>NZ_CP116392.1:0-4212116 GCF_028201555.1 Brevibacterium sp. BDJS002 | reverse complement strand
CGTCAATCTTCCTCCGTTTTCGTCGTTTGTTCTTGGCACGGTCCACACCTGTGTATGACTTCCACATAGTTTTCCACAGTTTGTGGAGAACTGACGAGTCTGCCCAGTAATCCTCCACACTGGTGGATAACCATGTGGAAAACTACACGCTTGTTACTTGTGGACGGGTGAAGATGTGCAGGGAATGAATTTCGGCAAACAGGTCGCGACAGTGACGTGAAACATTGCCATCGAGTTTGACCAGCAACTTTGACCTTCGCTAAGATGGAGTGTCCTGTGTACCGGGCTTCATCCGATTATCTTGAATATCTTTTGGCTCTTATGCACAGGAGTGCTCGGCGGTCGAGACTCGTACCGCCGTTTTTTGTGAGAACGCATTGTCGTTCGACCGCAACCTAGAAATCGGAGACTTGAAGTGAGTAAGCGTACTTTCCAGCCCAATAACCGCAAGCGCGCCAAGAAGCACGGCTTCCGTCTGCGCATGCGCACCCGTGCCGGCCGTTCGATCCTGGCCGCACGTCGTCGTAAGGGACGTGCCGAAGTTTCGGCATAAGTGTGATCACCGCGGCTCACCGGATCCGCAGCGGAGACGACTTCAGAAGAGTCTTCAAAGCTGGCGTCCGTGTGCGCTCGGCCCATTTGATGGCACACAGCCTGATTGATACTGATGATTCCCACGCTGCACGCGTGGGTTTCATCGTATCCAAGGCCGTTGGAAACGCCGTTGTTCGGAACCGAGTGAAACGTCGTCTTCGAGAGATCATGCGGGTCCGACTCGACACCCTGGACTCTGGCGCGCTGTTCGTCATCAGAGCGTTGCCCCAAGCAGCCGACGCAGAATTTGCAGAGCTCGAGTCCGAAGTCACGATGCTGATGGACAAGGCGCAGAAGAAGCTCGAGAGCCGTGGACGCCGAACATGATCTGAAGCACCCGTCGGAGGTGCCCCGCAGGCCAGCCGGATTCTGGCCCACCGCGTGGTGGCTGATCCGGATCGGACCGCGCATGCCCTTCGTGTGGTTCATCAGGGCCTATCGAACCGTGGTGTCTCCGATGTACGGGCAAGTCTGCCGGTATTATCCCAGCTGCTCGATGTACGGCTTGGAAGCGTTCGAGATACACGGAGTTCTCAAGGGAATGGTGTTAACTGGGTGGCGAATACTGCGATGCAATCCCTTTTCCCACGGCGGGGTGGACCATGTTCCCGGTTCAGCGCGCCAGGCCCGCTCAGTCTCCATGCACAACGATGAGGGCCACTGACAATACTTGACGTGTGTGCGACAGATGTTCAGCGCATCTGGCCACCGCGAGCTGCTTGGGGCCAAGGCCTCCGGCACGTGCGAAAACAGGACGATGAGTTCTGTGTCGCGAAGACCTGCGAACAATGGCAAAATGAACGATCGTGAAGATTCGTTGTAACGAGGAGTACTGAATGGACTGGATGGACAAGCTGCTCTACCCGCTGCAGTGGGTAGTTGCTTGGATCCTCGCGATCTTCCACGAGATCTTCACGGCGATCGGCCTGCCGGCCGCCAACGGTTGGACCTGGGTGCTGTCGATCGCGGGACTGACTCTCGTGATTCGTGCGGTCCTGATTCCGCTGTTCGTCTATCAGATCAAATCTCAGCGCAAGATGCAGCTGCTGCAGCCTGAGATTCAGCGCCTGCAGGCTAAGTACAAGGGCAAGAAGGACCAGTACTCGCGTCAGGCCATGGCCGAAGAGCAGATGAGCCTGTTCCGCGACAACAAGACGAGCCCGTGGGCCTCGTGTCTGCCGCTCCTCGTGCAGATGCCGATCTTCTTCTCCCTGTTCCGCGTCATCAGCAACATGCCCGATGTAGCGTCGGGAAAAATCAACGCAATCGGTGGATTCACTCAGGAGCTTGCGATTCAGGCGGAACAGTCGTCTGTCTTCGGAATTTCGCTGTCTGCGGTCTTCACTGACCCGGGTCTCGCCGTCAAGTTCCTCACTGGCGTCCTTATCGTCATCATGGCGGCGACCATGTTCATCACGCAGAAGCAGATGATGGCGAAGAACATGTCGGAGTCCGCCATGGCGAACCCGATGATGCAGTCGCAGAAGATGCTCCTCTACGTGATGCCCTTGGTCTTCGGCATCGGCGGCATCTACTTCCCGCTCGGCGTTCTCTTCTACTGGCTCGTCTCGAACAGCTGGACGATGTGCCAGCAGCACGTGGTCATCCGCAATATGCCAGCCCCCGGCTCCAAAGCCGAGAAGGAGATGCTGGAGCGCAAGGCTCGCAAGGGCAAGCCCGTTCAGCAGCCTGAGGTCAAGGGCGGCACCGACACTGCTGTTGAGCAGACCCCGAACCAGAGTCGTCAGCGGCAGCAGCCGGTGAGCAAGAACCGCAAGAAGAACAAGAAGCGCTGAGGAAGAACCATGAGTGAAGAGAATGTCGACACGACTGTTGATGCGACCGTCGATGAGACTGCCGACGCAGGTGCTGCGGAGAACGGCACCGAAAAAGATGCGAAGCCGACAAGAGCCGAGCTCCTCGAAGAAGAGGGAGAGATCGCAGCGGACTACCTCGAGGAACTGATGGACCTTGCCGACATCGATGGTGACATCGACATCGATGTCGGAGACGGACGCGCACAACTGTCGATCGTCTGCGAAGACGACGATGATTCTAACCTGCGCACGTTAGTCGGCCGAGACGGCAAAACCCTCGGTGCACTCCAGGAACTGAGCCGGTTGGCAGTCCAGACCAGCACCGGTCAGCGATCCTGGCTGATGCTCGACATCGACGGCTTCCGCAACAACCGTCGCGACGAGCTCATCAAACAGGCGAAGCGCGCAATCGAAGACGTCAAAGAATCGGGCAATGAATTTGCTTTTAAACCGATGAACAGCTTTGAGCGCAAGATCATCCACGATCAGGTCGCTCAGGCCGGTTTGGTTTCGGAATCCGAAGGTGAGGGTGACGGTCGGCATGTACTCGTCCGTCCTGCCCATGACTGACATTTCCGGTCTCGAGATTCCCCCGGCAGGTACCGAAGAATTCTTCGGGGCCGCCTACCCCGCAGTAACCCGGTATGCGCAGCATCTGGCAACCACCGGAATCGAATGGGGACTGATCGGCCCCCGCGAGATCGACCGGCTCTGGACCAGGCACATCCTCAACTGTGCTGTTGTGGCTGAGTTCATCGATGACAGTGATGTCGTCGGCGACGTCGGCAGTGGCGCTGGGCTGCCAGGAATTCCGATAGCACTGCTTCGTCCTGAATCGCAGGTGGTCCTCATCGAACCGATGGAGCGGCGGGTCGAATGGCTGAAGATGGTCGTCGATGATCTTCAACTGGACAACGTTCGTATCGTCCGAGCCCGCGTCGAGGATCTCGTTGACGAGGAGATGTTCACCGTTGTGACATCGAGGGCGGTCAAGGCGATGACGACTCTCATCGAATGGACTCATGAAGTGATGGGCCCTGATGGACGGATCCTCGCGCTCAAAGGTGCTTCCGTCGAGGCTGAGCTGGCGAAGACGAAGAAGCTGCTGAAGCGATACCGACTGTCTCAGCCGAAGATTCACATCGTCGACGGCGGAATCCTCGAAGTGCCTAGCCGTGTCGTCGAGATAGTCAAGAAATAGTACGAAGTAGATTTGGTCTAGGCTGAGTATAGCTTTGTGAAACCAATGGATGATGGAGTGCGCCGAATGCCGATCATGGACGAGTCGTCTCCCATAGGTGCTGCAATCGCGCGCGACAATCGACGCGCTGATCGACTGTCCCAGGCGAGTTTTCCACGACCAGACTCTACTCGGGTCTTCACCATCGCCAACCAGAAGGGCGGCGTCGGGAAGACCACCACAGCAGTGAATATCGCTGCTGCGTTGGCGAATCAGAACCTCAATGTTCTGCTCATCGACATCGACCCGCAGGGCAACGCAAGTACAGCTCTGGGCATCGACCACTATTCCGAGGTCACCAGCATCTACGATGTCATCATCGACGACGTGCCGATGCGGGACGCGGTTGCGCAGTGCCCGGACTTCGACACACTCAAATGCGTGCCGGCGACGATTGACTTGGCCGGCGCAGAGATCGAGCTTGTTTCGTTGGTTGCCCGGGAACAGCGCCTGCAGAGGTCATTGGGCGTCTACCTCGACGAGGAGGCTGCAGCGGGAAATCGAGTCGACTACGTCATCGTTGATTGCCCGCCGAGCCTGGGGCTCCTGACAGTCAACGCATTCGTTGCTGCCAGGGAAGTCCTCATCCCGATCCAGTGTGAGTACTATGCGCTCGAGGGACTGAGCCAGCTGTTGAAGAACATCCAGCTGATCCAGAAACATCTGAACCCCAAACTGTCGATCACGACGATCCTGCTGACGATGTACGACGGCCGAACAAACCTCAGCGCTCAGGTCGCGGACGATGTCCGCACCCATTTCCCTGAGCAGGTCCTGTCTTCGGCGATTCCACGCTCGGTACGGATCTCTGAAGCTCCGAGCTACGGTCAGACTGTCATTTCCTATGACCCCCATTCCAGTGGCGCTTTGTCCTACCGCGAAGCAGCCGAAGAAATCGCACAACGAGGAGTAAATCGTGGCTGAACGCAGGAAGCGTGGATTGGGCCGTGGACTGGGTGCTTTGATCCCGGATGCGGCGTCGAGCGATCGCCCAGTCGACGTGTTCTTCTCCGGCGGCGAGCCTGACGAGGGTAAGCAGGGCACAGAGGAACAGAAGGCAGCTCGGGCCGCTCGCACAGATCCCGCGGCCTCTATGCAGTCCTCTCGTCGCCGGAAGCCCAAAGCCGGAGCCACCACAATCTCGTCGACGGCCAAGACGGCTAAGAAGGAGACTACATCTGCGAAGCCTTCTTCCGCGAAGAGCACCTCAACATCCAAATCTTCAACGGCGAAGACCACCCCAGCGAAGAGCACTGCTGCCAACAGTGCAGCGAAGGACACTCCGGCCAAGTCCGCCTCCACGACTTCGACGAACGCGAAGAAGTCCGCTTCCTCGGCTAAGGCTCCCACGGCAAAAGACGCAACGGGTGCAGCTTCGAAGCGCACCACAACGGGGGCTAAGACATCTGCGAGTAAGACGTCCGGTACCAAGACCTCTGGAACACCTGCGAAGGCAGCGAACAACGGTTCGGCAGCCTCTACATCCAGCGAGAAGATGTCGTCTGGCGTGAAGAGTTCCAGTACGAAGGAAGCAGCTTCGGCGGCGTCGTCTCCGGAATTAGATAACGTGCGATCGACATCTTCAGTCGAGACTTCACAGGCCCAGGAGTATGACACCAGCTATAAAGCCGCGGCACCGGTGTTTGAGACTGCGGAGCCCGATGTTGAGGCAAACTCCAGCGGTATGACGAACGAGACTGTCGATTCGGAGACGTCTCACCCGGATGACGAAGTTTCCGAGACTCACCCCGGGGTATACCGGTCGGGTCACGAAAGATTCGATGAGGCGCGTGAAGAAAGCAGCGGCTTCAATACTCAAACTACAGATGAAGTAGATGCGACGTCGTCCACGCTTCAATCTGTTGACAACTCAGCTGTGAACGACTCGGCCACGGATGTCTCGGGCGCCGCGGATCATGGTAGCCAGGATAGTGAACAAGTAGTCACAGAGAGCTCCAGTGACTCCGGTATCGAGACCCCTGGTGTAGATTCGATTCCCGATACAGAGTTCGGCGAGATCGACGTCGACCTGATTGATGCCAATCCTCGTCAGCCTCGTACATTCTTTGATGAAGACCAACTCAGCGAGCTCGTCCACAGCATTCGCGAGATTGGTGTGCTCCAGCCTGTGGTCGTTCGGCAGAAGCCCGGAGATTCAGAGCGCTTCGAACTCATTATGGGTGAGCGGCGTCTGCGGGCGACCAAGGATGCTGGCCTCTCCGCTATTCCAGCGATCATTCGGTATGTCGACGACACCGATCTGCTGCGAGATGCGCTCCTCGAGAACTTGCATCGCGCAGAACTCAATCCATTGGAAGAGGCTGCTGCATACGGTCAGCTGCTCGAGGACTTCGGTTGTACACAGGAGGAGCTCTCCGAGAGAATCGGTCGCTCACGCCCTCAGATTTCCAACACACTGCGGCTGCTCCGCCTGCCGCCTCTCGTTCAGCGACGGGTTGCGGCCGGAGTTATTTCGGCGGGACATGCTCGTGCAATTCTCGGACTTCGGGAGCCAGAGCATATGGAAATTCTTGCTCAGCGCATCGTCGCAGAAGGACTCTCCGTCAGAGCTTCAGAAGAGGCAGTTGTCCTGTTGAACCGCGGTGATTCTATGAATGTTTCACGTGCAACGACGAAAGTGGCACCCCAGTTCATTGAAGTTGCCGAGAGGCTCGGGGATCGTCTGGACACAAAGGTCAACATCACCGTGGGTAAGAAGAAGGGGAAGTTGAGCGTCGAATTCGCGAACCAAGATGACCTTGACCGTATTCTTCTGCTGCTGGGTGTGGAGTCGCCGGCCGAATAGTTCTTCCCCAATTGGTTGAAGATGGGCGGGTGAGAAGGATTCTTCTCACCCGCCTTCTTTGTATTCATTTCGGTCTATGAGTCGTGCGACTCAGCTCGCTTGTATGAGCGAATGCGCGCGAATGACGGTAATGAACTGAAGGCCCCGGATATGGAGTGCCAGGTTATCGATCAGAAGCCTATGCTTATCCCCGATTAGTCTCAGACGGTTGAGCAAAGTCTACCGGCAGTTTGGCGAAGAAGACACTTGTTTCACGTGGAACACTTCGATTGACGAGGACAATTGATGCTGGCAAGAACAGGCGCGTTTGTGCCAGATTAGGGACCACACGATCTTTCGAGCCCAAACAACAGTCTATTATCGCGCTATTCGTTCTTAGCCTCCCCTCTTTATCGTTCCTGTGGCCGTCGTCCGATGGATCCCGAGGGTTGGGGAATGCGGCAGGTCCATCGGTTACAACCGCAGCATGGTCGGCGTCGCATTTCAACGTTCGGTAGGTCGCTCTTGCTATTGTGGTTATGGGTCAGTCCGAATTCCCATCGACAGGCCGTTTCACGTGAAACAGGAAAGACGTGGCGATGCCTAGCGTCGGCGCGACTAGAGCAATCCAACGCCGTTTGGCGAGTGGGCGTCGAAAAACACTGTGCGAGCGACTCCAGTTCTTAAGAATGGTCTAGTGGATCCATATCTCTGACGATTGTTGATACGTGATTGTCGAAATGCTGTCAGCCGAGAGCGTTAGAACCGGGCTCGCTATAGATGTTTCACGTGAAACGCTGTTCTTCTGTTTTGTTGAGTGCAATCATTTGGCACAGACATGCGGTAGGGACGCACACGTGGTCTATCTGGTCTTTCGGTAGTGTGACTAGGTACGGGTTAACCCTGCGAATGGACCAATCGAGAACATTCAGCTGCATATATTGGTACTAGGCGGAGGCCTAACTCCAACTGAATCAGCGTATACGTGTGAGAGTCTCTAATGATTCGGAGGCCAGCTTTAGGCCGGTCTTCCTAATGGTGTAAATGTTTCACGTGCAACATCAATTTCCAGTGGGATTGTCACGTTCGCATGATGCTCCTGTGTCTATTTGCGGCCGGTGCCTCATCTGAAGAAAAGGTCTCACCAACTTCGCCCTAGTTGTCTACCAGGGTCATTCTCTTTTCTCAGCGCAGAACGAGATTCGGCGCAGCAGCACTGCTTGAGAAATCCGCAGTGCCTGGTCCAATGCATATTGTTACTGAGGATCTGCATTACGCGTTCCTTCGGGATTACGATCCCTACTACCGATTCGAGTGAAGGACATGGGCCCGGAGCCCGATGTATGCGTTGTTTCACGTGGAACACATGGCTGTTCTTGCCCGTAGCCACCGGTGCTGAATCGCCCTAGATCGTCTCGGAAGTCGTCGAAAGCGATTGTTTGATTGCTATGTAGCTACGATTGTCCGCGGCGCGTTGACTGACAGTTCATGTACTTGAGGCGTTATGTTTCACGTGGAACAAGCCGATTCGAGTAAGCCGGCCTCTACGTATTCTCCACTCAAACTTGAGTTTGTTGTCTTAGAGGCTGACTGCAACATGGTCAGAATGTTCGCACAGTCACCGCGTGCGACATGCGGACTTTCGATATTCGTGACTGGATACCACTTAGACCTGGTCCATTCAATACTTACGTTTCACGTGAAACGCTGTTATACATGTGGCTCCTCGGCCTTTTACAGGAACCCTTCTTCGCGAGTTGGAACGATTTCGTATGCACTGTGCTCGTACCGCCGGTGGCTTGCCGGCATCGGCAATCGGTGACGCCCACCGCGAGACCGATTTCAATGCTAGTAGCGGGGACTCGTGTCGATTCGTGGAGGTATATGGGTGCCATTTGAGGCATTGTCATTTACATTCGAGATTGTTTCACGTGGAACATTGCCCACTCATCGTTTTGGCACTGGTGCGGCTAGAAGCGGAAGCAGGAGGCCGTCGTTTGATCGCCACTACCCCTTTTCCGTTTTGGGAACGCCCGTGAATGGGGGGTGTTGAAGGCAACTGCCTGGGGCAGCGGTACTATCGCAGCTTCGTTTTTCCGGGAACGCTGTATTCTCGGCCGTTGTAACGAAGCTACGCGTCGCGTTTCACGTGAAACGATTACCAACCAGGCGTATCGCTCTTACCATGTTGGGCAGATAGGCGATTTGGTGTTCAAGTAGTTAATACGTGTCCGGTGTGATTGAGCTACCGAAGACTGTGCCCCTATGGCATCTGCGCAGCGATATCCTTTTTGTGACTGCGGGGTGGCTCTGTGGGATTCATAGCCATCGTGTAAACCCGCGAACTGGTAACTCTTGGGCGCCGTCGAATCGCCCGGGTTTGGCCATCTTTCTACCAGGCACACGTTTCACGTGAAACTATGCGATCGAGTTTCGGTTAGGTGTAAGTGAATCAGCGGCTATGAAGTATTGACTTCTGTTGGTGTTCGTCTCAAGACCGGTATGTCCACAATGATGTCGTATAGCATATCGATCTGCAGCGCATGCCGTGTGGCAGTGTGATTTGACGGGTTCGGACGAGTGCAGCCGCGCTGTGCGATTCCTAGCGTGTCTTATCGATTCGTGAGTACGTGATGATTTCTACCTACTGACTAGCAACTGGCTGATTCGACGTCGTGTACGACCTGTCAGCACACCTCTTATCTAGAGTGCAGTGTGGTCACAGATCGTAGTTTGACGTGCGTAATGCGCTCTACTGTGCGGTCTACCCGCTAGAGGTCTACTTGGTGTGCGGAACAGGTTAATCACTCAATGTTGCAATCGCGTCCGCTTAGTACCTGTATGCAGGGGCGTATCTACAAACTGAACTGGAATCTACAGTTCACTGTCGTGTTTCACGTGAAACACGACAGTGGGTGGGTTTCAGCTGTACGCCTTGATCTCCGCGAGGCTCAAGGTGCCCGTCTCAGGGTCAGAGTCCTCTCGCACGTAGAGTCTCTGCAGCCCGGCCGCGATGCCGTCTGCGATCGCGTCTCGCACGTTGGGGTCCTCAAGATTCTCGAGATCCTGCATATTGGTGAGGT
The DNA here is from genome assembly GCF_028201555.1 of Brevibacterium sp. BDJS002. NCBI lineage: Bacteria > Bacillati > Actinomycetota > Actinomycetes > Micrococcales > Brevibacteriaceae > Brevibacterium > Brevibacterium sp. BDJS002. Next base: position 4,202,597 of record NZ_CP116392.1, on the reverse strand, counting down.
AACCAGAGACCACATGTACCTTCGGCGTTCGCAGCCTTGTCAAGGAAGACCACGTGCGGGCGTGGGTTCTGCAGTCCTTCATCCCGGTTCGTGCAGTGAGCTCGCTCTGTATAAGTTCTGCCAGGCGTGCACCGGTTGGAGAGTTGATATCGGAATGGGTCTCGTGCCCGAAGAAGAAGGTCGCGATTCCGTTTGCGTCTTTTGATTTGTTGACGTCAGCAGTAACAGTTACGACAGCAGATGCGCCAAGTTGGTCAGCTGTGTTGACTTCGACGGCGTCTCCGTCGAGAACAATGGCGCCAGCTCCCACCGCTTCAAGACGTCCAGCAAGGCGGGTTGCTATATCAGTAGTAATCCGACGCTCGGTCTCCGCTTGTTCTGACGTCATCGGAAGAGTCACGAAATCTACAACTGTAGTTGCAGCTTCGATGACGAAGGTTCGTCCCGCAAGGGAAGTTCCGGATGCTGCCACGCGAGCTCGTTCCTCGAGCGCGAAGAGATTGCCGGTGTCTTGTTTGCGATCGATCGCATCGAGTCCACGTAAGGTCTGTGGACCTGCTATCCCATCAACCTTGGTCCCGAGACTCATCTGCAGCTCTTTGACAGCAGCGTCCGTGACTGCGGAGTATTCGGCATCCATGCGGCCTGCGTAGAACCCGAGTCCGGCAAGGGTCCGCTGGAGTCTCAGTACATCATCGCCGGTAAGGACTCTGACGGGGTCATAGCGGAGCACACGGTCGCCCAGCTGATATCTGGCGCGCTCGAGCTCTGTAAACGTCTCTTTGCCCATCACACCGTCGCAGAGGATTCCACGCACTTGCTGGAACTGCCTGACTCCAAGCTCAAATGCGCGATCGAATTCGTCAGAATCGGTGTCACCGACATTGAGCCCCAAACGAGCCATCTGAGATTTGATGTTGGGCAACACCTCAGAGCTGGTCCCGCGTGAAAACTGCGGGTGCGGGTTGTGAGTCAATGCCATGCCAATCTGCTGTGCGAAGTTCTGAACGTGTTCCTGTCTGCCATCTGGATAGACCTAAGGCGCCTGTTGATCGTACAACAGCGCCTTAGAACATGATCAGATGAAGTCGGAGAGCTCATCCTCAAGCGCCGGCTTAGGCCGGGCACCGATGATGGTCTTGGCTACCTCACCATCCTTGAAGACGTAGAGGGCAGGAATCGAGGTGATTCCATACTTGCTCGCGGTCTCAAGGTTCTCGTCTGTGTTGACCTTGACCACGTTGAGCTTCTCTGTGTTCTCTTCAGCGATTTGATCAACGATGGGGCTGACCATACGGCAAGGGCCGCACCAGGGAGCCCAGAAATCCACCAGGACTGGCTTGTCGGACTTCAATACGGTCTCTTCGAACGTGGCGTCAGTGACTTCTGTCGACATGACCAACCTTTCTCTCAATGATGTTCAATAGCAGAAACAGCCGTTGCGTGGGATTCATTCCCCGAGGCGATGTTCCGGCTGAGAAGCTGCAGACGCAGTATGTGCCAACTCGCCCTCATCTACGCCCAGTGGAGTGGGTATATCAGGAAGCGACTGGTGCCGCGGCCTCGGAGACCTCAGTGGTGACAGCCTCGGCCTGCTTTGCTACTGCTTCAAGATCGGCAAGGTAGTGCTCAGCGTCAAGCGCTGCCGAACAACCCGATCCTGCAGCGGTGATCGCCTGCCTGTACACCGAGTCGATGACGTCGCCGGCAGCAAAGACACCTTCGATCGCGGTCTTGGAGGTTCGTCCTTCGACATTGAGATAGCCGTCGGGACGCAGCGAGAGCTGATCTCCGAAGAGGCTGGTGCGAGGGTCCGAGCCGATGGCCACAAACATGCCCGTGACGGGCAGTTCGGAAGTCTCGCCCGTGACGGTGTTGCGGACAGTGAGTCCAGTGAGCGAATCTTCGCCGTGGATCTCAGCCACTTCACTGTCGAGGAGGTACTCAAGCTTCTCATCGGCTGCCGCTCGGTCCTGCATCGCCTGCGAAGCTCGAAGCTCCTGACGGCGGTGGATCAGCGTCACCTTGGATGCGAAACGGGTGAGGAACGTTGCCTCTTCGAGGGCGGAGTCGCCGCCGCCGATAACGGCGATGTGCTGGTCCCGGAAGAAGAAGCCGTCGCAGGTTGCGCACCAGCTGACACCGTGACCGGAAAGCTTCTTCTCATTCGGAAGGTTGAGCTCGCGGTACGCCGAGCCGGTTGCAAGAATGACGGCCTGCGCCGTGTACCGGGCACCGAGCGCCGTCTCGATCTGATGAGCTCCGGGTTCAAGCTTGAGGCTCGCGACATCGTCGTAGATGACCTCGGCGCCGAACTTCTCAGCCTGCTCGCGCATGCTCTCCATGAGCTCCGGACCCTGCACACCAGCGGGGAATCCTGGGTAGTTCTCGACGTCGGTGGTGTTCATGAGTTCACCACCGGCTGTCACAGAACCCGCAATGACTACGGGCGAAAGATTCGCACGAGCCGCGTAGACGGCCGCGGTGTATCCGGCCGGACCCGACCCGATGATCACCAATTGTGTATCAGTCATGTGAAAATTCCCTGTTTCTGCTCGCTGTGTTCTCAGTGCCCCGCTCGACGGCGGCACGGAATGCCTATCGTACTTGTAACGGTACGGCGGTTGCGACTATTCCGCACCTGCTGATGAGGGCAGCGGGTGGCTTTCTGCGCCGCTGGCGTCTGATTTGCGAAGTTGAGGAACAGCCGTCTGTCTATGATTCTTACTTGATGTCGACGGTGTTGACGATGGCGCGGAATCCGCCCTCGTCCTGGGGCAGCTCGGTGACCCAGAGAATCAGGTTGTCGGTTTCGACGTCATCATCGAGTTTGATCGTGACGCCATCCGAGTCGAACTCCCCTTCGCCCACCTTCTTTGCATCCTCAGGGTCGGAACCATCGCGAATCTCGAAGGTTCCCCCCGAGTTCGAAGACTTGACCTTGACCTCTTTCACCGTGGTCTTGTCTTCGAGTTCGAACAGCAGACCGACGCCGGACTTCAGGTTGCCGAAGGACGCCGAGTTGTAGCGGTCGGTGCGCCAGGACCCGTCGGTGTTGGGAACGACATCCTGAGCCTGGTCGTCGTTCTCCTCATTGTCGCCTTCGGGATCCAAAGCTGTGACCTTATCGATCTTCGGAGGTTTGGCCTGAGGTTCCTCTGTCTTCTTGTCTTTGCCGTCATCCGTGTATGCCGGAGCCGAGGTTTCAGCGACTGGGTCGGGGTTCTCTTCGCCTGAGTTGAAGCTGAAGACGGCGATCGAGATGACGATGGCGGCGATGACCACCAGCGCGAGGACTAGCCAGGCGAATGGCCTTCGGGTGTTTTTAGGGTCCTCGTCCGAGCCGTCGCCGGTGTTCGTAGGCCCGCCTGGCGCTGCACCTGCACCGCCGGCCGCTGCACCCGCAGACCCTGCTGCTGCACTCCCTGCGCCAGACTTCTTCGCCGGTGCATCTGAGTTCGCTGTGCTGCTGCCGGTCGAGGCTCCTGCCGTTGCAGATTGCTTTTTGCCCGCGGACTGTTTCTTTCCTGCGGCCTGTTTTTTGCCTGCGGAACCGTCCGCTTTCGAACCGTCCGCTTTCGAAGCACCGGCAACCGCAGCTGCACCGGCGGCGCCGACAGCCGCCGCACCCGCGGCACCTGCAGCCCCTGCCTTGCCGGAGCGCGAGTTGTCGTCGGACTGCTTATCGGGCGAGACCGCGGGAACGGGAGCAGTCGTCCGAGCCGACTTGGTGTCTGAATCATCGACCGAATTGGGCGAGAGCCTGCGCACCTGCTTGGCCGGCGTGGAGGTGCTGGCCTCTTGCCGCTTACTTGCCGACGAGGCCTCGAGCGCGGCGATGCGCCGGCGGGCTTCGTCTTCCTTGGCCTTGGCGATGCGGCGTTCGCGTTCGTACTCGCGCAGCTGATGCTCGCGCTGCTGCTCATTGGTCTCGAACATCCCGCCCAGGAACCACGACCCGTCATCGTCTTCGTCCATGATGGCTCGAGTGTCGTTGTCGTCCCCGTCCATGATGACTCGGGTGTCGTTGTCGTCCTCGGCCTCTTCAACACTGTCCTCGGAGACGATGTCGAGTGCCTGAGTATCGGGATCCGAATCCTGAGCATCACGATTCATGATCGGAGAGGTCAGATTCTCGTCATACTCGTGATCGGCGTACGCGGAGTACTCCGAATAGGTCTGCTCCGGCTCCCATTCCTCCCAGTCCTGGGCGGCATTGTCGAGCTGGTCCTTGCCGATGGGGAAGCTGGATGCCTCACGCATCTGCATCCGATCCGCATACTGTCCCGTCGTCTTTCCGACGACTCCCACAGCCAGTCCGCGAGTTCCCGGACGGGTGATGCCGATGCGAACCAGAGCTGCCTTGACCTGGTCGTCGCTGGCGGTGTTCGCAGGGGCCGAACCGATCGATGTCGATCGTGGTGCGGGCAGACTCGTTGCCTCGTCGAAGCTGCGGGGTGACTGGTTGAAGACGCTGTCGTTGTCGAGCACCGGTGCACGGTTGACGTAGCGCAGCAGCTCGGCATCCCACTCATCCAGGTAACCCAGCACCTCTGCCACTGATCCCGGTCCCGGATCAGATCCGGTGAGGATTCCGCTGACGAAGTCATCGAGTTCATTGGAGATCTCGGGATTGAGAGCCTTGGCGCGTGCGATGCGGGAGTTCTCACGACCGGCGGCGGGGATCCCGTTGAATGCTTCCTCAGACGGCCAATAGCCGGTGATGGCGGCATAGAAGAGCCGAATGAGCCCCAGTGCATCCTCGCGTGAGGCCTTCGTCGGCGTATAGTCCTCGGGCGAAATGACCCCGGTGCCCAGAGCCAGGGCGGCATCGATGCCGATGCCGGAGACCAGAACGGTGCCCTTGGTCGTGATTCCCACCGTGTTCGGGCGCAGGAACATATGGAACAGGCCGCGTCGGGCGGCGGTGACGAGAACCGTCCCGATCTCGCCGATGAGAGCGCAGGCGGCATCGATGGGAAGCGGTGATTTGGGGAGGATCTCACTCAGTGGCGTGACGGCGATGCGTTTGGACACGACATAGTCGAGTCCGTTCGAATGGCCGACGTCCAAGGTCGGGGCAATGCGATGATCGCCGAGGATGGAGACCCGTCGCGCTGCCTCGAGCACATCCGTGGATCCATCGGCATCGGCGACGTGGATGAGCACAGGTTCATCGAGGATGGCATCGAGGGCTGTGCACACTGCCCCCGCTTGCGGTTTCTCCTCGAGCCAGCGACGGTCGACCGTTGATACGACGTAACGACCGGCAACTACCATGCCGGGTTCGATATCGATCAGGGTGACCACCTCCAGAGGGGCTTCAGTGCGCAGGCTATTTTCTTAGTTTTCCAGCAACGACGCCAATAATCGAATGCAACTCTCTGACTTTCAGCAAATAACATGCTCCCAGGAAGACAATGAGCATGAGTGTGCCGACGGCGGCGGTGGAGACGAAAGCCTGCCACTGGCCCGACAGAGCGAAGTCCGGGAAGAAGAAGAGAAGACCGTAACCGGCAATTCCGGCAATCAAGGCTGCTACCAAGAACTTCATATGGGCGGTCAGGATCCCGCGGAGATCAATGTCGCCGAGGCGTTTCTTCAAGAGCGTGAACGACAGGATCATGGCGAGGAGATAGCCCAGACTCATCGCCAGGCCGATGATGGCCACCGTGACCGAATTCGGGAAGATCGAGGCCGAGAGCACCAAAAGGGATTGGAAGATCACCTGTGGAAGTTGGATGAAGAACGGCGTCTTCGCATCCTCATAGGCGTAGAAGACCCTCTGTGCCAGGTAGTTGGCACTGAAGGGAATGAGCCCGAACACCATAGCGATGATGACGAGCCCAACTGCCATTGCCTGTTCGCGGCCGTCGCCGGCGATGATCATCGCCACGGGCGAGGCGAGGACGATGAGCGCTGCCACGGCGAAGGAGTTGATGAGGCCGACCATGCGCACACCCATGGAGAAGTCGCCGACGACCGCCTCGGTGTCCTTGTTTGCGGCATTCTTGCTCAACGAGGTGAACAGTGCCGTGGCCAGCGATACCGCGATGAGCGAGTGCGGGAGCATGAAGACGAGATAGCCGTAGGAATACGCGGCGTTTGAGGCATTGCCCTCACCCGGGACGGAGGCTCCGGCAGCGACGCGGGAGATGATGAGGAAGCCGATCTGTCCGATGAGCATGGCCGAGAAGGTCCAGAACGCCACCTTTCCTGCTGTGGCCAGACCGACCCCGCGGAAGCCGAAGGTCGGCTTGTACTTGAACCCGATGCGCTTGAGCGGCCAGATCAGGATGAGTGCCTGAGCGACGACTCCCAACGTGGCTGATCCCGCCAGGAGAGCGATCATGCCCGGATCCCAGGTGCTCAGCCCATGCGGAGACGCCTTGTCCGTGCCGAACATCAGGATGAAGACCAATAGACCCACGATGGCCACGACGTTGTTGAGCACAGGTGCCCACATGTACGGACCGAACGAGGACTTGGCGTTGAGTACCTGGCCCAGAAGCGTGTAGAGGCCGTAGAAGAACAGCTGCGGCAGGCACCAATAGGCGAACGCCGTCGCCAAGGCCATCTGATCCGGACCCCAGCCCGAGGAGTAGAGCCAGACGAGCAGCGGTGCGGCCAGGGTCGCGATGAGGCCGACCGCCGCCAGAATGAGGAACGCCAAGGTCAGCAGACGGTTTGTGTAGTCTTCGCCCCCGTCCTTCCTCTTCGACGCCCGAACGAGCTGCGGGACGAGGACGGCATTGACAACACCGCCAGCCAGCAGCATGTACAGGGTGTTGGGCACCTTGTTGGCGACATCGAAGGCGTCGGCCTGAACCGCGGTGACCCCGATCGCCATTGCGAGCAGCGACGCCTTGACTAAGCCCAAAATGCGCGAGGTCAGGGTACCTGCGGTCATAATGGCCGAGGATTTGGCCAATGATGAAAGATTGGACAAGTCCTACCTCGTTTCCGATTCGTCGTTCTTCGCGCGGGCCATCGCATCAGCCAGCTGCTGTTCGGGGATCTTCCTGCGGCCGCGGGAGATCGTCTTGATCAAGCCGATCACGAATACGGCGGCCAGTGCCAATCCGACGACCGCCGTGCCGATGTTCTCCCAGTCGGCCCGCACTCTGACAAGCAGCGTCTCGTCCTTCGGCAGAACGACGTCATCGGTGGCGACCATCTCGATCGTCGTCGGCACGTCGGCGTTTGCCAGGCCTTTGACCGGAACGTCGACGCGCATGGTCTCCTCAGCTGGCACGACCACGGTTTCTGTGGGTTCGGCCCGCAGCTGCGGGGTATTCGGCTTCATCTGGATGCTCATCTTCGCCTCGGCGGAGGAATCGTTGACGATCGTCACCGGAATGGTCGTCTCCTCACCGGTGACCAGCAGCACCGAGGAGCCCTTCTCGAGATGGATGCTGTTCCTCACCTTCTCACTCGACGCCTGAGCCTCGTCAGCGCAGCGAGTCGCATTTCCACCGAGCGTCCATGCCACCGAGGTGCAGCTGAGCAGTTCGCGGTCCAGCCGAACATTCGCTCCCGCCGGATCGGAGAACACACTGTTGAACTTCCTCTGCGTGGTCCGAGTCTCGGCCAGGCTCTTCACGGTCTTCGAGCCGATGGTCTTCGCATCCGTTCCCGTCTGCAGCACGCCACGGGGCACGACGTCGGTATCGAGGAGCTCATCGATGCCCGAGGGTCGACCCACGGGGCGTCTGCGACGGCCCCGACCGTCTGCTCCCAGTTCGCCGAGGCGGCTGTGCGTGGCATGGGCAGCAGCAGGTGCCGTGTCCGGTAGGGGGCCTCGGCCTGGATCGCAGCGGTCGTTGCGACCAATTCCGAGATCCCGGAGGCCGGATGGTCCGAGTCGGCTACCTGAGCGCTCTGCTTCGCCAGAGCCGAATCGCTGATCAGAGTGTCGATCGACGACTGAGCATCGGAGGTGAGTCGGGTCTTCGAATGGGCGTTGTCGTGGACGCCACCCAGAGAGGGCTGCTGGGTGTTGTCGAGGATCACTGCCTTGTCCCCGGCTTTGGCGAAGGCGGCCAGGTCAGAACGCTGAGCGGAGCCGGCGATGGGCCAAGCGATGTCGGTCTTGGCCTTCGGCAGGACATCCTTGACGATCATCCGCTGCTTCCGTGCGAAGGTCCCCAGGCTCTTCAGATCGCCCTTGCGCAGAGTCGTCTGATCGGGATCTCCGAAGGGCAGAGCGATGACGGTGTGCGACTGTGCCTCGTCAAGGAAATCCTGATACCAGGTGTCGAGGCGCTTGCGCTGCTCTTCCTGGGCCTTCAACTCATCGGCGGTGAGCCCGTCGGCACTGCCCTGATCATCGGAGTTCGCACCAGGGTCGGTGTCCTGGGCATCGGGTCCTGCGGTCGCCGTTTCGGTGTCCTGCGGAGTGGGTTCGTCGGTCTCCTCGGGATCCGACCCTTCATCCTCGGAAGCTGGGTCGGCAATCGCGGCCTCGAAGGAGGCGATGACCCTGGGGTCGACTGCGATGCCCACTCCAGGATTGTCGAGCACGTTCCTGATCGCGGTCAGGGAACCGCCCTTGCCGATCGCCTTGTCGAGTTCGTCGGGATCGATGATCCCGTCGGTGGTGTGAGCCGGAAGCGTCACCGGGGCGAGCATGCTGACCTTGGTCTTGTCGAACTTCGGGCTCGGATACCAGGTGGAGAATCCGACTTCTGAAGCCAGACGTCCGGTGTCATCACCGAGCTGCACACTCAGGCCGCGTGGACCCCAGGCCGAGACCGGAGAGGACTTCTGCAGCCCCAACTCATCGGCTGGGACGGAGAACGTGAATTCCGAGGAGGACCCGGCCGCGATCTCTTTGTCGAAGGCGGTGTCCACCTCAGTCATCGGATCTGCGTCCTCGGCCGAGTCCTGCCCGGCGTCCTCTGACTTCTCGCGAGCATCGGGGCCGTCGTTCTCGATGTCAGCGACCAGACGGTTCCGGGACTGATCGGTCTTCCAACTCTGGATCTTGCGTCCGGAGTTGAGCTTCTGTGTGGACATCGCCAGAGCCAGATTGGGATCGGAGATCGCCTGATCTGTGGGATTTGTGATCGTGCCGCGCACCGTGAGCGTGCCCTTCTCATCCACCCATGGTGTGACCTCGTCGAGGGTGATCGAGACCTCGGCGTCGCTCGAATCGGTGTTCGTCGCCGCACGTGCGGGGTCTGCTCCACTCATGAGCGGGACAGCGAAAACTGACCCTGCGATCAGCAGGACTGTGCTCAGCAGGGCGAGGAGGAAACGCGTGTGACTGATGGGTTTCACTGCTCCAATCGGGCGACCATCGGGCGTGCGGCGGCTACGATGCGACGCTCATTGGCGAATGAGAGCCGGGAGCGCAGATCGTTGAAGGGAATCCACGCAGCGTCGATCGCTTCCTGGTCAGGATCATTATCCACGGTCAACGTCCCCGACCGTGCACGCAACAGGAAGTGATGGACAAGTTTGTGGACGCGGATTCCGGTCACCGTGAACCAGTAGTCGACGGTGCCAAGGGGGCACACTATCTGCCCGAGGATCCCTGTCTCCTCCTCCACCTCACGTCGAGCCGCCTCGGCGGGGGTCTCATTGCCTTCGAGGTGGCCCTTGGGAAGGCACCATTCGATCCGCCCAGCCCGATTGATCCGCGCAATCACGGCCACGGACAGCTCCGGGCGTGTGAAGTCGACGACGATGCCCCCGGCGGAGATCTCCTCTACCGTGGTGCGACGAGACGTCCTGGGTCCCGGCTTGGGCATCGGTGTGGTCATTCTCCTACCTTAGTAGGCGATTCTTGGAAGTTTCGTTGGGCGCGCTCCCGGTAGGCTGGACTCTGCTGAAGATGAGTCGTCTCCGATCGGAGCGGCACAGGAGAACACGAAGGAGCTCGGTGGACCCGAAGACCGCGCACGCCCGTCTGTACGACAAGCTCGATGAGCTCGAGAACATTCTCGGGCCCCTGGGCAAGCGCTTCGCAGCGGCCGGATTCGAACTCGCACTCGTCGGAGGCTCCGTCCGCGACGCACTGCTGGGTCGTCCCATGCCCGATCTCGACTTCACCACCGACGCACGCCCCGACGACATCCTCGCTCTCATCTCCGACTGGGTGGACACTCATTGGGACATCGGCCGGGAGTTCGGCACCATCGGCGCGATCAAATCCGGTGCGCAGATCGAGATCACCACCTACCGCGCCGAGGCCTATGATCCGGAATCGCGGAAGCCGACGGTGCAGTTCGGCACAGACCTCGACGCTGATCTGGTCCGACGCGACTTCACGATCGGCGCAATGGCGATTCGACTCCCGGCGATGACCTTCGTCGACCCGTTCGACGGCTTCACCGACCTCGTCGAGGGTGTCATCCGCACCCCGGGCACCGCCGCGGATTCGTTCTCCGATGATCCCCTGCGCATGATGCGCGCCGCACGATTCACCGCTCAGCTGGGTCTCGATCCCGTCGCCGAGGTGGAAGCGGCGATGCGTGACATGGCCGATCGGATCGCGATCATCTCCGCCGAACGCATCCAGGTGGAGCTGTTCAAGCTGATGACCGGCATCGACCCGGCCGCGGGCATCGATCTGCTGGTACGCACCGATGTCGCTGATCATGTTCTGCCCGAAGTCGCCGGCCTGCGGCTGGAGACCGATGAGCATCATCGCCACAAGGACGTCTATCAGCACTCACTGACCGTGCTGCGCCAGGCCGTCGAGCTCGAAGAGCAGTACGCGGCCAAACAGCGCGAAGCCGGGTTGAGCGCCGATGATCCCAACCGCCTCGTCGTGCCGGACTTCGTCGTCAGGTTCGCTGCTCTCATGCACGATGTCGGCAAACCCGCGACCCGCAGGTTCCTGCCCGGTGGGGCCGTCACCTTCTATCACCACGATGCCGTCGGTGCGAAGCTGACGGCGAAGCGGATGAAGGCGCTGCGCTTCGACAAGGACACGACCAAGGCTGTCGGCCGCCTCGTCGAACTGCATCTGCGCTTCTACGGCTACGGCGACGCCGGCTGGACCGATTCTGCGGTGCGCCGCTACGTCACCGATGCCGGTCCACTGCTCTCCCGCCTGCACATCCTCACCCGGGCAGACGTGACCACCCGGAACAAGAAGAAGGCCGATCGGCTCGCCTTCGCCTACGACGATCTGGAGCACCGGATCGAGAAGCTCAGCGAACAGGAGGAGCTGGCAGCGATCCGTCCCGACCTCGACGGTCGCCAGATCATGGCCATCCTCGACATCAAGCCCTCGCCGCTGGTGGGCAAGGCCTACAAGCACCTGCTCGAGGAGCGGATGGAGCACGGCCCGCTGGGGCAAGAGCGCGCCGAAGAGGTTCTGCGGCAGTGGTGGGCCGAGAACGGGCCTGCGGAACAGCCTTAGGCACCACCCCGCCTGTTGTCCTCCTCACAGCAACTGATAGCTTCGTAAATCGCGTATGTTGGTGCTTGTCGTCACATGATGTGGCGCAGGCGACGATGTGAGGAGATCCGGATGACTGTGACCGATGAGTTCCGTGCAGCCAGAGACAAGCTGATCGAACTGCGCAGCGATGCTGCCGCGGCGGGCGACGGCTTCGAATGGCCGCGCTTCGACCACTTCAACTTCGGCATCGACTGGTTCGACAAAGTCGCCGAGGGCAACGACAACCCCGCGCTGTGGATCGTCGAGCAGGACGGTTCAGAGGGCAAGTGGAGCTATGCCGAACTCTCCTGCCGCTCGAACCAGGTGGCCAATTTCCTCCGCCGCTCCGGGGTGAAGCGCGGTGACCACGTCATGATCATGCTCAACAACCAGGTCGAGCTGTGGGAGACCATGCTCGCCGGAATCAAACTCGGCGCGGTCCTCCTGCCCACGACGACTCAGCTGGGTCCCATCGATCTCAACGATCGCGTCGATCGCGGCAAGGCCGAGTTCGTCATCGCAGGTGCTGAGGATGCAGCGAAGTTCGACGACGTCAACGCCGAGGTGGTCCGCATCGTCGTCGGTGCCGACGCCGCTCGTCAGCAGGACTACAGCTACGCCGACGCCGACGACGAAGACATCAGCTTCGACCCGCAGGGCACCTCGCGCGCCGATGACCTGCTCCTCCTCTACTTCACCTCGGGCACGACCTCGAAGGCGAAGATGGTCGCCCACTCACACGTGTCCTACCCTGTCGGCCACCTGTCGACGATGTACTGGATGGGCCTGACTCCCGGAGACGTCCACCTTAATGTCGCCTCTCCAGGCTGGGCCAAGCACGCCTGGTCGAACATCTTCACCCCCTGGATCGCCGAATCCTGCGTCTTCCTCTACAACTACACGCGCTTTGACGCGAATGCCCTGATGGAGACCATGGACCGGGTCGGAGTCACCAGCTTCTGTGCCCCGCCGACCGTGTGGCGCATGCTCATCCAGGCAGATCTCAGCCACCTCAAGAACCCGCCGAAGATCGCCCTGGGCGCCGGTGAGCCCCTCAACCCGGAGGTCATCGACCGGGTCAAGCAGGAATGGGATGTGCTCATCCGCGACGGCTACGGCCAGACGGAGACGACGCTGCAGGTCGGCAACTCTCCCGACCAGGAGCTCAAATACGGTTCCATGGGCAAGGTTCTGCCCGGCTACGACGTGGTCCTCATCGACCCGTCGACCGGTGAAGAAGGCAACGAGGGCGAGATCTGCCTGCGCCTGGATCCCCGCCCCCTGGGTCTGACCAGCGGGTACTGGTCGAACGAGGAGAAGACCGCCGAGGCGTTCGAAGGCGGCGTCTATCACACCGGTGACGTGGCCGAACGAGATGAGAACGGGTACATCACCTACGTCGGTCGAGCCGATGACGTGTTCAAGGCCAGCGACTACCGTCTGTCCCCGTTCGAGCTCGAGAGTGTGCTCATCGAGCACGAGGCCGTCGCCGAGGCGGCTGTGGTCCCATCGCCGGATCCCGTGCGTCTCGCTGTTCCCAAGGCCTACGTCGTCCCTGCGGGCGGATTCGAGCCCAACGCGGAGACCGCGCGAGCCATTCTCGCCTACTGCCGTGAGCATCTCGCCCCTTATAAGCGCATCCGCCGGCTCGAGTTCTCTGAGCTGCCGAAGACGATCTCCGGCAAGATCCGCCGCGTAGAGCTCCGTGCCCGTGAGGACCAGCTGCACCCGTTCAGCGGTGAGCCAGTTGTTGAGGGCCAGGAGTACGCCGACACGGACTTCGACCTCAAGAGCTGATCACTCTCGTCGGGAGCTGAGGACACTCCCATCCCTCGCCGAGTGCTGAGGGATGGGAGTGCACAGTTTTGTGCACAGGGGTGGGCCGACAGGCGGCTGATAGTTGAAAAATCGGCTAAATGTGAGCAATTCCGCACTGGATGTGGTCGATAAACTCGAGTGACGGTAAAATCCCTGGTGAGAGCGCATAACGGACGCTACTCGTAAGTACTGACAGGTAACTAATGGGTCAGGTGGGCGTCGGATTCAGGAGATTTTCACTCTGTTCCAAAGAAGGCGTGCCACACTGAAGCCCAAGTGTGACCTTATCGAACCTCGTCGCCACGCAATGCGGCAGGCAAACTGACCTGGAGGACCTTGGGTGGCTAAGGGACAAGAACAAGCCAAAACCAGAGGCAAGAAAACAAAGAATATTCTCAACTATCCGCGCTCAGGTGTGCACGGATGGACGCGTTTTCTGCCCAGCATCCGGCTGCTCGTCGTCGGCGGACTCAGCATCATCATCCTTCTGTGCGTGCTGTTCTCCATCGGCTACGCAGCCACGGACGTCCCTGAGCCCAATATCGAGGCCACCGGTCAGACGTCGACTATCTACTACAACGACGGCAAGACCCCCATCGGTCAGTACAAGGTCCAAGACCGCAAGTCCGTGAAGATCGATGAGATCTCCGAGCCGATGCGCAAGGCCGCCATCGCCGCCGAGGACACCTCGTTCTATGAGAATCGCGGAATCTCGATCAAGGGACTCTCCCGCGCCGTTGTCGGCGTCGTCACGAACCAGTACGCCGGCGGCGGTTCGACGATCACACAGCAGTACGTGAAGAACTTCTACCTGACGAATGAGCATTCTCTGGATCGCAAGGTCAAGGAGATGTTCATCTCCCTCAAGATCGACCAGCAGCAGAGCAAGGATGAGATCCTCGCCAACTACCTGAACACGATCTATCTGGGACGCCGGTCCTACGGCATCGAGGTCGCCAGTCAGAACTACTTCGACAAGTCGGCGAAGGACCTCGATGTCAGTGAGTCGGCTCTGCTGGCCGCGATGATCCAGCGTCCGGGTGCAGCTGACCCTGCAGACAATCCCGAGGCCTACCAGGATCGCTTCGACTATGTTGTGAAGTCGATGGCCGATGAGGGCTTCATCACCGACGAGCAGGCCGCCAAGGTCGAGATGCCCGAGGTGAAGAAGGCCAACAAAGAGGCATCCCTCAAAGGCCAGACCGGCTACATGTGGGACTTTGTCCGGCGTGAAGCCCTGAATAAACTCGACATCGATGAAGCCCAGCTGGACCGCGGTGGCTACAACATCACCACCACCTTCGACAAGGATCGGATGAAGGAGGCCGAAAAGGCTATCAAGAACCTGCCGCCCGATCAGCCGGAGGGGATGCAGGCCGGCCTGATCTCGATCGATCCGGACTCCGGTGGCATCGAAGCCTTCTACGGCGGTGAGAACTACCTGGACCAGGCATTCAACGCCTCAACACAGAGTCATGTACAGGCCGGATCGACCTTCAAACCCTTCGCCCTCGTCGCAGGACTGGAGAACGGTGTGCGATTGACGGACCGGTACCCGGGGAGCGCGACGACATTCCCAAATGGCGGGTCTCCGTGGCCGGTGACAAATTTCGGTGGTGCGAACTATGGGCCGGTGACCCTGCTCAAAGCGACGCAGTCATCGATCAATACGGCATATGCAGCACTCAATGTGCAGGTCGGTCCTGACAAGACTGTCGATGTCGCTCAGCGAGCTGGCTTGAGTGGTAATTGCACGAAGGAACAGTTGGATTCGGGCGACACCGGCCAATGTTCGATTGATCTGACTCCGGATAAATCGAACGTTCTGGGCACGCCCAGCGTGAAGCCCATCGATATGGCCAACGCTTATGCGACCTTCGCCTCCAATGGCGTTCATCACGAGACCCATGCGATCAAGAAGGTCACCCAGGGCTCCGATGATGAAGAGGTGTATAAGCCCGAGACCAAGGGCGAACGAGTCTTCGACGATGCCGTAATGGCCGAAACGTCATATGCGCTGCAACAGGTGGTCAACAGCGGTTCAGGTGCCTACGCTGCCAACCTCGGTCGTCCAGCCGCTGGAAAAACAGGCACTACTAACAAGAACCTAGCTGCTTGGTTCACTGGCTATACGCCTAACCTGGCGACCTCGGTGGTCCTCTACCGTGAGGTTGATAACAAACCGATTCCGATTGGGCCCTACGGCGGCCGTGGCCAAGTGACCGGTGGCTCGTTCCCGGTTCAGGTGTGGACCGAGTACATGAAGTCAGCTCTCGAGGGTACAAAGGTTGAGCAGTTCCCCGAGCGCGGAGAGCTGCCGGACAAGCCGAAGCCCAAGAACACGAATGAACCGGTAGCGCCCGCCCCGAAGGAAGAGCCCAAGGCACCCAGCGGCAGCGACGGCGACGGCAGCGACGGCGGCGACGGGTCCGATAAGAAGGCCCCAGTCGACGAACCGAGCGAGAAGCCGAAGGATGACAAAGACAAGGACAAGGACGCCGACAGCAAGGACGGCGACGAGGGTGCAGACGAGCCGAAGCCGACCGAACCGCCTAAGGACGACCCGCCAAAGGACGATCCACCTAAGGACGATCCACCTAAGGACGACCCGCCAAAGGACGACCCGCCGAAGGGCAACGACGACAGTTCTGAGGACGGTGGCGATTCGTCAGGAGGACTGCCCGTTAAGCCACCGGCGTCACCCGGAGGCTGATGGCAGTCATCGGCCCGCTGGCCGGTAACCTCTAGTCATGCCTCAACAGTCCAGCACCCGGATCGCCGAGCCTCTGCTCGGCGGTCCGGACGGCATTCACCTCGCATCAGCGGGTGCGCGGTTCCGCCGCGGTCAGGCATACATTTTCGCTGGGCTCCTCGGTTTCACCACCTTCCTCGCCCTCGCACTGCAGGGTCCGTGCCTGAGTTCGGGCTACGAACAGCCGTCCGCCTCGGCGAGGATGTGCTCCGGACCTCTGTCCATGGCATACCTCGGAGAGTTCAATCCCGAGGATGCCCTAGGACGCTCCCACGGAGGCATGCCGGGACTGTCCGCGCTCGAGGCCCGCTTCGTCCAACTGAGCAAGCTCATGACCGACGACGTCTCGGTCTTCATGGCGATCGTCCTGATCATCAACGTCATCGCCTTCGCCGCGCTCGGCGTCGCACTCCTGGTTCTCGCCAGGCAGCGGGCCTGGCTGGTCGCAGCCTTCGCCTCGCCGGTCATCCTCTTCACCCTGGGTTCGACCCTGGACCCCGTGGCAGTGGCGCTGAGCGTCTGGGCCATGGTCGTCTTCGTCGGGTCCTCCCCGGTCAGATCACGTCCCTGGCTGTCCGGGGTCCTCCTCGGGATAGCCGCGTTCATCAACCCGCTGGCCCTGTTGGTTCTCCTCGGCCTCACCCTGACCGGCCCTTCTCCGGCCGGACGACTGCGCCCGCGGGATCCGCGGATGATGCTCGCGACGGTCACCATCACCTCGGCGCTCCTCCTGGTCATCGACGGCACCGCCATCGACCGGGTCCTGCATTGGATGGGCGACGCCGTCGACGGCGGCTCCTTCGCCTCGATCCTGGTCATGGCACGTCTGGGGTCCGCCGAAACCTGGGCACCGGTGTGGATCATTGCCAGCGCGGGTGTCATCGCCGCTGTCGCGCTCTCGCTGTTCATGGTGCGGCGAACCGGACTCGACCCGGCCGTCGCCGCCTGCCTCCTCATCGGCGCCTGCCTGCTGCTGGCCCCAGGGATGATGCCCTGGGACAGCCTGTGGATCCTGCCGTTCCTCGTCCTCGCCGTGCGTCGCTGGTGGGTGCTCATCATCTGGGCTGTGGCGGAAACGGCCTTCGCCATTGCCATCCACCTCGGAGATGTCGCTGCCATCGAGCCCGACAAAGGACTCGAACCGACCTTCGTCGCGCTCCTGACACTCCTGCGACTGCTCGCACTCGTCGTCGTTGTCATCTGCGCGGGTGAGAATCTGTACCGACGGCGCATCCGCGGTCGACTGCGCTCGGCACAATCACCTCGGCGAGGTGAAGCCGATCGTCCGGTCATCCGTGTGCAAGGGCACGGAGATCCGACATGACACCACAGGTGCCCGTCCACTAGACTGTGTAGGTCTGTTCTCATTTCACGACAAGCGTGAGGGACGGAACGGACATGCATATACCCTCCTGCCATGGAACGACCATGGCCGTAAAGACCAGAGGAGGTGGGTGACAGATGCGTCATTACGAGCTCATGCTCATTCTTGACAACGAAACCGACGAGCGGACGTTGGCTGACACCGTGGACAAGCTGATGAAGGTTGTCCCGGCTGAAAACGGAACCGTCGACAACGTGGACATCTGGGGACGCAGGCGCTTCGCCTACGACATCCAGAAGAAGTCCGAAGGCTTCTATGTCGTGGTTGATTTCCACGCAGAGCCTGCAACGACCAAGGAACTCGATCGCCAGCTCGGACTCAACGAGTCCGTTCTGCGCACCAAGATCCTCCGCCCAGACGCCAAGTAATAGCGTCAAGCACCTCGTTTCAAGGAGCAGTCAATGGCAGGCGAAACAGTCATCACGGTCGTCGGGAACCTGACAAGTGATCCCGAACTGCGATTCACACCTAACGGTGCTGCGGTCGCTAACTTCACCGTGGCTTCGACGCCGCGTATGTTCGACCGTCAGTCCAACGAGTTCAAGGACGGGGAAACCCTGTTCCTTCGTTGCTCGGTGTGGCGTGAGATGGGCGAAAACGTAGCCGAATCCTTGCAGCGTGGTACTCGGGTCGTCGTTCAGGGCCGCCTCAAGTCGCGGTCTTTCGAAACCAAAGAGGGCGAGAAGCGCACAGTCATGGAACTGGACGTCGACGAAGTCGGCCCCAGCCTGCGACGCGCCACCGCTCAGGTGACGAAGAACGAACGCAGCGGAGGCGGATTCTCCGGCGGCGGTAACTTCGGCGGACAGCAGCAGGGCGGAGGCGCCCAGCAGGGTGGCTTCGGTCAGCAGCAGTCTTCCGGCTGGGGCAACAACCCGCAGCAGGGCAACCCGAATCAGGGCGGCTCGCAGCAGGGTGGTCAGCGCCAGGGTGGTTACAGCCAGGGGAACAACGCACCGGCGAATGACCCGTGGGCATCATCGAGTCCACAGGGCGGCAACGGCGGCTGGGGCAACCCGGGCGCCGATGAACCGCCGTTCTAAACACGTTCAAGACATTTCGTAAATCAGGAGATACTCATGGCAAAGCCAGAGATCCGGAAGCCTATCAAGAAGAAGGCTAATCCGCTCAAGAAGGGCGAAGCGGCGAAGATCCACTACAAGGACACCGCTACGCTCCGTAAGTTCATTTCCGACCGCGGCAAGATCCGTGCTCGTCGCGTCACCGGCGTGACCGTGCAGGAACAGCGCGTCATCGCAAAGGCCGTCAAGAACGCCCGCGAGATGGCACTTCTGCCCTACTCGAGCACTGCTCGCTGATCGGAGGGAGAGAACATGCCTAATCGCAAAGTTATTCTGAACCAGGAAGTTGATGGTCTGGGAGCCGCCGGCGACATCGTCGAGGTTCGCGCCGGATACGCACGTAACCTGCTCCTGCCTCGTGGCTGGGCATCTGCATGGACCGCGGGCGCGGAGAAGCATGTCAATGCTCTTCGCAAGGCTCGTCAGGCCAAGCAGATCGCTGACCACGATGAAGCAGTCAAGGTGAAGGCTCAGCTGGAATCCTCCAGCGCCCGCATCGAGCTCAAGTCCGGTAAGAACGGCCGCCTCTTCGGCGCCGTGACTCCGGCTCTTGTGGCCGAAGCACTGCACACCGCAACCGGACACGACTTCGATCGTCGTCAGGTTGCACTGCCTGCTCACGTCAAGACCTCCGGCAGCTACACAGCTACCGTGCGCGTCAACGACGAGATTACCGCGAACGCCAAGTTCGAGGTCATCGGCAAGGCCTGATCCACTCGATCAGCGCTTGTGCGACAAAGCGCCGAGGCGACACTTTTCGAAGTGTCACCTCGGCGCTTTTGTGTGCCTGCTTGGTCTCTCGTCCCTGTGGGAACCGGTTCGCAGGTGAGGAAACGTTGATTCGAGCGTGCTCTGTCGACGTTCCCTCACCTGCAAATCTGAACTCGTGTCACGGCATCGCCGCCATGAAGTCTCGTGCAGCTGGGACTGCGCAAGGGGCACGAGTGTGATCAGCGCTGGCCGTAGTGTCTGCGGACGAAGAACAGACCGATGAGGGAGAGCACGGCGACTCCCATGTAGTACACGCTCGGCGAGTTCAGCGAGCCGGTGATGTCGAGCAGCCACGTGAGCACCAGCGGAGCGATGCCACCGAGGAGCGTCACACCGATGTTGTAGGCCGTGGACAGTCCGGTGCCTCTGATTTCTGCCGGGAAGAGCACAGAGAGCATGCCCGGCAGAGGCGCGAAGTAGAACGCCATGATCACGCCGAGCACGGCGATGACGAAGATGAACGCGGGCACGCTGCGTTGGGTGACGATGAGCTGGAACAGCGGCCACGCGAGCACCAGGGCCGCGATCGCGGCATAGGTCATGATCCGCGCGGACCGACCCGATCGGCAAGGCGGCCCACCAGCGGTGACCCGATCAGGCAGATCAGACCGGCCAGAATACCGCCGAGGTAGGCCGCCGTCGGTGAGATGCCCAGGTTGGACATGGCGAAGGTGGGCATGAAGAGGATCATGTACACGGAGATCGTGGCGACGCCGACCGACGCGGAGGCGGCCAGGATGCGACCCCAGTGGTTGGCGAAGAGCGTGCGCAGGGGCGACTTCGCCGGAGGCCTCGACGTGAACTCCTCGGTTTCGTCGAGTTTGGAGCGGATGTAGAGTCCGACAGGTCCGACGAGGAGACCGATGAGGAACGGCACCCTCCAGCCCCAGGAGTGGAGTGCCTCTTCGGAGAGATACGTGTTGAGGGCGAAGCCGAAGGCCGAGGCCAAGGCCATCGATGCTCCCTGGCTCGCGATCTGCCAGGAGGCGTAGTACATCTTCCGGTGCGGAGCGGTCTCCACCAGGAAGGTCGTCGCCGTGCCGAACTCGCCGCCGGCAGAGAACCCCTGCAGGAGCCTGGAGGCCAGGATGATGAGCGCTCCCCAGACCCCGATCTGCGAATAGGTCGGGGCAATCGCCATGAGCAGCGTGCCCAGCATCATGAGGAACAGGGTCAGAGTCAGCGCCGGTTTGCGGCCACGTCGATCGGCGAACCGGCCCAGGACCAGGCCGCCGATGGGGCGAACCAGGTAGGAGATGGCAAAGGTGGCGAAGGTGAGGATGAGGGAGAAGACCGGATCGCCCTCAGGGTAGAAGATCTCCGAGATCACAACGGCGAACGACGCGAAGACGATGATGTCGAACCATTCGAGGGCGGCACCGATCGAACTCGAGATGACGGCCTTGCGGGCGGCCAGGAGACGCTCCGGAGTCGCCTCGAGCACGGGCTCTTGCTGCGGATTCGCGGTGGAGGAACTCATGGTGCTCACTCTCCTTCCGTGCTGTGCTTGGTGCCTGCGCTGAGGTCGGTGATGAGGTTGCCGATGAACGCTTCGCAGGCGGCGATCTGTTCGAGCTCGATGAACTCATCGGGAGCGTGTGCCTGCGCGATGTCCCCGGGGCCGCAGACAACAGTGGGGATGCCCGCATTCGAGAACAGTCCCGCCTCGGTGCCGTAGGTGACCTTGTCATCACTGACCACTCCGCCCCACTGGCCGGCCTGGGAGACGATGTCGGCGTCGGCAGGAGTCTCACAGCCGGGAGCGGCAGCCTCAACGGTGAACTCGACGCGGGCGCTGTCGTTCTCCGCGCGCATCATGCGCTCAAGGCGAGCCGCCTCGGCGCGGAATCGCTCGACGAGCGCCTCACGATCCACAGATCCCAGGGAACGGAACTCGAACTGCACGCTCGCCTCGGCGGGGATCGTGTTGACGGCGATGCCGCCGCTGATCGTATTCGCCGTCACCGTGGTGAAGGGCACGACATAGTTCTCATCGAAGGGACCCTCGGTGCGGAACTCGGCGGCGACCGCATGGACGAAGGTGACGAACTCGGCCGCGTAGGCAATCGAGTTCACACCCTCAGGGGTCAGCGAGGAATGTGCCGCGACGCCGTGGAAGTCGACACGGAAGACGTTCATCGACTTGTGTCCGCGCACGACCCGCATGCTCGAAGGCTCACCGACGATGCAGCCGCGTGGGGCCACGCCCGCCTCGGTGATCGTGTCGACGAGGTCGATCGCACCCACGCAGCCGACCTCTTCGTCATAGGAGAAGGCGAGGTGGATGGGCTCTTTGAGCTTCGCGGTGGTGAGCTCAGGGAGTTTGGCGAGGATGACGCCGATGAAGGACTTCATGTCCGCGCTGCCGCGCGCATAGAGCTTGCCGTCCCTGATCTGCGGAGTGAAGGGCTCACTCGACCAATCTTGTCCGTCGACGGGCACGACATCGGTGTGCCCGGACAGGACGATTCCGCCTGTGGTGGAACCATCGGCGGCGGGCAGTGTGGCCAGCAGGTTTGCTTTGGTTCCCTCGGTGTTGGGCACACGCTGAGATTCGATGCCTGCGGCCTTGAGACGGTCGACGACGTGGTCGATGAGTGGGAGATTGGAATCCCGGCTCGTGGTGTCGAAGGTGATGAGATCGGTGATCTCGGAAATGGTGGCCTCGGCCGGTTGTGCTGGCACGGCTGCTCCTGACTGTACGGGGGTGAACCGTCCGGTCAGCCTGAAGCGGAAACCTGGTCAGGTCCCCTCCCGTGCGGGACAGCGGTGACCAGACCCCGACACACTACGCCCGAAATGTTGGTGAGACTGCTCGGTCTCGTCAATTGAGACCCGTCATTGGTGTGAGGAAAGGGCGCGGCCGGGTGGGGACACAGGGCGCGACTATCATTCTGGTTCCTAGGAATCCGCTGACGCACCCGACGAGCCGTCCAAGGCTATTCCCGGGTAGGTGACGCTTCCATCCTTGTCGACGACGGCTCCCGAGCTGAGTTCGGCTGCGGTGGTCTGGTTCTTGCCCATGATGTGGGTGACGGGAAGGTCGTGTGCGAGCAGGTTGTCGGCGATGATGCGCCGGTGGCAGCGCCACCACACCGCCTCTGAACACAGGAGCACGCAGCGTTTCGTCGCGCCCCACTCGAGCAGCTGATCGAAGTCGGTCCGGAACTCCTCGGTCAGGGCGTGATCGGCATAGTTGTGGAAGCTGCGGTTCTTCCACCAACCATTGACTGCGAAGTCGATGTCGTGGTTCACCGGACGTCTGCCAGTCAAGCCCTCGAGCCGACGCAGCTCTACTCCCACCTCGGCGAGGTCATCGACGAGAGTATCCGCGTTGAACTGGGGATTCTTATTCGATCCGGGTAGCTTTCGGACGTCGACGACCACCTCGGCGGAATTCTCGGTCAGGAGGTCGATGAACTCCTCGAGGGAATGGTTCGAGTGACCGATGGTGAAGAACTGAGGAGCGCTCACTTCTTGTCGATTCGATGGAGAGCCGTGCCCTTATGGGCGGCGATGTGATCGGTCTTATCGCTCTTGATCTCGTACTGCGGTTCGTCCTTCGACGCCCGACGATTGTGGCCCTTGTACTCGAAGTCGGAGGTGTGGACCTTCGTAATCGTGCCCGAGACCTCGCCGGCCTCCGAGTTCCACCCCACGTGATCGCCCACATTGAACGTCTCCGCCATGTCATCCTCCCGAAAGTCGTCGAATGGTGCCTCTTCCCATACAAACACGATGCGGCAATCGGCGACAGGGCGCAGACTCCACGACGCAGGTTCCCAGGCTCGGCACAGCCTGCCGATGCCCATGACGGGCCGCTACTTCGCTAAAGTCGATGGCAGGCGAAGAAGGGGGAACGATGTCGATCGAAAAAGCACCATCCGTGCCGCGTTTCGGCGGTCCGAGCGAGCTGACGCCGGAGGACCAGGAACGGGCGCGGGGTCTGCGCAAGATGCGGACGCTGGCGCTGTCGCTGCTCGTCCTCGCCACCCTCATCTTCCTTTCGACCCACATCTTCACTGACAATACCGGGGTTTGGGGCTTCGTCTCCCGTGCCTCGGAGGCTGCGATGATCGGTGCGATCGCCGACTGGTTCGCCGTCACGGCACTCTTCCGCCACCCACTCGGGCTGCCGATCCCGCACACCGCGATCATTCCCCGCAAGAAGGACACCCTGGGCGCGAGCCTGTCCGCGTTCGTCGCCGCGAACTTCCTCCACGCCGAGGCGGTGTCGACGAAGATCCGGTCCGCTCAGGTCTCCCACCGTGCCGGTGAGTGGCTGAGCAAGTCTGCCAACCGGGACCTCGTCGTCGACCGTGCCGCCGGTGGGCTCGAATATGTGCTGGCCCGCATCGACGACGATTCCGTCGTGGCCCTGACGAAGAATGTCATCATTCCGCGCCTGGTCGCGACCCGTAAGACTCCGGTGCTGGCGCAGCTGCTGCGTCAGATCGTCCTCGACGGGGCGCACCACAAGCTTGTCGACCTCATCGTCGCCGAGGCGTACTCCTGGTTGGGTGACAACCCGCAGGTCATCGATGAGATCGTCCACAACCGGGCCCCGTCCTGGGTTCCCGACTTCGTCAACGAGCAGCTCTCCAACCGACTGCAGCGAGAGGTGCTCGGCTGGGTCGCCGACGTCCGCGACAACGAATACCACAAGGCACGACAGGCCCTCGACGCCTGGCTCGTCGACCTCTCCGACGACCTGAACTCTGACACTCCACTGTCGGAGAAGGCCGAGGTCATCATCAACGACCTGCTCAGCCAATCCGGGGTCGTCGACTCCGTGCTTGAGATCTGGACTTCGCTCAAGCAGCTCCTGCGCCAGGCCATCATCGACCCCAACGGCGAGGTGCGCGGACGCATCTCCGAACTCATCGGAGAATTCGCCGGCAGGCTGCAGGAAGATTCGGAATTCTCCGCCAAGATCGATGACCGGATCGCCACGACGGCCGGTGACCTGGCAGAGAGCTTCGGCCCCGAGATCGCCAGCGTCATCTCCGACACGATCGAACGATGGGATGCGAAGGAAGCCGCCGAGAGGATCGAGCTCTACGTCGGCCGGGATCTGCAGTACATCCGCATCAACGGCACAGTCATCGGCGCCCTCGTCGGTCTCGTCATCCACACGATCATCGTGCTGCTGCCTGGGTGATGCGCGGTAGAGCCGCCAGAATGAGCAGCATCGCTGCTCGGTGAGCAGACCCGCCGTGACGCAGCCGACTCAGCCTCAAGGCAGGTCGGGCTCGGTGTCCTCTTCCTGATGAATGAGCTGAATGAGGTTGCCCACTGTGTCGTCGAGGACGGCGGTGGTGACTGGTCCCATCGTCGTCGGCTCCTGCGTGAACGTGACACCGAGCTTTGACAGGCGATCATATTCGGCCTGGACATCCTCAACGGCGAACTGGTTGAGAGGGATTCCGTCGGCCTTCAGCGCAGAGGTGAAGTCGTTCGCGGCGGGGTGGCCCTTCGGCTCCAGGACGATCTCGACTCCGTCTGGAGCCTCGGGTGAGACCACGGTGAGCCAGCGGAAGTCGTCTCCGACCGGCACATCGACCTTCGGAATGAAGCCGAGCCTGTCCGTGTAGAACTTCAGGGCCCGAGTCTGGTCGTCGACGAGAATGCTGATCCACTGTGCCTTCATGATGACTCCTCAGTTGTAGACGTGTCTTGGTTGGTCCTCGTCGTGAGTTCACCCGGAGTGGTTCACGCAGAGTGGCTCAAGTGCAGCGGAACCGTCGGGCAACCGCTACGCATTCACAATAGGCGGCTGATTGCCGATAGGTCTATCGGCAAGTCTGATCCCAAGTCAATCACCAGGTGATTCGCCGGAACTGTAACCCCTATTCCAGGAGTCGGGTTTTCCTCGCCGAGGTGGTGGGTCGTCTTCATAGTGGCGCAAGTCCGATTGCGAAAACATGGAGACATGACAAACACACAGCTTCCCGCGATCATCGCCGCCTCGAACGTGACCAAGCACTACAACCAGACCTACGCACTCGCCGGAGTCGATCTGGGCATCGGCCTCGGCGAATCCCTGGCCATTATGGGACCCTCCGGTTCCGGCAAGACGACCCTCCTGCACTGCCTGGCAGGCATCATCCGACCAGACGAGGGCAACATTCGCCTCCTGCCCACCGACCGCAGCGCCGCCGCAGAGATCACTTCGCTCAAGGAGAAGGGCCGCACCGCACTGCGCCGCGAGGTCTTCGGCTTCGTGTTCCAACAGGGCCTGCTCCTGCCCGAGCTCACCGCCTTGGACAATGTCGCGCTCGCCGCCATGCTCTCGGGGATGAAACGCTCCGATGCGACCGAGCATGCCCGCGCATGGCTGCAGCGCCTGGGACTGGCCGAACACCTGAACAAACGCATCGGACAGCTCTCCGGCGGTCAGGCACAGCGCGTGGCCATCGCCCGCGCTCAGGTCACCCAGCCCGTGGTCACCTTCGCCGACGAACCCACCGGTGCCCTTGACTCCTCCACCTCCACCGAGGTGCTCTCCGAACTTCTCGCCTCGACGACCGGCCGCGGATCCACCTTGGTCGTGGTCACCCACGATGAGTCAGTGGCCGCCCGGTGCTCTCGCATCGTCCGCCTCGCCGACGGCCGAATCGTCTCCGATTCTGCGAACCAGCCTGTGCAGAACCACCAGTACGTTGAGAACAACCGGTGATGCCGACCATGAATATCCTTCCCGTCGTACTGACCAAGAAATCCTTCACCTCGACGACCTCGAAGCTCGTCGCCATCGCATTCTTCGCATGCTCTACGCTCTTCCTCACCGTCGCCGGTGGCGCCTGGGCCTTCAACGACCGACCCGGTGTCTCCGGATACGCCGAGGTGGCCGGGCTCTATCGCATGCTTGCGACCTTGGCCACGGTCTTCCTCATCGTTCCCGCGATCAGCTTGGGGGTCGCCTCGGCGAAGTTGAGTGCCCGGCGCCAGGATGAGCGTCTGTCCACCCTCTCGCTGCTGGGTGCGAAGCCCGGCACCGTCCGCCTCCTCGCAGTTGCCGAACCCTTCATTCCCGCCTCGGCCGGGATCGTTGCGGGCATCGCCGGTTACTTCCTGCTGGCATACCCGCTCAGTCTCCTCGTCTTCAACGGCCAGGCGCTCGGCTACTCTGCGCTGATGATGCCCCTGTGGCTGCTCGCCGCAGTCGTCATCGGACTGCTCTTCGTGTGCCTGCTCTCGGCGATGCTCGGCCTGCGCAAGATCACGGTCTCACCACTGGGCGTGCGCACCCGGTCCTTGGCCAGGAAGTTCCCCGTGGCCCGCATCATCGCCGTGGTCGTGCTCGTGGTCGGAATGATCGGTGCGCTCGTCTTCTCACTGGACCGCAACCAACCGACGATGGTCTTCGTCGTTGCCAGCATCATCACGATCGGCATCGCCCTCCTGCTCATCAATGTCATCGGCGTCCTCGTCATGCGCATCCACGGCTGGTTCAGTCACAGGATGGCCCGCACACCCACGTCGATGATCGCGGCGTCGATGATCGCCGATGCCCCCGCACAGTACTGGCGTCGCGTCGCGGGTCTGTCGATGATCACCTTCATCGCGGTCGTCGGCGGTGCCGGCACGGCGATGATGCGGGCGAACCAGGGAGATCTCACAGCCGAGGACAAGGCCATCATGGGCCCCTACCAGTACATGGCCGATGACATCTTCACCGGACTCATCCTCACCCTGGCCATTGCCTTCGTCTTCATCGTCATCTCCGCGACGATCAACCAGGCAGCAGACATCCTCGACCGGGCATCGACCTACCGGGAACTGCACTCGGCGGGAATGACGCAGAAGATGATGCACCGAGTCACCGTCAACGCAGTCATGTCACCCATCGTCCTCGTCACCCTCGTGTCGCTGCTGCTGGGCGGAATCCTGGCCGGACTCATGGCATCGGCGAGCGACCTCGGCGATCCGCTGACCATCGGGGTCGTCGCATCTGTGCTCGTCGGCGGCGTGGTGATGGTGTGGCTTGGACTGCAGTTCACCCGTCCGCTCGTGCGCAGCGTCACCACCGTCAACGCTGCGGTCTGAGAAGGAGATCGACATGTCCACCGCGCTGCCGACAGCAACCCGCATCGTTCCCCTCGTCCTGGGGCGCAAGACACTGAGCTCATCGAGTTCGCTGCTGGTGATGAGTGCCTTCTTCGCCTGCGCCACTCTGTTCCTCACCGTCGCCGCCGGAGCTTGGATGTTCTTCCAGGTCCCACCCAGCCCCGACCCGGACATGGCGGGTATGGATTTCATGTACAAGTTCCTCGCGAGCTTTGCGACCATTCTGCTCGTGATTCCCGCGAGCACACTGGCGTCAGCCTCGGCGACCCTGTCCGCCAGGCGACAGGATGAGCGCCTTTCC
Source organism: Brevibacterium sp. BDJS002 (assembly GCF_028201555.1). NCBI lineage: Bacteria > Bacillati > Actinomycetota > Actinomycetes > Micrococcales > Brevibacteriaceae > Brevibacterium > Brevibacterium sp. BDJS002. The sequence continues at coordinate 4,175,024 of NZ_CP116392.1, read as the reverse complement.
ACGATGTCGCTGCTCGGCGCCAGACGCTCGTCCATCGTCACTCTCGCAGTGGCCGAACCACTCGTGCCTGCGATCTGCGGAATCGTGCTCGGAGTCCTCGGTTACCTGGGTCTGGCCTGGCCAGTGAGCCTGATCCACTTCATGGGACATCCCATCGGGTACGAGAACATGCTCATGCCCGCGTGGCTGGTGGCGTCGGTGGTCGTCTTCCTCATCCTCGTGTGCATCGCCTCGGCCCTGCTGGGGCTGCGCAAGGTCGCGATCTCACCGTTGGGCGTGCGCACCAAGGCCCTGGAACGGAAGTTCCCCGTGGTGCAGGTGGTCATGGCAGCCGTGGTGATCCTGACCTTGCCGGTGGTCGTGATGCTGTCGAAGTCCGGCGGGTTGGGAATGGGGATCGTCCTCTCGGCAGGCATCGCCACCTTCGTTCTCGGTCTGCTCGTCGTCGACCTCCTTGGCGGACTCCTGATCAGGTGGTTTGCCCATCTGAGCGGGAACAGGGCACAGACTCCGGAACGACTCATCGCCGCGCGTCTAGTCTCCGACGAACCAAAGCGGTTCTGGCGCAGAGTCTCAGGCCTGGCGATGACCGCGTTCGTCGCTGCCGTGGGTGGAACGGGCATCTCGCTCATGCAACTCGGCCTCGATGCGGGTGACGAACCCGGGGCGCAGATGCAGGAAGCCGACAGGTTCCTGCTGCAGGACATCTTCACCGGAGTCATGCTCGTGATGGGCATATCGATCCTGCTCATCGCCGTATCGGCCCTGATCAACCAGGTTGCCGACATCTACGACCGAGCCGACACCTTCCAGGACCTCTATGCTGCGGGCATGGACCCGGAGACCATGCACAAGGCCATGGTGAGAGCAGTGCTGGGTCCGGTCATCTGGGTATCGCTGCTGGCCGGCGGGCTCGGTCTGGTCCTCGTGCTGCCCTTGGCTGGGGCCGCCCTCGTGCTCAAACCGATCACATTCCTCACAATTCTCGCGTCAGTGGTCCTCGGTATTCTCATCATCAGATCGGGACTGCAGCTGGCGAAGCCGATCCTCGTGACCGTGGCGACAGCTGGTCGTTCACGCGACTGAGGACATTCTGCGGCTTCTCGATCCAGGTACAGTTGGAGGGCGTTGAAAGCGGGTGTCCGCCGACGAGGTTCGAGGAAGAGGAAGACGATTGAGCAACAATCAGGGGTTTGACGGGATGAGGACCCCGCCGCAGGACGTCGAGGCGGAACAGAGCGTCCTCGGCGCGATGCTTCTGTCCAAGGATGCGATCGCCGACTGCGTCGAATCCATGACCGGCGACGACTTCTACAAACCTGCTCACGAGACTATCTACGAGGCCGTCCTCGACCTGTATTCGCGTGGTGAACCCGCGGACTCAGTGACAGTGGCGAACTACCTCACGAAGACCGGTGACCTCTCACGCGTCGGCGGTGCGGCGTACCTGCACACGCTCATCTCCTCCGTTCCGACGGCCGCGAACGCCGGCTACTACGCCGCGATCGTGCGCGAGCAGGCCGTGCTGCGCCGACTCGTCGAGGCCGGTACCCGCATCGTGCAGATGGGCTATGACGCCGAAGGCGACACCGATGAGGTCGTGAACTCGGCCCAGGCAGAGATCTACCAGGTCACCGAGCGTCACACCACTGAGGACTATGTGATCCTCTCCGACATTCTCAGCGATGTTGCCCAGGAGATCGAACGCAACGGCGACACCGATGGCCAGACCGCGGGCGTGCCGACCGGATTCACCGAATTCGATGCGTTGACCAACGGTTTCCACCCGGGCACGATGATCGTCATCGCGGCTCGACCCGGTGTCGGCAAGTCCACGCTGGCGTTGGACTTCATGCGCTCGGCCGCGATCCACCACGGCCAGGCCGCGGTCTTCTTCTCCTTGGAGATGGGCAAGAACGAGCTCGTCATGCGTCTGCTGTCCGCGGAGTCGGAGATTCCCCTGCAGAACCTTCGCCGTGGTGAGCTCTCCCCTCACGACTGGACGACTCTGGCCGCGACGGAATCGCGCATCAACGATGCTCCGCTGTTCGTCGACGATTCGCCGAACATGGCGCTGACCGAGATCCGTGCGAAGTGCCGTCGCCTGAAACAGCAGCATGATCTCAAGATGGTCTGCGTGGACTACCTGCAGCTGATGAGCTCCGGCAAGAAGGTCGAATCGCGTCAGCAGGAGGTCTCCGAGTTCTCCCGTTCGCTCAAGCTCTTGGCCAAGGAGCTCGAGATCCCGGTCATCGCGCTGTCGCAGCTCAACCGTGGCAGCGAGCAGAGGACGGACAAGCGGCCGATGATCTCGGATCTGCGTGAGTCCGGTTCGATCGAGCAGGACGCCGATATGGTGCTGCTCATCCACCGTGACGACATGTACGACAAGGAACACGAACGCGCCGGCGAAGCCGACATCATCGTCGCCAAGCACCGTGCGGGTCCGACCGCAGACATCTCCGTAGCCTTCCAAGGTGCGAAGTCCCGGTTCGTCAATATGCCGCAGTAGACTCTTCTGCACCAGCGGCTGCCGACTTGAGAGGGGCCGATGTCATGCGGAAACTGACCTTTGCGATGAACGTGAGCCTGGACGGCTACGTCGCCGCTCCTGGAGATGATCTTGGCTGGACCACGCCGAATGACGAGGTGTTCCAGTGGTGGTCCGATCGGGTGGGTGCGACTGCGCTGGCGCTGTACGGCCGGCGACTGTGGGAGGCGATGAGCTCTCACTGGCCGACGGCCGCCCAGCAGCCGGGGGTCACACCAGCAGAACACGAGTATGCGCGCAGGTGGCTGGACATGCCGAAGGTGGTGTTCTCTTCGACAATCAGTGCGATCGACTGGAACGCGCGTCTGTTCTCCGGCGATGCCGTTGCTGAGATCACTCGGCTCAAGTCAGACGATGGTGGCCCCATGGACATCGTCGGCGCCACGCTCGCTTCCTCCGCCATGCGGGCCGGACTCATCGACGAATATATCCTCGTCACCTATCCGGTCCTGATCGGCGGCGGCACGCCCCTCTTCGCTGCACTCGACAACTGGGTGCATCTGAACCTGGTGGAGACTCAGTCGTTTCCAGGCGGAGTGAATCTGATGAGGTATGAGACCAGAGTGTGATCGCTCATACGTCGAACTCACTGACGAGGTTCGACCGGCTCTTTCCGCCTGGTTCTTTACATTCGTGCACAGAAGTTGTGGCCGTGAGGCTCATTTCGGAGTCCTCTCTGCCTAATATTGCAGATATGGACACAAAGCCCAACGACCTGCTGGTGCTGCTCACGGTTTCCCGATCGGCCAAGTTCACGACCGCGGCACAAACTTTGGGCTTGAACCACACGACTATTTCCCGGCGCATCGCTGCACTGGAGAAGGCCCTCGGCGGTCGAGTGCTGTCCCGTGCCTCCGGAGGCTGGGAGCTGACCGACCTTGGTCAGGAAGCCGTCCGAGTCGCGGAGCAGATCGAAGGCGCGGTGCATGGTCTCGGTGATCCCCGTCGCGGTCCCGATCCGATCACCGGAGTCGTTCGGATGACGGCCACCGACGGATTCAGCGCCTATGTCGCGGCCCCCGCGGTCGCTAAACTGCGGCGTCAGCATCCAGGCCTCAGCGTGGAGATCGTGACCGTGACACGACAGGCCCTGCAGCAGCGTTCGGGCCTGGATATCGAAGTGGTCGTCGGCGAACCCCAGGTCCACCGGGCCGAAGCGTTCAAACTCGGCGACTACGAACTGGGCATGTATGCATCCAGGGACTATCTGGCCGAACACGGTGCCCCGGCCACCGAGGATGAGCTGACCGAACATCGCCTCGTGTACTTCGTGGATTCGATGCTCCAGGTCGATGACCTTGATGCCCCGCGTCGCCTGGTCCCCACCATGAAGGACGGACTGTCGTCGACCAACGTGTTCGTCCACGTCGAGGCCACCCGTGCCAGTGCAGGCATTGGATTCCTGCCCTGCTTCATGGCCGATCTCCACGATGACCTCGTCAGGCTCTTCCCCGACACCCTGTCCGAACGGCTGCCCTATTGGATGGTGCTGCGCCCCGATTCGATGCGTCGCCCCGCCGTTGCCGCCGTCGTGCAGGCGCTCCGGGATCAGACTGTCGCCCGTGGTGAAGTGCTGCTGGGGAGGGGCGCTCGTCCAGGAGACGCTGGCTGAACTGCAGTTTCCGGTCACTTCGTATTCCAGCCTTCCGGTCAAGCGGAGTCGACATCGACCTCAACCGCTGCGGCGCCACGCAGGATCGCCACCTTCTCGGCCTCGGCTTCCACTACCTTCTTCGAACGGGCTGACAGCCGGTCGAATGATGTGACGGACATGTGCAGGTTTTTCCCCTTCTTGCGCGCTCGCCAGGTGCCGACGATTCGGCCGTCGACTAGGACTGTCCCCGGCTCACCGACGGTCTTGAACACGTCGCGATGGAACTGCTTGTCGATGATGGTCTCCCGATCGCGCCCCTGAATATAGGGGTCGCGCGGCGGGAGGAGCCGCACACCGGCTGGAGTGGGCGGTGACTGCAGGGCATCGAGATCCTCGGTCAGAACCCAGGCTTTGCGACCGTAGTCGACCTCGGTCATCTCGTTCTCGAGCAGGTCCCACCACGCCTCGCCTTCTCGCGCACGCACACCGAGCCACGAGGCGAAGTCTCCGCGCGTGGACGGCCCATAGGCATGCAGGTAGCGCCGGAGGAGCTCAGCCCGAGCGTCCTCCGGAGCCACGTCGGGAACGTCTGTGTCCAGCCATTCATCGAGCAGCACGAACGGTGCCTTTTTCCCGTCCCGCGGAGCGAAGCAGATGACCTGCTGCAAGGTGAGGATGCGCAGACAGAAATGGACGACACCCTCTCCCAGAGGCTGTCCCTTGGCGTACGGCCCCTCACGCTCCCAGTCGGCACGCTTCTTCTTCGGCAATTCGCGAGCGATCAGCTCGGTCATCTCGGCTCCCAGGTCATTGACCGTGAGCCTGCGACCGGACAACACGGATCCGATCGTGTCACGGGTCCGGTCGACAACCTCGGCGAGGGACATCTCCAGCTTCTCGAGCGAGGCCTCGACACCGAGGATCAAGTGGCGGCGTCCATCCTCTGTGGGTGGGAGAACTCCAGTGGTGAAAACGGGAAGATCGCTTGTTGGAAAGAAGAAGGGTGCGCCGCGCATGGACCAGCTCTGCAACAGGCTCTTGTGCTCGGAGATCGCAGTGTTGACCGCTTCCCGAGCGACATCGGAGACGCGGGCATTGAGCGCGAGCAGAGCCGATCCGGGCGGACTGTTCTGAACCCCGCAGACTCCAGTGGCAGCGACCAGGGACCGCTTGTCCAGGCGCCGATTCAGGTTCTGCGCCTCAAGGCGGTACGCGATGACCTCGTCCCGGGTGACCTTCACGCTCATAGTTCCAGGCTATCGCGGCGGCTGCTCGGGCACATCGACGGAGTTTCTCAAGTTCAGAGGTCCATTGCGTAGACGAGGTGGATCGGCGACGAATGGGTGAGCGTGCGATCACGGTGCATGCCGATCTTCGCCGCTACGCGTTGGGAGGGTCGATTGTCGTGGTGGATGATCGCGACCAATCGGGACGCCAGCGCATGTGAACTGGCGAAATCACGGCAGGCGGTGGCCGCCTCGGCGGCGAATCCGAGATTCTGGGCAGAAGCCTTCACATGGAATCCGACCTCCAGGGCGGCAGCCTCGTTGACCTTCTGCCAGGTGAGACCGCAGTCTCCGATGAATTCGCCGTCGTGGGTTTCGATGACCCAGAGTCCGTGACCGTACTCGGCATAGTTGCGCTGATTCCAGTTGATCCACCCGGCCGCTTCCTCACGGTCCTTGGGGCGCGGGTAGTACTCCATGACCCGTGGATCGCCGAGGAGGTCCGCCATTTCGTCGAGATCATCCGGTGACATCTCACGGAATCTCAGGCGCGGCGTCGCGTTCGGTGGCATGGGCTTCAGGGTACTCCGCGTCAGCGCCACTAGGGTGGGTGTGAGCGAGGAAGGGAAGCGAATGAAGCGCACAATGCAGGTCAGTGACAGCATGATCATTGACGTCGATGCACTCACCTTGTGGGAACAGGTGGCGGATCCGACGCAGATGCCACGCTGGAGTCCCGAGAACACCGGTGCGCACACGCCTGCCGAATCCAGACCACTGCAGGTGGGCGAGGTCTTCGAAGGCAGCAACCGACGCAATCGGGCACGGTGGGTCACCGAATGCGTCGTCACCGCCTCGGAGCCGGGCCGCCGATTCGCCTTCGAAGTCCGCAAGATCGGTGCGAGTGCGCCGGCGATCAGCAGCGGAATCGCCACCTGGGTCTACGAACTCGAGGACCTCGGCGATCGCACACGGGTCACCGAAACGTGGAACGATGACCGCACGACCTGGCCGGACTGGGTCGCGGCAGTCGTGGACCGAGTGCTCACCGGCGGTAGTTCCTTCGCCGACTTCCAGCGAATGAACATCCACAGGACGCTGACGTCGATGAAAGACGAGTTCGCGGATGTGGGGACGACAGGGTCGTCCTGAACTGTGAGCGCGTTTCCGAGGAAGAATGCAGAAAAATGAGAAACGCGAAAGGATGGCCAGTATGGAACTCAAGGATCTGGTCAAGGCACTCAACAACGGTCAAACAATCGCCAGCGACTCGCCCCTCCACGAGGTCATGCATCGCAGCAGCCAGGAAGCACTGCGCATCACAGCCGAGCTCAACGGTTCGTATCACGAACCCGACGAGGTCCGGCAGCTCTTGGCATCGCTGATCGGCAAGCCCGTGGACAAGACGGTCACCATGTTCCCGCCCTTCCACACCGACTTCGGGAAGAACACGACACTGGGTCGACGGGTCTTCATCAATTCCGGGTGCAGCTTCCAGGACCAGGGTGGCATCAGGATCGGAGACGACAGCCTCATCGGCCACAACGTCGTGCTGGCAACCCTTAACCACGACATCTCCCCGGACCGCCGCGGAGACATGCATCCTGGCCACATCATCATCGGCCGCAACGTGTGGATCGGTGCGAATGTGACCGTCCTGCCCGGAGTGACCATCGGCGACAACGCCGTGGTTGCGGCGGCCTCGGTCGTGACCAAGGACGTGCGCGCAGGAACCGTCGTGGTCGGGTCGCCGGCACGCGTGGTGCGCTCGGTCAACGACTGAGCAGTTCGCCCAGCCGTCGTCGGGCGCTGCCTCAGCTCCCCAACTGCGACAGTGCCCCAATCACCTGAGCCTTGGTGGCGATTTCAAGCGTCGGATCGATGACCGGGGCGAACTGGGGCGAATGGTTGGCGGGGATGTCAGAGTTCACGGTTCCCGCCTCGGCGGCCTTCTTGTACGCATCGGCATCGGCGCAGCCGATCATCCAGTAGGCGTAGGGAATCTCGAAGGCGTCGGGGATCTCGCTGAAGTCCTCCGAGGCGGTGGCGGGAGTCGCTGGCAGAACCACTCCGTCGTCGAAGTAGTCCTCAAACGCCTTGGTGACCGCATCGTTGGCGTCCTCATCATTGTCGGTGAGGGGGAACTGATCGTAGTACTCGAAGCTCGGTTCCTTCGGTGAGCCGGCGGCCTCGCATTCACCCTTGACGATGCGTTCGATCGAGGCGATGATCCGATCGCGAACCGTCATGTCGTAGGTGCGCAGGTTGAGCAGAAGTTCGGCCCGATCGGGAATGATGTTGGACTTCGAACCGGAGTTTGACGCACCGATCGTGACCACCGCGAACTCGCCGGGATCGGTCTCCCGAGACACGATGGTCTGCAGGCGCAGAACGATGGTGGCGGCGAGGACCACCGGGTCCACGGACAGATGCGGCATGGATCCGTGGGCACCGCGTCCGTGCACGGTGATCTTCACGGAATCACCGGCGGAGAGCACGGGCCCAGCCTTGGTGTTGACCGTTCCGGTGGGCATCGGCATGACGTGTTGGGCGTAGGCGATGTCGGGCTTGGGGATCTTCGATGTCAACCCATCATCGATCATCGCTTTGGCGCCGGCCGCATTCTCTTCCGAGGGCTGGAACAGTGCGATGTACGTGCCTGACCAGGCGTTGAGGTTCTCATTCAGCAGTCGGACCGCGCCCAACAGGGAGGTGATGTGAATGTCGTGGCCGCAGGCGTGCATGACACCGTCGATCGTGGAGGTGTAGTCGAGACCGGTGTCCTCGGAAACGGGGAGGGCGTCGATGTCGGCCCGCGCCAGAACGGTCGGTCCCTTGCCGTTCTCAATGACGGCGACAAGGCCGGTGGCCGAGATGCGCTCAGCGCGGAGTCCCATGTCTTTGAGTTCTGATTCGATCCGGTCCGAGGTCTTGTGCTCCTCGAGGCCGAGTTCGGGCTCCCGGTGGAAGTCTTTGTAGAGGTCGCGCTGCCAATCCAGCTGGGAGTCGATGGTGTCCAGGAAACCGGTATTCGTCATCACTTCTCCTCGTCAAAGAGTGTGGGTCGGGGATGACCCGTTCTCAGTTTTCCACGTTAGCAGGGGAGCCGAGGAGCCCGAGGGCGTGCAGGTCGTTGCGAAGCTGCTGGGCACCGGTGAAGAGCTGGCCGACGAATCCGAGCTGGTTTGCGGCATCGATGTTCGCCTGCAGGTCATCGACGAAGACAGTCTGCTCGGGTACGAGGTCGAAGCGTCGGCTGAGGAGGTGGAAGATCTCAGCGTCGGGTTTGATCAGCTTCTCTCTCCCAGAGACCACGATGTCTTCGAGCTCGTTGATCGCCGGTGCGACCTTCGGGGCATGGTGAAAGGTTTCGGCCGACCAGTTCGAGAGACCCAGCAACCTGATCTCCGAGGCCTTGAGCTCGGCGACGACCTCGGCCATTCCCTGAATCGGACCGGTCAGGGACCGATCGAAGCGGTCATAGTAGGCGGCGGCGATCTCACCGTGCCGTGGATCTGATTCGGCCGCCCGTGCGACCACCTCTGTGATCGGAACCCCGCGATCGGCCAGCGTATTCAGCGTGCCGAAGTCAGCCTCGGCGGCAAAAGCATTCCACTCGTCGCGGGTCAGCTGATCGGCCAGAGGGCCAGTCTGATCCCAGCCTATGAGCACGTTGCCCAGGTCGAAGACGACGGTGGTGGGGTGCAGGTCGGTCGGCTGAGACATCGTGGAATCACCTATTCTGTGTGGGGACCTCAGGAGTTCCAACGCTACTCTCGGACAATCGCGCCTGCATCTGCTGAAGATGCTCGACGAGGGCTCGCCGAGCATCGTGTGGTTTCAGTTCTGTGGGCTGCCACACCAGATGGGATGCCAGACCGTCGATGACGGCGTGAAGCAGAATCACCTCGGTCTCGATGCGCTCGGGCCGGTCCTTGGCCTCCGCTCCAACCGCTTGGTCGATGATGATGCGGCAGGTCGTGCGCACTCGCCTCCAAGCGTCCTGCTTCGTCTCCTGCAGGTTCGGATCGGCACCCGAGGCGGAGAAGAGAGCGAGGTAGACCTCCATCTCGAGGCGTCGATCCTCGTCCAGAGGAAGCAGCTCTTCCGCGATGGCCTCGGCCGACTCCAGCGGACTCGGTGCACGCGGAAGTCTCCGTACGCGCTCGCCGGCCCGGTCGATGACCAGTTTCATGGCGAAGGCGAGGAGCTGGGACTGGCTTGCGAAGACGTGCCGGAGCGAACCGACGGACAGCCCGGCTTCTGCGGCGACCGAGCGCACAGATGCTCCGGCGACCCCGTCTCGAACGATGACCCGCCATGCTGCTGCGGCGATCTCCTCGCGCCGACTCTCATGATCGATGAGCTTGGGCACAAGAGATCCTTTCCGGTGGCAGGACAGCTGTATCACCGTAGCAACCGGAAGGGCTGCATGCATGGAGGTGAGTCGGCGGCGTCACAGCTGGTGAGTCATAGATTGTTAAGGCCCGAAGTACCGGCGCACGGAGGAAGGTATCCAGAGCAGGCCGATCATGAGGACGTGGAGAATATCCGTGGGGATCACGGCCCACAGGAACATTGCTCCCTGGGTGGCCGAGTAGAGGCTGAAATAGGTGGCGACAATCAGATAGACCGTCAACGTGATGCGAGCCCAATTGCGCCCGCGCAGGACTTTGGGAACTAACCAGAGCAGCAGGGCGACGTCGACGAGGTGGAGCACCACTGCGTAGACGATGGTCGCGACGAGGACCCAGTCCTTCCACTCGGGATCCAGACTGCCTCCAGTGTCTTCCTCGATGGCAGCTCTGAGGCCGGCCTGATCGATCATCATGACGATGGGCAGGGCGATGAGCAGGATGATGCTGGCGACGACTCCGACCACCAGCCAGCGAAGCGCCCGCGGTGCAGGTGGCGGGTGTTGAGCTTGGGTATTGTGCTTGTTTTGGTAGTACGACTGTGATTCCATAATTGAAACCGTAGTTGCCAAGCGAGCTGTCGACAATGGCTCGGCGAACCTCAGCTCATTGCCCGCAAGAGGTTCATCATTCAGTGTTTCCGCATGACAATTTTTGAATTGCAATCTGCATGACATATCGTTGAGTACTCAATGAGTTGACAATGAAAGGTTGTGCTTCATGTTGGAGCTGTGTATGCGACTCGTTCGGGCGGACACCGAAATCCGGAGGAAGCTGGAGGTTCAGGGACTGACGCTGAACGATATGAGCGTGCTGCAGAGTCTGTGCGCTGCCCCGGATCGACGACTGCGTCGCGTCGAATTGGCTGATCGCCTGGGAATCACCCCGTCGGGGATTGCCCGCCTGGTCGCACCGCTTGAAAAACTTGGATACCTGGCGCGGGACTCCGATCCGCACGATGCGAGGATTTCACTCGTGTGCGTGACCGATGTCGGTGCCGAGCTCTACCAGGATGCCGTCAAGGTCGCCGAGGAGAAGGCCACCACCCTTCTGGGCGACGTCTTCGACGCCGCAGAACAGGAACAGCTGACCGAATTGCTGGGGCGCTTGGCTCCGTCTTTCGCGCGGCGACCCGTTGCGGCAGAGGACTGATGTCCGCGGACGCTCCTGCTCGGAACTGTCGCTGGATCCTCGCGGCATGACCGCAGGATGTCAGCACTGCAGGATGTCAGCGTTGCTGAATCTCAGCCCCGGAACGCCGAAAAGCGTGTGGTCGTGCTCGGAGCAAGTGAGAACACAAGCTCCAAACGCGAACACACGCTTTTGGTAAAACTGAGGGTAACTTCGCTCCCGCGAGGTGATCGTTGCTGACGAATCAGCAGCGCTCAGGCCGGGACCGGAGAGTTACGGGTTTTCTCAGAGGGGACGAACGCTGGTGGCCTGGAGGCCCTTGGAACCCATTTCCGAGTCGAACTCAACGTTCTGACCTTCGGTGAGCTCACGGTAGCCGGTCGATTCGATCGCGGAGAAGTGAGTGAAAACGTCTGCTGAACCATCGTCAGGCTGGATGAATCCGAAACCTTTTTCCGAGTTGAACCATTTCACGGTACCTGTAGCCATAATCTTTGTATCCTTATTTTAAACTGGTGATCGCCGAAGCGATCTGGATGGTCGGACCCTTTTGCGGGCCCGGCTGTTCACACTCTCAGAGACCTGATCTGATCGACAGAGTCGACAAGCTGATCGTCTAAGTGTGTGATTTCTCGTTGGATGGTCTGCGCATTGAACGCAGGTCCGACGAAAACTGTGGTGAAACCGACGTTCCGGAATTCGTGCTGATGTGAAGAATCCTTGTCTCAGGCGAAAGCGGGAAAGCTCGGTATCGGTAATGCACTCGAAGGTGCGGGATGGAAGCCGAAGAACGGCCGGACTGAAAAGTATAAAAAATCTTATGAGGCGCGGACGGTAGACACGCGCCAACTGGCAACCGCACGGTGCCAAGCGAATCTACCTACGCTCGCGACACCATGTGCTCCGCACTGTTTCGTACGGGAACAATTTAACTGTAACAGAGTGTTTCGGGGATCGGTGCCAGAAAGTTCGGAGAAATTATAATTAGGATTGTATGCAATCCGTCGTCCACTTCGAATTGACGTTCTATGCAGCACCGCGAAACCGGCCCTTCCTCCGAAATCGGCCCACGCCGTCAGCGCCGCCTGGCCATGAAATACCGTCGCCGTCGCACCATGGTCGCCATCCTCGCGGTCCTCGTCATCGCGGTACCGGTCACGGTCGTCACCCTTGTGCACGGCTTGAAGTCGAACATCACCTCCTCTCCTCTGCGAGCGGGAGGCGGCGAGGTGCCCGAGAAGATCACAGACGAACTCAACGTCCTCATCCTCGGCTCAGATACCCGGGAACTGGATGCCGATGACTACGGCTCAGGCGACGGTGCCCGCAGTGACGCGATGATCCTGGCCCACATCTCTGATGACTCCTCACGCATCGACGCCATTCAGATTCCCCGCGACACGATGATGGACATGCCTGCCTGTCAGGACACCGGCTCGGGGGCTTCGGAACCTCGACGCGCCATGATCAACTCGGCGCTCAACCAGGGCCCGGCGTGCTCAGTCTCCGCAGCCGAAGAGCTCACAGGAGTTCGAGTCGATCACTTCATCGAAGTCAACTTCGACGGCTTCGCCACCATCGTCGACGCACTGGACGGAATCGTCGTCGACCTCGACGAACCCCTGTACGACGATAAGGCGAATCTCGATCTCCCGGCCGGAGAGCAGACCCTGGGCGGCACCGATGCCCTAGCGCTCGCACGGACCCGTCACGCAGTCGGCGACGGCAGTGACATCTCACGCATGGACAACCAGCAGATGGTTATGGACTCGATCATTGACAGAGCCAAGAGCTCCCACACCTTGTCGCGGCCCGACCGGCTCTACAACTTCCTCGACGCGGTCACCTCGTCTCTGCGCGTCGATGATGACCTCGACTCGGTCTCGGCCCTTGCCTCGCTGGCGTCGACAGTGTCATCGGTGCCCAAGGATTCGATCAGCTTCAACATCATGCCGTGGCAGCCGGCACCTGACAATCAGAACCGAGTCGTCAAGTCTCCGGCAGCCGACGCCGTCTTCTCTGCCATCACGGCAGATGAGCCGATCGGCGACCTCGTCGACTGAACTGCACACGGTCGACTGAGCTACAGACGATCGACCGAACTGCGGACGATCGGCGCTGACCGGAGAGGCTGAGCGGCTGTCCGAACAGCAGTCCAGACTGCGAATGCGTCCAGACAGTATTCATAGTCGGCGTTTAGACTGCCCGAATGTCTACGATCGAAATCACCAAAGACAACTTCGAGTCAACCATCACCGACAGCTCGATCCTTCTTCTCGACTTCTGGGCCGACTGGTGCGGTCCCTGCAAGCAGTTCGCCCCCGTGTACGAAGAGGCCTCCGAACAGTACTCGGACGTGGTCTTCGGCAAGGTCGACACCGAGGCACAGCAGGAGCTCGCAGGACTCTTCGCGATCTCCTCGATCCCGACCCTCGTCGCCTTCCGTGAGGGCATCGTCGTCTTCGCCCAGCCGGGCGCTCTCGCCGCACCTCAGCTCGAGCAGGTCATCACCGCAGTCAAGGACCTCGACATGGACGAGGTCCGCGCGGAACTGGCCAAGCAGGAAGCCGGAGTCGACCAGGCAGATCCCTCTGCCATTCCCGAAGACGCAAGCCAGTCAGCTCCCGAAGCCGGGCAGCAGGCCTCCGGACCAGGATCGGCACAGTGACCGAACCCCAGCAGGCTGTTTCTCAGGATTCCGCCTCGAACGAGGGAGTCCCTGACACCGTCGCTGCCTGGGAGGAGCGCTACGCCGGCACCGGCGAGGCGATCTGGTCGGGCAACCCCAACGAGTCGCTCGTCGCCGTGGCCCGCGGCCTCACCCCCGGCCGCGTCCTCGACGTCGGCTGCGGTGAGGGCGCCGACGTCACCTGGCTGGCCGAGCAGGGCTGGGACGCGACCGGAATCGACCTGTCCCAGACCGCAATCGACCGTGCCGGCGAGATTGCCGAGGCAAAAGGTGTGAGCGTGAAGCTCGAGGTCGCCGACATCACCACGTGGAGTGACCTCGAACCTCGCCGAGGCGGCTTCGACCTCGTCCTCGGCTGTTTCCTCCACACCCGGTTGCCCGACACCCGGGAAGAACTCGTCGGCCGCTTGGCTGAGTACGTTGCACCGGGCGGCAGAATTCTGCTCATCTCCCATGCGGAGATGCCGGACTGGGCCGAGAACCATGATGACGAACTGGGCCACGGACTCGGCCATCATCATGAACCGGTCACCCCGAACGGAGACTTCGCCCTGCTCATCGGCGGCAGCCCGGCTCGCTGGGAGATCGAACTGGGTGAGCTTCGCACCCGCGAGGTCGAAGGACCGGACGGGAAGCCATCGGAAATCGACGACAGCGTCCTCCTGGCGCACATGGTCACCGACTGAGGAGCCACCTCGGCGAGTGAGATCACCACATCTCACCTGGTGAAACACCGACGGATGATCGTGATCGATTTGGTCACCACCGGCCACCGAGAAGGGCTAGGATTGAGCCATGGCTCGGTTCAGTCCTCTCGAGTGGCCGGTGATCCGGCAGCTGCGATCCTCCGATGCGTCGGGGCGCGGCGAATCAGTGGTGTCCCAGAAGACGCGGGAGACCACCTCACGCAATGCCACCGCGGACAAGGTTGTGCAGTCGGTCTGCCCGTACTGCGCCGTCGGCTGTGGTCAGAAGGTCTTCGTCAAGGATGACAAGGTCATCCAGATCGAAGGCGACCCGGACTCACCGATCTCTCGCGGACGCCTCTGCCCCAAGGGCGCGGCCAGCGAACAGCTCGTCAACGCCAACGGACGCATCACCGACGTCCTCTACCGAGCACCACGAGCCAAAGACTGGCAGAAACTCGATCTGCCCACCGCGATCGACATGGTCGCCGACCGCTTCATCGAAGCCCGCCGCAAGCATTGGGAGGACTTCGACGACAAGGGCCACCCGCTGCGTCGCACGATGGGGATCGCCAGCCTCGGCGGGGCGACCATCGACAACGAGGAGAACTACCTCGCGAAGAAGCTCTACACCGCGGCCGGGGCGATACAGATCGAGAACCAGGCGCGTATTTGACACTCCGCCACGGTTCCCAGTTTGGGAACCTCGTTCGGGCGAGGCGGCGCCACACAACCCGTCCAGGATATGGCGAATGCCGACTGCATCATCATCCAGGGATCCAATATGGCCGAGTGCCACCCAGTGGGCTTCCAATGGGTGACCGAGGCCAAGGCCCGAGGTGCCCGCGTCATCCACGTCGATCCTCGATTCACGCGCACCACAGCGGTTGCCGATAAGCACGTCCCGATCCGGGCCGGCTCTGACATCGTGCTGCTGGGCGCGCTCATCAACCGTGTCCTCAGCGACGGTCTGCACTTCGACGAGTACGTGCGTGCGTACACGAACGCCACGAACCTCATCAGCGAGAACTATCAGGACACGGAGGACCTGGACGGTCTCTTCTCCGGATTCGACCCAGACACGAACTCCTACGACAACTCGACCTGGTCGTATCAGACCGACGAAGCAGGCCGGGCGGTCAGGGATGAGAGCCTGAGCGACCCCAGGTCGGTGTTCCAGATTCTCAAGCGTCACTACTCCCGGTACACACCCGAGATGGTGGCCGAGAACTGCGGCATCAAACCCGCCGACTTCGAATACCTGGTCGAGTCGGTGACCCAGAACTCCGGACGCGAACGCACCACCTGCTTCGCCTACGCCGTGGGCTGGACCCAGCACTCCCTGGGCGCGCAGTTCATCCGCACCGCCTCGATCCTCCAGCTCCTGCTGGGCAACATGGGCCGACCTGGCGGCGGCATCATGGCTCTGCGCGGGCACGCCACGATCCAGGGCTCGACCGACATCCCGACCCTGTTCAACCTGCTGCCCGGCTACCTGCCGATGCCCAGTGCAGGAGTTCACGAGACCTTCGACGACTACGTCGCCGCTGTGGGCACCCCGGAGACCCATAAGGGCTATTGGGCCAACGGGCGCAGCTACGCCACCAACCTGCTCAAGGCGTGGTGGGGCGACGCGGCGACGAAGGAGAACAACTTCGCCTACGACTATCTGCCGAAGATCAACGGCGCCCACGGCACCTATCAGACGCAGGTCCGCATGCTCAACGATGGTGTCGACGGTTACTTCCTGCTGGGCCAGAACCCGGCCGTGGGATCAGCCAACGGTCGGATGCAGCGCATGGCGATGAGCCACCTGAAGTGGATGGTCGTCCGCGACTTCCGGCTCATTGAGTCCGCCACCTGGTGGAAGGACGGTCCGGAGATCGCCAGCGGTGAGCTCACAACCGAGGACATCGAGACCGAGATGTTCTTCATGCCCGCAGCCAACCACACGGAGAAGGCCGGCACCTTCACGCAGACGCAGCGCCTCGTTCAGTGGCGGCACAAGGCCGTCAACCCGCCAGGTGACGCACAGAGCGAACTCGACTTCTTCTTCGAACTCGGTCAGCGAGTGCGAGAGAAGCTGAAGGACTCGACCGACCCTCGCGACCGTCCGCTCCTCGACATGACCTGGGACTACCCGGTCGACGAGGAGGGCGAAGTCGACCCCGAATCCGTGCTGGCCGAGATCAACGGCTACTACGTCGGCGGGGAGAAGGACGGGCAGCCGCTCGACAACTTCAACCAGATGACCGACGACGGCACCACCGCAGGCGGCTGCTGGATCTACGCGGGCATCTACGCCGGCGGGCAGAACATGGCCGCCCGGCGCAAGCCCCGCACAGAGCAGGACGAGACCGCCGCCGAATGGGCCTGGGCGTGGCCGGCGAACCGCCGCATCCTCTACAACCGCGCCTCGGCGGCACCGGATGGCACGCCCTGGTCGGAGCGGAAGAAATTCGTCTGGTGGGACGAGGAGACCGGCAAATGGACGGGCAAGGATGTGCCCGACTTCCCGATCGACCGAGCGCCCTCAGCGCGCTCGGATCAGGCCCACGGCGGACCTGCGAATCTTGACGGGGACGACCCGTTCATCATGCAGGCTGATGGCAAGGGCTGGCTGTTCGCACCCAGCGGCATGGTCGACGGACCGATGCCCACACACTACGAACCGCAGGAATCCACGGTGGCCAACCCGCTCTACGATCAGCAGAGCTCACCGACGCGCCTGGTCATGCGCCGTGAGGACAACCTGTCCGCGCCAGGTGCCGGCAACCCCGGCTCCGAGGTCTACCCCTACGTGTTCACGACCTACCGTCTGACCGAGCACCACACCGCCGGCGGCATGTCTCGGTGGCTGCCCTACCTGTCAGAACTTCAGCCCGAGATGTTCTGCGAGATCTCACCGGAGCTTGCCGCCGAGGTGGGCCTGGAGCCCTACGGTTGGGCGACCTTGGTCTCCCCGCGGGCCGCCATCGAGGCCCGCGTGCTCGTGACGAAGAGGATGACGCCGCTGAGAATCGGCGGGAAGACCATCCACCAGATCGGCCTGCCCTACCACTGGGGCGTCGGTGGGGATGCCACGGTCGAAGGCGACTCCGCCAACGATCTGCTGGGCGTGACGATGGACCCGAACGTGTTCATCCAGAACAGCAAGTACGTGGCCGGAACGATCATGCCGGGCAGGCGTCCGCGCGGACCCGAACTCGTCGACTTCGTCGAGAAGTACCAGCGAGAGGCGGGATTGAGTCCCGAATCGGGCAACCAGCTCGTCACCGTCTCCGACGAGGTGGTCGCCGAGTCGCTCGCCGCTGATTCTGCGGCCAGCAAGGGCGGGCATCCGCATCGCGGTGGCGACTCCGCCGTCGGTGTCGCCCCCGGGCGCACCTTCGGAAGAGAAGCGACCGACAGTGCCGACGACCGCTCGGGTCGTGTCGATCTCCGACCCGCCGATTCCATCGACGAGAACAGGACCGAGACCGTGGGCGCGAACCGCGCGGACGACGGGGACCCGACCGACGGGGATCCGGACCGTGGCTACATCGGCAAGGATGCGGACAGCGCTCAGAAGGGCAACCTCGGCGAGGGTGCACGTGACATCAGCGGCCGAAAGGACGAGGCTGCTGACACGACTACCGTGGACAATAGAGGAAACGAGGAGGAGGACTGATGTCGACTTCGACTGTCGAGAACGACGCCGTTGCGGACGGGCACTGGCACGGCTCCGCGCACGAGCGCAAAGGGTTCTTCACCGACACGTCGATCTGCATCGGCTGTAAGGCCTGCGAGGTCGCCTGCAAGGAGTGGAACAACAATCCGCAGGACGGCACCTTCGAACTCCTCGGCTCTTCGTATGACAACACGGGCAGCCTCGGCGCCAACACCTGGCGACACGTCGCCTTCATCGAACAGGACTCCGAGCGGATCGAAGCCGCCCGCGAATCCGGACGCAAACTCGTCAACCTCGGCATGCCGACGATCCGACCCCGTTCGAACGAGTCCGCAGGTGATCAGCCTTTGGGTGGAGCCCTCGGTGCCGCAGAGTCCGGGTCCAATGGGGCTGGTGCCTCGGGTGGCGGTCTGCCGTCGACACCGCCGATGGGCATCGACCTGCTGGCACCCGGAGCCCTGAGCCCGAGCGACCCGGAGGACATCGCCAAACTCGATACGACGCCTCCGGACACAGCGGACTTCCGCTGGCTGATGTCCTCAGACGTGTGCAAGCACTGCACCCACGCCGGCTGTCTTGACGTGTGCCCCACGGGTGCACTCTTTCGCACGGAATTCGACACGGTCGTCGTGCAGAACGATGTCTGCAACGGCTGCGGAACCTGCGTGGCCGGCTGCCCCTTCGGCGTCATCGAACGCCGTGATGACGGCACGATCAACACGCCCACCGACCGCGATGACCGCAAGGCCGCGGATATGGACGTGCCGAACAAGAACACGGCCAACAAGTGCACGCTCTGCTACGACCGCCTTGTCGAAGGTGACACTCCGGCCTGTGCGCAGACCTGCCCGACAGAGTCCATCAAGTTCGGCGACCACGACGACATGGTCGACAAGGCCCACACCCGCGTCGCCGACCTCCACTCGAAGGGCATGACCGAGGCCCGACTCTACGGCGCCAACCCGAACGACGGCGTCGGCGGAACCGGATCTGTCTTCCTCATCCTCGACGAACCCGAGGTCTACGGACTGCCGCCGGATCCGCGGGTGCCGACGAAGGACCTGCCCCAGATGTATGCCAAGGCGGGCATGGCCGCACTCGGCATGGTCGCTGCCGCCGGACTCGCGTTTCTCGGGAGCCGGCATTGAGCACATCCGAATACGATTCCTACCGCCCACCTGAGCTCGATCGGGGCCGGAAGAAACGTCGCCGAGGTGGTCGCCCCGGTGGCCGTGGCGGCGGTCAGGGTTGGAAGAACCGCGGGGCCGACGGCAACCGTGAGATGCCGATGGTCGAGGATGTCGAATTCTCCTCTTACTACGGACGTGCCATCGTCAAGGCTCCGCCATGGGGCGATGAGATCGCGCTCTACCTGTTCCTCGGCGGCTTGGCCGGCGGCTCGAGCCTCTTGGGCCTCGGCGCCCAGTTCAGCGACCGCCCGGGTCTGCGCATCGCCACCAGGCTCACGGCGATCACCGCGACCGGCGTCGGGGGAGCGGCACTCGTGGCCGACCTCGGCCGTCCCGAACGCTTCCTCAACATGATGCGCGTGTTCAAAGTCAGCTCGCCCATGAGCCTGGGCACCTGGATCCTCTCCGGATTCGGCGTCGGCTCGGGAGTACTTGCCGCGATCGAAGTCGACCGGCTGACCGGTCTGCGGCTTCCGCTGGGGCCGCTGCGTCGAATCCTCCATGCTTTCGAGACTCCTGCCGCGCTCGAGTCGGCACTCTTCGCCACTCCTCTGGCCGCGTACACCGGAGCGCTCCTCGGCGACACCGCGGTCCCCACTTGGAACGCTGCTGGCCGCAACGGTCTCTCCTACGTCTTCGTGTCCTCGGCCGCAGTGGCTGCCGGAGGCACTGCGATGGCTCTGGCTCCCGTGCGGGAGACCGGACCGGCACGCCTGCTCGCTCTGGTCGGTGCCGCCGGAGAGGCGATCACGATGGATCGGATGAAGAAGGGCATGCACCCCGCCGAGGTGGATCCTCTCGAAGAGGGCGAACCCGGCCACAAGCTACACCGGGCGGAGAAGCTGCTCATCGCCGGTGCGATCGGAACAGCCGCCGCCGAGGTGGGGGCCAGGGTGTTCGCAAAGAAGCTGGGGAAGGGTGCGGGTTGGAAGACTCGAGCCGCACTACGTGCCGTCTCAGCAGTCAGCGGTGCGGCACTTGCAGCCGCCTCGGCGTACACGCGATTCGGGGTCCTCGAAGCCGGCATCGAATCCACGAAGGATCCGCGCCACGTAGTCGAACCGCAGCGCGCTCGCCTCGAAGAACGTCGCGCCCGCGGCATCACAGGCGACTCGATCACGACCGGGGTGTAAGCGGCACCCCCCCTGACGCGGACAGCGGGTGGAAGTCCTCACTGGGAGCAGCACTACCACGTGCCGCAGTGGTGCGTTGTGGCGTCAACGGTGAGGGATGCTCGGAATTTCCGACAACACATGTTGCACAATAATGCACGTGCAGTAACGTGTGGAACCTATGAAGGTTGCCGTCAAAGAGTTGCTCGCCGACCGGCGCAACGGCATGTTCTCGTGGTGGCAGACACTGCTCGTGGCGCCCATCATGGGTTTCGTCTACTGGCTCTTCGCGAGCGGATTCAGGCGCTTCCGGGATGAGGACGTCATGCCGCGCTGAATCTGCCGCTCCTCACCGACGGCGGGCGGATGACACGAGTGGATCGAATCGCCTAGACGGTCGTTCGGACCGAGCGGATGCGGGGCCCTGCATGAACGAACGTGCACGCCCGCACGGTCGACCAGGTCATTGATCTTGTTTCAGCGTGAAGCCCCGCACATCTGTCGTAGTCTGGACTCATGGGGCGCTTATGGAAGACATGACGGGCAGCGATGAGACGCCGGGGTATCGGCAGTCCGCGGACGAGTCATCACCGATTTTCCCCGCAGGGGCCTCGAAGGGTGAGAGAGTCGCGATACGACTGGAGTCCATCGAGAAGAACGGTCGGCTTGTCATCGGCCGCGCGTCCTCCGGCGCATACACCGGACGTCTCATCGGCAGCGTGGCGCTGGGTCTGCTCGGACTGCTCGTTCTGGTGTTGGGCGCCGACGGATTCGTAGCACTGTGCGCAGTCGTGCACTTGATCCTCTTCGGTTTGGTGTCCCCGATGCTCATCGTCAGACGTCATCAGCAGGACTACCGTCTCGAGCTCACACCGGAGAGCCTCGAACTCATTCGCGACGGACAGAGCGGGGAAGAGACCGTGCACCATGCGACGTGGTCGGTAGTCGACAGCGTGACAACAGCGAGTTTCGGCAATCGCCCGGAATCCCCGTCCTTCCCCGCTGTCAATGTTGCGTTCGCTTCGGGATCAGGGAGGCGGTCGACGCGCCGTTCATTCCTCACGCGTGAAATTCAGGGGGAGAGGATCGTTCTCAACCAGCCGCTGGAAGTGGGCCGGTGGGAGCTGGTCGATCTACTCACAGCTGCTCACGAACGGTTCAGGCCGAAGCCCGATCCTGCACGCTGAGGTCCACCCCTCGGCCCTGCTTGCTACCGCCACCACGACGACGAAGTGACGTGCCAACTTCACCGCACGTGCACACCCGAGCCGACGACGATCTCACCGATGATCGGCTGTCCCGGGATCTCGCCGACGACCAGCAGTCCGCCCGAGGTCTGGGCATCGGCGAGGAGGAGCAGGTCATCCTCGCTCACTGAGTCGTCGGCGGTGAGGCTGGGACGCACCCAGTCGAGGTTCCGACGAGTTCCGCCGGAGACGTACCCGTCGGCGATCGACTGATCGACTCCGCCGAGGCGGGGGACTGCGGCCGCGTCGATGACCGCACCGACGCCTGATGCACGGCACATTTTGAACAGGTGGCCGAGCAACCCGAAGCCGGTGACATCGGTGGCCGCGCGTACACCTGCAGCCACTGCCGCCTGCGCAGCGTCGCGGTTGAGCGCGGTCATCGTCGCGACGGCCTCGTCGAAGTATTCGCCGGTCTGCTTGTGCCGGTTGTTGAGGATGCCGACTCCGATGGGTTTGGTCAGGGTCAACGGCAGTCCCACCTCGGCGGCGTCATTGCGCATGAGCTCATCGGGATGAGCGATGCCGGTCACGGCCATGCCGTATTTCGGCTCGGGATCGTCGATCGAATGCCCACCGGCGACGGGGCACTTCGCCTGGGCTGCGACGTCGAGGCCTCCGCGAAGAACCTCGGTGAGCAGCTCCATCGGCAGCTTCTCGCGCGGCCAGCCGACGAGGTTGATCGCCGTGATCGGCGTCCCGCCCATCGCGTAGATGTCGGACAGGGCATTCGCCGCCGCTATCCGCCCCCAGTCGTAGGCATCGTCGACGACAGGAGTGAAGAAGTCAGCGGTCGAGAGCACCGCGAGGTCATCGCGGACCCGGACGGCAGAGGCATCGTCACCGTCGTCAAGGCCGACGAGGACATCGGCACCGGGCTGGCCGGTCAGGCCCTTGACCGCCTCTTCGAGCTCGCCGGGCGGGATCTTGCAGGCACACCCTCCGCCGTGGGCGAATGAAGTCAGACGATCATCGATGGCAGTCATACCGCGAGACTAACACCGAGGTGAGACTAGTGCTACAGGTGCTCATTTGACCATGATCGGGCGCCGCCTGATCGCCGGGGCAGCGGCACCGATGCATCAGTGTCGGACCCCCGACCGATCGCCGAGGCGGGCACGGGCGAGCCTCGCAATGACGAGTCCGCCGATGACCAGCAGAGCGCCCACAGCGGCCGTCACCAGCACCGGCCCGCCGGTTCTCGGCAGATCTCCGCCTCCGTCGCCCGAACCGTCCGAATTCGACCCTGGATCGGCGCCGCCGCTCGCAGAGGAGCCGTCATTCGCCGAACCGTCCCTGTTACCGGACTGATCGGAGCCATCGTCGGATGAGTTGCTGTCATCCGAGCCGCCAGCAGACACTTCAGAGTCCGAGCCGTCCGCACTGCCCGAACCGTTCGCCTCGTCACCGCCGTCATCCGAGGCGTCCGATGCAGCAGATGTGCCGTCTTCTGACCCTGCCGAAGCCCCGTCGTCGTTCGAACCGTCATCCGAGGTTGCAGAAGCTCCGTCCTCATCGGCTCCGTTGTCAGACCCTTCGGCGTCCTCATCACCCTCGTCATCGCCTGGTCCGGGAGGCGGTCCGTCTCCGGCGACCTCGACCGTGGTCTTCGCGGTCTTGCTGTTGACAGTCACCTCCACGACTGCGGTGCCGGGGTTCTCGGCGGTGATCTCTCCAGTGGCCGGATTGATCCGGATCACCTCGGAGGCTGCCTCGGGTGCCGAGGATCCAGCCGCCTCGGCGTGCACCTTCGCTCCTGTCGCCTTCTGCATATCAGCCTCGGCGCCGGCATCGATGACGACACCGTCTCCGCCCCACTGTGCCGTTGCCGGCCAGCCGACGGGCACTGTGCGCTCACCCTGGGTGAACTCGGCGGAGATATCGGCTGACTGTTCGGTCACCATCGATGTCGGTGCATCGACGGAGATGGAGTCCACCTGCGGCTTCGTCTCTGCGGCCAGCCAACCTACGCGGTCGGCGGTGCTCGGATTATCTCCGACCTCACCCACTCCGGGGTCGATGCCGAGCATCGTCCATCCGGTGAATCCGCCGGTGGCAGGCGTGCCCGCCGGATTCTTCCCTGAATTGCCGTTGATGAGGTACGAGACTCCTTCGACTGCAGCCCCGTGGAAGACTCCGACGTGGCCGTTGATCACCGCGGCAGACTTTCCGCTGCTCTCCCGGAATTCGCCGAGCTTCTTCTCCAACTCCGCGGCCTCACGACGGTCGCCGAGCTGGCTCGTCTTCGACGGCAGCGGATCCTGCGGAGGATGGTGGAAGAACACGGTGATGCCGGTGAGATGATCACTCTCATCCACCTCGGCGAGGGCATCCTCAAGTGCACGAAGCTGCTCGCTGTCGCTGCCGTGCAGGGACCCGGCCGAGGAATTCAGGGTGAGCACCTTCGTGCGACCGACGGTCCTGGCAGTCGTCGGTGATCCGAACGCGGATTCGAAGTTCTCGATCTCGCCGCCCATGATCTCGTGGTTGCCGGGGACATAGATGTAGGGGATGTCCTCGGTCCACTCGTCCTTGATGATCGACTCGGCGAGCTCGAAGTCAGCAGGTGAGGCCTCGTCGACGAAATCTCCGTTGATGACGAGCAGATCCGGGTCGGCCTTGCGGATCTCACGCAAGGTCCGCCGTGCGCCCTCGACCGATTCTGAGTCGGGATCCGTGGCGACGAACTGGGCATCGCTCATCACGGCAACCTGCTGGGGCCGGCCCGCGACGGAGCCGGTGCTCAGCAGGGCCGGATCGTGAATCGCCTGCGTCTTGGGGTCATCGGTCTGCGGTGTGGAGACCGCGCGTAGGTCTGCGATCGAGATCTCGCCCGTGTACTTCTCGGCCGATCGGGTTTCCATCATGCGGATCCGCTCGAGGGTCAGCGGTTGTGAGAGACCGGCGGGCACGGTGAAGCGCACCTTCTGCCAACCGTCGAAGGTGAGATGGTCCCCGTCGATGTTCGTTGTCGTCCCGTCAGCCGACTTGACCTGGAGTCGGGGCCAGGCTCCTGTTCCGTCGCCGCGGATCATCATCTCGAAGGCAAGGGTGTTGCCCTCGATCGGCACCGGTTCCTTCGGAACGAGGTAGTAACCTCTGGTCGCCGAGGAGGTGGTGAAGTCATAGGAGAGGTCGATGCTCGGCTTGCCGTCATCGGTGGGTTCTCCTGCCGTAAAGGAGCCTGTCGCGCGGTCCGAGGCGTCGGTGAATCCGGAGAGGTCGGAGAAGTCGAGCACTTCGGTCGATTCCGTGCCGACCGTCACAGGGATGGTCGTCGTGGCCTCGCCCACGGTGAGTCCGATCGATCCCGTGGGCGAATCGCCTTCGGCGGTGACGACGAGGCCGCCCGTTCCGTCGTCCTCAGTCGAGAGCCCCTCCGAGGACTCGATATCGATGTCCCGTGGCTCGATGAGGGCGCGCCGGCCCTCAGAATCGAAGCCCTGGACGCGCACCTTCTCGCTCGCCCCCGTCTTCTCGAGGTTGATCGCGCGAGTGCTCGGCTGCAGGCCGATGGCCTTACCCAGCACCCGCAGCTCCTGTCGCGCAGTGTGACCGCCGATTTGGTAGGAGACCCGTCCGGTCCCTGTCGCGTCGCCGGCTACACGAGCGGTGTCCTCATCCGCATCGGCGAGCGAGACGCCACCTTCGGCAGAGAAGGAACCTGAGGCGGCGATCGGCTCGAGGTTCGCGCCCAGAGCTGTGCCTGTGAGACTGCGGTGCAGCCCCTTGAACACGGAGTCCTCGTCTTCGATGACGGGCTCGATCTGTGCGTCGTTGATGGTCTGTGCCGGCGCATCGGAGTAGAACACGAGGGCATTACCGACCGAGCGTTCCTCTCCGTCGGAGGGGTCATTCTGCAGCGCGGGCGCATCTGCTCCGGCTTCGCGTGCCAGCATCGTCGTCGAACCGCCGCCATCGAGATTGATGGCGTTGTGAGCGCCGATGTCGGAGAAGAACTCGCCCATATCGTCGAGGCTCATTCCACCCGATGATTCGCTGCGACCGTCGATCGTGGCCACGAACAGTTCGGATCCATCCTTGCTGATGCCTACGGCAGTGCGCGGATGCGCGGTGGTCACCAAGCTGTCCTTGCCCATATCGGGGACTTCGCCGTCCTTGAGGACCTGGTGGCTTCCCCCGATGCCCAGGTCGACGTCCTCGCTGGGACCGATCTCGATCTCCACCTCGTCGCCGACCTCGAGCTCAGACAGAGTCTTCGCTCCCGAGTCACGTCCGAGGAGGACCTGGCCGTTCTCGGGAACGTCCGGATCCCCGGCCTCGTCGATCATCCCGGAGGACTTCGTGACGGCGCCGTCGACGACGGTGACCCGCGCGACCTCCTCTGCCATCGCATCGGGTCCGCCGACGGGCCGATTGAGGGAGTAGTCACCCCAGGCCTCGTTGTAGACGCCGATCGCATCGCTCGACAGGTTCGGATTGTTCAGCCCACCGAGGTCTGTCTCCTCTCCGTCGGCGGTCAGTGTGCCCGCCGCCGAGAGCATCGTCACAGCGGCCTTCTTGTCGGCGAGGGTGAATGCCGGTTTGGGAGTCTGAGAGCCGATCCGCATTCCGTTTCTGCTCACCGAGGTGTAGATGGGGGCATAGGAGTGGTTGATGTCGAAGAACGTACCGTTGACCGCTGCGACTGCCTTCGCACCGTTCTTGCCTCCCTTCATGATCTCGCTCGTGGTGTCGTGGCTGGCGACCGTGCCGGTGTCGCGGACGTCGAGGGACAGGGAATCCGTGGTGAGATCGGCGGTGAGAACGTTTCCGTTGTTCCAGCCACCGTCCTCAAGACGCGAGAAGTCCGTGACCTCGAGGCCCGGTGCGACCCGCTTCGTCTCGGAGGAGCGGAGGACCGACCGGTCTTTGCCTAGATCCTCATCGCTGGGCGGGGCAGCGCTCGCCGGCACCGAGGTGGCCAGGAGTCCGCCCGGGCCTATCGTCCCCGGAGCGAGGAGTGCAGCGATCACTGCGAGAACGAGAACGAATGACCTGGTGAACGCGGCATTACTCGACGAAGGCAGGATGCGTGAAGACATGGGGTCTTTCTGGAAAGACAGCGGGGAGACCCGGCTAGCCTAAGGCGACCATGACAACACCTGAGCAAACCCTGAGTGAACTCGGTCAGAAGAGTGAAAGCGGGGGTGAAGGGTGCACCGTCTGTCAATCGACCATGTCTGCTGCCACCACCGCGAGATCCCGGTGCTGCCAGGCCACGCGAGGTGTCAGCCCTGCCTCGCTCAGCCAATCGAGTTGTTCGGCCAGCGGGCTGGGGGTGTCGATGACCCCGTCGATCGGCGTGATCACATCTGCCGGATCGGGTGGAACGACGAGATCTGCGAGCACGAACCGGCCGCCAGGAACAAGGACCCGTGCGATCCGTGAGAACAGATCGGCCTTCCCCTCCCCGCCGAGGTGATGCACCGCAAGCGTCGACATGACGAGGTCGAAGGGACCGTTCGGCAGCGAATCCTCCAGCCGCCCGAGGCTCAGCGTGCTGCGGTGATGATCGAGAACCTTCCTGGCACCGGCCAGCATCTCCTCACTTTCGTCGATGCCGTGGATGTGTGCCTGCGGCAGTGCCTCGGCGACCCGTCTGGCGGTCAGCCCGCTGCCCACCCCGAGGTCGAGGATCGTGCGCGGATCCGCCTCGGCGACGGCTGCGGCAAGCTCACTTTGGAGCCGTCGGTAGTCGGGGATCTCCTCGGCCATGACGTCGAGGTAGGTGTTCGGATCCCAAGTGAAATCCGACATGATGTGTCCTTTCATCGGCGTGAATCGGTCAGTTCATTGGCATCGCCGATGGTTCCAGGAAGGCGACGATGCCGTCCACGATGGCGGCATTGCGCCAGGAGAACAGAGCATCGAAGGCGTGTTGGGCGCCGGGCAGCTCGACGTACCAGGTCGTGTTCGGCGACCCGGTGCGAATGTGGTCGTACAGGGCTCGAGCTTCTTCGACAGGAACCCAGGAATCATGATCACCGTGTGCGATGAATATCGGCGGTGCCGTTGAGGGGTCAAGAGCCAGAGGCGTTGACGGCTGTGACTCGTCCTCGCCTCGGCCGAAATATCGACCGATCCACGGGTACAAGCACACAGCGGCAGCGATCCGCGGCACCGCCTCGGCGGAACTCGGAGGAGCCAGCGCGGTCGTCGCGGTCATATGTGCGCCGGCCGAACTGCCGGCCATGACGATCCTCGTGACATCGCCGCCGTGGATCTCGGAGTTGTCCCGGGCCCATCGCAGGACAGTGCGCGCATCGTCGAGATGGTCGGTGAATCCCGCGTCGGGCCGCAGGCGATAGGTGGCGCTGATGCACGTCCAGCCCTGAACGGCCAGACGATGAAGTAGGACGCGGCCCTCATTCCGGTTGCTTCCGGAGGAATAGCCGCCGCCGTGGAAGTAGACGAGGATCGGGCCGAACAGATCACCGTTCCTGTGCCGGTAGACGTCCAGGCGCTGGCGAGGATGATCGCCGTAGGGCAAGCGTCCGATTCGTTTGACCGCCCCTGGCCGCAGAGGCACCGGGAAGACGAGCGGTCGTATCCAGCTTTGAGCCGCATCGTTGCTGATCTGCACACCGTGGTCGGCAGCGGTCGAGGCGACCACTGACCGGGCACGGGTTGCTCGCCTGGTCAGTTCGAGGAGACCGACGAACTCGAGCCCCGCGACGATGAGCAGCACGGATCCGAGAAGACCGTGCAGATCGCCTTCGCTGAGTGCCAGGACAGTGGAGAAAACGAGGAGGAGTGCTGCCAGATGCGGGATCTCGTTGATGACCATCGTGAGGTAGAAGGCGAGGATTCCGAAGCGCGTGACCCTGATCAGGGCGGTGAATGTGCACACCCCGATGATGAGAATTGTGATGATGTAGCCGATCGGCATGGATGTCCCCTTCGACATCGGAGAGCGCGCCGCCCCTCCACTTTCAGGCTAGCATTCTGCGTTCGAGGCGAGAAGCCTCTCCCGGAGGTCAGTGTGGACACAATCAGCGTTGTCCCTGTCCAGGCGGGGAGCCGGGGCCCTGCACGCCGGGGTAGGATTCTTCACGGAGGCGTCCGAGTCCTGGTGGGCTCCCCGGTCTTCAAAACCGGTGAGACCGAGTATCTCGGTCTGGCGGGTTCGATTCCCGTCCGCCTCCGCCACCAGCATCGTCGGTGTCGTCGCGCTCGACCGCAGTGAAGGAGAATGCAGCCTTGGCCCATACGGATCCGCGGCGCAGCATTCCGCGCACCGATCACCTCCTCGACCTCCCGGAGGTCATCACCGCAGGTGAGAGGCTGAGCCAGTCGACGATCAGGGCGATCATCGTCGAAGCTCAGAAAGCCGCTCGCGCCGGTGAGATCCCCGTCGCCGAGGTGGTCCCCACCGTCATCGAACACCTGAGTTCCCGTTCGGCCTCCTCACTGACCCCGGTGCTCAACGCCACCGGAATCATCGTCCACACCAACCTCGGCCGCGCTCCTCTGTCCGAACCGGCGCGACGGGCCGTGGCCAGTGCGGCCGGCTACGTCGATGTCGAGATGGACTTGGAGACCGGTCGACGCAGCAAGCGGGGGATCGGTGCGAAGCAGGCGATTCTGCGAGCCTGCCCGGGAGCCGACGACGCACTGATCGTCAACAATGGTGGCGCTGCGCTGCTGCTCGCGGTCACTGCGCTGCGCGGTGACAAGATGTCAGGAAACGACGGTTCTGCCGGTGCGAGCGACGCGTCGGTGGCAGGCGAGATCATCGTCAGTCGCGGGGAACTCATCGAGATCGGTGCTGGCTTCCGCCTGCCCGATCTCATGGCGACGACCGGTTCCCGGATTCGGGAAGTCGGCATGACGAACCGCACCCATCTCGACGACTACGCCGAGGCAATCACCGATCGAACAGCAAGCCTGCTCAAGGTCCACACGAGCAATTTCAGAGTCGAAGGCTTCACCGCCTCCGTCGAGATCGCTGCGCTGCGTGAACTCGCCGACGACCATGAACTCCCACTCATCGCCGATCTAGGCAGCGGACTGTTCGAACCCGACCCCTACCTGCCCGATGAGCCCGACATCGCCAGTGCGCTCGCCGCCGGAGCCGATGTCGTCATCGTCAGCGGCGACAAACTCCTCGGCGGACCGCAGGCCGGACTCATCCTCGGCCGCAGCGATGCCGTGCAGCGCATCGCGAAGCACCCCCTGGCCAGGGCGATGCGCACCGACAAACTCACGCTGGCCGCAATCGAGGCCACGGTCGCGAACACCGAGAACCCGGTCCAGGACGCTCTGCACATCGACGTCGATCGGCTCAGGGAACGTTCTGAGCGCCTGGCTGGCCTCGTCTCCGGGACCGTTGTCGCCCACGACGGGCGCGTCGGCGGCGGGGGAGCCCCCGGCGTTCCCCTTCCCGGCTGGGCCGTCGAAATGCCCGAGGAGCTCGCCCGCCCGCTGCGCCTCGGCAACCCGGCAGTCGTCGCCCGAGTTCACCAGGGACGATGCCTCATCGACCTGCGCTGCGTCCCCGAAGCCGATGACGATCTAGTCGGCGAGGCCGTGAACCGAGCTCGTGGGAACCATGCCTGAGATGTACGTTCTCGCAACCGCCGGCCACGTCGATCACGGGAAGTCCACCCTGGTCAACGCCCTGACCGGGATGGAACCGGACCGCTGGGCAGAGGAGAGGAAACGGGGTCTGACGATCGACCTCGGCTTCGCCTGGACGACTCTGCCGTCCGGGCGGGAGCTCGCCTTCGTCGACGTTCCTGGGCATGAGAAGTTCCTCGCGAACATGCTCGCAGGCGTCGGCCCGGCCCCCATCGTGTGCCTCGTCGTCGCAGCGGACAAGGGGTGGCAGGCCCAGTCGAGTGACCACCGGGACGCGATCACCGCGCTGGGCATCACCCGCGGCCTCGTCGTCATCACCCGCGCGGACCTCGCCCCCGAGTCGCTCCCAGCGACAGAGGCCCAGGTCAGAGCCGAACTGCGGGGCACACCGCTGGCTGATGCTCCGGTGCTCACCGTCTCCGCGACCACCGGGGACGGTCTCGACGAACTCGTCGCGACGCTCGATGCTGTCACCGCCGAGGCTCCTGCCCCCGACTCCGAGGCCCGACTGCGGCTGTGGGTCGATCGCGCCTTCACGATCAAGGGCGCCGGCACCGTGGTCACCGGCACGCTCACGGCCGGAACCCTGCACACCGGTGATCGTCTGCGCCTCGTCGGGGAGACCTCGGACGAGGCGACGGCCGTCCGCGGTCTGCAGAGCCGGAACTCCTCCGCCGAGGTGGTCGTCCCCAGTGCCCGTGTCGCCGTGAATCTTCGTGACGTCGCAGCCGATGACATCCACCGCGGTGACGCTCTCATCAGTGACGATGCGTGGCCGATCGTCGAGGTCATCGACGTGCGCCGGACCATGGGCCAACTCCTCGATGAGGGCGTGCACGGGCTTATGCTCCACATCGGCACCGCCGCGGTCCCGGTGCACATGCGGCCCTTCGACGGCGACCACGCCCGCCTCACGCTCGAACGCCCGCTGCCGCTGCAGGTCACGGACCGGATCGTCCTGCGCAGCCCCGGCAGCCGCAACGTCTTCGCCGGAGTCGTCGTCCTCGACGTCGACCCACCCGAACTCAGCCGCCGAGGCGCCGGCACCAGGCGAGCCCGTGAGCTGGAAGGTCGTCCGGAGACCGGGGATATCCTCGCCGAGGTGGCCCGCCGGGGAGCCGTCGAACGGGCCAGATTGGTGCGCTTCGGTCTGAGTGTGCCCGAGGACCTGTCTGACGCTGTGGTGAATGCGTCCGGGGGATGGCTCGTGCACCGGCCGACCCTCGAGAACTGGGTGGAAGCGGCCGCGTCCATCGTGAAGGCGAAGCTGGCGGCAGAGCCCTTGGCAGCTGGCGTCCCCGAGAAGGCATTGGCTGAAGAGCTGCGCCGCCTCGACCCTTCGCTGCCCGGTGATCATAATCGCGAACTCGTCGCCGCGATCGCCTCCCGCGCCGGCCTGGAGACAGTCAAGGGTATGGTCCGCCCTCCCGGGCATTCCGCGGATCTGGGCCCTGCCGAGGCGGGTGTCGCCGAAGTGGAACGACGCTTGGCGGCCAATCCCTTTGCCGCCCCCGAAGCTGATGACCTGCGAGAACTTCGTTTGGGTGTGCGGGAGCTTGCTGTCGCCGAGTCCGCGGGACGACTCCTGCGCCTCGGCGATGGTGTGGTCGTGTCACCACGGACACCCGCACAGGCGATGCGGCTGCTTGCGGGACTGGACCAGCCGTTCACGACGAGCGCTGCTCGTAAGGCTCTGGGCACCACGCGTCGCGTCGTCATACCCCTGCTCGAATACCTCGACGGTCGCGGTTGGACCCGCCGTATCGACAACACCTCACGCGAGGTTGTGAGGTAGGAGATCGGCGTCCTGAATGGAGTCTGACTCGCACCTGCGAGCGACCCGATGGGCAGACCGAGACCCGGGTCACGGGCGAGTTCGGGCGGCGCATGGTGCCGCAGAGCGGTCAGCGAATTCTGAGCTGATGCTCACGAATCCCTCCCGATTCGTTGCGGCGAGACGAAGCCACCTATGAGCCTCTCGGCATTGAACCGACTTCCTGTGTCCGACAGTGTGGTGTGAGGCGTTTACCGGAGCATCCCTGTGCCGAAAGCAGGAGACAGACGTGGACCGGACCTAACCAGGACGCCGTCAGGGCAGCTCGCCCGATCCAACAGGAAAGTGAGAACAGATGAAACGCGTGCGCACATTTGCGGTGACTGCACTGTCAGCTGCCGTCATCGCAGGGGGTCTCTCCCTGGCTGCGGCGACCTCGGCCTCGGCCGATCCGATCTCAGGAGCCGTCGACCAGCCGAGCGCGAACGCCTCGGACGCCGGTCAGGGCCAGGCTGCCGGCGCAGCCGTGGGCATCGATGATCCGGACGAACTCAGCTCCGAGCAGATCGACAATGCCCGCACCATCATCGGCGTCGGCAAGGGCGCGGACCTGTCGGAGAAGGCCCAGACGATCGCCGTGATGACCGCACTGCAGGAGTCGAGCCTGCAGAGCCTCGACGGCGGGGACCGGGACTCCGTCGGAGCGTTCCAGCAGCGCCCCTCGATGAACTGGGGATCGGCCAAGCAGGTGGAGGATCCCGTCTTCGCGTCGAAGTCGTTCTATGGAGTCAATCCCGACAGCCCCAACCCGGGCCTCACTCAGATCGACAACTGGGAGACCATCGACCCGGGCCAGGCCGCGCAGGACGTGCAGTCCTCGGCCTACCCTGACGAGTACGCGAAGTGGGAACCGCTGGCAGCTCAGCTCGTCGACGAGAACCAGGACGTCGACGATATCAAGTGAGGTCGTCGGCTGGGGAGTCGGCGATGATCGACCTCATCGCCGATGCAGTCAGGCCGCGCCACTGATCACGAGGTGGGTTTGCCGGTAGCGGGGCGCCTCGCAGTCGGGCGAGGGCCACCTCGAGGATCGCCGAGTGGTCGGGGAAAGCCTCGAGCGCACGCCTTCCGGCGGCCTCCTTGCTGATGATCTCCCCGGTCAGAAGGGTGTGGTGCATTCGCGCCGGCCCGACCAGGCACCACTCCACAGTTCCCGCTGATAGGCGGCGTCGGCCACTGTGGGCGCTGTCAGCCAGCGGTGCCCAATACTCGCGGAGGTTGCGGGCCACCCAGCTGCGGAGTTCACCGGGCTCCGGGTCGAGACCCCAGTCCGAGACAGGGCCGCCGCGGATGGAGATGCCTCCGTCGACGAGTTCCTTCCAGATCACCGGATTGACGTCGAAAGCACCGTGAGAGTCGAAGACCTCGCCGACGTGGGACGCGATCGGTCGGATCTGGGTGACTGGATGCGCGACCTCGGACTCCCAGATGAAGACGGTGTTGCAGCAGGCGCTGAACCCCATACCGCGGGCAGCACGGGCAGTCAGACGAGGCACCTGCGACAGGTGCAGAAGCCGCAGGCGTGCCATGAGGCTTCGGTGACCCTTCCACTCATCGCTGAGGACGGCGATGACATCGATATCGCTGCGGCCCGGTCGGTAGGCATCAAGGGCGATGGAACCACCGACTGCGCATGCGATGACCGCACCCGGCAACAGTTGGTCGGCGCTTCGCAGATAAGCACCGACCGCGTATGCGACGTCCTTGGGCAACGTTGGGTCCATGGAGCAAGGCTACTTCCGAATTCCGAGTTTGATCTCGGGACAAGGAGTGTTCAACTGCCGTTGAGAACGCATTCGTTGAAACCCACCACCTGACTCCGAAAGGGTGGAGCGTGAGCGAGACCACAGACCGACCCGTACCTCTCGCTCGCAATCATAGGAGAGTCAGAACAGATGAAACTCAAGCGTGCATTCGCAGTGACAACTCTTTCAGCAATCCTCATCGCCGGTGGTGCCTCGATGGCGACCGCCGCATCAGCGCAGCCGAACTCCCCAGCACCCGAGGCAGCTCCATTCACCAGCAAGGCGCTCGACGGCGGCAAGGTCCCCAGCACCCAGGACTCCACGGCACTCAGCCAGGTCCAGATCGACAATGCACGCATCATCATCGCCGTCGGCAAGGGTGCTGACCTTTCGACCGAGGCCCAGAAGATCGCCGTCATGACGGCACTGCAGGAGTCGAGTCTGCTCAACCTCGACGGCGGCGACCGTGATTCTGCCGGCCTGTTCCAGCAGCGCCCCTCGGTGAGCTGGGGAACTTTGGCCCAGGTGACGGACCCTGTCTACGCATCGAAGGCCTTCTACGGAGTCAATCCTCTGTGCCCGAATCCAGGACTCCTCCAGATCCAGGGATGGGACTCGATGACCCCAGGACAAGCCGCTCAGGCCGTCCAAGGATCGGCCTACCCGGACGCATACGACAAGTGGGAGACGCTCGCTGCCCAGCTCGTCGCCGATAACCAGGATGTCGACGCGATCATCTGAGCCACACCCGCGCACTGAAACGACAACGACGCAGCGATTCAGACACAGCGATTCAGCCACGTTGAGAAAGGGAAGATCTCATGAAGGTGACACGCACACTCGCAAGCACTGCACTGACCGTCGGACTCGTTGCCGGCGGCACCGCCCTGGTCAGCGCCCCTGCGCAGGCAGCCCCGGAAGCCGGATCGCATAACCAGGTCCGCAATCAGCAGAGTCAGAACCAGCAGAGTCAGAACCAGCAGGGCCAGACGCAGCAGACCGAGGATGAAGCACGCGACGAGATCATCGATCGTGCACAGACCTGGGTCGACCAGCAGGTCCCCTACGACATGACCGGCTATCACCCCGACCCACAGGGCAACGAATACCGTACCGACTGCTCCGGCTTCGTCTCCATGGCCTGGGGACTCGACGCCAGCGAGAACACGGTGACCCTGCCCGACTTCGCCGAGACCATCGACAAAGAAGACCTCAAGCCAGGCGACGTCCTCATGAAGGGCGGCCCTGGCACAGAGGGCGCCAACGGGCACGTCGCCATCTTCAACGGGTGGGCCAACGACGAGCACACCGCCTACTACGGCATCGAAGAAGGCGGCTCGACCGGAACCGTGGCTCGAGAGATCTCCTACCCCTACGACCAGGACGACGCGTTCGTGCCCTACCGCCTGAAAGGCCTGTGACGAGCGCTCACCCCAGCGCGCCGGCCGCCAGCCGTCGCACCACCTCGGTGAGGTGATGGAGTCCGGAGACGAGGTCCTCGTCCTTCGTGAATTCCTGCAGGCTGTGGGAGACCCCGCCGACGCTGGGCACGAAGAGCATGACCGCGGGCACGGTGTCCTTCATGTTCGTCGAGTCGTGTCCGGCCACGGTCATCACCCGCGCCGAGGTGAGTCCCAGGTCCTCGGCCGCTGACCGTGCCAGCTCGACCCCGTCCTCGGAGTACGGGTTCTGATCCCAGCTGTGTTCGGCGACGATCTCGATGTCGACCCCGACCTCCTCGCGGACCCGGGCGACCGTGGACATGAGGGAGTCATGGGCGGCGGCGATCACCTCGGCGCTGGGGGAGCGCAGGTCGAGGAGCAGCCCGACCTCACTCGCGACGACGACGGGGGAGTTCGGGTAGACGTTGAGCTCACCGCACGCGGTGTGCAGCGCACCCGCATCGAAATCGTCGACGAGGTCACGGGCGGCCACGACCAGGCGGGCGGCACCGAGCAGCGCATCGCGGCGGTCACTCATCAGCGTCGAACCGCTGTGGGCCTGCTCCCCGGTGACGCGGAACTCATACTTGTGAGCGGCCCACGTGGCGTTGACGAGGCCGATCGTGACACCGTCCTCCTCCATGCTGCGTCCCTGCTGGACATGGATTTCGGCATAGGCCGCGATCTCCGGCGCGGTGAAGTCGCCACGCTCACCGATCGCATCGAGTGCCTCGGCGACAGTGACACCATGCGGATCGGTCGTGGCCAGTGCGGCCTCGAGTTCGGCCTTGCCGGTGAAGACATTGCTGCCCATCATCGACGGTTTGAAGCGTGAGCCCTCTTCGTTGAACCAGTTGATGACGGCGAGGTTGTACTTCGCCTTCGACGGATCCGCACGCAGCTCATCGGCGACCGCGAAGCACGCGTGGGCCGAGGACATGACCCCGTAGGCACCATCGAATCGTCCGGCGGTGGGCTGCGAGTCCATGTGCGAGCCGGTGAGGACATACGGGGCGCCGGGGACGAGTTCGAGCAGCCCGAACTGGTTGCCGATCGCATCCCGGTGAACGCTGAACCCGTGCTTCTCCAACAGCTCGGCGAACCATTTCCGCTGCTCACCATCGGCCGCGCTCGCCGCCTGCCGGTCGACGCCGTTCGTGCCCTCGACGGCTCCGAAACGAGAGTGCACGGACCAGTCGGCGAGGAATTCGTCGTCAAGGTCAGCCCGCGTCGTCGCTGGTGAGGGAGCTGGATTAAGTGAGCTGGGTGTCTTAGAGTCTGGTGTCGGCGGGTGGGGAGTCTGCGTCATTGTTCGTCCTTTGCGAAGGCGTGGGGAAGGTCGTGGGAGTTCGAGGAATCGTCAGGCCGAGATCTCGTCAGCGGACGGGGGCATGAGCTCGGAGTCGATGAGGACATGGACGAGTGCCGGGCCATCAGCGGCCAGTGCCCTGTCGAGGGCCGCCTCGAAGTCCTCGGTCTTCTCGACGCGTTCGCCGTGCCCGCCGAACGAGGACATCCAGGTCGCGAAGTCGGGATTGACCATGCGGGTGCCCGAGGGTCGGCCCGGATAGTGGTTGACCTGGTGCTGGACGATCGTGCCGTACACACCGTTGTCGACGACGATGACCAGCGGACTCGCCCCGTGGGCGAAGGCCGTGGCCAGCTCTTGGCCGTTCATGAAGAAGTCACCGTCACCGCAGACCGCGACCGCGCGACGCTCTGGGAAGACGAGCGAAGCCGCGACCGCACCGGGAACGGCCAGACCCATCGCACCGTTGCGGGCGCCGACGAGGCTCGCGGGCCGACGGTGTTGGATGAAGCGGTGGCCCCAGATCGTGGCATTGCCCGCCCCGTACGTCAGGACGGCTTCCCCGCCGAGGCGGTCGTCGAGGATTCCGAACGCCACCCCGAGATCGACGCCGGTGCGAGGGACGGCGCCGGCCACCTCGGCGTCGGGACGGTGTGCGGCGACCTTGGACTGCACATCGGAACACGACGTCATCCGCAAATCTGTGCGCTCGCCGCGCAGAGCAGCGGCATCGCTCGAGGTCAGCGCCGTGACGAAGCTGCGTGGGGAGGCCAGGATCTGCTGGTCGATGCGCCCGGCATGCTGCGTTGCCTCGGGATCGAGGCCGACGATGACGGTCTCCGCGT
This sequence comes from Brevibacterium sp. BDJS002, assembly GCF_028201555.1. NCBI lineage: Bacteria > Bacillati > Actinomycetota > Actinomycetes > Micrococcales > Brevibacteriaceae > Brevibacterium > Brevibacterium sp. BDJS002. The sequence goes on along the minus strand of NZ_CP116392.1, from coordinate 4,137,755 downwards.
CGAAGCCGCGCGTGTAGCCGTCGCTGGCGACATCGGATCGGGTGGCACCGACGAACACGAGCAGGTCGGCGTCACCGTAACCGGCCGCCACCGCCTCGGCGCGGCCATAGCCCAACCAGCCGGCCCAGGCGGGGCCGGTGTGGGGAACGGCATCGTAGGCGCGCCAATCGCAGAAGACCGGAATTCCCGCCGAGGCGGCCAGGTCGAGCAGGTCGTGCCCGTGGCCCTCGTGCCAGCCGTCCCCACCGAGGACGAAGGCGGGCTTCGCGGCTGCGGCAATACGTGTGGTCAGCGACTGAAGATCCGCGTCCGAGGGCTGCGGTTCGGCAATCGGTGCAGGTTTCGTGTCCGGTGCCTCGGTCATGCGCACGAGGACATCCTCGGGCAGGCCGACGACCACGGGACCGGCGCGACCGGAGGCCGCGATGCGCATCGCCTCGGCGGTGAGATCACCGGCGCGATCCTCATCATCGACGATGATGACCTTCTTCGCCGTCGAGGAGAACCATTCGGCCAGGCTGAATTCTTGGAAGGACTCCCGAGCACGATCGGCGATGGGCACGAGGCCGACGAAGAGGACGAGCGCGGTGGCGTCCTGGTAGGCGGTGTGCACGGAGATCATCGCGTTCGCAGCACCCGGACCACGGGTGACCATGGCGATTCCGGGGCGGCCGGTCAGCCGCGATTCGGACAGCGCCATGAACCCGGCACCGCCCTCCTGGCGGCACACGACGGTCTCGATCGAGGAGTCGTAGAGTCCGTCGAGGACGTCGAGATAGGACTCACCGGGAACGGCGTAGACCCGCTCGATTCCGGCGTTCTCCAGGGTGTTGACGATGTGGTGACCGGCCGAACGGGACATGCGCGTGGGTCCTTTCACGAAGGTGAGTGCAGTTGCAGGTGCTGGTGGTGTTCGTGCTTGTGGTGAGGCGACGCTGTCGCGCGGGTGGTCGGCCGTACGCACGGTCGACCACCTCGGCGAGCATTGCTCAGTGCTTGAAGCCGGGCAGGTCGACGCTCAGACGTGGGGCGATGGCTCCGGCGAAGGCCGTGAACAGCGACAGGAAGGCCAGCATCGCCGCGGCCGGCCACCAATGATCGGACGCCGCAGCGACGAACCCGGTGGCGAGCAGCGGAATGAAGCCCGAGAGCATGCCGGCGACGTTCTGCGCCAGGGCGACACCCGTGTAGCGGGTGCTGGCGGGGAACAGGCCGGTCATCACGGTGCCCGATGCGGCGTAGGGCAGCGACAGCGTGCCGACGGCCAAGGTCATCGCGATGACGACGAGGACCGGATTGCCTGATGCGAACATGAGGAAGGCAGGAACAGAGACCACCGCCGAGGCGATTCCACCCCAGAGGATGACCTTGCTGGCCCCGTACTTCGTTCCGAGCGCGCCGCCCCAGATGAGGCAGAAGATCTCGACGGCGGCGGCGACCATGCTGCCCAACAGCAGAAGCGAATCGTCGTAGCCGAGGACGTTGACGCCGTACCAGACGCAGAACGCGGTCACGAGGTAGAAGCCGCCGACGCCGAGGAGAGCCGCCGCCATTCCGACGATGATCTGCTTCCAGCTGTCGCGGAAGGTGGTGCGCACGGGGCTCTTCTCGAGCTCGTCGGCTTCCTCGAGCTGACGGAAGACCGGTGACTCCTCGAGACGGCTGCGGATATAGACGGCGACGAGGAGGAGCGGGATTGCGACGAGGAACGGGATGCGCCAGCCCCAGGCGCTGAAGCTGTCCGCCGACAGGATCAGGGTCATGACGAAGAAGCCGCCGGAGGACAGGATCGTGCCGATGGGCGAGCCGATCTGCGGAATCGCGGCGTAGCGTGCACGCAGGTGAAGTGGGGCGTTCTCGACGACGAGGGTCATAGCGCCCGACCATTCGCCGCCGACGAACAGACCCTGCAGGATGCGCAGGAGCACGAGCAGCACCGGCGCTGCGAAGCCGATGGCGGCGTAGGTCGGCAGGGCACCGATGAGGCCGGTGACGATGCCGATTCCGACGATCGTGACCATGAGAACCTTGCGCCGGCCGACCTTGTCGCCGATGCGGCCGAAGATGAGACCGCCGATGGGACGTGCGGCGAGCCCGACGCCGAAGGTCGCGAAGGACGCCAGCGCAGCGGCGGTGGCATTCTCGCTGGTGAAGTACTGCACGTTGAAGACAAGGGCCGCAGCGGCACTGAAGAGGAAGAAGTCATACCATTCGAGCGCGGTGCCCAACAGGGCTCCGAGCGCGACCTTATTGGCATCCTTGATGCTGAGTTCATGCGTTGCGGAGTACTCCGCTGCAGCTGTGGGGTCGTTGTGACTCATGTGTCTCTCCATCGAGGGCAGGGCTGGGTCTTGTAACTTAGAACACTACAGAGTGATATCGCACGATTTCGAGCAATTTTTGCCCCGAGATCTCTGTCGCTGATTGTGCATCTGCACATAGTCTAGGACGATGCCTCCACATCACGAGAGACAGCTCAAGGATCAGCCCCTGCCGGGTGACCGGCGGCGCTGGATCGAGCTCCTCGACGCCCTGGATCTCGAGGAGCTCACCGACCGTTTCATGTCCCGAGTCGTCAGGGTGCCCGGCTACGATCCCGCCCCGATTCCGGTCTCGGAGCTGAAGCGGACAGGACTCATCTCATTCCAGTCGCTCGTCGAGGGGCTGCGCGCCGGCGGCTTCGACGGTCCGGTGGCGGTGTCCACGGAGGTCGGGGTCTCCCGTGCCCGCGCCGGGATTCCTCTGGAGGCCCTGATGACTGCGATCCGGCACGACTTCAACGTCCTGTGGGAGGCTCTGACCAGGGTTGCAACGCAGGATGATGCTGAACTCGTCATCCGCCACACCGGGATTGTGCTCTCCACCGTCGACGAATACGTCTCCCAGGTCCAGCAGGCCTACGCGGCAGAGCGGCAGCGGATGCGGGAAGAGGAGTCCTCGGTGAGGCAGGGACTCATTGCGGGACTGTTCGACGATCACAACCCCACGGATGAACGCCTGTCCACGATCGCCTCGGCGCTGGGCCTCGATCCAGACGGACCACTGCTCGTCGTGGCCGCACGCGGTGAGGACACCTCGGCGCTGCGGGTGCTCATCTCCGAACACGAGCGCGCGGGCGGGACCATGTTCACCCACCACCTCGGCGATGTGCTCATCGCCTTCACTCGCTCTCCGGAGCTCTCAGGCTCACGATTGCAGGCGATCGCACATCGCCTCGACGAGGCGCGGGTGGGCTTGGTCAAGGCACCCGGAATCGGATCCCTGCGTAGGTCAGCGCTGACCGCACGGGACCTGGCGCAGCTGCTCACCGCTGATGAGGTGGGGGCGATGACCTGGGAGCGCGGGTGGGCCAGACTGGCCGCACAGGCACTGAACGCCGCCGGGAACTCCATCGTCACCGACGTCGAGCGGGCGCTCGCCGTCTGCGGTGCGGCCGAGCGCGAACGTCTCGTCGAGGCGGTGCACACCTATCTGCGCTCGGGCAGCATCGCGGAGAGCGCTGCCGAGCTGTTCTGCCACCGCAATACCGTGGCCAACCGTCTGCGCCGATTCGCCGACCTGACCGGGGTGGACCCGATGATCCCCGCCGAGGCGGCCCGGCTGGTCGTCGGCTGGGCGTGAAGGTTGCTGGTCTGGGCTCTACCTCTGTACTTTTCGCGAGCGGGTGACGAGGTGTCCGGCTGATCGTCGCACCTCAGCCGAGGCGGTCGCGGAGGATGCCGAGGAATTCGTCGGCACGCTCGACCTGGCGGGCGAGTTTCTCCCGCCTGGCATCGGCGTCGTCGAGCAGCGCCAGCAGATTGCGCCGAGCCTCCTCCCGCTCCGCATCGGGGAAGTCGCCTTCCAGGATGTCGAGATGAGCCAGCAGTTCGCCCATCTCTGCGGTGGAGTAGCTCAGGGCCTTCATGCGGCGGATCGTCATCAGGCGCCGGAAGTCCTTGTCGGTGTAGACCCGGAAGCCGCCCTCGGTTCTGCCGGTGGCGGGGATGAGGCCGATGTCTTCATAATGGCGCAGCGTCCGTGAGGACAGGCCCGACTTCTCCGTCATCTCGCCGATGTGCATCCCTCGCGCCCTCTCGTCGCCTGTGATTCGTCACGTCTTTCTGCCATCCAGTTGCGGTATCGCTCTGGTTCCACCGTGCGGCCCAGCTGCGCGGCTCGTACCGCGCGGCAACCACCACACGATTCGGTTTGCACCAACTTTAACGCAACGTTAAGGTTGAGTTCGAACTCTGACGTGTCGTGAAGGTTCGTGACGGTCGGCAACCGTCAGTTCGCAGCCGATAGTTCGCTACCGACGGCCAGCAGCCGACGGCTCACACTCACCGCATCGTCTCCCATTCCTCCCTGTTCGTAGGAGAATCCTGTGTCCACCACCCTGCCCCCAGACAGTGCACAGCACTCCGCGACGCCGGAAGAGCGCCAAAGTGTGCTCCGGACGCTGAAGCGGCCCGGGTGGCTCAAGACCGAGATTCTCGGCGGCCTCGTCGTCGGATTGGCGCTCATTCCGGAGGCGATCGCCTTCTCCGTCATCGCCGGGGTGGATCCGCGGGTCGGACTCTTCGCATCATTCACGATGGCAGTGACCGTGGCGATCCTCGGCGGACGTCCTGCCATGATCTCCGCGGCGACCGGCGCAGTCGCACTCGTCATCGCACCACTGGTGGCCTCGCACGGCACCGACTACTTCATCGCCACAGTCATCCTGGCCGGCGTGATCCAGGTGATTCTGGCGCTGGTCGGAGTGGCGCGCTTGATGCGTTTCATTCCGCGCCAGGTCATGGTCGGATTCGTCAACGCCCTGGCCATTCTCATCTTCATAGCCCAGGTGCCCGAACTCATCGGCGTCCCGTGGCTGGTCTACCCCCTGTGCCTGCTCGGCCTCATCATCGTCTTCGTCCTCCCGCGCTTCACCTCAATCGTGCCGGCACCACTGGTCGCCATCGTGGTCCTGACTGTTCTCGTCGTGACCTTCGCCTGGGACGTGCCGAATGTCGGGGACAAGGGTGAGCTGCCCGAGTCTCTGCCCAGCCTCTTCATTCCGCACGTGCCGCTGACCTTCGAGACGCTGCAGATCATCGCCCCGTACGCGCTGGCGATGGCCCTCGTCGGCCTGCTTGAATCCCTGATGACGGCCAAGCTCGTCGACGATGTCACCGACACCCGTTCGAACAAGACCCGTGAGTCCTGGGCGCAGGGTGTGGCCAATATCGTCACCGGTTTCTTCGGCGGCATGGGCGGCTGCGCGATGATCGGCCAGACCATGATCAATGTGAAGGCCTCGGGGGCTCGGACGCGGATCTCGACGTTCTTCGCCGGAGTCTTCCTGCTCATCCTCGTCGTCGTCCTCGGCGACATCGTCGCACTGATCCCCATGGCTGCACTGGTCGCCGTCATGATCTTCGTCTGCTGGGCAACCTTCGACTGGCACTCCATTCGCCCCAGCACTCTCAAGCGGATGCCGAAATCGGAGACCACGGTCATGCTGGTCACCGTCATCGCGACCGTCTGGACGAACAACCTGGCGATCGGCGTGATCCTCGGGGTGCTCGTAGCGATGGTCGCATTCGCCAATCGGGTGGCGCACTTCGTCAGCGTCAACCGCGAGATCGTCGACTCAGAGGGGAAGCCCAGCGCCCGCTACACCGTCGACGGCGAGCTGTTCTTCGCCTCCTCCAACGACCTGTACACGATGTTCGACTACGCCGAGGATCCCGATCACGTCGTCATCGACATGCACCAGTCCCACCTCTGGGACGCCTCGACGATCGCAGCCTTGGACTCCGTGACCGATAAGTACGAGCACTACGGCAAGCACGTCGAGATCGTCGGACTCAACGAGGCCAGCGCCAAAATGCGGGCCCGCCTCGGCGGTCAGAGTCCTTCGTAGCTCTGACCGTGCGGCCCCGTCAGAGCGATCGCCTCACCGTCGACGGCGAGGACGAATCGTCCGTCGGGTTCACCGGGCACCTGGCTGCCGATCTCGGGGAGGACCCCAGCACCCTCGTTGCTGATCCACACAACGTCGGAACGTGAGGCCATGAGCTCGGCGAACTGCTCGCGTTCGGCGGCTGGGACATAGGCGAGGACTGCGCTGTGGAAGACCACGACCTGAGTGTCGGCGGGGGCCTCGGCGATGAGGGATTCGATGGTCTCGAGCAGATCCCCGGCGACCAACCTCGGCGGGTCGGCGGCCGCGGTCTCTGCCGCAGCGGTCAGCCGGTCTCGTCGGGCATCATGTTCGGGCCAGATCAGTGACTGCAGCCATCTCCGCTGGTCAGCATCGGTGATGTCGAGTGGATTGAGGTCGATCCCGGCCCTCCATGCGACCTTGGGGAGGCGGTCTGGAGCCTCGGCGTTGACCAGTGCGCAGTCGAGTTTGACTTGGCTGGGGCCGGTGTCGGGGTGAAGGGTCACAGTCCCGGCATCGGTGCGGAAGCCGTAGCTGTAGCGATCCGGGAAGAGGCACAAGCCCGCCGAAGCCCCAGCCTCGATGAGAGAGATGGGCCCCTCGATCCGCGCCAATGCCGGCAGCAGCACCGCACACCTGCCGGCCTCGTTCGTCTGCGTCGACCGAGCGAGCATGAGATCCCGTGTCAGCTCCCAATGCTCGAGCAGCCAGGTCCGCAAGGTTGGGTAGTCACCCTCACCGGCGCCGAGGTGGCGGGCAGCTGCGAAGAGAAGGTTGGCCTGACGCTTCGGCTTGGGCAAGTCGAGGAGCAGCGCGATGATCTCGTCATCCTCGGCCACACCCGTGGCCCAAGCGGCGTAGATCGGAGAGGAACCGGTCGCCTCATACTGGGCGAACTTCCGGTAATAGTCGCGCAGGGGGTCGGCGTCGAGCTCGGTCATCGGCTGCATGGTGTCCTCCTTGTGGGCCCTGGATCAATCCTAGGTCCCGCAGTCGTGACGACTGCGCACTCACCCCGGCCCCACCTCGGCGAGGGTGGTCTTTGGATTGCCTTTTGACGGGTCTGCGTCCCGGTATTCGGTACTTTGGGGCCGATCTCTAGGAACCTGAACAAAAGCTGACGTACTGTGTGTCAGTAGTGTGCCGAGAGCCGTCATCCCGGCTTCAGCCTGATCGAGGGAGATCACATGTCATCCGAGGTGAACCCACCTGTGAGCCAACAACCGCCGAGTGACTCCGCGATGGAGAAACGGACCCTGAGAAAGGTCACGGTGCGGTTGATTCCGTTCATCATCGCGATGTACTTCATCAACTACCTCGACCGCACCAATCTCGGCATCGCGGGCCCGGGTGGCATGAACGAAGACCTCGCGATGACCGCCACCCAGTTCGGGTTCGCGGCCGGCATCTTCTTCTTCGGCTACCTCCTCCTCGAGGTGCCCTCGAACCTCGCGCTGCACAAGTTCGGCGCTCGGATCTGGCTCGCGAGAATTCTCATCAGCTGGGGCCTTGTGGCAGCGGCGATGGCGTTCGTGCCCAGTCACGGATGGCTCTACTTCCTGCGGTTCCTCCTCGGTGTCGCCGAGGCGGGATTCTTCCCGGGTGTCATCCTCTACCTCACCTACTGGTTCCCTTCATCAATGCGTGCACGGGCCACCGCGCTGTTCATGCTCGCGATCCCGATGTCCAGCGTCATCGGCTCCCCACTGTCCTCGTGGCTGATCTCGAGCGGCAATTCGATCTTCGAGAACTTCGCCGGCTGGCGCTTCATGTTCATCGTCGAGGGCGTGCCCGCGGTCCTGCTCGGCATCATGTGCATCTTCTACCTCACCGATCACCCCCGCGATGCCAAATGGCTCTCGGCTGAGGAGCGGAACTGGCTGCAGTCGAAGATGGACGCCGAGGAGAAGGGCAAGTCCGAGACTTTCCACTACCCGGTCCGCCGCTCCCTGCTCCAGCCTCGTGTGTGGGCGCTGTCCTTCGTCTACTTCGGCATGGTCTACGGCCTCTACGCGATGAGCTTCTTCCTGCCGACCATCATCTCCGGCTTCCAGGAGACCTTCGGCGTCGAATACTCGATCGTCGAGATCGGCTTCATCACGGCCATTCCCTATGTCTTCGGTGCCTTCGCTATGTACTTCTGGTCCCGGCATGGGGACAGGACCAATGAGCGCGTCTGGCACGTCGCGATTCCGCTCTTCATCGGCGGCGTCACGATCCCGATTGCCTTGTACCTGAGCTCGCCGTTCACCACGATGATCGCGGTGACCATCACCTGCATGGCCATCTGCGCGGCCCTTCCGACCTTCTGGCCCCTGCCGCAGACCTTCCTCGCCGGTGCCGGAGCCGCGGCAGGTCTCGCGCTGATCAATTCGCTGGGCAACTCCGCCGGATTCTTCGCTCCCTACATCACCGGCGGACTCGCCGAGCTCACCGGAACCCAGAACGCAGGCATGTGGGTCGTCGGCGCCGCCATGGTCGCCGCCGGAATCGTCACCCTCATCCTCAAGTCCGCTCCCGCGCCGGATAAGGTGAATCCGGAGATGACGAAGTAGGGCCGAATGGGCTCGATCGTCACAAGCAGACAGTCGCCGAGGCGGTCGTGACCACCCCGGCAGTTCCGTTCGGAAGGATGTCATGACAGTACAGAACCAGACCAGTGTGGGACCGGCCGAACTCGAAGCGCTGGCGGCGCGGTTGGGTGAAGGGGCGCTGACGACGGATCCCGACGTCATCGAGGCCCACGCCCGTGACGAGGCGCTGTTCTGCCCCCACGAAGGGGCGATCGCTCTGGTCAGGGCCACCTCGGCGGCCGATGTTCAGGAAGTCATGCGCTTCGCCAGTGAGTATGGAGTGCCCGTCGTCCCGCAGGGTGCCCGCTCGGGGATCTCGGGTGGAGCGAACGGCTCACCTGGGGCGATCCTGCTCAACGTCTCGCGGATGAAGGACGTCGTGTCCGTCAACGAGGCCGAACGACTCGTCACCGTCCAGCCCGGAATCATCAACCAGGACCTCAAGGATCATCTCGCACCCTTCGGACTGTCCTACCCGCCCGATCCGGGGTCGGTCGCGCTGTCATCGATCGGTGGGAACATCGCCACCAATGCGGGCGGCCTGTGCTGCGTTAAGTATGGCGTGACCAGGGATTATGTTCGCAGCCTCACCGTTGTTCTGGCCGATGGCACGCTGACGAAGCTGGGCCCGCAAACAGCGAAGGGCGTGGCCGGACTCGACATGCGCCACCTGTTCGTCGGCTCCGAAGGCACGTTGGGCATCGTCGTCGAGGCGACCCTGCGCCTGATTCCGAAGCTGCCCGACCCATTCACCGCGGTCGCGACCTTCCCCGACGAGCGCTCCGGCCTGCAGACGGTTGCGGACTTCATGGGTGCAGGCGGCGTGCCGAGCCTCATGGAATTCCTCGATTCCTCCAGCCTGAAGATGCTCAACGAATTCGGTGACTTCGGCCTCGACGGCGACGCGGGCTCGATGCTCATCATGCAGGTCGACCAGAATCCTGCGGATTCGCAGGCAGTCATGGCCCAATTCGCCGAGGTAGCCGAAGCCTGCGGTGCACTCGACGTTGCGTACTCCGACGATCCGACCGACTCGGCCGCGCTCATCGCTGCACGACGGATGATCCAGCCCGCGTATGAGAAGTTCGCCAATGGTCATGGGGGAGGGCAGCTGCTCGACGATGTGTGCCTGCCGCGCACGGCGATGCCCGAGTTCTGCGACCGGTTGAAAGAGCTGCAGGAATCCTCGGGGCTGATGATCGCACTGGTGGCTCATGCCGGCGACGGCAATACGCACCCGTCTGTGTTCTTCGATGCCAGCGATGCGGAGCAGACCGCGCAGGCGCAGGAGATCTTCGGCGAGATCATGCGCATCGGCCTTGAGCTGGGCGGCACGATCACCGGTGAGCATGGAGTCGGCTTCCTCAAGCGCGACTGGTTGAACAATGAACTCGACGAGGGTTCGAAGCGGATCCAGATCGCTGTGAAGAATGCCCTGGACCCCCAGGGGATCCTCAACCCCGGAAAGATGCTCAGCGCGTTCTGAGGGGTTGGGTCAGGGCTGGCGTGCTGGCGTTGAGGTGGCTGTGGCCGGGGATAGTCGGCGTCTGAGGCGTTAGACCTCCGGGGCAGTAGACGTGTGGCTTCGAGAGCCGCGACATTGTGGTTTCACAATGTCGCGGCTTTTTTGTGTGCACATTTTTGTGGAACTCCGGCTGTCGGGGAAGGGGTGTCTGCGAGCGTGTTCGTGCTGCTCTCTGACCTGGGGCGTTGCGAACATCCCAAGATTTATGAGCCATCAATAGGTACAAGAATCAAATCATGATCGAACAAGATTCGAAAAAGAGGGTGCAAATGATCAAAATAAATGTATAATTGAAAGAAGAGCAACGACGATGTTGGCGAATGGACTTCAGTACCATGACTCTCACCCCCGACCGCACCCCAGGAAACCCGGAAAAGCGTGACCCACGCTCTGATTCCAGTGATGCCGCCACGGGTCCAGACGCAGCTGATGTGTCTTCTGATGATGAGCTGACGTTGTTCGACCAGCTCAAAGACTCCAACCTCGACCTCACCGGCCACCCCCTCGCCAAAACCTTCGAAGCACTTGCCGCCGTACCCACCGGTGAACCCGATACGGCGAACGAGGCCGTAGAAGCAGCAGTCGACAGTGCGGAATCCGCTGATGATGACGAGACCGACGACGTTCATGAAGCGGTGCCCGACGATGAAAGTACTCCAAGTCCTCACCCGCTGCTCTCGAGCGAGGAATGGACCGATCTCTCACGTTTTGCTCCCGAAGTCACGACCAGCCTCACCGCACTCAGCGGGCTCAAGGACGGGCTACGGACCTTTGATCGGTTGATGGGTCCCGATGACGCGATCACACTCATCGACGGACTCGAAGCCCTGAACCGAGTCAACGAAGCCCTGTCGACCCTGGCGTTGGCTGTGTGTGAACGAGTGGGAACACCGACTGATTATGGTGCTAAAACAACGAAGGCACTCATCCAGGACAGGTTGAACATCACCAGCCGCGAAGCCAACCGCCGCACCGACATGGCCAAAAACCTCGGCGGACGGGTGACTCTGACAGGGCAGCCACAAGCACCACTGTTTCCCACGGTCGCTGATGCCTTCAACGAAGGCCGACTCTCCGCCGATCAGGCCACGGTCATCAAGGACTGCTTGAAGAAACTACCCACCTGGACCACCCAAGCCAATCGTGACTATGCCGAAACAACTCTCGTGGAGAAGGCACCAAGTGTGCGGGTTCATGACCTGCGTGCGATCTTTGCTCGGATCCTGGCCCATATTGATCCCGATGGGCAAGAACCCATCGATGCCACAGACCGGTCCATGTACAAGGTCACCATGCATGCCCGTGACAACGGTGACTGGGAACTCACGGGTCTCCTCGACCCTGTCACGGGCGGACAACTCAACGGGCTGCTGACAGCACGAACCAAAATCGCAAACAACACCAGCAACAGCAGCGACAACAGCGCATCGGATGTGAGCGAGTCGGGTGTCTTAGAAGACGGAACCCTCGTCGACATGACCGGGCAGAGGTTGAGTGCTCAGGAGTGGATTTACGAACGCTTCGCGACTCTCATCTCCAGGATCGACATGACTCGTACCGGCCAAGGCGCCCAATACGCGTTAGTCGTCACGGCGAAGGCCGAGGATCTGGCGAACGGAACCGGTACCGGGACCACGGGTACTGAGAATCCGGTCCCGATCAGTGAACTGGTTCGCAATGGCCTGAACGGGGCGGTGTTCTTCGAACTCATTTCGGAGAAGGCGAAGACGATGCAGGTGGTCACGGAGAATCGGTTCGCGAATGCGAAACAGATCGCGGTCCTGACTGCTCGTGATCAAGGATGTACGTTCCCGGGATGTGATGCACCGCCGGGATGGTGCGATGCCCACCATATTGTTGAGTGGGCACAAGAAGGTCGAACGGATGTCAATAATATGACGTTGAGTTGTTCTGCCCATCACCACCTTCTGGACAGATCGGACTGGGAGACAGTGATGCTCAAAGACGGGAGACCCGCGTGGGTACCTCCGGCATCGATTGATCCGGCGAGGCGGCCGATATTGCATGCGAGGTTCGTGGCTCAAGAAGTCATCGACACACTCTTCGACGATTGAGAGTGCGGCCTCGTGGCGACATCATCGCGCAACAGCATTTGTATGCGCCTGCATCACCGTTCCTTGCTTCAGTCCCGAGCGACGGCGTCGTCGCTTGCAAGTTCACGAAGGGCAGAGATCGCACCGTCGATGACATCCTGTTGGGGATACCCCGGATCGCTGAGGGCGTGGACATAGCGGATCGTCCTCGAAGTGAACAGGGCGCAGCTGATCAGCCCTCGGCCTTGCCCTGACGCCAGTAGCCCATGAAGGCGATCTGATGACGATCGACTCCGACCTCCTGGACAAGATAGCGACGCAGGCGTTTGACGGGTCCGGCCTCGCCAGCGATCCAGGCATAGAACGGGCGGGTATGTTTATCGGTGCCACTCGAGCTGCCCTGAGCAGCCTGCGTCAGTGCAGTCGGGACGTCCCACAGGATCTGTTCGTCGATGTTGACGTCGTCGAGCTCAACGGGCGTCGTCCCCGCGGTGCCCGCACCCACCTTGGCGAGTACTCGGCTCTCGACTCGGACAGCGTCACGGACGGCCGGCTCGAGCAGTTGACCATGGTCAGCGTCATCACGGGGCAGCCACTGGATCTCAAACCCTGCGGGAGCATCCAACTCAAGAACATCCTCGGCGCTGGGGACCTCGAGAATTGCCTTTCCCTGCACCTCGGCGCCCTTGAGCGACTCAAGGATCGAGGCGATCGCGGGCACCGCGGTCTCATCGCCGGCGAGGAGGATGGTGTCGGCATCTGCCGGCGCGAACTCGATCCCGGCAGTAGGCCCTTCGGCACGGCGAGACGGGCCGATGATGTGCAGACTGTGACCGACCTCGGCGTTCTGTGCCCAGGCGGCAGCGGGACCCGAGTGGCCCTGATCATCGGTGTGGAGGACCATGTCGACGACGAGCTCGCAGGCGTCCTCGCGCCATTCACGAACCGTGTAGGTGCGCATTTCACCGCGTACACCCGGATCGAGCTGCAACCATGCCTGATACCAAGAAACACCAGAATCGGGGTCCTGCTCATCGAGGAAGCGGATGAGGTCGAACTCAGGCTTCGGCGCTCCGGCCGAGGGGATGATGAGTTTGAACCGCAGGTCACGCGGGTGGCCGCTGCATCCGAAGTCCTTGAGGCCCTCGCCGCCGAAGGTGACGCGGCGGAATACGGGACTGAGATCTTCGATGCCGATGACGGTGGCCTCGAAGGCGGTGATGGGTGCTTGTGGCACAGATGCTCCTTCGTTCCTCGTCGTGCCGGGGAACTCGTGGCGGCCGCTTGCGGGGAGAAGCTCTCTGCAAGCGATGTGGTGCAACGTTCATGCACAAGTCTACGTTAAGTTGGTAAGGGTAGCCTGTCCAAATTGTGCGACGGAGATTCCGAGGGTCGCCAGAGCGCTGCTCGTTGAAGCTCTGGTGCGCGCCAGGGGAGTGGTCAGCCCCGGGTTGAGGCCACAGATAGGATCAATTCGTTGAGTCCTTCGGCACCGCGCAGAATCGGAGTCTGTTCCCATGACCTCTCAATCACAGCCTGAGATTGAATTCGATGCTGCCGATCCGGTCGTCCGGTCCCTGGCATCCGGCGAACCGACTACCTGGATGCGCAGTGATCTCGACCCCGCAGCCGAGGTGCTTCAGAGTATGGCCGCGAATTTCGACGCCAATGTGGATCGGTCGGCCAGTGGGGACCTCGAAGCCGGTGTGGATCGCCAGGCCGGGGTGGACCCCGACCTCATGGACCGGGCCGCACAGCGTTTCGACCGCTTCGCCCCGTGGTTCGCCGACACGTTCCCAGAGACCGCGGCTGCTGGCGGACTCATTGAGTCACCCCTCGTCCCAGCGGATGTCGTACAAAGAGATCTCAACAACCGCCTCGGCGCCGTGCTGCCCGGCAGGCTGTGGCTCAAGCGCGATGATGCCCTTGCGATCAGCGGATCGATCAAGGCCCGTGGAGGTTTCCACGAGGTCCTCGAATACGCCGAGGCGGTCGCCGCCGAGCGTGGACTGGACCCGAACCAACCCTCCACCTACAGCTCCGAAGAATTTCGTGCGCACGCCGCAACTCACCGGATCGTCGTCGGATCCACCGGGAATCTGGGACTGTCCATCGGCATTCTCAGCGCCGCCTTCGGCTTCGCGGCCTCGGTGCACATGTCGGCCGACGCCCGCGAGTGGAAGAAGGAACTTCTGCGCAGCCACGGTGTCGACGTTATCGAACATGCCGGGGACTTTGTGGCAGCAGTGTCAGCCGGTCGAGCATCCGCCGCCGGCGCTCCACGCACTCACTTCGTCGATGACGAAGACTCGCGTAGTCTCTTCGCCGGGTACGCGGTGGCGGCTCTGCGTCTCAAAGACCAACTTGAGAATGCGCAAGTGATCGTCGACGCCGATCACCCTCTCGTCGTCTACCTGCCCTGCGGGATCGGCGGCGGACCAGGCGGAGTGACCTATGGCCTGAAGCGGGTCTTCGGCGACGATGTGCACTGCATCTTCGTGGAGCCCAGCCAAGCACCCGCAATGTTCCTCGGAGTGAGGACCGGCCTGCACAGCGAGATCTCGGTCCAGGACATCGGGCTGAGCGGAAGCACCGCAGCCGATGGTCTAGCCGTGGCGCGGCCTTCCCGCTTCATCGGTCCGGTGATCAGCCCCCTGATCACCGGATTCGCCACGGTCAGCGACGAGGTCATCAAGGCCGGCGTCGGTGTGCTCCACCAGTCCGAAGGACTCGATGTCGAGCCTTCGGCGACCGCAGGACTGACCGTTCCGTGGCGAACGATGGACCACCTCGGTGATGGTCAAGGTGAAGGGTGGAGTGCTGATGGGCAGGACAATGCCACTCATCTGGTGTGGGTGACGGGCGGTGCCATGGTGCCCACTGCTGATCGCGAACGGTACGTTGCAGAGGGCCTTGACCTATTGCACAGGCACAGCGCCTGATCAGAACCCGTACGGGTCGCCTTCGATGTTGATGACGACCTTGCCGTCGACGATCTCCGCGGTGCCGTCGACCGAGAATGTCACGGTGTCATCGAAGGTCTCCGATTCGTCGAAGTACGAGTCATATTTTCCGGTGAGGAACGCTTCGCCGGTCGACTCTGTCGAGATCGGCCAGGCTGGGCCGCCGTTGGGGCCAGTGGATTCTTCAGGGTCGAAATAGCCTTCGCCCGATGGATCGCCCACGGTGGCCGTCGGATACGAGGAGATTGACCATTTGAGGTTCGTCGCGTCGTAGCTTTCGGCGCTGTAGGAGCCGAACGGGCAGCCGTCGGGTTGGGCGACGGTCTTCTTGGCACAGCTGTCGATGAGGGTCTTGACCTGCTTGTTCACTTCAGTGCGGAATGCGTCGGTGGGCTGGGCCGCGAGCAGCGCCGGCTCGTACCCTTCCGAGTCGCCTTCCTCGGCGAAGAACGCTCGTGTCTCGATCTCGTCTGCAGAAACCAGGTCGGTCTCTTCCGACAGTCCGATGGTGTACATTCCCGGGAAAGCCGGAAGCGCGAGGCCAGATTGGCTGGTCTCGATATCGATGCCGTTGATCTTGACCTTGTTCAGTCCGGGAGTCTCGACGGAGAGGTAGAAGAGCTCGGGCGCCTGCAGCCTCCAGTCGTCGAAGAACAGAGCCTTCTTGCCCGCCTTGTGCAGCGAGAAGTTCGTCGTGCCCTTACTTCCTCCTACGTCGTAGGTCGCGGTCACTGTCGCCGAGTTTCCGTTGATTTCGGCATCTTCGACGGTGACGTCCTTCGGCAGGGCCTTTGCGGCACTCAGGACGTCATTCGTCAGCAGCTGCCTCTGCTCGGAGGGTACGTCGACGTCGGCCATCTTCAAGGCTCCCTCGGCGTCGCCATCGGAGAGTTCGGAGAAGTACTTCTCAACGGCGGCTTCGGGGCTGAACGTGTTCCCGTTGACTTGCGTGACGACGATGAGTGCCGCGATGATCGCGAGAACCGCCGAGCCGCTGATTACGCCGACCAGAGTGGCCTTCTTCTTGTTGAAGGGTTGGGCCGGTGCTGTTCCGGGAGGTGGGGGCGAGCCAGCCACGGCATAGGCGCCGTTCGGGGAGCCGCCTGGGTGAGCAGGCATCGGATAGGTGGCGCCTGAGCTCGGGTAAGAGCCGGGATCTGCATGAGTCGGGGCGCCAGATTGCGGGACATTTGCATAGCCCGCAGAATCTGTTCCGGGAGTCGCGGCTGAACCCGGGGTTGGGGCAGACGGTCCTGGCTGAGCGCCAAACGCCGCACCTGCTGCACCGGCACCAGCTGCACCAGCAGCAGCGCCAGCGCCGGCAGCTGTCATACCGACTCCGGGGCCACGTCCAGCGACGGCATCTGGATGGATGAGGGGATGGCGCGGTTCGCTCATGCCCAGAGCCTGGCCCCAGTGCGGGTGGACGGCCCGTCCAGCGAAGAATTTCGCGATGGCTGGAATGGTCAGGACAAGCCGCGGGCCGAGGGTCCTCGACAGAACCTCGATGACAACGCCCCAGAGGGCGAAGAGGAGGAACGACCAGGCCAGAGGGCCGACGCCAGCGCGGGCGGTGCCGAACCCATCGAACATCGAGGCAGCTGCGGCAGATCCCTCGAGGTGGATGCGGAGGGGGACCGCCAGGACGGAAAGCAGTCCCCAGATGGCACAGAACGCCAAGGGAATCTTCCACGCGGTGGCCCATTGCTGCTTGTCCTCGCCGGGGATCGTCCAATAGGGACGGCGAGTCACGGTGGCGACAAGAGTTGCGACGAGAATGGCTGCGACGACCGCAAGCAGTCCGATCCACAGCTGCCCGGGTGCCTCACGGCTGAAGATAGTCAGTGATTCCGAGAACCCGCCGGAGTCGTAACCCATCATGTCGCCCTGGGCCGAGGCGCTGACTCCGCCGAGGTGGACAAGCAGGGTGAGGATCAGGCCCACGTTGATGAAGAGCGCTGGGATCGTCTGCCAGGGCATGTCGAAGGACAGCGGAATGATGAAGATTGCGACGACTGACAGGGCGAGTGTGGCCACGATGAGGTGGGTCCACGTCACGAGAATCGGCGGGACGAGCCACCGTAGGAAGGGGGCGCCGATGGCCTCGCTGCCCTTGAAGTGCCCGGCGATCCTTGCACAGATGCTGGTGATGAAGACGGCGAGCAGCGGCAGGAAGAAGGAACGGACGGTCACGGCGGAGAATTCGAGATCGATCATGCCGCCGCTTTCCGTGATGGAGAAGCGCGCCGCAAAGATCAGTTGGAGAAGAAGCAGGACGAGAGCCATGGACAAGGTCGTGATCCCGATGCGGATCCAGGTGACTCCGCGATTGGGTGACGGTGACTTCAACTCGCTGCGCTTCGTGAACCACCACAGCACACCGATGACGATGATGGTGATGAGCAGCGGTGCTCCCGAGGCGAAGAAGCTGCCCGACGCCTGCCCCATGTCTCCTGCCTGCACGCTGAAGCGGAAGACAGCCGAACCGAATAGGGACATTGCCAGCAGGACGAAGGGCAGCGCATAGCTGATTCCGTCGGTGTTGAAGCCGATCTCTTCAGCGAGAGCGGTGAAATCGCTCATCGAGGTGAGCAGCGCCGAGACGATGATCGAGACAATGATTCCGGCGAGCAGCGCCAGCCCCGGCGGGATCAGGGCGCTGCGCCATGTGGCCCCCTGTCCGAATGCCGACAGGTACTTCGCCGCAGACGGAGACATCTGGGACTGCGGGTACTGGGGAGGCTGCGGATAGGGAACTCCCTGAGGGCGACCGCCGAGGTGGCCGCCGGGCTGACTGCCCATGTGCCCACCTGGCTGGTTTCCCGGGTATCCACCTGGCTGGCTGCCGGGGTATCCACCTGGCTGGTTTCCCTGATACCCATTCGGCTGACTGCCCGAGTGAGAGTAGTACGAGTTCGGGTGGGGCGAACCCGTCCTCGGCTGTGGTGATCCGGCCTGCGGTTCTGAGCCATAGAGGTGGGACTGCTGCTGGTTGTTCTGGTTCCATCCGGGTGCGAATCGCGCTGTGGAATCAAGGTCGTCACTTTTCGAACCGGCCGTAGATCCGGAGGCAACAGTAGGTTCGGAGCCAGTGGCAGAAGCGTCCGCGTCTGACCCGGCCGCGGGAGAGGATTCGGGCTTCTTCGGGACGGGCGAATTCTCCGTGCTCTTCGGCTCCGTAGCGGGAGGGCTGCTCGACTCTTCCGCGGCTCCGTTGTCTTTGGCGTCGTGAGATGAGTCGCTCATGTCAGGTCCTTCATCCGGGTGGGTCTGCAGCGGTGCAGGCGAGGGGTCTGTAGATGGATATAAGTCAATGTGCGACTTTATATTCATTTTGTAGTGGCAATCCTATATTAGGATTGTGGCACCATCGAAGTTGTCTAAATTGACTTATTTCGCAAAGAAAGATCGAGAGTCGCTGATGAGTGAGAATCCCCCTCCGCCCGGGAGTGGCCGCGACCTGAGTGGAACGGCAACGGGCACCAAGGACACGGCTCGAATCCTCCGCAGCAGCAGCCAAATACAGGGTGGAATCAGCAGTCGGATTCAGGGTGGAACCAACAGGCTAATACCGGCTGGGGGCAGCCAGAACAGCCGTCAGACAACGGCTGGGGTCAGCCGAACGAGCATGCCGGAAATGGTTGGGGTAATGGCCCTGCCGCGACTCCCGTGCCTCCTCCCGCGACCCCATACCCCAGGCCGAAGCGCCCACAGAGTGAATCCGTTTCGGCGCAGGCCCCGCAAGACCAATATCAACAGCCCCCGCAGCAACAGCAGTACCCGCAGCAACCGCAGGCGCCGGTGCAGAACCCCAATGCCCAGTATGGCCAGGGGCCCTATGCCGCCGCACAGACAGGGAAGCCGCGCAGTCGGAAGGGGCTCATCGCGCTGGGCGTAGTTCTCATCGTGGTCGTCGCCCTCGGAATCGGGTGGGGCGCAGCGACTCTGTTCGGCAATGACTCCGACGGTGACACGGTTGCGGCACCGGCCTCATCGGATGCGAAGACCCCGGGAGGTGAGGCCTCGTCGAGTCAGGGTCCCTCAGAGAGTCCCGAACCCTCGGAGTCACCATCACTGTCGAATGACCCCGCGAAGGCTCTCGATCAGCTGATCGAAGGTGACAGACCCAGCGTCAAAGCCGACCTCAACGGGAAGTGGGTGCCGCAGCTGAGCTCGAAGAAGCTGGACCTGGAGGCCGAGGGGAAAGTCTGGAAGGAAAAGGACATTCTCGCCGAACACCAAGAGCTGCGGGAAGAGTATCCCCGCGTGCAGCTGGTGTGGTCTGGCGACTTCGCCAGCTTCAAAGAAGACAACTTCTGGGTCACCGTTGTGGGAATCGGATACGACGACCCCGAGGAGGCGCTGTCCTGGTGTTCGTCACACGGACTGGGAGCCGACTACTGCTATGCCAAGCAGCTCAACACCTCGGGTGGGATCGACGGCACAACCCGGCTCCAGGACTGAGGTCAGCAGTCTGACCCAGTCACACTCGTCGGCGGTTGCGCACCAGATACACGACGAGGCCGATGGCCAACCACACCGCACCGATGATCAGTGCCAGAGGATTCGCGCTGACTAAGACGATGGCGAGCAGGATGGCGCCGATGATCGGAATCGCCCCGTGTGTGAACCAGCTCGGGGTCTCAGAACCCTTGCGCTTGACGAGGAAATAGCCGACCACTGAGGCCTGGACGAAGATGAAGGCGCTCAGCGCGCCGACATTGACGATGGACGTGAGCTGGTCGAGTCCGTCCGCACGGGTCGTGGCCCAACCGGCAACGATGACGTTGCCGACAGCGGCGACGAGGATTCCCTTCCACGGAACACCGGTGCGCGGCGAGACTTGGCTCAGGAACTTCGGCACCTGGCCTTTGCGCCCCATGTCCATGAGGATGCGGGAGCCGGCGGCCTGTCCGATCATGGCCGAGAATGCCGCACCGACGGCCTTGGCCAGGGCCAGCAGCCAGTGGACCCATGTCCCGAGGGTGGCATCGACGGCATCGTAGTAGGCGGCACCCTCCAACTCGGGATTGGCCTGCAGCTCGGCAGGGGAGACCGGCGAGAGCAGGCTGCCGACCCAGGTCTGCGCCACGAAGAAGACCCCGGCGAGAATCAGGCACACCAGGGTGGCGCGTCCGACGATCTTCGGCCCGCCTTTGGCCTCCTCGGCGAAGGTCGCCAGAGAGTCGAAGCCGAGATAGGACAGGACGGCCACAGACACCGCAGCCAGTACAGCAGTGATCGAGAACGCGCCCACGCCGGTCAGTGGGGACAGCCAATCACGGCTGGGTCCATTGGCGGCCAGGAAGATGATGCCGAGCACGAGGACCAGCCCGAGAACGAGCACTTCGATGACGACCACGAGCGTGATCACCCGTGAGGCGATCTTCACGCCCGCGAGGTTGAGCCCGGTGGTGAGGATGACGGCGATGCCGGTGAACAGCCACACGGGAATGCTCGGGAAGATCGAGTTCAGAGCGATGCCCGTGAACAGGTACGCCACGGACGGGATGAACAGATAGTCGAGGAGGATCATCCATCCGGCTGTGAATCCCGCACGCGGCCCGATGCCCGCCGAGGCGTAGGCGAAGACGGTCCCTGCCCGCGGAATCTCTCGCGACATCCGCATATAGCTGACCGCGGTGAACGACATGACGATCGTGGCCACGACATAGACGAGCGCAACTGCCCCGCCCGAGTTGGCGTCGAGCGTGCCGAAGACACCGACAGCAGCCGCCGGCCCGATGAATACCAGACCGATGAACACCAGTTCGGTCAATCCGATGCTGCGGTGAAGCTCACCTGACTTCCCCGTGGCTCCCTTGGCTCCTGTGGCTCCTTCGGTGGAGGAGCTCATGCTTTGCCGACCAGCTTCGTGGCCACAGCCAGGTCCTCCCATGACATGCCGGATCCCTTGAAGATCACCGTCTGGTCCGCATCGGTGCTGACCTCGCCATTGCTGAACTGCTTCATCGTCACGAGCGAATCCGCGTTCAGTGCGCCGTCGGAGATCGCGAGGATGACGTCGCCGCACTCCCGCAGAACGGTGCTGAGGTCTTCAACGATCACCAGCGCCGAGGTGAAGAGTTCGGCTGGCAGCTCACGTGAATGGGGATCGTGGGAGCCACAGGCCATGACCACGGCACCGGGCTTGACGAGATCCGCTGAGAACAGGGGCTCGCTGGCGGTGGTGGCGGTGACGATGATGTCGGCGGCGCGCAGTGCTGCCTCCACCTCGGCGGTCTGTGCCTGCAGCACCGTGCCGCGGTCACGGACATCGGCCGTGACCTGGTCGGGAGAGCGGACGACGAAGGTGACATCTGCGAGCTCGACGGTGAGGACATCGGCGATCGTGTCGGCATGCCCGGTCCCCTGCGGTCCGGCGCCGAAGATCACGACATTGACCGGCTGTGTGAACCTGTTCAGTGCGGGCTCGATCGCGGCCAAGGACACAGCAGGCGTGCGCAGAGTCGTCAGAGCGGCACCATCGATGACGGTCCGTAGTTCGAGGGTGGCGCTGTTGTACATGAGGTACTGGGCCATGATCCGTGGGAGGCCACGTTCGGGGTTGCCGACGGAGACGCCGGCGAGTTTGACCCCGACCCAGTCGCCGATCTCCGAGGGCATGAAGATCATGTTCCCGGCGGAGATGTCGCTGATCGTGCGGGGGATGTCGTCGGCGGGATCGAAATCGCCCGCGAGTGCCTCTCGCAGGGAAGCAACAGCCTCGCTGGGGGTGAGTGCGGCGAAGACAGCTTCGGCATCGAGGTTCTTCACTTCGTCCATCAGTGTGCACATCCTTCGTGATTCGGCCTGGGAGCTGGCCTCTTGTCTTCGACCTTATGCCACCTCCGGTCGGCGTGTGAATGCTCTTCGGAATGCGAAAGTCCGGGTGAGCGCGTCACCGTCTGGTCACATGAGCACAGCTGCCCAGCGCCGAGGCGCGGATAGGATGGAGAGCCATAGTGGTCAAAGGACAATTGCAAGAGACCAGCTCCTGGGGCGAAGGGCGAATGTGACGATGGCTCAGCAGAATTTCGGAATGCCGCAGCAACCGGTGCCGCAGCAACCGATGCCACAGCACCCGATGTCGCCGAACGCTGCTCCGCAGTACCCCATGCCGCGGCTGCCCTCGGTGGTTCCGGGGATCCTGCTCATTGTGGCGGGAGCCCTCGGTGTGCTGCTGGCGATCGGAATCATCATGATTCCCGGCGTGCTGTTCCTGTTCGGTGGCGGTGGCAACGTCGACGCCTTCAATGACTTCGCCTCCGGTTTCGTCATCACCGCAGTCATCGTGGGCGTCGTGTCCCTGGCGGCGCTGGCCACCGGAATCGTCCTCACGGTCCGCACCGCGAAGAAGCGTCGTCGCATCAGGCATGCGGCCATGGGCTGGCCGATGTACCGGTGAAGTTCAGACGTCGCGCTGAGCCACCGAGGCTGCGACCTCGTGGAGGATCTCGAGCGCGGCGGCGATGATCGGCTGGCCTGCAGATCCGCTTCGCACCCCGGTGAGGATCTTCCGGGAAGGAACCGGATCGCCGCGCAAGGGTACGCGAGCCACATCGTAGCCCTCGGGCAATCTGGCCAGGCGGGGGATGAGTGCCACACCCAGTCCGGCCGAGACCAGGGCTGCCCCGGTCTCCCACTCCCGCGACTGATGGGCGTTCTCGGGGAAGAACCCGGCTGCCGCGCACGCTGTTCGCACCAGCCGGTAGTAGGGCGAACCAGGGCGGTCGAGGATCCAACTCTCCTCAGCCGCTTCACTCAATGACACCGCGGAGCGAGTCGCGAGCCGATGATCGCTGCGGACGAGTAGATCGAGCCGGTCGCTGACAAGCGCATTCTGCTCGAATCGGATGTCGCTGCGCGGCGGCAGTGGGTCTGTGGCCACGACGACGGCGATATCGGCCTGCTCGGTGACGAGGAGTTCGAAGCACTCCTCTGGTTCGGCCTCGATGATGGTGACCTGCGAATCGGGGAAAAGCTCGTTCACCCTCTCCGCAGTCGGTGGCAGCAGCGCCGCCGCAGCCGTTGAGAAGCCGCACAGGCGCAGGCGCCTCTGCCGCAGGGGGCTGCCCGCATCGGCCTCGGCGAGTTCGCCGCGAATCTCCTCCCACCGGGTGAAGAGCTCCTGCGTCCGTTCGAGCAGGAGCTGGCCCACGGGAGTGAGGATGAGGCCTCTTCCTCGCTGTTCGAGGATAGACAGACCGAGGTCCTTGGACAGGGATCGCAGCTGATGAGACACGGCGGAAGGGGTATAGCCGAGGCGGCGCGCGGCCTCGGTGAGAGTCCCAACTTCGGCGAGGACTCGAAGCACCTGGAGACGCTGATCGATCATGTAATATTATTGCACGATCGAATGGAAAAAGATTCGCTTTTCTTCGCAGGTCTTCCGGCGGACACTGGCCTTAAGCAATAACAGCAGCAACAACAGCAGCATCAGCTACAGCAATCGCAGCGAGGCGGTGACACCGATGACTTTGGCACCTGAAGTCGATCCCCGGACAGACAACCCTGACAACCCCGACCGGCTCATCGACGAGCGTCGGCCCGGGTACTGTTTGGATGCCCCGTTCTACCTCTCCGAGGAGTTCTTCCGCCGCGACATCGACGCCGTGTTCGCCTCGACGTGGATCTTCGCAGCAGCAGCCGCCGAGGTGCCAGAGTCCGGCGATTTCGTCACCATCGACATCGGCGACTATTCGGTCATCATCATCCGCGATGACGATGAGAACATCCGCGCCCACCACAACGTCTGCCGGCACCGCGGCGCTCGCCTCCTGTCCGAGGCCAATGGGTCCGTGGGCAACATCGTGTGCAGCTACCACCAGTGGACCTACTCGCCCGAGGGCGACCTCATGTCAGCAGGTGTCCAAGCACCAGGATTCGATCGCACCTGCTTCTCCCTGCGCTCGGTCAACGTCCGCGTCGTTGCGGGACTTGTCTTCATCTGCCTTGCCCAGAATCCACCCGAGGACTTCGCCGAGGTGGCCGAGCGGATCGCGCCCTACATCGAACCGCACGCCCTGGACAAGACCAAGGTCGCAGCCCAGGTCGACCTCATCGAGCATTCCAACTGGAAGCTCGTGATGGAGAACAACCGCGAGTGCTATCACTGCGAGGCCGGGCACCCGGAGCTGACCTGCACGTTCTTCCCGACCTATGGCTACGCCCCAGAGGAGATTCCGAAGCGACTCAAGCCTGCCTACCAGCGCTACCTCGACGCCGAGGAGAGACTGCGGGTCAACAGCGAACGCAACAACCTGCCCACGCAGCTCATCGCAGAGCTCAGCGGCCGAGCTACCGGCTTCCGGATCGAACGGGCCGCCCTCGACGGCAAAGGTGAGTCGTACACGATGGACGGATCGGCCGCCTCGGCGAAACTCCTCGGTGAACTCGATACCCCTGAACTGGGGCGACTATCGATGCACACCCAACCCAACGCCTGGTTCCACTTCATGGGAGACCACGCGGTCACCTTCTCCCTCATCCCCCTGGGGCCGGACACCACGCGGGTGCGCTCGACCTGGCTGGTCCATGAGGATGCGGTCGAAGGCGTCGACTATGACGTTGAGAACCTCACGACTGTGTGGGTGAAGACGAACGAGCAGGATGCGGCCCTGTGCGCGAAGGCCCACCGTGGGATCTCGTCGCCGGCCTACGTTCCGGGACCCTATGCGCCCACGGAGAGCGACCTCGAGGAGTTCTGCACCTGGTACATCGAACGGCTGCAGGCTCACAGGGCGCAGACCGACGTGCGGCAGGCTGGCCAGGGAGGACAGAGCTGATGACGATCTACCAGGAGACACTGAACGCCGACTTTGACGCGGCAGCTCCCGGCTATGCTGCGACAGCTCCCGATGCCGACGCGGAACTGACCGGGATGGTCGAATGCGTGTCCATCACCGAGGTCACGCATAACGTGAAGAGCTTCGAACTCTTCGCGCCCTGGATGGCCAGGATCGACTTCGAGCCGGGGCAGTACGTGACGGTGCGCATTCCCGAACTCGAGCGTGAACGCTGCTATTCGATCGCCTCGGCGCCGTTCGGGACGAACACATTCACGCTGACCATCAAGCGCGTGGACGGCGGCGCGGTCTCGACCTACTTACACGATGTGCTCAAGGTCGGCGACCGCATCCACGTCGACGGACCCTACGGCCTGTTCAGCACCAGTTTCCACCCGGCCGAAAAGCACCTGTTCGTCTCGGGCGGCTCGGGCATCTCCCCGATCATGTCGATGGTCCGGTCCCTGCTGGCCAGGCAGGCCGGGACGCCGACCGACATCGTGCTCATCCACAATGCGGCCACTCCGTCCGACATCATCTTCCGACCTGAACTCGAGCAGCTTGCCGAGGTTCCCGGAGTGAGTGTGGTGACGATGTGCTCCCGGGATTCCGCTGCTGAGGTGGGAGAGTCCGATTCCGAAGTGAGAGAGGCCCAGGTGTGGGCTGGTCGTCGGGGCCGCATCACCAGAGATACCCTCGCCGAGGTGGTTCCCGAGTTGGCAGATCGCGAGACCTTCGTCTGTGGTCCCGCCGACTACATGGCCGCGGTCCGGATCATGCTCGACGAGCTCGGCGTGCTCGGCTCTCGGGTCCACGAGGAGTCCTTCGTGTTCGCGACGACCCCGGCCGAGCGGCTGGCGCGGAAGGAACGCGTAGCCGAAGCAGTGGGTGCACCAGTGTCAGGGGCCAGTTCGGCTTCGCAAGCAGCTGAGGGCGTCTGCAGCGGCTCGGCGCTGGCGAGTTTCGGCATCGAGTTCACTACCAGCGGCAAACACGTCGACTGCGATCCTGAGACCACAGTGCTCGACGCAGCCGTCGAAGCCGGAATGGTCTTCCCCTCCTCCTGTGAAGAGGGAATGTGTGGAACCTGCAAGTCGGTCCTGGTCAGCGGCGAGGTCGAGATGAACCACGCCGGCGGGATCCGGCCCAAGGAGATCGCGGCCGGGAAGTTCCTGCCCTGCTGCTCGACCCCCTTGAGCGACCTCGTCGTGGAGCGGTGATCAGCTGTCTGCGATGCTGATGACGATCCCCTGTACGCGGGGGATGAGATCCTCGAGATCGTGTCCTTCGATGCGAAGCCACTGCTCCAACTGAGCGGCCGAAAGCACGGACATGACCGCCTCGGCGCGCAGCTGCGCATCGTCTGCTCGGACTTCTTCGATGAGGATCTCGACGTGGCGGCGCCAGAAGGGATAGCCCACTCGGTCGAATCGTCCGCGCGGACTTGAGTCCTCGGTGAGGAGGACGAGATCGAGGTTGCTCGAGACATGCCTGATATATGCCTCGGCGAAGGCCGCCAGTCGCTCGCTGCCGGGCGCACCCGGACCCAGCGGCGGCGGTCCCTGCAGCATCCGCGCGTGCATATCCCGCACCCGATCGTCGAGCAGCGCCGAGGCGATTCCAGCTTTGTCGGTGAAGTTCCGGTAGAGAGTGCCCTTGCCGACCTGTGCTCGCCTGGCCAACTCGTCCATGGTCAGTCCAGCCATGCCCTCGTCGGCGAGCAGCTGTGCCGCAGAGTCGAGGATGCGACGCCGATTCCGCTGAGCGTCGGCGCGCAGCGGCTGTTCTGGAGCCGCAATGGGAAGAAGGGCTCTTCCGAAAGCGGACTGCGTTCCGGTATGCTCGCTCATATACGGACTATAGTCCGGATAGGTATCCGGACGAAAGCTCCGCGGGCAGACATCGATTTCGAGGAGGCAACGATGACATTCATCAAGGTTGAACAACACGGCGGTCCAGAGGCTTACGTGCAGGTGGACAACGAGGAACTGGTACCCGCTGAGGGGCAGATTCTCGTCGAGCTGAGCGTCTCGGGAGTGAACTTCCTCGACGTGGTCCAGCGTCGCAAGGCCCTGCCCACGCCTTTTCGTGCCGGAGTCGAAGGCGTCGGCACGGTCGTGTCCACCGGCGACGGTATCTCAGGTTTCGAGGTCGGTTCGCGCGTCGGTTGGATGGCTGGTGGGCAGGGAAGCTTCTCCCAGTTCGCTCTCGTACAGGCGGCCAAGGCAGTTCCATTGCCCGACGACATCGACGATGAGACCGCGGTTGCCGCTCTCATGCAGGGCATCACCGCTCACTACCTGACCACGGACACCCATCCGGTCACATCCGGTGATGTCGTGCTCATCCACGCGGCGGCGGGCGGGCTCGGCCAGCTGCTCACGCAGGTGGCGGTGCTCAAGGGAGCCACAGTGATCGGCACGACCTCCTCTGCGGAGAAGGCCGAAATCGCCCGGGCGAACGGCGCGAGCCATGTCTTCGGCTACGGAGACTTCGCGGAGAAGACCCTGGAAGTCACGGACGGTATCGGCGCCTCCGTCATCTACGACGGCGTCGGCAAGACCACCTTCGACGATGATCTCAAAGCCGTGCGCACCCGCGGCACGATCGTCGTCGTCGGCAACGCCAGCGGTCCGGTCGACCCGGTCGACGTCAACACGCTCAACACCTCGGGCTCGCTCTTCCTCACCCGCCCCACCGTCGCCGACCACGTCCGCACCGCAGATGAGATCCGCGGCAGGACAGAGGAGATCTTCGCCTGGATACGCAACGGAGACCTCAAGGTGAGCATTGGCGCCCGCTATCCCATCGCCGAGGTGGTCGATGCGTTCACCGCACTCGAATCCCGTGCGACGACCGGAAAGATCGTGCTCGAGCACTGAGCTCTCGCGTGTGGCCGCTCAGAGCCCCATCCCCACACGCAGTCCTTCGAGGACGGCGGCGTGGACATTGCGGGAGGCGACGGAATCTCCGATCCGATAGAGCGCGAAGGGAGCGCTCGCCTCGGCGGTGGTGGACGGGTTTGAGCCGATTCGATGGGCGGGCTGGGGTTGACCATGAATCCAGGAATCGATGTCGATCTCACCGTGATTGCTCGAGTGCGGCTTGAGCGCGAAGTAGACGTCGTCGTTGGGTGTCGTCCCGAAATCGACGACCACAGCGTCGGTCTCAAGCTCGGTCTCGATGCCCGAGTAGTCATTGCGCAGGCGTGCGGTGACCAGTTTGCCGTTGATCTTCGGCTTCGCTGCGAGCCTTTCGCCGAGGTGTACCTTGACGCCGAATTCGGAGAACACCTGCAGGTAGGCAGGGGAGTTCATTGATCCGACGTCGACGCCGATGGTGCGTTCGGGGCTGACGTAGGTGACTTCTTGGCCATTGCGAGCCAGGTGTTCGACGGCGTCGAGTGCCGGGTAGAAGCCGTGATCGTCGAAGACGAGGACCCGGGACTTATTGCGCAGGCAGTCGTTCATGACGTCCCAGACGTCGAACGACGGACCCTGCTCGCGGAAGGGGTAGCTGGAGTCGGGGACGCCTCCGGCGGCGATGATGACGACGTCGGGGGACAGCGCGAGGATGTCGTCCTCCTCGGCGAAGGTGTCGAGTCTGATGTCGACGCCGTGCTTCTTGCACTGCTGCGCTCGCCAGTCGATGATGCCGATGAGGTCACGGCGGCGCTGCGAGCGGGCGGCGATTCTCACCTGACCACCCACCGCTTCGTCGGCTTCGAGCACGGTCACCCGATGCCCTCGCACGGCCGCCACTCGTGCGGCCTCGAGACCTGCGGGACCGGCGCCGACGATGACGACGTGTTTGGGACCTGACTCGACGTCGCGAGTGACTTCCTGGGGCAGATCGGCTTCGCGTCCGCTCGCGGGATTGTGGATGCAGGTCGCGGCGCCTGAGGTGTAGATGCTGTCGAGGCACATGTTCGCGCCCACGCAGGGGCGGATATCGTCCTCCCGCTTTTCCTCGATCTTCTTTACCAGGTAGGGGTCGGCCAGCTGCGCCCGGGTCATGCCCACGAGGTCGAGGCAGCCGTCCTCGATCGCGAAGCGGGCTGTGGGTGCATCGGCAATCCGTGCGGCGTGGAGGACGGGGATGTCGATGGCTTGCCGGACGCGACGGCAGGTCTCGAGCCAGGGTGCCGAGGGGGTGCCCATGCCTGGGATCGCCTCGGCGAGTTCCTTGTCGGAGCTGATGCTTCCGACGTTGAGGTTGAGGAAGTCGACGCCGTGGGCGGCATACTCCTTGAGCACCTCGATGGAGGCCTCCTCGGTGATCCCGTCTTCGAGCTGTTCGAGCACGGACATGCGAACGCCGAGGGCGAGCCCGTCCGAGGCTCCGCGCATGGCATCGATGATCTGGAGCGGGAAGCGCATCCGGGCTGCCAGGTCCCCGTTGTACTCGTCCTCGCGCTCATTGAATCGCGAGGCGAAGAAGTAGTCGACGAGGTGGCCGGTGTGCAGGAATTCGAGGCCGTCGAAGCCCGCGGCCTTGACTCGAGCTGTCGCTGCGGCGAAATCGTCGACCACCCGCTCGATGTCGAACTCTTCCATGGCCTTCGTAAAGGACCGGTGGGTGGGTTCGCGGTGGCGGCTGGCGGAGATCAGCGGCAGCCAGTCGGCGGTGAAGTTGGAGTTGCGCGGGCCCAGATGGGTGAGTTGGATCATCACTGCCGTGCCCTCGGCATGGCAGTCATCGGCGATGGCGGCCAACCAGGGAATCACCTCGTCGGTGGAGAGGTCGACATTGCCGAAGGCGGCGGGGGAGTCCTTGGACACGATGGCCGATCCGGCCGTCATCGTCAGTCCGACTCCGCCGCGTGCCTTCTCCCGGTGATAGAGGCGGTAGCG
This sequence comes from Brevibacterium sp. BDJS002, assembly GCF_028201555.1. NCBI lineage: Bacteria > Bacillati > Actinomycetota > Actinomycetes > Micrococcales > Brevibacteriaceae > Brevibacterium > Brevibacterium sp. BDJS002. The sequence goes on along the minus strand of NZ_CP116392.1, from coordinate 4,108,088 downwards.
GTCTTTGGGCATTCCGAGCTCGGTGTAGGCCGGCTCATGCGCGGTGGAGACGATGCGGTTCTTGAGCTGAACCGGACCCAGAGTGAACGGCTGGAGCAGGGGGTCGAGGGACAAGGTTCCTCCTTCTTCGCAGGAACGACAGTGGCCGCTTCGCGGCGACCACGCTGTGGTGTCGACGAGCTCAATTCGACTTGATCGAAATGAGAGTAGTCGATAACCGATTACTTCACTCAATCGTGAGTCGTCGTGGTTATGCTGTCAATAGTCATCGAAGGAGAATTTTGGTCACCAGCGAATCAGCAGCACCTGAAGCGAAGGGCCCGGCCTCGGGCAGTCGTGCATTGGGAGGCCACGCGTCGGGCAGTCGCGCGTCGCTCCCAGCTCGACCTGAGACGGCCCCGACGCTGCGGGAGCACGCGCTCATCGTCATTCGCCATGCGATCACGACCGGTGACCTCGACGAGGACACGATCTATTCGGCGGCAGGACTGGCCAAGCAGCTGGGCATGTCCCTGAGCCCAGTCAGAGAGGCCATGATGTCTCTCGTCGCCGAGGGGACAGTCGAGGCCGTGCCCAACCGCGGATTCCGCCTGGTGCCGGTCACGCGAGAGGACCTGGAGGAGATCATCCGCATCCGCGCCCTGCTCGCCGGACCTGCGGTCGACGCGCTGTGTGCACGGGCCAGTGAGGATCCGGCGGCGAGTGAGGCCGCCCTCGGCGATCTTCGCACGCACGCCGAGGCCGCTTTGGCAGCGGCGCACGAGGACGACACGATCGGCTTCATGACTGCCGATCGACTCTTCCACGAGCATCTGCTCGAGCACGGTCTTGGCCGCCGGGCAGCCGACATCAGTCTGCGGTTGCGTGACCAGTCGCGAGTCTTCGCGGCCCACTCGATCGCCGCCATCGTCGACGCTGAATCGGCACAGCAGATCGTCGACCTCGTCGGGCTCATCGAAGCCGGCCGGTCGGCCGAGGCGCAGGCCCTGGTCATCGACAATCTCTTCTACTTCAGGCGGACCGAGAACCTCTAGCTACCCACTGAGGTCGGGGAAGCGAACTGGACTGGGAGGTGCACGACGAAGCGGTCGCCCCCACGGATGGGAGCGACCGCCTCGGCGATGGTCAGGACTGTTCGGCGGTCCTGTTGCGACTGCGGATCACACCTTCACCACCGGGATCGGCATGGTGTCCGGGTCGAGGTCCGGATTGTCATCTTGGGTGCGAACGAGCTCGACCGCTTCCTCGTGTGTAGCGACTGTCGGGAACGATCCGAGCAGCGGCCTGTGCGCTGATTCCTTCATCAGGAGCACCGCCACGAAAGCGATGACCGAGAAAAACATGATGTAGAACGCGGGCATGTACGAGTTGCCGGTGAGGTCGATGAGCGCCTGGCTGAACAGCGGCGTGGTGCCGCCGAACAGGGAGACTCCGATGTTGAAGGTCAGGCCCATAGCGCCATAGCGTGAAGCCGTCGGGAACAGCGCCGGCAGCGTCGATGCGAGGCAGGCGATGTAGAAGCCGGCTGGCAGGGCGACCATGAACAGTGCGATGACGACGGCCCACATCTCGCCGATCTGCATGACTGCGAAGGCAGGGACCATGAGAACGATCGTCAGTCCCGCAGCAATGAGGAAGACTTTCTTGCGGCCGATCTTGTCGGAAAGGCGCCCGATCAGAGGCAGGCACAGGGACATCACGATGAGCACCGGAATTGTCGCCACGGCCGCTTGGACGTTCGAGACCTTGACTGTCTCCTCGAGATAGGTCGGCATGAAGCTGGTGAGGGCGTAGCCCACCGTCTGTGAACCGGCGACGATGGCGATGCCGATGAGGATCTCTTTCCAGAAGTGACGGACGACGCCGATGAGGCCGTGGCGAGCGTACTTGTCGTCCTTGACCTTCACATCGAGGCCCTCGGCCACGTTGGCTTCGAAGCTGGGTGTCTCGGGGATCTTGAGTCGGAACCAGATGGCGACGGCACCGAGGGGGATCGCGATGAGGAACGGGATCCTCCAACCGCCGTCGACCATAGCGTTCTCTCCGGCGACGCTCGTAGAAATGACGGTGGTGATGGCGACGGTGCCTGCACCGGCTGCGAAGCCGAGGTAGGAGCCGACGTCGAGCCAGGAAGCCCAGAACCCACGTGACTTGTCAGGAGCGAATTCGGAGACGTAGGTGGTCGCACCGGCGTACTCGCCGCCGGTTGAGAATCCCTGGATCATCTTGAGCAGGTAGAGAGGAATGATCACCCACAAGCCGATCTGAGCCGCGGTGGGCAAGACGCCGATGAGCGCGGTAGCGGTGGCCATCGTGGCCATGGTGAAGAAGAGGACCTTCTGGCGACCGATCTTGTCACCCAGCGGCCCGAGGACCATGCCGCCGAGAGGACGGACGAGGAAGGAGACCGCGAAGCCGAACAGAGTGACGAGGAGACCCATCTGCCGGTCCATACCTTCGGTGAAGACCGTGGTCATGGTGACTGCCAGGTAACCGTAGACACCGAAGTCGAACCATTCCATGAAGTTGCCGACTGTGGTGCCGCCGATTGCCGTGCGAATGGATTTCTTCTCGATCACGATGCAGTGGTCGGCCTCCAAGCGCTTCTTCTTGAGTGCCTTCCGCTCCCTGCGGGGCAGCTTCGTCCCATCTGGAATCGGGTTTGCTTGGCCTTCTGACATCAGTGGTTCCTCGTTTCAGATGCAATTCGATTTTCTGACACCCAAAGAACTCGAGAGTTACGGGGTGATCGCTTTTCGACAATGCTGAACATCTTCACTCGATTAAACACCCATGTCAACAAATTTAGTGAGGCAGATCACGATGAATTGTCGTTCGGGTAAGAATTCTGTGGGACTGCTGAAAGCGACCGGAGTATTTACCTCAGGCGAACCTGTGGTTATTAGGAACAGCCTCAGCCGGCGGGGCTTTGGGTGTGCGAATGGTCGATGCGCGTCGGCAGACGCGTCAATTTGGGGCGCAGTCAGCCCAATTGGAGGTGCAGTCAGTCTGAGGAGTGTCCCCGCGCCAAGCGCTCATTTCGATGAAGAGCCTGTGCTCAGTTCGAGGCGCCACTCTGTGTCGAATCAGGGGGTGGGGCTATCGGAGCTCGGCTCCTCAGGCGACTCGGGCGACTCATCAGACGGTTCCTCGGTTGGCTCTTCTGACGGCTCTTCTGACGGCTCTTCTGACGGCTCCTCGCTTGGCTCCTCAGTCGGCTCATCCGACGGCGACTCTGAAGGTGTTTCAGAGCCGTCGGATGGTGGCGGTGTCGGTTCCGAAGGCGACTCAGGGTCTGGCTCGTTGGAATCCGACGGGCTCGGCTTGTCTGGTTCGTCTGCTGACGGGCGATCGCTGCTGTCGCCCTTATCCCCGGGGTTGTCCTCAGTCGATGGGCTATCGTCCGTCTGGCCGTCATCGTCTCCAGGGTTCCGGGATGACTTTTCATCCTCATCCCTGTCGGAGTCAGAAGCCTGTGATTTCTCGGATCCCGACTTTTGGTCGTGCTTGTCCGAGTTCGTGTCATCTGGAGATTGGGAGTTGCTGTTCTTGTCCTCCTTCGTCGAGGAGGAGTCTTCCTTCGAGGAGGAGTCTGCAGGTGAGACGGCAGTGCTCGCGTTGCCGGGACGCAGCCCCGTCTGCTCGTCGTATTGCGGCACGATGGCTACACCAACAAGCGTTCCCAGGAGGCCTATGCACGCGGCGACCACCGGGATCAGGACAGGTTTCGGCATGCTGAAGCCAGCTGGTGCAGGCTTTTGGCGCGAGGTGTGAGCGGCCGCGGGTGGCGCACCGAAGGCGGTGAGAGAGGCGGACTCATCGGCTGTTTCGGAGACGGAGCTGGTCTCTGGATCATCCTTCGTGACTGAATCTGTTCCTGCCGTTGCGTCGGCTTCGGGCACCGATGTCGCACCTGCGGCACCTGCACCTGCTGCGACGGAAAGGCGAGGCGCGGCAGCCGCGGTTGTGTCCGCGCCTTGAGAGTCTGCACTTTCGTCTTCGGCGTCGGCAGCCTCGGCCCCCAATAGGGCCGGAGCCGGCTCTGCGACTGATTCGTCTGCAGCTGCGGCTGTCTCGGTTCCAGGTCCTTCGGCAGCAGACGTTTCGAGGACTGCGGTTGTAGGGTCAGCAGCTTCGGCAACAGCGGGAGCCGGTTCGGGAACTGTCTGTGCCAGGGTGTCGGAGAGGCGCTCGATGACGATAGGCGAGGTCAGCAGTGCGGGGATGAGCGCGCCACGGTGGTCGGCGATTGTCTCGCTGTCCACAGGGCGGACTTTCTGCCACTCGTCCTGCAGTTTTCGGCGTGCACGAGCGGACAGCCGCTCGACGGCGGGTGCGCTGATATTCAGTTGTTCGGCCACAGCCTCGGGTGAGAGCCGTTCGACCTCGTGCAGCCACAGGATCCGCTGCCAGTTGTCGGGCAGGTTCGACAGTGCCTGCGAGAGCAATGCAGGCACTGGAGCCTCAGCCTCAGCCTCAGTCTCAGCCTCAGCCTCAGCTGGAGCATCGTCGTGTGACTCCTGACCACGCGGTGGCGTCGAGCTCGCGAGGTTTTCGTCGCTTGCGGAGTCGACCTCCGAATCGACAGGGGAGCCCACTGCTGAATCGATCTCGACATCCACCATGGGCTGGAGTCCCTCGGCTGTGTCGGCGGATCCGTTGAGCAGGGACCTGAGCACATTGAGGAATGCATCATCGGCGACCTGTCGAGCCTGCGCAGGAGGCAGGGACGATGTTGCTCTGGCCACGGCGTCATCGCGGTAGCGTCGGTAGATCTCGGAATAGGCGCCGGCGGTTCCGAGGTCGATGAGTGAGAGGAGCTCGTTCTCCGTGAAATCGGCGAGTTCTTCCCCTGGCTGGTGTACGTCCACGTCCATCCGGTCCTGAATCAATCGGCAGCGTCAGTCGGTCTGCGGCTCGTCATTGCAGACTGCCTCAGACACAGCAGTGAGGACAGGGGAAGGGCATTCTGTGAGAGATCTATCCTCAGCGGCGACTGTAGCCGACAAGAAGGCTTTGTGCATTCAGTATCGTTATTTGAACAATCAACCAGTCTGCCAGGCCCGGTCGAAGCCCGTCGGGCACGGCGACAGCCGTCAGGCCCGACGGCAGCAGTCAGTCCTTGAGGACGCGGAACGTGCTCAGGGTCGCATCGACGCCGCCGCGGACGTGTCCCGATGGGCTGGCAGCGACGGCCTGTAGGAACTCGACGGTCTCTGCAGTGATCCTCTCACCGGGGAGGACATTCGGGATTCCGGGTGGGTACGCGGCCAGCGAGCTGACGCTGGTCCGTCCGATCGCCTCGGCGGCGGGGACGAGTTCGGATTCTGCGAAGTAGGCATCGCGCGGCAGGGCAACCAACTCTCCGGCGTTCGGCAGCGCGGGGATGCCCGAGGCTCTCGTCGCAGACTCGGCCGTACCTGCACCGGGCGTCCCGGAGTTCTCGGCACGGATCTGGTCGAGTGCGTCGAAGAGTCGGCCGAGGTCGGGGGACTTGCCGATGCCGATGAGGGCGACGATCGTCGTGGCCGTCGCCATCTCGGCGAAGATGTCGAACTCCTCGGTCAGGCGCTTGCGCACAGCATGGCCGTCGAGTCCCGTCGAGGTGATGTCGATGGGCAGGCGGAAGGGGTCGATGTCGACGACGTCGGCATGGTTCATGAAGTCTCCGGACAGCAGATGATAGTGCTCGGAGCCCTCGATCCGGGCACGGATCTGGCGGATGTTGTCCAGCGAATCGGCAATCGCATCCTGGGAGTTCACAAGGTCGCGGCGGGCAATGTCGATCGATGCCATGAGGTGGGCGTTCTCGCTGGTCGAGGCCGTCATCATGAAGGCACGGGCCAGGGCCGGTTCGAGCCTGTTCGCGAATTCGGTGTCGCCGAGGTGGAGCAGGGCCGACTGGGTGAATGAGCCGGCGAGCTTGTGTGTACTCATGATGACGATATCGGCGCCCAGGGTCACGGGGGACTCCGGCAGGTCGGGGTGGAAGCCGAAGTGGGCGCCCCATGCGGCATCGATGATGAGGGCGGCACCGGCTTCGTGGGCGACCTCGGCCAGAGCGCTGACGTCGGCGACTGCACCGAAGTAGCTGGGGGTCACCAGGTAGACGGCAGAGACCTTCTCAGGGTGAGCGGCGATGGCATGGCGCAGCGAATCCGGGGTGACTCCATGGGCGATGCCGTTGACCTCGTCGACGTTGGGGGAGACGAAGCCGGGGTTGAGGCCAGCCAACACGATGCCGTCGATGAAGCTCGAATGGGCGCTGCGCTGGGTGACGACGCCCGTGCCCAGGGTGCCGATCGCCAGCGCTGCCATGCGGTTGCCCTGCGAGGAGCCGTTGGTGAGGAACCAGGTGCGCCGCGCGCCCCAGGCCTCGGCGGCCAGCTGCAGGGCTTCGTCCTTCGGGGTGTCGACGCCGAGGTCGATGCCGTCGAAGAGCGGGGGGATGTCCAGGGAGAGGGTGTGCTCGCCGAAGAACTCGGCCTGACCTGCGGAGATTCCCGTGGTGGTGCCGCCGTGTCCGGGGGTGGACAGGAACAGCGAGTCACGCTTGGCCGCCGCCTGCAGCGCATCGGCATAGGGCGCGTAGGTCTTCGCAGTTCCCGGGAATGCCGAATGATCTGAGGCGGAGGTCATGGGGGAGTCTTGATGCACGGTCATGAATCCAGGTTAGGGAGTGACCCCTTGCCGGGAGAATACCAAGTTTCCTAAACTGATGAATACACACTATTGAGCTTGTGGTTGGAGGATCATGGAAACTCTGGATACCCGTGGACTCTCAGCCCTGCGCGCGATCGCCGAGTCCGGTTCGGTTGCCGCCGCGGCGACCACGCTGGGGTGGAGCCAACCCACCGTCAACCATCACCTGCGCAATCTGGAGAGGGCACTGGGCTCGACCTTGATCGAGAAGAGCCCGCGGGGATCGCAGCCGACAGTGGTCGGCGGCCTTGTCGTCTCCCGTGCTGTGGAGATCCTGGGACTGTGCGACCGCCTCGGCGCCGAGGTGGCTCTGTGGCGTGAAGATCAGGCGGTTCCGGTTCGCATCGGGGCCGTTCCCACGGTCGGTGCCCGAGTGATCCCAAAGCTGCACAACCAGCTGCAGAAGCGTGCGCGCTGGCAGACCCCTGACGAGATGGCCACTGTTCTTCCCGCACCTGCTGATATGACGGCCGCGGCACTCGATGTGACCATGGATGAGCATGCGAAGCTCGTCGCCAGGCTGGAATCCGGAGACCTCGACCTGGCGCTGCTCGTCTCCACCGACATCGACAAGACGTGGATCCCGTCGACCCTGAAGGCCAAGCACCTGTATTCGGAGCAGCTCTTCCTCTGCGTGCCGAAGTCCGTCGGTCCGGTCTCCTTCGATGCTCACGGGATGCCCGATCTCACGGCCTTGGTGTCCCAGACCTGGGCGTTCAGCATCGATCCCGGAGATGCCATCGACGAGGTAGTTCGGTCGTTCTGTGTGGCCGCCGGCTTTGAGCCGCGGGTGGGCATGCGGATGGATGACTACGCCGCGATCATCCGGATGATCGCGGCCGGGTTGGCGGTCGCAGTGATCCCTGATTCCTCGGTCCCCGAGGACCCGACGGTCGAAGTCATCCCGATGCCGATGGACGCCTGCCGCCGCGACGTCCTCCTCGTATCCCGCGCACGGTCGGGGGAGTCGACCGCGAAGGTCACACGGCACGACCCGATCATCGCCGCCCATCATGCCGCCGTCGCCGAGGTGGTCGCTGACGTGGGAACCGTCACCGCGCAATGGCGGTGACGCAACGGATGCAACGACGGTGATGCGCTGGTGGTGACTGCTCAGTGCGGGTTCCAAGCGTCTTCGATTGCGACCTTCTCGGTCACCTCGGCGGGCAATGTCTTCGAGGCCAGAGCCTCGATGGTCACCTGCTCGAGGACATCGCGGAGGGCGAAGCGGGCCGCGATCCACACCTGTTGGAGGGATTCGGCGGCATCGTCGTACTCGACGGCCTCAGGTCGCTGGCCGTAGATGGAGACCAGCGGTCCGTCGACGGCGCGGATGACATCGGCGATGGTGGTGGCGCTCGCGGGCTTCGTCAGTGTCCAGCCGCCGGACTTGCCGCGGACCGAGGCCACGATCTCGACTCGGCGCAGGTCGGCGAGGATGGCCTGGAGAAATCCCTTGGGGATGTTCTGTCGCTTTCCGAGCTCATCGGCGCTGATGGGGCCGCCGTCGCTGACGTTGGCGATCTCGATCAGGGCCCGCAGGGCATAGTCGGATTTCGTGGTGACCCGCATGCCGTCATAGTAACAGCGGGCTCACCGGCACCCCTGCGAACCGGCACCCCGGCTTGAGCCGGGGAACCGGCCGTCTGCGGTGCTCAGCTTCCGGTGGTGACTTCGGCGCCCACCTCGGCGAGGGATTCGGTCTGACGGGTGCGGCGCTCAAGGCGAACCGCATGCACGATGAGTGCGATCCAGGCTGCTGCGAGGGCGATGAGGGTGATGGTGACCGTGGTCGACGATGCTCCGAGGGCCAGGGCGATCGTGCGTGCGTTGGTGAGGATGATGATGCCGCCGGCGGCGATCGCCAGCACCCGGGCGGGCAGGATCTTGACCAGCCAGGCGGCGATGGGTGCGGCGATGACACCGCCGACCAGAAGCGCCCCGGCGATCGACCATTCGATTCCTGAAGAGCCCAGCGCGAAGAGGAACCCGAGCGAGCCGCCGACCGCGACGACGAATTCGCTGGTGTCGATCGACCCGACGACCTTGCGTGGTTCCAGTCGCCCCGATGACAGGAGAGTGGTGGTCCCGACCGGGCCCCAACCGCCTCCGCCGATGGAGTCCAGGGCACCGCCGACAAGTCCCATGGGAACGAGCAGCTTCACTCCGGGCCGGCCCTTGAACTCGGGGCGTCGACCGCCGAGGGCGAGGAAGCGCCAGATCACATAGATTCCGAGGGCCAGCAGGATGCCCGAGATCCACGGTGTGGCCGCATCACCGTTGAGGCTGGTGAGGAAGGTGGCGCCGGCGAAGGCACCGACGAAGCCGGGGATCGCGAGGATCGAGACCGTCTTCCAGTCGACGTTGCCGAACTTGTGGTGGGAGATGCCGGAGACCAAAGACGTGCCGATCTCAGAGAAGTGCACCGCCGCCGATGCTGTGGCCGGCGCGATCCCGGCCGCGAGCAGCAGGGTCGTCGACGTCACTCCATAGGCCATGCCGAGGGAGCCGTCGATGAGCTGGGCAAGAAGCCCGACGAATCCGAGGACGATGAGCTGGCGCATAGTGGTGACCTTTCAGCAAGCTGAAGATTGTTGAGCAATTCGTTCGCTGCCAACAATACCCACTAAGTCGATCCGATTACTAGACTATGAATTTCTGTGACGTTTCGAGACCTTGCGCGTCACAGGGACAGGGCGGTCTTTGAGACATAACGAAGCACCGAGGTAGACGTACCCCGGTGCTTCGAGTCTGGCCCAGGCGACCAGCAATGTCGGACCGTCGGGACCTTTTACAGGGCCAGAACTGCCGGAACCGTGAGGACGGCGACGTAGTAGCCCATAAATTGGACGCCTGCGTGCATGCCGATCATTCTGTTGAACAGACCACCGACCAGTCCCACAGTGATGGTCACGCCGAGTGCGAGCAGACCACCTTCGTAGAGGCAGATGACGCAGATGAGCGCGGCGAATCCGGCGATGATCGCCTCGTGTGAGACCGATTTCATCACCCAAGTAGCAGCCCTGTGGGCGTTCCTCATCACGAAGGGGTAGGCGACTGCAACTGCGATGACCGCGGCGATGACCGAGAAGAGCGCGAACTCACCGGTCGACAGCAGGTCGTGCAGATTGTTCGTCTCGCCCGTCTCCGCATCGAGGGTGTAGACCGGCGGCGCGTTGAACAGCGGCGCTGCCGGGCCCGCGGCCATCGGCGAGAGAGGGAGGCCGATGGCGATCAGCGGGATCAGTGTCTCGGCGATATAGGTCGACTCGGTGGTTCCGTTCCTGACGGACACGACCGTAGTCAGTCGATGGAAACCGTTCTTGATTCGGCTGCCGGCGATCTCACCCATGAGCACCGCCATGGCGACTGGTGAGAACACGAAGGTTGCGCTGGTGATGACGGCCGAACCGCTCGTGTAGGCCAACTGCTTTCGGTCCAGGACCTTGAAGGGGTTCGGTAACTTTGCCCCACCCGCAGGCCGGACGTCGGGCGCGAGGTCGAACTCCCGCTTGCCTGCCTGAGTCATCGACCGACGGCCCGCGGGGGACAGGGCAGAGAACAGATCGTAGATGAGAGGACCGGTCGCGATGCCCAGGAAGAAGGAGGTTGTGAACGTCGCGTCCTTCTGTTCGAGGATGAATGCCTGCAGCCCGACGATGATGAGGACGAAGGGGATCAGTGCGACGACTGCCGCCAGCTTTCCCTTCGACGTGTACGCGACGAGCACGGCCGCCGCGATGAAGATCCACGGGGCTGCGGCACCGATGGCCTCGGCGAACGGAGTGAGGACCAGTGCGAAGAGGATCGACAGAGGAATCGCGATGATCACCGCGATCACGCCGCCGGAGATGGCCTTCTGCAGGGCGATATGAGGCACTCCGAGAGAACGCAGCAGCTGTGCTTCGCGCAGCATCGGCACGGCAGTGGTGTCGCCGGGTATCCCCAACAGTGTTGTGGGCACGGCGTGAGAGATGTGCTTGGCGATGATCGCTGCCAAGAAGAAGGCGATGACGCCGGCCGGCGGTACTCCGATGAGGATGACGAGCAGTGCCAGGGGTGCGACGATCGCTGTCTCGTCGGTGCCTGAGATGAGGCCGATTCCGGTGAAGAGCACCGCGGCCAGCAGGGCCATGCCGATCGCCCACAGGATCGGCTCAATGAGATCCGCGCTCACAGCTGTGCACCCTTCGCCCGGTTCTCATGGTTCTCGACCAGAGCGTCGAAGAGCCCGAGTGCTCGGATCTCCTCCTGCACCCCCGGTTTGAGATCGCGGGGGTCACCCAGGTCGCCGTACTCTTCGACGACTTCGTCAATGACCTCCTGTCGGTTCCGTGTATCGGCCTCTGACTGCGTGATCACCCGCTTGGGCTTGAACAGGATCCCGGCGATCACGGCACCGATGATGCAGCCGACGATCCCGATGAGAAGAGCGTAGGAATGCCCCAGTTCCGGATCGCCGGTGGTCGTGAAGAGATGGTCGGAGATGAGGAAAGCGGGAACCGCCACCCCAATTCCGATGGCAATGCTGCCGACAAGGTGTTTTGAGTCGACAGTGTCATTCCAGACTTCGAGCAGCTGTGGCATCTTCGCCTACCTTCTGTTGATGAACGGTCTGTTGTGAACTGTGGTGCTACTGATTGACGATGGCTGCCGAGGTGGCCGACGCCAGTGGCTTGCCGAGTTGCTGACTCAGCCATTGGCTCGTCTCCGCGACTGCGCGGATGTTGACTCCGGTCGAGATTCCCAGACCGTCAAGCATCCACAGGAGATCCTCAGTTGCCAGGTTTCCCGTCGCTGAGCCTGCGAACGGGCAGCCACCTACCCCACCGGCCGAGGCGTCGAACTCGGTCACTCCCAGCTGGAGGGCGGCGTAGACGTTCGCCAGCGCCTGACCGTAGGTGTTGTGGGTGTGCAGCGCGATCGACTCGACCGGGATGCCGTCGTCGATCAGGGCCTGCAGAACCGCGGTGACGTGACCAGGTGTGGCGGTGCCGATGGTATCGCCGAGCGAAAGCGACGAGCAGCCGGATTCCAGCAGTCGATGAGATGCCGTGACCACACGCTGTGGGTCCACCGGGCCTTCCCAGGGATCGCCGAAGACCATGGACAGATAACCGCGCACGCGCATTCCCGCCGAGGTGGCCGCGGCCGCCACGTCAAGGTTGCGTGCCGTGGTCACTTCGAGGCTGTCGCCGAGGTTGGCCCGAGAGAAGGCTTCCGTGACACTGACGAACACAGCGATGTCCTTGGCGCCCGCGGACATGGCATCGGCGAGTCCGCGCTGGTTGGGCACGAGGACTGGGTAGGAGATGTCCGAGTCGAGGTCGAGCTCGTCGAGAACTGAGCGGGTGTCAGCCATCTGCGGAACGGCCTGAGGGGACACGAAGCTGCCTGCTTCGATGGACTTCAGACCGGAATCGGCCAGTCGGGAGATGAGCTGGGCCCGAACCTCGGCGGGCAGGGTGAGAGATTCAGCCTGTAGCCCGTCCCGAGCACTGACCTCGTAGACCCTGACCTGAGTCGGAAAATCGTCATGGGTGAAGACCTGTGGGAGTGAGTCCATCATTTCTGTGCACCTGAGCGAAGATCGGCGAGGATGGCCTGAACCCGATCGAAGCGGAAGGCCTTCTCTTCGATCAGCTTCTCCACGATGATCTTGGCCTCTTCGGCGGTGGCGCCTGCGGACACGGCAAGATTCTTCGCATGCAGCGACATGTGACCGCGCTGCACACCTTCGGTGGCCAGAACCCGCAGCGCCGCCAGGTTCTGCGCCAGACCGGCTGCGACGATGATTTCGGCCAGGTCCTTCGCGGTGCTCACTTCGGCGACCTGGAGGGAGGTGCGGGCCGCAGGGTGGACCTTCGTGGCACCACCCACGAGACCGACGGGCATCGGCATCTCGAGGTTGCCGACGAGGTTGCCTTCGGCGTCCTTTTCGAACGTGGACAGTGAGGTGTACCGACCGTCGACCAGGGCATGCGAATGGGCGCCGGCTTCCACCGCGCGAGTGTCATTTCCGGTGGCCAGGACGACAGCGGAGATGCCGTTCATGATGCCCTTGTTGTGAGTGGCGGCCCGGTACGGGTCGGCTGCCGCCAGCTCGTAGGCGTGGAGGATGTTGTCGACGACTTCGGCTCCACCCAGGAGTTCTTTGTCGAAGACGGCGCGCGCTCGGCTCAGGCGAAGATCTGCCTTGTTCGTCAGGATGCGCAGCAGTGCGTCGCCCTCGGCGATCGCCGCAAGGCTGCTCGACACCGCCTCTGCCATGGTGTTGACCGCATTGGCTCCCATGGCATCGCGGACGTCGACGTGGAGATGGACAACGACATAGGTTGCCGACTTCGCCTCGACGAGGCGAACATCGAGGCCCTTGACTCCTCCGCCGACCTCGACGAGCTTCGGATCCTGCGCATTGGCCAGGTCGATGATCTCATCCTGGCGTTCGAAGATACGGGACCGTGCGGCATGAGGGTCTGCCACATTGATGAGCTGGATCTGTGCCTGCATGATCGGCTGGGTCGAGCTGGTGAAGAACCCGCCTGTGGGCCGTGCCATCCGTGCGGCGTTGCTGGCTGCGGCGATGACCGATGCCTCTTCGGTGGCCATGGGTACGAGGACATCGGTGCCGTTGATCGTGAAGTTGGTGGCGACTCCCAACGGCAGGGAGAAGACACCGAAGACGTTCTCGCTCAGGTTGGCGGCCTGCTCGGGGCCGAACGCAGTCGCATCGATCTGGGTGAACACCTCGGTGTCGAGCCCGGTTGCCTCGGCTACTGCCGTGCGACGATCGTTGACCGACTTATTGCGGAAGTCGGCGATACGACTGTTCTCTGCCATGGTGTGTCTCCTGTCGAGTCTTCTTCGAATCTGTGTCTGCCGACCGCGGCTGCCGAAAGCGGCCGAGCTGAGCCGGTCAGAGCGTCTGCGCAGAGTAATTCCGCGCAGAGTTCAGTCAAACACTTCAGGACTCGAACACCTATGGCCGTTGCAGCCAGTAATATTGTCCGCTCATGGCCGTATCGGCCAGGGCTGCTGGCTCATACCCGGGTAGGTTCAGTCCTTCTGCCGGAGCTGATCCAGGCGGAGTGCGACGTGGAGACGGAACGCGTATTCGGGCGCTCGCCAGTCGTTGTCGAGTACCGTATCGATGCGCTCCAGCCGCAGTTTGACGGTATTGATGTGAACCGAGAGAGCAGCGGCGGTGCGGCTGACGCTGCTGCTGTGTTCGAAGTAGGTGCGCAGTGTGGTGATCAGATCGGCCGATTGCCGCCGATCCCATTGTCGCAGCGGGCCGAGCATGCGCTCCATGAACTGTCCGACGTGTTCGGGGGCTGAGCCGAACATCGCCGTGTAAGGAGCGAAGTCCTCAGTGGGGCGGACGCCTGTGGTGATCGAGAGCGAGTTGAGCACACGCACGCACGACCAGAGTTCGTCTTCTGCGGTGCGCAGCTGCGAACGCTGAAATTCAGTGTCGGAGACAACGACCAGGCACTCGCGCAGGACGTCTGAGGCGGTGAGCAGCTCATTCAGCTGCGTTCGGCTTCGATGTGCCGAACGGGGCAGCAGCACGGTCAGGCCCGGGGAACGTTGAGTCATGAGAATCCGCGGCTCGATCCGAGCCAGATACGAACCGATGCGGTCGAAGTCGTTGGGGCCGGCTTGAACCACGATGAGCTGCCAGGGGCCGAGGAGGGTGAAGTTGCTGGAACGCGCTCGCGCTCGCAACTCGTCGAGACTTCTGGTGTCGGCGATCAGATCGACGGCCAGTTCGCCGCGCACACGGTTCTCCGCGTCGGCACGTGACTGCTCGTTCATCTGAATGAGTGCCAAAGACTGTGCGGCCTGCGCGACGATGCTGTGGTCGCCGTCTTTGGGGTCGTTGTGGAAGAGCACGAACAGCCCGCTGTGCTGACGTCTGTTCGACGCCACCGAGGCAGCGATGAGTCGCTTGGCGTGGGCGATCTGGACGCTTCGTCCGGTGCGGTGACTGGTGTCCAACGCCGCAAGAATGTCATCTCGACTCACGTCGGCCTCGGCGAGGAATCCCTCGTCTGCTGGGAAATCGGGGGAGTCAAGGCTCCAACTGTCCACGATGAGCACCTCGGCACGGAGGGTCTCGGCAATGACTTTCGTGACGGCTGCTGCACCGTGGCCCTGCAGCACCAACTGGGTCAGCTGCTCTTCGACCTCGACGAGGCGCTGCAAGGTGCTCGCCTTGGCCGCGGCCAGTTCTTCTGAGGCAGCAGACAGTGCGGCCGCTTCGGCGAGTTCGCCCATGAGTCGGGCGGTCTTGAGAATCACCGAAGCGTGGTCTGCCAGAGCAGAGAGCAAGGTGATCTCATCTGCCCCGAAGTCATGGGGGTAGCGATTCGCCGCGAACAGGGCACCGAGCACTTCACCGTCGACGACCATGGGCACTCCGAGGAGTGACTCCATGCCTTCTGCCTTGACAGCTGAGTCGACACGCCGCTCATGCGGCAGTTGAGTCAGGTCGTAGTCCGAGGTCCAGTGGGCAGCCCGATCGCGGACGACACGGCCTGCGAGCCCAACTCCGGGTGGTACTCGCAGCGCCGGGAGTTGGAGCGAAATGGCCCCGCGGCTGGCTCTGACGTTGAGCTCGTCGGTTTCCGGGTTGTATTCCGAGAGATAGGCGATGTCGCAGCCGATCAACGACTTGGCTCTGTCGACGAGCTTCTGCAACAGGCGCTTCGTGTCTCTGACCTGGATGAGCTCTGAGGCGCTTTCGAGCAGGGCTGCGCGTTCATGGTCCTTCTGGCGCCAGCGAACCATGGTGGTGGACAGGTCGAGAAGCGAGTCGATGAGGGTCGACTGCGGCCCGAGTTCTGCCTCCAACGAGCCGCGATCGACGGGGTTGCCGCGCGCGATCAGACTGATAGCCCGTGCGACGGAGTCCACTGCTACGGTCTCTGGTCCTGTCGAGCGCTCCGTCATGGGGCCATTATCTCAGCCTCAGCTCACCCCGCCGCCGGCGACATCTCCTGAACGGTCGGCAGCTCGCAGGTGCTGGGTGCGTTCTGCTTGTAGCCGGAGAGGAACTCGCCGAGGCGGTTGATCGATTCGTCCAGGACCTCGACGGAGGGCAGGGTGACGAGTCGGAAGTGGTCGGGGCTCGACCAGTTGAAGGCGGTGCCGTGGGAGACGAGGATCTTCTGTTCGCGCAGCAGGTCGAGGGCGAACTGTTCGTCATCGGTGATGTTGAATTTGTCGACGTCGAGTTTCGCGAACATGTAGAGGGCACCGCTGGCTCGGTGCGCGGAGACACCGTCGATGGAGTTCAGCCCCTCGTGCGCGAGGTTCATCTGCGCGCCGAGGCGGCCCTGCGGCAGGACCAGGTCCTCGATCGACTGCTTGCCGCCTAGTGCTGCCTGAATTGCGTGCTGGGCGGGAACGTTGGCGCACATGCGCATATTGGCCAGGAGTTTGATGCCTTCGAGGTAGCTCTTGGCCTCGGACAGCGGTCCGGTGATGGCCAGCCAGCCGGCGCGGTAGCCGGCGATCCGGTAGGCCTTGGACAGTCCCGAGTAGGTCAGGCACAGGACATCGTCGCCGGTCAGGGTAGCCATATTGACCATCTCGACGTCGTCGTAGGTGATCTTCTCGTAGATCTCGTCGGCGAAGATGATGAGGTCGTGGCGGCGTGCGATGTCGACGATCTTCTTCAGAGTCTCGCGTGAGTAGACCGCACCCGTCGGGTTGTTCGGATTGATGACGACGATGCCGCGGGTGTTCTCGGTGATCTTCGATTCGAGATCCTCGAGGTCGGGCTGCCAGGCGGTGGCTTCGTCGCACAGGTAGTGCTTGGGGGTGCCGCCGGCCAGGGCGACCGATGCCGTCCACAGGGGATAGTCGGGGCTGGGGACGAGGATCTCGTCGCCGGGATTGCACAGGGCCTGCAGGGACAGGGTGATGAGTTCGCTGACTCCGTTGCCCAGGAACACCTCGGGGGTGTCCAGATTGTGGATGCCTCTGGTCTCGTAGTACTGGACGACGGCGCGGCGACCGGAGAGGATTCCACGCGAGTCCGAGTACCCCTGAGCCACGGGCAGCTGTTTGACCATGTCGTGGACGATCGCCTCGGGGGCTTCGAATCCGAAAGGTGCAGGGTTGCCGATGTTGAGCTTGAGGATGGTGTGGCCCTTGGCCTCCATCGCCTCGGCCTCTTCGAGGACGGGTCCCCGAATGTCATAGAGGACATTGGCCAATTTCGACGACTGCCTGTACATGTGTACCTTTCGCTGAGACGTTTGCTATTCCCACGCTATGACCCTCGCCGAGGTGGTTCTGACCAAACAGAGGCCCGTTTCGTGAACCTTTGCCTCGGTTTTCGGATTGTTTCCCAGACCTTTGGTATCACGGGTCACTTGACGTGGGCCAATATCGGGAGTCTTATTCTTCATATGACGAGCAACGCGATCGAGGCTCGAGGGCTGACGATTCGACGCGGGCGAACGACCGTGATCGACAGTCTCGACCTGACCCTGCCGCGCGGTGCCATCGTCGGTCTGCTCGGGCCCAGCGGCAGCGGCAAGACGACGCTCATGCGCGCCATCGTCGGTGTCCAGATCGTCAGCGGCGGAACCGTCAAAGTGCTCGGCGAGCCCGCAGGCTCGGCACCTCTGCGCCACAAAGTCGGATATATGACGCAGTTGGCCAGCATCTACGATGACCTCTCGGTGCGCGCGAACCTGGCCTACTTCGCCCGGGTGCAAGGCGTGGCGAAGTCCGATGTCGAGCGCGTCATCGAGCGCACCGATCTGAGAGGCCAGGCCGATCAGCTTGCCCGCACGCTCTCCGGCGGGCAGGCCAATCGTGTGTCGCTGGCGGCGGCGATGCTCGGGTCGCCGGAGCTGTTGGTCCTCGATGAGCCCACGGTCGGGCTCGATCCGGTCCTGCGTTCCGAGCTCTGGGCCATCTTTCGCCGCATCGCAGACGATGGGGCGACGCTGCTCGTCTCGAGTCACGTCATGGATGAGGCCACTCGGTGTGACCGGCTGCTGCTGATGCGTGAGGGCGCGGTGATCGCCGATACGACTCCGAGCGAGCTGCTCGAGAACACGCGGGCCGCCTCGGCGGAGGAAGCTTTTCTGCGCATCATCGAAGCTGACACGGCTAAGAGGGATTCTGTCTCGAAGAGACTGTTGGCGACGAGCCCATCGTCGCAGGGCGGGCGAGGCGCGAAGGGGACGAAGAGATGACTCCTTCGCGCACCTTGGCCACGGCAGGGCGTGTGCTGCTCCAGATCCGCAACGACCCGCGCACGATCGCACTGCTGCTCGTCGTGCCCAGCCTGCTCATCGGCCTTGTGGCCTGGATCTTCGACGAGACGGATGTCTTCGACAGGATCGGCCCGGCGATGCTCGCGCTGTTTCCCTTCATCGTGATGTTCCTCGTCACGAGCATCAGCACACTGAGAGAGCGGCGCAGCGGCACTCTTGAACGTCTGCTGTCGATGCCCTTGGGCCGGGGTGACTTCATCCTCGGATATACCGTGGCCTTCGGTCTGCTGGCGGTGGTGCAGACGGCGATCGCGGTGGGTTTCGCCACGGTGGTGTGCGGA
Source organism: Brevibacterium sp. BDJS002 (assembly GCF_028201555.1). Classification (NCBI taxonomy): domain Bacteria; kingdom Bacillati; phylum Actinomycetota; class Actinomycetes; order Micrococcales; family Brevibacteriaceae; genus Brevibacterium; species Brevibacterium sp. BDJS002. The sequence continues at coordinate 4,089,805 of NZ_CP116392.1, read as the reverse complement.
CTGGAGATCGAAGAGTCGATCGTGCTGCTCTTCGTCGTCGCCATTGCCGATGCGCTGCTCGGTACGGCGCTCGGGCTGCTTGCCAGCGCATTCGCGCGCACCGAGTTCCAGGTTGTGCAGTTCATGCCGCTGCTCGTGTTCCCGCAGATTCTGCTGGGCGGCATCTTCCTTCCCCGCGATCAGCTGCCGGACGTGCTCGAGGTGATCGGTGACTGGCTGCCACTGTCGCACGCGATCGACGCTCTGACTGCGGTGTCAACAGGCAGCGAGGACGCAGCCTACATCTGGTTGCGCATACTCTTCATCGGCTGTTGGATCGTCGGTGCCGTCATCGTCGGTTCCCTGACTCTGCGCCGTCGGACGCCGTAGGCCTCACGCCTCCTGACGGTCGCTGCCGAGCATCCCGAAGATGAGGGTGTCTGACCATTCGCCCTTCGACCACCAATCCTGGCGCAGGTGAGCTTCCTGTTGCATGCCGATGCGTGTGGCCAACTTCGCCGAGGCGGTGTTCCGGGCATCCATCTGAGCGATGACCCGATGGAGACCGTAGTGATCGAATGCGACGTTGAGCATGGCCGTGGCCGCTTCCGATGCGAAGCCATGACCACCGGCAGCCGGATTGAGGACCCAGCCGATCTCGGCCTTGTCTGCTGATTCGCCGTTGAGCCAGATGCCGAGGTCGCCGATGATGACTGATCCTTCGATATCGTCAAGTCCATCCTTGGTCTCAATGACTAGCGAGAGCGCACGTGACTCGGTATCCAAACCGGTCTTCGGAATGCGCTTGGAAATTTCCGTCCGTGACTCCTCGGCGGTCCAAGGATCGCAGAGGAGGAACCGCGCCACATCCTCACGGGAGTAGATCGGAAGCAGCGCCTCGGCGTCGGACTCTCGATAGGCACGCAGGATGAGTCGATCGGTGGTCAGCGGCAGAGACAGCTCTGGAAGGGTCATGTGACAACGCAATCACGACTGGATGCCGGGCACAAGGGGAAGGCCTCAGTCGAATTCGCGGTTGGAACGGGTACGTCTCCGGCTGGCCTGGACGGCAAAGACTCCGGCAAGCAGAAGCGCTGCTGCCACGAGAAGTGCGGCAAATACGCTCGCGCCAGTGCGCGGCAGATCTCCGCTCGGATCGTCCGAGTCTCCTGCACTTGCGGAGCCGTCGGCCTGTTCGGAACCTTCAGAGTTTTTGGAGCTTCCGGAGCCATCTGCTCGGTCGGTGCTGTCTGATTCTGCAGATTGCTCGGAACCGGCTGAGGTGTCAGCATTGTCGTTTGCCGAGTCGTCAGCGCCCGAAGTGGCGTCGGCCGTGGAGGAGTCGTCGGTCCCAGCATCTTCGTCGCTGGAAGCATCGCTGGGATCTGTGGGAGAAGCTGTGGGAGTGGGAGATGACGTAGGGGGCGGGGAAGCGCCCGGCTCCTCCTGTGCAGTCACAATGATGCGAAAGCGCGATCGTTCGCGTTGGGTGTCGTTGGTCGCAGATTCCGGAAGATGAACGCCGATTGTCACCGTGGCTTTGTCATCTGAGGGCAGATTGCCAAGCCAAACCGGGGCCCCTGACTTGAGAACTTGACCCAGTGGAGCTGTGACCGATTCACCCAATCCATGCAGGACGAGTTCAGACTCGTCCACGAGCGGATCGTTTGTGGACAGCTGTTCTAAACGGATACCTGTCCTGACAGGCTCGCCCGTGTTCTGGGAGACGATGAGCTTCTCCTCAGTCGTGCCACCTGGAACGAGAGTGGTCTCGGCAAACATGCTCTTAGGGGCAGTGCCGTCGGGGAGGGTGACGGTGAGCTGGCCTTGTGGAGAAGCTGAGACGGGGGAAGCGGCAACCAGGACGAATAAGGCGAGTATCAGCGCGAAGACTGAGGTGATGCCCGGTCGTGTCGGGAGAGGCCTCATCGGAGTACAACCTCGGCGACCATGTCATCGCTCGGGGCAGTCGAGCCCCACCACTCCATGACTACCCACTGGATTTGCCTGCCATCGGTCGACGTCGGTCGTTGGCCTTGGGCGAATGGGGGCCGCCGGGCTCCTGAGTAGCTCGTCATCCGGACATTGCGAGGATTGTTCGGAGACAAGTCGCCGGAGTCATTCCAATAACTCTGACCCGAGTATTCGACAGAATTCGAAGGAGCACCTGCTCCACCGGTGTCGTTCTTGAACGCCTGTTGAAAGCTCGGAACCTCTTTGATATTGATAACGCATAAGTTCGTAAGGCAGTCAGGGTCGGCAGAGAGGTCGGTTTTGGTGCGATTGGACGACAAAATCCATGTATAGAGTTGTCGGTCGCTACCGGTCAGATGTTGGAGCCCGCCGGTGAGCCGAGATGTTCCACGAACGTGGAGTTTTGCCAATTCCAGGCCAAATCCACGTGTGGGGTCGAGCCGTTGTCCGGCGAATCCAGCACTTTTCTCTGACAGCCAGTACGGAGTTGCACTACCTGTTGCTCGCCATCCGGTCACTTTGATGGATGAATTCGTTGACTGACTCGTCGCGTCGCATGACCATAGCCGCACACTGAGGTCGCGAGATCCGGCTGTACCTGCACCGCTTCCATCGGTGGGTGCAAACTCTCCATTCGTGTTGACGACAGGCACGATGATGAATCCAGGGTTGGCGGAGAAGGGGTTCTCGGTGCCCTCCTTGGCGTCTGAATAGCGAGGGAATTCCTTGAGGCGGTAGACGTTTGGATGCTGTTTCGGGTTAGGCACCGAGCACCATCGCCCCGTACCGCCGGAGGTCTTGCTCGCAGTGACTTTGTCCGTGAGATACGCAGTCGTGAAACCGATCGGGAACAACAATACGAGTGCAGAGAGTACAGCGACGACTATCCAGATGCGCTTTGTGCGACCGGCGGAGTTCTGATGTTTCACGGTTGGCCAACCTGCGAAAGGCTTGCGGAATTCTCCATGGTGAAGATCTTCTGAGCATCAGTAGTCGCGCTGCGATGCTTGATCAGCTCGACAGCGACATCAACCTTTTGACCCTGCGAATTCGTGACGGTTGCAGGCATCGAGAGTGTGAGTTCGATGGTCGCTTTCTTACCTGGAGCCAATTTGTCACCGAGTTTGACGGTGTGCTGGAAGCCGGATGCCGTGAATGCGCTGCTCGGGATTTCAGTCGTTGTGGCGCCCACCTTGGTTGTCGCCTTGAGATACGGCCGGATCGCCGCGTAGTCGGTGGCATTGGATACTGACCCGTTGATTTTGAGCGCGACGTTCGCAGTGACTGCTGACTTGGAAGAGTTTGTCACTGTGTACGTCCAGCGTTGTCCTTGTGCGCCCGGGATGATTCCCTTGCTGTTATCACCCGGGAAGATGCCCGCACTTGCGCCCTCGCCCATCGCCACAGACGCTGGGTCGGACTGCGTGATTTCTGCTGCTAATGTCCCAGCAGTGATTGTTGTCTTTTCAGACTTCGCGGAGTCCGACCATGCTGCATATGTCGCATTGCCGCCGAGGAGCAGAGCGCCCGCAGTCGCGGCTGCAGCGGCAGCAAACACGGCACGGCGTGCGGACATGCGCAATCTCCTCGAAAGCTAAATGATGAAAAGGTACAAATCACCGAGGTGGGGCGTATTGGTACTCGCGCCCACCTCGGTGACGGCAGGATCAGTTGCCTGGAACCTGAGTGAGCTTGTAGTCGACCGCGAAATTGAGCGATCCGAGCTTCGCCGGGTTGTACTGGCCCTCGGTGCCCCACGGGAACTTGACCGTCGTGGTGACCTCGACGTTTCCGGTTCCTTCGCCGGTCAACTTGCCGTTGTCGAAGGAAAGGTCGCCCGTCGCTCCCGAGATGTCGGTAGCGGCGAGATCCTCTTTTTCGAGTGCCGCCGCGAGAGCGGTGTCGGCGTCTGCTCCGTTGGCGGTGACATCGATGGCGCCGTCGAACTGGGCCGCGATGTTTTCACCTTCGAGGGTGACGGGGATGTTCTGGGCATAGGTGAGGATGTCGCCGGGGACGATCTGGTCGGACTCGGGGTTGAATGCGACAGGGGCAGTGGCAGTGCCGGAGCCGTCACCAGCGTGGCTGATCTCCCAGCCACCGCCGGCCGGCGTGCCGAGGTCGAGGGTGCCTGCAGTGATCACTCCGTCGCCTCCGTCCGCTTCGTCGGTCCAGAATGCGACGGTGCCTGCACCGCCGACGAGGAGTGCGACGCCGATGCCGCCTGCGATGAGTGCCTTTGTGGATTTCTTCAATGTCAGTCCTGAGGGTGAGAGTGCGAAAAGGAGTGATAGTCGCTGTGAGCGGCCCACACTTCTAAGGACAGGCGTTGTCCACAGCTACTACTAAAATGGTAACTAATATCAAGCGGGCCAGCAATGTAGTTTTGAACACATTGGAATTAATGTCGACCGCGCTTCGACTGGACCGTTTCGTCAGAATCCCTTGTGTCAGCAGAGTTCTTCTTTCGACCTAAAGCACTGCTGATCAGCACAATTAACGCATATGCGATGAGTCCAATTCCCAGGACGGTGGCAATTCCCTCGCGTGCCCCCATCGGAACGAGCTGTCCCAGGTATCCGACCAGAGGCACGTGATAGGACACCACTCCCCGGATCTGCTCCGGTCGCACCGGCTCAGGGTCGGGGGAGGTGTTCGCGTCTCCCTGCGTCTTGAACCTTGTCTGCCCGTCGATGTTGTCGACACCGACGACTCGGTGAGTGACGGTCAGCGGTTCCCCGGATTTCAGCTGATACGTGACGACATCGCGGAATGCAACTGTGCCAGGACTGACCTTTTTGGAGACGACGACCGAGCCAGTGGGGATGGTGGGCTCCATCGACCCGGAGACGACCGTGTAAGGTTCCGCGCCGATGATTCTGGGGACGAGAACCGTAAGAACGATGATCAGAGCGAAGATGCCAGCGACGATCCATGCGAGAGACTGCAATCCGACGCTCAGAGATCTTCGCCACGTGCTGCGCGATGCCTTCGCTTCGGCATGGGGGTGCTCTTTGCGACTGCGCTCGGATGGTGCTTCCGCCACTGCTGTCAGCCCTCCACGTTAAATGTTTCACCACAGTTGCCATCTAGTCTGCCAGGTGTCGAAAGGAATCGTTCGCGAATGTAGTGACAAATGGCGTCATCAGGTGCGCCTGTATCTTCTTAATCTGACGTCATGAACTCAAAGTTGAGTAATCAAAATAGCGGATCAGCGCAGGTGACAATGCCTCCAACGGTATTTATCCACTACCTGAGGCGGGGTCCCGGCGCTGCCTGCATCGTCTGCGACTTCGGTTGGCTGCAGTCACGCACAACTGCTGGAGAAGCTCAGCCTTTCGACCTGCTCAGCGCCTGCTTCCACGACACCTTCGGACCCGACTGCAGGATGGAGCGTTCGAAGATCCGGGTCGCCAACAGCAGAGCCAGAATCGTGGTGACTGCCAGGATGAGCAGCGATACCAACGGCTCCCACCATTCGATCGTGCCGAGGAAGACGCGCATCGGGACCGCGACCGCTGCGGAGAACGGTATGTAGGACATCACAGCCATCACGGCCTCGTTGGACGAGAAGAGGATGACCGCCATATAGGGCAGGAAGATGAGCATCATGATCGGGCTGGACGTCGAGCCCAGATCTTCCGTCCGAGAGACCATCGATGCGGCCGCTGCATAGAGGGAAGCAATCATGACGAAGCCGACGATGAAGAGTGGAATGAACCAGGCGATCGGCTCCGTGACCTTGCCGAGGACCAGATCGTTTCCGCTGATGGCGGCGCCGATGAGGACGGAGAGCGCGGTCAGTCCGATCTGTGCGAAGGCGAGGAGGGAACACGCAAGAACCTTGCCGAACATCAGCACCTTCGCCGAGGTGGAGGCCAGCAGGATCTCGACGATCCGGGACTGCTTCTCCTCCACCACAGAGGAGGCGATGGTCGTTCCGAAGGTCACCGCCGACATGAAGAACACAAGGCCGAGGCCCAGTCCGATCATGTAGGTCAGGCCCGGATCCGGGGCGTCGGGGTCGAGGAGTTCGACAGTCGGGACCTGGCTGAGCTCGCCGGTCAGCGACTCGGGTGCGGAGCGTTCGGCGATGACGGTGACACCGACCGGGGACGCCGGGTCATCGACGACAGCAGCCGTGACGTCTTCCGACTTCACAAGTTCCTTCGCCTCATCGACGCTGTCCACGGAGACGAGTTCGATCCCGTCGATTCCTTCGACAGCCTGTGCCCCCGCCGAGGTGACCGCCACTTTGTCCGTGGAGGAGAACAGTGAGGGCAGCGACCCGGATACCGCGACGAGTGCGCCGAAGAGGACGATGCTCAGCAAGGTCGAGACCATGAACGCCTTCGACTTGATGCGGACCATGATCTCGCGTTCGATGACGAGGCCGATGGCGGTGGTGAAGCTGGCGCGCGGTGTCTGAGCCGTCGTCGCCAACCCCGACTTCTTGGGGGCGTTCGTGTCGAGGGAGTTCGAATCCTGTTGGATGCTCATGCCTGCGTGACCTCCTGGAAGAGACGGTTGAGGGCGACGGTATGCGGGGTGAAGGACTTCACGGAGGAGACGGTGATGGCCTGGTGCAGGACCACCTCGGCGATGTCCGGATTCGGTGCGGCGAAGCGCACCCAGTTGCCGTCGAACTCGACGACGGTGATGTCGGGGATCTCGCGCACCCAGCCCATGTCCGTATCGGTCTGCAGTATCCACTCAGGGGTGCTGCGCTGACTGCGCAGCTCATCGGCGGTGCCGTTGGCGACGAGCCGGCCGCCGTCGATGATGACGAGGTCGTCGACGAGACGCTCGACCAGGTCGAGCTGGTGACTGGAGAAGAGGACGGGTGCACCGGTGTCGGCGAAGTCCTTGAGCACCTCGAGGGTGCGTTCGACGGCGACGGGATCGAGTCCGGAGAAGGGCTCGTCGAGGACCAGGGCACGGGGGCGGTGGATGAGCGCGGCAGCGATCTGCACCTTCTGCTGGTTGCCGAGGCTCACGGCCTCGAGGTTGTCGCTGGGTTTGCCGTTGAGGTCGAGCTGCTCGAGGAGTTCGAGGCCACGTCGACGGGCGGAATGGCGGCTGAGGCCGTGGAAGCGGGCGAGGTAGATGAGCTGATCGATGATCGGCATCTTCGGGTAGAGGCCGCGCTCCTCGGGCATGTAGCCTATCGCGCTGCGGTGCGCGGGAGTGATGGTCTCGCCGTCGACGGTGATGCTCCCGGAGTCCGCGGCGAGCACGCCGAGGATGATGCGCATGGTCGTCGTCTTGCCGGAGCCGTTGGAACCGACGAACCCGGTCATCCGCCCCGAGCCGATGGAGAAGGACAGGTCGTGAAGAACCTGTTTGTCGCCGAAACTGCGAGAAATTGAGTCCAAGGTGATCATGACTCAAACCTATGCGGTGCCTCGGCGATGCGAATCCGTCGTTCGGGCTATTTCGGCCTCACCGGTACGGGGGAGGCCGGTGGTAGTTGAATTGGGAACTACTGAGTAGTTCCTGCTGCGGGCGTGATGTCACACAGCAACTACTGATCTATTGCTGAAGTGGCCGGTCCCAGCAATGTCTTTGCGCATTCAACTTCCTAATCTGAAGAAGTTCGTCAAGCTCTGCCCCTCTGTTTCCCTGCCTGTCCGCAGCTCACACGCTGTCGTGTGCGCGGACGGGATCGTGAGGTGCCACGGGCGAGATCGTTTGGTACCGGAATGAGGAAAGTATGCCGCTGACACGTTTGCGTGTGCGCTCTGTATGGGCTGCGTTGACCGCATTGGTCATGGTTCTTTCCGGTATGGGCATCGTGCTGATGCCGGCTGTGCCCGCGCACGCTGGCATGTCGGCTCCCGCTACGTCGGCACCCGCAACGAAGGCCCCTGCGACGGACGCTCCGGAAACGAAGGCCCCCGCAGCAGCACGTGCAGCCGCGAGTCCTGTCTCGCTGACCTGCGAACCGGGGAATGTGTACTCGGTGTCGAGTTCGGGGCAGATGCGGAAAGTGACGAACAGCGGTGGAGACATTGTCGGCGATTCGGCAACCAAAGTAGAGCGCTATTTGACGCTTCTCGGATGGCGGTATCGCGACGTGCCAGTGACATCATTCAATGGGCTTGGCATCGGTCAGGAAGGTTCCCCGATCTATGCCTACGAACGGACGAACAGCTCAAAGACCGTCGAGATCTATCAGCTCAACCCGTCGAGCGGCGCATGGTCCGCCACGAGTGCCGAACAGACAGACAACGCTATCCAATTCATCGGTGGAGCCGTCGACCTCGACAGCGGCCTCTACTACTTCGGCGGGTTCACCGACTCCGGTTCGAAGTTCAACGTCTACGTCTACAACAAAGACTCGAACACCACCTCGTTCAAAGGTTCGGTCGACACGAACACGAACGCAAGCAGAACTTCTAACGGCGACATAGCGTTTGACTCGCAGGGCAATCTCTTCATTGTCCGCGGTTCAGGCAATACCACCACCGTCTTCTCGGTCACGAAAGCAGACTTGGCCGCAGGCACTGGAGGGGGAATAGCAGCTTCCCCTTCCGGAACATATGAGACCAACTCCAATGTCAACGGTGTTTCATTTGACGCCAGTGGGCGGGCCTATCTGGGAACCGGTTCGACGGTCAAGGCCTACGACATGCCTGATTGGTCGAACTCCGGCGATTTCGCCTCCGGCAATTGGTCGAGTACAGACCTGGCCTCATGCTCCTCGCCGGCCACTATCACGCTCAAGAAGGACGTCATCGGTGGACGTGCGCAAGCGGATGATCAGTTCACGCTGTCGCTTAAGCAGGGCAGCACTGTTCTGGGAACCGCCACCACGACCGGCAGCACAACCGGTGTGCAGAAGGAAATCGTCGGGCCTCAGCCTGTAAAGCGTGGAGCGACGATCAAGTTCTCCGAAACCGGAGCCAACGGAGCTGACCTCGATGACTACGCCAGCGCATATTCGTGCACAGTAGATGAAAAGCCGATCAGCGGCGCCTCCGGAACCGGCACCTCGGGCACTGTGACCATCCCCAACACCGGCAAAGCGGTCGTCTGCACGATCACGAACTCGCCGCTGACTGCCAACGTGTCGATCCACAAAGATGTCGCCGATGAAGACGGCAAGAACGTCAAGCCGGGCAAGGACTGGACCGTCGGAGCGAAGACGACTGCCACAACCGACACCGTCACTTCGACACCCACTGCAGCCACGCAGAAGACCAACGCCAACGGCGACGCCAAATGGGCACTGAAGTTCAACAAGACGACGGGCCGAGCCACCCTGGCAATCTCCGAGACTCAGCAGGACGGCTTCGAATTCTCCTCCGGCTCCTGCGAGATCACGCATCTCGACGGAACTAAGGGCACGAAGAAGCTCGACAACGAGAAGAGCACCAACCTCACGGGCATCAAGCCCGGTGACGATGTGAAGTGCGGCTACCTCAACAAGGTCAGCGACACCTCGCTCACCCTCGTGAAGAAGGTCGACAACAAGGACGCAGCCGGTACGGCCAAGGCCACCGACTGGACGCTCAAGGCCATCGGTGACAAAGCCACAGGCGACAAGACCATCTCCGGCAAGACCGGCACGAACGACATCACCGACGTCAAGGTCAAGGCCGGCGAATACGCACTCTCCGAACTCGACGGACCCGAGGGTTACGAGGCTTCTGCCTGGGACTGCGGACCGAAGAACACGGTCACGGCGGACAAGGTCACCATCAAGGCCGGCGAGACGGTGACGTGCACGATCACGAACACCGCGAAGACCGGAACCGTGACCTGGAATAAGACCGACGAGGGCGGCAACGCACTCAAGGGATCCGTGTGGACGATGACCGGCCCCGACAGAACCGCGGTCGAGGTCGAGGACTGTACGGCCACCTCGGCGGACGGATGCACCGGTCCTGACAAGGACCCAGCCGCGGGCAAGTTCGCGCTCAGCAGCCTCAAGTGGGGCGAGCACACACTCGTCGAGAAGTCCGCCCCGGCGGGATACGTCCTCGACGACACCAAACACACCTTCACGGTCTCCGGATCGACGCTCAAGCAGTCGATCGGATCGTTCACCAACAAGCAGAAGCCGCAGGTCGCGCTGCCGCTCACGGGTGGAACCGGAAGCCAGATTTTCATCATCGCCGGAGCCGCACTGTGCGCAGCCGGTGGTGTGGGAGCACTTCTCAAGGGCCTGCGCCGCAGGAACCGGAAGCACTGAAAGGGAAAACATGAAAAGCAGGAAACTGGGTCTGTGGCGGCGTCTGACCGCTGTGGCAGCAGTATCGGCGCTGAGCGTCCTTGGGATGGCTGGCACGGCGCAGGCCACTGACCATGTGGGCAATATCGATTCGAGCAAGTCCGGATCGATCGTCATCCACAAATTCGACGGTGCCGAAGCCACCGACGGCGGCAATGGCTCCGTCCTCGCGGACACCTCGGGCATGGGCAAGCCGCTGGCCGGTGCCGGATTCACCGTCAAGCAGGTCACTGCCAAGGGTGGTCAGGCCATCGACCTGACCACGCCCGATAGCTGGGATGCGATCTCCGGTCTGCAGGCCTCGGCGGTCACCGAAAGCGGCTACACGCTCGTCGACAAGGGAACCAAGACCACCGACGCCAACGGGCTCGCGACCTTCGGTGGACTGCCGCTGGGTCTCTACCTCGTCACGGAGTCGAGCGCTCCGGCCAATGCCACCTCGACGACGGCACCCTTCCTCGTCACCCTGCCGCTGTCACAGAACAACGGCAAGTGGCTCTACGACGTCAACGTCTACCCGAAGAACTCGGTCAACGACACGACGCCCACCAAGACGGTGGCGAACCCGGCCGCACCAGTACTCGGTTCGACCGTCGACTGGACGATCACCGCTCCGGTCCCACGCGCCAACCATGGCTACAAGTCCTTCGTCATCACCGACAAGCTGGACAAACGACTGGAGTTCCAGTCCGCTTCGCTGGCTGGATTCACCTCTGGCACCGACTACACCGTCAGCAACTCGGACGGCACCGTGAAGATCAGCTTCACCGCAGCCGGACTGCAGAAGCTCAAGGCCGGCAACGACGTCGTCGCCACGATCACCACGAAGGTGACCAGCCAGGGTGACGGAACCATCGAGAACACCGCACTCGTCAACGTCAACGACTCCGGCGTCGAGACCCCCGCTGTCAGCTCGAACTGGGGATCACTGACGATCCACAAATTCGCCAAGGGCGACAAGACGAACACCCTCGCCGGTGCCGAATTCGCGATCTACTCAGACGCCGCGGCCACCAAGTCCGTCGGCAAACTGACCACGAAGGCCGATGGCACCGCCTCGATCACCCTGTGGGTCGGCAACAATGACGACACCACCCAGAAATACTGGATCAAGGAGACCAAGGCACCTGCCGGCTACGTCCTCGACGACACCGTCAACGAGGTCACAGTGAAGGCCGGAGAGACATCCGCAGCCGTCGGGTTCGACTTCGCGAACACCCAGCAGGGTCACCCGAACCTGCCGCTGACCGGTGCCGATGGCAAGATGCTCGCGATGATCGCCGGCATCGGCCTGATGCTCATCGCCGGTGGTGCAGCCATCGTCGTGGCCAACCGTCGCAAGAACCAGGTGTGACACTCTCACCTGAACGCACGCGGCGCCCGTCAACCGACGGGCGCCGCTGGCGCGTCCCCGCATTCGCCCTGGTCATCGCCCTCATTGCGTTCACCGGCCTGAGCATTTGGACCTACCCGAGCGCCGCGGCCTGGTTCTCGCAGCTGGATCAGTCGAAGATCCTCGGCGACTCAGCGAAGACCACCGAGTCCGACCGTGTCGAAGACGCCCGGCAGCTGAAACTCGCACACATGTACAACGACGCCCTGCAGTCCGGTGCCCTGCTCGAGTCGAACCACCGCCTGCCCTCAGGCAGCGGCACCTCGTCCAACGGTGCTCCCGTCTACGACGAGGTCCTTAACGACGGCAGCACCGAAGTGATGACCCGGCTGAGGATCCCCTCGATCAAGCTGGATCTGCCCACGTACCACGGCACGAGCGATGCGACCCTGCTCAAGGGGTTGGGCCACCTCGAAGGCACGAGCCTGCCCGTCGGCGGAGAGGACACCCACTCCGTGATCACCGGCCATCGCGGGCTGGCCGACGCGACCATGTTCACCCACCTCGACAAGGTGACCAAGGGCGACACGTTCACCCTGACCACGTTCGGGGAGGTTCTCGCCTACCAGGTGGTGCGCACTCAGGTCGTCGAACCCGATGAGACCGAATCACTGCAGCCAGTCATCGGAAAGGACCTCGTCACCCTGGTCACCTGCACTCCTCTGGGAATCAACTCACAGCGCATCCTCATCACCGCCGAACGCGTGCTCCCGACTCCGGCCGCCGACCGCGAAGCAGGCACCGCCGAACCCGACCTTCCGGGCTTTCCGTGGTGGATCGTCATCATGGGGGCCGGGCTGGTTGTTGCGGGAGTCTACGTGTGGTGGTCCGGGCGACCGGTGAAAGTCAGACCGGTGAAAGTCACCTCGGCGAGCGGTCCACGGCATTGATCCGTCCGGCATCGCGGAGCTTGAGCATCTCCATGGGAATGTCACGGCGGCGATCGGCACCTAACTTCGCCCGCGCCTGCAGCACGTGCGATTCGACCGTTCGCACCGACAGCACGAGCCGTTGGCTGATCTGCACATTGGTCAGCCCCTCGGCCACCAGGCGGCAGACCTCAAGCTCGCGTTCTGTCAGCGTCACGGCGGGTGAGGTATCGGTCGACGTTGCCGGTGCATCGTTCGTGGGACGGGGGTTTTCAGGAGCTGTCGAAGCTCTGATGCGCAGCGCGTCCAGCGCTTGACCGGCAACTCGGGCACGGGCACTCATCCGCTCACCAAGGAACATAGCGCGAGCCTGCCCGAAGGCGTGACGAGCTGCTCCCCGGTACCCGACCTGCTGCAGTTCATGACCGGCCGCAAGGACCGCCTCGGCATCGTCACCGGCGACCGCATCAATATGTCTGCGAGCTGCGCGAGGTCCCGGCAGATTGATGTCGGGGTCTCCGCTCAGGGACGCGCTCGCCTCCGCGGCGGTGATGGTGCCGTCGAGGAAGCGTGCGTGGGTGAAGACGGTCCGCATCCATGTGGGCATCTCCGCCGGAGTCGTGGCTCCGGGACCGAAGAGCAGGGCTGTCAGGCCGTCATGGAGTCGGTATCCCTGTGCTGCTGTCTCCTCGCCCGAAATGGACAGACGGTAATAGGGAGCGTTGCTGCGCTGCCAGCGGTCGACGGTGTCGCGCAGGCCCCAGCCGACGGCCAGCAGCGCAGGATTGATTGATGCTGCGCATGCCTCGTAATCGCGTGCTGCGGTGTCGACTTCGCCTTCGAGCAGGCGCAGAATCCCGGTGCACCACGCGGCCGTGGCCGTCAGCTGCCATCCGCTGTGCGCCGATGCCCCGCACGCAGTTTCGAGCAGCTGCCGCACGGCGAGCTCGGAACGCTCGGGCTCGATACCGGCGAGGAGACAGTTGGCGGTGACTCCGATGGCGAAGTACCAGGCCATCGTGTGGGTGAAGTCGTCAAGGATCCGCGACTGGACGGTGACGAGCTCGGTGATGTATTCGAATCCCTCCGCCGCGGCGGAGGCGAGGCCATCAGCGTCGTCATTCTTGAGGTGATGCTGGCACAGGGCCGCCATGGCAGCTAGCCGGAGAGCCGCTGATGCCTGCGGAGAATCGAGGACCGCTCGGACCTCGTTGACGTCAGTCATCACACTGCCGGTGAAGGATGAGACGAGGTTCGCGGTTCCAGGCACCAGCGGATCGATGACATCCCGGAGGAAATCCGTCCACCACCGCGGGAGTTCAGCGTTCGAGGCCAGTGCTGCACTTGCGACGAAGAGCAGCTCGAGGCAGACCGGGTCGCGTTCACGTCCCATGGGCCCGTGGGCGATTCCGGTCCGGATGAGTTCCACTGCGCCCTCGCGGTCGCCGTTGACCAGCCGCGCGGTGATCGACTGCAGCTCCCATTCGAGGAACAGTCTGGGATCGTCCTTGACCTCGTCCTCGACCGTCAGAAGCATCACGGTGGCTTCCATCGGGTCGCCGAGGCGGTTGAGCGATCGGGCCGCTGCGAGCAGCAGTCGTATTCGAGACGGGTTGAGCTCACGACCGTCGTTGATGAGTTCGCGGGCCAGGCTGATTGAGGCGACCTCACCGACGGGGTAGCCCGCCCGCCACATCGTCTCCAGTCTGCTGCGGAATCTCTTGTCCTCCTCTTCGCTGGCTTCGCCGACTTGCGCATTGTCGATCGCCGCAACGTGCAGCGGCGAGACCGCGACCGAGGGCTGGCCGGTGACCTCGAATTCTCGCGCCAGTCTCAGATCGATGAGGCGAGCGATGACCGTGTTGCCGAAGAGCTGCTTGGCGGTGCTCAAGGGCAGGGGGCTGATGGAACCGAGTCGGCGAGCGGCGACAAGAGTCTCCGTCTGCAGGTGCGGATACTGGGGCGACAGTCGCGACAGCGAGCGGTGGCCGAAGGTAGGGGAGTCGACGCTGGCGTGGGGATAGCGTTGGGGGACTCTGTGCGGCGATTCCTCGGCCCACGCAACGAGATCGGCCGCCACCAGCGGACGCCCTGCGGACAGTGCTGCCAGGGTCCGCAGCTGCAGGTCATCCAGCGGCAAGGTGCCCGCTAGGCCGGTCACCAGTGCAAGCGCTTCGCTGCCGGTCAGTCGCGCCAGGTCGATCCGTTCGAGTTCGCCGTTGCTCCAGTCGGTCGCGATCTGGCTGAGGGGCCCGTTGCCGCCCCGGTGGACGGTGCGCAGTCGATCGCCGTCGACGAGGTAGGCGATGGGCACTCGAGTGACGTGAAGAGCATGGTCGATGATCGATTCGGCCTCGGGTGGAAGCAGGTGAGCGCCGCAGACGATGCGGGCACCGCCGTCCAGCCGTGCCGGATCAACGAATTCCTCGACCTCGGCGGCACTCGTGTGGGTTGTCACTCGCAGCATGGAGAGCTGTGGCTGTCCGAGTGAGGCCGCTAGGGACCGAGCGAAGTCGAGGGCACCGTCGCCGGTGAGACAGACTACGACGACGGAGCGACCGGTACGGAGAAAGTCGAGGATCTGCGCCGATTCCCGACTGCGGGTCGGCGCTTTGTGCACAAGTCGGTCGTGGACGGGGTCGAGCGACGAGCTGGTGTCCGTGCCGCGCATGCAGGTGCATCCTTTCCCTCCAGCGAAGAACTGGTGCCGAAGAAGTGCTGAGTCGGCTGTGCTGGGGATCGATCGTGCGGGGATATGAGGGAGAGTCTGTTGAGGAATAGTGGGGTCATTCCGCAATACGAAATTATGCTACACCCGTTGTATATGAACCAGTGCTCACCTCCCGACGATCCCGTTCTCGTAGGCGAAGATGACGACGTGGATACGGTCGCGGATGTTGAGCTTGGTCAGCAGGTTGGAGACGTGTGTCTTGACGGTGGCTTCGCCGACGAAGAGTGTGCCTGCGATTTCGGAGTTGCTCAGCCCCTTGGCCACGAGGTGGAGGACCTCGAGTTCTCGGTCGGTGAGGAGTTCCAGTTCGGGAGCCGCCGAGGTGGTGGCTTCGGGGCTGCGCACGGAGCGTTCGATGACGCGCCTTGTCACCTCGGGGGAGAGGAGTCCATCGCCGGCCGCCAGTGCGGTGACTGCGTCGATGAGCTGTTCCGCCTCGGCGGTCTTGAGCAGGAACCCGCTGGCACCTGCAGCCAATGCCTGGAACAGGAAATCGTCCCGGTCGAAGGTGGTGAGCATGAGGACTGCTCCGGCCGCGCCGCGGCGTACGATCTCCGCGGTGGATTCGAGCCCGTCCATGACCGGCATCTGGACGTCCATGCAGATCACGTCCGGTGCGAGGTCGAGTGCGCGGTCGATCGCGACCTGACCGTTCTCAGCCTCGCCGACGACGATGATACCGTCCTCGCTTTCGAGGATCGTGCGGAAACCGGTGCGGACCATCGCCTGGTCATCGACGAGGAGGACTCTGATCACTGTTCGGCCTTTGCTGTGGGGATCATGGTGGAGGTGTCCGGGGCTGGCTCCTTGGTCTTCGGGGCAGGCTCCTCGGCGTCCGCGACATTCCGCGGGTAGGGAATCTGTGCTCGCACGAGCCAACCGCCGCGGGACTTCGGGCCGGCTTCCAGACTGCCGCCCAGGGCGCTCATCCGTTCGCGCATGCCGATGATGCCCAGGCCCAGTCCCGACTGCTTCGTGGGAGCCTCGGTTTCGGGGTGCGGTTCGTCGTGATGCGCACCGAGCGCGCGGGAGTCGCTGATCTCGATTTCGAGGTTGGCGGTGCCGTATCGCAGACGCACATCAACCTCGGCGTGCGAACCCGCATAACGACGGCAGTTGGTCAGGGATTCCTGAATCACCCGGTAGACCGACATCTCCGTGATCGGCGTCAGCGGTCGCGGCTGCCCGATCGTGTGAACCTCGATCTGCTGCCCGGATCTGCTGGCAACGTCGATGAGTTCGGGAACGTCGCCGAGGCTGGGGTTGCCCTTCGTGTTCCCCTCCGCGGTGTTCGCGTCGTCCGTGTCGCGCAGGGTGTAGACGAGGGCGCGCAGTTCCTCGACGGTTTCGCGAGTGGAGGATTCGATGGTCTTCAGCGACTCCCGAGCCTTGTCGGGGTTCTTCTCGAGGCCGCGGCGGGCGGCCGCGGCGTGGATGCCGACTCCGGTGATGTGGTGGGCGATGCCGTCGTGGAGTTCGCGGGCGATGCGCACCCGCTCGAGGTCGAGCGCCTGACTGGTCAGCTGCCTCTCCTGTGAGCGGACCTCCTCATTGGCAGAGCGCAGCTCCTCGAGCAGCCGACGCTGCTTCCAGGCTCGGTTGCCGAAGAGCCAGGCCCCGCCGAAGAACGCGATGTTGATGAGGAACGAGACCCCGGAGGCGGCTGCGAACTGAAGCACCGTCATGTCGCCCATCTCCTTGAACTGGAGGGCCGTTGACACGATCAGGTAAACGAAGATTCCGACGCAGAGGAGGAGGCGTGAGATGAATGCCGCTTTGCGATTGCTCTGCCAGACGCCTACGGCGTAGACCCCCATGAAGATGATGATCTGGGTGACCCCGGGTTCCATGACCTCGAGAACCTGTGCAGTGACGAAGATCGTGGTCTGGATCCAGGCCATCTGACTGGGAAAACGCCGACGCCAGATGAGCGGCAAAGTGACGACAACCGACATCAGGCAGATCAGCCACAAAGGTCCCTTGAACGGCCAGTAGGACGTCGTGTTGTACAGAATCGCGAAGACCACCGAAGCGGCCGCCAGGGCAAGCACCAGATACACGTCGCCCTTGGTGGGCTTCAGCGATTCGGAGTTCTCTGCCATCCTTCCAGCTTAGCCAGGGGATCGGCGGCACGGTATCCGCCGAAGTGGGGATCTGGTTGGTGCAGTCTCCGGCTGAGGGTGGAGGCGGAGGCGTGAGAATTTGGCAGGATTCGCCGTATCGACGTCTGCCTGCCCTGGGTAGGTTCGGATCCATACCGGGACGGATCGGTCGATGAGGATGAGGATAAGGCGTGGGTATGAACAAGGAGACGAAGGTGTCCACGGATGCAGCGGCGGGAGTGACTGTGGCTGTGGTGGGTGCGCGGGGGAAGACCGGTCGAGCGATCGTATCGGCACTAGCTGCCCGGGGAGTGCCCGCCGTTCCTGTCGGTCGAGGCGAAATGGCGGATCTTGGTGCGGTGCTGAAGGGATGTCGAGCTGCCTATCTCATGGCGCCGAACCTCCATCCGAATGAGCTGGACTTCATCTCTGTACTGCTCGGGGCTTGCCGCGAGGCGGGAGTGGAACGGGTCGTCTACCATTCGGTGGCAGCACCCCATGCTCCCGATATGCCACACCACGTGGCCAAGGCTGCAGCGGAAGACCTGGTGCGGCGGAGCGGACTGCAGTGGTCGATTCTCCAACCGTGCGCATATATCGATAACCTCCTGCCGGGCCTGCGAGAACAGAAACCGCACATTGCTGTGCCCTACAACGTCGACACCCGATTCGGACTGATCAGTCTCGCCGATGTCGGCGAGGTCGCTGCTGAAGTGCTGCTTGATGAGGCTCATATCGGGGCGACCTATGAACTCGGTGGGCCCGAACTTCTGACTGTTCGCGACGTTGCCGCTGCGGCCGAGCAGGTGCTGGGTCGAACGGTTGAACTCGAGGTTTCAACTCCGAAGCGCTGGTCGCTTGCCCACAGGAATTCTGTCGCTGACTCGACGTCTGACACGAGCTTTGACCTGCGCGAGATCGAATGGTTGGAGGCAATGTTCTCCTACTACGACAACCACGGGCTGTCGTGCGGAGCGCTTCCAGCGCAGGCCATCCTGAGCCGCCCGACGCGATCTGTCCAAGAGGTGCTGCGAACGGAGCTGTCGCAATTGGAGACATTTACCAACGGCTCGTGAGTTGTTTGGCATCTTTTGCCGGTGGAGTGATGTGAGTCACCGGCAAAAATGGACTCAAACGCTCAGCAGACCTGGGGTCAGTAGACCTGGGAAGGACATTGATGTCGACTCAAAGCCCACGAATCCGTATCGGTATCGACACCGGCGGCACGTTCACAGATGTGGTGGCTTTCAACGAAGCCACCGGTGAGCTGACCACAACGAAGACTCCCTCGACACCGTCGAATCCCGCTGATGGCTTCATCAACGGCATCGACAAGGTACTCGAGATGTTGGGCACCGATCAGGACTCCGCGACGATCACGGCTTCCGATATCAGCGCGGTCAGCCACGGAACCACCGTCGCTACCAACCAGCTGCTCGAAGGCAAGCTCGATCGTCTCGGCTTCATCACCACCGAGGGGTACGAATTCGTGCTCGAGATCGCCCGTCAGGCCGTTCCTGACGGTTACGGAAACTCCTATTTCTGGGTCAAGCCCGATCGCATCGTGCCCGCCGACCTGGTGAAGACGGTGACCGGCCGCATGGACTTCGAGGGAAACGAAGTGCGCCCCTTCGACGAAGACGAGGCACGCAAGGTCGCTCGCTGGTTCCGGGACCAGGGCGTCGGCACACTGGGCGTCAACTTCCTCCACGCCTACGCGAACCCCGCTCACGAGCAGAGGATGCGCGAAATCCTCCTCGAAGAGCACCCCGACGTGATCGTGTCGCTCAGTTCCGAAGTGCTGCGTGAATACCGCGAATACGAGCGATCCATGACGACCTTGGTTGACGCCGCAGTCAAACCCAAAGTCTCCTCATACGTCAAGAACATCCATGAACGCCTCGATGCCTATACCGGAACCGACAAAGATTCCAAGCTGCCGTTCTACATCATGAAGTCCAACGGCGGCGTCCTCTCCGCCGACGAGGTCGTCAACCAGCCCATCACCACAGTGCTCTCCGGCCCTGCCGCCGGCGCACTGGGTGCCGGACTCATCGCCCGGGAAGCCGGCTTCGACAAGGTCCTGACCTGCGACGGCGGCGGTACCTCGACCGACGTCACCGTTGTCGTCGATGGAGAGCCCGCTCTGACGACCGAAGGCTCGGTAGGTGTCTACCCGTCGAAAATCCCCATGATCGACGTCGTCACCGTCGGCGCGGGCGGCGGCTCGATCGCCTGGACCACGGCTGAAGGGCAGCTCAAGGTCGGTCCTCAGTCGGCAGGAGCCGACCCAGGGCCGATCTGCTACGGCAATGGTGGTGTGGAACCGACCATCACCGATGCCCACGTCTTCCTCGGACGGATCCCGCCCCACCTCCTCGGCGGGGAAATCCCGCTCGACGCGGATGCCGCCGGCCGTGGCATCAGCGAAATCGCCGCAAAGCTTGGCCTGAGCACGGAGAAAGCCGCGACCGGAATCCTCGAGATCTCCGCTTGGAACCAGGCCAACGCGCTGCGCCAGATCTCGGTCCAGCGTGGCCTCGATGTCCGTGACTTCATGCTGACCACTTTCGGCGGCTCCGGCTCGCTGCTGGCCTGCACACTCGTCGACATCCTCGATCTCGCCGGCGTCGTCGTTCCGCTCAACCCGGGTAACGTCTCTGCCTTCGGACTGCTGACTGTCGACGTCAAGAACGACTATGTCCAGACCAACGTCGCTCGAGACGACGGACTGGACATCGCTGAAGTCGCCGGACTCTTCGACCGTCTCCAGGCTCGAGCCACAGAAGCTCTGGTCAATGAAGGCTTTGCACCGAAACGTCACCAGTTCGACCGCTCCGTCGACCTCCGCTACTTCGGTCAGGCCTTCGAGGTCCGCGTGCCGGCTCCTTCGGGGACGATCACCCGAGAATGGGCCGACGAGGTGACACGTGCATTCCACGCCGAGCACAGGCAGCTATACGGCTATGACTTCGCTGATGCGTCGGACCAGCACGTGGAATGGGTCAATGTTCGAGTCTCAGGCATCGGTCCTATCACCCGCCCAGAGCTTCGCCACATCGCATCAGCCGAGGGGGCACCGGATAAATCTGAACGTGCGCAGACCGCTGTGCGGCCGGTGTGCTTCGACGCCGAGGACGGATTCGTCGACACCGCCGTGTACTGGCGCGAAAGCCTCCTGGCAGGAGACACCTTGGAAGGGCCGGCCATCATCGAAGAGTTCGGTTCCACATTCCCACTGCACCCGGGTTTCACCGCCAGCATCGATGCCAGCGGCAACATCATCACCACACGCAGCAACCGCCAGGAGGCAGGCAAATGACGATCACTGACCAGACCGCCGCACCCGACTCCGGGTCGATGCTCAGCCTCACCCCACTGACCGGGCAGGCACTGACCGACTACATCAACGCCGACCCGATCAACCCTGCAGGTCTGCCGACGGCCTACGAACACGGCAACCGCCTGACCTCGAAGCAGGAGGCCTCGACAGTCGACCCGATCATCGTCGAAATCGTCGAAGGCACCCTGGCCAGCGTCGAAATGGAGGTCGAGACCGCGATCGCTCGAACCTCACGCTCACCCATGATCCGCGACGCTCACGACTTCCGCGCGGGAATCCATGACCGGCAGCTGCGCAAACTCACGGGCCGCTCATATTCGGCACTCGTCCATCCCATCGTCCGCGACTTCCCCATCGAAGAGATGCAGGAAGGGGATGTCTTCTTCCACAACGACGTCTACGCCTCCGAGGGCGGTATCGGCCACCTTCCAGATATGTGCGTGACGGTACCGGTCTTCGCCAACGGTGAGGTCGTCTGCTTCGTCCAAGCATTCGGTCATCACGATGACATCGGTGGAGCCTGCCCCGGATCGATGCCATCGGGAGCGACCAGCGTCTTCGAAGAGGGTCTGATGATCCCTCCGATCAAGCTCTGGGACGCAGGGACGCCGAACAAGTCGGCGCTGGCGATCATGACGCGCAACTCCCGTATGCCCGACTCGCTGTCGGCCGACCTGGACGCGGAGTGCTCCGCCTGCCTCATGGGTGCCAGGCGCCTGACCGAGCTGTTCACCCGCTACGGAGTCGACACCGTCGAGGCCGCCTTCGACACGATCCTCGACAATTCCACGGAGATCTACCGCCGCGAGATTCTGTCGAAGATCCCCGACGGCCAGTACGTGTGGGAAGACTACGCCGAACACGACGGAGTCTCCGACCCGATGCTGCACACGCAGCGGATCACCCTGACGAAGACATCGACAGGTGGTCCTGATGACGGCCCACGTCTCATCATCGACTTCACCGGCACCGCGGCTCAAGCCGCAGGCCCGATCAACCACTGCGGTGACTATGTGGGCGGTAACTTCCTCAAGAAGTGGCTGGCACCGATTCTGCGCAACCTCGCCGACAGCCCAGAACGCATGGCCGAACTCGACGTCAACGAGGGGATCGTTCCCCTCATCGAGATGCGGTTCCCGGAGAAAGGGACTCTGCTCACTCCCGAATTCCCCGGCCCCACGAACGCACGCACCTTCGTCATCCTGCGTCTCCTCGGCGTGCTGGCAGGTGTGGTGGCGAAGGCAGTCGACGGGCAGATGCCAGCCGACCAGGAGACCATCCGCTACACGGGCGTCTACGGCAAGGACCGCGACGGCAACGACTACCTCATGCGCGAGGTCCTCGGCGGCGGCTCCGGCGGACGCTACTACTCCGACGGTGAAGACACGATCCACGTGGTCCCCGATTCCCGGAACCTGCCGACGGAGTTCACGGAATCCCGGTTCCCGTTCCGCGTCGAACGCCTCGGCCTGTCCGTCGACTCCGGCGGGGCCGGTCGATACCGTGGCGGACTCGGCTATGAGAAACACATCAGGATGCTGCGCGACGGTCACTTCATGTCGATCGCCGACCGGTCGATCCTTGCCTGCTGGGGAGTCAAAGGTGGGAAGGCCGGTAAGCCCTTCCAGGTCACCATCGACCCGGGTGGTGTGAATGAACGCGAAATCGATGCTCTGGCCGATGACGAGCCGATCAGCGCTGGCGAGGTCGTGCGGATCCGCACGACCGGTGGCGGCGGGTGGGGAGACCCGCTGCAGCGTCCCTTCGCCGAGGTTGTCCGGGATGTCCAGTGGGGCAAAGTGAGCATCGCCGGGGCCGAAGAGTCCTATGGCGTCATTGTCACCGAGGGTCCGGACGGTATCGAGAACGCCACCGTCGACGAGGCGGCTTCGGAATCGCTGCGTGCACGTCTGCTCACCGAACGCGGAGTCAACGAGCCGTTCTTCGACCGGGGACCCGGCTATGCCGAGTTGGCCGGTGACGGTGCCAGGGCACCCGAGGTGGACTGGCTGTGAGAGTCCTCGTCGCCCTCGGTGGCAACGCGATGACTTCCGCCGATGGTGACGCGTCGCCGGAGAATCAGCGGCGTGCCATCGGGCGGGCGGCCGTCCATCTCGCCGATCTCATCGAAGCGGGACACGAACTCGTTGTCGCCCATGGGAATGGGCCGCAGGTGGGCAACATCATGCGTAAGAATGAGCTCGCCGTTTCGGAGCTGCCCCCGGTCAGTCTCGACTGGTGCGGGGCGCAGACCCAAGGCACCATCGGCTTCACGATTGTGAGCAGAATCGAGAAGGAGCTCAACTCTCGAGGTATTTCCAAGAGCGTTGTTGCGCTGGTCACCCGTACCGTCGTCGACCCAGACGATCCTGCCTTCACAGATCCGGTCAAACCGATCGGCTCCTATCAGCCGAGGGACTACGCGGCCTCCATGGAAGAACTGGGACAGACGTGGAAGGACTTCGGTGCTCGTGGGTGGCGTCGGGTTGTGGCATCGCCTCGCCCGGTGCGGATCCTCGAAACTCCTACGATCGAGTTCTTGGCGGATTCTGGGTCGGTCGTCATCGCGGCAGGGGGCGGAGGAATCCCCGTCATTGCCGATGGCCAGGGGTTCAACGGAGTCTCCGCGGTCATCGACAAGGACCTCAGCGCGGCGCAGCTGGCGCTGTCGGTGAAAGCCGATCGTCTCATCATCGCCACCGATGTGCCCTGCGCTGTCGCGGGATTTGGCACGCCTGCGGCTCGTGACATTACGAATGTCACGAACATGGAGCTGCGGGCGCTCACAGATACGGGCACCTTCGCCTCAGGCTCGATGGGACCAAAAGTCGATGCTGTTCTCAACTATGTCGACAATGGTGGACCGATGGGCGTCATCGCTGCTCTCGACAATCTTCCCGCGGCAGTATCAGGTAAGTCGGGAACTGTAGTCACACCTGGTGACAGTGTGCTGACCAGGGCTGATCGAGATCCGGCTCGGACGGATCACGCCTAGAATCGATATCCATGGTGAAGGCAATGAAGCGCAAGGTCAGCATGATCGTGTTGGCGGCAGGATGCGGCAGTCGAATGGGCGCGCCCAAGGCACTGCTGCGACTGCCTATGGGAACATCACTGCTCGAACACCATGTGCTGACGATGGCTCAAGCCACACAGACGACTAAGGCTGCAGCGCGGGGATCGGAGGATCCGGTTGAGATCATCGTGGTCCTCGGGGCTTCTGCCGACCGAGCCAGGCCGCTGATTCCAGAGAGCGCCCGAGTGGTCGAGAATCCTGACTTTGCAACAGGCATGGGGTCATCACTGCAGGTGGGCCTGCGGGCGGTCGCCGCCGATACCGAAGCGGCGATCGTCACCCTGGTCGACCTGCCAGACACTCCAGCCGAGGCCTACCGCCGCCTGCTTGAGCACTCCGGTACCGAGGTTTTGGCCCGCTGCACCTGGAACGCAACACCCGGGCACCCAGTGATGATCGGCAGGGAACTGATCCCGCGAGCGATCGCGGCCTGTCACGACGAGACAGGGGCGAAAGACCTGTTCAGGGAGCTGTCGAGCCAGGTACTCGGGATCGAATGCGGGGATCTGCTGCCACTGGGCGTCTCTGGAAACAGTGATGTCGATACTGCGGCTGAAGCGCAAGCCCACGGGCTGATTGTGCCCACGACCGGAATGAGTGATCATGCCTGACTTCACCGGCGCTCTTGATCTGGCGAATGCCCTGGGAGATGCGGGGTACATGGCCGACGAATCCCTCGCCACAGCCAGTTTCCTCGCGGGCGCACTCGATAAGCCCCTCCTGTGTGAAGGTGCGCCCGGCGTGGGCAAGACCAGCCTGGCCAAGGCTCTGGCCGAAGTCCATGGCACCGAACTGATTCGTCTGCAGTGCCACGAGGGACTCGACTCGACCCATGCGCTCTATGACTGGGACTTCGCCAAACAGATTCTCCACGTCCGTACCATCGAAGCAGCGGCGAAAGCATCGGCCGAACGACTCGATGCAACCCGCCTCGACGATGAACTCCACAGCCTGCCATTCCTACTCAGTCGACCTATTCTCCAGGCGATCGAAAGTTCACGGAACGACGGGATCGCTGCTCAACCTCGGCGCCCTGTGCTGCTGATTGATGAGATCGACCGTGCCGGCGACGAATTCGATGCACTCCTGCTCGAAGTCCTCTCGGATTGGTCTGTGACCGTTCCCGAGCTGGGCACCATTCACACGCCGACCCCGCCCTTGGTGATCCTCACCTCCAACCGCACACGTGAACTTCACGACGCGCTCAAACGCCGCTGCGTCTACCACTGGTTCTCACAACCCGATGCCCAGACGGAGGAGAGAATACTTGCCCACCATGTCCCAGACTCCTCCCAAGCACTGCGGTCAGCCGTGGTGCGCGCCGCAAATCGTCTGCGGGCGCAGACCTTGGTCAAACCTCCGGGAACTTCGGAGACCATCGACTGGATCCGGGCCCTCGATGCGCTGGGAATCAGTGAGCTCGACGAGGCGGCCGTGAGGTCGACGATTTCCGCAGTCCTGAAAGACGCCGATGACCTCACCTGTCTGAATCCGAACAGTCTGGTCGACCAGATATGAGCGACCTGCCCACCGAGCTGATGCACTTCGGCTCATGCCTGCGCCGGTATGGACTGCCTGCCGGTGCAGACAGGATTCGGACTCTGACCAGCGCACTTGCCCTCATCGATCCGCTGGACCCAACTCAGGTTCGTGCTGCCTCACGGTCATTGATCTGCACCGAGCAGAAACATATTCCGATCCACGACGCCCTCTTCAACCAGCACTTCGGTCTCACCGGGCGACGACTGGCTCAGACTCCTCACGAGGTGAGCGTTCCGACACCGGAGCTCAGTGACGAGTCGAGTGCCTCTGATGAATGGGGCCAGGTCGACGATCAGACTATGGCACTCCAAGCGGCTGCCAGCCGGATCGAGCTCCTGCGCACCACTGACCTTGGGAACGGCGAACATGCGGCGGAGGCAGTGCGTCTGATCGACGGCCTGTCCTTTCGAACCCCACGTCGCAGTGCGTACACAACGAGGCGGAGCAGTATCGGGAGAATCGATGCGAACCAGATACTGAAGACCCTGATCCGACAAGAAGAACTCTCTAGTCTGCCGCGATCAACCCGCCGGGAACGCGATCGAGACGTCACAATCATCGTCGACGTCTCCGCCTCAATGAAGCAATGGCTGCCCGCACTCATCCGATTCCTGGCTCGGGCCACGCCAAGACTCAAGGCACGAAGCTTCACCGTGGGAACGAGACTGACCCGAGTCGACCAGCACTTCTCTGCACCGTTGGCTGAACGTGAACTGCGGGCGGTGCAGGCGACGATTCCGGATCTTGCAGGCGGCACCCGCCTCGGCGAAGGACTGCTCAGCCTGCTCAACGGGGGACATCGAGAGGCGATCCGCGGATCTGTGCTCGTCCTCATCAGTGATGGCTGGGAACAGGGGGACTGCACCGAACTGCGCACCGCGTGCGCACGGCTGGGCAGACTGAGCCACCGATTCATCTGGGTGAATCCTCGTGCAGGTCGTGCCGGCTTCACCCCGGAGGTGCGCGGCATGCGGATCGCTGAGGAATTTGCGCAGGTGATGCTTCCCGCGACCACCGTTGATGGGTGGCAGGCAGTGGCCCAGAATATTGCGTCCAGCCTGGGACGGGATACGACGAGGGCGAACCGGGATGCAGCGAGTCGACATCGGGAAACGGCGAACTTCAACGAATACGGAGCGAAAGAGACGATGACCAATGGCTGAGTTGGAACAGACACTGTTGGATTGGCTGCAGTCGGGCCGCCGGTTCTCAGTGGCCGTCGTCGTCGAAACCTGGTCGTCGGCACCTCGTCCGGCCGGGGCGATGATGGCTGTGGCCTCCGACGGTCAGACTGTTGGCAGCCTGTCCGGTGGATGTGTCGAATCTGCCGTCCATGAACTCGCTCTTGAGGTCCTGGCCACAGGTCAGGCCGGGCTGGCGCACTACGGCACCAGCGACGATGAGGCATACGCCGTGGGCCTTGCCTGCGGCGGGCAGATCGAGGCGCTGGTGATTCCCATCGTGGATGAGACGACGACGGTGCCGCTGGCTGGATATCTGCGTGCGCTTGAGGAATCTCGACCGGCTGCGCTCGCCCTGGAGCTGCCGGTGATCCGTGAGACTTCAGCGGGGGACCTCGGCGACACTGATGACCCCACTGGGCGCATATTGTTCATCGAACCCGCAGGAAGTGCAGCTGGTGTGCCCGCGGCTGCTGGCCGACGCAGTGCGACGGGTGGGACTGAAGCGGAGTGGCGCACGAGTGGAACTCTCGGGCACCCGCGACTCGATGAGCATGTCACCACCGATGCTGGGGCGATGATCGCCCAGGGTCGGACGGGAGTGCGCGAATACGACTCAACTGGAAAGCGCCTCGGCGCTGGAACGCGGATCTTTGTCACCACCTCGGTGCCACCCTCCCGTCTCATCATCTTTGGAGCGATCGACTACGCGGCGGCCTTGTCTCAGCTCGGGAAATTCCTCGGCTACCAGGTGACGGTCTGCGATGCGCGTCCGATCTTTGCTACGCCGGAGAGGTTCCCGGATGCCCACGAAGTCATCGTCTCCTGGCCACATCGATACCTGGACGATGAGGTTCGGGCGGGGCGAATCGATAGTTCCACGGTCATCGCAGTGCTCACCCACGATCTGAAGTTCGACGTTCCGGTGCTCCTCGAAGCGGCAAGGTCCAAGGCCGGATACATCGGTGCACTGGGAAGTCGCCGCACCCACACACTGCGCGTCGAGGCCATGGCACAGGCGGGCGCGAGCACAGCAGAGATCGACCGGATCCATGGTCCCATCGGCCTCGATCTCGGGGCGCGTTCACCGGAGGCCACTGCAGTGTCCATCTTCGCCGAGGTGCTGCTTGAGTTCGCCCGGGGGAGCGGTCGTTCACTGCGGAATACAACCGGACCCATTCACTCTTAGACGCCGGACCCAGTGAATACTTGCTGGGTCCGGCTGCCGAAGCCGAGGGAGCTACTGTCCCAGCGACTCGAGTCCATTGGTGAAGCAGTCCATCGGAGGGTTGACCAGTCCGGCGCCTACCTGGCCGACACCGGCTATGCGACCGGCCATGCCCGTATTGATCTGCGGAAGCACGGTCGTCCGCAGCACCTTGACCAGGTCGATTCCGCTGGGCACACCGCGGAATTCCAGGATCGGAATCTGATGGATCGGGTGCTCACCAGCGGTGATCTCGTACATTCTCCGTGTCGTCTCCACAGCGAAGGCCACATCGCCGCCGACGAGGCGCACCACTGCCGGAGCCGCGGCCATGGCCAGTCCTCCGATACCGGCGGTCTCGGTGATTGCAGAGTCTCCGATATCGGGATTGGCGTCTTCTGGACCGTAGTCACCCAGGTACAGTCCCTCAGCGACCTGGGCCGGTCCGGTGAACCATTCGTCGCCGGTGCCTGAGAGTTGGATGCCGAAATCGGTGCCGTTGCGGGCCATGGTCACGACCAGTGAGGAACCGGGAATACCTTTCGCCGCTGCCATGGCCAGTTTGCAGGTCGGCATCACCAAGTTGAGTGCGAAGTAGTCATTGGCGCCCAGGAATCGACATACCTCAGCGAGGTCAGCGGAGGCGAAATCCAGAGCCAGCAGATCCGGCATCAGATCTCGGAGGAACAGCAGCGTCGCAGTGCGGTTGCGGTTATGCCCCTCATCGCCGGATGCCAACATCTGCGAGACGTAGTATTTCGTGTCGATGGGTCCGTGTGCGGCGACCGCCTGTGCGAGCACGGGGCCCAAGATGTCGCGCATCCAACGGAGGCGGTCAAGCACCTCGTCGTTGTTCGCGCCGTACCGCAGCACCTTGCCCAACCCCTCGTTGAGGGAGCAGTAGGCACGGTTGCCGTACACGGGGTCGACGAGTTCGAACATCCACATCGACGGGCTGATCACTCCGGCCATGGGCCCGACAGCATCCTTCGAATGGCATGGTGCCATGCGGAAGCGCCCGTCGGCGAGCCCGGCTTCAGCATCTTCGAGCGTGTCGGTCAGTCCTTCGAAGACCACAGCACCGGCCAACGCTCCCCGCATAGGACCCGAGGCACGTTCAAACTCGAGGGGTGGCCCCGAATGCAGGAACTCGTTGTCGGCAAGGCCCAGGCACTCACGGGCCGGTCGCAAGCCGACGAGCTGGGCGCCGGCATTGAGCATGGCCTCCAAGGCTTGGGCGTTGGCTGCCAGGCGACGAGGGTCGCTCATCACGGAGAACAGTCTGTTCGTGTCACCCAAGGGCGGTTGCCACGGTACTTCGACGACAGGAATGGCCTGTGCACGCAGCGCGTCGGCGAAGAGTGACAGACCTACACTGACGACTTTCGGTTCGGCTGAGAGCAGCCCGCGCAGTTTCGTCGCCGAGGCAGAGTTCATCGCTGACGCAGAGTTCGCTGCAACGTCCGTTTGAGCCGCTGCCTCGTGGGAGGAAGGTCCGGCCGGGCGGGGAGTCCTTCTGTCCCCGAGTTGTTCAGCCCCGACTGTGCGTCATCTACGGAAGTGCTGTCGCGCTGTGGCTGGTTGAGCGGGGCGATGAAGGAGACCGCGCGTCGAGTCGCCTGAGCGTTGGAGACGTAGACTTCGGCGCCGGCCTCGACGAGCGAGGCCACCGTGGCAGAGAAGTCCTGCGGATCAGCCTGTGTGCCGATGAGACTGACGATGACGGGCAGCTCCCGACCAGCCTGCGTTGCAGTCGAGCGAGCTGCGGAGATGGCTTCGGCGAGACCTTCCGCTGGAGCCGCATGGGCTCCATGACCGAGGACCAGATCGAGGAGGAGAACTCCGGCGCTGCCACCCGCCTCGGCGATGGCCTCAAGGCGCAGGCTGGGGTCGATCATCGGGTGGGCACGTCCCTGAGTCATTCCATCATCACCGAAATCGATGACCGTGTGTGCGGACATAGGCAGTTCGGGACCAGAGATCTTGTCTGCCCCGCCGATGGGGATGTTCGAGGTGATCGGGCCCAGAGTCTCTGCCGCGATGAGCATGGCTTCATCGGCCATGGTGCCACCGCAGAAGAGCCCCACAAGAGGTCCCTGCTTCAGGTCTTCCGTGGTGCCGGTCGTTCCCCACGTCGGCCATGTGGGAACGTCGAAGCCGCAGCTGTCCAGAGCAGCTTCGACGCTTGCTGTCAGATCGGTGCTGTCGGGGCCGAGCACGGCCCAACTGACACCGATGCCCAGATCAGCTGCCAGAACTTCTATTTCTGCGACCACCGCGGCGTCGGCGGGTTTCGACACGACGACGACATGATCGGTGTCTTCATCGCCAGCAAGAGCCCTGAGTGCCTGTTTGGCGCTGAGTCCACCGACATCGTGTGTCAGATCGCGTCCGCCAGTGCCAATCAACTGGGAGATACCCGCTCCTGCAGCATCGAGCAGGGTCGAGACCTGCTGCGCACCAGTGCCCGAAGCGGCGACGATGCCGATCCGGCCCGGCTTTATCTCGTTGGCGAAACCGAGCCCGGCCCCGGCGACGATGGCCGTCCCACAGTCGGGGCCCATGACGATGAGGTCCGCTTCGGTGGCCCTGCGTTTGAGGGCGACCTCTGTGTCGACATCGACGTTGTCGCTGAAGAGCAGCACCGAGTTCCCCGAATCCAGAGCAGCAATGGTTTCGATGCCTGCGTAGTCGCCGGGAACGGAGACCACGACCAGGTTGGAGCCGGTGCGCTCGACCGCTGACTCGACAGTCAGCGGGGGCTGCTCCGCTCCGGTTGCCCCCAGTGAGCGTGTGGCGGTTTCGGCAATGCGGGTAAAGGCCTCGTCGACGGCGGCGAGGCCTGACGTGAGCGCAGCATCGTCGCTGGCGCTGATTGCGATGATCAGGTCATTGGGTGCGGCAGAATCGGGAATGTCGAAACCGGCCTCGCGCATGAGACCGACATTGAGCTCGGTGCCCATGCCGATGAGCGCGGTGTCTACGCCTTCGGTGGCTTTGACCTGCGCAGAAACCTGCATGAGAGCGACGGAGTCGTAGTAGAGGCCTGACCTGATATCAAGAGTCGTCGGCATGGGTGGTTCCTTCCAGTGGTGAAACGAGAGTGAGTTCTTCTGTTGGTGTGAGTACCGCGAGGGCTCCTGTCAGGAGATCGTGTCCGGAGTGATGACCGATCCGGCTGATGTTCGCGAGCACCCAGTTGAGAGAGTCATCTTCGCCGTCACCAAGGCAGGCGATGTCGGTGATGGCATGTTCGATCTCCGGGATGCAGTAGCCCTCGACGGCGGCACGCAGAAGTGAGGCAGACAGGGCCGTGGTTCGCGCTTCGAAGGCGATGTTGGACAGTCTTTGTGTCAACAGGGACTGTTGGCGCGAGCGAGACACCGACTGGGATGTCCGACGCAGCGCCAATGCGATCCCACACAGTGCGTCATCGCCGGAGGGTGTGCTTCCGGGGCCGTAGCCGAGGAGAGCGTGGACGCAAGAGTCCACGTCCTGAACGATCCCGGACTCCAGCGCACGAACGAGATTGAATGACCGAGAAGCCAGATCGTTGCGGCCCGGAATCAGGCGTTCTCGGATCGATTCGACCACATCTCGCGAATATCGGTGAGGACCTAGCAGGTCAAGGGGCTCGACCCGACTGGGACGCCATGTC
Organism: Brevibacterium sp. BDJS002; assembly: GCF_028201555.1. Taxonomy (NCBI): domain Bacteria; kingdom Bacillati; phylum Actinomycetota; class Actinomycetes; order Micrococcales; family Brevibacteriaceae; genus Brevibacterium; species Brevibacterium sp. BDJS002. The sequence goes on along the minus strand of NZ_CP116392.1, from coordinate 4,058,514 downwards.
CGAACGATGACGCAGCACAGGTTCGCGGTTTCGACCCGTTCCACGCTCGGGTGGGCAGCTGCAGTTGAAAGAGTGATGGTTGCCGGCATCTCAGTACGAAGCTCGCCGAGGTGGGCCGCAGTCAGCTGGGGCACCTGAATTCCCGTCGGCAGCTGCAGGGCATCCGGGCCCAACACGGGAAGGATCTGTTGACCCCACGGGTAGGCATCGACACCAATGTAGAAGCCAGTTGGAAAGAGTCCGAGAACCTTTGCGTTCACGGTCACAACGCTTGCGTTCGGGAGGTTTGGTCTTAAGACGGCAGCGCTGTTCGGGTCCAGGAACGGCATCGGGGAAACCGCTGCCGGCAGAGTACGTGACGTGGACCTCATTTCGACAGATTATCGTGACCTGCTATCGTCACTGCATGTCAAATGATGCCAAGAATGGCGTGGATATGCATCAAAATTTGCTAGCCCATGATGGCGACGCCATTTCAGCCTGTCTGTCCGTCCGTGACGTCATGGATCTGCCGAGTATGCGAAACGGCACGGTCGTCGCGGGTGCACAGGGGCTTGATCGCCAAGTTGAACTGACCAATGTGATGGAAGTTCCGGACATCATCCCCTGGGTGAAACCGCGCGAACTGCTCCTGACCACCGCCTATCCGCTGCGCGATCGACCCGAGGAGATTGCCCAGCTCCTGACGACGCTAGACGCCAGCGGGGTCTCCGCCATCTGCATCAAGCCGGGACGATATCTTCCCACGATCCCGGCCTCCGCAATCGCGGAAGCCAATCGGCTCGGCCTGCCCATCATTCACCTCGGCGACGGAGTGGGCTTCGACGAGATTATGCACGAAGTGCTCTCGAACAACCTTGATCGCCGAGCCGAACTCATCCGGAAGACGGAACAGACGATGCGAGAGCTTGTCGACGTCGTCATCAACGACGGTGACCTCGAAGACGTCTGTCAGATGGTGGCGGAACGGATCGGTGTGGCTGCAGCGGTCACCACCTTGGACGGCAGAGTGCGTTGTCTGCGGACTCATTCGATGGTCGCCGAAGCCGAAGCGGGGGTCAGTGAGGATCTGACGAGCTTGGTCTGCTTCGACAAGTCTGGCCGTTTCCGTGTCGAGGACGAACCCGCGGGCCTGGAACGCAGCGGACAGACCCGCGCGGATCGGACTTACGTGTGGGGCAATTGCACCATCGAAGGCGGAGACAAGACTCTGGGCCGCATCGTTGCCTTCGGCGAGGGAAGGCTCACAGCTCCCGAGTTCCGACTCATTGAACAAGCCGCCGCCGCGGCGGCGCTTGTCATCACCCGGGAGAAGGCGATCACTGCGGTCGAGAGCAAGTACCGCACAGACTTCGTCCTTGAGGTGCTCCGAGGCCATATTGCGTCCACAGACCGAGTGCTCTCCCACGCAGATTCGTTGGGCTGGGACCTGGCCCGACCCATCAACGTCGCAGTCGCCGAGGTGGATTCGGAAGCGGACCAGACAGATGCTGAGAACAAGCGGACGATGCAGTCCCTCTTCGCCGACGCCTGGACGAAAGTCGTGTCACAGGACGATCCCGCCGCTGCGGTCGTCGGTTCGGGAGATCAGGTCATCCTGCTGCTCTCGGCAGAGAGCGCGGACAAGATCACGGCACGACTCAGGTCCTTCATCACGGATGTGCGCGGATATGGAGGGGGCGGCAGGAGGCAGTTCTCGGTCGGCATCTCACGGCCAGCAGCAGACGTGTCCGGCCTGGCAGCGGCCTATCAGGAGGCGATGCGCGCACTCGAGGTCGGACGCCAGCTCGAACGTGGTCAGGGCCTCAGCCATTACGACTCCTTAGGCGTTTACCGGTTGCTCCTTCAGGTGACGAAGAAGGAAGAGCTGCGCAGTTTTGCCCGCGAGGTCCTCGGCCCGCTGGCTGGGGACGACAAAGAAGAATACGCAGGACTGCGCACCACTTTGCAGGCTCTGCTCGATCACAATCTCAACGTGGCAGAAACGGCACGGTCGCTGTTCTTCCACTACAACACGCTGAGATATCGGATCACCAAGCTCGAACACATGGTTGGGCCGTTCACCGAGGACCCCAACCTCCGTCTCTCGGTGTCTTTGGCGTTGCAGATCGTCAAGCTTCCTTAGCAAAGACTGCCGACGACGACTGGGTATATTTGGCAGGATCTGACGTGATGTGTACCTCAGCATCCCAATAGAGTCGTGGTGTTAGTCGAGATGTTTCGTGACCGGCGGCTGCAAGAACACACGTGTCGAAATGTCTGCACCGGGCCTTTCTCAACGATGGGGAGAAACACATGTCGATGTTTTCATGGACGTTGCACGGGGACGGCAAGACTGTCGCTCCAGGTGAGTTCGTCAAACCCAGCGAGCGTCTGACCTGGGGCCGAACGATCGGCCTTGGCGCTCAGCACGTGGTAGCCATGTTCGGGGCCACCTTCGTGTTCCCCGTCATCATGGGGCTCAACCCGCAGCTGGCGGTCATGATGTCGGGATTCGGCACCATCATCTTCCTCCTCATCGTCAAGGGCAAGGTGCCCAGCTACGTCGGCACCTCGGCCGCATTCGTCGGAGGTGTCACCGCTGTCACCGCTCAAGGCGGCACCCCCGCCGAGGTGACCGGTGCGATCATGGTCTCGGGCGTCATCCTCGCTCTCGTCGGTGTGTTCATCCACTACATCGGAGCGTCAGCGCTGACTAAGGTCCTCCCACCCGTCGTCACCGGCGGAGTGGTCATGCTCATCGGCTTCAACCTGGCCCCGGTCGTTGCAAATACCTACTGGCCCCAGGACCAGTGGGTTGCGGTCATCGTCATGGTCTTCATCGTCTTCCTCTCCGTCTGGGCGAGAGGGTTCCTTGGTCGAATCGCAGTGTTCCTGGGCCTCATCCTCGGCTACGGAGTCTCTTGGCTCTTCGACAAGATTTTCGGTCAGATCACCTCATTCAGTGCCGCTGCCGGAGAAGTGACCACACACTTCCGCGTGGACTTCTCCGCCATCGAGTCAGCCGCGTGGATCGGATTCCCGCCCATGACGGACACTGCTGCAGGTGTCGTCGGAGTTCACCTTCCAGTCTTCAACGCGGCAGCGATCGTCGTCATGCTGCCCGGCATCATCGCCCTCGTCGCCGAGAATGCCGGACACGTCAAGGCAGTCGAAGAGATGACCGGTGACAAGCTCGACAAATACATGGGCCGCGCGGTCCTCGGTGACGGCGTCGCCACTGTCGTCGCCACCTCGGTCGGAGGCTCACCGACGACAACCTATGCAGAGAACATCGGGGTGATGGCGGCAACGCGTGTCTACTCCACCGCGGCCTACTGGGTTGCTGCACTTGTTGCGATCTGCTTCGGCTTCTCACCGAAGTTCGGTGCACTCATCTCTTCGGTGCCGGGCGGAGTCCTCGGTGGCATCACGGTCGTCCTCTACGGAATGATCGGCATGCTGGGCGCGAAGATCTGGATCGAGAATCGGGTCAACTTCGCCAACCCGCTCAATATCGTCCCGGTCGCAGCGGGACTGATCATCGCCATCGGTGACGTCAGCTTGAAGTTCACTGACGACTTCATCCTCTCCGGAATCGCGCTGGGGACGATATCGATGCTGGTCATGTACCATGTTGCGCGTTGGCTGGCGCCGAAAGAACTGCTGGATGATCCGGCCGATGGCGCTGGACTCAACATCGGAGGCGAAGGGCAGAGAGCCCGGGTCACCGCAGACCTCGAACAGGATCGCAAGCTCCGCAGAACGAAAGATGAGTGACATAGACAATGAAGCCTTCTCCCCTGAGGATTCACCGTCCGAAGACTATTGAGAACACCCTGGAACTGCTCGCGGCGCATGCATCGGATGGAAAGATCATCGCCGGGGGACAGAGTTTGGTCCCGGTCCTCAATATGCGACTGGCAGCTCCGGAGAACCTCATCGACATCACAGCTGTCGACGGGCTTGACGGGCTCACGGTCGAAGGACAGGAGATTACAGTCGGTGCGCTCGTGAGCCACCGACGACTCGAGCGTGATCCGGACGTCGCCTCTGCGAATCCCATCCTCGGTGAAGCACTCAGACACGTCGCTCACCCGGCGATCAGGAACCGGGGGACCACAGTCGGCTCCATCGCTCACGCCGACCCCAATGGTGAGATGCCGATGATACTCGCGCTGACTGGCGGCTGCGTGAAAGTCAGGAGCCTGAAGGGCACCCGCACGCTCACCGCAGACGAACTCAATGTCGGTCCGCTGGAGACCAGCCTGGAACCCGAGGAGCTCATCACCGAGGCGATCTTCCCGGCTCTCCAGCCAGGTCAGAGGGCCGGGTTCGACGAACTGGCGCGCCGCAGCGGCGACTACGGGCTGGCCGGGGTTGGACTGATCATGTCCACCGACAATACCGACGCTGCTGCCTCTGTTGACGCTGCTGACCCGCCTGGCTCCGGGGCTGCGGGCAAGATTGCCACGATCACCGGGTTGAAGGCGGGATTCGTGTCAGTCACGGACACCCCGGACATCATCGAACTCGATCACATCGTCTCCGGCACCCCAGTGGATCGCGTGGACACGATCGTCGACGCAGTCGCCTCGGCGATCAAGGATTTCATTGATCCGGATGGGGACATCCACGCCACCGCCGACTATCGCCGGCATCTCACAGGAGTCATCGCCGGACGCCTGCTCAAGCGATTGAGCAGGCAGAACAGCACTCGTGGTGCGTCAGCCCTCAGCGGTGGACAGCGAGCAGCAACATGCAAGGAGAAGGAATCACGATGACCCAGACGAGCGCGGCTGAGGCAGCAGCCGAACCGAGATCGACCATCCGGCTGAGTGTCAACGGCAAAGACCATGTCCTCGATGTGCCGGATCGCAAGCTTCTCTCCGACGTTCTGCGCCAGGATCTGGAGCTGACGGGTACCCATGTCGGCTGCGAACACGGGGTCTGCGGTGCCTGCACAGTACAGCTCGACGGCGATCCGATCCGGTCCTGTCTGATCTTTGCCGCCAGCGCACAGAGTCATGAGGTCACGACCGTTGAAGGAATCGGAGACGATCCGGAGAACCCGGCCGACGTGCAGCAGGCCTTCATCGATTCCCACGGGCTGCAATGCGGCTTCTGCACTCCGGGGTTCATCACCACCATCGACGCCTTCGTGAACGAAAACCCGCACCCGAGCGAAGAAGAGGCTCGGGAGGCGATTTCCGGCAACCTCTGCCGGTGCACCGGCTACCAGAACATCGTCAAGGCAGTTCAACGCACTGCCGAACTGCGGGGCGGCTGTGGCCAGAACTGCTGCGGCAGAGAAGATACCGAGGTGTCTCAATGACCACACGTATGTTCGGCCAAAAGATCAAGCGTCGGGAGGACCCGCGTCTCGTCACCGGCAATGGTCGCTATCTTGATGATCTGGCCAACGGCAGTGTGGCCGCGGCCTTCGTGCGGAGCCCTCACGCCCACGCTGACATCGTCGATATCGACGTCACAGGCGCCATCGATGTTGAAGGTGTCATCGCGGTCTGGACCCACGAAGATCTGCCCGGTCAGGCAGCAGACCGCCTGCCCATGCTGATCCCGCACCCATCGATCGTGGCACCTCATACCGGTTTCGCTCTGGCCCCAGACCACGTGAACTTCGTCGGTGAGCCGATCGTCATGGTCATCGCCCGCGACCGCTACATCGCCGAGGACGCGGCCGGACGGATAGAGATCGACTACGAGTTTCTTGACCCGATCGTCGGCGTCGAAAAATCTCGCGAGGGGCAGCGGGTCGTCCACGCCGGAATGGACGACAACGTGGCCGCCCATTACGTCCAAGAAGTTGGGGACGTTGATGCTGGATTGGACCGGGCCCCACATACGCTCGACCTCGACCTGGAGTTCGAGCGCAGCGCCTGCATGCCGATGGAAGGCAAAGGCGTCATCGCGGCCTGGAACCGGGAGGATGAAAGCCTCCAGGTCCATTCCTCAACCCAAACCAGCACCGGGTTGCGTGCCGCGTTAGCAGCACGGCTGGAGATCCCGCTGACCCGGGTCGAAGTCATTACTCCCGATGTCGGTGGTGCCTTCGGCGTCAAAATCAACCACCCCTGGCCAGAGGAACTGGCCGTGGCCTGCGCCGCGAGAGCGCTTGGAACGACGGTGAAATGGACCGAAGACCGGCGCGAGCACTTCATCTCCTCAGCGCACGAGAGAGCACAAACTCAGAATGTGAAGGTCGGATTCGACGATGACGGTCGGATACTCAGTTTGGATGTGAAATTCTGGCACGACAACGGCGCCTACATTCCATACGGCGTCATCGTGCCTCTCAACACTTCGACGCATGTCATGGGTCCCTACAACATCGCCAACTACCGAGTTGAATACTGGTCTCTGTACACCAACACCGTCATGGTCACGCCCTATCGAGGCGCCGGTCGCGCCCATGCAGTGTTCATGATGGAACGCACTGTCGACGCCATCGCCGACGAACTCGGCATGGATCGCACACAGGTGCGTCTGAACAACTTCGTCCGCGAATTCCCCCATCCCATGGGAGTCACCATGCAGGATGGTGCGGAAGGCTGCCTGGACTCGGGCGACTTCGTGACCTCACTCGACAAGCTCAAAGCCCTCGTCGGCTGGGACGAGTTCGAAGCCTATCGGGACCAGGCCAGAGCCGAAGGTCGCAAGGTCGGCTTGGGGATCGGATGCTATGTGGAGAGCACCGGTGCCGGTCCTTACGAAGGCGGCCATATCGAGGTCGAATCCTCTGGCCGGGTGAATGTCTGGACTGGGCTGACGACCCACGGGCAGGCTCATGCGACTGTCTTCGCGCAGATCGTCGCCGATGCACTCGGCGTCCCCATCGACACAGTCCATGTAGCGACAGGTGACACTCGAAAACTTCCGTACTCGGTCGGGACTTGGGGATCGCGAGGGGCCGTGATGGCAGGCAACGCCCTGCACCTGACGGCTCAGAAGGTCAAAGCCAAGGCATTGAAGATTGCCGGCGAGTCCCTCGAGGCCGACCCTGAGGACCTTGAGATCGTCGACGGGATCATCTCTGTCAAAGGCGACCCCAGTGCCGCCATGCCCTTGGCCGCGGTGTCTGTTCTGTCGAATCCCCTGCGTTACGCGTTCGACGAAAGCGCCAAGGCCGCGACTCAGTTCGCCAAGGAGTCCACAGCTGAGGAGCCCTCGGTGAAACCGGGCGAGCAGCCGGGACTGGAAGAGCAGGAGTTCTTCTCGCCGCTGCGCTCCACCGTGGCCAACGGCATGCATGCCGCGATCGTCGAAACCGATCCGGAGACTGCTGACATCACGATCCTTCGCTACTGCGTCGTCCACGACTGCGGGCCGATGATCAATCCGATGGTCGTTGAGGGACAGGTCCACGGCGGTGTTGCCCAAGGTGTGGGAGGGGCGCTCTACGAACGGATGGCCTATGACACGGACGGACAGCTGCTCAATGCTTCCTTCATGGACTTCCTCATGCCCTTCGCGTCCGAGATTCCCCACGTTGAGACCGATCATCTGGAGACCCCAAGTCCGCTCAATCCTCTGGGCATCAAAGGCGCAGGAGAGGCCGGAACAATTCCGACGGCCACGACTATCGCGTCTGCCATCGAAGATGCTGAAGGCTTCCCAATCCGTGCCATGCCACTCGATCCTTCAACATTGTGGGAACTGCGGAACAAGCATGCGGCCGGTGAAGTCCCTGGACTGAAATCCCGAGGCCTCGGCTCTGCCGTTTCTGTACCCCCATCCATTGCCGGACACCAGTAAGGACTGCAACTCATGCGCATCTCTTCCGTAGCTCAGATGACGGCCGATCCTGACACCGCCTATGCGGCGTTCCACGACCCGCGGATCCTCGCTGCCACCATTCCGGGAGTCGAAGGCTTCACTCCGGTAGACGACCAGACCTATAACGTGGTTCTGACCATGGGAGTGGCAGCGATCAAAGGCACGTACAAAGGTTCGGTGGCGTTTTCACAAGAGCAGCCCCCGGCCTCGTTCGTCCTCACCGCCAAAGGTTCTGGCGGACCGGGAACCATCGGTGCCGATATCACCGTGGCGCTGGCCCCTGGTGAAGCCGGAGGTACCGAGGTCACCTGGGACGCCGACGCTGTTCTGGGAGGAGCCATCGGTGGAGTCGGCCAGCGAATGCTGTCCGGCGTGGCAAAGCGTATCGCCACAAAATTCTTCAAAGACATCGACCGGGCCATCCACGAAGGGGTCGAAGAACCTGCTGCGGCGCCCGCAGGCTCGGCCCCTGAGGTGCTTGCAGTGCCTGCGGTAGCAGGCCCTGCACCGCTGCCGGCGGCTGAACCGGCCGGAGCGGGATTCGGAACATCTGTGCGCGGCAGCGAATTCTTCGCTGGTGCTGCAGTCGGGGCAGGAGCCGCTCTGCTGGGTGTCTGCGTCGGCTTGCTGGCCGGGCGCCGTTAGTGTCAATCAGTGCAGAAGCGGACATCCATTGGATGGCACTTGCAGAACTTGCCGGTGCGCTCGCGACTGGACAACTGAGTTCTCGCGAACTCGTCGAGGCTCACCTGCGCCGCATCGACGAGATCAATCCCCTTGTCAACGCTGTGGTCACGATCGATGCTGACCGTGCGCTCGCCTCGGCGAATAAAGTCGACGAGTTGAGGGCACGTGGCACGGACCTCCCACTTCTGTCGGGCATACCTATGACTCATAAAGACACACACGAGACTGCAGGGATGCGGACGACATACGGCTCACCGATCTTTGCCGATAACGTCCCGAACCGCGACGACCTCATTGTGGCCAGGCTGAAGTCAGCAGGTGTGATCAGCACAGGCAAGAGCAACGTGCCTGAGTTTGCGGCGGGAGCTCACACCGTCAACCCTGTATTCGGAACGACACGAAATCCGTACGATCCCACTCGATCCGCATCCGGCTCGTCAGGTGGAGCCGCTGCAGCGATCGCATGCGGAGTGCAGGCAGCGGGAGACGGCTCGGATACGGGTGGGTCATTGCGTCTGCCTGCCGCCTTCAACAATATCGTGGGCCTGCGTCCATCAAATGGGTGGATTCCCCATGTGGTGCCAGACAACCCATGGGAGTGGCTGAGCCAACCGGGATTCATGGCGCGCAATGTCGCTGATGTCGCCTTGCTGATGGACTTGTGCAGCGGTCCGGACACCTGGGGACCGACCTCACGGCTGGACCTGGGACAGTTCTCGGACCTTGATACGACCACGGACTTGTCGGGGTGGAGGATCGGATTCGCTCCGGATCTCAATGGCCAGGTTGAAGTTGAAGGCGAAGTCGCCGAAGTTGTCGGCAATTCTGAAACTGTACTGACCGGATTGGGCGCGCAGCTGAGTCACGAGGCCCCGGCACTCGATGATGCTGCTGAGGTGTTTCGTTTGGCCAGGGCCTACGAGTTTGCCAAGAACTATGGGCATCTCATCGTCGACCACGCCGATCAGATGAAGAGCACTCTTCGTGGAAACATCCAAGCTGGTCTAGACCTGGGGGCCGAGGATCTCTTCGCACTTGATGCTGCTCGCGCCCGTCTGTGGGTAGCCATGCAAGACTATTTCTCGCGTCACGATGTGCTGGTGACGACTACGAGTCAGGTGGAGCCCTTCGCCGCCGAACTAGACTATCCAGACGCTCTCAACGGCAAGCCGATCAGCGACTACATGGCATGGGTCCACGCGACGAGCCTGATCTCAGCAACGGGATGTCCAGCGATCAGTGTCCCGGCGGGCTTCTCCGCAACGGGGCTGCCAGTGGGCCTGCAGTTCATCGGCCCTGTTGGTGCCGATGCACGTGTGCTCAAGGCAGCACAGGCCTTCGAAAGGGTGACGAATCACGCTCAGACCCATCCGCCGCTGTGATATCGAGCAGCGTGACCCGCGCTGCTCGACCTACGGAGACGCCTGACCCGAGATCTGAATCGGACGTGCCTACAGATCGATGGCGACGATCGGATCGGTCGTCGGCTGCTTCGAACCGCCCTCCGGCTCCACCGTGATGCCGAACAGACTGCCCGAGGTGAATGGCTCATCGGCAATCGTCACCGGCTGACCAGTCATGAGCCCCACGCTCTCGGGACCTTTGTCACCGATCACCCACATCTGCATAGACTTCCCTGCCGGAGCAGCGGCGACGTCACGAGGGGTGAACCGAATGAGCTGCTCCGTCTCAGATGAGAACACAGTGACCGAACCGCCCTCGGGCAGATCAGCATTGCTCGTCCGCAGATCTCCGGCTTCCATGAGACGAGCGGAGTCGTCGAGCTGCTGTTGAGTCGAGGCCAACTTCTCCTCAAGCTCGCTCTGCTCCTGCTGCAGCTGCCAGGCATTGGCCCCTAGGACTGCGACTGCGATGATTGCGGCCGCTGCCGCTGTCCAGGCCACCCAGGGGCGGCGCTTGCGGCGGTGCTCGGCCAGATCGGCCGGTGGTGTTGATTCGGACCGTGTCGATTCAGACTGTGCTGGAGCGGGCTGTGTCGGAGCAGCCGTTGCGGACTGCTCCGAGTGCGGTGTCTCCTGTACTTGATGTGACTCAGCGGGTGTGTCCTGGACCTGCGCGTGGGCGCCGGGGATCGCGAGAATTGCGTCCCGGGTGGCTGTACTGATGTGTTCGGGAGTGCCCGTTGAAGACCCTGCTGTAGAGGGCCCAGCTGACGAATCATCGGTCAGCTCCGCATCGGATTCGGCCATGAGCGCCATGGTGTCGGAATACGCGGCGACTTCGGACCGGAAATCGGCGTCAGCGTCGGCAAGCGCCTGTGCCTCGGCGAGTTCTGCTTCGCTGAGTCCGCCCAGGGCCAGCCCGGCAGCCAGATAGTCACGATCGGTGCTCATCGGCTTGCCTCCAACTCTTCTCGCAGCTTCTTCATTCCGTCTCTGATCCGTGACTTGATGGTACCGAGGGGCACCTTGAGACGCTCAGATATCTGAGCGTGGGTCATGCCCTGATAGAAGGCCATGACGATGGGTTGTGCCTGCTCCTCGGGAAGTATCTTCAGCGCCGTCACCGTGCGATCCGATTCCGATTTGTCGATGACGGTCTGCTCGACCTGTTCTCCCATCCCCGCCGAGGACCGCAGTCCGTCGGCCAGATCGCGATCCTGCTGGGCCTGGACGCTGCGGACGCAGTCGATGGCCCTTCTGCGACACAAGGTGATCAGCCATGCCCTGCCGGTTCCGCGTGCTGGGTCGAACCCGGCGCACCGCGTCCAGACTTCGGTGAAGCATTCCTGAAGCACCTCCTCGGCGAGGGACTGACTTCTCACGATCCGCAGGATCACCGCCATGAGGATGCGGGACTGGGCGACGAAGAGTTCTTCAAAAGCGGCGCGATCACCGTCGGCGATCCGCAGCAGCAGGTCACCGCTGGGATCGGCTGCTGTGGCTGTCCCACCGGCCGGCGCGGGGATGCCGCCACCCGGTGGTCCATGGCCTGGTGCCGTGGGATCGTCTGGACTCATTGCGCAATCATGTCATTCCCTGAACTGATAATCGGTCACTGTCCAGGTTCTGAGGGAAAAGAATTGTGGCCAAGGGCCGATCCGAGAGGTCGAAATCGGCCCTTGGCCACAGCTCTGTGAAGCTCGAATGTCACTTCGAGGGCATCATCACGGCATCCACCATGTACACGGTTGCGTTGGAGGTCTGGACTCCGCCGCAGACCAGACCGGCATCGTCGAACTTCATGTCCTCGCCTTCACCGGAGATCTTCACCTTCGAACCTTCGACGGTTTCGTGTTCGCCGGCGATCTCATCGGGAGACAGCTGTCCGGGGATGACGTGGTAGGTCAGCACCTTCGTCAGCATGTCCGAATCCTTGGCCAGCGCATCCAGGTCGTCCTTGGGAACGTCGGCGAAGGCATCGTCGATCGGAGCGATGACGGTGAACTCGTCGCCGTTGAGCGTGTCGACGAGGTCGACGTCGGGGTTGAGTTTGCCGGAGACGGCCTTGGTCAGCGTCTTGAGCATCGGGTTGTTCGATGCGGCGGTGGCGACCGGGTCCTGGGCCATTCCTTCGACGGATCCGCCGCCATCAGGGTTGGCCTCGGCGTAGGCAGCGCAGCCCGGGCCGACGAGGTTCGAGTCAGCCATGCCGGAGTCTGCTGATTCTTCCGGAGCCTGTGAGCCCCCACCCGATTCCTCTGCCTGGGTCTCTTCGCCACCGGATTCGGAGTCCGAACCCATGCTCGAGCAGCCACTCAAAGCCATGAGTGAGATGGCGCCGGCTGCCAGGACGGTTGCGGTGCGATTGCGAAGCAGTGTTTTCATCGTTCTTCTCCTTGTGAAGGTGGTGCATCAACGGTGGTGCCTATCAGCGCACAGCTCTGAAGTCGTCTTCATTGCTCGCTGTGTACCTGGTATTCGCAGCCCATGAGGTTCTGGATGGGTGATTATCGGATTTTCTTGAGAATTATTCGACGCGGAACTGGATGTGGTGGTGCCCGGTCGCGGAATTGGGGATGGACTTTCTGCGTTCGGGGGTCTGTATATTCCCGTCCTGATCGATGGCTCGGACGGTGACGGTGTGCGATCCTGCCTTGACGTCGCTGAATCCGGTCTTCCATTGACGCCAGGTGTCGATGTTGACCTCGTCGCCGAGGTCGGCCTGCGTCCATTCCCCATCGTCGAGCTTCACGTCGACCCTCTTGACCCCGCTTTGCTGCGCCCAGGCCGTGCCCGCTACGGCGAGGTCACCCGCCGCGACTTTTTCCAGAGGTTTGGGCACGTCGATGCGGGAGGCGACGAGGATGGGTGCCTTGGCGTCCCAGCCGCGGTCGGTCCAGTAGGCCGTCTTCTCATCGAAACGGGTGACTTCGAGTTCGGTGACCCACTTGGTGGCCGAGACGAAACCGTAGAGACCCGGCACGACCAACCTGGCGGGGAACCCGTGCTCGGGCGGCAGCGGCTGGCCGTTCATGCCGACGGCCAGCAGAGAATCGCGGTCATCGAGCAGGGCCTCGATCGGGGTGGAGGCGGAAAAGCCGTCAATGGAATGCGAGAGGACCATGTCTGCGTCTTTGAGGGGTTTCGCTCGGGCTAAGAGCTCACGGACGGGGTAGCCCAGCCAGGTGGCATTGCCGACCAGGTCACCGCCGACGGGATTGGATACGCAGGTGAGCGTGATGTGGTGCTCGTTGAGAGGAAGCTGCAGGAGCTCATCCATGGTGATGACGACTTCGGTCTCAACCATCCCGTGGATCCTCAGCGACCATTCCTCCGGATCGATGACCGGAGGTGCCAACGCCGTATCGATGCGATAGAAGTCCTTCGGGTCCGTGACGAAGGGTGCCAGGCCCTTGACGTCCGGATGCGCCGAGGCGGGAATCGGGGGAGCAGTCTTCGCCGGTTTCGGCAGCACCAACTTCGCCACCGCAGCCCCGGCATCCAGTGCCAAGGAAGCCACAGTCTGCCCGGCGGCTACGGCGGCGGCTCCCGCAGCACCGAAGACACCGGTGATGACGAAGAAGCGACGCCGAGAAGGAGCTGCAGATTCGGATTCTGATTCGGACTCCGGCTCATTCTCCACGTCTGGCCGGGTCGCGAGGCTGATGAGAAGACGGAAGACTGCCAGACCCAGCACGAGTCCGATGACGGTCGGGATGACGTCGGGGGCCTCGGCTTCGGGACGGATGAGGATGACGACGATGGGAATGAGGCCCGCCAACCCCAACAACGCAGTCGCTGCACGGAGATGTCGAGACGCGAGCCATCCGATGAGCCCTCCGAGCACCAGAGCGCCGAGGCCGGTGGTGAGGATCAGGAACAGCTTGTCGTTGTGCCCGAGTAAGTCGATGACAGGCTTGATGAGGCCGGCCGGAGCAATCGGAATGATCGTCTGTCCCAATGCCAGCAGAGGTGCGGCCGGCGGACCGAAGGCCCGGGCGAGGAGGTCGGCGGCACCGAACAGGACAAGCGTGGCGACGACCCCGGCGAGGGCAGTATGAAGTGGTCTTCTCATGTACGAAGATTCGGAGCACGACGCGATTCAGATGGGTCGGCCGGGAGTAACGATTCGCTCACGGGTCGCATCTCACTCACGAAATTACCAGTGAACTTGCCGTCAAGCTGACGTAGCATGGTGCAATGACTGAGAACCCAGGATACGCCGAGCCGCAGGCGCCAAGCGGAGACTCGGACGAACCAAGAAGCGCAAGTGCACCCATCTACACAGCAAAGGTCGAGAACCTCGGCGGGACCTCGGGCGAGGTTCGAGTCAAAGACGGAATGACGCTGGCGACAGCACCCACCTCACATACCGATCAGGGCAGCAACCCCGAACAGTTCCTCGCCATGGCATGGAGCACCTGCCTCGGCGAGACCCTCAAAGTCGTGCTCGCGGTCAACCAAGTCGAAGCCCTGTCCCGAGTCAGGGTCGAGGTCGACCTGCACGGAGAGTCCAACGCCGGATTCCACTTCGTGCCCCGGGCCTATATCTCCATCGACGGCGTATCCGCCGCCGACGCAGAGAAGTATGCCGGACGAGCCCACGCCAGGTGCCCGATCTCGAAGCTGCTCAAGGGACAGGGCAGCCCGAGTGTCGAGATCGAGGACTACAAGAACCCGGACAACTTCCAGCTCAGCTGACCTCCCGGCTCACTGCCGCCTCGGCGAGGGGATACTACAGTGGTGACCAGGCGTCGAGAGCTGAGATCCGGCGTCGGCAATGCTGACCGCGCACCGACCGGTGTGTGGGGCGCACCGTTGATGAGTCGGAAGGGGAGCAGGGCGTGGACATTCAGGAAGCAGTCTTTCTCGCACTCGACCTCACCGGCACCTTCGTCTTCGCCGTCTCGGGAGTCCTCCTGGCTGCCAGGCGCGGCTTCGACATCACCGGAGGCCTGGTTCTCGGGACGATGACGGGCATCGGCGGAGGCATGATCCGCGACGTCCTCCTCGACCGAGTCCCGAATGCGCTGGGCCAGCCGATCTATCTGGCCCCACCGCTCATCGCCACACTGCTCATCTACCTCATCGGCAAGCACGTCTCGAGAGCCCGAAGTCTGATCGTCACGTTTGACGCGATCGGGCTTGCGATCTTCAGTGTCACCGGGACGACGATCGCCCTCGGGGCGGGAGCGACCTACCCGGCGGCTCTGCTCATGGGTGCGCTCACGGCCTGCGGCGGCGGCCTCATGCGCGATGCAGTGGCCAGCGAGGATCCGGCGATCTTCACCGGCACCGATCTGTACCTCATCCCCGCCCTCTTCGGAGCGGGGCTGACTCTCATCGCAGATGCAACAGGAATCCTCAACAACGTGGTGTCGCTGATCATCGCCGGCCTCGCGTTCGCCTTCCGCATGCTTGCCTGGAAGCTGCAGTGGCGGGTCCCGCAGCCGATGCGGCAATGGTCGTATCGGGAGACCGAGCGGAAGATGAAGAAACTGCCTTCAGTGTTTCGCAAGCCCGACTGATCACGCAGAACCCGGTGAGAACACCTCGGTAATCGCCGGAGATCACCAAAGATATAGACGCTGACCCTCCTGCCTGCAAAGATGAAGCCATGAGCGAGAAGACAACGCAGAGTTGGAGCAGCGATCCGCAGCCATTGCTGCGGGCAGGCAAAGGATTTCGGCTCGACGAAGTCGACCCGCATTCGACCCCCGGATACGAGGGCAACAAGAAATCCGGACGCAAGGACCTCAAAGCCTGCATTCCCGAACTCGATGATCTCCAGGAGCGACTCTTCGCCGCCCATCATGACGAGGAGTCGGGCCCGGCCGTCCTCCTCATCCTCCAAGCGATGGACACCGCTGGCAAGGGCGGAATCGTGCGCCACGTCGTCGGCTCCGTCGACCCCCAGGGAGTTGAACTCGCCGCGTTCAAGGCCCCGACGAAGGAGGAGCTCTCCCACGACTTCCTGTGGCGCATCCGACCACGCGTGCCCGGGCCCGGCATGATCGGCGTCTTCGATCGCTCCCACTACGAGGATGTGCTCATCGGCAAGGTCCGTGAGCTTGCCGATGACGAAGAGATCGAGCGCCGCTACACCGCCATCAACGACTTCGAAGCAGGACTCGCCGAGGCGGGTGTGCGCATCATCAAGGTCATGCTCAACATCTCCCCCGATGAGCAGAAGGACCGACTCATGGAGCGCTTGGATCGCCCCGACAAGTACTGGAAGTACAACCCGGGTGACGTCGACGAGCGACTCATGTGGCCCGATTACATGCGGGCCTACCAGACAGTGTTCGAACGCACCTCCACCGAGGTGGCCCCGTGGTACGTCGTCCCTGCCGACCGCAAATGGTACGCCCGGATCGCGGTTCAGCGGCTCCTGCTCAATGTGCTGCGGGACATCGATCCGCAATGGCCGGCGGCCGATTTCGACATCGACGTCGAACGGGAGCGGCTGGCCGAGAGCTGAGCGACCACCTCGGCGAGGGTCAGTCGCGGTGGATGCTGAAGTCGACGTTCGTCGGGTGCTCGACCGTGCGCGAGACAGTGCAGTACTTGTCATGGGAGAGGCCGACGAGCTTTTCGACGCGGGCATCGGCCTTGCGGCCGTCCTCGTCATCGGGGAAGGCGAGGTTGAAGTCGAGGTGGACGTTGTCCACGCGGGACGCGCCGTCTTCGTCGATCTTGTCGGCCTGGGCCGAGACGTCGAAGCGCGTCGGCTCGGTGTGCCTGCTGGTCACGGTGTCGACATCGATCGAGGAGCACCCGGCGACGGCCGCGAGCAGCAGCTCCACGGGTGTCATCAGGCCCTCACCGCGGCCGAATTCGATGCTCGCACCGCTCGGCGCCGTGGCGCGGTAATGGTTCTCAGCGATCCTGGTCAGTTCGATGCTGCGCGTGTCTTCACTCATGGGCACATCATGTCAGGAATCACGGCGCAGTGAAGTCGACCTCTGATGATTCCTGGACCCGGGCGGTTCGCCCCGGGCCCGATTCGAAGCCCCAGTAGAGATTCGTGTGGGAGACCACCTGCTCCGGTGGCGGCGCACCCCAGTCGCTGAGATCTTCGGTCGTGTGCGCATCGGAGACGAGCGTGACATCGTAGCCGCGGGCGAACCCGCCGTGGATCGTGGACCTCACGCACGCATCAGATTGGGCGCCTGTGACGACGAGGTGGCCGACGTCCTTGGACGCGAGAACATCCTCGAAGTCGGTGTCCTCGAAGGTGTTGCCGTGGGTCTTCTCCACGATGGTCTCGTCATCGGCCGGCGAGAGCGCGTCGACGATCTGCCATTGCGGCGATTCCAGTGGCAGTTCTCCTGAAGAGTGTCTGACCCAGATGACTTCGGCACCGGTGTCGCGGGCGCGTTGAACGAGATCGGAGATCGTTCCGATCACCTCGTCTGCATGCCAGTTCTCGACGAAGACGCCGTTCTGGACGTCGATGACGATGAGGGCGGTCTTCTCTCGCTGTGAGGCGAGCGGCGGCTGGTGCGTGGATGTGCTCGTTGACATCTGATCCTCCTCGATCAGTTCAATGGTGACCCCATTGTCGGGCGAGATCAAGGGTCACTTCCATGTCACGGCCAGCGCCACCTCGGCGACATCGGCTTCCACGCTTCGGTACCTCGGGTTCGGCCCGACCTCGACGGTGCCAGAATGGGCCGAGTGAGTGAGATTCGAGACGATTCAGCCGACAGCTCGGCGCATCCGCGCCGCTTCGGGGTGCTGCGCAGCTGGAAGACCGCGCCCTACCTGGTCGGGTCCGGGCTGGCGATGATGGGTGACAACATCGAACACGTCATCACCTACTGGGTGCTGTGGCAGAAGTTCGAGTCCCCTGCCCTCGTCGGGTTCCAACTCATCAGCCACTGGCTGCCGTTCCTCCTGCTCTCCGTCTACGCAGGCTCTCTAGCGGAGCGCTTCGACTGCAGGCGGCTGATCCAGATCGGGCAGGGCCTGTTCATGTTCGTGTCCCTGTGCTGGGGCATCCTCTTCCTCACCGACTCGCTGCAGCTGTGGCAGGCCTGCGTGCTGCTCGTCATCCACGGACTGGCCGGCTGCCTGTGGGGCCCGGCCGAGCAGATGATGCTCTACGACTTCGCCGGACGTTCCGAACTGCCCAGCGCGGTGCGCATCAACGCGACCTTCCGCAGTCTCGGGATCCTCTTCGGGCCCGTCGTCGGCTCGGTGCTCCTGCTGTCGTTCGGCCCGACCTGGGGCATCTTCATCAACATCATCTTCTACCTGCCGCTGACGATCTTCCTCATGCGCACACCCTTCACCGGCCACACCAGGAGCGGGAGTCCGAACAAGACGCGCACGACCCTGGTGCAGTCGCTGCGGGTGCTCGTCGACGTCCGACACAACCGGTCGATCATCAGCATGCTGCTCTTAGCAGCGCTCGCCTCAATCACCATCGGAGCAGTGCTGCAGACAGCGATGCCGGTCTTCGGGGGACTGCTGACTGGCCCAGGCGGCGACAGCGACTTCACGTACGGGCTGCTGCTCTTCGCACTCGGGGCCGGAGGAGTGCTCGGCGGGTTCTTCCTCGAGGCCACTGGCTGGGTGCGACCGACCCCGGCAGCAGCCGCGGTCGCCGCCGCCGGACTCGGAGCGAGCTCGATCGTCTTCGCCTTCACCTCACATCTGTGGCGGGCGCTGATCGTGCTCGTCCTGGCAGGAGTCTGCAAGATCACCGCCGAATCGACTGAGATGGCGATCATCCAGCTCGAAGCTCCGACCGAGATCCGTGGCCGAGTCATCGGTTCTTACTCGATGTTCGGCCCCGGCATGCAGACCTTCTCCGGAGTCACCGTCGGCGTCCTCGGCACCATCGCCACGATCCCGCAGGCCGTGACGATCGGCGGCTCGGTTCTGGCCATCGGCGCGATCGGGATCGGCGCCTACGTGCTGGCAGGACGTGGGCGACGGGTCGGGTGAGCTTGCCTCAGGTGACGGCCTGACCAGGTGTGACCGTTCAGGTGACGGCGCCGCGGACCTTGTGCGCAGGAGCGTCCCAGATTCGGTTGTCGAGAATGTCGCGCAGGGCCTCGACCGTGTCCCAGACGTCGGTGAAGCCGAGGTAGAGCGGAGTCAGTCCGAACCGCAGAACCGAGGGTTCGCGATAGTCGCCGATGATTCCGCGCTCGATGAGCGCACTCATGATGGCGAAGCCCTCGGGGTGGGTGATCGAGACCTGTGAGCCTCGATGATCGTGCTCACGCGGGGTGACAAGCTCGACCGGGTGAGCGGCCAGGCGAGATTCGACGAGCTCGATGAAGAGGTCGGACAGCTGCAGGGACTTCTGCCGCACCGCGGCCATATTGACGCTGTCGGCGATGTCGAGGCCCAATTCGGCCACCGCCATCGAGATGACGCCCTGCGTGCCGGTCAGATACCGGCGAATGCCCTCGGCCGGAGCGTAGTCCGGTGACATCTCGAAGGGTTTCGCATGCCCCCACCAGCCCGAGAGCGGTTGGGTGAAACGGTTCTGCAGTGCCTCGGAGACCCAGATGAATGCGGGTGAACCCGGCCCGCCGTTGAGGAATTTGTAGGTGCAGCCGATCGCCATATCTGCGCCCGATCCGGCCAGGTCGATCTCCAGGGCTCCCGCCGAATGGCACAGATCCCAGATCACCATCGCTCCACCAGCATGGATCGCCGAGGTGGTGGTGGCCATGTCGAAGAGGCGACCCGTGCGATAGTTCACGTGGGTGAGGACGACGAGGGCCACCTCGTCGGTCATCGTGTTCGGGAACCCGGCGGTCACCTCGGCGTCATCAACGAGACGCACCTCGTAGCCGTCGTCGAGCTGCTCGGCCAGGCCCTGCAGCATGTAGATGTCGGAAGGGAAATTCTCCCGTTGAGTGAGGATGACGCGACGCCCCGGCGCATCGGCAGCCTGCATCTTCAGTGCGGCCGATGCGGCTTTGAACAGGTTGATCGAGGTGGTGTCCGTGACGACGGTGCTGCCGGTCCCACCACCGACGACGCCGGCGACCTTATCGCCCAGCTTCGCTGGCAGATCGAACCAACCGGCAGTGTTCCAGGAGCGGATGAGGCCGGTGCCCCATTCGTCCTCGATGACCTCCTGGGCACGTTCGGCCGCGCCCTTTGTTCGGGCACCCAGCGAGTTCCCGTCGAGGTAGATCGTGTCGGAGGGGAGGATGAACTCGTCTCTGAGCTTGCGCAGAGGATCGTCGCGGTCGAGGAGTTCGCAGGCTGATCGCTCGAGGGTCGTCATGACTCACCTTCATTGGGTCGGTTGATCCGGTTCACCTCACAGACTACTCAGATCACGGATATCATCGAGGCAATCCGAACAGATGGCGAGAATTGGAAGTGATTTCTGTGGTGAATTCGGAATTGATCGTCGATCATCATGCTGAATCGAACAATGTCCACCTCGCCGAGGTGGACCTGGCGATCCTGCGTGAGCTCGGTTCCGATGCTCGGATCTCCAACAAGGACCTCGCCGGTCGGGTGGGGCTTGCCCCGTCGACCTGCTCGGGCAGAGTCAGTGCACTGAGATCGCGCGGCATCATCAAGGGATTTCATGCCGACATCGATTTCGAAGCGCTCGGCCTGCACGTGTTCGGCATGATCTCCGTGCGGATGTCACCGGTGGGGAGGTCAAAGATGAGCGATGTCATCGCGGGGCTGCTCCGGGCACCTGAGACCCTTGATGTCTTCCAGGTGTCGGGGGAGCGGGACCTGCTCGTGCACATCGCCGCCGCCCATCCGACGGGACTCAACGACTTCATCGACGAGCACCTCTCGGATCCGATGATCGCCCACACGCAGACCAGTCTGGTGTTCGGACATCACCGCCCGTGAGTGAGAGGACGGCCATGCCGAAAGGAACTCAGGCGAAGACGGCCCGCCTGAGCTTCCTCACGCGAAGACGGCTTGCAGCAGAACCAGCGACGCCGTCGAATTGATCGTGATGTGCAGACCCAGTGAACCCCACAGATTGCCGTGGAACACCCGCAGCAGTGCTAGGCAGAGGCCGAGCGCAAGCATGTAGGGCAGGAGAATCGGCACGCCATGACACAGCGCGAAGATGACGGCGCTGATGACAACCGCGCATGTTGTGCCTAGGCGGCCACGAACGTAGCCGAAGATCAGGCCGCGGAAGAACAGCTCTTCCCAGGACGGGGTGATGACTGCGACGGCCGCGAACATCACGATCGCACCGGCAGCGCCGGCGTTTCCTGCCAGCGAATCGGTCGACGAGTCGCTGACAGGGTCCGAGCCGGTGATTGCGAAGACGAGGGCCTGCGTGAGGATCACCACGATCACCGCTGTGGGAATCTGCCACAGCAGATGGAAGAGGCGCAGAGAGGGGCGGGCGAAGCCGATGTCCGAGAGTCGGTGACCGCGGTGGCGCAGGATGAACGTCAGCGCCCATAGAGTCCCTGCGCTCTGCACGAGCAGCACAGCGACGATGAGGCTATCGAAATGTGCCCGGACACCTGGAACGGTGAGCCCGATGACGACGGCAGTTCCGAAGACGAGAGCAGCGATGCCGAGGACGGCTCCTGCCGCGATGAGAGGGGTCGTCGTCGAGAGTCGACTTCGAGATGGGGCTCCGCTCATGCCTCAACACTATGAGTCGTTGATCAGGCGTGTTGTCCGTCAGAAGTATGAGATTCGGTTCCCCCGATGGGACACGGGAACGAGCTTTTGACGAGCGTCAGCCTCGCCGAGCAGGCAACTGGGTTATGTCGGTATGCGTCGGCGCATTTCGTGAGTGTGACGGAGCGCGTCGGAATCTGACGAGCAGCCCGCTCGTGGGAGGCCTGTGTTCCTAGTCTGGGGATCACTCAGACGATTACCACCCACACCGAGGAGACGCTCATGACCGCCACAGCTGAAACCACCACAGGATCCACCACCGACGCTGGTTCGACCATTGCCATCAGTGCCGAGGATCGCGCCGCACGCCTCTCCTCGGCGGGGCAGGCATGGAACGACCGGATCGTCGCCTCGGTGAAGAACGCGCAGCTGGTCTTCTCTGCCAAGGGCAGTGCCCAGGGCTCGGTTTCTTCGGTCATCACTGCCGGCAAGCACACCTTCACCGTCGACGAGCCGGCCCCTTTGGCCGGCGACGATGTTGCACCGAACCCCGTGGAATACGCGCTCGGTGCCCTGATCTCCTGCCAGATCGTCGTCTACCGTCTCTATGCTCACAACCTGGGACTGACGATCGAGAACCTCGACGTCAGCGCAGAGGGCGACCTCGACGTTCGGGGACTCTTCGGTGCCGATGATTCGGTACGACCGGGGCTTTCCGCGGTCCGTGTCACCGTGAACATCACGGGCCCAGACAGTGACGAGGCCTACCAGGAGCTGCAGAAGACCGTCGATGCTCACTGCCCGGTCTTCGACATCTTCACGAATCAGACGCCCATCGACGTCACCGTGACGAAGACGAACTGATGAGTCTCGTCGGTCTATTGACATGCCGGTGAGCGAAGACGAGGATATTGAGCCCATTGCTGGACACCAGCTGCGAGGGAGCAGTCATGACCCAGATCTTCGTCAACTACCCGACCACCGATCTCAATCGATCAAAAGAGTTCTACGCCAATCTAGGCGCCGAGGTTGTTCCCGAGTTCACCGATGAGAACGCCGCCTGTCTCAAATGGGACGAAGGCATCTTCTTCATGATTCTGACGCGGGAGTACCTGGGGACGTTTACCGACAAGCCGATCGCCGATCCGCATTCGACCGCACAGGTGCTCACCGCTCTGAGTCGGGATTCCCGTGATGACGTTGACGCCACACGAGCGAAGATTCTCGACGCCGGCGGATCGGAGAACAAAGAGCCGCAGGACTTCGGATTCATGTACTCGATCAGCATGGCCGACCCAGACGGCAACATCATCGAGTTCATGTGGTTGGATCCCGCTGCAGTGGAACAAGGACCCGAGGCATTCGCCGCAGGTCAGGAATGAGCGACTGGGCCCACGATCAGTGGGTCAAGTTCAGGCGGCGCTGGACTCAAGGACCTCGAGGACGCCGGGACCATAGCGGTCGAGCTTCTTCAGACCCACGCCACTGACCTGGCCCAGCTCGCCGATGGTGCTCGGTTTGGCCTCGACGATTCCGTACAAGGTGGCATCGGGGAACACGACATAGGCGGGGACCCCTTGTTCCTTCGCCTGCTCGGCACGCCAAGCACGCAGAGCCTCGAACAGGGCTGTGTCTGCGGTGCCGAGTTCGACCTCGGGGCCACCTCGGCGCTTGGCCGCTGCCTTCTTCGATCCGGATTTCTTCACGGGATCCACGCGCAGTGAGATCTCGACCTCGCTGCGCAGGACGGGTCCGGCGGCCTCGCCGACGACGAGGACACCGTAGTCGCCATGCGATTCGAGCAGACCGCGGGCAAGAACCTGGCGAACCACGGTCTTCCATTGGGTTTCACTGAGATCGCTGCCGACGCCCCAAACACTGAGGCTCTCATGGTCGGCGGAGCGGGACCGCTCATTGTCGTTGCCGCGCAGCACATCGATGACCTGTCCAGAGCCGAATTTCTGGCCGCGTTCTCGGTCGAGGCGGATGACTGCCGACAGCAGTTTCTGCACGGCCACTGTTGCGTCCCAGGTCACCGGGGGAGTGATGCAGGTGTCGCAGTTGCCGCAGGGTTCGGATTCCTCATCGAAGTAGCGCAGGAGCTGCACGCGTCGGCAGTCGACGGTTTCGCACAGAGCCAGCATCGAATCAAGGTGCGACATCGCTCGGCGTTGGTAGGTTCGATCGCCGTCTCCGGATTCGATGAGGCGACGTTGGGAGACGACATCGCCGAGGCCGTAGACCATCCACGCGTCAGCGGGCAGTCCGTCACGTCCGGCACGGCCGGTCTCCTGGTAGTAGCCCTCCACACTGCGCGGCAGGTCGAGGTGGGCGACGAAGCGGACATCGGGTTTGTCGATGCCCATGCCGAAGGCGATCGTCGCGACCATGACCAGACCGTCCTCGCGGAGGAACCGTGCCTGGTGCTCGGCACGCACTTCAGAGGGCAGGCCCGCGTGATAGGGCAGAGCGTTGATCCCCCGGGCCACGAGAGCGTCGGTGAGCTGTTCGACACCGCGGCGGGACAGGCAGTAGACGATGCCGGAGTCGCCGGGGTGTTCTGTGGTGATGAAGCTGATGAGCTGGGAGCGACCGGATTGCTTCGGTTCGATGCGGTAGGTGATGTTGGGCCGGTCGAAGCTGGCGACGAAATGCTGGGCCTCGCCGAGGTGAAGACGATCAGTGAGCTCTGCGTGGGTGGCAGGTGTGGCCGTGGCAGTCAACGCAATGCGCGGCACATCGGGGAAGCGTTCGGCCAGCACTCCCAGGCCGAGGTAGTCGCTGCGGAAATCATGGCCCCACTGAGATACGCAGTGAGCCTCATCGATCGCGAACAGTGCGACCTGGGCTCGTTCGAGCAGAGACATTGTGCGCGGCAGGACTAGGCGCTCCGGTGCCAGGTAGAGCAGATCCAGCTCGCCGGCCAG
The DNA here is from genome assembly GCF_028201555.1 of Brevibacterium sp. BDJS002. NCBI lineage: Bacteria > Bacillati > Actinomycetota > Actinomycetes > Micrococcales > Brevibacteriaceae > Brevibacterium > Brevibacterium sp. BDJS002. The sequence goes on along the minus strand of NZ_CP116392.1, from coordinate 4,034,129 downwards.
GAGTGCGCGTTCGACGTTCTGCGCCTCCTCGAAGTCGAGTGTCGAGTTGAGGTATGCCGCCCTGACACCCAGATTCTCCAGTGCGGCGACCTGATCGGCCATGAGCGCGATGAGTGGTGAGATGACGACGCCTGTCCCGGGCCTGACGAGACTTGGAATCTGATAGCAGAGGGACTTTCCTCCACCGGTGGGCATGAGGACGACCGCGTCTCCACCACCGACGATCTGATCGACGACCGCTTGCTGCTGGCCCCGGAATTCGTCATAGCCGAAGACATCATGGAGGACGTCGAGCGGAGAGGTTGTGGGAGCCGAAGTCATGAGACCAAGGCTAGTGGACGGCCCTGACTTGGCCGAACCTACCTAGCCCAGTGCACAGTGTTGCGCCATGAGCCGGTGCAGAGAGGTCTGCAATAAGAGGGACGCAGCGGCACACTGAGGCAGTCCCACAACGAGAGGGTCGCACCGGCAGAGCCACCGGATACTGGGCAACTCCTATGGCTCGGAGGGTTCAACGTCTAGCAACGAGACCGGCCTGCGGATCCAAGGGCCGGAGCCCTGCGGAATAGAGGGGTCCGGGCGGGGGAATTTCGGCCAATCCAAGGGGTGTGGTGGGCGTCACGATCAGATTTCCGGTTTCGAGTTGCACGCAGAGGCTGGCCTGGTCTAGAGTTGTATCTCGTTGCCCCGCAGAAAACGAACTCTTCGAGAACAGTTTTCACCGGGTGTGACCAGCACAAACACAGTTTGTCTGGTCCACACGGAAAATGTTGGTGGCAGCCAACAATTGAAACTGACACCCCCAGTGAACACGCCCCAATAATTGGGTCTGTGGTGATGGGTGAGTGTTTGTGGTTTGAGAATCCAATAGCGTGTTTGTTTGAACAAATAGTGATGCCAGAAACATTAAGTATTTCTGGTAAGACAATCACATGTTCACACATTTGTGGCCTCCCCTCGCCGGGTGGTCACGCCAGCATGTGTGGACATGATTAATTGGTCAGCCTCGGTCACCCCGTGATCGTTGGTTGGCTGTCTTGCTGGGATTCATTCGTAACATAATTTTTTTATGGAGAGTTTGATCCTGGCTCAGGACGAACGCTGGCTGCGTGCTTAACACATGCAAGTCGAACGCTGAAGCCCTGGTGCTTGCACCGGGGTGGATGAGTGGCGAACGGGTGAGTAACACGTGAGTAACCTGCCCCCGACTTCGGGATAAGCCCGGGAAACTGGGTCTAATACCGGATATGACCATGACTCGCATGTGTGATGGTGGAAAGTTTTTTCGGTTGGGGATGGGCTCGCGGCCTATCAGTTTGTTGGTGAGGTAATGGCTCACCAAGACGACGACGGGTAGCCGGCCTGAGAGGGCGACCGGCCACACTGGGACTGAGACACGGCCCAGACTCCTACGGGAGGCAGCAGTGGGGAATATTGCACAATGGGGGAAACCCTGATGCAGCGACGCAGCGTGCGGGATGACGGCCTTCGGGTTGTAAACCGCTTTCAGCAGGGAAGAAGCCTTTCGGGGTGACGGTACCTGCAGAAGAAGTACCGGCTAACTACGTGCCAGCAGCCGCGGTAATACGTAGGGTACAAGCGTTGTCCGGAATTATTGGGCGTAAAGAGCTCGTAGGTGGTTGGTCACGTCTGCTGTGGAAACGCAACGCTTAACGTTGCGCGTGCAGTGGGTACGGGCTGACTAGAGTGCAGTAGGGGAGTCTGGAATTCCTGGTGTAGCGGTGAAATGCGCAGATATCAGGAGGAACACCGGTGGCGAAGGCGGGACTCTGGGCTGTAACTGACACTGAGGAGCGAAAGCATGGGGAGCGAACAGGATTAGATACCCTGGTAGTCCATGCCGTAAACGTTGGGCACTAGGTGTGGGGGACATTCCACGTTCTCCGCGCCGTAGCTAACGCATTAAGTGCCCCGCCTGGGGAGTACGGTCGCAAGGCTAAAACTCAAAGGAATTGACGGGGGCCCGCACAAGCGGCGGAGCATGCGGATTAATTCGATGCAACGCGAAGAACCTTACCAAGGCTTGACATACACCAGACCGTTCTGGAAACAGTTCCTCCCCTTTGGGGTTGGTGTACAGGTGGTGCATGGTTGTCGTCAGCTCGTGTCGTGAGATGTTGGGTTAAGTCCCGCAACGAGCGCAACCCTCGTTCTATGTTGCCAGCACGTGATGGTGGGAACTCATAGGAGACTGCCGGGGTCAACTCGGAGGAAGGTGGGGATGACGTCAAATCATCATGCCCTTTATGTCTTGGGCTTCACGCATGCTACAATGGCTGGTACAGAGAGATGCGAGACCGCGAGGTTTTAGCGAATCCCTTAAAGCCAGTCTCAGTTCGGATCGTAGTCTGCAATTCGACTACGTGAAGTCGGAGTCGCTAGTAATCGCAGATCAGCAACGCTGCGGTGAATACGTTCCCGGGCCTTGTACACACCGCCCGTCAAGTCACGAAAGTCGGTAACACCCGAAGCCGGTGGCCCAACCCTTGTGGAGGGGGCCGTCTAAGGTGGGACTGGTGATTGGGACTAAGTCGTAACAAGGTAGCCGTACCGGAAGGTGCGGCTGGATCACCTCCTTTCTAAGGAGCACACATAAGAACCCCAACGTGTCACCCGTACGTGGTGCCGGTTGGGAGCTCAAGGGTGGAACATCATTATTTTCGCTCAACCCGCACAGCGTCGTTAAGGTTCATGCCTTGTCGACGGTGTGATGATGGTGGGCTAGAACGAACACGTTATTGGGTCCTGGAATCACAAACCAACCAGCAATGGTTGGGTGTGGTTTCAACCAACAGGACCAACCCGTCCAGACCAGCAGCCTTCGGTTGTGTGGGTGTGGGTGGTGTTTGGTAGTGGTTTGAGAATCGTATAGTGGACGCGAGCATCAACAGCCCGAACTTTGTTTGGGTTGTTATGTAATGTGATTTTTCTTGTGAAATCTTAGTGTGAAATTTTCGCACACACATTTTGCAACCAAATTTTTTGGGTGTGATGAGTGTGTAAGAGCGCATGGTGGATGCCTTGGCATCAGGAGCCGATGAAGGACGTGGAAATCTGCGATAAGCCTCGGGGAGCCGATAAACGGGCTGTGATCCGAGGGTGTCCGAATGGGGAAACCCCGCCACATGAGAGTGTGGTGACCCGCATCTGAATATATAGGGTGTGTGGAGGGAACGCGGGGAAGTGAAACATCTCAGTACCCGTAGGAAGAGAAAATAAAACATGATTCCGGGAGTAGTGGCGAGCGAAACTGGATCAGCCTAAACCGTGTGCGTGTCAAACGTGCTGGTGTTGCGTATGCGGTGTTGTGGGGAATGCGTGTTCGGTCCAGCATGACCGAGTCGTTGATGTGTGCTGCGTGTAGTCGAAGCTGGTGGGAAACAGTACCGGAGTGGGTGAGAGTCCCGTAGACGAAACATGTGGCCCCGACGATATGTGTTTGCCCGAGTAGCACGATACTCGTGGAATGTCGTGTGAATCTGCCAGGACCACCTGGTAAGGCTAAATACTTCCTGATGACCGATAGCGGATAGTACCGTGAGGGAATGGTGAAAAGTACCCCGGGAGGGGAGTGAAATAGTACCTGAAACCATGTGCTTACAATCCGTCAGAGCCTCCTTGTTGGGGTGATGGCGTGCCTTTTGAAGAATGAGCCTGCGAGTTAGCGGTGCGTGGCGAGGTTAACCCGAGAGGGGTAGTCGTAGCGAAAGCGAGTCCGAATAGGGCGTTTGAGTCGCGTGTCCTAGACCCGAAGCGGAGTGATCTAGCCATGGGCAGGGTGAAGCGTGTGTAAGAGCGCGTGGAGGCCCGCACCCACTTCAGTTGAAAATGGAGGGGATGACCTGTGGTTAGGGGTGAAAGGCCAATCAAACTCTGTGATAGCTGGTTCTCCCCGAAATGCATTTAGGTGCAGCGTTGCGTGGTTCTTGCCGGAGGTAGAGCTACTGGATGGCTGATGGGCCCCACCGGGTTACTGACGTCAACTAAACTCCGAATGCCGGTAAGGTTCAGCGTGGCAGTGAGACAGTGGGGGATAAGCTTCATTGTCGAGAGGGAAACAGCCCAGACCATCAACTAAGGCCCCTAAGCGTGTGCTAAGTGGGAAAGGATGTTCAGTTGCGAAGACAACCAGGAGGTTGGCTTAGAAGCAGCCATCCTTGAAAGAGTGCGTAATAGCTCACTGGTCAAGTGATTGAGCGCCGATAATGTAGCGGGGCTAAGTACACCGCCGAAGTTGTGGCAGCACCCCTTATAGCCGTAATGGTGGGGTGTTGGGTAGGGGAGCGTCGTGCTGGCAGTGAAGTCGCCGTGTGAACGAGTGGTGGAGCCGGTACGAGTGAGAATGCAGGCATGAGTAGCGAAAGACGGGTGAGAAACCCGTCCACCGGATGACCAAGGGTTCCAGGGCTAGGCTAATCCGCCCTGGGTAAGTCGGGACCTAAGGCGAGGCCGACAGGCGTAGTCGATGGACAACCAGTTGATATTCTGGTACCGACGCATAACCGTCAATACCAAAACACACGATACTAACCTCGGTGTTCTTCCGTGATGCCTTCGGGTGTCTGGTTGAAGGATTCTGTGGGACCTGAGTGTGGAGTCGGTAAGCGCGAGGTGTGACGCAGGAAGGTAGCCAGGCCACGCGATGGTAGTCGTGGTCTAAGGTCGTAGCATGTGGGGGTAGGTAAATCCGTCCCCACTCATAGTGTGAGAGCTGATGGGCGCCCCACTTGTGGTGGGGTGATCTGGTGATCCTATGCTGCCGAGAAAAGCATCGGCGTGAGGTTGTGTGTTGCCCGTACCCTATAACCGACACAGGTGGTCAGGTAGAGAATACTAAGGTGATCGAGAGAATCGTGGTTAAGGAACTCGGCAAAATGCCCCCGTAACTTCGGGAGAAGGGGGACCATCCTGGTGAAGCCAACTTGCTTGGTGATGTGCTGGTGGTGGTCGCAGAGGCCAGAGAGAAGCGACTGTTTATTAAAAACACAGGTCCGTGCGAAGATGTAAGTCGATGTATACGGACTGACGCCTGCCCGGTGCTGGAAGGTTAAGAGGACTCGTTAACCCCGTTAGGGGTGAAGCGGAGAATTTAAGCCCCAGTAAACGGCGGTGGTAACTATAACCATCCTAAGGTAGCGAAATTCCTTGTCGGGTAAGTTCCGACCTGCACGAATGGCGTAACGACTTCTCTGCTGTCTCAACCACGAACTCGGCGAAATTGCATTACGAGTAAAGATGCTCGTTACGCGCAGCAGGACGGAAAGACCCCGAGACCTTCACTATAGTTTGGTATTGGGATTCGGTGTGGTTTGTGTAGGATAGGTGGGAGACTGTGAAACTATCACGCTAGTGGTGGTGGAGTCGTCAAGTGAAATACCACTCTGACTATTCTGGATTTCTTAACTTCGGACCCTGATCGGGTTCAGGGACAGTGCCTGATGGGTAGTTTAACTGGGGCGGTTGCCTCCTAAAGAGTAACGGAGGCGCCCAAAGGTTCCCTCAGCCTGGTTGGCAATCAGGTGTCGAGTGTAAGTGCACAAGGGAGCTTGACTGTGAGACGGACGTGTCGAGCAGGAGCGAAAGCTGGGACTAGTGACCCGGCCATGGCTTGTGGAAGCGTGGTCGCTCAACGGATAAAAGGTACCTCGGGGATAACAGGCTGATCTTGCCCAAGAGTCCATATCGACGGCATGGTTTGGCACCTCGATGTCGGCTCGTCGCATCCTGGGGCTGTAGTCGGTCCCAAGGGTTGGGCTGTTCGCCCATTAAAGCGGTACGCGAGCTGGGTTTAGAACGTCGTGAGACAGTTCGGTCCCTATCCGCTGCGTGCGTAGGAAATTTGTGGAGGCCTGTCCTTAGTACGAGAGGACCGGGACGGACGAACCTCTGGTGTGCCAGTTGTACCGCCAGGTGCATGGCTGGTTGGCTACGTTCGGGAAGGATAACCGCTGAAAGCATCTAAGCGGGAAGCCTGCTTCGAGATGAGATTTCCAACCCATTAAGTTGGGGTGAGGTGTCCTATAGATTATGGGTTTGATAGGCCGGGTATGGAAGCACTGTGAGGTGTGGAGTTGACTGGTACTAATACGCCGATCACTCATCAACCCATTTGTTTGGTTGGTGTGTGCGTGTTTCACGCTATGGGTTTTACGAGATATTAACGAGTCACATTGTGTGTGGTGTTCGCGTTCGCTGTACGGTTCTTGGACCGCTACTACACTCTTGAGTCTTTTTGATTCGGGTGGTGGTGGTTTGTTGGTTTTGCGGTGGTGATAGTGGTGGGGAAACGCCCGGTTAACCGTTCCGATCCCGGTAGCTAAGCCCATTCGCGCTGATGGTACTGCAACTTGGTGGTTGTGGGAGAGTAGGTGACTGCCGCAATATTCTTTAAGAGTGAAGGCCACTCCCTTTGTGGGGGTGGCCTTCACTTGTTTGTGGTGGTGTGGATTTCGGCCCTTTTGACCTGAGTTCCACAACTTTAGTGCCCCGGAAAACGTCCCGGCAGTAGCGCCGCAGCGATGTCTCTAGCCAGCCCGGTCACCTCGGGATCGAACGTGATTTCCTGCCCGCCCACACGCCCAGTGAACTCTCGCAACGGCCGAAGAGTCGTCACGATCTTCTTCAACGACGCTCCAGTCGCATCCTGCATGAAACGGGCAAGGGCCAACGCCGTGAACACGATAGTCAGGTGCGCTTCGATCGCGTCCCTGGTTCGGTGAAATATTGGTCGGGCACGTAGGTCGGTCTTCGACATCCGAAACGACTGCTCGACATGCCAGAGGTCGTGATAACTACTGATCACCTCGGCTGCGGACATAATGTCAGCCGGGATATTGCTGACGTAACCCTTATAGCCTGAAAGCTTCATCGCTCGCTTGTACGAGGACTCGTCGAATTCCTTATCCTCATCGGTGACCTTGACGAATCGGGCCTTCTTCGCGGGCTTCTCGCCCTCGATGATCGCCAATGCCCTGTTCCTCTGCAGATTCAGTGTCTGCTCATCACGCATCGCCCGCTTCCGCCGGTACTGCCAGACCACTCGCCACGCATCCGGAAACTCCTCAGCCGACCAGACTGGTTCTCGCTTCTTCTTCACTCGGTCAGGGTCGAGGCGTTTGGTCCCTTTCGGGGTGATCGTGTCGATGACCTGCCCATCAGCGGCCCAGTCCCCGTTCCACTGAAAGTGCGTCGCCAGATCATGCGGGGCCTTCGTTTGCCGGGATCCGACGATGAACCGTAGTCCAGCCTGATCCAGTTCAGTAAGGTTCTTGGCTGAGAGCATGCCGGCATCAGCGGCGACGACCATGTCGGTGACACCGTGCCGGTCTTGGAAGGCCTTGATGACAGGGATGATCGTGTGAGTCTCTGCTTTGGATCCTTCGTAGCAGCCGATCTCGAGTGGGAACCCGGTCCGGTCGACGAGGAGACCAACAACGATCTGCGGGTCAACACGACGTTCCTTCGAGTATCCAACTTTCCGCAGGTCGTCTTCCTTCTCAGCTTCGAAATACAAGGTCGTGACGTCATACAGAAGAAGGCTGATTCCCGACGTGGACACACTGTGGTCGAAGCATTTCCCAGCGATCTGTGACCGGTAGTCACGGTCCCTTGCCCGGGCGAGGCAATTGAGGAACGTATTGTGGTGGGGCGGATTGATGCCGAGCTCGGCAAGGACACGAATGCTGTCGGCCTTCGACGTCGGTTCGATCAAGCGAGCTAACACGAGGTGGAAGAAGGCTTGGTCATCGACGTGAATCGCCCCGGGGATAATAGAGGCAGGGAGATTGGAAGAAGGAGATTCTCTCATGCCAGTGAAGTACACCGACGAGCTCAAGGCTCGTGCCGTCGAGCTCGTCATCCATGCTCAAGCGGATCCGAACACCGCAAACGGAGCGATTGCCCGTGTAGCCAAAGAGCTCGGGGTGAGCAAGGAAGCGCTGCGGGTGTGGGTGCGTAAGCACAAAGACTCGGGCACAGCGACGCCGGCGGACTCCGTTGATCTTGAGGCTGAGAACCGTAGGTTGCGGGCTGAGTTGGCTGAATCGAAACGGGCAAACGAGATTCTTCGCCGTGCCTCGGCTTTCTTCGCGGCGGAGCTCGACCGCCCATCAAAGTAATCGTCACCTTCATCGACGATCATCGCGACGAGTTCGGAGTCGAGCCAATCGTGCGCGCCCTGAAGAGGACGGCGGCACGGATTGCTGTGAGCTCGTATTACGCGTTCAAGAAGCGTCAGCCATCGGCTAGGGCCCGTCGGGATCAGGCGCTGATGGTGGTGATCCAGGACGTCTATGAGGCGAACTACTCCTGCTACGGGGTGCGGAAGATGTGGAAGGCGATCAACCGCGAGTACACCGATCGGTTCGGGCATGTTGCTCGGTGCACGGTGGAGCGGTTGATGCGCCAGTTGGGCATCGACGGGATCCGGCGGAAGCGGAAGCGTCCGAAGACGGCTTCGGCTAGGGCTGAGGAGTGTCCGGATGATCTTGTCGAGCGTGAGTTCGCAGCACCGGCACCCAATTGTCTATGGGTCGCTGACATCACCTATGTTCCGACGTCTGCTGGGTGGGTGTACACGACGTTCATCCTTGATGTGTTCCACCGGGAGATCGTCGGCTGGCAGGTGACGAACCATATGCGGGAGTCTCTGGCCAGGGACGCTCTGACGATGGCTCTGGCGGCGAAATATAGGGGTGGTGAAGATGTCTCCGGGCTTGTCCACCACAGCGACCGCGGCGTTCAATTCCGATCGATTCGCTACGGCGAGACCCTGGCGGAATCCGAGGTCGTGGCGTCGGTGGGGTCACGTGGAGACTCGTACGACAATGCCATGGCCGAGGCTCTGAACTCGGTCTACAAGGCAGAGTTGATTGACCGGAAGGTGTGGTCGGGGTTGATCGAGGTGATGGCGGAGACGTCGAAGTGGGTGGCCTGGTACAACCAGACACGGTTGCATTCAGCGATTGACTACCGCCCGCCGTTCGAGGTCCATTCGGAATGGATCAACCAGTCCGCGATTGAACCCGCGGCTGCTTAGGAAACCAAGAAAAGGAGCCTCTACGAAACCCGGTGCTTGACAACGACCTCACTGAAGCCCAGCCGGTTCCAGGACTCGGTGATCGCATCGACGAGCACAGCAGAGCGTGAACCTACGACGGTTTTGGTATGCGGTGTGACGTCGGGGTCAGCGGGCAGTCCCAGCTCGAGTTCGAGTTGCTCGGCCGCCCCGTAGGACGCGAGTTTGTCTTCTCCAGCGGTGAGCAACGCGGTCAGTTCTGCCGGTGTGTGAGCAGAGCCCAGGTGTTCGAGGACGGTGACTTTGCCGCGGACCTTGCGCACAATCTGGACGGCCGTGGCTCCTGATCCGGTAGTAACTTTCCGCAAGCGAGGCGACATGAACCCATCGTAGACAGACCATTAGTGTCCCACAAACACTCCTCCCGAACCTATGACCAGCACGAATACTTCGAGATTCGGCGAATCGTCGCTCAGTTGTGGAACTCAGGAGTCTTTTTGATTCGGGTGGTGGTGGTTTGTTGGTTTTGCGGTGGTGATAGTGGTGGGGAAACGCCCGGTTAACCGTTCCGATCCCGGTAGCTAAGCCCATTCGCGCTGATGGTACTGCAACTTGGTGGTTGTGGGAGAGTAGGTGACTGCCGCAATATTCTTTAAGAGTGAAGGCCACTCCCTTTGTGGGGGTGGCCTTCACTTGTTTGTGGTGGTGTGGATTTCGGCCCTTTTGACGGGGTGGGGTCCGCACCACCACTTTTTGCATTCACGACCGTGAGATATTCCGTTGATCGGGCGTTGCTGCCGGACCCGGCATCGCTGCTGGCGACGTCCCACGGGACAGGCTGACTCTGAGTGAATGGATATAGGAGAGTCAGTGCTTCGCGTTACCCTGGAAGCCGAACAGTCCTACGGATTCTGCACTGTTCACGTATGCACAGGAGGCTGAGGAGCACAGTGGAAACCAACAGACGCACGATCATGAAATCCGCCGGCATGGTCGGCTCCGCAGCTGTCGTCGGTTCGTCGGTGGCGTTGACCTCGGCGTGCGGGTCCGAGGACTCGTCCGAGACACCGACAAGTGGTTCAGCAGAAGATGCCAGCGTCGCAGCGGGAGACGTTCCCGTCGGTTCTGGAACCGTCATTGACGAAACGTATGTGGTCACCCAGCCGAAGGAAGGTGAGTTCCACGCGTTCTCCTCTGTCTGCACTCATCAGGGCTGCCAGGTCCGTACGATCACCGAAGACAAGATCACCTGCCCCTGCCATTCTTCACAGTTCTCGACGTCCACCGGTGAGGTCCTCGCTGGCCCTGCGACCGATCCATTGCCGAAATTTTCTGTCACCGACTCTGACGGGACGTTGACGATCTCAGGATCCTCCTGACGTCTCAGGTCGGTCGCAGCAACCAGTCGTTTGGCTGCACGTGGAGGAAAATAGTCGACCGGCAGGCTGTACTTGAGCATGCCCTCGATTGACGGTTCTATTCGTTGCCGTTGCCGTCTCGGTTTGCGTTGTCCTCGCCCTCGCCCTCGCCGTTGCTTCCGCGAGTGGTGTCGGTGGTCCGTGGCTCGGCCGGACCGTCGCCACGCAGGATCCAATAGATCCCCATCCCCATGGCGAAGCCGAAGATGGCGAACGGGATCACCAACCCAGGCTCTGTGGTCAGTCCCGCGATAACACCGATGACGGCGCCGATGGCGGCGTATATCCACAATCGCGGGAGACGACGACCTTCTTTAGGCAATGGGCTCATACAACGAAACTAGTTCGATGCCAGCTCCCGTAGGTCGCCGACACATGAAGCTCAGGTGAAATGCGACCGTCGCGTGCCATCGGCAGTCTCAACCCAGCATGAACCCGGGAATCACCAGCGCACCCGCAGCAGCCGCCGTCATCACGCTCGATACTCCGAGGCTGGTCACCTCTGACCGTTTGGCCGCTGCACCATTGGCGACCCAGGGAAGTTGCGACCAAGCCCTCGCTGCCAGATACACGCCGAAGACGTACCCGCCGAGGCAGAGCATCCAGACGTAGATGAACCAAGATGTCCAACCACCGTAGTCTGCAATCAATCGGACAAGCAGAAGCATGGCGAGAGCAACGAGGACATTGCTCAGCAGCACGGTCCGGGTGAGAGCTCGAGAAGCCTTGATCGCAGAGAAAGCACCCCAGACGATGACGATCGCACATGCGATCTGAGAGAAGAGTTCTGGATTCATGAGTGCGCTCCTGCCTGATCGCCGTGTACCTGCGCAGAGTGCCGGGTTGCCACCGAGGCTTCACTTGTTGAGATCACGTCGGCGGCATCGTCAACGGAGATTGCCGACTCGGCGAGGACGATGATCCCCTGCGACGTCTTCGGATCGAAACCGAGGAACGAGCGGTACCCGCCCGTGCCGCCGTTGTGCCAGGTGAGATTGGGACTGCGATCCTTCGTGGTGAGCCACGCCCAGCCGATTCGATCCGATTCGTCGTAAGCCTCACGCGGCTGGACTGCACTCGCACCTGGGGCGGACCCGTCCATCGTCGCGCGCAGCCAGATGCTCATGTCGTGGGCAGTTGATCTGATGGCACCCGAGGGCGCAGTCCCGCCCAGCGTCCATGGCGCTGCAGGCAATCCGGACGCCGTGTAGCCATGCGAGAGTCCCTCCGCCGATCCGGGCACGTAGGTGTCCGTCATTCCCAAGGGCTCCGTAATCCGGTCCCTGACGAGATCGCCGTAGCTGGAGTCCGTGACCGTCGCGAGTGCTTGTCCGAGGATCCCGAATGCGAAGTTCGAGTACTCCGGCTCCTGCTCACCCACGTCGACGTCCTTGAGCGAGTCGACGAGGTCCGTCGCAGTCCCGCGATAAGGGTCGGTGTGGATATAGCTCGATAGGAATGTCGCCAGGCCATCACCGAAACTCAATGACGGTTCCTGAGCGGGCAGTCCTGAGCGCTGCGTGGCGATCGATGCCAGAGTCACCTCGGCGACCTCACCGTCGAGTTCGGGCCAGACCTCGCCGAGGTTGGTCTCCTCGTCGATCTCTCCGCGTTCGATCGCATCGGCGAAGAGCGCCGCGGTGATGGTCTTCGTGATCGATCCGATTTCGAACTCCGAATCCTCGTCGGCACCGACTCCTCCCCAGGTGACGTCATCGCCATGAATCTTCGCGGCTGCCACATGGTGCCAGTGCCCGCTATCGAGGGCGTTCTCGACCTGACTGACCAGTGCGGCATCGCCAGTGGTCTCGCCCTGGAACCCACGTGGAAACGGAGTGATGAGCAGAAGCAGGACACCCGCGATCGCGGCAGCGAGCACCGCGATCCATGTCCGCTGAGCCCGCGGCTCTTCTGAGGCCGAGCGTGGACGAGGTTTGTTGGAGTTCGCGGCGGCGGAAGCGGTGTTCATGGGGGCTCCTGAGTGAGTGTCAGTGAGTGTCAGTGAGTGCCGATGAGGATGAGGGTGAGGAGGGGAACGATCTTCTGGCCAGGTACGCGCCAGTGGCCTCGGCGCGAGTTCTCGAGCCAGCCTGCCCCGGCCAGGGCGTGGATGTGGTGGTAGATCTGGCCGGTCGTGCCGAATCGCTCGTCCTCGCCGAGCTGGGCGACGGTAGTCGTCCCCTCATAGATGGCCTGCAGGAGTTCGAGGCGGACCGGGTGGCCCAGTGCTGCCAGGGCGGGGGCAGCCTCGGCGAAATTGAGGTCATTGATCGCTGCCGACGGCAGCCCCATCTGCCAGGACACCGGAGATTCCCCACCCGGGGGAGTGGTATGTCCGGTGTAGACGACTCCACCCTCGTCTCCCGCTCGATCGATGAGGCCGTTCAGCGCCCAGAAGGTGTCGTCATCAGCGGTCGGGTTCGTGCTCTTCGTGCCATTCGGCGCCCGATCGGACTCAGCCTCGGCGGCCGGTGCAGTCGTGGGAACGGCATTCTCCAGCTCGGCGATCTTGCGCTCGAGCTCGGCCACGCGCTCCTCGACCGTGCGTGCGGATTGACCCTTCGACGACGAACTCATAAGCCCAGAATACACAAAGTACGTAATTACGTAAATACATGAGGAGGTTGTGTCCAGGCCAACACCAGACAGACTCAGGTGAGAGACCTAAACTGGTGTCGTGATGAGTACCGACGAACCGCGCACCGAGTCCACGCAACCGCGACCCGAGGCATTGCCTCAGGCCATCTCCGAGTCGAAGGCACTCGGTGCTCCGATGGTCGTCCGCGGAATCCTCGGCGTCGCCTTCGGCTTCGCGACGGTCTTCTGGCCACGCGATGCCGCCAGCCCCAAGCACCTGTCGATGGGCGTCGACATCGTCGACATCCTCTCCATCAGCTACCTGGTGCTGTTCGCGCTGGTGCTCGTCTACCAGGGACTGCGTTCGCCGATGAACGTGCGCACCGCGGTCTACGGCCAGGCGATCATCACGGTCCCCGCGATCGTGTTCCTGTTCCTCGCCGAGCAGCCGGCGGAACTGCGCGCAGCCATGAGCATCTGGGCACTGCTGCACGGTCTCCTCGAACTGTGGAACTACCGCCAGCTCAAGTCTCACCCCATGGCATCGGACTTCCTCATCGCCGCGGCCTGCCACGTGCTGCTCGGCGTGATCCTCATGTTCGGCGACGGCTTCGGTGCACTGTGGATCCTCGGGTTCACCGGCGTGGCCACGCTCATCGCCGGAGTCATCTTCATCATCGGCGGCTACTCGCGCATCAGCAAGGCCAAGCAGGTTGCGGCCGGCAACGAGACATTCGTCGATGGCCTCCCCGCAGTCGAGACTCACGATCCAGCTGCCCCCGACGCACCAGACACACCCGACGCACCAGACACACCCGACGCACCAGACACACCCGACGCACCAGACACACCCGACACTCCCGACGACAAGAACTGACACTCGCCGCGCAGCCGCCGAAGACCACGTCATCCGACGCCCCCAGCCGAACTCGAGAAGACCGAGGTGAGATGAGCACCGTCGAGCACGACTACGAGAATCTTTCCCCACTGACTCCCATCGCCGCCTCCGTCAGCTCCTCGGGCCTCCTGGGCGACCTGGCCGAAGCCAGTCGCGAACTCTCCCCGGAGCTCTTCCGCCGACTCTTCGAAGTCTCCCGTTCACCCTCACTCCTCATCGCTACCGACTACGACGGCACCATCGCGCCGATCGTCGACCTCCCCGGCCAGGCCTTCCCGCTGGACTCCTCGGTCGACTCACTGCGCGCGCTCGCTCTGCTCCCGTCCACCTCGGCGGGGGTGATCTCCGGTCGCAGCCTCCGCGATCTCGCGGCGATGTCACGGCTGCCCCGGGAGGTCCACCTCTTCGGCTCCCACGGCGGAGAGACGGACACCGTCGCCATCGACAGCCTCGATCCGGAGCAGCGCACGGCTCTCGACGGCCTCCGGCGAGACCTGTTCCAGTCGCTGCCGACCACGATCATCGAACACAAGACCACCGGCGCGGCTGTTCACCTGCGTGGGCTCGACGAGGCGGAACGCCACAAGGTCGAATTCGCGGTGGATGAACTCGTCGACACTCACGCGATCTTCCCGACTCGGGGCAAGCAGGTCATCGACCTCTCGGTCGTCCCCTCTTCGAAGGCCGAGGCACTGCAGCGTCTTCGGGAGCAGACCGGGGCAGAGGTGGTCGTGTTCATCGGCGATGACACCGCGGACGAGTTCGCCCTCGAAACGCTGGGGGAGGCTGACCTGGGGCTCAAGGTGGGTCGCGACCCTGCAGAGACGCACGCGGACTTCCCAATCAGTTCCCCGGAGGAGGTCTCCGTCGTCCTCGCCGCGATCTACGAGCTGCGCAAATCCTGGCTGTTCGGCAGACGCGCGACCCCGATCCATCGGCACAGTCTGCTGGGCAACGGGCAGTCGACGGCACTGGTCGACCCTTTCGGCAGCATCTGCTGGATGCCGCACCCGCTGCCGCACTCCTCGTCGATGTTCTCCGAAATCCTCGGCGCCGAGGCTGCCGGATTCTTTGCCGTCGACACCGAAGCCGGCACCGCCCCGCTGACACAGCGCTACCTCACCCACTCCACACTTCTGGAGACCCGCTGGCCGGGCCTGAACTGCATCGACTACCTCGCCCCGGTCGACGCCAACAGCGACGACACCATCGTCGTGCGCGTGCTCACCGGCGACACCGCCGCCCGGATCCGCTTCGCCCCACGACTGGACTACGCCACCGTTCCGACGCGCATGATCCGCACCCACGACGGCGTGCAGCTGCTCGGCACCTCCGAGCCCATCTCCCTGATCGCGCCCGGTCTCGACTTCGAGATCAGCGAGACCGGACAGTCACACACCGCCGAGGCGGTTGTCGTGCCCTCTGACATGCCGGGTGGCGTCGTGGTCCTCGTTCTGGCCTGCGGCACCGGCACCGGCGATGCCCGCTACATGGCCACCGGCGGAGAGCACCATGTGCGCGAGCGCGCCCTGAACTTCTGGACCAACTGGGTCGACACCCTCAGCATCCCCAGCCACCACCGTGAAGAGGTCATCCGCTCGGCGGTGACCCTGCGCGCCCTGTGCCATGAACCGACCGGAGGGGTGCTCGCGGCACCGACGACCTCCCTGCCCGAGGGCATCGGCGGCGTGCGCAACTGGGACTACCGCTACACCTGGCTGCGTGACGGATCGATGACCGTGCGCGCGCTGCTGTCCCTCGGGTCCACCGGTGAAGCCGAAGGATTCCTGTCCTGGCTGACGGGAATCCTGGCCCGTACAGTGTCCCCCGAGCAGCTTCACCCGCTCTACGCCGTCGACGGTTCCGCACTGACCACCGAGGCGGTGCTGGCCCACCTGCCCGGATACGCGGGATCCCGTCCGGTTCGGGTTGGCAACGCGGCTGAACACCAGGTCCAGCTCGACGTCTTCGGCCCGGTCACCGAGCTCCTCAACGAACTCAGCGAGCACCTCGGCGATCTTCCGGATTCGTATTGGACACTGACGTGTCAGATGGTCGAAGCCGTGAGTAAACGGTGGTTCGAAGCCGATCATGGGATCTGGGAGGCCAGACGTCCGCCGAAGCACAACGTCTATACGCGTGTGATGTGCTGGGTGACGGTCGATCGGGCGCTGCAGATCGCCGAGCGCTTCGGCCGCGAACTTCCCGGTGCCTGGCGGCAGCTGCGCGAGAAGATCGCCCACGATGTGCTTGAGAACGGGTACAACGAAGAGGTCGGGGCCTTCACCGTTGCCTACGGTGAGACCGACCTCGACTCGGCGTGCCTGTTCGTGGGGCTCTCTGGTCTGCTGCCGGCCGACGACCCGCGCTTCGTCTCGACCGTCGATGCCATCGAGCGCGAGCTGCGAGCGGGTCCGACGGTCTTCCGCTACCGCTACGACGACGGGCTGCCCGGTCTTGAGGGCGGCTTCCACATCTGCACGACCTGGCTCATCGAGGCCTTCATCAAGGTCGGACGCATCGACGACGCCTGGGACCTGTTCCGTCAGCTGGACAACCTGCTGGGGCCCACCGGACTGCTGGCCGAGGAATACGACCCGGTCGCGGAGATGCACCTGGGCAATCACCCGCAAGCATACTCTCACCTGGGCTACATCCGCGTCGCCCAGATGCTCGACGCCTACCGTCCGAGCTGAGCACGGCATACGGCAACCGGCAACCAGCAGCCGGCAGCCGAGAAACGGGGCGAGTGTCAATACACGGTTGCACGATTGTGTTTCTCGACACGTAACCCGTGCCTCGGCGCAGGTGGCGTAGCCTCACTCGACGAGGAGGGTGACCACCTCGGCGATGCAGGCGGGGCGCTCTTGGCCTTCGATCTCGATGACGTGTTTGAGGATGACCTGGGTGCCCTTGTCCCCGGGGATGACCTCGTTGACGCTGACGGTGCCGCGCAGGCGCGAACCCACCGGCACGGGCTGTGCGAAGCGGACCTTGTTCAGCCCGTAGTTGACGCGGATGGACACACCTTCGATGGTGAAGATCTCGCTGGAGAACTTCGGGATCAGAGACAAGGTGAAGAAGCCGTGGACGATCGTCGCTCCGTAGGGGCCTTCTGCCGCGCGCTCCTCGTCGATGTGGATCCACTGGTGATCGTCGGTGACATCGGCGAAGGTGCTGATCGCGGTCTGGTCGATCGTCGTCCACTCGGACGAGCCCAACTCGGTGCCGACGAGCGAGGTGATCTCATCGATTCCATTGAGTGTGCGCATTCTTGGTTCTCCTTTGATCCGTGACGGTCGTGCGTGATGGTCGTCAGCAGCGAGCATCTTGCGTGTTCTGAGCGGACATTCGATTGAAGGAATGTCGGTACTTGGCACCTTACTTGTTCGCCTCGAACTTGGCACCGGTGCGTCCGGGATTCGGTAACGGCACGGCGCTGATGTGTCCGGAATTCGGTTAGGTTGGTGGCATGGAACCACTGACTCAGCCGCTCTCACCCCGGTGGGTCGACCGGCCGGCAGACTACCGACACTTCGAATCAGCCTACTTCGTCGGTCATGGCCGCGAGACTTTCGACCGCTGCGCGGAGGAGCTCCTGCATTGGGAGGTGAAGATCCGCAGCGGATTCGACATCGGTGCGCAGGCTTCGGAGGACGACACGGGATCCTTGAGCGCAGGCACAGGCACAGGCACAGGCACCCAGCGGGTTCGCGCCGGACAGGAGCCGACGATCTTCGTGCGACTCGGGCCGTTCCGCCTGCCGGAGCCGGCACGCGTCATCGAGGTCTTCGAGTCCGACACACGACGTGGCTTCACCTACGGGACGAAACCCGGGCACCCGATCACCGGCGAGGAGTCATTCATCCTCATCCACGCAGACGATGATCGAGTCTTCCTCGTGCTGCGCTCCGTCTCACGAGCGGGAATGGGGATCTGGCGCCTCGGCGAACCCTTCGTCCGCCTCGCCCAGATCATCTACCGCAGGCGCTACTCCCGCGCACTGCGAGGATGAGGACCGCGATTCCCGCGGAGACGAGGCCCACGCGGCCTGGGCAACCGCCACTGTGCGTACCGTCATTGTTGGCTCGCGTTCGAAATTTCCCACGAAATCGCACGCAACTCCACAATGACGCAACTGCGCAACTCCACAATCACGCAACTGCGCAACCACGCACCGACTGCTGCCTTCCAGAAGCTGTCCAACAGTGGCCAATCGGTGCCGTGGGCCATGCGAAGCGGCCCTGCTGAAACCTCAGTCAGATTCGAGATACTGCTGGAGTGCTGAGTCCTGTGCCTCGGGCTCCGGGAAGATCGCCTCGGTGCGTGCACCACCGGTGATCGGATCATTGCTGAAGATCAGGCGAATGCCCAGCAGTCGGGCCTGCCCTTGTGCGATGACGAGTCCCAGGCCCATTCCGCCGCCACCGGCGGAGACGAAGCGGGTCGGCCCGGTGTTGACGATGTCGGGTGGGTAGCCGGAACCGGAGTCGGTGATCGTGATGCTCCGGGTGTTCGTCTCCAGGCGGATCGGGTCCCCGCCGTGCTTGATCGCGTTGACGAGCAGGTTGGTGATGATGCGTTCGAACCGCCGGACATCGGTGACCAGCGTCGAATTCAGAGCCGCGTACTGGGTGTCGATTTCGTGGCCGCCCAGAGCACCGGAGGCCGTCATCGTGCCCAGCAGCGACTGGACCGTCTGGTCGATGTTGACGCGGGTGAACTCGGGGTTCGCGCGACCCGCATCGAGGCGCGAGACTTCGAGCAGGTCTTCGACGAGAACCTGCATGCGCTTCACCCGGTCCTTGACGAGCTCGGCAGGACGCGAATCCTCTTCGAGCAGGTTGGCCGCGTTGACGAGGCCGGTCAGCGGAGTCCGCATCTCGTGCGCCAGGTCCGCAGTGAAGCGCTGCTCGGAGTCGATGCGCTCAGTCAGTCGTGTCACGGCTGTGTCGACCGCCGAGGCGAAGGCCGCGACCTCCTGGTCCGTGTCGTCGACGACATCGGCGATCCTGATGCTCGTATCTCCGGCCGCGATCTTCCGCGCGGCCTGGGCGCCCAGAGTCAGCCTGCGTGAGATGCGACCAGCCACGAGGGAGCCGACGCCGCCGACGACCAGCGAGGAGCCGATCATTCCCACCAGCAGAGCCTGGTCGATGCGGCCGATGAGCTCCTGGCTGTCCTTGGTCGAAGCGCGCACGGAGATCACCTCGGTGTAGGTGCCGACCTCGATCGGGGCGGCCGCCCACACGATCTCGTCACCATCAACCTCGGAGCGCATCGTCACGCTTTGGCCTTTGAGAGCCTGGGCGCGTGCATCCTTGGGCAGTGCAGGGTCATCGATGCGGGCGTTGAGGGTGAGCACTCCGGTTTCGGAGAAGATGGCGACGGAGTTCGCGAGCTGCTCGGTCACGGTTGAGCGCATGCGGTCGTCCTCGGCACGGGCCGCGGACTGGCGCAGCACGATGGAGCAGGAGAGCACGGCGATGATGACCGAGGCAACGATGAGAAGGGAGATCTTCCAGCGCAGTGACATGGGATCAGCCCGCGAAGCGGTATCCGAATCCGCGGACGGTCTCGATCATGTTGGCGCCGATCTTCTTCCGCAGGCGCTGGATGTGGACGTCGACGACACGGGAGTCGCCGGCCCATTCATAGCCCCAGACTGTGAATGCGATCTTCTCACGGGAGTAGACGTGCTCGGGCTGTTCGGTCAGGAGCAGAAGGACTCGCAGCTCGGTGGGGGTGAGGTGGACTTCCTCGCCGTCGATCTCCACGGTCAGGCGACCGGTGTCGAGGACCAGGGAACCCAGCCGCGTCCGGAACGGGCCGAGCTCGCGGTCGGAATCGGCGCTGCCGTTGTTGTTCGCGCCCGTGACCTTGTAGCCGCCCTGGCTGGAGCTCGACTGCATGGCCGGTGAGCTGTCAGGGCGGGGAGGGACGGTGACATCGCCGCCGATCATCTGCTCGTTGCCGCTGTCGTTCATGTCCCCCGAAGTGAATTTTCCGCCCGCGCCCAGGAACGTGTCATCGGACTCGAGCTGGGCCTTGAGGCGTTCGCGGGTGTCCATGCCTGGGCTGGCTCCGAGCACCTCGGGGATTCCGTCCCCGGTGATCATGCCGCCGGGGCCGATCACGGTTTCGTGTTCCTCGTCCATCTCTGTGGTCGGGGAGTAGCCGAGTTTGTCGGTGCCGGTGGTGATGAAGCGGCGGACGACGGCGCGGATGCGGGCATTGAGCACCTGCATGTCGAAAGGCTTGGTGAGATAGTCGTCGGCTCCGGCTTCGAGCGCCTGGACGATGTCGATCGCATCCGAGCGTGCGGAGATGATGATGATGGGAATGGTGGACCGCTCACGCACGGCCCGGCAGATGGATGCGCCGTTCATTGTGGGCAGCATGAGGTCAAGGAGCAGAACGTCGGCACCATGTGCAGCGACGAACTCGTACCCCTCACGACCGTCGGCGAATGCCGACACCGTGTAATCGAACCGTTCCAGGCCGATCTGGGTTGTCTCCCGGATGACCTCGTCATCCTCAACCAGAACAATATGCATTACGTTTCTCCATTAAGCCGCGTGAAGCGTTGACCCGGTTCAAACCTACCTTCATGCAGGCGAAAGACCTGCACCGACCAACCCGAAGGGCAGCAGGCTTTGTCACCGTCGGCGAACATCGCCTCCTGCACTACCAGTGTCCCATTCTTACCTGGGGTGAGTTTCAGCTGGTTGCCGGTGGCGATCAGTTCAAGGCG
The DNA here is from genome assembly GCF_028201555.1 of Brevibacterium sp. BDJS002. NCBI lineage: Bacteria > Bacillati > Actinomycetota > Actinomycetes > Micrococcales > Brevibacteriaceae > Brevibacterium > Brevibacterium sp. BDJS002. The sequence goes on along the minus strand of NZ_CP116392.1, from coordinate 4,013,445 downwards.
TGGTTCGCCGTCCTTTTCGCTGATGACGGCGCCCGCAACGATCTCACTCTTCTGCTGCGGATTGGCAACGGTGACGAGTTGGAATCTCTTATCGTCACTGAGGAAGGGTGTTGAGAATTTGAGACATTCCTTGCAGTCGGCGACGACCTGCGCAGACTCCGTCGCCTTCCCCGTCACTGCGACTCCCGAAGCGTTCACGATGAGCCTGCGGATCTCCTTGAGCGAGAAGGGGTCGTCGGGTGGACCCGAATCTTTGTTGGCAGGTTCGAACATTGAGGGGGATGTCTCACCTTCAGGTTCGACCCGCAAACCCCTGTCCGGACCGCATGCGGTCATGCCCGCCAGCGTGAGCGTCGCAAGGACGGTTGCGATCACTGTTGTGCAGATCGTGCGCGGGCGCGACTTCTGACCAGGGGTGACCTGGTTCGGGCTGAGCGCGCGCGACACCTCATCAGAGGGGCGCCGAATGGGGTTGGGCACGTAGACATTTTTGCTTGTTCTGCTCGGGTAGTCCACCTGAGCCCCGTTTCGGTTGAATCAGGAACGGTCGATTGCTCACCTCGCCTCCGGGCTGCCGAACGACCTCGGTGCACCGATTCTCAGCTGAGGTCGGTACGCTGGGGGCATGACAGCATCGAAGTCTGAGAAAAAGTCCACCAGCACCGTGTCCTACAAGGATGCGTTCAAAGTGGGGCTCGTCTGCGGCGTCGTCGTTCTGATCCTGTCGATCATCGTCACCCGCGCCTGGCAGGACGTGACCGCGTTCGGATTCGCCTTCATCTATGCCGGTGCCGCGTTCGTCCTGGTCAGCGCCTGCGCCTGTATTCTCAATTGGGTGATGCGCAATGACACCCAGAATGACGATCAGACCTACCCGATCCTCAAATGAGCACAGCGGTCCTCCCGTATCCCTTGCCAGCAGACCCCCGGGTCAGCAGACATGACCCCTGCCAGCAGACATGACCCCTGTCGGCTGGGGCCCACCTCGGTGACGTAGGCTTTTTCCATGGAGACCTGGAACACAGAATTGACGCCGTTGTCCTTCCTGCGCCGCTCTGCCGACGTCTTTCCCGACAAGCGCGCCGTGGTCTACAACGACCAGGAGATGACCTACCGCGAATTCGCCGCGGCCGTGGAGACCCGGGCGCATGCTCTGCGCGCAACGGGCATCGAGCCCGGCGACCGAGTCGCCTACCTCATGCCCAACCTTCCAGAGGCACTCATCGCCGAATTCGCCGTGCCGCTGGCCGGTGCCGTGCTGGTGCCGATCAACACCCGGCTGGCCCCCGAGGAGGTCCGCTACATCTGCAACCACAGCCAGGCGAAGCTGCTGGTCGTGGACACGCAGCTGTGGCCCAGCGTCGCCCCCGTCATCGACGGCCTCGACACGGTCGAGCGCATCGTCGACGTCGAGGACACGACGATCGATTCCTCCGCCGAGGCGGTCCGCCCGGATTCGTCCTCGCCCGTCGTAACCGGCCTGGACGAGTTCCTGTCCGGCGCCGAAGCTGACACCGAGGCACTCAGTTGGAGCGTCGAGGACGAGCGCGCGACGCTGTCGATCAACTACACCTCCGGCACGACAGGACGACCCAAGGGCGTGATGTACACGCACCGGGGCGCCTATCTCAACGCTCTCGGCGAGATCATCCACTCCGAACACGACGAGAAGAGCGTGTACCTGTGGACGCTGCCCATGTTCCACTGCAACGGCTGGTGCACGGGCTGGGCGCTGACCGCAGCCGGCGGGACCCAGGTGTGCCTGCGCGAGGTGCGGGCAGACGTGATCTGGGATCTCATCGATCGTCACACGGTCACCCACCTCAACGGTGCCCCGACCGTGATGAGCACGGTCATCAACGCCGAGCAGGCGCATTCCCTCGACCGGGCGGTGACCGCCACGATGGCCGGTGCCGCACCCAGTCCCACCCTCATCTGGGAGATGGAGGCCCTGAACTTCCAGATCGTGCACGTCTACGGACTCACCGAGTCCTACGGTCCCTACACGGTGTGCGAGTGGCAGGATTCGTGGGATTCCCTTGATGACAAGTCCCGAGCCAGGCTGCGGGCGCGGCAGGGAGTCGGCATGGTCCAGGCCGATCAGGCCCGCATCGTCGCTCTCGAATCGGGTGACGAACTCATCGACGTGCCCGCCGACGGACAGACGATCGGCGAGATCGTCATGCGCGGCAACAACGTGATGAAGGGCTACTTCCGCGACGAGGACGCCACCGCGAAGGCCTTCCAAGGCGGCTGGTTCCACTCCGGTGATCTCGGCGTGATGCACGAGGACGGCTACATCGAACTGCGCGACCGCTCGAAGGACATCATCGTCTCCGGCGGCGAGAACATCTCCACCGTCGAGATCGAACAGGCGATCTCCTCACACCCGGCAGTCCTCGAAGTCGCCGTCATCGGTGTCCCTGACGACAAATGGGGCGAACGACCGAAGGCCTTCATCATCGTGCGTGAAGGCTCAGCGGTCACCGAAGCCGAAGTCATCGACCATGTGCGCACGCAGATCGCGAAGTACAAGGCCCCACGCGAGGTCGAGATCGTCGAGGCTCTGCCCAAGACCTCGACCGGCAAGATCCAGAAGTTCGAACTCCGCAACCAGGAATGGGGCGACCGTCAGACCCGCATCCAGGGCTGACAGGTGACGCGTCCTACCTGAACCGCAGCAATCGCAGGCTGTTGAGGACGACGAACACCGAGGAGAACGCCATCGCGGCTCCGGCGATCATCGGGCTGAGCAGTCCGAACGCGGCGATCGGAACGGCAGCCGTGTTGTAGGCGAAGGCCCAGAACAGGTTGCCCTTGATCAGGCCCAGGGTCTTCCGCGACAGGCGAATCGCCTGCGGGATCTGCCGGGGATCCGAGCGCACCATGGTGATGTCCGATGCGGCCATCGCCGCATCGGTGCCCGAACCCATCGCGATACCAAGATCGGCACCGGCCAGAGCCGCGGCGTCGTTGATGCCGTCGCCGACCATCGCCACCGCCTGCCCCCGAGCCTGCAGCTCATTGACCACGGCGATCTTGCCCTCGGGACGGACATCGGCGCGGATCTCGGTGATGGCGAGCTTGCCCGCGACCACCTCGGCGGCTTGGGCATTGTCCCCGGTCAGCAAGACGGTGTCGATGCCAAGCGAATGCAGCTCGGCGATCGCCTCGGCGGCTCCGGTTTTGATCTCATCGGAGACGAAGGTCAGGCCGCGGAACTGCGAGTCGATGGCCAGAGCGACGATCGTGGCACCGGTGGGCACAGAATCGGAGGTGTATGTCACGTCGATTCCGCGCTCTCGGAGCAGATCGGGCCGACCAGCGAGCACCTCGGCACCGTCGATCGTGGCCTGCAGTCCGCCGCCGGGGATGTTCTCGAAATCATCCACCGCCGAGGCGGCAGTTCGTCCCAGCCCGGCGTTCGCCTGCTTAGCCGGCTGAGACTCAGCCCTCGTGTCAGCGGCCTCGACGATCGCGCGGGCCACCGGGTGCTCACTCTGTGATTCCAGGCGAGCCAGGACCGCGAAGTCGGTGTCGCTCAGTTGCGTGTCCAGCAGGGTCATGACGCCGGTGGTCAGGGTGCCCGTCTTGTCGAGCACGACGGTGTCGATCGACCGCGTCGACTCGAGAGCCTCGGGCCCGGAGACGAGGATGCCCAACTGCGAACCGCGTCCGGAGGAGACGGCCAGGGCCGTCGGAGTGGCCAGACCCAGTGCACAGGGGCAGGCGATGATGAGGACGGTGAGGGCCGCGTGCAGCCCCATCGCCCAGTCGCCGGTGATCAGCCCCCAGGCCAGAAGCGTGAGAGCACTGATCGCGAAGACGATCGGCACGAACACGGCAGAGATCCGATCGGCCAGGCGCTGCACGGCGGGTTTGCCCGTCTGTGCCCGGCTGACCAGGTCGGCCATGGCCGCCAGGGTCGTATCGGATCCGACGCGGGTGGCTCTGACCTCGAGCACGCCGGAGGTGTTGATGGTGGCGCCGGTGACGGCGTCGCCGAGGTCGACCTCCACGGGCACAGATTCGCCGGTGAGCATGGCCTCGTCGATCGCGGAATGCCCCGCGATCACCTCGCCGTCGGTGGCAATCTTCTCGCCCGGACGGACGATGAAGACATCGCCGACGACGAGTTCGTCGATCGGGACCTGGACCTCAGCTCGGGTGTCTCCCGTGCCTTCACGCAGCACGTTCGCCGACCGTGCACCCAGGCCCAGCAGCGCCTTGAGTGCTGCGGTGGCCCGACTCTTCGCCCGATCCTCGGTGAGCTTGCCGATGAGCAGGAACACCGTGATCGCGGCCGCGGCCTCGAACCAGACATGATAAGTCGCGGGGATCTGCCAGCCGTAGCCGTCGGCGACGGCCCGGCCCAAGGTGATGTAGGAATAGGCGCTGGCGACGATGATCCCGACGCTGACCAGGGTGTCCATGGTCGTCGACCGTCCGCGGGCAGCCTTGAATGCGGCCGAGTGGAACGGCCAGGCGCCCCAGGTCACGACCGGCAGGGCGAGAATCGCGACGATCCACTCCCAGCCGGGGAAGTGCCAGCTCATGACCATGGAGATGGCCACGATCGGCACCGCCAGAATCAGCGAACCGATGAAGCGGGGCCGCAGATGGCGAGGATCGTAGTCGACGATCTCCGGTCCGCTCGCCGAGGTGGTCTTGACGGTGGCGCCATAGCCGGCCTTTTCGACGGCGGCAGTGAGGTCGGCGTCGCTGAGCTCGGATTCGACGATGACGTGGGCGGAATTCAGCGGCAGGTTGACCTCGGCGCTGACCCCGTCGAGGCGGGTGAGCTTCTTCTCGATACGAGCCGAACAGGACGCGCAAGTCATTCCCGTGATGTCGAGATCGACCTCGCGCGACATCACTTCACCTCGTAGCCGGCCTCATCGACGGCGGCGCTGATCGCGGCCTCGTCGAGATCCTTCTCGGAGGTGATGGTCACGGGGGAGTCCCCGCCGGCATTGAGCTCAACGGCGACATCGGTGACTCCGGGCAGTGCTCCGAGCTCTTCCTTGACGGCTGCCTCGCAGTGGCCGCAGGTCATTCCGTTGACGTTGATGGTGGTGGTCGTCATGATGTGTCTCCTGACATTCAGCTCTTGATGAGTCGGGCAATAGCGGCTGAAGCCTCTTCGATCTTCTTGCGGGCGGCGTCGTCATCCCCTGAGGATGCGGCGTCGACCACGCAATGAGCGATGTGCTCTTCTAAGAGGTTGATGGAGACCGCGTGCAGCGCGGCCGTTGCGGCGGAGACCTGGGTCAGGATGTCGATGCAGTACTTGTCGTCATCGATCATCTTGCCGATCCCACGGACCTGACCTTCGATCCGTTTCATCCGCTTCGCAAGGGCGTCCTTCTGCGGGGTATATCCATGGTGCTCAGTCATGACGATACTCTATACCCCCTTAGGGTATAGGTCAATTGTGCAATTGGTCTCACCGTGGGTACCGGGCGTCGTCAAGCTCCTACAATCGAATCATGCGCGTTGCCAGACTGTTCCGATTCCCCGTCAAGGGGTTCCCTGCCGAAGAGATCCCGGAGGCGGATGTGCGCACCGGCCGAGGCATCCGCGGTGACCGCGTCGCCGCGTTCACCAACGGCAGTCTCGACATCCCCGATGACAGCTGGCACCGATACTCCGCGTTCACGGTGCTCAAGAACGACACTGACCTGCAGAAGTGGCAAGTGGCACTCGACCTCGCCGAGGCGGCTGATTCCTCCCAGCCGGCCGTGGCCGATCCCTCGGCGACGGTGACCTTGACGTCTCCGCAGAACGAGACCACGACGTTTCGCACGGATGACCGGGACACACGGGCCACCTCGGCGGACTTCCTCTCTGCACGCATACCCCCTCAGGGTGACTTCCCGCGCGCACTGAGCGTCGCGGATCAGGGCATGTTCGACTCTCAGGCCGCAGGTGTCTCGATCATCAACCCGGCCACGGTCGCAGCGATCTCCCAGACCGCCGACGGACAGGCGGCACTGGCGCCGGGCGAGACCGAACTCGACCCGCTGCGCTTCCGCGGAAACGTCCTCGTCGACGGACTCGCCCCCTTCGAGGAATTCGGACTCATCGGCAAGATCGTCCGCCTCGGCGGAGTGCGTCTGGCCATCACCCAGGCGATCGAACGCTGCCCGGCGACCACGGTCAACCCGGCCACCACAGCCGTCGACGTCAACGTCCCCCGGGTTCTGGCCTCGGCGTGTGGGCACCTGCACTGCGGCGTCTACGGTCGGATCCTGGAATCCGGCCTGGTCAGCACCGGAGATGAGATCGAGATCGAAGGCGATGCCCCACGAGAGCTCGTCAAAACCGCACGGACCCCGCGCTTCATGACCGTGCTGGGCAGCCAGCAGATCTGCAACGACATCGTCGAAGTCTCCCTGCGCGATGACCAGGGCTGGATCCGCGAATTCGACGAACCCGGCACCAACCTGCGCGTCCACCTCGACCTCGGCGAGCCCTTCTGGCGGACCTATACGATCACGGATGTCTCCGATGACATCGTGTCGATCGCGGTGCGCACCCAGGGCAAGGGCTCCCGGGCGGTCGCAGAGCTTGCGGCCGGGCAGTCCGTCCTCGCCTCCGGGCCGCACGGCACCATGACCGCGAACCGTGTCTTCGGAGGCACGACCGCGCTGGTCACCGCCGGCATCGGCATCACCCCGAGCCTCGGCCTCATGCGCGGAGCCGAACTGTCGGGAACCGAGAAGATCAAGCTCTTCCACGTCGACCGCGACCACCGGACGGCCTGCCTCTGGGATCGGCTGCAGAAGCGCGCCCACTCGCGACAGATTCCCGTCGAGACCCACCACCGCGACACCGCGAGCCAGGGCAGGCCCGGTCATGCCGATCTCGTCGACTGGCTCGCCGGATGCGACAACGTCATGGTCTGCGGGCCCGCAGACTTCACCCGTGCAGTGCTCGACGCCAGCGCCGAGGCCGGAGTCCCGGCCGTGCACCAGGAGATCTTCGCCTCCCCGAACACCGGCATGAGCGAGGCCATCGCCCAATGCTCGCCCGCCGAGGTGACTCTGGAGAATTCGGGCACCAGCTTCCTCTGGGAACCCCAGCAGGGGACACTGCTCGAAGCACTGGAGGCGCGCGGACTGCGCGCAGACAACTCCTGCCGAGGCGGTTCCTGCGGCACCTGTGCTGTGTCCTTGGCCGCCGGGTCGGTCATCTACCCGGTCGAACCCGCGGCGCGGATCGCCGCCGATGAGGTGCTCGTGTGCTCCGCCGTGCCCTCCGGGCCCATCAGCCTCGGAATCTGAGTCCCCGGGCTCTGGTCGTTGCGAACGTGACCGTCGCGACCCTGATCCTCGCGATTCCGGCTGACCCGGGGATTGGGGCAGTGGGTGGCAGAATGGACCCATGCCCAAGGATCAGCGTGCCGTGAAGTCAGGAGGACTGACTGGACCAGTGGCACGTGTGAGCAGGCGTCTGAAGTTCGGCGTTGCCGGGCGCATCATGTTCGCGAACTCGATCATGCTCGTGGGCATCATGGTGCTGACGACGAGCCTCCTCTACATCCAGCTTTCCCAGCTGAACCAGAAGCGCGAACAGGATCTGCTGGGCTCTGCGGCCGACAATATGTCGATGTCGCTGAGCCTGGTCGGGTCGGGTGAGGCCACCACGGATGACTTCATCGATGAGGGGTCTCAGGACGACGTCGAGACGATGCTCGAGAATGTGGTGAGCCAGTACGATTTCGATGTGGCCGCGGTTGTGCCCATCGACTACCTCGTCACCCCGCCGTCGTTGGGATCGTCGAATCGACAGGAGCGCATCGAGGCGAACATCGTGTCCTCGGCATCGGGAGATGTGCCCGATGACTCCGTCGATCAGCTCGCTGCGGCCGTCGACGGCTCGAAGGTCTCCGAGGGGGAGTCCGTGGTGCGCTTCCTCGAAGATGGTGGGCCCGGCGGCGGCACCATGTATGTCATCAGCCCAGTCTTCGCAAAGCACCTCGGCGTCGACGACACCGGACCCAACACCGTCGTCGGGGCCGTCGTCGTCGGCATCTCGGCCGATTCCGTGCGGGAAGGCTTCCTGGCTCAGAGCAATTGGCTCATCGGCATCGCCATCACCACTCTCATCCTGGGAATCGCCGCCTCCTGGGCGACCTCCCGTGGACTGCGCCGCGTCACCGGCGACTACGGCGCCAACGAGCTGCGCGGCATGCTCGAGTTCTACTCCTCGGTGCTCAAAGCCGTGTCGGAGGGGCTGCTGCTCCTCGACCGTTCGACGGGCATCGTCCTCATCAACGCCGAGGCCCGCGAGCTCCTGGGGCTGCCCGCAGCAGGCGAGGGGAAGGCGGGTGAGAAGATCGCTGACACCGACGATCCGGTCCGGGCGACCTCGCCGATCGGCGGCATCGCGCTGCGCAGCCTCAACCTGCCCGATGCCCTCAGGGATCTCCTCTCATCTGGCCGGTGGGCTCGCGACGAGATCCACTACACCGACGATCGGGTCCTCGTCGTCAACCAGCAGCCCACCGACGCCGCCAGCGACACCTGGGTTGTGACGATGCGCGACCACACCGAACTCGCCGAACTCTCCGGTGAACTCGTCTCTGTGCGATCGTTCTCCGATTCTCTGCGTGCACAGACCCACGAATATGCGAACCGACTCCACATGGTCGTCTCCCTGTTGGAGACCGGTCACGTCGACGAGGCGATCGAATTCGCCGCCAAGGACCTCGACGATCTCAACCGGGTCACCGGCGATGGTCAGATGAGCTTCGACCATCCTGTGCTCTCTGCACTCCTGCTCTCCAAGATCGCCCAGGCCGCCGAGGTGGGCATCGATATGACGGTCGATACAGCGGGACTCTCGGGCCGCCTCGGCGGGGATGACCGTGACCTCGCGACCATCCTCGGCAACCTCATCGACAACGCTTTCGACGCTCTGCGCAGGCAGGACGTTCTGCCCGAGGACAAGCGAGTGCATGTCCACCTGAGCGGAGCAGGCGGTGCCAGCGGGTTCACGATCGAGGTCAGCGACGATGGTCCGGGCATCGACGAAGAGTACGTCGACGCGATCTTCGAACGCGGCTGGTCGACGAAGCATGACGGCGTCGAGATCGACAAGGGACTCGGCCGCCAGGAATCCGGCACCCGCGGGGTCGGCTTGTCCTTGGTCGTCCAAGCCATCCGCCGTCTCGGCGGGGCCGTCGACGTCCAGGGCCGCGGTGAGGACTGCGACGAGTTCAAGGGCGCGGTGCTCACGGTATGGCTGCCCGACACCAGCGACATTGACCCCGGGGGACTCGGGCCAGCTTCCGGGAATCCCTCGACTGGGCCCTCGTCATCGAGCCAGCCGCCGTCCGGGAATCCGCCCACGGGCCCGATCCAGATCGTGCGCGACGACCGCAGCTGAGGTGCTCAGCGGGCGCCCGCCTGTGCTGTGCGACGTCCCAATGAATGAAACATTTCCGCGCCACCGTATGGATTCGGCTTAGGCTGAGCAGGAATGCCGGGCCGATGGCCATGTGCCATCGGCTGCCGCGAAATCGAGTGGAGGAACTATGGACCAGGACATCGTCGTTTGTGAACCGCTGCGCACCGCGATCGGAGGATTCGGAGGACAGTTCCGCGACATCCCCGCCCACGAGCTCTCCGCCACCGTCGTCCGCGAGCTCATCGCCAGGACCGGGCTCAATCCAGAACTCGTCGCCGACGTGATCATGGGTCAGGGTTACGCCACCTCGGAAGCTCCCTGCATCGGCCGAGTCACCGCCCTCGACGCGGGGCTGCCCGTGACCGTGCCCGGCAAGCAGGTCGACCGCCGCTGCGGTTCCGGACTGCAGGCAGTCATTGACGCCTCCATGGTCGTCGGCTCCGGCAACGGAGACTTCGTCATCGCCGGCGGCGTCGAATCGATGTCCCACGCACCCTTCTACAACGACACCATCCGCTGGGGTGTGCGCGGCGGCAATGCCGAATTCACCGATTCCCTGGGCCGTGGCCGCACCACTCCGGGCGGAAAGAACTACCCGGTTCCCGGCGGCATGCTCGAGACCGCAGAGAACCTGCGCCGCGAATATTCGATCGGCCGCGACGAGCAGGACGAACTCGCCTACAACTCACATCAGCGGGCAGCCGCAGCGGCCAAGGACGGACGCTTCGCCGAGGAGATCGTTCCCGTGACGATCCCCGCCACCCGCAAGGTCGCCGAACATCAGATCGACGCTGATGAGCACATTCGTCCAGACACCAGCATCGAGAAGCTCGCGAAGCTGCGCCCCATCCTGGGCAAGGACGATGACCAGGCGACGGTCACCGCAGGAAACGCCTCCGGACAGAACGACGGAGCGGCCGCGAGCATCGTCACCACCCGTGCGGCCGCCGAGGCACAGGGGCTCAAGCCGCTGGGCCGCCTGGTCAGCTGGGCCGTGGCCGGAGTGCCACCGAAGACCATGGGCATCGGCCCCGTGCCTGCCACCGCAAAGGCCCTCGAGAAGGCCGGACTGAGCTTGGCCGACATCGACCTCATCGAACTCAACGAGGCCTTCGCCGCCCAGGCACTGTCCGTGACCCGCGAATGGGGCTTCGGCAAGGACGACTTCGACCGTCTCAACGTCAACGGCTCCGGAATCTCCCTGGGCCACCCCGTCGGCGCGACCGGCGGTCGGATCCTGGCGACGATGCTGCGCGAGATGGAGCGCCGCGACGCACGCTACGGACTTGAGACCATGTGCATCGGCGGCGGCCAGGGCATCGCCGCGATCTTCGAACGCGCCTGAGGTCTGCACCTCTGATAGTCGGTGTCTGAGGCCGACGCCACTGATAGTCGGTGCCTCCGGGTCGAAATCCGCGCGATTTTCGACCCTGAGGCACCGACTATCGTGCATCTGGCAGCTCACGACGCGTTCCAGTCCTGTGTCACGGATGTGCCCAGGCTGTAACACGATCCACCGCGACCCCGCAACGGTGTTGGTTAGACTGGCGGCATGTCAGATACAACTACGCCTGAGTCGAGCATCGGTGTGCTCGTGGTTGAGGACGAGGCGGTCGCCGCCCGGGCCCACGCGAAGTACATCGATCGCATCGACGGCTATCACCTTGCCGGTGTAGCGAAGAACGCCACTCAGGCGATGGCGGCTCTGACCGGAAAGATCTACGGTCTCGACGCGGACTGCATCAACCTCGTCCTCCTCGACATGAACCTTCCCGACGGACACGGTCTGCAGGTCTGCCGGGCCATCCGCGGCCACCGCGTCGATGTCGACATCATCGCCGTCACCGCCGCCCGCGACATGCAGATCGTCCAGGAGGCGCTGTCCTACGGCGTCGCCCAGTACATCATCAAGCCGTTCACCTTCCCGGTCTTCAAGTCCAAGCTCGAGGCCTACTCCTCCTACCGCAACAGCCTCGGCGGAGACAGCACCGAGGGTGAGGTCACCCAGACCGACGTCGACACAGCGATCGCCGCACTGCGCACCCACACAGTGACCGCGACCGCTAAAGGCGTCCCCGACGCCGTGCAGGCAGAGGTGAAGTCGGTCCTCGGCGACAAGCCCGGCCAGTCCGCCGCCGAGGTGGCCGAAGGTCTCGGTGTCTCCCGAGTGACCGCACGCCGGTACTTGGAAGCCATGGCCGATGCGGGCATGCTCAACCGCCGACCCCGATATGGAGCCGCAGGCAGGCCCGTTCTCGAATACACCGTCGTCGCCGACGACGCCTGAACCACCCCCTCGATACCCGGGCCCCATCCCCACTGAGCCCGGCAGCACCGGTCAGCCCCCACCAGCACCGGCCCCATCCCCACAGGGCTCAACCAGCCGCCCAACAGCATGCGGCAAGTGGACTTCCCGGCCGAGCCCATTGATGATTGATCTATGACAAAGAAGTCCACAATGTGGTTGGCCATCGCCCTCGTCGTCGCGCTGCTGGTCGCTGCCGGTGTCTTCGCCTTGTTCACACTGCCGCTGAGGGCAGAGACAGCTGCAGAAGACGCCGCCGCCGACCTGAACAGCGGAACCATCGAATCCAGTGTCTGGTCGGATCAGACGACGGCGACGAAGCTGCACGGTCTGATTCTGGGGACACTCGACCAGAGCATGAAGAATCGCTCGGTGGAGCTCAAGGGCACGAAGAAGCACGGTGATGACGTCGTCGCGACGCTGAAGTGGTCCTGGACGAACCAGGAAGGCGAACCCTGGGAGTACACCTCTGAGCTTCCCCTGCACAAGAAAGGTCTGCTCTGGTCGGCCGAGCTGACTCCCACGGTGCTGCATCCGAAATTGGACGACGGTCGCGTCCTCGTCTCGCAGACCACACCAGGGCAAAGAGGTGCAATCTTCGGCGAGGACGACGAAGAGCTGATGGCCGAAGGCCCCGTCGTCGACATCGGCATCCACCCGGCCAAACTCGAGAAAGCAGGGGATGGCGATGACACCCTGAGCACTCTCAAGGACGAACTCGACATCGATCTCACATCGTTGAAGGAGCGTGTGGAGAAGGCGGAGCCCGATCAGCTCGTTCCCGTCATCACGCTGCGTGAGAGTGACTACAAAAAGGTCAAGGACTCGATACACTCCCTGCCCGGCACCGTCTTCAACAGGCACACTCAGCCGCTGAGCCGGAAGAAGGGCTTTGCCGGTCCGACCCTGGGAACGGCCGGAGCCGCCAGCGCCGAGGAGGTCGAAGCTTCTGACGGAAAGCTCACCGGCGAGTCCGTTGTCGGAAAGAGCGGACTGCAGAAGGCCTATGAAAAGCAGCTGAGCGGACCAGGCAGCGAAGCGATCTACATCAGCGACGCCGAGGATGCCGAGACCAGCGACGAGGCCAAGTCCGCCGATCCCGTCCTCGTCCACGAATTCCCCGACCATGACGGTAAGAACATCACCACGACACTCAACGTCGACATGCAGGAGGCCGCAGACAAGGCGGCCGCAACAGGCAAGAAGCCGACAGCGCTGGTGGCGATCCGACCCAGCGACGGTCACATTCTTGCGGTGGCCAACCAGGACCCCGAGGGCGCTGCCTGGGACCGGGCACTGACCGGCCAGTACGCGCCCGGATCGGTATTCAAGGTTGCCTCCGGTCTGGCTCTGCTGGAGGCAGGAGTCACTGCGAAGACCACTCTCGACTGCCCGAAGACCACGACGGTCGATGGAAAGAGCTTCAAGAACGCCGAAGACCACGTCCTGGGCAAGGTGGCCTTCGAAGACAACTTCGCCGAATCCTGCAACACCGCCTTCGTCGATGCGGCACAGAAGGTCTCGGGATCAGAGGTCACGGATGCGGCGTCGAGCCTGGGCATGGACGACGTCGACCTGGGGCTTGGGTCGAAGATGGCGACCGTTCCCAGCGATGACGACGCGGTGACGCATGCGGCGCAGATGATCGGACAGGGCAAGGTCGTCTCCAGCCCGCTGGCGGTCGCGGCGATGGCCGCCTCCGTGGCCGATGGCGATACGGTCAATCCCCTGCTCGTGACCTCTGACAAGGGCAAGAACGACGACAAGGGTAAGGACAAGAGCACGATCGACGCCGACGCGGTCACGACGATGCAGAAGCTCATGCGCCGTGCCGTGACCGATGGCACCGCCAGCGCACTGCAGGATGTCCCCGGCGAACCGGTCCACGGCAAGACCGGCACCGCCGAATACGGTGACGAGACCCCGCCGCGCACCCACTCCTGGTTCGCCGGGTATCAGGGCGATGTGGCCGTGGCCGTTCTCGTCGAGGACGGAGGATTCGGCGCCGAGGCGGCTGTGCCGGTGGCGAAGAGATTCTTCGAATCGCTCAACTGAGGAACAACCTCACCTCGTCCGTGCTGAGGAACAGCTTCACTTCATCCGCAGGGCGCGCATGACCTCGAACGCGGTGGTCAGTGTGCGGGCGAACCGCGACTGATCGAGCGGTCCGAACGGAGCGATGGGAACCAGGTTCTGTTCGGCGATGTTGTGCGTGTGCATGAACTGGTGCAGACCCTCAACCCCATGCCGATGGCCCATACCTGAAGCTTTGACGCCGCCGGCCGGAGAGTCGATCGAACCCCAGGCGGCGACGTAGGCCTCATTGACATTGACCATCCCGGACTCGAGCTGCCTGGCAGTTTCGCGCCCGCGGGACTGGGAGTAGACGCTGGCGTTGAGACCGTATTCGGAGGCGTTGGCCCGCTTGATCGCCTCGGCGTCGCTGGCCACCGGGTACACGGCGACGACAGGGCCGAAGGTCTCCTCAGCGAACAGCTCGGCCTCCTCGGTGACATCGGTGAGCACGGTCGGCAGGTAGAAGTAGGGGCCAAGTTCCGGGACCGGGCTGCCACCCGCGATGACCTGAGCTCCGCTGGCTCGGGCCTGTTCGACGTGTTCGCTGACTCGGGCCAGCTGCTTCGGCCCGGCCAAGGAGCCCATTCCGGGCCCATAGGAGTAGTCGGGGCTGAGCTCGAGGTTCCGGGTCGCCTCGGCGAAATGGGCACAGAACTCGGGGTAGAGATCCTCGTGGACATAGATGCGCTCGATGGACAGGCACAGCTGACCGGCCGAGGAGAAGCACCCGCGGACGGCCCCGTCCACGGCCGAGGGAAGATCGGCATCGGAGAGGATGAGCATCGGGTTCTTTCCGCCGAGCTCAAGGGCGGTGGGAAGCAGACGCGAAGCAGCCTCGGCGGCAATGGAGCGACCTGCAGCGGTCGAGCCGGTGAAGGAGATCCCATCGGCACCGGACATCAGTGCCGGGCCGACTTCGCTGCTGGGGCCGGGCACCAGCTGCCAGACTTCCGCGGGCAGGCCGCAGGCAATGGCCAGACGGCGCATGATGATGGCGGTCAGGGTTGTCTGGCTGTCGGGTTTGTGCACCACGGCGTTGCCGGCGACCAGGGCCGCGAGCAGGTCGGTTGCGCCCAAGGTCAGCGGATAGTTCCAGGGGGTGATGAACCCGACGACGCCCAATGGTGTGCGGGTGACCTCGGTACGAGTCAGGACGGGAACGGCACCGCGACGGCGTTCCGGGCGCAGTCGGGCGGGAGCGGTCACGCCGTAGTGGCGGCACACGTTGTAGGTGTCGAGGATCTCGTCATAGGCGTGGATGCGGGCTTTGCCGGTTTCGTACTGAATGATGTCGAGGAGGAGATCTTCGTGTCGGCGCAATGCAGAGTGCAGTCGCAGCAGCACTCGGGCGCGGTGTTCTGGGGATCGAGCGGCCCAGGCGTCAGCGGCGATGCGCGCGGTGGCATAGGCCTTCTCGATATCGGCCGGGGTGTTCTTGGCGAAGCGGGGAAGTTCGAGGGCGGTGAACGGGTCGGGGCTGACCATGCGATCACCGCTGCCCGAAGCCTCGGCGTAGGGGTTGGTGTCGAGGAATTCGCGGAGCCGATCGGTGACATGTGTGAGTTCGTCCGAGGGGGTGGTGGTGCTGGTGACGTCCGTGTGCATCATGCCTCCGTGTCGTCAGTGAATGGGTGGATTGCTGCCTATGGAACCGCTAACTTACGCTACAGTATCTTCATGGTCTCACGTGAACTGCGTCACGCCCTGCGTGGGGTCGATGCTCCTGTCGCGGTGATCGATCTGGAGGCGTTCGACGCGAACGTCACCGCCTTGGCCCAGCGCGCTCAAGGGCTGCCGATCCGCATCGCCACGAAGTCCCTGCGCACTCCCGCTGCGATCGAGCGTGCGCTCGCCCACCCCGGTTACTCGGGTGTCTTCGCCTTCTCGCTGCCGGAGGCGCTGATCCTCCATGCCCGCGGGGTCCGCGATATCCTCGTCGGCTATCCCACCGTTGACCGGGGCAGTCTCACCCAGATGTTCGCCGAGGCGGGGGCCACCGAGAACATCACCCTGATGATCGATTGCCCCACCCACCTCGACATCATCGACAGCGCCCGCCGCGATGCTGCGGCAGCCGGCGGTACGGCACAGACGGTGCGCGTGTGCATAGACATCGATGCCTCGTACCGCCTCGGCTCAGGGGTGCTGAGCAGTCGGATCCACATCGGGGCCAGGCGCTCTCCGATCCGCGATTCGGCCTCCGCCGTCGACCTCGCCGAACATGTCATCGCCCGCCCGGAGACCAACCTCGTCGGGCTGATGTCCTATGAGGGCCAGGTCGCCGGCACGGCCGATGCCGGTTCAACGGCCAAACAGGCCATGGTGCGTATCATGCAGAAGCGTTCGATCGCCGAGCTGAAGGTGCGGCGCAGAAACGTCGTCGATGCGGTGCGTGAACTCACCGACCTCGAATTCGTCAACGGCGGCGGCACCGGATCCTTCGAATCCAGCGTGGCCGAGGGCACGCTGACGGAACTGGCCGCCGGCTCCGGACTCTTCTCCCCGGGACTCTTCGACGGCTACACCCACTTCCGACACGAGCCGGCCGCCTACTTCGCCACCCCCGTGGTGCGCCGACCAGGGCCCGGCTGGGTCACGGTCTTCAAAGGCGGTTTCATCGCCTCCGGCGTGCCCGGGGCCGACCGTGTCCCGACGATCGCCTGGCCCCCGGGACTCGACTACGCGGGCCTCGAGGGCGCGGGTGAAGTCCAGACCCCGCTGACCGGTCCCGGCACCGAAGACCTGCGCATCGGCGACCTCGTCTGGTTCAGACATGCCAAGGCCGGTGAGCTCGCCGAGCACTTCAATGAGTTCCTCGTCGTCGCAGGAACCCAGATCATCGACTCGTGGTCGACCTATCGTGGACAGGGGTGGGTGCTGTGACCCGCAGCGGCAGACCGACTCAGCGACAGCTCTTCCGGAACTGGTCCGGCCACGTCCACTCCTATCCGCACACCTTCCTCAGACCCACCTCGGCGGGGGAACTGGGCGATATCCTACGGTCCGCGGCCGACGCCGGCCAACGGGTCCGACCCGTTGGTGCGGGGCACTCGTTCACCCCCGTGGCAGCGGGCGATGACGTCATGATCAGCCTCGACCACCTCAGCGGAATCATCGCCGTCGACGAGGAGTCCGGGCGGGTGCGCTTCCACGCGGGCACCCGGCTGCGCGACATCCCGGCTCTGCTCGCGCCCTTCGGGCTGGCCCTGGCCAATCAGGGCGACGTCAATCCGCAGGCGCTCGCCGGGGCGATCTCGACGAGCACCCACGGGACCGGGCTCGGGTTCACCGGGTTCGCGGGAACCGTCACCGGTCTCTTGCTCATGGCTGCTGACGGCACCGTGACCGACCTGTCGCCCACGACCCACCCGGAGATCTTCGACCTGGCCCGCGTCAGCCTCGGCGTGCTGGGCATCGTCACGGAGATCGAGCTGCAGTGCGTGCCGGCCTTCGACCTCATCGCCGAGGAGATCGTCAGTGATGTCGACGAGCTGCTGGCCGACCTCGAACCACGGATGCGCGCGGCCGACCATTTCGAGTTCTACTGGTTCCCGCACACCGACACCGCGCTGACCAAGACGAACACCCGTGTCGGGCTCGGTGAGATCGGCCCCGGCCACCTCGCCGAGGCGGGGGTGCGCAACCGTTTCCTCAACCTCTTCGATAAGGAAGTCATCGAGAACGGCGCCCTGCGCCTGGCCGTCGAGCTCGGATCGGCGGTGCCCAGCCTCGTCCCACGCATCAATCGGATCGCCGAATCCGCCGTCTCGGACAGAATCTACCGAGCGCCGGGACACGACGTGTTCGTGACGCCTCGGCGGGTGCGGTTCAACGAGATGGAGTACGCGCTTCCCTTCGAAGCCGGCGCCGAGGCGATCCGTGAGATCCGGCGCACGATCGAGTCGAGAGGATGGTCGATCTCCTTCCCGATCGAAGTCAGATCTGCCGCCGCCGATGATGTTCCGCTCTCGACCGCCTTCGGCCGCGAGACGATGTACATCGCCGTGCACCGGTTCGTGAAGGACGACTTCGCCGAGTACTTCCGTGTCGTCGAACAGATCTGCCGACGTCACGGGGGCCGTCCGCACTGGGGCAAGATCCACACTCTGGGCGCCGAAGATCTGCGCGAGCTCTATCCGCGTTTCGAGGACTTCTGTGCGCTGAGACAGAAGCTGGACCCGAACGCGATGTTCGGAAACCGATTCACCGACTCCCTGTTCGGGCTCAGGTCGGTGGGGCTCAGTTAGTTCGGACTCGGTTCGCGCGCGGGCTGAGAGTTCCCTGCTGACCTGCACACAGGTTCCCACCAGCAGTAAGGTGGTCAGGAAAGTCGCGATGAGCAGCTTTGTCTGTGGTCGTTGGGAGAGATGGCCGCAGCATTCCCTAGGAAATGGACTCCTCGATGTCAGATTTCGAATCGCAGGCCCAGTCGGACCCAGCAGCCTCCAACAGCCCGGAGAAGGAGAAGGGACGCCGTCGATCGATGATGGTCGCGGCCTTCGGCACCATCGTCGAATGGTATGACTTCTCGATCTTCTTCTACGTCGCGACCATCCTGACCAAGGAATTCTTCGGCGATCGGCCCGACTCGCTCCTGCTCACCCTGGGCGTCGGAGCCGCCGGGTTCCTGTTCCGGCCACTGGGCGCCATGGTCTTCGGCCACCTCGGCGACAGGGTCGGACGCAAGTCCGCATTGGTCGTCTCCGCTGTGCTCATGGCCGTCGCGATGCTCGGAATCGCGATCATGCCCGGATACGACACGATCGGCATCTGGGCCGGCGTCGGCATGGTCTTCTTCCGCTGCCTGTCCGGGTTCTCCGTCGGGGCCGAGTACACCGGCATCATGGTCTTCCTGATGGAATCGGCCGGCAGCAAGCGCCGGGGGCTCGCTGCCAGCTGGGCGGCGGCCAACAGTGAGGTCGGAGCTCTCCTGGCAGTCGGGTCGGGGGCATTCTTGGCCAGCACACTCTCGGCCGAGGCGATGAGCACTTGGGGCTGGCGCGTCCTGTTCATCCTCGGTGCAGTGCTTGCCGCGCTGATGATCCCGCTGCGTCGCATGATGGAGGAGACCGACACCTTCAAGCGGTTGCAGGCCGCGGAGAAGACGAAGGAGGCGCAGGCTGCCAAGAGCGACAAGCCTGTGGTCTCACGCGGTCGCTCTCCGCTGCTCATCGCATTCCTCCAACAGCCCCGTGCGATCCTCGTGGCGTTCCTGATCTCTTCGATCGGATCGGTCAGCTACTTCCTCAACATCACCTATGTGCCGACCTATATCGAAGAGGTCTCGCAGGTGAAGAACTCCGGGTCACTGGCGCTGGGCACCATCGCAGCCGTCGTGGCGATCGTCATCACGCCGCTGTTCGGCATCGCCTCCGATCGTTTCGGCCGCAAGAAGACGCTGGCGGTGCTCATGGCCGTCTTCATCCTCACCACCATTCCCGCCTACGCGCTGTTGGCCGATGGGAACTCCGGAGTCGCGATCTTCGGCGTAGCCTTCCTCGCGGTGCCGGCCGCGGGATGGAGTGCTGTGGCAGCGGCCATGGTCCCCGAACAGTTCACCGGCACCAGCCGCTTCTCCGGAATGGCGATCGGCTACAACGTGGCCACGGTCCTCTTCGGTGGACTCTCCCCGCTGATTGCGACAGCACTGATGAGCTCGACCGGCCTCACCTTGGCCCCGGCGATCTATGCGACCGTCATCGTCGTCGTGGCTGGCGTTCCGACCCTGTTCCTGGCTCGCAATATGGCGGGCAGGCCCCTGGCAGAAGTGGACCGCGACAAGGATCTCGTCCCGGCCTGAGGTCAGCGACGGGGGAGTCGCCGCAGCAGCCAGGTGATGATCTCCGGCCAGGCCTTCTCGGCGACCCGGCGCCTGAACAGACCGTGATGCCCGATTCGGTCGACCTCGAGTTCCTCAGGGGTGATGGTGCGTCGCTGCACCTCGGCGAGGCGGACATGATCGACGAGTGCGTCGATCTGGAATGCTGAGGCCCAGTTGTCGTCGCTGGCACCGATCGCGAGCACAGGTGTGCGCAAGCGGGCCATCCGCGCGGTGGCGCCCAGGCTCGGATCGTCGAAGAAGTACTCGGACATCTGCACCCAGCGACCCCATTCGAGCATGGCCGCGGTCGGGATGTCCTCACCGAGACCGAGGCGTTTGCCGGGAGCGTAGCCGACGAGCGGACTGATCAGGGGGCCGAGCGCCCTGAGAATGAGGCCCACGCGCAGTCGTTCGCTGCGGGGATTGATGTCTTGCAGTGCCGCCAGTGCGGTGCCCACGGTGACGATGCCGTGCAGGCCCGCGTTGGCGTTGCCCAACAGCAGAGCATGGCCGCCGAGGCTGTGCCCGATTGCCAGCTTCGGCAGCTCCGGGTATTCCCGGTTGACCCAGTCTGCGACGGCATTCGCGTCCTCTTGCATCCAGTCACGCATCCGCAGCCTGGCGTGCTCGCTCGCCGGTCCCGAAGCGGCAACGCCGCGCACATCGTAGGTGAGCACCGCCAGCCCCTGATTGACGGCGTATTCGGCGAACTTCGTGTAGAAGCGAGCCGGAGTCGCCGTGGCGGGATGGACCGTGAGGAATCCGGTCGGGGTTTCTGGCGGCATCAGCACGGTGCCGACGACGTGACTGTGCCGCTCGGTATCGCCTGCCGCCTGGTCCCGGCTGCCGGTGGTTTCGCTGTGTGGGCCGCCGGTGACCGGAATGCGCACGGAACTCATCATTGTGCTCGTCATGAGCACAAGGCTAATGAAGATCCACCAAATTATCTACTGTTCAGTAACAGTGTCTTCCGTGCGCCGTGCTCAGCTCTGGGAGCGAGCCTTCCAGTCGGCGACCTCTGATTCGGCCAGCTGTGCGGCAACGCCGATGTAGGTGGCGGGAGTCAGCGCGGTCAGCAGCTGAGTCTCGGCCTCGGGCAGTCCGAGTCCGGCGACGAAGGTCTGCAGATCGGCCTGATCGATGCGTTTTCCGCGAGTGAGCTCCTTGAGCGTTTCGTAGGGGTTGTCCATTCCGGGTACACCCTGCAGCCCGGCGGCGCGCATGACCGACTGGATCGCTTCGCCGAGAACCTCCCAGTTGGAGTTGAGGTCGGCGTTCAGGGCCTCTTCATTGATGGCGAGCCGTTCGAGTCCCTTGACCAGGTTGTTCAGAGCCAGCACGGAGTGGCCGTAGGCGACGCCGATGTTGCGTTGTGAGGTCGAGTCGGTGAGGTCGCGCTGCATCCGGGACGTGACCAGAGTGGAGGCCAGCGAGTCGAGCAGAGCGCACGAGAGCTCGAGATTGGCCTCGGCGTTCTCGAAGCGGATCGGATTGACCTTGTGCGGCATCGTCGAGGAGCCGGTCGCGCCGGCGACGGGGATCTGCTTGAAGTAGTTCATCGAGATGTAGGTCCACATGTCCGTCGCCAGGTTGTGGGCGATGCGGTTGAACCGGGCGATGTCTGCGAAGAGTTCAGCATCCCAGTCGTGGGATTCGATCTGCGTCGTCAGCGGGTTGAATGT
This sequence comes from Brevibacterium sp. BDJS002, assembly GCF_028201555.1. NCBI lineage: Bacteria > Bacillati > Actinomycetota > Actinomycetes > Micrococcales > Brevibacteriaceae > Brevibacterium > Brevibacterium sp. BDJS002. Next base: position 3,992,147 of record NZ_CP116392.1, on the reverse strand, counting down.
CAGCCCCAGGCTGCCTTCGACGAAGGTCTTGGCCAACTTGGGCCAGTCGGCACCGGGCACGGCAGCCAGGTGGGCCGAATAGGTGCCGGTGGCACCGTTGATCTTGCCGAGGAATTCGCTTGCCTCGACACGTTCGTACTGGCGGCGCAGTCGGTGGATGAACACCGCTAGCTCCTTGCCCATCGTCGTCGGCGTCGCCGGCTGACCGTGGGTGTGGGAGAGCATCGGGACCTCTGCCAGCGCCGAGGCGGTGTCGGCCAGCGAGTCGATGAGCGCCTTGGCGCGGGGCAGCCACACATCAACGGTGGCGCCCTTGACGCCCAGTGCCCAGGACAGATTGTTGATGTCCTCGGAGGTGCAGCAGAAGTGGACGAGTTCACTGAGATCGTCGGCGCCGAGTTCGACTAGCGCTTCTTTGATTGTGTACTCGACGGCTTTGACGTCGTGAACCGTGACAGCCTCGTGGGCGGCGAGCGTAGCGATCGTATCGGCATCGAAATTCTCGGCAAAGGCGCGCAGTCCGCTGACCTCATCGTCGGTGAGGCGACGCACTCCGTCGATCACGGAGTTCTGTGCCAAGTGGATGAACCACTCGACCTCCACCGTGATCCGGTTGCGATTCAGGGCTGCTTCGGAGAGGTGATCAACGAGGTCAGCGGTGTCTTTGCGATAACGGCCATCAAGCGGTCCGAGGGCGATGGCGGGTGTGATGTCAGCAAGCGAAACGGTCGGCATGCCCTCATTTTCTCATGAGCCGCACGCGGGTGTGGAACCGACCGCCAAGTGGTCAGAGCAACGCTGGCAGCCGAGGTGGACTCGTGATCGTCCGGCGGTGGGATCTGCCCTGACTTCGACGTGGAATTCCTGTGGACGGTCAACGTCCTTCCACAGCGTGCTTGAACGCGCTGTCGGCAGCGGACGCGGGTTCGTACGGTGAAGGCTGAATCGGACAGGAGGATGACAGTGATCACCGATGAGCTGGCACTCAACCGGGATGGATGGAGGCGACGAGCGAACGAACTGCGGAGTCTGGCGCAGACCTGTCGGCAGGTCGAGGGGTGGGACTCTCCGGCGGGACGGATGCTCAGTGACCGTCTTCTGACGTGCTCGGACTCGATCAACACGCTGGCCGAGAGGGCCGACAAGCTCGCCGAAGCCTATGACCTGCATCTGCAGGTCGTCTCGGTGGGAGGCCGGATCCAGATATGAGCGACAGGACGAAGCTGGGTGCCGGGCCGGGGGACAAGTGGTTCGCCGTCGACGCGGCACGCATCATGAGGCTTCCCGAACGTCTGAGGGTGCTCTGGCCCCGCGAACTGATGCCAGGTGCCCGCGTTGCCCGATCGGCCGTGACAGCCCCGGGCACCCCCTCGGGTGTGATGTCGGGCAACTCCGCGGTCACGGCGACAACAATCAGAGAGACCGTGATGCTGAGTGAGCCTGCCGAGGTATCATCGCGGCGCGGACTCGACGTGCTCACGGCGTGGCTGGCCGGGTTCACCGCGGAGCTCAACCTCACCCGCTCGCGGATCACCATCGTCATCAGCTCCGGGGTTGAGACCGCTCACCTCGAGGCGTCCCTGTGCGATGACATCTGCCTGGCGATCCTGGTGCTGCACGGCGAAGGCTTCGAAGAGTTCGCTGACTTCCAACTTCTCAGACGCCTCCGGCCTCAGGACCTCGCTCAGGTCACCGAGGAGCTGTGTTCACTGGTCGAGAATGACTGCGTGCTCACCCTGACCTGCCTCGACGAATCCAAGGTCGCCGGCATGGAGTTCCTCCACCGGGTGGAAGGAGTCTGGTCCCGCCCGACGCTCAAGCGTGAGGGCGGAGCGATCACAGTCGGAGCCGAACACAAGCTCGACGGCAACGCGGTGCGGCTCCTCCTTGCCTCGACCATGACTCGACTGCAGACAACGGTGTTCTCACGACCGTCGATGACCGGGATCCAGCCATGATCGACACCCGCACCACCGGCGGTCCGCAGCTGAAGATCGATGATCGAGCAGACACCAGCGGCGACGAACTGCAGCGAATCTGCGGCCACATCGGTGACCTGAGTGTGGAAGGTACGCGCGCCGACTTCGACCTGGCCACGCTTCTGACGCAGGTTCCCTCACCGCTCACCGCGATCAACCTCGATGCCGCCCGGACCGTCTATCACTACCAGTCAGCGCTCGTGCTCATCGAGCTCGAAGCCACAGTCCTCGCCGTCAGAGCAGCTGCCCTCGCCTACCGGCAGGCGGAGAAGGGAATCAGCGACACTTTCGGCGGGCTCCTCGACTACTTCGGATATGTCACCGGGCGAGTCATCGCCATCAGCCTGCCCGCGCTCATTCCCATCGGCATTGCAGTCGGAGCGCCGATCTACCTGGGGCTGAAACTCCTCGACGTCACTGGTCTCGACGATGTCGTGGCCAAACACTTCGGCATCGACCTGGCGCAGACGAAGGCCGCGGCTAAGGAGGCTTTCGTGGCCCTCGTGTTCGAGAATTCGGATGTCTCCGGGGCCGTCATCGAGCATGTGCTGCCGGGGATCGTCGTCGGCTTCATGGGGTTGCCGCCGACGGTGCTGGCCACCGACGGCGACCATGCGCTGTGGCCGCACGACTCGTCATCGATGACGGCCTGGGTCCTGGGAGGTGCGAACATGTTCGGGCTGTTGCTGCCCTCCGACGTTGAGGTCTGGAAGGCAAAGGGGATCACGGCGCCCGATGACGAGCCGCCGCGCGACATCGAAGACCTCTACCGCAGAGAGGCCGACCGTCACCGCGGCGTCGATTCCGGGCAGGTCCGGATCGAGGAGATCACCGACGCTGACGGCACGTCCCGCTATATCGTCTACATCCCGGCGACGAGCGATTGGTCGCCCGAGCCCGGTGAGAACACCACTGATCTGACGACGAACGTGCAGGCGATGGCCGGCAACGACACCGTCATGGCAGAGATGGTCCGCCAGGCTATCGCCGATGCGAATATCGGAGCTGACAGCGAGGTGATGCTGGTCGGCTATTCGCAGGGAGGGATCGTCGCCGGTTCGCTGGCAGCCGATCCGGCGTTCCTTAACGATGTCAACGTCACTGCGCTCTTCACCGTGGGCGCACCGATCTCAGACTTCCCGGTCGATGAGGGCATCGATGTCCTCTCGATCGAACACGAACAGGATCTGGTCCCCGACCTCGACGGCAATGAGAATCCGGCCGACGACCATTGGTCGACGATCACCGTCGACTACGACCCCGAGCAGCTGCGCCAGGCCCCGAACCTGAAAGGCAAGACAGATGCCGAGCTCGACGAGCTGTTCTCCTCCGCCGGAGCCGCACATTCCTCGGCCGCCTACAGCGCCTCAATCGGGCTCATGCTCGCGGGCGGACATGCCGGTCTCAACCGTTTCACCGCGAAGAATTCGGGATTCTTCTCTGGTGACCTCAAGGAGACACGGGACTACCAGGGCAAACGCAGACGAACGTGAACGCTGCCAAGGGCCGAGACAACCTCGGCGAGGGAGGGTTCTGAAGTGCTCGGACGTGCGTTTGTCGGACGTTGGAGCAACTCTGCGACCATCGACAATTCGGCAAGGAGGGCTTTGGATGTGGACCACACGCGCGGAGTTCGTCTCCTAGGCTGAACCCGACCATAACAATTGGCGCTCGACGCACGTTGCCGATGTGGCATGCAGTCGGTGGATTCGGTATCGTGGTATCACCTGTGAATCACATCACTCGAAGGCGAGATCTCACACCAGAGGCCTTGCCTGAAGGACACCGTCCACCACTGGTCACCTCCGGTGCGCTTGGACCTTGAACAAAGGAGAACTGGAATGACCTCCAACATTTCAGTGGGAACCGGGACTGCCCACAGTCAGTCTTCGGAACCTCGGATGATCCAGATGCTCACCGAAGACGGCAATCGCGTCGAATCCGGTGAATATGACGCCTTCGCAGCAGAACTCACCGATGAGGATCTGCGCGGCTTCTACCGGGACATGGTCCTGGTGCGTCGCATCGATGCTGAGGGTGCGGCCCTGCAGCGCCAAGGACAGCTCGGCCTCTGGGCGCCGATGTTCGGTCAGGAAGCAGCTCAGATCGGGATGGGCCGGGCGGCTCGCCCCCAGGACTTCGTCTTCCCCACCTATCGCGAACACGGCCTCGCCTACACTCGCGGAGTCGAACCCGAAACTCTCCTCGGCATGTTCCGAGGCCAGGACCACGGCGGTTGGGACCCTCAGGAACACCGTTTCCACACGTACACGATCGTCATCGGCTCGCAGACCCTGCACGCCACCGGATACGCGATGGGCGTGTCCATGGACGGCGACGTCGGCACCGGTGACCTCGAACGCGACACCGCAGCCATCGCCTGCTTCGGCGACGGAGCCACCTCGCAGGGCGATGTCTCGGAGGCGCTGACCTTCGCCGGAGCCTTCCACGCACCTGTGCTGTTCTTCTGCCAGAACAACCAGTGGGCCATCTCTGAGCCCACCCACGTCCAGACTGCGGCACCACTGTGCAAGCGCGGCGAAGGATTCGGTGTTCCCGGCCTGCGCGTCGACGGCAACGACATCATCGCCATGTACGCCGTGGCCAGGGCCAGCCTGGATTCCGTTCGCGCCGGCAACGGCCCGATGCTCATCGAGGCCTTCACCTACCGTCGCGGTGCTCACACCACGGCAGATGATCCGACGAAGTACCGTGATGCAGCCGAAGAGGAGATCTGGGAGGACCGCGACCCGCTCAAGCGCCTCAAGGCCTACCTCGACAACCACACCGAGACCAGCGCGGAGTTCTTCGCCGAGGTCGACGCCGAGGCCGATACCCTCGCCGCCCGCATCCGCCACAACTGCATGACCATGGAAGATCCCGACCCCGTCGAGATGTTCGCCCATGTCACCTCCGAACCTCACCCCCTCGTCGACGAGGAACGTGCGGAATTCCTCGCATACCAGGCCTCGTTCGCCGATGCAGGTGAGGCCTGATGGAGAAACTTCCCCTGTCAAAGGCCATCACGGCCGGAATGCGCAAAGCCATGGAGGACGACCCGAAGGTCGTCCTCATCGGTGAGGACATCGGAAAGCTCGGCGGCGTCTTCCGCGTCACCGAGGGTCTGCAGAAGGACTTCGGTCCGCAGCGGGTCATCGATGCGCCGCTGGCCGAATCCGGCATCGTGGGCACCTCGATCGGCATGGCCATCCGCGGCTACCGCCCGGTCATCGAGATCCAGTTCGACGCCTTCATCTTCCCGGCCTACGACCAGATCGTGACGCAGGTGTCCAAGCTCTACAACCGCACCCTGGGCAAGGAACGAGTTCCGCTCGTCATCCGCGTGCCCTACGGCGGCGGCATCGGATCACCCGAACACCACTCCGAGAGCCCGGAAACCGTCTTCGCCCACCACGCGGGACTGCGTCTGGTCTCACCGTCGAATGCTCATGACGCCTACTGGATGGTGCAGGAAGCGATCAAGAGCGACGACCCGGTGATGTTCTTCGAACCCAAGCGCCGCTACTGGCTGCGCGGCGACGTCGACACCGCGAACCGCGGCGAGCTGGGAATGCACGACGCCAGCGTCGTCTCCGAAGGCACCGACGTCACCCTGGTGGCCTATGGCCCACTGGTGCCGACGGCCAAGGACGTTGTCGCAGCTGCTGCTGATGAAGGCAAGAGCGTCGAACTCATCGACCTGCGCAGCCTCAGCCCGATCGACTTCGCGACGATCGAGAAATCGGTGAAGAAGACCGGTCGTCTCGTCGTCGCCCACGAGGCGCCGACGTTCCTGGGCCTCGGCTCCGAGATCGCGGCACGAATGTCAGAACGCTGCTTCTTCAACCTCGAAGCCCCGGTCATCCGGGTCGGCGGCTATCACACGCCGTACCCCGGTTCGCGGATGGAAGAGCACTACCTGCCCGACCTGGATCGCATCTTCGACGGTGTCGACCGGGCACTGGCCTACTGACTCAAGGAGAGCTGACATGTCTTTTGAATTTCCTCTTCCTGACGTCGGTGAGGGCCTGACCGAGGCCGACATCGTGTCATGGAAGGTCGCCGTCGGTGACACCGTCACCGTCAACCAGATCCTCGTCGAGATCGAAACGGCCAAGTCATTGGTCGAACTCCCCAGTCCTCAGGCTGGTGAGGTCGGCGCCCTGCTCGTCGAGGAGGGCCAGACCATCGAGGTCGGGACCCCGATCATCCGCTTCGGCGGCTCAGATGGCGGCACCGACAACGCTGGAGCCTCGGCACCGGCAGTCGGGGAAACCCAGGCCGCGACCGAAGGTGGTGGCGACGCCGAGGGCGGTGCCACCCTGGTCGGCTACGGTGCCAAGGCCGCCCCGTCGAAACGTCGACCTCGCAAGGGTGCAGGCGTTGCGGCGCCGGCGAACCCAAGCCAGGCTCCGGCCGCACAGGAAGCTCCGGCACCAGCCGCGGCCCCTGCCGCTGCTGCAGCGGCACCGGCTGAAGCTACGGCACCAGCGACAGCCTCGGCGGGCAAGCCTCTGGCCAAGCCTCCCGTGCGCAAGCTCGCGAAGGACCTCGGCCTCGACCTGGCGGCCATCGCGCCGACCGGTTCGCGTGGCGAGGTCACCCGCGACGACGTCAAGGCCGCAGCCAGCGGCACCGGAGCGGCAGCCACCGCAGCCGCAGTCCCGAGTGCCGGATCAGCAGCCGCCTCGGCGGGGGCCGGTTCCTCCGGCGAACTCGAAGAACGGATCCCGTTCAAGGGCGTGGCGAAGATGATGGCCAAGGCCATGGTCGAATCCGCGTTCACGATGCCTCACGTCACCGAGTTCCTCGATGTCGATGTCACCGAGACGATGGCCTTCGTGCGCAGGCTGAAGTCCACGAAGTTCCTGGGCGAGGACATCAAGGTCTCACCCCTGCTGCTCGTTGCCAAGGCCGTGGCCTGGGCCGTCGCCCGCAACCCGCGGATCAACTCGTGCCTCGAAGGCGATGAGATCGCCGTCAAGAAGTACGTCAACCTCGGCATCGCTGCAGCCACGCCGCGTGGTCTGATCGTTCCGAACATCAAGGGCGCACACGCAATGGGCCTGACCGACTTGGCACAGGGCATTCAGGATCTGACTGCACTGGCGCGTTCGGGCAAGACGCCTCCGGCCGATCAGTCCGGCGGCACCATCACGATCACCAACGTCGGCGTCTTCGGCGTCGACGCGGGCACCCCGATCATCAACCCAGGGGAAGCCGCGATCCTGGCCTTCGGACAGATCCGGAAGAAGCCGTGGGTCGTGGGAGATGAGATCGTCCCGCGTGACATCACCACACTGTCGGTGAGTGCTGACCACCGCGTCGTCGACGGTGAGATCATCTCGAAGTTCCTCGCCGATGTCGGTCGTGGACTCGAGGACCCGACATTGCTGCTGGCCTGAGAGCCTGAAGCAGCAGTAGCAGTTCTGAGCGTTACTGCCCGGTGGAGCGGGTCAATCCTCCATACAGCGGTGGAGCGTCGAAACGCCTGTGTACACACAGGTGCTTCGGCGCTCCACCGCTGTTTGATGCTCATGGCTGTATAGGCGCTTCATAGATGTTTCGGCGCAGTGCCGGCGTATCTGTCGCACACCAAGTGCCGGGCCCTTGTCACAGGAAGCGATCGAGGGGGTGCAGCCCTACTTGTCGAGGTAGGCGCTGTTGTCGGTGGGGCTTCCGTCCTTGACCAGACGCTTCGCCAGGCAGTGGTCGCGGTCCAGCCCCCAGGAGCGGCACTGATCGAGTGCAGGCTCGGGATCGCTGTAGGGAGTGTCGATGACGGTGACCCAGTAGTTGTCATCCTTATAGGAATCCCAGTCACCGCTGTGGATGAGGATTGCGCCAGGGTATTTGACGCGGTTGGTCTCGAACTCGTTGACGATGTCCTGTGCCGACCATGTCTTGCCGTCGGCTTCCAGGCCGATGTCCTTCGCGCTCACCTGAGTCACCCACTGCCCTTCGAGGTCATTCGCCTTTGCGGTGCCTTCCTTCGTGTAGGTCGACAGGGCCTCCTGGGGGCTCGGTGTCGACTCCACCTTGGACTCGGACGGTGAGGGGGAGGGCGATGCGGACTCGTCTGCGCCGAAGTCGACAGGCACGGTTCCCGTCGACGGGGCCAACCAGCGGATACCGAAGAATGCCAACAGCGCGAGAACCATGACGATGGCAATGATGACGACGGTGATCTTGGCCCCGTTGCCCTTCTTCGGGGCGGGAGCGGGCTGGAGTGGGATCTGTCCGGATGCAGGGCCATCAGAGCCGTGTTCGGCGTATCCCGAATGTGCGGGCTGGTCGCCCTTGTGGCCGGGGCCCTCTGTCTGCCCGCGCGTAGCGGTTTTAACCCGTTGTCCAGTCGGTGATGCTCCGGGGGAATTCTGAGGTTGTTCCTCGAATGGGGAAGCGCCTGCGGGGGCGAAGACATTGCGCGTGCGACTTTTGGATACGGGTACGTCGCCAGTGTGCTTCTCGAGGTATTCGTAATAGGTCGAGTTATCGAAGTCGGCAGCACTCTGGGTGGACTCGTGGCCCGGCGACGGGGTCGGACTGGCGCGATCCTGTTGGTCCTTCTGCCAGTCATCACTGGTCGCTGGACGGATTCGCGGCCTCGGTGGAACGTCGCTCATCGGTCCTCCTGAGTGCCAGATGTGGTGGCAATCATCTTCTTACCTTGGCACGTCATCGGCACGTGTTCAACACGAGCCAGAGCAGGATGCGTTGTCTGCTGGATGGTGCGCGCGAACATGCGTGCGGGATGAGTGTCAGGTGGGAAGCGGTGTTGGGCCCGCGAATCCGGGCGCAGTGCGTTCTGAGGCCCTCAGCGGCAGCACGTCCAGCGAGGTTCTGCGACACTGTTTCAGTGAATTTGCTCTGAAGGCCTGTTTCTCTCTAAGATTGTTATCTGTTGTGTCGTAGCAGTTCGATCACCGATTGATCTGCTAAGGCCGACATGGTGCTCACCCACCGCTGCACTCCAGCTTCGGCCAATCTCTCACAGGCTACGGCTTCAGCGCTGGTGAGACATCTCGCCCGAACGGGCAAACCTGTTTTGGCGTACACAATTTTCATTGCGAACGCCTCATGCCGGGCAGCAGCCTGGTCAGCGGTCGGACACCAGTCTGGCCGAGCAGCATTCGTGAAAATTTGTTGATGTCTTCCGACATCGGCGCAAGCGAGCGTGGATCCCACGCAGACCTGCTTGTTTCGAGAGTCGGTAACTTGTGAACTGGAGGAGAGTCATGGCAGCAAACTGCCAAGTAACCGGGGCCGTCCCTGGTTTCGGACACAATGTGTCCCACTCGAACCGACGCACCAAGCGTCGTTTCAACCCGAATATTCAGAAAAAGCGCTACTTCGTTCCGTCTCTGCGTCGCAGCGTCACGCTTAACCTGTCCGCCAAGGGCATCAAGGTTATCGACGTGCGCGGAATTGACGCCGTCGTCGGCGAACTCATTGCCAAGGGAGTGAAGCTCTGATGGCTAAAGCACAGGACATTCGTCCCATCATCAAGCTCAAGTCGACCGCTGGCTCCGGGTTCACCTATGTGACCCGCAAGAACCGCCGCAACAACCCGGATCGCATGGTGCTCAAGAAGTACGATCCAATTGTTCGCAAGCACGTCGATTTCCGAGAGGAGCGCTGAGCGCATATGGCTAAGAAGTCAAAGATCGCACGCGACAAGCAGCGTCGCGTCATTGTTGAGCGCTACGCGGAGCGTCGTGCGACGCTCAAGCGCCAGCTGACACACCCAGACAGCACCGACGAGCAGCGTGAAGAAGCACGCCTCGGACTGCAGAAGCTTCCTCGCGATGCCTCACCAGTGCGTGTGCGCAACCGCGACCAGGTGGATGGTCGTCCACGCGGCTACCTCCGCAAGTTCGGTCTCTCCCGTGTTCGCTTCCGCGAAATGGCACATAACGGCGAGTTGCCCGGCATCACGAAGTCAAGCTGGTAATCTCGAGGAAGTTCGTTATCGGAAAAACGGACCGGTAACCGACCGACTTGTCCTAAGGAGGACACTTTTATGGCTAAGAACCGCAGTGAGCTCGTAGCAGAAGTTGCAGAGAATTCCGGACTGACCCAGAAGCAGGTCTCGGACGTTCTTGACGGTGTCTTCGATGTCTTCTCAGACGTCGTCGGCAAGGGCGAAAAGCTCACCATCCCCGGATGGCTGTCTGTCGAGCGCACCGAACGTGCCGCTCGCAAGGGACGCAACCCGCAGACCGGTGAAGAGATCCAGATCAAGGCCGGCTACTCCGTGAAGCTGTCCGCTGGTTCGAAGCTGAAAGCTGCCGCTGGCAGCCCTAACTGAGCCTCGCGCATCAGCGTGGAATGACCCGGACCTGTTGGTCCGGGTCATTTCTTGTCTCCTCGCCGAGATCTCGACCACGTCCGGGCCTCGCAGTTGGCTCGGCCTCAGACTCCGGCGATATCCTTGAACCATGAATGAAGCGGCGGTCTGCCACCAGTGAGCACTCAAGTCTTCGACTCGGTCACCCGATTCACGTCTCGCGCGGCCGTTCCCCTCGTCGTCATCGGCGGACTCGGTGTGGGTTTGGCCGCGATGCTCTTCACCGGAGCGGCGGAGGCAACACTCCTCAACGACCCCGGCCCCTACGTGCGATTCGGTCTGCCGGCAGCGAAATTCGTCTTCAACATTGCGATGGCACTGACTCTGGGTGCACTGATGTTCGCCCTCCTCATCCTGCCCCGCACCCAGGGGCGCAGCCGGAACAGGAAGACGAGTCCCGCAGCCGCGAAGTCGGGCACCACCGATGAGCTCCCGTTCAATGCGCTCTGGGAGAAGGCCCTGAAGATCGCCGAGGTGGCATCGGTGGTCTGGACGATTTCTGCAGTGGCCGTCCTTGTCCTCACCTTCGCCGACACCGTCGGCGCACAGGCCTATCTGGACTTCTCCAATCAGCTCGGCGTGTTCCTGACCCAGATCGCCTTCGGCCAGCTCTGGACACTCATCGTCGTCCTCATCGCCGTCACCTCGACCCTGTGCTTCGGCACACGCAGCTACCTCGGCATCGCGGTGGCAGGCGTGCTCGGCGTCGGCGTGATGATTCCGCTGGCACTGATGGGACACTCCGCTGAAGCCTCCGGACATACCCAAGCCGTCAACAGTATCGGTCTGCACCTGCTGGGCGTCACGATCTGGCTGGGCGGCCTCTTCGTCATCGCCCTCCTGGGCTCGGACCTTGCCCGCTCCAACCAGTTGCGCAGCACGATCGAACGCTATTCCTCGTTCGCACTCATCGCCTTCGCCCTCGTTGCCTACTCCGGTGTGGTGAACTCGCTGTTGCGCGTTCAAAGCCTCGCTGACCTCATGACTCCCTACGGACAGGTGATTGTGGCGAAGGCCTTCGCGACGATTCTGCTCGGTCTCATCGGGTTCTGGCACCGTCAGTTCGTCATCCGCCGTCTGGGCACCGCAGCCTCGGCGACCAGGGAATTCTGGCGGCTCATCATCGTCGAGTTCGTCATCTTCGGCGCCACGATGGGTCTCGCGGTCGCTCTGTCGCGGTCCCAGCCACCGGTCTCACAGGAGCCGGTGGGTGACCCGTCCCCGGCTGAGATCCTCACCGGCGAGCCGCTTCCTCCGCCGCCGAGCTTTGCCCGATACTTCACCGAATGGTCCGTGGACCCGCTGTGGGTCGTCGTGGCCGTCGGTCTGGCCACGGCCTACATCGTCGGCTTCGTCAATCTCCGGCGCCGAGGTGATTCCTGGCCGGTCCATCGCCTGATCTGCTGGCTGCTCGGCATGATCTTCCTCGTCTACGTCACCTCCGGCGGCGCCAGGGTCTACGGTGAGATCCAGTTCTCCGGACACATGATCCAGCACATGCTCCTGATCATGGTGGTGCCCCTGCCGATGGTTCTCGGCGCACCCATCACGATGCTAATGCGTGGAACGAAAGCTCGCACGGACGGTTCGCGTGGGATCCGCGAGTGGGTGCTCTGGCTCGTCCACACCCCGTATATGCGCTTCTTCGCGAACCCGATCTTCGCCAGCGTGAATTTCGCCGGTTCCCTCGTCATCTTCTACTACTCGGGCGTGATGAAGTACGCGCTCGAATGGCACCTCGGCCACGAGCTGATGATCATTCACTTCCTCGGAGCGGGATATCTCTTCGCGCAGGCCCTCATCGGCATCGATCCCGGTGTGGAGCGCCCGGGATATCCGCTGCGCCTGCTCATGCTGTTGATCACGATGGCCTTCCACGCGTTCTTCGGGATCTCGATCATGAGCTCCGAAGTCCTCATTGAGGCCGACTGGTTCGGCAATATCGGCGCCGACTGGGGCTATTCGGCGATCGAAGACCAACAGACGGGCGGAGGAATCGCCTGGGGCATCGGCGAAATCCCCACCCTGTTCATTGCAATCATGGTGGCCTTCCAATGGTCGAAGTCCTCGGATCGAGAGGCTAAGCGCATCGACCGCAGCGAAGCGCGCACCGATGACGCGGAACTTCGCGCCTACAACGACATGCTCGCCAATATGGCCCAGCGCGACGCGAACAGTGGTCAGAGAAGCAGATGACTGCACACCTCGTGTGCGGGAATGTGAACAGATAATTCCCGGATTCGAGCCCTTTCTGCACCCAATCGCCTGCCGGATGGCGCAGACTGTTGCATGGATCATATTTATCCACAGCGTCACACAACCCGCGCTGATGGCGTGGACCTGAAGCCGCATTGCAGGGGCTTGCAGGCTCACCTCCGTACGGGCCGAGACGCCACAGCGAGTCGATCCGCGCATTCAACGGTGATGCGGATCGTGGAAATCAAGGAGAGTCATGAGTTCTTCGAACAATGCCGAGAGGAAGACGATCCGCGCTCAGCTGCGCAAGGTCGTCGCCGCTTCGATGGCAGGAACAATTGTCGAATGGTACGAGTTCTTCCTCTACGGAACTGCGGCCACGCTGGTCTTTCACATTCTGTTCCCGCCGACAGACGACCCCCTGAACGCGATCCTGGCAGGTTTCGCGACCTATGCGGTCGGGTTCATCGCGCGCCCCTTCGGCGGCATCATCTTCGGCCACTTCGGGGACAAGTACGGGCGCAAGAAGCTGCTGCAGCTGTCCATCGTCCTCGTCGGCGCGGCCACATTCCTCATGGGGTGTCTGCCGACCTTCGACCAGATCGGGTATCTCGCGCCAGTCCTGCTCGTGCTGCTGCGCCTGGTCCAGGGCTTCGCCGTCGGTGGCGAGTGGGGTGGAGCAGTCCTCCTCGTGGCCGAACATGCACCGAACAAGGAGCGCGGCTTCTGGGCGTCCTTCCCACAGTCGGGTGTGCCGCTGGGCAATCTGCTGGCCACCGGCGTGCTCCTCGTCCTCACTGCAACATTGACCGACGAGCACTTCATCACATGGGGATGGCGTGTGGCCTTCTGGCTCTCGGCCATCATCGTGCTCATCGGCTACTACATCCGCACCAGGGTCTCCGATGCTCCGATCTTCGACGAGGTCCAGTCCGAGGAGATCGAGGAGGGCGTGGACTACGGCATCAAGGCCGTCTTCAAGCGCTACCCGCGTGAGGTCTTCGCCGCAATGGGGCTGAGGTTCGTGGAGAACATCCACTACTACCTCGTGGTGACCTTCTCGATCACCTATCTCGCGATTGCCGTCGGCGTCGAACAGGCCGAAATCCTTGGAGCACTGCTCGCCGCGCACGCCATCCACGCGGTCATCGTGCCGATGGTCGGAGCGGCGACGGACAGAGTCGGTCGTAAGCTTCCTTACGGCATCGGCATCGCACTCACCGCAAGCTGGGGCTTCTTCGCGTTCCCGATGTATGACACCGGCAATGCCTTCGTCATCTTCCTCGCGCTGCTCATCGGCCTCATCTTCCACGCACTCATGTACGCCGGCCAGCCGGCGATCATGTCGGAGATGTTCCCGACCCGCATGCGCAACTCGGGTGTTTCGACCGGCTACCAGGTCACGGCGATCGTCGCCGGATCGTTCGCGCCGATCATCGCCACAGCGTTGCTGCAGCGCTTCGATTCCTCGGTGCCGATCGCGTTCTACCTCCTCATTGCAGCTGCGATTTCGATGGTCGCGCTCGTCTTCACCAAGGAGACCAAGGGCATCGACCTGCGTTCACTCGACCAGGTCGACAAGGATCGTCGCGACGCCGCGAAACGCTGATCAGTTAGGCAACACTCTGATCAGTTGAGCAACACGCAGATTCGGGCGGTGTTGTCGAACGTCGGCACCGCCCGATTGTACGACGGTGGACACGAAGCCCTGTGCACATCGAAGACTGCCGGCATCGCACCAGGCTGTGAACATCACAGCTGAAGAATGAACAACGGTCGAAGGGACAGCAATGGTCGATCTCAGCAGCAAACGCGCCCTCGTCACAGGAGGAGCCTCCGGCCTCGGCAAGGCAATGAGCGAAGCCTTCGCCGCAGCGGGAGCTCACGTCATCGTCGCCGACGTCAATGCGGAATCGGCGGAAGCCGTGGCCGGCGACATCGCGGGAGAGGCGTGGACGGTCAACCTCGCGGACACCTCGGCGCTGGATGGAGTCGATCTCGACGTTGACATCCTCGTCAACAACGCGGGCATCCAGAGGATCCATCCGATCACCGAATTCCCCCTCGACGAGTGGCGGTTGATCAACACGCTCATGCTCGAGGCACCGTTCGTGCTCACGAAGGCGGCGCTGCCGAGGATGTATGAAAAGGGGTGGGGCAGGGTCATCAACCTGTCCTCGATCCACGGGCTGCGCGCCTCGGCGAACAAATCAGCGTATGTGGCGGCCAAGCACGGGCTCATGGGACTGACGAAGACGACCGCGCTCGAGGCGGGACCACAGGGTGTGACCTGCAATGCGATCAATCCCGGCTATGTGATGACACCGATGGTCAAGGGACAGATCGCCGATCAGGCGAAGACGAACGGCATCACCGAGGACGAGGTCCTCGAACAGGTATTCCTCGGCCACTCGGCGGTGCCGAAGCTGGCCGATCCCGGTGACATCGCTGCGCTCGCGCTGTTCCTGGCCAGCGATGCGGCTGCGGTCATCAACGGCAGCGCACACAGCGTCGACGGCGGCTGGTCCGCGGCCTGAGTGTTGCCTGCTCGGGGTGAGCTCGGCTCAGAGGACCTCGAGGACGCTGCGGACCCCTGCATTGCGCAGGGATTCGTGGCGGACCGAGGCCCAATAGGAGACCGGTTTCGAGAACTCATCAGGCAGCACCTGCACCAGGCGGCTGTTGTTCGCGGCGAGGAAGTCGGGCAGGATCCCGATGCCGACCCCATTCGAGGTCGCGAGCACGTGAGCATGCACCGAGGTGGAGCGGAAGAATCCCTTGCTTCGCGGAAGAGCGCTGCCGGCCTCGTCGAGGTCGTCGACCTGAAGCGAGTTCTCAATGTAGTAGATGAGCCGATGCTCGGCGAGGTCGTCGATCGTCGTCGGTGTGCTGTGGCTGCGCAGGTATTCGTGCGAGGCATAGAGCTGGAGCCGGTAGTCGCGAATGTGCTGCGCGATGCTGCGCGGCGCGTTCGGTCGACCGACGACAACTTCGATGTCCACGCCCGAACGGTACTGTCGGGCCCGTTGAGTCGCCGCGATGAGTTCGAACTGCAGGCCGGGATGGCTGTGCTGCAGTCGGGTCAGGGCCGGTACCGCGAACTCGAGGGCGAAGGCCTGAGGGCAGGCCAGGCGAATCGTGCCGGACAGGGCCGAGTTTGCGTGTGCGTCGATGCGTCCCAGTGCGGCCTCGATGTCCTCGGCCACCGGCAGCAGATGACGGCCGGCGGCACTGAGCTCCCACCCGTCGGGTGAGGCCACGAGCAGCCGCTCGCCGTATCCCTTCTCCAGGGCGGCGATGCGTCGGGACACGGTTGTGTGGTTGAGCCCCAGGCTGTGGGCGGCGGCCGTGAACTTGCCCAGCCGAGCCACGGCAAGCAGCGTCAGCAGATCTTCGGGTGAGATCTGCGAACCGGAACCGCCAGGTGCATATGAAGCCATAGTCATCCCATCCTATCTGCGTGTGCGCACATATCCGGTGCGGAATATGTGATTCTCCTCGACCTGTGTTGCCGCAGCGACTGGCGTAATGTGAGGGGCAACACTGAGTCAGCAGAAGAACATGATGCGAGGAGGCATTTTATGTCGACGATTGGATGGATCGGCCTGGGGAACATGGGTCGTCCGATGACTGCAAACCTGGTGAAAGCCGGTCACACCGTCAATGGCTTCGATCTCATGGAGATCGCCGTCGAAGAGGCAGCCAAGCACGGGGTGAACCCCGTGAAGTCCATCGCCGAGGCGGTCGCCGGAGCCGACATCGTCTTCACGATGCTGCCCAAGGGTGAGCACGCCCGAGCGGTCTATCTCGAAGCCGACGGCGTCCTGGCTCATGCGGACACCAAGACCCTGCTCGTCGACTCTTCGACCATCGACTTCGATTCGGCTCGCGCCCTCCACTCCGAAGCGGTCAAGGCTGGGTTCCGTTTCGTCGACGGACCGGTTTCCGGCGGCGTCACAGGTGCCGAGGCAGGCACGCTGACCTTCATGCTCGGCGGCAGCGATGAGGACGTGGCCGAGGCGAAGACCTTCATCGAACCGATGGCCGGCAACATGTTCCACGCCGGTGGCGAGGCCGCTGGCCAGGCCGCCAAGATCGTCAACAACATGATGCTCTCGATCAGCCTGCAAGGCGTCGTCGAAGGTGCAGTGCTCGCCGATCGCTTCGGACTCGACCCGAAGGTCTTCTACGACATTGCCGCCGTCTCCTCCGGAGACTCCTGGCCGCTGCGCACCTGGTACCCCGTGCCCGGCGTGACAGAGACAGCTGCGTCGAACAACTCGTTCAAGCCCGGGTTCGCAACAGCCCTCATGCACAAGGACGTCGGTCTGGCTCTCGCCGGCGCCGAGACACAGGGCCTCGACCTGCCGGCGGCTCAGCTCGTCCACGCTCAGCTGCAGAAGCTCGTCGACGCCGGACTCGAAGGCCTCGACACCTCGGCGCTGATCAAGAACATCGATGCAAAGGCCAAGGGCCTGCCCGAATAGCGGCTGGGCTGCCCGAGTAGGCGCGGGCCTGCCCGATCAAGGGGCAGCGCCGTTACGGCGAGTGGCTGGGACGAACGCCGCCGCCAAGCATGCGGCCGCTGACAGTCTGTGTTCCGCAGGACGAACACCAACGGTTGGTAAGTTCTCCTCGATCCCCGAACGGGCTTCGAGGAGAACTTACCAACCGTTTGCAGAGAACCGGGCCCCATGCCGCTGTGCCCTCGACCTGCAACTTCAGCGGGTACGTGTAAGACTGGAAGCATGAGTTCCCCAGACACTCCCGAACCACAGAACGCACCCGATTCGCTGTCCCCGGAGGCCATCGCCTCCATCAGGGACAACCTCGACGAGGTGGCTGCTCGTGCAGCGGCCGCCGCCGAGGCCAGCGGTCGGACGAGCACCGACGTACAGGTGCTGCTCGCGACCAAAACCCAGCCGGCCGACAAGATCCGCGTCGCACTCGAGCACGGGTTCACACTTATCGGCGAGAACAAGGTCCAGGAGCTGGTCGGCAAGGCCGAGGAGCTGGCCGATCTCGATCACGAGGCTCATCTCATCGGCCCGCTGCAGAAGAACAAGGTCAACCACACTCTGCGCCACGCGCACTGCATCCAGTCCGTCGACAACCTCGAACTGGTAACGAAGATCAACAACCGCCTCGAGGTGCTCGATTCGACGGTGGACATCTTCGTGCAGGTCAACACCTCACGCGAGGATTCGAAGTCCGGCATCGCCCCTGAAGAGGCCGAAGGTCTCATCACCGAGCTCCGCGGACTCTCACGCATGAAGCTGCGCGGGCTGATGACGATCGGCCTGCCAGGACGCACACCCGAAGAGATCCGTCCCAGCTATTCCGACCTGCGGGAACTGAGGGAGAAGCTCATCGCATCCGGTGTCATGCCCGCGGAGGCCACGGAGCTGTCCATGGGGATGAGCAACGACTTCGAGCTCGCAATCGCCGAGGGCGCAACCATGGTCCGCGTCGGCTCCAGCGTATTCGGCGCTCGCGACTACTCCTGAGCCGCCGCCCAACCTCCCACCGCCCACCGCACTGCGCCGGAGTCGTGGCGCGGGGCCAGCCCGCACGATGAGGGCTGGGACGTTGGTCACATGATGACACCGGGTCTCCCGTCGCGGCGGTGAATCTGTGAAGATGGAGCTATGAACTCCAGTCCGCAGGAATCCCCAGCATCCGCCCACCAGGTCAAGGTGCGTGCACCTGAACTCATCGGCCGCCGGTGGATGAATTCCGGCGGCAAGGACCTGAGCCTGGCCGACCTGCGCGGCAAGGTCATCCTGCTCGACTTCTGGACCTTCTGCTGCATCAACTGCCTCCATGTACTCGATGAGCTGCGACCGCTCGAGGAGAAGTACAACAAGGAGCTCGTCATCATCGGCGTCCACTCGCCGAAGTTCGAGTTCGAACGCACCGTGGAGGCCGTCGATCAGGCCGTCGAACGCTACCAGGTCGAGCACCTCGTCCTCGACGACCCAGACCTCGTCACCTGGCAGGCATACACCGCCCGAGCCTGGCCCACACTGGCCGTCATCGACCCCGAGGGCTACCTGGTCGCCACCCTCTCAGGCGAAGGCCACGGAGCAGGCCTCGGCGAAATCATCGAAGGCCTCATCGACGAGCACTCAGCCAAGGGGACGCTGCACTCCGGAGACGGCCCCTACGTGCCGCCACCAGCACCGGAGACCGAACTCTTCTACCCCGGCAAGGTCACCGAACTGCCTTCGGGCAACCTCCTCGTCGCCGATTCAGGACACCACAGCCTCGTCGAATACGACGCTTCCGGTCAGAACATCATCCGACGAATCGGCACCGGAGAGCGCGGAGCGAACGACGGGGACTTCACCTCGGCGAGCTTCAGCGAACCCGGCGGCATCACCGTCCTGCCCGATGACGTGGCCGCGAAGGCCGGCTACCACCTCGTCGTCGCCGACACCGTCAGCCACACTCTGCGGGGCATCAACCTCGACACCGAAACCGTGACGACGGTCGCCGGCACCGGATCACAGCACATGGTCGGCGCGATCGACAATGTGGTCGGGACTCACGGAGAGCTCGGCCGCTACGACGGTCCCGCCCTCGACGTGAAGCTGTCCTCACCGTGGGATGTCCTCTACATCCCCGCCACCGCCGAGGTGGTTGTGGCGATGGCAGGCAACCACACCATCTGGTCGTTCGACCCGGAAACCGGCTCGATCCGCCTGCTCTCGGGCACCATGAATGAAGGACTGGCCGACGGTGAGGCCGAGGCCGCATGGTTCGCACAGACTTCGGGTCTCGATCTCAGCTCTGATGGCGATGTGTTCATCGCCGATTCGGAGACTTCAGCGATCCGTCGCCTCGACCCGAGCACCGGAGCAGTCTCCACGCTCATCGGCGAGGGGCTCTTCGACTTCGGCTTCCGTGACGGACCTGCCGCCGAGGCCAGGCTGCAGCACCCCCTTGGCGTGCGGAGCCTGCCCGATGGGTCGATCGCAATCGCCGACACCTACAACGGCGCAATCCGTCGCTATGACTTCACCACGAACGAGGTCTCGACGCTGGCTCGCGGGCTGCGCGAACCCTCCGATATCTTCGTCCTTGAAGCAGCCGGAAGCGCTGACGCCGCCACGGAGGCAGCCGATGCCGAACTCCTCATCGTCGAGTCCGCCTCGCACGCCCTGACGAGAGTGAAGCTGCCCAAGGACGCCCAGCGTGTCGACGAGGGTGCGCTGACCAGCAAGCGGCCGTCGACGGAGATTGCCTCGGGACCCGTGGGCGTGAGTGTGAGCTTCACGGTCCCCGCAGGTCAGAAGCTTGACGACCGGTGGGGCGACCCCACATACCTGCAGGTCTCATCCACGCCTCCGGAACTCATCGTCTCCGGCGGCGGGGGAGCAGAGGGGCTGAAGCGCGACATCGTCATCAACCCCGAACTCGAGTCGGGGGTCCTGCACGTGACCGCGCGAGCGGCCGCCTGCGATGGAGAGCCCGGCGGGGAGATCCCGCTGCACGCTGCGTGCCACCTCTACCAGCAGGACTGGGGCATCCCAGTCGACCTTGTCGACACGGCCCCGGCCGAGCTCACCCTCGACCTCCGCGGCGCCTGAAGACTCAAACGAGCACGCTCAAAGGCTCAGCCAAGCACGCCTGAAGACTCGCTCAGGCGCGCCCAAAGCCGTTACTTCACGGAGATGTCTCCGAGGCGGCGCGGATCGAAGCTGACCTTTGAGGACTTGACGACCACGGATCCTCCCATGACGAAGGAGAGCGTCTCGTCGAAGTCGTGTTCGGCGGCCGTGACGATATCGCGGTAGCGGCCCTGGATGCGCACCTCGACCGTGGACGGGGTGAGTTCGAGGTCGTTGCCCGAGGCGGTCAGGCTGACCTCGGGGTCGCGTGCCAGCGACCATTTCACGTCGCCGAGGATCTCATTGTCCGTGTCGTAGCCGAACACGCATCCGGAAGGGTAGAGGGTCTTCGACTTCACACACTTCTGCAGATGCTCGGTGATCTGCTCGTCGACAGCCTGCTCCAACTTCGCAGTGGGCTCGGGCGACATCGCGATCTCGGCGGTGTCGGTCGGAGCGATCACCTCGGCGCGTTCGGGCTTCGACTTCAGGTAGGTCGCATCGAAGCCGACGAGGTAGGTGGCCGGGAACAGCACGGGAACAGTTCCCGCGGAGACTCCATAGCCGTTGACCGTGGCCGTTGACGAACCTTCGACCTGCAGGTCGAGCGTGGGCCACTCCTTCTGCTCGATCGCCCAGCGATCGAACAGTCCGGCCCTCGCCGGAAGCTTGACCATGGACAGATCCACGGTCTGTGTCTGCGAGGACAGGACATAGCTCAGCGAGACCTTCGCATGATCGCCGTCCATCGACACCGTCGTCGCCTCGGGATCACGCGGCAGGTCGGGTGCGGCTGAGAGCACATCATGGTTGAGTGCCAGAGTCGAGGACGGAGTGGGGGAGGAGAGGTAGGAGAACGCCTGCTCGGCATTGGCGTCCTCGATCGCCGAAATATAGGCCTCTGCAGCTCGGGCAGGAGTGTAGACGGTGAGGTTGAGGAGCGGAACTGCGGCCACGGTGAGGACGATGATCAGGAGCGCCGAAATCAGAAGCTTGCGCGAAGTTCGCATTGCTCTCCTGAATCGGTGGGGGATGAGGGAATTTCAGTTTAATGCCAATCGGCCGCAGCGAAGCCCCATCACCGGCGAGGACACGCGGGTCGCAGTGACCAGACGTACGCCGCCGGGCATCATTCCACTGAGTAGGCGTGCAGCGCCGAGGTGTCGACCTCGACGAAGACATGGGTGCCGACCTTGACGTTGGCACGCAGCTCTGCGATCGACGAACCGAGGCTGGGGTGAAGCACTCCGAACCCGCCCACCGTTCCGGATTGATCGCCATCGGTGTCAGCGCCGGCGGTTCCGGCGCGGCGAACCCCGGCCAGGTCGGCCAGGTCCACGTCGAGTGCGAGGCCCATCTCCGTGTCCACCGGCGACAGCTTCGCCTGCAGGCAGGATCCGCGATCGCGCAGTCCGATGACGATGGCCTCGAACACCGTCGCCGAGGTGAACGCCGGGTCGTGCTCGTCCAGTGACAGGAGGGCACTGCGCCACCCGAGGGTGACGAAGACCTTCCCGTCGAGTTCGGTCCGAGCCTTCACTGCAGAGTGGCCGATCGACAGCCACCCTTTGCGCGCCAGCCCGGAATAGACGTTGACTCCGCTGAGCTCGGCGGGCAGGGAGCCCCTGGGCTCCGTGACGACCTGTTCCAAAGTGCCGAACGCGACGAGCTCGCCTTTTTCGATATCGGCCACACCCGCCTCGGCGACGGTGAAGTCGGTCAGCGTATTCGAGGTGAAGACGATCCCGCGGCCGTGCGCGGCGGCCAGATCGGCCAGGCGACCGCGCAGACCTGCACGCACATGGCCCGGCACGGATGCGAAGGGGTCGATGAAGGTCAACCACGTCGCTCCGGTCGACCACGCCGCCGCCAGGCGGAGTTTTGCCTGTTCGTTGGCATCGAGTTCGCCGAACCGACGTGCCAGCACATCGGGTCGAAGCCCGAATTCCGTACACGCTTGTGCCAATGCCGCCTCCCCAGATCCGGCATTGGCTTCGCGAAGATATGACTTGACCCACCTGCGCACACGCATGAGACCCGACCGGATTCCGGTCGGGAACTGCGGTGGAGGTGCGACGTCGGAGCGCGCAGCAACGGACAGCACCACCTCAGTGGTGCTGTCCGTGCTGCCCATGAGACCGAGTATTGTCCCTGCTCGGAGACGACCGAGATCGATCTGGTGTCCGCCGAGGTGCAGCCCCGCTAGGGACAATTCATCGTTCAACGGATCTTAGAACTCCGCAGGATCGTCGGAGGCGGTCATCCGCCGACGGGTGATGACGACGGCTGCGGCACCTACAACGAGGAGGCCGACGCCGAGCGCGAGCCCGGTCATCTCTGCACCTGTGCGAGGCAGATCGCTGCCGTTGTCGCTGCTGTTCTCTCCGCCTTCGTCGACGGAGGTGCCGTTAGTGACGACGGTGAAGCTGCCGCCCTGTGGCTTGTCGAAGCTGTCAGCCTGAGCTGTGACGTTGTACGTGCCCAGCACTGCCTTGACCTTCGCCTGCACGCCGAAGGTCGCCTTGCCCTCGGAGTCGGCTTCCTTCGTCATGGTGTAGCGATCGACCTTGCCCTGAGCGTGTTCGACCGTGATCGTGATCTTCTCGCCCGGCTGTGCGCCGGTGATGCCGAGCTTGATGCCCTCGTTGAGGAAGTCCTCGGAGCTGATCTCGGTCGGATCGATGATGAGTGCCTGGGTCGCGGTGGCTGCGCCCTTCTTCTCACCGTCGTCGGCCTTCTTCTCACCGTCATCGGTGCCGGGGCTGGCCGGAGCTGTGGTCTCCGACGGTCCTGCTTCCGGAGCCTCGGACTCATCGTCGGCATCATCGGTTGCGGGGGCCTTGGGCTCCGCAGCATCGGACTCTGTCGGTTCGGGTGTCTGGGACTCCGTCTCGGTCGGCTCAGGAGACTTCGACTCCGTCTCGGTGGGCTTGGGAGCAGCGGGCTTCCGAGCCTCCTTGGTCTCAGTCGGCTCCTCGCTCGGCACTTGCGATTTCGGCGCTTCCGACTTCGTTTCAGAAGGAGTCGGCTTCGCGGTCTCGGTGGGCTCTTCCGACTTCGTCTCGGTCGGAGTCGGCTCGGCAGTCTTGCTCGGCTCCTCAGTCTTCGTCTCAGACGGAGTCGGCGCAGCGGATTCGCTGGGCTCGTCGGTCTCGGACGGATCCGAGGCCGGGCCGGTTGCAGGGGTGCAATCGGGTGCCTGGGCATCCTCGTCGAGATCCTTGGCAGAGGCCACGACCTCGAAGGAGACTTTCGAGGAGTCCTTCTCGGTCTTCTCGTCTGTGAGGTAGAGCGAGTAGTTGCCCGACGGAACCTTGGCGTTGTCCGTGACCGAGAAGAAGTAGGTGCCGGACACCTTCCCCTTCTCGTCGACGGTCAGCTTGGTCTCTGGTGAGTACTTGGACCCATCGGTGCCGACGACCGTGACGGTCGCCTTGTTGTCGGGGGTGAATCCCGTACCGGAGAATCCGATGCCCTTCTTGCGGTCAGCAATATCGGCTCGGGTCACCTGTGCGGCGGACAGTGTCGCCTGCGGGTCCGAGCTGTCGGGAACCTTGGAATCGGGGTCAGTTGACTGCTGTGCGTCATCATACGCACAGAGCGGGCCTGCCGGCACCGGAGCGGACTCTGTCGCTGCGAACGCGGGAGCGCCAGCAAGACCTGTCAATGCAACGGCTACTGCGGGGGCAAGCACAAGACGCGAGGTCTTCACAGTAATGCCTTTCGTTTGTTGTCAACCCACGAAAGACGATGGACTCCCGGCATTCCTTGGCTTAAGAAGAGGAAGGCACCATCGTGCGCGGGTTCGTACAGCTCCTAACTCTAAAGCATTCACCAACGGCTATGGGGAGACACACGGGAGAAAACCAGCAAAAACTGCAGTTATCGTTATCAAGTCGTTACCTAAGTACGGCGTGTCGGGGCGTCTGTGACATTTTTCGCCCCCTCGGAAGCCCAGCTCACTGCACTCCAGAGCCCAGGGCGACTACCATTGATACGTGACTCTCCTTTCCGATCGCGACATCCGCGCCGAGCTCGACTCCGGACGCATCGCCCTCGACCCCTATGACCCGTCTCTGATCCAGCCCGCCAGCGTCGATGTGTGCCTGGACCGCTATTTCCGTCTGTTCGACAATCACAAGTACCCGGTGATCGATCCGAGCCTCGACCAGCCCGAACTCACCCGCTTCGTCGAGGCGGCACCGGGGGAGCCGTTCGTGCTGCACCCCGGGGAATTCGTGCTGGCCTCCACCCACGAACTCGTCACCCTGCCCGATGATGTGGCCGCTCGCCTGGAGGGCAAGTCATCGCTGGGCCGCCTCGGGCTGCTGACCCACTCCACGGCCGGCTTCATCGACCCTGGGTTCACTGGTCACGTGACTCTTGAGCTCTCGAACGTCGCCACCCTGCCAATCACGCTGTGGCCGGGAATGAAGATCGGTCAGCTCTGCTTCTTCCGCCTCAGCTCGGCGGCGCTCAATCCCTACGGCTCGAAGTCCACCGGCAACCGCTATCAGGGACAGCAGGGTCCAACGGCTTCCCGTTCGCACCTCAACTTCTACCGGAGGGACATGTGACCACACGCCGAGAGCTGCGGATGCAGCGGGAAGCCGCCGAGCGTGTCAGCGACACGGATGTCTCGGCGGACCTGCGCGGCTTTCATCTGCTTCTCCTCGACGAAGGGGTCGAGGTCTCCGATGTGCTCGCGCTCGTGCACAACAGGCTTCCCGACCTCGCGCCCCGCCTGGATGAAAGAGGCCAGCTGAAGCTGAGTCGACACTCGCGTCTGAGTGAGGGAGTCGACCTCGATGCTGTCGCGATCGCCGCGCTCGAGGTTCCCGACTGGGCTCATCACGCAGTAGTCATCGACTGCCCTCGAGACCGCGAACCGGTCCCGCCGCCGGACTGGTTCAGCGACGCAGACGGACTCCATGAGGCGTTCCCGGCAGGGCTGCCCGACCGGGAAGAGGAGCGGATGCTCAGCCTCATCCTGGGCGTCGCATCACGCCTGCACACCGGTGTCCGCCTCGCGGATGAAGCGGGCCTGCCGACTCGGGTCATCGTGCCCGACCCGGAGGCGAAGATCGACCTCTATCTCTACTCGTCCTATTGGCTCGAGCCCGACGTGGCGCTGTCGCTCGTCCGCAAGCACGCTCCGCACGCCTTCCAGCAGGCGCTGCCGACACCCGACGAGGCAGTCCTGGCTCAGGCCACGATCGACGATCCCCTCTTCGATCCCTCGGCACCGGTCATCCTCGACGGCTATTCGCTCCTCGTCCCTCTCGGGGAGATCAGCGAGAAGGCAGGCATGATTGAGATTCGCGTATCGGAGGCTGACTGGGTGCCGCCGATCATCGGCAAGCATCTTCAGATGCCGCTGATCGAGTACCACGTGCACTGGATGGATACCGAGTCGAAGCGCTACCAACCGGTCCAGACCCGTCGTTTCCGGCGAATGCGCAACAAGGTGGCCGGCCTCGTCGACAGCATCGGAGCAGAACTGCTCATCGGCTGTGACGGCACCGGCTTGGATGAGATGGGCTTCCTCGTCACGAGCAGCCAGCTCCGCAGCTGACGCAGGTTCCGGCTCGCCGCCCCCAGCTCGCCGCCCGCAGCCAAGTCGACTTCGCCGGCAGTGAACGTTCTGAATCGCGCAGAATTCGCGCAGAACCTGTGACAAATGGGCTTGGAATGGGCGTGGAATCTGAACAGAATGTGTTCATAATGACTGCTGCGAACGGCCCCATTGATTGGGAGATACGCGGGGTGTCGTGAGAAAATACTGTTGAGCACTACATTCTGGCAAATCTTATAAATGACGGAGGTGTCCGCCGGTGATAGTCATGACAGGAGCCTTTTTCGGGGCTGCTGTCATTGCGTACCCACTGGTCAGGCGCCTCGGTCGCAACGGGTTCTTCTTCCTTGCGCTGGTGCCGTTCGCCGCGCTGATCTTCAGCCTGGCCAAGGTCCCCGATATCTTCGGGTCCGCAGGTTCGCCCTTGGTCGAGAGCATGAACTGGCTGCCGGCGCTCGGTCTCGAGGGGATCTTCCGCCTCGACGAGCTCTCCTGGATCATGAGTCTTCTGGTCACAGGCGTCGGTGCCCTCGTCTTCGTCTACTGTGCCCGGTACTTCCCGCCTGATGAGCCCGGCCTGGCCCGGTTCGCCGCAGTCTTCATGGCCTTCGCCGGAATGATGTACGGACTCGTCGTCGCCGATGAGCTCCTCATGCTCTACCTGTTCTGGGAAGGCACTACGGTCTTCTCCTACCTCCTCATCGGCCATAGCCAATCCCGCCGTCGCTCGCGCCAGGCCGCACTGCAGGCCCTCATCGTCACCACGGCCGGCGGGCTGGCCATGCTCGTGGGCATGATCCTGCTGATGGCTGCGACCGGAACAGGCCAGATTTCCACGCTCATGGAACGCGCCAGTCTCGGTCTGGACACCGGGCCCGTCATCGTCACGGCCGTGATTCTCATCCTCGTCGGTGCGGTCTCGAAGTCCGCGCTGCTTCCCTTCCACTTCTGGCTCCCCGGCGCCATGGCAGCACCGACCCCGGTCAGCGCCTACCTGCACGCAGCGGCGATGGTCAAGGCCGGAATCTACCTCATCCTGCGTCTGGCACCGGGTTACCACGCGCTGCCCGGGTGGTCGGAGACCCTGCTCACGCTGGGTCTGCTCACGATGTTCATCGGCGGCTGGCAGGCTCTGAAGCAGACCGACCTCAAACTTCTGCTCGCCTTCGGCACGGTCTCCCAGCTCGGGTTCCTCACGACGATGGCCTCCTTCGGCACACCCGACATCACCAAGGCCGCGCTGGCGATGCTCATCGCGCATGCCCTGTTCAAGGCCTGTCTGTTCCTGTGCGTGGGCATCATCGACCATCGTGCCGGCACGCGTGACCTGACGAAGCTCTCCGGAGGTTGGAAGGCCTTCCCCGTCGTGGCCGTCTGCGCCACGATTGCCGCAGCTTCGATGTCCGGCCTGCCGCCGCTGCTGGGCTTCGTGGCCAAGGAAGCGGTCTATTCGACCCTGCTGGCCTCTGGGGACAAGGCATCGATCATTGCGCTGATCGGCGTCATGATCGGTTCGATGCTCACCGTGGCTTATTCGGCCCGCTTCGTCTGGGGTGCGTTCTCGAGCAAAGCAGGCGTCGACGACATCGCCCGCCGCGATGAGAAGATCACGCTCATCATCTCCCCGGTCATGCTCACCGTGCTCACCGTGGCGTTGGGACCGGCCGCCGGGCTCACCGACGGCTACTTCGGAGCCTGGACCTCGACACTGCCGGTCATCGACCCCGGCGACGGTGACTACCACCTGGCCCTGTGGCACGGGCTCGAACCTGCACTTGCCCTGTCCGCGATTACGATCGCCGTCGGCCTGGGCCTCTTCGTCCTCCGCGACTCGTTTGCCAAGGTCCAGTCGACGCTGCCTTCGGGCTTGGACTTCCACGACCTCTACAGCAAGCTGATCAGCTGGATGGAGAGGTTGGCCCTGTGGGTCACCTCCCGCACCCAGCGCGGTTCGCTGCCGTTCTACCAGAGCGTGATCTACCTCGTCCTCGTGGCAGGCATCGGTCTGGCCGTGATCTCGAACGACACCTGGAACATCGATTTCAAACTCTTCGACACCCCGCTCGACTTCATCATCGCAGCGGTCCTCATCATCGTCGCGGTCGCAGCCACCCGCGCAAAGAAGCGTTTCACCGCCGTGGTCGTCACCGGAATCTCGGGCTATGCGATGGTCGCCTACTTCGCCTTCGTCGGGGCTCCGGACCTGGCCCTGACCCAGGTCCTCGTCGAGACCATCACCATCGTCGTCTTCGTCCTCGTCCTGCGCCGACTCCCGGCTCGGATCGGTCAGAGCACCGGACGCTTCACCCCGGCCTGGCGCGCCATCATCGGCGCCGCAGTCGGCGTGACCATGATGGTGGTCGTGCTCATCGCCGCCGGTGTGCGCATCAGCGACCCAGTCTCCGTGGACTTCGGTCAGCTCGCCTACGAACTCGGCCACGGCAAGAACATCGTCAACGTGACTCTCGTCGACATCCGCGTCTGGGACACCCTCGGTGAGATCTCGGTCCTCGTCGCTGCCGGCACCGGCATCGCCGGACTGATCTTCGTCCGCGGCCGTGAAGGACACCTCCACCGCTTCGTGTCCCGCCGTGACGGCACCGAGCAGCAGGGGCGGGTGCGCTTCCAGCCCGTCGCCGAGGAGATCGGGAACTTCCACGCCTCTCAGCGCGAGGACGTGACACAGCGGCGAGTCTCCTGGCTCATCGCCGGACGCACACTGGCCCCACGCAACCGATCCATCATCCTCGAAGTCACCGCCCGCCTCGTCTTCCACGCTGTCCTCATCTTCTCCCTCTACCTCCTCTTCGCCGGCCACAACGAACCCGGCGGCGGCTTCGCCGGTGGCCTCGTGGCCGGTCTGGCACTGGTCGTGCGCTACCTCGCCGGCGGTAAATTCGAACTCGCCGAGGCGGCCCCATTCACCCCCTCGGGCATGTTGGGGACCGGAATGATCATGGCCGTGCTCACCGGCGTCGGCGGGTGGATCTGGGGCGACACCGTGTTCAAATCCGTCTATCTCGAGGGCGACATTCCGGTGCTCGGGCACCTGTCGTTTGGAACCTCGACGTTCTTCGACATCGGCGTCTACCTCATCGTCGTCGGCCTCATGCTCGACATCCTCAGATCATTGGGCGCCGAGGTGGACCTGCACCAGGAGCGCGATGAGATGGTGCTGACCAACCGACTCAACCAGTCGTACAACCTTTCGGAGAACTTCAGCGCCGAGGCCGAGCACGATGCGGTCTCCTCGATCCTCGACCGTGTCAACCACCTCGACGTGGACAACGGCGCGGAAGGGGGACGGCTATGACTGTGCCCTTCATCATGGTGCTGGCGATGGGATTCCTCTTCGCCTGTGGCATCTACCTCATGCTCGAACGCTCCCTGACCCGTGTGCTGCTGGGCTTCATCCTCCTGGGCAACGGAGTCAACCTCCTCATCATCCTCACCGCAGGCAGGGGAACCCCGCCGCTGACTGACGGGAAGAACCTGTCCACGGAGGGCATGTCGGATCCGTTGCCACAGGCGCTCATCCTCACGGCCATCGTCATCACGTTCGCGGTCACAGCGTTCCTGCTGGCCATGATCTACCGATCCTGGCGATTGGTTCGCGCCGATTCGCTGCAGGACGACACCGCCGACCTGCAGGTGGCGATCACGAAGATGATCGACTCCGAGGCGGAAGCGAGCACGGACTACGACGACACCGAGTTCGGTGATGAGGCCGAAAGCCCGATCACCGGCGCCATCGACCTCGACGACGACGGCAAGCCCCACGAACGTGAAGACGGCAAGGTCAGCACGGACAGGGCCGAGAACAGCTCGGGCAAGGGCAGGGCCGGGGCCACCTCGGCGAACAAGGACGGCAGAGGTTCCGACGGGACCGAGACGGAGGAGAGGAAATGATTGATCTCCTTCCCGTGCTTGTGCCGCTGCCCGTCCTCCTGCCCCTCCTCGGTGCAGGCTTGGCGCTGGTGCTGTCGAAGCACTCGCGGGCACAGAACATCGTGTCGATTCTGATCCTCAGCGCGGTCATGATCATCTCCCTCATCATGCTCTTCGGCGTCGACGCCCACGGCCCGCAGGTCGTGGCGATCGGCGGGTGGGAGCCGCCCGCAGGGATCGTGCTCGTCGCCGACAGGCTTTCCTCGCTCATGCTCGTCGTATCCTCACTGGTCATCTTGTGCGTGCTCGTCTACGCGCTCAGCCAGGACGCCAACGACGATTCGAACGAGACCCCGATCTCCGTGTTCAACCCCAGCTATCTGGTGCTGTGCGCGGGTGTCGCCAACGCCTTCCTCGCCGGTGACCTCTTCAACCTCTACGTCGGCTTCGAGATGTTCCTCGTCGCCTCCTATGTGCTGCTGACACTGGGTGCCACGGCCGAGCGGATCCGGGCGGGCGTGACCTACGTCGTCGTCTCGCTCGTGTCCTCGATCATCTTCCTGGCAGCGATCGGCGTCATCTACTCGGCGACCGGAACAGTGAACATGGCCCAGCTGTCCGAGCGGCTGAGCGAGCTGCCGCCGGATGTGCAGATGATCCTGCATGTCCTCCTGCTCATCGGCTTCGGCATCAAGGCCGCGATCTTCCCGCTGTCCTTCTGGCTGCCCGACTCCTATCCGACCGCTCCAGCCCCGGTCACGGCTGTGTTCGCGGGGCTGCTGACGAAGGTCGGCATCTATGCGATCATCCGCACCGAGACGCTGCTGTTCGCCGAATCCTCTCTGCGAGTGCCTCTCCTGATAGCGGCAGCATTGACGATGGTGGTCGGAATCTTAGGCGCGATCGCACAGTCGGAGATCAAGAGGATCGTGTCCTTCACCCTCGTCTCCCACATCGGCTACATGCTCTTCGGTGTGGCGCTGGGGACCACTGTCGGACTCTCTGCCGCCATCTACTACACGGTTCACCACATCATCGTCCAGACCGCACTGTTCCTGGCCATAGGAATGGTGGAAATGCGAGGTGGGTCGACCTCGACCAGGTCCTTGGGTGGGCTCATGGTGCTCTCACCGGCGCTGTCGATCGTCTTCTTTATCCCTGCCCTCAACCTCTCCGGCATCCCGCCGTTCTCCGGGTTCATCGGCAAGGTCGCCCTCTTCGCCGCCGGCTTCTCCGATCACGACTGGTTGGCCATTGCGCTCATCGTCGCCGGCACCGTGACCAGCCTGCTCACCCTCTACGTCATCGGACGTACCTTCAACCTGGCCTTCTGGCGCGACCCCGCGGATGCGGAGGAGCCGAACGAAGAGCTGGTCGCAGAATTCGCCGAACGCAAGAAGGCCAAGCTCGCGGGCAAGCCCTGGAAATCACAGATCGGCGTTCCGGGATCGATGTTCGCCGCCACCACAGTGGTTGTCATAGCCTCCATCGTCCTCACTGTCTTCGCGGCCCCGCTGTGGGGCATGGCGAACCGTGCTGCGGAGAACCTGCAGACGCCGGTCGGCTACGTGAGCGATGTGCTCGGGGGTGATGGCTCGTGAGTCCCAACCGGCCTCGGATGACGAAACGCAGAAGCTTCGTCCAACAGCTCGTTCTGGTGTTCTTCCTCGTCCTGTTGTGGGTGATGCTCTGGGATGCGGTGTCGCTCATGCACATCATCACGGGCATCATCCTCGCCTTCGTCGTGACCCGAGTCTTCTACCTGCCGCCGGTGGTGCTCTCCGGCAGGTTCAACATCATCCACGCCCTCAGCTACGGACTGTGGTTCCTCTATTCGCTCATCATCGCCTCTGTCGAGGTGGCTTGGTACGCATTCCGGCCCCGCGCGGTGGGCGCCGGATCGGTCATCGCCTGCGATCTGCGCACGAGTTCGGACCTTCTGATGACACTCGTAGCTGACACTGCCAGCCTCATCCCCGGATCGATCATCGTCGACAGCGACCGGGCGCTGGGCGTCCTCTATCTGCACGTCCTCGACTGCGATTCCGAGGAGAAGGTCCTCGCTGCCAAAGAGCTGGTCTACCATATCGAAGAGCTGCTCATCAAAGCCCTCGGCTCCCACCGTGACCTCGCCGCACTGAAGGTCAACCCCGATCCGATGGCCGATGAACGCGGAGGTGACCGATGAGCCAGATCGTCCTCGACACACTCATCGTCGCCGCCTCGGTGCTGCTGGCCACATCGGCGATCATCGCCCTCTACCGCATCGTCCGCGGGCCCTCGATCCTCGATCGCATGATCGCCACCGACGTTGTGCTGGCCTCCATCATGTGCGGTTTGGGTGGGTTCATGGCCTTGTCCGGTCGCACGGATCTCCTGCCCGTGCTCATCGTGCTGGCGATGCTCGGATTCGTGGGCTCCGTCAGCGTCTCCCGGTACGTGTCCAAGTCCGATTCCATGACTCCCGGCGCCGAGGTGGGCTCACTCAGTGACTTCTCCAGCTCGGACTGGCACATGCCCAAGGAATCAGCCGATGACGCCGAGGGGCACAGTGACACCGAGACCCTCCAGCAGACACCATCCCCGGTCGGTGAGGAGTGGTCCGATGACGTGGCCCGCGGAATCTCCGATGTCGCCGACGGACCCGATGCGATCACCGTGCAGGAAGACGAAGGGCCGGTGACCGTGGGACTCGACCAGGGGACCGACCCCGGTGCCGTTGCCGACCCCGGCGGCGAACCCAGCGTCGATCCCGGCGCTGACCCCAGCGCCGAACCCAGCGCCGAACCCAGCGTCGATCCCGATGCCGACCCGGATGCTGAGGGCGAGGGGATGGGCACGGGGCCCGACTCGGGACCCGAAGACTCCGACGACGGTGAGCGCACCGGACCTGAACCGGATGAAGAGGAAGGGGGACGCCGATGATCCTCGACATCATCTCTGCGGTGCTCATCCTCCTCGGCGGGGTGCTGTCGCTGGCTGCCGCGCTGGGTCTGCTGCGCTTCGGCGATCTCCTCTCACGCATGCACGCGAGTGCAAAGCCCCAGATCCTGGGGCTGCTGATGGTGGCTGTCGCGATTGCGATCCAGTACCCGGCATGGTCGACGGTGACGACGTTGGCGATCATCATCTCGTTCCAGCTCGTCACGATTCCCGTGGCCACGCACATGGTCGGACGCGCCGGTTATCGCACCAAGCACCTGCGTCGTTCTATGCTGTACCGAGATGAGCTCGCCGAGGCGGTCGATCGGGCAGAAGCCAGGGAAGCCGCGTGGGAACGCAGAAGAGGAAGCGGAACGGACCACAATGACGGTTGACACTCAGCACGGACCCCAGCCCTTGGTGCTGGTCGCCGACGACGAACCCGATGTCCTCGGCGCCGTTGTCCCCTTCCTCGAACGCTCCGGTTTTCGGGTGCTCGCCGCCAGTGATGGTCTGTTGGCCCTCGATGAGATCCACCGGCACAATCCCGATGTCTGCGTCCTCGACGTGCTCATGCCCGGTGCCGATGGCAGACAGGTTCTGCGGCGACTGCGCCAGGAGGAGAACTGGGTCCCGGTTCTGCTGCTGACCCAAGTCGGAGAGGCCGTCGAGCGGGCGATGGCGCTCGAAGAGGGCGCCGACGACTATCTCAACAAGCCCTTCGACCCACATGAGCTCGTGGCGCGCATCCGCGCTGTGCTGCGTCGGACCCGAACAGATGGACCGCCCCTGGCCACGGCTCCGGTGCTGGCTTCGAGCTTCGGCTTGCGCGTCGATCGTGTGGGCAGGCGCGCATGGATGGGCAATCGCGAACTTGTCATCACCCCCAAGGGCTTCACCCTGCTGGAATACCTCATGGTCCACAAGGACGAACTCATCGAACGGTCTCGTCTGCTTGAGATCCTGTGGGGCTTCGAAGAGGCCGTGGGCACTCGTGCGGTGGATTCCCGTGTGGCCGAACTGCGCCGAGTCCTCGGGGAGGACGCCGCCGAACCTCGGTGGATCGCCACCGTGCAGGGTCGGGGCTACAGATTCGTCGGTGAGGTCCGAGGCGAAGATGGTCAGAGGTCACCATGACGAACTTTCTGGTCTTCGAGATCCAGATCTGGCTGTTGCTGCTCCTGCTGTTCCTCGTGCTGGCAGGCTTGGCCGTCGGCGCTTTCTTCGCCTGGAGGTATCTGCGCAGACGTGAGGCCGCACTGAAGGAGTCGATCGAGACAGCGGCGAGTGAGGACTCCCTGGCCAAACGCAATCGGATGCTCATCCGGCTGGACCACGAGCTGAAGAATCCGCTGACCGCTCTGCGCACCTCGGCCGCGAGCATCCGCGACGTCGTCCGTGAGGGCGGCTCGATCACCGAAGTCGAATCCTCAGCCAAACAGGTAGACATCTCCTCGCGCCGGGTCGCGCGCCTCCTGGCCGACCTGCGCAAACTCGCCGATGTCGAGACCCGCATCATCGAATACTCCCGAGTCGATCTCGATCGGCTCATCCACCAGGCCGTCGAGGATGCATCGACGGCACCCGGCGCCGAAGATCGCATGATCGTGGCCACGGTCGCCCGTGCCCCCTGGCGTCTGCCCGACGTCGCCGGTGAGGAAGATCTGCTGCTCACAGCGATCCTCAACCTGCTGGGCAATGCGCTCAAATACTCCTCTCAGGCCGAAGTCGTCGAACTGCGTGCCAACGAGCAGATCATCGACAGCCACCGCTGGGTCGTCGTCGAGGTGGCCGACACCGGCAGCGGCATTCCGCTGACCGAGCAGGAGCAGGTGTGGGACGAACTCTCACGCGGCTCGCGCGTTCGTGCAGTGGCCGGTTCCGGCATGGGACTGTCACTGGTGCGGGCGATTGTGACCCGTCACGGCGGTTCGGTGCAGCTGTTCAGCCAAGAAGGTGTGGGCACCTCGGTGCGTATGGTGCTGCCGGTCCTCGGCGACGCCGCGCAGGTGACGGTGCCGCCGATGGCCGATCAGGTCGGGCATGCCGCGGCCGGATCTCATCCGGTCCAGCCAGTGCAGCTTCCCGACTCGGGGCAGACTCCCGGCTTCCTGCCTCCCCGGCAGCCCAATGAGGCGGAGCTTCAGGGACGGATCCTGGGCACACCGCGACGAACCTCGAAGCGACGCCTCGAGCGAGTCGACGGCAACCTCGTGCACCGGTCGACCGGAGAATCCCTGAGCGGCGGTTTCCCACCGGACTCTGGTCAGCACTCCCAGTTCAAGCCCGGCCCAGGCGTGGGCCGCTCACCCGGGAACCCACAGGCAGCGCCGCAGTCAGGGCCCCAACCTGGACCCCAGTCGGGGCCGGTGCAGGGTGCCGGCAGTCCGCAGTCGGGACCGCAGCAGGCCTATGGGAGTCAGCCGGGACCGCAGCGGGCCTATGGGAGTCAGCCGGGACCGCAGCAGGCCTACGGAAGTCAGCCAGGACCGCAGCAGGCCTGGCAGCAGCAACCGCCGCAGCCTCAGCAGCCTCCGGCGCAGCCGCCTCAGACACAGCAGCCTGATTCGGGACAGCAGCCACGCAGCCGCCGTGAGCTGCGTTCGAGGGAAGAACGGTGATGACACACGCTGCGAAGGTGCGAACAGTCGTGGCAGGAGCGGCACTGATCAGCCTTGCCCTCAGCGGCTGCTCGGCTCTGCAGATCCGCACCGCAGAACGGGATTCCGGTCCCGTCCGTGTGGCAGTGCAGAAGAAGGGCGGCGAGAACCCCACCACGGCACCCGCTGACGACGGGATCCCCGAAGGGATGAAGGAAGTCTCGGTCAACCTCGGCGCCGAATGCCCCGTCGACGTCAGCCTTGCGATGACAGATGACTGGACCCAGGGATCGGCCAACGACGATTTCCACTCCTTCTCCCGCGGCACCTCCGTCACCGACGCCGACGCGATCCTCATCACCTGCAGCAAAGGCTACGACGAGTCTCCACAGTCAATCGTCGATGCGAAGAAGAAATACACGTTCGCGGAGCCGGACTCCTCGGTGCTCTCTCAGCGCACGGGCAGCCTCGCGGCCGGATCCTACTGGTCTTACCAGGGTGTGCTCGGCCCGACGGAGATCTTCGCGATCAACCAGGAGCCGACGGTCATGTACGGGACCCGGATCGGATATCAGACAAATGGGCGCCTCGTCGACATCGGCGTCGAGATGCGCGCTCTCGAAACGGACGCGGACGCGGCAGAGGAGTTCAAGCAGATGCTGCCTACGGTCACCATCGACGGCGAGAAGGTTCCCGCCCCGAGATTCAAATAGAAGTCTGCAGGCCCGAACATCGGCGATGATCCTAGGATGGTTCTATGACGATCAACGACGCTGTGACTGCTCTCCTCGATGCCCGCCGACTGCAAGGCCTCCTGACGAACCAGACCGGCCGTGTCATCGCCCAGTATTCCCTCCTCAACGCCGAGGGCAGCAGCTACCTCTCCCACCTGGCAGATATCAGCGGTGAACGACCGCGCCGAATCACCCGCGGCGATCAGTCCATCGGCCCGGCCGCCATCAGTGACTCGGGCACCGTCTACTTCGCGGCCAAGCGCACCGGCGAAGACGGCAAGGATGTCGAAAGCCCCAGCCTCTGGGCCCTGCCGGAGACCGGGGAAGCACGCAAGCTCGCCGATCACGACGGCGGATTCTCCCGAATCGAGGTCAAAGGCCACTCCATGATCGTGCAGTTCCCCGTCCACACCTGGGCCGCGAACGAGGACGAACATCAGGAATACAGTCAGGAACGCAGAAAATCGAAGGTCAGCGGAATCCTCCACACGGGTTTCCCCATCCGCCGCTGGGATCACGACCTGGGCCCGGGACAGGAGACCCTCGCGGTCGCAGACCTGAGCGAGATCGCCGACGAATTCGACGATGACCTCACCCCCGACGCCACACGGGGCGCTGCTGAATCCGAGACGACCACGTCCGACGGCGCCACGTCCACAACCCCGACCGCCGGGGCCACCAGCTGCAGCGAAGATTCGACCACAGCCGCTTCCACCGGACTCACTTTTCGCTACCTGCCGCTGCCGCCGGGACGGCTCGTCGACTGGGCCGTTGACGAGGAAGCACAGTTCGTTCTCGTCCAGGTCGAGAAGCCGATCCCGGGTCAGCTCGAGGCCAGCGAGATCTGGCAGATCGACCTGCACAGACACAGTGCACCCCGCCTGCTGGTCGAGGCTGCCGCCGACCACGGTTTCGGCGTCGACGCGATCAGCCCCGACGGAACCCATGCCCTGGTCACCCGCGAGCAGTTCTGGACGTCGAAGACGAACCTGTCCGCGACGCTCATGCTCCTCAACCTCGACACAGGGTCATTGGAGACAGTCTGGCCCGAAGCCGATCACTGGTTCGACCCCGTCTGGGCCGACGATTCGACGATCGTGGCAACCGCTGACGACCACGGACGCGGCAGTGTCTTCATCGGTGATGTCAACGACGAACAGCCTCGGCGGCTAGTGGGCGGTCCGGGGCAGAAATATGCCTTTGCAGGACTGCAGGTGCAGGGAGTCACGGTCGTGGCAACCGCCTCGGCGATCGATGTCGCACCGCTGCCCATCGCCATCGACCTGATCTCGGGCCAGATCAGCGAGCTCGCCAACCCGGCGAACGTCATCGACGGGGCAGGCACCCTCACCGAGGTGGCCGCCGTTGGTGACGACGGCACCGAGGTGCGAGCCTGGTTGGCTCTGCCCGACGAGGAAGGGCCGTTCCCACTCGTCGTATTCGCCCACGGCGGGCCCTGGGGGTCCTGGAACGCCTGGACTTATCGGTGGAACCCGGGACCGTTCGCGGCCGCCGGATATGCGGTGCTGCTGCCGGATCCGGCGATCTCCACCGGCTACGGCCAGTCGATGATCGACCGCGGTCAGCAGGAACTGGGCGGGGCACCCTTCACGGACATCCTCGCACTCACGGATGCGGCCATCGAACGCCCCGACATCGATGCCGATCGCACCGCTCTGGCCGGCGGATCCTACGGCGGGTACATGGCGAACTGGGTGGCCGGGCACACCAGCGAACGGTTCAGATGCATCATCACGCACGCCTCCCTGTGGAACACGACGTCGATGGGACGGACCACGGACAACGCCTCCTGGGACGTGGCCATGCGGAAGCAGTCGGGGACGTACTCGCCGCACCTGTTCGCCGACCGGATCGAGGTGCCGATGCTCGTCATCCACGGTGACAAGGACTACCGGGTGCCCATCGGGCAGGGGCAGGAACTCTGGTACGACCTGCTGTCCCGGTCGAAGACACCGCTGGACGCGGAGGGGCACACTCAGCATCGCTTTCTGTACTTCCCCGACGAAGGACACTGGGTGGCCGGTCGCGGCAATGCCGAGGTCTGGTACCGCACGGTCCTGGCGTTCCTCGACAGGCACGTCCTCGACATCGACGCCCAACGCGCCCGCACTCTGGGGTGAGACACAGCCCGTGCGCAGACGTCGCACCAGCGCGGGCCGGTCACACCTGTTTGAGACCGGTCGGCCACTTTGCTCCATTGGCCCAATACGCTGAGATCTCGGTCAGGTCGCGGCCCTTGGTCTCCGGGGCGAAGCGGAAGACGAAGAGGAACGCCAGCGCGGCCAGCACACCGAAGACGAGGAAGACGCCGGCACCGCCGATGAGGTCGAGCAGGTCCGGGAAGAACTGCGCCACGATCGCGTTGGCGACGAGGTCGGAAGTCAGCATCAGCGAAGCACCCAAGGCCCGGTACTTCGAGGGGAAGGTCTCACCCGCGTAGACCCACACGAGGGAGCCGAAGCCGAAGGTGTAGCCCATGGTGAAGGCGATGATGCCGATGACGCCGAGGACGGTTCCCCAGTGGGTGCTTCCTGCCTCTCCGCCGAGGCTGAAGACGAGCACCAGTACCAGTGTCGACACGATCATGATGCCGATACCCGTCAATAGCACCGGGCGGCGGCCGAGGCGGTCGACGATGAACATCGACACGATGACCGCCACGAGTGCGAAGGTCTGGACGACGGCGGGCAGGCCCAACAACGACCCGTAACCTTCGAACCCCATCGACTCGAAGATCGAAGGGGCGTAGTAGATGGTGGCGTTGATGCCGGTGATCTGGATGAAGAAGCCCAGGCCGATGACGAACATCGTGGCCTTGAGCAGGTGCCCGCGGAACATGTCGACCAGCCGGCCGCTGTCCTGGGTGAGCTCGCCGCGGATCAGAGCGATCTCGTGGTCGATGTCGCGGTCGGGTTCGAGTGCGCGCAGTGCGGTCGCGGCCTCGTCCTCCCGCCCTTTGAGCATGAGCCAATGTGGAGTCTCTCGAGTTCGCAGCAGCAGAATCAGGACGATGATCGCAGGCAGCGCCGCCAACCCGAGCATCAGTCTCCAGGATTCGATGAGGGCAAGGCCCCAACACACGAGGTAGCCGGCGACGATGCCGATGACCGTGGTGACCTGGTAGGCCACGAGCAGTCCGCCGCGAACATTGGTCGGTGACGACTCGGCGATGAAGACA
This sequence comes from Brevibacterium sp. BDJS002, assembly GCF_028201555.1. Classification (NCBI taxonomy): domain Bacteria; kingdom Bacillati; phylum Actinomycetota; class Actinomycetes; order Micrococcales; family Brevibacteriaceae; genus Brevibacterium; species Brevibacterium sp. BDJS002. Next base: position 3,953,091 of record NZ_CP116392.1, on the reverse strand, counting down.
GGCACGACGGCCAGGGCGACGCCGATCGAGACGCCGAGGAGCAGGCGCGCCAGCAGCAGAGTCAGGTAGCCGGGGGCAAGACCGGAGATCACGGAGAAGAGGATGTAGCCGCCGGCGATGACGAACATCGTCTTCTTCCGCCCGATCGAGTTCGACAGGGAGCCACCGAAGAGGGCCCCGACGATCTGGCCGATGACTACGGCAGTGGCGAGTCCGCCCAGTTCAGCGTTGTTCAGGCCGAGGTCGGTCTCGAGGAAGAGCAGTGCACCGGCGATGTTGGAGATGTCGTAGCCGTAGGTGATGCCGAGTGCGATCGCGGCGAACGCGACGATGATGACGAGTCGGGGTGCTCGTTTGAGGTCGGTGAGAAAAGCCATGTTGCTGCTCCTTCGTCAGACTGGCTTGAGAATATGCCGCGCCGGAGTGCGGTGTGTGATTGTGGTGCACGTTACACACAAGCGCACTTGAATACTATCTGTCAAGCGATAAATATGCCATGATTATGATTGTTTAAACGTCAATACAATCAGGAGGATGATCGATGTCGGGTCGCGGCGAGTTCATGGCACAGGAACTGCGAAGCCAACCAGAGACTTGGGAGCGGGTTCTGAACCTCGAGGCTCCGAGCTCTGCACTGCCGCAGGACGGGGAGCGGATCGCGGTCATCGGCTGCGGGTCCTCGTGGTTCGGCGGGCAGGTGTTCGCCTCCCTGCGGGAGACGCTGGGCAAGGGCGAGACCGATGCCTTCACCGCCAGCGAGTACCCCACGCATCGGAGCTACGACCGCATCATCGCGATCTCTCGATCCGGCACCACCACCGAGCTCGTCGACGCCCTCGAGCATCTCGGCGATCGCGCACCGGTCACCGCCATCGTCGGCAGCGACGGATCGCCGATCGCTCAGCGCGCCACGGACGTCATCGCCCTTGATTTCGCCGATGAGCGATCCGTCGTGCAGACGAGGTTCGGCACCTCAGCCATCGCAGCCATGCGCTCCTGGCTGGATCAGGGAAGCCAGCTGGAGACCGCGATACGGGACGCGAAGGCCGTCCTTGCGGGAATCTCGCCCGACTTCTCCGAATTCGATGACAGCCTCCTTGATGATGAACTCATCGACGCCGAGCAGTTCAGCTTCCTGGGTCTGGGGTGGACGTGGGGTCTGGCCAACGAGGCCGCGCTGAAGCTGCGTGAGTCCGCGCAGACCTGGACCGAATCGTACTCGTCGATGGAGTACCGCCACGGGCCCATCGCCATCGCCGCGAAGGGGCGCGTGACCTGGCAGCTCGGTGATGCTCCGGCAGGGCTGCGCGAGCAGGTCGAGGCCACGGGGGCCAGATTTGTCGAATCCGACCGCGATCCGTTGGCCGAGCTCGTGCGCCTGCACGCACTCGCACTCATCAGGGCCCGCCGCCTCGGCGTCGACCCCGACAATCCGCGCTCACTGACACGGTCGGTGGTCCTGGGCGGATGACGGCGCGCGCAGAGATCCTCCGCGTTGCCGAAGGGCTGAGCCTGGGTGCCGGTCCAGTGGCGCTGGCCGTCGATGTCGGAGGTACCGGGATCAAGGCTGCGCTGTTCGACTCCGCCGGCCGGCTCGTCGACGCGCTGACCGCCCCCACCCCGGAATGTACGCAGAGTGCGGCGTCGGAGGTCATGGACGTCATCGCGGACTTCCGTTCGACCTTCGGCGCGGACCACAAGGGACATCCCATCGCCGAGGCGGCCGTGGTCATCCCCGGAATCGTCGACGAGGCCAGTGGGACCGGAATCCATTCCGCAAATCTCGGGTGGCGCAATGTGCCGTTCCGATCGTTGCTGAGCGAGAGCCTGAATCTGGAGGTCAGGCTCTCCCATGATGTGCGATCAGCCGGACGGGCCGAATTCGAGCTGATCGAGGACACTCCCGATGACGCCGTGATGATCACCATCGGCACGGGCATCGCCGCGGCGATCCGAGTCGGCGGTCGGCTCATCTCCGCGGGCGGCTATGCGGGTGAGGTGGGATTCACCGAGGTCAGCGTCGACACCGCCGAAGGGCTGTTCCGCGGGCCGATCGAGCACATCGCCTCGGCGTCGTCGATCGCGAAGCGGTATTCGCAGCGCAGCGGGACTACGGTCGCAGGGTCCTTGGACGTGCTCGACGCCGTGCATGCCGGTGATCCGATTGCACGACAGGTGTTCGCCGAGGCGGTCGACGGGCTCGGTGCTGTGTGTGCACAGATCGCGGCGGTCGTCGCACCGGAGACGATCATCCTGGGAGGCGGCTTGAGTGGGGCCGATGAGCTCCTCGACGGAGTGGAGGCGGCGCTGCAGTCCCGGCTGGACTTCCACCGGATGCCGAGTATCCGCCGGGCTGGCTTGGGCCCTGTCGCCGGGCTCATCGGTGCTGGCCTGCTGACGAGGGATCCGGCATGAGCATCGGGCGCGCAGAGGTGCGGGCCGTGGAGGTGCAGGCGGCGGAGGGGCAAGCCATGGAGGTGCAGCCCGCGGATGAGCCGCGCGTGATCACCGTGACGCTCAGCCCCGCCTGGGACATCACCATCACCGTTTCGCATCTGGACCTGGGACGTTCGCACCGAATCGATCCCGCAGTCGGCAGGCTCGGCGGCAAGGGGATCAACGTGGCCCGGGTCCTGGCCGACACCGGGATCGGAGCGTATGTGCAGGGCCCTGCTGCAGGCGAGTACAGGCCCGAGGCCGACAGCTCAGCAGGCGTCGAAGCCTCGGCTGCCCTCGGCCCGGTCTGGGACCTCACTCCGACTCCGAGCAGGCTTCGACGCAGCTATGCCGTCGTCGAAGGGTCCGGACGTGCCACCGTGCTCAACGAGACAGCCGCGAAGCACCCGCCCGAGGTGTGGGATGCACTGTCGGAGTCCATCAGTCGACGGCTGTCCGAGCCGGCAGTGACCGTGCTCGTTCTCTCCGGCTCCACCCCGGCAGACTGTCCCGAAGACTTTCACACCAAGCTGGTGAGAGCAGCGCATGCGGCCGGAGTCAGCGTCATCGTCGACACCTCAGGGCCCGGACTGCTCCGGGCGGCTCGGGCCGGTGCCGACTGGGTGAAGCCGAATGCGGAGGAACTGAACGAACTGTTCGAACACAAGGACCTGATCGCCTCGGCGGGGGAACTGGTCAGTGCCGGAGCCCGCAATGTCCTTGTCTCCCGTGGGGAGGATGGGATGGTCCTCGTCGACCGGACCGGGCAGCGCGGCATCGCGCGTCTGGACAGAGTACTGCAGGGCAATCCCACGGGAGCCGGCGACGCTTGTGTGGCGGCCCTGGCCCGGTGCCTGGCCGCGAAGTCGCAGGGTGATGAGGCGGCTCGGCTGCCTGACGAAGACGTTCGCGCGATCCTCACGGAGGCGGTCGCACTCTCCGCCTCTGCGGTGCTCATGCCCCAAGCGGGGCAGATCCACCCCGATTGGCAGAAACTGAGACACGACGTCGTCATCACGAGGGAGCAGACATGACCAGGGCCGCTACGACCGATCTGCTGACCGGGACGGACGCCGCTATCTGCGCATTCAACGTCATCCACCTGGAATCCGCCGAGGCGATCGCGGCCGGTGCTGAACAGGCAGAGGCGCCCGTCATCATGCAGATCTCCGAGAACTGCGTGAAATACCACGGCAGCCTGGCTCCGATCGCCCGCGCCGCGATGGCCATTGCAGAATCCGCGCGGGTCCCCATCGCCGTCCACCTCGATCACGCGACCGACGTCGACCTTGTGACCGAAGCTCTGGAACTCGACTTCGACTCCGTGATGTACGACGGAGCGCACCTGAGCTTCGCGAAGAACTGCGCGATCACCGCCGAAGTGGTCCGTCGTGCCCACGGACGCGGAATCGGCGTCGAGGCAGAACTGGGAGAGATCGGCGGAAAGGACGGTGCACACGCACCCGGTGTGCGCACTGACCCGAGCGCGGCAGCCGAGTTCGTGACGGAGACTGGAGTCGACGCACTGGCCGTGGCCATCGGCACCTCGCACGCGATGGTCGAGCGGACCAGCCGCCTCGATCTCGAACTCATCGCCGAGCTGGCCGCCAGGCTGCCGGTTCCCCTGGTCCTGCACGGCTCCTCGGGCGTCGCCGATGATGAGATCCGCAGAGCGGTGGCCGCGGGCATGGCCAAGATCAACATCTCCACCCACCTCAATAAGCTCTTCTCAGACTCCGTGCGTGCGACCCTGGAGGCCCACCCGGACATGGTCGACTCACGGAAATACTTCGGACCTGCGCGTGAGGTCTTCGCAGCCGAAGCGGCCCGCCTGATCGGCCTCCTTTGCAATCCCCTCGGCCAGGACAGAGACTGACTCTATGAGTACGCGTGAGGACCGCCTTGACTCCATCCTGTCGAAACTCGATCGGGAGACATCCGTCGGCGTGGAGGCACTCAGTCAGGAGCTGAATGTCTCCCTGGCCACGATCCGTCGCGACCTCGACCTGCTCGAACAGCGCAGGCTCGTCGAACGCACCCACGGCGGAGCCACCAGGCGTGCCGTCGACTACGACCTGTCGCTGCGCTACAAGGAGGCAGCCTCTGCAGAGGCGAAGGCGGCGATCGCACGAGCGGCGGTCGACCGGATCACCCCCGGCTCCGTCATCGGGCTCTCCGGTGGCACGACCACATTCATGGTCGCCGACGCCCTGAGCCGACGCGACGATCTCCTCCACGACCTCACCATCGTCACCAATGCCGTCGACATCGCCAACAGACTCGCCATCCACCCGGGCATCAAGGTCATCGTGTGCGGGGGAGTCATCAACACATCGAGCTTCGAACTCGTCGGATCCTTCGTTGACTCCGTGCTGCGCAGCATCTGGCTCGACCTCGCGTTCGTCGGTGTCCACGCGATCTCCGCCTCTTCTGGGGGCATGACAGCCAACGAAGACGAGGCCTATGTCAACCGACTCATGGCCGAACGCGCGGAGCAGGCTGTCGTCGTCGCCGACTCATCGAAGTACGGCAGACGATCCTTCGCTTCGGTCGGCGGCACCGAAGTCTTCCAGACGATCATCACCGACTCCCAGCTCGAGGCGGTCGCCGCCACTGAGTTGATCCAAGCTGGGTACGACGTGGAGCTCGCACCGATGCAACAGGAGGGCCGATGAGCAGGCAGACTGCAGACGCGCCCGCGGACACGATCATCCACAACTCAATCATCCTCGACGGCGATCCGGCTGGCTTCACCGTGGACACGGCCGATGACTGGCTTGCCGAAGCAGGGGGAGTCGTCATCGCACGCGGCCGCGGTTCGGGCTGGCAGGACCTGAGCACCTCGGCGAGAGTGAGGACCATCGATGCAGAAGGCGCCTACCTGGCCCCCGGTTATGTCGACATCCACTGCCATGGGGCCGGCGGTTCAAGCGCCGAGGACGGGGATGACGGACTCGATGAGGTGCTCGCCGTCCACCGCCGGCACGGAACCCGGGCGCTCGCCCTCTCCTTCGTCTCGGACACGATCGAGGGCCTCTGTGACTCCCTGACGACCGGAGTCAGGCTGGTGAGGGAGAAGCCTGGCGTGCTCGGGCTGCATGCCGAAGGTCCGTTCCTGTCCCCGGACTTCAAGGGCGCCCACGCGCCCGAAGTTCTCACGCGCCCCACCACCGAGGCGGTCGAATCGATCCTGAGGGCTGCTGACGGAACGTTGGCCCAGATCACGATCGCCCCCGAACTGCCCGGTGCGCTCGACGCGATCTCACGGTTCACCTCGGCGGGGGTGAGCGTGGCCATCGGGCACACCGCGGCCGACTACGAGGAAGCGGCCCGAGCCTTCGACGCGGGCGCGAGCATCCTCACCCACACGTTCAACGCGATGCCCGGCATCCACCACCGGGCGCCCGGCCCGATCCTCGCCGCGATCGAGGCAGGTCACGTCACGCTCGAGCTCATCAACGACGGAGTGCACGTGGCGGCCGCTCCTGCAAGGATGCTGACGAGCCTGGTGCCCGGCAGGATCGCGCTCATCACCGATGCCATGGCCGCGACAGGGATGGCCGACGGTCGGTACATGCTCGGATCTCTGCCGGTGCAGGTGGAGGATTCCGTGGCACGGCTGCTGGGCGAGGACGGTTCGACCGGGTCCATTGCCGGCTCCACCCTGACCATGGAAGATGCGGTGATGAGAGCAGTCACCGAGGTGGGCATGACCCCGCTTGAGGCGATCCGGGCCGCAAGCCTGGTGCCGCTGCGGGCACTGGGAGTCATCGCCGAAGACGAGCTCAGTCTACTGCGCGTGGGAATGCCCTCCGAGCACCTGCTGCTGAACGCGGACATGAGCATCCGAACAGAGAACATGGCACGATAGGAGACATGGATGCCCTGCTCCTCATCGACACCGACGACGCCAGTTACATCTCCGACGACAACGCCGAGATCTTAGTCGACATCGTCGGCCGTACTCGCACCGTCGGCGGTGTCCTCATCTTCGCCTCGACGAAGGACGAACTCGTCGACGTCGACGATGAGGAACTGTCCATCTTCGTGCCCGACGAAGAAGACCTCGTGCTGCGTTCGGAGAAGCCTGACGTCTTCGACGGCATCCGAGACCTGGCTCCCGGCCTCCACGACATGGGCGTTGACCGCATCGTCATCGCCGGTGGTGATGTGACCACTATCGCGAATTCCGAGGATGCAGATGCGCCGGTCGACGCAGGTGCGCCGGACGGCGCGGATGCTCCGGACGGCGTAGGCAGCACGGATGATGCGGATGACGCAGACGCTTCCGACGACACCAGCTCCGGCGATCTGCCGGGATCGGTTCGTGCCTCCGCGATGGCCGCTCTCGTCTGCAACTTCGACGTCATCGTGCTCTCCGATGCGGTGATCGATCCCGAAGGCCAACCCGTGACCTGGCTGGACTCGGCCGAAGAGGCTGGAGCCATGATCAAGAAGACCGCTGACACCTGGCTGAGGATGTAATTTCCGAGGGCACCGAGCAACGCAGCTCAGCTCAAGACCCATTCTTCTTGGGTGGTGACGGGGTCGCTCTGGCGCCATAGACCTTATTGGTTCTACACTGTGTAGAAGATTTGAGTCTCCTGAGGCTCAGCTATGAGGTCATCTGCGCGAGCATCCCAAGGAGAGGAGAGGCATGACCGGGTCGAACAAGTCGGTTCGTGCTCTCTTCGCCGCGCTCATGACGACTCTGCTGGCCGTGCTCATGCACGTCGGCGCCGGTGGCACGACCTCGTTCGTCGGCATCGTGATCGTCTTCGTCTTCGCCCTATGGGCAGCAATGATCCTTGCTGGTCGTCGGCTCGGGTATCTGGCATTGGGGTCACTGCTCGGCTTGGGCCAGATCCTCATGCACCTGTCGATGGGCTGGTTCACCGCCGCACCCGCCTCCACCGGTGCAACGACGACCGGAACGGCCATGGGCCACCAGCATATGAACCATGGGACCGGTGCCCTCGACTTGGGCCAGGCTGGGTCGATGTCCCATCCGATGTCGCACATGGCCGGTGACGGCTCGAGTGCGAGCCTGGCCATGGTGCTCGCTCACATCGCCGCGGTCATCGTCACCGCAGTGGCACTCAAACGCGGCGAAGACATCATCCTCACCATCCTGCAGCTGGCGGTGGGGCCGGTCGCCACCGCACTCCGGTCACTCGCCGAGGCGGTCGGCGTACTGGCCGAATTCCCGACCCGACTCGTCCAGGGCGAGTTCCATCTGCCACAGGCCATCACCTCTGCCGTTGTCGGCCCGAACTACCGACGCGGACCGCCCGCTCTCGTCTGAACTCAGAATCTCACCATCGGCGGATACTCCGCCGACTCACACATCATTGGTGACAGCCATGCACCGTCGCAGACGAGACGTACCGTGTGCCCGATCGCGTCCATGCGACTGATCGCGCCCGATCGAATCGGCGTCCGATCGCGTCCGCGTCGACGCTGGTCGCGACCTGTGCCCGGCTGCACCGACAAGTTGAAAGTGCAGACGAAATGCGAAAGAACACCACCCTGATGGCCACCATGTCAGTTGCCTTCATGATCGGCCTCAGCGCTTGCAACCAGAGCCAGGCGAGCGAGCCCGAAGAGACGAGCAGCTCCCAGGTCAGCGTCGAATCCCTGAGTCTCGACAACGCCTGGGTCAAGGCCGCAGACGACGGCATGACCGCTGTATTCGGAGAACTCAAGAACAACAGCGACAAGGACATCAATTTAGTCGCCGCGAAATACGATGACGCCGACCAGGTCCGACTCCACGAGACGCTCGAAGACAACTCGGGAGGAATGTCGATGCAGGAGAAGAAGGGCGGCTTCACGATCCCTGCGGATACGTCCCTGAGCCTCAAGCCCGGGGGCGATCACATCATGGTGATGGGGCTGGCGAAGCCGATCAAGCCGGGCGAGGAGATCTCGTTGGAGCTCGTCACCGCCGATCAGCAGAGCTTCCCGGTGACCGCCATCGCCAAGGACTATTCGGGTGCGCAGGAGGACTACGCCCCTGGCGAGGCCGATGGCGAAGGTGACGGCGCCGACCATAAGGACATGGACCATGACGAGACGGACCGCGGGGACAGCGGTGACGACTGAGCCCGAGTCCAGAGATGCCTCTTCTGACTCTCACGGCTTCAGCCGCCGACGCCTCATCGCATCGGCGGCCGCGGCCGGAGGCACGGGAGTGGTCGGTGCCGTCGCAGGTTTCGGTGTGGGACGCTCCGGTGCTGGCAGCCGTGCCGAGGCCACGCCGTCCCGGGATCTCAGCGGAGCCAACGGCCCGATCACCGAACCGTTCTACGCCCCACACCAGTCCGGGGTGGAGACTCCTCCGCAGGCTCATGCGCACTTCCTCGCATTGACTCTGAAACCCGGAATCAACGCCGCCGAGGTGGTCCGCTGGCTGCGACTGCTCACCGCAGATGCCGCCGCCCTGACGCAGGGCAGCGGCCCACTGGCCGACTCCGAACCCGAACTCGCCGCCGATCCGGCGCGCCTGACGGTCACATTCGGATTCGGCCGAGGCCTCGTGAAGCTGGCGGGGCAGAAATCCGTGCCGAGCTGGTTGGGTCCGCTGGAGAAGTTTCCGATCGATGATCTCGATCCGGACCGGTGCACCGGAGATCTGCTCCTGCAGATCTGCGGTGACGATCCGCTGACCTTGGCACATGCCCGAAGGATGCTGTGGAAGGATTCCCGGACCTTCGCCGAGGTGGCCTGGCAGAGGGATGGGTTCCGCCGTTCTTACGGCAGCAAAGCAGAGGGGAAGACCCAGCGGAACCTCTTCGGACAGTTGGATGGGACAGCCAGCCCCGGATCCGGATCCGAAGACTTCGCGCGCATCATCTGGGGGCAGGGCACCGGCCGGGAAGATGCGGTGTACTCCGCGCGCGGGGAACCGCCGGACAACCTCGGCGCGCATCTGCCTGAGTGGATGCGCGGGGGGACGACCCTGGTGCTGCGCGATATCGCGATGAACTTGGACACCTGGGATAGGGCTGATCGGCCGGCACGCGAGTTCGCGACGGGACGGACCCTCGATCAGGGAGCACCGGTGTCAGGAACTGACGAGTTCGATGCTCCCGACTTCACCGCGGTCGACAAGCGCGGACTGACGAAGATCTCGGCGGCTTCGCATGTGGCCAGGGCTCGCGATGGGCTGGGCCCGGAGACTCAGATCCACCGGCGAACGTTCAACTACGAGACGGGCGCGGGGGAAGGGGCCGGACTGCTGTTCGCATCGTTCCAGGCCGACATCGACCGGCAGTACCTGCCGATCCAACGCCGCCTCGCCGAGGTGGATCTGCTCAATGAGTGGACCACGCCGATCGGGTCGACGGTGTGGGCGATTCCGCCGGGCATCAAGGAGGGGGAGTACATCGGGCAGAGCCTCTTCGAGAGTTGATTTGGTTCAGAACAACGGGCGGGGGAGTGCATCTTCGAATTCGAGCAGCCAGCGCTTGGTGGCCAACTCCTCGCCGCGACGACCGCCGGAGTAGCCGCCCAGCCCATCGCTGGCCACGACTCGATGGCAGGCGATGACCAGCGGGAGCGGATTCAGGCCCATGATGCTGCCGATTGCCCGTGCGGGGATTCCCCTTCCGCTGCGGCGGGCAAGCTCGCCGTAGGTGACGGTGGTGCCGGGCTCAACCGTCTCGTCGAGAGTGGTGAGCACCGTCCGCGCGGTCGCCGAGATCTGCCCCAGGTCCAGGGGCAGATCGAAGGTGGTCATGGTCCCGTCGAAGTAGGCGCGAAGCTGTCGCAGTGCTTCGACGAGGAGAGGGTCGGTGTGGTCAGCGTCGGGGCCAGCAGCGCCCAGACCGGTGTCGTCGAGTTGGCCGAATTCTGTGTCCGTCTCTCGCCAAGTGACTCGGGTGATGGACCTCCCGTTGCTGGTGACGGTGATGGGGCCGACGGGAGTGCCCGTCGTCGCTTGAGAAGAATCATCCTCGGCATGGAACTCGTACGAACTCATCGTCATGCATCTCCTCCCTGTCAGTGCAAACCTAGCGTATTATTACGGCCGGGCCATAGGGTGCTGTTGAGGGTCACGGCGCTGAGTTCGTTCAACATTCTGCAAAAGACCCTCCGGCTCTTGTGAATGAGCCGAAGGGTCTTTCGCATGGGTTGGATCACTTCTCTTCGTCGGCGATCTCACCTTCATAGGCGTCTGGGTTCGCCTTCAGCCACTCGGTAATGGCCTTATCGCCCTCGTCCTTGTATTTGTTGACGACCATGTCTTCGAGGTCACCGTACTGAGCATCATCGAGCTTGATCTTGCTGATGTAGTCAGCAGCCTCGGAGAACTCGTCGCTGAAGCCCTTGGTGGCTGTGAAGTGAAGCTTCTCAGCATCACCCATGGCACCCTTGGGGTCCTTGAGGTCCTTGACCGGGTAGGCATTGTTCGCCCAGAACGGACGCCACAGGGTGACGACGATGTCTTCCTTGTCGTCGGTGGCGTTGCCGAGTTCGGTGAGCATGGCCGCAGTCGAGGAGGTGACGAGTTCGTACTCCTTGTCCAAGCCGTACTTGGGGATCATCCCCTTCGTCGCCTTGGTCAGACCGGCGCCGGGCTCGATGCCGATGATCTTCCCGTCGAAGTCTTTGCCCTTGCCCTTGAGGTCTTCGATCGAGTTGATGTCCTTCATGTACTTCGGCACCGCAATGGTGAGCACGGCGTTGTCGTAGTACGCGCCGACGTCTTCGAGCTTGTCGCCGTACTCGTCCATGTACTGCTTGTGCGTGACCTCAGGCCACGACGAGGGGTACATGTCGACATCGCCGTTGGCGACTCCGGCATAGAGGACAGCAGCGTCACTGAAGGTTTCGGTCTCGACGTTGTAGCCGAGCTTGCTGAGCTGGTTCTCCAGCAGCAGCGAGACGCTCTGGCCATCGGTCCAGCCGGTGACGTAGCCGAGCTTGATATCGCCCTTGTCTCCGCCGCCTCCTTCGTCCTTCGCAGCTTCCTGCGAACAACCGGTCAGGGCCAGGCCGAGAGCTGCCACTCCGGCGACGAATGTGGTGAGGAATCTATTTTTCATTTCGTGTTCCTATTCTCTTGTATTCGACATCTTCTGTCTGTGATGGCTTGGGTCGTTCAGGCTTGCGCAGCGACGGCCTTGGTCTTCACCTTGCGCTTGCGAATCATGGCGACAAGCGAAGTCGGAAAGTCCTTCGCAGTGCCCAAAGCCGCGGTCACTCGATCGAGGTAGACCGCGATGATGACGACACCGAGTCCGGCCTCGACGCCGAGGGGCAGGTTCTGGGTGGCGACGGCCTCGACGACGTTCTTTCCCAAACCGTCGGCACCGACGAACCCGGCGATGACGGCCATGGCCAGGGCGAGCATGATGACCTGGTTGATGCCGGCCATGATCGTCGGTGTGGCGAGAGGCAGTTGGACGCCTCGGAGAATCTGACCCGGTGTGGCTCCGAAGGACTGACCGGCTTCAACCGTCTCCGAGTCGACTCCGCGGATTCCAAGTTCGGTGAATCTCACACCGGGAGGCAGGGCAAAGATGACCGTTGACACGAGTCCGGGCACCACGCCGATCCCGAAGAAGGTCACAGCCGGGATGAGGTAGACGAATGAAGGCATTGTCTGCATGAAGTCGAGCACGGGCCGGATGATGGAGGATGCCCTGTCGTTCCTGGCGGCCAGGATGCCGACCGGAACCGCGATGACGATCGCAATGACTGCCGCGATGATGACCAGTGCCAAGGTCTGCATCGCCGGCACCCATTGGTCCATCGTCATGATGAAGAACAGTGTGATCAGTGTGCCGATCGCCATCTGCCAGGACCGCAGGAGCCAGCCGATCAGCGCAAGCAGGACGATGATGACGAACGGATGGAGGTCGACAAGCACATTTGTCAGCGTGTCGATGAGGAAGTTGAAGAGGAAGGTGACGAAGTCGAAGAACCACGAGACGTTCTCTTTGAGCCAATCAAAGAGGGTATCAACCCACGCTCCCACCGGGATTCTGATGTTCTCCATTAGAGATCGCCCCTCCCACTTGCCGCTCCGGTTTCTGAGGCATCAGCTGTCTCGGCGAGGATCTGGTCGATGAGTCCGGTGTCCACTGGTGCAGTCCACTCCAAGTTGGCGTCATCGTGGGTCTGCTCTCCGTCTCCGTTCTGGTTGCCCAAGGCGGCGAGCAGGGTCGCTCGAGGGACGACCCCGACGAGATGCCCTTCGTCATTCGTCACTGGCACAGGAAGAGGAGTCTCCGAGGACGGTAGGAACAGCTCGATGAGCAGATCCTCGGGTGATGCTGATGTCGTCATTGGTTGGATGATCTCGTCCAGAGTGTTCCCGCCATTGCGGAGATGGTCGATGCAGGCGCGATCGCTGACGACACCGAGGAATTTTCGGTGGCGGTCGGTGACGTAGATCGCCGAAGCATTGCTCTCACGCATGTTGCGCAGAGCGACACGAGGCCCGTTCTGGTTGGTCACGACCTGTCGTGCCTTTTCCATCACGTTGCTCGCTGTCAGGACACGGGCACGATCGACGTCGTGGACGAACTGTGCGACGTAGTCATTGGCGGGATCGGTGAGGATCTCTTCTGGTGTGCCGACTTGGACGATGCGCCCGTTGCGCATGACTGCGATCCGATCACCGAGGAACATTGCCTCGTTGAGATCGTGGGTGATGAAGATGATGGTCTTCTTGAGCTCGCCCTGCAGCTCCACGAGCTGCTCCTGCATCTCGCGTCGGATGAGCGGATCCAGTGCCGAAAATGCCTCGTCCATGAGCAGGATGTCGGTTTCGGCAGCGAGCGCTCGTGCCAGACCCACACGCTGCTGCATGCCGCCGGAGAGCTGCTCGGGATACTTGTCTCCCCAGCCATCGAGGCCGACGGCTTTCAGCCAGCGGTCCGCGACTTCGTCGCGCTTGGCCTTCTCCGTCCCCCGAATTTCAAGTGCGTAGGAGGCGTTGTCGCGAACCGTCCGGTGCGGGAGCAGTGCAAAGTGTTGGAAGACCATTGAGATGTGTTCGCTGCGTACCTTGCGCAAAGCTGCCGCATCGATCTTGGCGATGTCTGTGCCCAGGACTTCGACCGACCCCGTGGTCGGAGCCCACAGCCCGTTGAGTGTACGAATCAGAGTGGACTTTCCGGAACCGGAGAGTCCCATGACGACGAAGATCTCACCCGCTTCGACCTCAAAGCTGGCATCGATGACCGCTGCTGTGCCGAGCTTTGTGAGTTCGTCGCGATCTGCACCTTCTTCGAGACGCTTGACGACTTCCTTCTGGCGTTTGCCGAAGACTTTGTACACGTTTGACGCTTTGACTACGCTCACGTGATTCCTCCTTACATTCTTGAACTTCCGCAAGAACGAGAGGCTTCACCCCCGTTTTTTGATGCGGTGGTGGTCGATCCGAACTGGGTCGATCGCTCACTCGACTCACCGCACACGGATATCTCGCTTCCTATTGTAGTTTTGTTCAGGGTTTTCGGTACAGGCTTTGTCGATAGAACGCGGTGTGGCGGACTTGACGACCGCTCTGACCAGGGGCGATGTGAAAGTATGCGTTACTTGATTGTTACAAACCGCTCTTGAGGCATATAGGTATGGCCTTATCCAATTTGTTACATAATGCGGATTTTTGATGGTGAACGAGGTTGTCAGCTCTCCGGGAGATGCGGCCAAGAGTCAGGGAATTTTCAGGAAGAGTTGCTCAAGAGCCAGCGCTCAGGAATCCGAGGATCTCAGGGTTGACCACCTCGGCGAACTCTTCGAAGAAACCGTGTCGACCACCAGGGCAGATGCGGATTCGAGAGTTCGGTATGCGCTCATGCAGCAGGTGGGCGTTGGCGACGGGGTTCATGAGGTCGTCGTCGCCGTGGACGATGAGCGTCGGTGCAGTGATCTCCGGCAGGCGCTCCCACCCGTTGTGACGGGCACTGATGCGCAGATGTGCCGCGGACTCCTGGGCAGTCATCGTGTCATCGCCGAGGAGTTTGCTGTAACTCGGGGCCACGGTCCAGTTCGGGGTGTAGAACAGTGAGAACAGGTACTGCGTATGTTCACGACCGCGCAGTCGCGCCAGATTCTGGCCCACCTCCCGGGGCCGCCTCACGGAATTCGGCCCTCCGGGTGTTGTGCACCCCAGAACCAGCGCACCGACACGTTCAGGGAAGTCCACAGCCAGCATCTGAGCAACTCGCCCACCCATCGACGTCCCGTAGACGGCGGCGCGGGTGATGCCCACATGGTCGAGAACCTCGGCGGCGTCGGCGGCGAAGCTTGCAGTTGAGATTTCACTCAGTTCACCGCGGCTGCCGCCGGTGCCGCGGTAGTCGAAGGTGACGGTGCGAAACTGAGGTTCGAAGTCCGAGCGCAGTTCGTCCCACCACTCGTGAGAGTTCGACTGCCCCTGGAGGAGGAGCAGGGCAGGTGCCTCGGGTGGGCCGCTGACCTGGATCGCGAGCGGAAATCCGTCTCGAGCGGTGATGGTGAGCTGGTCTCTGGTCTCCACGTGGTGTTCCTCTTCACTGGTGCGCCGGCCGAAGCACCTAGGCTTGGGCCATGAAGCAATTGCCGTTCCTCAATGATGCCGCAGATCCGCAGCGTCCGGCCATCATCGTTCCCGTCCAGGCAGCCTCGGCCGAGGACATCGCACGACAGTGCAGCGCCATCGCCGATATAGGAGTCGTCGACGTCATCGAATGGCGCATAGACCCACTGATCGGCAGAGACTCCGTGATCGACTGTGTCGCGGATGGGAGCAGCCAGGGGGCCGTCGCGATTGATCCCCAGAAGCTCGCCGAGGCGGTCCTGGGCTTGGCGGTACATGTGAGCACGGCTGGGCTGCCGGTTCTCATCACGCTGCGGACGGGGTTCGAGGGTGGCAGCGCCGACGTCAGCGAAGACATCTACACAGAGATCCTCAGAGCTGTCATCACCGGACTGCCTGAGAAGTCCGGGATCTCCGAGGCGCCGGGTGGGGCTGCGGGTGTCACGTGGGCACTCGATGTCGAAATCGATCGCCGAGGTGCGGCAGAGCTCATCGACCTGGCGCATGACCAGGGCCTGTCGGTGGTGGCCTCCCACCACAACTTCGCCCAAACGGACTCTCCAGAGGCATTGGCAACCACATTCACCCGGATGGCTGCGGCCGGGGCAGATGTGGCGAAGATAGCGATGATGCCGGTGACCCGTGCGGATGTTGCGGAACTCTTGCGGGCCACTGCGCTCGCCGAGGAGACTCTTGAGATTCCCGTGCTCGGAATCGCGATGGGTCAGCTGGGCAGAACCAGTCGGGTCATGGGCGCGGATTTCGGAAGCTGCGCAACGTTCGCGCAGCTGGGTCAGGCGTCGGCACCCGGCCAGATCGCCGTTGCGGATCTGGCCGGGATCATCGACCGGCTCTACGGCTGAAAGGCCAGCGAATCCGACCTGTCAACAGGGCGAATAGTCAGCCCTATCAACAGCGCGAATAGTCAGCGGTGCTGACTATTCAATGGAGCCGACTGGTCAGTCGACGTCTTCTTCGATCTGCTTGCGGAACTTCTTGGGCAGAGCGTCGTCGCCGAAACTGTTGCGCACGGTGCTGGCGGCGATGCGCTGCACGACGAGCTGTGCCACTGCGACGCCGACACCGGAGACGATGGTCCAGGCCAGAGCCTCTGACATCGAGATCTCGTCATCGACGGGGTTATTCGGTGCTGGTCGTTTGGTCGCCTTCTCCCAAGTGAAGGTCAACGCCTTTCGAGCCGCGAATGCTGCCACGATGGGCGCTCCGACGCCGATGACCTGCCATGCGAGCTTTCCCATGCTCGTGTCCTTTCGTTAGACGTTGTGCCTGCGGCGATGATGCGCCGCGCAGATGTCGCTGGGGTGCGAATCCGTACGTGACCACACTAGCGCAGGAGACCCATTCATACGCATGAGGCAGAACTTCATACTTTCGAGGGATGTGGCGTGCGCATGCGAGCGATAGATTGAAGCTTCAGCGCACGAGAGGAGCTGCAATGCTCAGCAGATGGAAAGTCGCGGTCATCACCGGGCTGTTCGCCTTCGGCGCGCTGGGTTTCGTTCTGGGGCTCTTCCCGCTGCTCGCCGACATCTTCTGGATTTTGTGGTTCGCCGGCTGCGGGGCATGCATCCTCGCGCTGGTCCTGACGGTAATCGTGCCGTCTCCTCGTTCCGCATCGAATCGTTCCGAGACAGGCCGTCTGGACACGAGCCGACTGGAAGCGGGCCGTTTCGCAGTGAACCGGCACGCACCGAGGCGGTCGGCAGCGGATTCGGCCGACGGTGTCAGCCAGCCATGATCAGTCTCTGAAGCTCCGCCGTCAGCTCCGCGTCTCGCGGGATCGGGTTCCCGTCCAGCTGATTGAGTGACACGGCCGTGCGCATCGAGGACACATACCAGGCGCCATCGGCCCCGACCACCTCGCTCAGGCCGAAGTCCGCATATTCGGCACTGAGCCCGAGCTCTCCCGCATGGTCGAAGATCAGGCGCTGGGTCGTGCCGGAGAGCAGACCTGCTTCCGGATTCGGCGTGAGAAGACGGTCGCCTCGGCGAATGATGAGGCTGGACGTCGGACCCTCGAGGACGACTCCATCGTGGGAGACGAGCAGGGCCTCGTCTGCGCCCTGCTCCGCCGCGTATCTTCCGGCGGCCTGGTTGACCGCATAGGACAAGGTCTTGGCCCCGATGAGCAGCCAAGGTGCCTTGCTTCCCAGGTAGGCATCGTAACCGCGATCGAGGCTGACGGCGGAGATGCCGTGTGCCCGCGCTCGCGTGATCTTCTCGTCGACGGGGACGTTGAAGGCCCACCCTCGTGGACTCTGGCTTCCATCGGGGTTCTGGGTTCCGCGTGAAAGCGCGTAGCGGACCCCGAACTCGGCGAGCGACGGATCGGCCGCGCGCACCTCGGCGATCACGGTGTCGAGCCCTCGGTCCCACAGCTCAGGTTCCGGATCGGGCAGGCCCAGCGCCGAGGCGGATGCGCAGAATCGTGTGAAATGGCGATCACGAGACACCACGGTCACCCCGTCGCCGATGCGCACGAGAACGGTCTCGAAGATGCCGTCGCCACGATGGGCAGACAGGTCCGTGACGGGGAGCTGCGGGGCACCGAAATCGGCCACCTCGACGGTGGACGCGGCAGGGTCGATGAGGACAAGAGCATCGGTCATACAGACAGTCTAGGTTCTCAGAAAACCTGCGCCGAGAGGCTGCTGCGCTCAGCCTGAGTTGAGCAGAAGCCGTGGTCAGCCTGCGCTGACGCCGAACAGGAGGCCGAGAGCGTATGTCACGGCTGCTGCGCCGAATCCCACCGCAAGCTGTCGCAGGGCGCGTGGTCCCGGAGCGGTTCCGGAGAGCAGGCCGACGGTGCCGCCGGTGAAGAGGAGTGCGATGCCGACGAGGCCGGCGGAGAGGAACACGGCGGGCAGGCCGGACATGCCGAAGATGTAGGGCAGGATCGGGATGAGGGCGCCCGAGGAGAAGAAGGCGAAGCTCGACAGCGATGCCCCCAGACCGGTGCCCAGTTCGTCGCGGTTGACTCCGGAGTCGAGGCTGGGCAGCTGAGGGGCCGCGTTCTTGGTCTTGGCTGCGGCGATCGTCCGATGTGCTCGAGCATCGGCTTCGGGGGAGTCCATGCCCCTGGCGCGGAAGACGAGAGCGAGCTCATTGGCGTCGATGTTGAGATCGGCCAGTGCGTGGCGCGATTCAGGATCCGGCGTCGACGCATCGAGCAGCTCGCGCTGGGACCGCACGGAAATGTACTCCCCGGCCGCCATGGACAGGGCCCCGGCGAGCAGGCCGGAGACGCCGGTGAGCAGAATGACGTGGTTGCCCACCCCGGCGGCGCCGACGCCGAGGACGAGGGCGAGGTTGGACACGAGACCGTCATTGGCGCCGAAGACTGCGGCCCGGAAATTGCCCGACAGGCGGGCCCGGGAGCGGGCGGCGAGAGCGCGCACAACCTCGGCGTGGATCCGCTCGTCGGCGGCCATCTCTGCCGATGCCGCCTCGTCGTCGTCATAGGGTGAACTCGTCTCCGACTGCTGCGCCAGAGCGAGAACGAAGACTGACCCGAACATTCGACCCAGGAACGCGAGGCTCAGGGTGACCAGATCGGGGGCCCGCTTCTTCTGCGCATGCTCGCCGAGGAGGTCGATCCAATGTTCCTGATGCCGGGATTCGGCGGTGGCCAGAGCGAGGAGGATTTCCCGATCTTCGCCGGTGCGACGCTCTGCCAGATTGCGGTAGACGCGCTCCTCGAGCCGCTCGTTCGCAAGATACCGCTGCCAGCGTCTGATCGTCCGGTGATCGGGCTCATGGGCAGCGTCGGGGGTGGTCGATTCGTTGTTCATCACTGGTCAGATTCTACTTGGAGTAGGCATTTGAATTCAACACTTGCGCAATCGACGAAGTATTGGTTGTTATTAATTCGTTACCTCAAAGATCCGAGGAATGGACTAGATTAAAGCTCAATGTGAGTTGTGTCACCGTTTCGTTATAGATGTATGTATTTCGTTACCAATGGCGAAGACATTGCGAAACGTGAGAATCAAGCTTCCCCTTGAGCTCGACCGGTTGCCACCGCTGTTGTTGCGAACTTCTGACAGCAGCGGTGGCAACCGGTCAGCGCTCAGCTATTCGTGTGCTGCGATTACCCCGTGGGTGACGTTCGGTCGATGACCGGGCGCGGTCAGAGATGCCCGCTCGCGAGTGTGTGCGAAAAGCAACCATGGTTCGTCTGGCACTTGAGGAGCGAAAGGAACTCCATGAAGTTGCGTACCAAAACATGGTTGGCGGTCACCGCCGCCACTGGTCTGGCTCTCGGCGGATTCAGTCCGGCACTGGCGGCTGGGAACGCGGGGCCAACCGAGCACACCGATATGGGCGTCACCGGTGACGCCGTGATGGATCATCTGCAGAAGATCTCCGATATCTCGACCTCCCGCGCCGATGACGGATTCCGCGCGTTGGGGACTCCCGGTTATGAGGAGTCGGTTGAGTACGTCGAACAGACACTTGAGGCAACTGGTGCCTTCGACGTCGAACGACAGGCCTTCGAGGTCGACGATCAGACCTTCGGCGAGGTCGCTGTCAGTGTCGACGGCGAGGAGGTCGAGGTCACCCCGGCCAGCTACACCGAGGGCACCGAAGAACCGCTGACCGATCTGTCGGTGGCGCTGCCGGTCGACGATGACTACAGCGACCTGGACGGCGGACAGCTGGGCTGCGAGGCCAGCGACTTCGATGACAGCGCGAAGGGCGCACTCGTCCTCGTTGCCCGCGGCACCTGCTCCTTCGGAGAGAAGACCCAGGCGGCCACGGATGCCGGAGCCGCAGCGGTCATCCTCTACAACAACGACACCTCTGCCCCCGATGAGGCACTCAACGCCACCCTCGGCGAACGTGTCGAGAACGGAGCGCCCACAGTCGGCGTCAGCTACAACGTCGGCAACGATCTGTTGACCAAGATCGAAGGTGCCTCCGAGGAAGAGCCGCTGCTGGCGGACTTCACCCTCGAAACCGAATACACCACCTCGACGACCTGGAACGTGATCGCCGAGACAAAGGCCGGCGACCACGACAACGTCCAGATGTTCGGCGCCCACCTCGACGGTGTCCGCGAAGGTCCGGGAGCCAACGACAACGGGTCCGGCTCAGCTGCACTGCTGGCCAGTGCCGAGGCTCTGGCCGAGCAGCCGAGCGAGGCCGACAACGCCATCCGCTTCGGCTGGTGGGCCGCGGAAGAGGTCGGACTCGTCGGTTCGACCAACTACGTGGAGAGCCTCGGCGACGCCGAGCTTTCTAAGGTCAAGTCGTACATGAACTTCGACATGATCGGCTCCGACAACTACATCGTCGGCACCCTGGATTCGGACGGCTCCGATGTGCCGATCCCGGACGGCGTCAACGTGCCCGAAGGATCGGCGGAACTCGAGCAGATCTTCACCGACTACTTCGCCGACAACGATCAGCCCAACGTCGGAACCGACTTCTCAGGCCGTTCGGACTACCAGGCATTCATCGACAACGGCATTCCAGCCAGCGGACTGTTCTCCGGTGCGGATGGAACGAAGACAGAGCAGGAAGCCGAATGGTTCGGCGGAACCGTTGGTGACAACCACGACACCAACTACCATCAGCCCACGGACACGATCGAGAACGTGAGCCAAGAGTCTCTCGACATCTTCGCGCCGGCCATCGGCTATTCGGTGCACACGCTCGCATACGATCTCAGCGATGCGCCGGACCCGACCGATCCGCCGACCACCCCACCCACGGATCCTCCGACAGGGACTCCTACCGAGACGCCGACCGATGATCCGACGGAAGCCCCGGGCGAGCGGAGTCTGAGCATCGATCCGAAGACGATCGACCAGGCTGACTTCGTCGGTGAGAAGGGCGTGCAGGTGGCAGCCGCCGGCTGTACCCCAGACACCACCGCCACGATGACCGTGGAGCCGCAGAACGGCGAGATCGAGACATTCGAGCAGACCGCGACGGCAGATGCCGAGTCCGTGGCCAAGTTCGGCGTACGCGGTCTCGACGAGTCCAAGGCCGCAACCTACGTCGGCAAGTACGACGTCACGGTCGACTGCGACGGCGGTGACCCGCTGTCCGGTTCCTTCGAGGTCCTGGCCGAGGACGGCGACGGCCCGGGTGCAGGTGATGGCGGCGGAGACCTGCCGCGCACAGGCAATGAGGCACTGCCTCTGGTGATCTCGGCCGGCGCACTTATGGTGCTCGGTGTGATCATGACAATGGGAGCTCGCCGCCGCAAGGCCTGAGTGTCCCCCGAATGCCACGCGGGCCGGTGACTGAAAAAGTTCACCGGCCCGCGTGCCCATTCACAGCCTTCAGCACCCGCTCATCTTGGTCAGGCAGAATTGTTTCGTGACTCCCAAACTCTTCTTCAAGACCTTTGCCATTGCAGAGACCATCACCTGGACTCTGCTCATCATCGGCATGATCCTCAAGTACACCCACATCACCGAGATCGGGGTGCGCATCGGCGGCGGCATCCACGGGTTCGTCTTCATCTGCTTCGTCATCGCCGTCATCGGCGTCGGCACCTCGCAGATGTGGAGCAAGAAGCGCATCGCCACTGGCCTGGCCTCGGCCATCATTCCCTACGCCACGATTCCCTTCGAAAGATCCGTGGAAAAGACCGGAGCGCTGCAGGGTGGCTGGGGACTGGGCGCGAACGGTCGTACCCCGCGGAACTGGTTCGAGAAGCTCACCTCCTGGGCGATCCGCTCACCATTCCTGGCCATCGGTGCGGGAATCATCTTCGTCATCATCATCTTCAGCGGACTGCTGTTCCTCGGCCCTCCCGGCGAATGGGGCAAGTGAACCTCGCACAGCCTCGGCGGGCCTGTCCAGGACATGCAGACTCGCATAGGATGAACACAACGGGCGCTGTGGTCCCACTGCGCCTGGTCCCTTCCAATCCAGAATCTCGGAAAGGCTCAAGTGGATTTCATCCTGGGCGCCGTAGTCATCGGTGCCATAGTCATCATCGCCCTGATCGCGTTCTTCGTGATCATGCGCTCGATCAAGATCGCCTCCCCGTCTGAGGCCCTCATCATCACCGGCCGCAATGCCAGCAGTTCGGGTGGCACCGGTCGCATCATCATC
This sequence comes from Brevibacterium sp. BDJS002, assembly GCF_028201555.1. Lineage (NCBI taxonomy): Bacteria > Bacillati > Actinomycetota > Actinomycetes > Micrococcales > Brevibacteriaceae > Brevibacterium > Brevibacterium sp. BDJS002. The sequence continues at coordinate 3,931,025 of NZ_CP116392.1, read as the reverse complement.
GGTGGACGCTCAGTCGTCTATCCGATCGTGCAGAAGGCATTCATCCTGTCGCTGTCCTCACGTCAGATCGCCGTCGCGATCGACGGCATCTCGATGAACGGCATCGCATTGCGCCTGCACGGAGTTGCGCAGGTCAAGGTGGGCGGCACAGAGGAAGACGTGCGCAAAGCAGCACAGCGCTTCCTCGATCAGCAGGATCAGATCGAGCCCTACAGCACAGAGATCCTCTCCGGTACGCTGCGTGCCGTCGTCGGTACGCTGACCGTTGAGCAGATCATTCAGGATCGCGCTTCCTTCGCCTCGCAGGTGCAGGAGGAATCCGCGCACTCGATGAACAACCAGGGTTTGGTCATCGACACATTCCAGATCTCTGCGGTCGAGGACGAGGGCAGCTACCTGAAGGACTGGGGTCGCCCACAGGCAGCCGAGGTCGCGAAGAATGCCGCCATCGCCGAGGCGAACGCCAGTCGCGCCTCCTCTGTCGAGGAAGCGCTGCAGAACGAGTCGACCCAGAAGCAGCAGGCCCTGACCGATCAGGCCATCGCCGAACAGCAGCAGCAGCTCGCACTGCGGCGAGCAGCACTGAAGGAAGAAGCCGATCAGCGTCAGGCTGCGGCCGACAACGCCGGACCGCTCTCCGCTGCGGCAGAGAAGCAGAAACTGCTCGAACGTGACCGGGTTGTCGCGAAGGAAGCCGCAGAACTTCGCGCCGAACAGCTAGATGCCGAGGTCAGGCGTCCTGCCGACGCGGAACGATACCGCCAACAGGCGGAGGCCGACGCGCGAGCCTACGATGTCGAAGCCCAGGGCCGAGCCGAGGCAGCCGCCGAGCTGCATCGCCGGTCCAAGGACGCTGAAGCCATTCGGCTCGAGGGCGAGGCCCAGGCCGACGCGATCAAGGCTCGTGGTGAGGCGGAGGCTGGAGCTCTCCAGGCTCAGGCCGAGGCCTACAAGAAGTTCAACGATGCGGCCGTGCTGTCGAAGGTCCTCGAGGTCCTGCCGACCATCGCCGGAGAGCTTGTCGCACCATACGCGAACATCAAGGACCTCTCGATCGTGTCTACCGATGGTGAGTCCAAGCTCGCGAACTCGGTGTCGAACAACCTCGCGCAGGTTCTCGAGGTCGTGCGCGGCACCACCGGCATCGACCTCAGCGATCTGGTCAGCAAGGCGCAGAACCAGGGCGGAACGGCCCCCACGACCGGTGGGGGCCGCGATGGCTCGACCACATTCGACGACGCGGGGGACTTCTCCGGGTCGGGTTCTGCAGGCGGTGGAGCCGACGACAACGATCAGGTCGTCGAAGGTGAGATCTCCGAGGGACACGGCAGTCAGTCAGGTCGCGGAGGTCGCTCGGGTCGCGGAGGGGCGAAGCCCTCCGGTCTGGGAGATCCCAGCGCATGGTCGGGTGGGAACTTCGATCCGAAGGACTACCTCGACGAGAACGGTGAACTTGACCTCACCCATATCGGCGATGACGTGAAGAAGGCCACCGGAATCGACGTGCAGTCCTACATCGCCGAGGCACTGCGCCGACGTGACGGGCGTGACGGCGACTCGGACGGCTCAGGCGGTCCCGCCAAGAAGTAGCCTGTGCTGTGATCGGCACTCCCACTGCCCGGGGTTGATCTCGGGCTCAGTGCAGAATTGATGCGTACGTGCTCGGCAGTTGCTGCCGGGCACGTACGCATTCTGCGTTCGGGTGTGCTGCCCGGGCCCGCCTCGGCGGTGACTGACGGGGTCGGCGCATGGTGGGGCCGGGAGCTGGTGCGCAGCAGCATTCGGAGTGGGGTGAGATCGTGTGACTATGAATTCATGCATAAAGACATGCGCATATGTTAATGTGATTGCATAGGAGGTTCACATGGCACATGACCACTCGCACGATTCAGGATCGCGTCGACGCTTGGCGATCGTCTTCGGCATCGTCCTGGTGATCTTCGTCTTCCAGGTGATCGGCTCGATCACGACGGGCAGTCTGGCGCTGCTGATTGACACCGGACATAATTCTGTCGACCTCATCGGCATCGGGATCGCACTCTTCGCCGCCACCCTGGTCCGCAAGCCGCCGAAGGGTCAGAAGACCTGGGGGTTTCGCCGGGCCGAGGTGCTTGCCGCCGGAGCGCAGGCGACTCTGCTGCTGGGACTCGGCGTCTACAGCCTCATAGAGGGCATTCGTCGCTTCTTCGTCCTCCGGAGGTACCGGGCCCGGAGCTGATGCTCTTCGGTGCCGTCGGACTTCTCGGCAATATAGTGTCGATCATCATCCTCAGTTCCTCCAAAGGGCAGTCGCTCAACCTCAAGGCCGCATTCCTCGAGGTCATCGCCGATGCGTTGGGATCCGTCGCCGTCATCCTCGCCGCCGTCTCCATCTGGCTCTTCGACTGGACCCGCGCCGATGCCGTGGCAGCTCTGTTCATCGCCGCGCTGATCGTCCCCAGAGCCTTCTCCATCTTGAAGGAGACCGGATCGATCCTGCTTGAAGTCGCCCCCAGGGAACTCGACCTCGACAAGGTCAAGATGCACATTGAAGGAGTCGAGCACGTCCAAGAGGTCCACGACCTTCACGTGACGCGCATCGATTCGAACCTCCCCGTGCTCACCGCCCACGTGGTCCTCGCCGACGAATGCTTCTACGACGGTCATGCCCCGCGAATACTCACGGCGCTCCAGGAGTGCCTGGCTGAGCACTTCAAGGTCGCGATCGAACACTCGACGTTCCAGTTCGACAGGGCGAAGGACGCGGCCCAGGAGACGCACACCCACACCTGAGGCTTGGGCGGCAGGCGGCGTTCGGCGGGCGGCGGGCGGCGGCTCAGCTCGTTCTGTGACTGTGCCTGCAGGGTTCACTTCGCAGTGGACGCACGACAGTTGGTAAGTCCCAGTCGAAAATCTCGCTCTCGTCGACCGGGAGTTACCAACCGTTTGCCTATTCGGCGAAGGGCCAGTTCGGCGATGGGGCGGTGGTTGCTTGGCGATTCGGCGGCTCAGCTCTGCGGCAGGATCTGCAGCGAGTCGGTGCGGAACTTCTCGAGCCTCGCGGGGTCGATCGAAACGCCGAAGCCGACGCCTGTGGGCACGTCGACCTTGCCGTCGTACATGACGATCTCTTCGGTGATGTCCTCGTGGAAGAAGCGATTCGATCCGGAGATGTCTCCGGGCAGCGTGAAACCGGGCAGAGATGCCAGGGCGGCATTGGCGGCACGGCCCAAACCGGTCTCGACCATTCCGCCGTGCCAGACTGCTACACCATGTGCGGCGCAGAGATCATGGATCTTCTTCGCCTCGATGAAGCCGCCCACTCGTCCGGGCTTGATGTTGATGACGGCTGCCGCACCCATGGAGATCGCATCGGCGGCGGCTTCAGCGGAGTCGATCGACTCGTCCAGACACATCGGAGTCTCCATCAGCTTCGCGAGCTCGCCGTGCTGGCGGATGTCGGCCTCTCCCAAGGGCTGCTCAATGAGGAGGAGGCCGTACTCGTCGAGCCTGCGCAGGTGGGAGGCATCGACGAGGGTATAGGCGGCGTTGGCATCGACCTGGAAGCCGAAGTCATCGCCGAAGGCCTTGCGCACCGCGGCGATCGGGGCAATATCCTTACCCGGCTTGATCTTGAGTTTGATGCGGGCATACCCCTCGTCCAGATACCCGCCGATGACTCTGACCGTCTCTTCGACAGAATCCTGGATGCCCACGGAGACTCCGGAGGGGACGGAGTCGACGACGCCGCCCAGGTAGGTCTTAAAGGACTGGTCATTGAGCTTGAGCTGGGCCTCGATGACGGCCATCTCCAGCGCCGACTTCGCCATCGGGTGACCGATCACGTGACGCAGATGCCAGGACACGGTCTCCGCAGTCAGTTCGTCGACGTCGAAGAGGATCGGAGCCAGCCACCGGTTCGTCACATCGATGCCCGAAGCCACGTACTCAGAAGAGTAGAGCGGGGAGATCATCGCCACCGACTCACCCCAGCCCGTGATCTCACCCTTCGGGGTGTCGAAGGTGGCCTCGACGAGGTAGCAGTCCTTCTCCGTCTCCCGCATGAACGAGGTCTCGAAGGGGGTGACGAGGGGAATGGACACCTGGTGGAGAGTGATCGACTTGAGTTTCATGCGCCATGCACCTTCTTTGTGTTCGGGGCTGATGATCCTACTGACCCAGCCTATAACCACTCGCGGGACCATCTCGGCGGGCATTGGAGTATGGGACACAGGTGGACATCCGAAGCGCGGAACCCGCCGATTTCGGTGGACAAGCTGAGCGCGAGATCGACATGAGTCTCCCTCGGAATACTCCGACAGGATTCCTTGTGTCCACCTGCGGCTCGCACAACCCGTCTCACGCGCCGGTCTGCCGCTGGAGCGCGTGCGCCCGACCTTGGTACTGTGAGTCAAAGATCTCGCTCAACTTAAGGGAGAGCTACGTGAACGACTACCTGCGGTCGCTCAAAGGTCGGAAGCAGAAGTGGTTCGGACTCAAACTGCCAGTCAAAGCTGCACTTGCGCAGCCGTATCTCCACCCGATGCTGAGGACGGTGGCGCCCCACATCAACGGCATCAAGGTCGGCAGACTGCCAGCACCGATCGGACTCACCGAGGTCCGCGGGCGTGCCGGAGGCGCCGGCTTCTACCTCGTCGATCCGTTCCGCTGCGAGATCGCCAAGGAATTCTACTGGGGCAAGGGTCGCCGTGCGGAGGCAGAGGACGCCTTCGCACTCGACCTCATGGTCGAACTGTCCCGCGACGCGGACGTGTTCCTCGACATCGGCGCCTACACCGGGGTGTTTACGATGGCGGTGCTGGCCGCGAATCCGACCGCGGTCGCCCACTCGTTCGAGATCATCCCCGCCGTCGTCACCGGGTTGGAGAAGAACGTAGCGCGCAACCACCTCGGCGATCGGGTGACTGTTCATCCGACGGGCGTCGGCAAGCCCGGCACCACGATGCAGGTGCCCACCGGCGACGGGGGATCGGCATTGCCGTCGTTCTATGGGACTGGCATGGACTTCGACTCCGGTGCGCAGGTGCGCTTCACCTCGCTCGACGAGATCCTCCCGGATCTGCCGCCCGGCCGTCCGCAGGTGACCGTGAAGATCGATGTGGAAGGGGCGGAGAACGACATCTTAGACAACGGTCGGGAAATGTTGGGCACGCTGCAGCCGGACATCCTGTGCGAGGTCCTCGACGACCGGGCACAGCCCGAGCAGCTGATGCGTATCCTCGACCGCTTCGACTACCACTACTACCTCGTCGGCGACGATCACCTCAGCGCTCATGACGAGATCGTCCCCGACCCGCATTTTCGCGACTGGCTCTTCACCACGAAGAACCCGGAGGACATGCGGGTCGCGGGCTACCCGGTCAGGTGACAGACCGAGTCAGCACAGCGCGCTGAGCCTCGCTTCAGCCCTGCTGCCGAAGGCTCGCCTCAACCCTGGAGCTGACCAGTGGATTCAGCATTGGAGCTGATCGGCGATGAGGGCCGCGAGCAGGGCTGTGCGTGGGGCGATCTCAGCGATGACCGCGTGCTCATGCTCAGCATGCGCACCATCGCCCACGGCACCCAGGCCGTCAAGAGTCGCAATGCCGTCACCGGCGGTGAAGTTGCCGTCCGAAGCGCCGCCCACGGACACGCCCTCTGGAGCGGGCAGGCCGAGTTCAGCAGCCAGGGCAGTGGCACGATCGAAGAGTTCAGCCGACTGCTCACGTTCGAACGGCGGACGGTTGATTCCGCCGATGACCTCGATCGACGAGCCTTCCAGCTGCGGGCGGGTGGCGAGTTCACGCATGGCTGCATCGACTCGATCGAGTTCGGCAGCGGTGCGTGCACGCACATCCACATCAACGCGCGCCTCGGCGGGAACCGTGTTCGAGGTGGTGCCCGCACTGATCACGGTCGGGACCACAGAGGTGCCCGCTGAAGCATCGGCAAGATCTGCGACAAGGGGCAGGTGCAGGGCCAGCGCCATGCCCGCGTTGATCCCCTTCTCCGGTTCGAGCCCGGCGTGAGAGGCCTTGCCCGTGAACACGAGTGTGTAGTTGCTCGTGCCCTTGCGCTCGAGCTTGAGCGCACCGCCGGCGCTCGCCTCCATCACATACACGGCCTTCGCCTCGGCCGCCTCGGCGCGAATGAGATCGGATGAGGAGATCGACCCGATCTCCTCATCACCGGTGACCAGAATCGACAGCCCCTCAAGGGCGCCCTCGCCGAGGTGCTCGCGCAGAATCGCGCTCGCGTGGATGCTCATGATCGCCCCGGTGAGCATGTCGAAGCTGCCCGGTCCGCGCAGGATCCCCTCGTCGGTGGAGAAGGGCTTGCGGTCCAAGGTCCCGTGCGGCCACACCGTGTCCTGATGGTTGAGAAGGACGACGCGGGCCGGGCACGAACCGAACCGCAGGCGCACATGGGCGGTGTCATCGACGGCGATGACCTCAGCGGTGGCCCCGAGTCGTTCGCGCAGCAGTTCGACGAAGTCCTGGGCACCCGCGGCCACGGCTGCCTTGTCGTGCGACGGCGTCTCCTTCGTGATGACGCGTCTGATGTCATCGAGGATGAGGGGGAGGCGGTCGGTGGCCTTCGAGACGAGGTCAGCGGACTGGAGATCTGAGGACAGTGAGGTGGTCATGCGCCGATTCTACGATGTGGCCTGCAAGGGCGGTTGCGGCGTCCGCATCATGCGACGTGACAGGGCAGGCCCGGGATGTGAAATGTCCGGCCTCACCAGGTCACAAACACTGCGGTTTGTGGTTTGCTTGACCCATGGGTGAGGCAGTCAATTCCAAGCGGTACACGCCGGAAGAACGCACGCTGTATCGGGAGAAGCTCGCGGAGAACCTCGAGCTCTTCGACACGTATCTGCGCCATGCGGAGTTCAAGTCCGCGGGCACGATCGGTCTGGAGCTCGAACTCAACCTCATCGACTCCGACAATCAGCCGAGCCTGAACAACACGAAGGTCCTCGAGCGCCTCGACGATGAGTACCAGTCGGAGATCGGCGGGTTCAACCTCGAACTCAACCACCCGGTGCTGCAAGTGGCCGGGCGCGGGCTGAAGACTCTGGAAGCGGGCGTGGCGCACCGGTTGGGCAAGGCCCAGAAGGCCGCCGAGGCGGAAGGGCTGAAGGTCGCATCGATCGGGACTCTGCCGACCCTAAGCACCCAGTTCCTCACCGAAGAGACATGGATCACCGAAGAGAATCGCTACGAGGCGCTGAGCAACTCGATCGTCGACGCTCGGGGTGAGTACGTCCGCATCGAACTCGACGGCGAGGAGAAGTACAAGCATGAATTCTCCGATATCGCCCCGGAAGCATCCTGCACCTCGATGCAGCTGCACCTGCAGGTCGCACCCAACAAGTTCGCCGAGGCGTGGAACGCCTCCCAGGCGATCGCGGCAGCCCAGGTCGCGATGAGTGCGAACTCCCCACTGTTCGTCGGTCGCAAACTCTGGCACGAATCCCGGATCCCGGTGTTCACCCAGTCCATCGATACGCGCACCCCGGAGCTCGTGAATCAGGGAGTTCGGCCCCGAGTCTGGTTCGGGGAGCGCTGGATCACGAGCGTCTTCGACCTCTTCGAAGAGAACGTCCGCTACTTCCCACCGCTGCTGCCCGAGATCAAGGACTTCGTCGAGTTCAGTTCGGCCGATGCTCCGAAGCTCTACGAACTCAACCTGCACAACGGCACCGTGTGGCGCTGGAACCGACCCATCTACGACTCTTCGGACTCCGGAGCTCACATCCGCGTGGAGAACCGACTGCTCCCAGCCGGCCCGACGCCCGTCGACATGGTCGCCGATGCCGCCTTCTATTACGGTCTGGCCGAATTCCTCGTCGGAGAGAACCGCCCCGTGTGGTCGCGGATGTCCTTCAGCGAGGCGGAGGAGAACTTCTTCGCCTGTGCCAAGGACGGCATCCATGCGCGCGTGACCTGGCCGAAGATCGGCCACATCGATGTCGCGGACCTCGTGCTCGATGTTCTCATTCCGCAGGCGCGCAGGGGACTGAGCCGATTGGGCATCGACAAGGACGTCATCGAAGAGTACATGTCGATCATCGAAGGCCGGGCCGAGAAGCGGACCAACGGTGCGACCTGGCAGCTGAAGATGCTTGACCGCTTGGCCCCGAACAGTGCGCCGGACTCACCTGAGCGCCGCGAAGGACTTAAGCAGATGATGGACGCCTACGTGGCGAACCAGGCCTCAGGCGACCCCGTCCATACCTGGGACGTGCCCGTCTGAGGAGCCATGGCTCTGCCTGGAGTCAGAGGCGTTTGACCTTGCTGAGTCAGAGGCGTTCGACCTCGACGAAGACGATGTCGTCGGTCCCATTGGGATTCGAGACCTCATGTTCGGACCCTGCCGCGCGTGTGTAGCTGACTCCTGCTTCGAGGTCTGCGACGATCGAGGTCCCATCCGAGTTCCGCACGTGCATCGCATCTGTGACCATCGGAATGACGACGTACTCGTATTCGTGCTTGTGCATGGGGATGACCCCATTGGGTTGGATCGTCCACCTGGTCACGCGGAAGACTCCGTTGTCGAGCTGGATCTCACCTGTCGAACCGGTGTTCTCATCGCTCATGATTGACACTCCTTCTGATCGTCACTGCTGGTCTGCTCCTCACCCTAGCCTTCAGCGCAACAGCATCCCAGCCCTGCACGTGACCCGCGGCACACAGGAACCTCCTCGGCGGTTAGCATGAGCAGTATGCGATACCCCTACGCTGACATCGACGATGTCGAAGACGATATCCGCGAAACCATTTTGACCGTGTCAGAGAAGTCGGGCTTCGTGCCCAACGTCTTCCTGTCCCTGGCCCGCCGCCCCGCGGAGTTCCGCGCTTTCTTCGCCTACTACGACGCTCTCATGGAGAAGGAGACCGGGAACCTGACCAAAGGAGACCGGGAGATGATCGTCACGGCCACCTCGGCGGTCAACAACTGCCTCTACTGCGTCGTCGCCCACGGAGCCGTGCTGCGGATCATGGAGAAGAAGCCCCTGGTCGCCGACCAGGTGGCCGTCAACTACCGCCAGGCCGACATCACCGACCGACAGAAGACGATGCTCGATTTCGCGATGACAGTCTGCACGGAGCCCTGGGCGCTGTCCGACGCTGACTTCGCAGCCCTGGCCGAACACGGATTCGACGACGAGGACGCCTGGGACATCGGCGCCATCACCGGCTTCTTCGGCCTGTCCAACCGCATGGCACACGTGGGCGGAATGATGCCCAACCCCGAGTTCTACCTCATGGGACGCGTCCACGTGAGAGGAAGTGACCAATGACCACGAGCACTCAGACGAGCGCACCCCGCGTCTCTGACCGGGCCGGACTCGTCCGGCCTTTCGCCGCCATGAATATCGTGGCCAAGGTCCAGGAGATGTCGCGCCAGGGCCAGGACACCATCGCCATGTGCCTGGGCGAACCGACCCAGGGTGCACCCGGGCCGGTGCGCAGGAGAGCCGCCGAGGTGGTCACCGACGGCACGAACCTCGGCTACTCCCCGATCTTCGGCATCCCCGAACTGCGAACAGCCATCGCCGGGCATTACCGCGACTGGTACGGCGTTGAGGTGCCCACGGAACGCATCGCCATCACCACGGGTTCCTCCGGTGCCTTCCAGACCGCCTTCCTGACCTGCTTCGACGCAGGTGACCGCGTCGCACTCGCCCGCCCGGGTTACGGCGCATATAAGAACATCCTCGCCGCATTGAACTGCGAGATCGTCGAACTCGACTGCGGTGGAGACCATGGCTTCCAACCGACTGTCGAACTCCTCGAGCAGGCACATGCGAAGGCCCCGCTCAAGGGACTCATGCTCGCATCGCCGGCGAATCCGACGGGGACGATGATCTCAGGCGAGCACCTCGGCGAACTCATCTCCTGGTGCGCCGAACACGGTGTGCAGGTGATCTCCGACGAGATCTACCACGGCATCAGCTACATCGGCACGCGTGGTGAGACCGCGTTGGCCCATGATGACAATGCCATCGTCATCTCCTCGTTCTCGAAGTACTGGGCGATGACCGGATGGCGGCTCGGCTGGGCGATCCTGCCCGAGTCATTGGCGTCGGCGGCACAGAACGTGACCGGGAACCTCTCGCTGTGTGCCCCGGTTCCGGCTCAGTATGCGGCCGTGGCGGCGTTCACCGAGGAGTCCTATGCCGAATGCGAGACCGCGGTCGAATCCTTCGCCCGAGCTCGCAAGCACGTTCTCGACGCCACCGCTGACCTGGGGTTCTCCGATATGGCCCCGCCTGATGGGGCGTTCTACATGTATGCCCGCATCGATGAGATCCTGCAGCGGTCGGACGCTGGCATCGACACCGCGACCGATTGGTGTCAGTCTCTGCTTGAGACCACCGGAGTTGCCTTGGCGCCGGGTGATGACTTCGACTCCCTCAACGGGCCTCGTTCGGTGCGGCTGTCGCTGGCTGTCGGTGCGGACAAGACCGCCGAGGCGCTCGACCGGATCCTCGACTTCATGAGATGACTCCGAATTCGGCCGCAGCCCACGGCGAGGGACCGCCCGCGAAGCCACCCGTGTCGGGTTCATCCGCCGGTTCGGTCCCGCCGTCCTCCGGTCTGCCGACGCTGGGCATCATCGTGTCCGCACTGCTCTTGGGGTCGGCCGGTCTGTTCGTCATCCTCGCCGAGGCGAGTGCTCCGACCGCGGCATTCCTGCGCTGTTGGATCGCTGTCATCGTCTTGGCGCCGCTGGCCGTCCTCGAGCTCCGACGCCATGGACTCCTGCCGTCGAGGGCGCTTGTGGTCGGTGCTGTTTCAGGTGCGGCACTGGGCATTGACTATGTGCTGTGGGCCCAGAGCGTCCTCGATGCGGGGGTCGGTGTCTCCACAGTCCTCATCAGCGTCCAGGTCATCGTGTTCCCGGCCCTGGTCTGGGTTTTCGGAGGAACGCGGCCCGGGTGGCTGTTCATCACGTGCATTCCCCTCATGATCATCGGCATGCTGCTCACCGGAGGCGTCTTCGGCGCCGATGAGGGAGCAGCGAACCCAGAGCGCGGCGCGATCTTCGGAGTGCTGTCTGGAATTCTCTACGGCGTCTACATCTTCGGCATCCACCACTGTCGCAAGGCAGCACCGAACTTCGTGGTCGCGCCGGTGGCAGTGGGCACGATCGCTGCAGGAGTCATGACGGCGATCGCCGGTCTCTTACTCGGCGGGCTCGACTTCGACCTGGGTTGGGACGGTTGGGCGTGGATGGTGGCGCTGGCGGTCTTCGGCCAGGCTCTGTCATGGGTGCTGCTGAGCATCTCCAGCCCGTTGGTGTCGGTGTCGCGGACCGCAGCCCTGATGCTGCTCCAACCGCTGTCGGCCGTGGTTCTGGGCTCAGTCATCGCCGGAGAGCGGCTGCAGCCGGCGCAGTGGATCGGCGCGGTGCTGGTCGTCATCATCGTCTGGATTGTCGGTGGCGGCCCGGAGGCGCTGCGCAGACGACGCTGACGTTGGCGCAGACGAGGTTGACCCTGGTGCAGACGACGCTGATGCTGGTCGGGTCCTGGCGACTTATGCGCTCAGTGCTCGTGACCTTCGACGGTGTGGGCCAGAGCGTCGAGGATGATGTGAGCGACGTGGTCGTCCTTGAGTGAGTAATAGGCTTCGCGGCCGATTCGGTTGACCCCGACGAGGTGGAGGCCACGCAGGAATTTCAGATGTTGGGAGACCAGTGGCTGCGAAAGCTCGGTGGACTCGACGATATGCGTCACGGTCGCCTCGCCGTGAGCGAGGACCAGCAGCATCTTCAGCCTCGACGGCGTGGCCAGTGCCTTGAACAGGTCGGCGGTCTCAGAGATGGCTTCGAGATTGCCCTCGGGGTCGCGCAGGAGCTGATTGACTGCGGCATTGACCGGGGTGGAATCTGAAGTGGAAGCCATGGATAGAGATTACCGGAAATTCTGCGGTGATCTCACTGTTCAGCTGAGGGCTTCGACGTTGTCCTGGGTGCCGATGAGGTCGTCGGCCAGTGACTCCCACTGCTCATAGGCGTCGGGCAAGGCAGATCGTTGGACGGCCTGTGCCGCCTCGGTGGGGGCCATCGTGTGCCAATTCTCGATCTGCACGAGTCCCGGATTCTGGACGTCCGGGTTGATTCCGTAGAAGGACTTCGTGGCATAGATGGGGTCGTTGAGGCGCTCGGGTTCACCCCACCCCTGCGAGGGGCGCTGCTGGAACAGGCCGACCGAATCGCGGTCACCCGAGTCGAGGTTCCGCAGCGAGGATTCCTGGAGCGCGGTCATGAGAGCGATTCTGATCGCGCGGTCATCGAAGTCGCCGCCGCGACCGATGCCGATGATCAGTCGGGCATTGTCGATCTGCTGCTCGGACAGTTGATTCACTGAAGCCATCTGCATCTGCCTGATCGTCGTCGAACCGAAGGAGATAGGCGAATTGACGATGATGACGGCGGCGAGGACCAAGGCCATCACCGCTGCCCCGAAACCGATCAGGGCACCACGAAGTACGGACCGAGAGCCCTTGCGGTGTCGAGTCGTTCCAGCCATGAATATAACGATAATGCAACAAACTGAGGGGTGCATGTGTCCACGCCGTGCCTTTTGTCACAGAACGGTCACGGAAGTGAATTTTTTGTGTGCGTCGGTGGTGACGCGTCATGTTCCAAGTCTGCGTCATCTCCTCAGGACGAATCGACTGGCCCGCCGTCTAGGATCAAAGCATGATCTTCGTGAGACGACGCAACCCGAGACCTCCACTCTTCGGGTGCCTGGTGGGTGTGATCGCGCTGTTCGTCATGGGGGTCGTGGTCATCGCAGTCGTCGCCGCAGTGGTCCTTATGAGCGCTGACATCGACAATTCGATTGAGGACTCGGGCAGTGGCTCGAGCGGGAATGGTGCATCGAGCAGTGCCCCAGCTTCCCCCGGGCAGTGGTCGAGCGGCGGCTGAACGGCGGTTGAGCGACTGAGATGACTCAGTTCGCGGTGCTTCTGCCGGCGGCTGTTGTCTGCACAGGCTGACGCAGAACCGTCCGCAACTTTTCCGGAGCCGTTCTTCGCAGGTCGCTGAGGTAGATCTCGTGGTGTCTGCCGGTCATCTCGAACCCCGCGGCCGGGATGACGTCTGTGTGCATGAGCTCGAGTACGGGTCCTTCGGTGTCGAATGGCCCGATGTGCAGGGTCTGAATGCTTGTCCCCTCGTGCAGCGTCGTCATGCGGAGGTCGCCGAGGCGGGGGAGGGTCTTGCGTTGTGCAGACAGTGTGGAAGCGTGGTCGAGATGGGACTGGTCCAGCCAGTCAGGCACGAGCAGCATGAGCGTGAAGTCCCACTGAGACTTATCGCGGGCGCTCGTGAACGTGGACATGTCCTCTGCCCACCACAACCCCTCGAACGGCGGGACGACGTAGTCACGACCCAGCTCGTTCTTGCTGAAGAACTTCAGGGCGTAGGCCAGCGGATAGAGCGTCTCAATGGCCGAGGTGAAATCGGGTGACGAATTCGGATCGCCGTGCCCGTCGACCATGAGGTACTGCAGTGGTGGCATGGTAAGGGTGTCGAAGACGCCGTGCTTGGCGCGATAGCCGCGCAGCGTCTTCTTGAAATCGATCTTGTTCAAGGCGCATTCCGATCCGGCAGAAGTGATTGTCCGATTCTACGAGGCGAGCCTGATGCTCAATGGGGTGTCTCTTGGTCCCGACCTTGACCTTGACACGGTGTCAAGGTCTTCACTGGTCTCAAGGAGGTGGAACCAATGACCAATCCACACAGCATCACGCAGAGCCGTTCGGATCAGGAGCCCGTCATCGCGGCACTGTCGTCGCCGAACCCACAGCAGCGGCTGCAGGCAGCACTGTCAGTCGGAACCACGGCCGAGGACCGCCACCTCGGCGCCCTCATCCAGCGGTGCAGAACCGAACCGGACTTCTTCGTCCGTGACATGCTCACCTGGGCGATCACACGGATGCCCGCCGAGGCGACCGTCCCGCTGCTCATCGCCGAGCTGAGCTCCGAGGTGCCGCAGGCCCAGAGCCAGGCCCTTCACACGCTGTCGAAGATCGGTGATCCCCGCGGCTGGGAGGCCATAGATCCGGGAACCATCGGAGACGGCCTGATCGCCCATGCCGACACCGAGGTGGCCCGCAGTGCGTGGAGGGCCGCAGTGGCACTCGTCCCCGGTGATGAGCGGGAGAAATTGGCATCGTCCCTGGTCACGCAGCTTGGGCGAGGTGATGTGGAGACGCAGAAGAGCCTCAGTCGAGCCATCGTCTCCCTCGGAGAGGATCTCGTGTCAGTGCTCGATGGAAGACTGCAGGCAGAGGAAGAAACAGTGCGGACACACGCCATGGCTACCCGGGACATGTTCACCGATCCGGATGCCGGTTTTGCTCACGCCTTGAGTGAAGCCAAGCGCGTGGTCGCACTGGGGTCCGAGGCGTCAGCATAGGTCGATTTTGGGAAGGGTCGACCGAGGCAGCGTTGCCGAGCGGGGCAAGCTCGCGCGGCGCTGCGTGCGACACCTCGGACTCCTTCCTCCGAAGCTCAGTGCTCTGTCGGCCGAGCTGCAGCAGTGTGACCTGTCTATAGTGGAGACGGGAGAGGGGTGCCAATGCGGATCGGCGAAGTTGCCAGACGCTCCGGTGTGAGCGCTCGGATGCTGCGACACTATGAATCCTTGGGCCTCATCGATCCCAGCGAGCGCACCTCGAGCGGGTACCGGGAGTACTCCGCGGCCGATATCGGTCGCATCTTCCATATTGAGGGGCTGCGCAAACTCGGAATGTCGCTGTCAGAGATCGGAACCCTGCTCAGCGATCCGGCGTTCGATCCCAGCCGGCTGCTTCACGAGCTGGTCGAGACGACCAAGCAGCGCATCGCAGCCGAACAGGAGCTGCTCTCCCACCTCGAACGCATCGACCGCCTCCACCATGCCGATGGTGAGGCGCTGCTGCTGACCATCGATCTCATGCGCTCCCTGGAATCTGGTGACGTCATCCAACGGCACAAGGCGGCTTTGGGCAGCGGCGTCGACGGAACGGTGCCCGTCGAATCCCTGTCGACAGCCGTACTCAATGAACCCGTGCTCAACGCCGCCGGGGCCATGCGCTGGGCCTTGGCACAGTCGGGATCCGAAGCGGTCCGCTATTTGGCGAAGGGCATGGACGACCTGTCCGTCGACGTCCGACGCAATGCGCTGCAGGCCCTCGACGAGATCCGTCGCAATACAGCGAGAGACGAGCTCGGGCCCGTCGCTGAGAAGATGATCACCGCGTCCCTGCACTCCGGCCTCGGCGACCCAGATCTTCAGGTGCGCAGCAGTGCGGCGCTCATTCTCGGTCAGATGGGGGATCCCGTTGCAGTCTCAGATCTGCTCGAGATCGCGATGGATGGGCCCAAGGACATCGAAGCCGCCGAAGCTCTCGCCGCATTCGTCAATGAGGCCCCGGAGGAAGGGGCACGGGCAGAGGTCGCGTCCCGGATCATGGCGGACCTGCGTCGCCATGCCAAGTCACCTGAGGCGACGGTGCGTTTTCGAGTGCTGCAGGTCCTCATCGAAACTACCGGTGCCGAGGCCGATGACTTCATTGCAGAGCTGCGCACCGACGAGAGCTTCGAAGTCGCAGCCACGGCAACCGCAGCCCTGAACCGACGCCGCGATCATTAAACTTGTCCCATGACCTCCGGAACAACGACGCCCGATCCTGGGCCAGACCGATCGGCCGCCTCCCCGAAGAGACGGCAACGGCAGCCGTTCGCGTTCCGGCGTCACCATTTCACGGTCACCGGGGTGCTTGACTACCTCTTCTTCCTCTTCGCCGGAGCCTCGTCGACCTGGTTGGCGGTGCTGATCCTGTTCAAGGGATTCTCACTGGGCTGGTGGCAGGTGCTGACTCTGCTCGTGTTCTGGGTGGTGGTGTCTTACCTGGCACTGCCACGGCTGCACCGCATCCTGTCCCAGATCTACGTCCCCAACTACTTCATCGGTCGAGCCCGGACGTCGGACGGACTGCTCGGCGACCCGGTCAACCTCGCATGGCGCGGCGATGAGGCACAGATCCACCACGCGATGAAGGCCGCCGGGTGGATCCTTGCCGACAGCATCACCCCGGCCTCGACCTGGGAGATCATCACATCCACGCTGACGAGGCGAAGCTATCCCAAGGCGCCCGTATCGCCTCTGCTGCTGTTCGGCAGACGGCAGGACTTCGCTTATCAGCAGGAGGTCGACGGCGATCCCGGGCAGCGACATCACGTCCGATTCTGGAAATGCCCCACCGGCTGGATGCTGCCCGGTGGGCACCAGGCGGACTGGTTGGCGGCGGGCACATACGACAAGAGCGTCGGAATCTCGCTCTTCACATTGCAGTTCACCCACAAGATCGAAGAGAACACCGATGTCGAACGTGACTACATCGTCGACACGGTGTCTTCGGCCGATGAGGCGATCGTCGTTCAGCACATCGAGGACTTCTCGACCGGCTACCACTCGCGCAACGGCGGCGGAGACGCGATCATCACCGACGGAGACCTGCCGATCATCGAGGTCACCGAGGTCACCGCTGACGAATCCGACTCCCCGGATCGTCTCGACCTCGCCCTCGATGCGACCTCGATCTACGCCGATGCCAAATCAGTCAGGGAGGTCACCAGGACTCTGTGGCACAGGCGGCCGCTGCAGACTGTCGTCGGTGCCGCACTCGTTCTGATTCTGCTCCTCTTCCAAGCATGGGACGTCCTGGGCACCGTGCTGGACTGGAACGGACTGCGCACTGAAGTCGTCGACTACAGCAAGGACATCGAAACCCTCGGAAACGAGGTGGCGACACGGATCGTGGCGGGCGTTCTCATCGGACTCAGCCTCCTCATCGGATGCCTGCAGGTGATCGCGAGCATCTCCGTGTTCCGGGGCAGCAACCGGGCGAGGCTGTGGATTCTGACTCTGTCCACAGTGTCGGTGATCGTGTCGATGACGAACTACTTCACCGGAGATCGCGACCTCGCGACCAACATGTACGCGTTGACGACGATCGCCATGCAGGTCGCTGTGCTGTTGTCCTTGTCGAGTGACTCGTCGCGGTTGTTCACCCGTTTCAGCACCGCAGCACTTCGTGCCGAACGCCAGGATCGGGCACTCGAGGACTGAGTGCGCGCGCACTTGCTGAGTGTCTGCGCACAGAGGAGTCGTGGACTCCCTGCCCTGTGTATCCTGATTGCGACTGCATTCCGAGGCTGCGTACCTGCCACCGGAACCGGATCCAAGCGAAGAGGCGCAATCCCATGACCGAATCGACATCCCGCTCATCTGCTCCCTCCGACGGGGCTGAGGCTTCTGACGCCTCTGTCTTCGACACGATCGATCCGGGCCTCAAAGTGGTCAGCGTCGAAGTGGAGATCGCCGCCCCGGCTGCTGAGATCTTCGAGCTCATCGCGGACCCTGTCCGCCAACCCGAGTGGGATGGCAACGACAACCTGGGCACAGCCGCTTCAGGGCAGAGGCCGACCAGCGTCGGAGGTTCCTTCATCACCACCCTGACCAAGGGCGTGGACCGTGAGAACCACATCGTCGAGTTCGAAGAGGGCAGGCTCATCGCCTGGAAGCCCTCCGAAGTCGGCGGGGAGCCCTTCGGGCAGAAGTGGACGTGGGAGATCGAAGCGACAGGAGAACGCTCAAGCCTGGTTCGCCAGACATATGACTGGACCGAGTTGAGAGACCCTCGGCGACTGCCCCGGGCACAGTCGACGACCTCGCAGAACCTGCTGGCCTCACTTGAAGGACTCAAGGCGCTCGCCGAAGGCTGAGACGCAAGCCAGCAGCACCTCGGCGAGGCCACGGCTCAGCCGCGTTGAAGCACAAGCTCCAGGTCATCGAGCACTGTCCGATCCTCGATCGTCGAGGGCACGGCCGGGGAGTCGACTCCGTCAGCGATCTCGCGCATCGTCTTGCGCAGAATCTTCCCCGACCGGGTCTTCGGCAGTGCAGTGACGATATCGACCTGCTTGAATGCGGCGACGGGGCCGATCTCCTTGCGCACCAGTGCCACGAGCTCGGCGATGACCGCCTTAGGATCGGTCGCCTCGGCGGAATCACTGAGAACGACCAGCGCACGCGGACTCTGCCCCTTCGTGTCATCGTGAACACCGATCACTGCGGTCTCTGCGACTGCGGGGTGGGAGGCGATGACGGCTTCGATGACACCCGTGGACAGGCGGTGACCGGCGACGTTGATGACATCGTCGGTGCGACCCATGACGAAGACATATCCGTCTTCGTCAAGGTATCCCGAGTCGCCGGTGAGGTAATAGCCGTCGAAGGCCGAGAGATATGAGGACACGAACCTGGAGTCATCGCCCCAGACGGTGGCCATCGTTCCCGGCGGCAGGGGCAGCTTCATGACGATGAGACCCTCCTCGCCTGCCGGCATGGGCTTGCCGGCTGGATCGAGGACGCCGACCTGGAAGCCCGGCACCGGCTTGGTCGGGGACCCGGCTTTGAGGGGGAACTGCGTGAGGCCGAGTGGATTGGCTGCGATCGGCCACCCGGTCTCTGTCTGCCACCAGTTGTCGACGACGGGAATGTCCCGACCGGTCGCCTCGGCGAGGATGTTCGTCGTCCACTCATAGGTGTCGGGATCAAGACGCTCACCGGCGAGGAACGATGCCCGCAGGCTGGAGAGATCGTACTTCTTGATGAGTTCGCCGTTCGGATCTTCTTTGCGGACCACACGCATGGCCGTCGGTGCCGTGAAGTGAACGTTGACCTTGTGGTCTTCGATGATGCGGAAGAAGGTGCCCGCATCGGGGGTGCCGATCGGTTTGCCCTCGAACAAGACCGAAGTGACTCCGGCCAACAGCGGCGCGTAGACGATATAGGTGTGCCCGACGACCCAGCCGACGTCGGAGGCTGTGAACATCGTGTCACCGGGATTGAGGCCGAAGATGTTGGGCATCGAGAATGCCGAAGCCACCGCGTAACCGCCGGAATCGCGCACGATGCCCTTCGGCTTTCCCGTCGTGCCGGAGGTGTAGAGAACGTAGAGCTCATCGGTGGCCTTGACGGGGACAGGATCAATGCCCTCGGGGGTGTTCTCGAGCAGCTCGGCGTAGTCGAGATCATTCTCGCTCATCTCGCAGCGATGCTCGTCGCGTTGGACGATGACGGTGAACTCAGGTTTGTTCTCGGCGATGTCGATCGCCTCGTCGACCATCGGCTTGTACTCGAGGATGCGGCTCTTCTCGACCCCGCACGAGGTGGAGATGACGGCCTTCGGAGAGGTGTCATCGATGCGAACAGCCAACTCGTTGGGGGCGAACCCGCCGAAGACCACCGAGTGGATCGCGCCGAGGCGGGCACAGGCGAGCATGGCGATCGCAGCCTCGGGAACCATCGGCATATAGATGATGACCCGATCGCCCTTGACCACACCCTTATCGGACAGGGCCCTGGCGAAGCGGGAAACCTCGTCGAGAAGGTCCGAGTAGGTGATCGTGCGAATCGTGTCGGTGACAGGTGAGTCATAGATGATTGCCGCCTGATCTCCGCGTCCGGCCGCCACATGGCGGTCGACGGCGTTGAAGCACACGTTGAGCTCACCGTCGGGGAACCAACGGTAGATGGGGGCGTTGGCGTCATCGACGGCGCGAGTCGGCTCGGTGATCCAGTCGATGTGCGTCTTGGCCTGGTCGAGCCAGAACTCTTCAGGATCGGCATCGATGCGGGCGATGACATCGTCGTAGCTGGGGGATTGGTCCTGTGCGATCGTGTTCATGATTCCATTGTGACCCATGGCACAGCGGCCCGTACCGGCAGATTGCGTCGATTTTTGGGTCTGTGATGGTTGCGCGCGAGCCGTTTCGACGCTAGAGCGACGGAGTTCTCTGACTGCGAGAGTGCCACTTGAGAGCACATGGTGAGACGGTCTTGTTGCAAATGTTCCCTGTGCCACACTGACGCCATGACTCAAACACAGGACAGCACGCAGAAGGTAGCAATCGTCACCGGAGCCTCTTCGGGAATCGGCGCGGCCACAGCAGCCGCACTCGCACAGGACGGTTGGCAGGTCATCGTCGCCGCCCGCCGCAAAGACAAGATCGAGAAGGTCGCTGCTGACATCGGCGGCACCGCCGTCGAGCTTGATGTCAGCTCGGACGAATCCGTCGCCAATCTCGCAGCCCAGGTCGATCGGGTCGATCTTCTGGTCAACAATGCTGGCGGTGCCCGCGGACTGGACCCTGTGGCAGAGGCCGACCTCGAAGACTGGCAGTGGATGTTCGACGTCAACGTCCTCGGCACCGTCCGAGTCACCAAGGCTCTGCTCGACAAGCTCATCGCCTCGGAGGGCCACATCATCAACACCGTCTCCATGGCCGCCTTCACCCCCTACGCCGGTGGTGCAGGCTACAACGTCGCGAAGTTCGGCGAGGGCGCACTGACCCGGGTACTGCGACTCGAGCACGTCGGCGACCCCATCCGAGTGACCCAGATCGATCCGGGACGGGTGGAGACCGACTTCTCCCTCAACCGCTTCGACGGTGACGCGGACAAGGCCGCCAAGGTGTACGCCGGCAAGCTCAACCTGTCCGCCGACGATGTCGCAGAGTCGATCCGCTGGGCCGCTTCTCTGCCGAGCCACGTCAACATCGACCACATCCACATCATGCCGCGCGACCAAGCCTGAGCTTCCCGGTCGCGCGTCGGCGCTCGGCGCGCGACCGGTGGCCACCGGCCAGCAGCTGTTCGGGCAGGCCGTACGTCGGCCCAGCCTGCGCAGAGCGTGCATGAACTCAGCTGTTTCACAACAGGTATTGTGCCGAGAACTCCTGATTGTCATCGCAGACAAGGCACAATGGGGACATGAGATATCTTGTTGCTCTGATCATCGGCATCGGCGCCCTGTTCGGCATCAACGCCTTCGCCGACCTCTTCTCGATGCCACGCCCATGGGGTTCGCTGCTGATGGGTGCGACCGTCGGAATCACGATGGTCGTCGTTCTCCTGATCTGGGAAGTCGTCAAACCCAGCAATAAGGACGCCGCCCCCGCGAAACCGGCGATGAGCGAGGAAGAGCGCGCGAATGCGCGTGCGGAACGTCGCGCCCGTTTGGCCGCCGAGGCGGGGGTGAGTCTTGATGACAACGGCGAGCCCGAGTCGCAGAGTGAAGCGAAGACCTCCGAAGCGAAGCCTTCCGAAGCCGAACCTGCGCCGGAGAAGACCACCGCGACTGAGTCGAAGACCACTTCGCCCGGAAAGACCGCTGTGCCCGGGGCGACCGCTGTGCCGGAATCGAAGACCACTGAAGACTCTGTGCCTGAGACGGCCCCGCCGATGCGATCGGCGGCAGAGGACGACACGTCACCGGAAGCCGACGAATCCTCGATTGAGGCGGAACCGGGCGTGGCCCCAGGCACCGATGCCGAGCGGAACTACGAAGAACCGGAGACCTTGTCACCGGACGAATTCAACGAAGAGGCGATGGGATCGTCCCTGGAAAGCCCTCCGACCGGAGAACCCGGAGTCTCCGTGGACTCGCTGGAAGCCGCTGAATCCGAGACCGCCGAGGCAGACGGAGTATCCGGTGACGACGAATCGGCAGACGCCGAGGAGTCCTCGGATGACGACGGGGCCGGAGAAGAGACGATTCCCGGCGGACCAACACCTAAAGGCTGATCACGGCAGCTGACTGCCGAAGGCGCTGACTGAGGAACAGGCCTCGCCCCGGCATCACTCCGTGTCTGAGGCTGCCCCCGAGTAGTGTGCGGCGAGGATCCTCAGACCCTCTTCGATGCTGACGCGCGGCGTCCACCCGAGAACCTTCTGGGTGCGGCGCTGGTCGAACCAGTGCGCGGTGGAGAGCTGCTCGGCCAAGAACCTCGTCAGCGGAGGCTCATCGTCGTGTTCTCCCAGTTCCCAGGCCTTCTCCACGACCGAGCCGGCGGCCAACGCGGGCCCCACGGGAATGCGCAGCTTCGGCACCTCGGCGCCGCCGGCGATCGCGATCCGCGACATGAGTTCACCGATGGGACGCGGCTGACCGTTCGTCACGACCAACGATTCGCCGTGCGTGGCCGCCACAGCGTCTACGGCGGCAACGATCGCCTCGACTGCGTTGTCGACGAACAGGGCGTCGACTAGCGGGGCACCCGATCCGAGAATCGGCATCCGGCCCGCCCGTGCACGGTCGATGACGCGTTCCGTCAACTGTGTGTCGCCAGGACCCCACATGAGGTGGGGGCGGAGGACGAGGACCTTGAAGTCCTGCGAATCGGCATCCAGTGCAATGAGCTCCCCAGCGGCCTTCGTTCGCGCGTACTCGCCGCGTGCCAGCTCGGGGGAGGCCGGACCTGCTCCTGCGCCGATGATCGAATCACCGGTATGGGCCACCGACGGTGAGGAGATGTGGACCAACCGCTTCACACCAGCTGCCTGAGCAGCATCGACGAGGGTCCGCGTGCCGCCGATGTTCACGGCCTCGAACTCGCTGGGGTCGCCCATCATGGATACCTTCGCTGCCAGGTGCACGACCGCCTCGGCGCCGGTGAGGGCTTCGGCAGTGCGGCTCGGATCAGTGACCGAGCCGATGACATCGCGGGCACCGGCCACCGAGGAGGGGCGACGCTGCAAGGTGGTGACCTCGTGGCCGTCTGCCACCAGCGCACGAGCGACGGATGACCCCAGGAGCCCGGAGGCGCCGGTGACGGTGATCTTCATGAAGACTCCTCAGACGGACGGGAAACGGACGGAATTCAGACCTTGGTGCGCACCGAACCGCCGGATAAGACGTGGTCGGCCCAGGTCGCCAAACGAGATCGATCGATCTTCGAATTGTGGCGGATATCGGTCGGGAATGTGGGAGCGATGAGGACCGCTGTGAGGTCGTGTCCGACAGTGTCGGCAACGAGTTCCCGCAGGCGCGCGGTCAGGTCCAGCGGTGCCAGACCGGGAGACAGCTCGGTCCCTTCAGCATCGAGGACGGCCACCAGCGACTGCGTTCCAGCCGGGCCGATGCCCACGATCGAGGAGCGGCTGACCTGCTCATCGGAATCGATGAGTGCCTCGAGGCCACCGGGACCGACAGGTCCTCGCGGTGTGGTGACCACATGCTGCAGGCGACCTTCGAGCCAGACGCGTCCCTCGGCGTCGATGTGGCCGATGTCGTTCGTCCGATGCCAGGTCCGACCGTCGAGGTCATCGCGTGCCGAGGCCGCGGTGGTGGCCCAGAGGTTGTCGTAGCCGGATTTGATGTGAGCGGCGCTGACGACGAATTCGCCCAGGTGTCCCTGTGCGTCAACGCCTTGTTCCAGCACATCCGCGGATGCACCTGAGTCGTCGATCGGAGCCAGGGCCAGTTCGACGCCGTCGATGGGGCGGCCCACGCACACGCCGAGGTTGGCCGTGGCGTCCGCGGCGGCCACACCGGCACGGTCGATGTCGGTCAGCAGGAGACCCTCGGTCATCCCATACGGCGAGTGGATGCTCGCGTTCGGGAACACCTCGGCGATGGAATCCATCAGCTCCAGCGGCACGGGGGCACCTGCCGAGAGCACGAGTTCGACCCGCGCGCAGGCGGCCTTCTGCTCCTCATCGAGGTCAGAGGCGGTGGCTGCGACGTTCTTGTACGCGGCAGGGGAGGCGAAGACCATCGTGGAATGACCGGCGATGATCGCATCGGAGATGGCGCTGGCCGTCAGAGTCTTCGGCTTGGTCACGGACATGTCCGGAGTCACCGAGGTGGCCCCGATGGCCGGTCCCAACAGCGCGAAGGGTGGGAAGCCGGCGACCAGGCCGGTGCCTTCGCGGACATCGAAGACGCGGGTCAGCACTGCTGCCAGGGCTGAGATGTCGCCGTGGGTGTAGCGCACGCCCTTGGCCGGTCCCGTCGATCCGGAGGTGAAGAGGATCGCCGCATCGTCGGTGGCTGCCGGGGTTGGCAGCTGTGCGTGGTGTGTGGTGCGCGAAAGCGCAGTCAGGCTGGTTTCGACCTTGAGGAGTTTGGCCTGCACCGCTCCCAGCGGGGATACGGAGATGCGGCGTCCGGGCCAGTTGAAGGCGCGGGCGAGGCCCAGTCCCGGCAGTTCCCCGATGATCCACTGCGGATCCGCCGAGGTGGTTGCCCGGGTCATGCCCTTCGGTCCGAGCCCGGCGTCGGCGACGACGGCGACCGCACCGATCTTCAGGCAGGCGTAGAGGGCCGCGGTGAGGTTGTTGCCGGGTGGCACGAGCATGGAGACCCGATCACCGGGGCGCACACCGAGTTCGAGCAGACCGCCCGCGATGCTCGTCGTCACGTGCCAGAGATGGCGCCAGGAGATCTGCTGCGCAGGGTTCTGGGCGAAGTCCACCGAGGCGATGGACTCGTCATCGTGGCGTGCGTCGAGGATCGCGGTGACCCCGCGTGCCGGGGGTTCTGCGTCCGGTGACTGCACGTTGTCGGCGTTCGTGTCCGTCGAGGCAGGGAACTGCGTCTCGAGCCAGTCGGTGACGACTCCGGCGACATCGTAGTCCTCGCTGACCAGGTGCGAGCCCAGTTCGAAGCGGTGCACATCGGCCTGGGGCAGGCGCTGACGCAGATCACGCAGGTAGCGTTCGAGGAACACCGGGTCCTTCGGTCCCCACACGAGGAGCGCAGGGTGCTCGTTGGCGGCGATGTCGGCACCCACGCGCTGGAGCTCGGAATAGGACGGGTGGTTCTCATCGACGGGGATGTCGGCGACGAAGCCACCGATCCCGTGACGCAGAGAGGCGTTGTCATAGGGGGAGCGGAAGGCGTCCTTGATCTCTGGATCGAGATCGCCGAGGCTCATCGTCACCCGCAGGAATCCGTCGGTGACCACGGTGGCAGTCGGGAGCATGGGCCCGGCCAGTGTGGCCCGCAGGGGTGCCGGTATGGGGGCGTCCTCGGGCTGGTGGACGGCCGTGTTCAGGCTGATGGAGGCGGAGACGAGATCGGTGTTGCGTGAGGCCCAGCCCAGGGACAGGACGCCACCCCAGTCGTGACCGATCGTCACGATCGGATGATCGACGGACGTAGCTCCGTCGTTGGGTGCAGTCCCGGCGTTGGGTGCGGCACTGCCGGCAACCTCGGCGAGGAGGGGTGTGACGACGGCATCGAAATCGGTGATGCGCTGGGACATGCGACGGACCTCGGCACCGTGGGGAGTCGGCAGCGACTCATGGCTCAGCCGCTCTGAGAACCCCATATCGAGCTGGTCGGGGGCGATGAGACGCCACACGCGACCACCGGACCGGGCGATGTCCACCGTCGCCTGCGCGAGGTGTCGCCACAGGTATGACCAGGTCGGATTGCCGTGCAGGGCAAGGATCGTGCCGCTTGGTTCCAGCCCTTCGCCGCGCAGCACGTCAAGGGTGTCGAGGACGTGGAAGGAATGCGGCCCGTCGGGAGTCCTGGCCTCGACGATTCGGGACCAGGCAGGGTCCCACTCGGGCAGCTTCGGGGGAGTCTGAGCCGGCCGTGCAGGAAATCTCATTGAACCTCTACCACTCGATTTCGGTCATTGCGGTGTTGAGTCCCGACCCGACTCCCATGCACAGGATGCGGTCGCCGGGCTTGAGGCTCGAGGCCTCGCGGCTGAGCGTGATCGGCAGGGATGCCGGTCCCACATTGCCCAGTTCGGGATAGGTGACCGGAATCCGGTCGGGATCGAGATTCGCGGCCTTCGTGATTGAGTTCACGTGCACGTCGGAGACCTGGTGCATGACGTAGCGATCCATCTCGCGCCAGTCCCAACCGTCCTCGTGGGCTTCCTCCCACGCGGCGACGACGAGTTCCATACCGCCGGCCAGCAGGCCCTTGGTGTCGGTGAACATTCCGTTGTGATCGCCTACGCACAGCTCGTGGTGCTGGGTCGCGGCACGGGTGATGCCGCCGAGGATGCGGTGGCCTTCCGGGTGCTTGTCTGCCGGTCCGAGGACGGCGGCGGAGGCTCCGGAGCCCAGTGTCAGAGAGGCGAACTCGTTGAGGTACTCCTCACGGCTGATGTCTGGGCGGGCCAGTCGGCGCAGTGTGGCCTCCTGGACGCGGGAGGCATCCTCACCGGCGACGACGAGCGCGTACTCGATCTGTCCGGCGTCGATCATGTTCGCAGCCAGGGTCATGCCGTTGACGAAGCCCAGGCAGGCGTTGGCGATGTCGAAATTCATCGCCTGCGAGCCCAGACCGATGCCCGCGTGGACGCCGACGGCCACAGAGGGTTCGAGGTGCTCACGCGTGCTGAGGTGTTGACCATCAGTCCTATCGACTCGGGAGAGACCCCCGACTCGGCGAGAGCCTTCTTACCGGCCGCGATCGCTCCATCGGCGAACTGGCTCGGCACGTCCCAGTTGCGGCGTGCGTCGACACCGGCGACGCGCTGCAGAAGGCCCGTGGGCAGATTGAGGGTGGACAGGGTATCGGCGAGGCGCTCGTCGAATTCTTGAGAGGTCACTTCGTTCGGGGCGAGGATCTCGGTCAGGCCGAGAAGCGCCACGTTCGAGTGCCGGAATGTTGCGTTGCCGTTCGCCAATTGAGGTTCTCATCCCTTTGCGGGTCGTTCGTCGTAGTCTGCTGGGCCGATGCGACGCACCCTATGAAGCGCGCCACGACGGGGGAAGTCCGGAGACTATCTTATATCCCTCAGGCTGAATTGTTTCTCAGCGAGTGAACCAGGTGAATCCGTCATAGGCCATTCCCGTCGCACAGAGGACCGCGATTCCGGCCAAAACGATCGACGTCACCGTGTGCGAGACCTTCGAGGACTGGAACCGAACGGCACGCGAATGGGACATGGGACGGTCGGTGACGAAGCGTCCGAACTGCGCGAAGATGCGCCAATCCATGACATCGATGAGCGACTTCGCTGCGAGGGTGAAGACGATGATGCAGCCCACGCCCATGAGCAGCGCGAAGATGAAGCCCATGAAGCCGAACTCGCGGAAGAACTCGACGACACGGTCGGCGATGGCGGTGGCGAAACCGGTGAATCCCTCGCTGAAGGGCAGCGCGTCAAAGGAATCGGTGATCCGGCCCAGGGTGAACCCGTCGCGTTCGGTCTGCTCCGCGCCGATGAACATGGCGACGGCGGCGGCCAAGGCGACGAGGAGGTTGATGATGGTGATCGTCGAATTGTCCGGCCAGAAGGCCAGGGACTTCAGCGTGTAGGTCGAGGCCAGAGCCACGCAGATGATCGCTCCGGCCAGGGCACCGACGGTCGCGGGCAGGAGCAGGTTGTTGAAGAACACGAACGCGATGACGGCGATGAGAGCGGCGCCGAAGATATATGTGAACACCGCCAGCGTGTCACCGTTGGACGACGTGGCCGCACGACGGTTCGTCTCGACCATCTGCCCCGACTGGCCGATGTTGTCCCGCAGCTGCGCCTTCGTGGCGCGCTCGTCGGAATCGGTGCCGGCCGCGGGCATGACGCGGGTCTCGTCCTCGGTCATTCCGTAGACGCGCTCGGGCTGCTGGTTATAGGCCCGAGTCGACTGATCATAGGCACGAGTCGGCTGGTCATAGGCTCGGGTCGACTGATCGTATGAGCCGCCCCGTGGCCGTGAACCCGGTGCGTGGCCCGGCTGACCGGTGCCGCCGGGACCGTAGCCTGGCTGCGTCTGCCCGCCTTGGGGCCCACGCTGCGGAGCCGGCTGCCATCGCCCGATCCGAGCCGCGATGATGTAGATGATGAGGACGACGAGTGCTGCGAGGACTCCGATTGAGATGCTGGCGCCGAGCTCGCTCATGAAGGACTTCCTGGGGATGGACAACGATGGTCGAGTACTCAGTCTAAGGAGGATCGGGGCGGTAATCACGTTCGCCCACGGGACGCACCGCGAATGTAGGGTGAGATCACGACCTGCAACGGCCTTCCGAGCAGTGAGGACCGCCCGGCATTCGAAGGAGAATCGCGATGAGCAACGCCCAGGCATTTACAACATCGGCCATGCCGCTTGACCAGCAGATCGTCCTCGTGACGGGAGCCGGTCGCGGTGTGGGTTCGTCCATCGCGAAGGCCTTCGCGCACGAGGAGGCCGCGCTCGTCATCAACTACCGCTATTCGGCCGAAGCAGCGGAGGAACTCGCCGAGGCGGTCCGGGCCCGCGGCGGACGTGCGGTGGCGATCGAGGCCGATGTCACCGACTCACGTGCCGTGGACGCCATGTTCGCCGCCGCACATGCGGAGTTCGGCGCGCCCGTGTCGACGGTGGTCAACAACGCCCTCGTCGACTTCTCCTTCAACGGGGAGGAACGACAGCCGGCAGACGAGATCGACTTCTCCGATTTCACCGACCAGTTCCGCGGCGCCGTCGGTGCCGCGCTCAACACCGTCCAGGCCGCGATGAGCGGATTCCGTGAGATCGGATCGGGACGGGTCATCAATATCGGATCCAACCTCGTCCAGAACCCGGTCGTGCCGTACCACGACTACACGGCGGCCAAAGCGGCTCTACTGTCCCTGACCAGGACCTTTGCAAAAGATCTCGGCCCCTCAGGAGTCAGAGTGAACATGGTCTCCGGTGGTCTGCTGCGCACCACCGACGCCTCCTCGGCAACGCCGGAGGAGGTCTTCGACCAGATCGCGGCACAGACTCCGCTGGGTCACGTGACGACTCCGGAGGAATTCGCCTCGGCGGTGGTGTTCTTCGCATCGCCGGCCTCACGCGCGGTGACGGGCCAGAACCTCGTCGTCGACAACGGCCTGGTGATGGGCTGACCCGCCGGCAGCCGAAGTCAGGAGCGACTCCGCACCGGCTCGTGAACCTTCGCGAACTTTCGTGAACTTTCGTGAACTTTCGTCGAGAGCCGACCGTAGCGGCGGCGGGCGACTTCAGGGAGTCGGCTTTGGCTGGTGCGGTCGGCTCTCGGCGATGTGCTTCTTGATGGCAGTGAACATTTCGCTGCGAAAGAGATCGGCCCAGACCAAATTGAAGACTGTGAACCCGGCATTGGCGAGCCGCATGTGCCGAGCATGGTTGTCCTTGCTGGCTCGATCTGGTCCGGACTCATTGAGGTAGTACTTGCCCAGACCATGGAACTCCACGATCAACGGAAGTCTTGCGTGCTTGAAGTCGCATCTGCCGAGAAACTTCCCAGCGCGATCGTGCACTGTCACCTGCGGAATCATCTCTCCGATGGAGAATCTGTGGAATTTCACCGCACAGAGTGACTCGCCCTGAGACTCATGCAGCGGGTCGGACAGCTCGATGCCTTGCTTCGCAACTCTGCACCCTCTTCGACGAATCTTCATCTGCTCGAAAAGGTCGGACTTGCTGATGTTGCCGGCTCGAAGAGCCTCGGAGATCATCGGTACGGATATCTCCAATGGGTAGTCATGAGCGATGTCGGAGAGCGTGCGCGAGAGATCTGTGACCGCAAAATCGCCGATGGTGGTCTGGTCTGCCGGTGGAACGATGCGGTTATAGATGCGCAATGTTGGGAAGTTCTCGTGATAACCGGTACGGATGATCTCGGCCCTGTCGGTTGCAGGGAACGGCGGGCGAATGCCGTGAATCAGAGCAGCCGAGATGTGAGAGAAAACGTCTCCGGAGCGGAGCTCGTGCAGTCGCGAACGAATCAAGGGTTTGAGGTTCTCGCTCTGGTCTCGGATATCGCCGAAAGTCTGGGGATAAGAGATCGGCTCGGCAGCGCCAGGCGAGTGCAGAACGGCATGATGCGGTGAACTGCAAGGGCGGACCACAGCATAGTGCCCACGCCGAATCTTTTGCAGGCAACACTGCTGCGCTCGGCGGACGTCATCATCGGTCAAGCCGAATCTGAGAAGGTCCTGTTTCATGTAAACCTGAACCATCTAACGATAATGGCATCAAACGATACTAAACGCAATGAAATGCTAAGTATTGAAGCGGATGCAATCGCAGATTCTGCTAGTCCGGAGAATGCGAATTCGCCGAAGGCCGACCGTAGCGGCGGCGGGCGACTTCAGGGAGTCGGCTTTGGCCGGTGCGGTCGGCTCTCGACGATTGATCGGACGGCTCTCGACGTTTGTTGGGTGGGAGCGAGCCGAGGGCCTCAGACCTTGTCGAGGAACGACAGGCTGCGTTCAAGGAGCAGCCGCGCATTGTCCTCGCGGTAGTCGGAGACCAGCGGGTCGCTGAACAGATGGCTGTCGCCCGGGTAGAGGAAGCACTCCGCCTGCGCCCCTGCTCGAGCGGCGGACTCCATCAGAGTCTGCTGAGCGGCGGCGTCGCGCCAGGTGTCGTCGACGGAGAAGTGGATCTGGACGGGCACATTCTCCTGCCACCGCGTCGGCTTGGGGAAGCCGCCGCCGTGGAAGAGGAGAGCGCCGCGGGCCCGTGCATCGTTTTTGCCCATCTGCTGGGCAATGCCGGCCCCGAGCGAGAGCCCGGCGAAGACGACCTCGCCGGTCAGATCAGCACAGGCCGAGGCCGCCCGGTCGACGAGCTGCGAGAACCCGACTTCCTGCGAGTGGCCGACCCCCGCCTCGGCGGTGGTGAATGTGCTGCCCTCGTAGACATCGGGGGCGAGCACGATGTGCCCGGCGCCTCTGTAGCGATCTGCGATCGCTTCGATGCCGGGGGTCTTGCCCAGCGCGGAATGGAACAGGACGATGGTCGCCATGTCGGTCTCCTAACTCGCGGACGATTTTGCGGGCTGTCTCGATGATCGACTCAGCGGCTGTGGCCGTGTGGGATGGCGAAGGAGTCTGCTCGGGCCGTCTCCCAGTCGGCGGCCCAGTCAGCGGGAGCACCGTTGAGCAGTTCGCCGGATTCGAGCCAGTCGTAGAGCCGGGCATAGGACCACGACTCAGACTCCGAGACATTGCGGCGCAGCATCGTCGGTTCCAGCTCATCCGGATGGGCCACGCCCATCGACGCCATCAGGCGCACGGCCTCGGCGACGGTGCCGTCGTGGTAGTTCTTCACGCGAGTCGACTTGTCGGGAACATCGATGGCGCGTGCACGGCGAGGATCCTGCGTGGCCACGCCGACGGGGCATTTGCCGGTGTGGCAGACCTGAGCCTGAATGCAGCCGACGGCCATCATCATGGCGCGAGCCGCCATTGTGAAGTCGGCACCCTGGATGAGTCGCTTGACGATGTCGGAGCCGGCCGCGATCTTCCCTGCCGCACCGATCTTGATGCGATCACGCAGCCCCGCACCCTTGAGCGCGTTGTGCACGATCATCAGGCCCTGGGTCAGAGGCAGGCCGACGTGGTTTTCGAATTCGAGCGGCGCAGCTCCCGTGCCGCCTTCTGAGCCGTCGACGATGATGAAGTCGGGAGTGATGCCGGTCTCGACCATGGCCTTGCAGATGCCGAGGAATTCGGTGCGCGAGCCCACACAGAGCTTGAAACCGGCAGGCTTGCCGCCGGAGAGCTTGCGCATCTGTTCGACGAACTGCAGGAGTTCGATCGGTGTCGAGAATACAGTGTGGTTCGGTGGGCTGACACAGGTTTTGCCGACGGGAATGCCACGGATCTCTGAGATCTCCTCGGTGACCTTCGGGCCGGGCAGGACGCCGCCGAGGCCGGGTTTGGCACCCTGGGACAGTTTGAGCGAGACCATCTTGACCTGTGGGTCCTGTGCCTTCTGCGCGAAGACATCCGGATCGAATTCGCCCTCGGAGGTTCGGCAGCCGAAGTAGCCGGTGCCGATCTCCCAGATCAGGTCGCCGCCGAACTCCTGGTGGTAGGGCGTGATCGAGCCTTCGCCGGTGTCCTGGGCGAACCCACCCAGGGCGGCGCCTTTGTTGAGCGAGCGCACCGCATTGTCACTCAGCGATCCGAAGCTCATGGCCGAGACGTTGAGGAGCGAGATGTCATAGGGCTGTGTGCATTCCGCACCGCCGACACGGATCCGCGGGGGAGTGGGGGAGCTCGTGATCGGAACCGTGGAGTGCATGAGGGCCTCGTAGCCCGTGCGATTGACATCGCGTTCAGTCCCGAAGGCGCTTTCGGAGTGCTTGCCTTTGGCGCGTTCGTAGATTATTGCGCGAGTGTTGCGATTGTACGGACGGCCATCCCAGTTCCGCTCGATGAAGTACTGCTGGATCTCTGGGCGAATCGACTCGAGCAGATACCGTGCGTGACCGGCGACCGGATAGTTGCGCAGGATCGAATGCTTCTTCTGGGTCACATCCCAGGCGGCGAGGGCGCCGAGGCCGAGCGCTGAGACGGCGGCAGCGGCCTGAGCCACGCGCTTTCCTGTTGAGTCTCCTCCGAGCTGGCTGACCATGGGGTACCGACCTTTCCTTGAACTTCTTCGGTCTGTGCTTGATGCGAGCCTAAACCGAGAACACGGGGATTTCAGGAAAGGGTGGGCTAAATTTCCGCCCGTCTGGCTCAGAACACTCGTATGAGCAGCGCCTGGACCAGTTCGTCGAGCTGGAGGGAGTAGCCGATGATGAGGAGGAACCCCGTGGCGATCCACGCGACTTCCTTCCAGGAGTCGTAACCGCTGAGGGGACGGTGGTCGTAGCGAAGTCCGCCGGCCATGACGATGACGAGGTCGATGACCCACCACAGGCCCAGTCCGCCGAGGCTGACCAGCTTGAGCCCGCCGGTGAGGAAGCGTCCCGTGTAGAGGCGGTCGGCACCGAGGAAGCCCAGCAGGAGCGATAGGAGCCAGGTGACGAAGAAGGAGCGGTTGGGATGGTTGTGCTCGGCCTCATTGTCGGAGTTCGGTCGTTTCACGGAACCCGGACGTTCAAGGGAGTCAAGGGAATTGAGGGAATCGAAGGGGTCGATGGAGGGCAGTTCGGGGACCAGAGACGACACGGACACGGTGTTCTCCTTCTCTTGCGTCGCCGCTCTCCGGGGAGCGATCGACGTGATGTGATCGACGTGCCGCGGAGAACCGGGGATGGGCGTCAGGTGGGGGATCTGAGTACAGCCTAGGAAGCACGTGAGTGTTCGCGCATTGGGGTTTTCCCCAGTATCGGCATAGCGTTGGATCTATGAGTACTGGTGAGCCGAGCGCGACGAGTACTCGGCGAACCATCGTGGCGGTGTTCTTGGCCGGAGTCTCGGTCTTCCTCGTGCTCTATGAGACGCAGGGACTGCTCCCCGCCATCCGCGGCGCCTACGACATCGACGCTCCCACAGCGAGCCTGACGGTCTCCGCCACCAACGTTGCCATGGCCGTCTTCCTCATCCCGTTCTCCGTGCTCGCCCCGCGCATCGGGCATGCCAGGCAGATCGCCGGCGGCGTGGTCCTGGCCGCGCTCCTCGCGCTCATCCTGCCGTTCATGCCGAGCCCCGAACTGCTCATCGCGGTCCGCTTCCTCCAAGGCGTGGCGATCGCCTCGGTGCCTGCCACCGCAATGGCCTATCTTTCGCTGCGGCTGCCGGCTCAGGCGCTGCCCGGGGCGATCGGCGTCTACATCGCCGGCAATACCATCGGAGGTCTCTCTTCCCGACTGCTCACGGGACTCGCTGCGGAAGTCCTCGGCTGGCATGGCGGCTTGGCGTTCACCGCGGTCATCTCACTGGTCTTCGGGCTCATCGTCGTCTGGCTGCTGCGCCACGATCTGTTCACCACGGCGCGAGCAGTCGCCGCACGAGAAGCCACCGAACCGGACGCGAACCCATCGACGACCGAGTCGGGTACTTCAACGACCGAGCCGGACACCGCGGATGTCACGGATGCGGGGCGGCCACCTCGGCGAGCGATCATTCCGCTGAGATCGGGGCTGTGGCGGATCTACCTCACGGGCTTCCTCTGCATGATCGTCTTCGGCGGGTCCTTCACGATGCTCGGCACCCGGCTGCAGCAGGACCCTTGGTACCTGAGCGAGGGTGCTGTCGCCCTGTTCTTCCTCATCTACCTCGTCGGCACCGTCGTGACCACGTATTACGGGCGCCTGGCCACGAAGCTCTCGCGCACCTCGCTGACGCTGATCGGCATGATCACGGCGCTCGCCGGTGCCGGACTCACTCTCGTCGATGATCTGCCGGTGATCATCATCGGCATGTCCCTGCTCACCGGCGGCTTCTTCCTCGGCCACACGGGCGCATCCGCGTCAGCCAGCGCCTCACGGCCCGGTGTCGACTCCACCCGATCGGCGGCCATCTACCTCACCGTCTACTATCTGGGCACCAGCCTGGGCGCCTGGCTGTCGGCGGTTCTGTTCACCGATTTCGCGTGGCCGGGCGTGGTCGTCATGTGCATGACCTCGTTGTTCGCCGTTCTCATCTTGACGTTGACCGGGGCTTCGATAGGGTTCAAGAAACGCAGCTGATCATTCGTTCAGCTTAAGAACCGGAGGACTTCATGCCCCACGCAGCACATTCGAACGTCACCTATACGATCGACCGGGGCGTCGCCCATGTGGAGATCGACCGCGCCGAGAAGCTCAACTCACTGACCAGAGAGGTGTTCGAAGACCTCGTCGAGGTCGGCCTCGCGCTCAGGGAATCGACTGAGGTCAGGGCCGTCGTGCTCTCCGGCCGCGGGCGGGCGTTCAGTGCTGGCCTGGACTTCACCGAGATGTCCAGGCTCGCGCAGGACGGCACTGCAACCACGTCGGCCGCCGAGGCTGGGGCTGGGTCTGCAGCAGCGACCGGCGGTGCCGTCGACGTCGGTGAGCGTCTCGGATCGGCTCGGGCGCTGGCGCAGAAGGCCGTGCATGTGTGGTCGCTCATCGAGGTGCCCGTCATCGCGGGGATCAGGGGCCCCGCGCTCGGCGGTGGGATGCAGATCGCGCTGGGTGCCGACATCCGCATCGCTGGCAAGGACGTTCAGCTGTCGCTGATGGAGATCAAGTGGGGGATCATCCCGGACATGTGCGGGACTCAGCTCCTGCCGCGCCTGGTCGGACCCGGAATAGCGAAGAAGCTCATCGCCACAGGTGAGGCCATCGGAGCCGAGGAAGCCCTGCGGATCGGTCTCGTCGAAGAAGTCGCCGAGGACCCGGTCGAGCGAGCCCTTGCGCTCGCCGCCGACATCGCCGGAAAATCACGCTCGGCGCTGGTCTGGGCGAAGAAGCTCGTCGATCTCTCCTTTGAGGCCGACCTGGCCACTGGCCTCGATGCCGAGCAGGAGGCCTTGGCCTCCCTCATCGGCACCGACGAGCAGCGCAAAGTCGTCACAGATCGGCTGGCCGCCATGGCCAAGAAATCGAAGGGCTGAAGGCCAAGAAATCGAAGGGCCGAGGTCCAGCCACCCCTTCGCGGTGTGTGACAACTCAGCCGTGTTTTCCGGGGAACTCCGGACGGACCGGGTCGATGCTCCGTTCGGATCCGACCACCTCGGCGACGGTGTCGAACGTGTCGAGCTCACGCAGCAGCACGAGTGTCGGGCGCATGAGCTTGAGGCGTTCCTCGGCTTCGGCGGTCAGGATCTCGGCCACCGGCATCCATTCGCTCGAATGGGCTTCGGTGGTCTGATGGTGGGCTGACTCGAGGTCACCGGCCGAGAGGGCATAGAAATAGGTGTCGAAGCGTTTAGGCCGTCCGGCCGGGGTGACCCAGTTCGCCCATGGCTTCAAGCCGGCAGGATCGAGCACGGCGCCAGTCTCCTCCTCGACCTCACGCACAGCGGTGGCGAGCAGGATGCGCCAACCGTCGGCCACCTCGGCGATGGTGGAGTCTTTCCACGCTGCCTGATGACTCTGCAGATCGGGGATCTCGATGGCCGCCGCGGTCTGCTCATCGATGGGGTCGACGCGACCGCCGGGGAAGACGACGACGCCGGCGGCGAAGTCCATGGTCGACACCCGGTGCTGGACGAAGACCTCGAGTCCGGTGGCGCCGTCGCGGATCATGAGCACGCTGACGGCGGGTTTGATCGGCACGGCGTGCGGGTCGGGCACATCGGGTCCGCGGCTGGAGGAATCGGCGAGGTCCGAACGGTCGACCCTCGGGGGAGATATCTCGAATCACTGTCAGCACCTTCGCTTCTGTGTCTGGTCGTTATCTCCCATTATGACTCTCACTAACGAGTAGGCCCGAGGTGGGGTCGGCCGGAGTCGGGGCGAACGTCGCAGGGAACATGCGGCACGATACGATGGAGACCAGTTGAGAACGATGACGAATTTCTCAAGGCAGCTTGAGGGCTGGTGCTTGAGAGTCGAAGCGCGACACCGGGCGTTGACAGCCCGCAGACCGGAAGAGTGCGGACATGACCGGATTGGAGATCTATCCTTTCTTCAGGATCGATCAGGCGTGGCCCAACTGGCTGATCTTCACCCTCTTGGGCATCGACATGGTCATCCGCATCGTCGCGCTGGGCTGGATTCCGCACAACCGCAGACCCTCGGTCGCGCTCGGCTGGCTGCTCGCGATCTTCCTCATCCCCTACGTCGGAATCCTTGCTTTCCTGCTGCTCGGCTCGGCCAAGCTGCCGAAGCGGCGGCGGGACAAGCAGCTGCTCGTCAACGACATCTTCCGTGACCAGACCGATGATCGGGCGATCATCGGCGACTTCGCCCACATGCCCGAACCGCTGAGCACGGCAGCGCAGCTGAACTTCGATCTGGGCGCGCTGCCGATGACGCACGGCAACTCCTTCGACCTCCAGACCGACAACCACGCCTGCATGGAGGCGATGGCCGACGAGATCGATGCGGCCACGACATTCGTCCACTTCGAGTTCTACATCGTGGCCATCGATGACACGACGAGGCGGCTCTTCGAATCGCTGCTGGCCGCGCATGAGCGTGGGGTGGAGGTGAGAATCCTCATCGACCATCTGGGCTCCCTTGGCTACCCGGGCTACTCGGAGCTGGTGAAGAGGCTCAACTCCTCCGGGGTGCAATGGCGCCGATCCCTGCCGATCCGCCCCTGGAGGGGCGAGTACCAGCGACCCGACCTGCGCAACCACCGGAAGATCCTCGTCGTCGACGGAACCGTCGCCTTCACCGGTTCACAGAACATCATCGACCGGTCCTATAACAAGCGGCGCAACCTGCGGAAGGGCTTCCAGTGGATGGATCTGTCGCTGAAGTGCACCGGCCCCGTCGTCGATGAACTCGATGCTGTCTTCGTCACGGACTGGTATTCGGAGACCGGAGAGCTCTTCGACGATTCGTCCCAAGGAGAACCCCAGGCCCCTCAGAACGGTGGCATCCAGGCGCAGGTAGTCCCCTCGGGGCCAGGGTTCGAAGATGAGAACAACCTGCGTCTGTTCAACCACCTCATCTACAACGCGAACCGCAGCGTCGTCGTCTGCTCACCGTACTTCGTGCCCGACGAATCGCTCATGCACGCGCTCACCACCGAGGCCCGGTCCGGCGTCGACGTGCGCCTGTACGTGGGGGAGACGAGCGATCATTGGGTCACGCAGCGGGCGCAGCAGTCCTATTACGCCGACCTGGTGCGAGCCGGTGTCCGGATCTTCCTCTATCACGCACCGACGGTTCTGCATTCGAAGTTCCTCCTCATCGACGACGAGGTCTCGATCATCGGGTCCTCGAACATGGATGAGCGTTCGTTTGCCATGAACATGGAGGTCACGATGTTCATCGTCGATAAGGAATTCACGCAGCGGATGTATGACCTCGAGGCGCAGAGATACGCTCCGAACTCCGTTGAGCTCGATGCCGAGAGGTGGAACGACAGGCCCCTGCTGCATAAGTATGTGGAGAACGTCGCCCGGCTCACGAGCTCGCTGCTCTGAACCGGGCTCAACGGCGACGGGCCGCGCTGCACCGCGCTGAACCTCGCCGGATATGACAATGCTCCCGCACACCGATCGGTGTGCGGGAGCATTCAGTGTGAGAGTCTCAGGTGCGCGAGACTCAGGTGTCTTCGGAGAGTCCGGCAGGGCCTTCGTCATCGATGTCGCGCATGGGATCAGCGATGACATCGTCCTCGACCTCCGGCGTACCGGTGGACTGGCCGCCGGTGGCACCGGCAGACTTGGCGCCTGAAGCGCCCGCCCCAGCGGCTCCTGCTCCTGCGGCGCCGGTGCTCGTTGGGCCGGCTCCGGCAGCGGAGTTGACCTTGTCGGCTGCAGTCTGGACAGCATCGGCGACAGCCGGTGACTTCTCGCGGATCGACTGGTTCGCCTTCTCAACGGTGTCCTGCACTCGCGGGTCGGTCCAGAGATCCTGTGCCTGGGCCTTGAGCTTCTCGTAGCTCTGACGTCCGGTGCGTGATCCGAGTACGTAACCGACTCCCAGACCAGCCAGGAGAATCAATCGCTTCTTCATTTTCCTGCTCTCCTTCTCAGCTTGCCGTGACTGCATGCAACACGTGTGAGTGCTCGGACCGACGGTGAACGGCGGTCGTGCGCATCGGCACTGTGTCCTGGTTCACCACCTTATACTGCAGATGGTTCCCTCGTGAAAGAATATCGTCCCAGATTTGTGGAGAAGATACAGTTCTTCGGCGTTCAGTCCACCGTGGGCTGCTGCTGGGTGATGCAGTGGATTCCTCCGCCGCGAGCATAGAGTTCGCGAGCGTCGACGCCGACGACCTTGCGGCCCGGGTACACCTGCTCAAGCACGGACACCGCCTCGGCGTCCATCGGATCGTCGAAGGTGCAGGCGATGACCCCGTCATTGGTGACGAGATGGTTGACGTAGGAGTAGTCGACCCACCCCTCGTCATCGCGCAGCACCTCGGGCGCCGGGATCGCTACGACCTCGAAGGGCTGGCCCTCCGCTGTGGTCTCGGCCCTGAACTGGGTCTTGAGCGACTGAGAGAACTCGAAGTCCGGGTGTTCGGGATTGCGCTGATCGTGGATGAGGACGACACCAGGGCTGGGCATGGCCGCGACGATGTCGACGTGGCCGCGCGTGCCGAAGGTCTGATTGTCGCGGTAGAGACCGTGGTCGAGCCACATGACCTTCTTCGCCCCGATGGTGCGGGCGAATTCGGCCTCCACATCGGCCTCGGTCAGGTCGGGGTTGCGGCCCGGATCCAGCTGCACGCTGCGCGTGGCCAGCACCGTGCCCTGCCCGTCGACGTGGAAGCCACCGCCCTCATTGCGCAGCTGGGAGTCCAGGATCGGGACGCCGGCCTGGTTCGCAACGAAGCGGCCGATGTGCTGATCGTGATCCCATGTCGCCCATTCCTGAGCGCCCCAGCCGTTGAAGACCCAGTCCACGGCGTGCAGCTTACCGTTGTCGTCGACGACGAAGCTGGGACCGATGTCACGCATCCACGCATCATCGAGTTCTGCGTTGACGACGGTGATCGGATGGCTGATCCCCTCGCCGAGGTGGCGGTGGGCATGGTCTGTCTGCGACGTTGACACCACCACAGTCACCGGCGTGAACTCGCTGGTGGCACGGGCCACGGCGGCCCAGGTGCGGCGGGCGGCCTCTGCCTCATCTTCGGTATCGCCCAAGGCGTATCCAGAGGATGGGAATGCCATCCAGATGCGGTCATGGGCGGCTGTTTCCGCGGGCATGTGAAACGTCATCGTTCATCCCTTCGAGTCTGAGGAAGCGTGGCTTGTCCCGAGTGTAGCGAGATTCGGCTCCTGGGGGTCAACGGATTTCGCACCACTCTGGGCGATGTAGGCACCACCTCGGGCGGTGAGGGGCGGGTCCGTATAGTCTGACGTGAATGACAGGATTCCTGGATGACAGGGTTCGAACTCGCCATGGGAGGCAGTACGTGGAACAGCAGGATCTGCAGGAACTCTTCTCTCGCTCGGGCACGGGCCCGTTGTCGGGCGTGGTCGTCGCTGACTTCTCACGAGTGCTCGCGGGGCCCTACGCGACGATGATGCTCGCGGACCTCGGGGCCACGGTCATCAAGGTCGAGGGCAGGACCGGTGATGACACTCGGCACTGGGCGCCACCTCGGCGCGGGGACGATGCGACGTACTTCCTCACGGCGAACCGGAACAAGCATTCCGTGGTCCTCGACTTCAAGGACGAAGACGACCTGGGGCTGGCACAGGAACTGGCCCGGCGGGCGGATATTCTGGTGGAGAATTTCAAGGCCGGTGGTCTGGCCAAGTACGGGCTCGACTACGAGACCGTCAAGGCCGAGAATCCAGGCATCATCTACGCTTCGGTGACCGGGTTCGGGCGCGACAACCCGCAGCCCGGCTACGATCTGCTCATCCAGGGGCTGTCGGGTTTCATGAGCGTGACCGGATCCCAGGAGTCGGGCCCGGTCAAGGCCGGTGTCGCCGTCGTCGACGTGTTCACCGGTCTGCACACCACGGTCGGGATCCTGGCCGCATTGGCCCACCGCAAGGACACCGGTCAGGGGCAGCTGGTTGAGACGAACCTGCTGTCCTCGGCGCTGTCGGGACTGGCGAACCAGACCTCGGCGTACGTTGCCGGTGGCGTCGTTCCGCAGGCCATGGGCAACGCCCACCCGAGCCTCTACCCCTACCAGCCGATGCCCACTGCCGAAGGGCAGATCATCATCGCCGTAGGCAATGACAACCAGTTCAGATCATTGGCCTCCGTGCTCGGCCACCCCGAGTGGGCCGAGGATGAACGCTTCGCGAACTTCTCCGACCGCAACGAGAATCGTGGAGAACTCGAACCCGAGCTCATCGCCGCACTGAGTGAGAAGACGAACCAGGAATGGTTCGACATCCTCTCCGCGGCAGGTCTGCCGTGCGCCCCGATCAACACGATCGCCCAGGGTGTTGAGCTGGCATCGTCGCTGGGACTTGAGCCCGTCGCCGAGGCGGGGGCCGGGGATCGCGTGATCCCGACGGTGGCCAATCCGATCCGTCTGTCAGAGACTCCGGCCAGCTAC
Organism: Brevibacterium sp. BDJS002; assembly: GCF_028201555.1. Lineage (NCBI taxonomy): Bacteria > Bacillati > Actinomycetota > Actinomycetes > Micrococcales > Brevibacteriaceae > Brevibacterium > Brevibacterium sp. BDJS002. Next base: position 3,890,408 of record NZ_CP116392.1, on the reverse strand, counting down.
GATCTTGCGCCGCCGACCTTGGGGGAGAGCACCGACGCGGTCAAGGAATGGCTGCGCGGTCAACGATGAGGGCAGTCACTTCACCGTCACGACCAGAGTCATGGTCGACGTCATGGCACCAGTCATGACCCTGGGCGCATGAACTCTGGCTGCGGCAGGCGTGGGAACAGGGTGGGTTCGTAAAACACCTGGGTTGTTCGGGCTGAACTTCCGGATTCACTGACGTACCCTAGAGTCTGTATGAAAGCACCCTAGTCACTGGGGAGATCCTGAGCAGTCCACTTCTGGTCAAGGCGGATTTCGCGAAGTGGCGCCCATAATCCAGGACTGAGATGGACACAGACAAGACTGAGACGAAGGCCGCCGGGAGGCCGGTCGTCAAACGCGTACTGATGGTTGTGGCCATGCTGCTGACCGCGTTCCACCTGCTCGCAAGCTTCCTCTGGATCGCCCCGTCGTCGACGGCGCGACAGGTGATCCCCGGGAACCTGCTCTCGGAGTACATGATTCCCCTGTGGGGTCAGTCATGGAGCGTATTCGCTCCTGAGCCGATCAACGGCGACTACTACTTCGACGTCCGCGCGGTCGTCAAGACCGACGGCGGCGGCGAAGAGGTCACCGACTGGGTGCGAGCCACCGATGTCGAACTCGACCATTCGACCTACAGGCCCTTCCCGCCGCGCTCGGCCGGCCTGGGCATCGGAGTAGCCTCCGATATCAAGGGATCGTGGGAGGACCTGCCCAATGATCAGAAGGCAATCGTCAAGCTCGACTACTTCAAGGGTGATGACTCGGTCGACCGACTGACGACGAAGTTGAAGGAGTACGAGGACCCCGATGGTGCTGTGGGCGGATATCTCGAGAGCGAGCACCTGGCCACGGCGTATGCGACACAGGTGGCCAAGGCGATCTGGGGCGAGGACGTCCAGCGCGTCCAGTACCAGGCGGCTCGGCAGAACGTCGTCCCGTTCGCGCAGCGCAATGACGATGATGCCGAACGACCGAACATCCAGCCGGTTCCGGTCGGGTGGCGAGCACTGGTGAGCGAACCACACCAGTCTGATGAGGAGTTCGCGAAGTACTTCTGTGCCTCCGATGAAGTGAGGTGTGCAGATGAGCAGTGACAGGAACACCAAGGTCAAGGGTGACGAACCCGAAGTGGACTCACAAGCGCAGACGCAGGCGGATTCGAATGAGAACATTCCGCTCGCCTCACGCGTCCTAGGCAGCATTTCACGCGGGTGGAACTGGCTGGAGGAAATGCTCACCGGGCGTTACCACGCCACTTATGGTCTCGCGGTGACCCGTATCCTCATCGGCCTGACCGGGCTCGGCATTCTGCTGACGAACTTCAACGCCCGGCACTACACCTTCGGCGTGGGCAGCGCCTGGAACGGTGAGATCGCCGAACCCAAGAGCGACTTCCCCAACATCTGGCTGTTCTCCCTCTTCCACCGCGCAGTGACCAACCCTGCCTTGTTCACCATCATGATGATCGGTCTGGCGATCCTCGCCGTCGTCATCGTCCTGGGATGGCGGACACGCATCGTCCTGCCCTTCTACCTCGTCCTGTGGGTCAGCTTCATCGAGCTCAACGACGGTGCCGGGGATCAGGGTGACAACGCGTATCGCATGTTCATGATCGCGATGCTCTTCGCCGACACCACTCGCCGATGGTCATTGGACGCCAAACGCAAGAGAAAGCAGAACCCGGAGTTCCCCGACACCGATGGCGGCAGTTATCGCTGGGTCCTCATCATGGCCAACAACTTGGCGATCGTCGTGCTGGCCTTCCAGGTCTGTGCGATCTACATGTCGGGTGGTCTCTACAAGGCAGGCGGTGCCGCCTGGCAGCACGGATTTGCGGTGTACAACCCGCTGCAGACTCAGCAGTTCGGTACCTGGCCGGTGCTCTCTGACCTGCTCACCGCCTGGGGGCCGATGGTCGTGGCCATCTCCTGGGGTTCGGTGCTGTTCCAGTGCGCGTTCCCGTTCATGCTCTTCAACAGGTACACGCGAATCATCGGCCTCCTGGGCATTCTGTCCTTCCACTTGGGCATCGCCCTGCTGATGGGACTGCCCTGGTTCTCGCTGACGATGATCGCCGTCGACGCCATCTTCATCCGCGACCGCAGCTTCGAAAAGCTCCACAAGCTGGTGAGTCGCTGGTGGAAGTCGACGAGCGACGGCATGGAACGGGCGAAAGCGAAGTCCTCGCGCTGACCTCTTAAGCGTCGCTTCGCGGACACAGCGGAAGGGCCCCATCGAAGTTTGAGAGCTCGACTTTGAAGCAGAGCTCTGAAACTTCGATGGGCCCTCACTGCTCACCTACGCGGCGCATCACCGACTACGCGGCGCGTCACCGCTTGGGGCGGAGCTCCAGGCCGGTGGTCTCCGGATCCTCGGGCAGGCCGATGACGATGTCGTCTCCGTCGGCCACATCGCCGGCCAGCAGCGCGCGGGCCAGCTTGTCACCGATCTCGCGTTGGACCAGCCTGCGCAGAGGCCGGGCACCGAACGCAGGATCATAGCCCTCTAGCGCGAGCCAGTCCTCGGCGGCATCCGTGACCTCAAGCGTGATCCGCCGTTCGGTCAGTCGAGACGCCAGACGCTGGATCTGCAGGTCGACGATAGAGGACAGCTCTTCGGTGCTCAGAGCATCGAAGAGGACGATGTCGTCGAGGCGGTTGAGGAACTCGGGCTTGAACGTCGAATGCACGACGCCGAGCACCGCATCCTTCTGCTCCTGCGCGCTCAGCGACCTGTCGACGAGGAACTGCGAACCGAGGTTCGACGTCAGGATGAGGATCGTGTTCCGGAAGTCGACCGTGTGGCCCTGACCGTCGGTGAGGCGACCGTCGTCGAGGACCTGCAGCAGGATGTCGAAGACGCTCGGGTGAGCCTTCTCCACCTCGTCGAGGAGGACGACGGAGTAGGGGCGACGGCGCACAGCTTCGGTGAGCTGGCCGCCCTCGTCATAGCCCACGTAGCCCGGAGGGGCACCGACGAGACGGGACACGGTGTGCTTCTCCCCGTACTCGCTCATATCGATGCGGATCAGGGCCTTCTCATCGTCGAAGAGGAAGTCGGCGAGGGATTTCGCCAGCTCCGTCTTGCCCACACCCGTGGGTCCGAGGAACAGGAATGAGCCCGTCGGACGGTCCGGGTCGGCGATGCCGGCACGTGAGCGTCGGATCGCATCCGAGACCGCGGTGACAGCATTCTTCTGGCCGATGAGACGCTTGCCCAGCACATCCTCGGCGCCCAGCAGCTTCTCGATCTCCCCCTGGAGCAGGCGGCCCGCGGGGATGCCGGTCCACGCGGAGACCACCTCGGCGATGTCATTGCTCGAGACCCGATCGCTGACCATCGGATCGGTCTCGGTCTCAGCGTTGGCCTCCTCTGCCTCGGCGATGTCGATCTCCTTCTGCACGGCGGGGATCTCCCCGTAGAGCAGACGTGAGGCGGTCTCCAGGTCCGTGTCGCGCTGGGCCTTGTCCGCCTGGGAACGCAGATCGTCGAGCTTCGTCTTCAGATCGCCGACACGGTTGAGGCCGGCACGCTGGGATTCCCAGGTGGCCTCGAGGCCGTGCAGCTCCTCTTCCCGATCGGCAAGGTCGGCACGCAGGGCGCCGAGGCGTTCGATCGAAGCCGTGTCCGTTTCCTTGGACAGGGCCATGTCCTCCATCTTCAGTCGGTCCACCGCGCGGCGGAGCTCATCGATCTCGACCGGAGCCGAGTCGATCTCCATGCGCAGTCGGGACGCGGCCTCGTCGACGAGGTCGATGGCCTTATCCGGCAGCTGACGCCCGGTGATGTAGCGATTGGACATGGTGGCCGCGGCGATCAGGGCGCCGTCGTTGATCGAGACCTTGTGGTGGGCCTCGTAGCGTTCCTTGAGGCCACGCAGAATCGCGACCGTGTCCTCGACGCTGGGCTCACCGACGTAGACCTGCTGGAACCTGCGTTCCAGGGCAGGGTCCTTCTCGATGTTCTCCCGGTACTCGTCGAGGGTGGTTGCGCCGACGAGGCGCAGTTCACCGCGGGCGAGCATCGGTTTGAGCATGTTGCCGGCATCCATCGCCGAGTCACCGGTGGCTCCGGCTCCGACGACGGTGTGGAGCTCATCGATGAACGTGATGATCTGACCATCGGCGTTCTTGATCTCTTCGAGAACGGCCTTGAACCGCTCCTCGAATTCACCGCGGTACTTCGCTCCGGCGACCATTGCGGATAGGTCCAGACTGATCAGGGTCTTGTTGCGCAGGGATTCGGGCACGTCTCCGGCCACGATCCGCTGAGCCAGTCCCTCGACGACGGCGGTTTTGCCGACGCCTGGTTCGCCGATGAGGACCGGGTTGTTCTTCGTCCTCCGGGAGAGGACCTGGATGACCCGTCGGATCTCCTTGTCGCGGCCGATGACCGGGTCGAGTTTGGCCTCACGTGCGGTGGCGGTGAGGTCGACGCCGTATTTCTCCAGCGACTGCATCGTGTCCTCGGGATTTTCCGAGGTGACCTTCTTGCCTCCGCGCAGCTCGGGCAGGGCAGCCAGCAGCGCATCGCGTCCGGCGCCGTTGGCTCGAAGGGCTTCGCCTGCCCCGTCCTTGCCTGCGGCTGCCGCGAGCAGCAGGTGCTCGGTCGACACGAACTGATCGCCGAGGCTCGTCATCTCCTCCTGCGCGAGATTCATCATCTCGAGTCCGGAGCGCGAGAGTCCCGGCTGGGCGACGGTCTGCCCGCTGACGGTGGGGAAGCCGTCGATGGTCGAACGGACAGCGGCGAGCACGGTCCGGGGTCGGCGCGACCTTGGTCACCAGGTTCGAGGCCAGTGAGTCGGGCTGATCAAGCAGCGCCGCGACCACGTGGGCGGGCTCGACCTGGTTGTTCCTCCTGGCCACGACGTCATTGATCGCGGACTGCAGCGTCTCGCGTGATTTGGTTGTCATCTGTGCGTCCATGCGCATCTCCTTCACAAGTGTTCCGTGAACAGTAATTGCTCTCGAAGAGTTCAACACCAACAAAGTTGAGTCTATTCCACTCAACTTTAGAAAAACCCGAGAATCCGCCTCCTCGCGGGGAGCATGTCACGCAGGCGCACCGCGGGGAGTGACTCGACGCAGCAGCTCACCTCAGAAGCACGGATTGGAGGTCGAATCGGCGCAGCACCCTGTCGGCGACCTCCGGATCGGTGCCGCGTTCGCGCCGGGCCTTGAGCACTTCCGTGCGGGCCGACTGCAGCGCCCGGGTCTGCACCTTGGCCATGACCTCGCGGTTCTCCTTCAGCGTCGTCGCCTGTTCAGAGCTGGCCTGGTCGTCAGTGGTTCCCAGCAGCTGCGCATAGAGGCCCTTGAAGCGGGCGCGCAGAGGGTCGGCCACCTCGTCGGGCAGAGCCGGGTCGTTCTTGATCTGGTGGAGGGCGGCTTTGTAGGCCCGGGCCGCGATCTCCTTCGTCGCCTGGCGTTCCTTCTCCGCCTCGTCGTCGATGCCTAGGACGTTGACGATGGTGGGGAAGGTGAGGCCGGCGAGCACCAGCGTCACGAGCAGGATCACCGCGGCTGCGACGAGGATGTAGGAACGGCCGGGGAAGGGTTCGCCGGTGTCTGTGGTCGCCGGAATCGACAGGGCCAGTGCGATCGTGGCCAAACCGCGCATGCCGCCCCAGGTCATGAGCGTGGCATCCCTGATGTTCAGCGGTGCGGCATCCGGGTCCTCCTCCCTGCGCTTGTTCTCCAGCACGGTTCCGATGAGCAGCCAGCCGAACCGCACGGCGATGACGATGAGCGCGATGCCCAACCCCACGAGGACGGCCTTTCCCAGGTCGGCGTGCTCGGACTCGACGACCATGCGCAGATCGAGGCCGATGAGGCCGAAGGCGATTCCGGTGATGAGCATTTCCAGGACCTGCCACGTCGAGGCCTGGGTGACACGTTCCGCCGAGTTGCCTTCGACGTCGCGCCTGCGCACCTCGAGCGCGGCCACGACGACGGCGATGACTCCGCTGGCATGGAAATGTTCGGCGATGAGGTAGACGCCGAAGGGCAGCATGAGCATGAGCGAGGAGCGGGCGATCGTATGGTCGATCTTCTCCATCACCCACCACACGATGAACACGACGACGAGGCCGACGGTGATGGCGATGACCGCGGAGATGAGGAAGGACAGGGCCAGCTGACCGAAGTCCACCTCGGTGCCGGACATGGCTGCCGCCATCGCCGTCTGGAAGATGACGAGGGAGGCGGCATCGTTGAACAGCCCTTCACTCTGCAGGGTCGACATGATCCGCCGAGGTATCGAGACAGTTCCCGCGACCGCATCGACGGCGACGGGGTCAGGCGGGGCGAGCATGGCGCCGAGGGCCACCGCCGCCGCGATCGTGATCCCGGGGATGAGGAGGACCGCAGTTCCGGCCACTGCCGCCACCGTCACCCCGACGAGAGCGACCGCCATGCCCAGGATCGTGCGCCAGCGGATGGCGAAGAGCGCCCACGAGGTCTTCTGCGCGGCGGCAAACAGGAGCGGAGGCAGGAACAGAGGCAGAATGAGATCGGGTTCGATGGTGATCTCGGCGAACGTGGGAATGAACGCGCCGGCGATGCCGATGATGACCATGAGAGCCGGCCAGGGGAGGCGCAGCTTCTGGCCCAGGCCCACGACCACGCTGGTTGCGGCACCGAATCCGATGATCATCAGCAGAGTCGTCATGCTCGTCTCCTCGATATGGGTGGCATGAATGCACACCGGTACAACGGCATCGATGTCAGGAAACATCGTCTCCATGAGGGGGCGCCTGGTAAGGATTCGGAAAGAGATCCACATCAGGTTTCCGCGCCGGACCAACGATATTTTGGCAGAATACCCTTATGTCTGACTCAATTGTATTCTCCCTGGAAAAGGACGCAGTCGCGACGATTTCGATCAACGAGCCTCAGACTCGGAACGCGCTGTCGCGCTCGGTGATGAAGGGTCTCATCGACACCCTCGCCGAGGTGGGTCAGCGCACCGATGTCCGTGCCGTGATCCTGTCCACCGCAGGTCACGTCTTCAGCTCCGGGCATGATCTCAAGGAGATCAGCGGGGCGAAGCTGGAATCGCAGCAGGAGACCTTCGCACTCTGCTCCGAACTCATGCAGCTGATCCAATCGATCCCGCAGCCGGTCATCGCACAGGTCCAGGGCGTGGCGACCGCCGCCGGGTGCCAGCTCGTCGCCAGCTGCGACCTGGCGGTCGCAGCAGCGTCGGCTCGGTTCGCCACCCCAGGGGTGAAGATCGGCCTGTTCTGCTCCACACCGATGGTGGCCCTGACCCGGGCGGTGCCGGCGAAGACGGCGATGCGGATGCTGCTGACCGGGGACTTCCTCAGCGCAGATGACGCACTGTCGTTCGGTCTGGTCTCCGATGTCGTCGCCGATGACGAGCTGGAGGCCTCGACCCTGGAATTGGCGCGGAAGGTCGCGTCAGCCTCGTCAGCTACAGTGGCAATAGGCAAAGCAGCGTTCTACGAACAGCGCGATCTGCCTCTGGCAGAGGCCTATGAGCACATGTCGGAGGTGATGGCGCACAACGCCGTCGCAGCCGATGCGCAGGAGGGGATCGACGCTTTTCTCACCAGAAGAGAGCCTCGGTGGCAGCATCGGGACTGACAGTGTGATTTCCTATGACAGTGTGCTCATTCGGATGGACCGGATGAGATGCTTCAGATGATGATGGAGGATCAGACGTGGCGGTAATCGTGACCGGAGCCAGCGGCTTCATCGGTGGCGCCATCGCCCGTGCCCTGGCGAACAGGGATGAGACGGTCTATGCCCTGGGGCGACGCGATCCCGAGATTCCAGGTGTGAACTTTCAGGCGTGGGACCTCACCGAACCTGCTTCGGAAGCGGTGAAGTCCCTGGCGTCGAAGGCCACGGCGGTCTTCCACTGCGCCGGAATCGCGGCCGTCAATGCTGATGACGATGAGCTCTACAACGTCAAGGTCACGGGGACGAGGAACGTGCTCGACGCATTCGCGAAGGCGCGAATCGTGCACATCTCCTCCACCACCGTCTATTCCACGAACGCACCTCATGCGGACCTGTGGGAAGAGGCCGGACCCAAAGATCCCAACGACTTCCACGACGCCTACTCGAGGACGCATGCTCTGGCCGAGCAGCTGGTGATGCGGATCCGTCCCGATGCGGCCATCCTCCGGCCCGCCGCGGTCTACGGACCCGGCGAGACGATGCTCATGCCCTATCTCAGCCAAGTGGCGAAGAAGGGAGTCCTGCGACTTCCCGGCGGCGGTCGGCAGAAGATAACCCTGACCCACATCGACAACCTGGTGCGAGCGGCCATCGCCTGCGTCGACGTGCCCTCGGCTTCGGGCCCGTTCAACATCGGCGATCCGACTCCGTACAAGCTCAAAGACGCCGTCTCCACCCACTTCGCGCGCATGGAGTATGAGCCTGTCGTCATCGATGCGATCGCGAAGGACAAGGCGCTCTTCGCCGCGAAACTGGGCCTGAAGATCAAGACGTTCTTCAAGCGGGGCAACCGGGCGGAGCTGTTCCTCGTCGAGTACCTTCAGCACGATCGCACGTACAACCTGACTCGTCAGCAGCGAGTGCTCGGAATCTCCACCACGCAGTTCCTTCTGCCCTCACGGTTCCAGTAGCCGTTCAGGCAGTCAGCCACTCAGCGGCGCAAGATCGCGGAACTCATCGTTTGAGCCCGTGCTGAGCCGTGACGATCCGTGACATCACCGCGCGCGGGAGCACCCGTTTGAGCAGGAACGGCAGCGGTGCCCTGCTCCCTACGGCATAAAATTCGCGAGGCCTGGCCGCCTCGATGGCCGTGACGATGGTCGTGGCCACGGTCTCGGCCGAGATCCCGCCTCGTTCATTGTCATCGAGGTGCTCAAGCATCGTTCTCACATCCTCGGTGTAGACAGAACCGGGAGAGAGGTACTTCGTCCGCCGGTTGCCGATCCCGGTGGCGATAGACCCGGGTTCGACGACACTGAGCCAGACTCCGAATGGCGAGAGCTCCTGACGTGCGGCCGTGGTGAATCCGCGCAGGGCTGCCTTGGAGGCGACATAGGAGCTGCGGTGGGCCAGGGGGAAGCTGGCGAGCATGGACCCGACCATGATGATCCGGCCGCGACCACGCTCGCGCATACCGGGCAGGACGAGCTGACTCAGACGCACCGGCCCGAAGACATTGGTGTGAAACAGGCGGTCGATGGCATCGGAGGGCAGCTCCTCGAAGGGACCCGACTGGCTCTCGCCGGCATTGTTGACGAGGACGTCGACGGTGCCAAGCTCGGCGCCCAGTGACTCGACGCTGTCGAGATCGGCGAGGTCCAATTGAAGATAGCGCACCCCGGGGATCCGCTCGGACTGCGGAATCCGCTCGGGGTCCCGACTCGTGGTCAGCACCGTGCAGCCACGGTCTGCCAACTTCCTCACCAGCGCGGCACCGATGCCGGAAGTGCCACCGGTGACTAACACCGTGAGTTCCGAGTTCATGCTGATCACTGCCCCACTTGATCGACGTCGGATACCCCGGACTCAGCGCCGGCCCCACCGGCAACAGCCCCGGCAGTTCCCGCCACGGCACGTCCGGCACGCATCCCGGAGAAGATGCACCCGCCCAGGAAGGTTCCCTCAAGTGCGTTGTAGCCGTGCATCCCTCCGCCGCCGAATCCCGTGACCTCGCCGGCCGCATAGAGTCCGGTAATCGGTGTGCCGTCTGCTCCGATGACCTGGGCGTCGAGGTTCGTCTCCAGCCCACCCAGGGTCTTGCGGGAGAGCAGACTCAGCCGCACAGCGATGAGCGGACCGTGGGCCGGGTCGAGGATCTTGTGCGGTTTCTGGACCCGCACGATCTTGTCGCCGAGGTAGTTCCTGGCATTGTGGATGGCTTGGACCTGCGCGTCCTTCGAGAACGAATGGTCCATCTGCCGGTCACGTTCGATGATCTGGTCGACGAGGTGGTCATGATCGATGACGGGACCGCGGGAGCGCTCGTTCATCCCGGCGACCAGCTCCTCGGTGGTGTCGGCGACGACGAAGTCGGAACCGAACTTTTTGAAGGCTTCGACCGGGCCGGGAGCATCGGAGGACCGGGCGCGATCCAAGGTCAGGCGCCAGTCCTTCTTCGTGATGTCGGGATTCTGCTCCGAACCCGAGAGCGCGAACTCCTTGCGGATGATCGACTCATTGAGCACGAACCACGAGTAGTCGTGACCGGTCGAGAGAATGGTCTTCATGGTCCGGTTGGTGTCGAACCCGGGGTAGTTCGGTGCTGGGAACCGGTTGCCTTCGGCGTCGAACCACAGTGACGAGGGTCCTGGAATGATGCGGATCCCGTGGTTCGGCCACACGGGGTTCCAGTTTTCGATGCCCTCGGTATAGGCCCAGATCCGATCCCGATTGATCAGGCTCGCACCCGCCTCCTCGGCGATGGCCAGCATGCGCCCGTCAACATGGGCAGGGACTCCGGCCAGCATCGTCTGCGGGAACTCGCCGAGGCGTTCGGCCGGCCAGAACTTGCGCATGAGTTCGAAGTTGTGACCGATGCCGCCGCTGGTGACGATGACCGCAGGGGCACGCAGCTCGAAACCATCGAGCTCCTCGCGATTCGACTCGACCCCGCGGCCGGTGTGGCTGGGGGCCAGTCTCCGCCCGCGAACCCCGACGACCGAGGCACCATCCCCGCTGCCGCTGCCGCTGCCGCTGCCGCCATTGTCGACGATGAGCTCATCGACACGATGCCGAAACCCCATGGTCACGAGGCCTGCCGTTTCTGCCCGCTCCACGGGCTCGCGGAAGACCCGGACCACCTCGGGGCCGGTGCCCCAGGTGAGGTGGAACCTCGGCACGGAGTTGCCGTGCTCGGAGGCACCCGACCCGCCTCGCTCTGCCCAGCCGACGATCGGTGTCAGGCGCAGCCCCAGGTCATGGAGGTAGCGACGTTTGTCTCCGGCGGCGAACTCGAGATACGCCTCGGCCCACTGCCGTGGCCAATGATCGTCTTCCCGGTCGAAGCCCGCCGAGGTGGCCCAATCCTGGCGCGCCAGGTCGAGGGAGTCGTGGACGCCGAGTCGGCGCTGCTCAGGGGAGTCGACGAGGAAGAGTCCACCGAGGGACCAGAAGGCCTGACCGCCGAGGTTGGCCCGGTTCTCCTGGTCGAGGATGAGCACTCGCTTCCCGGCGAGGCTGAGTTCATGGGCGGCGACGAGTCCCGCGAGGCCTGCCCCGACGACGATGGCGTCATAAGCCTCATTCGGGTGAGGGGCGGCGGTCGGAGAGGTGTTTCCCATGGGCGACTCCTTCGTCGAAATGTGGGTCTGGCGACCCGTGCATACTCAGACTACTGGCCGCAGAGTCTGTCTACTGTCCGCGGTGTCTGCCTACTGTTCGCAGGGCTTGCAGTCGTGTCTCAGCGGCCCAGCGTCGAATCGAGCCAAGCAGCGGCGGCGGAGAACGAATCGTCCGTGGTTGTCGGGTCGAGTGGCACACCGGTCTCCACCGCACTGGGGTAGCTGCCGAGGAACCTCAGACTCCTGGTCACACGGTGGACTCCCTGCAGCGCATCGGCCATCCGGGCCTCGTGCACGTGTCCCAGCAGGTCGATCGAGAACTGGTAGAGCCCGAGTCCGTCACCGGTGGGTCGGGATTCGATGCGTGACATGTTCACCCCGCGGCTGGAGAACTGCTCGAGCATCTCCAACAGCGCACCCGCACGATCGGAGCGCAGCGAGGCCACGATGGTGGTCTTGTCGGATCCAGTCGGTGCGGGAATAGCACCGGGGCGAGTGACGACGACGAACCGGGTCTCGGCATCCTGACGTTCTCCGATGTCATTGGCCAGAACCTCAAGCCCGTAGCGTTCAGCCGCCAAGGCCGGACACACGGCCGCCACATGGTCGGCGGCATCGTTAGCCAGATCTCGTGCGGCCGCGGCCGTCGACGAGGTCGGCAGGTAGACGGCATCGGGGAAGTTCGCGGACATGAACGTGCGTACCTGTGCCTCACCGTGCGGATGGGACCCGAACGAAGTCAGCGTGCTGGGATCGGTCCCCGGCTTCACCGCCAGGACGAAGCGCACGGGCACGACCACCTCGGCGATGATCTGCAGCTGACCATGATCGGTCAGGGCATCGATCGTGGCCGGCACGCCGCCTTCGATGGAGTTCTCGATCGGCACGACCGCAGCCAGGCAGTCACCGTCGAGGACGGCCTCGAGAGCCGCGGCCCCGTTGCGCATGGGCTGGGTCGATGCGTTCGAGCGCAGGCCGTGGGAGTCGAGGTACTGCAGCAGTGCGGCCTCGGTGAATGTGGCTTCGGGGCCCAGGTAGGCGTAGCGCTCTGCGCTCACTGCGTAGTCTCCTTCTCGGTACTCGGCGAGGTGCCGTTCTGCTTCTTGGCCCGGAGTCTGCGCACGAGGATCGCTCGGGCGACGTCGCGGTATTGGGCGGCACGGTGCAGCTGTGCATTGAGGTCCTTGCCCGTGACCCGGTGGTGGAGGTCGCATTCGACCTCTTCGACGCGCAGGCCGGCATTGACGACATCGATGGTCATGGCCGTTTCGACGCCCCAGCCGGCGGCGAAGGGCAGTGCCGTGTCGAAGGCCTCGCGGCTCAGGCAGCGCATTCCCGACAGGGGCTGGGTCGCGTCGAATCCGCTGAGTTCGGCGATGCCCTTCTTCGCGAGACCGACGACGAAGCCGAACCCACCGCCCTTGCGTTTCTGTGCGGGCAGGATCGCGATCGTCATATCGGCCTCACCAGCGAGGACAGGTGCGGCGAGCGGGGCCGTGTTGAGGGCTGAATCTTCCAAGTCGCCGTCGATGAAGAGGAGGGCGCGGTGATTCGGGCGCTGGTTGGGATCCGAGTCGGAGATCTCACGATTCCTGATCGCAAACGCGCCGGTCATCATGGCCGCAGCCTTGCCCTTGTTCTTCCTGTGGGTGACCACCTCGGCGCCGGCCCTGCGGGCGCGGACGCCGGTGTCATCACTCGAACCGTCATCGACGACCATGATGATGTCGACTCCGGGGATCTGCTTGGCGCTTCTCACGGTCGCTGCGATCCGGTCGGCTTCGTCCATCGCGGGGATGACGGCGGCGATCGCGCGGGGTGCCGTCTCCGAAGACGGAACTGGGGTGTTCGACTGTTCGGACATGGAAACTCTTCTCCTGTCCGCCTCACGCACCGGCGAGTGCGCGTCGACGCTCGCCGGTGGTCGTGGCGACGGAACTCAGTGGATGGTCAGCTGACGAGCGACGATGCCTGAACGTGCACGGCGTGCCTCGGTAGACAGAGACTCGCCCGAGTTCATGGTCGTATCGAGGCGCTTGCCGAACTCCGCGATGGGCTCCTCGATGTCGTCGACCTGTGTGCCGAATTCGAGTTCCCAGACGGGCACGATGATTCCATGGGCACGGAAATACCCCAGGAAGGTTCCCGGACCGCCCAGGTCGTTGAGCCCTTCGACCTGCAGGCTCGCGAGAGCGTCGACGATCGCGTCCTCACCCTCGGGGCGTGCCCAACGGACGTAGGTGCGGCCCGACATCTCGGTCCAGTAGGCGGACTTCACCGAGGCGAGCTTCTCCGTGGGGGAGATGGAGTCGTTGGCCTGTTCGAGCGCCGCAGCAACATCGGAGTCCGTCTCGGCCTCGGGCAGCTTCCAGTACTCGAAAGTCTCGAGGACGCGGATGTCGAACGGGTGGTCGGTGTCGAGGATGTCCTGCAGACGTGGACCCTGACCTGGCTCGGTGGTCGCCTCGACGGTGGTACCCGGCTCCGCATCGACTGCGGCCAGGATGCCGTGGGCGACATCGCGAGAAGCATCGGTCGAGGACACAGGCACCTGCATGCCGGCCAAGATTTCACCGTCTTCACGGTGCCAGGCCTGCCATGCTGCGGGCAGCAGGGAGGTGATGGTGATCTCCTGACCACCGAACTCCGCTTTCAGCTTCGCCGAGGCGGTCGCCGCCGGCACCAGCTCACGCAGGCAGATGAGGTCCGCCTCGAACGGCAGCCCCTCGAACGGACGTGCAACGAAGGCCGTGGCCTCTGCACGTGCCAGACGCTTGGCAATGACATCTTCTTTGGAACGCTTCGACTTCTTACCCATGGAAGACAAGTCTAGACGGTCTGGCGAATCGGAATGCATCCCGTTCGCCGGGGCGATTCAGTGCTGCCCGGCGACCGGGATGAAGTAGCGCGTGGTGTTCGACTCGTCCATCGTCACCTGCAGTTTGTCACCCGGGTTCGGGAACGCCGAGTGTTCGGGATTCTCCGGCGTCAGTCCCAGGTTCTCCAGGCGGATGATCCCGTGCCGACCGACCTCGTCGGCGGCGAGGACATAGGAATGATTGAGCTCGCGGATGGTGACCTCGATCGAGGGGACCTCCGCTGCAGCATCGACATTCGTCACCGTCCGAGGCGGTGAGGCGTTGCCCATTCCCAGGTAGGCACTGACATCATCGGCGATATAGGCGGCAACCACATCGGCCTGAGCCAGGAGCCCGGAGAGGACGACGGAGAGCCGCTCCTGCTGGGCATCTGATTTCAGTGCCTGACCGGGTTTGAACAGATGCTCCTCGGCGAGCACACACCACGCATCCTGCATGATCGTGCGCAGCTGGAGCTCGACGAGCACTGAGGGTTCGGCGTCGAAGGGAACTTCGATGATGAGATGGCGTCCGCGATAACCGGAGGGCTTGGGCTGGGCGGAATAGTCCCGCACCTCGGCGATGGAGAGGTTCGAACTGTCATTGCTGTCGGTGAGCAGATCCCACAGCGCGGTCTGTTCCCGCTCGGTGCGGCACACCGCCCGGGCACCGACAACATCGATGACCTGGTTCTCAACCTCGACGGCCTCATGGATCTCGTCATTGGCGTCGGCGAGTTTGCGGCGCAGCTTCTCCCCGGCTCGGAGTCGGTCCTTGATCCGTCCGCGGCCGACGGTGACTCGATCGCCTGACAGCAGCGCGGACCCCGAGCATGCGGCCTCGACCCAATCGTTGACCGTCTCCAGGGCGGCCCTCCATGTCGACTCGCGCCTGTCGTAGGCTTCGTCGACCAGTTCGCGGACTGTTGCTGACATCCTCGTCACCTTCCTAGCTCCTGATTCAACTTCACCAGAAGACGGGGTGGATGTCCATGCTTTACGCGCGAATGAGACGAGCTTTCCTCCGGGAGGTCATCACGGGAGCCTCCGGGGACTGTTCAGGGGTCCTGCGATGCGCGCCGCAGACTCAGCGCTCGGTGGGAAGGTACCCGTATTCGTAGCCGCGGGCCAGCGCATCTCTGCGATTGCGGACGCCGAGGCGCGCGTAGAGATTCGACAGCTTGTTCTTCACAGTTCCTTCGACGAGGCTGAGCTCAGCGGCGATTGCGGACACCGAGGACTGGGTGTCCAGCAGCGCCAGGAGCTGTCTCTGCGAGGGGCTGAGCAGTGTGTGACCGGCGCGGATGCGAAGTGTCTCCCCAAGATCCAGCAGCCGCTGCCGGAGCCGTTCCCCGGCACCGCGATCGCCCGGTCCGCCGATGGCGCCGTCGGTGGCGTTGGATTCGCTCGCGAAGACCGGAGCGATCAGGTCCCACTCGGCAGCGCTGGAGCTGCGCGCGATCAACTGATCGCGCAGAGACTTGGGAACCAGCGCCACGGGAATGAGGCTGGCTGCGATCCTGCAGTACTCGAGTGCGTCGACGAACGCGGAGTCTGACTCTGCCAGTTCTCCTTTGCCCAACAAGCTGGCAGCCTGAATCGCACGTGCCGAGGCCCTGGCGTGCAGGTCGAGTGACTTCTGAGACAGCACTCTGTTCGCCAGGTGCGCCGCGGTCCCGTGTTCACCGATGGTCAGATGGAGTTGAGCTCTGGCCAGGATGATGTACGGCGATTCGGTCTCGGCGTCGAGCAGGACATTCTGGGCGAGATGGGTCTGGCCCTGAGCCAGGTGGAGGGAGACCAGCATGAGCTGGAGTGAGTGGAGCAGGAGTCCGTCGGCCGGCAGGGACGATCGGTTGGTGTCGATGATCTGCTCCAGGCGCTTGCCCTCGATCCCGACATCGCTGCGCAGAATGCCTAATAGCGATCTGTACTGAACGACTCCGAGCCACGAGTGATGACCTAGTGAGGGGTCAGTCAGGCGCGCCGAGTACCGGCTTGCTGCGTCGAGGTCCAGGCCGTCCATGGCGCGAATCATGCGAGCCAAGGAATAGGCGGTGAGCGTGTGGGGGTTGTTGAAGCGAGTTTGCTCCCTGAGCTCGTCGAAGTGACGCAGGTGCGCGTCACTCGATGGCCCGTTTCCGAGCATCGCGTACGCCAGGGCACTGTAGGCATGTGCGGGGAGCAGGAGATAAGGAGAGGACGCAGAGGCGAGCTCTGTGATGATGATCGACCGGCGCAGCAGTTGGACACTGCCCGTGAGATCGCCGACGAACATGGTGGTGATCCCATATTCGAGGTGGAATCGTGCTTCGCAGAGTCGGCTCGATGCTGACTGGAAGTGTCGGCTGTCGTTGATGAGCTCCTGGGCCGTCCGGGCCACTTGCAGACCCTGGTCCGACTGGCCGAGCACCTTCTGGCGCCGCATCGATGCGATGGCCATGATCAGGATGTCATCGACGGTGAAGTCACCGTCCTTGATCCGTTCCAGCTGCGAGTCGAGCGTCGGGACCGCCGAGTGCTCGAAGTCGACCTGGCCGAGAACGGTGAGGGCGTCGCTGACGCGAAGGCGCCGTCTGGCCTCACCTGCTTGCAGGCAGTCGCCCTTCGCCTCGGCCAATACCGCCGAGTTCTGAGTCTGCGCCTCGGGGACCTTCGAGAAGGCCTCGAGAGTCGCGTCGAAATGATCGACCATGAGTGCATGGCCGCGGTTCGCCCAGAGATCTGTCAGTGCGCTCCACTCTCCGGCCTCCGCGACCTGCAGGAGTGCCTCATCGAAGCCCTCCGAATGATAGGAGGCTGGGGCCTTCAGCCATTCCGCGGCGCTGCCACCAAGTGCGCGTCGCGACCGCGATTCGCTGTGCCGATCCCGGCCGTCGTAGAGCCGCCTCAGGATCGCTCTCATGACCGGCGGAATCGTGTATTGACCGGTGTCTTCCAGCGATGGGAACAGCAATCCGTCCTCGAGCAGATGTGCGCTCAGGTCAGCGATGTCGAAGGTGTCGCCGCCTTCTGGGTCGATGGGGACGGCAAACGACCCCAAGTAGCGCATTGCTCCGGCGGCGATGGCCAGAGTGTCGGCGTTGATGTCGCGTACGAATGAGAGCAGATGAGCAAACCTCAGCTCGGGACTGTCCGGGGCCTGGCTTCTGATCTGAGTCAGAACCTCGGCGGATGGCAGATCCGAGTAGTGGTCGGCATCGACTGTCGAGAGGTCATGGCCCATCGAGTCGGCGCCCTGCAGAACGGCTTGGCCTGCCAAGATATGGCCAGATGTCTGCAAAAACAGACTCTTCCACACTGGTTCGGGCAGCTCGGGCGCGAAATCGGCGAGGCGAGTCGCGAATGCGTGAGCTGTCGTCGAGCGCTCGCCGGGAAAGACGCCTGCACCGGCTGAGCGGTCCGTCGGGGGAACGGGAGCGCCCTGGTCAGCGGAATCATGCATGGGTGGGGACCTCTGGCAGTGGGGATATGGGGATTTGGGGATTGACTACCATTAAGTAATCTATCTGATCTCTTTGAGAGAAATCCGGTTACACAATGTGGCAGCTATGTGATTTTCACTAAGTCTGCGTTTGTCTGCGTTCAACTTCACTCAATCTGTGTTCAACGATGCCGTTGCGCATTATCGGGGAGTGAGCAGCGGCACGTTGTTCTTAGGATCACTTGTGAAGTGGTGTTTCGTCAATATTGATCTGTAGCGGCGTGGGGGAGTGCCGAAGCAGGCTCAAGACGTGAGGTTTTCGTCGGGTACTGCTCACACCTCGTAGTCGACGATGACAGGAGCGTGATCCGACGCGCCCTTGCCCTTGCGCTCCTCGCGGTCGATCTCGGCACCGGTGGCCTTCTCAGCCAAGGACGGTGAGGCGAGCTCGAAGTCGATGCGCATGCCCTTCTTCTTCGGGAATGCCAGCCTCTGGTAGTCCCAGAAGGTGTAGACGCCTGGGCCTGGTGTGAACTGCCTGGTGACCTCGGTGAGCCCGGCGCCGAGGAGGGAGTTGAAGGCATCGCGCTCGGGCTCGGACACATGGGTGAGTCCGTCGAACTCCGCCATGTCCCAGACGTCCTCATCCAGGGGTGCGACATTGAAGTCGCCACAGAGGACGAGCTTCTTATCAGGTGTTTCACTCAACTGTGCAGAGATATCGGCAGTCAGGGCCCGATACCATTCGAGCTTATAGGTGTAGTGCGGGTGGTCGAGTTCACGACCATTGGGAACGTAGAGCGAATACACTCTGACTCCGCCGCAGGTGGCTGAGAGTGCACGGGCCTCGACCACGGGCTCTTCGCCGAATGAGGGAATGTCGGTGAATCCGATCTCGGGGTCCTCGAGTCCGACTCGGGAGGCGATGGCCACACCATTCCACTGATTGAGGCCGTGGAAGCTCACTTCATAGCCACGGGAGGTGAACAGGTCCTCCGGGAACTGTTCGTCCTTGCACTTGAGTTCCTGGATGGCCAGGACGTCGACGTCGGAGCGATCCAGCCAGGCGCCGATTCTGTCATGTCGGGCGCGGATCGAGTTCACATTCCAGCTCGCGATTCTCACTCTCCCACCATAGGCGGTCCCGACCGCAGGCCCAAGCTCAACAGGCAGAAGGAAGCCGGTCACCAGGAGGAGTCAGCAGGCGCACCCCGTGGCCCCATCACCTCGGCGCCGGTTGGCTACCGATAATCTGGGGTCATGCCTGAAGCACTCAACGAACACCTCGGCCACGATGGTGCCGCCTGCCCCGACTCCTACTATGTGCGCACGGGGCCGGAGACCTTCATCTCGACGCTGCACAGTCAGGGCGCCTGGCAGCCGGGCGAACAGCATCTGGCCCCAGCCGCAGGACTGGTGCTGGCAGAGATCGAACGCCGACTGCCCTCGGACAAGTTGGTCTCTCGGATCAATTTCGACATCCTCGGCGTCATCCATTCCGGCGAATTCACAATCGACGTCAACGTCATCAGGCCCGGTCGGACCATCGAACTCATCGAGGCGAGCATGCGCCATGGTGAGCGCACGAGCGTCCACGCCAGAGTCTGGCGCCTGCTGCCCAGCGACACCACCAGCGTCGTCGGCGACGAATGGCAGGCTCTGCCAGAGCCCGAAGAAGCTCCTGCCATACCGTTCACCGGCCGCTGGGGCGGAGGCTTCATCGCCTCGTTGGACGGTGGCCAGTTCGCCGACGTCCGCCCCGGATTCGCTCGTTCCTGGATTCGGTCCCCCTTTCCCCTCGTCGACGGTGAGGACGACCCCGCGACCGCGGCCTTCGTGAAGCTCGTCGATACAGCCAACGGGCTTGCCGTGAGAGAAGATCCGAAGACGACGTTCTTCCCCAATGTCGACCTCACCATCCACCTCACCCGAGTCCCCGAACCAGGCTGGGTCGGCTTCGAGACGAAGGTGGCGTTCGGCCCCACCGGGATCGGCGAGACCACGAGCGTCCTCAGCGATGTCAAGGGGCCGATCGGCACCGCGGCACAGTCGCTGACAGTGCGGGTGGGCCAGGGCGCGAAGTGACGAGGCCGCGCGCTCTCGTCACCGGCGCCAGCTCAGGGCTGGGGCGTGGTTACGCCCTCAGCCTCGCCGCCGATCACTATGACCTCGTGCTCGTGGCCCGCGATGAGACGCGCCTGCGGGAGCTGGCGACGAGCATCGAAACCGAACACGGCACCCACGCCGAGGTTGTCGTGGCCGATCTGTCCACCCGATCCGGCATCGACATGGTCCGGACTGTGGTTGAGACCTCACGGATCGATCTGCTCATCAACAACGCCGGATACGGACTCAAGCAGGGTCTGCTCGACTCGGATGCGGCCGAGCTTGAGGACCAGGACATGGTGCTCACCGGCGCCGTGCGCGAGCTTTCGCTGGCCGCGGTCAAGCAGATGCGCGAACGTGGTCGCGGCGGTCTGATCAACGTCTCGTCCATGGCGGCACTGACGACCATGGGGCAGTATGCGGCATCGAAGATGTCGACTCTGGTCTTCACTGAAGCACTCGCCGGCGAACTGCGAGGTACCCCGGTGACGGTCACCGTCGTCCTGCCTGGATTCATTCGGACCAGATTCCATGAACGACTCGGCGTCGACCGGCCCGGGCGGGTTGGATCTGGCTGAGTGTGCAGCAGGTCGTCACCGCGTCCCTGCGCGATGCCAGGCGCGGCAAGGTGGTCTCGGTCCCCGGGGTGAGCTACGCGCTGGCGGCTCGAATCGCCCGCTTCGTTCCGCGTTCCCTGGTGCGCTGGGGGTCGACGGGATTCTCTCTCAGCAGACGAGACGATCACTGAGTTCGCGGCAGTGACAGTTGCGACCCGCCGAATGAAGTTGAGTCTTGAATTATTTTCGGCGAGGCCTGTGACCTGGGGTTCTATCAGGTGTTCAGGGTCGCCGAAAGGCGCCCTTGCGGCTTAGGCAGGGCGGAACAATCTTTACAAGTAGGATCGATGTGTGATCCAATAATGGTGTTCGCCCGGTGGGGATCGGGTGGACACAACGGACGTATGGGGATGCGTCCGGGTACTCGAGGGGAGTGCTGCGAGGGCCCCGGGATGTCGCGATTACGCGCCCCGGGGTCTTTGTCATTCACAGCTGAACACTGCGCTGCTTCCTCTGCCGTGACCTGGCGATGGCGACCTCGACGCCGACTGCGGACAGCGGGACGCCGAGTGCCTGACTGGCGTTGCGGGTCACGCGATCTGCGACGTCGGCGACGACTGAATCGATGTCGGCGCGTTCGTCGACATCGAGGTGGAGGACGAGCTCAGGGCGTCGCGCAGTTCCGCGCAGGATGGCCTGTGCGTCCACGACCTCGGGGGTGGCTTCGAGGTCATCTTCCACGGCGGCGGCCACGACGTTCGCCGTCACTGTGGTCACACCGCTGCGAGCATCTTCCTGCATGCGCAGAGGCTTGGCGGAATCCTTCCGCGGGACCTGCGCAGCGAGCCAACGGATGCCGATGATCGCCAGAATGAGGGCGACAACCAGTGCAATGACCGCGGAGAACGGCAATGCGAATACGGCGGCGACAGGCTGCAGTGCTGCGTCCGGCGTCAAGCCGGGGGCCACGGCTGCTGCCAGGCCGAAGCTGATCGCAAGCACAGCGAGTCCGGCCACCAGGAGGAACAGTCCGACGATGATGAGTCCGGTGCGGTTGGCACCTGCTGCCATACGTCTCATGCCTGCCTCCTGTGTGCTCGGACCTTGACGGTGGGTGTGCGGTCGAAGGCGATCGAGTCGAAGCGCTGGGTGACTGCGGCATCGACATCGCGGCGGATCTCGTCGTTGTCACGCACGGGGGTGGAGAAGGTGACGTTCGTCGACGAGGCATTGGATGCGGCGCGCACGCTCGAGACTCCGTCGACGGAGTCCGCTGCCGCGGCCGCCAGGCCGGACAGCGCCGAGGTCGGCAGCACCACTTCGAAGCGCTCGATGTGCTCCGGGGTCTGCGTGCGGTAGCCGATGACGCGCTTGGCTCCGGGCGAGATTCCGATGATGAGGAAGATCAGGCCCAGCAGCGCAATGACGACACAGGCGGCGATGATGGCCGCGGATCCCCAGGTCATCTCGCCGAGGCTCGACAGTCCTGGGACTCCGTCCGAGAGCGCGGAGCTTCCGGAACCTGCAGAGGCGATGGCGGCAATGGCCGCCCAGCCGAGGGCCACGGCGATGACCAGGATCAGGATGGCGAGGATGACGGCGGGCACCACGCGTGCCGGGCGTGCCCGAAACAGTCGTGCGCTCATTGCAGATTCCTCACTGTCTTTCCGGATCCTGATGCATTGGGCTTGAGCCATTTCACGGAGATGTCGACCTGATGGACGGTGACTCCGGTGAGGGCTTCGACATCGGTGCTGAGGCGACGACGGACCGATTCGGTCGCCTCGGTGATGGGGGATGGGTACTGCAGTCCGAGTTCGACTTCGAGGGTGCAGCTTCGACCCGAGAGGGTCACGTCAACACTGGGCCGGGAATCGAGATCGGCGCTCGAACCGAGTCCGAACAGACCCGATTTCGTCCCGCCGATTCCGGGCAGACCTTTGAGGATCTGGGAGGCTGTCTTCTCGATGACCCGGTCCGCGATCGTGAGGTCGCCACGTGATGAAGCCACGCTGTCACCTCCGCGTTGTTGAACGTGAACTCAGTGCGCTGAGGTCGAGTCGTCCGTCGAGGACCAGGCCGACGACGAGGCCGAGCCCGCCGCAGATGGCGACGATGAGGAATGCCAGGAATCCTCCGAAGTACGCGACGATGCCCAGCGTCAATCCGACGAGCAGTCCGATGAGTGTTTTCGACATGTCATTCCTTCCGCCGAGGCGGCGAGTCGTTCCCGGGCCTGAGATCGGCCGCGGGAAAGGCTGCGTTCGTGTGTTGAGTATGCAAACTGGTGTGTAGGGGGCAGATCAGTTGAGTTCGACGGTGTCGTTGGAGCTCTGCTGATCGTCCTCATCACCGGGGAGGTGGACGTCGGTGACCTCGATGTTGACCTCGACGACCTGGAGTCCGGTGCCCTGTTCGACGGCACGGATGACGTTGCGGCGGATCGCCTCGGCGACGTCGACGATCGACGTTCCGTACTCGACGACGATGGTGAGGTCGATCGCGGTCTGCTTCTCACCCTTCTCGACGGAGACTCCGCCGGAGACGTTGGTCTGCGAGCCGGGGATGCGGTCGGTGAGGGTGTCGAAGGCGCGGCGTGCGGCGGTGCCCATGCTGTAGACGCCGGGGACCTCACGTGCAGCGATGCCGGAGAGCTTGGCGACGACGTTCTCGGCGATCGTGGTGTTGCCCATGTCGGTGACGAGGGGGCTGCGCACCGAATCGTCGGTTGTGGACTGCTGGGAAACGGTGGACTGCTTGACTTCAGGCATTTCTGATTCCTTAACGTTTCGATTGCGCTGACATTGGTACAGACGCGGCAGGTCAGAGAACCTCACGCACCTGTGCTGAAAAAGTTCTCAAGCGAGTTCGCACTCGACATTCCCCCGGCACGGAATGTGCGCTCATAGCGCCGACGGTCGCATACGATGTGGATATGACAAGGCACGATGATCGGTTCGATCTCGTCACCCTGGTCGTGCGCGCGAGGGAAGGTGATATCGATGCCTTCGAGTCGTTGGTCGACCGGGATGAGACGAAGCTGCTGCGATTCTGCCTGCGCACTCTCGGTGATCGGCAGGATGCCGAGGACGTCGTGCAGGACACGCTGGTGCAGGCGTGGAAGTCGTTGAACGCCCTGAGTGAGCCCGCCGCCTTCGGTACCTGGATCTACCGATTGGCATCGAACAAGTGCACCGACATGCTGCGGCGGCGGATGGCCAGGCCCTCGGATGCACAGGACCCCGACGATATGAGCATCCACCCAGACGGGCGTGCATCGGTTGAGAAGTCCGTTGAGGCACGCACCGCTCTTCAGCATTTCTCAAGCGTTCTCCAGACGCTCTCGTCAGAACAGCGGGTAACCTGGGTGCTCCACCAGATGGAGGGTCTCAGCTACGCCGAGGTGGCCGCGACTCTGGGCATCAGCGAAGGCAGCGTGCGAGGCCGCATCCACCGGGCCCGAACTGCCATCATGGAGGGGATGGAAGGATGGACATGAACGAACATGTCGGCTCCGGCGCTGAACCTGACCAGACGAACGATGATCTCCAGCGGGAATCAGACGCTCAGCTTCGCGGTGTCATCGACGAATACATGGCCACGTTCGAACCTGACCCTGAGGACACTGCCGGGGTGCGCGAGCGCATCCTCCAGCTGGTCCGAGACGATCTGTACCGTGGGCCCTCGACACGTCTGCAGACCGAACATGGTCACCCGTTTTCGATCTCCACTGCCGCGGTGCGCTCAATTGTGCGCAGAGCCGTCGACTCGGTGGACGGTATCCGTGCCCGCAGCGTCGACGTCGAACCCGCCGGTGAACCCGAAGGCAGCGCGGCGACGGTGTCATTGACACTGGCTATGCGCGCCGGCATCTCCTTCGCCCCCACCGCCGAGGCGATCCGCGGGGCCGTGTCCGCCGCGGTTCTGTCCGAACTCGGGATTCCAGCTGTCAGGATCGATATCAATGCTGAGGATGTGTACGTTGACTGATCGTGGCGAAGCGAAGGACCTCAACCTCGTGAACAGCGGCAATGGCTCTGGTATCGGCAGCGGCTCAGGCGTCCGCAGCGAGGTCGCGGAGTCGGAGCGTCTGGCGACGTCGGTGACCTCGGTTCCCGGTGTCAGAAGCCTGGCGCCGGGACTGCGCGATCTGGTCGCCACAGCCACAGCCAGAGTGCTGCGGCGAGTCGGTGGTGAGCCTGTCGGTGTCGACGTGGCTCGCGGAAACGACGGTGTGAAGGTGAGGATCGATGCCCATCTTGACCGCACCCGTTCGGTCGCCGAGGTTGTCGATGAGATCTTCTCCGTCGTCGAGGCCGATATCGCTCGCGGGGCAGTGGAGGCCAGCGGACGGCTCGACATCGATCTGCGCGTCGTCAGCCGAGGGTAGCTGCCAGGACTGAATGGGCAGCTACCCTCGACTGAAGGGCAGCCGCCAGGACTGCAGGTGAATATGGCGAGGGCCGGAATCCAGTGATGGATTCCGGCCCTCGCCAGGATCAGACCGTGATCAGGCGGCCTTGTCCTTCTTGCCCATCTTGCTGGTGATGAAGCCCCAGATGAGAAGGACGATCAGCGAGCCGCCGATCGCGCACAGCCAGGACGAGATTGAGAAGAAGGCATCCATCTGGACGCCGAAGATCGCGCCGCCGAGCCAGCCGCCGATCATGGCTCCGATGACGCCGATGATGAGTGTGGCGATGAGTCCGCCGCCCTGCTTGCCCGGCAGAATGGCCTTGGCAATGGCACCGGCAATGAGTCCGAGAATCAAGTATGCGATGAAACCCATGAGGTTCACATCCCTTCAGAAGTGGCTGATGATCGGGCTTGCTGAGTGAATCTGTCTCCAATGGTAGATCCGATTCTCGCGGAACGTACCGCTTCGCCCGATTCTTTATGACATTGGTACAGACGTTCGCTCGGTGGAAACCTCACGGACGAATTCTGTTCGTATGCTGTGATCCCCATCACCACCTCGGCGAGGGCGGCTGGGGCTCACGACCACCTCGGCGACGGGGGCGCTGGGTGTGTGTGACGGCCCTGGTCCGCGCAATGGCACTGGCCGTTTAGACTTGTGGGCATGACCGATAGCGCAGACACCCGCCGACAGTTGCTCGACCTCATCGACGAACTCGCCGTGGTTCGTGGCAAGGTGACCCTCTCATCAGGCAGGGAAGCTGACTATTACCTGGATCTGCGCCGGGTCACTCTCGATCATCGCTCCGCACCTCTGATCGGCGATGTGGTGCTCGACCTCCTGGCTGCCGAAGGCCTGCTGGAGCAGGTCGATGCCGTGGGCGGTCTGACGATGGGAGCCGACCCGGTCGGCACCGCAGTCATGCACCGCTCCGTCGTTCGCGGCACTCCGGTGGATTCCTTCGTCGTCCGCAAGGAGGCGAAGAAGCACGGGATGTCTCGTCGCGTCGAGGGCCCCGATGTCGCCGGCAAACGGGTCGTTGCGGTCGAGGACACCTCCACCACGGGTGGTTCGGTGCTCACCGCCGTCGAGGCTCTCAAGGAGGCCGGCGCCGAGGTGGTGGCCGTGGCCGTGGTCATGGACCGTGACACGGGAGCCAAGGAGCGGGTCGAGGCGACGGGAATTCCGTATCTCACGGCGTTGACGACAAGCGATCTTGGTCTGGACTGAGACGTTTCCTCGGACTCCGCGGGCGCCGTCTCACCCGTCGATCACCAGCTGGGACTCGACTGGCAATTCTGTCGAAATCGGGGTCCTGGTTTGAAACATCGTGGTCCATTCAACACGATAGATGAGACACTCCCACAGTACTGCTTCAGGAAAAGTAAGGATGACGCGTGCTCACACTGAAAGAGGTTTCCCTGCGCAAGGGAAAGCGAACTTATCTCGACGAGGTGAGTTTCACCGCGCAGGCAGGCCGGATCACCGCAATCGTCGGATCCCGTTCAGCCGGTCGGACCGAGCTGGTTCGCGTCATCATGGGGCTGATCTCGCCCGATGAGGGCACGGTCAAGCTCGAGGACTTCGAGCTCGACTTCGGCGATCGTCAGAACTTCGGATATCTGCCCGCCGAGCGCGGCGGCTACCCGAACATGCGCGTGATCGATCAGATCGTCTACCTGGCGCGTCTGCACGGCATCACGCTCGGAGCAGCGGAGCGCAATGCGCTGACGCTGCTCTCGCGTCTCGAGCTCGCCGATCGCGGCTATGCCCCGCTGAAGAACCTCAGCGGCACCGAGATCGCCCGCGTCGACATCGCAGCGACCCTGGCCGCCGATCCCGATGTCGTCATCATCGACGACGCCTTCTCCGGACTCGACTCGGAGTCAACCGAACTTGTGATGTCCCTGCTGCGTGCCCACGCAGCCTCAGGCGTGCCGGTCATCCTGGCTACCGACAATTGGGAGGCCGCGCAGGCCCATGCCGACGACGTCATCGTCCTCAGCCAGGGACGGGCCAGCGTGTCCGGCAGCGTGGCAGAGCTGCGTTCGGATGTGAAGTACCGGGTGGAGCTCTCCGACGCCGAGGCGGCTGCTAAGACATTGGAGAAGCGCGCGGACATCAGCGACGTTGCGATCCTCGATTCCGCCGACAACGTCATCAGCTTCCGGGCCGCCGATGCAGGTGCGGCCGCACAGACCGTGGCAGCACTGAATGGTGTGAAGAGTTTCGAGAGTGTTCGCCCGACATTGGCCGAGCAGTACAAGGAGGCTTTGTGATGGCAGGCAAGGACGAAGGCCAAGACGGGGACTCCCCAGAGCCACAGGTGTCGAAGGGCACTGCGGGCGAGAACATCGATGACCTGGGCACTCCGGTCGGCGACGACGTCACGGTGACCGACAACGATGGCGACACAACACAGAGCACCGGCACCGGTGCGAAGTCGGCCAAGAAGGCCTCAGCGGCTCGGAACGGCAAGTCGACGAAGAACGCCAAGGGCGCAAAGCCAGCTGCGACTGCCGATGATGATGCTGCCGACGCAACCGATGCGGCTGATGCCAGCGACGCTGACGCAGTGGCGGCCGACGACGGTCTCGACGAGGTTCCGTTCGAACTTGCCGAGGACAAGCCCTCCGCCGACGAGCTCCCCGAGACCGGATTGGTCTCCGAGTTCGTCGACGTGAACAAGCGCCAAGCCGCGTGGCTGGTGTCGAACCGAGAGAGCACGACCGCACTGCGCAGTCCGTTCTTCCTGGTCACCGGCGCGG
Organism: Brevibacterium sp. BDJS002; assembly: GCF_028201555.1. Taxonomy (NCBI): domain Bacteria; kingdom Bacillati; phylum Actinomycetota; class Actinomycetes; order Micrococcales; family Brevibacteriaceae; genus Brevibacterium; species Brevibacterium sp. BDJS002. The sequence goes on along the minus strand of NZ_CP116392.1, from coordinate 3,862,980 downwards.
TCATCGTGCTAGGTATCCTCGCTGCGATCATCTCCGGCGTCGTCGCCGGATCCGACGCGAAGTCGGGTACTCCGACCATGGCCATGGTCGGAGTAGGCGAACAGGCTGCCATGTACGAGCAGCAGCTGGGCGTGAAGATCACCGACGCCAAGGACGCTCAGGCTGCAGAGAAGCTGGTCAAGGAGGGCAAGGTCGACGCGGCCTTCATCCAGGACCCCAGCGGACAGGCACAGCCGACGATCATCGCCTTGGACGAACAGCCCGAGGCACTGCTGGAGAAGCTGGCGCCGAAGACTGAAGCGACACTGCTGAACGCGCCGGCAGTCGGAGCAGAGATCGCAACTCCGCTGCTGTGGGGCATGGCAGTGTTCGCGCTTCTCGTGGTGGCCACCCTCGGCACCGCGCTCTATCAGAACCTGCGTCTGGAGAAGCGCAACCGGATCACCGAGATCATCGCGGCGACGATCCCTCCTCGCGCCTCGGCCTCGGGTCGGATCACGGGCATGCTGTCCCTGACGGCTGTGCACCTGGTGATCGCGATCGTTGTGGCAGAGCTCGGGCTCTCCATCACGGGGAAGACCTCCTTGGCATTCGCCATGCTGCCCGGGCTGGGCTGGTTCGCACTGACCCTGCTGTTCACTGCCTGGACCATCTACGCGCTCCTCCTGTGGGCATCGACTGTGGCTGGCAGCACGGCACGCAAGATCTTCGTCTCGATCATCGGCGTCATCACCGTGGCCGGCTTCATCGCTCCCGTCATCATGGGAGCCTCCGGAATGGTCGCCAAGGTGCTGTCGTGGACTCCGTTCACCTCGCCGTTGGGAATCGCCGGACGCTTCTTCGCAAGCCCACCTGAATGGTGGGAGGGCCTGGTTGCTGCGGCCATCGCAGCAGTGGTGGCGCTCATCGTCCACTCCCTGGCCAGCAGTGCCTACGTTCGCGCGGTGCTCACCGGCGGCGGACGCGGCGGCAAGACCGTGAAGATGAGCAAGCGTGCACAGAAGGTCTCCGTCGGCGCAGCCGGTAAGAAGGAGACCGATTCGAAGGATGCTGCCAAGGATTCGGACTCGGACGACGTGGTCGATTCGGACTCCGCCGACACCTCGGCGGGCAAGTCGAAGGCTGACACCTCGGCGGATGAAACCGATGACAAGAAGTGACTGAGGACAGCGCGTCGGAGTTGAACGCGCCACAGGTGGGGGTCGGTCCGTGGACCGGCCCCTGGCCTGTGTCTGAGCACTTCGATCCCGAGCTTCTGGCTGAGGGCGATCGGCGCAATGTCGTCGACAAGTATCGCTACTGGAAACTTGAGGCGATCGTGGCCGATCTCGACGCCACGCGGCACGAATTCCACGTCGGTGTTGAGAACTGGCAGCACGACCTCAACATCGGTTCGGTCGTCCGGACGGCCAATGCCTTCAACGCAGCCGCAGTGCACATCGTGGGCAGACGGCGCTGGAATCGGCGTGGAGCGATGGTCACCGACCGGTACCAGCACATCATCCATCACCCGAGCATCGACGATCTTCTGCAGTGGTGCATCGACAATGACGTACCGCTGATCGGGATCGACAATTTCCCGGATTCCGTGCCGCTGGAGACCTACGACCTCCCACGCCGCAGCCTCCTGCTGTTCGGCCAGGAAGGTCCCGGGCTGAGCGAGGAAGCACATCAGGCGAGCACTGCGGTGCTGTCAATCGCCCAGTACGGTTCAACGAGGTCCATGAACGCCGCGGCCGCGGCAGCGATCACCATGCACTCCTGGATCCGCCGTCACGTCTACGACCAGCCGGTGAACTGAAGGGCTGCGGGCCTCCGGACTGACTGCCTCCGGCCCGCGCGACGGCGGACCGGCGTACCGGCGGGGAACGAAAACAGTGGACGTTTTGTGCTGATTCCAGGGATGGAATCAGCACAAAACGTCCACTGTTTTCTCTAGCTGATCGCTGTTGGTGCTCTTCCGCTTCAGGCTGAGTGCGTGAAGCGGAAGAGCGTCAGCTGCCTGACCTCAGTTGAGGTCGGCTGCGTGCGGCTCGATGAGCCCACCGATCTCGGCCAGCTCGGCAGTCAGCGAATCGGCATCGTCGAAGGTGCGTGAGATGACCGTCAGTCGCTTGGCGTAGTGACCGATGGGGTATTCCATCGTCATGCCGATGCCGCCGTGCATCTGAATCGACTCCTGGCTGATGGTGCGAGCCGACTGATCGATGATGATCTTGGCCGCGATGACATCGCGGTGACGGTCCTTCTCGGAGCCCGTCTCCTCGTTGGTGACCGCAAGACGCGAATAGAGCGCCATGCTGCGGGCGTATTCGAGGTCTGCGTAGAGGTCGGCCGCACGGTGCTGGAGTGCCTGGTTGGCACCGATCGGGGCACCGAACTGCTCGCGAGTCTTGAGGTACTCGGCCGTCATCGTCAGAGAGGTTTCCATGACGCCGACTGCTTCGGCCATGATCGCGGCATTCGCAGTGTCGATGAGTTCGGCGACGACGGCGTGCGCGTCGGCGGCGCCCAGGCGCTGGGCCGGAGCGTTGTCGAACTTCACGCTGGCGCTGCCCTGCCCATCGGCCTGACGGTGAGCGACGCGGTTGACTCCCGAGGCCGACGCAGCGACGAGGTACAGTCCCAGGTCGCCGTTCTCTGCGGCCGTGACGATGAAGTGGTCGGCGACGTCGCCGCCGAGTACGCCGGTCTTCTCACCACTGATCGTGTAGGCACCATCTGCACCCGCCGAGGCGGTGGTGGAGGGTGTGTCGACCGCGTAGCGCAGGCCCGGCTCGAGAGCGGCGAAGGCGAGGAAGGTCTGGCCTTCGCATACGGAGGGCAGGATCTCCTGCTTCTGTTCTTCGGTGCCGGCTGCGACGATGGCGTTGGCACCCAGCACTGCGGTGGCCAGGAACGGCTCGAGCACGAGCGAACGACCGAATGCTTCGAGGACCACCGCCACCTCGGCGAAGGTCATCTCGGCGCCACCGTAGTTCTCCGGGATTGCCAGGCCGAGAAGGCCCATCTCTGCGAACTTCTCCCACGTCTCGCGGGAGATGCCCTCTTCGCTGGCCAGGATGGCTTCGCGGGCCTGAGTGTCGTACTCGCTGCGCAGGTACTTGTTCAAAGTGCTGGCGAGTTCTTGCTGAATGTCATTGAGTTCAAGATCCATGATTGTCCTCTTCTTAAATGTCCTGGGGTCCTGGGAACCTCAGAGACCAAGCAGTGCTTTCGAGATGATTCCGCGCTGCACCTCGGACGAGCCGCCGTAGATGGTGACCTTGCGGGTGTTGAAGTACGCGGGCAGGGCATCGACGGCACCCAGCGGAAGGTCTGAGAAGCCTTCGCCCTGGGCACGGTCGGCGACGAAGTCGAGTCCCTGTGGGCCGAGGACGTCGACGAGGAGTTCGCTGATGTCCTCCTGCAGCTGCGAGCCCTTGAGCTTGAGCACGGAGGAGCGTGGGTCCGGCTTGTCCGATCCCGCTGCCTGAGTCGAGAGGATGCGCAGCTGGGTCATCTCGAGTGCGGTGAGTTCGGCTTCGATCCGAGTCAGACGGGCTGAGAACAGCGGGTCATCCAGCAGGGTTCCGCGTGCCGTCTTCGTCACCGCGGCGTAGGCCTTGGCCCGGGCCAGGTTGACCTTGGAACCGCCGATGCGGGCAATGCCGGTGCGCTCGTTGCCGAGCAGGAACTTCGCGTAGGTCCAGCCCTTGTTCTCTTCGCCGACGAGGTTCTCGACGGGCACCTCGACATTGTCGAAGAAGACTTCGTTGACCTCATGGCCGCCGTCGATGAGCTGAATCGGGCGGACGGTGACACCGGGGGTCTTCATGTCGATGAGCAGGAATGAGATACCTGCCTGCTTCTTCACGTTCGGGTCGGTGCGCACCAGGTTGAACATCCAGTCGCCGTACTGACCCAGGGTTGTCCAGGTCTTCTGACCGTTGACGATGTACTTGTCTCCGTCACGGACTGCTGTGGTCTTCAGCGAAGCGAGGTCAGAGCCGGCATCGGGTTCGGAGAAGCCCTGCGACCACCAGATGTCGATGTTGGCGGTGGCGGGAAGGAAGCGCTCCTTGATCTCCTGGCTGCCGAAGGTCGCGATGACAGGGCCGACCATGGAGACGTTGAAGGGCAGCGGCTGCGGGACGCAGGCGAGCTGCATCTCTTCGAGCCAGATGTGGCGCTGGACAGGAGTCCAGTCCTGGCCACCCCATTCGACGGGCCAGTTCGGCACGGCGTATCCGTGCTGATTGAGGATGCGCTGCGAAGTGACCATGTCCTCTTTGGTCAGCTCCTGGCCGGTGGCGACCTTGAAGCGCAGTTCCTCGGGGATCTCCGTGCGATAGAACTGACGCATCTTCTGCGCGAACTCGCGCTCCTCTGCATTCAGCAAGGTGTCCATGAAAACTCCTGATTGATCGTTCGGTAACTTAATCCCAATAGTACGTTTCGGTGTTCAGGCTCACAAGTGGGTGAAGGCTGCAGTCGCCGAGGATCTGCGGAATCGGAGCCTGCGATGCCGCGATGCTGACCAGAAGGCGCTCGGCAGCCTGACAAAGGCCCTCCCGGTGGTGCGTTTTGCCTGGTATCTGCACTGTTAAGGCGCAATATGTCTGAAGTATTACCATTTCGTGATATTCGGTCACTGCGAATGTTACGTTTTCTTAACAGTAACGTGCTGGATCTAGGACCAGTAATGAAGCGGTTCTAGTATCGGAAGGACACTCCCCTTCAGCCGAAGAATTTGGGCTGAAAGAAATAAACTGTTTTTCGCATAATCGAGTGGCTCTCCTCCTATACCCGCCCAATATGCCCTCTGTGAGAGAAGTGAACGGGATGAATATCGTGTCCCAGAACGATCGCGCATTCAATGGAGAATCGCGTGAGACCTTCCTCGGACTCCGTCGACGAATACTCTGTGGTGAACTGACTGCACGGGTTCCGAACGGCCTCCGAAGTCTTGCTGCGCCCACGTCATTGCCCTCTGCGCGCGTAGAACGCAGCGCCCGCGTATCGGTACATGCACCTGGTGCGGGCATGGGTGCCGGACAGGTGAGCGTGGCGCTGTGAAATCAGATGCTGCACCGGTGCGTTCAGCACGCGCCGCTGCCAGAGGCAGCCGCGCAGAGATCGCGGAGATCACCGGGTTCCTGGCGGATCCTCATATCTGCGGAGTGCTGGTCATCGGCGCCTCCGGAATGGGCAAGACCACGATCATCAACGGCGTAGCAGCGAACCTGGACCCGGATGTGCCGGTCTTCCGATTCCGCGGCTCGAACCTGATCGCCACAAGGAAACTGGGCATCTTCGAAGTTCTGCTCTCGTGCGAGGGCGAACAGGCCGATGAGATCGCATCGGGTGCCGCACTGTCGATCATGAGTCGGATCTTCGAGCGGGAGCACTCACCTGTCGTGCTCATCGACAATGCAGATCGGGTCGATGAGCATTCGCTCTCGATCATCGCCCAACTGGCCGCGGCCGGTCGGATCAGACTGGTCGCGGCCGCCGAAACGATCAGGCCTCCGGTCGATCTGCTGGCAGCGCTGTGGACTGCGGGCAAGATGGTCCGCACGGATCTGGAAGGCCTGGACGAGACGGCGATCGCCGCCATCGCTCGCGAAACGGGAGGCGAGCTCGATGACAGGACGATTGCAGACTACCGCCGGAAGTCGCAGGGAAACCCACGCATGCTGAGAAAGCTCATCGTCGGTGCTGCTTCGAGCGCCTCTTCTCGTCGCGGCGCCGATCATCGGGCACTGTGGAATGTGCTGCCGGAGCAGAAGCGAATTCTCGAAATGATCGCGATGGCCGGGGCGCTGCCGTATGAGGCGCTGCGGAACCTGTGCGAGCCTGAGCTCCTCGACAATCTTGCCGAGCGCGGCATCATCAGCATCACCAGAGGCAGGCACGCCGAGGTGGTGGTGGTCGAACCTGCGGTCGCTCAGAGCCTGCGCGACGGTGTCCAACCGTCGCACAGCCTGCAGCTGCTCAGGGACATCACCCCGGTTCTGGAGACGACGCCACTGGTCGGGGCCGCGCTGTTCGGTCAGGTGAGATGGACGCAGAACTGGGGAGTCCCAGTGGATGAGGTCAAGGTCCTCGGGGCTGCCATGTGGGCGAATGAGCGAGGTGACTACACCGCCGCGATCGAACTGCTGCGCGACTCCAATTCTGAGGATCCGGAGATCTACTTGGAGCTGGCGCGCGCCGAGCGGGGCCGAGGAGATGCCGTTGAGGCGGAGCACATCGTTGACCGTCTGATCTCCTCTCCGCAGGTAGGCGAGGGTTCCGACAGGTATCTCTCACGACTGGCGTGCCTCGAGCTGAGGCTGACCGACCCGCGTGAGTCTCGCACCCTGCGTACCGAGTGGATTCGAGAACGACTGCGAAGTCCTGTCGACACCGGTCGATTGGACGTCACTCGTGCCCACTTCGAAGTCCGCGGAGGACGATTGGACGAGGGGCGGAGACTGGCAGAGAGAGTCTTCCGCAATCGCAGCTGCCTGCCTCGACATCGGCAGCGCGCCTGCTCTCTGCTCGGCCAGGTGGAGATCATGTGCGGCCGAATCGAACGCGGTCTTGAGTATCTGACCCAGGCTGAGATGATGTTCGCCCTGCCGGATACGACGAGCTTCGAAGTCGAAGACTCGGTGCCGCAAATCTTCATCGGATTCTATCTGGCAGGAGAATGGGAACGCGCACGTTCGACCGCGAAGCGGATAGGTGCAGTGCAGCCAGGCTCGGTTCCTGTCGCGGCTCTCGTCGACTTGTGGACCGGCCACTTCACGCGGGCTCGGCAGACTCTCAGCCGGGTTGTGGCCAAAGACTCCCAGCGTGGAGACGGGCGCGAAATCATGCAATCTGCTCTGCACCTGGCCGAGGGGCTGCTGCAGATGCGCGAGACGTCGAACAGGCGCGCATCGTCAGCCTCGGTCGACGATCGCATTGCCCGCTTCCGACGACATGAACGAGGCAACGGCAATTCCGTCGCAGGTGCCACGTCGCAGCCGCAGGGTCTGCCCGACGCCGACTATGACTGGTGCCAGGACTATCTTGCCGACCTGCTCGAACTCCAGTCCCATGCGCTGACGAACCCGGCGAAGCACGCGGACGATCTGTGCCGCCTCGGCGCAGAAGCCGCAGAGCGCGGTGCCCACGCACTTGCCGTCTATGCCTGGATGGAGGCGAGTCGGCACGGCAGCACAACAGCGCAGCTGAATCTGCCCGGATCGGCAGAGAGCGTGGACGGAAACTTGGGGCGCCTGGCATCGGCAGTGGCGAAGACTCGCTCAGGTGACGATGGTGAATCGGTCATTGCCGCCGCGGACGAGGCGCTGAAGTTCGGGGCCATTGTGATGTGCGCCGATCTGGCACGCTCTGCTCGCGACAGAGCCGTGCAGAACGGCAACCAGGCTGCGATCAAGCAAGCTCGGATGCTGCTGGATTCGAGCCTGCGCACCATCACCTTCGACGCCGGGGGCGCCGACATGTCGGCGATACTCACCACGATGGAGAAGCAGCTGATCAACGGCGTGGCCGAGGGCGCGAGCAATTTGGAGCTCGGCGACCGGCTGCATCTTTCGGTGCGAACGGTGGAGTGGCACCTCGGTCGTCTCTATCGGCGCCTGCACGTCAGAGACCGGCAGGAACTCAAGGGGATCGCGCGGAGTCTGGCATGACTCAGCGGCAGCTGTATCGGAGCCCACCCATCTTCGGCCGCGAAGACGAGCTTCGAGCCATTGAGGAATCGCTGACCGATTCCTCCGGAGTCGGCATCCTCATCGAAGGCGATGTGGGCATGGGAAAGACGCGCCTGGGAAGAGAGGTCCACCGTCGCCGAGGTGGGAAGGAGTCCTGGCTGCACGCTGACCGGGTGCTCAGTGAGACCCCCTTCGGGGTCTTCGGGATGATCGTTGATCTCGACGCGCCGGGTGGTCTGATCGGTCGTGTGATCGCGGCGGTCACCGGGGGTGCGCAGATTCCCGCCGTGTTCGTCGACGACGCCCACTATCTCGACGAACACAGCGTTCGTATGCTGTCGCAGCTCGCGGCCGACGGCACGATCAAGCTTGTGGCGATGACCAGACATTCGGCGGTGGGTGAGTTCTGGCCCTTCGCCGACCTGGTCGACGAGCAGATGCTTGCGCAGATGGTGCTGGGGCCGTTGACAACGAACGACATGCGCGCCGCAGTCGAATACAGCTTCGGCGGGATCGCCGCTCAGGGGGTCCTCGACATCGTCGACTTCCACTCGAGGCGCAACCCCGGAAAGCTGCTGGAACTCCTCGAATACTGCCGGAGGCAGAACCGCCTGCTGATGCGAAAGGGGGTTCTCGTCCTCGACGGTCTCGACATCGACTTCGATGTCCGAGCGCGCGATTTCGCTCGCATCGACCTCGATCAGTATTCGACAGAGGAGAAGGAAGCCCTCGAACTGGTCGTCATGGCAGGCGAGATCGACATCGACCTCATGCTCACCGCCGGACTCGGCTCGGCAGCGGACCGTCTCGTTGATGTCGATGAGCTGCGCATCGTCGGAGGCACTTCTCGCGTCTACATTGCACGAGAGCATCACGCTTCGGAGACGATTCGCTACAGTGCGCCGATCGGCCGCAGCCGGAGATGGTACGGCATGGTCCGCGACTATCCGGACAATCCCAGCAGACGCTCTCGGATGCTCAGAACGGAATGGGCGCTGGGGTGTGGCGCTGCCGTGGACGAGCAGCAGGTCGTCGATGCCGCGATGACAGCGATCGAGACAGGCGAGTGGCATCGGGCTCTGCGAATCATGGCGGATGTTCCGATCGCTCGTCTGGCTGCCCCGGATCTCTACGAGCTGGCGTGTCTCTACTGCAACGTTGGGCAGGTCGCCTTGGGCCTCGATCTCCTTGCCCATAGTCTGCACAAAGCGTGCTGCCCGGGGCTCGTCGTCACCGCTGCCGTTCTGTGGGCCAACCGCCAGGTCACCCACCGGTCAGTGGCGCTCGAGGTTGCCGACTTCACCGCGGCGCTCGACAGGATTGCCGCGGGCGAGATCGACTGCAGCGACGACGAGTCGTGCCACCAGAACGAGACGAACCGCGACCAGGAGACGACGAGACGCTTCTCCGCGGAAGGCCTCGATGATGCGACGGCGAGGACGGTGCTGCAGACTATCTGGTCCGCTGCGAGCAGTGACAAACCTCCGGATGCAGATCTGCTGCGCTCCCACGCATTCGATACTTCCCTGCCCCACGTGTATCGCATGGGAGCGGCGCTCATCTGTGCATCCCGTGACCTGGAGCAGGGGCGAGCCAGGAAGGCCCACGAAGTCCTAGCGCTGGTGAAACGTGAGCTTCCCGCCGTGGGAATGGGCTCCATGGTCCTGAGAGTGCTCGAGGCGCGAGTGCTGATGGAACTGGGCGACCTGGACGCAGCTCGTCGTTCTCTGCAGCTGCCGCAGACGAGCGATATCGCTCATATCGCGGCACACAGTGGAACCAGCGACATCATGGCGGCGGAGGTTTCACTGCTCGAGGGCGACTTGGACCACTCGCTGCGTTTGGCGCGTGCTGGTGTCGAAGCATTGAGCCATTGGAATCAGTCTTCTCTGCTCGTCCCAGCACTGGGGGTGGCGCAGTACATCGCGACGCTCAGCGGAGAGTCGGATATTGCAGAGGACTTCGACGCCGAATTCGCTCAATTGGAATCCTCCGGACTGCATGTTGAGTCCAGGCGGGCGCTGGTGTTCACTCTCATCTCTCGGTGGCTGCGCACCTCCGATCCGGAATCCGAGAAGCAGCTGCGGCACCTGCTCGAAGATGCAGACAGGGAGCAGGAATTCGGGCTCTCGGCACAGATCCGCTCACTGCTGTTTCGCCACCTTGGAGAGGTCGATGTCGCAGAGATGCGTCGTCTCTCCACACTGGGTGAAGGGCGCGCATTCCAGCTCCTCGGGACAGTGGGAGAGGCGCTGTGGTCGAAGGATGCTGCGGCGCTGCTGAGGTTCGCCGAGACGCAGCGGGCGTCTGCACCGGACATCGCCGCCCGATGCGTGCAGCTGGCAAGGGAGCGTCTCAACCATCGAGGCAGCGCACCTCTCTCACGCGGTTCCTATGACCTGTCCGTCGAACTGACAGAGCGGGAACGGGAGATCTGCGGTTTCCTGGTCAAGGGCAAGTCGAACGCTGAAATAGCGGTTCTGCTCGGAGCAGCAGTGAGGACGGTCGAGGGCCACGCCTATCGCCTCTACCGAAAGCTCGGAGTCACACGCCGTCATCAGGTGGCAGAGGCCGTGGCGAGGTTGAATATCGAGGCGTTGGGAACGGCGAAGCAGGAGACCGACCGCTCATAGTGTCGCACCGTGCAGGAGGCCATCTCGGTGTGGTCGAATCGCGAGCGGGCGAGACGGCTCGCAAAGCTCCTTCGGGAAACCGCAAAGATATCGAAATTCACGCTGCCGATGAATGTAGTGACGCTAATGTGAGTTGGCACCAGGGTGAATAATTTCGGGCGAATTTCTGTGGCTTTTTGACAGCAAATCAATTCGGCGCGAAATGAATTCCCAGTAATCCCCTTTGCGCGGGACGACGATTTCAGGAGGGCGAATTGACAGATGAAACTGCGACTATTGTGATCGGCTCTGCAGGCCGACGCCTCTATCTCATTGATTGGTTTCGTGATGCGTTCTCCACGCTCGGCCTGAAGGGGAGGATCATCGTCGCCGAGAACGATCCGTCGAGCGCCGCTGCCTCCTATGGGGACGAGACTCGGCTGCTGCCCAGATACACCGATCCCGACTACGGCGCTGAGATTCTGCGGTTGGCCGATGAGGTCAAGCCAAGGCTCTTCCTCTCAGCAAACGATTACGAGCTGATGCAGCTGCATGTGAACACGGGGATCGCGGACTCTCTGCGCGAGCGTGGTGTCTTCGTCCCCGGCGTCTCTGCCGCGTGGCAGATCGGCTGCGCAGACAAACTTCGAATGGCGCAGATGCTTGCAGACGTTGACGTCCCCACCCCGAGGACGGTGAGGGGCAGTGATCTGGACGAGCTCCTCACGACCGCGGCGAGGAGCGACGAATTCGTCGTCAAACACCGATTCGGCAGTCGTTCCTCCGGCCTGGCAGTGGCATCTGCCGTCGGGATCAGCGAGGCTGTTGCCAATTCGGCCAAGAGCGTTCCGCCTCGCATCGGCAGGGCAGATCCCAGGGATGATGTCATCGTGCAACCCAAAGCGCCCGGCAGTGAATACGGTGTCGACATCGTCTCCAGCCTGGTGGAAGAGGGTTCGCTCTCCGGAGTGTTTGCCCGCCGCAAGCTGCGGATGCGCGCCGGCGAGACCGACAAGGCCGTCACCGTTGACCCCGAGCCGTTTCGGGACGCCTCGGGCAAGATCGCTCGAGCTGCAGGGCTGGCTGGGCTGATCGATGTCGACATGTTCCTCGACGACGCGGGACAGGTGTCCGTCATCGATATCAATCCTCGTTTCGGGGGCGGCTATCCTTTCGTGCACCTGGCGGGTGCAGACGTGCCGCTCTACTACACGGGCCAGGTCTTCGGGATCCCCATCGGCGAGGGATGGAATCAGTACGAGGCGGGCGTCGTCTCCGCCAAGTATCAGGAAACCCGTGTGACCTCACGCGGTTCGAGGGCGGATACCGACTTCTCCGCCGTGATGGAACACACCTAGACGGCGCACTCGATGCTGCGACAGCGGCGACGACATCCAGACTCAATGAGGAAGGCAGCCATGAACTCCACAGAACATCCACGGATCACAGGTCCGCCGACACCGGCCTTTGTCATCGACAAATCTGCGCTCGACATTCTGGTCAATCGCTTTCAGGATGCGTTGGCACAGCATTGGCCGAATTCCGTCATGTCGTATTCCGTGAAGACGAACTCTCTGCCGTGGCTTCTGACCTATATGAAACAGCAGGGTATCTGGGCAGAAGTCGTCTCGGACTCCGAATACAGGCTGGCCTGCGCAATCGGCTACGAACCGAACCAGATCGTGTACAACGGTCCCATCAAGAGCAGGAGAGTCCTCCGTGCGGCATTGCGCAACGGGTCGCTCACGAACTTGGACTCGAACAGGGAAGTCAGGTGGGCGGCCGAGCTGGCTGCCGAGGACCCGAGCCTGGATGTGCGAGTCGGTCTCAGAGTCAATTGGGACCTCGACGCACTGTGCCCGGGGGAGAGCACTGTGGTCGGTGAGAGGAGCCGGTTCGGTTTCGACTACACCAACGGCGACCTCGAGGCGGTGATCTCACGGCTATCCGATGCCGGCGCAAGTGTCGTCGGTCTCCACATGCACCGGAACTCTCGAACCAAAAGTCTGCAGGTCTATCAGGCTGCTGCCGGAGTCGCGGCCGAGATCATCTCGACGCTTGACCTTCATTTGGACTGGATTGATATCGGCGGGGGCTTCTTCGGGAGTCTCGACGACACCACAATGTTCGCTGACTACATCTCCTGCATCCGCGCAGAGCTCGAGCCCGTCGTTGATCCCCGCCGGACTCGGCTGGTCATCGAACCAGGGGGTTCCGTGATCGCCACTCCGGTGGAGCTGCACGCGCAGGTGCTCGACACCAAGGACATCGGGCCGCAGCGGTTCGTCATCACGGATACGAGCAGGACCGATATCGATCCGCTCTTTCGCAAGCAGGCCTCGTACGACATCGCCACCGAAGCCGCTCAGGGTACAAGCCATCCTGAACAGGTGCTCGCCGGCTTCACATGTATGGAAGACGACAGGCTGATGGTGTTGAAGGACTCTCCGAAACTCCTTGAGGGAGACAGAATCGTCTTTCGGCGAGTCGGTGCATACACCATGACCTACGGTTCTTCGTTCATCGAGTTTCAGCCGGCGGTCTATGTCCTTGACGAGAATTCGCTGACGATGGTGCGACGTCCTGGGGGAGTCGAGGACTACCTCAACGGCAATATGTGGGCGGCTGGTCAGCCGCCGTCAGCCGACGCTCCACCTGCCTAGTCCTCAGCAGCGGCCGCGACTCAAGGGCGGCCCTCGCACACTCGACAACGGCTGGTGAAAACGACTGAGTAGAGGAACCAGTGCTGTCTCTGACATGACTGAGTACTGACCGGAACATGTCCGGGCATGACCCCCTGTCTGGGCGTCCTCGGCGGCGGAATCATGAGGGCATGGACAACAACAGGTCGTGGCGAAAGCCGCCGAGAATTGACGAAGCTTCTGCTACTGCCCGGGATACGCGATGCACGCGCTGATTCGCCGCGCCGAGCTCGATCAGCTGCGCAACCTCCTCGATCGTCACAGCGCAGCAGCCGTCATCAGCCCGCCGGGACTGGGCGGTGATGAGATGCTCACAGCGCTGGAAGCCGAGTCGACTGTCCCCGCCATCCGGGTTCCCAACGGCCAGACCGAGTTCGTCCGGGCCTATGCAGGCCTGGAGATCGTACTGGCCTCCCTGCGCACCCTCAGGCTGCGAGGCTTCGACTCCACAGAGCTCGAGCGCCGACTGCGAGCAGAGAACTCGGTTAACCCGGATTCGGCTCCGGCCATCGCAGACGAAGTCACTCGACTGATCAGCGGCCTGGAACCGGAACAGGGCGCTCTGGTCATAGTGCCGGGGGCCGATGATATGGATCATTCCTCACAGGTCATTCTCGGCCACATGCTGCGGCGCATGGCAGGCAAAAGGCTGAAATTTGCGGTCTCGACAGGTGCACTGTCTCCGAACAGTCCGCTGGCCGGAGTCCCCGCAGTGGAGCTGCGACACCTGAGCCAGAGCCGAATGCGTGAACTGGCGGACGACCTGACTGGCGGGCGCATTGCCGCGGGAGTCGCCGACGTTGCTGTGCGCACGGCCTCGGGACGACCCTCTGCTCTGCTTCAGCTGCTCGAACGCCTGCCGTCGAATCAGTTGGAAGGGTCGCAGGCTATGGACCTGCCGCTGCGCCTGGGACCGAATGCTGAGCAGATGGTCTCGGCGGAGAAGTCCGGACTCGGCACACCCGCTGACGAGCTGCTGGGACTCATGTCCTTGGCCCCATTGTCCCCGCGACCTGCATTGCTCGGAGACGCTGGCAGGGCACAGGAGTGGTTCTCGGAACTGGAGGCACGAGGCACCGTCGAGAAAGACGGCATGTACTGCCGCATCTCGGAGGAACTGACCCGCGCCAGCCGGCATCGGGCCATGAGCATCGATGAGCGTCTGGCCGGTCACTCGCTGCTGGCGCAGCGTTGCGAGTGGTCCTACCCCGAGCTCCACCGCTGGCACCGGTCCTTCACCGATGCCACGGATGAGACGCCGCTCCAACTGCTCACGGACGCCAGCGAGCTGGTTCGTTTGGGACTGGAGTGGGCCGGCATCGAATTCGCCGAACGCGCCCTTGCACTCTGCATGGACCCGGGGGCAGTCTCCTCACAGTTGAATACTCTGGCTGCTTGTCTGATCGACCGCGGACGCATCGACTTCGCCCTGCGCTATCTCAATCACGCTGCCCACAGCACCGACGCGAGAGTCCTCGTCCGAGCTCGCACGCTGGGTGTGTGGGCCGAATTCCTCGCCCACCAGTGCGTCCCGCTGCGCCTGCGCAACCAGTGGAGTCGCAGCGAAGCTGCGGCGGCGCCGGCCGAAGTGGCGCATCTGCAGCTGGTCATCGCACTGTGCCATGTGCTGAGGAGAGAAAACGCCGAAGCACAGGAGCTGCTGAGTACCGCAAACGGACTCAGCGCTCACTTCGACGACCGAACACGGCGACTGCACCGGTCCCTGGATGTCCTCCTCGAATGTGGTCGGGGGCGTGACGGTCGCGCTGTGGAGGACTTCCGGGCTCTCGACGCGGCCGAGGAATCAGACCCTGTCGGTCTGCTCCTGCTGTCCATGGGCCTGATGGTCGCCGAGAACTACGATTCGGCTCTTGCCACGCTGGACTGTTTGGACGCCGGAGACGTCCGGGGAACCATCTGGGAAACACACTCGCAGTGTGTGCGCGCCGAGATCGCGATTCGCCGAGGAGATATCGGTCTGGCCATTGCGCTCATCGACCGATGCGCGACCCCTGCTGGTTCCGGTGGGGCGATCCGACGGGACCGTCTGCTCCTGCTGCAGTGCTGGAGCCTCCTGGCACAGGGACGTGCCAGTGATGCGGAGAAGGTCGAAGCAGCGGTGACGGCGCACGCCACGGCTTCTCAGAATCTCAACCTCCTGGCCGAACTCAACGCCATCCAGGGCAACTATCTGCTGCGCATGGGACTTCCCGCCGAGGCGGTGCGCCATCTGCATCGCTGCGAAGAGCTGGCTGCGAGCGAGCTTAACCCGAACATCATCCGCTACGAACCGGATCTCATCGAGGCTCTGATCGCCACAGGGCGACGAGAACATGCGGGGATGCTGGTCCGTGTCTTCCACGGCAGAGTCGAGAGGGTGCCGTCTCGTTGGGCCGAACTCGCTCTGGAACGCTCGCGCATCATCATGCTCCCCGAGCCTGCCGGGCTCGAAGCCATGGGGCGGCTGCTCGGCTCGTGGAGGCCCGATGACTCCCAATTCGACAAGGGAGTGACACTCCTGGTGATGGCCAATCGTCTTACCGAATTCGGTGCTCACAGCGGTGCCGCAGAACGAGCACGTTTGGCGGTGGCGATCTTCCGTGAAGTCGGTTCGAGCCATTTGGCCCGCACCGCCGGACCTGAGCGCACACAGGCTCGGGCGGAGCCGGCGCAGAACAGTCTGCTTGACCAGCTGAGTGCGGATGAACGAGCCGTCGTTGAGCTGGTTCGAGAAGGTCTGAAGAACAGGGAGATCGCACCGCGGATCTTCGTCTCTCTGCGCACGGTGGAACTGCGACTGACATCTGTGTACCGAAAACTCGACGTCACTTCGCGGACCGGACTCATCGCTCGATTGGCGAACGGCGCCGGGCTTCCCGTGGCCTGAAGTCGACGGTGACCGCAGGAACTCGACGGTCTCCCGCAAGCCTGCAGCAAGACGAGTGGAAGCGCGTTCGCGCGCGCCTAGCCTGAGAACCGGAAGAGAGTGAGGAGTGCGTCATCATGGTGACCGACGAAACGAGCTTCAGCCCTGAACAGGGTCCCCGCACCGCAGCAATATGCACGGTCCCGCAGCCTGAAGGAGTGCCGAGATGATCGGATATCACGTCATCAAGAGACTGCTGGACATCCTCGGCGCTCTGGTCGCTCTGCTGGTGCTGGCGCCGGTCTTCGCCGTCGTTGGTGTCTTGGTCTTACTGTTCCTCGGGGCACCGATGTTCTTCACCCAGGAGCGCGTGACGCAGGGCGAACGGGTCTTCCGGTTGTGGAAGTTTCGCAGCATGCTCAATGCCGATCCCGAGCGCGGCCTTGTCTCCGATGGACAGAGGATGACTCGGTTCGGTCGGGTGCTGCGTTCGAGCAGCTTGGACGAGCTGCCCAGTCTGTGGAATGTGCTGCGCGGAGACATGAGCCTGATCGGTCCGCGACCGCTTCCCACCCGCTATCTGCCTCACTATTCGGATCAGCAGCGACGTCGACACCAGGTGCGCGGAGGACTGAGCGGAATGGCACAGGTCAATGGCCGCAATCGTGTGCGCTGGGATGACAGATTCGACCTTGACGTCGAATACGTGGATACCCTGAGCTTCGGACTTGACCTGCGCATACTCCTGCGAACAGTGGCAATCGTCCTACGCGCAGATGGCATCAGCCAAGACGGTGAGGTGACGGCGGAGAACTTCGGCGGCACATTGAAATCGGACCTGCTGGTGTTCGAACAGCGCACCCGGACCGAGGCCATGACGACGTGGGCAGTGAGCAGCACAGCAGGCCAGGCGATCGGATCCTGTGAGATGTCGGTCGTGAACGCGAAGACGCTGCTCATCCGCTTCGACGACTGGTCGGAGGCGGCACCGGAGATCGAGATGCGGCGAGAGATCGTCAGACTCCTGACCAACCGGACTCGAGCCACCGAGGCTGAATTCGCAGTGTGCGCCATGTCCGCCGACAGCGTGGATCGTTCGGTTCTGGTCGAAGCTGGGTTCTACGAGACTTCAGACCCTGACGAACAGCTGAAATTCGGACACCTTCCATCGGCAGACCGAATTCTTGCCGTCTGCAGGCTGTGGCCGGATGAGGCCTCCTCCGCCGACACGTATGCCGGCGCGTATGCCGACAGGTTCGCCGACGCTGATCGAGGCAGATCGGCGATGCAGAGTCTGCCGAAAGCGGACGCAAGCCAATGACGAACGCAGCTGTCAACGGAGACTGGGCAGTGATGCCCACAGGATTTCGGATCCTCGTCGTGGGGTTGAGCAACATCTGCCGTTCCCCACTGGCAGCCCGGATGCTGCAGCATGAGCTCGACACCGAGGCGCCGGGTGAGTTCACCGTGCGCAGCGCGGGAACCCATGTCACGCCTGGGCGCCCAGCTGCGGTGGAGGTCTTGAGATTGGCATCGCGCCGGGGAATTCGTCTGCACGGATTCGTCGTCAGCCAGCTTGATGAGGCGATGATCGCTGAAGCCGATCTCATCCTGGTCATGGACAGGGCACTCAGACGCCAGGTGGTGAAGGTGAGTCCGCGGGCGCTGCGGACCACGTTCACCCTGCGCGAGTTCGCACGCATCCTTCCCACCGTGCGCCCCGAGGAGCTGGCAACGCCGACAGGGAGGTGGCAGTCCCTCGTCGCTCTTGCACCCAGATATCGAACCCCTCCACCAGGGGATGCCGACGATGATGATGTCATCGATCCGCACAATCGTCCGGCACGGGCATACGAACGGATGAACACCCAGATCGTCTCCGCGATCGACGTGATTCGCGAATGGGAAGTACAGGGATGTGCCCCCGACCGCAGTCTCTGAGAGGCCGGGTCTGGTCGAATTTCCCAGAGGTGAGTCGGTGGGAGACCAATGCCTCCGCAGGGTCTTTGCGGGAGGCCGCAAGGTCGGTGACGGGACCGACCGTTCTGCCGCCGCCGACAGTACAGTTGGGGCCAAACATCACCGCAGCTGTTCCCCTTCAGACCTGATTGGACCCGAGATGAGCATCATCGACTTTATGCGGATTGTGCGGAAGAACATCGTCCTGCTGATCGTGATGATTGCAGCAGGCGGTCTTGGTGGTGTCGGCGTCTACCTCCTGCTCCCGGATGAGTACACCTCGCAGACCGAGCTGTTTGTATCCACAGTCGAGGCAGCGAACCCGGACCAGAAGCAGATCGCGTCCGCCTTCGTTCAGGAACGGCTGCGAACCTATGTCGATCTCGCCGATTCCCGCCTTGTGCTCGAGCCCGTGATCCGCGATCTGGACTTGAAGATCAGCCCCGAGAGATTGGCTGAGTACGTGTCGGCCTCATCCGATCATGGGACCGTGCTGCTCACCGTCAGCGCGACTGCCACGACACCCGGAGGAGCCGCTCGAGTGTCGGAGGCAGTGGCAGACAGCCTCACCACGACGATCACCGATCTCGAATCCCGTCACGGCAAGGCACAGTCGGGTATTCGGCTGGCTGTGGCCAACGATGCGAGCGTCCCCTCGACGGCGAGCGGACCAGCCCGGTGGCTCTGCGCGGCAATCGGAATCTTCCTGGGGGCGGCACTCGGTATCGCAATTGCGCTGTTCCGCTCCGCAGTGGACTCCAAGATCCGCGATATCACAGGCATCCGCGAGGTGACCGCTGCGCCGATCCTCGCCTCGGTACCGGTTCGCAACGAATCCTCGGCGCATCCGGAGCCGACAGCGAGCTATCAGGATTCTCCCTATGCAGAGGCAATTCGACGCCTGCGAGCCAACCTGCGATTTGCACGAGTCGAGGACGCGAACAACGTCATCGAGGTCACCTCATCGGTGCCCTCCGAAGGGAAGACTTCCACCAGCGTGAATCTGGCGATCTCGCTGGCGCAGTCCGGGCAGAGAGTGGTGCTGGTCGATGTCGACCTGCGCCAGCCCGCCGTGGCCGACAGGCTCGGCCTTGAGAACTCGGCAGGACTGACCACCGCACTCCTGGGCACGGCCGATGTCCACGATCTGCTGCAGCCGTGGGGGCATGACGAACTCTATGTGCTGACTGCCGGCGATAAGGTGTCCAATCCGGTGGAACTCATTGACTCGAGATCGATGTCCACTCTCATGACTGTTCTGCGCAATGACTTCGACACCGTCATCCTCGACTGCCCACCGGTGCTTCCTGTCGCGGACGGGCTGCTGTTGGCCAAGATCGCCGGTCGGATCATCCACGTCATCGCGGTGAATGAGACGTCACGCAATGAGCTGGAGGAAGCGCTGAACGATCTGTCCGTGGTCGACACTCCGCTCAGCCTCGTCGTCAACAAGGTCCCTCTGGGACATTCCGATTTGACCGGATACACGAAGACCTACTCGGCGCGGCAGTCGGCTGCCAGTCTGCCACCCGCTTCCGGTCGCGGTACGACGAGCAGGGAAGAAGAGCCACCTCATACCGACGTTAGGGAACCGGTCGGATGGCTGCCGGGAGAGCTCGGCGCCGAGCAGTCCACACGCACACCTCGAGTCTGGCCCGGAAGCCGGACTCGGCGGAGAGCACAGCGCACCGGGGGAACCGGACGCCTCACCGCACGCTCCGACAGTGCTGTCCGAGAAGCCGATCAGCCAGCCTCGGGAACAGGCGACTCACCCAGGAGAATCGGGGCCGGAGAGCGGACTGCGGAGCAGTGACGACCGGGAGTGAGTCTCCGACCGACCAATTCAGAGTCCTCGTCGTCTGCACCGGAAATCTCTTTCGTTCGCCGCTGGCCGCTGGGCTCCTCCAACAGGGGCTCGACGAAATCGCCCCCGGCCGATTCGCCCTCGACAGTGCGGGCACCGAAGGCGTGGTCGGGGCCGGGGCGACCGACGATGTGCAGTCCCTGGCGGCAGACTGGGGTTTCGACCTCAGCGAGTTTCGCGCCAAGCGTCTGCAGCCGGCCCATGTCGCGAACGCGGATCTGGTGATCGGCATGGAACGGTGGCACCGGAGCCAGGTGGTGACTCTTGAACCGCGTGCGCTCAGACGGACCTTCACACTGCGGGAGTTCGCTCGCATCATCCATTCCCTCTCGGGGCGCGACGATTCCACGACTCGACAGCGTTGGGAGAACCTGGTCGCTCTGGCACAGCGTTCCCGCATGCCGGCTCCCGGCGGACCGGACTTCGACGATGTTGTCGATCCGCACGATGATTGGGACCTAATCAGCCCGGTGATGAACGACCAGATGCTCCCGAGCGTGTACGAAATGGTCGACTGGGAGTACCGGAACAGCAGCCTCGGCCGAGCCTGAAGCGATGCCCGTTCTCCGGCCCCGTGCCACCGACCACATAGAACCCGATCACAGAGTAACCGGCGATGACTCCAGCCGGGGTCGGGAGCAGTAGAACTCGCCCAGCAGTCGTGTCAGAGAGCCGATGAACACCGCGAGGCAGCCTGCTTCCACAGCGGACATTCCGGCCATGCCGGCGATCCCACCGCCTGCGAGAACAGTGCCGATCGCGACTGCGCCGACGAAGAAGGTCGCCCAATAGCGGTTGAGGACAAGCAGGTTCGCCGATGCCAGATAGGTCGGCAGTGTGCAGAGGGCCGCCAGGGCGAGGAAGAGCACGGCTTCTCGGGAGAGGACGAAGTCGGCGCCGTAGATGGTCGACAGCAGCCACGGCCCGATGAACAGTGCGAGCACGACGAAGGGGACAAGACTGGTCAGAGCGATCGCGCACAGCCGCTTCACTCTGCGTCGCAGCACCACGGGTCCGTCGCCGTCGTGGATGGTGCGAAAGGCAGGCAGGACGACCGTCTCGATTGACGCGCCCACCAGATTCGCGAAGACGACGAGGTAAGCGGCCGAAGCGTAGCGACCGACGTCGCTGGGTGATCCGAACCAGGCGACCACGGCAAGCGGCACATAGGACAGCAGGGAATAGACACCCTGCATCAGAGACATCGGGACGCCGGCCGTAATGAGTGCACGGATCTCCTCGCGCACCGAGGTCCGAGACTCTATCGCCTCAGGCGTTTCGGGCGGTTTGGCCGAAGCCACCCAGATGGTGACGACCGTGCCCGCGGCAGACACCACGGCCGCAGACCACAGTGCGGTGACGACTGACCCGGTTGAGAGGATCACCACGGTGACCGTGATTGCGCTGACTGTGGCCACGCCGAGGAGGATGAGACCGAAGGTGAAGAGACGCTCGGTCTTCTGCAGTCGGGCATAGAAGAGATCACCGATCGAATCGCTGACCTTGATCATGAGCAGGGGAAACGCGAGAGCAGAGTGGATCTGAGCGGGCCCGAAGATGACCAGCCCGGTGATGATGAGGATTGACAGGCCGACGGTGGACAGGCGGCAGCCGAGATAGATGCGCCAGCGCACAGTCTGCTGCAGAGTGACGAAGAGGTTGCGCAGACCGAGCTGCGTGGCGATGAAGACTGGTGTCATCATCGCGATCAGCGTGGAGTAGTGGCCGACGGCGATCGGTCCGCTCTGCTGAGCGAACAGCCACACCAGATACCACTGGGCGCCGGCAACCGCGACATTGCCGAAAGTGACCACCGCAAAGGAGGATCGGGGGCTGTGCACCGGTGGGTTCCTCCTTGACTGTGGGCGCGGCCTCGGAATGGCGAGCGCCGGTTTCCAGTATGGTCCCCGCCTGCGGTTCCGTGGTGGGCTTCGCTGCCGGATTGCGGATGCACCACTGACATGTGCGGTATTCCGTGCTTCCCTCGCGGGGAACCGTAGTCAAGGACGGGAAGGGGTCCTTCCTGAAGCAAGTCTCACTAGGCTGAGAGCGCGAGAACGAGTCCCGGACATCGAGCAGAGCTGCGATGTCATCTCTTGCCGGTTCTCCGGCCCGACTGAAGCTGATCTCTGATGAAACTCCAGCAATTTCTGTCCCTCCTCCGCCGTCATATCGTGCTGCTCATCCTCACCGTCATAGCTGGCGGGTTGGGCGGTTTCGGGGTCTCGACCGTGCTCCCGCCGACGTATACAGCGCGCACCGAGCTGTTCGTGTCGGTGCCCACCTCAGGCGATCCCTATGAGATGCGCATGGCTTCGGACTTCATCAAGGAGCGAATCCAGACCTATGTGGGAATGGTCAGCAGCGAATCCGTCCTCGAGCCGGTCGTCTCAGATCTGAAACTCGACACCACTCCCGAAGCGCTGGCCGGTCAGGTTGAAGCATTCAGCGACCCGGAGACCGTGCTCATCACCGTTCAGGCTCAGGCCGAGAACGCCGACGGCGCGGCTCGGCTCTCGACTGCAGTGGCTCGCAGTCTGACGGAGAGGATCGGAATGCTCGAGAACCCGGGAAAGACCGATACGGCTGCCATCGACCTCATCGAGGCAAATGCAGCAGTGGTCCCGGAAGCGTCAGACGGCTTGCCCACCTGGGTCTTCGCACCCATCGGTGCACTGCTCGGTCTGGCGGCAGGCATCGCCATTGCGATTGTGCGTGGAACCTTCGACAGCGTCGTCCGGACGAAGGACGATCTGGCGGCGATCACCTCGGCGCCGTTGATGGCATCGGTTCCGGAAGATCGCGCCATCGTTCATGAGTCTGCCAGGGGCGGGCCCGCGATCTCCGGCGTTCGCGGTGAGTCGATCCTGCGGCTGCGAACCAATCTCCGCTTCGCCCACGTCGACGAGGAGAGCACCGTCCTCCTCATGACCTCGGCCCAGGCGGGGGAGGGCAAGACTACGCTCAGCGTCGATCTGGCCATCGCGAGCGCTCGGGCCGGGCAGCGTGTCGTCCTCGTCGATACCGACCTGCGACGACCGAGTGTCGCCTCACGTTTGGGCTTGGAGAATGCGGCCGGTCTCACGACTGCCCTGGTCGGGGGCCTCGACCTGAGTGAGCTCCTGCAGACCTGGGGTGATCATGATCTCAGTGTGCTCACGGCCGGAGAGATTCCGCCCAATCCCGCGGAGCTGCTCGAGACCCGTGCAATGGCAGAACTGGTCTCCGAACTGGCAGGCAGGTTCGACCTCGTCATTCTCGACGGTCCGCCCCTGCTGCCTGTGGCAGACGGACTCATCCTCTCCCGACTGGCCAGCAGGACCCTTCTCGTTGCGGGCGCCGGACGGGTGAAGTCTCGCGCCGTCGCAGAATCCGTCAGGGCTCTGGATGAACTGGGAGCTCCGATCGGTCTCGTGCTGAACCGGTCCGAACTCTCCGCGGCGGAGGCCGACCGAAACCGAACCTACGGAATTCAGTCCGAGCTGCCGAGTCCTGCTCTGCCGATGATCGGCTACGACGGCGGCACGAAACGATCATGATCGCCATCTGGTTCGGCCTGACGACTGTCTGGGTTCTCATGCTCGTTCTGAGCTGGAGAGTCCCGCAGCTGCGGCATTGGAGCAATGCTCTGCTTCCGCTGATCTCGCTGATCCTGATCAACACCATCGTTGCGGCCTTGGGCAACTACGACATCTCCGACAAGGCGATCTACTCGACGGAATTCCAGATCCTCAGCTTCGCGCCCACCGGCGAGGTCTTCTACGCCTATGACAGTGAGGGTCGCGAACCAGCCTTCCTGCTGCTGGGCTGGCTCATCGGTCTCTTCACTCACGACCCGCGGGTCTACTTCTTCGTCATTGCCCTGATCGGCTCGATCGTGCTCGCCCTCGCACTGCTCTGGCTGCTGCGGTCGGCATGGCAGGTGACCGTCGTCTACTACATCACCTTCTGCTTCGGCTTCTTCACCGGGTATTCGAGCTATCTGCTGCGGCAGGGACTGTCTCTGCTGTTCATCCTGCTCGCTCTGGTCTCGATCTGTCGGCACGCCCGCCTGTGGCAGACACTCGTGTGGCTGGCCATTGCGTCCCTCTTTCACTGGTCGGCGATTCCTGCGGCGCTGCTGCTCCTCGGTATCCGGTTTCTGCCGAAGGCCTCCACCAATTTCCTCGTGGGAGTGTGGGTGGTGTTCTCCCTGCTGTTCCTCACGGGACTCAACGCGACCTTGTTGGCGCCGTTCGCCTCCGGCTCGGAAGAACTCGAAACCTACACCGATCCTGAGAACGCAGATCTGTACACGGGCGGCACGAACAGACCGGACTTCTGGATCCTCGGCCTCTGCGTCCTGGTGATGGGCTATGTCGTTCTGCGGAAGATCGATGGCCTGCCGGACTGGTACCGACAGCTCTTCCACGCCTTCATCATCCTCAACACGTACTACCTGGCACTGGGTTTCGTCTACTACAGCGACAGGGTCGCGGCCTATTCCTGGTCGATTGTGCCGCTGATCGTGACGATCCCGGTGCTCTGTCTGAAAGGGTGGAGACAGGGACTGGCAAGTGTCGGGCTCATGATCGCCTTCCTCGGCTGGAGCCAGTACATCGGCGCAATGGACAAGCTGCTCAACACCTGAGGCCTGCGCCGGTTCAGCGAATGGCCCGCCGGTTCGCCGCGGCGAGGACCCCGGTGAGGAGGAACAGCACTCGATGATCGAGCAGATTGTAGACGGAGCCGAACATCAGCTGAACGGGTCTCAGGCCGCGGACGGCCACCCGTGTCGCCGCACTGCGATAGGTCTTGGCCGCCGCCAACTTCTCCCGCAGGGGGAGTGGGCACTGCCGGTGGTGGAGGTCCCTGGTCGAGGACACCGCATTCTTGGCCCGAATGTATCCGGCCGCGGCGATCAGCTCGGGCGATCTCAGGTCCGAGCCGAACTGCTGCAGAGCATCATTGACGAGCATCAGCTCTTCGTGTTTTCTGGGGATGAAGCGTTTGGTCACCGACGCTGAATTGTCTCGCCGGTAGTAGTAGCCCAGCAGGGGCAGGTGGCTCCCGGTCGAAGCTGCACGGGCGAAGGAGAGATTGAACAGCAGATCTTCGCCGAGGTGGACCCCAACGGGGAAACGCGCCCCCGAGCGGGCCAGCGTCGAACGACGGTAGGCCTTGTTCCAGACCGTATTGAACGATTCGTCGATGATCTTCGGGCCCAGATAGGACGGGTCGAGAACCCGCTTCGGCCTCGTGAGTCGGGTTTCACCGGCGATGCACCTGTGCCGTGGGAGGAGCGCGGCGTCGTGGGCATCGGCGATATCGGCGGGGCTGCTGCTGGTCTCGAAGGTGACCACGTCGAGGGCGGAGTCCGAGGAGTCGGCTATTGCTGTGAGCAGACAAGGGCTGAGGAGCTGGTCGTCGGCGTCGACGAACATGATCCACTCACCACCTGCCCTCGCCAGCGCTGCATTGCGAGCCGCCGAGGCTCCGGCATGGTCGGTCTGCAGACGAATGATTCGGGGGTCCCTCGAGCTGAGTTCTTCAAGGATCTCCGGTGTGCTGTCGGTGGACCCGTCGTCGACGACGATGAGCTCAAGATGCTCATGGCACTGAGTGAGTACCGACCACAGACAGTCCTGCAGGTACCTCTCGCCGTTGTGGACGGGGATGATGACGGAGATCAGAGCATCATTCGACATGAGGTTCTCTCCGACTGGCAGACGTCGTCGACACGGTGCGGATGAAGGTGGGTAGGAACTGCCGGATTCCGTCGGCGGCATGTGAGTAGTCGAGGAGGTCTCGGTCGAAGGTCAGGGGTCGGCGCAGTCGTCCCGATTCCCAGTCAGCGGCGATCCGAGTGGCCAGCTCTTCTACGTCGCCGTCGACGCTCAGCTGTGCCAGCGGAATGTCACGCACGCCCTTGACGTCGAAGGCATAGCTGCCGCGGCCGATCGCCAGGCTCTCCAACATGACACGGGGCAGACCCTCCCACTGTGCGGTGTGCACCAGTGCATGACTGTCGGCGAGCACCGCGGCCGCATCGCCTGGACCATCTGCGGAGACGATACCCGACAGTCCCCGGGCAGAGATCTCATCACGGATCTGCGCACGAAAGACTCCCTCGCCGAGCATCTCGAGATGGAAGTCGATTCCTCGTCGCTGCAGTTCGGCCGCTGCCTCCAGGGCCAGATGCGGACGTTTGCGAGGGGAGAACTCCCCGATCCAGCACAGGCTGAGCGGACCGTCGGGTAAGTCTCTGACGGGGTAGCGAGCCAGGTCGAGGCCGACTCCGGCCGACAGATACAGCCGACGAGAGCTCTCAATGCGCTCGGCGAACCATGCCTGGTCGTCCGCATTGAGTGAGATGATTCCGGCGGTGCGCGGCAGGAGCATGCGCTCGAGGATCGGCCAGACCCGGTCCGAGATCGAGTTGAGCTCGTTCCAGTGCAGTCCGTGACAGAAGTAGACGATGGGCACTTTCGTTCCGGCCAGTCTCACCAGCGCCGAGGCGGTTGCCGAGTTCGTGACGATGACCTCGAGATCCTCGCCCTCCGCCCACTGCCGCAGGCCGGCCAGGGCTCGAATCGTGCCCGGGTCGGGACGACGGGAGAGCCCGGGGATCAGCGTCGCCTCGTCCGAGACCATCGCTGATCCGGCAGCGAAGCTGACGGTGTTTCCATATGATCGCCACGATTGTGCGATCTCGATGAAGAAGGAGTCCAACATCCCACCGGTGCTGGCCAATAAGCCGATTCTCACGTTGCTTCACCGTCCCTGTTCCCTGCTGTCGCTGACGCTCTCAGACTAGGAGCACGCGGGACGTGAAATCGTCGAAATCGCTGCGGTCTACGGTCACCCGCAGACTCCGTGCGGTCAACCGTCGAGGGCGGAATCTCGGGGCACCCGAGTGTCTGAGGGGCGGTGTGAGGGGGTTTGATCCACAAGTTCCAGGTCATTGCGGGTGACTGAGTATCGGGAGCCAGTGATGACCTGATCATGACAGAGTAGTGACACGTCGCTGTCCGGAGGTAACCCCCTATCGGCTGTGAGAGGGCTGGGGAATCCTGGGCCTCGTGAAAACAATGAATGAACTCCCAGCCCCTTTGCCGTCCGCCGCTGACAGTCCTCGTCGTCGGCCCTACTCCAGTGCTCTCGGCCTGGCCTGTCTCGACGGGTCGGCCCTCATCATCTCGTGGTTCCTCGTCGTCTCCCTGTTCGGGCGAGTCTGGGGCGGCGAGTTTCTTCTCCTGCTGCCGACACTCGTCATCGGTCAGCTCGGCCTGGGCTACCTGCTCTCGCTGTATCGCAACCGGTATCAGCTCGGCTCCGACCGTGAACTGCGCAACCAGGGCGTGGTCGCGGCCATACTCTTCACCGGCACCGCCGTGATGGGCGCAGTGCCGGAATATCGGGAGGACATCCCCTGGCTGCTTCTGGCTCTGCTCTTCGCCCAAGCGCTCATGGTCTTCGTCAGGCAGGCTGTCCGAGTCCTCCAGGAGCTGAAGCTGGTGCCGTTGGCCGGTGAGCCGGTCATCATCGTCGGCGCCGGTGACCTCGGGGCTTCCCTGGTCTCCCAGATGATGGCGGATCCGCTCAGCCCCTACCGTCCCGTGGCCATCATCGACGATGACCCGACCAAGGCTCGGCAGCTCATCCACGGTGTTCCCGTCCGTGGCACCACCTCTACCGTCGCCGAGGTGGTTGCCGCTTCGCATGCCGCCGGAGTCATCGTCGGCATCGCCGATGCACCGGCGCAGGTGTTCGCCTCCCTTGTTCAGCGTCTGGAGCCCGAGACGACCTGGGTGCGGGCAGTGCCTTCGCCCCTGGACATGCTCTCATCGGACATCGGGCTCTCCGACATCCGCGATCTCGACGTCACCGACCTCATCGGCAGGCCCGCCATCGAACCCGAGAGCGATCAGATCTCCCATCTCGTCGAAGGTCGCACCGTGCTCGTGACCGGGGCCGGCGGCTCCATCGGATCCGAACTGTGCAGGATCATCTCGCGGCACGATCCGAGACGACTGATCATGCTCGACCGTGACGAGTCTGAGCTGCACGCATTGTGCATGAGCCTCGAGGGGCGAGCCCTGATGGATTCTCCTGACCTCGTCCTCGCCGATATCCGTGACCCGCAGGCGCTGGACCATGCGTTCGCCAAGCACAAGCCTGACATCGTCATCCATGCGGCCGCGCTCAAGCATCTGCCGATGCTCGAAAGCTATCCCGCTGAAGGGTGGAAGACCAATGTGCACGGTTCGTTGAACGTCCTGCGCGCGGCCCAGAAACACGGTGTCGGCAGATTCGTCAACATCTCCACGGACAAGGCGGCGAATCCCAGCAGCGAGTTGGGGCGGTCGAAGTTCGTCGCAGAACGCTTCACCGCCCACTATGCGGCCGCAACGGGCCTTCCCTATGTGTCGGTGCGCTTCGGAAACGTCCTCGGTTCACGTGGGTCGGTGCTCATCTCCTTCGCCGATCAGATCCGACGGGGTGGTCCGCTGACCGTGACACACCCTGATGTCACGCGGTTCTTCATGACCATTCCCGAAGCCTGCCTCCTGGTGCTGCGAGCCGCGGCCCTGGGCGGCAGCGGCCAGACGCAGGTCCTCGACATGGGCAAACCCGTCCGCATCGTCGACTTGGCGAAGCGGGTGATGGCCCTGACCGGGCGGTCGTGTCCCATTGTCTACACCGGCTTGCGTGCGGGGGAGAAGCTGCACGAGGAGCTGTTCTCGCCCGATGAGCTCGATCGCACCTCGGCCAACGGGGTGTCATGGACGGTCGAGGTCTCACCCTTGGACCCGACGGCGGTTCCCGTCCCGGGCGCAACCCTCGAGAACATCCGCGACTGCTATGTGGAGACCGTGGACGGAGTGGACGGGACAGCACCGGCTGGTGCGCTCACCTCGGCGCCCTCCATCTCGAACTTCGTTGAGATGCCTGCCGAGATGCCCGCTGTCGAAGTGGCCGGAGTCGGCCAGACTGCCGGCAGGCGCGACCTGGCCGGGACGAGCTGGTCATGACGACGATGCGTATTCCCCTGTGCATCCCATCTGTGGGGGTGAAGGAAGAAAGCGCGGTCGTTGCGGCACTGCGATCCGGGTGGGTGGCTCCGGCAGGCCCACAGCTGGATGAGTTCGAATCACGGTTGGCCGCTGTCACCGGTCGGTCTCATGCCGTGGCGGTGAGTTCTGGAACCGCTGCGCTGCATCTGGCCCTGCTGGTACAGGGGATCGGGCGCGGAGACCGTGTTGCGGTATCGACGCTCACCTTCGCCGCGACGGTCAATGCCCTCCACTACCTCGGCGCCGAACCGGTGTTCATCGACTGCGATGATTCAGGTCTCATGGATGTCGCGGTGCTCGAGGCCGCCTGCGCGGACTCCCTGGCCACACGACGTCCGATCCGTGCGGTGATGCCCGTCGACCTCTACGGACGACCCGCTGACTACCTGCGCATCGGGCAGATCGCCGCGGCCTATGATGCCGTCGTCGTCTCCGATGCCGCCGAATCATTGGGAGCCAGTCTGAGTGGGGAGCCGGCCGGATCGTTCGGCGAGGTTGCCGCACTGTCCTTCAACGGCAATAAGATCATCACCACCTCCTCGGGTGGTGCGGTCCTCTGCTCCGACCCCGAGACTGCCGCACGGGTTCGCTATCTCTCGACCCAGGCGCGGCAGCCGGTGGTGCACTATGAGCACACCGAGGTGGGATACAACTACCGCTTGTCCAATCTTCTCGCGGCACTCGGTCTGGCTCAGTTGGACAGACTTGAGGAGATCGTGGCGATCAAACGGGCCCACAATCGGGCCTACGACGAGGCGCTGAGATCAGTCAGCGGAATGCGAGTCCTCGACGCCGCCGACGGCAACTGCTGGATGAGCGTGCTCATCGTCGGACCCGAATCAGGCACCGATGCCTGGTCGCTGAGTGAATCGCTGCTGCTGCGCGGAGTCGAAACTCGCCCTGTGTTCAAACCCATGCACCTGCAGCCTGTGCACGCTGGCTGCGATCGGCGTTACATCACCGGCCGTGCGGAGGAACTGTTTCGGACTGGGCTGGCGCTTCCGTCGAGCACGGACCTGCCGCCGGAGGACCGGAGCCAGGTGGTTGCGGAGATCGCAGCCTACATCGATGAGGCGGTAGGAGTATGAAGAAGCAGACGATCATCATCGGGGCGGGCCTCGCAGTCCTCGCCCTCCTCTTCGTCGGAGCCGGAGTCGGTGCATACACCGGGTATCTGGGGCTGTCCTGGGATTCGGGAACCGCGAAGACCGACGACCCTGCTCTGGCGAAACAGCTGGCGTCATCGAAGCAGGAGGACAGGAGTGCTGGGCCGGAGGCAGTCGACATTCTGTTCCTCGGCACCAACTCTCCGGAAGCTGCTCCGGACTCCACCGCAGCCACTGACTCCACGGCTTCCGCAGGATTCCCGACGGACATGATCATGGTCGTCCACATTCCTGCTGACCGCAGCGGGGTCGAGCTCGTCTCCATCCCGAACGACACCTGGGTAAGTGTGCCGGGCCATGGGCAGGGCACTGTCGAATCCTCCGCCGAAGTCGGAGGACTGCCGTTGGCCGTGCAGACGGTCTCCGAATTCCTCGCCATCGACATCGACCATGTCGCTGTCATCGATCTCGCCGGACTCAGCGATCTGACCGATCTCGTCGGCGGTGTCGACGTCGTGTCCTCGGCGGCCTTCGAATCCGGAGGTCATGACTTCAGCATCGGGCCCAACACGCTTGATGGGGCGGCGGCGCTCGCCTTCGTCTGCGAGCGCACGGCGTTCGCGAACGGTGACCTGCAGCGCATCCGCAATCAGCAGGAGTTCATTCGCGCAGTCGGCACGCAGGTGCTGTCTGCCGACTATGAGCTCAACCCGCTGAAGATGTCTGAACTGGTACGGGTGCTCAGTCCTTTCCTCACCGTGGACTCCGGACTCAACGCCAGCACGCTGGCCAAGCTGGGATCCGAGCTCAAGGGAATCAGCGCGGACGATTTCGACTTCGTGACCGCTCCGACAGAGGTTCCCGTCGTCCCTGATGACACCGACTCCGACAACGGCTTCCAAGCGGAAGACAGACACAGATGATCGACCAGGCTGCGAAGAAGCTCACTACTGCGGAGCTGCAGACAAAATTCAATCTCGATGACGATGCGGCGCGGATCATCCACGCCGCCAGCGGCGGCTGGGAGTCCTTTGCCGGTGTTGCGGTGTCGGCAGTCCAAACCACCGGACGGAGTCTGGACGAGCTGCTGGGCTCGGCCGGGCTCGCGGACTTCGTCGTCTCGCAGACGGACGATTTCTCGCTCCCGCTGTCGACCGCCGATCAGCATGCGCTCGAGGTGCTGTCGCTCCTCGACGGATTCGACGAAGGAGTCGCCCGGATCGCGTTCGAGGTCTCGGCCGAGCGGTGGACTGACCCTGCGTGGGCCGATGTTCCCACCGTTCTGCTGCGTCTGCAGATGTCGGGTGCCGTCACCGCCGGACCGGAGGAATCGCACTGGTATGTGCCTCTGCTCATCGCAGCCTGGGCACGTAAGAGCCTGATTGAAGAGGGGCTGGAAGGTGTCACTGCGGCAGTCGAGATGTCGCTGGCAGAAGCGTTCACCACGCAGCTCGAACTGGCCAGCTCTCCCGATTCGCTGCTGGTGGACAACGCGCTCGTGCTGGCGCGACGAGTGCGTGCGTGGGAGCTGCTCGACCGCATCTTCCTCGCCTGCGGATACTCTCTGTTCTACCGTTACCACCGATCCAGCGTGGCTGCGTTCGCCCAGCTGCCAGCTCCCGCGCTGCGTGCAGTCCCGGAATTGAGAGAGGTCACCACCGTGGCCACTATGGTGCAGGAGGCACTGCTCGACGCCGTCCCACCCACTGGGGTGCCGTTGAGCCTGGTGGTGCGCGAGCAGGTCGCCCGCCTGACCGCTCCGGGAGCGCTGCGCCGTGACCTCGGGGCGGAGGACAATCCGGTCGGGCAGCTCGCTGAGCGAGTGCTGCTCGGAGAGGCAGGGGCGCCGTCGCGGTTCCACGCAGTGATGAGTGAGATGGCTCGCCTCGGTGCCGCAGGAACACATCATGCCGCGGCTGAGTCAGGTGCAGGCTGGGTGGCCAGCGGAGTGGCACGCCGTCCTAGCCGAATCGTTCGTCTGCATGCCGCGATCCACAGTGTCCTCGCCTGTGAGCCGGGGCGTGCCCTGGCACTGCTGAGATCGATCGAGGACGAGGTGAAGGAGGACAGCGTGGTCGGTGATTTCCTGTCTCCTGCCGTCACAGCCTGGACGGCTCTGGCCTCGTACCTTGCCGGTGATCATGAACGTGCCGACACGGAGATCGTTGAATTCGCACGTCTCGACGTTCCGCCGTTCGTGCAGGAGCAGACCTTCCGACCGGCCGCGCTCATCGTCGAGGCCTATCGCAGCATCGACAAGCTGGATCTGAGCGCAGCGGAGGAGACCGTGCGCCGCATGCGCGACTACTCAGAGATGGGTGATCTGTGGTTTCACGTGCCGATCATCGAAAGGACGCTCTCACAGCTGGTGGCGAGCTCACGCTCGACACTTCTGCGGTCGGAGGAATCAATCGATATGCACGCGCCCGGCGTCTGTGCGACGGGCGGTACGGCAGAGATGCTCATGGCCTCACGCATCGGCATGCTCATCAGTCTCGGACAGCTGCATCGGGCCGAAGTGCTGTTGGAGAAGCTGTCAGGAATCTCGGGAGTCAGCCAGGTGCTGTTTGCGCGCAGCGAGTTGGTGGCCGGACGCAACGAAGCTTCGGTTCGCATTGCCGAGGCACAGTACTACGAGAATCACGTTGACACCCGCGACCGAGCCGAACTCACGGGAATCAAGGCCGCGGCGCTGCTGCGCCTCGGCGATCTGGAAGCCGCGCGCTTGGCGTTTGTGGAGCTCTTGGAACTCTCCGTGCTTGTCGGTACCGTGCTGCCGATCGTGCGGCTGCCTATGGCGGAGCGGAAGGAGCTGATGCGGATGAGCGCCGAGGAGCCGATCTGGCAGAAGATCACGGAGCTCCTCGTCCCCTTGGCCCATTCACCGAGTCGCCGATCTCTCGGCAGCGAATCCCACGCAGCGGGCATGGACAAGTTGGCCAGCCTCGGCGAGGCAGTGGTCGGGCTGGTTGACTTTCCGATGCTCGGACGCCGCGAGATGTCTCTGCTCGAAAAGCTCGATCAGGGGGCCAGCGTCGCTGAGATCGCCCGCGATCTGCTGTTGGTTCAGGGGACGGTGAAGAACAATCTCTCCTCCCTCTACCGGAAGCTTGGAGTCAGCGGACGGGAAGCGGCAGTGACTCGCGCTCGGGTGCTGGGCTACCTCGGTTCAGTGGGAGCCTAGGCAGCGGGCGGTCGACGACGGGCCTCGCCGCGAGACTCAGGAGGCCGGCAGGTATGCACTCATCGAGCGTTTGACGAGGGTCTCGGTGACGAGGCTGTCGGCCACCGCACCCGCCAGCTGGATGATCCGGGCGACGCTCTCGATATGCCAGTAGGCCGACTTCCCGTGATGGTGCCCGGCGATCAGCGGCCCGAGGACGAAGACGCCCGGTGCGGCCTGGAACTTCTCGTCGAGGGAAAGCCCCGTCCTCGACGCTGAGGCGCGGACGGTTCCCGATCCGAGCATCTGCCGCAGGAGAGGGGAACGGGTGTCCGTCACCCGTTCGAAGCCGGTCCCATTGACGATCACAGCGTAGCCATGGTCCTGGCTGTCCTGGGCGTTGGTGGGACTCGTCTCGTCGCTCGGGCCGGGTGCTGCTCCTGGGAGCTGATCCACACTCGCGAAGAGCATGTCCTCGCGAACTTCCGCTTCGCGAAAGCGCCCGGGGATGCAGGTGATGGATCCGTCATTGATGCCGTCGGTGAGGAAGTCGAGGGAATCGCCGCCAGCTCGGCGCAGCAGGTCGGAGATGGCGACTCCATGGTCGGTGGCCATGGAGTAGAGTTCGAAATCGTCCATGTACCGCAGGGATGAGCCGACCGCAGTGATGAGTGCAGCGATCGTCGAGTTGACGTTCCTCTGGGTCATCGCGGCGCTGAGTTCTGCACGGACGGCCTCATGCAGGTCCCGGGCGCGCAACAGGGTTCCCGCCTCGGCTGTCGCGAACAGGCGGTCGAGGATCGGGGTCGAGGCCCGTTCGCCCGGCCGGTCGTGGTGCCAGTAGTGGGGTCGACCACGGGAAGAGAGGATGAAGAGTCGAGCGCCGGTGTCCTGCCTGAGTCTGTGCGAGGCGAGCAGGAATTCGAGGGCGTCGGCGTTGCCGCCGATGAGCAGAATTCTCCGCTTCTCCACCGGCAGTTTCTCAAGCCGACCTCTGATCCGCTCGATCACGTGCTCGATGTCTGGAGTGTGGATGTCGGCGACCAGTCCCATATCGAGAAGATCGTCGGTGCTCGGACGCTCGGCAGCGGAGACATCGAGAGTTCGCACCGGGGGTGAGCCGATGGCCAGCAGCACGGAATGTGCGTGGAGTTCGAACGGAATCCCACCCTCGCCATCGCGTTCACGCAGATGGACTCCGCCGCTGCCGTCACTGGTCACTTCGTTGACATCGGCGTGAACGAAGTCGACCTCGACAAGGCCACGGGCGTCCTCGAGAGTGCGTTCGACGAGTTCGGACAGATACTGGCCGTAGAGCCTGCGCGGAAGATAGAGGTCGTCCCACCCTCCGGCACGCACCGCATCTTCATGGCGGAGGATCCAGTCCCGTTCCATCAGTGTGGCTAGAGACGAATCGGGGGTGCGATCGTCTCTCGCCCAGTCGAGCATCTCCTGCCGTCTGGCCTCCAACCAACTGATGAAATCGCTGCGCTCACGATCAGGCAGGAAACTCTCCAACGCGGAGATCAGCAGCGAGGAGCGGCCGGATCGGTGACCATAGGGGATGCCGGAATGAAACTGCTCATCGCGATCGATTACGGTGATGCGGATTGGGTCATCGAAGGGTGTCCTCCGGTCGCGCAGCTCAGAGATGGTGCGCAGCAGCCCATGTGTTCCCGAGGCGCCGGAGCCGAGGACAGCGATGTCCACGTCATGTGTCGAAGGGTTTCTCATCATTGGGAATGCTTTCGTCGAAGCGTCGCACGGTGTTCCCAGGATAGTTCCGACGGAGGTCATTCGGAGGTGACGAATTCATCTCGTTTCGGCCCGCTCCGGGCCCACAGGCCCAGCCTTCACGCTGTGATGAGGTTGCGGCGCCGGAACCCGATCACACCCAGCGCCAGGAGAACCGCGGTTGCCGCGGTCAGGGTCAGAACCGCCTCGGCGGACAGATCCTGGGCCGGGTACTGCCCGATGTGGACGAACACGGAGGTGTCGAGGACTGCCTCGTCGAGGCGCATCATCTGCCCGAACAGGGCCATCCCGGCGCTGTAGACGAAGAGAATCCAGACCAGTCCCTGCAGTCGCGGGGCGAGTCCGTAGAGTGCCAGCGCCAGACCGAGCAGGACCCACACCGAGGCGGTCTGCGCGACGTGACCGAGGATCGCGGGACCCAGCAGTGACCAGTCGCCGGTGGATGCGGCCGCGCCCAGTCCTTCGCCCACGCCAGCCACGGTCATGAGCCAGAGCGAGCCGAGGAGCGTCACGAGAGTCCACGACAGCACCCAGCGACCACGCCCCACTGCGGCGGCGAGTACCGGTTCCGTGCGAAAGCTCGTCTCTTCGGCCCGGAGACCGGAGACGGCGATGATCGCGTAGGCGGAGACGATCATGGCGAAGTAGAGGGCCATGTAGCCGATGTAGCCGTCAACGATTCCGCCTGATCCGCCCATGAGATCGAGGATCTCCTTCGGCATCCCCGCGGCACCGTCTTCCATGGCTCCGGTGAAGGACCCGAAGATGAGCGCCATCGCGAAGATCCCGATCGACCACCAGGTCAGACTCGACCGTTGCAGGCGCAGTGCGAGCCCGGTGCTGGTCGAGAGGAACGGGGAAGCAGTGGGCCGGCCGAGGCGGTCGGCGAAGATTCCGGCCGACAGGTCGCGGCGGGATTGGAGGAACAGACTCAACCCGATAAGGGCGAGGACGGCCGCTGCTGACAGCAGCAGCGGAGCCCACCTGTCGAGGGTGTAGGGAGCCGTCTGCTGTGACCATCCCAGAGGAGAGAACCACGACAGCCAGTCCAGGTCACCGCCGGCCACGGCAGACATGTCCCCGAGGCCGCGGACGACGAACGACGCGGCCAGCACCGCACCGGCGATGCCTGAGGCGGCGCGGGAGAACGACGTCAGCTGCACGGTGACCGCGGAGATCGCAGCGAACACGCATCCCGCTGCGGCGATGCTCGCGCCGAAGAGAAGCGCAGAGGAGAAGGGCTCCGGCTTCGCCTCGGAGAAGTAAAAGGCCAGTGACATGAGGAATCCAGCCACGAGGTTCATCGCCAGGGTGAGGATCAGTGCGGCGAGAAGCTGTGTGTGGCGACCGGTGACATTCGCTCGGATGAGTTCTGCCCGACCGCTCTGCTCCTCGGCGCGGGTGTGCCTGGTCATCGTCTGGATCGACATGAGGGCGGCGCCGATCATGAGGAAGACCCCGTACATGCCCACGACGAAGCGGGCGATGGTGATCTCGTCCAATCCGTAGCCTGGGCCGGTGATCAGCCCCATCACGGGGTTCTTCACGAACACCACCATTGAGGCGAGGGTGTCCTCGTCCATGACTACAGCGATCGCATTGACGAAGTAGGCGGTGAGGGCGGTGAGGCTGAGGATCCAGATGGGCGCTCGCCACCTGTCTCGTCTGACCATGAGCCGCAGGAGAGTCCACAGCCCTGTCACCTGAGATCCGGAGCGGTCTTCGGCATGACGCCCATGACCGGTGGTGCTGAGTTCTCCGTCGTTGTGGTCGGCGGTGCTCTCGGCGCGAGTCAGCAGAGTCATGATTCCTCCCTCGTGAGGATCCCCGTACCGGAGCCGCCCTCGGCCGAGCTGTCATCGGTGGGGTTGCCGTCGGTCGAGCTGCTTCCGGCGGGGTCACTGTAATGGCGCAGCAGCAGCTGTTCGAGCGTCGGGGGAGTGGCTGTCAGCGACCGGATATCGTGTTCGCCGAGGGCGCGCATGATGGCGGGAAGCTGCGCGGTATCGGCGCTGAAGTGCAGCTGCGTTCCCTCACGGGTCAGGTCATGGACGCCGGACACCTCGGACAGGGCAGGTACATCGTGTTCGAGCCCGGCGGTGATCGTCGTGCGGGAGAGGTGGCGCAGTTCCGCAAGGGCGCCCGATTCGACGATCGTCCCGGACCTGATGATCGACACACGATCGGCCAGCGCTTCCACCTGCGCGAGGATGTGGCTCGAGAGGAGAACCGTGCGTCCCTCCTCCTTCGCTTCCCTGACGCACTGTTGGAAGACGGCCTCCATGAGCGGGTCGAGACCGGCTGTCGGCTCATCGAGCAGCAGAAGGTCGACATGGGAGGCCAGCGCGGAGATCAGGGCGACCTTCTGCCGGTTGCCCTTGGAGTAGGTGCGCCCCTTTTTGCGCGGGTCGAGATCGAAGCGCTCGATGAGATCATCGCGTTTTCGAGTATCGACCCCGCCTCGCAGCCGCGCGAACAGGTCGATGGCCTCCCCGCCGGTCAGGCTGGGCCACAGTTCGACGTCGCCGGGCACGTAGGCGAGTCTGCGGTGCAGCGACACCGCCTTCGCCCAGGGGTCCTCCCCGAGGAGTCTGATGTGTCCCGCATCGTGTTTGAGGATTCCGAGCAGGATCCGAATCGTCGTGGACTTCCCCGCACCGTTGGGACCGAGGAAGCCGTGGACCTCGCCGCGGGCAACGTCGAGAGACAGCCCGTCGAGTGCACGGACCCGGCCATAGCTCTTGACCACATTCTGCATCGAGATCGCGATGGAGCCGGCGCCGGAAATCGCCGAGGTGGACGGTGGGGTGTTCGTCATCGTGGTCATGGTTGATCGCCTCCAGAGGGATCGGTGGGGTCTTGGGCTGTACCGTCTGAATCTGTGTTGGTGTCTGCGCCCTCGGGGATGGCTTCGATGACGCCGTTGAGGTAGAGGTCAAGGAGGTGGGGCGCGAGGCGAGTCATCGTCCCTGCGGTGTCGTTCGTGCCCAGCGATTCCTGCAACCGGTGCTCGAGTATCGCCGGGGCCAGCGCCAGAGTCGCAATAGTCGCCGCCTGCCCCCGCGGATCCTCGCTCTGCCGGAACACGTATCCGGCGAAGCCATGGGCGATGTAGTCCTCGACGAGGCTGATGTAGTGCTCGAAATAGCGTTGGCCGTGTTCGCTGGGATCGAGCAGTGACTTCGTGAGGTAGTTGATGTTCATGGCCATGTTCGAGTCTTCGAAGATCATCTGCATGGCTTGGGTGGCGTACTCGGCGTTTGCGGCTTTGGCCTCGGCGATGGCGTCGAAGACGTAGTTGTCGCAGGCGGTGCGCAGCCCCTCCTTCGACCCGAAGTGGTGGATGACGAGTCCCGGAGAGACTTCTGCCGCCGAGGCGATGCTGCGGATCGTCGACTTCGTGAACCCATGCGTGGAGAACTCCCGGATCGCTGCAGTGCGGATCCGGTCGGCAGTCTCCGGAGATGCATTCGGGGAGCGGGTGGGCTTCTCCTCCGTGGCTCCTGGTGCCTCCGCGGCTCCCTGAGTTTGCGCAGCGGACTGCTTCTTCGAGTTCGAATCATCATGGGTTGAACGCATGTTTAATATTAAACGCGTGTTCAATCGTGGTGTCAATGAATGCAATGAAAACTCTTGACGTACAACTATATGGTTGTATGATTCGAGGTATGGAAGCACTTCTCGACGATCAGGTGGATGCGATGTTTCAGGCGTTGGCCGATCGGACGCGTCGCGACATCGTGCGGCGGGTCATGGTCGAAGAGCTTTCGGTGTCCGAGCTCGCCGCATCCTATGAGATGAGCTTCGCAGGAGTGCAGAAGCACGTTGCTGTTCTCGAACGAGCGGGGATCGTGTCGAAGCAGCGGGTCGGCAGAGCCCAGATCGCGCATGTCGAGATGGCGGCGATCCGCACTGTGCGATCGCTGCTGGGCGAGTTAGAGGACCTATGGCGTGCGCGGGTCGCACGCATCGATGATCTGTTGGCCGATGAGGAGGCCGCGGAGCGATGAGGAGGCCACGGGGCAATGAGACAAGCAGAGAATCGAATGAGGAGCAGCCATGCCAGTCATTGACACCACCCACGACGAAGAGAACCTGACTCTGACGCTGGTCGCCGAATTCGCGGCATCGCCGCAACGGGTCTGGGAGATCTACGCGGATCCGCGCCAGCTCGAGAAGATCTGGGGTCCGCCCACATACCCGGCCACGGTCGTCGATCACAGCCTGACGCCCGGTGGCAGGGTCACGTACTTCATGACCAGCCCAGAGGGCGAGAAGTTCTGCGGTCTCTGGGAGATCTCCTCGGTCGAGGAGCCCTCACGGCTCGTCTTCCGCGACTATTTCGCCGATGAGGACTTCAACGCAGTCGAGTCGATGCCGGGCAGTACGAACACCTACACTTTCGCCGAGGTGGCCGCCGGCACCCGTGTCACCTACGAATCGACCTTCGAGTCCCTTGACGGGCTGAAGACCGTGCTCGAGATGGGTGTCGTCGAAGGGTCGACCGGCGCGATCAACCAGATCGACGAGCTGCTGGCCCGCGACTGACGCCAAACCCATTGGCCGCGGCTGGCACCGCACTCGATGCGTCAACGGTTGGTAAGTTCTCATCGAAGTTCGTTCTTGGATCGAGGAGAACTTACCAACCGTTGGCCCCTTTTGGGAGGGGGAGTCCCGTACCTCAGCTCCTCGTCGCCTCAGCTCTCGGCCTGCGCTTGCATCGCCTTCCGTGGGGCATCGGGCCTGACTGGGATGATGAGGAGCAGGCCGATGAACAGCACGATGAGAATGCCCAGGGTTCCGGCCCGCTGGAAGCCGAAGATCGAGATCGAGACCGCGAACATGGCCGGGCCCAGGAAGCTCACGGCCCGACCAGTCGTGGCGTAGAGGCCGAAGTTCTCTCCGGCTCGTTCGGGCGGAGTGATCCTGGCCAGGAATGATCGGCTCGAGGCTTGCACCGGGCCGACGCAGAAGCTGAGCACGAGAGCACAGACCCAGAACACGGCTGCGGTATCGCTGAAGAGGATCGGCAGTCCGCCGATGAGGATGATGATGAGCCCGGCGATGATGACGGGCTTGGGTCCGAGCTTGTCATCGAAGACTCCGGCGATCATCGCTCCTGCGCCGGCGGCGACATTGGCGGCTACACCCAAGATGATGATCTCCGAGGCGGAGAAGCCGTAGCTGCCTGCCGCGAGAACCCCGGCGAAGGCGAAGATCGCGGCCAGGCCGTCACGGAAGACAGCCGAGGCGATGAAGAAGCGCAGCGTCTGGTGCTCCTCCTTCCACATCCGCACGAGGCGGCGGACGAGCGCGGCATAGTCGGCGATGAACGCCTTGACCGGATGCCCCTGTGCGGGGCTGGAGGCCTTGGCACTCGGCGCGGTGAGCAGCACCGGCAGAGCGAAGATCGCGAACCAGACCGCGGAGAGGGCGGCGACGATGCGGAATCTCATTCCGCCCTCATCACCGGCGTCGAAGAGTCCGACCTCGGGCTGGATGACGAGCACAAGCAGGATGACGAGGAGGACGAGGCCGCCGGCGTAGCCCATGCCCCAGCCGAAACCGGAGACCTTCCCGACGTTGTCAGGTTGGGTGATGCGGACCATGATGCCGTTGTAGGACACCTCGGCGAACTCGAAGAACACACTGCCCATGGCGATGAGGAGCAGACCCAGCCACAGATACTCGGGGGAGTCGCGGACGAAGAAGAGGCCGAACATCGTGAGGATGACGATCCCGGTGTGGACGCCCAGCCATAGCTTGTGCCGTCCCCCGGCGTCGGCCCTGGTGCCCACGGCCGGTGCCACGAGAGCGATGATCAGCCCGGCCGCGGCCGTCGACCAGCCGAGCGCCGACGAGCCTGCCTCCTCGGTCGCAGCCACGCTCTTCGTCAGATAGGGGGCGAAGACGAAGGTGATGATGACGGCATTGAAGGACGCCGAACCCCAGTCCCACAGCGCCCAGCTGAGAATTTTCGAACGTGACCCAGCGGCTGGCCTCGGATTTGTCTCCATGGCGCCACTGTACTGAAACATCGCCGGTGCAACCGCGGCTGACCGGGCCTGTCGCGCAAGGCAGAGCAGAGCAACGGATTGTGAATGCAGTGATTTCTCCGATAGTTTGCGGAGAATTACTTGATAGCGACGGTGCTGTGCGGCAGAGTGGGTAGACGCTTATGTCCGCTCGAACCGAAAGGTCCTATGACTGCCTCCGACGAGAATGGGAGCGATGAGGCGAAGGGAACATCCGCCTCGGCGCCGATAGATGACGCCCATCGCCCACATCTGCTATTCGAAGACCCCGAACCGATCAGGTTGCATCTGCCGCGCGAAGTCTCGATCGCCGATGACGACAGCGACGAACAGATCACCGCGAAACTGCGTGCTCAGGGAGTGCGCATGGGCAAGGGAATGGTGGCTCCGGCCGTCTTCTGGCCTGCCCTGATCGCCATTCTGGGCGTTGCGCTGCTTGCGATCTTCCTGCCAGATGGCACCAGCAAGGTCCTGACGAGCATCAACGATTGGATCGTCGCCGACCTCGGGTGGTACTACATGCTCGTCATCGGCGGATTCGTCATCTTCTCCGTCGTGATCGGGTTCTCGAAGTTCGGCAAGATCACGCTCGGGCGTGACGGGGAGAAACCCGAGTTCGGAGTCTTCTCCTGGTTCGCCATGCTCTTCGCCGCCGGTATGGGCATCGGCCTGGTCTTCTACGGCGTCGGCGAGCCGCTGACCTATGCCACATCCGGACCCAAGCCGGGATGGGACGGCAGCGAAGCGGATATCTCCAAATTGGCGATGGCCCAGACTTTCATCCACTGGGGACTGCATCCCTGGGCGATCTACGCCGTGATCGGATTGGCACTGGCCTACGCGATCCACCGCCGGGGACGTCCTGTGTCGATCCGCTGGGCGCTGGAGCCGCTGCTCGGGCACCGCGTCAAGGGGTGGATGGGCGATGTCATCGACATCCTCGCGATCTTCGGCACCGTCTTCGGCATTGCGACCTCCTTGGGGCTCGGCGTTCAGCAGATCTCGTCCGGCCTCCAGGCGATCGGTCTCGTCGGCGAGGTCGACAATACGTTCCTGGTCATCCTCATCGTCGTCATCACCTTCCTGGCCACCCTGTCCGTAGTCTCGGGTGTGGGTGCGGGAATCAAGTGGCTGTCGAACATCAACCTGTCGATGGCGGGCCTTCTGCTCATCGCCGTGCTGTTGCTCGGCCCCACCCTGTTCCTGTTCCAGAACCTCATCGAATCCCTCGGTGTCTACCTGGCGAACTTCTTCAACATGACCTTCGACGTCGGTGCCTACACCGGTGAGGAAGGCGCCGAGTGGGCATCGAGCTGGACGATCTTCTACTGGGGCTGGTGGATCTCCTGGGCTCCTTTCGTCGGCGTGTTCATCGCCCGCATCTCACGGGGGCGCACCGTCCGGGAGTTCATCGCCGGCGT
This sequence comes from Brevibacterium sp. BDJS002, assembly GCF_028201555.1. Lineage (NCBI taxonomy): Bacteria > Bacillati > Actinomycetota > Actinomycetes > Micrococcales > Brevibacteriaceae > Brevibacterium > Brevibacterium sp. BDJS002. Next base: position 3,820,753 of record NZ_CP116392.1, on the reverse strand, counting down.
CCTCCTCGTGCCCACAGTGGTCGGATTTATCTGGTTCGCGGCACTGGGCGGCACGGGAATCCACGAACAGCTCTTCGGCGACGGCGGACTGGTCGATCCCGAAGACGGAGTCGTGGCAGAGAAGGTGCTCTTCGACGTGCTCAGCTCCCTGCCGATGGGCAGCATCCTCTCTGTGATTGCCATCATCCTCGTGGCGATCTTCTTCATCACCTCCTCGGACTCCGGCTCGCTGGTCGTCGACATGCTGGCGTCGGGCGGACATCCGAATCCTCCGGTGTGGTCGCGTGTTCTGTGGGCGGCGCTCGAGGGAGCTCTGGCGATCGGACTGCTCCTGGCAGGCGGTCTCGGTGCTCTGCAGGCCGCCTCTCTGGCGACGGCGCTGCCGTTCAGCATCATCCTGATATTCATCGCGATCTCGATGGTGCGAGCGTTCCAGATCGAGGCAACCAGGGCTCGGGAGATCGAGACCGGTCAGCGTTTCCACGAGGTCGGTGAACACATTGCCGATGACTTCGACGAATACCTCGGCGACAAGGTCGATGCACGCATCGACTATCGGCTGTCACGGACCAAGGGTGTGCTGAATAGGGCACCCAAGGAGGAGAGGAAGCCCAAGGGCTCCCGATAGGGATCGTGCGGCAGAATCCAACGAAGCAGCAGAGGCGACCAGGTGATTGATCCTGGTCGCCTCTGCTGTCTGTGCTCGTGCAGGCCGCATGTTCGCGGAGAAGCGAGAATTCCCTGTACACGGCGGGGACCGCTTCTGTCGCCTGCCGGAGACCGAGTAGTCTGGGAGCAACCGAAAGCGCACCGAATCCACCGACCAAGGAGCCCATATGCCCATTGCAAGCCCCGAAGTGTATTCCGAGATGATCAACCGGGCGAAGTCTGAGGGCTTCGCCTACCCCGCGATCAACTGCACCTCTTCGCAGACGATCAACGCCGCCATCCGCGGCTTCGCAGAGGCCGGATCCGACGGCATCGTCCAGATCTCGACCGGTGGCGCCGAGTACATCTCCGGCCCGACGATCAAGGACCGAGTGCGCGGAGCCATCGCGTTCTCCGTCTTCGCCGCCGAGGTGGCCAAGAGCTACGACGTCAACATCGCCCTGCACACCGACCATGCCCCGAAGAAGGAGGTCGAAGAGTGGGTCAAGCCGCTGCTGGCTCTGTCGACCGAACGTGTGAAGAACGGCGGCGAACCCTACTTCCAGTCGCACATGTGGGACGGTTCGGCTGTTCCCCTCGCTGAGAACCTCGTCCTCGCCGAGGAGCTGCTCGAGCTCTCGGCGGCCGCCCACTCGATCCTCGAGATCGAGGTCGGCGTCGTCGGCGGCGAAGAGGATGGCGTTGAGAACGAGATCAACGACAAGCTCTACACCACGGTTGCCGACGGCCTGGCCACCGTCAAGGCTCTGGGCTCCGGCGAGAAGGGCCGCTACCTCACGGCTCTGACCTTCGGAAACGTCCACGGCGTCTACAAGCCGGGCAATGTGAAGCTGCGTCCCGAGCTGCTCGGTGAGATCCAGACCGATGTCGGCGCGCAGGTGGGCAAGGACAAGCCCTTCGACCTCGTCTTCCACGGCGGCTCGGGTTCGAGCGCAGAAGAGATCGCCGAGGCGGTTCGTCATGGAGTCGTGAAGATGAACATCGACACGGACACCCAGTACGCCTTCACCCGTCCCGTCGTCGAGCACATGTTCCGCAACTACGACGGCGTACTCAAGATCGACGGCGAAGTCGGGAACAAGAAGATCTACGACCCGCGTGCCTACGGCAAGGCAGCCGAAGCCGGCATGGCCGATCGCATCGTCGAGGCATGCCAGAACCTCGGCTCCGCAGGAACCAGCCTGAAATAGGCAGCACGCGCCGCAGCCCTGTCGCAACTTTGGAGTAGCTGCGGCGGTGCGGCGCAACAACCGCGCGGTACGACGAGAGGTCCGGGACGCCATTGTCCCGGACCTCTCGTCTATTCAATTGTGTCTACTCAGTTGTGCCTGGCAGCGGTGATCAGCCTTCCGAGACTTTCTCTCCCGCCGCCACCTTGGCGATGCGCGTATCCCAGAAGTCAGCGTTCCTGATGTTGAGCGCCTTGGGATCGAACACCGGATCCAGCCCCTGTTTCCTCTGACGTTCGAAGTCCCGAAGGAGCTTGAACGCAGGACCCTGCAGGATGAGGATCGCGATGATGTTGAGCCATGCCATGAGACCCACACCGATGTCGCCGAGTGCCCAGGCACTGCCGGAGGCCGACATCGCACCGACGGCGACTGCGACGAGGATGAGTACCTGCAGAACGCGCTTGCCGATGGTCAGCGCCAGGGGGTTCTTGATCCGACCCAGCAGGTAGACCAAGTTGGTCTCGGCCATGTAGTAGTAGGCGACGATGGTCGTCAGGGCGAAGAGGAAGATCGAGATCGCGATGAAGCTGGCGCCGAAACCGGAGATCATCGTGTCGAGACCGGCCTGCGGCCACTTCTCGCCCGGAGTCGCGGCGATCTCTTCGACCATCTGACCGCGCCCCGTGCCGATGATGGTGGTGCCGTCTTCGCCGAACACCTTGTACATGCCGGTGGAGAGGATCATGAACGCAGTTGCCGAGCACACGAATAGGGTGTCGATGTAGACCGACCCGGCCTGGACGAGACCCTGCTTCGACGGGTGCGAGACCTCGGCGGCGGCGGCCGCGTGAGGTCCGGTGCCCTGACCGGCTTCGTTTGAGTAGATACCGCGCTGGACACCCCACTGGACGGCCATGCCGATGATTCCGCCGAAGGCAGCCTCTGGTCCTGCGTCGATGCCGAAGGCTGAGGTGAAGACGAGCTGGAAGACCGGGATGATCTGGTCGGCGTTGATCAGGGTCACGGCGATCGCGGCAATGATATAGATGACGGCCATGAAGGGCACTGCCAGCGAAGCGAAGTGCGCGATGCGCTTGACGCCGCCGATGACGATAAAGCCCATGATGATGGCGAGGATGAGCGCAGTGATCCAGGTCGGAGTTCCCCAGGCGTTCTCAACGGCGCCGGAGATGGCGTTGGACTGGATGCCCGGGAGCATGAAGCTCATCGCCATGACGGTGACTGCTGCGAAGACCATGCCGTAGACCTTGAACAGGCCCTTGGCCTTGGTGTGGCGGTAGGCCTTCTCAATGTAGTAGGCCGGTCCACCGCGGTATTCACCGGTCTTGGGGTCCTGCTCCTTGAACACCTGGCCAAGAGTTGATTCGACGTAGGAGGTCGAGGCGCCGAGGAGCGCAGAGATCCACATCCACACGATGGCACCTGGTCCGCCGAAGCCGATGGCGGTGGCAACGCCGGCGATGTTGCCGACTCCGACTCGACCGGCCAGCGATATCGATAGGGCCTGGAACGAGGAGACTCCTTCATCGGAGCTCTTGCCGCGGAACATCTGGGTGAAGATCGCTTTGATCTGTCGGATCTGGACTGCGCGAGAGCGGATGGTGAAGTAGACACCGGCACCGAGGCACAGGTAGACGAGGGCAGAGGACCAGATGATGCCGTTGAGCCATTCGAGGACTGCGGACATGCTTCTCCTATCAGGGAGGCAAAAAGTGGAAACGAACATTCGGCGGGACCCGGCAGTGAGCCCGATCGAGCATTTTCATGGGCAATCAGCGACGAAAACGTGAGTTTTCTCTGTGATTGACCTCATAAGTCAAACGGATTGTGACCCGCGACGCAAATCCAGTGGTGTCGGCCCGGAAAATCAGCTCGGGCGCGGTCTTCTGAGCGGTCACCGCGAGGTTTCAAAGTGATGACAGAGTGGGCGGAGTCATACTATTCAGTTCACTATTTGGGACGGCGGCCGTAAGATGTGGTGCGGATCTCTCCGAGCAAAGACGACACGGAGAGCACTTTGGATGACAAGGAACACAATGAAACGTCGAACTGGTGCAAAGGCAGTGGCCATCGCCGCTGCCGGCGCTTTGCTACTCTCGGCATGCTCGACCTCGACCACCGGCAACGACGGTGAAGAGGGCGGTGGCTCCCTCACAGTGGGAACCACAGACAAGGTTGTCGCTCTCGACCCGGCCGGTGCCTATGACAACGGAAGCTCGCTCGTCGAGCAGCAGGTCTATCCGTTCATCCTGGCCTACAAGCCGGGAACCGCGGACCTCAATCCCTCCATCGCAGAATCGGCGGACTTCAGTGAGCCGACGAAGTACGAGGTCAAGCTCAAGGACGGGCTGAAGTATGCGAACGGAAACGAACTCACCTCCTCGGACGTGAAGTTCTCCTTCGATCGACAGCTGAAGATTCAGGATCCGAACGGACCGTCGTCCCTCCTCGGCGGCCTGGAATCAGTTGAGACTCCGGATGACTCCACGGTCATCTTCAACCTCAAGCGCAAGAACGACCAGACCTTCCCAGGTGTGCTGGCCAGTGCCGCAGGACCGATCGTCGACGAGGACGTCTTCGAGGCGGACAAGATCACTGAGAACCAGGACATCGTCGACGGCAAGGCCTTTGCCGGTCCCTACACGATCGACGGATTCAAGTTCAACGAACTCATCACCTACAAAGCCAACCCCGACTACAAGGGCTTCATCGAGCCGGCGAAGACCGAGACCGTGCAGATGAAGTACTACTCGGACGCCAACAACATGAAGCTCGACGTCCAGGAGAACACGATCGACGTGGCCTGGCGTTCGCTCTCGGCCACCGACGTCGAAGACCTCGGCAAGAACGAGGACCTCAAGGTGCACAAGGGCCCCGGCGGCGAGATCCGCTACATCGTCTTCAACATGGACACGATGCCCTTCGGTGCCAAGACCGACAATGCGGATGAGAAGAAGTCCCTGGCCGTGCGTCAGGCCATGGCCGACTCGGTGGATCGTCAGGCAATCGCCTCCCAGGTCTACAAAGACACCTTCACTCCTCTGTACTCGCATGTTCCCGATGGACTGCCGGGCGCCGACGAGCCGTTGAAGTCGGAGTACGGTGACGGTCAGGGCGGAGCCGATGTCGACAAGGCCAAGAAAGCCCTCAAGGATGCCGGCGTCAAGACACCGGTCACGCTCAACCTGCAGTACAACCCCGACCACTACGGTCCCTCCTCGGGCGACGAATACGCTCTGGTCAAGGATCAGCTGGACAAGACCGGGCTGTTCAAGGTCAACCTGCAGTCGACCGAATGGGTGCAGTACAGCAAGGACCGCACCGACGACGCCTACCCCATGTACCAGCTCGGCTGGTTCCCGGACTACTCGGATGCCGACAACTACCTGGTGCCGTTCTTCTATGACACCGACGAGACACCGAGCTTCCTGGCCAATCACTACCGGGATAAGACGATGAACAAGGAACTGAACGCTCAGTCCTCCATCGACGACAAGGGCAAGCGCGCAGACGCGCTGAAGAAGATTCAGGGTCAGTTGGCCGAAGAGCTGCCGACCCTGCCGCTGCTTCAGGGCAACCAGATCGCGGTCTCGGGCAAGGACGTCAAGGGCGTCGATGACACCCTTGACCCCGCGTTCCAGTTCCGGTTGGCGCTGCTGAGCAAGTGAGAGCGCGAACCACACACGTCGCCAACGACGTGAGAGTGCGCATGGCTACGCCGCGACGATCCATGACCTGATCGTCATTCGAGGTGCAGGTGAGCCGCCCGGCCCGCCTGCACCTCGTGGTGCGTTCGCATGGCATCCCAGCATGCCTGCGACCGCAACCCAGCGTGCCCGCGAACGCATTCAGCGTGTCTGCAACCGCATCCAGCGTGTCTGCAACCGCATCCAGCGTGCCCGCACTCTGTGGCACCGAACAAGAACCACGTCGGCACTCGAGCTTTCTGAGCGTCGACGCCAGCAATGAAGGAACACATGTCTGCAGCCATCAGCGAACCAGGGGCAGAAACCGCCGAGACCTCGGTCGCGGTGAAGAAGCCCTCGGGGGGCGGATTGGGACGCTACGTCGTCATCCGATTCCTCCTCATCATTCCCACCATCTTCATCCTCACCACTCTGGTCTTCTTCCTCATGCGCATCACCGGTGATCCGATCACCGCATCTCTGGGTGGACGCCTGACCAAGAGCCAGTTGGCCGAACGCATCCATGCCGCCGGCTACGACCGGCCGCTCCTCGTCCAGTACTTCGAATACATGGGCAATCTGCTCAAGGGCGACTTCGGCACCACGGTCTCAGACGGCCAACCCGTGTCGAGCATTCTGCTCAACTACGGCACCGCGACCATCGAGCTCGTCTTCTACGCCCTCATCGTCGCGTTCATCCTCGGCATCCCGCTGGGCATGCTCGCTGCCTACCACAGGGACAAGGCCCCCGACGCCGCGCTGCGCATCCTCGCGATCCTCGGCTACGCGACTCCCGTGTTCTTCGCGGGCATGATCCTCAAGCTGGTCTTCGGCGTCTTCCTGCCCATCCTGCCCGTGGCGGGTCGCGGCACCACCGAGACCGAATACATCATGTCGGGCGTGGTTGGGCCCACCCGGTTCTACATCATCGATGCGATCCGCATCGGCAACTTCGAGGTTCTCGGCGATGTGCTCGCCCACGCGGTCCTGCCCGCGATCGCCCTCGGCGTGCTCACGGCGGGAGTCTTCCTCCGCCTCGTGCGCACGAACCTCATCGGCACCCTGGGCCAGCAGTACATCGACTCCGGCCGGTCCCGCGGCATCTCCGAATACCGCCTGGTCACCAAACACGCCTACCGTCCCGCGCTGATCCCGATCATCACGGTCATGGGCATGCAGATCGCGCTCATGCTCGCCGGCGCCGTGCTCACGGAGACGACATTCGAATGGAAGGGGCTCGGCTTCAAACTCGCCGAATATCTCACCGCCCGTGACTTCGTGGCCGTCCAGGGAATCGTGGTCTTCCTCGCCATCATCGTGGCGCTGACCAACTTCCTCGTCGACGTCATCGCCGCCTTCATTGACCCCCGAGTGAGGTACTGATGTCCACTCCAGACAACACAGCCAAGAAGTCCTGGTTCTCCCGCCTCCCGATCGTCTCCCATCTTCGTCAGTCAGTGGGTCTGCAGCGAGGGATGCTCATCACGGGTCTCATCCTGTGCGGCATCGTCCTCATCTGCGCGATCTTCGCACCGCTGATCGCCCCCTACGGGTTCAACCAGCTGGGCACCTCCGAGGGCAACTTCGGATCGAAGCTGCCACCTGGCGGGACCCACATCTGGGGAACGACCGTCGGCGGCTACGACGTCTTCTCCCGTGTGGTCTGGGGAGCCCAGACCGCGGTGGCCGTCATCATCGTGGCCGTGATCATGTCACTCTTCGCCGGCGTGATCCTGGGACTCGTCTCGGGCTACCTCGGCGGTTGGCTCGACCGCATCCTCGTTGTCATCGCCGACGCGGTCTATGCCTTCCCGACCCTGCTGCTGGCGCTGGTCATGTCGATTGCGATCTCCGGCGGTCAGTCGAGTGCCTGGGGCGGCATCGCCGCGGCCGCGTTCTCGATCACCGTGGTCTTCATTCCGCAGTACTTCCGCGTCGTCCGCGCAGAGACCCTGCGCCTGAAGGCAGAGCCCTTCGTCGAATCGGCGATCGTGCTCGGTGCTTCGAAGACCCGGATCATCTCAAAGCACATCTTCCGGAATGCCACCCGTACTCTGCCGCTGATCTTCACCCTCAACTCCTCCGAGGCGATTCTGACTCTGGCCGGACTCGGGTTCCTGGGCTTCGGAATCGAACCCACCTCGGCGTCGGAATGGGGCTATGACCTCAACAAGGCACTGCCCGACGTGACCAGCGGCGTGTGGTGGACCTCGGTCTTCCCAGGCTTGGCGATCGTGCTGACCGTTTTGGGCATCACCCTCGTCGGCGAGTCGATGAACGACCTCAACGACCCGCGTCTGCGGGTGCGTCGCAAAGCCAAGGGCGCCAAGACAGCGAAGGCCGCGAAGGCCGGCTCATCGTCGAGCATCAATGAGACCGCGGAGGCCAAGTGATGAATGAGAACGTGAAAGACAACAGCACCGACGGCTCGGACAGCGCGGCCGGCTCGGACAGCACAGCCAGTCGGGCGAAGAGCATCCTCGACATCGACGGGCTCGACGTCACCTTCTCCACCGACGGCGGCGACGTCCACGCGGTGAAGAACGTGACCCTGTCGGTCACCCCAGGGGAGGTGCTGGCCATCGTGGGCGAATCCGGCTCCGGCAAGACCGTGACGGCACGCAGCATCCTCGGACTCCTGCCCGAAACCGCACAGCGGTCGGGCGCCGTCATCGTCTCCGGCAAGGACGTGCTCAGCGTCTCCGGGGAGCAGCTGCGCAAGCTGCGCGGAACCGATGTGTCGATGGTCTTCCAGGAACCCTCGACGGCGCTCAACCCCGTCTACACCGTGGGGTGGCAGATCGCCGAGGGCCTGCGGGCCCACCACAAACGTGCGAGCAAGGCCGAGCTCAAGGCCAAGGTCATCGCCGCGATGGAGCAGGTCGGGATTCCCGATGCGCAGAACCGCTTCGACTACTATCCGCATCAGTTCTCCGGTGGGCAGAAGCAGCGCATCGTCATCGCCATGGCGCTGGCGCTGGGCGCCGAACTCATCGTCGCCGACGAGCCGACGACGGCTCTCGACGTCACCGTCCAGGCCGAGATCCTCGACCTGCTGCGGGACCTGCGCGATGAGACAGGGACCGCGATCGTGCTCATCACCCACAACATGGGTGTCGTCGCCGACCTCGCCGATCGGGTGGCCGTGATGTATCGCGGTGACCTCGTCGAGGTCTCCTCGGTCAAGCAGCTCTTCAGTGACCCGAAGGAGCAGTACACGCGTGACCTCCTCGGCGCTGTTCCTCGCCTGGGATCGACGGTTGCCGGCAGCCGCAAGGCCGCTGCCGCCGAAGAGCGGGCCGGTGGCTCGAGCGCGACGGCAGGTGGCGACGGGAAGGCCACAGCCACCTCGGCGGGGGAGGGGCCTGACTCCGGCACGCCACGAGACGAACGAGAATCCATCGTCGTGGCGCGAAACCTCGACATCGTCTACCCGGGAGGGTTCGGGCGATCGGACTTCCAGGCGGTGTCCTCGGTCAGCTTCGACATCAAGGCCGGCGAGGTCTACGGACTGGTCGGCGAATCCGGCTCGGGCAAGACCACAATCGGGCGTGCCATCGCCGGCCTGACCAGGGCCAGCGGAGGCAGCCTCAAGGTGCTCGACCACGAGATGGTCGGGTTCAAGGAGAAGGCGTTCTCCCCTATCAGGCGCCGGATCGGGTTCGTCTTCCAAGACCCGGCGGCCTCCTTCAACCCGCACCTGACGATCGGTGAGTGTGTGGCGGAGCCGTTCGCCATCCACAAGCGAGACATGACGGCTAAGGACCGTGAGAAGAGAGTCCTCGAACTCCTCGACTCGGTGCAGCTGCCCAGCGCCTACGCTGCCAGGTACCCGCACGAGCTCTCAGGCGGCCAGCGTCAGAGAGCCTCCCTGGCACGCGGACTGGCCCTCGACCCGGAACTGCTCATCGCTGATGAACCGACCTCGGCGCTGGACGTGTCGGTGCAGGCCAAGGTGCTCGAGCTGTTCGTCGAACTGCAGAACAGGTTCGACTTCGCGGCCCTGTTCATCAGCCACGACCTGGCCGTCGTCGATATGCTCTCCGACCGCATCGGCGTGCTCTTCCACGGTGAACTGTTGGAAGAGGGCACGGGCGAGAAGGTGCTGGGGTCGCCGAGCAACGACTACACCAAGCGGCTTATCGCATCGCTGCCCGTGCCTGACCCGGATGAGCAGGCAAAGCGCCGCGAACTGGCCCGCAGCCTGCGCACCACCGTCGGCTGAGCAGGCCGCTGGTCGAGCGGGGCCGCGGTCGGCTCTGGAGACAAAAGATACCCGAAGGGACTAATCACGCACGGCGCCGCGCGTGATTAGTACCTTCGGGCGAAAATAGTGACCTGGGCAGCGCCGCTGGTGTCTGCGGCCCGGGTGTCTGCCGACCGGCCGGACTCAGGCCTTGTCGTCGGAGATGAAGTCGAGCATGCCTGCCTGGCTGATCGGCAGCGCCATGAGCCGGTCAAGCTCTACTGCGCTGGGGTCGATGCCGAGGATGCGCAGGGAATACTGAGTGAAATCGCGCTCGATGACATCGGGAGTCAGGTCGCCGGTGGGTTGGTACCAGAGTGAGAGCGAATTGCAGATCGAGTGGATCGCACGCGTGACAAGCTGCGCACTGTCGACCTGGAACGTCCCGGCGTCGATGCCGGCTTGGACGATGTCGCCCATGATGACTCGTGCCTCACGCTGGAGTTCTTTCACGCGAGCGGCATTGTCACCGGTCAGCCGTTCGGTGTCGCGCAGCAGCACGGTGGACACCGAGACATTCTCCATCCGGTACCGGGCGAGGTAGCGCACGGCCACGGTCAGCTGCTCGGTCGGATCATCGCCAACCTCGGCGATGGCGGCTCGGCTGTGCTCGCTGTACCAGGTGTACGCCGTGTGCACGAGCTCATAGAGAGCTTCCTGCTTGGATGGGAAGTAATAGTAGAGTGCGGACAGGCTCAGTCCTGCGGCCTGTGCGATATCGCGGATGGAGGCACCGTCGAATCCCTTTGCGGCGAAGGTGTCCCGAGCCGAGCGGAGGATGTTGTTGCGGCCGTTGGTTGATCTCACGGTGCTTATGCTCCTTGACGGTCGGATATCGAACAATCTTTCACTTGCCAACCGAGGATACATGACGTTGGGCTGAGACTGGCCGTTTCCGGCCAGAATTCGGGGATCTGCGCCCTGCGGAATGGTGATCCGAACCCGGCTCTTCCGATGGTAGAGAGGTGCCCCAGGAGTCCGAATCGCAGTTGAACGTGACAACGACGCCACGATCAACGTGACAGCGATCACTCCAGAATCTGGAATTATCAAGTTTTCAACCATGTTGTTCGAACGTGGGCGCACCGCAGTGGACTGCTGTGTGCCGAACGCCCAAGAACAGAATTATCTGACATTGCATCTTGCCATCGAACTGAGGACGGACATGCTCAACATCGCCATCATTCCCGGAACTTCACGCCCACAGGCACTCAACCCACAGGTCGTCGCCTGGGCCAAGGACCAGCTGGCCGGCCGCGAGGACGTGCGCGCCGAGGTTGTCGACTTCGGTGAGTTCAACCTGCCGCTGCTCGACGAGGTCATTCCGGCTGGCGCGAACATGTACCAGAACGATCACACCAAGGCCTGGGGCGCCAAGCTCAACGAGTTCGACGCCTTCATCTTCGTCACCCCCGAGTACAACCACTCGATCTCCGGTTCCCTGAAGAACGCCCTGGACTTCGTGGCCGCCGAGTTCAACCACAAGGTCGCCGGCATCGTGAACTACGGCGCCGACAAGGGTGTGCGTGCCGCTGAGCACCTGCGCCACATCCTCGCCAACTACAAGCTGGCCGTCGTCCGTGACCAGGCCTCCTTCAGCCTCTTCACCGACTTCGCCGACGGCGTCTTCACCCCGACCGAGGTCTCCGCGACTCCGTTCGCGTCGATGACCGATGACCTCGTGTCCTGGGGCGAGGCCCTGAAGTCCGTGCGTGAGGATGCCGCCTCCGAGGAGCAGGCAGCCTGACCAACAGCTGACACGTTCGAAGCCCGTCGCACCGAAAGGTCGGCGGGCTTCGTCGTGCCCGGACCAGACTGGCCTGCGTTAAAGTCGAACCAACTCAACCGTTCACTCAACGCTGCGAAGGACACTCATGGATCTCAACAACACAGTCGCACTCGTCACCGGCGGAGCCTCCGGGCTCGGCCGTGCCACCACGGAACGGCTCCTGGCTGCCGGTGCCCAGGTCGTCATGGTCGACCTCAACGCCGAGGTGGGTCAGCAGGTGGCAGCGGAACTGGGCTCCAGTGCCCATTTCGTCTCAGCCGATGTCACGAACGAAGAGCAGGTCCAGGCGGCCGTGGACACCGCGACCGGTCTCGGACTGCTGAGGGTCGTCGTCAACTGTGCCGGAGTCGCGACTCCCGGCAAACTCGTCTCGCGCAAGGGCCCACTGCCCCTCGACGCGTTTTCAAAGGTGCTGAGCATCAACGTCGTGGGCACCGTCAACGTGTGCCGCCTCGCCGCCGCTGCGATGCAGGCGCAGGAGAGTGTCGGCGAGGAACGCGGCGTCATCGTCAACACCGCCTCGGTGGCTGCCTTCGACGGTCAGATCGGCCAGATCGCCTACTCCGCGTCCAAGGGCGCCATCGCCTCGGTGACTCTGCCGATGGCCCGTGAGCTCGCCTCCTCGCAGATCCGTGTCGTCACGATCGCACCGGGTATCTTCGAGACCCCGATGATGGCCGGTCTGCCCGAGGATGCTCAGGAATCGCTGGCGAAGTCGATTCCTCATCCTTCGCGACTGGGCAAGCCCGCCGAGTACGCTCAGCTCGTCGAATCGATCGTGGCCAACCCGATGCTCAACGGTGAGACCATCCGCCTCGACGGTGCCATCCGCATGGCTCCGAAGTGATCTGAGTCAGCCCTCGACGCTCAACCCTCGCCGTTCAGCGCCGTTCGTTGACCAGCAGCGCCAATTGCACGCGGGTGCTGACGCCGAGCTTGAAGAAGATGCGCGCCAGGTGCGTCTTGACCGTGGCCGTGGAGACAAACAGCGCCCGCGCCACCTGCGCATTCGTCATCCCCTGAGCGACCGCCTCGGCGATCTCCCGCTCTCGCGAGGTCAGGGGTTCCAAAGGGTCGGGCCCACTCGGTGGCCCGGCATCGGAGGTGCCTGTGCCCGCCGCCGAGGTGGTGCTTCGTCCCAGCAGGGACTCCATGACCCCCGGTGACACGGCACGAGTGCCGTTCGCGGCGGCCCTGACCGCGTGGATGAGCTCATCGGGTGGGGTGTCTTTGAGGATGTAGCCGGCAGCACCGGCCCGCAGCGCTTGGAGGACGAACTCATCGGTGCCGAAGGCGGTGAGGATGAGAACCTCCGGGTGAGAGGCCTGGGCCATGAGGGCCCGGGTCGCCTCCAGCCCGTCCATGACGGGCATGCGGATGTCCATGAGGATGAGATCGGGGCTCAGCTTCCGGGCCAGGTCGATGGCCTCGGCACCGTGAGCCGCCTCGGCGATGATCTCGATGTCATCGGCCGCGCCGAGGAGGAGGCGCAGGCCCGAACGCATGAGTGACTCGTCGTCGGCGATGATGGTCCTGATGCTCATGCGCTGATCTCCTCCGTGTCTTGGACGGGGATGCGAGCTCGCAGCTCGAAATCGGGATAATGGCTGACGACGAGGTCACCGCCCATCGCCTCCACCCTCTCCTTGAGGCCCAGAATTCCCAGGCCGGAGCCGGCGATGTACTGCTTGCGATTGGTCCCTGCGGCCACGGTGTCGCCGAGGAGGCTGTCCGGATAGGGGTTGCGCGCGGTCATCGTGAGGTACCGATGGGGTTTGTCTCCGTCTTCGCTGCTGATGTCGCCGCCGATGGTGATGCTCAGCATCTCACCGGGAGCGTGTTTGAAGGCGTTCGTCATCGTCTCCTGCACGAAGCGATAGATCGTCATCCGCTCGAGGCTGCCCAAGACGTGCAGCGATTCGGACGTCAGCGGCTCCTCATAGACCAGGGTCACCGACTCCGGTCGGTCGGCGACGAGTCGGTCGAGATCGGGGTCGATGACGGTGCCCTGGTCGTCACCGCGCAGCATCGTCAGCACTTCCCGCAGCTCGATGCCGGATCGGCGGGCGCTGCTGGCGATGAGACGGGCGCTTTCGTGGACCGCCTCGGGGTCGAGATCTCGGCGCACCGAGAGTGCACCGGAGTACATGGCGATGACGCTGAGGTGGTGCGAGAGCGAATCGTGCATGTCGCGAGCGATGCCGCGGCGCACCTCGGCGACGGCACGGTCCTGACGGGATCGTTCGCGCAGCAGCGTCTGGGCTGCAGTGTCGATGAGGCCCTGTTCGCGGGCTCCGCGGATGACGCCGATGACGACGATCATCGCGTAGAGGGTGCCGTTGACGAGGAACAGCGGCAGCTCGAATGCTCCGACCGCGGTGGGCGTAAGCGTGTATGTCAGGCCCTGGGCGATGATGGCTGCCGCCAGGCAGACGAAGTCGAGTGACCAGCTGCGTCGAGCGGTGAGGGTGATGAGCATGACCAAACCGGCGACCGCGCCGAGGACGCCGATCGTGCCGGTGACGATGCCGAGGAGCCCGACAGCGACCGGAACCCACCCGCCGGGGCGACGCTGCAGGGATTCGACGGAGCCGTCGGCGGCGAGGAACTCATCGCCGCCGCGACCACTCGTGGCGAGGAAGTCGCGCAGCTTCTCGGCCGCGATCACTTTGGGGCGCAGGGCCTTGCGGGGGATCGTCCGCCCGTCGAAGGCCAGGACGATCGGCAGGCAGGCCAAGGAGATGACTCCGAAGCCGATGTGAATGAACAGTTCGGCACTGAGCGCTCCGGTGCGGGCACCCGCCTCCGCGAGATCCGGCCATTCTGTTGCGACGATGATGAAGAGCGCGAGCACACCGATGGCTGCCGAGACACCTGTCCACAGCAGGGCATATGTCAGAGTTCTGCGACCGGGGTGAGGATTCACAATTCGACACTACCCGCCCCCGCTCGCCGGCGCTGTCGCCCGAAAGGATGAGATCATTCGAACCGATGGTCGAGGGCCCGCGCCGAGGTGGTGCGAAAGGGTGGAGACATGTCAACGCAATACATTCGTCAGTTCAGATCCCACCCGCGGCACAAGTGGTACAGCCCGCTGCTCGTCTTGCTTCTTGCCGGCCTGTTCTATGGGGTCGGTCTCATCGTCCAGTTCGGCGGCTTCTTCATCTGGGCGCTGGTCTACGTCGAGGGCGCTGGTGGTGCTGGTGGCTCCGGTGGTGACTTCGACGCCTTCGCCGACTCAATGGTCGACTTCAATACCGTCAATGGAATGGTCAACGGCCTGATCAGCGTCATCCTCATGTGGCCGGCGGTGGAACTGGCCACACGCATGGTCTATCGCCGTTGGTTCTGGTCGATGATCTCGATCGGTCGCGGATTGCGCTGGAGTCTGCTGGGCCGCTATGTGCTGCTGGCGCTGCCGGTGTGGGTGATCGCTGCGCTCGTGATGATCGTCCTCTCACCAGGTGCGATGGGCGATTTGGCCTCCGGGCTGGCGTGGAGCCCTCATATGGCCGCCATGCTCGTCGCCGTCCTCGTGCTCGTCCCGTTTCAGGCCGCCGCCGAGGAGGTTGTCTTCCGTGGTCTGGCGATGAACGTCATCGGCTCCTGGCTCAGACATCCCGCCTGGGCCGTCCTCATCCCCGTCCCGTTCTTCGTCTTCGGTCACCTCTATGACGTGCCGGGACTCATCGACGTCGGCATCTTCGCCGTCGTCGTCGGCGCTCTCACCCTGTTCACCGGTGGCCTGGAGGCCGGCATGGCCTTCCACATCGTCAACAACATCTTCGCACTGGGACTCGGTGTCCTCTCCGGGGCCGATCTGAATGCGACGAGCGGACCGACGATCGAGACCCTCATCTCGATTGCCGCGCCGATCGTCTTCGCGGGAGTCGTCATCCTCGACGCCAGGCGGCGTCCCCGCGGGGACGCCGAGCGTGTGGCTCAGCCCGCGGGCAGTGTTGCGAGCACCTCGAAGCCGCCCGCTGCGGTCGGCCCCACCTGCAGCGTGCCGTCGAGTGCCTCGACTCGTTCGCGCATGCCCTTGAGGCCGAATCCGCCGCCGAGGTGGCCGGCAGCGGACTGATTCGGATCCGGAGCACCGTTGACGACACCGATCGACAGCAATGACTCATCCGAGTAGACGCTCACCCGAATCGGAGCACCGGGAGCGTGTCGAAGGGCGTTCGACAGGGCTTCCTGGACGAGACGGAACGCGGTCAACCCGGTCGTCGGGTTAAGCGAGTTCGGTCCCGTCGGGAACTCGAGTTCCACCTCGGCGCCGGAGCCGCGTGTGGCCTCGACCAGGCCGGGAATGTCATCGATCGTCGGCTGCGGTGCCAGATCGGCATCGCGGCCGCCGCGCAGAATCGCCAGCAGACCACGCATCTCGGTCAGCGCCTGCCGGGCGGAGCCGGCGATCGAATCGAACTCCTCGACGCTGCGTTGGTCGAGCTCCGGCAGTCGGTAGCGGGCCGTGGTGGCTTGGACGCTGATGACGGACATGCTGTGGGCGACGACGTCATGGAGTTCTTGGGCGATCCGGTTGCGCTCCTCGAGCTCCTGACGCTTGGCCAGCTGTTCGGCGCTGAGCTGGCGTTCGTTGGCCAACTGGGTACGACCGCGAATCCACAGGTTGCCGATGACCGCGACGATCGAGATTCCCGCAGTCAGCGAGACCGTGGTGATGACGTTCGCCAGCGCCCCCGACAGTCCTCCCGGATGGGGCATGGTCAGGCTCAGCGCCCCGAGCACCGTGGACATCGACCACAGGATGACGAGGTGGAGCCAGCTGTGCCGCATTCCGATGATGAGGTGGAGGAAGAGCAAAGCCAAGATTGACGTCACTGCCCACGGCCAGACCTCCCCTGTGACGTCCGCAGTGAGGACGATTCCTGCAGCGGAGGAGACGAGGCCGAGGACGATGGCCGGGATCGGTTTGCTCACGGCAAGCACCAAGGCCCCGCTCGAGGTGAGCGCGAGGAGCATTGCAACGACCGCTGGCATTCCGTAGACAACCGCCGTTACCGGCCATCCGATGGCCACGAGCACCACGCCCACGAAGATGCTCATCAGCCAGAACCAGCCCTCGCCGGCGGAGCGCGTCAGGAACGAGTTGGCTGCCGGTGACACCAGGACTGTCGATCCCGACGAAGTCGCCGAAGCAGCCCCCATCGGATCGTGGCCCCATGCGTCACCGGCTCGTGCTTTTCCCGCCGAGGTGGCCCCATCGTGACCGGGCGCCAGACCTGCCGTAATCGCCGCGATCTCCAACCGGGCCATGGCGTGCAGGACGAAGGGGAACGTGACGAGGAGGATGAGTCCGGAGATGAACTGGAAGGTCGCCTCGGCGCCGAATCCCAGATCCACCAAGGGGGTGTCGTTCCACCAGGCTGCGATGAGGCTGATGAGATCGGTGTTGTCGTAGGGGAGGAATCGTCCCCAGAAGAAGTAGGTGATCCCACCCAGGGCACCGAAGAACCAGGGGATCACCACAGAGAAGGTGAAGAGCCGGATCGGCAGCGCGAAGACCATTTCGAAGAGCAGGTCGAGCCAGCGCCGTCCCTCGGCCATGACACCGAACCACCCGCTGATTCCGCGTCCGCGGGGACGATGGACAACCTCGGCGATGGGAGCTCCCCACTGCCGGGCACGGGCCCGGGACAGGTTTGCGAATCCGGTCGCGACGTAGAGCGTCAGCGGCAGGAGCAGGGCGCCGATCCAGATGATGAGGGTGGCGATCGAGACGGAGAACATCGTGATGAGAACGATGAACCCGATGAGGGAGATGAAGAATCCGGGGAGGACGAGGATGGCGTCGCGGCCCAGGTTGTGCCACATCCGCGACCACCATGACCGGGTCTGCGGCGGCGTATCTGGGGGACGGGGCACGTTCTCAGAATACGTGCTCGGCCACGAAGACGCATCGGTGTATGAGGATTCGAGGGTCTGGTTCATGATCGGATTCCTTGACTAGTGTGAGCCGGTGTTCGCGGCTCTGATGAGAGGTGTGCGGGAACGGCTGCTGGGATCAGCCCGGTGAGGACCGACTTCGCTTCGAGGACGCGAGGGTGGAACTGCGAGAGCATCCACACCCCGGCGATCCCTCCAGCTGCGGCCACCAGCAGCAGGCCGACGGCCATGGGGGTGAGGCCCGTGTACTCGCCGAAGAAGGCGGCGCCGATGGCCACCGCCACGATCGGGTCGATGACGGTCAGACCGGCCAGAACCGTCTCTGGAGGGCCTGAGGCGTAGGCAGTCTGGACCAGCCAGAATCCCACCGCCGAGGCGAGGGCCACGGCTGCCAGCACCATCCACCACCGCGCGCCCATGAGGTCGAACTCGGGGAGTCCGCCAGCCACGACCGTGCGGGCGAGCACATGTGTCGCGGCGGCGACCGTGCCGAAGATGATGCCGGTCATGATGACGCGTGGAATGTGCCCGGCCCGACTGAGTGCGAAGAGCGCGCCGAAGACGCTGAGGGCGATGAGGAGTGCCAGCAGCCACGTCACCGATTCCTCGGTGGCGACGAGTTCGTGGGAGAACTGCGCCGAGGTGGTCACGAAGGCGAAGATCGAGAACATCGTCACCCCGATGCTGATGAGCAGTGGGGCACCGAGCTGCAAGCCGAAGTACCGGCGGCTGATGAGCGCGGCGAAGACGAGGGAGATCGCACCGATGGGTTGGACGATGGCGACCGGCCCGAGGCCCAGTGCGATGACATTGAGGACGGTCACCATGCCCATGAGTCCCAGGCCTGTGATCCAGGTGGCTCGGCGTTTGGGTCCGGGTGTCATGGTGGCGACGGCGTACTGCTGGAAGTGGGTGCCGAGTGCCAAGCAGAAGGCTGCGACCGTGGCGAGGATTATCGCTGTGATGATCATGGTGTGCACGCTAAGGACCTGGTGTCATGGGGCGCATCATACGAAGGAGTGATTGTGCAGGCGGGGGAGTGCTACTTTCGGATGAAATCGGCCCTGGTGGGGAGGTTTCCGCCTGATTTCACGGGCTTTCGAGGGTCCACCGTGGTGCGGGTCGGGTAGCGTGAGAGCATGCCAGAAGCAGGAGTGCCAGGGGCAAGTCCCGCACCAGGGTCGACGCCGAGTCCCGCACCAGGGTCGACGCCGAGTCCCGCACCAGGGTCGATTGCGCGCGACGGGGTTCCGCCGCCCTCGTCCGAGACGACGCGCGTCGCCATCGTCGATGACCAGGCCATGGTCCGCCAAGGATTCGGAGCTCTCCTCGATGCACAGCCGGACATGAGTGTCGTCGGCAGTGCCGAGGACGGTTCGCAAGTCGTCGACCTCGTGCGCAGAACCGCACCCGACGTCATCCTCATGGACATCCGGATGCCGAAGCTCAACGGTCTCGATGCCACTCGGGCCGTGTTCTCGATGCCCGGCGAGCACCCGAAGATCATCATGCTCACCACCTTCGACGCCGATGAGTACGTGTTCTCAGCACTGCGCGCAGGGGCCAGCGGCTTCCTCCTTAAGGACGCCACCGCAGAAGACATGATCACCGCCGTGCGCGTGGTCGCCGAGGGGCAGTCGCTGTTGGCGCCGTCCGTGACCCGCCGACTCATCTCCGAGTACGTGAGCGGACCCAAGATCGCCAAGGACACCGCCGTGCTCGGGCAGCTCACCGACCGTGAGATCGACGTCATGACCCTGGTGGCCAAAGGCCATGCCAACGCCGAGGTGGCTGAGCACCTGTTCCTGGCCGAGCAGACCGTGAAGACCCACGTGTCGCGGATCCTGTCCAAGCTGGGCCTGCGCGATCGCACCCAGATCGTCGTCGCCGCCTACGAATCCGGGCTGGTCGTCGCCGGCAGCTGAAACTCTAGGGAGTGCCCGAGTTCCCAGTGCCCGAGAGCCGCAGGCACGCTCGAAGTGCTCTTAGCTGGACGTTTTGGGCAGAAGAATCACTGCTAGATCCGACCAAAACGTCCATCTAAGGTGCTCCGGGCACCAAGTCTCCGGGTAACGAGCCACTGGGTAGTCCGGCCTCGCGAATCGTCGAGGAGTTCTCAGCTCCGGGCGAAATGGGCGCCGAGCTCTTTGACGATCGTCTCCGCTGAGCCTGTCTGGGCGCTGCGGTAGCCGGTGCCAGCCCAGAGGTGCAGCCCCTGCGGATCGTCGGTCTTCTTTGCGTGGGCGCGGAACGTCTTCGTCAGATGATGGACCGCCGGGTAGGCGTCGACCGCGATCGGATCGAACTTGCGCACGAAATCATTGACCAGCGCACGAGCCGGCCGACCAGTGAACGCCCTGGTCAGCTGTGTTTCGTCGAAATCCTCGGACTGCAGGGCCGCCCGATGAGTCGGCGCAGTGCCTGCCTCATCGCTCAGCAGCAGAAGAGTGCCCACGACCACGGCGCTCGCCCCAGTCTGCAGCAGCTCGTCGACGGACTCGGGGCTGTCGACTCCACCTCCGGCAGCCAGGGGCAGATCCACCTCGGCGAGGACATCTCTCACGAGATCGACGGTGGCCCGATCCTCGATGGACCGTGTCGGATCGGCGGTGCCCGAGTGCCCGCCGGCGCGAGGCCCCTGGACGATGAGCGCATCAACTCCGCGATCGGCAGCCGTGCGCGCCTCAGCGGCGGTCGTCACGGTGGACACCACTTGAGTGCCGACGGAATGGAGACGATCGACCACCTCGGCGGTGGGGATGTTGAACGTCATCGACACCAGGGGCACGGGGTTGTCGACGAGGTAGTCGACCTTGTCGGTGTAATGATCGTCGTCATCAACGGACTCGGGATTGATGCCGACGCTGCGATCGGCGGCAACGGGCTCGAGTGCCGAGACGAAGGCGTCGAAGGCCCCGCGATCGATGGGCACAGAGTTCGGAGCGAAGAGATTGACGCCGAAGTTTTCGGTCGTCTCCCGCATGCGCTCGACCAGAGGGGCCAATGCTTCGGCGCTGAGATACCCGCCGGCCACGAATGGGAATCCGCCGGCACGGGCGACCGCTGCTGCGAGCTCGGGTGTCGTCGTTCCGCCCGCCATCGGGGCTCCGATGATGGGCAGGTCGGTGGTCTCGAAGGCGATCGTCGTCATCGTTGGGCGCTCCTCAGTAGGACGTTCGGGACGAGTCAGGTCCCTGATCGGGTGATGCTCTCGTTGCCATTCTTGCACTCACGTTGGGCCGAGGCTCTCGGAGGGCGGGGTCGATGAGGGTACGGAGTCGGGGCGTCCCGACTCACCCGAAAGTAGTGCTTGGGCGGGCTCAGGTCGGAACTCAGAGGTGATGTGTGGGCGGCGATCGCGCCCATAGCTTCGGATATATCGAACGACGAGCTCCGCACTCCGTGCAATCAGCGGAGCTCAATCCGACAAGGAGCCGACATGTCACTGACCCTCAGCAGGCCGCCCGAGGCCGGGGTGAACCACCTTCCCGTCCCACCCAGCGGCACCACTGATCGACCGCATCGGGACCGGGCGATCGATCTGATCCGCTTCGGCTGCCTCGTCGTCGTGGTGATCCTGCATTCGATGATGAGCGCAGCCGTGCTCGGCGCAGACGGTGACGTTGTGCCCACGGTGGCGCTGCTGCATACCGCTGGCTTCACAGCTGCCTCGTGGTTCTTCCAGATCATGCCGCTGTTCTTCTTCATCGGAGGATATGCCGCCATCAACGGCTGGCGACGCACCCAAGCCACCGGAGGCACCTGGGCCGACTATATTCGTGCCCGTCTGCGCCGCCTCGTCATCCCGGTCGCCACCCTCATCGGCCTCGCTGGCGCAGGACTGTCGATCGCCTCGGAACTGGGGGTGCCCACCGGCCTGCTCGCAGAAGCAAGCACGCGGATCGGACAACCCCTATGGTTCCTCGCCGTCTACGTCGGACTGACCTCCCTGGTGCCGCTGGCCGTGGACTTCCACGAAAGGGCGCCGAGGCGGTCGATCGCAGTGCTCGCCGGCGCAGTCATCGCCTTGGACACCGTGGTCGCACTCACCGGGTTGACTGGCCTTGGCTATCTCAACTTCCTGTTCGTATGGCCCCTGATCCAGCAGCTCGGGTTCTTCTACGCCGACGCCATACATAAGCCTGTCCGAGTCGGACTCGCGTGGACGACGATGGTTCTCGCGTTGGCCAGCCTCGGCGTGCTCGTGGGACTCGGGGTCTACAGCCCGGACATGCTCGTCAATCTCAACCCGCCGACGGGGGCCTTGGTGCTGCTGGGAGTGGCACAGATGTCCATCCTGCGACTGAGCCATGCGCGTCTGAACGAAATTGTGGCCGGCGGCCGTCAGGGGACGGAGCGTGCGCGCGAGTACCGAGCTGGCATCTGGCAGCGTGTCATCTCCTGGGGCAACACCTACGGCATCCAGGTCTACCTGTGGCACATGCCGATCGTCATCACCCTCATCGGAGTACTGGGCTATGCAGCTCAGCTGCTGGCTGGAGTACCGGTGGGGGATGGACTGTCAGCGGCCGGGATCGTACTGCCTGAGATCGAATCGAGCTGGTGGTGGCTGTCCAGGCTGCCATGGCTGATGACGGTGATGGGACTGGCTGCGCTTTTGGCAGTGGCCATGTCGAAGATCCCGTATCCCAGCGAGGCGAGGTTGGCCAGATTCGGGAGCGCAGCGGCGAGGGTTGTGCGGGAGAGTTTCTCGACTTCCGAGGCTCGAGTGGGTCAGCGTTTATTGACTCCTGTTCCTCGGGCCCTCATCGCAGTCACCCTGGCAATGGGTGGCATCGCGACTGCGCTTCTCATCGGCATCGCTCCGCTGATCTGGACGCTCGTCTCTATCGCGGCGCTCCTGACTTCGCTGGTGCTGGCCGCCACCATGAAGGCGCAGATTCCAGCGGAGAGTGAAGTGCCGACCGTGACGGATCGTGTCAAGGCGACGGCCAGCCTCGTCTGAGGCCGACTGCCGTACGTGCAGCAGCACGTGCTGCTGCACGTGCTGCTGCAAGCGCCGTAGCGCTCGCCTCACTCCACGGACTTCGCCAGCTGCTCGGTGACGGTGCCCCAGCCGTCGAAGAAGCCGAGCTCCTCGTGACGGGCGCGCTGCTCGGGGCTGCCATGGCGGACGACGGCCTGATAGTCGGTGCCATCGGCATGGTCGCCCAAGATGATCTCGGTGGTCATGGAGACAGGGTCGGGAAAGGCCGGGTGCCAGGAACTGTTGACGGCGTTGGTGAACACGAGGCGACTGCTGTCCTCGATGACGAGGAAGACTGCGTCGACGTGCGGCACAAACGATTCGCCGTCCTCGCTCATCATGGTGGAGAAGGCCCCTCCGGGACGCAGCTCCAGCGCGTCGACGCGGAGGGTGAGCGGTTCTGGAATCCACCACTTCGCCAGCTTCTCGGGATCCGTCCAGGCGGACCAGATGGTTTCCTTGGGCGCTCGAATCACTCTCTGGATCGTGAGGTCGAGAGCAAAGTCGAAATGCCGGGTGCGAGCGAGATGTGCGGTCATGATTCTTCCCTACTGTGAGTGGTGTCGCTGTCGCCCGATGTGTGTGGTGTCGCTGTCGCCGGTCACGAACTGCTCGAGACGATCTGTGCTGGCCTCCCAGATGAGTCTCTGCTCGGCGAGCCAATCATTGAGCAGTGTCAGGCGATCGCTGTTGAGCACGCAGGTGCGCACTCGTCCTGACTTCCGTGTCCGAATCAGCCCACACGATTCCAAGGTGCGCACATGCTTCATGAACGACGGGAGCGAGATCGACAGGGGCTCTGCCAACTCTCCGATGCTCGCCGGTCCGTGGCCCAGCTGGTGAATCACGGTGCGCCGCGTGGGATCGGCAAGTGCGGTGAACATCGCATCGAGCTCGTCCGAATACTTAGCCATGAAGCTAAGTATTGCATGGCTTGATCGTGAAGGTCAATGGCTCCCCGTGGGTGAAGTGTGACTCCGTAAGACGGAAATCTCATGCATGTATTGTTGAGCAATCTGAATCCTGATATTGTGAATTTCGTCAGCACGACATGACGGAGCTATCTCAACAGAGGACGCGATGATCGCATACAAGAACACTCAGGCCTGGGCGCTAGCCACGCGGTTCGAGGCTCTTGATTGTTCGATGCCCATGAGCATGCGCCGCTCTTTTGCAGGTGACTGACCCGCTAGACCTACTCCTAGACCCTTGGTTGGTTCGCCGTTTCCATTGCGCCTGTCCATTGCCTGCATCCGGGTCTCAGGGTGCGCGCCGGTCGGGGTGCTATCGCAGCGATGTTCAATCCTTTTTTTCAATGTGTTGAGCAATCTATCTAGCTGGAGAGCCTTCGTAGTAGTCCCTCTTCGACCTCTGCCGTGGCAGTGCCATGCGTTCGTCAACCTCGGGGCAATTGGTGAGAACCAGTCGCACCCTTCACAGCCTCACTTCTCGTACTCGCTTCTCAAACATTCACTTCTCACACCCAGGACGCCCATGCCGACCATCAGCAGCCACTCACTCGCATCCGAACAACCGGCTCCACCAATACGATCCGCCGCTTCGCTTCGCCGAGGCCGCGGTCAGGTGCTCCTCTCCCTGCTTGCCGCGGCATCTCTTCTGCTTGCCGGCTGCTCCGGAGACGCTCGGGCCGATGCGGATGCTGATGCGAAACCGCAGTCGGGTGGAACGCTCAAGATCGCCTATGACGTCGACCCGACGTGCCTCGACGGTCAGCAGCAGGGCACGAACGTCACCCTCAATGTCACGCGGCAGATCACCGACTCGCTGACCGATCAAGATCCCAAGACTCAGGAGATCAAGCCGTGGCTGGCCGAGAGCTGGGACGTCTCCAAGGATGCGAAGACCTTCACCTTCCATCTGCGTGATGGGGTCACCTTCCAGGACGGCACCGACTTCACATCCGCCTCGGTGAAGGAGAACTTCGAAGCGATTCAGGATCTCGGTGCTAAGGCCTCGCTCGGACAGACCTACCTCGACGGGCTCGAGTCAATCAAGACTCCCGACGAGTCGACGGTCACTTTCAAATTCGACAAGCCCAATGCTCAGTTCCTCCAGGCCACCTCGACGATGTCACTGGGCTTCTACTCCTCGGACACGCTCGCGAAGAGTGCCGAGGAACGCTGCACCGGCGACATCGTCGGCACAGGACCCTTCAAGTTGGATTCCTTCGTCCATGACAAGGCGATCAAGCTCTCACGGTTCGATGACTACAACTGGCCGTCCTCGATCGCGAAGCATGAGGGGCCGGCCCACCTGGACGGAATCGAATTCTCGATCGTGCCCGAGGCCTCCGTGCGCAACGGTTCGCTGCTCTCCGGTCAGATCGACGTCGACTTCTCCGTCCAGTCCCAGGACGAGAAGACCCTCGAGGCGCAGGGACTCGGCATCGCCTCCCGTCCGAACCCGGGCGTCGTCTACAACCTCGTCCCCAAGCTCACCTGCAAGATCGCCAAGGACAAGTCGGTGCGGCAGGCACTGGTCAAGGGCATCGACCGCGACCAGCTCCAGAGCGTCATCTCCGAGCATCAGGCACCGGCCACCTCGGTGCTGGCGAAGTCGACCCCCGAATACGAGGACGTCTCCGATCTGCTCGCCTATGACCCAGAGGGTGCGAAGAAACTCCTCGAGGACGACGGGTGGAAGGTCGGTTCCGACGGCATCCGCGAAAAGGACGGCACGCCGCTGAGCGTGACCCTGACCTACTGGCAGGATGCTCCGTTCCTCGAACTCGTCCAGCAGCAGCTGCGTGAGATCGGCTTCGACCTCAAACTCGAGAAGAAGACCACCGCCGAGGTCACCGCGCAGCAGGCAGAGGGCAAGGAGGAGCTGACCTTCGGCAACCTCACCCGGGCCGACGGCGATGTGCTGCGCAACTACTTCGGCGTCAGCGAACAGAACGGCAACGCCAGGAAGAAGGCGGACGAGGTCGACAAGATCTTCGCCCGCACCACCTCGACCCTTGACGAGGACGAACGCAAGGCGGACTTCACCGAAGCGGTGAAGGTCCTCATCGACGAAGGCTATTCGATCCCGATCGTCGAACTCTCGGGGGTCATCGGCACAGGCAAGGATGTCCACGACTTCAATTACGAAGCCTCCTCGCGCTTCCAGCTCTACGACGCTTGGCTGGATGGTGAGGCACAATGAGCCTTCGCTACCTCGCCTCGCGCCTGGCCCAGGGAGTCATCGTCCTCTGGATCGCGTTCACGCTCAGCTTCTTCCTCCTCTACTGGCTCCCTGGGGACCCCGTCATCACGATGCTCGGGGCCGGGGGAGAGCTGCAGAGCTTCGACCCCGCCGAGGTGGAACGGCTGCGAGCCGAGTTCAACCTCGACCAACCTCTGCCCATCCAATACCTCCTGGCCCTCGTCGCCGTCCTCCGCCTGGACTTCGGCACGTCGATCCAGACCGGAACTCCCGTCACCGAGGCGATCGCCTCCTCGCTCCCCTCGACCATCGGTCTCGCAGCGGTGGCATTGGTCATCGCCCTGGTGGCGGGCACCGCCATCGCCATCGGCGCGACGCTCACGCGCAGGCCCTGGCTGCGGGACACACTCGCGGCACTGCCCGGTCTGGGCGTGGCACTTCCCACCTTCTGGGTCGGGCTGATGCTGTTGCAGGTGTTCTCCTTCCGCTTTCCGATCTTCCCTGCCATCGGGACGGGCACGCCGACCGCAGTCATCCTGCCGGCCGTGACCCTGGCGATCCCGCTGTCGGCGATCATCGCGCAGGTTCTGTTCCGGGCCCTGCAGAATGCGTGGATCCAGCCGTACGTCACGACCTACGCGGCCTCGGGCTACTCACGTCTGCGACTGCTGCTGCGACAGGCCCTGCCCGTCGCAGTGCTGCCGGCACTGACCATGAGCGGAGTCCTCTTCGGACAGGTGCTGGCCGGAGCCGTCGTCGTCGAGAACGTGTTCTCCCGACAGGGCCTGGGTCGTCTGGCACAGACCGCCGTGACCGGGCAGGACATCCCGCTCGTGCAGGGCATCGTGCTCCTCGCCGCCGCCGTGTTCGTCCTCGTCAACCTCGCCACCGACCTCATCTACCCCGTCCTCGACCCCCGGCTCAAGGCCGCAACGAGGAACGTGCCGGCAGACGCCGCCCCCACCGACTACGAAGGAGCCCGCGCATGAGCCTGGCAATGGAACTCCAGAAGAACGGACAAGCCGAGAACCTCGGTGAGGACGTTCGCACCGAAGATTCCGGGCCGGCAACGCCTGACCAGAAGCGTGGCAACGATCAGCAAGGCGGAGGCAGGGCCCGTGGGCCGCTGCGATTGAGCGGCAGTCGCCTCGGCGTCATTGAAATCCTCGCGTTTGCCGTCCTCGCCCTTGCCGTGCTCGCAGCCTTCTGGCCGAGTCTGCTCACCGGAGTCGATCCTCTGACGGGCGATCCGGTGAACCGGCTGCTGCCTCCGAGCCTCGATCACATCTTCGGCACCGACCACCTGGGCAGAGACGTCTTCTCACGCACCGTCCACGGCTCCGCACAGACTTTGTCGGCGAGCCTCGCCGCCGTGGCCATCGGGGTCATCAGCGGTGTGGTCATCGGCCTCATCGCCGGCTTCTTCACCGGTGTCCTCGACGCGATCTTCATGCGCATCGTCGATGTCCTCCAGGCCATTCCCGGTCTGCTGCTCTCCATGGCCGTGATCACAGCTCTCGGCTTCGGCACCATCAATGTGGCCCTCGCCGTCGGTGTCGCCGCGATTCCCTCGTTCGCACGCCTCACCCGCGCGGAGGTCATCAGGTGGCGATCAGCCGAATTCGTCCGTGCCGCACGCGCCGACGGGCTGAGCACCCTGAGCGTTCTCGCACGCCACATTCTGCCGCAGGTCAGAGGCCCGATCGGGCACTCGTGGCACTGGAATTCGGATCAGCGGTCCTCGCCGTCTCCGCCCTGAGCTTCCTGGGCTTCGGCGCACCTCCGCCACAGCCCGAGTGGGGCCTCCTCGTCTCCGAGGGCCGTGACTTCCTTGCCGCAGCCTGGTGGATGACGACATTCCCCGGACTCGTCGTCGCAGCCGTCGTGCTCGCCGCCAACCGCATCTCCCACGTATTCAACTCTGAGAAGGAATTCCGATGACACTCACTGATTTCCTCGCCTGGCCAGCCTCGGGCGCCGGCACCGAACTCCTCGACAAGCCCGGTGCCGACAAGCCCGGTGCCGACAAGACCGGTTTCGACCAGCCCATCTCACCCATCGCCACGCCTGCGCACACGTCAACCCCCACGTCTGTCCTCGAGGTCTCGGGTCTGAGCGTGACCTACCCGCGGGCGGCCACCTCGGCGATCTCTGATGTCAGCCTCTCCATCGCACCCGGCGGAACCGTGGCGATCGTCGGCGAATCCGGGTCGGGGAAGTCGACCACGGCGGCCGCACTGACCGGACTCCTGCCCGCCGGAACCGCAGTGCACGCAGCCACACATTCCCACCTCGGCGAGGATCTGGTCGGGGCGAAGCCGCGCACCTGGCAGCGCATCCTCGGCACGGGCATCGCCTATGTGCCGCAGGACGCGGGAGCCGGACTCAATCCCGTGCGCACGATCGCTTCCGGCCTGGCCGAGACACTCACGGTCAACGGCTATGCCCGACCCCGGATCAGTTCGAGGGTCGCCGAGGTGCTTGACGCGGTCGGTCTCGACACGGCCGAGCACGGTCGCCGCTACCCCCACGAACTCTCCGGGGGCCAACGTCAGCGGGTTCTCATCGCGAACGCCATCGCCGCGGATCCGGCGCTCATCATCGCCGACGAACCGACCTCGGCCTTGGACGCGACGGTGCAGAAGCAGGTCCTCGACGTGCTCTCCGAACTCGTCGCCGGCTCCTCCACCGCACTCCTCCTCATCACCCACGATCTGGGGGTCGCGAAGGAACGCGCCGAGGATCTGATCGTCATGCGCAGCGGGCGCATCGTCGAAGCGGGCCGCACGCGGTCGATCATCGCCTCACCGAGCCGGGAATACACACGGGCTCTGCTGACCGCAGCACCCAACCTGGGCGGAGGACGCCTCCGACCAAGCGCCGACATCGCCCCGGGTCGGTCCCCGACGGTTGGCGCCTCGACGGTTGGCGCCTCGGCTGATCAATCACCGACTGAGGTCACTGCCACCGACGCCGAGGTGGTTCTTCGGGCCACCGACATCGCCCGTGACTTCGGCGGTCCGCACCCGGCGGTCAAGCGCCTCGGCGTCGAACTCACTGCCGGACGAACCGTCGGCATCGTCGGCGAATCTGGATCCGGGAAGACGACGACCGCTCGGATCCTGCTCGGAGCCGAACGACCCGACGCAGGCACCATCGAACTGCACGACAGGGAGCTGAGCACTTACGGGGCAAAGGGACTCGGGCGCCGGATCCGGTACGTCCACCAGGACTCGAGCGCGGCCTTGGACCCGAGCTATACGGTCGAGAAGATCCTCACCGAACCGCTGCGAGGGCACAGGATCGGGACCAGGAGGGACCGCCCGGTTCGGGTGCGGGACCTCCTCGGTTTCGTGGCGTTGGATGAGAGTCTGCTGGGGCGGACTCCGCGTGAGCTCTCGGGAGGTCAGCGCCAGAGACTGGCGATCGCCCGCGCGATCGCTGTCGAACCAGAGGTGCTCATCCTCGACGAGCCGGTCTCCGCCCTTGACGTGCAGGTGCAGTCACAGATCCTGCGGCTGCTCGTAGACCTGCAGCAACGGCTCGGCCTCGCCTACCTCTTCATCTCCCACGACCTGGCCGTCATCGAGCAGATTGCAGATCAGGTGCTCGTGATGAAGGACGGCCTCGTCGTCGAATCGGGCGACACCGCCATGGTTCTGCGCGAGAGCGCTCACCCCTACACCCGGACACTGCTCGACGCGGTTCCCCGCTTCGACTCGACAGCCGTCACACGCCCTGCCACACGTCCCGCCATACGTCTCGCCACCTCGATTGGAGTAGACCATGCCTGAACAGCCATTGCGCCAAGTACATCTGGCCGCCCACTTCCCGGGGGTCAACAACACCACAGTGTGGTCCGACCCTGCCTCGGGCAGTCACATCGAATTCGACTCCTTCGCCCACCTGGCCCGGACTGCCGAGGCCGGGCTCTTCGACTTCTTCTTCCTCGCTGAGGGTCTGCGACTGCGCGAACACCAAGGGCAGATCTTCGACCTCGACGTCGTCGGGCGACCCAACACGACCGCCGTACTCTCGGCACTCGCGGCCGTGACGAACCACATCGGCCTGGCCGGGACTCTGAGCTCGACGTTCAACGAGCCCTTCGACATCGCCCGGAAGCTCGCCTCGATCGATGTGCTGTCCTCCGGTCGTGCGGCCTGGAACGTGGTGACGACTTCGAACGCCTTCACTGGAGCCAACTTCCGCCGCGGCGGATACCTCGACTACGCCGACCGCTACCTACGCGCCGAAGACTTCATCGACGTCGCCCGCGAACTCTGGGACGCCGCCGGGCGAGGACCGGGCCACGCCGCCGGGACGCCCGGGGACGATTTCTCCCATATCAGCGACTTCTTCGACATCTCGGGCCGCTTCTCCCTGCCCTCGCCGCCCAGTGGCCATCCGGTCATCCTCCAGGCGGGGGACTCCGACTCCGGACGCGACTTCGCCGCCGGTTCCGCCGATGTCATCTTCACCCGCCACTCCGATCCGGAATCGGGACGGAAGTTCTACGCAGATGTGAAGACTCGACTGGCTGACTACGGCAGAGGAGAGGACGACCTCAAGATCTTCCCCGGCATCTCCGTCATCCTCGGCGACACACAGGAAGAAGCGGCCGAACGCTCAAGGGAAGTCGCATCACAGCAGGTCAGCGAGGCGGGAGCGATCGCCTTCCTCGAGCGCGTCTGGGACCGAGACCTCTCCGCATTCGACCCGGACGGCCCCTTGCCCGACGTGCCGCCTGCCGGTGAGTCCATCTCCAAGGGACGTGTCAAGCACATCAAGGACACCGAAGCCACGATCGCGGAATGGAGGGCGCTGGCAGAGGCCGAGAACCTCACCGCCCGCGAGCTCGTCATCAAGGTCTCGACCCGACATTCCTTCGTCGGCACTCCCAGACAGGTCGCCCGGGATCTCTCCGAGGCAGTCCAGACCAGGTCCGCCGACGGCTACATCCTCGTCCCGCACCTGACTCCAGGTGGGCTCGACGAGGTCGTGGCCAAGGTCGTTCCCGAACTTCAGGAGCTCGGGGTCTACCGCACCGAGTACCCCGGCCAGAACCTGCGCGAGAACCTCGGCTTGCCGCCGGCCAGACCAGCCGGCGAATGGACGAGTAATCGTGCCCGAGCGCGTGCCACCCCGAATGCGAACTCGTCCGACACCAGCCCCGCATACAGAGAGGTGAGCTGAAATGTCCCGTGTCATCCTCATATCGTCCAGCCCCACCGAGAACTCGAAGACAGAGGCACTTCTCGAGTTCATCGCCCGCCGCCTGCGCCAGTACGGCCACAGCACCGAGTTCATCAAGCTGCGTCATCTTCCCGCCGAGGCGCTGCTGAGGGCCGATGCTGCCGACGATCTCATCGCCTCGGCGCGGGCCGCGATCGAATCCTCCGACGCCGTGGTCATCGGCTCACCCGTGTACAAGGCCAGCTACGCCGGGCTGCTCAAGGTCTTCATCGACCTGCTGCCGATGGACGGCTTCCAGGGCAAGCCAGTGCTCCCGATCCTCACCGGCGGTTCACCGGCGCACGTTCTGGCGCTGGACTTCAGCCTCAAACCACTGGTCGCGACCTTGGGTGCCAGCTCCATCGGCCGCGGACGCTTCGTCCTCTCCAAGCACATCCTTCCCGCCACCGAGTCGACTCCGGCGGCCATTGACGAATCCGTCGAACGCGACATCGTCGACGCCATCGACCAGTTCGACTCGGAGCTCAAGGCCAAGGAACGAGCCTGCTCGCATGCGACGACCGAGTTCGAACCCGAGTTCACTTCAATCGAGAGGAGCGCCTCATGAGCTTCATCATCGGCACCACGATCACGGCCGATCCCCGCACCGGGTTGGCGGCGGCGAAGACCGTCGACGGGCATGTCGACTTTGCACTCGTCCCGGATGCCTTCGACGGGATCGACGCCCTCGAATTCGCCTCCTGGCTCGGCCCCATCACCTCCGAACTCGGACTGATTCCCGAGGTCAGAGTCACCCACACGGAACCCTTCCACGTGGCGACCGCCTCGGCGACTCTGGACTACACGGCCCGAAGCCGATCCGGACTCTCCATCGGAATCTCCACCGGCGACGCCGATGCCGCACTGTTCGGCCGACGCCCGGCGGCAGACTCCGCGCCCGCCTGGGCGGAAGCAGCCCAGATCATCGACCTCGTCCGCCGCCTGTGGGACTCGTGGGATGACGATGCGATCATCCGCGACCAGAGCACGAACCGTTACATCGACAGGGATCGGCTCCACATCGTCGACGCTCAGTTGAGCGACTCGGCTGGCGCGGACTACTCCGTGCTCGGCCCCTCGATCACTCCACGACCGCCGCAGGGGCACCCGCCTATCGTGGTGAGGGCGGATGCCGACAATGCGGCGGCCGTGAAGTCCGCCGACATCGTCCTCGCCGACGTCGATGCTGGTGACGCCGCTATCGCCGCGGAATTCACCGGTGCAGGTCCGAGCCTGGAAGAGCTGAAGGAACTCGTCGGTCCAAAGACCCCGATTCTCGCTCATCTCGTCGCGCCCACGTCCCCCGTGGAGGTGGCACGGACGACCGATTTCGCCCTTGAGCTTCAGTCCCGTGGGGCATCAGGAATCGTGTTCTCGGCACCGCGGGAGGAACAGCTCGAGTTCAGCATCCGCTTGGTCAGTGAGATCGTTCCGGCCCTCACTGCCGCTGGTCTGCGTGCGCCGACGGCCTCCGGCGCCGATCTGCGCACTAGGTTGGGACTGCCCGCGGCTCACAGCCTCTACACCCATGCGTGAACTCCCACCCGATCTGCGCGCGGACCTCGTGTTCATCGGTGCCGGACCGAAGACCACAGGGATTCTCCTGGCGCTCGCGGCCACCTCGGACGCTGGCGCCGGGCGGACCATCCACCTCATCGACCCCTATCCGCCCGGTGCCGGAAGGATCTGGAGGACCGCCCAGTCGCCCCACCTGTGGATGAACTCGCGCACCGAGGACATCACGATCTTCCCCGACTCGAGCTGCACCCTCGAACGCACTCCGGTCGCTGGCCCGAGCCTGCACGAATGGATTCATGACCAGGGCCGGGAGTGCCTCGTGGCAGCTGGGTTGGGTGACGAGGCGGACAGCCTCGATTCGCAGTCTTTCGCCTCGCGCCGCATCCAGGGTCACTATCTCGAGTGGGCCTTCGGCGTCGCGATGGAGAGCCTCGCGGCCACGGTCCACATCCACCGCGCCCGCGCCGAGGTGGTCGATCGCCTACCTGAGAGCTCGCGGCTTCGAGGCACAGGGTTTCGGGTCGTCACGTCCGAAGGGGTCTCGATCCTGACGGACACCGTGGTCTCGGCCCAGGGGCATCTCGATATGTCGCCAGTCGATGCCGATCTCGAGTTCGAACGAGTGACCGAGGGGACGGGCACGAGCGGCAAGGGTCTCTACTATCAGCGACCCGGGTACACCGCAGACATCGACTTCGGCGGCATCCCGGCGGGGGCCGATGTGCTGGCGCGCGGGTTCGGGCTGGCCTTCATCGACCTCATGGTGATGGTCACCCTCGGCCGCGGCGGAGAGTTCATCGAATGCGGCGGACGGCTGCGTTACCTGTCGTCGGGCAATGAACCCGTGCTGTGGGTGGGGTCGTCTCGAGGTGTGTCCTACAGCCCGAAACTCGGTTACAGCCGAGCCGACATCCCGGGTGCGCCCGTAGTCGAGCTGCGCTACCTCAATACTGATCGTCTCGAGCAGGCGCTGACCGCCGACGGCGATGCAGCCGACGAAGCTGCAGCCGACGAAGCTGCGGGAGTTGGGGCTCGGACCAACGGGCCTCCATCCGGTGGGACGATCGACTTCCGAACCGTCATCGGCCCACTGGCCGAACTCGAGCTCACCTATGCCCACTACGAACACGTCCTGTGGAAGCGCGGCATCTCTGATGGTGCGCTGCTTGGCGAGATCGATGATGTGGCACAGCAGGTCCTTGACGCTGCCGCGAACACGGACCTTGCCACTGCCGCGCAGCCTGACGCCGCCTCGGGTGACGACCTGCTCAGGAGAGGGCGGGTGAGCATCACCGCATCGGCGGCATCGGTGCTTGATGATCCTGCCGACCACTTCGACCTCGACGCGATCGACAGGCCACTCGACGACGCCACCTCGGACAGCCTCGGCGAGGGAGAGGCGGAGGTCCTTAAACACATCGAAGCGCACCTGGCGCGCAGTGCCGATCTCCACCATTCCGCGGATCTCGCGGTCTTCGAGGCTCTGGTGAAGTCATACGTCGCCATTCGACTGCTCGTGCGGGCCGAGCGAGTCAGTGCGAAGGATCGGGCATGTTATGTGGAGGGCAGCTTCCACTCACTGTTCTCCTTCATCGGCAGCGGTCCACCTCCGCTGCGGATTCGGCAGATCATCGCATTGCACGAAACCGGCCTGATCAGATTCCTCGGGCCGGGACTGAGAGTGGAGGCGAGCGAGGCAGGGTTCCGTGCGACCTCGAGTGCGCACCCGGACGCCACGACGTTCACCTATTTCGTCGAAGCGCGACTGGCCAAGCAGAGCGCCGCCCGCGCAGTCGATCCTGCCTTGGAGTCCCTTGGCGAGCGCGGTGCGATCCTACTCGAACCTGGAGCTGGGGAGGCAGCCGAATACGCCAAGCTGCGCACCGATTCCCACAGCCATGCCCTCGACAAGGCCGGGCGCTCGCAGCCGGATCTGTTCCTGTTGGGGCCAGCCGTGTCGGGATCGACCGCGGAAGGATTCAGCCGCCCCCGCACGGATGCTCCGGTGTTCAAGGACAACGAAAGAATCGCCTCGGCGATCCTCGAATCGTTGCCGGGCAGCGAGGTCGGATTCGGGGCCGAGGTCAGGGCCGAGGCCGAGTGCTCGGAGAGGTCGCTGCTGGCCGGGTGACCGCACCCGGGTGCTGTCCCGGATGAGGAGAAAGAGCAACGCCCACTCGCCCTGCGTGACAAGCTCTCTGGCCCCGCATGACGAAAAGTGACACCGAAAGACCCGAACATGACGGTCGGTGACATCTCAGGTCATGCTCGAAGACAACGAGCCCACGAGCAGTTGAGACTGGTGGAACTTCGGCAGCGAAGTCGAAGTGCCATCAGTGAAGGAAGGTCCCGCCATGAGTATCACCCAGAACGGAATCTCGACCCGCTCTGTGCATTCGGGGGCCAACCCCGAATCGCATACCGGTTCGGTTGTTGCCCCTATCTTCCAGACCTCGACCTTCATGATGGACACCCCGGGCCAGACCCGCGCCGGCTTCGACTACGCGCGCACCGGCACCCCGAACCGCAGCGACCTCGAAGACGTGCTGTGCGAACTGGAGAACGCCTCCTTCGCAGCGGCGGTGAACTCGGGGACTTCCGCCGAGGTCGCGGTCTTCTCGGCACTGCTGGGTCCCGGCGATGAGATCATCATCCCGCGCGACATCTACGGCGGCACGTACCGGCTGCTGAAGAATGAATACGAGCGCTGGGGCATCAGCATCCGCACCGTCGATCTCACCGACACCGAGGCGCTGGCGGCCGCGATCTCGGCCAAGACCGCGATCGTGTGGGTCGAGACTCCGAGCAATCCCGGGCTCGACATCGTCGACATCGCCGAGACTGCCAAGCTCGCCCACGCCGCAAACGCCATCCTGGCCGTCGACTCCACCTTCGCCACCCCGATTCTGCAGCGCCCCATCGAGCTCGGCGCCGATGTCGTCATCCACTCGACGACGAAGTTCATCAACGGCCACTCCGATGTCATCGGCGGTGCCGTTCTCGCCGGTGACGGTTCGACCTGTCCCCGTGCCGCCGAGGTTGTCGAACGTCTCGAGTCCTACCTCACATCCGTCGGGTTGGGTATTGCACCATTCGACGCGTGGCTGACCCGCCGCGGCATCAAGACGCTGCCGGTGCGTATGGCCAAGCACTGCGAGAACGCGCAGGCCGTGGCCGAATGGTTGGAGAGCCGCCCCGAGATCGACGAGGTGTACTACCCCGGGCTGTCATCTCATCCAGGTCATGAGGTCGCGAAGAAGCAGATGAGCGGCTTCGGGGGAGTGGTCTCATTCCGCACCGACACCGAGGCAAGAGCTCTGTCGCTGGTGAAGAGCACGAAGCTCATCACCCTGGCCGAATCGCTCGGTGGTGTTGAGTCACTGATTGACCATCCTGCGACCATGACCCACCTGGCCGTCGCAGACTGCGAACTCAGCGTCTCGCCGACATTCATCCGCCTGTCCCTGGGCATCGAAGACATCGCCGACATCCTCGCCGACCTCGAATCGGCGCTCGCCGCGGCGGCGCAGACTCCGGACGGCGTGAGCTCCGACGCGGAGGCACTGGGTGCGGAGGTTCCAATTGCGGACCCCTCACCGTCAACTCTTCAACACCCTGTAGCAACGGTATGAATTGATACTCGCAGTGCCACGCGCAGTGCCAGCGGTGGTGCGTGGAGCTGTGGGTGGGATTCACCGCTGGCGGTGCGTGGTGGGACGGTGCAAATCGCAGGTGGCGGTGCGTGGCGCGTGTGTGCGTGGTCACGGGGCGTGGGGAAAACCCGACGCGGGGTAGGTGGTCAACGTGCTGTTGGCAGCTTGTCGACTCCCGTAGCGTTATTGCTATGAGTGAGAACACCCCCACGAACCCACGCGAATCGGAGCCGCAGAGCGCCGATTCCCTGGAGTCCCAGACACCAGAAGAAGCACCAGAATCGGACAGGCCAATCGGCGCCGAGGCGATAGTCAACGCGCCCCCAACCGCAGAGACTCCCGCGGCTGCAAAGATCCCCGAGGCAGACGATTCCGCAGACGGCTCCGAGCCTTCGGGCAACGGCGCAGCCGACGAGTCCGCAGGCACGCCGTTGGCGACGGAGGCCGGACAGTTTCGGACGGCTCCGATGGAGTTGGAGGTTCCCTTCAGCCGCGGTGCCGCTCAGCAGTACACGCAGGCCTATCCCCAGACCCGCGTAATGAATGCGAACTTCCCGCAGGGGTTCTCGCAGCAAACACCCTCACAGCACCCCACTCAGGCGTACCCGCACCAGCACACCCACTCCTCTGGACCTGGCACTCTCCAGCAGCAGGGCGCTCTCCAGCAGCCCGGCTACCAGCCGCGCACCTACTCCGCCCAGCAGCAAAGCCCACAGCAGGGCCAACACCCCAATCAGCTCCCTGCGCCCGTGCCCGCTCCCAACGGCCAGATGCCGATGCAGCCGATGCAGCCACCTCGGCGGAAGAAGCCGAAGTCGGAGAACGTCACGTACGCACCTGCGACGGGGGCGATGCCGCTGACGCGTGAGGAAGGCACCGAGATTCCCGCCGACGGTCCGATCGAATGGCCGCAGAAGCGAGTCGGGATCGTCGGCGTCGCGAACCTCGTGCTCTCCGCCGTGATGGCTGTGGTCTGGGCCTGGATCCCGCTTGGCCTGCTGTTCACCGGCTTCGGCGGAATCTTCGCACTCGGCCTCGGTGTGCTCGCACTCGTCGCCTGGGTCGTCGTCCAACAGGGCGCGAACGTGTTCGAACGTTACCGGGCCGAACTGATCTATGGCGACCGGATCCCGGTCCCGAAGGTCGAACGCAGCACCCGAGAATCTGCCTTCGGCCGCTTCTTCCACAATCGATGGCTGCACGTGAAGTCGGGATCCTTCTGGCGCTCGACTGCCCACCACTACGTGAAGATGCTGCTCGGCGCGATCATCGTCGGCGGCACCATCGCCGGCATCTGCGGTGCAATCATCGGCATCTTCAGCGCCATCAATCCTGAGGGCATCACCGACTTCTTCTTCCGTGGAACCACCGGTGGGCTGGGGCGCACCGGCATCGCCATCGGCTCTCTCATCGTCCTCGCCAGCTCACTGGCGATCCTGTGGTTCGCCCCGTACCTCGACAGGGCACTCGACCGCAGCCTCCTGCCACCGGCACGCACCGCTGCCCTGCAGGCCGAGGTCACCGATCTCGACCGGGCCCGCATGGCCGGGATCGAAGCTGCGGGTGCGGAGCGACTGCGCATCGAACGCGACCTCCACGACGGAGCCCAGCCACGACTCGTCGCCCTGAGCATGACGCTGGGCATGGCGAAGTCGAAGATCGACAAAGATCCAGAGCGCGCCAAAGAGCTCGTCTCCGAAGCCCACGCCGAGGCGAAGGGCATCGTCAACGAACTCCGCCAACTGGCACGTGGAATCCACCCTGCTGTGCTCACAGACCGCGGCCTCGACGCGGCCGTCTCCGCATTGGCCGGACGCTCGACGATTCCCGTCGAGGTCGACGTTCGACTCGCCGGGCGCATCGATCGTGAGGCCGAAGCCGTGGCCTACTTCGTCGTCGCAGAGTGCCTGACGAACCTCGCCAAGCACTCGGGTGCGACACATGCTCGGGTCTTCATCGCCCCCATCGAGGCGGGAGTCCAGATCGTCGTCACCGACAACGGTCAGGGCGGAGCGCGCATCGACCGTTCGGGCCGTCACACCGGGATCGCCGGTTTGGTCGATCGCGTCGAAGCCGCTCGTGGGACACTGAACCTGACCAGCCCTGCAGGTGGGCCAACTACTGTCGTTGTGGAGGTGCCATGCGCATCGTAATTGCCGAAGACTCTGCCATCTTGCGAGCCGGACTCGAGAGGCTTCTGGTTGATGCCGGGCATGAAGTGATCGCCGCCGTCCCCGATGCCAACGAGCTCCTCGCCACAGTCCACAACACGCCGCCGGACCTCGCCATCATCGACGTGCGCATGCCGCCGACGTTCACCGACGAGGGCATCCGCGCCGCAGTCCTCATCCGCAAGCAGAACCCCGACGTCAAGGTGCTCGTGTTCAGCCAGTACGTGGAGGAGCAGTACGCATCCGAACTCATCGCTGAGAACACCGGTGGCTTCGGATACCTGCTCAAAGACCGAGTCGCCGATGTCGAGGACTTCCTCGCAGCCGTCGACGAGGTCGCCTCCGGCGGCACTGTCTTAGACCCCGAAGTCGTCTCGCAGATCCTCGTGCGCACACGCAAGAAGGATGGGCTGTCCACGCTGAGCCCGCGCGAACTCGAAGTCCTCCAGCTCATGGCCGAAGGCAAATCCAACGCCGCGATCGCCCGCACCCTCTACCTCAGCGCGGGAGCAGTTGAGAAGCACATCAGTTCGGTCTTCACCAAGTTCGGCCTCACCGCCGACACCTCTGACAACCGACGCATCCTCGCCGTCCTCACATTCCTCGGAGCATAGAATGCCTGCCACAGTCCACGTCAGCGAATCCACCCGCGCGAGCATGCGAGTGATCATCACGATCGCCGCGCTCGTCGTCCTCCTCGTCCCGATCGCCTTCAGCGTCGCGCACGGAGCCTCTCGTCTGAACTACGCGAAGCTCGATGTCACGAAGCCGCTGTCGACCTCGGTCACGGATCTGAAGTTCCTCCTCGACACCACCGCATCAGTGACCGTCAAGACCACCGAGACCGATGAACCGACCGTCCGGCTCACCGCTACCGGGCCCCGCGACGAAGCACCGACGCTGCAGGTGAGA
Organism: Brevibacterium sp. BDJS002; assembly: GCF_028201555.1. Lineage (NCBI taxonomy): Bacteria > Bacillati > Actinomycetota > Actinomycetes > Micrococcales > Brevibacteriaceae > Brevibacterium > Brevibacterium sp. BDJS002. Next base: position 3,781,619 of record NZ_CP116392.1, on the reverse strand, counting down.
GAGGCCGAGGACTCGTCGACGGTGTCCGTAGACGATCAGCGAAACCTTGAGAACGCCCAGATCGAAGTCACCCTTCCTGCGAAGATCTCGAAGGAGATGAAACTCGACTTCAACGGCGGCTACGGTGCCATCGAAGTCGTGGGTGACTACCAGGAGATCGTCGCGAAGACAGACGGCGGCGCAGTCGATGTCAGCGGCTCGGCCGAGCGTCTGCAGACATCGACCGACTACGGAATGACTGACCTGAGCGGGACCTTCGACACCATCGAATCCAAGACCGGTGTGGGCACACTCAACGGTTCCAATCTCAACGTTCGCGATCACGTCGACGCCGTGACCTCGACGGGAACGATCGATCTCGATTTCACCAACGACATGGTGCCGATGTCCGGCATCGTTGCCAAGGCCGACGAAGGCACGATCGACATCCGCCTGCCGCGCTTGGACCTGGCCCAGGAGAGGATGGCCGCCGAGGCCGCCGCTTCCAAGGATGACGATGGCAGTGCCGCTGACGCCAAGGATCTGTTCTACCGCATCAACGCGAACTCGAATGAGGGGAGCGTGGATCTGGCCAAGGACGTCAAAAAGTACGACGCTGCACGGTCCTCGAAGGATGCCGAGGGCAAAACGATCATCCCCGTCTCGGCGAGCACCGACATGGGTACGATCACCATCGAGCAGAACTAGACTGGTCCATACGGTGCCCGTCGGCGCAACCGCCGGCGGGCACCGCCATTCGGTCAGCGTTCCGCTGACCCTGTGACTCGACAGTCGCCGATCCACCGAATCCAGGGGATGAGACATGCAGATCACCGTCTATGGAGCCACCGGCACATTCGGCCGCAGACTCGTGGCACACCTGCGTGAACGTGAGCACTCGGTGATCGCGGCCCACCGCGGAATCGGGGTCGACACCTATGCCGGAGAAGGAGTCACCGAGGCGGCCGAAGGCAGCGATGTCCTCGTCGACTGCGTCAATCTCATGACGAACAACCGCCACAAGGCACTCGACTTCTTCTCCCGCAGCTCCCGGTCGATCGCCCTGGCCGCGGCAGAGAATCCGGGAGCAGCGATGGTGTGTCTGTCCATCGCCTTCAAGCCTGAGGTCGCGGCGTCCAAGCTGCTCGGCTACTACCAGGCCAAAGAACTGCAGGAACGGGTCTACCGCAGGCTGATCCCCGCCGACCAGCTCCTGATGTTCCGATCAGCCCAGTGGTTCGAACTTGTTGACACAATGACGTTCACCGCGGGTCCGGTGGCATTCGTGCCGAAGATGAGAGTGCAGGCCCTGGCCGCCGACGAGTCCGCTCGAATGATGGCCGAGGCCATCGATGCAGGAGAACGCGGAACCATCGAGGTCGCTGGCCCCGAGGTCAGCGACTTTCCGACGATCGCCGGCAGGATCGCGGCGGCCGACGCAGACTCGGCCGTGAGCGTCGGAGCAGGTCCGAGTGGCGGATCCCGTGCGAGGGGTATCCCGAAGATCGTCTCCGTTCCGATCCCAGGACCGATGTCCGGAAATGGCCTCATCCCCGATTCGCCGAGGCTCTCCGCCGTCACCGTCGCTGAATGGATCCGTTCCCGCTGAGGTGCAGGCATGACGTTGTAGTATCCAGTCGGGAGGAAATACATGGACTGGCTGGAATTCGGACTCGACGGCATCGATGCGGTGAGGATCGTCGTATCCTGCATTGCCTTCTACCTCGGCATCATTATTCTCGTCCGCGTATTCGGCCAACGGACCCTCGCGAGCCTCTCGAGTTTCGACCTTGCCGCCATCATCGCCTTGGGGGCGATCATCGGTCGTTCGATCCTTGGTGACACTCCGACTCTCATCGCCGGTCTCCTGGCCTTGGCCACCCTGCTGATCCTCCAGGCTCTCACCGGAAAGGCCCGGCGCTTCCACCGCATCGCAGGCATCGTCAACAGCCCCGCGATCGTCCTCATGGCCGGCAGTCAGCTGCTGATCGACAACCTCGCCAGAGCCCATGTCGACCCCGCCGAAGTGTATTCGAAGCTGCGCATGGCAGGCATCAGACAGCGCGCCGAGGTGGCCTGCGTGATCCTCGAGCCCACAGGTCAGATCAGTGTGACCAGGCGCGGCGCCCCGATCGATGAAGACCTGCTGCGCGGCGTCATCGGTGCGGAGAGAATCCCCCGCGAGAGCTGAGCCCCGCCGCCACACGGAGACTGAGATCTCTGCCGCTCAGCCATCGATTCTAAGGACGCGCTCAGGCATCGAGCCCGAGGATCCGGGCACCGTTGCGCCACAGCACCGAGCGCATCCATTCGTCGCCGAGGTCGAGTCCGGCCAGCCCCGAGATCTGATCCGCATAGGGGTAGGGAATGTTCGGGAAGTCCGAGCCGAGGATGATCTTGTCCTGCAGACCGGCCAAGCGTTCACGGTAAGCCGGGTCCACCTCGGCGGGGGAGGAGAAGAATCCTGACATGTACATCGTCGTGTCCAGGTGGACTCCGCTGTAATCCTCGGCGAGGCTGGCGAAGGCATCGTATTCGGGCATGCCCATGTGGGCGATGACGAACTTCAGGGACGGGTAGCGTTCGAGCACATTCGCCACGGCCTGTGGGCCGGTGTGGGCACCCGGCAGCGGTTCGGAGCCGGCGTGGATGACGATGGGCACCTGCGCCTCGGCGAGTGCCGCCCACGCCCGATCGAGCACCCGGTCATCGGGGGAGAAGCCACCCACCTGGATATGGACCTTGAACAGTCGGGCACCTGCTGCCAGAGCCTCGGGGACATAGTCGGCGGACTCCGGTTCGGCGTAGAGAGTCGCGCAGTGGATGACATCGTCATGGGCGGCGGCGAACTCGCGGTTCCACTCGTTGAGCCAGGCGGCCATGCCGGGTTTGTGCGGGTAGGTCAGTGCCGGGATGGCACGGACGCCCAGGTCACGGACGATGTTCAGGCGGGTTTCGGTGTCATAGCGGTAGTGGATCGGCCACGGATAGCCATAGCTGGCTTCGGCGGCGTCGAAGTAGGCCCATACTTTGTCGAGGACGTTCTGCGGCAGGAAGTGGATGTGGATATCGGCGAGGCCCGGGATGCCCAGCGCCTCGAGGTAGGCCGGGACGTCGGCATCGGTGCGTGGAGGTTCCGCCGCGGTCGCCTTGCTGTGATGAGTCGCGTCCTTGCGATTGGGGAGTGTGAAGTCGTCCATGCCCACCACCTTAGGCGGTGGACGCTGAGCGGGCCGAAACGGTGGACGCTGAGCGGGCCGAAACGGCGGGCAGCGGCTTGGCAGTATCGGTGCCTGCGAAGCGGACTCGTGTACGTCCAGCCCTCACTCATGACATGTACTTAGACTGCCCGTATGGAGTTCACCGATCCGTACGAGATCGACGTCCCACCCGGCACACGACACGTGGGTCAGGGGCCCTTCTGGATGCCCGGCGACACCGTGACCTGGTCGTTTCGACGCTTCGACTTCGACCGTGACCACGCCGAGGTGCGTCGGCCGATGCACGTCATCGAGGACGGTCCCACCGGTGCAGTGCTGTGGATGGCAGGAGGCACCGAAACGGTCGATACGAGAATCGTCGGGTGGGAGGATTCCAATCCCCACGATGTTCCGCTCAAGGAACGTTTCCGCCCGTCCGCCGAGGCGCCCCGACGGATCAAGGCGCCCGGCAGCTGGCGTGGGCTCGGGGTGCTCAAGATCGTCCCGCCGCGAGTCCCGTTCTCCGTGTGGGTGCTGCTCAAACCCGGGGGTGCAGGGACTGCTGCCGGAGACGATGCTGTCGGCGGCTCTGCTGCCGGAGACGATGCTGTCGGCGGCTCTGGTGCGATCCGCGCGGACTGGTACGTCAACCTCGAAACCACCCATCGCCGCACGGACGACACCCTGTATACGAGTGATCACATCCTCGACATCACATTCCCCGTCGACAGCATGCCCCTGCACACGAAGTCCGGGCACACGCGATCCGGGAACACGACATCGGGGCGTGCGATTCTCGACTCGAGCGGGGCGGTGTTCAAGGACGTAGACGAACTCGCCGCCGCGGCGAACTACGGAGCCTGGCCACGTGAATGGTCGAACATCATTCGACGCAATGGATCGGAACTGCTCGACCACCTCGGCGAGTTCACCTGGGCATTTGACCCGAAGTGGGAGAAAAAGGCGCGAGAACTGGCGGCAGAATCAGCAGTCTCGAAATCTTCGCAGAATCAGGAACATCAGCGGATCCGAAGTGGTTGCTACAACAAGGACTGGATCTAGGCTCTGCCGCTTCGGCCGCCAACGATTCAGCCCCACAGACATGCCGCGACCGTGCGCAGACAGCGCGCGGCGTCGATGAAAGGAAGCATCTCGATGACGACAAACCACAGGATTCGCCTGAATTCTCGTCCAGTCGGAGAGCCGAAGGCGGAGAACTACCTCCTCGACGAGGTCGACCTGGGTTCGCCGCAGGACGGTGAGGTTCTGCTCCGCACTCTGTATCTCTCACTCGATCCCTACATGCGCGGTCGGATGTCAGATGCGAAATCCTATGCGAAGCCGGTCGAGGTCGGCGACGTCATGGTCGGTGCCACGGTCTCCGAGGTCGTCGAGTCGAACTCGTCCGACTTCTCCACCGGCGACACCGTCCTCGGCTACGGCGGCTGGCAGGAGTACTCCATCGAGAAGGCCGCACACCTGCGCCGTCTCGATCCCGAAGTCGCCCCGGTCAGCACCGCTCTCGGCGTGCTGGGCATGCCGGGCTTCACCGCATACTCAGGACTCCTGGAGATCGGGCGCCCACAGGAAGGCGAGACCGTGGCCGTTGCTGCCGCCACTGGCCCCGTCGGCTCCGTCGTCGGTCAGATCGCGAAGATCAAGGGCGCGAAGGCTGTCGGCATCGCCGGTGGACCCGAGAAGGTCGCCCACCTGAACGAGCTCGGCTTCGACGTCGCGCTCGACCACCGGACCGGCAACCTCAAGAACGAACTCAAAGAATCAGTGCCGCAGGGCATCGACGTCTACTTCGAGAACGTCGGCGGAGACGTGTTCAAGGCCGTGCTGCCACGTCTGAACACCTACGCTCGCGTGCCCGTCTGCGGTCTCGTCGCCAACTACAACCTGACCGAGCTGCCCGAGGGCCCCGACCGTTCGGGTGCGCTCATGGGCAACATCCTCACGAGGTCACTCAACGTCCGCGGCTTCATCCAGAATGAGTTCGTCGAGAAGCACCACGAGAACTTCCTGTCCGACATGAGCGGCTGGGTCAAGGAAGGAAAGGTCCGCTACCGCGAGGACATTCGCCCGGGCCTGGACAAGACACCCGAGTACTTCAACGACCTGCTCGCAGGCCGCAACTTCGGCAAGATGGTCGTGGCAGTCGGCGCCGAGAGCTGAGGTAAGCTCCCTGCGTCGCAGCCTCCCAGCGGCGCTGTAGCGTCGCTGACGCCGCAGATCTCACGAACAGTCGGTAAGTCCTGGTCGAATTTCGTATTATTTTCGACTAGGACTTACCGACTGTTTCAGTTTCAGGCCATCTTTCACGCCCGAATGTCGCCGTTGGCTCAACCGGACATGACTGTGCGGCCAATTCGGGCCGCCGTCAACCGGCACACAGCAGTGCGTTCTGCGAATCGCCTCCGACGACGTGGACCGTGTCGGCCGTTACCCCGGCCAACGCCTCGGCGGCATCGATGGTGCGGGCATGGGCCTCGGCCACGGATTCGGGTGGACGGTTGATCGACTACTCCGGGGTGGGCCAACCGTACTCGGCGAGTGACAAAGGGATGTTCAGGCGTCGTGCTGTCGAATCAATGCCGGAGGAGGAGCTCCTGGCTGACTCCCACGCTCACGCGAATGCCGCGAACACCTCGGCGGGGTCGAGTCCCAGGCTCAGAGCCAAGGTCAGGACGATGCGGGCCTTGCGGGCGTCGAGGATCCCGGCCGGGATGAGTCCGGACTCGAGCAGCCCGATCTCACCGCCCGGATAGCCGTAGGTGTTCCTCAGGCTCGCACCCGAGCCCGGCCGCGATGCCAGGACGATGGGCATCGCCTCGCCGAGGCGGGCCACCGCTGGCAGCAGATGCTCGGGGACGTGGCCGCCGCCGACCCCGGAGATGACGGCACCGGCGAAACCGGACTCGATGAGCTGGGTCAGTGTCTCTTCGGGTTCGCCCATCCCCACCTCGGCGAGGGCGACCTTCGCAAGCGTCTCCGGGCGGGAAAGGCCCGCGAATGGGGACGCGTCCTCAGCCGTCGGCCTGTGGGGGAGGCGAACGGTGTCTTCGCTGATCCACCCGATCGCGCCGAGGACTGGGCCGGAGGAAAACGCCGCAGTCGAGGTCACGTGGGACTTGCGGACGAAACGCGGATCATGGATCTCGTCGTTGAAGACCAGGGTTGAGGGCAGTTCACTGCTCAGAGAGGAAAGCGCGGTCAGAGCGGCGGCGCGCACGTTCGCAGGGCCGTCGGCGCCGGGCAGTGTCGGATTGCGCATGGCCCCGGTGGCCGCGATGTGAGTGGCCGAGTCATTGAGCAGCCAGAGGGCGAAGGCGCTCTCCTCGAGAGTGTCGGTACCCTGCGTGAGAACGATGCCGTCGGCCTCGGTGGTGCGCGCGAGTTCGCGGACGTCGAAGAGCATGTCGAGGGTGACATTGGCGCTCGAGACCTGCGACACCTGTGTGAAGTCGGCCTGCAGGTCCGGCCAGATCTGGTCGAGGCCGGCGGCCGCGGCGATCTCCGCTCCGCTCAGGGCCGGGGCGACACCTCCGGATTGGTTCGAGGTCGAGGCGATGGTGCCGCCGAGGGCAGCGACGAGGAGATGAGGAGCGTTCTCTGACATGGGCACGAGTCTATCGGGCAGTTTCGGTGCTCAGCCCCTGATGCCGACGTTCTGTGTCATGGCTCTTTGCTAGTCTCCAAACATGGATCCCGACACCGTGCTCACGCTCGCTCATGACCAGGCGATCCAGTACCCGTCTGTGGAGATCGAGCATCCCTTCGGACCCGAATACACCGTGTACAAGGTGCGCGGGAGGATGTTCCTGATGGCCTTCGATCTGCGGGGTGTGCCGAGCATGAATCTCAAGATCGATCCGCTGCACGGAGAGGTGCTCTGTGATGCCTATGAGGAGATCACTCCCGGATATCACATGAGCAAGAAGCACTGGATCACTGTGGCCGGAGCCGGCTCGGCCGAAGACGGATCCGGGAACATCCTTGATCCCGACCTTCTGCATGATCTCGTCCTTGAGTCCTACTGTCTCGTCGTCGCGAAGCTGCCGAAGAAGGACCGACCCGTCGACCCGAAGACCTTCGGCGGAAGGGACGAGACATGAGTCGGTAGACGCTCCATCCCTCAGGAGACGCTCCACCCGTTAGGAAGCTTCGACGAGTGCTGGTTCCGCGCGCTGCTCGGCGGCAATGGCATCGGCCTCTTTGCTCTGCTGAGCTCGTTTCCGTCGGTTGCCGGTGACCCAGGCACCGAGAGTGACGGAAGCCCAGCCGATGACCATGCCGGCGATGTCATCGAGGATGTAGTGCCAGCCGAAGTAGAGCGTGGCGATCACTGTGGCGCCGAAGAATATCCACGTCACTGTCTGCCACAGCGGCTTCTGCTTGGTTCGCATCATGAATAGGGCCGCTGCGAACGTCACGGAGACGTGCAGAGAGGCGAACGCGGCCACACCCTGGATCTGCCCGCTGCCGACCGGGTCGACAAGGACGTCGAGCCGAGTTTCGATGAGTGACTGCTGCAGCTCGGTGACCCCGGTGTCGGCCAAGCCGCGGTAGAGCTCGGGTCGGGCAAATGCAGGCCCAAGAGCGGGCAGGATGTAGTAGCTGACCGTGCCCAGCACCCAATTGAGACACAGCGTCGTGGCATACCAGGCGCCGATCGCGAGGTTGCGACTGAGAATGAGCACAGCGCCGAGGCTGATGGGGATGAGCGGAAGATAGGCGAGATAGACGACGGAGAGCACTTCTGCCATGAACCCGGTGCCGAAGAGATCGTGCAGGAACACAGCGGGGTTGATTCCCCCGCTGAACCACAGATCGGTATGCGAAAGCTCGTGATCGTAGAGGACTCCTTCGCGGTAGGTCGGAAGGTCACTCTTGAGGTTTCTGTAGCTGAGATAGCAGATGTAGAAACTCATCATGCCAGCGGTGATGCACAGGATCCGACGGAGGCTCCATTCGTTTCTCACGACTTCGCGCATCCCGTTGGACAGATGCTTCCAGCCGCTCGTTCGCACGGCGTCCACGACGATACCAACGCCGAAGAACACCAGAGCCAGCAGCGGCATCCGGATATAGGCGGGTCCGAGGAAGCCGTCCGGGTCCCTGAGTGGCCGCCCGAGATAGATCGAAGAAGCAAGGGCGACCAATGCGACAGCTATGGAGAGCAGCATGGCAAAGGTGTAGGGCCATCGTCGTATCCGAGTCATCGGCACACGATATAACGATTTGATATCGGAATGGCGAATCCAGTGGCGAGTGTCACGAGCTGAACAAAACATGAATATCGGGCCAATTATCGACTGTCTGCAAGCCGCCCGAAAGCGACCTGTGCGCTGCCCGAATATGAGCCGTGCGCCGTGCGAGAGGCATGCGAGCTGGCCCGTGCACCTGAAATTGGCAACGGACCCCACCGGCGCAGACAATAGGGGACATGTCCGCCCTCAGCTCCGCACTCGCCTACCGGCGACTGCTCGATACGAATGCCACTCTGCGCATGCTGCGGGCAGACCATCTCCCGGTCATGGCGGCGACGCTGGGAACACACCTGGGTAAGCCCGGCACCCGAATCTCCACCGAAGACCTGCACGAGTCCATCGACTCCGATCTCGAGGAGCTGCGCGACCACTTCGATCTGTCCACGCGGACAGCGAAGGCCTACTGTGACGATTGGCGCCGGGCGGAGATCCTCGTGCGCCGCCCGGCCACCTCGGCGAGGGGCGAGACCTACGAACTCTCCGCGGCGGGATTCGACGCCATCCGCATGCTCGAACAGCTGCGCACCCCGCCGCAGACCGCGACCGAATCACGGCTGGTCAGCCTCGCCCAATCGGTGCGGCAGCTGGCCATCGACACCGACCCGGACAGCTCCCGCCGACTGGAATCCCTACGAGCCGAACGCGACCGCATCGATGCTGAGATCGCCCGCGTTCGCCGCGGTGACCCACGCTCGATCGTCCTCGACCGGCGCCGGGCGAATGAGCGAGTCAGCGACATCCTCCAACAGGCGCAGGGCCTGCCCGCCGACTTCGCTCGCGTTCGGGCCCGCTTCGAAGAACTCAACCAGGAACTGCGGATCTCGATCCTTGCCGCCGAGGACTCCCAGTCCCAGGTACTGAACGAGGTCTTCCGCGGCGTCGACCTCATCGAATCCTCCGACGAGGGCAGAACGTTCTCCGCCTTCTCCCAACTCGTCCGCGATCCCGAACAGGCCTCGGCCTTCGACGAGGACATCGCAGCGATCCTCGATCGTGACTTCTCGGCCACGCTGACAGCCGAGACCCGCCGGTCACTTCGCACTCTGATGCGGCAGATGAAGGACGGCTCGCGCGAAGTCTCCGACATCCTGTCCGAGTTCGCCCGCGGTCTGCGCCGCTACGTCCACTCCCACGAATTCCAACGCGACCGCGTCATGCGCACCCTGATCCAGGATGCCCTGGCCGCGGCGGCCCCGGTCTCACAGGTGCGCAGACCCTACGACAACCTAGGCGTGGATCTCGAGCTCTCAAGCGTGGCATTGGGCAGCGTCGGTGAGGTCGTCCTCCACGATCCCACCGAATTCGATGCCGGTGCCGAACTGGGCGAGGCGACCGAGACCGAGGTCGACTTCGCCGAACTCATCGCCGTCGCCCGGGAATCGGAGATCGACTTCTCCGAACTCTCCGACAACGTCAATCAGGCCATCCACGGAGCCCAGCAGATCTCCGTCGCCGAGGTGCTCGACCAGTTCCCAGCCTCACAGGGCCTGGCGAGCGTCGTCGGTCTCTTGTCCCTGGCCAGCACCTACGGACATGTCGATTCCGAAGCCCGGGATCGACTCGAATGGGCCGGGGTCGACGGGATTCGACGCAGCGCCACGATCCGCCGCCATTACTTCACCGAAGGCATCACACTATGAACGATTCCGCAGACACACCTACCGAGGCCGAGGAGTCCGCGCACAACTCGAGTGGGCTGTGGTTCCAGGACACCGGGACCTTGGGTGAGCGCACTCGCCGGGTTCTGCTCGAACTGCTCAAGGGTCCCTATGTCTCCGGCGCACAGAGCCCGCAGCTGTGGTCGGCGCTGGTCGCCGACGAGTCCATTGTGCGCTCACGGCTGCACGACCTGTTCTTGGATCTCGTCATCGACAAGATCGACGAATTCGCCTTCACTCGCAAGGTCGTCACCGAGGAGATCGATGTGCCCGCGGCTGTGCGCAGCGAACGGCTGACCTTCCTCGATACCGCCATGCTTCTCGTCCTACGGCAGCTCCTGCTGGCCGCCCCCGGCGAGCAGCGCGTGATCGTCGATCGCGAGGAGGTCTACGAACGCCTCGCGATCTATCGCACAGGCGACGAATCGACGTTCCAGCGCAATCTCAACGGTGCATGGAGTCGCATGAGCAACCGCCTGCGCGTCCTCCACAAGGCAGGTGAGGAGCGTTTCGAAATCTCACCGATGGTGAAGTTCCTCATCGACGAGGACCAGGTGCACGAGCTCATCGACGTCTACGAGCGCATCGCTTCTGGAGAGGCCAAGGGCTCCATCGCCGAGGCGGGACTCAGTTCCGATGACACCGACGACACCGACGATCGCGATTCCGACGACACCGAGGAGGACGAAGCATGACCGAGGCCCTCTTCCCACTCGATGCCGCACTCATCGCGGACCAGGCCCGTGCCCGTGGAGCCGACCGTCCCGATGTCGGCAGCCAGTGGCGGCTGTCGGAGATCCAGATCGCGAACTGGGGCACCTTCGACGCTGACATCCACCGCATCCCCGTCTCCCACAAGGGCCACCTCATCACCGGGCCCTCAGGCTCAGGCAAGTCCTCGCTGCTCGACGGCATCGCCGCCGTACTCACCCCCGACAAGTGGCTGCGCTTCAACGTCGCGGCCCAGACTGCGGGCAGCCGGGTCGATCAGCGCAGTCTCGTCAGCTATGTCCGCGGCGCGTGGACCCGCACCGCGGACTCCGATGAGGACCGTGTCGTCAGCAAGTACCTGCGGCCACGCGCCACGTGGAGCGGCATTATCCTCCGCTATGACAATGGCACCGACCGTCCGCTGTCTCTGGCCAGGCTCTTCTTCATCAAGGGCTCGGGCACGAAGATGACCGACCTGTCCGACGTCTGCATCCTCGAACGGGCCGGCCTCGACCTCGCCGACCTGCAGCAGTACGCCCGCACCGGCCTTGAGACGAGGAAGCTCAAGACCGAGCATCCCGAAGCCCTCATCACCTCGAACGGGTCCCACGCCAGGTTCTACGCCCGGATGCGCAAGGTCTTCGGCATGGCCAGCGAATCGGCGCTGCAGCTGCTGCACAAGACCCAATCGGCCAAGAGCCTCGACAGTCTCGACCGCCTCTTCCGCGACCACATGCTCGAACCCCCGGTCACCTTCGACCTGGCAGAGACCGCGGTCAACCAGTTCGGGGACCTCAAAGACGCCCACGACCACGTCGTCGAACTCCGCCGCCAACGCGACCACCTCCTGCAGCTGCGCGAGGCCTCGAACCGTTACGACTCCGCCCATGAGTCAGCGGCGAAGTCGATCGCCCTCAACGATGCCCTGCTGCCGTTCCAGAAGCGGCGCGAACTCGACCTCATGCGCTCAGACCTCTCAGCCCAGCGGCGGGAACTCGTCGAAATCGAGGTCGCCGCCGACCGGGCCAAGAAGGACTACGACGCTGCCGTCGACGAATACGACCTCGCCCGCCGAGCCACCCTTGACCTCGGCGGTTCGGAGGCCGAGCACCTGCAGCAGCGCATCGACACGGCCGAGACCGAACGCCGGGCCATTGCCGACCGTTGGGCCAGTCTTGAGCGACAGCTGAAGCGGGCAGACATCGATCAGGTGCCCACCTCGGCGGCGGAATTCGCCGAACTCCAGGCCCAGATCGCCGCCGCCCTCGATGATGAGACTAACGCCGCGGGCCCCAGCCATGCCGACCACGACCGCTTCTCGAAGGCCCGAGCACGAGTCAGGGAATTGGAAGCCGAGATCGACTCCCTGCGTCGTTCCGGCTCGACAGTGCCGGGCAACCTGCTCCAAATCCGACAGGAACTGGCCGAAGGAACCGGACTGAGTGAGAAGGCGCTGCCCTTCGCCGCCGAACTCATCGAAGTCGACCCCGACCACGCAGCCTGGACCGGGGCGATCGAACGCGTGCTGCGCCCGTTGGCTCTCACGGTCCTCGTGCGCAGCGAGAACCTCGGTGCGGTCCGGTCTTGGGTCGACTCCCACCGGATCAAGGGACGACTCGTCTTCGAAGAGATCCCCGCCCAAGCCCCCAAGCCCAGACCCGTCAACAGTGCGAAGTCCCTGGTCAACAAGGTCACTGTGGCCGAAACCGGATTCGGGGACTGGGTGCATTCCACCCTGTCCGAACGCTACGACTTCGCCTGCGTCGACAGCCCAGACGAGCTCGATGACCATCCTCGGGCCGTCACCATCAAGGGACAGATCAAGACTTCCCGGACACGCTATGAGAAGGATGACCGGCGTCGCATCGACGATCGCAGCCAGTGGGTGCTCGGTGACCGGGAGAGCAAACTCGAAGCTCTCATCGCCGCACTGAAAGAAGCCCAAGCGGAACTGGCCGAGGCTCAGGCCATCGTCGACGCCGCAAATGCAGAGACCGCACAGGCCCACCGCCGGAAGGGCATCCTCGCCGGAATCCGTGAACAGTCCTGGCGCGATGTGGACCTGGCCGGAGCCAAGGAGACGATCGCGGCCCTGGAGAAGGCGCTGCGCGAACTCGAGGACGCAGACGGCGACCTGCAGCAGGCGATCGGCGCCGAACGCGAAGCCCGCGCGGCGAAGGAGACTGCCGAGACTGCGACCCGCGACAGCGACTACGCCCTGCGCCGAGCGAACGAAGAGATCACCGGTCTGCGGGCCGGCCTCAGCCGACTCGAGGACGACGTCAATGCCGGACGCATCCCCGAAGTGGATCCGACGATCGCCGAACAGCTCGAGGCCCGGTTCACACGTATCCAGCGAAGCATCAAACGCGAAGCTCTGCCCGAGATCGGTCAGCAGGTCTCCCAGGCTCTGCAGTCGGAGAAGGACAAGGCACAGGCCATGGCGAGCGAGGCCGGTCAGGCCGTGACCAGACTGGCAGCTGAATTCAAGGCCGCGTGGTCCTCGGTCGCCTCGGACCTCACCGCCGATGTCGCCGATCGACACGACTACCTGGCGATGCTCGACGAAATCCTGGCCCACGGTCTGCCCGATCATGAGAACAGATTCCGGGACCTGCTGCGACAGCGTTCCCGCGACCTCATCGGCGAACTCCTCAACGAGATCCACGCCGCCCCACGTGAGATCGAGGACCGGGTCGCACCGATCAACTCCTCCCTCCTGCGCTCCCAGTTCGACGAGGGTCGCTACCTGCGGCTGAAAGTCAAGACCCGTCGCAGCCAGACCGTCAACGCCTTCATCTCCGACCTCCGCAAGGTCGCCGGCGGCACCTGGGGCGATGAGGACATGGAGACCGCGGAGGATAAGTACGACACTCTCGCCGAGGTGATGCGCCGGTTCGCCTCAAGCGAGCACGTCGACAAGGTGTGGAAGAACCAGTGCCTCGACACGCGTCTGCACGTGTCCTTCTTGGCCGAGGAGATCGACGACCACGGTCGCGCCCATGCCACCTACGATTCGGGTGCGGCGATGTCCGGTGGTCAGCAGCAGAAGCTCGTGATCTTCTGCCTCGCAGCGGCACTGCGCTACCAGCTGGCTGATCCCGACGAGGCGATCTCGAAGTACGGCACGATCATCCTCGATGAGGCCTTCGACAAGGCCGACACCAGGTACACGCGCATGGCACTCAACATCTTCATCGAGTTCGGATTCCACATGGTCCTGGCCACCCCACAGAAGCTGCTGCAGACCATCGAACCCTATGTCGGTGCGGCGACCTCGATCGAGAACCCGAGCCGCCAGAAGACCCTGGCCTCGACCATCGTCTGGGCCGAGGAGAGCGCTGATGAGAGCTGATCCGGGGAGGCGTCGATGACGATGCTCACCGTCGCCGAGGCGCGGGCGAAGGCCCGTACCCGCCTGAACAAGTCGATGTCGACCTGGGCCACCCAGCCCGGCCCTGTGGTCCTCGAGATCGCCCTGCACCCGCCGACGGAGAAGCAAGTGCTCGACGATCAGCGAGCAGCGATGGAATGGGCCGCTAGCTGGCGGACGATTGCCGCTCCTGCTCCCGCTTCTGCTCTCGCTCCGGATACCGACACCGCGATGCCGAAAATCTCCGACAATCCGGTCATCGACTGGACCGAACGCTCCTGGGCACGGGTCGGTCGGCAACAGGTCCCGCTGCGATTGCGGCTTGGAACTCCGGAGACTGTGGCGAACTTCGTCGGCGGTGAGGAGGCACGACAGTGGCGTCGGCTGCGGGACCGGACCGCGACGATCAGATCACGGTTCTGCGATAAGCGCCCGGCCACCTCGGCGAATGTCGAGTATGTCGCGGCGAGCGTGGATCCTCTCGCCTCGGCGATCAAAGCACACGCGAAACGGATCCTCGGGTTGGGCCCGGCCGAGTTCACCACTCTGCTCGACGTCGTCGAATGGCTGCGCGATCACCCCGTGGGGACCCTGCGGCCACGCCAGGTGCCTATCCGCGGGGTCGACTCGAAATGGTTTGAGACACACAGGTCCCTGGTCACAGCATTGCTGGAGGCAACTGGGCGATCCGAAGCCGTCGACGTCCTTGATGCCGAACCCCGGATTCGGATGCGCATCCTCGACCCGGAACTCATACCGTCGGGGCTGAGCGACATTACCGCGCCAGTGACCCAACTGAGCCAGCTGGCAATTGCGCCACGGCTCGTATTCGTGTTCGAGAATCTCGAATCTGTGCTCGCGATGCCCGATTGGGACGATGCTGTGGCTGTCCACGGCTCGGGTTACGCGGTGGACAATGTTGCCCGCCTGGCCCGGACGCACAGGGCGCGAGTCATCTACTGGGGTGACCTCGACTCGCACGGCTTCGCAATTCTCTCGCGGCTGCGCAAGCACCTGCCGCACGTGGACTCGACGCTCATGGACGAAGCCACCCTCATCGACCACAGAGACCTGTGGGTGCAGGAGCCGAAACCCCACACAGGAGTGTTCCCGGAACTGACTGGGACCGAATCGCGGGCACTCGCCCGACTGCGCGCCGAGGGCGATGTGCGACTCGAACAGGAACGCATTCCGTGGGCCACCGCGCTCGCCGCACTGACAGCGAAAGCCACCTCGGCGGGGGAGTCTGCACCGATGACAGGGGAACAGGGGTGACCGACCGGCCACGCGGAGGTCTGGCCGCACTGTGCATCGCTGAGCTGTGCAGCTGGGGTCTGCTCTACTACTCCCTTCCGGTGGCGGTGACTCCGATCGCGGCCGACATGGGGTGGAGCCACACCACTGTGACCGCGGCACTGACCGTCGGGCTCATCGTCTCCGCGCTCGCCGGCGTCCGCGTCGGTAAGTTGCTCGACGCCCACGGGCCCAGGACGCTCATGAGCATAGGCACCCTCATCGGCATTGTGGCGCTGCTGCTCGTGGCGGTGGCACCGAACCTCGTCGTCTTCTTCGCAGCGTGGGTGTTGGCAGGATTTGCCCAGGCCGCCACCCTCTATCCGCCGGCCTTTGCTGTCGTCACCCGCTGGTACGGGGCCGAGCGAACCAAGCCGCTGACAACGATCACTCTCGTCGGCGGTCTCGCCTCAACGGTGTTCGCCCCGATCATCGCCTGGCTCATCGACGCCTGGGGTTGGCGACCGACGTATGTCATCCTTGCCGGCATCCTGGCCGTGACGGCTCTGCCGATGCACTGGTTCTTCCACAACCGTGGCTGGACCGATGAGATGTCGCAGAATTCGACGGTGCCATCACGCGCGCAGCTCCGCAGCATAACGCGGTCCCCGAAGTTCGTCATCCTCCAGATCGCCGTCGCGCTGGCGACCTTCACTCTCTTCGCAGTCACGATCAACATCATCCCACTCATCATCGAGCGTGGAGCCGGATACTCGCTCGCCGCGATCGCCCTGGGACTCGTCGGCTTCGGGCAGGTAGCCGGACGATTCTTCTACCCGACGTTTCAGAGGCGCACGAGCTCACGGGCGCGAACCGTGCTGCTGCTCGGCGCCGGAGCGATCGGACTGTGGCTGCTCGCCTTCGTGCCCGGACCCGTCTGGCTGCTCATCGGCATTGCGATGATCGCCGGTGGTGTCCGTGGCTGCATCACGCTGCTGCAGGCGACTGCCGTGGCCGATCGGTGGGGGACCGCAAACTTCGGGGCAATCAACGGCGTCTTCGTCGCTCCCATCACCGCCGGCACTGCGCTGGCACCGGTGGCGGGACCGGCGCTAGCCGGAGTCGTCGGCGGTTATCCGATGATGGCGATCGTCATGGCCGCGTTGCTGACTGGGGCGGCGGTGCTGTCAGCCAAAACATGATTCGGACCAAGGTGTAAGAGCCGGCGACTCGGACATGAGTACGTAAAGAAACGTGTAAAGAATTCGGCGATTTCTTTACACGTTCCACTGATGTGACAAATAGGTTGTCACATTTTCGCCTACGATGCGTTGCTTCTATGGTCGGTTGATTCCTTTAAGTGCGGCCAGCCGCTAATCTGTTTGCGTGCCTGATGCATTGTTCTCAGATCCGCGGCTTGCTCGAGTCTATGATCCGCTTGACCCGGATCGAGGTGACCTCGACACATATGTCGACGTAGTCAGAGGATTCGGAGCCAGAGTCGTTCTTGACGTTGGCTGCGGGACCGGGACCTTGATCTCCCGTCTTGTCGATCTTGGAATTTCCGTCCTGGGTATCGATCCCGCTGCCGCATCTATTGACGTCGCTCTGTCAAAGGTAGATTCCGACTTGGCTGAGTTCGTCGTGGCCGAGGCTCCTGACATCGCTGATGACCCAACTCGGCATAGAAACTTCGACTTAGCAACAATGACAGCGAATGTTGCACAGGTATTTCTCGAAGACGAGGACTGGCTTGCCACACTTCGAGCAATTCGCACTTGCCTTCGTCCAGGAGGACACCTGGTTTTCGAGACCAGGCGACCTTCCGATCGTGCCTGGAAACGCTGGGACAAAGAATTGACCTGGCGAGTTGTTGACGTCGACGGCGAGGGGCCTGTCGAAACCTGGGAGCAGGTCACCAAAGTCGATGATGAGTACGTCACCTTTGACTCACCGACGATCTTCCGCAGCGATGGCGAGCGAATCAATTCCACATCGACTCTGCGATTCAGAACTAAAGACGCGTTGCAGCGCACGCTATTGCAAACCGGGTTTGCCGACGTCGAAGTGCGTGACCTCCCCTATGCTCCAGGGCGAGGTTGGCTGTTCGTGGCTTCCGCTTGAACTGAACTGAGCTGCATTCCGCCCAGTTGATCACTGGCTCGTTTTAGACTGATGAACATGTCGATCTCCGGGGAGCGTCAACCGCGAAACAGCCAGCCCCCTCTGCGTCGGCACCAGCGCGAAGCTCTCGATGCTCTCGCCGACTCGGTCGCCGAAGATGCTCGCCGGTCATGGATCGTGCTGCCGCCAGGCGCTGGGAAGACTCGAGTCGGCATCGAACACGCGAAGAACCTTCTCGACGACGGGCACGTCGCTAGGGTCGTAGCCTTCGGCCCCAACACTGCGATCCAGACTCAGTGGGCGAACGCCTGGAACAGCCACAGCTCCGACGCCGCCGGACTCGACCGGAAACTCACCATCAGGTTCACCGCCCTGACGTACCAATCACTGGCCGTCTTCGACGAAGACCGTGACACCACGAACAGCCTCCTCAACGAACTCGCTCCGGGCGGTCGCGAACTCGTCGACCGCCTCGGCGAGGCAGGCCCTCTGCTGCTCATCCTCGACGAATGCCATCACCTGCTCGACGTGTGGGGCAGCCTGCTGACCGAACTTCTCGACCTGCTGCCCGGCGTCTGGGTGCTCGGGCTCACGGCGACACCACCGGGCACGATGACAACAGCACAGGCAGAGCTGGTGTCCGGACTGTTCTCCGACATCCGATACTCCGCGTCGATCCCCGCAGTCGTACGCGAAGGCGACCTCGCACCGTTCGCGGACCTCGTCTGGGTGACGACCCCGACGAACGAGGAGAACAGCTGGCTGTCGGGGCAGGCTGTGCGCTTCACCGAACTCATCACCGACATCCTCGACCCCACCCAGGGCACTGTGCCGTTCCTCGAATGGGTTGACAGACGGTTCCTGGGCACCCGAGAGCAGACTGTCAGCTGGGCGGCCATGAGCCGCTCGAAACCGGAACTGTGCTCGGCTGCGCTGCGGCTTCACCATGCACAGCTGCTCCGCCTGCCTCCGGGCGCCAGCCCCGCCGAACAGCACCGCCGCAACCCCGATGCCGCTGACTGGGCACTGCTCATCGACGATTGGATGCGCCACCACCTGATGGCCTCCGACGACCCCAAAGACATCGAACTCGCCGAGGCGATCCGTCGTGCCCTGCCCGCAATCGGGTACCGCTGGACCCGGAACGGCATACGGGCAGGACGCTCACCCGTCGACCGCGTCATCGCCTACTCGGCAGCGAAGCCACAGGCAACGACCGAGATCATCTGCACCGAGGCGGCCAACCTCCAAGAACGCATGCGCATGCTGGTCCTCTGCGACTTTGAATCGCTGACATCGACACTGTCCGCCGACGTCAGCGGCGTGATCAGCGAACGCTCCGGTTCGGCACTGCTCGTTCTCGAAACACTCGTCTCCGATGCCCGCACCACAGGTCTCCGACCACTGCTCGTCTCCGGCAAGACCGTAGCCGGAGCACCGGAGGTACTCAGTGAGCTGCGTGCACGCATCGCCGAATCCGACGAATCCCTGGCCTCCCGCCTGCGTGTGAGCGAACCGGCAGCGGGAATCAGCCGACTCGAAGGCCCGTGGAACAGCCGAACGTGGGTTCCCTATGTGACAGACTTCTTCACCACGGGCCAGTCACAGGTGCTCATCGGCACTCGCGCCCTCCTCGGCGAAGGATGGGACGCACCGGCCATCACCGGCTTGATCGATCTGAGCACCGCGACCACGCCGACCGCGGTGACGCAGACCCGCGGCCGCGCACTGCGGCGAGACCCAGATCAGGCACACAAGGTCGCGCTCAACTGGACGGTCGTCTGCGTCAGCCCCGATCATCCACGCGGGGACCAGGACTGGGGGCGTCTGGTGCGCAAACACGACGGCTTCTTCGGTACAGACTCCGAGGGCGAGGTCGTCGACGGCGTGGCCCATATCGATTCCGCCTTCTCGCCCTACGAGCCGCCTGCAACCGAATTATCCGACGAGATCAATGCGCGGATGATCGCCCGATCCCAAGACCGCCGGGAAATCGCCGGGCGATGGCAGGTCGGCAGCGACTATCGAGACGAGGCACTGCGCTCGGTGCGAATCCTTCAGCGCACAGACCATCAAAGCCCGGAACGGTCGGGCCCCACCTCAGCCGACCCTATTCGCAACGACGAGGTCAGCGTTGCTCCGCGCCACCTCGGCGGGGATCCGGGGCACATCCTGCCGTTCGGGATCAGGACTGCCACCGTCGTGCCCTGGATAGGGCTTGGGCTGGTTCTCCTGCTGCTGGGTGTGGCGCTCGGCGGCAGCGGAGGTGTGGTGCTCGCGGTGATCGGCCTTGGACTTTGGGTGAGCCTGCCGGTGGCGCTGTCCGTGGCAGGGCAACGACGAACTGACCTCTATGCGAAGCCGCCGACGGTGGGCCAACTCGCCGGTGCCATCGCCGATGCTCTGCACAACGTGGGGATGAGCAAGGTCGGATCGGAGTCTGTGCGGATTAGCGTTGACGCGCGCGGGGACCTGCGGTGCCATCTCGATGCGGATGCCCGGTCCGCGGAGGTCTTCGCGCTCGCCCTCGACGAGGCGGTGTCTCCGATCGCCGACCCAAGGTATCTGGTTTCTCGTTGGTCCCTGCCACAGACATCGACGGGAGCGCGCGGACTGTGGGAGCGTCTGCAGCTCGGGTGGTCGAATGCTCAGCAAAGTGACCCGGTCTGGCACGCGGTGCCCTCGGCTCTCGGCACGAGAAGAGAATCGGCGCTGGCGTATTCGCAAGCGTGGGATCGGTGGATCGGCGGCGGCGAAGCGATCTACACGAGGAACCCGGAGGGTGCTGGGGTCCTCACCGCATACCGCGGAACGAATCCGATGCAGCTGGCGTCAGTGCTGCGGACGTCCTGGCGCTGAGCCTCAGACCGTGAGCTTCAGGCATTGGCACCTGCTCCGTCTGACCTGTCTCTGACTTCACACCCGCAGACCGCTGACCTCGGGGATAGACTGAAACCGCGGTACCAGCCTGTGTCGGCACTCTGACTGGGATGCTGACGGAGGTCCACCCCGGAGCTGTGAGAGCTCCACGTGTTCCAACGGAAGGAATCCTATGCCCACCGTCGCCGGAAACATTGTCGATACGCTCGTGGCCAGCGGAGTCAAGCGGGTCTACGGGATCCCCGGAGATTCGCTCAACGGCTTCACCGATGCGCTGCGCGTCAACCCGCAGCTCGAATGGGTCCACGTCCGCCACGAAGAGGCGGCATCCTTCGCCGCCAGCGGTGAGGCCGCACTGACTGGTGAACTCGCCGTGTGTGCAGGCAGCTGCGGGCCGGGAAACCTCCACCTCATCAACGGTCTCTACGACGCCCAGCGCTCTCGTGTGCCGGTGCTCGCCATCGCCGCTCACATCCCCAGCGATGAGATCGGCTCGAACTACTTCCAGGAGACCCACCCGACCGAGCTGTTCCGCGAATGCAGCGTCTACGTCGAGCACGTGGCGACCGCGGAGCAGATGCCGCGACTGCTGCGCATCGCCATGCGTGAGGCCATCGAGAAGCGCGGTGTCGCGGTCCTCGTCATCCCCGGTGACGTCGGACTCGCCGATATCTCTGCCGCCGCCGAGGTGGTCCGGTCCTATGCGCCCCGTGTGATCCCCGCAGAATCCCAGCTTGAAGAGGCTGCGAAAGCACTGAACAAGAGCAAGAAGGTCACGATCCTCGCCGGTGCCGGAACCGAGGGCGCCCACGATGAGCTCATCGCCATCGCCGCCAAGCTGCAGGCACCGATCGTGCATTCGCTGCGCGGCAAGGAGTTCATCGAATACGACAACCCCTACGACGTGGGGATGACCGGTCTGCTCGGCTTCTCTTCGGGCTACCATGCGCTTAAGGACTGCGACACTCTGCTGATGTTGGGCACCGACCTGCCCTACCAGCAGTTCTACCCCGACGACGCGACAGTCATCCAAGCCGACGTGCGAGGCTCCCAGATCGGACGGCGCACCCGCGTCGACATCGGTCTGGTGGGCACCGTGGCTGACACCGTCGGCGAGCTCCTGCCGCTGATCAAACCGAGCCGCAGCAGCGCTCACCTGAAGTCGATGACCAAGCATTACGGTAAGACCCGCAAGGATCTCGACGAACTCGCAACCCCGTCGAAGCGGACCATCCACCCGCAGTACCTGACTCGCCTCATCGACGAGATGGCCGACGACGATGCCGTGTTCATCCCCGACGTCGGCTCACCCGTGGTGTGGGCTGCCAGGTACCTGACGATGAACGGCAAGCGCCGACTCATCGGTTCCTTCAGCCACGGCTCCATGGCCAACGCCCTGTCCCAAAGCGTCGGCGTCCAGGCCTCCCATCCGGACCGGCAGACGATCGCGCTCGCCGGAGACGGTGGCCTTGCCATGCTGTTGGGCGAGCTCATCACCCTGACGCAGAACAAACTGCCGGTCAAGACCGTCGTCTACAACAACTCCTCGCTGAACTTCGTGGAGTTGGAGATGAAGGCCGCCGGCTTCGTCACCTTCGGAACGGAGCTGTCGAACCCCGACTTCTCCACCATCGCCGAGGCGGTCGGGATCAAGGGCTTCCGCGTCGAGAAGTCGAAGGACCTGCCGAAGGTCGTCAAGGAATTCCTTGCCTACGACGGTGCGGCGGTCCTCGACGTCGTCACCGAACGGCAGGAACTGTCCATGCCTCCCACGATCACCGCCGAACAGGCCAAGGGCTTCGCGCTCTACGCCGTCCGCACGGTGCTCTCTGGCAAGGGCGACGAGCTCATCGACTTGGCACGAACGAACATCCGCCAGCTGTTCTGAGGGTCGCTGGCCGCTGGAGGCCTGCCGCTAAAGCCTGTGCGCGTCAACGGTTGGTAAGTTCTTCTCGACCCGGAGCTCCGGATCGAGAAGAACTTACCAACCGTTTGCCTATTCATCTGCCCCCGGCTGCAGGTTCAGGCAGGATTGTTCAGGTGGGTGTTGAGGAGTTTCCCAAAGGTCGCCATATCTGTCTTCTTCGTGACTCGGAGGACGGTCCACCCCTCGGCTTCCAACAGTTGTTGCCGTTCGATGTCAGTGTTGAATTGCCCCGCTGACGATCGATGATGGTCTCCCTCATACTCGATGGCCAGCTTGAACTCTGGATATCCCAAATCGGGTTGCAGGATCACATTCTTTATCCGGCAGAGAACCTGCGGGTGAACTACAGGTTCGGGAAAGCCGTTGTCGATGAGCCACAGCCGTAGCCAGGTCTCACGAGGAGAGTCAACGGTCAGGCGGACGAGCGAAAACGCCTTCTCTATCCTTCGGCGGCTGCGGACCTGGCGGCGAGTGGCGAGTTCGGTTTGAAGCGATTCGACAGTGGTCTTCGGGCCGCCGAATCGCTTCGACACCGCTGCATCGCCGAATTGCACGAGTTCGAGCAGACTGAGGTGAGAGCCGAGTTCGACGAGAAGGTGCGGAACCGTGACCAATTGCAGGTCGAAGAAGTCGATCTGCTTGAGCTGACGATGTCGATGAAGAATGACTTGTCGCATATTGACTCGGGTGCAGGCCGTGTCTCCGGCGACGTGTAGATCCTGATCCCGGATTCGGTTCGGCACTGGCAAGCCATAGAGACGAGCCGCAGTCCAGAATGTGCCGGCCACGTCGGGGCGTCGCAGACGAAAGCCTCGTAGCTGCGTCGCAACTCTCTGCCAATTGACTCCTGCCCAAACCGGCGTGGGAGCCACGGTGTCCTCGGTTCTGTCGATCCAAACACCATGGACGAGCTGGATATACCGAGGATCATGCTGCAGTGCATACGAAGTGATCTTCCGAGCGGCTAGATCGGCGCGGGTGAATGGAGTCGGCATCTGCCTGAACGTCATCGGTTTCGAGTGCCAATACGACATGCTGATCAGTATCGGGCGGCCAGAGGCACACTTTCCAAGTGGCTCAGGAGCGTTGGGGATAACGACCCGGCATCCCCAGGGGAATTACGTCGAAGTCAGGTCCAGCTGTGGACTGATTCATACTCGGCTCAAGCAGCGATTTCCGCTGACCCTGAGCGGTGTTCCCGTTATCGCAGTTGTTGCTTACGGCCCCAGCACGAATCTCTCGGTCGCAAAATGCTCCAAAGCTCGGGCTCATCCACATCGCAAAGCGCATGAGTCGACTTTCGCAGGTCCAGCGAACCGGAATCCCGACATATTTGTGGACGCTTGTTGAAACGGTTGGTAAGTTCTTTGCGATCCCGAGCTCGGGATCGCAAAGAACTTACCAACCGTTGGCGTAGGAAGCCCCAGTCGCGCCCACTGCCGTCTGACTAGCCACGCTCACGTTCGCCGCGGCGACTGGCCGCTTCACATTTCACGCGATCGGGTACTCCGCCAGGGCTTGCGCAGTGACCAGTGCCGCGGTCATTGCCTCGTGGCCCTTGTCTTCTTGAGAGCCTTCGAGTCCGGCACGGTCGAGTCCCTGCTGTTCGGTGTCGCAGGTCAGCACGCCGAAGCCGACTGGTTTGCGGGAGTCGATGGCAACGCGGTTCAGCCCATCGGTGGCGGCTTGGCAGACATAGTCGAAGTGCGGGGTGCCGCCGCGGATGACGACGCCGAGGGCGACGACCGCGTCGAAGTGTGGAGCCAGTCGGGCTGCGGCGATGGGCAGCTCGAAGCTTCCTGGGACCCGCACCAGGGTGGCTTGGGCCCCGGCCTCAGAAGCCGCGCGCTGTGCGCCGTCGACTAGGCCGTCCATGATCTGTGTGTGCCAGGATGCTGCGATGATGGCGACTCGAGTATCGGCCGCGGAGACGGTGAGCTCGGGTGCTCCGGAATGTGCCATGGGTGGATCCTTTCGTCGCGGCCGTGATGGCCGGAAGAGTCAGTGGTGAGTAGTGCGAGTGAGTGAAATGCCTGCTCAGCAGTGGTGCTTCTCGGCGATTGTCGCCGAAGCAGTGGCGCTGCCGACCACAGAAGGCAAGGTCAGGGTGTGGTGCATGCGTTCACGTTTGGTGTTGAGGTAGTTCGAGTTCTCCGGTCGCGCTGGGATCTCCAGCGGAACAACGGCCTCGATCGTGATCCCCAGCGACTCGAGCGCCCGGGTCTTGTCCGGATTGTTCGTCAGCAGACGGATGTGAGTCAGGCCGATCGAGCGCAGGATCTCCGCGGCGGCACGGTAGTCACGGTCATCGTCGTGGAAGCCGAGTTCACGGTTCGCATCAACGGTGTCCAGCCCCCGATCCTGCAGGGCGTAAGCGCGGAGCTTGTTGCTCAGCCCGATGCCCCGGCCTTCGTGGCCTGTCATGTAGATCACGGCGCCACCCTCGTCGGAGATCTGCTGCAGCGCCAGATCCAGCTGCTCACCGCAGTCGCAGCGGTGCGATCCGAAGACGTCCCCGGTCAGGCACTCCGAATGCACCCGAACCAGGGGAGCGGGTCCGTGCAGTGAAGGCTCCTGACCCGCCGGTTCATGGGCAACGGCGGCAGAATCGATCCCGGAGAACACGCCGAGGTGGTCGTGCCCGTCGATCGTGAATGCGCGGGCGCTGAAGCTCCCGTGCTTCGTCGGCAGCGGCACCTCCGCCGAGGCTTCGATCGCTCGCAGGTTCGCGCCAGACTCATGAGTTGAGCTATGACCCGCTGATCCGGCATCCGGCCGTTCGGCATTCACAGCGTCTTCGTGATCGGACTCGTTGAGGTAGTCGATGAGTCCTTCGATCGAGACCATGACGAGCTGATGGGCGTCGGCGAACTCGCGGAGGGAGTCGAAGCGCATCATCGAACCGTCGTCATGGACGACCTCGCCGATCATGGCCACGGGAGTGGCACCGGCCAGCCGAGCGAACTCGACTCCGGCTTCCGTGTGGCCGGGGCGTTCGCGGACTCCACCGGACTTGGCGATGAGCGGGAAGACGTGCCCGGGTCGAGTGATCGATGCCGGGTCGGGGACAGCTGCGGCGAGGTGGCGTCCGGTCAGGGCACGCTCGGCGGCACTGATGCCGGTGGTCACGCCGACCGCGTCGCAGCTGATCGTGTAGGCGGTGCCCTTCGGATCTTCGTTGGCAGCGACCATGGGCGGAAGTTCCAGTGCGGCGGCACGCTCAGCATCCATGGGTGCACAGATGACGCCCGAGGTGTAGCGGACGAAGAAGCCCATGGTGTCAGCCTCGGCGAATTCAGCAGCCATGATGAGGTCGCCTTCGTTCTCGCGGTCCTCGTCATCGACGACGACGATGGGCTGGCCCGCGGCGAAAGCGGCGATTGCCTCGCTGATCGGATCGAGTCGAGCAGCGCTCGGGGTGGTTTCAGTCATGGTCGGCTCCTCGTCGGATGCTGTCGGTTGAGTTGAAGACTGTGGTCGTTTCCGCGGTGGTCTCTGTGCGGAACGAAAGCAGGCGGGCGGTGTATTTCGCGAGCACATCCACCTCGACGTTGACCGGATCGCCGGGGGAGAGGTCGCCGAACGTGGTGTGGGTCAGTGTGGCCGGGATGAGCCCGACCTCGACCCAGGCGCTGGCCTCGGAAGGTTCGGAGACAGCGGTCAGCGTCAGGGAGACGCCGTTGAGAGCGATGGAACCCTTGGTGGCGGTGTAGGGCGCCAGAGAGTTCGGGATGCCGATGCGCAGGGTTGACCACTCGGCGAAGTCGTCTCGGCTGAGCAGCTCACCGCACCCGTCGACATGTCCCTGCACCACGTGGCCATCGAAGCGCCCCGAAGCCGGGGTGCACCGTTCCAGGTTGACCCGGTCCCCGATGCGCAGAGCCCCGAGACCGGTCAAGCGCAGAGTCTCGCCCATCACCTCGGCGGTGAAAGGTCCTTGCACCTCGGCGGTGAAGGCACCCGGCGACTCGCCAGGCGCACCACTGTCCTGTGGCGAGGATGATTCGTCCCTGACCGAGGTCAGGCATACGCCGTTGACGGCCAGCGAGCCGCCGAGGCCGAGGTCGTCGACGAGCCCCTTGGCGTCGATGGTGATGACGGCAGAGTCATCCAAGTGGTCGATGGCTTCGACGGTGCCGAGCTCCTCGATGATGCCGGTGAACATGTGCCCTCCGAATGGATTGTCGATGGTCAGGTGGAGATGAGTCAGATGGTGTAGTTGTCGGTGTTGCCGGAGCTTGAACCGCTGCCCGAGCCGGTGACGAAGTGCAGCAGGACGTCGGCGCCAAGTTGCGTGATGGCAGGTTCGGCAGTCTCATCGGAAACCAGGCCGACTGCCTCGCTCAGGGTCGACGTACCCAGACCCGACAAGCTGGATGTTCCCGCCCCCACCAGCAGTGGCGCTTGGTAGCAGAAGACCTCGTCAACGACGCCGGCGGCGAAGAAGGCGCCGAGCACGCTGGGTCCACCCTCGACGAGGATGTGGCGCATCCCGCGGGCATGCAGTTCGCCCAGTGCTGCAGTGATGTCGCGTGTACGCAGGTGAACGGTGTCGGGATTGAGTGCGAGGAAGGACTCCGAAGGCAGGGACGTCAGCCCGAGGACGATGGGCACCGGCTGGGATTCCAGCGGATCACCGCCCGGACCTCTGGCATTGAGTCGGGGGTCATCGGCGAGGACCGTTCCGGTGCCGACGAGGATCCCGTCGACGCGGGACCGGTACTTATGTGAATGCACTCGCGATGCCGCCGAGGTGATCCATTGGCTGGTCCCGTCGGACGCGGCGACCATGCCGTCGAGGCTCTGTGCGATCTTCGCTGTGACGAACGGACGCTCGGCATCGACGGCGCGACGCCACCTGGCGTTGAGAGCCGAGGATTCGTCATGGCCCAGGCCCGAGCGGACCCGGACCCCCGCCTCGGCGAGGGTGGCTCCACCGCCAGCGGCAACGCCGTTGGAATCGGAGAGAGCGAAGACGACCTCAGGGATACCTGCATCGATGATCGCCTGCGTGCACGGTCCGGTCCGGCCGATGTGGTTGCAGGGTTCCAGGGTCACGAACAGGGTGGAGGCGGTGAGGTCGACGCCGAGGTCGATGGCCGTGGTGATGGCGTCCACCTCTGCGTGGGGGCTGCCGGCACCGGCATGATGGCCGACGACGATCTGCGAGTCCCTCGTCAGGATCGCGGCTCCCACCAGCGGGTTCGCGCCCCGGTGACCGTTTCGCGCAGCCTGCAGGGCCGCGGACATTGCGGTCGTTTCGAGTTCGGTGAACTCTGCCTGCATGAAAAAACCTCCCGAGCCGATGCCGGGAGGGAGGATATTGCGGGTGCAACTATCAGAGCGTGCGAACGTGTGCGACAGCGCATTGGGATGCACCGACTCACAGCGACCGCGGTCGCCATGCTCCTCCCATCCAGACTCTGACTGTCGGTCTCGGAATTTCACCAAGTCAACCATCTGCACGAATGCAGCCGGCTCGCGGACTATCACCGCCGGTACGGATTTTCACCGTCCCCGGAACATGTGACCACAGATTAGCACGCACCTCGCCGAGGCGGCCATGACGTCCGTCACATGAGAAACGCAGGTGCCCTGCCGTAGTCCCGCCAGGGGCGTTCTCCCGAACAGCGCCAGCTCCGAAGGTGGGATGTAGCCTTTGCGAAATTACATAACTTAGGTATATACCGGAGTTATGGATGATGTTGATTCGGCGGAGCTCGTCTCTGGCCTCGTTGTCGTGTCCTCCCGCCTGACCAGGGCTCTGAGGCGAGTGATCGGTGACGAAAGTGACCTGGTCACATTGCGTGGCCTCGGAGTGGTCGAGCAGTACCAACCCGTGCGGGTCGGTCATTTCGCGCAGGGTTACCTGTGCTCCCAGCCGGCTGCGACGAAGATTCTGGCCCGTTTGGAAGAGGCGGGATATGTGCTGCGCGAGGCCAGTGCGAGCGATCGACGGGCATCGCAGTTCTCGTTGACCGATGCCGGCCGCTCCAGGCTGGCCGAGAATCGCAACATACTGGCCGAGCGGATGGAGCCCTACTTCGAGGCACTGACTCCCGAAGACAGACTCAGCGTCCATCGGGCGCTGGGGTTGGTCTCGCAGTACTTGCAGGATCAGCACCCGGTGGATGCCGACGAGGTTCAGCCAGACGACGAACGGACCGGCTGACGACGAACCACCTCGGCGGCAATCACATCGAGCCGACGAATCACATCGGACCAACGACAGAGAACCACAACATATCGACGAAAGGGTGCGCAGGTACAGCAATGAGCGTGTCACCAGGTAATGAAGCACAGTTGAAAGACGAGGAGGGCGCGGAAGCATCTATTCTGCGTCAACCACGAGCAGTATGGGCAGTCGCGTTCGCCGCGGTCATCGCGTTTATGGGCATCGGTCTGGTTGACCCGATTCTGCCCGCGATCTCCGAAGACCTCAACGCTTCACCGTCGCAGTCGATGCTGCTGTTCACCAGCTATCTCTTCATCACCGGCGCCATGATGTTCTTCACGAGTTTCCTGTCCTCGCGCATCGGTGCGAAAAAGACACTGCTGATCGGTCTCATCCTCATCGTCGCATTCGCGGCACTGGCAGGATTCTCCGGTTCCGTCGATCAGATCATCGGCTTCCGCGCGGGTTGGGGTCTGGGTAATGCGCTCTTCATCTCCACCGCGCTGTCGACGATCGTCGGTGCTGCTTCGGGTGGTGCTGAGAAGGCGATCATCCTCTATGAGGCCGCGCTCGGCGTCGGTATCGCCACCGGTCCGCTGTTGGGCGGACTGCTCGGCGGAATCTCCTGGCGTGGACCGTTCTTCGGCACTGCAGTCCTCATGGCCATCGGCTTCATCTCGATCGTCATTCTTCTCCCCGGTGGAAAGTCGGGTCTGAAGACCAACCCCGAGCCCATCAAACTCAGCGCCACCTTCCGCGCTCTCGCTCACCCCGGAATCCTCGCCCTGGGCATCTCCGCACTGCTCTACAACTTCGGATTCTTCATCATCCTCGCCTACAGCCCATTCCCGGTCGAAGCAGCGGCCGCGAAGATGGGCATCGAGAACTTCGGTGCGATGGGCCTGGGCTTCGTCTTCTTCGGCTGGGGCATCAGCGTGGCGATCACCTCGGTCTTCGGCGCCCCGATCCTGACTAAGCGGATCGGGCGCCGGCGCACTCTCGTCGCCACTCTCATCGCGCTCGCAGCCATCCTCGTGGTCATGTCGTTCATCGTTGAGTCCTTCGTCGGAATCATCATCTGTGTTATCCTCTCCGGACTGGTCCTCGGCGTGCTCAACACGGTCTTCACCGAGTCTGCGATGGAAGCCAGCGATCTGCCCCGACCGGTGGCTTCTGGAACCTATTCGGGTGTGCGCTTCATCGGCGGCGCCGTTGCTCCGCTGGTGGCCGGACCGGTCTCCGAAGTCCTTGGCGTCGGGGCCCCGTACCTCTTCGGTGCGGCTACCGTGCTGCTGGCTGTCGTGGTCCTCAGCGTCTCTTGGAAGGCACTGCGTCGCGTCGATGGTCGCATCGAGGAGGCTCCGGTCGATGAGGCCTATGCCATCACTGGAGGCGATGCCTGAGGTGAGAGCGTTGCGGGAGAGGGATCTCCTGTTCCGAGCGTTCGTCTGAAGCGAAGCGTTGATGGCGCCCGAGAGGCTTGATCCTCTCGGGCGTCTGTCGCGTCATGGCATCGCCGTAACGGTATCGATGGGCCATAGATACACACTGTTCATTTCACGTTCCAGATCTGGAACACCGCGAATGCGAGGATTCCGGTCACTCTGTAGCACAATTGATATCGCACTTCCTGTGCAGAGACGATATTTTTCCTACCACGAAGGTCACCATGTCCTACGACGCGAACAACGCATATCCCGCAGGCCCCGGTGCCACAGGTCCAGGAGCAATGGGCCCAGGCGCTGGTGGATTCGGCGGCCAGCCTCGCGGAGCTGCCAGCCCAGAAGACCTGTCCCTCCCTCTCTATGGTGCGTCGTTCGGCCAGGCCGTTAAGCGCTTCTTCAAGAAGTACACCCACTTCTCGGGCCGCGCATCGCGCAGCGAGTTCTGGTGGATGGCGCTGTTCGCTTTCCTCGTGCAGCTCATTCCAATGATTCTGATCACTGTCGGCGCAATCATGGCGGCTAGTTCCGCGGCGATGGTCGATCCCTACGATCCGGCTGCTGCACAGGCTGCTATGTCGGGTCCCGGCGTGATCATCGCTGGAATCGGCTATGTCATCGGCGGTCTCATCGCTCTCGCCATGATCATCCCGAACCTGGCGATCACGTGGCGTCGCCTGCACGACGCGAACTTCGCCGGACCGTTCTTCTTCCTCAGCTTCATTCCCGGAGTCGGCGGTCTCATCGTGTTCGTCCTCGAGCTCCTGCCTTCCAAGCCTGAGGGCCAGCGCTTCGACGTCTGATCGTCTGAACGTTCTCGTCTGAGCGGGGCTCTGATCGCAGAGCCCGGGCCTCAAACGAACTGAAGCTGCCGCATGCATACCCTGCATGCGGCAGCTTTTTGCTGTGCGGGAACAGCCTGAGCATCGTCGTAGGCGTTGCTTCGCCGATTCGTACACGCCAATTCATACGCTCAGCGCCGTTTCGCACCTCGCCTGCTAAGTCGCACCGTTCCCGCTACCTCATACAGCTAGTTTCACTTTGCGACCTGGGGCTACTAAAACCTACTGGTGCAGATGTAGGGCGTGAAGCTGACTGGGCGTATTGCTCCCGGCGACGCCGCCCTCGTAGCAACGCCCTCACCTCGCCGCTACGCCAGAAGACCCCCTCGCGCTCATGGACTTCACAAATGACCACACCATCGCGGCGAAGACGATCGCCCAGACGGTCAAGGCAATCCAGTACCACTGGGCGCCGATCCAGGAGATGATCGGCACATCGTCGACTTTGCCCACGTTCGTGCTCGCCACGGAGTACATGCCCAGTGGGAAGACCATGCTCCACAGTCCGGCCGAGTATCCCAAGGGAATGCGGTGACGGAAGTGCCGCCACAGTCCGGCGATGACAAGCGCAGGGATGAGCCAGGTCGAGATGGCCCACAGGATCGCCGAGGCGCCTGCGACTATGACGGTCGTTGCCGAGAAGATGGGAGACGTCCCGCCTTCGAGGATCTTCGAGCCAGCGACCACGGAGATGGCCAGAGCGCCCATCATCACCCAGTACGGGGCGTCGAGGTCCTCTGGCCCGATGCGATGGAGCAGTGCCCTCATTCCCACGCAGACGGCGCAGACGAGATAGAGCCCGATGCCGACGCTCCATGCGATCACCGCGATGACGGCGAGCACGGAGCCGAAGCTGGCTCCAGACGCGGTACCTTGATTCGGCAGATTCGCCATCAGCCCGGACGCGGCGACGGCAACGGACTGAGCCGCGACCACGCAGACGAACCAGGTTCCATTGACCTGCGTGAGTATTGGAGAAGTCGACGACCCGAGCACAGCGGAGAAGGGGATGAGATAGCCCAGGATCAGCCAAGCAATCAGGCCGAGGCTGAAGATCGTCAGAGCGAAACGAAAGTGGTCTTGCCCCTCCAGCGCGGTCGCAAGGACGTTGGTTGCTGCGACGAAGGTGAAGAACCCGAATGCCTTCGACGGGTTGTGCAGATCTGTGCGCAGCTCCTCGCTGTGCGAGCAGGCACGCCAGATGACGAGCGTCAGGAAGAAGATGTAGAGAACCACAGCCAGCCAGAACAAGATGGTCGAGAGGACCGCTAGGCCCTTGAGATGCGCACCGACGGACATGATTCCGGTGGCCATGACTGAGGCGAAGCATCCGGGAGAGACCGTGCCAGGGCTCAATCCCCACTTCGTCTGCAGGTATGCCAGGCTCGTCTGTCCGTTGCTCATCCCTCCATTATCGACTTTTTGTGGGATTGGAGACATTCGAGGAAAGATGGGCAGAATATTCAGCTTCGACCACTATAGTTACTTGTGAGTAACTTGACCTGCGTCAGACGGAACGGCTTTGTCAGGCCCCAGGTGGCGTAATGTGCTTGGCAGAGGAGCGCGAGTGATCCGCGTTTCTGGCGTCAGCGGCCAGCACAGACGGTCGACATAGTCGCACACCTTGGGAGCAGTAGAAATGCAGAGCACTTCACAGGCGCTCGTCGACGAGACGGAACAGGCAGTCAGCCAAATCAGCCTCCGCGAATGGGGAATGTCGGGAAAGCAGGGAGGCGTGTTCTCCGGAATCGACCTCGAAGTACCTCCCGGAGCAATCTCCATCATCCAGGGCCCTGCCGGCTCGGGCAAGACATCCCTGCTCCTGTCGATCGCCGGACGCATGCGCGTGGACACCGGCGAGGGTCACGTGGGCGAACTCGACATTCGCAAACAGTCCCGTCGCGTGCGTGAACAGGTGTCCGTCGGCCACGTCGCTGGTCTCACCGACCTCGAGAACGACTTCACTCTCGCCCAGCACCTCGCCGAGCGACTCATCATGCTTCAACCCTGGTACAAACCCTGGGTCTCGAAGTCCTCTCTGCGCGAGGTCATCGAAGTTATTCGCGAGACCTTCACTTCCGCCACCGAGGTGATCGACCGACTTCCCGAGGGGAACTTCTCCGCATCTGACGCCAAAGACGCCGACTTCCTCATCGATGACGAGGGCAAGGCCTTCGTCTCCGAACTCAGCGAGCTGCAGAAGTTCCTCCTCGAACTCGGCTTTGCCAGCCTCGCCCAGGCCCCGGTCGTCGTCCTCGACAACATCGACTATCTGCGCGAGCGCGAAGACCGTGCCCGCGCATGGGCGGCAATCCTCATCTACCAGGAGCTGCGACGCAAACGCGATCCAGAGCATCCGCTCACGGTCATCGCCTCCTGCGAAGATTCCTCCGACGTCGACCTTGTCCTCGACGCACTGTCCACGGAGGTCTCACCCACCTCGGTGGGCAAATTTTCCCTAACGCGGCATCCCCGTCACTGAGGTACCTGCCTCCATCAGCTTTTCCGAATCAGACCCGACAATAAGGTGTTTCTGCGATGTTCTCTCTGCCTTGGCTCGAACTCTCTCGCTTCAAGCGGCACACGATCACTCGACTGGCGATCATCGTCGTTGCCGTCATCCCCGCGATCTACGGCGGACTCTACCTGGCCTCCAACTGGGCACCGACCGACAACCTCGACAAGCTTCAGGCAGCCGTGGTCAACACAGACGAAGGGGCCGAGAAGCCCAGCTCCGAAGGCGAGAAGCTCCAGGCAGGTGATGAGCTCGTCGACCAAATCACCCCCAAGGGCGAAGGTGGATTCGACTGGCAGGAGACATCCCTGGAGGAGGCCAACGACGGCCTCGCCGAAGGCAAGTACTTCGCTGTCCTCGAGATCCCGAAGAACTTCTCCGAGCGACTAGTATCGACCGGCGGAGACGATCCCGAGCAGGCAGGACTGAATCTGCGCACCGATGATGCGCACAATTTCATCGTGGGGCAGATGGCGGGAACCATCCTCAACGAGATCAAATCAGGGTTGAACGAGACCACCACGGCCGAATACGTCTCCGAGGTCTACCTCGGCTTCAACGACATCCATTCCTCGACGAAAAAGGCCGTCGACGGGGCGAGGCAGCTCAACGACGGTGCCGTCGATCTCCACGACGGAACGGGCGAGCTCTCCGACGGTGCGCATACCCTCGACAAGGGAGTCGGCACGCTGCAGACCGGCATCGGTGACCTCGATGAGGGGGCTGGTGAGCTGAAAAAGGGCAGCGGCGATCTGAAGACCGGCGCAGATAAGCTGGCCAAGAGCACGACCGAGGCGAAGAACGGTTCGAAGAAGGTCGCCGACGGTGCCGGGCAGGTCGCCGATGGAACGGGCCAGTTGCGCGATACAGCTGACGAGGCCACGGACAGGGCCGAGGAGCTCAAAGACAAGGCCGACGACCTCGTCGACGGGACGCGGCCCAAGCTGAACCAGGCGGAGGACGACTTCGACTCGGCGCGGAACACGGTCAACGGCGACATGGATGACCGGGTCGCACAGCTGCGCGAAGACTACCCCGACGATCCGAATGTGGCGAAACTAGCCGATGACATGGACAATCTCGGCGGGGATCTGGACAAGGCCCACGGGCGAGCGTCGAAGGCGGCAGATGAGGCTAAGGATCTCGAAGATCCGGTCAAGAACGCCGTCGACGACGTCATGGGCAAGATCAGGGAGGCCGACAAGAAGATCGGCAAACTCGACGATGGTGCGCAGAAGGTGGCCACCGGAGCCGAGGACCTGCATTCCGGACTCATCAAACTCGACGCCGGTGCAGGCGACTTGGCCAAGGGTGCCGGCGACCTCAATGACGGCGTCATACAGCTCAAAGACGGCACCGAGAAGGCCAAGACGGGCGTTGCCGACCTTAAGGACGGCTCCTCACAGCTGGCTGACGGCTCAGATGAACTCGACAAGGGTGCGAAGAAGCTCGTCGACGGTTCCGGGGAGCTCGCCGACAAGCTGGCCGATGGCCTCAAGCAGATCCCGACCTATGACAAGTCCGACCGCGAGAATCGCTCGGACGTCGTCGCTGTGCCCGTCGATGCCCAGAAGCTCAAGGACAACTCCGTGGACGCCTACGGCGAGGGCCTGGCCGCGTTCTTCGTCTCCCTCGCCCTGTGGATCGGCGGCATGATCACCTACATGGTCATCAACGCGATCCCGTACCGTGCACTGATGTCATCGGCGAAGTCCTCCCGAATCGCCTGGGCCGGCTACGTGCCCGGCCTCCTGTTCGGGGTAGCCCAAGTCGCGGTGCTCTACGGAGTCCTCACCTTTGCTCTCGACTTCTCCGCCGGCAGTTGGTTGTGGACCCTATTGTTCTCGATCCTCGTGGCGGCCAGCTTCCACGCGGTCCACCAACTCTGCGTCGCGGCCTTGGGAGGTGTCGGCAGGCTTGTCGCCCTGGTCCTGCTCATGGTCCAGATCGCCTCGGCGGGAGGCACCTATCCGGTGCAGACGGCGCCTGGCATCTTCCAGATCATCTCGCCCTTCCTGCCGATGACCCACGCGGTCAACGGCCTGCGGACCCTGATCGCCGGCGGAGACATGTTCATCGCCGCTCAGGCAGCAGTCGTCCTGCTGCTGATGACCGCGATCTGTCTGGTGGCAACCATGCTCGTCTGCGGTCGGAAGCGCACGGTCACGCTGACCCAACTGCATCCGAGCCTCTCGCTGTAGGGCCTGATCCTCGCCGAGGCGGCGGTGCGTCGGCGCGCACCGTCGTCCCGTCATCCCCGTTGTCCGGGGCGGCGAACGGGGCAATCGTCATCGAAATACCGCAGGTATCGCTGTGGTTCCTGGAGGAAACGCCTCCAATGGTCGACCATGTCGAGCCGATCCCATGTGGATTCGCGCAGCCCCCATTCCCCGACCTCGACGAGTTTGGCGCCCTCTGCGCGGGCGAGGACGGGGGAGTGGGTGGCCATAATGGTCTGCAGCCCCACGCGATCTCGCGCTCGGATGAGCTGCAGCAGGGTGAGCGAGGCGGTGAAGGACAGGGCGCTTTCCGGTTCGTCGAGGACCCACAGCCCCAAGTCCATGAACTTCCCCGTCAACATCTCGATGAACATCTCACCGTGTGACTGTTGCGAGTAGTGGTGGCCGCGGCCGGCGCCGATCTCCATCAGGTAGGCCATGTTCTCGTGCATTGTTTCGGCGCGGAGGAAGAATGCGCCCCGTTTGGAAGCTGCACCGCGGACGATCTGCACGTGTTCGCTCAACTCCGGGATTTCCTCGGCATGGTCTCGAACCTCCCATCCCGTGCCGCCTCCGTGCGGAAGGTCGAGGGAGGTGGCCAATGCCTCGATGAGCGTCGACTTGCCCGAGCCGTTCTCGCCGACGAAGACGGTTGTGCGCTCGAACTCGAATCCGTCCAGAAAGTCAGGCACAGCAGGAAGGTCATGCAGCCATGGGCTGAGCTCTGGCGGAGAGTGCGCATGTTTGGTCACCGACCGCAACGGCAGATCTACCCGGGAATCCATGTGTACGAATGTAGACGACGGTATGGACATGACACTTCTGGGCAACGGCACGGAGACTTGCGAGCAGAAGTATCGCGACAATCTGCTGGATCGACGGACAGCAGCGAATATCGCTCCCGGTGCCGGCCAATAGACTGGTGGACATGGATGAGCGAGCAATCGCACTGTTGCGTGCGCGCGGGTGGAGGCCCGGCGAAATCCTCGGCTCGGGCATGGACGGCACGGTCGTCGACCTGTCTGCCGACGAAGTCGCAAAGGTCTGGCACGATCGCCGATCGGCAGACCTCGAGCCGCTGCTGCGCTTCGGTTCGGCATTGGAGCAGTCGCCGATTCCCTTCCGCTGCTCTCGGACGATTGAGATCCTCGGCGAGGATGGTCTCACAATCACTATCGAGCAGAAGGTCACAGGTCGCCCTCTGCGCATCGACGCACTGCCGAATGCACCGGTCGTTACCGATGAAGAGATCCGTCTCATGGGCAACGCGTTGGCAGGACTGTCCCAAGTGGGCACCGGTGATTTGAGCGCTCTCCCGATCCTCCCCACTGAACAGCCGTTTTCCCACACGAGGAGCTTCGGAGCCTCACTCGCAGATCTTGCTGAGCGACGGTTTGCAGAGGGTCCGGGATTCCTGCGGCAGGAGATCGGCGACATCGACGAGATCGTCGCTGTGCTTCTGCGCGGACTGCGAGACCTCCCCGACCTCGAATCGAAATGTCTGATACACGGGGATCTCATCCCCGCCAACGTACTGATCGACGAAGGCGAAGTCTCCGGAGTGGTGGATTTCGGGTTCCTGACCACTGTCGGCGACCCACGATTCGACGCGGCGATCGCGGCAAGCAGCTTCGACATGTACGGTCCGAACGCCCGTCGCTCGGAGAACGTCCTGAGCAAAGCCTTCAGCGCTCGGTTTGGCCATGATCCCACCATCTATGGCCTTTATCGCGCAGCATACGCGGTGATCACGAATTCCTGCTTCGCCACAGATGGGCAAGACGGCCACTTCCTGTGGTGTGCGCAGATGCTCAGACGCGAGGATGTCAGAGACGCAATAGGCAGCCCCCGCAACTGACCCCTACCCGAACGCAAGCCGCAGCGCCAGGATCACCAGCACCACCGCGATGAGGATGTCGAGGACCTGCCACACCCGCGGCCTGGCAAGGTAGCGCGAAAGACCGCGGGCACCGTAGCCGATGCCGAGGAACCACGTGAGAGATCCGAACATCGCCCCGAGCGTGAACGGCAATGCTCCTCCCGGCCCCTGTTGATTCGCCAGGTTGCCGAGCATGACGACGGTGTCGAGGTAGACCCCGGGATTGAGGAAGGTCAGCGCCAGAGTCGTTGCGATGATGGACTTCAGACTGCGCTGATGCGTATCCGCCGTCAGCCCTGATGCCTCGCGTGCCGAACGCAGACTGCCCCACGCGTACCAGAGCAGATAGGCCACACCCAGCCACCGCAGAATCTCCAAGGCCCACGGTGCCAGGAGCACGATCGCTCCGATGCCGACGGTGCCCGCGCCGATGAGAAGGGCGTCGGCGAGGATGCAGATCGTGAGCACCACGCCGAGGTGCTCACGGCGAATACCCTGCCGCAGGACAAGGGCGTTCTGCGGTCCGACTGCGATGATGAGCGACCAACCGGCGAGGGTTCCGCTGATGAGATGAGTGAGCACCCGAAAAGACTATGACGCGCACGTTGATAAGAAAAACAACAGAATCTTCATCTGATGCACAATTGCTTCATGAACATCGATCACGTCAAAGCTCTGGCCGCCGTCGTCGACGAAGGCACGGTGGAAGGCGGGGCCTTCGTTCTGGGTGTCACACCATCGGCGACGAGCCAGCGCATCCGCACCCTCGAATCCCGCATCGGTCAGGTGCTCATTCGCCGCACGAACCCCATCACCGTCACCGAGGCGGGGGAGGCGGTCCTGAAATATGCGCGCGAGATCGAGCTCCTCGAGTCCGAAACCATGGATCGTCTCCATGGCATCGACGTCGGGGCCCCGGACGGGGTCGCTTCCGCCTCGGCCCACGGACGCAGGAGGGTCCCGACGGTTCTGCGGATCGGGGTCAACGCAGATTCGCTGGCGACCTGGTTCCGCCCGATCTTCGCCGAGGTGGCGAAGTGGGACGATATCGTCATTCGCATCGAGGTTGCCGACCAGAACGTTGCCCTGCCCCTGCTGACTTCGGGGGAGGTGCTCGGCACCATCACCTCTGCGGCCTCCGGCGGCTACGGCACTCAGGTGCAGAGACTCGGGTCCATGCGCTACGTCGCCGTCGCGTCGAAGGGGCTCCTGAGCAGACACCGTGGGCTCGGCGGTCAGGTCGGGTCCGGTGAGATCAGGTCCGGTACCGAAGCCGAGGTGGACCTCGGGTGCCTGCCGATGGTGAATTTCGGTAAGGACGATGATCTGCAGTTCGCCTTCCTACGCAGGGTGGGGATCACCAGCATCCCTCCGATGTCAGTCGTGCCCAGCTCCTCGGAATTCGCAGTCGCGGTCGAGGCCGGGGTCGGCTGGGGGCTGATCCCCATCCTGCAGCTGGGAGACCTCAGCGATGACCTCGTGCCGATCTCGGCGGATCCGACCATCGACGTGGACCTGTACTGGCATCACTGGAATCTCGCTTCTGAGAAGCTCGGTCGACTCACCGAGGCTCTCCATCAGGCCGCAGCCCAGATGAGGTGAGTCCGCGTTCGGTCAGAGAGCGAGGGCATTCGTTCGCATGCCTGTCGCATCATCGACGGCTCAGCTGCTTGGTTCGAGTACTCTCGCGATCAGCCACCTGAGCTGATCGAGCGCGGCATCGACGGTGACGCGCTCGGGAGTCACGATCGAGTGCAGAGCCAGCCCGTCGAGCATGGTGAATAGTGCAACGGAGGTGGAAGCCACCTCGGCGGGGTCGATATGCCCCTCCGTGGCCAGGATCCCAAGCCAGCGATGCAGGCACTCATAGGTGAAGTCGTGGCCGTACTCGAGGAGCCTGCGGGTCACGGCCCGGCGTTCGGGCCCGAGGGCGCTGATATGCATCGTGAGCCACAGCTCGAGCTGCATATCGCGGTGCTCGTGGCTGGGCAGGAACTGCGCGCAGCACTCGAAGAGGCGATCGACCGGGTCCAGGCCGGATTCGGAGATCGAGAAGTCCTTGACTGCGGTTCGCATGGAGCCGCGAGCGATGGCCTCGTGCAGGTCGGCCTGGGTGGGGAAGTAGTGACGCAGCGTCGAGGCGCCGATCCCAGCCTCTTTGGCGACCGCCCGCACACTGAGGTTGGTCTGTCCGGGCGGAGCCTGCTCAGCCAGACGGATTGCCGCAGAGATGATGTCATCGCGTCGCGACATTCGTGCTCCTCTCGGCCTCGCGCATCATTGCTGTTTTCTGTATAGTACAACGTACTAGCACGCTGTGCCAGAAGGACGGGATCGTGCGTCGAGATTGACCATGACCCTCGCGTGCGCCACATCGACAGAGACTCCGAGCCAATGAAAATGGAGCCCCAGAATGATCGAAAGCATCCAGGAATTCGCCGGATCGATCCCCGACTGGCTGCAGTGGGCAGGCATCATCCTCGTCTCAGCGATCCCGTTCGTCGAGTCCTACTTCGGTGCCGTCATCGGCGTCGCGATCGGTCTGCACCCCGTCGTTGCGATTCTCATGGCCGTCATCGGCAACGTGGTGTCGATGCTCGCCGTCGTCTACGGCGCCGGAGCCATTCGCGATAAGGCGAGGAAGAACAGAGACAAGAGCGAAGAGCCCTCGCAGAAGCGCCAAAGGCTCAAACGCATGTTCGACAAGTTCGGTGTCCCCGGGGTCTCTCTGCTGGGACAGACCCTGCTGCCGTCTCAGATCACTTCGATGGCGATGGTCGGATTCGGTGCCGATCGCAACGCCGTGGCATTCTGGCAGATCATCTCGATCATCCTGTGGGGTGTGCTCTTCGGCGTCCTCGCCACCCTGGGCGTCGAACTCGCACTGCGCTGACAGCTCGGTCGCGCGAGCTCGCGCTGA
Source organism: Brevibacterium sp. BDJS002 (assembly GCF_028201555.1). Classification (NCBI taxonomy): domain Bacteria; kingdom Bacillati; phylum Actinomycetota; class Actinomycetes; order Micrococcales; family Brevibacteriaceae; genus Brevibacterium; species Brevibacterium sp. BDJS002. Next base: position 3,741,269 of record NZ_CP116392.1, on the reverse strand, counting down.
GGTGATGGATCAGGGGCTGGGCGGCTGCGTCAGTGGCGACATCTAGACTGTGCCCATGACCGAATCCACCCCGACTGCAACGACCATCGACGCCGACGAATTCGCCGTTCAGGCTCAGCGCATCCTGGCCGAACTCACTGCGAATCCCGAGGCCCAGTTCCGGGACGGCCAGCTCGAATCGATCCGCGATCTGGTCGTGGAGAAGAAGAGGGTCCTCGTGGTCCAGCGGACCGGGTGGGGCAAGTCGGCCGTGTACTTCGTGGCGACCAGAATGCTTCGGGCAGCTGGCACCGGTCCCAGCCTCATCATCTCCCCGCTGTTGGCGCTGATGCGTGACCAGATCGCCGCGGCGCAGCGCGCCGGGGTGCGCGCAGCCAGCCTCAACTCCTCCAACGTCACCGAATGGGACACCGTCCTCGACGATCTCAGGGCCGGCAGCCTCGACGTTCTGCTCGTCTCGCCCGAGCGGCTGAACAACCCGCAGTTCCGTGACGAGGTCCTGCCCCAGCTCCTGGCCTTCCTCGGCCTCATCGTCGTCGACGAGGCGCACTGCATCTCCGACTGGGGCCATGATTTCCGTCCCGACTACCGGCGGATCGGACACATCCTGGCCGAACTGCCGGGCAACACCCCTGTCCTCGCCACAACAGCCACCGCCAACTCCCGGGTGGTCACCGATGTCGCCGAACAGCTCGGCCACGACACCACCGTCGTTCGCGGCGAGCTCGCCCGTGACTCCCTCCGGCTCGGGGTCCAACCCGGACTCGACGCGAGCGCACGCATCGCATGGCTGTGTGCCCACCTCGGTGATTTCACCGGTTCGGGAATCATCTACACGCTCACGGTCAGCGCGGCCGAAGACATCACCAGAATTCTGCGCGACCGGGGTCACGAGGTCCGTGCCTACACCGGCCGGACCGATGCTGAGGAGCGGGCCGAGCTTGAGCAGCAGCTCAAAGACAACCGGATCAAGGCGCTCGTGGCCACCTCTGCGCTGGGAATGGGGTTCGACAAACCGGACCTCGGCTTCGTCATCCACGTTGGTGCGCCATCATCTGCCGTCGCCTATTACCAGCAGGTTGGCCGTGCCGGTCGTGCCACGGACTCCGCGGATGTCCTGCTCCTGCCCGGTGCTGAGGACCAGGAGATCTGGAATTACTTCGCCACCGCCTCGATGCCCAATCAGTCCGACGCGAATGCCGTGCTTCAGTCCCTCGCCGAGGCGGACGGCCCCCTGTCCGTGGCTCGCTTGGAGACGCTGGTCGGGACCAAACGCACCCGCCTGCAGCTGCTGCTGAAGACCCTCGAAGTCGAAGACGCCGTGACCAAGATCAAGGGCGGTTACATCTCGACTGGCCGAGGTTGGACCTACGACCAGGAACGATATGAGAAGGTCGCGGCCGTGCGCGCTGCTGAGGCGCAGGCGATGCTCGACTACGAGTCCACTGGCGAATGCCGAATGGAATTCCTCATTCGCCAACTTGATGACCCCGACCCCACACCCTGCGGACGCTGCGACAACTGCGCCGGAATGTGGTGGTCGGCCGAGATCTCGGACGAGAACAGGCAGGCAACGGCAGGAACTCTGCATCGCGTCGGCCTGCCCATCGACCCGCGCAGCACCTGGCCCAGCGGCATGGCCAACATCGGAGTCCCGCTCAAGGGCCGCATTCCCGCCGGAGAGTTGGCGGCCGAGGGCCGAGCCATCGCACGGCTCAGCGACTTGGGGCAGGGTCAGACCTTGCGATCATTCCTCGCACCGGACGCTCCCGATGCCGAAGTGCCCGCACAGATCGGCAAATGGTGCCTTGAGGTCCTGGCCCAATGGGACTGGGAGATCCGCCCTGAAGTCGTCGTCTCGGTGCCAAGCGCGCACAGGCCCACGACAGTGAGATCCTTGGCGGCGAATCTGGCCTCCGCCGGACGACTCATCGACGGGGGAGAGCTGCTGCAGGTTCATGACCACGGCACCCCCGAGGTCAACAGTGCCTTTCGGGTGAAAGATCTCTACGATGCGTTCGTCGTCCCGCCCGAGGTCGAGGAGGCAGTGGCCGGAAAGGCGGTGCTTCTCGTCGACGACGAGGTCGTCTCACGGTGGACGATGGCGATCGGGGCACGTCTGCTCAGGCAGGCGGGGGCAACTGCGGTACTGCCGTTCGCACTCGCTCTGCGGGGCTGACGCCCGCTGACGGAATCGACCTCAGGCGTGAGTACTCACGGATTCTGCTGGAGCTGGAACGTCGCCCCTTCCGGATCGGTGACGGTGGCGATGCGGCCATACGGTGAATCTTCGGGACCGGCGAGCACCTTGCCGCCGAGTTCGGCCACCCTGGTTGCGGTGGCATCGGTGTCCTCGACGTTGATGTAGTCACGCCAGAAGGACACCTGGGTCCATTCGCTGGCGTCGCAGATGCCGGCCACAGCGTTCTCATCGGCGCCATGTGTCGAATACGGGAACCCCTCCATCGCCACGATATCGAAGGAGAAGACGGTGCGATAGAACTCCTGCGCGACGGGATAGTTGCGCGTCATGAGCTCGAACCACACCGGAGTCCCGGGAGTGAGCGGGGTGTCGAACCCGGTGAACTCGCCGGGCTGCCACATGCCCACACCGGCACCGGTGGGATCGGTGATGACAGCCATCTGTCCCAGCGGTCCGACGGACATCGGTTCGGCGATGGGGGCCGCACCCGCGGCGAGTGCTGCCGCATAGGTGTTCGCGATGTCGTCGGTGTGAAGGTAGGTCGTCCACATCGCCGGGATCATCGGGTTCGGAGTGCCGTCCATGTTCATGGCACGCATAGCGCCGCCGACAACTGCTCCGTCCTTTGTGATCATGTTGTAGTGGCCGAAATCAGGTCCCTGATCCTCGAACTTCCACCCGAATATCTCGGAGTAGAACTTCGTCGTGGACTCGAAGTCATGGCAGGTGTAATCGATCCAGACAGGCTGTCCTTCACGGATATTCTCAGGCATTGCGGCTCCTCATCATTGCGGTTGGCGTTCTGCTCAGTGGCTGTGGTCGATGGCCGCGGAATCAGCGGTTGTCGTCAGTGCCAGTTCCTGGTGAACTTGGCGAAGTAGTCATACATCGTGGCTTGCAGCAGAGGCCCGAAGGTCACACGCTTCACCCCGAGGTCCTGCAGCTGAGAGAGGTCGAGCTCGTCTGGCACGGCACCCTTGACCGGGTGGGCGGTGACGTTCAGCGGCAGTCTCACCTGCGACAGTACGGTTTTGAGAGTCTCGGTGTTCGGCAGCCTGACGGGATAGACGGAATCCGCACCGGCCTCGGCGCACAGGTTGAGGCGTCGGATCGCCTCGGCGGTGGGATCCTCGAAAACATCGGGATTCTTGAACACATCGGTGCGGGCATTGATGACCACGTGCACCCGTTGCGCGTCAGCGGCGCGACGCAGGTCGCCGATGTACTCGGCGTGCTCCTCGGCGCTGCGCAGTCGTCCTTCGCTGTGGACGGTGTCCTCGATGTTGACGCCCACAGCGCCGGCCTCGAGGAGCCCGGCGATGAGATCCGGCGCCGCAGTGTCGTAGCCGGATTCCAGATCGGCGCTGACCGGCACATCCACAGAGCCGCACACGCGTGCGATCCCCGCCAGCGCCTGACTGAGGCTCATGGTCTCGCTGTCCGCGGAGCCCACGGAGTCGGCGAGAGGATGGGAGCCGATGCTCAGCGCCTCGAATCCGGCATTGACCATGGCCTGGGCTGACCAGGCATCCCACACTGTCGGCAGGACGATCGGACGATCCTGATGATGGGCTTCGAGTAGAGCGGACGCACGTTCGGCAAGAACAGAGAAATCGGTCATGTCCATTACTGTTCCACCGATTGCTGGCTACGATCCAGTAATCTGGCGAGTTCACCCGAAGGTTTCAGACTTGTTTACACAGTGATCGGGGCTCTGATATTATTTAGTGAACAATGTACACAAAATAAGACTCCGGCACGCGGACCGGTTGAGGAGGGCCATGAAGGTGCTCATTCTGGCCCCGGGTTCCTGGGGCGACGTTTCACCGGCGATCAGAATCGCCGTGGACCTCATTGCCGACGGGCACAGGGTCACCATGGTCGTCCATGACGACTATGCGGCGGCTGTGGAGCGGTCCGGGTGCGCCGCAGCACGATACACAGCCGCCCTCACGCCTCCTCCGTCCGTGGATGGAGACGCTGGCCCGGGTGTACGGGGATACCTCGATCACCTGCGCGGCTACATGATGGACCACGCTGAAGCCGCCCTCATGGCAGTACGCGCAGGCGCCGTCGACGTAGTGCTCACCAACCCCATTTCGCCCTACGGCCACGACATCGCCGAAGCGCTCGGCATCCCATCGGCCGAAGCACTGCTCCAGCCCTCGAGGCCGAGTCGGGCCTATCCGCCGATGATCGCTTCGGCGATCGACTTCGGACCCCTTCTCAACCGTCCGATCGGACGCGTGGTGCAGAGAGTACCCGCGCCCTACGTCCCTGCAGTGGCATGGGTCCGGGGACAGCTGGGCTTGCCTGCGAAGAAGTTCACCACAACCCTGAACGAACGAGCACGAGCCGCGGTGCCCGTCCACCATGGCATCAGCCCCGTCATCTTTCCGCGCCCGGGCGATTGGCCTCAGCACATGAGCCTCGACGGCTTCTGGTGGCCGGTCGACGATGAAGAGTGGACCGCACCGACCGAACTCGCAGACTTTCTCGCCGGCGGGCCCCCGCCCGTGCTCGTGACCATGGGCAGCATTCCAGAGGGCAGCCGAACCGCGGATGCGCTGTCCGAGTTCGTGTCCTCGACCCGCCATCGTGTCATCGTCCAAGGTGCGGCCGGTCCCATTCTCGCCGAGGCGGCTCCCGGCAGGGTTGTCACCGCGGGCCAGGTGCCCCACTCCTGGCTGCTGCCTCAGGTTGCGACCGCGATCCACCAGGCCGGTGCGGGAATCACCGCGGCCTGCCTGCGTGCCGGAATTCCGAGCGTCCCATTCCCTCAGCACACGGATCAGTTCTTCTGGGCGCGGACCGCCGCACGGCTCGGAGTCGCAGCACCGGCATTGAGCAATCGCAGAGTGACTCCCAGCGGACTGCACTCCAACGTGGAGTCGGTGACCGGGTCGGGAGAGATGCTCCGAGCCGCGACCACGATAGCGAAGTCGCTGGAACGATCCGAGCACGAACAGGGCGAGAGCACCCTGTCACTGCGAGGCTGGATCGCCGAGCCTTCCACACCAAGGGCAGGAGGGTGACAGTGACTGAGGGGAAGGTGGGCAGGCCCGCTCGCATGGACCGGGTGGGCATCGCACGAGCGGCCATCGCCTTGGCCGACCGGACGAGCCTGCCGCAGGTCACGATGCGGGCTCTGGCTGCAGAGATCGGGAGTGCGCCAGCTGCCCTCTATCGGCACGTCGAGGACAGGAACGGACTCGTCGCTCTCATGATCGACGAGGTGCTGGCTGAACGGACCGCAGCTGAGGCAATGGGTTCCTGGCGGGCCGATCTGTCCGCATTCGCCGCCGGAATATTCGCTCTCCACCGCGCGCATCCCTGGCTGTCGACGGGGGTGCTGCCGGAGACGATGGGACCCGGCATCGCCGAGGTGATGGACGAGGCCATCGGTCTGCTGGCCTCACATCCGGCCCCGGCAGGACGGAAATACTCCGCCATCGCGGTGCTGCTCGAACTCGTCGCCGGACATGCCCGAACGGCGGTACGACTCGAGGAGTCGGCAGCCGTCATCGTCGAAGATGCTGGCCGGTCAGGCCCGGTCTGCGAGGCGGGCCACGGTGCGGACGAAGACTATGCGACTGCGGTGATCATTGCGGCAGTGGCCGGGATTCTCGACTCCGAGGACCTCTGAGCTCTCACTCACAGCCTCGGCGTCCGCGGCGGCTCTTCACGTCGATCACCGGTGGCTTCGAACGCCGCAGCGAGTTCGATGAGCTTCGAGTCATCCCAGCCGCGGCCTGAGATCGTCAACCCGATGGGAATCCCGGTGTCGGCCATTGTGCCCATGGGAACCGTCACCGAGGGGATGCCCAGATGCCGTGGCACCAGGTTGCCGTTGGCGACCCAGGTGCCGTTGCGCCACCCGAGGTCTGCTGAGGCCTCGTCGACATCCATATCGGCCGGTCCCACGTCGGCCATCGCCGGGTAGACGACCGCGTCGAGGCCGTTGGCGTCCATCCACTCTTCGAGGTCGATCCGACGAGTCACCTCGAGACCTCGGATGCCGTCTTCGAGATCGGGGATCTCCGTCACCGAGGTGTAGGGGCGATCCTTGGACAGCTGCGGGTATTCGGCGATGTCATCGTCGAATCCGGTGTAGCGATCCGGCAGGGCACCATCCGGGTGGGGGAAGATCCTCGTCCCGTCCACCTCGGCGAGGGAGGACAGCTGCGGATCACCGTTGGCGGCCAGGAAATCGTCCCAGGCCCACGCGGAGAGGTCGTTGATCTCCCGATCGAGGTAGTCGGTGCTGACGATGCCGCGCGTCCTGATAGTCGGAGCACCGGGGCGATCGCCCTCGTAGTTGCTGACGACTGGGAAATCGGTCTCGACGACCTCGGCACCGGCGGCTTCAAGATCACGGCGGGCAGCCTCCCAGGCGGCGATCACGGAGGCCCGGGTTTCGACCCGCTGTCCCGTGGGCCCGCCGATGCCGCCATCGGGGTTCGTTCCGGCCTCGGGGTCGGCATTGATGTACATCTTCGGGATGCCGAAGCGTCTGCCGGCCAGAGTCGAACGAGCCGCTTCAGCATCGGCTGGAAGCAGCGCGGCATAGGAATCGGGTCGAATGACAGAAGCGGCGGGAATCTCGACCCAGGGTTGGACTCGCCAGAAATCGCCACGAGTCTCGGTGTCGTCGGCGACGATGATGTCGAGGACCTCGCACAGGTCGGCCATCGACCGAGTGTGGGGGACGACGACGTCCATGGTGGGCACCAGAGACCAATTGCCGCGCACGGAGATGACTCCGCGGGAGGGGGTGTAGGCGATGAGTGCGTTGTGTGAGGCGGGGGCTCGTCCCGAGGACCAGGTCTCCTCGCCGAGACCGAAGGCGGCGAAGCTCGCGGTAGTCGCGGTACCGGAGCCGTTCGACGAGCCGGAGGCGAAGGCGCTGGTCAGCCATTGCGCGCTATAGGGGCTTTCGGCCCGGCCGTAGAGACCACGCTGCATGCCGCCGTTGGCCATCGGGGGCATATTGGTCAGCCCCAAGCAGATGGCACCGGCGCCGCGGAGGCGTTCGACGGTGAAGGCATCCTTTTGCGCGATGAGTTCGGCGAAAGCGGGGGAACCGGCGGCCACGCTCAGCCCGGTCACCATGTAGCTGTCCTTCGCGGTATACGGGATCCCGTCGAGGGGCCCTCGCGTCTGGCCGTGGGCACGTCGTTCGTCGGCGGCGGCCGCCTCGGCGAGGGCATCCGGATTGGCCACGATCACAGAGTTCAACTTCGTGCCGGTGTCGGGTCCGTCGAAGGCGGCGATGCGAGCTTGGTAGGACTCGACGAGCCCCACCGAGGTGGCGGTTCCGTCCTCGAGTGCCTGTCGCAGTGAGGCGATGGATGCTTCGACAACATCGAACTTCGTCATTCTCGATTCCTCCGTGCAATTCCGGTGCGAACGGGCGCCGTCGCCGGGTCGACGATGCCCCGCTGGATGCAGCCCGCCATGAACTGGTGATGTCTCACAGTATTGCTCACCTGGACGGGAAATGTCGTGCGAATCCCGTTGCCGCTGAGGTCTTAGCGCGTTGGATCATGCTGTCCTCGCGCGTAGGATCGGGGCATGTCGATCAGGGCGATCATTCTCAGCGGAGGCCGCTCGAACCGCTTCGGCGGCGTCCATAAACCCGCGGTGGAGCTGGGTGGGACCACGGTGATCTCTCGAATCCTGGGCACCGTTCGCACCGTCGACCCCCTCGCCGAGGTGTGGGTGGCCGGGCCGACCGACGGGCTGTCACAGGCGGAGACGGAATCCGTGCATGCGATTCGTGAGGAACCGGTCTTCGCCGGTCCCTTGGCCGGGATCGCAGCGGCGTGTTCCGCAGTTCGGGCGAGTGAGAGCGCAGCCGGCGCTGGTGAGTCCGCGGATGTGACCTTGGTGCTGGCAGGGGACATGCCGCTGATCACGGCGGGCCACCTCGGCGAGCTGATGGCTGCCTGCCGACGGGCTGGGCTTCCGGCCACGGGCACGGACGATCGCGGAAAGACACAGTTCCTGTGCGCCGCGTGGCCCACGGCCCTGCTGCTCGCGCGAGTGGAATCCATCCCGGACCCCGTCGATGGTGCGGTGAGGCTCCTTTTCGCCGGCCTCGAACCGACCCTCGTCGACGTGGAACCGAGCGTCGTGGCCGACTTCGACACGGCCGCCGATCTCGAGCGCATCCACGCCCGGTTCGACGGGGGCGTGCGACCCGATCAGCCCTGACGGGCCTTGAAGCGGGGGTTCTTCTTGTTGATGACGAAGACGCGGCCACGCCTGCGAACGACCTGCGCCCCGGGCTGATTCTTAAGCGAACGCAGAGAATTCCTGACCTTCATTGCTGAACTCCTTATTGAGAACGAGTATTATTAACGTTAATACTAGGTTCTTCGAGGGAAGGAAGCCAATGCCGAAGATTGAGGCCGACGTCGATGTGATCGCCGTGACGGGCATGTGCGTGGAGGAGCGGCGCAGCTACGCCAGGCGTCTGGCTGCGGTGCGCGGATTCGTCCTCGTTCCCGCGGAACATACCGCCGAGGGTGTCGAAGTGGTGGACCGCACGGTCGACCTCCTCCGCAGAGCATCTCAGGTACATGGCATCGTGCTGGAGTATCCCTTCGAGACGCCAGTGATGGAGATCGTGGGATCACTCAATGCAGCCGGTGCGGACACGCGCCTCATCGACCTTGTCTGCGTACTCGATGTCGGGCACATGCTCGTCGATATAGGGTCCCCGGACTATGTCGGCTTACCGGCCATGGGCGGCGAGGGCGAGGGCGGTATCCTCGCTGCGAGGGCGGAGCTGCTCGTGAGTCAGATCGAGTTCTCTTCAACGATCGCGATCGTCAATTCAGGGGTGCTGGAGTCCGCGGAACTCGAGCAGGCTGCCGCGCTGCTCAGCCATCTGGCTCCGAGTGCTGACCAGTGCCTCATTGCCGATTCCGACCACGTCCATGGCGAGGGGCGGCGGCCATTTGCGAAGCGGGTGCCGGATGCGGGCTGGGTCTCGATCCTCAATGGAGAATTCAGGCCGAAGTTCCATTCGCGCGGAGTCGTGGCGTGCCGATACGAGCAGCTGCGGCCGTTCCATCCCGGACGACTTCACCAGGCACTGACCTCGTGCCTCTTCCAGGGGCATTGCGGTCGGATTCTGCGTTCGGCCGGTTTCGCCCGTTTGGCTACCCGACCGCACATCACCGGCCAATGGGACCAGGTGGGAGGGTTCTTCACGCTCTCACCCCTGGAGCTCGATGGCAGGCTCGGTGCCGATGGCGAGGTCCTGGCATTTGGTCAGGACGTGGCGTTTGTCGGTATCGGGATCGATGAACCCTTGCTGCGACGGGTCCTCGACAATGCTGCCCTCAGTGATGCGGAGTTGGCGGCCGGGCCGATAGTCTGGGCGGGCTTCCCAGACCGATTCCCGGACTGGAGCACGGCGACGAAGTGATTCTACGGGGTCGCTATCTGCTCTGGGCAGATGCGGCACACTCAGCGCAGAGTCCGAAGATCTCGAACACATGTCGGGTGACTTCGAATCCATGTGAGTGAGCCGTGGTGGTGATCCAGTCCTCGCTGGGCGGTTCCACCTCAACGGCCTTGCCGCAGTTCTCGCACACCAGGTGGTGGTGATGCTCGTCCTGGGCGCAGGCGCGGAACAGCTGTTTCTCGGCAATGGTGATGGAGTCGGCGTGCCCGGATTCGCTCAGGGCGTTGAGCTGTCGGTAGACGGTGGCCAGCCCCACTGTGTGGCCCTGATCCTCAAGCGTCCGATGGAGCTGTTGGGCGGAGACGAAGCGCTTCTCGCTCTCGAGCGCGGAGCGGATCACGGCCTTCTGGGCCGTGCTGCGGGTCTTCTTGGGTTCTTCAGCCGTCATGTCCTTGTGCCTCCGACGCTGCAGCGCAATTGGTTCTGTGAGCATATGCGCATACGTTGATGTGTTCGGGTATTAATGAAAAACGTTACCATTAGCGGATGACGAGCGTCCCGATGGCAGATGTGGAGGAGATGTGAACAGGAAGCAGTCCGCAGGAGCCGTCCCGGTGATCCTCCTGACCGGCTACCTGGGGGCGGGAAAGACAAGTCTCCTCAATCACCTGCTGCGCCATCCCGATGCACGCATCGGCGTCGTCGTCAATGACTTCGGCGACCTCAACATCGACGCGGGCCTCGTCGTCGGGCAGGTCGATGAGCCCTTCTCCATCTCGGGCGGATGCATCTGCTGCCTTGATGATGACACTTCGCTCGAAGACGCACTCACCGCACTCGCGAAACCGCGCCTGCGTCTCGACGCCATCATCGTCGAAGCCAGCGGTTTCGCCGAACCGCTGACACTGGCACGGATGGTCACCCGCATGGGCCACCACCGCTTCCACCTCGGCGGGGTCATCGACGTCGTCGACGCCACCATGCATGCCGCCACGGTCGATACCGAAACCGCACCGCCGATGCGCTACGCGGCAACGACCCTGGTGCTCGTCAACAAGCTCGATCAGCTCCCCGTCGCGGACCGGGACACGGCTGTCGCTGCGATCCGGGAACGGGTCCATCAGCGCAATCCGCGACTCCTCGTCGTCGGCACCAGCTTCGGCCGTCTCGACCCGGCGCTGATCTTCGACCCCGGCTCAGGGGCCGAACGAGGCGGCGATGGAACACGGTCGGGTGACAGTTCAACCGGGGATGAGAGCGCAGAACCCATCCAAGCTGAACTTCCGATCCGGGAACTCATCCGACAGGCCTACGCCGAAGCCGCTCAGGAAGGCATCGACGGCGAAGGTGAGAGCGTCCCCGTCCACCATCATGCACAGTCGGTGACGATCACTGCCAGCGGGTGTGCCGACGCCGGCGCCGTGCTGGACTTCCTTGAGGATCTGCCGGCCGGGGTCTACCGGGTGAAGGGCTCGATTCTCGTCGACGACAGGGCCGGACGCCGGCGCTACGGCCTCCAGGCGGTAGGCCCGAACGTCTATGTGTCGACAGTCGCGTCGCAGCCGACCGTTGCGCCGCAGCCGACCGTTGCGCCGCAGCCGACAGCCGTACCGCAGTCGAGGACGGCACCGCAGGAGGAGCGCTGGGAGAGCGCGCTGGTCGTCATCGGCGAGTCCTTCGACGAAGCAGCTGTCAGGGCGCAGCTGAAGGCCGCGTTGCACAGTGACGGAGGCACGAACGGAGTGGAGAGACTCCGCCACTACGTACGCCTGCACAGCTGAACGCAGTGAGGCGCCGATCTGCGCCGAAGCCCATCACGCTCACGATTGTGGTATTTCCGGAATCCAAGACGGAGGAAAACACCCGCGCCTGCAGACTGCTGCGCTCATATGATCGAATCATGACCGACCTCCCATGCCTCACTCAGCCTTTTGGGGGAGGAAGAAGACAACTTTCGGGGGACGCGTCGACCAGCCCGGCCTGAAAGACTGAACTCGTTCCACCCTCGCCCGGACCATCCCCGCCGACACCGCTCCACAAAATCACCCGATCACCCATCCGCAGCTCCCGCATGCCCAAAACCCGGAGGAACCCGTGTCCCTGATCACCAGGATGAGTCTGAAGAACCGCCTCATCGTCGGCCTGCTCACCCTTGTGATCGCCGTTTTCGGCGTCATTGCGACCACCTCGCTCAATCAGGAGACGATGCCCTCGGTCGAGCTGCCCGGTACCTCGGTGCAGGTCACGGTTCCGGGAGCCTCACCCGAGGTCGTCGAGGAATCGGTGACCAAGCCGATCGAAACCGCGCTCGAAGGGGTCGGCGACCTCGAGACGGTGAGCACAACCTCCTCGGCGGGGTCGATGTCGGCCAACGTCACCTGGCCCTTCGGCAAGGATGCCGAGGAGATGACGGACTCTGTGCGCTCGGCCGTCGACTCTGCGAAGGCAGACCTTCCCGACGGCGCCGAGGCGGAGGTGCTGTCCCAGCAGATCGACGACGTCCCGGTGGTCATGTTCGCCGTCTCCGGGGGCGAGGACTCGCAGAAGCTCGGCGATCTGGTTGAGACTGAACTCGTCCCCGAGCTCCAAAGCGTCGCGGGCGTCTCCAGCGTCGACCTGGCCGGGCAGAACGAGCGGCGAGTCAACATCAGCTTCCGTCCCGACGACGTCAACGATAAGAACGTCGTCACCACCTCGGTGCCCGATGAGCTCACCGCGGCAGGGACAGTTGTTCCCGCCGGGCAGAGTGCAGACGGGAACAAGTCCCTATCAGTCGAGGTCGGCGATGAACTCGACGCGGTCGACCAGATCGAGAAGACCCCGCTGCGCACTGCTGACGGTACGGTCCTGCTAGGCGACGTCGCTGATGTCGAACTCGATTCCGTGGATAAGACCTCGTACTCGCGTGCCGATGGCAAGGACGCCGTGACGGTGTCGGTGACTAAGGGCCAGGACGACAATGTCGTTGAGGTCTCCCACAGAGTCAATGAGGTCCTCGAGAGGATGGGGCCCGAACTCGGCGACGACGTTTCCTTCTCCACGATCTTCGATCAGGCTCCCGAGATCGAGAAGTCGATCCATGACCTGTCGGTCGAAGGTGGACTGGGACTGTTCTTCGCGATCCTCGTGATCCTGGCCTTCCTCGGCTCTTTCCGGTCCACCGTGGTCGCCGCGATCTCGATCCCGATGTCGCTGCTGATCGCGATGATCGGTCTCATGGTCGGCGAATACACCTTGAACATCTTGACCCTGGGCGCCCTGACCATCGCCGTCGGCCGTGTCGTCGATGACTCCATCGTCGTCATCGAGAACATCCGCAGACGGCAGGGTACGAGCGACCTGACGATTGATGACATCGTCGCCTCGGTCAAGCAGGTGGCCGGTGCCATCACGGCCTCGACCCTGACCACCGTGGCAGTGTTCCTGCCCATCGCCTTCGTCGACGGCATCGCCGGACAGCTGTTCCGTCCTTTCTCCGTGACCGTGACACTGGCTCTGCTCGGTTCGCTCCTTGTCGCGCTGACGATCGTTCCGGTCTTCAGCTACTGGGTCCTGCGGAAGAGCCCGAAGCCCCTGTCGCCGAAGCGCCAGGCTGCCACCGACGCAAGCTATGAGGCGTGGGCCCGGAAGCATCGGGAGAAGGGCATCAAGCGCGCTGAGAAACGACAGTCGAAGATCGACAGGAAGAATGCCAAACGCGGCGCCAAGGGCAAGACGCTGCTCCCGGCGGCGACTGCCGATGCTCCGGTGACGCCGATGCCCGGTGACGGTGAGGCTTCGGACAGGGTCGACCGTCTGCAGCAGCGAAGCCTGCCGGCTATCCTGGCCGCACTTCGACACCCATGGCGCACGATCGTCATCTCCGTGGCGATCTTCGCCGTGACGATGATGATGGCCAGCTTCCTCAAGACCGACCTCCTCGGGTCCGCAGGGCAGAACTCTCTCTACATCGCGCAGACTCTGCCAGCCGGAGCCTCGCTCGAGGCCAGTGATGAGGCGGCGAAGAAGATCGAAGACGTCCTCGCCTCCGACCCGGACGTCGACACCTACTCAACGACCGTCAACGGACCCGAGACCGGTTCGGAGAACTCCTTCAACATCACCCTGAAGGACGATTCCGAAGCGGAGGTCGCAACGAACCGGCTGTCGAACCAGATCGACGGACTCGGCGACGACGTCGGCGAGATCGATCTCCAAGACGCCTCAGGCAGTGCGAACGAGGACGTGGAGATCAAGCTCTCCGGCTCTGATCTGTCAGCGCTGAACGAGGCCGCCGATTCCGTGACGAAGAAGATGAGTGAGACCGAAGGGGTGACGAACGCCCGCAATGACCTCGCCTCCGATCAGCCGATCATCCACGTCGATGTGAACCGGGAGAAGGCCGCGGACTACGGCTACAGCCAGGCCGAGGTGGGACAGGCTATTGCGGCGGCCCTGCACGGAAGTGAGGCCGGAACTCTGACGCTGGAGGGCAAGGAGCGGGACATCTTCCTCGCCCCGACTCACCCCGATGCGACTCCAGACGAGATCCGAGCTTTGGAGCTTCCGGTCACCGAGGTGCAGACGCAGAACGCCCAGGAAGACGCGACCGACGCAGTCGAAGAGAAGACCGACCGCAGAGCCGAGGAAGCCAAGGCCAAGGCTGAAGAGGAATCAGCCGATCAGCTTGACTCGGCCCGGGAGGCCCGCGACAACGCCGCCGATCAGCTCGAAGAAGCCCGGAAGGCTCTGCGCGATGCCCAGAATCCACCGCCGGCTCCGAGCCCCGGCGACATGGCCGCCGCCCAGGTGGAACAGGCGGAAGAAGGCGTCGAGCAGGCAGAGAAGGGCCTGAACGAGGCCAACGACGCGATCGACGACCTCGTCGACAGTCAGCGCGAGCAGGAGGAGAGCCAGGCCGAGGAGCAGGACCTCGCCGACGAACAGGCGGCGATCCCCGACATCAAGGGTGACCCGATCACGGTCGATGAGATCGCCAGCGTCGACGAGACCGAAACCCCCGCCACGGTCACCCGGGAGGACGGCAACCGTCAGGTCACAGTGTTCGCCACCCCTGCCGAAGGACAGCTCAACCCGGTCTCCGCGAAGGCACAGGAACTGACCTCGAGCATGGATCTGCCCGATGGCGTGAGCTTCGACGTCGGAGGCGCGAGCCAGGAGCAGGCCGACTCCTTCGCCCAGCTCGGATGGGCCATGCTCGTGGCGATCGCGCTGGTCTTCCTCGTCATGATCGCGACCTTCCGCAGCTTCGTTCAGCCGCTCATCCTGCTCGTGTCGATTCCCTTCGCCGCTACCGGTGCCGTGCTGCTGTTGCTGCTGACCGGCACACCGCTGGGCATCCCCTCGCTCATCGGCCTCCTCATGCTCATCGGCATCGTGGTGACCAACGCGATCGTGCTCATCGACCTCGTCAACAAGCTGCGCGAGCACGGGATGGGGCTGTGGGACGCGATCATCCACGGCACCCGACTGCGTCTGCGCCCGATCCTGATGACTGCCGCTGCCACGGTCTTCGCCCTCGTGCCCATGTCACTGGGACTCACCGGTGGGGGAGTCTTCATCTCCCAGCCCTTGGCGATCGTCGTCATCGGCGGCCTCACCTCCTCGACCGTGCTGACCCTGATCCTCGTGCCCGCCCTCTACCTCCTTGTCGAGCGGCGCAAGGAGCGCCGGGCGGAACACAAAGAGGCGAAGGCGGAGGCTAAGCATGAGGCCGATCAGCACAGAATCGATGAAGAGACCGCCGAGGTGGCCGCCCGTCCCGTAGATGAGTGAGGTTCCGTGCGGCGACGGTTCACCGCCGCGAGAGTTCTGGTGAGTGCTCACCCACACGCGAGCGCACCCTGGCGCAGATGGACGACGTGGTCGGCCCGAGCTGCCTGGGTGCGCTCGTGCGTGGCCATGACGATCGTGGCGCCGCGGCTGCGCTCGGAGTCGATGGCCAGGGTGATGTCCTCGGCCGCGCGGGCATCGATTCCGGCCAGAGGTTCATCGAGGAGCAGCAGGTCCGCGCGTTGTGCCAGACCTTGCGCCACCAGGGCACGCTGGCGCTGACCCCCGGAAAGTGACCCGAGGCGACGCGAGGCGAGGTCGTCGATGTGCAGCTGAGCGAGGCAGTCGTCGACGATCCGCTGATCATCACTGCTGTGGCGGGCGAAGAGGCCCCGTGCGCTCCATCTGCCCATGGCCACGACCTGTCTGACGGTGATCGGAAGGTGGTCCGGAGCAGAACTGCGCTGTGGCACGAAAGCCACAGTGGACGGCAGGCCGGATATCGATCCCTGTGTCGGTCTGAGCAGGCCTGCCAGTGCCATGAGCACCGTTGACTTGCCTGAGCCGTTGGCGCCGACGAGTGCCGTGACTCGGCCCAGGGGCGCGGCCAGGGTGATCTGGTCGAGAGCGAGATGGGCACCATAGTGAGCGCTGAGGTTGGTGAGGGTGATCGGATTGTCCACGCTATAACAATAATGGTTATCATCATCGAATGGAATTCCTATTCGCGCCCTTCGAGGTGTCCTTCGTCCTCCGCGCCCTCATCGCCGGTGTGCTCGCCGCGGTGCTGTGCGGGTGCATCGGCACCTGGGTCGTCCTGCGCGGCCTGGCCTTCTTCGGGGACGCGATGTCGCACGGGATGCTGCCGGGAGTCGCAATCGCGGCGCTCCTCGGTGGTCACCTCATGATCGGCGCAGCGGCCAGCGCCCTGGTGATGGCGGCCGGGATCACCTGGGTGTCTCGCGAATCGAAGCTGTCCCAGGATGTCGGCATCGGACTGCTCTTCGTCGGAATGCTGGCCGTCGGCGTGGTCATCGTGTCCCATTCCCAATCCTTTGCCGTCGACCTCACAGGCTTCCTGTTCGGTGACGTGCTCGGTGTCCGCGGTCACGACCTGATCGTCCTCGCCGTCGCAGCCTGCCTAGGCGTGCTGGCCTGCACTCTCCTGCACCGACCGTTCCTCGCGCTCGCCTTCGACGAGCGCAAGGCGGCAACTCTGGGCCTGCGGCCCGGCTGGACCCATATTGCGATGCTCATGCTCACGGCCCTGGCGGTCGTCGCATCGTTCCAGGTCGTCGGCACGCTCCTCGTCTTCGGGCTCCTCATCGGACCCCCGGCCACAGCCTGCCTCCTGTTCGACCGCGTCGGGGTGATCATGGCGGCCGCCTCGGTGATCGGTGCGAGCGCGTGCTTCTTGGGGCTGCTTGTGAGCTGGTATGCCCAGACATCTGCCGGCGCGACCATTGCGCTGCTCACCGTCCTCGTCTTCTTCGCAGTGCTCGTGACGAGGCGGGTGAGAAGTGCGCTACGATATTCTCAACACAATGAGAACCATTATCAATAGAAAGATCTCATGACGAGAACAACAGGATTCGCCGCGCCGAGCGCGGCACTGATCGCACTGCTCGCCCTCACCGGGTGCCAGGGACAGCAATCGGCCAACGGGGCCGGAAGTCCCAGCCAGTCGACGGCTCCCCACGGATATGTCGAAGGCGCGGAGGAGGCCGATGAGCCGCAGCTGCGCCTGGCCGTCAGCGATGCGAACACCGGCGCAGTCTCGGTCGTCGACCTGCTCACCGAGGACGTCGTGGAGACGGTCGAAGGCTCACCGGCGACGACCCTGTCGGGAGCAGATTCCCGATACCTCTACCTCGGCGATGGTGAAGCCGGAACGGTCACAGCCGTCGACACGGGGGCATGGACGGTCGACCACGGCGACCACAGGCACTACTACAAGGCCGAGCCGAAGACCATCGGTGAGATCGACGGTGCAGACCCCGCGCACGTCGTCTCGACGCCGACAGAGGTGGCCTTCTTCTTCGACGGCGAGGGCCGAGCGAAGATCTATGACCGGAGCGCACTCGGCGACAGCGAACTCAACCAGCTCGGCACCGTGAAACCGGGCGCCCACCACGGAGTGACGATCCCCTTCGAAGACCACTTCGTGTCCACACTTCCAGGAGACGAGGCCGAGGATCTGCCCTCCGAACTCACCGTCTACGACGACAAGGGCCAGGCCTCGCCGATCGATGCGAGATGCGACGAGATCCACGGCACCGGCGTCACTCGTGACGGACTGGTCTTCGCCTGCGCCGACGGCGTGATCAGGGTCGACGAGGACTTCGACGCCGAGGTGCTGCCCTACCCCGAGGACACAGATGAGCGCACGTGGTCCGTGGAGGTCGGACGAGACCTCGCCGCGACCCCCTTCGATGATGGTGGAATCGGGATCCTCGATGCGACGACGGACGAGTGGACGTTCGCCGACACCGACGCCGAGGTGGTCTCCGCCGGCATCGCCCCCGACGATTCCGCGGTCGTGGCTCTGGACGAAGACGGGACCATCTATTCGCTGGACCCGGAGACCGGGAAGGTGCTGACGAGGAAGAAGCTCATCGCACCCTTCGACGCGAAGAGTCAGGGCCACGGAGCCGGACCCTCGGTGGCCGTGGACAGCGAACGCACCTATGTCAGCGACCCTGCCTCGGGAACAGTGCTCGAACTCGACCCGGCCGATGGCCTGCGTGAGGCGCGCAGCTTCGACCTCGGCGGGGCACCCGCAAGCCTGGCGGTGACGGGGCGGTGATGGGCACACGACGGCACCACCTCGCAGCAGTGGCGCTCACGCTGGCCACGCTCGGATCACTGACCGCCTGCGCGGAAGGACACGATGAGCCGTCGATCGTGGTGACGACGAACATCCTCGGCGATGTCGTGCACAGCCTCGTCGGAGACCACGCGGCGGTCACGGTGCTGATGAAGCCGAACTCCGATCCGCATTCCTTCGGCATCTCGGCGAAGGAAGCCGGAGCAATGGAGGATGCCGATCTCATCATCGGCAACGGACTGGGGCTTGAAGAGGGGTTGTCGGCGAATCTCGACAACGCGCGCAGCGAAGGGGTGCGCGTCCTTGAGGTCGGTGAGCACATCGATCCCCTTGAGTACACCTCGGGCGGCAGTGCGGGGACGCCCGACCCGCACTTCTGGACCGATCCCGCGCGGATGGTCGCCGCCGTCGATGTCATCACCTCGGCGCTGGGGGAGGAGGTCGGTGATGACCTCGCCGAGGCGATCGAACCGTCCGTGACCTCGTATCGGGGGCAGCTTGACGACCTCGATGCCGAAATCGAAGAGATCGCCGAGTCGATCCCTGCCGAGAACCGGAAGCTCGTGACGAACCATCACGTGTTCGGCTACTTCGCGAAGCGCTTCGACTTCGAGGTCATCGGGGCGGTGCTGCCAAGCGGAACCACACTGGCCTCACCTTCGGCAGCCGATCTCGAAGAGCTTGCCCGCACGGTCGAGGATGCCGGCGTGCCCACGATCTTCGCGGACTCCTCGCAGCCGCAGAAGCTCGCCGAGGCACTGTCTGATGAAGTCGACCTCGATGTCGAAGTGACAGCGCTGTTCTCGGAATCGCTGACCGAAGCCGACGGGGAGGCCGGAACCTACATCGACATGCAGCGAACCAACGCGCAGGCCATCGCAGACGGACTCGTGCCCCGCTGACGAGCGCTTCTCCGCGAGGCACACAGCCTCGCACCACCACAGATCACAGACACGCCATCATGGAAATAGGGAAGAGAGAAGAATGAGAACACGACACACCCTGATCGCCCCACTGGCTGCGAGCGCGGCCGTCACCGCCCTCCTGCTGAGCGGATGCGGCGGCACCGGCGCGGAGGCCGACCCCGACAGCGGCGAGCAGGCAGACACAGCGGAACCCTCGGACGCCGAACAGGTCGAGGAGACGCAGCCACGGCTGATCACCACCTATGACGGCGGCATCCTCACCCTGGACGCGAGGACCCTCGAGGTCATCGACGACACGAAGCTCGAGGGCTTCAACCGAGTGAATCCAGTCGGCGACGGACGTCATGGGATGGTGTCGGTAGCGAACGGATTCCAGCTCTTCGATGCTGGAGTCTGGACCGAAGAGCACGGCGACCATACCCACAGCTTTGCCGGCTCGCCGCAGCTGACCGACAGGGTATACGAAACCGATACCCCAGGTCACGTCGTGCGCCACGGCGGTTCGACAGTGCTCTTCGGCGACGGCGACGGGCGTATGCAGATCTTCGATACCGACGCCTTCCATGACGGCGCACCCGAACCCGAAGTCAAAGAGGCAGAGGAGGCACACCACGGTGTGGCGGTGCAGTTGGAGAACGGCAACGTGCTGCACACCATCGGCAACGAGGAGGAGCGCTCGGGGGCGAAGGTCGTTGATGCCGAAGGAAATGAGATCGCCCGCAATGAGGACTGCCCGGGCGTCCACGGGGAGGCCGCTGCCCAGGACGAGGCGATCGCCGTCGGCTGTGAGGATGGAATCCTCTACTACAAGGACGGGAAGTTCACGAAGGTCGACTCCCCGGACAGCTATGGTCGGATCGGCAATCAGGCAGGATCTGATGACTCGCCGGTCGTGCTCGGCGACTACAAGGTCGACGAGGATGCCGAACTCGAACGTCCGGAGAAGGTCACCCTGACGAACACGGAGACCGGGACGATGAAACTCGTCGACCTCGACTCCTCGTACAGCTTCCGTTCCCTGGCCCGCGGACCCGAGGGTGAGGCACTTGTGCTCGGCACCGACGGCAAGCTCAACGTCATCGACCCGGAGTCCGGCACGATCACCGACTCACACCCGGTCACCGAAGCATGGAAGGAACCTGTCGACTGGCAGCAGCCCCGGCCGACGCTCTTCGTGCAGGGGGAGAAGGCCTACGTCTCCGAACCTGACAAGAGTCAGCTTCACATCGTGGATCTGGCCACCGGCGAAGTTGAGAAGAGCGCCGAACTGCCCCACGCCAGCAACGAAGTCACCGGTGTGACCGGCTGACGCCCGCGCCCATCCGCGCTCCTGCCGGCCCCGCGCTCATCCGCGCTCCTGCCGGCTCTGCGTCAGGCGCGGCAGGGCGGCGGTGGCTGATCGGATATGGTCTTCGGTCCGCTGCACCGCGTGATCGGTGTCGCGGTCGACGATCGCCTGCATGATCGCATGATGTTCCTCCTGCAGCTGCGCCATCAGAGCGCGCGGATCCTCGACCTCGTGGAAGGCATCGAGGATCGGCCGACGCAGAGAGCCGCGGATGGCCTCCGTGAGATCTGAGAGCAGCTGATTCTCCGAGGCATGGGCGATGGCCACATGGAAGGCGGTATCGGCATCATTGAAGGTCTCCAAGCTCACGCCCGGTGTGTCCATGATCGCCAGTGAGGCATTCATGCCGGCCAAGGCG
Organism: Brevibacterium sp. BDJS002; assembly: GCF_028201555.1. NCBI lineage: Bacteria > Bacillati > Actinomycetota > Actinomycetes > Micrococcales > Brevibacteriaceae > Brevibacterium > Brevibacterium sp. BDJS002. Next base: position 3,720,418 of record NZ_CP116392.1, on the reverse strand, counting down.
TCGTCGTGGACCCGTCCGGTCGCCAGGGTGATGCTTGAGCGCTCGAGTTGGATGCGCGTTTCGATGGCCTCCTCGATGCTGAAGTTCGCCAGGGCCACATGCAGGCGCAGGAACCGAGTCAGGGCCTCCTTGGGCATGGAGGCGATGAAGGTGCCGGCCGACTTGCCGGAGCCGACGTTCGACACGACGACGCCGAGGGACTCCATGACGCGCAGCGCCTCACGCACCGCGGCGCGACTGACCTGAAGTTTGGCGGCCAGCTCACGTTCCGAGGGGAGCGGATCGCCGACGGTGAGGGACCCGGAGGTGATCTGCTCCTCGATCGCATTGATGACGAGCTCGTGGGTGCTCGATCGGGCAACCGGCTTCCAGCTCGGTCCCTGAGGCGCATTGACGGTGTGACCTGCGGCGGTGTCGTCGTCCTTGCTGACTGATTCACTGGTCATGAGTACTCACTTTTCGCACCTCGCCATCATCCCATGAGTGGGACCCTGCCTCATCGAGGGCAGAACCTTGACCTGGATCACATTCGGTCCTACACTCACTTTAGTGGTCTGACCACACAAAGGACATACTGAAACCCATCGAGTATGCATGTTCGGGCGCGTTCAACGTCGAAACGCAGACGCTGTAGTCGAGCACCGGCCGTGCAGGAGAAAATATGTACACTCCTGAAATCGCCCCACTTGCAGACAGCCTCCTGTGGTCATCGCTGGTTGCGCTGCTGCCGCTGCTGACCATCTTCGTCACCCTCGGGTTCTTGAAATGGAAAGCCCACTGGGCCGGCCTGGCGGCAGTCATCGTCGCCCTGATCGTTGCCATCTTCGTCTACGGCATGCCGGTCGGGCTGGCTGGCCTCTCAGCCAGCCAGGGATTCGCCTTCGGGCTGTTTCCGATCATGTGGATCGTCATCACCGCCATCTGGCTCTACGAACTGACGGTGAAGTCGGGACACTTCGAAGATCTCAGGTTGGTCATCAACGTCATCTCCGATGATCCTCGCGTGCAGGCGATCCTGGTCGCCTTCTGCTTCGGCGGACTGCTCGAAGCCCTGGCCGGATTCGGTGCCCCGGTTGCCATCACCGGTGTCATGCTCATCGCAGTCGGCTTCACCGCCATGCGTGCAGCAGTCGTCGTGCTGGTGGCCAACACCGCTCCGGTCGCCTTCGGTGCGATCGCCATCCCGATCATCACCGCCGGCAACCTCACCGGGATCGACTACAAGGAGATCGGAGCCATGGTCGGTCACCAGACTCCATTGCTGGCTGCCGTCGTGCCGCTGTTCCTCATCTTCCTCGTTGACGGCAAGCGAGGACTGCGTCAGCTGTGGCCACTTGCTCTGGTCGTCGGGATCGTGTTCGGAGCAGCACAGTTCGTCTCCGCGAACTATCTCTCGGTCGAAATGACCGACATCATCGCCTCGCTCATGGGCCTTGCCGCTGCAGTGATCATGCTCCAGTTCTGGAAGCCCGTCGGCGGCCAGGACGCCCTGGATAAGATGGCCGACGAACGCAGTCGGGAGAAGGCCAGCGCGCCTGATGCCGGTGGAGCAGCCGCTGCCGTAACGACCTCGGCGGACACGAAGGCGGCACCTCTGACCGGTAAGCGCGTGTTCATGGCGCTCTTTCCCTACCTCATCGTCATCGTCATCTTCTCCGGTGCCAAGCTGATCCCAGTCATCGACAAGTGGCTGGCCAGCACCGATGTCAAAATTCCTTGGCCGGGACTGGACGGGAACATCATGACCGCCGCAGGGGAGCTGTCGACGAGCACGGTCTACAACTTCCAATGGTTGTCATCACCGGGCACGATGCTGCTGGCCTCAGGCATAATCGTCGCCATCGTGTACAAGATGACCGCCAAGGACGCAGTCCAGGTCTTCGTCGACAATGTCGCCAAAATGCGATTCTCCATTCTCACCGTCGGACTTGTCCTGGCACTGGCCTACGTCATGAATCTGTCAGGACAGACGATCACAATCGGCACCTGGATCGCTGGAACCGGGGCGCTGTTCGCCTTCCTCTCACCAATCCTCGGCTGGCTCGGCACAGCAGTGACCGGTTCTGACACCAGTGCCAACGCACTTTTCGCGACGCTGCAGCAGACTGCCGCGACGAAGGCCGGAATCGATCCCGTTCTGCTGGTGGCAGCCAACAGCTCCGGTGGAGTCGTGGGCAAGATGATCAGCCCGCAGAACCTCACCATCGCAGCTACAGCAGTCGGACTCCTCGGCCAGGAAGCCTCGATCTTCCGCCGCGTCATCTGGTGGTCGCTGGGCATGCTCGTCGTCATGTGCCTGCTGGTTGGCCTGCAGTCGACCGTCCTGTCCTGGATGGTTCCCGGCGGGGCGTGAGGCCCAGCGAGCTGAAGACTGAACCCTGAAGAATACGAACTGAAGAGAAAGAGACCCCACCCATGGTCAAGAGGCAATTGCCCAATCCGTCCGAGATCTTCGAGCTGATGAAGTTCAAGAAGTTCGAGCTCGACTCCCGGAAACGCCGTCTTGAATCGGCGTTCACGATCGAGGATCTGCGCCAGATAGCCAAGCGACGCACTCCCGCAGCCGCGTTCGACTACACAGACGGCGCAGCGGAGGGGGAGATCTCGATGGAGCGCTCCGTGCAGGCCTTCCAGGACATCGAGTTCCACCCCTCCATCCTCAACGATGTCTCGCAGGTCGATACGACGACGCAGATCCTTGGCGGCAGCTCGGCGATGCCCTTCGGCATTGCGCCCACGGGGTTCACCCGGCTGATGCAGACCGAAGGCGAGACCGCCGGAGCCTCCGCTGCCGGCGCGGCAGGCATTCCATTCACCCTGTCCACCTTGGGCACGACCTCGATCGAGGACGTGAAGAAGGTCAACCCGAATGGGCGCAACTGGTTCCAGCTCTACGTTATGCGCCAGCGGGAGATCTCCTACGGTCTGGTCGAGCGGGCGGCTGCGGCAGGCTATGACACGCTCTTCTTCACCGTGGACACTCCGATCGCGGCGCCCGGATCAGGGACAGTCGCAACGGGTTTTCCATCCCGCCGCAGCTCTCACCCAAGACAGTTCTCAACGCCATCCCCAGGCCCTGGTGGTGGTGGGACTTCCTGACGACGGAGAAGCTGCAGTTCGCATCCCTGTCCGAGACCGGCGGTACGGTCGGCGAGCTGCTCAACTCGGCCATGGACCCATCGATCGACTTCGACGACTTGGCCACGATCCGAAAGATGTGGCCAGGCAAGCTGGCGATCAAGGGCGTCCAGACTGTTGCCGATGCCAGGAAGCTCGCCGATCTCGGCGTCGATGCCATTGTGCTCTCAAACCATGGCGGGCGACAGCTCGACCGCGCTCCGGTTCCCTTCGAGCTGTTGCCATCTGTCGTGAAGGAAGTCGGCAAGGACCTCGAGATCATCGTCGACACGGGAATCCGCGATGGTGCCGACATCGTCGCGGCCATGGCCCTGGGTGCGGACTTCACACTCATCGGCCGGGCCTACCTCTACGGGCTCATGGCCGGTGGCAGGGAAGGCGTCGATCGCACGATCGCGATCCTCAGCGAGCAGGTTGAGCGGACGATGAAGCTGCTGCAAGTCTCAAACGTCGCCGAGCTCAACCCGGGCCACGTGACCCAGCTGCGCAGGTTCAGCCGGGATGGTCAGATGGACGGTGCGGACCCGGATACGAAGTCCGTGTGACTGCTGTCTGAGCGGCAGAGGTCTTCCTGAGCCGGCAGCGGTCTTCACCTCGGAGACTGCTGCCAGCTCACCTGCCACATGCGTTTCAGAGGGACGCTTCCTCCGCCAGATATCGTCCCGTGACGCTGTCCTTGTCATCGGCAACCTGGTTCGGAGTGCCGGCTACCACGATGCGACCGCCGTCCACTCCGCCACCTGGGCCCATGTCGATGACATAGTCGGCGTTGGCGATGACATCGAGGTCGTGTTCGATGACGACGACGGTGCCTCCCTGATCGACGAGTCGCTGCAGGACGCCGACGAGCACTCGTACGTCCAAAGGATGGAGCCCGATGGTGGGCTCGTCGAAGACGAACAGGGTGCCAGTCTGCGTCCGATCGAGTTCTGAGACGAGACGCAGACGCTGCGCTTCACCGCCGGACAGGGCCGGAGTCGCCTCGCCGAGGGTGAGATATCCCAGCCCCACCTCCTGCAGTGCCTGCAGCCGTGTGGTGACCTTCCTCAGGTCGGCAACGTGCTCGGCAGCCTCGGCGACGGTCATGGCCATCAGCTCGGGCAGCGCAATTTCACCGTCAGCACCGGGACGACGATGAACCTCGGCGTCGGGACCGTAGCGTCGGCACTCGCAGTCGGGGCAGGCGATGTCGACGTCGGGGAGGAACTGCACGTCGAGGGTGATCTCACCGGTGCCCTCGCAGCGTGGGCACCGCAGAGAACCTGTGTTGTAGGAGAAGTCCCGGGCGCTCAGACCAGCGGCCCTCGACGAGTCGAGTTTGGCGTAGGCACGCCGGAGCTCATCGAGGATGCCCGAGTATGTGGCGACGGTCGAGCGGACATTGACCCGATCGGGGTGGCGTCGACGACGCTGGCCTTCTCGATTCCGGCGCCCTCGATCGAGGTGACGTGCGAGGGCGGACGGGCTTGATCCGTTGCGCGGAGTGCGGGAATGAGGCTGTCGAGAACCAGCGTGCTCTTCCCGGATCCGGACACTCCGGTGACAGCGGTGATCCGTCCCCGAGGGATCGTGACGTCGAGCGCATGCACGGTGTGGATGGGGGAGGTGCGCAGCCTGATCGTCCCCTTGTCGAAGACCTGATCCGGTGCCGCAGAGGTGCGGACAAGGCTTTCTTCTCTTCCGGTGAGGAACCCACCGATAAGAGAATTCGGATTGTCGCCGAGGCTGCTTACCGTTCCGGTGGCGACGACCGTCCCGCCGTCGTTGCCGGAGCCGGGGCCGATCTCGATGAGATGATCACAGTCACGCAGCACGAGCGGGTCGTGGTCGACCATGACAACGGAGTTGCCCTCTTCGAGCAGGTCGGAGATGACCCCTTGGAGCCCGCGGATGTTCGAGGGATGGAGGCCGATCGAGGGCTCGTCGAGGACATAGAGGACCCCGGTGGTCTCGTTTCGTACAGCTCGAGCCAGCTGCACGCGTTGGCGCTCGCCGGTGGACAGTGTTGATCCGGCGCGATCGAGCGACAGATAGCTCAGGCCGAGGTCGAGCAGTCGCTTCGACATGTGCCCGAGCGTGCTGGTCAGTGCCTCGGACATGGAACGCATCGTCTTCGGCACGGTGTCGGCGACAGTGCCGGCCCAATCGGCGAGTTCACTCAGGGTCATGGCGGTGACATCGGCGAGATTGAGATCGCCGATCTTCGGCAGCAGCGCTGCAGGCGTGAGCCGGGTGCCGTGGCACGTGGTGCAGGTGTGTTCGGTGAGGAACCGGCTCACCCGAGACAGTCGTTTCTCATCCGTGGCGCGTTTGAGCTCCTCGCTCACGGTCAGTCGCGCATTGCGGAAGGTGAAGTCGAGCTCGTGCAGACCCTTCTTCGAGGTGACGGCGATGTGCTTCTTCTCTTCCGGGCCATCGAAGACGATGGTCTTCTCCTCGGCGCTCAACTCCTTCCAAGGGATGTCCGTGCGGACGCCGAATTCTCGGGCGATCTGCGGTTGGACGTTGAAGCCGAACATCTGCCAGGGAATCACCGTTCCATCGTCGATGCTCATGTCCTCATCGCGGATGAGAGAAGCATCGTCGACCTCGCGCACGATGCCAGTGCCGTCACATGATGGGCAGGCTCCGACCGAATTGAAGGCCAGCTCCTCCGCTCCGGGAGCCTCGACATCTGCTCCACAGGACGGGCAGGCGAACGGCTCCTCTGCCGCAACATTGAGTGTCGGTTCCTGCCGGTGGCCGTTCGGGCAGACATGTGATGCCAGGCGCGAGAACATGAGCCGGACGACGTTGAGCAGTTCAGTGGACGTGCCGAAGGTCGACCTGACGCCGGGGATCCCCGGACGCTGTCGCAGAGCCAGTGCGGCAGGCACGTGACTGACCCGGTCGACGTCGGCACGCGGTGCTTGGCTCATCCGGCGGCGAGTGTATGTGGACAGGGCTTCGATGTAGCGCCGAGAGCCTTCCGCGTACAGGACTCCCATGGCCAGGGACGACTTGCCCGAACCGGAGACGCCGGCGATGCCGACGAGTCTGCCCAAGGGAATGTCGACATCGATGTTCGCCAGATTGTGCACGCGGGCGCCTCGAACCTCGACCACCTGGTGATTGCTCATGGCTCCATTGTCCTCGCGCAACGAAATGAGCGCGACCGAGACGGTACTTGCCCACATCGACTGCGCTTACTTTCAGCGTCTCCTGCATCCCTGCCGGTGACGGGGAGCTGGACATGTCATGTCTCGTTATCTTGTAGCGATACCCAGCTGTGCTCAGACGGAAACCATCGTCTATTACAGCAGCACTCCCGGCCGTCGCCGACCAGAGATCCAAAACAACACAGCGGCCAGCGCCGCGGCGACGAAGCCCAGCCAAAAGCTCACAGCGAACCCACCAGGGCTCGGCGCCGCGAATCCGGCCGATGACTCCAGCTGCACCGCCAGCACCATTCCCGTCACAGTTGCACCCGAGCTCGTTCCCACACTGCGCATCAGAGCATTGACACCGATCGCGGAACCAGTCATCGAGTAGGGCACCTCGGCCATGACCAGAGTGGGAATGGCCGCATACCCTATCGCCACCCCTGCCAAGGCGAACACACTGGCGATGATGAGCTGCCAAACTTCGGCGTGCCAGACCACGGAGATGAGGTATCCGACCATAGAGATCACCGAACCCAAAACCGCAGTCACACGAGCTCCGAAACGATCGGTCATGGTTGCAGCGAGGGGCGCGACGGCCATCATCGCCAAGGAGCAGGGCACCAAGGCCATGCTCGCCCACAGGATACTCAGACCCAAGCCTGCTTCGGTGCGAACCGGCAGTTCGAGAATCTGCAGGAACGAAACCTCTTGGACGAAGAAGGCGAAGCCGAGAGCGATTGAACCCAGACTGACCATCAGCAGCGGGAACTTCGACATGATGCGCAGATCGATCAGCGGGTCGCGGGTGCGCAACTCGTGCAGGCCCCAGACGAAGAGCACAACGATCCCCGTTCCGCCGAGTCCAAGCGTCGCCAGCGAAGACCACCCCCACACCGGACCTTGGGAAACCGCCACCAGAATCCCACCCAACCCGGCAGAGAGCATCAACGCCCCAAGCCAGTCGAAGCGTTGCCGAAGGCGATCGGTGCTGGGCACAACGAAGAGGACAGCGATGAGATTGATGGTTCCAAGGACAGCCGTCGCCCAGAAGAGAAGCTTCCAATCTCCGCTCTCAGCGATCCACGCGGCGAGTGGCAGACCGATCGCGCCCCCGAAGCCCATGCTGGAGCTGATGATGCTGATGCCAGCGATGCGGATCTTGCGGTTATCGACCAGACTCATCATCGAAATGCCGACAGCTGTGGCTCCCATGCTCACGCCTTGGAGTGCCCGTCCGACGAGCAGCCAGGTCAGTTCGCCTGACAGTGCAGCTATCAGGGAGCCAAGAGTCATCATCGCAAGCAGTGCAATCATGACCCTGCGCATTCCGAGGATATCGCCCAGACGCCCCGAGATCGGAGTCGTGACGGCTGCGACCAGCAGAGCAATGGTCAGTACCCACGCGGTGGCACTCCGCGGAGCATCGAGAAGCTCAGGAAGATGGTTCTGGATCGGAACGACCAGGGTCTGCATGAACGCGGTGCTCGTCGCGACACACGTCAATACGACCACGAGAACCCACGGGCGGCGAAGGAGGAAGTCGCCGTCTGCCACCGGTGTCCTCTCCGTGATGATCCTTGCTGCTTTCCGATCGTCGCATAAACCCTGAGCAATGACCCTATCGTGGAAGGACCCTCGCGATTCCGAACGGAATCGCCCATCGGGTGAGGAAATCAGTGCTTTGTCGCCGCTGATAAGAATGCTCGCGGTCGACTCGATGCCATCATCGATGGAACCTGCAAGCGGTCCCAGAAACTTTTTCTCCCCCCGCGGAATAAACCCTCGCTCCGCAAAGTTGAGTCTAGTGTACGCAACTTTCATGATGCCGAGCTTGACTGCTCGGATCACGAAGATAATACTTGAGTGCAGTTGGCTCAATGTGTGCGGTCGAGTGGGTCCACCGCTCGTCCCCGCAGCAGGAAATGCTGTGGAAGCCCGGTGGTGGATCCGCCCGATCGCACACATTCGAGTCGAGATCACTCACGATATGTAAGGAGACAACGTTATGGCACGTGCAGTTGGAATCGACCTCGGAACCACGAACTCCGTCGTCACAGTCCTCGAAGGCGGTGACCCTAAGGTCATCGCAAACGCGGAAGGCGGTCGCACGACCCCCTCCGTCGTTGCTGTCAACAAGAACGGCGACTCCCTGGTCGGCGAAATCGCCAAGCGCCAGGCCGTCACCAACATCAAGAACACCGTCGCCTCGGTCAAACGCCACATGGGCACCGACTGGTCCACCGAGATCGGCGGCAAGAAGATGTCGGCCCCTGAGGTTTCGGCTCGCATCCTGCAGAAGCTCAAGCACGACGCTGAGGAATACCTGCAGGAAGACGTCACCGACGCAGTCATCACCGTCCCCGCATACTTCAATGACGCCGAGCGTCAGGCCACGAAGGATGCCGGTGAGATCGCAGGACTCAATGTCTCGCGCATCATCAACGAGCCCACCGCTGCAGCTCTGGCCTACGGCCTCGAGCGCGGCAAGGAAGACGAGACCATTCTCGTCTTCGACCTCGGTGGCGGCACCTTCGACGTCTCCCTGCTGGAAGTCGGCAAGGACGAAGACGACTTCTCCACGATTCAGGTCCGTGCGACCTCGGGCGACAACCGCCTCGGCGGCGACGACTGGGATCAGCGCATCGTCGATTGGCTCGTCGGTGAGGTCAAGAACGGCTACGGCGTCGACCTGAGCAAGGACGCAACCGCAATCCAGCGTCTGAAAGAAGCTTCGGAGCAGGCCAAGAAGGAACTCTCCTCGGCCACCAGCACCAACATCTCGCTGCAGTACCTGTCGATGAGCGAGAACGGACCCATCCACCTGGATGAGACCCTGACCCGCGCGAAGTTCGAGGACCTGACCAAGGACCTCCTCGAGCGCACCAAGGCTCCGTTCCACGCAGTCATGAAGGACGCAGGCGTGTCCGTTAACGAGATCGACCACGTCGTGCTCGTCGGCGGTTCGACCCGTATGCCCGGCGTCTCCGCCGTCGTCACCGAACTCACCGGAGGCAAGGAGCCCAACAAGGGCGTCAACCCCGATGAGGTCGTCGCGATCGGCGCAGCCGTGCAGGCCGGTGTCCTCGTGGGTGAGCGCAAGGACGTTCTGCTCATCGACGTCACCCCGCTCTCGCTCGGACTCGAGACCAAGGGCGGCGTGATGACCAAGCTCATCGAGCGCAACACCCCGATCCCGACCAAGCGTTCGGAGACCTTCACCACCGCTGAGGACAACCAGCCCTCCGTGTCGATCCAGGTCTTCCAGGGTGAGCGTGAGTTCACTCGCGACAACAAGAACCTGGGCACCTTCGAGCTGACCGGCATCGCTCCGGCTCCTCGCGGAGTGCCGCAGATCGAGGTCGCCTTCGACATCGACGCCAACGGCATCGTGCACGTGTCGGCCACCGACAAGGGCACCGGCACCGAGCAGTCGATGACGATCACCGGCGGTTCCGCGCTGCCGAAGGAAGACATCGACCGCATGGTCAAGGAAGCCGAAGAGCACGCAGACGAGGACAAGAAGCGCCGTGAGGCCGCTGACACTCGCAACAATGCGGAGAACCTCGCCTACCAGACCGAGAAGCTCGTCACCGACAACGAGGACAAGCTGCCTGAAGAGGTCAAGACCGAGATCAACTCGGACGTTGAGGCTCTCAAGGAAGCACTCAAGGGTGAAGACGACGATGCAGTGAAGACCGCATACGACAAGCTCGTCGAGAACCAGCAGAAGATCGGCGAAGCCATCTACAGCCAGCAGGGTGGTGCCGAAGGCGCCGCTGGTGAAGAGGCCGCAGCCGGTGCAGATGCAAGCGCTGACGACGATGTCGTCGACGCTGAGGTTGTCGACGAAGAGGATGAGGAGAAGAAGTAATGACTTCCGAGGGCAACGATCCGTCGTCCGAGGAGCCAGGCTTCACCTTCAGCGACAAGCGCCGGATTGATCCGGACACCGGTGAACTCCGCCCAGAGGCCGACGCACCGTCGGCCTCGGCGGAGGCCGGTGAGGCCGATGTCGCGAACGACGCCACCGGTGCCGCAGGCGCCGAGGACGTCCAAGGCGCCGACGAGGATCTGGCTGATGCCAGTGACCTCGGCGTCGACATCCCGGCCGACGCTTCGACGTTGAACGACACCGAGGCTGCTCAGGGCGAAGAGGCTGCCGAACCCGCACCGGGAACTGAGGCCGCAGCGCACCTGGCCGACCTCAAGCGCATCAACGCCGAGTACGCCGCCTACCGGATGCGGGCCGATCGCGAACGCGAGCGGGCTGCGACCGGTGGCACGATCAAGGCCGTCGAGGCCCTGATCCCGGTACTCGACGAAGTGCGCCTGGCGCAGGAGAACGGCGACGTCACGGGGCCTTTCGAGACCACGTGAAGAAGCTGGTCGACTCGCTGAGCAAGGTCGGCGTCGAGCAGTACGGTGAAGTCGGCGACGAGTTCGATCCGCGACTGCACGAGGCACTCATGCAGCAGCCATCGGACGACGTCGAGACTCCGACCGTCTTCCTGGTCATGCAGCCGGGCTATCGCATGGGTGAGCGCGTCATCCGTGCGGCACGCGTCGGCGTGCAGCAGCCGGAAGACTGAGAACCACACCCTCGCCGAGGTGGTCCCACCACCGTGGAACCACCTCGGCGGCGGTCCGGATCACCCGGGATGACAATCCCGGGGTTGCGGATTGTGAGGAGACAATTGAATAGACTGATGAAGAAGACACGGAAGGAGGTGCCAGGTGAATACCGGTCCTCAGAATGATTGGTTCGAAAAGGACTTCTACAAGACCCTCGGCGTCTCCAAAGATGCTTCCGACGCAGAGATCAAAAAGGCCTACCGCAAGCTGGCACGCAAGTACCACCCGGATGCCAACCCAGGTGACTCCAAGGCTGAAGACAAGTTCAAGGAGCTCGGCCAGGCACATCAGGTGCTGTCTGACAAGGAATCCCGCGCCCAGTATGACCAGGTCCGCGCCATGGGCGGCGGAGCCAGGTTCACCGGTTCCGGTGGACCCGCAGGCGGTTCCGGCGGCGGATTCGACGACGTATTCTCCGACCTCTTCGGCGGAGGCGGACGGACACGGACCCGTTCGCCCTATGGCGGAGGCGGGGGAGACGTGCCCCCGGACCTCGCCGACCTTCTCAACGGCTTCGGCGGAGGAGGCTACGGCGGTGGCGGCTTCGGCGGAGGCTATTCGCCACCTGTCAAGGGCGGGGACATCAAGTCCAGCACCACCCTGTCATTCACGGAGGCCATCAACGGAGCCTCGGTGAAGCTGAACATGCCAGGCGGAAAGCCGCTGACCGTGCGCACGCCGATCGGCGTCAAAGACGGGCAGAAGATCCGACTGGCAGGCAAGGGCAAGACCAGCCCCAACGGCGGTGAAGCCGGTGACGTGATCCTGACGATCAAGGTCAAGCCGCACCCCGTCTTCACCCGTGACGGCGACAACCTGCGGATGGACCTGCCGGTGAGCTTCGACGAGGCCGCACTGGGCGCTGAGGTCAAGGTGCCGACGCTCGACGGTATGCCGGTGACGATGAAGATCGCTCCGGGCACACCATCGGGTCGGACCATGCGCCTGCGCGGCAAGGGTGTGAAATCGAAGAAGGGCACCGGCGACCTGCTGGTGACCGCGGAGATCGTTGTCCCGCAGAACCTGTCGAAGGACGCCAAGGAAGCGGTCGAGTCGTTCCGCTCGGCGACCGAGAACGAGGACCCGCGCGACGGTCTGCTCGACAAAGCCAAGGCCAGTTGAGGTGGTGAAGCGTGATGCACATATCGACCAGTGCAGCGGTATACGTCATTTCGGTGGCGGCGGACCTCGCAGGAATGCACCCGCAGACGCTGCGGCAGTATGACCGTCTGGGTCTCGTCACCCCCGAGCGCACGGCCGGCAGAGGCCGACGGTACTCGGGGCGAGACATCGCCAAACTTCGGCTGATCCAGCAACTCTCCCAGGACGAGGGCGTGAACCTCGTGGGTATCAAGAAGATCATCGACCTGCAGAACCAGGTCGATGCGCTCAAGTCCCGGAACGAGGAGCTGGAGACCGAAGTCAGGTCTCGGATGTCAGCGAAGGAACGCGAAGCTCGTGTCTTCGCTGCCGGCACTGCTGGTGACGTCGTCTCGATCTCGCGTGGCAGGCGGCCCCGGGGTCGGCCCGAGCCGGGTGCGATGGTTCTCTACAACAGGTTCAGACGCCGGTAAGCAACTGAGATTGGAGGCTGCCCGCGGCGCAGCCTCTTGTAGTCGACGCCGGCATTCGTCACTACACCGACCGTGCTGTGCCAGAATGTCGTTCATGGACGAAACTGACAAGCTCAAAAGTGCCGCGGACTCGGCCGACGACGCGGCCCAAGAAGCTGCGGACAGCAAGTGGTTCGAACGGGTTGCGCGAGCTGGTTTCGTCGCGAATGGAATCGTGCACATCATCCTCGGAGCCACCGCGGTTGCCGTTGGACTCGGTCGCGGTGGCGAGGCGGATCAATCGGGTGCGGTCCAACAGATGGCCGCACAGCCGTTCGGCATGGTGCTCATCGTCCTGTGCCTGATCGGCTGTGGGCTGATGGCCCTCTGGTGTGTGTTCAACGCCTTCTTCGGTTCCGCCTCTCTGCGCGGAGCCGGCACGAATGCCCCTCAGCATCGGCAGGGACGCCGCAGATGGGTCGAATTCATCAAAACGATCGGTTCCGCTGTTGCCTATGCCGCAGTTGCCCTGACGTTCGCCCAGTCCGTCATCGGCGGCGGATCTGATTCAGGCAAGACCAGCTCTCAGGCATCGACGACCCTGGCGAAGGCCCCGGGCGGCCTGTACATCCTCGCAGCGATCGGGGTTGTGATCGTCATGATCGGCATCGGTTTCTGTATCGCCGGGATCCGCCTCAAATGGATGGACGAGCTGCGGATGCCACGTAAGGCTCCGGTGAGCACGCTGCTGATTGCCACTGGCATCATCGGATATTTGGGCAAAGGCGCGACGCTGCTGGCAGTCGGAGCGCTCGTCGTCGTCTCGGCGATGACCGGTGACCCCGAAGAGTTCACGGGAATTGACGGAGCGCTCAAAGCGATGCGCGACCAGCCGTTCGGCACTGTGCTCATGCTCGCTGTGGGTGCTGGTCTTGTGCTCTACGGAGTCTTCCTCAGTCTGCGTGCTCGGTACGACCGGATGGATTGATGCCTCGGGCACGGCACATCGGCACAATTCCTTATGCCGGGAAATAGCCGCCCAACAGGGATGTCCGAACGTGAATGCAAGAAGAGTGCGAACCCTCCACGGGCTCGCACTCTTCTTACATTGTCATCGCCGCTGCGACGGCCGACTTATCAGATCGCTGAAGGATCCTCGACGGCCTTCTTGCGACGCATGGTCATGGTGACTGCGGCTCCACCAATGAGGAGGAGAGCAGCTCCGCCGACGAGGCCGGTCAGCTCGGTACCGGTGCGAGGCAGGTCGCCGCCACCGTTTCCGTTGCCGTCATCATCGCCGCCGTTACCGCCGTCTGCGTTGCCGTCTTCATTGCCATCTTCGTTTCCGTCGCTGCCGCCGGCGTTGGCGTCATCGCTGACGGTGAAGGCTCCGGTGAGCTCGTCGTCGCCACAGGTGACGGTGACGTCGTAGTCGCCGAGGTAGGCCGATGGGTCATTGGCAGAGGTGCCGTAGACGTTGACGGAGGCATTGCCCTCGTCATCGGCCTTGACGGTGTTGTCGTAGGCGGTGACGTTCGAGTTGCCCTTGGGGGTGACGAGGTAGTGAACGTCCGAGCCTGGCTCGCAGTTCTCGACTGCCAGGGTGACACCCTTGTTCTCCACGACGAAGTCGGCAGCGTCGATGGTCTCAGGCGAGACGGTCAGCTTGGCGTCGGCCGCTGGAGTGGTGGGCTTGGGCTCTTCTGTCTCGTCTTCGGCGAGGGTGAAGAGGGCGTAGTTCGAGACCTCTTCGGTCTCTGTGTCGACTGCGGAGACTGAGTAGTCGCCTGGTTCGAGGCCGCCTTCGGGTGCCTTGACGGTGGTGCTGATCTTGCCGTCTTCGTCGGCAGTGACTTCTTCCTGGAAGAAGGGCGACTGGGTGGCGTTGCCCATCACGGTCACGGCGCTGTCGGGGGTGAAGCCCTCGCCGGTGAGCTTGAGGCCGTCTTTTTCGAAGTCCGAGACGGAGATCTTCTCGGTGTTGAGGGAGACCTTCGGATCGACTGCGGGTGCTTCTGGCTCTTCGGCGTCGCCGGTGACCTTGAAGGTAGTCGTGGCTGAGTCTTCGGCGTCTTCTGGGTTAGTCACAGTCACGGTGTAGCTGCCTACGAACGCGGGGTTGGGTTCTCCTACGCCTTCGACTGCCGTCTCAAACGCACCACTTGCGTCAGTGGTGACGGTCGTTTCATATGGGTTGACGGCCTGTCCATCGGCAGGGGTTACAGCGAGTGCGTACTCGGTGTCTGGGGTCAGTCCTTCGCCCGCGATTCCGACGCCGTTTTCGGCGAATTCTTCGACGGTGACGCTGTCGGCGGAGACTCCGATGGTTCCGGCCTGAGCGTCCGCTGAAGTTGCACCAGAGACTTTGGCCTTCTGGAGTGCGCCAGTCTGTGATGTGGGCTGTGTCTGAGCGGGGGTCTCAGGTGCAGCCATTACTGGGGATGCGGCAAGGCCGGTGATGGCCAGGGCCACTGCGGGGGCGAGTACAAGCTTCTTCATGATGTCCTTCGTTTAAGCAGCTGAGGATGATGTCCTACGAAGGTAACAATAATGAAATATTTACAACGAGCATAGTTGTGGTCGTTTTGTTCACAGTTGTCGTACAGATCAGTCACAGGCGTCGTTGACCAGTTAGAGCAATGGGCGTGTTGGACATGGGTGCGGCCCCGACCGAAGCCGGGGCCGCACCCAGTTGCAGGCTCAGATGCTCACCTATTTGAGTTGATCATCTGCAGTGTTCATCAGAAGTCGGTAGGTGACTGTCCGACCTTCTTGCGACGACCGGTCATGGCGATTGCGGCTCCACCGACGAGGAGGAGCATCGCTCCCGAGGCAAGACCACCAAGGTCTGCACCGGTGCGTGGCAGCTGGCTGCCATCGTTGCCGCCGTTGTCGCCGCCGTCGCTTCCGCCGCCATCTGCGCCGGCGGTGACTGTGAATGATTCCTTCATCGAGTCATCGCCGCAGGTTGCGCTGGCGGTGTAGTCGCCGACATAAGCTGAAACGTTGTCAGAGGTGCCGAAGACATTGACCGAAGCCTTGCCCTCGTCGTCGGCCTGGACCGTGTTCTCGTACGCGGTGACCTGGATGCCCTTAGGGGTGACTTCGAAGTGCACATCCGCGCCGGGTTCGCAGTCCTCGACGGCCAGGGTGACGCCCTTCTTGTCGTTGGCGAAGTCCGCTGCTTCGAGCGTCTTCGGCGAGACCGTGAACGATGCTTCTGCTGGCGCTTCGGGGGTATCTCCTCCGTCGCCGTCGTCGCCGTCTTCTTTGTCTTCGGCGACGACGGTGATGTTGCCATTGAGTGTCTCCGACTCGGTGCCTTCGCGGTCGATGGTGACCGTGAACGGAACCTTGCCTTCTTCGAGGCTGTCGGGGTTGCCCTGGTAGTAGAGGTGGAGTTTGTAGTCGCCGTCGGCCTCGGCTGTCTCGGTGTCTCCGGTCAGCGAGTCGGTGATCTTGTCACCCTTTTTCACGCCGGTGACGGTGACGGTGACGCCCTTGTCCTTGTTGGCGAGATCCGCTGCGGTGATCTCCTTGGGGTCAACCTTGAGCGATGCATCGATCGCCTCAACGGCGTCGTCCTCGGTGACGGTGACTTCGACCGGGGCGCTCTTTTTACCGGTCTCATCGTCGATGAAGGTGAGCGAGTACTTGCCAGCTTCGATCGATTCAGGCGCGGTCACAACTCCGCTGACATTGCCATCCTCGTCGGCAGTGGCCTTGTCAGCCTGTGGTGCGGCACTCTGTGCCGAAACGGCTTCGCCCTGGACACTGACGGTGCCGTTGGGGCTGAAGCCCTCACCGGTGAACTTGAGTCCATCCTTCTTGAAGTCCTCGACCGAGATCTCATTGGTTGAGAGCGAGACCTTCGGGTCAACGTCGGAGACCTCGTCGACGACGTTGATCTCTCCTTCGAGGGTGACCGAATCTTCGCCTTCGCGATCGATGGTGACTGTGAACGACTTCTTACCCTCGGCGAGATCTTCAGCTGCACCCTGGTAGTAAAGGTGTAGCTTGTAGTCGCCGTCTTTTTCGGCGGTTTCGGTATCTCCGGTCAGGGAGTCTTTGATCTTGTCGCCCTCTTTCACGCCAGAGACGGTGACGGTGACGCCCTTGTCCTTGTTCGCGAGATCCTCGGCGGTGATCTCCTCGGGATCGACAGTGAGCGAGACCTTGGGGTCAACGTCGGCCTTAGTGACCTTAACCTGAGTCTGCAGGCTCTCGGCCGAGACGCCTTCGCGCTGGACCTTGACGGTGAGGGCCTTCGAGCCTTCGGTGAGGTCTTCGGCGTCGCCGTTGTACTTGACGTTGAGAGTTGCGGTCGAACCGGATGCTGTCGTCGCCGGTGCGCTCAGGCCCGACGGTGAGAGCTTGTCGCCCTTCTCCAGTCCGGTGACCGTGACCTTGACGCCCTTGGTTGCGAGGTCCTCGGCTGAGATCGATGAGGCGGCGACCTTCAGCTGAGCGTTGATCTCCTCGGCATCGTCTTTGTCGTCGGAGTCGTCCTTCTTCGGCTCGTCATCCTTGGGCGCAGGCTTCTTCGCGTCCGTGGCATCATCGCCGGACTTCTTGTCTGCCTTGTCGTCAGCCTTCTTCTTATCAGCTGCTTTCTTGGCTGCGGCCTTCTTGTCAGCGGCCTTCTTTTCGGCCGCGTCTTTCTTCTCCTGCTCAGCCTTTTCTTTGGCTTCCTTCTCAGCAGCAGCCTTTTCCTCAGCTGCCTTCTTCTGCTCAGCCTGTTCCTTGGCGAGCTTCTCGGCTGCTTCCTTGTCCTTCTTATCCTGCTCGGCCTTGGCTTCGGCCTTGGCAGAGGCGGACTGGGTGGAGGGGGTCTCGGCAGCGGCGACTGGGGCGGCCACCAGACCTGTGAACGCGAGGGCCACGGCCGGCGCGAGAATGAGCTTCTTCATTGTCAGTGCCTTCAATCTAGAGAGTGTGAGGGGGTGCACATCTGAAACTCATACTAGGTTCGAAGGATTCTCTAAACTATTTGCGTAAGTTTTGTTCAGTGGTATTTGCAGTAACACTTTGGTGAACAAAGAGTGCGCAGTGAAACACTCCCGTGATGTAACTATTGGGTAACCACCGGTGCCGGCACTGGGCCCCGCCCTCAGGCCAGCCGGGCCCGCCCTCAGACTGGCCAGGCCTCGGCTCGGATCTGCTTGCGCTGCTCGACCGTCGGCACACGAACGGTCAGCGCCGCGGGCATGACCTCCATTGCCAGATACCCCGATTGGCCGATCGGATCCCCGTCGAGCTGCACGTCGAGTTCCTCACCGGATTCGATGACGACCTTCTGGCACTTGCGAATGTCCGTGTGCAGGCCCTTGGATGTCTTCCGTCCCAGCACGGAGGCAAGAACTCCTACCCACTGGCCCAGGTTCTTCGGGCTGACGATGAGGACGTCGAGCATCCCGTCATCGATGACGGCCTGTGGCAGCAGCTGAATGCCACCCTGCAGCTTCCCGCAGTTGCCGCCGAGAACCGAACGCACGCGTGCCGAGACCCGATAGTCGTCGTCGAAGGTCACCTTCACATGGCTGGGGCGACCGACGAGCTTCCGAGACCCGGCCTCGACATAGGCCAACCAGCCCAAGCGGGACTTGAGGTCGGAATTGGTATCGGCCATGACTGCCGCATCGAACCCGAGTCCCGTCATCACGGTGAACACGTGAGTGTCCCCCTCCTCGGCGGTCTTCGCGGTTCCGACGTCGATCTTCCGGTTGCGGCCCCACAGGGCGATGCGCAGCGCCCACTCGGTCTTGTCGAGGACGATGTCGAGATTTCGTGACAGCAGATTCCCCGTTCCCAGCGGAACGATCCCCATCGGTGTCTCTGACCCGGCCAGCGCCGAGGCGACGGCGCGGACCGTACCGTCACCGCCGGCTGCGATGACGACGTCTACCCCCTCGTCGAGCGCGCGGGAAGCGGCTCCCTCACCGGAATCCTCGGGTGTGGTCTCGATGACCAGCGGTGGGTTCCAACCTTCGAAACGGCAGATCGCCTCGGCGGTCGATGACAGTCTGCTGACATCGGCCTTTGTCGGGTTGACGACGAGAGCGGCCCGGTAGCGGGTAGAGAGCTCGCTCTCGGGCGCATCAGAGTCAGCGCCTCGGGCATACTGGCGAACTCGACTCAGAGCACGACGCGTCCCGAGGCGATGGCCGATGAAGAACGCGACGAGCAGCACAACGACGACGCCGGCGACGACGAACCACGTCATCATGGGGTCCAAAGCAATGGTCATGCTCCAAATTTACAGCGCCCAACTTGAGTACGAGCTGGTCGCCCAGCTCTGGCGCGCCGCTGGCCCTCCCACGAGCCCGCCGAATGTCGAAAAGACTCCCATGCCGTTAAGCTGAGAGGGTGATCGATCTAGCGCTCCTCAGAGAAAACCCGGACCTGTTCAAGGCATCGCAGGAGGCCCGCGGCTCGTCCGTAGACCTCGTCGACGAAGTCCTGGCTGCGGATTCCGCACGCCGTTCTGCCATCACCGCGTTCGAGGACGCACGCGCAGATCAGAAGTCTTTCTCCTCTCAGATCGCGAAGGCGCCCAAGGACGAGAAGCCTGCTCTTATCGCCGCAGGCAAAGAGAAGTCGGCTAAGGTCAAGGCGCTGCAGGCCGAGTCCGAGGAAGCCAGCTTCGCGTTCGACAAGCTCGCGGCCAAACTCCCGAACCTCATCGTCGAGGGAATCCCCTCCGGCGGCGAGGAGAACTTCGTGACACTGAAGACCGTGGGCGAGCCCCGGGACTTCAGCACCGACGGGTTCGAGCCTGCCGACCACCTGGAGATCGGTGAGACGCTCAAAGCCATCGACACAGCCCGAGGCACCAAGGTCGCAGGTTCGCGCTTCCACTACCTCACCGGATTCGGTGCCAAGCTGGAGATGGCACTGCTCAACCTGGCCCGCGATGTGGCCGAAGAAGCAGGGTTCATCCCGACCATCACGCCCACTCTGGTCAAGCCCGAGGTCATGCGCGGCACCGGCTTCCTCGGCGAGCACGCCGACGAGGTCTACCGTCTCGAAGCCGATGACCTGTTCCTTGTCGGCACCTCCGAGGTGCCGTTGGCCGGACTCCACATGGACGAGATCGTCGATCTGAGCGACGGTCCGCTGCGCTACGCCGGAATCTCCTCGTGCTACCGCCGCGAGGCCGGTTCCTACGGCAAGGACACCCGCGGAATCATCCGCGTCCACCAGTTCCAGAAGGTGGAGATGTTCGCCTACGTCGAGGTCGAAGACGCCGAAGCCGAGCACGAGCGCATGCTGTCCCTGCAGGAGAAGATGCTGGGCCTGTGCGAACTGCCCTACCGCGTCATCGACACGGCAGCCGGTGACCTCGGCGACTCCGCAGCACGCAAGTTCGACTGCGAAGCCTGGGTACCGACTCAGGGCACCTACAGGGAACTGACCTCGACCTCGAACTGCACGACCTTCCAGGCACGCCGCCTGCAGGTACGTGAACGCTATGACGGAGCCACCCGCCCCGTCGCCACACTCAACGGAACCATGGCCAACACCCGCTGGCTCGTCCCGATCCTGGAAAACCACCAGCAGGCCGACGGCTCGGTCACGGTTCCCGCGGCACTGCGCCCCTACCTCGGCGGCATGACCGCACAGGGACCAGAGGGCCCGCGTTACTGAAGCCACGATCCTCACGCTTGGAGAGAAATTGCCCGAACACCTCATCGCGCTCGACATCGACGGCACCATCGTCAACTACGACGGCTCACTGTCCGAACCCGTCCGCCAGGTGCTGACCCAGCTTGCCGACGACGGTCACCACCTCGTCATCTCCACCGGACGGGCGCTGCCCGGAGCACTTGAGGTCGTGCACGCACTCGGCCTCAAGGAAGGATTCGTCGTCTGCTCGAACGGCTCCGTCGTCGTCAAACTCGACCCGGCCTCTCCGCTGGGGTGGGAGATGCACCACGTGGTCTCCTTCGATCCCAGGGACGCACTGGAGAAGATGCACGAGGCACTGCCCAGCGCACTGTTCCTCGTCGAGGACCCGGACCTGCACCGTTGGGCCTCGGGACCGTTCCCCATGGGTGAGCTCGCGGAATCGGACACGCTCGACATCGTCGACTTCGACCAGCTCCTGGAGAAGCGGGCCACCCGCATCGTGATGCGCGAGGTGAACGGCACTGCGGAGGAGTTCGCCGAGGCGGTTGACCGTCTCGGACTCCACGAAGTCAGCTATTCGGTGGGCTGGAGCAACTGGCTCGACATCGCCCCCGACGGTGTCTCGAAGGCCAGCGGCCTCGAACTCGTCGAATCTGAACTTGGAATCGACCATGAGCTGACCATCGGCGCCGGTGACGGACTCAATGACATCGAAATGATCGAATGGGTCCACCACGGGATCGTCATGGGCCAGTCGAAGGACGTGCTCAAGCAACATGCCTCAGTCGTGACGAAGTCTGTCGACGACGACGGCCTGGCCGTTGCCCTCGTTGACTACTTCGACCTCGACGCCAAGGTGCTCTCACTGACCGGTTCCCGCGCCACCCACGGCTGACGCTCAGCGCGAGGTGCGGGCGTCGAGCACTGCGTTCAGGTAGCGGGCGACGCCGTCCTCATCGACTGAGTCGGTGACGGTGGCCGCGCAGTCCTTGACCGACTGCAGTGCATTGCCCATGGCCACACCGTGGCCGGCCCAGGTCAGCATCTCGATGTCGTTGGGCATGTCCCCGAACGACATCACCTGCTCGCGTGCCACGCCGAGGTGCTTGCACAGTTCTTCGAGCGTCTTGGCCTTCGTCACCCCAGCCGGCGCGAGTTCGACGAGTCCGTTGACCGGGTCGGAGAACGAGGCATGGCAGTTGGCGGCGACAAGTGGGTCGAGCAGATCGTGGAGGGCTTGCGAATCGTCGGAGCCGATGCTGACGAGGATCTTCACGACGTCCCGTGTGGCCAGCTCCGACAGGTCCTCCATGACATGGGCCTGGCGCGGATTGCGTGAGATGAAGTTCTTGTCGACGAGGCCGCCGGTCAGTGTTTCGAACGCGAAGTGCGCCTCCGGGTGGGAGGCTGTGATCGCGGCGATGATCTTCTCCACCTCGGTGAACTCGATGGTGTGAGCCGAGACCACACTCGCCGAGGCGATGTCATAGACAACTGCCCCATTGAGGCAGATGACGCGGCCGAGGTCGGGGATCTGTTCCGCGATCGCTTCCAGCCATCTGATCGGCCGGCCGGTGACGAGGACGAAGGGGATGCCCATGTCCTGGCAACGATGGATCGCATCGATCGTCGCGTTGGAGATGGGTTTCCAATCGAGCAGGAGCGTGCCGTCGATATCGCTGGCCACGAGGCCCACGTCGAAGCCCTCCGGCGGTGTCATCGTTGCCTTCGTCATGCTTCGTGGCCTTCGTCGATGGCGGCCTGGGCACGTTCGAGCAGCTGTGCGGCATCGGAGATGAAACGTTCGGTCGCCTTGGCACTCGGTTCGATTGGTCTGCCGGCGATGATCTCGGTGCGGGCCATCGAGGCTGCCAGGACCGCCTCGGCGACCTTCGATGAGGCCTTGGTCAGCAGCTCGGGGGTGTCACCGACAGCATTGCGGGTGTGGCCGGGAACGACCTGCCCGGTGACCGGATGGTGGGTGTGCAGCAACGCGGTGACCTCGTCGACGACGGGCACCAGATCGTTGAGGCGCTGCGTCCCATCGATGACCGTGTTGACGTCGGCGGAGGCACTCTGCCCGTCGCTGGGCAGTTTATGGATGGCCACCGAGGTGGTGTAGTAGCGGTCGACGGCGCGGATGAACCTGTCGCGGTTGTGCCGCCAGAGTCCGGTGCCGAACTGCTGGTCAGGACCCTTGCGCGATGAGAAGCCGGCCGACTTGTCCCGCCTGGAGAAGATGTTCTTCACAGGTAGTTGCCTGGGCGAGGATCATCGGAATCATCGCGCTTCTGATCGTTCTCGGCTGCGCCGGGAGCAGTGCCAGGTGAGACCATTCCCGGTGGCAGCTGGCCGTGTCCCGCGATGCCCTGCTGTGCCATCGCCTGCTGCGCCATGATCGCAGTCTGGATGCCGTGGAAGAGTCCCTCCAGCCAGCCGACGAGCTGGGCCTGAGCGATGCGCAGTTCGGAGTTCGTCGGAGGTCCGTCACTCGTGTCGAAGGGCAGGTCGAGGCGTTCGAGTTCGTCGATGAGGTCCTTGGAGAGTCCATCTTCGAGTTCGTCGATCGACCGGCGGTGGATCTTGGCCAGGCGTTCGCGGCCCTTCTCATCCAGATCGGTGCTGCGGACCTCTTCGAGGAGCTGCTTGACCATAGTCCCGATCCGCATCACCTTCGCAGGGGAGGACACATCGGCCTGGGACGAAGACTGTGCCACGGAGTCGCCTTGCTGCTCGGATGCACTCTCGGACTGATCAGGACTGCTGATCATGATCGGATACCTTCTTCCTGCGCTGGGGCTCAGGCGAACTGGGCCCCAGCCTCAACGAACCTCAGACGCTCTGTGCCGACTTCGCGTTCTGTGCTGACTCGTCGGCGATGAGCAGCACCTTCCCGATGCTCGTGCCCTCTTCCAGCGCGGTGTGGGCCTTGCGAGCCTCAGACAACGGCATCGTCTCATGGATGATCGGGCGGATGTCACCGGAGATCACAGCCGGCCACAACTGTGCGGCCACCTCGGCGACGATCTCGATCTTCTGTTCCTTGGGACGTGCTCGCAGCGTCGTTCCCGCCACCGATTTGCGCGGCTGCATGAGGGAGGCGATGCTCAGCTCGGCCTTCGCCCCGCCCTGCATGCCGATGATGACGAGGCGTCCGTCGGTGCCCAGGGCCTTGACGTTGGACTTCAGGTACTTCGCACCGATGATGTCGAGGATGACGTCGGCGCCGGTGGAGCCGTCGGGGCGCACGCAGATCTCGTGGACGCGTTCGACGAAGTCCTCTTCGCGGTAGTTGATGACGGCATCGGCACCGAGGTTGCGGCAGAATTCGGCTTTGCGCTCGGATCCGACGGTGACGACGATCTTCACGCCGAGGTGCTTGGCGATCTGGATCGCGGCCGTGCCGATTCCCGATCCGCCGCCGTGGACGAGCAGCCATTCCCCGGCCTGGATGTTCGCGTTGCCGACGATGTTGGAATGCACGGTCGACAGAACCTCGGGCAGGCCTGCGGCCTCGGTGAGGTCGAGGCTGTCCGGAACGGGAAGGAGCTGACCTGCGGGGACGGGAACCGACTCGGCGTAGCCTCCGCCGGAGAGCAGTGCCGCGACACGGTCGCCGACCTTCCAACCGGTGACCTCGGAACCGAGCTCAGCGATCGTTCCGGAGACCTCGAGGCCCGGGATCAGAGTGGCACCGGCCGGTGGATCGTAGAATCCCTGACGCTGCAGCAGATCGGCGCGGTTGACGCCGGCGGCGTGGACGGTGACGAGGACTTCGTCGGCTGCGATGTCCGGCGTCGGCTCCTCGGTGATCTGGAGAACGTCGGGGCCGCCTGGTTCAGAAATCGTGATTGCTCGCATGATTCCACTCTAGTGGTTTGCCCGACGATCGGCCGGGGCCGCTTTGAGCCGCGAGACAGCGCTGAGTCTCGAGGCTCCTAGCCGAAGCGCCTCAGGCGAAGAGACGGAACATCGGCGAGTTCTGGTGCACGCGTTCGATCTCGATCTGTGAGGCGTCCATGCGTTCGAGTAGGTTCGGCAGGTCCTCGGCATTGCCGAGTTCGATGCCGACGAAAGCAGGGCCGGTCTCGCGGTCGGAGCGTTTGACGTACTCGAACATCGCGATGTCGTCCTCGGGGCCGAGGATCTCGTTGAGGAAGCGCCGCAGAGCGCCGGGCTCCTGTGGGAAGTCGACGATGAAGTAGTGCTTGAGGCCCTCGTGGACAAGTGAGCGTTCGAGGATCTCGGGGTAGCGGGAGATGTCGTTGTTGCCGCCGGAGACCAGACACACGACAGTCGATCCCGGTTCGATGGTGATCGGCTTGGCAGTCCCGGGTGCCCCGATGGCCGCCGAGGCGATGGCACCGGAAGGCTCGGCGATGATGCCGTCGACCTGGTACATGTCGAGCATCTCCGTGGCGACGGAGCCCTCAGGCACGGGGCGGACATCGACGTTGAGTTCGGAGACGATGTCGTAGGTCAGGGCGCCTGCGCGTTTGACCGCGGTGCCGTCGGCGAAGGGGTCGATGTTCTCCAGGGTCACCGGTCGTCCGGCCTTGAGGGCCGCGATCATCGAGGCAGCACCTGCGGGTTCGGCGCCGATGACGGTGGTGTCGGGAAGGTGCTCGGCCGCGTAGGCGGCGATGCCGGAGATCACTCCGCCGCCGCCGACGGGCACGATGATGTAATCGGGGGCGGCTTGGAGCTGGTCGGCGATCTCCACAGCCACTGTTCCCTGGCCGGCGATGGTGCGCAAGTCATCGAAGGCGGAGACGAGGAGGGCGTCATTGCGTTCGGCGTACCGGTGGGCCAGTGCCGATGCATCGTCATAGGTGGAGCCGGAGATTTCGATGGTCACCCGGTCGCCGCCGAAGTGGCGTACGCGTTCGATCTTCTGCCTCGGCGTGGTCTTGGGAACGAAGATGGTGCCCTGGATGCCCAGTTCCTTGCACGCGCGGGCGAAGCCCTGGGCGTGGTTGCCCGCCGAGGCGCACACGACGCCGCGGGCGCGCTCGGTCTCATCAAGCTGGAGCATGAAGTTGAAGGCGCCCCGGATCTTGTAGGAGCGCACCATCTGCAGATCCTCGCGCTTGAGGTAGACGGTGGAACCGGTGGCGGCGGAGAGCCGCTCCGAAATCTGCAGGGGAGACTTAATCACGGAGTCGGCAATTCGCGTCGCGGCCGCTTCGACCTCGTTCGCGAGTGTTTGCTGCTGGGGTGATTCGTCTGTTTTCAACACGACTCCATTGTGCTCCTTCTGTCTTGCGCTTGTGCAAGTCGTTCCGAGATAAGGACACTTGGCAGGACGCTGACCGGTACGGGGACAGTGCACTGCTGGTGCGCTGAAGGGAAGGAAAGTGGCGCTGAGTTGATGATTTCTGGTGCGCCCTGAACAGCGCGAAGGTCGTAACATGATTGGATGGAGATGCCCGTAATTCCTTCAAGGAGGCGACATGGCCATCAGCAGTGAGCTGGAGCAACTGTTAGCCGGCTGGATACCTCGGCAGTCGTGGTTTCCCAAGCTCGCCGCAGACTTCGGAACCGACCCCGATATAACCCCGATGTCGGTGGCTCGCGCCTTCGTATACAAGGCCGAGGAGCTCGGCGGTTTCGCCGGCCTCGTGACCGTGATCTCTGTCGGTGACGGACCGACCCTGCGCCGGCTCAACATTCCGCTCTCACTGCGCGGAGTCGAAGACATGCACCTGCGCAAGTCGCTGATCGGTCAGATCGACGACCTGGCCCTGGGCCACGTCTACGTCTACGACGGCGCGGCAGACCCCGTCTTCGTCAACCTCATGGCCGACGCGATCACCAAGCGCAAGGTCTTCGACGGCGGCCAGCTGAGCACCGAATCCCTGCGGCACAGCCAGGAGAAGGCAGAGACACGGGACACCCTGCCCTCCCAGTCGCCATCGACTGCCCATAGCGGTTCCCCCGCCGAGGTGGTTCCACCGAAGCCATCGAAGGCTGCCCTGGTCGCCGATACCCGTGAAGAGCTGCCCGTCGACATCCGACCCATCGAGGTCGCCGACGCCGGTGCCTCCAAGTCAACGGTCATCATCCACGACGAGTACGAGCCGATGGAGCTCAGCTTCTTCCGTGTGCTGGAGAACGGGATGCCGTCATCGCTGACGATTCCAGTCCTGCTCACCGAGGCTGGCTCCCGCAGCGTTCCCGAGGTCATCGGCTGGGGCTCGGGCCGGTGGTACGACATGTTCGAAGTCACCGAGATGGAAGCTCCGATGGCGCTGCTGTCCCATGTCGACGTCGACGCCGAACCCGCTTGGCGCGAGGCTGTCGACATCGTGTGCGCCGTTGACTCCGGTTCGATCGGTGCCTACAACGCTCAGGCCGCGGAGATGGGTCGCCGCATCGGCGAACTCCACTCGGACATGGCTGCCGAATTCGGCATCGTCGAAGGCCGTGGAGAACCGACGAAGCAGCTGGCCAAGAAGTGGATCGAACGCATCGACTGGGCGTTGGGCCGTGCCCCGCTGGCCCTGGACTCTCTGGTGCCCGAGCTGCGTGCCCACCGCGCGAAGCTGCAGTCACTCGAGACGATCGGTGTGCTGCAGAAGATCCACGGTGAGCTGACGCTCGATCACGTGGTGAGTTCCGGCACCGACGGCTATTCGGTCGTGAAGTTCACGGACTCGACGAACTCGGATCCCAAGCCGGTGGCACTGGACCTCGTAGCCCTGCTGCGCAGTATTGACTATGCCGCTGGTTTCGCTCGCCTGCAGCGGACCGGCGAGCTCGAATCCGAAGACGGCGGGCTCGTCGTCAACGGCTTCGGCAATGACGCCTCCGCGCTGCGGACCATCTACGACTCTCCGGAGTTCCTGTGGGCATCGCAGGTGCAGAACTCGCTGCTGAGCGGATACTCCCGTGCCCGGGGCGAGAGCCTGGGCCTCGGCGATCCCGTGCTGCGCGCGGCCCTCATCGACAGGCTCCTTGTGGAGGTCGTCACCGAGCTGCGCAACCGGCCCAACTGGCTCTCGGTTCCGCTGTCGACCCTAAGTCTCGTCCTCAAAGGCAAACCGGCTCGTTCCGGTGATGCCCCCGCCGAGGCTGAGGCCAATGTCCCCGCGACCGCCGCAGCTGCTTCAGGCAAGGTGAACGAATCGGCCGAGGCTGATTCGCCATCCGAGCCTGTTTCGCCAGCTGTCCCTGCGCAGGCCCCTGCGGCTGCCGCCGACGTCGCTTCCGACGTCTCGGCTGAGGCCGATGATTCGGCTGAGCCCGACTCCGACTCTTCATCCGAGGTTGAGGCTGTGGATTCTGACAAGAAGGAAGCAGAGAAGCCTGCTGTAGTGGTCGAAGCCGACGACGCTCTGACCGACGCCGACACCACCTCGGATGCCGACACCACCTCGGTGGTGGACAACGTGGTAGAGCCGGAAACCTCGGACGACGCAGAGCCCGCCGAGCCTCAGTCGCGCCCTACCATCGAGCAGGAGCCGGCAGCACCGTCGGTCGGTGCTTCCAGGCAGAGCAAGATTCGCCGTCAGAGCCCCGCTGAACTGGCTGACTCGGCCGAAGAGGAGTTCGAGGACGAAGAAGACGAATTCGTCGTCTCACCCGTGCCCGCGACCTTCGCTGCCCGCGGTGCCGCCGCGGAAGATTCGGATTCGACAGGTCGTCACATCGTGCAGGAGGGAAAGCACGAGAAGCCACAGCCTGAAGGTTCCGACAAGTCGGCGACCGATGATTCTGAGCAGTTGCCCACCGAAGTTTCTGATCAGGACACCAGCATTGGGAAGCACTGACTCCAGTCCTGCGGGAATCGATTAGCAGAAGACAATCGGTTTATGAGAAACTGTTGTGGCTCAGCCTCGCGCTGAGCAGGCCGTGGTTCATTGCGAACCATTGGAAGCGTGTCCGAGCGGCCGAAGGAGATGGTCTTGAAAACCATTGTGCGGCAACGTACCGTGGGTTCGAATCCCACCGCTTCCGCAAAGTGAAGGCCCCCGTTCGCATCGTGAAAACGATAGCGAGCGGGGGCTTTTCGCATCCCTACCCTCAAACAGACTCTGGTTTGGCCTCTGGCTCTGGTTCGGCCTCTGGTTTGGCCTCCGGCTCGGACATCTCGGCATCGGCCTCAGGATCGTCGAAGCTGCGGACTGTCCGTTTGAAGCCGCGGGTCAGCACCGCCAGGTAGATGACGCCGATGGCCAGCCACACCACTCCGCCGATGAGAGCGGTCTCGTGCAGGCTCACCCACAGAATGCCGGTGAGAATCGCACCGATGGCCGGCAGCACCACATAGTTGAATGCTGACTTGACGTCGACGACCTGCCTGGTGCGGAACGCGAAGTGCGCGATGACCGTGAGGTTGACGAAGGTGAAGGCGATAAGCGCCCCGAAGTTGATCAGCGCGGAGATGAACTCGAGGCTGAACGACATCGCCAGCAGGCAGACCGCGCCGACGAGGATGATGTTGAACATCGGGGTGTGCGTCTTCGGGTGGATGTAGCCGAAGGCCTTGCGCGGGAGCACCCCGTTGCGTCCCATCACCAGCAGCATGCGGGAGACCGAGGCATGGGAGGCCAGGCCAGAGGCGACCGTGGCAGCAAAGGCAGCGGCGAGGAAGAAGCCCATGAAGACAGGGCCGCCGGTGAGGAGTCCGATCTCCGGCAGCGGATCGTCGACGACATTGAACTGCGAATTGTCGGGGAAGAGCTGCTGGGCGAAGTAGCTGGCGACGAGGAAGATGGCGCCGCCTGCGAGGACTGTCAGCAGAATCGCCTTGGGCATGAGGTTCACATGCTTGGCTTCGTTGGTGTACATCGTCACGGCGTCGAAGCCGATGAAGGAGAAGCAGACGACGGTGGCGCCGGTCAGCAGCGCGGACATGTGCACGCCCTCGTGCATGAAGGGTTCGGCGCTGAAGACGATTCCGGATCCATCGCCGTTGGTCAGGTTGACGACGGCGACAATGCAGAAGAGCGTCACCATTGTGACGGCGAAGACCAGGAGAACACCGTTGAGGTTGGCTGTTCCGCGCATGGAGACAGCAACAATGGCGGTCATGATCACGGTGTAGAGGACCACCCACACCCACGGCGGAGCGTCGGGGACCAGGGACTCCATATACAGCCGAGCGATGAGGCAGTTGACCATCGGCAGCAGCAGGTAGTCCATGAGTGAGGTCCAGCCGACCAGGAAGCCGAGGCCGGGACTCATGGTCTCTCGCGTGTACGTATAGGCCGAACCCGCTGTGGGGAAGACCTTGACCATCTTGCCGTAGCTGAATGCAGTGAACACCATGACGATGAGTGCGATGAGATAGGCCGACGGTACCGCCCCGTTGGTTTCATCCGACACGATTCCGAACGTGTCGAAGACCACCGTCGGCGTCATATATCCAAGGCCGAGCCCGACGATGGACCACAGCCCGAGGTTGCGTTTCAGTGAGCCTGACGCGGCCATATCAATCCTCCACAATGAGTCTTGCTAGATGGTGCAGCGATCGGATCCGGACCCGTGTGAGCACAGGAATGGAAGTGATCTGCGCCATAGATGCTATCCCGTGTGCAACCGAAAACGCAATCATTCTCACGAAACGAAACGATAACTTCACCTGTATCGCGCCATTCGCAACGAATCCAGTAGCCCAGGTTGCTGATTTCCGGGCGACCCTTCACACAGGGCCTCAAGCCCATCCCGACGCCGAGGTGGTGCTGCCCCACCGCTCCTCCCTGTCCCGCCTATCGAACGACTTTTCAGTGACTGTGGAAAGAGAGTAGGTTGATCAGCATTGGCAATGATGCTCGACGAAGAGAAGGCAAGGTCGAACAATGGCGATCGAATCACTCAGCTCCGCACAGTCGAAGGCGTGGAAGGACAGAGTCCTGCCCGAAGTGGAGAACGTTGCCGAAGGTGTCTGGGCGATTCCCGTCCCGATCCCGAACAACCCGCTCGTCTACACCTACTGCTACGCCGTCGCCGACGGTTCGGGTCTGATCCTCATCGATCCCGGTTGGGATGGCAAGGACCAGTACCTGGCGCTCACCTCGGCGCTGGGATCCCTGGGATTCACTGTCGCGAACGTCCACGGGATCGCGATCACCCACTACCACCGCGACCACATCGGGCTGGTTCCGGCACTGCTGCACAAGAACCCCGACATGTGGGTCGCCATGCACGGCGAGGACCTGCGCTCGATCAAGAAGTTCTTCTCCAAGAGCGTGGACCTGGGCACCGGAGTCGACCCGAGCATCAACATCGCCCGCGCCTACGGAGTGCCCGAGGATCGCTGGGACGAGGTCGAAAGCCTCCAGGTCGGCAGCAAGAAGGGCAAGGGCGAGGCCGGGTCGAAGAATGACTTCGCACTGCTGATGAGCAATATGCCCGACACCGTGAACATCCTCGAGGACGGCTCCGAACTGCCGCTGGAGTCCGGATCGCTGCGGGCGCTGTGGACCCCTGGCCACACCTACGGGCATTCGGTGTTCGTCCGCGACGAGGACCAGCTGCTGTTCTCCGGTGACCATGTGCTCCCGACGATCACCCCGAACATCGGACTCGACAGCGGCGCGATCACGCACAGCCTCGGCGACTATCTCGGTTCCCTGGACAAGATCGGTAAGCTCGACGCCGAGGTGGCGGTCCTGCCCGCACACGGCTTCCGCTTCCAGGGTCTCCACGATCGCCGACGCGAACTCGTCGAGCATCACCAGCAGCGTCTGGACGAGATCACGGAACGCATGGACGCCACCGACGATCACAGCGTCTACTCGATCGCCCAGGGCCTGCACTGGTCGCGCGGATTCGACTCCCTGCACAACTTCAACCTGTTCGCCGCCCTGGCCGAAACGGCCGCTCACATGCACTACCTGGACATCGACGTCGGAGTGGGGTCACTCGTCCCGCAGTCGTGAGACGAACGAGCCCGCGCGAGAAGAGGAATCGACAATGAGCACCGAATACGTTCCCGCAGCCGAGGTCAGGCCCGAGACCTTCATGGTCCGAGCCTCCGACCACCTCCGGCGCGGCACCCAGCGCGGGCGTGAGCTGCGCACGGGCATCGAGTCCGCGATCGCCGGCTACCGGCGCTACTTCGAATTCCTGTCCATCGCCGAGGATGATGTCCGTGCCGCGGCCGCGTCGAGTCTCGCGCGTCTCCAAACCTGGTCCCCGGAGGCCGCCGAGGAGGTGGCAGCCGTGGCGCAGGGTGCTGAGATCCCCGTCGAGGAACTCATGGAGGTCATCGCCCGCACAGAGATCATGACTCTGGCGCCGGCCTCGGCGACGGAGTGCTCGACCGTGAGCTTCACCCGCCCCGGAGGCTCGCTGGCCGCACAGAACTGGGATTGGGCCGCCGACTTCTCGACACTGTGGCACATCAACGATGTGGGTGCCGTGCCCGGGCAGCTGCGCCACGTGGGCATCGCCGAATACGGGATGCCGGGCAAGATCGGACTCAACGAGGCAGGCGTCGGCGTCCTGCTCAATATCCTCAAGCATGAGGGCGACGGTCCCGGGGGAGTGCCCATCCACATGATCCTCGAGCGGATTCTGTCGACGGCGACGACTCTTGACGAGGCGCTCGAGATCATCCACTCGGCTCCCACCACATCATCGTCGATCATCACGGTGGTCACCGCCGACGAGGTGGTCCAGGTCGAGATCGCCAACGCCGAGAAGCGTGAGCGTCGAGCCGGGGACACGAGCGCGATCCCGGGCGAGAAGCCGGGTGCTGAAGCCGGTGCGGGATTCCTGCTGCACACGAATCACTTCCTGCACCCCGAGCTCATCCCCGGCAGCCTCGAACTCAATGCGACCTCGACCTCCCGTGCCCGTCACGCTCACCTCGAGCAGCGACTCGAGGACTACGCCAAGCAAGTGGGAACATCCGGCGGCCCCGAGTCGACGGCCGACCTCACCGACCTTCTGACCACCGGTCCGGGCGAGGCGCCGGTGTCGTGCACTCCGGATCCAGGTGCCGCCTATGGGGATCGCTCGGCGACTCTGGTCACCGTGCAGATCGACCCGAAGCGCAAGCAGTTAGACCTGGCTCCGGGTTCACCGGCGGACGGGATGCAGGGCAACCGTCGCTATCAGCTCTGAGCTGTCAGCCTCAGGCCTTGTCCGTCTCGGCGCTGCCTTACTTGGTGCCGTCTGGCTCAGCGTCGTCTGACTTGGCGCCGTCACCCTCGGCGGCTGCTTCGTTCGCGGCTTCCTCTTCGCGCATCGAGATGATGGTGTCGAGGCCCGAGGCGATCGAGTTCGAATCCTCAAGCGCCGTCTGGGCTAAGCGCCAGGGCACCATGTCGAGGTTTTGGTCGCCGACGCGGAAACGCACAAAGGGCTGCCTGCTGCGGGGATCATCGGGTTCGAGGTCGGCACCGTAGCGCCACTGTCCGAAGCCGATGCGCCGAATCGTCTCACCGATGAAGCGCATCGCTCCGGCGACGAACTCGGTCTCCTCTTCCGTCATCATCTCGTCACGCGAGTCGTAGCGGGCCTTGAGCTGCTTGCCCAAGCGCACCAGCGCCTCGCGCCCGAACTCCCACGAGGACGGGTCGGCCTGTTCCTGGGTCCAGGCGGCGATGCCCGGTTCCACGGTGCCGATGAAGCGGGTGAGGAACTCGACCTCTTCCTCGCTGGAGTTCTCAGCCGTGAGCATCCCCATCGCCAGACCGGTGCAGCTGCGCTTCGGCTCACCGTCACCGCCGAGATTCTCGCGAGCCTTGCTCAGGACTGCCGTGAAGACCTCGGCAGTACGGGCGTCGACCGCGGCGAGGATGATCGCCAGAATCGGGATGGGCTCACCCTTCAGCGGCCCTTCCTCGGTATCCGGACGGATGAACGGCATCCCGTTTCCGGTCTCTTCGTCGTGGTCCCAGGCTCCGCCGATCGCACGGAGATAGGTCTCGCCGAGGTAGCGGATGAGGCCTTCGACGAATCGGCGGTTCTCCGGGTCGATCACATCGTCGGGAGTGGGGAAGCGGGAGAGGACGAAGAGTTCGAGCATCGGCAGGGATTTGGGGCCGAAGTCCTTGGGGAACTTCACCGTCTCCCCGTCTTCCTTGTCGAAGGTCTCGGGCAGGTCGGCGAGGACGAACGCGCCGAGGCGGACGTCCATGTTGTTGATGAAGGCGTAATATTCGCGCTGTAGTTCATTCACGCCAACCACCTTAGTGCCTAGCGGCCGGTCCTGGGGCTGACTAGAGGTTCAGTAGGCCGAGAGCCCGGGCTGTCGGGAGGCCAGGACGCTCAGGGCTTCTGCGAGAAGTCGAGCAGTCGGTTGAGGATGCGCACCATCTGCGTGGAATCGATCTCGACGACCTCGTGCAGATCCTTCCCCGCAGCCGCGCGCAGGGATGACTGCGTGTGGATGGCGGTGAGCGCCTCGATGAGGTCCTTGAGTGGAATTGTCGAGGCGGCTTTCGCGAAGCCGATGGCGTTCTCGATCAGCGATTGGATCCGCTGGACCTGGAACGAGCTCAGTTCCGCGTACCTGGGGTAGAGCTCAGGTGTGCGCAGACAGTACAGCTGGATTTCCTGCTCAGCGATCACCTCGGCGGCGGTGGACCTCTTCTGACTGAAGGTGTCGTCGATGAACTCCGTGAGGAAGCCTTCGATGTTCTCGGGTCGACTGGAGTTGAGGC
Organism: Brevibacterium sp. BDJS002; assembly: GCF_028201555.1. Lineage (NCBI taxonomy): Bacteria > Bacillati > Actinomycetota > Actinomycetes > Micrococcales > Brevibacteriaceae > Brevibacterium > Brevibacterium sp. BDJS002. The sequence continues at coordinate 3,686,704 of NZ_CP116392.1, read as the reverse complement.
GATCGCGCCAGCGTTCGATGGCGGCGTCGAGCATGTCGAGGTCGCGGGAGGTGCGCTGTTCGATCGTGGCCAGAACCAGATCGTCGCGGCTGGAGAAGTTCGAGTAGAACGCGCCGCGAGTGAACCCGGCGGCCTCGCAGATCTCCTCGATCGAGGCGCCATCGATGCCTTTGTGGGCGAAGACGGACATGCCCGCCTCCACCAAGGTGGATCGGGTCTGCCGTCTGCGGGCGCTGAGATTGTCTGTATTCATCGAACATTTCATCGTCGGGGTGGTCGCGGTGCTGGTGTGGCTGTGGTGCTGTCGCACAGGCTGTGCTGTGTCGGTCCGTGCGGGTCTCTGTCGGCCTGGGCATCCGATGAGAATCTTCACGAAACTCCTGATGCATTTGCGCTGAGGGCACTGAGTCAACAACAATACAATACTGTATCCAATACACTTTTGTATCGAGGTCTTCGTGTCAACATTCCTGTACGCTCTGGGTCGTCGTGCCTACCGCGCTCCCATCCGATTCATCGCTCTGTGGTTTGTGATCTTCGCGCTCGTCGGCGCCGGTGTCGCGGCCTTCGCGAAGGACTTCGACAACGACTTCACCCTCCCAGGGTCCGAAGCTCAGGTCGCACTCGATTCGATGGAGACGACCTTCCCAGAAGCCTCAGGTGTGGGCGCCTCCGTCATCGTCGTCGCCGCCGATGGCGACTCGGTCAATGACTCCACGTACAAGGATGAGATCGAGAAGGAAGTCGATCGGCTCGAAGACCTCCCTCACGTCGACGCCGTGACCTCGCCGTTCGACAAGATGGTCAAGGGTGCGATCAGCGAGGACGACTCCGCTGCGATGATCTCCGTCCAGTACGACGGCACCCAGCAGGAGGTCGGCGAAGCGGCCCCCGACCAGCTTCTCGACGAACTGGATCCGATCCGCGACGCCCTGCCCGAGGGCTCCCAAGTCGAAGGCGGAGGCCAGCTCTTCCAGATCACCGGCGTGGAGATCTCCTGGGTCGAAGGCATCGGCGTCGTCATCGCCTTCATCGTCCTGCTGCTCACCCTCGGATCCTTCCGCGCTGCCGGCATGCCGCTGATCACAGCACTCATCGGCGTCGGCATCTCCGTTCTCCTGGTCGTGGGATCCACGGCCTTCGGCGCAGTCAACTCTTCATCGATCATGTTGGCGCTGATGTTGGGCCTGGCGGTCGGCATCGACTATGCCCTCTTCATCGTCTCCAGGGCCCGGGCACTCCTGGCCGAGGGACATGACCCGCTCGAAGCCACCGGACGGGCCGTCGCCACCGCCGGATCGGCCGTCGTCTTCGCGGGCATGACCGTGATGATCGCGCTGCTCGGCCTGTCCCTGGCCGGCATCCCGTTCCTCACCGTCATGGGCATCGGCGCCTCCGGGTCCGTCGTCGTCGCCGTGCTCATCTCCCTGACGATGGTTCCCGCGCTGCTGGGATTGGTCAAGGACAAGATCACCCCCAAGCCGACGAAGCGCTACCGTCGGGCGTTCGCAACCGCGCAGGAGAAGGCGGGCGACTCCGTCTCTCGGTCTGAGATTGCCGCCGAGGCGGAGGCTGAGGCCGGTGAACCGTACCCGAAGACGATCATGAACAAGTTCTTCGCCGGTTGGCTGCACGTGGTGACGAAGATTCCGCTGCTGACGGTCGTGATCATCGTCGGTGGACTCGCATTGTTCGCCATCCCCGCCTCCAACCTCCAGCTCTCCCTGCCCACTGCAGGCAGCCAGGAGGAGGGCACGCCTGCCCGCACGAGCTATGACCTCATCGACGAGCACTTCGGTCCCGGCTTCAACGGACCGCTGGTCATGACGAGTGAGATCGTGACCTCCGACGACCCCCTCGGCGATGTCGAGAAGATCGAGAAGGAGATCGAGGACGTCGAAGGCGTCGACCAGGTCATCCTCGCCACCCCGAACCGGGACGCGACGACAGCTCTGTTCCAGATCATTCCGACCACGAGCTCCGAAGATCCGGCGACTCTCGACACCGTCGACCGCCTCCGTGATCTGAGTGCCGACATCGAGGACGAGGACGGTTTCGAAACCGCGGTCACCGGTGCGACGGCGATCCAGATCGATGTCTCTGATCAGCTCGGCAAGGCGCTGGTGCCCTTCGGCATCTTCGTCGTCGGCCTCTCGATCATCCTGCTCATGATGGTCTTCCGTTCGATCTGGGTGCCGATCAAGGCCACCGGCGGTTTCCTCCTGTCCGTCTTCGCCTCCTTCGGCACCGTGGTCCTCGTCTTCCACGACGGACTCTTCGCCGGTGCGATGGGCATCGATTCGACCGGTCCGGTGATCAGCTTCCTGCCGATCATCGTCATGGGCATCCTCTTCGGGTTGGCCATGGACTACGAGGTGTTCCTCGTCTCCGGAATGCGCGAGGCCTACGTCCACGGTGCGAGTGCCCGGGGTGCGATCAAGGCCGGCTTCGCCTCGTCGGCCCGAGTGGTCTCGGCCGCGGCGATCATCATGTTCTCCGTCTTCGCCGCCTTCGTTCCCGCGGGTGAGCCGATCATCAAGTCCATCGCGCTTGCCCTGGCCTCGGGAATCTTCGTCGACGCCTTCCTGGTGCGCATGTCCTTGGTGCCTGCAATCATGCAGATGCTCGGCGACAAGGCCTGGTGGCTGCCGAAGTGGCTCGACCGCATCCTGCCCCGCCTCGATGTCGAAGGAGAGGGCCTGGCCCACGAGGTGGCTCTGCGAGATTGGCCGGAACCGGACTCCGAATACCGGGTCTACGGTCGCGGCATCGCCGTCAGCTCGGGTCGACGCGGATTCGCCCAGGTCGACATCTCGCTCTCACCGGGCCAGATCCTCGTCGCCAGCGGCCAAGCACGCAAGGCATTGCTGCTGGCTCTCTCCGGTCGCGTCGGACTGACCGCCGGTGAGATGAAGATCGGAGACATGGTCCTGCCCGAACATGCCGGACGGGTGCGTCGTCGTGTCCCGTACTTCGACCTCGATAAGAACGGGCCGGGGACGATGCCAGGGTCACGCGAGCTCTCACAGCTGCGCACCTCGGCGCCGGACCTGCTCATCATCAGCGAAGCAGGTGCACTGGCCGGAGAAAGCGGCCGGGACGTACGCGATCTACTCTTCGATCTGCAGGCCGAGGGCACGGCAATCGTGCTGGGTCTGCCCGACGGCGACATCACCGGGATCCTGTCTCCGAACACGAACTACTTCCACCTCGATCTCGATGAGGCCAAGCCGGAGGCTGAGCGTGGAACCGACAATGACAACGGCGGCGTGCAAGCTCACGCGGCCGGTCGCAGCGAAATGGAAGGCGTGCAGTCGTGAGACTCGAACGTGCGAACTCGAAACGGCCCGTGACCTGGCTGTCCCTCTTCGGTCTGGTGCTCATCCCGATCATCGTGGCCGCTGGATTCATTCTGGCCACGTACAACAGCACCGATCGCCTCGATACGATCGAGGCCGCGATCGTCAACAATGACGACGGCGCCGAGGTGGATGGTGAGACCGTGCCGATCGGCCGGCAGCTGACCAGCGGGCTTGTGGGTGAAGAGGACAACAACATCCATTGGGTCATCACCGATGAGGACGATGCCGAGAAGGGCATGTCCGATGGGACCTACGCAGCGACTCTGACGATCCCCGAGGGCTTCTCCCGGGCTGTGACCTCGGTCAGCGATGCCAAGTCGGCAACTCAGACGCAGCTCGACGTCGACGTCTCCGGAGTCGCTCCGGCCGCCGACACCCAGATCGCGCAGTCCGTGGCCGGAGTGGCACGGACAACCTTCAACACGCAGATGACCGAGACCTACCTCGACAACATCTATGTCGGCTTCAACGACATGGGTGATCAGATGAAGGACCTCGGAGACGCCGCCGGTGAACTCGACGAGGGTGGCGAAGAGCTGGCGAAGGGGACGGAGAAATCCGCGAGCGGGGCCGGTGAACTCTCCGCCGGTATGGACAAGCTCGACTCTTCTGGATCCGAACTCAGCAAGGGCGCCGGAGACCTGTCCAAGGGTGCTGGTGAACTGTCGAAGGGCACCTCTGAACTTTCGGGCGGTCTCCAGGACATGAAGAAGTCGACGGCGGATCTGCCCGACAGCACGCAGAAGCTGGCTGACGGTGCCGGAGAGCTCTCCGGGGGAGTCGACGAGTACACGAAGTCCATCGACCAGATCATCAAGGGCTTCGCCGGTTCCGGTGACTCCGGCTCCGGCGAGGGCGGTCTCGATGATCTCCTCAAGGGCGGCAAGGACCTCGACAAGGGTGCCCAGGGAGTCTCCGAGGGTGCAGAAGGCCTGTCAACGGGTCTCGGCCAGTACCGCGACGGGCTCCAGGAAGGCGCCGACCAGGCCGATCAGCTGGCCAAGAGCGGAACCGTGACCGGTCTCGATTCGCTGGTGTCGGCGGGCATGATGACCCAGGACGAGGCCGATCAGGCACGTGCTCAGATGTGCCCTGCCGGCACACCGGACGAGGTCTGCGCCGGCATTGAGAAGGCCTACGCTCAGGGGCTGCTCAACGGCACCTCGGGTGGCCTGAACAGCGCCGTCGACGGTCTGGAGCAGAAGCAGGACGGCGAGTCGCTGCTCGGCGGAGCGGACAAGCTCGCCGACGGTGCGGGTGAACTCAGCGACGGCATGAGCAAGTTCGTCAAGGGACTCGAAGACGGCCTAGGTGAACTCACCAAGGGCATGGAGGACATCTCGAAGAATGCTCCGAAGCTGCTCGAGGCCTCGAAGGGCCTGCGCGATGGTGCCTCCGGTGTCGCCGAAGGCAATCAGAAGCTTGCCGACGGAATGCCGGAGCTCAGCGACGGCATCGCCAAGGTCGCCGATGGTTCGAGCGAACTCGACGACGGTGCCGGACAGCTCTCCGATGGACTCGGCGAATTCTCCACGGGACTCGACCAGTACACGACCGGTGTCTCCACTGCTGCCACCGGCACCTCTGACCTTGCGGCCGGACTGGACACCCTGTCCGAGGGCACAGACAAGTATTCGCAAGGAGTCGGCAAGTTTGCCGACGGTGTGAAGAAGGGCGCGGACGAGGTTCCCTCCTATTCGGCACCGGAGCGTGACAAGCTCTCCACAGTCGCCTCGGAGAACATCAAGTCGCCGGACTCCTCCGACGCGGGCGATGTGCTGCAGGGATCGACTCTTGCGCTGCTCATCATGCTCGCCCTGTGGGTCGGCGGACTCGTCACCTACACGGTGCTCAAGCCGATCCCCGCCTCGACTCTGCTCTCGACGAAGTCCTCGGTGGCCGTCTGGCTGCGCGGATTGGTGCCTGGCGTAATTGTGGGACTGCTGCAGGCCCTGGTGCTGTCGATCCTGGCGGTGACTGTGTTGGATATCGACGCCGTCCAAGGCTTCGACATCGCGGTGTTGACGTTCGTCTCCGCGCTGGTGTTCATGGTGCTCAACTTCGCACTGGTGGCGTGGTTCGGCGGCGTGGGCAGGTTCCTGTCGGTGATCGCCGTGGTCCTGGCTGTAGCCGGCCGAACGATCGGCGCGGTGCCCGGCTTCTTCGACTTCCTCGCCCCGATCCTGCCGCTGACGCCGGCGATGAACGGCTTCGCTGCGATCACCGCCGGAACCACGGGCGTGGCCGCTGCCTATGGCGGCCTGCTGGCCTGGGCGATCATCGGAGTCGTGATGTCCCTCCTCGCGATCGTGCGAGCCAGGACCACGAAGCCCGAAGCCGCCCTCGAAATGGCCGACGCCTAAGGGGAGACCCGCTTGGCGGGTGCCGCCTGCGTGGGGAGAGTCCCGCGCGGGCGGCGCCTGCGTGTAGGCGCCGCCGCGTGGGGGAGAGTCCCGCGCGGGAGAGACCCGCGTGGGCGGCGCCTGCGTGGGGCTGTTCAGGGAAACAGCTCCATCGAAGTTGAATAGCTCTGCTTTAAAGGCGAGCTATTTAACTTCGATGCAGCACCAGCAGGAACTCGCGCGCTGCTGCACCTTCAGATGAGGTCGAGGATCGCTGCTGCCGCGGCGTGGGAGTCGTTGAGAGTTGCGGCGTTCGTATTGGGGTTCGCTGCGATCGCCAGCCCCCATTGGACCGAGGAGAGTTGAATGGACAGCGCGAAACGGCGGGGGTGAACAGCGCCCTCCACGTCGATCGTGCGGTAGGGCCGCGGGGTGAGCGCGAGCCCGTTGAGGAACTTCTCGCGGCCATCATCCAAGGTCAGGCGGGCAGGCGTGAGCTGACCGCGTTCGACCATCCCATGCACCAGCACATCGGCTGCCCTGGACACCGCGTTCGTCGGTGAAGCCGCATCGATGACCACACTGCCGGTGATGTCGCCTGCCACCTGCGCCGAGGTGACGGTGAAGATCTGCGGCAAAGGATCCCCGGTTGGAGCCGCGGGCCACCCGCTTGCAGGTGTTGCACCCACGTCCGCAGGTGCAGCGACCTCGGGACTCGCTTCGATGCGCATATCGGGGCCGATGAACTCGACGAGGCCGGCTTCGGCCAGTGCGAGAAGCTCGGCGATGCGCTGCGGGGGAGGACCGTCGCAGATGCCGGAGACGAAGCTTTCGAACCAGCCGCAGATCTCCATGTCGATGCTGACTCGGTCGATGTGGCCGGCCACGATGAGCTCTTTGAGCAGCAGTCGAGACTGCCAGAGCACGGTGAACAGCGATTTCTCAGCGCTGCCCTCTGGCCCGGACAGAGAATCATGAAGGTCGTTGCGGAGGAAGTCGAGCATCCACTCGTGCAGAGAATTGGTCTCCCGGGGGCCACGACTGTCGAACTCTCGACCTTCGAGAGGATTGAGCAGCTCGTGCAGTGACATGCGGTGGGCCGGATCGGGGACGAGGCTCTCCTCGATCTCCGACCATGCGAAGGCCTCACGGGTGACACGACCCTGCCGCGCAGCCTCGGCGCCTTCGTGCTCTCGGGACTCGGCCGCGCCCGTGGCTGCGGAGTCCCCGCTGCCAGCACTGGTCTCGCGCGTCTCGGGGCGGGTCTCCTGCCAGGTGCGCCTGGTCAGGTGTCGGGACACCGCCTCGGCGATGGCCTCACGCAGCTGACCGGGATCACCGGCGAATGCTCCGGGACGGATCCGGGACAGGGTGCTGTAGTAGGCGAGACGGAGATCGGCGAGGATCAGCGGCCACAGCTGGTCGTTGAAGCGCGCACCGGCTTTGCGGTCGCCGTCGAGGTCATCGAGACCGGCCAGCAATGCGATGTTCTCCCGCGTGAAGTAGCGCAGCGGCCACGGTGAGCGCGGGTGGGCCTGGCAGATGGGTTTGCTGCGGTAGGGGACGCCGCGACGGGAGCCGAGCAGCAGACGAGGTTCCTCACCGCTGCGCACATAGCGGAGCTCGCCCGCGATGTCGGGATCCGGGTCGAATCGGCCGCCACGTTCGTGCGTGAACAGGGTCTGCAGATCGAAGTAGTTCAGGCCCATGCCACGGACGATGACACGGTTGCCAGGGGCCACCTCGGCGACGGGAGCTTCGGCAGGCAGGCCCTGCGGGATGTAGAGCCCGCCGGAGCGCTGCGCGAAGGCCGCGAGCCGGGCACGCTCATCGGTCTGCGCACTGGGAATATGGCCGACGGCGAGGACGACGGCGGAGGCGATGATGGCGGTGCCATCCTCACAGCGAACCAGCTGCGGCGGCACGGTCTCGGGATCCGCGGACGTGTGGCCGAAAGGTTCGACCGGCGGGAGATCGATGACCGATTCGACCTTCGTGGGGTGCTCGACGATCTCGATGAAGTCGGGTGCCATGTCGCGGATGCGAGCGTAGGCATCACGTAGATAGCGGCCGTAGAGAGTCCGGCTGGGGAACGTCGCGTCGACGGGATCCGTTCCACCCATGTCGCGATACCACTGCGCCATATCGGGGCCGAAGCGATCGGACGCGGCGCCGGAGTCCGCAGCAGTTTCGGGGGAGACGAAGGAGCAGCTGGAGTCGGGGAAGATCGTCTGTTCGGCAATCGTCGTGTTCATCAGCAGCGTCTCGGGCTGATCCGTGCGCCAGACGATGCCCGCACCCGGAGGGTAGGGGTCGATGAGGTGAATGACGATCGCGGGCGGGGTGTCAGCACCCACACCAGTACCAGCACCGTCGCCGTCGGCGCTCGAGAACCGTTCGGCGGCGAGGGCGACGAGCCTCTCGAGGACCGAGAGTCCTCGCGGTCCGGCGCCGATGATCGCGACCGAGTGGGCCTGCGAGTCCAGGCTTTCGGCGCTCGAAGCGCTCGTCTCAGCTGAGCTGCTGGTTCCTGACCATGGTGAAGAAGTCGTCACCCTTCATCTCCGGCTCCCGGGCCTGGATAGCCGGGGAAGTCGTCGCCGGGCTTGAAGCCCTTCGGGTAGCACTTGCCTTCGGCGTTGGGCTCGCCGGGCTTCGTGGTCTCGGTGGGCTCGCCGCCCTCTTCTTCGGCGGGCTGGTCCTCGGCAGATGCCTCCTCCGAGGGAGACTCCTCCGAAGGTGCCTCCTCGGCGGTGTCCTTCTCCTCATCCGTGGTCGGCTTGTTCGTCGGTTTCGCGGTCTCTTCGCCATCGGACGCGCCCTTGACCTCGCCGAGGATCCACTTGTGGAGGACGTCGAAGTCGGGGTCGTAGGTCGGGGTGACGTCGTTGTTGATCTGCACCGTTGTCACGTCGCCCTTCTGCATGGCGACAGCGAGTTCGATGAAGGCCGGGACCTCGTTCTGCGGGATCGAGGTGGCGATGTTCTGAGTCGCTGAGTTCGCGAGCTTCGGATACGCCGTCGCGAGTTCGCGCGGATCGATCTGGTCGAGGGTTGTTTTGATCATGCGCTGCTGACGGCACATGCGGTCGTAGTTGTCGCTGCCTTCACGCGACCGGACGTACCAGAGTGCGTCCTTGCCTTTGAGTGTCTGCGGGCCCGGGTCGACCCAGCCGTAGACCTCGTTGGCGACTCCAGACATCGATTTGCCGCCGCCCATCGGGATGGGACGTTCGACGTCGATCTTCACACCGCCGATGGCGTCGACGACGTCTTCGAACCCGGCCATGTCGACCGCAGCCCAGTAATCGAGATTGAGGCCGAGTGAACCCTCGACTGCCTGCATCGTGGTGAACATACCCGGCTCCAGGCCATGGGTGTCGCCGATCTTGTCCTTGTTCTCCTCGCCCCACTGCCAGACGGAGTTGATGAGGTCGACCGAGGGTTGGCCCGTGGGCCGAAAGCCGTCGGGCCAAGCCTTCTCCAGTTCGCTGCCTTCGGGGAAGATCGGGAACGCGAGGTTACGCGGCACTGAGATCAGGGCGGTGTTGCCTGTCTTCGTGTCGATGGAGGCGACGAGCATGGTGTCGGGACGTGTGCCCTCGCGGTCATCGCCGTTGTCGCGGCCCATGAGGAAGACGTTGATGTAGGGCTTGTCGGCCCAGAGGTCCTCGGCGCTCTTGGAATGTCCTGTGCTGTCGCCGAACAGGCTCGAGACCGTATCGCCCTGGACCCGGGAATAGACCGAGCCGACGCCGAAGGGAATGCCGATGATGAGCGCCAGAGAGACGACGAGCACGCCGGCCAACTTGTTCTGCCACGAGGTATAGCGGTGCCCTTTGCGCAGCCCGAAGTGGGAGATCACGATCACGAGGATCCAGATCACGCCGATGACGGCGAGGACGATCGCGAGGAAGGTCAACATCGTCGGACTTGAGACGACGGTGCCGAACGCGCGGATCGGTCCCTTGATGAGGACGTAGACGAGAGCGACGAGGAAGGTGAGGACGAATCCGCCGAGCAGGATGAAGCCCAGGGGACGGAAACGTGTGCGCAGCAGCCCGATGCCCGGGAGCAGCGTGCTCAGCGAGGTCCAGCCGACAAGGCTGGGGAAGGCTTCCCCGACTCGTGAGGAGTGGCGACGTGCGCGCGGAGCCTCGTCCGCGGACGCTGCCTCGGCCTCGCGGCGGTCCCTGCGCCGTTGAGGTGCTTCCGCTTCGTCGGCGAAATCATGTGCTGATTCCCTCGCCGAGGTGGGGCGGTTGTTCCGTGCGCCGGTGGGCCTGCTGGACTCGGCAGCGAATGTCGCTGGCGCGCCGGAGGAATGCTCCGTTGTGGAGGCGCTGTGGTCCCGGGCCTTGTCATCGTGTGCTTGGGCGGCCGATGCCACACCTGCTGCTGAGGCGCCGCTGGCTCCTGCTGCGCGAAGCATCCGTGCTTCGCGGCGGGTCCGTGGCGCTACCGGGCGAGGTGTCGGTGCCTTCGACTGGTTCTGCTGAGAGTTCGACTGGTTCTGTGCTGAGGACTTCTGTGCTGAGGACGAGTTCTGAGACTGTGCGGGCCTCCGGCCGGACTGTGACTGAGCTCGTGACTGCGACTGCGACTGTGACGGCGTCTGTGGCTGCGATGTCGGGCGGAGCGAATTGGATCCATCGTCACTGGCTGTGGCATCACCGCGGAATCGAGGACGAGAAGAAGCGCGGAGCCGATGACCAGCAGGGCGTGAATTGGGGTCGTTCCCATTCGGCCCGTGCTTGTCAGGGGGAATCTCTGGCAAGTTCTTAACTCCTCATAAATTACGTCTCGTGCTATATGCGTTGCTCACGATGCAGGCCATCGGCGCGCATCGTGGACGATGTCAGCGCAGGGGGCACCTCCGTAGCATCGTTCCCGAACCCGTCAGAGAGCAAACCGCAGAGCACTTCAGATCGATTTTACGCTTGTACATTGATGAATGCTGGAATTCGCGTGTACGTGAGCATGGGAGTCTGGTCGCCATCCCCTTCTATTCGGCGATCCACCCCTGAGATGATTATGATCAAGGCCACTCTTTGCCCGCACATTTTGCTCTTCGCCATTGGTTTCGCATAGGCTGTTCCCCGTAGTGCAAACTGCAGATTCGACGCTCTCTTCGCAGAGTGGCATCGAGTCAGTATTTGGAGTCGTGGCTGAGCGGCCGAAAGCGTCACCCTGCTAAGGTGAAGTCCCTTGAACTGGGGACCGAGGGTTCAAATCCCTCCGACTCCGCGTTGTTCGAAACCCCCGTCTGACCAGGTGAACACTGGGCAGGCGGGGGTTTTTCGTGCGCTCGCTCCCGCCGCGTGCCTAGGCTCACGCCAGACTCCCACTCACACTGGCATCCAGACTCTGGTGTGATCGGCCCCGATCCTTTAGGCTCAGGATTGTCAGTCAATCCTGTGTTGGCTGACATTTGCGTCTACGAGAGGGCAGTGTCATGAAGATCTTGGTGGTCGGAGCAGCAGGGCACGTCGGAGGAGTTGCTCGAGCCGAACTGGAAACCCGAGGGCACCAGGTCATCGCAGCCTCGCGGTCGACAGATCCCGGAGTTGATACCTCGGACCCTGAATCGATCGCTGCGCTGCTCAAGGCCGTCGGGCGAGTCGATGCCATCGTCGTCGCGGTCGGTGCCGCGGCATTCAAGCCGGTCACCGAACTTTCGCGTGAAGACTATCTGGAGGCCTTCACATCAAAGGCCCTGGGGCAGGTCGAATTCGTCACGCAGGGCCTCGACTACCTTAATGACGGTGGTTCGATCACTGTCACCACCGGTGTGCTCAGCCGGGAGCCTGTGCCGACTGCCGCTGCGGCAGCATTGGTCAACGGCGCCGTCGAATCGTTCGTCATCTCCGCAGCACCTGAGCTTCCGCGCGGCATCCGGATCAACGCGGTCAGCCCCAATGTGCTGGCGAACTCCCCGCACTTCCACGACGCATTCGCGGGAATGGTCCCGGTTACTGACGAACAGGTTGCTGCGGCCTTCGTGCGCTCCGTCGAAGGAAACGTCACCGGCAGGGTTCTATCTGTCTGACCCAGTCCGTGATTCGACCGAACTCAACAATCGATACCGATCAGGAGGCGTCGGAGTGGACTCATCGAAATCAACGAAGAATACCGTGGGACGCCCAACGGCAGGCACGTCGGCATCGCAGGCCCCGCTGGACTCTTCCTCGAGCGCGGCACGGACTCCTGCGTCCAACACGGAACGCAGGCAGCGCGTCGTCGATGCAATCAAAAGGCGGATCATCCTCGGCGAGATCCGCCCGGGCCAACGCATCATCGAAGCAGAAATCACCTCTTCTCTCGACGTGAGTCGCCCCACCGCTCGCGAGGCGCTCAATCAGATGGCCAGGGACGGCTTTCTCATTCAGGAGGCCTATCGGGGCCTTCGCGTGGCCGATATTGAGGCCGATTCCCTTCTGGAGATCGCTCGAGTCAGGGTCGCCCTCGACACGGAGGCGATCAGCGAGATTCTCGCCGACCAGTCTGGGCAGCGCATGGCCGTGCTGGAGGCGGCATGGCGGAAGTTCGAGAAGGCGACAGCGGGATCGGATCCGCTGGCTCTTCACGAGGCGCACGTGGAATTCCACCGGGGCATCTGGGAAGCGGCGGACAACTATCTGCTCATGCGCATCTGGCCGGTGATGGAGGCCCAGATGACCATCGTCTTGGCCTATGACCAGTTCACCCGGACGAATCCCGCACGGGCTCATGCCATCCATGCGGCACTGATGCGCGCGATTCGCACCGGCGATCCGGCGCAGATCCGCACTGCTCTCGACGTACACACCATGGACAGTGCGCAGGAGCTGGCACTGCTGGCTCCCGGCTCGGCTGAATGACCGGTCCCGAGGCGTGATCGGGGGAGTCGCTCCACCCGTGGTGGAGGCCGTCAGGAAACTCTGTGCCGAAGAGCATTGACGCGGTCAGATCGAGTGCGTAGCGTAAACCTCAGGGGGATTGTCATACAATCCCTGCGGCCTGAGGCTGCGGCCAGCGGCGGTCGCAGTCGACACTGAGGGAGACCTGCATGAAGGTAGTCGTTGTCGGTGGTGGAGTGGTCGGGCTGACCAGCGCCTATGAATTGGCGAGTGCCGGCTGTGAGGTCACCCTCCTCGAAGCAGGAAAGTGCGGCGCCGGTGCATCCCACGGCAATGCCGCAAAAGTGGCGCTGGCGGAAAGCACTCCGGTGCCAGGGCCTGGTGTCTTGCTGCAAGGCATCAGATGGATGCTCAGACCCGACAGCCCCCTGTCGATCAAACCGTCCGTGGCCCCCGGCTATCTGAGCTTCCTGCTCCGCATGGCCCGGCACTGCAATGCCCGGGACTTCGAGGCCGGACTCGACGTGCACCTGCGGCTGGGAGAAGACGCGAATGCGCTCTTCGACGACTACCAGCGCCAGGGCATCGATTTCGAGATGCATGCTCGAGGAGTTCTCCTCGCCTTTGAGACCACCGCTCGATTCGACGAGCACAGGCAGACATTGCCAGCCTTCGCCTCGGCCGGACATATCGGCGAAGAGCTTCACGGTGATGACCTGCTGGCAGCAGAGCCGGCCCTGAGCGACCGCATTCGCCATGGAATCTACTTTCCCTCCGATCGCCAGATAGAGCCCGACTCCCTGACCCGCGGACTGCTGGGGAAGTTGAGCGAGCTCGGAGTGAAGGTGTGCGAAGGAGTCAGTGTGCGCAGCTTCGTGCGCACCGGTGACACAGTGACTGCGGTCGTCACCACTGATGCGGAAGTCATCGCAGCCGATGCCGTCGTCGTGGCTGCGGGTGTCCCGACCGGCGCACTCGCGTCTGAGCTCGGAGGCAGGCTGCCCATCTACTCCGGCAAGGGGTACAGCATCGACTACTCTCCGGCGCCGATAGAGCTCAGAACCTCCCTGACTCTCGAAGACACGAGAGTCGCAGTCACTCCGCTCAACGGCATGCTGCGTCTGGCGGGAACGATGGAGTTCGGCAGCCGCAATGACGATGTCAACGACATCCGCGTCGAAGCCATTCGCCAAGCCGCCCGCCAGTCATTCCGGGACTGGGGCGAGAACCCGACCCGCGAGCGAGCCCCATGGGCGGGCTCACGGCCGATGACACCGGATGGGCTTCCGGTGATCGGCGGTCTGGGAACCGCGAAGAACGCCTACATCAATTCCGGGCACTCGATGTTGGGGCTGACCCTGGCCCCAGCCTCGGCGAAAGTGCTTACCGACATCATGCTCGACCGCTCCTCCAGCCTCAGCACCGATCTCCTCGCGCGGATATCGCCGCAGCGATTCTGATCGCCTCACCCCGCCGTTCGACGCCGAACGACGAACACCAGTTGAAAGGCCACCACCATGACGACCACCTTCACCGGCATCTACGCCGCGTGCATCACCCCATTCAGCTCTGATGGTGCCGAGATCGATATCGCCGGTATCTCAGCTCAGGTCGAGCACATGATCTCCAACGGTGTCCACGGTCTGGTTCCGGGCGGCTCGACCGGAGAGTTCACGGCTCTCACGGTCGCAGAGCGCAAGGCCTGCAACCGTGCGTACATCGAAGCCGCCGCCGGGCGCGTGCCCGTGGTCGCCGGCACGGGGGCACTGTCGACAGCAGAGACCATCGAGCTCAGCCGAGATGCCGAGGAAGCCGGAGCCGATGCTCTGATGATCGTGCCTCCCTTCTACGACACTCCTTCATTCGAAGAGATCCTCGTGCACTATCGGGCGATCTCGGACGTCGTCGACATCCCGATCATGTTCTACAACATCCCGGATGCCACAGGCCTTGAGCTCAGCGCCGAAGAGTTCGGACGTCTTGGTCGGGAAGGAAGAGTCGCGAACTTCAAGGACACCAGCGGCGACTTCTCCAAGTTCACCTCGGTCTACCTGAACCACTCCGACGACATCCAGCCCATCAACGGCTGCGACACGTTGACCTTCGCCGCACTGGCACTCGGAACCGGTGCCGGAGTGTGGGGAGCCGCCAGCTTCATTCCCCGCCTGTGCACCGATCTGTACTCTGCGCTGGCTGTCGACGTCGACATGCCCCGGGCGCGGGACCTGTGGAAGAAGATCCATCCGATCTGCGTCTTCCTCGAATCCCACAGCTACGCCTGCGGGGTGAAGACCGGGGTCGAGCTCGTCGGGCTGCCGGCAGGACCGGCACGTGGACCGATTCTGCCGCTGGCCTCGGAGCATCGTGAGGAGCTCCGAGGTCTCCTCACCGCAGCAGGCCTCGACACCGTCGCCTGATCGTCTAACGCGGTCTGAATAGGGGAGGGACACAATGACCAACAGGCAGCTCATCCAAACAGTGGACGTTCACGCGGCGGGAGAGCCGGGTCGGGTCCTCATGGGTTCTGGCCTGCGCGTCAAGGGCGAGACCATGGTCGAACGTCTTCGCTACTGTCGGGACCACCTCGACGACCTGCGCACCCTGATCCTCCAGGAGCCGCGCGGATATCCCGGGCTCTGCTCACCGCTCATCGTTCCCGCAGCAGATCCCAGCTGCGACTTCGGCATGATCGTCATGGAGCAGGGTGGGTTTCGACCCATGTCGGGTTCGAATCTCATCTGTGCAGTCACGGCACTCATCGAAACGGGCGCGATCGACGTCAGCGAACCTGTCACCACACTGCGCGTGGACACGGCAGTCGGAGTCGTCACGGTGCGGGCACAGGTCGAAGATGGTCGGGCCGCACTGATCACCTTCGACAATGTGCCGTCCTTCGTCCATGGCCTTGACCTGCCCTTGGACGTCCCCGGCTACGGCACGATTCCCGTTGACGTCGTCTTCGGGGGACAGTTCTACGTCCAGACCTCTGCCGAGCACCTCGGCGTCGAGCTCGAACCAGCCAACGCCAAGGAGATACTCAGAGCCGCAGCAGCGATGAGGAAGGCCGCCGATGATGCCTTCGACGTCGTCCACCCGCTCATTCCCGAGATCGACTCGATCGATCTGCCGATGATCCACGGGCCGGCACGCAGCGAGGGCACGCACGGCCGCAATGCAGTCGTCCTGCCCAACGGCGAGGTCGACCTGGATGACCCGAGCACCTGGTCGGGCACCTTTGACCGATCACCGTGTGGAACCGGGACGAGCGCACGCGTGGCGGCGAAATTCGCCAGGGGAGAGCTGGCCATCGGGGAGAAGTTCGTCCACGAGTCGATGATGGGCACCACCTTCACCGCCGAGGTGAAGGAGACAGCAACCGTCGGAGACCTCCCCGGGATCATCCCGACGATCAGGGGCCGCGGATGGATCACCGGATTCCACCAACTCGTTCTCGAAAGTGACGACCCGTTCCCCGTCGGCTACACCGTCGGCGACATCTGGGGACAGGGCATGGGTCGAATGACGGCCGAAACCGCCGCCACAGACCGCTCGACTGCAAAGGAATAACAGCATGGATCTCGACGGCCGCACCATCCTCGTCACCGGGGCCGCCGGTGGCATCGGCTCGGCGATCACCGCAGCTTGCGCGCGACTGGGCGGAATCGTCATCGCCGTGGATCGAGTGGAGGTGCCTCACGATCCATCTCTGACCGCCGAGGTGGCAGCTCGGGTCACGTCATATCCGGCCGATATCTCGACTGCGGACGGCTGCACCGACCTCGTGACCCGGGTGCAGGAGCGCTTTGACTCCATCGACGGCCTGGTCAACTGTGCCGGAGTGATGCGCAGAGGTTCCCTCCTCGACATCGGTGAGGACGATTGGGCGGCGAGCTACTTCGTCAACGTCGACGCCGTCATGCGTCTGTGTCGCGGGATCCTGCCGATGATGATCGCGGCGCAGGCCGGCTCCATCGTCAACGTCGCCTCCCAATGGGGTCTGCACCCGGCGGGCGGGCACATCGCCTACAACAGCTCCAAGGCCGCGGTCGTCTCGTTCAGCCAGAGCCTGGCGCGTGACTACGGTGGCGAGGGGGTGCGGGTCAACGCCGTGTGCCCTGGTGAGATCCTCACTCCGATGCTGCAGCAGAAGCTCGATACTTCGAATATCGCCGAGGCGGAACTCGCCGAGTCCATCCCCTTGGGCCGGCTGGGACGCCCCGCTGACGTTGCGGAGCTGACGACGTTCCTGCTCAGCGATCGAGCATCGTTCATCTCCGGCGCCGCGATCGAGATCACCGGAGCCCAACGGGTCGGCTGATAGGCCACATCGGGCGCGACGGTGATTCGTCGGGCTCACTGATAAAGGAGGACAGCATGAGCGTCGAAGCAGCTCGCCCACTGGCAGGAAGGCGAGTCCTCGTCACGGGAGGATCGAAGGGCATCGGGGCAGCAATTGCCAGAGCCGTCCACAGAGACGGGGCGACGGTGGCGATCCACTTCAACTCCGACGAAGCCGGTGCCCGTGACCTCGCTGCCGAACTCGGTGACCGGGCATACCCAGTCCTTGCTGACCTGGCACGCCCCGGGGCTGCCAATGGTCTGTGGGCCGCGGCGGGCGAGACTCTCGGCGGCGTTGACACCCTCGTCAACAATGCTGGCGCCTGGATCCCCTCACCGCTCGCCGACGCAGACGAATGGGAACAGGGGTGGGAGGCGAACCTGCAGCTCAACCTCATCGCTGCGGCGGACCTGTGCAGGTGCGCGCTCCTTGATTTCCCCAACCTCGGCGGTGGCGCGATCGTCAACGTCACGAGCCGTTCGGCTCATCGCGGTGACGATGCAGAGCATCTCGCCTATGGTGCTGCCAAAGGGGGACTGCTGAGCCTGACCAAGGGCATCGCCCGGAGCTTCGGTCATGCCGGTGTCCTCGCCTATGCGATCGCTCCGGGATGGGTGGACACCGGACTTGCAGCCGGGGAGATCGACGACGAGGCGATCGCCGAATTGCCGCTGCGTGAAGTCACCCCGCCAGAAGACGTCGCCGAACTCGTGGCATTCCTCGTCTCCGGACGGTCCCGGCATCTGACCGGTGCGACTCTCGACATCACCGGAGCCGACTACGTGCGCTGAGGTCCGAACTCAGCGCACGCAGGCAGCACCGCTTCAGAACCGAACGGCGCTTCAGAACCGCACGGCGTCGATGAACTTCTTCAGCTCCGGGTCCTCTGTCTTGTTGAACGCGTCGTCTGGAGTCGCATTCACCGCGATCTCCCCCTGATGGAAGAAGACGACCCGGTCAGCGGCCTTCGAAGCGAACGCCATATCGTGCGTGACCAGGGCAACGGCGATGCCCTCCTCTTCTTTGAGCCTGCGCAGGACGTCGAGAACCTCGGCCGCCACCGGCGGATCGAGGGCACTCGTGATTTCGTCGCAGAGCAGAAGCTTCGGGCGCATCATCAGTGCACGGGCGATCGCCACTCGCTGCCGTTCACCACCGGAGAGCTCGCTGGGGCGGGAGTGGATGTGGTCGGACATCCCCACCTCGGCGAGGGCCTGCTCTGCTCGCTCCAGCGCTGCTGACTCCGACATGCCCAGCCGTTTGCGCGGGGCCAACGTGAGGTTCTTGAGCACATCCATGTGCGGCCACAGGGTGTAGCTCTGGAAGATCATGCCGACGTGGGAGTCGACCTGCTTCCATGCCGGAGTGCGTTTGGCGTCCTCGAATACGACCTCGCCGTCGAACGTCATCGTGCCGGCGTCGGGGTCGGTGAGTCCGGCGATGGCCCGCAGAAGCGTGGACTTGCCCGATCCCGACCTGCCGATGATGACGGTGATGTCACCGGCCAGCATGTCGAAGTCGATGCTCTTCATGACCTCACGGTCTCCGAAGCTCTTCTGCAGTCCGCGGCAGGAGACGAGCACATCGCCGGACTTTGCGGTGATGTCCCTGTGCATCCCGGTGTGGGCAGTCGTGTTCTCGCTCATGGTTTGACCTCGACTTTCGTTCCGGGTGCCATCTGTGCGGCCAAGCTCCTCTTGCGAGTGCCTCTCACATTGCCTGTGGCCATGAGGTTGCGCTCGATCTTGCTCAGGATGAGCGAGGCCGGGAACGCGATGATGAAGTACATGAGCGCGGCGACGGTGAGGATCTCCAGTGCCCGGTAGGACTCGGTGGAGATCTTGTTCGCGGTGAACATCAGGTCTGCCACAGCGATCGTCGAGACCAGTGCGGTGTCTTTGAATATCGAGATATTCAGAGACATGATCACCGGCAGCTGCTGTTTGAGCGCCTGCGGGACGATGATGTGGCGAATCTGCTGGAACCGAGTCAGCCGCAGCATCTTCCCGGCCTCCACCTGTTCGGGTGGGACCGATTGGAATCCGCTGCGGTAGGCCTCTGCCATGAAGGCTGTGAGGTTGAGGGTGAGCGCGATGATCGCCGAGATCGTGCCGGGGATGGTGATCCCTGTCAGGGTCGGCAATGCGTAGTAGACCCAGAACAGCTGCACCAGCAGCGGCGTGCAGCGGAAGATCTCGATGTAGAGCTGGGCGAGCCAACGCACTACCTCGATATTGGACATGCGCAGCAGAGCCAGCGGGATGGCGATGATCATACTGAGCACGATGACGATGACCGCGATCTCCACGGTCAGGAGCAGGCCTTCGAGCAACCGTGGGAAGTTGTTCGAGACCACGCTCCAGTCGAACGTGTAATTCATGGGAATTCCCTTCTACCGGGGGCGAGGTCGATCACTTCATTGCGAGATCGCCGAGGTCGTCGGCACTCACGACTCCCGCCTTTTCCAGCGCGGCATCGAAGGATCCGTCGTTCTTCGCGTTCTGGATTGCGATGTTGATGACCTGCAGGGAGCGAGGATCGATGTCCGCGCTGACTCCGTAGTTCGAGTCGCTCTTGAAGATGACGGGCTTGGGGCGCACGATCTTCAGTGACTTGTTCTTCTGCGCGGCGTCAGCCAGAGTCGGCAGATCGCCGAACGCGGCGATGGCGCGGCCCGATTCCATCGCGGTGACCGACTGCGGGATCGCCTCGGCGTTGACGATGTCGACGCCGAGGTCGACGACCCGTCGTTCGTACGAGGTGCCCGTTGCCACGGCGACCGGCTTCTTCTTTTTGAGGATGTCCTCGGTGGACTTCAGCCCGGAGTCAGCCTTGACGATCCAGACACCTTCATAGGTGTAGACAGGGTCGGTGAACTGAATGGCCAGGGAGCGCTCCGAGGTGGCGTCGAGGTAGGCACCGACGTCGAACCTGTCGGCCTGCAGGCCGGAGACCATCTTTGACCATTCCGCTGCGACGGGAGTGAACTTCACTCCCATCTCATCGGCGAGGTTCTGCAGCGGCAGCACATTCGGCCCGCCCATCTTCCCGTCCTTCTGCTCTCCGGTCATCGGGGGAGCCGACGCGATTCCGACTCGGAGCTCGCCTTGGTCCTTGATCTTCTGGATCCATGCGCCGTTCTCGGTGCCCCCGGCACTGCCTCCGGACCGGAGTCCAGCTCCGAAATAGCCGCCCGCCAGCGCGAGTACGATGACGGCGACGATTGCAATGATGATTTGACTTGTCTTGGACATCTTTGTCTCTCTTCGTCAAAATGCCGACCCTGCTCCGGGTCGACCCTGCACGGTATGGCGGGGCCCATCAGGATGACGGACAGACACAATCCTCCCGCCGGTGTGTCATACAATCGACCATATAGCGACTTCTGCGCAATATCGAGAGTAGAGCGCAAACTGGACCCGCAAGTGTTACCGAATCACTGATGAGTGCGGTGATCCGCAAAAGTCAAAGTTTTGGGTTGTCAGACAATTTCAGGCTGATTCAGTGTGCCGCGTCGGCACGGTGAGACGTTTTGCGGACTCGCTGGCCTCAGCGCCTTACCGGTTTGTGCGCAGCCACAGAATGGCGACGTGGAGCGCGGTGCGCGATTCTGCGTCCTCCAGCGAGACGCCAAGCCTGCGCTGCAATCTGTCCAACCGCGCATAGAGCGCCGGCCGGGACAGGAAGCCGCTGCGGGCCAGTGCTGACTTGTTCCCGCCGTGTGCGAGGAACTGTTCGAGAAGACCGAGCATCTCCTCGCCATCGGACTGACCTCCGGGCTGACTTCCGGACTGGTTCCCAGGCCGATCCCCTCGCCCACTGGGGGCTTCGAGCAAGGGAGCAAGTTCTGCCTCTGCGAAGGCTCGAACACTCGGATCATCGTGCAGAGACGAGAGCAGTCCACGCAGCCTCACGTCGGAGAAGCGGTAGTACTGGCGTTCCCTCAGCTCGAGAGTCGAGGCGATCTCGGCCACCTGGGTCGCGGACTCGAGCCCGGCAGCGGAGTCGATGAGCGACTCGCTCATGCGTCCGACGCCGACGGTGGTGCCGTCAGCGGGAATCTCAGCGATGAGCCGCTGCAGGGTCGTATCGACATCGACACCGGCAGGCAGTGCCAGCACAACCCCGAACGATCCCGACTGGAGTCCGGCCGAGAGCGTCGAGCAGCGATGGGCGCTCGCGGCAGACACGAAATCACGATGCAGT
This sequence comes from Brevibacterium sp. BDJS002, assembly GCF_028201555.1. Taxonomy (NCBI): domain Bacteria; kingdom Bacillati; phylum Actinomycetota; class Actinomycetes; order Micrococcales; family Brevibacteriaceae; genus Brevibacterium; species Brevibacterium sp. BDJS002. The sequence continues at coordinate 3,665,616 of NZ_CP116392.1, read as the reverse complement.
GACCGCTCGCGCAGCTGGAGGGTCGTCGGATCGGTGCTCGGGCCCCGATCGATGCGCACGACCAGAGGAATCATGCGCCCTCGCGGAGCGAATCCTAGATCTGCTGCCCTGGCCCGGACCTGCTTTTCGTTGAGGTCTGTCGATTCGATGATCTCGCGCACCAGCCCGCCCTGGGCCTGGACGAGGAGGTCCTGTTCATCACGCTCAGCCATTCGTGCCAGTGTCAGAGTCTGCGCAGCACGCTCGATGACCTGCGCAGCCTCCTCATCTGACCTCAGGCGACTGGGCGCCAGCAGACGCCCCCACCTGCGATCCCGCAGCCCCACCGGGGTCTGCAGCCACCGCTGCCCCTGTTCGCGTTCACGTTCAGGGCCACCGGCCTGGGCGAGCACACGATGCCCGACATCTTCTAGCAGCACAGGGGTGCCCAGCAGCTCCGCAGTTCGATTGACGATGTCCTGGGTTCCAGCGCTCTCGAGGCTCAGCTGCGTGAACACCTCGTGGACCGTGCGCGCATGTTCGACGCGAGCGAGCTGCCGCTTGAGCAGCTCCTGGTGAGCCAGCTCCGTGACGCGGACGAATTTGATGCGGCGGCGCAGGACCACGATCGGAAGCTCTCGACCCTGAGCTGCCCTTCGCACGTTCTCGATCGCGGCCTCATCGGGCCTGCCGTCGTCATGGATGAGTTCGATGACCGCGCCGGCGGCCGAGGCTGATTCGAGCTGATCGAAGAAGGTTGCCGTCGACTCCAATGAGGACCGGTAGGACATTCCCGTGCTGAGGACGAGTTCGCCGCCCTCGAGGAACTGGGCGACATTCTCCGAATCGGCGATGTGGACCCATCTCACGACTCGTCCCACCTGGTCGCCACCGGACACGAGCTCGGGCTCGCCAAGGCGAATCTCCTCAACGTCGAGCAGGCTCGCGAAGGTCAGATCCGGTGCTGGCTGCGACCAAGCCTCCATTACGTCACTCCTCTGTGTGTTCTCGAAATCATGGTGTTTACACAGTGTAAATCGAGCCAGGGAAACGTTGACAGGGTGTCCATAGTGAATCGGGTTCGACTGACCCACCATTGAAGGATCAGGGTCACCTCAACGGTCAGACCCACCTCGGCGATATGGGATGAACTGCGAAAGGACGGCACAGCATGACTGTGATGAACGCGAACGAAGACGTCGACCGCGAGGTCGTGGGCACAAGCGATGCGGGTACGGAGCCTGTTGAGACCCAGAGCCACGACTCTCGAACGTTCACCGCGGAAGAGCTGAGTGCCGGTCAGCAAGCTCATGATCTGGACCGGGCACACGTCTTCCATTCCTGGCAGGCGCAGGGTCCGTTCACCCCGATGACCGTGCTGGCAGCCGAAGGGCCCTATGTCTGGGACGGGGAGGGGCGGAAGCTGCTCGACATGTCCTCGCAGCTGGTGAACACGAACATCGGGCACCAACACCCGAAGGTCGTCGCCGCGATCCAGGAACAGGCGGCGAAGCTGTGCACCATTGCGCCTCAGCACGTCAACGATGCTCGGTCCGAAGCCGCCCGGCTCATCACCGAAGTCACCCCCGGCGACCTCGACCATGTGTTCTTCACCAACGGTGGTGCCGATGCCAACGAGCACGCAATCCGGATGGCGCGCCTGCACACCGGACGGACCAAGGTGCTCTCCGCCTACCGCAGCTATCACGGAGGCACTCAGCTGGCCGTCAATGTCACCGGTGACCCGCGGCGCTTCGCCAACGACTACTCGGCAGAAGGCATCGTCCACTTCATGCCCGCCTACCAGTACCGCTCCTACTTCGGGGCGACGACCGAGGCAGAGGAGACGCAGCGGGCGCTGCAGCACCTCGAGGACATGATCACCTTGGAAGGGCCGTCCAACATCGCCGCGCTCATCCTCGAGACCGTGCCCGGAACGGCCGGAATCTACGGGCCGCCGGCCGGGTACCTCGAAGGGGTGCGGGAACTGACATCGCGTCACGGCATCGTCTTCATCGCCGACGAGGTGATGGCCGGCTTCGGGCGGACCGGAGCCTGGTTCGCCGTGGACCATTGGGGAGTGACACCGGACCTGCTGACCTTCGCCAAAGGCGTGAACTCGGGCTATGTGCCCCTCGGCGGAGTCGCGATCTCCGATGACATCTTCGAGACCTTCCGCGACCGCGTCTACCCGGGCGGACTTACCTACTCGGGCCATCCTCTGGCCTGCGCGGCCGCGGTGGCGACGATCACCGCCATGCGCGAGGAAGGCATGATCGGCAACGCCGAACGCCTGGGTCGCGACATCATCGGACCCGCACTGCACGAGATGGCGCAGCGCCACCCCTCGATCGGCGACATTCGCGGAATGGGATGCTTCTGGGCCGTCGAACTGGTCAAGGACCGAACCACCAGTGAGCCGATGGCGGCCTACGGCGGCAGCTCACCGGAGATGAACCGGGTGATCGCTGCGATGAAGTCAGGCGGGGTGCTGCCGTTCGCGAACTTCAACCGGATCCACGTCGTACCGCCGCTGAACACGCCCGACGACGACGTGTGCTTCGGCCTCGAGGTGCTCGACCAGGCGCTGAGCATCGCCGACGGATACGTCAACTGACCTTTTCGGCCCTCGCCGGGTGGACTGTGAACAGCAATACATTCCGCACCTGGTGAGGGCACGTTCGGCCAGCTCAGAGATGAACGCAGAGTGTCGTGAGTGGAGTTCTGTCGAACAGTGGGTGAAGACTCAGGGAATTAGGCGGTAGACTTTTCGCAGATTGAGGTCGCTGCCCGCCAGCTAAATCATCCACGGTCCGAATTGTGTCTACGTTCAAGGTCGCTTAGTGGAAATCATCTTCGTCGTCGTGCTGGTCATCGTACTGGCACTGTTCTTTGACTTCACCAATGGCTTTCACGACACAGCCAATGCCATGGCGACACCGATCGCCACGGGAGCGATCAAGCCGAAGACGGCGGTCACCCTGGCAGCGCTGCTCAACCTTGTCGGAGCCTTCCTCTCCACCGAGGTGGCCAAGACCATCTCCGGGGGCATCATCAAAGAAGGTGGTGGGGGAGTCCAGATCACTCCGGACTTCATCCTCGCCGGCCTCATCGGTGCGATCATCTGGAACATGGCGACTTGGCGCTTCGGCCTGCCGTCATCGTCCTCGCACGCACTGTTCGGTGGACTCATCGGTGCCGCAATCGTCGGCGCCGGTCTCAACTCCGTGGACTTCGGCGTGTTCTTGTCCAAGGTGGTCCTGCCCGCACTCGCGGCTCCGATCATCGCCGGCGTGGGTGCCTATCTGTGCACCCGACTGGCCTACTCCATCACGCGTCGCAACGGCGAGGGCAAGACCGCTCACCGGGCGCCGTTCAAATACGGTCAGATCTTCAGCTCCTCGCTCGTGGCACTGGCACACGGGACCAATGACGCTCAGAAGACCATGGGCGTCATCACCCTCGTGCTCGTGTCCGCGAACCTGCAGGATCACGGAACCGGCCCGCACATCTGGGTCATCACCGCCTGCGCGCTGGCGATCGCCTTGGGCACCTACGTCGGCGGATGGCGAATCATCGACACCCTCGGTACGAAGCTCACAACCGTCAAGCCCGCTCAGGGTCTGGCCGCCGAGACTTCGACCGCAGCCGCCATCCTCGCCTCGTCCCACCTGGGCTTCGCCCTGTCGACGACGCAGGTCGCCTCGGGATCGGTGCTCGGCTCGGGACTGGGACGCAAGGGCGCAGACGTTCAGTGGTCCACCGCTGGACGCATCGCCTCCGGTTGGCTGCTGACCATCCCGGCGGCAGGAATCGTCGGTGCTATCGCAGCCGGTGTCGCACACTTGGGCACCATCGGAGTCATCCTCGACACCATCGTCGCCGTCATTGCGGTCCTCTGGATCTTCCTCAGCTCACGCAAAGTCGCCGATCCGGAGATCTCGAACTTCGACACCGTCGGCGAGGCTGTGGGAATTCGCGGTCGTAAGCGCAAGCTGCGCAAGGACCGCAACCGCAAACGCGCCGCTATGAAACGTGCCGCTCGCATCGATGCCCGCGACCAGCGAATTTCAGGCAGGGCGGACGCGAAGTCCGATGCCGGCGTCACTGTCGATACGGATTCAGAACCTGCTTCCGGCTCCGGGGTTGCTTCCACCTCCGATACGGCGGAGACCGAAGTCGACGGGGCCCGCGCGGACAAGGGAGATACGAAATGATCGAGTGGAGCTCATTCCTCATCGTTGCGGTCGCGACCTGGGTGTCGGCAATCGTCGTCATCACGCTCTTCTCCACCGCAGTGCGAATGAGGGCCGTGCACGTCGACCTGGCCGCCGCGGGGCAGAGTAAGCCCCTGCTCAGGGTCGGTTATTGGGCTGTGTTCGGTGTGTGCAGCATCGTCGTGCTCGTCGGCGTCTACCTCATCGTCCCGGCCCTCCACGGAGCGTAGGGCCTGGGGCGTCAGGCCCGGCGGCTAAGACCCGGCGGCTGATTCCAAGCGGCGACTGATCGCGTGGCGCTTGATGCAGAGCCTTATCGCTCCGGCGCCCCACGGCGTCTAGCCCTCGAAAGCTTCTAACTGCACGTCTCGTAATCGAGCGCGTCCCGGACCGTCACTGCTTCACTTCCTCGCTGCCAGCGGCAAGCAGCACCGGTCGTCGCATCCACTACAGTCCGTCGCTTACACAACCGTTAGTTCTGCACGTCCTCCCCGGACCCTCTCGTCCTACAGTTCCTGCGGTGCGCATTAGTGCTCCCGGTACGTGATGAGATTTCTGGCATTGGCAACCAGCCCGGAGCCTCGTCCAGGCCTCTGCCCACCACTTCGAACGGTTTCCGGCTGACTGCCCACCTCAGGGACTGAACCACACGGACCCCGCGTCCCGGCACACGAAAATCCCCCAACCACCTCGGCGATGGTTGGGGGATTCTCTGTCGTTCAGAAGAGTCTCAGAGCCTCAGTGACTCAGGCGAGGCCCAGACGGTCACGCAGGTTGTCGACCTCGGCGCGGAGTTCGGCAGGAACCGAATCTCCGAGCTGCTCGTACCATTCTTCGATGAGTCCGAGCTCGGTCTCCCACTCCTCGGGCTTGATCGCGAGAGCCTTGCGCAGCTGCTCGTCGGTGAAGTCGAGGCCCTCGGTGTCCAGACCGCCCTCAACGGGGGTCAGGCCCAGCGGGGATTCGGCTGCGTCGGCGGTGCCGGTCACACGCTCGAAGACCCACTTGAGAACGCGCGAGTTCTCGGAGAATCCTGGCCACAGGAACGAGTTGTCGTCATCGCGACGGAACCAGTTGACGTAGAAGATCTTCGGCAGCTGGGCACCCTCGGTGTTGCCGATGTCGAGCCAGTGCTGCAGGTAGTCACCGACGTTGTAGCCGATGAACGGACGCATGGCCATGGGGTCGCGGCGAACGACGCCGACGGCTCCGGTGGCGGCTGCGGTGGTCTCCGAGGAGAGCACCGAGCCCATGAACACACCGTGGTTCCAGCTCTTGGTCTCGGTCACCAGCGGCATTGTGGTCTTGCGGCGACCGCCGAAGAGGATGGCCGAGATCGGCACACCGTTCGGGTTGGTCCACTCGGGAGCCAGGGTCGGGACGTTGGCGATCGGGGTGCAGAAACGCGAGTTCGGGTGAGCGGCTGGAGTCTCCGAGTCCGGGGTCCAGTCGTTGCCGCGCCAGTCGGTGAGGTGCGCTGGCTTCTCGTCGGTCTTGCCTTCCCACCACACGTCGCCGTCGTCGGTCAGTGCGACGTTGGTGAAGATGTTGCCGCCGGCTTCGATGGCGCGCATCGCGGTCGGATTGGTGGTGTAGCCGGTGCCCGGTGCGACGCCGAAGAGGCCGAACTCGGGGTTGACGGCGTAGAGCTGGCCGTCGTCGCCGAAGCGCATCCATGCGATGTCGTCGCCCAGGGTCTCGGCCTTCCAGCCGGGAATGGTGGGCTCGATCATGGCGAGGTTGGTCTTGCCACAAGCCGAGGGGAACGCGGCGGCGATGTACTTGACCTCGCCCTCCGGGCTCGTGAGCTTGAGGATGAGCATGTGCTCGGCCAGCCAGCCCTCATCGCGGGCGATCGACGAGGCGATGCGCAGCGCGTAGCACTTCTTGCCCAGCAGGGCGTTGCCGCCGTAGCCGGATCCGAATGACCAGATGGAGCGGTCTTCGGGGAAGTGGGTGATGTACTTGGTGGAGTTGCAGGGCCAGGCGACATCTTCCTGACCGGGCTCGAGCGGAGCGCCGACGGAGTGCACGCACTCGACGAAGGTGCCGCCGTTGGCCACGATCGCGTCGAGGGCGTTCTTGCCCGAGCGAGCCATGACGAGCATGGAGAGCACGACGTAGGGGGAGTCGGTGACCTCGATGCCGAACATGGGCTGGTCTGCCTCAGCATGTCCCATGACGAAGGGGATGACGTACATGGTGCGTCCGCGCATCGAACCGGTGAAGAGAGGCTCGAGGGTCTTCTTCATCTCGGCTGGAGCCATCCAGTTGTTGAGCGCGCCGGCGTCCTTCTCCTCTTCGGAGCAGATGTAGGTGCGGCCTTCCACACGGGCGACGTCCTCGGGGTCGGAGGCCGCGTAGAATGAGTCCTTGGTGCCGGTCAGGCGAACGATCGTGCCGGCTTCGACGAGCTGGTCGGCGATAGTGGCCTTCTGCTCTTCCGAACCATCGACCCAGACGATGTCATCGGGGGTGGTGAGGGTGGCGACCCGGCTGACGAACGACAGCACCGACTCGTTATCGGTCGGTGCGTTCTTCAGCTGGTCAGCGACGACGTCATGGTCGAGGACAGTCATGAGTGGTCTCCTGGTCAATCGGGATTACGGGGTTCTGCCTGGCGGCTGGTACATCTCCACCGTAGGACGCGGGTGACCCGGAAAATCCTGGTTTTGAGTCACGCGAAGATGTGCATTGGATCACAACGGCATCACGAAAGACGCAAATGAGTCATTTAGGTGACGTGTATTTGCATAGTGGTGATCGTTTCTTGCAGAAGTTGTTCCAGCGTGAAAATCGCAGTCCTCGCTCCCTCGCCGAGGTGGTTCTCGGCTCCCGTGAGAGGTGGACTTAACTTCTACCTCTTGTAGAATTAGGGGCAGTCGTCGGCAGTATTGGCGCCTTCGACTTCATTTGAAACCCCTAAGGAGCATCATGCCCCGCACCACCATCGGACTCGGCGTCGTCCTCATCGCCGTCGGTGTCATTGCCTATGTCGCCACCGCCTTTGCCAGCTGGACCGCGCTGATCCCAGCCATTCTGGGTGCAGTCCTTCTGATCTGCGGCCTCATTGCTCTGAAGAAGCAGAAGCTCGGAATCCATATCGCCCTTGTCGTTGCGATCTTGGGTATCTTCGGCACCGCGATGAACGTCATGCAGATCGGCGCACTCATCGCCGGTGAGGCTGAACGGCCCGCCGCAGTGATCACCAGCATCATCACCTTCGTGCTGCTCATCATCTACGTCGTCATGGGCGTGCGGTCCTTCATCGCCGCCCGTCGGTGGAAGAATTCGGCACAGACGGAGTCCGCGCAGCGATAGTCTGCGCGCTGTTGTCGAGTGGGGCCGCCGACTGCCATCGAGGCGGGCGCGGCTCCACTCAACCGAAGTCGCAAATGTGGCGAAGCGCACTCGGCCCGAATTTGAGCTTGAGTGAATTCGGTGTGTATAGTTGTTCGAGTTGCAGGGCGTGAGTCCGAGCGACATGCGCCACTAGCTCAACGGATAGAGCATCTGACTACGGATCAGAAGGTTGGGGGTTCGAATCCCTCGTGGCGCACAGTTAGAAAGCCCCTCACCAGCGGAAACGCAAGGTGAGGGGCTTTTTCGATCCCTGCCCACAGAGAAGCCAGCTCGGCGCTAGGATTGACCCATGGCCGCAATCACTGCCGATGACGGTGTCCGTCTCGAGTACACCCAAGCCGGAGACCCCTCCGGCCGCCCGGTAGTGCTGCTGGCCGGGTTCAAGGCGCCGGCGACCAGCTGGCGCTACCAGGTCGGAGCGCTGACGCAGGCAGGCTTTCAGGTGTTCAGCGTCGATCTGCGCGGCCACGGAAGCGCCGAGCATCCCAATGCCGGAGTGACCATGGAACGCCGCGGCCAAGACATGGCACAGGTCCTGGAAGCCTTGGACCTCACCGATGTTCTCCTCGTGGGCGGGTCCATGGGCGGCAACACCATCTGGTCCTACCTGTCCCAATTCAGCGCCGACCGCATTGCCGGAATCGCCATCGTCGACCAGACGCCGAAGATGCTCAATACTGCAGACTGGCCTCACGGCTACTACGGCTTCGACGAATCCAACGCCGATACCTACTTCGCCGAGGAGATCCCTCCCACCGGACACGGCACACCCATCTGGAAGAGGGGCAGGCGCCTGCTGCGTCTGCTCAAGGCGATGAAGGATGTGGACAGGACACTCACCCGCGGAGAGCTCGCATTGCTGAATGACCATGCCAAGGCCGATTGGCGCCCCGTGATCGAAGGGACGGATGTACCCGTGCTCTTCGTCGCCGGAGCCGAGAGCGAGCACTGGCCAGCATCGCACGCGGCCGCATCGGCAGGACTTGCTCCGATCGGTACGTCGGTGATCATCCCTGACGACGGGCATGCGGCCAACATCGAACAGCCCGAAGCGTTCAACGAGATCCTGCTCGACTTCGCGAAGTCCCTTTAGCGGCAAGCAGTGCATCTCGCTGTTCAGGGGACAGATGCTTGACCACTTCGCGCATCGTCACACCCGAGGCGCGATGGGCGCGGGGCAACATCCACTCGAAGACCATGTCCGGACGTGTGCGGGCCGTTTCGCGCAGCACCCACCCGATGGCCTTGCGGATGAAGAACTCTTTCTCCTCGAGCATGGCGTCGGCAAATCGCGTGAATCGCTCAAAGTCTCCGCGTCCCTCCTGCAGAGGTTTGAGGTGGGCCAGCAGTGCAGACCGTCGGATCCAGAAATCTTCGTCCCCAGACCAGCGTTCCAGCACCGGATCGAATTCCAGATCGTATTCGGCCAGAGGACCGACAACATCCCCAGCGAGGGGATCGACAAGGGCCCAGGTACGGGCCTGTCGCAGCAGTCGTTCCAGGAAGTCACTGTCACCGGCGCCGAGGTGGTCCTGCGCTTGGGTGATCACCATCGTGGCCGCGCTGCGGAGATCAAAGACAGGAGCGTCGATTCCGATGGGCGCCGGGTTCCACAGCGCCTCGGCAAGTTCGACGAGCACTTCGTGATCCAGTTCCGCAGTGTGCAGAGCCGAGCGCACCACAGCCCGAGTATCGGGCACGCCGACGCCGTAGTGGACGAGCTCGCTCTTGAGGTAGGCCTGGTCTTTGGCGGCGCGTACGGAAGAGCCACGAGCACGCAGTTCGCGCTCGATCACCTCGGCGAGGGAATGCGCAGTGGATGCAGCTGATGACATGGCACGATCATCTCACCGCACGACGAAGAAGGGCAGCACATAGAAAAACCCACGCACACAGCGATGTCACTGTGTGCGTGGGCTCCTGGAATGGCTCAGTCAGTCAGGTGGGTCCTGCTCAGTCCGTGCCGGCGTCGAAGGCTGCGGAGAGACCTGCGAGGTCACTGGCTGCATCGACATCGGCACCCGAGTTTGCGATCTCCTCGGCGCCACCGGCTTCGAGTGAGCCGACGAGCTCCGAGGTCGGGCCCGAGACGATGCCCATGGCCGCGTACTGCTCGAGGCGGGCGCGCGAATCGGCGATGTCGAGGTTGCGCATGGTCATCTGACCGATCCGGTCCTCGGGGCCGAAGGCGGCATCGCCCACGCGCTCCATCGACAGCTTCTCCGGGTGGTAGGACAGGTTGGGGCCCTGGGTGTTGACGATCGTGTAGTCGTCACCGCGGCGCAGGCGCAGGGTGACCTCACCGGTGATCGCCGAGGCGACCCAGCGCTGCATCGATTCGCGCAGCATGAGTGACTGCGGGTCCAACCAGCGTCCCTCGTACATGCGGCGACCCAGACGGCGACCCTCTTCGTGGTAGAGGGCGATGGTGTCTTCGTTGTGGATGGCATTGAGCAGGCGCTCGTAGGTGATGTGGAACAGCGCCATGCCGGGAGCCTCGTAGATGCCGCGCGACTTGGCCTCGATGATGCGGTTCTCGATCTGGTCGGAGACTCCGAGACCGTGCCGGCCACCGACCTCGTTGGCCTTGAAGACCAGGGCAACGGGATCGTCGAACTTCTCACCATTGATCGACACGGGACGGCCGGCCTCGAAGCCGACGGTGACCTCTTCGGTGGCGACCTCGACGTCATCGCGCCAGGCGGCGACACCCATGATCGGATTGACGATGTCGAGTCCGTTATCGAGGAACTCAAGGCTCTTCGCCTCGTGGGTCGCACCCCAGATGTTGGCATCGGTGGAGTACGCCTTATCGGCGGAGTCGCGGTAGGGGTAGCCGTGCTCGACGAGCCATTCGCTCATCTCCTGGCGCCCGCCGAGTTCCTCGACGAAGTCCGCGTCGAGCCAGGGCTTGTAGATGCGCAGCTTCGGGTTGGCCATGAGGCCGTAGCGGTAGAAGCGCTCGATGTCGTTGCCCTTGTAGGTCGAGCCGTCGCCCCAGATGTCGACGCCGTCTTCCTTCATGGCGCGCACGAGCATCGTGCCGGTGACCGCACGGCCCAGGGGGGTCGTGTTGAAGTAGGTCTTGCCGCCGGAGCGGACGTTGAAGGCACCGCACTGCAGAGCGACGAAGCCCTCCTCGACGAGGAGACGCTTGGCATCGACGAAGCGGGCGATCTCCGCGCCGTACTCCTTGGCACGTTCGGTCACCGATTCAAGGTCGGGCTCGTCATACTGACCGATATCGGCCGTGTAGGTGCAGGGGATGGCGCCCTTGTGGCGCATCCATGCGACCGCGCAGGACGTATCCAGTCCGCCGGAGAAGGCGATTCCAACGTGCTCACCGACAGGGAGCGAAGACAATACTTTCGACATGCCGTCCAGCTTAGCGGCCAGAACAACCCATGTCGAATTGTTATGCATAGATCTGTATTTTTATGTGAATGAGCGGAACGGTTGGACCCTCGCCGAGGTGGTGGCGTGCTGGATCTCAGCGATTCGAGCGGTGGGAACGGATCGCCTCGGCGACGGCGATCGCATCGCCTTCTGGCGCGTTGGACTGACGATCGGGGCGAGCGATGACGAGGTAGGCGAAGCCAGCAGCCAACACCACGACCAGACCGATGAGAACGATCCAGTCGGTGAAGAACGAACCCGAGTCGCCGGGCAGTGAGAGCAGGACCATGGCGAAGAGACCGTAGGCCAACGCCGCGACGTTGACGAGGAAGCCCCACCCGCGCAGCGACCATGGACCAGCCGGCTTCCATCCCTTGACTCGCTGGCGCAGTGCGCCGAGAACGACCATCTGGAAGGCCAGATAGATGCCGAGGATCGCGAATGAGGTGACCGCGACGAGGATCCCGTCGTTGAACCAGATGAGCACGCAGATGAGGGCCGGGGCGATGCAGGCGACGATGAGTGCGTTGCGCGGAACCTTTGTGCCCTCGGTGACCTTGGACAGCCAACGGTGGCCGGGCATCATGCCGTCACGGGCGAAGCTGAAGATCAGCCTCGACGCTGCGGCCTGGAGGCTGAGGACACAGGAGATGAACGCGAGGATCGCGACGAGGAGGAAGATCTTCGCACCGACTGCGCCGAGGCTGCCCTCGAGGATCGAGGGAATCGGATCCGCAACCTCGCCGGCGACGATCTCCTCGAGGTTCGGGGCCGCGAGGACGTATCCGCCGAAGGAGAACAGTGCCGAGACCGCGCCGACGACGATCGTCATGAGCATGGCCTTGGGGATGCCGCGAGCGGGATTGGAGACTTCCTCGGCGACGTCGCCGCAGGCCTCGAAGCCGTAGAAGAGGAATAGGCCGGCGACCGCGGCGCCCAGGAACGTCCCGACGTAGCTGCCGTCACCGGCGGTGCCCATGGTGTCGAAGAAGACGGAGAAGCTGTGTTTGCGCTCAAAGATGAGGAGGAAGAGTCCGAGGCCGATGACGCCGATGAGCTCGGCGAAGAGTCCGATCCGGGCGATGCGCGCCAGCCATTTGGTGCCGCTGAAGTTGATGGCCAGAGCCAGGACCAGAAGCGCCAGGCTCACGGCGAGCGTGGTGTTGCGGTTGAGTTCGAAGCCGAGCAGGCTGGCGGCGAATCCGGAGCCGAACTCCGACACCGAGGTGATGGTGACGATGAGCGCGCAGATGTAGACCCAAGCTGCCATCCAGGCGTAGCGCCTGCCCCAGAGTCTGCGAGCCCACGGGTAGATTCCGCCGGCGATGGGGAACTGGGAGACGACCTCGCCGAAGACCAGGGCCACGAGCATCTGACCGCAGGCGACGATGACGATCCACCAGATCGACGGCGGTCCGCCGGTGGAGAGCGCGACGGCCATGAGCGAGTAGACGCCGACGAGCGGCGAGAGGTAGGTGAAACCGAGGGCGAAGTTCGCCCACGGGCTCATCGACCGCTCGAAGGAGTCGTTGTAGCCGAGGACGGAGAGATGATCTGCGTCCGAGAGATGGGGTTTCGGGGTTGGTTCGCTCATGGAAGTGCACCTTTGCACGCATCGACGGTGGTTCAACGAGCTTCATCGTATCTCAGAATGTGGATAGGTCGGGGGTCTGCAGCTGGCGGGCGGAATGAAGGGCCAGGACCGCTCGGCCGTGCGGGTGAGGCCGATTTCATCCGCGTGGTGGAGGTGCGGTGTTCTGCGGCAACGTAGGTTGGATCATAAGAGTTGAGCAGGCCTGGCAGGGCAGCTGGAGCAGGATATGAGGAGGAGCCGTGAGCACGGGAACGGATCGCAATGACAAGGCCGTCGTGGGCACGGAGCCCACAGCCACCTCGGCGGGAGAATCGGCGGGGGAGCCGGCAGGGGAACCAGTAGGGGAATCGGCGGGGGAGGGCACGGACGCCAAGGGTCGACCGTTGGCGGTCGTGCCGGCGAAGGTGCCGTGGCTCGAGGTCGCCGTCTTCGTCGCCGTCGCGGTGATCCTGGCCTGGCTCGTGTGCCTGCCGCTGTGGTTGAGCGGCGAGGGCATCGGCAATCTGATGCTGGTGCAGGTCTCGGGAATGGCCATGATGTTCACGCCGCTGATCGCGGTGGTCGTGGCGATGCTCATCCAGCGCCGACGCAGCGGTGAGCCTCGGTCCAGCATCGTCCGCTACCTGGGCATTTGGCCGCTGCGTCCCTTCGGTCGGGTGCTCGGGATGACGGCGCTCGCCTTCTTCGGTGTGTTTGTGCTGGTGGCCACGGCTTATCTGCTGGGTGCCGCGTTCGGGTGGATGCAGGTTGATCTGCTCGGGCTTTCCGGGTTCAAGGCGCAGTTGGCGCAGCTGCCCGGGTTGGAGGAGATTCCGGTTCTCGTGGCCGTGGTCGGCTATCTGGCGATCATGGCGTTGGGCTCGCTGCTCAATATCACCGTGGCCTTCGGTGAGGAGGTCGGCTGGCGGGGCTGGCTGCTGACGACCCTGCGGCCGCTGGGCACCTGGCCGGCACTGCTCATCGTCGGCGTGATCTGGGGGCTGTGGCACGCTCCGCTGATCCTGCTCGGGTACAACTTCTCTCGCCCCGACATCACAGGGCTTGCGTTCATGGTCGGCGGCTGCGTCATGGTGGGAATCCTCTTCGGCTGGCTGCGACTGCGCACCGGCTCGGTCTGGCCGGCCGTCGCCGCGCATGCCGCACTCAACGGTTCGGCTGGAATGCTGCTCGGACTCTTCATCGATGGTTCTGCGCAGGCGCCGGACATGGCGCTGGTGGCCTTCCTGGGTGTGAGCGGGTGGATCGTGTCCGCGGTCGTCATCGTCGTCCTCCTCGTTACCGGTCAGTTCCGCCGGCAGCCCGAGCTGGGATTCAAACGGCCACGGCTCGTCGCTGCTCCCAGCGGATCGGCAGAGGCCAACGTGACCGTGACGTCTCATGGCGAAGTGCTTTGAGGCTGACGGTGGCAGTCGGTTAGGCTCAAAACCCCCAACCTCAAGGAGAATTCCATGGCATTCGGATCATCGTTGCTGCAGACGGCAGGACGCGTACTCACCGCACCGATCTTCATCACCGGTGGCTACTCGGCACTGACGAGTCCCGGCGGGCGAGTTGCTGCTGCCGCTCCGACGCTCGATGCGATCCGCGAATACGTGCCGGTTCTGCCCGAAGACGATGAACTCCTCGTCCGCGCCAACGGTGGGCTCCAGCTCCTGGCCGGCACCACCCTGGCGCTGGGTATCAAGCCACGGCTCTCCGCGCTCGCGCTCGCCGGCTCCCTGGTGCCGACCACGCTGGCTGGTCACTCCTTCTGGGAGATGGACGGCGCCGACGCCGCCGCACACAAGACCCACTTCTCGAAGAACGTCGCAGCGCTGGGCGGACTCCTCCTCGTCGCGGGCGCTCAGACAACCAAGCAGGCGGCCACGAAGGCAGCACAGAAGGCCGCAGCAAAAGCGGCGAAGCAGGCCCGGAAGAAAGCCCTGAAGCAGGGCTGATATTCGCGCAGAAGCGCCTATGCTCGAGGTATGGGCAAGGCACTTCTCATTGTGGACATCCAGAACGACTTCACCGAGGGCGGGGCGCTCGGCGTCAACGGCGGTGACCGTGTTGCCGAAGAGGTGACGCGCTACGTCGACACCCACGCTGACGAATACGACGCGATCATCGCCTCTCGCGACTGGCACGATGCCGACAGCGACAACGGCGGCCACTTCAGCCAGGATCCCGACTTCGTCGACACCTGGCCAGTCCACTGCGTCGCGGACACAGAGGGCGCAGCGTATGACCCGCTGCTCTCCGTCGATGCCATCACCGACCACGTGCGCAAGGGCCAGGGCACCCCTGACTACTCCGCCTTCCAGGGGACGACGGAAGCGGGGGAGCACCTCGGCGATCTGCTGACGAGGCTCACCATCGCCGAGGTGGACGTCGTCGGAATCGCGACCGATCATTGCGTACGCGCCACGGTCCTCGACGCGCTCAAAGGCGGTTGGTCCGTGCACGTTCTGCAGGACCTCATCGCGGGCGTCGGCCCGGACTCATCCACTGTGGCCCTGTCCGAGATGGATGCGGCGGGCGCCACGATCGCCTGACGTAACTGTGCAGGTCACACGGCACGAAACCGCGTCTGCTGCGTTTACTCCATCGAAAGTTGCAGATTTAGTCTGAACTCCTAGGCGATGTTTCCAGCTCAGAAAATTGATGAGCTTGAGACATGAACACAACACTGACGAAAAGCGCGCACACACTCGTGTCGAAGCGCGGTTCGTGGTTCGTCCTCGGCGGGATCGTCATCCTCGTCACCCTCCTCTTCGGGCTCCTGTCCGGACCAGGCGAGGACCGGGCCAACGAATCAGCTCCGGCCGACTCCGAATCCACCCAGGCCGCCCAGCTCCTGCAGAAGTTCCCGGACGCCGACAAGCAGTCGGTCATGGTCGTCGCCTCTCACGAAGACGGTTCGACACTGAGCTCGGACGAACAGGCCGAACTGGGCAAGCTCGGCGGCACGCTCGGGGACTACATCGACTCGACCCAGAACGGAGATTCGAGCCAGAACGGCGAGTCATCCGATGCAGCGGACTCCGCGGCCGGTGACGATGCGTCCCAGGCCAGCCGACCGATCATGAGCGAGGACGGCAAGGCCGCGCTGCTCATGGTCCCCATCGAGGTCGGACTGACCAACTCCGACACCGCTGAGACCGTCGACGGGCTCCGCGACTTCATCGCCGATGATTCGCAGGCCGGTGCGCTCGAGGATTCCGGAATGTCCCTTCTGGTCACCGGTGGACCCGCGATCGGCGCCGACATCGCCTCTGCCTTCGGCGGCGCGGACTTCACGCTCCTCATCGTGACCATCGTCATCGTCGCCCTGCTGCTCATCATCACCTACCGCTCGCCGATCCTGTGGCTGCTGCCCCTGATCGTCATCGGCACCGCCGACGGGCTCGCCTCCACGGTGACCGGGGCCATCGGTGACGCACTTGACCTGCAGTTCGACACGGGCATCATCAGCGTCCTCGTCTTCGGCGCCGGAGCCAACTACGCGCTCCTGTTCATCTCCCGCTACCGCGAGGAGCTGGGCCGCGAATCCGACCACCGTCTGGCACTGGGATCGGCCTGGACCCACACCGCCTCGACGATCCTCGCCTCGAACCTGACGGTCGTCCTGTCCCTGCTCAGCCTCGTCTTCGCCGTCATCCCGGGAACCCGCGGACTGGGCATCGCCGCAGCGGTCGGACTCCTCATCGCCGCAGCCGCCGTGCTCTTCGCACTGCCACCGGTTCTCGCGATCTGCGGCAAGGGCGTGTTCTGGCCCTTCGTCCCCAAGGTCCAAGAAGCCACCGATGAAACGGCTGCCACCGATGAGACGGCTGCTGATGAAGCGTCCGCAGCCACGCCAGCGGCCAAGCCCTCAATCTGGAGGACCATCGCGACTCGCGTGGTCAAGAAGCCGGGCATCCACCTCGGCGCCGGAATCGTCATCCTCGGTGTCATGGCCACGGGACTCATCGGCACCTCGGTGGGACTGGACCAGTCCGAGAAGTTCCGCGTGCAGTCCGAATCGGCGCAGGGTCTCGACGTCCTGTCCGAGAACTTCCCACCCGGCGAATCGCAGCCGATCTGGATCGTGGCCGACTCATCCCATGCCGATCAGGTTGCAGACTCCGTGGCCGACATCGATGGGGTCGTGCGCGCCAACGTCATCGATGAGACGACGACCGAGGGGTCCTCGATCTCGAAGGTCATGGTCACCGGCGAATACGAACCGGACAGCCCCGCAGGCCTCGACCTGATCACGAACATCCGCTCCGACGTCCACGCGATCGACGGTGCGAATGCGCAGGTCGGCGGCTCGGCGGCCACCGAACTCGATGCCCGCGACGGCAACGCTCAGGACTTCCTGACCATCGCACCGATGATCCTGGCCATCAGCTTCATCATCCTGCTCGGCATCCTCCGTGCACCGCTTGTGGCCGGAACGCTGCTCGTGGTCAACGTGGCATCCTCGGCCGCGGCGATCGGCCTCGGCGCTTTCCTCAGCCGAGCGATGTTCGGCCAGGCAGCCCTCGATGCTCAGGTTCCGATCCTCGCGTTCCTGTTCCTCGTGGCACTGGGCATCGACTACTCGATCTTCCTCTCCCACCGGGCGAAGAAGGAATCGGTCGTCCACGGTGCTCGCCAGGGAATGATCGAAGCCATCAGCCACACCGGCGGCGTGATCACCAGTGCCGGCATCGTTCTGGCCGGAGTGTTCGCGGCGCTGGGCATGCTGCCGCTGATGGTCCTGGGGCAGCTGGGACTCATCGTCGGCGTCGGCGTCCTCGTCGACACCATCCTCGTGCGCACGGTCATCGTCCCGGCCATCATCAGCCTGGTCGGCAACAAGATGTGGTGGCCCAACAAGGCGATCACGCACTCGAAGTACAAGTACTCCCGCGCGGATGCCGCGGCGGCCGGTGACGCCGATATTCGGGACGATCAGCCAGCAAACTCCGCCCACTCCTCGCAGGCCAGCAGCATGCAGACCGACGAGGCACAGGCTGACGGCGCTTCGACAGAGGGAACCCGCCTCCTGGTCGAGTCCGACCGGGACGAGGCCACAACCTCGGCGGGCCACGGTAGGCACTGATCAGAGCTGCTGAAAGCTGACGCAGTCAGTTGGCACAAGCGGGGCCTGGTCATCGAGACATCTCGATGACCAGGCCCCGGCTCCGTCGAAAAGCGCACGCGGGTGCCGCAGATGTGGTTGAGTTGGCAGGAATGACGACAAACGCGAGGAACGACTTGCAGGAAGGTGGGACCGTGGAATTACGCGGGTGGACAGAGCGAACGATGGAGATCGGCCAGCACGCAATGGCCCTGGCTCTCACCGTGATCTCGTGCATCCGCGCCATCGATGCCGGAGCCGCACCCCTGGCCGCATTCGCCGTGAGCATCGTCTTCCTCGGCTGGTACGCGCTCGGGGCTGTGAGAGCCGCCCGCAGCGGCGCCATCGTCCTGGCCAAATGGTGGCTGCTGGTCCTGGCCGTCGCCTGGCTGTGCACCCTGCTGGTGTCCGCCGAGTTCATCTGGATCGCCTTCGTCCTGTGGCTGCTCGCCGGTCACCTGTTCTCCCTGCGCATCGCAGTCGTCTTCACCGCGCTGACCTACATCGCGACGGTCGTGGCGCCCCTGGCCCACTACGGTGCGGTCGGCACCGCCAGCATCATCGGATCACTCATCGGTGCGGTCTTCGCGCTCGGACTCTCCCGCGGCTACATCGAACTCCTGCGCGAGGGGCGCCGGCGCGAAGAGCTGCTGCAGTCCTTGGAACTGGCCCACCAGAACCTGCTCGACCTCCAGGACGAACTGGCCCTGACCCAGCGTCACGCCGGCGAGATCCAGGAACGCACTCGGGTCTCCCGCGACATCCACGACACGATCGCTCAGGAGATCTCCTCAATCCGTCTCATCGCCCACGCCGAGGTGGACAGGACCAGTGATGCCCATGCTGCCCAGGTCCTGCGCCAGGTCGAAGACCTCGCCGCGCAGAGTTCGCGAGACGTCCGCCGCATCATCGCCGCCCTCGCCCCGGCCGAGCTCGAGGACGGTGCCCTGACCGCCGCCATCCGGCGTCTGCTCACCCGCTTGGAGGACGACACCTCCATCCGCGGTCGTGTCGAAGTCGATGAGACCGTGCCCTCTCTGCCTGCCGAGGTGGAGGTGGCGCTGCTGCGGACCGCGCAGTCCGCGCTCGCCAACGTCCGACAGCACTCCCACGCCTCACGAGTCATGGTCAGCCTGATGGATCTCGACGGGTCGATCCGCATGGACATCGTCGACGACGGTGTCGGCATGTCCGAACCCGAGGCGCGAAAGCGCGAATCGGAATCCGGGTTCGGACTCGACTTCATCGGGTCACGAATGCGCGAACTGGGAGGCGAACTCGTCATCGAGACGACGCCCGGTTCGGGCTTCGCGATCTCAGCCACGCTGCCCAACAACCCGACCCTGACTTCCCGACAGAACCACCTCGGCGAAGGTGGGGACGTCGAAGGACAACGCACACAAGGAGACAGCGCATGACGATTCGAGTGATCCTCGTCGATGACCATCCCGTGGTGAGGGCCGGCCTGCGGTCCGTCATCGACGCACCTGACCACATCGCCGTCATCGGGGAGGCCAGCACCGGTGAGGAGGCGCTGGAGCTGGTCGATGAGCTCGCGCCCGATGTGGTGCTCTGCGATCTGCGTCTGGGAGAGGGCATCGACGGCATCGAGGTGACGAAGCGGCTGAACGCGCGGCCGAGCAAACCCGCGGTCCTCATCCTCACGACCTTCGACAACGACTCGGAGATCGTCGCCGCTCTCAATGCCGGAGCGGCCGGATACCTGCTCAAGGACATCAACCCTGAAGACATCTCGACTGCGATCGAGAAGGCTTCGCGCGGGGAGACCTACCTGCCTCCCGAGATCTCATCGAAGGTCGTCGCTGCGATGCGCAACCCGGGCCCGAAGCTGACTCGCCGCGAACGCGACGTGGTGAAGCTGCTGGCCACCGGTGCCTCAAATGCGCAGATCGCGCAGGAGCTCTTCGTCACCGAGGCGACCGTGAAGAGCCATCTGGTCAATGTGTTCACGAAGCTCGGCGTCGAATCTCGGTCACGGGCAATCCGCGTGGCTGAAGACCAGGGACTGGTGTAACGGTAAAAGGTCAATGTGTCGTGCCCGGCGTCGTACCCGCGCGGACAGGGCAGAAAAGTTGTCCTGAAGTTCATCGACGTATTCGACCGATATGACGGTTCGCCTGAGCCGGCCCGGCCAGAATAGTGAGAATGGGCGAAGCGATGGCAGACGTGGGGAATGAGCGCAGGCATCCCGGCACGATCGGTGAAGTGTTCTGGGCGTTCCTGCGTCTCGGTGTGACCTCGTTCGGTGGACCGGTCGCCCATCTCGGGTTCTTTCGTGAGACCTTCGTCGCCCGTCGTAAGTGGCTCTCCGACGGCGCCTACGCGGACCTGGTGGCACTGTGTCAGTTCCTGCCCGGACCTGCCTCCAGCCAGGTGGGCATGGCGATCGGACTGCAGCGGGCGGGCCTCGGCGGACTGGTGGCTGCCTGGTTCGCCTTCACCATGCCCTCGGCCATCGTGCTCGTCGCCTTCGCCTTCGCCCTCGGCGTCGCAGCATTCGGTGGGGATACGGGCATGGGGTGGCTGGCCGGACTGAAGGCCGCCGCCGTGGCCGTGGTCGCGCAGGCGGTGCTCGGGATGGCGAAGAGCCTGACGCCGGACGCCAAACGTGCCACCATCGCCGGGGCCGCGATGATCATCATCCTGCTCATCCCGAGCCCGCTCGTCCAGGTGGCGGCGATCGTCCTCGGCGGTGTCGTCGGACTTGCCTGGCTGCGCCGAGAAGCCGCTCAAGACGAAGCGGCACGAGACAAAGCCGCTCAAGGCGGTGCGTCGAAGGGCCCGGATGCGGATGAGCAGTCCGATGGAGGCAGTGCGCGACCAGACTTCGGGGTGCGCACCTCTCGAAAGGTCGGCATCATTGCGCTGACGACCTTCGTGGTGCTGCTCGTGGCACTGCCGATCCTGACCGCATTCACCGGTGATGCGAGTCTGCGCCTGGTCGATGTGTTCTACCGAGCCGGTGCGCTCGTCTTCGGCGGAGGGCATGTGGTGCTTCCGCTGCTTGAAGCGGAGACCGTCGCGACCGGTCTTGTGGGCCACGATTCCTTCCTCGCCGGGTACGGCGCCGCACAGGCAGTCCCAGGACCCCTATTCACATTCGCCGCATTCCTCGGCGCCTCCACAACAACGGGGCCGACAGGATTGATCGGTGCGGCCATCGCGTTGCTGGCGATCTTTCTGCCTGCAGCCCTCCTCGTCATCGCGGCCTTGCCCTTCTGGGAGCGACTTCGCAGCGCGAAGGCCGTGCGCCGGGCCCTGCTGGGAGTCAACGCCGCCGTGGTCGGCATCCTCGCTGCCGCCCTCTACGATCCGGTATTCACCCAGGGCATCACCTCACCTGCCACTTTGGCGCTCGCCGTGGGCGTCTTCATCGCCCAGGTGAAATGGAAGCTGCCTGCCTGGGCCGCAGTCATCGCCGCTGGCCTGATCGGTTTTGCGTTCCTCTGACAGGTCGCGGCGACCACGTGCCGAGACACAGGTGGAGCGCCGCCACCCCTACGTGTGCACAGGAGTCTCAACACGGCGGCGTTGTGTCGAGGTGGGGAGTACGACTAGGGTGCGATCAGCGCAGAACGCGCCGAGAACACCGAACTGTAAGTTGAATAACTGATAAGTAACCGATTGGGGTGACGTGCCTGGTAGAACGCCTGTCGTCCCCCGCGATGTGGCTCGAAATGTTGCCTGAACCTCGAACTCAACTGTGATGGTTCTTCTCCTGCAGGTAGGCTCATCCATGCAGATCGGCAGTCCGTGCCGGTCGAGACAGGTGGAGGCGAACTATGGCAGATGGGGACAAGACCCTGCCCGGTTCCCCCGACGAACCAGGCAAACGTCGCTTCGGCGCCCTCTCGGGAAACACCAAGGGCATCAAGCCAGCGGCAGCGCAGACAGAGCAGACCGGCGACAACGCCGCCTCACCCGTACCTCCTGCCGCACCCGTTCCTCCTGCCGGATCGGCCGACCACGTTCCCGCGGTTGAGCTCCAGGCGGATCCGACCGAACCACCAGCCGACCCTGCACAGCTCCCACCGGAGGCCGGTGACGTTCCTGCTGGCCCAGCGGGTGCCGAGAATGGACGCGGAACAACCGAGCCGCCAAGCGCCGTCGACCCGACAGCTGAACCGCAGGACATAGCAGGACTGCCCCCACTGCCGCGCGCCGGCGACCTCACCTCGGCGAGCGAAGACGCCATCGTCGACCCGTCCGAAGCGATCCTCGAACGCATCGACCTCGATTCCTGGAAGTGGCCGGAGTACTTTGCGTTCTCACTGACTCGGATGGAGGAGATCTTCCCCGTCGGCGGCATCCCGCGTGGGATCGGCCCGGTCCGCGAGCTTGTGACCGAAGAGAACGACTTCCGTCCCCTGCCCATCGACCGTGAGAAGTGGTCCGGTGCCGACGAGAAATGGTCGACCGTCGGTGACGTTCTGGCCAACACATTCACCGATGCGTGGATGGTCTCCCGCGACGGCATCGCGCTGGAAGAGGAATACGCCTGGCCGATGAAGCCGGCCCGCCAGCACATGCTGTTCTCGATCAGCAAGTCCATCGTCTCCGCCGTCATCGGCGCACTCACCGACGCGGGCCTTCTCTCACCAGACGACCTGGTCACCACCCGCGTACCAGCACTGGCCGAGAGCGGATATGCCGGAGCGACCATCCGCGATCTCCTCGACATGCGATCGGGCATCAAGTTCTCCGAGGAATACCTCAAGGAAGGCTCCGAGATCCGGGCCCTGTTCGAAGCGGTCGATTTCGCGCCGCGGACAGCCACCTCGGCGAACGGAATCAAGGACTTCCTCAAGGGCCTGACCAGCGAACGCGAGCACGGCGGCGCCTACGTCTACCGCAGCTGCGAGACCGACGTCCTGGCCTGGATCTGCGAAGCCGTCGTCGGGCAGCCCTTCTCCGTCATCGCCAGCGAATACGTCTGGTCGAAGATCGGCGCAGCCCACGCCGCCCAGGTCTGCCATGACCGGTGGGGCGGTTCCATCGCCGACGGCGCCATCAGCACCACCCTGCGCGACCTGACCAGGTTCGGTGAGATGATCGCCCGCGGCGGCACCACCGCCGAGGGAGTGCGTGTCCTCTCCGGCCAGTGGATCGACGACATCTTCACCGGAGCGGCCGACTCCGCCCAGGTCTTCGCCGATTCCCCGTCCGGTCAGTCCTACCCCGGTGGCATGTACCGCAGCCAGTTCTGGGTGCCCTCGGCCAGCCGCGACGTGGTCATCGGCATCGGCATCCACGGCCAGATGCTCTACATCGACCGCGCCACCCAGACCGTGGGCGTCAAGCTCTCCAGCGACCCCCAGCCGGTGAGCCTGGCCCACCAGCACGGCACCCTGGCCATGTTCGAGGCCATCGCCGAGGCGGTTCCCCCGAAGTCCGAATCCGCCGCTACGTCGCCGGTGGCGTCCGCTGCCGAACCCGTGATCGACGTCGGCACCGCCGCTCCCTCCGCACCAGTGCCGAACACTTCTGCAGTGGCGGCGAGCACTCCTGCACCAGGTGCCGCCGCACCGAACGCAGCCGCTCCGAACGATTCCGCACCTAGCGCTGCCGCGCCAGGTGCTGCAGCTCCGAACGCAGCCGCTCCAAACGCCGCCGCACCAACCTCAGCCGCTCCAACCTCAGCCGCTCCAAACGCATCAGCTGCGAATGTCGCAGTTCCCAGCGCTGCCGCAGCAGGCTCGGTCATTCCGAACGTCGCTGCGCCAGCCGCTGCTGCACCCAGCATCGCTCCGCAGCCGTACGTGGCTCAGCCCGGCATCATCTGACTGAGGCTCCAGTGCTGGATTCCGTCGCTGTGTGACGAAACGGACGCACCCTCTTGCCACCGGCGGTAGCGTGGCTATCTGGAACGTTTTCGATCCCAGGAGGTAGCGCACCATGACTGATTTCTTCGATCGCGAGGGCGACGGAAAGTACGACAAGGCCTACAAGGAGACCACTCCGGATATCCTCAAGGCCTTCGGTGATTTCAACAATGCAGTCTTCGCCGAGGACGGACGCGAGATCCCGCTGAAGTACCGCGAACTCATCGCCTATGCCGTCGGACTGACGACCCAGTGCGCCTACTGCATCGATGCGCACTCGAACGCCGCGGTCAAAGCCGGCGCTTCGGAGACCGAGCTGGCAGAGACCGCCTGGACCGCCTCGGCGATTCGGGCCGGTGGAGCATTCGCCCACGGACGCCTCGGCTTCAAACTCACCGGAGTCCACGACCACAGCTGATCCGGGCGGTCTGATTGCCTAGACTGAAGAGCAATCATGACTGATGACTCCCGAACACCTCTGCGCAGAACACCCCGTTCGCAGCCGCACCGCATTCTCGTGCTGGCTCTGGACGGGGTGTCTGCCATCGACCTCGGCGTCCCAGTCCAGGTCTTCGGCCGCGGCTCCAATGCTGTCAGCGCCACCGACTCGGTCCACCCGAGCGGCATCCTTCCGGGCGGAACCTGGCCGTACTCGGTCGAGGTCTGCGGGGCCGCAGCCGGGGTGATCACCGGGGCCGACGGACTCTCCTACAGCGTCGATGTCGGCCTGGACGCCTTGGAGTCGGCAGAGACGATCATCATCCCCGGAGCCACCTCGGTCGTCGACGACGAACCATCGGCTGCCGTCGTCGGGGCTCTGCTATCGGCGTTCGAACGCGGCTCCCGAATCGCCGCGATCTCGACGGGCACCTTCGTCCTCGCGCGCACCGGTCTGCTCGCCGGCAGACGAGCCACGACCCACTGGTCGACTGCGAAGGAACTCGCCCGACGCTATCCCTCGATCGAGGTCGACGAGAATGTTCTGTTCATCGATGAAGGTGAGCTGCTGACCTCGGCAGGTGCAGCCTCGGCGATTGATCTCTGTCTCCACCTCATCCGCCGCGACCATGGCGTTGGCCTGTCCAACCAGGTCGCACGCAGGCTCGTCGCAGCTGCCTACCGCAGTGCAGGCCAGGCCCAGTATGTGCCGCGCAGCGTGCCGGACCCTCTTGGTGAGGTCTTCGCGGACACCCGCGAATGGGCGCTGCAGCACCTCGGTGAATCACTGACGCTGACAGATCTCGCGGCCAATGCAGGGGTCTCCGTGCGTACATTCTCACGGCGCTTCGTCGATGACACCGGCTACACCCCGATGCAGTGGGTGCTGCGGGCCCGCGTCGACCTGGCCAGGGAACTCCTCGAGAACAGTGATCTCGGCATCGAGCAGATCGCTGACCAGGTAGGACTCGGTACCGGTGCGAACCTGCGCATGCACTTCCAGCGCATCCTCTCGACGTCTCCCAACGAATACCGGCACACGTTCTCCGGCTGAGAAGTTCCCCGTTCCCACCTGCACTCTCACCCGCGATTCACCACGCACTTTCACGCGAATCCTCACCCCGTTTTCACCCTTGCGGAGGCGTTGCAGAAACACTGTGAAACCGTTGGCCAGAAACTTGCGACATCTGGCAATACATCTGGCTAGAACCTTGCGTAGAATGTCTCGCTGGCCACTGTTGCGGTTCGTCTGAACGCGAGACTATTGAGATGTACCCACAAGGAGAACCCCTCGCAAGGAGTGACATTGACTCGCATCGCCATCAACGGTTTCGGTCGTATCGGACGCAGCACCCTGCGCGCGCTGTTTGAACGCGGCAGTGACTTGGAGGTCGTCGCCATCAATGACCTCGGCCCCATCGAGGACCTGGCGAGGCTGCTCAAGTTCGACACTACGCTCGGTCGCTTCGGATTCCCTGTCGAGGTCGCCGACGACAAGCTCATCATCGACGGAAAGTCGATCGCAATCCTCGCCGAGAAGAACCCGGAAAATCTCCCTTGGAAAGAATTGGACGTCGACGTGGTCCTCGAATCCACGGGCCGCTTCACCAAGGCTGAGAAGGCACAGGCTCACATCACTGCCGGTGCGAAGAAGGTCCTCGTCAGTGCCCCTTCGAAGGGTGCAGACGTCACGCTGGCCTATGGCGTGAACACCGAGGCCTACAAGCCCGAACACACCATCATCTCCAACGCCTCATGCACCACGAATGCTCTGGCTCCGCTGGCGAAGGTCCTCGACGACCTGGCCGGCATCGAACAGGGCTTCATGACCACGGTCCACGCCTACACCGGCGACCAGATGGTCCAGGACGGACCGCACAAGGATCCCCGTCGTGCCCGAGCCGCAGCAGAGAACATCATCCCGACATCGACAGGGGCCGCCAAGGCCATCGGCCTGGTGCTTCCGCAGCTTGACGGCAAGCTCAGCGGCGATGCCTTGCGCGTGCCCGTGCCGGTCGGCTCCATCGTCGAGATCAACACCATCGTGTCCCGTGAGGTCACCCGCGACGAGGTGCTTGAGGCCTACCGCACGGCTGCCGACGGAGAGCTCAAGGGCATCCTCGAGTACGAGACCGAACCTATTGTTTCCAGCGACATCGTCGGCCAGGCCGCATCCTCGATCTTCGATTCCGCGCTGACTCGCGTCGAGGGCAAGATGGTCAAGGTCGTCGCCTGGTACGACAACGAATGGGGCTTCTCCAACCGTGTCGTCGACAACCTGGAGCTCATCGCCGAAGGCTGACCCTCCAAGCGACTCTCCAGGCTGACTCATCAGCTGAGTGTCCAGTGAGACGAGAAGCTGCCCCGACCGCGCACATCGCACGGTCGGGGCAGCTTCTCGTCTGCTTGGGTGGTCTCAGACGTCGTCTTCGGCGGCGGTTCCGCCTTCGTCTTCCCAGCGTTCGATGGCGCGAACCTTGGCGCGGTTGAACTTCAAGCGGACGCCGTAGCCGCTTTGTGATTCATCGTGGACGAACTTGGCTCCGAATTCTTCGAGGGCTTCGCGAATGCGGTGCTCCTGGAGTTCGGTGAGGTCATCGCGTCCCTTTTCGAAGTCTCTGAGTTCGGACTTCTTCACATCAGCTTTGGACGCAACGTCCTTCACGGACACGCGAACCAGGGCGCGGGCGGCACGAGCCAACGGCCCGTCGAAGATCTGTTCATTGCTCATGAGCAATACCTTGCCAGAAGATTCCGGAACCTGCCAGATTCCACCTCTTCTGCACTGACTTCAACGTTGGCTGCGCTGATCGTCACCGCTGTCATGCGCCCCGCTGTGAGTTCTTCCGATGCTGTGCGGCCAACCGGACCGGAGCGTCGGGAGCGCCGAATCCGAGGTAGTCACCTCGGCGTTCGATCATCTCGAAGAACACGGAACCGATCGTCGACGTGTAGAAGTGCAGGAACTCACCGTGTTCGTCCCGATCGTAGAGGACGTGGTTCTCCTGCAGCCGCTGCAGGAATTCCAGGTCGAGATCGAACCGGGAGTCGAGGTCCTCATAGTAGTTCTGGGGCACAGGGAGGAAGTCGAGTCCGCGGGAGAGCGCAGTCGCGGCGGCCTGGAAGATGTCCTCGCAGGCCACGGCCACGTGCTCCGGGTAGGCCTCGACGACCGAGCCGATTCCACGACCCGCGACGGCTTCGGCATTCGGCTGCGGTGAGACGTTGAGCGGCATCCGAACCGAACCGTCGGTGCTCGACATGACCTGCGACCTGACCAGTCCTGATGGGCTCGGCACGTCCTGTGAGGACTGGGCGTGAAGCGCCAGCAGCGAGGTGTAGAACAGGACAGCCTCGTCGTAGTGGTTCGACGGCTGGGCCAGGTTCACATGGTCGATGTGGGAGACCTGTTCGTCGTGATCGTGCCCGAACTCCTTGATCCACGCCGGCGTCGCCGCGTCGAACTGGTGGAAGAAGACCTCGGAGCCGTCGGGGGCGAAGACTCCGCGCAGCACCTCGTCGTCGTGCGCCTGATCGCGCGGCACTTCCTCAGCGTGCAGGAGCGCGGCGCGGTCCATGGCCGACTGAGAGTCGGTGACTTCGAATCCGATTCCGCGCAGGAACGTGCCGTTCACCGGCGCCGAGGTGGTGCCCGCTTCCTCGGTCACCTCGCTGACGATGATCCGGGCCTGCCCCCGCAGCCACAGCTGCACGTGGGGTTTGCTGCGGTGGTAGCCGATGAACTGGAACCCGAGCTGGTGCATCTGGCGAGTCAGGGTGCCGAGGTCGTCGGTGCTCAGCTCGACATAGTTGATGCCCCGCGGCTCCTCCACCTCTGGCAGGGGCTGCAGATCCAGTGCCGATCCCGGGCCGGCAGATCCAGCAGACTGCTGAGACTCAGCCGCCTTCCCGGGTGTATCGGCGATGCTGGCCTCGAGCCAGCGCAGGGAGCGCAGGCCGTCGACGGCGGTGCGGTTGGTGTCGCCCTGGCGGAACGAGTCGTTGAAGACCTCAAGCGACACTGGTCCGGCGTAGCCCGTGGCCGCGATCCTGGTCAGGAAGTCGCTGAGATCCCAGGCGCCCTCGCCGGGGAAGACCCGGTGGTGGCGGGACCAGCTGAGGACATCCATGGTCAGTGCGGGTGCATCGGCGAGCTGGAGGAAGAAGATCTTCTCGCCTGGGATCTCCGCGATGCGGCTCAGATCTGTGTTGCGCGAGAGGATGTGGAAGCTGTCGAGGCAGGTGCCGATCCGTGGGTGGTCGGCGGCCTTCACCAGATCCCAGGCATGGTCGTATTCGGAGACGAACCGACCCCACGCCAGGGCCTCATAGGCGACGTTGACCCCGTAGGAGTCAGCAAGATCGCCGAGGCGACGCAGCTGTTCGACGACCACGCCGTCATCGGAGATGGTGGCTGTCCCGACGTTCGAACACAGCAGAATGGTGTCGATCCCGAGTCGAGCCATGAGCTGGAATTTCGTCTCCGCACGCTTCAGGTTCTTCTGAAACTGTGCTTCCTCGACGCCCTCGAGATCCCGGAAGGGCTGATACAGATCGAGGCTGATGCCCAGCTCGCCAGCCAGCTTCGCGATGGCCTCAGGGGAGTCGGGGGAGACGACGAGGTCCTGTTCGAAGATCTCGACTCCGTCGAAGCCGGCCCGTGCTGCGGCCCGAAGCTTCTCCTCCAGGGTTCCTGACAGGCACACTGTTGCTATCGACGTTCGCATGGACGTCCTTCCTTACTTCTCGTCACGGGCAATTCTTCGTCACCGGCATGCTCCTCAGCGTGAGCGTGCCTCGTGCACTGTGTCGATCTCTTCGAGGCTGAGCGCCTTGGTCTCCTTCGCCGTCATGGCGGCTAGCGCCGTGAAGACACAGACACCGGCGGTGAACACGGCGACCGAGATCCAATTCTCTCCCGAGGCACCGGCAACGGCCGAAGCCAGCACCGGAGCGAGTCCGCCGGAGACGGCGAAGCCGATCTGCGTGCCCAGGGCCAGCCCGGTGACGCGCACCGTGGTGGGGAACATCTCCGCGTAGAACGAGGGCCAGATCGAGTTGGCCATCGAATAGGCGCAACCGGACATGATCGCACCGCAGATGAAGATGAGGGTCCAGTTTCCGCTCGAGACCGCTGCCAGGTAGGGGAACATCATCAGTCCGGCACCCAGGGCTCCGGTGATGAAGACGGGCTTGCGGCCGATGCGGTCGGAGAGGATCGCGGCGAGAGGGATGGCGAACAGAGCCACGCCGTTGGCGATGACCGACACCAGCAGCATGGTCGATCGTTCGAGGCCGACGATCGAGGTGGCGAACGACAGCGACCAGACGGTGAAGACCATGTTCACGGTGTTGACCATGGCGCACGAGGCAACACGTAGGACTGCGGCCTTGTGCCAGCGGAAGACGGCCAGCAGCGGAGGATTCTGATTGCGGGCCTCCTTGAACGCAGGTGGCTCGTCGAGGCCCCGGCGAATCAGCCAAGCGGTGAGCACCACAAGTGCCGAGAGCCAGAAGGGTACGCGCCAGCCCCAGCTGAATAGCGCCTCCTCTGGGAGGAATGCAGTGAAGGGGATGAAGACCGCGGTGGCCAGGAGGGTGCCGAACTGCGTGCCGTGCAGCGTCCAGCTCGTCGTCCAGGCGCGCTTAGTCTCCTGGGAGTGTTCGAGGGAGACGCTGATCGCGCTCGCCTGTTCACCGGCAGCGGAGAGTCCCTGGATCACGCGACACAGCACCAGAAGTGCCGGCGCGAGGTATCCGACCTGGTCGAAGGTGGGCAGGCAGCCGACGACGAAGGTCGAGAACCCCATGAGGAACAGGGTGAGCATGAGGACGAACTTCCGTCCGTAGCGATCGCCCAGGGGTCCCATGATCAGCGCGCCCAGCGGACGAACCACATATGCGACGCCGACTGTGCCCATCGCCAGAAGGATGGCCATGCCCGGAGCGGTTGTGTCCGGGAAGAACAGGAAATTGAGCACCAGTGCCGCGGCGGTTCCGTAGACCGCGAAGTCGTAGTACTCGAGAGCCGAACCCGTCCAGCTCGACAGCGCCGCCCGGAACGGGGTCTTGGCGGGACGAGCGTCTTCGGTCGCGTTGATCATGCTTCCTCGCATCTCTCTATTGCCATAATATGGAAGTCGTTGTTACAGTGTGGTTTACAGTGTGATCGAGATGACATAGTCTGTCAACGTTCAGTTCACGTAAACGAGCCACGTTCAGTTCACTCAGTCGAACCAAGCAGTCGAAGCAAGGAGGCGAAGAATGCCGGCAAAGGGATCCAACTCCGTGACCAAGGCCTTCGATATGCTCGAGCTCCTCGGCGATCACGCGGAGGGCATCAGTGCCGCCAGGGCCGCGGAGCTCACCGGCCATCCCTTCAGCACCGCCTATAGGCTGCTCGGCGGCCTCGTCGAATCCGGATACGCCGACTACGATCCCTCCACCAAGGCCTACACCCTGGGGCTGGAAGTCTTCCGTCTCGGGCAGAAGGTGGCTCATCGTCGTGGTTTCGCCGGATCCTCCAAGGACCTGCTCCAGGCGCTGACGGCGTCCACGGGGGAGTCAAGCATCCTTTCCGTCCGTCGTGGCAATGCTGCGCTCACGGTGATCACGGTCGACGGTCCGCAGTTTCGGACCACGACGGATCCCGGTGACGACTCTCCGCTGCACACTTCGGCGCTGGGGCAGGCGCTGCTCGCCCACGACCCGAACAGCGATGACACGATCGGCAAGCTCGAATTGGAGCCGCGGACCCCGAACTCCATCACCGATCCCGCACAGCTGCGAACCAAGCTCGAACAGATCCGCACCACCGGCTGGGCGGGACAGTCCGAGGAAAACGACATCGGCATGAACGCCCTGGCAGTCCCCGTCTTCGACCTCGACGGACGGCTGCTGGCCGCCCTCGCATTGGCCGCACCGGTGTTCCGCCGAACCCTTGACGAACTCATCGAATTCGTTCCCCAGCTGACCGAGACGGCGGCCGCGATCGCCGCCAGATTGCCCAGGTGACCATGCAGACCGTTATCGTCCTCAACGGACCCAACCTCAACCTCCTCGGCGTCCGCGAACCCGAAATCTACGGTTACACCACGCTGGCCGATATCGAGGACATGTGCACCGCAAGTGCCGCCGAGGTGGGCCTGCGCGTCCGTTGCATCCAGAGCAACCATGAGGGCGACCTCATCGATGCCGTGCACGAAGCCCGAGAGACCACCGTGGGTGCCATCATCAACGCCGGCGCCTACACGCACACGTCGCTGGCTCTCCACGATGCGCTCAAATCCTACGATCACCCGATCATCGAAGTGCACCTGAGCAACCCGCACGCCCGCGAATCGTTCCGCCACCACTCCTACCTCTCACCCGTAGCCGCTGCAGTCATCGCCGGCGCCGGAGCCCAGGGGTATGTGCACGCGATGGAGATCCTGGCCGACAAGCTCGACACCTGAAACACCGCACGCACCACGTGAACACGCACCACACGAAAGTGAGACTATGACCCGGTCACTGCTCCTGGGGCTCATCGGCGAAGGCATTTCCGCCTCCCGCACCCCGCGCATGCACGAGAACGAAGGCATCGCGCACGATCTGACCACGATCTACCGCACGATCGACATCGCCGAGGAGCGACTGACCTCTGTGCCGTTGGCTGAGCTGCTGACATCGGCCGTGCACCTCGGCTTCGACGGCCTCAACATCACCCACCCCTTCAAGCAGCAGGTCATCGAGCTACTCGACGAGGTCGACCCCGGCGCTCGCCGCATCGGCTCGGTCAACACGGTCGTCATCGACGAAGCCGGGCGCACGACGGGTCACAACACCGATGTCACCGGGTTTGCGCGAGGTTTCGAAGCCGGGCTCGAGGGTGCGGCACGGGACCGCGTGGTGCAGATCGGTGCCGGCGGAGCGGGCCGTGCCGTCGCCTTCGCCCTGTCTGAGTCGGGTGTCAAGGACCTCGTCATCGCCGACATCAGCGCCGAGCGGGCACAGGACCTGGCCGCCGAGATCGGGGACGACGTCCGCGCAATCTCGATGTCGGAGCTGGAACCGGCCATCACCTCGGCGGACGGAATCGTCAACGCCACCCCGGTCGGAATGGCGGCCTTTCCGGGGACGCCCTTCGACACGGACCTGCTGGATTCGCAGACCTGGGTCGCCGACGTCGTGTACTTCCCACTCGAAACGCAGCTGCTCAGGGAGGCCAAGGCCAAAGGGTGCCGGACCCTCGACGGTTCAGGGATGGCCGTCAATCAGGCAATCGACGCCTTCGAGCTCTTCAGCGGACGCAAGGCCGATCCGACTCGAATGCGCGAGACCTTCCTGTCCTTCGGAGCCTGAGCTCACCGACGTGTGAAGTGGGAGCTCACTGAGCGTTCTTCTGCTTCCGGTACTCCCGGATATAGGTGATGACGAAGATGCCGACGATGATCGCCAAGGTCAGCCACAGCGCGTACTTGTCGACGACCTTGAGGATATCGACGGCGGCTTCGCCCAGCTGATAGCCCAAGGTCGTCCAGATGAGAGTGAAGATCAGGCAGCCCAGGAGGTCGGCGATGAGGAACAGCGATAACCGCATCCGTGTCCAGCCGGCGACGAGGTAGACGAGAGTTCCCGGTACTCCCGGGCAGCGCGAGACGATGGTCATGAGGAAGAGCGCCCAGTTCGGGATCCGCTTGAGGGATTCGATGCGTTTGATCTGTCGCTCGTTTTGGGCGAAGAGCCGTAGAATTCCGTCGCCCCAGCGTCGGCCGGCCAACCAGAAGGCCCAGTCGAGTTTCGCCATTCCGATGAATCCGGCAACGATGACGAGCCACAGCGGAATCTCACCGACGCGGGCGTAGGCACCTGCGGCAACGACAGCGGTCTTGGCGCCGTTGATGAATTCCTGCAGGACCGGGGCGTTGACCAGCATCCAAGGACGCAGCGGCATGAGTCCCAGGTAGACGAGTGGGACGCCGATGATGAGGAAGAGCAGCACCTTGTCCAGACGCGCGGCCTTACCCTTCCACGGTTTGATCGCGGCCCAGGGGCTCTCGTCGGAGGAGTCAGTGCTCTCTTTGGGGGCCTCGGTCGGGCCGTCGTGATGAGAGTCACTGCTTTCGGATTCCTCGAACCGGGCCTCGTCATCGGGCAGACGGTTCTCACTCATCAGGGGCTCCTGCCTGGGGCTGTGCGGTCGGCGCTCACGGTATCACAGGGACTCCGACGATCCCTGGCAGTGCGCGGTTGACCTGGTCTAAGAAGACTCTCATCGCGGATCGCTCGACAAACCTTCCGGCCTTGGGCAGTGTTGAGAGCGTGGAAGGACGATCGAAGATTCTGGGCGGCGTGATCGCTGGTCTGGTTGTCGTGCTCGCTTTGGTTGCAGTCATCATCGTCAGGACCTCTGCTCAGCCGGAGCCACCAGATCTCACCCCGGTCGAAGTCACCCCAGAGACCTCGGCGCCCGCGAGCGCCGATGGATCCGAATCCGCAGGTGCGACCGAATCGGCCGACGCAACCGAGTCAGCAGACGGCTCTGCCGATCAGCCCACCGACTCGAGTCAGTCCTCGAATTCTTCCGACGACTCGTCCGGGCCCGAGGAACTCGAACATTCCTATGAGCCGGTGCCCAACCCGCCGCGCGAAGTGCCCGCTGCCTCCGCCAACTCCGACGGCGGCGGCTCCGGCGGCGATGACGACGACGATGATGACGGCGACGACGACGGCGACGACGGCGACGACGGCGACGACGGCGACGACGATGATGATGGCGATGATGACGACGACTGAGCGTCGCATCAGGATGACCGTTCAGAACCGACTGACGATCGCGGTCGCCATTCTCTCCGTACTCGCACTCACCGTCGTCGGACTCGTCCTCTATACCGTCGAAGCGAACAACGTCGAGGGGCGGAACTCTGCCTCCATGACTCAGGAGATCGCAGAGATGCGCTCCTTCGCCCAGAACGGTGTCGATCCCGAAACAGGGGAGCGCTTCACCTCCGTCGATCAGATCCTCACCCAGTTCCTCGCCCAGAATCGGCCGGACGAGGACGAAACCCTCTTCGCCTTCCTCACCGATGGTCGCGTCCTCTACCAAGGAGACCCGAACTCCGCGGTGAATCGTTCCCAGGAGTTCGAGGAGGCCGTGGCCGGAGTGTCCGCTGACGGCGGGGAGATCAAACTGACGATCGACGGCGATGAATACGAGGGCTACGTACTGCCGATCACTTCCGGGCCCGGTGGAAACGCGCCCGCTGGGAATGCATCCGCTGGCGACTCAGCTGGCGGAACCAACTCGGGTACTGCCAACGGCCCGGGGTCGTTCGTCGTCGTCCACAACGTCACCGCCAGCCACACCGATCTCACACACGTCATGCAGATCTACATCATCGTCGCACTGGCCGCCGCACTGCTCATCTCGGGAATCTCGTTGGTGCTGGCCAGGAAGCTTCTGGCCCCGGTCACCGAGTTGCGACAGACCGCACAGTCGATCTCCGGCGGCGATCTCAGCAGCCGAATCACCACACGAGGCCATGACGACATCGCCGAGCTCGGACGCACATTCAACGACATGCTCGACCGCCTCGAAGCCTCCTTCGAAACACAGCGGCGCTTCCTCGACGACGTCGGCCATGAGCTCCGCACACCCCTGACCATCCTCAGCGGCCATCTTGAGACCATGGACTCCAGCGACGTCGATGACGTCGATGAGACCCGGACGATGCTGCTCGACGAAACCGATCGGATGGCCCGACTCGTCGAGGAGCTGCTGATTCTGGCGCGATCTCGGCGCCCCGACTTCGTCCGACCGGAACAGGTCGACGTACCGTCCCTGCTCAACGAGTCCCTGGCCAAGGCCAAAGGGCTGGGGCAGCGTGATTGGCGGATCGAGACTCCACCGGCAATCGTCCTCACCGGTGATCGACAGCGGCTGACGCAGGCTCTGCTTCAGTTGGCCTCAAACGCCGTCGAACACACCGAGGAGGACCAGTCGATCACCTTCGGCGCCCGCGTAGTCGATGACAACGTCCACATCTGGGTCCGCGATGAAGGAAGCGGAGTCCCGGATGAGATCGCTGCCGACGTCTTCGAACGATTCAGTCGAGGGTCGACAGAAGGACACGGCTTCGGACTCGGACTGTCCATCATCAGGGCCATCGCCGAGGCGCACGGAGGCACCGTAGTCCTCGACCACGTCTCCAGGGCGCCCAGTTCCGAATGATCCTGCCGAAAGGACCGCAGTGAACAGAATTCTCGTTGTCGAAGATGAGGCGCGGATCTCCGCCTTCATCGCCAAAGGGCTCAAAGCCGCAGGCTTCGTCACGGAGATCGCCGCCGATGGGATCACCGGCCGTGATCTGGCGCTGACAGGAGACTTCGACCTGCTCGTCCTCGACATCGGCCTGCCGGGCCTCGACGGATTCAGCGTGCTCAGCCAGCTGCGCAAAGACAGACCCGATCTTCCGGTCCTCGTTCTCACCGCACGCGACAACGCCGATGACACGATCTTCGCGCTCGAGTCCGGTGCGGCGGACTACATGATCAAACCGTTCAGATTCGGCGAGCTGCTGGCCCGCATCAGACTGCGGCTCAAAGAGACCGCCACCGAAGCACCGCAGACGGAACTCGTCCGCGGCGACGTGCGCATCGACCTGCTCAAGCGCCAGGTCTGGGTGGCAGACAAGATCATCGACCTCTCCGCCCGGGAGCTGTCCTTGGCAGAGATCCTGCTGCAGAACCGCGGCAATGTGCTCTCACGAGAACAGCTGCTGTCCCACGTGTGGGGATTCGACTTCGATCCCGGCTCCAACGTCGTCGATGTCTACGTGGGGTATCTGCGCAAGAAGCTCGGCAGCGACTTCGTCACCACGGTGCGAGGATTCGGCTACCGCGTCGACTGAGTTCGATGTCGACCGAATTCGACCCTAAGAGTCTTCTCATCTGAATCTTAATTCCACCTTAATTGCGCGCGACAAGATGAGAACTATGAATTCCACTTTGAGAATCGCACTGTTCTCCCACGACTCGCTGGGCCTGGGGCACATCCGCCGCAACCGTGCACTGGCCTTCGCCATGGCCAAGTCACTTCCCGCACTGACCGGTCGACGAGTGAGCGGACTGCTGATCGCAGGCAATCCCGAAGCCACCCGCTTCGACCTGCCGGCAGGGTGGGACTGGGTGATTCTTCCAGGTGTGACTCCTGCAGCCGGTGGATACCAGCCGCGGGCGCTCGCCTCGTCGATGGAGGGACTCAGCTCGCTTCGGAAGGCCGCCATCAAGGCGATCCTCGACCAGCAGGACCCGGAGCTCTTCATCGTTGACCGGCACCCCTTCGGCATCGACGGCGAACTCAGAGAAGCACTTCGCCACGTTCGTGCCCGTGGATGCCGGACGGTCCTCGGCCTGCGCGAGGTCCTCGACTCACCCAAGGTGATCGAGCGGGAATGGAATCGCGTGGGCGGCCCCGGTGCTGTTGCGGACTCCTTCGACGCGGTCTGGATCTACGGCGATCCTGACGTCTACGACCCTCGCACGACCGGCGAGGTGCCGACGGAACTCGCCCGCATCGCCGAATGCACCGGGTACCTGGCCATGGAACGCCCCGATGACCGGGCCACAACCACGCCGGGAAGGTTCGTGCTCACCTGTCTGGGCGGCGGCTCCGACGGCGCCGAACTCGCCTCGATCGCCGTGCGCTCACAGCCACCGGCAGGGTACAACCACGTGGTCGTGACCGGCCCGCAGATGGACTTCGCAGACTTCGAAGCACTCAAACGCACCGCAGCGAAAGAGACGACGGTCATTCGACACAGCGATGACATTCCCGGCCTCATCGCCTCGGCCAGCGCCGTTGTCTGCATGGGCGGCTACAACACTCTGAGCGAGGTGATGGCGACTGCGACCCCAGCTCTCGTCGTCCCCCGCAACAGCCATCGCGCGGAACAGCCTCGGCGGGCAGAAGCGCTCGCTGCCGTCGGAGCCGTCGACACCTGCGCCTTCTCCGAGGTGAGCGTCGCCGCGCTCAACGACTGGTTCGGAGATCGGGTGGGCCACTCGATCGACCGTTCGAATGTCGACCTCGCCGGGCTCCAGACCATCGCACATCTCGCAGCCGAACTCATCGGCACAGACGCCGAGACAATCGGCACAGACTCAGCTGCAGCAAGCCGTGGCAGCATCACTTCGATCAAGGAGATTCGCTATGCAGGCTGATCACACTCCCACCAAGCCTTCCGTCCGCCGGGCCTACGTGCTGAAGATGTATCCCCGGTTCTCTGAGACCTTCATCGTCTCCGAAATCCTCGCCAGGGAAGCCGCCGGTGAAGAGCTCGTCATCTTCTCCCTCCGTCCCACGACCGACACCCGCTTCCACCCGGAGCTGGCCAGGGTCAAGGCGCCCGTCATCCACGTCGAACGGCCCTCGAGCGCCCGTAGCTACTGGCAGACCTGGCAGGACAGCCTGCAGGATCCGAAGATCGCCTCCGGTCTGCAGGCCCACCTCGGCGACCTTGCCGAACTCGGCCACGACGATGCCGTCCAGGCAGTGGCCGTGGCCCGCTTGGCACTCGAACACGAGGTCACCCACCTCCACGCCCACTTCGCCTCGGTGGCGACGACCGTGGCCAGAGCCGCCTCAGCCCTGACCGCTATTCCGTACTCGTTCACCACACATGCGAAGGACATCTTCCATGAGAGCGTCGAACTCGAGGATCTGAGCCGGAAGGTCGCAGGCGCCGACCACGTCATCGCCATCAGCGACTACAACCACAGCTATCTGCACCGCATCCTGGGACCCGAACTCAGCGAACGGATCGTCGTCGTGCGCAACGGTCTCGAACTTGAGCGTTTCCCCTACCGTCCCACCATCGCCGAGCAGCCAAGTGGCGCGGCGCAGGCGATTCCCTCGCTGCTGGCAGTCGGTCGCCTCGTCGAGAAGAAGGGCTTCGGGCATCTGCTCACTGCACTTGCGCGGCTGCGCGATCGCGGCCTGCCCTGCCACCTCGACCTCGTCGGCACAGGTCCGCTCGAGGACGAGCTGCGTGAGCTCATCGACACTCTGCATCTCACCGAGCTCGTCGACATGCACGGTGCTCTGACCCAGTCCGAGGTCCGCGAGATTTTCGTCAGCCACGACCTCCTCGTCGCCCCCTTCGTCATCGGCACCGACGGCAACGCCGATGGCCTGCCGACCGTGCTGCTCGAAGGCATGGCCACTGGAATTCCCTGTGTGGCCGGCAATGTCACGGCGGTGCCCGAGGTCATCATCGATGGTGAGACCGGCTGGCTCGTCGACGACGGGAGCGATCCCGAACAGATCACCACCGCCATCGCCGAGGTGGTCCGCCGTCTGCGAGAAGCCCCGGATTCCGTGCGAGAGATCACCGACGCCGCGAGAGATCTGGTGTGCCGGCTGCACGACTCGGCGGCCCAGGCCCGCGAACTGTCCGGACTGGTCGACCAGGCCGGCCGCGCCCTACCGAACGCCGGCCGCGCCGCACCAAACGCTGATCAGGCCGCGTCGAACACCGACCAAGCCGCACCGAATGCTGACCGCGAACTGGAGTACGTGTCATGAGAATCGCCTACATTCTGCTCGACCCGGGCATCGGAGTCTTCGGCACCAAGGGCGCGAGCGTCCACGTGCAGGAAGTCGTCCGCACCTTCAGGAGCCTCGGCCACGAGGTCAGCATCTTCTGCACCCGCACCGATGACGACATCCCAGCCGACCTCGCCGACGTCGACATCACCCGGCTCGAGGTGCCACGCGGACTGGACCGAAGCCAACGCGAGATCGCCCTCATGCGCCTGTCCGACATGCTCGCCGATATGGTCGTCGACACCGTTTCCGATCCGGATGCGGGAGCCGACCAGGGCTTTGACCTCGTCTATGAACGGTATTCGCTGTTCTCCACGGCCGGAGCCGAAATCAGCAGCCGCCTCGGCGCGCCATTGGTCCTTGAGGTCAACGCACCGCTGCTCGCTGAGCAGAAGCAGCATCGTGGGCTCGTCCACGACGAGCACGCGGCTCGGACCACGGCCCACAGCTTCGTCGGAGCCGAGCGGATCGTCTGCGTCAGTGATGCGGTCGCCGGCTGGGTGAACCGGGACTACCCGGGTCTGAGCGATGTCTCGGTCGTCCCCAACGGTGTGAACACGGACCGGATCACCCCCACCGCGACCGCCCGGGACGCATCAGGCAGCCGTGCGGTGCGGATCGGATTCGTGGGAACCCTCAAACCCTGGCACGGCACTGATCGACTGATCGAGGCCTGCGCGGGGCTGCAGGGAAACTTCCATCTCGACATCCTCGGGCATGGGCCGGAATCGGAGGCTCTGCAACAGCAGGCGAAGGCCCGTCGCCTCGGCGGTCGCGTGACCTTCCACGGTGCGCTGGCCCCCGAAGAGATCCCGGCGCACCTGCGCACCTTCGATATCGCCGTGGCCCCGTACCCGGCGGGGGAGAACTACTTCTCACCGCTGAAGATCTACGAGTACCTCGCCGCAGGGCTGCCCATCGTCGCTTCAGCCGTGGGATCGATTCCCGCAGTTCTCGAAGGCACAGATGCCGCGACACTGGTGCCCGCCGATGACACCGGTGCCCTGAGTGCTGCCCTGCAGAACCTCATCGACGACGCCGAAGTGCGTCATCGTATGGGTGCTGCCGCCCGATCCGAAGCCCTGGCCCATCATTCGTGGACCAGCCGGTGCCAGGAGATCCTGGAACCGTTCGTCATGGAGCCGGTATGAGTCAGACCCCGCAACCAGAGCAGAAGTCGCAGCAGGCTTCGCAGTCGAAGAAGTCCCGGACGAAGATCTCGCCCGGGGCACTGAAGCGAACCCTGCGAATCCTCACCCCGCACCTGGGCCAGCACAAGTGGCTCATCCTCGGCGGACTGGCCGCACTGTTCTGCGACGTCATCTTCCGCATCCTCGAACCCTGGCCGCTCAAGATCGCCATTGATGCGGTGACCTCTGCCCTGGGCGCAGAGATCGGGCCGACCATCGGCGTCGGATCCAACGTCGGGATGACCCTGGCCGCCGCCGCGATCGGTCTGGCGGTCATCGTGGCGGGCAGGGCCGTGGCGAACTATGCCTCGACCATCTGCTTCGCACTCGTCGGCGCCCGGGTTGCGACCCAGCTGCGCTCACGGGTCTTCGAACATGTGCAGGCCCTGTCGCTGAAGTACCACTCGCGGGCCTCGATCGGAGACACCTCTCAGCGCCTCGTCGGCGATATCGGACGCCTCCAGGAAGTGGCGGTGACGGCCGGTCTTCCGCTGGTGGGCAACGTCATCACCCTGGCCGTCCTCCTCGTCGTCATGGTCATCCTCGACCCGATCCTCAGCGCCATCGTGCTCATCACGGCCGCGATCTACGGGGTGCTCTCGAAGATCGCGACCCCGAAGATCACGACGGCTTCGCGTTCGACCCGTAAGGGCGAAGGCAGGCTCGTCGGCTCCGCTGCTGAGGCCCTCGGCGCCATCCGCGTCGTCCAGGCCTACGGTCTCGAAGGCACAGTGGCACGCGAATTCGCCAACGGCAACGAACGCGCACTCAAGGCGGGAGTGCGGGCACGTCGCCTCGCCGCCGGCCTCGAGCGCTCGACCGATGTGCTCGTCGGCATCTCCCAGGCTCTCGTGCTCATCTTCGGCAGCTATCAGGTGCTGCGTGGGGCCATGTCCCCGGGCGATCTGGTGCTGTTCCTCATGTACCTCAAGATCGCGATGAAGCCGCTGCGCGATATGGCCAAATACACCGGCCGGATCGCCCGCGCCACCGCATCGGGGGAGCGGATCGCGGACCTCCTCGACGAACCGATCGAGATTGCCGACGCCCCCGGTGCGCTCACCATGGGACCCGTTGCCGGTGATGTCGTCTTCGACCGCATCACCTCGACCGATGGTCATGGAAACCCGTTGTTCGATGATCTCAATCTGCTCATTCCCGCGGGTCAGAAGGTCGGAATCCTCGGCGCCTCAGGGGCCGGGAAATCCACACTGATGAGCTACCTGCTGAGGCTCTCGCAGCCGGAATCGGGATCGATCTTCATCGACGGCTACGACACCCACAACGTCACCAGAGCCTCCCTGCGGTCGAGCATGTCCGTGCTTCTGCAGGAATCGGTGCTGTTCGCCGCGACCGTGCGGGAGAACATCCGCTACGGTCGCTTGGATGCCACCGACGCCGAGGTGGAGGCCGCGGCCCGTGCCGCCTCAGCCGATGATTTCATCCAAGGACTGCCCGACGGTTACGACACCGTGTTGGGCAACCGCGGCGACACCCTCTCCGGTGGGCAGCGCCAGCGCCTGGCCATCGCCAGGGCATTGGTGCGCGACGCCCCCGTCGTCGTCTTCGACGAAGCGACCTCGGGCCTCGACCCGGCGACCCGGGGACAGGTCACAGACTCGGTCTCCATGCTGACCGAAGGGCGCACCAGCATCGTCATCACTCACGATCTGGCCATGATCCGCGGCCTCGACCGGGTGCTGTGGCTCGAAGACGGACAGATCGTCGAAGACGGATCGCCGAGCGAGCTGGCGGGCAATCCCGGCACACGCGTCGCCGAGTGGATGCGCACACAGGCCGAAGATTCCCAGATGGGAAATATTCCTCAGGAGGTAAGGGCGTGACCATGACGGACCTTCATGGAATCGATGATGAGGCAACGGCAGAACTCGATGAGGCAACGGCGGAGTTCGCGAACCTGCCGTACGTGACCGAGCTCAGATCAGCCGAGGCACTCTCGCAGCGCTTAGGCTTTCCCGTCGTGCCCAACCGCATCCGCGTCAAACCCGGTCGCAATGCCATCGTGTCCTGGTCGCGGGAAGCCGGGAGCCGCCTCGGCGGGCTTGAGGACTGGGGGTGGACTGCGGTTGTGACCAGCGCTGACAAGCTCGTCAATATTCGCAGGCGGGCTGCCCGGCACGATGAGACGATCACTGTGCACGAATGCAGCGAACCACGATCCGCCGGTGCCACCGGCAGTGTGCTGCTGAGTGGATCGGTGGCGGCGGATTCGAAGCTGGGGAAGGAGACTGCTCGCGCGATTGCGCGGTTGAACGGTGAGATCGATGTCATCGGCTACAACCCCGGACGGAGAGTTCTGCTCAAACATTCGCCAGAGCACGCGGGGGCTCCCGAGTTCATTCGCATCGGCACCCGCTCCCAGCAGCACCTGGTCGAGACCGCCAAACAGTGGACCGATTGGGGTCTGCCGACCCTCCCTGTCGAACCCATCGGCAGCAAAGGAACGGCTGTGGGCTCTCCCTGGTGGGGGACGGGTGACCTGGAGACGTCTCCCGACCTCGCTGTGGCCGAGGAAGTGGGAGTCATCATCGCAGAACTTCACCGCCACACCCCCGCCGAGGTGGTCTCCGGTTCCTCTCCATCGCCGTTTGATCAAGCCGAGGAAACCGCGACGCTGCTGGCGCAGCTGCTGCCCGAAGTGGGCAGGTCCGTCCAGGACATCGTCCGGGAGCTTCGACAGCGGATCGGGAACGAACCCCTCACCGGTGCTGCAGCCGATGGCGGCGCCCGTGCGATTCATGGGGACCTCAGCCCCGACCAGGTGCTTGTCGGTCATTCGGAATGCCGCATCATCGATCTCGACCGGGCCGGTGTCGGCCCTGTCGGGATGGACCTCGGCCGCTGGGTGGCCGCCTGTCGGCGACGCACCGACGAGGAAGGCACGTCACTCGAGGCCGGGTTCCTCGACGGCTACCGAGCAGCAGGCGGAGTCGATGTCGATGTGGAGGCATGGGCCGCCTGGGCCATGCTCGTCACGGCCGTCGAACCGTGGCGCACATGCCGACCGGATTGGCAGCAGGCCACAATGCAGACCATCAATGCAGCTCAGCAGGCTCTGTCCGCGAACGCGAGCCGGGTGTCGAAATGACGCCAGGACCTGCGGCACAAACGGTGTCTGACATCCCCGAATTCGTCACGATCGAAGGCCAGAAGTGGACTGTGTGCCGTGCCTGGCCCGCCAGCCGAGGTCGGATCGCGCTCGAAGCTCAGCACGGGTCTGCGATCAGGTCAGGGTTCCTCAGCAACGGTCGAGTGGACATGCTCGAGGAAGGCAGAGACTCGAAGCTGCCGGGACTCGAGCGACTGCTCGGCACCGCTGGGAACCGCGTGGTCTCGCATCGGCCGGGGAAGAGAGCCGTGATCCGCCTGGCCGATGGACGCTTCGCCAAATGCGTGCGCTCGTCCAAAGCGGATGGAATCGTCGCCGGACAGGACCGGGCCGAAGCGTTCCGGAACGGCTTCGCATTGCCGACCGTGCTCACCGCGGATGATTCGACCGTCGTCCTCAGTGCACTGCCGGGCGTCGAACTCCATGATCCACAGCGCTTGGGTGCTGATTGGTCGCGTGCCTGGGCGGAAGCTCTCGACGCTTGGGCGCTCGCCGCATCCACGACCGACACGACCACTGAGACGGACATGACTGCTGGAGCGGACACGAGTGCCGCGACGAACACGATTGCTGCGGCGATGCCGTCGATGCCGGTCCATTCGGCGAGCTCGGAAGTGCAGGTGCTCAACGAGTGGCGCGATCGTGCCCGCGTCCACCTCGGAGAGAAGCTCGCCGAGGTTGATGCTCTGATCACGCAGGTCAGCGCCGACCTCCTCAGCGACGGCGCGTCCTTGGCAGACGGGAACAATTCCTCGGCGGGGGAGCGG
Organism: Brevibacterium sp. BDJS002; assembly: GCF_028201555.1. NCBI lineage: Bacteria > Bacillati > Actinomycetota > Actinomycetes > Micrococcales > Brevibacteriaceae > Brevibacterium > Brevibacterium sp. BDJS002. Next base: position 3,622,023 of record NZ_CP116392.1, on the reverse strand, counting down.
AACTGGGGTCCGATCCACCGCGACCTCCATGACAAGCAGGTCATGTGGGATCCGGTGGCCGGACCCGGACTGCTCGACGTCGACACGGCCTGCCTCGGCGAACGCGAACTCGACCTGGGCAACCTGCGCGCGCACGCGCAGTGGCGCAGTCACCAGGGGATCTGGACCCAGGACGACGCCGAGGTGGTGATCGGGGAGATCTCTCGGATCACCTCGGCGAGCGGACTGGATCCAGCCCGGGTCCGCACCTACGAGCGCTCAGCGCTCGTGCGGCTCGCCTGTGTCTATGCGTTCCGACCGCGCTGGAGCCCACACACCGGAGTTATGCTCGAAGCCGCGCACGAGTGACGCGACTGCAGGCGTTTCTCGCCCCGTGCTCGGCTCTCGTCGAGTTTCACTCCTGAGTGCTGCGGCGGGCATCTCCCCAGATGTCGACGCCGGAATCGACGGCGAACGTATCGATGGCGGCCAGTTCCTCGGCGCTGAATGGTTCCGAATTCAGCGCCGCGACATTGTGTTCGAGCTGGGCGACCCGGCTGGAACCGATGACAAGAGAGGACACACGATCATCGCGCAGCGCCCAGCTCAGCGCCATCTGTGCCAGTGACTGACCGCGAGCTTCGGCGAGATCATTCAGCCCGCGAATGCGCTCGAGGTTGTCCTCGGAGAGGAAGCCATCCTTGAACGAAGGAGTGGACTTTCCTGCCCGTGACTCTTCGGGAACTCCGCCGAGGTATTTGTCGGTGAGCAGACCCTGTGCGAGTGGGGAGAACGCGATGACCCCCAGCCCCTCGGAATCGGTCGTATCGAGGAGGCCATCGGATTCGATCCACCGGTTGAACATCGAATACGAGGGTTGGTGGATGAGCAGCGGAGTGCCCAGCTCCTTCGCCAGCGCCGAGGCGCGGGCTGTGCCGGCGGCCGAATATGAGGAGATGCCGGCGTAGAGGGCACGGCCCGAACGCACCGCGGTGTCGAGGGCGCCGATGGTCTCCTCGAGGGGAGTCGAGGCATCGGGGCGGTGAGAGTAGAAGATGTCGACATAGTCGAGGCCGAGCCGCTTCAGCGAGGCGTCGAGACTGGCCAACAGGTATTTGCGGCTGCCGCCCGGTCCGCCGTAAGGGCCGGGATGCATCGCCCACCCGGCCTTGGTCGAGATGATGAGCTCGTCGCGGTAGGGATGGAGATCTTCGCGCAGCAGTCGCCCGAAGTTGGTCTCGGCCGAGCCGGGAGGTGGACCGTAGTTGTTCGCGAGGTCGAAGTGGGTGATGCCTAAGTCGAAGGCCCGGCGCACGATGTCACGCTGATTCTGGAAGGCAACATCATCGCCGAAGTTGTGCCACAGCCCCAACGACAGAGCGGGGAGGACGAGTCCGGAGCGACCGACCGGGCGATAGCTCATCGATTCGTAGCGGTCATCGGCTGCTTGATACACGGTGCCTCCTGCGGCGGGAAAAGACTCGAGTGCTGACCCTCAGCTTAGTCGTACCCGCGGACACGGCTGATGCCCTCTCATCTGTCCTCAAATCGTGAAAGTCAGACCAGTGGTCTTGATTTCCAGGTGTGTCCTATGCCTCAATAGTCACGTGACCAAATTCCACTCGATTCGGGATCAGCTCCTCGACCGCCTTGAGACGATGGCCGCCGGCGAGCAGTTCCCGCCCGAACGCCAGCTCGCCGAAGCACTGGGCATCTCGCGGATGACCCTGCGCCGCGCCATCGACGAACTGGTCTCCAAGGGCGTCGTCCGCCGTCGCCATGGCGCAGGCGTCTTCGCCCTCGGCCCGAAACTCGACCAGCCACTGGCAGCGAGCTCCTTCACAGAAGACATGGTCGCCCGCGGTATGCGCCCGGGGTCGCGCGTGGTCTCCTTCGACGTGACCAAGGCCGGCGCCCACATCGGGCGCAGGCTCCACATCGACGATGATGCCGAGGTCATCGCAATTCTGCGTCTGCGCCTGGCCGATGACGAACCACTCGCACTTGAGGAACTGCACATCCCCGCCGCCCTCGTCCCCGGTCTGAAGCCTGCGGACCTGGAGAACAGTTCGTTCTACGAACTGCTGGCCTCGCGCTTCTCCATCTCTCTCAACCACAGTGTGCAGACGATCGAACCGACCCTCCTCGACGCGGGCGAGGCGAAGATCCTCGGAGTTCCCGAACAGTCAACGGCACTGCTCTTCGAACGCACCTCCCGAGGAGCCGACGGCGTGCCCTTCGAATTCGTTCGCTCGGTCTATCGCGGAGATCGCTACAAGATCCGCAGCGAACTCACCCTGCCCGACACCCACGGAGGAGGCCGCCCATGATCATCGCCGGCCTGATGACAGGAACGTCCGCCGATGCCCTCGACGTCGTCCTCGCTGATTTCATCCACGATGACGGTGACGAGCTGAGTGTCCGCCAGGCGGCTGGTCTCTCCGAACTTGGTGTCCGCATCATTGCCAGCCGAGAGGTCGAATTCGACCAGCAGCTGCGCCTCGACATTCTGCGTCTGCTCGAGCCTGCCGACGTCCCCCTGTCCTTGGTCTCTGGCGTCGATGCCGTTTGGGCCGCTTCTGCGCCCAGACGGTGCGCGACCTCTGCACCGAAACCGGAGTCGAGGCCGAGCTCGTGGTCTCCCACGGGCAGACCGTGCGCCACGACATCACCGACGGCGCCGTCACCTCCACACTGCAGATCGGGCAACCGGCATGGATCGCCGAGGCGACCGGAGCTCCCGTACTCTCCGACGTCCGTGCCCGCGACGTTGCCGCCGGTGGGCAGGGCGCCCCTCTCGTCGGAATCCTTGACAGCCTTCTTGTCGGTGACGTCGAGGCTCCGACTGCGGTCCTCAACCTCGGCGGCATCGCCAACATCACGGTCCTCGCGCCCGAGCGCGATCCGCTGGCCTTCGACACCGGTCCGGCCAACGCCCTCATCGACATCCTGGCGCGCAGGATCACCAAGGGGGAGGCGGGCTTCGACCGTGATGGGGAGCTGGCCGCACGGGGCCGGGTCGATGAGGAGCTGCTTACCGAGCTGCTGGCGGACCCGTATTACCAACTTCCGGCACCGAAGTCGACCGGCAAGGAACTCTTCCACGCGGACTACCTCGACGGATTCCTCGGACCCAGGACCCACCTCGGCGAGCATGATGCCATCGCGACGGTCACGGCGCTGACCGCGCGCACGGTCGCCGATGCCTGCCACGCACACGGCGTCACCACGGTCATCGCCTCCGGCGGGGGCACCCGGAACCCGACGCTGCTGGGACGAATGGCCTCGGAACTCGGCCCCGGCATCACCCTGACCAGCACGGATCAGGCCTTCGGCTGCCCGAAGGTGCCAAAGAAGCCCTCCTTATGGCGCTGCTCGGATGGCTGAGCTGGAACGGACTCGCAGGCACCGAGCCGAACCTCACCGGTGCCGCGCATTCGAGCATCGCCGGACGGCTGAGTCCGGGACGCGGCCCGCTGAACCTGCCCGAGCCTCTGGAAGCCAGACCCACACGCCTGAGAATCCTGGACCGATGAGACCGGCGGACCGATGAGACCACTGAACTGATGAGGCCCTGCACCGATGCAGGCCTCGCGAAGAAACGCACACCCCTTGTACGAAGGAGAAACACCATGCAGATCATCGACCTTCTGGTGATCATCGCCTACCTCGTCGCCACGGCGTGGTTGGGCCTGAAGCTCAGTGGAAAGCAGAAGGACCTCCAAGGCTACTTCCTGGGTGGTCGGAACATCCCGTGGTGGGCGGTGTGTCTGTCCGTGGTCGCCACGGAGACCAGCGCCCTGACCGTGATCGGCATTCCGGTCATGAGCTACCTCGGCGACATCAACTACCTGCAGCTGGGCCTGGGCTACATCCTCGGCCGAGTCGTCGTCGCCTTCTTCATGCTCCCGCGCTACTACGACGGTGAGATGCTCACCGCGTACGCCTACCTGGGCAAACGCTTCGGCACCTCGACCCAGACAACCGCGGGTGTGACCTTCCTGTTCACGCGCCTGCTGGCAGACGGCATCCGCGTGCTGGCCGCCGCCATCCCGGTCAAAGTCATCCTCGACGGCCTGGGCATCCACACGAACTACTTCGTCATCATCGTCGTCCTCTCACTCGTCACGATCGCCTACACCTTCATCGGGGGCATCAAGGCCGTGGTCTGGGTCGATGTGGCTCAGATGTGCCTCTACGTCGTGGGCGGTCTGCTGGCGATCATCGTCATCACCGCTGCCCTCGGCGGTGGCTGGTTGAGCGAGGCGGCGTCGGCCGACAAGCTGAACATGTTCATCTTCGAAGGCAATCCGATCTCGGCTCCCGACTCGTTCATCCCCTCGCTGCTCGGCGGCGCGGTCTTCGCCATGGCCTCCCACGGCTCCGACCAGCTCATCGTCCAGCGTCTCCTGTCCTGCCGCTCGAAGATCGAGGCGCAGAAGGCGCTCATCGTCTCCGGCGTCGTCGTCTTCGTCCAGTTCGCGATCTTCCTCGCGGTCGGCCTGGCGCTGTGGGCCTACTACGATCACGCGCTGCCGGCCGATCTGGGTCTGAGCCGTGACGACGAGATCTTCCCGCTCTTCATCATCGAGGGTCTGCCACCCGGCGTCTCGGGTCTGCTGCTGGCCGGCATCCTCGCTGCGGCCATGTCGACCCTGTCCTCGTCTCTGTCCGCACTGTCCTCCTCGACGGTCAACGACGTCTATGCACGGTTGAAGAAGACGCCGATGACCGACGCCGAGGGCTTCAAGGTCGGGCGCTGGGCGACGATCGGCTGGGGCATCGCCTTCATCCTCCCCGCCACCGTCTTCCAATCCGATGAGGGCAACATCGTCATCCTGGCCTTGGGCGTCGCGGGCATCACCTACGGCGGGCTGCTCGGGGCGTTCGTGTTCGGCATGGTCAACAAGCGCGCCACCGCTGTGGACGCGAACATCACCTTCGCCCTGGCAGTCGCGGTCAACGCCTTCTTCTTCGTCATGGAGAAGTACATCACCGGCGAGGTGTGGGTCGCCTGGCAGTGGTACCCGCTCCTCGGCGTCATCGTCATGGTCGTGATCGGCGGGCTCCTGTCCCTGCGCCACCCCAAGGCTCAGACCCGCAGCACCGTCGCCGAGGTGGAAGGCAGCAACCGCTGATGACCCAGTCCCAGCAGCCACCGTCCCCGGGCCCGCTGTCGCCGACCGAACAGCGCAACCCCCGCAGCGCGGGACTCGACGACCTCGACACCCTGGGTGTCCTGCAGGTGATGAATGATGAGGACCACGCCGTCCTGGCCGCGGTGCGGGCGGCCCTGCCGCAGCTGGCAGAACTCGTCGACATCGCGGCCGAGCGAATGCGCCGAGGCGGTACCGTCCACTACTTCGGTGCCGGCACCTCGGGCCGGTTGGGAGTACTCGACGCCAGCGAACTTCTGCCGACATTCAACCTCGAACCTGGGCGCGTGGTCGGGCACATCGCCGGTGGCCAGGCGGCGCTGGTCAACGCGGTGGAGAACGCCGAGGACTCCACCGGCGACGGTCGCAGAGCTGCGGGAAAGCTCGGTCCCGACGACGTGGCGATCGGAATCGCCGCGAGCGGTTCGACACCCTATGTTCGCGGGGCATTGGAAGCCGCCGGTGAGGTGGGCGCGCACACCGTGCTCATCTCGAACAACCCCGCTGCCCCCGTCGCCGAGGCGGCTGCTGACCATATTCTGCTCGACACCGGACCCGAAGTGGTGACGGGTTCGACCCGGCTCAAGGCCGGAACGGCGCAGAAGCTGACGCTCAATGGGTTCTCGACGGCGCTGATGATCGCGCTGGGTCGCACCTGGCGAAACCTCATGGTCTCCGTGGTCGCCACGAATGACAAACTGCGGGAACGGACCGTGCGGATCCTCTGCGAAGCAGCCGACCTGTCTGATGCTGCTGCCCGTGAGCTGCTGGAGGACTGCGACGGCGAACTCAAAACGGCGTTGGTCGTCTCCTTCACCTCGGTGACGCCCCAGGCCGCGGCGAAGCATCTCGCGGACTCCGACGGCTCAGTCAAGGCTGCGATTGCGGCAGTGTCTGCTGAATCGGGACGCGAGACCTCATGAGCGGTTTCGTCCTCGGCATCGACATCGGTGGCACCGGCAGTCGCGTCGCGATCGCACCCTTCGACGCGAATGCTGCGAGCACGACTGCTGACGGCGCCACGGCCGACGGTGTCGCGGCCGAGCCGCTGGGGGTCCTTACCGGCCCCGGGGTCTCCATCGGAGCCGAGGGCAGCAACGCCCCACAGCAGATCCGGCGGCTCGTCGTCGCGGCCAAGGAAGCATGGCCGGACCATGTCGAGTCGATCCGCGGAGTCGGCATCGGTGCCACCGGCATCGCCTCACTGAGCGCCGACGTCGGGGAGCTTGCGCGATCACTGGTGGTGGAGGCGAAAGCAGAAGCGGCGGTGGCGATCGATGCGTTGACGGCCCACCTCGGCGCCCTACCGGGTTGTGGGGGAGCGGTGACGGTCCTGGGCACGGGAGCAATCGCCATCGCCCATCCCGGGCCCGACCCGCAGGGAATGCTGTTGCCGAAGTGGAGGAGAGTCGACGGTTGGGGGCATCTCTTCGGTGACCGCGGGGGCGGTGCCTGGGTGGGCAGACAGGCACTCGAGGCAGCGCTGAAGTGCCACGACGGAGTCGATGATCGAGGCGCCGGTCTGCTTGAGGCGGCACGACAGAGATTCGGCGAACCGGGCACGTGGCCTGCACAGTTCTACACGCGCAGCGATCGAGCAGGACTCCTCGCCGAGTTCGCCGTCGACGTGGCTGGCCGCGCCGGTGCGGGTGATCCCGTGGCCAGCGCACTGTTGGCCGAGGCTGGACGCGAGGCCGCGCGCAGTGCGATCGCAGCCGGAGGCCAAGGAGTCGACGCCGCATCCCGAGTCACGCTCAGCGGTGGTCTGCGCCGGGCAGGTGAGTCTCTCGTCGAGGCGTTTCGTGCTGAGGCTCTGCGCCTGAGGCCAGGGGCGGCCGTTGTCGAACCCGCCGGCGATCCGCTCAGCGGGGCGCTGACCTTGGCGAATCTGGTGGGGCAGAGGCGATTGCGGCCGCAGCCGGGAGTGCTGTGGGTCTGAGTTAGTCGCGCCGGCGACGGCAAATGCATGTCCAGTATTCACCTGGCCTGCATCTGCGGACCAACAAGCGGTCAGGATCCTCACACAGGATCATCAGTGTGAGAACGATTCGTGAACTGACTTCCGCAGTCCAACGTCCTGCCGATGAGCTCGAACTTCCCACGGGGCCGCGCACGAGGGCATACAGGTGCTTCGAAGCACTGCCGGCGATCGTGAGTTTCTCCGCCATCGGGTTGGTGTTCGTCCTGCCGTTCATCGACGCGACTTCCGGGGCGATCTACGTCTTCATCGTCGTCGGTCTCACCCTGATTCGAGCGATGCGAGGAGCCGTCGACGTCTCACGAGGATTTGTGCGCTATCGCCGCAGCTCCCGGGTGGACTGGGGTGCCAGGCTGCTCGATGTCGAACGGGCGCTGGACGGACTGCCCGCTCGCCCCTATCCCTGGTCCGGTTTCCAGGCGAAGGAGCATGCCGCGACGATTGCCCGAGTGCGCGAGAGCCCCGGTGCAGTGCTGCGCCCCTCGTCCCTGCTCCATGCCGTCGTCGTCGCTGCCTACAACGAGCCCTACGATGTGGTCGCCGACGGAATCCGCTCCCTCCTGCACACCACGACCTCGCCGTCGAAGATCGTCGTCTTCTTCGCCTATGAGGAACGCGGCGGACCACAGATGGCTGAGACGGCACGTCGCCTGGCGGCCGAGTACGGCGACGGATTTGCGGCCTTCGTCCTCGTCGAGCATCCAGCCGGAATCCCGGGAGAGATTGCGGGAAAGGGCGCGAACATCACCTACGCCGGTCAGCGGCTGGCCCAATGGGTGGAGGCGAACGGGATCTTTCCCGAGTCGGTTCTCGTGACCAGCCTCGACTGCGACAACACGCCTCACGAGGCGTATTTCGACTATGTCGCCTACGAGTATGTGCTGGCGCCCGATCGCGCCCACCTTTCGTTCCAACCCATCAGCCTCTACCTCACGAACATCTGGGAGCGCCCGCGCCGTCTCGGGTCGTCGCGAGCGCGAACTGCTTCTGGAATCTCACGACCACGGTCCGCCCCCTCTCGCTGCGCAACTTCGCCTCCCACTCTCAGCCCCTGACCGCACTGATCGACATGGGGTTCTGGTCGACGAGGACGATCGTCGAAGACGGTCACCAGTACTGGAGGAGCTGGTTCCACTTCGACGGTGACTACCGTGTCGTACCCATCCACGTTCCGATCTATCAGGATGCTGTCCTGGCCGGTGGTTTCACGGACACGATGGTGGCTCAGTTCAAGCAGCTCAGCCGCTGGTCATACGGTGCCAGCGATGTGCCCTATGTGGGAGTGAGGGTCTTCTCCGGGACTGCTCGAACACCCTTCTGGCCCGGTTTCCTCCGCTTCCTCTCACTCATCGAAGGTCACGTCAGCCTGGCCTCGATCTCTGTGATCATCGCTGTCGGCGGATGGATTCCCTTTGCTGTGGCAACGCAGACAGGCGAGGTCACGGACCTCATCGAGCGGATGCCGATGACGGTCGGCCTGGTCCAGCAGATCGGCATGGTCGGTCTCATCGCCTCAGTCATCGTCTTCAACTCGCTGCTGCCGCCCCGGCCAGTCCACGTTCCACAGATGCGTCGGGTGACCATGTGGCTGCAGTGGGTGCTGTACCCGCTGACCCTGCTCGTGTTCAACTCCTCGACCGCGCTGCATTCGCAGTGGCGTCTGCTCACCGGTCGCTACCGTGAGCGCTTCGATGTCACTGAGAAGGTCTCCGGGGTGGGACGCAGGAGGGTGTGAGTCGCCGCCCCATGTCAATCGGTCTCCTCATGGTCTAGCATCGATTCCGTGCCCGCAATGCTGAGGACCACAATGCTGAGGAGCGTGTCATGACAGACGCTGCGCACGACCGACTCGATGCCGACTTCGACTGCATCATCTCCGGAGGAGGGCCCGCCGGAATCGTCGCCGGACTGCTCCTGGCCCGCGGTGGCGTCAAGGTTGTGGTGCTGGAGAAGCACACCGACTTCTTCCGCGATTTCCGCGGCGACACCATCCACCCCTCAACCCTGCGGCTTCTGGACGAGCTGGGACTCTACAACGAATTCGCTCGCATCACTCACCGTAAGGTGACCAACATCAGTCTCGCCGGTGACGACGGTCGGGACTACATCCTCGGCGACCTGTCCAGGCTCAACACTGCGCATCCGTTCATGACCATCGCACCTCAGTGGGACTTCCTCAATCTGCTGGCCGAAGCAGGGGAGGACGAACCCGGGTTCGATCTGCGCATGGGTGTCGAAATGACCTCGCTGATCTGGGACGACGACCGAGTCGTCGGCGTTCATGTACAGACTCCCGACGGTGAGACCGAGCTGCGGGCGCCACTCGTCGTCGCTGCTGACGGTCGCTGGTCGAAGGCTCGGGGCGAGGCACAGCTGTCGATGCGGGAGCTGCGGTCGACGATCGACGTATGGTGGTTCCGAATCGACACCCGGGCACAGCTGGCCGAATCCATTGCACCTCGCGCCAAGGGCGGCAATGTGTTCGTCGCGATTCCGCGCGACGGCCACGTCCAGATGGCCCATCTCATCCCGAAGGGAGAGGACGCTCGCTTCCGTGAGCAGGGGATCGAGTCTCTACGCCGCGCGGTCGCAGAGACCTTCCCCGTGCTGGCAGGCGATGTCGCAACGCTTCGGCTTGAGGATGTGAAGCTCCTCGATGTCAGGCGCAACGAAGCCAGACGCTGGTTCATCGATGGACTGCTGTGCATCGGCGATGCGGCCCATGCGATGAGCCCGTTGGGCGGAGTCGGCGTCAACCTGGCCGTTCAAGACGGTGTGGCCACCGCCCGCCTCTTGGCGGAGGCGCTGCGGTCGGGACGCGTGCCCACCAGTGAGCTCAGGCGTGTGCAGCGCAGACGACTGCTGACGACGAAGGCGGTCGAGCTGCTGCAGGGCGGCATCCATCGGATGATCGAGCCGGTCGTCCACAACGGCGGAGTCATCCGTCCCCCGGTGCCGGTCCTCTGGCTGCTGACAACGTTCCCGGCACTGACCGTGATTCCCGCGCGCATCCTCGGCATGGGTATCACTCCCGAGCACGCTCCGGACTTCGCCCGTCGGCAACCGGAGACAGTCTGACACTCGCTGCGGCTGGCCGATTGCATTGCGAGCACCGTCCGATGCGGCACTCCGAGCGTCCGTCCTCAACCCCGGATGCGACGGTGCCTGGCCAGCATGTTTGTGAGCTGACGGCATTCGGCATCTGACATCGTGTCCAAGCCGAATCGGGCATCGGCGACGATCTGACTGGCCCTGTCGGTCAGTGCACGACCCTTGGGCGTGATCTCAGCGAAGACCTCCCCATCGTCGCCGGGCTCCAGCGCCCTTTCGAGCAGATCGTTGTCCTCCAGCCACCGCACTGTGGAGAAGGATGAGCTGGTGTCGACCTGCAGTTGGTCGGTGAGTTCGACGAGGGGGAGAGCGCCTCTCTGATCGAAGAACAGGAGAAGCAGTGCTTCATAGCGTGCGTAGGTGAGCCCCAGTGGGCGCAGCTTCTCATCGAGGCTGTCGATGAGGAAGCGATAGGCTCGCATCAGTTCGGTGGCAGTCTGCATCCGGTCGCGTTCGGGCCACCGCATCTCCCACGCGCTGGCGGCCATCGAGACCGGATCGTTCAAAGCCGGTGAGGCGCTGCCGATCCTGAACTCCTCGGAGTTGCTGAAGCCGTGGCCGGTGTTGAACTCCATCGTGTTCCACTCTTCGGTGTCCACATTCGGGCCGACTCCGGTGCGCACTGCCGGGTACTGACCGGTCTGCGTGCCGGAGCTGAAGCGTGGCTGGTGTTCGGCCCTGAGCTCCTCCTCGGATTCGAAGTCCGTGTCGGCCTCGGTATCGATAGCCAGGTCGGCGTCGATATCGGACGAGGAGCCCGTGACGAGGTCGTCACCATCAAGGAGTTCCTCGTCTTCGTCTTCGTCCCTGGTATTGAGTGATGTGATGGCAGAGCGCAGTCCGGAGCGCTGAATCACCGTTTGGATGGTGAGGTCTCGTTCATCCGGCCGGCCGACATAGCGGATGTCGCGCAGGCCCTGGTCCTGTGCAGCAGATTCGAAGACGAAGTGACCGTATCTGAAGATCCGGCCCATCAGGGGCTTATGGACCGAGATATCGAGGATACGCGCCATCGGCATCGTGGCCTTGTGCTGAGTGAAGATCCCGTGGATGCGGAACACTCGCATGTTCGTGATGACGAATCGGTCCATGTGCACGAACAGTGCACGGTAGACGCCGAAGAGCACAATGGCGGCACCGATTCCCAACGGGATCGAAGCGAAGTCGATCGGGACTGTGAAGCTCAGTGCTGCGACGGCCAGGCCCAGCAGAATGATGAGTGTGGGTGAGACGAAGGCAAGGAAATGGCGGCGAACTTCGTCGACGACGATCTCGCCCTCTTCAGCGATCAGATGATCTTCGACTCTCGGGTCGGTCAGTGCCCCGAACACGTCAGGCTGCTTCCTGCGCGGCTACGCGGACAGGGAAGTGAAGAAAGTGACCAATGAGCCGACGCCGGTGCCCACTGCTTCGAAAGCGTTCCGCACTGCATCAGCCGAATCTTCTGGCCGACTGAACAGATAGAACGCCACAAAAATGACGACGAGCGTGAGGACGGCCTTTTTCAACCACTTCACAACGGACTCCTCCATGCCGCGTCGCTGAGATGGCAGATGCGGACTATTGGTTGCACAACCCGTTAATCGTAACCGCCCTTGCCGGTGGCCCCGGAGTAGGCGCGCCCAAAACCTGTGATCGCGATCTCATATAGCGAGAATTGCAGGCCGATAGTCGCCGAGGTGGCCCTTCCCTGCCAGCGCCGCCGATGAGCGTCCTTCTGGTTTCCCTCATCCCAGTCCAACGGTCAGCACCCCTGTGCCGACAGCAGATTCTGCGTACTGTTGAAGGCATGAGAAAACTATTTGATTCCATTCGCAAAGTTGGTTTCCGTCGCGGACCCGACCGTGTTCTCGGCGGTATTGCAGGCGGTCTTGCCGAATCCACCGGAATGAACGTGTGGCTGATGCGCCTTTTGATCCTCATCTCGTTCCTGCTCCCAGTCTTGGGCGTCGGCGCATATGTGGTTGCCTGGGCGCTCACCCCTTGGCAGGACGGAAGCATCCCCCTTGAGCAGGCCTTCGGCGGCCGACTTGAACGCTAAGTGAACATTTGGCGTTGTGCGGCTGACCGGCCGTGTCCTCAGCGTTCGCTGTCCAAGAGCATCATCTGTTCGGGCGGATAGCGATCGCCCCGGATCTCGCTGTCGGCCAGAGTTGAGTCGATGACCGCCAGGTCATCGGCGTTCAGATGCACGCCGTTGCTGGAAACGGTGGCGGCCACCTGATCAGTGGTTCTCGACCCGACGACGGGCACGATGTCCTCACCTTGAGCGGCCACCCATGCGATCGCCAGCTGAGGAAGCGTCACGTCCCGCGCTGCAGCGAGTTCCGCGAGGGCTGAGACGATCCGCTGATTGTGGACCAGGTTGTTCCCTTGGAAACGCGGGAACATTGCGCGAGACCCTCCCACGGAACCTGCAAACAGACCCTTGGCCAAAGCTCCGTATGCCGTGACTCCGATGCCGAGTTCACGGCATGCAGCCAGAATCCCATTCTCTTCGATGCCGCGGCTCAGCAGCGAGTATTCGATCTGCAGGTCGCTGATGGGTGCTGTCGCCGCCGCTCGACGAATAGTCTCAGACCCGACCTCGCTGAGCCCGATGTGGCGGACGTATCCGGCATCGACGAGTTCACTGATGGCACCTACGGTCTCCTCGATGGGTACATTCGGATCGAGCCGGGCCGGTCGGTAGATGTCGACGTGGTCCGTGCCCAGGCGTTTCAGCGAATAGGCCAGTGAGTTTCGGATCGCGTCCGGTCGAGTGTCGAATCCGATGAACGAACCGTCGGGGGCAAGGACGGCGCCGAATTTCAGTGAGATCACGACGTCCTCACGGCTGCGCTCACGAAGTGCGGTACCGACGAGCATTTCATTGTGACCGGCACCGTAGAAGTCTCCGGTGTCGATGAGTGTTCCTCCGCCATCCACATACGCGTGGATGGCGGCGATGCTCTCCTCGTACCGTGTCGGTCCATAGGCTCCGGACATGCTCATGGCACCCAGTCCGGGAGATGTGACGCGAGGTCCCTGCGTTCCGAGTCGGCGAGTGTTGACGGTTGGATTCTCTGTGTATGTGCTCATGACCTCGAGCCTGGCAGGACGGTGTCGATGGCACGAGGCCCTGTCGATCCAGGGACAGACTGTCCCTGGTTACATCGGCCGATCGGATGGACAATCAGGAGATGACTGATCGTTCTGGGTTCGCTGACTTCATCCGCCGTCGACGGGAGCAGCTGCGGCCAGAAGATGTGGGGACCGGCCACACGCATCGTCGCCGCACTCCTGGACTGCGGCGCGAAGAGGTTGCCATGCTCGCTGGAGTATCGGTCGACTACTACGCTCGCCTCGAACAAGGGCGGGGATCGACCCCGTCGATCGGAGTGGTTTCGGCGGTGGCTCGTGCGCTGCAGTGCGACCGCGATCAGCGCGACCACATGCTGCACCTCGCCGGCCACCCGGTGCCGCCGCGCAGCTCAGACGGTCACGTGCGTCCCGGTCTCATCGCTGTTGCCAACCGGCTCGTGGATCTTCCCGCGGTGATCGTCACCGACCTCGGCGAAATCGTCTGGGAGAACTCTCTGGGTCGCATACTTCTCGACGGCCTGGCAGGAGAGCCTGGACGCGGCAGGAATCTCATCTGGGAGTGGTTCGCCGACCCCGACAGTCGGGCGATGCCTCCGGAACATTGGGACCGCATCTCTGCCGCACACGTCAGCGATCTGCGGGCCACCTACGCCCGCAGATCGGGCGAAGCCCATGTGAGGAAATTCGTCCAGGATCTCATTGCTGTCAGCGACGAGTTCAAGGAGCTCTGGGAGCGTCACGATGTGGCAGTCCACCACTCGGACACCAAGGTCTTCGTCCACCCGGAGGTCGGATTGCTCGAGCTTCGATGCGAAGTCCTGCTGACGCCCGACGACGACATCTCTCTGCTTGTGTTCTTCCCGATGGAGGGCACCAACGCGGCAGAACAGCTGCAGCTGCTCGGCGTCGTCGGTTCGCAGAAGATCTCATCTGACTGAGAGAGGCAAAGACCCCGTGATCCCTTGTCTTCACAGGGATCACGGGGTCTTGCATTCGGGTGGGCCCCGTGGGGATCGAACCCACGACCCACGGATTAAAAGTCCGTTGCTCTACCAACTGAGCTAGAGGCCCCGCCCCAACGAGACCGCGTGGACAAACGCCACAAAGGTGTTGTTGGAGACTCAATAATATTAGAGGTAAGGAGCCCGAATACTCAAACCGGTTCCCGGCGGGGACCAGCAGGCTTCACCCGCTGGTCATTTTCCGAGTTCGGGGTGCTCGTCGCCGGTGTAGGTGCGGGGGAGCGCGTCCGGTGCGGTGGGATATTCCTCGGCGGCCTCGTCGATGACATCGGACTCGATGGCCTTGTCCTTCTTGATCTTGCCGCGCAGCGCAGCGACGTTCTTCAGCCCTGCCAGCAGCTTGCGATCCTTCTTCGGTGCGACGTACTCGGGATCGGTCTCCAGCGGGAAGATCGTGGGTGCGGCACCGAAGGCCTCGTTCGACTCATCGGCAACCTTGCGGGCCATCTGAGCGTTGACCACACCGCCGATGATCGCACCGATGCCGAAGGGCAGCAGGCGACCGACCAGCGAGCCACCGGCACGTGCGGCGAACTTGCGGATGAAGGTCTTACGCAGCTTGCGCACCAGCAGGTCGACGACCGGAGCAGGAAGCTGTTTGGTCACAGTCGAACCCCAATTGCCGAACATCGACTCCGCGCCACCGGACTGTTTGCTGAACTTCTGGACGAGATTCTTCCCGTCCTTGCCGAGCATCAGTCCCAGCACCAGTGCATTCGCGCGTTTGGAGTCCTGAACCGGAAGTCCGTGGATCTCGGAGATCGCCTGAGCAAACAGCGCGGTCCCTTCGAGGAAGCCGGCAGTCTCTGCTGTAGCCACGCCCAAGGCTGCGGTCGTACCCAGTCCTGGGACGGCGGCGGTGGCACCGACGGCTGCTCCGCCCGAGGTGGTCAGCGCGAGGTAATGGCGACGGATGATCTTGATGAGCTCTTCCGGAGTCGCATCCGGATTCCGGCGACGCAGGCTGCGCACATAGGCGAGGGCCACGGGGCGCTGGACCGACAGAAGCCTCGACAGCATCGACTGGGCACGGGGATTGAGGGACCCGTCCTCGTTGACAGCGAACTTCGCTGCCTTGTCCAGGCCCTTCTTCGCCACTGATGATTTTGCCACGGGAGTTCCTCCTCGTTGTCTGCACTCGTGACCTGCGGGTCGCAGGCACGAATTTGTCACCAGTTTAGTAGTGGCCACTGTGAACGTGACGAATGAAACCTGACCGGGAGGCGAAAGCCGGCTCAGGATGGAGCACCGGTCAGAGTGGGGGACTAGACTGCTCTGACGATGACACAGCCACGCTTCCACCGCCCGATACCTCTGGCCGATCTCGATTCCATCAGCGACACGAGTGACCCGGTGACCAGATCAGAGACCTCTCATGCCACCGCGGCGCTCCTCCTCGGAGACTCGCGCGGACAGCGCGACGAGGCCGCGACGAAGCGATTCGTGGAGTTGGCCGACGACATCGGTCTCGAGGTGATCGCCGAGATGTGGTCTGCGGCTCCCGCTGTCTCCGCGCCGGGAGCGCTCTGGCGCCTGTATGCGCTGCGGGAGTGGATACTCACCGCTCCGCGTGAGCTCGCCGACATGTTCTCAGCTGGGCAGCGCAGGGTGACCGACGGGCTCGGCCTCGACGACATCCTCGCCGGGGTGGAGCTGCCCGCAGGTCCCGACGAGGTGGCCCGTGCCATCGATGAGATCCTTGCCGGCGCTTTCCGTGGGGATGTCGTCATCGCCCTCCTTCGGGCTGCCGCGTTTGTCGGCATGTGCGCCGAAGGCACCGACGACGTCGAGGCGGCCACGCGGCTGCGGCAGTTCGCGAAGGACCTCAAGGATGCCGCCATCTCCCACCGCCACGGCGGACTGGACTGATCGACCCGCTGGCTGGCTGAATGCCTGCCTGACTGCCCGACCGACTCGTGGATTCTTCCTCTGTGCTCACAAGGACGCAACGTTCAGGTGGGGACCTGGCCCGGTGTGCGACTGTGAGATTGTCAACTCTCGTTCACCCGCCTCGGCGGTGGACTCATGAGCGTGAGCGAGTATCGTTGTGGGTGGCCCTAGTGGCCACCGGACGCTGGATCTGAAGCCCCGGGCTCCAAATTCAGCCGCTTCGAGCGGCCTACCGCCGAGAGGCGCTCTCGGTTCAGCGTCCGGCACATACAATTGAAGCAACATGCACATTCGTCCGGCTCGACCGGGCCCCGGGCAGGAGGAACGCATGCGGCTCAAGCGAGTACCGCAGGACACTGTCTTCTACGAACGGCTGTCCGATCTGGTCGGGCAGATGAGGCAATGCAACCTGGTGCTTGCCGAGCTCTCCGGCATCGAAGTCAGCGAACGCCGGCAGGTCGCAGACCGTCTCCGCGAGATCGGCGATCAGGCCGACGAGGACATGGGAGCCGTGCTTCGTGCGCTGCGCGAGAACTACATCACTCCCTTTGATCGCAACGACCTCTACCTGCTCGGTCATCACATGCGCGACATCTGCCACCTCCTCCACGGTGCTGGTTTCGTCCTCGCCTCGGAAGCATTCGATCAACTGCCCTCAGGCGTCCTCGAAACCCTGGCCGTCCTGTCCAACCAGACAGACCACACCTCCCGCATGGTCACCCGACTGCCGGGAAAGCTGGATCAGTGGGACTACGTCGACTCCATCAACCGCCTCACCTACCAGGTGGAGGCCCTGCAGTGGCGAATGTCCGATGCCGTTCCGAACTCGAAGCGCGGCCTGACCTACATGGCCGCCGTCTCCCAGCTGGGACAGGCCTTCGTCCGCGCCGCATACGGCTTCACCGAGCTGGGCAAGGTCGTCGCCGCCATAGCGATCAAGGAGTCGTAGTCCGTGGATCTGCTCTTGGCGGGAGTCATCGTGACCGCGGTGATCTTCGCCGGTTCGAACGGTTTCCATGATGCAGCGCTGACCATCGGAAACGCTGTCGTCGGACGGTCCATCAATGCGCGGTGGGCGCTCGGTCTGGCCGTGGTCTTCAACTTCATCGGGGCACTGCTGGGCGAGGGAATCGCCTCCGTCGTGGCCAACCAGATCGTCCACTTCGACGGCGACCCCGAAGTCATCCTCACGTCCCTGATCATCGCCTTTGTCGCAGCGACGGTATGGAGTCTGTTCACCTACTATCTCGCGTTGCCGGTGTCGTCCACGCACTGTCTTATCGGCGGACTCCTGGGTGCCGGAATCGTGCTGGGATTCTCGGTCAACTCCGCCGAAGCCCTCGACTCGGTGATCCTGCCGCTTGTGCTCTCACCGATCCTCGGCTTCCTGCTCTCCTGGGGCCTGACGGCTCTGCTGTCGAAGACCTTCGCCGCCTCCCCGCCGAAGCCGCTCTTCCGCGGTGCCCGCATGGTCGACTCGGTCCTCACTGCTTCGTTGTCGCTGGTCCACGGCATCCAGGACGCACAGAAGATCGCGGCCCTGGTCATGGTCGGTCTCCTTGCGGTCGAGGCCAACCCGTACACCGAACTCTCCGTGGTCGAGATCTCCTGGCCGGTGCGTCTCATCATCGCCGGGGCGTTGGCGATCGGCACCGGATTGAGCGGATGGCGGGTGGTGCGCACCCTGTCGGTGCGCATGGCCGGACTCGATCCTCTGAAATCTGTGGCAGCGGACGGCACCGCCACGGTGCTCATGTACACCGCGGCGCTCATCATGCGAGTGCCGGTGTCGCTGACATTCATCCTCGGATCAGCGGTCTTGGGTACTCAGTACGCTGGACGAAAAGGTCGCGCACGCGCCCGTTTCATCCTGCCCATCGCAGGGGTCTGGATTCTGACCATCCCCGCGGCAGCGGCATTGGCGATCTGCATCGGCCTGGTAGTCAGGGCCTTCGTCGGCTGATCTGAGTCGTCACTACTGCGCCGCGGGATGCGCCTCACTGTCCTGCGTCACTACCGTGCGTCACTTCTGAGCCGCAGCGTTGGCCTTCCGACCGAAGACGATCCCGGTCGTGACCATGGCGACGGCGAGGACGAAGTGCAGCCAGTTGTCGGCGGTGTTGAGCGGAACGAAGTTGCCCATCGACTCCATCGGAACGACGAGTCCGTAGATCCACAGCACCGCGTAGACGATGCCTCCGACGATGAGGTAGGTCTTGGCCAGTCGGCGTGACCTGAGCCCGAGCAGTCCGACGATGCCGAAGAGCAGGTGGACGATGTTGTGCAGCACCGAGACCTGGAAGATCCCCAGCAGTGCGGCTTGTGAATGATGCCCGGCGAACATGATCGTGTCCAGGTCCTGGGTGATACCCGGGACGAAGCCCAGGATGCCCACCAAGAGGAATACGGCTCCGAAGAGACCAGAGACGAGTTGGATTCTTGTGCGGGTGGTGTGAGCTGATGATGAGACTGTATGAGTTGTCATGACGATCCTTTCGAAGACTTTCGTTCTGCATCTGCTGATTCGGAGCCGACGGCCGGATGGATGGGTTCGGGTGGAGCCTTTCTGCCGCTGCTTTCGAAAGAGCCTGGCGTCCGGGGCCGAACGCGCGGCACGACGGTAGTCTGGTGACGGTGAGGGCTCGCGTGGCAGTGCTGTGGCGCAGGCTGCTGATCCTGCTGATCGGCGGCGTCATCGCCGTGCCCTATGCGGCGGTCGTGATCTGGACCGTCACCGCCTCGAACCAGCTCGGGAACCGGTCGGAAGCACTGGCCATCGTCGCCGTCGGAATCATCGTGTTCGTGCTGCTGTGCGTCCCTGCCTTCCTCGCGGTCATCCGCGCCCTCGAGCGCACACTTGTCGAGCAGCTGCTCGAACTGAGCATTCCCACCCCACCGAGGCGGCCGAGCACCGCCGATCGACTGCGTGGAGCCCTGTTCTACTTCGGCCACACCTTCGCCGGTGCCCTGCTCCTATTCACCGTCGTCGTCCTCGTCCCCGCCGCCATTGTTCTGGCCGCCGATCCCGGGCAGGCGCAGGAGCTCTCCAACGGTCTCATCGGCACCCAGATGGACACTGCGGCGACCGTCCTGCCTGCCGGACTGGTCCAGGCCCTTGCTGTGGGAATTCTCCTGATGTGCATCGCCATCGTCGTCGTGGAGGGGTACTTTCTGCCCAGCTATGCGCAGATTCTCCTGGGGCCGTCAGCGGCCGACCGTGCCGAGCTCGCCGGTCGTGACCGGGCGCGTCGGTTCCGCCGCACTGTGCTCGCCCGCGAGGTGCACGACTCGATCGGCCATGCCCTGACCGTGACGACGATGCAGGCGGCAGTGGCCAAACGTGCGCTGACTTCGGATCCCACCGTCGCCGAGGCGGCGGTTGACGAAATCGCGCGCACCGGTCGTGAGGCGGTAGCTGAGTTGGACCATGTCCTCGCTCTGCTGCGTTCGGAGGCTGATCTGGAGTCAGACGGCGACACCGACACCGAAATCATGACGGCACAATCACCTCGGCGAACGATCGATGACCTCGAGATCTTGGCCGAGGAGGCGAGATCGGTGGGGCATCCGACGCAGCTGAGGATCAGCGGCGAGGTGGGCGCCCTGCCTCCTGATGTCGCGCATGAACTGCATCGAATTGTGCGCGAGGCACTGACGAATTCGCTTCGGCATGCTTCGGGACCGGGGGTCTCGGTGTCGATCGCCGTTGAAGCAACGGCGGTGTCAATGGCGGTGAGCAATGCTTGCGTGGGGAGCGCGAATGGTGCTGGGAGCGACGCAATTTCGGGGACTAGCGCAGGTGCAGGCGACAATGTGGGCGCCGGCCGGGGTCTGCGGGGCATCAGGGAACGCGTCGAAATCTTCGGAGGGGAAGTTCGATGGAATTCTGATGGTGGAACGTGGACCATCGAAGCGGTGCTGCCGACGGCTGGCGGCACGGTGACACCCAGCACGACTGTACGAGCAGGGAACGAGGAGACACAGACATGAGCATCAGGGTGGTTCTCATCGACGACGAACCGTTGGTGCGCGCCGGGCTGGCAGCGATCATTGACTCCGCACCTGGACTCGAGGTGGTCGGTGAGGCAGGCGATGGTGCCGACGCCATCGACCTCGTCCAACGCACTCAGCCCGATGTCGTCATCATGGATGTGCGGATGCCGCGGCTGAACGGACTCGAAGCGACTCGGCTGCTCGTGAGTCGATCGGATCCGCCTCGCGTGCTCATCCTCACGACCTTCGACAGCGACGACTACGTCTTCGAGGCGCTGCGTGCCGGTGCCGACGGCTTCGTGCTCAAGCGAGCACAGCCGGAGGAACTCATCCGAGCCGTGCAAGTTGTCGCCGGAGGCGAGGTGCTCCTGTATCCGCAGAAGGTGCGTGAGATGGCGGCTCAGGCGGGTCAGCGCGAAGACCTGGTCAGTACTGCCCAGCTGAGCAGCCGCGAGCAGGAGGTGCTCTCACTCATGGCACGGGGTCTGAGCAATGTGGAGATCGCCGGTGAGCTGTTCATCGGGAGTGAGACGGTCAAGACCTATGTCAGTTCGCTGCTCGCAAAGCTCGGTGCCCGGGACCGGACCCAGGCCGTCATCAGAGCCTTCGAATCGGGATTCATCGCTTACTGAGGGACAGACTTCGACAGCCGGACGACGCTCTTCACCCGCTGAACGACGCTCTTCACCCGTTCGGGGGAGTCCGTTGGGGCGACCTCGGAGCGAGTGTTGAAGCATGAAGAGAACACAGAGCGGTACACAGTCAGAAAATCCACCTCAATCGACGAGGGCACCCCATCTCGGAACCATCATGCTCAGCCTGAGCGCGGTCTGGTCCCTGACCATGCTGGTCGTCTCAGTGCTGTGGGGGAGCAGGTTCCTCTTCTCTCCGTTCGGTCATGCGGAACAGGGCGAATACAACTCTCTGCTCGACTATCTCTCCATCCCGGCTGGAGCGGCACTGGTCGGGTCCTGCGCACTGCTGAGTCTGACCCTCGCATCGATCCTCTTGACCCTGCCGCGGCTGCGCACCAAGGCAGTAGCGACGGTCGGAGTCTTCGCCGTGGTCCTCGCCCTCGTCACCACCGTGGTCTTCACCGACACCTTGGTGTTGGCCTACCTCGGCTACACGCTGAGCCTGCAATTCCCACCGATTCCCGTCCCCGTGCTTTGGCAGGGCTTCATGCTGCTCGGCCCGGGACTGTGGGTCGCAACGTGGGCATCGCTGGAGAGCCGCCATTGGCGTAAAAGGGCAAGCGCTGAACCTGACAATCGGCAGCCCATCCGGGGCAGTGCCAGGGTCGCCGTCGGTGTGGCAGTCGCGGTTCCGGTCGTCTATGCATCCACTCGAATTCTGTGGGCAATGGGTATCCCATTCGGGCTCAGTCCTGAGTTCTATAACGAAGGTCTCCAGGTCGGCATGTGGCATTCAGGTCTGTCCCTGGCCATCGCCGGATTGGTTGGTGCGCTGCTGACTTTGGGGCTGGTGCAGAAATGGGGAGAGCGGTTTCCGCGGTGGACCGGGCCGCTGGCAGGAAGACGAGTGCCCCTCCTCCTCGCAACGATTCCTGCCAGTATCGTCACCCTGGCGTTGTTCACCGGAGGTATGGGATTGATCCATTCGGTTCTGCTCAAGGGCGTCAGCTTGGATGGCAACTGGGTGACGATCGGACCGACTCTCCTGTTCCCGCTGTGGGCGCTGGCGCTCGGCTGGGCCACCTACTCCTACCGTGTTCGTCGGCTTGGTGCTCGCGCTGCTCTGCGGCCGTGACTGACAATTTCAACCCGACAATTTCAACCCGAACCCTCAGCGGGGTCTGGTGAGTGAGCTCACCGACTCCGCTGTCGGTGTGCGCGCCTCCTGTGTCGCAGCAGGGTGGTCAGACTGTGGATGAGCGCCGGCGCCGAGGCGATGAGCAGCAGCACACCACCCAGCCTCGTCGTCGGCAGCAGCACCGCACCGCCGATCACGAAACCGCTGAACAGCAGGGCAGAGATCACGCCGCGAGCGAGGAGTTCGAGGCCGGCAACCCTACGGTCCAACTTGGGAGTGGCCACTGAGAGTTCACCGTTCTCGATCCTCTGAACCAGGCTGTCGAGTCGTCCCGGCAGACCCAGCGTCAGGCGCACGAAGTTGAGTGCCTCCTTGGCCGCTGTGCCGGCGACGCCGCCCTTCTCCTCCTCGATCAGTTCGCTGGCATAGGGTTCGACGACCTCCCAGATGTTGAACGAGGGATTGAGCGAACTGCACAGCCCCGAGACCATGGACAGCGAGCGGATGATGAGGAAGAGATTCTCCGGCAGCTGCACGGGCAGATCGCGCACCACCGATTCGAAATCCGTGGAGAAGGCCCGCAGCTCCTTCTCATCGACGTCGCGCAGGTGCGCGAACCCCATGCCTCCGAATCGCGCGAAGAGTCCGGTCAGGGAGCGCTCGAGTTCCTCCGTGTCCGCGCCGTCGAGCAGAACCCCGATGAGTTCGACGCTGGCGACGAGGCGGCGGGAATCTCGCAGCGCCACGGCGATGATGAGCTCCCGCAGGCCCGCGCGCAGGTTCTCGGACACGTGCCCCATCATCCCGAAGTCGATGAAGGTCAGATGCCAGTTCGCCCTCGCCGAGGTTGCCCCCGCCGAGGGTGTCCCCGGTGGAGCAGGCGTCACGAAGATATTGCCGGGATGGGGGTCGGCGTGGAAGAAGCCGGTGCGGAAGAGCTGGTCGAACATCGTGTGCGCGAAGACCGCAGCGACCTCGTGGGGGTCGATGCCGGCTTGGCGCAGACTGGTGATGTCGTTGGCCTTGATTGCCGTGACGTCCTCCATGGTCAGGACCTGTGGCGTGGTCTGTTCCCAGACGATCCGCGGGGCCTGTACCCGGGTCGGCTCGACCGCCGGGGAAGCGGCATCTGACGTATCTGCCGACCGGGTCGCCGAGGCGGCCGCGTCCATGGCGAAGGCCTCCGCATTCGCGGCTTCGTGGAGGTAGTCGATCTCTTCGAGGCTGACGTGAGCGAACTCTTCGACCAATGCGGGCATATCGACACGTCGAGAGATGAATCGGACGCGGGAGAGCCAGCCAGCGATCCGGCGCAGGGCGCGCAGATCAACCTCGACGACATCGGCGATGCCCGGACGCTGGACCTTGACGACCACCTCGGCGAATCCGAGTTCCTTGGCATTGTCCGGAGTCAGTGTCGCCGAATGCGCCTGCCCCAAGGACGCCGCGGCCAGCGGGCGTGGGTCGAAGGAGACGAAAGCGTTGTTGAGGTCCACCCCCAGTTGTGCCTCGGCGAGGGTGCGGATCTGGTCGAAGGGGACCGGGGCGACCTCATCCTGCAGGCCCTCCAGCTCTTTGGTGATCTCGGGTGGGAGCACATCCATGCGCGACGAGAGGAACTGACCGACTTTGATCATCAGCCCGCCGAGTTCCACAGCCAGGGCACGAAATCGCTTGGCTGTGGAACTCCAGCGCTCCACCCGGCCACGTGCCGCGAACCGGCCCAGGCCGATCCGCGGCAAGGTCATTTCGAACCACCACGCCATAACCATTTGTACCGCGGCGAAGCGGAGGATCCGACCGTAACGAGCCCGAAGGGTCCTCTCCGTCACTGCTCAGTCCTCGGCGAGGATCGAATACAGCCTGCGCTTGGTCTCCTCGAGTGCGGTGACCGCCTCGGCGACCTGTTCCTTGCTGCCGGACCGGCCGACCTGAGCTGCTGCCTGAGCCAGCTCGACGCCGGCCTTGGCCAGGTTCGCAGCCCTGGGCGCTTCAGGTTTCTTCGCCGATTCCCACGGAGCATTGGACTCCGGTTCGGAAGCGACCTGTTCGCGTCCGGCCTCGGTGAGCGAATAGGTCTTGCGCCCGCTGGAGGACTCCGCGCTGATGAGTCCCTCATCGGTGAGCAGCTGCAGCGTCGGGTAGACCGACCCCGGGCTGGGCTTCCAACTGCCGCCGCTGCGTTCTTCGATCTCTTGGATGATCTGGTAGCCGTGCATCGGGGCCTCGGCCAGCAATGTGAGGATCCCGGCGCGGACGTCTCCACGGTTCATGCGGAAAGGCTGTTTGGGGTTGAAGGAAGAGCGCAGCTGCTCCATCGCCTCCCAGATGTTGGAACCGCCCCAATCGCCGCCTCGGCGAGAGAAACCTCCGTGATTGAATGGCTCGTTCATGATGACCTCCAGGTCTGAATGTATCGCTCTGACGATATATAACGATATATCGGCGATGTGTTGCTGGGAAGGTCATTCGGTTGATTGAGGAGGCAACTCCCAGGCCATGTTCAGGGGGACTCGCTGCCGAGATTTGGCCCGGCGCTGGACCTGGTGTTCGGGCTGCTGCCAGTCGTGCCGTGGCCCGGCCGCTGTCAGGCCTGCCGCGGCGCGTAGGTGACGAGCAGATTGCCCTTGGAGGTTCTCTGCACGTCGGTCAGAGACAGGCGCTTGGGTGCATTGCCGTCGAAGATCGTGCGGCCGCTGCCGGCGACAACGGGATGGATGGCCAGAGTCAGTTCGTCGATGAGCTCTGCGTCGAGGAGCTGACTGACAACGGACAGCGAGCCCTGCACCGCGATGTTTGCGCCAGGGCCTTCCTTCAACGCCCTGACGTACTCAATGAGATCTCCGTTGATGAGCGTCGAATTGGACCAGGTGAGATCTTCGGGAGACAGGCTCCGTGAGGCGACATGCTTCGGTGTGGAGTTGATGAAGTCGGCGAATATGGTGTCTTCGCCCGACGTGATGTTCGGCCAGTAGCCTGCCCACTCCTCGTAGGAGGTTCGGCCCAGAACGCAGTCGTCGACACTGTTGATGGCTCCGGTCATCCACTGACCCAGGTCATCATCGAATGAGTCGAACTGGAACAGGTTGGGGGCGGAGGCGACGCCGTCGAGCGAATGGAAGAGGCTGGTGATGAGTTTGCGGGTCATGGGATTCTCCTCATTGAGCGATCTGTGCGGCAAGGCGATAGTGAACTTTAAAAAATAAACTGCAGTTCTCATGATGAACTTCTGTTGCTAGGGTGTCAACCATGAAGTCATATGGACAGTACTGTGGTCTGGCTCGAGCCGCAGAGCTTGTGGGGGAGCGGTGGTCTCTGGTGATCCTGCGTGATCTGCTTGTGGGCCCGAAGCGCTTCAATGAACTCCGGCAGGGGATCCCCGGTATTCCGTCGAACCTGTTGACCAACAGACTGCGCGACTTCGAAGATGCGTCAGTCGTCGAGAGGGTCTTGGACGGCCGGAACGTCGTCTACCGACTCAGCGAATACGGCCAGGGCCTTGAGCCCATTGTGGTCGGTCTGGGCCGTTGGGGCGCACGCCAGATGGACGTCCCGCGTGAGAATGAGGTGCCGACCGACAATTCGCTCGCAGCCGCCCTGCTGACTGCGCGCACAGACGAAAAGGTCCAGGCCTTCAGCGTCGAAGTGACTGCAGGTCCGGCCACCGCCCACGCAGATGTGTCTGCCACCGCGGTCTCGGTCGCAACGGGGCCCTTTCCCGACGCGGATCTGCGTCTCGGAGGTTCGAGTCTGCGCAGGTTGCTCGCAGATGGCGACATCGACGCCGCGATCTCTTCGGGAGCAGTCACAGCCAAAGGCCCGGCGACGCTGCTGAAAGAGTTCACCCGTGCCTTCAGCACACCCCTCGATGAGGTCTCCCACAATCTGCCGTTACTGCAGTCCGTGAATGCAGGCAACGGGTGGTAACTTCGTCTCGACCCAGGCGCTTGGATCGAGACGAAGTTACCACCCGTTGGAAATTCTCGATGAGAACTGCAGCCAACCTCGGCGAGCCGTAGTCACGGCTGCACGACACTTCCGCGCAGATGCGCCGCAGTCGCTCCGGCAACCGCCTCAGATCACCCGAAGCGGCCGGAGATGTAGTTCTCGGTCTCTTCCTTCTCTGGGTTGGAGAAGATCGTCGAGGTCTCGTTGAACTCGATGAGCTTGCCCGGCTTGCCGGTTCCGGCGATGTTGAAGAACGCGGTCTTGTCGGACACGCGAGCCGCTTGCTGCATGTTGTGAGTGACGATGACGACCGTGTACTGGTCCTTGAGGTCGTTGATGAGGTCCTCGATGGCCAGGGTGGAGATCGGATCGAGTGCGGAGCACGGTTCGTCCATGAGCAGGACCTCAGGCTCAACGGCGATCGCGCGGGCGATGCACAGACGCTGCTGCTGACCGCCGGAGAGTCCGGAGCCGGGCAGGTTGAGGCGGTCCTTGACCTCATTCCAGAGGTTCGCGCCGCGCAGCGCACGCTCGGTGAGGTCATCGGCCTCGGACTTCGACATGCGTTTGCTGTTGAGGCGCACGCCGGCCAACACGTTCTCTTTGATGCTCATCGTGGGGAACGGGTTCGCGCGCTGGAAGACCATGCCGACTTCGCGACGCACATTGACCGGGTCGACGCCGGCACCGTAGATGTCGTTGCCGTCCATGAGCACTTCGCCAGAGACGCTGGCGCCCGGAATCACTTCGTGCATCCGGTTGAGTGTGCGCAGCACGGTTGACTTACCGCAGCCCGAGGGGCCGATGAGGGCCGTGACCGAGCGGGGCTTGATCTGCATCTGCACACCATCGACGGCGCGGAAGTCGCCGTAGAAGATGTCGAGATCCTTGATGTCGATCTGCTTGGACATGTGTTTCCCTATCTGTGGAATGTCTGTAACAAGTATGTGGTGCGTCAGTGGCTCGGGGGCTCAGTGCTTCATCAGCGCCCGGTCTTCGGGGCGAGCACCCTAGCGATGACGCGGGCGAGGAGGTTGAGGACCATGACCAGGGTGACGAGGACGAGGGCTGCTGCCCAGGCTCGCTCCGAGCTGGCTAGGGCCGCGTCACCGGGGGAGACGGGGCGCAGCTGCGAGTCGTAGATGTAGGTGGGCAGCGTCGACATCCAGCCGGAGAACAGGTTCCAGTTGAGTGCCTTGGCGAATCCGGCGGTGACCATGATCGGTGCGGTTTCGCCGATGACTCGGGCGATCGCGATAGTGATGCCGGAGAGGATGCCCGACACCGAGGTGGGCAGAACGATCTTGACGATCGTCTTCCACTTCGGCACGCCCAGAGCGTAAGACGCCTCTCGCAGGTCCATCGGGACCAGGCGCAGGATCTCCTCTGTGTTGCGCACGACGATCGGAATCATGAGCACAGACAGTGCTACGGCGGCTGTGAAGCCTGTCTTCGCAATGCCTGCCGCATCCGGCATGACGAAGCCCACGATGGTGGAGAACAGAGCGAAGGCGAAGAGACCGGCGACGATCGAGGGGATGCCTGTCATCACGTCGACGAGGAAGGTGATGGCCTTGCCCAGCTTGTTCTTGCCGGAGTATTCGACGAGGTAGATGGCGGTCAGCACGCCGATGGGGATTGAGATGACACAGGCCATGGCCGTGATCAGGACGGTGCCGACGATCGCGTGGTAGAAGCCGCCTGCGATTGTTGCTTCGCCGGCGACGTACTGCTGGTCGAGGACGCCCTTCATGCCGAGCATCGTGCGGGTGAGGAGGTCGACGCTGATCGCGGCTCCGCCCTTGGCGATGGTCATCCAGAGCAGAGAGATGAGGGGAACACAGGCGAGGATGAACGAAGAGGTGACGACGGTGGTCGCCACCCGGTCGGTGGCCTTGCGGCGGCCTTCGTAGGCCCCGGAGAGCGCGAAGACGGCCACGACGTTGATGAGACCGGCGAGGACCGCGACGACAGGGATGTTGAAGCCGCTGAAGGCGATGAAGCTGATGATGGTCGCGACGATGATCGAGGCAACCGCAATCACCCATGGTGTGGCCTTGGGCAGCTGCTTGGAGGTGAGGGCACGAGACGTAGTCGTCGAATTGTTCGTAGTAGTCAACATTCTCAACTGCCCTTCACCGAGGTCTTGGCAACAATTGCACGTGCGCCCATGTTCACCAGCAGGGTGATGACGAACAGGACGAGGCCGACTGTGATCAGTTCGGACAGTCGCAGTCCGGCGGCTTCGGGGAAGTTCTGAGCAATCTCAGAAGCGATGGTCTGATTGCCGCTGACCACCAGGGACGCGGTGAGCAGTCCAGGGGAGAGGATCATGGCCACAGCCATGGTTTCGCCGAGCGCGCGGCCGAGGCCGAGCATGGTCGCCGAGGCGATGCCGGACTTTCCGAACGGCAGCACCGACATGCGGATCATCTCCCAGCGCGTGGCGCCGAGAGCGAGAGCTGCTTCTTCCTGCAGGCGGGGAGTCTGCAGGAAGACTTCGCGGGTCAGTGAGGTGATGATCGGCAGGATCATAATGGCGAGCACGAGAGAGGCCGTCAGCAGGGTGCGCCCGGTGTTCGACACATCGCCGTTCGCGTCTGGGGCGAAGATCGGGATCCAGCCGAACCACTTCGACAGCCACAGGTAGAACGCGGTGAGGTTGCCGGCCAGGGCGATTCCCCACAGACCGTAGACGACGGAGGGGATCGCGGCGAGCAGGTCGATGACGTAGCCGAGGACCGGGGCGAGCTTCCGAGGCGACATGTGCGTGGTGAACAGTGCGATGCCCAGCGCGAACGGAGTCGCCACGAGCAGGGCGATGGCGGAGGAGATCAGCGTGCCGATGACAAGCGGCCAGACGTAGGAGAAGAATCCCTTGCCGCCGGTGATCGAGCTCGGATCGGTGATCTGGGCTTCGATGGTGTCCTTGGACTGCGCCAGAAGGAACAGGGCGACTCCTGCCAGGATGAGCAGGATCAGGATGCCGGCGATGAGCGTCGCGGCCGAGAAGATCCGGTCTCCGGGACGTACGACGGCTTTGGGCTTCTGGCCCGCCCCGGACTCATTGCGTGAGCCCGGTTCAGGTGTTCCGGCAGGGCCGGACTCTGTGGTCTGTGTGCTGGTCGGCACAAGTGCTCCTCATGAAACTTGTGGTGGATCCGGTTCACGGATCCCTAGGCACCGAGAAGCGGCGCAGGGTCGCTGCGCCGCTTCTCGACTGATCAATTCTGCAGGTCAGTGGCCAAGTCTCAGCCTTCAACCTTGATCGAATCGATGACTGTTTCGATCTGCGAACGCAGGTCGTCAGACAGTGGAGCCGAGCCAGCGGAATCCGCTGCCGACTTCTGTCCTTCTTCGGAGACGACGAACTTCTCCCAGGCCTTGACCATGTCCACGGTCTCCTGGTCCTTGTAGGACGAGCAGACGACGTGGTAGGACACGAGGACGATCGGGTAGGCGCCCGACTCGGTGGTGTCGCGAGCCAGATCGAAGGCGAGGTCGCCTTCGCTGCGGCCTTCGACCTTCTCGGAAGCGTCGACGACCTTCGAGGCGGCATCGGCGGAGAGCTCGACGAATTCCTCGCCGACCTTCACCTTGGCCTTGCCCAGTGAACCGACAGCGGAAGCGTCGGCGTAGCCGATGGCTCCATCGGTGTCGGAAACGGTCTGCACGACACCATCGGTGCCCTGTGCAGCTTCGCCACCGAAGTCCTTCGGGAAGTCTCCGCTGACCTCAGCGTCCCAGTCCTTCTCGGCTGTGGCCTTGAGGTACTCGGCGAAGTTCTCCGTGGTGCCGGAGTCATCGGAACGGTGCACGGCGGTGATCTTCGTGTCAGGCAGATCAGCATCCGGGTTATCGGCCTTGATTGCCTCGTCGTTCCACGTGCTGATTTCGCCCTTGAAGATCTTGGCGATCGTTGCAGGGGAGAGGTTGAGTTCGTCGACGCCCTCGACGTTGAACGCCACCGCGATCGGGGAGATGTAGACGGGGAACTCGTAGGCTCCATCGGCGCCGCAAGCTTCTTTGCCCTGCTCGACTTCGTCATCGTCGAGGTGAGCGTCAGAGCCGGCGAACTGAGCGTTGCCAGCCAGGAACTGCTCGCGGCCTGCACCCGAGCCATCGGGGGAGTAGTTGACGGTCACGCCGGAGTTCTCCGAGGCGAAGTCGGCGGTCCATGCGTCCATCGCAGCCTTCTGCGATGAAGCGCCGATGCCGGTGAGGGTGCCCTGCAGGTCGCTGTCGCCACCGCTGCTTGCTTCCTCTCCGGTGGCGGAGGTTCCGCCGCAGGCCGACAGGGTGAGTGCGCCGGCTGCGAGGATTGCAGCGGATGGTGCCAGGTGCTTCAGCTTCACGAAGATGCCTTTCGAATATGAGAACACTGTTCGAGATTGCTCGATCTTTCGTGTTACACGCTAAGGATCGTGTGTAAAGCTCGGGGAGTGGCAAAGTGAATGGAAGATGAATGAATCCTGAAGGCTTCAAGTCCGGGTGAGTGCTCCATCACAGGCATCGGTGAATTCATGAAAGGATCATTGTCGGGACGACAAGTCGGAGGGCCGAAGTGCTGCATTCCAGGTGGCGTTGTGACCAGTCATTACGGGCGAAGTCCAGTGACGAACACGCCCAGAATCAGGCGTCGATCGGGCGGATCCGTTCGAACTCGACGATGCGAGGCACAGCCCCCGGACGCACATACGCGACGATGATCTCACCGGGTTTGAGGTAGGGGTCCTCCTTCGGCAGCTTCTCCGCGATGCGCTGCGGGGCGTGCTTGGCATAGACCGAGAGGATCAGCGGCAGGACCGGCCGGTGGGTGCAGTAGATGACCGGCTTGCCTTTTTCCAGCAGCTTCTCGATGTACCGCGAGGTCTTGTCGGGGTTCGCTGAACTTGCCTTCTCGCTCAGGCACGAGACCTTCCTGATCGACTTGCCTGTCGCCGCAGACAGGGGAGCCAGCGTGGCCACACACCGCTTCCAAGGACTCGAGATCAGTTTCTTCGTGCCCCATGCCGAGAGCAGCCCGGTCAGGGCCATGGCCTGGCGGGTGCCCAGCGCCAGCAGCGGGCGCACGTGCTCCGTCTCATGCCACTTCGCGCGGGGAAAGGCCTTGCCGTGCCGGACGAGGATCAGCGGCCAGGCGCGAAGGGCGTCGGTCGCATCGTACTTCTCCAGGGCATCGAGTTGGTCGCGATCGGCGTAGGACGTCAGCTTCGTGCGGGCCTCGCCGACGGGAAGCCATCTCACCTCATCGACCTCGGCTTTGTTCATCGGCGCGAAGGTGTTCTCGCTCTTGACCTGTGCCGACCAGTAGAAGACCTTCTTGAGGTTCTTTCCACCGACCATGTATTCGGCCGAGGGCAGAGGAATGCCGAGGGTGATGTCGAGCCCCGTCTCCTCCTTGACCTCACGAACGGCAGTCTCAGGGAGGGTCTCTCTCGACTCCACCTTGCCCTTGGGCCAGGACCAGTCGTTGTAGCGGGGGCGGTGGATGAGGGCGACCTCGATGCCCTCGCTGCCCTGGCGCCAGCACAGGGCCCCGGCGGCGAGGATATCTGCGGTGACGCGCGAGGAGGCCTGTGCGGAACCGACCGATTTCGCGCTCAAGCCTCTTCCCCGATCTGTCGACGCTTGCGATGTCGGCGGATGAGCTCCGTCTGGTACTCGGTGAGCCGGTTGCCCTCATCATCGTGGGTGCTGCGCGTCCACTTGCCGTCAGCGGCGAGCACGAACGCCGAGGTGGTGTCGGCGAAGGCGAGGTCGAAGAGTTCGATGATCTCGGCCTTGTGGTTCGGGGCGACGAGCTCGACGAGGGTTTCGACGCGACGATCGAGGTTGCGGTGCATCATGTCAGCTGATCCGATGTAGACGAGCGGGTCACCGCCGTTGCCGAAGACGAAGGTTCGCGAATGCTCGAGGAACCGGCCGAGCACGGACCGTACTGTGATGTTCTCACTTACGCCGGGGATGCCTGGTCGCAGGGCGCAGATGCCGCGGACGAAGACCTCGACCTGGACTCCGGCGCGGGATGCCTTGTACAGAGCGTCGATGATCGCTTCGTCGACGATGGAGTTGACCTTGATTCGGATCATGCCCTCACCGCCCGCCTCGGCGATGGCGATCTCCTTGTCGATGAGCTCGGTCAGCCCCGAACGGACCCGGGTGGGTGCGACGAGCAGACGCGAATACTCGGCCAGGGGCGCGTAGCCCGAGAGCTGATTGAACAGCTTCGTCAGGTCATCGGCGACGCTCTTGTCCTTGGTCAGCAGCCCGAAGTCCTCATATCCGCGAGCGGTCTTCGGGTGATAGTTGCCGGTGCCGACGTGGCAGTAGCGGGTCAGCCCCTCAGCCTCCTGGCGGACGACGAGGGAGAGCTTCGCGTGGGTCTTGAGCCCGACGATTCCGTAGACGACGTGGACACCGGCGCGTTCGAGCTTGCGCGCCCACGTGATGTTGGCCTCCTCGTCGAAGCGGGCCTTGATCTCCACGACCGCGAGGACCTGGATGCCTGCCTGTGCGGCGTCGACGAGGGCATCGATGATCGGGGAGTCACCCGAGGTGCGGTAGAGCGTCTGCTTGATGGCGAGCACGTTCTTGTCCGCAGCCGCCTGCTCGAGGAACGCCTGCACGCTCGTGGAGAACGAGTCGTAGGGATGGTGGAGCAGGATGTCGCGATTGCTCACCGCTGCGAAGACGTCGACCTGGTCGCTGGATTCACGCAGGGACAGATCCTTGTTCATCTGCGGGACCATCTTGCGGAAGTGCAGGTCATCGCGGGGAACATCGGCGATATCCGACATGCCGGAGAGGTCGAGCGGGGTCGGCAGCTGGTAGATCTCGTTCTCGTCGATGCCGAGTTCGTCCTTGAGCATCTCGCGGACCCGAGGATGGATGTTCTCCGTGATCTCCAACCTCACGGCGGGGCCGAAGCGACGTCGCAGGAGCTCCTTCTCCAGAGCCTTGAGGAGGTTCTCCGCATCGTCCTCTTCGACCTCGACGTCCTCATTGCGAGTGACGCGGAAGGTCGAGTGGTGGATGATCTCCATCCCCTCGAAGAGAGTGTCGAGGTGTTCGGCGATGATGTCCTCGAGCGCAACGAAGCGGGCGGGGACATCGCGGCCGACGGGGCGGTCCGTGGCCGTGGCGACATTGAAGAACCGGGGCAGGCGCGGGGGCACCTTGACCCGGGCGAAGAGTTCCTTGCCGGAGTCCGGGTAGCGCAGGAGGACGCCGAGGTTGAGCGAGAGTCCCGAGATGTAGGGGAACGGGTGGGCCGGGTCCACAGCGAGTGGGGTGAGGACCGGGAAGACATGGCCGGCGAAGAATTCGTCGACCCGGGCACGTTCGTCCTCGGTCAGCTCGTCCACTTGGACCTTCGTGATCGACTCCGCGTCGAGGCGGGGCCCGATGTCGTCCTTGAGCAGGGCGGCATGGCGGGTCATGAGTTCGTGGGCCCGGACGCCGATCGCGTGCATCACCTGCAGCGGCATCCGCCCGGTGACGCTGGGCACGGCCAGGCCGGTGTTGATGCGGCGTTTGAGGCCGGCGACGCGCACCATGAAGAATTCGTCGAGGTTGGTGGCGAAGATCGAGAGGAAGCGGACCCTCTCCAGTAGCGGCATGTCAGGGTCTGAGGCGAGGTCGAGGACACGCTCGTTGAACGCCAACCAGCTGAGTTCTCGGTCGAGGAATCGATCCTCCGGATCCGGCAGACCCAGTTCCGCTCCGACTGCGCTGATGTCGTACATCGCTCTACTCCTGATTGCGTTCGGTCGAGGAAGCCGGCGCATAGGACACATGCGCCACCGCGACATGGAATCCCAGCCGCTCGTACAAGCCTAGCGCCGGTGCATTGTCGGACTCGACGTAGAGTTCGATCGCTGTCGCTCCGGCTGTCACCATCCGCCGCATGCCCTCGATCGTCAGCGCCTTGCCCACGCCCTTGGCATGAATGCTCGGATCGACCCCGACAACATAGACCTCGCCGAGGCGGCCCTCATCGTCGGTGTCCGTGAGCTTGGTCTGGTGGAATCCGATGACCTGATCATCTCGGGTGGCGAGGATCACCGAATCCGGTTCGAAGTCGGGTGCTTCGATGACCTCGGCGAAGTCTTCTGCCGTCTGCGACCCCTGCTCAGGGTGCCAGTCGAATGCCGCATTGTTGACTCGCCGCCAGCCCTCCTCATCGCCAGGGGCAAAGGACCGGATCGTGACGCCCTCAGGAGCCGAGGTCTGCGGCAGGTCTGCCAGGCTGAGTCCGGATTCGGTGCGCATCTGATAGAGCACTCGGTCGCGGCCGAGGCCGTGCTTGTCCGCGAGCCTCTGGGCTGCGGGGTGGTCACCGTGTGACCAGCACCAGGAGGAAGGCTCCTCCTGCATGATCGTCGACAGCAGCTCCTCGCCGAGGCCCTGGCCGCGATGGTCAGGAGCGATGAGGAATTCGGCCGCATGGCGATCGCCCTGCAGGGCGCGGATGCCGTATCCGATGAGAGTCTCGTCGGCGGTGCTCGAGCCTGCCGCGTCGTCGGCGTAGACCCGCCACACGCTCGATGCCGTCTGCGCGGAATGCGATTCGTCCTCGCCGGTGGCGATGGCCAGGAGCCCACCGGAGATCTCGGCGGACCCATCGGTTGCTGCCACACTGTCGAGGAAGGCCACTTCCGCCTCGGCGAGGGTGGCGATCGGGGTCCCGGTCACGGCTCCGCTGGCTTCGATTCTCATACCTTCACGTCCTCCTCGTTCGACTCCGGCTGTGCTTCAGGTGCTGATTCTTCGTCGGGTGCCGACACCTTGTCATGCGCCGACATCTTGTCATTTTCCGGCACCTTGTCGGGTTCCGACTTGTCGTCTGTGTTTGAGACTGCTCCACCGTTGTGGGCAGCCGCGGGGTCATCGTGTACGTTCGCGGAGTCCCCGCGGGCTGCTGCTGAGTCGGGGCTGAAACGGTAGCCGACGTAGCGCACGGTGTGGATGGCGTTCTCAAAGTCTTTGCCGAGTTTCGCACGCACACGTCGGACATGCACATCGACGGTGCGGGTGCCGCCGTAGTAGTCGTCTCCCCATACTTCGAGCAGGATCTCATCACGGGTGAAGACGCGCTCGGGATGCATGGCGAAGAACTTCAGCAGGGCGAATTCGCGGTAGGTCAGATCGAGGCTGCGTTTGCCGAGGTGCGCGGTGAATGCGGTTTCGTCGATACGCAGGGCCCCGCTGACGACGATCATGGGGTCACTCTCGCTGCCCCACGACCCATTGCCGTATGCGCTCTCGGTACGTGAGCCTCCGGACATGGACGGCGCTGAGGCTGTGCTCGTGCCGCCGCCTCCTCGCGAGGGGGTGTCATATGACGCCGTCGACAGGTGGTGGTCACGGGCCAGACGCAGGCGGGCCTCCACCTCGGCGGGGCCGGCGGTGGTGAGGACGATATCGGACACATTCCACTTCGCCGAGGCGGTCGCCAGGCCGCCTTCACTGAGCACGACGAGAATCGGAGCACTGATGCGAGCCCGCGCCACCGCCTCGGCGATGGCAGGGGCCAAGGACAGATCAAGGCAGGCATCGGCGACGATGACGTCGGCAGCGCTCAGATCGGAGGCCGCCGAGTTCAGCTGCTCGAGGCCGAGGCGTTCGATCTGATGGCCGAGGTACTGCAGGGATTCCGGTGCCAGTGGGGATTCGATCCGGGCGGTGGGGCAGATGTGCAGGATTCGCATGTACTCGTCCCACCTCCTCTGACTCGGTGCGACCGCAGAAGATGCGGCCTGGGGAAAGTATACCGAGGGTGCGAAGGTGTGCCTCCCCGAAGCCTGGGGAGGGGGTTGCCGGGGCGCCGGTGAAAGGAGGGGAGGCCGGTTATGAGGTCGGCTTGCGTCCTGCTGTGTATGTCAGTGAGAAGAAACGCGCACGGAACTCGGGGTCTATGAGCATGGCGCGGTAGCGGTCCATATCCGTCATGCTCAGCCCCGCGGCCAGGAGCGGTGCCTCGGCCTGCTTGCTGAGATTGGATTGGTAGACGGCCCAAGGGCCGCCGCCGCGGGCAAGCGGGACGAGGTGCTCTGCGGAAACCTCGCTGAGCCCGGCACCGAACATGGCTGCCTCGGTCTGCTCGGCCCACAGATAGTCGTGTCCGGCGGCCGGACCGACCTGCCGGTACGCCGCATCGTTGTACTTGCGCCAGACATCATGATCGGATTCCTCCGGCGCCACCAGCAGCTCGTCGGCAAGGCCCACATCTGCGAGAACGAGCCAACCTCCGGGGGCCAACTCATCGATGAGCTGGGCGAATATCTCTCGTCGCGCGGGCAGGTGGGTGAGGACGAGCCGTGCGTGGATGAGGTCGAAGGGGCCAGCGGGGACTCCCTCGCGAATGTCGTGACGGTGCGGTTCGACTCCGGGCGTTCGTGGCAGGTGTGTTGTGTCGAGGTCGATCGCCACCACCTGCCCGCCGGTCTGCTCGGCGATCATCCGGGCCACCGAGCCGTTTCCTGCCCCGATCTCCAGACTGTTCGGTGATGCGGGGAGGGGCAGGGTGCTCAGGACCGAACGGGTGGTCCCGTCGAAGAGGGCGGAGAGTGAATTGAGCTGCTGCGCTCCGAGGTCCGAGCCGTTGTCGAAGAGGTAGTGGTCGAAGTAGTGGTCGTTGGGTGAAATCGGCTTCATCGTTGTCATGGTGTCCTCCGTATGGCCTGTCCGGGCCTGGGTGCTGACCGATCGGGATGAATTGATGCGATCCGTTTGAACTGGTGCGCATCAGCGTAGGTTGGTGCGCAAAGGTGTGACCAGGTTCGGACGTGACTCATGTCCGATGCCCGCGAGCGGAGGTCTGATGCCTGTGGAAGGCTGCCTGTTGTCTGTAAAAGGCGGCTTGCTGGCCGTGAAAGTCGGTGATCGCGGGCGACCCGAGCATCGGCGGGGGATCGCCGATACCGGCTCAAATCGCGTCCTCGCGGCCGAGTAAGGCACGATAGTCCTGTGATCAGATGGATTCGAGTAGCTGTTGCCCTGGTGCTGGCCCTGGCCCTCAGTGCCTCCGTGTACTGGGGCTACACCTTGTTCCTGCTCGCCACGGGACTCATCGTCTTCGGCGTGGCCTACGGTTGGCCCCGGCTCACGGACTCACCGCAGCCCCGCGCGACCTCGATCATGCTCTTCCTCTTCGGTGCGGCCGGACTGCTCGCGGCGTACCGCGATGACACGGCACCCTATCTGGACTGGCTCCCGGTCCTGGCGGGTCTCGGTCTGCTGTGGACCTTCGTGCAGAATCTCACTCGCGGGATGGGTGCTTCGGACGCCGTGGCCAACGTCTCGGCGCAGGTTGCTGGCGTGGTCATCGCCTTGTCCGCGAGTACGTGGGTTGCCGCGATCACCGTTCCCGGAGACAAAGAGTCCATCGTCGTGGGCCTCGTCTCGCTCATCGTCGCAGGCTGCATGACGGCCTTGCCCTGGCCCGCGATCTACACCTCACCGCTGGCGATTGCGATGTCGACAGCGGTCGCCGGAATCCTTTCGGTCCTCATCTTCGAGAGCTCTCTCAGCCTGCCCGTCTCGCTGATCCTCGGCGCCATCATGGGTCTCCTGGTCGCCGGAGTCGACCGCATGCTCGGACTCATCGCCCACAGCAAATATCAGGCCGTGAGCCTTGAGCTGTCCCAGAACCTCGAGCTGAAGAAGAACGTGGAGAAGGCCCGCAGCTTCGCCGTCCAGCTCGCGCTCGGCGCGACTCCCATCGCACTCGGCGGTGTCGTCGTCTACTCCCTCGAGCGCATCGCCTTCTGACCTCGGCCTGGGTGCGCGCACCACGGAATGGAAATGTAGACTGGGAGCATGGATAACCTCGTCGCTCTCGAAATCGTCTTCTCCAGTCTCGTCGGCATTGCCGCACTCGGCGCCCTGGGCGTCGGAGTCAAGGTCGTCACGGCGCTGTTCAAAGACAATCGCTGAACTCAATGATCGAACTTGATTCCTCGGTACATCCCGAGCTCGTTCCCCTGTCCTGGCTGATCGGTTCGTGGGAAGGCGTCGGAGTCGTCGGCTACGCAGACACCCCGGAGAAGCAGTTCGGGCAGCGCGTCGAATTCACCGCCCACCCCGGAACACCGTTCCTGCAGTACACCGCGCATGCGTGGCTGCTGAGTGAGGACGGGGAACTGGAGTCGACCCTGACCCTGGAGACAGGAATCTGGCAGCTCGTGCGTCCGCGCGATGCCGGTGACGTGGGCCCGGGAATGCTCATTCCGACCGAGGACCCGAGCTTCACCACGGCTGCGGCCGTGGAGACCCTGCGCACCAATGACGACGGATTCGAGATCGAAGCCGAGATCGTCCACCCCCACGGAGTGATGGAACTCTACGCAGGTCACGTGAAGGGACCGCGCATCGATCTCAGCACCGATGTCGTCGCCCGGACCAAGACCGCGAAGGAGTACACGGCCTCGACCCGCATGTACGGCCTCGTCGGCGGAGAACTGATGTGGGCCTGGGACATGGCCGCACTGGGCCACGAGCTCGCCACCCACTCCTCGGCCCGACTGAAGAAGATTGCCTGAGATGGTCGACCCCGACTCGAACGCACATGACGGCGAAGCCGACGCTGCGGAGACGCAGGCGGCGCAGTCGCGTCCCTCATCGCTGAGCCGCCCGCTGAGCTCCACCGCGGTCCTCGGCGAAGGCGAACTGGCACACACGCCCCTGCACTACGGTTCACCGCTGCGTGAACAGCGGGCACTGCTCGAAAAGGGCGCGATCGTCGATCTGGCCCACCTGCGCATCCTGCGTCTGAGTGGAGCAGATCGTCTCACCTGGCTGAACTCCATCACCACGCAGAAGCTCGACACCCTTGCCCCGGGCGTGGCCACAGAGACTCTGGTCTTGGACCCGAACGGCCGCATCGAAGGCTGGCTGAAGCTCGTCGACGACGGTGAAACGCTGTGGGCGATCAGCGAGCTGCGCACCGACGACACCCTCGAATTCCTGCGCAAGATGGTCTTCATGATGCGGGTGACGATCGAGGACGTCAGCGACGAGTTCCAATGCATCGGCGCACTCGTCGCCCTGCCGGACAGCCTGCCGGTGACCCAGCTGTGGACCGACCCCTGGCCGCACATCGGGACCGGCTCGGCCTCGTACGCTCAGGTTGATCTCGGCCTCGGGGTGGCAGGGGAGGATCACCCCGGACTCGAGACCCAGTTCGTCATCGGCATCATCGCCCGCGCTGACCTGCGGGCCACCTCGGCGAATGACTTCACGATGGCCGGCTTCGACGCCTGGGAAGCCCTGCGGATCGCCGCCTGGCGTCCCGGTGTGAACGAAATCGACCACAAGTCGCTCGTCGGCGAACTCGACCTTCTGCGCACCTCGGTGCACCTGGCCAAGGGCTGCTACCGCGGCCAGGAGGCTGTGGCGCGCGTGCACAACCTGGGCCAGCCGCCTCGTCGACTCGTCTTCGTCCATCTCGACGGATCCGGGCACATCCAGCCCGAAGCCGGCGCCGAGGTGCTCGCTGAGGTCCGCGGAGCCGAGCGTTCCGTGGGGCAGCTGTCGTCGGTCGCCCTGCACTGGGAGCTGGGTCCGATCGGCCTGGCCGTGGTCAAGCGCAATCTCTCCGCTGAAGCGCAGCTCAGCTTCGATCTCGGCGAGGACGCGGCCCGTGTGGTCGGGGCCCAGGAGACGATCGTCGCGCCCGTGCGCGAACACGATCTCGACCTGCCCAGCCGCAACAGAGACGTCGACATGCGGAATCAGAACCGCTGAATTTCGACCTCGACGAAAACCGCGGGTAGAAACTGCATCCTCGGTTCGCTCAGCGGTCTGGAACCGTTCTGTGAGCACGTTTCGCATGCTCTGACAGCTGCGCCGACGGCAACTGAATTCGCATCGTCTGGTTCCGAGTTTCGCGTGATCTGACCAGCCTGCGGACGGTAAGTGACAAGAACCGTCGATAGGCTCTAATCTTCTCGTTATGACAGCTTTGGAAATTGGCGGCGAAGCTCTGCCGCAGGAACGTAAGATCGTCACCGAGATCCCCGGGCCGAAGTCCCGTGAGATCGAGGAACGACGCAAGTCGGCAGTAGCACCGGGAGTCGGCTCGAGCCTGCCCGCCTATATCGTCGCCGCCGGCGGCGGAATCCTCAAGGACGTCGACGGCAACCAGATCATTGACCTGGGTGCAGGCATCGCCGTGACGACCGCCGGAAACTCGAACCCCCGCGTGGTCAAGGGCGCTACCGAACAGCTCGAAGCGTTCACCCACACCTGCTTCATGGTCAACCCGTACGAGGGCTATGTCGAGGTCGCTGAGGCGCTCAACCGCCTGACACCCGGCGATCACGAGAAGCGTTCGATCCTGCTCAACTCCGGCGCCGAGGCTGTCGAGAACGCCGTCAAGATCGCCCGTGCCCACACCGGTCGCGATGCGGTCGTCGTGTTCGACCATGCCTACCACGGTCGCACCAACCTGACCATGTCGATGACCGCGAAGGCCGCTCCCTACAAGGCCGGCTTCGGTCCGTTCGCCGGTGAGGTCTACCGCGCCCCCATGTCCTACCCGTTCCGCGACAACGACGCGGCCGGCACCAAGGTCAGCGGCGAGGATGCGGCCAAGCGCGTCATCACCATGATCGAGAAGCAGATCGGCTCCGAATACGTCGCCGCGATCGTCATCGAGCCCATCCAGGGTGAGGGCGGCTTCATCGTCCCGGCCGAAGGCTTCCTGCCGACGCTGGTCGAGTACGCCCGCGAGAAGGGCATCGTCTTCGTCGCTGACGAGGTTCAGGCCGGCTTCGCCCGCACGGGCAAGATGTTCGCCTCCGAATGGGAGGGCATCGTCCCCGACCTCATCACGACGGCGAAGGGCATCGCCGGCGGTCTGCCGCTCTCGGCCGTGACCGGTCGCGCGGAGATCATGGACTCGGTCGGACCGGGTCGCCTCGGCGGCACCTACGGCGGCAACCCCGTCGCCTGTGCGGCTGCCCTGGGCGCCATCGCCTCCTATGAGAACGACGGACTCGTCGAGAACGCCACTCACATCGGCGAGATCATCACCGAACGTCTCACCAAGCTCCAGAGCACGTACCCAGAGGTCGGTGACATCCGTGGCCGCGGTGCCATGATCGCCGCCGAGTTCGTCCAGCACGACTCGATCGATCCGAACCCGGACCTGGTCAAGAAGATCGCCGACTACTGTGCGAACAACGGCGTCCTCGTGCTCACCACGGGAACCTTCGGCAACATCCTGCGCTTCCTGCCGCCGCTGGCGATCTCAGACGAACTGCTCAATGAAGCATTCGACATCATCGAAGCAGGCCTCGGCGAGATCCTCGGCTGAGCAGAAGTCCCCGGCTCGATCTGACCCAGAGCGCCCAAACTCGCTCTAGAACCACCTGACGGCGGTCCAGCTACCTTGTACTTGGTAGCTGGGCCGCCGTCAGCATGGTGTGGAGTGGGACGGGAGTGGTGCTCAACCGCTCCAAGTTGGCAGCAGTGGGTCAGTCAGCGGAGGTGCGACGAAGAAGAAGCCTGGCAAAAAGACGTGCATCCACAACGTCAACAGCGGAATCTCGTTCAAGGGAGCTATCGTCCACGTGAAACAACTGGTCACCGGAGTCGTGACCTACAAAAACACCAAATACACAATCCAGGTCGGTGATGAGTGACATGCGTGGGCAGGCCCGCCGTTCCGTTCTCCTCACCGGGTTGAGCTACCCGCTCTTCATTGCTGGAATCGTCCTCCTCTTCACCGCAATGAATGTCCCAGGCGCCGTTCTGCTTGGGTCCGGCGTATTTCTTATCGGCATAAACGAGCTGTGCCTCTATATAGCGAGAAGCAGTCTGGAAAGGCAGAATTTAGGCTCGTAGCTAGCTATTTTCTCTCTCAGAACTGTCATGCTGGCACCAACTCGGGCAGTGGCGGCAGGGGCCAGCACACTGTCGGATATCGGTGATATCACCAGGTCAAGGGGACGAGGTGATATCTCCGGTTCCAAAGGGGGACGGTCCGGGTTGTTCACGAGGGGCGTGCTGCTGTGGGGAGTGCCTTTACAACGCTAGCCTGCTTGTCGCGAACAGGCATCGCACGTAAGTATGAGATCCGCCTGCTTCGGCGGGAACGAGGGTATAGCACAATAGGCTCCATGACATCAGCGACAGACGACGGCACCATGAGTACGCCCAACAGATTGTGGCTCGTATTCCGTGGGCCGCGCTTCGTGGATCTGCCTATGCGGCTTCTCGCCCTCATCATGGGGCTGACTGTGCTGATTCCGGGGTCGTTCGAGATCGATGAACCTCGATACATGCTCCTCCTCGTCTGCGCCTATGCTCTCATCGTTCTCTCCCCGTTCTTCCCTTTGGCGACGGTGTTCGTCTCGACAGGGCTGAGCCTCGTCTTCGTCGTGCTCTATCCCGACCTGGAGAACATGTTCCCCGAGGCGCTCATCTTCGCCATTGCTGTACTGCTCAGCCACCGGCGTTGGGTCGGCTCTGCTGTCGGCACAGTGGGACTGGTCGCCTATCTCATCACGTGCACCGAGCTGGCGGCCTACGACGGCGGCATTGCGGGGTTCATCGACTTCGGATATGGGTGGCTCACGTACTCACTGATCGGCCTGGCCGCCGGATTCGTCGAACTGAGGATCCAACGTGAGATCCAACGCCGGGAGCGCGCCGCCGTGGAACACCAGCAGGCGGTGGAGTCATTGCGTGCACGCTTCACCAGCGATATGCACGACACAATCTCGAACTCACTCGCAACAGAGGGCGCAATCATCAAGGCATTGGCCAGGGGGTCGCGGGATCTCGGCACAAACCGTCAGCTCGCCGAGCTCGCCCTGGTCAACACCGAGGCGTCGAAGCGCCTGCGTCAGCTCGTCACACAACTCAGTGACGGAGACGAGCGACAGATCAGGATTCGACTGCAGGCCGAGGCGAAAGCACTGGCCACGTCCATTGAGAACGGCTGCGCCGCCGGCGGTGTGTCGTTGACGCTCAATGTCGGCACCCTGCCCCGATTTGCCTCCCCGGTGCTGGGCGCACATTTCACCGCAATTATGCGGGAGCTGGCGACGAACGTCATCCGACACTCCCTGCCGGGAACCGAATCGAGTCTGACCGTGGACGTGGATCGTGGCGAACACGACTCGGCTGTCCTGCGATTCCGTACGGAGAATGAGGCTGCGACCTCGCTGACGCGTCCGCCTCGATCTCTCAGTCGGCGCGCTCAGGCCTTGGGCGGGTCTTGCACCACGGGATCGACTCACCAGGGGCGCGTCGTCGTCGAAGTCGTTCAGCCACTCAGGTTTCACGCCTCGGGTGACGGAGACGAGGTCGACGCAGTCTGTGCCCGCGACGATTTCACCGCGGCGGAGCCCTCCGCAGCGCCTCTCGAAACGAGTGCCGACCGTGACGAATCGGCGACGAAGAGCGAGAGGGTATGAGCGGCTCGGTCGGGTTAGAGAACGACAGCTCGCCAGCAGACGAGCGCATAGTCGTGCTCATCGTC
Source organism: Brevibacterium sp. BDJS002 (assembly GCF_028201555.1). Taxonomy (NCBI): domain Bacteria; kingdom Bacillati; phylum Actinomycetota; class Actinomycetes; order Micrococcales; family Brevibacteriaceae; genus Brevibacterium; species Brevibacterium sp. BDJS002. Next base: position 3,578,595 of record NZ_CP116392.1, on the reverse strand, counting down.
GACGACGATTCGTGGACGACGAGAGCCGTGGCTGCAGCTCTTGTCGACGACGGAGGGTTCACAGTTCTAGAACCTCAGCACTCCGGTGAGGACGCAATCGAAGCGTTCGATCGTCATCGCCCGGATCTTGTCCTCATGGATGTCAACATGCATCCGGGTATGAGCGGAGTGGATGCGGCCAGGAAGATCATGTGTCTCAACCCGGAGGCGACGATCGTTGTGCTGACCACTGTTTCGCCCGGGCCGGGCATCACACGAGCTCTCGAGGCTGGAGCGATAGCGGCGGTGAACAAGTCCGCCACAGATGCCGAACTCGTTCGCGTCGCGCGAGCGGCAGTCGCTGGAGAGTCTCCGGCCCTGCTGCGTTCCTTGGCGGAGGACATCATGATCAGCGGCGATATCTCCGCGGACAGTCCGAGCACGGTGCCGACTCTGACTCCGAGCGAGAAGCTCCTGCTGCGTCAGATCTGTGAGGGGATGGACTACTCGGAGATCGCCGAACAACAAGTTGTCACCGTCTATACGGTGAAGTCCCACGCCAGGAATCTGCGGATCAAGCTGGATGCGAAGAATCTGGCGCAGCTCGTCATCCGTGCCATCCAACATAAGTTCTACGTTCCGGAATGACGGAGTTCATTCGAAAGGCACTGTGGGTTCTCATGTCCGTCGGCGTCGGTTGCTCAGTGTTGGTTCTCGTCGCTGTCCTCTTCATCCGGTCCGACCTCGCACAAGACGTCCTCTATGACAACCAAGATTCGCATGTCGACTGCGATGAAGTGCCCGCGCGGGGAGTCGTCGAGGACTCGCTTGCCGACTTTCCAACGTTCGATGATTCAGATGCCGTTGCTGTGGAACTGTGTTCCGGGGCGATCATCGAAGTGCAGTATGGAAGTCACGAGACGCGTCAGAAAGTGGAAGCGTACCTGAGCAGGCACGGTGAGAACGATCCATCGACTGGTTGGCGGTGGCGTTCGATCCCCGTCCAATTGCGGAATGTCTGAAGCACAAACAAGTTCGGTAGTTGACGGGGTCACGAGGTGCGTGGGTGCGCCGTTGACTACAGTGGGTATATGAGTGAAACGAATGCCCTGCGCGTCTCCCGCCTGTTGCGAGAGACCGCGGGGTTTCTGCTTCCCCTGACCCAGACCGAAACCGACGTCGAAGTCACTCGCATCGAGTTCGACCTTGATCTCAGAGCCTCGGCCGGTGTTCTTGGTTCTCCGGCTGGACTCGCGGGGGCCGTTGTCCTCGTCACCGAAACTGTGGACGGTCCGGGCAGGCTCAACACGATTCGCGCGCGGTACTCGGGTGCCGCGGCACTCGTCGTTTCGCCGGGAACGCACGCTCACCTCGGCGAGGGGGCAGACACGTCAGCGCCGCCCATTCTGCTGGAACGATCCACGGGTGTGACGTGGTCCGAGGTGCTGGTCCATCTGCGGCAGCTCAATGAGGGTGCCTCGAGCGCCCTGGCCTGGCCAGATGTCGATGATCTCAGTGCTTTGGCCGCGGTCATCGCGGAGATGACGGGGGCGTCGATCACGATCGAGGACCCGGCCTCGCGAGTGCTGGCGCACTCCAACCTCGGCGATGAGATCGATGACATTCGACGCGAGACCATCCTCTCCGGAGCAATCCCCGACTGGCGCATCGCCGAACTCGAGGAATCCGGGTTCCTCGACGTGGTGCGCCGTTCGACCGACGTGGTCGAGCGACCAGCTGCCGGGACCACTCCTGCCCGGTCGGTCATCGCCCTGCGCAGCGAGGGTGAGCTGCTCGGCACGATCTGGGCCGCCTACCCCGACGCGGTGGATCCCGCGTCCCTGCGCGAGGTACTCCGGGATGCCGCCCGAGCTGCGGTCCCGGTGATGCTGCGGACCCTGCGCCGCTCCCCGTTCGAGAAGCGCATCCGCCGCGAGGCTCTCGGCTCGATCCTCGGCGGCTCGCCGGACCTGGGCCCGGCCGCAACTTTGCTCGCGCTGCCCTTCTCCGGGCATTACGCAACCCTGGCCTTCGCCGAGGTGGCCCCCGACCGAGAGCCCGTGCTGAGGTTCCATCTGCGGGCCGCCTTCGCCGATGCCGTGCTCGCCCACGTGGGGGCCGATAGCCATCTGGCCGTGCTCGTGCACATGAGTGAGAGTCTCACTGCCGCTGCCATCAGAGACCACGTCGTCTCGGCGCTGCAGCGGTCCCTGTCTCAGACCGAGCCGCTGCACTTCGGGGTGGGCACCGCAGTTGAGCGCCTGGACCACGTGCACCGTTCGTGGACCGAGGCGGTGTACGTCGTCGATGCGCTGCTGACTCGCAGGCCCACACGCGATGCTTCCAGTTCGGAAGGCTCCGCGTCCGCCCCGGCCTCCGCCGCGGCGTCTGCGTCCGGGTCCGACCAAGGCCTGGTCCGTGGTGCGACGGCCGAAGACGTCGCAGCCGAACTCGTCGGACTCGAAGCCGCCGATGCTCTGCGCTCCGTGGGTCCTCGCATCACCGAGCCTGCCCGATTGCTGGCCGATCATGATGCGAAGCACCAGGGGCAGCTGCTTGAGACCCTGCGGGTGTACTTCGCCACCGTCGGCAACTCCGCCGAGGCATCCCGCCGTCTGCATGTGCACACGAACTCGCTGCGACACCGTCTCAACCGGATCGAAGAGATCACGGGACTGTCGACGGCAGAGCGCGCAGGTCGCCTGTGGCTGGAATTTGCAGTGCTCGTCTTCGATCGTGAGCAGCTTTGACCCGCTGACGCCCTACATCGGCCGGCTGTGCGATTCTCACAAGGAGGCACGCCAAAGTTTGGCAGATTATTGTCCGTTCGTCCTGGTGACCGCGTTCTACAGTGGCACCACACCACTAGCTAAGGACAGTATGCGCAGCAGCCAGTCGGGACCGTCGGTCCAGGTCAGCCGGGATCGAGCGATCAAGGCAGTAGCGAACAGCACGGAGCCGATCGGCACCGAATCTCCGACGCCGAGGCTTGACGACGAGACCCCGGTCATCGGCCTCATCGATCTCGCTCAGGTCGAAACCGCATATGAGCGCCTGACCTCAGCTTTCGCCGGAGACAACGACGTCCTCCACGCCGTGGCCTGCAAAGCAGTTCCACTGCAGCCGCTGCTGCGCTATTACGCCGAGGCGGGTGCCGGCTGCGAGGTAGCCAGCCCGGGCGAGCTCGAACTGGCTCTGACCGCCGGGTTCGCGCCGGAGAACATCGTCTTCGACTCCCCGGCGAAGACCCTGAGCGAGCTCAAGCGCGCCGTTGACCTCGGGGTGTCGATGAACATCGACAACTTCTCCGAACTCGAGCGGCTCGATGCGCTCCTCGAGGGCAGAACCACCTCGGCGAGGGTGGGGATTCGGATCAATCCGCAATCGGGGACAGGCACGATCGGTGCGCTGTCCACCGCAACCCAGACCTCGAAGTTCGGCATCGGACTGGCCGACCCCGGGACTCGCGAAGCACTCATCGAGGCCTACCTGGCACGGCCCTGGCTCAACCAGATCCACGTCCACTCGGGGTCCCAGGGCATCAGCCTCGACCAGGCCGCTGCGGGAGTTCAAGCGGTCGTCGAACTGGCGCAGGACGTCAACGCGCGCGCCGCGCAGTGGAATCCAGAATCACCCCAGGCAGACGGACGCAGCAGCGCGCGTCAGGTCACCCGCATCGACATCGGCGGGGGACTGCCAGTGAACTTCGCCGGGGAGGACATCACCCCGACCTTCGCCGAATACCGGGCCGTGCTCGAGAAGCAGGTCCCGGACCTGTTCGACTTCGACATCATCACCGAATTTGGCCGCGCACTGCTGGCCAAGGCCGGCACCATCCTCACCCACGTCGAATACGCGAAGACCACCGGTGACCGCCGCATCGCCATGACCCACGCCGGCGTCCAGGTCGCCACCCGCACGGCCTACGCCCCCACCGACTGGCCGCTGCGGATCCTCCCCTTCGACCCCGACGGCATTCCCAAATCCGCCGAGGAGGTGCCCACCGACGTCGCCGGTCCCGCCTGCTTCGCCGGTGACCTGCTGGCCCGCGATCGCATGCTCCCACGCCTCGAGGCCGGCGACATCGTGGCCGTGCCCGACACCGGTGCCTACTACTTCTCCAACCCGTTCTCCTACAACCTGCTCCCGCGGGTGCCGGTGTTCGGGTACCGGGTGAGCTCGGGTTCGGTGGACGCGGAAGTCCACGATCAAACCGAAGCCCACGACCACCTCGGCGAGGGCGAGATTGAGTTCTCGCTCATCCGGCGCGGACAGACCATCGCAGAGGTCCTCGCCGAGGCGGGAGAAGTTCGGATTCAACCGCTGCGGACCGGACCGGCGAAAGCGGGTGAGAATGGCGCGAAACGACAGGGCGCGCTTGCCCCGAATTGAGTTCGTGAGAACTTAAGATGAAGTGTGAGCAGGCTCTCACCTGCAACGACTGATAACTGAATCTCCATAACGAGACAAAGGACAATGATGTTCGCTCCACATAAGCTGCGCAGGCGGCTGGTAACAGGCCTTGCTGGTCTGGCCGGACTGGCCTTGGTCGGCTCCATGGCCACGGCTCCCGTTCAGGCCGCGACCGAAGAAGCAGATGACTCAAAGGTGCTGCGGATCGCCACGGACGGGTTCATCGACTCGTTCAATCCGTTCACCTCGTTCTATCTGATGCCGACGAATACGTTCAAGTACATGTATGAGAACCTCGTCGCCAACAGTGCCGAGGACACTCAGGTCTCGGAAGGTCTCGCCACCGAATGGGACACCGATTCCGAGGGCAAGGTCTGGACGTACAAGATGCGGCCCGACATGAAGTGGTCCGATGACGAACCGCTCACCTCCGAAGACGTCGCCTGGACATACAACCAGATCATGAAGAAGGAGGAGATGGCGGTCGCCAACGGCGCCCTCGTGGAGAACTTCGACAAGGTCGAAGCCCCCGATGAGTCCACGTTGGTCATCACGCTCAAGGAGCCCCAGGCGAACAATCCCGGCCAGGAGATCCCCGTCGTGCCGGAGCACATCTGGTCGAAGGTCGACAAACCGGGTGAGTTCAAGAACGAAGAGGACACTGTCGGCTCGGGGCCGTTCCAGCTAGAGAGCTACGAGGCGAACAAGTCCGTCACACTCAAGGCCAACCCGAACTTCTGGCGCGGCAAGCCCAACCTCGACAAGATCGAGTACCGCTACTACACGAACTCCGACGCTCAGGTCCAGGCGATCCGCTCCGGCGAGGTCGACTTCATCACCGGCCTGACACCCGAACAGTTCAAGGCGATCGAAAACGCTGAGAACGTTGAGACCAATGAGGGCAACGGCCGCAGGTTCCAGGGAATCTCCATCAACTCCGGACTCGCCGACGCCGAGAACAAGGAATTCGGCACCGGCAACGAGGCGCTCAAGGACAAGAAGGTCCGGCAGGCCATCCGTGCAGGCATCGACATCGACACCCTGCGCGACCAGGTGCTGCAGGACTACGGGCAGCCGGCCACGAGCTTCGTGCCTGCCGTGTACGAGACGTGGGCGCTTCCCAAGGACGATCCGGCGATCACCGGCTTCAACGTCGACAAGGCCAAGAAGCTGCTCGACGACGCCGGCTGGAAGGAAGGCTCCGACGGTATCCGCGAAAAGGACGGCGAGAAGCTTCAGCTGCGCTTCCTCACCGACGCCGATGCCACGGTCGAACAGAACACGGCGAAGTTCCTCAAACCGTGGATGAAGGACATCGGCATCAGCCTCAAGAACGAGGCCAGCGACGTCGACACAGTGTCCGAGCGCACCACCAAGGGTGACTACGACATGTACTTCTCGGGTTGGTCACTCGGCCCGGACCCCGACTACCAACTGTTCATCAACACCTGCGATTCGCGTCCCGATGCCGACGGCAACGGCGGCACCAGCCAGGACGGGTACTGCAACAAGGACTTCGACAAGCTCTACCAGCAGCAGCACGTCGAACTCGATGAGGGCAAGCGCGCCGATCTGGTCCACCAGGCGCTCGCGCAGCATTACGAGGACACCCCGTCGATCACGCTGTGGTACCCGAACCAGCTCGAGGCCTTCCGCTCCGACCGGTTCACCGGCTTCACCAAGCAGCCCACCGAAGGCGGCATCATCGCCAACCAGGTCGGCTACTGGGGCTACACCTCGGTCGAACCCGCCAACGCGGAAGACGCTTCCGGCGAGGGCGGCGGCATGGGTGCCGGCGGCTGGATCGGCATCGCCGTCGCAGCCATCGTGGTCATCGGCGGAGGCGGCTTCCTCCTCAGCCGTCGCAAGAAGTCCGACGATCGCGAATAGTCCCACCCCCAGGACCATGGATCCGGGCACCATGGACCAACGTCCATCGTCGTGAGCGTCGTGACCACGACGCTCACCGACGATGGTGCTTCGCATCGCAACTGGCCCGAGGCTGTCCCGACATCACACGCTTCCCCTGCACGACCAGGAGTATCCCAGTGACAACACCGACGCATGACCTCCCGACTCCGGAAGGCGGTCCCGACCCCGGTGGCACCGGCATCGCTGGCGGTCCCAGCCGCGACATGGACGAACCACCCAAGGGCGGATCGTTCCTGGGCTACCTTCTGCGCAAACTCGGCGGCGCCCTGACTTCGATGATCCTCGTCATCGTCCTCGGCTTCTTCGCATTCCGCATGCTGCCCGGCGACCCCGTGCTCAAGATCGCCAAAGAACGGCCCATGAGCCCGGCACAGATCGCCGAGCTGCGCAGCCAGTACGGTCTGGACAAACCCGTGATCGTCCAGTTCTGGGACTATCTGGTCGGCATCTTCACCGGCGACTTCGGCGAAAGCTACGTCTACCGCAAGCCCGTGGCCTCACTCATCGTCGAGTACCTGGGTCCCACACTCCTGCTCACTGCCACCGCGGCCATCCTCTCGATCGGCTTGGGGCTGTGGCTCGGACAGCTCTCCGGCTGGCGTCGCAACTCCGTCTTCGACAAGATCATGTCCTCGACCTCTCTGGTCTTCTGGTCGGTACCCACCTTCTGGCTGGGCCTCATCCTGCTCATGATCTTCGGCGGTACTCTCCAGTGGCTGCCCACCGGAGGCATGATCACGCCCGGACTGGACCCCTGGTCATTCGCCGGGATGGTCGATATTGTCAAGCACCTGATCCTGCCGGTCATCACCATGGTGGCCGTCGTGTACGCGCAGTACCTCATGGTCATGCGCGCCTCACTCATAGAGGAGATGAGCGAGGACTACCTGACGACCGCACGCGCCAAGGGTCTGACCGAGGACGAAGTGCGCAGGAAGCACGCCGTGCCCAACGCACTGCTGCCCACGGTCACCGTCGTCTTCATGCACATCGGCGGGCTCATCGCCGGAGCAGTCACCGTCGAGGCCGTGTTCTCCTGGCCCGGTCTGGGCAAGCTGACGTTCGAGGCGATCAGCGGACCCGACCTGCCGCTGCTGCAGGGCACATTCGTCGTGTTCTCAGGCATTATCATCGTCATGAACCTGGCAGCGGACATCGTGTACCGCTTCCTGGATCCACGAGTCAGGAGGGCCTGATGAGTACGAACGACCCCACCACAACCTCAGGTGGCGCCGCCAACCCCAGCACAACCTCGGCGAGGCAGTCTCCCGTCCTGGACGGGACGAAACTCGTCCGCGAACGCCGACTCAACAACGCGAAGAAGAACTGGGCCATGTTCCGGGCCGACATCCCCGCGATGATCGGCGCCTTCGTGTTGCTCTTCTTCATCCTCATCGCGATCTTCGCGCCCCTCATCGCACCGGTCTCCATGCTCGATGTGACGAAGCAGCTCGACGTGCCCCGCTACGCCCCGCCGAGCCTGGAACACCCCTTGGGCACCGACGACCTGGGCCGCGAACTCTGGGTCCGCATCCTCTGGGGAGCACGCGTGTCCATCCTCGTGGGCGTCGCCGCGACCGTGATGTCGATGGTCATCGGCACCATCATGGGCCTAGCCGGCGGACACTTCTCAGGCCTCTTCGGCGCCGTCGTCATGCGCATCATCGACTTCTTCATCGTCCTGCCGTCCCTGCTGCTTGCGATCGTCCTGTCCTCGGTCCTCGAGCGCGGAGTGTTCACGATCGTCATCGCCATCGGCATCACCTCCTGGGCATCGACGGCACGCATCGTGCGGTCCCAGACCTTGAGTGTGGAGTCCCGGCTCTATATCGAAAGAGCGCGCATTCTCGGCGCCGGACATAGCCACATCCTGTTTAAGCACATGCTGCCTGCCGTGATGCCGCTGGTGCTGGCGAACACCACGCTGACGGTCGGCAGCGCGATCATCGCCGAATCCACCCTGTCCTTCCTGGGCCTGGGAGATACGAGCAAGGAATCTTGGGGCACGATCCTGAAGAACTCCATGGACATCTCCGCCGCGACCTCGGGCTACTGGTGGTACGTCCTGGCCCCTGGTATCGCGATCGTGCTCGTGGTGATCGCCTTCACGATGGTCGGACGCGCGTTCGAAGCCATCATCAATCCAGCCCTGAGGAGCCGCTGATGACCGATCTCAGCTTCAAGCAGGTCACAATCACCTACCGTTCTTCCGCAGCTCGCGGTGATGTCACCGCGGTCAGCGACATCAGTCTTGACCTGCCGACAGGATCAACCCTGGGCATTGCGGGGGAGTCGGGGTCTGGCAAGTCCACGCTGATCATGTCGGCGCTGCGCCTGCTGCCCAAGTCCGCGCAGATCGACGGGCAGGTCCTCCTGGGCGGGAAGGACATCAAGGACCTCACCTTCGGCCAGATCCGCGCCGTGCGCTGGGGCCAAGCCTCGATCGTGTTCCAAGGAGCCCTGCATTCGCTCAACCCCGTCCGCGAGGTGGGCGGGCAGATCATCGAGGCGCTCGAACATCATGACAAGGGCACCTGGACGACACCGTCCAAACGGCGGGACCGGATGTTCGAACTCCTCAACGAGGTCGACCTCGACAAGAGCAAGGCCGTGGCCTATCCGCACGAGCTCTCCGGCGGGCAGAAGCAGCGGATCATGATCGCCATGGCCCTGGCCTGCGAGCCCGACATCATCATCGCCGACGAACCGACCACCGCCCTCGACGTCATCGTGCAGAAGCAGATTCTCGTGGGCCTGGCGAAGCTCGTGGCCGAACGCGGAATCTCGCTGCTCATGATCAGCCACGACCTCGCCGTGCTCTCCGCGGTGTGTGAGAACCTCGCGATCATGCGCCACGGCAAACTCGTCGAATACGGTCCCAGCGACCAGGTGTGTCTGGCCCCGGCCGAGGCCTACACGCAGCAGCTGGCCGGCGCGTTCCCGCAGATCGGAGACGCTGAGTCGCGGATGAATCCGCGAACCCTCAAGCCCGCCGAGGTGCGCCGGGCCCAGCCGTACACGATGACCGATGAGGTGGTCCTCGAGGCCAAGAACCTCAACGTCTCCTTCAACAACCGGCAGGGGAGGGAGCGAGCCGTGCGCGACGTCGACCTGTCGCTGCACAAGGCGGAGATCCTCGCCGTCGTCGGCCAGTCCGGGTCGGGGAAGACGACCCTGGCCAGGTCGCTGCTCGGTCTGCAGGTAGTGGATCCGGGATCGCGGCTGGAGTTCGCAGGCAAGGCGCTGCCGACGAAGGCGAAGGCCCTGCGCACCTTCCGCCGGCAGGTGCAGATGATCCTCCAGGATCCCTCGGGGTCGCTCAACCCGAAGCGCAGCGTCTACGAGGCCGTCGTCGAGGGACTGCGTGTGCAGAAGCTCACCGACGGCGAATACCACCGGGTCATCGGCGCGCTCGAAGCCGCCGAGCTGACGCCAGCGGCCGACTACCTCGAGTCGATCCCGCAGGAGCTCTCCGGTGGACAGCGACAGAGGGTCGTCATCGCCGGAGCGCTCGCCTTGGACCCACAGGTGCTCATCGCCGATGAGCCGGTCGCCTCCCTCGATGCCTCCGTGCGCGGAGAGATCCTGTCCCTGTTCCTGGCGCTGAAGAAGAACCTGGGTATGAGTGCCCTCATCATCACCCACGACCTCGGTTTGGCGTGGAACATCGCCGATACCGTGGCCGTGATGAAGAAGGGTGAGATCGTCGAGTACGGCGATGTCGACACCGTGCTGGCGAACCCGCAGCACGCCTACACGCAGGAACTCCTCGCCGCAGTTCCCCGATTGGGAAGTCAGAGTCTGGTCACACATGAATAGTCCCACCACAGACCCTTCGGGTGCCTCGGGCGCTTCGGGCGCTGAGAGCACGCTCGCGGGCGCCAACCCGTACCTTGAGACCGCGCCGCTTCAGGCCGGCGACACCGTTCGCCTCATCGCGCCCTCGGGCCCGACAGATGAGGAATCCCTGCTGCGGGCGATCGGGCAGCTCGAATCCTGGGGGCTGCGCGTGGTTGTCGGCGACAACGTTCGCGCTCGCCACCCCCGAGTGAAGTACCTGGCAGGAACCGACGAGCAGCGCCGGGCCGACCTCGTCGACGCCTGGTGCGATCCGGATGCCGCCGCGGTCATCGCCTTGCGGGGCGGGTTCGGGGCGATGCGACTGCTTGACGGAATCGACTTCGACCTCATGCGCAGGCATGCCCTGCGCCGAGACGGGCGACCCAAGCTGCTCACCGGCTCCTCGGACATCACCGCCCTGCACCAGGCCTGGGACCACCACCTGCAGGTGGCGACGCTGTTCTGCCCGATGGTCGGCAACGATCCGTTCAAGAACTCCTCAGTCGTCCCCGCCGAGGTGGCCACCTGGCTGTTCGAACCCTGGGGCGGCCGCGAACTCGGGTTCCCCGCGGGCGACAACGGGGCTGCCGGTGAAGAGTGGTCGATTTCTGCTGACAATCAGGTCGGGAATCAGCACAAATCGACCACCCCAGCGGCTGACCCAGCGGCGTCTCGGCCGCTCAGCCGGGCGCGAACTCTGGTTCCGGGGACGGCGAAGGGCCGCCTCGGCGGGGGAAACCTCAGTCTGGTCGCGGCCGGGATGGGCAGTCCGGAACTGGCCGGGGTGCGCGAGCTGCGTGAACGCCTCGGGCCCTCGATCCTCATGCTCGAAGACGTCGACGAGGAGCTCTACCGCCTCGACAACCTGCTCGTACAGCTTGTTCGCGGCGGCTGGTTCGACTCGGCAGACGCCGTGGTGCTGGGCTCATGGCAGGACTGCGCCGAGATAGACGAGGTCGAGGCCCTGGTCATGGACTACCTCGGCGATCTGGGCATTCCGATCGTGTCTGAGATGGGCTTCGGTCATGACCCGGATGCGCCGAGCACGCCGCTGGGTGTCGCCGTCACTCTTGAGGCTCAGGCACAGGGCAGACCGCGCATGTGGGTGGACCGCGCGTGTGGGTAGACGCGAGGTGAGAGGACTGTGATGCTGGGAGATGTCGCTGGAGGAGAGGAATTCGAAGATGAATGAGGACGAGAACATGGGCAACGTGGACTTCGACCGGCTGCCGGGAGTGCGCTTCAGCGCCCTGGCCTTCGACGTGGACAGCGGCGAACGCGTGTTCGCCCACCATGAGAACGATGAACTCGACACCGCCAGCATGGGCAAGGTGTTCCTCCTGCACACAGCCCTGCAGATGCACGTCAACGGCAATCTCAACCTGCAGGAGCGTCTGTCTCGTCGGCCCTCGGAACGGGTCGACGAATCCGGGATCTGGTACCTCATGGAGCAGGACGATCTGAGCATCTACGACGTGGCCGTGCTCGTCGGGGCCTTCAGCGACAACTTCGCGACCAATGTGCTCATCCGCCGCATCGGGCTGGAGAACGTCGCCCGCCAGGTCGAGGACCTCGGCTACCGGAACTCCGGCCTCCATGACTTCCTCCGCTGGCCCCGACCGGCCAAAGCGCCGCGCACCCTGTCGACGGGCACCGCGGCCGAGATCAGCGACTTCATGGCCCGGCACGCAAAAGACGAGTTCTGGGACGAGTCGACGAATGAGATCTTCCGCCGCTGGTTGGGAGCCGGCGCGGACACCTCGATGGTCGCCTCGGCGTTCGACCTCGACCCACTGGCCCACTACAACTATCAGCGCGACGTATGGGTCTGGAACAAGACCGGCACGAACGGCACCATCAGGGCCGACGCTGGAATCGCAATGACACCGACCAGGCGAGTCGCCTACGCTGTATTCGCAAACTGGGAGAAGGACACGGACCGGGTCGTCGACGTCATGCCGATCATGCGCGAAGCGGGGGAGGCGATTCACCGATTCCTCTGAGAAACCGGACATCGATCAGCATTCAATCGGCTCGAGTATACGCACGCTCACACGCCGTTCCTCGAGTATCGTTGATGTCCTATGACCTCCTCGATCTACCTCACCGGCGAAGCGAAAGCACCGTCGAACAACCCGATCATGGCACAGTACGGATTGTTCTACATCGCCTTCGAGATCGAGGCGGAGACACATAGAGTCCTCGATGTCGACTGCTCGGCGACGTTGGCCCTGACAAGGAAGTTCATCAGGGGCCTGTTCATCGACGCAGACATCAGGGACACCGGTCGACTCACGGATTCGATCACAGCCAGATACCACGGGTCCTCCCAGAAGGCGCTCATCGTTGCGGTGAACAACGCAGCGAAGAAGTACCACGAGCTCCCAACCTCTAGCTGAGACGCCTCCTCGACCACCAAGATTGCCCGGGTCCCCACCGGACCGGATCCAATCGACAACCGCACATGGCTTCACCGCGCACTGCGCCTGCACCTCGAGGAAATGACCGAGGGCAGCGCGACGCGGTCCAATCCACCTGAAGGAGTGTCGTTTGTGATCACGGACGGTTTTCTATTCATCAGCCTGCTGCTGGCGATTTCGGCGGCTCTCATCGTCGCCGACCGCAGCGGGAAATTCAAAGTATTCAAGTATGTCCCCGGGTTCGTCTTCCTCTACATCGTGGCGGCCCTGCTCAACACCGTCGGCATGTTCGACCACGACGCGATCGACAGCGTCGGCGACGGGTTGCAGGACGCGCTGCTGCCCGCGATGATCCTGCTCCTGCTGTTCAAATGCGATGTGCGCCAGATCATCCGGCTCGGACCGAAACTGCTGCTGACCTTCGTAGTGACGGCCGCGAGCATCATCGTCGGCTTCGTCGTCGCCTACCTGATCGTGCATTCGGCTTTGGCCCCCGAATCATGGAAAGCACTCGGTGCGCTCAATGCGTCATGGACCGGCGGTTCGGCGAATATGGTCGCCGTTCAGAACATCCTGGAGGCCCCGGAGGACATCTTCGGCTATGTGCTCATCGTCGACACCGTCCTCTACTCCTTCTGGCTGCTTCTCATCTTCTCTTCGGTCGCAGTCTCCGATAAGTTCAACAGATGGACGAAGGCAGACACCTCGAAATTCGACTTCGCCGATCGGGTGACCGACGAAGAAGAGAAGCCGATGACCCTGTCCTCCATCATCGGTCTGCTGGGCTTCGCCCTGCTCGTCTCCGCCCTGGCCGCCAGAGCGGGCGAGATGCTGCCGGAATTGGGTACGGTGATCAATGCCTCGGCCTGGACGATCCTCATCGTGAGCATCCTTGGCCTGGTCATCGGGTCGACACGGTGGGGGCGGGCCGCGGGTTCGAATCAGCTCGCGACCATCATGCTCTACCTCATCATCGGCATCATCGCCTCCGGATCCGACTTCACCTCGCTGGCCGAAGCCCCGATCTATCTGGTCGCCGGTGTGATCGTGCTCCTCGTCCACATCGTCATCATGCTCGTCTATGCGAAGCTGACGAAGACCGAACTGTTCAGCATCGCCGTAGCCAGCACCGCGAACATCGGGGGAATCGCCTCGGCGCCGGTGGTCGCGGGTGCCTTCAACCGTCAGCTGGTGCCAGTGGGTGTGCTCTTCGCACTCATCGGAACGTTCTCCGGAACCTTCCTCGGGCTGTGGTCGGCGCAGCTGATGTCGGGCATCGGATGATGAAACTGATTCCGATCCTGAGACCACACAGGCTTCCACCCAACTCACCGACGATCATCCGAACTGAAGGAGCACACTCATGACATACGACGTCTTCGACGGACACAACGACCTCGCCTGGTACCTGCGGGAGGAACGCGACTACAGCACAGAGGGTCTCAACGACCCGAGCGTCTCGCCCTTCACCACGATGGATCAGCTGCGCGCCGGGCATGTCGCCGCGCAGTACTGGTCGGTCTACGTCCACTCCTCGATCACCGGCGCCGAGGCGATCAAGGCCACCTGGGAACAGATCGACGCCGTGCAGCGCGTCGTCACGAGTTATCCCGAACGGCTCCAGTTCGCCCGCACCGCCGCCGAGGTGGTCGCCGCCCGAGACGCCGGAAAGGTGGCCTCGCTCATGGGCGTCGAAGGAGGCCAGCAGATCGACGAATCACTGGCCGTGCTCCGCTCCTATGCGCGCGCCGGATCCCGCTACATGACCCTGACCTGGTCGACGACACACTCCTGGGCAGACTCCGCGACGGATGAACCGCAGCACGGGGGCCTCAGCGAATTCGGCCGCGAGGTCGTGGCGGAGATGAACCGGATCGGCATGATCGTCGACCTCTCCCACGTCGCACCCAGCGTCATGCACCAGTCCCTGGACATCTCAACCCTCCCGGTGATCTTCAGCCACTCCTGCGCCTTCGGGCTCAACCCGCATCCGCGCAACATCCCCGACGACGTCCTCGACCGAGTGCCCGGAAACGGGGGAGTGGCGATGATGACTTTCGTTCCCTCCTTCGTCTCGAACGCACGTCGCGAATGGGTGGACGCCGGAGAGCACGGCACCGCCCCCGAGGTGAGTGTTGCCGATGTCGCCGATCACTGCGATTACGTACGTGAGCGGATCGGAATCGACCACATCGGCCTCGGCGGCGACATCTGCGGTGTCGATGAGCTGCCGACCGGCCTCGGCGACGCGGGACAGTATCCAGTGCTGTTCGAGGAGCTGGCCGGTCGCGGGTGGTCGGAGACTGATCTGCGCAAGCTCGGCTTCGACAACGCGATGCGGGTTCTGGAAGCACATGAGGAGGCATACGTGCGGTTCCTGGGCACGTCGGCGGGTACGGAAGAGTCGGCGGGTACGGCCGGCTCGGCCACCTCGGCGGGGGAGCGCGCATGACTCGTCTCCTCGTCATCGTCAATCACATCGAATCCCAGCCCGGGCTGCTCACGCAGTGGATGATCAGCGAGAACATCGAGTTCGACCTGCGCATTGGCGGGGTGTCCCGACTTCCAGAGCCGAGCGCGCTGAGTGACTATGACGGACTCATCATGCTCGGCGGTGGGTACATGCCCGATGAGACCGATCGCGCGCCGTGGCTGGACGCCGAGGCGCGACTGTCACGGCATGCGTTGGAAACGGACCTGCCGCAGTTCGGCATCTGCCTGGGCGGGCAGCTCATCGCACACGTCATCGGCGGCGATGTGCGGGCACGGACCGGCGCGCCCGAGAAGGGGTACACCTGGATCGATATGACCGAGGAAGCGAGCCAGGACCCAGTGTTCTCCGCGATCGGGAGGTCTGCTTCCTTCGTTGAGAGCCACGTCGACCGGATCGTCGATCTGCCGCCGGAAGCAACCCTGTTGGCGACCAGCACCGCCTGCCGGTTTCAGGCGTTTCGGTTCGGCAATGCGTGGGGCACACAGTTCCATCCGGAATCGTCGGGACAGAACATTCGCAACTGGGACGCGCAAAAACTGCAAGAATTGGGTTTTAATAAGGAGACCCTGTTGGAACAGGCAGAGGAACGCAGCGAGGACAGTCAGCGGGACGCGAAGGCGCTCCTGACGGCATTCTTCGACGTGGTCCGCAACCGAGACACGTGATCGCGAGGCGGCGATTGCGGGCGAACACGGAGGCACCATCGTGAGTCACAGCGAGAACACAACCAAGACAGGCCCGGGGGCAGAGCAGCAGCCGGAGACCCTGAAACGGGTCATGGGGCCCAAACTTCTGCTCCTCTTCATCGTCGGAGACATCCTGGGCACCGGCGTCTACGCGCTGACAGGCAAGGTCGCCGGGCAGGTGGGAGGCGCCGGCTGGGTACCGGTCATCCTCGCCTTCAGCATCGCCGCGATCACGGCATTCTCCTACATGGAGCTCGTCACCAAGTACCCGCACGCCGCTGGTGCCGCGCTCTACACGCACAAGGCATTCGGGGTTCACTTCGTCACCTTCCTCGTCGCCTTCGCCGTCCTCAGCTCCGGAATCACCTCGGCGTCAACTGCGTCGACGGTGTTTGCGGAGAACATGGCTGCCGGCTTCGGCTGGGACCTCCCTGTCAAGGCCACGATGTGGATCGCAGTCGGGTTCCTCGCGCTTGTCGCGGCGATCAACCTCCGCGGAGTGAGTGAGAGCGTGTGGTTCAACGTGGTCCTGACCACGATCGAGCTCACCGGCCTGCTGTTGGTCATTCTCGTCGGGTTCTTCGCCCTCGGTTCGGGCAGCGCCGACTTCTCACGGGTGATGATCTTCGAGACCGCCGACGACAAGAGCATCTTCCTGGCGGTCACCGCGGCCACCTCGCTGGCGTTCTTCTCGATGGTCGGATTCGAAGACTCTGTGAACATGGTCGAGGAGACCAAGGACCCACAGGTCTTCCCGAAGATCATGCTCAGTGGTCTGACGATCACCGGCATCATCTACGTGCTGGTGTCGATCGTGGCCGTCGCCGCCGTACCTATCGGTGTGCTCAAGGAGAGCAAGACGCCGTTGCTCGAAGTCTTCGAAGCCGGTGCTCCGGGCCTGCCGATCGACGAGATCTTCCCGTTCCTGACCATGTTCGCGGTCGCGAACACGGCACTGATCAACATGCTCATGGCCAGCCGCCTGCTGTACGGGATGTCGAAGCAGAACGTGCTGCCACCGGTGTTCGCCAAGGTTCTCAAGGGGCGCCGCTCGCCCTGGGTGTCGATCCTCTTCACCACCCTCATCGCCTTCGTTCTCATCATCGCCGTCTCCACCTTCCTGCCGGAGACCGTGATCGCCTCCCTGGGCGGAACCACGTCGCTGCTGCTTCTGGCCGTCTTCGCAGTCGTCAATTGCGCGGTCCTCGTGCTGCGCAAGAAGACGGTCGAGCACAAGCACTTCCGCGCCCCCACCTTCCTGCCGTGGCTGGGCGTCTTCACCTGCTTGTTCCTCGTCGGGCCGTGGGCCCGACTCGATGACCTCATCCAGTACCAGATCGCGGTGGCGCTGATCGGCATCGGCGTCGTCCTGTGGGCGGTCACCTGGTTCTGGAACCGGTCAGTCAAGGGTGCGAGCACCAAGTTCCGCAATCCCGAGGAGCTCACATGATCGCGGGATGCTCCAAGATTCAGTCAGTCTCAACAAGTGAAGGTGAAAAATGACCATCATCGTGGGATACGTCAACAATCCAGCAGGCCATGCCGCACTCGACAAGGGGATCTCAGAGGCGAAGAAGGACGGCCTGGAACTGGTCGTCGTCAACGCTTCCCGATCATCAGATCGCAGCGATGCCTACCGCCTCGGCGAGGGTGAGATCAGGTCGGTCCAGGACTATCTGTCGCGCTCCGGTGTGCAGGGACGAGTGCTGACGCGGGGCAGTGAGTACGATCCCGCGGAACAGATTCTCGATGCTGCCGCCGAGGTGGGGGCTGAGCTGATCGTGCTCGGGACCAGAAAGCGGACCCCAGTTGGGAAATTCCTCCTGGGATCAACGATCCAACGAGTCATCCTCGAAGCCGTGTGCCCCGTCCTCTGTGTAAAGGCTAGTCGCTGAACGCGTCATGATGGTGGTCTCATGAGGGGACTGAACTCATGATGAACTCGGCGTTGATCTGCGCACCGACCAGGACACCGCTGGTCGCGCTCGCCACCACCATGGCCGAGATGTCGGCGCTGTTTCCCACCGCCCAGACGCCGGGCACATCGGTGGCTCCGGTCGCCTCGGCGGGAATGGATGAGCCCATGCCCGACGGATGGTCGGCGACGGTTCCGCCGAGCTGTTCGTAGATTTCGCTGTTCGCGCGGAAGTAGGGGCCTACGGCTAACGCCCCGACGGTCATGGTCTCGTTCTCTGCAGTCGCCCCAGCCTCATTGCCTCGCGGTGCGGCGCTCGAGGTGTGGCTGCGTAGCGTGACGTCGGTTCCGCTGTCGGTGCGTACTACCGCTTCGACGGCCGCATCGACGTAGGTGATGTCGAGCGATTCGAGCATTCTCGTCTGTGCCTCATCGGGTTCCGGAGCATCGTGGCGTATGAAGGTGACGCGGTCGCTGAGCTGGGAGAACAGCATGGCCTGGTGATAGGACATGGCGGTTGTGCCGATGACGCCGATACGCTCCCCACGCACCTCATAGCCGTGGCAATAGGGGCAGTGAATGACGGTTTCGCCCCACCCGTCCGAGAGCCCGGGGATATCGGGAAGCACATCGGTGAGGCCGGTCGCGATGACGACTCGCTTCGCCTCGATGGAGACACCGAACGAAGTCTCGAGGATGAAGCCCACTGCCTCGGATTCCTGGGTCACTTGCTGCGTGTGCTCAGCACTGACGACTGTGGCGTCGACGAACCGGACGCCATATTCCTCAGCCTCTCGACGTCCCTTGGCCACGAGCTCGAGGGGATTGATTCCTTCTTGGCCGAGGACGTTGTGCGCGTGCGCGCTCGGCGCATTGCGTGGCGAGCCTGCGTCGATGACGACGACACTGCGCAATGACCGAGCCAAAACGATCGACGCGGCCAGACCACCGGCGCCACCACCGATCACGGCCACCTCGGCGATGAGAGTATTCGGGTCCTGACGGTCATGGGGATTCTGTTGGACTTGTGGGTGCTGTTGATTCTGGGGGCCCTTTAGATTCTGGAGGTGCTGTTGGTTTTGGGGAGTATCAGTGACGAGAGGGTCTGACATGGCGGTCCTTCTGCTGTGGGGCAAGGATTCGGGTACCTCAGAAGTCTGATCTGAAGTGCGTCAGTGGCGCAAGCAATTTTGCCGGATTGGCAAAATAGAACCGATCACTGCCTCTGAACTAGAGCGTGGTGCAGGGTGAATACGCCGAGGTGTGGGGTTGTTCCGCTGAGCGACACAGACAACGACGAGTGGTCTGAAATGGGCCGATTCGATATCTGACGAGATCTCAAGTTAGAACTAGATCGAACACCACGGCAATAAGCTTTAAAAAATCGAACAAAACTATAGACACTATGCTAGTGATGCGCGTAAAATTGGAATCAAGCGGACAACAAGGCAGTTGACGAACGGATTTCGAGATCATGACTCTCACCCCCAACCGCAAGCGCGATAAGCAGAACAGGCGTGACGACCCCGCCTCATCTGCTGCGCCCGTTGGCGAGAGCACGGCCGAAGAGAACACCGCTGAAGAGAGCCACGAGACTCGCACGTATCGAGAACTTCTGCGCGAAGCAGGTTTTGACCTCGCTGGTCACCCACTGGCTGATCGCTTCGACGAAGTGGCCACTCCACCCCCAGATGATTTCGAGTTTGCCGATGCCGAGCATCCACTCGAATCCTCCGAGCCGACAGAGAACGACACACTCACAGAACCCGCCGCGCCTGACGAGCCCGGTGCATCCGCGGACTCCACGGAGTCAGTTGAGCCCGGTGCTCCCACCAGCGCTGTCGAGTCATCAGAGGATGAGCTGCGGGAGCGTTGGGTTGGTCGGAACCCGTGGCAGGCGAGTGCTGATGATCCGGATGCGAGAGCCGAACTCAAAAGGCGTGCGGCAGAGATCGACGCCGAAAAAGAAGCGTGGATGCACAGGAAGGACGAGGGGGCCGAGCGCAGTGACGGCGAAGGCGGAACAGGCACCAGCGAAGACGACGACTGGGCAACATCCCTGGATGGCGAAGAAACCCACGGTGAGCCAAAACCTCAGGACGTCCGAGACAGTACAGGACAAGCCGGTGCCATCGGCACCGAGAGTGTGCACGCATCCGACACTGGTCTCGAATCGGAGCATCCTCTTCTGGATAAGCACG
The DNA here is from genome assembly GCF_028201555.1 of Brevibacterium sp. BDJS002. Taxonomy (NCBI): domain Bacteria; kingdom Bacillati; phylum Actinomycetota; class Actinomycetes; order Micrococcales; family Brevibacteriaceae; genus Brevibacterium; species Brevibacterium sp. BDJS002. The sequence goes on along the minus strand of NZ_CP116392.1, from coordinate 3,558,715 downwards.
CCTGGTCGGACTTGGCGCGCATCGCTCCCGAAGTCGTCAGCAGCATCCAAGGTCTGCAAACACTCGTCGGCGATCTCCATTCGTGCAACCGACCATTGGGCCCTGACGAAGCGATCACAGTGATGGACGGGTTGGAGACCGTCAACCGACTGGTCGAATCACTCTCAGTCGTGACACTTTCCGTGTTCGAGCGAGTGGGAACTCCCCGAGACTACGGTGCAAAGACGACGAAGGCGCTGGTTCAGAATCGTCTCAACCTCTCGGAACGAGAGGCCTACCGGAGATCAGAGTTGGCAGAAAAACTGGGAGACCAGGTCAGTTTCAGCGGCGATCCGATCGCACCGGTGTTTCCCATAGTTTCTGAAGCACTGCAGAAGGGGTTGCTCTCAGCGACCCAGGCCAGCGCGATCATCGGGTGCCTGAGGCACCTTCCGCTTCGGATCGGTCAGGAAGACCGTCTGGAAGCGGAACGAATCTTGGTCGAAAAGGCACACTCGGTGCGTGTGAAGGACATACAGCAGCTATTCAACGAAATTCTCGGATGGCTCGACCCCGATGGTGAACTGCCTGACGAAGCGCCGAGACGTGATGACTTCTCAGTCAGCCTGCGCCAGCGAAAAGACGGAACTTGGGCCCTCAAAGGAGTCCTGGACGCAGTCACTGGCGGAATCATGAGCGGACACCTCACCTCGCGCATCAAAGTCGACGGCGAAGCGACCTCAGCAACGGCTCAGCAGAGCGAAGCTGGCACAGGTGCGGACGCGGATACGGACGCAGCCGCAGCGGACGCCACTACCTCAGCGGAAGCCATTTCGGCAGCAGATCAGGAAGTGGTCGACGTATACGCTCAAGTGCTGCACGGTGATCGTGCGGACGCGCTTGACCCTTCTCTGGAATTCGGTTTCGACAACCAAACCGCTGACGGGCTGGGAGATTCAGAGACAGCAGGCGGCGCCGGCTCCGGTGACGTACCGCGTGGATATGGCGTGAGAGAAGACGGCTCCACTGTGGCGATGGCCGGCCGACAGCCGAGCGTGAAGAACAGGATCTACGAACGATTCGCGACAATGATCGGCCGAATCGAAATGAAACGAGTGATGGCGGGTGCGCCCTTCGCGCTCGTGGTCACAGCGAAAGCCGAGGACCTCGCAAAGCAGTCCGGTCGCGCAGCCACCGACGCAGAAGCACCCTTTCCGATGCAGACGGCCTCCTATGAAGGGCTGAACGGTTCGGTGTTCTTCCACCTCATGAGTGAGAAGACGAAGAGCATGGAACTTGCGACAGAACGACGATTCGCCACCTCGAAGCAGTTGGCAATCATTTCCAGCAGAGACCAGGGCTGTACATTTCCCGGTTGCGACACTCCACCTGGGTGGTGCGACGCTCACCATATAGTTCCGTGGTCGCAAGAGGGTAAGACCGATGTCAATAATCTGACACTGGCATGCGGGTCGCACCACCATCTGATCGACGAATCGGACTGGCACACCATAATGCTGAAGGACGGACGCCCTGCATGGGTGCCACCAGCATCGATTGATCCAGCCAGAACCCCGATTCTGCACGCACGGTTCATCGCGAAAGAGATCACAGATACTCTCTTCGATTAGTGCGGTTTGCTTGATGCAGGGGAGCGGTGTGCCGTAGGTCCTGCGGGCAAAGCGGAATGAACCCGATGAGGTGGCTGTTGCCATCAGCATGGAGCTTTCTATTCTTGACCTCGTGCCGGTCCGTGTCGGACAGAGCACCTCAGATTCTTTTGCAGCCTCCCACGAGCTGGTTCAGTCCGCGGACAAACTGGGCTTCACCCGCTATTGGGTTGCCGAACACCACAACATGCCATCGATCGCCTCAACGATGCCGGGCGCCGAGCTCATGTACCTCGGGCAGGGAACCGAACGCATCCGCCTCGGATCCGGCGGTGTGATGCTGCCCAACCACGCTCCGCTGGCAGTCGCTGAACTCTTCTCGCTCCTCTCTGCGGTCTACGGTGACCGCATCGATCTGGGCATAGGTCGGGCCCCAGGCACAGACCCGATCACCTCCGCAGCGATGAGGGGCCACCTCGGCGAAGGACGCATGGTTGATCGGGAAGGAAACACGGTCGACCCCGTCGAACAATTCCCCCAGCACGTCATCGACACACTGAGCCTGATGAAACCCGAAGGGCTGCGCATTCCACTCCACGGTGGCCGCGAGCACGTCCTACACGCGACACCCGCTGCGGTACCGGGAACACAGCCGCTGCCATGGCTGCTCGGGTCATCCGGCTACTCGGCCCGACTGGCCGCACAGCTCGGCATGCCCTACGTCTTCGCCAATCACTTCGCCGCAGGTGCCACCACCGGGATGAAGATCTACCGTGACAACTTCACTCCAGGTGCATACGGCGACAAACCGCAGACGTTCGTCACCGTCAACGCCGTGGTCTCGCCGACCGAGGAAGAGGCACAGCTGCGTTCGGAGCCTTTCCTGCTGCAGATGTCTCGCCTGCGGACCGGTGGGCGAATGGAGCCCTTGCGGCTGGCCGGCGACGACGTGCGCTCGGTCAGGACCGAACAGGAGCGCATGGTCGGCGAAGATATGTCCGAGAACTGGATCATCGGCGACGCTGCATCTGCCAAGGCCCAGCTTGAAGAACTTGCCAGCCGGTTCGAGGTCGACGAGATCATGATCCAGCCCGTTGCAGGAGCGATGGAAGGCGAAGACCTCCGTCAAGACGCCGCTCGAATTCAATCGCTCGAGCTGTTGGCGGCCGAGTTCCTCAACTGAGAGACAGCAAAGTGAGCTGAGCTCAACACCATCATGATGAGCTGAAGGCAGCGACTCGATCTGAGGACGCCGCCTTCAGCTCATTGTGCTTGTTGGAAGTCTCATCTCTGTATCGATTCGGACAAGTGCACTTCTTTTCAAGCTGGCATCGCGATATCCTGCCACAGTGTCGACGTTGCCGTTCGCTTCCGAGCGGGCAGTAATATTGGCACTGTGCGGCGCTTCGATGCGCATGGGTTCGATCGATGTCGACCACAGATTTCGATACCGGTCGGTGCCATGGGCTGCGGAGCACGCATACCGAATGACCTTCGGAGACTTCCCCCACGCGGGAGTGACACCCGCAGACCGAAAGAGAAATAATGCGTACCAAAATTGCTGTTTCGGCGGCACTTGGGCTCGGACTGGTATTTGGCGCAGGAGCTCCTGCGCTGTCGAGCAACCTGACGTCGACCGATGAAGAATCCGCGACCGATTTGGAAGCTGCAGTCGTCCCGGGCCAAGAGCTTGAGCGGGTCACTGACGGCAAGATCGAAAAGGGCGAAACAGCCTACGTCGATGTCACTGTCGCAACTCTGTGGACCGATGCGAAAGCACCCCGTAAGGTCGACAAGCCTGCCCTGGGACATCCTGTCGACCTCGACAAGTGGAACAAGAATCTCAAGGACGCCGAGGTGCGGCGCGGCTTGACCGGCAAAGTCGAGACCCAGGCCGCCTACGGTTCCGAAGTCACTGTCCTCAAAACCAAGGGTGCTTGGGCCCAGGTCGCGGTCAAAGACCAGTCGACCTCCAAGAACAAGAAGGGGTACCCCGGCTGGGTGCCGAAGAAGCAGCTGGTGGAAAACGATCGGTTCGGCGATTTGAAGGACGACCAGCCTCGTGCGGTCGTCACCAAGAAGAAGAGTGAACTCGAAGGCATCGAGTTCACCAAGGACACCGGTGCAGAGATCACCTTCAACGTCGACCTTCCTCTCATCGCTCAAGACGTCGACGATGTGCGCGTGGCGCTCCCAGGCGGCGGCGCAGCGTGGATCGACGTCAGCGATGTTGACGTCTACGACACCGACGGCAAACCGGAGAAGCCCAGCGGCGATGACCTCGTCGAGACCGCGAAGAAGTTCGACGGGCTGCGCTACCTGTGGGCCGGCGTCTCGCCCTATGGCTTCGACTGCTCAGGCTTCACGTACAGCATCTACCGAGCACACGGCATCGACATCCCCCGCGACTCGGGTGAGCAGGCGACAACCGGAAAGAAGGTCGCCGAGGGTGACCTCAAGGCCGGCGACCTGCTGTTCTTCTCGACCAGCTCGGGAACCGTCCACCACGTCGGAATGTACGTCGGCGACGGCAAGATGATTCATTCGCCCAACGCGTCGAAAGACGTCTACGTCACCGACTGGAAGTCGTGGGACACCGGCAATGAGTTCTCCGGAGCTCGCCGAATCATCTGAGCCTGAAGCTGAGCTATGAACACAAAGCGAAGGCCGATTCCCCGTTTCATTCGGGGAATCGGCCTTCGCGCTTGTTGTCCTGAATCAGACCAGGTCAGAGCACTGTCAGTGGCGTGAACTCTGGGTCGACTTGAGGTAGATCGCCCGAGCGAGATCGTCGCGTCGTTCGATGAGCAGGCGACGAAGCGCTGCTGGGGCGTCGCCGTGTTCTGCCAGCCAGGCATCGGTCTTCTCGACCACCCTCTCTTCGTCAATAGACCAGCGAGGGTAGAGGCCAAGCACGAGGCGCCGGGCGATCTCGATCGAATTATCGGACCAGAACGTCGCAAGCAGCGAGAAGTACTCATCGACGTAGTTTTCAATGAGCGGCATCGATGTGGGTGCCACGAAGCCGGAGATGATTGCTGAGAGCACGTCGTTGCTCAGCGCGGCCGCTTCGTTGATGACCTCCCAGGCGCGGATCTTCACGATCGGCAAAGGCATGGCGGCGCTGGCGGTCTCCGCATGGAGGCGACCCGATGAGCTGGGATCAGACTGGTTCTCTCGGGCGATGTCGGTCTGGTCAGCCCATCCCAGACACACGAGTGCAGTCAGTGCATTCCAGCGCAGGGCATGATCGTTGATCAGGCCCCTGAACGGCATTGACGCCGCCGCGTGGTCCGGAGCAGCAGATCCAGCACCACCAGATCCAGCATCGGCAGACTCAGCTCCAGCAGTTCCAGCCTCACTCTGGCTCGTGCCGTTGGGAGTGGTTCTCTGCTCAGCGGGTGCACCCGGGGTGAGGCGATCGATCTCCTCGCCGACGGGCACTGCGAGGATCTGCGACGCGAAGCTGCGGCCCATCGCGATCGCGGCACTCCCCTCGAAGCAGCGCGCAGTGCGAGACGTGAGAGCGAGAACCAGATTCGCCAGATGCAGCTGAGCATCCGAGCCGGCGCGTGCCGTGGCCAACGCGTCGAGTGCAGCACCCAGCAAGCCTGAGATTGCGGTCTCGAAGTTCCTCTCCGAAACCCACTGATCCAGACAGGTCAGGGCCGTCTGGCTCAACCCAGCCATGATGCCGGCATGGCTCTCCTTGCCCAGGCTTCGGGCATAGGCCGTGAGGTATCGCTGCACGGGGAGGAGGCCGTCGCGAACGGCGTTGTCCAAGGCCGACCAGACCAGCGCCCGCGAAAGCGGATCGGCGATCCGGGACACCGACCTGATCGCGGCCTCCGTCGAGGCCTGATCCAAGCGCACGCGCGCATAGTCGTGATCGGCATAGTTCACCAGCGTGATATCGCCGAGGGTGCGCCCAACGAGCTGCTCCACCTCGGCGGATTCAGTGGAGAAGTCGAAGGAGAAGGTGTCAAGGGGGACCAGCTTGCGTCCCGAGCGCCCCAGCGTGGCGATTTCGAGCGTGTGCGGGCGCAGCAGTTCGGCCCCACGAGCCGAATCGGCCTGTGTGATCTTCGCACTGGTGATGTTCTCCCGTCCGGAGCGCTTTGCGGATGCCGCGGCACCGCCGGGACTGCCAGCACCACCGGCACTGCCAGCACCACCGGCACTGCCAGCACCACCGGCACTGCCACTGCCACTGCCACTGGCGCTGCCGCTCACATACGTACCGGTGCTCGCTTTGCTCCGCACCGCTTCGGAGCTCCCAGTCGTCAGCTCCAGGGACAGCTCTGATACTCCTGAGGTACCCAACCATGCGCTGGCCCAGGTGGCGATGTCCCGGTCAGGGGCCACCTCGGCGAGGCATTCGAGGAAGTCGGCAAGCTCGGTATTGCGGAAGTCGAAGCGCTTGAAGTAGAGACGCGAACCGGCGAAGAACGCCTCCCGACCGACGAAGGCGACGAGCTGCTTGAGGACGGAGGCGCCCTTGGCATACGTGATGCCGTCGAAGTTGAGCTTTGCGGCCTCGACGTCGGGAATGTCGGCGACGATCGGGTGCGTGGTCGGGTACAGATCCTGTGTGTACGCCCACGCCTTCCGACGCAGCGCGAAGGTCACCCAGCCGTCGGTGAAGCGGGTCGCCTCGGCCAGCGCCAGCCCGCCCATGTAGTCGGCGAAGGACTCCTTGAGCCACAGATCGTCCCACCACTTCATGGTCACCAGGTCGCCGAACCACATGTGCGCCATCTCGTGGAGGATGACGTTGGCCCGCGACTCGTAGTTCGCGTCGGTGACCTTGTCCCGGAAGATCAGGCTGTCGGTGAACGTGACCAGGCCCGGATTCTCCATGGCGCCGAGGTTGTACTCCGGAACGAAGATCTGGTCGTACTTGCCCCACGGGTAGGGGTAGTCGAATTCGGAACTGAAGAAGTCCAGCCCGGCCTTCGTGATCGAGAAGATGTCGGAGGCATCGAGATGGTCGACGAGGCTGGCGCGCGTCCATGCACCCAGCGCGATGGTCTCGCCCGTCGTGGGGTCCGTCCACTCATCCGTCGCACCTTCATAGGGGCCCGCCGTGATGCAGGTGATGTAACTCGACTGCCGCAGCGTCGGAGCGAAATGGTGAGTGATCGCGGGGGAGTCCGAGTCGACCGGCTCCTGGCTCTTCTCCTGGCTCGGCCCGCGACTCGTCTCGGGCCGGTTCGAGAGAACCTGGAAGTGCTCGGGAGCCGTCACATTGAAGATGAACTCGGCCTTGAGGTCCGGCTGGTCGAAGTTCGCGAACACGCGGCGGGCATCGGTCGGTTCGTACTGGGTGTAGAGATAGACCTTGCCGTCGGCAGGGTCGGTGAAGCGGTGCAGCCCCTCGCCCGAGGTGGAGTAGTAGGCCTGCGCCTCGATCGTCAGGATGTTCTTCCCCGTGCGGATGGGCACTCCCACGCGCGCGCCGTCGAACACCTCGGCGGGGTCGAGGATCTCATCATTGATCTCGGCGAATGTGACCGTATCTGCGATCAGGTCGATGAATGTGCGGCACTCGGTTCGGGCGGTGAACTCGACGACGGTACGGGAGAGGTACGTCGGAGCTCCGGTCTCAGCATTGCTGACGTCGATGTCGACGGTGTAAGTCGAGACATCGAGCACTTGAGTGCGGCTCTGCGCTTCATCTCGGGTCAGGTTGGTTGTCATTCATAGCCTCCTCGGCGCACAGACTTTAGCATGTCACAATTCCGGTACGCTGGGTACAGCGAAGGCGAGCACGAAGGGAGTCTGATGGCGAAGTCCGAGGTCAGAGAACTGCCCCAGCGCGCCTTCAACACTCTGGTGCATCGCTCTCGGATGGGTCTCAAGCGTGTACAGGCCAACGCAGGGCAGCTGATCCAGATCCCGATCGCAGCCACCGCCGCCTACGCATTCTGTGTCTATGTGCTCGGCCACCCCTATCCGTTCCTGGCGGCCGTCGCCTCTGCCGTCGGCATCGGTCCAGTCGCGGATCGTCGTCTGCGGCGGGCCATGGAGATCGGCTTCGGTGCGACCTTCGGCGTGCTCGTCGGTGAGCTCCTCGTCAGCGTCTACGGCACCGGGATCTGGCAGCTCACGGTGACCCTGGCCATCGGTCTCTTCATCGGCACGATGCTCAATTCCGGCGGCATCTTCATCACTCAGATCGCCGTTCAGTCCGTCTACGTCGTCGTGGTTCCCGCCACAGCCGCGACCCTGCCGTTCCCGCGCACCCTCGATGCCCTCACCGGCTCGGTGTGCGCAATCCTCCTTGCCCTGATCCTCCCGCGCGATGCCCGCAAGGTCCCGCGCGGTCTGGCCGCGAGCATGCTCGACGAGATCAGTGCAATCCTCCAGATGATGTCTAGGGCACTGCAGGACTCCGACGTCGCGCTGGCCAAGCGGGCGCTGACCCGGGCCCGTGAGACTCAGGACATCATCGACTCCTGGGGCTCGTCGCTCAAGATCTCGAAGGAAGCGGCGAAGATCAACGCCAGAGGCAGGCGTCATGCCGCCGAGGTGACCAGGCTGTCCCGTGCTCACACCCATTCCGATCGCGCCATGAGGACCATTCGAGTCATCGCGCGCCGAGTCGTGGGCATCACCGAATTCGGAATCGAGAAGCCGATCATCGCCGGCTATGTGGGCTCGCTGTCGGAAGGATCGAAGAAGCTCGAGGTCGCACTGCGCCGAGGCACTGATCGGGCTCTGGCGGAAGCGGCGCTGGCCGAGGCTGCCTCCAGTCTGGACCCACGCGCAGAGGCGAGCTGGGACATCCACGACGAGTCCCTTGTGCTGCTGCTGCGCCCGGTCGCTGTCGACCTCCTCGAAGCCTGCGGGCTGACCAACGACGCCGCCCAGAGTCGCCTCCCATCATTGAGCGAAGACACGCGAGACACGGACGAACCGCCTGCGGAGTGAGCCTCGAACGACTGGAGTGATTCCAGAGCTCAGCGGCTCTCAGCGGCTCTCGACGATGAACACCACAGTGGTCTCAGGCTTGAGTGCCGTGAACTTGTGCGGCTGGTCGCCGGGGTAGGTGAGATAGTCGCCGACGTGCAGCTCGTAGGAGTTCCCGAGCACCTCGATGCGAGCCGCGCCCTGCCCGAGGATCACATGCTCCACGGTGCCGATCGGGTGGGGCTGTGAGTCTCGAGGCTGGCCCGGTTCGGCCTGAATGAAATAGACATCGCGTCGGGCGTTGGCCGGAGATGCCGAGAGCAGAGTCGCCGCGTAGTTCGCAGTGTTCGACGGCAGGCTGGGCAGGTCCTTGGCATGGACGAGGGCAACCTCATGCTGCGGAGGATCGAGCAGTCTGGCCAAGGGGATGTCGAGCGCTGCCGCCAGGGCCCACATCGTCTCGACGCTGGGGTTGCCGGTGCCCGCCTCGAGCCCGGACATGGTCGACTTCCCGATCCCCGCCCGGCGCGCGACTTCGGAGAGTGAGAGGTCGGCCCGCAGTCGCTCGCGCTTGATGGCGGCTGCGATCTGTTCGCGTGGTTGAGAGCTCATGGGTTCACTATAGCGACAGGGCGTTCTGGTTGACGAACGAGAAGCCAATGTGCAGTATATAGAACATGAGTTCTGTATTTCGCACGATCGATCGGGTACTTCCGGGCTCGACCTATCGTGATGTCGCGATCGTCACGATCACGATCACCGCCGTCGCCCTGTCCTACGGGGCCATCTCCGCGGTATCCGGATTCCCCTGGTGGCAGACGCTGCTGCTGGCAATGTTCGCTCTCGGTGGCGCCGCCGAGTTCACCTTCGTCGGAGTGATCGCTGCAGGCGGCGCCCCGATACTGGCGGTGCTGGCAGGGCTGCTGGTCAACTCACGGAACTTCGCATTCGGCGTGGCAGTCGGACCGTTCTTTCCGCAGGACTGGCGCGCGCTCATCGCCGCGCACTGGATCAATGACGAATCGATCGCCGTATCGCGAACGGTCAACTCCGACCGAGCTCGGTGGCACGCCTTCCTGCTCATGGGGGCTGCCATCGCGCTGATGTGGCCGAGCGGGGCCATGGTCGGGCAGTGGCTCGGCAATGTCATCGATGCCGATCTCCTCGGCCTCGACGCGGCCTTCCCGATCATCCTCTTCTGCCTCATCCGCGGCGATCTGAAGAACAAGTCGACACTGACGCTGACGGTCGCAGGCATCCTCGTCGCCGTCCTCCTGACGCCGATCCTGCCGCTCGGGCTCGGGGCCGTGACTTCTCTGTCTGTATTCGTGTTCGTGGCCGCCGGGTGGCTGATCCGAACCGCCATCAGGAAGCGCCGAGGTGACTCCTCCCCGAGCGCCGCAGGTGAAGAACCAGCCCCAAGCCCTGCAGGTCAAGAACCACCCCAGGTTGATCGCGACGGTGTCGCTGGGCCCAACTCTCGGGAGGGGCGTCGATGAGCCCGGTCAGCTTCCTCATTGCGCTCGCCGCGCTGAGCATCGGAACCTACGCAATGCGCTTCGCCGGTGTGAAGCTCGGTGCGGCCATCGCCACCAAGGGCAGGCGTCGACAGCTCACGACCACCTCGGCGGGGGCGGGTGACACCGGACCGGACACCTCAGCGCCGGATGGCCCTGCGGGGGAGGGCCCGGGTGACGCTGCGACAGAGCAGGAGGGCGACGCGACGGCGACGGTGACGAAGTGGATGGATCGGGCGACGGTCGTTCTCATCGGTGCTGTCTTCGCCACGACGGCGATCTTCGATGGCCAGGATCTCGCGGATCCCGCACGGCTCATCGGCGTCGGGGTGGGAGTCCTCGCCTCGATCCTGCGGGTGCCGATGCTCATCTGCGTGCTGGTGGGCATGGCGGTGTGCGCGGGCATCCGCCTGACCGGAATCCTGTGAGTCCCTGTCCAGCGCAGCCGAGTCCAACCCAGTGCCGGAGGCGGCCCGGTTCATGTGCGGAGGGTGACTCGTCGGTGGGGATTCGCCCAGGATCCATGCCGACGCAGTGCCGGCGACGACTGTGATTGCTAGGGTGGATGCATGGAAATAATTGCTGGCTTTCAGCAGATCATCTTTCTCGCCTTGTCTGTCGCCGCCTTCGGCCTCCAGCTGTGGGCGTTCATCGACTGCCTCCGCTACAAGGACGAGAACTACCGCGCCGTCGACAAGCAGAGCAAGAAGTTCTGGGTCATCCTCCTCGGCGTTGGTCTCGCGCTCGCGCTCATCGCACTGCCGCCGATGGGAATGCGCATCATCTTCCTCAACCTCATCGCTCTCGTCGCAGGCATCGTCTACCTCACCGACGTCCGCCCGAAGATCAAGGCCATCGACCCGCGCAATCGCAAACAGACTCGGAAGAACTGGCGCTGAGCCGGCGACGAGCACGCATCGATGACACAGGACCTCAACCTCCCGGGCCCCGAAACCGACTTCATCGCCACCTTCGGCAACGGTGAGCCCCACACACTGTTCGGCCACGGATTCGCCGGCGCGATCCGCGACACCCGACCATTCGGCACCGGCATCACCGGAACCAAGCACTTCCTTCACCTCCCCGGCCACGGCGGCCGCCCATCACCGGGTCCAGGGTGGAACTACGGCCAAATCGCCGAGGTGCTGGCGCAGGCACTGACATCCACCTCGGCGACTCAGGCCCTCGGGGTCTCGATGTCCGCCGGTGGGCTTCTCCGGCTGCTGAGCACGGGCCATCCGGTGACCCAGAACCTGGAGAAGGTCGCCCTCGTGCTCCCGGCCTCATTCACCGGATTCTCCGCCGAGGTGGCCGAGACCAACCGTGCTCACCTGGAGAAACTGCGCGAGCTGTCCGCCGCCGGTGACGTCGAATCCATCACCGACCTCATGCTCTCGCGAGAGCCCGCCGAGGTGGCCGAGCTCCTGCCGGCCCGCGCCTGGACAAAGACGAAGGCCGAGAACCTCGTGAACACAGACATGTCGGACGGGCTCGGCCTGGCGCTCGAGATCGCCGTCGACGCGAGCTCGGGCGACGATCCGCTGGGCACTCTGGCGCGTTTCCCCGGGGAGGTGCTCGTGCTCACCCACGACGATGACCCTGCACATCCGGTCGAGGTCGCCGAGGCGGTTGTTGCCGCGATTCCCGACTCCCGTCTGGAAGTCCTGCCGGCGGGTTCGATCCTGTGGCGTGGTCGCCACGAAGTTCGCCGGATCCTCGGCGAGTTCTTTGGCTAAACTGGCACCGTGCGCATCTCCGTTCTCTCCCTCCACACCTCGCCCGCGGCTCAGCCGGGCCAGGGCGATGCCGGTGGCATGAACGTCTACGTCGACCAGTCGGTGCGCGCCCTGGCGGCCGCCGGCCACATCGTCGACGTCTTCACTGCTGACCCGAGCGGCATCGATGGGCTGGGGAACAGCGGGAACCAGGACAGCTTCGACGAGGTCGAGGATATCGACGGTTGCCTCGACACACTCCAGATCGCTGAGAACGTCCGTCTTCATCAGCTGCCGATCGAGGCTGCGAGCAAGGACGAGCTTGCCGACGCCATCGACGAACTTTCGCTGCTCCTCCTCGCTCAGCCGACCTTCACCTCGGCGGATCTGATCTGGGCCCACTATTGGATCTCCGCCGAGGCAGCCCTGCGCGCCCAGGAACTGCGCGCCCAAGACCTGCACGCCAAGGACCTCGGCTCCGGTGAGCGTCCGCGGATCGTCGTGAGCATGCACACGATCGGCGCGGTCAAGAACCGCGACTCTGAAACCAGCCACGAGCGACCTCAACGTCTTGAGGCAGAGGAGAGGATCGCCTCGGCGGTGGACCTGCTTGTGGCCAACACTCCGGCAGAGCGTCGCGACCTCATCCACGAACTCGGCGCCGATGCGGAGTCCGTCGTGGTGGCCAGACCTGGCGTCGATCACGAACTGTTCTCCCCCGGAGATCGTGCCGAAGCCAGAACCCACCTGGGCCTCGACCCGGACGAATTCATCGTCCTCTATGTGGGGCGCATGCAGTTCATCAAGGGCACTGATATCGTCGTCGACGCGATCTCGGGGCTGCGCGAGAACAACCCGCACCTGGCCGCGCGGACACGAGGGATCCTCCTCGGCGCAGTCTCGGGCCAGGAGGCTCCGACCGGATCCACGCCCTACCTGCGCACGCTGAATACCGCGATCGCCGCCGAACCCAGCGTCGAGGTGCGACGCCCTGTTCCGGCACACGAGCTCGTCACCTACTACCGTGCCGCGGACGTTCTCCTCGTCCCCTCGCGCAGCGAATCATTCGGACTGGTCGCCGCCGAGGCCTCAGTATCGGGACTGCCCGCCATCGCCTCGGCGGTGGGAGGTCTGCCCGACATCGTCGAACACGAATACTCCGGTGTCCTCATCGCCGACCACAACCCCAGGCACTGGGCGATGGCGCTTGAGCGGATGCTCCTCGATGACGATGTGCGCAGCGAGCTCGCCGCCCACGCCGCCGAGCGCTCGGCTCGATTCGACTGGGCTGCCACGGCAGCGGCGGTGCTCGGAGCACTCGAGGTGCCGGACCAGGTGCTGCACACAACCATGACGACCGTTGAAGAGCCGGCCCCGGCGAGTCTCGTCGGGCGCACTTGCTGAGCCGGTCGTTGAGTCGCAGACGGAAGGACACGAGATGACGAGCGACACTGAATCGACGAACGACACCGAGACGATCTTGGCCGGGGTGAGGCAATGGGCCCACGAGAACGAGGTCGAGGTCGACGCCGTTGAAGACTCACAGATCGCCGTGGTCCTGCCCGGGGAGAAGAAGCTGAAGACGACCGTGTCGATCACGATCGCAGCGCGAACGGTGCAGCTGCAGGCGTTCGTCATTCGTCATCCGGACGAGAACTCCGAGGAGTTCAACCGGTGGCTGCTGATGAAGAACCTGAAGCCGGGGCCCGTGTCCTTCGGCATCGATGCTCTCGGCGACGTCTACCTGGGAGCCAGTGTCCCCCGGGACCGACTGCTGGGGGAGCTCGACTCGCTGCTCGGAGCGATCCTGGCGACCGCCGACTCCTCATTCAACGAGCTCCTGCTCATCGGCTTCCGCACCGGAATGAAGAAGGAATGGGCATGGCGGATCAGTCGCGGGGAGTCGACGCGCAATCTCGCTGCCTTCGCAGACGTCCTCAGCGGGGACGACAATGAATTCCTGGAGCAGACATGAACGTCGACGACTACATCGCCGGGTGCGACGATGAGTACAAGAGAGGCTTTCTGGCCCGCCTCCGTGACCTCAGCCGCAGTGCTGCGCCCACCGCGGAGGAGGGCACCAAATGGGGGAACCCTGCCTATTCGCTGGACACGATCCTCTTCGCATTCGCCGGCTATGCCAAACACGCGAACTTCGTGTTCACCCCCAGCACCAAAGAGGCCTTCGCCGATCAGCTCGGCGACTTCGACACCGGAAAAGGGTCGATCAAGCTCTATTACGATCGTGAGATCCCCACCGACCTGTTGTCGCAGATGATCGCTCACCGCATCCACGAGGCCGAGGTCGACGGCGTGAAGTGGATGTGAGCCTCAGCTCAGATCCAGTTTGAGTCCTTCGTGACTGGCTTCGTAGCCGAGACGAGCATAGAACCGCTGCGCATCCGCACGCGATTTGTCGGTCGTCAGCTGAGCCAGCGAGGCCCCGAATCGACGTCCGCAGTCATGGGCCCAGTCGAAGACGGCAGTGCCCAGACCAAGCCCCTGCGCGGCCGGGCCGATCCTCACTGCTTCGATCTGCAGCCGTGTCGAACCTCGCCGTGACAGGCTCGGGATCAAGGTCAGCTGCAGAGTGCCCACGAGAGCAGTCGACGCCGTTCGCGAAGGCTGTGACTGTCCGTCCGCGCGAGGTTCCGCGGCACTGTCGGCGCTGTCGGTGACCTCGGAACTGTCGGTGACCTCGTCGACTGCGACCAGAAGCTGATTGGGGTCGGAGTCGATGAGACCGAAGGCGTGCTGGTAGCCGGCAGCCTCATTGGACCCCGACCCCTCGCGACCGGCTCCGAGAGCGTCATCGCGAAGCAGAGACACCAACTGTGGCACGTCTGTTTCGGTCGCGCGACGAACCAGGAACTTCCTGTCCGCGAGGGAGATCGTCTCCTCGACGAAAGCGGAGAAGCCCGCCGGAGTCGCAGACTCGGTCATCGCACTGACTCTTGTGCGCGAGCGTCCTGAGCGAGCTGCTCACGCGGCGGTTTGGAGTAGGGCCGACGTGCGAACAGCGAGGCCAGGAGTGCGCCGGAGACGTTGTGCCAGACGCTGAACACGGCTCCGGGGAGTGCGGCCAAGGGGGAGAAGTACGTGGTGGCCAGGGTCGAGGCGAGACCGGAGTTCTGCAGGCCGACCTCGAAGGACAGGGCGCGTCTGGTCGGTGTATCGAGGCGGCAGGCGGCCGCGACACCGTAGCCGATGCCCAGTCCCAGAACGTTGTGGGTGATGACGGCGAGGAGGACGAGGAGTCCGGCCGAGGCGATGGAATCGGCGGATCCGGCGACGACGATGGCGACGATGTAGGCGACGGCGACCGATGCCAGCCACGGCAGCACGGGTGAGATCTTATCGACGAGCTTCGAGGCCACGACCCGCACTAGGACGCCGACGATGACGGGCACGAGAACTGTCTGGCAGATCGAGACGAGCATCGACCAGAAGGGCACATCCATATAGGAGCCGGCCAGCCACAGGGTCAGCAGGGGAGTCAGCACCGGAGCGAGCAGGGTTGAGAGCGTCGTGATCGACACGGACAGTGCGGTGTCGCCCTTGGCCAGATAGGTCACCACGTTCGATGCAGTGCCGCCGGGTGCACAGCCGACGAGGATGACGCCGACGGCGATCTCGGCCGGAAGGTTGAACAGGGTGACGACGAGGAGGCCGAGCAGTGGCATGGCGATGAACTGCGTGACGACGCCGAGGGCGGCGATCCACGGTTTCTTGGCGATGCGGGCGAAGTCCGGCAGGGTCAGGGTCAGCCCCATGAAGAACATGACGACGCCGAGGCTCCACGTGATGGTGGGTGCCAGGGGCGTGAACGTGTCGGGGGTGAGGAATCCGAGGACTCCCGCGATGACGACGAGGACCGGCAGCGCTGTGACGGCGATGATCGAACTGCGATCAGCTTTCGGCTGCTGGGCGGGAGACGGCGATGTCTGCCCGGAGTGTGAGTGCGGGTTCGGGGTCTGCGGTGACCCTGCTGGCGGCGTGGATGAGTCGGACATGAGCTCAGGCTAGCCGTGCATTTCGGGATGCAAGACGGTGTGCCGAATAGTGAGAAGCGTCTCGAGGGCTCATGCGGGCCTACCCAGGACTCACCCGCAGGCTCACCCAAGGACCCGTCCGCAGGCTCATTCCGTGGGCGCGTCTGTGCTCGCGTGTGCGGTCGTGCAAAAATGGTGCCATGACGCATAACCTCATCCTGCTGCGCCACGGCGAGAGCGAATGGAACCAGAAGAATCTGTTCACCGGTTGGGTCGATGTGACCCTGACCGACAAGGGCCGCGCAGAGGGCCAGCGCGCCGGAGAGCTCCTGCGCGAGGCCGAGCTCATCCCTGACGTCGTGTACACCTCCCGTCTCAAGCGGGCCATCCTCACCTCGAACCTGGCGCTCGAGGCCGCCGACCTGTCCTGGCTCGACGTCCATCGCAGCTGGCGGCTGAACGAACGCCACTATGGTGCGCTGCAGGGCAAGAACAAGAAGGAGATTCGCGAGGAGTTCGGCGAGGAGCAGTTCATGACCTGGCGCCGCTCCTTCGACACCCCGCCGCCAGCTCTCGGCGATGCCTCCGAATTCTCACAGGCCGGAGATCCCCGCTACGCCAACCTCGGCGATTCCCTGCCTCGTACGGAGTGCCTGGCCGATGTCATCGATCGGCTCCTGCCCTACTGGTACGACCGGCTCGTCCCCGAACTCACCGTCGGACGCACCGTGCTCGTCGTCGCCCACGGCAATTCGCTGCGTGCCCTCGTCAAGCACCTCGACGGGATCTCCGATGCCGATATCACCGGCCTCAACATTCCCACCGGAATCCCGCTGCACTACGAGCTGACTGAGGACTTCACCCCGGTCAAGCCCGGCGGCACCTACCTCGATTCCGCTGCCGCCGAGGCCGCGATCGGTCAGGTCGCCAACCAGGGCCGCTGAGGCTCAGGCCCTCACTTACGCGACTTCGCCGGCCGCAACCTCGCCGGCCGCCACCTCGGCGACCGCCCTCATCTGCTCAAGGAGGAGGGCGATCGCCGGGGAGGCGCTCATCGAGGCCCGCCAGACGAGGTAGATCCAACGGGCGATGCTCGGATCATCGAGCTCGACGACGGTGACGTCGTCGGGCAGATGCGGTCGACCCAGCCGCGGCACCAGCGCAAGCGCCCCGACGGCCCGGACGAACTCGATCTGGGTGTCGTACTCCATCGCCCAGTACTCGATCCGCGGTTCGGTGTTGAGCGGGTCGAAGAGTGCGGTGAGCCAGCGGTGGCACACGCCGTTGCGCGGTGCCGAGACGAATACCTCGCCGAGGAGGTCCTGGCGACTCACCCGATCACGTGAGGCCAGATGGTGGTCACGGTGCATGACGATGTCGGCCCGGTCGACCGTGATGAGCTCGGATTTGAGCGTCGAAGGCAGCTGGGGAGGCGCCTCCCGCCAGTCGAAGATGAGTGAGGCGTCGATCCGACCGGCCGTGACCATGTCGATGAGCTCATCGGGCTCTTCCTCGATGTTGGTGATCGTCAGCTCCGGCGCGGTGTCCTTGAGCAGCGGCAGGGACGGCACCAGCACCCCGCGGATGCCGGTCGAGAATCCGCCCACCGTGATTCGACCCCGAGGTTCGCCCGACCGTGCCCTGGCGTCGGTCTCGAGGCTTTCGAGATCCTGGAGCAGCTCGGCACCGCGACGGCTGAGCTCACGACCCATCGGGGTCAGTGCGATCCCACGTCCGGTGCGCTCGGTCACCGGTGCCCCGAGGTAGCGCGAGAGCTTCTGCAGCTGATGGCTGATGGCCGCCGAGGTGTAGCCGAGCGCGTCGGCAGTCGCCGTGACGGATCCGGCCGAGTCGAGAGCAACGAGCGTGCGCAGAGCGAGAGTGTCGATCATCAAATTATTTTAACGAAACCGCGCATTTATATTCAATGGAAATTTGATGCAGTGGCTGGGATCCTTGAAGCATGCGTCCCGTCCACTACATGCTCGCCCTGCTCGTCGTCGT
The DNA here is from genome assembly GCF_028201555.1 of Brevibacterium sp. BDJS002. Taxonomy (NCBI): domain Bacteria; kingdom Bacillati; phylum Actinomycetota; class Actinomycetes; order Micrococcales; family Brevibacteriaceae; genus Brevibacterium; species Brevibacterium sp. BDJS002. The sequence goes on along the minus strand of NZ_CP116392.1, from coordinate 3,540,986 downwards.
CCTCTGGGGCGTCAACTTCATCTTCATCGACTTCGGGCTGCGGGACTGGCCGCCGCTGCTCCTCGTCGCCGCTCGCTTCACCCTCGTGGTGTTCCCGGCGATCTTCTTCGTGAAGTTCCCACGCGGGGACTTCCGCCGCATCCTGCTCATCGGGGTGTTCATGTCCGCGGGCCAGTTCGGTCTGCTCTACACATCGATGTTCCTCGGTCTCCCGGCCGGTCTGACCTCGATCGTCATCCAGATCCAGGCGGCATTCACCGTCCTCGTCGCCGCGCTCGCACTGCGCGAGTTCCCGAATCGGCGTCAGATCATCGGCATCCTCATCGGCCTCTCAGGGCTGGGCGTCATCGGGCTGAGCCTGCAGGCCTCGGTCCCGATCGCAGCCTTCCTCGTCGCCCTCGGCGCCTCCCTGTCGTGGGCGATCGGCAATGTCATCGCCCGCGGTGTGAAGGAAGGGACCAACGGCGTGCAGATGACCGTGTGGTCGGCACTTGTCGTGCCGGTTCCGCTGTTCGTGCTCTCGCTTCTCGTCGATGGCCCCGCCGAGGTGGCCCATGCCCTCGCGCACCCGACCTGGGGTGTCGTGGCCTCGATCGTCTACACCGCCGGGTGCGCATCTCTCATCGGCTATGTCATCTGGAATTCGTTGCTCGCCCGCTTCCCGGCATCGCAGGTCGCACCGTTCTCGCTGCTCGTCCCGCTGGTCGGTGTGCTCTCTGCCTGGCTCGTCCTCGGCGACCGTCCCACAGTGCCCGAGCTCATCGGGGGTGTGCTCCTGCTCCTCGGCGTCGCGGTCACAACCGGAGTGCTCAAGACGATTGCGCGCAGCATCACGGGATCGAAGCAGCGATCACGGAAGGTCATCGCGAGCGAAAAGCCCGAGGCCGAACATTCGTCGGCCTCGGGCTGATTCGAGGTCTCACACCTGATGCAGAGTCTCACATCAGGTTCAGATGTCTCACACCTGTTTCAGGCGTATGTCACTTCTTCGACAGGTACGGTTCCCAGTTGCCGGTGAGCAGGTATTCGACCTTCTGGGACACGGACACCGCGTGGTCACCGAAGCGCTCGTAGTAGCGCGAGAGCAGGGTCACGTCGGCGATGTGACGAGGCGCCAGCGAACCGGCAGGTGCCTCGGCGAGCTTGGCGAAGATGCTCAGGTGCAGTTCGTCGAGCTCTTCGTCGATCGCGTTGATCGTGGGCACGGCTGTCAGGCCGGGGTTCGACAGCAGGTTCTCGGTCGCCTCGGCGATCTTCTCTCCTGATTCGCCCATCCGGGTGAACGTGTCGGAGAAGTGATCGGGGATCGCGGACTCGGGGTAGCGGATGCGCACCTGCTGGGCGATGTGGCGAGCCAGGTCGCCCATGCGCTCGAGGGAGGCGGACATCCGCAGGGAGCCGATGACCGCGCGCAGGTCAGCGGCGACGGGTGCCTGCAGGGCCAGCATCTCAGCGGCCTGCTGGTCGAGGGCGTACTGCATGTGGTCGATGACGGCGTCGGCTTCGATGACCTTTTCGGCCAGCTCCAGGTCGTTGCTGCGCAGGGCCTGGTTCGCCAGGCGCATCGCCTCGTGTACCTTGATGGACATGTCGACCAGCTGCGTGGCCAGGTCGTCCAGCTCATTTCTGAAGACTTCGCGCATTGACAACGGTTCCTTAATCTCGTGGATCTCTGGTGAGGCTGACGTGCCTCATGGTGTCCCGGGGCGGACAGCTGTCCGGTCAGGACAGGCACACTGTGCCAGCTTGACACGATTGGGTGAACGTTGTCTGGCGTGTAGGTGAATTCCTCGGCAAAAGCGGCGCTCTGGGGCCGATTCGGTGCACCCGTGAAGCAGACTGCGCATAAGCTTGATGACGTGGACCTCTTGATCGTAGCGGTCCTGACCGGCATCGTCGGTCTGGGACTTGGCATAGCGGGAATTCTGGCGTTTCGTTTCAGCGAACGCTCCCGTGATGCTGCCGATCTGCATTCAGAGGATGACCTGCCGGAGGGCATCGCCGAGGTTCTGGCCGTGCTTCCCTCGGCCGCGATCGTCCTCGACGCCGGAGACGACGTCGTCAAAGCCTCCCCGGCCGCCTATACTTTCGGTCTGGTCAGAGGGCATTCCCTCGCCTCCCCTGAGATGCTGCGGATGGTTGAACGTGTGCGCTCCCGTGGCCTCATCGAAGAGATCGAACTCGAACAGAAACGTGAGCAGACGGACTCGGTCCTGCGCTTCCTCCACGCTCGAGTGGCCCCCTTGGGCACGAACTTCGTACTCGTCCTCTGCGACGACCAGACCGAGTCCAAGCGCGTCGATGCCGTTCGCCGTGACTTCGTCGCCAACGTCTCCCACGAGCTCAAGACCCCCATCGGTGCTATGGCGCTCCTGGCCGAGGCGGTCACCGACTTCTCCGATGACCCGCAGGCTGTCGAACGCTTCGGCGGACGCATGCAGCGCGAGTCGAAGCGCCTGACCCAGCTGGTGCAGGAGATCATCGACCTCTCCCGGGTGCAGGACCACACGGCCCCGTCTGCGACGGAGAAGATCTCCGCCGCCGAGGTGGTCGATGATGCCGCTGACCGTGCCCGCACGCGCGCCGAAGGCAAGAACATCCACATCGAGGTCTCGCCTCCTGGCCGGATGCTCATCGAAGGCAACTACGAACTTCTCGTCAATGCGGTGCGCAACCTCATCGACAATGCCATCAACTACTCACCCGACGGGACCCGCATCGGAGTCGGGGTCGAACTCGTCGACGAACGCGTTGAGATCTCCGTGACCGACCAGGGCATCGGGCTCTCCACCCAGGACACGGAGCGAGTCTTCGAACGGTTCTACCGCGTCGATCCGGCACGTTCGCGCATCACCGGCGGCACCGGTTTGGGGCTGAGCATCGTCAAGCACATCATCGCCACTCACGGCGGCGAGGTGAAGGTCTGGAGCCGACTCGGCAAGGGCTCGACGTTTACGATCGTGCTGCCGCTGGCAGGGACGGTCACCGACGACGAAGCATCCTCCTCGGCGCCGGATGGGGTCCTCCTCGAACACTCGGCACAGGCGGAAGCCGGAGCTGGCAGCGCTGCTGGAGCCGATGACGTCACCGAACACGACGCTCACGGCAACAGAGACGTTGACGAAGACGCTGAAAAAGACGGTGACAATGACGTTGACGGTGACAAGGGTGTCAGCACAGTGGAGAATGAGACAACCCAGGTTCTGAAAACCGGAAGCGAACAAAGGAAGCTCAAGACGTGACTCGAATTCTGCTTGTCGAGGACGAAGATTCGTTCTCGGACCCACTCTCGTACCTGCTCGGTAAAGAAGGTTATGAGGTGACTGTTGCCGATGACGGTTTGAAGGCTCTTGCAGAGTTCGACCGCAACGGTGCCGACCTCGTCCTGCTCGACCTCATGCTGCCGGGAGTCTCCGGCACCGAGGTGTGCCGAGAACTGCGCGTGAAGTCCAGTGTGCCGATCATCATGCTCACCGCCAAAGACTCGGAGATCGACAAGGTGGTGGGACTCGAGCTCGGCGCCGACGACTACGTGACCAAGCCGTACTCCTCACGTGAACTGCTGGCCAGGGTCCGTGCGGTGCTGCGACGCAATGTCGAGTCGGAGGGCTTCGACGACGAGTCGGTGCTCGAGGCCGGGGGAGTCCGCATCGACGTCGAACGCCACGTCGTGAGCGTTCGCGGCGAAGAGCTCTCGATGCCGCTCAAGGAGTTCGAACTCCTCGAGATCCTCATCCGCAACTCGGGTCGAGTGATGACGCGTGGTCAGCTCATCGATCGGATCTGGGGAGAGGACTACGTGGGGGACACGAAGACCCTCGATGTTCACGTCAAGCGCCTGCGCGCCAAGGTCGAGCAGAACCCTTCGGAACCGCGCCTGCTCACCACGGTGCGTGGGCTCGGCTACAAGTTCGAAGCCTGATCACCCGCAGACTCCACCCGACAGACAAGAAAGGAGCCGCCCACATGGGCGGCTCCTTTTCTTGTACTCAGCTCTCGTGCGGCTGTGCTCAGCCGTTGACTCCAACTGCAGACTCGCCCTGTTCACCGGACTGAGATGCATCGCCACTGGGCTGGGACGCATCCTCGCTGGGTGATTCCGAGGGCTTTTCGCTGGGAACGTACTCTTCGTACTGCGGCAAGGAGTTCGACAGGACCTGGGTCCGGATCGTCTTCTCATCGTCGCCGACCTTGACGGTGACATCGGCCAGATCGCCGGGCTTGGCCTTGAGGCCGTCCACAATGACCGGCTTCGTTGACGTCGCCGCCGAGCTCTCTGGGTCCTGAACGTAGGTCTCGCCGGCCTTGACCGACTCCTTCTGCGTCTTCTCGCCGACTTCCAGGGACACCGAAGCAGTCGAATCGCCCTTGTTGATGAGCGTGTAGAACAGCTGGGCCGGGCCCTCGCCGGACTCGTCCATGATGAGCATCATTCCGCGCACCTCGACGTCTCCGACCGAACCCCACGCACCGTCACCGGCGTTGTAGTGATACTCGGCAGTCTGGTGAGGTGACAGCATGCTTGCACATCCGCTGACGGGAATGATGAGAGCGAGTGCGGCAACTGCGAGTGCCGCGCGGTTGTGCCGTTTCATTTTGCTCCTTGAAGTGGCAATACAAGATCAATCTGTATACTACCCGGTTTTTGACCGGCCGTAGAACCCGGAATGCCTCCGAGCGAGATCGAGCGGGAGACAACGGAGATCGAGCGGGTGAGATCGAGTGGGGGAGTGCGGACCTGGAGGATGACAGTGCCCAGCCCAGGTGAAATAGTTTCAGCCCTGAGTTCTCAGCATTGCCCGTGATGAGGTGCTGGACGTGACGACGCGCAGCGGAGCCTAGCATGAAGATTCCCTACCCTGAACGATTTCTGTGGCGCGCCTCATGGTAAACTGGAGGTCCGCGAAAGGGGTTTGAAGAGAATATGAGTTTCGAGGTCGGCGACACAGTTGTCTATCCACATCACGGTGCAGCGACAATCCAAGATATCAAAAAACGAACCATCAAAGGTGAGGAGAAACTGTACCTCAAGCTCCAGGTCGCCCATGGTGATCTAGTCATCGAGGTTCCCGCGGAAAACTGCGATCTCGTCGGCGTGCGAGATGTCGTCGGTGAAGAAGGTGTCGAGAAGGTCTTCAACGTCCTCCGCGCCGAATTCGTTGAGGAGCCCACCAACTGGTCTCGTCGCTACAAGGCGAATCTTGAGAAGCTGCAGTCCGGTGACGTGATCAAGGTTGCCGAAGTCGTTCGTGACCTGTGGCGTCGCGAGCAGGACCGCGGCCTGTCGACTGGTGAGAAGCGCATGTTGTCCAAGGCTCGGCAGATCCTCGTTTCCGAACTCGCATTGGCCGAGAAGAAAGAGGAATCCGAGGCCGAGGCCATTCTGGACGAAGTGCTCGCGTCCTGAGTACCTGCGTCATCGTTCCGGCCGCAGGGTCGGGATCGCGCTTGGGCAGTGCAGACCCGAAGGCCCTCGTTCGGCTGAACGGGAAGAGCCTTCTGGCTCGCAGTCTTGAGACGATCATCTCCTCGGGAGTTGCTTCCACAATTGTGGTCGCTGCTCCCGAGGAGTTTTTAATGCGTGCTCGCAGTGAAATCGATTCAATTGCAGAATCGACGCTGACGGATTCCGGAACTGATCATTCCGACATTTCAATCACAGTTGTAGCAGGTGGAAATGATCGAATCGAATCTGTGCAATTAGCCTTGAAATCCGCTGGTGCCGCAGACGTCGTTCTCGTCCACGATGCAGCCCGCGCGTTGACCCCGCCTGAGGTCTTCCGACGCGTGGTCGCAGCAGTCCGTGCCGGCGCCGAGGCGGTCGTCCCGGTCCTGCCGATGACCGACACCGTTCGCCGCGCCGAGACTCGACCCGCGGTGAAGTCGGATCGCGGTACCGCCGTGAACGACGGACCCTCGGCGCCTGAACCGCGGCCAGAGGCAAACGGTCGGCAACTTGTGGTCGAATCCAGTGCCGAGAGCGACCAGGAGTTACCGACTGTTGAGGTCCTCCACGGCGATCTTGATCGTTCGCGCTTGCGCCGGGTCCAAACGCCGCAGGGTTTCACTGCAAGCACCCTGCGCCGTGCACATGACAAATACGAAGAGGATCTCGCCTCCTCGGGGCCCGGGGCTGTCGCCGCGACCGATGATGCGGGACTCGTCGAGCGCCTCGGCGTCGATGTCGTTGCTGTTGACGGAGACGAAGAGGCCTTGAAGATCACGTATCCGCTCGATCTTGTACTTGGTGAGCACATCGCGACGATGCGAGACGCTGAGGAAACCAAGCGGAGTGCCGAGGTGGCAGGTCGAGACGACACGATGAGCGCGGCGAGCGAGGCATCGGACAAGGCAGAGAGCGAACAAGGAGAGCGACGATGACAGTGGTGATTCCGCGTACCGGTATCGGTGTGGACGTGCACGCCTACTCCGAGGATCCCGCGCGTGAACTCTGGGTCGCGGGGCTGCATTGGCCCGGAGAACGCGGGCTCGAGGGGCACTCCGATTCCGATGTCGCCGCTCATGCGTGCTGTGATGCTCTGTTCTCCGCTGCGGGGATCGGTGATCTGGGACTGCATTTCGGTGTCGATCGACCCGAATTCGCCGGCGCTTCCGGGGCCACCCTCCTCGCCGAGGCTGCACGCCAGGTCCGCGCGGCGGGCTTCGAGATCGGCAATATCTCAGTCCAAGTCATCGGCAACCGCCCGAAGATCGGCACCAGGCGCGACGACGCTCAACGAGCACTATCTGCGGCAGCCGGCGCCGAGGTGTCAGTGTCAGGAACAACGACCGATGCGCTCGGACTGACCGGCAGGGGCGAAGGAGTCGCGGCGATCGCGAACGCTCTCGTCTACCCAGCTGCAAGCGGCGAGGCTGCGACATCCGAGCCGGCACCGACCGCGACACCAGCACCGGCACCGACTCAGCGGTGAGCACGGCATGAAGGTCGTGTTCCAGGGTGCCGGGGCGATCGGCGCCGCAGCCGCAGCACTGTTCGGCAGACGCCACGAGACGGTTGTGGTCTCACGTTCGGCGAACCCGGGTTCTGAGGCTCTGAACTCGCCAGACACTGTGCGCCTGCAAGACACTGTGCGCCCGCAAAGTTCCGCACCAACGCGAGACACTGTCCGCTTGCGAGAGGCCGCATACCCACGACGAGTGGGCTCCAATGGGCGAGAGACCGTGCGCCGGGTCTCCGTGGTCGATTGGGCCACGGTGAGTTCAAGTTCGTGGGATCTTGTCGTACTGACCACACGGCCAGGGGACCTCGACGAGCCGGTTGCAGCCTCTATTTCCGGGATTCGGCCGAGCATCATTGCGATCACCAGCCAGGTCGACGGGGACCGAGATATCGCAGTGTCGATGTTCCCGGATTCCGAGATCCTCGTCTTCTCGCCAGCACTCCTGTCGGAGAGGACAACTGGCCGCAACGTCCGCTACTGGCAGCCGCCCGCGATGCCCGTGTTCATGGCCAGCGGCTGTCGGGACGCCGTGCGGCGCCTACGGCGTGAACTCGGTGGAGGCCTCATCGTGGCTGTTCCGGCCGCTCTGCTCTCCGCTCCACCGGCAGTATTCATTCCCTACGTCGCGGAACTGAGTGTGCGCGAGGGCAGTTGGACTGCGCTGAGAACGCACCTGCGGAGGCCCACTCAGGCATCCGCCGAGGCCGTACATGCCGTCACCGGTGTGCGGATACCGATGTCGGCACGAGGAGCCGGGCTCGTCCTCGACGCACTGGAGCTGTTCGTACCCATCGACGTCGGCGAGTATGCGGGCCGACATTTCGCCCGCCATGAGGGGCAGACCCTCGACATGCTCAACGGGTGGGCCGGTCAGATGGCCCGACGTGCAGCACGACGAGACTCGCAGCGAAACCCCAACCGGGACGCAGCTCCCGCTCTGGGCGAACTGGCTCAGGCCCTGCGCTTGCGCGTGACCAGGTAGCCGATGCCGTAGAGCGCTGCGGTGAAGACCAGGGTGCCGATGATCTGGATGCGCACGGACTCCACGGTCAGACCGAGGATGATGATCACGGCGATGCCTGCCAACGTCGCATAGGACAGCCAGGGGAAGAACCACATCTTCAACGGCAGCTCCTTGCCTGCGGCCTCGGCACGGCGGCGGATGATGATCTGGGAGACCAGGGTCGCGACCCAGGTGACGATGAGCGTGGACCCCACGATGTTGAGCAGCACCCCGAGGACCTCGGCGGCCCAGAAGTAGTTCAATCCCACTGCCACGAACCCGAACGCCGAGGTGGCCAGCACCGCAACCATCGGAACGCCGCGTTTGGTCGTGCGGCTCAGACCTGCCGGCAGCATCTTCCGCTCGGACATGGAGAAGGCCATTCTGGAGGCGCCGTAGATATTCGCGTTCATCGACGACAGCAACGCGATGACGATGACCGCTGCCAGGAGGGAAGCGAAGAAGGGAAGCCCCGCGGTATCGAGGACGGCGACGAACGGCGACTCACTCAGCCGCTCGTCCTTCCAGTCGAGGACCAAGACGATGATCGCTACGGAACCGATGTAGAGGAACAGGATGCGCCACACGATGGTCTTGATCGCCTGAGTCACGCTGCGGCGCGGGTTCGCGGTTTCGGCCGCGGCGACTGCCACGATCTCGATGCCGCCGAAGGCGAAGGCCACGACGAGGAGCCCGGCCGCGACTCCTGGGAGACCCATGGGCATGAAGCCGTCGGAGAAGACCGCTGTCGGTGGTTCTGCCGGAGTCCAGCCGAAGAGGTACGCGGCCCCGAGGACGAGGAACAGTGCGACGAAGGCGACCTTGATGAGGGAGAACCAGAACTCGAACTCCCCGAAGCTGCCCGAGGTGGTGAGGTTGATCGCGGTGAAGATGACCATGATGGCCAGTGCGATGACCCATTGCGGAATCGACGGCACATAGCTGGCCGCAATCTGGGCTGCGGCCGTGGCCTCGGCTGCGACGACGAGGCAGAGTTGGACCCACCACAGTGCGCCGACGGCGAATGCGGCGGCAGGGCCCATGGCACGGCCCGCGTAGTGGGAGAAGGCTCCCGGATTCGGATCAGCGGCCACCAGCTCGCCGAGGGCGCGCATGACGAAGATGACGATGAGTCCGGCGACCACATAGGAGATGAGGACGGCTGGTCCTGCGGCCTGGACGCCGGCACCGGAGCCGACGAAGAGGCCAGCTCCGATCGCTGATCCGAGGCTCATCATGACAAGGTGGCGCGGCTTCATTCCGACTTTGAGGCCGGCTCCGCCTCCCGCAACATCAGGCGTCGGTGCAGCTGATGATGCATCTGCGGGTTCGGGCGGCAGCGGTGATTGAGATTCAGGCACCAGATGATTCTAACCTCCGACCCCAAACGAAGAGATGCCGTGGTCGCAGATCTGCGACCACGGCATCTTCAACCGGGAAACTCAGGCGCCACCTCGGCGAGTCAGAGGTTTCCGACTCTCACTGGTGTGCGGCTCTCACTCTCCGCGTTTGATCCAATCGTCCAACGACGGCGCTTCGGCGCCGATCGAGGTCGGCTCACCATGTCCGGTGAGGACGATGGTGGCGTCGGGGAGCTTGAACAGGACGTCCCTGATCGAGGCGATGATCGTGTCGAAGCTCGAATGGGAACGTCCGGTGGCTCCCGGACCGCCGTTGAACAGTGTGTCCCCGGAGAAGAGGACAGGCCCGACGGCACTGCCGGCACCGGCCGAGGCTGGGATCGGCAGTCCTGTTTCGATGAAGAAGCAGGTCGAACCGGGGGAGTGGCCCGGCGTGTGCAGTGCCTTGATCCTGACCCCGGCGACGTGCCAGGTGTCGCCGTCGGAGATCTCCGCATCGGGCCGGTAGCCCTCGTAGGTCATGTCCCAGAGGATATGGTCCTCGGGATTGAGGTGGACGGGCGGGTTGCCCACGCGATGTGCGAAGTCGCGCACGACTCCCACATGGTCGTCGTGACCGTGGGTCAGCAGGATCGCTTTGACCTCACGCGCCCCGACCTTCTCCGCGATGGCATTGACGTCATGCGCGGGGTCGATGACGATGACTTCGGAGTCGTCGCCGATGATCCAGACGTTGTTGTCGACATCCCAGGTTCCGCCGTCGAGCGAGAACGTTCCGGATGTGACCAGATGCTCGATTGCCGTCATCAGAGTTCCACCACCGATCGCAGTACCTTGCCTTGGCTCATCTTCTCGAAGGCCTCCTCCACGTCGCCGAGTCCGATGCGCTCGGACACGAACTTCTCCAAGGGCACACGGCCCTGCTGATAGAGGTCGACGAGCATCGGGAAGTCCCGCTCCGGCAGGCAGTCACCGTACCAGGAGGACTTCAGGCGTCCGCCTCGGCCGAAGACGTCGAGCAGCGGCACGCTGAGCTCCATCTCCGGAGTCGGCACGCCCACGAGCACCACGGTGCCCGCGAGATCGCGACCGTAGAAGGCCTGACGCCAGGTTTCGGGACGACCGACGGCGTCGATGGCGACATCGACGCCGAAGCCGCCGGTGAGTTCCTGGATCGCCTGAACGACCTCGTCCTCGCTCTTGCCGCGGGTGTTGACCGTGTGCGTGGCACCGAGATCCTTGGCCCACTCGAGCTTCGTGTCATCGAGGTCGAGGGCGATGATCGTGCCGGCACCGGCCAGCGCGGAACCGGCGATGGCTGAGCAGCCAACGCCGCCGCAGCCGATGACGGCCACGGACTTGCCGCGGGTGACCTCTCCCGTGTTGATGGCGGCACCGATTCCGGCCATGACGCCGCAGCCCAGCAGACCCACGACAGCGGGGTCGGCTTCGGGGACCTTCGTGCACTGTCCGGCCGCGACCAGGGTCTTCTCTGCGAAGGAGCCGATGCCCAGAGCGGCTTCGAGCTCGGTGCCGTCGGGCAGCGTCATCTTCTGGGAGGCATTGTGTGTGTCGAAGCAGTACCAGGGTTCCCCGCGCTTGCAGGCCCGGCACTCGCCGCAGATCGCACGCCAGTTGAGGATGACGAAGTCGCCCACCTCGACGTCGGTGACGCCTTCACCGATCTCTGAGACCGTGCCGGCTGATTCGTGGCCGAGCAGGAACGGGTAGTCGTCGCTGATTCCGCCCTCGCGATAGTGGAAGTCCGTGTGGCAGACGCCGCACGACTTCACATCGACGATGACCTCGCCTGGACCCGGATCGGGGATGACGATGTCGGTGAGTTCGACCGGCGCCCCCTTGCTGCGGGAGATGACACCTTTGACAGTCTGTGGCATTGCGTCTCCTAGTGCTCTGGGCGGTGTGCTCAATGCGTTGTCAACGGCTGAGTTCGCCCGACGATGAGTTCGTACAGCCCCCACCCTAACCAGGCATGGCGCTCACGACCAATGTGCTCACCGAATGAGAATTCAGGTCAGCAGGCAGGCAGAGCAAAGGAGGCGGCTCGACTCCTTTCACCAGGTGTCGAACCGCCTCCGAGCTATCGGATCGTCAGTGTGAGATCACTGCCTTTCGGCGGTGCTCACTCCTCGTCCGGGTGTTTGCGCAAGTGCATGATCGCGGCGATGAGGCCGCCCCACACGGTGACCATGGCGATGACCATCATGACGATTGCTGAGGTGCCCATCAGTTTTCTCCTCCGTGAGTGATGTTTCTGCGATTCTCTTCGGCCACGGAATCAGCGACGGCTTCTTCGGCGGCATCGAGTGTCTTCTGGGGCCATTTGATCAGGGTCAGGATGATCGAGGCGATGATCAGCAGTCCGATCATGCCCCAACCGAAGGTGCCTGTGAGAACGGCTGGATACTCTTCATAGCCCTCGGTCGAGTAGGTGATGATCTGCGTGATGAGCATGTAGATGAGCACGATGGTCGTGAGACCGCCGAGGATGATCATCCAGAACCAGCCCACCTTGAAGCTCGAGATCGCGTTGAGGTGATCCCGCAGCACAGGCAGCCTGCGGGCGATCCAGCCGATGGAGATGAGCGCGACGACGGCACCGCCGACGATGCCGATGTTGTTGGCCCAGGCATCGATCGTGTCGAGGACGTAGAGGCCGGTGACGGTGGGCATGAGCAGGATAGAGATGACCGCCATGATTCCACCGACGAGCCAGGTCGACGCCTTGTCGCCGAGGCCGAACTTCTCTCGCACTGCCTGGATCGGGACCTGCACGATCGAGATGATCGACGTCAGACCCGCGAACACGAGGCAGGCGAAGAAGGCGAAGCCGAACAGTGCACCTCCGGGCATCTCCGAGATCAGTGTCGGGAACGCCATGAACGCGAGTCCGATGCCGCTGTCGGCGACCTCGGAGACCTGCGTGCCCTGGGCTGCGGCCATGAAGCCGAGTGCAGCGAAGACGCCGATTCCGGCGAGGATCTCGAACGCGGAGTTCGAGAAGCCGACGACGAGGCCGGCGCCGGTCAGGTTCGTCTTGCGCTTCAGGTAGGAGGCGTAGGTGATCATGATGCCGAAGGCGATCGACAGGGAGAAGAAGATCTGCCCGTAGGCCGCGATCCATACTGCCGGATCTGTCAGCGCCGCGAAGTCCGGGGTGAACAGGGCGTTGATGCCGTCGAAGGCACCCGGCAGGAACAGTGCCCGCACGACGAGCGCGAGGAACAGGACGACCAGCAGCGGGATGAAGATCTTCGAGAACCGCGCGATGCCGTTCTGCACACCCGCCAGGAGGATTCCCAGCGTGGCGATCCACACGAGGATGATCGGGATCAGGATGCCGGGGACGAACTCGAACGAGATGCCCGGGTCGGCCGCATGGAGGAACGTCTCGGTGAAGAACCCGGTTGCGTCATCGCCCCACGCCTGATTGAGCGAGAAGAACATATAGCAGCCGGCCCAGCCGATGATCGCTGCATAGTAGATGCCGATGAAGAAGGCCACACCGGTCTGGAACCAGCCGATGGGCTCGGCGACCTTCGACGCCATCCGGAATGCCAGGGGCGCGGAGCCGCGGGATCGGTGGCCCATTGCGTAGTCGAAGAACAGCAGCGGAATGCCGGCTGTCAGCAGTGCGACGAGGTAGGGGATGATGAAGGCGCCGCCGCCGTTGTCGTATGTGATGTAGGGGAAGCGCCAGATGTTTCCGAGGCCGACTGCCGAGCCGATGGCTGCGAAGATGAACGCGCCGCGGGTGGCGAAGACCTCCCTCTGGGGTGCTTTGGTGGAAGACATGATGTCCTTTCTGTCCAACCGCATTGTTGTGAGGCTGATGCCGATGGGGCAGTCTGCTGTGACCGTGCCGTCGGCAAGCTAGCGTACCGCTTCTGAGAGTTCGCCTCGTGGTGGATCTGGAGCGGTTTCGTTGACCGTCCACCAGCATAATGGGAAGGACCTGTGAAACGTGCCGCAAGTCACGTGAGCTGAGTAACAGTCGCGTATCAAATGTTGGACACCTCATAGTCGTCCTTACACCCTGATGTTCGCACAGGCGGCAACACACCGCCCGTCCCCGGTAGACTTGGGTGCGTGACTATCGCTCTGTATAACTTCGCCAGCCGCACGACCGAAGACCTACGCCCCGTCAATGCCGGGCACGTGGGTATTTACCTCTGTGGTGCCACGGTGCAGGGCGAACCCCACATCGGTCATCTGCGCTCCGCCTCGGTCTTCGACGTGCTGCGGCGCTGGCTGATGTATCGCGGCTACAGCGTCACGCTCGTCCGCAATGTCACGGACATCGACGACAAGATCCTGTCGAAGTCCGCCGAGGAGGGTCGACCCTGGTTCGCCCACGCCTTCAAATATGAGCGGGCCTTCACTCAGGCCTATGACGCGCTCGACATTCTGCCGCCCAGCTACGAACCCCGCGCCACCGGGCACATCACCGAGATGATCGAACTCATTGATCGACTCATTACAGCGGGGTATGCCTACGAGGCTCTGGACAGCAGCGGCGACGTGTACTTCGCGGCCGCCTCGTGGGCCGACTACGGCGAGCTGACCAATCAGCGGCTCGACGACATGGAGCCCGCGAACGATGCGGACATGCGGGGCAAGAAGGATGCCAGGGACTTCGCGCTGTGGAAGGCGCACAAGCCCGGTGAACCGGACACCGCCTCGTGGCCGGCTCCCTGGGGTCGCGGCCGACCGGGCTGGCACATCGAGTGCTCGGCCATGTCGACGAAATACCTCGGCGAGAATTTCGACATCCACGGCGGCGGACTGGATCTGCGCTTCCCTCATCACGAGAACGAGCTGGCCCAGTCGCGTGCGGTCGGCGACCGGTTCGCCAACATCTGGATGCATTCGGGGCTGCTCAACGTCGGCGGAGACAAGATGTCGAAGTCGCTGGGCAACTCGGTCTTCGCCTCCGAGCTCTTCGACCGCTACAGCCCGCTGGCCGTGCGCTATTTCCTCACCGGTGCCAGCTACCGGTCAGTCCTCGGTTACTCGGCTGAAGCGATTGATCGGCAGACCGCATCCCTCGACCGCCTGGCGAACTTCCTGCAGCGTGCCCGGCAGACTCTCGGCGAGGATGCTCCCGCACTTCCCGAAGTCAGCGACGGCTACAGCACTCGCGGCGTCGACGTGCCCGCGGAGTTCGCAGCGGCGCTCGACGACGACCTCGGCGTGCCCCGTGCGCTGTCCGTGGTCTTCGCGACGGTCACCGAGGGTGCGAAGCTCCTCGACTCCGGTCAGGATCGGAGCCAGCTCACGCAGATCGTCGCCGAGGTGGAGCTCATGCTCGATATCCTGGGAGTCAATCCCAGCGCCGAGGCATGGGCTAAGTCAGGAACGAATGCGACGGTGGAAACGGCGCTGGATTCCCTCGTCGATGCGCTCGCCTCACAGAGGGCTGCGGCGAAGGCGGAGAAGGACTTCGCCACCGCCGATGCGATCCGGGACAGTCTGGCATCTGCCGGAATCGTCATCGAGGACACGGCCGACGGCTACCGCTACCACGTCAAAGACAGCTGACCCACCGCACTTCGCTCAGAAAATCTCTCCCGGTGACGGACTCCGGTTCGCCACCACCTACGACTCTTAAGGAATCACATGGCTTCCAACCCACGCTCCGGCGGCTCGAAGAAGGGCCCGACCAAGGGCTCCGGCGGCAAGAACAAGCGCAGCCTGCAGGGCCGCGGCCCCACGCCCAAGGCCGAGGACCGCGTCTATCACAAGGCGCACAAGACGGCAGCGGCCAAGAAGGCCTCCAGCGCCAACCAGGCCAGGCGCCGCAAGAAGGAGAACGGTCCGAACATGGTCGCCGGGCGCAACTCGGTGCTCGAGGCTCTGCGCGAGGACGTTCCGGCAACCGCGATGTACGTCGCCGGTCGCATCGACTCCGATGACCGTGTCCGTGAGGCCATCACCCTGGCCACCAAGCGCGGCATCTCGATGCTCGAGGCGAGCAAGCCCGACCTCGACCGGCTCACCGATGACGCGATCCACCAGGGCATCGCCCTACAGATCCCGCCGTATGACTACGCCGAGCCCCGTGACCTGCTCGAGGTCGCAGCCGACCGGGCCGAGGCTCCGCTGCTCGTTGCCCTCGACGGCATCACGGACCCGAGGAACCTCGGCGCCATCGTGCGCTCGGCGGCTGCCTTCGGCGGGCACGGGGTCATCATCCCCGAACGTCGTGCCGCTTCGATGACCGCCGCCGCGTGGAAGACCTCCGCCGGTGCGGCCGCCCGCATCAAGGTCGCCCACGTCGTCAACCTGGCGCGCGCCATCGACGAGCTCAAGAAACAGAACGTCTTCGTCGTCGGACTCGACATGGACGGTGAGGTCGAGCTGCCGGAGCTGACCTTCAGCCGCGACCCGCTGTGCATCGTCGTCGGCTCCGAGGGCAAGGGCATCTCGCGTCTCATCGCCGACAAGTGCGACCAGATCGTCTCGATCCCGATCGCTGCGACCACGGAGTCCCTCAACGCGGGAATCGCTGCGGCCGTCTCCCTCTACGAAGTCGCCCGCACCCGCCGCGGCTGACAGCGACCAGCCCGAACTGAACCTCCCCGACGTCACTAAAAGTGCCCGGCGCCGGGGAGGTTTTGTGACATCGGGAGGTTGAGCGAACCGTATCGCGGCTCAGGCGTCCATGCTCGCGCGGTAGTCGCTGTCGCTGAGGGCGCCGACGCGGGAGTGGCGGCGGCTGTAGGTGAGGTAGACAACGAACCCGACGACCATCCACAGGCCGAAGACGATCCAGGTGGTTCCGCCGAGGTTGACCATGAGGAACGCACACGCCAGCGAGCCGAGGATCGGAATGACCGGGCCGAAGGGCACCTTGAATGAGCGCGGCAGGTCCGGACGCTTCACACGCAGGTAGATGACGGCGATGTTGACGAGGCAGAAGGCGAAGAGCGTGCCGATGCTCGTGGCATTCGCCAGCTCGCCAAGCGGAATCAGCGCCGCAGTGATCGCCACCAGGACACCGGTGACGAGCGTGCCCACCAGGGGAGTGCCGGTCCGCGGGGAGACGATGCCGAAGACACGCGGGACCATACCGTCGCGGGACATGGTGAGCAGGATCCGTGACTGTCCGTAGAGGACGGTGATGACGACCGAGAGGATCGCGAGGACTGCGGAGGCCGCGAAGATGAAGACCGCAAGGTTGGACTGCGTGAGCTCGTGGACGATCTGGACCAGGGGAGCCTTCGCGGTCTCGAACCACTGCCACTGCCGTGCACCGATCGCAGCCACGGCGACGAGCACGTACATGGTGGTGACGATGACCATCGAGAGGATGATCGCCCGCGGCAGGTCCCGTTTCGGGTTCTTCGCCTCTTCACCGGCGGTCGAGGCCGCGTCGAAGCCGATGTAGGAGAAGAACACACTCGATGCTGCGGCGGTGACCCCGGCAGCTCCCATGGGCAGCAACGGTTCGAAGTTGCCGGCCTTGAACGCGGTGAACGCGACGATGGCGAAGAAGACGAGGATGCCGAGCTTGACGAACACGATGATCGTGTTGACGATGCCGGACTCCTTGGCCCCGCGCATGAGCAGGACCGTGGCGAGGAGGACGACGATGAGAGCCGAGAGGTTGATGACTCCGCCGGGACTCTCGGCGATGCCGGGACCGGCCGACAATGACGCGGGCAGCTCCAGGCCGAAGATCCGCAGCGTCTCATTGACGTAGTCGGCGGCACCGACGGCCACAGCCGCCACAGAAACCGCATACTCGAGGACCAGGCACCACCCGCAGACCCAGGCCACACCCTCGCCGAGGGTCGCATAGGAATACGAATAGCTCGACCCCGATACAGGAACCATGCCCGCCATCTCCGCATAGCTGACTGCGGAGAGCAGGGCCGTGATTCCGGCCAGGATGAAGGCCAACCAGACGGCGGGGCCGGCGATCGGCACAGCCTCGCCGAGGATGACGAGGATGCCCGTGCCCAAGGTGGCACCGACGCTGATCATCGTCAGCTGGAAGACGCCGAAGGTTCTACGCAGACCACCCGTGGACGCATCCTGGGTGTCCTCGATCATGCTGGTGATCGACTTGCGACGCACCAGCTGATTGCTCAGCCGAGTTCGTTCGGTCGCTGTAGGGGAGGGCACGTTGTCTCGAGCGGTCATGCGAATATTCTTGCACGAGCAGTCACGACCGTCGCACGCGACTGCGTACGACCGCCGCGACTGCGTACGACCGGAGACTTACAGCCGCGGGGAGAAGCGACCGTCCTGAGCCATCCAGCCGCCGTCGACGAGCTGCGAATGTCCCGTGACGTAGGTCGAGGCGTCGGAAGCGAGGAAGAGCACCGGCCCGGCGATCTCGTGCAGCTGGCCCCACCGGCCCAGAGCTGTCTTCTCCGCGTAGGCGTTCCACCATTCCTCATCGGCCTTGATCTGCTGAGTCAGGGGAGTGTCGAAGGGCCCTGGCAGGATCGCGTTGACGCGCACACCCTTGGGGCCCAGCTCGCTGGCCAACGTCTTCGTCAGCTGCACGACCCCGGCCTTGGCTGCGGCGTAGAGACCCTGGCCTGGTTCGATCGCCAGCGCACGGAACGAGGAATAGGTGACGATGGAGCCGCGTCCGCGCTCGGCCATCTCGGCACCGAACCCGCGCATGAGACGGTAGGTGCCCTTGAGATTGATGTCGATGACCCGGTCGAACTCCTCATCGGTCGTCGACAGCAGTCGTTTGCGCACGTTCGCGCCCGGGGTGATGACGAGGACCTGCGCTTCCGGGTGAGCTGCGACGAGGGCGTTGACCGACTCGGTGTCGGTGATGTCCACGCGGGCGGCTTCGGCTCCCGGCGAGGCGGCGACGCTGTGCCCGCCCTTGCCTGTGCTGCCCGCATCTCCCTGGCGTTGGCTGATGATGCGCACTGTCTCCTCGGCGCCGTCGAGGTTGAGGTCGGCGACGACGACATGAGCACCGGCATCGGCGAGTCCGATCGCACTCGCCTGACCCAGTCCGGATCCGGCACCGACGACGACGGCGGTGCGGCCGCTGAGGTCGAAGAGCGCGGGAATCGAGGGGTTGTTCTCATTATTCGGCATGGAGTTCTGCTTCGCCGGTGCTGAAACTTGTGGGACTTGCGACATCGGAGGTCCTTCCGGGGTTCTGATCGTGTGGACGGCCACGATGGTGGTCATCGTGGACGGCGATCCTGGTGATCTCAAAGATATGCCCGCCGAGGCGGCTGCCGGGTCCACGTTCCACGTAATGGAATCCCGACCAAGGCCCGCTACGCCCGTATCCCGGCCAGCCGGAGGCTCAGAACTTCTGGCTGTCGACGTAGAGCGCTTCGTCGGGGAGGTTGGAGAGGTAGTCGACGATGAAGTAGGCGATCGCCTCCATCGTCGGGATGTCGCGTTGCCTGGCCCGGGACATCACACGCCGGTGTTCGACGAACTCGTAGAAGATCTGTCCCGGTTCTAACTTGTGCGTGAGGTTCTCCGGGATGGCGGCGATGAGGGGTTTGTAGACCTCGTTGAGCCAATGTCGGGCGGCCTCTTCCTCGCCGAGTTCGACGGGCAGTTCTCCCGAGCCATGGGCTCCGCCGGTGAAGCCGGGGGCGCTGCGATGGGAGTCGAGGTCGTTGAGCATGGTCCGCGCCTGGTTCTCGTTGGCGCCGATGCCGGTCAGGCGCAGGAGCCTGCGCGAGTGGTGGTTGGGTTCGACGACCTTCGGCTCGACCAGCAGGCTGACGCCGTCGAGGTCGGTGGTCACGGTGAGCTCACCCAGGTCGAAGCCCAGGTCGTTGAGGCGGCGGATGCGTTCGTCGATGCGCCAGCGTTCGTTGACGGAGAACTCCTCGACCCGGGTCAGCTCGGCCCACAGCCCGTTGTAGGCCTCGAGCAGGCGCTCCCCGGCGGCCAGGGGGTCGACCTCGGGATCGATGAGGCCCGCGGCCTGCAGGTCGAGGAAGTCACCGGCGATGTTCGTCTTTGCGATCCGCAGATCCATCTGCCGCTGACCGTCGGAGAGCTGATCGTGGAGCTCACCGGTCTCCGCATCGACGACGTAGGCGGCATAGGCATCGGCATCGCGCCGGAACAGGGTGTTCGACAGCGACACATCGCCCCAATAGAAGCCCACGAGGTGGAGTCGGGCGAGGAGGACGGCCAGGGCATCGACGAGGCGCCCGGTCGTGTCCTCGGCCAGGGACCGCGAGAACAGGGCGCGGTAGGGCAGTGAGAAGTCCAGATAGGCCGTCAGCAGCGCTCCGGGCAGCTCCTTCGCCGAGGTGGTGCTGCGGTTGGTCACATAGGCGCGCGGTTCGACCGTGGGCACGGCCAGATTCCCGAGCACGCCGAGGATGTCGAATTCGCGCAGCGCCCGACGGTCGTCGGTCTCCTTGATCGCGAGGACCTCCTCGCCGATTTCGACGAAGCGCACGACGTGGCGGGAGATTCCACGGGGCAGCCCGCCGAGGAAGTCATGGGGCCAGTCACCGAGCGGAAGATGCCAGGGCAGCTGTGCTATCGCATCATGATCGGCACTGTGGACCGCATGGATCTGCGGTGCTGTGGTCTCGGGCACCGATCAGGAGTCCACGTCCGCGATCGAGGCGACGAGCGCCTCGGCGACTTCAGGTTTCTCCACCCCGATCAGACGCCCATGGTCGAGGAAGGCGATGCGGTCGCCGAGGACCTTTGCGTCCTCGAGATTCGCTGTGGCATAGAGGGTGGTCAGCCCGAACTCCTGCTGCAGGTCCTTGACCAGGCGCAGGGTGTCGGCCTGGTGCTCGGGGACGAGGTTGACGACCGGTTCGTCCATGATGAGGACCTTGGGCTGACGGACCACGGCCCGGGCCAGGGCGATCGTCTGGCGCTGCAGGGCGGAGAGGTCGCCGGGCACATCGTCGAGGATGTCACGCAGCCCGATCTTCGAGGTCACGGACTCCACACGGTCCCGGATCTCCTCGGCGGGGAGACCATCGACGCGGAGGGCGAATCCGAGGTTGTCGCGCACGCTCATGTGCGGGTAGAGGGCGTAGCTCTCAAGAGCGAGGGTGACGTCGCGATCGTTGACCGCAGCATGGGTGACATCGTTTCCGTCAATGAGGATCGTGCCCGTCTTGGGGGCTTCGAGGCCGTGGAGCATGCGCAGGATGGTTGACTTGCCGGACCCGGACGGTCCGTAGAGGACGAGGAACTCTCCGTCGTCGATGAAGAGGTTGAAGGGGTGAACCGAAGGGGACACCGTGTTCTCGTAGGCGTGACTGAGGCCATTCAACGACACTGTTGACATGTTTCCTCCTAAAAGATTCGTGAGCAGCTGGTCGTCGGTGACCTGGCGGGGATGCTCAGTCATCCTCATCCTAAGCCGTCGACTGCGCCCGGTGACAGTCAATTCGACAATGCGTAGAGTGATTCTCAGCACTGTGCCAGCGCGCGGGCGCACACCTGGGCGAAAGCTGGGTGAGAAACCGCGGATCTCACGATTGCTCAACACATCCTGACAGCCCGACGGGCAGGCCCTCAGAGTGACAAGATAGTTTGTGAGAACGGCGTGTCGCATGGGTGGGAGACGCGAATTCTGAGCCGGCGGAGCTCGATGCGGCCCAGATCGCCGAGGTGGTCGCCGGGCAGGCTGACCCCGATAGACTTCCCGGTATGAAGGTCAAGCTTGACGACGTCGCCGCCCGGGCAGGCGTGTCCTTGGCGACCGTCTCCCGTGTCCTCGGCAAGCGCGGTGCCGTCGCCGAGGAGACCCGAGCCAGAGTGCTCGAGGCGATGGATGCGCTGGGATACTCCCGCTCCACCCTCCTGCATGAGGCGCCGAGGCGCTTGGTCGCCGTCAGCGCACCCGGGAACCCCGAATACTGGCAGGTTCAGGTCTGCACCCGCGTGGCCACAGCACTGCAGGAACACGGCCTGCTCATCACCCGACCTCCCGTCGAAACCGAGACGACCCCGCTTGAGGTCGCCGTCGATGCCGGTGCCGTTGCTCTCGTGACGCCGACCCTGACGAGCCTGCACACCGATATCCCCTGCATCCGCGTCGACGAACAGTCGGCGGTGGACTCCGATGATGTCAGCGGCGACATCATCGCCGCCCGCCTCGACCTCGGCGGGGGAATGACGACGGCCTTCGAACATCTCCAAGCCATCGGTCACCGCCGCATCGGTCTCATCTGCAACGACAGCGGTGAACTGGCGGTCCAGCTGATCAGACGCTTCCGGGCCGAACATCCCGCACGCAATTTCGGGGTCAGGCTCGATGACTGGATCGCACAGGTTCCGAAGTCCTTCTCCGGTGGTTCGCGTGCCGTCCTCGATCTCAAGGATGCGACCTGCACCGCCGTGATCGTGCAGTCGGCACTGCAGCTGCACGGGGCTCTGCATGGTCTGCGCAACCGGCACCTGCAGGTCCCACGCGACATGTCGATCGTGGGCTTCGGTGACTCGCCGACGATGAAGTTCACCGGTCCGCCGGCCACAGTCCTGGGCATCGACGTCGAGGGACTCTCGCAGGCACTCGTCACCGCGACACTGTCGACGCTGAAGATCTCCGGCGATGACCTCCAATCGGTCCCACCGGTGTTCCGGCCCCGGCTCTTGGCCCGAGCCTCAACGACGGCGGCGCGACAGTGAACTCGGCAGCCAACCCACCGTCCAGCACTCCCGAGCCTGCTGAACACAAACACGTCGGGCTCGACACCATCGCCGACGCGGCAGGAGTGTCGAAGGCGACGGCCTCGCGAGCACTGCGCAACCCCGACTCGGTCTCCGCCGGTTCCCTGGCCAAGGTCAGGCGGGCCTTGGCCATCCTCGGCGTGGATTCGGGCACCCGGGAGACACCGGCCAGGCAGATGATCGCCCTGGTCAGACCCACCGTGGCGCCCGGGAACGTTGACCCCTATGCCCGCCTCTTCGAGCTTCTGACCAGCAAAGTCTTCGCACAAGGAATCGCGGCCGTACACGTGGAGGCTGCCGTTGAACGCGCCGATGCCCTAGCCGAATCGCTGCTGGGCCCGCACGGGAGCAAGCCGCATGTGCAGGGTGCGATCGTCCTCGGCGGGGGAGCGGCCGGTGAGCTGGCGGCGAAACTGGCCGAGCGTGACCTGCCGCAGATCAGAGTCTCCAACGCTCGGCACTCGGACGGCATCTCCCGCATCGTCCTCGACGCCACGGACGGAATCGCGACCGCCGTGCAGCACCTAGTCCACCTGGGCCACCGTCGGATCGGGCTCGTCGTGCTGCGTGACTCCGCCGCAGCCGTGCGCATCGCCGGGTTCCGCAAGTCCATCGCCCAGGTCCTCCACATTCCCGCCACCCGTGATCAGGCCCCCGTCGTCGAAGCTGCCGGCGGCACCATGGCCGGCGTCGCCGCAGCCGAGGAGCTGCTGGGCCAGCAGTGTTCGGCCGTCATCGCCTGTGCACCCTCGCTGTCCTTCGGCATCCTCGAGGCCGCCGGCCGCGCTCGCCTCGACGTCCCCCGCGATCTGTCCCTGCTCACGGTCGGGGACATGCCCGATGCCGATGTCATCGCCCCGCCGCTGTCGCAGGTCAGCTACGACTGGGAGGCGATCGCGGTGTCCGCGCTCAACGAGGTCAGAGCGATGATGGCCGATCCCGGCGCCGAGGTGGCCATCGACTATTCGGTGACCCCGGACCTTGTCCTGCGCGCCAGTGCAGTGCCCCCGCAACGACGCTGACAGCGTGTGCTTCGCCGATGAGATGGAGCCTGAGCCGAGGCTTCGTCAGGCCCGTGGCAGGTGTGCCACCTGCGCGCGGCGCTCGTTCGCCAGACGGGTGAGAAGCTCGGCGACCGCGTCGGGGTCCGTGATTCGCCAGGGTGCGCGAGTCGGGGCGGGTCCGACCTTGATGCTCAGGCTCGTGGTCAGGTTCTCGAGCTCGGCGAAGGCATCCTCGTCGGTCACATCATCGCCGAGGTAGAGGACCGCCGAGGGTGACCCGGCGGCGATGAGGGATCGCAGTCCATCACCCTTCGTCGCAGTCTTCACCGCAAGCTCGGTGATGTCGTGACCCTCGATAACGCGGATCCCAGGATATTCGGCCTGCACGGCGATGACATGGGCGTGCAGTGCGGAGGCGAATTCCTCGTCGAGGCCGCGCGTGTGCACCGTGCGTGAGAACGGCTTCCGCTCCACCCTCACCTCGGTGTCTGAACCTGTCCGCATGTCCGACCCAGTCTGTATGTCCGAGCCCGACCGTACCTCCGAGCCTGACCCCGCGGACAGGTCGAGTTCGAAGGACTCGATGTGGGCGTCGATGGCGGTGAGCATCTGCTGTTCCTCGGTGCTGACCTCAGGTGACGTCATCGACACCTCGGGGACAGACGAGGAGCCCAGCTCCACCTCGGCGCCGTGCGAACCCACCAGCCACACGCCGACAGGCGGGTCGGCAAGCCGACGCAGGGTGGTGACGTCGCGTCCAGAGACCAGAGCCACCCGGGTCGCGGGCAGGATGCTGAGGCCAGCGATCGCCTGCGCCGACTCCGGGAGCATCCGGGACAGCTCGGGATTGTCCTGCAGCGGGGCGAGGACACCGTCGAAGTCGAGAGCGATGAGAGCCGAATCGGCGCCGGTGAGCTGCCCAAGGTCGAGGGCATCCGACGGAGTGTATTCGGGAGTCGACTGTGGTGACGAATCCGCTGTCACTGACGATCCTCACCAGGTGCATGTGTAACGGTGGAGGTGACGCGATCCGAGGCCGTCGTCGACCGCTCGGGCAGGGCGGCGGGACGGTCGGGGATGATCGCCTCCGGGTTCGTGTGAATGGCCTCGAGTTCGGCGAGGAACTTCTTCGACCAGATGCTCACGGTGTCCGTAGCGATCTTCTTGCGCATCTGCCTCATCCGCCGTGAACGCGTCTTCTCATCCATCTGCACGGCGTCGAGGATGCCGGCCTTGAGGTCGCCGATGTCGTGCGGGTTGACCATCACAGCACTCTTGAGCTGGTCGGCGGCACCGGTGAACTCGGAGAGCACGAGAGCCCCGTCGTCACGTCTGCGGCAGGCCACATACTCTTTGGCCACGAGGTTCATCCCGTCGCGCAGGGCGGTCACGAGCATGACGTCGGCGGCGAGGAAGAACGCCGTCATCTCATCGCGCGGATAGGAATGGTGGAGGTAGTGGACGGCGATGGACCCGACTTCGGCCTGCTCGCCGTTGATCCGCCCGACCGCCAGCTCCACGTCGTGACGGATGATCTTGTACTGTTCGAGCCGCTCCCGCGACGGGGTCGCGATCTGGATCAGGACGACATCCTCGACGTCGAGCTTGCCCTCGGCCAGCAGCTCCCCGAACGCCTTGAGACGGTGCCGGATGCCCTTCGTGTAGTCCATCCGGTCGACGCCGAGCATGATGACCTTCGGATTGCCGACCTCTTCGCGGATCTGCCGGGCTCGCTCGATGATCTTCGGATCACGCGCCAGCTCCTCGAGGTACGGGGTGTCGATGGAGATGGGGAAGGCCTCGGCGCGCACGATGTGCTCCGGCAGGAAATCACCTGCCGGGACGTTGACGGTTGAGCCCTTCGTCGTGAAGTTGAGACGCCCACGCACAGCACGTCGGAAGTTCGCGGCATCGGCCGGACGCTGGAATCCGACGAGGTCCGCGCCGAGGAGGCCGCGCAGGATCTCGTCGCGCCAGGGCAGCTGGGCGAAGAGCTCGAACGGCGGGAAGGGAATGTGGTTGAAGAACCCGATCGCCAGGTCCGGTCGCATCCGTCGCACCAGCTGCGGAACCAGCTGGAGCTGATAGTCATGGACCCAGACGGTTGCACCCTCAGCAGCCACCTCGGCGACCTTGGCCGCGAAGCGCTCATTGACTCGCACATACGAGTCCCACCAGGTGCGGTGGAACTCGGGAGGAACGATCACATCGTGATAGAGAGGCCAGAGAGTTGCATTGGAGAATCCTTCATAATATTTGAGGACATCCTCACTCGTGAGGGTGACGGGAACCAGATGCATGCCGTCGATGGTGAACGGGTCGAAATCAACATCGGGCACCCCGGTCCAGCCGATCCACGCACCCTCCTGAGACTTCATCACCGGAGCCACGGCAGTGACCAAACCCCCAGGTGAGGTACGCCATCCTTGGCTTGTCTCGGCTGGGTCCCGGTCCACGGGCAGTCGGTTTGCGACAACAACGAAATCGCTGTCGCCATACGGAGATGCGGTAGTGGTTTCGGCAGAGTTGACGGTGTTCATCTGCGCCTCCTCCTGTGTCGGTCCTTGGAACGAACTGTACTCGCTCGACTACGCTTGGGAGGGTGATGGATCAGGATCTGGGAGGCTACCGCCTCATCGAGGAGCTCGGCTCGGGCGGCATGGGTGTCGTCTACCTCGGTGTCGACGGCGGAAACAACCCTGTCGCCGTCAAGGTTCTCCACCCTCACATCGCCAATGATGAGACCGCTCGCAAACGCCTCGGACGCGAGGTCAGGACGTTGCGGAGGATCAAACATCCCCGAATCGCCGAGGTGCTCGACGCGGAGCTCGAATCCTCTCAGCCCTTCATCATCACCGAGTTCGTCGACGGGCAGACGCTGTCCGACGATGTCAGGGACCACGGTCCCTTCGCCGAGGATGAGCTTGTCCATTTCGGCCACGCCCTCCTCGATGCCCTCAACGCCGTGCACGAATCCGGTGTCATCCACCGCGACCTCAAACCAGCGAACGTCATGATCATGGACGGCGAACCGATGGTCATCGACTTCGGCATCGCCCAGGTCGCCGACGAAGTGCGAGTGACCGCGACCGGCCTCGTGATGGGAACACCCGGCTACCTGTCACCGGAGATCGCCGATGGCAAGACCTCAAGTGAGAAGACCGACTGGTGGGGGTGGGCCGCGACCATGGCCTACGCCGCCACCGGCCGCAATCCCTACGGTTCGGGGCCTCTCGAGGCGGTGCTGGGGCGAGTGGCCATGGGCAAATTCGACCTCGACAATGCGCCCCGCAACTTCGTTCCCCTCATCGCGGCCTGCCTCGACCCGAAGCCCGAACGCAGGCCGAGCGGCCAGATGATCCTCGATGCCCTCGTCGACATCGAATCCGGACGCGAACCGCAGCTGGGATCCGGACCCGCAGCCGGGGCCTCGAACCAGGCATCCCCGACGGGCACGGCGCGGATGCCTGCAGTCGACGGCGGTGGAGGCAATGGGTCAGGCTATGGCGGAGCTGCCGCTTTTGGTGCTGCAGGTGCTGCCGCCGGTGGTGCCGCAGCGGGCGCAGCCGCGGGCTACGGTGCTGCCGGATTTGACGGTTCAGGCTATGGTGCAACCGGCCATGGCTCACCCCGTGGCGGCTACCCGGGGTCGGGTCCCGGCGGGACGAACCCGCAGGGATACCCACAGCCGGGTTACTCCCCACACGGCCAGCCAGGGCAAGGCCAGCGTCCGCAGGCCCAACCGTTGCAGGGCCAGCCAGTGCACGGCCAGCCGATGCAGGGCCAGCAGCCGCAGGCCCGCTCCGGGATGATGCCCGGTGGGCAGGGGAACCCGCCCACCATGGCACCAGGTCCGATGAACCGGGGCACGGCACCCCCCGTGCGCAACCCCAACGGCGGGATCCAGGCCGCTCCCGGTTCAGCGATGGCCGGGACCAACCTCGGCGGGGCAGGGTATGGACTCGCCGGACCACCGGCTGGTCAGGGGACTGCCCGGCCCGATTCCAACGGCACAGGAGTCCAAGGCGGACAGCAGAGTCGACCCGGTCAGCCAGGTCAGCCCGGCTACGGCTGGGCGCCGATGACCTATCGGACGTCCGGACCGGCGGGTGGGTGGTCTTCGGCCTCATCCTGCTGGCCATCGCGATCATGCCGCTGGGCCCGCTGCTCGTGACACTCCTCGTGTTCCTGTGGTCGATCATCGCCCGCACCGGCACACGATTGGACCGCAAGGCCCAGAAGCACCGGTTCGAACGCGGAACCGACGGCGGAGGAGTTCTGCGCTCACTCGCCTCGGCGCCGGCCGCGATCCTCGCTTCGGTGCTGACCTCGATCGCGACTCTCATCCTGCCGGCGATCGCGGGTATCGCGATGCTCGTGCTGACCCGACTCGACATCGCGGGAATCGTGCCCAGCGGATACTCGGAGCAGTGGTCGGTGTGGGCCGCCGGTGCCGCGGGTGCCCTCGTGCTGTGGCTGGGTCCGGGCGCGGGCAGCCTGCGCTACGGATCACGGCTCATGGTCTCCGGGGTGACACGCAACCACCTGGGCAGGCTCATCGCACTGTCGGCGATCGCGCTTCTCATCATCATCGGCATCATGGCTGTTCAGTCCGGATCCGGGGTGTCCTGGTGGCCGCTGACGTCGAACCCTTTCACCTATCTTCCGGACCCGGTGTAGTTGATTCTTGAATTTCACTGGGAGTCGGGCCACCACCTGTTTGGGTAAGGTGGGACGGTCGGGACTCGTATATCGACCCGATTCCCCACGGTCCGAGGCCGGGCCGACGTCAGACGATCGCAACGTGAGGAACAATGGCGAAGAACAATTCCGGTGACAATCGGCGGAACCAAGCACGTGAGAACGCGCGTCAGATCGCAGCGGCTCAGGCCAAGAAGGAGAAGACCGCCAAGACCATCCTCTACGTGGGGATCGGCGTCGTCGTGGTCGTTGTGGCCGCGGTCGTCGGTGTTCTCATCTTCCAGCAGAGCAAACCGGGCATCACCCCGGCCAACTACGTCGCCAACGGTGTCAGCATGGCCAAGGACGGCGAAGTGGTGCAGCCGAAGCAGCTGCCCGACGGTGAAGAGTCAGATCTGCCGACCCCTGCCGAAGCCGGTGCCAAGAAAAACGCCGCGACCGTGACCGTCTACCTCGACTTCCAGTGCCCAGGCTGCAAGGCGTTCGAAGAAGCCAACACTCCGACTCTGGAGAAGCTGGCCGACGAAGGTTCGATCGTGCTTGAGTACAAGCCGGTGTCGATCCTCGACCGGATGTCCAGCGGCAATGAGTATTCGACCCGTGCCGCCAACCTCGCGGCCTGCGTCGTCGACTCCCAGCCTGAAACCGTCAGGGACTTCTTCCCCGCGATGTATGCTCAGCAGCCCGAAGAGCAGGGCAATGGCCGCACCGATGAGGAACTGCTCAAGGTCGCCGAAGAAGCCGGTGTCGACACCTCGAAGAAGCTCACCTCCGACCCTGAGCAGACCGTCGAGAGCTGCGTCACGGACCAGTCGTTCAAGGACTTCGTTGAGAAGTCGTCGAAGGAGGCCCTCGACAGCGGAGTGGAAGCCACTCCGTGGGTGCTCATCAACGGCAAGCAGACCGACAAGACCAGCGACCCGCAGGCGCTGACCTTGGAGATCCTCAAGGCCACCGGCGAGTTCAAGGGCTGACTTCGTCCATCAGCATCGGTCGACCGCCGCCGAGGTGGCAGTCGGCCGATGCCCGGACGTGAAGTCCGTACGGTGAAGTTACCCTCGCGTCCGTTTTGTCGCCGCGAAGGTGAATGGACTACTATCGTGTAGGCGCAGACGGCATCGTTTCGCCGCCACGCCTCCCTAGCTCAGTTGGTAGAGCACCGCTCTTGTAAAGCGAAGGTCATCGGTTCGAGTCCGATGGGGGGCTCCATGTTTGACCTGGGCAAACACACGCTATGCCAGCTTTTTATTTGAGTTTTCGGTTTCGCGTGACCCGTGTGTGACACCGGCCCGTCCATTTACTAGTTCGAGAGCCGCCCCGTCCTCGCTACCGGCGACGTGTGTATAGCGCGATGTGACCGACAGCGACGAGTGACCTGCCCAGTTGCGTACGGTTGCCAGCGGCACACCTGAGCGCACCCACTCGGACACAGCCACATGCCGAAGGTCGTAGAGCCGCATCTCTGGGGCAATTGTTGACCAACGCACTTCTCGGCGTAGATTGCGCAAAGCGATCAAGCCGCCGCCGGGTGCCGTGAACACTCGGTCACGAGGAGATCGCCCCGCAATGTAGCGTTCTAGATCTTCGCGAACTGATGATGCCATGGGAACAAACCGAGCCTGATGGTTTTTGACGTCCTTCTCTGTGTGGCCTTCGGGATGCGATCTCATCACGCGCAGCCTTCCACCAGCAACGTCGCCAACGCGCAGCGACCTCATCTCTCCCGGTCGTAACCCCGTGTAGGCCATCACTCGCACGTAGAGTCGGTAGCCTGGATTCGTTATCTTCGAGGCGAATAGTTCGACCTCAGCCCAGGTCGCCATTGTTGCTGCATGCACTGGTACTTCGCCAGCAATTTGGATTCCGCGAGCTGGGTTATCTATTCGATACCCCCTCTGTATCGCCCATCCAAAGAACGCCGACAGCGAGATGACTGCTCGCTTCTTCGTCCCGGCTGACACTTGCAGCCGATGCACGTACTGCTCAATCTCGGAATGTGTCAACGCCTCTATCGGAGAGCGCGCGATACTGACGGGCAGAACCTTGAGGAACCGACGATCCGTGGCCACTGTGGATGCAGCAACTCGGCCTTCGCGATCAGACAGGAAGGCGTCGACTGCGGTAGCCACCTTCGTCATCTTTCCAAGTCTCGGATCGAAACCGCCGGCAAGTTTCACCCGTTCGGCAGCCTCCCATGCCAACGCTTCCTTCTTCCGGGCAAACGTCCTAGTCGAGACAACTTCCTGACCCCGCTTCAGCCTCGCCCGGAAACGTCCAGATGGCAGCTTTATCGACGCTCATACCGCCACCTCGGTCAACCAGGCCTCCACGTCTGCACGCGCGTACCGAGGTATCGACGGAGACAGCCACCTGACTCGTGGGCCGGTGCCCGCTAGCCGCCACCGGCTCAAGGTCGACTTGTCGACTCGCAACCATCGTGCGACCTCTGCGCTCGTCATGTACTTATCCATCACCATTTCCTTCCGTCAGTTGAATCGCCCCGGGGATAATAGAGGCAGGGAGATTGGAAGAAGGAGATTCTCTCATGCCAGTGAAGTACACCGACGAGCTCAAGGCTCGTGCCGTCGAGCTCGTCATCCATGCTCAAGCGGATCCGAACACCGCAAACGGAGCGATTGCCCGTGTAGCCAAAGAGCTCGGGGTGAGCAAGGAAGCGCTGCGGGTGTGGGTGCGTAAGCACAAAGACTCGGGCACAGCGACGCCGGCGGACTCCGTTGATCTTGAGGCTGAGAACCGTAGGTTGCGGGCTGAGTTGGCTGAATCGAAACGGGCAAACGAGATTCTTCGCCGTGCCTCGGCTTTCTTCGCGGCGGAGCTCGACCGCCCATCAAAGTAATCGTCACCTTCATCGACGATCATCGCGACGAGTTCGGAGTCGAGCCAATCGTGCGCGCCCTGAAGAGGACGGCGGCACGGATTGCTGTGAGCTCGTATTACGCGTTCAAGAAGCGTCAGCCATCGGCTAGGGCCCGTCGGGATCAGGCGCTGATGGTGGTGATCCAGGACGTCTATGAGGCGAACTACTCCTGCTACGGGGTGCGGAAGATGTGGAAGGCGATCAACCGCGAGTACACCGATCGGTTCGGGCATGTTGCTCGGTGCACGGTGGAGCGGTTGATGCGCCAGTTGGGCATCGACGGGATCCGGCGGAAGCGGAAGCGTCCGAAGACGGCTTCGGCTAGGGCTGAGGAGTGTCCGGATGATCTTGTCGAGCGTGAGTTCGCAGCACCGGCACCCAATTGTCTATGGGTCGCTGACATCACCTATGTTCCGACGTCTGCTGGGTGGGTGTACACGACGTTCATCCTTGATGTGTTCCACCGGGAGATCGTCGGCTGGCAGGTGACGAACCATATGCGGGAGTCTCTGGCCAGGGACGCTCTGACGATGGCTCTGGCGGCGAAATATAGGGGTGGTGAAGATGTCTCCGGGCTTGTCCACCACAGCGACCGCGGCGTTCAATTCCGATCGATTCGCTACGGCGAGACCCTGGCGGAATCCGAGGTCGTGGCGTCGGTGGGGTCACGTGGAGACTCGTACGACAATGCCATGGCCGAGGCTCTGAACTCGGTCTACAAGGCAGAGTTGATTGACCGGAAGGTGTGGTCGGGGTTGATCGAGGTGATGGCGGAGACGTCGAAGTGGGTGGCCTGGTACAACCAGACACGGTTGCATTCAGCGATTGACTACCGCCCGCCGTTCGAGGTCCATTCGGAATGGATCAACCAGTCCGCGATTGAACCCGCGGCTGCTTAGGAAACCAAGAAAAGGAGCCTCTACGAAACCCGGTGCTTGACATGTCCTACGACGACGGAGAAGTGCGCCAGCAGTTTTCCATCGCCTT
Organism: Brevibacterium sp. BDJS002; assembly: GCF_028201555.1. NCBI lineage: Bacteria > Bacillati > Actinomycetota > Actinomycetes > Micrococcales > Brevibacteriaceae > Brevibacterium > Brevibacterium sp. BDJS002. The sequence continues at coordinate 3,509,409 of NZ_CP116392.1, read as the reverse complement.
TCTTGCAAAGCTCGTCGGAGGAGAACGCCGAACGAGCGACGAAAGCGACAAGGTCGAGTGGCTGACACCGGAGCAAGTCAAAGAACTGAACTTACACCCGTCCATGCAATTAAGACTCACTCATGCTCTCAGCAGGGATCGGCCATTCATCGGTTAGGCCCAACAAAGCACGAGCTCGAGCTGCCGAGGCGAGAAGTTCGGGAGCCGAGCCTTGCACTGCTCTGTGAACGGCGTGCGAGGCGTCGTAACGGCTCAAGATTTCTTCGATTCGCCGCTGTGGTGTCGTCACGGAACCGTCGGGCCCGGTGACTAGGTCGATGAACGTCACCACGTCGAGCCACTGCGGTTCAGGGGTCGGCATCTCGGCAAGCTGCTGGGAATATCCTCGTTCCGATGCCTCCCAAGCGGCGCCAGTATGCCACGCGACGAGGCCCACCACTTCTTGCGGGGCACCGAGCCGAAGCAGATATGCCGCTCCGTCCAGCGGGTGAAAACCAGTTGATGCCAGTTCCGGCGCATAGCCCACATCATGCAGCCAAGCAGCGGCCCGCACATCCTCAGGTAAGCCAACCTCTCGGGCCAGGCGATCAGCCAATCGGCCCACGGCCGAAATGTGCTGCCACCGACGACCCATGTTCTCGCAACACCGCACCAGCTCTGAGGCCTGACTTGAATCCCACATGCCTAAATCATCTCAAAAGTCTCGTAGCCATTTGCACTGATCTGAGGGCAATGTAACGGGAGATTTCGGAAGCCAATGGGATGCAACTGTAGGATCTCGGGAAGCTTGTCACGAACGGTCATCGGTGACTAGGGATTCGACACATTTCTGAGACGGCATCTGTCTCACCATCTTGCCTGATTCCTCACAACGCACCGATCACGATCACTCCCAGAGTCACACGCAGTTGACGAACTGCAATGAGTAATTCGCAGACGATTGATTGACATTCATCGGGTGATTTCTCGTCTTACTGATCGGCACCTAAGCCGACAAGCACAAGATTGATCAGTTCGGCGATAGCCGATCGGTCAATATTCTGACGAGAAATCACCCGCATGACCACCGCGCCGAGCAGTGCCTCCACGGCTGCGTGAACTGGAGCATTCTCTCGCAGCTCCCCAGCCTCGATCGCTTCTTGGAAACGGGAGACTAGGGTCGCGCGCGTCTTCCCGGTGACTTGATCTTCATATCGTGCAGCGACGACCTCGTTCTCGGCAGCTGCGGAAGCGGTTGCCCTCAGCAGCGCCGAGTTGTCAGGCTTCGTTGTTGCAGTGGCGAAGTCGCTCATCCAGGCGGTGATGTCTCTGCGGATGTCGCCTGAATGAGCTACCGGGATCGTCGGCGACAGATTGCCGTGGAGCATGCCTTCCGCGATGAGCGCACTTTTCGTCGGGTACCACCGATAGATTGTCTGTTTGCCGACACCCGCTGTCGCCGCGACCCGGTCGATGGAGAATTTGTCGTAGCCGCGCTCGACGAGCTCATCACGCGTTGCCTCCAGGATAGCCAGTCTCGATTTCTCGCTACGCGCCCGCCCCGGTCGTCCATTTGCCATGTCACTATCTTCCATGCTTTTGCAAGGGAATCGGAACTCCCGCGACTTTCACGAGCGTCGATCAGGACAACTGAGTCGGTACCAACTGGTCCAGTTCTTCCAGTGTCCACTCAGGGACATTCTGGTGGTCCCCGCGATAGATCGTTTTGATTTCGTCATAAGAAGACCACTTTGATACACGGCCTCCACCTACCGAAAAGACCTCTCCGGTTGTCTCAGCCGCAGCATCTGTTGCCAGCCACGTAACCATCGGTGCCACGTAACTGGCGGGCCCTGGCCCAATCTTGATGGCCTGCCACATTTCGTCTGAGATCTCACCCGCCGCGTGCTTCTTCTCCCAATCGCCAATGGTGGCACGGTACAAGCGTGTAGCTGCGCCAGGGGCGAAACTGTTCGCGGTTACTCCCGTATTCGCATAGTCGTTGGCAAGCGCCTTGGTCAGGGAGATTACCCCGCCCATGGCACCGGCGAAGATCGGATTTCCGAGAGTTCCTCGTGCTCCTTCAGATGTGACGGTGATGAATCGGCCCCATCCGCGCTCGGCCATCCCCGGTACAGTCGCACGCGCAAGGTAGAACTTCTGGGCCAAGAACAGGTCGACGAACCGTTGCCACTGCTCGTCGGTAGCGGTGAGGTCTCCGGGGAACAAAGCACCCGCGCAGGCAATGACGATATCGACTGGCCCGTACTGCTCCATGGCTATTTCGACAGCATTTTCCACGCCAGCCGAAGTCGCCACGGAATCATAACTGGCCGTGGCCTGGCCGCCGGCGCGCTGGATTTCCTCAACAACATGGTCAGCGGCCCCCTTCGCTGTGCCGTTGGCCTGCTCGCTTGTCCCGAGATCGTTGACGACTACTTTCGCACCATGCCTTGCCAAAGACAGGGCAATTTCCTTACCCACACCATTGCCGGCCCCGGTCACCAAGGCCACTTTGCCAGTCAATCTATGGTTCATCTTCATTACTCCTTCTCAACGTAGTGATCGCTCGCGTGGACTCACGAGCAATCCGAGACCAAGTGTCTCGCTTTATCTTGAAAGAACGCTGAAGATCTTCGTAGCTTCTAGTGAACCCGTTCCAACTGCCCCGCCTGAGGAGTACTGTTGTGAAACAGAAAGAAGACAAAGTGTCTCGCTTTGAAAGGACGCAGGATGTCAACGAAACAAGTGGTCGTCATCATTGGTGTGGGCGCGATGGGAGAGGCAATCGCGAGGAGGCAGGGCGCGGGCAGTGCCATCATCCTGGCCGACTTCAACGAGGAACTGGCCGGCAAGAAGGCAGAAGCCCTGCGGGCTGACGGATTCGACGCGACAGGAGTCGCCGTCGACGTCTCGTCCCGCGACTCAGTGCGTGCTCTGGCGAACAGAACACAAACGCTCGGGCCGATTGTCCAGCTGGTTCACACAGCAGGCCTCTCCCCAGTTCAGGCACCGGTTGAAGCGATCTTGCGAGTCGATCTGCTGGGTGTCGCACTCGTGCTCGAAGAATTTTCCACCGCCATGAGCGCAGGTGGCGCCGGCGTCGTCATCTCCAGCATGGCTGGCCACATGAGGCCACCGCTGCCGGCCGAGCAGGAATTTGCGTTGGCAACCACCCCTACTGATGAACTCCTGGATCTCCCGTTCCTTTCTGAAGACTCGGTCGGGGACGCCGCGAATGCATACGGGCTGGCCAAGAAAGCCAATCAACTCCGCGTACAGGCAGCAAGCCGTTCATGGGGAGCCGCAGGTGCGCGCATCAACTCCATCAGCCCTGGAATCATCTCGACTGCCATGGGGCAGCAGGAGCTCTCAGGAGAAAACGGCCAGGCAATGCAGGCCATGATCGGTATATCTGGAACGGGCCGAGTCGGCACTCCCGCGGATATCGCGGCCGCAACCGCATTTCTTCTCGGCCGTGAAGCATCCTTCGTCACCGGCACCGACCTGCTTGTCGATGGCGGAGTAGTCGGTGCAGTGCGAACAGATCCGAATTTCGCTGCTTCCCTCACCTGAGATCAGCGCTAATGGCGCATTTTATACCCGTGGGTTCGCGCCAGCCCTTGAGAAGTCTCTAGACCACACGAAAGGCAGTCCCTCATGACTGATGACGCATATCCTGCACCCCCTACTGTGAGCCCACAGGCTCAGAAGTGGCTTGAATTTCGTTCTCCGGCAACTCAGTACCCTGACTCCAGTGACACCGAAGCGTGGATCGATCTCGTTAACCAGAGCAACGAATTCATCGCTCAGCAGTTTCTCGGTCACGAACTGCCTGTCTCTATAGACACCGTGATGATTGACAACGTAACTGTCTTTGTTGCCAGGCCTGACGGCCTTGATGAGGACCCGGACGAACTGGTCTATCTCAACCTCCACGGTGGTGGCCTGCTCATGGGCGGCGGAGGTGCCTGTCGAGCGATGACTGCGATGGCGGCATTGTCCTCCAACCAGGTGACCTGGGGCGTCGATTACCGAATGCCGCCCGTAGACCCCTACCCGGCGGCCCTCGACGATGTCATAGCTGTATATCGTCACCTGCTTGGCACACGTGACCCACGACGAATCATCGTCGGAGGTGGTTCTGCCGGAGGCAACCTCGCCGCTGCACTGATCCTGCGAGCAAAGGACGAAGGTCTGCCGCTGCCTGCTGCTCTCATTCTCAACACCCCGGAAATCGACCTGACCGAGGCAGGCGACACGTTTACCATCCTCGACGGGGTCGACAATGTTCTCAGCAGTCTTGCAGTGGTGAATGATCTCTACGCAGATGGTGCGGATCTGACTGATCCATACCTTTCACCGATCTTCGGTGACCTCTCCGGCTTCCCTCCCACGTTCCTCCAGAGCGGCACGAGAGATCTGTTTCTGTCGAACACAGTGCGGATGCATCGCAAACTTCTCGCGGCTGGGGTGGAAGCAGAGCTCCATGTCTTCGAGGCGATGCCGCACGGAGGATTCGGGGGCCAGAGCCCCGAAGACGAAGATCATGCGGCCTCACAACGAGCCTTCATCGCCAAACACACCCGATAGCACTGTCTATGAGCACGTACTGGGGTGATGGGAATACCTATAACCCCAGTAGCAAGACAGATCATTGCTGGTGACTCACTCATTTGCCTTTCGACAGAGAGCATCGACCCATGCCTGAAAAACTTACCTTCGTTGCGTTGGGAAGCTCGTTTGCAGCTGGTCCAACAATCGAACCCGTCGCTGACCCAGATGCGATGCGCTCGAAACGCAACTACGCGCATATCGCCGCTGAACGCCTGGGCGCAAATCTGATCGATCTCACAGTGTCGGGAGCGACCACCTCGACCATTCTTGAGGAAACGCAGCTCACGGCCACCGGTGCCCAGTTTGCACCTCAGATCCAAGGTGTCCCCGCGAATGCGGATATCGTGACCATCACCGCTGGCGGTAACGACCTCCACTTCCTCGGTTCAATGCTCTTCACCTCCTGGTCGATGAATGCCCCGGACAGTCCCCTCACACAGATGATGGGCCAGGAGTTCACCGCTGGGATCCCCTCGCCGGACGACGACTCCATCGAAGCTGTTGTGAGTGGATTGACACGCATCGTTTCCGCGGTCCGGGACCGAGCACCCAACGCCCGTACCCTTCTAATCGACTATCTGACGATCATCCCCGCTGACTCCGCAATGCAGGACGTTCTACCGTTCGCCCCTGAGCAGACGAAGACATTCGCCGATATCCAAACAGCCCTTGCTACTGCTTTCCGCTTGGCAGCAGACCGATCTGGGGCAGATCTGCTTGTGGCCTCGAAAGTAAGCCGCGACCATGGTCTCGGCACCAGCACGCCTTGGGTATTCGAGTTCAAACCCGAAGTAGAAACCACCTCCGGGTCGTACCATCCTAATGAGTCCGGAATGCGTGCAATCGCCGACGAAATTGTTCATCATCTCTCTAGCTGCCACCAATAGGGGACAACAAATCCAAATCTCTGCACTCCCGAAAAAATTCATGTCGAAGTCCGAACCCGTCGCCCCCGCACGGAACCTTCATCCAACCCTTATCTCATGACGAATCCGCGATCGAATCCTGCCGCCACCGGTTCGCCACCTCAACCATGCAAGCCCCGAGTACTCCTATGATTTGGCCAATATCGTCAGTCTAGGCGGACATAAATCAATGAATATCATGAGAACCCTCGACGACCTGAAGAACGCAATCCCGAGAGGGGCGCCGAAGCTCCTCAGCTTGAGGGCGTACTGGTGGAAGCAGAAAAGAAATAGGGGAGGATGGGCCCAGCTTGCGCAGAGGGAGCTCAACCAAAGTGATCGCGGAACTGAAATTCGTATGCTGGGAGAATCACTTCACGTCTCGACACGACCGGTGAAGAATGGCTCGACGGGGAAGCAACACGGCTGGACCTAGGTGCCGCGATCTACGTCCGTCTGCATGACCGGCGGGTGAGCACGCTCGGAGTGTGGTTGCACCCCGACGAGGTGCAGTGGGAGGGGAAGTGTAATTCAAAATCTGTGAGAACTTTCCTTACTGACTCAAGGCGCGCTCCGCGCGCTGCGGTCGCCAGGCGGGACCCCGCGACGGGGCCCCGCGCGGACTCCGCTTCGCTCCCGTCCGCGCACCCCGCCGCACCCCACCCGGCGACCGCACACGAAAAACGCCCTACCGTTCAGTAGAGCGTTTCTCACATGTGGCAGAGTTCCGAAAAGGCGCCCCATGGCTCGGCGCGGAATTTCCAGCGTGGTCCGACTGCTCTCGCGCCTAACACCATGGGCCATAATGACGTCCTGCTCGGCACCCGTGCGCGTGACCCGTATGTGACCCCTCCGCTCGCGTTCGTCGCCGCTCAGTACGTCGGGAACACCCCGTGCAACCCTTGCGGCACCGCTTATGCCTACAAGTAGAGGACTTGTAAAGCGAAGGTCATCGGTTCGAGTCCGATGGGGGGCTCCACGTAACCGGGCCAGACAGTGAACTGTCTGGCCCGGTTCTTTTCTGCCATGGTGCGTGGCCGCCACGCATGCGCCCCACCCGTCACGGGTGCTCCACACATGTGCGACGGCCAGTTGTGTCAGATCTGCTACGCGGTGTGCTGTGATCATCACCTGCGCCCGGGTCATCGGCCATAGAGTCTTTCCTTGTCAGGGCCAATGAGTCATCAATCACGCAGCTCATGCAGCGCCCATCATGTCGAAAGGGAAACCGATGAACCGCACCGGACGCCACTCAGCCCGAATCCTCACCCAGACCTCCGCCTTGGCCTTTGCCGCCGTATTGGCACTGTCAGCCTGCGGCAGCAATGACACAGCGGCGGATGAAGCCCCCGAAGACGCAGCACCCAGCCAATCGCAGGGCGAAGCCCTCGAAGCCGAAGAGCCCGCAGAGGAGACCACGGACGAGACAGCGGCTGAGACCACAGAGACGGACGAGGCCGAAGGCATGAGCGACAAGGCCGAGGGCACCGAGGTGGAGATCGGCACAGAGTTCACCGATGAGGAGACCGGGGACGTCATCACCATCGTGTCCGCAGTCCGCAACAACCCCACGGAGTACTACGAAGCCGCCGACAACCCAGATGGGGAGATGGTCTACATCGAGGTGAAGGTGGAACCGGGCGACAGCTACGGTGGCACCATCAGCGCATCGGACTTCTACCTCGACAGCGCCGGCGAAGAGGCCAACTACGCATCGAGTGCCAAAGACGAACTCAAGGATGCCGGTTTTGAGTATTTCGACCTCGCGCCGCGCCGCGATGGAGAGCACACGGGCTACGTTCCGATCTACGTGAGTGAAACAGCCGACGTGCTCAAAGGGACCTACCTTCGTCCCGAGGCGAAGGTGCTCGGCGAGGACAAGAAGGTCCCCGAATTCAGCTCTGAGTTCGAGGTCCCCGCCACCTGACCAGAAAGCAGCAGGGCGCTCATTGAGAAGACCCCGCGTTCTCCACAGCAGTGCAGAACGCGGGGTCTTCTCATGTGCTCTGACTATCGTCAAGGCAGCCGTGCTCAGACCAGGCCCGACGTCTCCTCTTCGAGTTCGCGGGTGTGTGAGACTGTGAGCCCGAGGAGCGTGAGCACGGCACTTGCGAGGACGGTGATGAAGAGCGTCGACTGCTCGTTGAGTGCATATCCGTAATACGTCAGACCCTGACCGGAGGCGATATAGCTCTGCATCCAGCCGGTCAGCCAGCCGCCTCCGAGCCCGCCGACGAGAGAGACCAATCCGGAGATCAGGATCGTCAACGGCCAGCGGTTCGAGGCGACTGCGTCTGCGCCGGATGAGGCGATGAACGCGGCGTATCCGATGATGAGGGCGATGAAGCCGATGATCGTCAATGCGACCGCAATTCCATAGGTGATGATGGGCCAGGTCGAGACCGCTGATGCGTCGATGAGGACGGTCAGGTTGGTGTCGGCGACATGCACCGACTCCGATATCGGCTCATGAGCCTCGCTGTCCTGCAGACGCATGGTGATCTGCTTGTCCTTGAGGAGGGTGAACAGCGGTCGGAAGATGTCGACTCCGGCGACAGCGACACCTGCGGCGAAAATCCCTCCAGTGAATGTGCTGATCTGCTTCTTCCGGTGCTGTGTGAGCATTGCGCTCCTTCTCAGCTCGGTGCCGTCAATCAATGGCTTCATATCGTTAATCGATGTATCGAAAAACGATAACATACCGTCTGTGTCCAGCGAGAATACAGAACCAGGTGCCCTGGAGAGGGTGTGAGTCGACGAGGTTGGCCGCGTGCGGCCCTAACCGTCGACGCCGCGTTTGAACACGAGCATGAGGGAGCGCATGCTCAGCACGAAGCCGCCGAAGAGCAGGACGAATCCGAAGAATGCGTACAGGTGGATGCCTTCGGTCAGCAGTGGTCCCTCCTCGCTGGTGATGAGCATGATCGAACCCAGGACGGCGGCGCCGGCGAGGACGGCGACGATGAGCTGCTGGAACAGGCTCGTGAGGAACCGTCGATCCGAAGGGTTCTCCAACACGCGCATGTTCATCGAGAAACGGCCCTGCTCGAGGTCCTCGGTGATCTTGTTGATCCGCCGAGGCATGCGGTCGATCATCGGCAGGATCTGCATCGCACGACGCTGGAGCTCATCGGTGATCTTCGTCGACTTCAGCTTGCTGCGCATGAGGCGGTTGCCCTCGTTGCGGGCAACGGCGACCACGTCAAAGGTGGGATCGATGACCAGCAGTGCTCCCTCGACCGAGGCCAGTGCCCGGAAAGCAGCGCTGATCGGGGCCGGGACCGAGAAGCGATGGGCCAGAACCAGGTTGAACAGGTCGTCGAAGAGCTTCTGCCCGTCATAGGACTGGCTTCCGCCGCCGTAGCGGGTGAGCAGTTCGCCGACGGCACGTTCCACGGCCCGATCGTCGAGATTCTCCGGGCGGCCGAGGAGTTCGATGATGGAGTCCGTGGCACCGGCGCTGTCGTTCTGGTCGATCGAGTAGAGCATGAGGCCCAGGGCCGTCTGCGTTCCCGGGTCGAGCCTGCCGACGGCCCCGAAGTCCAGGAGCCCCAACCCGCCGTCGGGCATGATGAAGATGTTGCCCGAATGCAGGTCCGCGTGGAAGACGCCGTCGGTGATGATCTGCTCGAGTGTGGCTCCCAGCAAAGTGGTGGCCAGCCCTTTTCGCTCCTTATCGGAGAGTTCAGCCAGGATCTTCCCCGCCGAGGACACCGGTCGCCCGGGCAGCTTGTCCATGATGAGGAGCCTCTCGCTCGAGAACTCCGGGTAGCTGTGGGGCACGGTCACGGAGAACTTGCTCGATCGCCGGAGGCTGTCCTCGATGGCACGCATATTGCCGAGCTCGATCCGATAGTCCAGCTCCTCCTCGAGGGAATTGGCGAACCCTTTCGCCAGCTTCTCGATCCCCAGATCCTGACCCCATACGGTGGTCTTGTTCAGCCAGCTGGCCAGACGCAGGATGATGTCGAGATCCTGATTGACCTGGTTGAGGGCCTTGGGCCGTTGGACCTTGACGATGACATCCGTGCCGTCGAGCAGTGTGGCTTCATGGACCTGCGCCACCGAGGCTGCGGCCAGGGGTGTGGCATCGATGCGGGAGAACACGTCGCTCAAGGGCCTGCCCATGCGCTCGATGATCGCCGGTTCGATGACCGACCAGGGTTCGGGGGAGACCTGCGTCTGCAGCAACTCCAGTTCGTGGACGTAGGCGGGAGGCAGCACATCACGACGGGTGGAGAGCATCTGTCCGAGCTTGACGAAGGTGACTCCGGCCTCCGAGAGCGAGTTCTTCAGTGCCCGGGCCGTCTTGGCCTAACGGTCACGGGAAGCACCCCGGCCGAAGCCGCGGATCTGTGAGCCCAGGCCGTGGCGCACCGCGATCGAGATGACCTCGGCGTAGCGTCGACCGCGCCGCCTGCGTGCCTTCTAGCCGAAGAACAGAGACTGTGGGCCGGGCACCGAGCCTGTCGGGAAGGCTGCCTCGATCACGACGAGTGCGCCGACACCCAGAGCGAAGATCCACCCTGTCGCCAGCAGCAGGAGCAGGAGTGCGACACCGGGTGCCACCTCGAGGCCGCCGGCGTTCTGTCCCGTCCCGGCACGGTAGAGATACTGCACGGTCAGCGCCATAACAGCGCTCAACACCAGGCCCACCCCGATGGTCCGCGGCCAACCTGTCGGGATGCCGACGACGCGGCGGACAACGGTCGCGGCGAGCCATGACTGCAGGAGGAGGAACAGGACGGCGGCGATGCCCAGCAGAACATAGGCTCCGAAGTCGAGGGCGGCCATGAACAACTCTCCTTAGGCAGCGGTGTTCCCCAACGTTGTGTCCGTCAGGGACCGGTCGTCACCAGCCTAATCGGTGTTCGCCGATTCTCAGGGTGGATCGGGACTCGGCTTATCCTCGGCGCATTCGACCGGGCAGGCCGATCTGCTTGGCCCAGATGAGCACCCACACCGCGCCGAGGATGGCGAAGAGTCCGGGGAACAGGATTCCGAAGCGCAGTGAGGCGAGGGTGATGACCAGTGAGATGAGGGCCGGACCGCCCAGCTTGCCGCCGTTGGAGAAGATCGCCCAGATGCCGAGGAACCGGGCCCGCCCGATCGCCGGTGACAGGTCGGCTCCGATCGTCATGTTCACCCCGGCACCGAGGCCGTTGCCCACGGCCATGATGGCCACGGCGATGACCATGCCACTCAGGCTGGGCACAAGCACCATGACGACGAATCCGGATCCGAAGATCGTCAGGCAGGCCACCAGGGTCGCCACCCGCCCGAGGTGGTCCTTGATGTATGCGCCGAGGAACATGAAGACGAGTTCGAGGCCCGCGCCGAAGGCGATGAGCAGGGAGATCGATGATTCTCGGAGGCCGATGTCGATGCCCCAGAGCTGGATCACCACAGGTTGAGCCGATCGGGCCACGGTCAGGGCGATGATCGAGATCCCGACGAGGACCACGGCCTTCCACCTCACCTCCAGGCGCGGCCGAGGTGGCTTGTGCGGATGGCCGGCCACCTCCTCGGCGAGGGTGGGGTCCTTCGAAATATCGGCACCGTCACCCGCATGAGCGCTCGCCTCGGTGCCAGCCGATCCGCGGTCGGGGTAGCCGGGGATGCGGGCGATCGGCAGGGCCATGATGATGATCGCGGCGACGGCGGCGAGGGCTGAGAGCACGAAGACCGACCAGAGCGGGAAGATGAGCATGAGCCCGGCACCGACGATCGGGCCCACGAGGTTGCCCACCCGCTGAGTCCCGCCCAGCGCGGTCATCGCCTTCGCCAGATCCTGCGGAGGCATCACCTCGGCCACAACGGCCTGACGGGCCAGGTTCCACACATCGGAGACGGGAGCGAAGAGCATGAGCCCCACCGTGTAGAGGATCAGCGAGGCGGGGGAGTCCCAGATGAAGGCGGCGACGATCCCGCCGAGGACCACAACCGCGGTGGCCGTGGCCACGAGCATCGCCCGGAAATCGCCGAGGCGGTCGATGAGCATCCCGCCGGCACCGTCGCTGCCAGGGAGACCGCACCCATGATGCCGACGATGGCGGCCGCGAAGGAAGCGCTCGAGCCGAGCTGAAGCGCACCCAGGACCATGACCGGAAGTATCGCTCCTATGCCGACGGCGAAGAGAAGCGACGGCGCGAGGACCGGCCACAGAATGGGTTTGAGCACCAGGCCAGTCTAGTCCGGCGCTGTGTCCGTCTTCCTCGACCGCACCGGCGGAGAACCGTCGCTCAGACGGCAGGGGCGATTGCGGGCAGACACACCTCGAACCGGGCACCTGATTCGGTGTTGGAGACCCCGACGGTGCCAGAATGCGCCTCGACGATGCCGCGGACGATGGCCAGACCCAGCCCGGCATTGCCGGTGAGGACCCCACCGCCATTGACTGTCGGGTCCCCGGTGATCAAATCGTCGTCGGGAGTGCGCGCCGGAGAGCCTCGCCACCCGGTGGTGAAGACCTCGGTGAGAGCCTCGGCCGGGACCCCACCGCCGGTGTCGCTGACGGTGAGCACAGCTTGTCCCTCACCATTTCGGCTCGTCTCGAGCACGACCTCGGTGTCCTGGGACGAATGCTGCAGGGCATTCATGAGCAGATTCTCGACCACCCGAGTCAGCTCACGGGGGTCACCGGCCACAGTGACGTCGGTGAGTCCGCGCTCATGGACCGCGATGCCCTTGGCCGCGGCGACCGGTCGCAGATCGGACACCGCATCCGAGACGAGGTCGTAGAGGCTGACGTCGATGGTTTCCAGCTCGAGGGCACCCGACTGGATCCGTGACAGGGCGAAGAGGTCATCGACCATGCGTGAGAGTCGATCGATCTGGATTCGGATCTTGGCATAGTAGCGCTGCCGATCCTCGATCATCCCGTCCTCGAGAGCCTCGGCCATGGCCTTGAGCCCGGCCATCGGAGTTCGCAGATCATGGGCGATCCAGGCGATGAGCTCGCGTCGTGAGCGATCGAGCGCGGCCACCTCATCGCGGGAGTCCGCGAGCTTGCGGCTGGTGGCGACGAGCTCGGCGCGCAGCAGCGCCGTCTCCGAGACATCCTTCGGGTCACTGAGATCACCGAGGCGATGGCCCTCACCCATTTCGGCGGTGAGGCTCCGCAGGTCCTCGTACTCGCGGGCGATGAGCCGACCGAGGAACCAGGTCACGACCATGGTCGAGAGCAGGGAGGCGAGGGCCACGGTGAGGAACACATAGAGGTCGTGCTCGGACAGGTACATCGCCGCGGAGATTGCGACCATCCCGGTGAGGACTGAGACCAGGGTCGTGGCGACGATGATGGACAGGCGCGCTCTCAGCGATCGGCGGCGGCTGAGCCACAGCGCACCGACGCCGATGATCCCGATCCCGGCGGAACAGACAATCGCGACGAGGAAGATGGCGGCCATCTCCGGCAGCGGAAGCATCATCGTAGCTCCTCCTCGACATCGAATCGGTAGCCGGCGCCCCAGACCGTGGACAGAAACTGTGCATGGGAGGGATCGTCCTCGATCTTCTCCCGCAGCCTGCGCACGGTCACGGTGATCGTCGACGGGTCGCCGATCTCCCACCCCCAGACGGAGCGCAGCAGGGTCTCCCGGTCGAAGACCTGGTGAGGGTGTTTGAGGAAGAATGCGAGCAGGTCGAATTCGCGAGCAGAGACCTCGAGTGGGATCCCGTTCCGGCTGACCCGGCGTCCGGATACGTCGAGGTGGAAGGGGCCCAAGCGAAACGGTGCTTCCGGTGTCGACTCGTCCACGGTGCGCTTGAGGATCGACTGGACTCGCAGGACGAGTTCCCGAGGAGAGAACGGTTTCGTGAGATAGTCGTCGGCGCCGGACTCGAGACCATCGATGCGGTCCTCCGTCGCGGACAGCGCCGTGAGCATGAGCACCGGGACCGCAGTGAACGAGCGCAGACGGCGACACACTTCGGTGCCGTCGATGCCCGGCAGCTTCCGATCGAGAATGACGAGGTCGGGGACCAGCTCGGCGACGGATTCGAGCGCCTGGAAGCCGTCGGCGACCTCATCGACGAGGAAGCCCGCGTTGCGCAGATAATTGCGCGCAACCTCGGCGACAGTCGGATCGTCCTCGACGAGGAGGAGCCTGCGGTCTCTGAGGTCGGGGTCTCCTGGCGCATCAGTCATGATCTCAGTGTAGAAACCTCTGTTCCCCGGGCCAAGGTGCATGACACGGTCACTGCGGGCCATCTCGGCGAACTCGAATGGGATCGAATCGTCCATCGGCGCCGAGGTGGAAGCGTGAGTCACGTATGAGGGCTCGACTTGAGGACGGGGTCAGTTCGGGAGGCCGATGAAGTGCCTCATATCGTGGGCCTTCGCGGCATCGACCCGGCGTGCGATCTCGTCCGCGCGGGCTGCTGGGCCAACTGCCGGGCGAAGCGCGTGCCTGCGGCCTGCTTCGATCAGCCACACGCCGAGGCGGACCATGGCCCGATTGAGCCCGTGAAGTCGCATATCCGATGAGGTAGTCAGCAGCTCGGCTGCCGTCTCGGAGCTGTGCGGGGAGGCTGAACCAGCACGGGACTTCGTAGCTGGCAGGTCGTCGAGGAAGATCTCGCGAGTGGTGGTGGTCGTGCGCTCGACGATCCTGCCGGGACCTCGTGGGAAGGTCGGTGGTCTGATCGGGCTGATGAGGGTGCTCATGATGGTGTTTCCTCTCCATCGGTCAAGGGGAAGGCATTGAACTGGATCTGCACGGGACGGGAGCCGGGGTCGTTGCGGCCCCGGAACTCCGTGACGATTGCGTCGATCGTGTTGTGAACCCGATCGTTGATCTCCCGCAGTTGGGCAGGCGTCACGTGCACGTTGCTCGTGTCGACCGCCGCGGCATCGGCCCACACATCGGGCAGCAGATCATCCGAGTTGAGGACATCGACGAAGTCCTCCAGAGCCCGGGTGCCGTTTCTGGTCCATTCGCGCAGAATGAAGCCGGCCGAGGCACCAGCGGAGGGATCCTCCTTGGCGGTGTGCCGACTGACATCGATGGCCCCCGGGGAGCGATCCCACCACTTCGCTCGTCCTCCGGAAGGGCCATCGACCTGGTGGATGAAGTTGTGGCGGGCGAGCTGACGCAGGTGGTAGCTCGTTGATCCGGTCGATTCGCCGAGCCGGCTGGCCAGGCTGGTCGCCGTCTGCGGTCCGAACTTGGACAGCGCGTCGTAGATCTCGACGCGCAGCGGATGGGCGAGCCCCTTGAGTGCTTCGGGGCCAAGGGTTCGGATCGGTGTCGGGGAATCTGGTGTGTCAGCCATAATGCAAAGATACGCTTGCAAAGAAGTCTTTGCAAGGAAAAGTTTGCACGAATTTTCCTATTCGATGCATGGGCAGAGGTGGCACCCTGGACATATGAGTCTTCGACACGTCATTCCGCCGTACCTGCTCGATGCGATCGCCGAACGCGGAGGCGAGAAGTTCCCCCGAGCCGCCCGCGCCGCGCGCAGCTGTCAGGTCTCCGATGAGTCCTGTCGCAACCTGCGGGCCGAGGGGCTGCGCTATACGCCGGTGGCCACGCCCGATGGGGGAGCGCAGGACTCCGAGGCCGCGATGCACTCGCAGGTCACCGGCGCCAGCGCCGGGGTGAACCGCCTCATCCACGACGCGCAGGGCACCGAAACCCTGCCGGGATCCCTCGTGCGCAGCGAAGGCGAGGACGCAGTGTCCGACGAGGCGGTCAACGAGGCCTACGACGGGCTCGGTGCCTCCTATTCGCTCTTCGCCGAGGCCTTCGAGCGCAATTCGCTTGACGGCAAAGGGATGCCGCTCATCGCCAGCGTCCACTACGGCCAGGACTACGACAACGCCTTCTTCGACGGACGGCTCATGGTCTTCGGCGACGGTGACGACGAGGTCTTCACCGGCTTCACCGGGTCGCTGTCGATCATCGGCCACGAACTCAGCCACGGCGTCATCAGCCACACCGCCGACCTCGAGTACCTCGGGCAGCCCGGTGCCCTCAACGAGCACTGCGCCGACGTCTTCGGTGCCCTGACTGAACAGCATGACTCCGGTCAGGAAGCCGGGGACGCCACCTGGCTCATCGGAGCCGGCATCTTCACGCCCGAGGTCACAGGCCAGGCCCTGCGCTCCATGCTTGCGCCGGGCACCGCCTACGACGACGATGTCCTCGGCAAGGATCCCCAGCCTGATCATATGGACCGCTACGTCACCACGGATTCGGACAACGGTGGGGTCCACCTCAACTCCGGAATCCCCAACCGCGCGTTTGCGCTCGCTGCCACCCGCCTCGGCGGCCAGGCCTGGGAGACCGTGGGGCAGGTCTGGTACTCCGTGCTGACCGGTGACGACATCACCACTCGCACCGATTTCGCGGGCTTCGCAGCCCTGACCATCGCCGAGGCGGTCGCCCAGTTCGGTGAGGGATCCGACGTCCACGATGCGCTCGTCCAGAGCTGGGATGCCGTGGGCGTGACTCGCGGTGCAGGGCGGGGAAATGTCGGGAGCAGCTGGTGAGTGAGGAAGGTTCGTCTCCTGCGTCCGGCGAATTCGGCCATCTCATAGTCGAGCGCAGCGGTGGAATCGCCGGGCTTCTGCTGGTCTGGGACCTCGACATCGATTCGAGCGAGCACCGGGCGAGCATCGGACCGAAGGTGGCAGAGCTCCCATGGCCGAATGACTCGGCAGGGCACGTCGATGGCGGTGCCGGGGTGAAGGCCAATGGTGGGGCGGCGGGCATTGGTGCTGGACCTGGTGCTGGTGCTGACCGTTACGTCTATGCGATCGAGAGTCGCTTCGGTCTGGTGCGTTTCGGTGAGACCGAGATGCCGGGGGAGTGGAAGAGCCTCGTCGAGCAGGTCCGGGAGATTGCAGCCCCTGAACGGCGCAGGCCGGGAACGGAATGATGTTGCGTATCTGATCCTCTCGGTCGATAACTGCAATACACTGGCTGTCATGACTCATGACGACTCCACGGCGGAGAACAACGAGCGGGATCTTGAAGACGGAATCCACACGGATCTGAGGTCGACGATGACCTACGGTTCCTATCTTCACCTCGACCGATTGCTCGACGCCCAACATCCTGTCAGCGACCCTGTTCATCACGACGAGCTGCTGTTCATCATCCAGCACCAGACCACGGAGCTGTGGTTCAAGCTGGTCATCCATGAGCTCGTCGATGCCCGACGTCTCATCGCCGATGACCAGCTCCCGCTGGCACTCAAGCGCATTGCCCGCGTCAAGCACATTCAGAAGACCCTGACCGAGCAGTGGTCGGTCCTCGCAACCCTGACGCCGAGCGAATACGTCGGGTTCCGCGACGAACTCGGCAAGTCTTCGGGATTCCAGTCCTGGCAGTACCGGGCCGTGGAGTTCCTGCTCGGGAACAAGAACGCCGGCATGCTGCAGGTCTTCGACGGTGAACCCGAGGCCCGCGCACAGCTCGAGAAATACCTCAACGAGCCCAGCGTCTACGACGAATTCCTCCGTGCCCTTGCCCGCCGCGGACTCCCGGTGCCGCAACGACTGCTGGACAGAGACGTGTCCGTGGCGCACACCTTCGATGAGGAACTTCTCGACACTTTCCGGATCATCTACGAGAACCCCGAAAAGTACTGGCAGGAGTACGAAAGCTGCGAGGAGCTCGTCGACCTCGAGGAGAACTTCCAGTTCTGGCGCTACCGCCACATGCGCACGGTGCTGCGCATCATCGGCATGAAGCGAGGAACAGGCGGTTCGAGCGGTGTTGGCTTCCTGCAGAAGGCACTCGATCTCACCTTCTTCCCGGAGCTCTTCGACATCCGCACCGGCATCGAGAACGGACCCGGCACAGCGACGGGTCCGGGCACGGCGCGCGCGAAGAACTCTACGGGCGGTCATGGTTCCGCTTCAGGCTGTCCGGGGCTCTGAGACCGATCGTCGATCTCGATCACACCTCCGGCAGCCCCACCTCTTTGCTGCGGACCTTCGTCGGTCTTCACCTGCGTGACCTGGGCGGTTGGATCCGAGTCGCTGCCCTGCTCGATCTTCTCGCCACCGCCGGGGTCTCGAACTCCTCAACTCGCAGCGCCGTGTCGAGACTCAAGGGCAAGGGACTGCTCATTCCGGACAAGCGGGAGGCAGTAGCCGGATATCGTTTGGACTCGGCGGCCGTGTCCGGACTTGAACGCGGGGATCGGAGGATCTTTACCTACCGTGGTCAGAGAGATGACGAGCCCTGGTGCCTGGTGTCCTACTCCCTGCCCGAGGTGGACCGGTCGAAGCGGGTGCAGCTGCGTCGAACACTGATGGGGTTGGGATTCGGAGCGGTCACCGACGGGCTGTGGATTGCGCCCGGGCATCTGCGCGCCGAAGTCGAGGACGCCCTGGTCGGCCTTGACGTGCGAGACCGGGCGACGATCTTCATCACGCAGACACCCCTGACCGCTGAACCCTTCGCTCAAGCGGCGGCGAAATGGTGGCAGCTGGACACCCTGGCTGCCAGGCACACCGAATTCCTTCGCCGGTACGAACACGCTGCGCCACTGTCGGAGAACTCAGCCCCACTGCCAGAGAACTCAGCGCCGAAGTCGTCTCTCGAACCGCGTGAGGCGTTCGTTCTGTGGCTGCACTGCGTCGACGAGTGGAAGGCGATCCCCTACGTCGATCCGGGCCTTCCACCCAGCGCCCTGCCCTCGGACTGGCCCGGGATGAGAAGCGTGGAACTCTTCGCACAGCTGCGCCGCACCCAGGCGGAGCCTGCCCGTGCCCACGTCCGGGAGATCAGCTCAGCAGAGTCGTGAGATCAGTTCAGCAGGGTCTTAAGCACAAGCGGGAAATAGGGCGAATCGGGGTCGACGAGATCGGCGTGATCGGCGCCCTCGGCGACGGACAGCCGTGCCGGGAACGTCCGAGAGAATGCGACGTCGACCGTCTCATCACGGTCCCCGTGGACGATGAGCAGATCCGCCCGCGCGGGAATGAGTACCGCCCTCGAGCGCGGATCCTCCCGCAGGTACGGTGCCAGATCCTGCTCCGGTCTCGCGCCCATGTAGTCGAGCACAGCCCCCTCACCCAAACCGTCCTCGACCTCCCGGAACAGGTCCGTGACCGGGGCCAAGGGCCGCAGTCGGAACTCGGGCCCGTCCGTAAGGAGGTGGCTCGCCCACGCCAGCACCAGGCACCCTCCGGCCGAATGACCGGTCACAGTGAGACTGCGCCGTGCCCGATCATTGACGCCCCAGTCCGACAACGAGTCGTATGCAAAGGTGAGGGCGGCGGTGACGTCGGCGGAGCAGTTGGGCTGCCCGCCTACGCGCCGGTATTCGATGAGTACGCACAGCACCCCCGCCTCGGCGAGGGCCGCGGCCATGGGCCTGGCATGGGCGAGGTCCGTGCGCTCACGGAAGTAGCCGCCGTGGACGAAGAACACCGTCGCCGAGGCGGTGCTCGGGTCGCCGTGGACCTCGAGGAACTGATCGGCCTCAGGCCCGTAATCACATCGGAAGAAGTCCCGCTGCGAGTCCAGCGCCGAACCGGCGGCACCTAGTGCCGCGAAACGATCGCTCTGGCTCATTCTGGTTTGCGCACTCGGGTGAGTTCAGGAATCTTCGCATCCAGCTTGTCGCCGGAGGACTGCCCGCGCAGGCGTCGGCCGACCCAGGGGCCGAGGTATTCGCGTGCCCACTTGGACTCTTCGCTCATGGCCGCCCGAATCGGACGCGTCGGTCGAGCCGGCATAGCGAAGCCGGTCACCGGCAGGGAATGCCCGCTTTCCAGCGTGGCCAGGGCCTGACTGGCCACGAGCTCATGGCCCTTGGGTGAGAGGTGAATTCTGTCATCGGCCCACATGTCGCCAGCGTAGAGCTGCCGCAGCCCCCAGACGTCAGTCATATGGCAGCCATGTCGCTGCGCAATCGACCACAGGTGCGCGTTGTAGATGCCCACGCGCGGGCGCACGGCGCGGATCAGGGGTGAGGCGATCTCGGTGTCGAAGCCGTTGCACATGAGCACCTCGATGCCGGCCTCGCGAAAGGCGATGACGGCACGTTCGAACTGGTCGGCCAGGTCATCGATATCGGCTTTCGGGCGCAGACAGTCATTGCCCCCGGCGCAGAAACTGACCAGGTCGGGTTTGAGGTCAAGTGCCTTGGGCACCTGCTCTTCTATGATCCGGTCAATGAGACGCCCACGGATGGCGAGGTTGGCGTAGGTGAGTTCGGGGCTGCCTGCGGGGGAGTCGACGAGCTTGTCAGCAAGGCGGTCGGCCCACCCCAGGTAGCGATCGTCTGCGCTCGGATTGTGGTCCATGAGCCCTTCACTGAACGAATCGCCGATGGCGACATACGAGGTGATGGTCTGGAGCATTGGGGTCCTTCTCTCATTGATTCTCTGACTCCGAACTATACTGAATCGGCCTTGTCGGAATCAGCCGGGACTGCGACAGATTCTGGTGGCCCCGCGTCATGACCTGTGCTGATCGCCTGGCGTAGACTCGATTCGAGACGGATCTCATCGTTGACGGCAACTGCAAGAGGAGCACAATGTATCGTTCGATTCCGGTTCCCGAGATCACTGATTTCGCCATCACGAATGCTCGGATTCTGCCCATCGCAGATGCCAAGGGGCAACGTGTCGAACCAATCGATTCCGGCACGATCCGGGTCTCCAACGGCACGATCACCTCAGTGGAATCCGGCACCGTCACCGCTGCGGATCTGCCGGCCGACACTGAGCTCATCGATGCCGGGCAACGCTGGGTGCTGCCGGGATTCATCGAAGCCCACGGCCACCTCGGCGTCCATGAGGATGGTGAAGGCTGGTCCGGTGACGATACGAACGAGATGACCGACCCCAACGGTGCCGGCGTGCGTGCCCTCGACGGCATCGACCCGTCCGAGATCGGATTCAAGGACGCCCTGCGAGGAGGCGTCACCTCGGCGCTGATCAAGCCCGGATCCGGCAATCCGATCGGCGGGCGCACCGCCTTCGTGAAGACTTGGGGACGGATCGTCGACGAGATGCTCGTGACCCAGGACCTGTCCGTGAAGTCGGCCCTGGGAGAGAACCCGAAGCGCGTCTACGGCGAGAAGAACGTCACCCCATCGACCCGCATGGGAACCGCGAAGATCCTCCGAGATGCCTTCGTCGATGCCCAGAACTACCTGGCCAAGCGCGCCCACGCCGGGTCGGAGGGCACTCCCTTCGAACGTGATCTCGTCAAGGAGACCTTGGCGGATGTCCTCGAGGGCAAGCTCGCCTTCGACCAGCACTGCCACCGCGCCGATGACATCGCCACGGCCATCCGCCTGTCGGAGGAGTTCGGCTACCGTCTCGTCATCAACCACGGCACCGAGGGCCACAAGATCGCTGACTACATCGCCGACAAGGGCATCGACGTCATCCTCGGACCGCTGATGACCAGCCGGTCGAAGGTCGAGCTGCGCGACAGGTCCCTGGCAACCGCGGGCGCACTGGCCAAGGCCGGGGTGCGCATCGCACTGACCACCGACCATCCGGTCATCCCGATCAACTTCCTCATCCACGAAGCCTCCCTGGCAGTCAAGGAAGGCCTCGATCCCGTCGTCGCGCTCGAAGCGCTGACCATCAACCCCGCCGCGATCTTCGGCCTCGAGGATCGTCTGGGTTCGCTGGCTCCCGGCCGCGACGCCGACCTCGTCATCTGGTCCGGTGACCCGCTGGACCTGAACTCCCGCGCCGATCAGGTGTTCGTGACCGGCCGCAAGGTCTACGAATTCGACGCCGCCGCAGGCACCGCCGATGTTGCGGACCCATTCGGCCCGACTCTCATCAGTGAGCCGTGACGAACGACAACACTGAAGAAGCACCCACCGCCGAGGTACCGGTCGACGCACAGTCGTCGTCCGGACCTGAACACGGGACGAATAAGGCCGAAGCCGGATCCTCGGCACTGCAGGAACTGCTCGAACTCTCCCGTCAGCAGCGGCTCCAGGAGCTGCGCGAGGCACCGACCGGTCAACTGAAGTCCGATGAGGACAGCCCCGCGGGTGTGAGTTCACCGAAGACGACGACGGCCAAATCCAAACCCAAGGCCGAACACAAGGGCGCCTCCCAGCGGATTGCTCAGCGCGTGGCCAGGCGCACCGTGGCCAGGCTCGTGTCCGGCACCTCGGTCAACACCCAACCGGTGCCCATCGTCACCGCCCTCAAAGGCAGTCCGTACAAGGCTCCGGTGCAGGCCAGCGAGCCCAACGAGGACGAGGCCAGAATGGTCCTCGACCTCGCCGCCGACATTGCGGCGATCATGATGCGCGCCGGGGCCGGAACCTCCGACATCGAGGTCTCCGTCATCGCGGCCTGCGCCGCCTTCGGACTCACGACTGCCCAAGTGGATCTGACTTCGAACACCCTCACCGTGCACTATTCGACGTCCGACGGTCGTCTCATGACCGTCATGCGCGTCAACCGGGGCGAATCCATCCACTTCGCGAAGCTCGGCTCCGTGCATAAGCTCGTCACCGATCTGGTCGCGGGCAATCTGGGATTCAACGATGCCCGGAGTCGCCTCGACGCCATCCGGTACCAGCGCCGTCCCTATCAGGAATGGTTCGTCACCGGTGCCTGGGGAATGATGGTCGGCAGCCTGGTCGTGCTGTTGGGCGGCGGAGCGATTGCTGCCGGTCTCGGCATCGTCATGTCGATCATGATCAGTCAGGTCGGCAGGATGATCGGCCGCACCGCCCTGCCGAGCTTCTTCATCACCGCACTGCAGGCGGCGATCGCGACCCTGGTGGCGATGGTGGCCGGCAACTTCGGCATCATCGAATCGCCGCAATACCTGGTAGCCGCCGGCATCGTCCTGCTGCTGCCCACACAATCACTGTATTCCTCGGTCCAAGATGCCCTGACGAACTTTCCGCTGACCGCCGCCGGGCGCATGGTGGGGGTGGTCCTGACCCTGGCTGGCATCGTCTCGGGCATTGCCCTGGGGGTCGTGACGGGCGAAGCGATCGGACTCGATGCGATCGAAGTCTTAGTCCCGAAGACCAGTGTCCACGTCATCTCAGCAATCGTGTCGATGGTGGCCGCGGCTGTCGTGGCCATGGCCGGCGTCATCGGCATGCAGTCCACGAGGCGGTTCATCCTGCCCGCCGCGTTCGTCGGCCTCGCCTCCTACATCACGATGACGGCGCTGACGATACTGGCCATCGACAATGTCCTGGCCAGTCTGTTGGCGGCGACCGTGACAGGATTCCTGGCGCGACCGCTGTCCCTGCGTCTGGGCGCACCCGCCATCGTGCTGATGATTCCCGCGATCTACACACTGCTGCAGGGCCTGTCGATCTTCACCGCCGTCTATCAGATCGTTGCCGAATCGGAGACGACGTCCTTCGCGGTGGGACTGTCCTCGCTGTTCACCGCGATCCTGGCCAATGCGGCACTGGCTGTCGGCGCCGTGCTCGGCAGCTACCTGGCCAGGCCGCTGAAGAACCTCAAGGCCGATGCCGTGGAGAAGACCGCCGAATCCGCGCGATCGAACGAATCGACGATCACCCTGGACACGGTCGAGCCCCGAGACTGAGGACGCAAACCTGGGGCTGCGGAATCAGTTCTGGGGCGGGAGGAGTCAGTTCTGGGCCGGGAGGCCCCAGTCGATGGGCGCGAGGCCCTTCTGCTCGAGCAGCTCATTCGTACGGGAGAACGGCTGGGAACCGAAGAAGCCCCTGCTGGCAGACAATGGTGAGGGGTGCGCGGATTCGATGATGGCGACCTCGGAGCGACCCGATTGCAGCATGGGGGCGAGGTTCCTCGCATCCCGGCCCCACAGTATTGCCACAAGCGGCTGATCTCGGTCGACGAGTGTCGCGATCGCGGCTTCGGTGATGGCCTCCCAGCCGCGTCTGCGGTGGGATGCAGGTTCGCCCGTGGACACCGTGAGCACCCTGTTGAGCAGCATGACCCCCTGCCGCGACCAGGCCTGCAGATCACCATGGGCGGCTGGTTCGATGCCCAGGTCCGCCTCGATCTCCTTGTAGATGTTCTTCAGTGACCGGGGGAGTGGGCGCACATCGGGATCGACGGCGAAGGACAGACCGATCGCATGTCCGGGCGTCGGATAGGGATCCTGTCCGACGATGAGCACCTTCACCTCGGCGAGGGGATCGGCAAAGGCACGGAACACCTTGTCACCGCTGGGCAGGTAGCTGCGCCCGGCGGCGATCTCCTCACGCAGGAAATCGCCCATGGCGTGGATGCGTTCGGCCTGGTCGGACAGTGCGGCGGCCCAGTCGGGGGACATGATCTTCGTGAGCTCAGCGGTGGACGTCATGGCCGCGATTCTACCGATGGTGCGAAGGTGGGTGCCGATGTGCACGCAACGCAGACGAGGTGTGCATCATCGCCTACTGCTCCGCCATTCTTTTCGGATGGGGGCAGGCGATATGCTCGTCGGAGAGAGTTCAGCGGAGAGCTATGTAGGTGAAAGGATCACAATGTCGCAATTTCCCGAGGCCACGAACTGGAAGATGTTCATCGGCGGAGAATGGGTCGAGGCTGCCGACGGTGACAGGAAAGACGTCATCACCCCCATCGATCGCAACGTCGTGATCGCCACTGTGGCCAATGGCAAGGAAGAAGACGCCGACCGCGCCGTCAAGGCCGCCCGGAAGGCCTTCCCCGAATGGGCTGCGCTTCCGTTCAAGGAACGCCAGAAGATGCTCATCCGCTGCGCGGACGCACTCGAAGCCGGCTCCGAGGAGCTGGCCCAGCTGACAGCGATAGACACCGGCAACGCCATCCGGACGCAGGCACGCCCGGAGACGATCATCCTGGCCGACCTGTTCCGCTACATGGGCGGAGTCGCCGGCGAGGTCAAGGGCAACACCCTGCCGGCCGGCGACGGACAGCTGCAGTACACGAAGCGCGTGCCGCTCGGCGTCGTCGCGGGAATCCTGCCGTGGAACTCACCGCTGATGATCGCAGCCTTCAAGACCCCGGCCGCACTTGCCGCGGGCAACACGATCGTCCTCAAATGCGCCGAGGATGCACCGCTGACGGTTCTGAAGATGGCTGAACTGCTTGCCGACATCCTGCCGGCCGGCGTCCTCAACGTCGTCACCGGCAAGGGCTCGGTCATCGGTGAAGCGCTCAACGTCCACCCCGACGTCGACAAGGTCTCGTTCACCGGTTCGACGAACGTCGGCCGCCACGTCGCTGAACTGGCAGGCGGACGCCTCGCTCACTCCTCGATGGAACTCGGCGGCAAGAGCCCCAACATCGTCTTCCCCGATTCGAACGACGACGACACTCTCCAGCAGGTGCTGCTGTCGACCCGCTTCGCACGCCAGGGTCAGTCCTGCACGATGGGTTCGCGTCTGTTCCTGCACGAGGACATCTACGATGACTTCCTGGGCAAGCTCGTCGACGCAGTGTCGAAGATGAAGGTCGGTGACCCTCGCAACGAGGATTCAGACATCGGCTGCATCATCAACGAGAAGCAGTACAACCAGGTCTCGGACTACATCGAGATGGGCAAGTCGATGGACGGCGTCGAGATCGCCTACGACGGTTCGGACTCACTCGAGGTCGGCGAACCCGGTTTCTACCACGCACCGGTCATCTTCTCCAAGGCCAAGAACGAATGGCAGACCAGCCAGGAGGAGATCTTCGGACCCGTCCTCTCGGTCATTCCCTGGAAGGACGTCGACGAGGTCATCGACATGGCCAATGACAGTGAGTTCGGTCTCGCTGCCTTCGTCTTCACAAGGAACGTCGATGCCGCACTGACCATGGCCAACCGGATCGAGTCCGGCTGGGTCCAGGTCAACCAGGGCGGCGGACAGCTCGCCGGACAGTCCTACGGCGGCATGAAGACCTCAGGCTTCGGCCGCGAGGCCTCGCTCGAAGGCATGCTCGAAGGCTTCACCCAGATCAAGCAGGTCAACATCCGCATCCGCTGACCAGCACATATCTGAGCAGCCCGAATCTGACCGGCGATCCGCCAAGGACCGTCGCAGCAGCACTGTCGACCCACTCGGCTGCGGCCGGTTCACCCACTGTGGTGAGCCGCCTGCAGCAGGGTGGGTCGGCTGCTTCCCACGGGGTAACCAGGAGATCCCCCGGAGGTGGAAGGTGCCGGAAGAAGGCGCCGAGAGACGCATGAATCCGCGCCCGCAGGGCAGCGACGGCGCGCCGGGAATTTCAGTCCTGTCCTCCGGGCGATAATATAGAAGCAACGATTCTTCTCGAAGGAGCACAACCTCTATGCCGCAGAACCAAGGCGCCCCCGAACTGAGTGAGCTCGAGGTGTCCGTTTTGGAGTTCGAGCGGCGGTGGTGGAAGTACGGTGGAGCCAAGGATCACGCGATCCGTGAGCGGTTCGACATGTCTGCCACCAGCTACTTCCAGATCCTCAATTCCCTGCTCGACAACCCTGCCGCACTTGCCAGTGACCCTATGCTGGTCAAACGCCTGCGTCGCATCCGCACTACGCGGCAGAGCGAACGTGCACAAGCCCGCGTCTCGAGGTAGACATGACTGACGAATTCGACGAGATCGAACCCGGACGACGCAGTGGAGCCCATCGACAGGACTCCTCGGCGCAATCGAACGTCGGTGCCATCGCGCTGGTCATCATCCTCGCACTCGTTGCCGTTCTGCTCGTCGTCGCGGCCATCAACATCATCACGTCTTCGATGAAGGACCCCGAGGACAACGTTGCCGACTCCGGATCCGATAAGACCGCCTCGGCGAGCCCATCGCCGAGTGAAAGCGAAGTCAGCGTCGCCGATTCGGACCTCAAAGTTGACGTACTCAATGGTTCGGGAGTCTCCGGAGTTGCGAAGAAGTTCTCCGAAGCAGTGGAGGAGAAGGGCTGGGGCATCGGCCAGGTCGGCAACTATTCGACCGGGCTGAGCGTCTCCACGGTCTACTACTCGGACGAGTCGAATAAATCTCAGGCGAAGATGGTCGCCGACGCACTCGGAATCGAGGCCACGGAAGCCTCGACGGACTTCGACGCCGACATCACCGTCGTCATCTGCTCCGACATCGCCGAGCGCGGACCCAAGCCCAGCGAAGGCGGCTCCGGCGAGGGAGATTCGGCCGAAGGCGGCGCAGATTCCGGCTCGGCCGGGGCTACCGACAACAACGGCTGAGGCCCACGCGCCAGCTCGTTGTTGTTTCCAGCAGCGCATTTCTCATTCACGCCGGTGAAGTCAGTGATCGACGAAGGTTTCGTACCGGAAATGACGCCGTCGAAAACACCTTGATAACGAATTGGTAACAGTGTTGAGCGGCCGGAGGACCTGTGCGGCGCTGGGGTAGAGTTGCATCAGCTAGGCAAGCACTGCCCTTGTGTTCTATTCGTGCTTCACCGAGATCATTCTCTAGAGGTCAATGAGAGAAATCGCGGGGTCGGTTGAGTTTTACTAGCTTCCGTTGTCCGCGGCGCGGCCAGACCGGTCGCAATGGGGTGACGGAATGTCAATGACACTGCACTGTATGGAGAAGTAATGGCACAAGGTACCGTCAAATGGTTCAACGCCGAAAAGGGCTACGGATTCATCACCCTGGAAGGCAACAACCAGGACGTGTTCGTTCACTGGAGCGCAATCCAGATGGACGGCTACCGCGCTCTCGAAGAGGGCCAGCAGGTTGAGTTCGAAGTTGGAGAAGGACAAAAGGGTCCTCAGGCGGAATCCGTCACCCTCCTCTGAGACTCACGTACGTAAAGTCTTTTGATCCGCTGCGGCGGGAAGACGGTGAGAGCCCGAATCCCTCCGAGCGGGGAAAGCGCCAAGCAGGCAACTGCTTGGCGCTTTTCAGTTGTCTGGCGCACAGCGGTCCACGCAGTGGACGGCACTGAAGTTTCGCGCTGGGCCGAACCGCGTAATCCCGCGGAATCCACCCGATTCGAAGGCCCCGGGAACGCGCAATATTTGCACTCGCATGGGGAGAGTGCTAAATCTAGTACTGGTGAAAACCACTGGGTTTCTCATCAGTTGTCTCGAGAGCGTGGTCCATATGTGGAATGGAACATGCGGACCCACTCTCTGCCGTCGCGGGCGTTGACGACTGCTCTGGAATCCCACTCCACTCCATCAGGGAGGATCTAAGCCACTATGGCAAAGATGATTGCATTCGACGAAGAAGCTCGTCGGGGACTCGAAGCAGGTCTCAACCAGCTTGCGGACGCGGTCAAGGTAACCCTTGGACCCCGTGGCCGCAATGTCGTGCTCGAAAAGCAGTGGGGCGCTCCCACCATCACCAACGATGGTGTCTCCATTGCCAAGGAGATCGAACTCGAGGATCCCTACGAGAAGATCGGCGCTGAGCTCGTCAAGGAAGTCGCCAAGAAGACTGACGACGTCGCAGGCGACGGCACCACCACAGCTACAGTTCTTGCTCAGGCTCTCGTCCGCGAAGGCCTGCGCAACGTGGCAGCCGGTGCTGACCCACTCAGCCTCAAGCGCGGCATCGAGAAGGCTGTTGAAGCCGTCACCGGTGTGCTGCTTGAGAACGCCATCGACATCGAGACCAAGGAACAGATCGCCGCTACCGCCGGTATCTCCGCTGGAGATCCTGCTATCGGTGAACTGATCGCCGAGGCCATCGACAAGGTCGGCAAGGAAGGCGTCGTCACCGTCGAAGAGTCCAACACATTCGGACTCGAGCTCGAACTGACCGAGGGTATGCGCTTCGACAAGGGCTACATCTCCGGTTACTTCGTGACCGACACAGATCGCCAGGAAGCTGTCCTCGAGGATCCCTACATCCTCATCGTCAACTCCAAGATCTCGAACGTGAAGGATCTGCTGCCCGTCCTTGAGAAGGTTCAGCAGTCCAACAAGCCGCTGTTCATCATCGCTGAAGACGTCGAGGGCGAAGCTCTTGCGGTTCTCGTGTTGAACAAGATCCGTGGCACCTTCAAGTCCGTGGCCGTCAAGGCTCCTGGCTTCGGAGACCGCCGCAAGGCTCAGTTGGCCGACATCGCCATCCTCACCGGTGGTCAGGTCGTGTCCGAGGAAGTCGGGCTCAAGCTCGACAACGTGACCACCGAACTGCTGGGCACCGCCCGCAAGGTTGTCATCACCAAGGACGAGACCACCATCGTCGAAGGTGCCGGAGACGCCGAGGAGATCGCAGGCCGGGTCGCACAGATCCGTGCCGAGATCGAGAACTCGGATTCGGACTACGACCGCGAGAAGCTGCAGGAACGTCTGGCCAAGCTGGCCGGCGGCGTTGCAGTCATCAAGGCCGGAGCCGCGACCGAGGTCGAGCTCAAGGAAACCAAGCACCGCATCGAAGATGCAGTGCGCAACGCCAAGGCTGCTGTGGAAGAGGGAATCGTCGCCGGTGGCGGCGTCTCGCTCATCCAGGCGGGCAAGACTGCCTTCGCCAACCTCGCACTCGAGGGTGACGAAGCAACCGGTGCCAACATCGTCAAGGTTGCCATCGAAGCTCCGCTGAAGCAGATCGCCACCAACGCCGGCCTCGAAGCCGGTGTGGTTGCCGATAAGGTCGCCAACCTCGAGCCCGGATTCGGCCTCAACGCCGCAACCGGTGAGTACGAGGACCTGTTGGCCGCTGGCATCAACGACCCGGTCAAGGTGACCCGCTCTGCTCTGCAGAACGCCGCCTCGATCGCCGGTCTGTTCCTGACCACCGAGTCGGTTGTCGCCGACAAGCCTGAAAAGGCTGCACCAGGTGCTGACGCAGCTGCTGCCGGTATGGACGGAATGGGCGGCATGGGCTTCTGATCAGCCCTTCTCGCTCGAAGAGCCGTGCCGGTACCCGAAAGGGTGCCGGCACGGCTCTTTTCGGTTCGAGAGACGTGCCGTAGCCTGGCCGGTATGAACTTCACTGGCACAGAATCGTGTGGAAACAGTCCGAAGAACATGTTCGTGGCCCGGTTCGAGGAGAACCTGTTCAACGGTGACAGGGAAGCCCTCGCCGAGGTGGTCGATGAGGACTGCATCCTCCAGATCGTCGGCAACGGGGGAGTCGCGACCAGCACTGGTCGTGATGAGGTCCTCGCCGCTCTGCTGGGGCTGGCAGCCTCGAATCCCGTGGCCGGTCATCTCGAGGCCGCCATCACCCACGGCAAGGCCGCCGCGGCATGGGGGCAGTGGGAGAAATCGAGCGATGGTGAGGACATCTTGCACTTCTCACACACCTTCTGGTTCCGCACCAACAAGGCCGAGGAATTCGCTCAGATCCGGGTCTTCCAGCCCTGACGGGAGTGCTGTCCTGACGGGTGCGCTGCCCTGCCAGCGGACGTTTGTTTGTGCTTCAGTCCCAGGGGTTTCGGCGTCTGCGGCGACGCTCTTCGCGTCGTCGGCGCATCTCATCATGTGGTGAGTCTCGTCCCGGTGAGAAGGGCGGAGCCAGAGGGTGAGGTGGCTGCAGCCCGTGGCCGAACGTGTCCTCGGGGTCCTCGTCATCGTCACCGTCGTTCCTGCGCTCTTCGAGCTCGCGTTTGGCTTCAGCATCGCCGAGGTGCGCTCTGGCCCGCTTCGTCAGCTCGCGCTTCCGGTTGCGGATGAGGCTCTCCTTGTTGGAGATCTGTGAGATCGCGCCGAAGAGCATCGGCAGGATGATGAAGATCGGCCAGAAGAAGATGAGCCCGCCCGACGCAAATGAGGTGAAGGCCCAGATTGCGAGAGTGATGCCGGCAGGACCGGCGAACATGCCCAACAGTGCGTTCCGGACTCGGTCCCGGTAGTACTTCTGCGCGGCGGCATCGATCTGCTCAGGAGTGATCGGGACACGATCGCCATCCAACCGGGCCAGAGCCTGGGCGCGAGCGGAATCGTCGAGTTCTCCGGGTTCGACCTCGCCCGCCTCGGCGATGATGAGGTCCTGCACGAGCTCGGGCACCTCTCCCAAAGTCTTCAGACGGTTGGCTGCCTCACTGCGTTCATCGAATTCCTCCGCATCGATCTGACCCAGCGCATACGCCTCGGACAGCACATCGGTCACGACAGCGCGATCAGCGTCAGAAGCGCGCACCTGTCCGTAAGCGCGGGGATCAGCGCTGAATCGGGACCACAGGGGCGAGGCATTCATGACTCTTACTGTAACCCCGCCCAGATATGAGCCTTGAACTAGAATTGAGCAAATGGAACCCGTCATTGTGCTCATCCTGTTCGCGGTGTTCCTCGGGGCAGTATCTCAGCGGGTCACGGGTATGGGATTCGGCCTGGTCAGTGGGCCGTTCCTCGTGCTTCTGCTCGACCCGTTCTCCGGTGTCGTGCTCGTCAACATCTGCGGCATCGTCGCCAGCGGCACCGTCTTCGTTCGCACTTTCCGCGAGGTTGAGTGGGGCTCGTTCTGGAAGCTGTCGCTGGGTGCCGTGGTCGGCACGGTCCCGGGCGCTCTCCTGGCTGCGGCTCTTCCGGCCCCACCTCTGCAGATTCTCATCGGACTGCTCATCATCGTCTCCCTCATCAGCTCCATGATCATCGGCCGGATCGGTAAGACGATGCCGGCGAACTTCGGCACCAAATTCACTACCGGATTCCTCTCCGGAACGATGTCGGCCGCTGCCGGGGCAGGCGGGCCGGCCGTCAGTGCCTATGCTGTGCTGACGAGATGGGAACAGCGGAAGTTCGCCGCCACTCTGCAGCCGTTCCTCGTCGTGGGGACCACCTCGGCGGTCATCTTCAAGGCCGTGTTCGATCACGGCTCCTGGCCGCAGTTGGCGGCACCGACCTGGATCGGGATCGCAGCGGTGCTCGTCGCCGGGCTGGTCGGCGGTGACTGGCTGTCGAAGAAGATCGAATCCTCGACTGCGCGAATCGCTATGATCATCCTCGCCCTCGGCGGTGGAACTGCGACCCTCGTCAAAGGTCTCAGCCACCTGGCATGAGTGAGATGGACGCCGCGAGGGATGCCGGTCAAGGACCCAGGATTTGGGCCTGCCAACTGAGCGGATACAAGGGTTCGGTTCAGTCGCTTGTCAGACTCGTCCGGCATACTGTGGAGTGACTCGTTTTGCTGGGAGGCATAGATCGTGGGAGCAGTATTCCTGATAATACTCGTGGTGCTCGGCACCATTTTCTTCGTGAGCTACCGCAAGGAAAAGCACCGAAAGAAGGAGCTCGCCGACGCTGAGCTCCGTCAGGTGACGAAGACCGCTGAAGAAGACGTCACGTCCTTCGGCGAGGAAGTCGCCGAACTCGATATCCTCACTGCCGGAGTCGAACTCGACACCGGCGGTTCGCAGGATTACAAACAGGCACTGGATTCCTACGATGTGGCGAAGGAGACGCTCGACAACGTCGACGAGCCCTCTGACATCCGCCATGTCACCGAGGCTCTCGAAGACGGTCGCTACGCCGCCAAGTGCTTGCGGGCCCGCGTTGACGGAAAGCCGCTTCCCGTACGCCGCCCACCATGCTTCTTCAACCCGCAGCACGGCCCCTCGGTCGAGGACATCGACTGGGCACCCGCCGGTGGACAGCTGCGACCAGTTCCCGTCTGTGCAGCCGACGCCGAGCGCGTGGCCGTGGGTGCCGAACCTGCGGTGCGCAAGGTCGTGACCGGTGACGGACACACTCGCCGTGCCTATTGGGAAGCAGGCCCGGCCTACGCCGAATACAACCGTGGATACTTCAACTCCTATGCAGGCTCCGGACTTCTGCCCGGTGTGCTCATGGGGTCGATGATGTTCGGTGGCATGGGCGGCGGTGGCTGGGACGGCAACGTCGGCGGTGACGCGACCGGTGGTGACGCCGGAGGCGGCGATGCTGGCGGAGACGGCGGCGGATTCTTCGGTGGAGGCGACGGCGGCGATGGCGGCGGTCTCTTCGGCGGCGACGGATTCGATCTGGGAGATATCTTCTGATGGAGACGATCGAGATTCGCGGCGATTCGATCAAACTCGGTCAGCTGCTCAAACTCCACGGTGTCGCCGAACACGGCGCGATGGCCAAAGACATGATCGCCGACGGTGAAGTTGTGGTCAACGGTGAGGTCGAAACTCGCCGAGGTGCCACGATCCGTCCCGGAGACACGGTCGAAGCCCT
The DNA here is from genome assembly GCF_028201555.1 of Brevibacterium sp. BDJS002. Classification (NCBI taxonomy): domain Bacteria; kingdom Bacillati; phylum Actinomycetota; class Actinomycetes; order Micrococcales; family Brevibacteriaceae; genus Brevibacterium; species Brevibacterium sp. BDJS002. The sequence continues at coordinate 3,476,938 of NZ_CP116392.1, read as the reverse complement.
GGGCGAAGTCATCCAGGTCTCAACCGAAGAGGTCACTGCAACCGACTAGGACACAGGGACCAGCGTTTCAGCGGTCTCTGAACTGGTACTGACAAGGCAGAAGGGACGTCCCCGCGGGGACGTCCCTTCTGCCTTGTCTGATTCCTATTGGCTGATCTCGAGGGCGCTCGGGGCTCAGCGCTGTGCGTTCGACTCAGGTGAGTCGTTGAGGCCCGGTGCGTCCCACAGCGCCGACCACCGCGACGTGTCTTCTTCGAACGGGAGTTCGTTGGCCAGCACACCGCGGATCTGAATCTCCAGAGGGTTGTCGCGCTGCTTGGGGCCCGACTGCGCGAACGGATAGAACGTGCCGCGCTTGTACTGGTAGACAAGCGCCAGGCGGCGCCCATCCGGGTTGGCAAAGTAGACGGTTGAGCACAACAGCATCGTGTCGAAGCCCTGGCTGACCAGAGCCGAGTTCACGGCGTGCAGATTGGTCACGAGGTTGACCACCTCGGCGTCGGTGTCGGAGACGACCTGCCAGGTGTAGCCGAAACCGTCGTTGCGCTGTGACACGTTCGCGGCCGGGTCGGAGCTGATGAGGGCGATGCTCTCGGACTCAGCGGTCTGAAATGCCGCACCCTCGACCTGTCGGAACGCCACGGCCCCGACGCCGGTGGGTTTGAAGCCGGTCGCGGCTTCGAGCGTCAGAGCGGCGGGAGGAAGTGCGAAGAGGTCGTCGAGGTTGGCCCGCTTCGGTTTGGAACGGCCCAACAGCGCGTCGAAGAAACCCATGAAACTCCTAGTGGATGTCGGTCGGTGCGGTTGAGGTCAGCACAGTGATCGTCACTGCTGCTGTGAGAGCTGCCCGGAGATCTTTGCGAGCTGTTCCAGGCGCTTGTCGAGGGAAGGGTGAGTGGAGAAGAGCTGCGTGACGGCGGCCTTGCCGCTGGCAGCGGGAATGAGCGCCAAGTGATTGGCGGAAGAGGAAGCCCGCAGATCCTTCTCGGGGATCTTGCTCATATCTCCGCTGAGCTTGGTCAGTGCAGAGGCCAAGGTCGAGGGCGCACCGGTGAGGATCGCGGCTGCTCTGTCTGCGGCCAGTTCGCGGTAACGCGAGAGGCTGCGGATGAGGAGGAATGAGAGGCCGTAGACGACGGCTCCGACAAGGACGAACAGCAGCTGGACGGGAACGCCGCCGTTGTTGTTGTTCGAGCGACCGAAGCTCATGTAGTAGCCGGCGCGCATCATCAGCGCGGCCACGACACCGGTGACTCCCGCGACGGTCATGACGGTGACATCGCGGTGGGCGACGTGGGAGAGTTCGTGAGCGAGGACGACCTCGACCTCATCACGGTCGAGTTTTTCGAGCAGGCCGCGTGTCACACACACAACCGAGCGCTCCGGCGAACGGCCGGTGGCGAAAGCATTGGGAATGGCTGAGTTCGACACCGCGACGCGCGGTTTGGTCGAATCGGCGAGCTGACAGAGCCGGTCGACCATGGTGTGCAGCTCTGGGGCCTCCTCTGGGGAGACCTCCCGTGCACCCATCGCCTTCATCGCGATCTTGTCGGAGAAATACCACTGGAAGAAGAACGCGCCGGCGCTGATGAGGACCGCAATGATCACGCCACCGGTGCTGCCGCCGAGCATCCACCAGATGGCGAGGATGAGGATCACATAGATGAGTCCATTGAGGAATATCGTCCACCCCATGCGCATGGTGAGTCCGTTGTCCTTGACGAAGCGATTCTTCATCGTGGGTCCTCTCTGGGTAAGTCAGCTCCGGCCCACAACCTCGGGTGAAGGCAGCGGGCCGGAGTCAGCGATATCAAACTATGTGGATCGAGCAGTGCGGATCAGGTCGGATCCGGGATGAAGCCTTCACCGGTGAGGAGCTCCGTGATCTCCTGCAAGGTCGCATCAACGAACGGTACGACGGCCTCGCTCGAACCCAAATAGTCATCGGAGACGGGCTTGCCGTGACCGACGACGTAGTCGTGGAGGGACTGCAGAGCGTTCTTGGCGGCTTCTTCATTGCCGACGTTGACGGCGTCTTCGACCTGGTTGTCATACTTCTGCAACAGGTCCTGGTCGACGTCTGCGACGTCGTACTGGCCCTCGCCCATGATGCGGATGATCATTGCTTGTCCTCGCCTTCAAGCGACTGCTGCTGCTTGTTCGACGAAGCCGGCAGGGACTCACGCATCCGGTTGAGCTCCATCTCGACGTCGTTCTCGCTCGAGAGCGCATCGAGCTGCGAGCTGATGTCGTCCTTCGAGGAACCGGTGACATCTTCGAGGGCACCCGAAGCGATCAGTTCATCGACGGCACCGGCACGTGCCTGGAGCGAAGCGGTCTTGTCCTCGGCACGCTGCACGGCGAGTCCGACGTCGCCGAGTTCTTCGGAAATGCCCGAGAAGGCTTCGCCGATCTTCGACTGTGCCTCTGCCGCGTTGTACGTGGCCTTGATCGTTTCCTTCCGTGTGCGGAAGGCATCGACCTTGGCCTGCAGCCGCTGTGATGCCAGAGTCAGCTTCTGCTCTTCGCCCTGCAGCCCTTCGTGCTGTCCCTGCAGATCGGTGATCTGCTGGTCCAGGCCCGACTTCCGGGTCAGGGCCTCACGTGCGAGGTCCTCGCGGCCGACCTCCATGGCTTTCTGGGCCTGACCGCTGAGCTTGGTCTGCTGCTGTTCGAGCTGGGTCATCTGCAGTTCGAGGCGCTTGCGGCTGGTGGCGACATCGGCAACACCGCGGCGTACCTTCTGCAGCAGCTCAAGCTGCTTCTGATATGAATAATCGAGGGTTTCATTGGGGTTCTCGGCTTTGTCCAGTGCCTTGTTGGCCTTGGCGCCAAAGATCGCCGCGATCCTTTGGAAGATGCTCATCCGTAGTCGACTCCTGCATTGGTCTTGACCCGACGCTGCAGACCGATCGTCTCCGAACCTGGAGAAACCCGTCCAGCACCGCCGCGAACTATCGCTATCAGCCTACTAACAAAGGCTGACAATTTGCCAGACGCGGACAGAAAACTCGAACAGACGATCCGGGTGGGATTCGGCAGTCACAGTGTGCCTGTGACTCGAGCCGCCGACGGGTGCCGGTGACCTGTGCCGCCGGCTGATGTCGATGACTCGACGCTCACGGAGCGAAGAGCCGAGAATTCGCTGCCTCCACCTCCGAGTACTGCGCAGCTGCGGTGTTCAGGGCTCCGTGGATCGAGGTCAACGATTCGAGCAGCTGCTTCTGTGCGCCTTCCCACTCATTGATGACCGTCTGAAAATTCTGTGCCGCACTACCCTTCCAACACTCCTGCAAGGCCAAAAGATTCCTCAGCATCGTGTTTGATTCCGCGACAAGGGTGCGGGAGGTGCCTGCTGTGGCGGTGGCAGCGGACGATACGCGCTCGGCATCGACTTCGAAACTCATGACTTCTCCTAACGATGGGACACCGGAGCTCGGGACGAAGCGCCGGGATAGGCACTTAAGCATCGCGGTTGCCCTGCGCAGGCAGAAGCCCAGAGAAAGAGGGTGTGGATAGCGCTTGGCTGTCCACACCCTCAACGCACCCGAGTGAGATCGTCATCCACAGCGTTCTGCACTCAAGTCCGACGGATTCTCTACTGCGGGATCAATGTCATCACTTCAGGACCAATGTCGTCTTCAGCGTCTGTTCCTGACCGCCGCGCACGACCGTGAAGTCGACGGGGGTGTTCGTCGGCTGCGCACGGACGAGTGCACGCAGAGCGATGGCATTGTTGACCTTGGTTCCGCCCACGGCCACGATGTCATCGCCGTCCTTGAAACCCGCCTTGTCTGCCGGTGACCCGGACTGCACAGACTGCACTTTCGCGCTGCCCTGGGTAGCTCCGCCGCTGTTGATCTGTCCGTCCGTCAGCGTGATCCCGAGGAACGGATGCAGTGCCTTGCCGCTGGAGATGAGCTGGTCGGCAATCATCACGGCCTGCGAGGAGGGGATGGCGAACCCGATGCCGATCGATCCTGACTGGCCTCCTTCGCCGGCTTGGCTCAGCGAAGCCGCAGCGGAATTCACACCGATGAAGTTGCCATCACCGTCGACCAGCGGACCGCCGGAGTTGCCGGGGTTGATCGCCGCATCCGTCTGGATGGCGTTCGTGATCGTCATCTCCTTCTCCTGCGAGGTCGCGTCCTCGCCGATGTTCTCCGTAGAGACCGGCCGGTCGAGGGCCGAGACGATGCCGGTGGTGACCGAATCCGCAAGACCCAGCGGATTGCCCAGTGCCATCACCGGATCTCCGACCTTCATCTTCTTCGAGTCACCGACGGGGAGTGGACCTGCGTCCTTGGGAACTTGGTCGAGTTTGATGACGGCGATATCCGTCGAGGGATCGCGGCCGACGATCTCTGCTTTCACCGTCCCCCCGTTCTTCATCGTCACAGCGATCTCGCCGGAGGGTGTGTCGGCAGGAGCCACCACGTGGTTGTTCGTGATGACGTGACCCTGGTCGTCGTAGATCGAGCCTGAGCCCAGTCCCTGCACCTGTCCACTTGTGCCGACCTGGATCGAGACGACACTCTGGGAAGTGTCCTTGGCGACCTCGGTCCAATCCGGGGTTTCGATGGTCTGATCAGCGACCTTGCGTGAGTCCTCGCCGCCGAGAGCGTTGACGGCGTAGCTACCGCCGAAGGCTGCACCTCCGCCCAGAAGCGCTGCGACCGCGGCGATCGCGATGGTGGCGATCCAGCCCGGTCCTCGCTTCTCTCGCCGAGGTGGTGCTTCGACTCCGTACGGTCCTGGACCGTAAGGACCGTAAGGACCGCCTGGACCACCGGGTCCATTGGGGCCACCGGGTCCGTTGGGTCCGTTGGGGTCGCCGGGGGCTCCTTGGCCGCCGGGGCCGGAGTAGAAGCCTGCGGAACCGGTCTGGGGGTAGCCGCCGTGATTCTGCTGGCTGCCCATGTGACCGTAGGCGGCTGCGCCCGCGGCACCCGCACCCGCACCCGCTGCGGCTCCGGCACCGGCTCCCACCGCAGCTGTACCTGCGCCTGGGCCAGACCCTGTCCCGGGCTGCCCGGCTCCCTGCGCATACGGCGTGCCGTAGGGATTCGTGGCAGTGGAGGAATTGGGGTCAGCCTGTGATGCGCCGTGGGTTGTATCGGTTCCGGGATAGGGATAGCCGGAGTGACCGCCGACGCCGTTGTCTGGGCCGCGATCATAACGCTGGGTGCTGCCGTAGCGCTGAGTGTCACCATAGGGCTGGGTGCCGTCGTACGACTGGTTCGCACCAGCGCCGGGACCCTGTGGAGGCTGGCCCTGCTGTCCCGACTGACTCTGCTGGCCTGGCTGCCCCTGAGGATTCTGATAACCCTGTTGGCCTTGATAGCCAGCTGCCCCTGATTGGGTGGGAATTCCGGATTGCGCGGTGTGGTCGGTCGACGCGTTCACAGGGGGTTGAGCACGAGTCGGCTGCACCTGGGAGGGATCCGACTCTTGGCTGCGCCTCGGGTCCTGGCCTTGCCACGGAGCCTGACGTTGTCTGGGATCCTGACCCTGCCACGGTGTCTGGCCCTGCTCAGAACTGTTCGAACGGGACGATGGCGCGACCGGAGGACTGACCCGCGCAGGACCACTCGAGCCAGTCGTGTTGTTCGGGAAGGTACGGGGGACCTCGGCAGAACGGCGGGACTTGTCTGCAGGGCTTTGGGATCCTGCTGCCGAGCTGCGGGGGTTGTCTGAGGATTCGCGTGAGCCATCGGTGGGGAACGTACGGTGATCCTGATCCCCGTGCCGGCCCCTGTAGTCGGAGTTGTTGCCCTGATTGTTAGGGTCGTTGCTGCTCATCGCTCGTCCTTTCGTGCGTCCGGAGCGCTGTCTTCAGTTTCTGAGATGGGCAGATCGATGCGGAACGTTGCACCGCCGCCCGGGGTCTGGTGCACTGATATCGCACCGTGGTGGTTCTCTACGATCGCCTTGACGATGGACAGCCCGAGACCCGACCCGCCGGTATCGCGAGTCCTGGACACGTCGAGGCGGTAGAACCTCTCGAAGATCCGGGGTACAACCTCGGGGTCGATTCCATCGCCGTGATCGCGAACTTCGATCCTGACTCGTCCGTTGGGGAATCCGCGCAGCGAATCGTCGACCGTGATCGACCCGGCCGCTGTCATATCCGGCACGATTCCTGCAGGCGCCTGGGCGTCGTTCTGATCGTTGCCGTTCGAGTCGCCTCGGCGGAAGATGCGTACGCCGCCGGTGACGAATCCGCGCTCGCGGGACTTGTCCTTGGCCGCAGCCTTGTTCGCCCCGGTCTTGTTGGCACCGGTCTTGGACTCGGTGTCCTGACCGTTCGACGCCTCTGCTGACTCCGCGCTCGCCTCGGCGCGGCCGCCGACGACGCCGACGGCGAACTCGATGGCGGTGTGCTCGGGGGTGTGGCGGACAGCGTTGCCGGCGAGGTTGACGACGACCTGGCGGATCTTCGATTCCGAGCCCCTGATCATCGGCACCGGCTGGGCGTCTTCCCCATCGAGTCCGATGAAGCTGATGTCACGGTCGGGGGCCTGAGCGGCTGCGTCGGCGGCGGCGTCGCGGGCGATCCGGTGGAGGTCGACTGGACCGATCTCAGCGGGTCGCTGCTCATCGAGACGGGCCAGCACTACGAGGTCGTCGACCAGGACGCCCATACGTTTGGCCTCAGACTCCATCCGCTCCATGGCATTTCCGATGTCATCGGATTTCGTGATCGCGCCCTGCCGGTAGAGCTCGGCATAGCCGCGGATCGTGACCAGTGGTGTGCGCAGTTCGTGCGAGGCATCGGAGACGAACTGGCGGATGCGCTTCTCCGACCGCGTCTGTCCGTCGAAGGAGTCCTCGATTCGCCCCAACATCGTGTTCAGTGCGCCCGACAGACGACCGAGTTCGGTGTTGCGGGGGAATGTCGGCACCCTCTGACTCAGGTCACCGGCGGCGATCCGTGAGGCGGTCGTCTCGATGTCGCGCAGCGGCCGGAAGGTGTTGTTGATCGCCCAGTATCCGACTCCTGCCACCATGGCCAGCGCCAGCAGTCCGATGCCGATCATCGTATTGCGAGCACGCTCATTGATGTTGTCGATCTCGCGGTCGAAGGGCACAGCGATCGAAACGAGCACGTCCGTGTTCTGAACTTTCATCGCCCGAGCGCGCCACTGCGAGGTGGTCCCGGGGACGGTGAATGGCTCTCCGCCCTGCGCATAGACCTTCGACTCGTTGATCTTCGGCAGAACCGGGCTGTTACCAGGCTCCGGAGCCACAGGATCGCTGAGCGGCTTGCCGTCCGTGTCATAGAACTGGACGTAGAAGCCACCAGGCATCAGAGTCTTGAGCTCGTCCCAGGAACTCGAATCGATGGTGTCGGTGGAGGAATCCGACCCGTCGCTGCCGTCCGAGTCCGCTGACTCGTTCTTGTCCGACGACGAAGACGACTGCAGCTGGGCAGGCTGGAACACATCCTGGTAGGCCTGCTTGGCAAGCGTCTCCGAAGCATTGATGAGTCTCTCATCCGTGCGTTCGACGAGACTGTCTCGAAGGTTCTCGAGTACCCAGGCGCTCGTTCCGGAGAGAACGAGCAGCATGAGCAGCATCATGATGGCCAGCAGCTTGGTGGTCAGCGACCATTCTTCCCAGAAGCCGGGTCGGGTGGGACGGGATTCTTTTGCCACGTAAGTAATCTAGCGCCTGAGCTTGTCCGACTACTTGGATTCCGGTGTGCGCAGCATATAACCCACACCGCGCTTGGTCTGGATCATCGGCGTCCATTCCATCTCGACAGGGTGTCCGGCGGCGTCAGTCTCCGGTGTGACATCGATCTTGCGACGCAGGTAGGAGATGTAGGACTCGACGATTCCGGTGTCGCCGCCGAAGTCGTATTCCCAGACATGGTCGAGGATCTGGGACTTCGAGAGCACACGGTTGGTGTTGAGCATGAGGTAACGCAGCAGTTTGAACTCGGTGGGGGAGAGATCGATGAGGATTCCCGAGCGACGCACCTCGTGGGTGTCGTCATCGAGTTCGAGATCGCCGGCCATGATGACGGCGTTCTCTTCGTCCTCGAGGCTGCGGGTCCGACGCAGCACGGCACGGATGCGGGCGACGACCTCTTCGAGGCTGAAGGGCTTCGTGACGTAGTCATCGCCGCCGACGGTCAGGCCGGTGATCTTGTCCGAGGTGTCATCACGGGCGGTGAGGAACACGACCGGAGCGTTCATGCCGATCTGGCGGAGGCGACGCGTGACGGTGAAGCCGTCCATGTCCGGCAGCATCACGTCGAGGACGAGGAGATCGGGGTTGGTCTGCTCGGCCAGACGAAGAGCTTCGGCGCCGTTGGCAGCCGAGACGACGTCGAATCCTGCGAAGCGCAGGCTGGTCGAGAGGAGTTCGCGGATATTGGGCTCATCGTCGACAACGAGGAGTGTGGCTTCGATGTCGGTATCGTTTGCTGTAGTCATGCATCCAGTCTGAAGCTCAATTCTGAGAGTGGCTTGACAGTTCCCTGAATGCGAATGTGACGTGAGTCACTGAAAACTCTCAGAAAAGTCCCGTGGGGACCGAAGTGCCGCATGCGTTCACAGGAACGCCACCACAAATTGAGGGTTATATGTGCTCGCGCACGTCTATTGCACAGAAATGTCGATGCGTGCTCGCTGGCCATCGCCGAGGCGGGGCTCCGGCTGTCGTATTAGGACTCCGGTCGTTGTTCCAGGGGGCTGATCTCTCAGGAGTCTGCCTGCCGGGCGCGGAATGCGGCCACGTGCGTGCGGTTCGCGCAGTTGCCGGTATCGCAGAAGCGCTTCGAGCGGTTGCGGCTGAAGTCGGCCAGGTAGGCGTCGCAGTCCTCGGCGGCGCAGCGGCCGAGACGGTCGAGGTCTCCGCTGCGGATGAGGTCGATGAGGACGAGTGCGACGTCGGCGGCGACGCGATCGGCCAGGCTCGCCGACTCGCCCACCCCGTGCAGGTGCCAGTCCCATTCCCCGTGCTTGACGAGCAGGGGCAGTGCATTGGCCTCGCGGAGTGTGAGATTGACCTCATTGACGACGCTCTCTTCGCCCGCCGCGACCTCGGCAGGTGTCACAGCGTCGAGGCTCGCGTCGAGCGCAAGAGCGAATCTTTCCCGCAGGCGACGCGTCTCATCGACATCGGATTTCGTGGCCCGAATGGGGCCCGAGAAGTCGTGCCGGGCCGCGAATCCGCGGAGTCCGGCGGTTGTCGTCAGCTCGTCTCCGTCCTCGGCGAGTGCTCCGGAGGTATTGAGGAGGTCGACGAGCATCGTGAGATTCGAGCGAATGTCATAGGCAAAAGGCATGGTGGGCACATTCTGCCACAGCGATGTAAGGACCAAAATGCACTTGACTCATTTCACGGGCGTGTTCAATACTGGATTCAGGCGGCAGACCAACGTCAGAGTCCTCCGGGACTGGGCCCCACCTCGGCGAGGGTGCCGGCATGTGCCCCACTCCCACCGCACTCGGATCACATTTCCACCAGCGCGTCCATCATCGTTTCAGCAGTCATGCACTTCAGGAGGTCAAGAATGAGTCGTACCGTCGTCATGGGGTTTCTCCTCACGCTTGCCTCGGCATTCTTCTTCGCGGTCTCGGGACCGATCGCGAAGACGATGTATGAGATCGGGTGGACCCCGGGCTCGGTCGTGCTCATCCGACTGGCCGGATCGGCCGTTCTGCTGCTCGTGCCCAGCATCATTGCCCTGCGCGGACGCTGGGACGAGGTGCGCAGGCATTGGAAGACTGTGCTCACCTACGGCCTCGTGTCGATGGCCGGTGTCCAGGGCTTCTACTTCGTCGCCGTCGAGCATCTCACCGTGGCGGTGGCGCTGCTGCTCGAGATGACCGCACCGATGCTCATCGTCTTCTGGATCTGGGCGCGGACGCGGACTCGTCCGGCGACGGTGACCTTCATCGGTGTGGTGGTCTCGATGATCGGGCTCGTCCTCATCCTCAATCTCCGTAACTCCGATATCAGCATCTTCGGTGTCGTCATGGCTCTTGCAGCTGCGGTCTGCCTGGCCAGCTACTTCCTCGTCTCGGCGAAGGACTCCATCAACGTCCCACCGGTTGCACTGACCGGGTTGGGCATGGGCGTCGGGGCCCTGGCGATGTCGCTCATCGTCTTCACGGGAGTCATGCCGGCCGGTGCGGTCGCTGCCGATGTCGATTTCGGCGGCTACAAAGTTTCGTGGATCCTGCCTATGGCGATGATCGTCGTCTTCACCGTCGGCGCCTACATCACCGGCATCCTCGGCCTGCGCTACATCGGTGCCACGGTCGGCTCCTTCGTCAACCTCATCGAGGTGCCCTTCTCCGTCATCGTCGCCTGGCTGATCCTGTTCGAGATGCCCGCACCCATCCAGCTCTTCGGCGGTGTCTTCATCGTCGCCGGCGTCGGGTTCATCAAATGGGGCGAGGCGCGTCTGGCCCGCCGGGTCGCTTCCCGCGAGGTCGTCGTCACGTCCGAGGAGCTCGCCTCGGTCTGAGCCGCAGCAACCTGGCGCTCAGGTGCTGAGCCACGTGGCGCAGGCTGACTCAGCGGACCTCGATGTCGTAGCTGTAGCCCTGCTCGGTGAGGAAGCGACGACGCTGGGCGGCGAAGTGCTCGTCGACGGTGTCGGCGGCGACGACGGTGTAAAACGTCGCGGATCCGGAGTCTTCCTTCGGCCGCAGAATCCGACCCAGGCGCTGGGCCTCCTCCTGCCGGGAGCCGAAGGCACCTGAGACCTGGATCGCCACGGAGGCCGCCGGCAGGTCGACGGAGAAGTTCGCGACCTTCGACACCACGAGAACCGGGATCGCGCCGGACCGGAAGTCGCGGAAGAGCTCCTGGCGCTGCGATTCCGGCGTCTGACCGGTCAGCACAGGAGCGTCGAGTTCGCGCCCGACCTCTTCGAGCTGATCGAGGTACTGGCCGATGACGAGGATCTGCGCCTTCGGGTGGTCGGCGACGAGCTCACGCACGATCGGCAGCTTCGCATCCGACGTCGCAGCCAGCCGGTACCGATCCTCACCATCGGCACGGGCATAGGCGGTGCGGGTTCCTCCGTCGAGGCGGACCCGGACTTCGTGGCAGGAGGCGGTGGCGATGTAGCCCATGCGCTCGAGTTCCTTCCACGGCACCTCGTACTGCTTGGGCCCGATGAGGGAGAACACCTCGTCCTCACGTCCGTCCTCACGGACCAGGGTGGCCGTAAGCCCGAGCCGCCGCCTGGCCTGCAGGCTCGCGGTCAGACGGAAGATCGGTGCCGGCAGCAGGTGGACCTCGTCATAGATGACCAGACCCCAATCCTTGGCATCAAGGAGCTCGAGATGCAGGTAGGAGCCTTTGCGGCGCGTGGTCAGCACCTGATAGGTAGCGATGGTGATCGGCCGGATCTCCTTCGTCGACCCCGAGTACTCACCGACCTCGTCCTCGGTCAGCGAGGTGCGCGCGAGGATTTCGTCCTTCCACTGCCGAGCGGCCACGGAGTTCGTCACGAGGATCAGCGTCGTCGTCTGCACCCGCGACATCGTGGCCACTCCGACGATGGTCTTGCCAGCACCGCAGGGCAGAACGACGACGCCGGACTCGCCGCTGAGGGAATGGTCGATCGCTTCCTTCTGATAGTCACGCAGGTGCCACTGCCCGCCATGGGCGTCATCGGACAAAGCGATCTCGTGGGCCTCACCGTCGACGTAGCCGGCATGGTCGGAGACCGGATGGCCCAGCTGCAGCAGCGCATGTTTGAGCTCTCCGCGCTCCGACGGGTGGACGAGGACGGATTCGGCGTCGAGGGTTTTGCCGAACTTGCCCACCAGGTCCGGCTGGGTGATGAGCGAGGCGAGCAGATCCGTGTCTGCCGAGGTCAGGGTCAGTCCGTGGATCGGATTGTCGACGAGGGTGAGCACGCCGAAGCGGTCCATGATGTCGACGATGTCGACGAGCAGCTCATGAGGCACCGGGTACTTCGCGAACTCGAGGAGGACGTCGACGACGGACTCCGCGTCATGGCCGCTGGCCCGGGCGTTCCACAGCCCCAGCGGGGTGATCGTGTACGTGTGGATGTATTCCGGGGTCCGCGACAGCTGCGCGAAGGGTGCGATCGCCACAGCCGCCTCGACGGCCAGGGGATGCCCCGACTCCAACAGCACAGTCCGGTCGGACTGCACGATCAACGGACCGTTCATATGTGTTCCTGCTTCTTCCCACGCCGAGGTGACTTCCGAGGGCACAACGCATGTGTCCTCAGGATTGTTCCTCCGCACCATCGGATTGAGCACCGGCCACATCGACACTGACGATGCGCGCGATCGACAGGGACGCCTCGGCGCCGGTGGTCTTGACCGTGCCCCGCACGCGGCCGCCGTTGACGGTGGCAGGGAGCATCTCGATGACGCGTTCCTTCCCGTGGGAGTCGGCGAGCGTGATCGTGACCTGCTGGCCCGCACTGGCGGCTTCCCGGAGACGATCCATGTGTCCCAGGGGTTCGTCGGTGCTTCTCACCGGGGCCGCGCGGGCCCCGGGGGAGCGGAGGATGCGGATGTAGTCGTCGAGGTGGTTATCTGTGACCCGGGCACGCTTGCGCAGATGCACCTCCGGCTCGGCCTGCGTGATGACCCTGCGTTTGCGCACCGGACCCGAGGGCGAGTGCAGCATGGCGTGGTGCTCGGCGGACTCTAAGAGATGCATGGTGCGTTCGGGGCCCAGCTGCCCGATCGCCACGGTCGGGGCCAATCGTTCCAGACCGGCCGGCAGCATGGCCTGGTCGGAGAGGATGACGTCGAGGTCGACGGGGTCATCGACGACGAGGACGGCGCGGGCACCTGCGACCTGGACCCGGCGCAGCTTCGACGCCGTGTTCTCGACGAGGAAGTTCAGGGTCGAGGGCAGAGCCTCGGCGCTGATCTCTGCGAGTTGGGCCAGGGCATCCTCGGCATTGATGCCGGTCTGCATGCTCGCCTCGATCGTGTCGGCGTCGATGCGGTACACGGTGCCCTGCCCACGTGCCTCGACGACGGCGAACTTACGCAGAATATGGTGGACCCTGGGTTCGATGGGCCCGGTCGCCACGGCGGTGAGATCGGACTGGATGAGGACGGTGTCGACCTCGTCGACGAGCCCGCCCCGAACCTCGTCGACGACATCGCCGGGCACCTCGAGACTCTCGAGGCTGAAGTTCACAGGGGCGATCGAAGGATCCTGCGCAGCCTGGGCACGCATCGCCGAAGCCAGGCCTGCGGCGAGGAGGACGCCGAACCTGCTGGGGCCGAAATGCTCAGAGTTCTGCAGCGGCGTCGTCGCCAGACCGAAGGCGCCGGCGGTGTGCAGGATCGCCTCCGTCATTGCGAAGTCATGGGCGGGAATGAGCGGTCGCCTGGCCAGGACCTGCGCGTGGATCCACTGCGCCGAGCGCGAGGATCCCTGCCCGATGTCGTGGAGTATCTCCAGGATGGTGAAGCGCAGCAGCGGCATCGTCGGCTGCGACTGGCTGAACCCCTTGAACAGGGACTTCTTCGGCGAGGCGAGGACGGTGAGGCGTTCGTTGGCGCTGGCCCCTGCCGCCAGTTGGGTGACATCGAGAGGTTCACGCAGCCAGGAGGACACCAGTGCTGCCCACAGCTGCGCCCTGTCTCCTTCGAGGACATCGGCGGCGTCATCGCTGGCCGTCCACTGCGGATCCAGCGGGTCATCGAGGACGCCGATGAGGTTGAGCGATTTCGCCGCGAGCAGCAGGGTGATCGTCTGTTCGAGTCCCAGATCGATGGTCTTCCCGATCCGCGTGACATCGCGTTTGGAGATTCCGCCGCTGGTCAGACGGGAGATGGGGGAGCTGGCCAACTCATCGACGAGCCCGCGCAGGGAGGAGATGACCTCTGCCACGGCGGCTCGTTCGCTGTTGTGGATGAGCGACGTGGGGATGGTCTCGGTGCTCGAATCGAGCTCGGCCGATCCCGCCTGCCACGGAAGTGCCCGAGCGGATTCGGCCGCCGAGGTGGGCAGGAGTGTGATGGCCTCGGACTGGATCCGCCAGGTGGACTTCGGCGACGATGCCGTCTCGCTGGGGGCGGCCGAGGGCCAGGCCAGGCCCAGGTCGCGCAGTCGGGGGAGGACAACCTCGGCGAGGGCATCGTCGATATGACGATTCTCACCCACGTTGATGTCCGTGGTGGTGCGTGCGGCCTTGGCCAGGTCGATGAAGACGTCGAGCTCGGTGGCGCTGAGGGCTTCGATGCCCCGGGAGACGCCGATGCGCGAGGACGCGGCCGCGGCCAGCGAGGGAATCGTCGGGGACTCTGGTTGGAGGAGATCGCGACGGGTCCGGACGAGGGACTCGAAGTCGGTATCGGCACTGTGGGACAGCCACTGGCTGAAGGTCATTGACATCGCTGTTCAGTTTAGCGTGAGGGGTACAATAGGTGGGCAGAACAGGTTCGCAGATCTCGGAAAGGACGAGCATTGTCAGCCAAGCGTGTCGACTCGACCATCGTCGTCGTGGCCGTTGCCGCCGCCATTGTCGGAGCGGTCGCGCTGCTCGGCGTACTGGGGCAGGCCTGGATGGGCTACGCCCCCTCGCACCTGCTGACATACCTGCCGATGATCCTCCTCCCGATCGCCTTCGCCTTGGTCGCTGTGGCCCTGGTCAGAGCGGCACTGAGACGCAGACAGACCGAGGTGGGCCAGAGCTGAAACTCGGCCGCGGGCGCAGCCGACGGCACACGCACATCCGCTGAGGCGAACGCCTGAGACGGGGTGGCCGTTGAGTCAGCGTCGGGCACTTTCCCACCATGACGGCACCCACGCCGAGGTTGGCCGCAGTCAGCGTTCGTGTCCCGGGCGAATCGAGTGGCCACGGCCGGAATCTCGCACAGTATCGTGACGTTGAACCACTGAGATGGCACGCACGAGGACGGGCGCGGAGCAGGTTCCGGAGCTTGACCCGGATCGGATGCCGGATCGCGTCAGTGCAGGAGCGGTCGCAGACGGCGACGCGGACTCTGGGTCAGATGCAGGTCTTGGCGCGGTCACTGGTACAGGCGCCGATACAGGCGTCGGCACAGACGCAGACTTAGCCACAGACGCAGACTTAGCCACAGACACGGTCGAGCGAGGCCGCCGCACCACTGAGCATCACCGAATACGAGCTTGACCAGTACGAACAGCAACACCGACGAGCAACACCAACGACGAGCAGCAACAGGAAAGGACACCATGCCAACCGGACGCGTGAAATGGTTCGACGTCGACAAGGGCTTCGGCTTCGTCATCGCCGAGGACGGCTCCCAGGCCTTCCTCCACTCCTCGGTCCTGCCCGAGGACGCCGAGGTCACCAAGGGCACCCGCCTCGACTACGATGTGGTCGATTCCCGCCGCGGAGCCCAGGTGCTTAAGGCCAGACTGCTGTCGGCCGACCAAGGTTGCGAAGGTCCGCCGACGTCCGGCCGAAGACATGGCGGTTATGGTTGAAGATGTCATCAAAGTACTCGATGACCTCAACAACGGACTGCAGCACGGCCGCTACCCCGATCCTTCCCACGGGAACAAGGTAGCCTCGCTGCTGCGGGCAATTGCCGACGATTTGGAGTCCTGATGTCATCACTCTTCAGTGATTGGATGGCCGGCCAGAGTGCCGAGCCGACGAACGACCCTGCGCCCACAGAGGCGACGTCGGTTGCCGAAACGACGGCCCAGGCTGAGGCGTCTGCGCCGGTGAAGCCGGCCAAGGCCCCGCGGGCGACGTCGGAGAAGATCGTCCTCGACACCCAGCTGGCCGCCGCGATCGATACCGCTCGTTCCGCCATCACCGAGGTGGCCGGCAGCTCCGTGGTCGGAGACCACCTGGGGACATTGGCCGAGGGCACTCGCCTGGTCACCCATTACTTCGCATGCACCGACCCGACCTACCGTGGTTGGCGCTGGATCGCAGTGCTCGCACGCGCACCCCGGGCCAAGAAGGTCACGGTCTGCGAGACCGCACTGCTGCCCGGTCCTGACTCACTCGTCGCACCGGAATGGGTCCCCTGGGAACAGCGGCTCGAACCCGACGATCTGACTCCTCGGGACACCCTGCCGAAGGTTGAAGACGATCCGAACCTCCAGCAGGGGTTCGAGCAGGTCGAAGAGACCTCTGACGGCAATCTGGACGAGATTCCGAATTTTGAGTTCGGGCTCGGCCGTCGTCGGGTCCTCTCAACCGAGGGCATCTCATCGGCGGCCACCAGGTGGGCCGAGTCGGAGACCGGCGCGGAGTCCGAGTTCGCGGCGAAAGCCTCGGCGCACTGCTCCAGCTGCGGTTACCTGATGCCATTGGCGGGATCGCTGCGGCAGAAGTTCGGCGTCTGTGCCAACGGCTGGTCCCCGGCCGACGGCAAGGTCGTCGCACTCGACTTCGGGTGCGGAGCCCATTCTGAGACCGACGTCAGCAAGCAGAGCACAGAGCCTGCCGAGGCCGTCGTCGATGACTACTCCGTCGGCGAACTCGAGTTCCAGGAGGGCTGACACACTCGATGGCCCACACGTTCCGGTCACTGGCAGAACCGAACTACCGACATTGGTTCGCCGGTGCCCTGATCTCGAACACCGGAACGTGGATGCAGAGGACGGCCCAGGACTGGATCGTCCTCACCTACCTGACGAACAACAATGCCTCGGCCCTGGGTATCACGATGGCGCTGCAGATGGGCCCACAGCTCATCATGTTCCCCTTCGCGGGAGCGATCGCCGACAGGTTCTCCAAGCGCAGACTGCTCATGGTCACCCAGACACTGTTGGGGGCCGTGGGCCTGTTGCTGTTCGTGCTCGTCATCACCGACGCCATCGAACTCTGGCACGTCTACCTGACGGCTCTGGCCCTGGGCATCCTGGCCACTCTCGACAACCCAGCCCGGCAGGCATTCGTCTCCGAGCTCGTCGGTGAGAAGCTGCTCCCCAATGCGGTGAGTCTGAACTCCGCATCATTCAACGGTGCCCGCATGATCGGTCCCGCCGTCGCCGGTGTCCTCACCGCGGTCATCGGTGCCGGGCCGGTGTTCCTCATCAGCGGGCTCGGGTTCGCCGCGACTCTGACGGTGCTCATTCGGCTGGATCAGTCCCGACTTCACCCATCGAGTCGCCGTGGCACGGGTGGGATCTTGGGCGGATTCAAATACCTGCGCCAACGTCCCGATGTGACGATCGTGCTTGTGGTGCTGTTCATCGTTGCGACCTTCGGGTTCAACTTCAACATCTACACCGCCACGATGGCCCGGATCGAGTTCGGCAAGGACGCCTCCGGCTTCGGTCTGCTCAACTCCGTCATGGCGATCGGATCGGTGACCGGGGCGCTGGCCTCGGCGAAGCGGGAGAAGCCGAGGCTGCGCTTCATCTTCGGTGCGGCAGGCGGTTTCGGTCTCGCAGTCGGGACGGCGTCCCTGATCCCCAACTACTACGTCTTCGCAGCCTCACTTGTGCTGGTCGGCTTCGCATCGCTGACGATGATGACCTCGGCCAACGCCTATGTGCAGACGACGACCCCACCGCACTACCGCGGTCGGGTCATGGCGATCTATGCCGCTGTCGTCATGGGCGGCACCCCTATCGGTGCCCCGCTGGCCGGGTGGGTCGCCGACCTGTACGGACCGCGGATGGCGATGGTCGTCGGGGCCGCCTCGGGGATCATCGCCTTCGCCGTCGGGCTGGTGTGGATGATTGTGGCTAAGAACCTGCGGCTGCACTACGACCCCAAATCACGCATCCGTCTCCACGTGAGCTATCACGGACGGCCATGAGAGTCGGGCCGGACGCTCATGAAGGTCGGGCCGGACCCTCGTGAGGGGCAGGTCGGCAGGCGTCTGCCATCCTGAGTGCTGCGCAGAACTTGGTCCCTTAATATGAAAACCCCATGAGCAACAGATCGGACACACAGTGAACGCGGACATTCTCACCTCGGTGCTGGTCGGATTGGCGATCCTCGTCGGCTGCCTCGGCATCATCTTGCCCGTGCTGCCGGGTTCCATCCTCATCGCGATCGCCGTGCTGGTGTGGGCCATCGTCATCGGTGGGCCGATGGCCTGGATCATCTTCGCCATCGTCGCTGTCTTCGTCGCCGCCGGTATGAGCGCCTCGTTGGTGCTCACGGGCAGGAAACTCAAGGCGATGAAGGTCCCCAACAAGTCCGTGCTGCTGGCAGGTCTCCTCGGCATCATCGGATTCTTCGTGATCCCCGTCGTCGGTCTGCCGATCGGCTTCATCGCCGGGCTCTACCTCGCCGAATACCTGCGGCTCAAAGAGGCGAAAGAGGCCTGGGACTCCAGCTGGGAATCACTCAAGGCGATCGGCATCGGCACCGCCCTCGAATTCCTGCTTGCGCTGCTGGCAGCCATCACCTTCGGCATCGGAAACCTCATCCACTTCCTCGGCTGAGGAGCGGGGGACGGGGGCCTCGTGCGGGTTCTTTCCACCGCATCACGCACCGGTCGTCGCACGTCCTCCCGTGAGCTGCTTCGCCTACAGATAGTTCAGCACCCCGCCCTCGCAGCTCTAAAACGCCTCGTTGCAACGGGGTGTTGAGACACTGCGGGTGCGGGGTGCTGAAAGCTATTGCCGGGAACGGCACCTAACCATTGGGCGCCGAAGCAGCTGGCGCCGAACCACTTGGTGCTCACCTAGCTGGCGCCTAAGCCGCCCGAGGTATCAGGCCAGGGCGTCGATGACGAAGTCGATGCTGGCCAACAGCGCCTTGACGTCCTCGGGATCGACGGAGACGAAGGTCGCGATGCGCAGCTGGTTGCGGCCCAGCTTGCGATAGGGCTCGACGTCGACGATGCCGTTGTTGCGCAGCACCGAGGCGACGAGGGCCGCATCGACCGAATCGTCGAAGTCGATGGTTGTCACGACCGACGAGCGATCCTCAGGGTTCTCCACGAAGGGATGAGCCACCTCGGCGGCATCGGCCCAGTCGTAGACGAAACCGGAGGTCTCACGGGTGCGAGCGGTGGCCCACTCGAGGCCGCCGTTGCCGTTGATCCAATCGATCTGCTCAGCCAGGAGCACCAGGGTCGTCACAGCAGGAGTGTTGTAGGTCTGGTCCTTGCGCGAGTTCTCGATCGCGGTCACGAGATCCAGCGATGCGGGAATCCACCGCCCCGAGTCCTTGATCTCCTGGGCACGGGCGATGGCCTTCGGCGACATGATCGCCACCCACAGGCCGCCGTCGGAGCCCATGTTCTTCTGCGGCGCGAAGTAGTAGACGTCGGTCGCGGTGATGTCGACGGGCAGACCGCCGGCACCCGAGGTGGCGTCGATGACGACAAGCGAATCCTCGTCGATGCCCTCGGGACGCGTGATCGTGGTGGCCACACCGGTCGAGGTCTCGTTGTGCGGCCAAGCATAGACGTCGGCCGTGACATCGGAATTGCCTGTCGCCTCGGCGAGGGCAGCAGGGGAGGGGACGGCGGAGGTGCCGGGCTCGGCCTTGAGGATGAGGGAATCTTGCAGATGCGGGGCCTCGTCAGTGGCCTTGGCGAACTTCTGACCGAATTCGCCGAAGGTCGCGTGGGCGGCGCGTTCGCGCACCAGCCCGAAGGCGGCGACGTCCCAGAAGGCGGTGGAGCCGCCGTTGCCCAGGACAACCTCGTAGCCGGAGGGCAGGTTGAAGAGTTCGGCCAGGCCGGTGCGGATGCGCCCGACCAGGTTCTTCACGGGTGCCTGGCGGTGGCTGGTGCCCAGCACATCGGCGGCGGCAGAATTCAGCGCCTCGATCTGGGCTTTGCGGATGCGGGCCGGACCGGCGCCGAAGCGTCCGTCGGCGGGCAGGAGTTCGTCTGGGATCTCTATATTCGTGGCAGTCACGCACGACAGTCTACGACGCACCTACCTGTGCCCGATGGCCGGCACCGTCATCTTGAGTCATGTCGGCCTCGGCGAGTCGGCATCGCCATGTCTGTATCTGCGCGAGCGTTGTGTCACTGGGTCGCCGTAGAGTGAAGGCATGAGTGAGCCAGTCGACCGATTGCCGCAGACGCGGAAGTCCTACGAGTCACCGACCTTCGACCATCCCCAGGTCTCGCCGCTGGAGCTGTTCAGACAGTGGTACGACGAGGCCGCCGGCCACGTGCGGGAACCGAACGCGATGACGGTCTCGACCCTCGACGAGTGGGGTCCTTCCTCGCGGATCGTCCTGCTCAAGGGCATCGACGAAACCGGTTTCATGTTCTTCACCGACTATGACTCTGCCAAGGGCCGGCAGCTGCGCGCCGATCCCAGGGTGGCCGTGAACTTCCCCTGGCAGGATATGGAACGGCAGGTCAGGATCAGGGGCCTCGCCGAGGTGGCCGCCCCCGAGGACTCCGACGCCTACTTCGCCGTGCGCCCCCGCGGATCACAGATCGCAGCCTCCGTCTCGAAGCAGTCCCGGCCGGTCAGCGGTCGGGAGCAGATGCAGGCAGAATACGATGCCGCCCTGGCGGAGTATGAGGACAAGGACGTGCCCCGACCAGAGCACTGGGGCGGGTTCAGGGTCCGTGTCTTCGAGATCGAGTTCTGGCAGGGGCAGAAGAACCGGTTCCATGACAGGTGGGTCTTCCGCCGTGCCGACGGCAGCCACGAACCTGCAGATCTCTCCCGGGCGGAAGAGTGGAG
The DNA here is from genome assembly GCF_028201555.1 of Brevibacterium sp. BDJS002. Taxonomy (NCBI): domain Bacteria; kingdom Bacillati; phylum Actinomycetota; class Actinomycetes; order Micrococcales; family Brevibacteriaceae; genus Brevibacterium; species Brevibacterium sp. BDJS002. The sequence goes on along the minus strand of NZ_CP116392.1, from coordinate 3,456,340 downwards.
TCCGGTACGCCTCTACCCCTGATCCGGGCTCCGTCTCGAGCGGGGTCTTGACCGGGGTCTTGCTGAAATATTCGTCGTGCCGCCAGCGTTATCCGGAAGACAGGGTGACTACGACAGGCGAGGCCGGCGGCAACGCATTGAATGAAGGCCTCGGATCAGACGAGCCGGTGGACTTCAACTCTGCTTGAAGGCACGTGATCATGTGTACGCGGGATAGGATTGAGGCTGAGAACGCCTGAAATGGTCGAATGGGCCTGAAGACGAAGAGTGGAGTGGCTGGTCTGAAGTGAACGACCTCATTGATACAACTGAGATGTACCTCAAGTCGATCATCGAGCTTGAGGAGCAGTCGATCGTGCCGTTGCGAGCTCGCATCGCTGAACGTTTGGATCACTCCGGTCCCACCGTTTCACAGACTGTGGCGCGCATGGAACGCGACGGTCTGCTGCATGTGAGCAATGACCGACACCTGGAACTGACGGCAGAGGGGCGTCGTATCGCCACCGAGGTGATGCGCAAGCACAGGCTGGCAGAACGACTCCTCGCCGACGTCGTCGGACTCGAGTGGGAACTCGTCCACGACGAGGCATGCCGGTGGGAACACGTGATGAGCGAGCAGGTCGAACGTAAGCTCGTCACCCTGCTCCCCGAGATCGCCTCGGGCCCGTATGGCAATCCGATCCCCGGTCTCGACGTGATCGGTGGAAAGCTGAACAACGGCACGGAGGTCGTCGATCTGGCGACCGCAGTGGCTCGCGACGGAGCGAAGGAGCTTCGGATCGCCTGGTTGGCAGAACCACTCCAGGTCGACATCCATCTGCTGCAGCAGTTCCAGGTCGCAGGCGTCCTGCCCGAGAGTGATGTCGAGATCTCACGCAACGGTGAGTACATCACTGTTCAGGTCCCCGGTGCGCAGGACGTGCTCGATCTGCCGCTGGATACCGCCTCGCACGTATTCGCCTATAAGAAGTAAACCTGGCCAGGGAGTGAGCCCGGCCGAGATGTGAGCCCGGCTGCCGAGGCATTGCGGTGTCACGGTCACGAGACTGCGCGGTCACGGTCACGAAACGTTGCCGGTTACGGTCAAAGGTCTCGACTCGGGCCGGTTTGTTACAAAGCATCGCCGAACACGGCCCAGAGAGCGTCAGATCGCTCCCTGGGCCGTGTCGTATAACGAGCAAATGTTACGAAGATTTATCGGGAAATCACGCCTCTGACCTGCACCTTTATGGAAAACCTCAGGTGTTTCCCTCGTGGTTCGTGACAGAAACGTGACAATCGGTCACTGATTAGTTACAGTTGTGGAGGTCGTTCACGAAAGTGGCGACTTTGCATCGAGAGCCGCACGCCACGCTCGATGTGAAATCTCTGAGGACCGAGAGTGGCGGTTGGGATCTTTCCAATAGGTGACGAGAGGGAAACGTGGCAACTAAGCAGCATGGCCGCCGCGCCGCTGAAGCCAAGGTCAAGACACCATTGACCGAACTGACCGATATCCTGAATGCCAACTCCGCCGTCTTCGGACGCCGTGCAGCCGTCGTTGCTGCCAGCGGTGGACTGCTCACCGCAGCCGTCCTTCCGGCAGCAGGACAGGGAGCCGACGAGAACGTCGCAGTCTCCGCCGAGTCAGAGGCTCACACCCAGGTTGAGTACAAGAACCAGACGGCGACCGTCACTGCTGGCGACGAAGACCAGGACAAGGACAAGAAGCAGGATTCCTCCTTCAGCGCCGACGTCCAGACCGTCACCGCCAAAGCTGCACCAAAACCAGAACCAAAGCCCGTTGAGACCGCTGAAGACACTTCAGACGATGACTCCGCTGATGCTCCGACCGCCGGTTCCTCGGATTCCGGTGACAAGGACAAGAGCGAGAGCAAGGACTCCGGGTCCGACGATGCCGGCTCGATCGACGGCTCCAAGGCCGAGCAGGTCATGGGCTGGGCTGCCAAGGGCGTCGGCACTCCATATGTTTACGGTGGAACTTCGCAGAGCGGCTGGGACTGCTCCGGTTACACCTCGTGGGTCTACAGCAAGGTCGGCGTGAACCTGCCTCGCAGCTCGGGCGCACAGAAGGCCGCTGGCCAGGTCGTCTCCCAGTCGGAGGCCAAGCCCGGTGACCTCATCTGGCGCCCAGGTCACATCGGCATCTACGCCGGTGACGGACAGATGTATGACGCCGGTTCCCCAGGTTCAGGCACCTCGAAGCGCAGCTACAGCTGGATGGGCAACGTCACCTTCATCCGCGTTCTCTGATCCAGTTCACACACAGAAACTCCCCGCCCGGCTCGACGGTCCTCGAGCCAGACGGGGAGTTTTTGCGTACCCGATTGCATCAACTTCCCGCAACGCACCTGTGGTGCCAGCCTCGACACCGGTCCTCACGGCCCTGAAAAGTGAACGACAGTGAAAGAATCAGTGACGCGAGCGGTATGAATTCGGTCACAGGGGAGAGTCGGCGTTAGTCTTAATAAGATTGAGTTTGGCGTAAGTGATGGGGAATCAGATGGGCCACAGTCGAATAGTACGAATAGCCGCTCCAGTTTCTGGCGCGGAGTACATATCTGTGTCTGTCCCTTCTTTCAAGGCGTTGTGCTGCGGCACAGCGCCTTTTGCGTTCCCAGGGCCCGTGTCGATCGACCGGAACCACACTCACACGAAGATGAGGGGCGGGATATGAAGACTCTTGTGCTGAATGCCGGGTACGAACCACTGTCGATCGTTCCGTTCACCAGGGCCGTAGTCCTGGTGCTGACGGGCAAGGCGACGGTTCTGGCCGCCGAGGATGTTCCAGTGAGATCCGAGCACCTGAACCTCGACCAGCCATCGGTCATTCTGCTCACACGGTATGTGCGGCCGCCCCATGACCGTCGAGTCTCACTCTCCCGACGGGGAGTGCTCCGGCGCGACAATCACCGCTGTGCCTACTGCGCGAAGCCTGCGACGACCGTCGACCATGTCGTTCCCCGCTCCCGCGGTGGGGTCAACAGCTGGGAGAACCTCGTCGCCTGCTGCCGCGAATGCAACAACCGCAAAGGCAACAGGTCACTGGCGGAGATCGGGTGGAAGCTCAGCTTCCACCCCCAGGAGCCGCGAACAGGTCAATTCTGGATGCGCGGGATCGACAAGCCGGTCGAGCAGTGGCGACCGTTCCTGGAGCTCTCCAAAGCCGCCTGAGACAGGCATCGTTCCAGCTGGTCGTCGTGGTGTCCGCACTGAGACGCAATTCGGATAACGATGTGACATAGGCCCAGGCCTGCGATCGATTCTGATTTAGGGTGGAAGCGAGAGAAGTTCGCTTCAAGATGAGGAGCTTGCTATGAACGAGCAGGACCGACCCCAGAACGCCGAAACCACGCCCCCAGGGGAATCCGACGCCGTCATCGTCGGCATCGACGGTTCGCCACCCAGCCGCAATGCACTGGCATGGGCGATCCGCGAAGCGAAATCTCTGGACAAGCCGATCCGCCTCGTCGGTGCCTACACGATCCCCAGCGTGGCTGCGGCCGCGATCGACGTCTCCTACGTCCCGATCGATGACACCTCAATCCGTGCGGCAGTCACCAACACACTCAAAGAAGCCGCCGCCGAGGTGAAGGCCGCCGGTGTGCCCGTCGAAGCCGTCATTGAGATCGGCGACGCCGCCGGTGTCCTCATCGACGAATCGAAATCGGGGAGCCTGGCCGTCGTCGGCTCACGCGGACGCGGCGGATTCGCCGGACGCCTGCTCGGCACCGTCTCCAGCGCACTGCCAGCCCACTCCGCCTGCGCGACCGTGGTCGTTCCCGCCTCGTGGCAGCCAGATGCCGAGAGGACCGCTCACCCCACATCCTCCCGGCCCATCCGCCAGGACGGCATCGTCGTCGAAGAGCCCGACCCCAATGTCGACGCCATCGAGGGGCTGCGTTTCGATGGCAAGGTCGTTGTCGGAGTCGATTCCCTAGGGGCTGAGTCTCCCGCGCTGTGGAAGGCTGCTCGACTGGCTGTGCGCCGTGGATCGCCGCTGCACATCGTCGCTGTCATCACCACGACAGTGATCGGCCCGGAATGGCTGCCCAGCACAGCGGACCTCGAGCGACTGGTCAATGAAGGAGCCGACAAGCTCGTCGTAGCCAAGCAGCGCCTGCAGGAGGAGTTCGCAGACCTCGACGTCACCTGGACCCTCTTCGACGGTCAGCCCGCCGAGGTGCTCGTCCGGGCCTCAGACACCGCCGAGGTGCTTGTCATCGGTTCTCGCGGACGTGGCGGCTTTGCGGGACTGCTCCTAGGTTCGACCTCGCAGTCGGTTCTGCCGTATTCGCAGTGCCCGACGATGGTCGTCCGCGTCACCCGCGACCATAACAAGCGTCGACACGATGGCGAGGTTCCCGAGCCGGGGCTGTGATACTGGGACCGCTGCCTCGCCTTTCGGCTCGGTTGGTCATCGCCGGTCAGCGATCGCCTCGATGACGACGTTGTCGGCTGATCGACCGGAGCTGCGCTGCAGGCACGTGAGAATGACGAGGCGGCCGGGTTCATCGGCCCACACACGATCATCACCGGAGATGTCCGTCTTGGGAACGGTGTAGGAGTCGGTCACCGTGTAGTCGCGGTCCTGGAGAGTGATCGACTCACCCTTTTCGACAGTCGGCTCTCCTGCATCGACATCGATGAGTGTGTTTCCGGGCAACTCGGCTCCTTGTACGGAGTGGATGGCGACATAGGTCGTGCCGCGTTCGGGGTGGTCGGGAGTGCCGTGATTACGCACAACGTAGCCATTGCGCAGCCCGGGGGGATTGATCGCACCGTTGACCTCGGACATTGTCTCCAGCCCGGTATCAAGTCCGACAGAAGGGATCTGGAATTCTCCGTCGAGGGCTTCGATCTGCATCGCCTCGACGTCGGTTTCGCTTGGGGGCTCTTCAAGCTGAACATCGGCCTGACTCCCGGCGGTGCTCTGTTCGTCGGTGAGGCCATGGGTGAGCATCCATGCACCTGAGCAGATGAGCGCAATGATGACAACTGCGGCGGGGACGGACCACCAGTCACGAAATATTCGTGCCGTCATGGGTTCCTTTCATATGTCGGTGGCGGCCACCGAAGCAGTGGCCGCCACCGAGTCATGACTGAATCGTCAGTTGCCCGTCATGCGACGCCGAAGTGCACCGATGATGAGTCCTCCGGCCACGGTCAGAAGTCCGATGCCGCCGAGGAGGTTCCAATTGGGTCCGGCGTCGGCCGAGTCAACGTACGCACCGGTTTTCACTACCGGGTTGTCGTCTGGCTTATCGGCCTCGGGAATGGCGATTTCCACGGTCTCCGAGGGCACACCGTAATCATGAGAGAAGGCTTCGTTCGATTCGGAGGCAGGAGCCGAGGCCACGAATGTCACAGACTTCTCCTCGCCGGGCTTCACGAAGTCGGCATCGAGTGTGAGCTCGTCGGTCTTGAAGTCGACGGTGCCGTCTTCCTCGCAGGTGACATCGGGAGTGAAGGTTTCAATCAGCTCCGCATCCTCGGGAGGAGTCTTGGACTGAGAGATGGTTCCGTCTTCGGCATACACCTCGACCTTGGCATCTTCGATGGTTTCACCCGGTGCACAGTGCTCCAAGCGAACCTTGTCAGTGACCTTGGCCGGGAGCTCAGTGATCTCTTCGACCGAGACCTGCGAAGATACCTTCGGGGTGTAGAGGCCCTGGTAGGAATCCGATGCCTGGACCGTTGTCTCCTGCCCCTCAACGACAGCTTGCAGGCTCGCGCGATCATATCCATCAGCGTCGAAGTCCTTGGGGTTCCACTGGGTGACAGAACCAGTCGGCATTCCCGAGAAGGTCACTGATACAGAGACATCGGGAACGTCGTCGGTGAAATCGAGGGGCACCTCGACCGACGATGTGTCGGATGTGATTTCCGTCGTCTCAGGCTTGGCGCCGTCGACAGTGAGCTCACCGTGGAATCCGGGAACGCTGACGCCCTCGGAGTTGACCAGCGAGACAACCGCAGCCGATGAGTCCTCGTCAATGGTGACGTCGGCCTTATAGGTGCCGTCTCCGGCATACTTCGCGGCTTCGTCGCCCATGAGTGCCGAGAGGTCGTATGCGTCGGGAAGTACGTCATCGTAGAACGCGTCCGCGCCGATGTCCTTGAGATTCTGAGAGTCCTCGTTCCACCCGATGCCATCGGTGACCTCTTGCAGACTGCGGTCCTCGAGAATATCGCGGTGGTCTATTTCATCAGAGCTGTGTACGTGCTCGCCGATTGCCATGTCATGAGCCATCTGATCGGCCTGGTCGTCGCGGGGCTCGTCCCACTTCGCGAGGATATAGGCCAGCTCGGGGGCTTCGACCGATGATCTTCCACTTTCGTCGTAGCCGTTGCCCATGGGCTGGTTCAGGCCCCGGTCGATGCACCAGACACGGTTGCCGGAGAGGACACCCGACGATGGAATGTAGGCACCGTACATGGTGGCATTGTCGACGCCGCCCTGGTTGTCAGTCTCAGGGTTTGTGGTGACGCCGGTGAAGTCTGGTTCGCCCTCGTATGCGCTGAGCTGGGGGCCGAGTTCGGGCGCAGCCATTGCCGGAGACGAAAGGAGAGTGCTCCCGGCGATCAGTGCAATCGTTGTGCCGACTACGGGGAGTCGTCTGCGGAGTTGCCGCATGTTCTGGTCCTTCCTGGGGTGCGCCACGTGGTATCGGCCTTCGACTCCGCGTGGTTTGGCACAAGGCGGTTTGCCGTCGCTCGCTCCCACCTGGATAGCATAGACGCAGCAAGGATTATTGTCTTGTTGAGTTGACGATGTTCTCGGCATTCGGGTGCCGGTGGCCATTGTCGTTGCAGTTCAGGGGTGTACTCGGACATGCGACGGCGCACGCGGGCATCGCTGTATCGTCGATTACCAGGCGCAGATGAGTGAGGGTGATTGCCGCGGCGGGTCCGGGAATGCGATGCGATGAAGCAGATTGACCATGCCATGCGATGGGCCTGAGTGCAGGTGCGCAATGTGCGGCGATCGAAGGCGGGTATGCGGCCGAGAATCGGCCTGATCCGCAGTGGTGATGGCGCCCCCGGGCAGATTCGAACTGCCGGCACCCGCTTTAGGAGAGCGGTGCTCTATCCCCTGAGCTACGGGGGCGATGTGGCCTTCTTCAACCACGACCACCAAGTGTAGCGTAGAAGAAACCTGGATGTTTCACGGTGTGCCAGCACCTATTATGTGTAGTTTCTCGTTAGGGTCGAAGTGTGCCAGATTCCGTTGTTGACGATCAGTTCCCAGAACTCGACGATGTCTACGCCGAGTGGAAACAGCAGGCTGCCCATCTGGGCGGTCGCGACACCATGCTCCATTTCCGGGACTCGCGTGATGGCAGCATCGATCTCTCCGGAGCACATCCCTCTGGGCTAGCCAGCTCCTGGCCGGTCGCGCCACGCGACTCTCCAGCCTGGTTCGTGACCACGAAGTCCTCGCCGACGCACGCCGCCGTGCGAAATCGATCCGATCGAAGGCCGAGCAGCTCGATAACGAACGCGGAATTCAGGCCGCACACCTGGCGATCGGCTTCGCCTCGTGGACGGAGAAGGACTCCACGTACAAGTTCAACGCACCGATCGTGATGCGTCATGTCACGCTCGTTCCCCGCGGTTCCCGCGTCGAGGACTTCGAAATCGTGCTCGGCGACGGGATCATGATCAACCCCGCCTTGGTCCAGCACCTGTCTGAGGTCTACGACCTCGAGGTACCCGTTGACGAATGGGTCGATGCCACGGGCGGACCACACGGCTTCGATCCGGGTCCTGCGCTTGATCGCCTCCGTGACCTTGCGCAGTCCGTGCCCGGTCTGCGCATCAACCACCGCTTCGTGGTGTCGACGTTCGCCAACATTGCGAGCCCATTCACCACCGACTATCTGCCCACTCAGCACCCGATCCTCCGCGCCCTCGCCGGGGACGAAGAGGTGCGCGGCGCACTGGGCGGCCCGTCCTACTCACCGACCCCACGCCAGCATGGCACCCGTCAGAGCGACGCTGCCGTCTCCGACGAGCAGGGTAGTCGAAACACTCAGGCTTCATCTGAGCATGATCCGGCGACTGCCGACGACGATGAGTTCTCACAACCCACGGTTCCGATCACGGACGGCTCCCTGCCAGGGGCTGCAGCGGATCGAACCGGAACCGCGACTGCGGGTGAGACTTCAGGCTCCTCCGCATCTGCGGCTGCGGCACCGAAGGACGCCAAGCCTGGCGTCACTCAGCCAGTCGATACCAAGTCGGGCGACGCTAAGCCGGAAGACACCACCTCCGCTGACGACGTTGCCTCGGGCGACACTAAATCTGCCAGCGCCACACCTGCCGACACCACGTCTGCTGGCGCCACACCTGCTGACGACACTGTGGCAATCGCCGATGACACGTCGACTGCCGTCGGCTCCGAGGCGAGCCGCAGCGAATCCGACAAAACACCGTCGGCCTCCACCAGCTCAACTGCTGAGAAGACTGCGAACGAACAGGCTTCGGCGAAGGCTGCTGAGAGCGATTCCGGCACCCCCTCAGACCTGGGCACAAGCAAGAGCACGGCCGAGAACAAAGGCACGGCCAAGAAACCTGAGTCTGCCGCAGCACAGGGCAAAGAAGCTGCCTCCGCGACCGCTCACGGGCCTACAGCTTCCGGACGTGAGGATGTCGCCAAAACCGGAACTGCGAAGTCCGAACCGACCGTCGATGCCGACACTGCAGATGCCGAGAAATCAGGCACCAAGCCGCCGGTCGCTGCCACTGCATCCGGCCTGGACAAGGACGCAGCCGCAGGTACAGAGACACCTGACTCCGACGAGGACGAGGTCGTTCCGGCTGCACTCAAGGAGCCCGTCACACCACTTCCTGATCGCAAACCTCAGGAAGAGTTCCTCGTCATCGACGTCGACGGTGATCAGCAGGCCGTCGTCGACGCCGCAGTCTCCGGACAGTCCGTCGTCGTTGACACCCCTCCCGGGACCGGTGCCACACAGGTCGCCGTCGCGGTCGCCACAACCCTGGCCCACACCGGCAAGAGCGTGCTCTTCCTGGCGCAGACCGCCGATGCTCTCGACGACTTCTCCTCCCGCCTCGGTGAGGTCGGGCTCTCTGAATTCGCCGTCGACACCCGTCAGGGCACCGGTGCGATCAGGAAGCAGCTCGTCGGCCTCATCGGTTCGGCCGAGAGAGCCGAGCGCCCGGACCTGTCCGGTCTGCTCAACGAACTCAACGAACAGCGCGAGACGCTCAACGAGCACGTGTCCTCACTGCATCGTCGTCGTGAGCCCTGGGACGTGTCGGTCTACGAGACGATGCAGCATCTGGCGGAACTGACCTCCGGCGAGGATTCTCCTCAGACTCCTGTCCGGTTCGGTGAGGACCTTCTCGGCGCCAGCGATGACCGTCGCGATGCGCTGCGCGGAAAGCTCAGCGAACTGGCGTCACTGGGTGCCTTCACCCTCGACGTCGAGGACACCGTCTGGTTCGGTGCCGACCTCAAATCTGTCGAAGAGGCCGAAGCTGCGCGCACTGTTGCCGAACGTCTCGGTCGGACCATTCCCGACCTGGTCAAGTCTGTCGAACCGGTCCTGTCCAAGGCCAAACTGAACCCGCGCCGCAACCTCAATGACTGGTCACGCGCCATCAAGGTGCTTCTGCGGGTGCGCACGACCCTCGATAACTTCGCCCCCGACATCTACGACCACCGCCTCGATGATCTCATCGCAGCAACAGGCAGCTCAGAATACCGCGCCGAGGCCGGCGTGGAGATGGGCATGCTCCAGCGCAAGCGTCAGAAGAAGGCCGCGAACGAGTTCCTCCGTCCAGGCGCTGACGTCTCCGACCTGCACGCGGCGCTGATCGACGTCCGTTCCCAGCGCATCGTGCTTGAGGATCTGGCTGGCCACGACGGTCGTCCGCAGATCCCGCGCGGCGTCCTCGAGGCCGATGCGATCCTGCAGACCGTTGAGGCCGACGTTGCCAAGATCGCACCGATTTTGGAGACCACCCCCGACGGCGGCGACCTGGGCCTCATGCTCATCGAGGAGCTGCAGGCACGCACCGAAGCCATGGGTCGTGACTCGGAGAATCTGGCCGAACTGCCGGAGCGGTCCCGACTCCAGCGTGAGCTGACCGACGAGGGACTGTCTGATCTGCTCACGGATCTGCGTCGTCGCAAGGTCGACACCACCTTGGTCGGACCTGAGTTCGACCTAGCCTACTGGGCATCGGTTCTGCAGCGGATGGCCAGTGAAGATCCACAGGTGGGCCGCCACGACGGTGCCGAACTGCATCAGGTGGCCGAAGGCTTCCGTGAGAACGACCGTGCCTTCGTCGCAGCGGGCGCTGGTCGCCTGCGTTACAACCATGCACAGGCATGGAAGCGGGGAATCGACAACGACCCGATCTCCGCTGGTGTCATCAAGCAGGAGCTGCTGTCCCCGCACACCTCGGTGCAGACCATGTCGACGCGGGCCCCAGAACTGCTCACCACTCTGGCACCGGTCTGGATGGCCAGCCCCTACACCGTGCCTGAGCTCTTCTCCGCACTGCCGCTCTTCGATGCCGTGGTCATCGCCGATGCCGGACGTCTGTCGGTCCCCGACGTGGTCCCGGCCATCACCCGCGCCCGACAGGTCATATCCCTGGGCGACTCCCGCCTGCTCGGACCGCGTCCGTTCTCAATCGCGGTCGATCGCTGGGGCATGGACGATGGGAATCATCCGAGCTCAGTCCAGGAGCGCCTCGGCGAGTTCCTGCCTCGTATGGAACTGTCGAACTCCTACCGGCAGTCACCGGTCGGACTCATCGATCTGGCGAACCGGCACTTCTACGATTCGACGATCACGACGATGCCGACCGCCCACACAGGCGAGGGCACCGGGCTCGAATTCTCCTATGTCGCCGACGGCAGAGGCCCAACCGATATCGGCACCGGCCGTGTCGAGAGCCCCGATGCCGAGGTCAAACGGGTCGTCGAGCTCGTGCTCAGACACGCACGCAACCGATCCCGCGAGTCCTTGGCCGTCGTCGCGCTCACCGCACATCACGCCCAGCGCGTGGCCACCGCGATCTCCCGGGCCATGAAGGACCTGCCCTACGTGGCGGCATTCTTCAACGATTCGAGCAAAGAACCCTTCGTCGTCACCGATGCCGAGCGAGTCCAGGGCATGTCCCGCGACGCCGTGATCTTCACCTTCGGCTACGGACGGACCGTCCACGGCCGAGTCATCCATGACTTCGGGGCACTCTCGGGTCCCGACGGCGAACGGATCCTCGCAGCGACGATGACCCGGGCACGCAAACGTCTCACCGTGGTCTCGAGCATCGAATCCGATGACTTCGAGACGCACCGGCTCACCGGGGGAGCGGTCCTGCTCCCACGGATCCTCGACGAGGTCGCCGCCGGAGGCATGAGGCAGCCGGGGCCACACGGTGAGATCTACGACCCTCTCTTCAACGACATCGCCGACCGTCTGCTGCAGCTCGGCGTGGTCGCTCACGAACATTACAACGGCATCGATCTGGCCGTGGCGAACTCGACCGAGGACGAACACGGCATGATCATCGCCGTCGCCGGAGACGGGCCCGAATACGCTTCGGTCCGAAGCCTGCGCCAGCGCGATCGCGTCGTGCCCGAGCAGCTGGCCCGTCGCGGGTGGAAGTTCATGCGCGTGTGGTCCACCGATGCCTTCGTCGATCCGCAGACGGAGACTGAGAAGATCTTCGGTGCGTGGAAGTCCACGGTGGAGAAGATGAGCCCGCAGGCCGTCCTCAACGCGGCACGTGCGGCCTCCGTGGTCGTCGGCCGTACCGGCAGCCGACCCAAACTGGTGCCGGGCCTGCCCATGCACAAGTATTCGGACTCCGGCCTTGACGCAATGATCGACTGGGTTCAGTCCGATTCCGTCGTCCGCGGTGACGGGGAGATCAAGGATCTGCTCCGCACGGCACTGGCGCAGAAGGGCAGCTCCACCCGCGGTGACTCCCAGCTCCAGGCTGCCGTTGACCGTTACCGTCAACGGCATACACAGGCCAAGCGAGTCACCGGCGCCGAGGTGTTGGTGCCCGAATCTCAGCAGCACAGTCCCATGGAGGACGAGGTCGTGCCCACCTTCGACACGGGAAAGATCCGGGCCGATGAGCTGCGTCAGGCCGGTCTGATCGAGACCGCAAGCAACGATCAGGTGCCCGGCCCCGTCGAACGGGATGCCCTCGGAGACAGGACCCAGGCGTCCGCAGACACCGAGCATGCGTCCGCAGACACGACGGCAAGCCCGCTGGAATCTTCCGAGCCCACCGCCGATGCGCACACGACGCCGACTCGTGACCAGGATGCGGAGAGGAAGCGTCCGCGTGCGGCCGATGTCGAGCCGCGCGAGGATGACTCACTGCGAGATGAGTGACGACGACCTCGAGACACCATCCGAGGGCGAGCACGAAACCGCTGAGCAGAAGAAAGCCCGTCTTGAGGCAGTGCTGCGCAAGTACCGGGCCACGCTGCGCAATGAAGCCGAGACCGAGGCCGGAGGCTTCAGCGCCGACTACTACAGATCGCAGAAACCTCCGCACTGGTGATCCGGCGGCAGTGTGCGTCCACCTTGAGGCGTGCCCACTTCGAGAAGTGAGCGGCTGAGGGACCTGAACTACTGCGCCCGACCATGACGAAGGCCCGCTTCCCCACTGGGGAAACGGGCCTTCGTGACGCTTGTGCGAATCAGTGGCGCGGGGGCTCGGTCGACTCGGTGTCGTCGAACGGGCCGGCCGTGCTGGCAGGGCCTTCGCCCGGGCCACCGGCGGTGGTGGCCGCCTGAGTCCGGAGGATTTCGCGGATGTCGCCGAGGAGGTCCTCGGTGGTCGGAGGAACTTCTTCCTCGGGTGCTCCGCGCTTGCGCAGTTCGTTGAGCTTGTTCATTGGGACGATGATGATGAAGTAGACGATGGCGGCGACGATCAGGAAGTTGATCGCTGCTGTGATCACGGCGCCCAGATCAATGGTCGTTTCGGGGACGTTCTCCTTGATCTGGAAGGACAGAGCAGGTCCTTCCGCGCCGCCGACGGCAGCGATGAGCGGGTTGATGATCTTGTCGGAGAAGGCCGTCACGATTGCTGTGAAGGCGCCGCCGATGATCACCGCAGTTGCGAGTTCGACGACATTCCCCTGGAGAATGAAGTCTCTGAATCCTTTAAGCATTAGAGGCACCCTTTCGGCGTATTTGTAAACAATAATGCGATGTGAAAATCTTCTATTACCGTTACATGATACACACAGGTAACTCGTCTACACGCCGAAGACATGCACGCTATTCTGACGCGAAAGATCCCGGCGAATACGGCTCTAACCGGCATTGCGACGTCAGTCCCGCGTCATCGAGAAGTCATTGATGGGCCATCAGGGACCCACCAGAGAATCAGTCCGGAAGAATCGCAAAGCTGATCGGCATCCCGGCGAATTCTGCGATCCGAGCTGCATCACCCGAGGACAATATCACCGAAACAAGCTGCCCTGATTCTGCTGAAATGCCTTCGCCTTTGTCGACCAGCCGGGCTATTGTCACTTCCTTCACGACGATGTCAGAACCTCCATCGGGCAGGGAGCTGAACAGGCGAATTCTCTGTCCCGGCTGCAGCAGTGCCGCCGACGCATCGTCGGCCAGACGCACTGGCATGAGGAGGTCCGTACTGCCGTCGGGCAGAGCCTGCTGATCAAGGACCGCCGATTGTGTCAGCGGCGAACCTTTGGACAAACCTGCTGACGTGCGCTTGTGATCGGCATCCGAGACCGAGGTGAAGGCCTTGTCTGGCACGAGTCGTGCCGGAAATTCGACAAGGGTCAGGTCCTGAGTTCGCAGCTGCGATCCCGGCGGCAGATTCCGGTTGGCGACGACGATGGGTGTCCCACCCGGATCAGGGGTGAGCACCCACACCACGAGCGCGCATGCACACGCGAAGCAGACAGCGGCGATGATGCGCTGTGGTTTGACCCGTGAGGACTTCGACCAGGTGGAGATGCCGGCTCTGATGCGGTGAATGATTCCCATGCCCAGAGCTTTGCTGTGCTCACAGTCCTAGGCCAAGGGCACGGATTTGGCATGTGGATAGCCGGTGTGTGTCCACAGGGGAATCGCACACGAGTGAACGCAGAGTTCACAGGGAAGTGCGGTGAAGTCAGTCGGAAGAGGCGCTGCTGCTTGCCGCGGCACTCTTGGCCGGGGAGCTGGAAGTCTTTGAGGACGAATCCGATGAACTCGAGGATTCCTTCGAAGAACTCGATGACGAGTCGGAATTCGACGAGCTCGAAGAGGAGGGCACTGTGCTCGAATTGCTCGCGCGGGAGTCAGTGGCGTAGAAGCCTGAGCCTTTGAAGCTGATGCCCACCGTGCCGAAGACCTTCTTCAGACGTCCCTGACATTCGGGGCAGACCGTGAGCGAGTCATCGCTGAAATCCTGGTGAATATCAAAAGCATGACCACAGCTCTTGCAGGCGTAGGAGTAAACGGGCATTCGAGACCTTTCTTCGACGAGAAGATTATAGTCCACTGCCCTCACACACTGATAACGCACGGGGTCAGGTGCCCGCAACACCGTCGTCCCATCCACAAGTGCGTACGCGCCAGTGACCCCAAGGAGCTCGGTTCAGTCGAGAGTGTGGACGCCGTGATCGGTGACGGCTTGGGAGATCTGCAGATCCCAAGGCTCAATGGTGAGGCCCGGGAGGTTGAGTTCGGAAGAGAAGCAGACACCGTAGACAGAGGCAGGCTCAGTGCGTTCACCATCTGTGCGTGTGCCGTCTGTTAGCGGCACCTCGCCCTGGGGGCCGGCCAGCGGCTCTTCGCCCACTGCTCCGACCAGCGGCACCTCGCCCTGGGGCCCGAACGTACGGTCGTAGAATCCGCCGCCGTTGCCCAGTCGGGCACCACCGGGCCCGAACCCGAGGGCGGGGACGAATATCAGGTCGGGGGCCACCTCGGCGGCCAGAAGAGCAGACGCGGTCAGGGAAGGGGACGGTTCACGGATGCCCCACTTACCGCGAGGTTCGAGGGTGGACATGGAGCCGGTGACAGCACCGAACATGAGTGCGTGACCGACACTCGTGACCACGGGTAGGTAGACGGTGCCGCCGTGGGCGAGGAACCGGTCGATGGTCGGATCAAGATCGGGCTCGCCCGCCAGGGCGGCGTAGGCGAGCATCGAACAGCCTGTGAGATCGAGGTCCGGTCGCAGGCTCTTGACCACCTGCCACGCGGATTCGGCGATCGACGAGACGTACTCGGCGCCCGACGATTCGGCCTCCGCCGCTGCTCGGGCCGCACGTTCGGAACGTATGCGCTTCCGCAATTGCGCCTTTGAAGATTCTGCATCCACACGCATAAGCCTAATCGGG
The DNA here is from genome assembly GCF_028201555.1 of Brevibacterium sp. BDJS002. Classification (NCBI taxonomy): domain Bacteria; kingdom Bacillati; phylum Actinomycetota; class Actinomycetes; order Micrococcales; family Brevibacteriaceae; genus Brevibacterium; species Brevibacterium sp. BDJS002. The sequence goes on along the minus strand of NZ_CP116392.1, from coordinate 3,440,970 downwards.
GCCACCTTCCATGGTTAAGATGAACGACATGAGTGATGAATCGCAGCGCACAGTGCGCAAGGCCGTGATCCCCGTGGCCGGCCTGGGTACCCGTTTCCTCCCAGCCACCAAGGCGACTCCAAAGGAGATGTTGCCAGTCGTCGACAAGCCTGCCATCCAGTACGTCGTCGAAGAGGCCGCCGATGCCGGGCTGCAGGACCTCCTCATGATCACCGGTCGCAACAAGCGACCCTTGGAGGATCACTTCGACCGGGTCGACGGGCTCGAAGCCGCACTGGCCAAGAAGGGCGATGACAAGAAGCTTGCCGCCGTTCGTCACGCTTCCGAACTCGCCGATATCCACTACGTCCGCCAGGGAGACCCCAAGGGTCTGGGCCACGCCGTGCTCAAGGGCCGCCAGCATGTGGGTAAGGAGCCGTTCGCGGTGCTGCTCGGCGACGACCTCATCGACGAACGCAGCCCGATCCTGCCGAAGATGATCGAAGTTGCCGAGAAGACCGGCGGCAGCGTCGTCGCACTCATGGAAGTCCCACCGGAGGCGATCCACCTCTACGGCTGCGCCGCCGTCGAAGCGACCGACGATGACGAGGTCGTCAAGGTCACCGGCCTGGTCGAGAAGCCTGAGACGGGGGAGGCCCCGTCGAATCTGGCGATCATCGGCCGCTACGTCCTGGCCCCGGAGATCTTCGATGTCCTGGAGACGACCGAACCTGGCCGCGGCAATGAAATCCAGCTCACCGACGCCCTCCAGGTCCTCGCCGAGCAAGAGGGCGGAAACGGCGTCTACGGCGTTATCTTCAAGGGCGCCCGCTACGATACGGGCGACAAGCTCGACTACCTCAAGGCCGTCGTGCAGATCGCCAGCTCTCGTGAAGATCTGGGGGCTGACCTCAACAGCTGGCTCAAGGAATACGTGGCGACGCTTCCCTGATGGAGCACCCAAGAGCGGAGGCAGCCGTTTGTGGCCAGTCATCCTGACTGATCAGCAGTCCGACATCGTGCTGCGCCCGCTCCACCGGCGCGACGAGAATCAGTGGCGAGAAGTCCGCAGGCACAACCGTGATTGGCTGCGCCCCTGGGATGCGACGCTGCCGATTCCCGGCCAGCAGCTGCCGGGCTTCCGCACCATGGTCCGCATGTATGACAAGCAGGCCAAGCGGGGGCAGTCCGTGCCGTTGGCGATCGAGGTCGGCGGTGCCTTCCGCGGCCAACTCACCGTCTCCAGCATCAGCTGGGGGTCCATCCTCAGCGGCCAGATCGGATACTGGATCGATTCGCGCGTCGCCGGCCGCGGCATCACTCCCATCGCCGTGGCCATGGCCGTCGACCACTGTCTTTTCGCCCTGGGCCTGCACCGCATCGAGATCAACATCCGCCCCGAGAACACGGCAAGCCTGCGGATCGTCGAGAAGCTCGGGTTCCGCGATGAAGGGCTGCGTGAGAAGTACATGCACATCGACGGCAGGTGGTGTGATCACCGCACGTTCGCCCTGGTCGCCGAGGAAGTCCCACAGGGAATCCTCGCCGCTTATCGACACAGCCTGAGAAAGTCGTGAACTTGACACCTGTTTGACCGACACACCACCGTCCTTCACGTCGTTGCTGATCCGGGCACTCTAGGGTTGCAGTGTGGACACCAGCATCATCGTCGTTATCGCCATCATCGTGGTCTTCGTCGTTGTCGTGCCCACAATGATCCGCAAATCAGCGACGGAGCTCTCCCGCGTCGAGATCGACACCGTCCCGGATCGGGCACAGGTCATCGCCGCCGACCCCCAGATCCCCGGCCACGACCACACTGAACGAGCGAGAGTCTTCCACTCCTCTGCCACCGTCGAAGCGAGCGTTCCCCGACCCGCTATCGCACCGATGACCGAGGCGCCGAAGCTCAGTCTCTCTGCCAAGGCTCCCGAATTCGCCGTCATCGACGGACACGCGGACTCCGGTTCGACCACCACAGACTCCACCAGCGCCGAGGTGGACGAGACCCACCAGCGCGCCACCCTTCCCGTGGCGGTCGGTGAGACCCGCTCCACGTATCTCGACAGTCACAGCCGTCACGAGGCCTCCACCTCGGCGATGGCCGACAACGTTCGGATGCTCCACCCGGCAGTCCACGCCGTGTTCAACCAGTCCCAGCAGGGATCGGGCGGCCACGGTTCGACAGGACGCGGTACCGGAAATTCCAGCCACCTCGGCGGGCATTCCGGGACGGTTCCGATCCGGCCGGGACGCCCCCAGCCCCGGTCACCGCAGCGCCGATCCGGCGAGGCCGTCACCACAGGCACAGCAGAAGCAGACAAACGAGGTACACAGATTCCCAATCCGACTTTCGGAGCCGATGAGGACCATTCGATGACTGAGAAAGCAACGACACTGCGCGAGTCGATGAAATCGCTGGGCACAATGACGCGAGGATTTGGCCTGCTCTTCCTCGCCTCTGCCCTCGGCGTTCTGGTGACGAGTGTGCTCGCGATGTTCTCCGTCGTCCACATCGCCCTGGCCGGAGTCTTCCTCGGGCTCGCGATCGTCTCCCTGGTCATCGTGCGCACCCTCAACCTGCGCAGGCGTGAACTCAAGACCCGCCTCCGGAAGATCGAGGGCCGGACCGCGAAGACCAGGACCACTGCACCACAGACCAAGGCCGTACCACGGGCGAAGGCAGCACCTCGGACCAGCAACGTGCCTCGGACCAGCAACGCGCCTCAGGCGAAGGCTGCTGCGAAGCCGGCCACCACCTCGGCGACTACGGCCTCGAAGACCGCAGGATCCGGGACTGCTGAGGCACGGTCGGCAGGGTCGACCAAGGCGGCCCGGGCGCGCGCTGTCATGGAGCGCAACGCGAGCGTGAAGCAGAGCAGGGAAGAAGCCGACACCGGCGAGATCCCGATCGTGCGCATCCGCAACGAAGCCGCTGAGGGCCACACCACCCGGCAGGTGCTGCTCACCGGACCGATCCCCATCGTCGAAGAGGCCTCACCCGAGGGCACAGACACTGGCGATGAGGAAGCAGTCGCAGCCAAGACCGACTCTGCCGAAACAGCATCGGCAGCCGAGTCGGCACCAGAGACTTCAGCCGCGACCGATGATGACTCTGCAACCGCGACCGAGGCTGAGTTTGCGGACAAAGACGACTCCGCAGACAAGGACACGGACACCACCGCCGAGGTTGTGGCGGCCGCGTCGAATGTCGACATCGTGAAGGTCAACGATCCGTTCATGCAGCGGCTGCAGGCACGCGGCGCATGGTCGCCGACACCCCTGCCGATCCCCAGCTACGTGGCCGCCCCAGAGGCTGAGCACCCGGTCCCCGAAGCGAAGGCCGCCGATGCGTCCTCCTACGAGACCGAGGCCCGCAGCCGCGAGGACATCGCCGCGCAGTTCGCCGCCGAACTCGGCTACCGTGCTGAGCTCAGCGACTCCGCCCGCGAGGACAGCCCGCTGGAACATGGCCGCAAGGCGATCCGGACCAACAAGGCTCCCGAGCTGGGCGCCGTCGACGACGTTCTCGCTCGCCGCCGCGCCTGAGCAGCGACAACTGTCCTTCGCCGCTCACCAGACTCAGTCAGTGTCGAAGACGAACCAGCAGATGGAATTGCGTCGGCGCTGATCGGCAAGCACGAGACGCCGGACCTGATCGGGCAGCTGCGCTCTCTGCCAACCACGTTCCTTGTTTCCCGCAGCGGGGTCCTCGGGACTCGCACTGCTGGCGGCCTTGATGGCGTAGGCAGCCGCGCCGAGATCGTGTTCGGCAACGTGTCCGACGCATGCCGCCTGCCCTGCCGAATAGGCGGCGAACCGTGCAGCCCCTCGCAGAGGCCGGGCAGCACCCATGGCATGCCCACCGGCGGCGCGCGCCTGCATCATCGGCATGGTGCCGCCCGCCCATGCACGTGTGGCAGCGAGGGCATCGCGGACACGTGTATCCCCGGGGACCTCGGATTCGAAGAGATGCATGACGTGCTCGGCGCAGCCGGCTGCCCACAGCGCCAGCAGTCGGTGATCGTCATCGCTGAGAGTTCCACCCCGTCGCACGGTGACCATCGCCGGGTCGCGAACCTCGGGCAGAATCATGGTCGCTTCCCAAGCGGCTCGAACAGCCCGAACGGCTCAGGCGTCGTGCCGGCTCCGGCTGGCTCGAGCACTGTGCCTTTGACGCCGTCAGTCGGCGCGGCCACCGAAGTCCTCCGCAATCGAGGCCGCAACGCGCTGCAGACGGGGGACAAGGTCGTCTTCGACGGAGCGCCCGCGCAGATGAGACGTATGCAGGGAGACATTGAGCGCGGCAAGGGTGTTGCCACCTCGGCGAATAGGAACCGCTAGGCCGCGGAGGCCGTCATCGAGTTCCTGGGACACCAAGCACCAGCCCTGCTTGCGGATTCGGTTGAGTTCCTGGCCGAGTTCGTGAGCCGATGACACGGTGTGATCGGTGAACGGCGAGATCTCGACGCGGGCGAGGAACTGCTCCTGGAAGGACTCGGGCAGCTCGGCGATGAGCATCCTCCCCATGGACGTGGCCCAGGCAGGGAGCCGGTTTCCCAGATTGACGGTGACCGCATGAAGTCGGGGCGCTGCGGCCGCGCGATATAGACGACGTCGTCGGCGTCGAGGATGCTCAGCGTCGCAGATTCGTCGAGGTCATGAGCCAGGTCGTTGAGGTGCGGTTGGGCGACCTTGGGCAGATCGAGGCCAGCGAGGAAGCCCGCTCCGATGTCGAGTACACGAGGAGTGAGTGCGAAGTGCGAGCCCTCCGTCGACAGGTAGCCCAAATCGACGAGTGTCAGGAGGAAGCGTCGAGCCGCGGCCCGGGTCAGCTGGGTGGCGGCGGCCACCTCGGTGACGGTGCGATAGGGGGTCTCGGCGGTGAAGGCGAGGAGAACGGCCAAGGTCTTCTCCGCAGACTTCACATAGTGGGCGCCCTGCGACGGCTCTTCGGCGGGACTCATCTCTGACTTCACCTCTCCAGGGTAACGGTCGCAGCCACGCGCATCCTCCATGGAAGACGACAGCGACGACTCAGACAACGGCCGAGCGATCATATTCGTGTGCGCATAGTGCACATCTGTACGATAAGCGTACAGCGTGATAATGTGATCTGCGTTAACCCGAACCGACAGCACTGCCGACGACCGACAGCTCCACCATTCGAAGGAGAATGACATGTCCACAGGGCAGCCCCAGACGACAGCGAGCCCCGAGGCCATGAAACGCGCCCGCCGGGCAGCGGCGGGATCATTCGTCGGAGCCGTGGTCGAATGGTACGACTTCCTGCTCTACGGAATCATTGCCGCTTTAGTCTTCGGTGAACTCTTCTTCCCCGGCTACAGCGCCCACGCCGGCACCTTGGCCGCCTTCGCCACATTCGGAGTCGGCTTCATCTTCCGGCCCCTGGGCGGAATCATCTTCGGACACTTCGGCGACAAGCTCGGACGCAAGGCCATGCTCATCTGGACCATGACGATCATGGGCGTCGCCACTGCCGTCATCGGCATCCTCCCCACCTACGAAACGATCGGCTGGTGGGCTCCGGCCCTGCTCGTGCTCCTGCGCTGCATCCAGGGAGTCGCCGTGGGCGGCGAATGGGGCGGAGCTGCACTGATGGCCGTCGAAAGCGCTCCCTCGAAGCTGAAGGCCTTCTTCTCCAGCGGCGTCCAGATCGGATACTCCGTGGGTCTTCTGCTGGCCACCGGACTCGTGGCCTTTCTGAGCGGAAACTTCTCACAGGAGGCCTTCCTCGCCTGGGGCTGGCGAATCCCTTTCATCTTCAGCGCCGTCCTCGTTCTCGTCGGGCTGTGGATTCGTTCGGGAGTTGAAGAGTCAGAGGAATACCTTGAACGCGTCAAGAACGCCAAGGAGGACAAGGTTGCGAAGCTGCCGATCCTCGAAGCTTTCAAGCGCTACCCGGCACAGATCTTCCAGATCATCGGCATGCGGTTCATCGAGCTGCTGACGATGTACATTGTGACGACCTTCGCCCTGGCCTACTCCACCGACGAGCTCGGCTTCGATCGCCAGATCATGCTCAACATCACCCTCCTCGTCGGCGGGCTCGGCATCATCACGATCCCCATGTTCGCCTACCTCTCCGACCGGTTCGGGCGCCTGCGCGTCTACCTCACCGGCGGAATCGTCGGCCTCGTGTGCGCAATCCCGTTCTTCTTCGCCCTCGAGAGCGGCAATATCGTGGCCATCGTCATCTTCGCGGTGCTGCTGATCAACATCGCCCACGATGCCGTCGTCAGCGTGCAGCAGCCGCTGTTCGCCGAGATGTTCAGCCCCGAATTCCGCTACAGCGGTGCCGGAGTCGGATACCAGCTGGCCAGCGCCATCGCCGGCGGCTTCACCCCGTTCATCGCCACCTTCCTCGTCGGCGTCGGCGGAGGCTCCTGGTACCTCGTGGCCGCCTACCTGGCCGGCGGCTGCCTCATCTCGATCGCCATCGCCATGTACCTCGTCCACCAGTGGCGGGTGGAGCGCGATGCCGAGCGCGCGGCGACGAGCACCAAGACGGCAGCCCAGCTCTGATGCGCTCGGCGGAGATCACAGCACCCGGCCGCGTCGAGATCGTCGACCGCAGCCTGCCGCAGGGCCTGGTCGGCAGGGGCGATCTCCGCATCCGCATGCTCGCCGTGGGCATCTGCGGGACCGATCAGACCCTGGCCACCGGCCGGCGCACACCGCCGCAGCTTCCGTGGCGGCTGGGCCACGAAGGCATCGGTGAAATCGCCGAGGTGGGCCCCGGTGCCTGCGGATTCGCCGTCGGCGACCGGGTGGCCCTCGAGCCGAACATCACCTGCGGCCGGTGCGAATACTGCCGGCGCGGCATGACCTCCGCCTGCACCTCACGATTGAGCGCGGGAGTCCTGACGCAGCCCGGCTTCCTCGCCGAGGTGGTCGACCATCCCAGCGAGTTCTGCCACCGGCTCGATGCCCATATGAGTCTCGAGCGTGCGGTGTGCGCAGAACCGTTGGCCGTCGCTGCCTCGGCGATTCGCCGCACGGACCTCCAAGGGTCGGAGACCGTGCTCGTGCTCGGGGCCGGTGCCCAAGGGCTGCTGTCGATCCTCACCCTCGTCGCGCAGGGACATCACCCGTATGTCAGCGAACCCGACGATGAGCGTCGCCAGTTAGCCGTCGAACTCGGTGCGCAGGTCTTCACTCCGGGGCAGAGCCCTGCGCCCGAGGTCGTCATCGACGCGGCCGGAGTGCCGGAGGCACTCGGTGCCGTCGTTGACCATCTGGCTCCATTCGCAGCCGTGACCCTGGTGGGGGAGGACCACCACCACCTCGGCGCCTCCAGCTTCAGCATTGTGCAGCGGCAGCTGCGCATCAAGGGCTCATTCATCTACGAACACCCGCAGGACATGGCAGCGGCCGTGCATCTCCTTGAGGAGATGCCCACGGAGGCGATCATGGGTCCGGCGATGGCACTCGACGAGGTGCCCACGGTCTTCACCGCAGGCACCCGGCCGCGGGCCGGCGTCAAGCAGTGGGTCGATATGCGGCTGTGAGCCGCCGACAGCACCGACGGCCCTGGTAGAGGTGTTGTCTCAGGCGCGGGGCAGGGCCACGTACTTGACCTCGAGGAACTCCTCGATGCCCACGCTTCCGCCCTCGCGCCCCAGGCCGGACTTCTTCACGCCGCCGAAGGGCGCGGCAGGATTGGAGACCAGGCCGGTGTTGAGGCCGACCATGCCGACCTGCATCTTGTCGGCCAGGTTCAGCGCCCGCTCGACGTTCTCGCTGAACAGGTAGCCGGCCAGGCCGAATTCGGTCTCATTGGCTAAGGCGATGCCCTCTTCGTCGGTGTCGAAGGTGACGATGGGGGCCACGGGCCCGAAGATCTCGGTGGTGCGGATCTCGGAGTCCAGTGGCACATCGGTCATGACGGTCGGGGAGTAGAAGAAGCCCTTGCCCTCGATCTTCGACGCGCCGGTGAGGACCTTCGCACCCTTGGACACGGCGTCGTCAACGAGACTGGCGACCTTGTCCAGAGAATCCTGATCGACCAGCGGGCCCACCTCGGTGCCCTCGTCGAGACCGTTGCCGACGGTCATCGAGCCGATGCGCTCGGTCAGCTTCGTTGAGAATTCCTCGGCGATCGAGGAATGGACGAACAGGCGGTTCGCCGAGGTGCAGGCCTCGCCGCCGTTGCGCATCTTCGCCTGGACCGCACCGGTGACGGCCTTGTCGATGTCGGCATCATCGCAGACGACGAACGGGGCGTTGCCGCCGAGCTCCATCGACGTCTTCATGACATTGTCGGCAGCCTGCTTGAGCAGACCGATGCCCACCTCGGTGGAGCCGGTGAAGGTGACCTTGCGGGCGATTCCGGACTCCATCCACGGGGTGACCACGCGGCGCGCGGATTCGGAGGTGACGACGTTGAGGACACCAGCGGGCAGGCCGGCCTCGACGAGCACGTCGACGAGCATGAGCGAGGTCAGCGGCGTCAGCTTCGCAGGTTTGAACACCATGGTGCATCCGGCGGCGATGGCGGGACCGATCTTGCGGGTGCCCATGGCCAGCGGGAAGTTCCAGGGGGTGATGAGGATGCAGGGCCCGACCGGTTCGCGAGAGACCATGACGCGGGTCTTGCCGTCGGTGGACTGAGTGTATTCGCCGCCCACGCGCACGGCCTCCTCGGAGAACCAGCGGAAGAATTCGGCACCGTAGGTGACCTCACCCTTGGACTCGGCGAAGGGTTTGCCCATCTCGGCGGTCATGACCGCAGCGATGTCATCGGCACGTTCGATGAGGAGCTCGAACGCGCGGCGCAGGATCTCGGCGCGTTCGCGTGGTGGGGTGGCGGCCCAGGATTCCTGGGTGTCGCCGGCGACCTTGATGGCTTCGGCGGCATCGGCGGCGGTTCCGTCGGCGACCGTGGTGATGAGGTCACCGGTCGCGGGGTTCAGGACGTCGATGGTCTTTCCGCCCTCGGCCTCACGCCACTGGCCATTGATGAACAGTCCGGTGTTGAGCTTGTCGATGATCGGGGCGATGTCCACGACAGATCCTCCCTTGGTTGTCGTTCGGTTATTGAAAAGATATGACTGCGGAGTGGCCGATGGGCACGGCAGAGAGCAGTCTTCACACAGTGTAGTGGTGATAACCGCTGCAAGTCATTCGAATTTCGTTGTCTCAGGTGCGCTATTCTGCGGGCTTCGTGGCATGGCGGACAGGGAGGCGTGGACGAGTGCGCTGGTCGTGATGAGCAGTCTGTTGTGCATCGTAATGCCGCGCATCACCTCGATGCAGATGCGATCTCTGCTCAGATCATCGGTGATCGGGCTGGTGTTCTTGCTGGCGACCTCGGCCAGGGATTGAATATGGCGACGAATCGTATCCGGTCCCACCTGGTATCCCGAGGCGCTGAGTTCATCGAGAACACCGGCCATCGAAGCCACTGCGGTCGGCGAGATGTCCGGCCATCCCAGTTCGTGAAGTACCCCACGAATATCGTTTTCGACGGATGAGGATTCAGGGGCGGGAGGTGAAGCCGGGTCAGCAGACTTCAGGACGTTGCTCGCCTCCAGAGCCAGCCTCTGACAGATGCCCATCAGTTCGATGTTCTCCAAGGACTCGTTATCGATGGACCGAGTCAGTGCGGCGATGGACTCGATCGGGGACCCGAGCTCTCGTCGCAGCCAGGTGATGAGGGCAAGGCGATCGAGATGGGCCTGGGAGTAGACGGCCGTGGTCGCATTCCGCTTCCGGCCGGGGGGAAGGATGCCGACGTGGATGTAATACTTGATGCTGGCGGTCGAGACCCCGGACTCTGCGGCCAGAGCGCTGAGTTTCATGCGAATCCCCACATCCTCGAACGGGTTGGAACGCCAGTGGTTCGGCGACTCAATCGGATAGCAGATCCGACTCTGCTATCTACGTTGCCGACCTTGGTTAGTGGAACTATCTTAAGTCTATGACAACGATGTTCATAGCAATCCACGCGCTGGCCGCCTCGGGTGTTGTGCTTCTGGCGCCGGTTCAGCTCATCCGACGAACCAAGGACCGCAAACACAGATGGATCGGACGGTCATGGGTCATCCTCATGTACTTCGTATGCATAAGCGGCATGTTCATCTACACCCTCAGCGGAAGCTTCACGGTCTTCCATGCGCTCGCGATCTTCACCTTCGCAACCACGACCATCGGCGTCATCTCGATTCGCCTCGGCAAGGTCCGCAGGCACGTGTCGATGATGGTCGGATCGTGGCTTGGGGCGTTGGCGGCGGGCACCTTCGCTGCGATCATCCCCAGCCGCGACATTCCGCAGCTGGCGGTGGCCGAGCCCGGTCTGCTGTGGGGAGCCGTCGCCTTCGTCGTCATCGCCGCGACGCTCTGGGTGGGCTACGTCCTCAGGTTCGTGCCTGCTCAGGCCCGCATCTCGTCGAACTCGGGGTTCTTGCGGAAGAAGTCCATGACATAGGAACAAGTCGTACGGAAGGCCAGATCCGCCTCGGCGCTGGTCTCCAGGGCATAACGCACCAGGTGGGCGGCGATGCCGCGGCCACCATAGGCGGGGGACACCTCGGTGTGGGTGAAGGTGCGCACCGCGGATTCGGACGTGTCGTCCGGGCCGGCCTCGCGGTCGATGTAGTCGACGTGACCGATGGACTTGCCGTTGTGGCTCACCGTGAAGCGGGCAGCCGCCTCATCCTGGGCGAAAGTGTACGTCTGATCCGAGATCACGAGGTCCATGCACGCTCCTCAAAGGCGAAGCTGCCGGTCATTTCATACCGGCAGGCGAATGTGTCAGTCCTGATACGTGAAACTATAGTTGTGTTCGCGCCCGAGCGACTAACCTGTTGAGCAACCCGTTCTTTCGGCCGTTCCCGGCGACGGTCAATCATCCTCAAGGAGCCGACCTATGTCCACCCATGCCCCCGCCACCATGGTCGATGCTCACACTCTGATATTGAACGAAACAGGCTTCGATGTCAGCGAACTCGGCCCAGACGATATCGACGACTATGTCGCGTTGGTCGCCTCCGCGTACCGTGGCGAACCCTCGAAACAGGGGTGGACGACCGAAGCGGATCTGCTCAGCGGTCAGCGACTCGATGCCGATATGGCCCGCGAAATGCTCGCCGAATCCGACTCCTCGATGATCTTGGTGCGCTCGGCGGAGGGCTTGGCCGTCGGCAGCGTCTACCTGCGCGAACCCGTTGACGGTACCGCCTACCTCGGCGTGCTCGCAGTGTCCCCGGAAGGTCAGGGACAAGGTGTGGGATCGGCCCTGATGAACCTCGCCGAGGCATGGGTGGCCGAACGCTGGAACGCGCGCTGGCTGCGGATGAGCGTCATCAACAAGCGTGCCGAACTCATCGCCTACTATGAGCGCCGCGGCTACGAGCGCACCGGCGAGATCGAACCCTTCCCCTACGGCGACGACCGGTTCGGGGTGCCGCTGGTTGATGATCTCGAGTTCGTCGTCCTGGTCAAGGAACTGCGCTGACCTGAATGAAGCGACACACAAATGGTGCCCAGCGAATTTCGCTGGGCACCATTCGTATGTCGGTCGGCGGCTGCTGCGCTGACGTGACGAAAGCTCTGTGGTCCGAGCGCCTCAACGGGCCCGGACCACAGATTCCTCAGAAGAACATGGCCGGGACGACGAGGCCGCCGACGAGGACGATGGGTCCGATGATGACCATCGACATACCGAACTTCACGAGGATGCGCGTGAGCCTGGCCTTGTGATCCTGCGGGGCGGTGGCCACGACAGTGGCACCCAGTGTCGAGAACGGTGAGACGTCGACGACGGCCGAGCACACACCGAGTGCCGCGATGAGCGCCCAACCGGGGACTCCGCCGGCGGCGATGAGAGGCAGCGCCAAGGGCACGAGTGCCGCGAGGATGCCTGTCGTCGAGGCGAAGGCGGAGACGAGTCCGCCGACGATGCACAGAACGAAGGCTGCGATGAGCGGCGAACCGATCGCTTCGGCACCCTCGCCGAGGAGGTCGACAGCGCCCATGTTCTGCAGAACACCGACGAAGGTGATGATGCCGCCGACGAGCAGAACCGTCGACCAGTCGATCTTGGGCAGAGCGGCCTTGCCTGTCTTGGGATCGGCGAGCGAGAGGATCGCACCGAAGAGGAAGCAGAGCAGACCGATGTCGGGTTCTTTGCCGAACGCGGCCAGAACCACGACCGAACCGATGAGGCCGACCATGAGGACCACTGTGAGGATCTGCACGAAGGTGAAGGGCCCCGACTCGGCACTTGCCGAGGAGTTTGAGGAGTCGAACAGGGCTTCGTCCTCGTCATCCTCACCGAAGGCCACATTCGTCGCCGAGGCGGATCCGCGGGAGATCGTCGAACCGGCAGCGTCGCCGGTGGTTCCGAATTCGTTCGTCGCAGTGGCGTGTGTACCGGAGTTCACTGATCCTGCAGCGGCCATGGCGGACTTCCGGCCGAAGAGTTTGCGGCCGAACATGAAGTAGGCGACGGCGAGCATCACGAGGTAGACGACGACCGCGATGCCGAAGAGCAGGAAGGGAGACAGATCGATTCCCGCATCATGGGCGGTGCTGTAGGTGACGATGCCGTAGAGGCTGGTCGGGGCGAACCCGCCGGCGCCGATGGCGAAGCAGATCGCGAGACCCATCAGTGCGTAGTCGACTCCGTACTTGCGGGCCACCTGCATGCCGACCGGCATCATGACGAGGCCGGCCAGGGGTGCACCCATGGAGGCGATGCCTGCCGTGATGACGAAGAAGACGATCGGCAGGAGGACAGCAGAGGATCCGACCTTCTCCAGCGCCCAGTCGATGATCTTGTCGACGGTCCCGTTCTCCTGCGCAATGGCGAAGAAGTAGGTGACCCCGGCCAGCAGGATCATGATGGACAGCGGGAACTCCGCAATGATCTTTTCGACGGTCATATCTGTCAGGAACAGGCCGGTTCCGGCGGCGCCGACGAGCATGAGCACGCCGATCTGCACACCCCGGATCGCGCCGATTGCGAACAGGGCGACGAAGATCAACAACGCAATGATTTGTACGAGCATAATTTCCCATTCAGGCTGAAATTTCGCTGAGCGAAACTGGTTGACTCGCTGAGTGACACTACCAGTTCGGCAGGGTCAGTAACGGTTGCCGCAGCCCGAATGTTCAGTATTTCTCATCTACCGGCACTCGCATGTGTTCAGTCGAGATCAGCCCATCACATTGCCGCTGGTTCCTGCTGGTGTGCGCAGGCGGGAGAAGGTGCCCAGGTCCAACTCTTCGCCCGTGAGATTGAGTGGTATCCGGACAGGATCATTGTCGTGATCGTGGCCGGCTTCGACGGCGTCGATGAGGCCTGCCATGAGCTCACCGACCATCGGTGCGTTCTTGAACTGATTGCCGCTGGTGCCGACGGCCTGATAGAAGCCATCTGCCTCTGACTGATCGTAGATGGGCGTCCAGTCCGCGGCGACGTCGTAGACGCCGACAACTCCGCGCGCTCGGTTCGGGATCGTGATGTCGTTGAATCGTTTGGCTGCGCGCAGGGACTGCGTCTCGAACTGCTCGGGTCGAACACTCATCGACACCTCGTCGGGGTCATCCACCCATTCGAGTTCGTCGCACTCGGGTTCTGAGCCTCCGATGAGCAGCTGCCCTCCTACCTCGGCGCGCATATAGGTGCCGATGCCGGCATCGAGGAGTGCAGGGATGCGGGAGCCATCGGCGCGGATGACGGTCGATTCAGCCGGCAGAGTGTGGACCTCCTGGCGCAGCGGAGTCAGCGAGACCCCGTGGTCCGATCCGACGCCGGCGAGCTCGTTGAGTCTCGAGGACCAAGGACCGGCTGCGTTCACCACCACAGCGGCATCGAGGACCCGGCCGTCGGCAAGGTCGATGCTCCAAGCGGCGCGTCCCTCGCTGGAATCGCCTCCTTCGTCAGGTGCGCCTGCTTTGCTAGGTACGCCCTCGGTCACGTCTTCGGGCGCGCTGCCGACAGTCTGCTGTCGGTCGAGGACTCGGTGGTCTAGGGCGATGACTTCGGCGTTGTAGAGGAACTGTGCGCCGTGTCGTTGGGCGGCGCGGACGAAATTCTCCGTGGCCAGGACGGGGTCGGAGATGTACCCGCCGTCCGGTGTGTACAGGGCATTCGCCTCCTCAGCACTGTCGTCGAGGAACGCCGGATCATCGGGACGCACGGGCGGGTGGTAGTTCGAGACGTCGATTCCGGGCAGCTCCCGCGAGAGCTCGACTGCGTCCCATTCGGCGTAGGGGATTGCGAGATCGTCGAAGTGGGACCGGAGGGTGGGTGGAAGCAGTCCGGGAATGTCGATGACGGCCATGCCGGTGCGGATGAAGTCTGCCACCGGCTCCGCTTCCGGTGCCTGGAGGTGGTCTCGGAGGTTCTCCCACAGATGCTTGGACTCCCAGGCCATGGCGATGGAGTCTCGCAGTGAATAGGTGAAGCGAACGATCGCACTCGTGGCCCCGGTCGATCCCTGGGCCGGTCCCGATTTCTTGTCGACGACGGTGACCGCGTATCCGCGTCTGGCCAGTGAATAGGCGATCGAAGCCCCCATCACGCCGCTGCCGATGACTACCGCGTCTGCGCTCATTGCTGCATCCTTCGCTCACCTAGGCGTCGATCGTGATCTCGGCCGACCTTTTGATCTCAGCCGTCCGCGGGATCGTCTCCCGATCCGACTTCTGCACATCGTATCGAGATCGGGCTGTCGGCAGGGCAGGCTTCCAGCATGTGTGCTCAGGTCAGTGCTCGCTCAGGTCAGCAGGAGGGCTCCGCCAAGTCCGATCACGGCAACGATGAGAGTCGTCGTCGCGGCCAGCCCGATGGGACCGGCGCCGAGGTTGCGCAGCGAACGCCATTGGACGCCGCGACCAAGGGCGAACATGGCCATGGCCAGGCACACGGTCTGCAGCCAGCCCAGACCGGAGACTGCGAACTCGGGCAACAGGCCGAAGGTGCGCAGGCCCGCCATGAGAAGGAACCCCACGACGAAGAGCGGCACGATGGGCGGACGTTTCGTCGCTGGCGCCGGTGGCTTCCCACCCGAAACTGACTCCCCGGAGGAAGACTGGGCAGTCGACGCTGACTCAGCCGTTGACGAGGACTGCGGGGCCACCTCGGCGGGAGACGTCACCGAGGTCTGAGCCCGGCACTCCCGGCGGCGCATCACCATGCTGAGGACGGCGACGGTCGGGGCGAGCATGATGACGCGGGAGAGCTTGACGAGGACGGCGACCTGCAGGGCGGCGGGGCCGATGATGCTGCCGATCGCGACGACCTGGGCGACCTCGTGCGTCGAGGCCCCACCCCACATTCCGGCGGTGTCCGGGGCCAGCCCGAAGGCGATGCTCAGCGACGGGATCACGGCGATCATCAGCGTGCCGAAGAGGACCACAAGGCCGATCGCCGCTGCCACGTCCTCCTTCTTCGCCTTCAGCGTTGACTCGACACCGGCGACAGCGGCGGCACCGCAGATGCCGAACCCGCACCCGATGAGCAGCGCCAGATTCGACTCGACACGGAACGGACGTGCCAGGAGCAGTCCGGAGACGATGCCGACGCCGACGACCACGGCGGCGAGGACGAGAACCAGCCAACCGAGTTCGAGGATGTCACCGAGAACCACCTGCGCGCCGAGGGCCACGATGCCCAGACGCAGGAGAGGCTTGGCTGCGAAGTCGAGGCCGGGTCGGAAGGTCGGCGGCAGCTCGGGGAAGACGTTGCCCACGACGATCCCCAGGACGATGGCGATGAGGAGCGGGGAGAGGACGGGTGCCAGCAGGGAGATGGGCCACGCGATCGCGGTGGCGGCTGCGGCAACCCCCAGGCCGGGGAGGAGACGGACAATGTGCTTCATGGAATCAGTCTGTCAAGCAGGCGCGGGAAGCGGTAGCCGCTAAAAGTCGAACAACCCATATCGGGATGATATGGCATAATCGGGCCATGCAGGATCTCAGCAGGATGCAGGATTGGCCCGAGTTGCCGGCTCTGGGGCTGCTGGTGACGCTGAGCGCGAGCGCTCAATCCATCGGGCAGGCCGCCGAGGCGATGGGACTTGCCCAGCCGAATGCCTCGCGCAGTCTGCGCAACCTCGAGCGGGATCTCAAGGTGCCGCTGCTGCGGCGCTCGCCTCGAGGGACTCAGCTCACGGCCGAAGGCCACGCGGTTGCGCAATGGGCTTCGAAGGTCATCGACGCCTATGCCGATCTCAATGCGGGCACCCGCGCCATCCAGGATGCCCGGGCCGGCACCGTGCGCGTGTCCGCCTCCCTGACCGTGGCCGAATACCTGCTACCGCGTTATCTGACGACGTTCACCTCGACGCATCCCGACATCGATGTGGGCCTGGCCGTCGAGAACTCCTCGGCAGTCATCGCGGCCGTGCGCGAGCAGCGCTGCGACCTCGGGCTCATCGAATCCGTGTCCCTGCCGGAGGGCTTTCCCGCCGAGGTGGTCGGTCATGATCGCCTCATGATCGCCTCCGCACCCACCTTCGCCGAGGCTTGGACCCACCCGATCAGCGCCGAGGAGTTGGCGACGGTGCCGCTTCTGGTCAGAGAGGTCGGTTCGGGAACGCGGGAGGTCCTCGACGCCGCGTTGGCACAGTTCGGAGGGGCGGGCGTGGCGGGGGAGTACGGGTCGAACTCGGCGCTGAAGATCGCCGCGGCCACCGGACTCGCGCCGGTCGTTCTCTCGGAGCTGGCCCTGCGCGATGACTTCAGCGCTCGCCGCCTGGTGCCGCTGCCTGTCGAGTCGGGAGTCGCCCTCGACCGCGAACTGCACGCGGTGTGGTCGCCCGGACGTCGGCTTTCAGCCGGAGCCACAGCACTGCTGGAGCACATGGTCAACGTGCACGACTGAGACATCGATGCACCGCCGTTTGCGCTCGGCATATATTGGGAAAATGACCACACGAGATTCCTCCCACGCGCCAGAGACCGTCGTCGTCGAAGCGGGTCGTCCGCAACGCTCGAACGGGTCCTCGGTCAACCCTCCCATCGAACTGTCCTCGACCTTCGTCGGCAGCGGCGAGATCGATCATTCCGACTATGTCTACGGTCGGTTCTCGACTCCGGCGTGGACTCCGTTCGAAGAGGCGCTGGCTGAACTCGAACATGCCGAACTGCCTGGACTGGTCTTCGGCTCGGGACTGGCCGCGATCGCCGCGGCACTCAGCCTGGTCCCTCGTGAGGGCACTCTGATCATGCCCCGGCACTGCTACCAGGGGTCCCTGGAATCCGCGGCTGAGGTCGCCGAACGCAGCGGATTCACCCTCACCACCGTCGACATAGCCGACACAGAAGCCGTCGTCAGCGCACTCGATGACGTGAGCGCCACCTCGGCGGTGCTGTGGATCGAATCTCCGACGAACCCGATGCTCGAAGTCGCGGACACCCCCGGGCTCATCTCCGCCGCACGCGAACGCGGCATCCTCACCGTCGTCGACAACACCTTCGCAACCCCACTCCTGCAGACGCCACTGGATCTGGGCGCCGACGTCGTCGTCCACTCCGTCACCAAATACCTCGCCGGTCACTCGGACGTCGTACTCGGTGCTGCCCTGACCAGCAGGGAAGATCTGCACAAGCGGCTGCACAGCGAACGCTCACTGCGAGGAGCGATCGCCGGACCCTTCGAAGTCTGGTTGGCGCTGCGCGGCCTGCGGACACTGTCGGTGCGCATGGAACGAGCCCAGGCCAATGCCGCGCTGATCGCCGAACGCCTGAGCACGCACTCCAACGTCGTCGAGACCCGCTACCCGGGGCTGCCCACCGACCCCGGCCACAAGCGTGCGGCAGCCCAGCTCTCGGGATTCGGTGCGGTCGTCGCCTTCTGCACGGAGACCGCGGAACAGGCCACAGCCGTCGCCGAGGCGGTCCGGGTATGGACTCCGGCCACGTCCCTGGGTGGGGTGGAATCCCTCATCGAACGTCGCCGGCGCAATACCTCGGAACCGGAGTCGGTCCCCGACGGGCTGCTGCGTCTGAGCGTGGGCATCGAGCATGCCGAGGATCTGTGGGCCGATCTCGACGCGGCTATCAAGGCCGCTCACAGCGCCTGATGGCTGAGCCGTTCGTACTTGACCGTCCGGGTCTTGAGGACCTGGATGAGATCTTCGAGATCTACAGCGACCCCCGCGTGTGGACGCACTTTCCCAGCGGCAGGATGATCAAGCGGGAAGAGGCCGAGGCCTACCTGCTGACGCGCATCGCTGATTGGGAGATCGACGGGCTCGGATCATGGATCGTCCGCGAATCCGAGGGCGGCCCGGTGCTGGGAATGTGCGGCTGCGGTGTCAGGCGCATGCCCTTGGTCGATGAATGGAACCCGGATCGGATTGAGGCCTATTGGAACTTGGGCTACCGCTTCCGTCCCGAGGTCCAGGGTCGCGGCTATGCCAGCGAGATCTCTCGTCTGGCCATCGCTCGAGCCCAAGAGGTCAAGCCCGAACTGCCGGTCATCGCCTACCTGCTCGAACACAATGAGGCCTCCCGAAAGGTGGCCGAGAAAGTCGGCCTGAGCCTGCAGTATCGCGCTCCAGATGCCGGCAACCCCGATCCGCAGGCCATGCGCCTGGTCTTCGCTGACCGCACCCTGACCGGGACGCAGCTGGCGGCCGCCCTGCTCTGAGCGGGAGACGGTTGGCCTGAGTGTGAGACGGCTGGGTTGAACGAGGCGCTTCAGCGGCTGCGTGCGCCCGGTGAGACGTGTGACCCAGATCAACTTATCGTGCGTTAAGGTTGGGGTGAAACATCAGTCACCCAGCGCCAACTATGAGGAGTCGCTTTGACCTCGAGTGTTCTCACCGATCTGCAAGACGGGGTCGTGACCATCACGATCAATCGCCCCGAAAGCCTCAACGCGCTGACCAGGGAGGCCATCGAAGCGGTCGGGGAATCCGTCGCCGAGGCGGCTTCCACGGCCCGTGCGCTCATTCTCACCGGCAATGATCGCTCCTTCAGCTCGGGAGCCGATCTGCAGGGCTCGGTGCAGAACGGGGGCCTCGGCCTTGACCGGGCCAATGAGATCATCCGGTCGATCATCGACCTGCCGATTCCGACCATCGCCGCGGTCTCCGGGCCGGCCGCCGGCATCGGCTGCTCTCTGGCTCTGGCCTGTGACTACACCGTGATGAGCGAAGAGTCCTACCTGATGCTGGCCTTCACCAAGATCGGCCTCATGCCCGACGGCGGAGCAACGGCACTCGTCGCAGCCTCGGCGGGGCGGCATCGAGCCATGAAGATGGCGCTGACGGCACAGAAGGTCTGGGCGAAGGAGGCTGCGGATTGGGGCCTGGCGAGCCTGGTCACGCCGGCGGGCGAGCACCTGAACCGGGCGCAGGAGATTGCGGCGCAATGGGCGCAGGGTGCACCTCTGGCCTTCGCTGCTTCGAAGGAAGCCATCAATACCGCGACGCTGACCGAGCTCGACGATGCATTCGATCGGGAACTCAAGGGGCAGACGGACTTGCGAGCCAGCAAGGACTTCGCCGAAGGCGTTGCAGCGTTCATGGAAAAGCGCGGCCCGAACTTCACCGGCGAATAACCGATGGCCGGTGAGCGCACGGCCCACCCTCACCTCGGCGCCCACGTGTTTCTAATTGGTAACGTTGCGGCAAAAGTTGTGAGCGGCATCACTTGCCGGGATAGTCTGACGATGAAAATAGTCCGGATATCTGCAAACCCCCTCTGATACAGCAACACGAACACATCCCAGCACGAATACACCCAGCACGACCATCATGACCAAAGGAGTCTCATGCTTACAGGCATTCCATCCACCCTCGGTGACAGCTACCAGCTCAACACCACAAGTCTGATCCGCCATGCCGCGACGGTCTTCGGCGAATCAGAGGTTGTCTACCGCCGGTCCGATGGCTCCTGGGGTCGATCGAACTATGCCGACGAGTACAAGCGGATGGCTCAGTTGGCACACGGGCTCGACGAACTCGGTGTGGGCGCGGGCTCCATGGTCGGCGTCATCGACTGGAACTCCCGTCGTCACCTCGAGCTCTACTTCTCGGTTCCCGGCGTGGCCGCGACCATGCTCCAGCTCAATCTGCGCCTGGCACCTGAAGACCTCGCCTACGTCGTCAGCCACTCGAAGTCCGACTGGATCTTCGTCGACGAGTCCCTCCTCCACGTTGCCGAGGCACTTGCCCCGAAACTCGACGTCAAGGGCTGGGTCGTCATGACCGACAAGCCGGCATCCGAGATCGAGACGAGCCTGAACAACGTCGTCTTCTACGAAGACCTCATCGCCGACAAGCCCGACACCTACGACTGGCCCGTCGTTGACGAGAAGACCGCTGCCTACGCCGGATACACGACCGGAACCACAGGCCGGCCTAAAGGCGTCTACTACTCCCACCGCTCGATCTACCTGCACACAATGGGCGGACTGGCAGCACTGCAGGCGACCTTCGATGACTGCGTCATGCCCATCACTCCGATGTTCCACGTGCTGTCCTGGGGCTTCCCGCAGAACGCGGTCGCAGCCGGCGCCAAACTCGTGCTGCCCGGCAAGTTCGCCGCCGAGGAGTTCGGCGCCATCGGTCAGGCCTTCATCGAGGAGAAGGTGACGCTGGCCAACGGTGCGCCCGCGATCTTCACCCCGATGCTGGCGATGATGAAGAGCATGCCGACCCCGCCGGACCTCACCGGAGTCCGTCTGGTCTCCGGTTCTTCGGAGCCGCCGCTGTCGATGATGCGCGGCTTCAAGGAGGTCACCGGCGCCGAGGTGATCCACGGCTACGGTGCCACCGAGACCACACCGCTGGCGACGACGAACTGGCGCATCAAGTCCGGCATGAACCTCAGCGACGAAGAGAAGTGGGACCTCAAGCGCTACCAGGGCCTGCCGATTATCGGCGTCGAGGTCAAGATCGTCGACCCCACCGGTGAGGAGATGCCTCGCGACGGCAAGTCGGTCGGCGAGATCGTCATGCGCGGTCCCTGGATCACCGAGTCCTACTACCAGCTGCCCGACAACGCAGACCGTTTCCTCGACGGCTGGTGGCGCTCGGGTGACGTCGGCGTCATCGATGCCCACGGTTACCTCAAGATCACTGACCGTCTCAAGGATGTCATCAAGTCCGGTGGTGAGTGGATCTCCTCGATCGATATGGAGAACACGATCCTGGACAACCCGAACGTCAAGGAAGCCGCAGTCATCGGCGTTCCCGACGAGAAGTGGGATGAGCGCCCGATCGCGTATGTCGTGGCCAATGACGGCGCCGAGGTGACTCGAGAGACCATCATCGAAACGCTCAGTGAGCGCTTCGCCAAGTGGCAGATGCCCGATGAGGTCTATGTCGTGGACGAGATGCCTCGCACCTCGGTGGGCAAGCTCGACAAGAAGCTGCTGCGCAAGAACTGGGAAGAGAAGTAAGAATCAAGTCCAGAAGTTGGGCTTAAGCCCGCGCGGCCTGGCTCGAGCTGGCTGCGAGATCGAAACAACGCTGGAGCGCCGAGGCGGCTGTGCACGCACAGTGGCCACGGCGCTCCAGCGTTGTCTCGCCGGGATCTCCTATGAGTCATTGATCGCTGAGTCGATGGCCCACTTGATCTGGGCGAAGATGTTTGGCCGGAAGAGGTCGCCAAACGTCAGGTTGAACACCTTGAATCCTGCATTGACGAGGTTCATATTGCGTTGGTGATTCTCACGGGCGGCGGCATTGGGGCCATTCGGATGCATGTAGTACTTGCCCACCCCATGAACTTCGACGATGACCTGCGCCGTTTCGTGTCGAAAGTCATTCCTGCCGATGAAGTTGCCTGTCGGCGAATAGGTATTGACCTGGGGCGTCATTCCAGTGACACCGTGGCGACGGAATTTGACCGCGCAGAATGCCTCCGCATTGGACTCGTAGGCTGCATTGGACAAGGTCAGCGCCAATTGAGCGCGCTTGAGACCCCGTGATCCTGCGGCGAAGTGGAGCTTGATCATCTCTCTGGTTGCGCGGCCCTCCCGCATTGCCTCCGATATCAGCGGAACCGATACCTCGAGCGAATGGTCATGCGCGATGTCCGCAAGCGTTCTGGGCAGACTAGTCACGGGGTAGCTGAGGCTGCGGTCGACATCTTCGCCGGCGATTGTGCGGTCATAGAGAGTCAGGTCCGGGTAACTGCGAGAGTATGCGCTCCTTGAGACCTCGACCTTTTTCGTCCCTGCGACAACAGGATCGAGTCCATGGATCAGTGCGGCGGAAATATGTGAGAAGACATCGCTCGGTAGCACCGAGTCTCTCCGTGATGCGATGCGAATCCGCAGCTCCTCGACCTCGTCCCTGATGTCGCCGTGGAACTGCGGAAACGTGATTCCGGGTTCGTGTGCCAGTGCCCGGATGAGTTCAAAGTGCGAGTGGGTGCAGTCCGCCATGATGATGTATTTGCCGCGGCGTACTCTGCGCAAGCAGCATTTCAGAGCCGCAGCGAGATCGGCGCGAGGCATATCGAGTTCGGCGAGGTCGCTTCTCGTCACGATCCGAAACATGCGACTATTATGCAATCATATGAATCCAAACGCAATCAAACTACATCAAAGCACATAAATGGAGAATGGGTGACACGGCTGGATGCTGTGAGATGAGCCCTGAGCCCTGAGCCCTGAGCCCTGAGTGCTGAAGGTGGAGTACTGGACACTTTGGCTGACGCAGCTTTTGAGAGTAACTGCCCGTGTGGAAGCGCTGCTGTCAGGCGACGGAGGTTGGTGTCCTGTCCAGCCTCACTTTTGCGGGCCAGCAGTTCGTCCGCGGCAACGGTGGAGCGTCGAGACCACTTGGTGTGCACGGTGGCTTCGGCGCTCCAGCGTTGTCTCGACAGATGAAGGATATGGGAGACCTCGGCCCAGGTTCTAGCCAGGTTCTGTCCTGCTCGAACGCTGAGCGGCTGTCGTCAGTGGTTGCCCTCGGCTGCCGCTGATCGGGTCAGGCCGAGGGCACCATGATCCCGGAGAAGAAGTCGACGAGCTCGGCATGGGCATCGAGCGGCAGCACCTGGGCAACATACTGATCCGGGCGGACGATGACCAGGGCACCCGCACTGCGGTCGATGCCGCGGACGTCGAAGATGTCCGGACCTGTCCGCAGGTCCGCGCAGAACATCTTCTCGTAGTCGATGAGGCCGAAGCGTCCCTTGCGCGGCAGCAGGAACTGCGGCATCGCATCGACAGACAATTCGCGATGGCCCTGTTGGAAGATCGCGCGGACGTCGAAGACCGCGTCGGGGTCTGCCCCGGCAGGCGTGTAGCGGCGAACCGGGGACTCGGGTGACTCGGCGAGGAAGTCGCAGAGTCGGCGGATCGCCGAATTCGTCGAGGCCGGATCTGCGTCGTCGGCGAAGGCATAGAGTCGCCAGCGACCATCGGCCTGCGCCTGATGCCCGATTTCGAGGGGCTTGGCGTCGGCGAGGCGGATGGTGGGGGCCGAATGGAAGCGCTCGCCGATCGGGAAGCCAGTGGCCAGGTGCTCGTGGGTGTCATCACCGGTGATCAGGTTCGGCGGATAGTCGGTGGCGAAGCCGGCGGTGAAGCGTCCACTCGCGGTGAAGATCTCCTGCCGCTCGGCAGCGCTCATGCCACCCGCTTCGGGATCATTTGGATCGGCTGGCTTCGCGGCCATGGCCTCTGACCAGGTGAGATCGAAGTCGATGAGCTCCTGGGCAATGGCCTGACGCTCCTGGGCGTAGGTGCCGAGGAGCGTGCTCGGGCTGCGGCCCTGCAGCACTGCGGCGAGCTTCCATCCCAGGTTGAACCCGTCCTGCATGGACACGTTCATCCCCTGGCCGGCCTTCGCCGAATGGGTGTGGCAGGCATCGCCGGCGATGAACACATGCGGTGAACGGGTGCCGCGCTCCGCCTCGGCGACGTCATCGAAACGGTCAGCGATGCGCTGGCCCACCTCGTAGACCGACCACCAGGCGATGTCCTTGACCTCGAGCGAGTAGGGATGGAAGATCCGCTGCGCGGCTTCGATGATCATGTCCGAGGTGAACCGACTGCGGGCACCGGAGTCGTTGGGATCGAGATCGCCGAGGTCGACGTAGAGGCGGACCATGTAGCCGCCCTCGCGCGGGATGAGCAGAACGCTGCCGCCGGACGCGGACTGGATCGCCGACGTCGTCCATGCGCCCGGTGCGAGTGATCTGTGTCGGGTCAGACTCTGCCGGACCCCAGAAGGTCGTTTCGTTGACCCAATAGGCTTCGCGCACGAGGCGTTCGGCCAGGCCGAACGCGCCGAACATCTCTACCGTCCGGCAGGCGACCCCGTCGG
The DNA here is from genome assembly GCF_028201555.1 of Brevibacterium sp. BDJS002. NCBI lineage: Bacteria > Bacillati > Actinomycetota > Actinomycetes > Micrococcales > Brevibacteriaceae > Brevibacterium > Brevibacterium sp. BDJS002. The sequence goes on along the minus strand of NZ_CP116392.1, from coordinate 3,416,725 downwards.
CATGACCCAGCTCGAGTGGTCCCTCACGGCGTTCGATGACGCGAGTGGTGATGTCGGGGAACTCGGCCAGCTGTGCGGCGAGAACGGTTCCGGCCGGCCCCGAGCCGACGACGAGGACATCGACTTCCTCGGGGAGCTCAGGTGACTGTGCCGGGGTGCTCGGCGAAGCCTTCTCCGGGTCGCCGGGCTGGAATCCATTGAGGTATAACTGCATGATGCTCCTGTCGTCTGCAGAATCGTCATCGATCAGTGACGTGTCTGCTTCCACTGTGGTCGCCGTCACCATCAAGGAGCAAAAAGATTCTGCTATGTGGAAAAGCTGCCGTGGTGGGGCATTACGATGAGGGAATGGAACGTCGTGTGGTGGCCCAGGCGCCGGCTCATCTGCTCGGCTCGGTCGACAACGCGCTGCGTCTGCTGCAGACGCTGCGAGACACAGGGGCCGTCTCGATCACCGATGCCGCAGCCGATCTGCAGGTCAGTCCCTCGACCGCGCATCGACTGCTGAGCATGCTCGTCTACCGTGGCTTCGCCGTCCAAGACGAGTCGCGTATCTATCACCCTGGGCCGGGGATCGTGGCCAATGTCGAGGCCCAATCGGCCCATCGCAGTCTGCTGCAGATTCTGCGCCCGCATCTCGACTCGCTGTCAGAGACGACGGGAGAGACCTGCAATCTCCTGGTCCGCGTCGGCACCACAACGCGCTTCCTGGCCAGTGCTGAGGGCTCCGATCGATTGCGGATCGGCAGCAGAGCAGGGGAGATCCTGCCTGCGCGCCTGACCTCGGGTGGGCAGGTGCTGCTGGCCGACCTCTCGCCGCAGGTTCTTGCCGGTCTCTACACCTCGAACGCAGCCCGCACCTCGGGTGAATTCCTCGACGCCGAGGCGTTCGCTCGCTTTCGCCGCCAGCTCGACCACATTCGCAAGGTGGGCTCGGCGCTCAACCGGGAACGCACCGAACGTGGAGTCTCCGCTCTGGGGATGCCGGTGCGGGGACCCGAAGGTCCGATGGTGGCCGCGATCAGTGTGTCGGTTCCCAGTCCACGGGATGAGGCCCTCGGCTCGGAGAGAATCCGATCGGCGTTGAGTTCTGCCTGCCAAGCAGGAGCCGCCGACCTTGCGGGTGGTTGATTCGAAGCCAGAAAGTGATGCCGCCGGCTTCAGGGGTGGTGGAGCAGGTACGTTCCGCCCTTGAGGCAGGTGTCGAGGACCCAGCCGTCGGCGACCAGTGCGGTCAGCGAGTCACGCAGTGCCGTCCGCCACCGTGAGGCGAGATCGGCATCGTGGCCGCGCAGCGCCTCGATGTCGGAGGGAAAGTCGAGGGAGACCAGACTGGCCTCCTTGGGCACCTCGGCGACCAGCGGTTCACCGTTGTCGTCACTGCGCAGACATTCGAAGGCATCGTCCGCCTCGGCGAGGGTGGCCCGGGCGGCTTGTCGAGCGGCCAGGAGACGACCATACGGTCACTGGCCTGACCAGCGTTGACGCCGTCGCGCATCTGTCCGTAGAAGTCCTCGAGGTATTCGACCATTCCGACGCCCAGGCGCTGGAAGTTGAAGTAGGCGTTGCGTGCCACCAGCGGGTCGAAGGTCCAGGTCATCTCCGTGATGCCGAGGTTGAGGCACCACAGGCGCTGGTGCAGCTTCATCGCCGACCCAGCTCCGCGACCGATGACCTGATGGCGCACGCCGGCGATGTGAGAGTGCATGACCGTGCCCAGGGGCTGTCCGAAGAAGCCGATCGTCACTCCGATCATCTCATCGGGTTCGTCGAGGCTGTAGGCGGCCGAGACGTAGTTGCCCGCGTGGGCGAAGGCGACGATGAGTCCGGGTTCGAGCACATTGGTGCCCGTCTCGTCGACGCTCCACACCTCGTCGAGCAGAAGGGCGGCTTCGGCGGCCTCGGCGGCGGTGTGGATCTCCCGCACCTCGATCCGCGCTGACTCGGCCGCGGCCGCGTACTCATCCTCGGCCAGGGCGATGATCTCCGAGTCCACTGTGGTCAATCCTTCTCGCGGTGTCATGGTGACATTGTGCCACCGAACCGAGCGTCTGGACGTGGCCGAACGTGGATATCTGGAGCATCAGTGCTGGTGTCGGCGTGCGGCATCGAGGAGCGATCGGCAGGTATAGCCTTAAGAATATGAGCTTCTGCGTTGCTGTCATCGGGGCCGGGACGATCGGCCGTTCATTCGCTTGGCTGTTCGCCCGATCGGCTACCCGGTCCAGGTCTTCGACCCCAGACCCGACCTTGCCGAGGTGGTCACCGAGCTGCAGGCCGAGGTCAGTGCCGATGCTGCCGCCCACGACATGCTCGCCTCCGAGCTTGGAACCATCAGCCTCGCCGAGTCCGTCGAGACCGCCGTGGCCGGAGCCTCCTTCGTGCAGGAGTCAGGGCCCGAGGATCCGCAGGCCAAGCCGAAGCTGTTCGCCCAGATCGCTGCGGCGGCCCCGAAGGATGCCATCTTCGCGACCTCGTCGTCGACCATCCCCGCTTCATTGATCGCACGGCATCTGCCGCCGGAAGTCGCGGCCCGCGTCATCGTCGGACACCCGTTCAACCCACCTCACCTGATGCCCCTGGTAGAGGTGGTTCCGGCTCCGGCGACGAGTTCGGACACCGTTGAGCGCGCCCTCGAGTTCTACCGCAGCTGCGGACGTGAACCCGTGGCGCTCAATCGTGAAGTCCGCGGCTTCGTCGGCAACCGCCTGCAGAACGCATTGATGAAGGAAGCGATCTCACTGGTCGAAAACGGCGTCATCTCGGCACCCGACCTCGATTCGGTGATGAAGAATTCCCTGGGCCTGCGATGGTCCGCGGTGGGCCAGTTCGAGGCGATGCACCTCGGCGGGGGAGACAAAGGCATCCGCGGTTTCATGGACCACATCGGGACCTCGTTCGCTGAGATCGGCGAGCTTCCCCTCGATCTCAGCGAGGCGGGAATGGCCGATGTCTATGCTCAGGTGGAGCAGGCCTACGGTCAGACGCCGAGCCGAGCGGGTGCCCAGACTCGGGACCGTGCCCAGCAGGCTGTGCTCGAGGCGCGCAGGCAGCGTGACAGGCACACCCCGCAGTGAAGCCGGACCCTGACTGAGACTCCGGACGCTCAGACCGCGGCTTGGTAGAAGTAGGTGGTGCGTTCGGCGATGAGGCCCTCGGTGTCGAAGAGGAAGAAGTCGGCGAAGCCCACGGAGGTCTCGGTGCCGTCCTTGAGACGGCCGGTGAAGACCCCGCGGCTGGAGGCGCGATCGCCGTCGACGAGGATCTCGGTCAGGGAATGCGCACCCGATTCGATGACGCGTTCACCGTGGTAGAAATCGGTGATCTGCTGGCCCACCATGGTCGGATACCCGGGGCGATCGTAGTGGCCCTCGGCCGCGAACAGCGCCGAGGTGGCGCCGGCATCCCCAGCGTCGACGGTGGAGTAATAGCGCTTCACGAGTTCAGTCACACTGTTCATGGCAACACAGTAACAGCGATCACATTCGAGGCTGTGTTCAAGGGGTGGGACAGGGAATTGCCGCCGAGGTGATTGGGCCATAGCGTGGGAGATGAATCCACTCGTCGAACGGTGCCGGAGGCTCGGTCCCGCGCCGTTGGATCGGTGTCAACAACCCCTGCAGAAATGAGGCTCGACATGTCCACCATGTATCGCGTGACCAACCCGGCAACCGGCGAAGTGGCCGAAGAATTCGCCACTGCCACCGATTCGGAGATCCTGGCCGCACTCGACCGATCCGCCACCACATTCACCGAATGGAGCCAGACCAGCGTCGCCGATCGTGCAGCGATCCTCGTTCGCGTCTCCGAAATCTACGCGGAGCGAGCCGAAGAGCTGGCGAAGGTCATCCAGCTGGAGATGGGCAAGGCTGTCCCCGAAGGCAAGGGCGAGGTCGGACTGAGCTCGGCCATCTACCGCTACTTCGCCGACAACGCCGAAGCATTCATGGCCGATGAGCCGCTGCGCGGACCCGAAGATGGAACCGCAATGATCCGCCGCAAGCCGGTCGGCTCACTCCTGGGCATCATGCCCTGGAACTTCCCCTACTACCAGGTCGCACGCTTCGCAGCCCCCAACCTGGCACTGGGCAACACGATCCTGCTCAAGCACGCCCCGCAGTGCCCGCGCTCGGCTCAGATCATGGAAGAGATCTTCATCGAAGCCGGGCTTCCCGAGGGTGCCTACATCAACATCTACGCGAGCAACGAGCAGGTCGCAGACATCATCCTGCCCGACCCACGCAACCACGGTGTGTCCCTGACCGGTTCGGAGCGTGCAGGTGCGGCAGTGGCCGCCGAAGCAGGCAAGAACCTCAAGAAGGTCGTCCTCGAACTCGGCGGTTCCGACCCCTACATCCTCCTCGACACCGCCGATGTGTCGAAGAGCGCGAACACGTTCTTCAAGACCCGCATGGGCAACACCGGACAGGCCTGCAACTCGCCCAAGCGCATGATCGTCATGGACGACGTCTACGACGAGTTCCTGACCTCCATCACCGAGGCGGCCAAGAAGTTCACACCTGAGACCCCCGATGCAGAGGGCTCACGCCTGTCCCCGCTGTCGTCGATCGCGGCAGCCGACCGGTTCATCGAGCAGGTCCAGGACACAGTCAAAGACGGTGCGACTCTGCTCGCAGGTGGCAAGCGCTACGACGGTGGAGGCGCCTATGTGCAGCCAGTCGTCCTCGCCGATGTGGAGAAGGGCATGCGCGGCTACTACGAAGAGCTCTTCGGTCCCGCTGTCATCGTCTACAAGGTCAGCAGTGAGGAAGAAGCTGTTGAGCTGGCCAATGACACTCCGTTCGGCCTCGGCGCGGCAGTGTTCTCCAACGACATCGAGCGCGCTGAACGTGTGGGCTCGCAGATCGACTCGGGAATGGTCTTCCTCAACGCCCCAGAGGGCAGCCGCGAGTACCTGCCCTTCGGCGGCGTGAAGCGCTCGGGCGTCGGCCGGGAACTCGGACCGCTGGCGATGGACGAATTCGTCAACAAGCAGCTGGTGTTCAAGAACAACTGAGGCTGAACTCCCGACGCACTGCGTCACTTCAGACGCACTGCGTCGACGGAGCCGCCTGCAACTCTCAGAGCGCTGATCGCATGGTCGATCAGCGCTCTGATTGTAAGCTGAGGATACATACAGTCTTTTCTCAGCAGGAGGATCTCATGTCGGCACCGAAGCCGTCGACCCAGGTCAACGCCGCGGCCTCAAAAGGGTTCATGCGTCCGATCAACCGTTTCCTCGAACAGTGGATTCCGTCAGCACTGACGTTCGCCATCGTTCTCACCCTCATCGTCGCCGTCCTGGCGTTCATCCTTACCGGGGCCAGTCCCGTCGACGTTGTCACCGGCTGGGGTGAGGGACTGGCCGGGCTCCTCGAGTTCATGACCCAGATGGCCCTCATTCTGTTGCTCGGTCACATCCTCGCGAACACCGGACCCGTGCAGAAGCTGCTGACATGGCTAGCCCGAGTTCCCGGCAACCCGGCCTTCGCCTATGTCTTCGTCTTCGTCATCGCCGCAGTGGCCTGTCTCATCACCTGGGGCCTCGGCCTCGTCGTCGGCGCTCTGCTGTCTCGCGAGATCGCTGTTCAGGCCCGCGAGCGCGGGTACAAGGTCCACTTCCCTCTCCTCGTGGCCGCCGGCTATTCGGGGATGGTCGTCTGGCACATGGGGTATTCGGGTTCGGGCCCCCTGACCGCGGCGACCCCTGATTCCTTCCTCGCCGAGTCGTTGGGCGGTGAGGTCATTCCTGTCAGCGAGACCATCTTCTCGACCTGGAATCTCCTCGCCATCCTTGCCGTCATCGTCGTCTGTGCGCTCCTGTTCTTCTTCGTTGCGCCGAAGAAGGACGCGCCCGTCTACGAATTGTCCGACTCGGTCAATTCCGAATCGCGGGCAGCCTTCGACGAAGATGTCGTCACGCCCGCCGACCGCATCGATGCCTCGCGGGTCCTCACGCTCATCATCGGTCTGGCGCTCGTGATCTACCTGATCATCCACTTCGCCCAGGGTGGTGGACTGACGCTGGACATCGTCAATTGGTCCTTCCTCGCACTCATCTTCCTGCTCGTGAAGAACCCCTTCGAACTCATCCACCTGACGAAGGAAGCCGCCTCGAACGTCGGAGAGATCCTGCTCCAGTTCCCCCTCTACGCAGGAATCTTGGGCATCATGTCCGGCACCGGGCTCATTGCTGTGTTCTCCGACGCACTCGTTTCGATCGCGAACCCGACTTCCTTCGGTGTTCTCGCATTGCTTTCAGCTGGTCTCGTCAACTTCTTCGTCCCTTCGGGCGGCGGACAATTTGCCGTCCAGGGTCCGATCATGCTCGATGCAGCCAACCAGCTGGGAGTCGATCCGTCGATTGCGATCATGGCAGTCTCCTACGGCGATCAGTGGACGAACATGCTCCAGCCCTTCTGGGCTCTGCCGGTGCTGGCCATCGCAGGACTGAAGATGCGTGACATCCTCGGCTACACCTCGGTGACCTTCCTCGGATCCGGTGTCGTCATGGCTCTGGCTCTGTTCCTCGTCTCACTGTGAGCCGGAGCCGGAGGTCACAGTTTGGCCCCTACCCGGTTACCGACGGTTACGATATGGTAGCCTGCATGGTTGGTCTTCACCGGGAATCCGGTGTGCAGAAACAAGGAAATCGATGTGGACGCGAAGTCGTCCGCTGAAGGAGTGAGCCGATGACAGCCACAGTGGACAAACCCGCCAAGTCGCCGAAGGGCGGTGTGAAGAAGGTTCTGCCGCCGGTGAACAAGCCGGTCTTCATCGCAGCAGCCCTCGGCACTCTGGCCATCACACTCTGGGCCTTCTTCGCTCCGGCCAACGCCGAGGCTGTCCTCGGTGCCGTCGTCGGCTGGACGTCGGACTGGTTCGGTTGGTTCTACGTCCTTCTCGTGGCCGCCGTCCTCGTCTTCGTCATCTACCTCGCCGCGTCCAAATACGGAAACACGAAGCTCGGCCCCGAACATTCGAAACCCGAATACGGGCTGCTGGCCTGGGCCTCGATGCTCTTCGCCGCAGGCATCAGCACCGACCTCATGTTCTTCGCCGTGGCCGAACCAGTCACCCAATATCTGGCACCGCCGAGCACGGAACCCGAAACAGTCGAGGCCGCCCGTGAGGCCACCGTGTGGACCCTGTTCCACTACGGCATCAGCGGTTGGGGACTCTACGCCCTCATGGGCATTGCCCTGGCCTACTTCGCCTACCGGATGAATATGCCGTTGGCGATCCGCTCCGCGCTCGCCCCGCTCTTCGGCAAACGCGTCAACGGCGGACTGGGCGACACTGTTGACTTCGCAGCACTGCTGGGCACCGTCTTCGGCGTGGCCACCTCCTTGGGCATCGGCGTGGTCATGGTCAACGTCGGTCTCAACACGGTCTTCGGTCTCCCCATCGGTGTGGGCTCACAGATCGGCATCGTCGTCGTCGGCGTCGCTGTTGCGACGCTCTCGGCCGTCTCCGGCGTCGACAAGGGCATCAAGTTCCTCTCGATCCTCAACGTCTTCCTGGCAGTGGCACTCAGCCTCTGGGTCCTGGTCGCAGGCAACACCAAATTCCTGCTCAACGCCTTCGTCCTCAACGTCTTCGACTTCGTGCGGCTGTTCCCGAACATGGCGGGACAGACCTTCGCCTTCGAAGACACCGGAACGTGGATGACCGACTGGACTCTGTTCTTCTGGGCCTGGTGGATCGCCTTCGCCTCATTCGTCGGTCTCTTCCTTGCCCGCATCTCGCGCGGACGCACGATTCGTCAGTTCGTCCTCGGCACCCTGACGATCCCGTTCATCTACATCTTCATGTGGATCTCGATCTACGGAAACTCCGCCCTCGACCTCATCCGCAACGGTGACAAGGAGTTCGGAGAGAAGACGATGCTCAACCCCGAGGGCGGGTTCTATGAGCTGCTCTCGAACTACCCGGGCTTCGTCGTCATCGCAGCACTCGCGACGATCACCGCGCTGCTGTTCTACGTCACCACGGCCGACTCCGCTTCACTCGTCATGGCCAACCTCTCGTCGCGCCTGCCGACCCCGCAGGACGACGGTCGGCCGGGACTGCGCATCTTCTGGGCTCTGGCCACCGGTGCGCTGACGATTGCCATGCTCATCGTCGGCGGTGTCGGGGCATTGCAGAACGCAACCGTCGTGATGGGTCTGCCATTCGCCTTCGTCGTCATCCTCGTGATGGTCGGTCTGTACAAGGCACTGCGGGTCGAGGCACACCGAGTCGACAGCGTCTCTCAGAGCCTGCCCGGTTCCTTGGCACGACGCTCGCACACCGCCGACGGTCATGAGCCGTGGCAGCGACAGCTCGGTCGAGTCCTGTCCTTCCCCAGCAGGAACAAGGCACGCGACTTCGAACGCGACGTCCTGCTGCCCACCTTCGAAGAAGTCGTGGCAGAGATGGTCGAGCGGGGAGTCGACGCCAATTGCGGTCGTGTCGACACTGAAGGCGTGTTCGTCGAAGACGGCGAGCTGATCCAGCTCGAAGTCGACGGCAAGGGCGAATACCCATTCCGCTACCAGATCTGGCCGCACAAGGTCAGCGTTCCTTCGTTCGGCGGACACGTCCCGCGCGGAACCGAGGACTACTTCCGGATGGAGGTCTACCTCGACGGCGGGACCGGACAGGGATACGACGTCATGGGCTACTCGAAAGAACAGCTCATCGATGACATCCTCGACAAGTACGGTCGTCACGTGGAGTTCCTGCAGATGCAGGAGAACATCGCTCACCCCGACGACTGACATCGTCTGCACGCTGCCCCCGGTGCAGCCATCTGCCATTAAGGCCGATGGCGGTGCCGGGGGCAGCTGTCTGTCTGGGTGCAGATGTCCATCTCGGGGCAGATTTCAGTACAGCAGGTCCCCGGTCATCGTCGCCTGAAGTCCGCCAGACATATCCGCAGGGTGCGAGTGACCGACAGTGCTGTCAGACCGCTGGTGGCCGGATTCTCCGGGCTCGGCGTCGACGAGATCGAGAATGCGAAGCCTCCTGCCGACCCGCTCGCGGTGATCTCATGGTGTGAGTCCACTTGGCGGGGATCAGCCCTGATCTCCACACGTGTTCGCTGCAGAGCCCGCTCCATGAGTTCGTCGTCCGCGCCCGCATCGAATCCGAGCCCACGCGTCGCCCAGGCCAGCGCCACGGTGATGTTGACATTGGCCGGGAACTTCACGATCGCCTCGGCGGGGGAGCCGGTGAAGATGGTCAGTGGTCCATCGGCCGGGTTCAGTGAGCGGAGACGGCGGACCTCCTCGGCGTCCATCCATGGTTGGATGAGTCCGGCTGGGGCCTTGGCGGTCCTGATGGACACTTCGTCAAGGCCCTGTGCTTGAGCGGCGGCCTCGAGGACGTCGAGCCCGCCGATCGCCCCGCTCGTCACATGCAGCTCACCCGGTCCGGTGAGAAGTGACTGCCTGATCGGCCGATCGGCGAGGGCGCCGACGCTGGTGAGGACGAACGGGAGACCAGCGGCAATGACGGCCGGACCGTAGGCTCGGGCAGCCGGAACTCCCGCACATTCGACCACGACATCGGCACGGAGCTCAGTCCACCGCGGGTCCTGAGGACTCTCGACCTCAATGAGCTCGGCTCCCAGACCCTGATGGTCGGCGTGCTTGTCGAGGTCCCGGACCAGTGCGGTCAGCCGCAGTCGGCCACTCGAGATCTCCGGGTGCAGCAAGCGTGCGACGTGTCGCCCGATCGCCCCGAAACCGATCAGCAGCACCGACGTCACTTCCCGCTGTGAACTCATGACATCAGGGTACACAGCGGTCCGGACATGGGCCCGTACGCGTATGTCAGTGCGCCGGGGTACCGTGACGGTGTGGATGGACGAGGCAGGGAAGAGGCACCGATGACAGAGACGAATGCTGAACAGGGCAGTGCCGTTGATGGTGCGGTGGTCGGCGAGGACGGGCTGCCTCGAACGCCGTGGGCCTATGGCGATCCGCTGCTGCGAACCTACTACGACACCGAATGGGGCGTGCCCGTCCGTGACGAATCCGGGATGTTCGAGCGCATGAGCCTCGAAGGCTTCCAAGCAGGGTTGTCCTGGCTGACGATTCTGAAGAAGCGCGAACGCTTCCGCGAGGTCTTCAAAAATTTCGACGCCGAGGTGGTTGCCGAATTCGGTGAGCCCGAGATCGAAGCGCTCCTCGACGACGCTGGAATCATTCGGCATCGCGGCAAGATCGAAGCCTGCATCGGCAATGCCAAAGCAACACTGGCGATGCGTGAGGACGGTGGCCTCGCCGATTTCATCTGGAGCTTCCAGCCTGAGACCACCCCGCGCCCCAGTAAACTGAGCGAGATTCCGACCACGAGTCCCGAATCGGTGGCGCTGTCGAAGGCGCTGAAGAAGAAGGGATTCCGGTTCGTGGGACCGACCACCATGTATGCGCTCATGGAGGCGGTCGGTATGGTTGACACGCACGTTCTCGGATCCCATCGCCGAGGTGCCTCCGGAGTGTGGAATGACTGACGAAAGGCTGGAATGAACGATATCCGAGTCAGCGCACTCGTTCTGCTGCACCCTCACGAACCTCAGATCCTCATGGTGCGCAAGGAAGGGACGACGTCGTTCATGCTTCCCGGCGGCAAGCCCGAAATCGGTGAGTCCGCCGAGGCGACGATCATCAGGGAGATCAGCGAAGAACTCGGCCTCACCCTGGAGGACGGGCGACTGTCCCCGCTGGGCACCTTCGCCGCAGATGCGGCCAATGAAGCCGACCACAGGGTGATCGGGGATGTGTTCTGCTACGAGGGTCTACCTGCTGAACTCAACGTCGATGGCATCAATCATCTGGCCGAAATCGCTGAGGCCGCATGGTTTCCCTACGACCCGATGCCGGCGGATACCGCTGAGCGTCAGTTCGCCCCGCTGACCCGGCTGCAGGTCGTTCCGGCGTTGAACGAACTGGGCCTGCTCCGGCAGTGAGACTCACACGGTGTGAATCGCGGAGTGTAACTCAGATGCCTCCACGTTGGAACGCCAGCTCGAGAACGAACAAGTGGATGGCGTGCGCAAGCACCAGGCCAGCGGTGAGGAAACTGAGGGCGATGTCGAAGACACCGAAATCCGTGTAGGGCGGCGGGTCGACGTATCCGGGGGACTGCAGCAGCGTGGAACCGACTGCCGTCGATCCCACCAGGATTGCGATGAGACCGCTCGTCGACAGCTTTCCCACTGCGGCGAGGGCCAACAGCAGCGCCGTCAGGAGGAGGACCAGCAGAGCCATCAGGTCATAGCCGGGTCCGAGCCGAACCACTTCCTGCCACAGGTTTCCGTAGCTGATCGAACTGTCGGGTTCTGACTCGTAATAGGGGAAGAAGGTCAGTGAGATGACCAGTAAGCACAGCGGTCCGTAGAAGCGTGCGTAGACGGCGTTGGTTCGCGTGATCCGCGAGTTGAGGAGTTCAGCTCGGATCATCTGTTCAGGCAGAGTCATGTGCTGTCTGTCCTTACTGTCGGTCATCGGTCATCGGTCATCGGTCATCGGTCGTCGAGTTCTGTGACCTTCGTGCCACGGCGGCGGCCGCTGCTGAGGCGAAGACAAGGACGAGCAAGCTCAGGCCAACCCCGATGACCGAGAATCCCGGGCTCGGTGGGTTCTGCAGTCCGTTCTTCGCCAATGGTCCGATACTTCCCACCGGCTTCGTGGCCCCGGCTGTGCCGTCACCGGCGCCTGCACCTGTGTCGGCACCGGGGTCTGTACCGCTGGCCGGGACGACGGGCAGAACCGAGAATGATTCACTCAGATACCCCTCATTCATGCTCTGCTCCGAGGTGATCTCAACCTGGTAGCCACCCGCATAGGTATTGACCGGTCGACCGGGTGGCCCGCCGACTGGGAACGTCACGGTTCCATCGGCTCGAGCTCGCTGGCTGTCGTGGATGGCCTCGATTCCTTTCGGTGTGGACACGATGTCGAGTCGCACCTCCTCTCCTGGAAGGAAGCCGGCGACGGTGATGGTCACCGCATCGTTGTCGGTGATGAAGTCGGTGGTGGCGATCGCTCCTGGGCTGATGTCGACGACTGTCGGCAATCCATCTGCGTACTCGTCAGCTGTGGCCGGGCCAGGTTGCAGAGTGGTTGCCAGAATGCAGGCGGCGGCTGTGACAGCCAAGGGGGTTCGCCATTTCGGTGGGCGCATTTGTATTCTCCAAACGAATGCCAATTGTGTTTGTTCAGATGTCATCGGATTCTGATTGAATTCGTCCGTAGGCACTGAATTGGATCATTGCCTCGGGATAAGAGAAGTGTGGTGGTATTTGACCGCGGTGATTTCTCGGAAATAGTCGCGGTGTTACTTCGCGATTGCTAAAAAAGCTACAGTTCGACGATTGCCGGAGACAAGGAAAGGACAAGACTCACGAGTCATGCCCGCGAAAAACCACGTGACTCTAAGGTTTTCCCGGACATGTCTGGTGAGGATCGTTGAGGGTTGGACTCAACCTCGATCAGCAGGCTATACGGAGCTGGGACGGCCCGCAGCTTCCGGCTGTGCCTATGTCGTCGCGCGCCGCAGTCGATCCGAGAGCGCACGGAGCTCCGCGGTGAGCTCCGGTGAGTCCTCGACAGCGAATTCGACGTTGAGCCGGGCCAGTGTCAGGGCCATGGTGCTCACGGTCTCGGCCCCGATCTTCACGGTCGAGCGTTGTTCGTCGAGTGCTTCGACAGTGCCTTCAGCCGGCATCAGCATCTTCATGACCTCGGGTGCGGCAGCGTCGACGGTGACTGTGGCCGCGTGCTTCCACCTGCTGGCCGAGACGTTGCGCTCGACGTAGGCACCGATGTCGTCGGACGGGAGAGCACGGGGCTCGAAACGTCGACCTCCGGGCAGCTTGGGGACGATGTGTTCGACACGGAAGATCGCCCAATCCTCTTCCTCAGAGTCGAAGGTCAGGAGGAACCAGCGATGCTGATGGTTCACCAGCCGGTAGGGCTCAACTTCGAACTCCCTACCCCGTTCCTGCTCTGACGGGGTGACTCCTGGGCTTGAGGAGGCGCCGCTCGCGGAGTTGTAGGTGAACCTGAAACGTTCGTGGCTGTGACAGTATTCGATGATCAGAGTCAGCAGATTCGGGTCGACGATCGGCATCGGATGGTTGCCGGCCAATGGAACTGTGAAGTGAGCCAGGTTCTTCACCCTGTTGCGCACGCCTGCAGGCAGTATCTGCTCTAGCTTTGCCAAAGCCTGCGCCGAAGTCTCTTCCATCCCGCCGATGATGCAACTCAGGCCCGAGTGGAGTCCCACTGCGACGGCGACGGCTTCGTCAGGGTTGAGCAGCAGTGGTGGAACGGTCGATCCGCCGGATCCCAGGCGGTATCCTCCCTCCCCGCCGCGGGTCCCCTCGACAGGGTAGCCGAGGTCGCGCAGAGTGCCGATGTCGTTGCGGACCGTGCGCGAGCTGACGTTGAGACGCTCCGCCAAATCTGTGCCGGACCATGTGCGAGGAACCATCAGCAATGACAGTAATCCGAGTAGCCGCGCTGCTGTTTGTGACATTTTCTGTTGTCTTCCTGGGTTTAGGAAAACCTCCTGCCTATTCGAACAATAGCATCGGAGTTCTGAATCCGTAATGAGCTGCATGCGGCAGCGGAGCCGCGACGGAAATGGAGGAACAGAGGAATTCATGCATACGCAATTAGCTCCTCACTATGATTCGAGGAGACAACGCGGGATGATTCTCAATGACTATCTTGAGCGCTACACGACAGCGAGAAAGCAGGACAAGGGCTGGATTCTCGACGAGATCGTCGTTATGACGGGGTGGTCACGCGACCATGTCCGCAGGCTTTTGGCGCAGTTAACACGAGGGCAGAAGCCCTTGCCCGAGGACACAGACGAGCCGCGCCACAGAGAGGGCAAATACTCGCACGAAGCCAGAGCGGTCTTGGAGAAAGTCTGGGACTGGTCCGGTCGCCAGAGTGGAAAGTATCTGGCTGCGGCCATGCCTGTGCTGCTCGATGCTTTGGAACGTCATGACTCCTTGCAGCCCGGTGAAGATGGCTACGGTCCGGAGATACGGGAGGAGCTGCTGTCCGTCAGTCCGGCCTCGATCGACCGCTACCTGCAGTGTGCTCGGACCTGTGACTTTGCGACTCGCAATGTGTCGACGAGACGTTCCCATGCGCCCAGTGCCGAGTTCCTCGACTTCGCCGGCGGAGAGAATGAGAATGAACCCGGCTTCTTCATGGCCGATACCGTGGCCCACGCGGGTTCGACCGTGGGCGGGCATTCCGTCATCACTCTCAACGCCACATGCCTGCACACCGGATGGGTGTTCACTCGCAGCCTGGCAGACAACGCTCCGGACCGTGTCGCCGATATTCTGCAGTGGGCGCTCGACGAGATCACGGGCATTCCCTTCTGGGTCAACGCCGTCGAGCTGAGCAATGCTTGCGAGAGGGTCCATGAAGCTGTCGGCTCGTGGGCTCGGGCGCTTGATATTCACTACAGCCCCGTGCCCAAGGACCATCGACGAGACCGGCTGCCGGAGGCGTCAAAGCATCAGCACCTTGTCCATGAGTACGGGTTCGTCGAGCGCTATGACACCGAGGAGGCCAGATCGGCTCTCAACCACCTGTGGAGAGCGGTCAATGATCGGCTGAATTTCTTCACACCGATCCGTAAGCCGGTCGCCTGGTCCAGGGACTCTGCCGGTCACCGCAAGCGAATCTACGACGATCCTGCGACACCGCTGGCCCGGTTGAGAGACGCTGGCGTGATGTCGCCCGTTCAGGAAGCGGAGCTGATCACCTACCGCAACAGTCTCAACCCTGCAAGGCTTTCAGAAGAGATCAGTCAGTGGCAGACACGGCTCACCGAGATCACCGCGACAGCAGGGTGAATGGACTGCCTCTGGTGGCAGCCGACCAGATGGTAAAAGCTTCAATCGTAGCAGGAGACCCTGCCGCAAACCACCCCTGAGACTGACTTTGAGACAAGTCGTTATTGGGGGATTACAATCGCGTTACTTCCGGGTACAGTATAGACCGATTGTGATCTGACGAACCTTCGAAGCCCGGCACAACGATACGTGCGACCCGAGCTGGGAGCGTGCCCTTTTGATCGGGATGCGGTGCTCTGGCCGGGTACCACCGAGGGCGGAGTCGACCACCGTCTGAGGATGTCGGTGTGCAGCCAAGCCATCCTCGAGCACCGGGTGAACCGGTTGTCAGAAGAGCGTCTTGGGAGATGGCAATGGAATTGCGTGCACTGATGGAAGAGAGCAAACGGTGAGGGCGAGCGGAACTCTGGTGCAGCCTAGCCTGCGAGAGAACTCATGATCCAAACGGTTGCCATCGGCATGATCGCCTATGCGGGTGTGGCCGTCTTCATCATCATCCTGCTGCTGTCCAAGGCTGATTACGGGCGATCGTGGCGCGATCGCAGAGATGCTGCCCGCATGGGGTTCTTCGTCCCCGTCTGGCCTCTGTTGGTGGTCTACCTGATCTTCCGCGCATTGTCGCGCATGTGGCAGATGGCCGAATGGGGACAGGCGCGCTGACTCACGCACCAGGTCAGAGCCTGGACAGCGCAAGTCAGCGCGATGTGCCTCGGATTCGCTTCAGTCGTTGGGCTGGCGCGAGTAGGCGATGAGCGCCCGGTACAGATCGATCGGCGCACAATTGGCACCCTTGGCCAGGGACTTCACCAGTTTCCGGTATGACTGATAGTCAGTCTGATTGGGGTTGGGCGATTCGAGCAGACCGAACTCGTGCAGGACACCGGTGGCACGGGAGTCCATGATGGAGAACTTCTTCGAGTCGAACACCGCGAGAAGGGTGCTGGCCAGTGGCCCGCCGACTCCGGGCAGCACCTTGAGGAACGGCAACCGCAGGTGGTTCGGAGTGTCCTCGTCAAGTGCCACCGCAGTCACATATTCGATGTCGTCGGCGTCGAGACTCTCGAAGGTCGCCTGCGCGGCGACGGCCTTCCACTCGGCGACCTTGAGGAAGTGCTTGCGCTTGTATGACTCGCGTTTGACGACCTTGGGTCCGATGGAATCGAAGATCTCAGCCTCGATGTCCGTGACTGTGTACTGAGGCTCGAACTGCAGCACGAATGCTGTGTCGATGACGCCGCTGGAATGTTTTTCAGAGGTGGAGTTCATGACGTGATTGTACAGAGGAGCGTTGATCAGAAGATGAACACCTGACAACGACTCGAGAAGAGCAGTCGGCGGCATGGCAAAGCTGAGAGAAAGCTGTCAACGACTACGATGTCAACGTATTGCAGCATCCCCTACAGGCTGTCCCCGCAGTCAGGAGAACTCCATGGCAGAGAACATCCCCACTCGTGCCGAGTCGCCCGCAACCCGTTTCGAAGCACTGGCCCCTCGCAGCCGCCCAGCGTCTGAGACGGGTGCGCTGTCTCGTCTCGATCGAGGCAAGACCGGCATCCTCGCCAACACGATCCGTCACGTGATCAGTGACCAGGGGCTCGATCTGGCCGCCGGTCTGGCGTTCTATGCGCTGCTGTCGATGGCACCGGCGACTCTGGCCCTCGTCTCAATGCTCGGCGTGGTCGGTGAGGCGAAGTCGACCGCCGAGGCTGTTCTGGGCCTGACCTCGGACCTGTCGACCGAAGCAGCCCAGGCGATCCGGCCGATCGTCACCGAGCTGGTGTCATCGCCGGCGGCCGGTCTCACTCTCATCGTCAGTGTCGCAGTCGCGATCTGGTCATCGTCGAAATACGTCGGCGCCTTCGGACGTGCAGCGAACAGGGCCTACGCTGTTGAGGAGACCCGGCCGCTGTGGAAGCTCAAGCCGATGATGCTGCTCATCACTCTGGTGCTGCTGCTCCTGATGGCCGGACTCGGGCTGCTGCTCGTGGTCTCAGGGCCCATCGCGGAATCTATCGGCAAGCTTGTCGGTCTGGGGCCGGTGGCGGTGATGATCTGGAGCATCGCCAGGTGGCCAGTCGTGATCTTCTTCGTCATGCTCGCCATCGCACTTCTCTACTATGCGACTCCGAACGTCAAGAAGGCGAAGTTCCGCTGGTCGAGCATCGGGGCGTTCGTCGCGCTCATGACACTGATCGTCGTCTCTCTGGGCTTCGTGCTCTACATCAACAATTTCGACAACTACAACGCTACGTACGGTGCCATCGGTGGTGTGATCGTCGGATTCGCCTGGCTGTGGATGGTGAACCTGGCTTTGATCTTCGGCTCGGAGCTCGACGCTGAGATCCGCAGGTCCCGCCCCTCGGACTGACCCGGACCGGCCTTCGGTCTGAGCCAGCCCGAAGTCAGTCCTGCTTCGATCCGACTTCGGCTCGCGATGCCAAGTGTCGTATGGTCACATCATGAGTTCTGACCGGTCCGATGCCTCGACGTTCACCCCGGCTCTGCTGGGTCTCGTCTGGACCGCGATGTTCGGATTCTCAGCATTCTTCTTCAGCTATTCCACGATGGTCTCGATCGCCGCCGTCCACGGCCTCTCGGCAGTCACCGGCGGGTCGGTGCTGACGACGATGATGATCGGCGTCATTGCAGTGCAGCCTTTTGCCCCATGGGTAGGTCGTGTACTCGGGCTCAAGGGCGCACTGTTCTTCGCCCTCGGTCTCCAGCTTGCAGGTCAGATCCTCGGGTTGGTGGTGCCTATACCGCTGCTCGGCCTCGTGCTGGCCGGTGTGTGCGGGGGAGTGGGCTTCGGCCTCTTCGTCGTTCTTGCCAATGCCGCAGTGCCGGCCACCACCTCCCCGGGGCGCATCGGCAAGGCGCTGGGGATCTTCGGCGGGATCACGTCCTTAGCCGCCGCAGTCGGGGCACCCCTCGGGCTGTGGCTGGTCGGCACGGTTCCGGTGTGGACATTCCGGATGGTCGTATGTGCCTCTCTCCTCCTCGCGGTGCCGACTGTTGTGAAGTACCTGCCCGGTCGAGAACGCAAGGCGAGTAGAGAGCCTGCGGACGAGTCCGGAGTCGCGGTGCGCTCCCGGACGGGCAAGGGCCAGTCGCGACGCAAGACGGGCCGCAGCCTCGGCGATGCCCTCTACCTGATCATCATGCTCTCCCCGTTCCTCATCGGCATGGTGGTCTTCGGTCTCATCGTCGGGTTCGGTCCGGGCGAGGATATCGCCGGCGCTGCACTCTACATCGGCGCAATGCAGGTCTCGGCGGTGGTCGGCCGATTCGTCGCCGGAGCCATCGCTGACCGGTTCTCGCCGTTCGCGCTCAACCTTCTGGGCCTGGCCCTGGCGGTCATCGGACTGGTCGTCACGGTGTTCGTCTTCGGCGGTATGCTCTTCCTCGCCATGATGATCATCGGGCTGGGACTGGGCACGCTGCAGTCGGCGAGCCTGATCATGGCCTTCGCCAATGTCAGCACGCCGGGGAAGGCCAGCGTGGCCTGGAACATGAACTTCGACATCGGATTGGCCATTGCCGGCGTCCTCGGCGGACTCGGCTTCACCTACCTCGGCGACTCCGCCACGTTCCTCGTCTGTGCACTGCTGCTGCTCGTTGCCGGTGTCGTGTCCTGGATTCTGCGCACGATTCGCCGTTCGCGCTGACCCCTTCGTCGCGTCTGCCGGTTGTCAGCGAGGCTCAGCGTGGCGGGTCTGACGGGCTGGTTTGGCCATCGAGTTCGGCGAGCAGACCCACCGCGGCACGCGTGTACTCTCCGATCCAGCGGTCGTGGATGCGTTTGATCGGCAGAGGCGCCAGAGCCAGCTGACGGGTTCGACCGATCCGGCGTCCTGCGGTCAGCTCGGCCTTCTCCAAGACACGGATGTGCTGCAGGACGGTCGTGCGGTCCAGGTCGGGAAAGGCGGCGCAGACCTCTCCGGTCGTGCGCGGCTCGTCTCGCAGCAGGTCGAGAATTCGGCGACGAGTCGGATTCGCCAACGCTTTGAAGACCGTATCATCACGAGCATCGTCGTCACCGGCAGACAAGGCCATTCCCTTCTCGTTCGACATGTGGTAAAAATATCACATGAACGATGAGCAGAGCGACAAAGGTGCACAACTGGAAGAACTGTCTTTCACAGTCATGGGCTACATTTCGAAGACTCCGCATGAGACCTATGAGGCTGTCGCCGACCCGGCGCAGCTCTCCAAGTACTTCACCACCGGAGGCGCTCGCGGACGTTTGGAACCGGGCACCGAGGTGACCTGGGACTTCGCAGATTTCCCCGGTCGGTTTCCCGTCGATGTCATCGAATCCGTTCAGGACGAGAAGATCGTCGTCGCGTGGGAGGGCTCCGAACACGCTACAGCTCCGAGCACGACGACGACCTTCGAGTTCTCGCCCGTTGACGACGGTGCTCGCACTCTGGTGACGGTGACCGAGAAATCATGGAAGACGACCGTCGGTGGGGCCGAAGGTGCCTTCGGCAACTGCATGGGCTGGACCGGAATGCTCGCAGCCCTCAAGGCCTGGATCGAATACGGCATCGACCTGCGCGAGGGCTTCTACAAGTGATCAGCCCGGCGTGTTCACGCCGTGTGAGTTCTTGATGAAGAAGGACCCGACGATGCCGAAGATGCCGATGACCGCGGCTACGAAGAAGGCGACGTCGGCACCGTGGACCAGACCTTCGACTCCGTAGACTTCGGGGTCGCGTGTTGTGGACACCATGATGGTGACCAGGACGGCGGTACCCACCGAGGCGGCGATCTGGCGGAAGGTATTGTTCAGCGCCGTTCCGTGGGGAATGAGTCTCTGCGGCAGCTGATTGAGTGCCGCAGTCGTCACCGGCATCATCACCATGGCCACCCCGAACATGCGGATCGTGTTGACCACGGCGAGGTAGATGAACGAAGTGTCGGCCGCGAGGTCGGCGAACATGAATGTGGTGACGGTGAGCAGCGTGAACCCGGCAACGGCCAGCCATTTGGCACCGATGGCATCGAAGACTCGACCGGTGACCGGAGACATGAGTCCCATGACAGCTGCACCGGGCAGAAGCACAAGGCCCGATTCCATGGCGGTGAAATCGTTCATGTTCTGCATGTACAGCGGCAGGATCATCATGCCGCCGATCATGACGATGAACACGCACATACCCAGAGCGGTGTTGAGGGTGAACATGCGGTAGCGGAGTACCCGGAACTCGAGCATCGGCTGGTCCAGTTTGAGCTGGCGCGGAATGAAGATGGCCAGTGCGATCACGCCGACGGCGAGGGGGATGATCACTTCGAGGCTCAGCCAGCCCGCATCACCGGCGGTTCCGAATCCGAACAGCAGACCACCGAAGCCGAAGGTGGAGAGGATGATCGAGAGCACGTCGAGCTTGGGGTAGGTGCGCTCGGTGACGTTCTTGAGGATGAAATAGGCGACGATGATGTCGATGACCGCGATCGGCAACATCATGTAGAAGAGGACTTCCCACGGCAGGTGATCAACGATCCAACCGGAGAGGCTCGGACCGATGGCCGGAGCGAATGCGATGACGAGGCCGAACGTGCCCATCGCCGTCCCGCGTTTCTCCACCGGGAAGATCGCGAAGAGGATGGTCTGCATCAGCGGCATGATGATGCCGCCGCTCGAGGCCTGAATCACTCGTCCGAGGAGAAGAACAGGATAGGTCGGCGCCAACGCACACACCAAGGTGCCCACGATGAACAGCAGCATCGCGGTGAGGAACAGCCCGCGCGTGGTGAATTTCTGGATCAGGAAGGCCGTGATCGGAATCATGATCCCGTTGACCAGCATGAAGCTCGTCGTCACCCACTGCGCGGCGCTGGCCGTGATGTCGAAGGACTGCATGAACGCGGGCAGCGCAGTGTTGAGCAGCGTCTGGTTGAGGATGATGACGAAGGCGCCAGAGACGAGGACTGCCAGGACCACATTCCGATTGATCGGCTTGCCATCGGCTGTTGTGTACTGCCCGTCGTCCTCTTTTGTCACTGAAATTCCCTCTTTCTCCTCAACGTCTGTCTTCACTGGCACGGTCGGCGGCAGTGCAGATCCGTCTGTCCGCACCACGTCGTTGCCGAACTGCGCCGTGCGAGTCTACTCCCCGGCAAAGCGAACTCTAGGGACAGGGTATCGGCAGAGGTCAAGGGTGAGGTGTCATGGAGGTGTCGCGGAAACGACCGGTCGGCTTCAGTCGATCGGTGAGACGCGGATGAGGTTGCCATCGGGGTCGGCGATGACGAAGGTGCGCCCGAACACCTCATCGTGTGGTTCGTCGATGACGGTCACTCCCTTCGCTGTCCACTCGGCAAAGAGGCTGTCCACCGCCGAGGCTGTGCCGGGGATCATCAGTCCCACCTCGGAGGTGCGGGGCGGGTTCTGTCCGACGACCTCGGCGCGACCGCTCCAGAGGGCGAAGAGGACGCCGGAAGCTACGGTGAATGGCACGTAGCGCGGGGTGAGCATATCGGGTTCCATGTCGAAGAGGTCGCTGTAGAACTTCGTCGCACGTTCGACGTTGGTGACATAGATGAGGAACAGATTCGGCGTGGTCATGATCGTTCTCCTTCAGCGCAGCAAGACTGTGTGACTTCTTCATGCTGTCACCCGCATCTGACACGGGATTCGGAGAAGTACATCTGAGCTGGCCGCGCAGATGGCCGCGCGGTTGGCCGCGAAGCACCACCTGAAAAAACAGGGTATGTTGTAGGTGTTGAAAGGTTGAGAGGCATGATCTTCGGTCGATGGGGCACGTTCGGCCGGTTCCTCCTGCTTGCGGCCGTAGTCGGCATGCTGAGCGGCGTGCTCTGGTATCTGGCCCTCATCGCTGTCGGAGGATGGGACGCAACGGCCGATGATCTGAGGATCTTTCCACTGTTCGCCGCTGTCGGAGGCGGACTCGGGCTGGTGATGGGAGTCCCTGCCTATTGGGCAGTGCGGCTCTGCGTGCAGTGGATAGCCTCTCGGGCAGTATGTGTGCTCTTCTTCTTCACCCTTGGTGCCGCCTCGGTGGTGGTGACTTTGATGGTCGTGGCACTTGTCTACGGAAGCGGCCTGGCGACACTCTTCACTGTCAACGAGGCATACGACCTGCTGAACCTTCCTCTGTTCGCAACTTTGGGAGGCGTCCTCACGGCAGCAACCGCGCCGCTCGTACTCCGACCGGTCCCGGAGTCGCTGCACCGCGAGAGCGGCCCGAGCGCTGAAGAAGCGACTAGAAGAAATGGTCTTGAAGTCAACGGATAGGCACGACCATTGCGACAACGTATGCTGTTGGGGACGAAGGGTTGAGTGAGATGGTTCTCGGCAGGTGGGGCTCGTTCTGGTGGTTCCTGCTGCTGACAGCTGGCATCGGAGCCATAGCTGGCGTGAGCCTTCTGGTGTTCAACACGGCTCCCAATGGGTTCCACGATGTGCTGACAGGCTTCAGCTATTCGCCGTTCTTCGCGTTGCCTGGTGCACTGTTGGGACTGGCCATCGGTCTACCGGCCTATGCCGCCATTCGTCTCTGCCTTCGCGCATTGTCCGGGAGGACTATTGCATTTGCCTTCTTCTTTGTCCTCGGTACCGTCTCCGCACTTCTCGGATTCGTCGTATTCGTCATGGTGTTCGGCGGGCCATCGTCGTATGCCTACGACTCAGTGTCGGGCGTAGTGGCGACGATTGCGGGTCCTGTCCTGGTCGCTGGAGCGCTGACAGCTTTCGCATCGTTCCGCATCGTCGAACCAGCCGAAGACGTGAACCTGACCAGCATCGGCAGTTCAGACTAGGCGCGTCGCCGGGGACTTGGTCTTCGACGGATTCGTCTCCGGCAGATCGCCGAGCGCCTCATTGATACGAGCAAGCACCTCGGCGTCGAGCTTCACACCCGATGCCGCGACGTTCGACTCGACCTGCTCGGGACGTGATGCGCCGACAAGTGCGGTGGCCACATTGTCGTTCGACAGCACCCAGGCGATGGCGAGCTGCGCCATGGTCAGACCCAGGTCGGCCGCGATCGGCTCGAGCTTGGCGACGGCGTTGAGAGTTTCGTCGTTGAGATAGCGGTCGGTGATCGTCTCCTTGCCGCCGTTCTCATCGGTCGCACGCGAGCCTGCGGGAGCGGGCTGGCCGACCTTGTATTTGCCGGTGAGCACACCCTGGGCGATCGGGGACCAGACGACTTGGGAGATGCCGAGTTCCTTCGACGTCGGAATCACTTTGGGCTCGATGACGCGCCAGAGCATGTTGTACTGCGGCTGGTTCGACACGAGCTGGATGCCCAGGTCGCGGGCCAGATGGTGTGCGGCACGCAGCTGGTCGGCGTTCCACTCGCTCACGCCGATGTAGAGCGCCTTGCCTGCGCGCACGATGTCCGCGAAGGCCTGCATGGTCTCTTCCAGCGGAGTCTCGTAGTCGTAGCGATGCGCCTGGTAGAGGTCGACGTAGTCGGTGCCCAGGCGGGACAGCGAGCCGTTGATGGACTCCATCATGTGCTTGCGGGACAGCCCAGTGTCGTTGTGACCCTTGGGCCCTGTCGGGAAGTACACCTTGGTGAAGATCTCCAGGGATTCGCGACGCTGACCCTTGAGTGCATCGCCGAGGACCTGCTCGGCCACGGTGTTCGCGTACACGTCGGCGGTGTCGAAGGTGGAGATGCCGTTGTCCAAGGCGGCATGCACACACTTCGTTGCGGTGTCGTTCTCCACCTGGGAGCCGTGCGTGAGCCAGTTTCCGTACGTGATTTCCGAGATCTTCAGGCCACTGTTTCCAAGATATCTGTGCTCCATGGACCCAGCCTACTGCGGGGAGGCAAGCCCTGTCAGTGGTTCCCGAGCATCGTCGATTCGAATGCCGTCGATGTCCTCGCCGAGGTAGCCGTGGGCGGTGCGTTCTCCGCTAAGTGTCCGCGCAGGGTGTTTGCAAACCCGGTGGAGTCTCCCGTACGCAGGTGTTCGACCAGAGAGGCGTGCTCGGCGATGATCTCCTCGCACCGGTCCAGGAGCCGGTCGCCGGAGGCGAAGAGGATGAAGCGATGTCGGTCGGAGAGCTGTGAGTACAGTTCGAGCATCACCTGGTTGTCACCGGCTTCGACGAAGCCGCGATGGAACTGCAGGGTCAGATCGATGAAGGCGGCGATGTCACCGGCGTCAAAGGCCTCACGCTGAGCATGAATCGAAGTGTCGAGTGCATCGGCCAGCTTCTGTCGCAGTGCATCCGGGGCCCGGTCGACTGCGGTGGTCTCAAGCACGAACCGGGCATCGGCGAGCTCGGCGACGGTGCGCTCATCGACTCCTTGGACGATGGCTCCGCGCTTTGGGTAGATGATGATCCACCCCTCATCCTGCAGCCTGGCAAGAGCCACTCGCACCGGAGTGCGGCTGACGTCGAGATCGGCTGCCAGGCCAGCTTCGCCCAGCATGGTTCCCGGCTGGTGAGTCCCATTGAGGATCTGAGCGCGGATGAGCCGATAGGCACGCTCGGCTGCGCTGGTCTTCTCGTTGCTGCTCGTCATAATCGCACGCTCCTCTCCTGACTTAGCTTTCCTGATGTCACAGGTGGACTCGTCGCCCGCAGTTGGACTCGCGGCCCACAGATGAACTCGTGATCCACCAGGTCGATCATCTCACTCAACGCACCTGCGAGGTCTCCGCAGCGTCATCCTTAGTCGCCGTTGGTGTGCGGTGCCGGCCCGGCCAGTGCATGAGCGGCACGGCCCGGATCGAGAACGCCAGGGTGATGAGAAGGACGACGGTCGCCATCAGATTGATCCACAGGAAGCCGCCTGCCTGCAGCACCGTTCCGGCCATCGCGGCCATGAGTGCACCGCCGAGGTTCATCGCCGCATCCGAGGCTCCTTGGAGAGTGACCTTCGCATGCTGCGGCACCGAGGCGGTCAGCAGTGCCGATCCGCCGATGAGGAACATGGACCAGCCGATGCCGAGGAAGATCAGCGCAATGCTGAGCAGAACCATGGACGAGACCTCGGCCGTGGCATCGATGACGCCGAGGATGATCGCCGTAGCGAAGACGAGGACACCACCGGCGATCACGGTTCCCGGTCCCCACCGGTCGGCCATCCAGCCGAAGACGGGGGAGAGGGCGTACATGCCGGCGATGTGGACGCTGACGACGATGCCGATGGCCCCGAGGGAGAATTCCTGGTGGTCCATGTGCACGGGAGTCATGACCATGACGTTGGTCATCATCATCTGCCCGGCGATGATCGTGACCATCGCGAACAGCGGCACCGGGCGGGCAAGCGCGAAGCGCAGTGCCGGGCCCAGCTTCATCGTCGGCGGTTCGACGGCGGAGTCACCGGACTCAGCGGACTCCGTGGACTCGGGGACAGCCTCGGCGGCACCGGGTTTGATCTTCTTGGTCAGCGTCGACGCGACCAAGGTCGCCAGCCCGAAGGCGGTCATCGAGATCAGGTATGGCCCGGCCAGTTCGTTCATGCCCAGTGCCGCGCCGAGGTGCGCGCCCGGTGCCGTGAAGCTGGGCCCGAGCACGGAGCCGACCGTCGTCGCCCACACGACCAGCGACATGGCCCGCCCGGCATTCGCGGGATCGACGAGGTCGACTGCGGCGTAGCGGGCCTGCAGGCCGGAGGCCGTCGCGGAGCCACACAGCATCATGCCCAGCATGAACAGCGGCAGGAACTGCAGGGCGACGCCGAGGAGGACGACCGTCGCACCGATTGTGCCGATGCCGAATCCCAAGGTCAGGGCAGTTCGCCGGCCAGCTTTGCCAGCCAACACCGCCAGCGGGTAGGCGATGAGACCGGCGCCGAGGATGACGCTCATCTGCGCGATGCCCGCCATCGAGGTCTTGCCGGTGATCTCCTCGGCCAGCAGACCGCCGACCGCGTAGCCGGAGGCGATTCCGGCACCGGAGAGCAGCTGTGCGGTGATCAGCTTGGCCTGTGCACGCGTGCGGGTCTTCATCGACGCCTTCCGTTATCTCAGTCGTGTACCCACACAACGTATCTTGGATCCATCTTGGATACAAGATGATCTCAGGGCCGCCGAGGTGGCTCCGAGGCGATCGTGATGTGGCGGTCCGTGCCCGGGGACTCGAGTTCGTCGATGACTGCCACTGCGAGGTCCTCGGCGCTGATGTGCGATCGCCCCTCGTGATCGGTCAGCAGCGTCGTCGTGCCGCGTCGGTAGGAGCCGGTGCGAACTCCGGGTTCGAGAACGGCTGGAGGACTGAGATAGGTCCAGTTCTCATTCGAGTGTTCGCGGCAGGCCGTAAGTTGGGCGACGCTGGCGGCGGCAGTGGTCCGCCACCTTGCGGGAACGAAGGCGGGGTCGTCGACAACGAGCCGATCAGGATCCTTGGGTGAGTGCAGCGGCCCGGCGCCTCCGACGACGAAGAGGGGGATGTCGGCGCTAGCGCTGGCGGCAAGGACCGCCTCGGTGATGGTGATGAAAGCATCCTCCTCACCGGGCACGACGCGGACGGTGAGCACGACAGCATCGGCCCGCTCGAGCACAGAGTCGAGGTCGGTGGCATTGCTCGCATCTGCCTGCGTCGACGTCACCCCGCTTCGGGGTTGGTGAAGGGCTGTGCGTGAGGCTGCGATGACGTGATGGTCACGGTCGGCCGCCTCGGTGACGATGCGAGACCCGACCATTCCGGTGGCTCCGATGACAGCGATTCTCATTTTCGTTCTCCATTCTCAGTGCGTGGGCTCAGCTGACCGCAGAACAAGGCGGCCAGGGCGAGGGCGAATCCGGCGAGCTGGACGAGGTTGAGCGACTCCCCAACGAAGGCGACGCCCACGGTGGCTGCGACCAAGGGCGAGAGCAGGCCGAGCAGGGCCGTTGCCGTGACGCGGAGTCTGCCCAGCCCCCGAAACCACAGGGTGTAGGCCAGGAGTCCGCCGATGAGGCCCAGCCACAGGTAGCCGAGGAGGCCGGCGCCGTCGATGGTCTCGGGAACTCCCTCGATAAGCAGGGTCGGGACCAGTAGGACGAGGCCGCCGGCGCTGAGCTGCCAGCCGGCGAAGCCCACCGCGCTGACCCCGGCTGGTCGACCCCAGCGTTTGATGAGGATGACCCCGGTGCCCATTGATGCCGCCCCGCCGATGCCTGCGAAGATCCCGACCGGGTCGAAGCCGGCACCCGGACCCAGCACTACCATGCCCACGCCTACCGCACCGACGAGTCCCCAGACCAGGCGCCACCGAGAGAGGGCCTCGCCGAGGACGATGACTGCGAGGAAGGTGACGAGGATCGGCTGCGTGGCGCCCAGGGTGGCGGCGACCCCACCGGGCAGACGCTCGGCGGCGATGAAGAGCAGTGGGAAGAAGATCCCGATGTTCAAGGTGCCCAACACGAGGGTCTTCCACCACCAATCTCCGTGGGGCAGTCGACGGGCGATGAGCAGACCCAGGAGCCCTGCGGGGAGGGCGCGCATGAGCGCTGCGAACAGAGGATGATCGGCGGGCAGGAACGCTGTGGTCACAAAGTAGGTCGTGCCCCAGACGGCCGGGGCCAGTGCCGTCACCGCAGTCACCAGGGCCGCCCCACCTGTGGCCTGGCCGGTGACCGGAGCAGGAGAGCGTGTCGTTGTCATGACTCCAGCATCGAACGCGGCAGGTCTATGAGTCCAACACATAGTTTTCATCCCAACGATCATCTGTCACGATAGATGAATGGAATTGCAGCAGCTGCGCTATGTTCTCGCCGTCGCCGAGGAACGCAACTTCACCCGCGCGGCCGCGAAATCGCATGTCGTGCAGTCCGCGCTCAGCCACCAGATCAAGACCCTCGAACACGAACTCGGCGTCCAGCTCTTCGCCCGAACCAGCAGACGCGTCGAACTCACCGAAGCCGGTGCGGCCTTCCTGCCCGCAGCCCGGGCCACTCTCGACGCGGCCCAGCGTGCCATCGCCGAGGCGACCTCGACCATGGGCGACCTCCGCGGTCGGCTGCTCATCGGGGCCATCCCGACCGTGACGACCGTGGACGTCACCGCCGCGCTCGGGGTCTTCCATCGCGCCCACCCGAACGTGGAGATTGGACTGACGGCCGGTGGCAGCCTCGACTTCGTCACCGCGATCCGAGAGTCATCCATGGACGTGGCGGTGCTCGGACTCCCCGATGCCACAGCCCCGACGGGGGTGTCGACCGAGGTGCTCGCGCACGAGCGCCTCAGCGCAGTGATGTCACCCGAACACCGGCTGGCCTCGCGTCGCGGACTTCGCTTGGAGGACCTGGCTGCCGAGACCTTCGTCGACTTCCCGTCAAGCAGTCCGGGCCGGTCCCAATCCGATCGAGCCTTCGCCGCTGCCGGACTGAGCCGATCCGTGGCCTTCGATGTCATGTCGACCGAGGTGATGCTCGATCTCGTGGCCCAGAACCTGGCCGTGGCCCTGCTGGCACCGGACGTCGTGCCCGAAGACAGCGGGCTTTCGACTGTGCCGATCACCGATGGTCCGACGCGGATAGAATATCTCGCTTGGAGTGAATTCAACCCGAGTGCAGCGGCGCTGGCCTTCCTCGACATCCTTCGCGCCACCTCGGCGCAGAAAGTGAGCCCTTGATGATCCGACGCACCCGCAGCGACGATGGGATCCTCACGATCACGATCGACAACACCACCAGTGCGAATGCGCTGCGCCCGGGCATGCTCGACGCGCTCATCTACGCCTTCGAAGCGGCATCGGACAATCAGGAGCTGCGCGGAGTTCTGCTCACCTCGGCGGGTCACAAGGGCTTCTCCGCGGGAATGGACACCTCGCAGTTCAAGCATGCGAATGCCTCTCTTGCCCACGTGACGATCACTCGGCTGGGGCAGGTGTGCGAGGCGATCAAGAACTGCGATCTGCCCGTGGCCGTCGCCATCGAAGGCTACCGCATCGGGGGAGCGGCCGAGATCGCTGCAGCAGCCGACTTCCGGGTCGGCGGCACCAACTCCTGGTACTCGATGCCCGAGGTGCGCATCGGCATCCCCTCGGTCCTCGAATCTGTCAATCTGCACCGACTCATGGGGTGGACGAAGGCCACCGAGCTCATCCTCACCGGCAGCCGTTTCACCGCGGCTGACATGGATCGATGCGGCTTCCTCAACACAGTCGTCGAGGACAATGCGGTCGAGGCCCGAGCGCTGGAGTACCTGCACGAGACGATGAAGGCCGACCGCGCGGTCATCGCCCAGCAGAAGCGCCTGCACCGGACGTGGAAGAACAGCTTCGAACGCGAGGCGCTCGCCGACAGTCGCAAGGAGTTCGCGCTCGCCTTCGCCCGGAAGAACGACTGACCGACGAGGCCCCAGGGGTTGCCCGCCGAGGTGACGGTGGGGTGAGATAGGCGAGTGGACTTTCTGGGGTTGGTGCTCGTCGGCGTTCTGGTCGGATTGACCACTGTGCTGTTCGGATTCGGCGGCGGCTTCGTCACCGTCCCGATCATCACCCTCGTCCACGCCGACCTCGGCAGTGACACGGCACGGGTGGCCGCAGCCACCTCGGCGCTGGTCATGCTCGTCAACGCCGTCGTCTCCACGCTCTCCACGAAGCGCGAAACCCTGGCCCACCTCAAAGGGGAGTGGTGGCTGTTCATCCTCCTTGCCGCCGGTGGGGCCTTCGGGGCAATCTGCGCCAAATTCGCTCCCGAGCCCCTGCTGAAGTGGGGCTTCGTCATCTACATCGCAGTGACCGCCATCGACCTGCTCGCCCGTCCCGGTTTCTTCCGCCGAGGTGGTGCGAAGGTCCGCGATGAGAACCTGAGCGACGGCGGTCGCGGCATCGCCGCCCTGTTCGGATTCCCGATCGGTGGCCTGGCGTCATTCCTCGGCGTCGGCGGCAGCGTCATGACGGTGCCGATGATGCGCCGATCCGGGTCGACGATGACCGTGGCGACCACCCTGGCCAACCCGCTGACCTTGGTGATCATGCTGCCAGCGGTCCTCGTCACGATCACGACCCATGCCTCCACTGCGGTTCCGGGGATGGTCGGCTCGGTGGACCTGCGTTCGGCGTTCGCCCTGCTCATCAGCGCGATCCCGCTGATCGTGCTGCTGCGTCGCCGAGTGCCGAAGATCCCGGAGATCATCCACGCCTGGGGCTACTTCATCCTGCTCATCATCGCCGGAGTCGTCGTCGCGGTGTCGTGATCAGTTGCCGTCTTGACTAGGCCGCCGTCTTAACCAGGTTGCGGAGTCTTACGCGTCCCGGCGACGGCTGCGCAGTACGTCTGGAAGTCCGAAGTAGATCGGCGGGCGGGTTGCTGCACTGTCCGAATCGCGTGGAGCTTCAGTCTTGCTCAGGTTGTCAGAGGTGTCGCTGAGTGCCCATGCGCTTTCCCAGCTGATGAGCTCGCCGGCGTGGCAGACGGGATCGCCGCCGCTCGAGGGAGGCTCGGCCCATAGCCAGAGGTTGATCCCGTACTCGATGAGGGTGAGCTTCTCAGCCCGTTCCCGGACCGTGTTCTCTTTGACCAATGCCGCACGCACCCTCGCCGAGGTGGTCTCGAGTTCCGTCCACCCGTCCTGTCGGTGCGGGAGGAAGACCCACGTCCCCGCGGCGACGTCGGCAGGCACAACCTCCTCCGCGGTCATGATCGTGATGAACTCGTCCGTGGCACGGGTGCCGGTGACTGGGTCAGCGCTGTCAAGGAGATCGGCGAAGCAGGCGCGGGCCACCTCGGCGGTGGGGGAGACTATGAGGATGTGAGGCGCTTCGGCCCGGACCTCGGCAAGACTGAGGCAGGTGAAGGCATTTGCGCGCATCGTCGCCAATACCTGGATCCAGAGACCTGGGATTGGGGCACCGGTGATCAGACGATTCGACTCAGGACGTTCTGCATCGTGTCGCACGATCAACTCCCTTCCTTCGTCACCGACGAATTCGTTCTATTCCACCATGGCACGAGTCAATGCTGAGTGACGTGGGCCAATAACGAATCCGTCTCATTGTCCCCAGCCAGCGTGCTTTCGGTGCGGCGCCACCATATTATGACTGTAGTGGATCGCGACGCGGCATCTTGGCCGCGCACGGTCCACGACCACGTTCTCACCCTTTTTGCACGACTGGACACCCATGACTCATTCCGCCTTCCTCAACCATGCCACGACACGTTTCCGTGCAGGCATGGTCTTCGTCCTCATCGCCTTCCTCAGCCTCACTCTCCTCTCTGCCTGCGCCGACGGCGGAGATGTCGAAGCCAGTGCTGACGATGCTTCCTGGAGCTCAGAGACAAAGGCGGCAACCGAAAAGACTGCGCAACCCGAAGCCGAGCCCAAGACCACGGCCCCGAGCGAGGATGCCGAGAGCAGCGAAGGCCAGAATGAGTCGGGGGAAACCGAGCAGGGCAGGGCTGGCGGTGCGACTGCCGGTACAGCTCTGGCGATGCTTGAGGAGTTGGAGGTCAAGGGGCGCGCACCCAAGACCGGCTACGACGCGGACCTGTTCAAATGGCGATCCGATGCCGACCACAACGGCTGCGACACCCGCAACGACGTGCTGCGCCGGGACCTGAACGACATCACCCTCAAGGCAGGGACGAAGGGCTGCGCCGTCATCGCCGGCGACCTGGACGACAGATACAAGGGCGAGACCTACGCCTTCGACCGGGACCCGAACAACATCGACATCGACCACATCGTTGCCCGCTCCAACGCCTGGCAGACCGGTGCCGCGAAGTTCGACGAGGACACTCTCAAGGAATTCGGCAACGACCCGCTCAACCTGCTTGCCGTGAGTTCGAGCCTCAACCGGCAGAAGGGCGACGGAGATGCCGCGACCTGGCTGCCGCCGGCCAAGAGCTACCGCTGCGAATACGTCTCCCGCCAGATCGCGATCAAGCACAAGTACGACCTGTGGGTCGTGGCAGCGGAGAAGTCCGCGATGAAGCGAATCCTCGGCGCGTGCGATGACCAGCCCGCGTTCACGAAGAACGTCGCATGGCCCGATCCCGGTGAGGGCGACAATGCGAAGACGGCAGAGGACACCTCAATGAAGAAGAAGTCGAGCTCCGGTTCGGAGTCGTCGTCGGGGTCGAAGTCGGGCTCCGGTTCGACGAGCGATTCGGGCCAGAAGTCGACGTCTTCCGGCTCAGGGTCCTCGGGTTCGGTCTACTACAAGAACTGCACCGCCGTCCGTGACGCCGGAGCCGCACCCGTTCGCCGAGGTGACCCGGGGTATGCGTCTCACCTCGACCGTGATGGTGACGGAATCGGCTGCGAATAGTCGCCGAGGTGGCTCAGCGTCCACGGTTTATGACAGTTTCGTTTTCAACTTATAACGAATCGATTACCGATTGGTCAGCCCCGTTCCCTATAGTGACAACCTGCCCTAACATTTCAAGCGTGCCCAATTCGATGAACTCCGCAGTCGCTACTCGCAGCACTCGAATTCGGGCAGTGTCCCTTCTCGCCATAATCGTCTTCGCATTGCTCTCCGGATGCGGAAGCGACGGCACGAGCCAGATCAACGGAAACGATGTGGCATGGTCGACCGGCGGAGGCGGAACCGCGGACTCCGACCCGGTACCCTCACGACCGTCAGCCTCGGCGGCACCTGCCCCGGGACCGCGATCGCACAACGACTCGGAGGCGCCCGCAAATTCCGGTCCTGATGTCTCCACGCAGAACGAGTCGAAGCCCGCAGCAGACGGTGAAGACGGCAGCGATTCTCCACAGCGCGGCGCAGACGGCGCGGAATTGGGCGCGGCACGGTCGATGCTCGACGTACTCGAGGTCAAGGTCAAAGAGCACAGGACCGGTTACGACCCGGAACTCTTCGACTGGAGCGCCGATGTCGATGACAACGGCTGCGATACACGCAACGATGCGCTCAGGCGTGACCTCAAGGACCTTGAGATCGAGGCGGAGACCAACGGGTGTGTAGCCATCGCGGGGGAGCTCGATGACGACTACCTTGGCGAGTCGTATGCCTTCGAGCGCGGATCCGCCAATGTCGATGTCGATCAGATCGTCTCCAGCTCAAATGCCTGGCAGACCGGGGCCTCAGACATGTCCGTCGATGAACTCCGCGAGTTCGGAAACGACCCTCTCAACCTGCTGACCGTGAGTGCGAATGTCATGCGGCAGAAGGGCGGCGGTGACGCGGCCGCATGGCTGCCGCCGAATGAAGCCTTCCAGTGCGAATACGTCTCCAGGCAGATTGCCGTCAAGCACAAGTACGGGCTGGCGGTGGCCTCCGCGGAGAAGGACGCGATGGAGGCCGTGCTCGGCACGTGTGCGGATCAGCCAGCCTTCACCGAGGATGTCGCCTGGCCGGAACCGGGTGAGGGCGAGACCGCCAGGGCCGAATCGGCCACCGAGAAGAACTCGACGGAGTCGTCGGGTGAACCTTCGGAGACCAACTCATCAGAAACCCCAACGAGCCCGAACGACGGCGACACGAGCCCGACTGACGGTGGCGCCACCTCGGCGGACGGCGACACCAACTCGGCGGACGGCGACGAGGATGGCTCGACCGGCGACTCATGTCGCCTGAACCGACGGAATAGTCCGCGAACAATCGCCGAGGTGGTCGCCGGGCAGCCGACGATCACGTCGTCGATCACAGCCGCAGGACCTCGCCTACTTAGTCTCCAATGGGAAGGCGAGCAGGCTGCCCGATGCGGTGGCGACCGTCTTGCCCTTGTTGTCGACGACTTCGCCTTCGGAGAAGATCACTCGGCGACCAGGCTTGACGACTCTTCCTGTGGCGACAAGGGGTCCGCTGTCCTTGGTGACGGGGCGCAGGTAATTGACCTTGATCTCAATCGAGGTATAGCCGGTGCCCTTCGGTAAGGTGGTCTGTGCGGCGCACCCGAGCACCGAGTCGAGGAGGGTGCAGACCAACCCTCCGTGGACCATGCCGATCGGGTTGTAGTGGGACTCATCGGGATGGCAGTGGAACGTGACCGTCCCCTCACCCACCTCGGCGATCTCCATACCCATATGAGATCCGATGGGTGCTCCGGGGATGTCGCCGGCGGCGATCTTGCGCAGGTAGTCGATGCCGTCCAACGTCGGCAGGAGCGCCAGCCCCTCTGAAGGGTCGCTCCAGGTCACCGTGGTTTCGCGAGTGCTCGAATCAGTGCCCATCTCAGTTGGCCTCCTTCGGCATGGGGACGTTCTGCAGGCGCAGCTGGCCGCGGGCCAGGACCTTGTCCGATGAGGTGTCGGTGATGATGACCTCCCACAGCTGCTGGGTCCGGCCCTGATGCAGGGCGGTGCCCTCGACTGCAACGCGGGCGCCGGCGGTCGGGCGCAGAAAGTCGGTGGCGTTGTGGATGCCGACGGCGAACTCGCCGCGCTCGCCCACAGCGTGGCTGGCACCAATGCTTCCCGTGCTCTCCACGAGCGTTGTGTACACGCCGCCGTGGACGACGCCCCAAGGCGTGTGGTGGTCGCTGCCCAGATCGGCATGGCCGCGGACGCTTGTGTTCGTGACCTCGTCGATGACGAGCCCCGAGGCGGCGACGAAGTTGCTGGCTGAGGCAAGTGAGACATCTGGAAGTGCGTCCGACTGCGGATTCATGAGTTCCCCTTCGAGCTGGCTGAATAATTTGAAGTTAGCCTACAATGGATCAGGCGGTCAAACGAAGGAGCGCATATGGACTGGTTGGGATTCGACACTGCCGAATGCTCGATCCAGAAGACCATGGATGTCATCGGGGAGAAGTGGACCGTGCTCATCCTCCGAGAGGCGTTCAACGGAGTGCGCCGGTTCGACCAGATCCGTGACCATGTCGGAGTCTCGGACCCAGTGCTCTCCGACCGGCTGCGCAAGCTCGTCGCCGCTGGTGTCCTTGAGGCCACGCCCTACCGCGAACCCGGCCGGCGAGCACGCAAGGAATATCGACTCACGGGCAAGGGGATCGACCTCTACCCGGTGATGATCTCTCTGCTGCGCTGGGGCGACAAGCACGGCGCCGGCCCCGACGGCGGCACTGGCCCCGATGGCGGTTCGGGTGGCCACGACTTAGGCTCAAGCGGCCCGCCGCTCGAAGTGCTGCACCGTGACTGCGGCGAACCGGTCAAGGCTGTCGTCGAATGCGCCGCGGGCCACGCCATCTCCTCACCGCGGGAGAGTCTGACCCGTGCAAATACCTCAGCCAAGACGCGCGGAGACTGAGGTAGTCGCCACCATAAAAGGCCGAGAAAGAGTCAGGGCACCGAAGCGCCCTCCCTCCTCACGAGAAGAGCGTGATCCCGAAGATCGCGAACACGACGAGGTGGGCCGCACCGTGGACGGCTGTGACCTTCTTCGCCGCGAACGTCGTCACCGACAGCAGCAGCGTGACCGCGAACAGAAGCAGATTGGCTGGGGATTCCGCGAGCACGATCGGCTGATCGGTGAGCAGCCCGATGAGCAGCACGGTCGGAATCGTCAGCCCCACCGTTGACACCTGCGCCCCGTGACACAGATTGCTCACCCGCTGGATCTCACCCTGCCATGCGGCCCTGATCGAGGTGATCGTCTCCGGGAGGAAGACGATGAGCGCGATGACGACACCGGACAGAGCCACAGGAGCGCCGAGGCGGCCCAATCCGTCATCGAGCAGCGACGCCATATCGTGGCTGAGCAGCACGATCGGGGTGACCGTGGTGATGAGCAGAGCCAGACGCACGATGATCTCGGCGCGGTGGGCGGAGATGATCGCAACGATGCCCTGCTTCTGCGTGGTCGCGACTGTGGTCGAAGCGGACTCCGGAGCCACCTCGGCGGGCTTGGTCAGACGCGGATCGACCTCGTGGAAATCGGCGGCCTGAGCACCCATCTGACGGTAGAGGAAGAAGGCATAGATGCCGATCGTCAGCACGATGATCGGGATCTCCTGCCACGTTTGGTAGCTGCCATTCGTGCCGATGAGTGCCGGCAGGGCGAAGGCGAGGGCGGCGAGGACGATGATGAGTGACAGATACGTTGAGACGCCCGTGCGATTATGGGCGAGACTCCCGTGCCGCAGCCCCGCGACCAGCAGGCACAGTCCGATGACGGCGCCCAGGATGATCATCGACACGGCCATGACCGAGTCGCGGGCGATCGTCGCGTGCTCGCCCGGGCCTAAGAGGACGGCGGCGATGAGCACCACCTCGATGAGCACGATCGAGAGGGTGAGCACCAGCGAACCATAGGGATCGCCGAGGCGGCGGGCCAGATGCTCGGCCTCGTGGACGACTCCGAAGGCGCAGATGAGGATGACGCCGACGATGGCGATCAGGGCAGTGACGAGGAGTGGGCCTGCAACGGGCGGAGCCAGCAGAGAGCCTGCTAAGAGGAGTGCTGCGAAGGCACCCCACCCGAGGACCAGGCGAATGATGGCAGTGGGAGTGAGAATGCTGCGAACGGCGGCAGTCATGACGGGAATTCCTGTTCTTCGAGGCCGTCCTCATCGTGACTGATTGCGTTCGGGTCGTCCCGAGCGTTTCTTGCTGCTGTTGCTTACTTCCCAGGATATCGGGCCGAGCTCATGGGGGACAAACAGTGGCCCGGCTTGTCCGAATGACTCAACGAAATTGTTCGAAGAACGGAGTCTGCTTGCGCTGCGTGCGAGTCGCTTGGGGATTCAGCGACGTGGACCAAGGCGGGTAGAGACGGAAGCCTCGCTTCCCTGTCGAGCGTTGTGACGAGTAGATTCCCAACTTGATCAGGTCCGCGGTGGGAAACTTGAAGAGGCCGAAGAACCCTTCGTCTGAGACGAACACGAGAAGCCCCGCACAGGTATCGTCACCGGAGAATGGCGCAGTACTCCCCTCTGGGGTGCGTTCCCAGACGGCTACGAAGGCACCTGGTTTGGTCGGTGTGATGCGTGCTGTCCGGACTCGCCACCAGGTTCCCTCGAGCTTGGCGCATCCCGACTCATAGTCGCTGTTCTGTTCCTCGGGGACCACCGCTGCCACAGTCAAGCCCACGGTTTCTGCGTAGTGTTCCAAAGCCCCGAATCCCATGAGTGTCAGCGTAGGCGATGTCCTTATGTGTGCGTGCAAGAGGGTGCATCGGCATACGTGCCAGGTCGAAGCGAGTCGTTATTGACCTTGACACGACCTCAGTGCAAACGGTCATGCCTCAACCACAGTCACGAGACGACAGTGATCACGAGACGATCGAAGCATCAATGAGCACCGGTCCGGTCGCGTCGAGTGCCTCCCGATAGGCGGCCGCAAACTCGGCACGGGTGGACGTCTGCTTTGCGGGGACCCCGTACCCCTTGGCCAGGGAGACGAAGTCGATGCCGCCCAGTGCCAGTCCGGGAACTTTGGGCACGCCCATGCGCTGGGCGAAGCCGGCCAGGGCACCATAGCCGGAGTTGTTGATGATGACGAACACGGTCCGCGTCTGCAGTTGGGCCGCCGTGTACAGTGCGGTGATGCCGTAGTTGGCCGAGCCGTCGCCGACGGTCGCCACGACCGTATTCTCTGGTGCACCGATCGACATTCCCACGGCGACAGGCAGCCCGAAGCCCAGGCCGCCAGAGGCAGGGAAGCTGTACATTCCAGGCCGGTCGATCGCGACCCGTTCGAGGTAGTCAAGGTCCAATGTGGTGGTCTCGTTGACGTAGGACACCGAGTCGTTGACGTGCTCATTGAGCACCTCGAGAATTTCGCCACCCGTCATCCCTTCCGCCGAGGTGGCCGCTGGGCTCATGATCCGTGAACCGCGCTCGCCGCGCCGGGTGCCACGATCGGTGACCCCATCAGCGAGAGTCGCAGCGGTGCTGGCGACATCGGTGATGACGGCCCTGCCGAACGGCGCCCGAGTGGCCTCGCGCGGATCCTGGGTGATCTGAATGACCTCGGTGCCGGGGCTCAGATAGTTCGAAGGCTCCCACCGGTGATACCTGAACACGGCAGCACCCAACACGAGGACGACATCATGGTCGGCCAACCGGTCACGCACCGACCCGATCCCAGGGACCATCACACCCTCGAAATTCGGGTGGGTCGTGGGGAAGGGGCAGCGAGTCGGAGACGGTGCGACATAGACAGAGGCATCGAGCTTCTCCGCCAATGCCTGCACTGCTTCTAAGACCTCGGGATCAGATACAGCGGCGGCATCCACCTGGGGTCCGACCACGAGCGCGGGACGCTTCGCCCCATCAAGAGACGCGAGGAGCTCTTCCTGCAGCTGCGGGTCGAGACCACGCCCGGTCGACACTGTCCGAGTCGTCAGCAGGTCATCGTCATCGAGCGCCTCCTCATCCCAATCATCCAAGGGAACGGAGACATAGACAGGTCCGCTGGGCTGAGTGGTCGCTTCGAAGGCGGCTTGGGACAGAGTTCGCGGGACGTCCGTGGCAGACAAGGGCTCGTGGGAGTACTTCACCAACGGTGTCGGCAGGGTGGCAGCATCGGCGCTGGCCAGCATGGTCTCCTGACCCACCGTCCGACGGACCTGCTGCCCGGCGAGGACAACCAGGGGAACGTGGCCGTAGTGAGCGTTGGTCAGCGCTCCCATCCCGTTGCCGGACCCGGAAGCGGCATGCAGGTTGACCAGGACCGGACGTCCGGTGGCGCGAGCAAAGCCTTCAGCCATGCCGACGACGACCTGTTCATGCAGGCCGAGGACGAAGCGGAAGTCATCGCCGAGTCCTGCCAAGAACGGCAGCTCGTTCGATCCCGGATTGCCGAAGATCGTCGTCATTCCATGGGTGCGGAAGACATCCAGACTTGCCTGCAGGACAGTCTTGCCAGTCGCAGTCATTGACCTCACTGCTTTCGTCGGGGGGAGTGGCGCGGTCTCATTTCGGAGCGTACCCCGATCCTGTCCGGCGGTGCGAAGCCTCTCGAAGCGCGGTCGCAGTGTGCACGGCGCCAGACGGTGGAACTATGCAGGGGACAGGAACGCCGCGATGCGCTCCAAAGTCTCTTCTGCCATTGAGTAATACGACCAGATGCCGCGCTTCTCCCGGTGGAGGACTCCGGCGTCGACGAGGATCTTGAGGTGATGTGAGACCGTGGGCTGGCCCAGTCCGACCGGGTCGATGAGATCGCACGCGCAGGCCTCATTGTCCTCGTGCGCGGCAATGAGTGAGACCAGGCGCAGGCGAGTCGGGTCGGCGAGTGCCTTGAGTATCCGCGCGAAGTCCTGTGCCTCGTCCAGGCCCAAAGGCTCAGCGGTCAGAGGAGTGCAGCAGGCCGCCGAGGCGGGTGCGGGCAATGTCTGTTCAGCAGTCACCTCTCCATTATGCCCACATATTGACAGTTGTCGATATGTGGTGGTTGGATTCGTATCGATACCCATCGATGTCTCAGGAGTCCGATGAACACCCCCGCCCCAGCCGCCACCACCAGCGAGCCTGCCCAGGCCAAACTCTCGACCCTCGACCGTTTCCTGCCGGTGTGGATCATCGCAGCGATGGTGCTCGGCCTGCTGCTTGGCCGCCTCGTGCCGGGACTTGGTGCGGCGTTGGACTCGATCAAGATCGCCGACGTGTCGCTGCCGATTGCTCTGGGGCTGCTGGTGATGATGTATCCGGTGCTGGCCAAGGTCCGCTACAACGAGACCGGCCGGGTGCTCGCCGATAAGAAGCTGATGATCACCTCCCTGCTCATCAACTGGCTGGCAGCACCAGCATTCATGTTCGCCCTTGCCTGGATCTTCCTGCCCGACCTTCCCGAATATCGGACGGGACTGATCATCGTCGGCCTCGCTCGCTGCATCGCCATGGTCCTCATCTGGAACGACCTCGCCTGTGGTGACCGCGAAGCCGCCGCAGTCCTCGTCGCGATCAACTCGGTGTTCCAGGTCCTCGCCTTCGGTCTTCTCGGTTGGTTCTACCTGCAGTGGCTGCCGAACCTGCTGGGACTGCCGACGACCAGCGGCGAATTCTCCTTCTGGGCGATCACCCTCAGCGTCCTCGTCTTCCTCGGCATCCCGCTGCTTGCCGGCTTTCTCACCCGCACCATCGGTGAGAAGACCAAGGGACGCACCTGGTACGAAGACCGATTCCTGCCCAAGATCGGGCCCTTCGCACTCTACGGTCTGCTGTTCACCATCGTCCTGCTCTTCGCTCTCCAGGGTGATGAGATCACCTCGAATCCATTGAATGTCGCCCGCATCGCGCTGCCACTGCTCATCTACTTCATTGTCGTCTTCGCCGTCGGCATGATCGTGGGACGTGCCCTGCACCTCGGCTACGAGAAGACGACCACGCTTGCGTTCACCGCTGCCGGAAACAACTTCGAACTCGCCATCGCCGTGGCCATCGGCACCTACGGAGTCGCCTCCGGGCA
This sequence comes from Brevibacterium sp. BDJS002, assembly GCF_028201555.1. Classification (NCBI taxonomy): domain Bacteria; kingdom Bacillati; phylum Actinomycetota; class Actinomycetes; order Micrococcales; family Brevibacteriaceae; genus Brevibacterium; species Brevibacterium sp. BDJS002. The sequence goes on along the minus strand of NZ_CP116392.1, from coordinate 3,376,661 downwards.
GGCTCTTGCCGGTGTCGTCGGCCCCCTCATCGAGGTCCCCATCCTCGTCGCCCTCGTCTACGTGGCCCTGTGGTCACGACGCCGCTTCTTCCCCGAATTCGCCGGAGGCCAGATGGCCCCGAACCGACAGGAGTCGCACTCATGACCTCAACCGAAATGAAACCCACCGTCCTCTTCGTCTGCGTGCACAACGCCGGCCGGTCACAGATGGCTGCCGGTTTCCTCCGCGAGCTCGGGGCCGATCGAGTTGAGGTCCGCTCCGCTGGCAGCGAGCCGAGGGACATGATCAACCCGACCGCCGCCGAGGCGATGGCTGAGGTCGGCATCGACATCACCGACCAGCAGCCGAAGATTCTCACCCCGGACACGGTGAAGACCTCGGATGTGGTGATCACCATGGGCTGCGGCGATGCCTGCCCCATCTTCCCCGGCAAACGCTACGAAGACTGGGAACTCGACGACCCGGCAGGTCAGGGAATCGAGACCGTGCGCATCATCCGCGACGACATTCGCGCTCGAATTAAGGCTCTGCTGAACAGCCTGGAGGATGCATCATGACTGAGTCCACGCCGCTGGCTGAACTTCCGGTTGTCATCATCGGTGCTGGCCCTGTCGGGCTTGCCGCCGCAGCGCACGTCGTCGCTCGCGATATGGAGCCGCTCATCTTCGAAGCTGGTTCGAGGCCTGCCGCGGCGGTGAGTCAGTGGGGCCACATCGGTCTCTTCTCACCATGGAAGTACAACATCGACCAGGCCGCCCGCGCCCTACTCGATCCGACAGGATGGGTCGAGCCCAATGGCGATTACCTGCCGACCGGGGCTGAACTCGTGGCCGAGTACCTCGCACCCTTGGCCGCGACGCCACAACTGAGCAACACGATTCGCACTCAGACACGAGTCATCGCAGTCAGCCGCGTAGGCAAAGATCGCACGCGGACCCCGGGCCGTGGTGATACTCCGTTCCTCGTTCGCACCCAGAACGTACAAGGGGAGATTGAAGACCACCACCTCGCACGCGCCGTCATCGACACCTCCGGCACCTGGGAAAGCCCGAACCCTCTCGGCCAAGCAGGACTGCCAGCCATCGGGGAACCAGCGGCCCGAGAAGCTGGGCTCGTCACCTCGCCGCTGCCCGACGTCCTCGGCCGAGATCGAGCACAGTTCGCTGGCCGGCACGCACTTGTCGTCGGGGCCGGCCACTCGGCAGCCAATACTCTGCTGGCACTGGGGGAGCTCCGCGAGGCTGAACCGTCCACTCGCATCAGCTGGGCCATTCGCGGAACTGATCCTGCCAGTGTCTACGGCGGTGGCGACCAAGACGGGTTGCCCGCACGTGGGGCGCTGGGCACGCGACTGCGCAACCTCGTTGAGGCCGGAGCCATCGAGGTTCACACCTCGACGACCATTACGGAACTGCGCATCGCGGCGCAGACGAACTCTGACTTCAGCACCACCTCGGCGACGGATATCCCAAGCGCACTCACGATCACCGGGACCACCTCGGCGGGCGCTGCCTCGCTCGACGCGGACCTGGTCGTTCCGACCACAGGTTTCCGGCCAGACCTCAGCTTCCTGCGCGAGATTCGACTCGATCTCGACTCGATCGTCGAGGCGCCTACGGGTCTTGGGCCACAGATCGACCCGGAGTACCACAGCTGCGGAACCGTCGCACCACACGGCGCTCGCCTCCTGTCCCACCCAGAGAAGGATTTCTACATCGCAGGGATGAAGTCCTACGGGCGAGCGCCCACATTCCTCATGGCTACCGGCTACGAGCAGGTTCGTTCGATCGTTGCCGCCATCGCCGGTGACCAGGCGGCCGCCGATAAGGTCGAGCTCGTGCTTCCGGAGACCGGAGTCTGCTCGGCTGACATCGGTTCCTCGTGCGACGTTCCATCGGCTGCCTCTGTGGCTGACGATGATGGCGGATGCTGCGGACCAGCGCCGGTGGGCGAGGCTGAACCTGCGGCTGAAGGCTCCGGCTGCTGCGGCTCGACCCCGCAACCGGTCACACTGGGCATTCCCACCGGGCTGGAACACGGTCGCGGCGCACACCAGGATGCACGATGAACTCACCGGGAGACACGATGAAAACACCACCTCACGTCCTCTTCGTCTGTGTGAAGAACGGCGGAAAATCACAGATGGCCGCCGGCCTCATGAACAACATCGCCGGCGACTCGGTCGATGTCGCCTCCGGCGGCACCAAGCCCGGCACCTCGCTCAATCAGCTTTCGGTGGATTCTCTGGCCGAATTGGGCATCGACATCAGCGAAGGAAGCCCGAAGCCGGTCACCCCAGCCGATCTGGAAGCAGCCGATGTCGTCGTCACCTTGGGGCGAGAAGCGAAAGTGCATGCGCCCGACGGAACCAGGCTCGAGACCTGGGACACCGACGAACCTTCTGAGCGCGGCATTGACGGAATCGAGCGCATGCGTTTGGTCCGCGATGACATCAGCGAACGCGTCAAGGACCTGCTGAGCCGCCTGCAGTCATAGCTCAGCTCTGCCCTGCCTTCTGCGCACCGGTGACGGCCGAGCTGCCCAGGTCTCCCTTCGGCAGAGGCTCCTGAGCACTGAGCGCTTGGCTCCAGGCATCAGTCGTCGCCACGGCGGCCCAGTTCGAATGCAGAACCGCCATCAGGGTTGTATGCACGGTCTTGGCATCGGCGAAGCCGGCATCATTGGCGATGTTGATAGCACCGGTCGCGTCCGAGAGCACTTCCGTGGTGAAGCCAAGCACCTCGGCACTCGCCGCTGAGGAGAGGATGCAGTTGTTCGTCATGTACCCGACCAGCGTCACGGTGTCGACGTCTTTCTCGCGCAGCCATGATTCCAGGTCGGTGTCGGCATAGACGGAGCCGTACTCCTTGACCACTGACTTCCAGGAATCAGTCTGGCGCTGTGCGACCTCGGGGTGGAGTGCGAAACCGGGCTCGTTCGGATTGAACACGGGCGCCTCAGTGCCCATGGTGTGCTGAATGACGGCGACGGGGATGTCCGCGGCAACCGCGGCGTCGATGGCCGCAGTGATCTTCGGCAGTGACTGGTCATGGCTCGGGTACTGGATCTCCAGCGGGCCGTCGAAGTACTGCTGCTGCACATCGACGAGGACAAGGGCACGGCGCGCGGTAGGCATAGCGAAGCTCCAAAGTTGTGATGAGTGAAGAAGTGGCGCGAATCCGCGGCACATCTCCAGTGTGCAAGAGCCGACCGAGGGCCGCCAGCAGCATAAATGCTCATCTACGATGGAATTACGCCAAACTGATTCCAGCCAATCAGTAAGCAGTCATCGGGAGGAGCCTGCCGTGCGCATCGCCATCTACGCCTTCACCGGCATCACCATGTTCCACCTGTCCGTGCCGCAGATGGTCTTCGACGAGGTTGCCCGCCAAGGCCTCGCCACGTGGAAGACGATTCTGTTCTCCGACGACGCCGAGCCGATCACGACGGCGGAGGGATACCAGATCACCGGGGTGAGTGGGCCGGAAGCGGCATCCGGCGCCGAGGTGGTCGTGGTCCCGTCCTGGTACGACGATGGTCGCCCGGCTGGGCAACCCCTGCGAGAGCTGCTGGTTGCCAGCCATGACCGGGGTGCTTCCATTGCCGGACTGTGCCTGGGCACGTTCCCCATCGCGGATGCTGGTCTGCTCGCCGGCCGCAAGGCGGTGACGCACTGGCAAGGGTTCGACCAGCTCACGGCTCGGCATCCGGATCTGGAGATCGATGATTCGGTTCTCTACATCGATCACGGCGATGTCATCACCTCGGCTGGCACCGCCTCGGCGCTGGATGCCTGTCTGCACATGGTCCGGACTCGACTGGGTGCCGCCGCGGCCAACCAGGTGGCGCGCAGTCTGGTCATTGCTCCGCATCGCGACGGTGGGCAGGCGCAGTACATCCAGCGACCATTGCCTGAGCGTGCCGATGATGATTCGATCTCGGCGGTGCTCGATTGGGCGGCGCACCACCTGGACGAAGACCTGTCGGTCGAGAGATTGGCCGAGGTCGCACATATGAGCCTGCGGACCTTCATCCGCACCTTTCGGGCATCGACTGGGGCGACACCTGCTTCATGGGTGCGGATGCGCCGCCTCGATGAGGCCAGGCGGGCACTGGAGGCTACGAGCCTGTCGATCGATCAGATCGCCGTGAATTGCGGCTTCGGCAGCGTGGTCACGCTGCGGCAGAACTTCGCTGCCGCGTTCAATGTCACGCCGTCGGAGTATCGACGTCGCTTCGAAGCGCAGCCGTCTTCCCCTTGAATAGGAACCGGTCGACGCTGAAGCGGCCCGGACCCGTGGCAGCCAGCAGCAGAGCGCCTGCGGCCAGAGCGGCGACAAGTTCCCAGCCGCCCTGATCGACGAACGGCACAGGGGTGAGGTGGACGATGACCAATGCGCCGATGAGGTTGGCGGCCAGCAGGATGCCGACGATGGGAGTCAGAGCGCCGAGGATGAGCAGCGCTCCGCCGATGAGCTCGACGAAGGTCGCGAACGGTGCCGCAATGTCTGGCAGCGGCACACCCATCTGAGCGAAGGACTGCGAGGTACCCGAGACGGTCCACTCATTGAACTTCTGCCAGCCGTGGGCGATGAAGATGACGCCGAGGGTGATCCGGGCGAAGACGGTGATGATGTCGCGGGCGATGGTCGGGAATCCAGTCGTGGCGTACACAGCGATCTCCAAAGTTGGTTGAAATTGCAACTACAGAGTATTCGCCGCGTTTGGCAGAACCCTGGCAACAGCCTCACTTGTCGTCTGGGACAATCGCGAGCGCTCAGAACCCGTAGGCGGCGTCCTTGGCCTCCCGGATCGAGGCATAGGTCTGCGTGAGCACGAGAGTGTCCTCGACGAGCCGGTCGAGGCGCGCGATGACATCGTTGTTGACGATCTGGCCCCGCAGCAGGTCCTTCTCCTCGATGAACACATAGGGCTGGACGACCTGCGCCTTCATATAGGTCAAGATCGGCTGCAGCTGCTGTTGGGGAACCATATAGTGCTTGGCTGAACCCGCGGTCGCGACCATGGCCACGACCTTGTCCCGGAAGGCATTGACCGGCAGCAGGTCGAAGATGTTCTTCAAAGTCGCCGGTATCGAGGCTTGGAAGATCGGGGTGCCGATGATGATCACATCAGCGTCCATGAGAGCCCGGGTCACGCGACCGGTATCGCCGGTGTATTCGGTGAAGTTGCGGCCGTCGCTGAAGACCATGTCGACCTCGGCGAGGTCGATGAGTGTGGCCTCGACGTTTGGGTCCTGGACCATCACCGTCTGGGTGAGGTGTTCCATGACCGTGCGCGTCTTCGTGCCTACGTTCGAACCGGATAGAGCGACGAGCTTCATCGGGCAACCTCCTCGGCTGTGTTCGCATTCATCGCCGAGGTGGCCTGGGGAGTCGACGAGACCGTGTACTTCTTCACGGCGGGAATGACCTCAGAGCCGAGGATCTCGATCTGCTTCATCACCTTCTCGTAGGGCATGCCGCCGAAGTCGATCTGACCGAGGTAGCGCTGATGACCGAAGACCTCGTGCTGGTGCAGGACCTTCTCCACGATCTGCTGCGGGCTGCCGAGGTTGACGATGCTGTGCGGGTCAACGGCCTGGGCGAAGAGCTGTTTGGGCATGCCCTGCCCATTCGAGCGCTTCATCCCCTCATTGATGTGCGGGTAGAGCCCGCGCAGCGCCTCCTGCGAGGTTTCGGCGACATGGAGGAATCCGGCGTTCGCGATCGGCAGGGTGGCGGGATCGAAGCCCCGGTGACGTGCCGCTTCCCGGTAGGCATCGACCGTCGGCTTGAACGACGAGGTGGTCCCGCCCAGGTGGGCCATGACCATGGGCACTCCGGCCAGGCCCGCCTTGATCGCACTTGTCGGGGCGCCGCCCACGGCCCGCCAGATCGGCAGCGGGTCCTGTGCGGGACGGGGGAGCACCTCGGCGCTGTTGAGCGGGGCGCGGAACTTCCCGCTCCAGGTCACCCGCTGCTCCCGATTGATCCGGCCCAGCAGCTCGAACTTCTCCTCGAACAGCTCTTCGTAGTCACGCAGGTCGTAGCCGAGGAGTTCGAACAGGCCGATCCGGGAGGCGCGGCCGGCGACGAGTTCGGCGCGACCGTTTGAGATGTGATCGATGGTGGAGAAGTTCTCGAACACGCGCACCGGATCCGATGTGCTCAGGATCGTCGAGGTGCTGCCGATGCGAATCGTGCTTGTGGCCTGGGCGATCGCGCCGAGGATGACGGCATGGGCCTGCGAGGCGAAGTACTCCTGATGGCTCTCACCGACGCTGAAGAAATCGAAGCCGGCATCCTCGGCCGCCTGAGCGTAGCCGATGAATTCGCGGATGCGCTCGCCGGCGTCCACCCTGGACCCGTCGGCCGGATTCGGCAGATGATCGCCGAGGCTGTACATCCCGAACTGCAGTCCCTGACCGGAGGTGAATCCGAGGTGATCCATCATGTTCGTGGCTTGGGCCTGCTCAGTGGGCGCTGTCTGCTCAGGAGGTGCAGTCTGGCCGGTGGTTTCGCTCAATTTCTCTCCTCAGTGAAATGTCATTTGCCATGTCAACTGATAGTGCCGGAGAAATATTCCCTAGGACTGCGAATCGTCCTCGCGACGGGTGATGCTGTGCTCGTAGAGCTTCTTCATCAGCGCATGCAGCTGCGTCTTCTCGTCCTCATCGAGGACCTCGTCGAAGAGTGAAGCCTGCTGCTCAAGCTGGGAAGGATAGGCCCGCTCGAGGAGCTCGGTGCCCTTGTCGGTCAGCGAGATGTGCTTGGTCTTCCAATCCTGCTGCCTCGAGATGAGCCCCTCGGATTCGAGACGGGAGAGCATTCTGGAGATGCCACCTCCCGTGACGGTGAGACCACGGGCCAGGTCGGTCTGCGTGATCGGCTGAAAATTGCGGATATGGGCCAGCGCTTCGAATTGGGCCAGGGTGAGATCGAACTGCCGCAGATGGTCATTGGACAGCTGATTGCTGTTCTCGACGAAGCGCACCATGCGCAGCCAGACCAGCGTGCTCAGCGACAGATCCTCCATCGCGCCTCCTCCCTGTGGACCTTTCTCACTGTAATGGGTACCAGTCGAACGCAGCGCCTGTCCGACGTACGATGGCATCGTGAGCAGTGAAACGAATAGGGCAGCACAAGCCCAGGCGACATCCCAGGCCGATGACCTCCTCGGCGCGGGACGGACTGCCGCCGTCATCATCGCCTCCACCTCGGCGGCCAGGGGAGAGGCGGCCGACACCACCGGCCCGATTCTCGTCGACTGGCTGCGCACACGCGGATACGAGACTCCCGAGGCCATCGTCGTCCGCGACGGCGAACCCGTCGGCCAAGCCCTGCGCGCCCTCCTAATCGACACCTCCGAGGCCGAGCGCCCCCGCATCATCGTCACCAGCGGCGGCACAGGCCTGGCCCCCGATGACCGCACCCCGGAATTCACGGCCGAAATCCTCGAGAGACAGTCACCCGGACTCATCTACGCGATGTGGCGCAAGGGACTGGAGACGACCACCTCGGCGGTGATGAGCCGCGGAGTCGCCGGCGTGACCGGCCGCAGCTTCGTCATCAACTTCCCCGGATCCAAGGGCGGGGTCAAGGACGGCATCACCGTCATCGACGACCTCCTCGAACACATCCAGACCTCGATCGAGGACACCACCGACCACGGACCACGGGTCTGATCGCCATGGTGCAGCGCAGGGCCGTTCGTGCCCGAGTCCACAAATTCGACGCCACCGGAGAGCTCTCCGCCGGCCCCGACTCCCTGGCTGGGGAAGAGCCGCTGGAGGTCCGCCTCAACGGGGAGCAGTTCTCCGTCACCATGCGCACACCCGGCAACGATATCGACCTCGTGGCCGGCTATCTCCTCTCCGAGGCGATCATCACGACCATGGCTGACATCGAGGAGATCGACTTCTCCACCGGGCTCGCTCCCGACGGGACCCGGAACCACAACGTCGCGGCTGTGCGGCTGCGACCAGGAATCTGGAGCGCCGAGGCGGCTCCCGCCCGCTCTGTCTACACCTCGTCCTCGTGCGGGATCTGTGGCACCGCGGCGATCGACGCGGTCACGAAGACCTCCGCCTACCCGCTGATCCCGGCCTCCTTCCCCGTCGACCTGGACGAAGAGTTCCGGTTCTCGCCCCTGCTCTCAGCAGCCAGGATCGGTGAACTGCCCGACCGGCTGCGCACACAGCAGGACGTCTTCGACAAGACCGGGGGAGTCCACGCCGCCGCACTCTTCGCCGTCGGCGATGATCCGAACGATGAGCCGGAACTCCTCGTCGGGCGTGAGGACGTGGGCCGTCACAACGCCGTCGATAAGGTCATCGGCTGGGCGATGTCACACCACGGACCCGGTCTGCCGCTGAGCCGCACGGTCCTCCAGGTCTCAGCGCGCGCCTCATTCGAACTGGTGCAGAAGTCCGCGATGGCAGGCATCCCGATGATGTCGGCCGTGAGCGCACCATCGGCCCTGGCCGTCGATCACGGCAAGAGTGTGGGTGTCAGCGTCATCGGCTTCAACCGCAGGGGCCGTTTCAATGTCTACTCATACCCGGAGCGGGTGGCCTGAGCCCCGGCCTGATTCCGGGCACGGTGTTTGTGGCCCATCGGGTCACTGCACCTGGAGTCCCTGCCTCTTCAGGGCTGCCTGCCAACCGAGATAGCTGCCCTCGAGTTCGATGACGCGGTGCCCGGCTCGCCGCAGAGCACTGGAGGCCACCGAGTTGCGCACTCCGCTCTGGCAGAAGCTGACGATCGTGCCCGAGGCGGGCAGTCGATCCTGATGCCAGAGGACTCGTCCTGCACTCAGCTGCTCGGCGCCGGGAATCGTGCCCTGCGCGAACTCCGATCTGTTGCGAACGTCGAGCAGGAGATCGTAATCGGTCGAGTCGAGGTCCTCCGGCCCCACCAGATCGGGGACAGCGGTGGGGAGGCCGTCGGTGCTGGTGACATAGCCTTCGGTGGTGTCGATGCCGACCCGAATGAAGTGGTTTCGCAGATGCTTGGCGGTGTCCGGGCCATCGGCCAGAAGCACGAGTGGCCGAGGATCGGACTCCGGATCAAGCACCCAGCCCGCGTGGACGGCAGGCTTGTTCCAGGCTGGAATGTTGATCGCGTCCTGGACCGTGCCCGCATGGACACCGTGCTGATCCCTGGTGTCAACGAAGGTCAACGCGGCGTTCTGAAGACCCTCGCGGACTGTGTCGACATCGAGTTCAAGCAGTTCGGGTTGCGGACCGAGAACCACGGGCCCCTCCCGGTTCTGTCGTTTCATGCGACCGAAGTAGGACGGTGCGTCCGGCTGGCCCGCGAGCAGCTCGCCGACGAAGCCCTGCTCATCGCCTGCTGCGAGATGGCGACCCCACCATGAGAAGGTGCGTTCGTAGCCGACCGTGGTCGACGGAACGGACCCCAGCGCCTTGCCACAGGCACTTCCGGCACCATGTGCGGGAAGGATCTGCACATAGTCGGGAAGAGGCAGCAGCTTCTCACTCAAGCTGCGATAGAGCTGCGCCGCCCCCACATAGCGGGTATCGACTCCACCCGCGGCCTCGTCGAGGAGGTCGGGTCGCCCCAGATCGCCGACGAAGACGAAGTCACCGGTGAACATGAACCCCGGCTCATCTGCTGTGACTGTATCGGTCAGGAGGAAGGACATGTGTTCGGGGGTGTGCCCCGGGGTGTGCACCGCCTGCAACACGAGATTTCCGACTGTGATGGTGTCCCCGTCAGTCAGACGCTCGCCGGCGTAGCCGTATTGCCAGTCCGTCCCACCTTCGCCGGACAGGTGGACCGTCGCTTCGGTGGCGGTGGCCAATTCGCGGGTGCCGGAGAGGAAATCGGCGTGAATGTGGGTCTCCGTGACGTGGGCGATGCGCATTCCATTGGTCGCGGCCAGCTCCTGGTAGGCGCTGATGTCTCTGCTCGGGTCGATGACGATAGCCTCGCCGGTGGCCTGGCAGCCGATGAAATAGCTCGCGTGAGAGAGGTCCTCATCGTAGATGCGTTCGAGTAACATGATGGTTCTCCTGGGCAGTGCGAGTCGAGATGGTGATATCCGCCGCGGGACAGCCAGCGGAGAGGCACGGTGATGAAAGTGAGAGGATACGGGGCTCCTGTCCGCCTGCCAGGGTGAGGCTGCTGCATCGGCGCAGAGCATCGTGAAGAACCTACTGAGTCAGACCCCGGGCGAGCACTTCGAGGGTCAGCCTTACCCGACTGATGGCCAGGGACTCGTTTTCAGAATACGCCGCCCGGGTGCCATGAACCAGGTCTCAGCGGTCATCTCTGAGTCACACGAAGTCATCGGTGTGGGCCGGTTGTGAATCCGCCGCGGGAAGGAGCGGCAAATCGGCCTTGAGGGGGAAGTGGCCCATGAAGGTGCGCGCCTACGCTGATTTCATGGGCTACTTCGCTCAACTGAGACAAAGGACCTGCCATGACTGGAGTCACCGTCAACAACAATCGTCTGACGATCATCTTTCCCGGGTGGGAGCGAATGATGGCCGGGCGTCGTTTCCATTCCGTTCCCCTCGATGCGATTCGCGCCTCCGAGGTCACCGGGTGGACTTCGGAATTCCTAGGATGGCGATCGGGCCTGAATATCTCCGGCTACCGGAAGCTCGGCACCTATCGGCACCCGAACGGAACGCGTCGTCTCGTGGCGATGAAGGTCGGTGAACCGGTGCTGCGCATCCGCTTGGCCGACATCCCCGAAAGCGGGGGTTTCGATGAACTGCTCATCTCCACCCCCAATGCCGCCGAGGTGGAGGCTGAGCTTCAGAGCTGAACGTGCGCAGCCGCGGTCGGCGGCAGCGCTGCGGACCCGTCGGGTCTGGTCACCACTCGGACTCAAACCACTTCAGCTACTCAGATGCATACCATGCTGAGAGGGAGCTTTAGGGAGTGAAGAGTGGAAAGACGAGAGCAGCGGGGGCCGAGCCGAAGTCTGCTGACGGTCCTCTTGGGTGCCGTGGGTGCCGGGCCGCTGCTGCTCTACGGGCTCAGCGCCGTCAGCGACTCGATCATCATCGATCTCGGGATCTCGGAAGCCCAATTCGGACTGCTGGCCACAGCCTGCTTCGCCTGCGCGGCCATCGGCAATGCAACCTTGGGCCGGGTCGCGGACCGGCACTCGGACAACTCTCTGATGACGGTGGTCTTCGTGCTCGCCGCAGCTGGGCTGATGTTGGTCGCGATCCCGGCAGGGTTTTGGATGCTGTTGATCGCCGCAGGCATCTCGGGTGTTGCCCAGTCCTTCCCCAACGGGGTCACCAATCGGATTCTTCTCGAACGCGTCCCGGCGTCGAAGCGCATCAACTGGGTGGGAATCAAGCAGTCGGGAGTCCAGGTCAGCCAGCTGGCGGCGAGTCTGACCTTTCCACTGTTGGCGGCGGCTGCCGGCTGGCGGGGCGCGGCGCTGCTCATCGCTCTCGTTCCTCTCCTTCTGATGGTGCTATCGTGGCATTCGCTGCGCGTTGCACCGCTGCTCACGGATCCAGCGTCGCGATCTGTTGACACCACCGAGGCTGCCGAATCCGAGGCTGCCGAACCTGAAACTGCCACCGCTGGGGCTGCCCCCGCCGAGGTGGTCGGTGCAGTTCCCGTCGCCTCGTCGCGACACCCCGGCATGGTGTGGGCACTGGCGGCCTTCGGCCTGCTCAACGGGGTCGGGGTTCAGGCAACCAATGTCTACATGCCGCTGTTCTCCGTGCGTGAGCTGGGGTTCTCACTCGTCCTCGGCGGTGTCACCGCGGCGGTGGCAGGGGCGATCGGTGTGGCTGCCCGGGTGGGCTGGGCCAGGCAGATGGCTCGAGGTGCATCGGGGCCACGAGTGCTGCTGCTTCTTGCTCTCATCGCCGTTCTCGGTGCGGCAATGTTCTACGGCGCGGGTGTCAGCGGCTGGGCATGGATGCTGTGGCTCGCAGCGGCACTGCACGGCACCTCGGCGCTCGGCGTCTCTGTGGTTCTCATGAGCGCTCTCATGCGCTCCATCCCGTCGGCTTCGATGGCCTCGGCCAGTGGAATGGTCACAGCAGGCATGTTCACCGGGTTCGCTCTCGGTCCTGTTGCCATGGGGCTGTTGGTGAGTTCGCCCGGTGGATTCTCGTTGGGCTGGATTGTCGTCGGAGTGATCTACCTGCTCTGCGCGCTGCTGGCCGTGGTGCTCATTCGCGCGGCGAGGAGAGCCGAATGATTCGCTCCTTACGGAGCTGCTGTCCAGGCGTCCACAGTAGAATCTGACGCATGCGTAAACGTGTGCTCATCATCATCTTGGCCGCCCTCGCTGTGCTTGGTCTGATCGCCGGTATGCTCGGCGGCACCCCGACCTGAGGGCCGTCCCGTCACTGGCCGAGAAGGTCGGACAGAGTCAGCGATGTGACCGGCAGTCGGTCGACGCAGCTGAGTGCCGCTGCATGAGAGGGACGACAGGGCACGGAGGCCAGGTTCAATCCGTTGATTTCCGGATAGTCGGGGGCTCTGATCGCTGATGCCCAAGCACCGCTGCCGTCGATAACTGACGTTTCCTCACTGGTTCGCACAATTTCGGTCCGCACCACTTCGGTTCGCACCACTTCGAGCTTGTTGGGCTCCACGCTCAGACCATGTCCAGTCGTCTTCAGCGCAGCTTCCTTGGCAACCCAGAGTTCGAGACGCCTCCGATCTGAGCCCGTGCAATTGGAAGTGCGCTCGCTCGGGGCCAGCACATAGTCATCGAATCCGGGGAAGACGTCGCTCGGAAGACATTCGATGTCGACGCCGATCGGTGAGGACGGCGGCGCCGAGCCGACCAGCACCATGGTTCCCGAGCGCGACAGGCTGACTTCCGCGTCCGTGACCTGCGGCTTGCCGTGTGGGCCCCCGCAGCTGCGGCAGCGACGCGTGAACTCCAGGTCACCGGCACTGCGAACATCGGCGCCGAGTCGACGAGCAGCGACGAGGCGCAGGACGAGATGTGCGCAGCGATAGGCGATCCGATCGGATGCGTGGCGCAGGCGATCGGAACGCTCCACCTCAGCCGGTGAGAGCAGAGAGGCGAGCCATGGGTGGGCCGTCTGAGCCTCGCGCACCCTGCTGATGTCGCACACCAGGTACTCGATCCCGGCGCCGGTCACCTCCGGCTGATCCTCCGGTACTGGGACACCGCGATCGTGGAGAAGATCGCAATGACTGCCACGCAGCTGATCACCGCGTAGAGCATCGGGTTGTCTGCCGCCCATCCCGTGCCCGAGGTGTACCCAGCGGGAGAGACATTGCCGAACAATTCGCGGACGCTGGTCGCCACTGCAGTGACGGGATTCCATGAGGCGATCGGCTGCAGCGGTCCAGGCAGTGAATCGACGGAGACGAAGGCCCCGGAGAGGAAAGTGACCGGGAAGAGCCAGATCAGACCGAGACTCTGAGCCACCTCGACACTGCGTGCTGTCAACGCGATGACCGCGCCGATCCATGACATGGCGAAGCCGAAGAGCAGCAGCAGAAGGATGGCCAGAACTGCCGATCCGAAGCCTTCGGTGATGCGCCAGCCGATGATGAGTCCGCAGACCATGGTCACGACGATCGAGATCGAGCCGGTGGCCAGATCGGAGGTGGTTCGCCCCAGGATGACGGCCACGCGTGACATCGGCAGCGAGCGGAACCGGTCGATGAGCCCCAGTTGAAGGTCCTTGGCGAGGTAGACGGCCGTGAACGAGGAGTTGAAGGTCAGCGTCTGGGCCAGGATCCCCCCGATGAGGAACTCCCGATAGGGCGCTCCACCCAGGCTGCCGCCGAAGACGAACGCGAGCAGGAACACGAAGATCACGGGCTGCACGACGCCGGTGACCAGTGCTCCGGGGGTGCGGCCCACGTTGAGGAGATTGCGCCAGGCGATGACGGAGCTGTCGCGCGTCGCCGAGGTGATGGTGCTCATGCTCCCACCTCGATGTCCGACTGCGGCTGAGGCGGTGGTTCCGCAGTGGCCGGGCTTCCCGTCAGCTCCAGGAAGACATCGTCGAGCGTCGGACGGCACAGCGCCGCCTCGGTGACGACGACACCGGCTCGGTCCAGGGCGCCGAGCACCTCCAGCAGAGTCTTCTGCCCCTGCGGCGCCGGGACTGTGACGTGCTGCCCCGTGGAATCGCGCTGCGGTGTGACCGAGCCTCCGAGGATACGTTCGACGATGCGCAGAGTCTCGGCGAGGAAATCGGGGCTGGCCAGTGTCAGTGCGATGCGTTCGGCGCCGAGGCTGACCTTGAGTTCGTTCGAGGTCCCCTCTGCGATGACTCGGCCGGAGTCGATGACGGCGATGCGGTCCGCCAGCTGATCGGCTTCTTCCAGATATTGGGTCGTCAGCAGAACGGTGGTCCCTTGGCCGACAAGAGTGGAGATGACGTCCCAGGTGTCCAGCCTGCCGCGTGGGTCTAGACCGGTGGTGGGCTCGTCGAGGATCACCACCGGTGGTCGGTAGACCAGAGCCGAGGCCAGGTCGAGACGCCGTCGCATGCCACCCGAATAGGCGCCTGCTCGTTTGTCTCTGACGTCGACGAGGGCGAAGTCCCTGAGCAGTTCGCGAGCTCGAGCTCGCGACTCGGCGCGGCTCATCCCGTAGAGGCGGGCGACCATGAGGAGGTTCTCGTAGCCGGTGAGCTTCTCATCGACCGCCGCATACTGTCCGGACAGTCCGATGCTGCGGCGCACGGCGGTGGGATCGGCGCTCACCGAGTTCCCCGCGACTATCGCGTCTCCGGAGTCGGGCCGGATCAGCGTGGACAGGACCTTGACCGTGGTGGTCTTGCCTGCCCCATTGGGCCCCAGCAACCCGAAGATCTGTCCCTGCTCGACCTGCAGGTCGATTCCGTCCAAGGCTCTGAAGCTGCCGTAGTTCTTCCTCAGTTGGTCAATGCGGATCACTATGACGCGATCTCGGCGAGCCTGCGCGGAGTGATGTCCGTCCAATTCGCCTCGACGAATTCGAGGCATTCATCGCGGTCGGCCGGACCGAAGGCGATGACCCAGCCAGCGGGCGCATCGGCGAACGTCGGCCAGAGGGAATGCTGTTGGAGGTCGTTGACGAGTACACGGAAAGTGGCGGTGGTGTCATCAAAGGGGTTTTGCACTTTTCCTCATCTCCTGTCGATTGCTGGTGAGATGTAACGCTTACATCTGTGGTTCGGCGTCATCGTCCAAGTGGATTGCCATCACGGGAAGAATTTCTCGAAGCGCAGGCACCGTGAGCATGTCTGCGTGTCGTGCCGGGACTTCGGCGACGTGAATGTGACCAGAGACATAGGGCCGCCACGCTTCGGCAGTGGGGGTGCCAGGCGGAACATCCTGGGTTGCTGTGAAGACCAGGACATCGCCGACGAATCTCTCCGCCGGAGATTCTTGGATCAGCCGGGACATGGTGAAGAACCCGTCGGTCATCGCCGTCATGGTCTCAGTCGAGATGTTGCCCAGCGGATCGCCGAGTTCGCGCAGCAGTTCCAAAAACCGTTCGTCCTCGAGGTCGTCCGTACCGACCCGAACGCTGGGATGATTGGCGCCGAGGTAGTCGGCCCACAGTTCCGGACCCACGACCATTTCCTCGGCACCCTGCCCGTCGGGGAAGGCGTCGAGGATCCCGAGGAAGGCAACGTCCTCACCGAGCTCCTGCAGCCGCGCGGCCAGGCGATGCGCCAGAATGCCGCCGAAGGACCATCCCAGCAGGTGATACGGTCCCTCCGGCTGCACCGACCTCATCTGCATGATGTAATCGTCGGCGAGCTCGGTCAGCGTGTGAGCAGTGATCTGCTCCGGGTTCTGTGGTGCCAGCCCCGGCATCTGCAGGCCGATCAGCGGACGCTGCGAGTCGAGGCCGTGGAGCATCGTCGCGAAGCCCCAACTGATGCCGGTGGCCGGATGCACCGTGAACAGAGGAGATTTCGTGCCCGTCGTCCGCAGCGGAAGCAGACGCTGCAGACTGTCGCCGATCGAATCAGCAGTCTCCTGGCCGGCTTCGGCCACTAACTGCTCGACGGTCGGTGAGCGGAAGAGGGACTGGACCGAGAGCTCGGCACCGAGGGCCTCGTTGACGGCTGCGATGAGCGGTCGGGCGAGGAAGGAGTGACCGCCGAGTTCGAAGAACGACTCGTCGATCCCGACACGGGGCAGTGAGAGCACCTCGGCGAAGATGGCGGCCACAGTCTCCTCATGAGGCGTGCGAGGTGCCGAACGCGACCCGACCTCTGCCTGTGATGGGTCGGGAAGCGCCGACTCATCGATCTTGCCGTGCGCAGTCAGTGGGACCTCGTCGATGACGACGATCCGCGGCGGGACCATATAGCTCGGCACCATTGATCGCACATGTCGCCGAGCCCCATCGGCGAGGTCTTCACGCGACCCTCTCGCTCCCGGGGCATCGGTCCCAGCCGCCACGACATAGCCGACCAGCGCCATGGTGGCGGCATCAGCACCGGATGCTCTCACCAGTGCGTCCTTGACGTTCGGGGCCGAGCGCAGTGCGCGTTCGACCTCACCGAGTTCGACCCGGAAACCGCGGAGTTGGATCTGGTTGTCGCTGCGACCGAGGAAGCTGAGGTTGCCGTTGTGATGACGAACGACGAGGTCCCCGGTCCGGTACATGCGTTCACCTGGCTCGCCGTAGGGATCACTGACGAAGCGTTCGGCGCTCAGTCCGGGCCGGCCTCGGTATCCGTGTGCCAACTGGCGCCCGGCAAGATAGAGCTCTCCAATCGTCCCGGCCGGCACATGGTGGAGTCGCTCGTCGAGCACATAGCCACGCATGTGGTGGACTGCCGAGCCGAGAACCGGAGTCGCCGAGGCTTCGACGGGCCCGGCAAAGGCGTCGACAGTGGTCTCGGTGGGGCCATAGAGGTTGTAGGCACTGATGCCCGGGCGTTCGCGCAGCCAGTCCCAGAGGTCCTCATCGATCGCCTCACCGCCGAGGGCGAGAGTCACAGGAGCGTCTGCCCTGGCTGCTTGGTCGATCAGCTCCAGGAAGTCCGGCTCTGTTCTGAGCTGACGCAGGTAGCTGGGAGTGGTCTCCCAGAACCCGATTCGCAGATCGCGGAGCAGGCGTGCCAGCTGCTGTGGGTCGCGCTGGACCTGTGTGGAGGTGATGTGGACGCGGTGCCCGACCATCATCCACAGCAGAGGGTCCCATGCGGCGTCGAAGCCGATACCTGTGGTGTGGGCCACCGTGATCTGCTCGGCACCGGTGGCCGGGGTCGGCAGATAGGTGGCGCGGTGGGAGGCGAGCAGGTTCGCCAGCGCATCGTGGCCGACTTCAACGCCCTTCGGCCGTCCAGTCGAGCCGGAGGTGAAGGTCACATAGGCCACAGGAACGAGCTGCCCCGCCGGAGGCGTCTGCTCCGGTGCCGCAGCCATCGAGCCCGGCCACGTCCGGGCCGAGCGGGCAGCGTCGACCGTGCCGTCGAGGGCCGAGATCTCGACGACGGGTGGGGCGATCCCAGCCTCGGCGAGGACAGGTGCCAGCTCCTCCGCGGTTCCGGTTTCGGCCACGACGATGCTCGGCGTCGCATCGGCCATGATCGCAGTGGTGCGAGCCACAGGGTAGTCGATGTCGATCGGGTTGTAGGCAGCACCGGACTTGAGAACGGCCAGAGTGGCGACGATGATGCCCACGCCGCGGCTCAGCCGCACGGACACCGTGGACCCTGGCCCGGCACCGAACCTGAGGAGTTCGCGGGCCAGCAGATCGGAGGCCTCGTCGAGTTGCCGGAACGTCAACGAGGTGTCGGCCGAGTCCACAGCGGTGGACTCGGGCAGCTGACGCACAGTGGTGGCGAAGACATCGAGGACCATCGGCAGGGAACCCGGAGGGACGGGACCTGCGAGTTGGTCGATTGCGGCAGTGACCTCCGCGGTCTCGAGGAGGCCGATGTCGGTGATCGGCCGCTCGGGCTTCGCCACGAGTTCGGTGACGAACCGGGACAGATTCTCACACATGTCGCTGATCGTCGCAGCCTCGAACATCGAGGAGTTGTAGTCGAGCACGACGTCCAGGCCAGGTTCGGGAGTCGACCTGCCTGAGGCGTTTCTGCGGAACGTGAAGGAGAGGTCGAACTTCGCGTCTCCGGTCTCAACCTCCGGCTCGATGCTCGTGTCGACTCCCGGGAGGTCGAGGAGAGGAGAGGCTGTATTCTCCAGGGAGAGCATGGTCTGGAACAGAGGATGGCGGCCCAGCACCCGAGGCGGATTGATGGCTTCAACCAGCCGCTCGAATGGTACGTCGTCGAGCTCCAGTGCGTCGATCACCGCGGTTCGGGTGCGCGCCAGCAGGGTGTGGAAATCCGGTTGGGAGGAGACATCGGTGCGGATCGGGACGGTGTTGACGAAGAGCCCGACCATGTCCTCGAGCTCCGGGTCCGAACGTCCGGCGCTGGGCGAGCCGATGACGACGTCCTCACTGCCACCGACTCTGCTGAGGAACCCAGAGAGCACTGCGTGCAGGGCCATGAACAGGCTGGCTCCCGCCTCGGCGGCGATGGCAGCCAGTCGCTGCGTCGTGCGGTCGTCGAGGCGGAAGTGATGGTGACGGCCGGCTTGACGGGCGGTATGCGGACGAGGATGGTCCGCGGGCAGCGGAGTTTCGGACGGAATTCCGGCCAACTGCTCACTCCACAACTGGGTTCTGTGCTCCAGGAGCGGACGATCGTCACCGACAAGAGTCTGTGTTTCAAGCACATGCCGCTGCCACAGAGCGAAGTCAGCGTACTGGACGTCGAGTTTGCGTCGCATCGGTTGGGCGGAGCCGCACAGTGCGGCATAGGCGGTGGCCAGGTCCTGAGTCAGCGGGTTCAAGGACGCTCCGTCGGTGGCGATGTGGTGCATAACGAGATGAAGGACCCACTGGCTTCCTTCGGTGAAGAGGACCGCCCGCAGCGGCAGGTCCGTGCTGAGGTCGAATCCTCGGGCGGCTTCCCTCGCCATCGCCTCCGTGGTTGCGGCCGGCGACGAGGTGGTGCGGCGATCGAGGAGGCCGTGACCGGCATCTGGTGGCAGGATCTGCTGGACAGGACTGCCATCGACGGTCGGATAGATGGTGCGCAGGATCTCGTGGCGCGTGATGACCTCGTTCAGAGCCTGGCCGAGGATATCCGGGTCCAGGTCCCCTTCGAAACGAGCCGCGAGAGAGATGGTGTAGTCAGAGGCTCTGGTGTCGAGCTGATTGAGGAAGTGCATCCTCGCCTGCCCGAAGGACAAGGGGATTGCGTGGGGGCGAGCACCCTGGGAAGAGCGCTTCCACTCGGACAGGCGCAGCCCCGAAGTGGGACCTGGGTCAGCGGTGGGCGCCTCTTCGGTGTGTGCTGATCGCCCTTCATCCAGCCGGGTCGGCACTTCGTCCAGTTCGGTCGGCAGGCTGCGGGACGAGGCATCGAGGCGGCGCAGCAGGGCCGCGGGGGTGGGAGCATCGAAGATCGTTCGCAGCGGAAGGTCGGCGTCGAATGCCTCACGGATGTGACCGATGAGGGAGACGGCGAGCAGCGAATGACCGCCCAGCTCGAAGAAGTCGTCGTCGAGTCCGATGTGCTCGGCCTCGAGCACGAGCGAGAACTGCTCACACATGGTGCGTTCGTCCGGGGTCTGGGCGGCGCGTGAGGACCGGACTCCCGACAGGTTCGGAACCGGCAGACGACTGCGGTCGAGTTTGCCGTGAGATGTCAGCGGAATCGAGTCGACCGGGATGAGCACGGGTGGGACCATCGGTGCCGGAAGCCAGCGGACGAGATGGTCGCGGATGGCGCCCTCCTCGACGTCGCCGGCATAGTAGCCGATGAGTCGTGCCGATTGCGGGTCTTGCAGGTTCTCGACGATGGCCGCAGCCTGTTCGACGCCCTGGCAGGCGGTCAGCGCATTCTCGACGTCTCCGAGCTCGATCCGGTATCCGCGCAGCTTGATCTGGTCGTCGTCACGGGAGATGAAGTCGAGGCGCCCGTCCGAGGTTCGACGGACCAGGTCACCCGTCCGGTACATGCGCTCGCCGTCGCAGAACGGGTTCGCGACGAACCGCAGTGAGGTCTCTGCCATGCGGTTGACATAGCCGCTGGCGATTCCGTCCCCTGCGAGATAGAGCTCGCCGACGACGCCGTGGGCAACTTCGCGAAGTTGCTGGTCCAGGACCAGAGCCTGAACGTTCCTGATCGGTTGGCCGATCGTGGTGTGCTCTCCTTCGACCTTCGCCGTGATGGAGTCGACGGTGAATTCGGTGGGCCCGTAGAAGTTATAGGCTCGCACACCCGCGTGCTGGGCCAGATCGCGCCACAGGTCATCGGGCACGGGTTCTCCGCCGAGGGCGATCGTCAGCGCAGGGGCCCTGCGATGCTGCGTCTCGACACGGCCCTCGGCGTGATCGGCGTGATCGCCGCAATTGCCGCGATCGACGGAATCGGCGCCGTATTCGATGGTTCCGATGCGGTCAAGGAGGCCGGAGGCAATCAGCTGACGCACAAATGAAGGTGTGGTCTCGAGCGCGTCGATCTGCTGCTCACGACAGAACTCCACGAGCGCCTCGGCATCTCGGCGCACATCCTCGTCGACGATGTGCAGGCTCGCTCCGGCCACGAGCCAGAGCACGGGGTCCCAGGCGGCGTCGAAACCCAGACCTGCGGTGTGTGCGACCCTGATCGACTCTTCGCCCAGGCCTGCCTCGGCGAAGATCGTCTCCTGGTGGTGGGCCAGGAGATTGGCCAGCCCGCGATGGGGCACGGCCACGCCCTTGGGCGTTCCAGTGGACCCTGATGTGTACATCTCATAGGCGCGGTCATCGAGATTGGGACGATAGTCGTCTCCGCGAGCGAAGGCTGGGTCGGCATACAGATCCGCGGTGGAGATGGCTGTGCCGGGTCGCACCGGCACGTCGGGGGAGTCGATGACGACGGCGACCGGGTCGCTCACGTCGATGATCAGCCGGATCCGCTGCTGCGGGTAGCTGAGGTCGATGGGAACGGCGATGGCTCCGATGCTCAGCACCGCCAAGGGCACGATGACGGCATCGGCGGATCGTGGCAGGGCGATTGCGACGCGCTGACCGGGACCTATACCTCGCTGGCTGAGCGCGCAGGCGTAGCGGTGCACGCGGTCCCCGAATTCGGCAAAGCTCAGTGTGGTGCCTTCGGCCACGAGCGCGGTCCGCTCGGGGTGACGGTTGACAGTTGTTTCGAGCGCGTCGATGATCGTCGTCTCGACTCGCTCGCGATCGGCTCCGCGGCTCTCCTGCCGAATAGTGTCGAGCTCTGCATTGCTGAGCACCTCGACGTCGGAGAGGAGACGGTTCGGGTCGGTGGCGAACTGTTCGAGCACGGCCACGAACCTGGCGGCGATTTCGCGGGCAGTGGAGTCGTCGAAGAGTGCGGAGTCGAATTCCAGGGAGCCGATGATCCCGGCCGCTTCACCACGGCGTTCGGCTAGATCGAGGAGTAAGTCGAACTTCGCCTCCGAGACCCGCGGGCCGGAGTCCGGCTCGACGTTGAGGTCGCCCATGTCGATATCGACAGGCGCCGTGTTCTGCAGTGTCAGCATCACCTGGAAGAGGGGGTGAAGACCTTCAGAACGCGGTGGGTCGAGCTCGTCGACGACGCGCTCGAACGGGGCGTCCTGATTGGCGTAGGCCGCGAGGTTGGATCCGCGGACTCGGTCGATGAGGTCGGCAGCACTCGGATTGCCTGAGGTGTCGGTGCGCAGGACGAGCGTATTGACGAAGAACCCGACGAGTTCGTCGAGCTTGGTTTCGGTTCTGCCTGCGACGGGGGTGCCGATGGGGATGTCGCTGCCCGCACCGAGCTTGTCCAGCAGCACGGCGAATGCCGCCTGCAGCACCATGAACAGGCTGGCGTTGCGCTCGATGGAGAGTCTGCGCAGTTCGGCATGGACCGTGGGACTGATGTCGACCGGAATTGCTCGGGAGACAGATCCTGAGTTCGCCGCGCTTCTGGTCCGATCGGTGGGAAGGCGCAGCTGAGAGGGCGCGTCGGCCAGCGTGTCCTTCCAAAATGCCAGTTGGTGCGAGAGCGCACTGTTCGGATCCTCCTCGGTTCCGAGGGTCTCTCGCTGCCACAGGGCGTAGTCGGCGTACTGCACAGGAAGAGGGGGAAAGGCCGGGGCCCGACCCTGCCCGCGAGCGCGATAGGCGGTGGAGAGGTCTCTGGCCAGGGGGCCGAGTGACCAGCCATCAGCGGCGATGTGGTGCAGAGTCAGCATCAGCACATGATCATCCTCGCTGAGCCTGATGAGGAGGGCCCTGATCGGAAGTTCCATGGAGACGTCGAATCCTCGGGTGGCCTCAGCTTCCACGGTGTGGTGGACGAGCCCTTCACTGACGCCGACCGTGGACATAGCGATGCGGGCGTTGGCCGGGTTGAGAATGACCTGCTCGGGCTGCCCAGCCGTCCAGGGGAAGACGGTGCGCAGGCTCTCATGCCGCACGATGACGTCATTGATGGCCGATTGCAGTGCATTGGCGTCGAGTCGTCCGCGCATGCGCAGAGTCAGCGGAATGTTGTACGCCGCGGAGCTTGTATCGAACTGGTTGATGAACCACAGACGAGCCTGGGCATATGAAAGTGGTACCTGGGTGGGTCGGTCTGCGGCGACGAGCTCATGACCGGCTTCGTCGGTGGTGGCCTTCGGGTCGAAGCAGGCGCTGAGCTCGCGGACGGTGGGGTGTTGGAAGACTTCGCGCAGGGCGGGTGCAGTGGCGAAGCTCGTGCGCAGATTGGCGACCAATTGGGTCGCGAGCAGCGAGTGTCCGCCGAGTTCGAAGAAGTCATCGTCGATGCCGACGGAGTCGATGCCCAACACGTCGCTGAAGGCCTCGGCCACGATCCGTTCTTGGGAGTCTCTCGGCGCTTCGGATTCGGAACGAGTCGATTCCGGTTCGGGGAGGGCCTGGCGGTCGAGTTTGCCGTTGACTGTGAGTGGAATGCTCTCAATCTGCATGATGAACGAGGGAACCATGTAGTCCGGGACACGGGTCTTTATGCTTCGGCGCACCTCGGCGGTATCGAGCTGCGAGGGAGAGGTGACGAAACCGAGCAGCTGAGCATAGCCGGCCTGGTTCTGCCTGAGTTCGACGATGGCCGAACTGATCCTGGGATCAGACTGCAGGGCGAGTTCCACCTCAGAGAGTTCGACTCGGTAGCCGCGCAGTTTGATCTGCTCATCGGCGCGGCCCAGAAACTCGATGCCGCCGTTCAGGGGTCGGCGGACGATGTCTCCGGTACGGTACATCCTCGAACCATCGTCGGCGAACGGGTCGGCAACGAAGCGCTCAGATGTCGTACCGGGACGGTCCACATAGCCGCGCGCCAGGTTGAGCCCCGCGATGTAGAGCTCTCCGGTGGCCTGTTCGGGCACAGGGGCCAGCCGGGAATCGAGGACGTAGTGCCGAGTGTTCGTGACGGACTGGCCGAGGATCGGCGACGTATCGGCAGCGATGGTTGCGGTCAGACTGTCGACGGTGGTCTCTGCCGGTCCGTACAGGTTGTAGGCGGTCATTCCTTCACGCGCGGCCAGCTGTTTCCAGAGTCCGCTGTCGACTGCTTCTCCGCCCAACGCGACGACGCTGGGGTGGCCGTCCGCGCCGAAGCTGCTGTGAGCCAGCAGAGCCTTGATGAAAGAGGGCGTCGTCTCGATGGAGTCGATGCCATGGGTGGTGAAGTAGGCCGTCAGGGCCTCTGGGTCGCGGCGGGTGAGCGAGTCGATGAGGTGGAGTTCATGCCCGGCGAAGAGCCACAGCAGCGGGTCCCATGCGGCGTCGAATGATATCCCTGCGGTGTGTGCCACCCGCAGCCCGCGACCGAGGCGTTCCGCGGCCGGAGCGAAGATGGTCTCCTGGTGGCTGAGGAAGAGATTGAGCAGCGACTGGTGTTCGACGCCGATGCCCTTGGGTCGGCCGGTCGACCCGGACGTGAAGATCACATAGGCGAGGTCGTCGGGTGCCGGAGTGGCCCCCGGTGCCGCCTGCGAGGTCCTGGACGACAGTGCAGCGGCGAGCACGTCCGAATCCAGGTCGATGACAGGTCGGTCTGTGAGAATCGTGGTCTCTCCGTCAGGGCCGGGCACGCGTGAGGAATTGAGTACAAGGGCCGGGGCCGCGTCGGCGACCATGGCTTCGATTCGGGCCGCCGGATGATCGGGATCGAGAGGAACGAATGCAGCTCCCGCCTTGAGGACCCCGAGCACAGCGACCGGCATCGCCGTGGTCCGTCCGATGCGTGCGGCGACGCGTGTGCCCGGGCCGGCGCCCTGCTGGCGAAGATGGCAGGCCAATTGTGTCGAACGGCGATCGAGTTCGCAGAAGCTGAGATGCCCGTCATCGGCGACCACGGCGGAGGCGAAGGGGGTCTGATGCGCATGGCTGACGAATTCGTCGACCACGGTGTGGTGGGGGATGTCCTGGACTCGACCCTGTCCGCCGGCGATGACCTCGTCTGCTTCGCTGTCGTCGAGCAGAGACAATCCCGCCAGAGGCTGAGCGTGACCGGGATCCAACTGAGCGTGACCGGGATCCAGTTGGGCGAGGACGGAGAGGAAGCGTCCGAGGTGATCGGCGAGGCTCTCCTGGGAGTAGAGCTCGGCATTGGCCTCCAGCCGAACGATCGCAGTTCGTGAGTCCCTGCCGGAGGTGTTCTGGTCCGCTCCCAGGCCGTGGACGATGATCGACAGATCATCGACGGGCCCCGTGGACAGGAGATGAAGGGAGGCCTGAGCCTGACCGAAGCTGATGTCATCGACGGCAGGGAAGATGTTGACTGAGGGCCCGATGTAGCTCGTGTCGGTATCGAGCTCCTGATATTGGAATCGTTGGTGGATGAGTGTCGAGCGCAGGGCAGAACCCGTGCTCTCAAGGAGTTCGGGGAAGGTGGTCTCGGGTGCAGTGGTCAGCTGCAGCGGCAGGATCTTCGACATCATAGACGGCACTGATTTGGCCAGGGCGCTGCGCCGGGCCGTCACCGGCAGGCCCACGGAGACGGTCTTCCGACCTGTCATCCTGTGCAGATAGGTCGCAGCCGCTGCGAGGATGAGCGTCGGTGCCGACTGGGCACTCGCCAATTGCCTGGCCAGCTCCGGGGGTATGTCGGCGTTGGCCGTGACCAGCTGTTTCGCCGAGGCAGGCGGACGTCCCGCCAAGCCCGTGGCGGTCTCCGACTCGGCGATGGTCTGTGACCAGAAGTCGGCATCCGTGCGGAAACGCTGTGACACCCGGTAGTCCGCCTCCTCGGCCACCAGGGCCTCCAGGCTGCCGAAGGGCGAATCCGATGGCTGTGCGGCAGGATCAGCCAGCTCGCCGTACAGCTGCGACTCGCGTCGCAGGATGAGCACGGCAGAGTAGCCGTCGACGAGGAGGTGGTGGGCTCGCTGGTAGAAGATCCAATGGTCCTCGCCGAGGTGGAACAGCTCAGACCTGAGCAGCTCACCGGTCTCGAGATCGTGAACGGTGGCGAGGTCGGCTTCCATGAGGGCCTGGGCCTTTGCCATGGATTCGTCGACCGACCCGCCTCGCAGATCATGGAAGTGTAGGTGACTGCGAGGCGAGCCGTGCTTTTGGAAGACTCCCTGCTCGTCTTCGCCGAAGACGACGTTGAGCGAATCGGCCTCGGCTACGGTGGTGCCGACGGCACGTCGCATGACATCGACGTCCAGAGGCCCGAGAATTTCAACGTACAGCCCGATCTGGAATGTCGGGTTGTCGGGTTCGATCTTCTGGGCATACCAGATGCCTCTTTGTGCGGACGTGAGTTCGATGCGGGGGGAGTCTTCAGTCATTGTGTCTTTCGAACGCGAGAGTGTGATGCGGTCTTGCTGAAACGGCAGAAGGACGGTTACTGGAACTGTCCGATGTTGATCGAGCCGATGAGGTTCATCAGATCTCCGAGATCGATGAGCGGTCCTTCGATCAGTGAGCTGGAGGTGTCTGCAGAATCTGTCTGTGGTGATTCAGCTGCCGAAGCTGCGCCGGGGGCGGCGAAGACTCCGACCATCACGGCGAGAGCTGCGATTGCGGCACCGCCGATGGTCCGAAGACCTGTGCGTTTGAGGCTCAACATTGTCCCTGTCCTTTCCTGACACGGCGTGCAGATCATCTGCACCGGGCAAGCAGAACTGGTTCGGAGGGTTCGTGCGTTTGGATTGACGATTCGCGAAATTTCTCGGAATCCTCAGACTGACAGCTGCTGAGAGCCGCGTTGACGCGCACGCTTCACGCCTGACCGAAAGCAGAGCATAATAGAACGTATGAACGAATATCAGCGACCGGAATGGCTCAGTCGGTACCAGGACTTCAAGTCGCTGTGCTCAGACGTTTCGGGGGAGTACATCCGCTTCTACCTCACCACGGGCTGCGAGCAGATCAGCTATACGCATTCCCAGAACACCGAGGGGCTGCCGAACTACTCGTGCCGCCTCACGGCAGAAGACGGTACGGTGCTGCTGTTGCCGCTCGACGACTGGCGCCACCGGATGGAAGAGGTGCCTGGCCTGGTGCGCACCTGGTTGGGCGAGCATTCGGACCTCAAGGGCTGCAAGCCTTCCAAGTCCCACTATCAGGGCGACAGATACTGGTTCGAGCAGTGGCAGCTGGCGAATCCCTGGTGAGCCGGTGACGCGAGCTGATCTCTGGGTGCACGCACACTGAGGCGTCGCGTGGTCGTGAAGCCGCTACTGTCGATTGCCAACCAAGGCAGTTCCGGCTTTTACTAGCCAAGCTAGCGAATATTGCCTATGGTGACAGAATGGCGCAATCGCAACCCGAAACCATTGACCCCTCGCCCCTCCCGCGAACCGTTCTTGTGCTCGGGGCCACCGGCTATATCGGGGGGAGGCTCGTCCCTCGCCTTCTGCAGGCCGGCCACCACGTTCGCGTTGCCGTGAGATCGCCGCACAAGCTCGAACAGGTGCCCTGGGCCGACGAGGTCGACATCCATCGCGTCGATCTCGACGATGGAGACGGCCTCCTCGAGGCCGCAACCGGAGCTGAGGTCATCCACCATCTTGTCCACTCGATGGGATCGGGGCGTGACTTCGAAGACAAGGAGGCCGCAACGGCCAGGCGGGTAGCCGAAGCGGCAGAAGCCGCCGGTGTTCGACGTATCGTCTACCTCGGCGGACTCCACCCCGACAAGACGGACCTGTCCATGCACATGCGCTCGCGAGCGGCGGTCGGCCGGATTCTCCTCGATTCGCCTGTGCCCGCCGTCGCGTTCCAGGCAGGCATCATCATCGGATCAGGCTCGGCATCATTCGAGATGGTTCGTCATCTCGCCCTGACACTTAGACTGATGCCGGCGCCGAGGTGGGTCAGCAATCACGTCGAACCGCTGGCGGTCCGTGATGTGCTCTACTACCTCCTCAAGGCCGTCGACATCGGCGGCGACGTCAACCGTACCTTCGACATCGGATCCCATGATGTTCTCAAGTACGCCGAGATCATGAGAAGATTCGCTGCGATTGCCGGACTCAAACCCCGGCACGTCCTCACACTGCCTCTGCCTGCACCCACACTGTCCGGCATCTGGGTCGGACTCGTCACCCCGTTGCCGTTCGCACTGACGCTGCCGCTCGTCCAGTCGCTGCAGGAGGACGCGGTGACCAAGGACCGTGATGTCGACGAGGTCATCGCTCCACCGCCCGAAGGGATGCTCGACTTCGAGCAGTCCGTGCGTCTGGCTCTGCTGCGCGAAGCCGAAGGGGCCGTCGACACCAATTGGGATGCCGACGCCGGAGGGCTTGCCCAGGCGGCGAAGCCGCTGCCGAATGACCCCGAATGGGCAGGAGAGCGCGTCTTCACCGATGATCGAACACTGCACTTCCCTGATCTGACTCCCGAACAGCTCTGGCCGGTCATCGAAGGCATCGGTGGGAAGAACGGCTGGTACTCGTGGCCGTTGGCATGGCGGGTACGGGGCGTGTGGGACAAGATCGTCGGCGGCGCCGGCCTGAACCGCGGGCGGAGACTTCCGGATCGGCTTCGGGTCGGTGACCCGGTCGACTGGTGGCGAGTCGAAGAGCTCGAGCCTGAGCGTCGACTGCTCCTGCGGGCAGAGATGCGGGTATCGGGCAGAGCCTGGCTCGAATTCACCACCACCGATGCCGGTCAAGGCTGCGACTTCAGGCAGCGGGCGATCTTCATTCCCAAAGGAGTTCGCGGTCGGATCTACTGGACCTTCGTCTCACCATTTCATCGACTCATCTTCCCTGCCATGGCGAAGAACATTGCCGCGGCTGCGAAGAAATCTCACCCCGGGCGACGTCAGAAAGGAATTCGTTAGCTAAGCTAACGAATATGTTCCCGCAGACGCACGAAGTGTTCAGCCACACGGCCCAGCAGGCGGCCAAAGTCGTCATCTCGAACTATTCGACGTCTTTCGGCCTGGCCACCAGACTCCTCGGGCCCACCTATCGGCACCACATCCGCAACATCTACGCCCTTGTGCGGATCGCCGATGAGATCGTTGATGGTCTTGCCGCTGATGCTGGACTCGATGCAGGCGAGCAGCGGCAGCTGCTGGACAACTTCGCTGCCGCAACCCGCAGCGCACTGCACTTCGGCATCAGCGACAACCTCGTCATCCACGCGTTTGCGCAGACGGCGAGGACTACCGGAATCACGTTTGATCTCATCGAGCCGTTCTTCGCCTCAATGCGGGCAGATCTGAGCGCCCCGAGTGCCCCCGTCCGCAGTCTCCCTGCGGACGAACACCGGGATTACGTCTACGGTTCCGCCGAGGTGGTCGGCCTGATGTGCCTCAAGGTCTTCCTCAGCGACCAGAACCGCACCCCCACCGAGGTTGAGACGCTGGAATTCGGGGCGCGGCAGCTCGGGGCGGCGTTTCAGAACATCAACTTCCTCCGCGATCTGGCCGACGACAGTGTGCGCCTCCATCGCAGCTACCTCACCACTGAGAGTCGACTCTCAGACTCCGACAAGACCGCGTGGGTGATCATCATCCGACAACAGCTCGCAGACGCTCAGGCCACGTTCTCGCTGCTGCCGAAGGACGCCAGAGCAGCAGTGAGAAGTGCTGCCGCACTCTTCGCCTCTCTCAACGACAGGATCGCGCTCACTCCCGTAGATCGCCTCTATCAGGAGCGTGTGCGCATCCCCAACGTGGTGAAGATGCGTCTGGCATCGCGAGCCATCCTGTCCACTGCAAGGGAAGGACGGCCATGACACAGCGCATCGGTGTCATCGGTGGAGGTGCGGCGGGCCTCGCCACCGCAGCCCTGTTGGCACGCGAAGGACACACCGTCGACCTCTTCGAGCAGAATTCCACGCTCGGCGGTCGTATCGGTTCGATCGAGCGGGACGGCTATCGATTCGACACCGGGCCTTCCTGGTACCTGATGCCGGAGGTCTACGAACATTTCTTCAACCTCGTCGGGACCTCTGCGAGTGCCGAATTGGATCTGCGCAGTCTTGACCCGGCCTACACCGTATTCAGCCCCGGCTCGACATCCCCACCAGCGCAGACGATCACGATTCCGCAGGGCAGAGCTCGAGTGCTCGAGGTATTCGAACGCGTCGAGAGGGGCAGCGGCCGTTCTCTGAGCCGATACCTGGCATCGGCCGACCGCACCAAGAACATGGCGATCGACTACTTTCTCTACAATCCCTTCACCTCACCGATATCGATGCTTCGGCCAGAGATCATGACCGCGCTCCCGACCTTGGTTCGTCAGCTCGGCACATCGCTTGAACGCTTCTCCTCCGCCTCGGTGAGGCATCCCGTGCTGAGACAGATCCTCCAATACCCGGCAATCTTCCTCGGCACGGACCCGCGGACGGCACCTGCGATCTACCACCTGATGAGTGCCTTGGATCTCGACGACGGGGTCCGATACCCGATGGGAGGATTCAGAACCATCGTCGACGCATTGACCCGCATCGTCGAAAAGTCCGGAGTCCGCGTGCACACCGACGCCGCGGTGGAGCACATATCTGCCGTCCCGCGCAGCGGTCGACGCAGGAAAGCCACCGGTCTCGTCTGGACGGATCACGAGGGCCGAAAGCACGAACACCGCTGTGACATCGTCGTCTCCGCCGCTGATCTCCACCACACGGAGACTCAGCTCCTCGATCCAGTCGATCGGAGCTTCCCTGCAAGCTGGTGGGAGAAGGTGACGAGCGGGCCGGGCGCCATTCTGGTATTTCTCGGAATTGAGGGAGAAGTCCCGCAGCTTCCCCATCACTCGCTGTTCTTCACCGACGACTGGTCGACCAACTTCGACGACATCTTCGGCCCTCGACCGAAGATCTCCTCCCCGGCATCGGCCTATGTGTGCAAACCCAGCCACACCGATCCCAGCGTGGCACCACCCGATCACGAGAATCTATTCATCCTCATACCCGTGCCCGCTGATGCAGGCCTGGGCGCAGGTGGCAGCGATGGGCAGGGAGATCCGCGCATCGAGCGTGCGGCGGATCGAGCCATCGATCAGATTGCGCAATGGGCAGGCATTCTTGACCTGAGAGCTCGGATCAGATTTCGGCAGACGCAGGGCCCGACGGATTTCTCCAGCACCTTCAATTCGTGGCTGGGCGGGATGCTCGGGCCTGCCCATACGCTGCGGCAGAGCGCGATGTTCCGCCAGCAGAATGCCTCCAAGAAGGTGGAGGGACTCTTCTACGCCGGTGCAACGACGGCACCCGGTGTCGGTGTGCCGATGTGCCTGATCAGCGCTGAACTGGTTCTCAAACACATCCGAGGAGACTCAAGCCCGGGCCCCTTGCCGGTCGAGGGCGGCACCTTCGACGCAGCAGAGTCTCAGCCGTTGAACTGCTCGAGTTCGTCTGCGCTGTAGTAGTGCTGGGCCAGGTCATTGACCCGAACGAGGTACTTGCCCCGTTCCTCGTCGAAGACCTCGACCTTGCCGGTGTTGCCATTCATGGGTTCGCCGGTGATCGTCACGGTGTCGCCTGTGTTGAAATCAGCCATACCTCAGTTTAGGCGCGCCGGCGCGGGATCGCGTAACTGGTGCCGGTATCCGTCTCGAAACGTTGGAAAATCCAACGATCCGATGAAGTGACGGAGCCGAGTGTTCTCAATCCGTCTTCCCACCTCGGACTCTTCCGTCAGGTCTGGCGGAGGCGAGACGTTCAGCGAGGAGGCCAGGAATCCCACGACCTCGCCCAGCTGAACTGGACACGAGTCCGCAGCATGTAACAGCTGCGGCGGGTCAGAAGTGAACAGGAGAGCTTCCAAGACTCGGATGAGATCTCGGTAGTGAATGCGATTCGTCCACCGTCGGTAGTTCACTGCTCGGCCGGAGAGGACTCCGTCGACGAGGCGAGAACCCTCGCGACCATAGATCCCGGCGGCCCGAACGATCGAGGCGGAAGGGAACGTGCTGCGAATCAGATTCTCTGTCTCCCAGAGAGAGCGTGCAGGACCCGACTCAGGCCGGGGCACAGTGTCCTCATCAGCGGTCTCGCCAGGCGACGCACTGCCGAGGACCCGAGTCGAGGACACGAGGATCACCCGCTTGGGCCGGGACGTCAGGATGCTGATCAGACCCTCGACTCCACGGCGATACGTCTGCTCATAACTCGCATCGGAATAGTCATCGGGAGTCAGCGTGATGACCACTGCATCGATGCCGTCGATGGTGGTGTCACCGGGGTTGCCGAGGTCCACCGCAAGCGTTTCGAACGAGCCGGGAAGCTGCTCGGGGTGCCGGCGTGCACCGACGACCTCATGGCCGCTTCGCACCAGCCGCAGGCCCAGACGAGTTCCGAGATCACCACATCCTGCCAGAAGCACCTTCATGATCGGACCGCCTTCGTATCGTCATCGCCTGCGGACACAGTTTCTGCGGACACAGCTCCTGCGGACATATTCTTCATCCGATCGTAGGCACTCAACGCGGCCTGTCGGGAATCCGCGAGGTCAACGATGGGAGCAGGCGCCGCTGCTGGGGGATACGGAAGCCAGTCGTCGACGTAGGCGCCATCGGGATCGAAGCGTTCGCGTTGGCGTTCGGGATTGAAGACTCGGAAATAGGGAGCGGCATCGGCTCCGCTTCCCGCGACCCACTGCCAGGAGACCGGATTGTTGGCCTCATCGGCGTCGACGAGAGCATCCCAGAACCACTGCTCACCGCACCACCAATGCTGGAGGAGGTTCTTGGTGAGAAAGCTCGCCGTGACCATCCGAACTCGATTGTGCATCCACCCGGTCTCCCACAGCTGGGCCATGCCGGCATCGATGAGTGGATAGCCTGTGGCCCCCGACCTCCAATGGGCCAGAGCCTCATCGTCGTCTTCATAGGGGAAGTTTCGGAACTCACGCCTGATCGGCGTGTAGTCGATGTCGGGGTAGTGATAGGTCAGATGCCAGGAGAATTCGCGCCAGTAGAGCTGACGGACCCATGCTGCGCGGTCGTCTGGGGTGACGGACCTTGTCGTCTGGGCGGCGTGGAGGAGCTGCCGCGGTGACAGTTCTCCGAACCGCAGCCTCGGCGAGAGTCGAGAGGTGCTGTTGGCATCCGAGGGAACATCCCTGGTAGAGCTGTAGCCGTCGATGCCCACCGCCAGATCGTCAAGCTGGTCGGCAGCGGCCCGGGTTCCCGGCAGCCAGTGGCAGGCGATGGTGTCCTGCCACCATCGGGGGCCGTGGACTGCAGCGAAATGCCCTGAACCGGTCCCTGTGCCGTCGAGGAGTCCCAGTCCGTCGAGGTCGGTTACGGCTGTGCAGTCTCGCGCGGATTCCACCAGGGACCGGTCGATTGGTGACTGTGGTTCGGGCGTCGGCAGCACGTCACCGACCTCGCGTCCTGACACGGCTTTCCAGAACGGGGTGAAGACCTTGTAGTGGTCACCACCTTGAGGTGCGGCCGTCCAAGGTTCGACGAGGAGAGACCCGGTGTGGGAATGGACAGCGAGGCCCTGCTCGTGGAGTACGGTCTTGATCTGGCTGTCGAGAGCCCGGGAGGCGGGGGCGTAACGGCGCGACCACCGGACCGCGCCGACGCCGAGGCTGCCGGTCAGCTGCGGAATGATCGCAGCCGCCTCTCCTGCAGCGAAGAGCAGAGGAATTCCCAGATCAGAGAGTTCTTGGTGGAGAATTGCCAACGATTCGTGCGCCCACCACCGGCTGGCCCCGCCCAGTGGTCTTGGCCCCAGTCCCTGACTGTCGCGAGCCTCACGAATCCACACGGCGATGACGCGGCCATCGGCACGCGCCGCAGTGAGTGCTCCGTGGTCACTCACGCGCAGGTCATCACGAAACCACACCAGAGTGAGGTCCTCGTCGGTCGTGCCCATCAGCGACCGCTCGGATTGAGACGCAGGATCTCCGCGTTGAGAACTGTCGCGAATCCCACCCACGCCGCGTACGGTGCGAGCGCTGCAGCCGACACCCGATCGACTTTGGCAGCCTTCGTCAGCAGTCTCAGCGTCGATGCTTCCAATACGGCCGAGGTGAGGAGAGAGGCATCCGAACGCCGAGCGGAGAAGAACAGCCAACTCCATGCAACATTGACTGCCATGTTCGCCCCCAACTCACCCAGATACGCTCGTCGGTCCCGACTGTTCGGCAAGCGGTTCAGAACGCGGCCCGATGCTAATCCTGTCAACGAATACAAGGTTGTCCACGCGGGCCCGAAGACCCGGCCCGGTGGTTGCCATGCAGGCTTCTTCAGGTTCGAATACCAATCAGAGTCGACCTTCGTGCCGAGTGCACCGAGCGTGGCTGCTCCGGCACAGACAGCCGACGGAAGGATGAAGCGTTTCCAGTCAGTGCTCATGAGTTCCTCTCTGTGATTCGCAGTGATGTCTCATCCACCTAGCCTGCCCAGCACCCCGCGCCCCAGGCGCACCAGGCGCCTGAGCGCGCCGCGTCTCAGCAGTCCGCGAGTCGGTGGTGACCACAGCGGGGTTCCTTCGACCCTCCACGAGGCGAGAAGATGATTGGCCGCCATATAACCGGTCGTCGCGGCCCGTTCCATGAGTGCCACAGGCAAGTCGCAGCGCACATAGTCACCGGCGATGACCAGACCCGGAATCGGGGTGGCAGCTTCGGGCCGCTCATCCCAGGGGCGGGTGTCCGTCAACGCGCAGTCTGCTTCGATGAGCAGCTCCTGGTCCACGATGGGCAGATGGGCGGTTTCGGGGTAGACCTGATGCAAGTCCGAGAGCAGACGGGTCACGATGCTTGCCCTGTCCCGCTCAGAAGGGTCAGCGCCGATGTCGAGCGCGTAGGCGTGAAGTTCCAGAACCGAACCGTTGTGGGACTGCGCCCACCGGCTGGCACCGTCCTCGAAGCGTTCGAGCACCGAGACATTGTCGAGGACGTCATATCCGCTGGTGCCCAAAAACTCCGGCCGATGGTCAGCCACGGGTGCACCGAGCCAGAGACGAAGCACCGCGAAGGCGGGTGCGTTGGTCAGCGAGTCGACATTCTCCAGCCACCCTTGCGCGGCTGGAGCGGTGCGTACGATCGAGTCGCGGCTGGCTGTCAGCAGCTCACGAGCTCGCGCGGGATCGGCGGCGAGGACAACTGCATCGCCGTGGACCTCCTGGCGCTCGGTCGACACCATCCAACCCGACGAGGTGGCTTCAAGCGAGGTCACCATCTCCCCGGTGCGGATCTGCACACCGATTTCGGTGAGATAGTCGGCCAGTGGGGCCCAGAGTGCGGTGTCGTAGTCATCGACGGGGACGTCGAAGAGCAGGCCCTCTGCCGATCCGGCGAAGTAGGTGTGGAACATGGCGATGAGCTCACCGGCGGAGAAATCTTGCGGATCGGCGAAGAAGGAGCGTGCGAACACCTCAAGAGCCAGATGTCGGGCTTCGTCGGGGAAGCGCAGCCGGTCGAGGAAGTCGGCGGCGGACTCACCATCGTAACGTCGATAGGTGGCGGGAAACTCGACGTCGATGAGTTCAACCGCAGCCGGGATGTCGACATCGAGGAGCCGGCGGAGGGGAAACGTCGGACTCTGCCAGACGAACCCGAGGAGATTGAACGGTGGAGTCCGGGGGATCGAGGCGAAGGTGTCCGTGGAGCCTCGGCGATGGCGGAGGGGGTAGTCGTCGACGGGCTGCAGGCGGTGAAGCTCGGGATCTGCCCGACTGAGCAGATCGCGAAGGTTGTAGTACTGCCGAAAGAATGCGTGGAATCCTCGGCTCATGGTCCGATCGTCACCGACCGGCCATGCGCCCACACGCCCGCCGAGGTGGTCCTCGGCCTCAATCACAGTGACCTTGACGCCGTGTTCGGCGAGGATCGTGGCCGCGGCCAATCCCGCGATGCCCCCGCCGATGACCGTGACCCGTTTGGGTCTGAGGGGGTGAAGACGTCCCTGCGGTGCGGGAATGTACTGCGCACGT
Source organism: Brevibacterium sp. BDJS002 (assembly GCF_028201555.1). Taxonomy (NCBI): domain Bacteria; kingdom Bacillati; phylum Actinomycetota; class Actinomycetes; order Micrococcales; family Brevibacteriaceae; genus Brevibacterium; species Brevibacterium sp. BDJS002. The sequence goes on along the minus strand of NZ_CP116392.1, from coordinate 3,341,323 downwards.
CGATCTCTGGGTCGTGGTCCAGATGTCATTCGGTGCCCTTCTGCAAACGATTGAGCTGCCATTGCCACACCATGAGCACGGAGGTGATCATGGCGAACCCGAATCCGAAGTCTTCGATCGGGATATCCCAGGGGAAGCGCACATTCAGGAAGTGGGACGGGTTGTAGATGACGATGGGATCGCTCAGTTTGGTCAGCCAACCGTCGACCAGACATTGGAATCCCAGACAGATGGCGAGCGCGACCCAGTACTTCGCGCGGCGGAAGATCCCGCTGCGAAAGACGAAGGCCTCGAGCCCGATGACGACCAGCATCCCGATGATCGTCATCAGCGTGTATTCAGGCACCATCGTGGCCTCCTTTCCGGCTCTTGGCCTTCTTCGCGAAGAATTCGAGTACGGTGCCCACCGCTTCGTAGCTGAGCAGGGCGCAGATGGGAATGACGATGAAGAAGACGATCTCTTCCAACGGAAGGTCGCCGAGGTGGATGCCGGTGACGTACTTCGGGTTGTAGGTCCAGTGATCGCGGGCAATGGCGACGATGTCCCAGAGTGAGAAGACGAGGACGAGCGGAATGAGAGATCCGATCAGGACCTTCCAGCGTCGATACACCCTGGCGGAGAAGACCAGCTCCAGGGGAAGTGTGATCAGCAGGCAGGCGCCCATCAGCGCCAGGTATTCGAATGAGCTCATATCGGCTCTCTCGTGGTTGCTGGGCGCGACCTGTCCATCAGGCTCAGGTCCAAGCCCCGCAGGCGATACCCCTCGATGAGGTTGTCCCAGCTGATCGAGGGCTCACGGAGGATGCGGGGTCGACGGGCCAGCAGCGGGTGCAGGAGGGCATCGGTCTCGAAGAGTGCCAATGATTGGCCGGGGCATTTGTGTGCTCCGTCGCTGAAGCTCAGTCCTGCTGCGGGCGTTCCCTGCTTCAGCTTCCGTCCCGGGCATGCCGTATCCGGGTTCGCCCCCATTGCCAGTGGATCGGCGTTGGTCTGCTGCACGCACACGTCGATGAGATCGCCTTGGGAGATGGTGTGTACGCGGCCGTCGTCGGTGATGTCTATATCGGTCTGTGCTCGCCGGTAGAGGTGGCCGACCACCGGGTCGAGACGGATGATCTCCTCCAATATCGCCAGCCTGTCCGGTTGTGTTGCCTCACGATATGTGCGGCCCAACTCGTCGTTGGACAGCAGATGCCAACACGCCATGGAGATGAATTCGCGAGTGGTGACCATGCCGGCAGTGCCATAGGTCATGCATTCGACCAGGATGTCGGCAGTGCCGTATCCGGCATCAAGGAGATGCGAGAGGACATCGTCGTGTCGCTGTGCACGACGGGCCCGGATCGCGGGGCGCACATCGGCGGAGTAGAACCGCACAATCGGGACGAGTCCGTTGATGGCGGCCTGCATCCATTGCCGAGGTGTGCGTCCATCGATGGGGCGGAGAGGTCGACCGGGGGCTGTTTGAAGAATCCGACGAGGCGTTTGGACATTCCGGCGACGGATGACTCGGTCAGGCCCACCACCGTGGCGGTGACCTCGACCGAGTAGGCCAGAGCAATGTCGTCCACGCGGCATGTGCCCTCCGCGACGGCGCCGTCGACGACTGTCTGAGCACGGTCGCTGATGAAATCTCCATACTTGGCCGAAACCACGGCAGGGGCGAAGAACCGAGCGACCTCCCTACGTTGCCCATCATGGTCATCGCCATCGGAGATCAGGATCGGATGATGGCGAAAATAGCCCCGCGGGATCTTTTCGGCGGTGAAACCGGCCTGCGTTGTCTGCTGCCGGGCACGCAGCACCTGTCGAGCCGCTTCGAATGACCGGATTCTCCACATGTTTCGGTCATAGTCGATGCCCGGTCCAGTCTTCTCATCGTCGCGGACGGCTTTGCGCATGGGCATCGAGTTCATGCGGTGCGGCGGTTGCAGTCGGAGCTCAGCTCGACGAGCTGAGTGCTCAAGGCGGTAGGCAGGCCCGCATCGCGGATGAGTCGGTGGAGGTCCTCACAGCGTGCGGAGATGATGGATTCGACGAACACGAGTGCACCTGATTCCTCGATGACGTTCCGCAGGCGATGACCATCGGCGGTGCTCAGCGTCCTATCCCCGAAGAGGGCACGGACCTCGGCCCAGGACGGATCAGAGCGTGCGAATGCGATGAGCAGTGTCTCTTTGCCCTCGCGGAGGTCGCTGAACGTGGACTTTCCCGTCACCCGTTCGTCCCCGAACAATCCGAGGACGTCGTCGCGCAGCTGGTAGACCACGCCGATCTGTGCAGCGATGGCGGCCAGCTTGGCAGTCAGGGTGCTGCTGGCACCGGCCAGAACGGCCGCGATGAGCAGGGGCGCCTGGAACGAGTACACGGCGGTCTTCTGCCCGGCCATCTCGAGGACCTCCTGGGAACACGTCTCTTCCAGATGGAGGCTCAGCCACACATCGGAGTGTTCTCCCGCGGCACTCTGGAACAGCGTGTCATCGAAGATGTCGAGGATGGCGCGGCGTTTGGCGTCGTCGATATCGAGTCGGGCCAGCAGAGAATGGGCGAGGGTGAGCATGAGGTCACCGCCCAGCAGTGCTGTTGCGTCTCCCCAAGTGTGAGCCTCACGCCGGCCGGCGCCGCGGTGCATGGCATCGGAGGCGAACTCTCCGGAGATGTTCGCCTCACCACGGCGGACGGTGTCGTTGTCGATGACATCGTCATGGATGACGAGTGCGATGTGCAGGAGCTGCATGGCACACGCCGCGTCGACGGCGGCTGCCTGGTCGCCTCCGCCCAGACCGCGATGTGCGTCGATGAGCAGCCGCGGTCGGATCAGCTTGCCGCCCGTGGCCATTCGCGTCAGCGACTCCCAGAGCTGCCCGTACTGTGCGGAGACGCCGCGCGACCGGTGTCGTGCGTCCGTGAGCACCTGTACGAGTCGGTCCTGGAACGAGAACGCGATGTCGTCGAGTGAAGTGATCGAATCAGTCATTGTGGCCCGCTCCCTCTTTGAACCCCGACTCGGTGATGTGCTCTGCGGCACGGGGTGCAAGTTCGGGGAAGTGCTCGACCAGCCACGGGCTGAATGCCCATGGTGCCGAGTCGATCGCCGCTGCCAGCTCCGCGACCGTTGTCCACTGAGTCTCTGCCACCTCGGCGGGATTGGGTGTCAGTGAGGATGTGGCTCGGGCGATGAAGACGGGGCAGTGTTCGTTCTCTTCGATTCCGGAGGCATCACGGGCGACGTAGGCGAAGTCGGGGATGGCGCAGGTGATGTGATCGATGCTCAGTCCCAGCTCGAATTCGGAGCGGCGACGGACTGCTTCCTCAAGGGTTTCGTCGGGCGCGGGGTGGCCGCAGAAGGAATTCGTCCACACTCCCGGCCACGTCTTCTTCGACAGTGCGCGCCGCGTGACGAGAAGTCGGCCGCGTCCATCGACGACGTGGCAGGAGAATGCCAGGTGTCGTGGGGTGGAGAGGCCGTGGACTTCGGCCTTGGCGCGGACACCGATGGGGTCTCCGGTGTGGTCGACGAGAACAACCATTTCCACTGTTTGAACCCACTTTCGTTAGCCAGGCGAGAGATTAAATCTAGCATAGCAACGGTATGCTGTCTTCGTGTCGAGCGCAGAGCAAAGAATCCACAAGGATTCAGAATTGAAGTACTTTTCGAACGATCCCGAGTTCTCCGATCGTTCGCAGCTTTCGCAGTCCGAAATCACGCAGTGCATGTCCGTCATGGAGGCGCTGCACCACTGGCGGGAAGCAGATCGGGCACTGTCGGAGGCGTCCAGGCGGTTCATGCGTCTCAACGAGAGCGACATGCGTGCCATCCGAATGCTCATGCAGGCGCAGAAGCAGGGGCTGGTCATCACGCCGAAGGACATTGCTCATGAGGTGGGAATCTCCAGTGCGTCGACGACGAAGCTCATCGACCGACTCGTCGCGGCAGGCCACCTGACTCGCGCACCGCATCCTGAGGATCAGCGAACGATCTGCATCAATGTGACTCCACAGACAGCTCAAGCGGCACGCGAGACGATCGGCCGCCAACACTCGCGCCGCTTCGCTGCCGCTGCCGCCATGAGCAGCGAAGAACGCGAGGTCGTCGTCCGGTTTCTCACGGCACTGGCCGAAGCCGACGAACCGCAGGGAGATCTGACCGCGCAGTGAGCTGGTAACACAGCGACTGCGTCGTCGACGACACCACCGCCCCGCTTGAGATACACATAGGAATGGGAGCGGCAAAGAACTGCCGCTCCCATTCTCAGACCATGTGCGGCTCAGCGCTCAGGGGAGTCCTTGAGCGAGTTGGCGACGCCTTGAACGGCGTCCTTGGCTTTCGCGCCAGCCTGTTTGCCTTTGGCCTGGGCCACGTCGGCCTTTCCCTCAGCCTGGAGAGATTCGTCATCGGTGGCCTTGCCGGCAGCGGCTTTCGCCTTGCCCTTGAATTCTTCGGCCTTGTGGGAGTTCTCGTTGCTCATTGATCTTCCTTTCGGTTGGGCAGCAGGTCCTGCCCCATGCGATGCGCAACACCACTTTGAGCGTTGTTAGCCGGTCTTCTTCGTTTCGCCCTTCTTCAAGGAGGACGAACTCTTCTTCGAACCGGCCTTCTTCGCCCCGGAACCACTCGAGCTCTTCTTCTTTGAGCGCGAACTGTCCACGGACTTCTGCAGAGCCTCCATCAGGTCGATGACGTCACCGCCAGGCTCTTCGTCCTCGTCTTCGTCGGGAAAGGCCTTCTCCAGGTCCAGGGTCTCGCCCTTGTCGATCTTGGCATCGATGAGTTTGCGCAGTTCGTCCTGGTAGTCGTCGTTGAACTCCTCCGGCGTGAAGTCCTCCGAATACGAGTCGACGAGTTTGGCCGACATCTCCAGTTCCTTCTTGGAGATCTTCGCCTGCGAGTTCACTCCCTTGAAATCCACGTCGCGGATCTCATCGGCCCACCGCAGCGTCTGGATCATGAGCACTTTTCCGCTGACTCGCAGGATCGCCAGCCGTGTGCGGGTACGCAGAGTGAGTTTCACTATGGCTGTGCGGTCGGTGTCTTCAAGGGTCTGGCGCAGCAGCAGGTAGGCCTTCGGCGTCTTCGACGTCGGCTCCAGGAAGTACGACTTCTCCAGCATGATGGGATCGATCTGATCGTTGGGCACGAACTGGAGGACGTCGAGGTCGTCATTCTCATCGGCGGGCAGGGCCTCGAAATCGTCCTTCGTGAGAATCACGCGATTGTCGCCATCGTCGTAGGCCTTGACCATATCCTCGTACTCGACGACCTTCCCGCACTCCTGACAACGGTGCTGATTGCGGATGCGCCCGCCGTCCTTCTCATGTACCTGGTGCATGTTGACGTCATGGCTCTCGGTGGCCGAATACAGCTTCACCGGAACGTTGACGAGCCCAAACGCAATCGATCCGGTCCAAATGGCTCTCATCCCTCCATTGAAGCCCAGTCTCAGAACCTTGGCCCCCCGCAGGGCTCCATCGCCGAGGTTCTTCCTCCGCTTCTCTCGTTCCCGCCGTCGCGAGCGAGTAGCGTACACGGAACAGGAGGTATCCATGTCAGGTCATGAACAGAAGGTCACCGTCGACGGGCATCGGTTGACACTGACCAATCTCGACAAGGTCTTCTATCCGGAGACGGGCACGACCAAGGGTGAGGTGCTCGACTACTACGCGCGCATCCATGAGCATCTGATCCGGCACGCCCATGATCGCATCGCCACCCGCAAACGCTGGGTCGACGGCGTCGGCACCCCCAAGAAGCCGGGCAAGGTGTTCTTCGAAAAGAACCTGCCCGAATCTGCCCCCTCGTGGATCGCCTGCCGCTCCATCCGTCACTCCACCGGGTCCAAGAGCTACCCGCTGGTCCAGGATCGTGCGACTCTGACCTACCTTGCGCAGATGGCGTCACTCGAGATCCACATTCCCCAATGGCAGGTCGCGAAAGGCTCGTCTGACCCCGGCACCATCGACTCGACGAGCCGGCACCCGGACCGCATGGTCTTCGATCTCGACCCCGGTCCGGGACGTGGTTTGGCTGACTGCGTCGAGGTCGCCCAGTTGGTGAGAGAACTGTTGACCGGAATGAACTTGGACGTCTACCCGGTGACCAGCGGCTCCAAAGGAATCCACCTCTATGCGCCGCTCGACGCCACTGCAACGAGTCAGCAGATTTCAGATGTCGCCCACGAGTTGGCACGCAGTCTCGAATCCGATCACAAAGACCTCGTCGTTTCAGCGATGAAGAAGACGCTCCGTGAGAACAAGGTGCTCATCGACTGGTCCCAGAATTCGGCAGCGAAGACGACGGTCGCACCCTATTCGCTGCGCGGCCGGTTCACTCCCACCGTGGCGGCACCACGCACATGGGACGAACTCGACGACCCGGATACCATCGAGCAGCTGCGCTTCGAAGTGGTGCTCGACAGGATCGACGACCTCGGCGACCTGCTCGAACCGTTGGCGAAAACTTCGGGGGAGTCGACGAACCCATCGCTCACCTCGGCAGCACCCCGCGACCGCCTGGACATCTACCGATCGAAGCGTGACCCGAAGCGCACCAGTGAACCGGTTCCCGACAGCCACGGAGCCAGCGGGGACGAGCTCACCTTCGTCATCCAAGAACACCACGCCAGCTCGCTGCACTGGGACTTCCGGCTCGAACACGAAGGCGTGCTGGTCTCCTGGGCGCTGCCGAAAGGGCCTCCCACCGACCCGAAGCACAACCACCTGGCGGTCCAGACCGAGGATCACCCCCTCGAATACGGAAGCTTCGAGGGCACGATCGCGAAGGGCCAATACGGTGCCGGTGAGGTCACGATCTGGGACTCAGGGACCTACGAGCTTGAGAAGTGGAAAGAGGGCAGTGAGATCATCGCCGTTCTCCACGGAGCCGCCGATGGCGGACTCGGAGGAGTGCGACGATTTGCACTGTTCAACACCGGCGAGCACGGGCCCAACAAGGAACCCGAAAAGAACTGGATGATCCACTTGACCAAGGACTCGTCCAAGGACTCATCCAAAGGTTCGCCGAGGCGGGGCGCCCTTTCGTCCGCACCTGAAAATTCCGAGCACACCATGTCCGAACCGGCCGAGCCCACCGACCTGGCTCCGATGTTGGCCAGCATCGGAGACATCGATGCCGTTCGCCGACAGACCGAGGACTGGGCGTTCGAAATGAAGTGGGACGGCATCCGCGCGCTCGCCTCCGTGCGTGCCGGCATGCACGATTCGTCCGGGTCCATCGCGCTGACCAGCCGCAACGGCCACGACATGACGGAGACCTACCCCGAACTCATCGAGCTCGCCGCGTGCGTGGACGTCGATTGCGTCCTCGACGGTGAGATCGTGGCGCTGGGCCCGGACAGCCGTCCTGACTTCGGGCGTCTGCAGCGCAGAATGGGCCTGACTCGAGAGCGCGACATCGCCCGAGAACGCGAGCGCACCCCAGTGCATCTGATGGTCTTCGACGTATTGCACGCCGACGGTTCCTCCCTGCTGAAGTCCACATATGTCGACCGCCGCGAACGACTGAGCGAACTCGTCACCGAGGGCAAGCACATCCATGTGCCCTCCGCGATCGAAGGAACCATCGACGAGGCGATGCAGGCCAGCCGCGACCTCGAACTTGAAGGGGTCATGGCGAAGAAGACCGACAGCATCTACCTGCCGGGCAGGCGAACCCACACCTGGGCGAAACTCAAACATTCCTCCACTCGCGACGTGATCATCGTCGGATGGCGCACCGGCAAGGGAGAGCGCTCCGAGGCCTTCGCCTCCCTGCTGCTGGCGGCTTATGACAAGGGCGAACTGGTCTATCTGGGCCGCGTCGGTACCGGTTTCGACGAGCACCAGCTGCGAAAGCTTCGGGCCAAGCTTGATCAGCTGACCAGGAAGACGCCACCACTGGATGTCCCGTCCGCGGAATCGCGCGATGCCCAGTGGGTGCGGCCCAGCCTCGTCAGCGAAGTCCAATACGGAGGAATCACCGAGGCGGGTCGTCTCCGCCATCCCGTGTGGCGCGGGCTGCGGGCCGACATCGACCCCAAGGAGGTCATAGCCTAGGCCAGCCGCGTGTCGAGCATGCACGCAACGCCGACCACGTCGGTCTTAACAGGGGTTACGAGACTCGCTGGAGACTGTTAGCGTGGCGACACCGGGACGGTGCCGAAGTTTCCCAGAGTATCGTGCTGATCGAGAGCGAAACGAGTCTGATCCTCGCGCACGCAGGATCAGCCGAAAGGGGATCAACGCTCATGAATGATCAACTGACTTTTCAAGATCCGGTGAAACGATTTCCGGATATTTCCCCGCCCAAACAGGATCAGCCTGAGCCAGGTCTGGATGTCGAACTGGTTCCTGGGACTGACCGTGGTGAGCAGAGTTATCGCGGGACGGGCAGGCTCAAAGGCCGCAAGGCACTGATCACCGGAGCTGATTCCGGCATCGGTGCGGCAGTCGCCATCGCGTTCGCTCGCGAAGGAGCCGACGTCGCACTGTCATATCTGCCGGCCGAGGAAGATGACGCCCGCCATGTCTGCGACGTCATCCGAGAAGCCGGTGTCAACGCAGTGGCACTGCCCGGTGACCTCACCGACCCCGACTACTGCCAACAGGTCGTCCATGATGCGGCAGACGGCTTGGGTGGCCTCGACGCCCTGGTGAACAATGCCGGACGACAGATCGCGGTCGAAGAGATAGAAGATCTGACCGACGAGCAGTGGGGCACCACCTTCGAGACCAACATTCGTGCCATGTTCCGTGTGGTGAAGGCGGCTGTGGGCTATCTGCCCGCGGGCGCAACGATTGTGAACTCAACGTCCGTTCAAGCATATTCTCCCTCCACGCACCTCTTGGACTATGCATCGACGAAGGCTGCTATCAACAACTTCACCAAGGGGTTGGCCACACAGCTGGCTCCCCGCGGAATCCGAGTCAATGCCGTCGCACCCGGTCCGATCTGGACACCGCTGCAGGTCTCTGACGGGCAGCCGAAGGAAGCACTTCCCCACTTCGGGAAGAACACCCCGTTAGGGCGAGCCGGTCAGCCGACGGAACTCGCCCCGGCATACGTGTTTCTCACGTCATCGGAGTCCAGCTACGTCCTCGGCGAGACCCTCAACGTCAACGGGGGTCAACCTACGCCCTGACCACCACTGATGAGGGGATAGTCACGGTCATGGTCCACGGTGCCGCTGCAGTCAGATCTTTCAGAGCATCATAGGTGGATTGCCCGTGAGTCATTATCGCGGCCCGGTGGAAGGTCGCCGATGTGGGACAGTCGCAGGGGCGTGAATGTTCCTGTGGTCTCGCTCGAGATCACCCGAGCGGTGATGGCGACGTGGTCTCCTCCGTCGTCGAGCATGGTGATGCGCTCAACGACCAGTCGATTGGGCAGAGCGCTGAGCAGTGGCACTCCCTGCTCGGTGGGGTCGACATCGAGTCCGCGGAACTTGTCAGTGTCCTCACCAGAACGGGCACCGAAGCGCTGAGCCATGGCGAGATCGTCGACAGTGAGGAAGTGGATTGCGAAATGGGTAGCCCGCAGACTCACCTGATAGGTGTGGTTGGCCTTCGACAGCCAGAAGCCGTACTGCTGAGGGGACATGCTCGACTGCGAGTGGAAACCCACCAGGCAACCGGCTTGTTCGTTCTCCACTGCTGTGGTCACTACGATCAGACCTGCATCCGCGGACACCATCAGATCGTTGAACGTTTCCTCATCCATGACGAATCCTCTCTGTGACATTCTGATGCAGCACAAGGCCGAGAAATGTTTTCGCCCCGACGGCGGTTCACAGGTTTCCACGTTCCGCGCTGTCGTCGTGCGTTAAACGTACGCCCCTGCCCGACGGCAGACAATAGTCATTGGCCCGGAACCATTCCGGCCGGTCGCAGAACACCGACGATGGTCGCGAAGCGATAACGCAGCCGAGGATGTGCGGCACGGCTCCTGACATGTGAAGGTGATCTGCGTTACCGTCGGGATAACCGTGACACCCACGTACGTGAGGAGATGTGGTCACTATGCCGAAGATGAGCAGTTCAGGAGTCCCGAAGAAGTCAGAGCTTCCGGCGACCCTGCGACATTCGGATGCCAAGGCTCAGCGCACCTTTGCCAAAACCTATGACTCCGCCATGGAGGAATACGACGACGAAGAGCGCGCTCACCAGGTGGCCTACGATGCACTGAAACATACCCACGAAAAGGTCGGCGATAAGTGGGAGCCGAAGTCCACACCTGGTCCATCCGACGCGCAGGCCAAGGGTGGGAAGAACACCGAGCGCCCAACTGCAGGTGGGGTGGATGCGACGGCGACGAAGGACCACCTCTACCAGCAGGCGACTCGGCTGAAGATCCCCGGACGATCGAAGATGACCAAGGGCGAACTCGTCGAAGCATTGGAGCGCGAAAGCAACCGGCTGACGAAGAAGAACGCCTGAAGCCCGTCCAACGCCTGAAGCCCGGCCTCAGAACACCGGGGGAGTCATGGTGGCGATGATGACCGCCTCGGCGTCGCCGACGACACGGAACCAGTGCGGCTGGTCGCCCTGGTAGGTGATGCTGTCGCCGGCGTCCAGGGTGTACCCGTCCTCGCCGACCTGGAAATAGCAGGTTCCCTCGAGGACGAAAAGGCATTCCTCGGCGCGGTGATGATTGAAGGGAACGGACTCGTTGGAATACCCCGCCGGGATCCGTGCCTTGAGCACCAACAGCTGTCCGTTCATCGTCGGAGTCAGCAGCTCATAGACGAGGCCGCGATCGGTGACCTGCAGCTGTCGACGTTTGTCGGCGCGGACCACACGATTGTCGGCAGGTTCCCCTCCCGAGTCGAAGAAGCGTCCGACGGGCACATCAAATGCCTTGGCGATCTTGAGCAGGGTGAGATAGGCAGGGTTGCCGCGGCCACGTTCGATCTGGCTCAGCAGTCCCTGACTGACCCCAGCCACGCGGCTGAGGTCAGTCAGAGTCATCCCGGCCGATTCCCGCAGCCTGCGGATGAGCGCACCCATGTACTCCACACTCGGCTCAGCCGCAGTCGGCGGGGCATTCTCGGCGCTCATGGGAACCTTCGGTCACAGGGACATGTGAAGCCGAGAATATCAGGCCCGGAGACGTGATCTCAGATCAGCCCGAGGCCGGTCACGGTCTCACGCTCAGCGGCAAGCTCAGCCGTGGTGGCGTCGATCATTCTGCGGCTGAAGTCGTTGATCTCCAGTCCCTGCACGATCTCCCAGTTCCCGCCCGAGGTCGTCACGGGATAGGAGCTGATCAGTCCCTCCGGCACACCGTAGGAACCGTCGGAGACCACAGCCATCGAGGCCCAATCGCCTTCGGGTGTGCCGTGCAGCCAGTCGCGGGCGGCGTCGATCGTCGCCGCAGCGGCAGAGGCCGCCGAAGAGGATCCACGAGCCTCGATGATTGCGGCACCGCGCCCAGCGACCGTGGGGATGAGATCGTTCTCGATCCAGCCTTGGTCGCCGATAACCTCGGCAGCATTCTTCCCGCCGATCTCCGCATGGAAGATATCGGGATACTGGGTCGCCGAATGGTTGCCCCAGATCGTCATCTTGGAGATGTCGCCGACCGGCACCTCGGCCTTCTTGGCCAGCTGTGCCAACGCCCGGTTGTGGTCCAACCGGGTCAGCGCACTGAACCGTTCGGCGGGGATGTCGGGCGCATTGTGCATGGCGATGAGCGCATTGGTATTGGCCGGATTCCCGGTCACGCCGATGCGGACATCGTCGGCGGCGACTGCGTTGAGGGCCTTGCCCTGGGCGGTGAAGATCGCACCATTGGCTTCGAGGAGGTCGCTGCGCTCCATGCCCTGAGACCTGGGCCGAGCCCCGACGAGCAGAGCGAGGTTGACGCCGTCGAAGATATGCTCGGCAGAATCGCCGATCTCAACCGAGTCGAGAGTGGGAAAGGCACAGTCGTCGAGTTCCATGACCACACCTTCGAGGGCGGGCAGGGCCGGTGCGATTTCCAGCAACCGCAGCTGAACTGGAGTCTGGGGGCCGAAAAGTGCGCCGCTGGCAATGCGGAAGAGGAGACTGTAGCCGATCTGGCCGGCCGCACCGGTGACGGCGACTTTGATGGGAGTATTCATAGGATGTGTTCCTTAGCTGTGGCGGGATTTGCCGCAGGCGATGCGGGCTGTCCTCTCATGCGAATAGAACCGTTACGGTCATCGGCGTGGATGTGCGCAAAGGCGTTCTTTCTTCTTCGAAGACGCCAAGAACGTCACATCAGCGAGGAGGACGCCGAGCGGCAGGACGAGGGGTCGACTTCCTTGTTGAGGCCCGTCAAGGTCGCTAGCGGCATCGCTGCGTTGGACGTCACTGCAACTTCTTTACAGAGAAGTTGGTGACGAACCGATTATATCGGCTCTCTGTCACGGGCCTTCGCGAAGGGGTCATATTGTGTCTTCGCATCCCTAGTTCGCAAACACCTGGTGGCCCTGACGCTGGTTCGAAGTGACCACGCCAGGGCCCACCACAGTCTCGGTCAGTTCGTCCAGGCGTCGTCGGTGAAGTACCCGTCGATCCAGCCGGGCAGACGGTGCCCGTCCTTCGCGGTCGCGAGGGTGTAGGGCGCAACGTGGAAGCCAGCCTTGTCGAGTTTGCGCAGGTCCCGGGTCGGCAGGTTCTTGCTGGGTCCGACCCATTCGATGCCGGCATCTGAGATCTCGTCGAACGATTCCGTCGGCAGCGTAGATCCCATGAGGTAGAGCGAGGTGTAGCCGCGCTCGGCGATCGTCTCCGCTGCCTCGAAGTCGAAGGACTGGACGATGAGTGAGTCCTTGAGTCCACGTTCGTCGAAGACGTCGAGAACCTGGTCGACCTCCGCCGAGGTGGCCCCTGGCTTGATCTCGGGAACCATGACGACTTCCCCGCCGAGTTCGTCGAGCGCCTCATCGAGGGTGACCGTCTCCGCTGGTTCTCCACCCTGTGGGTGCTTGATGGTCGCAGCGTCCCATTCCTCGCGGCTGAGGTCGCGGATCGGTCCGCTGGCGCCGTTGAGGGTGCGGTCGGCGGTGTCGTCGTGGATGAGGACCGGGGTGCCGTCTTCGAGGAACTGGATGTCCATTTCGGGCAGGAACCCGTCCTTCGCCGAGGCGGTGAGACCTTCCATGGACTCCTCCGGGTAGACGTCGGCGCCGCCTCGGTGGGAGATCGTGGTGGGGAATTCGAGTTCAGAGACCTGATCGGGCGCACCGAACTCGGACTCCGACGGTGAGCCGAGACTGTGAGCGGAGGCGGCAGAGACGCCTGTTCCAAGGGTCACAGCAGCGGTGAGCACTGCTGCTGCGAGGATCGTGGAGGAACGGGGACCGGTGATTTTCGCTGAGTGTGTATTCACCCTCGCGACGCTATGGGCGCCAGGTGAGCTTGTGGAAAAGGTGGGATGAACGTCCGAACGAGATCAGACGAAGAGGGAGGAAACGAGGATTGCCGGACCATATGCGGGGCAAGATTGTGGGCGAAGTGCGCTCGTCGATATATCTATGAGATATATTGTGTGCATGCAGTTCCTCATCCTCGGCCTTCTGCTGGATGGCCCGCATTCCCTCTACGACGTCCACAAGCGCTTCACCGGAGGGATTTCGCTGTTCTACGCGGCGAGCTTCGGAAGCATTCAGCGTGCGCTGAAGCAGTTGGAAGAGCACGGCAGGGTGACGGTGGAGAAGGCAGCAGATTCCCGGCGCAGAAAGAGGCTCTACAGCAGTACTGTGCAGGGACGAGAAGCGTGGCATCAATGGATGCTCTCGCCGATCATAGGGTCGGATGTTGACCAGATGATGTTGTCGAAGATCTTTCTGCTCGGTCATCTGCCCCCGAGTGAGAGAAGCGAGTGCATAGCGCTGATCCGCATGCGAGTTGGCGAGGAAGCGAACGCTCTCGGCGAGTTGGCGGACCGCCTCGACGACCAAGCGGTGCCGATCGAGCTTCGCGAGATCTACCGCTATCAGCGCGCAACGCTGAACCACGGAATCGGTAGGAGCTCTCTCACGCTGGAGTGGCTCGATGAGCTGGAGATGAACTCATGACATCTGCTGCTCTGGCTGTTGCGCTCGCCGTGCTCTGTGCGCTGGCCGTTCTGCAGGTTCTGGTCATCTTCGGTCTGCCCTTCGGGGTGGTCGTTTGGGGCGGCCAGCATCGCGTGCTCCCTGGTCGGCTGCGTCTGGGCAGCACCGTGGCAGTCATCCTGTACGCAGGGTTCGCCGCTTTGCTTCTCAGCCGCAGCGGAGTGCTGCCGGGCAGTGTCAACGCGGCAGTGATTGTTCTGACGTGGGTGCTGTTCGCCTTCTTCGCAGTGAGCGTGGTGGGAAACTTGGCTACCCGCAGCAGTGCGGAGCGTTGGACGATGACTCCGGCAAGTGTCGTGCTCGCCGTGGCAACATTTGTCATCGCCGTCGAGTGATGTGACCTGAGGCGATATGCAGACAGGCCCGGCCAGACCAGTTCAGCCGCTCACATCCACTTCTTCATTCTGAATACGGTGTAGAGGACTACCCCGAGTCCGACCATCAGGCCCAGTGCCATCGGATATCCGAAGGCCCAGTGCAGCTCGGGCATATCGTCGAAGTTCATGCCGTAGATCGCACCGATGAGGGTGGGAGCGAAGAGGATCGCGGCCCACCCGGAGATCTTCTTCATGTCTTCGTTCTGACGTTGCGCGACTAGGGTGGAATTGACGTTGAGGATCTGTGACAGTGCTTCCCGCAGCTCGGCAGCTTCAGCGAGGACGCGAGTCAGATGGTCGATGACATCGTCGAGGTAGGCCTGCAGCTCCGTTGGGATCGCATACTTTGCGGCGCCATTGCCCAACCTCTGTGTGAGTCGGTTGAGGTGGGTGGTGGTGTGCAGGACGTCGATGACTTCTTGGCTGAGCAGATAGATCCGCTCGGCTGCGGCAGTGTCTCCGCTGAAGACCTGGCGTTCGATTCCGTCCTTGTCGTCTTGGAGCCCGTCCAACACCGGGAAGTAGGTGTCGACCGCAGTGTCGAGGAGTCGGTAGACAAGGGCTTCTGGGCCGAGCGAAAGCAGCTCCCGGTCAGAGGTCCACTGGCGGTCCTCGCTGTTGAAATAGGCATCCATATCGTCAGCACGGTCCGGGATCGGTGTCCCGTCGATGAACCGATCATCTTGGCAGATGATGACGAGGACACTGTCCTTCATCAGCAGATGGAACTCCTTGAACTCAACCTCTTCGGCCGAGTCGACGTAGACCGCTGATTTGAGGACGACGAACAGCACATCGTCGTAGCGGTCGACCTTGGGACGCTGATTTGCATGGAACAGGTCCTCGACGAGGACCGGGTGCAGCTCCCACGCCGAGGCGATCTCCGCGAGCAGCTCGGGCGTGGACTTGGGGATGACGACCTGGGTGAATGACGCCGTAGTGAGGGCCTGGTCCGCCGGCTGCTGGGTCAGAGCTTCAGCGAAGGTCGACGAGACCGATAGCTTGCTAGGCTCACTGTCGATGATGCGGCGACTGAGCAGGACCGGCTTCTCAGATTCGCGAAGGGCACCAGTGCTGCGCTTGCGCTTGGAGATCGGTTCGGACTTGTGCCTGCGTACTCGTGCCATGGTGAATCTTTCGGTCGACTAAGACTCAAACGTAGCCGAGGTGATGGTTCGAGTGCACGAAGCTAGCGTGGTCACTGCGATTTAGTCCGTGCGCTGATTGATCTCGGGCATGACCGATGTTCATTCTCTACACATCTGCCCATGCACAATAGTCCTATGACAACTCTTCCGGATGACCTCTCCCACCAAGCGATCAAAGGGGTCAACTTCGCCCAGTCAGCGGCCAAGCTCGGGGCGCGAAAATTCCGCGACCGGATTCAGGAATCACGACTTCCTAGTGAATTCTATCCACAAGCGACGGACGAATTCGTGGCTGCCGCGTACTTCGGCGTGGGAATGGATTCGGTCTATCAGCTCGAACAGTGGATCTGGCCGTTCGAACAGTTGGAAGCTGATCTGAAGAGTTTAGGATTCGGCGACTACCCGTTCGGGATCATCGTCCGCAGTCCTATTGTCGCGAAGCATCTGAGTAAGGTCACGCATCTCCCGGTTCGCTTCTCGCGTCTGACTAGAGGTCTCGATGACTTCATGACTTCGTCATCTCTGAGAGCAGTCTTCTACGTCAATCAGGGCACTCCGAACTTCCAGGCACTGCGCTATCCTGGCCCGGCCCACGTTCATCTCAGCCATGGTGAGAGCGAGAAGATTTCGATGATCTCCAATCAGCTCAAAGCTTACGACTATGTCTTCACCGCGGGAGAAGCAGCCAGAGACCGCATTGAGCGAACTTTGTTCGGCATGGAAGTCGAGAACATGCTCGATGTCGGTCGACCGCAGCTCGACCGGCCGCGTTCGATTCCCGATGTGTGGCGTGAGTTCGACGCAACCGCAGCAGACGGGCGAGTGGTTTTCTTTGCCCCGACGTGGGAGGGCGATTCCGAAGCAATGGCCTATGGGTCACTTGTCCACAATGGTGAGGCAGTCGTCACGAGTCTGCTCGACGCTGGTTATCGAGTGATCTTCAGGCCGCATCCTCGTACCGGGGTCATGAATCATGATTTCGCCAAAGCGCTCGAGGCCATCGAGGACATCATTGACTCCGATCCACGTGCGCTGCTTGATCGGACGCCTGATGTTTCCTGGCAGTTCGACATCGCCGATGTCGCTGTGGCCGAAGTGTCGTCCGTGGCCTATGACTGGCTGTCGTCGAAGAAGCCACTGGTCATGGTTGAACCGCATAATCCGGGCGCCGAGGTGCTCGCGGGCGGGCTCCTCGACAGTTGCCCGCGACTTCGACCGGAGGGCGGCGATGACATCGTCGATCTTATCGCGCAGGCTGAAGCACAGAATGATGCGGCTGCGAGGCTGAGTGACCACTATCTGGGAGACACCGCACCTGGAGCGCAGATCGCTCGATACGTCGAGTCCAGCAAAATCGTCATTGAACGAAGGACAGAGGAACGCCGGTTGAAACTGGAGGCGTGAGACACATAACAAATCTGTGGCGATTGGTAACAGAATGGTAAACTGCCGCTGAACTGTTGCTTCCGCCTGCCTGCCCACTGGGCCCTATACGTTTGGATGGTTACCTCTATGCGACGAGTCATCACCTATGGCACGTTCGATCTTCTCCATTATGGCCACATCCGCCTTCTCCAGCGTTGCAAGGAGCAGGGCGACTACCTCGTCGTTGCTCTCTCCAGTGATGAATTCAACGCAGGCAAGGACAAGAAGTCCTACTTCTCGTACGAAGAGCGTAAGCACATGTTGGAGGCGATTCGC
Organism: Brevibacterium sp. BDJS002; assembly: GCF_028201555.1. NCBI lineage: Bacteria > Bacillati > Actinomycetota > Actinomycetes > Micrococcales > Brevibacteriaceae > Brevibacterium > Brevibacterium sp. BDJS002. Next base: position 3,324,018 of record NZ_CP116392.1, on the reverse strand, counting down.
TACGTCGATCTCGTGATTCCTGAGGACAACTGGGAACAGAAGGTCACCGATGTCGAGAAGTACCACATCGACACATTCGTCATGGGCGATGACTGGGAAGGGAAGTTCGACTTCCTCAAAGACAAGTGCGAAGTCGTCTACTTGCCGCGCACTCCGGAGATCTCAACGACGCGGATCAAGTCGGAGCTCGGCAAACCCTGACGTCTCAGCAGTCTTCTGCGCACAGGCCACCCCTGCGTGTTCTCAGGGGCATCTGAAGTGCCCACAGTAGACTGCCTCCAATGACCTAACACTTGCCTAGAACCAGAGAGGAGCGGGTGTGTCCACTCGGAAGCCACAGAGCCACCCGACCTTGTCTGAGCTTCGGGCCAAGGCTCAGCCGATCGAAGTCCGCAGCAGGAAGAACGCAGAACATTGGAGTGCGCAGCTTTATCTGCGTCATATCTCCATCTATTTCACGATGATTCTGGTTCGTACCCGTATCAGCGCGAACGGTGTCACCGGTTTGATGATTGCTGCTGGTTGGTGCATCGCGGCCAGTCTCTTGATCCCGGGGATCTGGGGGGCTGTCCTGGCGGTCTTCTTCTCGCAGGTGCAGATGTACATCGACTGCTGCGACGGCGAAGTCGCCAGATGGCGTGGCACCAGCGGAGCCAAAGGAGTCTTCCTCGATAAGGTCGGTCACTACACCACGGAGGGCCTCGTCGCCGTTGCACTGGGTATCAGAGCCATGGGGGAGTGGAAGGGGTTGAGTGAGAACCCTGGAGGAACTTATCCGTACTTGCTGGCCGGCACGGTTTTGGCTGGTCTTGTCCTGCTCAACAAAGCTCTCAACGATATGGTTCACGTTTCCCGAGCGTTCAACGGACTGGACAAACTCGCGGACTCTCAAGCAGCCACTGCGCTGAATCCAGGATTTGTGGCAAAGCTCAAACGGGCAGCACGATTCCTCCCATTCCATAGGATCTACCATTCGGTCGAGATGTCACTGCTGGCATTTGCCGCCAGCATCGTCACCGCTGTGGCAGTCCCGCTCGGTGCGAAGGAACTCTTCGGCGAGCAGTGGCTCGTGGTGATCCTGGTGCCGTTGTGCCTGTTGTCGGTCATCGGACATTTCATGTCCATCATGGCCTCGAGGAGACTGTCATGAGCGATAAGTCGAGAATCCTCAATCAGCGATTCGAATCGACTCGGAAGTACACCTTCGGCGTCGTCGTCCTCTCGCAGGGAAAGCGTCTTGACGATCTGAATCGTGGATTCCAGACGCTCCTCGCACAGAAGGGCGTCGAACTCGACATCGTGTGTGTGGGCAACGGCTGGGAACCAGAGGGAATTCCTGCCGGAGTCAAGAAGCTCGCGCTTCCTGAGAACTTGGGTATCCCAGCAGGCCGGAACGCCGGAGTGCCACACGTCGACGGCGAATTCCTGTTCTTCCTCGACGATGATGCCTGGCTTCCTGATGACACGACACTGATGCGCATGGCTCAGCTCATGCGCACCAAACCGAAGATCGGACTGGTCCAACCGCGAGTGGAGGAGCCCGGGGGACCGGAAGCACCGAAGCGATGGATTCCTCGATTGAGGAAAGGTGAAGCCGACCATTCCTCCAACGTGTTCTCTGTGTGGGAAGGCGCTGTCTGCATGCAGCGCAAGGCTTTCGACGAGTGTGGAGGTTGGCCCGCACCGTTCTGGTACGCCCACGAAGGAATTGAATTGGCTTGGCGTGTATGGGACGCCGGCTACACCGTCTGGTACATGGGCGATGTCGCTGTGGCGCACCCGGTGATCGATCCCAGGCGACACGACGAGTACTTCTACATGAACGCACGCAACCGAGTATGGCTGGCCAGGCGAAATCTGCCGTGGCCTTTCAATTGGGCCTATGTTGCTTCGTGGACCATGATGCAGTGCCTGAAATGGGCAAACAAGCCTGAGCAGCTCAAGCCTTGGTTCACAGGTTGGAAGGAAGGCTGGAAGCTCGACCCTTGGAGCGACGAAGAGGAGCCTCACAAACTGTCCGGTCGTGGAGTCCTGCGAATGTCTCGGCATGGACGGCCCCCAATCATTTGAACAATGGGGACCCGGCCATGTGGTCTGAAATGAGCTGACTTCCGACTGATTTCGGAAGCACAGTGGAGGCGACGAGAGCCAGGCTTATCCACTTCCCCACCCCCTGATGCACTTACAGACAGCGACCGCAGTCGGGTCCTCTCCAGCCGGCTGAGAAAAGTTCTAGACGCGAAATATGCAGAAGACGGATACCGAAGCTGCCGCTCGACCGAAAGCGGACAGTCAAAGAAGCAGAGCAGGATTCCGAGCTGATATCCAGGGTCTTCGGGCCTTGGCCGTCGGAATCGTACTGCTCTATCACCTTTGGCCGAACCGTTTCACAGGTGGGTTCATCGGCGTGGACGTCTTCTTCGTCATCTCCGGATTCCTCATCACCAGCCACCTCATCAAATCTCCGCCCAAGAGCTGGAGAGATGTAGCGAGTTTCTGGGCCCGACGCATCCGCCGCCTGCTGCCGGCGTCATTGCTTGTTCTGTTTGTCGTCGGCATAGCTACGTACCTGGTGGCGCCACAGTCAGTTTGGGTCGATACCGGACGACAGATCTTCTCTGCCGCCTTCTACGTGGTCAACTGGGACTTTGCGAATTCAAGCGTCGACTATCTCGCGGCCGACAACGCTCCGTCTCCGGTTCAGCATTTTTGGTCCTTGTCCGTCGAAGAGCAGTTCTACTTCATCTGGCCTGTGATCATCGGGCTCGCATTCCTCATCGGAACGAAGGCCAAGCACTCCAAAGCGGTCGTCGGTTTCACCGTCGTCGGGATCTTCGTCGCTTCGTTGGTGTTCTCCGTGTGGTACACGATTGCGCAGCCGGCAATGGCTTACTTCATCACACCCACCCGCATGTGGGAGCTGGCCACTGGCGGCCTCGTCGCGGTCTTCGTCATCTACGTTCGTCCGAAGCGGCTTCCGTTCAGCTCGCTGATCGGGTGGATCGGGTTCCTCGGTATCATCGTCGGTACGTTCATCATTCGGCCGGACATGCCCTTCCCTGGCTATATAGCGCTCCTGCCCGTGGTTTCGACAGCGCTAGTCATCCTGGCGGATTCTCGCGGACGATCCTCCCTCTTGCCCGTGCTGTCTTTGCGTCCAATACAGTTCTTGGGCGATATCTCCTACTCCGTCTATCTCTGGCACTGGCCACTCATCGTGCTCGTCCCATATCTTTCGGCACAGGTAGGAACAACCGAGAACTTGGGACGCCTCGACAAAGCCGTGATTATCCTCGTGTCGATTGCGGTGGCGTGGGCATCGACGACATGGGTGGAGAATCGCTTTCGGAAGACTACTCTGCTCGGCGGTCAGAAGAGAACCTTCGGGTTTGCGATCGTTGCCATGGTGCTTGTCGGAGCCCTCGGGCTGAGCCAAATGTGGGTGTCCGACAAAATCGTCGAACAGAACAAGGACGATCTCCAAATCGCCTTGGACGACCCCGACTCCTGTTTGGGGGCAGCGTCACTGCTTCGAAGTGCCAAAGACAATCCGAAATGCGAAGACACCGATTCGCTGCTGATGGAGCCGGCTGCGGCGAAGAACGACAAGTCCAAGGCCTACTCTGATGGGTGCTGGGCGAGCGAACCGTACACGGACCGTCCAGAATGCACATATGGGAATGGCAAGAAGAAGGTCGCTCTTGTCGGGAACTCCCACGCCGGACATTGGCTGCCGACTTTGGAGAGATTGGCCGAAAAGAACGATTGGACGATCACCACATTCCTGGCCTCGAACTGCAGCATCTCCACCTTGCCGCAGGATCTGGGCACCCCCGAGGGCATCAAAGGCTGCCAAGACTATTCCGACTGGGTCGTCGACCGTACAACCTCAGGTGGATTCGATGCGGTGATCACCTCTGAGCGTCAGTCGACCCCTCTCAATGGAAAGTCGTGGGAAGAAACTGAGAAACAGGCTCCGGAAGGCCACAAGGAGATCCTGCAGAGCTGGACCGATGCGAAGCTGGACGTCGTAGTGGTCAGAGACACCCCTTATCCCGGAGGCGCAGATATCCAGGTTCCAGACTGTGTTGCCAGCCACGAAGACGACCTTGAGCAGTGCTCAGGAACTCCGAAATCATGGCATTGGATGGACCCTCTGGCTGCCTCCGCCAGATCACTGGATTCGAAGAATCTGTCCATCATCTATCCAGAGGACTGGTTCTGTCCCGAAGGCACATGCGAACCAGTCATCGGGGGAGTCATCACCTATTTCGACACTGCGCACATCACTGCGACCTATGCCAAGACCTTGGCGCCGCAGTTCGACTACAGGCTTCGACATACTGGTTTGGAGACGTTTGACTGACTCCAGGACAGGAGCCGCATTCTCGATGCGGCCAGCAAACTGACACTCAACGACAGACTTTCATCGTTACAATCAGCGAATCACCCAAACTTCTGCAAAGGACTAGGCGAGTGAGCAAACAGGCAAACGCAAAGGACAAACTCATCGGCAAAGGGCGAGAGCTGGTGAAGCCCGTCGTCCACGGCATTGCCCGCCGTGCTCTGCCTGTTGTGGAACGAGCTTCGGGAACGAAGTATGTTCGTGAGCGTGGTGCAACGGGAACCGCAGGCTCACCGAGTTCGGCAAAGGGCGCAAAGAAGATCGCTCTCGAGACCGCTCGTTCCTACCGGAATCTGGCCTCGGCGCTCAAAGGCCGCACTGCTGGAGACGTCGACGGATGGACCGTGGCTCCGGCGAAGAAGGAAGTCGACGCCAAGCTACGTGAGATTGCACGACTCAATGCGGACTCGATTCTCGCTGAGTCCCTGATCAGCGGATCATCGCTGGGAGCCTCGATGGTCGAAGCCGGCAGGGCGCTGATCGACGCGGGACTCCACGGCGAAGCGGTATCGATCGGGCTCAACCTGCGGCGTCGACCTGAGCATCAGCAGATCGGCCGTGTTCTGTTGGGTATGGCTTATCATCGTGCCTCGAATCCGGAGGCGGCCTGGAACGAGTTCGAACGAATCGACGATCGTGAGCTCATCACTGCTGCCGCGCTCGAGTTTTACCCGACCGCAATCGACACCCTCGGAAACGAGGCTCTTCCTCTCATCGAACGGTCGAACCAGACAGGCGATACAGAGAAATGGAATTCCAAGGCTGTGCTGCGGACCGCGGAATCAGCATTCTGCATCGATGCCTTCGACCATGTCCGCACGTTGTTGGAAAGCCGACTCGCCTGGGGTGAAGACAAGCTCAGCGAAGCTGTCAAGTACGAACTCATGCGAATGCGCGAATGGCTTCCCGGAGGCGTTCACCTGCAGCCGCTGCCGACGACGCCGGGCAAAAGGAACTTCGGAGTTCTCAGCTACGACCAGCCGGGAATCCGCTCGCGAAACATCGGCGACTACATTCAGACTCTTGCGTCGATTGGTCATCTCCTCAGGTACGAGAACCTCAGTTTCACGGGAGACACAGGGCTCACCGACCTCTTCGCGAACCTGCGCAAGTCCGTGAAGCAGGAGCGAAAGTATGCCGGCCCCGAAGCCGAGCTCAACCTTGTCGAGGTCTACCGGGACGGCAACGTCTACCAGGACATCCCAGAAGACACCTGGTACGTCTCCTTCGGCTGGTATATGCACGACATCTTCGGCAAGTCCTTCAATATTCCATTCCATCCCAACCTGCGGCCGATTCTTCTCTCGGTATTCGTGCGGTACCCGGAGATGTTGACTCCCGACGCCATCGCCTACCTGAAGAAGTACGGACCAGTCGGGTGCCGCGACTGGCAATCGGTGGCTGTGCTGCGAGCCGTCGGTGTTCCCGCATTCTTCTCCGGATGCTTGACGACGACCGTCGATACACTCTTCCCCGCCAAAGAGCGCGACAAGCGTTCAGGGACTCTTCGCGTCGACTGGATGAAGGGCGGCAAAGGGCCGTCGAGAAAGCAGACCGTGACCGCGATCAGGGACAAATCGTTCCCCGAGAATCTCGAGCTGGCACGAAGCTGGGTTTCCGACTATGCCTACAAGTACTCGCGTGTACTGACTTCACGACTTCATGCCAATCTTCCCGCGCGATCGGTGGGAGCCACTGTCGAATTCGAACCCAAGAACAAGTCTGACTCCCGTTTTGGCGGACTGTACGGGATCAATGATGCCGAGTTCGACACCATTCGCACGGGCATCCTGGACAAACTGGCCATCATCATTCCGCTCATCGCAGAAGGTGCGTCGGAAGACGAGATCTATGCCAAATGGATCGAGATCACCGAAGACGATATGGCGGCAGCCGACAAATACCTAGCGGAGGCTTCCCTCCCCGATGAGACGAGTGGCGAGCTCGCTTCGGTGGTGAGTGCAGCGAACCAGCCGCAGCCCGAGGCTGGAACGACAGATGTCTACCTGTCCGTGAATAAGGGTGAGGAGTCCTTGGTCGAGACGGCGGCGAAGTCCATCGACGAGAACGCTTCAGGTCGCTATCGTCTGTGGCTGGCTTCCGGTGTTCTCGATGCTGAGCGTGTCACTGAGATCGGAGCGACTCTCTCCAGCGGGACTCTTCACAGCCTCGAGGCGGTCTCCTACTCGGGAATTACTGCTCGAGAGGACCTGGTTCAGGCTCTTCTGCCTGTGCTCTTCTCCGATCACGATCGTCTCGTGGTGCTTCCTGCCGCGGCCGAGGTCTTCGCGGATGTCGCAGAACTCAGCCGGACGAACCTAAGCTCTTCCCTGCTCGGCGCCAAACAAGATGTCAGGAAGACGCGCACCAGCGGTCTCACTCTCATGCGACGAATTGCCAGCGCCTTCAAAGACGATCATGTGGGGGCACTGGATTTCGTCTTTGCCAGCCACAGCACATTGAACGAAGACTTCATTGTGTTCGATCCTCAGATTGCGGTTCTCGACCTTGCCCGTCTGCGGAGCGAAGGGGTACCAGAGCGAGTCGTCGGATTGCTGAAGTCCGTGGGCATCAATTACGTCGACTCACTTCAGGTCGCGGTCGGCGGACGTTATGCCGAGCTCGACGCCGACTGGAACGTCCGTGCTCACTGGGAGACTTCGGACAGCCCCCGGATCGTCAACTGGCGGGGTCAGACTCGTCACCTCGGTCATATGGCATTGCCAACATGAGACCCGCAGAGACAGATGCTGCGATGAATGAAGAAGGAGGACACAAATGAGTCTCGTCTCCCGACTCTTCCGCTCAGCGCCGGACGACTTGGTATCCAGAGCATCGGAGGCCCCAGCCGTCTTAGGTACGGACGAGGTTCACGTATATAACGCGATTTGGGGAATTTCCGGGTCCCTTGGAGGGATGACAACTGCGGCACTGCGGCGAATCCGAAGCTTTCAGAGTTTCGGTCGACCTCTGTCGCAGACTTTGCTCACGCTCAGTTCGCGAATGGATGTAAACGAAGTCCGAGACCGGCTACTGGCGGAAGGTCGTATCACCGAGGATCTCCGCGTGGTCAACATCTGGCAAGATCTGCGCGACAGGTCCGACGCCGAGTTCGCAGAACTCGGGGGTATGACACCCGCGAACCCTGTTCCGGAGGAAGACGGTGAAGTCGAGAGCATCACCGATTTCTACGATGCTTTCCGCAATCCGAGCACAGGCCGGATCATTCGGCGAAACTACCTACGAGCCGATGGCAGTCTGCTGCTGGCCGATGTGCAGGACTCGAAGATCGGTCGTCGCTTCATTCTCCACTCGTCGACGGGAGAGCCAATGGCCGAATGGCGTCGACCACGGGATTTCTACAACGCGTGGATTGAAGCCGTGGTTACGGAAACGCCTGCTGTGCTCATCGTTGACGACAAGAAGATCAGCGAGTTCGTCCACGAGATCTCGGGCAGATCATTTGCCCTCGTCCTATTCATGCACGGTTCCCACCTTCGCCGGCCGTGGAACGGTGCCCACGGTGAGTTTCTCCCCCGGCGAGTCGAGACCATGCGAAACTTCGATCGCTTCGACATCGTCGGGGTCCAAACCAAGCAGCAGGCCGAAGCGATCACTGATAGAGGGCTCTCCGGTGCGAACATCAAGCTCCTCACTGGTGAACTTCCGCCCGCTGCTGTTGCGTCAGAGGGTCCTGCCGGACGACCGAAGAATAGTATTGTGATGGTCGCGAACCTTATTGGTCTCAAGCGCGTGGACCACGCAATCAGAGCTGTGTCTCAATTGAAGAATAGAGGAGTGGACGTCACTCTCACCGTCCTTGGAGAAGGTGCCGAGCGCCCGCCTCTTGAGAAGCTTGTCGCAGAGCTCGAGGTCGGCGATCGAATTGAGCTCCCAGGGTATGTCAATGATGTTCCAGCACGACTGCAGTCTGCGTCAATATCGGTTCTGACCAGCACCAGTGAGGGGCTCCCACTGGCGCTGATGGAGTCGATGGGAGCCGGCTGCATTCCCATCGTGTATGACATCACCTACGGTCCACGAGATCTGATCGAGCAAGGCAAGAACGGCTTCATCACACCGTTCGGCGATATTGACGCTCTTGCTGATCGGATTGAGACCTTCCTCGAGCTTGAACCGGATCGGATTTCGTCGATGCGTGTGGCAGCGGTGGACACCGTCGAACGGTACCTTCCGGAGGCAGGCTACCACCGCTGGCAGAAGGTCCTGGCAGAGACGAGGCCTGCGCATCTACCCATTATTAATGCTGGCGAGATCGGTAAGGGAATCGACGTCAAGAAGGTGCACGTCTCGCCAACTCAGCACGGTTCTCGAGTTGAGATCGAGGTTAATCAACTTGATGGGGGGATTGCAGCATCAGCTCAGCTCGTCCTCTCTGGCCGAAAGCTGAACTCCTACGTTCTATGCAGTGATCCTAGGGTCGAACTGAAGAAGTTCGGTAGGAGGACCATTCTCACGTTTATCGTCGACGATGAGAAGTTCTCAGAGTCGGTGGGCGAGGTCTTTGACGTCTTCCTGCGACGCCCTCTGGATCCGTGGAATGCGAAGCGGAGAATTAGCACTCCAAAGGAATTCACCCCGGAGTCCTCAGGAAGTCACGAATGGTACTCGACAAGACACGGAAATCTTTCGGTTCGTCCGAGAACTTGAGCTGGGACGAACCGAGAGCATCTTATTCGTCGTTCGCCTCAGAGTTGGTGCTCTTCTCGAAATGGAAGTTCTCCAATGCCGAAGTCCTCTTCGCAATCAGCTCGCTGATCGTCTTCGTGAAGAGGACGGTTGACGTGCCTTTCTCACCTTCGCCGAAATAGTAGCGCCGCAGCCTTTGGCGGACCTCTGCCGAAGTATCGTCGGTCAGCATCTTCTGCAGAAGCGCACTCGTCTCGCCCACCGTTGAACCATCGATGATCGGAGTGGCCAAACTGATCGGTGCTTCCTCATTGAGCCTGCCGGAATCGTCGCGTCGATCGGTCAGGACCAATGGTTTGTCGGATTGCAGATAGAGGAAGTCGAGGCCGACGCTGGATATATCTGTGACGAGAAGGTCGACAGCGTCGAACATCGCGAGAATGTCACCTTCCATGAGAACCTGATGCTGCCGAGTCTCGTCTGCGATCGATTCGTTCGCGCCGTCGATGAGTTCGATGATACGTGCGTTCGCCTCCGCCACTGCGCTGTCTTTCGACGTTTCCACGCGAGGGTGAGGCTTGTAGATGACCCGGGTGTTATCGAGACTCAATGTAGCTTCGACGATTTGCGGGCCGAAGAGGTCTACCGAGGTGTAGTTGTTAGCATCGTTTTCCCCTTCCCACGTTGGGGCGTACATAATCGTTGTCAACGCTGAGGGTTCTAACTCTGCTGGCCTGTCAATATCCAACTGAGGGCGGCCGACCTTCACCAGAACGGACTCGTCGAAGTCAACGAGTGATTTACGGTGCCGATTGATTGCAGCGTCACCAGCGACGAACACTTTGTCGTACGACTCGCTTGGTTGGAAACCATGCTCAGCTTGTCGGATTCGCCATGATTGATATGCACATGAACCATCGGGGCAAACCCCAGGGATTGGAAGTTGGACATCCCGTTATTCACGTACAAGGCCAATTTGAAGTCATTGGCATGGTAGAAGGTGTGGAGCGGGTCGAAACGGCGTTTGAGTACCACGGGCAATCGCGTGAGTTCTCGAGCCTGGTTCAAAGCCGATGGTTTGCGCAGAACGAGGACAACTCGATGAGTCCGGTGCAGTTCTTCGAGGACAGGTATCCATTGGCTCAGCTGATAGAACTTGGGTTTGCGATCGCCGAAGTAGACGACGACCTCAGCCCTGACGTAGCTCCCGTCGAACTCGTCTTCGAGCTGCTGCCAGCGTTCCGCTCCCCTGATCCATTTGCTGGTCTTCTTCCACGCAGACGAGCGCACAGCCTTCAATGCTGTCGTACGAAGCAAATGTTTCACAGTGGACCTCTCAAGAACGGTATGGGCCTATCGGCTCAGGCTCAAAATATTGCCGCCCTTCATGATACGGCTCCAAGACAAAACGACCTGCTCGTTCTTTGTGAAACCGATCAGCTTTGATCGTACTCGAATGGTGTAGGCAGTGGGTGTGGAGGGTCATTCGCCGCACAACATCGCGTTGCCACTGGAATATGGGCCGGCCAAACGTAATGTCAGGTCCGAAGCTTTTCAACCGGTGCGGTCACAGAACCGCGCACTGGGAGATCTCATATCGTTGGGGCTTCGATGAGGAAAGATCCGGCAAAACGGGCGTGGCAGGACTATGGCCAAGGCAAGAATTCTGGCACGAGATTCGTCAAATAATGAGGTTTGGTGCAGAGACACATCACGCTGATTTGAGGACGAAGGAGAGCACGCAGCCTCATCGATCAATCTTCGGTCGTCGGCATGTGTGGAGCTGGTCCCCCGATCAGATAGAGAAGGACATTCCATACAAGGTGTCCTCCGCGTCCTGACCGTCACAGATGAATTGGCCGTAATGGAGTCGAAACTATAGAACAGTCCCGTAGCGGCAGTTGGTGCGGGCCAAGCATGTGATTCCACCTGCTAGATTGTCATTACCGATATTGCAACTAGTTTGGAGAAGAGCCGGTGACACGATTACTACTTAGGGCCGCGAAGGCACCGTGGGTCCCTGTTCCGACTGAATCCGTCTTGACGCAGAACGTGCTGGCGACGAATGTTGGAAATCTCCTTTTCGGGCAGTCGATGTTCCGGGCTCTCAGCGTTGAAGGAACTGAAGTGGTAGCCAACAGCTTCAATTCCGGTCGTGACGGAATCGACGATGAGTACATTCAGCGCATCAATGACGAATTTGACTGTTTCGTTGTTCCACTGGCAAACGCATTTCGCCCATCTTTTCGCCGCAACTTGGCAAATCTGACTCGAGTGATTGAAGGGCTGGATATTCCTGTCACAGTCGTCGGAGTCGGAAGTCAGCATCCGTTGAACGGTGGAGACGAGCGTAATGCAGATCTCGACGAAGATGTGAAACGCTTCATGTCAGCCGTGCTTGACCGGTCTGCGAGTGTAGGAGTCAGAGGAATAGAGACGTCCGCATATCTCAAACGTATAGGTTTCGGCGAAGAACATGTGGATGTGATCGGTTGTCCCTCAATATTCATGTACGGTCCGAATCCCACAGTCCGGGCTCTTGAGGATGACTTCTCACAACAGAAAGCGCTCGCGATGTCTGCGTCACCTGAAACGGGAGTGATGGTTCCCGTCATCCGCGACCATGCCGAGCGTTTCGAACGGTTTAGCTATATTCCACAGAATTCGTGGGATCTTAACACAATGGTGTGGGCCGAGCCACGGGGTCGGCAGAACGCGATCAACGGCCTAGTCAATCCAGATAGTCTGCTTCATGTGCGTGATCAAGTACATTTCCCACTTGATCCGGACACTTGGGTTGAGTTCCTGAAAAAATTCGATTTTGTGCTTGGGACCCGAATCCACGGGTCGGTCGCTGGCATCTTGTCCGGGACACCCACACTTCTCGTGGCCCACGATTCGCGAACTCGCGAACTCGCCGACTACCATCAAATTCCATATGTCCCGCTCGATAAAATATCAGAAAACACGCGCGCAGAGGATCTCTACCAATACGCTGACTACTCCAAATTCCATGCTGGGCTCGCGGAGACCTTTGATCGGTTTACTGCATTCCTTGGTAAAAATGGCCTAAGAAACATCTATCAGTCTGATTCCGTGCCGAACGATTATGACGAGAAGCTTTCGGCAGCTGAATTGCCGCCGATGGTGCATCCGATACTGGCAGAAGGAGAAGCTGGACGGCGAGAAATGGCTTCTCGTCTCTGGTGGCTACGGCAGGGCAAAAAGACAGACAATAGTCGCATGCGCTATGCGTTTAAATCTGATCTTCCTCATACGAAGAAACCTACTGTGACTGTAAAATCTGTGGATAAAAGGTTGTCGGATGAGATGAAGAAGCTTAGATCAGAATTGGCAGAGACTCAGAAGCTTGTGAAAGCACAGGCTAAAGTTATCGACAGACTCGATGTGCCGATTTCAAAACGGGCCAAGAGATATGTGAAGCGGCTTGTCGACAAGCCGAAAGGTAAGTAAGCGAAGATTTTGTCGTGTTTCTGACCCAACTTGTATTATTCCAGTGGGCGAAGCTACCTGCCTGTAAATGGATACTAGCGCGAGCGCACATGAGAAGCTGACGTGGACGACACTATATAGAAGGCCAAGTTTGAGAATTCCGCGGCTGCACAGTCAAGTAGGCGCAGCAATCCCGGTACTGGTGTCGGCTCGTGTGCTCGACGGTCAAGTATCTGGGCCGTCGAGCAAAGAGTTATAGGGAAATTCAAAAAAAGTTCGTACCCCGTGCCACCGAAGGAAAGTTCTGGGTGCCCGCGTGATCGATGTCAGTAGCGCATGGTTCGCGAAGTTCTTGTCTAGGTGTCTTGCGTAAGCGAATTCGCACAGCAGACGGCTGATAACTCTCTGGCTCTCCGGAGTCCAATCTATAGTGAACCGATGCGTCGGTTGTTCAGAAAATCGTTGCTGCTGTATGTGTAGGCGTTACTGAGAACGCGTAATCGTTCAGATAGTTTGTGGACTTAAGGAGGACTAGCAGCCAGCGAATCTGCTAGCCGATGCGCGCACTGAGGAAACCGTTCTTTGTAACATAGAATTCGATACCCCCAGTGCGGTCTGACACCTGGTCGAAATTCGCAGGGAGCCTAGTTCGTCGAGTCCTGCTGCCAACCTTGAGATCGACATAAAAGTCAATTACGTTCCCACCAGCTACGCGCAAACGCGGGGCCTCGACACTTACGGAGTTTTTCGCTGCGCTATCTGTGCAAACAGGTTCGCGGCCGAACACTGCTGAGTGTGAGTCCCTGCTCATCCAGGTCAAGAACAACTTGTCAGTGACGCCAGCGCGGACGCCCGAGAGGTTAAGTTTGAACTTGTACGACTGGCCGTCTGAAGTGATCTGGCGCAAGCTGATCTTTCCGCCGATAGGCTTGGTTGGATTCTTTTCGGCCAGCACTTGACGCATTGTGTCACCCCACAATGATGTTATCTGGGCGGGGGAGAAGTCTTGAGATCGTTGGATGGCGGCCTTACGCATTCTTTTAAGCTGGGCCTCGGGCATCTGCGAGACATAAGCGATGGTGTTACCTAGGGCTTCAACATTTCCATCTGGTACTAGGAAGCCATCGACGCCATGAGTAATGATGTCAGGAGGTCCGTACGAAATGTCGTATGAAATTGGTATGCAACCGGCCGCCATTCCTTCCAATACGACGAGTGATTGACCTTCGGACCTGCTGGTCAGGAGACAAAAACTTGCTTCGGAAAATTTCTGTTTGGCTTGAGGATCGTAGCCTCTTAAGTGTACTGACTGTGCAAGATTAAGCCTGCCGATGAGGTTTTCAAGTTCTTCTTGTGCGTCTATTTCGTCACCAAAGATGTCAAGGTGAATATCAGGATTAATTTTGGAAGCTTCAAATATTCCTTTTATTGCGTGATCAAGACGTTTAGATTTTATTAGACGGGAGAGAATGACCGCAGACGAGCGGTTTCGCTTTCCTGGGTGGTGCGCCGAAGGGGGTACAACCATATTGGGGAGAACGGCCATGTTATTCGAGCCAATATGGAGGTCGGCCAAATCCCTTCGTTGACTTGCGGTTAGGAGTGCTACTCTGTCGTATTCATCCATATGAGTTAACACAGGATAGTTCTGCTTTGATAGCCGCCCAGTAGATGAATTAGGTGGCGTCCCATGGATGCTATGGATTGCCTGAATGACTTTGACTGACTTCTTGTCGAAGTCTCGGATAAATGAATATGACGGCGTGTCACTAATAAGTATGGTTTGGTGGTGGCCAAAAATCCATTTGAACCAATCTTTGAAAAGCTCTTTGCTGCTCTGCCATTGACCGATCAGTTCGCACTGATTGTTGAAGACACTAATGGCCCGGCCGCTTCTCCTGCCGGGGGAGTCAACGTCGCGGCGGTCGCTCACCGCTCGTGTACCGTCGGTTCGGAACCAGTCTGTTTGTAGCAAGGTTCCATTCGTCGCGTATCTTCGGCTGACAGAGGACTTGTCAGGTTCTAAGCAGTCGTCATCAAAGCAGAAGGGCTTCGGTGCGCGGGCAGTGAACTCCGCGAGCTGATCGTCGGGCAGGGTGCGCATGTCGTTCCAGAGGTTTCTCAATGCGACGCGTGGGCTAAGGCGCCCTTCACTGTGTAGCTTGGCGTTCAGTGCGTCGACGTCAACGGCATGCACGGGCGAAACATTCAGTATCTCGATGCTACGTTTGTCTGCATCAGCAAGTGCGCTTGTTCGTTGAAAGCAAGCGGCTGTGCGACCCCCGTAATTCTCGGGAATTATTCCGATGAATCCAAAAATTGGAACTTTTGGAAGGATCTTCTTGGTGCGTCCGAACATCGAGCCTCAATGCGTATTGGTAGTTGTTGCACGGTAAGGTAGCGACCGTGGCTTGACTTTACATCGTTTTTAACTTCGTCGCTGGAGTGGAGGGCTCTAAAGCGGTTCAAGTGAGAACGTGACCGCTACGGCGATGAACTGAAGTCGCATAATTGAGGATTCACCTATCTGTAGGTTGACTCGGGGACGATCCTTGAGAGAAGCGCTCGTAAGCTGGAGGTTCGCGAACTTGGTGATAGAGAAGAGTTTCCCTACCAGACGCGGCTAGGCAGGATAGATTTCGTGGCACCGAATACCATGTGTAATGAAGCTGCCTGATAGAATCGTTCCTTGGCCAGAAGCCGTATTCTGGTATACCTCAATAGATTCGAAGGGTAGCTAACGTGGCAGATACTCGAAACATCGGCGTGATATTGGCCGGTGGTGTCGGAGCACGGATCGGGCTGGATACGCCGAAGCAGCTGATCAAGATCGCAGGGCGTCCGATCATGGAGCATACGTTGGCGATCTTCAATGGACATCCGATGATCGATGAGATTATCGTGCTCATGGCTCGTGGGCATCTTGATCGCGTCCATGAAATTGTTCGGAAGAACGAATTTAATAAGGTGACTTCGGTTCTCGAGGGCTCTGGGACACGAAATGACACTACACAGGTCGCTTTGCGCGCGATCGCGGACAGATACTCGGATGACTGCAATGTCATTCTGCACGACGCTGTCCGACCATTGCTTGCACCTTCCATAGTCAACGATGTTGTGCGTGCGCTCGAGACGAATGACGCGGTAGACGTCGCGATTCCATCCGCCGATACCATCATTGAAGTCGAGGCGGGGGCTGGACAGTACCCGGTGATCAAGGATGTTCCTCCCCGTGGGAATCTGCGACGCGGACAGACTCCGCAAGCATTCAAGCTTTCTGCCATTCAGCGCGCTTATGACATAGCCGCTCGGGACGAGGACTTTGTTGCGACCGATGATTGCTCTGTCGTACTTCGATACACGCCGGAAGTGCCTGTTGCAGTTGTGGCCGGTGACAACAGCAATATGAAGGTTACTGAGCCGATTGATATCTATATTGCGGATAAATTGTTTCAACTGCCCGGACGCAATGAGCACGAGACGACTGAAGATGCGCTGAAGTCTGCACTCGCGGGGAAGACGATGGCTGTGTTCGGTGGGTCTTACGGAATCGGTGCAGATATCGCATCGCTTGCGGCAGAATTCGGTGCTACGGTCAAGACCTTTTCTCGGTCGTCGACGAAGACGCACATCAACCGACGGGATGATCTCATCGCTGCACGAGATCAGGTTCTGGCTGAGACAGGCCAGGTTGACTTTGTAGTGAATACCGCAGGTGTCCTTCCTCTGGCTCGTTTGGATGAGACATCCGACGAGACTATCTACGAAGCGACGGAGATCAACTACATCGGGCCCATTTTGCTCGCCCAGACTTTTTATCCCGAGTTGGAGAAGACCCAAGGATCACTTCTCCTCTTCACCTCGAGCTCGTACACGCGGGGGCGGGGAAGCTACAGTCTCTATAGCTCCGCCAAGGCAGCTACGGTCAACCTAACCCAGGCACTTGCCGACGAGTGGAGTGCGGAAAGGGTGCGAGTCAACTGTGTCAATCCTGAGCGTACTGGCACACCGATGAGAACCAAGGCATTCGGTACAGAAGACCCGAGTTCTTTGCTCGAGTCGAGAACGGTTGCCAGGGCATCGTTGGAGGTGCTCGTATCGAACAAAACCGGACATGTGATCGATGTGCGTAGAGACGACCCACTGTCGGAATACTCTGAAAACTAAGCCAGGGATTGATCTGTGAACCGGAGCGGATGGCTGACAGTGTTACTGGCGCGGTTAGCGGGCGGGAAGACCGTAAGGACAAAAGGCAAGGTGCAGTGAAACAGTCCCAGACAGTTACAACTGATTCAACGAATCGCTCGGCGGGAAGACCGTAAGGACAAAAGGCAAGGTGCAGTGAAACAGTCCCAGAGACAGTTACAACTGATTCAACGAATCGCTCAGCGGGATCCAAATTCGCTTGGTCGACGATAGGATCTGCATTTTCCTACGGGCTGCCCGCTCTAGCCGTGGCATTTTCAGCGTTCATTTCCATTGCTCAGCCAATCTCATGGGTTTTTCCTTCGATCATCACAATCGTGTTGGCATGGGACGTGTTCCGGATGTGGGCCAAGAAATCCTCGCTTGGACACCGGTCGGTGATTCGCGCACTGGTGGCAGGCACAATTGCCCTCCAGTTCGTCCTGACCTCGTCAGGAAGTGAAATCCCGTGGATCGCCGCGATTGCGTTCGTCGCAATCACGTTCCCAATTCTTATCGAGAGCACTTTGGGCAAAGGTGTGTCGAAGCGAATAGAATTCGCGGGAAACCTTCCCGGCGTTACCACTCCGCCTCGAATGCCAGCTGTGTCGCGCCCGCTGATGACAACTTCCGCGACTGTACTTCTGGTCGGAGCCTGGCTGTCATTCTTCGGCACCGGGCCTGCGCTATGGCTTGCAGCGGTCGTTGTTGTCGACATCTTCTATGCGGCCGTACTTGTTGCCGTTATCCTGCGAATCAAACGCAATATGGTGCTCAAGCGCGATCTTCCGGATGCAGTTGCGTCCTATGATCCAGAGTTCGTTATATACACTGCTCTGCCTGACGACGCGCCGCACCAAGTGATGATGTGGCTCCCATACCTTGAGCGTACTGGACGGCGCTTTATAGTAATTACTCGGCATGTTCGGCCCGCCAGATCGCTTGCAGAGTTGACGGACGTTCCGGTTATCGCCCGTCGGGGGATAACCGCGCTGGAGAGTGTGCTGACCGATTCGATCAAAGCTGTCTTTTATGTCAACGCGTCATCCGGCAACAGCACGATGGTGCGTTACCCCGACTACACGCATGTGTTCCTCGGGCATGGCGACTCCGACAAGCCCACTTCTTACAACCCATTGCACGCGATGTATGACCACGTGTTTGCTGCAGGTGCTGCCGCGACTCGACGGTACGGTGACCACGGTGTGGTTATCGATCAAAGCAGATTTGAGATTGTTGGTCGACCGCAGTTGGAGTCGGTTGAACGATTTGCTGGGAACATAGCGGAAGTCGAAGAGCCGACGGTCTTTTATGCACCAACCTGGAGAGGGCACGTCGAAGAGACCCTGCTGTATTCCCTGCCCGTCGCGCCGCAGATGATTAGACAGATCTTAGACCGCGGTGCTCGAGTGATCTTCCGACCGCATCCGTTCAGTTATCAGTTCCCGGAAGACGTCGCGACCATCGACGAAATTCACAAATTGCTCGCTGAAAATGCGCGACGAACTGGTCGGCAACATCTATACGGGGCAGCTGCAGAAACCAATGTCGACGTCATGGAATGCTCGAACCTATCCGACGTAATGATCTCAGATGTCTCCAGCGTGGTTTCCGACTATCTTTATTCGGGCAAACCCTTCGCAATGGTCGCAGTGAGCTCGAAGGGACCGGACTTCGTCGAAGAATACCCGATTGCGCGGGCTTCCTATGTTCTCAATGGCGACCTGAGCAATTTGGACTCCGTGCTGAACGATCTGCTTCGCGACGATCCGAAGCAGAAGGACCGAAATGAATTGCGTGCCGACTACCTCGGAGATTTTCCGGCGGAAGGCTATGCGGACCACTTCATAGACGCTGCCCGCAAGTGTATTGACGAGAAGCCTGTAAACGAAGTGGCCGATCTCGACGAAGACGTCGAAGGATGTGAAGCTGGAGATTCCGAAACATCGGCAGTGAATGAGCAGTCCGACGGAGATTCCGAAGGCGTAGACGAGCGAAGACGAAGTCTGTTGTCAATGATCTGGGCGCAGGTCGCGGGACGTACGATGGTCCCCGCATTGCTCGGTACACTGGCATTCGTCTTTGCCATTCTTCCCACCCCACACGTCGTGACAGCAACATGTGGGGCATTGGGGACACTCAGCTACCTGCTGATCTACCGTCGTGTATTTCGTCGGGGCAGCCGTCGGACCAATCTCCTTCGAGCTTCAAATGCGGCACGCGTGTTGATGGTTTTCGCCGTTGCATATGAATGGGTGACATTCTATGAGTGGTCGTCAGCGATCATTGTCGCTTCGCTCATTCTTGTGTTCTCAATCGTCTTAGAGACGAGCATTATCAAGTCATGGCGGGTGACCGGACTGGAAGCGCGAAATCTGGAGGGTGTGGAAACACGCGGATACCAGCCGTTCGGACGGGGCACGGTTGCAGTGTCGAGTTCTATCGTCACACTGATCGCCTGGGTCCTCCTGTACTTCGGCCAGCTGGCCGAAGTCGTGCTGGTTCTGTCGTTCGTCCCCTTCGCGCTGGCGCTCTTCTTCTGTATCGCCGGCATCGAGCGTGGAGTTCGCAGCGCTCGTCTTGAAGAGCAGCTTCCTGACATCCTTGAGCGCTATGGCGCGGAATTCGCAGTGTATTTCGGTTCGACGATGGGCATTAGTTATCAGTTGGGCATGTGGGACAAATACTTTGCTCGCATCGGGCGGCCGTACATTGTGGTAACACGAAGCCTGAAAATGATGCGTTCTGCACAGAACGTGACTGAAGCGCCAGTGATCAATCGACCGACGCTGCGGAGCCTCGAAACTGTCATCACTCCGAGCCTAAAGGCGGCCTTCTACGTCAATAACGCAGGAAAGAACTCCCATTTTATTGAGCGCCGAGAAATGACTCACGTTTGGCTCAATCACGGTGACTCGGAGAAGCCTGCTTGTTTCAACCCCGTGCATGCAATCTATGATCAGATTTTTGCAGCCGGCCAGGCCGGCATTGACCGGTATGCGCGGCATGGCGTCGACATCCCCCGACAGAAGTTCGAAATTGTGGGTAGGCCGCAGGTTGAGGAGATCGAACGAGCTACGGCTCCAATTGGGGATATTGCCAACGCCACGGTACTTTACGCTCCCACCTGGAAGGGCCCGTACAAGGACACTGCCTTCTATTCTCTGCCCAGAGGTGAGGAGATTGTCTCTGCACTTTTGCGCCGTGGGTGCACAGTGATTTTCCGCGCGCACACACTGAACTACCGATTCCCCGAAGCGCGAAGAATGATTAAACACATCGGTGGCCTACTCGACGCAGACGGAGCGTTGAGCGGGCGCGAACACCTTTGGGGAGCAACCGCAGAGAAAGACATGTCGCTAGAAGAGTGCTTTAATCTCTCGGATGCGATGATCTCTGATGTCTCAGCCGTGACCAGTGACTACTTGCAGTCACGGAAACCGCTGGCAATAGTGTCGGTTGGGCGAACAACTAAACAGCTCGAACAGGACGCGCCAGTGTCCCGTGCTTCTTACATAATCAATGATGAGCTGAGCAATCTCGAGGAGATGATCGGAAATCTCCTCGGGGAGGACCCATTGTCTGCGAACCGCGACGAAATGCGGAAATACTATCTAGGTGATTTTGACTCAGACGGTTACGCTGACATCTTTATCGAGAGTGCAGCGAACGTGATAGACGCGAAGAAGTCAGAGCTGGACGACATCATCCATACGAAAGAGACTGAGCGATGACGAAGATACTCCTGCGGGCTTCCAAGCATCCCTGGGAAGCATTGTCTGCCGAAGAAACTCTGCGAACGAGAGCATTGGCAGAGAATGCAGGTAACTTGCTGTTCTCCCAGTCCGTCTATCGGTCGTTGGCCACTTCTGGTTCTGAGATCACGCCTGATGGATTTCGTAGTCATCGCAAAGGCCAATCGGCTGAATATGCGGCATGGGTAAATGAAAACTTCGATCAATTCGTCATTCCCCTGGCCAATGCCTTCCGTCCAGGATTCCAGAAATACCTGCAGCGCCTGACTGCGCTGATCTCCCGGCTAGACATTCCCGTGGTCGTGGTGGGTGTCGGGAGTCAACATAAGCTCGACGGAAGTGCGCTGGCAGATGATCCGATCGCAGGTGACGTCCAAAAATTCATGGCGGCCGTTCTCGAACGTTCCAGCAGCGTCGGAGTCCGTGGAGAGTACACTGCGGACTACCTCGCGGGGCTCGGATTCGATGACAACGTCGTCGACATCATCGGCTGTCCTTCCCTATTCATGAATGGCTCGACCCCCACTGTTAACCGCCCGGGATCCGGTCTGCAACCGGATTCGCAAATAGCGATGACCGTCTCTCCGTATGTCAAGCCAATGAAACCGATAGTTGATCGACATACTCGAAAATACTCCAACCTTGTCTACGTCCCTCAGAATCACAAAGATCTCGCGATGATGGTGTGGGGAGATAATCGGACGAACCCGAAGGATCTGCGCAATCCCACGCACACTGGGCACGCCTTGTATCGCGAGGACAGAATGCGATTCCCACTGGACCCGCGAACTTGGGTCGACTTCCTCCGCAATCAGGAGTTCGTTTTCGGCACCCGTATTCATGGAAGCGTTGCGGGAATCCTTGCTGGCACGCCGACATTCCTATTGACTCATGACAGCCGCACTCTCGAATTGGCTGAATACCACAAGATACCTCACGCGGGTTTCAAAGAACTGGCGAAGGACATCGATGCGGCGGATCTCTACGAGCGTGCAGACTACAGCGATTTCGAGGCACATGTACCCGAAGTTCTGGCGCGATATTCGAGCTTCCTGGAGAAGAACGGACTAAGACACAGTTTTGCCCCGGGGAAGCAACCCGATGAATTCGATACTCATGTTGCTGAGGCTCAACTTCCACCGATGGTTCCTACACTCTTTGCCGAAGGCGAAGAAGGGAAGCAAGTGGTGATGCAACGGATCAATGAGCTGCACAATCGGCAGGTCGAAATTGAGTCTGCAGTGGCAAAGCAGGGGCAGGGTTTCGAAGTTAGTCAAAGCAATTCGACTCCTGCTCCGAAGCCTTCAAAGCATCGAGGCATGTTCGTCAGGGTAGTTGACAAGGCGCGGGCTCTTAATCGAAAGCTCCGGCGGCGTAGGTGAAGATCGAAATGCGTCGAGTCGCGCGAGGACTTCTCTCGTCTCGTGCGGGACATGTGCTCAAAAAGTGGCTCCAAGACAGCGGGCCAGCTCGGAGAACCGGCATCAAGGTTCACGGAGGGCGCCGATCTGCAGATGTGATTGCCTATTTCGGTGACAGGCCAGATTACCTCTACCAGTTGCAGCAGTGGCTGAGCGCGCTCGAGTCGCTCAACGAACAGCGCCCGGTTGTTATTGTCTTGCGGAATAATGATTCATTCAGTGCGTTGCAATCGATGACTTCACTACCGCTGGTATTGGCCGAGACCCAGCCGGATTTGGTTGATCTCTACGCTGGTGGAGACTATAAGTTGGCGATCTACGTCAACAACAGCATGAGGAATTTCCAATCAATGGCTGATCCATCCATCATCCACGTTCATGTCGACCATGGCGAAAGCGACAAGACTAGTTCCATTTCGAACCAGCTTAAGGCTTACGACAAAGTCTTCGTCGCAGGTACTGCCGCGAAAGAACGATGCCTGCAGGCGTTGTGGGGTTTCGATGAAAGCCAGTTGGTCTCAATCGGCCGGCCACCTTTGGACGGCATTTTTCGCTCCTCTCTGCCCGTCGATGGCAGACCAACAGTTGTATACGCTCCGACTTGGCAAGGGGAGAACGACGCCAACAATTACACATCAGTCGATGTTCTGGGTGAGCAGATAGTTTCGTCGTTGCTCACGATGCAAGTTCGTGTTGTTTATCGACCACACCCGCGTATGGTCGGAATGTCGGATTCCGCAGTTGCGGCAGCTGACCGGTCCATTAGATTGATGATTGACGCTTCGAACATCCGCGGCGGAGGACATGTAATCTCCACGGATCTGAACATTCTGGACCTCTTCGTGGACACCGACCTGCTTATCGCCGATATTTCTAGTGTGGGGCTTGATTTCCTTTACCTGCATACGGAGAAGGGACTGCTACTCACGGATAGACGCAATGATCAGGCTCGCCTGCAGGATATCTCACCAATCGCTGCTGAGCTGGGTACCGTGTCGTCCAGTAGTATTCGGCACCTGCCACGCCTGGTGGACGAGGCACTGCAAGGGTCTGCATCGCAGGAAGCGAGAATGGTGCTGCGAGACCACTATTTCGGTGTGAAGACAGCTGGAGGGTCTACCGGAAGGTTTGTGGAAGCGATTAGTGAAGCAATTCGCGAGCGTGATGTGCGGGACGGGGACGGCCACCGTTAGATTTCAAACCCGCTTCTGCAGGGAAAGTACGACTCAAGGAAGTCACCGACTTCTTCGTCAGCCAGAGGTTCCACATCATCCACTGGTGCGTCGTTGAGGCACATCGTTGAACGGTTGCGCAGACGCAGCGTGTCCCGCAGCACCCAGCGGTAATTGTCATCACGGATATTGATGTAGCGATAGGTGATCGACGTGGCCACGGCTCTACCGACGATCTGCGCATAGTAGTGGTACAGCTGGTCGGCAACGATGTCTTCGTGGTGTCGAAAACGGCTGGACCAGGTGTGTTCAAATGCGTCTGGGAATCTATCCTCCATCTCGAACAGCACGCTTTTGAGCAGCGGATACGGTGTGTGCTTGACGGCATGGGTCACTGTGATTCCGAATTCAGACTCCAGCAGCCGTCGGATATTCCTGGTGAGGTTGAAGTGCGGGCCGTCCTCGGCCGTCGGTGCACCAAACGGACGATGGTTCCTGGACGGGAACGCTTTTGCCAGGCCGGTGGGTAGGAAGAAGTCGTGGGGGCGAACTGGCTTCCCCAGCATCACATCATCATTGAGGTAGATGAAATGCTCGCTCAGTTCTGGGATGTGGTGGAGCCGAGAGATGATCGAGTTGCTGTTGAACGTCGGGAGATGATCGGCATCGTCATAGATATCTGCATGGCTGATCATCCGGATCTTCGGATGATCGACATCAAGCCAGGCAGGTACCTGACCCGAGGTGACGATGTAGATCCGTCTGAACCACGGTGCGAAATACTCCAGCGATCGCAGCGAGTACTTCAGTTCGTCCTTCGACTCGAATCGGGCTTCATGATTAGCCTCCGGGTGGTACTCATCGCCTGCGAGATCGGCTTCCAGCCGGCGCTTCGATTCGATCCACTCGGGGTCAGCACCATCGACCCAGGTGTACACGGCATCGATCGGAAACGTGATGTCTTCGAGCATGGTCCGGTTGAGCACTGCGGGGGTGAGGCAATCTCGTCCTGATCCGGTCGAGGTCTTCTCCAGGGTGAATTCAGCGTCGGACATGAGCTTGGCGGCACGGTTCTCCGCGGGTGCTTCGATCACCACTCTGGAGTCTGAGACGATCTCCGTCCAGAACTCGATCGAGCAGCCGTAGCGGAAGCCGAAGGCCCAATTGGTGTCGGTCACCTTCTTCGGTGCGGTGACAGTGATGATTCGGACGTCGAGGTCTTGGCAGAGGTCGACCACCTCGGCGAGGGCGACCGCAGTCGACTGGGGAGTCTTGACGTAGATCGGAACGTTCGTCTTCGGTCGCATCAGGGCTGCGGCAACGAGCGCTTTCGCCTGATCTCTCACGCCGATGCGGTAGCCGCGGCCGGCATAGTCCTCGACCAGCCACCACTCGATCTTCCTTGAGTCGAGCGCATCGGCTACATACTCAAAGTTCTCCAGCGCAGCCTGCGCCGGTGTCATCGCCGGAACCAGCAGATTCAGGAGGTCTCCGTGACGGGCCACATCATGTTCGAGGGTGAACCCGTTGCGTTCGGACTGGCGGCGCTTCGTCTTGCGTCTGCGCTTGTTCAACTGGCGCAGCTTCGCAAGCCCCGACCGACGAAGCCTGAGATACCTGTTCTCGCCTGAAACTCTGATGACTATCGGTTTCACCAACCCCACCAGAGTCGTGCTTAGACCACTTCGCACATCAACCTGCTTTCTCCCGTGTGAATGCGTAGCTCTGCCGATCCTGATTCGTCGTCGGGCTGCGATTGCCCGCTCGGGCAGCAATGGGTGAGTCATCGCAAGCAGTCAGCTCGAAGCTTGACGGCACCGGGAATCGGTCGGTCAAGAAGCGTTGAACCTCCCGATCGACGCGATCGGCCTCGGCCTGCGGAAGATCGGTCTCATTGATGCAGCAGACGTCGAGGTCGGTGCGGCGGGCGATACGACCCAATTGCAGAGTCAGATCCTCTCGCGCGAGATCCACGAACTGATATCCGATGGTTCCCTCGACCGATCTGCCCTGCGCATAGGCATCGAAATGGTGCAGGGACGCGGGGATGGAGAAGTCATCGGGCGCCCGGAACCGAGAGGCAGCGACCTGAGCGAACATGTCCGGTGCATCGCGCTCCATCTTTTCCAGCAGCGGTCTGAGCTGAGCATGTGGAGTGTGCTTGAGACGGTGAGTCACGGTCCTCCCGTATCTCTCCAGCAAGTAGTCGCGTCCCTGCTTCGCCGCCGAGATGATCGGCAGATCTCGAGGCGACCACCCGTCGACGTCGATGGGAACGATTGAGGGGAAATGCTTGGCCAGGCCGTTGCCGGTATAGAACAGTTCGGGCTCAGTGGGGCGCAGGAAGAAGCAGTCGTCGTTGAGGTACAGGTATCGGTCGCTCAAGCCGGGGATGTGGTGAAGCTGGGACTCGATCGCGTGCGAGTTGAAGACTGGAAGCACCTCAGGATCGGTGAATATCTCACGATGGTCGATGACGGTGACCTGTGGGTGCTCGGTGTTCAGCCACGCTGGTATCTGATTGTCGGTGACGATGAATATGTGTCGTGCCCACGAAGCGTAGTACTCCAGGGATCTCAGTGAATATCGCAGCTCGTCTCGTGAGGTGAACCGCGAATCTGCGAGCGCGCTCGGTTCCGTGAAATTGAGATCGACGTCCTTGCGTGCAGCGTGCATTCGTCGTCTCCACGCAGGATCATCGCCGTCGACCCAGGTGTAGACGATGTCGACGGGTTCGTGCAGTGCCTTGAGATGTGGAGCAGGCAGTCGAAGGATCGAGCCGTTCGTCAACGCATGCTGCCAGACGCTGGGGGTGATGTAGTCGACCACCAGGTCGTGTTGCGGTTGTTTGCGTCGCAGAGTTCCCGGCAGGTGCACGGCCCCGTCAGCGCGGGTGACGCCTGTTCCCAGGCGCTCCCAGATCTCGACGGTGACAGTCTCCTTCACCGTGCTCAGCTCCCGGCCGTTGGGGGCGACACAGTGGCGGAGGCAGCGGATGGCAGCCAGGCGGTCTGGGGTCTTCGTCGCTTGGGCGATACTGACTGTGCGGCCTCTGCCATCGGCCAGGTGCATGCTCCACGATTCGTCGGTCCGAGAGCCGAGGAGCTGTTTCGAGATGGCCGTCAGCGCGTCCGAGGTGTGAGGGGCGGCGACGACGATCGTTGGATGAAAAGGCGTGGTGTCAGGCAGTTCGACGAAGTCGACGGCGGCCAGCCACAGTGCTCGGCGGACGTCGGCCAAGCTGGAAGCCTGGGCCGATCGTGCGTCGTAGACATCGCTGATCTGGGATGCCTGATTCGGCGGTGGGCTGCTGATGATCTGCTGCCAAGTGTGTTCGCCGTGGCGCAATTTGGAGATCCAATGTTTGCGCTCAGGGGTGAGGTGCTGTGTGATCGCAGATCGGATCGACCTGGGTGAGAACCACAAGATGAGCTCCTCCTCAATTTGCGGATAGACCGGTCGATGCACCCTTGCAAAGCCCTGCCTATTGGGACGCACTCTAGCCTGTGAGATGCGCCGCGCTAAGGCAACGCACCGAGGAACCTCAACAACGTTGCCCGCAAAAACGACGTCCGCAGTCGGCTCGACAATCCCGAAGGTCACGAAAAACTAACAAACCCACCAGTAACTATTGCCAAAATCGCAACAACTGTGCAGAATAAAGTGGTGGTTGAGACGAGCAATGGTGCAGGCAGCAGCCAGGAGTCCCTGGTGAGCCGTGTTCGTGATGCGATCAGATCAGCCGGAGTCAACCACAGCGAAGTTGCTCGCAACATCGGCATCGAAGCGAGCAAACTCTCCAAGTCTCTGGCCGGAACACGAAACTTCCGGGTCGAGGAGATCTCACGAATCGCCGCCCTGACCAACGTCAGCACTGATTGGCTCACGACCGGGCGATCGACACAGCCACCGCGGCGACGGACTGTTCCACACTTCCACCGCGAAGCAGGAGACAGGCCAGCCGGAATTGATGCCCGGCCTGGTGAACGAACCGGATCCGCGGACGCTGCCGCCTTACTTGACTACGAGGATTCACTTCCCAACTTGGCGCAGGCCGAGGCAGGGGAGTGGATGTCGAAGGGCAAACGCAATCGGCATCGGATCGTCGCGGCAGCCTGGGAACTCTACGCTGACCTGGGCGTCGACAACGTGCGCACCGAGGACGTCGCACAGGCGAGCGGTCTGAGCACCTCGGCGGTCAACTACCACTTCCGGTCCAAGCCGCAGCTGTTGCAGGCGACACTGCGCTACACCCTCGACGTCCTCTCCGGCATCCGCGGACTCACCGACCCGGCTGACCCTCTGACCACGCTGCGCGAATTCGCGCGTGTCCACGCCGGAGTCAATGCCACGATTCGACGCGTGTGGTCCATCTGGGTCCAAAGCTGGGCCCAGGCCGCCGTCGACGAGCACGCCAGAGCCACGCTCAACGAGGTGTATGCGGAATGGTTCGAGCTGTTCGCCTCCGTCGTCCTCGCCGGCCAGAAGGTCGGCACCATCCGTGCTGGTGACACCATCCTCATGGCCAAGGGCCTGAGCGTCTTCATCGACGGACTCGGCATTGCACGCAGCACCGGCCAGATGAACATCACCGATGCCGAAGCACTGCAGATGCTCGATGACTATCTCAACGACCACCTCGCGGCCACCGCGCCCGGCACCCGAACTTCTGACCGACCCGAACCGCACCCGCAGGAAGAAGGCACATGATCACACCGAATCGAAGACAAGCGTTGGGGGCTGGACTGTCGATATCCGCAGTCGCCGGCTTGAGCGCCTGCGGGGGCACATCCGTCGGAGCCGCCGATGCCGGGGATCCCGTCAAGGGCGGAAGCCTGCGCGTGGGAGTCACCGGCGGCAACTCCGCGGACACCGTCGATGCCCACATTCCCGTCAACAGCGGCGACGTCTGCCGCGCCGTGAACCTGTACAACGCACTCTACGGGTGGGACGACGACTCCCAAGTCGTGCCGCTGCTGGCCGAGTCCTTCGAATCCAACGCCGACGCCACCGTGTGGACGTGCACGCTGAAGGCAGGCATCAAGTTCTCCGACGGCAGTCCGATCACCCCGGACGATGTGATCTTCACCTTCAAGCGGATCACTGACCCCGACGATCCCAAGACAGCGGCCGCGAACTTCTCCATGCTCGACAAAGTCGTCGCCAAGGATGACCGCACCGTGGAGTTCCACCTCAGTGAGGCCAACGGACTGTTCAAAGATGCTGTGGCCGAATACACCGCTGCGATCGTCCCCAAAGGCTACGACCCGGAGAACCCCGTGTGTTCCGGGCCGTTCAAACTCAAGTCCTTCACTCCGGCCCAGTCGACGGTGCTCGTGCCCAACGAGCACTACTTTGACTACGACAAGATGTACCTCGACGAGGTGCAGCTGCTGAACTTCAACGATTCAGATGCCCTCATCAACGCGCTCCTTTCAACCCAGGTCGACGCGATCGCGCAGATCCCGGTAGCACTGGTCGAAGTCATCGGCGCCGATGAACGCATGGCCATTCTCAACTCCGAGACCGGCATGTGGCTGCCCCTGACCATGCGCGTGGACAAGGCGCCCTTTGATGACGTCAAGGTGCGTCAGGCCTTCCGCCTTGTCGTCGACCGGGAGCAGATGATCGAACAGGTCCTCTCCGGCTTCGGCACCGTCGGCAATGACATGTTCGGGCCGCTGAGTGAGAACTATCCCGAGTTCCCGCAGCGCAAACAGGACATTCCCAAAGCCAAGAAGCTCCTCGCCGAGGCGGGCTATCCTGATGGTCTCGACGTCGAGTTGGTGACTGCCCCGATTCAGTCCGGTGCCGTGGAATCTGCTCAGGTCTTCGCTCAGCAGGCCGCCGAGGCCGGGATTCGCGTCAAGATCCGCAGGGTCGATGCGACGACGTTCTTCGGCGAGGAATATCTGCAGTGGGACTTCGCTCAGGACTTCTGGTACACCCGAGACTTCCTGCCGCAGGTCATCTCCTGCGCCTTAGAAGAGTCGCCCTTCAACGAAACCCACTGGGACGAACCGGCCTTCAACAAGGTCTTCGACAAGGTCCGCGGCATCCCCGAGGTCGAGAAGCGACGCGACATGGAACACGAACTGCAGAAGATGCTCTACGACGAAGGCGGCTACATCATCTGGGGATTTGCCAACCAGGTCGATGCCTTCCAGAAGTACGTGGGCGGTCTGGTCAAGAACTCCACCGGGCGGCCCCTGGGCGGCTGGCGGTTTGACCGCGTATGGATCGGAAAGGTGTGACATGTTCGGAAAAGTCATCGGACGCAGGCTGATCTTCTCCGCCTTCATCCTCCTCGCAGTCTCCCTTCTCGTCTTCGGCGCCACGCTGCTGCTGCCCGGCGACGCGGCCCGAGCCATCCTCGGCCAGCAGGCCACCCCGGAGCGCATCGCCGCGCTCAATGAACAGCTGGGTCTCAACCAGCCCGCCTGGCAGCGGTACTTCTCCTGGCTGGGCGGCCTCTTCGTCGGCGATTTCGGCACCTCGACAGCCAGCGGCGGTTCCGTGGCCCAGCTTCTCGGTGAGCGAGTCGGAAACTCGTTCATCCTCATGGCCGCAGCCGCCATCATCTCGGTACCTCTGGGCATAGGCTTGGGCGTCTACCAGGCACTGCACCGCGGCGGCCGACGTGATCAGGCCATGACGGGCCTCAGCCTCGTCTTCGCAGCCATGCCCGAGTTCGTCATCGGCATCGGCCTCATCGCGATCTTCGCGACCTCGGTCTTCCAGATTCTGCCCGCTGTGACCCTGGCTCCGCCGGGTCAACCCGTGTGGGGTCGACCCGAGCAGCTCATCCTGCCTACCCTGACCCTCATCCTCGTCGTCACTCCCTACATTGTGCGGATGATGCGCGCGACGATGATCGAAGTCCTCGACTCCGGTTTTGTGGAGATGGCCAGGCTCAAAGGCGTTCCCGAGACGCGTGTCATCATGCGCCATGCTGTGCCTCATGCGCTGGGACCAGTTGCGCAGGTCGTGGCGATCCAACTGGCGTGGTTGGCCGGCGGCGTGGTCGTCGTCGAGTTCCTGTTCCGCTATCCGGGGCTGGGCCAAGCGCTCATCGACGCGGTGACCTACCGTGACGTGCAGGTCGTGCAGGCGATCTCCATGCTCGTCGCCGCTGTCTACGTTGTGGTGAACCTGGCGGCCGATGTCGTCGGCATCCTCACCAACCCGAAGCTGAGGAGTGCAGCATGAGCACGAACACGAATAGCCTCGACGACCTCAAATCCGCCGCCGTCGACGGTGGTGAGGTGCCCAAGGAATCACAGACCACCTACACCCCGTTCTTCAAGCGGGTGCTGGCACAGAAACAGGGCAAGATCGGTCTGACACTGACCATCATCGTTCTCCTCCTGGCCTTCTGCGGACCTCTGCTGCTGCCGTGGGCCACCGGCAACACGGCGACCGAATTCGTTGCCAAGCCCTTCAGCCCACATGGGCTCTTCGGGTCAGACAACCTCGGCCGCGATGTGCTCTCCCGGTTCTTCGCCGGTGGACTCACCCTCATCGTGTATTCGGTCCTCGCCACAGCCCTGGGCATGATTCTGGGCGCGATCATCGGCATGCTCGCAGCCTATGTGGGCGGGACCTTCGATGCGATCATCATGCGCCTCAACGATGTCATCCTCGCAGTCCCACAGCTGGTGTTCGCGCTGCTGGCCATCACAGTACTGGGACCACAAGGGTGGGTGTTGGTGACCGTCATCGGCGTGACCCACGCCCCACGCATCGCCCGCGTCGCACGCTCGGCAACCCTGGGCGTCATCACCGAGGACTACATCCTCGCCGCAGAGATGTATGCGATGCCGCGGTGGAAGGTGCTCCTGCGAGAGCTGCTGCCCAACATCACCGGCCCGCTGAGCGTTGAGGCCGGGCTGCGCCTGACCTACTCGATCGGCTACATCGCGTCCCTGTCATTCCTGGGACTGGGCCTGCAGCCGCCCGCGGCTGACTGGGGTCTGATGATCAACGAGAACCGGATCGCGCTGAGCATCCAACCCTGGGGTGTGCTGCTGCCGGTGATCGCCATCGCGCTGCTGACCATCGGCACCAACCTGCTCGCGGACTCCTTCGCCAGGGCCACCGCATCGACTTCAGTGGAGGCATGATGACCACCGAGACAACCACCGTCCGCCATGATGATGCGAACCTGCCCAACGAGAAGATCGTCCTGCGCGTGACCGATCTGAAGATCGCGACGAACGCTGGCGACGAGATCCTCCATGGAGTGAACTTCGCACTCAGTCGCGGCGAGATCCTCGGCCTCGTGGGGGAGTCGGGATCGGGTAAGACCACGGCAGGCCTGGCCTGCATGGGCCACTTCCGGGAGGGACTGAAGTTCGCCTCCGGCTCCGTGAGCCTGTGGCCGCGTGGAGATGACACGGCCGTCGAGGTGGTCGAACTCGACGAGGTGGCCGTGCGGTCCCTGCGTGGATCGCGCATCGCCTATATCCCGCAGGACCCTGCACTCTCGCTCAATCCTGCGATGCGAGTGGGGGAGCAGATCCGTGAGGTCCTCGACATCCACAAGTTCGGATCCTCTGAAGCCGAACGCTCCGAGCGGGTGGCCGCAGTTCTCGTCGATGTCGGACTGTCCGGTGACAAGGCCTATCAGAAGCGGTGGCCGCATCAGCTCTCCGGCGGTCAGCAGCAGCGCATCGGCATCGCCATGGCCTTCGCTATGTACCCCGATGTGCTCATCCTCGACGAACCCACGACCGGTCTCGACGTCTCCACGCAGGCAGTCGTCCTCGACACGATCCGGCAGATGACAGTGGCGAACAACGTCGCTGGCCTCTACATCACCCACGACCTCGCGGTGATCAAGGACATCTCCGACCGGGTGGCTGTGATGCTGCGCGGTGACCTGGTCGAAGAGGGCCCGGTGGCGTCCGTGCTTGAGGATCCCCAGCACGAGTACACGAAGATGCTCATGTCCGCCGTGCCGGACCTCGCCGGTCGCAAGACCATCGGTGAGGGTGCGGCAGCGGAACCGGAGTCAGAATCTAAGGCCACGCACATTCTCGTCTCGGCGGGAACGTCGAAGTCTGATGACTCGACGGAATCTGGGGACGGTGCAGCCACCTCGGCGAATGCCCCGTTGCTGCAGGTCAAGGACGTGGCACTGGCCTACGGGAAGGCGCAGATCCTCGACGGCATCAACCTCACCCTGGAACCCGGCGACTGCACGCTGCTGCTGGGTGAATCCGGATCGGGCAAGACGACACTCTCACGGTGCGTGGCCGGCCTCAACGATGACTACTCAGGCACCGTGGCGCTGAGAGGTGCAGAGTTGGCGAGGTCGACGAGGAAGCGGACGAACGAGCAGCGGGTGGGCATCCAGTACGTCTTCCAGTCCCCGTTCTCCTCCCTCAACCCGCGCCGCTCGATCGGTCAGTCACTGACCGTGCCCTTGGAGATGAGCGGTGATGGCACTGCCGCGACGAGGAAGGCGCAGGTTGAAGAGGCCTTGGATTCGGTGCGCCTGGGGCGCAGCTTCTACCACCGTCGGCCGGGTGACCTCTCCGGCGGTGAGCGGCAGAGAGCCGCGATCGCTCGCGCGCTCGTGAACCAGCCTTCGGTGCTGGTCTGTGATGAGATCACCTCGGCACTGGACGTGAGTGTGCAGGCCTCGATCATCGGGCTGCTGCGCACACTGCGGAAGGAACACGATCTGGCGATGCTGTTCGTGACGCACAATATCGCGCTCTCACGCCATATCGCCGACAACCTCGCTGTGCTCAACAAAGGCACAATCGTCGACTACGGTCCCACCGCCGAGGTGCTCGAGAACCCGAAGCACGAATACACGCGCACGCTCATCGCCGACGTGCCGAAGTTCTGAAGGGTTCTCGCCCTCAGCAGAGTGCTCGCGTGACAGACAGATGACGCCTTGCCCTAGTCAATTAGGGCAAGGCCGTCATCTATTTTTCTACAGCGAGTTACTCAGGAGTTGGACGAGTAGACCGCTCGTGAGCCGCCGGACGCCGCCTGGCCGCGATTGCGGTTGCGGGTCTCCGGGCTCGTGCCCCGAGTCTCCGCTGCCCGACGGTTGCCACCGGCGGTGCGAGTGCTGTCACTGCGACGGCCACCACGAGTGCTCTCGTTGCGACGTCCGCCACGGGTGCTCTGCCCGCCTTCGGAAGGACGACCACCGCGGGTGTTCTCGGAGGGACGACCACCGCGGGTGCTCTGACCGCCACGTGCGCTCTGGCCACCCTGGCTGCGCTGTCCGCCGCGAGTGCTCTGGCCGCCACGGGTGCTTTCTCCGCCGCGGCTGCTTTGACCGTTCGAACGTGAGCGGCCTTCCTGGCTTCGACCTCCGGTGCTGCCACCGGACTGGTTGGCGCGAGCCGACTCGCCGCCGCGGCCGCCTCTGCCACCGCGACCTCCGCGGCGACGCCCGGACGAGCGCTGCCCGCCCTGGGGCTGCTCAGCCTTCTGCTTCTCGGCCGCAGCGTCGATGGCGATCTGCGGATCGACATAGTCAGCTGCTTCGCCCACCAGGTCGGTCACAGCGGGGGAGTCCGAGGTGACCTTCTGCGGGGTGACCTTGATGGCGGCCTTGCGCAGGAGTGTCTGTGTGTCTCTGCGCTGCTCGGGCAGCATGATCGTCACGACCTCGCCGGAGCTGCCGGCGCGGGCTGTGCGACCGGAGCGGTGCAGGTACGCCTTGTGTTCGGTTGGGGGATCGACGTGGACCACGAGCTCGACGGAGTCGACGTGCACGCCGCGGGCGGCGACGTCAGTAGCCACGAGGACCTTCACGTCACCTTCGCTGAATGCCGCGAGGTTACGATCGCGTGCGCCCTGGGACAGGTTGCCGTGCAGATCCACGGCCGGAATCCCCTGCGCGGTCAGCTGCCGGGCGAAGCGCTTCGCACGGTGCTTGGTACGCGTGAACATGATGCGACGTCCGGTGCCGGAGGCGAGACGGTGAACCAGTTCGTTCTTATTGTCGTCGGGGACCTCGAACACGTGGTGCGTCATATCGGAGACATGCGAGGAGGGATCGTCGACGGAATGGAGCACCTCGTTGTGGAGGAAGCGGCGCACCAGCTTGTTCACGTCATTGTCCAGAGTGGCGGAGAAGAACATCCGCTGCCCGTGCTCCGGGGTCTTGCCGAGGATGCGGGTGACGCTGGGCAGGAAGCCCAGGTCGGCCATGTGGTCGGCCTCGTCGAGGACGGTGACCTCGATGTGGTCCAGGGAGACCAGGCCCTGCTGGAGCAGGTCCTCGAGCCGTCCCGGGCAGGCGACGACGATATCGACACCAGCGTTGAGGGCGACTTCCTGGCGCTTCTGCTTCACTCCGCCGAAGATGGTCGTGGTCGTCATGCCGTAGGCCTGCGCCAGCGGATCGACGACGTTCGTGATCTGGGTTGCCAGTTCACGTGTGGGGGCCAGGATGAGGCCCCGAGGAGGACGACTGCGCTTCGAGCCGGCCGACTTCGCAGCAGCCAGACGCGTCACCATGGGAATGGAGAAGGCGAGAGTCTTACCGGAACCGGTCTTTCCTCGGCCCAGCACATCGCGACCTGCGAGTGTGTCCGGAAGAGTGTCCTGCTGAATGGGGAAGGCGTTGATCTTGCCTTCGGCGCGCAGGCTTTCGGTCAGAACCTCGGGAACGCCGAGGTCGGTGAAAGTCTGCGGGGTGGTGTCTGTTGCAGATGAACGAGTGGAACTGAGGTTCTGTGAGGGAGCTATGGGAATGACCCTTCGACGTGCCGGAGGGCGCAGCACCACCGATGAATGGTGACGAGAGCCGTTTCCGGTCAAGGTGTGAGAACGCCGTTTTGGCGCTCTGGACCGCCGAGAGAAAACGGCTTCGGAATCATGTAACCGGAATTCTTCACGGTTGCAGAGACGAGGCGTCCTGACGACGCAGGGAACCCGGGAATGGGTTCGCAGGTACTACCAGCATACATGTCTTCTCGCTGGCAGCCGCATCGCCCATATCCTCAAGCCGCCGAGGTGCAGGTGCGTCAGAGCACTTTCGCCGTCACGGCTGCTATCAGGTGAGCCGGTCGGCGGCGAAGCGTGCGGCCTTCGTCAGCACATCCTCAGTGTCGTCGAGGATGCGGCCGAAATGCAGAAACGAGTGCAGCACCTTGGGGTATTCCTCGTAGTCGACATCGTTTCCGGCTCGACGCAGTCGCATTGCCAAAGCACGACCGTCATCACGCAGCGGATCGAGTCCGGCCGCGGCGACGAAGACCGGCGGCAGTCCGTCAAGATCGGCACCGAGGTGGTTATAGAAGGGTGACTCGGTGTCCTTGGTAGAGGCGAAGTACTCGGACATGATGCTGTCGAGATCGTAGGTGCCCATACCGTCCCAGCTGCCGCCGAAATTGCGTCGGCTGGCCGAATCGGTGAGGCCGTGACCCCCATAGAACGACATCAGCGCCTTCACAGCGGTGAAGCTCTCCGGCGATGCCCCGATATCCTCAGGAGCATCGCGCAGCAGCAGCGCTGAACCGATCGTGAGCATGCCACCGGCCGAGTCCCCGGCCACCGCGAGGCGAGACCCATCAATGCCGAAGTCTTTGCCGTTGTCGACAAGGTGGTCGATGACACCGGCGCTCTCATGCAGAGCCTGCGGGAACTTCACTTCGGGGGAGAGCGAATAGTCGACGCCGACAACGGCTGCGCCGCTGGTCTCGGCGAGGACGCGCATGATCCGATCATGCGTGTCGAGGTCACCAACGGTGAACCCGCCACCGTGGAGGAACACGATTCCCGGCAGCACCGCCTCGGCGGTGGGATAGTGGATCCGAACCGGCACGTCGACTCCGGCTGCGGAGATCGTGCCGTCGACGGTGCGGTCCATCGTCGGACCACCCTCGTTCCAGTAGGAACGCTCGGCACGGTACTCCGCGCGAGAGGCAATGAAGCGGGCAGGTGTGCCCGATGGCTTCGTGATCGCACGCACGGCATCCTCCCCGACTTGGTGGCAGGCGTCGGCGCGCGTGGCTTGGATTGCGAGCACGGCCTTCATCTGGGCAGACATCGCATCAACGATGTCCGCAGGGATCGTGGCCAGCAGGGCCGCGGTGAGGTCGACGGCAGGGATCGGACGGGAAATGGTCAGTGCCTTTCGTCGACAGCATCTCGCAGGTCAAGGCTACTCGGCGACTCTGGCACCTCGGGTGGCGGTCTTGCCGGCGACTAGGATTGGCACCATGACCGAGCATATGCGCAGACACGAGTCCGACCACGAGGTTCCGTGGTCACTGCCGATCGTGGTCCGGCGGTCGAAGACGGCTATTGCCCGCCACATCGACGTCGTCGAAGCCACCGCCCGAGCCGTCGTCGCTTTCCTCGACGACCCGCGCTCGCAGCCGGAAGGCGAATGGCACGAAGCGGTCGAGTACTGGCGTGACGGGGCCATCCGCAAGGTCGTGCGCCGAGGTGATGGGCAGAAGCTCGAGGACGCACGAGCCCTGGGCTGTGTGGAGGTGACCTTCGGCGGCACGGAGGATTTCGGTCCTGCTGAGGCGTTCGTGTTCCCTCCCGGGCCGGTCGAACCCCTGCCGAAGGAGCTGAAGAAGCTGCAGGTCGGCGGCACTGAGTTCCCCGATGAGGGCGGCACCTCGGTGTCTGCCGCCGAGGCGGTCGTGACCATCGAACTCTCACCGTTGGTGACGCTGACGACGGGCAAGGCCGCAGCGCAGTGCGGTCACGGTGCGCAACTGGCCTACGAGCAGATGCCCGCCGAGGTGCGTGACCAGTGGCGAGCATCCGACTTCAGCCTGCGCGTGGTGACCCCGACGAAACCCGAATGGGCGGCAGGCAATCGGCCCGTAAGCGTCGTTGACGCGGGCTTCACCGAAGTGGACGGTCCCACCGAGACTGTTCGGGCCTGGTGGTGAGAGGCGGCTACTCCGCGGCTGCCTCTTTCTCGTCGTCGTAGAGAGGACGCGTCCTCGTACCGTTTCCGAATTCGTCGAGGATGATCATGTGCTTGACCATCTCGCCGGCCTCCTCATCCCAGACATCGATGAGGTCGCCCGGATGCGTGCCGGGCTGATAGAAATCTTCGTTGACTCCAACCACTGAACCCACCTCCTATGGTTCCTATGACGCTACGCCACTGTGATGCAAGTCTCAAGGAATTTCCTGGTGCTTTCGCCGAGGTGGTCCATGCGCTCGCCGAGGTGGTCCACCGTTAGCATTGTGTGGGGTCGCTCAGCAGATGACCCAGGTGACGAGAGATGAGAGAGGCCCGGATGAACTTCGCAGGCAAGCTGGTGTGCTTGTTCTTTCCCGGCGCTGTGTTCATCTTTCTCAGCGGTTTACTATCGGATGTCCTGCCCGGCGTCGCCCTGGGCGTGGGATACGTCGGATTCTTCGTTCTCATCGCGTGGCCGATCTTCTCGATCGTCGTCGAGGTTCGTCACAACCGTCGGCTCAAACATCAGCAGCGGCACCACAGCCCGGAACTCAGGGACACTGAGACTCAGGTATTGGCAGCAGAGGCCCCTGTCAAAGACTCGCTGTACACGTTCACCTCGGGCGTCGACGCTGTGATCATGATGTTCGCACTGCCGATGCTCCTCCTCGGCGGCATCGGAGTATTCTGCCTGGTCACCCTCAACGAGGACCCTGAGACGACGACCGTCAAAGCCGTCGGCGGCATAGCGTCTCTGGGGCTTCTGGCCGGTTACCTATTCATGATGGTGCGCGGACGAACCCCACTGACATTGCGCATCATGGGCATCGCAGTGGCCGCTTTCGGCCTGGCCGGTCTCATCGCAGTCGGCACAGTGTTGGCCAGCGACGGGGTCACCAGCGTCGGTGATGTGATCATGGCAGTCACCAGCGTGGTGATGGTCGCCTCCGGACTGTGGTTGGCGATCACCGGGCGCAACACCTTCAAGCGTCAGGGCTGATCCCAGGAGACGACGAAGCGGCCCGCTCGAAAGCAGGCCGCCCCATCAGATTGTGCGATATGCGCGGTTCGTGTGGTGTCACACGACTCTTGTGGTGTCACACGGTGGTGCGTGATTTGTGTTCTTGTTCGAGCCAGTAGCAGAGTTCAGGCTTTCTCACAGCGAGACCATTCGGAGCCCAGAGCACCTTTTCCTCGGTGCCGTCGTCCTTCGTACTGGTTGCGACTCCGAGGCCAGCGGCCGCCTGGCGGTCAGCCTCGTCGTCGGTGATGACGATCTCGATGAACACATTGGAGTTCTGCTTCACCGCGTGGATGTCGAGGATCTGTGACCACGGAACGAGCCCGGCCTTGGCGGTCTTCATTGTGATGCCTTCGGGGGAGACCGTCAGCCCAGGAGTGCGGGCGAAGAGCCTGCGGACCATGACGATGAGGCCGAGGAGGAAGAAGGCGACCGCGACCCAGCCGAGGATCATCCACAGAATGGAGCCGCCGAACGCCATCGCAAGGCCGACGAGGATGAAGATCACACAGGCGATGATGAGCCCGATGGACTTGCCGCGGGAGAAGAGGAAGGGCACGGACTGTCCCTGGGCGAGAGTCGCCGCCCACGCGTCGACGTCTTTTTTCGGTGTGGCCATGAGGATGGGGCTCCTGAGGGTGAGTGGGCGCCTGAGTAGGCAGAACACCTCATGTTAACCAACGCCACCTTGTCCCTCCCGACCGGGGCGGCGATTCTGTAGGCTGGGGCCATCATGACGGAGAGACTGAAACTTCACACTGAGGGTGGACGCGAGCGCGACGTCGCCGAGGCGGGTCAACCTGG
Organism: Brevibacterium sp. BDJS002; assembly: GCF_028201555.1. Taxonomy (NCBI): domain Bacteria; kingdom Bacillati; phylum Actinomycetota; class Actinomycetes; order Micrococcales; family Brevibacteriaceae; genus Brevibacterium; species Brevibacterium sp. BDJS002. The sequence goes on along the minus strand of NZ_CP116392.1, from coordinate 3,285,246 downwards.
CGAGGACGAGTTCCGTGTCGATATCGAACGGATCCGTTTCTCTCCCTTCTTCTCGCGACTGGCCGCCGTCACCCAGGTCATCCCGCAGGCAGGCTCGGGCACCGTCATCCACAACCGGTTGACGCACTCGCTCAAGGTCTCTGCCGTGGCCCGGTCGATCGCCATCACCTTGAATAACTCCGATGAGCGCACCCGCACGCTGCTGTCCGAGCTCGGCGGATGCGATCCGGTGGTGGTTCAGGCTGCCGCCGCAGCCCACGATATGGGCCACCCTCCGTTCGGCCACCTCGGCGAGAAGGAACTCGATCGCGTCTCACGGTCGGTGCTGCGTCTGCCTGATGGATTCGAGGGCAATGCCCAGACCTTCCGCATCCTCACGGCTCTCGACAGCTGTGACGCCACGGCGCGCGGGCTCAATCTCACCCGGGCGGTCAAGGCCGCGGTGCTGAAGTACCCGTGGGCGCGCAGCGATTGGACGCAGCATCAGCGGCTGAGCTCGGCCGAGATGCCCAGGGGAGTCGGTGACGAGGTGGCGCAGGGGGCGATGAAGTTCTCTGCCTACGCCACCGAGACGGCCGAGATGCACGATGCGCTGTCGGTGTTCCCGCGGATGGGGCAATACCAGCAGACTTTGGAGTGCGCGGTGATGGACGTCGCCGATGACATCGCCTATGCGGTGCACGACCTCGACGATTTCTACCGGTCGAACATTCTGCAGTACACCAGCGTCTCTGCCGAGTTGGGCCGGTGGCTGGGCGACTGCCGTGAACTGGCACAGCTGCATGACACGGAGTTGGACCGGCGCCGGCCCGGCCATGCGCTCGAGTCGATGTGGCGCCACATTCAGGAGAAGGACCCGTGGATCGCCGATGAAGATGCGTTCCGGCAGTCGGTGCAGCGGGTCAACCGGGATCTTGTCGAAGGTCTGCTGGCGGTGCCCTATGACGGGGGACTGGAAGCCGACCGTGCCGTCACCGCGTTCACGAGGCGGTGGATCGATCGGCTCAAAGCCTCCATCGTCGTCGATGCGCAGCCGCATATCCGCAGCGGTCATGTGCGTCTGTCCGACACCGCCTGGCATGACGTGGTGGTGCTGAAGTTCGTCCACTCGAGGTTCGTGCTCGAACGCTCTGATCTTGCGGTGTATCAGCGGGGGCAGACTCGGATCATCGCCTCCCTGGTGGAGGGCTTCCACGAATGGCTGCGCGATCCCGACGAGGCGACCACGATTCCCAGGCGTCTCCTCGATTCGGTTGAGGCCGCCACACAGGAGTACCAGGAGCTCTACGACAGGGATCCGTCCAGCCTCGGCGAGGAGGGCGCCAGCGCCATCGTCAGGTTGGGCCAGGCTCGAGCGGTGGTGGACTACATCGCCTCCTTCACTGATGCGCAGGCCATGTCCGTCAACGCGTTGATCACCGGTTCCTCGGAAGAGCCGTGGGAGGCCGGACGCGGCTTATAAGGTTTTCGGGCAGACGAAAGGCGGGGCCGGAGTTCTCACTCCGACCCCGCCTTCTGCGTGGTATCAACCGTTCACACGGTCACGAGACTCAGTCTCAGAGACCTGAGCGGTTGCGGCGCGTCAGGTAGATTGCGATTCCACCGCCGGCGACGAGGAGAGCAGCGAGCCCACCCAGAGCCAAGGTGCCGTTGGCACCGGTGCGGGGCAGGTCGCCACCGTCAGCAGCAGCCGATGCGCTGGCATCGTTGCTGGCGTTTGCGTCGTCAGCTGAGCTCGCCGAGGCGTTTGCCTCGTCGTTGTTGTCAGCGGCGGCGTTGGCGTCATCGGTGGCAGCTGCGGAGTCGTCAGCGTTTGCCGAAGCGTTCGCTTCTGCGGTGGTGGCAGCCGAATCGTCTGCATCAGCAGTCGCCGAGGCGTTGGCATCGTTGGTTGCCGAAGCCGAGTCATCTGCGTCAGCCGATGCGTTCACGTCAGCGTTGGCAGCGGCTGCGTCATCAGCATCTGCGGTGGCAGCAGCCGAGTCGTCTGCGTCAGCGGTTGCTGAGTCATCGGCATCAGCAGTTGCTGCTGCAGAATCGTCAGCGTCTGCGGAGGCCGAGTCATCCGCATCAGCGGAAGCGGTGTCATCAGCGTTTGCGTCATCGCCCGGAGCTTCATCGGCTGCGGTCGCACGGACCGAGGAGGAAGCCAGGTTGATGTCGGCAACGGCATCAGCGGCCTGAGCCTGGTTGGGTGCAGCCACGTTCGGCAGCAGTTCGAGGCTCACTGCGTTGACGGTGAAGCCAGCGTCCTCGGTGCCCTTGACGTTGCTGTCTTCGGCAGGATCGCGCTTCGTGGGCTGCTCGTTGATCGTCAGGTCGACGACCTTGTTGAGTCCCTCGAAGACAGGGTCGAGGCCGGAGAGGATCGGGTCCACGGCATCGGTGACTCCACCGGTGACCTGATCAGCGGTGGAGTTCAGGATTCCGCCGATGATCGGTTCGGTGACTCCCAGGAGTCCTTCGAGCAGGGGACCGGTGATCGAGTTGATCAGGTCGCCGAGGTCGATTCCGGCGACGTTGAGGTCGGTCGTGACCTTCGGATCGCCTTCGCCGGTGCCGGCGAGCTGGCCGAGTGTCGCGTCGATGTCGATCTTGCCGTCAGCTGGGATGCCGGCGACCGAACCCTCAGCGGGCAGGGAGATCTTGGCGTGGGCGTCGTTGAGGCCATCCTTGAGGGTCTCATTTAACTTGCCGCTCAGCGTGCCGAGAGCTTCGGCAACCGCGTCGGTGATCTTTCCGATGGTCTCGGAGGTCAGCACCTGAGTGTTGGGGTCGAGGCCGTTGAGGTCCTCACCGTTCTCACCATTGACGACCTTGGCCAGGTCGATCTTGATGTCACCGTTCTTGAGATCGATCGAGACGATTCCTGCTTTGTCTGCGAGTTTCTCGTTGACGAGGTTCTCGACGACGCTGTTGAGGGCGTCCTGAGTCTCGACGCTGACGGTGGTGCCTTCGCCGCCGAGCTTGAGGTTGGCGAGACCGGTGTTGATGTCGATGCCGGCCTTGGCCAGTTCGTCGGCGAGGCCTTCCTCGGCGATGACATCTTCGAGAGTGCCGCCGGCTCCGTCGACAACCTTGTTGAGCTCGTCGGAGAGTCCACCGACTGCGGGGCTGGAGACGGTCATGACGCCATCGGCCACGACATACTCAGAGGATGGGTTTTCCGAGCCGTTTGCCTCTGCCGTGGATGCGACTGCGCCCAGGGAGAGCGAGAGCTCGTCGACGATGTTGTCGGTGACTCCATCGAGACCGGCCTGTCCCAGAACCTGCGTGAGGTCGACTTCGGCATTGCCGTAGTCGCCGTTGTTGATGTCATCGACGTTGAGGGCGCCGTCCTTGCCGACTGCACCGGCACTGGCCTTGGCGCTGTCCGCGGATGGTGCATTGCCATATGCGTTGAGTGCTCCGGCCTCGCCGAGCTTGAGGAGGCCTTCGCCGCCGGGCTCGCTGATGACGGGCAGTGAGACGCCATTGCCCAGATCCAGGTCGAGGGCGCTCAGTGCTTCTGCATTGAGGGGAGTCTTCGCTTCCTCCGGATTGCTGGGGAAGCTGCTGTACGCGCCAGCGGCATCGACGAGCTGATCGTCGAGGAGTTCCGACTGGACCAGCTGGCCAAGTGCTTCGGCCTCTTCATTGGGGTCCTGCTCGATGGCGGCTGCGCTGGGCGAGGTGACCATGACGGTCAGTCCCAGAGCGGTGACTGCGGCTGCGCTACCGACGGCGATCTTACGCACGGGCGGCTGCCCGTTACGGAGCTTCTTCATACTTCTCCACTTCCATTTGTGAGGATCGACCGACGTTGTTTGCGTACAAGGTGCCATGTGCTTTTCGGCCGAACGAAAATCACCCTACAAGGTCATTGGAGAATAATGCGAAAGTAATGTGAAAGATAACGAAAATGTAACGGCGTGATCGTGTGTGCAGGTGGTGAGTGGTGACGTGAACCTTTGGTGAATGCCTCTGGAGGGTGTCTTCGGGAGAGGTTTTGGTGTAGGAGGGGCCTAGCCTTGAGAATGCGGGGTCGCGCCCACGCCGCTCTTCACCGGCAGACATCCTTGTGTCTCAGGTATTGAAACGTCGATACTTTTGTTCGAACTAAAGTCTGGCCGCAGTGCGCTGAGTCACGGAGCGTAATATGACGAAATTGTCACGAGTGCGTGTCGTAAATTACCAGGCGGTAAAGCTAGGGTTCGGGTTTTTGCGCGATGAATAGACGGCGGCGGGGCCGGAGCTTTCGCTCCGACCCCGCCGCTGCAGGCGCTCAGCTCAGTGGCTGAGTCTCCTATGTATCAGTGCTTACCTGCCGAGGCGCGGTAGCGACGTGTTCCGAAGACCACGGCTGCACCGCCTGCGATGAGCAGGGCTGCGAAGCCGGCCATGGTCAGAGCGCCGTCGGCACCTGTCCGTGGGAGGTCTCCACCGTCGCTGCTGCCCGAGGCATTGGTGCTGGCTCCGGCACTCGCCGAGGCGTTCGAACCTGCGGAAGCGTTCGACTGGCTTGAGGAGCTGGCCGAGGACTCGGAGTCCGAGGAAGCTCCGGCGTTAGCCGATGCTGCCTGATCCGAATCTGCAGAAGCAGCTGCCTGATCTGCATCGTCATCCGACGAAGCGCTGGCCTCTGCACCATCAGCGTCCGCAGAAGCGGTTGCTTCTGCTTCGGCCTCTGCAGCGTCAGCCGCAGCGGTTGCCGAGCCCTCTGGGTCAGCGTCGGCTGAAGCGGATGCCTCTGGGTCAGCATCAGCCGAGGCTGCGCTGTCCGGATCGGCGCTGGCGCTAGCGTCAGATGCTGCTGCAGCTTCCGCAGATGCCTCAGCTGAGGAATCAGCGTTCGATGCCGCCGAAGCTGCTGCTGCCGGATCGGCGTCAGCGGCTGCGGTTGTATCGGCGTTGGCCGCATCATTGTCATCAGCAGTCGCCGAGGCTTGGGCTGCGGTCTGAGCCGATGCATTCGTCTCGGTCGTTGCGTCAGTCGAGGCCTGCGAAGAGGCTTCTTCGTTGGCTGCGGACTCGGCAGCTGCTTCAGCGCTTGTATCTGCTGCTGCGGACGCTGTGGTGTCGGCGTCAGCGGTAGCGGCGGCCTGTGCTGCTGCCTGGGCTGACGGATCTGCGTCTGCCGTTGCATCAGCGGTGGTCGAAGCAGATGCCGAGGCCGAGGCGTTTTCGTTGGCACCGGACTCGTTGTCTGCGTCTGCAGCTGCAGAGTCATCGGCAGTTGCCGCGGCTGATGCCGAGGCCTCCGACGAGGAATCTGCGTTCGAAGCAACGCTGGCTGCCGCTGCCGGATCGGCATCAGCTGCAGCGTTGGTGTCTGCGTTGGCCGCGTCAGTGTTGTCCGCGTTCGACGCTGCCTCTGCTGCTGCGGTGGCCGAGGCATTCGTCTCGGTGGTTGCATCAGCGGAGGTCTCGGAAGACGCGTCCTCGGTGGCTGCTGATTCAGCTGCTGCTTCTGCGCTGACATCTGCGGCTGCAGTTTCGTCAGTGCTGGCATCGGCCTGGGCCGCAGCCTGAGCTGCAACTTCAGCAGATGCATTGGAATCGTCATCAGCGTCTGCCGAGGCTGCTGCCGAAGCTGCAGCGTTGGTGTTCACGTCTGCCTCTGGATCGGCGTCTGCCGCGGCTGCGGCGTCAGGGTCAGCAGTTGCATCGGCAGTTGCTGCGGCCTCGACCGAAGCCTCCGAAGAGGAATCAGCAGTCGATGCGGCCTCAGCGGCAGAGCCTGAATCGGAGTCAGCGGCAGCGGAGGATTCCGCGTTCGTGTTGTCGCTGGCGTCTGCCTGTGCCGCTGCCTCTGCTGCGGTTGTCGCCGCGGCATTGGGGTCCGTGGTGGCGTCAGCAGACGTTTCCGATGAAGCGTCTTCGTTTGCCGCAGACTCTGCAGCGGAGGTTGCGTCGACATCTGCAGCCGCTGAGGCTGTGGTGTCAGCGTTATCCATTGCCGCAGCCTGAGCTGCTACTTCAGCGGAACCGTTTGAGTCGTCATCAGCGGTGGCCGAGGCTGCAGCCGAAGCTGCCGCGTTCGTGTTCGCATCTGGGTCCGGCGCCTGAGCCTCAGGGATCGCGCGAACTGACGAAGAAGCCAGGTTGATGTCGATGGCATCAGTCGATGGGAGGAGCTCAAGGCTCACCGCACTGACAGTGAAACCAGCGCCATTGGAACCATTTCCAGTGACTTGGCTTTCCTCATCCTTCAACGTCGGCTGCTCGTTGATCGTGAGATCGACAACCTGGTTAAGCGCACCGAACACGGGGTCGAGGCCATCGAGGACGGGATCGACGATTGAAGTGACACCGGTCGACAGTTCGTCAACGGTTGCTGTGAGGATTCCGCCGATGAGGGGCTCGGTGATTGCGAGCACCGCGGTGATGACAGGCTGGGTGATCGCATTCAGCACTGTGCCGACCGGAACGCCCAAGAGAGACAGATCTGTGTCTACGACAGGGTCGGAATCGTCTGTGCCAGCGAGCTGACCGAGAGTCGCATCTACTGTGACTTTACCGTCAACGGCGGGAATGCCCAAGGCTGAAATATTCGCAGGCAGCTCGATCACGAGGTGAACCTCGTTGAGCGCATCGGTCAGTGTCTCGGTGACCTTGCCTGTGAGAGCTCCGAGTGCGTCTGCGACAGCAGTCGTGATCGCCGAGATGGTATCCGAGGTCAGAACCTGGGTGTTCGGATCGAGACCGTTGAGGTCCTCAGCGTCCGCACCCTTGAGGATCTTCGCGAGATCGATCTTGATGTCACCTGACTCGAGGTCGATCGAAGCGATGCCTGCTGCGTCCTTGAGCTCTTCATTGATGACATTTTCAACCACGCTGTCGAGGGCATCGCGTACCTCGACGGACACCTGAGTGCCTTCTCCGCCGATGTCTACGGACGCGATTCCCACATCGAGGTTGACGCCGACCTTAGCCAGCTCGGTGACGAGGCCTTCGTCGCCGATGACGTCATCGAGCGTGGTACCAGCGCCCGCGACGAGTTCATCGAGTGCACCGGAAATGTTGCCGACTGCCGGGCTGGAGACCGTCAGAATGCCGTCGGCGACGACATAATCGGAGTTGTCTGCTTCACCATTGCTGTCTGCTGTCGAAGCGATCGCTCCGAGCTCAAGGGTGAGGTCATCGACAACCTGGTCGGTGACTCCGCTCAGACCGAGCTGGTCGAGTAGAGACGTGAGGTTGACGTTGGCATTACCGGCGGTGCCGTTGTTGATGTCATCGACATTGATTGCTCCGTCTTCGCCGACAGCGCCGGCGCTGGCCAGCGCATCGTTGTAAGCAGGAGCATGGCCATAGGAGTTGAGCGCGCCGACATTTCCGAGGTCAAGGAGACCGCTGCCGTCTGCGTCACTGATCAGGGGGAGCGAAACTCCGTCCCCAAGGCCGATATCCAGTGCGCCGAGAGCATCTACGTTCAGCGGTGTGCTGTCCGCATCTCTACTTGTGGGGAAGCTGCTGTATGCAGAAGCTGCGTCGAGGAGCTCTGCGCTGAAGAGATCAGACTCAATCAGCTGGCCAAGGGCCTCAGCATCTTCATTCGGGTTCTGTTCGTCGGCTGAACCCGGTGACGTTGTCATCAGGGTGAGCCCTAGCGCTGTGGCGGCTGCAACGCCTCCGACAGCAATTTTACGGCCGGTCGATTGCCGGCCTCGGAGCATCTTCATGGTTCTCCACATCGTTTGAATCGTGAACATCCGCTGGGCGGAAACAGGCAGTCTCCTGGCAGATCCCTCACAACCCTACGTAGTAACCAAAAAGTAATCACGAAATCACGGACAAAGTTACGATGTCGTTATACTTACCGTGAAGTTGGAATCGTCTGGTCCGTGAATTTTCGGTGTCAGGATTCTGAACCGCGGCTACGGGGCTGTGTGGCTGGACGGTCGTGACTCTGTCTGAAATCGACTTCTCATCTGCAGATATAGAGATAGTCGCAAGTCAAAAGCCGCGCGAAGTCTCTTCGGGAGGTAGGTCCAGAGGCAAATGGTCGCCCGTGTGCGGCGTAAAATTTCCCACTCGACCGCGCCAACCTAGTCATTCTGTGGTAACTACGAAAGTTGCGCAGAAGTAATCGAATTCATGACAACTTAGTTAGAAATGAGACCTAACCGCGACCAGGTGCATGAACTGCGGCTGATTCGAGACCAAGCCGGCAGGTGAGAGGCTGAGCAAAGCCTGCCAGCAGACTGATTGCGCGGTGGGTGGGACGGCAATAAGGTCAAAGCATCCGCGACAGCAGACGAAGGGGTTGAAGTGTGGGTGTGAAGAGACGTTTCGCTGTGATCGGCGCGGGCATCATCGGTGCGGCTGTCGCGAGGGGTCTGGTCCAGAAGTATGACGGCGCAGACGTCACGCTCTACGAAAAGGAAGACCACCCGGCTGCACATCAGACTGGCCACAATTCCGGCGTTGTTCATGCAGGCCTCTACTATGAGCCCGGCAGTCTCAAGGCTCTGCTCTGCAGGCGAGGTGTCTCGCTGCTGCTCGACTTCGCACGCGAACACGATGTCGCATTCGAAGAGTGCGGAAAGGTCGTTGTTGCGACGAACGACGTCGAGGTGGAACGCCTGGATGGAATCCATGCTCGTGCCCGAGCGAATGGCGTCCCCGATGTTGAACTTCTCGACCGCGACGGACTGCTTGAGGCGGAGCCGAATGCCGAGGGCATAGCCGCGCTGCACTCACCGCACACTGGAATTATCGACTATCGCGGCCTGACCGAAGCTCTCGTCGCCGACTTCCGCCGTAGCGGTGGTCGAGTTCGCTTCTCCACAGAAGTGAAGCGAATCGGCCAGCGCAACGGGAGCAACGGCAGCACGGCGATTGTTCATTCGAGTGTCGACTCGCAGGAGTACGACCAGGTCATCACCTGTGCCGGCCTGCAGGCCGACCGACTCGCGGCGCGCTCAGGCGAGGACAAGAACCCCAGCGTCGTGCCGTTCTTCGGGCAGTACTTCATCCTCGAACCGCGTTTCAATGACACCGTCAACGGCCTGATCTACCCGGTACCCGACCCGAAATACCCGTTCCTCGGCGTCCACGTGACCCGCCGCATCGACGGCGGCCTGATGATCGGACCCAACGCGTTCCTCTCCTTCTCCCGGGAAGGGTACAAGGGGCTTGGCCTCAACGTCCCCGATTCCCTGGCAGTGGCAACAGATCCGGGATTCTGGAGATTCGCCGCCGGCAACATGGCCACCGCCGCCCGTGAAATCGGCGGTGTCCTCTCGATCGAGAAGTTCGTCGCTGAGGCCGCCCGATACGTTCCCGCCCTCGACGGGGCAGGCGGGCGCCGAGCAACCCGTGGAATCCGGGCCCAGGCAATGAACCGCAACGGGACCCTGGTCGATGACTTCGTCATTGATCGTGCGGGAGCCACGATGTTCGTCAGGAATGCGCCCTCGCCCGGGGCCACCTCGGCGCTGGCGATTGCCGAACATCTCATCGACACTGCCGCTCTCACCTGAACAGGTGAACACCACATCGTTCCACCCGGTGTGCGTTGTTTCCCGTCAGCGCAGGCTGTTTACAACCACTGGCGATAGGTGCAAGTCTGGGGTCGAGGCCACATATCTGGCATCGAATATGAACGGAGCTGATGATGAACTTCGAAAATCTACGCACTGTATATGACAACCAGGGTCCCTTCGCCACCGTGTATCTGGAAGGGCGTTCTCCTGCGGCCGATGCCGAGAAGCAGGTGCGGCTGAGGTGGGACGAGCTCCGTGAGAACCTCGCGAGCGCCGGCGCGGCAGACGAAATCCTCAAGAACCTCGACGACACATTGATCGTCGAAGACATCACCGAAGTTCAGACCGACGGGCGGATCGTCGTCGCCAACGCGGCCGGAGTCGTCCTCGACGAGCACTGGGATGCCGCACTCGGCACCGGTGACACCGCACATTACGGACAGGTCCCTGAACTGGGAGCCTATGTCCGTGAAGGATGTCGCCTGGTCGATATGGTCCTCGTCATCGCCAATCAGGAGGGTGCGACCATCCGCGAGCTGCGGGTATCCCCACAGCACGAGGCGACGCAGCAGGATGAGTCAGTCGTCAGCGGTGACAACGATGAGGACATTCACGCACCACGTCAGGGCGCGCTCTCGCACAACCAGATCCGACGTCGGGCCGATGAGATCGTCAAAGACAATGCTCGCGCAGTCGCTGACCAGGTCGACCAGATTGTTCGTGCCCGTGAACCGGACCTCGTCGTCGTGGCCGGCGAAGTTCAAGGTCGGACCGCGGTGAAGGCCGAACTGTCGACCCGAGTCACCGAACTCCTCGAAGAGACCGATCAGGGAGGCACAGATGATGACGCTGCAGAAGATGCCCTCTACGACGCCTTGAAATCGCTTGCCTCTGATCGGGTTCAGGCTAAACAGACCGAAGACTCGGAGAACCTGTCCTACAGCAAGGCGCACGACCTTGCAGTAGAAGGACAGGAAAAGGTCTCTCAAGCGGTTGGGCGCGGGGCCGTAGCGACCGTGCTCCTCAACTACGATGTTGGTTCCGAAGGCGAAGGAGCGATCCTGGCTGACGCTGTGCTCTCCTCCGCTGGCTTCGGACTCGTTGACGCTGACGTCGCTGACGGAATAGCAGCGATCCTGCGCTACGACGCAGCCACAGCCCTGGCCGACTGATTACGGCCGACTAGCCGCAGCTGGCTGACCAAAGTCGGCTAGATTCCGCACTCAACATGCTTCGCTCGCAGGCGGTACTGGCGGGCATCGTTGAGTGCGGAACTTTTGCTTGGGTGTCGGCGAACTGGAGCGCTATTGCCGATCGGTCAACTGTTCCCTGCGACATAGACGCGGGAGCGCAGGCGTTGAGCATGGGTTATGTTCTTCACATCAACATCGCTGTCGAAGGTTGAGCCCAGCGCACCGGCGACGACGCCCATCGCGGCGCTGAGCCAGGCGATGTCGAGGTAGTTGGTGAACTTCGCCTCCGGCCGGTGGATGGTCTGGGCCATGAAGTCCGGGTCGATGACGATGAGGCTGCCCACCAGAATGCCCGCGACCAGCAGTATATAGAGGGCGCCTACGCAGATGATGAGGGTCAGGACAGTGGACAGATTGTAGTAGAAGACGACCTGGACCAGTCGCTTCCTGGACGGTCTGTCCCAGAGGCCGTTGACCGTCAGCAGCCATCCGACCATTACTGCGATCGCGATGAGTCCGATGGAGATCAGGCGCGCCGTGGACAGGTGGTGTGACATCTGCCAGATCGAACTGTAGAAGATGCCGAACGCCCCCGTCGCCGAGGCTGCGGCCAGAGCGCGCGAGAGCTTCCGTGCCATGCGCAGCGGTTCATTGGCCATGGTCATGCCCAGCACCAGGCGCGTGCCACCGGTGAATGTGTGAGCATGCAGGGTGCGGCGCCCGGAATCAGCCCGGCTCGACCATTGTCCCCACCTGGGCAGGCTGTGCTTCGGAGCCGTGTGGCCGTCGGGCAGCAGCTGATTCGTGCAGCTCATGAAGATCTTGAGCAGACGACGCCGGGTAGTCAATGCGCCGAGGGTGGGATTCGAGACCACAGCAACCTTGCGGTCCGGTAGCACCTCGGCGATGAGCGGTTTGTCCTGGGTGTGCCGAGGAATGTCGGTGAACATGATGACGAGGTCAGCGCTGGGGTACCTGTCCACGATCGAGTCGAGGGTCGACATCTCCAACTGATGATCTGCCTGCACACGGATCGTCTCTGTGCAGGTGTCGACGTGGACGTCGACAGCGAAACTCTGCCGCAGCAGCTCTTCGAACTCGTCTTTGATCGCCGCGACCCGACGACTCGGAGGGCCGGGATCAGCGATGAGGAGCAGATGCATCGCAACACGTGCTTTCGTCCATGGCGTCCTCCACGGGGCAGGCGTCGGGCGGTTCGCCGACGTTCTCACTCTCGCAGTCATGGGCGGCGTTGAACAGGGGGAAGCTGACTTCGGGCATTTCCACACTGCTCATTCAGTGCGTCTTGATGTCTGGGAAGCCCTGATGTCGGGGAAGCGGGATGGTCACGTATTCTGATGTGGGTATGACGCAGCGTATCGACCGCTGTGAGAGAGCTAGTGAAAGTGAGATCGGCACATGAGTGTTCTGGTGACCGGAGGGGCCGGCTACATCGGCTCCCACGTAGTACGGCTGCTGTCCGAACGCGGTGATGAGGTCCTCGTCGTCGACGATTTCTCCACCGGCATCGAAAGCCGAGTCACCGGTCTGCCGATCGTCAGCCTCGACCTTGCCGCCGCCGATGCCGAGGACCGCCTCGTCGCTGCGATCGAGGAGCACTCGGTGGACTCGATCATCCACTTCGCCGCGAAGAAGCAGGTGGGGGAGTCCGTCGAAGAGCCCATCATGTACTACCGCCAGAACATCGGCGGACTCACGAACGTCCTCGCCGCGGCCGAACGCACCGGCATTGAATCCCTCGTCTTCTCCTCCTCGGCCGCAACCTACGGCATGCCCGATGTCGAGATGGTCGCCGAGGACCTCGACTGCCGACCGATCAACCCCTACGGCCAGACGAAGCTCATCGGCGAATGGATGATCGACAATGCGATCACCTCGGCGAAGATGCGCGGTGCGAAGTTCAACGCCGTGAAGCTGCGCTACTTCAACGTCGCCGGAGCCGGCTGGACCGAGCTCGCCGACACCGCCGTCATGAACCTCATCCCGATCGTCCTCGGACGCATCGCCGACGGCAAAGCCCCCATCATCTTCGGCGACGACTACGACACCGCCGACGGCACCTGCATCCGCGACTACGTCCACGTCAAGGACCTGGCAGAGGCGCACATCGCCGCGCTCGACTACATGAAGTCCGGCAACACCTCGGAGACGGTGTTCAACGTCGGCACCGGAACCGGAGCATCCGTGAAGGAAGTCATCGACGCCATCGCCGAGGCGACCGGACGTGACATCGTGCCCGAAATGGGCGAGCGTCGCGCAGGCGACCCACCCGCACTCGTCGCCGATGTCTCCCGCATCGGTGCGCTGTTGAGCTGGAAGGCCGAGTTCGACCTCGACGAGATCGTGCGCAGCGCGGTCGAGGCCGCGGGGATGCTGCCGGAGCAGACCAAGGACTGAAATCGCTGCCTCGGCGAGGGCCGCTCTCGACTGTGTGTGCGGCTCTCAGAGATGCAGTCGCTTGGCCAGTTCGAGGCGGACCTCCCGGCCCCGGGCAAGCTGCAGCAGCACCAGAGCGAGGATGCTGAGAGCACCGCAGACAGCCGACGGCAGGGGGTAGGTGACCCAGCCGAACGTGAGGAACCCGATGGGTGCCAGACCCAGGATTGCCGCCAATCCGCCGTAGATTATGTACTCCGTCGCTTCGAAGCGCATCGCCCTGACCATGATCAGCAGGGCGGCAATGGATGACGCACAGACGATCGGCACCGCGTACGTCAGCGACCACGCCCGCCAACCGGTGAGGTAGTCCCAGTACACGCAGACCAGGCCAATGAGGACGACGAGGTACACGGTGCCCTTGGCGACATTGCGTCGTTTGCTCACCGCCATGAGGACGACGAGCCACATGGCGGTCACCCCCAGCCAACCGGAGCGAAGCACTCCGAAGCCTTCGGGTCGGTGGCCAAACACGAGCTGGGCAGCGAAGGACACCGCGATCACGAAGAGCGACGTCAGGAACAGTCTCCTGAGCAGTCGACGCCTCGAGAACGTGAGGGGAACCGTCGGCAGCGGACTCGGCGCTGCGTCCCCCGCCGCGTCCACCTCTGCGGGTGCAGCACACAGCGGACATCGGGTCCACACACCTTCAATGGCGATCGAGCACTTGGGGCAGCGTCTCACGACAGCCCCTCCGCGATCTCATCCTCGGTGACTCGTTCCGCAGCGACCGTCACATCGATCCCTTCACTAGTGAGCATCCGAGCGAATTCCCTGATGTGATCGGTTTCGACGAACGGCGATGTGAAGCTGACGGTGAGCAGTCCTGCATGGGACGTCGCACAGAACTGAGGGCGGACTGCGGAGACGTGGAACAGGACGCGGCCCACATGTGATTCAGCCGGCTCGGGCAGGCTCAGACGACCCAGGTTCGAGACGGCGACGCTCAGACCGCGATTGCTGTGCCTGTTGGCCAGTCCAAGGATCACATCCTTGAGCGGGCGCGGCACGATCCGCAATCCCGGCATCCGCTCGACCCGGATGAACCACCGCAGCTTCTTCTCCAACGCCTCCTGGGTCACCTGGGGCAGGAATTGGCTCTCGAGCTGTTTGCAGATCGAGCCGAGATCATCCTCCCCCTGACCATAGGTGTGTTCGACGCGAACGGTGGTGAAGAAGTTCCGTGCAGACGTCGAGGGAAAGAATTGGCGCAGGTTCACCGGCACCGAGGCTGCCAGGGTGCGGGCCTTTCCCAGACCGCCCGAGGAGATGCGAATCGACTCGAAGAACAGCGCCGTCAGGTACATGGTCATCGAGACATCTGCGGCTCGCGCAAGCCCGAGCACCGCATTCGCGGGCATGGTGAGCTCGACTACGCGCGTGCGATTGTCCGGAGTGCGGATTCCTCGGACATGATGGACCTTCTTCTCCGCCGGACGGCGCAGCCGGCTGATATTCCTGTGCGCAGCAGACGACTGTGCGCTGTCATCGACGGTGAATGCGGCGGGACCGGCTGCACGACTGAAAGCGGACCCTGAAGCATGCGACTGATGCCGGCGGTGGAAGTAGTGCGCGAAGCTGTCGATGCTCAGGGCATGCTCGGGTTCGAGTGGTGCCTCGTCGGCTTCGCTCGTGTCTTCGAGCGGCAGCTTCCTGTCGGAGTCTGAAAACCGCCGCCTGCTGTATGCATTCACCAGGTCCGAGAGGAACCATGCCGCACCGGTGCCGTCGGTCAGCGCGTGGAAGACCTCGAGGCTGATCCGCCGGCGATGGTGGATCACGCGGAACAGCAGATTGCGCCGACCTGCCTGATAGATGGGGGCGCACGTGTGCTGCTCCTCTGCGGTGACGAGCGGGCGCAGTTCGCTGTCCTGCAGGTAGTACCAGAACAGACCGCTCTGCAGCACCGCGTGGTAGAGGCGGTACCGGTCATATGTTTCGTCGAGCGCCTCCTGCAGCAACTGCGGGTCCACGTCATGATCCGTCTCGGCGCTGAGTCGGAAGACTTTGGGGTCGGCAGCGCTGCGAGCAGCGAGGAAGATGTTGGAGGCGTTGTCGAGTCGCACCCAGTCCCGGTGGGTCATATCGGTTCCCGCCGGTTGCGTCGTTCGCCCTCGACCGGGTCACCGTCGAGGAATGCGTTGATCACCTCGTAGGCGTCTTGGACGGACTGGGAAATTCTGGGCAGCGAGATGAAGCCATGCAGCGCTCCCTCTACCCGATATGTCTGCGCCGTGTTCCCGGCATCGGCCAGAGCACGCCCGTAAGCCTCGCCCTCGTCGCGCAGCAGGTCCAACTCGGCAGTGATCACCAGGGTCGCCGGTTGGCTGGAGAGGTCGGGCGCCAGCAGTGGAGCGACATGAGGGTCGCGGCGCTGCTGGCGGTCGGGAACGTAGAGGTCGAAGTAGTCTTCGACTTCGGCGTTGGTGAGTCGATAGTCCCCGCCATGGCTGCGCACCGAGTCGAACGGGGAGGTCTCTGGATCATGGTCCCAATGCGTCACCGGATAGATGAGGATCTGGCGATTCGGTGGGAGATGTCCGCGTTCTCGCAGCAGCGATGAGATCACAGCAGCGAAGTTGCCTCCGGCAGAATCTCCGACCAGGATGATCTGGCCGGCATCGGCGGCCCCCACTCGATGCGGTTCGTCCAGCAGCACCCGGGCGACGTCATAGCAGTCCTCCAGACCCGCCGGGAACGGGTGCTCCGGCGCGAGCCGGTAGTTGACGGACGCGACGGCGCAGCCGGTGAGGTCCGCCATCCTGGCACACGCCGGAGTGTACGTGTCGATGTCACCGGTCACCCAGCCGCCGCCGTGGAAGAAGACGAGGACATCCTCGCGGCGCTTCACTTTAGGCTGGAAGATCCGGACAGGGACATGCAGGTGTTCGTCGCAGGGGAGGGGTTGCCAGCGCGATGTCCGATACGGCGGCATCAGCAGCGCGGCGACTCGACGCTGTATCCGACGGACCTTCTCGTAGTCCTCACGGATGTTGAGTCGGGGTGCGGCGAACAGGCGCAGCACCGCCCGAGACAGCCTGTTCACTGGCGGGGGACGGTTCGGGGAGGGGATTTTTCCATGCCCCCAGTTTAGAGGCAGGTCAGTCGGGTTTCCGAGCCACGACGAGGTGGCGAGTGGAGTGTGCGACGAATGGGTCGCCTCGGCGGAAAGATCTCTGCCCCATGTTCGTCAGTGCCGGCATGACCTTGTGACCCGATGTTCCGAGTGCTCGGAGTATGCGGGTGAGCGGCGGGGAGGACTCTCGAAATGACCAGCTAGCCAATGTTGCGGTGGACGGAACTCAGTGCACATGATGCGAATTCACTCGCGTTTGGTGGTCACAATCCAGGGCAGAAGCGGCATGATGGCATTATGACCATAGATCTCGATATTGCGCTCAACGCCGAGCTCGATCCCATCGTCGAAGTCGCCGCTGGACTGGGTTTGGCTCAGGAAGACATCATCCCCTACGGATGGACCAAGGCCAAGGTCCCCATCGACGTTCTCAACAAGGCCGCCGAATCCAACACCGACGGCAAGCTCATCCTCGTCACCGCCATGAGCCCGACACCTGCGGGCGAGGGTAAGACCACGACAAGCATCGGATTGGCCGACGGACTCAACGAGCTCGCACGATCGAAACCGGAAGTCGGCAAAGCCATTCTCGCCCTGCGTGAGCCCAGCATGGGGCCGGTCTTCGGGATGAAGGGCGGAGCGGCCGGCGGCGGATACGCGCAGGTCGTGCCGATGGAGGACATCAACCTCCACTTCACCGGTGACTTCGCGGCCATCGCCGCGGCAAACAACCTCGCCGTGACCATGCTCGACAACCACATCCATCACGGCAACGAACTCGACGTCGACGTCAGGCGCGTCCACATCCGCCGCGTCGTCGACCTCAACGATCGGGAGCTGCGCGGAGTCGTCGTCGGCCTCGGCGGCATCAACGGGGGAGTGCCCCGTGAAGATGCTTTCGACATCGTCGTCGCCAGCGAGGTCATGGCGGTCTTCTGCCTGTCCACCTCGTTGACTGACCTCAAGGAACGCCTGGGACGGATCGTGCTTGCCCACAGCCGCTCACGGACCCCGATCACGGTCGCTGACATCGGTGCTGCCGGCGCGATGACTGCGCTGCTGCGCAATGCGCTGGCACCCAACCTCGTGCAGAGTCTTGAGCACTCACCGGCGTTCATCCATGGCGGACCTTTCGCCAATATCGCACACGGCTGCAACAGCCTGCTCGCGACTAAGGCCGCCATGACCCTGGGCGATTGGACCGTGACCGAGGCCGGCTTCGGAGCCGACCTGGGTGCCGAGAAGTTCCTCGACATCAAGTGCCGTGCTGCGGGCATCTGGCCCTCGGCTGTAGTTGTCGTCGCCACACTGCGAGCACTGAAATACCACGGCGGCATCGAGGTCAAGGACGTGCAGACGCCCAACACCCAGGCGGTCCTCGGTGGCATGAGCAACCTCGAACATCACTGCAACAACTTGCTTAACATCTACGGGATCACCCCGGTCGTATGCTTCAACCGGTTCCCCACAGACACCGACGAGGAGATGGCAGCCGCGATCGAGCACCTGCGGTCGAAGGGCATCTCGGCTGTCGAGTCCACGCATTGGGCTGACGGTGGCAAGGGTGCGCTGGCACTCGCCGAGGCGGTCGTTGAGGCAGCAGGCACCTCGTCGGAGGGGTCGCCCCAGACACAGTACAGCTACGAACTCGACCGGCCGCTGGAGGAGAAGATCCGGACGATCGCGCAGCGGATCTACGGTGCAGCCGATGTCGATCTGCCGTCCAAAGTCACGCGCAAGCTCAAGCAGTTCACCGATGAAGGCTACGGCGATGCCCCGATCTGCATTGCCAAGACCCAGTACTCGCTGAGCACCGACGCGACTCTGCGGGGAGCTCCGAAGGATCACATCATCGAGGTCAAGGACGTGAGACTCTCGGCCGGAGCGGGCTTCGTAGTCGTCATCGCCGGTGACATCATGACGATGCCCGGCCTGCCTAAGGAGCCTTCGGCGCTCAAGATCGATGTCACCGAGGACGGGAACATCACAGGACTGTTCTGAGGTGCTGCGAGCTGACGCCTGGGCGCGCAGGCGCGTGGGCGTCAGCGAATGTCAGTCGGTGCCGGTCACCCGTGCGAAGACGCGGTCGAGTGAGGCTGACAGTGCGGCGCTGTTGTCCTCGTTCATCCACTCGTGATGGAGCATCTCATTGAGGCCGCCCGGGGTTTCGTGCCCGGTGACGAGGTCGGCGAACGAGGAGTCAGTTGCGGCGAGCTTGTTGCCCAGGCCCGCAAACTGGCCGCGGACGATGCGATCGGCGTCAGCCCGGTCCCACCCCTGGCCCACGAGCCAATCGGCGATCGTTTGGAGGTAGGCATAGTAGGCCGACATCGTCGCGGTCGTGGCCGACAGTGTGCTGAAGAGCTTTTCCGTGTCCGCGACGACGGTCCCGCCGAGGCCGTTGAAGAACTCCTCCACTTCGGGATGCGCTGGGTAGACCGCAGTCACGCCCTGGCGCTCCCGAACGGGTGGAAGCGGGATGACCCGGACGATTGTCGGGTTCTGCGGCAACAGCGGGGACAGCGACTCGACCGAGACTCCTGCGATCGCGCTGACGACCGTGCGATCAGCGGGAATGTCGAGTTCGGCGAGGACGGCCTCGGTCTGCTGAGGAAGCACGGCCAGGATGACGTGCTCACTGCGATCGATGACGTCTTGATTGCTCTCACAGACCTCGACCCGATCGAAGTCACTTGCCAACTTGGCTGAACGTTCGGCATTGCGCGGGGAGAGGAAGAAATCGGGGCGATCGTCGCCGGCACATGCTCCTTCGACAATCGCCGAGGCGATCTCTCCGACTCCGATGATTCCGATTGTCGATGCCATGCTGTTCCTCCTGGACGCGTCAGGCGATTGAATTCCTACTCCGCATCCTGCCATCACTGTGGCATCATCACCACGGCTTCTCTGCTCGACCGTCGCAGCAGCTGCTCAACCGTCGGAGTACAGAGATGAGAGTTCGGCTCCGATGCGGGCGAGCTCTCGGCGCAGCTCAGGTGGTTCGAGGACTTCGATCTGCCGACCCCACCCGGCCAACTGCTCGGCCAGGGCGATGACGAGATTCGCCCGCACCCCGGCGATGGTGAACTCTCCTTCACTGGAGATCACGGAGAGGTAGCTGCCGAAGTGGTTCGTGAGGATCGGAAGCGCCCACTTCGGAGCACCGACGGTCGCCGTGACTGACGATCGCAGCGCCTCCACCTGTTTCACGTGCTTCGTCCAATAGTCGATGAGATCGAATTCCTCGGAGGTGGAGGCACCGCTGCTGCTGGTTTCGACGCTGCTGTTGATGTCGACGATGCGGTCGACCCGATAGGTCCGTGGCTCATCGGGACCCGTTGCGGGCCGGGCGACGAGGTACCACGTCCCGGCTTTAGCCACGAGCCCCAAAGGCCGCACAGTTTTCGTCCCTTGCTCCCCGTTGCCGCGAACGTAGTTCATGCGGATATCTTCGTGAGCGATGAGGGCCGATCGCAGCGTGCTGAGATGGTCGACATTGGTCGTGGACGCGTCGCCGGCCTGGCTTGCGTCATCACCCTTGTGAGCCTCGCCCCAGGTGGTGTGGTCGTAGTGGATTGCCGTCGCCAGCGTCTCCGCTTCTTCACGGAGTGATTCCGGGAGTGCTCGGATTAGCTTGCGGGTCGCGACCCGGGTGGCTGGATCTGACAGACCAGCAGTGCCGAGCATCCAGAACAGGGCGCTGGCTTCGTTGCTCGACAGGCCCGTGAGATTCGTCCTCGCCCCGCCGATGAGCTGCCAACCGCCTCCACGGCCTGGCTGCACATAGACAGGAACTCCGGCAGATGACAGCGCTTCGAGGTCACGACGTGCTGTGGCAAGTGAGACCTCGAGCTCCGCTGCAACTTGGGCAGCGGTCACCTTCCCCCGTGATTGGAGGAATAGGGCGAGGGCGAGAAGCCTGTCTGCGCGCATAGGAAGAGTATTTCACCAAAAGTGCTCACTTGGTGATCACTTTGGCTGTGAGAGTGGTAATTGCACGACGGCGGCAGCGAGAAACAGACCGCGGCCGACGAAATCATCACACAGCGCCAGGCGCAACTCACGAAGGAGCAGAACGATGAGCACACTCAAGGGAATGACGACCATGGTCCTCACCGCAGAGGACGTCGACAAGGCAGCCGAGTGGTACTCGGACCTGCTCGGGATCGCACCGTATTTTCGGCAGCCGGAGGAAGGACCCGCCGCCTACATTGAGTTTCGCATCGGGGCAGACGAAGACGAGCTGGGGATCATGAACCGCGCGTATGCGCCAGAAGGGACAACGGCTGGAAGCAGCTCGATCACATACTGGTACGTCGACGATGTCGAAGCCGCTTTGGCGAAGCTGCTGGCACATGGTGCGACCACCCACATGCCGGTCACACCACGCGGACCCGAATTCGTCACCGCCTCGGTGATCGATCCGTTCGGCAACGTACTCGGACTCATGTACAGCCCCCACTGGTCAGGCCAACACTGAGTCCTCAAGTCAGCACGGAGTACTCAGAGGCTTCATGCCCCTTCGATGACCTTCTTGATGGCAGCGAGGGTTTCAGGGATGCCGGCCCGGGCAGCCGCGGTTCGTTCGGCGACCTGCTCGGCGGCTTGGTCCCCGTACTTCTCGTCGAAGAAGGCCTGACCCTCTGGCAGGAAATCCCACGATTCGGTGAGCAGTGTGCCGCCTTCCGCTTCCTCCACACTGTAGGTCCAGTGCACTCGACCCGGTCCCACGCTCCACCTGAAGGCACGCCCTTCATCGGCGACGACGACCTGGCTTCGCGTCTGCCACTCGCGATCCGGGGTGACGTTGCGCCCGGTGAACCATGCTCCCACCCGGGGGCCGTCGCCCTCGTCCCACCAGCACTCTTTGCAGATCGGTGACCATTCACCGGTTCGGGTCACGTCTGAAACGGTCTTGTAGACGGTGGCCGGGTCGGCTTCGATGAGGATGGAATCGGCAAAGGTCAGAGATTCGGTCATGCCGGCCACTTTACCGTTCCTGCTGGTCAGCGCCGAGATCTGCTGTGCGCGTCACTCGAAGGCTCCGAGCACTGCATGCGCGATGTCTTCGATCAGCGCAGCATCGGATTCGGTGTTCGGGTCGTTGTTCTCCGTCATGATCGCGATGACGATCGGGTCCCTCTTCGGCGGGAACACGACGGCGACGTCATTGCGCAGCGCATCGGCATGCCCGGACTTGTCGGCGACCTTCCACCCTGCCGGTGCACCCGCTCGGATGAGTGGGTCACCGGTCTCGTTGTCACTCATCCAGTCGATGAGGACGGTGCGGTCCTCATCGGACAGATGCTCGGGCTCGAGGAGTGCGGCGAGGTCGTTGGAGAACGCCGCAGGAGTCGTGGTGTTGTCGGCGCTGCCGGGGTCGATGGTGTTGAGATCCGGTTCGCGGTCGATCACCTCGGTGGTCGAATCACCCAGATCCTCCAGCGCGGAGTCCAATCCTTTGGGCCCATCGATATGGTCGAAGACGATGTTTGCCGCAGCATTGTCGCTGACCCTGATGGCGGCCTCGGCCACCTTTTCCAGAGGCAGACCGTCGCCGAGGTGCTTCTCCGTCACGGGCGCATACCCGGCCTTTTCGACATCCTCCTTCGTCCACGTCACGTGCTCGTCGAGTTCTGCTGGTGTCGTCCTGGCCAAGAGCTCGGCCACCGCGAAGGACTTGATCGTCGACGCGAAGCCGAATCGCTCCTTCGAACGATGCTCGATGGTGGACCCGTCGCTGGTGTCCATCGCGTGGACGCCGACCCTGGCGTCGTACTTCTTCTCAATGTCGGCTATCGCGGAATCGACCTCCGCCTGGGCAATAGCCGCCGTCGGAGAAGCCTGGGAAGTCGAGCCGGCAGAGGCGGAGTCTGCTGCGGAATCTGAGGTGGCGGCGCCCTCTGCAGGCGAGCACGCCGTCAGAGCGATCAACGACAGTGCTGCTGCGCCAGCTATTCGTGAAGTTCGTGTCATTATCAATGCTCCCTTTGAGAAGTGCTGAGTCTGCATCCGGCGCTGGTGGCGATTCCGGCAAGAACTACTGTTCCCTGCTTAAGTGATGTGGTCGAAGACAGTTTCGAGCATTTGCATATCAAAGATGCATATCATGGTGACGATGGACCTGATTGAAGCATGTCGAACGTTCACCGCCGTGAGCGAGTTGGGCAGTATGACGCTCGGTGCAGCAGCGAGCGGAGTTCCGCAGCCGGTGGCGAGCAGGCGGATCGCTGGGCTGGAGAAACGGTTCGGAGCACGACTCTTCGATCGCTCGGGTCGCGGCGTGAGCCTGACCCCGCTCGGACAGGACATGCTCGCCTCGGCGAAGCGATTGGTGGACCTCGCCGATACGATGCTGCTTGATGCCGACCGGGCCCGACTTCGGCCGGTGTCTCTGGCGGTTCCACGCTCATGCACGACGAGGGATCTGGCCGTTCTCACCGCCTCGGCGAAGTCCGGTGGCTTCAGCATCGATATCCATCCCGCACCGCCAGCGCGGCGCCTCGACGACCTGTCGTCACGCAGGGTCAGGGCAGCGCTGCAAGCGGTGCCGGAGGCGGACGGTACCTGGGTCGTAGAGCTGGGGTGTGCGCACCGAATGGCATTGGCCGGGCCCGTGCGTCTGGCCGCGCTGCGCCGAGCCAGGTCGAGGATTGCCGGTGCTGGTCCCGAACTGTCGGGGAAGCGACTGAGGCTGCTGGTCGAAGATGACGTGTCGCATGTCCGTGGTCGGCTCCGCCGTGCCGCCGAGGTGGCAGGACTGCTGCCGCACCAAGTGGTCATGGATTCCTCCGACCCCGCGGCAGTCGCCGGAGTCCTCGGCGAAGGCGATCTGCTGCTGTGCAGTGCTGCCGAGGCCAAGGAGTTGGGGCTCGAATGGAGTCCGCTGATCGAGCCGGAACTGAAAAGAGGCTATGTGCTTGCTGCCACCTCCAATGACGATGCCGCCGTGCTCAGCGAGTTCAGCGATGAGATCGCCGACTGCCTCGCAGGAGTCCCCGCGGGACGCGTGGCGAAAACGTCCTTGCGGGGGCGCCCGGCGAAAACGTCCCTGCGGGGACGCCTGTGGGTGGCGGTTCGAAATGACTGGCGATGCCCGCGTCATCCACGACGTCAATACGCACCTGGCCGCGGCGGGCCTGCGTGCCACAATTGTGGTCCGTGACTTGGACAGCGGTCGGGAAGTCTCCACCTCTGCCGATCAGGCGATGCCTCTGGCCTCCGTGGTGAAGGTTCCGATCGCCTTCGCCGTGCTCAACCGCATCAGTGAGGGAGTTCTCGACGGAGCTCAGCCGATCACGATTCGACCTGATCACTATGGAGGGGACGGGCCGACCGGAACGAGTCGGTTTCGTCACCCGGCGCAGATCGCCCTCGAGGACCTCGTGATGCTGTCGGTGAGCTTCAGCGACAACACGGCCACTGATGCTCTGCTCGATGTGCTCGCTCCGAATCAGGTTCAGGGCGATCTTGAGCGGATGGGACTGAGCGGCATTCACATCAGGCACCACCTCGGCGCACTGGTGGAGACTCCATTGGAGAGTCTTCCGGACTCCGACGCCCACCTCGTCTACGACATTGCTCGATCCGGGGCGAGTCAGGAAGCCGGTCACCGGATATGGCAACTCGACGCCTCACAGGCGAATATCGGCACCGCAACGGGATTGGTCGACCTCCTCCAGGAGATCTGGCGACCCGTCCGCATTGACCGAGTCGCCGCATCGAAGCTGCGAAGTCTTCTGGCCGGCAACATCATTCGACACAGACTCGCACCGGACTTTGCTTCAGACGCGATGACCTGGTCGTCGAAGACAGGAACGCTGCTGCACCTGCGCCATGAGATCGGGGTCGTCGATCATTCTGACGGACAGTCCATCGCCGTCGCAGTCCTCAGCGAATCGAGCAATCCCGCCGCGGCACAGCCGGCGGCTGAAGCCGAAATCGGCGCAGCGGCCAGGGCTCTGCACGACCTGCTCCGGTAGCGGCCGCTCATCGACGACAAAACGACAACGGTCGGTAAGTTCTGCTCGAGAATCGCGAGAAAATCGAGCAGAACCTACCGACCGTTGGAGCCGGAGTCGGACCTGGAGTGCGGCGTTCCGATCCTAAGAAGTCTTGAGCTTCAGAAGTTCAGCCTCAGAAGCTGGGCAGGACCGATCCGTCGGACCACTTCTTCTCGATGAACTTCTTCACCTCGGGGGAGTGGAGGAGCTCGTCGAGCTTCTTGAGGTTCTCATCGTCCTTGTTCTCGGTACGGGAAGCGAGGAAGTTGCCGTAGGGGTTGTTCTCGGCCTTCTCGAGCAGGATTCCGTCCTTGGCTGGGCTGAGTCCGGCTTCCAGAGCGTTGTTGCCGTTGATGACCGAGGCATCGACGTCTTCGAGAGTGCGTGCCAGCTGAGCGGCATCGGCCTCGACGAATTCGACCTTCTTCGGGTTGTCCTCGACATCGGAGAGCTTCGCATCGACCGCGTCGACACCCTCCTTGAGGGTGATGACCTTGGCCTCTTCGAGCATCTTCAGCGCACGACCCTGGTTGGCAGGATCATTGTTGATGCCGATCTTCGCGCCCTTGGGCAGATCCTTGACGTCCTTGATGTCCTTGGAGAACAGGGCGAAGGGTTCGAGGTTGATGGGCTCGAACGCGGTGAGCTCGTAGCCCTGGCCTTCGACCTCGGAGTCGAGGTAGGGCTTGTGCTGGAAGTAGTTGGCGTCGATGTCACCGTCGGACAGAGCCTTGTTCGGCAGCGTGTAGTCCGTGTACTCGGTGACCTCGATGTCGAGCCCGGCCTCCTCGGCGAGGTTCTCGTCGACGAACTTCAGGATGTCACCCTGCGGCACCGGGGTGGCGCCGATGGTGAGCTTGGTGATGTCGCCGTCCTTCTCGCCGATGGAGTCGGATCCGCCGCCGACGAGGCCGCAGCCCGAGAGCAGCAGGGTCGCACTCGCAGCGATGGCGATGAGCTTGGTCTTCATGGTTCTCCTTGAGTGATGTATTGCGTCAGTGTGGTGAAAGCAGGTGGTGGTAAGGCTCAGCGGTGATCGACGGCGCGGGCGATGCGGTCGCCGATGAACTGGATGAGCGTGACGATAAGGACGAGGACGATGATGCAGGCGATCATCGTGTCCGCCTGGTAGCGCTGGTAGCCGTACGAGATCGCCAGCGCACCGAGTCCGCCGCCGCCCACGGCACCGGCCATGGCCGTATAGGACACCAGAGTCACCGAGGTGACCGTGGCGGCTCCGATCAGACCGGGCTTCGCCTCGGGGACGTAGACCTGCCGGACCACCTGTCCGTTCGAGGCCCCCATCATCAGCGCCGCTTCGACCTTGCCTTCGGAGACCTCACGCAGCGAGTTCTCGACGAGGCGGGCATAGAAGGGAATCGCCCCGATGGTCAGCGACACCACGGTCGCCTGCCACCCCAGCGCCGACCCGACCACGAAGCGGGCGAAGGGTATGAGGGCGATGATGAGGATGATGAAAGGAATCGAGCGCGTGATGTCGACGATGATCGACAGCACCCGGTAGAGCACGGGACGTGCGGTGAGACCGCCCTTCGAGCTGGTGAACAGCCAGATTCCCAGGGGCAGACCGATGAGCACGGCGAGGCCTGTCGACCAGGCCGTCATGAGCAGGGTCTCGATGGTCGCGGGCAGCATCTGCTGCGTGATCGCCGGGTTGTCGAACCATGTTGGATCGTTCATCAGGCTGCCTCCTCCGCATAGATTCCTTCGGCTTCCAGAGCGGTGATGAGCTCTTTCGACGCGGCAGCCGAGGCAACCGTGAAGCGGATGCGCCCGACCTGCTTGCCCTCGATGGTTTCGACGGCGCCGGCGAGGATCGAATCGGCGCCGACCCCCACAGCCTGAGCACTGGTGAGCACAGTCGGCAGGCTTGTCCCCGCCAGGGAGACCTCAACGAGGCGGGCCGTCCCGGTCTCGGAACCCTCAGACGAACGTGTGTCATCGAGACCGATGGGTGGAAGGGGGACGAGATCCTTGGCCAGTGTCGAGCCGGGCTCGGAGATCACCTCGGCGAGTTTGCCGGTCTTGGCCACGCGACCATCGGCGAGCAGTGTCACCGAGTCGCAGATCTCGCGGATGACCGACATCTCGTGGGTGATGATGAGGACGGTGATGCCCAGGCGATCGCGTAGGGAGCGGATGAGGCCCAGGATCTGATCCGTGGTGGTCGCATCCAGCGCCGAGGTGGGCTCATCACACAGCAGAACCTTGGGTTCGGCAGCCAGTGCCCGGGCAATGCCCACGCGCTGCTTCTGTCCGCCGGAGAGCTGGGCGGGGTAGTTGTCGGCACGGTCGCCGAGGCCGACGATCTCGAGCAGCTCACGGGCCTTGGCCAGGCGTTCGGCCTTGGAGACGCCGGCGATCTGGAGGGGGTGGGCCACATTGTGCAGGGCGGTACGCGAATCGAGGAGGTTCACGTGTTGGAAGACCATGCCGATGGAGCGGCGGGCTTCGCGCAGTCCCGAGCCGGACTGGTCGGTGATGTCGGTGCCGTCGATGGCGACCGTGCCGGAGCTCGGACGTTCGAGCCCGGTCAGGCACCGGATGAGTGTGGATTTGCCGGCACCGGAACGGCCGACGATGCCATGGATCTCTCCGGCGGGGACCGACAGATCGATCTCCTCGAGAGCGACGGTGTCTCCGAAGGTCTTCCGCAGACTGGCCAGCTCGATCACAGGCGTCTCCTCGCGTGGGTGGGGATGGGAATCGGCAGCATGAACCTACGGTCCAGTAGTGCCGATGATTCAGCATGCCAGGGCGGCCGCTCTGCCTCGGGCGCGGGCGTCATAAAAAGACGCACAACTGGCCGTTCGTGACCAAGAACACGCGGTTTCGGGGGTCGCCCGGTGAGTGGCACGGTGCGGTGGGTTCGGTGGACAACTTCGGCGAGGGAGATGACGGGAGGGTGAACTTTGATCGAAAGCGTGGGGTGGCCAGTAAACAATTCGCGTTGCCGTAACCTGCTTGTCATTTCGCGCGCGTATCCCTGAATGCTTGAGGGCTTTCTGAACAAGCCCGTCGACCGCCTCGATTTCCGATCCGGCCGTAGAACCACGACGAGGAGATCACCGCATGCTCGAGGACACCACCAGGATCGCTGCGATCGTGCCCTGCCACAATGAGGAGATCACGGTGGCGAAGGTGGTCCATGATCTTAAGGCCGCGGTCCCGGGGATCACGGTCTACGTCTACGACAACTGCTCGAAGGATCGGACTTCGCAGAGAGCCGCCGAGGCGGGGGCGATCGTTCGCAAGGAGAACGCCCCGGGCAAGGGCAACGTTGTCCGGCGAGCCTTCGCCGACATCGACGCCGACATCTACGTGATGATCGACGGCGACGACACCTATGAGGCCTCGCATCTGCCCGAGATGATCGACACTCTGGTCTCCGGGCCGTATGACCATGTGCTCGGCGTGCGCCAGGACAACCAGGCGTCCACCTCGTATCGACCCGGTCACGAGGCCGGAAACATGATGTTCAATCGGCTTACCGGCTGGCTGTTCCAGTCCCAGGTCACCGACATGCTCTCGGGCTACCGGGTCTTCTCCCGTCGATTCGTGAAGTCGTTCCCCGCGATCAGCAAACGCTTCGAGATCGAAACGGAGCTGACCGTGCACATGATGTCCCTGCGCCTGCCCAGCACCGAGGTGCCCATCGATTTCCGCGACCGTCCCGACGGCAGCGAGTCCAAGCTCTCGACCTTCAAGGACGGGTTCCGCATCCTCGGACTCATCTCCGCACTGGTCAGGCACGAACGGCCGAGGCTGTTCTACGGTGTCATCACCACCATTCTTGTAATCGCTTCACTGCTGTTCGGGCTGCCCGTGGTGTGGGAGTTCTGGCAGACCGGGCTGGTGCCGAGGTTCCCGACGGCGATCCTCGCGACCGCTTTGATGGGCTTGGCTTTCCTGCTCGGCAGTGTGGGCCTGACCTTGGACGGTCTGCGGCGGGCCCGCCGTGAGACCTCGCGATTGGCCTACCTGGGGTTACCGGCAGTGTCCACACAGGCCGTGTTCTCACAGAATCGGTCCACTGAGACCCTGTCCGCTCAGCCGGCGGCCGGGACACATCCACATGGCCGTACCCAGACAGCTGAGCATACGCACCGATCTAAGGTGAGGACCCCGCTCGCCTCATGATCGAACCGAGCTCTCAACAGCAGCGGAGAGTCGGTAAGAGACTGCGCACCTTCGCCACCTCAGGGTTGGCCTGGGATATCGTGCTGGCACTGATCACTCTGATGTGGTCGTTCGTCTTCATTCGTCTCTTCTTCCCCGGACGGGCCAACGTCGACATCGGCAACCAGTACCTCCAAGCGATCGGGAAGGCTCCCGTCACCGACTGGCACCCGCCGATCATGAGCATCGTGTGGCGAGGACTCATCAACGTCACTGGCCAGGCTGGCAGCCTGCTGGTCCTCCAAGTCATCATTCTTGCTGTGGCCAGCTGGCTGATCGGAGTGCTGGTGCACCGCAACGGGGCACCGCGCTGGGTGTCCCTGTTAGGCCCGGCCATCATGATGACCCCCTGGGTGATCTCGCAGATGATGACACTGTGGAAGGACACGCAGATGGCCGTGGCTCTGCTGCTGGCCGTCATCCTGCTCATCGTCGCCAGAACGGTGCCGAAGGGCTGGATCCTGTGGATCCCCGCCGTCGTGCTCCTCGTCTACGCGCTGGGGGTGCGCAAGAACGCCGTCTTCGCCATCGTGCCCATTGCGATCTATGCCGCCTTCTGCCTCGTGCAGAGGTTCAACCTCAAACGGGTTGTTCTCTCGACCGTGGCACTGACCGTCGCCGTGCTGGCGATTCTGGGAGTCGGGATGAAGGCCACCGACGCCGCAATCGCGTCGGCGGCCGACGTGAAGCCCACAGGCCAGATCTCGCAGATCTTCCTCGACGACGTGATGTTCTCCGTTCCCGACGCCCAGCTGCAGGCCTCCGACGCACCGGCCGAGCTCAAGGACCACATCAGCTCGGCCCGGGACAAATGCCTGGAACGCGGCGAGAACTGGGACGCCTATTGGAACTGCTACGGCAGGGGAGTGACTGGCAGAGCCTTCAGCCCCATCGCCTATCAGGACGAACTCAAGGACCTGTGGATGACCGAGGTGATCACCCACCCGCTGCGCTACCTCAAATACCGCACCTCCGTGTTCTCCATGTACTTCTTTTCCTCTAGCCTCGAATACTGGGACGGCGACTGGAACGGTGATGCCGAGGAGGTGGGGATCGCCGACTCCGACCCAAAGGCGGACTACATCTTCCAGCCCTATGTCGAAGGATTCGCGCTCGCCACGTTCCCGATGCTGTTCAAGCCCTGGTTCTGGTCACTCGTGGCAGTCCTCGCCCTCGTCTTCGCCGGGCGAACCCGACCCGCGCGCGAGCAACTCCGGCTCGAGACGGGGACCCGGCGTCAGCGCAACTTCGCGCCCGAGATCACGATGCTGGCCACCTCGGCGCTGTGCTATATCTTCGGGTATCTGCCCATCGTCCCGGCAAACCATTTCCGATACACCTTCTGGCCCGCGCTCGCCGTGACCGTGGCACTGATCTTCATGCTCGCCGAGTGGAGGAGGCGACGATCGGTGGGCACGCCGCGATCGCGGGCATTCAGCGAGTCCGAAACCTAGCCGACTAGAGTTGATGTCTGTAATGAAAGAGTCATTGTCGGCCCGTATGCGGCGCCTCGCGGCGGAAGCGTTCAAGTTTCTCACTGTCGGCGGTTTGGGATACATCGTCGACGTGGGGCTGTCCAACGTCCTCGCCTACGGCCTGGGATCGATCCCCCCGCTGCTCGAGGGCAGCCCGATCAAGGCCAAGATCGTCTCCACCATCATCTCGATGGCCGTCGTGTGGATGGGCAACAGGCTCTGGACCTACGGAGACCGGACCACCGGCTCGAATCTGCGCGGCATCTCGCTCTTCATCGCCGTCAACATGGCCGGAATGATCATCACCGTCATCCCGCTGGGTGTGACCTGGTACCTGCTCGACATGCGTGACCAGCTGACCTACAACATTTCGACGAACATCATCGGCGTCGGTCTGGCCATGATCTTCCGCTTCTACGCCTACCGCACGTGGGTGTTCAAAGAGGCATCTCCCGACGCCGAGGTGGTCGTGGAGATGGGCGAACCGAGCACAGTTCCCGACGACCGGGACTGAGGCGGCTTCGGGCTGGAGAAGGAGAATGTGATGAGTGAGAAGACGATGACCGTCAATGAGTATCTTGATGGTGTTGATCCGGACTTCAGAACGGAACTCGAACGGATCCGCAAGCTCGTGATCGAACTCGTCCCGAGCGTCGAAGAATCCATGAGCTACCGCATGCCGACGCTGAAGTACAAGGACCGTGCCCTGGTGTACTTCACGGCCTCGAAGAAGCACATGAGCTTCTACCCCTCGTCGTGGGCGATCGACGAGTTCAAGGACCGGTTGCAGGGCTACAAGACTTCTGCACACGCGATTCAGTTCACCCTGGATAAGCCCCTGCCCACTGAACTTATTGAGGACCTCGTTCTCTTCCACAAGCGTCAGATCGACGAGGACCGGCACTGACCGGACGCGGCACCCAAGAGGCTACGACGATGTTTCGTCAGTGAGCGGCTTTGCTCGACGATGACCGGTCGGCA
Source organism: Brevibacterium sp. BDJS002 (assembly GCF_028201555.1). Classification (NCBI taxonomy): domain Bacteria; kingdom Bacillati; phylum Actinomycetota; class Actinomycetes; order Micrococcales; family Brevibacteriaceae; genus Brevibacterium; species Brevibacterium sp. BDJS002. The sequence goes on along the minus strand of NZ_CP116392.1, from coordinate 3,254,391 downwards.
CGCGGTGCAGCATTCACAGAGGATTACCGCGCGTACCGCAGCTTCTGATAGGCGCGGATGACCGGGGTCGGTGTCACTGTGCGCAGTTCGGCGCGGATGAGCAGGCGCTTCTGCTTCCACACGGCGCTGCGTCGATTCGGCAGCTGACCGGCACGGGCGCGCGTGGCGAGCAATTCCAGATGGTGACGCAGCCCGCCGTCATCGGAATGGAAATAGTTCTCGGCCAACCACGCTGAAGTGGGGAATCCGATCTCCCCGGCGGCCACCTCGGCGAGGGTCCCGGTGGCACCGGAATCGGCGAAGGGCTCGTTGAGAAGGTCCCGATCGAAGCCGAAGTCCGAGATCAGCAGGGTCGGAATGCCACGGTCGAAGGCCTCTAGAGCCGCAGTCGACGACACCGTCACCAAGGCAGCACCGGGCACGAGGAACTCGTCGAGGGGACCGTAGCCGAGGCCGATGAGGTCGGCGCCGGGAACCTCTTCGCCGCGCAGCGACTCGAGAATGTCGTAGTACGAATGGAGCTCATGATGCGTCTCATGCTCGCCGGGGCGTGAGCGCATCTTGATGATCACGCTCGAATCCCCGTGGGCAGAGGCAAATTTCGCAAGGGCGCGCACGATTGCCTCACGATCGGCCAGCGACTCGGGCACCTTGGCCTGCGGAGCGAACACGAGCGTCTGCGGGGTTTCGGCGGTGTCGGCCTTCGGCTGTGGGACACCGGCCGAGCGCAGCATCGGCAGGCGGGACAGGTAGATCTCACAGGGCACCTGCGTAAGTGCACTGACCTCGGTGTACTGGGCCACCTCGGCGAAGGAATGAGTGATGAACGCATCCATCAGACGGCGATAGTTCATGCCCTTGTTGCTGGCGGGCAGGCCCATGCCGGGCAGACCCGAGATCAGGGCCGGACGGTGCTCAAGCAGGTGCGCGGAGACGAAGAGCTGCGCGACGATCGGGCCGGTGGCGGCACCGAGGACGATATCGGCGCGGAAGTCGGCGATGATGCGGGCCACCTCGGTGCGGGCCACGATCGGAATGCTGCGTTGCGCCCATGACGTGCCAGCCGTCGCATTCGTGATCTGCTCGGACGTGGGCAGGATCGGATTGTCGATGAGGTAGACCTCGGCCTCGACATCGGGCAGGGAACTGAGCAGCTGCGTTGCCCACTTGAGGTAGGACTCGCTGTCGGAGAACGAGACGATGCGCATCGGGCCATCTGCGCGTGACTCCGACGGCGGTTCTGAGGGTGAGGACGGTGGATATGGTGGATTAGGAATCGACATCTGCCTTGACCGACTGGGCGTTGAGGGACTGACGCAGACTATCGGCTGAGGACCCGGTCCACCACTCCGTAGGGATCTCCGTGACGTTGATCGTCACGTCCGGGTTGAGGACTGACAAGGAGATCGCTGCAGTGCTGGGAAGGCTGCGGATGATGGAATCGGGCGGCAGATTGATCAAGCGCAGCTCGATCGGCAGGCCGACGTGCTTGATGCGCACACGTTCGTCGCGATCAAGGTCGGCCAGGAATTCGTCGGCCTCGCGGCGGTGCGGGTAATACGTGATCGGACCGTTCGCCAACAGCCCCTCGAGCCAGGACCGGTAGGCATCTTCATGGATAAGACCATCGGCGACAAGAGAGGAACCGATGACCGGATTCTCCCGGGGGTGGCTTCCGCCGGTTGGCAGTGTCTGCAGGTGTTCGAACCTGTGGCGGGTGATCTCGGCGCCGGTCTTGAGGAAGTTCTTGCGGAGGGATTTTGAGGCAGGCAGAGCGGTGTGCCAGCGCAGCCTTCCCAGTGGAGCCAAGCCGCGCAGCCGGTCCGCGACATGGGCTGCCATGATTGCCCGTGATGTCTTCAGCTTCTGCCGAGGCCGAACCAGGGGCCCATGTTTGGCGGTGAGGATCTCGATCGTCGAGTAGGTGGCCAAGCCGTCGTCGAGGATGACTACTTCAGGCATGCGCCTCTCGAGGTAGGCCAACGAGAGTGCCTTGTGGACCTGGCCGGAGCATGCATCGCCGATGTAGATGCGATCCGGGGGCTGCTTGCGCAGAACTCCAGGCTTGGCACCCTCCCGTTCGAGACGGACATTCTTCGGCAGCCAGGCGGTGTCGAAGGCATCGAGGAAGGACGTCATGCCTTTGGCATTGGGGCGAGCACGGATGAGCATGTCCTCATCGGGCTCATGCGCCTCGAGCGCGGACAGGAACTGGAGTGGCGATTCGACGAAAGCGATCGACTTCATCAGTTCAGACATACCCTTCTTCACCGGGGTGGCCCTTCCAGAGGGTTTCGCTCCTGATGATTTCTTGCCTTTGGCCATCATGAGGTCAGTATTTCCTCCGCTGCGGTGTCATTGCTTTGTTTACCTCCGCTGTCGGAACTGTCTCTGGTGGCATTGTAGGCACGGTCTCTTCTTCCATCGGTCGTTCGCGGTCAATCTAGTCTTCGCGGGGAAACCCCCGGTGGATGGCAGGTGAATGAGATGAATTCCCGCGCGAAATCACCGGTGAAGTAGCTCAGTGACCCCGACGTGAACGGTTGCGCAACGTCAGGCAAATTCGGCATTTGAGGTCGTCGTTTCGGTGACGTGCCATGGAACATGGAGGACGGCTTCGGTGCCGAGCCCGATGACAGACGGGTATGCGCACCCGTGCCGATGAGATCAAGTTTTTCGCGGGTCAGCCGTCTGACCTGCGACCGGACAAGGGAAGTGAGCGATCAATGGGTACGGTGTTCAAGCTGTTTCACTTCGACATTGCCACGGAGAACAACTTCGGGGACACGCTGCTCTTTCCTGCGGTCAAGCACATGTTTGAGGCATACGGTGCAGGCGAAGCATTCGACATCTACGATTCGCGCCCGTTGCGTGAGAACGTCGGTCCGGCTCTGGTGAAGTACATCAACAGAACCGCCGACGCGGTCGTCGTCGGAGGCGGAGGACTGTTCCTCTCAGACACGAATCCGAACCGTGAGTCGGGCTGGCAGTGGAGAATCTCTCTCGATATGCTCGAGCAGCTCGAAGTCCCGCTGATCGTCTTCGCCGTCGGCTACAACCGCTTCTACGGCCAGCCTGACTTCGAGCCGCCATTTTCCGAACACGTGGCGCGGACGATCGAGAAATCTGTCTTCTTCGGACTGCGCAACCACGGCTCGATCGAAAAGGTCGCAGAGTATGTGCCGGATGAACTGAAATCCCGGATCACCTACCAGCCCTGCCCGACGACTCTGTCGAAATCCGTACTCCCCATCGATGTCGAACAGCCGGATGCCAAACGGATCGGCCTCCAACTCTCCACGAGCAGACGCTATGCAGGGCACGGAGTCGGCCCCGACATGGTCATCGAAAGGGCAGGTCAGCTGCTCCCGCGTCTGGAGGAGGCCGGGTGGGACGTCGTCTTCACCCCATTCACGAACCCCGACCAGCGCCTGTCGGCCCGCTTGGGAGAACAGTTCAAGTCACGTGAAATGGTGCAGGTCTACGGCGATGACGTTCTCACCCGGGGCCTGCGGGACCTGGCCGATGTTCCGTTTCTCCTCGGCTGCCGTGGTCATGCGCAGATGATTCCCTTCGGCCTCGGCGCTCTGCCGTTCTCCTTCGACGTCCACCCCAAGCTCGGCTACTTCCTGTCCGATATCGGTAGGCCAGAGTGGCGTCACGATCCGAAGGATCCCGCCTTCGCCGAATCGATTCTGGCAACGATCGAAGACGGTTGGGAGAACCGGGAGGCGAACCGGACCCATATTGCGGACAAGCAGGCCGATTTTCTCGACATCACCTTGGACAACCTCGACGTGATCTACTCGGAACTCGGCGGCGACCCCTCCACCCTGGAATCCCGTTTCGCACCCTATGACGCGCAGGCATGGAATATGGCGCGCAGCCGGTTCCTGCTCGAAGTGCAGAGGGAGAACAGCATCCACCGTCAGCAGACCTCCGCCGAGAACGCACGCAAAACCGAAGCAGAGCTGAAGACTGCGCTGCGCAACTGTCGCACCGCGGCCGATGACCGTCAGATTCTCGAAGCAACAGTGCTCAGGGAGCAGGTGAGCGCGGGGACGATGCAGAGGGAGAAGAGGAGGATCGAGGAGAAGACGAAACAGCTGGAGCAGGAGAATCGCGCACTGCGCGAGCAGCTTCAACAGCAAGGCTCCTCCACAGCCAGCACCAGGCTCAGACGGGTGCGTCGAAATGTCGGCAGAACGGTCGACAACGTGATGAAGAGAGGACAGTCCGACTCATGACCGATGTGTCGAACACAGCAGACACGCTCGAGCCGAGCACCTCCCGCAGCGGTCGATCCGCTCTCGTCGTCGACCCTCGGATCAATCAAGCCGACGTCGACTATGGGCTCATTCCGGACAATGTCGAGGTCTTTCGCTACGGAACCTTCGACAGCGAGGACGTGGCCCTGTTCGGGCACACAGTTGCCGGGTGGTTCGTCGAGGACAACGTCACGATGTCTGAGATCACCAAGATGACAATTCGCGGTGAATACAGCATCGACGAGATCCTCATCGACTCCTCACGCAGCACCCGATGCACTGATGAGTTCCACCGCATCGGGCTCGACAACGTCCGTGACTATTCGCCGCTTCTGGTTACCGCCCCGAAGATTGCGGCGCACTTCATCCGCGAGCTCAGGCCCTCAGCGCTGAGCACGATGACAGCTGCCGTCGCCGCAATGGGATATTCGAAGATCTACATCCTCGGTGCCGCTCTCTCATCGATCACCACCCAACGTCCCTACATCTCCGTGCGCAGACGCCGCCCCACAACTGGTGTGTCTCTGTCACGTCGCTACGACTCCTGGGATCACACGAACGCGGAAGTGGCTCTGCTGGCCGATGTCGCCACGTCATACCCTGACGCTGTGCTGCGCGATGTCACTGTCGGAAACCGGATGTTCCCGCTGCTCAAAGCGGCCAAGACTCAGCCATCTGATCATCGACTGATTCCCGCGCCGAAGTATCCCTCGGGGTTCGCACATCTCTACAAGCAGCTGCCGGTCGGATCTCAGGGTGAGCTGCTGCGCTGCGCGTATGTGACTATGTGCGATTCGCAGGACTACCTGTGGGGCGTGCGGGCACTGGCGAACTCACTTGGGCGAGTCTCCGACGTGCCGCTGATCCTCATGGTCCCGCCCGGATTCGACTGCGGCGACATCACCTTCGAGATGGGCAATGTGCGCCTCTACGAGGTCAACTCCATTCGCAGCCCTCATCAGCCGAAGCAGCATCAGTCGAGGTTCTCCAACACCTACACCAAGCTCGAAGCCTTCGGTCTGACATTTCTCGATCGTGTGGCCTTCATCGATGCCGACACCGTGGTCCTGCAGAGCACCGACGAACTCTTCGAATTCGAGGGATTCGCCGCCGCGCCAGACTTCGGGCTGCGCCTCGAAAGCCACCGTTTCAATTCCGGTGTGTTCGTCTGCTCGCCATCGAGCGAGCTCTACATGAGCATCATCGACGCGATTCCTGACACACCCTCCTACGACGGCGGTGACCAGGGATTCCTCAATGTCATCATGGACGAGATCACCTGGCTCCCACACCAGTTCAACACCCTGCGACGAGCCTTGGGACGATATCCGGATGTCATCCGTGGCGATGAGGCCAGGATCGTGCACTTCGTCGGCCCGAAACCGTGGAGTCTCAACGGCGAACCCGAATGGTCTGACCTCGACGGCCTGTGGTTTGCTCAGCTGAGCGAGCGCGAGAAGATCCAGTTCATCATCGAACTCCGTGACAAAATCGCCGCGCCGCCCCCGTCCCCGCCCGCTGAGGCGGTCCAACCTCCCCAGCTCCACGGATATCGCTTGGCTCAGCAGCTCCTGGAGGCAGGCAAACCGAACCAGGCCATCCGGGTATCGAAGGAAGCGCTGCGCAACAACAGCTCATCTCTGGCGAATCGACGAGTCCTGGTCCGAGCGCTGGCAGCAAGTGGAAACAGATCGGATGCGGCACGCGTGGCCGCGAAGACGTTCGGGCTCCAAGCAGCTCGGCGAGTGAGGAGAACTCTCTCCAAATGAAGCGACTATTCGTGGTCAACGGCCTCTTCGGATTCCTCAACTGCATGGCAACCAGCGGTGTCGCCGAACACGACGATCTCACCGTGCTGGTGCTCTTCAGCTCCGACCCTGATGCGAATGCCGATTTGGAACGCCGCATGCGTTCGCTTGCGCCCGTGTCGAAATGCGTGTTCCTGACGGATCCAGCACTCTACATCGGTCAGTTCTCCGACCAGGAGTTTATGGACGACCTGGTGAGCAATCCCGGTGAAGTGAGGATGTTCTTCACTCATAACACCTGGCTGCACAACCGCATCTTCGCGGCCTACCCCAAGGCGCGTGTCATCCTCTACGAAGAGGGCCTGGCCTCGTACTATCCGGGACTGTTCGCGAAGTACGACGAACCGGAGAGAGTGGCTGGAGTATATTGCCACAACTATTTTGATCTCTACGTGTCGCCTGATGCCGATGAGTATCCGGAGAAGTTCGGGGTTCTCAACCGTGAGCGCTTCCGCAAGCTGCTGACTCAGGTCGCGAGAGAGCCTCAGGGCCAGATCCTCAACTCGGAGACCGTCGTCGTAGTCGAGCAGTACCTGTTCAAGAAGGGCCGTGCCCAGAGTCTGGACGATGCAGCAGACGAGTACGCCGAAGCAATCCGAAGCATCGTCGACAAGGGCTATGAGGTCGCCTACAAACGTCATCCGCGGGAGTCGTCTCGCCTGTTCGAACTGATCGGAGAGCGGCTCGAGGCACACCATCGCGATCAAGTCAGAGAGTTCCCCGAATCCGGTGGGCTGCTGGAGGAGATCATCCTGCACCAGCCGCCGGCCGCGGTCGTTGCAATCAGTTCGACCAGCCTGCTGAGCGTGCCGCATTATTTCGGAGTTCCCAGCTTCACAATCCGATCCCGGGCCCCCTACGACGTGGCCAAGGCCGTCGGAGTGGAACGCCGGGGACTGACGTCGAACCAGGTGGCATTGGCTGCTCGAGTCCCGAACATCGACGACCTGCCCAATGTTCTCCACCGAAGCACGGCAATGGGCATCTTCCGCGCCCGTTTCACCAAACAGCCCCGGCTGTGCGACGACGCGGGCCTCCGCGCCCTGGGCGAAGTGGACTTCGGACCGGAGTACGTCGAACTCGTTCGTCAGATTTCCGATCCCGGTGTTCGCGCAGTGTCATTCGACCTCTTCGACACCCTCGTCAAACGACCTGCGGTGAATGCCTCCGACGTGTTCGCTCTGCTGGATCGGCGCCTCCGCGACCTGATGCCGAAGTTCGTTCGCTTCTCCGATGTCAGATCAACAGTGTTCAAACGCCTCGACGCTCAGATGAAGCAGCACGGCGGTCGACCAGCTGAATATGCACTCTCACAGGTCTACGACTACATCGGCGGGGTGCTCGGACTCGACAGCGACCAGCAGGCGTCGCTCATGGCAGAGGAAGTGAAGCTCGAAGCTGAGCTCGTCCAACTGCGTCGATCCGGATTCGCCCTGACTCAGGTGGCCGAGGCCTACGACAAACCGTGGGCAGTCACGACAGACACCTACTTCGACGAGGACCAGCTCAACGCAGTCGCCCTGTCGAAGTTGCCGGCCTCAGCTCACCATGTGACCACATCCTGCAGAACCAGAAGACGAAGGCCGCAGGCGATCTCTTCGCAGTCACCGCCACGGTATTCGACCTGCCGAAGAATGCGATTCTCCATGTCGGAGACCGCAAAGACCATGACGTGGACAACGCCGAACGTGCCGGACTCAAGGGCGCCTGGCTGCCCAGCGCGACGGATGCCGCCCAGTTCCACCCGCGACTCGCCGCGACCTGGAAGGACGTACGCGAGGAGAGAGCTTCGGCCCTGCTTCGTGGAATGATCCAATCCGAGGTCTTCGACAACCCCTACCGAAACTTCGCTGATGATTCGACATGCGGCGGCAGTCCCGAACTTCTGGGTTATGCTGCGGTCGCACCGGCGCTGATCGGATGGGCCTCATGGATCCTGCAGACTGCGGCGAGACACGACAACGATGCTCTGCTGTTCCTGTCTCGTGATGGATACCTGCCGCTCGAGATCTGCCGACGTTTGGCAGAGGACGCACGAGCTGGTGAAACTCAGGCTGGCGGCGCACAAGTTGGCGACGCACATGTCGCAGGCGTGCCGGACATGTCGTATGTGATGAGTTCACGGCGAGCCATGTTCGACCTGTTCAGCCAGGAGAGAGGCCACGTCGGGTACACCGAATTCGTCCACGGCCTGAGTCCGCGCACCTCCGTCAGGACTTTGCTGACGACGAGGTTCGGGGCGACCGCGGCAGAGGAATTCGGTCCGACGATCGCCGCAGCCGGACCGGGAAGCGCCGATGCCAAAATCGGCAAGAGCGTCGACAGCGTGAAGAACGCTCTGTCACAGTTCTCCGGATCAATCGTGCAAGAGCGTGCAGGTAAGGACCAGGCTGCGAAGGACTATTTCCGTCAGGCAGTCGGTGACGCCACCCACCCCGCCATCGTCGATGTCGGCTATTCGGGTTCTGCACAGCGCGGCATCTCCCTGGCTCTGGGGAAGAACATCGCAGGGTTCTACTTCACCACAATGGAGCACAACACGGAGCACGCAGCCATCAACGACCTCGAGGTCGCCGAGTTCACCACGGACCCGGTGTTCTTCCGCAGCGGTGGAATGCTCGAATACCTCATCACGCCACCCGGACTGGAATCGTGCACCGGATTCGACCCGGAGTCAGAGAACCCCGTGTTCGAAGAAACGGACCGGCCGGATCCGATCAGAGACGCCGTCCATCTGGGTGTGCGGCAGTGCATCGAAGACTTCTTCCGCATCTTCGATGGGCACACGGCCCAGCTCGTCATGCGTCCACGCCTGTCATCGCACATGTTGGCTGCGTTCATGAGCGATCCGAGTCGGGCAGACGCACAGTCCCTGGCGGGTGGGAAACACGAGGACACAGTGGGAGGCGACGCCGACGATGTGTTCGACTACTGGAAAGAGGGCCGCGGCGTGCTGCAGGCGAAACGTCCCGCTCCGTCTGGTGCTGACAATGAACGCAGGCACGAGGAACTGCGGAATCTCGAACAGCAGCTGCAGGACGCTCGGGCAGAGATCGCACAACTGAAATCGCAGACTGTAGCCACGGACGCTAAAGCGCTCGCCGCACGTGTCGGCCACGGACTCGAGTGGCGCGCACGACGGGTGCGAAAGAACCTCACCACCCGCAGGTGAACGAGACGCAGACGTACAGGTGAAAGCCTGGGGCGCCGAAAAGGGCCCCGTCATCCCAGAGGTATTGAACTGGGAGGACGGGGCCCTTCGTCGATGCGAGATCTTAGTGCTGCCGCCGGGACTTCGACCGGGTCGCGAGTCTCTTCTGCTGCCGACGTGCGGCGAGCACCGCAAGCGTGCCGGTCCTGCGGACGAGCTGCCGGGGCGCGAACCTATCGACGTTCCCTCCGGGAAGCCGCAGACTCGTCAGACGCTTCCGTTTGAAATAGCGTCGGAATCGGCCAGCTGCGGCCGCAGCGTCGTCTCCACCGAAGACCTGTTCGAGGAACGCCTCCGCCGAGCCTCTGAGGTCCCGCGACACATCTGGAGCCATGCAGTAGCTCACGGCCGCAACGAGCGAACTGAGCTCCTCGGCCGAAGAGTGCGACACCGGTGCGGAACCGTCGCACACCTCGGCGATGATGGTCAGTGGAATGCGGTTGCTGTTCTGATAAGGCGTGATGGCCTCGAGGAGCATGTCGGCGCCGACAGTGAGCGCTGGAACCTCGTAGATCTCTCGTGCAGTGGCCAACGCGGTGGAGAATCCTCCGACGATCAGGCCCGGGCGCAGACGATCGATGACCACCTCGGCGAGGATCGGGATGTCGAGGATGGAAAGCTCCACGCCCGCCTTCTCCGCGGCATCGAAGAGCGGCTCAAGCTGCGCAGGTGGTGCGGCAGGGTGAGGTTTGAAGACGACTCGGGAGAAGCCCCGGGCCGCAGCCTCATTGATCATCTCGACGTGAAGAGCCGTCTCCTCTTCGCCGGTGATGAGACCGAGCGCAGCGAGGTACTGGCCCACAGCGAAGGCCCAGGGCGAGTCCGGCAGATCATTGTCCAGCGCCTCATCAAGTTCCGATGCGGTTGCCTCGCCTACCTCACGGACGACGGCGCGGAATGCCTCCGGGGCGAGTGGGACGGGCACGATGCCGAACTCGGCGAGCAGACGCGGTTCGAGTCCCGGGACGAGCGGCAGATAGTGAAGTGTCGACATTCGCTGACCGTTGGCCAGCGGAATCTGGTTCCTCGTCGGGCCGTAGCTCATGAGCCCATCGGCGTGAACCCGAATGGTCGCCCTGGAGAACACGCGGCCGAGGGCGATCGCGGGGTTGACCTGCGGTGATTCAAGCACCAGCTCGATGCTGTCATCGCCGAGTCCCCATTTCTCACGCAAATGCGCCTCGACCATCGGCAGATCGTTGTGGGCCGGACTCCAGGACGACGGGTGCGCCGGGTGGACAGAAGCATTGAGATCGAGGACGCGGTCGAACCGGGCGAGAAGCCGATCGGCACCGGGAGTGGTCGCAAACGGTCGCGTGAGTTCGAGCACCGCGGCGTTGTTGCTCAGCAGCAGGATTCGCTCACGAGAGCCGGAACCGTTTCCGGAACCGTCGCCGGCTCCGCTGCTGTCTCCGGCTCTGCCACCGTCGGTGGAACCGCCGGTCAGCTCATCCGAGGATTCGACGCCGTCCGTGCCGAGCAGTGCCGGCGCTGCCGTCGTGTCGTAGACGCCGGAATCGATTCCCGCAGCAAGGCAGACCAGTTCGAAGAACGATGAGGCTAAGAAGATCTGCTTCATTTCATCATCTCCTTGATGTATGAGCTTGGGGCACCCAGGTAGGTGCTGATGTTGAGCTGGCGGCTCGGCTTCTGCTGCGCGAATTCCTCGACCAGCAGCCCTGCAGGGATCTGAGAGGACACGATCGACGCACCCTGTCGCAGCTTGATGCGCAGCGGCGCGGGAGAGGGGCCGAACCGGGTGATCTGGTGGTCGAGGATGGCCAGCCAGTTCCGGATCGCCTTCGGCCACCAGCGTTCGGGTTCGGCCTCATTTCGGATGAGTTGGAAGACCTGTGAGAATGCGCGGATGAAGTCGAGCTGTCGTTCGTCGAGGATCTGTGTCAGGGAACCGGCCACTCCGCGTCGATAGAGGATACCGGGGGAGTCGACGACGGCGAAGGACGCGGCTTGGAGGTGGAGTCGCCAGATCCAGGACCGATCCTCAGCGGTCATGAAATCCGCGGGGAAGTCGAGGATGCCCTGGTCGTAGAGGCGACGGTGGAACAGGCCCGCCCACGCATACGGATAGTCGACCATGGTTGAATCGTGAGCCGGGAGAATCCCGACTTTGGGGTCCAGCGCCCGGTCGCGGACGGCCATCGGGGCGCGTTTGAAGGAGCGCTTTGTGCCCTCGACCGTGGTGTGATCGCAGCGGATGAAGTCGACGTCGAGCCGGTGTGCGGCATCGAGTAACGTGGGCAGATGGTCCGGAGCCAACCAGTCGTCCCCGTCGAGGAAGGCGATGTGCTCACCGACCGCCGCTTTCAGTCCCTGGTTCCTTGCATTGGCAAGGCCTCCTGCTTCGGGGTTGGTGATGACGTCGAAATGCGGGAACTTCTCGCCGAACTCATCAAGCACCCGCGGGGTGTCATCTGTGGATCCGTCGTTGACGAAGATCAGCTGGCTGCGCTGCCAGATGTCGCCCTGCTGCAGGAGGCTGCCGAACATCGTCGGCAGGTAGGGTGCACCATTCTTCGCGGGGATGATGATGCTGAGGTCGGTTTTGGTCACTGAAATTCTCCGGGCTGGTCGGTCAGGTGGTCGCTGGCAGTAGAAAGCCACCTCGGCGTGGGGATATCCCCGCCGAGGTGGCTGTCGAGTCAGCTCAGACGCTGACCTTGCGCAGTGAGTCGATCTTCGACTCTTCGCCTGGCATGACGCGCTTCTCGCCGTCGCCGAAGGCGGTTTCGAGGACGCGCACGCCCTTGACGAGCGAGGCGAACTCGCGTGGTTCCATCGACGCGGACTGATCGGAGCCCCACATCGAGGAGTCGAGGGTGATGTGGCGTTCGATGGTCACGGCACCCAGCGCTGCGGCGGCGAAGGAGATCTCGAGGCCCAGTTCGTGGCCGGAGTAGCCCACGGGCACACCGTAACGCTCACGCATTGCCGGGATGGCCTTGAGGTTGACCTCTTCGGGAGGCAGCGGGTAGGTCGAGGTGGCGTGCATGAGGACCAGCTTGTCGCGGTCGAAGACCTCGACGGCCTTGTCCAGGGTGGCCCAGTCAGACATGCCCGAGGAGCACAGGACCGGCTTGCCGGTGGCGTCGATCGCACGGAGAAGTTCGAAGTCCGTCAGCGAGGCCGAGGCGACCTTGTATGTCACGGCGTCGAACTCGTTCTCGAGGAAGTCCACGGAGTCAGTGTCCCAGGGGGAGGCGAACCACTGCAGGCCGACTTCCTTGGCGTAGCGGTCGATCTCGGCGTATTCTTCCTGGCCGAACTCGACGCGCCACTTGTAGTCGAGGTAGGTCATCTCGCCCCACGGGGTGGAGCGCATCTTCGACTTCTGGTGTTCGGGCACAGCCACATCGGGGTTGCGCTTCTGGAACTTCACGGCCTGGGCACCTGCGGTGACGGCGGCATCCATGAGCTGCTTCGCGATTTCGACGTCGCCGTTGTGGTTGATGCCGATTTCGCCGATCATGTACACGGGCTGATTCGGGCCGACGAGGTGATCTCCGAAGGCCACGGGGGCGAGTTGATCAGTCATGAAACCTGCTTTCGATTGGTACGCAAACCTTCTGCGTGATTCGTGAGCAACGGCTGTTGCTGCGGGATGGATGGTTGCTTGTTGTGTGAGTCTGAGGCGAGAACCGATGTCAGTCCTCGCGTCGGGAGCTGCTGCGTGGCCTGGTCGGGGACGGGGATGAGGTCGCAGACTTCGCGAACCGCTCCCTTGCCGCCGGGCCGATCGAGGACCACACGAGCCGCTGCGAGCACCTTGGGGTGGGCGTCCGCGACTGCGATTGGCCAGCCGACGACGTCGAAGGCTTCGAGGTCGTTGATGTCGTTTCCGACGTAGGCCACTCGGGCCGCGTCGAGGCCCTGTTCTTCGATCCACGACGTCAGGACCTGCGCTTTATTGTCGATGCCCTGAGTGACATCCACGTGAAGTTTCTCTGCCCTGCGGGTGACAACTGGATTGCGTTCCTTCGACAGGATCATGACAGGCAGCCCTGACTTCACGAGGCGTGAGACTCCCATGCCGTCGCCGCGGTGGACGCGTACCTGTTCGTTGCCGTCCTCGTCGACGTAGGCGCCGTCGTCGGTGTGGACGCCGTCGAAGTCGGTGACGAGGGCGTCGACGTCGATGACCTGCGCGGTTTCCTGCGTCGAGGCGATCGCACGGACCAGTGACAGATCGGACATGTCGTCGATTTCGCGGGCGTGCTCGGGTGGGACCTCTTCGATCGTGACGCGACCGAAGAAGCGGTGTTCATTCTCGAGGAGGCCGTCGGTGCGCATGACGTAGAACGCGCCGGTCTCGTTGTAGTGCTTGGCCCGGTCCTGGCGGCGGGGGCGGAAGCTGGCTTCGTGCCCGACGGCAACGGCTGATTCGCCATCGTCGAGGCGCCACAGGAACGAATGATCCTCAACGGCGGAGAACACGACGTCGGCCTCACCATCACGGACAGCGGCGACCGCGTTGTCGATCGAGGCCGAGTCGATGAACGGGGACGTGCACTGCATGAAGACCGTGGTGTCGAATTCCTCGCCGAGGTTGGCCAGAGTGTAGATGAGTGCCGACTCACTGGTCGCGGAGTCACCGGCGATGTCTGCGGGACGGTGGGACACCTCGGCGCCGGCCCGGATTGCCTCCGCGGCGATGCCGTCATGGTCGGTCGAGACGACCACCCGGTCGATGCTCGGCGTTGATTTCGCCGCATTGATCGCGCGCGCAAGAAGCGAGACGCCGGCGACCTTCTGCAGGTTCTTCAGCGGGATTCCCTTGGATCCGCCGCGAGCGGGAATGATGGCCACGGCCCGATGCTGCCGTGCTGCGCTCTCATCATCAGCGGGCGCTGTGGCCACGCGATCGGTGGGCGCTGGGGGAGTCAGAGTCGATTGGTAATTCACAATGATTCGACGCTAGCGACGGCATGTGGCCCTGAGGTGAACGAGCAATGTCGCCGAGGCGACGGCTTCGTGGCGGGTGTGTGTCGAGGTGGTCTGTGGCGGGGTTTGTCACCCGTGGTGGGGCTGAGGCGCTAGCGCCAGGTGACGTTCCACATGCGGTTGTTCCACGCTTCGAACGGGATGACCTCGCCGGTGTAGACCGGCCAGAAGTAGGCGAAGGCCATGATTGCGGCCACGAGGATCAGCCCGACGGCCATGCGGCGTCCGAACAGCGGCCAGGGGATTCGAGTGCCACGGCCGGCGAAGAGGAGGCCACGTGGTTTGGGGGCGAAGGAGGGGACGGCGTCGGGAGTGGATGTCGCTGAGGTTGCGGTCGATGAAATAGCGGTCGCAGTCGCTGGCGTGGGCACCCGGCCCCATATGAGGGTGAGGCAGTAGGTGAACGCGAGGACGACGAAGGGCACCATGACGATTGTGTAGAAGGTGAAGATGGTGCGGTCCTGGTAGGTGAACCACGGCAGCCAGGTGGCGGCGAGTCCGGCCAGGATGACGCCGGCGCGGACGTCGCGGCGGATGATCCAGGCGACCAGAGCGACGAGGACGGCGATGGGTGCCAACCCCCAGATGACCGGATTGCCCACCGAGGTGATCGCCGAGGAGCAGTGCTCAACGGCGCAGCCCATGCTTCCCTGGTCGGGGGATTCGTAGTAGAAGGAGGTCGGCCGCCATTGCACGATCCACCCCCACGGATTCGACATATAGGGGTGTTCGGAGTCGAGGCCGACATGGAACGAGTACGCCGTGTAGTGATAGTGGGCCAGAGACGGCAGCCACAGCAGCCAGTCAGGCAGTGCGCTCCACCAGCCGCTGTTCTCGAACGCCCACTGCCGATCCCAGGCATCATCGGAGCGGATCCACCCGGTCCAGGTGACGATGTAGGTCAGCAGCGCCACCGGCACCAGTTTGAGAAATGCCGGAACGCTGTCGCGGATGAGCATCCCCAGCCAGGGGTGGACGACGCCTGCACGGTGACGCGAATGCACGTCCCAGGCGACGACGAGGATCCCGAACGCGGCGAGAGCATAGAGTCCCGACCACTTCACACCCATCGCCAGACCGAGGCTGATGCCCGCGGCGATGAGCCAGGGACGCACGCCGAGGTGGTGCCCGAAATTGATCAGATCCTTGCGTCTGGAAGGCTGAAGGTCACGTCCTCCGTCCGGGGGACTGGTCGAGGCCGCGTACCGGGCGAGCTTCTTGGTGACGAACTCTCGGTCGACGACGATGAATGCGAAGGCCAGGAGGATGAAGGCCATGAGGATGATGTCGAGCAGGCTCGTGCGCGAATGCACGAAGTGCTCGCCGTCGATGGAGAGCAGCCCGGCCGCGACACAGGCGAAGAACGCAGAGCGGAAGAGCTTCCAGGCGATGAAGCCCATGAGGAAGATCGTCAGTGTTCCCACGATAGCGACGGAGAAGCGCCATCCGAAGGAGTCATCGGCGCCGAAGAGGTGGATGCCTGCGCCGATGATCCATTTGCCCAACGGCGGGTGGACGACATATTCGGGGGTGGACTCGATGACGCTCGGGTCACCGGCATTGAACGAGTCGTCGGCATTCTCCGGCCAGGAACGTTCGTAGCCGTATTTGAAGACGGAGTAGCCGTCCTTGACGTAGTAGGTTTCGTCGAAGATCAGTCGGTGAGGGAAGTCGAGGTTGAAGAGCCGGAGGACTCCGCCGATCGCTGTGATGATCAGCAGGACCGGCCACATCCAGATCGGGGCCCGAGTCGCCCACATGCCGGCGGTGAAGGAGCGCCTACGGATGGCGGCAGCATTAGCGCGGATCGATTCGCGCCGGTCAGCACGACGTTCCCGGGCCATGAGAGTGGTGGGAGCCGAGGTGGTTGCAGGGGTTGTAGCAGGGGCTGCAGATGATGTGGGCATTGCAGGCGTTGCGGATGCTGCGGGGAAGTAGGCGCGGGGGCGTTCGGAGTCGGTGTGGGAGTCTACGGGGTCGGTGGACTCATCCGTGGGGTCGGTCGACCACCTCGGCGCCTGGGGATCTTCGGAATGAGTCATCGTCGTCAAGTTTAAGGTCCGAGAAGGCGCCAGCTCTCATCTGGTCCCCAGGGTGAGTCGTGTGCGCATTGTCCTTCGGCCACTGACCACGACTAAGGTAGTCCTCAACAGGCGGCAAACGAACGAAACGGTGAAGAGCGTGTCCTACAATCCGAACTATCGCCCGAGCGATCCACCACAGGTCGGATCCCAACAGTTCAACAACTCCTACGGGACGTCGCAGCCCGGGTACGGCTCAGGCCAGAATCAGGGGTACGGCTCGGGGCAGTATTCGAATCCGAACGCGTATCAGCAGAACCAATCCGGTCCTGCGGTGTACAACCAGCCGAACGATTACGGCCAGCCCGGCGCATACGGCTACAGCCAGCCGAATTCTTACAGTCAGCCCGGCGCATATGACTACAGTCAGCCGATGACCTACGGGGCGCCGATGATGGTGCGGCCAGCGGTGAATAGACTGTCTAGCTGGGCGATGTGGATGGGCATCATCGGACTCGGCGGCGGTTTCGTCTGCAGCTTCCTCTCCCTGATTCCTATCCTCGGCTACTTCTTCATGTTTTTGGCGATGTTCCTGTGGATCGCGCCCATCCTCGCTGTCATCTTCGGTCATGTGTCTCGTGGACAGATCAAGAAGTCCGGCGAAGATGGCCGAGGTCAGGCCACTGCGGGTCTGGTCATGGGCTATGTCGGCATCGGCTTGGGCCTGCTGGGACTCATCATCATCGTCGGCGTTGTGGGACTGGGAGTGTTCGCTGCAGCCATGGGCTACTGAGAGGTCGGCATAGACCGGTGAGCGACTGTCTTCGGACGGACCAGCTCACGAGGGTCCGTTTTCTGCCCTGACACCGGTGGTGCAGGACTGCAACACGTTCTGCTCTTCGCGGACTGTTCGGCTCGATAGCGTTGTATTCAGACGCAAGGGGAACATTCCTTCAGCAGGGATCATCCCGTGAGCAGCCACAGCAACAGGAGCGAACCAGGTATGTACACTCGGCAACTGCCCGCCAGCGGCGGCAACGCGGCATCAGCCCACTCGAACTACGGTGGCTACCCAGGCTATTCTGCTCAGCCGAATCCTGCCGCGTACGGGGCAAACCCGGGGTTCGTCGGCCCGGTGACGTACATCTATCAGCCGATTGCTCCCACCAACTCCGTCGCGATCGTCGGCATGGTGTTGGCACTTGCCGGGGTCATGACATCCTTTATCCCCGCTGGCATCGTCGGGATCATCATGGGTCACATCGCTCGCAAGCAGATACGCCAGCGGGGTGAGCGCGGAGACGCAATGGCACTGACAGCGCTCTGGGCTGGCTACCTCGGTACGGCGTTCTGGGTGATCGTCTGGGGCCTCTATATCGGATTCATGGTGCTTGCAATCATGGCGGGCGTCGCCGCCGAAGAAGCTACCTACTGAGCGAACTGAGACCCATCTGTGACAACCTCACCTTTTGTCGCGGAGTACGACTCGGTACCGTTGTAGGCATACGCAAGGAGATCGCGCCATGAGCAGTCAGAACAACTGGAACAATCCAGACATGTATTACCAGCAGCCGCAGTCAGGTCCCGCAGCGGGCAGCGGCTACAACAACGCCAATGCCAACTACGGCGCTGCGAGCTATAACCCGAACGCCGCTTATGGCGCCAACGCCCAGTACGCCGGTGGCGCACCCACCTATGTCTACCAGCCGCTTCCGCCCACGAACACGCTGGCGATCATTGGTCTCGTGGCCTCGATCTTCTGCTTTATGAGCAGCATCTTCCTCGCTGGCATCGCCGGAATCATCATGGGGCATATGGCCCGCAAGCAGATTCGGCAGTCAGGCGAACGCGGAGACGGATTGGCTGTCGCCGCACTGTGGGTCGGCTACATCAGCACCGCATGGTGGGTGCTGTTCTGGGTCGTCTACGTCGGCATCATGGTCCTTGTGTTCGGAGTCGCCATGGTCGGTGCAGGGTCATACAGTTGATGTCCGGGAGACCGGAAGACGCTGGAGACTTTGACGGCGCAGGTGACTTTGACGGAGTCGCTGATGAGGCGGACCCGTCTTCGGTTGCGCATGACGATGTGGATATGGCGCAGGACGACTTCGGCTCGACGGATTCCGATCCAGCCTCTGCCTCAGCCGGCGGCAAGCTCGTCCTGGTCGGCACTCCGATCGGCAACCTCGGCGATGCGAGCGAACGCATGCAGCGTGCCATCGCCACCGCCGATGTCATTGCAGCTGAGGACACTCGTCGTTTCCTGTCGCTGACGCAGCGATTGGAACTCACGCACACCAAGCGTGTCATCAGCGTCTTCGACCACAATGAGCAGTCTCGAGCTCCCGAGCTCGTCGAACTCATCCGCTCCGGTCAGACCGTTGTCCTACTGAGTGATGCGGGTATGCCTGCGGTCTCCGACCCCGGATACCGCGTCGTCAAGGCGTGTGCCGAGGCCGGACTTCCGATCACCTCCACACCGGGACCGTCTGCCGTTCTCATGGCGCTCGCAGTCTCTGGGCTGCCCAGCGACCGGTTCAGCTTCGAAGGTTTCCTGCCGCGCAAATCCGGGGCGCGCAAGACCCTGCTTGAGGAACTGCGCGGCGAGAAGCGGACCATGGTGTTCTTTGAAAGCCCCCACCGCATCGCCGACACCATGGACGATTTCCTCACCGTCATGGGACCAGACCGGCCCATGAGCATCAGCCGCGAGCTGACGAAGACCTATGAGGAGACTCTGCGCGGGACCGTATCTTCGCTGCGCGACCTCGCGGCCGACGGACTGCGCGGGGAGCTGACGCTCGTCCTCGCCGGAGCCACCGCGGTTGAGACCGCCCCGGAGGACCACCTCGACGCCGTCGGTGAACTCGTGGAGTCCGGCGTTCGTGCGAAAGATGCAGCAGGGCAGATCGCCAAGCAGTACGGACTGTCTAAGCGTGAGATCTACGAGGCCTGGCTGCACCGGTAGTAATGAGCCCCGGGGCAGTGGGCGCTTCGCCATGCGCCTGAGTCGAGCTGCTGCGCTGAGTTGGGCGTATGAGGGTGTGGATAGCACCGACGTCCCAGTTCTACAGTCGAAGTCAGGTTGAGTTGTTTGCAACCAACTCAACCTGACTTCAACTGTAGACATTCAGTCCTGGCTTGCTTGAAACTGCCAAGCTCACCTCGCAGATTCGTCGTTGTTCTGCCGCTCGGAGCGAATAACACAGCCGTGTGTGAGGCCCTGTGAAGGAGCAGATGACTTCGGCATAGGTGACCTGTGGGCGGCTGGTCTCCTTCCACAGGATACTTTTTCGGTCTGGTGGATATGAGACCGGTCAGTCGACGATGACGTGATGTACAACGTTGTCTATTTTCGAGACCTTAGAGCAGCCGGCGCGACGACGACTCTCATTCGGTCGTCGCTGGGCTGCTGTCTTCTTAAGCTCTGTCGTGGGGTGTACTCCGTGGTTCGGAGGTGTGTGAATCCTGGACACAGCGTCTTTTTGAATTTCGCGCAGAACGACGAGTGGATTCGCTATCACGAAGAGGGCACATACCTGGAGCGCTCGCAGCGGCCCAAGTATCTCGAACACCTCGATCGTCTCCGAGTTCTCAGCTATCCGTCCTATCGTCAAGGCGATGTGGTCTGGGGCGTATCGGCTGCGCGGCTACATAAACTCGGGATGTTCGGAATCGACACGGGACCGATATCTGTCATCAATGCCCGAGCAGGCTCAAGAAGCCGTGAGATCGTTCGTCTGCAACGGCGAATCACAGCAGAAGACGTGGAAATGCTAGACCAGATTGCGGTGACGAATCGAGCTAGAACTGCATTAGATCTCATCGGTGCACTGGGTCCGGTCACGGGATTTGCTGCCATGGAGCAAGTGCTTCGCGCTTCAATGCTCGGCAGCGATGAAGATGCAATCTTTCGAAGAGGTTATCCGCCAGACCTGCTGTCCCTCGTACCCGAGAAAGTCTCCGAGTTGTTCGACTCGGCGAGAGCTCGCATGGCCATGGGGCAGAAGAGGGCAATGACTCTATGCAGGTTGATCTCGCCATTGTCAGAGGGCTACGCGGAAAGCCGTACGTCGTTGAATCTGCATCTACTTGGGCTGCATGACTTTATCCAACAGTTCGATGTCAGAGACGGCCGCCGGATCTTGACTCGACTGGACTTCCTCTTCGAAGAGGCCAAAGTCGCGCTGTATGTTGACGGGACTCAGAAATATGTCGACGCGGGATTCGAACGGATGAACAAGGAGAGCCACCAGCACAACCGTCTGCTGTCCATGGGGTACGTAGTGGTTCGGTTCAAGTTCAACGAGATCCTGGACGTGGCGACGTTTTCGCGAAAACTGTTTGCTCAGGTCCCCGAACTGAAGAAGAGTTGTCAGAAGAAAACGGTTGTCTGAAGACGTTGGAGGCAGTGGCGTTGTCTCTGGGCACGAAACTCCTCAGGTGAAGTCAGACTGAGTAGGTTGCAACCTACTCAGTCTGACTTTGACTGTGGAAGGACCACGCTCACCCGTGCGCACCCCTCCTCGCACCCGCACTCCCACCCACACATCTACCTCCGCGCCCACCCCACACACCCACTCCCCTGCGGACCCCTGCGCGACGGCGGCTCGGCTTCCCTTAGACTGTGTGACCTATGGGTTATTACTTGACGACAGCTATCGCTTACCCCAATGGGGCCATCCACATCGGGCACGCATATGAGTACATTGCGGCCGATACGATCGCGCGGTTCAAGCGCCTCGACAACCACGAGGTGTTCTTCGCAACCGGCACCGATGAGCATGGTCTGAAGATGCTGCAGGCGGCGAACAAACTGGGCATTTCGCCCAAGGAGCTCGCCGACGACAACGCGAAGAACTTCCGCGACACGCAGCTCGCGCTCGGGTCCACGTTCGACCGGTTCATCCGCACCACCGATGAGGACCACTACGAGGCGTCCAAGGCGATCTGGCGCAAGCTCGAAGAGGCCGGTGACATCTACCTCGACACCTACGCCGGCTGGTACTCCGTCCGCGATGAGGCCTTCTACACCCAGGACGAGACTGAGGTCGTCGACGGTGTCCGTCTGTCGACTGAGACCCGCACCGAGGTGACTTGGACGGAAGAGGAGTCCTACTTCTTCCGTCTGTCCAATTACCAGGACAAGCTGCTCGAGCTGTACAAGAACCACCCCGAGTTCATCGGCCCCGATTCGCGTCGCAACGAGGTCGCCTCCTTCGTCGCCTCGGGCTTGAAGGACCTTTCGGTCTCGCGCACCACCTTCGACTGGGGTGTGCCGGTGCCCGGCAACGAGAAGCACGTGATGTACGTGTGGATCGACGCTCTGACCAACTACCTCACCGCCGCCGGATACCCCGATGACCAGGAACGCCTCGACAAGTGGTGGCCCGCCGACGTCCACATCATCGGCAAGGACATCATCCGCTTCCACAGCGTCTACTGGCCTGCGTTCCTCATGAGTGCCGGCATCGAGCTGCCCAAGCGCGTCCACGCCCACGGCTTCCTCTTCAACGCCGGTGAGAAGATGTCGAAGTCCGTCGGCAACGTCGTCGATCCCATCGACCTCGTCGACGCGTTCGGCCTCGACACCCTCCGCTTCTTCCTCTTCCGCGAGTTCTCCTACGGCAACGACGGGTCCTACACCAAGGACTCGATCATCACCCGCAAGAACTCCGACCTCGCCAACGAGTACGGCAACCTCGCCCAGCGCTCGCTGTCGATGATCGCGAAGAACTGTGACGCCCAGGTTCCCCAGCCCGGTGAGCTCACGACGACGATGAAGCCCTGTTGGCGTTGGCCCGCGCGTCCCCGACAACGCCCGTCGCCATGTCGACACCCAGGCTCTCCACCTCTACGTCGAGGCCTGCTGGAAGGTCCTCTCCGAGGCCAACCGCTACTTCTCCGCACAGGAGCCCTGGAAGCTGAAGAAGACCGATCCCGATCGCATGGCCACCGTGCTGTGGGTGACGATCGAGGTCGTACGCATCATCTCGATCCTCATCCAGCCCGTCATGCCCGAGTCCGCCGGCAAAATCCTCGACCTCCTCGGAGTCGAGGCGGGTGCCGGTGAGGCCGGTGCCAAAGTTCTGCCGACAGCGACAGCGACCGACAGCGGATCCGGCGCCGAGGCGATGGAGACGGTCACCGCGAACGCCGGCATCGGTGTCGCCGCCGGAGCAGCCTATGCCTCCGCTGGCCTGGCACCTTCGGTTGCCGAAACCACCGCGGGTGGAATCTCCGCCGCCGAGGTGGATCCCCGGTCGTTCGCCGCCATCGAGTATCCGCTCGAACCCGGCACACCGCTGCCTAAGCCCGAACCCGTGTTCCCCAAGTTCGTGGAGGAGACCGAATAATGGCCTCTCGCGCCGCCGGAACCTATCCTCCGGTGCCTGAGCCGCTTGCCCACCCGGTAGTCGACACCCACACACATCTCGATATCTGCACGGGTGTGCGACTGCCCTTGGGCGCTGGCGAACCCGAACCAGAGGTGCGTCCCGACGAGGACGAGGAGTTCCCGAGCCTCGACTTCTTCTTCGACACCGCGCAGTCGGCTGGAGTCCAGCGCATCGTGCAGATCGGCTGCGATCTGCCGGCAGCTCGCTGGACGACCGCGCTTGTCGCCGAGCAGTCCGAGCAGGGCCGTTCGTGGATGCTCGGCGGTGCGGCACTGCACCCGAACGAAGCGCCGAGGCTGGCCGAACGAGGCATGCTCGACGATGCGCTCACAGAGATCGAGTCGCTCGTGGCCTCCAACGATCGCATGCGCGTGGTGGGGGAGACAGGCCTCGACTACTTCCGCACCGGCGAAGACGGTGTCGCCGAACAGCAGCGCTCCTTCCGCGCCCACATCGAGATCGCCAAACGCACGGGCAAGGCCCTGCAGATCCACGACCGTGAGGCACACGCCGACGTGCTGCGCATCCTCAAGGAGGAAGGCGCTCCCGAGGTCACGATCTTCCACTGCTATTCCGGCGACGAGGCGATGGCCCGCGAGTGCGCGGAGGCCGGGTACTACATGTCGTTCGCCGGGAACCTCACGTTCAAGAACGCGGACGAGCTCCGCCGTGCGGCAGCCGCTGCCCCGCTGGATCGGCTGCTGACCGAGACAGACGCCCCATTCCTCACCCCGCATCCGCACCGTGGCAAACCGGGAGGCCCGTACCTGACCGCGGTTACGGCACGCATGCTCGCCGAGGCGCGGGGGATGAGCGAAGAGGAACTGTGCTCTGCGGTGTGGAAGAACGCGGAGACCGCGCTGGGAGGCTGGGACTGACCAGCCACCTCGGTGAGGGTGAGGATAACGCTCGATCAGCCACCTCGGCGGGTAAATGTCACGATTGTGACGAAGCCCGGAAACACGGGGGAAGTCCTGGTCAGAGCGCCAACTTCGGCACCCTCGCTGTTACATGTTCGTGATGTTTTGCGTATCTTGTAACGAATCGGTTACAGTAGATGAGTTGATGACCTCTGCCCCAGGGATATTTTTGTGATTGATTTTCTCAAGAACCGCAAAGTGCAAATTGCTGCACAGGCGGTTGTGATTACCGGACTCGTGGGTGGCACGGGTGCCGTGGTTACCATGAACAAGCCCGTGACCCTTGATGTCAACGGACAGTCCGAAGAAGTTCGGACCTTCGGCGGTACCGTGGGGGATGTCCTCGACAGCCGCGACCTCGACATCGAGAAGCGCGACCAGATCAAGCCAGGCGTAGACAAGAAGATCTCGCGGGATATGACGATCACCGTCAATACCGCGAAGGAAGTCTCACTGTCCGTCGACGGCAAGAAGAGCGATGAGACGACGCATGCGAACACCGTTGGTCAGGCATTGGCCGACCTCGGTGTGGACGCGAAGAATGCCGACCTCAGCGCCAAGCCGAATCAGAAGCTCAAAGATGAAGGCAACGAGATCGATGTGACGACCGCCAAGGATCTCACCATCGTTGCCGACGGCAAGGACCACAAGGTCTCGGCCGCAGCAGGCACCGCCAAGGAAGCCCTCGGCGAGACGAAGCTGAAGCTCGACAAGGATGACTTCCTCTCTGTTCCCCTCAGCTCCAAGGTCTCCGACGGCCAGGTTCTCACCGTGAACCGCGTGAAGAACGACACCGTCAAGGAGAAGCAGGCCATCGAGGCCAAGACCGAGACCAAGAAGTCTGACGACCTCTACGTCGGCGAAACCAAGGTCGAAGAAGAGGGCAAGGACGGCCAGAAGCAGGTCTCCTACAAGGTCAAGACCGTCAACGGCAATGAGGTGAAGAAGGAGAAGAAGGACGAGAAGGTCCTCTCCGAGCCCAAGGCCAAGGTTGTCATCCAGGGCACCAAGAAGAAGGAAGCCCCCGCTGAGAAGCCAGATGACTCCGACAACGGTTCGGACGCCGGAACAGGCGACGGCGGCTCCGACAACGGTTCGGGCGGCTCCGACGACGGTGACAACAGCACCGGCGGCGGTTCAGGCTCCGGCGGTGGCGGCGGCGACATGAGCACGCAGGAGATTAAGGACATGCTCGGCGGACCCGGATCCAAGTGGTACCAGGTTGCCAAGTGTGAGTCGGAGTTCAACCCGCGCGCAGTGAACAAGTCCAACAACGCCCACTTCGGTCTGTTCCAGTTCAAGATCGCCACATGGCAGTCCGTGGGCGGCAGCGGCAACCCGATCGATGCCAGCCCGCAGGAGCAGTTCGACCGTGCCAAGAAGCTGCAGGCAGCAGCCGGCTGGGGACAGTGGGCCTGCGCCTGATCACAGAGCGCAACCGCTGACCTGAAGCTAACGGCAACTGAGCTGACGCTATAGGCAACAAGCACCAAGTGCGGATCCGGGAATATCCCGGGTCCGCACTAGTGCATTCACCGCCAGCCTTTCGGCTCCCCGATAGGTGCATTGCGGGCGCCCTTCGAGCACCTTTCCTGGGGTTTCGCCCAGAGCGTGGACAATCCTTGGCACTCGAGTTGACCGAGTGCTAAGAGCGTTCTAAAGTCGAATTAGCACTAGCACTCAGTGAGTGCCAGTTTCATGAGACGGTCGAATCGCTCGGCACCCGCGACGACGAGAGATTCATGGCAGCAGCCGCCGTCTGACTCAAAGAAGAATTGAACCCAGCGAAGGGAGAGGGCCCGATATGTCGGTCTCCATCAAGCCACTCGAAGATCGGATTGTCATCCGTCAGGTCGAAGCAGAGCAGACTACCGCCAGTGGTCTGGTCATTCCCGAAACCGCCAAGGAAAAGCCTCAGGAAGGCGAAGTTGTCGCAGTGGGCCCAGGCCGCGTTGCTGACAATGGAAACCGCGTCCCAGTTGACGTGGCCATCGGCGACAAGGTCATCTACTCCAAGTTCGGCGGCACCGAAGTCAAGTACGCAGGAGAAGAGTTCCTCGTGCTCTCGGCTCGTGACGTGCTCGCCGTCATCGGCTGAATCCCCTGACCAACTACTTCACTGACAGGAGGACGAATGCCTAAGAATCTTGAATTCAACGACGAGGCTCGTCGTGCACTCGAAAAGGGTGTGAACATCCTCGCGGACACCGTCAAGGTGACGCTGGGACCCAAGGGCCGCAACGTTGTTCTCGACAAGAAGTGGGGCGCACCCACCATCACGAACGACGGTGTGACCATCGCTCGTGAGGTCGAGGTCGACGACCCATACGAAAACCTCGGCGCTCAGCTGGCCAAGGAAGTTGCCACCAAGACCAACGACATCGCCGGTGACGGAACCACCACCGCGACCGTCCTGGCACAGGCCTTCGTCAACGAAGGTCTGCGCAACGTCGCTGCCGGCGCCGCACCAGGTGCCCTCAAGCGCGGAATCGAAGCCGCCGTCGAGGCTGTCTCCACTGAGCTTGGAACCATCGCTCGCGATGTTCTCGACTCCTCGGAGATCGCACACGTCGCCGGTCTGTCCGCTCAGTCCGAAGAGATCGGCAAGCTCATTGCCGATGCCTTCGACAAGGTGGGCAAGGACGGCGTCATCACGATCGACGAATCCCAGGCCGCATCTGTGGAACTCGAAATCACCGAGGGAATGCAGTTCGACAAGGGTTACCTCTCGCCGCACTTCGTGACCGATGCTGATCGCCAGGAAGCTGTGCTCTCCGACGCGCTCATCCTCATCAACCAGGGCAAGATCTCCAACATCCAGGAGCTCCTCCCTGTGCTGGAGAAGGTGCAGCAGGCCGGAAAGCCTCTGTTCATCGTGGCCGAGGACATCGAAGGCGAAGCTCTGTCGACGCTAGTCGTCAACAAGCTGCGCGGCATCATCAACGTTGCCGCCGTCAAGGCTCCCGGCTTCGGCGACCGCCGCAAGGCGATCCTCGAAGACCTCGCCGTCCTCACCGGCGGCCAGGTCGTCACCGCTGATATGGGCATGAAGCTCGACCAGGTCACCCTGGAAGAGCTCGGCAACGCCCGCACCATCACCGTCACCAAGGACAACACCACCATCATCGATGGTGCTGGCTCCGACGAGGACGTCAATGGTCGGGTCGCCCAGATCCGCAGCGAGGTCGAGAACACCGACTCCGATTGGGACCGCGAGAAGCTGCAGGAGCGCTTGGCTAAGCTCTCCGGCGGAGTCGCAGTCATCAAGGTCGGCGCCGCCACCGAGGTGGAGCTCAAGGAACGCAAGCACCGCGTCGAAGACGCTGTGTCTGCTACCCGTGCAGCCATCGAAGAGGGCGTCGTCGCCGGCGGTGGATCGGCTCTGATCCACGCAGCCAAGGTTCTGGACGGAAACGACCTGAGCCTGACCGGCGACGCAGCCACCGGTGCTGACATCGTCAAGCGCGGAGTCGTTCAGCCGCTGCGCTGGATTGCTGCCAACGCTGGCCAGGACGGCTACGTCGTCGTGTCCAAGGTCAAGGAACTTGCTTCCGGCCAGGGATACAACGCCGCCACCGATTCCTATGGCGACCTCATCGGCGCCGGAATCATCGACCCGGTCAAGGTCACCCGCTCGGCACTGCGCAACGCCGCTTCAATCGCCGCACTGGTTCTCACCACTGAGACACTGGTCGTCGAGAAGAAGGAAGAAGAGGACGAGGACTGATCCTCATCTGATACCTGTGTGGCCCGGAACTTTGTTCCGGGCCACACGTGTATTCACCCGCTGTGTATTCGCCCGCCGAGGTTGTTCGCCGTGTCGTCGCCCCCGTGCCGTCGTCCCAGTGCTGTACAGGCGGCTCACACCTACTGATCAGTCAGATCCTATGTTCCTCGCCGCCAAGGGTCGTTAGTCTGGACAAGACAGTTTGACGCAACAATGTAGGGACCCTATGACGACCGCCTCACCGATGCCCATCGCTCAACTTCGTGATGTTTCGAAGATCTTTGATCCGAACGGGGCAGCGCTGGTCGCTCTCAACCAGGTCTCTCTCGATATCGCTCCCGCACGTCTGACGGCCGTGATGGGTCCTTCGGGGTCGGGCAAATCCACCCTCATGCACATCCTCGCCGGACTCGACCGGCCGAGCTCGGGGACTGTGCACATCGGCGAACGTGAGATCACCGCATTGCGTGAGGATGAGCTCACCGCCCTGCGTCGGCGGCGGATCGGCTTCGTGTTCCAGGCGTTCAACCTGGTGCCGACCCTCACCGTCAGGGAGAACATCGTGCTGCCCTTCGAACTCGATGATCGCAAGCCCAATGCCGATGAGCGCGCCTGGATCTCCAGCATCGTCAAGCGCCTCGGCCTCGACGGGCGGCTGAAGCATAGGCCCAGCGAGATCTCGGGCGGACAGCAGCAGCGCACGGCCATCGCCCGTGCCTTGGCCACCCGACCGGATATCCTCTTCGCCGACGAACCGACCGGCAACCTCGATGGACGGTCGGGCCGCGAGGTCATGGCCATCATGTCCGAGGCCGTGCGCGAGCTCGGCCAGTCGATCGTGCTCGTGACGCATGATCCGATCGTGGCCGCCTATGCCGACCGCGTCGTGTTCATTGCCGACGGTACGCCCGTCTCAGAGCTCAACGACTCGATCAGCGCCGAGGTGATTGCACAGAAGATGCTCGACCTCGACGCGCAGGCCGAGGCTGTCGAGGCTGGAGGGCGCCGATGAACCCGATGCGGGAGATCCGGACCAACCCGCGCCAGTTCGCACCCAGCTTCCTCGTCGTCTTCATCGCCGCACTCTTCGGCACAGTCATCATGCAGGGCATCGAGATTCTCACGGCCTGGATGTCATCGGCGAAGATCGTCTCCGAGTCCGACACAGCGCAGGGCCTGCTCACAACGGTGGGGCTGGTCTTCTTCGTCATCGCACTGTTCGTCTCGAGCATCGTCATCGCGAATACGTTCTCCATCATCATCGCCGGTCGCAGCCGTCAACTGGCACTGCTGCGGCTCATCGGAGCTTCCTCCCGACGGCTGCGTCGGGCCGCCTCGGTGGAGGGACTGCTCGTTTCGATACCCAGTGCCATCGCCGCGTTCCTCGTTTCCACCGCACTTGCGAAGGCAACGACGGCCTACCTCGGCGAACAGATCACCGTGGAACCCGAACTGCTCAGTCCGATGATGTTCCTCCCCGGCGCGGCGACCATCGTCGTGACTTGGTTCTCCGCGTATCTGGGCGCCCAACGCATCAGCGGCATCTCGCCGATCGAGGCCACCTCTCAGGCTGTCGAGCGTCGCCCCGAGGACGCGCGCGCTTCGATGGGAGCCTTGGCAGGTGCACTCATCCTGCTGTCCATGGGGATCACCCTCCTCATCAGCGGCGTCGTCGGTGCCAGCGGGAACACGGTGAGTGTCCTGGGCGTGCTTCTCGTTGCCGTCGGTGCCGCACTGACCTTCGTCGGCGTCATCGTCGGCAACCCGTGGATTCTTCCGCCGCTGCAGACACTGACCGGGTGGCTGCTCGGCCGAACGGCAACCGCGCGTCTGGCTGCGTCGACGATCGCTCGCCATCCCACCCGCAATGCGCGCACGGTGATCGGACTCGTCATCGGCATCACGCTCATCGTCATGTTCGCCACGGCCATGACGACCTTCAGAGACCAGCTCCTCGACTACGCCGAATCGCTCGGCGACGACGGGTGGGGCGGCTTCGAGGATGTGCTGAAGACCATCATCGATCAGACGATGATGTTCTTCCTCGGCATGGTCCTCTTCTCCGTCATCATCGCCGTCATCGGAGTCGCGAACGCACTCACCCTCTCCGTGCGACAGCGCACTCAGGAGATCGGTCTGCTCATGGCCCTCGGCCAGACGCCACGACGGGTGCGACGCATGATCGTCGCCGAGGGGATGCAGCTGAGCGTGACCGCCTGCCTGGTCGCGGTGCCACTCGGCATCGCTTTCGGTTGGATCGGTGCCCTGGTGCTGCTGTCACCGCTGACTGGATTCTTCGCTCCGTCCGTGCCCTGGTGGGTGATCATCTCCGTCATCGCCGGTTCACTTCTGGCCGTGCTCGCCGCCAGCCGTGCCCCGGCACGCGCGGCCACGTCGATCAGTCCCGTGGACGCTCTTCAGGCGGTATGAGCCCTGGCCCTCGCCGAGGTGGGTCTCAGTCCGGTGTCACCGTGCCGTTGCTGCCGTTGACGCTCACAGTCTGGCCCGAGGTGAAGCAGCTGGTGGCGTCTCGGACGGCCATGACTGCGGGCAGGCCGAGTTCACGAGCTGTGACCGCGCCGTGGGAGAGTGCTCCGCCGCTTTCTGTGATGACGCCGCTGGCCTGGTAGAACAGAGCCGTCCACGCCGGATTTGTGGTCCGGGCGACGAGGATCGCCCCGTCCGGGAAGGATGAGAAGTCCTCGGGGCTGTGGACGACGAAGACCTCACCTGTGACCTCGCCGGGACTGCCGGCGGTTCCCTTGATGAAGTCACCGTCCGTGTCATCGCCGACCTCGGGAGCACGACCATGCTCCCATTCGGGAGTCCGTGAGACCGCTTCCTGATACCCGGCCTTGTTCTTCTCCGCGATCGCAGGTAGGCCAGCCAGAGCCTCGGCGGGGGAGTGCTGCCCGTCGGCACCACGGATCGCTGCGTTGAGGGGCTCATAGTTGATGAAGTAGACGTCCATGGGGTCGGTGAGGACACCTTGGTCGACGAGCCGGCGACCAAGTTCGCGCAGGGCTCGGCGCATCGGCAGCGTCAGGCGTGTGGTCTGGTAGTGCTCCAGGTCATCGAGCGCCGTGTACGCCCGTGCCAGACGGATGACCTCCTGGACCAGATAGCGCAGCTTCTCCGGGGCGGCATTGATCACGGCCCGCTCGGTCTCGGACTGCAGGACCTTGCGTTCCAAGTCGGAGTCTGCGGACGCGTTCGTCGCCCGATCGGCCAGCAGGCGGACCTGATCGAGGACGATGTGCGGGGCCTCGACCCAGGTCGGATGGTAGGCGTCGAAGTCGAGTTCACGGTGGCCGTGTTTGGCGAGGAAGGTCGCGAATTCCTCGAAGAAGGCGGGGAAACCATCGAGAACCGCCAGTCCCTCTTCTCCGGTGTGGCTGCGCAGCGTCGAGACCAGCTCGGGATTGCTGCGCACCGTGCGTGAAAGCTCCCAGAGCTCGGCGTTGACCTGCGAGGTCTTCGTCTCTGTCGATGCCAGCAGCCGTTCGAATACGACTTGCGCAGTCTCCTTGTCCAACGCCATCTCGAGCATGTGCGAGAGCGCTCCGTAGAGGGTCTGCTGCGTCAGGGAGATCGCGATATTGGGGCGGAAGTATTCCGTGCCGAGGTCGCTGATGGCGATCACGTGATCCCACACCTCGGCCAGTGACTTCTCCTCCAAAGGTTCATGCGAGAGCTTGCCGATGCCCATGAGGTACGTGTCGAGATCTCGCATCCACCGCACCGGCAGCTCCTGCACCCAGCCGAACTGAGAAGCGATCTCCGGCAGAGATTCGGTGATGGTCTCGACGCTGGAGAGCATCTTCGTCGGCAGTCTCCCGGCGTAGAGGTCGACGGCCGTCTGGTTGCCGTAGATGTAGAAGTCGCGCATCACGAACCATTTGTCGTCAAAGGGCGGCAGGCCCATGAGGTCGAAGCTGTGGTTGAGTGAGTAGTGGAACCCTGCCTCGACGAGATCCCAGGTCAGAGGCGTCACAGGAGTGGGGAATCGTTCAGCGGATTCGTCCCGGGTCCACCGAGGTGCGACGCGAGTGATCGGTCGCGACTGCAGGAGGAAGAGGTCATCACCGCTGAAGGCCCATTCGATGTCCTGCGGGAAACCGAAATGGTCCTCCGCGCGGACGGAGAGTTCGGCCACCGCTCGAGCCTGTTCAGCAGTCAGCGCCGGACGAGTCTGCTGATCCTCGCCGAGGTGGACCTCCCTCGTGCGCGCATCGCCGTGCCCATCCATGACGAGTGCCTTGGGTTTGTCCGCGATCTCTGCTGCGACCTGGGTGCCGTCGGCGCGAGCGATGCGGAATTCGTCGACTGGTTCCTCGCCGCCGACGACGGTCTCGCCGAGACCGAACGCCGCATTGATGAGGACCTCGTCCGTGTTGCCGCGCACCGGATCGACGGAGAACGCGACCCCGGCAGCCTCCTCGGCGCCGACTGCGACCATGAGCTGGACGACGACGGCCATCTTCGCCTCCAGCTGGTCAACCCCGAGCTGCTGGCGGTAACGGAAGGCGTGCGGGTTCCATAGTGAGGCATAGCAGTCGCGCACCGCCTCGGCGATGGCGTGCGTTCCGCGAACACCGAGGTAGGTGTCGTGCTGACCGGCGAAGGCTGCCCCGGGCAGATCCTCCATGGTCCCCGAGGAGCGCACCGCCACGGCCTCATCTCTCAGGCCAGCAGTCTGAGCCGCCGCCTCGAAGTCGGCGAGCCAGGAATCGGGGATCGGGGTGCTGCGGATGAGCTCACCGATCGCCTCGGCCGGGTGCTCTGTGTCCATGAGCTCGGTGATCTGTGACTGCAGGGGTATGACGAACTGAGTGTAGGCCTCGGCGGTGACGATGAAGCCGCCGGGAACGGGCAGATTCTGCGCGGACTTCGCGAGGCTGGCGCCCTTGCCGCCGCTGGTCGCCAGTTCTGTGGCGAGAGGATCGGTGAAGCCGAGGGTGAGTGTCACGAGTGCTCCTTGAGATGTCGCAGGTGGGTGCAAATGTCGAAGGGTCAGAGGTCGATCGGGTCACAGACGGAAGCGACGCAGGCCCAACAGCAGCCAGCCGCAGACCGCACTGACGATGCCGATCCCGATGACCAGGGGCCAGAAGAATGCGGCAACGATGAGTACCGGTACCCAGACCATAACCGCTGCGAAGCCTCCGAGGAGGCGGAAGAATGTGACAGTATTGCGACCGTCCGCGCGCGAGCCGGCAAAGGCGGCCGCTCCGAGTACGGGAGCGAAGAGCCACATAAGTGCGAGCCCTACCCAGCGCAGGACCGTGACCGCGGGACTCGCAGCCGCGGGTGCGCCATCAGCTGCGGCCGTGGTCGATTCACGCTGCAGGTCCAGGAAGGCCCTCGCGAACGTGGCCGCTCCGCCCGAGGTACTGCGGGCGACGTCGAGCGCGTTCGCCTGGATCCGTTCGAAGGTCTCCTCATCGGGACAGTTCACCGAGACCTCGTCGAGGGCCGATCCCATCGCCGAGGCGACCTGATCCTCCCACACAGATCGATCCTGGCCATTGCGGTCAGGAATCGTGATCGACTTCCCGCGGACCACCTCGGCGCGGGAACGGAACCGGTCAGGAGTCGAATAGAAGAGACCGACCGGGATGACCTCGAGATCGATGCCCTCCTCGATCAGGGTGCAGGCGATGCGGGCGGCACCCGATTTGTAGTGCTGGGGGCGGTGGCCCCACTCGCTGCTGGCTTCGGGGAAGATGCCCAGGTCACCACCTCGGCGCAGGTGTGCAGTACCGGCTTCGACCGGGCTGGCCACCGATGCTGGGTCGAGGTTGTAGCGTTCGACGTCCTTGGGACGGACGACGGGAATGCCGGCGATGAAGAGACGCAGGAACCAGCTGCGGATGAGCTGGATCGAGATGAGGAACTGGACGCGCGGGAATGCGGCGAGAACCTGATGACCGTCGATGGCTCCATTGCGGTGACTGGAGATGATGAGGCGCGGGCGCGGGGGTGATCGTGTAGTGGAGTCGCTCGAGGATTCGTCGCGGACGAAGGTTTTGCTCTGGTCTGCGGACTCGTTCCTGGCAGCGGGATCGGCACCGACGTCGAGGACAGGGATGCGACCGAAGTACACGGTGCGCATGGCGGCGTTGATGAACCGGTGCCCCCAACCCAGGGAAGCCGCTGTCTGCTCAGCCTTCGAGGACATCGCGCAGACGTTCCAAATCCTTCTCCACTGCCGCGATATCCCGGGCGAATTCCTCGTCACTGACATTCGGCAGGCGGTAGACGGTGAAGACGACCTCGCTGACGTCATCGTTGTGAAGTACCCGCAGCGGATTGTGCATGCTGGTGCCGTCCGGGAAGATCACGTCGTGGTCGAGGATCCCGAATTCGATGCCAGGACGGAACTTGACCTCGACCTCACCCATCGGCGAATCGGTGATCCACCTTCCTGCCTCATTGCGTATGCCCTCACTCAGGCCCGCGGCCCACTGCGGGAGGTTTGCCGGATTGCCGGCGAAGACAGCGATGTCGGAGGGGTCTCGGCGGATCGTCTGCGAAATGTGGTGCGCGTCGAAGCTCATGCACCCAGTGCATCACAGGAAGGTGGTCTTCACCAGAGCGCGTTGTCACGGAATCCATGGACGAGTTCACCTCCAGGTACCGAGCCGTTCACTTTCCGGCGTTCATCGCTCGTTAGCCTGACGGCGACATTCCGGAAACCGCGCAAAGGGCACTCAACATCAATATGAAACGAATGACGATGATCGGCGACATCGGGTGGAGCCGCTTCTACCACCTCGGCGACGAAGCGATGACCGAGTTCGCACTCGATGCGCTCCGTGCCCGAGCCGATGTCGAAATCACGCTCATTGCCGGTGAACCCGAATACGCGGCGAAGATGTACGGGGTCGATGCCGTTTCCCGGATCGGCTTCAAGCGGGACCGGCCGCCGAACATCACACGGATGCGCACGATCCTCGACTATGCGGAATCCGGCGGGGAGAAGGGCGGACTCGCCGCCGATGACCCCGCGATCCGCGTGATCGAAACCGTGCGGAACTCCGATGCCGTTCTCATCGCCGGCGGAGGAAACCTCAACTCGATGTTCGCTCAGCACATCTTCGAGCGGGCGACCCTGGCCAAGCTTGCTCGGATATTCGATAAGCCTTATGCGCTGACGAGTCAGACGCTGGGCCCGCTGATCTACGATGAGGATCGGGGCATCGTCCACGATCTGCTGGCAGAGGCCGAGTTCGTCGGCACCCGCGAAAGCTACACCACCCAGCTCGCGCGAGCTGGGTGCAGGAGACGCGAAGATCCGTCGCCAGGTCGACGATGCGTTCTCACTCACTGCCGGTGATGCGGACAGGGAAGCGGTCGCGGATCTGACAGACAAGCCGTTCATTGTGGCCAGCTTCGCTGAGAAGGCATCCTCGCCGATGATCACCGACTCCGACTACAGGCTGCGCGTGATCGAGATCGTCAGGAGAATCGCAGAGGAGACCGGTCTGCGGCTGCTGCTGGTGCCCCATGGCGGTGCGTTCGCGCCCGCTCCGCAGACGCGGGACCAGCTCACCGACGCCCAGATCGCGGACTCTGCTGACAACGATTTGGTGCAGCCGACCCGGATGCTCACGGCCCGTCAGCTCGTCGCCCTGACCGAACGCGCCGAATTCGTCATCGGCACCCGGTACCACGCTGGGATCTTCGCCGGAGCGGCCGCGGTTCCGTTCATCTCACTGGCTCCCAACCTCTACTCTTCGATCCGGATGAGGGGTGCTGCAGAGAACGTGGGCATGCGCGACTTCGTGCTCCCTCTCGACTCGATCGACGACATCGTCGACACGGCAGTCGGTGTGGCCCGAAACCGAGATTCGCTGCAGACGACCCTGCGCCAACGTTCGGTCGCGCGGCGGGAGGAACACCGGAAGTGGTGGGACTTCCTCGTCGAGACCACCATCGGTTCTGAGGAAGCCCGAGTGCCGGGCGATGAGCGTGCAGGTGAGCTTACGGAAGCGCCGGGCTTCTTTCATGCGGACGAAGTGCCGAACGACTACGTCGCCAATGTCGAGTTGGTCCGTGAACGACTCAACTCCGTCCAGGACTACGGTCTCGTGATGGCGGTGAAGGATCGCCGCGCGGCCTTAGCTCGCACCGAGGTCAACCGGTTGAAGGCCAAGCTCAGACGTGCAGAGGACAAGGTCGAACGCGCAGAGGCGAGGCTCAGCCGGACCGACCGTGCGAAGGAGCTGCGCGAGAGGAAGCCTGCGGTGCGGGCGATGCGGCAGATGCAGAAACTCAACGTCAGGCTGCGAGGAGCAGCCCGCAGCGCCTCCCGGTTCGGGAACCGCTGAATTCCCACCCCTGTTGAACGTCTGCCTCCGCCGAGGTGGCCGCTGGGTTCTCATCAGCGGTCGGACCCCGAGTCAGTCTCTGCGGTGGGCCGAGCGGCAGCGGCGCCGGTCGAGTCGGAGGGTGCGCGAGCGGATCCTCAGCGTCCGCATCACACACTCCGGCCGTCCGGTGATGTTCGGGAGGGGGCGCCGGCTCGCGTTCAGGTGAGCAGCGATGTGTTCCTCGGCCGGCTCGTCCTCATCGTGGCGCTGCCCGAACTCCGACCGGTCGATGAATGCTCTGAGCTCGCCAATGAGCTTGAGCTGGAGGTCCTCGACCGACTCGGATCCCTCTGCATAATCGAGGGGGATGTCGACAGCTTCCTGGTCGGCGACAATGCTGACGACCCAGGTCTCCTCATCGGCCGTGGGATGGTTCACCCCGAAGCTGTCCCATTCATCATCGGAGAACAGTCTGAGAACAACCGGAGCGATGACTTCGTTGAGAAGGAACTCTTCCGTCAGTTCGGTGTTGTCCATACCTCCCACCATAGGACTCCGCGCCCCAGAATTCTCGCAGGCCCACGGAACGTTTCGTTGGCCCACGGCACATTGCGCAGGCTCAGCGCCGAGTACGGCATCGCATCGACGCCGCGTTGGGCATCGCGTCGACAGTTAGACTGATCCGATGCCACGCAGCCCGCTCCCACCCCGAGAAGGGATCTCCGCGACCTCGCTGCGCGCCCCCGGTGGGAAGGAGACGCACGACAAGAACCATCTTCCGGTCCCGGACACGATCGGCGAGTGGCTGGAGGCAGAGTTCCCCGAGGCCGACGACGAGGCGCGGCGCAGCCTGCTCACCTCGGGCGATATGCGCGATGAGGTGGGCGAACCGATTCGCTGGGACGATGCCGTGGTCCCCGGCGGCTTCTATTTCTTCCACCGGCCTGTCCCGGCCGAGGAGCGGATTCCCTTC
This sequence comes from Brevibacterium sp. BDJS002, assembly GCF_028201555.1. Taxonomy (NCBI): domain Bacteria; kingdom Bacillati; phylum Actinomycetota; class Actinomycetes; order Micrococcales; family Brevibacteriaceae; genus Brevibacterium; species Brevibacterium sp. BDJS002. The sequence goes on along the minus strand of NZ_CP116392.1, from coordinate 3,217,791 downwards.
GAGATCTCCGTGGTCTTCGAGGACGACGATCTGCTCGTCGTCGACAAGCCCCACTTCCTCGCGAGCACTCCCAACGGCCGTTTCGTCCGCGAATGCGTCGTGACCCGGGCCCGCCTGGACTTCGACCAACCCGATCTGGTGGCCATCCACCGTCTCGACCGCGTCACGGCGGGACTGCTCATCCTGTCGAAGCGCCCCGAAACTCGCGGCCGCTATCAGCGCCTGTTTCAGGACCGGCTGGTGACCAAGACCTACCGTGCCCTCGCTGCGATGCCGCCTGCGGATCTGGAACTCCCGCTCGTCAAGGAATCCAGACTGGTCAAGCCGCGCGGCGGCAGACAGGTCCTCGAAGTCGAGGGTGAACCCAACGCCTTCTCCAAGATCAGCCTGCTGGGCGAACGCACCCCACCCTCGCCGAGGTGGTCCGACGCAACCGAGCCCCCACCTCGGCGATCGGTGGGGGAGTGCCCGTCGATCGGGGAGTACCAGCTCGAACCGTTGACGGGGAAGACTCACCAGCTGCGAGTGCATATGAACTCGCTCGGGCTGCCCATCCTCGGTGACCCGGTCTACCCCGTCGATCGCGCTCCGGACCCCTACGATTTCAGCGCACCGCTGCAGCTGCTGGCGGCATCGATCGGGTTCGACGATCCGCTGACCGGGCGACCGCGACGATTCGAGTCCGGCCTCAGTCTCGGCGAGACGCTCTAGCAGCGCCAGCCCCGGATCACGTGCAGCAGCGCTTCGTGTCTCGAGTCGGTATCATCATCGACGGCTGGGCCGCGGCTTTGCCCACGAACGGTGACTACACGGTAGCCTGGTGATATGAGCCCACACGCACCCGGATGTACCTCAGAGGCGATCGTCGCCTTGGTCCGGTCCCGAATCACGACCGGCGAATACCCTGCCGGATCCCCGGTCCGAGATGGTGCGCTGGCGAAGGAATTCAACGTCTCGCGCAACACCGCACGCGAGTCTCTGAGCCTGCTCCGCCACGCCGGTCTGCTGACTCAGGAGACCAACCGCGGCTTCTTCGTGCGCACCTTCGACCTCGACGAGCTCAAGGACCTCTACCAGGCCAGACGTGTCTTCGAGATCCGTGCCGTCCAGGAATCACAGGACGCCACCGAGGAGGCGATGAAACGCGTCGAAGCGTCCGTCGTCCGTGCCGAGACCGCTCCGAACAACGAGAGCTGGACCGACGCGCAGGAGCACTCCGCATCCTTCCACCGGGCCATCGTCGGCCTGCTCGGCTCGCCGATGCTCGATGAGTTCTACCTCAACCTCATGGCCCGCCTCTCAACGACATTCGCGCGCTCGCAGGAACCAGGCAAATACCACTCCCACTGGGCGAACCCGCACCGCGACATCTTAGAGAAGATGCGCTCGGGGGACCGACACGGAGCCGAAGGCCTGCTGCGCATCCACCTCGATGACTCCGAGGCCTCGACACTCGACCTGGCACGCTCGGTCGGCGAAGGCCGCTGACCACGGAACAGTGGGCCCACCTCGGCGACGGGCCGGGCGATGAAACGGCAGGACCACCTCGGCGAGCATTCCTGAGTATTGGTGTCGGCAGTCTCACAGTGCTCGGTACTTGAAACGCTAGATAAGCGCTGTATGACTTCGATAGCATTGAGCCACCGTACTCACCGCGTCGAAAGGCTGTACCCATGGGGATTCCCGAGCAGGAAACACAGGCCGCAAACGATCCGTTCTCGCTGACGGGACTCACGTATGACGATGTCCTTCTCCTGCCCGGTGACACCGATGTCATCCCCTCAGATGCCTCCACCACGACCCGTCTGACCAAAGAGATCGAGCTCAACATCCCGCTGGTCTCGGCCGCCATGGACACCGTGACCGAGTCGCGCATGGCCATTGCCATGGCCCGCATCGGCGGTCTGGGCATCATCCACCGCAACCTGTCGATGGAAGACCAGGCTGCCCAGGTCGACTACGTCAAGCGCTCCGAATCCGGCATGATCAACGACCCGCTTACGATCACCCCAGAGAAGACGCTGGAAGAACTCGACGAGATCTGCGGCAAGTACCGGATCTCCGGTCTGCCCGTCGTCGATGAGAACAATGTGCTGCTGGGCATCGTGACCAACCGCGACCTGCGCTTCGTCACCCGCAGCGAATTCCCGACCCGCACCGTGGCCGACACCATGACACGGATGCCGCTGATCACCGCCCCGGACGGCGTCTCCCCGGAGAAGGCGTTCGAACTGCTCGCCGAGCACAAGGTCGAGAAGCTGCCCCTGGTCGACGAGAACAACGTCATCAAGGGCCTCATCACCGTCAAGGACTTCGTCAAGACCGAAGAATACCCGCTGGCGACGAAGGACGACGAGGGACGCTTGCGTGTGGGTGCTGCCGTCGGATTCCACGGCGACGCCTATGAACGCGCAACCCTCCTCGCCGAGGCAGGCGTCGACGTCCTCGTCGTCGACACCGCCAATGGCCACGCTCGCGGCGTGACCGACATGATCCGCAAGATCAAGGCCGATTCGACGTTCGACAAGGTCCAGATCATCGGCGGAAACGTGGCCACGAAGGAGGGCGCTCAGGCCCTCATCGACGCCGGTGCCGACGCCATCAAGGTCGGTGTCGGTCCAGGTTCGATCTGCACCACCCGCGTGGTCGCAGGAGTCGGTGTCCCGCAGGTCACCGCCGTCTACCTTGCTGCCCAGGCCGCACGTGCGGCCGGTGTGCCGGTCATCGCCGATGGCGGACTCCAGTACTCCGGCGACATCGCCAAGGCTATGGTTGCCGGTGCTGACACAGTGATGCTCGGCTCCCTGCTGGCAGGCTGCAGCGAATCGCCCGGCGAGCTCATCTTCGTCAACGGCAAGCAGTACAAGGCCTACCGCGGCATGGGCTCACTGGGTGCCATGGCTCCGCGCCAGGGCAAGTCGTATTCGAAGGACCGCTACTTCCAGGACGATATCGAGACCGATACTGAACTCATCCCGGAGGGCATCGAAGGCCGCGTGGCCTACCGCGGACCTCTCCGCCAGGTCGCGCACCAGCTCACCGGCGGCCTGCGCCAGTCGATGTTCTACGTCGGCGCACCGACCATCGAGGACCTCAAGGCCAAGGGCAAGTTCGTCCGCCTGACCACTGCGGGCCTCAAGGAGAGCCACCCGCACGACATTCAGATGACCGTCGAAGCCCCGAACTACGTCGTGAAGTAAGAGTTCTCGACCGACCGTCTCGGACGGTGCCGCGTGACCGTCAACGGCCGTGGTTCCTGCCTCCTGTGCAGGGACTACGGCCGTTTTCGCTGTCTCAGGATGTCAGACGAATCGCCCGTATGTGACGAAGGCCACGTGCGAGTTTCCTGGGCGGTATACGCCTGTCGTTGATCGTGGGCTTGGCCGCGCGAGAGCTGACGAGGGCGACTCTGGGTCGCGGCCGAGGTTACTCATGTAGTCGACGATCGGTGGCACCACTCGCCTTGCTTCTACGTTTACTTAGGGTAGGTTTCCCTAATGTAGTCCGGCCTTACCGGACCGTGAACCGAAGGAGGCAACCGTACCGCTATGACTTCACTGCTCTCTGACACCCCAACTCCGCTGACCGACGCGGCCTCTGTGCGCACTGGTGACGCACTGCTGGGGGCCCACAGTGCCGATGCCTACGCCGAGCTCATGCACGAGGTCGTCGACGCACTCGCCCAGCGCTTCACCGATGTCGACGCACCCACCTCGGCGAATGACCGCACCAGCCTCGAGGCACGGGTCGCAGGCTTCGACCTCGACGGTCAGGGCATCGGCAACCTCGCCGCCCTGCGTGAGGCCGATGACCTCTACGCCCGCAACGCCGTCTGGTTCCACCACCCCAGCTACGTCGCCCATCTCAACTGCCCTGTCGCCGTTCCCGCCGTCGCGGCCGAGGCGATGCTCGCAGCGATCAACACATCCGTCGACACCTACGATCAATCCGAGGTCGCCACGCTCATGGAGCGCCGTCTGGTGCAGTGGGCCAGCCGGCACGTCGGGTTCGACTCCGGTGACGGAATCTTCACCTCGGGCGGCACCCAGTCCAACCTCCAGGCACTGTTCCTGGCCAGGGAGAACGTGCTGCGCGACCGGCAGGCACAGACGGTCGGCAAGGCCGAGGCTGGACGTGGTGAGGCATCACGCCGCGAAATCATGTCCCGGCTGCGGATCCTCACGACGAGCCAGACTCACTTCTCGATCTCCCGCGCAGCGCACCTCCTCGGACTCGACGCCGAGGCGGTCGTGTGCGTGGACACCGACGCCGCCGGACGCATGGACGCCGAGGCTCTGGCCGAGCTGATGCGAGACATCAACGACACTGGCGGCATCGTCATGGCCGTCGTCGCCACGGCCGGCACCACCGACCTCGGCGTCATCGATCCGCTGGCCGCCATCGCCGAGATCTGCGAGAACGCGAACGTGTGGATGCACGTCGACGCCGCATACGGCGGGGGACTGCTGTGGGCACCACGCCGCAAACACCTGCTTGCAGGAATCGGCCGGGCCACCTCGGTGACGATCGACTTCCACAAGACCTTCTTCCAGCCCGTGTCCTCGAGCGCACTGCTCGTGCGCGACATCAGATTGTTCGACCCGACGCTGCACCACAACGACTACCTCAACCCGGAAGCCGAAGCTTTGAGCGCCGAGGCAGAACCGAACCAGGTCGACAAATCACTGCAGACCACCCGCCGCTTCGACGCCCTGAAACTCTGGACGACACTGCGCGCCCGCGGCGCCGGTGAGATCGGTGACCTGCTCGATGTCGTGTGCGATCTGGCCGCCGAGGTCCGTGAACTCCTCGAAGACCAGCCTGACTTCGAAGTGCTGGGCGCCTCCGATCTCAGCACGGTCCTCTTCCGGTTCTCGCCGGTTGCTGCCGATACGAGCACCGCCGATGAGCTGGTGCCGATGATCCGTCGCGTCCTCTTCCGCTCCGGACGCGCAGCCATCGCCCGCACCACCATCGACGGCACGCCCTGGCTCAAACTCACCCTGCTCAACCCCGACACCACGGTCGCTGACATCACCGCCGTACTCGACCTCGTCCGCGCCACCGGCCACGGCATCCTCGCCGGCCGGCACCTGGAGAGCACGACGCCTGACCAGGAACAGAAGTCGACGCTGGGCCAAGGGCAGACATTCACCACGATCGAAGGAGGTGCGGCATGAGCACACCCGAGACACACATCCACGACATCGTCGGCATCGGCATCGGACCCTTCGGCCTAGGGCTTGCGGCCCTATCCGATCCGCTGCCCGACGTCGACGGGGTATTCCTCGACCAGCGCAAGGAATTCCGCTGGCACCCGGGCATGATGATCGAAGGCGCGACGGTCCAGGTTCCGTTCCTCGCCGACCTCGTGACCATGGCCGACCCCACCTCCCGCTTCTCCTTCCTCCAGTTCCTCAAGGACAGCGGCCGCCTCTATCCCTTCTACATCCGCGAATCCTTCTACCCCCTGCGCGCCGAATTCGACGAGTACTGCCGCTGGGTCGCCGCGCAGTTAGGCACCCTGCGCTGGAACCGCACAGTCACCTCGGTGACCAGGGACAATGACATCTATACCGTCACCGCCGAGGTGGCCGATCAGTTCGGTCAGACGCTGAGGACCGAGTCCTACCGCGCCCGCCACCTGGTCCTCGGCGTCGGCACCTCACCGGTGCTGCCTCCTGCTCTGCAGGGTTTGGAGGCTGAGAGTGCCGAGGGCGTCGGTGGCCCGGTTGCGCAGGTCGGCGGCCCGGTCATCCACACTTCTCAGTACCTCGACCATCGAGAGGCTCTGCTGGAGAGCGGATCGATCACGATCGTCGGCAGCGGACAGTCCGCGGCCGAGATCTACCGTGATCTCATCGATGAGGCCGAAGCTCGCAAGGTGCGACTCGACTGGGTGACACGCTCGCCGCGCTTCTTCCCGATGGAGTACACGAAGCTGACCCTGGAGATGACGTCTCCGGAGTACACGGACCACTTCCGTGCCCTGCCCGATGACCTGCGCGAACAGCTGGGCCGCGAGCAGCGAACCCTGTACAAGGGCATCAGCGCCGAGCTCGTCGATGACATTCACGACACCCTCTACCGTCTCAGCCGCTGCGGTCGGAAGCTGCGCACCAACCTGCTGGCCGAATCCGAACTGATCTCCGCCGAACGGGATGTAAACACCGGCGACTATGCTCTGCGCTTCCGCAACACGTCACTGGACAAGTGCTTCGACCGCCGCAGCGGATCGGTCGTCTCTGCCACCGGCTACAAGTCCCAGGTCCCGGACTTCCTCTCCCCGCTGGGCGACGAAATCCGGCTGGATGCCAAGGGCCGCCTCGACGTCAGCCGCCACTACACGGTCAACGACGCAGGCACCATCCACGTCCTCAACGGCGAAGAGCACACCCACGGCGTCACCGCACCCGACCTCGGCTTCGGGCCCTGGCGCGCATCGGTCGTGCTCTCACATGTGACCGGACGCGAACCATACCCGATCGAAAAGACCATCGCGTTCCAGACCTTCGGCATTCCGGACGACGGGGCAGACGATGACGGGGTGCTCGACGATGGGGCACTCGAGAGCGCCGCTGAAGAAGGCACCGCACCTTTGAGCACTCGGGACGACTTCGAATCGCACTTTGACTTCGCCGACTCCGACGCCGATTCCGAGCCTCATTCTGATTCCGATTCCCGGGCCGCAGAAGACAGGGAGATGACACACGTATGACCACCGAACTCATGACAGACGCAGCCGCCACCGCGGCATCAACAACGACCGCAGTATCAGCAGAATCTCGCACCGTCGACATCCGAGCCTTGGATCTCGACCGGGATGCCAAGAACATCCACGTGTGGCTGACCCACCCGCGCGCCCACTACTGGCAGATGACCGGACTCGACGAGTCCGGAGTCTGCGACTACCTCGGCGGCGTGCAGAACTCCGCCGATGATAACGGATGGGTGGGCTCGGTCGACGGCATCGACTGCTTCTACGTCGAAACGTACCTGCCCTCCACTCTGATTCCAGGCGACGTCGTCCCCACCGGACCCGAGGACATCGGAATGCACCTGCTCGTCGCCCCACCCGACGGTGACGGGGTGCGCGGACTCACGAACCGGATCATGGCCGAGGTCATCGACTTCTGCCTCCGCCCGATCGAACACGGTGGCCGAGGCGGGCGCCGAGTCATCGTCGAACCCGACGTGCGCAACACCGCCATCCTCGAGAAGAACCGGGCAGCAGGTTTCAATCCGGTGAGTGAGGCGACCATCATGATGGGGGAGGAGCGGAAGCGGGCCCTGATCAGCATCTGCACTCACGAGGACTTCGAATCCAGTGAGCTTGTTGGACTTCTCAACCGCGAGGATGTCGAAGCCGGCGTTCCCGCCACAGGGGGAGTGCCGATCGCTGCTGACGAACGACCATCGCCAGACCTCGCGGTTCCCGAAACCTACTCCCATCTCAACCCCGACACCTTCGCGGTCGCCCAACGCCACCTCGTGGCCAAGGCGCTGTCCGAATTCGCCCACGAACGACTCATCGCCCCGGTCCGCGCCACCGGCCCGAATGCCAGGTCCGATGATTGGGAGCTGAAGGTCGGCGAGGTTGCTTCGAAGGACGCTGCCGACACTGTCACGTACACGTTCTCCGCCCGAGTCCTGCCGCTCGAGCACTGGGTCATCGACGAGGCCAGCATCACCCGCCGCCGAGGTGACACGCAGTTGGACCTCGACGCGCAGGAACTCGTCGTCGAGCTTCAGGATGCCCTCGGCATCCCGGAGAACCTCATGTCGACCTACCTCGAGGAACTCGCGTCGACCCTGGCCAGCAGCGCCTTCAAACTCGCCGGGGCGGTCAAGGGCCACCGTCCGGACTCCACCGATCTCCTGACTGCCGACTTCCAGACCACCGAGGCGGCCATGACCGAGGGCCACCCCGGGTTCATCGCGAACAACGGACGCATCGGATTCTCCCTCTCCGACTACCGGAAATGGGCACCGGAGAACGGTCAGACCACTCGGATCGAATGGGTGGCAGCGAGCCGCAAGCACAGCCACCTCTCGGTCGGCGTCGGACTCGATGAAGCCGCACACTGCGAGTGGGCGCTGAGTGCCGAGGAGCGTGAACTCTTCGACTCGCGAATCCGGTCAGCCGGCCGCAATCCGGAGGACTTCCATCTCCTCCCGGTCCACCCGTGGCAGGCCGACCACCGGCTCGCGATCACCTTCGCCGCCGACATCGCACGCGGCGACTTGCTGCCCTTGGGTGCCGGCCTCGACGAGCATCAGCCGCAGCAGTCGCTGCGCACCTTCTTCAATCACTCACGGGCAGACGCCCCGTATGTGAAGGTCGCGCTCGCCGTGCAGAACATGGGCTTCCTGCGCGGACTGTCCCCGAAGTACATGCGCGATACACCGGCCATCAACGACTGGATCGCGGAGCTCGTCGGAACCGATCCCGCCTTCGGGGATGCCGGATTCCGAGTCCTGCGGGAACGCACCGCGTTGGGCTACACGGGAGACGTCTACCACCGCACCCAGGAAACGAATCCGCACCGGAAGATGCTCGCCGCACTCTGGCGCGAGAACCCGCTGAGCGTCATCGAACCTGGTCAGAAGGTCGTCACCATGGCGGCACTGCTGCACCGCGATCATAGGGGAGTCGCCTTCGCCAGCGAACTCATCCGCGCCTCGGGTCTCAGTCCTGAGGACTGGGTGCGCTCCTATCTGCGGGCCTATCTGCAACCGCTCGTCCACGCATTGTTGGCCCACGATCTCGTGTTCATGCCGCACGGTGAGAACCTCATCCTCATCCTGGATAACCACGTCGTGACCGGTGCCTTCATGAAGGACATCGGCGAAGAAGTCGCCGTCCTCGGTCACCGTGAACTGCCTGACGATGTCGAGCGGATCCGGGCGTTGGTTCCCGGTGACGAGAAGGCCCTGTCTGTGTTCACGGACATGTTCGACGGGGTGCTGCGCCACCTCGGCGGGATCCTCGATTCCGATGGTGTGCTGGGTGCACAGAAATTCTGGGCCCTGGTCGCCGAGGTGCTCGATCGTTACGAAACCGAGCATCCCGAACTCGCCCGTGGGCTCGCAGGCGACGTGGATCTGCGGGCAGAACGTTTCGCCCATTCCTGCCTCAACCGGCTGCAGCTGCGCAACACCGTGCAGATGGTCGACATCGGCAACCAGGCCGAATCGCTGCTCTACGCCGGAACGATGAGGAACCCCGTGGCGCGTTGATCTGATCGACCGACCGCGCTGACCCCACCGACCGATCGCGCAGCTCATCGCCCGATCGCACCGTGCACCGCCCGATTGCGAAGTGCACAGCATCTACCGAGGTGGCCGCTGGAACCCAGCGGCCACCTCGGCGCGGGTGTGGGGTGAAGGCGGAATCGCCGGATGGTCTGCGATCATGTGAGCACCAGCGGCTATCATCATTCCTATCGGTCGCCTGCGCGCTGACCGCAAGCGGTCCGTAGGATTCCCGACTCAAAGGTGTGGTCATGGCGAAGCAGAACGATCGGCCGACTCTGGCCACGGTCGCTTCGCGCGCAGGAGTCAGCATCAAGACCGCATCCCGGGTGCTCAACGGCGAAAAGCATGTGGCCGCGCGGACCGCCGAGAAGGTCGAAGACGCCGCCGCCGAGCTCGGATTCCGCCTCAATTCCACGGCCAGGCGCCTGCGCGCCGGTGGCAGATCTCCCTACATCGGCGTGGTCATGAGCGACGGGGACGACCCGTTCCAGGCTCGTCTCTTCACCCTGTTGGAGGCCGAGCTGAGCAGGATCGGACTGCGCCCGGTCGTGACGGTCACCGCCGACGACCCCGACCGTGAACGCGGCTTCCTCGACGAATGCCTGGCCAATGACATGACCGGCATCTGCGTCATCCGATCGCACCCGGACGCCGCTCGGTTCTACGCTGATGCGGCAAGCGCTGACGTGCAGATCGTGTCCTTCGATCCGTCGACGGCAGGACCCGGAGTCGACCTCATCGCCGGTGATGAGGAGCTTGCCGGGCGACTGGCCGCGACTCAACTCCTCAACCACGGGCACATCAGCCTCGGCGTCATCGGCGATCACTCGACGAGCCCCATCACCACCGCCAGACTCGCCGGAATCCAATCGGCCTTCGCCGGGCGCTCGGACGTCGGATGGCGAGCTTACATGCGCGAAGACGCCCACGACCTGGCCAGCGCGAAGAACGTCGTCGCCGCCTGGCTCGGATCGCGCAGCGCCCCCAGCGCGCTCATCACCCTGTCCGCGACCCTGACGCAGGGGGCCATCGATGCCTGTCGCCGGCTCGATGAGTGGCCGGCGCTGGTGGGCATTGACGATTTTCCCGCCGCGGAGCTCTTGGACGTGACCGTCATCGACCGTGATGTGCAGTCCATGGCCGCCGAGGCGGTCCGACGTCTGCAGGATCCGCCCGGTTCCGGGGCGGGAGGGGGTCCTCGCCGAGGTTCGGCTCGGGTTCCAGTCCATGTGATCGCCCGTGGAAGCGGTGAGGAATCTCCGGACAAGTGACGCTGTTCGGAGAGAGACTCCGATCACAATTTTTCGCCGAAACAGTTGACACCGGCCCCCGATCGGCGCATTATTTTGAACAGCCTGACAACGTTGTCAGAAAAATTGAAAGGTTCACAATGAGGCACAACCTGCAGTCCCGGAAGAAGCTCGCCGTCCTCGGCGCCTCGGTTGCTATCGGCGCTCTTGCGCTCAGCGGCTGTGGGAGTCAGAAGGGCCAAGGCAATGAGGAATCCGGTGGCGGTTCGGGTGGAGACGGTGAAGTCACCATCGCCCTGCTCCTCCCGGAGTCCAAGACCACCCGCTACGAATCGCTGGACAAGCCGAACTTCGAGAAGTACGTCGCCGAAGCCAACCCTGATGCGAAGGTCGAATACCGCAACGCCAACCAGGACGCGACGCAGCAGCAACAGCAGTTTGAGGCTGCGGTGACCGAAGGCGTCGACGCCATCGTGCTCGACCCGGTCGATGCCTCGGCAGTGTCTTCGGCCCTGTCGAAGGCTCAAGCCAAGAAGATCCCGGTCATCGCCTATGACCGCTTCTTCGAAGGTGCGGACTACTACACCTCGTTCGACAACAAGAAGATCGGCAACCTGCAGGGCCAGGCCGTCCTCGACGGGCTCAAGGCCGAGGACAAAGACCCGAAGTCGGGACCGGTGTGGATGGTCAACGGAGATCCGAAGGACCCGAACGCCGCTGACTTCAAGGCCGGCGCCGAGGAGACCCTGAAGAAGGCCGGCGTCGACATCACCGAAAGCCATGACACCCTCGATTGGAACCCGGACGATGCCCGTCAGTGGGTCGAAGGCCAGCTGCAGAGTGCGGACAAAGAGCCGATCGCCATCTACTCAGCCAATGATGGAACTGCCGGTGGTGTCCTCGCCGCCACCAAGAAGGCCAAGGTGAAGCCGGTCGTCACCGGACAGGACGCTGAGGTCGACGGACTGCAGAACATCCTCAGGGGTGACCAGTACGCCACGATCTACAAGTCGATCCCACCACAGGCGGAGTTCGCTGCGAAGGCAGCCGTCGCCCTGGCCGGAGGCGAGGAGCCGAAGGCTGGAACAACCTACAAGGACACTCCGACGGACTTCGTCGAAGCCAAGGTCGTCACAACGGACACCGTCAAGGACATCGTCGGTGATCAGATCAAGGCGGAAGACATCTGCACCAAAGACGTGAAGAAGCTCTGCGAAGACGCCGGCGTCAAGTAGAAATCGGCGAGTAGGAACATATGAATTCTCAACCCACTGATCCGGCGCCCGCGAACTCGCGGGTGCCGGAGACCGGAGCCGAACCAGTCCTCGAGCTGCGCGGGATCAACAAACGATTCGGTGCGGTCCAGGCACTGACCGATATCAACCTGACCATCGGCCGCGGCGAAGTCGTCGGACTCGTCGGCGACAACGGCGCGGGCAAATCCACCCTGGTCAAGGTCATCGCCGGAGTCCACGGCGCCGACGAAGGTGAGATCATCCTGGGCGGGCGGTCCCAGAAATTCGCGGCGCCGAAGGACGCGCAGAAGGCGGGAGTCGCGACAGTCTTCCAGGACCTCTCGCTGTGCGAGAACCTCGACGTCGTCGCCAACCTGTTCCTCGGCCACGAGAAGACCCGCGGCGGTGTTCTCGACGAGGTCACCATGGAGGCCAAATCCTGGGAGCTGCTGCGCAGCCTCTCGGCCAAGATCCCCAGCGTGAGGGTGCCGATCGCGGCTCTCTCCGGCGGACAACGTCAGACGGTCGCGATTGCCAGGTCCCTCCTCGGCGAACCATCGATCGTGATGTTGGACGAGCCGACGGCGGCGCTCGGTGTGGCACAGACCGCCGAGGTGCTCAACCTCATCGAGCGCCTGCGAGAACGCGACCTCGGAGTGCTTTTGGTCAGCCACAACATGGCCGATGTGCAGGCCGTGTGCGACCGCGTCCACGTTCTGCGCTTGGGCAAGGATGCCGGTGACTTCCCCGGTGACGAGCGCACGGACGTGCTGGTCGCCGCGATCACGGGAGCCAACGACAATGTCGTGACTCAGCGAGCGACCCGGAGGGGTGAGCGCCGATGACCCGCAACTCGTTCATCACCGACGAACGCATTTCGAGCGAGGGGTTCTTCGCGACATTCGTGCGTCGAGTCAAGGAGGGCCAGCTCGGCTCATTTCCGGTGATTCTGGCGCTCATCGTCATCGTCATCGTCTTCCAATCGGCGAACAGCAAGTTCATCTCACCGGCCAACCTGGTCAACCTGTCCACGCAGGTCGCGTTCCTCGCGATCCTGGCGTTGGGCATCAACCTGATCCTGCTCCTCGGCGAGATCGACCTGTCGCTGGCGCAATTGGGTGGGCTCTCCGCCTCACTGCTGGGTGTGTTGGTGGTCAGGCAAGGGGTTCCGCCTCTGATCGCACTGGTCATCATGCTGGTATTGGGTCTCGTCGTCGGCGCGATCCAGGGCTGGTTCTTCGCGGTGGTCGGGATACCGGCCTTCGTGGTCACTTTGGCAGGGTTGCTGGCGTTCACCGGGCTGACGTTGACCACTCTGGGCGTGCAGAAGAACCTGTCGATGGCCGACACCTTCGCCTTCGACTTTGCGAGCTTCTACTTCCCGGCGATCTGGGCCTACGTATTCGGGGCAGTCGCCGTCATCGGCTTCGGTGCGGGGATCATCTACTCGAAGCTGCGCCGTCACAACGAGGGACTCGACAGTCCCAGTTGGACCTCGGTGATCGTGCGCATTGCCATCCTCACCGTCGTCGTGTTCGGGTTCCTCATCCTGGTCAACCAGGACTTCGGTCTGGCGATGCCGTTCTTCCTCATGATCGTCATCGCGATCGTCATCGATCTGGTGCTGCGCAAGACCAAGTACGGGCGCTCGATCTACGCGGTCGGCGGCAAGGTCGAAGCCGCCAGACGTGCGGGCATTCGGGTGACTTGGGTGCGCATCAGCGTGTTCATGGCCGCCGGTGTGCTGGCCGCATTGTTCGGCTTCATCAAGACCGGTGTGACGACCAACGCGGGATCGACGCTGGTGAGCACACAGGACCTGCTCAACGCGATCGCCGCAGCGGTCATCGGGGGCACCTCGCTCTTCGGTGGTCGCGGTACAGCCTGGGCAGCCGTACTCGGTGCCCTGGTCGTCGGTGCGATCAACAACGGTCTCTACCTCATCGGCTTCAACTCCGATGCACAGCAGATCATCACCGCGCTCGTCCTGCTCACGGCCGTCGTCATCGACGCACTGAGCCGCCGCGGACAAAGGTACGTCGGACGGGGTTAGCGAACGTCGGGGTTAGCGAGGGTCACGGTTAGTGCCGGTCGCGGTTAGCGCCGGTCGCCCTCTCGCCAAGCAAGCTCATCGAGCGGACCACTGAGCGTCGAAAGTACCAGTTGCAACTGGTGCCCTCGATGATCAGTGGTCCGCTCGATGTGTTGGCATATAGGCGCCGAGGTGGGCCCGGGTTCCGGTTTGCCCTTCTCAGGTTTCCGCTCGCGCTCCTCAGCGTTGCCGCTTCGCCCAACTTCAGACGTGCTGATACAGTCGTGGGCAATGACATGGGGTGCCTGACGTTGATCGCGTGAGGCTGAGAGAACACCCATCGAACCTGATCTGGGCCATACTAGCGAAGGGATCGTCATGGTTGACTTCGACCTGCGTTCTGCCAATGCACGACTGCGTGCGAGCAATCCACTCATCCAATGCATCACGAACACCGTTGTGCAGCAATTCAGCGCCAACGTGCTCCTGGCCGTCGGTGCCGCCCCGGCGATGCTCGACCACGAGGCCGATGCCGCACAGTTCACGCGCATCTCCAGCGGACTGCTGGTCAACTTCGGCACCGCCACGAATCAGCAGTTCCTTGCCGCTGACGCCGCCATCGACGCAGCCAATGAAGACTCCAAGCCGTGGGTCCTCGACCCGGTGAGCATTGGGGCGGTCGACTTCCGGACCACACGAATCCGTCGCGCGGCGAACTCTTCACCCACTGCCATCCGTGGCAACGCCTCCGAGATCGCGGCACTGGCCGGAGTGGGCCTGGGTGGTCGGGGAGTGGACTCCACCGACGAGGTTGATGCGGTGATTCCGGCCGCGGCCGAACTGGCCAAGTCCACCGGAGCAATCGTTGCCGTCTCAGGTCCCAAGGACGCGATCGTCGCTCACTTCGACGGGGCCGACCATGTCGCCCGCCTCGATGGGGGACACTCCTTTATGCCGCTGGTCATCGGCACCGGATGCTCTCTCGGCGCAGTCACCGCCGCGTATCTCGTGGGCGCAACGACCGCCTCGGCGAGGTTCGAGGCCGTGGTCGCAGCCCACGCTCACTTCAAGGTCGCCGGTGAGACCGCCGCCGAGGGTGCACGCGGACCCGGCAGCTTCTCCGTGAACTTCCTCGATGCGCTGCACACGATCACGGGTGATGATCTGGCTGGGGTCCACGTCGAATCAGACAGGGTCGAATCAAGTGCGATCGACGCCGAGGCGATCGACGGAGCACAGTCATGAGCGCCTCGTCTCCCGAGGCGAACACCCGCCTGGCCGGAATCGACGCTCGGCTCTACCTCGTCACCGATTCGGCACAGTGCCGCGAAGCTGGACGCAGCGTCGCCGATACCGTCCGCGAGGCTGTGGGCGGGGGAGTGGGGATCGTGCAAGTCCGCGACAAGGACATCGACGACGATGCGTTCTACACGTTGACTCGTGAGGTCATCGCAGCCGTCGACAGCGTTCTGGTCGACACGAACCGTCGTGTCCCCATCGTCCTCAACGACCGAGTCGCGGTCGCCCAGCGACTCCTCGCCGAGGGAGTAGAAGTCCACATTCACGTCGGACAGTCCGACACCCCGGTCGAAGAAGTACGCGAACTCATCGGCCCAGAACCGCTGCTCGGGCTGTCGGCGGCCAACAGCACCGAATTCGTAGCCGCCCGGGAATCCGGCGTCGTCGACCTCGTCGGCATCGGGCCCGTCTACGACACCACGACGAAAACCGACGCACCCGACGGGATCGGGCCCGACCGCCTCGGCGAGCTTGTGGGTGAAGCGGGACTTCCCGCGGTTGCCATCGGAGGGATCAGCACCGATCGTGCCGCCGAACTGAGGGGCCGCGGTCTGCTCGGGATCTGTGTGGTCTCTGCCATCTGCCGCGCCGAGGATCCGCGTGCCGCAGCCGAAGAACTGCTCGCGGAATTCGGCGTCGGACTCGCGGAGGCAGCTCAGTGACCACACGGCCACCCATCGCACTGTCCATCGCAGGCACCGACCCCAGTGGGGGAGCCGGCATCCACGCCGACCTCAAGACCTTCACGGCCCGCGGGGTGCTGGGCACCACGGCCATCACCGCTCTGGTCGCGCAGAACACGCACGGCGTTTCGCGGGTCTATGGAATCGACGATGACTTCGTCTCCGACCAGCTCGACAGTGTGCTCAACGATATGCCCGTCGATGCCACGAAATCGGGGATGCTCGGCTCACGCTCCCTCGTCGAACTCGTCGTCGCACGAGCGGCCCAGGGCCAGCTGGGCTTCTACACCGTGGACCCGGTCATGGTCGCGACGTCCGGGCACCGCCTCCTCGAGGTCGATGCCGTGACCGCCGTCCGCGATCATCTGCTCCCGGTTTCCGACCTCATCACCCCGAACCTGCCCGAAGCTGCGCTGCTGGTCGGCGACGACGAGCCCGTGGCGAAGAACCCGCAGGAGATGTTGGTCCAGGCCAGACAGCTCGTCCACCGCGGACCGCGCGCGGTGCTGCTCAAGGGTGGGCACGCGATCGAGGGCGATGTCGCCGACGTTCTCGTCACCGCAGAAGGCACGGTCACTGAGTTCACCCACCCACGAGTGGAGACACCGAATACGCACGGAACCGGGTGCACATTGTCGGCCGCGATCACCGCCGAGGTGGCCGTGCTCAAGCGTGCACGTGCAGTTGACGATGTGAGCTCGGATCTCCTCCACGAAGCCGTCGACAATGCCCTGAACTATCTGGCTCGGGCGCTGAAGTCCGCCGCGAACTGGCAGGTCAGCTTCGATCCGAAGGGCGCTCACGGACCCGTCGACCACCAGGTCGACATCGTCCGCCGTTAGAACAACCAGTCACACACCCGGATGGGCTTGCCATCCGAATACCGCTCAAAGACGCTGTGGGACCGCCGAGGTCCCCTGAACAAGGGAGATATCAATGACGACAGACTTTTCCGCAGGCCCCCAGACCACTCAGCTGTGGGACCGTGTCCGCCCGATCGTCGAACAGATCGAGCGCCTGCCCTTCCTCGGCCAGCTCGCCGAGGGCAGCCTCGATGTGAAGGCCTTCACGAACTACATCATCCAAGACGGCATCTACCTCACCGGTTACGCGAAGGCGATGTCCTTCCTCGCCGCCGGAGCCAACGACCGGGACGAAGCACGATTCTGGGCCAGTTCGGCAGCCGAGGCCATCAGTGTGGAAGAGGAGATGCACGGTGAGCTGCTCGCCGATTCTCGCCTGGCCGCGTCCCACGATGAACTCGTCAGCAGCGGAGCCGGTTTCAAGGCCTCACCCACCACCTTGGGCTACGTGTCCTACCTCGTGGCCACCGCTGCCAGCCGCTCCTATGGCGAAGGCGTGGCCGGAGTGCTGCCGTGCTTCTGGGTCTACGCACACATGGGCAAGGTCCTCGTCGAACGGGCCGGCCAGATGAGTGCTGACCACCCCTACCGCACCTGGGTCCAGACCTACGACTCACCTGAATTCGATGAGTCGACCCGGCAGGCCGTGCAGCTGCTTGAGCAGGAACTCACCAATGCCCCCGCCGAAGTGGCCGCAAGAATGCGTGCCACGTTCGAGCAGGCCTGTGTGTACGAACTTCACTTCTGGGCCTCTGCCCATGCGCTCCAAGGCTGGGATGCAGGAGTGTTCGTGCCGCAGAGTTGAGCACTAGTCGTCGGTGACGTCTGGCTTGAGACGGCGGAGGAGATTCCACAGTGCGATTGCGACGATGGCAAGGAAGATGCCGGTCGGGAGGAAGACAAGGGGTTCCGGCCACGATCTGCCTAACCCGACGCTGAGCGTCTGCACAAGAGACAAGGCGAACAGCAGAGCGCAGGCACCAGCGGTGATTCGCATGAACTCCATCAGACAGTCGAAGAGATAGACGCGTTCGCCGCGTTGTATCCAGTACTCCTTGTGCGGAATGTTGACGAGGCTGAGCGGCATCTTCTCAAAGATCGAGCGAATTGAGAGCAGCACCGAGAGTCCCACTCCCAAAGGAACGAGCCACGCGAATACCTCACCCTTCGACGCCCAGTCGTCAGGTTGACCGTTTGCCCCGAAATGGCTCGGCACCTGGTCGGGTGCATTGAACCAAACCCAGAACGCGGTAGAGATGAGCACCGCCAGGGACGCCGCTGCGAAGATCAACGCAGCGGTTCCAGGGCGCCGGCTCGGATTCGGTCTCGTTGAGGAAGGCACATTGCCAGGCTATCCGGTGCCCGGTGCCAAGTGTCGGGTGCCCGATAGCCTGGTGCCCGGTGTCGGGAGAGATCAGGCCGGATGGCTCCCTGATGGACCGCTTCTGCCCGGAGGCGTGGGGCCCAATGAGCCCATCGCATGCCAACCGCGACGCAGGGTGGTCCACAGGAGCACATGGTCGACTTCTATCAGGGGGACTCGGTCGTGTCGCGGACAGGCAAAACGTCCGACGAAGAACACGACGGTAGCGAAACACATACCCATGATGAATAGAATCAGCAGATCCATGACGGCCTCCTCACACCCGTATCGAATGCATGTCTCCATTTTCCTCCCGGCCCGAAAAGAAAGATAGGTCCACCTGGCAACAAGTGGCCTGCATGCCATTTCCGGTTCCGCGCGTGTGAATGCTCGCGAGTGAATGCCTGTGAGGGGACGGAGCCGCAACCGTCTCCGCCCGACCAGGCCGGAGACGACCTTGGGGCATTGGTAGTGCCGCGTTCGATGGGAGGGATGCTGACCTGGGGCGTTGCAAACATCCCAAGATTTATGGGCCATCAATAGGTACAAGAATCAAATCATGATCGAACAAGATTAGAAAAAGAAGGTGCAAATGGTCAAAATAAATGTATAATTGAAAGAAGAGCAACGACGATGTTGGCGAATGGACTTCAGTACCATGACTCTCACCCCCGACCGCACCCCAGGAAACCCGGAAAAGCGTGACCCACGCTCTGATTCCAGTGATGCCGCCACGGGTCCAGACGCAGCTGATGTGTCTTCTGATGATGAGCTGACGTTGTTCGACCAGCTCAAAGACTCCAACCTCGACCTCACCGGTCACCCCCTCGCCAAAACCTTCGAAGCACTCGCGCCTGTACCCACCGGTGAACCCGATACGGCGAACGAGGCCGTAGAGCCAACAGCCGAGGGTGCGGAATCCACCGATGATGGCGCGACCGGCGACGTTCATGAAGCGGTGCCCGAAGACGCTCATGAAGCAGCGCCCGGCGATGACTCCGCCGTGGCCAGCACCGCACCGGCAGCCGATGGTTCAGGTAAGCCTGGCCCGACCGAAACTGGTTCGAGTACTCCGAGTCCTCACCCGCTTCTCTCGAGCGAGGAATGGACCGATCTCTCACGTTTTGCTCCCGAAGTCACGACCAGCCTCACCGCACTCAGCGGACTCAAAGACGGGCTACGGACCTTTGACCGGCTGATGGGTCCCGATGACGCGATCACACTCATCGACGGACTCGAAGCCCTCCACCGAGTCAATGAAGCCCTGTCGACCCTGGCGTTGGCTGTGTGTGAACGCGTGGGAACACCGACTGATTATGGTGCTAAAACAACGAAGGCACTTATCCAGGACAGGTTGAACATCACCAGCCGCGAAGCCAACCGCCGCACCGACATGGCCAAAAACCTCGGCGGACGGGTGACTCTGACAGGGCAGCCACAAGCACCACTGTTTCCCACGGTCGCTGATGCCTTCAACGAAGGCCGACTCTCCGCCGATCAGGCCACGGTCATCAAGGACTGCTTGAAGAAACTACCCACCTGGACCACCCAAGCCAATCGTGACTATGCCGAAACAACTCTCGTGGAGAAGGCACCAAGTGTGCGGGTTCATGACCTGCGTGCGATCTTTGCTCGGATCCTGGCCCATATTGATCCCGATGGGCAAGAACCCATCGATGCCACAGACCGGTCCATGTACAAGGTCACCATGCATGCCCGTGACAACGGTGACTGGGAACTCACGGGTCTCCTCGACCCTGTCACGGGCGGACAACTCAACGGGCTGCTGACAGCACGAACCAAAATCGCAAACAACACCAGCAACAGCAGCGACAACAGCGCATCGGATGTGAGCGAGTCGGGTGTCTTAGAAGACGGAACCCTCGTCGACATGACCGGGCAGAGGTTGAGTGCTCAGGAGTGGATTTACGAACGCTTCGCGACTCTCATCTCCAGGATCGACATGACTCGTACCGGCCAAGGCGCCCAATACGCGTTAGTCGTCACGGCGAAGGCCGAGGATCTGGCGAACGGAACCGGTACCGGGACCACGGGTACTGAGAATCCGGTCCCGATCAGTGAACTGGTTCGCAATGGCCTGAACGGGGCGGTGTTCTTCGAACTCATTTCGGAGAAGGCGAAGACGATGCAGGTGGTCACGGAGAATCGGTTCGCGAATGCGAAACAGATCGCGGTCCTGACTGCACGAGATCAGGGGTGTACGTTCCCGGGATGTGATGCACCGCCGGGATGGTGCGATGCTCACCATATTGTTGAGTGGGCACAAGAAGGTCGGACGGATGTCAATAATATGACGTTGAGTTGTTCTGCCCATCACCACCTTCTGGACAGATCGGACTGGGAGACAGTGATGCTCAAAGACGGTAGACCCGCGTGGGTTCCGCCGGCATCGATTGATCCGGCGAGGCGGCCGATATTGCATGCGAGGTTCGTGGCTCAAGAAGTCATCGACACACTCTTCGACGAATGACCGCTCAGGCCGCTCAGTCTGCTCAGACCGCTGGGGACGCTCAGGACGCTCAGGTGTAACTGAGAGCCAAATTCTTCACCGCAGCAGATACGGAATGCGCTGCCCGACGCCCCTCCTCGGCGGTGAAGCCTGCTGGGAAAGTAAAGCGCACACTCGTCTTCGCGACATCATCAGCAATACCTAGCGCGGTGAGCACATGCGATGGTTCATCTGAGCCGACGGCGCAGGCGGAACCACTCGAAGCAGTGACGCCCAGGCGTTCAAGTTCGAGCAGTACGGCCTCACCACTGGTGCCTGAGAAGCAAAACGAAGCATGATTCGGAGTTCGCGAGCAGTCACTGCCTGTGAGGAACGCTCCGGGGACCGTGGTCAGCACCTCTGCGATGAAATCATCCCGGATGGCCAGGACACGGTCAGCGGTCTCAACTCGCTCCGCCTCGGCGAGTTCCAGCGCGGTGGCAAACGCGACGGCAAGGGCAACGTTCTCCGTCCCCGATCGACGCCCAGACTCCTGACCGCCACCGTGGATAAGCGGTTCAAGAGGGATCCGTGCGCGAATTGCAGCGACTCCGATACCTTTCGGCGCACCAACCTTGTGCCCGGCCAGGCTCATGGCGTCGACGCCGAGTCCACTCAGCGGGAGCCAACCCGCAGCCTGCACGGCATCGGTGTGGAAGAACGCGCCGGCATCATGAGCAACCTTGGCCAGGGCTGCGATATCGGCGACCGTGCCGATCTCGTTGTTCGCATACCCCAGGCTGACCAGGAGCGTGTCATCGCGCAGTGCTGAACGGAGTGCCTCAACCGCGATCGTGCCATCGGGTCCGACGGGCACCACCGTGATCTCGAACCCGTGCCGACGAGCCAGGAAATCCGTCGCAGCAAGTACCGCCTCATGCTCCAGAGCAGAGGTCACGATATGTCGCCGAGGTGGCGGAGCGTCCGGTCCTGCACCGGGGTCAGCATCGCCATCGGCTAGAGCCCCGAGAGCGATACCGATGATCGCAAGATTGTCAGATTCGGTACCGCCGCTGGTGAAGACGATGTCAGTGCTGCGCATGCCGAGCACCTTCGCCACTCGTCTACGCGCGTCCTTGAGCGCGTCTGCCGAGGTGCGGCCGACCTCATGATGGCTCGAAGGATTGCCGAACGCACCAGTCAGATATGGCCAGGCCGCCTCGAGTGCCTCCCTGCGCACGGGTGCCGCCGAAGCAGTGTCGAGGTAGAGCGGTGCCTTCGCCTCTGGCTCCTGTTCGAGTCCCATCTCAGCTCAGCCCCACACTGCTGTCGGACTCAACTCCGCCGACCTCGGCTGTCAGGTCCAGGTCGAGTCCCAGGTCGATCGCGCGGACACTGTGAGTCAGTGCCCCGGAGGAGATGACGTCGACTCCGGTGGCGGCGATATCACCGACGGTCTCGAGAGAGACATTTCCGCTGGCCTCGACGATCGCTCGTCCGGCGATGAGCTCCACGCCGGCACGCAGATCTGCCAGGGAGAAATTGTCGAGCATGATGATGTCGGCGCCGCCGTCGAGTACCGCCTGGATCTGCGCGAGGCGATCGACCTCAACCTCAATCGTCGTCGTATGCGACAGTCGGTCCCGAGCCGAGCGGATCGCGGCCGCTACATCTGCCCCCTCACCTGCGAGGACGGCCAGGTGATTGTCCTTGACCATGACCGCGTCCGAGAGTCCGAACCGGTGGTTGTGCCCACCGCCGCAGACCACCGCGTGCTTCTCAAAGGCCCGCAGGCCTGGTGTGGTTTTCCGGGTGTCGACGATTCGCACACCACGACCGTCCGTGTTCGTGCCTGCGGAATTCGACGATGCTGCATCGACGAAGGCTCTGGTCTGAGTCGCGATTCCGCTCATCCGCTGGCAGAAGTTCAGTGCGATCCGCTCGGCTCGCAGGACTGCTCGGGCGGGGCCCGACACTGTCGCCAACGTGTCACCAGCTGCGAAGGCATTGCCATCGGCGCTGGTCAGATCCACATCGACGCTCGGGTCGACAAGGGTGAAGGCACGAGCGAACACATCGATTCCAGCAAGGACTCCGGCCTCGCGTGCGCTCAGCTTCGCCGTCGCCGAGGCGGTGGCCGGGATGAACGTCTCACCGGTGATGTCGCCCCACGGTGCGTCCTCGTCGAGAGCGAGACGGAGAGCGGAGTTGATGGTCGTGGCGCTCAGCATGAGGCGGCCTCCTGAAGCAGGGAAGAGGTGGACATGAGGTCGACGGATTCGGGCCGTCGCGTCGACAGTGCGCCGGACGTGGGGAAGTCGGTGCGGGTGTGGGCACCTCGACTCTCCTGCCTGGCGAGGGCCTGAGCCGCGATGTATCGCGCAATATGCGCAAGATTCGCAGTCTCGAATCCTTCGCGGAGTTCGGCAGGTTCAACATCAGTGACGAGCGGCCTACCCTCGCCGAGGCGGTCGAGCACGGTGCGCAGTCCGTGTCCCTCTCGTTCCACGCCGAGGTGGGTCCACGCGAGTTCTTGGAGTTCCTCACGGGAGATCCGGTTGGAGGACGAACCGAGTTTCGTCGACAACGACAACGACGCTGCCGTCGCCGAATGCGATGCTCGGCTCGGTTCCGGTATCGGCCCCGTTCGCGTTTCGAACTCCGTCGCAATCGCCTCGGCCGCGCGGGCTCCGAAGACGGCTCCCTCGAGCAGGGAGTTCGAGGCCAGACGGTTGGCACCGTGCACACCGCTGCAGGCGACCTCGCCGACGGCGAAGAGTCCTGCGATGTTGGTGCGTCCGTCCAGGTCAGTGTTGATGCCGCCCATGAAGTAGTGGGCGGCCGGTGTGACCGGGATGAGATCGGCGGCCAGATCGAAACCATGAGCACCCAGGCCGCGGGCGATGCTGGGAAAGTGAGTCACGACTTCGGGAACAGATCGGGCATCGAGATAGCAGGGGAGACCATTCTGTTCGGCCATTCTCCGGTGGATCGCCAAGGCCACGACATCACGGGGCGCCAGCTCACCTCGGCGATCGATGTCTGGCATGAACCGGTGACCGTTCGCGTCGAGGAGGAGAGCTCCGGCGCCACGGACCGCCTCGGAGATGAGGAACCCGGATCCGGCTAACGCGGTGGGATGGAATTGGTAGAACTCCATGTCGGACACGGCGGTGCCTGCACGGATCGCGGCGGCCAGTCCATCGCCGGTTGCGCCTTCAGGATTCGTCGTGTGGGCGTAGAGCTGACCCGCCCCACCTGTCGCCAGGATCACTGCATCGGCCGCGAGGAATTCGTGGACTCCGTTGCGCAGCAGCGACACTCCGGTGCACCTGCTCGTGTGTCTCGCTGGAGACCCCGCCGGCCCCGTAGGAACCACAGACCCCGCCGGCCCCGTAGGAACCGCAGAACCTGCAGGACCCGTAGCCTCCGAAGGCCCCGTAGGTGCGGTGACCAGGTCGAGAAGCATCGTGTGCTCGAGCAATCGGACCCTGCCGGCAGCGACTGCGGCACGAAGTGCGTTCGTCAGCGCCTCGATGATCGCTTTGCCGGTGGCGTCGCCTCCGGCATGGAGGATGCGCGGAATCGAATGCGCGCCCTCCAGGCCGCGCGACCATTCACCGGTCCTGTCGCGGTCGAAGTCGACACCTGCGGCCGCAAGCTCGAGGATTCGGTCAGGGCCCTCGGTACACAGCACGCGGACGGCGGCCTCATCGCCGAGCCCGGTACCGGCGACCAGGGTGTCGGCGACGTGGGCTTCGACGGTGTCGTCGGCTGCGAGCACTCCGGCGATTCCGCCCTGGGCCATGGCCGTATTCGACTCGCCCACACCGTCTTTGGTCACCACGGTGACCTCGTGTCTGCCGGCCAGCCGCAGAGCGGTGGTCAGCCCGGCGATGCCGGAGCCGATGATGAGTACGTGACTCACGAGCCGCTCAGATCCGCGGCTTCGCGGCGAGCATCCGCTCCAGGGATACACGGGCCGGATCGGCCACCTCGGCGTCGACGGAGATCTGGTTGATCACCTTGCCGTCGAGCAGGGACTCGAGGACCCAGGCGATGTAGCCGGGGTGAATCCGATACATCGTCGAACACGGGCACACGACAGGATCGAGGCAGAAGATCGTATGCTCGGGATGTTCGGCTGCCAGACGTTGGACGAGGTTGATCTCGGTGCCGATGGCGAATGTGGTCGGTTCGGTCGCCTCGGCGATGGCCTTCGTGATGTAGGCGGTGGATCCGGACTCATCGGCCGCGGCCACGGTCTCCTGCGGGCATTCGGGGTGGACGATGACGCGCACATCGGGGTGATCGACGCGTGCCTTGGCGATCTGCGCGGGGGTGAAGCGCTTGTGCACCGAACAGAACCCCTGCCACAGGATGACCTTCGAGTCCTCGATCCTGTCAGCGGAGTTGTTGCCCAGAGGCCGCGCCGGGTTCCACAGCGGCATGGCCTCAATGTCGATGCCCATGTTCAGAGCGGTGTTGCGGCCCAGGTGCTGGTCGGGGAAGAACAGCACGCGCTGACCGCGCTCGAAGGCCCACTCAAGGACCACCTCGGCGTTGGAGGAGGTGCACACGATGCCGCCGTTGCGGCCGCAGAATCCCTTGATTGCGGCCGAGGAATTCATGTAGGTCACCGGGATGACGGGCACCTTGCCGTCAGAATCAGGCTCGTCGCCCAGCACTTCGGTCAGCTGTTCCCAGCAGTCCTCGACCTGGTCGATGTCGGCCATATCCGCCATCGAGCAGCCCGCAGCGAGGTTGGGCAGGATCACCGATTGCTCAGGTGTGGAGAGCAAGTCAGCGGTCTCGGCCATGAAGTGCACGCCGCAGAAGACGATGGCCTCAGCCTCGGGATGATTCTGGGCAGCCTTGGCAAGCATGAACGAGTCGCCGATGTAGTCGGCGTGCTCGACGACCTCGACCCGCTGGTAGTGGTGGCCGAGGACGACCACCCGATCACCGAGCTTCTCCTTGGCCCGGAGGATCCGGTCATTGAGTTCCTCCGCCGAGGCGTCCCTGTACTCGGCGGGGATCTCACCCTGGCGTGGGGCTGCGACGGGAATCGCATCGTCCGTCGAAGCGCCGGGTCCGTATCCGGGCTTGACGTCGACATCCCACGGGGCATCGATGAGGTCGGTCGAACACATATCGTCGTTCGCACCCTTCGCGGAGATGTCCTTAAGAGTGAGCTCGATCGAAGCTGTTGTGGTCATCATCGTCCTTCGCAGAGTGGAGCGGTGCCCCATGGCATGGAGCTGCGCGCCCCTTGGAAAAGTTTTGCGCAGATTTGAGCTTAATCATCAATGCTCGTAATGTAAAACACCACCGTGCGGTGGAGCAGGGTCGATGATCTAGTCTGGAAACTGGCTCGCAATCCGAGTCGACCCGAACGTGAACCCGCGTGATTCGGCCGGCGCCACAGCCTGCCGCCGACTTGCGCTTATGCGGCGCTGACGATGCGTAGCCACCCAGACGAAGGCCGACCGAAGAGGATGCCCATGCCCCTGCCCCAGAATCCGACACCAGATCGTCCCGAGAGTTCCGCACCGGCACAGCCTGAGAACTCCACGTCCGACCAGCCCGAGATGACTCCGCCTTACGGGGGCGGCCCCAGCCAGACTGCAGCTGCCGGTGCAGCCGCGGCCCCACCTCGACGCGTGCGGACTCTCGACCTCATCAAGGCCAAGTCGGAGGGCCGGCGCTGGGCGATGCTGACCAGCTATGACCAGTACACCGCTGCACTGTTCGAGCAGGCCGGAGTCGAGGCGCTGCTGGTCGGAGACTCCGCAGCGAACAATGTCTACGGCCACGAGACCACGCTGCCCGTCACCGTCGATGAGCTCATTCCACTGGCGCGAGCGGTCTCCGGTGCGACCTCGCGGGCGCTGATCGTCGCGGACCTGCCCTTCGGCAGCTATGAGATCTCCGATGAGCAGGCGGTCGCGACGGCCGTGCGGTTCATGAAGGAGGCCGGTGTCCATGCGGTCAAGCTCGAAGGGGGAGTGGCTGTGGCCTCGAGAATCAAGGCGATCACGACCGCCGGCATACCGGTGATGGCACACATCGGATTCACGCCCCAAGCCGAACACAACCTCGGCGGGTACAAGGTCCAGGGTCGTGGGGATGCCGGTGATGCGCTGCTGGCCGATGCTCGTGCCGTCGCCGAGGCGGGGGCGTTTTCCGTGGTCATGGAGATGGTTCCAGCCGGGTTGGCTGCCCAGGTGACGGCGGAGATGACGATTCCGACCGTGGGGATCGGCGCCGGTGCCGACTGCGACGCCCAGGTGCTCGTCTGGCAGGATATGGCGGGTCTGCGCACGGGCAAGGCGCCACGGTTCGTCAAACGATATGCCGACCTGCATTCAGTGCTCTCCGATGCTGTCGGCCGCTATGTCGATGAGGTCAAAAGCGGCGAGTTCCCCGAGCCCGAGCGGAGTTTCGAGTGATGGAGGTCGGTGGAATCCAGGCCCTGTGTGCCTGGCGAAAACGGCAGTCGGGCACCGTGTCGCTGGTGCCGACGATGGGTGCCCTGCATTCTGGTCATCAGGCGCTGATGGACAGGGCCCGAGCATCGGGCGATTCGGTGGTGACCAGCATTTTCGTCAACCCGCTGCAGTTCGGCACCGACGAGGACTTCTTCCAATACCCGCGGCCCTTCGAAGCAGACTTGGAGGTCTGCGAGGCCGCCGGAGTGGACTTCGTGTTCGCGCCGGCGCTGGGGGAGATGTACCCGTCAGCGCCCGAGGTCACCGTGTCCTCCGGCCGGATGGGTGCGGTGTACGAAGGCGAGGCGAGGCCCGGGCATTTCGACGGTGTCCTCACTGTCGTGGCCAAGCTCTTCACCCTGACGGCACCGGACTCAACGGTGTTCGGCCTCAAAGACATCCAGCAGTTCTGCCTGGTCAAACGCATGATCGCCGACCTCAACTTCGACATCGAGCTGATTGGTCTTCCGGTCGTGCGTGACGCAGACGGACTGGCCATGTCGAGTCGCAACGAATATCTGGCACCGGCGGATCGAACGGCTGCATTGGCGATTCCTCGCGCCCTGGACGCTGCGGCCCAGGCGGCAGCCGACTGGTCTCCGAGCGATGAGCCTCCAACCGTCGTCGAGAGAGCGGCGAAGCTGGTGCTCGACCCCGCCTCCGATCGCGGCGACCTCACTCTCGGCTATCTCAGCCTTGTCGATGCGCGAACTTTTCAGCCCTGTGCGTCCGACTTCCGTGGGCAGGCCCTGCTGCTCGTGTCGGCGACGGTCGGGGGAACGCATCTCATCGACAATGTGCCACTCGAATTCGTTAGTTCTCCATGAATTCGCGTGTGCTTCACCTTTTGGAGGATTCATGGATTCTCTTTGCGGCATGCCGCAAATTCTCTGTTTCGGAATGGGAGATTTCGATTATGTCATCGCTTCGATGCCGAATTGTGATCTGAATATATAAGTATTGTTAAGGTGCTGAAATACCCATCTGGACGAGCTTGCGCGACTTTATCGATCGCGTCATTATTCGACTTTAAGCAGTCATCTGCCCTTGTTCTGAGTGTCTTACCTGAGTTCCACAACTGAGCGACGATTCGCCGAATCTCGAAGTATTCGTGCTGGTCATAGGTTCGGGAGGAGTGTTTGTGGGACACTAACGGTCTGTCTACGATGGGTTCATGTCGCCTCGCTTGCGGAAAGTTACTACCGGATCAGGAGCCACGGCCGTCCAGATTGTGCGCAAGGTCCGCGGCAAAGTCACCGTCCTCGAACACCTGGGCTCTGCTCACACACCGGCAGAACTGACCGCGTTGCTCACCGCTGGAGAAGACAAACTCGCGTCCTACGGGGCGGCCGAGCAACTCGAACTCGAGCTGGGACTGCCCGCTGACCCCGACGTCACACCGCATACCAAAACCGTCGTAGGTTCACGCTCTGCTGTGCTCGTCGATGCGATCACCGAGTCCTGGAACCGGCTGGGCTTCAGTGAGGTCGTCGATGACCAAGCCTTCTTCCACCTCGTGTTAGCTCGCTTGATCGAACCGACGTCGAAGGCCGACAGCATTCGTGTCCTTGCCGAGCTCGGCATCAATCCGCCCCACCACAATACGTTCCTCAATTGCCTCGCCCGGGCAAGGGACCGTGACTACCGGTCACAGATCGCTGGGAAATGCTTCGACCACAGTGTGTCCACGTCGGGAATCAGCCTTCTTCTGTATGACGTCACGACCTTGTATTTCGAAGCTGAGAAGGAAGACGACCTGCGGAAAGTTGGATACTCGAAGGAACGTCGTGTTGACCCGCAGATCGTTGTTGGTCTCCTCGTCGACCGGACCGGGTTCCCACTCGAGATCGGCTGCTACGAAGGATCCAAAGCAGAGACTCACACGATCATCCCTGTCATCAAGGCCTTCCAAGACCGGCACGGTGTCACCGACATGGTCGTCGCCGCTGATGCCGGCATGCTCTCAGCCAAGAACCTTACTGAACTGGATCAGGCTGGACTACGGTTCATCGTCGGATCCCGGCAAACGAAGGCCCCGCATGATCTGGCGACGCACTTTCAGTGGAACGGGGACTGGGCCGCTGATGGGCAGGTCATCGACACGATCACCCCGAAAGGGACCAAACGCCTCGACCCTGACCGAGTGAAGAAGAAGCGAGAACCAGTCTGGTCGGCTGAGGAGTTTCCGGATGCGTGGCGAGTGGTCTGGCAGTACCGGCGGAAGCGGGCGATGCGTGATGAGCAGACACTGAATCTGCAGAGGAACAGGGCATTGGCGATCATCGAGGGCGAGAAGCCCGCGAAGAAGGCCCGATTCGTCAAGGTCACCGATGAGGATAAGGAATTCGACGAGTCCTCGTACAAGCGAGCGATGAAGCTTTCAGGCTATAAGGGTTACGTCAGCAATATCCCGGCTGACATTATGTCCGCAGCCGAGGTGATCAGTAGTTATCACGACCTCTGGCATGTCGAGCAGTCGTTTCGGATGTCGAAGACCGACCTACGTGCCCGACCAATATTTCACCGAACCAGGGACGCGATCGAAGCGCACCTGACTATCGTGTTCACGGCGTTGGCCCTTGCCCGTTTCATGCAGGATGCGACTGGAGCGTCGTTGAAGAAGATCGTGACGACTCTTCGGCCGTTGCGAGAGTTCACTGGGCGTGTGGGCGGGCAGGAAATCACGTTCGATCCCGAGGTGACCGGGCTGGCTAGAGACATCGCTGCGGCGCTACTGCCGGGACGTTTTCCGGGGCACTAAAGTTGTGGAACTCAGGGGCGAAGCTGGTGCTCGACCCCGCCTCCGATCGCGGCGACCTCACTCTCGGCTATCTCAGCCTTGTCGATGCGCGAACTTTTCAGCCCTGTGCGTCCGACTTCCGTGGGCAGGCCCTGCTGCTCGTGTCGGCGACGGTCGGGGGAACGCATCTCATCGACAATGTGCCACTCGAATTCGTTAGTTCTCCATGAATTCGCGTGTGCTTCACCTTTTGGAGGATTCATGGATTCTCTTTGCGGCATGCCGCAAATTCTCTGTTTCGGAATGGGAGATTTCGATTATGTCATCGCTTCGATGCCGAATTGTGATCTGAATATATAAGTATTGTTAAGGTGCTGAAATACCCATCTGGACGAGCTTGCGCGACTTTATCGATCGCGTCATTATTCGACTTTAAGCAGTCATCTGCCCTTGTTCTGAGTGTCTTATGTGAATAGACTCCACATCAGCAACAGCGAAAATAAGGGTGTTCATTCGCGACGAATTCGAGTGTTCATTCGCCTCAGCCGAAGGAGATGACGGAAATGCAAATGTCGGACTTGTGGTCAGTTCTTGCAAAAGTGGGACTGGCGATACTCATTCTTATCGTTACATGGATAATTGCATCGATCGTCAAATGGGCGATCGGAAAACTGGTGGCGAAGATCCCGGCATTGCAGCGTGACGGCAATGACGGGCAGCAGATCGGAAAATCGATCGGGCAGATCGGCAGCCTGATCATCTGGCTGCTCGGCCTCATCGCCGTTCTGCAGCTGTTCAACCTCAACCAGGTGCTCACACCGCTGCAGGGCCTGCTCGACGGAATCTTCGGCTTCCTGCCGAACATCATCGGTGCCGGGGTCATCTTCTTCATCGGCTTCGTCTTTGCCAAGATCGCCAAGCAGCTGGTCCAGACTGCGCTCAACGCCGTCGACCTCACGAAGCTGACATCGAAGTTCAGCTCGCTGGGAGATCGCGCCACAGGTGCGGTCGGCGCATCGACGGGAGCCGAACCGCAGCACAACAACATCAATGCTCAGCAGGCCGCCTACGACCAGCCTCATCAGGATCAGCCCGGTCACCCGGGTCAGCTGGGTCAGCCCGGTCACCTGGGTCAGCCCCAGCAGGGTGCCGGGAACCCGAACGCTGAGGCGAATGCCAAGATCTCGTCGCTCGCGGGCAACCTCGTCTTCGGAATCATCATCATCGTGGTGTCGATTTCGGCACTCCAGGTCCTGGGCATCGCGGCCATCTCGCAGCCGGCACAGCAGATGTTGGAGCTCTTCCTCAACGCTATTCCTGCCATCATCGCGGCCGGCATCCTGCTGGCCATCGGTGGAGTCATTGCGAAGTTCCTCGGCAACCTGCTTGAAGAGCTCTTGCGTGGAGTCGGCACAGATCGCGCTGTCAGCTCGATCGGAATCGCTCCCGAGGGCACCAGTGCCTCGAGCGTGATCACCAAGATCGTCCAGGTAGCGATCATGATCTTCTTTGCGATCATGGCGACTCGGATGCTCGGGTTCCCCGAGATCACGAACATCCTCAACGAGATCCTCGACCTCGGCGGCAGCGTCCTCTTCGGCGCTGCGATTATCGCTGCAGGCTTCTTGGTTGCGGGCCTGATCGGGAAGTTCATCACGAACTCTCTTGCGAGCAAAGTTCTGCGTTACTCGGCCATCGCACTCTTCATCGCGATGGGGCTGCGTTACATGGGACTGGCCGATTCGATCATCAACCTGGCCTTCGGCGCTGTGGTCATCGGCGGTGCGGCCGCTGCTGCACTCGCCTTCGGTTTGGGCGGTCGCGATGCCGCGGCGAAGATGCTCGATAAGGTCGATGTCGAAGCCGCTGTCGACAATGACGGTGGAGCCGATCGCCATTCCGGCGGCGCCAAAACCGCTGGCAGTGGAAACAGCGGAATCGGAACCGGCGGAGTCGGCGGCACCGGACACGGTGGAGCCGGAACCGCAGGACACGGTTCGGCAGGAACTGTCGGGCACGGCGGAGCCAGCGCCGGGGACGACGGTCCGATCGGTGGTCCCGGTGGCAGCGGTCCCGTACCGCCTGCCAGCTGACCAGGCGACATGACGAAGGTGCGGGCCGGGGACTATCCCCGGCCCGCACCTTCGTCGGCTTCAGGTTCGCCTGCAAGACGTTCGCCTGCGTTGCGCCTGCCTCGGCGTCGGTTGGTGCTACACCGGGATGGCGATGACGGCGATGCCCATGACTACGAGGACAGCGGCGGAGACCGCTTCGATGTAGAAGTCGGTGCTCCTCCTCTGGAGGGCGGCCGCTGCCATGCCGGCGATGAAAGCGAGAAGAATCTGGTAGGCCAGCATCAGACCGATCACGACCGTGATGAGCAGCAGGTAGTCGACGCCGGCGGCGGAGGACGGCACCAGGGTTGGCATGACGGCGAGGAAGAACAGTCCCGCCTTCGGGTTGCTCAACGAAGAGAACAGGCCCCGACGATACGAGATGACCGACCGCAGCTGTCCCCACGACTTCTTCCCACCGGGTTCAGCGATCGCGTCAGTATGGGAGTCGGCACCCACCTCGGCACCGACCTTGGCACTCACCTCGGCACCCACCTCGGTGGTTTCATACTCGCCGAGATCATCGGTGGCCGCCACGATCTCGCTGACCTGTCCGCGCGGGGGTGTTCCACGCAGTTCGGTACGGATCCGCAGGGCCTGCCGGGCAGCCAGCACGCCGAGCAGGCACAGGTAGAGCCCGCCGACGACTTTGAGGATCAGCAGGGCAGAGGGGAAGGTTGTGAGCAGCGCGGAGATTCCGGTCAGCGCCGCGATCATCCAGACCGTCATGCCGGTCGCGGAACCGAGCGAATAGATCAGCCCGGCCTTGCGGCGCAGGGCTGAGAGACGAACGGTGAGGATCGTCTCGGGGCCGGGGGTCACGGCAAGGACGGTCGCAGCTCCGGCGATGGTGATGAGCTCGGCTCCGGTCATGGTGCTCCTTCAAGGACAGCGACCAGGCAGGTGACCTGGTCGGAGTGGCAAATGCGACGCTGCACGATGACGGCCCGAGATGCTGCGCACGAATCGCTGTGACCCGGACGCGAAGGGCTCTTCCCCAAGTCTGCCGCAGGTCACCCCGCGAAAACAGATTGGGAAAAGCAACCATTTGCTAACAACCATTCGGCATGACCGAACGATCATCGACTAGTCTGAGGGCATGTGGGATCTCAACCGACTGCGCATCTGGCGGGCCGTCGTCGCCACAGGCTCCGTCGTCGACGCCGCGAGGAGCCTCAACTACACATCGGCCACGGTCAGCCAGCACATCACCACCCTGCAAAAGGCCGTCGGAGTCCCCCTCTATCGCAGGTCTGGACGCGGCATCGAGATCACGGATCTGGGCAAACGACTGGCCGAGGAATCCGCGGACGTCTTCACAGGTCTGAACAAGCTCGACACCGTGGTTGAGAGCTTCCGCACCGTGAATCGGCCCCGTATGCGCATCGCAGCCTTCACCTCCTTCAACGCCGGGCTGCTGCCAGGGATCATCGAACCGGTCGCACTCGAACATCCGGACATGCGCTTCGACATCCAACTCAATGAACCGGCCAAGGTTCGCCGCAGCCACTGCACGATCGAGATCCGCAGCGAAGTTCCACAGGATGACGAGGTCCACCTGCCCGGAATGATGCGCACAGTCCTCTTCGACGACGACTACCGGGTCGTTGTCTCGGACAGGCACCGGTTCGCGAGTCTCGAATCCGTCCCGTTCAAAGACCTCGAAGACCAACGGTGGGTCGACTACGACCTGTGGGCCGGTCCGACGAGCAAGGTCGTCGACCTCGCCTGCGCCGCGGCCGGATTTGAGCCCCGGACCTTCGCCGCTTCGGAAGACGAGTTCGCCGCGCTGGCCCTCGTCGCTTCGAACCTGGCCATCACCGTTCTGCCGCGCCTGTCCTCTGCCCAGCTGCGACCTGGTCTGAGAGCAGTCGGCCTCACCGATCCCACACCCGTGCGCCGCGTCGTCATGCACGTGCGTGAACGCGAAGCGCACCTGCCGCACGTGCGATCCTTCGTCACCGCCACCGAGGCGGTTGTGGCCGACTACCTGGCCCGCTGAGAGGCCGTACTGAGCAGGGAGCCGTACTGGCCAGGGAGCCGTACCGCCCAGGCAGCCGTACTGACCAAGGAGCCGTACTGCCCAGGGAGACGCACCGTTCCTCATAGTGAGCTGAGTCTTCGGCG
Source organism: Brevibacterium sp. BDJS002 (assembly GCF_028201555.1). Taxonomy (NCBI): domain Bacteria; kingdom Bacillati; phylum Actinomycetota; class Actinomycetes; order Micrococcales; family Brevibacteriaceae; genus Brevibacterium; species Brevibacterium sp. BDJS002. Next base: position 3,183,887 of record NZ_CP116392.1, on the reverse strand, counting down.
TCAGGGCGGTGGGATAGGCTGTTCGGGTGAGTTCTGAAATCGAAATCGGCAAAGGCAAGCGCGGTCGTCGCGGCTATTCACTCGACGATATCGCCGTCATCCCTGCTCGGCGCACCAGAGATCCCGAGGACGTATCGCTGGACTGGCAGATCGATGCCTACAAGTTCGACCTCCCATTCATCGGTGCCCCCATGGACTCCGCTATGTCCCCGGAGACCGTGATCGCTCTGGGCAAGCACGGTGGCCTGGGCGTTCTCGACCTCGAAGGTCTGTGGACCCGCTATGAGGATCCCGCTCCGCTGCTGGCCGAAATCGCCCAGCTGCCGGCCGAGATGGCGACCGCACGGATGCAGGAGCTCTACTCCGCACCCATCCAGGCAGAACTCATCACCTCTCGACTCGAACAGATCCGCGAAGCAGGAGTCACCGTCGCCGGTGCCCTGACACCGCAGCGGACTCAGCAGTTCTACAAGACCGTCATCGATGCCGGTGTCGACATCTTCGTCATCCGCGGCACCACGGTCTCTGCCGAGCACGTGTCCTCGCAGTCCGAGCCGCTCAACCTCAAACAGTTCATCTACGAACTCGACGTGCCAGTCATCGTCGGGGGTGCCGCAACCTACACGGCGGCACTGCATCTTATGCGCACCGGTGCCGCCGGTGTCCTCGTCGGCTTCGGCGGAGGAGCGGCGGCGACGACACGCAAGACCCTCGGCCTCCACGCGCCGATGGCCACCGCGATCGCCGATATCCACGCCGCTCGGCGTGACTACATGGATGAATCCGGTGGTCGCTACGTCCACGTCATTGCCGATGGCGGACTGGGAACCAGCGGTGAGATCGTCAAGGCCTTCGGCGTGGGGGCCGACGCTGTCATGCTCGGCACCGCGCTGGCCCGGTCGACCGAGGCCCCGGGCCGCGGAATGCATTGGGGCGCCGAGGCGCATCACCCTGAACTTCCCCGGGGGCACCGCGTGGAGCTGGGAACCGTGGGCAGTCTTGAACAGGTTCTGTTCGGACCCGGCCGCACCGCCATCGGCGAACTCAACCTCGCCGGCGCCCTGCGCCGTGCTCTCGCGACCACAGGCTATGTCGATCTGAAGGAATTCCAGCGCGTGGATGTCACCGTCTCGCCCTATCAGCCTGGATCGGTGGTTTGATCTGTTCCGCCTAGCGCTGACCCCCAAATGGTTGGGGTCCCTTCTCATCGTGCTCATCCTGGTCTCCTGCTTCGTCGGACTCTCCGCATGGCAGGTCGACCGGGCTCAGTACAAGAACGATGCCGTCGATTCGGCGAATGTCGAGGAGATCGTGCCGTTCAATGACGTCATGGAGGCCCAGGCCCCGATGCCGGGTATCCTGGCCGATCAGCGTGTGAGTCTGTCCGGACACTGGCTCCCGGACGATCAGGTCGTCGTCCCCGGGCGCGTCCTCGATGGGGACAATGGCTTCTGGGTTGTGACGATGTTCGCACCCGATGATGCCCGCCTCGGCGATTCGGCCAGCGCCGATGCTTCTGACAAGACCATTGCGATTCCGGTTCTGCGCGGTTTCACCACCGATGAGGAAGCCGCCATGGAGTCCCGTGCGGCAGAGGGCACAGTCGAGATGAAGGCACAGATCGGCCCCGTTGAGGGTCCGATGCCCGGCAACTCGCTGCCCGAGGGTCAGGTGCGCAGCGTCTCGACGTCACAGCTGATCAACCTGTTCCCCGACCTTCTGACCTATTCGGGCTTCCTCATCCCCGAAGAGGCCACCGGGGACGCCGCTTCCATCGCGACCGACGGATTGTCCTTCGTGCCGCCGACGACGACGCGGGAGGAGGGCGGATTCGATCTGCAGTCCGCTGGCTACGCGATCGAATGGCTCATCTTCGCAGTCATGGCCCTGTATATGTGGTGGCAGCTTCTGCGCGATGACTTCGTGCGACGTCGGCTCGGCAGCGACCCTGATTCTCAGGATCCGACAAACCGAGTCGAGTATGTTGTCGTCAAGTCCGCAGGCCAGGCCTCGATCGATCCCGAGGTGATGTCGGGACTGACCGGGCTTCCCGCCCACAGACATGGAGCGAAGAAGCCTCGCCGTCGCGGCAGAACCGCAGCAGGCGGCAGCGACGGCTCGACCGACGACGACTCGACCGACACCAATGCCAATTCGACCAACACCACCCCGACCGGAGGAAACTGAGCGTGAGCGAAGAACCCGAGTACCTGGATTCCCGCCCCGACTTCGATGACGGCGATGTGTGGAGTGTCAAGCGCTTCACCTCGGCCCGCAACGCCCTGAAGTTCTATCGCGTGATGGCCATCATCACGGGAACGATGCTCCTCATCCTCACCGTCGAGATGATCTACAAGTACCTCATCGCCGCTGATTCGGCGACGGCGCTGAACTTCGGCGGCTTCAACCTGGCCGCCGCGATCGCGATCTGCCACGGCTGGTGCTACGTCGTCTACCTCGTCGGCTGCTTCTGGCTCAACCAGCAGATGCGTTGGACGCTGGGCCGCTACATCGTCTTGGCCCTGGCCGGCGTGGTTCCGGTGATGTCGTTCATCCTCGAACGCAGAATCAACCGCCAGGTCGAAGCCGAGCTGGCAGCGGCCGTGGTGGTCGCTCCCAAGAGCTGAGGCCAGTAGTTGGGCACTGGGTGCCCGGTGTTTAGAATTGGGTCATGACGCAAACCCAGAGCACACAGGTGCCTCCTGTCCTCGTGGTCGATTTCGGTGCGCAGTACGCGCAGCTCATCGCCCGACGGATCCGCGAGGCCGGACTGTATTCCGAGATCATCGCCCATGACGCACCGGCCGCGGAGTTCGCGGCCAAGAATCCGATTGCCATCGTGCTCTCGGGCGGACCTTCGAGCGTCAACGACGAGGGCGCCCCCGGATTCGACACCGCCGTCTTCGATCTCGGCGTGCCCACCATGGGCATCTGCTACGGCTTCCAGCTGATGTCGACCACCCTTGGCGGACGGGTCGCCAAGACCGATAAGCGCGAGTACGGTTCGACCCCGGTGACGGTCTCCAGCACCGGTTCGCTGCTGGCCCAGACCCCGAACAGCTACAAGGTCTGGATGTCTCACGGAGATTCCGTCGCCGAGGCGCCCGCTGATTTCGATGTGCTCGCATCGACCCCGGACACCCCGGTTGCCGCCTTCGAGTGTGCGGCACGCAAGTTCGCCGGTGTGCAGTGGCACCCCGAGGTCCTCCACTCCGAGTACGGACAGCAGATCCTCGAGAACTTCCTGTTCGATGTCGCCGGACTCACCGCCGATTGGACCAATGCTTCGGTCATCGACGAGCAGATCGAACTGATCCGGCAGCGCGCCGGTTCGAAGAAGGTCATCTGCGCCCTCTCAGGTGGAGTCGACTCCTCCGTGGCGGCAGCACTGGTGCACGAGGCCATCGGCGACCAGCTCACCTGCGTCTTCGTCGACCACGGTCTCCTGCGTGAGAACGAACGCGAACAGGTTGAGAACGACTACGTGAACTCGATCGGCGTCCGTCTGGTCACCATCGACGCGCGTGAGCAGTTCCTCTCCGAACTCGCCGGCGTCACCGATCCGGAGACCAAGCGCAAGATCATCGGTCGCGAGTTCATCCGCACATTTGAGCAGGCCGCAGCCGACCTCGTCCTCGAGGCCAAGGACGAAGGCGAAGAGATCGGCTTCCTCGTCCAGGGCACGCTCTACCCCGACGTCGTCGAATCCGGTGGCGGATCCGGGACTGCGAACATCAAGAGCCATCACAATGTGGGCGGGCTGCCCGATGACATCACCTTCGAACTCATCGAACCCCTGCGCGCCCTGTTCAAGGACGAGGTCCGCGCCATCGGCCGTGAGCTCGGAGTCCCGGATGCCATCGTTTCCCGCCAGCCGTTCCCCGGCCCCGGACTGGGTATCCGCATCATCGGCGAGGTCACGGAGGACCGCCTGGCGATCCTGCGCCGTGCCGATGCCATCGCCCGCGAAGAACTGACCAAGGCCGGCCTCGACGGAGAGATCTGGCAGTGCCCGGTCGTCCTCCTCGCCGACGTCCGCTCCGTGGGAGTCCAGGGCGACGGACGTACCTATGGCCACCCGGTCGTGCTGCGCCCGGTCTCCAGCGAAGACGCGATGACCGCGGACTGGACACGGGTTCCCTACGACGTCCTGTCGGTCATCTCCAACCGCATCACGAACGAGGTCGACGACATCAACAGGGTCGTCCTCGACGTCACCTCCAAGCCTCCGGGCACCATCGAGTGGGAATGATTCTGTTCCCCGACTACAACTCCTGAACAGTGTTCAGTTAAGGTAGGTGGTGCCCGAATAACTCTCGGGTGCCACCTCACCATCGGAGAACTCATGTCACAATCGCACACCGGCAGCACCACCTCGGCGAGGGGATCGCGGAGGAATTCAGCTGGCAGAGCCGGCGATATCGCGTTGATCGCGGTCTTCGCCGCTCTGCTGGCAGCGTTCGCAATCATGCCCCCGGTGCCGGTGGGCCCGGCCGGTGTGCCGATCACCCTGCAGACCTTCGCCATCGCACTCTGCGGCCTGGTGCTGGGACCGTGGCGCGGTGGAGCGGCCGTCTTGCTCTACGTCGTCCTCGGCCTGCTCGGTCTGCCGATCTTCTCCGGCATGAGCGGCGGCATCGGCGTGCTCGCCGGTCCCAGCGCCGGCTACATCACCTCGTTCACGCTCTACGCCCTGGCCACAGGCTTCGTCGCCCGCTGGGCCATTCGTCGCTTCCGCGGAACGAAGCTGTGGGTCGCGCTGTTCCTCGGGGCACTCGGCTCGAGCCTGCTGCTCAATCATCCACTCGGAATCCTCGGGATGTCGATCAACGCCGACCTGCCCCTGGGCGTGGCCGCCGTCGCCGACCTTGCGTACTGGCCCGGCGACATCATCAAAAACGTCCTCGCCGTGTCCGTCGCGATCCTCATCCACCGGGCATTCCCTGATGTCCTCCGCCGCCGAGGTGGCCCGACGCCGGTGTCGAACGCGCGGACTGCAGGTGCTGGCTCTGCGGGCGCTGGCTCTGCGAGTGCTGGCTCTGCGAGTGCTGGCGCCGAAGGAACCGGCGTTGAGGGCACAGCCGAAGGCACTGCGGCACAGTGATCTTCGGCCGCAGACAAGATCCCGATTTCGCAGGACCGGCGACGGAGCAGATCTCGTTCTCCGAGGTCTCGGTCGGAGTTCTCGACGACACTCCGACCGGCGATGTCTACCGCCCGATACTCACCGAGGTCAACGTCACTCTGGACGAACCGACGGTCGCGATCATCGGCGCGAATGGGTCCGGGAAGTCCACGCTGCTGCAGCTGTTCAACGGGCTGGTCACGGCCAACTCCGGCCGAGTTCTCATCGACGGACTCGATCCGGTTGAGGAGGCGAAGCAGGTCCGCTCGCGGGTGGGCTTCGTCTTCACCGACCCTGCCGCGCAGCTGGTCATGCCGACTCCGCTCGAGGACATCGAACTCTCCCTGCGCAAACGCGTCCCGAAGGCGGAGCGCCGCGCTGCTGCCCTGACCGTACTCGAGGAACTGGGCATCGCTGATCTGGCTGAACGCAGTGTTTACGAGCTCTCCGGCGGACAGCGGCAACTCGTGGCTCTGGCCGCCGTTCTGGCTGTCGACCCGCAGATCCTGGTCCTCGACGAACCGACCACGCTGCTGGACCTGCGGAATAAGGAGAAGCTGCGGAAACTCCTCGCAGACCTTGTTGCCCGCCGAGGCGTGCGCGTGATCTTCTCGACCCACGATCTCGACTTCGCCGGGCTGGCCGACCGTGCCCTGGTCGTGGATTCTGGCCGCATCGTCCACGACTCGAACCCCGCCGAAGCGACCCGAATGTACCGTGAGCTGATCATGAGTGACTCCTCATGAGCAGCCGGTTCCGGGCGGGCAGCCGGTCCCGTGCCGGCATTCGGCCAAGACCGCAGCTGTTCGGGAAGGTTGCGCACACTCCCGGTTGGCTGCACAGAACAGCTCCAGGGATGAAGCTTGCTGTCATCGCCCTGATCGGAGTCGTGGCACTGATCTTCCGCGACCCCATCATCAACTGGTCGATGTTCGCCATCCTCGTGATCCTCGGCTTCACTGCCAGGCTGAGACCGCACCACTTCCTCAAGACGTGGATCTATGCGGCAGTGCTGATCATCATCGTGGTGGCCATGCAGTACTTCTTCGGATCGCTGCGCGCCGGTCTCACAGTCGGCGGCACCGTCTTCGCCTGTGTGCAGGCCGCGCTGCTGCTGACATTGACCACAACCGTGGCGCAGCTGCTCGACACCTTCACTGTGATCGTCTCACCGCTGCGATTCCTCGGCGCCAGTCCTGACACGATCGCCCTGACCGCAAGCCTCATGGTCCGCGCCATCTCCCATATCTCCGGACTGCTGGGGGAGGCTGACCGTGCTGCCCGAGCCCGCGGCCTCGACTCCAGCATCAAGGCCAGAGTGGTCCCCGCAATCCTCCGCTCGGTGAAGTACGCCCAGGACACAGGCCGGGCACTCGACGCTCGAGGGATCGTCGACTGAACTCCACCGGAGCGGGCGTTTGAAGGTCATCCGACGAACATCCTCGGACAGCTGACCTGACGAAGAGTATCCTCGGCGGAGGAAGGCAGTCGGTACGCATTTCGACTGCCGCGCAGATCCGCGAAGGAGACACAATATGGCTGCAAACCATCACACTGTCCTGCTTGCCATGGATTTCCAGAACGGCATCGCCGGTGATGAGGCCTTTGCCAAGACCGGGGTGCTCGAGCGTGCACGTGACGCCGTCTCGGCCGCACGGGAGAAGGGCATCCCTGTCGTCTGGGTGCGCGTGGCACTGCGGGAAGGGCACCCGGAACTCGCGGAAACCGCATCGTTCGCCCAGATCGCCGCCCACGGGGATCTCGACCAGACCCACGCTTCGACGAGCATCCACGACACTCTGGGCCGACACGAGGGCGAACCGATCGTGACCAAGCGCCGCATCAGCGCCTTTACCGGCAGCGATCTCGAAGTTCTGCTGCGCGGTTACGGTGCCGACACACTGATCCTCACTGGCGTCGCCACGAGCGGAGTCGTCCTCTCGACCATCCGGCAAGCCGCAGACCTCGACTTCCGCCTGACGGTGCTCTCCGACGCCTGTGCCGATCGGGATGAAGAGGTTCACCGAGTGCTCACCGAGAAGGTCTTTCCCAAACAGGCCACGGTACTCACCGTCGACGAATGGACTGCGCACTCCTGAAACCGGACTGCGCACACCTGAAGCGCTGTCCTGGGCCTGATCGCGAGCTTGCCGCCGGCACCCGCAGGTTGCCGTTATCACCGAGAGCACACCTTGGCATCGAGCGGTCACGTTATAGCGTGGGCTGTCGACGCAAAGGTGCGCGCTCGACGCTGATCAGTCTCAGAAGCTTGAGGAATCCTCGACATCGGCACCTGTCTGCACGGTGAAGCCGCGGCCCAGAACCTGTGGGTGCGGGTTCTCGATCGCCCGCGAATAGTGGCCGATGAGCTGTGAGCACACGCTCTTCCAGCTGCGGCTGAGCACCTGATGACGTCCGGCGACACCGAACGCCCGACGCTTCGCCTCATCGCCGAGGAGGTCCGTGACATGCCCGCGCATCGCGCTCAGATCCTTCGGGGTGTAGAGCCACCCGGTGTGAGAGGAGTCGACGAGATCGAGCGGGCCGCCTCGGGCGGGGGCGACGACGGGCACCTCGGAGGCCATGGCCTCCTGGATGGTCTGGCAGAAGGTCTCGAGCTCGCCGGGGGCGACCATGATATCGAAGCTCGCCACCGCCTGGGCCAAGGCATCGCCACCGAGGAAACCAGCGAAGTGCGCATTCGGCAGTGAGCGTTCGAGCCGAGCCCGCCACGGACCGTCGCCGACGATGACGAGCTTCGAGCCGGGCACATCGTCCAGAACGGCCAGATCCTCAACCTGCTTCTCGGCCGCGAGCCGACCGACGTAGCCGATGATCTTCTCACCATTGGGAGCTACGGACCGGCGCCAGGCCTCTGATCGGTGACTGGGGTCGAAGCGGGAGGAGTCGACCCCGCGTGCCCACAGATCCACCTCGGCGACTCCGAGTCCGGACAGCTGATCGAGGGTGTACGACGATGGGACCAGGGTCAGGGAGGCGTGCTGATGGATGTTGCGCACATGCGACCACAGCATGGCCTCGATACCGTGCATGCCGTACCGCGCGGCATATGCAGGCACCTCGGTCTGATAGATCGCCACCGTCGGCAGATCGAGGCTCTGAGCGGCCAGGACGCCGCGCCAGCCGAGCACGAAGGGGCTGGCCAGGTGGACGACATCGGGGTTGAAGTCCTCCAGCAGTCGTTTGATGCGGCTGACCCCGCCGGGAGCCACACGGACCCGACGATACTTCGGCAGGGCGATCGATGGAACACGGATGATGCGGGCACCGGCGACCTCCTTGGGTCCGTCGCGGCGGGTGCCCGGTGCGATGATGAGGACTTCGTCGCCGCGGTCGGCCAGATGGTCGAGGACGCGGAGGAGTGAGTGGGTGACCCCATTCATGTTGGGGAGGAAGGATTCTGCAATGATCGCTACTCTCACGGAACTCAGTTCACGCCCTCAGGGTGAAGGACGGGCGACATCGAGGCGTCCCTCCGGCGACGAAAGGCCGAAATCGCCGCGCACGGTCGGATCTGGAGTCGCGCACGGTCGGACCTGCCCGCGCGCACGATCGGATCTGCCGCCGCGCACGATCGGATCTGGAGTCGCTCACGATCAGAGGTGATGCAGAAACAGTGGGGCCTTCGGTGACCAGCCGGCGGCTGGTTCGCGACGGGTCTGAACCCCGCGTAAACTTAAGTGTCGGGAATGCGAATGAGAGGGGAGGCGAGATTGGTCTGGTTCATCGTCGGGGCATGTGTCCTCGCCCTCGTCGTCCTCGCATTGGCCTTCACCTTCTTGCGGTTCAATCAGCTGTCGATGGCCCGTTCACTCTGCGATGAGGCCAAACGCCAGCTGCTGGTCGAGCTCCGCGGTCGGCACGCCCTTGTGCCCGCCTACATCGGGACTCTGCAGCAGGTCACCACGCAAGATCTCAGCACTCTCGAACTTGCGCTCGCCTCGGCCGAGCGTGCACCGTTCGGCCCTCGCGGTGCGGCCGCGGAACGCGCGCTGACCCGAGCCGTCGACGATGCGGCACAGATTCCCAGCCAGATCAGCGACATGGCCAGCACCTCTGATTCGACCCTGGCGATGCAGACGAGCCCACGTGAGGAGCTCGACACCACGATCGTGCTTCTGCACGGCCAGCTGAACGTGCTGACCGAACGCATCCGGTCCGGGGCCCGCATCTACAACGCGAACGTCGATCTCTACCACCGTCAGCGCGAACGAGCAGTATCGCGGCTGTTTCAGAATGTGTTCAAGGCCCGCGAACCCTTCACCGAAGCCCAACCTCAGGGTCCCTCCACCGAGGCGGAGTCTGAGCAGTCGTTCACCGAGGCGGAGTCTGAAGAACAGTCTGGAGCCCAGGACCACACACGACCAGCCGGATCATGACGCGGTTCCGCATCGACCTCGGCTACCGCGGCACCGACTTCCACGGCTGGGCGAAGCAACCCGGCCTGCGTACCGTACAGGCATCACTTGAGGCTGGGCTGTCCCGGATCACCGGCGACGAGGTGGCCACCGTCGTTGCCGGGCGCACCGACGCGGGAGTCCACGCGAGACGGCAGACCGTCCACATCGACCTGCCCACAGCAGGTATCGAGAAGCTCATCGGCAAGGCCTCCCGGTCCGCCGAGGCGGCTCTGCTGTCGCGTCTGCGCGGAGTCCTCACGGTCGATGACACGGATGACATCATCATCCATGCCGCGTCCGAGGTCCCGGAGGACTTCGACGCCCGGTTCTCCGCACTGTGGCGGACCTACCAGTACAGACTCGCCGACCGCCGGTCCTTCATCGACCCGCTGCTGACCCCCGTGACGCTGCGGCACAAGGGTGAACTCGACGCAGAGGCGATGGCCGAGGCCGCACGAGAGGCCCAGGGCCTGCATGACTTCCTTCCCTTCTGCAAGCCACGGGCAGGAGCGACGACCATCCGCACCCTCCATGAGCTCGACGTCTCCCGGGACCAGGAGGCCGTGATCACGATCGATCTGCGCGCCGATGCGTTCTGCCACCACATGGTCCGTGCCCTGGTGGGCGGGCTGATTAAGGTCGGATCCGGTACTTGGCCGGTGACTCGGCCCGCGGAACTCCTCGCCGAGGCGGACGCCGGCATCGAACCCGATATGCCCATGTTCGTCACGCCCGCACACGGGCTCGTCCTCACCGGAGTGGGTTATCCCGAGGCCGAATTCTATGCCTCCCGGGCGGCCCAGACGATGGCGCGTCGCACTCAGGACTAGCCTCTCCTGCCCAGCTGTTGGCCCCTCATGCTCAGCTGTTAGCCCCTCATGCCCAGCATCTGATCAATGATGGCTGGGTGCCTTGTCGTCTTTTTGAGAGAATCCCTCTTCCCAGATGTGAGAATCCTGTGTACATTCACATGTAGGTAACTCCCCGTTCTCTTCGGCACTGCAGGATGAGTCTGCTCGATCCTCGCGAGGCACAGTGGTTGTGCAGTGGATGAAATGACCAAAGGAACTTGAACACATGTCGAAACTTGTGACGAAGATTGTGGCAACAGGAGCGGCAGTGTCGATGTTGACGCTGCCGGGCGCCGCTCCTGCTGTCGCCTCGTCCCTCGGAGGTGATTCCGTCAGGGAAGCACCCGCCGAGGCCAGTCTCCCCGACCCATCCTCAGACAACTCGTCACCAGATGATTCATCCGCTGCAGACTCTTCTGCTGCCGACGCCGAAGCCGGTGCCGGCAACAGCGCGGACAAGACTGCGGACTACGCTGCGGACGAGTCTGCGGGCAAGGACGCCTCTGCTCAGGCGGCAGCCGAAGGCACCAAAGTCCAGCTGCTCAACATCACCGACTTCCACGGACGCATCGCCGAGGCCGGCACGCAGCTCGCCTCGGTCGTCGAGGAAGAGCGTGCGAAGTATGCGGCTGCGGAAGGCACAGCCGGAACCGGGCTCCTCTCCGCCGGTGACAACATCGGAGCCTCCACCTACGCCTCCTCCTCTCAGCAGGACAGCCCGACACTGGACGTACTCAACGCCATCGGCGCCCAGGCTTCGGCCGTCGGCAACCACGAGTTCGACCAGGGCATCGACGATCTGACCGGCAGAGTCTCCTCCGAATCAGACTTCCCCTACCTTGCCGCCAACGTCTACGACAAGGGCACCACCGACGTCGTCGACGGGCTCGAAGGCTATACGACGATCGATGTGGGCGGTGTGAAGGTCGCCGTCATCGGTGTCGTCACCAAGGACACCAAGTCCTTGGTCTCACCCGACGGCATCGCCGACCTCGATTTCGGTGACCCCACCGACGCCGTCAACCGTGTCGCCGGTGAGATCGAGGCTCTGCCCGCTGACGAACAGCCGGATATGACGGTCGTCGAGGCCCACCTCGGCGCCTCGAGCACGAAGAGCCTGGGAGATGCCCAGGCCTCGAACGCCGAGTTCGACAAGCTCGTGACAGAGGCAGATGCGTCCGTCGACGTCCTCTTCACCGGCCACACCCACCTGCCGCACTCGTTCGAGGCCCCTGTGCCCGGCGAACCCGACCGGACTCGACCCGTGGTCGAGGCCGGCAGCTACGGCGAATACGTCGGCCAGGTCCAGCTCGAAGCAGATGCCGAGGGAAACTGGACGACCGAGAAGTCAGATCTCATCAAGACGGAGAAGAAGAGCTACGATTCGCCCGTCGTCGATGAAGTCGCGAAGATCATCGCGGACGCCGACGAGAAGGTGAAGGTCACAGGCTCTGTCGTTGCAGGTGAGATCAGCGAGGACATCACCCGCGCCACGAAGGACGGCGAGGAGGACCGTGGTGCGGAGAGCACCCTGGGCAACCTCGTCGCTGACGCCCTCAAGGACGGAGTCGAGGGCACGCAGCTCGACGATGCCGACTTCGGCATCACGAATCCGGGCGGACTGCGCACGGACCTGAGATGCGACGACATCTACAACACCGAGGACAAGTGCGAAGTCACGGCCGCTGAACTCAGCTCGGTCCTGCCCTTTGCCAATGACCATGGCGTCGTGACGATGCAGGGCTCCGATGTCATCGGTCTGTTCGAAGAGCAGTGGCAGCCAGCAGATGCCTCGCGGCCGTTCCTCCACCTCGGCATCTCCGACGAGCTCGAAGTCGTCTACGACTCCGATGCGGCCAAGGGCGAGCACGTGAAATCGGTCGAGGTCGATGGCAAGAAGCTCGACCCGGACAAGGAGTACAGGGTCGCGACGCTGAGCTTCCTCGCCGCCGGGGGAGACAACTTCTCCTCTTTCGCCGAGGGTGACTTCGAACTCTCCGGACTCACTGACTTCGAGACCTGGGTCGACTACTTCGAGAAGAGCGCGGACGAGAACGAGAAGGTCTCGCCGGACAACGACGAACGCCAGGCCGATCTGACGAAGGACGTCATCGACAACGGTGACCTCACAGTCGATCTCGCTGCCCCCGACAATGGCATCGAGCCTGGTGAGAGCAAGGACTTCGTCCTCAACACCACCGCCGAGGCGGAGGTCCCAGGACCGGTGGACGTGACCGTAGACCTGCCCGAGGGATACACCGTCAGCGCCGCTGATTCCGAATCGGCCGGAGCCCAGAAGACAGCGAAGTCGGAGACGGCGACGGCCCCCGAGGTAGAGGCCCCCGAGGTAGAGGCCCCCGAGGTGAAGGTCGACGCTGCGGCGAAGACGATGACCTTGGAATCGATCCCAGCCGGTGCCAGCGACGTCGCCATCAACGTCACCTCACCCGATGATGCCTCCGGTGAAGTCACCGTCGAGGTGGGTCTGAAGGCCGGCGAGGGCGAGTGGTGGGATGACAACCCGCTGCCGGTCAGCCACGAATTCGAGGCCACGGCACAGATCGGCGATGAGGCGAATGCTGCGGCCGGCGATGATAGCGGTGTCGATGGCACCTCTGACGGTGCAGGAGCGGATTCCAACGCTGACGGTGGTGCCGGTGGTGACAACGGAAGCTCCGAGGCATCGGGATCGGGTGCGAATGCCGACGGCGCGAACGCAGACGTCTCCGGGGCCACCTCGACGAATGCGGATGGCGGCAGTGGAGCCGAAGCCGACGGTTCGAAGGACGGCGCGGACCTGCCTCGCACCGGCTTCGAAGCCATGAACCTCGTGGCTGCGGCACTCGCACTCATCGTTGCAGGCAGCATGGCCGTGACCATGGTGCGTCGGCGCAAGGCCACCAGGTGAATCAGCTGCTGGAGCGTTCGGTCTGATCGTCGCTGTCTGCCGTCTGCTTCGTCTCGAAGGTTTCGAGGTGGACGAGGACGGGGACGAGGAAGAGGATGCCCACGGCAGGGACGACGATTCCCGAGTCGTTGATGATCGTACCGACGCCCAGCAGGATGGCCAGGCTGATCATGCCCGCTCGCAGCAGTGGGATCCGATTGTAGGCATCGGTCATTCCCTGCAGTGAGAAACGCTGCGGTTCCAGTGCCAGCCAGAACACGCCGATGATGATGAGCGGCAGAACCAGCGTCATCCACGATTGAGTCAGGATGTCGATATTCATGCCGATCTTGCGGGCCAGCACACTCAGGGCCTCGCCGCTGATGATGGAGTCGAAGAAGCGGCCGAAGTGGGTGCGCTGATCGGCGGGACGTAGCCAGTCGATGAACAGGACCGCGAGCATGACGAAGCCTGCGATGCCCACGGTCAGTCCCATGCGTTTGAGCGAGAATCGGATTCCTGCGGCCGCGAGGACGAGGTAGGCGACGCCGATGATCAGCGTCGGGACGGACCCGAACTTCGTGCCCAGTCCCGGGGCGGCAAGGATGACGCTCGAGACGAGGATCGGCACGGTGACGATGAGGATGCGCACGATCGGTCTCGTCGTCAGCGATGCGAAGCCGGCCACGGCCAGCAGCAGAGCACAGCAGTAGAGCGCGAGTGCGGAATTGCCGATGCCGTAGAACCTCGATGCGATGAGCAGCGGTTCACCCAGCAGTGTCGACATCTGGAGCCGAGAACCGGTGATGACGTCGTAGGCGAGGACGAGGACCGTGACGACGCTGACGAAGAGCACAGGCCCGAGTTTGTACCCGCGCCACGGACCCAGCAGGGCGATGGCCCCGAGTATCAGCGACCAGCCGGCCAAGGCTCCCAGCATCGCAATATCAGGGTTGGTCGCTCTCTCCCAGGGAACGGTGTTGACCAGATAGGTCGACACCGGCATTGCCGCGAAGACGATGCCCAGCCGGTAGGCGCCGGAATGGACGAGGGCGCGATGGTTCTTGCGCAGGAACCAGGCCAGGACTAGCAGGCCGACCATGAGGGAGGCGACGACGGGGAAGAACCAGGTGGACAGCTCGTTCTGGGTCTTCACCGCCACCTGACGGTCGAGAACGGCCTGGAAGCGCGACTCCCAGCTGCTGTCTGCGCTCTGGTTGGACATCGGGGCGCCGGCCGCGTTGTGCATGGCCTGCCCGTCGCTGAGTTCGACGAGCGTCGGGGCGATATCGGGCACCTGGATGAGGCCGGGTTGGCGAGTCGACGAAGAGCTCAGCAGTCCGGCAGTCCCGCCAGGACGCAGCATCATCGTCGACTGCATCGATGAGCTCTTGCCTGAACCGTCGGCGATCGACGAGAAGATGATCGGCGAGGTGCCTGCGCTCAGACGTTCGGGGTCGTCACCGTCGACCCAGCCGGCGGCTGCCAGAATCTCCCCGACATGTGTGTCGAGGGCCTTGAGCGAGTAACCGTCGGAGGTGGTGTCGCCGAGGTCGACGAGTGTGAGTTCACCGCTTTGTGAGGCCCGATTCGCCTTCTGGGCCAAGTCGTCGCCGATCGGTGACCAGTTGTCGAGTTTGCCTCTGTGATCGGCTGCTGCGATCGCGGCACCGGGCCCGAAGGCAGCGATGTCGGGCACCGATTCCGCCAGATAGCCGAGGCCGGCGTCGTAGTTGTCGCTTCTCGCGACCTGGGCATAGACATCCCAGTCGGAGACCCAGCCGTCGAGCGGCGGAGCCGGTTCGCGGCACTGTTCACGGGGTTCGTCGGCGGCTCGCCGTCCCGAACCCACGCCGAGCCAACCGTCGACGGGGCAGCTGGTCGCCCGTACGCTGCGGGGAGTGATGGTGCCGATCTGTGCGGTCTGCATCATCCGCCACAGATTCGGAGTGGTGCGCGGATCGAGGTCCTCGAAGCTGAAACCGGAGACGCCGATGAAGATGGGACCCTTGCCCGCAGAGGCGGCTGCCGCTTCCGATGCGCTCTTTCCATCCATGCCCCGAGTCGGCGCGGCTTGAGAGACCTGCGGCATACCGAGGACGAGCAGGGCGATGACGAAGAGGCCGAGCAGCATGCGCACGGACAGCGAGGGTGTTCTCATGCTCGATCCGCCTTCTCGCCAGCGACGGACGTCACTCCGACTTCCTCTTTCGGGTGTTCTGCGCTCAGTGCCAGCAGGTAGGGCAGGAGCACCATGGCACCCGTCGAAGGCACGGCGATGCCGGAGTCCGTGAGCACCAGCCCCACGGCCATGCCTGTGACTGCGGCGAGGAAGCCGAAATGGACGTCCTGGTCCCAGAAGACCTGCGGCAGACGTCCCCTCCACTTGTTCGCCAGACGGCCGGCGCGACCGGTGGCAGCGATGCTGGGGAAGTGGAGCAGATAACGGAGGAAGAACAGGATGGCGATGACCGCGAGGGGAGTCACGATCGCCAGTGCCGGGTTGATCTGCATGATGTGGAGATTGGCGCCGAGCTTCCGCCCGACCACCTGCAGCGCCTCACCGGTGACGATCTGGTCGAAGAAGTTCCCGAAGTGCGACCTGGCCCCCGGCTCACGCAGCCAGTCGAGGAACGCGATGCCCAGCAGCACGGCCAAGGAGGCCAGCCCGATGAGGATGAGGCGGAAGATGGAGAGGCGGACGCGGCTGACGAGAGCCAGCAGCACGAGAAGGCCGGCCAAGGTGGCGATCGTGCCGCCGAA
The DNA here is from genome assembly GCF_028201555.1 of Brevibacterium sp. BDJS002. NCBI lineage: Bacteria > Bacillati > Actinomycetota > Actinomycetes > Micrococcales > Brevibacteriaceae > Brevibacterium > Brevibacterium sp. BDJS002. The sequence continues at coordinate 3,167,840 of NZ_CP116392.1, read as the reverse complement.
CTTCGCTCCCCAGGACGGATTTCCCGACACGAACACCGCAAGCAGTCCGAGGACGAGGGGAAGGATGAACACCATCCGGCGATGGCCCTTGGCCCGCAGCCAGGAGATCGCAAGACCAAGGAAGATGAAGAGGCTGACGATGAAGATCGCCGCACCCTGATTGCCCAGGCCGTAGTAGCGGCCGCCGACGATCGGGTTGTAGCCCAGCAGCGAGTTCCCCTGCAGATGCGAACCGGTGATGAGGTCTGCGGAGAGGATGAGGAAGCTCAGCAGCGAGAGTGCGGCCACACGTCCGCGCCAGGTCCGACCCCACGGCGGAAGCAGTGAGGCACCGAAGAGCAGCCCGGCCGAGACTGCGATCGAAACACTGAGGCCGACCCCTGGGTGCGGGAGTCTGGCCCACGGGAACAGGCCGGCCAGGAATGCGCTCATCGGCAGGGTCGCCACCGCGAGTGAGGCCCAGGCGAGGAATCTGTGCACGGTCGGGGCGATCGTCGCACCGCCTCGGCGATCGAGGAGATTCCGGCTCAGGAGGACCCCGCACAGGAGGAACAGAAGATAGAAGGTGATGTCGAGGAGCAGGGAGAACGTCGACAGGTGCTGGTAGATCGACGTCGCCTTCTGCGACTCGGACACGAGGTCGTCGATGCGTTCCTGCGGGTCGTCATCGGTGGGTGTGTTGTCGAAGGAGATGCCGCTGGGGGATGAGACGCCGAACTGGTCGAGGATTCCCGGGGCGATGTCCGTGAGCTGCAGGAGGCCGGGGGTGCGGGTGCTGGCCGAGGACAGGCTGCCTGGTTCGTAGCCGGGACCGGAGGCGATGAATGCACGCAGCTGCGGCAGACTCGAACTGTCGCCGAGGCCGGCGACCATGATCGTGGGCTCTTCGCTTCCCGGTGTCGCCGATTCGCGGGCCTCCTCTAGCTTGTCGCCCAGACGTTCGTCGGCCTCGGCGACGCGTTCCTCGCGGTCGAAGAAGACGGGGACGGTGTAGGAGTAGTCGGGGATCGGATCGTAGAGCCAGGACGAGGAGCCGATCGAGCCCAGATCGACGAGGTCGAGCCGGCAGTCCGTGGCCACAGCGTCGTCGGTGTAGTCGGCCACGATGCCGTTCTCGTCGGCCACGGCGTAGGCCGCTCCCGGGCCCTCGGCGGCGACGCAGGAGTTCAGCTGTGAGTCGCCTGCTGACTTCCCCTGCTCACGGACGAGGCGGGCGAGCATCCCGTAGTCTACCGAGTAGCCGGAGTCGACGTTCGGCTCCTTGATGGACTCGAAGTCCTCGATCGTCGCGGTGGCCGTGCCGTCAGCGGAGCTGTCGGCGAGATCTTCATCACTCGATTTCTGTGCGTCGGGGCCTGATTCCGTGGCGTCATCCACATCATCCAGTGCCTTCTCCACGGCACCGTCACTGGTCGACGGTGCACTCAAAGGCGGACAGGTGGCCCTGTTGCCTTCCTGCTCCGGATCGGTGGGTGGACCCGCTTGAGCGCGGGCGCCGGCGCCCATGGACAGCCAGCCGGAGCCGGGGCAGGTTGCTGAGCCTATGGTGCGCACATTGAGGTTGGCAGCCGCACCCTCGGAGAAGAGCTTATAGAGGTTGGGCGTGCGCACGGGATCGATATCGTTGATGGTCAGACCGGGTATGCCATAGACGATGGTCTTGCCGGCGGGTCCCTGGGAGACGCCGGAATCCTCACCCGATGTTCCGGTGTCTGCCGATGCTGCGGTGGCTGACGATGCTGTGGTGCTCGCAGCCGATGCCGAGGGCGACACGGTGGCCGACGACTCCTGGGCAGCGGCAGCTGGTGACTGTGCCGGTCCGAGGACGAGGACCAAGAACCCGAGAACTGATCCCAGCACCAGGAGTCTGAATGCGGGAAGGCGCGTGGGCAGGAGGGATGTAGGCGGCACAGCTCAATAGTATCGGCTCAGCTTTCCACCCGCTCTGGCACTGGCCTGAGCGTTTGCTCCGCGGGAGAGAATGCATGTATATTTGATTGTCGTTGTGTGTGTCCGTCGTGCTCCCTTACATAGCCTCATGCGTTGCAGGCCCGTAGGTGGGGGGACGACTTCGATGGACAGACCCGATTCAAGACAACGAGTGCCTTGACTCATCAGACTCACGACCGGATGAGTCATCAGCACTACACCAAGAGATACGAAAAGAAGGCTACTTTTGCGTACGTTCACACCCAAGCCCGGCGATATTGAGCGCCAGTGGCACGTCATTGACGCCACTGACCAGGTGCTCGGTCGTCTTGCTGCCCAGGTTGCACGCCTGTTGCGCGGCAAGCACAAGACCACCTTTGCTCCTCATATCGACACCGGTGACTTCGTCATCATCATCAATGCAGACAAGGTCGCATTGACCGGTGCGAAGCTCGATCAGAAGCGCGCTTACCACCACTCGGGTTACCCGGGCGGTCTGAAGAGCGTCAACTACGCCGAGCTTCTCGCCACCAATCCCGAGCGCGCAGTCGAAAAGGCTGTCGGCGGTATGGTTCCGAAGACTCGTCTCGGACGTGCCCAGATGCAGAAGCTGAAGGTGTACCAGGGTGGAGAGCACCCACACGCCGCTCAGAATCCGCAGCCGTACGAACTCAGCCAGGTCGCGCAGTAAAGCGCGCCCCAGCTCTAGACATACCGAGGAGAACCGTGGCTGAAGAAACCACCACTGCGACAGAATCTGTCGAAGAACCAACCGTCACCGAATACACGTCTGAGACCCCTGAGTCAGCTGGCCTGGGCGAGCAGACCGCTGGCGGACGCGGACAGTCCCTGACCGCTCCCGGCAGCGCAGTCGGACGTCGCAAGCAGGCAATTGCTCGCGTCCGCCTGGTCCCCGGATCCGGTGAATGGACCATCAACGGACGCACTCTCGAAGAGTACTTCCCGAACAAGCTGCACCAGCAGCTCGTCAACGAGCCCTTCCGCCTGCTCGACCTCGAAGGACGTTTCGACGTCATCGTGCGCATCGGCGGCGGCGGACCTTCCGGCCAGGCCGGAGCCGTTCGTCTGGGCATCGCCCGTTCGCTCAACCAGATCGACGAAGAGTCGAACCGTGCTGAGCTGAAGAAGGCAGGCTACCTGCGCCGCGACGCACGCGTCCCCGAGCGCAAGAAGGCCGGTCTCAAGAAGGCACGTAAGGCACCTCAGTTCTCGAAGCGCTGATTCTGCTGTCAGGACTGCGCCTGGTCTGCCGCTGAAGCGCAGCCCCCCGACAGTTCAGCTCGAAGAACACCGCAATGCGGCCCCGAACCGGATTCGGGGCCGCATTTCGTGCATTCACCTGCCTGAGGCCCCACTCCCGGCAAGACAGGGGCGACACATCTCGTACCGCCAAGACAGGGGCGGTACATCTCGTACCGATTTCGGCCGTAGTACGGTCCGGCACCACCGCCTCGGCGGCGCTATGGACTAATATCGACGGGAAATTGAGGAAAGGACTTTCCATGACACGACTCTTCGGCACCGACGGTGTCCGTGGACTTGCCAACCGCGACATCTCCGCCCGGCTGGCACTCCAACTCTCCGTGGCAGGCTCGCGGGTTCTGACCCGCGGTTGGCCCGAAGGCAAGCGCCCCTTCGCCGTCGTCGGCCGCGACACTCGAGTCTCCGGTGAGTTCCTCTCCGCTGCAATCTCCGCGGGCATCGCCTCCGCCGGAGTCGACGTGCTCGACGCGGGAATGCTGCCCACCCCCGGCATCGCCAGCGTCGTAGCGGACACCGGTGCCGCCTTCGGCGTCGTCATCTCCGCCTCCCACAATCCGATGCCGGACAACGGCATCAAGTTCTTCGCAGCAGGCGGGACGAAGCTCGATGACTCCGTCGAGGATTCGATCCTTGCGATCCTCGACGAGGACTGGGCCCGTCCCACCGGCGCCGAGGTTGGTCGCATTTCCCGTTATCCCGCCGCTGCCGACGAATACACGGAGAAGCTCGTGCGGTCCCTCGACGCCGAGGGCACACGTCCCCTGTCCGGACTCAAGGTCGTCGTCGACTGCGCTCACGGTGCCGCGTCCATCGTTGGGCCCGCTGCCCTGCGCCAGGCCGGTGCCGAAGTCATCGTCTCCGCCGCCGAGCCCGATGGCTTCAATATCAACGACGGAGTCGGCTCCACTCACCTCGAACCGCTGCAGCGTCTCGTCGTCGAAACCCAGTCCGATCTGGGTGTGGCCTTCGACGGCGACGCCGACCGGTGCCTGGCCGTGGACTCACTGGGCCGTGTCATCAACGGTGACCAGCTCATGGGCATTCTGGCGATCGGCCTCAAGGAGCTCGGTGAGCTGAAGGGCAACACGCTCGTGACGACCGTGATGTCGAACATCGGGCTCAAGCATGCGATGGACAAGTACTCGATTGAGACTGTCCAGACCGCCGTCGGTGACCGCTACGTCCTCGAACGCATGCTGGCAGACGGCTTCGTCCTCGGAGGGGAGCAGTCCGGGCACGTGCTCATGCTCGACCACGGCACGACCGGCGACGGCGTGCAGACGGCCCTGCACCTGATGAAGCGCATGGCCGATTCGAAGCGCACGTTGGCCGACCTGGCTGCCGAGATCCCTCAGCTGCCCCAAGCGCTCGTCAACGTCAAGGGCGTCGACAAACACGGTGTGGACCACCCGAAGGTCACGGCCGAAGTCAATGCCGTCGAGGCCGAACTCGAAGGCTCGGGTCGCGTCCTGCTGCGGGCCTCCGGCACCGAGGCGCTGATCCGCGTCATGGTCGAAGCCGAGACCGAAGACATCGCCCAGGCCCAGGCCGAACGTCTGGCCGCCAACGTCAAGGACAACCTGGGGCTGTAGGAATTCTCAGATGCAGTTGTAGGAATTCCCAGATGCAGCAGAGGCCGCAGTCGCAGACAGCGCTGCGGCCTCTGTCATGCCCGAGCTTCGTTCGCGGTTGCGCAGCTCAGCTCGCGGCGAACTGGGTGGCGTAGAGTTCCGCGTAGCGCCCGCCCAGGGCCAGCAGCTCGGTGTGAGAACCCGACTCGACGATGCGACCGGCCTCGACGACGAGGATCGTATCGGCCTGGCGGATCGTGGAGAGCCTGTGCGCGATGACCATTGCGGTGCGGCCGCTCATGGCCCGCGACAGTGCCTGCTGGACTGCCGCCTCATTCGTCGAGTCCAAGGCGGAGGTCGCCTCATCGAGGACGACCACCTCTGGGGCGGCCAACAGCATCCGGGCGATCGTCAGACGCTGACGCTCACCACCGGAGAGTCTGTAGCCGCGCTCACCGACGAGCGTGTCCAGGCCATCAGGCAACGAGGCGATGACGTCGTGGAGCTGCGCGCCGTCGATGGCCTCATACAGTTCGGCATCCGTGGCACCCGGCTTCGCCAAGGACAGGTTCGCCCTGATGGATTCGTGAAACACGTGCCCGTCCTGAGTGACCACGCCGACGGTGCTGCGCAGCGCCTGGGCCGACAGCTCGCGCACGTCGACCCCACCGATCGTGATCGACCCCGAGGTCACGTCGTAGAGACGGGGCAGCAGCGAGGCGGTCGTCGATTTACCGGCGCCTGAGGAGCCGACCAGGGCGACGGTGTGCCCAGCTGGGATCGTGAAGTTCAGTCCGTGCAGGACCTCGTCGCCGCCTCTGGTGTCGAGCACGGAGACGTCCTCGAGGCTGGCGAGGCTGACCTGTTCGGCGCTGGGGTAGGCGAAGTCGACGTTGGAGAACGTCACGTCAAGACCGCCCTCCGGCAGTGATTTCGGTGCCTTGGGCTCCTTGATGAGGGGGACTAGGTCGAGGACCTCGAAGACGCGCTGGAAGCTGACGACGGCGCTCATGATGTCCAGGCGAGCGTTGGCCAGCATGGTCAGCGGCGTGTAGAGCCGGGTCAGGAGCAGTGCGAGGGTGACGACCTGGCCGGCGTTGAGGTTGCCCAGGACAGCCTGGGCACCGCCGATGCCGTAGACGAGGGCCAAGGCGAGGGCGGAGACGAGCGTCAGCGAAGACACGAACGTCGACTGCAGCATGGCCACCTTGACCCCGATGTCGCGGACCTGAGCGGCACGGTCGGAGAACTCCTCGTTCTCGGTCTTGGGGTTGCCGAAGAGCTTGATCAGGGTCGCACCTCCCGCGGAGAACCGTTCGGTCATCCGCGTCGACATGCTCGCAGAGTTGTCTGCGGCCTGGAACTGCAGGGAGGCAAGCTTTCCGCTAAGCAGCTTGGTGGGGATGATGAAGAGCGGCAGCAGCAGGATCGACATGACGGTGACCTGCCAGGAGATGGTGACCATCACGCCGACGGTCAGCACCAGGGACACGAAGTTCGACACGATGCCCGACAGCGTGTTGGAGAACGCACGCTGGGCTCCGATGACATCGGTGTTCAGACGGGAGACCAGGGCACCGGTGCGGGTGCGATTGAAGAACGCGATCGGCATCTTCTGCACATGGTCGTAGACCGCGGTGCGCAGATCGAAGATGAGACCCTCGCCGATCTGCGAAGAGAGGTACCTGTTGAAGATCGAGATCGCGGCGTCCGCGATCGCCAGACCTCCGATCGCCACGGCCAGCCAGATGACGGTCTCGACGGGTCCGCCATTGGTGATCGCGTTGACGACGTCACCGGCGAGGACGGGGTTGAGGACGCCGATGACGGCCGTGCCGACGGACAGCGTGAGGAAGACGATGAGCTTCTTCTTATGCCTGGTCGCGAACGAAGCGATGCGACGGTAGGTGCCCGGCTTGATCGAGGTCTGCGGAGTTCTCTTACTCGACACCGAGGTGTACATCACCCTGTGCGCTGACTGCATGCTCATCTCGTCGCCTCCCTCACCCGGCCCTTCCCGGGCAGGTCCGAACGTTCACAGATTTCAACCTCCGAGGCTGCAGATCTATTTCTCAATCAGCTCAGGGCGAAGTTCCAGCGTCAAGCGCCCGAGCATTCAGAGCTTGCGCAGCTGGACCTTGCGGATCGTGTGGTCATCCGACTTGTGCAGCACGAGGTCGGCACGACCCCGGCTGGGCTGGACGTTCTCACGCAGATTGGGGAAGTTGATCGAATCCCAGATCTCCGTGGCCAGGGTGATCGCCTCGTCGTCGTCGAGCTTCGAATAGCGGTGGAAGTAGGAGTCCGTGTCCTGAAAGGCACCGTGCTTGAGCTTGAGGAACCGGGAGATGTACCACTGTCGGATATCGCGGGAACGGGCATCGACATAGACGGAGAAGTCGAAGTAGTCGCTGATCGACAGGCCCAAGGTCCCGTCGCTGCGGGGCCGGGCGGGCTGGAGGACGTTGAGGCCTTCGACGATGAGGACATCGGGGGAGCGGACAACCACCTCGGCGCCGGGGACGATGTCATAGGTGTGGTGCGAGTACACGGGGGCACGCACCTCGGGGGAGCCGGACTTCACGGCGGAGATGAACCGCAGCAGTTTGCGCCGGTCATAGGACTCGGGGAAGCCCTTGCGCCCTGTGAGCCGTCGGCGATCGAGTTCGGCGTTCGAGTAGAGGAAGCCGTCGGTGGTGAGGAGCTCGACGCGAGGGGTATCGGGCCAGCGGGCCAGGAGTTCGCGTAGGACACGAGCGGTCGTCGACTTGCCGACGGCGACGGACCCGGCCACGCCGATGACGAAGGGGGTGCGCTTGGCCTCCTGCGGTTCGAGCCCGGTCTCGTGCAACGGGGAGAAGAACTCCCGCGTCATGTCGTGCTTGGCACGGCGGGCGGAGACGTAGAGGTTGAGCAGCCGCGACAGGGGCAGGTACACCTGAGCCACCTCGTCGAGGTTGATCCGATCGCCCAGACCGCGCAGACGTTCGATGTCACGCTGCTTCAGCGGCAGGGGAGTGGCCTGGGCCAGGGTGCCCCAGACGTCGCGGTCGAACTCCCAGAACGGGGACGTCGGTTCGACCTCGGGCTTGCGTCCTGTATTGAGGCCGGCCAGACGTCGCGCGCGGTCAAGGAGGGGATCGACATGAGACATGGGCACAATTGTGTCATGCGTCATGTCTGAGCTGAACGCCGAGGTGGTGGTCGGGTAGGTCGATTCCACGTTTCTTGACTCGACTGCGTAAAATTCCACTCATGTGTGGAATCGTTGGTTATGTATCCAAAGCAGACGTTGACAATGCTGATCACTCGGCGCTCGATGTGGTGCTCAGCGGCCTGAAACGGCTCGAATACCGCGGCTATGACTCTGCGGGAGTCGCCCTTGTCACTCCTGCCGGTGATCTGGAGACCGCGAAGAAGGCGGGCAAGCTCTCGGCGCTGACCGACGAGCTCGAGGTCAACCCCCTGCCGAAGGCCCAGACCGGCATCGGACACACCAGGTGGGCCACCCACGGTGGACCGACCGACCTCAACGCCCACCCGCATGTGGCCGACGGTGGAAAGCTGGCGCTGATCCACAACGGCATCATCGAGAACTTCGCTCAGCTCAAGCGCGATCTCATCGCCGAGGGTGCGCAATTCCAGTCAGAGACCGACACCGAGGTTGCGGCCGCTCAGTTGGCCAAGAACTTCCAGGAGACCGGTGACCTGACGAAGGCCATGCGCGTGACCGCCACCCAGCTCGAAGGCGCCTTCACGCTGCTGGCCGTCCACGCCGACGCTCCCGGACAGGTCGTCGCCGCACGCCGCAACTCGCCCCTGGTCATCGGCCTGGGTGAAGGAGAGAACTTCCTCGGTTCCGACGTCGCCGCCTTCATCGACTACACCCGCACCGCGGTCGAGATCGGTCAGGACCAGGTCGTGACCATCACCCCGGACTCAGTGGTCATCACCGACAACGACGGCAACGAGGTCGACGGTTTGCAGTACGAGGTCGACTGGGACGCCGCTGCTGCGGAAAAGGGTGGATTCCCCTCGTTCATGGACAAGGAGATCCACGACCAGCCACAGGCCGTCGCGGACACCCTGCTGGGTCGTCTCGACATCGACGGCAAGCTCACCCTCGATGAGATGCACATCGACGAGACGGTGCTCAAGACCATCGACAAGATCGTCGTCATCGCCTGCGGCACCGCGGCCTACGCCGGCCAGGTCGCCAAGTACGCCATCGAACACTGGTGCCGTGTGCCCGTCGAGGTCGAGCTCGCCCACGAGTTCCGCTACCGCGACCCTGTTGTGACCGAGAAGACCCTGGTCGTGGCGATCTCCCAGTCGGGAGAGACCATGGACACGACCATGGCCGTGCGCCACGCACGTCAGCAGGGCGCGAAGGTCATCGCCATCTGCAACACCTTCGGCTCGACCATTCCCCGCGAATCCGACGCCGCACTGTACACGCACGCCGGTCCGGAGATCGCGGTCGCCTCGACGAAGGCCTTCCTGTCCCAGGTTGTGGCCTGCTATCTGCTGGGCCTCTACCTGGCACAGCTGCGGGGCAACAAGTTCCGCGACGAGATCACCACCATCCTCGAGGAGCTGCAGACCATTCCGGAGAAGGTCCAGAGCGTCCTCGACAACGGCAAGCAGCAGGTGCTCGAGCTCGCCCGTCGCAACCAGGACGTCGGCTCTGTGCTGTTCCTGGGCCGCCATGTGGGCTTCCCCGTGGCCATGGAGGGTGCGCTCAAGCTCAAGGAGCTCGCCTACATCCACGCCGAGGGCTTCGCCGCCGGTGAGCTCAAGCATGGTCCGATCGCGCTCATCGACGACGGCCAGCTCGTCATCATCGTGGTGCCCAGCAAGCGCGGCCGCGATTCGCTGCACGCCAAGGTCATCTCGAACATCCAGGAAGTCCGGGCCCGCGGCGCGAACACCGTCGTCATCGCCGAGGAAGGGGATGAAGAGGTCCGCGAGTTCGCCTCCGAGGTCATCTACGTTCCTCAGACGACGACGCTCATGGCGCCGCTGCTGACGACGGTTCCGCTGCAGATCTTCGCGATGGAACTGGCCACGGCCAAGGGCCTCGATGTGGATCAGCCACGCAACCTGGCCAAGTCCGTGACCGTGGAGTAATAGGAGCGAAATGGCGATTCTGGGAATCGGGACTGATATTGCCGATGTGCCTCGGTTCGCCGAGCACATCGAGCGCGTTCCCGAACTGCTTGATCGCCTGCTCACCCCTGCCGAACAGCTCAAACGCAATGGCAAACGTCGTACGGATGCCTCTTTGGCGGCGAGATTCTCCGCCAAGGAGGCGCTGAAGAAGGCGATCGGCTTCCCCGGATGGCTGCCCTGGCAATCCGCCGAGGTGGTCCCCGCCCGGTCCGGTGCGCCCTCATTCCGCCTGCGAGGGCTCGTGCTCGAACACTTCCACCGCATCGGCGCCACGAACATCCACCTCTCCATCACCCATGACGCGAACCTCACCATGACCTTCGTCATCGTCGAAGGCGAAGGGCCATCGCTGAGTCCCAGCGTGGAATGGGATGCGGAGCATTTCGGGTAGGCAGATGGCTTCCGGACTTCGGCACCACCTCGGCGCGGTCGGCAATAGACTCAGACCATGAGCTCTCCTTCCAATACCGACACTTCCCCCACCGAGACCGCTAGCACTGCGCCCACCACCGCCCTCGACATCCACCTGCCCACCACCGAGGACGCAGCAGACATCGCGGACGGATTGGTCACTCTGCGCCGGGCACTGCATGAGAACGCCGAGGTGGGGCTTGATCTGCCCATCACCCAGAAGCTTGTCCTCGACGCCATCGAAGGCCTCGACATCGAGGTGACGAAGGGCAACGGACTCTCCTCGCTTGTCGTCGTCCTCCGCGGTGGTCAGCGCGCCGAGGACTCGACCGGTGTCGTGCCCGCCGTGCTGCTGCGCGGAGACATGGACGGCCTGCCCGTGCCGGAGGCGACAGGCTTCGACTTCGCGGCCACGAGCGGGCGGATGCACGCCTGCGGCCACGACCTGCACACGACCGGCCTGGTCGGTGCCCTCAAACTTCTCCACCGTGACCGGGATTCCCTGCCCGGAGACGTCGTCTTCATGTTCCAGCCAGGCGAAGAAGGCTATGACGGGGCCGGGAAGATGATCGACGAGGGTGTCCTCGACGCCGCGGGACCCAGGGTGAAGGCCGCCTTCGGCATCCACGTCTCCGCAGACCAGGACCTCGGCGTCGCCTACTGCCGACGCGGCTCGTACATGGCAGCGTTTTCGAAGATGTCCATCACCGTCCGCGGCAAAGGCACCCACGCCTCCCGCCCGGCAACGGGCCGCGACCCCATCCAGGTCGGTGCGATGCTTGTGGGTCAGCTCCAGGAATACGTGACCAGGCGCTTCGACATCTTCGACCCCCTGGTCATCACCGTCGGCCAGTTCAACGGCGGCACCGCTCCGAACGTCATCCCCGACTTCGCGCAGCTCGTCGTCAGCATCCGCACCTTCTCCGATGAGGTCACCACACGAGCCGAGGCCGAATTGCCGCAGCTGGTCACCGAACTGGTCGCCGCCCACGGGCTGGAAGCCGAGGTCGACTACGAGCGAGTGCTGCCGCCGACGATCAACAATCACGACGAAGCCGACTTCTTCCTCGAAACCTTCGCCGACCTCTTCGGATCCGACCGCGCCGTTGTCCGACCGAACCCGATCCCCGGCTCCGAGGACTTCTCCCGCGTGCTCGAGCAGGTCCCCGGCGCGTACGGCCACTTCGGTGTGGCGCTGCCGAACCTGCCCGTCGAGGAACGCGAAGCCAACCACTCGCCCCGAGCCCGTCACAGTGACGAGGGACTGGCCGATCAGGCACTGTTCCTGGCCCACCTGGCCGGACGCAGACTCACCCGCCTGGCCCAGGAATGAGGAGGTACTGATGTCAGTCTTCGCCTACCCCAGCACCGTCATCGTCGAGGCCGAACGGCCCCTTCTCGACGCGGGCGTCGACCTTATGGCGCGCGCTTCTCGCGCCTTGGCCGGCTTCTGCGCCGATGTGCTGCGAGAGTCTCGGGGCCAGATCTTCGGCTCCCGTGTGTGCGTGTTCGCCGGTCCCGGCAACAACGCCGGAGACGCACTCTTCGCCGCCGCGGGACTGGCCCGGCGCGGGGCCCACATCACCGTCGTCACACTCTTCGACGCCACCCACGATGAGGGACTGGCCGCGGCTCGTCGGGCGGGAGCCAGTGTCATCGGCTTCCCGAGTCCCGAAGAGACCGCTGACCCGAGCGTCGAGGCGCCTGGCCGGTGCAGTGCCGAGGTTGGGGCACATCTGCGCGCCGACGTGCTGCGGGAACTCTCCCGGTCCGATCTCGTCCTCGACGGCATCCTCGGCACCGGCGGCCGACGCGGCCTGCCCGAGCACATCGCCTCGCTCATCCGCGACTGGCGACACTCCGCCGGCACAAGCCGTACCGCCAACGCCAGCCTCACCACCAGGACGACGAACACGTCGACGCTCATCGCTGTCGACATCCCGTCTGATCTGTCCCCGGCCGAAACAGGTTCCGAAGATAGAATCCACGCCGACCACACCGTGACCTTCGGCGGACTCAAAGCCGAGCTGATCGACCCCCGCGTCGCCGCATTCACCGGCACTGTCCATCTCGTCGACATCGGTCTCGAACTGCACGAGGACCAGGCCACCGCCGAGGTTGTCGACACCGATGATCTCAACGCGGACTTCCCCCGCCCCCAACCGGACGGCCACAAATACTCCCGCGGAGTCGTCGGCATCCTCGCCGGGTCCGAGGAGTACCCGGGTGCAGGAGTGCTGACGACCACCTCGGCGGTCAACTGCGGGGTCGGCATGGTCCGGTCCCTGGGATCCCAGATGGTCGCCGAATACGTCATCGGCCTCCACGCCGAGGTGGTCACCGCCTCGGGCCGCATGAACGCCGTGGTCATGGGCCCAGGCAACCCGGAGGACGAATACGTCCACGCCTGCGTCGACGCGTTGGCGAAAACGAATGTTCCCGTCGTCCTCGACGCTGGGGCACTGGACATGGTCGGACGCGCAGAATCGGTCAAGGGCACATGGTTGGCCGAGAGGCCCGTGGTTCTGACTCCGCACGCCGGTGAGCTGGCGCGGCTGCTCAGCCGCCTCCTCGGCGAGATCATCACCTCGAGCCGGATCAACGCCGACCCCATCGGCTGGGCGCAGAGAGCCGCACAGTCCAGCGGCTGCATCGTCCTGCTCAAGGGACACCAGACCGTCATCGCCGCCCCGGACGGGTTCTGCGTGCTCCCCGAGGTCGGACCGGCCAGCCTGGCCACCGCGGGGTCCGGGGACGTGCTGGCCGGGATCATCGGTGCTCTGGTCGCGACCTTCCACGCAAAGAATCAGCATGAGCCAGCGCTCCCGGAACGCGAACTGGCCCACATCGTCGGACTCGGCGTGCTGGTGCACAATGCTGCGGGTCGACGGGCCGTGAACGCCGGAGCACTCGGCGATGCCGTCGCCGAGGTGGCGGGGGAGCTCATCCACGGAGGATCCCTGATCGAGTGAGCGGGCCCCTGGTCGAGTCAGCGGGTCCCTGTCGGAATGAAAGATGACGGTCCACGGTATTCTTATCCAGTGACATCAACTGATACCTCAGGGGCGCTGGTGAGGGCCGAGATCGACGTGGCCGCGCTGCAGGCCAACGCCGCGGCTCTCGCCGAACGGCTCGCCCCCGCCCGACTCAAATGCGTCGTCAAGGCCAACGCCTACGGCCACGGCATCGACATCGTCGCCCCGGCGCTGTTCGCCGCCGGGTGGCGGGACTTCTGCGTGGCCACGATCAGCGAGGCGCTGCACCTGCGCGAGCTGCTGGGAGACGAGGTCACCATCACAGCATGGCTGTACGGACCGACCACCGACCTCGACGCTGCCGTCGCCGCCGGCATCGAGCTGGGCGTGTCCACCGTCGACAGCCTCGACCGACTGCGAGACGCGTCCCGCCGCACCAACACCACCGCCCGCCTCCACCTCAAGGTCGACACCGGGCTCGGACGCAACGGCCTGGCTCCTGCGGATTGGAAGCGTGCACTCGAGAAGCTGCGGAGCCTGGATACCGGGCCCGAGTCGGAGGAGTCAGACGTGAGTGCGGATGCCCACGGTCTTGAGATCGTGGGCATCATGAGCCACTACGCCGTCGCGGACGAACCCGAACGTGTCGAGACGGCGCAGCAGACGCACGTCTTCGACTCAGCCCACCGGGAACTCACGGCGGTGCTCGACGAGGCCCGGGGCCGCCTCGGCGAATCGGATGGACTCGAGGTCCACATTGCGAATTCGCCGGCCGCGCTGACACTCTCACCGTTCCCGGGCACCTCGGCTCGGGTGGGCCTGTCACTGTACGGTCTGTCCCCGCTCGAGGATCAGACTGCCCAGGATCTGGGACTGGTGCCGGTGATGCGACTGGTCTCCCAGATCGTCAATCTCAAGGACGTCCCCAGCGGTCACGGCGCATCCTATGGACTCACGTTCACGGCGGCGGCCGACACCCGGTTCGCGCTGGTTCCCGGCGGCTACGGCGACGGGCTCGCCCGCTCGGCATCGAATCGGGCCGAGGTCTCCATCCGCGGCACCCGCTATCCCGTCATCGGTCGGATCGCGATGGATCAGATGATCGTCGAGGTCGGTGCCGGCGAGGTCGCCATCGGCGATGAGGTCGTCATCTTCGGCCCCGACGGTCCCAGCGCGGCCGAATGGGGGACCTGGGCCGATACGATCAACTACGAGGTCGTCTCCCGCATCAGTGAACGCGTCGACCGCGTGGAAGTGGAGCCGCATCCTGCCGAAGGCGGAGGTCTGTGATGAAACTTCAGCTGACGTCGCTTGACCAGATGAGGACCTTCGCCGAAGCGCTCGCCGGGCACCTGCGGGCAGGTGACCTCCTCATCCTCAGCGGCAACCTCGGCGCGGGGAAGACGACATTCACGCAGTCCCTGGGGCGGGCCTTGGGAGTAGCCGGGCGAATCACCTCACCCACCTTCGTCATCGCCCGCGAACACCCTTCACTGAGCGACGGTCCTGCACTCGTGCACGTCGATGCCTACCGAATCTCCGACGCCGAGGAGCTCGGGGACCTCGACCTCGACTCGGAACTCGACGAGTCGATCACCGTCGTCGAATGGGGTGCCGGGCTCGCCGAACAGCTGAGCAGCGACTACCTCGGACTGACGATCACGCCGATGTTCGACCTCGCCGCGGACGCAGCAGATGGAGCAGAGGGCGCGGCAGGATCGAACGCAGTCACCGAGGCTGACGAGGAGGCTGCTGAGGATGACGCCGACGAGGACGAACGCCGCCTCGTCGAACTGCTCGGCCACGGCAGCTCCTGGGATGCACGGCTGCAGCAGGTGAGAGACTCGCTCCGGGCCCTGGCAGGTCCGGTCGAGTTCAGCGAATTCGACGGGTCAGATGGGTCCGCCGACGAGGAGGAGCGCCAGTGATCATACTCAGCATCGATACCTCCCAGACCGCCTCCGTGGCTCTGGTCGACACCGAATCCGGGACCGTCCTGGCGGTAGAGCAAGCCGATGATCAGCGCAGGCACGTCGAGTTCATCGGACCCGCTCTGGCCAAGGTGCTTGCGAATTCGGCCCAGCCGGACCTCGTCGTCACCGGAATCGGTCCGGGTCCATTCACCGGGCTGCGCGTGGGCATCGCCGCCGCCATCGCGGTCGGTCAGGCTCGGGGGATCCCGGTCAAGGGCCTTCTGTCCCAGGCCGCGCTCGCCGAGGAGCTGCGTCGAACGAATACTCAGGCCCAGGGGCCGGTGCTCATCGCCGCGGACGCACGACGCAAAGAGGTCTATTTCAGCGTCTACGAGAGCTCGGACGCGTCGCTGCGGGCCGGACCCTTCGTCGCGAAGCCGGCCGAGGTCGACGATGTCCTCGCAGCTGCAGGCCAGACGGACATCAGTGGCCGCCTCGGCCGCGGACTTCTCCTCTATCCCGAGGTCCTCGGGCAGTCCAGCTTCCCTGCGATCGTCGACCCACGCGCCGAATACCTCGCGTTCGCCGCAGCCAGCGAGATCGCGGCCGGGCGAGAGCTGGTCGAACCGGTTCCCGAATACCTGCGCGAGCCCGACGCCAAGTCGACACCTATGCGTGAGAGCACACTGAAATGAGCCCACTGAAATGAGTGCCGGGAGATGAGCACGGGCGCGCCGCACGAACAGGCCGGCATCGACGAACTGCGCTGGTGGGATCTCGACGAGGTCGCGGACCATGATGCCGCCATCTTCGGCCCCACCGCGTGGACGCTGAGCTACTACTGGGCTGTGAAGGCTCAGGCTGGAACGGCGATGTTCGCGGCACGGACCCCCACCTCGGCGCTGGCCGGGTGGATCGTCATGTCAGCCGCCGGCGGTGAAGCGGACGTCATGACCATTGCCACCACCGAGGTTGGACGTGGTCAGGGCATCGCGCGACGGATGCTCCGGGCCGGGATCGACTGGGCCCTGAGCCGAGGAGCCGAGGCCGTGCATCTCGAGGTTGATGAGCACAACGAACCGGCACTGGGCCTCTACCGTTCCCTAGGATTCTCCGAATGGGGCAGGCGCCCCGACTACTACCCGGGTGCCGACGCGATCCTCATGCGCTTCCACCCATAAGTCGGTCTACGCCCGAGCTTCGGTCGCCAGGCGCACGCCGAGGGCGATCATCACCGCGGCGCTCGTACGATCGAGCCAGATCTTGACCCGTTCACGGGTGAGGATGCCGCGGGCACGGGTGGCAAGAAGAACGATGGCGGCGTGCCACACTGTGCCGATGGTCAGTGCGATGGCCACGAGCAGCACACCCCATCCGGCGGCCGTCGGAACTGTCGGGAGGAACTGGGGCAGGATGCTGATGTAGAAGACCCCGACCTTCGGGTTGAGGAGATTGCCGGTCATGCCGCTGCGGACCGCACTGACAGCGCTCTGGGAGGGAAGATCTTCAGCCTCGGTGGCCGTTGCTCGGTTGCGGGGCAGCGATTTCCAGATCGCGGTGCATCCGAGCCAGACCAGATAGCAGGCTCCGGCGATCCGCACCACGTCGTAGGCGAGGGTGGACGCCGCCAGCAGGGCTGTGAGGCCGATGAGGCTGGCAATCGCCCAGACGGCGTGACCCATTTCGACTCCGATGACGGCTGCGAAACCGGAGCGCCTGCCGTGAAGCAGCGTTGACCTCAGGACGATCATGAGATCGATCCCGGGTGTGGCAGCTCCGATCACGGCCACGAGGGCCCATGCCAACAGCTGGTGTGAATCCATGTCTGTCTCTCGAACTGTTCGTCGTTGCGGCGGGGATGCTGCTTCAGCTTACATCTCCCGGTTCCGCCGTCAGGAGCGGCCGAGCACAGCTGGCGAGACAGACGAAGCGGCGGGACGGGTGGCAGTGGGGCGGCCGGCAGTGGGACCGGCAGTGGCGGGACGGTCGGATGTGCGACGGTCGGCTGTGTGACGGTCGGACAGAGACGTCAGCTCCGAAAGCAGTTCGCCATTGAGTTCGAACGCGGTCATCGTCTCATCGATGACGGTCTGCTCGTTCCCACCGGTGTCTGCGATGTCGTTGAGGCGCAGACGGTAGGAGTCCTTGTACGGTTTCGTCTTGCCGAGTGCGGTGAAGTCCCAGATCGTCAGCGCGCTGGCAGGAATGTCGTAGTGCCTGCCCATGAGCGCTCCGATGGCCTGCCCGCCGGAGAGGTCGCCGAGGTAGCGCGTGTAGTGGTGTGCGATGACCTGCTCAGGCTTGTCGAGTCGGCCGAGATGTCGTGCATATGCTTCGCCGCTGCGGGTGATGGGCAGGTCTGCGTCGCTGCCCATGAACTCCACCGCGCCGGTGAGTTCCTGCAGGTCCCGGACGATGCGCTCACCTCGGAACAGATTCGCATCGTGAAAAGGTGCAAAGATCGGGTCCTCGGCGAACTCCGAAGACTTCGCCTCGAGGGCTGCGTAGATGAGCGTGTACTGCTTGAGCAGGAGAGCGTAGGCGCGTGGGTCGAGCCTGCCCTCCATGAGATCGACCATGAAATTCGTGTGCTCGACCTCGTCGTGGATCGTGGCTGTGCTGGCCTTGAGGCGAGCTGAGAATGGTTCAGTCATGATGTTTCCTCATTGAGAGATCGATGATCCGGAAGTGTCTCGATGGTCAGGGCTGCTGCAGTGCTTGTTTTCATCTTAGTCGAGCCTGTCCTAACCTGCGCCCCATACCGCCGCCGACCACTGCCAAAGGGTAGGCTGGAGCCATGGAAAGAGTGCAACTTGCTGACACGAATCTGATGGTCCACCCCCTGCATCTGGGAGGCAATCCCTTCGGTTGGGGTGCTGACCGGGATCAGAGCTTCGCGGTCCTCGACGCCTACGCCGAGGCGGGCGGAAACTTCATCGATACAGCGGATGCCTACTCCGTGTGGGTCGACGGCAACTCCGGCGGTGAGTCGGAGACCATCATCGGCGAATGGATGGCCTCGCGTGGCAACCGCGATGACATGGTCATCGCCACCAAGGTCGGAGCGCATCCGAAGCGCAAGGGGCTCGACCCAGCCAATATCCGCAAATGCATCGACTCCTCCCTGCGTCGTCTCGGCACGGACCACGTCGACGTCTACTACGCCCACGCCGACGACGAGAGCGTCGATCAGGTGGCGGTGGCGGAGACCTTCGACGCCTTGGTGCGCTCCGGGAAGGTCAGCTACCTCGGCGCCTCGAATTTCACCTTGGATCGTCTGCAGTCGTCCATGAATATCAGCGCGAAGTACTCACTGGCGTGCTACCGCGTCGTCCAGGATCGGTACAACCTCGTGGCCCGCAGCGCGGTGGATGCACAGAAACAGGCCTACCTGCGGTCCAACGGCATCGCCGAACTGCCCTTCCACTCCTTGGCCTCGGGATTCCTCACGGGAAAGCACACCGGCGGCGACTCCACCGGAAGCGTGCGCGGTGAACGCGTCGCCGACTTCCTCGAGAACCAAGCGGCGCTTCGCGCTCTCGAAATCCTCGACGACGTGGCCTCGGCGCACAACGCAACCATGACCGCAACCACACTGGCCTGGCAGCTGTCACACGATTTCATTCCCTCCACCATCGCCTCGGCGCGGGTGCCCGAACAGCTGAGCGAACTGCTCGCAGGAACCGAACTGCAGCTGGCCGAGGACGAGATCACGGCCCTCAACGAAGCATGGGTGGAAGCATGACGAGCACGAGTCCACGCCTTGTGAAATGGGAGAACGGCACTGATCTTGTCATCGAGCTGCCGCTGGCGGTCGACATTGCGACCGTCTGGTCGAAGCTCGTCGACAGCGAAACCGCCAGGTCCTGGTTCGCATCCTTCACCGTCGACGAAGCCGCAGCCGGCACGGACGCCGACGAAGGAGCAGCCCGTACGGACGTCGACGAAGCCGCAGGCGGCACGGACAGAGATGACTCTGAGAACAGTGACGTGGACGATCCCAATCCTGCGATCACCTTCGACCTCGGTGAGACCACACTGCACGGTGAGATCCTCAGCTGCGAGGTCGAGGACCATGTCCTCGTCGAGCTCGATGACTTCGGCGTGCTGGGGATGGCGCTGCTCGCACTCGAACTCACGGACGGGGATGCGACCCTTCTGATCTTCACCCAATCCGCGCCCGACGTCGAGAGCGCTCGGCTCAAGGCCGCGGACTTCGGACCGATGTGGGACACCCACCTGCGCCTGTTCGCTCGGGTCCTGGGCCTCGACGTCGCCGAGGCCGGTGAGGAAGAGTTGCTCGCACTCTACGCGGACCTCGAACTTGAGGACAGCGAAACGGACGACAGCGAGGACGACAGCGAAACGGATCACAGCGAGGACGGGGCGAACGACATATGAGCGAACCGCTGGTGCTGGGCATCGAATCCTCCTGTGACGAAACCGGAGTTGGAATCGTTCGAGGCCGGACGCTGCTGACCAACACGGTGTCCTCCTCGATGGATGAACACGTTCGCTTCGGCGGCGTGGTCCCCGAGGTCGCCTCACGCGCACACGTCCAGGCCATCGGGCCGGCCATCGCCTCGGCCTGCGATCAGGCAGACATCGCGCTGAGCGACCTCGACGCCATTGCCGTGACCGCCGGCCCGGGCCTCAGCGGTGCGCTGATGGTCGGAGTCGGTGCCGCCAAGGGCCTCGCCGCGGCACTCAACCTGCCGCTCTACGGGGTCAACCACCTCGCCGCACATGTGTCGGTGGACCTCATCGCCACCGACGTCGACGGCCTGACCACGCCGACCATCGCACTCCTCGTCTCCGGTGGGCACACCGAGATCCTGCGCATCGGAGACGTCGTCGATGACATCGAACTCATCGGCGCCACGATCGACGATGCCGCCGGCGAAGCCTTCGACAAGACCGCGCGGCTGCTGGGACTCAACTACCCGGGTGGGCCGAACATCTCCAAGGCCGCTCTCGGAGCGCTCGACGGGAGCGGAATCCCCGGTGACCGCACCGCCGTGAAGTTCCCCCGCGGATTGGCGAAGAAGCAGGATCTGCGCGATCCCGAACGTCGCTTCAACTTCTCGTTCTCCGGACTCAAGACCGCCGCACTGCGGGAGGTCACGAAGGCCGAAACACTGGGCACGGACCTGCGGGTCGCCGACATCGCAGCGGGATTCGAGGACGCCGTCGTCGACGTCCTCGTGACCAAGACCCTGCTGGCGGCGGCCGACACCGGCATCAGCCACGTCGTCCTCGGCGGGGGAGTCGCCGCGAACTCCCACCTGCGCGCGGTCCTCGGAGCCAGATGCGCCGAGGCGGGGGTGGAGCTGAGGGTACCGCCGTTGAGTCTGTGCACGGACAACGGAGCCATGGTCGCAGCTCTCGGTGCCGAACTCGTCCGCCGTGGAATCGGACCCAGCGACCTGTCATTTGCCGCAGTCTCCTCATTGGATGTCGATCATGTCCTCGTCTGACCCGAACGCCGGCGACCAGAACGCCTACACACACGAACGCAGCGGTGCCTCACGCGATGAGACCGCATACGGTCCGAACTCGAAGGATCTGCCGGACTACCTGCCGCCTCGGCGATCAGGCGATGGATGGACTCTCGGCTCGGACGGGAAGAAGCACTGGGGGCTCAACGGGGCAGCGGGACTGATGCTGCTTGACCTGCGCAGGGGATCCTCATGCAGCACCGCGCCCTGTGGTCGGTCGAGGGAGGAACATGGGGCTTCCCCGGTGGCGCCCGCGACCTGGGCGAATCCGCTCTCGACGCGGCCGTCCGCGAGTCCTGGGAAGAAGCAGGTGTCCCCGACAGTGACGCCTCGGGCATCGAAGTCCTCGAGACCCATGTCCTCGATCTCGGGGACTGGTCGTACACGACGGTCATCGCCCGGGCCGTGCGTCATTTCGAACCGGTCATCAGCGATCCTGAGAGCATCGAGCTCGCCTGGGTGCCGATCGACGAGCTCCCGGATCTCAAGCTGCACTCCGGTGTCGCTGCGTCCCTGCCGGAATTGCTGGAGCTCCTCCGCCCCCACCTGTGAGTCGCGGCCGCTGACGGGCCGCAGCGGACCCCGACGACGGCTTCATCGACAAACGGGTCAAGCGTCGACAAACGCGTTTGGGCGTGCGTAACTTGACGCTTGACCCGTTTATCGGTGGGAGGGTGCGGCGGCCTCGCGGTCCGAAGACCTCAGGTATACGAGGTGCGCAGGTCGCTGATCAGGGAACGAGTCACCTCGGTGAGTGATTCACTGTCCTTGAACACGTTCTGCAGCCGCTGGTAGGGCACACCGCGGTCGATGATCGAAGTGATGGTGTTCAGTTCGTCGACGCAGCCCAGTCGCTGTGCCACCGGGGCCAGTCGCGTGACCTCATCGGCCAGGCATTCGGTGACCAGGCGTTCATCGGCTTCGGCGTTCTCGATGATGATGGCGTCCATGCCGTAGCGGGCGGCACGCCACTTGTTCTCGTCATGGAACCAGTCCGGCATCGTCGGCAGGGTCTCACCGGCATCGAGACGGGCGGAGAAGTCGTCGACGAGGCACTGGATGAGGGCCGTGATCGCAGTGATCTCCTCGAGCGTGGGCAGACCGTCGCAGACCCTGACCTCAACGGTTCCCCAGTTCGGGGCGGGACGGATATCCCAGCGGATCTCATTGATGTTGTCGATGATGCCGGTGGTGAGCATGTCGGCCACGTACTTCTCGTAGTCCGACCACGCCTCGAACTGGAACGGCAGTCCCGCGGTCGGCAGCTGCTGGAACATCATCGCCCGATTCGATGCATAGCCGGTATCGGTCCCGCCCCAGAAGGGTGATGATGCGCTCAGCGCCTGAAGGTGGGGGACGTAGGCGAGGAGGGCGTTGACGATCGGCAGCACCTTGTCGCGGGAGTCGATTCCGACGTGGACGTGGACGCCGAAGATGAGCATGTTCCGACCCCACCACTGGGTGCGGTCGACGAGCTCGAGATAGCGATCCTTGGCGCGAACCTCCTGGGACTGCCACTGGGCGAACGGGTGCGTGCCAGCGGACATGAGTTCGATCCCACGGTCCTCGGTGAGCGTGCGCAGGGCACCCATGGACGAGGCCAGATCCTCGGCGATTCCGGAAACCTGCTCGTGGACACCGGTGACGAGTTCGATCGTGTTCGTGAGCATCTCGCCCACGATCCGCTTCTCGAACTCGGGTGCACGCTGCGCGACATCGGCGAGGAGAACCTCCGCGGCGGAAGTCAGATCAAGGCTGTCCCCGTCCAACAGAGCCAGTTCCCATTCGACTCCGATGGTGGAGCGGGGTGAGCGTGCGAAATCGACCATGGATCGATCATAGTATTCCGCACCGGGTTTTCTGGCTTCTGACCACTTATCGGCCGTCACATTCAGGCCGCATGCTCACTCTCATCAGACAGTCGTGCACCGGATTGCGAATCGAAGAGGTGGAGGCGCGAGAGCTCCGGGACGGCTCTGACCCTGTCACCTCTGGCCACGCGCGTGCGCCCGCTGACCCTGGCGACGATCGGTTTGTCATCGCCGCCGGTCGTCGCCCGACCATGCACGTAGGCGTCCGCGCCGAGCTCTTCGATCAGATCCACACTGACTTCCAGACCGCCGGTCGGCTCGAGACGGAAGTCCTCCGGTCGGATTCCGGCCGTCACTCGATCAGCTGTGAGCTCCGAGAGCTGCGCGCGGCTCAATCGGATCTCGGACTCGCCGAGGTGCAGCGCCCCGTCCTGGAGCGGAAGGTCAATGAGGTTCATCGCCGGAGAGCCCATGAAGCCTGCGACGAAGAGATTGGCGGGGCGGTCGTAGAGGGCCCGCGGAGTGTCCACCTGCTGGAGACGTCCGTCAGCGAGCACAGCGACGCGATCGCCCATCGTCATCGCCTCGACCTGGTCGTGGGTGACGTAGACCGTGGTGACGCCGAGGCGGCGGGTGAGCGAGGCGATCTGTGCACGTGTCTGGACCCGCAGTTTAGCATCGAGGTTTGACAGCGGTTCGTCCATGAGGAACACCTGCGGAGAGCGCACGATGGCGCGTCCCATGGCCACGCGCTGCCGTTGCCCGCCGGAGAGGGCCTTCGGCTTCCGATCGAGGTAGGGTTCGAGGTCGAGCAGCTGGGCGGCCTCACGCACTCGCTCATTGCGTTCAGCCTTGCCCACACCGGCGATCTTGAGAGCGAAGGCCATGTTCTCCCCCACGCTCATATGTGGGTAGAGCGCATAGTTCTGGAACACCATCGCGATATCGCGTTCGCGGGGCGAGACCCCGGTGACATCGTCCTCACCGATTCTGATGTGCCCGCCGTCGACGGGTTCGAGGCCCGCGAGCATGCGCAGAGTCGTGGACTTTCCGCAGCCTGAGGGACCGACCAGGACGAGGAACTCGCCATCGGCGATATCGAGGCTGATTTCGTTGACCGATGGAGTGAGCGCCTCTGGGTACTGGCGCATTGCCTTATCGAAAGTGACTGTTGCCATGGTGAATCTCAACCTTCCACGGGTGCGTGGGCACCCGACGATCCGCGGTGATCATTGTCTGAGTTCTCGTCGGCGGGAGTGGTGTCGCCGGTGATTGTGGTGGTAGCAGTGACGCTGGTGTGGCTGGCTTTGGGAGTGACGCTGGTGTGGGCGTAAGAGCGGTACTGTTCGCGTACACGCGATGGTCTCGGGTGCAGAGTCGCGACCAGCTCGACCTGCCACCTCGGCGAGGTTCCGGTCAGTGTCCAGGCCGCTTGACGGGCGGCCCCGATGGCCACGTACTCGGCCTGCTCGGGTACGTCGATGGGGACGGTGAAGATGTCTCTGGCCACCTCCCGCACTGCCGGGTTGCGGGCTGCCCCGCCGATGAGGAGCAGCCGTTCGACGCTCAGGCCCTGTCGCAGCACCGCCTCGAGTCCGTCGGCCAGTCCGCACAGCATGCCCTCGACGAACGCCCGAGCGACGTTCTCCGGGGACGAATTCGCCAAGGTCATCCCCTCCAGACGGGCTGTCGCATCCGGAAGGTTGGGGGTGCGCTCGCCCTCGAAATAGGGGACGAGAGTGAGGCCGTTCGCCCCAGGTGCCGCGGCCAGTGCCAGCGCAGCCACGTCGGTATGACTGGCGCGCAGCAGCACTGCCGCGGAGTCGAGGACGCGGGCGGCATTGAGCGTGGCGACGAGCGGAAGGCGCCCACCGTCGGCCGAGGCGAATCCGGCGACCATCCCCGAAGGATCGTTGATCTCCAGACGGGTCGGACTGAAGACCGTCCCCGAGGTGCCGATCGAGATGACGACGTCGCCCGGGCCGGCTCCGAGTCCGAGCGCAGCGGCCGCATTGTCCCCGGCGCCGGTCCGACGAGGATGCCTTCGGGTGTGTGACCGGCGCTCTCATGGGGCCCGAGGACACGAGGCAGGACGACGGGAGCGGTGTGGGGTGCGCTGTCGGGGTCCCAGTGAGCATCGGGTCCGGCAGCTTCTCGTGCTGTGGCACCGAATGCTGTGTGGAAGAGTTCAAGGTCATAGCGTCCGGTGACCGCGGAGAAGTACGCGGTTCCGCTGGCATCGGAGGCATCGGTGACGAGCGCCTCGAGGTCGGGCCCCGTGGGGCGGATGAGCTGCTTGGTCCGTAGCCCAACAGCCGCCAGGTCAACCAGTCATGCGGCAGAGCCACGGCTGCCACGCGGGAGGCATTGTCGGGTTCATGATCGCGCAGCCACCGTAGCTTGGCCCCGGTGAAGGAGGCAACAGGAACGATGTCGGCCCGATCGACGAACTCGTCTGCCCCGATCTCGGCGATGAGTGCACGCGCTGCTGTGTCGCTGCGCAGATCGTTCCACAGCAGAGCGTCGCGGATGACCTGCCCGTGACTGTCGAGAGTGATGAGGCCGTGCTGCTGTCCGCTGATGCTGACGGCGGCGACGTCAGCGAACCCACCTGCGGCAGAGATCGCCTCCTGCAGGGCCGACCACCAGGCTTCGGGATCGACCTCCGTCCCGACAGGGTGCGGGGCCGATCCGCTGCGCAGGATCTCACCAGTGGCGGGGTCGACGATGACGACCTTGCAGCTCTGCGTCGAGGAATCAACGCCGGCGACCAGTTCGCGCGGTTCGAGGTCGGCAGCCATCACGGCTCCTCGGTCCGCGCTGCAACTTGTACCTGAGCCCGCGAGGCGGACTGAGGGGCGGTCTGCGAGGTGTTCTTCGAAACGGACTGCGGGGCGGCCTGTGAGGTGTTCTTCGAAACGGACTGAGGGGCGGCCTGTGTCCCGGGCGCCTGGCTGTCGAGGATCTCTCGGGCCAGCGCCTCGTCGACGATGGCGACATCGAGGATCCCGGCGGCGCAGGCTGCACGGACAGCCTCGGCGCGCTGTGCTCCGCGAGCCACACCGACGGTCGTCGCTGCGCTGCGAAGCTGGTCCAGGGTGACGGCGATGACGCGATCGTCGATCGTGTCGACCTCGACTCCGGCGGCGTCGAAGAGGCGTCCGGAGGCTTCGGCCACCGCACCGTCGGCCAGCCCTGCCGCTCGCTGCTCTGGGCTGCATTTCTCCCAGACCGAGGACTGTTCCTGCGCCCATGCGGCGACCGAGACGACCGCGATATCGAGATCGTCTGCGGCAGCGAGGGCACTGGAGATCTCAGGCAGGGCACTGAGATCTGCCGCGGTGTCCGCCTCGGTGACCAGGAGTGGAGCCGGCAGTCGAACCATGGTCACGGCGGCATCCTGTCCCAATCGGGCGAAGATCCCGGCGCTGGGCCGATGCGAACTGAGTTGAAGCGCACCGGCGAGCTGGACGATCGTGCAGCGGGGGAGTGCGGGGGCGAATTCTGCTGCTGCGTCGAGTGTCCGTGACCAGGCCAGTCCGATGCGCATGCCCGGGCGGGCGTGGCGATCGACGTAGGAGAGCGCGGCACGACCCATTCGCTGTGCGGCGTGGGTCTCGTGTTCGAACTCGACGATGATGGCCGACCTCAGCCCGAGCGCGGCCGCGAGCCGTTCGGCTCGGCCGTCTTCGTCGGCGGCATCGGCTTCGATCGAGATCGTGACGACTCCGCTGTCAACGGCCTCTTGCAGCAGACGAGCGATCTGGAACCGGCTGAGTCCGTGCGCTTTGGCCAGCTCCACCTTCGAGCTGCCCTGGAGATAGTGCTCTTTGGCCAGCTGAGCCAGGAACCGGCGGTGCCTGGCAGTCGGTGCTGTGCTCATGACTCTCCCTTCCGAAACCACGGAGACCACACTAACGGCGACCAGTCTGCCGCTCATATGTGATCTGTTGCACATCTGTTCAGATCATGACACAGTATTGCACATGTGAGCACGGATGCTCATATGTATTTCGTCAAGCACACCCGATGGCGGGCAGCAATCCCGCAATGACGAGGGAAGGCAATTACGATGAAGCTGAAGATCACGGGCCGGGCTGTCACAGCGGCGGCCATCGGAGTGGTCGGAGCACTCACACTCGCAGGGTGTGGTGGCGCCGGGGGAAGTTCGAGCGGCGGAGGCAATGAAGAAGTCAACGTTCTCATGGTCAACAATCCGCAGATGCAGGACCTGCAGAAGCTCACCGCGGATCAATTCACCAGCGACACCGGGATCAAGGTCAACTACACGGTGCTGCCGGAGAACGAAGTCCGCGCCAAGATCGGGCAGGAGTTCTCCGCGCAGGCCGGCAACTATGACGTGGCCTCGATGTCGAACTACGAAGTGCCGACCTACGCCAAGAACGGGTGGCTGACTCCGATGGATGAAGGCGTCGTCGATGCCGAGGGATTCAATCAGGACGACATCCTCGCCCCGATGGCCGAATCGATGACCTATGAGGACAAGATCTACGGAGAGCCGTTCTACGGGGAGGGATCCTTCCTGATGTACAGGAAGGACATCTTCGAGAAGGCGGGTGCGTCGATGCCGGAGAATCCCACCTGGGATGAGGTCGCCGATCTGGCAGCGAAGGTCGACGGTGCCGAGAAGGGCACCAAGGGCATCTGCCTGCGCGGTCTGCCCGGTTGGGGAGAGATGTTCGCGCCGCTGACCACCGTGGTCAATACCTTCGGCGGAACCTGGTTCGATGAGAACTGGGACGCACAGGTCGATTCCAAGGAGTTCAAGGAGGCGACGAACTTCTACGTCGATCTCATCAAGGACTACGGCGAATCGGGAGCACCGCAGGCCGGTTACACCGAGTGCCTGACCAACCTGCAGCAGGGCAATGTCGCGATGTGGTACGACTCGACGGCGGCAACAGGAACCCTCGAAGCCGATGACTCACCAGTCAAGGGCAAGATCGGCTATGTCGCAGCCCCGGTGAAGGAGACGAAGTCGAGTTCGTGGCTCTACACGTGGGCCTGGGGCATCCAGAAGGAAGGCAAGAACCAGGACGCCGCCAAGCAGTTCGTGGCCTGGGCCTCGTCACAGGACTATGAAGAGACCGTCGCCGAAGAACTGGGCTGGCAGCACGTGCCCGCCGGCAAACGCACCTCGACCTATGAGAACCCGGAGTACCAGAAGGCCGCGGAACCGTTCTACAAGCAGACCGAGGACGCCATCAACTCGGCAGACCCGAAGAACCCCGGTGTGCAGCCGCGCCCGACTCTCGGAGTGCAGTTCGTGACCATTCCCGAATTCGCCGACCTGGCCACGGGCATCTCCGAAGACGTCAGTTCGGCGATAGCCGGACGCACCACGGTGGACAAAGCGCTTGGGAAGGGACAGAAGGAAGCAGAGAAGATCGGAGACAAGTACAAGAAGTAGCGCAAGCACTGGGCGGAGGCGTTCGCGTCTCCGCCCCGGCACCCGGCCCCACTGCCACCCATCACCGGAGGTTGCCCCATGTCAGCTCCTGCGCAAGATCGCCGCACTCAGGCGGCGCCCGCGCCCCCATCGCCCAGGTCCGCATCCTCGAGCGCTCGAGAGCGGTGGTCGCGGCGAGTCCCCATGCTGCCGGCGCTGATCTTCGTCATCCTCGTCACGCAGATTCCCTTCGCAATCACAATCGTCATCTCGTTCATGAAGTGGAACGCCGCCTATCCCGATGACATCAGCTTCGGCACCCTGCAGAATTACATCACCGTCTTCACGAATGCGGATCTGCTGCGCGCGGTGTTCGTCACCATCGGGCTCACGGTCTCCGTCGTACTGGTCTCGGCGGTGCTGGGTCTGGCCATCGCGCTTCTCCTTGACCGGAAGTTCATCGGCCGCGGGTTCGTGCGCACGCTGATGATCACCCCGTTCCTGATCGTGCCCGTGGCCGCGGCGCTGCTGTTCAAGCATGCGATCTTCAACCCGTCCTACGGATTGGTCAACGGCCTGCTGACCAGCGTCTTCGGTGAGAACGCCCCGCAGCCGGATCTGATGAGCACCTATCCGCTGTTGGGAATCGGCATCGTCCTCGTCTGGCAGTGGACCCCGTTCATGATGCTCATCATGCTCGCGGGTCTGCAGTCGCGTCCCATGGACGTCTACGAGGCGGCACTGGTCGACGGCGCCGGACCGGGTCAGACATTCCGATTCATCACGTTGCCGCACCTGCGACGCTATATCGAACTCGCGGCGCTGCTCGGCACCATCTACATCGTGCAGAACTTCGACACCGTCTTCACGATGACCTCGGGCGGACTCGGAACCGCGAATCTGCCCTATGTCATCTACCAGGAATTCTTCGTGGCCCAAGACTATGGAGTCGCCTCCGCCGTCGGCGTCATCGTCGTCATCGCCTCACTTGTCATCGCGACCTTCGCGCTGCGAACCGCGTCCACTCTGCTCAAGGAGGAGAACTCATGAGCACCCCAGACAGCACGGCCACCACCCCAGACAGCACGGCCACCACCCCAGACATCACGGCCTCGACGGGAGCCGATCGTTCCCGCAAGAAGGCGAGTGCGCAGAGACGCCCGGGTCAGCGCCGAATCGGCAAGGTCCTGCTCGGTCTCTTGGCCTGGCTGGTAGGCCTCCTCTTCGTGTCCCCGCTGCTGTGGATGCTGCTGACCAGCCTGCATGCCGAGACCGATGCCTCGACCAACCCGCCCAGCTTCTTCGCGCCGCTGACGCTGGAGTCCTATTCCAACTTCTTCGGCGGCGGCAGCGGCGTAAGCCCCTGGCCCGCCCTCATCAATTCGGCGGTCGCGGCGATCGTGTCCACCCTCATCGTCTTGGTTCTGTCGACCATGGCCGCGTACTCGCTGGCCATTCGTCGGATCCAACGTTGGTCGGATGTGCTCTTCTTCCTGCTCTCGACCAAGATGCTGCCGATGGTCGCGGGACTTCTGCCCGTCTACCTGGTCGCGCAGGCATTCGGCATCCTCGATACCTGGCTCCTGCTCATCATCATCTACTCCGCGATGAACATGCCCATCGCCGTGTGGATGATGCGATCATTCCTCGCCGAGGTGCCGATTGAGGTGCTCGAGGCCGCTGAGCTCGACGGGGCCCGGCTTCCCCGTGTCTTCATGCAGATTCTGCTGCCCCTGACCGCTCCGGGCCTAGCAGCCACGGCCCTCATCTGCTTCATCTTCTCGTGGAACGAACTGCTCTTCGCCAATGTCCTGACCTCGACGGCGGCATCGACGGCGCCCGTTTTCCTCACCAGCTTCGTCACCTCCCAGGGGCTGTTCCTGTCCCAGGTGTGCGCGGCCTCGCTGATCATTTCGGTGCCTGTGCTCGTCGCCGGCATCGCCGCCCAGGACAAACTCGTCCAGGGCCTGTCGATGGGTGCAGTGAAGTGATGTCGAATTCCCCGGATTCTGCACACGTTGACCGTGCCCGCCCAGCCTCAGACTTGCTGCCTCTGCACGGATCGAACCTTGACCGGATTGCGGCCCGCGGGGTCACCGTCCCCGACTACGACCGGAGCGCAGTGACTCCGGGCATCGTGCACTTCGGCGTCGGCGGCTTCCACCGGGCCCATATGGCCATGGTCCTCGATGACCTCATGAGCGCGGGACGAGCCGCGGACTGGGGAATCGTGGGAGCCGGTGTCCTGCCCCACGATGTGCGCATGCGAGACGCGCTGGCGGGACAGGATCACCTCTACTCGCTGACACTCAAACACCCAGACGGCACCCGCGAACGACGGGTGATCGGATCGATCATCGACTACCGCTACGGACCCGACGATCCGCAGGGACTCATCGACCTCCTCGGCGAGTCGAGGATTCGCATCGTCTCGCTCACCGTCACCGAGGGCGGATACAACGTCAACCCGGTGACCGGGGAGTTCATCTCCGAGGATCCGATGATCGTCGCCGATGTGGCCGCATTGGCCGCGGGCATGCTGCCGGGCACGGTCTTCGGATATGTGATCGAGGCTCTGCGCCGCCGCCGAGATGCAGGTGTGCCCCCATTCACCGTGCAGTCGTGTGACAACATCTCGGAGAACGGCCATGTGGCGAAGAAGATGTTCGGTGCCTTCGCCCGGCTCGTCGACCCCGAACTCGCCGACTGGATCGACGTCCACGTGTCCTTCCCGAACGCGATGGTCGATCGCATCACTCCGGCCACCACCGATGACGACCGGGCCGACCTGCGTGATGAAGTCGGGATCGAGGACGCCTGGCCCGTGGTCGCCGAACCCTTCTTCCAGTGGGTGCTCGAGGAGAGGTTCACCTCCGGCAGGCCCCCGTACGAACTGGCCGGAGTCCAGGTCGTCGACGATGTCAGACCCTACGAGCATATGAAGCTGCGTCTGCTCAACTCCGGGCATCAGGGTCTGGCCTACTTCGGTCTCCTCGCCGGCTACACCTATGCCCACGAGGCGATGGAGAACCCGGATATCGCGGTCTACCTGCGCAGATACATGGATGAGGAGGGCACCCCGAGCCTCGAACCGCTGCCGGGCATCGACCTCGACGGGTACAAGGACTCTCTCATCGAACGCTTCAGCAATCCCGAGATACGCGACACCTTGGCCCGCCTCGGTGCCGAATCCTCCGACCGCATCCCCAAATGGCTGGTCCCCGTCATCGGTGACAACCTTGCCTCAGATGCACCGGTCGAAGTCTCGGCCGCGATCTGCGCATCCTGGGCTCGCTACGCCGAGGGCAGCGATGAGCAGGGGGCTGCGTTCACCATCGTCGATCGCTATGCCGATGAACTGCAGCAGGTCGCGTCGTCACAGGCGGCAGACGTCCTGGCCTTCGTCCGGCAGGAGCAGTTCTTCGGTACTTTGGCTGACGAGTCCCGTTTCACCGAGCACTACCTGGCGGCTCTGGACTCCCTGCACGAACGAGGCGCGAAGGAGACCCTCAGGCGACTCGCCGCCCACGAGAGGCTCTGAGGCGGCGCCGAAGTCCGAAACTGCGCCGACGTCCGAAGCAGCGGTGGCACGCCTTGTGCGCGTTCAACCGTTGGTTCATCTTCGACGATTAGCATGGTGCTATGCGCTCCAGACTTAGCATCATCGCTGCAACCGCCGTGCTCGCCCTGACCGGTTGCTCCGGGGGAACGTCCGACCCACAACCGGAGAAGACCGGGGAAGCCGGAGCCCCGCAATCGGCACAGAAGGCCGAACCTGAAAAGGCCGCCGAGCCCGCAGACATCGGCCCCGCTGACTTCGCCGACGAGGCGAAGGAGATCGTCGAATCGTTCTCCGACGACGAGCTGGCAGGGTCCCTCATCATCGGCACCTGGTCGGGCACCGACACCCAGACCGGGGTCAATCTGCTGAAGAACAACGACCTCGGCGGGGTCATCGTCATGGCCGACAATCTGCCCGAGAATCCGACTCCAGACCAGGTCAAGGGTGTCACCGAGGCAGTCAATGCGGCACGTTCGAAGGGACAGCCCGTGTCGATCGGCGTCGATCAGGAGGGCGGTCCTGTCTCTCGGCTCGGCACCGGGGCGCTGCCGTTCCCACCGTTGATGGCGCTCTCAGCGGCCCAGGATCCCGAACTGACGCAGACTGCGACCAAGGTGCAGGGCCAGAACCTCACCGACCTGGGCTTCACCATCGATTTCGCCCCCGACGCCGATGTCACAACCGGTGAGAAGGACGTGGCCATCAACGTGCGGTCGGCCGGTGACGATCACAAGGCAGTCGCCGAGGTGGTCGCCCAAGCCGCGACCGGATACCACCTCGGCGGTGTCGCCAGTTCCGCGAAGCACTTCCCCGGCCACGGTCGACTTCACGTCGACTCCCACGAAAGCCTGCCGGTGTCGAAGAAGAGCATCAAGGAACTCGAGGACACGGACCTGCTGCCGTTCAAGTCCGCCGTCAAGGCCGGCGTCCCGATGGTGATGATGGGACACATCGGCCTGCCGGATGCGAAGACGACGCCGGCAACGCTGAATGAGAAGGCCTACAAGTCACTGCGGGACACGCTCGACTTCGACGGAGTCATCATCACCGACGCCCTCAACATGAAGGCCGTGGACCAGAACCAGAGCGGGAAGGAGACCGTCAAAGCACTGTCCGCCGGCGCCGATCTCGCGCTGATGCCACCGGATTCCGCCGCCGCCCAGAAGGCGGTGGCCAAGGCTATGGAGGACGGTGACCTGAAGAAATCCGATCTGCAGAAGAAGGCAGAACGCGTGGTGGCGATGCAGCTGGCCACTGCCGAGACCCAGAAGACGATGACCGACGATTCCGGTGGGGATGATGCCGGTGGGGGCAACTCCGGGTCAGGGGGCGATTCCAAGCCAGCCGGTTCCGAGGATCCGCAGAAGGTCCTCACCGATGTGGCCGAGAAATCACTGACGGTCCTCAAGGGCGAGTGCGCATTCGAGGGCACCGACTCGATCTCCATCGTCGGCGGCAGCGAGAAGGAGAAGACCGAATTGACTAAGGCGGCCAAGGACGAGGGTCTGGCAGTCGGCTCCGGCGGGACGAGCGTGAGCCTGAGCCCGGACACCTCTGCCGAGGTGGCAGTCGGCACCGCTGCACCGTGGACGATGCGAAATACCGCGGCACAGTCGGCCGTCACGGCCTATGACAGCAATCCCAATGCGCTGAAGGCCGTGGCGAAATGGCTCAAAGGCGATCTCAGAGCCTCAGGCAAGCTGCCCGTCGACTACGACGGAAGCGACAAGGCTCCAGACTGCAGCTGAGGCAGCGCCCCAGACCGCAGCAGCGCCCCCGACCGCAGCAGCGCCCCGGCCGCAGCAGCGCGGCAGGGCACGAAAAACCCCTCGTCCGGCTGGGACCATCAAGGCGGACGAGGGGTTTCTGCGTAGAACTGGATCAGAGAACGCGGATGAAGGTGACGTCACCCATCCAGCTGTAGCTGCGCTTCGAGGTGCCTGACCCTGGGGATCCGGCATCGTACATCTGTCCGTCACCGGCGTAGATGCCGATGTGACCTGGGCGGAAGATGAGGTCACCAGGCTTGGCCTCCGACTTGGAGACAACCTGGCCAGCGGCCTCCTGCGCACTCGAGTTGCGCGGCAGATCGACACCGACCTTGCCGTAGACCCACTTGGTGTAACCGGAGCAGTCCCAACCGCTCTGGGAGGTTCCACCGTAAACATATGGGGTGCCAACGCCCTTGGCTGCCCAGCTCATGACCTGCTCGGCCTTCGAGCCGTCCATTGAGCCTGCGTCGGAACCGGAGTCCTTGCTCTCGCCCTTGTCCTCGTCGCCGGAGTCCGAAGAACCGGTGTTGGCGGAGTCGTCCTCTGCGGGTTCTGGAGCCGGAGCAGCCTCGTCGGCTGGTTCGTCTTCGGTGGTCTCGACGGGTTCTGGCTTCGGCTTCGGCTTCGGCTTGGGAGCGGCCTCAGCAGTGATGTTCTCGACATCGACACCGATGGAGGCGCCCTGCTTCTTGTCCTGAGAAGACGAGCCTTCGTCCGCAGCGACGGTCGCCGACTGGTTCTTGAACTCGACCTGTGTCTGTGCTTCTGACTCCGCGGAGACTGAGGCTTTGTCCTCGGCTCCCTGTCCTGCTGCCGGAAGAACTGCTGCGGTGAGCAGGCCACCGCTGGCAGCGACAACGGCTGCACGACGTCCGAAGACGGCGGAGTTGGCGTTCAGGATATCGGTCAGTTCGGTCAATGGAGTCTTGACCTTGGCTTCTGCGGCGCGGCGGCCATGCTGCTTATTTGCCACGTTTTCCTCTCGTCACCTATTGGAAGAATCCCAACCGCCACTTTCGGTCCTTAGTGATTTCACATCGAGCGTGGCGTGCGGTTCTCGCTGTGAAGTCGGCACTCTCGCGACCGACCTTCACAACTGTAACCAATCAGTGACCTAATGTCACGTTTTCGTTACATTGGGCGAGAAGTTTTCATCGAAGCATGTAACAGTGCAGGTCAGAATCCTTCTATGCGCTGAGTTTTCTGTAATATTTGCGCGTTTGCCTAGTGTCGACCAGTGGTGATATGACCTATATCTCGTCATATTCCCTGCCGGAATGTAACAAATCAGCCTATGTAACAGACCGAAAATGACATTTCTGCGACAAGGAATGCCCACTCAAGAACGCGGGTAGGAGTTCGACTAGAAGGCAGGAGTTCGACGTTGCGGGTGAGCCCGGTGGGCCGTCAGGCTCCGGTTGCGACCGGGCGCGCAGGGTCAGATGACCATCCCGACCAGCTGGCTGGGTAGAGGCTCGACTCGACACCGAGGGTCGCCAGCGCCAAGGCATTGTGGCAGGCGCTGACCCCTGAACCGCAGTAGACGCCGACGGGCTGGTCGAGAGCGCCGAGGGCCGAGAAGCGCGACCGCAGAGACTCCTCGTCGAGGAACTTTCCGTCTGCGGTGTTGTCGCCGGCGGGCGCGCTCGTGGCACCGGGAATGTGACCGGCCTGTGAGTCGAGCGGCTCGGTCTCTCCGCGGAAACGTTCGCCGGCGCGGGCATCGAGGAGGACCCCTGTCCATGCTGCTGCCGCGTCGGCGTCGATGACGGGCATCGAATCGGGGGAGATCGTCACGGTGCTCGGCTGGACGGGGCCACCGGCTCCGGTGGCCAATTCGCCTCCGGCGGCAACGAAAGCCTGCAGGCCGCCGTCGAGGACACGTGCCTTCATGCCCGCCCACTTCAGCAGCCACCAGGCGCGCGCGGCGCCCTGGCCCGAATTGTCGTCATAGACGACGACGTCGGTGAGCTGGTCGATGCCCCAGGCCCGGACCTGGTCCTGGAATGCCTCGGCAGACGGCAGCGGGTGGCGTCCGGCTGTGGGGTCAGTCTCGGAGTGTGCGGCGAGTTCGGTGTCCAAGTCGACGTAGATGGTTCCGGGAATGTGCCCGGCGGTGAAGTCTTCGCGGCCATCGGGCTTCTGCAGTGTCCAGCGGACGTCGAGCAGCCTCGGCGTGGATCCGTCGTCGGAGAGGCGAGCGAGGAGTTCGTCGGCGGTGATGAGAACGTCGGAGCGGTTCATGGGGGATTCTCCTAGTGGGGTGGGGTGAAGGGAGTTCAGCAGGGTTGGGACGGTTCAGCAGGGTTGGGTCAGGAGGACGACATGACGTTCGCCCAGGCGGGTGAAGACCAGTGTCGCCTTGTCTCCGGCCGGCAATTTGAGCTGACGCCTGACCTGGTCAGGAACAATATCAGCTCCGCGCTTCTTGATCACGACCGAGCCGATGCCGCGGCTGATGAGGGCCTTGCGCAGGCTGGGGATCTTCGCCGGCAGAACATCGGTGACCTCATAGGTGGCGACCCCGGCCGAGGCCGGTCCGGTCGGTTCGACGTCCGTGGTCAGATAGGCGATCTTCGGGTGGACGCGGCGAGCCTGCAAGTGCCCGCACAAGGCGGTGACGAGTCCGGCGCGCACGATCGCACCGTCGGGTTCGAGGAGGTACTGACCGAGCTCACCGACGCCGTCCTCATCGTCGGCGGGAAGATCATCTTCGTGCACGAGGAGTGTGCGCTCGCCCATGACGAGGGCGCTGCGTCCGGGACGCTGCCTGGCCTCGCCGAAGTAGAGGCAGACCTCGACGACTTCGCCGAGGTGGGAGACCCATTGCGCCTCGGCCTCATCGGGGATGAGGCTGTGGTCGAGTGCCGGTCCGAGTTTGACGCCTGCGGCCTTCGCCGCGAGCGCCTTGTCGATGACCCAGGACAGGGAAGGGGAGAAGTCTTCGGGGTCGAAGATGCGTGCGGTGGAGCCGCTCTTGGTTCCCTTCCCGACCGTGCGGCGGGCCGGGTCGAACCACAGGGCGTCGAATGCGGAGGTGTCGATGTCTTCGGCGCGGGCGTGCTCGACGCCGGCATTGGCCAGGTGGCGGAGGTTGAAGCTGGCGATGGCGGCCGTGACCTCGTCTGCGTCGACGGCGGTGACCTGGGCGCCCATCCCAGCGAAGGCGAAGGAGTCGGCGCCGATCCCACAGCCCAGATCTGCGATCGTGGGTGTGGAGTCTGCCGCCTCGGCGTCGGTGCCCTGGCCGCCATCGGTGTTCGTGTCGCCACCGGTGTCCTTGCCCTCGCCGAGGAGGCGGCGGGCGTGATGGGCGGCCACTGGCAGCCGTGTGGCTTGGGCCAGACCGTCGCGAGTGAACAGCATGTCCTCGGCGAACGGGCCGAGTTTCTTCACGGCGTCCTTGCGCAGCTGGGCCTGTGTGAGCAGGCCAGCGGTCACCTCGGCGGAATAGCCTTCCTTGCGCAGCGCCGATGATCGGGCGAGCTCATCGGCGGGCAGGTCCTCGATCCGGTCGAGCCGGTCGAGGACGGAGACGTCGAGGAGTTCGGTGAGTGTCTGCGGATCCATACCGTTCACCCTATCGTCCTGGCGTCAGCCGTCTGACTGCGATGTTGCAGGAGTATAAGGAAATGGCGTCAGGAGTGTTCGGTGATTGTGCCTGGGAATGAGTGCTGTAAGTTGTTGGCTGTGACGTTATTGACCGCACGCGACATTCGCGAAATCGCCGCCGACATCGGTCTGCGCCCGACTAAGCAGAAGGGGCAGAACTTCGTCATCGACCCCAATACCGTGCGCTCGATCGTCACGTCCGCGAAGCTTCAGGACCACAGCAGCGTCGTCGAGATCGGTCCCGGCCTGGGATCGCTGACGCTGGGTCTGCTGGAAGCCGGACACCATGTCACCGCCGTTGAGATCGACGATGTCCTGGCGCAGCGACTGCCCGCAACGGTGAAGAAGTACGGACACACGGACGACGCTGCCGAGGGAGCCGCGAACTTCGAGCTCGTCAATGCCGATGCCCTCAGGGTCACCGAACTTCCGACCGCCCCAGAAGCGCTGGTCGCGAACCTGCCCTACAACGTTGCGGTCCCGGTGCTGCTGCATTTCCTCGAGATCTTCCCGAGCCTGAAGTCAGTGCTCGTCATGGTCCAGCTCGAGGTCGCCGAACGACTCGCCGCCGGCCCCGGCTCCCGCACCTACGGTGTGCCCAGCGTCAAGGCCCAGTGGTACGGCGACGTCACCTTGGCCGGACGCATCGGCAAGAACGTGTTCTGGCCGGCCCCGAACATCGATTCGGGCCTCGTCCACATTGACGTGACCCGCACCCAGCGTGACCCGCAGCAGCGCCGTCGCCTGTTCAGCGTCGTCGACGCGGCCTTCGCTCAGCGTCGCAAGACTCTGCGCGCGGCACTGGCCACCTGGGCCGGCAGCCCCCAGCAGGCAGAAGAGTGCCTGCGCGCCGCCGGAATCGATCCCAAAACTCGAGGTGAGGCCCTCGGCGTTGCCGATTTCGAGCGCCTCGCCGCAGCCGGAGCCGCAGCGGGCAGCCCGGATGATCACGAAAGCCGGGACACTCACGAAAGTCCACAGCCATGAGCGCACAGCTGCACTCGTGCCCGAAAACCCAGACACCGGTGAAGGTGCAGGCACCGGGGAAGATCAACGTCCACCTCGGCGTCGGTGGAGCCGGTGAGGACGGATATCACGAACTCGCGACGGTCTTCCAGGCACTCAACCTCAACGAGACCCTGACCCTCATTCCCGGGGGCAGCTCCTCGATCGTCGTCGGCGGCCGGTACGGAGACGCCGAGGTTCCTCAGGACGAGTCGAACTTCGCTCGCAAAGCCATCAATCTCCTCATCGCAGCCCTCGAAGACGACCGTGACGTCGACGTGCTGCGCGACCTCGACATCGTCATCGACAAACAGGTGCCCGTCGCCGGCGGCATGGGCGGCGGATCGGCCGACGCAGCCGCGGCACTGGTCGGAGCAGCCCACCTCATCGGGGGAGTGGAGGAGTCGATCCTCCAGGAGTGCGCGGTCGCAGTCGGCGCGGATGTCGCCTTCCTCCTCCACGGCGGCACAGCCATCGGCCACGGACGCGGGGAGAAGCTCAGCCCCGTCCTCACCCGCGGATCATTCCACTGGGTCATGGCCACCTCGGCGGGGCAGCTGTCGACCCCGGCGATGTACGCACGGTTCGACGAACTCACACCGGACCCCGAACCTGCCGTCGTGCCCGCCGAGGTGCTCACGGCGCTCGCCGCCGGTGACCCGGACACCCTGGCCACGGCCGCCGCGAACGACCTTACCGATGCCGCAATATCGGCCATGCCCGAACTCGCCGAGGTGATGGAAGCCGGCCGCGACGCCGGTGCACTCCTGCCCCTGCTCAGCGGTTCCGGCCCGACGATCGGCTTCCTCGCCCGCGACGCCCACCACGCACTCGACCTCGCAGTCCTCCTCCAGGCCACGCGCGGAGTCAAGGAAGCGCTGCGAACCACGGGACCTGCCTCCGGCGCCCACGTCATCGAATCGCACTGATGGCTGGAGCGAAGGAGCCGAGCACGGGAGCAGCCGGCGGCAACCTCCACGAGAGCCTGCTCAACTCGGTGGGCACGGACATCGTCACCGGTGACTTGGCGCCGGGAACGGTCATCAGGGCCGAAGAGCTGCGCGTGCGCTACGAGGTCTCACTGTCGGTGGTGCGCGAAGTCGTGCGGGTCCTGGAATCCCTGGGGATGGTCAAGCCGATTCGTCGCCTGGGTCTGGTGATTCTGTCCATGGAGGAATGGACCATCCTCGACCCCCTGGTCGTGCGGTGGCGAATGGCGGCAACCCCGGCACTGCAGCTGCGCTCGCTGACGGAGCTGCGAGTCGCCATCGAACCGCAGGCAGCATACCTCGCGGCCATCCATGCCTCAGCCGATGTGGCCGAGGAGATCATGCGGTTGGCCGCCAGAATGCGCGCCAGCGGCAGCAAAGGCGATGTCGAAGCGGTGCTGGAGGTCGACATCGCCTACCACCGTGCAGTCCTGAGAGCCGGCGGCAATGAGCTCTTCGCCTCTTTCGACACAGTCGTCGCCGAGATCCTGCGAGGTCGCACGCACGCCGGACTGATGCCGAAATTCCCTCATCCGGATGCGCTGCAATGGCACTTCGATGTTGCCGACGCCATCGGCAACGGCGACCCCGAGCGCGCTCATGCTGCGATGACGAAAATGATGGATCGAGCATTCACCGAGATGGAAGACGCCTGGGAGGGCCAACCCCGCCTGAAGACGTACTGATCAGAACGTGAGACGTACTGATCAGAACGCGCTGACAACTCCGTAGAGGGCGAGGCTGAGGGCGAAGCCGACGAGGCCCTGAATGGTCTGAGCCACGGTCCAGGTCTTCAGCGTGGTCTTCGTGTCCATGCCGAAGAACCTGGAGACCAGCCAGAAGCCTGAATCGTTGACATGGCTGGCCACCACGGAGCCTGCGGCCAGGGACAGGACGATGGCGACGACCTGCAGGCTCGAGAAGTCGGGGTTGCCGACGACGACCGGCTGCATGAGAGCCGCAGCAGTTGTGAGCGCGACCGTGGCCGAGCCTTGGGCGATGCGCACGATCGCTGCGATGACGAATCCGGCCACGATGACTGGTAGTCCCAGAGTCGCCAGGGAGTCGGCGATGGAATCACCGATCCCGCTGGCTCGCAGCACACCGCCGAACATGCCGCCGGCTCCGGTGATGAGGATGATCGAGCAGACAGGGCCCAGTGCCGAGTCGACGATGTTCTCGACCATGCTGCTGCCCTTCTTCTTGCGCCATCCCAGCAGCCACATGGCCGCCAGCACGGTGATGAGCAGCGCGATCGGAGTTTCCCCGAGCATCCGCAGTGAGGTGATGAGAGTGGACTCGGCGTCGACCCAGCCGGCCTCACCGGCGAAGTTGAGGCCGGTGTTGAGGAAGATCAGCACGAGCGGCAGGGCAAGCAGAACGAGGACCGTTGAGAGCTTGGGTGAGGACCTGAAGTCGGCGAACTCCTCGGCCGGGTCGTGGGCCAGGAGTGAGGGGACGGGGACGTTGATGCGTTTGCCGATGAAGAGCCCGAACAGATACCCGCACAGGTACCAGGTCGGCACGGCGATGATGAGACCGCAGATGAGGACGAGTCCGACGTTCGCGCCCAGAAGTCCGGATGCGGCCACGGGACCAGGATGCGGCGGGACGAAGATGTGCATGGCCGAGAAGGCGATTGCCGAGGGTATGGCGTAGAGAAGCAGAGAGCCGCCGAGCCGCTTGGCCACGGTGAAGATGATCGGCAGCATGACGACCAGGCCGGCATCGAAGAAGATCGGGAACCCGAACAGCAGCGAGGTCAGCCCCAAGGCCAATGGCGCACGCTTCTCTCCGAAGGCTCTGATGAGTGCGTCCGTGAGCACCTGCGCCCCACCGGAGAGTTCAAGCATCCTGCCGAGCATGGCGCCGAGCCCCACGAGGAGTGCGACGCTGGCCAATGTGGATCCGAATCCGTCGTACATGACCGGCACCAGATCGCCGGGGCTGATCCCTGCGGCCAGGGCGGTGAGCACGCTGACCACGACAAGTGCGATGAAGGCGTGAAGTCTGAAGCGGATGATGAGGATGAGCAGCACCGCGATGGCTGCTGCGGCGATGCCGAGCAGCGCCGGGGCTGACAGCGTCCAGTTGAGTTCGATCTCGGTCACAATTTCCTCTTCCTTGAGGTTCGACAGCGCTCAGGTGGCAGCCGATGGCGGTCAGATTGGAGTGGGCGGTGGTCGGGTGGCATGAGGCTCGGGTCAGCTGCCCTGGGGGAGGCGTTCGATGATGTATCGACTCACCTCGTCGGGGGACAGGTCGATGGGCGCGAGGAAATGTGCTTCCTCGACGGCGAGTGGTTCCAGAGTCTCCAGCTGCGAGTCGACGAGCGTCGGCGACATGAACTCGTGTGAACGCCGCGCGAGATGTTCGACGATGATCTCGCGGTCCCCGGTGAGATGGACGAAGAAGGTGGCAGGTGCCTGCGCTCGCAGATAGTCCCGATAGCTGCGCCGCAGCGCGGAACAGGCGACGACAGGCGGCGGAGTCGCGATCAGCTCGCTCGCCACCGACTTCAGCCACGGCCAACGATCCTCATCGTCGAGGGGGACTCCGGAACGCATCTTGTCTTTGTTGTCCTGGCTGTGGAGATCATCGGCGTCGACGAAGACGGCTCCGAGCTCTGCAGCCAAGCGACGGCCGATCAGGGTCTTTCCCGTGCCGGACACCCCCATGATGACAAGCGGGGGAAGGTCCATATCAACCGGCCTCTCGTAAAAATATGATGACATTGCTAAACTGCACTCATTAAATCAGATTTATAGAAATCTAAATGAGACATGTGGAACTGTCAACTGCTGCGAGAACTTGGCAGCTGCGACATTTCACCGTCACTGGCAGCCACTGCTGGCGGCTATTGCTGGCAACCGACGCTGGCAGCCATGACCAGCAGCCACGAGGAAGAGGATTGGGTATGACCGCAGAAGTGGGCGTGATCGGCACCGGAGTGATGGGCTCGAACCTCGCACGAAACCTCGCACGAAACCTGGCCGCTCGGTCCGGCGCACGAGTCGCTGTCTACGACCGCGATGTCGACCGCGCTCAGGCACTGGCAGTCGAACATCCCGACGCGGAATTCCTCGTCGCCTCCTCGCCAGCGGATCTGGCCAGCAAGCTCTCGGGCCCACGCGTGGCGATCCTCATGGTCAATGCCGGAGCGGCTACCGACTCGGCGATCAACGATCTGGTCGAGGTCTTCGAGCCCGGAGACGTCATCGTCGACGGTGGAAACTCGCTATTCACCGACACGATTGCTCGTGGTGAGACCGTGAGGCAGGCCGGAATCGAGTTCGTCGGGGTCGGCATCTCCGGGGGAGAGGTCGGCGCCCTCGAAGGGCCGTCGATGATGGTCGGCGGCACCGAATCCGCGTGGTCGAGGCTGCGACCGATCCTCGAACCCATCGCCGCACGCGCCGCAACCGGTGACGCACGTGCCGAGTCCAGCGACGGAAACGGCGCACCGGCGGATCGCGCACAAATTGACCAGGAATCGTGCATCGCCCATGTGGGCACCGATGGGGCCGGTCACTTCGTCAAGATGATCCACAACGGGATCGAATACGCCGACATGCAGCTCATCGCCGAGGCCTTCGCGCTGCTGAGAAGCAGGCTCGGCCTTACTCCGTCCGAGATC
Source organism: Brevibacterium sp. BDJS002 (assembly GCF_028201555.1). Classification (NCBI taxonomy): domain Bacteria; kingdom Bacillati; phylum Actinomycetota; class Actinomycetes; order Micrococcales; family Brevibacteriaceae; genus Brevibacterium; species Brevibacterium sp. BDJS002. Next base: position 3,125,289 of record NZ_CP116392.1, on the reverse strand, counting down.
GCCGAGGTCTTCAGGGAATGGAACCGCGGAGAACTCGAGTCCTACCTCATCGAAATCACCGCCGAGGTCCTCGATCACACCGATGCGGCCACAGGAAAGCCGTTCGTCGACGTCATCGCCGACTCTGCCGGGGCGAAGGGGACCGGCGGGTGGACCGTGAAGACCGGCCTCGATCTGGGTGTGCCTGTGGCCACCATCGCCGAGGCGGTCTCGGCCAGGTCCCTGTCCTCGGTATCCGTACTGCGTTCCTCCGGGACGGCGTTGGACGGTCCATCGAGCACCACCTCGGCGGATGACGACGCTGCCGCCACCTCGGCGCCGGTCGACCGTGACACGGTCATCGAAACCGTGCGACAAGCGCTGTTCACGGGAAAGATCCTCGCCTATGTGCAGGGCTTCCACGAGATCGCCGCAGGAGCACAGGAGTACGGCTGGAAGACTGAACTCGGAGAAGTCGCCAGAATCTGGAGGGCGGGCTGCATCATCCGCGCCAGATTCCTCGACCGGATCACGGAAGCCTTCGACGCCGATCCGAATCTGAGCTCACTGCTGGCCGATCCGTATTTCCAGGATTCCCTCAATGTCGGGCAGCAGGCTCTGCGGGATACGGTCGCCGACGCGGCCTCGGCCGGCGTGCCGATTCCGGCCCTGGCCTCGGCGCTGTCGTACTTCGACGGCATCCGCACCTCCCGGTCCTCGGCAGCGCTGGTGCAGGGGCAGCGAGACTTCTTCGGGTCCCACACCTACGGGCGCGCAGATCGAGCGGGAACCTTCCACACCCTGTGGTCGGGTGACCGCAGCGAAGTGCAGCTGTGAAGGGCGACGTCTCTGCAATTGGGCGGTAGTGGCCCAAACCACGTGAACATGGCAATGTGGGAGGCATGACTTTGCCACACGAAGATGTTGACCCAGACGGCCTGCTCGAATACTCGGTGGTCTTCACCGACCGATCACTGAACCACATGTCGGGTCGATTTGTATCCGTCATGCAGGACATCAACCGCGTCCTGCGCGAAGCCTATGACGCGCACAGCGTGGCCATCGTACCCGGTGGTGGCAGCTACGCCATGGAATCCGTGGCCAGGCAGCTCGCGACCGGCAAGAAATGCCTCGTGGTCCGCAACGGGCTCTTCTCCTTCCGCTGGTCACAGATCCTCGACGCCGGATCCATTGCCAGCGAGACGAGGGTGCTCAAGGCGTCCCCGAGCAGCGACGAGCACCAGTCGGCCTGGTCGCCGGCACCCATCGCCGAGGTGGTCTCCGCCATCGAGTCCGAACGCCCAGCAGTCGTGTTCGCACCCCACGTCGAAACCGCCTCCGGAATGCTGCTGCCCGACGACTACGTGCGCCAGATCAGCGACGCGGTCCACAGCGTGGGCGGTGTCTTCGTCCTCGACTGCATCGCCTCCGGTGCGGTGTGGGCCTCGCAGACGGATCTGGGTGTCGACGTCCTCATCAGCGCTCCGCAGAAGGGGTGGAGCGGTTCACCCTGCGCAGGATACGTCATGCTCAGCGAAGCAGGCCGCGCCGCCGTTCAGGATTCCACGTCGACGAGCTTCGCGATGGACCTCAAGAAGTGGCTGTTCATCGCCGACGAGTACGAAGAGGGTCGGGCGCCGTACCACGCGACGATGCCCACCGATTCGCTGGCACACAATGCCGCCATCATGCTGGAGACCGAGCAGCTCGGCTTCGATAAGCTCTCGGCGGCACAGTTCGAACTCGGCGACCGGGTCCGCAAGGTCTTCGCCGAGCGCGGGCTGCCCTCTGTCGCGACACCGGAGTTCGCCTCGCCCAGCGTGGTCGTCGTCCACACGGACAACCCGAAGCTGGCCACCGGCGCACAGTTCAAGGAAGCCGGCGTGCAGATCGCTGCCGGTGTTCCCCTGCAGTGCGACGAGCCCGAGGACTTCTCGACCTTCCGCATCGGTCTCTTCGGTCTCGACAAGCTCGGCGACATCGACGGCACGATCACCCGTCTCGAAACCGCGCTCGATTCGATCGGCGTGACGCCGCAGAGCTGATTCCGCGGAGCTGAGGCGGCAGAACTGACGTCGCACAGCACACCAAGAGCGCCAAAACCTCCCGTTGCAACAGGAGGTTTTGGCGCTCCTGGTGTGTGATGTCGGATCTTTGCCGCGGCACCGACCGGTCCGGAACTCGCACGCTCGCTGGCAGCTCGTCGCTGGCCGAGCACAGGTCCCGCAAATACACTGTGACGATGACCCAGAAAGCACAGCGTCAGCGGCTAGGGACGAATGACTTCGATCTTGAAGACGAACTGGTCGATGAGGCAACCGCGACCGTGGTCACGGGAGCAAAGCGTCTGAATCGTAAGTGGCCAGAACTCCTCGTCACCGGATTCTTCGGCGGTGTCGATGTGGGCCTGGGCATTCTTGCGATGGTGCTGATCAAGCAGACAACGGGCTCTGATGTACTGGCAGGTCTGGCCTTCGGCATTGGTCTGTTGGCGTTGAAACTTGCGCACTCAGAGCTGTTCACCGAAGAATTTCTGCTGCCCATCAACGCCGTCATCGCAGGCCAGGCCAATGTGCTTCAGGTGGTCCGCCTGTGGGCGGTGACCCTGGTGACCAACCTGCTTGGGGGCCTGGCCTTTGCCGGACTGATGGTTGTGGCGCTGCCTGACTACCATTCGACGATGATCGAACGGCCGTGAAGTACATGGACCAATCGTCCTTGGTGGTGATGATCGCGCTCTCACTCTTGGCCGGTGCCACCGTCACCTTGTCGACTCGGATGTCACAGGGCACCTCGAATGGCGTCGTCCTCGCCATCGTCAGCATGGCATCGGGTCTGCTGCTCATCGGTCTCGGCATGCTCCACGGTGCCCTCAACGCGATCGTCATCTTCGCCGCCATGCTGGCCGGGGCAGATATCTCGATGCTGGATCTGCTGAAGTGGTTTGCGATCGTCATCCCGTTCAACATGCTCGGCGGGCTGCTTCTCATTACTCTGCCCCGAGTGGTCCGCACGTATCGTGTGCTGCGTGCAGTACGTCAGGGCACGGTCTCGCTGGAAGACCTCGAGGCACAGGCGAAGTAAGCGGAAGTCGCAACTCCAGCCTAGAGCCGCAACTACTACCGGTAGCTGCTGCTGGCCCCGGCAGCTCTGCTGCACACGCACAATGCCATAAGCTCCCGTTGCGACGAGAGGTTATGGCACTGGCGGTGCGTGGCGCTGCTCGTTGCCTGCCTCAGGCGGTGGAGCCGAGCGCGACGACGTTGTCGGCGAGGCGTTCGTTGTCGCCGTACATGAAGTGGTTCTTCATGTTCTCCGAGAACCGGCTGGCATCGGTGGTCAGTCCGACCGCCTCGGCGACCTCACGGATGTGCATCGGAGTCGCGCCGCAGCACACGCCGATGTAGTTGACGCCCAGGTCGTAGACTTCCTTCGCGAAGGCGCCGATCTCGTAGCGATTCGTCTGCAGCGGATCGAGAGCCGTGGGGAAGGTGCGACCGTGCGGTGAAGCCACCTCGGCGCGGGGGTCGGAGAGGTTGAAGAACGTGGGCTCATCCTGCGTCGTGCGGTAGGGGATGGGCAGGGCGCCGACGTGACAAGACACGGCCGCGCGGATCTCCTTCAGCCACGGCAGCATCGTCGCGGGTCCGCGGAAGCAGTTGAGGCCGACGACGTCGACGCCCAGCTGTTCGAGCTTCTGCGCGGTCTCGACGATGCCGACGCCATCGGCCATCTCCTGGAAGGCCATGGGGGCGAGGGTGAGGACGACAGGCAGCCCGCTGGCCTTGGCGACCTCCGCCGCAGCGATGGCCTCACCAGCGAAGTAGAAGGTCTCACCGATGATGAGGTCGGCCCCTTCGTCCACGGCCCAGCCCACCATCTCGGTGAACATGGCACGGACCTCGGCCTGGCGATCGGCGTTCTCGGGATCCCAGATGTTGGAGTTCGAGATGTTTCCGGCCATGAAGTTGCCGGGCTTGGCATCGGCAACGCTGCGGGCGATCTGCAGGGCGGAGCGGTTGAGAGGTTCGAGCAGATCCTCCTTGCCGATGACCCGCATCTTCTCGCGGTGTCCGTTGTAGGTGAAGGCCTCGACGATGTCCGAACCGGCACGTTGGAAATCCACGTGCAGGGACCGCAGAGCATCGGGGAATTCGAGCGCGACCTCGGGCACGAATTCTCCGGCGGACAGGTAGCCGCGCTTCTCGAGTTCGAACAGGAATCCCTCGGCGCAGATCACTGGTCCGGCGTCGAGGCGTTGGATCAACGGGTTGGACTGAGTCATGAGTGCTCTCCGTACGGGAGGTAGAGGACAGGCGATTGAGCTCGCTCAGGCTGGTGGCCCGAACTCTACGCATATAACCATCTTTGGAAATGTTACCGACGTCACATCGACATAATTCTGTCATATGACGGTCAGAATCATTTTCGGCGACTCCGAAGACTCGTACCGGTGTGAGACTCGTACCAGCGCGGGACTTGCAACGGCGCGGGGCTCGTACCCCTGTAAGAGGTGCCTACGAAGAAGCCTTCTCCGAGTGACTGCCGGGCTTCGGGCGCAATGACGCAAACGGTGCGAGCAGCAATCGGGTCACGGTCGAGGAGTACCAACGCAGGGCTTTCTCGAGCGGAGCCCACGACAGCACATATGTGGTCAGAAGTCCCACTACGAGGCAGAGGACGAAGATCAGTGGGGCGCTGATCACGTCCTCGATGTCACGGAGGACAGGCTGGAGACCGCGGACGACGAACCCGTGGAGGACATAGACAGCCAGGCTGTTCCGGCCGATCTTCGCGATGATGGTGTCTTTGTCGCCGGCCCACATGAGCAGCGCCAAGGTCATGAGCAGTGCGCCGATGTCGACGATGAGGCGGATGCCGACGCCCTCGGGGATGCTGACATCGAAGTGGGCGAAGTTGAGGCTGCCGTAGAACCACTTGTAGTAGACCTCATCGAGGTAGAAGTAGCCGATCGTGCCGAAGGCAGTCGCTGTGAAGAACAGCTTCTGCCAGATGCGCAGGCTGCCGGCCCAGTTGAGAATCTGCTTGCCGTAGAGCTTGCCGATGACGAAGAAGGGCCAGAAGATCATGGACCGTGACGCCGAGAGCTCCGTGTCGAGGATCGGCAGAATTCCACCGAAGAGCCCCACCACCACCGAGGTGACAAGGATCGTTCGTGGGAATCGTTCGATGAACGGCACGGTAATGATCCAGCACGCCATCGACAGCAGGAACCATGTGTACCAGAACGGGGTGAGGAAACTGTAGTCGGGATTGAGGTCGAAGACCCACATCCATCCCCACATCAGAGGCAGGACGGTGAACAGCAGGACCAGGAATGTCAGGACGCGTTCGGGCAGCCTCGTCGACTTCGCTGTGATGCCGGCCAGGAAGACGAAGGCCGGCATGTGGAACGAATAGATGAGGTACATCGGCGCACGAAGGACATCGTCATCCCATGGTGATGTCCTGGCCAGCAGGTGGCCGAGGACGACAGTGAAGATGAGGATGCCTTTGGCGCGGTCCAGTCGGTGATTTCGTATGGGCACCACGCCACGATAGCGCGCTGGGCCACGAAACCTAAAGAATTCATGCCGCTCCAAGCCAGTAACCAGGGGGTGTTCAGCTTGGAAGACGTCTTCTCTTCAGCTTGCGCAGGCGACGCAGGTCGGCGCGTAGGGCCGAATCTCCAACCGCACCTCGGGGATGGGGTTTCCACAGTTCGTGCAGATTCCGAAGACGCCGCGCTCAAGCCTCTGCTCCGCCTCGGCGATGGCGAGCAGGCGCTCTTCGGACTGGCGCAGCAGGGTCTCCGCCTGCGATCGTTCGAAGGCGAGAGTCGATCCCTCGGGGTCGTGTTCGTCGTCGCTGTTGTCGCCCTCGCGTGCCGCGGAGAGATCCTTGATATCCGAGGACAGTGTGGCGATGAGCCTCCTGGTCTCGGAGTCTTCGGCACGCAGACGCTCCCGCACGCGATCCGAATCTGCCATCAGCCCTCCTCGCCGTTCATCATCAGGCGTCCAGAGCCTCGTTGGCTTCGAGCCAGCGCTCCTCCAGCTCGGTCATTTCGTCCTTGAGCTCCTGCAGGGAAGAGGTGAGCTTCTGCAGCCCTTCGAAGTCGGTCTGGTCGTGGTCGGCCATCTCATCGTGGGCACGGGCGATGCGCTTGCTCAGCTTGTCCATGCGACGCTCGATCGAGGAGACCTCCTTCTTGGCCGCTCGGGCCTCGGCTCCGGAGAGTGCGTCTGCGCCCGATTCAGCAGACGAATTCGCATTGCCCGAGCCGGAGTCCGGCGAGCCCCCACCTGGCTTAGCCGGTCCACTGGACGTCCCGGATTTCCCTGACCTGCCGGACTTGGCGGCATCGGCACGCAGCTTCAGATATTCGTCGACGCCGCCGGGCACGTGCCGCATACCGTGATCGAGGATCGCGTACTGCTGATCGGTGACGCGTTCGAGCAGGTACCTATCGTGGGAGACGACGATCAGGGTAGCCGGCCAGGAGTCGAGGAGGTCCTCCATCGCGGCCAACATATCGGAGTCGACGTCGTTGGTTGGCTCATCGAGGATGATGACATTGGGCTCGGACATGAGCAGCAGCAACAGCTGCAGGCGGCGCTTCTGCCCTCCGGAGAGGTCCTTGACGCGGGCCGAGAGGTGCTCTTTGGCAAAGCCGAGGCGCTCGAGCAGCTGTGCCGGGGTGTAGTCCTTGCCTTCGATGTTGAAGCTCGTCTTCGACTCCGAAAGAACCTCGCGAACCTTCTGTCCGGCGATGGCGTCGAGTTCCTTGAACTGCTGGTCGAGGACTCCGACCTTCACGGTCTTCCCGCGCTTGACTCTGCCTTCATCCGGTTCGAGCTCTCCGGAGATGAGGCTGAGCAGGGTCGACTTGCCGGCACCGTTGGGGCCGAGGATTCCGGTGCGCTCGCCGGGGCCGATGCGCCAGGTGACGTTGTCGAGGATCTGCTGGTTACCGAAGCTCAGTGACACATCGAGGAGGTCGACGACGTCCTTGCCGAGTCGGGCCGTCGCCATCTTCTTCAGTTCGATCGGGTTGCGCACCTCCGGGACATCGGCGATGAGCTGGTTTGCCGCCTCGATCCGGAACTTCGGCTTCGAGGTTCGGGCAGGAGCACCTCGGCGCAGCCATGCCAGTTCCTTGCGCATGAGGTTCTGGCGCTTCTGTTCTGTGGCGGCGTTGATGCGGTCGCGTTCGACACGTTGGAGGATGTATGCGGCGTATCCACCTTCGAAGGGTTCGACGATCTGGTCGTGGACCTCCCAGGTCTTGGTGCAGACCTCGTCGAGGAACCACCGGTCGTGGGTCACGAGCAGCAGCGCCCCGGAGTTCTTCGGCCAGCGGTTCTTGATGTGCTTGGCCAACCATGAGATGCCGTCGACGTCGAGGTGGTTGGTGGGCTCATCGAGGATCAGCAGGTCCCAGTCTTCGATGAGCAGTGCCGCCAGAGCCACGCGGCGGCGCTGACCTCCGGAGAGGCTGCCGACTGTGGCGTTCCAGTCCAAGTCGGCGATGAGGCCGGCGATGATGTCGCGGGCTTTGGCGTCGCGGGCCCATTCGTGGTCGTCCATGTCGCCGACGACGGAATAGCCGACGGTCGCTTCGGAGTCCATGGTGTCGCGCTGGCTGAGCATCCCCAGGCGCATTCCTCCGCGGTAGGTCACGCGGCCGGAATCGGGTTCGATGGTGCCGGCGAGCATGCCCAGCAGGCTGGACTTGCCGTCGCCGTTGCGGCCGACGATGCCGATCATGTCTCCGGCGTCGACGCCGAGCGTGACGGAGTCGAAGACGATGCGGGTGGGGTATTCGAGGTGCAGGGCTTCAGCCCCAAGAAGATGTGCCATATCGCCCTCTAGCTTAGGGCACGAGCGGCCTGGGACCAGCATGCGCACGTAGCCCGCGGGCTGGTGACGAGCTGTCTCTGCGGGCAGGTGGGGGAGACGCCAACATGAAGTTATGTTGCGTTTTCATATCGGTGTCGTCGAATCAGATGCTAGAGGCCCCTGATATGGGCCTGTGTTGCATTAGACTGACGGAAAATTCATTGAAATATGAGTGATCATCCAGTGGTTTCACAAATTCGGCGGAGGACTCTGTGCCTCGATCGACGCCAGGGCTGGTCCTGAGTAACTTGAGAAAAGAGTAAACGTGAAGAAGCTCGTATCTGCGGTGTCGATTGCCGCCGCATCTGCCCTCGTGCTCTCCGCCTGTGGATCAGGAAGCGGCGGCGAGACCAATGCCGAGGACTTCCTCGGCTGCATGGTCTCGGACTCCGGCGGCTGGGATGACCAGTCATTCAACCAGTCCGGACGTGAGGGCCTGCAGGCAGCGGTGGACAACCTCGGCATACAGGAGAAGCTGGCCGAGTCGCAGGGCGACGCCGACTTCGGACCCAACGTCGACAACATGGTCCAGCAGGGCTGCAATCTGACCTTCGGCGTCGGGTTCCTCCTCGAAGACTCGATCCAGGAAGCCGCCGAGGCCAACCCCGACCTCAACTTCGCCCTCATCGACTCGACGTTCTCCGATGCTGACGGCAAGCCAGTCACCATCGACAACGCGAAGCCACTCGTCTTCAACACCGCAGAGGCCGCCTACCTCGCTGGTTATGTTGCCGCCGCATCCTCCGAGTCCGGAAAGGTCGGCACCTTCGGAGGAATCCAGATTCCTTCCGTGACCGTGTTCATGGACGGTTTCGCCGACGGTGTGGAGAAGTTCAACGAAGACAACAAGAAGGACGTCAAACTCCTCGGCTGGAACAAGAAGAAGCAGGACGGCTCCTTCTCCGGTGACTTCGAGAACCAGGGACAGGGTCAGGCTCTGACTAAGCAGCTGATCTCCCAGGGCGCCGACGTCATCATGCCCGTCGCCGGACCTGTGGGCCTCGGCGCCGCAGCGGCTGCGAAGGAAGCCAAGGACGTCAAACTGGTCTGGGTCGACTCCGACGGCTACGAGTCCACCGAATACGGTGACATCATCCTCACCTCGGTGGTCAAGCAGATCGCGAACGCTGTCGAGGACACCGTGTCTGAGGCACAGAAGGACAACTTCAGCTCTGAGCCCTACGTCGGCACTCTCGAAAATGAAGGCGTCGGACTTGCTCCTTACCACGACTTCGACGACAAGGTCCCCGAAGACGTGAAGAAGGACGTCGAGACGCTCAAGAAGCAGATCATCGACGGTTCTCTGACCGTGGATTCCGAGAACTCGCCGAAATAAGCGAACAGGTTAAACTGCAGGGTCGAGAATTCTCGGCCCTGCAGTTTTCGAATTTGTGAGGAGTACCGGAAGCAGTGAAACTCGAGCTTCGCGGGATGACCAAGGTGTTCGGATCGTTCGTGGCCAACGACCACATCGATCTCACCATCGAACCGGGCGAGATCCATGCTCTGTTGGGTGAGAACGGCGCTGGAAAATCCACCATGATGAACGTCCTCTACGGACTCTACGACGCCGACGGGGGAGAGATCCTCCTCGACGACAAGCCTGTGACCTTCGCCGGGCCGGGGGACGCAGTGGCCGCCGGTATCGGCATGGTCCACCAGCATTTCATGCTCGTGCCCGTGTTCACCGTCGCCGAATCCGTGGCGTTGGGCTATGAGCCGACGAAGTCCCTGGGACTCATCGACCTCGCCGAAGCGCGCAAGAAGGTCACCGAGATCTCCTCTCGCTTCAACTTCAACATCGACCCTGATGCTCTCATCGAAGATCTCCCCGTCGGTGCCCAGCAGCGAGTCGAGATCATCAAGGCTCTGTCTCGGGACGCGAAGATCCTCATCCTCGACGAGCCCACTGCGGTGCTCACCCCGCAGGAGACCGACGAGCTGATCTCGATCATGCGCCAGCTCAAGGAGCAGGGCACCTCGATCGTCTTCATCACCCACAAACTCCGTGAGGTCCGCGCGATCGCCGACTCCATTACGGTCATCCGCCGCGGCAAGATCACAGGCGTTGCCTCCCCAGAATCCACCGAGGCGGAGCTGGCCAGCCAGATGGTCGGCCGTGCCGTGTCGCTGACGACAGAGAAGGACGCAGCCGATCCCGGTGACGCGACCTTCCAGGTCCGCAACCTCACCGTCGTCGACAAGGCAGACAATGTCGTCGTCGACGACGTCAGCTTCGACGTCCGCCGCGGCGAGATCCTCGCAGTCGCCGGTGTCCAGGGCAACGGACAGACAGAGCTGGCCGAAACCATCATCGGCCTGAGCGAACCGCGTCTGGGCACGGTGACTCTCGACGGGAAGAACCTGGTCGGGCAATCGGTGAAGGACCGCCTCGGCGCGGGTATCGGCTTCGTTCCCGAGGATCGTTCGACCGATGGAATCATCGCCGAGTTCGCGATCCGCGAGAACATGATCCTCGACGTCTACGACCGTCCGCCGTACGCGAAGGGGCTCAACCTCAAAACCTCGGTCATCACGGAAGCCGCGAAGCAGAAGGTCGAGGAATTCGACATCCGTCTCGGCAGCGTCGTCGACCCGATCGCCACGCTCTCCGGAGGCAACCAGCAGAAGGTCGTGCTCTCCCGCGAACTCGGCCGCGAGCTGCGCCTGTTCATCGCCAGCCAACCCACCCGCGGCCTCGACGTCGGTTCGATCGAGTTCGTCCACAAACGTGTCATCGCAGAACGCGATGCCGGCACCCCGTGCCTCATCGTCTCGACCGAACTCGACGAGGTCTATGGTCTCGCCGATCGGATCGCCGTCATGTATTCGGGTCGCATCGTCGGAATCGTCGGCGCGAACACCTCCCGCGAGGCCCTGGGCCTGATGATGGCCGGAGTCCCGGCCGACGAAGCATTTGCCGCCACCGCGACACCAGAGAACGATTCGGCCACCACCTCGGCGGCTGACGACCCTGCCGCCACCGCGGCAACTGACGAGAACTCGGCCACCACCTCGGCGGAGGAGAACAAATGACGACTGACATATCACCGGCAGCGCCATCGCCGGCACCACCACCGACCGCCGAGGCAGAGCCGGGCAAGGAACAGAACCTGCTGCAGGAGATCCTGTCCGGGTCATGGTTGGTCTCGGTGCTGTCCATCGTGGTCGCCCTCCTCCTCGGCGGTGTGCTCATCGCCGTGTCCAACGCCGAAGTCGTCGCAGCGGCACAGAACTTCCTCGGCGCGCCAGGAGCCTTCTTCTCCACCCTGTTCTCCACCGTCGGCGAAGCCTATTCGGCGCTGTTTCGCGGATCGATCTTCGACTGGAACGCCCGCACTCCCGAACGCGCTATTCGCCCCCTGACCGAATCCCTGGTCAGCGGAACCCCGCTCATCCTCACCGGACTCGGCATCGCCATGGCCTTCCGCTGCGGTCTATTCAACATCGGCGGTCAGGGCCAGGTCATCCTCGGCGCCACCATCGCCGGATTCCTCGGCTACGCCCTCCACCTCCCGCCCATCGTGCACATGCTCATCGCAGCCATCGGCGGCATCATCGGCGGAGCAATCTGGGCAGGCATCGCCGGTGTGCTCAAGGCACGTACCGGAGCCAACGAGGTGATCGTGACGATCATGCTCAACTCCATCGCGGGCTATCTGCTGGGCTACCTGCTCAAGCAGAGCTGGTTCACGCACACCACCTCGGCGAACCCGCAGTCCCGAGCGATCGACGACACCTCGGAGATGTTCCTCATGTTGCCGCCGCCGTTCCGGCTGCACTTCGGGTTCATTCTGGCCATCCTGGCGACGATCTTCGTATGGTGGCTGCTCGAACGGTCAACGATCGGGTTCGAATTCAAGGCCGTCGGCGCCAACCCGCACGCGGCCCGCACCGCCGGCATCTCCGTGTCGAAGGTGACGATCCTCGTCATGGTCGTCGCCGGTGCTCTGGCCGGTCTCGGCGGAGCCGCCCAAGTGCTTGGCACAGAGGGCAAACTGACCGGCGGCATCAGCGGATCCATCGGCTTCGACGCCATCACGGTGGCTCTGCTGGGCCGATCGAAACCCTGGGGCACCTTCATGGCCGGACTGCTCTTCGGCGCATTCAAGGCCGGCGGCTATCTCATGCAGTCACAGACCGGTACGCCCATCGACATCGTTCTGGTCGTCCAGTCCGTCATTGTTCTGCTCATTGCGGCCCCACCGCTGGTGAGGTCGATCTTCCGGTTGCCCACACCGGTGCTCAAGCGGAAGGAGGCCTGACATGACTGCTCAGACCGTTGCGGCACAGCCCGCGTCCCAGTCCAAGTCACTGACCCCGATCTCGTGGAAGTTCCCGATCGTCTATACGATCCTGGCCGTCGTGTCCCTCGTCTTCTTCGGCATCATCGGCCGAGACGGAGAGACGACGTTCAGAATCGCTACGAGCGGAGACCTGTTCGCGATCCCCGATGTGGTCGTCTCCTCAACCGTCGCCGGACTCGTGCTGTCACTGATCCTCGTCGTGATGGCCGCAGCCTCGATCTACTTCGCGACGAAGCGAGTCGCCCTCGACTCGTGGTTCCCGATGGTCTTCGGCATCCTCTTCGTCGTGTCCTTCCTCGCGTGGGCCGGTGGCGGCAGCGGCGGAGTGATCCCGCTGACGACGCTGCTGGCCGGTGCCCTGGCACTGTCGGTGCCGCTGATCTTCGGCGCCATGTGCGGTCTCGTCGGTGAACGCTCCGGCATCATCAACATCGCCATCGAAGGTCAGCTCCTGGCGGGTGCCTTCCTCGCCGCGGTCGTCGCATCAGTGGCCAAGAACCCCTACGCGGGACTCCTGGCGGCACCGATCGCCGGTGCTCTCGTGGCCGTTGTCCTGACATTCTTCGCAGTGAAGTACTGGGTCAACCAGATCATCATCGGCGTCGTCCTCAACGTGCTCGTCGTCGGTGTGACCAGCTTCCTCTACTCGACGGTGCTGTCGGAGAACCCCGGTCTGTGGAACGCGCGGCAGCAGCTGCCCAACCTGCCGGTCCCGCTGCTCTCAGACATCCCCGTCCTGGGGCGGGTGCTCTTTGACCAGAACATCCTCGTCTACATCATGTACGTCGTCGTCATCGCCCTCCAGATCTTCGTGTTCCGCTCGAAGTGGGGCCTGCGGATGCGGGCCGTGGGTGAGCACCCGAAGGCAGCCGACACCGTGGGCATCAAGGTCAACTTCACCCGCGTACGCAACACCCTCATGGCCGGTGCCATCGCAGGACTCGGCGGTGCCTTCTTCACCGTCGGATCGGGCCTGGCCTTCGGTAAGGAGATGTCGGCCGGCCAGGGATACATTGCGCTGGCCGCGATGATCCTGGGCAAATGGAACCCGAAGGGCGCTCTGCTGGCCGCCCTGCTGTTCGGTTTCTCCAAGAGCCTGGGCAACACCCTGCAGTCCATCGGAACACCGGTAGCCAACGAGCTGCTGCTCATGCTTCCCTATATCGTCACGGTTCTCGCCGTCGCCGGTTTCGTCGGCCGGGTCCGCCCACCGGCGGCCGAAGGCGTGCCGTACGTGAAATAATCCAACCCCAAGAGAGAGGTATCCCCCTATGACTTCTGCAGATGTCGAAGCCTCTGAACACGTGTGGAGCGTGGAACCCACACCCGCCTCGGTCGCCGACCTGAGCGAGGACACCTGGTCGCTGCTGCGCGATGAGGCGATGCGGGCGATGCGTTTCGCCTACGTCCCGTATTCGTCCTACCCCGTGGGTGCGGCCGCCCTCGTCGATGACGGCCGCATCGTCAGCGGCGCGAATATCGAGAATGCCTCGTTCGGGGTGACGCTGTGCGCCGAATGCTCACTCGTCTCCGACCTGTTCATGTCCGGCGGCGGCCGAATCGTGGCATTCGACTGCGTCGACGGAGCGGGGGCGACCCTGGCCCCATGCGGACGCTGCCGCCAACTCCTGTTCGAACACGGCGGCACCGAGATGGTGCTCAACATGCCCAGCGGCAGAGCACCCATGTCGGCGGTGCTGCCCGAAGCATTCGGCCCAGACCATCTGAATCCCGATGCGCAGGGCACCGGCTCCGCCAAGCACTGACCCCGATATCGCCGAGGTGGCCCCGCCGGCCCAGCGCCACCTCGGCGATCAATGGTGACCACCGGTGACCGCCACAGCGGTCACTTCCCGAGCACGACTGCATGCTGCGAACCGGACCACCCCGAGAGTGAAGGACTGACACTGTGAGCGTAGAGGCATTCGATGCCGTCGACGTCATCGCCGCCAAACGCGATGGCCGCACCCTGAGCAGAGAACAGATCGAATGGGTGATCGATGCCTACACTCGCGGTGTCGTCGCCGATGAGCAGATGGCCGCACTGGCCATGGCGATCTTCATCAACGACATGGAACCTCGCGAGATCGCGGACTGGACGCAGGCGATGATCGCCTCGGGCGAGCGGATGGACTTCTCAGCCCTGTCACGCCCGACCTCGGACAAGCATTCGACAGGCGGAGTCGGGGACAAGATCACCCTGCCTCTGGCCCCACTCGTCGCCGTCTTCGACGTCGCCGTCCCACAGCTCTCGGGTCGCGGCCTCGGCCATACCGGGGGAACACTGGACAAGCTCGAGTCCATTCCCGGCTGGCAGGCGGGTCTGAGCAATGAGGCCATCCTCGACCAGCTCGAGGACCTCGGTGCGGTCATCTGCGCCGCAGGCTCCGGCTTAGCTCCTGCGGACAAGAAGCTCTACGCACTGCGCGACACCACCTCGACGGTCGACTGCATTCCGCTCATCGCCTCATCGATCATGTCGAAGAAGATCGCGGAGGGCACCCAGGGTCTCGTCCTCGACGTCAAGGTGGGATCCGGGGCCTTCATGAAGGACCTGCCCAAGGCGCAGAAGCTGGCGCGGACCATGGTCGACCTGGGCCAGTCGGCCGGGGTCAAGACCTCGGCGCTGCTGACCGACATGTCCACCCCGCTGGGGCTCACAGTCGGCAACGCACTCGAGGTCCGTGAGTCCGTCGAGGTCCTCGCCGGCGGCGGCCCCTCCGACGTCGTTGACCTGACCGTGGCGCTGGCCGAGGAGATGCTGCGTCTGGCAGGCAAGACCGACATCGATGTGCGTGCGGCCCTGGGTGACGGTCGGGCCATGGACGTGTGGAAGAAGATGATCCGGTCCCAGAACGGTGACCCCGAAGCCGCGCTGCCCGTCGCCGAGAACACCGAAGTCATCACTGCTCCCGCCTCCGGCATCCTCAGTCGGCTCGATGCTCTGTCCGTGGGAGTCGCCTCCTGGCGCCTCGGTGCCGGACGGGCGCGTAAGGAGGACCCGGTCCAGGACGTGGCCGGCATCGAACTCCATGCCAAGCCCGGCGACACCGTTGCCGAAGGCCAGCCGCTGATGACCCTGCACACGGCCACACCCGAGCGCTTCGCCCGCTCGATCGAATCCCTCGAGGGTGCTGTCGAGATCGGAGGCGACCTCAGCGCGGTCTCCGAGACGATCGTGCTCGAGAAGATCACCTGAGTCGCCGTCACGCGCATTGCATCACCGCAGTACCAACTCACGCAGCCCAAACTCACACAGCACCATCGACCTTGGAGGACAACCATGACCAGCAGAGCCGAAGTCGCAGCGATCATCGACCACACACTGCTCAAGCCCGAAGCCACCCCTGCCGATGTGGAGGCACTCGTAACCGAGGCGAAGGAACTGGGTGTGCTCGCGATCTGCGTGTCCCCGTCGATGCTTCCCGTCACCGATCCCGGCGAGCTGGTAGTCGCCACGGTCGTCGGTTTCCCCAGCGGTCAGGTCAAGCCTGAGATCAAGGCCGCCGAGGCTGCCCAGGCCGTCTCCGATGGTGCCGACGAAGTCGATATGGTCATCAACATCGGTCAGGCCATTGCTGGTGACTTCGACGCGCTGGAGGCCGATATCCGCGGAGTCGTCGACGCCAGCGGCAGCGCCCTGGTCAAGGTCATCATCGAATCCGCAGCGCTCAGCGACGACCAGATCGTCGAAGCCAGTCGCCGCGCCGAGGCTGCAGGGGCAGGCTTCGTCAAGACCTCCACAGGCTTCCATCCCGCAGGCGGAGCCAGTGCGCACGCGGTCTCACTGATGCGCGAAACCGTGGGCGACCGCCTCGGCGTCAAAGCCTCAGGCGGAATCCGCACCGTCGACGCTGCAGAAGAGATGATCGCTGCAGGAGCCTCGCGTCTCGGACTGTCGGGATCGAAGGTCATTCTCGACGGGCTCAGCGACTGAGACTTGCAGGGGAACGCCCCAGCAGCACTGGCTCCACGATTCCAACAGCACATCAGACCGAAGTGGTGAGTTGATGCAGACAAGCAGCGTCGTCAAACGCAGAATAGGATACGGGGCGGCTGCTGTCGCCGGGGTGTTCGCGGTCGCCGGAGCCACCGTCGGCATGTGGGCGATCAGAAACCTGAAAGCCCATGTCCTGGCTCAACGGCGAACTCGGGCGGCAGGATTCCGCGAGAACTCTGTTGACGTCAACGGGACGCGACTGAACTACGCCTCGGGGCCGAAGAGTACCGGGCCGCCGCTGTTGTTGATCCACGGTCAGGGAGTCGACTGGCGCAGCTACGCCCCCGTTCTGCCGGCTCTCGTCCACGATTTCAGTGTCTTCGCTGTTGATGTCCATGGGCATGGAGATTCCGCGCGAGCCCCGGAGAAGTATTCTGCAACGGCCATCGGACATGACCTCGCCACCTTCATTGAGTCAGTGATCGGCCAACCCGTCGTGGTCTCTGGACATTCCTCGGGAGGCCAGCTTGCGGCCTGGCTGGCGGGTCATCGCCCCGACCTCATCAGCGCCGTGGTGTTGGAGGATCCGCCTCTCTTCACCACTCTGCTGCCACGAGCGAAGCAGACGTGGAACTGGGTCGACCTGGCGACGACCTGCCATGACTTCCTTGAGTCCGAAGAGACAGACTGGGCTGCCTACAGTTTTGCCCACCAACGGCTCTGGACCTTCTTCGGCGAGGGCAGAAAGCGAATCATCCGCTCGGGACTGAGGCAGCACGCGAAGCATCCGAACCATCCGATCACCATGTTCTTCATGCCCTCCGGCTGGAACGACATGCAGCGATCATTGCTGACATACGACCCGCGTTTCGGTGACGCCTTCTTCACCGGAAGTTGGGATGAAGGCTTCGATCATGAGGACACGCTGCGCAGTATCACGGCACCAACCACTCTGATCCATGCGGACTGGGAGTACGGTTCGGACGGGATTCTGCAGGGTGCCATCGACGATGTCGACGCTCAGCAGATCACCTCACTGAATGAGAACATCGAACTGATCCGGGTCGAGTCGGGCCACAATGTGCACGGTGAGATACCCGATCGGTTCATCGAGATCCTCAGAGCTCAAAGAAGTCCTTGAGCTTGGCGCTGATCGACGTCAGCGCTGATCTCGTTGCAACCCGAGCGACGAGCGTACCTTGGCCACGGCCTTCTGCGCTGTTCGCTGTTTGATCAGACCTTCTTTGGCGTGAGCGGCGATGCCGATCGTCGAAGTCAGGACGTCGACGATGATGATCACATAGGCCGGGTTCAATGATCCGACTCCTGAGCCGACGACGCCGCGAAGCGTCACCACCGCATCGTCGCGCGAATCGAGTCGGTCGAAGGACCACGCTGCGCTGGAGGTGCCAGCTGCCAATTCAGCGAGAATACGACGCTGTTCAGCCGGCGCAACCTCGATCACCTCCTGGGCAGTCTCCGTCTTCAGCCGCTTGGCGGACCACTTGGCACCGTAGCCTCCCGCACCGAAGACCGTTGACTTCGCACCCAGGCCGCCGAGGCGCTCTGCCAGGATACTTTCGATCTCCGGATCGGCCGGAAAATCGTGGTCAGTCATGGATCAGAGCCCGAAGAAGGTCTTGAGTTCGGTGCTGATGCTTGTCAGCCGCTCCTTGAGCGCAGGCTGGAGTGCCGCACTCGCCGAGGCGGTCGTGACCCTCAGCCCTGCAGCAGCGACCGCGCGCTGATCGGCGGCGGCAGCGGCTGCAAGTCCTTCAGGATCCGCGACGACCTCGAGATAGCATTTGAGCTTCGGTTCGGTACCCGAAGGACGGACGATCACGCGTGAGTTCGCCGCGGAGAGCAGCAGAATGCCATCGGTGGGAGGCAGACCGTCATAACCCTGCGACAGATCATGAACCTCGGTGACTGGGGAGCCGGCCAACGTCGCCGGCGGGTTCTCCCGCAGCTTCGACATGGCTGCTGCGATGAGGGTGACGTCGTCGAGGCGGAAGCTCAGCGGAGCCGTTGCGAAGTATCCGTCGCGGCTGCGGATCCGATCGAGTTCGGCATCGATGCTCGAACCCGCCTCTTTGAGGCGTGAGACCAGGGCCGCAAAGGTCACGGCAGCAGAGATTCCATCCTTATCCCTGACCGCACCCGGGTCGACGCAGTAGCCCAAGGCCTCCTCGTAGCCGAAGACCAGATCGGGGACACGGGAGATCCACTTGAAACCCGTGAGGGTGTTGGTCGCGGTGAATCCATGACTTTCGGCGGCGGCAGCCAGACCCCGGGAGGAGACGATCGAGTTCGCGAACACCGGAGAGGAAACATCGGCAGCGTCGCCCACTCCTGCAGAGTCATCGGCCACCTGCTGCTTCGAATGATGAGTGCCCTGGGTCAGGCGAGTCGCGATGTCCTCACCGAGGAGGAGACCAACCTCGTCGCCGGAGAGCTGCCGGAAACCGGTTGCCAACGAGGTATCCGGGATGGCGGCCGAGAACCTGTCGGCATCCGGGTCGTTGGCGATGATGAGCTCAGCGCCGACCTCCCTGGCCAAGGAATATGACTCATCCAGGGCGCCAGCCTCTTCGGGGTTCGGGAACGTGACCGTCGGGAAGTCCGGGTCGGGTGCCTGTTGCGAGGGCACAGGATGCACGTTCGTGAACCCAGTGCGGGCCAGGACCGCCTCAGCGACGGAGGCTCCGACACCGTGCAAGGAGGTGTGCACGATGGTCAGGTCGGCGCTCGAATGCACACCCAGGGCACCGATGCGAGCCAGGTAGGTCTCGACAATCGTCTCATCGAGATGTTCCCACCCGGATTCGGCACGAGGCACCGAGGCCACAGATTCGACGGCAGCGATCTGCTCGGCGATGAGAGCATCGGCGGGACTGACGATCTGCGCGCCGGCACCTGCCTCGGCAGCACCGGCGTCGGACTCGATCGCGAGCAGCGGACGCTGACCGAGGTAGACCTTGTAGCCGTTGTCCGCGGGCGGGTTGTGACTGGCAGTGACCATGACTCCGGCGTCGGCCTGCAGATGAGACAACGCGAACGCCAGCAGCGGTGTCGGCAGCTGATCGGGCAGCTGGATGGCCGTTCCGCCGGCGGCCGTGACGACGGCGGCTGTGTCGGTCACGAAGTCTGAGGACATGTAGCGGGCATCGCAGCCGATGACGACAGTGAAACCCTCGCCCACCGCGTTCAGAAGGAAACGGGAGAGACCTGCTGCGGCCCGGATGACGACAGCACGATTCATCCGGTTGGGTCCGGCCGCGATCTCTCCACGCAGGCCTGCGGTGCCGAAGGCCAGGGGTCCTGCGAAACGATCCTCGAGGTCGGCTATCGCCGCCGCATCACCGGCCTTCGCCGCACCAAGGATGCTTTTCAACGTGTTCGCTGTCTTCTGATCGGGGTCATCAGCAATCCACGCCTCGACGATGTCGGCGTCGAAGCCGTTGGTGAAGCGATCGGCTACTTCAGTCATGTCTGTCCTAGTCCAGTGCGGTCGGTGAGGGGAATGCGGGTGGAGACAGGTGTGCTGTCAGGTCGGGGGAGTGCTGGTCGGTTCACTCAGCGCGGCAGACGTCGCTCAGAGCTTCGACACGATGTCGGCGAGCAGCCGCGAGATCCGCGGGGCGGCGGCGACGCCGGCCTCGATGACCTCGGCATGGGAGAGCGGGGTCTCCTGGATGCCGGCTGCCAGGTTCGTCACCAGAGAGATGCCCATGAGTTCCAGACCGGCCTGACGTGCGGCGATGGCCTCCAACGAAGTGGACATTCCAACGAGGTCCGCGCCGAGGACCCCGGCCATGCGCACCTCGGCGGGAGTTTCGTAGTGGGGCCCGCGGAACTGTGCGTAGACGCCTTCGTCGAGGCTGGGGTCGATCTCCTTGGCGATGGCACGCATGCGTGGGGAGTACAGGTCGGTGAGGTCGACGAAGTTCGCACCTTCGATGGGGGAGGTGCCGGTGAGGTTGAGGTGGTCGGAGATGAGGACCGGGGTGCCGGCAGCCCAATTGCGGTTGAGGCCACCGCAGCCGTTGGTGAGTACGAGGCTCTCGCATCCGGCGGCAGCGGCGGTGCGGACTCCGTGGGCGACGGCGCGCACGCCCTTGCCTTCGTAGTAGTGGGTGCGGGAACCGAGGACGAGAGCGTGCTTGCCGCTGGCCTCGATCCGAATCGTGCGCAGGGTGGCGCCGTGGCCTTCGACGGCGGGTGCGTGGAAGCCGGGGACGTCCGCGGCCGAGATTTCGCTGATCGTCTCGCCGAGGAGCTCCGCTGCTCCGCCCCACCCCGAGCCGAGAACGAGAGCAATGTCATGGGCCTCGATGCCGGCTTTGGAGTTGATGGTCGTGGCCGCGGCGCGGGCGGCGGCGGTAGGATCGCTTAAGTCAGTCATGACGCCAAGATTATCAAGTTCTCGACCCGTTCAAGGAGCGCACACAATGCCGATCAGAGACCTGACCGATGGTGACGACCTGCGGTTGAACGAGGTGCTCGCCGACGCTGCGACACCGGCCGCCCACATGGCCAGGTCCCTGTTCCGTCCCTCCTCGGATTCCCCCTTGCTGCGATCTGTCATCGCCGAGGTGGTCCCTGAGGTTCCCGTTGGTGCCGCAGCGATCGCCGAATCCCCCCTTCACCCCTACCGGGCGTGGGTCAATGTCGAGGTCGCGGGCGAGGAACAGGGCCACGGTCAGGGTCGGGAACTCTTCGAAGCCGCCTGCGCTGAAACTGCGGGGACCGCCTTGGAGGGCCTTGACCTGCGTGCACGAGTGGAAGCCGGCAGCTCGGGTGAAGGCTTCGCCAAGGCACTGGGCTTCACACCGTTGACGACGACACGGGTGATCAAGGTCGCCGCCGGTGCACTACCGCCCAGCGGTGGCGGACGCGCCGAGGACCTCGAGATCGTGGCCACCGGATCGGTCAAACTCACGAAGGCCTTCCTCACCTGGTACACGGCCGTGAACAAGGACGACGCCGTCGGTCCACTGACGATCGGTCAGGTCAACAATGCGTTCCTCTCCGAAGCAGCGGGTGCCCACGGTGCCGCTCTGCTCAACGGTGAAGCCGGTGCCGCCGAAGACTCAGGCCTCAGCGCCTTCGCCGTCTCCTACGCACGGGAAGCAGATCAGTCAGGCGTCGAGATCACCGATGCAATGCCGGCCCCTGATGATGATGAGGAAGCACCGACCGAACTCATCATCGGGTCGATGTTCGAAACCCGCGAGGAGGCCGCCGACACCTCAAGTGACCTGTTCAGGGCCGCGATCGCCGACGCCGAGCTTCTCCTTGCCCGCCTCTCCGTCGATGCCGACGTCGTCCTGGAGGTCACGAGCGGCATGCCGGTGGTCTCCGCGCTCGCCGATCGACTCGCCGAAGCCGGCCAGGCCACGGAACTCTACCGCTACGAAACTCTCACGGGACCGCCCGCCGACGCTCACTGAGCCGACGTTGCCCCGAGGGTTCACAATGACTGGGCCAGGCTTGGCGGGAGAATTTGAGAGAAAGTAGGACACCTGTGTCTTCGGCTGACAGTGGGAGCAGCGAGGCGATCTCCCATGACAATCACACAGAGAATGTGGGCCTGCGCAGGGGACTGACCGCCCGGCACATCCGCTTCATGGCCTTGGGCTCGGCCATCGGCACGGGGTTGTTCATGGGGTCCTCGGAGTCGATCCAAGCCGCAGGTCCGTCCGTGCTGCTGGCCTACATCATCGGCGGTGCCGCCGTCTTCATGGTGATGCGTGCGCTGGGCGAAATGCTGGTCCGTCATCCCGTCTCGGGATCCTTCGGCCAGTTCGCATCGCACTATCTCCATCCATTCGCCGGTTTCCTCGTCGGCTGGACCTTCGTCTTCGAGATGATTCTTGTCGCCGTCTTCGACGCCACCGCCGTCGGCGTGTACATGGGCTTCTGGTTCCCTGGAGTACCGCGCTGGATCTGGGTGCTGGCCGTCGTGCTCTTCATCGCCGCAATCAACATGATCGGTGTCAAGGTCTTCGGTGAGCTGGAATTCTGGTTCGCGCTCATCAAAATCGTCGCGATCATCGCCCTCATTGCGGCCGGCGTGGCCATCATCATCTTCGGCTTCGGCATCGCCGACCACGATCAGATGGGCCCGCGTGCATTGTTCGACCACGGGGGAGCGTTCCCGCACGGACTTTGGGGGTTCCTGTCATCATTCACGATCGTGATGTTCGCATTCGGCGGCATCGAGATCATCGGAGTCACCGCCGGCGAGGCGCAGAACCCGAAGAAGGTGCTGCCGGCCGCCATCAACACGGTGCCGGTGCGCATCCTGCTCTTCTACGTGCTCACCCTCGGCGTGATCATGTGCATCCTGCCCTGGAACCAAATCACCTCGGAGATCAGCCCCTTCGTCGCGATCTTCGACTCCGTCGGTTTCAACGCAGCAGCCGCCATCCTCCAGGTTGTGCTCATCACAGCCGCACTCTCGGCCATCAATGCCGATATCTTCGGGGCCGGTCGGATGCTCCATGGTCTGGCGGAACAGGGACAGGCACCGCGTTCCTTCGCCCACACCACCCGCAACGGAGTGCCGGTGATGACTGTGATCACGATGATTGCGGCCCTGCTGGTCGGCGTGCTCCTCAACTACCTCTACCCCGACCAGGCCCTGTTCCTGCTCGGCGCATTGGCGACGTTCGCCACGGTGCTGGTGTGGCTGGTCATCCTCGCAGCTCATCTTCGGATGAAGCGGGTGCTGGTGCAGGAGAACCGACTGCGCAGTGAGTTCCCGATGCCGCTGTGGCCTGTGGGGTCCTGGGCGACGGTGGCATTCATCCTCTTCGTCATCGTCATGGTCGGAATCGTGCCCGATTCCCGTCCGGCGCTGTGGGTAGGTCTGCTCTGGGTCGGGGCGCTGTGGCTGTGCTACTTCGCCTTCGTTCGGGGTGAGGGGCGCCGACCCTACCAGCTCATCGACCACACCGAGCCACTGGCCGCGGGCAGGCACAACGAGAGTACTGACTGATCGTCAGCTCGAAACGCGATCGGTCAGGCAGACCTCACCGTGACATCGGCGGATCCCTCCGCTGAGAAGAGCCTCACGGCCTGCGCCCTGCCTTCGGTGACGTACCACGCGGTCCCGGGATCTCCGTCGAGTGGTGGCAGTCTGAGCAGGCCCAGATTGCTGAGGTCCTGCCGACTGTGGACGCCGATGATCAGCGTCGGCCCCAGTCCTTGTGCCTTGGCCAACGGGGAACCGTAGCCGGGGGTGAACCGCACCGGCATCGTGACCACATGCAGTCCGCCGTCGAGGAGATCGAAGGCGTCCGGGTTGGCTTCCAAATGCGCATCGTCATGGACCGTGAGCAACTGGATGTTGGCCGCTGCTGCGTCAGAGCACGTCTCCTGGAGCATGGCTGCGGTCTCGCTCTTTCCGCTCTGCGGTGATCCGCGGACGCTGAGAACCTCTCCGTCACGCGCTGGGTCCCACGCGACGAGTTTCCCGAAGGGGTCGAGTCCGAGCGGAATCCAGGTCCCCGTCGGATCCAGTGGCGCAGTTGCGTGCTCCGGTGCTGCCGTGAGTCCACGCCAACGGGGTTCGACGCTGCCACATATGTCGTCGCCTACAGCTGCGAGGTCCGGCACCAACTGCACATCGGCGCCGTCACCACCTGCTTCGTGCGCGCTGGGACCGACGAGGACTGCCCTGTATTCCGGCCACGTCCCGACGAATCGCTGCCTGGACAGTCCGACGCTGAGCCCATCACCTCCTGCACTGGGTGGGAAGATCACCTGAGAGGTGAAAGCGGCGCTCGTGCTCGTCGACGTTCGGCACCCGCCCAGCAGAAACGTCAGCCCCAACCCGGAGCCATGTTTGAGCAGACGCTCCGTCTCGGCAGCCATCTGATGGTCCAGAGAGTCGATGAACTCGTTCCAATTGCTGCACACCACGATCGTTGCCGGCACGCGTTCGTCGGCAGAGCCTCGGTGCAGATGGTCGAGGATCGCGTGAAAGCGCCAACCGGTGTCCATCCCACAGGCGATCTCGGCCCAGTCCAAGGACTTCGCGATGCGCCCCAAAGCCACGACCCGGTGAGTCAGGGCGGCACTGGCTGCCATGCGCCTCAGCACTGTTGAGACGACGTCCGCGTCGGTGCCGACGACGATGGTCGAACCATCAACGGCAGGGGAGTATGACCAGGCGCTCTGCTTCTGGTGACTGGGAATGTCAACGATTCCGGTTACCGTTCCAGTCACTGTCTCGGACCCTGTCCCATTCACCTCTGGATCGCTCTCAGTTGAGCCGGACCCATCGGTCCACGCTGAGAGCAGCACAGGGATATCCTCAGCATCGGGCAGGGGCGGCAGGACGACCGAACGATGCCGTTGAGGCGATGGCTGTGTCTCGGCAGGTGACTTACGATATGCCTGCTCAAGGTTGCCGATATGGATGCCGTTGACGCTGTGCTGGGTGGGAAGGCCTCGGCCGGGTTCCCACGGGCGGAGTCGGGGCCGCTGACGAACACCGGCAGCAGAGGAAGCGGAGGTGGGAACGGCGACCCGAAACTCCACGATCGACGAACCCGTATCGAGGCATGCTGCGCCTGGGGTGTCCGGTGGCAGAAGGGCAGCGTCGTTGACGCCGATGACGTCGAAGGAGTCCGCATCCTCTCGCACGCGCAGGCACATCCGAATGTTGATGTTGGCCTTCATCTGTCCGGTGACGACGCCGAGCGGCCGTTGAGTCGCGAGGATGAGATGCACTCCCAGCGACCGTCCCAGGGCTGTCAGGTGCTCCAGCAGATCTGCCGCCTTCGGGTGGGTCGCCATGAGGGCGTGGAACTCATCAATGACGACGACCAACCTCGACGGAGGATCGTCGAGTTCGAGGACATCGGAACACCCGTGGTCGGCCAGGAGCCGCTCGCGGCGGGTGATCTCAGCACGGACGGAGACCAATGCGCGGAAGGCAGCCGCGGAATCGAAGTCGTCGAGGACGCTGTCGGTATGCGGCAGCTCCTCCAACGGGGCGAAAGTCGCACCGCCCTTGAAATCGATGAGAACGAACACCAGCCGCGACGGTGGGTGTTCCAGAGCCATTGCCAGCAGCCAGGTCTGAAGCAGAATCGACTTCCCGCTGCCTGTCGTTCCAGCCACGAGCGCGTGAGGTCCGTCGTTGAAGAGGTCGAGAGCGATGTCCCCATCTCGTCCGCGCCCAATCCGCACGGGACCAGGTGCAGTGTGCGCCCAGCGCTGACGAATGACCTGCGGTGCATCGTCGTAGAGATCGCCGAGGCCATGATTCGGCAGCCGTTCGACGTTGCCGTCCGTCGCCTGCCGGTGCCCGAGAGCGAGGAACCGCCCAGGTGGCATGAGGGAGGCAACGAGGGTTCTGCCCGGCGCTGGACCATCTGCAGCCGAGGAATCGTCGGTGCGTGCCTGTGCCAGGCTGCCCAGTGACAGAGAGATCGATGCGATGGGAGACGGTGCTTGCAGCAGAAGTCTCGCCGACGTGGCCTGTTCGGACAGGACCACGCCGATCCTCGACTCGGTGCCGTCGCCGTGGTCGAAGCCGCTGCCCTGCAGCTCGGGCAGCCGAAGCAGATCGGGACACGGCAGCCAGTCATAGGTGGGCTCGCTCAGCCAGGACAGAGCCATGCGACGCAGCTGTTCGCTATCGCCGGTAACCGTCACCGAGGTGGTGGTGGGGTCGATGCGAAGCGGCACCTCGTCGATGATGACCGTCCCATCGAGATGTTCGGTGCCCTCGCGGAGTTCATCGGCGATCGTGATGGGGCTGCGGGCAGCCCCGAAGCCGAGGCATAGTCCCGAACCGGTCTGCAGGAGGCGCCTGTGGTCGTCGACCACTGTGGACAGCCTGCGCCGAGCCGTCTCGAGCGCCGCCCGCCTGTCGAGGACGCATTGGGCGCAGTCGCGTGCATATCGACGCTTCTCCATGACATAGGCGACATAGCCGGAGATGGGTGCGGACACGCTGAAGAGGAGGAACCACCACATTCCGGTGACGACTGCGAGCACACCTCCGATGGCGATGGGAATGAGGAATGCCCACCACTGGGGAGGCTTCGCTGGGCGTGGGTCATCAACTGACTCAGGTGCCACATGCGTGGGTTCACGCCCAGAGCCGGCGAACATTCGGGTCCGGCTAGTATCCGGGGGAGGTCTGCGGGAATGGGAGATAGTGGGGGAGATGGGCGAGAAGATAGTGGTGCCCAGAGCTGAGAACGTCTGCTCCCTGGCCGGCCCCAACTCGAGTCGTGCCGGTTGGCGGGACAGACACGGGTCGACGATGGTCAGGCTCTCGGGGTGGGAGATGCGGCTGAGCAGGGGAGTCCGGGGATCGATTCCGATCGTAAAGCCCGAATCGGGTCCGGCGAGCACCGAGACCAGGGCAGATCCGGATCCTCGATCGAGGGACGAGGTTCCGAGGACGGTGACCGGGTTCAGCGACTGCCACCGCCCCCAGGCCATGGTCTTCACCAAGTCATCTGGGTTGTCGGATTCTGCGGGCAGTCGGTTGCCCGCGAGCAGGTCAGTCAAGGTCAGGACGGGACCAATGACGGAGCGAAGCACCTCGAGGACGGGCTGCTCAGAGTCTGCTTCGATCACATCGGTGCGAATGTTGGCGTTGGCATCGATGCGATGAATCAGACCGAGCGTGTTCATGGTTTCAGGATCACGTGGTTCAACGGGCGGGCCAAGTGCGCCTCATCTCCCTGTGGACGGCGGTTCTGTGCCCACAGGTTCTTCGCTCACAAGTGGGGGAAATGCCCACAGGAGAATACGGCAGAGTCGCCGGGGTGTCCGCATCAGAGTCGTTGAGCGACCATCACGATATGCGCAGCGAACCGCGAGCATAGGCGGTGGCTTGGAGTTCGATGAGATCGGGGACGAACCGTGACAGCAATGCAGGGGTGTAGTCGGCGCGCAGGCGGATGACAACCGAATGCTGCCCGTCCGCATCGGCGCTGAGCTCCACATTGTGCAGCCCCTGCGGCGTGGGAACGGCGTCAATGTAGCGGCTGGCGGCCCGTTTCGCCGCAGGGGGTGAGAACACGAGCCCAGGTTCGCCGCCGGGAGCCGGTTCGAATGAGTCGGAGGCGGCCAGCGCTGCAGAGTCCGCCACGCTCTGCAGCTCGCGGCGAGTCATATGCAGGTCCGTCAGCGCCGCGATGAGGAAGGCCAAGAGCAAGGCGATGACGACGAAGCCGATGGCCAATGGGGTGATGGACCCGTCGTCGACGCGGGACCGGTGTCTGCGCGGCATCTCAGTCTCCACCTGCCGTGGCGACGACATCGGTGTGGGAGGCCCGAAGAGTGATGTGTGGGGAATGTTTGGTGCCGAAGAGGAGCGGGAACCCGGGCAGCGACACCTTCGTCTCGACCCGCGCGGTGATGAGGGAGCCTGCTTGTCCACAGGGCCCAGAACATGAGTAGTCAATAGTGATGGGAACCCCGGTGAGTCCGAAATCGGTGAAATGCATGTCGGCGACCTGGTGGGCTCGGCGTTCGGACGGGTCGGCATCGCGGGCCGCGATCCGGGAGGCCGAGATCGCGGTCGACGTGGTCGCATAGCTGGCAGCCTGCAGCTGAGAGATGGCGAGCATGAGATAGACGACCGGGATGAGCAGAACGATGGACGCGAAGATGAACTCGATGACGGCCGTACCCGAATCGAGGCGTTCCTTCGATACTGGATCGGGTCGCTCCTCCGACACCGAGTCGCGGTGCTCCTCGGGCACAGCAAGATCAGACTCAGTCACGATCGACGTCCTCAACGACCGACCGTCCGCTCAGATCCCACACCTCGGCGGGACCCCACAGTCCGAGGACGGGCAACGGAGTCCGGACACGAACCTCGACGACATCGTCTGGGCCGTGCCGGGCTGTGGTGACGGTGATCGACTGGGCATAGCGCTCGCCCACGGACACGGTGATGAGTTCGGAGGCGAGACGTTTCCCGTCGGCATTCGACTGATCGGCGAGGCTGGCTTGGCGGGCACCGGCGATGGCCGAATCGATGACTGTGTTGCGGACGTGGATGACCAGACCGATCTGCAGAGTCCCGGCTAAGACGAGGGCCAGGAGTGACCCGATGAGCGCGAACTCGGCGATCGCAGAACCGGAGTCGGCCCCGGCTTCGCGGTCAACATCGTAGTCCTCGGCCTCCGCGTCCACGTCGACACCACGCCTCCGATGGATCACCCGGCGCCCCGAACCTTGTTCATCGCGTCCTGGAACATCGAGGTGAAGGCTTCTCCGGCCAATGCCCACAGCGCGACGACCAACCCTGCCGTCATCAAAGTGATGAGGACCCAACCGGGAACGTCACCGCGGTCCGGTCTCTCCTCTCGGCGCTCGCCTCGGCGATCGGGGGCATCGGTTGAGAGGCCGATGACGAACACGGTGAATCGGTTCATCAGATGGTGGAACATGGTGTCTCCTTCTTCCGGGGTGATCGGTGGCAGGTTGATGATCGGGTGGCAGGTCAGGGGCTCAGATCAAGGACCGTGAGCGAGGGGAAGACGGCGAAGATGACGGTCACCGGAAGTACGAAGACGACCACCGGAACCAACATGCCGATCTCCTTCTTTCCCGACAGTTCGAGCAGACGACGACGCGACTGCTCTCGCACATCGGCGGCTTGAGCACGAAGGACTTCGGCCAAGGGAGTTCCGCGTGTCATCGACACGGCCAGTCCGTCGACGAACTGCACGATCTCGGGAATGGCGATCCTGGTGGCCATCGAATCGAGCGCATCGACAAGCGGCGTTCCGGTCCTGGTTGTGGCCAGTGCGCCGCGCAGTTCGTCGACCAAATCGCCTGAACAGGTGCGGCAGACTCGTTCGAGAGCTTCGACGATTCCCTCACCAGCGGTGATGGACAGCGCGAGGAGTTCGGCGATGGTGGGGAACTCTGCCAGGACTCGGGATTCGTGACGAGCAATGGCCTGGCTCAGGCGCCAGTCATTGGCGATGTGCCCGGCGATGCCGCCGCTGATGATGAGCACGATTGTGACCACAGGGGAGAAGCCGCGTTGTGCCGATAGCAGCCCGGCCACGCACCCGGCGGCGATCATGCCTGCCAGAATGCTCAGAATCTGATTGATCCGGAAACGCTCCAGAGATGCACCCCCGCCGAGACGGTTGATTCGCAGGTTCAATGTGGCGTCGGTGGTGATCCGGGATGTCACCCACATGGTGGCGCCGAACGTGGCGGTTTTGAGCAGCCCCAGCAAGCCTTCCGTGCGCGGTGTCGGCGGCGCATAGATGTCGACCAGCGACTCCTGATCACGCAGGTATGGGGCGATTCGAGACGACAGAGTCGGCCGGCGCAGCGGAGGCAGGGAGAGGACGAAGACGCAGAGTGCGAACCCGTTGAAGGCCCCGAGGGCAAGGATCGTCAGCGGATCGCTCAGCGCGCTCACGCGGCTTCACTGCCCTCGACCGGGCGGTGGAACGACGACGACAGTGAAGATCCTTCGATGACGCGCGGTTCCTGGGGGAGCCTGCCGATGCGTTTCATCGCCTGATACGCCAGCAGTGAGACCACGAATCCGGCGGCCAGGAGGAGCAGTCCGGTCTGGGAGTTGTAGGCAACCGCCGTCTCTGGTCGGGTCGAGAGGAAGGCGAGCACCACCCAGGGAGCGGCCACCGCCAGCCTGGCACCGTTGACGGTCCACTGCTGGCGGGCGGAGAGTTCATTGCGGGTGCGGGCATCGTCCCTGACGAATTGGGCGAGTGCTCGCAGCATCGTGCCGAGGTCGCTTCCGCCGACCTGCCTGGTCACGCTGAGTGCGACGACGATCCGGTCGGCCACAGGGTCGGCGCTGACTTGTCGGAAGCGTTCGAGGGCGATGGCGAAGGAACCACTGGCCCGGTATTCCTCAGCGAAGACCTCGAACAGAGGACGCAGCGGTTCGGGTCCACGGTGGGCCAGAGAACTCAGGGCCTCAGGCAGGGACAGGCCGGCACGCACACCGGAATTGAGGTGGTCGAGGGTCTCGGGCCACAGCTCGCGGCGCATCACCTGCTTGCTCCGGGCGCGATGTTGGAGCAATCTGTGCGGCAGCCAGGAGGCGAATGCCCCGAAGCACAAGGCGATGGCCCATGAGCCGGTGAGTACAGTGGCGACGACGACAACGACGATGAAGACGGCAATGGAGATGAGAACCAGGTGGCTGGGGTGCAGTCGTGGGAAGCCGGCCCCGGTGAGCATGTCGTCGAGTTCGCGTACCCATCGTCGCTGCACCCTTCGCTTCGACTGTCTCTGCCACAGCGACATCCACAGGAGGAAGAGACCGGCGCCGAAGCACGCGCCGATGAGAAGACTGTATTGGGAATAGCTCATGCGGCTTCCAGCATGGAATGGAGATCCTTGCCGATGGCGGCGAATCGTTCGCCGAGGTGGCCGAATCCCTGTCCGCGCACCAGCTGTCCCTGCGGCGAATGGAAGATGGTGTCGAGTTCGACGATGTCACCTTCGACGCCGCCGGGGACTGCGCAGATTTCGCTGACGAGGCGAGTCCCGTTCGAGTCACGCCGGAGGTGGACGACGACGTCGATGCTCACCGCCACAGTGGGAACGACGAACGACGAAGAGATGTTCGCCCCGGCCAGAAGGGGCAGGGTGCAGATCTTCGTGATCGCAGCCCGGGCGGAGTTCGCGTGAATCGTGCCTGCCCCGGGTAAACCGGAATTCAAGGCCACGAGCAGGTCGAGGCTCTCGGCCTCTCGAACCTCGCCGACGATGATGCGCGTCGGTCGCATCCGCAGAGCTTCCTTGACCAGGGACCGCAGCGTGACCTCGCCCGTGCCTTCCAGCGAGGGCTGGCGGCATTGCATCGGAACCCAGTCTCGGCTGGGCAGGTTGAGTTCGAACACCTCCTCGCAGGAGATGATTCGTTCACGAGCCGGAATGGAACCTGCCAGCGCGTTGAGCATGGTCGTTTTGCCGGCCTGGGTCGCGCCGGAGACCAAGATGTTCGCACCGCTGGCAACGGCGGCATCGAGGAAGCGGGCCGCTGGCGGGGTCAGCGAGCCCTGGGCGACGAGACCAGCCAGATTGCGCGGGCGCTGAATGAACTTGCGAATGTTCACAGCAGGATAGGAGCGGGTAATGTCGGGCAGGACGACGTGGAGTCGGGAGCCGTCCGGTAACATCGCATCGACAAATGGTTGTGACAGGTCGACTCGTCGCCCCGAGGTGCGCAGCATTCTTTCGATCAGGTCATCGAGTTCACCTGCGGTGAGTTTCGTCGTCGTCAGTTGGTGAAGGCCATCGATGGCGATGAAGACTTCGCTGGGGGAGTTGACCCAGATCTCCTCGACTCGGGGATCATCGAAATAGTCCTGCAGCGCACCGAACCCGGAGAGCTGATTGTCGATAGTCCGGAAAGTCGCTTCCTTGTCCTCAAGAGGCGGAAGATCCGCGACCAGACTGCGCTCGTCGTACTCGGAGATGACGGTGCGAATGACCTCGCGCGAGCGTTGCATATCGGCACGAGGATCCACATCGAGGTCTCTGATCCTCTTGTGAACTTCGCTCTTGATGACCTCGGTGGCTTCCACGCTGAACCCCTGGCAGACAGAATGCGAATCGTATTTCTAACAGCTGGATTTGTTTTTAACCTATATGTAGTCGAATGAAGAATCCAGCAATTTCTCGAATCTGTGGATAACTCTGTGCACAAAAAGCGAATGCCAATTATGTAGTTTGCGCGAGCATTGAAGGCTCGAGAAAATCGAAACCATCACATTGCGCAAGCACACAATCGGGTATAGATTTTCCTCACTGCTGCGGTGATATCGACGTCGAATCACACGCACCACAGGCCGCGTCGCCGGCGGGATGACTTGATCTCCCGCCGGCGACGCTATTTTCATTCCGCGCTCTACCGTCGGCCGCCCCAGGTTCGCACGCATGTCCACACTTCGGCTTGAGATTTCTCACCACGGGGACTCGTGGAGAGTATTCTACAGAGCGTAGTAGTGTCGAAATCGTCCAACCGAAAAGACGACCAGGAACGGCCGTTTCAGCCACGCGGTGCCGCTGCGCCGCGAAAGGGGCAGATGTGATTTCCCAACCCGCACTTTCCGTCATCCGCGAGACCCTGCCGGTCGTAGGAGCCTCGATCGGCGAGATCACCCCGATCTTCTATTCGCGCATGTTCGCCGCCCGCCCGGACTTGGAGCGTGACCTCTTCAATCGCGGGAACCAGGCGCAGGGGGAGCAGCAGAAGGCGCTGGCCGGCGCGATCGCCGCCTATGCGACGCTTCTGGTCAGTGACGATGCGCCGAACATCGACGCCATGATGAGCCGGATCTCGAACAAGCATGCGTCCTTAGGGATCACCGAAGATCAGTACGCCATCGTCTACGAACACCTCTTCGCTGCCATCGCCGAGGTTCTCGGGGACGCCGCGACCTCCGACGTCGTCGACGCCTGGACGGCGGTCTACTGGGACATGGCCGACTCGCTGATCAGAGCGGAGAAGGGGCTCTACGCCCGCTTCCAGGTCGACCCCGGCGATGTCTGGCGTGAGCTGGTTGTGGTCGCACGGACCCAACAGTCTCCGACCACCGTCAGTCTCGAACTTGCCCGCGAAGACGGAGCGGCGCTGCCCGAGGCGCAGCCGGGGCAGTACCTGTCCGTCCAGGTGGCGCTTCCCGATGGTGCACAGCAGATTCGCCAGTATTCTCTGACCAGAACCTCGAACCGCACGTCGTGGGCTGTGACGATCAAGGCCGAGCCAGGCCGTGCCGAGTCGGGTGTTCCTGCCGGAGAGGTCTCGAACTTCATCCACGACAACGTCTTCGAAGGTGACACCCTGCGCTGCTCCCTGCCCTATGGCGACCTCGTCGTCGAAGAAGCCGATGAGCCGCTGCTCTTGGTTTCGGCCGGAATCGGCTGCACGCCGATCATCGGGGCGCTCAATCACCTGGTCCAGGCCGAGTCAACCCGCCCGGTCACAGTTCTCCACGCCGACCAGTCGATGGCTTCCCACGCGCACAGGCAGGAGATGGCGGAACTGGTCAACCAGCTGCCTGGCGCGCAGATGCACCACTGGTACGAACAGCTCGGTGCTCGCCCGGCCACCGACACCGTCCACGAGGGCTTCATCAACCTCGCCGAGGTTGGTGTGGACCTGCGCGCGCAGGTTTACCTGTGCGGTCCACCGCCGTTCATGAACGCGGTGCGACGTGGGCTCGGTGAACTCGATGTCCCCGCCGGCAACGTCCACTTCGAGGTCTTCGGGCCCGATACCTGGAGTGCTGCCGCGGAGCCGGTGTCGGCCTGATTCTCCGGTTCTGACCACACCCCATTCCGACGCCGAGGTGGCACGATCGGTCGTGCCACCTCGGCGCCGGTTGACGGCGGGGTTGAAGGGCGAGGATTCAAGCCTGAGGGCCGCGATGTACTAGGCTGGGCTCATTATGGCCCTTGATTATTCTGCTGAAATCGCCAACCTCCGTCAGACCTACAAAGCGATCCTGGACGTGTCCGATCTGGACAACCTTCGCTCCGAGGTCGCCGAAATGACGGAGCAGGCATCGGCGCCGTCCTTCTGGGACGATCCGGACTCCGCGCAGAAGATCTCGGCCACCCTCTCGCACAAGCAGGGAACCCTGGAGAAGCTCGAGAAGTTCGGTGAGCGCATCGACGATGCCGAGCTGCTCATCGAGATGTCCGAGGATGAAGGCGATGAGGACTCGAAGGTCGAAGCCGAACGCGATCTCAAGAAGCTCCACGACCAGCTGGCCGAGCTCGAGATCTCGACCCTGCTCAACCACGAATACGATGAGCGCTCCGCTGTCGTGACCGTGCGCTCCGGTGCCGGCGGCGACGACGCCACCGACTGGGCGCAGATGCTCATCCGCATGTACATCCGCTGGGGCGAGAACCGCGGATACAACGTGCAGCAGCTTGACACCTCCTACGCCGAAGGTGCGGGCATCAAGTCCGCAACCATCCAGGTCAACGCCCCCTACGCTTACGGAACACTGTCCGTTGAGGCAGGCACGCACCGTCTCGTGCGCATCAGCCCCTTCGATAACCAGGGGCGTCGTCAGACCTCCTTCGCTGCCGTCGAGGTTGTCCCGCTCATCGAGTCCACAGACCATGTCGAGATCGATGAGAACGATCTGCGCATCGACGTCTACCGGTCCTCGGGCCCAGGCGGTCAGTCCGTGAACACGACCGACTCGGCTGTGCGCATCACGCACGAGCCCACCGGCGTCGTCGTGAGCATGCAGAACGAGAAGTCCCAGATCCAGAACCGCGAAGCCGCGATGCGCGTGCTCCAGTCCCGCCTCCTTGACCTCAAACGCAAGGAAGAGGCAGCGCAGAAGAAGGAACTGGCCGGTGACATCAAGGCCAGCTGGGGTGACCAGATGCGTTCCTACGTCACCCACCCGTACCAGATGGTCAAGGACCTGCGCACCGGCTACGAGGTCAACAATCCCTCGAACGTCTTCGACGGCGACCTCGACGGCCTCATCGAGGCCGGAATCCGCTGGCGCAAAGAGCAGGAGATGGCCGAAGAGTCTGAGTGACCTTCGGCTGCTCGACTAGTTCACGAACCGCCTCGTTGACGCACCGCCTCGGCGGCTGTGAACTTCCTCCAATGCGCAACACACGCCCTTAAGCCTCCCCGAACATCACGGAGCTGTTACGTACAGTGGAAGCGGCCGAGCCATCCGCGACATGATTGAAGAACCTCTTGATCAAATTCGACTCAGTTTCGAAGTCCTACGACGCACGCTCCCGCCGAGCACTCGACGACATTTCGTTCGAGGCCGAGCGTGGAGAATTCGTGTTCCTCGTCGGCGCTTCGGGCTCGGGTAAATCCACGGTCATCCGCCTCATCCTGCGCGAAGAGGTCCCCAGTGCCGGACGGATCCACATCGCCGGGAAATCGGTCGTCAAGATGCCTAGCTGGAAGGTGCCCTACCTGCGGCGGGGGATCGGAACCGTGTTCCAGGACTTCCGCCTGCTGCCGAACAAGACCGTCTTCGCCAACGTCGCCTTCGCCCTCCAGGTCATCGGCAAGTCCCGGGCCGCCATGTCGACCCTGGTCCCCGATGTGCTCGAGACAGTGGGGCTGGCCGGCAAGGAGAAGCGCTACCCCAACGAACTCTCCGGTGGTGAGCAGCAGCGCGTGGCCATCGCCCGCGCCGTCGTCAACAAGCCAGGCATCCTGCTCGCCGACGAGCCCACAGGCAACCTCGACCCGACCACCAGCGCCGACATCATGTCGGTGCTCGAGAAGATCAACCGCAACGGAACCACAGTGCTCATGGCCACACACGACGGAGAGATCGTCAACCGGATGCGCAAGCGAGTCATCGAACTCTCCGAGGGAACAATCGTTCGCGATGTCGAAGAGGGCACCTACGGAGTCGCCTCATGAGGGCCGGATTCATCCTCTCCGAGGTCTGGTCGGGGCTGCGCAAGAACGTCTCCATGGTCCTATCCGTGGTGCTCGTGACATTCGTGTCCCTGCTCTTCGTCGGCGCCGCGATCCTGCTGCAGATGCAGGTCGGGCAGATGAAGGACTACTGGTACGACCGTGTCCAGGTCTCCGTCTTCCTGTGCCCACCGGATTCGGAGGCCACCAACTGCGTCGAGGGCGAAGCCACTGATACGCAGAAGAAGAACATCGAAGACCAGCTCGAAAGCTCTGAGCTTGCCCCCTATGTCGACGAGGTCTACTTCGAGGACAAAGGCGAGGCATTCGAGCACTTCCAAGACCAGTTCAAGGGCACCAGCCTCGAAGGCACCGTTCCCGAAGACGAGATGAACGAGTCGTTCAGGGTCAAACTCAAAGACGCCGAGAAATACGACATCATCAAGGAATCGTTCTCCTCGACTCAGGGCGTCGAAGAAGTCGTTGACCAGAACCAGCTTCTCGACCGTCTCTTCGGTGTGCTCAACATCGCCACCGTCGTCGCGGTCGCGATCGCCGGCATCATGCTGCTGTGCGCCATGCTGCTCATCGCCACGACCATCCGACTCTCTGCGTTCTCCAGGCGACGTGAGACGGGAATCATGCGGTTGGTGGGTGCCTCGAACACCTTCATCCAACTCCCGTTCCTGCTCGAAGGCGTCATCGCCTCGGCGATCGGTGCGACCCTGTCCGCCGGTGCGCTGGGCCTCCTCGTCCACTTCGGCGTCAGCGGCTGGTTGGAGGGTCAGGCGACCGGCTTCAGCCTGATCTCGGGAGTCAACGTCCTCATCGTGGCACCGATCCTCATCGCCATCGGTGTGATCATGGCCGGGGCATCGTCCCTGATCACCCTGAACAAGTACACGAAGGTCTGAGATGAAGCGCAGACTCGGTTTGGTTCTCACAGCAGCAGTGCTGGCCGTCATCATGCCCGTCACCTCGGCGGGGGCCAACCCTCGCGATGACAAGAGCAAGGTCGATGAGCGGGTCAAGGAGCTCCAGCAGGAGTTCGAGGGCCTCGACGAGGACCTGGCCCGAGTCATCGCCGAACGCGATGCCGCCGAGGAGAAGCTGCCCGACGCCGAAGCCGCGTCGAAGAAGGCCGATGACGCTCTGGCCGAAGCCATCGAGACCGATGATGCCATGGCAGCCCGTCTCACCTCGGCGCAGAATGCCCAGAAGGATCTCAAGACCTCGATCAAGGACGGCGCAGAGGAGATCGACAAGCACAAGACCTCGGCCGCGCGCATCGGGCGACAGGCCTACCAGAACTCCGGCATCACCTCCGACCTGGCGATGCTGCTGCAGATGGCCGAGGGCACAAGCGCCGACGGCGGAATCGGGCGGGTGGACTCCGCCGTGCGATCGCAGCAGCGCACGATCGACACCCTCTCCGAGCAGCGAGCGGTGAACAAGAACAACGAAGAGCGCCTCTCCGGTGTCACCGATGAGATCTCGGACCTCAAGGACGAAGCCGCCGAGGCGGTGCTGGCCAAGGAAGCCGCACAGATCGACGCGAAGAAGAAGTCCGACAGCCTCAACGACATCATCACCACGAAGGACGATGCTGAGAAGACGATCTCGGATAACAAGGCCGAGACCGAGGAACAGCTGCAGAAGGAACAGGACGAGCAGGATCGCCTGGCGAAGAAGGTCCGCGACTGGGAGAAGGATCAGGAGAAGAAGGGCAAATTCGTCTACGGCGACGGCGAACTGGCCAACCCTGCCAAGGGCTATCCCACCACTTCACCATTCGGGTACCGCATCCACCCGATCACCGGAGCCAAGAAGCTGCACTCGGGCACCGACTTCGGCGTTCCCTGCGGCACACCGATCCGTGCAGCAGGCGATGGCATCGTCGTGATCTCCGGTTGGACCGGCGGCTACGGCAACCGCGTGGTGATCTCCCACGGAAAGATCAAGGGCGACTCGATCGCCTCGACGTACAACCACAACACGGACCTCAAGGTCCGTGACGGGCAGAAGGTGAAGAAGGGTCAGGTCATCTCGGATTCGGGCACGACCGGTGCCTCCACCGGCTGCCACCTGCACTTCGAGATCATGAAGAACGGCGGCTACGTCGACCCGATGCCCTACATCTCCTGACGACGGTCATCGTCCTTCAGAACCTGACCTCGCCGAGGTGGCTCCCGGTTGAATGTGATTCTGGCCTTTCGTGCGCGATATCATTGAGCTAGAGTAGTTGGTCTGCGTGTCTACGCGATTGAGCACTCCTCGGGGGCTGACAATCGAGGTCGGACACACTGAACCGAGACACAGGAAGGAGGCCGGACATGCCGAAGGAAACTGGCAAGAAAGTCATTGCGAGGAACCGCAAGGCACGCCACGACTATCTCATCGAAGATACGTGGGAGGCCGGTCTCGTGCTGAGCGGAACCGAAGTGAAGTCGCTGCGAGAGGGCAGGGCGTCGCTGACAGACGGTTTCGCATTGATCTTCCAGAACGAAGCGTGGCTCGAAGGCGTCTACATTCCCGAATACGCACAGGGGACATGGACGAACCACAGCGCTCGCCGCCGGCGGAAGCTGTTGCTGCACCGTGACGAGATTCTGCGGCTGTCGCAGAAGGTCAAGGAATCGGGACGCACACTCATTCCGCTGGAACTGTACTTCGACGGATCGCGCGTCAAGGTTGAGATCGCTCTGGCCAAGGGCAAGCGCGAATGGGACAAGCGTCAGGCGCTGCGTGAGGCACAGGACAAGCGTGAGGCTGAGCGCGCCATCAAGTCCAAGCAGTTCCTCTGAGCTGACCCAGTCGACACCGCCGGCGAACCGGATTTCCGTTCGTGGGAATGCAATTGGATCGACTGGTGTTCTACGAGTATGCTGGTTATTCTGGTCAGCGCATGAGCCTGTTTATGCAGGTGAATGAGCTGGGCAGGTTTGGTAAAAGAATATGGGGATGATCGGTTTCGACGTCGGACACTGCGACGGGAGAAGCGGGCCGAGAATGTAGAGTCATCTCGTTAATGTCCTCTGCAAAACAATAGGTGCTAAGTCTAATAACCGCACCGATTTCGCCCTCGCTGCCTGATTAGGCCGAGCTGCGAATCCGTCAGTCTAGAGTTGCTTCCACTCTAGGTCCTGGCGTCGCTTAGGGAGCCACTGCTTCAGATATTTGTTGAGGGTATCTGAGGGACTTTTACTCAACTCCGTTCGTTGGTCCACATGTTCGTGTGAGGGCCAGAACCTAAGAAACTACTTCACGAACTGCGCCCGGAGAAGTCCTGACAATCTGCCGACGGACGCGGGTTCGATTCCCGCCATCTCCACCCATGGAAGAAGCCCGGTGACTCAGAGTTCTGAGTCACCGGGCTTCTTCGCGTCCGGAATCGCGACTGAGCCGCCCGCGCCCCTACGAGTTCACACGAATGACTTCCTCCTGGTACGGCGCGATGACCGCACCCGAGATCCGCAGGTCGAGGACCAGGAACTTCCGTTCGTCGACCGGAGTCGCCTTCCACTCGTTGACGACCTCGAGATCAGCCAGCGAGCGAACCGCGACACCCTGTCCTCCGGCAGCGCTGCCCAGGGCTGCGAAGTCGATCTCGTCGATGAGCATCGGCGACTTATCCAGCCCTTTGAGACCGTACAGGTTCACCTCGGCGCCATAGGCGGCATCATTGAACACTACGGCCATGCCGCGGCCTCCGGCTGAACGGATGGCGGTGTCGAGGTCGGACAACGCCATGGCGCCGCCCCCGTCGCCGGTGGTGAGAACGATCGTCGAATCCTGATTGGCCCGGGCAGCCCCGGCGACGCTGTGCCAGCCGAGTCCGATCGACTGGAATGCGGTGCCGACCATCGCCAACCGGTCGGGTGCGCTGGGTTCCCAGAACATGTTCGCCCACGCGATGAAGTGACCGCCGTCGGAGACAACGACGCGGTCCTCGGGTATCAGTTCTCCGAGTCTCGCAGCGGCTGCACGCGGGTCCAGGCGACCGTCCTCAGCAAACTCCGTCCCCATCTCATAGGCCCGGTCGGAAGCTGTGTCCACGGTTTCGCGCCACCCGCTCGGCTGAGATCCGGCAGCTTCCAAGCGAGAAACCAGCTCACCCGCGGCAAGCTTCACGTCGCTGCGGATGAAACCGCCGACCCTGGCATTCGTTGCCCGATCGTCGGTGTCGATCTGCCAGACAGTCGTCGACGGGTGGAACAGTTCGCCGAAGCGCATGGTGAACTGGTTGAGCGAGGCCCCGAAGACGACGGCGACATCGGCTTCATGGATTCGTTCCATCGCCTCCGGGGCTCCGAAGCCTCCGGCCACACCCAGGTCGAACTCGTCATCAGGGAAGACGTTTCGGCCCAGAGCAGTCGTGGCAGTCAATGCCCCGGTGGCCTCTGCCAGGGCGCCGAGTTCCTCTTCTGCCCCCGCCAACCACGCGCCTCGCCCGGCCAGCAGAACTGGTCGCTCCGCCTCGGCGAGGGTGGAGGCCAAGCGAGCGAGTGAGGTCTGTACGAATTCGGACGACGGCGCCAGGGGAGTGGGCTGACCAGGTCCCGGGACAGAGGGAATCTCGCCGATGTCGAGGGTCGCGACATCGTAGGGGATCGCCAGGACGACGGGCACACGGTACGTCAGCGCGTGCTCGATGGCCGTGACAGTCGCGGCCGCAGCATCGACGCGCCCCACGGTGTAGGTGCGCACGCCCACGGCCGAGGCCATGGCGATCTGGTCGACATCCCACGGGCGAGGTCCGGACGTGGGCTCATCACCGACGACGAGGACGAGCGGAACCTTGGCCTGCGCGGCCTCGGCCAGTGCGGTGAGTGTGTTCGTGAACCCGGCCCCGTAGGTTGTGGTGGCCGCAGCGATTCGCCCGGAGGTGCGGAAGTGCGCATCGGCGGCGACGACCGCGCCGGCCTCGTGGCGAACGGCAGTATAGGCCGCCGAGGTGGAGGTCAGCAGAGCATCGAGGAAGTAGGCGTTGCCGTTGCCCATGAGTCCGAAGACCTCATCGATGTGGTGGGCCAGGGTGTGAGCGACGTGGGCAGAAGTGTGAGCCATGCGGGGCCTTTCGCGAATGAGAGATATGGAAGTGAACGATCCATATATGTCTCACACGCGTTGTCCGCGGCTTCGCGCTCCTTTTTCGAGCGCCGGCTGTTCGGCAGCAACCGGAATCGACGTTGTCACCGGCCTGACCATTCGAATATAGATGAAAGCGGGCCGGTCGTCCAAGCCGGCACCTTCTCGGTGCAGACTCGAACGACCGGCCCGCTGGCAGCCAGTGCGGATGCTGACTAGCGGTTCAGGCGTTCCTTCCAGGCGGCCATGACCTCTGGAGGCGTCGGCTTCGTCACCAGCGAACCGATGACGTAGCCGAGCAGCGAGGCGATGAGGCCCAGGTAGATGGCCTCGTTGGAGT
Organism: Brevibacterium sp. BDJS002; assembly: GCF_028201555.1. Taxonomy (NCBI): domain Bacteria; kingdom Bacillati; phylum Actinomycetota; class Actinomycetes; order Micrococcales; family Brevibacteriaceae; genus Brevibacterium; species Brevibacterium sp. BDJS002. The sequence goes on along the minus strand of NZ_CP116392.1, from coordinate 3,084,325 downwards.
AGATGCCCATCGTGATCATGATGACGATCGTGGTCAGCGAGCCCAGGATCATGCCCGCCATGACACCGACGATGTTGCCGCGCTTGAAGATCAGCCCGCCGAGAATGGGGATGAAGAGTCCGGCCACCAGCAGGTTGTAGGCGACCGTCAGTGCCTCGACGACACTGGGCATGATCATCGCGAGGATGAGGGTGACGACGCCGAGGCCGATCAGGTAGATGCGAGAATCGCGGATCTCATCGCCGGTCTCACGCACCAAAGATTTCACCAGCGTCGACTTCGTGCTGCTCGAGCCGTAGGTCGGTACGCCGTCGGTCTGGGTCGCGCCCTCTGGTGTCGAATCGGGCACGTCCTTCGTCGCCGGAGCGATGTCCTTGCGAGCCAGCAGGGGTTCGACGATGTCCTGGCGGCAGACGGTCGCGGCGGCCATGAGTGAGCCGGATGCCGTCGACATCATCGCTGCCAGTGCCGCGGCGAGGACGAATCCGCCCAGCAGGGGTGACATCGCAGCATCGACGACGGCGACGAACACATCGTCTTGGACCTCGATACCGGGAACGATCTTCGTTGCGGCCATGCCGATGAGCGCACCGGCCACGGCGTAGAGGAGGCAGTAGACGCCAGCGGACAGACCGCCCCACCTGGCCACACCCGGGCTGCGTGCGGTGAACACGCGCTGCCAGATGTCCTGGCCGATGAGCAGCCCCAGAGTGTAGATGAGGATGTAGCCCAGAATCGCCTGCCAGCCGATGCCCACAGGGCTGGTCTGCTCGGCCGGCAGTGAGGAGAACAGCTCTCCGATGCCGCCGGACTTGCTCAGCACGACCGGGAGCATGATGAGGAAGATGCCGATGGTCTGGATGAAGAACTGCACGAAGTCGGTCAGCGTGATCGACCACATTCCCCCGAGCATCGAGTAGAGGATGACGATGCCGCCGCCGATGAGCACCGACCAGAACTTATTGAGGTCGAAGAGCGCATGGAAGATCGTCGCATAGGCGACCGTCGACGTCGTGGAGATCATCAGCCCGTAGGCGGTCATGATCGTGCCCGAGACCAGGCGGGAGCCCTTCCCGTAGCGCAGCTCCAGCATCTGCGAGACCGTGTAGATCTCCAGTTTCTGAATCTTCGGGGCGAAGAACAACGAGAGCAGGATGATGCCCAGGCCGATGCTGAACACCAGCCACATCCCCGACAGTCCCGAGGTGTAGCCGAGTCCGACGCCGCCGATCGTCGAGGCTCCGCCGAGCACGACAGCGGACATCGTGCCCGTGTACAGCCACCCGCCCAGACGGCGGCCGGCGACGAGGAAATCGTCCTGGTTCTTCGCCTTGTACCGGCCCCAGATTCCGAATCCCACCATGGCGGCGAGGTAGATGATGACGACTAGAGAGTCCACGTCGACCCTTTCTTGATTGGCTGCGCGAGCAGCCGGCTAATTGGGTGCTTCAGCACCCGACGGTGATGTGAATGGTGGTGGGAACGGTCCGTTCCAGCGCCTCGGCGACGGCCGCTGGCAACATCTCGTCGATGTCGGACTCAGCGATCGTGACACCTGCCCCACCCATGGAATGGCCCAGGGCCGCGAAGTCGGGACGGGCGAGCTTGACCGCGAACGGTTCGATCGTCCGGTCGACCATCTGAGCCTCGATTTCGGCGTACCCGCCGTTGTCGACGATGACGAAGGGAATCCCCAACCCCAGCTCGCTGGCCGTCATCAGTTCCTGGATCGAGAACATGGCCGCCCCGTCTCCGAGGATGCAGGCAACCGGTCGAGCGCTGTCGGCCAGCTTCGCCCCGATGGCTGCCGGGATTCCGTAGCCCAAGGTCGCGAAACCGGGCATGTAGAGCAGCTGGTCGGGTGTGCTGGCCGTGAGAGCATGCACGGAACCGTCGTAGGTGACCTGGGACGAGTCCCCGGCGACGACGACAGCAGGTCCTGCACCCTGTTCGACCAGGCGGGTGACGCGGGCACCGATGGACTCGAAATCGAAGTCCGAGTTCCATGAGCCTCGGATCGCCGCGACCCGGTCGCTTCCGCTTCCAGTCGACGAGGCATCTCTCGCCGAGGTGGTCGTGGCCCCATCGTGGTCCAGCTCGGCCATCAGCGTGGTGAGGAACTCGCCCGCGTCTGCGCAGGCGAGGATGTCCCCGCCGAGGTTCTTGCCCAACTGGTCGGGGTCGATATCGCAGCGGATGACGAGCTGCGCGGAATTCTCATCGCGGATCCCGACCGAGGTCTGGGCGCCGATGAGTCCGCCCCACAGATCGGAGTCAGCCAGTTCGGAACCGAGGACGATGAGGACGTCGGCGGCAGCGGACTCGGCCTGGACACTGGGGAAGCGGACATTGGAGCCCAGCGACAGCGGGTGGGTCTCAGAGATGATGCCCTTGCCGTTGGCTGTTGTGGCCACAGGTGCGTCAAGTCGCTCGGCGAAGGCCCTGACCTCAGCACTTGCCCGCCGGGCACCACCACCGGCGACGATGAGCGGGCGAGCGGCGCCGGCCACCGCCTCGGCGGCACGGGAGACGACACGCGAATCAAGACCGGGACGGCGTCCGGGAATCGGGGTCGGCACGCTGCCGTTCCAGGCGCCCTCGAGCACGTCGAGGGGAACCTCGATGTGAACGGGGCCGGGCCGCGAAGAGGAGAACATGGCGAACGCCTCGGCGACGGCCTGTGCAGCACCTTCGGCGGTGCGCGTGCGCTGGGAGGAGACCAGCAGGCGGTTCAGTGCGCCCGAGGAGTCCTTCGTCTCGTGCAGCATTCCGACATCGGCGCGCTCCATGCCGGTGGGGACACCGGGGGAGAGGATGAGCATCGGTCGTGACTCCGCGTACGCGGTCGCCGCAGCCGTGATGACGTTCGTCAGTCCCGGACCTGAGGTGGTGATGACGACCCCGGGTTTGCCGGAGACGAGGAAATACCCGTCGGCACCGTAGCCGGCACCCTGCTCGTGGCGCGGAGTGATGGCCCGGATGCCGAATTCGCTCAGGTGGCGGTAGAACTCGAGATTGTGTGTGCCGGGGATCCCGAAGATCGTGTCGACGCCGTGTGCGGCCAGAGTCGCGATGACGGCCCGACCGCCGTTGCGGAACTCTTCGCTGGGTGCGGCGCTGTTCTTGTCATCTGCCATGGTCAGACTCCGAGCGCTTCGCCGCTGGGTCCCGAGGGACCGGTGAGACCATTGGCCTCGGCGGCCCACAGGGAGAGCATCTCGTAGCCGACGTGGGCGGCGGCGAGTCCGGTGATCTCGGCGTGATCGTAGGCCGGTGCCACTTCGACGATCTCGGCTCCGACGACATTGAGTCCCTGGAGTCCGCGAATCGAGTTGAGCAGTTCGCGACTCGTCATGCCGCCGGCCTCAGGCGTGCCGGTGCCCGGAGCTGCGGCCGGGTCGAGGACGTCGATGTCGACGGAGAGGTAGACGGGTGCGTCACCGAGTCGTTTGCGTATGCGGGCCACGACTTCCTGGACGGAGGTGAACTGGTAGTCGTCGCTGCGGATGATCTGGAAGCTGAGCACGGCGTCGTCTTCGAGATCCTTCTGGCCGTAGAGGGGTCCGCGGATGCCGACATGCATGCAGGATTCGAGGTCGAGCAGGCCCTCTTCGCTGGCGCGGCGGAACGGGGTGCCGTGCGTGTATGGAGCACCGAAGTAGGTGTCCCAGGTGTCGAGGTGGGCGTCGAAGTGCAGGACCGCGATCTTGCCGTGCGTCTTGTGCAGGGAACGCAGGTTCGGCAGAGCCAGTGTGTGGTCACCGCCCAGGGTGAGCAGCTTCGCCCCGTCGGCGCGCATCTCATCGGCGGTGCGTTCGACTTCGGTGATGGCTTCTTCGATGTCGAAGGGGTTGACGCCCAGGTCACCGCAGTCGGCGACCTGCTGCCAGGTGAATGCGTGGACGTTCGTGGCCTGGTTGTAGGGGCGCAGCAGCTTCGAGGACTGGCGGATGTGGGCGGGACCGAAACGTGCACCTGGACGGTAGCTGACTCCGGCGTCGAAGGGGACACCGAGGATCTTGACGTCGATCTTCTCACCAGGCCTCTGGGCTTCGACCTCGTCGATGCGCGGGAGCAGGCCGAAGGTCGGTGGCCCTGCGAATCGTGGTGTCTTGCTGTAATCGGCTGGTCCCAGGGGTTGAGTCGACATCGGCTCTCCTTCGAAATCGTGAATGCTGACGGTAGTGCGTGATTGCCATCAGCCTAGGACGTGGCTCACACCACGCCGATATCCACAACGGACAATTTGGAAAATTGAGTATCCAGTGCGGATAGTATTGGGGGCATGGTCACTTTGGGTCAGCTCTGGGCGCGGCAGGAACTCGCGCTCGATGTCGTCGTCGATTCGCCGCACTCCAGGCTGGAAGATGTCACGATCGTGCACTCCTCGGAGCTGCCCGCCGTCGACGAATGGCTGGCCGGGGGAGAGGTCCTGCTCACGATCGGTGTCGGCCAAGACCTCAGCGGCGACGGCGTGGGTGACTATGTTGGGCGCCTCAAGAGAGCGGGTGTCCACGCACTCGGCATCGGTCTCGGCTCTGCCCTGCCGTGGCAGGAGCTTCCACCGAAGCTGATCGAGCAGGCGAGGGCGCAGGAGCTGGCCCTGTTCGGGGTGCCCGAACCGGTTCCCTTTGTGGCCGTCGTCGATGCCTTCACCAGAATGCGGGAGGAGGAGACGACCCGGGAACTGACCCGGGCCAGCAGCGCGGGACGCCGCTTCGCCACCGACCTGGCACACCAGGGGCCAGCAGCTCTGGTCGACGATCTGGCCCGCACGCTGGCTGCGGCTGTCCACTTCGTCTCACCCACAGGCAGGGGACTGACCGGCGCTGATGCGAAGACTCAGGTGCGCCACGAGCTCATTCTCGAGGCCCTTAAGCCCTCCATGGCCCCGCGCCTTCTGCGCACTGAGGCGGGCATCGTCGAGGCTGTTCCGGTCGGAGACGAGCAGGTGCGGGCCTGGATCCTCGCACCCGCCGAGGCGACCGGAAATACCCGCACCCGCGCCCTCCTTCTCTCCACCGCAGCGGCACTGCTGAGTCTGAGCATCACGGAGGCCCCACCTCGGCGATCGGAGTCACCGCTCTTCACCACTCCCTTGACACCAGCTCAGGCACGGACCGAGTGGGTGCAGGAGACCGGTCTGGCTCCGGTCTCGCGAGTGAAGTTCACGGTCTTCGGCAATGTGCGCGGTGAGGACCCGGAGACGCTGATGGGGGATCTGGGACCCGGAACACTCCTGGTCCGTGCAGGGGCGATGCTCGGCGTCATCGAGGCTGGCAGGCAGGATGCCGGGCGCGGCCGTCACGACGCCACAGATTCCCCAGATTCTGCAGGATCCGCACCAGACCAGGTGAGCATGGTCGACCGGGTCGCGGAGGTCACCGGTCTCAGCGAACTGTCTGCGAAGATGATCCCGTTGGCCCAGGTCCACCACGCCTGGACCGTGTGGCGAACGCAGCACGAAACCGCGAGCTCGGATGTGCGGTCGCTGCTGTCATCGATCGATGAGGCGGCGGCGCAGAGATTCGTCGACCGAGTCCTGGGTACGCTCTTCGCCTCACGCGACGAACAGGACCTGCTGCTGACGTTGCGGTCGTTCATCGCGACTGCGGGAGTCAGAGATGCGATCGCGGCCGAGCTCGGCATCCACCGGCATACGGTGCGAGCACGCATGGCCAAGATCGAGACGTTGTTGGGTCGCGATCTCGGCCGGGCCGAATCGGTCCAAGCCGTGGCCTTGGCTCTTGAGCTTGCTGAACTCTGAGAGGCGGCCGGCTCAGCCGAAGTGCTCGGCGTAGAAGTCCGAAGCGACTGCGAGAACCCGGTCGAGGCCTTCCTGCTCACCGATGCTGATGCGGACACCGTCACCGAGGTTGCGCACCGCGACAGCCTGCTCGACGCAGGCATCTTCAAAGGCTGAGGACAGCGGGCCCAGCGGCAGCCACACGAAGTTCCCCTGCGCCTCGGGCACATCCCATCCTTGGTTGCGCAGCGCTTCGGCGAAGTCATCGCGGACGGCCGCGATCTCCTTGGCTCTGACGTCGACCTCATCACTGCGGCGCAGGGACTCCAGGGCGGCAGTCTGGCTGATATCGGTGACTCCGAAGGGAATGACGGCCTTGAACAGTCCCTGGATGACTGATTCGTGAGCGAGCGCGTAGCCGACCCGCAGACCGGCCAGAGCGTGAGCCTTCGAGAAGGTCCGGACCAGGACGACATTGGGGTAGTCGGCGACCAGAGCGACACCGTCGACGACTCCTTCGGCGGTGGCGAACTCCCAATAGGCCTCGTCGAGGGCGACCAGCACCGTTGCCGGGACGCGGTCGAGGAATCGGCGCACCTCCTCATCGCGGAGTGCAGGACCCGTCGGATTGTTCGGGGAGCAGAGAATGATGAGGCTGGTTTTGTCGGTGATCGCCGCCGCCATGGCATCGAGGTCGTGTCGACCGTCGTCACAGACCGGAACCTCGACCCGTTTCGACCCGGCCAACCCCGTGGTCTGGGGATACATCTCAAACGAGGGCCAAGGGTAGATCGCTTCGGTGGTGGCGTCCGAGGTGATCTGGGTCAGAGCCACGAGCAGCTCGCTGGCACCTGTAGTCACAATGAGCTCATCGATGCTCACGCCGAGACGCTCGGCCAGTTCTGTGCGCAGAGCCAGTGCCGCGTCATCGGGGTACAGGGCAGGATTCTTCGCATCCGCGACCATGGCCGCGACCACAGCTGGCAGCGGCTCGAGGTAGTTCTCATTCGAGGACAGCTTGAACGGGGCGAGACCGTCGACTTCCTTGGGTGCCTTCCCAGGAACATACGGCGGGAATGTCTCCAGCGAGGCCCGCAGCCGCGGGGTCGAGGTGCTGTCAGCTGAGGTGTCCGGAGTGCTCATGGACTCATGATCGCACAGGAGAATCACCAGGGTTTGTCCGGGGCCGAACGACCTCCCTCACCGCCAGGTCCCTGCTGTTGCTGTTCACGTTCTGAGTCCTCGCCTCGCTTGCGCAGCTTCTCGCGCTTCTGCTCCTCCTCGGACTTCTCTCCGGAGTCATCGGACTTCTCCTCGCCTTCGCCAGAGCTCTCCTTCTCGTCCTTCTTCTTCGAGCCATCTCCGGAGTCGCCGTTCTTCTGATCATCGTTCTCGGAACTCTCTGAGTCCTCGCCTTCGGACCCTTCCTGCTTCGACTTCTCTCCGGCCTTCTTGTCCTCGACGCGCTTCTTCGCCTCGTCGCTCTTCTGCTGCTCTTCGCTCTTCTTCGGCTGGCATTCCTTCGGAGCATCCTCCAAGGTCTTCAGCGACTGTTCGTAGAGCTCATCCGACTTCTCTGGTTCCTGCCCCGCGGCTTCGTCGGCGAGCTTCTCGTAGACATAGGACAGGTTGATGCGCACGGCGCACTCGTCCCGGACGGGAGCAATCTCGAGAGCCGACTCGAGGTCGTCTCGCGCTGGTTCGAAATCGCCGACTGCTGCCTCCGCGGTGCCGCGATTGTAGTAGCCGATGTGGCGTTGGACCGGACTGAGTGTGAGGAAAGCGGTCGATGCCTTCTTCGCTCCGGGGAAGTCATTCGACGAATAGCGTACCTGTGAGGCCGCCCCGAAATAGAGGGTCGCAGCCACATAGCCGAAGACGAGCAGCAGGACGGAACCGATGATGATGTTGATGCGAGACAGCCTGCGCATCGTCGACCAGGTGCGTGTGATCCGGTTCATGGCCGACCTCCTCGCCGTGTGGGGGCGATGGTACGCAGCCGCAGCAGTTCGCGGACCCCGAACACCATTTCGACTGCGATCCACGCGAACACGAGGATCAGGGGGACCCAGAAGTATTCGTCGACGGTGACGCGGCCATCCTTCTTCACCAGAGTCTGATCGTACTTCGGCGCCGAGTAGACGCTCGACATCGAGGCCCCGCCCTCACGATGGTGGTATTTCACGCCGAGGTCAGTCGCCAACTGTTTGAGGTTCGTCTCATCGATCTTCGAGATCCCGGGATTGCCCTGCCCATCGCGAATGTACTCGTCGGCTGATCCACCGGACCCGCCAGCACCGTCAGGGTCTTGGGGGTCGCCGAGGCCGGGATCATCTCCGGGAGACGATCCGTAGCCGAAGGGCTGGGGTTCCTTCATCTTCCCGCCCTGCGCGGTTCCGTATCCGAACACCGCGCCATCATCGATGCGCGAGGCGAAGGATGACCATGAGTCGACAGAGGTCTCAGCCGTCTGCTCACCGTCGCCGAAGTAGAAGACCAGGCTCTTGTTCTCAGGACGATCCTCCTGATTGGACTTCATGCGTTTGTCCAACTCAGCACCCGCCTCGGTGATGGACGAGCCATTCGAGTTCAACGACATCTCGGGGCTGAGGACGTCGACGGCGGAGGCGAACGCAGCATGGTCGGTCGTCAGCGGCATGACCGTCGAAGCGGTTGAGGCAAAGGAGATGATGCTCAGCCTGGTGCCGGGGAGCTGCTTGGCCAGCTCGAGCATGTCCTTCTTCACCCCTTCCAGGCGGGTCTTGTCACCGTCATAGTCTTCAGCGGCCATCGAAGTCGTCGTGTCGACGAGGAAGTAGACGTCGGCTGCGGCCTCGTACTCCTCGGTCGATGATTTGATCGGAATGCCGGGGCGAGCCAAAGCGAGTGCGAGCACGACGACAATGCCCATGCGCGCGAACCATTTCCAACGCGGACCATCCCCGCGCACAGCCGGAATGATGCACACGGTGAGCAGAGCGAGGACGAGGAAGCCCCAGCCGAACCAGGTGAAGACGGGATCGAAGATCATGATTTCGTCCTCCACGCCAGAACGAAGACGCCGGCGAGGCCGAAGACCGCGATCCCGAGAGGAACAGCAGGCATGTCATGGACGACAGTGTAGGAGCGGCCGGGAGTGTTCTCGGCCTCCTGGCTCTGGATCTCTGAGACGATGCGGTCGATCGTCGACGCCGAACCCATGTCGAACTGCTTTCCTCCTGTGCGATCGGAGACCGACTTCAACTCCTTGGTCTGCGGGTTCGTGAGCACCGATGGGGGAGAGAGGCTGTAGACCCTGACATCCGACTCCACTGCGATGTCCGTGGCCTCGTCGAGGTCGAAGAGCGGGTCACCTGCGAGCATATTGTCGGTGGCGAAGACGATCGAGCGTGAGCGATCCTCGTCCTGACGATCGAAGTTGTCCACGCACGAGACGAGACCGTCGCCGATGAGAGAGGAACCGCCGATGTTCGACGGTGAGGTCGACCATGAGTAGTCGGTGCCCTCCGAACCCCAAGTGCGGAATCCCTCCTCAGCCTCTTCAAGGTAGCTCTGGACCATCTCGTAGTCATCGGTGAGCGGGAACGCGGAGACAGCGGTGGAATTGAACACAGTCATGCCGATGCGTTCGCCGTCGAACCGGTCGACGAGCTCCTGATAGGCCTCGAGGAGATCGGCATCGTATCCCAGCATTGAACCGGACACATCGAGGCAGAGCATGACGTCACGCAGCTTCTTCTCCGGGTTGACGGTCTCGACCCAGGCAGGCCGAGAGATCCCAGCGAGCGTCGACAACCCGGTGAGGGCGATGACAGCGAGGAAGGCGACCGTCGTGAGCAGGCGAGTCCGCATGGCTTTGCGGAAACTCGGCAGGGTCGTCATCCGTGCACTGTGTGCCACGGCAAGTGAGGAGGCGGTGGCCTTGGGCCTGCGGAAGAAGAAGACCGCTGCCGCGGCCAGCACCAGGAGGATGATCGCCAACCACCAGAGCATCAGGACCATCGCGTCACCAACTTTCTGGCACCGGCGATCTGGGGCCCCAGATCGTGGGCTTCGTCCTCAGCGAACTCCGCCTCGTAGAGTCCCGACAGGGACTCGGCGAGGTCATCGAGACCGGCCACAGCCGCGTCTCGGTAGGTGAGGTGCTCGGCCTTGACGCCCCACGCGTCACGAGCGAACTCGCGCACGATCTTCGCCAGGTCCCGGGCGGAATCCCTGACGCCGACATCTCCGTCACCGAGTTTCGACTCGACGGCGGCGATCCGCGACATGTAGGTGCTGCGGACAGGAATGGGAATGCGCGGCCGGGATTTCGCACCTGAACCGGCAGCCGCGCGCAGCAGCGGAGCGAACAGATTGAGGACGGCGGCCAGCAGAACGGCACAGGCGGCGACATACCACCAGGCCGAGAGCTGCAGCGGCGCGACGAGTTCAGCGGGGCCCACGGCGGTGCCTCAGCAGAAGAGTGTGGAGATTGCCCAGTGCCTGGTCCGGGTGGGCGAGTTCGGTGTGTGAGATCCCGAGCTTCGAGAGCAGGTCGCTTCGGTGCTGCCGGCGGCTCGCCTCGGCGGCGTGGAATTCGGCGCGCACACTCGGATTGGCCATCACGGATGATGGCAGGCCGACGTCCGGTCGTGAGACGTCGAACGGCGCCGAGGCGGTCGGCAGCTGGGCGAGGTCTGCGTCGGTGATCGTGATCCACAGGATCTCGTGCTGCGCGCGCAGACGTTTGATCGTGGCCTCTTCCTTCGCGCCGAGGGGCGCTTGATCGGAGATGACGACGACGAGCATCCGGTGGTTGATGTGGGTGGCGATCCACTGCAGCTGCTCATTGATCGAACCGTCGCTGTCGGTGCCGGCTTCGGCGAGGATCTGTTGCAGCAGGTTCTCCAAGTGGGCTTCGCTGCCCTTGCGGGGCGATGCGGTGGACCGCGCTGAGTTTCCATGGACGAGCATCACGTCATCACCGTGGCGTACGGCAAGGTAACCGGTCATTCCGGCCATGAGGATCGCCAGCTGTCGTTTGTCGACTCCCGCCGAGGTGACGGCGTCGAAGTTCCGGGAGGAGTCGACGACCAGTGCCAGAATGTGCCTGCGGTGGGCGACGTAGCGTTTGACCAGTGGGTTCGAATGTCGAGCCGTGGCCTTCCAGTCGATGTCGCGGATCTCGTCGCCGGGGATGTAGTCACGCAGGTCATCGAAGTCGAGGCTGTGTCCGTGGAAGACAGAGGAATAGTCCCCATCGAGGAGCCGACGGGTCCGACGGTGTGCGTGGATGGTCATCCGCGCCTTGATCCGATTGAGCAGAGCAGTCATCGATGCAGCCGATCAGGGAGTCGGGACGGCCATGAGAAGGGCATCGACGACCTGTGCGCTCGTGATGTTCTCGGCCGCGGCTTCGAAGTTGAGTTGGATGCGGTGAGCGAGGATCCGGTGGGCCAGGTCCTTGATGTCCTCGGGGATGACGTAGTTGCGGCCCCGGATCATCGCCAGGGACCGTCCGGCGTTGGTGAACGCGATCGAGGCACGAGGACTGGCGCCGTATTCGATGAAGGGAGCCAGGCGACCCAGATACTTCGTGGTGTTCCTGGTCCCGTGGACGAGCTCGACGAGGTACCGGCTGATCGATGGGTCGACGTAGATGGTGCGTGCATACTGCTGCAGCGTCTCCACGTCCTCGAGGCTGCACGAGGGCTTAGGCACGGAGTCGCGGTCGAAGACACCCGAATCGAGACGGGAGAGGATCTCCATCTCCTCGTTGGGACTCGGATGGGTGAGGAGATCTTTGATCATGAACCGGTCGAGCTGAGCCTCGGGAAGCTGGTAGGTCCCCTCCTGCTCGATCGGGTTCTGCGTGGCCATGACGAGGAACGGACGCGGAAGTTCGAACCGCTGGCCGCCGATCGTGGTCTGCTTCTCCTGCATCGCTTCGAGCATGGCGCTCTGCGTCTTCGCCGAGGACCGGTTGATCTCATCGAGGAGGACGATGTTGGCGTGCACGGAGCCCAGGACCGTATTGAACGAGCCCTCCTGAGCGTTGTAGATCTGTGAGCCGATGATGTCGGCTGGCAGCAGATCGGGAGTGCATTGGATGCGGGAGAACTTTCCGGCCACCGCATTGGCCAACGCCGCTGCCGCGGTCGTCTTGGCTAGTCCAGGAACACTCTCCAGGAGCAGATGACCACCGGAGAGGAGACCGATGAGCAGGCTCTCCCGCAAACGCTGCTGCCCGACGACGAAATGGTCCAAATAGGACTCCAAGCCTTTGAGAATCGATTGAGCATGCGCGATCTCTTGAGTGTTGGCGGGTGCCGTTGCCGTCATGGTGGGGCCTCTCAAATCTCAACTGGCTGACAAAACAAGCATATGGGCTGACCCTGACACACGTCTGGGCACTTTCGTGTCAGTACCGACACATACAGTTCAAGGAACGACACACAGCCGTGGAAGGCGCCGCGAAGTCGCGCACAACGCCACGAAATCGACGCGATGAAGAAGGGAGGCGGTGACCGTGGAAGTGGACCATATTCGACCGCAAGCGCAGTCGAGCGTGACACGCCGAAAAAGTGCCCACAGGTGAAATTTTTATCTGTGGACAAGTGTGGAAAACGCAGTAGGGGGAGGCGCCCGAAAATGGGTTTTCGGCCCCGCTGCCCAGTGTCCTCGCAGGTGATCGAACTACATCAGTGTCATTCGTGACTTGTGGATGACTGTGGACGATTTGAACACAGGGTGTGGATGATCGAAACAACACTGGTGTAACACTGGATATAGGGGTAGAGTCGACCCCGAACACAACATCTAGTGGTCACACTCGGGCCTGATCTGCGTGATATTCGTCATTGTCAAGGTCATAGCCCGAGCTGGACATACCGTGGAATCTAAGCCGAAGTGCAGAATTGAGGAGTCGCGATGATCACCGTGTACACCAAGCCATCTTGCGTCCAGTGCAACGCCACCTACCGTGCGCTCGATGCCAAGGGTCTGAAGTACAAGTCGGTCGATCTCAGTGTCGATGAGAACGCCTTGGATGTCGTCAAGGCCATGGGCTACATGCAGGCTCCCGTCGTTGTCACCGACAACGACCACTGGTCAGGTTTCCGTCCGGACAAGATCGCCACTCTGGCCGGCGAGCAGACCTCGGTCTCCGTTGTAGCCTGACATGCTCCTGGTCTACTACTCGAGCAGCTCTGAGTACACCGACCGATTCGTCAGCAAGCTGCGGCACCCCTCACGCCGACTTCCCCTGCTGACAAAAGATGAGACGCTGGCGATCGACGAACCGTTCGTCCTTGTGACTCCCACCTATGGAGCCGGCCCCAACAGAGGCGCCGTCCCCAAGCAAGTGATCAAGTTCCTCAATATCGAATCGAATCGCCGCCACCTCGTCGGCGTCATCGGCGCCGGAAATACGAACTTCGGCGAAGAATACTGTCGCGCGGCACACAAAGTGGCCGCGAAATGCAATGTACCCGTGCTGTACCGTGTCGAACTCCTCGGAACCCCAGAGGACGTCGAAGCAGTGAATTTAGGATTGGACAAACTGTGCGCGAGCTCGCTGAAGACCGCAATGTAGAAGACATCATCCGCGAAGAGACGGATCTTGACTACCATGCGCTCAACGCCATGCTGAACCTCTACGACCAGGATGGTCGCATCCAGTTCGAACGTGACAAACAGGCTGCCAGGCAGTACTTCCTGCAGCATGTCAACAACAACACAGTCTTCTTCCATGACCTCAAGGAGAAGCTGGACTACCTCGTCGAGAAGGAATACTACGAGCCCGAAGTTCTCGATCAGTACTCCTTCGACTTCATCGAGGAGCTTTCGAAGCACGCCTATTCGGCTAAGTTCCGGTTCCAGACCTTCCTCGGTGCTTTCAAGTTCTACACCTCGTACACGCTGAAGACCTTTGACGGAAAGCGCTACCTCGAACGCTTCGAAGATCGCGTCGTCATGGTCGCACTGTTCCTGGCTCGCGGCGACGAGACCCTGGCTAAGCAGCTCGTCGACGAGATCATCCATGGTCGGTTCCAGCCGGCCACCCCGACCTTCCTCAATGCGGGAAAGAAGCAGCGCGGCGAGCTTGTCTCCTGCTTCCTGCTGCGCATCGAAGACAATATGGAGTCCATCGGCCGTTCCATCAACTCCGCTCTGCAGCTGTCCAAGCGCGGCGGCGGTGTGGCCTTCGCTCTGACCAACATCCGCGAGTCCGGTGCACCGATCAAGAAGATCGAAAACCAGTCCTCGGGTGTCATCCCCGTCATGAAGCTGCTCGAAGACTCCTTCTCCTACGCCAACCAGCTGGGTGCACGTCAGGGTGCCGGTGCCGTGTACCTCCACGCTCACCACCCCGACATCTACAAGTTCCTCGACACCAAGCGCGAGAACGCCGATGAGAAGATCCGGATCAAGACGCTGTCCTTGGGCGTTGTCATCCCGGACATCACCTTTGAACTGGCCAAGCGCAATGAGGACATGTACCTCTTCAGCCCGTATGACGTCGAACGTGTCTACGGCATGCCCTTCTCCGACGTCAACGTGACAGAGAAGTACGAGGAGATGGTCGACAACGCGGCCATCAAGAAGAACAAGATCAATGCACGCGAGTTCTTCCAGACCTTGGCAGAGATCCAGTTCGAGTCCGGATACCCCTACGTCATGTTCGAAGACACAGTGAACAAGGCGAACCCGATCGACGGCAAGATCATCATGTCGAACCTGTGCTCCGAGATCCTGCAGGTCTCCGAGCCCAGCAAGTACGACTCCGATCTCGGATACGACGTCGTCGGCAAGGACATCTCCTGCAACCTCGGTTCCCTCAACATCGCTCTGACGATGGACTCGTCTGACTTCGGGCAGACCATCGAGACTGCGATCCGCGGACTGACCGCTGTCGCTGAGACCTCTGACATCCAGTCGGTGCCCTCGATCGCCCGCGGCAATGACATGTCGCATGCCATCGGACTCGGCCAGATGAACCTCCACGGCTTCCTTGCCCGCGAGCACATCTACTACGGCTCGGATGAGGGACTCGACTTCACGAACATGTACTTCTACACCGTCGCCTACCACTGTGTGCGGGCGTCGATGGAGATCGCGAAGGAACGCAAGACAGCTTTCGCAGGATTCGAGCGGTCGAAGTACGCGAGCGGCGAATACTTCGACAAGTACACCGACGAAGTGTGGGAACCACGCACCTCGCGTGTGGCCGAGATGTTCACCGAAGCCGGCGTGCACATCCCGACTCAGGATGATTGGCGAGAGCTCAAGGCTGCGGTTGCCGAACACGGCATCTACAACCAGAACCTGCAGGCCGTTCCGCCCACAGGATCGATCTCCTACATCAACAACTCGACGTCGTCGATCCACCCTGTAGCTTCGAAGGTCGAGATCCGCAAGGAGGGCAAGATCGGGCGCGTGTACTACCCGGCACCCTTCATGGACAACGACAACCTCAAGTACTACCAGGATGCCTACGAGATCGGCTACGAGAAGATCATCGACACCTACGCCGAGGCCACGAAGCACGTGGACCAGGGGCTGTCGCTGACCTTGTTCTTCATGGACACCGCCACGACTCGTGACATCAACAAGGCGCAGATCTACGCGTGGCGCAAGGGCATCAAGACCATCTACTACATCCGGTTGCGCCAGCTCGCGCTGGAGGGCACCGAGGTCGATGGCTGCGTTTCCTGCATGCTGTGACCGTTGAGTGCTGTGGGCCGGTGCAAACCGGCCCACAGCACTCTTGACCCGGGGCCTGCCCATCGCGCAGGCTCCGGGTGCTCAACATACTTTGTCTGCTGGGCAGACGACACGTACGCACGACGTACCTGCAACTTGGAAGAGAGATGGAAACGTTGGAGAATCTGACTTTGGCCTCGCACGTCGACGCCATCAACTGGAACCGCGTCGTCGATCCCGTCGACGATGACGTTTGGGACCGCCTCACAGGAAACTTCTGGCTGCCTGAGAAGGTGCCGCTGAGCAATGACATTCCCTCGTGGGCCACCCTCACCGAGGAGGAGAAGACGCTGACGATGCGCGTCTTCACCGGTCTGACTTTGCTCGATACGATTCAGGGCACCGTGGGTGCGATCTCTCTGATCCCGGATGCGGTCACGCCGCACGAGGAAGCAGTGATGACGAACATCGCGTTCATGGAGAGCGTGCACGCGAAGTCCTATTCGTCGATCTTCTCGACCCTGTGCTCGACGAAGGAGATCGACGAGGCGTTTCGTTGGTCGCGGGAGAACACTTACCTGCAGTCCAAGGCCGACATCATCCTCAGCTACTACCGCGGCGATGACCCGCTCAAGCGCAAGGTTGCCTCCACGCTGCTGGAATCGTTCCTCTTCTACTCCGGCTTCTACCTGCCCATGTACTGGTCTGCGCACGCGAAGCTGACGAACACGGCGGACCTCATTCGCCTGATCATCCGCGACGAGGCTGTGCACGGCTACTACATCGGCTACAAGTACCAGAAGGGCCTGGAGTCACAGTCCGAAGAGCGCAAGCAGGAGCTCAAGGACTACACGATGAACCTCATGTTCGAACTCTACGAGAACGAGGTTGCCTACACCCATGACCTCTACGACTCGGTGGGCTTGGCCGAGGACTGCAAGATGTTCCTCCACTACAACGCCAACAAGGCTCTGATGAACCTCGGGTATGAGGCGATGTTCCCGAAGGAGGTCACCGAGGTCAACCCGGCGATCCTCGCGGCGCTCTCGCCCAACAGCGACGAGAACCACGACTTCTTCTCCGGGTCCGGATCCTCCTACGTCATCGGCAAGGCCGAGAACACGGAAGACGACGACTGGGACTTCTAAATACCCTGGTCAGCGGCCCATCTGAGCACTACTGCTTAGGTGGGCCGCTTTCTTGTGTTCACTCACCGGGTACCGCTGATTCGTCGTTTGAGCACATTTTGAGCACACTCCGATTCCGCGCTGCATCAATCCGCTCAGCCACATCATCCACATCCGTACTGAACAAGTCGGCGTAAACATCAAGCGTGACAGCGGCCTGGTTGTGCCCAAGCATGTTCTGAACGACCTTGACGCTGGCGCCCTCCGAGACCGCGAACGAAGCTGCCGAGTGGCGAAGGTCATGAAACCGAAATCCCTCCGGCAGGCCAGCGCGCTTCCGCACACTCATGAACCATGACTCCTCTGTCTTCGGAGATCTCATCCCAGCGATCACAGGCCCACCAGGATCGGCGGCGAGCACCAATTCACGGAACCGATCATGCATGAACGCCGGATACCCGACACTGCGCTCCTCGCCGTTCTTCGCCACCTCGGCACGAATGCGCACACGGCGAGCCTTCAGGTCGACATCATCGGGGCGCAGCGTCGCGATCTCGTTCCACCGCAAACCCATGTATGCGGCGATGTGGATCACGAAGCCGTACTTGCCGCGATGCTCGGTCAGATGGTGACGGTCGGCCGCAGCCGCTACGCGCTCTACCTGTTCATACGTGAGGTACACGTTCTTCCGGTGGCGGATTGTCGGCAGCGTCTTGATGCCTCTCGCGGGATTTCGGGCAATCAGCTTGTCATCGACGGCGAGCTCGAGGATCGCCTGCAAGACGAAGTGAGCACGCCTGACGGTGCGGGCCGCCAGGGGCTTGTCCCTGTCCGTCATGCCAGCCACCCAGTCGCGCACCTGAGCCCGCTTTACGCTCGACACTGGCAACGCACCGAACTCCGGGAGGACATGTACGCGCAGGGCGGTCTCGTAGACCTTCTTCGACGACACCTTGACGTGAGCCTGGGAAGTAAGCCAGTGGGCGCCGAGGCTGGCAACGGTTCGTTTCCCGGCTGTCGGGTCTACGTAGAGTCCCTCGAGCTTGGACACTTCGACCGTGTTGAGGAACATCTGCGCTTCGCGTTTCGTGCGGAACCCGCGGCGCATTGTCGACTTCCGGTCCGGCTTCCGATACCTGACCATGTACCGGCGACCTTTCGCGGTGTCGTAGGGTTCAATGCTGGCCATCTCTGAGTCTCCGTAACCGATTAATGAGCACAGGCTCAACCCATGCCGCTTCCGGGTCGTCGAGAAGGCTGTTGAGGATCTGGAAGTAGGACGTCGCGGACATGTTGAACTGTTCCCGGATCTGGTGGTCCTTGCGTCCGTCGTACTTCGGGTAGTACCTCTCGAGCTTGAGGATCCGTTGGTGTAAATCATCCATCGCGGTCACCGATCGCAGAAGCCGATGTCGTTGATGAGGTCGACGATCTGCTGGGCCTCGTCCTCCGTCACGTCGTGATCGGCGCTCGAGAAACGCACGATGGTGTTGTCTACGAGCTGATCACTGTCGAGACTTGAGCAGGTGTCGCGGGCGTGGGCGCGGATGCCGTTGTCGACCAAATCGGGGTGGATCTTCCCGAGGCGTTCATGGAAGTCCGCGAACTCCTCATCCGTCATGTCGGGAGGTGCGGCACTGGCCATGGCCTCCTCGACGCGCTCATCCTCAGTTCGCTTCTCGGAGACGTTGATGAGAACAATTGCGACGACGATGGCCAAGACGACAAGGCCGACGATCGGTAGCAGGATCTTGTTGATGCGGCGCCGGCGTGCGGTTTCTTCTGGGGTGAGCATGTGTGGCCTTTCCAGGTGGGGTAAGCGGTGCTGAGGTCATTCGCTTCTGGCAGCACCGATGAGACGCAAGAGTGCCTTCTCGTGCGGGTGAAGGAACCGCAGGCGGTCCTCGAGTACTTCAGGTATGACGTTGAGCTCGTCAGCGGCTTCGATGGCCGTGTGTGCCCATCGGAAGACGTCGACGAGGTCCTCCCAGTCAATGAGCTTCTTGGCGGTCAGGCGGCGCGCTGCAGATTCTTCTTTCGGGTCGTCGCAGTTCGTGTGCCCGAGGTCGATGTGTGCTTGCTCGTGCTGGATGGCACAGCGTCTCTCGACTTGCAGTAAGTTGTCGTCGAGCCAAATGGCGTTGTTGCCGTTCGTGGCGGCTATTCGAGTGTCGTTGAACTTGGTGCGGTGCAGGACAACGCCGTCCCCGCGCTCACGTAGTTCTCTCCATGGATGGTGCATAACTCAAGACCATAGAAGGAGAGGCTGACACAGAACGGTGCCCTCGCAACTACTAGGCGAGGGCACCGTTTTTAACTAAAGGCAACTTTGCAATTAACGAGAAGCTAGTCTCTCTTTGCGGAGGCGATATAGTTCTCGGTGGGCCTTCTTCAACTTCTTCTTTTCGACCTCAAGTTGCTTGACGGCCGCGTCCCTCTCCGCTTTGGTGAGAGTCAGTTTACGCTCTTCGCGCCCATCTGCCGGTAATAGAACTGAGCTGCTTGCCATGGTGAGCCCTCCCTGCAATCTTCTATGTGTCACGTTCGCTCTCGGCTATACCGAGGGCGATGATGGCGGCGTACACCGTCAACAGATGTGAGTCTTCCAATGCTAGATCACCACTTTCTAGTGAATCAATTGTAAGCATCCCATACGTCTCTGTTGCAGTCTTGACACGGATTGAGACGTAAGTTTGATATGGCTTCCCGCTTTTGGTACTTTTTTTGCTCTTGGATTTGCGGTTGTCAAGTACGAACTTGACACTATCTCCACCGGCCAACACCCACTTGAGGGCTTGTCTCCCACGGGCGTCGTTTGTCGTGAATGTCTCGGGCCGGTCAACTCGTCCGAAAGAATCCAGGAGCCGCATCTGCTTCTTGTCCTCAGAAAGTCTGAACACGGAGCATCGGACGCCATTAATGTTTCCAAAGCTGGCGACGACGCTTGTGCATACTTTCTCAGCAAGGTGGTCAACGTATTTCATCCGATCATGTGCACTATCGCCGGCTTGGCTAGCTAGCTTTTGTATAGCACGGCTGAGGTGGCCTGAGAGGACGATGCCGCGGACGGCCACGTCCTCGCTGGATTGGGGTTGCTGCTTCTTCCAGTGCTCCGCTGCAAGCGGTGGCACACAGGTGAGAGCCAGAAGGGCTACCGCTGTGATCACCATTGGGAGGACGCCGAACACAGGGATGAGGCCAGTTGCGATAGTAGCGAGTATTCCAACTACCGCCGAGAAGCCACCGACGTTAAGCGTATTCCCGGTTGCCCATTCGCCAAGGTTGAGCCACAGTGAGTGGGCGAGCCCTTTGAAACTTTTGGCACTCACTCCCAGTCCTCCGGATCTTGCGATTCCTCCCCGCGCTTCTCCGACTCCTCCTTGTCCTTCTTGCCACGGTTGGGGGCGTCGTAGGCGGCAGTGTCTCCGCGCTCGGGAGGTGGAGTGAACAGCCGGTGCACGTTGCCTCCGGCACCGTCGTTCTTGGATTCGTGGTCGAGGTCTCCGCGAGCTCGGCCACCAAATGCACCGAGCCCGTCGTCCTCGCCTGTTGCCGGCTTCCCGCCGGCCTGGTTCATGGGGGTGGGACTGTCTGCATTTCCCTCACCTGCCTTCTCGTTCGCCTCCGCCAGCTGACGGATGATCTCGTTCACAGCGGTGCGCTGTGGTGCAGTGAGCGTGTCCGCGGCCGGCGTCGGCTCGAACTTCCCATGATGCTGGGGAAGCCCGGCCAGTCGCCGAAGCTCTTCGACCGGAATGCGGAGCACGTAGGCCAGTGCGTCGAGTGTTGCAGTCGATGCCTTAGCTGGGTGCTTTCCGTTCGTGTATACAGTCGCCGAGTAGTTCGACAGCTGGTAGCCGGCGTCCTGCGCAAGGTCGGACATCTTCTGTGTGGAGATGCCCAGCTTCTGCTTCGCGTCGGCCAGTCGATCGGATAAGTCGCTCACAGGAATCACTTTCGGTCAGAACATCGGATAGCACAAATCTACCCTTGCCAGTGCTGGCACGGAACTACAGGCCCGTAATTTCGCTGGCCTATGCGGCGTATGGGAGTTTTTGCATTTGCCACTTGCCAAACCCTGGCAAGACGGTATACGCTAGATCTATCGACAAGGAGGTGAAAGATGAGATACAAGGTAGACCGCAGGCTGTTCAATCAGTTCCTCAGGGAAGAGCGAGAGTCGATGGGCAGACCAGGGAAGCCGGCGTCTGAGCGCGAGATAGCAATCCGCGCTCGACTGTCCCACACGCTGATCCAGTCGCTCCGTAAGGGGTACGAGGTAGGCAAGGGTGGGCGCAAGGTTCCGAAGACTCACGTGAATAGGGCCACCGCTCGCAAGATCGAAGCAGCGTGGGGCATCCCTCGGGAAGTGTGTTTTTTGCCCGACATGCTAGACGCTAGATCAAGCGAGATGGCTGCATAGGAGCCGACATGCATCAGGACAAAGAGAAAGCCCCCGCCGGTCAGGGCGAGGGCCTAGAGACAAAGGAGAAGCACCAAATGTCTAACAGCCAGAATACCAGCCTCATCGAGATGGTCGATGGAGTGCCGTTCACCACGTCAGAGATCGTTGCTGAGCACGCGGGCATCGAGCACCGCGCCGCCTTGCAGCTACTCGAGACTCACCAGTCATCCATCGAGGATGCCTTCGGGCAGGTCGCATTTGAAATGCGGACTGGCTACAACAACGCCAAGGTTCGCGTCGCTCGCCTCACCGAAGAGCAGTCCACGTCCCTTCTGACCCTCATGCGCAATACGCCGGCAGTCGTCGGATTCAAGATCAATCTGGTCAAGGCGTTCTCAGAGGCCACAAAGAGCACAGTCGTTGCCCTCCCGTCACGCGCTGCGCTCGCCCAGATGGTGCTCGATGCAGAGAAGGAGATCGAGGCCGCGAAGATGCAGGCCGAACTCGATGCGCCGAAGATCCGTTACCACGAACGCTTCGTTGCCGAGATGGACGACGTGCAGACGATCGACATGTTCGCTACCGACTGGGGGACGACCGGCCCGAAGGTTCGTGAGCTTCTGCGGACCAAGGGTGTCGCCGTTCGTCGCATCCTGGGCCGCCGTTGGTCGAAGTCGAAGCAACGGATGGTGGACGTTCCCGAGTGGCGACCCCGCCAGGGCACACGCTACTCCGAATGGTTCGTGGTCCGTCCGCAGCACGATGCGCCTCGCCATCACAACGGGCAGGTTCGCACAACCATGTATCTGCTTCGCTTCCACGCTGAGGACTTGGCCCAGAAGCTCGGACTCAAGGAGCCGGCAATGTTCGACGGCGGTGACGCAGCGTGAACACTCCAACGCCACTTGACGCTCTCAAGTACGTGAGCCTGCAAGGGATCAGCATGCTCGAATACATCACCGAACAGCTGGTCATCAGCCGGGAGATCGACGAAGACGATGATCTGATCAAGATGCTCGACAGCATCGCGGAGTCAATGCACACAGCGCTTCAATCGCAGGTCCAGTACAGGCTGGCTGATCCGATTATCGAAGGTTTCGGCCCGTATGTGCACTCGAACACCTATGAGAAAGCTCGACTCTACTCGGACGGCTCACCCGTCTACTACGACGAGCCATGCACTATCCCGACTCAAGACGAGGACGGAATGACTCACCTGGTGCAGTCCGAGCGCCGGGTCTACAAGAAGCTCCCAGGGGCTGACCCATCATGACCACCTACATCGAATTCCCGTGCGAGAACGGCGTGGAACTCGACGGCACCATGACCGCCAGAGACGCCACTGACCTGCACCGCATCCAGTGCAAGGACTGCCAACGGTACGCCGAACTTCACGAGCACCGCGACGACATGTACCGGGATGTGGCCACCATGCACGACCTCAACGTAGCCGCACTCAACCGCATTATCGGCATCGACAACATGCCCGTCGAAGTCTCCGGCGACGCTCTCACCATTCTCAAGGAGAAGCGCCCATGAACCACCAAGACAGGTTCCTCGCCGCAACCGTGGCCGTCATCGTCCTAGGCCTCGCAGCCCTCACGCTCGCCGGCACTCTCGACTACCGCGCTCAGAACACCCAGTTCAAACAATCCACCACCGTCACCAACGACCACGTCACCAACCTGCCGTGGTCACTGACCAAGGAAGGACAAGACCATGGCCGCCCTACTCAATGACCAGCAGGTCGCCGAACAGATCGGCTGCTCGAAATCCCAGCTCCAATCAGAGCGAGCCCTCGACCGAGGCGACGGAGGGGATCGAGTGCCGGCATGGATTGAAGTCGGCGACTCATGGAGACCTCGAGTCCGCGGAACCAGACAGGCCGAAGTCGACGCATGGCTCGACCGCCACACAAGGAGGGCCGCAGCATGATGCACTTCAACGCCAAGACCGCGACCGTCAACCACATTGATGGTGAACTCCACGTCGAGTTCATGACCGTCAAAGGCAAGCAGGTCATCGGAGTCCTCGACGACGGAGCGGGGGAGCAGTTCCTCAACGACGTCGAAGACGCGGTGCTCGAACAGAGCCACTTCAACGACCGAGGTGCCGCTGGACCGTGGGACGGGGGCCGAGCTGCATGAGCACAGCAGAGAAGTACCGCAAGCGCCGTTGCTGGGCCATGTGGATGCCGCTGGCCGCACTCGGATCCGCAATCTACATCTACTCACTAGGGCTGACGCTCACCGCGAACGGGCTGTCCGCCATCGGGCTCATCATCCTCGCCATCGGCTCCGCCGTGGCACTCAAAGAATCGAGACAAGAATCATGACCACGAAACCCGACTACCGCGTACCCAACGCGAAACTCATCCTCCGCGTCGACGCCAGCCACCAAGACTGGCTCACTACTCGCACCATCGGCCTCGGCGGATCCGACGTCGCGGTCGTTGCAGGAGGCTCCCGATACGTCGGCACTAACCCTTACACCATCTGGCAGGCCAAAACGGATCCGGAACCGCCCGTCGACGAAGACCGAGACATCTTCTGGTTCGGTCACGAAACCGAGGACATGCTCTCCCGCAGGTTCACCGCCGACACCGGCATCGCAACCCGCCAGTGCGGCACCTACCAGGAGAAAGCCAATCCGTGGGCACTGGCAAACCCGGACCGGCTCACTGCTGACGGCGGGATCCTCGAGATCAAGACGACCAGCAACTTCACCGACAACGGGAAGAACTACCTCGCCGGCATCATCCCGGAACCACATGCCGTCCAGCTGCTCTGGTACATGTTCGTCACTGGCCGCCACAAGGGCTACATCATCGCTCTCGTCGACCGGAAGCCCATCATCCTCGAGCTTGAATACGACGCGGAATGGGCACGCTCCTTGTTTACCAAGGCGCAGGAGTTCTGGCGGTACGTGGAGACCAGCACGCCGCCTCCCGTCGAGCTGGACACGGCCACAGCCGGAGAGCTGACCGACCGTTACCCGCAGGTCATTGACCCGGAATCGGCTGTCGAGATTCTCGATCCTGACGTGGAGGAAGCGATCGGAGTTCTCACAGAGGTCAAGTCGATCGAGGCGGACATCAAGGACCGGAAGGCCGACGCCGAAAAGAAGCTCAAGGCCGCGCTCGGCGACAAAGAGTTCCTCACCCTCAACGGCCGCCCGGTCGCCAAATGGTCGAACGTTGCTGGTCGTCGCACATTCGATGCCGACGCAGTACTCCGCAAGATCGCGGCAGATCGAGGCATCGAAGACACCAAGAAGAACCTGGCCGACATCAAGGCCGAATACACGAAACAAGGCGAACCGACTCGACGGTTCTCACTCATCCAGGACGCGGCATGAGCGAGGAGTGGCGTCCGGTCGTTGGCTACGAGGGCTACTACGAAGTGAGCAGCCTGGGCCGCGTGCGCGGGGTAGATCGAATCGTCGAGACCAGGCCTGGGGTGATGGCGCACAAGCAGGCCGCACTCATGAGGGGCGGAACGACGTTCGACGGGTACCCGCAGGTTTGGCTGACCAGGAATAACAAGAGGGTCGGTCGCAGAGTCCACCAGCTCGTGTGCGAAGCGTGGCATGGGCCTAAGCCCGAGGGTCACGTCGTTTGCCATATCGACGACGTGAAAACCAATAACTCACCATCGAACCTCCGGTGGGGAACCATCTCGGAAAACACCTACGACAAGGTACGCAACGGGCTCCACCCGATGGCATCAAGGACTCATTGCAAGTGGGGGCACGAATACACGATCGAGAACACGTATCGCAGGCCCAACGGTGCCCGTCAGTGCCGCACATGCAGAGCCAATCAGGGCACCAGCAAATACAGGAATAGGAAGAAGGCAGCATAATGTCCACCGATATTGCAGTACACAGTCCCGCCGCGGAGATGAGCGTTGGGGAACGGCAGCAGTACGCATCCGTCCTCGCCGACGCGAACATGATCCCGAAGGCGTTCCAGAAGAACCCGGCGAACATCTTCGTCGCCATCGAATACGGCAACGCCCTGGGTATCGCACCCATCGTCGCACTCAATGAGATCAACGTCATCAATGGCACCCCGTCACTCTCGGCATCCATGATGGCATCCCTCGCCCGATCCGCTGGCCATCGTGTTCGGACCCGCAACGAGGACGACGGTTCCGCGGTGTGCGAAATCATCCGCGCCGATGACCCGGAGTTCACCCACACATCCGTCTGGGACCAGAAGAAGGCCCAGGGTGCCGGGCTGTGGGGTAAGGGTCACTGGGCGAAGGATCCGGCAACGATGCTTCGCTGGCGTGCGATCAGCGAATGCGTTCGCATGGCGTGCCCCGAAGTCCTTGGTGGACTCAAGTACACGGTCGAGGAAGTCATCGAGTTCACCAGCACCGGACCTTCATCGTCTGGTCCGGCACCGAAGGCAACCACCACGCGGAAGCAGAAGGCCGAACCGGAAACCGTTTCGGCGCCCATGCCGGCACCGAGCAACCGTGACTGGCTGGCTGAACTCGACCAGTGCGCAACCGCGCAAGACATCCGCAACCTGTGGAAGGCGTGCGCTGACGCCGGGGAACTCACCGACGATCTCAAGTCCGCTTTCACGTCAGCAGGCACGGCACTCACTGCGGCACAGAACCAGCCCCAGAACGAGACAGAAGTTGTCGATGGTGTCCTCATCGACGAACAAGGCGAAATCCACGAAGAAGGAGCAGCGTAACCATGGCAGACGCAACAGTGAACATTCCCGGCGTGATCGCGTCAGATCCGCGTTTCAACACCACCAACAGCGGCAAACGCGTCGCAAACATTAGAGTCCTCGCAGGTCGATCAAAGCCCGACGGCAACGGCGGCTGGGAGCAGCTTTCGACCACGGCATACGACGTGACCTACTGGGCTGAGCACGCCGACCTCGCATCGGCGTTGAACCCCGAACGCGGTTCCAAGGTGACCGTGACGGGCAATATCACAGGCGTTGAGAAGTATGACGGGCAGAACGGCGAGTCCCTGTCAATCAAGGTCAACGGTGACGGTCTCCGTGTGTATCCAAAGAAGGACCAGCAGCAGAGCGGCGGGAACTTCAACAGCGGACAGCAGGCCCAGCAAGGCGGCAACTGGGGCAACCAGCAGCAGTCCCAGCAGACGCAGGGACAGCAGTCGAGCGGATGGGGCCAGAACCCAGGAGCGGCAGATGAGCCACCCTTCTGACCGCTACGGCGACGACTGGGAGGGCGCAGTGTGCGCTCAAATCGGTGCTGAGGTGGCGGACAGCATGTTCTTCCCCCTCGGCCCCGACCAGGGCGCCATGGCAGTGAAACTCTGCTGGGACTGCCCAATCCGCGCACGCTGCCTGACCGCCGCCCTCGAAGAGGAACGCGGCACACCTGCCCGCGAAAGGTTCGGTATCCGCGGTGGACTCAACGGCCATCAGCGAGCCGAACTCGACCCCGGCAAAATCTGCGCCGACTGCGGGTCACCCATCATCACCAGATCCGACCACTGCGACGACGACCGTGAAGTCCACCGACTCGAACACCGTCGCGAATACGAACGAGAACGAAGGAGGGACGCGGCATGACTGAGCAGCTTGAGCTTCCACAATCGATGACTCGTCTGATTGAACTGGACCGGCCTCGCATCGGTTCGTTCTGCTCCGGGTACGGCGGACTTGACCTCGCAGTGGAGGAAGTCACCGGCGGGAAGACCGTGTGGGTGTCTGACATTGATCCGGGCGCGTGCACGATCCTCGAGCACCGATTCCCGGACGCACCGAACATCGGCGACATGACCGCACTCGACTGGAACGAAGTACCACCAGTGGACGTGCTGTGCGGGGGCACACCCTGCCAGGACTTGTCAGCCGCCGGCCGTCGCGCAGGAATGAAAGACGGCACCCGCTCGAATCTGTGGGTCGCCATGAGAGAAGCAATTGCAGTTATCAGACCCGGGCTTGTCGTCTGGGAAAACGTGAGAGGGGCACTCAGTGCACCAGCAAGCAGCGCAAGCGACATGGAACCCGGAGAGGGATCTGTGGGAGACGGACACGATGGACCTGTTCTCCGGGCTCTCGGACGCGTTCTCGGAGACCTTGCCGATCTCGGGTACGACGCGGAGTGGACGACTGTTCCTGCATCCGCAGTCGGAGCCCCACATGCCCGGCAGCGCGTCTTCCTCATCGCCTGGCCTGCCGACTCTTAGGACAACCAGGGGAGGCAGCGCGACCGAGACCGTTGGCCTACTGCGCACACCGTGCGCGGCTGAGGCCGAGGGCGGAATGCTCCACCCAGACAAAGCCGAGCGCGAAGGGCAGACGCTGCGGCTCTCATCGCAGATCGTTCACATGGTCGCACCCGACCAACTCAAGGACGACCTGCTACCCACCCCTTCCACGATCGACGGTAAGCCGGTGGATGTGAAGAATCAGGTTGCGACTCGCAACTCACCGGGACTGCAGTGCATGCCTGCACTATTAGGGATGCCGGAGGAGGTGTGGCCGGAAACCGATATGACCGGAAACGCTGATCGGCAGGCAGGGGAGGCAGAACGACGTCGACGACTCTTACCGACGCCGCGAGCATCGG
Organism: Brevibacterium sp. BDJS002; assembly: GCF_028201555.1. NCBI lineage: Bacteria > Bacillati > Actinomycetota > Actinomycetes > Micrococcales > Brevibacteriaceae > Brevibacterium > Brevibacterium sp. BDJS002. Next base: position 3,056,788 of record NZ_CP116392.1, on the reverse strand, counting down.
ATGGCGAGAAGGGTGGCCCGAATCAGCGAGGGTCGAAAGGCGACCTCACCGTCTCATCCGCCGTGCACCTTCTCCCAACACCGCTGGCAGGCGATGCCGACAACGGGAACGTCAATCATCCAGAATCTCGGCGTTCGCAGGGCCGCTCGGTAGGAATGCAGAACGTTGCACCGACTATCGTCGACGGCTTTGGCCCATACGCCGACGCGATCGCCCGATGGGAAACCGTGACAGGTAGAGAAGCACCAGCACCCACCGAACTCACACCCAAAGGAAAACACCGACTGTCGGCCCGGTTTGTCGAGTGGATGATGGGCCAGTCCGATGGGTGGGTGACTGACGAGGAACTCGGCTTATCACGCGTCCAGCAGCTCCGCGCACTCGGTAACGGGGTCGTCACCCAGCAAGCAGTATTCGCAATCAATTGGCTCATCGAGCGAGCACAAGACCAGAGAAGGAAAGCAGCATGAAAACGAATCCCTGCACCGTCCCCGACTGCACCGGAAACACGCATGGCCGATCGTACTGCGGCAAGCACCGTGACCAGATCGCCAAGGGCTACCTACCGGATCAAGCCCCTAGTCGCCTCGTCGACTCACACGACACCCGCGACCTACTCATTGAGCTCAAGAAGAAGCACTCCATGCTCCAACTGGGGCGACTGCTTGGCGTGAGTGACAGAACCGTCGCCAGAGCAGCGGCACCCGCCAACGTGAAGATCGAACGCACGCTGGCCGAATCCATCCGGTTCATTGCCGGGGAAGATTTCGCTCCCGTCGCCAGTATCGAGCCGGTCACGGGTGTCGACGTTGCCGCCTTCGCGTTGACCGACAGTGGCCGGGAGTTCATCGCCAAGTGTCGGCGCCCAAAGGCCAGGAAGGCGATGGCGGCATGAGCTTCGTCAAGATCACCACGACGCATCCGGAAGGGCGCGAGGCTACCGGAATCACCCAGCAGACGAACGTGACCGCGCAGGAGGCGTTCGATAACCGCCTCGCACGACTTAGGGCCACGCCGCGTCAGGGGTACGAAGCGGACAAGACAGCTTTGACGATCAGCCTGCACTCGACCGAGATCTTCGACTACGAACAGCTACTCGAATACGCAGAAACCATCGAGGCATTCGACGTCATTCAGCCCGGACTATTCGAGGTGAACCCATGACGGAACTCATCGTCGACATCCACAAGGCGTACTGGATCAGCGACAACGATCGACTGTACTGGGCGGCACTGGCGAAGCGGAAGAAACATATCCGCCAGCTGACCCACTACCTCGCGAAGCAGCAGAAACTCATCCTGCCAACACCTGTGCTCGTCGTCGCTGAAATCGGATTCCGGACCGGAGGCCGCGCAGATCCAGGGAACGCATCGTTAGCGGTCAAAGCTGCTCTCGACGGCCTGACAGACGCTGGCGCATGGCCCGACGACGACAGCCGGCACGTCATCGGACCCGACTACCGCCGCGGACCCAAAGCGCCAGTGAAGGACCGATACCGCATCCACCTCAAGTTCATCGACCAGCGCGTACCTTTCTGAAAGGCAGAACATCATGGCAAATATTCACTCACACAACATCGTCCATTGGCTCGCAACCGGAGAACGCGGCATTTCATCCGACGCGATCGTCTCGCACCTCACCGGCGTTCCTGTAGGAGGCCGTTCAGGCTTCGGAAGCTACCCCTATGACCCATCCGACTTCAACCGATGCCGCAAACTCCTTGAATCCTGCCCCGAGCTTCGCCTCGAACTCCACCGCATGGCCGAGCTTGGCCCAGTCTGGGCCGCACTCGTCGAACGCTGGGACAAGATCACGCGCCTATTTCTCGCGGAGGTGGCGCAGGGGACCGGCATGGCGCCGCGCACATACAAGGTTATGGCCGAGTTGCGCGGCATCTCAGAGAAGGCGGCATGACCATGGCCATCACCGTCTATTCCTCGCCGAATTGTTCCCAATGCCGAATGACGAAACACATCCTCGAGCGCGACGGCATCACCTACACACCCGTCGACCTCAGCACTGACCTCGACGCCCACCGCTTCGTCACCAGGGAACTCGGTTACAAGCAAGCACCCATCGTCTACGTGCAATACCCCGACGGCCACACAGAACACTGGGGCGGATTGAGGCCAGACCGGCTAGGTGCATACATCACCGCAATGAATGAGCAGGAGTCCGCAGCATGACGAACAGCATCGGGTACGCGAACCCCACTGGCACCAACCTCGGCACCATCGCGCTCGAGAAACTTCGCAACACGCCTGCCGAATGCCACAAGGCCACCGAGGTTGTCGCCTCGTGGCTCCCGGCAGACGAAGCACGTGACGTCCTCGAAGTGCTCGGGCTGCTTCCACCACGACCAGGGAGGGAATGACAATGGCAGTCTCAAAACGCACACGATTCGAAGTTCTCAGGCGAGACGACCACACCTGCCAGTATTGCGGGGAGTCGGCACCGACAGTCACCCTGCATGTCGATCACGTCATACCCACAACGCTCGGCGGATCCGACAAGCCCGACAACCTCGTCGCGGCGTGCAAGGACTGCAACCTCGGGAAGTCATCGACCAGCCCGGCAGGAGAGTTCGTTCAGGGCCTATCCGCCAAGGCAGACGCATACGCCGAGCATCTGGCGATCGAAGCCATCAAGCATGTTGCCGCGGCCACGAAGCTGCGCAGTAACTACGAGCGATTCGAAGCGTTCTATGAGGCGTTCTCTGTCGCCTGGGAAAACTCAGGCTTTTCGATCCACATCATCGGCAAAGCGTCACTGTTTCGATGGTGGCTCATGGGCGTACCGGAGCTGTTCATGCTCGACATCGTCGACGACATGGGCGGCCGAAGAGGGGCGCCGGACGAACCGTTCCGATACTTCGCGAGTGTTATCTGGGGGTCGATCAAGAGTCAGTCCGTAGAGCTCGACGACACCGAGGCATTGAACCCTCCTGTTTATACGCAAGAAGAGCTGGACACCGCAGACCAGCGAAGCTTCTGCCTCGGAATGGAGGTCGGATACGCGAAACGCATCGCCGGGCAGGTGAGTTCCAATGGCTCGTGACCACGCACGCATCAACATCGCGATCTGGGGGTCAACCGGGTTCCGGAAACTGTCCCCAGCCGCACAGCACCTCTATTTCGTCCTCGTTACCTCATCAACGCTCAACTACGCCGGGGTCGCGGACTGGCGACCAAAACGCCTCGCCGCACTCTCCGAGTCGTGGACCGTGGACGACGTCGACACCGCCGCGCACGAGCTCTCATCGGCCCATGTGGCGATCATCGACGACGACACGGAGGAAGTCCTGATCCGCACTTGGATCAAGCACGACGGGCTCATTGATCAGCCACGCATGGCAGTGTCCGTAGCGAACGCCTACGCAGGTGTTTCGTCACTCATGATCCGCGGGGTCATCGTCCACGAGCTGCGGAAGCTCAAGTCGGCAAAACCGGAGCTCAAGGGGTGGGGGAAAGAGAAGTTGACTGAGGTGCTCGACGAGCCGGAAATCGATCCGAACGAAACGCCCGTTTACCCCTTGCCCGAAGTTCGGTTTGGGGCAAATCAAAGTTCGGTTTCGGGGTCGCATTTGGCCCAAACCGAAGTTCAATTAGGCCCAAATCAAACTTCGCCTACTCCTGCTCCTACTCCTGCTACTACTACAAGCTCCTGCTCCTCACTCCCCGCAACGGAGTCGCGGAGTGCCCACCACGACTACCCCGAGGAGTTCGAAATGTTCTGGCAGACCTACCCCCGCAAGGACGACAAGCGACCAGCGTTCAAAGCCTGGGATCGAGCACGCAAACGAGCATCAGCCGATCAGATCTACCACGGCGCAATCCGCTACCGAGACGACCCAAACCGGGAAGAGACCTACACAAAGCTCGGCGCGACATGGCTCAATGCCGACTCCTGGGACAACGGTCCACTCCCAGACCGGACCCGACCATCCGAGCGGGGACCAGCCCGCAACCGAGCGCAAGAACGCATGGACAACAACCGTGCAGTCATCGAGAACCTACGCCGCATCGAAGAAAGCTACGGCGATGAACCAATCCAAGGAGAGCTCCTGTGAGACTCAGCGAAGCCGGCGACCTGCTCGCCCTCATCAGCGCCTACGACAACCGACACGTCAGCGAGGAAGTCTCCGGCGCCTGGTACGACCTGCTGCACCCGTACACGCTGGCCGAAGCGAAACACGCTGTGAAGAAACATTTCAATGACAGCACGGAGTACCTGATGCCAGCGCATCTGGTGCGCATCCTCAAAGCCGAACGCAAGACCCGCCTGGCCAAGGTCGGCACCATCGTGTCTGGCCGCGCCGACATGACCGACACGGCCACCGAACTCGCCACGACCAAGGCCCTCACGAAGGCTGTCGCATCCGGTGCGCTCACCCCTGAGCAGTACGACGACTACCAGCGAGGCGAAACCCCCTGGGCCGACTACCGGCGGGGACTGCTCGCACTCAGGGGTGCGGCATGATCCCGCTCATCATCACCGCGGCGCTCGTTCCAGCCGCCGTCCTGGCCGCAATCATCCTTGAACCACACGTGGAGTCATGGGCGACACGAAAACGGCTCAGCGAGGCGCACAGGGCGTTTGGCGGAACCTCAAACACCGACAATCCCGGGACCGAACCTCACGCAACCTCACCAATCGTTGGGGTTGAAACTGAACCTCACCAACCGCGTGTCAGGGCTGGGAAAAGTCCCGTATCCGAGGAGAAGCTTTGACCATGAGCAACTACATCGACCTGGAACCGAAAGTTTCCGACTACTACGGCACGATCCCGGGGCAAGAACGACGTGCGGGGATCTGTGACGCACTGCGGTATCTCGACTCTCACCCCGACCAGGTGCCCGGACAGACAATCACGCAGTCCGAGTTCCACGAGACTGCGGACGCGCACCGAAACGGGGGACTGGGCTGGGAAGACCTGGCCGCCCGGTTCGGCATCACTATCGTCCCGGACCCGGCGCGGACGAACGCGGAGAAGCTGGCGGATGACATTCGAGAAGTCGACGGTGGGCACAACCTCGGATCAGGAGTGCTAGCTGAACGATTGGCATCGCTCGGCTGGTTGAAGGCACCGGAAGGCGACGATGCGGACAAGGCTCGAAGTGATGCGGCGTGGGCATTGAACATCGATCGGCAGGGAGGTGCGTGATGAGCACTGAACTCGACACAGCGGCGCAGGCAATGACGACATGGTGGGACGAAACCACCTGGCTCCCGTTCGTGGAAGCCGAGAACTGCAACATCACCGGACCTGGCCACCAAAGCAAGTCGGCGTTCGCGTGGATCGTCACCAAATGGGATAGGTCATGCGGCACCACTGACGCGCATTGGAATGGCCTCGACGTGGCTCACCTGTGGGTGGTGAGCCGTGACGATTGGGAAACGTGGCACGTTGCCCCGCACGATGCGCCCGGAGCCGTGCCTGTGACCTGCATCTGGGGGAAACGATGAGTGACGTGTACGACCGCACCTGCACCACCTGCGGCCACAAGATCAACGACCACGATGCGAACGAATGCTGGAACTACGAGGCACACGGCGAGCAATGCTGCTGCCCGTGGATGGAGATCAACGATGACGAATGAGCAGCCCGTCATCTATCGCGGCGCAGGAGCGCCACTACTACCCAGGCCAGTCACGAACGAAACCGCCGAATGGTTTGTGAACACAGTACTGAAAGGGGCAACGATGACGAATGAGACGGAACTACGGGATGCCGAGGCTCTCGGTGAGGCCAAGAGACGCGACAGGGCGGACTCGGACTGGCATGCTCGCGAGGCGATGCTGTTGTTCGTTGATGCTGCCCGCTGGCAGCGCGAACAACTCCGCACCGACGGGGCGGTAGAGAGGCTTGCTCTCCATCTGATCAAAGACGAAGGCATTGACGTGTCGAACGGTTGGCCCACGAACGAATACTTCGGTGGTGGGCCAGCAGGCGACCGTGACGTGGAGTTCAAGCACGCCTGGATGGACAGCGCCCGTGCCGCGATCACCGCACTACTCGGAGAGGGAGCATGAATTTCCGCGAAGAGATCAGGCAGACAGTGAGCGACCTGAACGTAACGCTCAGGTACATGAAAGACCGCTATGGTTCGAACCAGCGTTACTGGTGGGCAGTCGCACACCGGGCACAACTCATCAGCTCCGGCAAGTACATCTACACAACCCGACCCAGCGAGCGAACCATGCGCAGAACCAAGACAGGCATCGCCAACTTCATCGTCGGGGAAGCTGGGCCGGAACTGATCAACTTCCGCCACAGCACGCCTTAGGCCGCCCAGGTCCGTTCAGCCCTGCTGTTTTCGAAGATCCCGGTCTTCCTTGACGGGGTTCTCCACGCTCGGCCCGTTGATCTCTTTCATCTTGATTCGACGCCACTTCCCGCGCTTGAATATCTCAGTCTTGTCGGCTTCATCATCGTGATTGTGGCGTGGGATGGCATAGCGATAATGGACGGCTGTCGCGCCCCTGCGGAATCGCCTCGGACGATCAAAAGTGAAGACTACGAACAGACCAGGCTTCGTGACGTGCGCTTCAATATAAACCTCCACGGAACCAGAATCCGCGGTCAGGACGCTGCCCTTCTCCCGATACGCCCACTTGAGGCCGCCATCATCGTCGCGGGTGTCTTCCACTGTGACTGACGGATCATAAACGGCGCCTGGCCCTTGGACCTTGAACTCGATCAAGTAGTCTCTCGGCCCAAAAGAAGTTCGGGACATCCCGTCGTGGGTGCCTTTTGTCAACACCCCATGCTTCCCGTTGAAGCTCGCGCACACTATTGGGTTTTGGGCGAGTGATCTATCTTGAGCTAGCGCGAGGGCCGCCACGATGAGGGCTACTGCGGAAACCGCGACGCTGGAAACCGCTGCCAAGTCAATGCACATTTGTAGATCTTATCCCGAGAAACTACTTCCGTATCCCGCGTGTCGCCCCTGGTAACTCTGCCGTGTCCGGGCACAAGCTTCGTGCATGAAGATCCAGTACGTCAGCCAACTTGGGCCGGAGCACATCGGCTCCACTGTCAGCTTCCCCACCTGGTCCGCCCTCGGCTACTGCCGACGCGGCACCCTCCACTCCATCCACACCGCTAGCCCCGGCACCGTCACGTTGCAGATAGGTGACCATTTGCACACGGTGCCCAGCGGCGCACGCATCGACGTTCTCGACACCGTAGAGCTCAAGGGTCTCTGATGGTGAAGCGCAAAGATATCGATCGCAGCGGATGGGATCCGGCCAAGTGCCAGGCGTATGCCAAGTCGCGGCAAGGGCAATGCGGGTCATACCCTGTCCGTGGCGGCACCACATGCCGCGTTCACGGCTCGTCCAACAAGCGATCCAAGACCGCAGCAACCCGCAACCTCGAGCAAGAGAAGCTCACCCGAGTCGCCCGACGCCTCGGCACACCCCACGAGAACCTTGACCCCGCGCAGGCGCTACTGGATCTCGTTGCTTCCAAGGCCGGCGAAGTCGAGTGGCTCAGGCACCAGGTGGAGCTCCTCGAGACCGACGGTGAACTGTGGTGGGGAACCACGAAGGAATCCTCCGAAGACAACCCGATGGGCGGGAAGTCCGAGACCGTCCAGGAAGCCCGGCAGCACGTCGTCTACACGCTGTTGCACAAAGCCCAAGACCAGCTCGCACGGTACGCCGGCGAAACACTCAAGGCCGGCGTGGACGAACGACAAGTCCGCATCGCCGAGAGGACTGGTGAACAGTTCGAAGCCGTCATCACCGCCCTACTGCCCGCGATCGGTGCCACCCCGGAACAGATGAAACTCGCGGCCGCCGAGATCCCGAAGATCCTCCGCAACGTCGGGGGAGGCCCCAAGTGACGATCCAGCAGGTGCAAGCCCAACGTGAACGCATCCGACGCGCAGCCGGCCTCCTCGCAGTCGAACACCACGCGGCAGGCTCCACACCCGGAGGCATGACCATCAAAGCCCACGCCGCCACCATCTACGACGACGGAATCAACCAAGCCGAACAGGCCGCCAGCAACGGGGCCATGACGTGGGTGACCGCAGCCGAACTCATCGCCAACACATATGAGCAACTGATCAGCGATATGCAGAAAGCAGGACGACCATGACCGAAAACCCATGGCTGCCGATCGACACTATGCCGCTGTCCACCGTTGGCGCCAGTGTCGACGTCCAAGACAAGAAGCGTCTCTATTCCGGCGTCACCGTCTCCGGCATCCGCTACGAACGAGACGTGCTCGTCGAGAAGGAGTGGGGCGGCGAGGAGCGCACCTACATGGGCGACATCGACATCTTCACCGTCACCCTCACTACGGGCAGTATCCACCTCACCCCACACGCCGAATGGAGGCCACATGCCTGACCCAGCCCCAGCGCAGAAGATCCGTAGCCTCTGCGACCAGATCAGCGACCTCTACGAAACCATCGAACCAACCGCACCAGTAGCCTCATACGGCGGATCCGAAGGCGGGGGAGGATCACCAGCACCCAAAGCCCCAATGACCGACACAATGGTCATCGCCCGCGACAACCTGAAACAGACCCTCGTCTCCTGGGCGCTACTCATCGCCGAAGAAGGCCACCACGACTACACCGGCAAGGACGACACCTCTGCCATCGCAGCATGGATCTATGGGTACGCCGACTGGATGTCACACCACCCAGCATTCGACGACTTCATCACCGAAATCCAGGACGCGATCCGGGCTATCCACGACGAGCTCAACCGGCATATCGACGACCGACGCTTCTGCGGCTGGCACAACGACCGCCCTGTCTACGCCCGGCACGACCAAGCCAGTGTCATGGTGGATGGACAGCTCTACACGCCCAGAGAAGGCCAGGACAGGCTCAAGGCAGGCATTGCCGACGTTGACCTCACCGCCAAGGAATGTGCCCTCGTCCTCACCCAGGTCCATGGCATCAAGATCAGTGCGAAGCAGGTCCTCAAATTCCTCGAAGTCGACAACAGGAACAGGGCCACCGGTGCCCTCGGCGAATACGAAGGACTCCACCCTGTCGGCCGAAAAGGGCCGGGCCCGAAAGCGCCCCTGCTGTTCCGGTTCGAAGAAGTTCTCACCCGTGCCCAACACTCGGGGTGTCGATCTGGACAAAAAGCCAGTTAGGGGATTAGCTATGCGATAGATGGGTCGAAGTGTCTACGGGCACCGGTCCATCTTTCGCATTCACGGGGTGTTTCGTCACTTTTCTACCCGTGCAGTGCGTTCCCCGCCCCCTGTTGCAGCCGCACTCATCCATTGCAGGCTCCAGGGGGCATCAAGCCAACCACAGCACCGGGCTCGCTACCTCGCCGTGGTTCGAGTTTCCCGTACTCGACTCAAAGCGGGGCAAACCACATGGAGGTGCGTCGTGTCCGTTGACTGGATGACGGCGCTCGCAGACAAACTCGAAGCGCAGACGGGAAACGACCGCCCTCAATGGGACAGCCCCCTCGACCTCGCCCAAGCACTCGATCCCACCGTCAAGCGCACGCCCGTCATTGAGCTCATCAACCAGAAGCTCGTCGACGCGATCAACACTCCGAACGCTCGCCTCATGGTGTCAGTAAGTCCACAATCGGGGAAGTCACAGCTCTGCTCCCGATGGCTCCCACTGTGGCTGCTCACCCGCAACCCTGACGCACGAATCACGCTCGCCTCCTACGAGACCGCAGTGGCCCGACGATGGGGACGCGCAGTCCGTGACCAGATCCGACAAGACGGTGACACGCTCGGCCTTGGCATCCGCGATGACGTGTCTGCCCAGAACGAGTGGGAACTCGATGGGCATCGCGGCGGCATGTTCACCGCAGGCGTTGGTTCAGCACTCACAGGCCGTCCATCCGATGGTGCGATGATCATTGATGATCCGGTGAAGAACTACGAGGAAGCCATCTCGAAGGTCAAAAACGAGACCTCATTCGCCTGGTGGACAGGCACAGCGCAGACTCGCCTCCACCCCGGCACTCCCGTCATCCTCATTATGACGAGGTGGGCCACCGGTGACCTCGGCGGACGCATCCTGAACGAGCCAGGCGGGGAAGACTGGGAAGTCCTCAGTATTCCCGCGCAGGCCGATCACGACCCTGCAAAAGGCGAGACGGACCCACTTGGCCGTGAGCCTGGCGAGTATCACGAGACCGTCCATGGCATGACCGTCGAAGAGTGGGAGCAGCGGAAGATCGCCACGGGGCCTAAGGCCTGGCAGGCGATGTACCAGCAAAGCCCCACAATGGACGAGGGCGGCATCTTCCCGCCCGAATGGCCGCGCTACTCACAGCCCATGTGGGTGGACCTGGATGATGGGTCACGCCGCGTCCCGGGCTTAAGGGAGAACGGCTACGAACTCATCCAGTCATGGGATCTCGCGTTCAAGGATGCAGACTCCTCGGACTACGTTGTCGGCCAAGTGTGGCTGCGTGTTGGCCCGAACATGTTCCTGCTCGACATGGTGCGCGAGCGCTTGAACTTCAACGGCACGGTCGACAAGATCCGATATCTCAGTGCGAAGTATCCGGAGGCCACGGCCAAGCTAGTGGAGGACGCGGCGAACGGTCCAGCTGTCATCTCCGCTCTCTCGCGTGACATTTCCGGCATCATCCCCGTCACCCCCGAGGGATCTAAGATCGCCCGCGCCTCAGCCATCTCGCCTTTCGCATTCGCCGGAAACATGCACCTGCCAACATCGACGCTTCTGCCGAACGTGGAGGAGTTCATCGAAGAGGCTAAGGGCTTCCCCGGCGCAAGTTTCGACGACAGCGTCGACAGCGCCACCCAGGCCGCATCGTATCTTCTCCTGCATCCTCTGCTGTCACAAGACCAGCTGGTAGCAGAAGAGTGGCAGGACGAACGCGAGTGGTCAATTTCCCCATTCTGAACCAACACGAAGGAGGCCTCCATGGGCATGCTCGAACGGCTAGGCCTCCGCGAAGCACACGACCCCGAAGTGGACCGCCTCCGCGGCGTAGTCGACTCGCTGGAGTTCAAGCTCGAGGAGAACGCCAACTACCTTGGTCAGCTGCAGGCGTCATTTGCGGAAGATCGCGGCTGGTCTCAGATTGGTGCTGAGGGTCAACGAGAAATGACTCCCGAGGCTCGCAGACAAGCCGCTGAACTCTGCCGAGTGTTCGCCATCTCGAATCCCCTCGTGAAGCGTGGCTTGGCCCTGCGCGCAGGGTACGTGTGGGCAGGCGGGGTCGGCATTCAAGCCCCAGACGGCAAGGAGAGTGGCACACAGGACGTCAACTCGGTCGTGCAGAACTTCCTCGACGATCCCGGTAACCGCAAAGCCTTCACGGGCGCTCAAGCGCATGTGCGGATGGAGAACCAGCTCGGCACCGACGGCATGGTCTACGCCGTCCTATTCTCGAATCCCAAGACCGGGTTTACTCGCATCCGCACGCTTGACCCGATCGAGATGACGGACATCATCACCAACCCTGAAGATGCATCCGAGGTTTGGTTCTACCGCCGCGACTATGAAGAGTCGACCATCGGGGAACGGACCGCGAAGGTCACGACCCGACAGAAGACGACTTGGTATCCAGCGATGGGCCACAAGCCCACACGCCGCTTCCCTGTGATCGACGGCAACCCGGTGAACTGGGATGCCCCAGTGTTCATGGTCGCCGTCAACACGGTCGGCAAATTCGGGGTGGGCGATGCCTACGCTGCTCTGCCCTGGGCAAGGTCCTACCGCGAGTTCCTTGAGGACTGGGCGAAGCTCATGAAGTCCCTGGCCCGGATCGCCTGGAAACTCTCCGGTAAACGGTCCTCTGCACAGCAGGCACGCTCAGCCCTCAATGGTCTGGGTGAGGCGGGCGGTGTCGCGGCCATGGACCCCAATTCGCAGTTAGAGGCGGTACCGAAGTCCGGTGCCACCATCGACGCCGAATCCGGTCGACCCTTGGCCACCATGATTGCTGCAGCCCTCGGCCTCCCCGTGACCACACTCCTCGCAGACCCCGGGCAGACCGGTGCACGCGCTGTCGCGGAAACCCTGGACCAGCCGACCCGCCTGGAAATGAGCGGGCGTCGTGAAGTCTGGACGGAAACGTACAGGGCGATCCTTGGCCACGTCATCGACCAGGCAGTCCTTGCGCCACAGGGACCGCTCAAGGGCGGTGTCTCGGTGGATGCGTACACCCAGCAGGAGGAAGTGATCCTGCAGGGCGAATCGGACCGCACTCTCACGATCACTTGGCCCGACATTGACGAGACTCCCGTCGACACCATGGTCAAGGCCATCACTGACGCTGACGCAACCGGCAAGCTCCCACCCTTGGAAACCATGCGACTCCTGTTGCGTGCCCTCGGCGTGCGGGATGTCGACGAAATCCTCGAAACCTGGACGGACGACGCCGGGAACTTCATCGACCCGAATACATCAGCTGGTGATGTTGCGGTCGATGCGTTCAACCGTGGCGAGGATCCAGCCGAGGCGCTCAACCGTAAGTAAGGAGGTGCCGGCGTGGCAATCACAGAACTCACGCTACGCCGGGCTTCCGAACTCCGGGCCCTCGTTGACGACTACGTGGACGCCTCCACCCGGGCGCTCACCGCACGGTGGGCGCAAGCGTGGCAGGAAATCGCACAGGAGTGGCAAGACACCATCGCCGTCGTGTTGGCTCGTCGTGCCGCCGGCGAGCCGCTGACGCCCGCGCAGATCACCCAACTGGCTCGCACCCAAAGAGCATTGGCGATGACCGCCTCGAAGCTTCAGGAGCTCGCTGCCGAGATCGGTCCACTGCTTGAGGATTCGATCCGGGAGGTCGTCGAGCGCACCGCGGACCTCACCACCGGGGTGGCGGCGTCCCAGATGCCGCCCGTCGATTCGAAGCTCCTCCCATCGTTCACCCGCGTTGACCAGCCAGCTCTTGAGCAGATCATCGAACGCAGCCTCGGCCAGATCCACGCATCCTCGTTGCCACTGGCTGACGATGCGATCGACGCCATGAAGTCCGCACTGATCCGAGCCGTCCCCAGTGGCTGGCACCCGGACCGGGCAGCACGGGAAATGCTCAAGCGCACACGATCGAGCTTCAACGGTGGACTGACTCGCGCAATGCGTATCGCCCGTACTGAACAGCTGGACGCACACAGAGCCGCGAACCGGGTACAGAACGCTGCCAACCCATCCGTGACCGCTGTCGTCTGGCATGCCGAACTCTCGTCGCGAACTTGCCCTTCCTGTCTGGGTAAGCACGGATCAGAGTACCCACCCGATACTCCGGGCCCATTCGATCACCAGAACGGGCGTTGCACGTTCATCCCCAAGACAAAGTCCTGGGCGGACCTCGGCTTCCCCAACATTGAGGAGCCTCCGGACCTCACTCCATCGGTTGAGGACTGGATGCAGACGAATCCACAGGACGCGGTCTCTGCGCTCGGACCTGACCGTTACCGCATGTTGCAGGACGGGCAGATCAACCTCTCCGACATGGCCAAGCGCGTCGACAACCCCGACTGGCGGCCCTCGTATCAAGCAACCTCGCTCGCAGACCTCCGAAAGGTGGCGAAGACATGACCATCCTCAAAGAAACGGCGACTCTCACCCCAAAGGGCGGTGGACGCGCCAAGATCGGCATCATTACCCCCGGTTCTGGCTCAAGTGGTGTCTACCCGAAAGAGACCATCGAAGCCGCCGGCCGCGACAAGGTATTTCCCAAGGGCACGCAGATGTTCTGGAATCACGCCACTGAATCCGAAGACTGGACCCGCCCCGAAGGCGACCTTCACAACCTCGTCGGCGTGCTCTCCGAAGACGCCCACTGGGACGACGAAGCCGGCGGCCTGGTCGCCGAGGCGAAGATCTACTCACACTGGAAGCCGATCGTCGCCGACATGGCCGAAGACATCGGAGTCAGCATCCGCGCATCCGGAGAAGTCAGCGAAGCCAACGGGCAGCGCATCATCACCAGGCTCACCGAAGCCCGGTCCGTCGATTTCGTTACTCGCGCAGGGCGGGGCGGGAGAGTGATGGAAGTCCTCGAATCCGCCCGCCTGCGCGAAGGCATCAACGACGAAACACGCGACCTCCTCCAGAAGGCAGTGCGCGACACGATCGGCAACCGCGACATGTGGATGTACGTGCGCGACCACGACGACAACACAGTGTGGTTCAGCACCGAAGGCCCCGCCGACGTGCTCGCCACCTACGAGCAGAAGTACACGCGCAACGGCATCACCATCACCCTCACCGGCGAGCCCACCGAGGTCGTGCCCACCACCGTGTATGTACCCAAGACCACCCCGGCCCCGGCTGGGAATGGAAATCAAGAATCCGAACAACAGGAGGCAGCCGAAATGGCTAACACCACCACGGACACCAGCCGGGTCGACGAAGCCGACTCGAAGAAGAACAACAGCGGCTCCGGCAACGGCAGCGAGACTGAGGTCGAGAAGCTCCGCCGCGAGAACGGTGAACTCAAGGCCGAGATCAAGCGACTCAAAGCCCAGGGTGCGAAGGAAGCCCGCCGCCACGAGGTTGCCGGCATCGTCGAGGAGGCATTCGAGAACATCGACGCCCCCGCCACGAAGGACGCTCTCATCGAACGGTTCACCGAGTCCGAGAAGGACGCGGAACAGATCGTCAAGGAAGCGAAGACCTTCGCCGACGAACTCACCTTCGCACCCAACGCAACAGGATCCGTGCGCGGCCTCGGCGAATCCCGACCCGCGAACACCACCGAATCCGACGACACCCAGATCACGTTCGCAGACCTCGAAGCTCTGAAGGGAGCCTGACATGGCGAAGAACCAGAAGTACCCGGAAAACAAGCACATCGCCCTCACCGCCGATAAGGACTACAAGTCCGGTCAGCCCGTCGCGATCGGCGCCTACCGTGGCGTCGCACTCATTGACGCCGCCGAAGGTGACCGTGTCACCGTGTGGCTCGACGGCGCCTGGGAGATCGACGTGGCCGGCGCCCTCACCGAGGGCCAGGTCGTCTACCTCACTGGCAGCAACGGCCTCACCGCGACCGCGAATGCCAACGCCTGGGGCGTGTCCAACCAGGCCAAGGCCACCGGAACCGGCCCCGCCGAGGTCGCTCCCTTCGGCATGATCCCGCCCACCCCCGCGTCCGCCGGCTGACCAGCCCAACGCATCCCCATACTCTTAGGAGAGAACAATGGAACTTGATCTGCTGGCTGAGGCGGAATTCCGCACGGCCCCCAACATGAAGCAGAAGGTGCTCGGCGCTGCCAAGCTCTTCAACGAAGCCCAGAAGGGCGGACACATCGCTGTCGCCCGCTTCAAGGAAGCCATGTCCACCAGCGACTTCCCCCTCCTCCTGTCGAAGGGGTTCGAAGTCGAGGCCATCCAGGCCCAGAAGGACGCCGTCAAGGAATACGAGCCCTTCGCTCTCGAGCGCAAGGTGCCGGACTTCCGGCCGAAGAAGCTGCGCGACCTGTTCGGCAACACCGAGTTCGAACCCGTCGCTGAGGGTGAAGAGTACAAGGCTGACACCCTCGACGAGCTCGAAGTCGAATACAAGGTCAAGAAGTTCGGTCGCCGCTTCGGCTACACCTGGGAGCTCGCACTCTCCGGTGACTTCACCGACATGGCCGACTTCCCCCGCCGACTCGGCAACGGTGCAGTCGAAACATCGAACCGCAACGTGTTCTCCACGTTCGTGGACGCAGCTGGCCCGCGTGCCGACTTCTTCACCACCCCCGGCACCGCGAAACTCTCACCGGAGAATCTGCAGAAGGCTGTCGAAGCTTTCGCACTGAAGGAAGACCACCGCGGTGACCTCGTCGACACCACCGGACTCGTCCTCGTCGTCCCTCCGACCCTGCAGATCGAAGCGAACCGCATCATCAACGCGGCCGAGCTCGACCTCAAGGTGACCGAGGGCAACAAGGAAACGAAGACCCGCATCCAGAACCCCTTCCGGGGTCTCGTGCAGGTCGTCGTGTCCCGCAAGCTCGTCGAGATCGACAAGTCCGCGAACCGTGGAACCACCTGGTACCTCCTGGCGAACAAGTCCAGCGTGCACCCGGCAATCCTCCACGTCTCGCTGCTTGGCCACGAGAACGTCGACATTCGCACCAAGCGCGACCAGGGCAACCGGGTCGGCGGCGGTGAGATCCCGTTCGAAGAGGGCTCATACCTCGACGACACGATCGACTTCCGCGGCCGCCACATCGACGGAGCCGCCAAGGGTCTCCAGGATGCCGACGGTAAGGCGCTCGTCGCCTACGCCTCCACCGGCACCGCGGCCTGACCCCACCTGAGCACGGTCCCCGCTCCGCACTGACTGCCATCGTGTGGGGCGGGGAACGGCACAACCAAGGGAGTTGTGATGGTCGAATACAACGAACCAGTGCAACAGATCAGGCTCCTCATAGCCGACCTGGATGCCGGTGAGAATCAGATCTTCTCTGACGATCAGCTGGAAGGTTTCCTCAGCATCACTCGCCAATCAGTGAAGCGCGCTGCTGCGGACGCCCTAGACGCGATTGCGTCGTCGGAGGCTCTCACTTCCAAGGTCATTACTACTCAGGACCGAAGCACAAACGGCGCCCAGGTAGCAGATGCGCTCCGTAAACACGCCACGGCGTTGCGCGGACGCGCCAAGGAGGAAGAGGACGCGGAGGACGACGAACCGTTCTTCATGGCCTTCGACCTCACCGGCGACACTGCACAGGAGGGTGAGGAGATGCGGTTATGAGCCCGCTCCCCGCACGAGGCCGCCTTAGGGTGATCCCCGACGGATGGTCCGAGCATCACCGTCCCGCCGCCTATGGTTTCCTTACCGGTGACTGCACCGCCTACACGGTCGGCGCCCCCGGCGATTGGACCCCTGGCGGTGGAGGTAATCCCACTTACGCGTCCAAATGGGAACATGCACCGTGTTCGGCCCAGTTCCTCACTCAATCATCGCGACCCGTCACGGTCGCCGACGGCGTGGAGATCATCGCATCCCACCGGATCAGTGTCCCCATCGCCTCCACATGGCTGCACTACGGGGACACCATCCAGATCCTCGACAACCCCGACGACCCTGCATTAAACGGGCGCGAATTCCAAGTGCTCGTCGCCGAATCCGGAACCACGAACTGGACACGCGACTACCTGTGCCAGGACATCAACGGGCGGGAGGCGAAAGCGGCATGACTGCAGACGCGCACGAGTGGAAGAACCTTGCACTCGATCTCTCCCAGGCTGGACAACGCGCACACGACAAGGCAGCCCAGGCCATCGGCAAAACGGCTGCCGACATCTCTGCAGATGCGAAGTCCTACGTCCCCGTGGACACCGGCAATCTCAAGAACTCCATCGGATACGACACGTTCAACACCGGCGGGGAGTTGGGCGCCGAGATAGGGCCAACAGCCGGATATGGGCTGCACGTCGAGGCAGGCACGAGTCGCATGGCGCCGCAACCGTACCTGGCACCGGCGTTCAACCGCCGCGTGACCGGGTTCGAGCAGGCCATGTCCAAATTGGCGGGGGAGGCGATCTTCCCTGACTGACATCATCACCCTCAACACTTGGACCATTGCCCGCCTCAAGGCGATCGGTGTCGACGTCTACGACGGCATGGTCCCCGGATCTGTCCCCACGACGGGCGGGTACATCAAGCCGTATCTGGCCGTCTGGTCTCAGCCCCTGCGCGAGCATTTCGAGCAACCACTCGACTACTCCATGCAGGAGACAGCCGGAAACCTCACGATCACCGTCGCTGGTGCAACAGTCGGTACGGTCCGCAACCTCGCCCAAGAGGTAGTCCGGAAACTCAACCGAGTCCCGGTGCCTGGCGGGGGAGAGTACCGGCACAGTGAGCCGCACATTCCGATCCAGCACGACGATCAGGTGAGCCCGACGCGGTTCTACATGCCGGTCGCATTCGAGTTCCAGCAACCGTAACCCTGCCACTCAACACCACGCCACGGTCACCCCGTGGCGTTTTCTATGCCCGAAAAGGAGTCTCCATGGCCGACAACTTCAAGCACGCATGGGACCGACGCACCGGGAAGAAGCTCCCGTACAAGGTGCCCGAAACCCACTTCCAAATCTTCGCAGGGACGCTCTCACCGACGCCTCTCCAGAAGAAGCAAGACCGCACTACCCCCGCGCCAATACCCACCCCGAGTGTCGCCTCAGTCATTGAGGTCGTCAACAAACAGGAAGGCAAGTAACCATGCCAACACCACTCGCAGATGGCAAGACCAAGGTCACCATCCTCCCCACCGCGCCCGCCGATCCCAAGGCAATCACCCTCACCGAACTCGAAGCCGGCATCGAAGCATCGTGCGCGATCATGATGTCCGACTACAACGTCGGCGCCGCAACCTCCGAATCCGTCGACGAGAAGTCCCTTTGCCAGGAAGGCAACGCCTCCACCTGGGGCGCCAGCAACGGCACCATGGAGTTCACTCTCTTCCTCGACTACGACGATCAGCACGCGCTGGATCTCACCTCGGATAAGGGCAAGGCCTACGAGGCAGTGAAGTCCAAGGGCACCCAGGTATACCTCGTGCAGCGCGAGACTTCGAAGACCTCGAAAGAAGCCTGGGAAGCCGGCGACGAGTACGAATACTTCCACGGCATCGCGGACAACCCGACTCACGTTGATCGCACCGGCTACGTGAAGCGCAAGATCACCGCAGCGTTCCAGGAGATGGAACTCGAAGGCGTTGTCGCTGCAGCCACCCCCTGATCCTCGGATCACCCAGACCCCAGTGGCCCGGTTCCTCCATGGCCGGGCCACTGGCCTACCTACATGGAGACCCCACAACTTTCACATGGAGGAATAGAAATGACCACCAAATTCGATCCGGACCAGTTCATCGCAGGCATTCGCACGGCACAGCAGCCCGTCACGATCTTCCAGGCTGCTGACGTGGCGGGACGACTCAAGGCAGTCGAGGACGATCTCGCCCTGTTCGCCGACAGTGGTGAAGAACAGACTCTCGATGCTGGCGCAGAGAAGTCGGAACTGCTGGAAAAGCAGGCACGACTACAAGCCGAGCTCCAGGACTCCGCTGTCGAGTTCATAGTTCAGGCCCTTGAGCAGGACAAGATCGAAGAGATCAGCAAAGAAGCCCGCCAGGCCGCGAAGGAGCGCGCCGACCAGGCGTCGAAGGATGCCGCTGGCTATGCGCGTGAGGAATGCAAGCGCTCTGAGGTCTCCGATCCGAAGGAGATCAAGGAGGCTGTGCGTCGTGCCGCATCGAACGCCTCGGGCGCGATCCTGCAGAAAGAGGCAGGTATCCACATCCTCTCCCACGCGATCGTCACCGACACAGGCGACCGGGCGTTCACGCCAAAGCAGATGCGCGTTGTGGCCGAGAAGCTGGGTCAGC
This sequence comes from Brevibacterium sp. BDJS002, assembly GCF_028201555.1. Classification (NCBI taxonomy): domain Bacteria; kingdom Bacillati; phylum Actinomycetota; class Actinomycetes; order Micrococcales; family Brevibacteriaceae; genus Brevibacterium; species Brevibacterium sp. BDJS002. The sequence goes on along the minus strand of NZ_CP116392.1, from coordinate 3,037,476 downwards.
CGCAAATGGAGAAACTGTACGCCGCGTTCTACGATCTGACGTCGACTGATCCGGGTTCGTTCATCCCAAAATCGTCGAAGCCTGGCAGGACGGACGAGGGCTAAACTCCCTCACCGAGACCCGCACAGCACGCTCATGGGGAGAACCTGTGACCGTGCTGCGTGGGGAACGGAAGCCAGGCAAAAAATGGTCCGCGAGGGATCGGGCGTTCGCACTCGCCCTCACCGCCTACGAGGCGGATCTGTGCAACGGGTGCGGTCAGCCAATGTCACGCACAACAGGCGAGCACCCCACGGATTACGAAGTCCATCGCATCAACTGTGCCGCGTGCGCAGAACTCGAGGAGCATCGCCGCCTGGATCGGACTCCGGAAGACGGCGAGAAGACCTACGTCGTGAAAGACGAGTGACTATTCTCGGCGATTCTGCTCACGCATGAGATCGAGCATTTCCTGCCGATCAGCCTCACGGCGCTTTGCATATCGGATGATTCCGCGAACGACGAAGAATATCGAGGCGAGCACGATCGCAATGAAGAACAACGCGATCATCCCGCTCATTTCTGCGCGCATTCCGGAACCCTTCTCCGATTTCCTTTGTAGTCACCACATCATATAGGAGGCCCCTGCCATGGTAGAAGTTCGCAGCACGAAGGTTGTCCTTTCTGCCAAGGTGGACGCGTTCAAAGCCGATATGGCCGCTGCCTCGAAGTCGGCTATGGACGCCGCTCAGAAGACCGAAACAGCGTGGGATAAGTCCTCTACGGGCGCCGGTAAGTCAATGGCCGCAATTGGCAAATACTCCGGCGAGATGACCACTGCGGGCACAGCCATGGCCACTTTCGGTGGCGTTGTTGTCGGCTCCCTCGGGCTGGCGACGAAGGCTGCGATGTCGTGGGAATCGGCATGGACTGGTGTTCTCAAGACAGTCGATGGATCGCCGAAGCAGCTTGCCGCCGTGGAGTCGGGTCTGCGTGACCTAGCGAAGACTCTCCCTGCCACGCACGAAGAGATTGCCGCTGTCGCAGAAGCTGCAGGACAGCTCGGCATTAAGACCGACAACGTTGTGTCGTTCACCAAAACCATGATTGACATGGGCGAGTCCACCAACATCTCCGCTGAAGAAGCAGCAACATCTCTGGCACGCCTGGCGAACATCATGGGCACCAGCCAGAAGGACTTCGGCAAGATGGGTGCCTCCATCGTCGGACTCGGCAACAACTTTGCGACGACTGAGGCTGAAATCGTCGGCATGTCCATGCGCATTGCCGCCGTGGGTAAACAGTCAGGCCTATCTGAGGGCGAGGTGTTCGGTCTCGCCACCGCACTGTCATCGGTGGGCATCGAGGCTGAGGCTGGCGGCACGGCCATGTCCCTGGTCATGAAAAAGATCACCAAGGCTGTCGGCGAAGGCGGTGCAGGGCTCGACGAGTTCGCTCGGATCTCAGGCATGTCATCATCCCAGTTCGCTCAGGCATGGCAGAAGGACGCGTCCGGTGCACTCAGCACGTTCGTGACTGGCCTCGGGGAAGCTGACGCATCGGGAGAGAACGTCAACCAGACGCTCTCCGATCTCGGCATCACCGGTATTCGCGAATCCGACGCACTACTGCGCCTTTCTGGGGCCTCTGATGTGCTCACTGATGCCCTCAAGCAGGGTAATGACGAGTACGAGCGGGGCACCGCCCTGGCGCAGGAGGCCGCGAAGCGGTACGAGACCGCCGAGTCGAAAATCAAAATCGCTGGCAACAGCCTCAAAGACACAGCCATCACGATCGGTGGCACATTCCTGCCCGCATTGGCCAGCGTGGCCGAAGGTGCAGCGCAACTGGCAACCGCATTCGGGGATCTACCTGAGCCTGTGCTGAAAACTTCCGCTGCGCTCGGTGCCATCGCCGGCACTGCCGCACTGGCTGGCGGCGCCGCCCTAATCCTGGTGCCGCGGATTGCGGAGACAGTCACCGCGATTACAACACTCAAAGCTGCCGCTGCCGCATCAACTGGCACTCTTGGAAAATTCAGTGGTGCACTTGGTGCACTTGGCCCAGCCGCCGCCGGTGCCGCCATTGGCCTGACTGCGTTCGCGGTGTCAAAGCAGCTGGCTGACGCCGGGCTGGGCAAGTTGGAAAACACTCAGGAAGCAGTTACCCAGCTGGCTCAGTTGCGCTCCGAAGGTGGGCTGACTGCTGAGGCGCTGGATGAGATGTTCACAGCTAACGGCAATGCCGTGATTGGTATCACCGGATTCGGTGATGCGTTGAAGCGAACTGATGTAAACCCGCTGATGGAAGGACTCTCGGAGCTTGGGACAGGCTTTGGACTATTCGCGGACACGCGTGCCGATGTTGCGACGCAGCAGCTAGAGAAGTTCGATTCTGTCCTCGCGGCGACCGCCCAGTCTGGTGACCCGGAACTACTGGCGGCCAGCTTCCAGACGATGGTCGATTCCGGCGACGAGTTTGGATACACAGCGGAAGACATTATCAACAAAATGCCGGAACTGAAGGCGCAGCTAGTGGCGACTGCCGCAGAGTGGGGTGTGAGCGCAGACAACGCCACTCTCGCACAGATAGCGCTTGGTGAGATTACCGGCCCCGCTGGTGAAGCCTCCAGCGCGATCGCGGGTGTCGGTGGTGCAGCGAAGGACGCGGCAGGCGGCATGCAGGAGATGCTCGAAGGGCTCCTGAGTCTTGGCATCATCCAGCAGTCCGAGATGGAAGCGATGGCGTCCTACGAGGCTGCGATCGATGCTGTCGGCGATGCCGTCAAGGAAAACGGTCGCACGCTCGATATCACCACAGAGAAGGGCCGCGCCAACCGGGACGTTCTGTTCGGAATTGCTGACGCCGGCCGAGAGTCTGCCGACAGGATGGCCGAGAATGGTGCGTCTCAAGAGGATCTGCAGAAACATCTTCAGCGCACCTACGACGACCTTGTCGGGACCGCGAAGAAGTTTGGGCAGAACGCTGATGAGGCGGATGCCATGGCCCGCAAGGTCCTCGGCATCCCTGATGACGTCTCCGTGAAAACGTGGATGTCGGATGCCGCCTCGGAGCAGGCCAAGAAGACGAAGAAGGATGTCGACAACATTCCGAAAAGTGTCACCGTGCAGGTGCACTTCAATGTCAATGAGCCGAAAAACGGCATCAAGAACATGCCAGAGAACCTGCTCAACCCGAACAGGAACCGGAGCAAGCAGCCGGGAAGCCTGAACCAGTGGGGACCGAAGGCTGCCGGCGGTATCGACCTCATGCCCATGGCGGCCGGTGGTGTTCACTCCAACATTGCTGAGATGGTCAAGCCGAATACGTGGCGTGTGGTCGGTGACCGCATGGACGTCGACGAGGCGTTCATTCCCCTCGACGGGTCGAAGCGTTCCTGGAAGATCATGATGGAAGCGCTCACCCGCATGCCGGGTGCTACCCCAATGGCCCGCGGTGGTGTGCTGTCTGGCTCATCGAAGGCTGACGAGGAGCAGCGGAAGCTGGAACGGGAACGCCTCAAGGCGATCCGTGAAATGCAGGCCGATCTTCGTCAGGACCTGCGTCGCGGTTCCATCCGTGACCAGGTGACTTCCGGTCTCTCTGGCGGTCTTTCGGCTGTCGATCAGCTCTCTCGGTATGGGTCCGATGAGAACCTGTCTCGTGGCTCTAAGTCTCGTGCAACCTCTTCGGCCAGGAAGTTCGAATCGAACCTCAACAGTCTGTACAACCAGGCCGAGCGGATAGACGCGAAACTCGAGAAGGCCAAGGACAAAGCCCAGGAGCTCAAGGGCATCAAGGACTCTGTTGCTTCGGGTCTGCTGAATGACCGTGATCTCGATGTGTCCACTGATGTGGTGTCGACGGGTGACGGGAACTTCAAGCAGGTCTCGTCTCTGTCGTCCATGACGGGGAAGACTGCCCGCCTCAAGGAACTCGTCAACAAGCTGGGGAAGCTTTCGAAGATGGGCATCCCTGGTGCTCTCTTGCAGGAGGTAGCCGGGCAGGGCATCGAGGGCGGAAACGCTGCTGCTGATGCTCTGTTGGGTGCTCCCGTCGGTGAACGCAACCAGCTGGTCTCATCCTGGGCCGAGTTCGACAAGTACGCAGGTCAGGCCGGCCAGTACGTCACGGAAGGCTTCTACAAGGGAGGCTCTGCTGCTGCTGACGGGGTAGTCAAGGGCCTCGAGGGTCGGCAGAAGAACGTCGAGTCCGCGATCGCCAACCTGGCGAAGGTCATGGAATCGACGTTCAAATCGGTTCTTGGGATCCATTCGCCGTCGACCGTCATGGCCGAGCTCGGTGGGTTCACCGCTGAGGGTCTTGTGCAGGGCATGCTCGGCGGAGTTGCGGACGTTCAGTCCGCGGCATCCATGCTGGGTGGTGCTGCTGTGCCTGCGCTTGGAGACATGAGCACTTCCGTGGACGTGGGCGTGAACCCTGTCGTTGCTGACGATGAGGGCATGGCTGGCTTGGCGATGCAGGATATGTCGGCCACCACACTGGATGCCATGGAGCAGATGCGGGTCGGTGTCTCTGATGGTTGGGCGGCAATGCTGCTGAACATGCAGGAGACGCAGGCCGGAATGCTCCTGGGCACGCAGACCACGAATGCTGGCCAGTTGCTGGATACGCAAACCCAGCAGGCGGCAATGCTTCTGAACACTCAGACGCAGAACGCAGCCATGCTCCTGGACGTGCAGACTCAGCAGGAGGCTATGCGTCTCAACGTCGCCACGAAGCAGGCAGGGCAGAAGACTGTTGCGACTGAGCAGCAGGAACTGATGCGGCTCATGCTCATCGACAAGCAGTCTCAGATGAAAACGAAGTCCGCTGAGGACTTCGAATCATTGAAGACAACGACGGGCATCAAGTTCGGCGACATGCGCAAAGCAACGGACGGCACCATGTCCGGCATGTATGGCGACTACGACACTCGCCTGGGTGACCTGAAGCGTCTGAACAAGTCCGGCTTCGAGTCGGTCCTGGATACGTCGAATAAGAACATGAAGGGCGTCCGCGACGGCATTGACGGTCAGATGGAAAAGGCCAAGCCTGAACTGGGTAACCGCCTGAATAGTCTGATTGGTGTCCTCTCGAAGTTCACTGCATCGGTGAACAAGGCGTTCGGTGATGTGGGCGTGAAGCTCGACGCACCAGCAGCATTGAAGTTCGAATCCGGTGGTGTGATGCCTGGCTATTCGCCGGGCCGTGATATTCACCAGTTCCGTTCACCCACGGCGGGGGAGTTGTACCTCTCCGGTGGTGAGGCGATCATGCGTCCTGAGTGGACGCGTGCAATGGGCGGCGAGCAGGGTGTCAAGGCTCAGAATGATGCTGCTCGTCAGGGGCGTCTCGATGACCTTCTGCACATGCAGGGCAACGCTTTCGCTTCAGGTGGGGTATTCGGGCCCGTGCCTGGTGTGAACGCGTTCGCTGACTCGGGTGTGTGGCGGAACCTGTGGGCGATCACGAAGGAGAAGTTCCCGAACGCAACACTCAACTCTGCCTACCGTGGCGGATCCATCACAGCGTCGGGGAACACCTCTCACCACTCACGCGGCAACGCGATCGATACATCTCCGTCGATGGACATCTTCAACTTCTGGCGCAACACCTACGGTTCGGACCTGGCGGAACTGATCTACTCCCCAGCCAATGGGAAGCAGATCAAGAACGGCCAGAACTACATGTACACGGGTGCTGTTCGTGGAATGCACTTCAACCACGTCCATATCGCGGCAGTCAAAGCACTGTCCGAGGCGATGGCCGGGGGACTGCCTGGCATGGGCGGGGCAATGTCTCACCCGTTCCTGGATCGTGCTGGCGTGAAGCCTGGTGACAACATGGCCAAGTCCTATGAGGCGGCGGCCAAGAAGCTCACCGAGCAGATCTACGCGAAGCATTCGAAGATGCTCCCCGACGGCTACATGGGTGGTCTCGGCAAGGGCATCATGTCCCAGGTCTCCGAGGGCCTCGTCGGTAAGGCGAAGGACTACGGGAAGAACGCCGGCTCGGCTGACTTCTCGAACGTCGCCGCGGGCCCGGTGAAGTCCATGGCCAAGCAAATGCTTGAGCAGATGGGCTGGGGCGACCAGTTCGGTGACCTCAACTGGCTCCTCACAAGGGAGTCGGGCTGGAATCCGAACGCTCAGAACCCGTCCTCGTCGGCTTACGGCCTGTTCCAGTTCCTCAACGGAACATGGGGCACGGTCGGTGGTTCGAAGACCTCGGACCCGAAGATGCAGCTTGAGTACGGATTGAAGTACATCAAACAGCGCTACGGCGATGTGCAGGGTGCACGGTCGTTCTGGGAACGCAACCACTGGTATGAGCAAGGCACTGATTCCGCGAAGTCCGGTTGGGCTGTCGTGGGGGAGAACGGGCCCGAGCTCGTCAACCTCTCCGGTGGCGAGCAGATCCACAACGCCGCCGAGTCCCGGAAGCTGCTCGCCGAGAACCGCACCTTCATCCCGCACACGGGTGGCGGGTTCGATGCTTCTGCTATTGGTTCGTCCATTGCCGCCGAGATCAAGAACAACCAGTTCACACCGTCCGAGCTTGCAAAGGCTTTGGATGGTGTCCCGGTGTCCTTGGTTGTGGATGGCAAGCAAATGCAAGCACACATTTCTACAACCGTCGGCAGTATTGCTGTTGGTGCTGGGAGGGCTCACTAATGCCTATCGTCGTGAATCCGGGTTATGTCTGGCCACCTGAGACTGATCCTGTGGTGTCACCGGATGGCCGGATCACGGCGATAGTCGACCCCGCCCATGCCGGGGTGTTGTTGCGGGCAGACTACTCAGACATGACGCCAGCAGAGCTCGGCGGGAGCATTGCGAAGCGGCCAGCGGAGTGGGAGATGAAGAACAGCGGTTCGTTCATAGTGGACTACTCATCGTCTCCGGACGGGAAAGCTATCCGCTTTGAAGGGTCATCGTCTCCTGCTTCGTATGGGCCGATGATGCCGACAGCACCGGGAGACGTGTGGAATGTTGAAGCCGTTGTAGACGCGCACGAAGGTGCTACGTCAGACATAAACATTCGGATCTACTTCTATACAGCGGCGAGTGCATACATCATGTCGATCATGGCAATGGATGGGTACGGCCACATCTCGGGGTCAGTGACTGCCCCGGACGGAGCTGTCTACGCACGATACGGATGCATCGCTGACGGGCAACCGTCGCCAGGATGGCTGGCAATTCATTCCATGCACGGCGAGAGGGAAGGCGATCGACAGAACGCGGTCGCCAAGATCCGCTTCGAGCGTCAGGACGGCACTGTTGTCCGGTCCGGCAATCCTGCCTGGGCACCCGGCGGGTACGCGCACGCCTACGACCACGAAGCCACTCTCGGTGGCGGCACACTCTGGCGGGCCGTACCCATCCGCTTCGACGGCACCGAAGGCACACCATCCGAATATGTGGGCGCGGTCATCCCTGCACTGTCTGACGGGTGGGCGTGGTTGAAGCCCGTCGCCGACCCGGGCAAAGCGATGCTGCTGAAAGTCGAACCACCGGACCTGTCATATGACGGCCGCGTCGACACCACCAGCATCGCCGGTGCGCCCCGGCCTGCCGCGACGTGGGACGTTCTCGAAGGGTTCACCACCCAGCTGCGGTCTCTCGTGCGTGAGAAGCCTGTCGCCGACCAGCTCATGGCCCTGTTGGATGAGGGCCCGGTGCTGGCACAGTTCCCGGCGTGCGCTGGTCTGCCGGACTTCTACTTCATCCGCGGGAAAGTCGACCTCGAACACGTCCACTGGGACGGCTACCCATGGCGCCGCTACCAATGGGACGTCATCTCAATCGACCGGCCAGACACCACCGATTCCCCGCTGCGGATCCCGAACCTGTCCTACGACACCGTCGAACGCGACTGGACCACCTACGACCAACTCGCGGCCACCGTCGATTCGTACAACAAACTGCTCGAACCATAGGAGGCACCATTGTTCCCCGTCTCCCAGCGTTGGCTCGAGTCATTGTCCCTGGCCCGGTATGAACCCGTCGTGCAATGGTCACCCGACCGCGGAAACACCTGGCACGACCTGACCGTGCACGACGGGTCCATTACTGCAGCGTCCACATCACAAGTCCGTTGGACTGCACGCGGCATCATAGTCTCCGGAGCCGACATAGGACGCCGCGCCCTGTCACCGTATGGTGCGAGGATCCGTGTGTTCATGCGCATGCACTACGACCGCAACACTTACGAGACGGTGCCTCTCGGTGTGTACCGCGTCGAAGAGGTCTCACAGGCTGGCCTCCGTACTGGTCGGGCGCAACTCGACGGCCTGTCTCTCGAGTCGCAGGTGATGGATGAAAGGTTCCACCAACCGCGCACGATCGAGGTCGGCACCGGCCAATACTGGGCCACCACTCTGATCAAGGAAGTGTTGCCCGAGATCGGCATGTCCTGGCGACTGGGTGACACCGCCATTCCGCAGCTCATCGAAGAACGCGACCGATGGGGCCTCATCGACGGACGTTCCCGTGACCCGTCCATTGCCAAGAGCCTCGGCGGGAGAGTGTTCTGCGACTCCCGAGGGTCCTTCGTCGCAGCCCCAGTACCGACACTCGAAGACGAACCCGTCTGGACGTTGGCCGCCGGTCAGGGTGGTGCGCTCGTCGAACCACAGCAGACACTCTCCCGCGACGGTGTGTACAACCAGATCGTGGCCTCCGGTGCCTCTGAGAACGGACAACCACCAATCGGGCCTGCTGTCGCATCCGATAGCGACCCAGTCTCACCCACCTACTACAAGGGACCGTTCGGCGCAGTTCCACTGTTCTACACATCGAAGCTGCTAACAACGTTCCCACAGTGCCAACAGGCAGCTCTCGCTCTCCTGGCACCACGATTGGGCCTGAAACAGAAGGTGTCCGTGTCCTCGCTCGTCAACTATGCGATCGAACCCGACGACGTAATCACCGTGACCATGCCAGGCGGACACGACGAGAACCACATCATCGACTCCGTCAGCTACCCGCTGACCGGAGGGACCATGACACTGCAAACCCGGTCCACCACCTCAACAGGGTTGACCACAATCACTGACCAATTCGATGAAGACTATGGGGAAGGCGAAGGTGCGTTCGATGAGTGATGCAGAGAATGATCTCGCCGCCCTGGTGCGCGCTGAGGTGGAACGGCAGGCGAACCCTTTTCAGATCATGGTTGTGAGTTCTACGAGGGAAGACGGCAACGTCAACCTTCAGTGGGGCGAGGCGATCATCAATGACGTCGCAGCGAACCAGGCCTACAACCCTCGCGCCGAGGGTGACGTCGTCCTCGTCCTCAACCACTCAGCTGGCTGGCGAGTCATGGACAAGATCGGCGGCCCCGTCGAAATCGACATTCCCGAACCAGTGGATCTCACGTTCGGGCCGGCAGCACCGTCAGCAGATTTCGTGCAGGTCAACGCGATCTACGTCAAAGACGGTGCCATCTACGGGCAAACAGGGGAGGGCCCCGGGCCTGGCCCTGGTGACCCATCTCCCGCGTCGAAACCGAAACCAGTCACCCTTTCCCCCTCTTCGGTTGCCGCGTATCGCGATGGTCGCAGAAGCGGTTCACGCCCTGCCCAAGGCGCATGGCCCTCATATCCGCACCCGTACACGTCGATTTTCCTGTACGGGTCCAAGGTCGCCGCAGCGTGTCAGGGAAAAACCGTCGACACCATGCAAGTTCGTGTCGCCCGCACATCGAAGTACCACGGGAAGTCAGGGAAGGTTCGGCCTCACCTGGGTTTGCACAACGAAACGTCTGCCCCGTCGAGGACGCCGAGCCTCAACAACAGGTGGGACGGTCCCGGACTGGGCATGGGTGATGCCAAGTGGATCACCATACCCTCATCGCAGGCAGCTCGTCTGGCATCCGGTGCGTCAAAAGGCATTGGTATAGGAGCGTCCACGGGGAAATCGAAGTACCTCATTGCCACTGCTGGCAGTGGCGGACTCAAGATCACGTTCAAAAGCTAAGGAGAACCACTATGCCTAACTCACCTCTCGGGAAAGTCCCGTACCCGTCCGGCTCGGACGCCCCGGCAGCGGCAGCGGACATGATGTCACTCGTCATGGCCATGGACAACAAAATCATCCTGTCAGCAATCGACGAAGCTGACCGAAACGCGAAATATGGGGCGCCCCATATCGACGATAGTTGCCTCCGGGGAGTCCTCGAAAGTGTGGATGAAGACGGGCCCTGGGTCGGCGAGTTGGCTCGACGTTTACAGCGACTCGGGAGATGTCACGACAGGCTTTACTTACGCTTCAGGCTGGAGTCAAGGTGCCTACTGTTTTGCTCGCAAATGGGGGCCGATGGTCGAAGTTTGCGCCGAACTCATCTACAACGGCGACAGCGACATCACGGATAACGCTTCTCCCGGCAACATCTCGCCTGACTCGACCATCGTTACCGTGCCAGCACAGTTCGCATCGGAAGTCGGCTCCCGGTATCGCACGTTCATTTGGACTTCTTCAACGTCGGCTGGTTCCGGGATGCTCTACGGGTCCGGGAACTGCGTGATGCGCGACATTCACCCTGGCGGTTATATCAAGACCGGCGACTGGGTTCGGTTCTCAATCACATTCCTGAACTGAGGTGAAGCATGTCTCTTAATGTTTTCGGTGGTGGTCCTGCCGATGTGACTACTGACAGTCAAGGCAATGTTGTTGGTGGCGTTGACGTGAAAGTTTATACGGCCCGTAATGGTGGGCAACGTGTCACAGAACTATATGACATTGAGGACAGTCCGCTGGGTGGTGTTGTCAAATCAGTTGCCTCCGGAGGAGACCAGGGGAGGATAGCTTTCAAGGCATCCGGCACTTACTCGAAGCTCTATATCGACTCCGGTACGGGGATGCGGTGGGTTCTCCCCGCAGCGGAAACTTATGATGCCGTGAAGACAGCACTCGTGAAGTCCGAGGATGCACTGGGCGCCGCATCAACCGCGTTGACGGTCGCAAATGCCGCTGACGATAAGGCGACGAATGCGCTGGATTTGATCGCTTCTGGCGAAGTCGCGTCGAACCAGAATATTCAACAGGCGATCGATCAAATCCAGACCATCACCCCTACGACGGATGAGCTCACCGAAACTGTCTACATTTCGTCTATGGTCTCCGGATCGTCGCTGACCTCAACCTTCATAGCCAACACGGAACTACCCCTTTGGGTGGCACCCTTCAACGCCACCATCCTGTCAATCGGAATGGTATTCGAGAACTTCTCATCAAACTCACCGCTATCAGATACCGACTATCTCAACTTCTATCTCCTCAGACGGCCACATGGCGACACCACCAAAGTGATTGCTCGAGGAGGCACTGACTTGACCTGGGGCACCGATGTGATCGCAGGCCAAGGATGGGAATGGGACCATTCGTTCTACTGGGAAGCCGGGCAGCAGACCCTAGAGAAGGGCGAAGTCCTGGCCTTCAAGTACAAAAAATACGGTTCTCATACTGACATCTCCCTGCCCGCCACAATCACATTTAGGTACAGGCCCCTATGACACGCAGCTATCCCGACCTCACAGACGGGTCCACGTTCCACTTCATCACCGACCTCCATTTGGGGGACACGTTTTTCTCCCCCCAGTGGATGGACCGTATCACCGATGACCTCAAGCACCTCCGCTCCTCGCATGTCGCCCATATCCTTGGCGGTGATCAAGTCGACAATAACCGGTCGGATCAATACGCGCTCTATAAGGCGATGAGGAGCACGATCAAAGACACTGACGGACTTCCATGGCTGGAGGTCCCCGGCAATCATGACATGGGTGCACCGGTGGGCCATGCTGGGGATGTCGTGCAGTCGAAAGAAGACTGGGCAGACCTGATGGGGCTGGCCGACGCCAATCAGACTCTCGACGCGGGCGGTATGCGGTTCATTGGCCTCGCACCTGACTATTGGCACTGGATGGACCAGTGCGTGCTTTCCCCGGAGACTCTCAACTATTTAGATTGGGCTCTGACGACAGCGGAAGGGGCGCCGTGTTGGATTGTCACCCACGGTCCACCGAATGGACAATACATCGGATACTCGAACTATGCGATTCCCTCGCCCACTGCTGATTTGGAATCAATCGTCAGTGGGCACAACAATGTTGCAGGCTGGCTATCCGGCCACCGCCACATGGAGCCTGGCGCACCAGAGTCGGCGCGAGTGATGCCCATCGGCGGCAAACAGATATTCGCGATCAACGGACCCACCGCTGGCGGGATAGGAAACGATCCCGCCAGACCGAATGGGGACGCATCGCCCTGGGCATCACTGTCGTACTCACTTCTCATCACCTACCTGGGCAACCGTTGCGTGATCCGATTCCGAGACCACAGATCATACGGGTGGGCTAGAGACCCGATCATCCTCACGCGAGAAGGGTAGGGGATGGACCGTGGAGAAGAATATGAACACCCACACGTTCGGAGTCAAACAAACAGCGCTCGCCGCTCTCGGCATCCTCGGAGCCGTCAGGGGCCTGTCCTACATTGACCCGCCTGCCATCCCCGCCGGTTTGCGCACCCTCGCCCAAGTTCCCAACCTCGATTTCTGGGCCTGGGCGTGGGTCATCATCGGTGGGATCTCCCTCATCGGTGCGTTCACCAGCCACTACCGGGCACCGTTCGTTCCGCTCATGGTCATCACCAGCCTGTGGGCGTCGTCCTACTTCGCCGAATGGTGCATGGACATCTTCGTCCGTGGCATCGACTCACGCGACTACATCACCGCAGTCTCCTATGCGGTTCAAGCGCTGCTCATTCTCGCAGTCATCCGCTTGATCGACCCCTCGGAGGTGCACGCTCCCGGTGGTGATCGGGATGTGGACTGACTGGATACCTGCCGCTGTGCTCGTCGCGATCATCACCCTCGTTGGCGGAATCTACGCGACGAAGAAGACCCGACAGTCGGCGAAAGAAGCCAACGAAATCAATGAGGCGGAACTCATTATCAGCACCCTGAAGGATGACGTGAAGGAGCTCCGTGAACGCGCCGACAAAACGGACGCGAAACTCTCCGGGCAAGCCGAACAGATTCGGCAGCTCCAACAGTCCGACTGGTCACTGCGCCGATACATCTACAGGCTCATCGACTGGGGTCGTTCCCTCGGCGGAGAACCACCGGAGCCACCGTCCCACCTCAACCTGTAAGCCCCGCATCGCCGGGGTTTTCTTATGCCCTCGGAAAGGGGTAACTCATGGCCATGATGCCCGGAGCCGTCAACAGGCTCCTCGCTAACCAGGCCCGACAAGGGCGAATGAAGTCCTACGACGCCGCATGCTTGCACACAATGGTAGGCAGTCTCGCCGGAACGGATGGGATGTTCCAGAAGAACGGCACAGTCGGCACCGAGAGCCACTTTGGCGTCGGTGGTGACGGCACCATCTACCAGTGGGTGGACACCAAATACACGGCTGACGCGAACTATCTCGGCTCCGGCCACGTCATCAGCATTGAGACTGCTGACCACGGCCCCGAGTTCAAGCCGTGGAACACCCGGGGCGACAACGTGCCAGCCTGGACGCCCGCTCAGATCAAGGCGATCGTCAAAATCCTTGTGTGGGTGCACAAGACTCACGGGATTCCGCTGCGCGCCACGACCTCAGTCACCCAGAAGGGCGTCGGCTACCACCGGCAGGGAGTTCCCGGCAACGGACTGCCCAGCCACCTCATGGGCACCAAGTACCAGTGGTCGAAGTATCGGGGGAAAGTCTGCCCCGGTGATCGTCGAATCGCCCAGATTCCCGGCATCGTCAAACAAGCCGAAACCGGCACCACCTCAACCACCGAACCGAAGGGAATCCTCGGCATGTCCAAATACATATACTCCAAGCCCTACAAAGCTATTCAGAAGCTCGCCCACGCCAAGTGGCAGACACTCTGGGTGGGTAGAGGCGCAACATCGATTCTCACCTTCGACGGATCCTCGTTCATGTCCGAAGCCTCACTGGTTGTCTCTGGCCTCAAACCCGGTGAGTCCCTACAGGTGCGGTTCTTCATCGCCTCCTACGAGAAAGGCACGAAGACGAAACACGTCGGCTACTACTCCAAACAGGAGTTTGTTGGCACCACCGGCGGCACCTATGTCGTGGCCTCCCAGATCGGAAAACGCGGCAAGGGCAGGGGCGGACGTTCCGAACGCCTCCGCGCCCAGGTCTGGACCAACTCCAAGACAGCGAAGATCACGTCCGTCACAACTCGCACACTGAAAGGCTGACCAATGAGTCTCAACGAAATCATCCCCGCCGCCTGGCGCAAACCCACCTACGTCGTATACGCGCTCATCGGCGTCGCCCTCGGCGCGATCGCCACAGCCTACGGGCCGGACAACATCCCAGAATGGCACGCCGTGACCACCAACGTTGTTCTCTACGTTGGCGGTGCGTTCGGACTCACCGCTGCAGCCAACACCATCGTCACCCGCTCTGCCGACTCTGACGGCGCGGAAGAGATCGCCCCGGACGATGCTGACGATGTGCCGCTCGACGAGGACAGCGAATACGAAGATGAAGCGCTCGCCGCGGAAGTGGACGCCACGCCCGCCCCAGACGGCTACGAACCGAGGCACTGACATGAGCGCACCGATCCTCCGGTACTTCGAGTTTGCGCACCTCAACGCCGGCCCGCTCAGAGCTACCTCGTTGAAGTTCCACGCACTCGCAACCGACGTTGACGAGACGCTACCCGACGGCCCCGAGAAGTCGACTGCATTGCGCAAGCTCCTCGAAGGTAAGGACGCGGCGGTCAGAGCCGCGCTCGACGTCTGACATAAGCAACGTTTAGACCCCCATCGCAGAACGCGGTGGGGGTCTTCTTCGTTTTATTAGCCTGCTATCTCTCGCTGAATGCCTTCGTCCGCAACGGTGTCGGGTCCATCGATACGGAAGCTGAGATTGCCTTGGTCGGTTGAGTAGGGTGTCGTCCGCTCGAACGCCTCGGGCAATTCCACTTCGCCAGCGGAAAGGCGCATTCTCCGTCTGTTCCCATCGACGCGCACATCTACGAACACGTCGACAGTGTCCGCAGTCGGGCTTGAGAAGAGTTCGGATGGGATGACCGCGTCGGCGCGCAGCTCTTCGTCGATGAGTGTGTAGGTACATGGGACGCGGAAGTAGATGGGCATTGACCTGCCGATGACGGCGAGCATCATCCACTCGGGTTCAGCTGCGGCCTCGCCACTCACGACGAATGACAGGTGGAGTTTGTCGTTCGTGAACGTAGCAGCCCGGAGGCCCGAGCGTCCTTCCACGCGCTTGACAGCAGTCTTCGCTTCTCGACCCGCTTCCAGCGCCTCTGCCCAGCGCCTGGTCACGGTCTGGGATGAGAACTGTTCTACCTTCTCTCGGGCAGCGGAGCGCATGGCCGCGACCTCAGCTTCGGGCATTTCAAGGAACTGTCGCAGGGTGGCCGAGAGTTCTTCGATGTCTCCGAGGGGGACAAGGAATCCGTCCTTGCCGTGGGTGATGATGTCGGAAGGGCCATACTTCAAGTCATAGGCGATCGGTATACAGCCGGCTGTCATGGCCTCAAGGAGGACGATGGGCATGCCTTCCGAAAAGCTGGTGAGGAGTGTGAACGATGCGCCTTCGAACTTCTTGTAGGCAGCAGGAGCATAGCCGTTGAGCTTCACGCTATCCTCGAGGTGGGTGTCGTCAATGAATGCCTGCAAGTTGTCTTTCTCAGGGCCGTCGCCGTAGATGTCGAGGGTGGCGCCACTGTCGCGTAGCGTGCCTATTGTTTGAATTGACTGTTCGAGTCGCTTGACTGGCATCAGGCGAGCAACAATCACGCCTTTCCCGCGAGGCGCAATGGCGTGTCCGGTGAAGTTGTGGCCGGCGAAAATATTGGGGAGGGCGTGGAGGTTGCCGGTTCCGAGGTGGTTGTCGAGTAGGTCGTTTCGCTGCGAGCCGGTGAGGATAGCTACAGAGTCGAATGAATCGAGGACGGTGAGGATCTTAAAGCGGTCGGCCAATCCACCATCGAGAGGCGTCTCGGGGTCTTCCCGATGATTTGTGTGAATGACCTGAGTGACGTGGACGTTGTCGCGGCGGTAGTTGTCAAGGAGCGTACCAACTCGAGCCGAGTCACAGATGACCGCGGCATCCTTTCCGTCTGTGACGTAGTCGATCCACGAGTGGTACAGGCTTCGGGCTGACGTCCATTGGGTGACGATTTCGCCTGCCCGGTCGAATAGGGTGATCCGCCGGCCGCCGAGTTTCCCTTTCTTCGTGGTGTCACGGCGATCAGATACCAGCAGCGACCCGTCGACTCGGTAACGGTTGACTTGGAGTAGCTGATCGGACTTCGAACGCCGCTCCGAGTCCTCCTGCCCCGACTGCGGCAACAGCTCTTCATCTCCAGCGACCGGTTCATCCACATTCCCGGCAAGCTTGTACAACTCTCGGTCTTTCGCTTGTCGTAGCTCATGCCAGAGGTTGCGCAGCTTCACTCGCTTTGCCAACCATCCCGTCTCTTTTAGCTCTCTGGTCTTTGCTGGTAAGTCGAGTGCGGGAGACAGCGTCAGAATGTCGATGCGTCGTCGGTCGACCTCAGAGAACGCACTGCTTCGGCGCAGCACCATGCTGGTCAGTCCGCCGAAGTCTTCGGGGATTGTCCACGTAATGTCAAAGATCGGGATAGTCGGCAAAATGCGTGAACGGCGGAACATCAATAGACTCCTGGATACTTCTGATGTGGTGAAGTTTCAGACTACACACATCGGGTGCGAGAATTGCGCAGACACAGTGAGCCGGACCTGGTCTCGTGTCTGCACCTGAGTGAACAATAAGCCCATGACCGACAACCCCATTCACTTCTCCGGCAGCGCACTGCAATGGCAGAACGTCCTCAACGCACTCCCCGCCAGAGACCGACCCGCACGCACGAAAATCCCCGTCCGCGCTCGCCTCGCGTGGGAGCAGGACGGGGAGGAGTGGAAGGACGGTCATGCGCTGCGTCTGGATCCGGATGGTCCCGCGATCTTCGTTGAGCTCTCGGACAA
The DNA here is from genome assembly GCF_028201555.1 of Brevibacterium sp. BDJS002. Taxonomy (NCBI): domain Bacteria; kingdom Bacillati; phylum Actinomycetota; class Actinomycetes; order Micrococcales; family Brevibacteriaceae; genus Brevibacterium; species Brevibacterium sp. BDJS002. The sequence goes on along the minus strand of NZ_CP116392.1, from coordinate 3,020,483 downwards.
GCGGTGCAAGTTCACTGGGGTGTGGTTGCATCCTGACGATGTGTGGTGGGAAGGGAAAATGTGAGCACAAAATGAGCACACGTGACCTCGGATCACCCATTCTCGACCGGATTCGGCGGCACCTGGAAGCCCCGAAACTACAGGGTTCACCCTCCTCACCAGGGCGTCCGATAGAACCACGACTTCTTCTCCGGGTCCGGATCCTCCTACGTCATCGGCAAGGCCGAGAACACGGAAGACGACGACTGGGACTTCTGAGTCATCTTTCAGGCGCTTGAGGGACCGAGTCCTCCGAGCGTCAGCGGCCCATCCGAGCACACACTGCTTGGGTGGGTCGCTTTTCTGCATTGAGGAGTCTGCAGGCGAAACCGGTTCAACTCAGCTGCTCAACTCAGCTGCTCATCTCAACTGACTATTGTCAGCGAGATTCGCGTGCCTCACGTGCGGAGGCGACGTCGTCGACGATTGCCGCGATGTGCTGCATGCTCGCGATCAGCGACCCGTACAGGGCCCAGGAGCGCTCAGGGAGGCCGTCATCGGCGGCCATGGTCACCGACAGTTCTTCGAGGCGTTTGAAGATCGGCTCAACCTCCGCATCCGGGTCGGCAATCGATCGCCCTGCGTCGCGGACGATCGACGTCCACTGCTCGCGAAAGCGAGAGTCCCATTCGCCGTCTTCATAGGACCCCTCGCGCAGAGTTCGCGTGAGATGGCGCAGATGGGAGATGCCTTCGTCCACCCGCAACAGGATATTCTCGTAGCTGGCTTCCTTCGGCGATGTCTGAGTGTCCCGAGCCTCGCCCGATGGCGTGCGCCTCCGACGCAGACGATGACGCGGATTTGCTCGTTGGCTCTCACGAGCGAACTTGACCGACTGCCATGCGGAGTTCATCTCTTCGCTCATTGACTCGGTCTCATTGAACCAGTCATCGGCGTCCGCGGTTTCCCAGCCGTCGTCCAGTTCATCTGCCATGTCGACGAGCATGTTGCCCATGCGCCGGTTGATGCTGTCGACGTACCGTGCGGCCTGCTGATCCCGCAGCGGCGGAATCACAAGGAGGTTGACGACGATGCCGACGGCGACGCCTATACAGAGCTCCAAGATCCGCTCCCCGAGAAAGGGCTGCTGACTGTCGAAGCCGCTGCCGAGGACGAAGATTCCGGTCGTTGCAATCGCAATACCTTCATCGCGGATCCACGGCAGCCGCGCAGCGGTGAGGCCGACCAGGAGCGCGAGAGCAAATGTCCAGCTGCTCACCCCCAGGTAGTTGCCGATGAGGAAGGACAAGCCAACACCGAGGGTTGAGGCGATCGTCGACTGCGCTCCGCGAGACAGCGAGCGGTGGACTGTGGCATGGACGGTCAGCAGCGCCGCCCACGGAGCTAGGAACGGCATCTGGGAGTTCAGGACATTATCAGACAGCCGCCAGGCGCCGGTGGCTGCGATCACCGTCTTGATGATCTGGAGAACGTCGGTGGCGACGTCGGGGCGTCTGGCCAGAAGCGATAGCTGGTGTCGTGAGTTCTGCTGCAAAGGTCGTCCTTTCGGACAGAGTGCATGGAGGTATCACCCTACAAGGCATATATGCTATCTGATCGGCTTGGGCAAGGGGCACCGGCGGAGAATGAGAAAGCCCGACATTCCTGCAGGCGAAACCTGCGAAATGTCGGGCAGAGGTCAGACTGTCGTGGTTCTCGCTCTGCTTAAAACCCAGCAGTGCGAAGGAAAACCTTGACAGACGGCGGCGATCAGGCCGCCAGCGGCGTGATCTCACGCAGCGATGAGCCGGTGAAAAGCACGACGCGGCCGGTATTGTCACTGATCGTGACTGTGCCGTTGCGGGTGCTGATCTTCGGATCAATCAGTCCTGCATGCTCAATGGCACGCTGGACCCACAGTGGGAACTGAGTCATCGTTCCCTCCTTTCTTAGCTACTTCGTCGAAGGGCATGCATCAACGCATGTCATTCTCATTGTTTTCGTGGTGGCGACGGGGCAGTCGCCGAGGTGCCGGCCGCGAACCGCGTGAATCGGAAGCTGGCCTGCTGAAATGTCACCGTGGTGTGGGTTGATCCTTCACGGTGGGGGATCTGCGATTCGAAGTGAGACAGTGTCCGTGGCGAATCATTTGCAATGTCGAACCTGGATCTGAACTCTCACTCGTGAGCGACGTGTCATCGTGCTCAGTGGATCAGATGGTTCAATGAAGCCGGACGACTTCGAACGCAAGACAACAGCTTAACCGCAGTGATAACGAGAAGTCAAAGCGGCTAGTGATCAGCGGGGGATCTTGCCTCGACGCAGCCTCACCAAGATGATGAGCGCGGTGAGCAGAAGAGCTGCCGCAACCAGCAGCATTCCGATGGGGAGCAGCGTCTCATCAGAGACGCCGAGCGTCTTCGACGAGGTTGTGGAATCAGAGGCCACTGCACCGTCGCCGGACTCCACCTGGGCGCCGATTGCTGCATTGTCGTCGGCGTCGGCTCCGCCTGCATCGCTGCCGCTCTCCGAAGCGCTCGGGTCGCCACTGGGCGTCACAGCCTGGCCGACCGGGACGGTCTGCAAGGATGTGGGATCCTTCTGGGCGAAGTCCCATTCGAGAAGGTCGACCGCTGCCTGCCGGGAGTTGTTGTCGATTCCGAGCATCGTCGAGACGACACGGCGGCCGTCACGTTCTGCCACAGCGATATACGCGCCCTTGGCCTGACGCGTGAACCCGTTCTTCAGTCCGAGCCCACCGTCGACCTGGCCGACGATCTTGGTGTGGTTCTGAATCTCGTAGCCCTTGAACTTCTCCTTGGTATCCGGGTTCTTGCCACCCGGGAACTTGTAGGTCTCGGTGTCGATGACGCTCATCAGATAGTCGTTCTCACACACCGCCCACGCCAGCTTCATCATGTCTGCGGCAGTCATGTGCTGATTCTTATCGTCGAGGCCCGAAGTGTTCGCCGCGTGAGTGTTTGTCATCCCCAGCTCTTCGGCCTTTTCGTTCATCAGCGCCACCGCCTTGTCCTGACCGCCAGCGGCTCGTCCGAGCGCATTCGCAGCATCGTTGGCACTCGACATCAGCATTGCGTGGAAGAGCAGATCCACGGTGTACTCGTTCTTCTGCATGAGACCGACTTTGGTGCCGTCGATCTCCATGTCCTCGAACTCCGCCTCCACCTTCTGCTTCGGGTCGTCGAGGACCTCGACGAGCGCGAGGGCGGTGAGGAGTTTGATCGTCGATGCTGGGGCATGCTTTTTGTCGATGTCATGCGCGACCTGGAGCTCACCTGTGTCGAGGTCTCCCACCAGCCATGACGTTCCCACTGGTGTCGGTGGCTTCGATCCGTCGCCGAGGTCGGCCGGAGACTCGTAGACCTTCTCCGGTGTCTCCTCCGGTTGGCTCAGACCGTGCGAGGTGCTGGGGGAGAGGACCAGCTGAGCCCCAATCAGCACCAGAGCGATTACGGCGCTGACGAGGAGACGAAGTCCTGCCAGAGGTGAACAGGGGAGGACCGCTGTACGCGTCGGAGAAGAAGGATGGTGAGAACGCATCGCACCAGTCTACGACCGAGGGGAACTGGGAGCTTTCAGGAAACTCGGTGCGATTGGGCACAGCTTGCGCCGCCCCACCCGCCCCAGGGAACGCGAAAGGCGGCCGTGCACGAAAAGTGCACGGCCGCCTCGGCGATGGTGATCGTCAGATCAGAATGCGCGCTGCAGGACTGCCTGCTTCACCTCGGCGATGGCCTTGGTGATTTCGATGCCACGAGGGCAGGCCTCGGTGCAGTTGAAGGTGGTGCGGCAGCGCCACACGCCTTCCTTGTCGTTGAGGATCTCCAGGCGCATGTCTCCGCCCTCGTCACGCGAATCGAAGATGAAACGGTGCGCGTTGACGATGGCTGCCGGTCCGAAGTACTGGCCATCGGTCCAGAACACGGGGCACGACGAGGTGCACGCAGCGCAGAGGATGCACTTGGTGGTGTCGTCGAAGGCCTCACGCTGCTCGGCCGACTGCAGACGTTCACGCGTCGGCTCGTGACCGGAGGTGATGAGGAACGGCATGACCTCACGGTAGGACTGGAAGAACGGCTCCATGTCGACGATGAGGTCCTTCTCCAGAGGCAGACCCTTGATCGCTTCGACAGTGATCGTCTTGGAGGTGTCAAGATCCTTCAGCAGGGTCTTGCAGGCCAGACGGTTGCGGCCGTTGATGCGCATGGCATCGGAGCCGCACACGCCGTGGGCACAGGAGCGGCGGAAGGACAGCGAACCGTCGTCTTCCCACTTGATCTTGTGCAGGGCGTCCAGGACACGGTCGGTGCCGTACATGGTGACCTTGTATTCCTCCCAGTGCGCCTCTTCGTCCTGTTCGGGGTCGAAGCGTGCGATCTTGAAGGTGCAGTCGAACGACGGGATCGAACCGCTGTCGCCTGCCACGTGGTCGGGCAGGTCGATCTTTGAGGCTGGTTCCGGGGTTTCGGTTGAGGTATCGGTGCTCATCAGTACTTACGCTCCATCGGCTGGTAACGGGTGACGATGACGGGCTTCGTCTCCAGACGCATGCCCTTGATGCCGTCGGTCTCGGAATCAGGATCGAGGTAGGTCATCGTGTGGTGCATGAATCCCTCGTCGTCACGGTCCGGGAAGTCTTCTCGGAAGTGCCCACCGCGTGATTCCTTGCGGTGGATGGCGGCGACGGAGATGACCTCGGCGAGTTCGAGCAGGAAGTTCAGCTCGACGGCCTCGAGGAGGTCGAGGTTGAAGCGCTTGCCGCGATCCTGAATGCCGACGTTGTTGTAACGTTCACGCAGTTTCGCGATCTCGTCGAGCGCTTCACGCAGAGTCTCGTCCGTGCGGAAAACCTGGACGTTGGCGTCCATGAGCTCCTGCAGATCCTTGCGGATGGCGCCGATGCGTTCGGTGCCGTCTGAGGTCCGCATCTTCTCGAGCAGTGCGACGGTGTCGTTCTCGGCAGCCTCGGGCAGTTCGACGAAGTCAGCGGTCTTCGAGTACTCCGCGGCGGCGATGCCGGCGCGCTTGCCGAAGACGTTGATGTCGAGCAGCGAGTTCGTGCCCAGACGGTTCGAACCGTGCACGGACACGCAGGCAACCTCACCGGCGGCGTAGAGGCCGGGGATGACGGTGTCGTTGTCTGCCAGCACCTCGGCACCGATGTTGGTCGGAATGCCGCCCATGGCGTAGTGCGCGGTCGGGAAGACCGGCACCGGCTCCGTGTAGGGCTCCACACCGAGGTAGGTGCGAGCGAACTCGGTGATGTCGGGCAGCTTGGCATCGATGTGCGCAGGCTCGAGGTGGGTGAGGTCGAGCAGGACGTAGTCCTTGTTCGGACCGCAGCCGCGGCCCTCACGAACCTCGTTGGCCATGGAACGGGCCACGATGTCACGAGGAGCGAGGTCCTTGATCGTCGGGGCGTAGCGTTCCATGAAGCGCTCACCGTCGGAGTTGCGCAGGATAGCGCCCTCGCCACGGGCTGCCTCGGAGAGCAGGATGCCCAGACCGGCCAGGCCGGTCGGGTGGAACTGGAAGAACTCCATGTCCTCAAGCGGGATGCCCCGGTTGTAGGCCACGGCCATGCCGTCACCGGTGAGGGTGTGGGCGTTCGAGGTGGTCTTGAAGACCTTGCCCACGCCGCCGGTTGCGAAGACGACCGACTTGGCCTGGAACAGGTGGATCTCGCCTGTAGCCAGTTCGTAGGCGACGACGCCAGCCGGACGGCGGACCCCGTCGACCTCGGTCATGGCCAGGTCGAGGACGTAGAACTCGTTGTAGAACTCGACGCCGTGCTTGACGCAGTTCTGGTACAGAGTCTGGAGGATCATGTGGCCGGTGCGGTCGGCTGCGTAGCAGGAGCGACGGACCGGGGACTTGCCGTGGTCACGGGTGTGACCGCCGAAGCGACGCTGGTCGATCTTGCCTTCTGGGGTCCTGTTGAAGGGCAGCCCCATCTTCTCGAGATCGAGAACGGCGTCGATGGCTTCCTTCGCCATCACCTCGGCGGCATCCTGGTCGACCAGGTAGTCACCGCCCTTGACGGTGTCGAAGGTGTGCCATTCCCAGTTGTCCTCTTCCACGTTCGCCAGTGCGGCGCACATGCCGCCCTGGGCGGCACCTGTGTGCGAACGGGTCGGGTAGAGCTTGGTCAGGACTGCGGTCCGGGCACGCTGGCCCGATTCGATCGCTGCGCGCATCCCGGCGCCACCGGCACCGACGATGACAACGTCGTATTGATGTACCTGCATGTTTCTCCTTCTATGCGGCCGAGCAGAACGACGCCAGCAATGCGGGGTCGGCTCCGGCCGGGCAGGGATCGAATGTGAAGATGACGAGCGTGCCGAGCACGATGACGATGATCGAGGCGATGTAGAGGATCACCTGGAGAGCCATCCTGGTGCCGGGCTTCTCGGCATAGTCCATGATGATGGTGCGCAGACCGTTGGTGCCGTGCAGCATAGCCAGCCACAGCATCAGCAGGTCCCAGATCTGCCAGAACGGGCTGGCCCACTTGCCGGCCACGAACCCGAAGTCGATGGCCTGGACGCCTTCGCCGGCCCACAGGTTCACGAACAGGTGGCCGAAGATGAGGATGACGAGGACGACGCCCGAGATGCGCATGAACAGCCATGCGAACATCTCGAACTTCGACCGTGTTGATTTGTGGCGCGAGTAGCCGGTGCGCGGAGCCGGGATCGATGTTGTGCTCATGTCATCCTCCGAACGTGTGCATCAGCTGGCGGGGGATGAAGGCGATCATGATGATGAGCCATACGACGATGACTCCCCAGAACAGCTTCTTCTGATTTTTCGGTCCACTCTTCGAGAAGTCAACGAGAATTACGCGAAGACCGTTGAACGCATGGAATGCGATTGCGGCAACGAGAGCGATCTCGCCGATGGCCATGAACGGTGTCTTATACGTTCCGATCACGGCGTTGTAGGCCTCGGGTGAGACGCGGACGAGTGCAGTATCGAGCACGTGGACCAGCAGGAAGAAGAAGATTCCGACGCCTGTGACGCGATGCGCGACCCAGGACCACATTCCTTCATTTCCTCGGTACAGAGTGCCCGTAGACGCTTTGGCCACGGAGCATCCTCCATCTTGGATTAATCGACTGTGTACATCAAGAAACTACGCCGAACGCCGCCTGGTTGCCAGTTGAGCCACGCCTGAGCGTGGTGGATCACATTAACTTCCTGGCAGTTCCCTCATAGTCGCGATGTCGAGATACGACGATTTTCAATTACAGAACAATCATATGCCCTAAAGAATCGCTTCGCCGGGCTGACCTGGTGAGTCGGTTCCCACGCCGAGGCGGGTGCGGGCTGAACGTGGAAGTGCAGCTGATGTATCAGATGTCGAACCCAGGATCGAGAATTCCGGTTCTCCTCACCCCGACACGGCGGACAACATCGGTCAGAGCGTGACCGAACTTTGAGACACTGATGATGTGAACACACACTTCCACGCCATCATCCCCGCCGGCGGATCCGGAACCAGGCTCTGGCCGCTCTCACGCAAGGCATCGCCGAAGTTCCTCCACGACGTCCTGGGTACGGGCCGGAGTCTGATCCAGTCCACCTGGGATCGAGTCGCCCCGCTCGTGGGCACCGAGAAGGTCTGGGTCGTGACCGGGCAGAACCACCGCGACCAGGTGGCCGAGCAGCTTCCCGAGATCTCGGTGGACAACATCCTCGCCGAGCCCTCCCCGAAGGACTCCGCTGCCGCGATCGGTCTGGCCACCATGCTCATTGCGAAGGAAGACCCGGACGCGATCGTCGGCTCATTCTCCGCCGACCATTCGATCACCAACGTCGACGAGTTCCGGCTGGTCATCGACCAGGCCTGCGTCGCCGCAGAGACCGGCGACATCGTCACCGTCGGCATTATGCCCCGCAACCCTGCCACCGCCTACGGCTACATCGAAACCGGTGATCTGCTGGGGCTCAAAGGCGCACCGACTGCCCGCCGGGCCCTGGCCTTCGCCGAGAAGCCGGCCGCGAGCACGGCACGTGCCTACGTCAACTCCGGTCGCTACCGCTGGAACGCCGGCATGTTCATCGCCAAGGCCGCAGCCCTCCTCGAGGTCCTTGAGACCGAGGACCCGACACTGTTCGCGGGTTTGTCGAGGATCGCCGAGGCCTGGGGGACCGATGCCCAGGCACAGGTGCTCGCCGAGGTGTGGCCCGGGTTGGAGAAGCGCGCCATCGACTACGTCGTGGCCGAACCCGCTGCCGCGGCCGGACGAGTCATCGTCATCCCCGGCGACTTCGGCTGGGATGACGTCGGCGACTTCGACTCCGTGGCCCGTCTGCGCCAGCCGGTGGCGGGAGAACCTGCCGGGGTCATCTCGATCGGTCAGAACTGCGACCTCCTCGAAATCGACGCCTCCGGTGTCGTCTTCTCCGAATCCAAGCAGCCGCGCACGGTCGCGATCGTCGGCCTCGATGACCTCGTCGTCGTCGACACCGAGGACGTCCTGCTCATCACCTCGCGGTCCCATGCTCAGGATGTGAAGAAGGCGGTCTCGGCCGCAGGTGAACGCGGACTCGAGGACCTGCTGTAGGAACGCACGCATCTTGCAGTGTGAGGAGAGGCGTCTGCGGAGTGTGTCGAAATTGGTCGCAGTGCGCCCAAATGTGACGCGGAGTGCTTAGCATTGCAGTCAATGTCTCAGATATCCGAACCGCGCCTCGCCGGCGTCGCGCCCCCAGAAGGACCAGACGTGATCAGCTCGACCATTGCTGAGATCGGTGCCGAACTCATCGATTTCCGCCGCGATGTCCACGCACACCCGGAACTGTCCTTTCAGGAGTTCGGCACCACCGACAAGATCGTCGCACGCCTCGAAGCGGCCGGTCTGTCACCTCGGCGCCTTGAGAGCACCGGTGTCGTGTGCGAGGTCGGTGAAGGACCGCTGGCACTGGGACTGCGCGCCGACATCGATGCGCTGCCCATCGACGACCTCATTGACGAGGACTTCGCCTCAACGGTGCCCGGCGTCGCCCACGCCTGCGGCCACGATGTGCACCTGACCGGCCTCGTCGGCGCAGCCATCGCCTTGCAGCGACTCCACGAATCCACTCCCGGCGGACTCGGCGGGCGTGTGCGGCTGATCTTCCAGCCCGGTGAGGAAGTCACCCCGGGCGGTGCTCTGCGCGTCATCTCCCAGGGCGTCCTCGACGACGTTCCCGAGGTCTACGCCCTCCACTGCGACCCGAATGTCGACGTCGGCAAGATCGGCTCCCGCATCGGGGCCATCACCGCCGCCGGCGACACCGTCATCATCCGCCTCTCCGGTCATGGCGGACACACCTCACGACCCCACCTGACCGAGGATCTCGTCTACGCCTTGGGCAAACTCGCCACAGACCTGCCCTCGACGCTGGGCCGCCTCATCGACCCGCGCCACGCGATCTCCCTCGTCTGGGGCGAGATCAGCGCCGGCCACGCGGCGAATGTCGTCCCCAGCGAAGGCATCCTGCGCGGAACCCTGCGCTGCCTCGACGTCGACGGCTGGAATCAGGTCGCCGAGGTGCTGCCGGAGCTGGTCGAGCGCATCGCCGGCCCGTACGGAGTCACCGTCGACCTCGACCATCGCCGAGGTGTGCCGCCGGTGGTCAACACCGAAGACCAGGTCGCCCTCATCGAATCCGCCGTGCGCGGAGAGCTCGGCGAGAACTCCGTCCAGCTGACCCCGCAGTCCATGGGCGGAGAGGACTTCGCCTGGTACCTCACCCACTGCCCTGGAGCGCTCGTGCGCATGGGCACCCGCACTCCGGGGGGAAAGACGTACGACATCCACCAGGGTGATCTCCTCATCGATGAGGACAGCGTTGAGATCGCTGCCCGCATCTTCACCGCGACCGCACTGAAGGTCCTGCAGCGAGACTGATGCCGTACCGGGGACTCAGGCAGAACCGATAATCTTGGAGACATGAGAGTAAAGGTCATGAGCACGGTGCTGGGCGCCGGCTTCAGTGCGTTGAGCCTGGTGGCCCTGAGCGCGTGCTCGATGTCGACACCCGAACCCGTCGAGGAAGAAACACTCGGATGCATGATCTCGGCTCCTGCCGGATTCGACGATCACTCCGCCGGGGCACTGACCCTGGCAGAGACGGAACTGGCGCGGTCGGCGGGACTGTTCTCCGCGACATCGAGCCAGCGGGTGACCAACTCATCGGCCACCTCGGCGGCTCTGACGAGGATGAAGGACCAGGACTGCGCACTGACGACGGTGCTGGGACCCGGCGGGGCCGACGAACTCAGCGACCATGCCAAGTCCAATCCGGACGACGTCTTCCTCGGAGTGGCAAGCGGGCACGAGGACTTCCCGGACAATGTGCTCAGCATCGATTTCGACCTGGTTCCTCCGGCCTTCATCGCCGGCTACATCGCAGCGACCGCGAGCGAAACCGGTGAAGTCGGCGCGCTCGTCTCGCAGGGGTTCCCGCAGGCGAAGAAGATCCTCAACGCCTTCGATGCCGGAGTCGCACTCTACAACGACGAGGCCGACGAAGATGTCGAGAACGTGAAGTCCTACCGCGAGTCTGCGGTCGACGACCGGACCGTGGCCGACACCAGCGATGAGGGACGGAAGTTCTTCGAATCGGCCTATGGCTCGGATGTCGATGTGCTCGTGCCCTTCGGATCGGCGGCGGCAATGGGCGTGGCCACCGCGTCGACCGAGGAGATGGCGGCCCAGCGCACCCAAGAGCCCAAAGAAGAAGGCGCGGAGGAGAAGGCCCTGCCGAAGGTCATCTGGTACGGAGCATCCGGGGCCTTCAGCGACACCATCATCGCAACCATCGAGCCGAACATCCGTCGGGGACTGCGCAGCATGTTCGCCGAATGGCCGCAGAGCAGGAACCCCGACGAGGTCGCCGAGGCGTCGAAGGACGAACCCGCTGACATGGGCGGATTCCTCATCACCGACAAGCACTACAAGGGCACGATCGATAACGGTGGGGTGGGGATCTCCGCCGAAGACGGGTTCCTCAGCCGCGTCTCCGACGCCGGCCGCAGCATCACCGATCTGCGGGAGAGGATCAAGAGCGGGGACATCGATCCTGAGAAGTCCTGAACGGAAGTCCTGAACGGAAGTTCTGAGCTGGTGGATTCTTCCATCCTTCTCGCACCCTGATCCGATAAGCTGTGCGGGTGTTGAATAATCCCGCCGGAGTCGCAGAAGACGACCCGATCCTGCAGTTGCCCAAAGTCTCCCTCCATGATCACCTCGACGGTGGCCTGCGCCCCGCCACACTGATCGAACTGGCCGCCTCGATCGGTCATGAACTGCCCGCCACCGAACCGGAGGCGCTGGCTCAGTGGTACTACGATTCCGCCAGCTCCGGTGACCTGGTCCGCTACCTCGAGACCTTCTCGCACACGGTTGCCGTGATGCAGAGCCGTGAGGGCCTGATGCGGGTGGCCAAGGAATGGGTCCTCGACCAGGTGGCCGACGGTGTGTTCTACGCCGAGGCCCGCTGGGCTCCCGAACAGCACCTGGAAGGCGGACTCGAACTCGACGAGGTCGTCGACGCCGTCCAGCAGGGACTCGAGGCCGGAGTCATCGAAGCCTCCTCCGATGGCAAGTTCATCCGCGTCGGCCAGATCATCACCGCCATGCGCCAGGCCGACAACTCGATGGCGATTGCCGAACTGGCCATCCGGCACCGTGAGAAGGGGTCTGAGTCCGGAGTCGTCGGCTTCGACATCGCCGGTCCCGAGAACGGCTTCCCACCCTCGGCGCACCTGTCGGCATTCAACGCACTCCACCAGGCATACGTGCCCGTGACGATCCACGCTGGGGAAGCCGCAGGCAAGGCCTCGATCCACGAAGCACTCACCGTCTGCCATGCCCAGCGCATCGGTCACGGCGCTCGCATCGTCGAAGACATGGACATCGTCGAAGGCGAAGGACAGCTGGGCAGCCTGGCCGCATGGGTCCTCGACCAGCAGATCCCGCTCGAGCTGTGCCCCAGCTCCAACCTGCAGACCGACATCGGCGGCACCATCGCCTCCCACCCCATCACCGGACTCAAAGATCTGGGCTTCGCCGTCACCATCAACCCGGACAACCGGCTGATGTCAGCGACCTCGGTCACGCGTGAGATGCGTCGGCTCGTCGACGAAGCCGGCTGGACGCAGACGGACCTCGAATGGGCCACTGTCAATGCGGTCACGGCAGCCTTCCTGCCTCTCGACGTGCGCGAGCGCATGCTCGACGAGATTCTCATCCCAGGATTCGCCCGGGTGAACATTTGAGTTCACGGGACAAGCGTTCGAACACACCCGACGGTGCAGCACCGTCGGGTGGTTCGACTCAGCCTGCTGGCCACGGTGTTCCCACCCCACGAGCGATGCTGGTCGTCGTCGTGGTGCTCGGGATCCAGGTGCTGGCCCTCCTCGGGTCCGCCCTGTCTTTCATCCTCACCGCCATCAGCGCCGGTCCTCTGGCCGGATCGCTGCTGGGACTGGCAGTCATGTTCCTCATCTTCGCCGCCGGAGTCGCCGCTGCGGCGCGCGGATCGTGGAAGCTGCACCGCTGGGCTCGACCCGCAGCGATCGCCTTCGAGCTGCTCGTCATCGTCTTCGCCTTCAGCGTCATCGGCGGCTCGCTCTGGCTCGGCCTGGCCTGCCTGGTCACGGCACTCGCCGTTCTTCTCGGCTACTTCCTGCCCCCTGTCGTTGACGCGTACAACAGGGCACTCGAAGGCTGAGGTTGCAGGTCCCTGGCGGCTGGCGTCGTCGGCTCTAGCACCGGACACCTGTCTGCTCAGGTGCTCGGCGGTTCCCACTTCTGCACACTGGCTGCCTGAGCAGCCGTCAGTCTCGAAGGCACAGCGGTGAAGATCGCATCGCGAAGTCCCGCCACCAGCGGGGACTGTATCTGGAAGACGGCGCCGAGGGCGCGTGACTTCGCGGCAATCGACTGACTGCGCTTGCGTCGCAGGCGGTCATAACTGCGCAGTCGATCGTCGACGGCTGACCCCGCCTCCGTTGCCTCCGCATTGTCTCCCGACTTCGTGATCACCGGCGTCAGCAGTGCCGTCAGCGTTGCGGCGTCCTCGAGGGCCTGACCCCCGCCCTGTCCCAGGTTCGGGGTCATCGCATGAGCGGCATCGCCGAGGAGGACGATGTGTCCCCGGTGGTAGGTCGACAGGGGAGTGGCGAGGTCCGAAATCACGGTGCGCCTGATCCGCGGTGCCGGTGTCGTTGCAATGAGTTCAGCGATCGGCGCATGCCAGCCGGAGAACAGGTCCCGGACCGTGGCCTTCTCATTCGCGAAGCTCGCGTGCTCAGGCATGTTCGCAACCGCGAACCAGTACACGCGCCCGTCCATGAGCGGCGCAATCCCGAAGCGCAGGCCCCGTCCCACGGTCTCACCAGCGGCTCCACCCAGATCGACCGGACGCTCGGTGATCCCGCGCCAACACGAATACCCCGAATAGCGTGCTCCGATGCCAGATTCGACGGACTCCCTCACCTGACTGTTGAGCCCATCGGCGCCGATGACCAGATCAAAGTGTTCCTGGTCGTTTGCTTCCGTCCCGGACCCGATCGTCACCGTTCCATCAGTGCTCGCCGAGGTGACCTCAGCGTTGGTGCGCACCGTTGCCTCATCGAGGGCTTCGAGGAGCACCCGATGCAGGTCGGCCCGGTCGACGATCCGCAGTTCGCCGACGCTGTCGGTGGGGAGGCGTGCGATCCAGCGTCCGTCGGGTCGTCGTTGGCCAGCGGCGAAGGATTCGGCCTGTTTGTCGGTGATCGTTGCGAGTTGAGGTCCGAGCCCCAGCGATTCAAGTGCCCTGAGCCCATTGGCGAATATCGACAGCCCCGATCCACCGGCGCGCACCTCGGCGGCTTTTTCGAACACGGTGACCTGTGCGCCAGCCCTCTGCAGGCCCACGGCGGCTGAGAGTCCGCCGATGCCGGCTCCGACGATCGCGATTCTCATGGGGTGTGGGCCTCTCATCCGAGATCTGAGGTGTTTGCCTTACTGCTGCAGGTACTCCCCGCAGGCTTCGGTGAGGAAGTCCCCGGCGACGCCGCCCTCTTGGTTGAGACTGTCTGCGGTCTTCTGGATGCCCCACCAGACCTGCGGAGATGCGCCCCACTGCTGACGGAAGTCCTCACGCTTATCGGGATCATCGGCCAGGTCCTGAGCAGCCAGGGAGATGCGGTCCTGAGCATCATCGGCCGTGCACCGAGCCTCATCATCGGGGCCCTTCGGATTGAGCTCGGAAATCTCATCGGAGTTCTCCGCCTTCAGCGTGTATGCGGACCCGCCGATCTCCTCAACGGTGAAGGTGCCCTGGATGAGCAGGAAGGGCGACTTCTCGGTATCGACATTCTCGGCATCGACGGTGACACTGACACTGTCCGGGGTGTCGGCGGTGATGGTGGCCTCGCCGGAATCGGGAACGTCGGGGTTGCCGGTGTGGACGTAGACCTTGAGGTAGGCCTCGGATTTGTTCGCGGCCGCCTCGGCGAGGCCCTGCCACAGTGGATCGGCATCCTTCGCTCCGCCGGGGGAGGAGTCGACGATGGAGACCTTCGGAGCGTCATCAGGAGTCTCGACCGGAGTGACCTCCTCTTCGCTGACGGAGGGACGCGGTGCGGGACGGGTCTCCTCCGAGGTGGGAACGCAGGCTGTCGTCGTGGCCAGCACTGCGGCGGTGGTCAGGAGGGCAAGAGAGCGAATGCGCATGGTTCCTCGAAAGGTGGTCGGCGTGGCGGTGCCGGGCCAGGAGCCCAGCCTTGATTCCAGCCTAATCCGAGAGCTTGCGCTCGCCCCGGTGGACGCGCTGACCCGGCCCCGATTGCTCTGCGCAGCAGCTGCTGCGCGCGGCAGTCACTGCGGGCAGCGGCTACTGGTCGCGGGCCGGCATGAGATCGCTCAGGCTGACCTTCTGTGCGCCGGATTCGTCGAAGTTGTCCTCATCGAGCCACTGCACATAGGCCGCGCGCAGGCTGGGCCATTCGGTGTCGATGATGGAGAACCAGGCGGTGTCGCGATTGCGGCCCTTCACGACCATGTGCTGTCGGAACAGTCCCTCAAAGGTGAACCCGAAACGAGTCGCAGCCTTCTTCGACGGAGCGTTGTCGTCATCGCACTTCCACTCGAAGCGCCTGTATCCGCTGGCAAAGGCAAGATCGGCGAAGAGGAAGAGCGCCTCGGTGGCTCCCCGGGTGCGTGAGAGTGCCGGTCCCCACAGGATGTTTCCGATCTCGATGACGCCGTTGTTCGCATCGATGCGCATCAGCGCCTGGCGTCCCTCGGCCCGCTTGGTGCTGTGGTCGACGACTGCGAAGAACAACGGATCTGGAGACTGCGAGGCCGTAGCCATCCACTCATCGAAGTCTGCGCGCGCACGCTGCGGCGCCTGCGGCAGGTAGCGAAAACGCTCATCCGAACCGTCTGCGGACGCGGCCGCGAAGAGCGAATCCGAGTGCTGCCCGGCATCGAGGGGTTCGAGGTCGACATAGCGGCCGTGGATCGTCTCCCGCCGAGGTGGTTCGACTCCGGCCCAATCGTTGAGGTTGGTCTCGGTCATGGTCTCCTCTTCTCGTTCATCCTTGAACTCCTCCATCGGTTCGTCCCGATCCGCTCGGGTCTTCCCTGTGGTCTTCGGCTCAGCTGGTCTTCGGTTCAGTCTTCGTCGCCGTCGAAGCCGGTTGAGAGCTGGCGCAGCAGGGAAGCGAGCTTGCGGCGACCAGCCGGGGTGAGGTCGCTGAGGATCTCACGCTCCTTGACCAGCAGGTCGGCCAGAGCAGAGTCGACGGTGGCCCGACCATCGACGGTCAACCGTACGAGCACACCTCGGCGATCTCCGGGATCGGGCAGTCGTTCGACCCAACCGGCCGTGACCAGGCGATCGATGCGGTTGGTCATGGTGCCGCTGGTGACCAGTGTCTCCTGCAGCAGAGTCGAGGGGGACAGTTGGTAGGGCTCACCAGAGCGGCGCAGGGCCGAGAGCACGTCGAAGGCCCAGCCTTCGATGCCGTAGTCGCTGAAGCTCGACTTCCGCGCCAAATCCAGTTGGCGGGCCAAGCGGGAGACTCGGGAGAGTATCTCCATCGGGGACACGTCGAGATCCGGGCGCTCGTGGCGCCATGCCGCGACAATCCGATCAACCTCGTCCATGTTCCGATTTTACGTCCAGATCAAGAATCTTTGCGCCAAAGATACTTTTTCACGAGACATTTCTTACTCATTGACGGATTTGGCCTGCACGTTTGGATGGAAGTGCGTGTATGGGAATAAAGTGGTTGATGGTTGTTGCATCCGTCAACGCACCTGCGGAGCCAAAAGACGCCGCAGCAGAAACGAAGGAATACACGTGGATCTTTTCGAGTATCAAGCACGTGACCTGTTTGAGAAGCACGGAGTGCCCGTGCTCAAGGCTCAGGTCGCGACGACACCAGAAGCTGCGAAGAAGGCAGCCGAAGATCTTGGCGGCGGAGTCGTCGTCGTCAAGTCTCAGGTCAAGATGGGCGGCCGCGGCAAGGCCGGCGGCGTCAAGGTTGCGAAGAATCCTGAGGAAGCCGAAGCTCGCGCCAAGGACATCCTGGGTCTCGACATCAAGGGCCACATCACCGAAAAGGTGATGATCGCCGAAGGTGCAGACATCGCTGAAGAATACTACTTCTCGGTTCTCCTCGACCGGTCCAACCGCACCTACTTGGCCATGTGCTCCAAGGAAGGCGGAGTGGAGATCGAGCAGCTCGCCGAGGAACGCCCGGAAGCACTCGCCAAGATCCCAGTCTCTGCCATCGACGGAATCGATGCCGCCAAGGCCGAAGAGATCGCCAAGGAAGCAGGATTCGACGCAGACACCGCCGCTAAAGTGGCCCCTGTGCTGATGTCCCTGTGGACCGTCTTCGAGAAGGAAGACGCATCGCTGGTCGAGGTCAACCCACTGGTCAAGACCGGTGCCGGTGACATCATCGCACTCGACGGAAAGGTGTCTCTCGATGAGAACGCCGACTTCCGTCAGCCCGAGCATGAGGAACTGCGCGACGACAGCGCAGAGAACCCACTCGAGCTCAAGGCCAAGAAGCTCGACCTCAACTACGTCAAGCTCGACGGCGAAGTCGGAATCATCGGAAACGGTGCCGGACTCGTCATGTCGACCCTCGACGTCGTCGCCTACGCCGGTGAGAAGCACAGCAACGTCAAGCCTGCCAACTTCCTCGACATCGGAGGCGGCGCCTCTGCTGAGGTCATGGCCAACGGGCTCGAGGTCATCCTCGGCGATGAGCAGGTCAAGTCAGTCTTCGTCAACGTCTTCGGCGGAATCACCGCGTGTGACGCTGTAGCCGACGGCATCGTCAAGGCTCTCGAGATCCTCGGCGACCAGGCCACCAAGCCACTCGTCGTCCGCCTCGACGGAAACAACGTCGAAGAAGGACGTGCGATCCTCAAGGAAGCCGCGAACCCACTCGTCACTCTGACCGACACCATGGACGGTGGAGCCGACAAGGCCGCCGAACTGGCTGCTGCCAAGTAAGGAAAGGTCTTTACATAAATGTCTATCTTCCTGAATTCCGATTCGAAGATCATCGTCCAGGGCATCACCGGCGGCGAAGGAACCAAGCACACTGCGCGCATGCTCGCAGCCGGATCCAACGTCGTCGGCGGTGTCAACGCCCGCAAGGCCGGCACCACCGTCAAGCACAACGACAAGGACGGCAACGAAGTTGAGCTGCCCGTCTTCGGCTCCGTCTCCGAGGCGATGGAAGCCACTGGCGCCGACGTCTCCGTGGCCTTCGTGCCGCCGGCATTCTCCAAGGATGCTGCGATCGAGGCCATCGACGCCAAGATCGGTCTGCTCGTCATCATCACCGAGGGCATTCCAGTCCAGGACGCTGCCGAGGTGTGGGCTCGTGCGCAGGCCGCAGACAATGCGACCCGCATCATCGGACCCAACTGCCCGGGCATCATCTCGCCAGAGGCTTCGCTGGCAGGCATCATCCCTGCCAACATCACCAAGAAGGGCAAGCTCGGACTGGTCTCCAAGTCCGGCACGCTGACCTACCAGATGATGTACGAACTGCGTGACCTCGGCTTCTCCACCGCCATCGGAATCGGTGGTGACCCGGTCATCGGCACCACGCACATCGATGCGCTCGAGGCCTTCGAGAATGACCCCGAGACCGAAGCCATCGTCATGATCGGCGAGATCGGTGGTGACGCTGAAGAGCGTGCCGCTGCCTACATCAAGGACAACGTGACGAAGCCGGTCGTCGGCTACGTTGCAGGCTTCACCGCTCCCGAGGGCAAGACCATGGGCCACGCCGGCGCCATCGTCTCCGGCTCCTCAGGAACCGCTGCGGCGAAGAAGGAAGCCCTTGAGGCTGCAGGCGTGAAGGTCGGCAAGACTCCGACCGAGACCGCTGACCTCATGCGCGAACTCCTCGCCTGAGTCGTCTGACTCATTCACAGCGCGGTCACAGTGCGACCGCCCAGCACACATGCTGGGCACCTGCACTGTGACCGCGCTGTTGTATGTCCGCAGGAAAGTGGGTGGGCGGCGCCACACGTAATGATGCGTCACGCACCGGGAGCAGCAAATCACCCCATTGCAACAGGTGGTTATGGAACGGACTGTGCGGGGTCGGCACGGGAGGCTAACCTGAACATGTGAATGACCAGACACCGCTGTCCCAGAACCCACAGGCCGATCAGACGACGCCCCTCGATCAGTCGACGCCCCTCAACCCACCGGCCGTTGACACCTCCCCGGGCGCCCATCCGCGCAACTTCGGCTCCGACAACTGGGCCGGCGCCCACCCGGAAGTCATCACCGCCATCACGCAGGCTAATGTCGGACACACTCCCGGCTACGGAGGTGATCCCTGGACTGCGCGTTTCGGTGAGGTCATGAAGGGCCATTTCGGTCCCTCCGCCCAGACGTTCGCAGTCTTCAACGGCACCGGAGCCAACGTGCTGGCACTGCAGTCGGCTCTGCCCCGCTGGGCGGCCGTCATCACCGCCGCATCGGCCCACATCAACTACGACGAAACCGGAGCCCCGGAGAAGGTCGGCGGACTCAAAGTCATCGGTGCCCCAACTCCAGACGGCAAACTGACGCCCGAGATCATCAACGGTGCCGTCCTCGGTCGCGGCAACGAACACAACGCACAGCCCCTGGCAGTGAGCATCTCCCAATCGACCGAGTGGGGAACGACGTACACGCCCGACGAGATCCGTGCCATCGCGGACATCGCGCACGGTCTAGACATGATCCTCCACGTCGACGGCTCCCGATTGGGCAACGCCGCCGCCTATCTCGGCACCGGCCTCGGAGCCATTACCACCGACGTCGGAGTCGACATCATCAGCCTCGGCGGGACGAAGAACGGGCTCCTCGGCGCCGAAGCGATCGTCGTCCTCAATCCCGACATCGGCCAGGGGATGAAGTTCCTGCGGAAGATGAATCTGCAGCTGTCATCGAAGATGCGCTTCCTCTCCGCCCAACTCAATGCCCTCTACGACGGCGACCTGTGGTCCACCTCGGCAAATCACGCCAACTCCATGGCCCGGAGGCTGGCAGATGGCCTCGCCGAGGCGGTGTCCACCGGCCATGCCCCCGATATTTCGATCGTGGCCAAGACCGAATCCAACGTCGTCTTCGTGCACATGCCCGAAGAGGTTGCGGCGCGGGCACGGCAGAAGTTCGCCTTCGCGAACTGGCCCATGGCCGAGAACGTCGTGCGCCTCATGTGTGCCTTCGACACCACAGCCGAGGATGTCGACGCTCTCATCGAGGCCATTGTCGAGTCCTGAACGCCGAGTCCTGGGTAGAGGCGTAGAGGCAGGTCGACGACCCAAGTCTCAGGTCGGTGACCGGCGGCCCGTTCCTGCTCAGTCTCCCTTGACGTTGACGAGCTGACGCAGCGTATGCCTGATCTCGACCAGCGCCGAGGCATCGGCCATCACCTGGTCGATCGGCTTGTACGCCTGCGGGATCTCATCGATGAAGGCGTCCGTGTCCCGGTACTCGATGCCGACCATGGCCTCCCGAAGCTGGTCATGGCTGAACGTCTTCCTGGCTGCGGTACGGGAATACTGCCGACCGGCTCCGTGTGGTGAGGAGTTCAGCGATACTGGATCTCCCTTGCCCTCAACGACGTAGGATGCGGTGCCCATCGATCCGGGGATGAGGCCTGGCCGTCCGGCATCGGCCTCGATCGCGCCCTTTCTCGATACCCACACCGTCTTGTTGAAGTGCTTCTCGGACTGGGTGAAGTTGTGGTGGCAGTTGATGCGCTCGGCCTCGACCACGGTCTCACCCATCGTCTCCGACAGCTGCCGGGCCACCCGGTCCATCATCTCTTCACGGTTGAGCAGGGCGAAGTGCTGAGCCCACTTCAGCTGACTGATGTAGGCGGAGAACTCAGGAGTGCCCTCGACGAGGTAGGCGAGGTCCGGGTCCGGAAGATCGATCCACCATTTCTTGTTCAGCTGTGCGGCGACCTTGATGTGGTGAGTGGCGATCTTGTTGCCGATGCCTCTCGATCCTGAATGCAGGAACATCCACACCCGATCGTCCTCGTCGACGGAGACCTCGATGAAGTGGTTGCCCG
The DNA here is from genome assembly GCF_028201555.1 of Brevibacterium sp. BDJS002. Classification (NCBI taxonomy): domain Bacteria; kingdom Bacillati; phylum Actinomycetota; class Actinomycetes; order Micrococcales; family Brevibacteriaceae; genus Brevibacterium; species Brevibacterium sp. BDJS002. Next base: position 2,999,884 of record NZ_CP116392.1, on the reverse strand, counting down.
AGCCCAGCGATCCCAGCTGATGCCGCCAGTGTCCGGCATAGTCGGAAGGGTCGAATTCGGACCTCTCCGCCAACTCCTCGAGCTCGGCGATGCGTGGCGCCGCCGTGGCGACGATCTTGCGGTTGTAGGCCCCTGCCGAGGTCGGCACTGCCCGTTCGATGGCTTCGCGCAGTCCGGTGAGATCGCGCGCCTCGAGATCCTGTCTGGTGAACTGTGTGCGCACGGCGATCATGCCGCAGCCGATGTCGACTCCGACCGCGGCGGGGATGATCGCGCCCAGGGTGGGAATGACCGATCCGACGGTCGCTCCCTTGCCCAGATGGGCATCGGGCATGAGCGCGACATGGGGGTAGATGAACGGCATTCGCGCAGTCGTGTGCGCCTGCTCGAGGGTCTTCTCGTCGAGAAGAGATGCCCAGGAGATCAGCCGTCTGCTGAGTTTTTCCATGGTCCTTTCCTGATTTCCTTGTGGTGAGGTCCGGGACCCACATCGCGAAGATCTGGAAAGCCATGGCTGCGATATGAAAAGAGCCCCGGACCGGTGATCGGTGCGGGGCATGCTGACGTGCGCTGGGTCAGATGTCGCGCCACCGAAGGGTCGACTGATGAGCGGATTCGAATTGCTTCGATCCGCGAAGTTCGCGCGATGAGGCGAAAACGTTCATCAGTTGATTCCTTCGTGTGTGTTCACTGCGCCGAGGTGGCGCAGCCAGCGTGTCTGCCGACACGGAAGTACGACTATACACGAGCTTCCGTGCCGGCCGGCAGCTTTGTCATTTCTTCCGGTCGGCCTTCACAGAGACGACGGGGACATCGGAGTCGAGGATGATGCGCTGAGCGGTTGAGCCCATGATGAGTTTGCCGACGGGGGAGCGGCGACGCGATCCGATCACGATCATGCGGGTGTCTTCGGTCGCCTCGGCGAGGGCGAGGAGTTCCTCAACGGGATCATTGCCGCGTAGGAACTGCAGGATCTCATGGGAGACCTTGGACGAGCGCAGCGCCTCTTTGAGTTCCTCCATATCCTGATTCGTCGCGACACCGCGTTCGTCGGGGGTCTCTCCGATGCCGGCATTGAGCACGATCACGGTGTCATCGAAGGCCCTCGCCTGGTCGATGCCGAACGTGACGGCAGCCTTGCCTTCGGGTGAGGGGGAATAACCGACGAGAATTGTCATGATCTCTCCTGATACGACACTGGACGAAGCTCCCTCAATTAGTAGCACATCTGCGTGCTGCGACGCTCCTCAGTCCGCCCCAACCTGCACTTCAGTCTGCCCCAGCCTGCAGCGGAGATCTGTGTGAGTCGGTCGTTCCTGGTGGTGGCGCATCCGCGACTGAAGCAGGGGCTCAGTCCGACTAGACTGTTCTAATGCCTTCTACCCTCCTGTCGCCGGATTTTTCTGCCCGCCACCGTAGTCAGGAGCTGCTGGAACAGTTTCCCGAGCTCGCTGCAGTTCCGGGATTCCCACAGGCCAGGATCCTCACCGAGTATGTCCTGGGGAGACGCAGCGGAGAGCTCGACGTCTCCGGGCGTGCGACGGAAGGATCATTCGTGGACGCCGAGGCGGTTGCCGGGCTTCCGCACGAGGTCCTCATCGTCGATGACGGCCAGGGACTGCAGTCGCGGCTGTTGAGCGAGATCGTACCCGTGCGCACGTACAACGACCGAGTGGACGAAGCACGCACCGTCGCCGAGGTGGCAGATCAGGCCAGCCCCGTCGACGATCTCGCTGTCTTCGCCTCAGAAGCGCAAGAAGTCTGGGCGATCGTCAACGCACCGAAGGCCACCCACGCGTTGGCCGAGACGATCGCTGCCGTCCAGGCGCACGTGACCACGATCGTCGTCATCGGTCGCAGCGATTCGATGAGCCGAGCGGTGAACAAGGAATTGGCGCGTGGTTTCGCCCGCGTCGACGTCTCGCCAGGCGTCGGCAAGCACCGCATGATCATCGGCAGCCGCCCGCTGTCATCACCGAGCCTGCCGAGCTTTCCCAGGCACAGCAGAATCGATCATCCGGCCACAGGTTCGCTGCAGGTCAGTGCCCACGGAGCCTGCTTCTCCGGGGTCAAAAGCGATGAAGGCTCGGCCGCGCTGCTCACGGCTCTGGCCGCTGATACTCAGGCCGCTGAAACCAGAACTGCTGGTGTCCAGACCGCCGAGGCGGGTCCTGGTTCCCCGAACTCGGTCCTCGACCTCGGGTGCGGGAACGGATGGCTGCTGGCTGCAGCGATGCAGGTGACGGCGGCGGACAAGGGTGCCGGTGTGGACGTGTCGAAGGCGGCGGTCGCCTCGACGAGGGAGACTGCGGAGGCGAACGGACTCGATGTCGAGACCATCCTCGCCGATGCCACGGATGTGCAGGCTCTGACAGGCGCAGACTCTTCGGTGCGCACTGGCGGGCAGGACCTCATTCTGCTCAACCCGCCGTTTCATCAGGGCACGACCATCGAAACTGACACCGCTGCCGGACTCATGCGCACAGCGGCCGAGCTGCTGGCACCCGAGGGACGAATCTTCACGGTCTACAACTCACACCTGCACTACCGCGAGACCTTGGAACGCGTCATCGGACCCAGCGAACAGGTCGCGCGCTCCAGCAAGTTCACCGTCGTCCGCAGCCTCAGACGCGGCTGAGAGTCTCAGCCGCCGCTAGCTGACAGAGGTGCCGAAGCGCGCCGACAGCACTTCGGCCGTGGCACCGACGCCTGCCGTGGCGACCTCGTCCGGCCGGCCGGAGGCGACGATGTGACCGCCCTGGGGACCAGGTCCAGGGCCCATGTCGATGAGCCAATCCGAGCCGGCGGCCAGCTCCATATTGTGATCGGCGATGAGGATCGTATCGCCCTCGTCCACGATCTGGCGGAAGAGCCTCCCCAGGACCCGAGCATCACTGGGGTGCAGGCCGTTGGCCGGCTCATCAAGGATGAATAGTGAGCGCTCACGTCGCTTCCTGGCTCGCATCACCGCGGCCAGCCGCAGCCGCTGCGCCTCACCGCCGGACAGCGTCGCCGAGGACTGTCCGAGCAGCAGACCACCGAGGCCGACCCTCTGCAGGACCTCGAAATGGGCGACGAGACCGAGGCGTTCGGCGAACACCGTCGCCGCCGCATCGATCGACAGATCGAGGACATCCGCGATGGTCAGCTCCTCGACTGTGACCTCGAGTGTCTCCTCTATGAATCGGCGGCCCTCGCATTCGGGGCAGGTGCCGCTGGAGGCCGGCAGGTGGACGAGATCGATGGTGATGATGCCCAGGCCCTCACAGCGGGGGCAGCGTCCCCGGGCGGTGTTGAAGGAGAACTGTGAGGCGGTGAAGCCACGACTGCGCGCCAGATCGGTCTTCGCGAACAGGCTGCGGATCTTATCGAAGATGCCCAGGTAGGTGCCGATGACTGATCGCGGGGACCGGCCGATGGTGGACTGATCGAAGCTGACCACCCGGTCGAAGACCTCGAGCCCGGCAGCATCGGCCTCGGCAAGATCTCCTCCCTCACCACCGCTGCCACTGCGCCGGGATATCGTCGACGGTTCCTCCTCACCATCGAACGGGGAGGCTCCAGCGCTCCTGGCCAGTGTCGCCACCGACCGCAGCACCGAGCTCTTGCCCGCTCCGGAGACTCCAGTCAGAGTGGTGAGACCGCCGATGGGAAAGGCCAGTGCCAGTCCGCGGAGGTTGTTCGCCGACAGACTGGTGCACCGAGCCCAATCTTCGAATTCCTGGGGTGCTCGCCAAGGTTCGCTGGGAGCCTCATTGCGCAGGCGGACAGCGGTCGAGCTCTCCCCGTCGAGTGCCTCGGCGACAGGTCCGGAGAACATGAGCTGGCCTCCACGTGCACCTCCGCCGGGACCGAGCTCGATCACCCAATCACAGCGGCGCACGATCTCCATATCGTGTTCGACGAGGATGACCGTATTGCCCGCATCGCGCAGAGCCTCGATGTGGGTGAAGAGGTGATCAGTGTCCTTCGGGTGCAGACCGGTGGAGAGTTCGTCGAAGACATAGACCATGCCGTGAAGGCCGCTGTGCAGATGGGCTGCCAAGCGCAGTCGCTGCAGCTCACCGGGGGAGAGGGTGGCCGCTGACCGTTTGGGCGGAAGGTAGCCGACGCCGAGGCGCTCGATCACGTCGGTGCGCTTGTCGAGTTCGTCGAGGAGGACGTGGGCGGCCTCATCTGTGGCTGCGGAGAATCGCTTCGATTCGCTGGGGCCGCGTTCGAGGTCGGCGGCGATGGCGGCGTTGATCGTCACGGCTAGGTCTGTGAGGCTGTGGTCGCCCACCTCGGCGATATTCGCCCCGCCGATCGTCACCGCCAATGCGGCAGGGTTGATGCGACTCCCATGGCAATCGGGGCAGAGGTCGTTGCTGAGGAATTCCTCGGTGCGCTCGCGGATCGTGGCACTGCTGGTCGTGACCATTGTGTCGAGCAGGTACCGGCGGGCGCTGCGGAATTTGCCTGTGTATTCGCGGGCGACGTGGTCGAGTATCTTCTCCGGCTCGACGGTCACGGATGGTGTGTCTTCCGTGGTCAGCAGCCAGGTGCGGGTGTCAGCGGGCAGGCGCTTCCAGGGAATGTCGACGTCGATTCCCAGTGCCTCGACAAGGTGTTTGAAGTTCCGGCCCAACCATCCTCCCGGCCAGGCGGCGATGGCGCCCTCGCGGATGGTCAGGGTCTCGTCGGGCACTGCGGCGTCGAGGTCGATGTCATGGATGCTGCCCTTCGCCGCGCACGTCGGGCAGGCGCCTTCGACCGTGTTCGGGGAGAATGCCGAGGCAAGCAGACGGCCCTGGTTCGCGGGGTAGTCGCCGAAGCGGGAGAACAGCACCCGCAGCAGATCAGAGACCTGTGACAGGGTGCCCACGCTCGAATTCTCCGGGGGAGTCGACACGAGCTGTTTGACTGCAATTGCGGCAGGAAGGCCCGTGATCCGGTCGACCTGGGGCGCGGAGACCGCGCCGAGGAGGTGACGGGTGAACGGGGAGACCGATTCGAGGTAGCGGCGCTGGGCTTCGGCGTAGATGGTGTCGAACGCCAACGACGACTTGCCCGAGCCCGATACACCACAGATGCCGATGAGCTGCCTATGCGGCAGAGAGACGGAGAAACCGGACAGGTTGTGCTCGCGAGCGCCGACGACGCCGATCTCTTCGGTCATGAAATGGCCACTTCCTCTCGTCCCGGTGCAACGGTGAGGTTGCACCCGGACAAGGCTACGCGGTCAGCGGTTCGCTCGGTGGGCGCGCCACGTGCTGATCTGATCCCAGATGACGATGGCCCAGATTGCGATGACGGTGATGATCTGCTGCACCTCGGCGCCCGAAGCGGATGTGAGATCCGGGTGCAGCACCTGCTGCGTCAGCAGAGCGATGGTGAGGAAGACGGCCATCGCCACGTCGAGGACCACACCGGTGATGATCAGCGCGGCACTGGTCGAAGAACGGACCAGCTTGATGACTTCGATAACGGCCATGAGGGCCAGGAAGGCCCAATAGCCGAGCAGCCATCCTGATCCCAGGTCGGGATTGATGAATGTCTCGCCGTTGTTGAGATGCCCGACGTAGACCAGCGAGGTCGGGATGAGCGGGATCAGCGCCAGAAGGACGAGGAAGATCAGGTTCAGGACCGCCTCGGCGCGGATCTGGTTCGCCTTCGCATCCGTCGCGCGCAGCTGATCGACTGACCAGTCCTTCTTCGTGCCGGCGATCTTATCTGCCGCACCTCCGCTCATCTCTTTGTCGCCGAGGGCGAAGATGATCGTGATTGCGGCGAAGGCCGTGAGCAGCGCGACGATCGTATTGCCGACGAGCTGACCGATGAGCGCCCCGATCTGGACCTCATCGTTGGTGGCGATGAACGCGATTGAGTTCGTCACGGCCGCGGCCACGGCGACGAGCGGAAGCACCCAGCGTATCGCCCAGATGAAGACCGGGTAGGACTTCGGCCCGATGAGATGCTGTGGCGAGTTCGTGTACTCCCGGGAGAGCTGGGCCGGATCGCCGAGCTCTTCGAGCACCTCGCGTTCGGCAGCCGCGGTCTGCTCGTCTGCAGGATGTTCCAGGTCGCCGAGTCGGTCTTCGACCATATCGTCGATTGTGGCCTTGATCTCTGCCGCGATGTCACCTCGGGAGTCCTCCGGGAGGTGGCTGACCACATTGTCGACGTAGATGGTGGTGAGCGCACTCATGGTGTTCCTTCTTTCCAGAGTTTCGTGATGCTGGTGTTGAGTTCCAGCCATTGGGAGTGGAGTGCTGCGGCGACTTCGGCACCACTGGTGGTGACGCTGTAGTACTTGCGTGGACGCGCCTGTTCGGTGTTCCACTCGGCACTGAGCAGCCCTTGTTTCTCAAGTCTTCGCAGCAGGGGGTAGAGGGTGTTGGCCTCTGTGGCGATGCCGGCTTCGGTGAGAGTCGTCAGCAGGGAGTACCCATACTGAGGCTGACGGCAGGCAACGAGGCTGGCGAAGACGACGGTGCCTCGTCTCAGCTCTTGTTCGTGTGTTGCCAGTGCCTGCTCTTCATCCTCGTTCATGCTTCACACAATAGTGTGTGACACACACTATTGCAAGGGGCGGGGTATAGTGTGAGGCCGGAATTAGGTGAAGAGGTGGGGTGAAGCGCGAGAATCTGCAGGAGTGCCGTGATGAAACCAACTGGAAATGTTCGCTTCGTACCCGAAATGCCGGCGAAATATCCCTCGGCTAGCCTGTGCTCAAGAGCGAGAGAACAGCGATAGGGATGGCGATGAACGACTCGGCAATGACCTCGGCGAATACGACTCATCGAGTCGATGGAATGAACTTCTACACACGCAAGTGGGTTCGCCCAGAGGACCTCAACGCGAACGGCTCGCTCTTCGGTGGAAGCCTGCTGAAGTGGATCGACGAGGAAGCTGCGATCTACGCGATCATTCAGCTCGGCAGCCACAGCGTGGTCACGAAACTCATCTCCGAGATCAACTTCGTAGCTTCGGCTCGCCAGGGGGATCTCATTGAGATGGGGCTCGTCGCAACTCGTTTCGGCAACACGTCACTGACGATGCGAGCTCAGGTGCGCAATATGATCACGCGCAAGTCCATTCTGAGCATCGACAGAATCGTCTTCGTCAGCGTAGGGGAGGCGGGGCAGCCAGACCCTCACGGCTATTCATCGATCACCTATGAGCGCGATCGCATGCCCGTGGTGTGAAGCGGCGGGTACTGGCCAGCTGGTCGGGCCTCACAGGGCCTCACCTAGGTGCTCGGTTGTAGTCGAGCGCAAATGAGAGCCACAGTGCCAGGGAGGCCTCGTCGACGAGGTGGTCGGCGGCGACGGTGATCCAGCCTGGTCCCATGGTTCGTCCCGTTCCCATCTCGGCCTGTTGGGCCCCGGGTTGCTCCAGCAGCAGCCGGTCGTGGTCTTCAGCGGCGATCCTGACCAGCAGGGAGCCGTCCTTGCTGGCGCTGACGATCATCTTCTCGTTGACCATGAACGAGCGACCGCCGAACATCGAGACCTCGCGTTGAGCGGGTTCATCGGCGATTGAGGTGCGGATGCGTTCTGCGAGTGACCTTTGCGCGGATGTCACCGTCATTGCGCACCTCGGTCCGGATCCGGCGGGCCATAGGAGAGTCGGTCGAAGATGAGCACACTCTCGCTGATCAGGCCATCACGAACTGTGAAGAACTCAGCTGCCGGTGCAGTCGTCGTCGCTGCCGTTTCGGGGTAATAGAACAGTGCGACCCTGTCGGAGTCGGCGAACTCGGCAATGTCGGTGATGCCGGTGAGCGTCGGCGCGAATCCGGCGATGAACGACTGATAGGCCTCCTTGCCGTCGAGGTCGACTCCTGGGGCTCGGCATGCGATGTCCTCGTCGATGAGATCCATCGCCCCATCGATATCACCGCTGGTCCACGCGTGGTGATATCGGCTGACGACGTTTTGGGCCGATTCGTAGGTCATGAGAAGCTCCTCTGCGATCGATGGTTCCGTGTGAGTGTGCAAACGGATGTGTGTGAACTCTGACACAACGCAGCTTGTTGTATTGTCCCGTCAGGTCATTGTCGCGTCTGGCTGCCAGTCATCGATTCCTGCATCTCCGCCCGAACCGGCGATGATCAGGCGGGGGAAGAAGTGCGCCCAACCGTCGGCGTGACCGCGGACCTCAGCGTCGGGCAGGTGCGAATGGAGCAGATCGACCCGCGTTCCCGATCCAATGGCGGTGAGGGTGAATTCGACCCGGGACGCACCAGGGGGAAGGTCCACGCTGCCGGCGAATCCCCATGACACGACCACACGATAGGGGCGACTGACCTCGAGGAATTTCCCTCGGACGGGGTGCCCCGCGATGTCGACGGCGAATCGGCCCCCAGCCGTCGCCTCCAGATCGGCGTACTGGCCCATCCAGGCCGTCATGCCTGAGTTCGTCGTCAGGTGCTCGAAAACCGTCTCCGGCGAGGCGGCGATCTCGATGGAATCTCGGAATTCAGCCATGGGTCTCGCTGCCTGCACTCTCGGGTTCGTCTCGTGCCTCGATAGCAGCCTTGAGCTTCGAGAGTTTGGTCGGCCAGAAGTCGTCGAGGTAGGAGCGAACTGCCGCAAGGCCATCGGTCTCGACTGCGAACAGGTGGCGTGTGCCTTCGCGGACGCCGACGGTAAGGCCGGCTCTTCGAAGCACGCCCAGATGGTGCGATGTCGTCTGCTGGGACAGTCCGACTACCTCGGCGATGGACCCGACCGGGAGCGGATGGCCGCGGATCGCATGGAGAATCGACCGCCGATTGCTGTCGGCGAGCGCTCGAAGTGACAGGTCGAGGTCGATGTCGGGTTCAGCAGTCATCGTCGGCATCCTTTCGCTCGGATGCAGACAGACTACCACAAATGAATGTTTGTACTCATAGGTGTTGGTGGAACAAGGGACTGTCTAGGCTACGAGAAGCGTTGTCTCACATGACGGCTCGTCAACTCGTTGCACTACGGGCCCGCCCCTTACTCCGCGAGATCCAGCGTCGGAGTCGGTCGGCGAAATCCGCGGGTGACGAACGCAAGGTACCCGATGCCGAGGGCCAGCCAGATCGCACCGATGAGCAGCGTGCGCGGTGACAGGCTCGTCCACAGCCACAGGGTGAGGCAGAAGCCGATTCCGGGCAGGACGATGAAGTTGATGATCGCGCGCGATCCGCGACGATTCCCATCGATGATGAAGTGCTTGATGACCGAGAGGTTGACCGCGGAGAACGCGATGAGTGCACCGAAGCTGACCATCTCGGAGATGAAGCTGAGGTCGACGGCCAAGGCGAAGAGCGATACCACTCCGACGCAGAGTGTCGCGAGGATCGGAGTGTGGAAGCGTGGCGACAGACGCCCGAAGAAGCGCTTCGGCAGGACACCGTCACGACCCATCGCGAAGAGGATGCGTGAGACCGAGGCCTGAGATGTCAGTGCGGAGCCGCAGGCCCCGGCGACATAGGCAGCGGTGAAGAAGATCGCGAGGAACTCTCCACCCGCAGCTCCCATGACGTCGAGGGCTCCCGAATCGACGTCGGCGAAGTCATTCGACGGGTAGACGAGCTGAGAAAGGAACGAGAGCACGATGTAGATGAGCCCGCCCGTGACGGTGGCGATGACGATGGCACGCGGGACGGTGCGCTGCGCATCTTTGGCCTCCTCGGACAGAGTCGAGACCGCATCGAAGCCGAGGAACGACAGACACAGGATCGCGGCACCGGCCATGACATTGCCGAAACCGGGTGCGCTGCCGTCACCGGTGAACGGTGCCATGAGATCGACCGTGCCCGAGCCTGACATCGACGCAATGCCGAGCGCTGCGAAGGTCAGGATGAAGATCGCCTGGGCCGCGATGATGACGATGTTCGCTCGTGCCACGGACACAATGCCGATGACATTGAGCGCCGTGACGAGAACGATCGCCGTGAGCACGAACACCCAGGCAGGGATCATCGGGAACGCTGCGGACAGATAGATGCCGACGACGAGGTAGTTGATCATCGGCAGGAACAGGTAGTCGAGCAGCAGCGCCCACCCGGCCACGAAGCCGATGCCTGCCCCGAAGCTCTTCTGCGTGTATGTGTAGGCGGACCCGGCGAAGGGCAGCTCGTGCGCCATCTTCGCATAGGACCTGGCAGTGAAGACCATCGCGAGGAGAGTGATCACGTACGCCAGCGGCACCCGACCTCCGGTGACCTGAGTGACGATGCCGTAAGTCGTGAAAATAGTCAGCGGCACCATATAGACGAGGCCGAAGAACACGAGAGACGGGCCCCGAGAGCACGCTTGAGCTGCCCTTCGCCGCCATCGTGATGTCCTCTGCCACCTTGGGGCGCGCTGGTGTCGTGTGAGTCGGACATGGTGGTCCTTTCGCTCAGGTCGATGAATGCACGGCAACGCCGCCGAGGTAGGTGGTGCGAACGGCCATCTTCGCGAGTTCCTGCGGTGTCACGTCCCGAGGGTCGTGATCGAATCGGATGAGGTCTGCACTCGCCCCGGGGCGGATCTCGCCCCAGACTGCGGGGGAGTGATCGGCGAAGGCCTGGTGGGCCACTGCGGTCGAATAGCAGTCGAGGGCACGGTCGATGTCGACGATCTCCTCCGGAGTCCACCCGCCTGCGGGTTCGCCCGCATCGGTCTGTCGGCTCGTGCCGATCGCCAGGCCCTCGACGGGTGTGCCCGAGGTGCACGGCCAGTCCGAACCGAACGACAGGCGTCCACCGCGTTCGAGGATGGTCCGCATCCGGTACTGATGACCGGCCCTCTCCTCGCCGAGGCGGGGGAGGGTGAGCACGGTCATGAGGTCATCGAGCTGCGCCCACAACGGCTGCATGTTCGCGATCACCCCGAGCTCGGCGAATCGTGAGAGGTCGTCGGCATCGACGAGCTGCGCATGGGCGATGACCGGCCGGCGATCCCGTGGACCGTTGCACGTCATCGCCGACTCGATGGCATCAAGGGCCTGGCGGACGGCGGCATCGCCGATGGCGTGGATGTGGACCTGGAATCCGGCCGCGTCAACGGCACGAACCGCTTCGGCCAAGGTCTCGCCTTCCCACACCCGCAGGCCGTGATTGTGCAGCGACGAGCAGTACGGTTCGAGCAGCGACCCGGTTTCGTTCTCGACGACGCCGTCGGCGAAGAACTTCACGGTCCGGGCACTCAGCAGCGGATCGCCGCGCACCTCGACGCGCCTCCTGGCCTCGACCATGGCAGGCAGCTGCTCAGCGAAGTGACGCGGATCCGCATAGAGGGCGAGATTGAACCGGACCTTGAGTCTGCCCTGATCCGAGGCAGCCAGATAGGTCTCGACATCGGCCGGTTCGACCCAGGCGTCCTGGACCCAGGTGACCCCGCGCTCGAGGTAGTAGTCGGCTGCCCGTTCGAGCGCGCGCAGCCGCATGGCCTCGTCCAGCGGCGGACGCACGGCGTCGACGAGATCGACCGCGCCCCATTCCCGCAGTGTCCCCAGTGGCGAACCATCGCCTCGGCGAGGGATCTCACCCAGCTCTGGTTCGGGTGTGCCGGCGGTGATGCCGGCGAGTTCGAGGGCCCGGGAATTGCACCACACTGTGTGATAGTCCCAGGCGCGCAGCACCACGGGTCGGTCCGCTGCAGCGTCGTCGAGCCAACGGGAGTCGAAGAGCCCGCCCTCGAGGAGGCTGCCGTCATAGGAGGCGCCGGTGATCCACTCGACCTCAGGGTTGGCTTCAGCAAAACGTCGCACCTCGGTCACGATCTCAGCGACACTGGCACAAGCGCGCACCTGCGGTCCCTCCGCTTCGAGCCCGCCGAAGATCGGATGGGCATGACCATCACCGAAGGATGGCATGAGGAAGCCGCCATCGAGGTCGACTGACTCGGACGAGTCTGCGGGTGAGTGCTCAAATGAGGACGAGTTCAGGTGCCGGTCGACCTCGGCGGAACCGATCGCGACGATGGTGCCGTCTCTCACGAGCAGCGAGTCGGCGGGGCCACTCGAGGCTCCGCGCCAGATGGTGCCGTTGTGGAAATGCGTCAAGGCCAATTCGCTTCGTCCCCCGCTTCGCTGCGTGTGATCTCTGACCCGCCACAGCGCACGAACAGTGTTCGTATTTGTGACTGAGAACACGATACACTCCGAGGGAGGTCAGGGAAAGAGGTCGGCATGAGACTCAATCGGGAACGACTCGTCGACGCCGCGCTCGCCCTCGTCGACGACGACGGATCCGAGGCGCTGTCGATGCGCACTCTGGCTGCTCGTGTCGATCGGCAGGTGTCGTCTCTGTACAACCATGTGTCGGGTCGAACCGAACTCATCGAACTCATGCGCGCCCGCATCGTCGCCGACATCGATGTGGCGGCGTTCGCCTCGGTGGGCACATCTGCGAGGGCGATTCCATGGGAGAGGGCACTCGAGTTTTGGGCACGGTCTTACCTGCGAGCATTCGCCGCCCACCCCAATCTCATCCGCCTGCTGGCGACGACGGAGATTCGGGATCTGTCGACGTACGAGATGTACGATGCGGTCATCGCCGGCCTGCGCCGAGGCGGCTGGCCGGAATCGAGGACCGTGGCGGTCATGCGCACGGTCGAAGCCCATGTCCTCGGATCCGCCCTCGACATCATCGCTCCCAGTGACCTCATCGCACAGGATTCGGCTGATGTCCGGTTCTCCGAAATCCGTACCGCCCTCGACCCACGATTCGTCGAGACCTCTTCGGCGACTGCCGCATTCGAGCTCGGGCTGAACGCACTCATCGATGGGCTGCGGCTGCAGCTGGAGGCAGGAATTTCGTGAATAGTATGTTGCTCGAAGACTTCTGGTCGGCCGCACGGTCCGCAGTACCGGAGCTGCCGGTGCACGCACCCCAGCCGTGGGCCTTCGGTGCGACGCCCGAGCATGCCGATGACCTCCTCGCATTGGTCCTTGACGGGACGAAGACCGGCACAGCCTCTGCGCTCTGTGACATCGAAGCCGAAGGGGAAGAAGTGCCCAGAGTCGGTGAAGTGAGCATCATCCTCGACGGCCGCGACAGTCCCCGAGCGGTCATCGAGACCACTGCCGTCGTGACTGTTGCCTTCGACGAGGTGACTGCTGAGCATGCTCACGCCGAAGGCGAAGGCGAACGGACCTTGGCGGCCTGGCGGGAGATCCACGAGAGGTTCTGGCGAGACTACAGCCAGAGCTCAGAGGGTTTCGCCTCGGATATGCTCGTAGTGTGCGAGCGGTTCCGGCTCGTGTTTCCACGGTGACCTGTAGACGCAGGTAATCGGACGGAAGGACGAAGTGTCTGAAACTGTCGATTGGTGGAGTCTCATCCATGCCGAACGTGCCCGCTTGGTCAAACTGCTGGAGACGCTCGAGTCTGACCAGTGGAGCGCTGACACGCTGTGTTCTGATTGGAGTGTCGAGCAGGTCGTTGCCCATCTCAGCGCGGCGGCGAACACGGGCAGGTGGGCGTGGATTCGCAGCATCGTCGCCGCCGGATTCAACGCTGACCGGCACAATTCCCGACTCCTGGCCAGGTTCCGAGGGAGGTCGCCGGAAGAGACTCTGGGGATCTTCCGCACCTGCATCACGGCCACGATCGTACCGACGAAGGACTATCCTGCGTTCCTCGGCGAGGTCATCGTCCACTCTCAGGACATCGCCCGGCCACTCGGGCTGACTCTGACTCCCGACCCCAGCGCAGTCCATGAGGTCGCTGGCTTCTATGCCGCGAAGGACTTCGCCGTCAACAGCAGGACCCTCGTCAAAGGGCTGACTCTCGTCGCAGACGATGCTGACTTCAGGGTCGGAAGCGGACCGGCGGTCAGAGGCAGGCTCCTGGATTTGGTGATGGCGATGGCGGGACGTCCGGTTTTCGCTTCGCTGCTCGAGGGCGAAGGCGCCGAAGAACTGCGAACTCGCATGAGTTGAGGTCCGCGCACAGACGCTTGAGAAACTTCGTCCTTATGCTTCCTGCGGCTTCGCGTCGTAGGTGAGCCAGTTCGTCTTCGTCGCCACCTTGTCATAGAGCACCTGAGCTTGAGCATTGTCGTCGGCAGTGATCCAGCGGACGACCGAACGACCCTCGTCCGCGGCGATCTCCTGAAGACGGGCGATGAGCGCACGTCCAGAACCTGTTCCGCGGGCCTGAGGATCGGTGAAGAGGTCATCGAGCCAGAGACCGACCGTGCCGGTCGACGGACGCGAGAATCTCCGGAAGTCCGCGATTGCGACGATGCGGCCATCCGCCTCGGCGACCAGGCCTTGGCATTCGTGTGCTGTATCCATGAGCCAGCCCCACACCCGGGAGACGATGTCCTCGGATTCCGGCAGGTGATAGAACTCGCGGTAGCCGCGGAAGAGCTCACGCCAGCGAGTCTCGTCTGCCGATTCAACAGAGCGAACGGAAGTGGTCGACGAATCTGCCATGACTGTCCGGGCCTTTCCTTATAGTTCTGCGGGGTGACATGTGAGCGCCGCAAGGCGACATGTACTGCAAGAGTATGTGAAAAAGCCCCTGGCCGGGAGGATATTTCCCGAACCAGAGGCCGTTCTCCGCTCTGTACGCGAGGGGGGACTTGAACCCCCACGTCCGCAGACACTGGAACCTAAATCCAGCGCGTCTACCAATTCCGCCACTCGCGCGCGACGTCCTCAAGATTAGCAGGACGAGGGCGCGATGCTGAAACGATCAGATAACGTAGCCGGTCAGGCGGCGTCGATGCCCAAGGCCTTGCGCACACGAGCCACATGACCGGTGGCCTTGACGTTGTACTGTGCCAGTTCAACGGCGCCCTCAGCATCGATGACGAGCGTGGAGCGGATGACGCCCTGGACGACCTTGCCGTAGTTCTTCTTCTCCCCGAAGGCGCCCCACTCTTCCATCATGGTCTTGTCGGGGTCGGAGAGGAGGTCGAAGTTCAGGCTCTCCTTCTCAGCGAACTTCTTCAGCTTCTCCGGCTTGTCCGGCGAGATGCCCAGGACGACGAGACCAGCAGCGGAGAGCGCCGAGAGCGAATCACGGAAGTCGCAGGCCTCGGTCGTGCAGCCGGGAGTCATTGCGGCAGGGTAGAAGTAGACGACTACCCGCTGTCCCTTGAACTCGCTGAGGGTCACGGACTTCCCGTCCTGATTGGACAGGGTGAAATCCGGTGCGGTGTCGCCGACTGACAGACGTGGCATAGTGTCTCCTCTTCTCGTTCGGAACGTCTCCGAAATTCTCAGTTCACGGACCACTCTAGTCTGAGACCCCGACACGGTTCAGCCTCACTCGATTCGAGCGAAGACCTCGCCGACGGCCACCATGTCACCGACTTTCGCGATCTGTTTGAGTGTTCCGGCGCTGGGAGCCTGGACTCGGGTCTCCATCTTCATCGCCGACAGGACCGCGACATCGTCTCCTTCGGCCACCTCGGCGCCGTCGGCGATGAGATAGTCGACGAGGTTACCGGGCACCGGAGCACTGACACCACCGGTCTCCGCGGCGCCACCGTCAGAGCCAGTTCCACCAGCACCACCATCGTCAGTACCGGCAGGCCCGTTACCGGCGGTTCCCAATGCGGCCAGCAGTGCACTCGGCAGGCCGAGGCTGGAGAGCTTGCCGTCGATTTCGATGTTCACTCGTGTCAGCGAGGACTCGGAGGCCGGTGCCGGCCGAGGCTGTGTGCTCAGCCGGGGGAGGAGCTCGGATTCGATCCACTGTGTGTGAATGCCAAGGTCATCACCCGTGAACGCCGGATCCGTGAGAATCTCCAGTGAACAGGGCAGCACGGTCGCTGGCCCCTCGACGTGGAGTTCCTTCGCCGCGGTCACGGTCCGGGCGATCGCGGACGCACGGTCGGGGCCGTGGACGATGAGCTTGGCGAACAGCGAATCGAAGGCCGGCTGCACCATGTCACCGGCCCGGACTCCTGCATCCCAGCGCACACCTGGGCCGCCCGGGGCGCTGAGCACATCGATGCGGCCGGGAGTCGGCAGGAAGCCACGCCCCGGGTCTTCGGCGTTGATGCGCAGCTCGATGGCATGCCCCCGTGGTTCGGGTGTCGACGACAGCGACAGCTCCTGGCCGAAGGCGATGCGGAACTGTTCGGCGACGAGATCGACACCGGAGACCGCCTCGGTGACGGGGTGTTCGACCTGGAGACGGGTGTTGACCTCAAGGAAGGTCATCGTGGAGTCGGCGGCCAGCAGGAACTCGACGGTGCCAGCACCCCTATAGTTCACCTCGGCGCAGATGGCCTCGGCCGAACGGTGCAGACGCTCACGCTGATCGGCGCTGAGTCCGGGAGCAGGTGCCTCTTCGATGAGCTTCTGATTGCGGCGCTGGGCCGAGCAGTCACGATCGCCGACGGCCACGACACGTCCCTGACCGTCACCGACGATCTGGACCTCGACGTGGCGAGGGCGCTCGAGGAACTTCTCGACGAAGCATTCGGAGCGTCCGAAGGCCTCCACCGCCTCACGAGTGGCCGATTCGAATGCATCGGCGACCTCGGCGAGGTCGTGGACGATCTTCATGCCGCGCCCGCCTCCGCCGTGGGCTGCCTTGATGATGATCGGCAGACCGTGTTCGGCGGCGAAGGCCTCAACCTCCCCAGCGTCCTTGAGCGGCCTGTCGATGCCCGGGGCCAGGGGTGCGCCGACCTTCTGCGCCAGTTGGCGGGCGGTGACCTTGTCACCGAGTGCTGTGATCGTGGCCGCGGTGGGCCCGATCCAGATGAGCCCCGCGTCCTCGACAGCCGCGGCGAAATCGGCGTTCTCGGACAGAAAACCGTATCCAGGGTGGACGGCGTCGGCCCCGGACTGCTTGGCCACGGCGATGATCGCATCGATGTTGAGGTAGGTGTCGCCCGCGTTGGTCCCCGGCAGGGAGTAGGCCTCATCGGCCAGCTGGGTGTGCATGGCTTCGAGGTCCTGGTCGGCGTAGACGGCGACCGAGGTGTGCCCGTAGTGGGAGCAGGCGCGGATGACGCGGACGGCGATTTCGCCGCGGTTGGCGATGAGGATCTTCGGCATGATTCAGTGTCCGTTCTCCGGTGAATGAGCGGTGTGGTCTGTGCTGGTGGCATGGTCGGCCACCGAGGAGTCGGCGGTGACGAAGCGGATCTTGATGCCGGGCGCCAGCTGCGCCACCAGGTCCGTGTCATCGACGCTGGCGATGATCGGATAGCCCCCGGTCAGCGGGTGGTCGGGTCCGAAGAGCACAGGTTGGCCATTGGGTGGGACCTGCAGCGCCCCGGTGACGGCACCTTCGCTGGGAAGTTCGCCGGTGCGGGAGCGTTCGAGTGGGACCTCTCCGCTCAGCCTGAGTCCGACCCGATCGGATTCGTGCGTGACCGTCCAGACCTGGCCCAGCAGGGTCTGCAGACCAGCGGAGGTGAACCAGTCTGCGCGTGGTCCCAGCGTCACCGACAGTTCGATCGTCTCTCCCGGTGCCGGCAGGTGCCGTTGGCCACCTGCACTGCGGACAGGGTCGACGAGGTGGGGTGCCGATTCCGGTCGGCCGAGGGCAACGGTGGTGTCCGGCTCCAGGTGTGCAGGGCCGAGGCCGGCCAGGGTGTCTGCCGAGGCGCTGCCCAGTGCAGTCTCTGTGGTGATCCCGCCGCGGAAGGCAATGTAGGCACGGGTCCCGCACTCTGCAGTGCCGAGTTCGAGTTCGTCTCCGTCGTCGAGTGAGAAGGCCTCGCCGAGGTGGTGCCGGAAGACGGCACCTTCGGCAGAGGTCACGGTGATCGTGGCCCTCGCCCCGGTCACAGCGGCCACACCGGCACCGGTGATAGCCAGCTTCACCCCACCGCCGAAGCTCTCCAGCCCGGCCGCGGTCTCGGCGTTGCCGACGAGACGGTTGGCAGTCTGCAGTGCACTGCGATCGGCGGCTCCTGCGCTCGAGACGCCCATGGCCGCGAAGCCGGGACGACCGAGGTCCTGGACGAGCAGCTGCAGTCCGGGACGGATGACCGTGCAGGAATGCGCCGTGACAGCTGCGTCCGGCTGTGGAGGAGGCGAGACAGCGCTGACGGACTTCTCGCTCACCGTCACCGTTTCCCGGTCGGCTTCGCAGAATCTGACGGTCGTTCCGGGCACGAACAGGGCAGGGGGTTCCCGGTCGAGGTCCCACAGCGTGGCATCGGTGCGGCCGATGAGCTGCCAGCCGCCGGGGGAGGCGCGAGGGTAGACGCCTGTGAATTCCCCGGCCAAAGCCACCGCGCCCACGGGCACACGGGTGCGCGGGGAGGATCGGCGGGGAACGTCGAAGATCGGGTCGTCACCGGCCAGGTACCCGAATCCGGGGGCGAAACCGGAGAACGCGACCTGCCAGGTGGCGCGCTGATGCCGGGTCACTACCTCGGCGGGGGACAGGGAGAGGAGATCGGCCACCTCGTGAAGGTCCTCACCGTCGTAGTGGACATCGATCGTGACCTCACGGGACTCGGTTGAGTCCGTGCCTGTGTGTTCGAGTCCGCGGATCTGATCTGCAAGCACTGACGCCGAGGTGCGGGTCGGGTTGAATCGGATGAGCACGGTCCGCGCGGCTGGGATCAGCTCATCGACCCCGGGCAATGCCGCCGCCTGCAGCCCCTGATGCAGGTGCATCGTGGCCGCCAGGTCCCCGCATTCGACGAGGAGATGACGACGGGAGGCGGTATGGAAGTCAAGGGTGTCGATCATTGGCGGTAGTTGCCTTCCGGCGCATCGGTGATGAACATCCGGCCCGGTGAGTGCGTGATCGCAAAGGGTGGGGCCGATGCCTGGATGGCGAGCTGAGGTGTGACTCCGCAGGCCCAGAACACGGGGATGTCCCCGTCCTGGATTGCGGGGGCGTCGCCGAAGTCGGGGGAGTGAAGGTCGGTGACGCCGATCTGCTCGGGGTCGCCGATGTGGATGGGGGCCCCGTGGACGGCGGGGAAGCGGTCGGTGATGCGCACCGCCTCGGCGACCTGTCGGGCCGGGATGGGACGCATGGACACAACCATGTCGCCGTGGACCCGACCGGCCGGGGTGCAGGCGGTGGACGTGCGATACATCGGCACGTTGCGTCCGGCCTCCTGGTGGCGGATGGGAATGCCAGCCTCGGTCAGCCCGGATTCGAAGGTGAAGCTGCACCCGATGAGGAAGGACACGAGGTCGGGATGATCTGCCCAGGCTGCGCTCGCGTCGGTGACCTCCTCGACGAGTTCACCGTTCTCCCACAATCGGTATCCGGGGATGTCGGTGCGGAGGTCGCTGCCCGGCGCCAGACTCGATTCGACCTGCCCTGGTTCGAGGACGTCGATAACTGGGCAAGGTTTCGGATTGCGTTGGGCGAAGAGGAGCATGTCGAAGGCCCAGTCGGCAGGCACGGCAATGAGGTTGGCCTGGACCAGACCGGGAGCCAGCCCCGAGGTGGGTTCCGTGGAACCTGCCCGGATGCGCTCGCGGGCCTGCTTCCCAGCAGACGCCTCCTTCCCAGCAGATGCCTGAGCTCCGGCGGTGCTGTGATCGCTGCTCATCGAACGGCACCGGCGAAGGCCGCGATCCTCACGCCCGAGGATTCGAGTAGCTCCCGGGCGGCCCGGGCCATGTCGATGGAACCCTGGCTGTCGCCGTGGAAGCAGATGGACTGGGCGTCGACGTCGACGAGGCTGCCGTCGATGGCCTCGACCTGACCCGTCTGGACCAGGCGCAGGACACGCGCGGCCACAGTTTCGGGGTCGTGGAGGACAGCATTGGGTTCGGTGCGAGCCACCAGCGAACCATCGGGATTGTAGGAGCGGTCGGCGAAGGCCTCGGCGGCGACGTTGAGCCCCGCATCTGCGGCGACGCGATTGGCCACGCTGCCGGCCAGGCCGAGGAAGACCAGGGACGGATCGACGGCCTTGACCGCGTCGACGACAACCTTGGCCTGAGCCTCGTCACGGACGATGGCGTTGTAGAGACCACCATGGGGTTTGACGTAGGCGACGGAACCGCCGACTGCCGCTGTCAGGCCCAGGAGAGCGCCGATCTGGTATTCGACCTGCGCCTGCAGGGTGGAGGCGGGGACGTCAAGGGGGCGCCGACCGAATCCCTCGTAGTCGTCGTAGCCGGGGTGAGCGCCGATCACGACTCCACCCTGCGTCGCCGCGGCGAGGGTCTCCCGGATGCCCTCGGGACTGCCGGCATGGAAACCGCAGGAGACGTTGGCGCTGGTCACCAGGTCCAGCATGGCCGCATCGTCGCTGACGACGCGGTCGGGGACGTTCTCCCCGAGATCCGAGTTGAGGTCGATGGTCATCGCGCCGGTGGCGCTCGTGCCTGTCGCGTTCATTGTCATCCTCCGATTCCGATCATTGCGAAGATGGGGCCGACCGATCCGACGGCCGTGTACCACATCACCAGTGTTGCCGCGGTGCCGATGATCAGCAACCACTTGGGGTACTTGTCGACTCGCAGGAGTCGAGGTCTGAACCAGCCGATGTACATAAAGATCGTCAGGCCGATCGGCAGGATGAGTCCGTTGAATCCGCCGACGAAGACGAGCAAAGTGGCCGGGGCGGTACCGATGCTCAAGTAGACGATGAGTGAGACGGTGATGAACGCAACCGTGGCCAACTGCAGCGGCCAGCCCTTGCCGAGGCGTTTGGAGAACGCGGACAGGAATGTCGCCGAAGTGTAGGCCGCCCCGATCACCGAGCTCAATGCCGCGGCCCAGAAGATGGCACCGAAGATGCGCATTCCGGCGTCGCCGAGGACGGCTGCGAACGCCTGACCGGCAGGGTTGGCGGCCTGGCCGCTGAGATCGAGAGCGACTCCCGAGGCGACGACGCCGAGGATGGCCAGGAACAGCACATAGCGCATGACGCCGGTGACGAGGATGCCTGTGAGTGCCGAGCGCATCACTGAGGGAGCGTGCTCCGGTCCGGTCTTGCCCGAGTCGAGGTAGCGGTGGGCTCCCGAGTAGGTGATGTAGCCGCCGACAGTTCCGCCCACGATGGTTGTGATGGTGGCGAAGTTGATGGTGTCGGGCAGGAAGCTCTGCTTGATCGCTTCACCGACCGGTGGGTTGGAGGCGATCGCGACGATGACGGTGAGGATGATCATGCCGACGCCGAGGACCATGACGACGGCGTCGACGACCTTGCCCGCACGTTTGAACAGGAAGATGCCGATGGCCAGCACGCCGGTGAGCAGGCCGCCGAGCTTCGGGTCGATGCCGAGGAGGGCGTTGAGGCCGAGTCCGCCGCCGGCGATGTTGCCGATGTTGAAGGCCAGACCGCCGATGACGATGAGGACGGACAGGAGGATGCCCGTGCCCGGGATGGCGCTCGAGGCGAGCTGCGCGGCCCGCTTGCCCGACGACGTGATCATCCGCCAGACATTGAGCTGGATGGCGATGTCGATGAGGATCGAAACGAAGATCGCGAAGGCGAAGGCTGCGCCCATCTGAGCGGTGAATGTCGCCGTCTGGGTGATGAAGCCGGGGCCGATCGCCGAGGTGGCCATGAGGAAGATGGCACCGAGGATCGCACTGCGGCTGACCTTCACTGACGGTTTCGTGGTCTGATCTTGCGGCTGTGACATGGGATCTCCAAGTTGCCTGACGTCTGGTCTGCCTCGCCGAAGGATAGAGGACCAACCACGGTGGTGGTCCGCGTCACTATCGGTGAAGCGTTAGACAATCTAGCATGGATTGTTCAACAAGAATAGACTTGAGTCACATCTCAGTTCAGGAATTGTTCCCACGAACTTGAGGCATTTGTTGCCTTGATCACTAGGATGGAACCGTGAATCACGAATCGTCCCTGGTCAATCAGCTCACCGACCGCCTCATTGCCGGTGAGCTGCCGCCCGGCGTCCGCCTGTCCGAAGCCGCCTTGGCAAAGGAGTTCGACGTCTCCCGCAACACTCTGCGCGAAGCCTTCCGCGTGCTGGGGGAGCAGGGGCTGGTCAATCACATCCCGCACCGTGGAGTCTCGGTGGCCTCACCGAACACCTCCGATGTCATCGACATCTACCGGGTGCGACGCCACATCGAATGCTCTGTGCTGGAGAATGCTCCGAAGAACCATCCGGGCGCCGAGGAGATGCGCCGGGCGGTGGAAGCCGCACAGGCTGCCGCGGCCGCCGATGACTGGCTGCAGGTGGGAACGCTGAATATGTCGTTCCACAATGCTGTGGTCTCGCTGTCGGACAGCTCCCGGCTGATGCGCTCGTTCGGCAATGTCCTGGCCGAGCTGCGCTTGGCCTTCCTCAAGGTAGAGGTTCTCGACTTCCTCCATGCGCCGTTCGTCGAACGCAACCAAGAGGTCCTCGACGCCTATCTGAATGAGACCCCGAAGGAAGCGGCCGCGAAACTCGGTGCGTACCTCGGTGACTCCGAACGTCAGGTCCTCGGCGCCTACGCCCGCGCCGGCCAGGACTGAGCACCATGTTCTGAGTGCGATCTTCTCAGCCTGAGTGCGATCTTCTCAGCGCCGGGGCCGTTGGGGCCCGACTGCTAGACTCATAGAGACGTGTTTGTGCAAATTGCATACGCCCATGTCGGCCCAGGCCTGCATGTCTATCGGCAGATCAGACAGTGGTCGGTCTGCAAGGAGTGCGCAATGAAGTATGCACCATATCTCTGTCCCGACTGCTACGGCCGTCTCATTGACACCGCCGCTGCTGCGGAACCCGGTGACGGAGTGAATCTCAACCCCATGCTCGAGTGCGCAGACGGCTGCGGCGTTTCGGAGAATGCACTCAAGCCCTATAGGACCCGGATGAACGGCAGAGCCCGCAGAGCAACGAGGACACCAGTCCGATCTGCGGCCAAGGCACCGGTTCGACGCCAACACTAGCCAGCTGACACCGACCCTGGTGCCAGTTACGGAAGACAAACAAGAAACCGCCGTTCGGATGATCCGAACGGCGGTTTCTTTGCTGTGGTGCACCCCCCGGGACTTGAACCCGGAACCCACTGATTAAGAGTCAGTTGCTCTACCAATTGAGCTAGAGGTGCGAGCTGCGCTTGCCGCGCAACGAGAATTAATATTACTCAGGTTCCCAGGGTTCATGCAAACTGAGAACGGCACTTTTCAGATTTTGTGAGGTAGCTCGCATACCTGCACGTCAGAGGTACATCCCGGACCGCGACTGCTCCGCTGGTTCTGAGATCGCGTGGACGTCGCGCTCACGCAGGAGCACGTACGCCGTCCCCTCCAGCTCCACCTCGGCGAGCTCCTCAGGATCATAGAGGACGGTGTCGCCGAGGTTGGCCTGCCTCACGTGTGGGCCGGCCGCGACGACCTTGCCCCACACGAGACGCTTGCCCATGCTGGCAGTTGCCGGGATGACGATCCCTGCCGAGGATTTGCGTTCCCCGGCCTCCTCGCCCGGATCCACCAGGATCCGGTCGTGCAGCATGCGGATGGGCAGAGCGGACTCAGCCACGCTTGCTGCGGCCGGAGACACCCACGATCAGTGCGGCCACGCCGAGGACGACTCCGACGCCGAGTGCAACCGCCTCGGGCTTGACCGAGCCGCTCTCCTCTTCAACGACGGAGTACTTCGCCTTGTTAGCGGCGCGAGTCGCAAGGACCTTCGGGTGGACACGGCCCACAAGTTCATCGATGTTGTCCGCGATGCGCTCTTCGCGCAGGCGAATCGATTCCGCCAGCTGGCTGGGTGACGCTGAGTCGACGGTCACATCTGAGGTGTAGACATTGTCAGTCATCGGGGCAGGTCCTCCGGGTCGAGAATACATTCATGCACGTGACGGGGTGCCAGCGTGCCTCGTGTCAAGCTTAACCGCTTGATTCTCCCAGTGTCAGATATTGACCGCGGAGAGCCGAAAAGTCAGGATCTCGACGTCGGCGTCTTCGGGCATGGTCGGATAGTGATCGCGCAGATTGGTCACATATCCCTCGATGCTCGACCCAGCCTGCAACTGCAGAATCTGCGGTGTCAGCTCGCTGAGGCGATGGGTGTTCACCGAGGTGATGTCAACGGGCAGCGGCCCGTGTTCGGTGTGTTCGAAATAGGCCAAGGCAGGGCCTGGCGAGTGGGATTCCTGCCACCGCACGGTCAGGTTCTTCCTCCCAGAGGTGGTCGCCTCGTAATAGCGAGGGTGGAACCTCAGGAGGCGTTGGGGTGCCGAATCCGGCTGACGGTAGTAGTGGGGGACGAGCGCGGAGATCGGAGCGATCATGGCAGACCCGGCAGAGCTGGCAGGCCCAGCAGAGCCCGATCTGGGGACTGCGACGAGTGCGTCGGGGTGCAGGTCGAGGATTACCTGACGGCAGCGTCCGCAGGGGGATAGGAGGCCCCGGCCGCCATCTCCGGCGGCTGCGATCGTGACCAGCGGACCTGCTCCGGCGGCTGCCGCATTGCCGATGGCGACGAGCTCAGCGCAGGGCCCGCCGGTGAAGTGGTGGACGTTGACGCCGGTGTGGATGCGACCATAGGTGTCCATGACGGCGGCTGCCACCGTGTGATTCTCATCGGCTCCGAGTGTGGCTGCCAGAGATTCGGCGACGTCGATCACCTCGAGTTCTGAGTCGTAGAGGTCCATGCTGTGATCTTAGAACAGCATGGACCTGTGAGGTGGGCTCAGTTCTGAGGCGGGTCAGTTCTGCTTATTGCGTCGGCTGACGATCCAGATGATGAAGCCGACGGCGGCCATACCTGAGGCTGCGAGGATGAAGATCGGCCACGAACTCGCAATAGTTGACACAATCGACTCACCGAACGAGGTCGATGGTGGTTTGTCGCTGCGAGGCTTGGGAGTTTCGCCTCCGGTGATGAGGTCCTTGTCATCATCCGGCACTGGAGTGTCAGGGTTCTGCGGGACGGGATCCGAGTAGTCCGGAGGTGGGGAGTCGCCGTTTCCGGGCAGCCAATCGTCGCCGACATCTCCAGGAATCTCATCGCGTGTGTCCGAGGAACCGTTGCCGGTCGCAGGGTCTGGGGTGGAGTCATCGCCGACTGGCCCGCCATCGCTATCGCTGGAGGTTGTTCCGGAGCCGTCTTTGTCCGCGGAGCCTTTGTCGTCCTTGCTGTCCTTGCCGCCGTCCTTGTCCGAGCTGCCTTTGTCATCGGAGCTGCCGGAATCGGAGCCGTCGGATATTGATGAGGAGTTCGAATCAGAATTCTGCTTGGAGGAATCGGCGTCTGACGATGACGAGGTGTCGGATTCCTTGGAATCAGCTTTCGCCGAGTCTGAGGATTCGGAGTCGGAGGAAGTGTCGGACGAGGACTTGCTCTCCGAGTCCGATGAGGTGTTGGAATCCGAGTTGTCGCCGGCGGAAGAGTCGATGTCTGTGCCGGCGTCCGAGTCTGTGCCGTCGGCCTCAGTATCGGACCTGGCTGTATCGGTATTGTTTCCAGTCGCCTCGACATCATCACCGGCCATGTCGCCTCCGTCGTCGGTGCCGTCGCTGCTAGCATCCTGTTCCGTGTTCGCACTGTTCGAGGCCCCGTCGTCGCCGTTGCCACTGCTCGTGTATTCGTCACCTTTGACAGTGATGGTTCCGTCGTCGGAATCGAACGTCCACTCAGGGTCCTCGGTAAAGTACTCGAAGACCATCTTTTCATCGGGATGGTCGGGATCGACGACGTAACCGTCCTCGTTGAGCTGAAACTCGGTGGGCAATTCCTCCTCGGCGGTCGGCGGAAGTGAGTTTCCGCTGTCGTCGATGTCGCCATTGGTTTTGGCCGTGGACGCAGGTTCCTCTGCGGGGTCCGACGACTTCTGGACCGGCCAGCGCTTGTCGTCAGCCTGGGACGGCCCTTGGAAAGTCACGTTCTTCCAACTCTCAGGCAATTCCTCGGAGGGCGATATCCTGATGGTCTTGCGAGGTTCGTTCCAGGTCGTATCGAGCGGCTCTTTCACATCACACGGATCACCCTCGGGAGCCTTATTTTCCGGGTCGCACCCGGTATCATCATTCCCACTATCGGAGCCCGCGTTGGCGTCGGGAGTCGCCCCTTCGTCTCCATCGGCGTCGTCGGCCTCAGAGCTTCCAGAATCGGAATCAGCCGTGACGGAGCTTGTCGCGTCGCCTGGATCCAAAGCTCTAGCACCTTCGGGAGATCCGTCAGGATCGGAAGTGGTGGTCCCCGAGCTTGATGAGCTGGTCTGGTCGGAGTCCGTGACACTCGCATTCGCTGGAGCGATTGTGCCTGTGAGCGGGAGCAGCACCAGGGCAAGAGCAGTGCCGAGGGCGGCCGCTGTGCGGCTGAACTCGCGTGTAGCTGGCACTGTGTTCCTTCGGTGTGGGGACTCCGGCATCAGACGTGCAAGGGGACTTGGCAGACAGGCACGTCTTTCCCCATCCTAATGGCTACATCAAGGGTGAGAAAGTTTTCGGTCATTTCTCGCTCGTGTCGGACGACTTCTCGTAGGCCCGGATCGTCGAGTCTGCGCCGTCGACGATGGCTCTGCCGCCGTCGTCGGTCAGCGCCAGCAGGTTGGTGTCCGTGCGGTAGGCGTGTTTGCCAGCCAGCAGGCAGGAGTCGTCGTTGTCGACGGTGCAGGGCACGATCGTGCCGCGCGGTTCCGAGAGGTGGATGTCCTTGCTCGAGGTGTCCATGAGCAGCAGCCCGGATTCCAGGTCGAAGAGATACGGGCCGATGTAGGCTCGCTTTCCGCCTTGGCCGCGCACCCATGACATCTCGCCGACGATGTCGGTCGTGGTGGTCACAGTCGAGAGGATCGAACCGTCTTCCAAGGAGTGGACGACGAGTTGGATGCGGTGACCGGAGTTCGTCGATGCTCCCTGTTCGCCCCACAGCGTGACGGCCTTGCCATGACCGGCCGAGACCCATTTGATGATCTGGAGTCCATCGGCGGGGGCTTCGAGTTTGACGGATCGCTCATCGCCGGACTTGATGTTCTTCGCCTTGACCGGACCGTTCCAGTCGGAGCTGAAGAGCTCGTCGTTCTCGATCGCCATCGGCGTCGATCCCGATTCGGGAGTCGGCACATTCACGAGACCGTCGACACCGAAGGTGGACAGACGGTTACCCGACTTGATGAGGACGCTTTTGCCCGCCGAGGTGATGCGTGCGTTCTCCGGCAGCTGATAGGTCTTGGGCTTGTCCTCACCGTCCATGAGCGCTTCGGCGGTGTCGCCGGCCTGCCACAGCAGGGCGGGCTTGCCGTCGATGATCGTGTCGACGGCGAAGGTCGGGGCTTCGCTGGTCTTTCCCGAGTACCGGGATTTGCCTGTCGCGGAGTCGAGGACTTCGAGCTTCCCGCCGTCGACGACGAGGACACCACGATCCGAGGCCGTGACCGAGGCGTCTTTGGGGATCTTGGTCTCCCACGTCGGCGAGTTGTCGAAGCCGGGAACGACGTCCGCGGTCTTGTCCACGGAGAGTTCGGACGCGGGATTGATCTGCTGTTCCGACTCGATCGTCTGCGGTGAGTCCTGAGAGCCTGCAGGCACGATGTTGGGAATGACGAACGCCCCGATCATCAGGATCACGATGCCGATGAGCACGAGTCCGGGAACGGTGATCTTCTTCAGTCGTTGGGGGCGATTCTGTGGTGAGTTCTTGTGCTGCGGTGCGCGCTTGCGCACTCGGGTGCGCTTGACTGTCGGAGCGTTGGGTGCGGCAGGTCCGGAGAACGGAGTGCCCAGGGGATAGTCATCCCCATTGCCCGCCTCGGCGTCGGTCTTCCCCTGTTGGTGACGCTCTGACTGTGCATCGGCAGGATCACCGTCCGTCGCCGAGGTGGTCGTGGACTCATCCGTCGACCTGTTCCCATCCGATGCGGGTGCGGCGGGAGAGGAGGAAGGTTCTTGCGAGGGAGGGGGAGTCGGTGATGCGGAAGCTGCGGGAGCGATCTTGCCGGTCTCGTCCAGGACGACGTCGACTTCCTGATTGCCGTCGTCGATGGTCACTGGTACTTGGGTCGCTGTCTCCCTGGCGTAGTCGCCAAGGTAGGTCATGGCCTGTCCGGTGTCGGAGTAGCGACTCGTCGCCCCGTTGAGGGTGAGATAGGTGAACCCGTCCTGAGAGACGGAGATCAGCGCACGAGCCATGTACAGGGTTCCTTGAACGATATTGAGGATAGGACCGTGACAATACTATTGAATCCAAGTGGATGCACCTACCGTTTTTCCGAAACCGTTATACATCGCTACTGAATCGTTGCACGTCAGGAGATCTGTGTCTCATTGTGCACCATATGCGCTGTGAGTTTGCCCGGGTGCCTGAGTGAGGTTAGGATGTATCTTGCTGTCTGCACCTGGTTGCAGCGCATGTGGTGGGTATAGCTCAGCTGGTAGAGCGCCGCGTTGTGGTCGCGGATGTCGCGGGTTCAAGTCCCGTTACTCACCCCGAACGGGAAGCCCCGGAGTCTGAAGACTCCGGGGCTTTTCTCATTCCTGTTCCTCTTCAGTCGGTCACGATCTGGCCTATCACCTACAGGGTCACCCCTGGACTTCCGTCGGTGAAGTGACAATACTCGGTCGCAGGTGCCTTCTTCGTGAAGGACCACGATCTGTGACATCACGATTCAACGAACAGGAGACGTGTTATGAACACCCCAGAGAGCATTGCCTACACCGCAAAGGCCGAGATCACCGGAGGCCGTGACGGTCATGGCGCTACCGATGACAAGGCACTCGACGTCGATCTGCGCAGCCCCAAGGAAATGGGCGGGCCCGGTGGCGGAACCAACCCCGAGCAGCTCTTCGCCGTCGGCTACGGTGCCTGCTTCCAGGGTGCGATGGGTCTGGCGGGCAAGGAGCTGAAAGTCGACACCTCGAAGTCAGTCGTCAACTCCGAAGTCGGAATCGGCAAGGAAGGGGAGAGCTTCGGCATCAGCGTCAAGCTCACCGTGACCATCCCCGGCGTCGACCAGGACACCGCGCAGAAGGTCGTCGACCGCACCCACGAACTCTGCCCATACTCGAAGGCCACTCGCGGCAACATCCCGGTCGAACTCGTCGTCCACGGCGCCTGACCGACCCACCGCACACCCAACTGAACACGACGACATGTCGGCACCCGAGAGGCATCTCGGGTGCCGACATCGGTCTGAGGGGAGGAACCCATGACCGTTGACCTCGACCTCACTGTCGTCGGCAGCATCAACGCCGATATCACCGCCATCACCCACCGACTGCCCGCAGCCGGTGAGACCGTGGGCGGGGGTCGGCTCGTCCATAGTCCCGGCGGCAAGGGTGCCAACCAGGCCAGTGCCGCGGCGCGACTGGGCGCGAGGACCAGGATGATCGGGGCCGTGGGCTCGGATGCCGCAGGCGCGGCGATGACACAGGCACTGCAGAGCGCCGGTGTCGGGACCGATGGCATCGCAGTCGTCGACTCGGGGACCGGGACCGCCCTCATCATGGTCGATGCAGCTGGCGAGAATCAGATCGCCGTGTGCGAGGGCGCGAATGCCCACGTGAGCATTGCCGAATGCGAATTCGGTGCCCAGGAGACCGTGCTCACCCAGCTCGAAGTATCCATGGACCTGATCACAGAACTGTCACATACCGTGCCGGGACGATTCGTCATCAACGCCGCCCCCGCTCTCCCTCTGCCCGCCGAGGTGGTCGAGCGAGCCGATCTCATCATCGTCAACGAGAGCGAATACGATCTGCTCCCGCAGCTGCGAGACGCGAAACTGGTGGCGATCACCTATGGTTCGCGGGGTTCGGGGTTATACGAATACGGTCGAGAGGTGGCCTTCGCAGAGGCATTGCCGCGTCGACCGGTCAGCACCGTCGGTGCCGGAGACGCATTCTGCGCGGCCCTCACCATCGCCCTGGCCGCCGGATACTCGCGGCAACGGTCACTGGCGGTGGCCAATGCCGTCGGTGCCGAGGCCGTGATGGACCCGAATGCCCAACCCGAATTCCACCGACTCGAGCACTACCTGCAATCGACGACTACGACGGAGACCACGACATGACGGACCCGAACGCTCCATCGCCTGACCTGTTCACGGGCCTGAGCGCCTTCCCCCTCACCCCGATCAGCGACGAGGAGATCGACGAGGCTGCCTACGCGGGGCTGCTCCAGCGTCTTGTCGCCGCCGGCGTCGATTCGATCACTGCCCTGGGATCGACCGGATCGTATGTCTATCTCAGCACCGACGAACGCGCCCGAGTCGCGCAGCTGACCGTCGAGCATGCTGCCGGGATCCCCGTGTTCGTCGGGATTGGAGCACTGCGCACGCGCGACGTTCTGGCAAATGTGGCCGCGGCTGAAGCCGCTGGCGCCCAGGGACTCCTGCTCGCTCCCGTCAGCTATCAGCCGCTGACCGAGGACGACGTGTTCGAACTTTTCCGCACGGTCACCTCGGCGACCGATCTTCCCGTCGTCGTCTACGACAATCCGGGCACCACGCACTTCACGTTCACCCTTGATCTCTACGCCCGACTGGCCGATCTCGACGGCGTGGCCTCGATCAAGATTCCCGGGCAGGCGATGTCGCCTCCGGACTTCACCGCCCATGTCGAACGGATTCGGGCCGCCACCGGCAACCGCGTGAGCATCGGGATCTCCGGTGACGCGTTCGGAGCTTCCGGCCTCAATGCCGGCTGCGATGCCTGGTACACGGCCGTCGGCGGAACCCTGCCGGCCCCGATGCTCGCGATCACCCGCGCCGCCCAGAACGGCGAAGCGGACCGGGCGTTGGAACTCTCCGCCGAACTCCAGCCTCTGTGGGATCTCTTCGCCGAACTCGGCGGCAGCCTTCGAGTCACCGCCGCGATCGCCGAACATCTGGGACTGGTTGCCCCGCATTCCCTGCCCCTTCCGATCCTCGGCCTCACCGATGACCAGAAGAGGAAAGCCGCCGAGGTGGCCGATACCCTCCACCTCGACTGAGCGACCGCGCTCGAGGTTTCGCCCGGAGCAGGGCACGTGTGTTCACTCGGAATCCACCCGGAGTTCGAGGCAGAGACAGACCGCCTGCCTATATATAAGTGGTTGCGGGCAGTTTCGCCCCCTCGATCACCTCGACTCCGGAGAACCGATGACGCATCAGTCCACCTCGCGCTCAACCACGGCCGCCCTGACCGTCCTGCTGCTGACCGCAGGCCTGAGCGCTACAGGGACGATGATCGGCACTGGAGCAGCAGCCGCGGCCGAGGTGAGTGAGCCCATCAGCTACTCCGCGCCGGAGGCAGGCGTGGACCTCGGATTCCTCGGCTCGCACGAGACCGGCCAGTTCGACGAGTCCGCCGCAGAGATCACCGCCGTCCACGGCGACACGGCCTTCACCGTCAATGCGCAGGCGGCAACCGTCGACATCATCGACATCTCCGATCCGCACAAGCCCGAGAAGTCCGGTGAAATCACCGGTTCCGGAATCGCGAACTCCATCGCCGTCCGTGACGACGGACTCGGCGTCATCGCGCTGGAGAACGAGGACAAGACCGCACCGGGATCGTTGATGTTCTTCGACGCCACCGACACCTCGGCGACGGTGCTGGGCACTGTTTCGGTGGGATCGCTGCCGGACATGGTGGCGCTGACCCCGGACGGCGCGCATGCGCTGGTGGCTAACGAGGGCGAACCGGACGAGGATTTCGCCACCGACCCTGAAGGGTCCGTATCCGTGGTCGACCTGCCCGCCGAGGTGGCCGCACCCGAGGAATCGGATGTGCACGCCGCCGACTTCCACGACTTCGAGGAAAGCGGTTCGAAGACGCTGCCCGACGACGTTCGCGTCTTCGGACCCGAACCGCACGACGATCTGCCGGTGTCTCGCAACCTCGAACCCGAATACATCACCGTCGCAGGTGACAAGGCATACGCCACGTTGCAGGAGGCGAATGCGATCGCCGTTCTCGATATCGCGACAGCCGAAGTCACCGAGGTTCTGCCGCTGGGCTTCAAGGATCATGGTCAGGTCGGCAATGGACTCGACGCCTCCGACCGAGACCCAGAGGATGCTCCGGAGAAGAACATCGCTGAATACCCGGGACTCAAGGGCGCCTACATGCCCGACACGATCTCAACATTCACCTCCGGCGGCACCGACTACCTGGTCACCGCCAACGAAGGAGACTCCAGAGAATGGGGCGACTTCGTCGACGCAGCCAGGGTCAAAGACCTCGGCGAGGACGAATTGGCACCGGTCTGTGAGACCTCCCCGCTGGCCGACAAACTCGGTGACGAGGACCTGGGCAGGCTCAACATCATCACCGACCTGGGGCTGAGCGAAAGCGGAGACTGCTATGAAGAGCTCTACTCCTTCGGTGCCCGATCCTTCTCCGTGTGGACGACCGACGGTACGCTCGTCGCCGACTCCGGCGACAGCTTCGAACAGATGACCGCCGAGGCGATTCCCGATTTCTTCAACTCCAACCATTCCGAGTCCAACCTCGAAGGTCGCAGCGATGACAAGGGGCCAGAACCCGAGGCGCTGACTGTTGGTCAGGTGGGTGAGACCACCTATGCCTTCGTCGGGTTCGAACGGGTGGGCGGAATCGCCGCCTTCGACCTCAGCGACCCAACGAACCCCACGTTCGCCACCTATTTCAACAACCGTGACTTCTCGGTCTCCGTCGAAGATGAGATCGAGGACGCCGCCGACCCAGACGCTCTGCTCTCCAGCGCAGGCGACCTCGGACCGGAAGGCATCACCTTCCTCGGTGCCGACGAGTCTGCGACCGAAGAGGCCGCCCTCGTCGTCGGCAACGAGGTCTCAGGCACCACCAGCCTGTACTCCGTCGCCGATCTCAACGACGACGGCGGTTCGGACCCAGAGGCCGAAACTGACGACTCAGCTGACTCGGACGACTCGACTGATTCCAACGACTCAGCCGAATCCGACAGCTCGGCTGCATCCGATGACTCCACGGATGCCGACAGCTCAGGTACCTCAGAGGCTTCCTCCGACTCCGGTGCTTCGGCCGATTCCAACGACTCAGGCAACTCCACGGACTCCAACGACTCGACCACTTCCGACAGCTCCGAGGACACCGACGGAGCTGCCGACTCCACGGGTGCAGGCGAAGACTCTGCCGCAGACTCCGAAGGGTCAGAGTCCGGGGCGAACAGCGACGCCGGCGCGTCCTCCGACGGGACAGACGCAGACGGCGACAATGCAGGCTCGCTGCCGCGCACCGGTGCGGACATGGGCCAGTACCTCATCATGGCCGGCATCGCGCTGGGTCTCATCGGCTTCGGTGTCCTTGCCATCTACCTGGCACGTCGCCGTCGGAACGGTCGTCGCGGAGACGGTCGCCGCAGCGGGGCACAGTCGAGCAACGACGTCCTCGGCTCAATCGGGTGGGATTGAGCGCGAAGATTCTCTGCTCGGCTGGGTGGGACTGAAGCCTGCGATGGTGTCAGTCGATCTTGCCGATGGGTTCGCGTTTCTCGGCCTGGAACTGGTCCTCGGCGCGACCGCGAGCCCAATAGGCTGAGATCGACAGCGACTCACGGGGCACCTCGTGTTCCTTGAGGACCGTCCGGATCGTTTTGATGGTCCCGCGCTCACCGTGGGCGAAGACCTGCGGTGTTCCTTCGGACCAGTCGAGCTCGCGAACAGCGGAGATGAGCTCATCGTCATTGTCGACCCAGACCACGGTGACGCCAGCAGGTGTGGCCGGCAGCAGCCGGTCTGCTTCGTCTGCGACGGCGGCGATGACGGTGCCCTTCGCCTCGGTGTCCATGGCTTCAAGCGCGGTGCTGACAGCAGGTATTGCGGTGTGGTCGGCAATGAGCAGATGCCATGCGGCATCGGGGTTCGGCCGGTACTTGCCTCCGGCACCGACCATGACGATGGTGTCACCTGGCTGCGCGGTCTTGGCCCAGGGGCCTGCAACGCCCTCGTCACCGTGGATGACGAAGTCCAGTGACAGCCATTTCTCGTCTTCGTTGATCTCCCGCACGGTATAGGTGCGGTTGCGGGGCAGCTTCTCGGAGGAGTTCTCCCGCAGCTCTGCCAGATCATAGGGCGGAGTGAGACCGTGTGCGGGGTCGGCGAACATGAGCTTGACGTATTTGTCGGTCGCCTCGTTGCTGTTGAGGGCATCGAAGCCCTCACCGCCGGCCCTGATGCGAATCAGGTTCGGGGAGATGGCGGTGACCTCGTGGACGGTGAGGATGGCCTGCGGCCGGGGTGGACGGGCTGAGCTGTTCTGCGTTGTGTGCGTCGTCGACATAGAGAGCCTTCCTGGGATGCGCTGGGATGCGACAGGGCCGGGCCGTTCGGATGGGCCGCCTCGGCGAGGGGCCCAAACTGCGCCTGCATGATCAGGTTAGTTAGCCTTACCTTATCAAGTGACGGTGTGGGCTGCCTCAGCCGGGCCACCAGGAGCCGCTGCGAAATCACGCAGCAAAATCACACGGCTCTCTGTGACCAGTCCTCACGCAGCCGTCGCAGACCCTTGAGCGCCTTGGGGGAGTCGACGTATTCGACCTCAGGCAGGGACGAGCTCGGGCTCTTGCACAGGAGCATGTCTTCGGGGTCCATGAGCGCGATGCGCTTGCCGTCGTCCTCGAGACGACTCATCGCCTCGGTGAGCATGCGCCTGGCCACCCCGTTGATCTCGTTGACCCGACGCAGGTCGAGAACGAAGACCTCGACATTGGATTCGGGGGCGTCCATGGTCCGGATGACGTTCTCGGCACCGCTCCACTGAATCAAGCCCTGGAGGCTGCAGATGCGGACCATGACGCCCTGGGAGTCCACGAAGCGTCGGTCACGGCGAATGATGGAGCGGGCAGGTTCGGGAGCATCCATGATGTGCAGACTCAGCTCCCGTGAGAG
Source organism: Brevibacterium sp. BDJS002 (assembly GCF_028201555.1). Taxonomy (NCBI): domain Bacteria; kingdom Bacillati; phylum Actinomycetota; class Actinomycetes; order Micrococcales; family Brevibacteriaceae; genus Brevibacterium; species Brevibacterium sp. BDJS002. Next base: position 2,965,242 of record NZ_CP116392.1, on the reverse strand, counting down.
AGTCCGGAAGATGTTGGCTCCACGAACACTCGTCCCGTGCTTGTCCAGGCGCGGAGAGAAGGTGGCGATGCCGACCTGTCCGGGCAGGACCCCGAAGACTCCGCCCGAGACGCCTGACTTGGCGGGCACGCCGACCTCTGTCATCCAGTCACCGGCCGCGTCGTACATGCCGCACGTCATCATGACGCCGAGGACCTGACGGTTCACGCGAGGTGAGAGCACCTGTTTGCCGGTGATCGGATTGATTCCACCGGCGGCCAGGGTAGCGGCCATGATGCCCAGATCCTTGGTGGTGATGAGGATCGAGCACTGGGCGATATAGCCCTGGACCACCTCGTCGGGCTGGTCGGTGTAGACACCGTAGGAGCGCAGCATATTGGCGATCGCGACATTGCGGTAGGCCTCACCCCATTCGCCTTCGGCCACCGAATCGTCGACGCGCAGCTGCCGCCCGGCGAACTCGGACAAGCCGGCACGCACGATCTCGATCCGCTCGGCCAGCGAGGCTCCCGGCTCACCCAGGAGCGAATGGATGACCATGGCTCCGGCGTTGATCATCGGGTTGAGTGGTTTGCCCGACATCTTGTCCAGCGAGAGCTCGTTGAAGGCCTCACCACTGGGTTCGACACCGACCATGTCGAGGACCGCGGCCAGTCCCTCCTGCTCGATCGCCATGCCGTAGATGAAGGGCTTCGACATCGATTGGATGGAGAACTCGAACTCCGAGTCACCGGAGGAGTATTCGACCCCGTCGAGGGTGGAGATGCAGATACCCAGCTTCTCCGGATCGGCTGCCGCCAGATCGGGGATATAGTCCGCGTTCACACCGGACCGGTCTGACCTGTGACGATCAAGCGTCTCGTCCAGAAAATCAGGGATAGGGGATCGCATTGCACCTCCTGCAGTGTGATGAAGTTCGTGGGATGTGATTCGGTTGAATGAGTCGGGGCAGCTGATGCCCGACTGCTATTCTCACACACACCTCTGCTGGTGGGGAGTCCACCGCGGGGCAGCGAACTCAACATGGGCAGAGCATGTGGCAGAACTGGAACTGGGCTGGCACAGATGCCGCAGCGGCCAACCATAGTGTGTGAATATGTCGAAGCCAATCAGCATCATCGTCGCCGGTGCCATCGGGTTCGCCGCGATAGTCATCATCCTCGTGATCGTGTTCCAGGGGTCCGCCCGCATCCCCGATATGCCACCGGATCGGTCGAGGTATCCCGAACAGGCGCTGACACCTGAAGAGATCACGGTGAACGTGACACCGCGTAGCGATGGGTCGCTGCAGGTGAGCCAGCGCCTGATCTTCGATGTCACAGATGAGATGAAGGAGCCGCTGTCCTGGTATATCGGTGGAGAGCAGATCGGCTGGAACACCGGCGTCGGTGACGGTCCGAGGTATTACGTGCTCCCACAAGTTGGGGAGGTCTCAGCGCAGGAGCTGAGCACCGCGGAGGACTCAACGAAGGAGAATCCCGCCGAGGTGGGCGATCTCACCGTGACACGCGAGAATCGGTCGATCGACGATCCATTCTCCGACTCGGCCGTCTACGACTTCACGCGTGAGAAGCAGGCTGGCGAGGATTCGCAGTGGACCCCGGGCAGGCACGTCGTCGACATCACCTATGTTCTTGACGACGTCTACCTCAACGTCGATGGGCATGAGCTCTTCGTTCTGCCCCTGCGATTTCCCTCTGGATCGAACGAAGCGCCGAGCATGCGCACCGTGTCACTGGAAGCGGGAGGCCCGATCCAGTGCCTGCCAGACCATACGGAGTTCGACCCTGACGCCGAATGCACGGGATTGGACAAACATCGCTTCACCGACGACGGGACCAGACTCACCTGGTCAGAAGAGACCTCACCCAGCATCGAGGCCATCGGATTCGCAGCCCCGGAGAACATGCAGGCCGAACCCATTGACGCACCCGAACGCGAGAGGAGCTGATCATGAACTCCCGAAAGCACTGGACCAGTTCAGGTAACCGGAAAGCCGCCGGTGCCGGCCTCGGTGTACTGGTGGTCGTGGCCGCAACCATCGTCGCTGGCACGGTTCCCGTCGATGACGTCTCTGCCGCACCCAACCCGTACATGGGAGAGGACGCCACTCACACCATCACCATCGACTCCGACGGCAGCTATCAGGTGCACATCGACCAGACCATGGAGTTGGCCAGGAACTACAAGTTCACCTTCGGCGGCATGGTTCACGACGGCTTCCGCTTGCCTGACACGGAGTCTGTGCTGCCGCCTTACCTGCGGGCACAGTACTCAGATCCGACGATCACCATGGATGGTCAAGCCGCCGAGGTGGATGTTGAGCACGAGGTCCACGCCGTCGACATCTCCGCCGAGGACACATTCACCAAAGGAGAGCACGAGGGCACCGTCGACTACAGGGTCACCGGTGCAGCAGTCGGCTCCGTGCAGGCGAAGACTGGAGGAGTCGCCGTCTACTTCCGATCGTTGGTGCCCGGGGACGTGGTCGTGAAATCAGCTGAATCGATCGTCGCAGTCGAGTGTGAGGACTGGCCTCCGGAGGGTGAACCCTGCGGCCGGAAGTCCGGTGATGACTGGTTGATCGGGCCTGACGAGCTGGCAGAGACCGACGCAGTACGGATCATTCTCGACACCGATGAGGCAGGCCTCAGCGAGCCGAGGATCGATTCGACGAAGTGAGAATCCTCAGGGGCGAGTTTCGCCCTCGTCGGTGCGAGGATTCACATCGGGGCGCTGCTCGCCGGTCGGTCGCTGCTCGTCAGTGGGACGCTGATTGTCACCGGGGTTCTGCTCACCGGCCGGGCGCTGGCCATCGGCCTGGTTGTTCTCCGACTTCCCATCGGTGCCGACGGCACGGTCGGCGGCGTCTCGGGCCTTCTGGATCTTATCGGTGTGCTTGCCATTGGTCAGAGACTCCGCGACCCCTGCCGCCTTGTCGAGAATCGAATCGGTAGCCTTCTCTCCCTTGTCGGAGTTGAGCTTCTCGCGGACCTTCGGATCGTTGGCCAGGTTCTTTGCCTTGTTGATGAACTTGTCGAATGGCATGATGCGGCCCTTCTCAGCAGACGGTCGTGTCAGCACTGACTGTAGTCACCGCGACTGTGCTCCACCTGACCGTGCAGTCGCACCTGAACCTGTAGCACCGTCGAGGCGGAGCACCGTCTGCAGCAAAACCTCGATTCCAGGGACGATGTCATCGAGTTCCGTGAATTCCTCGGGACAGTGGCTGCGGCCATCATGTGAGGGCACGAAGATCATGCCCACCTGCGTCTTGGCGGCGATGATGCCCGCGTCGTGACCGGCACCGGAGAACATCGTGGCCCTGGAATGACCAAGCTCATCGGCCACCTCGGCGATGGTCGAGGTGATCGGCTCGTGCAGCGGCACGGGCGCATCGTCGGTCGTCCACTCCATCTCCACGTGGACACCGCGCTTGTCGGCGTTCTGGTTGGCAGCATCGGTGAGCCGCCGCTGAGCCTCATTCAGCCAGGACCCCTCGGGGCCGCGGAACTCGCCTTCGACGCTGGCATTGGCCGAGACGACGTTGACGGCCTCGGGAGTGAACTGGATCTGACCGCTCGTACCCCGCGTGTTCGTCCCGGACTCGGCGATCGACTCGACGGCGAGCACCGTGCCGGCAGCGGCACACCCCGCGTCGGCGCGGACATCCATCGGGGTCGTGCCTGCGTGGTCCTGGCGTCCGGTGAAGAGCGCCTTGAAGTGGTTGATGCCGGTGATGGTCTCAACGACGCCGATCTGTCTGCCCATCCGCTCCAGTTCGGGCCCCTGCTCGATGTGGAGTTCGAGGAAGGCAGTGACCTTCGAGAAGTCGTAGCGTGCGTCGAGGAAAGCCTCGGGATCGATGCCGGAATCAGGCAGAGCCTCGGCGAGGCTGCGGCCGCTGGTGTCGGTGGCGGCCAGGGTGGTGCGGTCGACGAGTCCTGTCATCGCCCGGGAGCCGACGCAGAAGAAGCCGAAGTCATTGGGCTCTTCGTTGAAGAAGACCACGATGACGAGGTCATGGTCGAGTCGGATGTCGTTCTCCCGCAGCAGCCGCACGACCTCGATGGCACCGAGGACACCGGTGATTCCGTCGAATCGGCCACCGCCGTCGACGGTGTCCGTGTGGGACCCGAGCATGATCTCACGCCCGCCGAGGCGACCGGGCAAGACTCCGATGACGTTTCCGGCCCCGTCGACTCGGGTCTGCAGCCCTGCCTGCTTCATCAGGGTGCGGGCGTAGTCGCGGCCGGCGATGTCGAATTCGCTCAGCGCTCGCCTCGTCCATCCGGGCCGCTCCGAGTCGACGAGGGTGGCCAGCGTCGTCAGCTCGGATGAGAATCGTTGGCCTACCGGGGTGATCGTGCTCATCGTTGAGCCTTTCTGATGGTGCGGTGGTGAGGCGGTGCCAGTGTGCGTGAAGAGGTGTGCCCTCGTCAGGGCTGATGCACATCCAGGGTAGCGCCCTCTGCCTTCCGGTACCGACGGTTTCTGCTGCCCAAGACGAGCGTTGCCAGCAGGGCCGCGATCACGGAGGCGCTGAGGATGGCGACCTTCGCGTAATCGTGTGCGGGGGAGCCGGGAATGAAGCTGAGTTCGGCCACGAGGAGGGAGACCGTGAAGCCGATGCCGGCGAGCAGACCGACGCCGGCCAGATCCAGCCATTTCAGGCTCGGATCCAACCCGGCGGAGGTGAATCGGGAGACCAGCCACGTCGAGGCGAGGATGCCCAATGGTTTGCCGAGCACCAGTGCCGCGATGATCGCGAAGGTCAGCGGCTGGGAGAATGCCGTGGCCAGCCCCTCGAATCCGCCCACGGCCACACCCGCGGCGAAGAAGGCGAACACGGGGACGGCGAATCCTGCGGACAGGGGGCGCAGGCGGTGTTCGAGCACCTCGGCGAGATTCGGGGTTTCGTCTTGGACTGGCCTGCGATCCTGACCTGTGTCCCGGCGCCGAGCCAGGGCCGGGATGGTGAACCCGAGTGCGACACCGGCGATCGTGGCGTGGATTCCGGAGGCATGCATGAGGCCCCAGGCGATGAGTCCCAGCGGCAGCAGAATCACCCACGCTGCCCACGCGCGGTCGACGAAGAATGTTCGCCACCGGGAGGCGATGAGTCCGTAGACGATGATGACTCCGACGGCTGCCAGCAGGGGGATGGGGTTGATGGTCTCGGTGTAGAAGACGGCGATGATGCCGATGGCGAGCAGGTCATCGACAGCGGCGAGGGTGAGGAGGAAGATGCGCAGCGCCTTGGGCAGGTGGGAGCCGATGATCGCGAGGATCGCGACGGCGAACGCGATGTCCGTCGCGGTGGGAATCGCCCAGCCGCGCAGCAGCTGCGGGTTCGAGGTCATGAGCACCGTGTAGATGAGGGCCGGGACGATGACACCGCCGGCGGCGGCAGTGATCGGGACGATGGCCGTGCGGAAGCTGCGCAGGTCCCCATGGGTGAATTCGGTCTTCAGCTCCACCCCGACGAGGAAGAAGAAGATCGCGAGCAGCCCGTCGGCGGCCCAGGTGCCCAGGCTCAGCTGCAGGTGCCACGGCGCGAAGCCGATCTCGACGTCTCTGAGAGCGAAGTACGAGTCCGCGAGTGGAGAGTTCGCCCAGATGAGGGCGGTGAGTGCGGCGATGACGAGGAGTCCGCCGCCGACGGTGTCCTTGCGCAGAGAGGTGAGCAGGCGATTGTCGCCGGTGGTCGTTGGAGAAGGTGAAGACACGGAGATCCCATTTCGTGGTCGGACGGTGTGCTTTTCCGACCCGAAATGTGTGGGTGCTCTGCCAGAACGATCAGTGATCGAGCGCCGAGAGGCTCGTGCTCATGATCGTCTGCTCAGAGGGTGGGCCGGAGTCGTTCGCCGGCCAGAAGTGGGGCTGTTCCCGAGAGCATCATGCCCCAGGAGGTGATGTAGCCATTGGTGCCCGGATGTCCCAGAACCCACACCTTTGGTGTGAAAACGGTGTCGGGCATCGTGGGAGTCATCACAGTCAGTCTACGCGAAATCAGAATGCTCTCGCAGGTTCACGCCCCGCCTCGAGTCGCCCCAACCTCAGTTCAAGGAGACTCCGGTGCCATGGAGGCTGATCTCCAGACCGGTGTCAGTGGCCTTGATGTCGGTGAGTTCCAGGCCTGCGGGCAGGAAGTCGAGGTCGATGACGATGTCGGAGATCGACGAGGTCAGAAATGACGGAAGCGAGTCGATGTCGACCTCGGCAGATCCGAGCTTGATGGTCGTGGCATTGACCACGACCTGCCGCGACTGCGCCTGCGGGTCTATTCCGATGAGCAGCTCCTGACCGAGCAGCGAGCCTTTGAGGAAGAGTCCGCCGTCGATCGTGGTGAACGACATTCCCTCGGGCAGCGAGGCGTGTTCAGTGGCCAGCGAGTCGATCGTCGACAGCGGAATCACTGCGCTCGCCTCGACCGTGCCGATGGGGCGTGAGGTGTCGACCGGGACGTCGAAGAGTTCGGCATCGACGTCGGTGAAGTCGACATTCTCATACTGCGCCTGATCCGCTGTGACACGAACGGTGTCAAGCGTTCCTCCGGCCATCTGAGTGAGCAAGGGGAAGCCCTCAACGTTGACATCAGCCTCGCCGTAGGGTTCGAGGCTCGAGGCGATCTTCTGCTCAGTGGTGAAGTCGACCACCCGGTCGGCGGCGATGACGCCGAGGATGAGGGTGAGCACGACGATGACCGCGGTGACGATGAGCTTGGACCGGCGAGACCTCCGCCGAGGTGGTTCGCGTGGGTACTCTGCAGTGCGGGCCATCGTCATAGCCACCATTGTTCCGCATCGCTGATGGCCCAGGCGTCGTGGGTCCGACTCACGTATCGACGATGACCACGTCGAGGGTGCGCGGACCGTGGACGCCTTCGACACGTTTGAGCTCGATGTCGCTCGTCGCCGAGGGCCCGGAGATGAATGTCAGCGCCGCCGTCGGAGTCAGGCGGGCGATCCCCTCGGGCACGATGTCGACGATGTCGGCCACGCGCACAACGCAGACATGATGGTCCGGCACGAGCGTGATCGCCCGCCTGCCGCACTCGGGTGATCCGTCGAGGACGATGGTTCCCGTCTGCGCGATCGCCACCGCCGAGGCGGTCACCACCGCAGCCTGTGCGTCGAGTTCGGGAATGCTCAGCTCCTGACCCGGAGCATCGACCGAGACCTCACCGGAGAACGAGTTCATCCATGAGTCATCGAGCCCGCGAGGCACGACGACCTTCGACCCGGAGTCGAGGAGCCCCGCAATGGTGGCCGCTGGGTCGCCGCTGACGCGGTGGACGTTGGCCTTATAGTCGACAAGACGATCGATGAGCAGCTCGATGAGGTCCTCACCCTCATGCGTGCCGGTGCGAAGATAGTCCGCGCTCTGATTGACCATTCCGCCGCCGGCCGCGGGAATGTCGGCACCAGCAGCTTCGGCCTCGCCGCTCGTGCCGTGTGACTGCTCGGAGCCGGTGGCACTTGGGGGTGAACCGGTGGGCACGGTCCCGGAGGCGGACGAGACGTACTCGCCCCCACCTCGGCGACCGAGGGCCTGATTGATGCGGCCGAGGATCTCTTCACGTGCGGTGTCCGTCATGTCTCGTCGTCCTCTTCCTCTGCGCGGGCCTGATCCTCGGCCCACAGCTGTCTGAAGCTCTTCTCCGGCAGCGCGGGGATGTCACGGCTCGAGGTCCATGCTCCTGCGATGCCTGGCAGCGAATTGATCTGCTCGCCGCCGGTGACCGTGTGGGCGATGGGCAGACCGGATTCGGCTGCGGCCATCCGCTTGCCGTCGCTCATCATCCACGAGGCGCCGGTGAGTGCGGCGTCGAGCTGTGAGGAGACGGGGGAGTGGTTGGCTTCGACGTCCTCGCCGCGCAGGTGGACGAGGATCTCGGGAATGTTGATCTTGACCGGGCACACGTCGTAGCAGGCTCCGCACAGGCTCGAAGCGTAGGGCAGGGAGCCGTTCTCTTCGACTTCTATGCCGGTCATCAGCGGTGAGAGGATCGCGCCGATCGGTCCCGGGTAGGTCGACCCGTAGGCGTGCCCGCCGGTGCGTTCGTAGACGGGGCAGACGTTCATGCACGCCGAACAGCGGATGCAGTTGAGCGCTGTGCGTCCGTGCTCATCGGCCAGGGCCCGGGTGCGGCCATTGTCGAGGAGGACGAGGTGGACGTTCTGCGGACCGTCGCCGGGAGTCGTGCCCGTCCAGAATGAGGTGTACGGGTTCATCCGCTCACCGGTCGATGAACGGGGCAGCAGCTGCAGGAAGACCTCGAGATCATCGAAGCTCGGCAGCAGCTTCTCGATGCCCATTACGGTGATGAGCGTCTCCGGCAGGGTCAGGCACATGCGGCCGTTGCCCTCCGACTCGACGACGCCGAGTGACCCGGTGTCGGCGATGCCGAAGTTCGCTCCGGAGATCGCGACCTTCGTGGTGAGGAACTTGTGGCGCAGATGTCGCCGGGCAGCCTCGGCGAGGACTGCGGGCTCATTCGTCAGGTCTCCGGCATCGGGCATCTTGTCCATGAAGATGTCGCGGATCTCATCGCGGTTGCGGTGGATGGCCGGGACAAGAATGTGGCTGGGCTTGTCATCGCCGAGCTGGACGATGAGCTCGGCCAGATCGGTTTCGAAAGCGTCGATGTCCTGAGTCTCGAGGTGTTCGTTGAGGCCGATCTCCTGGGTCGCCATGGACTTGACCTTGATCACCTCACGGCGCCCGCTCTCCAGCACCGGGGCGTTGGCCTCGACGAGTTCGGTGACGATGGCATTGGCCTCATCGGCATCCCGGGCCCAGTGGATGACGCCGCCGGCTGCCGTGAAGTTCTTCTCGAACTCGGCCAGATACTCCGGCAGGTTCTCCATCACGTGATTCTTGGCCTGAGACCCTGCCTCCCGCAGGGCCTCCCAATCGTCGAGCTCGGCGACGACCTCGGAGCGTTTGTCCCGAATCGTCGCGGTCGCATGTCCGATGTTGTTGCGCAGCTGCTGGTTCGACAGATGCTGATGTGAGACCCCGGCGAAGGACTCGTCTTCGACGATATTGCCCTGACCGCCCGGAATCTCATGGTCGTCATGGCGTGTGGACCGCAGCAGCGGCATTCCCAGAAAAGTCATCGCAGACTCCCTCCGCTCACGGTTGCTCCTTCACTTTGGACACGCAGCGGATCCTCCTTGGTCGAGGCGAGGATCCGCGCCAAGTGGACCGCTGACTGTCCGACTCTCAGGCCCGACTGCACCTGGCTCGGCTCCTGCGGCTGTGTGCCCTGTTCGCCGGGGATTCGGTGGTCATCGTCGCTGGCTCCGACGACCGCTGTGAGCTGATCGGCATTGTCAGCGCCGGCCTCGGTCGAGCTCGTCTGCTTCACATGCACGGCCGTGACGTCGGGGGTGCCCTCGAAGTTCCCGGTCCGCTGGAAGCGAGACATCCCGCCGCCCATGTGCAGGAGGCAGGAGGCATCTCCGCCGGTGCACACCTCGGCGCCGGTCGATTGGATGGTGCGGACCTTGTCGGCGAGCATCGCGGAGGAGACCTCGGGGTTCTTCACCGAGAATGTGCCTCCGAATCCGCAGCAGGAGTCGGCCAGAGGGAGCTCGACGAAGTCGATTTCCTTGACCGAGCGCAGCAGATTGCTCTGACGATCGCCGAGGCGCAGCAGGCGCATTCCGTGGCACGAAGGGTGGTAGGTCACCCGGTGAGGGAAGTAGGATCCCAGGTCAGCCCCCGCGTCCGTGATGCCGAGGACGTCGGTGAGGAACTGCGAGAGTTCATAGGTGCGTCCGGCGATGTCGGCGGCCTCCGTGGCCAGGGCCTCGTTGCCCATCCGTCTGGCGACCATCGGCTGCTGGTGTCCGAGCGAGGCGACACAGGACGCCGAGGGGGCGACAGCGACATCCCACTCGGTGCTGGAGAAGGCCCGGGCATGGGCTGCGATGACCGGTTCTGCCTGCGCGAACTTCCCCGAATTGATGTGCATCTGCCCGCAGCAGGTCTGTCCCTCGGGGAAGATCACCTCATGGCCCAGTCTGCGCAGAATCGTCACGGTCGCCTGCGCGACCTCCGGATACATGGCATCGACGATGCACGTGGCGAACAGTGCAATCTTCATCTGACCTCCAAGCCGTGGTGCCTGCAGTGCCAAGAATCGGATCCGGGGCTCGGCTCCTGAGCGGAGACCGATCGAATGCGACGGAAGTGGTTCTTGTCACAAATGTGGTCAGACCTTAACATAAGGGGATGTCCCCGCAAAGGCCTCGGCACAGATGCCCCTGACAATCCCGCTGACTGGGGACTCTTTGCGGGTACCGCGGTCGGCGAAAAGGCAATTACGATGAATAAGGCTTATGAAATAGTCCTTGCCGGAATCGAGGGTGCTTTCCTCGACGGCACCCTCAGCCTCGGTGACCGGCTGCCGGGGGAGCGGGCCCTGGCTCAGCGCTTCGCAGTCTCCCGATCCAGTGTGCGCGAGGCCATCCGCATCCTCGACGCCGTCGGCCTCATCCGGTCTGGTGTCGGTTCGGGGCCCGAGGCCGGATCGGTCATCGTCTCCGAGCCGGCGGTGGGCCTGTCCCGGGCCTTGAAGCTGCACGTCTCGGCTCGGCATATCGCTCCCGCAGACGTCCTCACCACTCGAGTCGTCCTCGAGTCAGATGCGGTTGCCACCGCCGCCGAGGCTGTTGCTGCCGAAGCTGGATCTGTCGCGAGGAAGTCACCGACGGGCGACCCCCGCACCGGGTCGGGCAGGGTCCACCTGAGGCGAGCTGGTGAGCTTTTGGCTCGGATGCGTGAGGCCGACATCGCCAAGGCGACCTTCCATGATCTCGACGCCCGATTCCATCGTGAACTGTGTGCCGCGGCCGGCAATCCGGTCACCGACATCATCCTGGCGTCACTGTCCAGCAGCATCCTCGACTATGTCTCCGCAGCGGCCGACGGCACCGATGATTGGCCGTGGGTGCAGGCCGAACTCACCGCACAGCACGCCGGTCTGCTCGAGAGCGTTCTCGCCGGTGACGCGGACCGGGCACGTCGAGAATGTGCGGACCACATCCACTGGTTCGCTGCCACCACTGGAATCAGAGCCACTACTGGCAGCAGTGACTCTGCGCCAGCCGACACCGGCTCCACCAGCACAGATGCGCCGGCGAACGCTATCGACGCATGGGAGCCCTGACCATAGGATGGGCACCATGAACTCGCAGCGCACGCAGAACATCAGGACCGTCTCTTCCCGTCTCAACTCGTTCCACTCGGCCATGTACTTCTCCGAGACCGTGGGCCGGGAGTATGCCAAGCACGGCCTCGAGCCCGGAGTCGAGGGGAACCTGGCCGGACGATCGGCTCCGCTGGGGCGTGTGAATGCCGGGGTCGTCAGCGCCGCCTACTACAACTACTCACATGCCTTCCTTTCAACCCAGTTCCCGAAGATCTGGGACACAGCGTCACCGGAGACCATGGTGCAGGCGCGCTTCGACGCAGTGGCCGCATTCATGGCCGAGCTCTTCGACTCCCGTGAGGACATTGCGCTGCTCACCGAGGCGGCCACGCAGGTGGCCACGGCCGTGGAGCCGGTGCTGGCGAACATGGACTTCTCGGGCCGAGTATTGGCTCAGGCCACCGCGGACGCGTTGACGGCACACAAGCCGAACACGGCGTTCGAACGGCTGTGGGGCGTGGCGACCATCGCCCGAGAGTTCCGCGGTGACGGCCATGTGGCCTCGCTGGTGACAACAGGCGTGCCGGGTATCGACGCTCTCATGCTCGATGTCGCCACGGGTGCTTCGTTCAAGCCTCGTGCGGCGCAGAAGACCCGCGGGTACACCGACGAGGAGTGGAAGGCCGCGCAGTCGCGTCTGGCCGAGGCCGGTCTCATCACTGTCGGTGAGGACGAGCGCGGCTTCGACCTGCCGGCGATCACGGATGCTGGCCGCGATCTCAAGGAGCAGGTCGAGCAGCTCACCGACGGCACCGTGGCCGCAGCCTGGTCGGTCCTTTCCGACGAGGAGATCGAGGCGCTCGTGTCTCTGAGCCGCAGCCTGATCAAGGTCCTGGCCCAGTCCGGGGCCTTCCCCGCCTCGGTCTTCGCCCAGCCGGCCAAGAAGACCAGCTGAATCACTGAAGCCGGGCCGGCGCGCACGTCGTCGCTGCGCCGGCATCCACCTCGGTTCAGCGGGAGCCGGTCGAGGCCCGCTTCACGTGTGAGCGTGCATGCTCGATGGCACTGGGCAGGTCATCGAACAGGTGCTTTTTGTGTCTGAGTGCGCTGAGCACCCCGACGTGACGGAACAGATCGACGTGGGAGTCCTTCACGCCCTTGATGAGGACCGTGATCCCGCGGCGTTCGAAGGTGTGCACCACCTCGGCGAGGATGCGCGCCCCGGACGCATCGACGAGCTCGAGCTGGGACATCCGCAGGATCACCACGACGATTCCGTCGAGCTCCATGACTTCGTCGAAGACCCGGTCCGAGGAGGCGAAGAACAGCGGTCCATCGAAGCGCACGATCGAGATCGAATCATCGCCGGGATGGGCAGAGTCGTCGGCGGCGACCTCTTCGATCGTGACTCCGGTGGCCCGGGACAGGTTGCGCAGGGCGAACGCGGCGGCCACGACCATGCCGATGCCGACGGCGATGATGAGGTCGAACGAGATCGTGATGAGTGCGGTGATGACGAAGCCGACTGCATCGGATCGCGTCGATCGCATTATGGCACGCACCGTGGTCAGGTGAACCATGCGCACCGCGGTGACGAAGAGGACTCCGCCCAGGGCCGCAAGCGGGATGTGTCCCACGGGCGCGGCCGCGGCGAGAACGATGGCCAGGAGGACGAGGGCGTGGACGATCGAGGCGAGCCTGGTGCGACCGCCGGCACGGATATTGACCGAGGTGCGGGCGATGGCGCCGGTGGCAGGCATGCCGCCGAAGAGCGAGGAGCCGATGGACGCGATTCCCTGTCCGACCAGCTCTCGGTCGGGACTGTAGGCGCCCGATTCCGACATGGACGAGGCCACTCGTGCGGAGAGCAGCGATTCGATGGCCGCCAATGCGGCGATCGTCCCGGCAGCCGGCAGCAGTCCTCCGACGGCGCCGAGGTCGATGCTGGGAACAGAGGGCAAGGGCAGTGAGCGCGGAATCTCGCCGATGGTCGCGAGCGGATTGGGCACCAGCGCGGCAAGTGCCGTGACGATGATGATGCCGACGAGTGATCCCGGGATGGAGGAGTGGATCTTCGGGGCGAGGACCATGCACACGGCGACGATCGCGACTGCCGTGAGTGAATAGGGCAGATAGGACCAGTCGGCTTCAGAGATGAGCTGTGAGGCAGCGACCAGCGCATTCGTGCTGTGCTCACCCGGCTGCGAGTCGGTCGGCGTCGTGACGAACGGGACCTGCTGCAAGAAGATGATGGCCGCGATTCCCAGCGTGAACCCCTCGATCACGGGCCAGGGAATGAACGACACGGCACGTCCCAGACGCAGCAGTCCGGCCGCGACGACGATGATCCCGGCGATGAGCGTGACCGCAACCACCGCCTCGGCGCCCTGGGTGGCGACGATGGGCACGAGCACGACGGCCATCGCACCGGTCGGTCCCGAGATCTGCACATGCGATCCACCGAAGACCGCCGCGAGCAGACCCGCCACGATCGCAGTGATCAGGCCCTGTTCCGCGGTGAGCCCCGAGCTGACGCCGAAGCCGAGTGCCAAGGGGAGAGCGACGATGCCGACGGTGACACCGGCGAGGAGGTCCCTCGGCCACGACCGGCGGGTCTCGCTGTAGTCGGAGACGCCAGGCAGCAGAGAGCGTACTCGTCTGAGGGAGCTGAACAGAGCCGCCGAGGCGGTGCTGGGCGAACTCACTGCGCGGTCTCACTGGTGGTGACAGGGCTGGCGGTGGGCGCAACTCTGCCCGTGGTGGCAGGGCCACCTGGGATCTGTGGCAGCGTCTGAGCCTCGGCGAGGCGGCCCTCGTCGTCTTCGAGCATCGACAGCAGCAGCGACCGGGCCACGGAGAGAAGCTCAGCGGTGCGCCGGTCGGAGAGGCGGTAGTAGACGTGGCTGGCTCGACGCTCGGATTCGACCAGGCGATGCCGACGGAGAACGGCAAGGTGCTGGGACAGGTGGGAGGCTTCGAGCTCGGTCTCGGCCTGCAGGTCGGTGACGCTGAACTCTGCGGCGCCGGCGAGGAGCTCGAGGATACGGATTCGGTAGGGGTGGGCCAACCCTTTGAACAGATTGGCCTTGACCTCATAGAGGGGGCGCTGCACGTGACTTAATGGCATGATGAAATCATCATTTCACATGAACGCCGAAGACGGCGAATGGCACTGGACCAGTCAGGAGGTGTTGCTCAGGCCAGTCAGCGAGTGATGCTGGCGCTCACCTCGGCGGCGATGGACTTCGCCTCTTCCGAGGTCGGGCCCTCAGCCGAGAAGACGGCCTTGCGGTAGTACTGGAGCTCGACGATCGAGTCGAGGATGTCGCCGAGTGCGCGGTGACCACCGTGCTTCTCAGGCGACTGGAAGTAGGCGCGGGGGAACCACTGCTTACTCAGTTCCTTGATCGAGGACACGTCGATGATCCGGTAGTGGAGGTGCTCGACGAGCTCGGGCATCTGCTTGTTCAGGAACACCTTGTCGGTGCCCACCGAGTTGCCGCCCAAGGGTGCCTTGCCAGCCTCCGGGACGTGCTTCTTGATGTATTCGAGCACCTGGGTCTGCGCCTCGGCGACCGTCGTCCCTGCATCGAGTTCGGTGATGAGTCCGGAACTCGTGTGCATCTTGGTGACGAAGTCGTTCATGTTCTCCAGCGCCGCGGCGGAGGGTTTGATGACGATGTCGATGCCCTCGTCGAGGGGGTTGAGGTCGAAGTCGGTGATGACAGCCGCCACTTCGATGAGCTCATCCCTGACTTCGTCGAGGCCGGTCATTTCACAGTCGATCCACACAATTTTGTCGTTGCTCACCAGACCAGCTTAGAGCAGAGGAGTGGGGCTGAGCATTTTCCCCGGATGTGCGGATCACCACGCACTTGGCTGTGTGCACCGACACACCGCTGGTTGTGCGCGTCGACACACGCTGAGTACACGCACAAAACCAATCTGCGCCCAGTGACTTAAACTTGGACTGTCCCACGGGTGAACGTGGGGTCAGAAGACACTTTGTTGAGGGAAGGGTTCGTACGTGCGCTACACACTTGCTGTGATTCTCATGGTGGTGGGCGTCGTTGTCGGAGGCCTCGGAATTCTGCAGAAGACCCTGTGGGCGCCGGACGACCAGATCACCGCGACCGCAGAGATCGATGCGGAGACACCGGCCGTCGTCGTCGACCCCGGGATGCTCAATCTCTACGAAACCCCCGCAACTCTCAAGGTCGAGGGCTCAGGCGATCTGACGATCGCTCAGGCACCGGCCGAGAACGTCGAAGCCTGGGTGGGCGACTCCGCTTCGGCCCATGTGACCGGTCTCGCACCCGAGGGCGAACTGACCGTGAAAGCCCAAGACGGCAAGGCAAAGGTCCCCAACCCTGCCGGTGCCGATCTCTGGACTTCCGAAGTCACCGGAACAGACACGGTTGAGCTTGACTGGACCGACGACGCGAACCGGACAGGGTTCCTCATCGCCGGCAGCGGTGAGCCCGGCGACGTCAAGACCGTCACCATCTCCTGGCCCAACCATGCCGAGACTCCTTGGGCTCTTCCGCTGATGATCATCGGCGGGGCACTGTTCATCGGCGGCATCGTCGTCCTCTTCTTCAACCGCAAGAGCGCGAAGAAGGAGAAGAACCGGCGCACGGCCCGTCAGGAACGCCGCAAGAAGCTGGCAGAATACGGAACCGCATTTGCGATCGTTCCCGTTCTGGCGCTGAGCGCCTGCGGGCCCGAAGAGCTGCCCAAGCCGGAGCCCTCGGAGGCACCGAGCTCTGCAGCAGCCGGTGTCAACGATGATCAGGCTAAGCGGATTCTCGATTCCGTGGCCGAAGACATCAAGGCCGCAGACAAGAAGACATCCAGCTCCGATCTGAAGAAGCGTGCGGCAGGACCAGCCCTGAAGCAGCGCGAGGACGCCTACAAGGTGAAGGAGAAGGTCGAGAAGCAGAAGCTGCCACCGGCAGTGGCCAACGAGAAGGTCGTGGTGAACTACACCGCAGCCACCGACAGCTGGCCGCGCATGACCAGCCTCATCACCTCGGCGGGCAATGACACTCAGCTTCTGGTCCTGACTCAGGAAGATCCACGCTCCGACTACAAGCTGTGGTCCCAGACTCAGCTGGTCCCGGGCACAGAACTGCCGGAGATTCCCGACGCCCGGCAGGGCTCGGCACCTCTCGATCCGAAGTCCAAGGACTATGCGCTGACCCCAGAGAAGGCTGTGTCCGATTACGCGAAGGCACTGGGCTCAGGGAAGGATTCGAAGGAAGCGAAGAAGTTCGAGTCCGATGACTTCTCGAAGTCGATCTGGAAGAACCAGCAGGCTCAGAAGCAGAGTGCCGAAGAGGGCAAGGCTGAGGTCACTTACAAGTACACCCCCGGCAAGGAGATCGTCGCGCAGGGCACTGCTGACGATTCCGCCGTCGTTACGGGAGTCATCGAAGCCGAGTCGACGATCTCTCCGGAGTCAGTTGACGGCCGGACCGGAACCCTGACACTGTCCAGCCCGCAGAAGGAACTGACCGGATCCGACAGCACCCAGAAGCCGGTGACGACGAAGACGACCCAGGTCCTGACCTTCCTCGTACCCAAGGACGGCAAGGTGCGCCTCATCGGCGGACTGGAGACACTCAGCGGCGCCGAACTGGAATAGTCCGAACTGGAAGGGTCGCAGGCCCGGCGACCTCCAACGGTCCGGGGCACTGCGATCCGAAGTGAGTGCAGGCCCGACGATGTCGATACGTTCTAAACTGGATGTCATCAACGCCGTCTGAACTGTAGAGTTCCGGACGAGACGTACCGTACGAATTCGCACTTCCCGCAACAAAGGAGACCACGTGTCAATGGATCCCTCGCAGGACAACACGCAGCCCAACCAAGGACTCGATCTGTCCGCGGTGCGCAGCAAGAACCTGCCCCATGAGGAGAAGACCGGTGGACCGGGTCAGTCCGCAGGAGGCCCCGCGGACCCGAATGCCGTGCCGGTGCCTGCCCTGGCATTCGATGTCGACGAGGCCAGCTTCAACGACGTCGTCGCGATCTCGGACCGGGTTCCCGTCGTCATCGATCTGCAGGCGGAGTGGAGTGAGCAGGGCAAGCAGCTCTCACCGATCGTCGAACGCATCGTCGAATCCTTCGGCGGCCGTCTGGTCTTGGCGCGAGTCGACGTCGACGCGAACCCACGCCTGCAGCAGGCCTTCGGCGTCGAATCGATCCCGAACGTCATCGCCATCGTCAAGGGCCAGCCCGTGCCTCTGTTCCAGAGCGCACTGCCCGAGGCGCAGGTCAAGGCCTACTTCGATGAGCTGCTCAAACTCGCCGGCGAGAACGGCGTCACCGGACATGCCGTCGTCGCCGGAGCCGAACAGGAACCGGCCGGCCCTGCCCATCCCGAGGCTGAAGAAGCACTGAACCGGGGAGACTTCGATACGGCCGAGTCTCTGTTCAAATCGGCACTGGCTGCGTCTCCGGCTGACGAAGAGGCCAAGTTCGGTCTCGCTCGCGCCGGATTGGGACGCCGTCTCATCGACGCCGATCCGCAGCAGCTCATCGCCACAGCAGATGCGAACCCCAAAGACCCCGAGGCGGCCAAGGCAGCAGCCGACGCAGAAATCGTCGGCGGCAACCCGAGCAGCGCCTTCAACCGCCTGATCTCGCTGATCCGCGTCAGCGCCGGCGATGAGAAGGAAGCGCTGCGCCTGCGGGTCCTCGAACTCTTCGAAGTCCTGGGTGCGGATGATCCGGCCGTGACCAAGGCACGCACAGCATTGATGAGGGCCTTGTTCTGATCCAGAGAATCCGTCTCACCACAGCCATTCTCTTCGCTCTCGCAGCGGTGATCGTGGCAGTTCTGGTTGTCTCCGCTCTGTCCGTCGTCGGCACCGACGAGGTCACCGAGACCAAACCCTTCACCGTCGAGGACGGCGCCTATGCCGTCGTCCTCGATGAGGCGATCGTTCCATATTCTGGCACCAGCGTGACCGTTGAGGCCGAGAACTCCGAGGGCACGGAACTGTTCGTCGGCACCGCCAACGGCGTCGACACCGACAGCATCCTCGACGGAGTGGCGCAGGAGCAGGTCAGTAACGTAGAGTTCCCCAACACTCTCGAGCACCGGTACATCCCCGGCGATGCCGAACCGGAAGCCGCGATCACGGACCGGGACTGGTGGATCAGCAAGGACTCGGGGGAGAAGGTCGCGAAGACCTTCGACCTCGACGCCGATCCCCAGGTTCTCGTCATCTCCGCAGCAAACGATGGCGAGAGCCTTGAGGGCACCACGGTCTCGTTGAAGATGCGTGTGGAAGGAGTCCTGGCATTGAGTCTCATCGGCATCGCTCTGGGCATCATCTTGGCCGGATTCGGCGCCTATTTCTTCCTGCGCTGGTTCAACGGCTGCATCCGACCGGAGAAGAAGAGCACGAAGGCCCGCCCCGGCACCCGCGGCTCAGGCCCAGGTTCTGGCAGTGGCGGCGGAACGGATACCGACGCCACGTTTGCGGACGGAACCAACACGGGACGTGTGCAGAGCTCGCGCCTCGTGAAGAACCCTGGCGGGGCGAACCCAGCGCCACCTCGGCGCCAGAACGCGCGCGGCAGACGATCCATGCGCGCGGTCACGGCTGCGGCCCTGACTTCGGGACTGGCCTTGAGCGGGTGCAGCGCGCTGCCCGTGGCTCAGCCGCACAGCCCCGACATCACGCCCTATGAGCGCACGGCGCTGCGCCCGGGCGAGGCCGGGGACTTCATGACCGGCTACACCGAGGCTCTCGATAAGACCCTCAAAGACGGCGGCACCGACTTGGAGAAGATCCAGGGCGAGCCCCTCATCGATCACACCCGAGCACAGATGCAGATCGCGGAGAAGGCGAAGCAGAAGCTGCGGGCTCCGAACTTCAGCGAGGTCGTCGCCGGCAGCCCGAGCTTCACCGAGTATCCGATGTGGTTCTACGCATTCGGCACCAGCAAGGGCGACAAGAAGCTCACACAGGTGCAGTTGGCGACTCGCGAGTCGGCAGCTGCCGACCCGATCGTGCGCACCGCCTCCTACATTCCGACCGATCAGATGCCGACGCTGATGGCCGACGGGAACGGGTCGGTCAAGCCCGGCCCGGAGGGCTTCGACAAGGAGATGACGACGGCTGCGGACCAGGTGTCTACTTTCCTCGTCGACGGCAAGGCCGGTAAGGGCGATGCCGATGGGCTCAAAGAAGGCGGATTCAAGGATTTCAGGGACTACCTGGGCGACCTGCGGGGCAAGGACTCCGGCTTCGACAAGGTCGACATCTCCTGCAAGCCCTATGAGAAGCTCGACTTCACCGCGATGACGTTGAGCACCGAACACGGTGCGATCGGAATGGGCGAAGTCCGCTGCACCATGAAGATCGAGGTTCCCGACGACTACTCGGTCGATCTGGGCGACACTATCGAAGCAGTGAAGACCAATGACAAGGAAGGTAACACCGTCAAGGTCGACACCGCCCACCCGTATGTGCTGATGAAGACCGGCGATCAGCTCAGTGCCGTGGCCACCGACTGGAACGTGCTGTCCTCACGCATCGAGTGACAGCGGACCGCAGGTGACAATACTAGTCAGGCCCCGCCGAGGTGGGGCCTGACTAGTCAGGTGGTGCGGATTCTGCGTCCGACGAGGAAGAGCCACCAGAGTCCGATGAGGGGCAGGATGAGTGGGATGTACCCGTAGCCGCTGCCGAAGGACGACCACACTGAGGGTTTGGCGAAGTCTTCGGGGTGGGTGAAGCTGAGGATGCCGACGATGATGACGCCGAGGAATTCGGCGAGGCAGGCAGCGATCGCAATCCGGTGTGAGACGCGGTTGCCGATGACCAGGCAGACCGTGGCCACAATATAGATGACGGCGGCGAGCACAGACAGCGAATACGCAATCGGGGCCACGTCGAACTCGCGGATGACCTGGTAGCCGGCACGTGCGGTCGCCGACAGTGCGAAGACACCGTAGACGGCGGTCAATGCCCGACCCGGTCCGGTGTGCATCGCCGAGTACGGTGAACGGCTGCGCTTCTCGGCCCGCTCCTGCTTCGCCGCGGCGATCTCTTCTCGCTTCTTCACTGCCAAATCTGGTCCAATCTCTCGATCATGACGATCACCGTCAGTCCTGCCGCCGCAAGCACACCAGGTCCCCACCTGCTCAGTTCCGCAAACGCCCAGAAGCCAGCCAGGGCGATGACGAGGATCGCGGTGATGACGTAGCCGAAGTACAGCAGCGGATCGATGTCGTGAGTCGAACCGAATGTGGCGATCGAGAGCACCAGCTGCACGATGAGCAGCAGCAGAAGGAAAGCGGTCGCACCGAGCAGCAGTTTGCCGGCGGGCTTGTTGCGGATGGTTTCGACGATCGACCAGATGGCCAGCACGGCGGAGAC
Organism: Brevibacterium sp. BDJS002; assembly: GCF_028201555.1. Classification (NCBI taxonomy): domain Bacteria; kingdom Bacillati; phylum Actinomycetota; class Actinomycetes; order Micrococcales; family Brevibacteriaceae; genus Brevibacterium; species Brevibacterium sp. BDJS002. Next base: position 2,944,680 of record NZ_CP116392.1, on the reverse strand, counting down.
GGCATAGAGCACGTAGGTGAAAACGGTGAACACAGCCCCAGTTTAGTCGGCGCTGGTACGCACCCGGAACCTGCGGTGCCCGGATCTGCCCGGAGTCTCGGGTGAGATGCGGCACTGATCCTGGCCGAAGTGCCCTTCGCGGCCTAAAATAGGGAGAGTGCCGATTTATCTTGACCACGCAGCCACCTCGCCGATGCCGGCAGAGGTGCTCGACGTCTACACCGCTGAGCTGAGCCGACGGGCCAATCCCTCGGCTCTGCACGCCGTGGGTCAGGCCGCGCGGATGCGCATCGAGACCGCCCGTGAGGACATTGCCCGCGGTGTCGGCGCCGCCACCTCATCCGAGGTCATCTTCACCTCCGGCGGCACAGAAGCCGATAACTTCGCACTCAAGGGCCTCTACTTAGCCCGCAACAACTCCACCTTCGACGCACCGGTTCGCCCCCGCGTACTCACCACCACGATCGAACATCATGCGATCCTCGACTCGGTGGAATGGCTGGGCAGCCAAGGTGCCGAAATCATCTACCTCGACGTCGACGACGAGGGATACCTCGACCTCGATGCGGCCCTGATCGAGCTGCGTCGGAACCCAGAACGCACCGCGCTCATCTCCATCATGGCCGCGAACAATGAGATCGGCACCCTGCAGCCGATCGCCGAAATCGGCGCTGCCGCCAAGGAACTCGGAATTCCCTTCCACATCGATGCGGTGCAGGCACTGGGCCAGATTCCGCTGAACTTCGCCGAGCTCGCGCCACCGCCATGTCGATCACCGCCCACAAGATCGGCGGCCCCGTGGGCATCGGCGCACTGCTGCTCGACCGCGGCGCAGCCCCGGCACCGATCCTGCACGGCGGCGGTCAGGAACGCGGAGTCCGCTCCGGCACGCTCGACGTGGCCGGTGCCGTCGCCTTCGCCAAGGCCGTCGAACTCGCCACTTCCGACATCGAGGCTCGGGCCGCTCGCTTCTCATTCCTGCGCGACCGTCTCATCGCCGGCATCGAGGACACGATCCCCAACGCCACCCTCTCCGGTCGCCGAGGTGGGGGCAGGCTGCCCGCGAACGCGCACTTCACATTCTCCGGATGTGAGGGCGATTCCCTTCTCTTCGGCCTCGACGCGAGAGGACTGGCGACCTCGACGGGCTCGGCCTGCTCGGCCGGGGTCTCCCGACCCTCCCACGTGCTGCTGGCCTGCGGCATGGAGGAAGACGTCGCCAGATCAGCCCAACGATTCAGTCTCGGCCACGACTCGACCGAAGAGGAAGTCGATCGACTTCTCGCGGTCCTGCCCGAAGTCGTCGAACAAGCACACCAGGCTGGAATGGTCTCGGCCACTCCACGCTGGATGCAAGGAGCATCATGAAAATTCTCGTCGCCATGTCCGGCGGAGTCGACTCCTCGGTCGCCGCAGCACGCGCCGTCGATGCCGGCCATGAAGTCGTCGGCGTTCACCTCGCCCTGTCCCGCATGCCCGGAACCCTGCGCACGGGTTCACGCGGCTGCTGCACGATCGAAGACTCCCGGGACGCCCACCGCGTGGCCGGGATGCTCGACATCCCGTTCTACGTGTGGGACTTCTCCGAGCGGTTCAAGGAAGACATCGTCGATGACTTCATCGCCGAATACGCGGCCGGACGCACACCGAACCCGTGCATGCGCTGCAATGAGCGCATCAAGTTCGCCGCCCTCCTCGACCGTGCCCTGGCGCTGGGCTTCGACGCCATCGCCACAGGCCACTACGCCGAAGTGCTGCGCGACGACAACGGTCTCCCGGAACTCCACCGCGGAGAGGACCTGGCCAAGGACCAGTCCTACGTCCTCGGTGTGCTCTCCGGGGATCAGCTCGAGCACTGCTACTTCCCGATCGGCGCCACCGCCTCGAAGGCCGAGGTCCGCGCCGAAGCCGCCGAACGTGGGTTCTCCGTGGCCAACAAGCCCGACTCCTATGACATCTGCTTCATCCCCGACGGTGATACGAAGGCATGGCTGGCAGACAAGATCCCCATGCGTCCTGGCCTCATCAAGGACGCCGAGGGTGAGACCCTGGGCGAACACGACGGTGCGATGACCTACACCATCGGCCAGCGCAAGGGACTGGGCATCCAGAAGCCGGCTGCCGATGGCCAGCCTCGCTTCGTCACCGGTCTCGACCCGGCCTCGAACACTGTCACGGTGGGTTCCCGCAGCGATCTCGCGGTGTCCCACCTCACCGGCATCCGCACCACCTGGGCCGGTCCGGCACCGACCGACATCGGCAGCGAACCGGCGACCGCGATCGACTGCGAAGTCCAGATCCGGGCCCACAGCGACCCTGTTCCTGCTCGAGCCTGGCTCGGTGACTACATCTCCGAGGCACCCGAGCACGAGGTGAACCCGATCGTCGACGAGGTCGAGGTTCCGGCCGCACGACCGGCCGGACAGCTCATGCACATCGACGTCGACGAGGAACTCTCCGGTGTCGCACCCGGACAGACCATGGTCATCTACCGCGGAACCCGAGTTCTCGGGCAGGCCACGATCGACGTGACAGCCAAGGACCGCCTCGGCGTCTGAGGGCAGAGACTGCCACAGCGCCTGAGGTCACGGCCCACCTCGGTGACTGAGCTGTGCTCCTCGCCCCTGCGTTAACCTGGGGGTATGAAGGAATTTCCCCAAGATGTCGTCACGGCACCTTTCGGAACCTGGTCGTCACCGCTCAGCGCTGCGGAGGTGGCTGCCGGTTCCGCGCCGATCTTCGATGCCGCCTTCCGTGGTGAGCACATCTACTTCTCCACGAAGGTTCCGGCGGAGAATTCCCGGACCGGGCTGGTTCGGACGACGCTTTCGCATCCGGGCCTGAAGGAACAGGTGCTGCCCGCGGACTTCAACATCCGGTCCTCGGTGCACGAATACGGGGGAGCGGCCTGGGCCCTGGATCCCGACAGCGAAGTCATCTACTTCGTCAACGCTTCCGACCAGCGGATCTGGCAGATCATCCCGGGCAAGGCTCCCCATGCGCTGACCCCGGACACCTCCGGCCGCATCCGTTACGGAGACCTGACGATGACGCGCTGGGGTCTGCTGTGCGTACGCGAAGACTGCCGGTCAACGCGCAGGGAACGAGCCATCGTGCTCATCACCCGGCACGGGACGACGAATGTGCTCTCCCGTCATTCCTACTTCATGGCCAGCCCCCGACTGTCTCCGGACGGTTCGACGTTGGCGTTCATCGGCTGGGAACATCCCAACATGCCCTGGGACTCGACGAACCTGTGGCTCATCGACGTGCGCACCTCCGACATACCGGCCGTGGCAGTGCTGGCCGGGCACGACGTCTCCCTCCTGCAACCCGAATTCACCTCGGACTCCTCGCTCATCCTCAGCTCCGACCACAGCGGAACCTGGAGCCTGTACTCACTGGACTTCGAACAGGTCGACTGCCTTGTCCGCGATCGACAGGCTGCAGCGAACGGATCAGCAGGTCAAGCAGACAGTTCCGTTGACCAACTCGACATCTCCGAGCTGCGACCGGTCCTCGACACAGGAGGTGAGATCGGCGGCGCCCTCTGGCAGCTGGGAACCAACTGGTACCTAAGCGATGACGAGGAGATCTGGGCCCACTCCCAATCCGATACCGCCTCGTTGATCCGGGCACGTCTCCCACGCTCGCCCAAGGACGGTCCCGGCAGTGACGTCGAGGAGATCTCTCCGCCCGGAGCGCCCTTCGGCAGCCTCGAACTCCACGATCTCAACGACAGCCATGTCCTCCTGACCGGCAAATCCGCGGACTCGACCGGAGCCCTCTACGCTGTCGACCGAGTCACTGGAAATTTCACCGAGATCGCCCAAGAACGTCTTGACGCTCATCAGGACTACTACTCGCGTCCTGGCACCCGAGTCCTCGGCGGAGTCCCCGTCGTCATCCACCCACCGCACAACCCCAGATTCACCGCCCTCGACCGGGAACTCCCGCCCTATGTGATCTCCATCCATGGTGGACCCACAGGGCAGGCGACCCCGGACATGTCGGCCCGATCCAGCTACTTCACGTCCCGGGGCATCGGCGTGATGGAGGTCAACTACGGCGGTTCGACCGGCTACGGTCGAGCCTGGCGCAACCGACTGCGCGGCCAATGGGGGATCGTCGACGTCGCCGACGCCGTCGCGGCAGTCGAAGCACTGGTCGCCGAGGGACTGGCCGACCCGGATCGCATCGCGATCTCCGGTGCCTCATCGGGAGGGTGGACCGTGCTCACCGCCTTGGCTTCCTCGGACGTCTTCGCCTGCGGCACCTCCTACTTCGGGGTCACCGACCTGATGCGCTTCGTCGTCGACACCCACGACTTCGAACGGCACTACATCGACGGCTTGGTCGGACCCTGGCCAGAGGCCCAAGACGCCTACATCACCCGCTCACCCATCAGACGAACGAGCCAGATCCGAGTCCCGGTGGCGATCATGCAAGGCGATCGGGACCCGATCGTCCCACCCAATCAGGCTCAGGACTTCGTCGATATGTTGGAACTGACCGGAGTGGAGTACATTTACCGTCTGTACAAGGGCGAATCCCACGGCTTCGTCCGCACCGAAACCATCATCGATTCCCTGGAAAGCGAGTTCGGGTTCTATGCCGACGTCTTCGGAATCCCACGCAGCCGCAACCATGGCTGAACCTGTCGCGTCCCCGCCCGACACCACAGCAACCCTGGAACCGGCCGGAACGACCACCGGCATCTGGATTCCGGGCCCCAGACCAGAGACCGGGGCCGGATCGAAGTCCGGTGCCGCAGGCTACATCGCCAACAGCCCCGTCCGCGAGGCTGCCGCAGCAGCGTTCACCCACCTCGGCGAACAGCTGCCGCCGGTGCCGCTGAGCGCCCATCGCTCCGAGGATCGGTGGGGTGCCGACGCGATCGGTCGTGCCGTCGGACTCCTCACCGAGCTTCACGTCGACCGAGCCTCATTCGGCTGGCGCCTGACAAGTGCGGCGGGCAAGGACGAGCGACTCGAATCCTCGGCCCTCAGCGAGGCCTTCGACGCCATCGCCGAATACGGTGAGGGCTACACCGGCCAGGTCCAGATCTCCCTGCCAGGGCCGTGGAGCCTGGTCACCGCACTGAGCCTGACCTCCGGGGCACCCGTGCTGGCCGACCACGGTGCTCGTCGCGACGTCATCCAAGCCTACGCGTTCGGTCTTGCCGCGTTCGCCGACAAGCTGGCCTCACTGGGAATGCAGCCCGTGATCCGCCTCGTCGAGACCCGCCTGCACCCGATTCTCACCGGAACCTGGCCCACGGTCTCCGGCTGGGCCACCCTGCCCGCCATCCCCGAAGCCCAGGTCTACGCCGCACTCCAGTCGACGCTGCGCCATCTGCCCCCGGTGCTGCTGAGCCTCCCCGACTTCGACCCCCTGCCGCTGCAGGGCAAGGAGATCACCGCCGCTGAGGTGGTCCGCAATTCCGGTGCCACCGCCGTGTCAGTGCCGTTGGCTAGCCTGAAGGCACACGGTTGGGAACAGCTGGCCATGATCTCCGAGGCCGGGATCGGAACATGGATGGGACTGCCGCCTGCCGCAGGATCGAGGCCGAAGGAGGTCAAGCACTGGTTGAACCGAATCATGATGCCGTGGAACCGCATCGGCATGAGCACGACCAGTCTGCGTGATTTCGGCGTCCTCGCGGGCGAAGAGCTTCCGCTGACCTACCCACCGCTGCTGTCCTCGGTCGAGGGGGACACAGCAGATGGTGCCAAGAACATCAGCACGGGAACGATGATGATCGCCGCCGGTCTGCGGCGTGCCTTTGAGGAGATCGAATGACCGCAACGCCCGACAACTCCGGCGAGTCCGATACGTCTGACCTCTCAGACGCCACGGCCCGTGCCCAAGCTCATGCAGACCTCGTGGAGAAGATCGAAGAGCAGCGCGCCGCCTACTACAAGGACGACTCGCCTCTGGTCGCCGACGCCGAATACGACGATCTCGTCCACCGCCTCGAAGATCTCGAAGAGAAATTCCCCGAACTCGTCACCGACTCCTCACCGACCCAGACCGTCGGCGGCAATGTCGACACCTCCACCTTCGATCCGGTCGAACACATCGGGCGGATGTACAGCCTCGACAACGTCTTCGACTTCGAGGAGCTGCGGGGATGGTACGACCGGGTCCGGGCGGCCACCTCGGCGAAGTCGAAGTTCCTCTGCGAACTCAAGATCGATGGACTCGCCGTCAACCTGCTCTACCGCAACGGTGAACTCGTGCGCGCCGCCACCCGCGGCGACGGCCGCATCGGCGAGGACATCACCGCCAATGTCCGCACCATCTCCGATATCCCCGACAAGCTCGACACCGACTACCCGCCGGCCGAAGTCGAGATCCGCGGTGAGGTGTTCTTCCCGCTGGAGAAGTTCACCGAACTCAACGCCGCCCTCGTCGCAGAGGGCAAGGCCCCGTTTGCCAACCCCCGCAACTCGGCCGCCGGATCCCTGCGCCAGAAGGACCCCGCCGTCACCGCTGTGCGACCCCTGCACATGCTCGTCCACGGCATCGCGGTGTGGACACCGGCCGATGGCTCCCATCCCGAACCGGCCCATCAGTCCGAGGTCTATGAGCAGTTCCGGACCTGGGGCCTGCCCATCAGCGAATACTTCAAGGTGCTGGATAACGTCGATGAGATCGAAGACTTCATCACCTACTACGGGGAACACCGCCACGACGTAACCCATGAGATCGACGGCATCGTCATCAAGATCGACGACATCGCCGTCCAAGAGACCCTGGGCTATACCTCACGTGCGCCGAGGTGGGCCACGGCCTTCAAATACCCGCCCGAAGAGGTCACCACGAAGCTCCTCGATATCCAGGTCCAGGTGGGCAGGACCGGTCGAGTCACCCCGTTCGCGGTGATGGAACCGGTCACGGTCGCCGGGTCCACGGTGGAACGAGCGACCCTGCACAACGGCTACGAGGTCACCCGCAAAGGTGTGCTCATCGGTGACACGGTCACCCTGCGCAAGGCAGGTGACGTCATTCCCGAGGTGCTGGGCCCGGTGGTCGCTCAGCGTGATGGCAGCGAATACGAATTCGTCATGCCCACACACTGCCCCTCCTGCGGAACGAAGCTGGGGGAGCAGAAGGCAGGGGACAAGGACAAGCGCTGCCCGAATGCCCGGTCCTGTCCCGCGCAGCTGGCCAACCGCATCTTCTACCTGGCCTCCCGCGCCGCTTTCGACATCGAAGCCCTGGGCGAAGAGGCGGCGCTGGCTTTGACCGCACCGGCTGAGCCCGAGTCACCGCCGCTGACCTCGGAGGCGTTCCTCTTCGACCTCACGGCCGAGGACTTAGCCGAGGTGAAGATCTGGCGGAACAAGAAGGTCAAGGGCGTGGAGACCGGGGAACGCGAGCTGGTGCCCTACTTCTACACGCGCCCCACAGCGAAGAAGCCCAGCGCCCCGAGCGCGAATACGAAGAAGCTCTTCGACGAACTCGACAAGGCCAAGGACCAGGACCTGTGGCGAGTCCTCGTCGCGCTCTCGATCAGGCACGTGGGACCGACTGCTGCACGAACCCTGGCCGCACACTTCCGCACCCTTGAGGCGATCCGGGCGGCCGAACTCGAGGAACTCTCGGCCGTCGACGGCATTGGTTCGACGATCGCAGCGAGCATCCGCGACTGGTTCGCCGTCGATTGGCATGTCGAAATCGTCGAGGCCTGGGCCGAAGCCGGTGTGCGGATGGAAGATGAGGAGCAGGAAACCGGAGAGCAGACCTTGGAGGGCCTGACGATCGTGGCCACCGGTTCGCTGAGCACATTCACCCGGGACGGGATCAAGGAAGCGATCCTCGGCGCCGGCGGCAAGGCGGCAAGCTCCGTGTCGAAGAAGACCGACTACGTGGTGGCCGGTGAAAACGCCGGATCGAAGTTGGAGAAGGCCGAATCTTTGGGAGTCAGAGTCCTCGACGAAGACACCTTCCGCATACTCCTGGAGACCGGAAGCATCGAGTGATCAGTCGGTTCACGATTCTGACACGTTCCCTGGCTGCCACCGATTCGACATCGAATGCCAAGGATCATCACAGTCGCATTGAAGTGGGGAAACAGCTTGATCTGGAAGAGTGAAAGCATGAAAGCAATTCCCCGATTGATCGCCGGCACTGCCGTCGTCCTCGCCGCAGTCCTCACCACAGCACCGCTGACAGCTGGCATTGCCGACTACATCCTCAATCCGGGACAGCAGCCGACCAAGCGTGCGGCCCCCGCGCTGACCGGCTCCACCACTGCACCAGTCACAACAAGCAGAACACGTGACGATGACAATTCTCGCGACGACGAGACTCGTGATGACGAAACACGTGCGGACGAAACTCGCGACCGCACCGATGATGCTCAGCCCAACGCCGAGACAACAACCAGCGCCCAGACGACACTCAGCGCCGAGACGACACCTGATGGCGGCGGGATCGAAGCTGCCGGCGCCACGGCCCTCAGCGACGGCGCGGGCCTGGTGGCACACACCGCTGCCGACGCCCAATCACGGGTCGCAGACCTTGCGGGCGATCTGCAGGCCGGAGTCGATGCAGGGGAATTCTCCCAAGCTGACGCGGACAGGGTGCTCGGCGACCTGTCGAGCTACATCAAGGGCGAACGTACCTGGCCTGAGCGCACCTGGCCAGAGCGCACCGTCGCCTGAGTTCGGAACCCTGCCCGGCGAGACCCGTGCGCCTCGACGCAGCTGAGCAATGATGCTCGGACAACCTCACATCGGTCCCTTCAGAACAGGTCCGGCAAAGAGACTAGACTTGCTGACGAGTAAACAGACCGATGAAAGGCAGGGAATGACGGAGTCCTCCGCAATCACCCCCGAACAAGTCGAGCATTTGGCCTCGCTGTCTCGGATCGCCATGGGCGAAGACGAGCTGAAGTCGCTCGCCGGTGACCTGAGCACAATTTTGAGCAATGTCGCCAGGGTCAACGAAGTGGCCGGCGACGATGTGCCGGCGACCAGCCACCCGATCGCACTGTCGAACGTGCTGCGCCCCGATGTCGTGGGCGAGACCCTGACCAGCGAGCAGGCTCTGGCCTCGGCACCAGCATCCGCCGATGACAAATTCCTCGTCCCACAGATCCTCGGGGAGGAATGATGAACGAACTCACCACCAAGAGCGCCCTCGAACTCGCCGCAGGACTGAAAGCCGGCGAGTTCTCCTCCGTCGAGGTGACCCAGGCTCACCTGGACCGCATCCACGCCACCGAAGCAGACTTCGGTTCATTCATCACCGTCACCGACGATCTCGCACTTGAGACCGCCAAGGCTGTCGATGCCAAGCGCAGCGCCAGCGAGGACGTCCACGCCCTGGCCGGGGTGCCAGTCGCGCTCAAGGACCTCATCGTCACCGAAGGCGTGGCCACAACCGCCGCGTCGAAGATGCTCGAGAACTGGGTCCCGCCCTACGAATCAACCGTGCACAACAAGGTCAAGGCCGCCGGACTTCCCGTTTTGGGCAAGACCAACCTCGACGAGTTCGCCATGGGGTCGACGACCGAGCATTCGGCCTTCGGCACCACCCGCAACCCCTGGAACCTCGAGCACGTGCCCGGCGGATCCTCCGGCGGCGCGGCAGCGGCACTAGCCGGCTTCCAGGCTCCGCTCTCGGTGGGCACCGACACCGGCGGTTCGGTGCGACAGCCCGCAGCGTTCACCGGCACCGTCGGAGTCAAGCCGACCTATGGTTCGATCTCGCGCTTCGGCATCATCGCCATGGCCTCAAGCCTCGATCAGGTCGGTCCCATGGGCCGCAGTGTCGCCGACGCCGCGGCTCTGCACGAACTGCTCGCCGGTCATGACCCGCTGGACTCGACCTCGCTGCCCGACCCGGTGGCAGGTTTCGTCTCCGCGGCACAGACCTCGGACCTCAAGGGCAAGAAGCTCGGCGTCATCAAGCAGCTGCGCGGCGAGGGCTACCAGGACGGCGTCCGCGATGCCTTCTCCGCTGCTCTTGACGTTGCCGCAGCGGCCGGTGCCGAGATCGTCGAGGTCGACTGCCCGTCGATCTCCTACGCCCTCGACGCCTACTACCTCCTCATGCCCTCCGAGGTGTCTTCGAACCTGGCACGCTACGACGGCATGCGCTACGGACTGCGCGTCGAGCCCGAATCCGGTCCGGTCACCGCAGAGACGGTCATGTCAGCGACCCGCGCCGCAGGATTCGGCGCCGAGGTCAAGCGCCGCATCATCCTCGGCACCTACGCCCTCTCCGCTGGCTACTACGACGCCTACTACGGTTCGGCGCAGAAGATCCGCACCCTGGTGCAGAACGACTTCGCCAAGGCCTTCGAATCCTGTGACGTCCTCGTCTCGCCGACGGCTCCGACGACGGCCCTGAAGTTCGGTGCCGAGGCGGCATCCGATCCGATGGCCCTCTACCTGGGCGACGTGGCGACGATCCCGGCCAACCTCGCCGGAATCCCCGGCCTGTCCCTGCCGGCAGGACTGTCCGACGGTCTGCCCGTCGGATTCCAGATCCTCGCCCCGGCACGTGAGGACGTGAAGATGTACGAGGTGGCCGGCCCGCTCGAAGCCGCCTTGGAAGCCTCCGGGTCTCGTGTGCTCGATACTCTTGCGGAAGGACTGACCACCAAGTGAAATACGAAGACGCGATCAAGAAGTACGATCCGGTCATCGGCATCGAAGTCCACGTCGAACTGGGCACCGCGACGAAGATGTTCGACGCTGCACCCAACACCTTCGGTGGGGGACCGAACACCAATATCACTCCCACCTCACTGGGCCTGCCCGGCTCCCTTCCCGTCGTCAACGAGAAGGGCGTGGAATACGCGATCAAGATCGGCCTGGCACTGGGCTGCGAAATCGCAGAGACCTGCCGCTTCGCTCGGAAGAACTACTTCTACCCGGACGTGCCAAAGGACTTCCAGACCAGCCAGTCTGATGAGCCCATCGCCGCTGAAGGCTCGGTCGAGGTCGAGCTCGAAGACGGCACGATGTTCACCATCCCGGTCGAGCGTGCTCACATGGAGGAAGACGCCGGCAAGAACACCCACATCGGCGGCGCCACCGGCCGTATCCACGGAGCCGACCATTCCCTGGTCGACTACAACCGGGCAGGAGTGCCCCTCGTTGAGATCGTGACCCACCCGATCACCGGGACAGGGGAGCGGGCCGCCGAGGTGGCCTCCACCTATGTGCGGACCCTGCGTGACATCTTCCGTGCCCTCGATGTCTCGGAGGCACGCATGGAACAGGGCAACGTCCGTGCCGACGTCAACGTCTCCCTGCGCGAGAGCCCCGATGCTCCGCTGGGCACCCGCACAGAGACGAAGAACGTCAACTCCTTCCGCTCGATCGAACGCGCGGTCCGCTACGAGATCGCCCGCCAGGCGACCCGGCTCGAAGCCGGAGAGACAATCGTGCAGGAGACCCGTCACTTCCATGAAGGCACGGGGGAGACCTCGTCGGGGCGCCCGAAGTCCGATGCCGACGACTACCGGTACTTCCCGGAGCCGGACCTCGTTCCACTCGTGCCCAGCCGCGAGTGGGTCGAAGAGCTGCGGGCGACCCTGCCCGAGCTGCCGGCCCAGAAGCGCCGCCGTCTGGCAGGCGTGTGGGGCTTCTCCGATCTGGAGATGCGAGACATCGTCAACGCCGGTCTGCTCGAAGCAATCGAGGAGACTGTGAATGCCGGCGCGAAGCCTGCCGCGGCACGCAAATGGTGGACCGGTGAGGTGGCCAGGTTGGCCAACCAGAAGGACCAGCCCACCGCCGAGCTCGTCACACCGGCCCAGGTCGCGGCTCTGATCGGGCTCATCAATGACGGCAAGCTCAATGACAAACTCGCGAAGGACGTCCTCACCGCCGTTGCCGACGGAGAAGGCGAACCCGCCGAGGTGATGAGCGCTCGTAATCTCGAAATCGTCGAAGACACCGGAGCACTCGAGGCCGCCGTCGACGAGGCAATCGCCGCGAACCCAGACGTGGTCGAGAAGATCAAGGGCGGAAAGATGCAGGCCATCGGTGCCCTGATGGGACCGATCATGAAGGCCACCCGTGGTCAGGCCGACGCCGGAAAGGCCAAGGACCTGATCCTTGCCAAGATCAACGGCTGAGTTCACAAGCGTCTGAACAGAATCAGACGTCTGAACAGAACTCAGGATTGATCCAGCCACACCCTCTAGACTCGGATACCAAAGAAGTCCGGAGGGTGTGGCTGTTCGCATTCTGCCGGACCAGACGCCGACTCGGCCGGACACACATCCGGCAGTCGGCGTGAGGGTGCCATCCGTACGTGGAGGTGAATGCGGTGTCCCAGTCGTGGAAGTCGTTGTGGAAGAGCGAATGCGGGAAGTCGATCCCGATCTATCGCGTCCTCGTGCCCGAGAGCGTCAATCAGGACATCATGCAGGCCTGGAACGCTCGCGGGTATCGCTATACCGCCGGTGCTCCGAGTGCGATCATGCTCACCGGTGGAATGCGTCGGAACTTCTTCCGCTCCAGCATGCTGTTCAAGGGCGGAACCGGCGCCGGAGCCGCCGTGACTGCGGGCTTCGCCGCACCGGGGAGTCTGGCACTGCTGTCCGGCTTCGCCGATGCTGCGCTGATGTTCGGGGTGCTCGGAGGAACGACCGCTGTCGGTACCGGTGTGTTCGCCGCAGTCACCGCCCCGAAGTACCTCCGAGACCCTAAACGGCTGAGCCGGAAGAACCGTCAGCAGGTGGGACAGGCACAGTGGATCACGCCCGCCTCGCTGGGATTCCAGCCTGGCCGCAAGGAAGGCCGCGACACCGACGAACAGCGACTCTTCCACCTCGCGGTGACCATTGCGCGCAAGATCGTCCGGACCCGCGCCTGGACCCACCCGATCCTGCGCGACCACGTCTCACGTGTCGACCTTGACCATGCTGTCGCCTCGATCGGTGTGCGGCTGGCCGAACTGGTGCGGCTGCGTGAGGAGATCGAGAGCATTCGGGACGCGGGGACCGCGAAGTCGGTGGAGACGTACCTGTCGAAACTCGCTGTGGCCTTCACCTCGATGGCCAACCGTGTGCTGTCGATGCATGAGTACTATGAGCATCTCATCGCACTCGACGAGCAGCTCATGCTGCTTCATAACTCCGAACGTTCACGTGAACTCGGCGACCGCGTCCTCGACGTGCTGTCCCGGACGGCGGCCGATGACTCCGCTGACTGGCAGTTCAGGGAACTGCGGATCGACGCCGAGTCGCAGTCCTCGATCATCTCGGGGCTGGTCGCCGAGCTCGAGCAGACCGCGGATGACTTCGATGATTTCGACTCACGTCTGGCAGCGGCCCAGGAATCGGTCGACGCGCTCGAACCCACGCCTTCGTCGCCGCGTGCCGCGAAGGACGACCCGAAGGACGACCGCCGCTTGGAGTCATCCGAGAAGCGTCAGTATGACTGAATCAGTGTCGGCTCAGTGGCCGAAGGGATCGGGGTCGATGCCCGGTGTCCAGGACTGTCCGGGCACGTTGTAACCATTGGCGGATTGCTCTTTCTTCCACTTCTTCGACCAGCGCTTGTCGAGACGATCGACGTAGAGCGTGCCCTGCAGGTGGTCGTATTCGTGCTGCATGATGCGGGCGAACCAGCCTTCAGCGGTCAGTGACACCGACTGCCCGGTCTCATCGAGACCATTGACCGTGACACGGTCCGCGCGCTTGAGCGGAAAGTCCAAGCTGGGAACGGAGAGGCAGCCTTCCGTCTCCTCATCAGGATCGGGGCGGGTGTCGGGCACCTTCGAGGCGATAAGCAGCGGGTTGATGAACGTCCCGCGTCGACGAACTCCCGCTTCTTCGTCCTCGGCGTTGAAGACGAAGATGCGTTTGCCTACGCCGATCTGCGGAGCGGCCAAACCGACCCCGTTGCTGGCATCGAGAGTCTCGTGCATATCGGCGATCAGAGTTGCGAGCTCCTCGTCGAAGTCGGTGATCTTCTCTGCACGCTGATGCAGCACGGGCTCGCCGTAGATGACGATGGGATGAATAGCCATGAGGACAATCGTATCGGCTTTCTCCACAGCAGCTTGTCGCGGGGAGACAGGCGCATCCAGGTGTGCAGCCTTGCGACCCGCCCGTCGGGATCTCGCAGACTGATGAGCTGTCCCATGACCGCCTCGGCGTCTCAGATTCGGACCTGCTCACTGGCTCTCGGGAGGAGGTGTCGAGGGACGCTGAATTGGCATATACGTGCCTGATTGTTCAGCGGTTCGATCGCCGACAGCGGCTGGTGCCGTGACGTGAGATGGGCAGTTAAGTGCATATGACGCGCAATGACAACATATTTCGCCGGAAGCGAACATGGATTGTTGAGCAACCGTCTGGGGAACAACCGCAGACGGCGGGTGGTTATGATGGTGTCGAACCGTCTCGGTCCACGAGACGAGATCAGCAGCTGAAGCCTTTGGCTGGTGGTTGTGTGACGTCTTCGTCACAGCCCTCAGTACCGGGCGAACAAATACGCGTGAAAGGACATGTCTTGACCATCTTCAAAAATGTTTCCGAACTGGTCGGCCGCACCCCGCTGATTCGTGTGAACAAGGCCAGCGAACGCTCCGGCGCGGAGATCGTTGCGAAGCTCGAATCCTACAACCCCGCGAACTCGGTCAAGGACCGCATCGGCGTCGCAATGATCGATGCCGCCGAAGCTTCGGGCGAGCTCAAGCCAGGCGGAACGATCGTTGAAGCCACCTCCGGCAACACCGGAATCGCGTTGGCGATGGTGGGCACCTCACGCGGATACAAGGTCCAGCTGACCATGCCGGAATCCATGTCGAAGGAACGCCGTGCACTTCTGCGCGCATTCGGCGCCGAGCTCGTCCTCACCGACAAGGCCCAGGGTATGAAGGGCGCTGTCGAGAAGGCCGAAGAGATCGCCGCCGACGGCGCAGTGCTGGTTCGCCAGTTCGAAAACCAGGCCAACGCTGACATCCACCGCAAGACCACCGGCCCCGAGATCCTCGCCGACACCGACGGCAAGGTCGACATCTTCGTCTCGGGCATCGGAACCGGCGGAACCATCACCGGTGCCGGAGCCGCCCTGCGTGAGGCCAACCCCGACGTCAAGATCGTTGCCGTTGAGCCCGCTGCCTCGCCGCTGCTCTCCGGCGGAGCTGCCGGTCCCCACATGATCCAGGGCCTGGGTGCCAACTTCGTCCCCGGCGTACTCGATACCAAGATCTACGACGAAGTCGTCACCATCGAAAACGATGATGCCTTCTCCCGTGCCCGCGACGTCGCCAAGGAAGAGGGACTGCTCGTCGGAATCTCCTCCGGTGCCGCACTCCTGGCAGCCGAAGAGCTGGGTGCTCGCCCGGAGAACGCAGGCAAGCGCATCGTCGTCATCCTGCCCGACTTCGGTGAGCGCTACCTGACCACGCCGCTCTTCGCCGAGTACATGGACTGAGCAGAGTAAGTTTCGACTGAGCATCGCCGCAGGCAGATGCCGGTTTCGCGGCGAGGGCGTCAAACACATGTTTGGCGCCCTCGCGGCATTGAGGATTGACGATCACAAGCAAGAAGGACTGTTGAGATGAAGGCACTGTGGACCGTGGCAGCGGCGGCGATCGGCGCGGCAGCCTATGGGCTGAGTCGACCTGGGGTGCGCGCGACACTGCGCGAGGACCTCGATACCGTGCGCAGGCGTGACCCTGCAGCCACCAATGATTTCGTCTCGATGGTCTCGTACCCGGGCATGCACGCGATCTGGGCCCACCGCGGCCTGCACCGACTGTGGCAGAACGACTCCACCAAGGTGCCGGCCAGGCTGATGTCCCAGGCGGTGAGGACGCTGACCGGAGTTGAGATCCATCCTGGCGCGCAGATCGGTCGACGCTTCTTCATCGACCACGCCAACGGTGTCGTCATCGGCGAGACCTCGGAGATCGGCGATGATGTGATGCTCTACCATCAGGTCACCCTCGGCGGCACATCGATGGAGCAGACGAAGCGCCACCCGACCATCGGCAACCACGTCCTCGTCGGTGCCGGTGCGAAGATCCTCGGCCCTGTGGTCGTCGGCGACAACTCCTCGGTGGGTGCCAATGCGGTCGTCGTCAAAGACGTCGCCGCCGATTCGAGTGCGGTGGGGATCCCGGCCAAGGTCAGGCCCTACAAGAATCGCACCGACCCCGAGGCGGCCGGATCCGATGTGGGTGACTCACGTTCTCCCTACGCCGACTTCGAACTGATCGATCCCGCTATCTGGATCTGAGCGAGAAGCTCGCTCGCCAGCTTCACCCAGCAACACTGTCTTCGCCGGGCCCTCCCAGCCGACATCCGCAAAGGATTCGGCTCGGAGGGCCCGGCTTTTGATGTGTGACGCAGCTCAGATCGTTGTGTGACAGAGCTCGGGAATACTTCTCGACCGAAGTCTGTTAAACTTTCAACTAGTTACTTCAAAACTGAAGTTATTCAGTTCAAGGAGGGTTCGCGAAGAGCGAGCAGAAGGAGCAGACATGGAACTCGGAATCTTCACCATCGGAGACGTCACCAGCGATCCCACCACGGGGACCACGGTGTCTGAGAATCAGCGGATCAAGGATACGGTCGAGATCGCCAAGAAGGCCGAAGAGGTCGGCCTCGATGTCTTCGCCACCGGACAGCACCACAACCCGCCGTTCGTGGCACCCGCGAACCCGCCGGTCCTGCTCGCGAACATCGCAGCCCAGACGGAGAAGCTGCATCTGTCGACGGCCACCACGCTGATCACGACGACCGACCCGGTGCGTATCGCTGAGGACTATGCCTATGCTCAGCACCTCTCCGACGGGCGCATCAGCCTCGTCATGGGACGCGGCAACACCGGTCCCGTCTACCCCTGGTTCGGCAAGGACATCCGTTCGGGCATCCCGCTGGCAGTCGAGAACTACAACCTGCTCTACCGCCTGTGGCGCGAGAAGAACCTCGACTGGGAGGGCAAGTTCCGTACGCCTCTCAACGGGTTCACCGTCACACCGACACCACTGGACGATGTCCCGCCCTTCGTGTGGCACGGATCGATCCGCAGCCCCGAAATCGCCGAACAGGCCGCCTACTACGGTGACGGATACTTCCACAACAACATCTTCTGGCCTGTGTCGCACACCGCTCGCATGGTTCAGCTCTACCGCCAGCGCTACGAGTACTACGGCCACGGAGCCGCGCACCAGGCGATCGTCGGACTCGGCGGTCAGGTGTTCATGCGCAAGAACTCGCAGGACGCCGTCAAGGAATTCCGTCCGTACTTCGACAACGCACCGGTCTACGGCCACGGCCCCAGCCTCGAGGACTTCTCGACGCAGACCCCGCTGACGGTCGGATCGCCCCAGCAGGTCATCGAACGCACCCTGAGCTTCCGCGAATGGGCCGGCGACTATCAGCGTCAGCTGTTCCTCATCGACCACGCCGGACTTCCCCAGAAGACAGTGCTGGAACAGCTCGACCTCCTCGGCGAGGAAGTCGTTCCGGTTCTGCGGAAGGAATTCGCCAAGGACCGTCCGGCCGATGTCCCCGACGCACCGACACACGAATCACTCGTCATCCGTCACCGTGAGGGCCGCGATCCCATCCCCGGTGGTGGCCCCGGATCACGTGCCTACGCCGACCGTCAGGCCAGGGCTGCGGAGCAGAACGAGAACCAAGGAGCTGATCGCTGATGCGAATTCTCAGCATCACAACCTCGTTGAGCGAGGACTCAACCACACTGAAACTCTCGAACAAGATCATCGCAGCGGCCACCTCGGCGGCCGATGCTGCGGACCTGAGCGCGGAGACCGAGCACATCAACGTGCGGAACCTGAGCTCGGACCTCACCGATATGGCCCTGACCGGATTCCGTTCGGACAACCTCGAGGCGGCCTTCGCGCAGGTCGCCGCGGCAGACGTGATCGTCACCGTGGCGCCCGTGTACAAGGTCGCTCCGGTGGGCCTGCACACCTTGTTCTGGCAGCTCATCGACGAAAAGGCGCTGGCGAACAAGCCCGTGCTCATCGGCTCGACCGGTGGGACGCCTCGGCACTCGCTGGCGGGGGAGACCGTGCTGCGTCCGATGCTGTCCTACCTCAAGGGCATCGTCGTACCGACGACGATCTTCGCCGCCACCGATGACTGGGGCAGCATCGAAGGCGGGCGCAGCCTCAACGCCCGAATCGCTCAGGCCAGCGAGGAGCTGATCGGATTGGCAGCGAGCCTGCACGGGGTCGGCACCGCTTCGAGCGCAGGCACTGCCGGCGGGACTGCCGGCGGCGGCACTGCGACCACGACGACCGGCGAGTTCGGTCGGCGTGGCGCGCAGCGGAACCCGAGCATCGATGATGAGTTCAATCCCGAGCTCATCACGCCCTTCGCTCAACTTCTCGAGGGATGACGATGGTCGAGGTCAAACTCGGTCGGGACCGCGACGCTCTGGCGCAGAGATCGTGGCGCCTGTACTTCGAGACCTCACAGCGCATCCGGCAGAACCTTGAGGGCAACCTCAAGGACCGTGCCAGTCTGACTGTCAGCGACTACAACACGCTGCTGCTGCTGTGGGAGGAGCCGACCCACCTGCTGACGATGAGCGTGCTGGCCAAGAAGCTGGTGTTCTCGCCCTCACGCCTCAATTACCGGATCAAGGTGCTTGAGGACGCGGGCCTGGTGACGAAGACGGAATGCGCAGAGGACAAACGAGCGCACAACGTCGGGCTCACCGAGGCCGGTGCCCAAGCCTTCCTCAATGCGGGACGTCAGCACCGGGAGAACATCGACGAAGTCTTCCTCAACCATGTCGACGATGAGGAACTCGAAGTCATCGAACGAGTATTCGCGCGCATCGGACAGGCCCTGCCCGAATAGGACAGTCTGAACACCCCTGCCCGAGTGAGCCTGTTCGTGGGACAATGTGACCATGTCGATCAAGACCATTGCCTTCCCAGATTCTGAACTCCGCAACCGCGTCATCGCCCGGATTCCGGCGCACCAGCGTGCCAACGTCGACCTGGTCGTCTACTCGGACGCCGAGAAGTCGGCGAAGCTGAGCCGAGATGACGTCGATGTCGTCGTGCTCCCGTACCTCGATTCGGGACCGACCATCGAACTGCTCGACGAGCTGCCGAACCTGGGCCTGGTCATCACGCAGACCACCGGGTACGACCCTGTCGCTCACCTGCCGGAGCGCGGCATCAAGGTGGCGACGGCCTCGGGCGTGCACACAGGCGGAACGGCCGAACTCGCCCTGACACTGACTTTGGCCAGCCTGCGCGGCATCGATGATGCCGTTCGTGCGCAGAGCGCGAGGATCTGGAACCACAAACGCAACCGCTCCCTGCAGGATCGCCGTGTCATGATCATCGGCGCCGGCGAGATCGGCTCGGCGATCGCCGATCGGTTCGCTCCCTTCGAGGTCGACCTCACGCGGGTGGCGACGACCGCTCGTGAAGACGATCGCGGGAAGATCCACAGTGTCGATGAGCTGCCGACACTGTTGCCCCACACTGAGGTCGTCGTCCTCATCACGCCTCTGACCGAGTCGACCAACCAGCTCGTAAACAAGGACTTCCTGTCCCGGCTGCCCGACAACGCTCTCATCGTCAACGTCGCTCGAGGCAAGGTCGTCGACACCGATGCCCTCGTGGCCGAGCTGAGCACCGGCCGTCTCCACGCCGCGCTTGACGTCATGGATCCCGAGCCGCTGCCGGAGAACCATCCGCTGTGGGGGACCCCGAACACTCTCATCACACCTCATGAAGGCGGCGACACCTCGGCGTTCGAGCCTCGCGTGGTGCAGATCCTGGCCGAGCAGGTGCGCCGACTCAACGACGGCGAGCAGCCGCTCAACCTCGTCTCGACGGAGTGATCGCAGCGGTTCTCGAGGAACTGTCGGCACGTTCTCGAGGAACTGCCGACCGGTTCTCGATCGACCGCCCAAAACAAGTTCCAACATGCGAGAACTTGGCATATACATGATGGACTCCGGCGTAGAGTGCCTGCATGAGCATTGATACGAACTCCACCAAACCGGACATCAAACCACGTTCTCGCGACGTCACCGACGGTCTCGAAGCCACCGCTGCGCGCGGCATGCTGCGTGCCGTGGGAATGGGCGATGACGACTGGGTCAAGCCGCAGATCGCCATCGCGACCTCGTGGAACGAGATCACCCCGTGCAACATGTCCCTGCAGCGCCTCGGTGCGGCCGCCAAGGAAGGCGTGCACGAATCGGGCGGATTCCCCCTGGAATTCGGCACCATCTCCGTCTCCGACGGCATCTCCATGGGCCACGAGGGCATGCACTACTCGCTGGTCTCGCGCGAGGTCATCACCGACTCCGTTGAGACCGTGATGAGCGCCGAACGACTCGACGGATCGGTCCTCATGGCCGGCTGCGACAAGTCGATCCCGGGCATGCTCATGGCATCGGCCCGTCTCGGCCTCTCCAGCGTCTTCCTCTACAACGGCTCGATCATGCCGGGCACCGCGAAGATGTCCGACGGATCCGAGAAGGAAGTCACCCTCATCGACGCCTTCGAAGCCGTCGGCGCCTGCCGTGCCGGAACTATCACCCAGAAGGACGTCGACGCCATCGAGCGCGCTGTCTGCCCAGGTGAAGGCGCCTGTGGCGGCATGTACACCGCCAACACCATGGCCTCGGCAGCCGAGGCGATGGGCATGTCCCTGCCGGGATCGGCCGCGCCACCGGCCATCCACCGCGACCGCACGATGTTCGCGCGCAAGTCCGGTGACGCCGTCGTCAACCTGCTCCGCCAGGGCATCACGACGAAGGACATCATCACGAAGGAATCGCTGCACAACGCGATCGCCGTGGTCATGGCCTTCGGCGGCTCGACCAACGCCGTCCTCCACCTGTTGGCCATCGCCCACGAGGCCGGAGTCGAACTCGCCCTCGATGACTTCAACCGCATCGGCGACAAGGTCCCGCACCTGGGCAACGTCAAACCCTTCGGCCAGTACGTGATGAACGATGTGTTCAAGATCGGCGGCGTGCCGGTGATCATGAAGGCTCTGCTCGACAACGGAATGCTCAACGGCGACTGCATGACCGTGACGGGAAAGACCGTGGCGGAGAACCTCGAGACGATCAACCCGCCGGACCCCGACGGCAAGATCCTGCGCGCGCTCAACAACCCGATTCACGCCACCGGCGGCCTCACCGTGCTCAAGGGCTCGTTGGCTCCCGAAGGTGCAGTCGTGAAGTCCGCCGGCTTCGATGCCGACGTCTTCGAAGGCACCGCTCGCGTGTTCAACCAGGAGAAGCCGGCCATGGATGCCGTCCTCAACGGTGAGCTGAAGAAGGGCGATGTCGTCGTCATCCGCTACGAAGGACCCAAGGGCGGACCCGGTATGCGCGAGATGCTCGCCATCACCGGTGCGATCAAGGGCGCGGGAATCGGCAAGGACGTCCTGCTCATCACCGACGGACGCTTCTCCGGCGGATCGACGGGACTGTGCATCGGTCACGTGGCGCCCGAGGCCGTCGACGGCGGACCGATCGCACTCGTCGAGGACGGCGACAAGATCACCGTCGACATCGCGGCACGGTCCATCGACCTGCATGTTGACGAGTCGGTGCTCGAAGAGCGTCGCAAGACCTGGACGATCCCCGAGAACCACCGCCTCACCGGTGTGCTCGGCAAGTACGCCAAGCTCGTCCAGTCGGCATCGACCGGAGCCGTCTGCTTCTGAGCAGCTTCCAGCCGATGAGCTGATCATCGGCTAGCCTCCCCACCGCAGTGTGGGGGAGTGATCCATCGCCGAGGCGGTGCGGACCAACGTTCGCACCGCCTCGGCGAATATCTCACTGATACCCCGCGACATCAGAGGAAGGACAGGCATGCACATCGTTGTGCTCGACGACTACCAGAATGTGGCGGCAGACTTTGCCAACTGGCAGGAGCTTGGGGCCGAGGTCGAATTCGTCTCCCGCCCGATCCGCGACACCGAGGATCTGGTGCAGACGGTGGACGGCGCCGAGGTTGTCGTCGCCATGCGTGAACGCACCCTCTTCTCTGCCGAGCGACTGGCCCAGTTGCGCGATCTCAAACTCCTCGTGACCACGGGACGAGTCAACGCATCAATCGATCTGGATGCGGCACGAGCCCAGGGGATCACAGTCTGCGGGACCGAATCCACCACCTCGGCGACCCCGGAGCTGACCTGGGGACTCATTCTCTCGGTGCTGCGCAGCATCCCCACCGAAGATGCCGCGATGCACTCCGGCGGCTGGCAGTCCACCGTCGGCGGTGACCTCTTCGGGCACCGACTCGGGATCATCGGACTCGGCAGACTCGGCACCCAGGTCGCTAGAGTCGGGGCCGCCTTCGGCATGGACGTCGTGGCCTGGAGCCAGAACCTCGACGAGGAGCGGGCAGCCGATGTCGGGGCACACGCAGTGAGCAAAGAGGAACTCTTCTCAACCGCTGACGTCGTGACCGTGCACTACAAACTCAGCGAACGCAGCCGACTGCTCGTCGCTGCGAAGGAACTGTCACGGATGAAGCCGAACAGCATCTTCATCAACACCTCTCGGGCGGGCCTCGTCGATATGGAAGCACTGCAGGACGCATTGGCTGCAGGTCGCATTCGCGGCGCGGGGATCGACGTGTATGACCTTGAGCCGTTGCCACATGATCATGCTCTGCGCAGCACTCCGCGGACCGTGCTGACTCCGCACCTGGGTTATGTCACCGAAGACACGTATCGGATCTTCTTCACCCAGACTGTCGAGAACATCGCCGCGTGGATGGCGGGGGAGCCGGTTCGTCTGCTCACCTGACGTCCAAGGCCAGATGGGAGATGGCAAAAAGTACTGCTGGAAGACACTGAAAAGGCCCGCCTGGAGCGATGAAGCTCCAAGCGGGCCTTTGGACGTTCAACCTCGGTTCAGATCACAAACCTCAGCTGACGTCAGAACCTCAGTTCACCTCGGCGGGATCACCGGACACGCGACCGCCGTTTTCCAGGCCATCGATGGCCGCCACCTCGGCGGTGGTGAGTTCGAAGTCGAAGACATCGAAGTTCTGGGCCATGCGGTCGCGGTTGTTCGACTTCGGGAAGACGACATGCCCGCGCTGCAGGTGCCAGCGAATGATGGTCTGGGCCCAGGACTTGCCGTGGGCGGAAGCGATCTCGCCGATCACGGTGTCGGCATAGTCGACCTTGCCCTGTCCCAGCGGTCCCCAAGCCTCGACCTTGATGTCGTGCTCGGTCAGCAGCGGACGGGTCTCGATCTGCTGGAACTGCGGGTGGCATTCGATCTGGTCGACGGCCGGGATGATTCCGGTATCGAGGATCTGGGGCAGGTAGCGGTGATCGAAGTTCGAGACACCGATCGACGTCGTCAGACCCTGATCGCGGTAGGAGGGGAAGGCCTCCCAGGTCTCGACCGAATTGTTGTTCTCCGGTGCCGGCCAGTGGATGAGGTAGAGGTCCACGTGGTCGAGGCCCAGCTTCTCCAAGCTCTCGCCCAGGGCACGCTTCGACTCGTCGGCACCGTGCCGGTCGTTCCACAGTTTGGTGGTCACGAAGAGCTCATCGCGGGCAATTCCGGACTTCGCAATGGCGCGGCCCACGCCCTCTTCATTGCCGTAGACGGCGGCCGTGTCGATGTGGCGGTAGCCGACCTCGAGGGCGTCGGTGACGATGCGCTCGGTCTCCTCGGGATCGACCTTGAAGACGCCGAAGCCCAGCTGGGGAATGGTCTTGCCGTCATTGAGTGTGAGTGTGGGAACCGTCAAGGTGCCGCCTTTCGTCACGGATTGGTGGTCTGTCGTGCTGCAATCGGGCACCGTGGTGACGGTACCTGTGCGAGCCTATAACGTCACGACGGAAGAACAGTATTCCCAGGTGTGATCGACACGATGTCATGCGGAATTCGGTGCCGCGCGCCACCGGCGCGTAACGGGACTGGAACACTGCTGGCACTCCCTGTCTGAAGTCCTTCACTACGTTGGAGACATGTTCGAAGCCAGGGTTCCCGTCCGCAGAGTCACCCTCGCCATGATTGCTGTCATGGTGATGATCTTCGGACTGTCTGGATGTGAAAGAAGTCCAGATCCCAATCCAAGTCCAGATCTCAGTTCGCGGGCAGACGAAATCGGGGACGTGCTATCCGCGTTGCCAGGAGTGGAGACGGTTGCGACCTACTACAGGAAAGACAATTCAGTACAGAGACTCACCTACGTCGCCATCATGGCCGACGGAGCAACTGACGAGAAGGCAATCCATGTGGCGTCCACCCTCAACGATGAAATCGGATCTGAGTTCGACAACTTCGACCGTGGACTGACGGTGAAACAGTCGGGACTCACCATCGCCCTTCGGACAGAGACTGCCGTCGAGTCTCTGAAACATCTGCCATCCCGCCTCCGCGCGCTCACCTCAGCTCTGGGCGTGGGAGGGGTGACCTGGTTCGATTCATGGGATGACAGGTACAGCGAGGACATCCTTGAAATCGATAGTGCGTCCGGGAGTCCGTTCGACGTGATCACAGCGGTCCGGGACCAATTCGGTTCCGAAGAGATTCAGTTGCGTCTGGACCGAGGCAACGATGCCCAGTGGTCAGTGACATTCCCCTATTCAGTGCAGGCGCAGGACAAACTGGAATCGGCGGTGGGCACCGACCTC
Source organism: Brevibacterium sp. BDJS002 (assembly GCF_028201555.1). NCBI lineage: Bacteria > Bacillati > Actinomycetota > Actinomycetes > Micrococcales > Brevibacteriaceae > Brevibacterium > Brevibacterium sp. BDJS002. The sequence goes on along the minus strand of NZ_CP116392.1, from coordinate 2,920,070 downwards.
GAAAAGGTCATGCAACGGATTGAGATTGACGGCGACCACCTGACGAACCTAACCGTAACCGTTGATTCAGGGCCCGACGTTGTGGGTCGTCTCGAGGACATCATTGATCGGGCCGACTCAGGTACTTCGGCTCCCTGGTCTTTCAACTGGAGCGTCGGTTCGTCCAGGTCGACGGATGGGAACCTACTGACCGGCGGCCATATCAGTGTCGGCAGCTGCGACTATGCACATGACAGCGCAAAGGAGAAAGAGCCGAGCCAGTTTATGACCACTGAGGCGATCAAGGCTCAGACGCAGCTGCGAGACAGCTACGACACATGTCCATGAACGGCGGTGTCGATGTTGGGAGGTGCGGTGGATGCTCCGACGGGGCTTTCGCGGACGGCTGCCGCCCATCAGTCGGCGAAGACGGTGTGCACCTCTCCGGTCAGAGACCGACCGCCGAGGGCTGTGAGCTCGAGGACCACGGCTGAGCCGACCACCTCGGCGCCAAGTTCCTTCACGAGAGCCTGAGCAGCAGACAGGGTCCCGCCCGTGGCCAGGATGTCATCGACGAGGAGGACGCGCTCGCCTTCCTTGAGCACATCAGGACCCTCGATCGTCGCGGTGCCGTATTCGAGTGAATAGGACACGGCTGCGGCTGGGCGGGGGAGTTTGCCGGCCTTGCGGATGGGCAGAATTCCGACTCCGGTCATCGCCGCGATCGTTCCGGCGAAGAGGAAGCCGCGAGCTTCCAGGCCACCGACGATGTCGAACTGTCCCTCGAAAGGTGCGATGAGCGCCTCGGTGACGGCACGCAGTGCAGGACCGTCAGCGATGAGTGGTGAGATATCGCGAAAGTTCACCCCCGGCTGAGGGTAGTCGGGAATCGAGGTGATCAGGGTCTGCGCGCGTTCGAGATCGGTATTCGTCACGGGTCAACGATACTCGGTTGTTTGGTGCTCCTCTGTGTCAGCCGCTCGCTCAGCTGATGCCTCCAGCTTTGCCCGATACCGTCTGCGCCGGAGAAACCACCCGATCGTTCCTCCGCACAACGCGCCGACGAACATTGTGACTGCGGTACCAGCAGAAGCAGGAAAATTGACGTGCCACGACCAGGTCAGCAGGGGGTGGCCGTAGGTCGCATTGAACGTGAGGAGGCCACCGACCCCCATGATGAGCAGAGTGCTGAGAATGAGACCCCGCACTGAAGTCTCATTGCGTGCGGCCCCAGATTGCCAGTAGAGATCGACACCGCGCTTACGGGCGTAGCGCCTCGCTATCAAGTCCGGGATCAACACCGCCAGAGCCAATGCAAGTGCTGCCCACCACAGGCCGGATGCAGCCAGCAGCAGGCCAGCGATGAGGCCGGTGCATTGGGTCAGAGAGTAGGCGATAGCTATCGCTCGGAGGATCACCTGTCGTTCCCGCGCATCGGCCAGCGGCATGGAGTCGATGCCTGCGGAATGTTCGAACGCGGTATCAATCCGTGCGCTCAGTCCCGTCGGAGCAGGCCCCGTCTCACGGCTGTCGGCGTCATCGGCATGGGCGTCACAGACATTGACTTCGTCGTCAGGCGCGTACGGTCACTTCTGGCCTGAGGTCATAGGAACCCTCCCGGTGGGTCAACGGCAACTGTTAATCGACAACTTGTGTTGTCATGAGAGTAGGAAGTCCGGACACCAGAAGTCAAGACACACAGTGCCAACTTCCCGTCAGCCCACGCCCTACACCAACGAGTCCCGCCACGCCTTGTGCAGCTGCGCGAACTTGCCCGCCCCTGAGATCAGCTCATCCGGCGTGCCGTCCTCGATGATCCGACCGGAGTCCATGACGAGAACGCGGTCGGCGATCTCTACGGTTGAGAGCCGGTGGGCGATGATGATCGCGGTGCGCCCCTCGAGCACCGTCGCCAGTGCCTTCTGGACCAGGCGTTCGGACGGGATGTCGAGATGGGCGGTCGCCTCGTCGAGGACGACGATGTCCGGATCGGCCAGAAATACGCGGGCAAACGACACGAGCTGACGCTGTCCCGAACTCAGCCGACCGCCGCGCTTCTTCACATCGGTCTCATAGCCCGCGGGCAGTCTCCGGATGTAGGGGTCCAAGCCGACGGCTGTGGCCGCGGCGACGACGTCGTCATCACCAGCGTCGGGATTGCCGATGCGAATATTGTCGGCGATCGTGCCCGCGAACAGGAATGACTCCTGGGTGACCATGACCACGCTCTGACGCAGCTCGGCATCGTCGAGATCACGCAGGTCCACCTCGTCGATGGTGATGCGACCTTCGCTGGGATCGTAGAACCGGGTGACCAGTTTGACCAGGGTCGATTTGCCCGCGCCGGTGGCACCCACGAGCGCCACGATCTGGCCTGCGGGGATGCGCAGGTCGAATCGGGGGAGGACATCGGGGCCGTCACCGTAGGAGAAGCGGACATGATTGAGGTCGATCGAGCGGCCGCTGGGCTTGGCAGGCAGATCCTCCGTCGCCGAGGTGGTGCCTGAGGTCTGGTCGGACCTGTGCGCGGGCAGCGACTTGGGGCTCGTTGGTGCGACCACCTCGGGGTCGGTGTCGAGGACGGCGGCCATCTTCTCCAGCGCCGCCGAGGCGGACTGGTAGAGGTTGAAGGACTGAACCAGTTCATCGAGCGGACCGTAGAAGCGACGCAGATAGAGGATGAACGCGGCGAGCACACCGATCTGAGTCCATCCCTCGATGACGAGCCAGGCACCGACGATGATGATCACGGTCTGGGTGACGTTGCCGACCAGCCGCGTCCAGCCAGCGAACCAGGCGACTCCGCGTAGAGCATCGGTGTTGGCATCGCGGTACTGGGTGTCCTCGTCCTTGAGCGTGCCGCGGCGGTCGGGCTGCCGGCGGTAGGCCTGCACCGCTCGGATCCCGCCCATGGTCTCGACGAAGTGGACGATGACCTTCGCGATCGAGGTCCGCGTCCGGCGATAAGCGCTGCGCTGCGAGGTGTGCGCGGACTTCGTGATGAAGAAGAGCGGGATGAATCCGAGGAAGACCACGACGGCCAGGGGCACGTCGAGGACGATGAGCGTCACGGCGATGAACGTCATCTCGAACAGCGCCAGCGCCGTGTCGAAGAGGGAGTAGGTGAGGAACTGCTGCACCGACTCCATGTCCGAGGTCTGTCGCGACACCAGCCGGCCAGAAGTCGAGCGTTCGTGATAGCCCAGATCGAGGCGTTGGATGTGTGTGAACAGCCGTTCGCGCAGACTGTAGACGACCTTTTGTGCAGTGATGCCGACCAGCCTCGTCGAGGCGAAGGCGAGCACGGCCGAGGCGATCGCTGAGATGACGAAGGCCGACACTGCCCGAATCAGCGGCCCCGGATCGCCTTCGACCGCCTTCGGCACACCATTGTCGAGGGCATCGGCGATGAAGATCGGACCGATGACGAGGAAGAGTGCCGTGAGCACGACGATGACGAGCAGGAAGATCGCCATCGGCAGATGGGGACGGACCAGGGAGAGCAGCAGCCTGCGGGCCTTCTTCGCGATGTCCGGGGGAAGCTGCTCGACCTCGTCCTCATTGAGACGGGGAATGCTCATCGGCCACCTCCCTCAGTCGAGTGCTGGGACGTCGAGTGCTCGCTCGTCGCAGACGCGCCCATGAGTTCGCGATACAGCGGGGAGGATCCCAGCAGCTCATCGTGGGTGCCCAGTGCGACGATGCGTCCTTCGTCGAGGACGGCAACCGCATCGGCCAGCGCCGAGGTGGACGGGCGGTGGGCGATGATCAGCGTCGTCGAATCGGGCAGTATCTCCCGCAGTGACCGTTGCACCCGATCCTCCGTGTCGACGTCGACGGCGGACAAGGGGTCATCGAGGACGAGGATCCGAGGTGCGCCGATCACAGCGCGGGCCAGCGCCAGCCGCTGTCGCTGCCCACCGGACAGGGACAGGCCCTGCTCACCGACCTGGGTGTCCAAGCCCTCCGGCAGCCGTTCGACGAAGTCCTTCGCGGCCGTGATCTCCAGGGCCTGCCAGATGGCGGCATCATCGACCCCGGGCGCACCCATACTCACGTTCTCGGCCACCGAGGTGGAGAACAGGATGGGGTCTTCGAAGGACACGGACACGAGGTTGCGGACCTCATTGACGGGCAGATCGCGAATGTCGGTGCCATCGATCCGCACCGATCCGCCGGTGACGTCCTGCAGCCGCGGGACGAGAGAAGCCAGCGTCGTCTTGCCCGAGCCCGTGGCACCGACGATGGCCAGGGTCTGGCCCGGAGCAATGTGGAGATTGAGGTTCTTCAGAGTCTCACGGTCCGTGTCGGCGAAATGGAAGTCGACATCCTCGAAATCCAGCTCACCCTGATAGCGACGCACATCGGGAGCATCGGCGATCTTGCCGTCAGTGTCGGTGATGTCGTGTCTGATGTCGATGACTTCCCAGTATCTGGCCGCGGCGGTCAGGGCCATGAGGGCATCGGCGAGGAGGAAGCCGAGCATCTCGATGGGCATCCGCATCACCATGGAGATGGTCACACCTGCGACGACGGTGCCGATCGTCGTCCACCCCTGCACGACGCCCCACGTGCCGACGGCGACGATGGCTGCCTGGGCAAGTGTGGGCAGGAGGATGAGCACGCTCCAGAACCAGGAGTCGAGCTTGGCCTTGCGCACCTCGAGACCCTGGAACTTCCGCGACAGCAGGGAGAAGCGCTGTGCGGCCCAGGGCGAGCGGCCGAAGGACTTGAGGATCCGGATCCCCTGAATCGACTCCTCGACCTCGGTGGTGATCTCACCGACCGTGTCTTGGGAGCGCCGGGAGGCCTCGCGGTACCTCTTCTCGAAGACCGTCACAGTCGCAATCGTCGGTACGGCCATGATCAGCATGATGAGGCCGAAGACCGGTTGGAGGAAGGTCAGGATGATGGTGCCGATGATGATGATCAGCGGAGTGGTCACGAGGAAGGGGATTCCGAAGGCGAAGAACCGGCGCAGCTGGGACAGGTCATTGATCGCGCGCGAGAGCAGCTGCCCGGACTCCCAAGAGTCGTGGATAGCCACCGAGGTGTACTGCAGTCGGTCGAAGAGACGTGAACGCCAGGTGATCTCCCATTGGGCGACGACCGGGGCAACGAGCATGCGCCGTGCCCACAGTGCCACCGCCTCGGCGATGCCGATGAGAAGGACCCCGAGCACGGGCAGCCACAGCCCGGACAGATCGCGGTGGGCGATGGGGCCGTCGATGATGTGACCGGTGATCAGGGGGATGATCAGCTGGATGCCGTTGGCCAGGAGCGTGAGCGCGAGTACAGCGATGTACACGCCGATGCGAGAGCGCAGATCGGGCCAGAAACGTAAGAGGGGACGCACCTTCAAGAGCCTAGTCGGAGCGCGTGTCGGAGTCTATGGTTCGCACAATCGGGCTTTCCTTCTTCCCCGGGCTCAGGCTGCAACCGCGGGTGCGTTTGCGGAGTCTCACTCTTCAGTCGAACGCAGTCCCATTCTGCGAGACGATCCATTGCGACGTTTGACACCTTTGTCGCCGGAGGTGAACTATTGAGCCATGACTCACCTTCTTGTCGTCGTTATTACCCAGCGCGCGGATCTTCCGTAGCCTGTCAACACGACATGTTCCGCGCGCCCCTACCGAAACCGGAGGGGCTTTTTTCATGCGGAGACAAGATGGATCACTAGGAAGGATACGAAACGATGGCAGCCACGCCCTCGGCCCAGTCAGCGGGAACTGGCACCGCGCCCAGCGCAGCCCCGGTCACCGCGACCCCGTCAAGCATTCGACGCAACTCGACCCCAGAGGTCCTCACCGGAGCGCAGGCAATCGTCCGCAGCCTCGAGCTCCTCGAGGTAGAGACGGTCTTCGGCCTTCCCGGCGGCACCATCCTTCCGACGTATGACCCACTGTTCGAGACCGACAAGATCCGCCACATCCTCGTTCGCCATGAACAGGGCGCCGGACACGCGGCCGAAGGCTATGCTGCGGCCTCGGGCAAGCTGGGCGTGTGCATCGCGACCTCGGGTCCAGGAGCGACCAACCTCATCACGGCGCTCGCCGACGCCCACATGGACTCCGTGCCCGTCCTGGCCATCACCGGCCAGCAGAGCTCGAAGCTGCTGGGCACCGACGCCTTCCAGGAAGCCGATATCGTGGGAATGACGATGCCGGTGACCAAGCACAGCTTCCTCGTCACCAAGGCCGAGGACATCCCATCGGCGATCCTCAACGCCCACCACATCGCGACCACCGGCCGGCCCGGCCCGGTCCTCGTCGACGTCACCAAGGACGCACAGACGGGCACCGCCCCCTTCGTCTGGCCCGGAGAGCCGCAGCTGCCCGGCTACCGTCCTATCCTCAAGCCGCACGCGAAGCAGATTCGCGAGGCCGTGAGGCTCATCTCGGAAGCTCAGCGCCCCGTGTTCTACATCGGTGGCGGAGTCATCCGTTCGCAGGCCGACAAGGAACTGCTCAAACTCGCCGAAGCGACCAACATTCCCGTGGCCACCACCCTGATGGCCCGTGGCGCGTTCCCCGACTCGCACCAGCTCCACCTCGGAATGCCGGGTATGCACGGCAGCGTGCCCGCCGTGACCGCCTTCCAGAAGGCCGACCTCCTCATCACCATCGGTGCCAGATTCGATGACCGGGTCACCGGCAACCTCGACTCCTTCGCCCCGAACGCGCAGGTCATCCACGCCGACATCGACCCGGCGGAGATCGGGAAGAACCGTGACGTCGAGGTCGCCATCGTCGGAGACGCTCGCGAGGTGCTGGCCGAGATGCTCAGCGAACTGCGAAGCAAGTTCCCCAAGGCACTCGAGCGTCAGCGCGAACCCTGGTGGCGCTTCCTCAACCGTCTCAAGACGACCTACCCACTGGGCTACTCCACGCAGGACGAACTCTGCGATCCCCAGTATGTGATCTCGCGGATCTCGGCGCTGACCGGACCCGAGGCTGTCTACGCCGCCGGTGTGGGCCAGCACCAGATGTGGGCCGCCCAGTTCGTCGAGTTCGAACGCCCCAAGTCCTGGTTGAACTCCGGTGGCCTGGGCACCATGGGCTACTCGGTGCCTGCCGCGATGGGCGCGAAGGTCGCCGAACCCGACCGTGTCGTGTGGGCCATCGACGGAGACGGATGCTTCCAGATGACCAACCAGGAGCTCGCGACCTGCGCGCTCAATGACATCCCGATCAAGGTTGCGATCATCAACAACTCGTCCCTGGGCATGGTTCGCCAGTGGCAGACCCTGTTCTATGACGGGCGATACTCCAACACCGATCTCAATACCGGGCACGAGACGATCCGGATCCCCGACTTCGTCAAACTCGCCGAAGCCTACGGCTGCCTGGCCCTGCGCGTGAACAGCAACGACGATGTCGATGCTGCGATCAAGACGGCGCTGGAGACCAACGATCGTCCCGTCGTTCTGGACTTCACGGTCCCGCCGGATGCCATGGTGTGGCCGATGGTCGCCGCCGGTGTGTCCAACGATGAGATCGAATACGCCCGCGGCATTCGCCCCGAGTTCGACGGCGAAGGCGACGAGCAGGCCGAGAACCAGATCGCAGACGCCGGTACCGAAGAAGACGGCACGGTTCGCTCCGTGGCACAGATCGAAGGAGGCCTGGAATGAACAACCGGCACACACTCTCAGTCCTGGTCGAGAACAAGCCGGGCGTGCTGACCCGCTTCACCGGCCTCATCGCCCGCCGCGGCTTCAACATCCACAGCCTCGCCGTCGGCGTCACCGAACACGATGAGCTCTCGCGCATCACGGTCGTCGTCGACGTCAAGGACGTGCCGCTGGAGCAGGTGACCAAGCAGCTGAACAAGCTCGTCAACGTCATCAAGATCGTCGAACTCGAACCGGCCACCTCGGTGCGCCGGGCCCACATCATCTACAAGGTCAAGGCCAACGCCACCACCCGCCCACAGGTTGCGGCGGCAGTGGAGATGTTCCGGGCCAAGATCGTCGACGTGGGACCCGATTCCGTCAGCGTCGAGGCCACCGGCGAGCTGGGCAAGGTCGAGGCCCTGCGCGATGTCCTCGAGCCATTCGGGATCAAGGAAATCGTCCAATCGGGCACCGTGGCCATCGGCCGCGGCTCGAAGTCGATCACCGACCGCGCCCTGCGCAGCTGAAGCCTGGCGATACTGCGCACCTCAACCCAGCGCAGCTGAGGACTTCTCGTTCCACTTCGTGGAACGTCAACCATCTCAATAAGTGAACAGCAGTACCGAACTGTGAAACAATGGGGGAGTACCCCAAACCTCTGAAGGAGCAAGAGAACTATGGCAGCAGAACGCTATTACGACGACAATGCAGACCTGTCCGTCATCCAGGGCACGAAGGTTGCCGTCGTCGGCTACGGCAGCCAGGGACACGCACACGCACTGAGCCTGCGCGATTCCGGCGCCGAGGTCCGCATCGGCCTCAAGGAAGGCTCCGCCAGCCGCGACAAGGCTGCAGCAGAAGGCCTCGAAGTCGGCACCCCGGCCGAGGTCTCCGAGTGGGCCGACCTCGTCGTGATCCTCGCCCCGGACCAGGTCCAGGCCGAGATCTACAACGCTGAGATCGCACCGAACCTCAAGCCCGGCAATGCGCTGCTCTTCGCTCACGGCTTCAACATCCGCTTCGACTACATCCAGCCTCCCGAGGGCGTCGACGTCATCATGGTCGCTCCCAAGGGACCGGGCCACGTCGTGCGTCGCGAATACGTCGACGGTCGCGGCGTCCCCGTGCTCGTCGCCGTCGAAGCAGACGCCTCCGGCAAGGCCTGGGACCTCGTCCTCTCCTACGCCAAGGGAATCGGCGGACTGCGCGCCGGCGGCATCAAGACCACCTTCACCGAGGAGACCGAGTCGGATCTCTTCGGCGAGCAGACCGTCCTCTGCGGTGGCACCTCCCACCTCGTGCAGTACGGCTTCGAGGTCCTCACCGAGGCCGGTTACCAGCCGGAGATTGCCTACTTCGAGGTTCTCCACGAGCTCAAGCTCATCGTCGACCTCATGGTCGAGGGCGGAATCGCTAAGCAGCGTTGGTCGATCTCCGACACCGCTGAGTACGGCGACTACGTCTCCGGTCCTCGCGTCATCACCCCTGACGTGAAGAAGAACATGGAAGCCGTCCTCGCCGACATCCAGAACGGCAAGTTCGCCGAGCGCTTCATGAACGACCAGAAGAACGGTGCGGCCGAGTTCAAGGAACTGCGTTCGAAGGAAGAGACGCACCCGATCGAGACCACCGGCCGCGAACTGCGCAAGATGTTCGCATGGCTCAAGGACTCCGATGACGACTACACCGAGGGCACTGCCGCTCGCTGATCGTCTTACCTCGATGCCCCGGAAGCCTGCTCGGCCTCCGGGGCATCGTCGTGTCGGCTCCCGTCGGGAGGTGACGATTTCCGCTCGTGCATGAGTCGCATCGGCGGTGATGTGAATTACTCTTGGGATCGTGACGAACTACAGATTCGAAAACTTCAAGCCAGCCTTCGACGAGTCGACCGGAGCCCCCGATGAGCGCACACAGGGGTATTTCGCGTCGACGAGCGTGGGATTCCATGACGCTCGGTCGACCGATGATGCGCTGAAGAATCGCGTCGAGCGAGCCATCGCCGACGGGCGGAACCTCACCGCCGTCTACGCGAAGCAGGAATACGAGCACGCCCTCGACGCCAGCGTCCCCGTGGCGACCTTCGCGTGGTTCGAGAAGCTGGTCAACGTGGGAGGCGGGCGTCTGGTGCCCGGCCACCTGATCACCTGGGTGACGGTGCGGCCCACCCATCGCAGGCGGGGGCTGCTGAGGTCGCTGATGACGACCGACCTCGCCGAGGCGAAGGCAGCCGGATACCCATTCGCCGCACTCACGGCGACCGAAGGTGGAATCTACTCCCGCTTCGGATTCGGCGTAGCCACCTGGGCACACTCGATCGAGGTCGACACCTCACCGGGGTTCAAGATGGTCCACGAACCCGACCGTCGGGTCGAGATGTGCCTGCCCAGCGAACTGCGCGAGCTGGCACCGAAGATCTACGGAGAGTTCATGCGCACCTCCCCAGGTGCCATGGAGCGCCAGCAGACCTACATCGAGCGTGCCACCGGAGACCTGAACACGGACACCGGCGAGGCTGATCGTGGTGTGCGTGCCGCCCTGCACTTCGACGAACAGGGCGAAGCCGACGGCTACGTGTCCTATAAGTTCGCCGGCTGGTCGAAGAATCCGCCGACGATCGAACTCATCGATTTCGTCGCTGTCACCGATGCCGCCTACGCCTCACTGTGGTCATTCCTGGCCGCCATCGACCTGACGACGAGGGTGACGTTCGGAGAGTCTGCCGAGGACTCACCGCTGCCGTGGCTGCTCACAGACTCCCGCCGAGTCCGGACCGTGTCCACTGAGGACAACATCTGGATCAGGATCCTCGACGTCAAGGCCGCCCTTGAGGCTCGTCCCTGGTACGTGCCGGGCACACTGGTCCTCGAGATCGACGACTCCCTCGATTTGGCTGGTGGTCGCTACACGATCACCTCAGACGGTGAGAACGCCGTCGTCGAGACCGCCCCTGATTCGACCCCGGCAGACCTGAGTCTCGGCATCGCGGAACTCGGGTCCCTCTACTTCGGCGGCGCCGACCCGGTGATCCTCGCCGCGCGGGACGCATCGACGAGAACGTGCCTGGTGCCGCAGTGCGCGCCAGCTCGATGTTCAACCTGGGCCGGATGCCGTATTCGCCCAACGGGTTCTGACGTCGACATCTGCGTGACTCGGCCGGGGCACTCGCCTGAGTGAGCCGAGACTCACTTCCCATAATTTGAGACTTTGTGAATGCATTCACAAAGTCTCATAAGATGGACGCGTCCCGGACGCAACAGGAGGAACTCAGTGCCCAAGCCCATCGTGCTCATCGCCGAAAATCTGTCACCGGCAACCATCGATGCCCTCGGAGGAGACTTCGAGATCCGTCACACCGAAGGTGCTGACCGCTCCCAGCTCCTCAACGACATCGTCGATGTCGACGCGATCCTCGTCCGCTCCGCGACCCAGGTCGACGCCGAGGCGATCGCCGCGGCGAAGAAGCTCCAGGTCATCGCCCGCGCCGGGGTCGGACTCGACAATGTCGACGTCCCAGCTGCCACCTCGGCGGGCGTCATGGTCGTCAACGCTCCGACCTCGAACGTCATCTCCGCGGCCGAGCTCACCATGGCACACATTCTGGCCTCCGCACGCTACTTCGGCGCCGGCAACACCTCGCTCAAGGCGGGGGAATGGAAGCGCTCGAAGTACACCGGCGTGGAACTCTACGAGAAGACTCTGGGCATCGTCGGACTCGGACGCATCGGCGGCCTCGTCGCCGAGCGTGCCAAGGCCTTCGGCATGCGACTGGTCGGCTACGACCCCTACATCACGCAGGCACGCGCCGCGCAGATGGGCGTCGAGGTCGTCGACCTGCCCGGACTGCTGGCCGTGTCCGACTTCGTGACCGTCCACATGCCCAAGACGCCTGAGACGATCGGCATGATCAGCACCGAAGAATTCAAGGCCGCCAAGTCCGGCGCCCGGTTCATCAACGTCGCCCGCGGCGGCATCATCGACGAGGACGCCCTCGCCGAGGCGGTCGCAGCAGGTGAGGTCGGCGGTGCAGGCATCGACGTGTGGAGCACGGAACCCCCTGAGCACTCGGCGCTCATGGACCTCGACGCCGTCAACGTCACGCCCCACCTCGGCGCATCGACCGCTGAAGCGCAGGAGAAGGCCGGCGTGGCCGTCGCCAAGTCCGTGCGCAAGGCACTGGCCGGTGAACTCGTCCCCGACGCTGTCAACGTCGCCGGTGGAGCCATCCACGAGGACGTGCGCCCGGGCATTCCCCTGGCCGAACGTCTGGGCCGCGTGGTCAACTCGCTGGCCAACTCCTCGGTCACCCACTTCAAGGTCGAGGTCAACGGCGAGATCGCAGACAAGGACGTGTCCGTCCTCAAGCTCTCCGCTCTCAAGGGTCTGTTCAAGGACGTCGTGTCCGACCAGGTCTCCTACGTCAACGCACCGCTGTTGGCCGAGGAGCGCGGAATCGGCGTCGAGCTCGTCACCGATCCCTACTGTGAATCCTTCCGCAACGTCACGCGGCTGACCGCGACGACGAGCGAAGGGCAGCGGATCTCTGTCTCGGGCACCGTGACCGGACCGAAGCTCGTGCAGAAGCTCACCGAGGTCAACGGCTTCGAGCTCGAGATCGAACTCACCGACAACCTGCTCATCTTCCGCTACGAAGATCGCCCCGGAATCATCGGGCAGCTGGGCCAGGCGCTGGGTGCCAACGAGATCAACATCGCCGGCATGCAGGTCTCACCCTCTGCGACCGACAACGATGCGCTCTCGGTTCTCGCCGTCGACTCGGCGGTGTCCGAGGAAGTCGTCAAGGCCGTGGCCGGAGCCGTCAACGCCTCAGCCTTCAGCGGAGTCTCACTGAGCGAGGACTGACCTCCACCGGACACATCAGATCGAACGGGGCCCGTTCACCTCTCACGACGAGGTGAACGGGCCCTCATCGTCCCCCAGGTCCAGAGTTCATCGGCGAGCACCGCGGCCGAGATGCCGATGAGGGCACCTGCGATCGTGTCGGAGAGCCAGTGCACCTGCAGCGCGGTCCGCGACCACATCATCAGCAGGATCCAGACCGCGGCCAGGAGCATCGACCAGTGGAACCGCAGGACGACAGGCTCGAGTGGGGGAGTGATCTCGGTCGGAACCGCCTTGACCTCGTTCGTGCTCTCAGGCGGAAGCGCCAATGGGGCGACCGCGCCCGCCTCGGCCAGACGCAGCATATGCGCCCGAGAGGCTATGAAAGCGAGACTGAGGGCAAGCGCGGCCGCACCCATGGAATGTCCCGACGGGTACGAATAGCCCAGGGAATCGTAGAGCTGCTCGCTGGGGCGGACCCGGGTCACCACGGCCTTGAGCAGCTCGGACAGCGCGACTCCCAAGACCATGGTGGTCACGAGGACGCCAGCGGAACGGAACTGTCGCAGGAGGACGAAGACCGCACCCAGAAGTCCCGTGCAGATCACGACACCCGTGCCCCCACCCATCTCGGCGAGGGTGACCGCCACCCAGTACGGGACGGTGTCGGATTCGAGCCCGACGAGGCTGAGCCAATCCTGGTCCAGCGTCGTGGGGCCGGAGACATTGACTCTCAGCCACAGCCCGAAGGCGATGACCAGGAGAATCGCAGGCAGGGTCGACCAGAGGATCCACGAAGGCTGACGGACCGACACGTGCGAGGACTCAGGCGTTCCAGAGACCGTAGGTTGATGCCAGGGACGCGATCTTCTTCGCGCGTGCCAGACGGGGGAGGTACGAACCGTCTGTGATCTCGGATCCGCCCTCGGCGGCTTCGAGCAGCTGTCGAGCCCAGTCGCGCTCGTCCTCGCTCGGGCTCATCGATTCGTTGAGGGTCACGACCTGATCGACGTTGAGCACGAGCTTTCCGGTCATGCCCATCATGTGGGTCACCTCGGCGTCATTGCGGACCTGCTCATCGCTGGCGGTCGCCGCTGATGGGCCGTCGATCGCACCGGGCAGTCCGCCCATGCGCGAGGCGATGGTCAGACGCGAGCGAGCGTAGGCCAGTGCCATCGGATCACCGGAGAAGCCGGTGTCCTTGCGGAAGTCGTTCGTTCCGAAGGCCAGACGGAAGGTGCCGGGCGCCTCGGCGATCTTGGTTGCGTTCTCCACGCCCATGGCAGATTCGAGCAGGGCGATGACCGGCAGTCCTGCCTTCGCACGCATCGCGGTATAGGAGACCTGTTCGGGGCGTTCGGTCTCCGGCAGCATCACGCCGCGCAGTCCGGGCAGCATGGCGATGGCGGCGAGGTCGTCATCCCAGAATTCCGAGTCCATCTTGTTGATGCGCACCCAGGCGGACATGCCGCCTTCCAGGGCACGCACGACATTGTCCCGGGCGGTGATCTTCTTGTCGTCGGAGACCGAGGCCTCAAGGTCGAAGATGACGGAATCCGATTCGGAGATCTGCGCCTCGGTGAAGATCTCCTCTTTGGCGGCGTTGACCAGCAGCCAGGAGCGGGAGAGCTTGGCGGGGAGGGATGCGGCTCGGGCGTTGCGGATCGTCTCTGTCAATGATCGACTTTCTCTGGGGTTTGTTGCTTCGGGGTTGTTCCTCCCATCTTCGGCGTTCGGGACGCGGAATTGTAGTCGGGAACGAAGTTTGAGACATGAAATTGTGGATGACGGGATTTGCCGACTCCGAGCGCCCGGTAGTGTCCGAATAGTAGGACGACCTAGTTGCATGGTGAGATGAGTTCTACTCTGAAACCATGAAGTTTTCAATTGCGGTCATGCCCGGCGACGGAATCGGCAACGAGGTCGTCCCCGAAGGTCTCAAGGTGCTCAAGCGTGCGATCGAGGTGTCCGGAGAGCCGGTCGAACTCGATCTCACAGACTACGATGTCGGCGCCAGCCGCTGGCACGAGACCGGCGAGACGATCACCGACGACGAACTGGAATCGCTGCGCAAGCACGATGCCATCTTCTTCGGCGCCTGCGGCGATCCGAGCGTGCCCTCGGGCGTGCTCGAGCGCGGTGTGATCCTCAAGATGCGCTTCGGTCTCAGCCACGCAGTCAACCTGCGCCCCTCGAAGCTCTTCTCCGGTGTCACCAGCCCGCTGGCGAACCCGGGTGAGATCGACTTCGTCGTGGTCCGTGAGGGCACCGAAGGGTCATACACCGGCATGGGCGGCTCCGTCCGCACGGACACCCCCTACGAGGTCGCCACCGAGGTTTCGGTCAACACCTGGTACGGCGTGGAGCGGGCAGTCCGCGACGCCTTCGAGCGTGCGCAGGCCCGAAACAAGAAGCTCACCTACGTGCACAAGCACAACGTCATGGTCCACGCCGGTCACCTGTGGCGTCGCGTCGTCGAGAAGGTCGGCGCCGAATTCCCCGAGGTGACGTTCAACTACGAACACACCGATGCGTGCACGATCTACATGGTCACCGACCCCTCGCGCTACGACGTGATCGTCACCGACAACCTCTTCGGTGACATCCTCACCGACCTCGCAGCCGCGGTCACCGGCGGCATCGGCCTGGCCGCCTCGGGCAATCTCAATGTCGAAGGCACGGCACCGAGCCTGTTCGAACCGATCCACGGCTCCGCGCCGGACATCGCCGGGCAGCAGATCGCCGACCCGACCGCGTCGATCCTCTCCGGTGCGCTCATGGCTTCACACCTCGGCCTCGACGTCGTCGCAAAGTCGATCGAGACAGCTGTCGAAGCCGATCTGGCCGATCGGGACGGAACCAAGCGCTCCACCGCCGAGGTGGGCGACGCGATCGCGGCTCGCCTGGGCTGAGCTTCCCGTCTGGTTTCACCCCGCTGCTGCGGCCTGAATCATCATCACCCCGGTGCGACGCGCACCGGGGTGATGGACTACCCTGACAGTGTCACTCATCACAAATGAGAAAAGAGTTCTTATGACTAAGTTTGCCGTTCTCAAAAACATCCAGCCGCAACCCGAGCTGGTGCGCGAGAACATCAAGAAGGACCCCGGATTCGGGTTGTACTTCACCGACCACATGGCGCACGTCCGCTACACCCTGGACGATGGCTGGCACGCACACCAGGTGCAGCCATACGCGCCGTTGCAGCTCGATCCTGCGGCGGCCGTGTTCCACTACGCACAGGAGATCTTCGAAGGTCTCAAGGCCTACCGTCACGCTGACGGTTCGGTCTGGACCTTCCGTCCTGATCGGAATGCCGCTCGCATCAACAAGTCCGCCGAACGGCTCGCACTGCCGCAGCTGCCGGAAGAGGACTTCATCGAGTCGCTCAAGGCCCTGGTCACCCTCGACCAGCAGTGGGTCCCGACTCCCGAGTCCGAGGCCGACGAGTCGAGCCTCTACCTGCGTCCGTTCATGATCGCCACCGAACGTTTCCTCGGTGTGCGCTCCAGTCATGAAGTGGACTACTACGTCATCTCCTGCCCGGCCGGCCCTACTTCTCCGGCGGCATCGAGCCCGTCTCGATCTGGCTGTCGCAGAACTTCAACCGTGCAGGTGCCGGCGGCACCGGATTCGCCAAGTGCGGCGGAAACTACGCCAGCTCACTGGCCGCGCAGAACGAAGCCGCAGCTCAGGGGTGTCAGCAGGTGCTGTTCACCGACGCTGCAGAGGGCAAGTACATCGACGAGCTCGGCGGCATGAACCTCATGCTCGTGACCAAGGACGGCCGTCTGGTCACTCCGGAACTCGGCGATTCGATCCTCGACGGTGTGACCCGCCGTTCGCTGCTCGACCTCGCCCCGCAGCTGGGTCTCGAGCCCGAAGAGCGCAAGGTCACCATCGACGAATGGCGCGAGGGTGCTGCCAACGGCGACATCGTCGAGGCCTTCGCCTGTGGCACCGCCGCGGTCGTCACACCGATCGGTCGGGTCGTCAGCAATGACTTCACCATCGATCACGGCACCGAACCGGGCGCGAAGACCATGGAGTTCCGCAAGACGCTGCTCGACATCCAGTACGGTCGGACCGAGGACAAGAACAACTGGATGGTTCGCCTGGCCTGAGGCCTGGGGTTTAGGCGCTGCTCAGGCAGGTCGGCTCAGAACGTCCCGCGTTGAGAGGGTCGGATGCTGCGATTTCGATCGCGGCACCCGACCCTCTTCGTGTGCCATGACAGTCTCAGGCATGTGCCATGACAGTCTCTGGAGTTTCGACCTGGGGCTCGGCCTGCCTGGTCCAATAGGCGTACTCCATCTAGACGTGTCCCATCGGGCGGCTTGGAGTGTTCAGACGGGTCGCGGGCAATTTTACTCACAAATGAGTTAAAGAGGTATTGTGGCCTCGTGTCTACTGCAACCTCGGCGACAACGCCGACCGCTTCCGAAGTCGTCGCCAACCTTCCCTGGCGATGGAGAACCCAAGGTGCCATCTTCATCATCGGCGGCTTGGGGTTCATGTTCGACGCTTGGGACGTCGCCCTCAATGGGTTCCTCATCCCGCTGCTCAGCGACTACTGGAGCCTGAGCGTCGGCCAAGCCGCCTGGATCGCCACTGCCAACCTCATCGGCATGGCCCTGGGCGCCTTCATCTGGGGCGGCATCGCCGATGTGATCGGCAGGAAGAAGGCATTCACCCTCACTCTGCTGGTGTTCTCAATTTTCACCGTCGCGGGAGCATTCTCTCCGGCGTTCGGTTGGTTCATTCTCTTCCGATTCCTTGCCGGATTCGGGCTTGGTGGTTGTATTCCGGTCGACTATGCCCTTGTCGGTGAATTCACCCCCAAGAAGCACCGGGGCCGAGTCCTCACCGCGATGGACGGGTGGTGGCCCATCGGCGCTTCACTGTGCGCCTTCGTCTCCGCATGGCTGCTGGGCGTGGGGGATTGGCGCCTGATCATGCTCGTCATGATCGTGCCCGCGCTGCTGACCGTTGCCGTGCGTTTCGGAATTCCCGAATCGCCGCTCTACCTTGCCTCTGTCGGGCGCTACAAAGAGGCCGATGCGATCATCGCCCGGCTCGTTGAGCGCACCGGCGCCGAGGTGACGACCTGGACCCATGAGGTCCCCAAGACGGCCGAAGGTGCGACTGCGGCCGAAGGTGCGACCGCGACGACGGCCGGAGCCGCGTCCCAGGCAACTTCGAATGCGCCGTCCCAGCCCGGCAGGGTCACCAACGTCAATGCACAGCTACGCGCTGCCACCGGCCAGCTGGTGCAGCTATGGCAGTACTCGGCCAAGACGACTCTCGTCTCGTGGTCCCTGTTCGTCTCCGTTCTCCTGGTCTACTACGCGGCACTGACATGGTTGCCGGGGATCCTGAAGAAGCAGGGCATGGGGGACCAGGCGGCATTCATGGTCACCGGTTCGATGACCGCGGTGGGAATCCTCGGTGTAATCGTCTCGGCACTGATCGTCGAACGGGTCGGTCGGAAGTGGGTGCTCGGCACCACGTCGATTGTCTCCGCGCTCCTGCTCGTCGTTGCTGCAGTGTTCATCGAGGCTTCCGGTTCGGAGCTGACATTTGCCGCCAAAGCCAGCATCATCGGGTTCGGTTTCGTTGTGCAGATCGCGATTCCCACCCTCTACACCTATGTCTCGGAGCTCTACCCGACTCGTCTGCGAGGATCGGGATTCGGTTGGGCATCGGCGGCGTCGCGAATCGCGACCGGCATCGCACCCCTGGTCTTCGGTGCGTTCATGTGGCCGGTGCTCGGCCTGACGCTGACGTTCATCCTCACCGGTCTGCTCGTGGTTGTGGCAGTGGTGCTGATGGCTCTGCTCGCACGAGAGACCACAGGCGAAGCGCTCGGCTGAGGCTCCCATCGCTCGATTCCACCTTTGACTTGGGATGATGGACGACGAAATTCTCGTGTCAGGGGCGACCGCTAACGTGTTCCTATGGATGCAGAACCAGTTTCAGATGTGATCGCCGAGATTCATCGGTGGCGCGAGAAGCTGTCTGATCTGCCTCCGGCACGGACCGAGCATGAAGCGATCGATCGGATCACTGCCCTGGAAGAACTGGTGTCCGTGAGCGCGGCAGCGCAGGCCAGAGAAACCCTGACCTTCGACATGCATCGTCGGAATCGTGAAGCCGAAGAAGGAGTGCCGAGTCGCAAGCAGGGCAGAGGCCTGGGCGCCGAGATCGGACTGGCGCGGAAGGTGTCTCGAGCCCGTGGAAGCAAACTGCTCGGCTTCTCTCGGTCGCTGCTGATGGACCTGCCCAAAACCTATGCCTCGTTGAAGAGCGGCAACATTTCGGAAGAGAAAGCACGCGTCGTCGCGAAGGAAACCGACTGGCTCCCCAGGGACAAAAGACACCAAGTCGATGAGCGGATGTCCGATCGTCTCTCCGAGGTCGGCGTCGGTCGATTGGGCAATGAAGTCCGAGCTCTTGCCCAGCAACTCGACCAGAAGGCTGCCGTCGAGCACCTCGACAGATGCATGGAAGAGCGTGCCGTCAGCGTGCGCCCAGCACCAGGAAACATGGCGTATCTGACGGCGCTCCTGCCCTTGTCGCAGGCCGTGGCGGCGTATACCAACCTGGCGAAGTCCGCGCAGTCGATCGTGGGAATAGGACAGGCCGAAGGAAGATCTCAGAGCCAGATCATGGCCGATCTCCTGGTCGAGAGAATCACAGGGCAAGATAACGCTGAGGCCATTCCCACCGAAGTTCACGTCGTGATGAATGAGAGCAGCCTCTTCTCCCCAGGCGACACCCCGGCATGGTTTCCCGGCTTCGGCCCGATCCCCGCGAAGACCGCACGTGATTTCATCGCCGACAACGAAGCCGCGACGTTCATCCGCCGGCTGTACACACGACCATCCGACGGGCAACTGGTCCGGATGGACTCGAAGCGGCGTGAGTTCTCCGGTCTGCTCCGGCGCATGGTGGTCATCCGCGATGATGTCTGCCGCTCACCGTGGTGCGATGCCAAGATCAAACATGCCGACCACGCACAGTCATATGCCGCCGGCGGAGGGACCGACTGGGACAACGCCTCAGGTCTCTGCGCAGCCTGCAACTTCCTCAAAGAGGTGCCGGGATGGCGGCACGAGGCCACGGCAGAAGAACTGGTCGTACGAACTCCCACCGGACATCGCTACCGGATCGGCACCCGACCGATTGGAAAACCCGACGCGAACTCTCGAGAACGTCCGCGTTCCAAGCTCGCAGATGAACAGGCCCCCGATCCGGTCAGCGAGCCGAATCTCTTCTCTGTGAGAATCCCACCGTTGCGAAAAGTGAAAGCGCCGAGACTTGTAGAACCGTTTGAATCGCTGAACGTCGATGTTTGGGAGCATTATGAGGAGCCCCCGAGCACAGTGGAAGTGTGCCTCGGGCGACAGGTCGCCGATTACGCCTCCACGGCATGACGTCCTCAGCCAGTCTTCGGAGCCAGCCGCCTGAGCTAGACACCAGAACCGGGTGCCAGACTCAGGCGCCAGCTGCTCAACCCACTGGAGAGAATTCTCCCTGAATTCAACTGATCGACTGCCGACGTCGTTAGGGTGGGGAGCATGGATGATCATGCCGAGTGTGAAGTGCTCGGAACCTCACCCGCAGAGCTCGACGTTGAGCTCGTGTGGGGCGTACCAGGCGGACTGGGCCAGAGTTGGGAACCCGTAGGCTCGGCAGCCGGAATCCCGGGAGTGCTCCCGCCTCCGTCTGAGGTCGAGGAACTCTACGCTGCTGCCGCAGCCGAGCCGCCCCTCAACGAAGATCCGAAGCATGCCGCACTGTTCGGCAGCCTTTACGATCTCTCGGTCCGAAACGGCCAGGTTCTCGTCGCAGCAACACATTCCGAGGGACGCCTGAGATCAATCGCCTACGGTCATTTCTGGTCCTGGGCCGAACAGGACCACGAATGGGCGCATGAACTCCGTTCCACCCTCGGGGACGCCGCCGCGACAATCGAATGGTCGTTCGCGCTCAACCTGTTGGCACGTGACCCTCACCTGCATCAGTCCGGACTCGGACGAGCGACGTTGCAGGGCTGGTTGGCCGGCATCAGCGGATACAGCTGCTGGCTCCAGACCACCGACATCGACAGCCCCGCCCGCCGACTCTACGAAAGCCTCGGGTTCTTCGACCTCGGCCACGGACCCGAAGCACCCAACGGTCAGCCGGGACTGATCATGTTCCGACCACCGTTCTGAGCCGAACCGCCTGCTGTGCAGGCACCCGAGCTCGGCGGTGCTCAACGATCACTAGGATGGTGGCATGCGCACAGAAGCTTCGGCAGATGACCAGACGAACGAGAACTCCACCGCGGCAACCCAGCCGCATGATGCTGCCCCGATGCCCCACGATGAGAACCTGTGGCTCGAAGACATCCACGGGGAGGACCAGGTCGCGTGGGTGAAGGAACAGAACACGACCACCCTCGCCCGCTTCCATGATGATCTCTTCGACTCCATCGCCGGTGATATTCAGACCGCTTTGGACTCTGAGGGCAAGATCCCGATGGTGGCCAAACGCGGCGATCACTACTTCAACTTCTGGCGCGACTCCACGAATCCCAAGGGCGTGTGGCGACAGACCACCTGGGACAGCTATGTCTCCGAGTCCTCGGAATGGGAAGTTCTCATCGATATCGACGCACTCGGCATCGCAGAGGACACACCCTGGGTGTGGGCCGGAGCCTCGGTGCGTCGTTCGGACAACGCTCGTGCGCTCGTCTCTTTGTCTCCCGATGGTGGCGACGCCCACCGGGTGCGCGAATTCGATCTGGTGACCAAGTCCTTCGTCGCCGGAGGCTTTGACCTGCCCTCGGCGAAGACTCGCTTCGCCTGGCTCGACGACGACACGATCATCGTCGCTACCGATACCGGCGAGGACTCTCTCACCACCTCGTCCTATCCGCGTCAGGCTCGAGTTCTCACACGTGGGCAGGCCATCGCAGATGCCCCGATCGTCGCCGAGGTGCCTCGTGACCATGTCGCAATCTTCGTCGGCAGCGACGTGGGAGCAGCAGATCCTGATTCCACCGACCGGGCGTTCGCCATCGACGCGATCGACTTCTTCAACACGCGGATGAGCTTCATCGACCTCGACGATGTCAGGGACGAACCCGGGTCGATCTCAACCACCGCCTCGGCGTGGGAGAACAAGCTGAGCGTCGTGGATGTCCCGACCGATGTGGAGGTCGGGTTCGAACGAGATTTCGTTCTCTTCCGTCCCCAGTCTCAGTGGGATCATGAGGGTCTCACAGTCGCGGCCGGAGGTCTGGCTGTTGCCGATATCGCCGAGGTGAAGGCCGGGAGAATCTCCCCAACCGTCATCTTCACCCCAGATGAGCACACCGCCCTGCAGTCGTGGACATGGACACGGGACTACCTCGTCCTCGAGCTGCTGAGAGACGTGCAGTCGCAGCTGGTCGTGCTTGACCCGAACGACAACTTCTCCTCGTCCCGACTGCCCGGGGTCCCAGCCAATCACATGGTCGGGCTCGGAGCCGTCGACAAACATGATGACGCGACCGCAAACGACTATTGGCTGGTGAGCACGGGCTTCCTCACCCCAACAACCCTGTCGTACGGGAGCCTGGGGTCTTCCGGCGAGACCGAGAACTCCAGCAGCTCCGTCACTCCAGAAGTCATCAAGTCGGCACCAGCCCTGTTTCCCGGCGAAGGGTTCCGCGTCGAACAGCACTTCGCCACCAGCGACGATGGAACGAAGATCCCCTACTTCCAGATCGGCGACAGCGGCCTGGAACTCGATGGGAAGAATCCGACCCTGCTGGACGGATACGGCGGTTTCGAAGTCAGCCGAACACCGGTCTACTCCCCGGTCATGGGCATCGGCTGGTTGGAGCGCACGACAGGAACCGAGGCCTCGCTTCCAGCAAAACGACGCGGGGTCTACGTCCTCGCCAACATCCGCGGCGGCGGGGAATACGGGCCAGGGTGGCACACCTCGGCGATGCGGGAGAACCGGATGCGGGCCTACGAGGACTACGCCGCGGTTGCCCGAGACCTCATCGATCGGGGAGTGACGAGTCCGTCGAGCTTGGCCTGCGCCGGCGGATCGAACGGAGGACTGCTGGTGGGGAACATGCTCACCCAGTATCCCGAGCTCTTCGGTGCGATTTCGTGCGGAGTGCCTCTTCTGGACATGCGCCGCTACACCAAACTGAGCGCGGGCTATTCGTGGAAGGCCGAATACGGTGACCCAGATGTGGCCGAGGACTGGGCGTTCATCCAGAAGTTCTCGCCCTACCATCTGCTCGAAGACGGCACGGACTATCCGCCGGTGCTGTTCTGGACAGCGACGTCTGATGATCGTGTGGGACCAGTCCAGGCACGCAAGATGGCTGCCCGAATGCAGGATCGCGGCATCGCTGATGTGTGGTTCTTCGAAGACACCGAAGGCGGACACTCGGCGGCATCGGACAACAAGCAGGCGGCCTTCACCCGGGCCCTGAGCTACCGGTTCCTGTGGAACTCACTGACCGGCGAGTGAGCAAGTTCATAGCTTTGCAGTCGAGCTCGAGAGTAGGTTTGGAATCATGACGAACGACATACACGAACCCCAGCGTTTTCACGCCGAGTACAAGGTCATCGGCGGAAAGCTCGTGGTCGCTGATGTGGAGACCGACGGGAAGACCATCACCGAGCTCAAGATCTCCGGTGACTTCTTCCTCGAACCCGAAGAGGCCTACTTCGATCTCGCCCCCGCGCTTGTGGGCGCCAGCGTCACCGCCGACAACGCGAACCTGCGGCAACGACTCGACGCGGCGCTCGCCGGCTACGGCTCCGAACTGGCGATGCACGGATTCTCCAACTCCGACATTGCGACAGTCGTCCGCCGTGCTCTGGGGTCGGCTGCGAACTTCACCGACTTCGACTGGCAGGTCATCCGCGGTCAGGTGCTGCCCACACAGGTCAATGTCGCCCTCGATCAGGTGTTGTTGGAGGAGGTTGCGGCGGGACGTCGCAAACCCACGCTGCGATTCTGGGAATGGGACGACACCGCCACCGTCATCGGAGCCTTCCAGTCCTATGTCAACGAACTCCGCCCAGAAGGCGTCGAGAAGTACGGCGTGCAGGTTGTGCGTCGCATCTCCGGCGGGGGAGCGATGTTCATGGAAGGCGGGAACTGCATCACCTATTCGATGTTCGTACCGCCCTCGCTGGTCGCCGGCCTCGACTACGAGGAATCCTATGTCTTCCTCGACCAATGGGTGCTAGCCGCACTGAAGAGCCTCGGCGTCGAAGCCTTCTACAAACCGATCAACGACATCTCCTCAACCGGCGGCAAGATCGGCGGTGCGGCACAGAAGAGACTGCGTGATGGCACTCTGCTCCACCACGCGACCATGAGCTATGACATCGACGCCGACAAGATGGTCGAAGTCCTGCGCATCGGCGAGGCGAAGATCTCCGATAAGGGAGTATCGAGCGCCAAGAAGCGCGTCGACCCCCTCCGCAGCCAGACCGGTGAGGCCCGCAAGGACATCATCGACGTCATGGCCAACACCTTTGCTGACCGTTATGGGGCAAACTTCGACACCTTCACTGCCGACGAACTGGACAAGGCGCAGGCTTTGGTTGATGAGAAGTTCGGCACCGAGAAGTGGACGCACCGGGTGCCGTGAGTATGTCCTCAGGTGATCAAAACCCCTGGTGGCAGGCCCAAGCACTGGCCCTGGCCGCGGAAGCACAACGCCGTGAGAGGCGGCAGGGAACCACACTCATCATCGTCTCGTCCGTGTTCGTGGCGGCCTCGCTGCTGTGTATGTTCATCGGCGCTCTCCGCCTGATCGGGCTGGTGTGCCTGGTCTTTTTCGGTGCCTGTCTCTTCGGCGGAATCCTGATGCGCAGGGACCCCAATTCCCGGACCACGTTCGTGCTCACACTGTGGGTGGGGCTGCTGATGGGGCTCGGGATGGGGCTCCTGTTCATCTTCACGCTCATATCAGCGGTGACCTACGGGGTGAGCGGCAACCAGATCGCGGTGCTCATCGTTGCCGCAACCGGCTTCCTGTTCTTCGGAGTCGGCGCCGTCGTGGCAATGGTGAAGGCTGGCCGAACGAGACGGAAAGCCCGAGACCAATGGCAGGCCAGACGACCTCAGGGGCGCACAACACGATGATGGATGCGGCCCTCAACCAGTCGACGATCGTCGCTCTCGGTGGTGGCGGGTTCTCGATGTCGGAATCCGGAACATCAGCGATCGATGACTACCTCCTGGAGCTGGCGACCACCGTTCGAGACAAGCGCAGCACAGAAGCTCACCACCGCCGAGGTGGTCGCGGAGCTTCGGTGCTTCCCCGGGTGTGCTTCGTCCCGACCGCCTCAGGAGACAACCCCGATTACATCCACCGCTTCGAAGCCGCGTTCGACGGACGGGCAGAAACGCACGTGCTCTCACTGTTCGGACAGAGCCCGTGGGGTTACCAGGACCCGAAGATGCTCCAGGACATGGACCTCATCTACGTCGGCGGCGGATCCACCGCCAACCTGCTGACGCTGTGGCGTGACCACGGAGTCGATGACATCATGGCGCTCGCCGCGTCAAGGGGCACTATCCTGGCCGGAATCAGTGCCGGTGCCAACTGCTGGTTCGAGGCCTCGTCGACAGATTCGTTCGGGCCCCTGGCTCCACTCAGCGACGGCCTCGGGCTCATCCCCGGAAGCGCCTGCCCGCACTATCACGGTGAACCCGGCCGGGCCGAGACCTTCCGAACATGGATCGAGGCCGGCCAGCTTCCAGGGCCCGGGCTTGCCATCGATGACCATGCTGCGGTCGTCTTCGAGAACTTCAGAGCCACCTCGGTGATTGCGGAGAAATCCGAGGCACACGCCTACATCGTCGACGAGCGAGGCGAAACACGGCTCGACAGAGACGTGACCTAACATTCGTCACGGACGGTCGAACCACCTCGGCGATCTGATCTGTAGGATTGGGAATCAATCAAGCCATACCCTGCACAAGGAGAGCCATGCGCCAGGTCGAACCATCCGTAGAACTGCTCGCAAAACCCAGCATCGACTGGGAATCGATGAGGACATACCTCGACGAGGTGGGCGGAACTACCTGGGCCGACCGGGTCGAAGAGGCCGATTCTCCCGACGCCGAGGATCTGCTCGAGTTCTCCGGACGCATGTGCTACCGCTCGTGGGAACCGGGACTGAACCCGAACGTGTCGCGCGTGCGCACCGACTCGGCCCAGTACCTGGGCAACGTCATCGCCTCCCAGCACGGATCGGTGCTCGAACACGCGAACTTCACCTTCGTCCTCCACAACGTCTCACGGGTGCTCACCCACGAACTCATCCGTCACCGTGCAGGATCGGCGTTCTCGCAGGAATCCCTGCGCTACGTGCGCCTGGCCGACATTCCGTTCTGGTTCCCCGAATGGGCACGTGAGGACTCGGAGCTCATGGAACGCTCGCTCAAGGTCCTCGACACCCTCGAAGAGCACCAGAAGTGGATGACCGAGCACTTCGAACTCGACGAAGCCAGCACCAAGTTCTCCCACAAGAAGCACATGACCTCCTTCATGCGCCGCTTCGCACCCGAGGGCCTGGCCACCGGCATCGTCTACACCGCGAACCTGCGCTCCCTGCGTCACGTCATCGAGATGCGCACCGCCAAGGGAGCAGAGGAAGAGATCCGTCTCGTGTTCAACAAAATCGGTGAGGCCATGCGCGAAGAGGCCCCAGCGATCTTCTCCGACTATGAAGTGGTCGATGGGGAATGGATCCCCGGGACCCGGAAGGCATGACATGGCTGACATCTACAGCGCCGAACTGAACCCCGGAAAACTCGACGTCATCTCCGCATGGCTGTCCAAGCAGTCATGGGCAGCCGAGGCCGATGTGGCCCCGGAGTCCTTGAAGAAGGTCACGTCCTACCGCTTCGACGATCCGGAAGGCAAGGTGGGCGCCGAGATCCACATCGTCGCCGCCGGTGACCGTGTCTTCCAGGTGCCGCTGACCTACCGTGGTGTTGAGCTGGCCGGTGCCGACAAGCACCTGATCTCGACCATGGAGCACTCCATCCTCGGCACGCGCTGGGTTTATGACGGAATGGGCGACCCACACTTCCGGCAGCGACTGGACCACGCGATCGCCACCGCCGGAACCTCGGCAAAGCAGTACCGCGTCGACGACGAGGGCAACCGAATCGACGAGATCACCGATGTGGCTCATGCCTGGGGCACGGGACCCTTGGCCGGTGCCGAAGACGTGCAGGTGCTGTATGAACTCAACCTCGACTCTCCCGCTGAGGGATCCGACGCGGGACTGCTCCTGGGCCGCTGGGCGGGTCAGGAAGCTCCGGTCGTGCTCGCCGTGATGGTGTGATGCACTGATGAGCCAGGACTGCCTGTTCTGCGGGATCGTCGCAGGTGACGTGCCGGGTGCGAAGGTTGCTGAGACCGAGACGACCTACGCATTCATGGACATCCAGCCGGGCTCCGACGGGCATCTGCTCGTCGTTCCCAAGCGTCACAGCACCGATCTGCGCGACATCCCGTCCGCCGACCTCGCCGAGGTGGCCATCGAGTCACAGCGCATCGCCAAGCACGTCTTCGACGCGTGGGGCGCGGACGGGGTCAACCTGCTCAACTGCTGTGGAGAGGATGCCTGGCAGACGGTCTTCCACTTCCACATGCACCTCATCCCGCGCTACCGGGACAAGACGAAGGACCGGCTGCGGCTGCCGTTCGAACCGGGTGTGCGTGGTGACGCTGAGCTGATCGAGGATCTGGCATCCTCGATGCGCTCAGCCCTGCAGGAGGGCTGACTCGGCCCGTTACCGGCTCAGGTCGATGATGGTCATCCCCGAGCCGGTGCTCGAGCCCAGCATCTCCATGGCCGCGGGAGCGTCCTCAAGACCGATGACGTTCGTGACCAGGTCCTGCGGGCGGAGTCTGCCGTCGCCGACGAGGTCCAGCATCTCCGGGTACTCGGCCGCGGCCATCCCATGGGAGCCGAGGACGCTGAGCTCGAGACCGATGACACGTCCTACGTCGATCACCGGCGGAGCAGACAGCAGTCCGATCTGGACATGACGGCCCAAGGGCGCCAGCGAGGCGATCCCGGCAGCGATCGTGTCCTCACGGCCCAGCGCATCCACGCTGACAGCCACACCATCGGGACACTCTTCCGAGAACTGTGCGACCACCTCGGCGGACAGCTGGGTCGGGCTCTTACCGGAAGCGTTGACCGTGTGCGCCGCTCCATGCTGTCGGGCTCGCTCGAGTGCGGCATCACTGACATCGACGGCGACAACCTGGGCGCCGATGGCCCGGGCGATCATGATCGCTGACAGGCCGACCCCGCCGCAGCCGAAGACCGCGACCGTCTCACCGGCGTTGAGGTTCGCTCGCACCCTCAGTCCGTGGAATGCGGTGGCGAATCGGCATCCGAGTCCCACCATCGCCGAGGCGGGCAGATCGTCGGGGACCGCGATGAGGTTGGCATCGGCGTTGTGGATGACCACCTGGTCCGCCCAGGAGCCGAAGTGGGTGAAGCCGGGTTGAGTCTGATTCGGGCAGACCTGAGCATTGCCGCTCAGGCACCACCGGCAGCGCCCGCAGCCGCACACGAAGGGCACGGTCACGCGCTGGCCAACACGGAAGTCCGTGACCTCGGGTCCCGCAGAGGCGATGTGACCGACCAGCTCATGGCCGGGCACATGGGGCAAGGAGATCGTGGAGTCGTGGCCCGACCACGCGTGATGATCGCTGCGGCAGACGCCGGTGGCCTCGACGTCGATGACGACACCGGCGGTGGGAGTGGAGGGGGACTCGATGTCTCTCAGCTGGGGGAGGACAGAGAACTCTTCATAGACGATTGCACGCACACGGCAATACTATGCAGGCAGGGGCGGGCGACTCACCGCGGTCCACACTGTGTGCACTTTGCTGGTGCCCGGCCTCAAATGGGGCGGGCACTCTATCTGTCGGCTCTGCCTTCAGTCGGACTCTCTGGCGTAGACCCCAACCGCGGCCAAGGAGTCGAGCAGTCGCTGTCGCAGAGCCTGGGCCCGTTCGGAGAAGGCTCTTTGGCGATCCATGTATTCGGCCTTGCCCTCGGCGGTTTCGATGGCGACGACACCGTAGCCCCAGCCGCGCAGGTCATAGGGCGAGGCCTCCATGTCGAGGGTGCGGATGTCCAGCGCCAGGTCGAAGCAGTCGACGACGAGGTCGGAGGGGGCGATGGGCCCGATCTTCATCGCCCATTTGTACAGGTCCATTCCCGCATGCAGACAGCCCGGCTGTTCGTTGGCCACCATGGACTCGCGGGTGGGCTGGAGAGTGTTCAGTGGCCTGGCTGGCCCGGTGAAGAAACGAAACGCGTCGTGATGTGAGCACTGGATCCGGTGACCTTCGACGACGGCATCGGTGGCCTCATGGCTCAGCCGCAGCGGCACCTGCTGATGACGACGCTGCTCTTCGCTGAGTTTGTAGACCATCGCCCATTCGTGAATGCCGAAGCATCCGAAGTTCGCCTCCCGACGCAGGGTCGACTGGAGCAGCGAGGCGATGAACTTCGCACCATCGCCACGGTCGCTGCGCCAAGACTCGACATCCACCTCGGCGATCGTGCCGGCAGGATTCGTGGTGTACCAGCGACGGTCGAAGTAGGTTCGGTCGGCCTCGGTGTCCAACTCGAGGCCCACTCCGGGGCCGGGATTCCATTTGGCCAGCTGACCCGCTTTGAACGGATAGTAGGTGAACAGGAAATCCTCGACCGGGTGCTTCTCGCCTCTGAGCCGGCGGGCGAGGTGCGCATCGGTCCTCTCCGCAATCTGCAATGCGTGCTCATCGCGCAGTGTTCGCCACGTGGGTGCGCTGATCGCAGCACCGAGCATGTCGGTGCCATCAGCGGTCAGGGAGGCGGCGAGAGTCACCTCTTCATTGTCCCAGACCGCTTGGTCCCGCGCATCGGGGGTGCCGTCAGCGGATCCTCGGGCCAGGCATGCTTCGGATAACGGCCGCGGTTCTCGGCTCTGACGTGGGAATACGCGTTGGCCCAGAAGGAGGCGAGGTCGCTGGTGACCGCCAGAGGTCGGCGGGCTGGGGAGAGGAGGTGGACCACCACCGGGACTCGACCCTCACACACGCTCGGCGCAGTCTGCCAACCGAAGCACTCCTGGAGCTTGACCGCGAGCACAGGCCCCTGTTCGGAATCGGATTCCGAGTCCACACGGTCGGGATCGGGATAGTCGAGGCGAACCCGGGAACCGCTGGGCACCTCAACACTGACCGGCACCAGCTCGTCGAGGCGCGACGCCTGCGGCCAGGGCAGGAGAGTCCGCAGCGCAGAGACAAGATCGACCCTGCTCGGATCGGCTCCTCGGGCGACCCGGTCCAGGGCCGCCGGGCACCACTGGGTCAGAGTCTGTGACAGCTGTGACCAGCGCACATCCGGCCACGGTGTGCCATAGACGGCGTGCAGCAGCCCCAGCCGCGAGCGCAGTTCCTCGAACGCCTCACTGGGTCGCAGAATCTCTCTGGCTCCGCGCTGACGCACCGAAGCTGCGATCGCCGAGCGGGCCAATTCCGGACTCGCCTTGATCGGTGTGGCAGTGAGTTCGATGCCGCCGAGGCGGGTCCGGCGCACCGCACGGACCTTGCCCTGCTCGAACGTCGCCGTCTCCTCGGTCGCCATCAGCCCGGCCCCCGCAAGTTCCGCGGTGTCCTCGTCGATGACCACAGCCGCCCTGATCACAGCGCGCCCGCCAGAGAGGCCGACATCGGAGATCGCCAACCACGGGCTTCCCTGCAGCGAGGAGTTCCGCGGCAATGTCGCCGCTGTGCCCGAGGCCAGCAGGTACTCAGAGGCCGAGGAGCTGCGCAGTCGTCCGATCTGCATCGGGTGGGCGAGGGCGACGACGAGGCCCAGGTCATCGGGACTCAGTGACCCTGCCCGGGCCGAACCCTGATCCGCTGTTCCCTGATCCGCTGCATCCTGCGGGTTCGAGAACTCCGCGGCCAAACCGGCGAAGCGCTTCACATCTTGAGCGAACCGACGGTCCTTGCCGCGCCGCAGCTCGCGCAGGGTGGCCACAAGATCGGCACCAGGGGCACGCTGCTCGGATTCGATCACAGCGATCGCCTCGGCCGCAGCCGCCGGGGACAGCATCGCGGCTCCGTCGAAGAGACCTCGCGCTGACCACACCGAGGCCGGAATCCGGGCGATGGCCCGTCCCAGCTCGGTGACCGTGACCGAGGCCTCCTCGGCGCCTGCATCGCGCTCAGCCCCCGCACCCTGATCCGGACCTGCACCCTGAACTGGTTCTGCGGCCTCGAGCGCCCCAAGCGCCACGAGATTGTCCACGGCCAGGCGGTAGGGGCCCTCCGGCATCGGATCCGGCAGCAGGTCCGTGTCACCACCCCACACCGCAAGGGTCAGCACCGCCGAGGTGAGGTCGGAGGTCGCAATCTCAGCCGGCGTGTGCTCGGGCAGGCTCGCCCAGTCAGATTCGGACAGGCACCGATAGACCGTGCCAGGCCCCAAGCGCGAGGCACGGCCGGCACGCTGCGTGCCCGAGGCCTTGGACTCGCGGGTGGTGACCAGACCAGACATTCCACGCCGCGTATCCAACCGGGGACCCCTAGCCAGCCCCGAATCGACGACGATGCTCACCCCGGGAACCGTGAGAGCCGACTCCGCGACCGAGGTCGAGACGATTACGCGACGTCGGCCAACCTCGGCGGCCTGCGGTTTCAATATCGCATCCTGCTCCTTGGCAGGGGTGCGCCCGAGCAGGGTGTGAACCTCGGTCGCCGGTGTGGCTGGAAGGGACCGCGCGATGCGCGAGGCGATCTCCTCGACCTCCCGGGCACCGGGAGCGAAGACGAGCACGTCCCCACTCGTGTGCGTTGAGAGAGCATCGACGGTTGTGCGGGCCACATGATCGAGGAAGTCCCAGGTCACTCCGCGTGCGTCCAGAGGCCGCTGCTTCGCGGGTGCCCACCTGACCTCGAGGGGATGGACCTGGGCGGATACCGACAGCAACGTGGCCGGAGACTCGGCCCCACCGGCATTGTCACCTGCTCCCAAACGTCGTGCCCATAGCGTGGCGTCCAGGGTCGCCGACATGACGATGAGGCCAAGGTCCTCACGCAGATCGACGAGCTCCCGGCACAACGCGAAGGTCAGGTCGGTGTCGAGGTGACGTTCGTGCACCTCATCGAGGATGACCGCCGAGACACCTGCCAGCTCGGGATCGCGCAGCAGCCGAGCCAGCAACACTCCAGTGGTCACGAACTCGATCCGCGTGCGCGCAGAGGTCCGCGACTCTCCGCGAACCGTGAACCCGATGTCCTCGCCGAGGCGGGTCCCCGTCAGCGTCGCCAGCCGCCTGGCGCCGGCCCGGGCAGCCATGCGCCGTGGCTGGGTGACGATGATTCGCCCCGGCATGTCCCCTGGATCATGAAGGTGTTCGGCAATGAGCGGCGGTACCAGTGTGGTCTTGCCGGTTCCGGGCGGGGCCTCGACGACCAGGCGGGGGAATCTGCCGACAGCCGCGCTCGCCAGCTGGTCGATGAGTGCCGCAGCGGGCAGGCCCTCGGCGATGGCGTGGAGGTCGAAGTGTGGGGAATCGGGCATGTCCCAAGTGTCTCAGTCCCAGCGCAGAATGCCCGTGTGTCGGCGGCCCGGCCGACTGACTAGACTGGGGGGCATGCGTATTGCCAGATTTGTGCACCAGGATGAACCCAAATACGGAGTCGTCGAAGGCGACGTGCCGCAGATTGAGGACGGCACGTGGGACACGTCCGGTCTCAGTCTCGCCGTTCTCGACCAGGACCCCTTCTTCGCCCCGGCCCAGTCAACGGGGGAGCGGCTGAAGTTCGACGATGTTCGTCTGCTCAGCCCGATCCTGCCGCGCTCGAAGGTCATCGGCGTGGGACGCAACTTCGCCGACCATGCCGCAGAGCTCGGCAACGAGGTGCCCGTCAGTCCGCTGACCTTCTTCAAACCCAACACCGCGGTCATCGGTCCCGGCGATCCGATTCGTCTGCCCTCCATCAGCGAATACGTGTCCTACGAAGCCGAACTGGCCGTCATCATCGGTCGCGTGGCCAAGGGTGTGAAGGCAGAGAACGCCTTCGACTACGTCCTCGGCTACACCGGCGGCAATGATGTGACCATGCGCGACATCCAGAAGTCTGACAAGCAGTGGTCACGAGCCAAGGGCTTCGACACTTCCTGCCCGCTGGGCCCGTGGATCGAAACCGAACTCGACGTCGACGACCTCTCCATCCGTTCCTGGGTCGACGGGGAGCTCAAGCAGGACGGCAACACCGCCGACTTCATCTTCGACATCCCGACCCTCATCGAACACCTGTCCGAGACCATCACCCTGCTGCCCGGTGACGTCATTCTCACCGGCACCCCAGCCGGCGTGGGCCAGATCGTGTCAGGTAACCGCGTCGACATCGCCATCGAGGGACTCGGCGTGCTCACCAATATGGTCATGGACGCCTGAGACCAGCACCACACAGCACCACCACAGACTCGCAGCATCACCACACGACATAAGGACTACCGTGAGCGTCAAAGTTCGTTTCTGCCCATCACCCACCGGCACCCCGCACGTCGGCATGGTCCGCACCGCCCTGTTCAACTGGGCCTATGCGAAGCACACCGGCGGAAAGTTCGTGTTCCGCATCGAGGACACCGACGCCGCACGTGACTCCGAGGAGAGCTTCGGCCAGGTCGTCGAGGCCATGAAGTGGCTCGGCCTCGACTGGGACGAAGGCATCGATGTCGGCGGACCTGACGGACCCTACCGTCAGTCCCAGCGCGGCGAGATCTACCAGGGCGTCATCGAGAAGCTCAAGGCCGCCGGTCACATCTACGAGTCCTACTCCACGAACGAAGAGGTCGAAGCTCGCCACAAGGCTGCGGGACGTGACCCCAAGCTCGGCTACGACGGCTACGACCGCGACCTCACGTCCGAACAGATCGCCGGCTTCAAGGCCGAGGGCCGCGAACCCGTGTGGCGTGTGCGCATGCCCGCCGAGGACGTCACCTTCACCGACCTCGTGCGCGGTGAGATCACCTTCCGCGCCGGCACCATTCCCGACTACGTCGTCGTCCGCGCGAACGGGCAACCGCTGTACACCCTGGTCAACCCCGTCGACGACGCGCTCATGGGCATCACCCATGTGCTGCGCGGCGAGGACCTGCTGTCCTCGACACCGCGCCAGGTCGTGCTCTACGAAGCACTCAAGGACATCGGCATCGCCGAGGCGACTCCCGAGTTCGGTCACCTGCCCTACGTCATGGGTGACGGCAACAAGAAGCTGTCCAAGCGCGATCCGCAGTCGAACCTGTTCCTCCACCGCGACAACGGCTTCATCCCCGAAGGCATGATCAATTACCTCGGCCTGCTCGGCTGGTCGATCGGCCCCGACCGTGACGTGTTCAGCGTCAAGGAGTTCGTCGAGGCCTTCGACATCCACGACGTCCTGCCCAACCCGGCCCGCTTCGACGTGAAGAAGGCCACGGCCATCAACGCCGACCACATCCGCCTCCTCGAGGCCGATGACTTCCGCGACCGTCTGGTGCCCTATCTCCAGGCCGCCGAGGTGCTTCCCGAGAAGCCATCGGATGCTCAGCTGGAGATCCTCAACCAGGCCGCACCCCTAGTGCAGACGAGGATGAACCTCCTCGCCGAGGCACCGGACCTGCTCGCGTTCCTGTTCACTCCCGATTCCGAGCTGACCATGGCCGAGGACGGACTGAAGACGCTCAAGGACTCGGCGCCCGAGGTGCTCGCTGCCTCCATCGAGGTCCTCGAAGCCACCGGTGACTGGACCACGGACACCCTGCACAGTGTGCTCCAGGCCAAGCTCGTCGACGAGATGGAGATCAAACCGCGACTGGCCTTCGGTCCGCTGCGCGTGGCCGTGTCCGGACGCAAGGTCTCACCACCGCTGTTCGAGTCCATGGAGATCCTCGGAAAGGATTCCTCTCTCACGCGACTGCGTGCCCTGGCGGCCTCACTGTGACAAGTGGGAACCAGTCGAAGGGAACGGGCCAGGCGGAGGGTCTGCAGCAGTCGAGCTGGACACGTGGGGGACTGCACCTGAAGGACGTGACCTTCGAGGCTCCCTTCGACCACTTCGGTGGGGGAGCGGCGAAGTCCGCAGCAGCCTCGTTGGCGGCACCGGTCTCGGACAAGCCGCAGGGGCCCTCAAGCATCGAGATCTTCGCGCGGATCGTCGCCACTGAGGCGGACAGCCAGAAGCCCTACCTGGTCTTCCTCCAGGGTGGTCCGGGCAACGAGGCACCTCGACCGACGACGCCAGTCGGCGGGTCCACGTGGCTGGCCCGTGCGCTCGAAGAGTTCCAGGTCGTCATGTTCGACCAGCGCGGCACCGGGAAGTCGAGTCCCATCGGCTCCGTCGCGGGTCGGATCACCGGCCTCGACGCAGTCGGAGACGATCCCGCGGACATCGCCGAGGCGCTCAGTCACTATCGAGCCGACTCGATCGTCGAGGACGCTGAGATCCTGCGTGAGGCACTCGGTGTGGACACCTGGTCGCTGCTGGGTCAGTCGTTCGGCGGCTTCACCGCTCTGCGCTATGTCTCCGCACACTCGAAATCGCTCGATGAGGTCTACTTCACCGGCGGTCTGCCGGCGGTCGACACCGATCCGGTCACCGTGTACGCGAGAACCTGGGAGGGGATGAAGCGCAAGTCGGAGCAGTACTACCGTGCCTTCCCCGGCGACCGGGAGAAGCTGTCGCACCTCATCGACTTAGCTGATTCCGATGACGGCATTGCTCTGCCCGGCGGAGCCCGCGCGACCAAGGAGCGCATCCGTCTGCTCGGACACTTCCTCGGGGCCTCCGATGGACCGGAGAAGCTGCATTATCTGCTCGACCAGGATCTAACCTCGGCGGCATTCCGTCATGATCTGGCGGCGGCACTGCCGTTCTCCGGACGCAATCCGCTCTACGCGATCATCCACGAGTCCTGCTGGGCCGACGGCGGCGTCACCGAGTGGGCGGCTCGGCGGGCGATGCCTGACGATGTCCAGGCTGACCCGACGCTGTTGGCCGGCGAGCATGCCGGACCGGAGTCCCTGACCGAGGATCCCGAGCTCGCTCCCTTCGCCGAGGTGGCCGAGCTCGTGGCGAAGCGCGAGTGGCCCAGGCTCTACGACGTAGACGCTCTGCGAGCTGCTGAGGTGCGCGGCGGCGCGGCGGTGTACTTCGAGGATGCGTATGTCCCAGCCGAGCTCTCGCTGGCCACGGCCGAGCTCCTCGGCGGGGTCAAGCCTTGGGTGACCAACGAATACGAGCACAACGGACTGCGTGCCGACGGCTACCGGGTTCTTGATCGCCTCATCTCACTCGCTCGCGGGTGAGTGGCGCGCGAGCGCAGGCGACAGGGCGGCCTGAAGTGTGGCCCGCAGGTAGATGTTAAGAAGGTCACACTGAAAAAGGGGCCCGATGATTTGGAGTCGGGCGGGGGGTTTGTGTAGAGTTATATCTCGTTGCTCAGGGAAATTCCTTCGGGAGTGAGCCTGAATAACATTGGGGTATGGTGTAATTGGCAGCACGAGTGTTTCTGGTACATTTAGTCTAGGTTCAAGTCCTGGTACCCCAGCGAACAGTATCGGGAGTATGACTCTGAGCTGTTTATTGGCCCCCGTCGTCTAGTGGCCTAGGACGCTGCCCTCTCAAGGCGGAAACGGCAGTTCGAACCTGCTCGGGGGTACGGTTGAGTCCCGCATCGAGGAATCGGTGTGGGGCTCGCTCTAATTCACGGGCCTTTTTCTGCGGTTGCCTCGGCTCTTCCGAGCCGCAGAGTTTGTCTGAGCCTCAGAGCTCGACTGCGTAGCCGATCCCTGAGCCTCAGAGCGAATACCGAAGCGATTCAGCGCCTGAGCGAGTCCGCGATGTGCTTCGTGTTCTCAGCGGTCTTGACGTTGGCCACGATGAGCTCGAGGCCCAGGCGGACGAAGATCACCCAGAGGGCTGGGATGATCCAACCGAAGATGATCGCCAGCAGCAGCGGCCATGGGCTGAAGCTCGGAGCCTCGCCGAAGTAGGCGGATGCGCTGCCCGCAGCTGCACCTGTGACGATTCCGCCGATGATGGATCCCAGCCACGACAGCGCGGCCACCACGATGGCGATGATGTAGATGAATCCCGCCCAGCGAACGGCGATGAAGTTGTCGAAGCGGAAGTCGAAGAGCGACTTGAAGAAGCCGCCGCTGCCACCAGCCTTCTGCTGCGCTGCAGGCTGTTGGAAGTTGCCTACCGGGGCGTGCTGAGAACCGGCGTAATTGCCCTGGCCATACGCGGCGTAGTCAGCGCCCTGAGGGTGCTGGCCCTGCTGGTCGAACTGCCCGTACTGATTCTGAGGATCGTACTGACCGCCCTGGTTGTACTGACCGCCTTGGTTGTACTGACCGCCCTGGTTGTACTGAGCGCCCTGATCGTACTGGTTGTACTGGTTCTGCTGACCCTGCATATTCGGCTGGGCGAACTGACTCTGCTGATCGTTGTACTGCTCGGCCTGCCTGTACTGCTCGGCCTGCCCGAATTCCGTGCCAGCAGCGCTCGAATCAGGGCCGGTTTCGTCCGACACAGGGCTGACCTGATTCGAATCGGGATCGACCTGGTCGTTCTGGATGTTCTGGTTGTTCTCTGCGTCCGAACCGGAGTACGGGTTCTGTGGTGTCGACATTATCTTCCTTCGTACGTGTTGGAACCGATAGTCGCAACGTATCAGGGCAAGATGACTTTGCACCCGGAACTCTTAACGCAGAGCAATGCTCCATTCCACCGTGAGTTCACCTTGTGGGTCGATGACGTCGTAGTCCGAGCCGGTGGCGAAGGCATTCGGTGGACACGTCATCGGTTCGATCGCGATCGCGGTGCGCCGAAGGTCCGAGCCGAGTTCGTCGCCGGTGCAGATCTGCCAGGACCGGAAATGATCGTCCATTCCGATGACGACCGTCCTGTCGTCGGCACCCTTCAACCGCACCCACGACCACCCGTGGTCATCGCGTTGAGGTGTGCCGAAGGCATCATCGAGCACAGCATGGCCCAGAGAGCGCAGTGCGCGGAAATCTTTGCAGAGGAGGCAGCTCGCCTCATCGGGCCCATGATCGGCGGGGATGAACGTTCCAGTGTCGAAGGGTCGGACCGTATGGGGGATGAGTCTGTCATCGGTCTCGAGCCAGGTGTCGGCGGAAATGAGCAGCTGAGCCTCATCGACCTGTTCCGCGCCGGGGTGGATCCAGGGATGAAAGCCGAGTCCGAAGGGAGCCGGCTCCTGCCCGATGTTGCGTGCCAGTGTTCTCACCCGCAGTTCACCGCGTCCAGCATCTTCGCCCTCGTCGTCATGGCCGATGAGGGAGTACGTCACCTCGAGGGACATCGCGAAGGGGTATCCCGGCACGTCGGAGATCTCGGTGCTCAGTGTCACCGAATCGGCATCGCGTTCGGACACCGTCCAGTCGACGTCGGCCACGAGGCCATGCAGGGCGGTGCTGCGGGTGGCTTCGGTGATGGGCAGCTGGTGGGAGACGCCGTTGAAGTCATAGCGCCCATCGGCAATCCGGTTCGGCCACGGTGCCAGCACGGCGCCGTCGAAGGCGGACATCTCAACGACGACAGGACGATTGCCGACGGTGTAGTGAAGCAGAGCCGCACCGCGTGTGGACACGACCGCGCTGTCGTTGCCCTGAGTGAGC
Organism: Brevibacterium sp. BDJS002; assembly: GCF_028201555.1. Lineage (NCBI taxonomy): Bacteria > Bacillati > Actinomycetota > Actinomycetes > Micrococcales > Brevibacteriaceae > Brevibacterium > Brevibacterium sp. BDJS002. Next base: position 2,881,894 of record NZ_CP116392.1, on the reverse strand, counting down.
TCGATGGAACCGGTCATGCGACTCCTGCGCAATTTGTGTGCGAATGTTCTGGTGTCCCAGAATTCTACGGCAGAACTGTGTTCTCCACCGATCAGATGTTAGCATTATGATCGAAAATGATCGGTTTTGGAGGGTTGATGAGCCAGCGTTGCATTTCTCAGATCCACCGTTTCAGCGGTGAGCTCACAGGTCCGCGTTGAGCACGCAGATCAGCAGGAACACCCTTGCCGACGGCCGAGAGATCCTGTTCTTCCACGCCACCGATTCGCCTGTCGCGCCGTTAGCCGAGGACCAGCGCTCCGCGGAGCCGCGTCCCAGTGGCGGCCAGCTGCGCTTCGACCTGCTCACCGGAGAATGGGTGGCCGTGGCCACGCATCGCCAGTCGCGCACTCATCTTCCCGTTGCCGCCGAATGCCCCCTCTGCCCGTCGGCACCGGGGCGACCAACGGAGATCCCGGCCGCTGACTACGAGGTCGTGGTCTTCGAGAATCGTTTCCCGTCGCTGGGTCCTGGAATCGGTGCTGTCAGTGCCGATCCGAGCCATAACTTCGCCGAGGTGGCCGCAGAGTCCGCCCTGACCGCACCGGCCTATGGACGCTGTGAGGTCGTCGTCTTCTCATCCGAGCACAACGGATCGTTTGCCGACCTCGACACGGCGAGAGCCCGCACAGTCATCGACGCCTGGGCGAATCGGACGCGTGAGCTCGCCTCCTGCGCAGGGATCGAGCAGGTCTTCGTATTCGAAAATCGGGGCGAGGAGATCGGCGTGACGATGAATCATCCACACGGTCAGATCTACGCTTATCCCTATGTCACTCCACACACCAAGGTCACCTCGGCCAGGGCGGTCCAGCACAGACGTGAGACGGGCCGAGCACTGATGGCCGATATCCTCGCCTTCGAGCGCCGATCCGGTGAGCGGATGGTTCTCGAATCCGCCCATTTCTCTGCCTTCGTACCCTATGCGGCTCGATGGCCGGTCGAAGTCCATATCGTCCCGCATCGGCAGGTGCTGAGCATCGACGAACTCGACGAGACCGAACGCGAGGACCTCGCTCGCATCTACCCAGAGACGCTGCGAAGGATCGACGGCCTGTACTCCACGCCGACTCCCTACATCGCGGCCTGGCATCAGGCACCGGTCAACTGTGAGGACCGCGCGGCAGAGTGGCTGCATCTGGAGATCACCAGCCCCAGGCGTGCCGAGAATAAACTGAAGTTCCTCGCCGGGTCCGAAGCGGCCATGGGCGCCTTCGTCGGCGACGTCTCCGCCGAGGAGACCGCAGCAAGGTTGCGCAACGTGCAACCGCGGTCGGCAGACTCGATGCCGGCGGCAGAACCGACGAACGAGGACGGTCACCGATGAACGCGACTGACACTTCTGTCGGGCAGAGCCTGCGTGCCGAGTTCGAAACGATCTTCGGCTATCAGCCGCTCGACTGCTTTCGTGCTCCAGGACGCGTCAACCTCATCGGCGAGCACACCGACTACAACGACGGATTCGTCCTGCCCATAGCTATTGACCGGGCTGTGCACGTGGCCATCGGACGGCGTCCTGGAAGCCGTGCGGACGCCAACGGCAGTGGAACCGCGGCACCGCCGGCCCAAGAGAAGAGCATCCGCATCGTCTCCGACCATCGAGACGACCGGGGCCAGCGACTCGCAGGCCAGTTCATCGCCGAGGACCTCGTGCCAGGAGTTCTTCCAGCGTGGCTCAACCACCCAGCGGGAGTCGTCGATGAGATCGCCAAGACGACGGGCACGGTTGTCGGCGGCATCGACCTCTATATCGAATCGACTGTGCCAGTCGGTGCAGGACTGTCTTCTTCTCATGCGCTCGAGGTGGCGGTCCTCATCGCTCTCGACGCGGTCTACGGTCTCGATCTCGACGACCGGGAGAAGGTGCTGCTGACCCAGCGTGCCGAGAACGACTTCGTCGGTGCTCCGACAGGAATCGTCGATCAGGCCGCCTCCATCATGACCGAGGCCGGGCACGCGCTCTTCCTCGACTGCCGCGACCTGCGATCTCGACAGATTCCCTTCGACCTCGACGCCGAGGGGCTGCGGCTGCTCGTCATCGATACCCGGGTGTCCCACTCCCACAGCGAAAGCGGCTACGGCGACCGGCGACGCACGTGCGAGGAAGCCGCCGGAATCCTCGGAGCACAGAGTCTGCGCGAACTCGACGAAACCGTCGACCTCGGCACCCTCACCGAGGTGCAGCGGAAACGAGTGCGACACGTCTTCAGTGAGAACGCCCGAGTCGCATCCACTGTCGAATTCCTGGAGGGAGAAGGCGGGGAGGGACGCAGCATCCGCGGAATCGGTGAACTCCTGCTTGCCTCTCACGATTCCTTGGCCCATGACTACGAGGTCTCCTGCGTCGAACTCGATGCTGCAGTCAGCGCAGCGATGTCAGCGGGAGCACTCGGTGCGAGGATGATCGGCGGCGGCTTCGGCGGATCGGCGATCGCGCTCGTTGATACGGAGAACGTCGAGATGATCTCCGAGGCTGTCGTGGCCGAATTCTCCGACCGCGGTTTCCGTGCGCCCGATATCTTCGCCGTTGGCCCGGGGCCAGGCGCCGGCCGTATCGACTGATCGGCCTCCGTTAGGCCGGTGCCGCATTCGCGCAGAGCACGGTCAAGCTAGGCACGGTCGCGCTAGTCGCGGGGATCCGTGTCGACCACCTCAGCCGCGTCATCGGCGATGATCCGAATCGGGCGCAGCTTGGCCCAGATGAGGAAGAATAACGCGGTGAGGATGAGGCCGATTCCGGTCCAGAGGTTGGCATCGATTCCGCCGGTCCGCTCAGCCTCGTCGGGGGTGTAGCCGACGACGCCGGCGATGGTGAGGATGATCCCGAAGATCCCCAGCAGCACCCCGATGAAGTTGCGGATGTCGAAGGCACCTGCGGTCTTGGTCAGTTCGTTTGCTTTGCTCATTGTTCTCACTTGCTCCTTCAGCCGAAGGCCACGTTGAGGATGATGACGAGGACCAGTGCCACGCCTGCAACAGGCACCGGGCGTTTCCAGATCGGGGGCTTGGGTTCGTTCAGGTCTTCGAAGTCGGTCTTCGGAGTCTCCGAATAGACAAGCCCTCGCAGTTCACTCGCGGGCTTCGGCGTGGTCCTGAAGGTCACGATCACCGAGAGGACGATGTCGACGACGAAGGCCGTGCTGGCGGCGAGGAACGCCGCACCCTGGCCGGGCAGGTCGAATACGCCGGTCTCGCTGAGGATGAAGACGGCGACGGCGGAAAGGGTGCCGCCGACCAGACCGACCCAGCCGGCGGTGGGGCTCATGCGCTTCCAGAACATACCGAGGATGAAGGTGGCGAACAGCGGCGCATTGAAGAAGCCGAACAGTGTCTGCAGATAGTCCATGAGGTTGGCGAAGTTGCCGGCGATGAGGGCGGTGAAGATCGCGACGATGCAGGCGCCGATTGTGGCGTAGCGGCCGACCTTGAGGTAGTAGGAATCCTCCCTGTCCTTGACCACGTACTGCTGCCACAGGTCGTAGCTGAAGACCGTGTTGAACGCGGAGATGTTGGCAGCCATTCCGGCCATGAACGCGGCGAGCAGGCCGGCGATCGCCACGCCGAGGAGGCCGTTGGGCAGGACCTCGCGCATGAGCAGCAGGAGCGCATCGTTGTAGGTCACTCCGGTTTGGGCCTGAGCGGTCGCCTCGTCGACGCTGGATGCGATCTGTTTGAACTTGGTCAGCTGGGTCACGAGGACTGCCGCGATCATTCCCGGGATGATGACGATGAACGGGATGAGCATCTTCGGGAAGGCGCCGAGGATCGGAGTCAGTCGTGCGGCGTTGATGCTCTTTGAGGCCATCGCTCGCTGGACTTCGACGAAGTTCGTCGTCCAGTAGCCGAAGGAGAGCACGAAGCCGAGCCCGAAGACGATCCCGACCACAGAGAGCACCGGGTTGGAGAACCCGGAGAGCTGCTCGCCTGGCCAACTGCTGAGCTGCTCGGCGCCGAGCATGCCGTCATTGCTGACCTTCGCCACGAGGCCGTCCCAGCCGCCCACGCGGTTGAGGCCGATGATCGTCAGCGGCAGCAGGGCTGCGACGATGACGAAGAACTGCAGCACCTCGTTGTAGATGGCGGCGGTCAGCCCGCCGAGCGTGATGTAGGACAGGACGATGGCGGCGGCGACGACCAGGGCGATCCACAATGGCCAGCCGAGGAGTCGATTGACGATCGTGCCGAGCAGGAAGAGATTGACGCCGGCGATGAGGATCTGAGCGACGGCGAAGGACAGCGCGTTGACGAGGTGGGCGCCGGTGCCGAAGCGCCTGCGCATGAACTCCGGAACGGATCTGACCTTCGAGCCGTAGTAGAACGGCATCATGACGACACCGAGGAAGAGCATCGCCGGGACGGCACCGATCCAGAAGTAGTGCATCGTCGGCATGCCGTACTGCGCGCCGGTGGCCGACATGCCCATGATCTCCACTGCACCGAGGTTGGCCGAGACGAAGGCCAATGCCGTCACCCATGCGGGAAGGCTGCGTCCGGAGAGCAGGAACTCGATGCTCGAGGAGATGCCGCGCTTGGCGAACCAGCCGATTCCAAGGACGAATACGAAGTAGATCGCGATCAGCAGATAGTCGATCCACTGGGCGTCCAGACGGATGTCTTCCAAGGTTCCTCCAACGTCTTCGGTGAATGGCTCCTTGTGGTTAAGCCACCTCAAACCGATACTTTAGAGGACGGATCGTCCGATCACCAGTGATCGAACATGAAAAGTTTTGATTGTTTATGATCGGTCGCTGTTTGGCGGGGAATTTGGTTCTATTCTCGGCGTGTCACGCAACTTCGACGTTGACCCCGGCCTCGCGCAGTGCGTCGAGTTCAGCAGGATCGCTGTCCGAGTCGGTGATGAGGTGGTGAATCTCCTCTGTCGGAACAGTGAGCACGGACGAACGCAGCCCGACCTTCGTGTGGTCGACGAGGGCGGTGACCTGCCCGGCGCCTGTGGCCATGGCGCGGTCGGTGTCGGCCACGGGGAAGGCCGGAGTGGAGAGGCCGAAGTCCGCTGCCAGACCATTGCCGGAGAGGAAGACGGTGTCGGCCCGCAGGCCGAGAAGCTGTGAGACCGTTCCTCCGCCGACGAAGGCGCGGATCGAATGTCGCAGGATTCCGCCGACGACGATGACTTCGATATCGGGGGAGGAGACCATAGCCTCGGCGACGAGGAGGGAGTTGGTCACGATGCGGATGCCCGAGCGTCCGCTGAGTTCCTTGGCCAGGAGTTCGGTCGTGGTGCCGGGCCCCAGAGCGACCACATCGCCGGTGCGCACATGCTTGGCCGCGGCACGAGCGATCGCCGACTTCTCGGCCAGGGCCTGCTCGAGCTTCTCTGCATAGCTCGACTCGCGCGCGCTGGAAAAGGGGACTGCCCCTCCATGGGTGCGGGTCAGGCGGCCTTCGTCGGCGAGCTGATCGAGATCGCGCCGGATCGTCACGGCCGAAGTCTCCAGCCGTTCAGAGAGAGCTGAGATGGACACCGCGCCGTCGCGTTCGATCGTCTCGATGATCACATTGCGTCGTTGGGCAGCGATCATGGTGTCGTCCTCAGCCTCTGATGAGAGCTTCGCTCAAGGTTCGAGCCGCTTCGATGATGGATTTCGCGTGCAGGCGTCCGGGCTGACGTGTCAGGCGGTCAACGGGGCCGGAGATCGACACGGCGGCCACGACGCGATTGCTGGGTCCGCGCACGGGGGCGGAGACCGAGGCGACGCCACGTTCGCGTTCGGCTATCGACTGGGCCCAGCCTCGGCGACGGACACCGGAGAGCATGGTGGCGGAGAAGCGGGCGCCGCGCAGGCCGGTGTGCAGACGGTCGGGCTCCTCCCAAGCTAGGAGGACCTGGGCGGCGGAACCGGCGCGCATGCTCAGAGTGGCACCGATCGGCACCGAGTCGCGCAGTCCCACGGGGCGTTCTGCGGCAGCCACGCACAGGCGCAGGTCGCCCTGGCGGCGGAAGAGCTGTGCGGACTCGCCGGTCTGGTCACGCAGCTGGCCGAGCACCGGTCCGGCCGCGGCGAGCAGGCGATCCTCACCGGCAGCGGAGGACAGTTCAGCCAGGCGTGGGCCGAGGACGAAGCGGCCCTGCAGATCACGACCGACGATGCGATGGAATTCGAGCGCAACAGCCAGGCGGTGGGCAGTGGGTCGGGCGAGTCCGGTCAGTGAGACCAGTTCGGCCAGTGAAGCGGGTCCGGCCTCGAGGGCGGAGAGAACCATTGCGGCCTTGTCGATGACTCCGACGCCGCTACCATTGCTTGTCATAGACACTATTGTGCGCGTCTCAGTGGGCGAGATGCAAGTTCGAAATGCGATACGGACGAGTAGGTTTCCTGTACACACTCGTTGAGACCGCCTTGCGCACTCGCCGAGTCACCATGTCGAATGTCACAGACGCCGCGAAATCGCGGACGTCGCAGCTGTAAGCACGTACAGGCAATCCCTGTATTGGCGGGAGGAATCATGCCACGCACTCTGGCCGAGAAGGTCTGGGCCGATCACGTCGTATCCCTGGGCGAAGACGGTGCGCCCGACCTCATCTACATCGACCTCCACCTCGTCCATGAGGTCACCAGCCCGCAGGCATTCGACGGACTCCGACTCGCCGGGCGCCCTGTGCGCCGCCCCGACCTGACGATCGCCACGGAGGACCACAACACTCCGACGTGGGACATCGACAAGCCCATCGCCGAACCCACCTCCGCCACGCAGATCGAGACTCTGCGCAAGAACACGAAGGAATTCGGGATCCGCCTGCACAGCCTCGGCGATGCCGATCAGGGCATCGTCCACGTCGTCGGCCCACAGCTGGGCCTGACCCAGCCGGGCACCACCGTCGTCTGCGGTGACTCCCACACGTCCACCCACGGCGCGTTCGGTGCGCTGGCTCTGGGCATCGGCACTTCCGAGGTCGAGCATGTGCTGGCCACCCAGACGCTGAGCCTCAAAGCGTTCAAGACGATGTCGATCACGGTCGACGGCGAACTGCCCGAAGGGTCGAGTGCGAAGGACATCATCCTCGCCATCATCGCGAAGATCGGCACCGGAGGCGGGCAGGGCTACGTGCTCGAGTACCGCGGCTCGGCGATCCGGGCGCTGTCGATGGAAGCACGGATGACCATCTGCAACATGTCGATCGAGGCCGGTGCCCGTGCCGGCATGGTCGCCCCCGATGAGACGACCTTCGAGTACGTCAAGGGCCGTCCGCACGCACCCGAGGGTGAGGACTGGGATGCGGCGGTCGAATACTGGAAGACCCTGTACACCGACGAGGGCGCCACGTTCGACCATGAGGTCGTCCTCGAGGCCAAGGACATCGAACCGTTCGTGACCTGGGGAACCAACCCCGGCCAGGGACTGCCGCTGTCTGCCTCGGTGCCGTCACCCGATGATTTCGCCGACGAGAACGACAAGGCCTCGGCCGCCAACGCTCTGGCCTACATGGGCCTGACTCCGGGCACCCCGCTGCGCGAAATCGAGGTGGACACCGTGTTCCTCGGTTCGTGCACGAACTCACGCATCGAGGACCTGCGTGCCGCCGCCGAGGTGGTGCGCGGCCGGAAGAAGGCCGAGAACATCCGCTTCATGGTCGTTCCCGGTTCCGCCAAGGTTCGCCTCCAGGCCGAGGACGAGGGCCTCGATAAGATCTTCAAGGACTTCGGGGGAGAGTGGCGCTTCGCTGGCTGCTCGATGTGCCTGGGCATGAACCCGGACCAGCTGGCCGACGGTGAACGCTGTGCCTCGACCTCGAACCGCAACTTCGAAGGCCGCCAGGGCAAGGGTGGGCGCACCCACCTGGTGTCCCCGCTCGTGGCAGCGGCCACCGCCGTGCGCGGAACGCTGTCCTCACCCGGTGACGTCAAGGATCTGCCCCGCGACGCCGAACCGGTGGCGTGGACGGACGATAAGCCCACCTTGACACTGACACCCACCCCTACCTCGGCGAACGCGTAAGGAGACCGACTGATGGAAGCTTTCAGCACACATACCGGAATCGGCGTCCCGCTGCGCCGCGCCAACATCGACACTGACCAGATCATCCCGGCGAAGTTCCTCAAGCGGGTCACCCGCACCGGCTTCGAAGACGCCCTGTTCTACCGGTGGCGTACGAACGACGAATTTGTCCTCAACGATCCGGAGTTCTCGAAGGGCTCAGTCCTCGTGGCCGGACCCGACTTCGGCACGGGCTCCTCGCGTGAGCACGCCGTGTGGGCGCTCAAGGACTACGGTTTCCGCGTCGTCCTCTCCTCGCGCTTCGGCGACATCTTCCGCGGCAACTCCGGCAAAGAGGGACTCCTGGCCGCTCAGCTCGACCAGGCTGACATCGAACTGATCTGGAAGATCCTGGAGAACCACCCGGGCACCCCGATCACCGTCGACCTCAATGAGAAGACCGTGACCTGTGATTCGGTCACCGTGACCTTCCAGATCGATGACTACACACGCTGGCGCCTCCTCGAAGGCCATGACGACATCAGCCTGACGCTGGCCAAGGAATCCGAGATCTCCGATTTCGAGTCCAAGCGGGCGACCTTCAAGCCGACGACCCTGCCGGCGAAGGTCTGACCCACCCCGTGCGAAGGTTCGAATCGTCCGACGCGACGGTCTGAGAGCCTTCCCACAAGGGACCCGCGTGTCCTCTGCGCTAGTCTTGGACGAGTCCGGACTAGTCTGGGCCACGCCCGGATCCCACCGGGTGCAAGTGTGACGCAGGGAGGAACATGCTCGAAGTTCGCGGCGGTAATCCGCTAGGTGGAACAGTCCAGGTCAGAGGTGCCAAGAACCTGGTGCCCAAGGCCATGGTCGCAGCGCTGCTGGGGGAGACGCCCTCCGTGCTGCGCGGCGTGCCGCAGATCAGGGACGTCGAGATCGTCACCGGTCTGCTCGAGCTCCACGGGGTTCGGGTCACGCCCGGCAGCGATGGAGACCTCTCCGACGGTGAGCTGCACCTCGACCCCTCCGATATGGCACAGGGATCGATCGTCGACATCGACGCGCACGCCGGTTCCTCGCGGATCCCGATCCTCTTCTGCGGACCCCTCCTGCACAGCCTGGGCCAGGCGTTCATTCCCGATCTGGGCGGCTGCCACATCGGGGATCGTCCCATCAACTTCCACCTCGACGTGCTGCGCCAGTTCGGCGCCGAGGTCGACAAGACCTCCGGCGGCATCATGCTCACCACCCGTGGGCGCCTCCAGGGCACGAAGGTCGAACTGCCCTTCCCCTCCGTGGGTGCCACCGAGCAGGTGCTGCTGACCGCGGTCCGCGCCGAAGGCGTGACCGAACTGCGCAATGCGGCCATCGAACCCGAGATCATGGACCTAATCGCCCTGCTGCAGAAGATGGGCGCCATCATCACCGTCGACACCGACCGGGTCGTGCGCATCGAAGGCGTGGACTCCCTGCGCGGCTTCATCCACCGGGCACTGCCCGACCGCAACGAGACCGCCTCCTGGGCCTCTGCCGCCCTGGCCACCGGGGGAGACATCTTCGTCGAAGGGGCCTCCCAGCCCGAACTCATCACCTTCCTCAACGTCTTCCGTCGCATCGGCGGGGAGTTCGAAGTCGAGGAGAACGGAATCCGCTTCCGTCACCCCGGCGGCAAACTCACCTCCTTCGCCCTGGAGACCGATGTGCACCCCGGCTTCATGACCGACTGGCAGCAACCGCTCGTCGTGGCCATGACCCAGGCCGAGGGACTGTCGATCATCCACGAAACCGTGTACGAGAACCGCTTCGGCTTCACCCACGCGCTCGGGGAGATGGGTGCGCAGATCCAGCTCTACCGCGAATGCCTCGGCGGGACGCCGTGTCGTTTCGGGCGCCGCAACTACCAGCACTCGGCCGTGGTCTCCGGACCCACCGAACTCACCGGAACCCGAATCGACGTGCCCGACCTGCGCGGCGGATTCAGCCACCTCATCGCCGCCTTGGCAGCCCGCGGCACCAGTCAGGTCCACGGCATCGAACTCATCAACCGCGGATACGAGAACTTCATCGACAAGCTCATCGGCCTCGGCGCCGAGGTGGCCGCGTGAGCGACGAGGAGGTGCTGGTCTCCTTTCAACCCTCCGCGGTCCGGTCCCAGCGCCGAGTCGCCTTCGTCGTGGCCTCGGCCGCTTATGGGCTCTACCGGCTGACCTCGAAGATCAAGGTCGACAATGCCGAGATCCTGCCGGCTCGGACCCCGCGGATTCAGCGTCTGCGGGGGATGCCTGCGAACCAGGGCGGCGGCGCCATCATCGCCGCCTACCACGCCAGTCACCTCGACCCGATCCTCGTGGGTCTGGCGCTGTGGCGCAACGGACACCTGCCGCACTTCCTGGCCAAATCGACCCTGTTCTCCGGTGCTCTCGGCACCGTTCTTCGTGGGCTGGGCCAGATCCCCGTCCTGCGGTCCTCGAACCAGGCCGGTGACTCCCTCGAATATGCGAAAGAGGCTCTGGCCCAGGGCGAATGCGTCGTCATCTACCCGGAAGGGACGCTGACGAAGGACGCGGGACTGTGGCCTCAGCACTTCAAGTCCGGCACCGCCCGGCTTGCACTCGAAACGGGTGCCCCGATCATCCCCGCCGCGCACTGGGGTCTGCAGGAGATCTTTCCGCAGGGAGCGAAGGTGCCGAAGTTCCGGCCGCTGCGACACACCTCGGTGGTCCGTTTCGGTGATCCCATCGACTACGAGGACCTGTGGTCCCACCGTGAGGAGAAGAGGTCGAAGACGGTGCTGACCCACCGTCTGACGAAGACCATCGCAACGATGGTCGGCGAGCTCTCGAACCGTGAGCTGCCAGAGAGATTCCACAACGAGGAGGTCGGCGAATGAGCGTGAAGAAGACCACGGTGCTGGGTGCCGGATCGTGGGGGACGACCTACGCCGCCGTCGTCGCCGATGCCGGGTTCCCCGTCACCCTCTGGGCCCGCCGGCCCGAGGTCGCCGAGGAGATCACCACCTCACATACGAACGAACGGTATTTAGGTGATCGGGTCCTGCCCGAGCTGCTCAGCGCCACCTCAGACGACATCGCCGCCGTCACCGACGCCGAGGTCATCATCCTGGCCGTGCCCGCGCAGACGCTGCGTGAGAATCTCAGCCGGTGGAAGCCGCACCTGCATCCGGGCGTGAAGCTCGTGAGCCTGATGAAGGGCATCGAGGTCGACACGGGCAAGCGCATGTCCGAGGTCATCGCCGAGGTCGCCGAGGTGGACTCCACCCAGATCGCAGTCGTCTCCGGTCCGAACCTGGCCCGTGAGATCGCCGATCAGCAGCCGACGGCCACCGTGGTCGCCGCGGAGAGCATCGACACCGCCGAGGCTGTCGCTGAGATCAGCGCGAACGGGTACTTCCGTCCCTATACGAACACCGACGTCGTCGGCGTTGAGATGGGCGGTGCCGTCAAGAACGTCATCGCCCTGGCCGTCGGCATCGCCGATGGCCAGAAGCTCGGCGACAACTCGAAGGCCTCGATCATCACCCGCGGCCTGGCCGAGACCTCACGTCTGGCCGCTGCCATGGGTGCGCAGCCACACACCCTGTCGGGCCTGGCCGGACTCGGCGACCTCGTCGCCACCTGTGCCTCCCCACTGTCGCGGAACCGAACATTCGGGCGCCACCTCGGTGAGGGGATGAGCCTGGAGGATGTCATCGCTCACACCTCGCAGACCGCAGAGGGAGTGAAATCGGCGCCCGCCATCCTCGCCCTGGGACGCAAGTACTCCGTCGATCTGCCGATCACGGAAGCCGTGTGCGCGGTCCTCGGAGGACGGCTGCGGGTTGACGAACTCGCCGGTTTGCTGTTGTCTCGGAAGCGTAAGCACGAGGGACCACCAGCCTGAGCACCTCGGGCTGTCCAGTACCGAATCATCTCGTACGACTAGGAGCAGACATGAGCGTCAACTCACCGTTCTACAACCTTTCCGATGTCCCCAGCTTCACCCTCACCAGCACGGATATCGAAGCCGGGGGCGAACTGACCGGACCACAGCTCTCGGGTGCGATGGGCGTCGACGGCGGTCAGGACGTCTCGCCGCAGCTGTCATGGTCGGGCTTCCCCGAAGAGACCAAGGCCTTCGCCGTGACCTGCTACGACCCGGACGCACCCACCGGCTCCGGTTTCTGGCACTGGGTCGTGACCGATCTCGACGCCTCGACGACCAGCCTGCCCGCCAACGCCGGCGACCCTTCGGCGGACCTGCTTCCGGCCGGAACGGTGACGCTGCGCAACGATGCGGGCGAACCTCGCTTCGTCGGTGCCGCACCACCCCAGGGCCACGGACCGCACCGCTACTTCTTCATCGTCACTGCTCTGGCGGAGCCTCTGGGTCTTGACGAATCTGCATCACCGGCCTTCGCCGGATTCAACATGTTCTTCAAGGGCATCGCCCGTGCATCCCTGGAATGCACGTTCGAGCTCAAGTGAGCTAGAGTTTTCCAGTCCGTACAAACGGTCACGCGCGCTAACGACCAAGGATTTCTATGCCTGAATCTGATCACCGGCCACTCGTCGCAGTCCTCTTCGGCGGACGATCGAGCGAACATGCCGTCAGCTGCGTCACTGCTGCCGGGGTCATCCGGGCCATCGACGACGACGCCTATCGTGTACTGCCGATCGGCATCACGAAGGCCGGCGTCTGGCGCATCGTCGAAGACTGGTCGACGATGGCCTTCGACCCGGACAATATGCCCGAGGTTGTCGACAACGGAACCGAGATCATTCCGCCGATCTCAGCTCAGGGTTCGCCCCTGCTGCAGCGGGACGCCGAGGGACACTACAGCGAACTCGGATCGGTTGACGTCTACTTCCCGCTCCTGCACGGGCAGTACGGGGAGGATGGGACCTGCAGGGACTGTTCGAACTCAGCGACACGGCCTTCGTCGGCTCCGGGGTCTTCGCCTCGGCGGCGAGCATGGACAAGCACTACACGAAATCCCTGATGGCCCATGCCGGGATTCCGACCTGTCCCTGGGAGCTCGTGACCGAAACCATGTGGGAGGCCGACCAGGCCGAGGCCCAGGACCGGATCACCGGTCTGGGGTTGCCTGTGTTCGTCAAGCCTGCCCGTGCCGGGTCCTCTATGGGTGTCAGCCGCGTCGAATCCGCCGAAGGGCTGGATCAGGCGCTGCGTTCGGCCTTCGAGCATGACTCGAAGGTCATCGTCGAGCCGCAGGTCGTCGGCCGGGAGATCGAATGCGCGGTGCTCGGCTCTGTCCACGACCGTGAGGTTCGGGTCTCGTTCCCCGGGGAGATCGAGGTCTCCGGCGAACACTCGTTCTATGACTTCGAAGCCAAATACCTCAACCTTGCCGATGCCCAGCTGACCTGCCCGGCTCGTGTCGATGAGACGACGACGGCGCGGATCCAGGAGCTCTCGGCCCAGGTGTTCCGTCTCTTCGACTGCACCGGGCTCTCCCGTGTCGACACCTTCGTCACGGATGCCGGTGAGGTCCTCATCAACGAGATCAACACCCTCCCGGGATTCACCCCCACCTCGGCGTACCCATTCATGTGGTCGAAGTCGGGGATCGAGTACCCGGCGCTCATCTCAGAGCTCATCACCATCGCCCTGGTTGATCACGCCCGCACCCACTGAGGGCTGCTCAGCCTTCGAGGTCTTGGGCTCCCACGCACTTGGCCTCGGGTTTGACGGCCGTCAGGGCCGGTGAGATGGCCGCGAGCACATTGTTGCCCGATTCGGCCTTGCGGTTGACGAGGACTTCGACGGCCGGGGTGCGTCCGTAGCTGGTGAACACCCAGGTGTCGTCTTCATCGGAGGCCTTCGAGATCCAGTCGACGCTGCTCACACTCACACACTGATCCGTGGTCGGTCCGGGTGGGGTGACTCCGCAGCGGATGACCGCGATGTTTGGATCTCCCCAGGCCTTCGTGCCCTGGGAAGAGGTTGTGCGTGATTTCTGGCCGGCGATCTCATCGGGCAGGCGCAGCATGATGTCGGCGCATTTGGGGTTCTGTGCGTCCTGCGCAGGCTCGACGACGACGGTTCGCTCGCATCCGGCCAGGCTCACACCGGCCAACACTGTGGCAACGGCTGCGAGGGCGAAAGTGCGCGTCTTCCGAGGCGACGTTCGAGGCGACGGGCGGAGGCGACGAGATCTCATACAACTACCGTATCTCCCGATAACCTGGAGTCATGACCCGACTGTCCGAACTTGGCGAATCACACGTGCTCGAACGTATCCTCTCTCACAATCGCAGCGGTTCGCAGGTGATCATCGGACCCGGGGACGATGCCGCCGTGACTGCGGTGGACGGCAACCTGGTGTCGACGGCCGACATGCTCGTGGAGAACGAGGATTTCACCCGCACCTGGCTCGATTGGTCTCGACTGGGCACCAAGGCCGCCGCACAGAACCTCTCCGACGTGTGCGTCATGGGCGCGAAACCGCACGGGCTGCTCGTGTCGCTGGCCGTGCCGAATTCGACGGAGATCGAGGACCTCGAGGCTCTCTTCGCCGGCATCGTCGCCGAGGCGGCCCGTGCCGGTGAAGCACTTGGCTGCGAGATCCCGATCATCGGCGGAGACCTCTCCTCCTCAGGTCTCATCGTCGTCGCGATCACTGCCTTGGGCACCGTCGGTGGTTCTGGTACTGGTACTGCTGCTTCGTCTGCAGGAACCCACGGATCAGGCGCAGCGATCACCCGTGCTGGGGCGCAGCCTGGGGACTCGATCTACCTGGCCGGGACCATCGGTCGCGCGGCCGCCGGACTGGATCTCCTCTTCGCCGGTGTCGACCCAAACGCAGACGTCGGCCAGGATGATCCTCAGCCGGGGACGAGCCTCACCGAACTCATCAACACTCAACTGGCCCCGCAGCCGGACTACGCGGCCGTCCTTGAGATGAGGGCAGCCTCGGCGATGATCGATGTCTCCGATGGTCTGAGCACGGACCTGGGACGGGTGGCGGCAGCCTCGGGAGTCCACGCCTGCATCGACCGAACTGCACTCCAGGAGCTCATCGACCCGCTGCTGCCAGCAGCTCGGCACCTGGTGGCCAGGAGCTCCGGCACTCAAGCGGCCGGAAGTACCGACAAGGCCGAGGAATTGGCGCTGCACTGGGTGCTCAACGGAGGAGAGGACCACGGCTTCGTCGCGTCGTCGGCGCAGTTCGACACGCCTCCGGTAGGCTGGCGGAGAATCGGAGAGATGAGAGACGGCAGCGGGGTCACTCTCGACGGCGCACCGGTGCCGACGAGCGGCTTCAGCCATTTCGGGAAGTGACATGAGCGGACCCAATCAAGCCATCGGCCTCAATGGGCGTCTGGCCGCCAGGTGGGCTCGGCGAGCCGTTGATCGACTGCGCAAGGAACGCGTCGAAATCGACGAACTCAACGTCTTCCCCGTCCCCGACGGTGACACCGGCACGAATATGTACCACACGCTGCGCGCCGCGTATCTGGCCGTCGAAGAGCTGACCGGGCCCGTCACGCTGCCCCAGGTCGTCGCTGCACTAGCCGAGGGCGCAGGACGCGGCGCCCGCGGAAACTCCGGACTCATCCTCGCTGTCGCACTCCAAGGCGTCGCCGATGCCCTGGACGGGGTGACAGTGGCGACGCCCGAGGCCATGGCTCAAGCCCTCGAACTCGCCTCCGCCAGGGCCCGGCAGTCCGTGGCCCGGCCCGTCGACGGGACCATGCTCACCGTGCTTGATGCCATGGCCACTGAGGCAGCTGAGAAGGCCGAAGACGGGGCGAACCTCATCGAACTCATCTCCGCTGTGCGGCTGCGCTCCCGATCGGCACTGCGCGAGACCACCGGGCAGCTGCCCGTGCTCCGCGAAGCCGAGGTCGTCGACGCCGGATCGACGGGGATCGTGGAACTCTTCGACCTCCTCTACGCCACTGTCACCGGCAGGACGCCGCAGGATTCGATGCTCGGCGAAGTCACCAGGTCTCCACGGATCGTCCATCAGGCCAGTGCCGATGAACTCGAGATCGTTGCCATCTTGGCTTCTTCCCCGGCATCGACCGATTCCGAAGAGACGACATCCACCCTCGCCGAGGCGCTCGATGAGTTGGGTGGAACCTCGATCGTCATCAACGGACCCAAGGTTCACGTCCACGTCGCCGACGAGGCGACCGCTGTGACCGTTCTTGATCACCTCGCCGGCTTTGGCATCGTCCGTCTGGACATGGAAGACCTGCGTCTGCACGAGGAAGAGGGCGAAACCCATCTGGTGGCCATTGTCTCCGGCACCGGACTCCTCATGCACTGCGCGCTCAACGGGGCAAGTGCCCTGTCACCCGATTCCGGTGATGTGCGGGCCATGACCAGGGACATCATCGCCGAGGAGGAACGTGATGTCATCGTCGTCCCCAGTTCGACGACCGTCCTGAAGGCACTGGGACAGGTCTCCGGTGTGCAGGTGGTCCGCTCCCGCAATGTCGCCACTCTGCTCTCAGCACTCGCGGTCTATGATCCCTTCGCCCCGTCCGGTGAGATCTTTGCGGATATGACCGAGGCTGCTGCCGGCACCCGCGTGGGCACCATCGTCTCCGCCGAACAGCTTGCCCTCAACCCGCCCACAGGTGCCCTGCCGGTCATCGATGATGCCCCAGGAACGAGTTCGAGCCCAGACTCTACGCCTGACTCTGGCACTGCGTCTGACTCCGCAACGGTGGGGATGCGCAGGATCCCGCTCTCCCATCCCTCCCAGTTCTATCGGGTGTTCATCGACGGGAAGGTGAAGACTCAGAGCACGGAACTCACAACCCTGGTCGAGAAGCTCGCCGATCGCCTCCTGGGCGCCGGGGGAGAGCTCCTCACCGTCGTCCACGGTCCCGGCTGCGCCCCCGATGTCCTCTCGCACCTGCGGGACTGGATCCGGAAGTCGCATGCCCAGGTGCGGTTCCAGGACATCGATTCGAGGGACCGGGCCACGCTGCTCATCATGGGAGTCGAATGAGCGCCCGCCTTGAGGACTACTTCACCGCACGAGACCGCGGTGCTCTGAAGAAACGAGGGATCACCTCGGTGGCGGATCTCTTCCGCTTCTTCCCACGCAGATTCCTTGTACCCGGTGAGAAGACGCCCCTGGGCGGGCTCCCGCTGGGCGAAACCGCGATCCTGCAGGCTGAAGTCATCTCCGTGGACACCAGGCGCATGCAGAAGCGTCGAGGCACCATCACCGATGTGATCGTCCACGATGGGCAGCAGTCGATGAAGATCGCCTTCTTCAACCAGCGCTGGCTGGACAGCCAGCTGGTGCCCGGACTCACCGTCGTCTTCGCCGGGAAGGTCGAGGAGTACCGCGGGCAGCTGACCCTGAACTCACCGACCTGGCTCAACCGGGACGAACACGATGAGAAGTGGACGCCGGAGGACCTTAACTCCCCATTCCCCGTCTACTCACGAGTCAAGGGCATCGCACAGACGCGACTGTGGAAGGCCATCAAGGTCCTCCTCGATGTCGCCGGCCCGGACGAATTCGAGGACCCGCTGCCGACCGCCATGCGAGAGAACCTCGACCTGCCAGACCTGCGCACCGCTCTCAACGACATGCATCGACCAAGGTCAGCCGCAGCGACGGAGAAAGCCAAGCAGCGATGGAAATGGGAAGAGGCGCTCGCCCTGCAGGCGGAGTTCGTCTCCCGCAAGGCCGACTACGAAAAGCTCGAGGCCACCCCGCTGCTCAACGTCGGAGCCAGAAGTGAGCGGTTCGACAACAGTCTGCCCTTCTACCTCACCGCCTCCCAGCTGCGGGTCGGTGAGGAGATCGAGGCAGACATGGGCCGGAAGACGGCGATGCATCGCCTGCTCCACGGCGACGTCGGCTCCGGCAAGACCGTCGTGGCGCTGCGGGCGATGCTCACGGCCGTCGATTCCGGAGCCCAAGCCGCGATGCTCGCCCCCACCGAGGTTCTCGCCACTCAGCATTTCCGCTCCATTGAGACCCTCCTCGGCGATCAGATGGCTTTGAGTCCTCTGCTTTCGAGTGATGATCAGGTGCGGGTGGCGCTGCTGACGGGGTCGATGCCGGCCCGGGAACGCAAACAGCTGGCACTCGACCTCGCCACCGGCCAGATCGACATCGTCGTGGGCACGCATGCCCTGATGTCGGATACGACGATGTTCGACACCTTGGGCCTCATCGTCGTCGATGAGCAGCATCGGTTCGGTGTCGAGCAGCGGGAGGCGCTGCGGGCGAAGGCAGGGCTCAAGGTTCCGCACACCCTCGTGATGTCCGCGACTCCGATTCCACGCACCGTGGCGATGACGGTCTTCGCCGACCTCGATGTCTCCACCCTCGATGAGATGCCTGCCGGTACCAAGGACATCACCACTCACGCTGTCTCCCTGGGCGACCATCCCAACTGGTTGGGCCGAGTCCTTCAGCTCATCGACGAGGCGGCCGAGAACGGGCGAGGTACCTTCGTGGTCTTCCCGCGCATCGAGCCCTCCGACATCGAAGACCCTGAGACGGGTGATGTGATCGGCGCCCGAAAGGGAATTGAGGACCTGAAGGACTTTCTGCAGAACTCCGATGAGCTCCGCTCACGTTCGACTGCGCTTCTTCACGGTCGGATGTCTCCGGCGGAGAAGGACCGGACGATGGCGGCATTCGTCTCCGGCGAGACCGACATCCTGGTCTCCACCACCGTCGTCGAGGTGGGCGTCGACGTCCCTCGGGCCACCATGATGGTCATCTTCGAGGCGGAGCGCTTCGGCGTCGCTCAGCTCCATCAGCTGCGCGGACGCGTCGGACGCGATGGCAGTGCGGCCATGTGCTTCCTGCTCACCGACGTGCCTGAAGTCGATGAGAGCTTCGAGCGACTCAGCGAGGTTGCGGGCACCCTCGACGGCTTTGCTCTTGCCGAATACGACCTCGGCACCAGGGGAGAAGGCGATGTGCTCGGGTCCTCACAGTGGGGAGGGTCGTCATTGAAGCACCTGTCCATTCTCCGGGATGCACCGATCGTCGAAGAGGCGAGAACCATCGCGGAGAAGATCATCTCCGTCGACCCCGACCTGAGTGCACTGCCTGCTCTGCGGGCCTTCATCAACAGGGTTCTGCCCGCAGAGTCGGCTCACTTCATCGAGGCGAGCTGATGTCGCGTTGCTGTGAGCTGATGTCGCGCTACTGTGAGAAGACAAGCCTTCGTGTGCTGTCGAACCACCCTCATGAGGAGGAGCCGCAATGAGAATCATCGCTGGTGCGTACAAAGGTTCCAAGCTCGTCGCACCGGGCGGGTCCAACACCCGCCCGACCTCGGATCGAGTCAAGGAATCCCTCTTCTCCATGCTCGACGGCTACGGGGTGCTGCAGGCCGCGAACGTTCTCGATCTCTTCGCCGGGTCCGGTGGACTGGGCTTCGAAGCCATGTCGCGGGGTGCTGCCGAAGTCGATTTCGTCGATTCGGCCGGTGCCTCTGCCCGTGCGGTCGAGGCGAATGCCGCGAAGCTCGGAATCGATCACTCGACTCGGATCCATTCCTCGGATGTCGTGTCTTTCCTCAGCTCCCAGCGTGTCCCGAAGCAGCACGCTTCGGCGCAGCTGCAATCCGAGGGGCACAGCGGGGGAACCCACAGCGGGGAAGGCGAGCACGGAGAAGGACTCGATGCGGTTCTGGACGGCGAGGTGCTCGAGACACGAAGCGACCTGGACGACGGCGATGGGCGCATCTTCGACCTGGTTTTCATGGACCCGCCCTACCCATTGGGTGAGGACGCTGTGACTCAGATTCTGGGCAGACTCTCCGGACTCCTCGACATGGAATCCATCGTCGTGGTCGAACGGGCATCTCGGGCCCCGGAACCGACGATGCCGGCGGCCCTCGAGGTCTTCCGTTCGAAGACCTTCGGTGAGACCGCTCTGTACTTCGTCCAGCTCAAAGGCAAGCCTGAAGAGGTGTCGGACTCAGCAGCAGCGAACGAGTCGGCGTGAGCTCCCGCCGCCCCTGGTACCGCACACCCTGGGTGTTCGCAGCGTGCGGAGTGGGTCTGCTGCTCTTCTGGTTGGCACTCAAGTGGCTGAGGAGCCTGTCGGATGCGAAAGCTGCCGATCCGGTGAGTCGATCTGACATCTTCTGGCCAGGACCTACGGACATCCTGTTCTGGGTGGCCATGGTGCTCATCGGCATTGCGTTGATCGTGAGAATCTGGCGGCTCGTGCGCCGCATCCGCAGCTGAAGCACGCGGGATGAGATGCAGCAAGGCCCACCGGAGTCGTACTCCGGTGGGCCTTGCTGAACGTGTGGCTACTGCACGCTGGAGAGGAACGTCCGCGTCCGCTCGTGCTGCGGGTTGTTGAAGATCTGGTCCGGCGGACCTTCCTCAAGCACCTGACCGCCGTCGAACATCATCACCCGGTGTGAGACCTCGCGGGCGAACTGCATCTCGTGAGTCACGAGCAGCATGGTGATGTCGGTGGTCTCTGCGATGTCGCGGAGGACGCCGAGGACGTCGCCGACGAGCTCGGGGTCGAGCGCGGAGGTCACCTCGTCGAGGAGGAGGATCTCCGGGCTCATCGCCAATGCTCTGGCGATGGCCACACGCTGCTGCTGACCGCCCGAGAGCCTGGTGGGATGCTCATCGGCCTTCTCGCCGAGTCCGACCTTCTCCAACAGAGACTTCGCCTCTTTGACGGCCTCTGCCTTCGGCTTGCCCAGCACATGGACGGGAGCCTCGATGATGTTCTCGAGCACCGTCATGTTGGGGAACAGGTTGAACTGCTGGAAGACCATCCCGATCCGCGTCGTCATGGCGCGCGTCGTCTTCGACGGCAACTCGACGCGCTTGCCGTTCTTCTCGGTGTGCGTCAGGGGTTTGCCGTCGACGAAGATAAAGCCGCCGGTCAGCTCCTCCAAGGTCATGACAAGACGGAGAATCGTCGTCTTGCCGGAGCCGCTGGGGCCGATGAGCGTCACACGCTCTCCGGGGGCGACGGTGAAGTTGAGGTCCTTGAGGACCGTTGTCTTCCCGAACCGCTTCTCCACGTCCTTGAATTCGATCGCCGGAGTGCCGGAGGTCGAGGTGGTGCCCGGTGCTGATGAGGTGTTCTCAGTAGGTGGCAAGGCGCTTCTCCATTCGTTGGATGAGCAGGGATGTCGGGTAGCTGGCGGCGAGGAAGATGAGACCGGCCAGAGTAAAGGCTTCCGTGTAGGCGAATTTCGCCGCTCCGAACTGCTGTGCTGAGGTGACGAGCTCGACCACAGAGATCGCGAACAGGAACGGGGTGTCCTTGAACATCGCGACGGCGTAGTTTCCCAACGACGGGACCGTGGCGCGCAGAGCCTGCGGGAGGACGATCGCGGTGAACTTCCGGACCGGCGGCAGCGACAGCGCGGTCGCTGCCTCATGCTGGCCCGGAGGCACCGAATCAATGCCCGCACGGTAGCTTTCCGACATGTAGGTCGAATAGTGGATGCCGATGACGATGAAGCCGATGACGAGCGCCGGAACATCGACGAGGCCCGGGATCCCGGCGAAGATGAAGTAGACGAACATCAGCTGCATGACCAGCGGTGTGTTGCGGACGAAAGCGACGAGCAGTCGGATCAGCCAATTGATCCAGCGTGGCAGCGACCGAATCGCGACGGCGATGATGAGGCCGAGGACCACGGCGATGAGCGTGCCGATGACGGTGGCGATGAGCGTGTTGACGAATCCTCGCAGGAGGATCGGCAGCGCTTCGGCGGCGAATTCCCAGTTCCAGATCACAGTGGGCCTCCGTATCCGACGTTGCCTGCGTTCGGCCCAGCCACTGAAGTGGAACCGGGGTCACTGTTCTTATCTGCGCGGGCGTCGCGGCGCGCTACCCGTCTGTCGGCACGTGAGTTGGGTCGTCTGCGGCCCAGCTTTGCTGTGGCCCTGCGTTCGAGGAAGTTCATACCCTCCTGGATCAGCCAGGCGATGACGAAGTAGATGATGAGCCCGATGGTGAAGGCGAAGTAGGTGTCGTTCGTCGACTGGCGCAGCTGATCGATCTTTTCGGTCAGGTCCTGCAAAGTGATGAAGGAGACCACCGCTGTGCCTTTGAGGAGCTGGATGAGCAAGGTCGCCAGGGACGGGATCATCAGTGCCCAGGCCTGGGGGAAGATGACGCGGACCATTCGTCTGGTGGGGGAGAGGCTGAGTGCGATGGCACCCTCCCACTGGCCCTTGTCGACGGTCTTGATCGACGACCGAACCACCTCGGCGGAATAGGCACCGTAGTTGAGAGCCAGAGCTCCGATGCCGCAGAGAATGGGGTCGAGGTCGACGCCGAGGAGCGGAAAGACGTAGAAGAGCCAGAACAGCTGCACGAGCAGCGATGTGCCGCGGAAGAACTCGACGATGATGCGTGCCGGGATACGCATCCAGGCGTGGAGCGACGTCATCGCGAGCCCGAGGACGATCGCAATGATGATGGTGCCGATCGCGCCCGCGACGGTGAGGATGAGCGTTGTCTGAATTCCCTCCCACAGCTGTGGGAGGAAATTCAGCAACGTTGTGAAATTGTCAGTCATGATCTGAGGTGATCAGTAGACAGATCAGGACTTGGCTGTGGGAAGTTCGCCCTTGCACAGCTGATCCGTTGTGATCTCACCGTCGGGGCGTTCTTCCTTCGTGAAGCCGTAGTCGCCGACAACGTCAAGGTACTTCTTCTCGTCGCTGACGATCTTGTCGAGTTCCTTGTTCCAAGCATCCTTGAGTTCTGTGTCATCCGTGCGGAAGACCGTGGCGCCGGCACCGATCTGCGGGACGCCGTCGATCTCCTGGACGAAGGATTCGCTGACCTCGACGTCGGCATCCTTGTTGTTCTGTGCCATCCAGTTGAGCGAGATGCCGGTCAGAGCGAAGACATCGGCACGGCCTGTGGTCACGGCGTCCATGCCGTCCTGGGGAGTGCCGACTTCCTGCGACTTGATGCCGAGGTCCTTGGCGTAGTCGGATTCGATCGCACCGGTCATGGTGGCCAGCTTGAGGCCCTTCTCCTTGACGTCGTCGATGGTCTTCATGCCGTCCTGTTTGCCCTTCTTGGTCATCAGGGCAGTGGTGTACATGAACTCAGGATTGCCGAAGGCGGCCTGTTCGCAGCGATCAGGAAGAATCGACATTCCGGCAGAGATGGCCCCGAAGCGGTCGGCATTGAGGCCGGGGATCAGTGAGCCGAATTCGGTGTTGACACCTTCGACGTCGTCGACGCCGAGCTCCTTGAAGATTGTCTTGGCCATTTCAACCGAGGCGCCTTGGAGCTCGCCGTCCTTTTCGAAGCTGTACGGTGCCTCACCGGCGAAGCCGACTGAGATCTTTCCGTCGTCGATGGCCTTCTGCAGAGTGCTCTTGTCGGAATCGCTTCCGCCGCAAGCCCCCAGGGTGAGTGTCAGGGCGAGAATCGAGGTCGCGGCGGCTAGCCCCTTGATGGCTTTCATAGCTGTCCCTTTCTTAGTGCGTTGACACATCTTCGTGACATGCGTCTCAAGAACACTATTCAATACTTTTGTTGTCCGGATGTCACACTGTCAGACAACGTTATATGATCGTGATATGCCTTCACCCCCGACCTCGGAGCTCCCTGTCCTGCGCAAGGTCATCCGCTCCTCGACGATCGACCTCATCGCCGACCAGATCAGAAACGCCATCTACAGCGGCTCGTTGGCGCCGGGGCAGTCCATCAACGAAGTCCGCACGGCCGAGCTCCTCGTCGTCTCCCGACCATCACTGCGGGAGGCTCTGCAGCGCCTCGTCAGCGAAGGAGTGATGACGCATGCGCCCGGCCGCGGAGTCTGGGTCAAGCGGATGAGCACCGATGACATCGACGACGTCTATGCGGTCCGCGAGGCCATCGAAGCCCAGGCTGTGAAGATCGTGATTCGATCGGGCAAGCCGATCGCCCGCATCCACCAGGCGCTGGCCAGGCTGGAGGAGGCGATCACAGAGAACACGGCGCGCACCATCGGCGATGCCGACCTCGACTTCCACCACTCGATCATCGCTTGCTCCGGGTCCGTCAGACTCAGTGACCTGATGAAGGTCTCCATGGTCCACACTCGTCTGCTCTCGCTCTCCGATCCGCGCGGTTACGAGGTCAGGTGTGACCTCATCGAGACGCACCGGGAGCTCGCCGAGGCGATCGCAGCCGGTGACGAGCAGCTGTCGCTGGCGATCGTGGGCAGAGTCATGAGCTGCGCCGCATCCCGTCTGCACAATCCGCTGACGGAACCCGAGGCTGTCATCGTCAGGGCCGAGGACCTCGACGAGCCTGTCGACGACCAGTGGTCGCAGCTGAGAGATACGATGAAGCCATGAAGGTTGTCTGCCCCGGTTCCTATGACCCGATCACCATGGGTCATCTCGATGTCATCGCCCGCAGTGCCCGACTCTTCGACGAGGTGGTCGTGGCCGTCGTGCACAATCCGAAGAAGTCCGGACGCTTCGACCCGAAGGTTCGCGCCGATCTCATCCGCCGCTCACTCGACGAGGACGAGCGGACCCGAGGCGCGAAGAACGTCACCATCGACACCGTCGCCGGGGGCCTCCTCGTCGACTACTGCACCTCCATCGGCGCACCTGCCGTGGTCAAAGGGCTGCGCTCGGGCACGGACTTCGCCTACGAGCTGCCGATGGCGCTGATGAACAAGCATCTGAGCGAGCTCGAGACGATCTTCGTTCCGGGGAATCCCGAGTACGAACACGTCTCGTCCTCACTCATCAAGGAAGTCCACTCCGGCGGGGGAGACATCACGGGTCTGGTGCCGGATGCGGTGCTGTCGGCGCTGAACGCCAGCCGCTGAGGCATGCCGATTCCCTCTTCCTCCTCCAGGGCATGGTTCCTCGGCCTCATCTTCCACACCGTGATCGCGCACGCGACCTACAACGGTGTGCGCGTCCTCATCTCCTATCGAACTCTGGAGCTGGGCGGCAGCGGTGTCGTTCTCGGTCTCATGACCGCCTGCTACTCACTTGTCCCGCTGCTCACTGCGCTCTTCGTCGGCAGACTCGTCGATCGCGGCTATGCCACAGCTGTGCTGTGGACGGGGACGATCCTCTCGATCGTGCCCGTCGGTCTCGCCGCGCTGGCGCCCAACCTCGGCGTTCTGCTCATCGCCACGATGAGCCTGGGCCTGGGTCAGCTGCTGACGACCGTGGCCTCCCAAGCGCTGATCCCGCAGAGCTTCCCGGCCTCGGCCCTGACGTCGAAGTTCGGCTTTCTCACGCTCGGCGTCTCGATCGGTCAGACGATCGGTCTGCCTGTGGCCGGCATGATCGCGGATTCGACCGACGGGTCACCGCACATCGTCGGTGCCCTGTGGTTCATGACCGGGGTCTCCGCGCTGACACTGGTCGCAGCGGTCATCGTCATGCTCCGCGGGCGCACACCGCACGTCTCCCGCGCCGATGCGGCCAAGGACGCCCGCACGCCCTGGTCTCTGCTCTCGATCCGGGGAATGAAGCCCGCGATCCTCGCCTCGATGACCACGCTGGCGGCCGTGGACCTGATGACGGCCTATCTGCCGCTCATCGGTCAGCAGAACGGATTGTCGGTGACGACGGTGACCTGGCTGCTGACCCTGCGCACGCTCGCCTCGGTCATCTCGCGGCTCATCATCGGGGTGCTGACCCGCAGATGGCACAATCTCTCGCTCCTGTGGACCGCCTCGGCGCTGGCAGGGGTCTGCATCATCCTCATCCCCGTCTTCACTCAGCCTTGGGCGCTGGCGATCCTGCTGCTCATCTCCGGGTTCTGCTTCGGGCTCACGCAGCCGCTGACGATGACCTGGGTCTCGACCCTGTCGGACCCGGCCAACCGTGCCGCGGTCCTCTCTATCCGGCTCGCCGGCAACCGACTCAGCCAAGTCGCAATCCCCTCGGCGGCGTCCCTGCTCACCCTCATCGCGGGCTCGGGCATCGTCTTTACGATCTCCGGTGCGCTGCTCTTGGCCGCCGGTGGGGTGACGCTGCGCAATCACCGCGAGAAATGGTGACCAGGAACACCTGTGCAACTTCGCAGGCTCGATTGGTAATGACCGGCGATGATGACTAGAATGGTGAGTCGCGTGTGAACGCAGGAGTAAGCATCCTCAATCACGTAAAGGAGGAGTGAGCATGAAGAAGCAGTCTGAGTTCGTCTACGATCTCAGGTCGATGGGATTGCTCGGTCATCCTGGTGAATGGGAACGGGTGAACACCACCCTGTCTGCTCCGGCGGATCTCAAGATCGAAGTGATCGGGGTCGCAGAAGGTTCACCACTGGCACTCGAGCTGATGTTCGAAAGCGTGTCAGAGGGAATCTACGTGTCGGGCACAGTCTCGGCCACGGCCCGCGGCGAAGATGTAAGGACTCTCGACGAAATCGAGTTGCCTATAGATGTCGACATCCAAGAGATGTACGTCTATGAGCAGGCCGAGGGCGACGAGAATTCCTATGTCATCGACCGCGATCAGCTCGACCTCGAGCCCGCGATTCGAGACGCTGTCGTAATGGCTCTTCCGTTCAGTCCGTCAAAGGACGAAAGCGAAGAGTTCAGCTTCACCGTGGGGGAAGACCTCGAGGTGGACGAGAGCGAAGCGGATTCGCCGTTCGCATCATTGAAGAGTTTGTTGGATGAGAAGAAAGAGAGCTAGACGTGGCTGTTCCAAAGCGTAAATTGTCGCGCAGCAACACCCGCCACCGTCGTTCGCAGTGGAAGGCACAGGCTCCTAGCCTGGTCAAGACTGCGGAGAACGGTCGCGTTGTGTACTCGCGCCCTCACCAGGCCAAAGTTGTCGAAGACGCAGCCGGCACCCCGCTGTTCCTTGAATACAAGGGACGCAAGGTCGCTGACGTCTGACCTGTGGACACTGACACCACAGCAGAACTGCAGAAGAGTCTCGGGATCGATATTGATCCCGAGACTTTTCGTCTCGCTTTAACTCACCGCTCCTTCGCTTTCGAAGCCGGCGGCATTCCCACGAACGAGCGCCTCGAATTCCTCGGCGACTCCGTCCTGGGCCTCGTGGCCACCGAGTCGCTGTACTACGACAACCCGGATCTGGCCGAAGGCTCACTGGCCAAGATGCGCTCCGCCGTGGTCAATACCCGAGCCTTGGCGTCGATCGCGCGCAGGCACGGCATCGGCCCCCACATACTTCTGGGCAAGGGCGAAGAGCTCACCGGCGGACGCGACAAGGACTCGATCCTCGCCGACACCGTCGAAGCCCTCATCGGCGCGACCTTTGTCGCCCGGGGACGTGAAGAGGCCTTCGCATTCGTCCACCGACTCATCGATTCGATGCTCTCCGACGCTGTGAATCTTGGTGCCGGAATGGACTACAAGACGACCCTGCAGGAAGCAGCGGCCGACCTTGACCTGGGTGCCGTGAGCTACGAGATCGTGTCCTCGGGACCCGACCACGCCATGGTCTTCACCGCCACCGCCCTTCTGGGTGCCAACGGCTGGGGCACCGGCGACGGATCCTCGAAGAAGAACGCCGAAGCGGCAGCAGCGGAAGTCGCCGTCAAGGCCATCCGCACCATCTACCCGGACTACACGCGCTGAGGCATTCCTGATGCCTGAGCTTCCCGAGGTCGAGAGCGTCCGTGTGGGCGTCCATGAATGGACTGCCGGCACCACCATCACCGGCGCCGAGGTGATCGACCCCCGAATCCTGGGAACGACATCCCAGCGTCGCATCGATGCTTCCGCCGTCGACGGGTTCATCGCCGCTGTCACCGGTCGCCGGATCATCGCTGCCGAACGTCGCGGCAAGTTCATGTGGCTGACATTGGGGGAGGACCTCGGGGCCGGCCCGGCCGCCGAGCCGGCTGCCCCCGAACTCAGCCTGCTCGTCCACCTCGGCATGAGCGGACAGCTGCGCGTCCACGATGCCGCTGACGAGATCCACCGACATACCCGGGCAATCCTTCGCCTTGAGCGGGGGAGTGAGAGCCTTCAGCTGCGCTTCATCGATCAGCGGATCTTCGGCCATCTCGGCGTACAGCCACTGGTGCATGCCTATGGTCGGCTCGTGCCCGCCTCGGCGAATCACATTGCAGCCGATCCTCTGGAACCGGCCTTCGAACCCGGACTCGCTCTCGAGCAGCTTGCTCGTAAGCGGACGGTGGTCAAATCAGCGCTGCTCGACCAGTCCCTGGTCAGCGGCATCGGCAACATCTATGCCGACGAAGCACTGTTCCGCGCCGGAATCCACCCCCTGGCGATTCCCGCTCGCACGCGCAAGTCCCGTCTGGCCGCCGTTCTCGACTCCGCGACACGAGTCATGAGCGATGCCCTGGCTGTGGGTGGGACGAGCTTCGACGCGCTCTACGTCAATGTCAACGGCGAATCCGGCTACTTCTACATTGACGTAGAGCGGGTCGAAGGAAGCCGTGCACTCGAACGTCGCGATTGGCAGTGCTGGACAGCGGCCCGGCGTCAACGAGTCGTATCCCAGTCTGACCAGGCACGAAGGGCTCTGGCCAAGCAGCTCGACGGCCCGACCCGTTCAGCAGCGCACCGCCGTAGCTCCGGGCCCCGGACACTGCGAGGTGTCGCCTGTGCCTGAACTGCCTGAGGTCGAGGTCGTGCGCCGGGGGCTCGACGATCATGTCCGTGGCCGGACGATCTCCTCGGCTGTTGTCCGGCATCCACGTGCCGCTCGTCGTCATGTGGGTGGTCCGGAGGATCTGGCAGCGCGGATGGTCGGTGCGACGGTCACAGAGACTGCGCGCCGCGGCAAGTACCTGTGGCTGATCCTGGACGGCGAGGACGCGCTGCTGGCGCACCTGGGGATGAGCGGGCAGATGCTCATCACTTCTCCCGATTTACCAGTTGCTGCGCACGAGCGGGCGCGGTTCACCTTCACCGACGGCGGCCACGATCTGCGGTTCGACGACCAGCGCACGTTCGGCCATCTGCTGTACGACGAGGGCGGAGCGGTGCTGCCCTCGCCGATCGCCCACATCGCACGGGACCCGTTCGATCCGCTGTTCGACCAGCCGGCAGCAGTTGCGCGGATCAAGGCCAAGAAAACCGGGATCAAGCGCGTGCTGCTGGATCAGACGGTGGTGTCCGGTATCGGGAACATCTACGCCGACGAGGCTCTGTGGGTTGCCAAAGTGCACGGGGAGACACCTGCCTCGTCGTTGAGCAAGCCGAGGATCTCAGCGCTGATCGATGCTGCGCAGGAGGTCATGGCTGCGGCACTCGCCCAGGGCGGGACGTCGTTCGATTCCCTCTATGTCGACGTGGCAGGCAGCAGCGGTTATTTTGCCCGCAGCCTGAACGCCTACGGTCTTGCCGGCCAGCCCTGCGCGCGTTGCGGGACGCCGATCGTGCGCGAGAAATTCATGAACAGGTCGAGCTTCTCTTGCCCGGTCTGCCAGAGGAAACGCTAGTCTGAAACGTCGCGTGAGGACTGACTTCGCTCGTGGCGCTGCCTCGGTCCGCGCTACTTCAACTTATAACGGCCGCTGTCGCCGTGGACGTGCCCTTGCTCCATGAGCCAGAGATGGCGGGCCCGACTGGTAGATCCGTTCGTGTCGCGCCTACCCGACGTTCAGCGCGGCCAACTGCTCCGGCATTCCGCTGACGACCAGCCGCAGATCAGCGTGGCTGTCGTCGATCTCCCAGCCCACGAACGAGCAGCATTCGCTCTCGGTCGCGACGAGCTCGCGCAGCCGTCGCGTGGAATCGTCTGTTTTCTCGTAGTGGATAAGGAGCTCGGTCTCGGAGCGCTCGATGCCGCGAGCGTACTCAGCGTCGAAGGCGCGCCAACGTTCCACCTGCGCTCTGCCGGTGTCCGGCGTGAGCGCGCAGGCGATCGGCAGCCCGTTCAACGGTCCCACGTGACTCATTTATCTCTCTCCGTTCTCAGTGCTGGGGTGGAGGCGCAGCATTCCGGCACCGAGCACTGCGGGTCCATGCATGGGACGCTCTCGTCGACGGCGAGGGTCACCTCGACGAGCGCCGTGAGAGCGACGGCGATGTGCGGGTCGGCGATCTCGTAGCGGGTCTGCCGGCCCTCGGGCTCGACCATGACGATCCCGCAGGCGCGCAGGCAGGACAGGTGGTTGGAGACGTTCGTCCGCGTCAGCTCGAGGTCGCGGGCGAGCTTCGCCGGGTAGTTGGGCTCGTCGAGCAGGGAGAGGAGGATGCGCGAGCGAGTCGGGTCGGCCATGGCCCGGCCCAGCCGGTTCATGACGTCGACACGCGAGGCACTGGTCAGCATATAATGACCATACAGCAGGTGCTGACCTATTGGCTAGCCCTGATTGGACCCCGAAGCGGTCCCCGCGAAGGCCCGGAACGCGCACTCGGAGCGGCACCGCTCGTCGCTGTCCGGGCAGGTGTCGACGTGGGCCTGCGCTGCGCTCAGCTGCTCCTGCAGCTCGGCGAGGATCCTCAACTGCCGCTCGACGGCAGCGATCTGCTCGGCCAGCAGCGGTTGCAGCGCGGCCTTCACTCCGGTGCAGGTGCCGGTGTCGGCCAGCTCCAAGAGGCGGCGGATCTCGGGCAGCTCGAGTCCGAGCCGCTTGGCCGAAGCGATGAAGTCGAGGCGTTCGAGATGGCCCTCGTCAAAGTCGCGGTATCCATTGGGGCTGCGGTGGGCGGCGAGGATGCCGAAGCGCTCGTAGTAGCGCAGGGTGCTCGCCGGCACTCCGCTGCGCTCGGCGACCTCGGAGATCTTCATGCTTCGAGCCTAGGCTTCGCCGGCTTGACCTTCAACCCGGGTTCAAGGTCTAACGTTTTTCTGGAGGCGGGATTTCCCGCCCTTGAACATGGTGAGGGAGAATAAATGCAGATGAGCGTGGAGTGGATGGAGCGGCACCAGGTGGCGCTCTACGTCGCGGGCCTGGTCTTCGGGGCCGTCGTCGGACTGGCCTGGCCCGCGGTCGCCCACCCCGCCGAGCTGGCGATCCACCCCGTGCTCGCTCTGCTGCTCTACGCCACGTTCCTCGGCATCCCCTTCGGCAGGATCGGGCACGCCTTCCGCGACTGGCGATTCCTCTCGACGATCCTGGTCGTCAACTTCGTCCTGGTGCCCGCCGTCGTGTGGCTGCTGTCGAGGATCGTCGCCCACGATCAGGTGCTCCTCGTCGGCGTGCTGTTCGTGCTCTTGACCCCGTGCATCGACTACGTCATCGTCTTCGCCGGGCTCGCCGGCGGGGACTCGGAGCGGCTCCTGGCATCGGCCCCGCTGCTGTTGCTCGCCCAGATGCTCCTGCTGCCGCTGTACCTCTGGCTGTTCGTCGGGGCGGAGTTCGTCGAATCCGTGGAATTCGCCCCGTTCGTCGAGGCCTTCGTCCTCATCATCGCCCTGCCGCTGGTCGCTGCCGCTCTCACGCAGCTCGCCGCTGCGCGCTGGCGCATCGGGAGGGAGATCGAGCGTGTCGTCATGGGGACCATGGTGCCGCTGATGGTCGCCACGCTCGCGGTCGTCGTCGCCTCGCAGGTAGCCGGCGTGAGCGCCCAGCTCGGCTTCCTGCTCCTGGCTGTGCCGATCTACGTCCTCTTCGCAGTAATCATGGTGCCAGTGGGCATGATGTCCAGCCGTGTTGCTGGACTCGACGTACCCGGGAGGCGTGCCATCGTGTTCAGCAGTGCGACGCGCAATTCGCTCGTCGTGCTGCCGCTCGTCCTAGCCCTGCCGGCAGTGTTCGACCTCGCGCCACTCATCGTCGTCACGCAGACTCTGGTCGAGCTGGTCATCATGGTGATTTTCGTCAGGTTGATTCCCCAACTGTTGCCCTTCCCGGAACCGGTCGCCCGTCTTCGCGGGCGTTAGGGCGGTTCGCGACGCGAACTCCCGGTGCCAGTCGCTCTACAAGTACCGGCAGACTTGGTCCGCGCTGCACGAGTCGGGGTCGGGCTGCGCGGCGTCGTGCCTGAGCTCGGCAATGGTGTCTCGGAGCGCGGCGAGCTGGGCGATCTGCTGCTCGATCTCTGCGAGGCGTGCGTCGAGGAGGCCGCGCACGTGCTCGCAGGGAGCAGTGCCTTCGTCGCGGATGTCGAGGATCTGGCGGATCTGGGCGAGGGTGAGGCCGGCGGCCTGGCCGCGGTGGACGAAGTCGATCCGGGCGACCGTCTCGGGCGCGTAGTCGCGGTATCCGGACGGCGTGCGCTCGGCCGGCGGAAGCAGCCCCTGCTCCTCGTAGAAGCGGAGCGTTTTCGCCGTGGTGCCCGCTCGTTCGGCGAGTTCTCCGATGCGCATCGCGGCCTCCGATCGTTCGGCAGGAGCAGACTTGACCTTCCCCTGCACTGGAAGGTCCAGTATGGCTGAGATAGAGCGGAAAGCCAAGGACTGACAGGAGCAACGATGCCTACCAAGTACGACCTCGCCATCATTGGATCAGGCGGCGGCGCGTTCGCCGCGGCGATCCATGCGACGACGCTCGGCAAGTCGGTGGTGATGATCGAGCGGGGGACGCTCGGCGGCACCTGCGTGAACACGGGCTGCGTGCCGTCGAAGGCGCTCATCGCCTCGGCTGACGCGCGGCACGCCGCTGCCGACGCCTCAGGCCGGTTCCCCGGGATCGCGACCACTGCGGAGCCCGTGGACATGCCCGCGCTGATCGCCGGGAAGCAGGCTCTGGTGGAGTCGCTGCGCGGCGAAAAGTACGCCGACGTCGCCGACTCCTACGGCTGGCGGATCCTCCGCGGAGACGCCGCGTTCACCGGCAGCCTAAACTCCCCGGTGCTGGAGATCGTCACCGCCGACGGAGGCGTCGAAACGGTCGAGGCCGACCACTTCCTGGTCGCGACTGGTTCTCGCCCGTGGGCACCGCCGATCGACGAGCTGGAGGAGACTGGGTACCTGACCTCGACCACGGCGATGGAGCTGACGGAGGTCCCTGGGTCGCTGCTGGTGCTCGGCGGCGGCTACGTCGCCCTGGAGCAGGCGCAGCTGTTCGCCCGCCTCGGTTCGCAGGTCACACTGCTGGTGCGGTCCCGGCTCGCCTCGAAGGAGGAGCCGGAGGTGTCCAAGGCGCTCCAGGAGGTGTTCGCCGACGAGGGCATCCGCGTCGTCCGCCGCGCGGTGCCGACCCGGGTGTCCCGGGACGCGGCGACCGGGCAGGTCGTGGTGTCCGCGGACGTGTCCGGCGGCTCGCAGGAGTTCCGCGCAGAGCAGGTGCTGGTCGCCCTCGGACGCCGTCCCGTCACCGACGGCCTGAACCTCGACGCTGTCGGGGTGAAGACCGGGGACTGCGGCGAGGTGGTCGTCTCCGACCATCTGCAGTCGTCGAACCCGCGGATCTGGGCCGCGGGCGACGTGACCGGGCACCCGGAGTTCGTCTACGTCGCGGCCCACCACGGCACCCTCGTCGCCGAGAACGCGTTCGCCGACGCCGACCGGTCCGTCGACTACTCCCATCTGCCGCGGGTGACGTTCACCGGTCCCGCGATCGGCGCGGTCGGGATGACCGAGAAGGAAGTCCTCGCTGCGGGGATCCGCTGCGATTGCCGCGTCCTGCCGCTGCACCACGTGCCCCGCGCGCTGGTCAACCGCGACACCCGCGGGTTCATCAAGATCGTCGTGAACGCCGATACGAACGAGATCCTCGGCCTGACCGCCGTCGCCAAGGACGCCGGAGAGCTCGCCGCCGCCGGTGTCCACGTGCTCGGCAAGACCGTCGCCGAGGTCGCCGACGCCTGGGCTCCCTACCTGACGATGGCTGAGGGCATCCGGATCGCCGCGAAGGCCTTCACCACCGACGTCTCGAAGCTGTCCTGCTGTGCCTGACCCGACCCCGTGACAGTGCCCACCCGAATTCAGAACTGGAGGAATCCGAAATGTCCGACCTCAACACGCAACTGCCCGAGCGGCTCAGCCGGCCAGAGGAGACCGGCCTCGACCCCAGGCTGCTGGTCCCGCTGCTTCGGCTGCTCGTCGACGGCGACCCCGTCACGATCGAGCAGCTCGCCTCGGCCGCCGGCCGCACCCCCGATCAGGTGAGGCACGGGCTGGCGGCCGTGCCCGACACCGAGTACGACGGCCAGGGCCGGATCGTCGGCCAGGGCCTCACCCTGCGCCCGACCCCGCACCGGTTCACCGTGGCCGGTCAGGAGCTCTACACCTGGTGCGCCCTGGACACCCTGGTCTTCCCGGCCATCCTGGACCGGGCGGCCCGCGTGGAGTCCATCTCCCCGGCCAGCGGCGAGAGGATCGTCGTCGCCCTCGACCATGCCGCCGGCGTCACCCGCGTCGAACCCGCGAGCGCCGTCGTGTCCCTGGTAAACCCGGAGCGGATCGCCTCGATCCGCTCTTCGTTCTGCAACCAGGTGCACTACTTCGCATCGGCGGACGACGCCGCTGAGTGGCTCGCCGAGCACCCAGGGGCCCAGGCGGTGCCGGTAGCAGAGGCCCACCGGATCGGCATCGAACTCACCCGCCGCCTGCTCGACCGGCTCCAGGTCACGGCTTCGGCCGCCGACGGCTGCGACTGCTGCTGCTGAGCCCGGCCCCGAATGAAACGAGAACACCGATGACGACAAGAAGCGACGACCGAACCGGTGGCGGCCTGCTGCTCGGGGCAGGGGCCGTGCTCCTCATGGCCCTCTGCTGCGCGCTGCCGCTGCTCATCGCCGGCGGCGTGCTCGCCGGCCTGGGAGGTTTCCTCGGCAACCCCTGGGTGCTGGGCACAGGCATTGCGCTCGTGACGCTCGTCGTGCTCGCAGTCGCCCGCCGCCGGACCCGCAGCGACCGCTCCATCCACGACTGCTGCCCGCCCATGGATCCCGACCACCCCACCGACACGAAGGACGAACAGACCCCATGACGACCTCCCTCACCCGCCGCGCGTCGATATCGATCGCAGGCCTCCTGCTCGCAGGGCCGCTGGTCCTGACCGCCTGCGGCAAAGCTGACGACGCCCCGCCCTCCACCGACGCCGTCGCTCCC
Organism: Brevibacterium sp. BDJS002; assembly: GCF_028201555.1. Taxonomy (NCBI): domain Bacteria; kingdom Bacillati; phylum Actinomycetota; class Actinomycetes; order Micrococcales; family Brevibacteriaceae; genus Brevibacterium; species Brevibacterium sp. BDJS002. Next base: position 2,847,034 of record NZ_CP116392.1, on the reverse strand, counting down.
GCGACGGTGACCAGGGTCGACGGCAAGCGGGTAAGCCTGCCCGCCGCGGATAAGCCCACTGCGGTGTTCTTCTTCTCCGTCGGCTGTGGCGAATGCGTCGGCGGGGTCCGATCCCTCGGCGAGGCCGCCGCGAGTGCGGAGGAGAGCGGCACCGGAGCCGGATTCCTCGCGGTCGACATGGATCCGCGCGAATCCAAGGAGACCATCGAAGGCTTCATGGCATACGTCGAGGCCGAGCGCGTACCCGCCGCCATCGACGAGGGCGCGATCCTGTCCCAGCGCTTCGACGTCGCCGCGCTGTCCACCCTCATCGTCGTCGACGCCGAAGGCAGAGTCACCTTTAGAGCCACCGACCCTGACGCGGAAACGATCACAGCCGAGCTCGAGAAGGCCGGCGCGTGAGCCATGGGTGGACTACTCGCGCTCGCCTTCGCCGCCGGAATGATCGCCCCCGTCAACCCCTGCGGCTTCGCCCTGCTCCCGGCCTGGATCACCCACGCGCTGGGCGACGCCGCCGCCTCCCCGGCCCCGGTGCGCCTCCTGCGGGCCCTGCGGGCGGGTCTCGCGCTGACGATCGGGTTCGCGGGCACGCTCGCACTTGCCGGAGTCGTGGTCAGCGCTGGCGCGCGCGGCCTCATCCAGGCGGCTCCGGTACTCGGTCTCGCTGTCGGTGTCCTGCTTGTGCTGTTCGGCGGGACGATGCTCGCCGGCCGCTCTTTCTCGCTCCGACTGCCCAGCATCCCCAGCAACGTCACGGACCGACCGCCGAGAACTACGCGCATGGTCCTCTTCGGGGTCGGCTACGCCGCGGCTTCGCTGTCGTGCACCTTCGGCGTGCTGCTCGCTGTCATCGCCCAAGCCCAGGCCACAGCCAGCCTCATCGGCATGCTCCTGGTCTTCGCGGCCTACGCCGCGGGCTCCGCCGCCGTCCTGCTGCTCGTCGCCGTGGCCGCCGCGGCTGCCGGGTCGGCGCTCTCGCGTCGCATCGCCGCGCTGGCGCGCTATGGCCCCAAGGTCACTGCCGCCGTGCTCATCCTCACCGGGGCCTACCTGGCCTGGTACTGGTACCCCGCTGCCACCGGCGACGCCCCTGCCTCCGGCCGCTCCAATGCCATCGCCGCGGTTGCCACTTCGGTGTCGGACTGGGTCCAAGGGCACATCGGCGTCGTCACCGGAGTGTCCGTCGCAGCCGTCCTTGTCGCGCTGCTGCTCGGGATCCTCGCCGGACGCCATCGCACGTCCGTTCGGAATGCCGAGGGAAGCTGTTGCGACGGAGAGCCGGCGCGCTCAGCTGAAGACCGGCCGAGCGCATCAACCGAATGACGACAACCTGGCCGATGGCCGAGGACGAATGGCTCGACGTCGCCGCCACGGCAGAGCGCCACGATTGCAGCACCAAGAGCATCTGGCGGCGCGTCTGGAAGGGGAAGCTCCCTGCCCGTACCGAGAAGGTGGGCGGCCGCGACGGACGCCCGGTCATCAAGACGCTGATCCGAGTCTCCCACCTGGACCGAGCGTTCGGTCTGACTGCGCATGCCGAGCACGTCCAGAAGATCCGCGAGGCCGCGCCGCCGCTGACGCGCGAGCAGACGACGTTCATCGCCAAGGTCTTCACGGACCACCTGCTCGAGCAGGACGCCAAGAGAAGACGAGAAGGGGAGGCCGGGACTGCGTCGTAGGCGGCGCAGTGCCGATCTTCGATGGCGGAGGCGTCCTGTGCCCACGGTCACGGATGCCCGATTCCCGCTTCGACTGGGTCGTCGACATGTTGAAGTCCTGAGGCCGTATTCTGGTGTGTAGGCAGTGCGCGTCCTTCACGCGTCGTCTCACCGTAAAGTGTCCTCTGACCAGCGGAAACGCCTCCTTCAGAGGCTCCCAGTTTTTCAATGTATCTATCGTGGGAAGTTGGGCTACTTCGACCGTGCCTTGCTCGTCTACGGACGCGGCGGCCAGGAATGTGTGCGCTGCGGGACCGAGATCGAGAAGATGACGATCGGTGGACGTGGCAGCCACTTCTGCCCGAACTGCCAGAAGCCGCCCCGCTACCGCTGAGGCGAGCCGGACTGCCCCTGAGACCAGCCGGGCTGCTGCCGCCCATGCTGCTGCCGGGAACCTCGTGACATCCGATTGAGGTGTGCGATGTGCCCATCGATCAGGGCCTGCTGCGCGCGCCCGTGGTCTTGGTGACTGAGATAGGTCGTCGGCCAGGAAAGAGATTTCCAGAGGGCTGTGACCTCGACGAAACTGCCGTCTCTGAGGTGCGCGACCGCGGCCAGACGTGGGGGTGAACCTGGCGGGGGTCGCACAATCCGGTGCACATCGCGCCAGGCGATGCTTCGAGCTCGACCGATGAATCCGCACCAGATGAAGCGATCGGGAGTGATCTCCAATCGTGCCCTAGACCCCATCTAGAAGTTGACTGCAGCACCGATGAACAGGAGGACAGGACCGAAGAGGAATATGATCATCCAGTCCTCCACGAAAACGGAAAGAATGATCACCGTCGCGATGGCCAGAATCCCCATGCCGGTCAGCATCCACCCGACGACGAGTGACACCACGCCGTGGGTTCGGATGATCGTATTCATTCGTCGTCGCTTCCTTCCCGCTGATCCGTCAGGCGCACGGCGCTATCTTCTCACGTCAGCGGCGCGGCAGGATGGGCGCCTGAGCCCATACCGTCCCTCAGCGCTGGTACCCAGTCGAGAACGTGGACCAGACATGGTGGAAGAGTCGAACGACCTCGTCCTCACTGAGGCCCTGGACTCCGGGCAGGAGAAGGAACGGCTGGTCGAAGCTCAGGTACGGGCGGGGACCGACTCGCAGCTGCCAATCACCGGGCTGCATGCGTACCCGGGCCTGAGCGCGCTGCGTCAGCGGCATGACGGTGCATCGGCCCCCGATGTCGTTTTTGACCGGCACATAACGGCGTTCGGGGGCGCGAAGATCTCTCCAAGGTATGTGGCCGATGCCGCGCAGGGAGATTCCGACAGCATCAAGGCGCACGGGAAGTTTCTCGGAGGCGATGCGCTCACGCCAGAGCAGACCCACGCCGACGAGAATCACTCCGACAAACAGACCCAGCACGCCAAGCAACGCGCCGACGATGATGCTGAGAGACCAGAATCCGACATCGCGGACAATGGCACCGATGATAATCAGCACCACTCCAGCGCCGGCTGCTGCGAACGAGATTCCGATGGCAATGCTTCTCTTCCGTCGCCAACGAGACAGCGCTTCGGACGGTCGACCGGGCAACGTCACGCTGCCCTGGAATTCCAAGCGTTGCAGAATGCTGCTCAGCCCGGTCATCGAATCCATACACACAGAATATAGCGGTGGCCAGCCGGGAACGAGAACGAGGGCCGGGTTCCGCTCCGTTCGGAGCAGTACCCGGCCCTCGGACCGTTGGTGACCGGAAGGTCAGCTCTGGCTTGTGCCTGTATCGTCGTCGGCTGAACCATCAGCCTTCGATGATGACTCAGCCTTCGATGATGACGTCGCAGCCGCCTCGGCGTCGGAGTCGTTCTCGATGTCCTCGGCCGGCAGCTCAGAGGTCTCGAGTCCGAAGACCGAACCGTCGTACTCGTTGACGGCCGTGGCGACCGACTGCTCGAGGACGTGGTTGGCCAGCTGTCCCTGAATGATCAGCGGATCTCGGGAAAGGTCCTTCCAGACGGCCACACACAACAGCAGCATGACGATGACGAACGGCAATGCCGCCACGATCGTGATGTTCTTCAGACCCTCGAGAGCCTCGGCCGGGTCGGAACCTCCAGCCAGGAGCATCACCGCTGCCACAGCACCGGTAGCCACACCCCAGAAGAGGACGAGGCCCTTGCCGGGCTCTTCGCGGCCGTTGGCCGACAGCGTGCCCATGACGATCGACGCGGAGTCGGCACCCGTGACGAAGAAGATCGCGATGAGGATGACCGTGACGACCATCAAGATGATGGCAATGGCGTTGGGCAGCGGCAGAGCGCCGAGGAGATCGAACAGGATCGTATCCATGTTGATGTCCGGTTCCCCGTCGACGATCTTCGCCAAGGCCTTGACGGTGCCTTCGCCGCGCTCAGCACGTTCCTGGATGCCGATGGCGCCGCCACCGAAGATCGCGAACCAGATTGTCGAGACAACCGAAGGAACGATGAGAACGCCGAGGACGAACTGACGCACGGTGCGACCGCGGGAGATGCGGGCGATGAAGAGGCCGACGAAGGGTGACCATGAGACCCACCAGGCCCAGTAGAAGACGGTCCACGAGGACAGCCAGGTGTTGACGTCCTGGCCGTTGGCTGCGGTCCGCGACGCCATCTGCGGCAGATCCTGGATGAACGAACCGAGAGAGGAGGGAATGACGTTGAGGATGAACAGAGTCGGTCCGCCGATGAACACGATGAGGGCGACGATGATCGCCAGGACCATGTTGATGTTCGACAGCCACTGAATGCCCTTTTCGACACCGGATACGGCCGAAGCGACGAAGGCTGCGGTGAGGATCGCAATGATGATGACGAGGATCGGCGAGGAGACATCGGACATGATGCCAGCCGATTCGATGCCTCCGCCGATCTGGATCGCACCGAGACCCAGTGAACAGGCCGAGCCGAAGAGCGTGGCGAGGATCGCGAGGATGTTGATGACCTTGCCGCCGGCGCCGTTGACCGCACGTTCACCGAAGAGTGGGGTGAACATCGACGAGAACAGCTGGGAGCGTCCCAGACGGAAGGAGCCGTAGGCGACGCCGAGTCCGACGATCGCGTACATCGCCCAGGGGTAGAGGGTCCAGTGGAAGAGCGTGGTACCCATCGAGGTGCCCATGGCCTCCGCAGTCGAACCATCGACCGTGTTCGGCGGGGGAGACATGTAGAAGAAGAGAGGCTCGCCGACCGCGGAGAACACCAGACCGATGCCCATACCGGTCGCGAACATCATCGAGATCCACGATGAGGTCTTGAACTGCGGCTTCTCATCGTCTCGGCCCAGCGGAATCCGCCCGAACTTGGACAGGGCGACGATGATGACGAAGATCGTGAAGACGGTGGCGGCGATGACGAAGAGCCAGCCGAAGTTGTCCATCACGCCGGTCAGCAGAGTTCCTGCCACAGCACCGAGGCTGTCCGGAGAGAGGAAGCCCCAGACGACGAAGCCGACTGCGAGGACGCCTGCCGTGAAGAAGACCACTTTGTCGACGCCCTTGCGGATGAGCGGCTTCTGCTTCGTGGTCGGATTCTTCAGGTGCCGTATCAGCTCCTGAGTCTTTGTCGTTTCACTGCTCATAGGGATGCTTGCCGATCAGCGTGGCCGCAGTAAGTCCGCGGCCGGTCCCGGTCGGCGCTCCTTCCTGTTCATGGACGGCGTTGATTGTCACCGGGCCGATTGGGGCGCTGAGTCCAAATTAGTCCGATTTTTCAGTTTCCTATCGGTTCACACCAAAGATCATTTCAGCTGAGATGCGAGACGGGGTCAGACTTCGCCATGGTGCCGACGATTCTGCCCGGACATGGTCAAGGCCCCGTCGCGGACGACGGGGCCTCGATCAGCTCCCCCGGCTGGGCTCGAACCAGCGACCCTTCGATTAACAGTCGAATGCTCTGCCAACTGAGCTACGGAGGAAAGACGCCGATTTCGGCGCACGAGGAAATACTCTATCAAAAGATTCGAGAATTGTTGGAACTCCTTCGGGATATGCTGGGTGGACAATGCATCTCAAAAGCCTGACCCTGCGAGGATTCAAGTCCTTTGCCTCGGCGACGACTCTCCGATTCGAGCCGGGCATCACCTGTGTTGTCGGCCCCAACGGATCCGGCAAGTCCAATGTCGTCGACGCCCTGTCCTGGGTGATGGGCGAGCAGGGAGCGAAGAATCTGCGCGGCGGCAAGATGGACGACGTCATCTTCGCCGGCACCTCCAAACGCCAGGCATTGGGCCGCGCCGAGGTGACCCTGACCATCGACAACACCGACGGAGCCATCCCCGTCGACTACACCGAGGTCACGATCTCACGCACCCTCTTCCGCACAGGGGGAAGCGAATACGCCGTCAACGGGACACCGGCACGACTCCTTGATATCCAGGAGCTGCTCAACGACTCGGGCCTGGGCAAGGAGATGCACGTCATCGTCGGCCAGGGTCGTCTCGATGCGATCCTCCACGCGGATCCGATCGAGCGCCGCAGCTTCATCGAAGAGGCCGCCGGCGTCCTCAAGCACCGGCGGCGCAAGGACAAGGCTGTGCGCAAACTCACGGGTCTGCAGACGAACCTCGATCGCCTCTCTGACCTGCGAACCGAACTCAACCGCCAGCTGGGGCCATTGGGCCGGCAGGCGGAGGCCGCACAGAAGGCCGCCACGGTCCAAGCCACACTGCGCGACTCCACAGCACGACTGCTCGCCGATGACACGGTGCGCCTGCAGTCCTCTTTGGCCTCGACCGCCAGCGCCGGCGGCGAGGACGGAGGCGATCGCATCAGCGACCTCGAACATCGCCGCTCCCGCACCGAAGAGCGGCTGCAGGAGATCGAATCACGCCTGGGGACGCTCGATTCCGAACTCGAATACCTGCGCACCGCAGAGTCGCGCACCCAGACCCAGATCGTGCGGGCCAAAGGGATCGCCCAGCGCGCCGAGGACAAACGCGCACACCTGCTCTCCGAGGTCGCGAGCCTGGGCCGCCGCGAATCGAAATCACCGGAAGAGCTGAGATCCCAAGTCGAGCATCACCGGGAAGAGCTCGGCACCGCGGAGACTGCAGTGGAGGAATCCGCAGCAGCACTGGACCGCAGCCAGATGCGCAAGGAAGAACTCGCTCTGGCGCTGAAGAAGGCCGATGACGAGGTCAAAGCGGCACAACTGGCCATCACCGAGGCGATCAAGAACCGGTCGGCACTGCAGTCGAAGAGCTCCCAGGCGCGTGAGCGCATCAGCGACCTCACAGCCCGAATCGAAGCTAACCGGACGGAGATCGACACCGCATCGGCCCGCATCGCCGAACGCCGCGAGGAACTGGCCACAGCTGAAGCCGCCGTCGAAGGGGTCGAAGCCGGGGAATCCGAACTCGACACGGAATACGAGTCTGCCAACGAGGCTGCGACGTCGTTGGAGACTGAACTCGAGGGTCTGCGCGCACAGAAGGCGAAGACGGCCTCCGAGCTGGCCTCGGCGCAGGCCAGGGCCGAAGCCCTGTCACTGGGCACCGCGCTGGAAGCCGACCTCGAAGACATCCTCAACGCCGATCTGCCGGGTGTCGGTTCGGCGGTGACCGAACGACTGAGCGTGGCCACCGGGTTCGAGATGGCCGTGGCCGCTGCTCTGTCGAACACGGTCTCCGGTGTGCTCGTCGACTCCGGCCAGGTGGCGCTGACAGTGCTCGACCACCTCGGCGAGGACACGAACGTCCATCTCACGATTCCCGCCGGTGCGGGGTCACGCGGGGGAGCGGCGGGCAAGTCCAGCGCAGGCAAGGGGGCGAACCCGACAGCCGAGACGATGGCCAAGTCGCGGGCGCTGCCCACGCTCACCGGCTCTGCCGACGGTAAGTCGACAGTGCGGTGGCTCACCGAGGTCGTCAGCAGCGATGTCCCCGAGCTCACCCAGCTCCTCAACGCTGCGCTGGAGACGGTCGTGTGCGTCGACGATGCCGGCAGTGCGCTGTCCGTCATCGACTCCCATCCCGAACTCACCGCCGTGACCATCCACGGGGAGATCGTGACCGCGACGCGGGTCAGTCGGGCACGCACCGCCTCGGGGACGCGGTTGGCCTCGCAGACCGCGCTCGAGGAGACCCAAGCCTCCATCTCCGAACTGCAGACAGCTCACAGCGGAGTCGAGACCGACATCGATCGGGTCGCCGCGAAGCTCACCGAAGCGAAGACAGTGGCCGCCGCGGCGCTTGAGAAGCTGCATTCCTCGGATGCGGCGATCATGGCCGCAGGCGAAGAAGTCTCACGAATCACGAGCGACATCACCACAGCCCAAACCCGCCTGCAACGGGCCAAGGACAACGAGGTGGAGCTTGCGACACGGTTGGAGACGGCCGAACGTGATGCCCGCACGGCCGAATCCGCCCTCGCCGGGGCAGGGGACGTCGAAGAGGTCGTCGACACCACGGACCGCGACGAACTGAGCCGACAGGTCTCCCAATCCTCCGAAGACGTCATCGAGACCCGCATCAGCCACAAGGCAGCCACGGACCGGGCACGATTCCTCTCCGACAGGGTCGACTCCCTGCTGCGACAGGCAGCAGCCGAAGAAAGCGCACGCGAACAGACGCAGCGGACGATCGCCCGCAAGAAGCGGTCCGCGGCCTCGGCGGTGCTCATCGTCGAGACCGCACAGAACGCGACGGCACTCGCGGAGACGACAGTGACCGAACTGGCCTCCCAGATCCAGGTCCTCGTCGAAGAGCGCGGGCAGATGCGGGAGGAGAAGGGCCACCTCGGCGAGGAATTGGGCACCACGCGCACCGAGCTGCAGCGGCTCAAAGATGCCGCGGCGGAAGCCGAACTCGCGAAGGAGCGGTTCCGACTCAAACTCGAGGAGATCGAGAACCGGGCAGGGGAGGAGACGGGACTGAGCCTGGAGCGGCTGGTCGAACTCTACGGTCCCCATACTCCAGTTCCTGCGTTCGGTGAGGACGAAGAGGAACGGCCCTATGTGCGGGCCGAGGTGGAGAAGAGACACAAGCAGGCGACTGCCGCACTCAAACGCATCGGTACGGTCAACCCGCTGGCGCTCGAGGAGTACGAGGCGCTCAAGGAACGGCACCAGTTCCTCGAGAAGCAGATCACCGACATCGAAACCTCGAGGAAGGACCTGATGAAGCTCGTCGACGAGGTCGACCGGCACGTCGAACGGGTCTTCGCCGAAGCCTATGCGGACACCGCGCGGGAGTTCGAGGACATCTTCTCCCGACTGTTCCCCGGCGGTGAGGGTTCACTGAGCCTGACCGACCCCGATGACATGCTCACGACCGGCGTCGATGTCCACGCCCGGCCGGCGGGCAAGAAGGTCAAACGGCTGTCGCTGCTCTCCGGCGGGGAGCGGTCACTGGTCGCTGTGGCCATGCTGGTGGCGATCTTCAAGGCCAGGCCCAGCCCGTTCTACGTCATGGACGAGGTCGAGGCGGCCCTTGACGATCTCAATCTGTCCCGCCTGCTCACCGTGTTCGAGGAGCTGCAGGATTCCTCCCAGCTCATCGTGATCACCCACCAGAAGCGCACGATGGAGATCGCCGACGCACTCTACGGGGTGACGATGCATGGGGACGGTGTGTCGAAGGTCATCTCGCAGCGGATCCCATGATCGGCGGACCTTCGTCAGACGCCGATTTGGCAGGGATGTCCAGGGGAGTCCCAGGAAATTCTCCAACAGGCTCACGGCCCCTGAGCACAAATGTCGTGTGTTTGGACGATAGACTTGAGCACAGGGAAGCATTATCGAAAAGCTTGAGGAGCGGGACGTCCATGGCCGAGTCGGCTGAATCACGAGGTGACTCGAGAGCATGAATGCAGTACTCGTCGTCATCGTCGGACTCGCCGTATCGTTCGCACTCGCCCTCATCGTCGTGCTCCTTGTCGCACTGCCGGGGCTGAGGGCCGAAGGTCGCCTGAAGTACTCCTCCGATGTGCAGCGGTTTCGACTGCCGGGACAATGGACCGGTTACGACGACGAGGTCCACGAATTCTTCGGACATGATGACGGCACCTCCCATCTCGCGACTCGGGAACAGGCCGCCGTCACCGCGATCCGGGACCATTCCTACGTGCTCAGGCCGCAGCCGCGCCGGCACGCAGCGCCGTCTCTGCTGACCGTGAGACCGCGCACCCGCCATTGGAAGATCCCGGAATCCGGGACCGGATGGAGAACCACAGCCGGTCTGCTCTTCGGCAGCCGAGGTTCCTGACCGGACAACACGACATCATCACACGCGCCCCGAGACAACGGGGCGCTGGGTGCGGGCCACCGGAACGCGACAACGGTCTCGGGCTGATGCGCGCAACGGAACCAGGACTGCACCCTTGACCGGCGGTCGCCACGTGAGAACGTGGGGCCTGCAAAGGTACTCAAAGGAGGACGTACGTCAATGGATCAGCCGATCGTATTGCTCATCGTCGCAGCCATCGTCTTCATGCTGGTCGTCGGGCTGGGCTTCACCCTGCGCGTCAACGCCAAGCGGAAGGGGCTGCGCGACCGGCGCAGCATCGACGCCGATGTCACCGGCGAACTCAAGATCGACGACATCTCCGAGGCGGTCGCCAAGGAGAAGGAGGCGACTCGCGGCTCCGAGGTTCCCACCGAACCAGCGAACCGACTCGTTCGCCTCCGCGAACGCCTGGCGAAGTCTAACTCCGGCCTGGGCCGCGGACTGCTCAGTCTGCTCTCGCGTGACAACCTCGACGAATCGACGTGGGAGGAAATCGAAGACACGCTCATCCTCGCCGACGTCGGAGTCGATCCGACCACCGAACTCGTCGACCGGCTGCGCGAACGCGTCAAGGTCCTCGGCACCCGCGAACCCGAAGAGGTCAGAGGGCTGCTGCGCGAGGAGCTCATCAAGCTGGTCGACCCCACCATGGACCGCGAGCTCGCGGTCTCAGGCACCGGCGACGACCCAGCAGTGATGCTCGTGGTCGGCGTCAACGGCGCCGGCAAGACCACAACCGTGGGCAAGATCGCCCGCGTGCTCGTCGCCGAAGACCAGACCGTGCTCCTGGGCGCAGCCGATACGTTCCGCGCCGCGGCTGCAGAGCAGCTGTCGACCTGGGGCGGACGCGTCGGAGTCGAAACCGTCCGCGGTGAGGAGGGCGCAGACCCCGCCTCCGTGGCCTACTCCGCCGTCGAACGCGGCAAGTCGGAGAACACCGACGTCGTGCTCATCGACACGGCCGGACGCCTGCAGAACAAGATCGGCCTGATGGACGAACTCGGCAAGGTCAAACGTGTCGCGACTCGTCCCCTGGGTGAGGGGCACGAAATCGACGAGGTGCTCCTCGTCCTCGATGCCACGACCGGTCAGAACGGAATGCAGCAGGCGAAGGTCTTCGCCGAGGCGGTCAACATCACCGGTATCGTGCTCACGAAGCTCGACGGCACGGCCAAGGGCGGAATCGTCGTGGCCGTTCAGCGTGAGCTCGGAGTTCCCGTCAAGCTCATCGGCCTCGGTGAGGGCGCCGATGATCTGGCACCATTCACCGCTGAGGGCTTCGTCGACGCACTCCTCGACTGACCGTATTTCCCAGCGTGAGAGCACCTGTGTCACATGTTGGAAACATGATCGACTCTCGGGTGTGACATCCGTCATGGACACTGTCACTGTTCGGTTCTAATCGGAGCCGACAGAGACATGAAAGAGACGACATGGAACTCGACGCAGTGAATGTATGGATGATGGTCGCGGCCGGTCTGGTCCTGCTCATGACCCCCGGTGTGGCCTTCTTCTACGGCGGAATGACCCGAATCACCTCGAGCATCAACATGATGATGATGGTGTTCTCGGCAATGGCGATGGGCGGGCTCGTCTGGGTCCTCTTCGGATATGGGTTGAGCTCCGGTGACTCGGTGCTGGGGATCTTCGGCAATCCGCTGTCCCAGATCGGCCTCGCCGACGCAGTCGCCAACGAACCCGAAGCCCTCATCTCCATCGGCTATGGCTCCACTTTCGCAATGATCGCGATCGCACTCATCGCCGGTGCCGTGGCTGATCGGGCGAAGTTCTCCACCTGGTTGGTCTTCGCCGGGCTGTGGGTCACCCTCGTGTACTGCCCTCTGGCCTTCATGGTCTGGGGTGACGGACTGCTCAGCGAATCGGGTGCGATCGGCAGCGCCTTCGGGCCCGCGATCGACTTCGCCGGTGGCACGGTCGTGCACATCAATGCCGGGATCTCGGCCCTCGTGCTCGTCGTCGTCATGGGGCGCCGGGCTCGCTATTCGACACCACACAAGCCCCACAACATTCCGATCACCGTTCTCGGCGCGGCACTGCTGTGGTTCGGCTGGTTCGGGTTCAACGGGGGAGCCGCCTCGACGATCGAACAGGCCGGGCTGATCTGGGTCAACACCCTCGCCGCCCCAGCTGCCGGAATGATCACCTGGATCGCGATCGAGAGAATTCGGGCGACTCGCCCCAGCAGCATCGGCAGCGTCTCCGGCGCGATCGCCGGCCTCGTGGCCATCACCCCAGCCTGTGCAAATGTCGAACCGTACGCGGCAGTCATCATCGGAATCGCCGCAGGAGCTGGAGCTGTGCTCGCTGTGGAGGCCAAGAACCGCCTCCGCTACGACGATGCTCTTGACGTCGTCGGCGTCCACCTCGTCGCCGGTGTCATCGGCACCGTGATGATCGGCCTCTTCGCGGTTCCGAGTCCAGATTCGGCCGCGGGTCTCTTCCACGGTGGAGGGCTGGGGCTTCTCGTGTCCCAGATCGTGGCCACACTCGTCGCCCTGATCTACGCCGGAGTCGTAACCTTGGTCATCGCTCTCGTCCTCCGCAAGACCATGGGGCTGCGCATCGATCCCAGAGACGAACTGGCGGGCATCGATGCCTTCGAACACGCGGAGCAGGCCTACTCGTTCCGCTGAGCCCCGAAATCTCCCGCCAGGGGGTCGGTCGGTCTCGCCGGCCGCCTCGGTGAGGGGGAGTGCGTGAGCGTACTCACCGATCGCCTCGGTGGGGTGGAAGCAGCCACCCCACCGAGGCGATCAGTCATCTCAGCGCAGTCGACAGGTTCTGGGGTGAGGCGGTTGTGGGCGCTTTCCCAGCATTCTCGGTTTCAGTCGGACACTACTGAGTTGTTAGGCTAGGGAGTCGACCAATTATCGTGAAGAAGGCTTGTACGTGTTCAATTCTCTCTCCGACAGGCTCACCGCGACGTTCAAGAACTTGCGCGGCAAGGGCCGGCTGTCCGAAGCCGATGTGGATGGCACCATCCGCGAGATCCGCCGCGCCCTGCTGGACGCCGACGTCGCCCTGCCGGTCGTTCGTGCATTCACCGGACGCATCCGCGAGCGGGCCCTGTCCGAAGAGGTCTCGGGTGCACTGAACCCGGGCCAACAGGTCGTCAAGGTCGTCAACGATGAGCTGGTCGGCATCCTCGGCGGGGAGACCCGTCGCCTCAACTACGCGAAACGACCACCCACGGTCATCATGCTCGCCGGCCTGCAGGGTGCGGGTAAGACCACCTTGGCCGGCAAGCTCGCCTATTGGCTGAAGTCCGAAGGCCACCGCCCGATGCTCGTCGCAGCCGACCTGCAGCGTCCCAACGCGGTCAATCAGCTTGAAATCGTCGGTGAACGTGCAGGCGCCTTCGTCTATGCACCAGAACCCGGCAACGGCGTCGGCAACCCGGTGCAGGTGGCCACGGATTCACTCGAGGTCGCTAAGGCCAAGCTCCACGACGTCGTCATCGTCGACACCGCCGGTCGACTCGGCATCGACGAAGAGCTCATGCAGCAGGCTGCGGACATCCGCTCCGCAGTCAACCCGGATGAGGTCCTCTTCGTCATCGACGCGATGATCGGTCAGGATGCGGTGAAGACTGCTGAGGCCTTCCTCGAAGGAGTCGACTTCACCGGTGTCGTGCTCTCGAAGCTCGATGGTGACTCACGTGGCGGTGCCGCGCTGTCCGTCGCCGAGGTGACCGGGAAGCCGATCATGTTCGCATCGACTGGTGAGTCGATGAAGGAGTTCGAGCAGTTCCATCCCGACCGGATGGCTGACCGGATCCTCGATATGGGCGACATCATGACCCTCATCGAGCAGGCCGAGAAGAACTTCGATGAGAAGGAGACCGCGAAGCTCCAGAAGAAGGTCGAGGCCGGTGAGGACTTCGACCTCAATGACTTCCTGACTCAGATGTCGGGCCTGAAGAAGATGGGCTCGATGAAGAAGATGCTGGGCATGATGCCCGGTATGAGCCAGTACAAAGACCAGCTGGAGAACTTCGACGAGCGAGAAGTCGACCGGGTCGAGGCCATCGTCCGGTCGATGACTCCGGCAGAGCGCACCAACCCGAAGATCCTCAACGGCTCGCGCCGTGCACGCATCGCCAAGGGCGCCGGCACCACGGTGACCGCAGTCAACCAGCTCATGGAGCGATTCACTCAGGCGCAGAAGATGATGCGCGGAATGACCCGTGGCGGCGGTATGCCGGGCGGAGGCGGCATGCCGGGCATGGGCGGTATGCCCGGAATGGGCTCAATGCCCGGTGGCGGAGCCAACCGCAAGAAGAAGGCCGTAGGCAAGAAGAAGGGCCGCAAGGGCGGTCAGTCGGGCAACCCGGCCAAGCGGGCACAGCAGGCTCAGGCGCTTGAAGATAAGAAGGCCGGTAAGACGAAGGATCCGGTCGGTTCGGCCTTCGGGGGAGTCGATCTCGACGGTGACGAAGAGTTCGATATGAAGAACCTGCCCAAGGGCTTCGGCGGAATGTTCCCAGGTGGAAAGTAATAGGGCTTTCTGGCACAATTGACTCTTGTACTTTTGCTACCGGTGCGGGCCCTCTCTTCCGCCCCGGAGTGATAGTCCAGGTCACAGATTCCGGCAGATCAACCCCACGATTCTTCTGGGACCTCTGTGCAACTTAAAGACAAAAGGAGACACCACTAAAGTGGCAGTCAAAATTCGTTTGACCCGCATGGGCAAGATCCGTGCACCGTTCTACCGCGTCGTTGTCGCTGATTCGCGTACACGTCGTGATGGTAAGGCCATCGAGCAGATCGGCATCTACCACCCGACACGCAACCCTTCGGTCATTGAGATCGATTCGGAGCGTGCACAGCACTGGCTCTCCGTCGGCGCTCAGCCGACCGATCAGGTTCGCACCCTGCTCAAGCTCACCGGTGACTGGCAGAAGCACACCGGCGTCGGCGAAGCAGTGAACACTGTAAAGCCGCAGCCGGAGAAGGAAGCCTACGTGGCTCCCACCGCTGGCTCCGTCATCAAGGAAGCTATCACCCCTAAGGGTTCGGACAAGGCCGCGGAAGCACCTGCTGAGTCTGCTGAAGAAGCTGCACCTGCTGCTTCCGAAGAGAGCGCTGAAGCCTGACATGTTGGCTGATTCGCTCGAACACCTGGTCCGCGGCATCGTCGATCATCCAGACGATGTTGCAGTTCGATCCCGCTCGTCACAGCGCGGGACCACGCTTGAGGTCCGGGTTCACCCCGAAGACCTCGGTCGTGTCATCGGTCGCGCGGGGAGAACCGCAAAGGCTCTGCGCACCGTGATCAACTCTCTTGCCGGCCGTGAGTCGGTGCGAGTGGACCTCATCGAGGCGTAACACCTTCATCAGGAAAGGGGACACGGCGAATCATCGCCGTGTCCCCTTTCCTGTATTCACTGGCGTGCTGGCGTATTCGCCGGCGTGCAGGTGAGCGTTGCTGTGGCCACTGCCGCGAGCGACGGATCAGCGGACTAAACTGTGTGACTGAAGTGAATGCGCGCCCGCATCTGGAGGGGCACCTGCGTCTTCACGAACACGAACTTGAGCACTTCCACGAACACGAGGAGCAGCATGGACACGGTGATCGCCCGGTTGGGCAAGCCGCACGGCATCAAAGGTGAGTTCACCGTCGAGGTGCGCACGGACCGACCCGACGAACGACTCGTTCCCGGACAGACTTATTCCACTGATCCCGACATCGGTGAGCTGACGCTGAGGACCGCGAGGTGGCACCGGGACCGTCTGCTGCTGACCTTCGACGAGGTCCCCGATCGCAACCGGGCAGAGGAGATCCGCAATACCCTGATCCTCAGCGACCAGGAGGACGACGAGGTCGAAGACGATGCTTGGTATCTTGAGGACCTCATCGGACTCCGGGTCTTCGACGGTGAGACGCAGGTCGGAGAGATCGTCGATGTGACCAACGGCACCGCCCAGGACCTGCTCCATATGAAGCACGTCGATGGACATCAGGCACTCATTCCCTTCGTCACGGAGATCGTGCCCGAGGTTGATGTTGAGGCCGGGTGGGTCAAGGTCACACCTCCGGCCGGTCTCTTCGACGCTTCGTGAGTACCGGCATGAAGATCGACGTCGTCTCCATCTTCCCAGAGTATCTCGCCGGGCTTCAGCTCTCACTCATCGGCAAGGCCGTCGACCAGGGGCTGCTCGATTTGACAGTGCATGACCTGCGCGACTTCACGTTCGACCGGCACAACACCGTCGATGACTCACCCTATGGTGGGGGTGCGGGCATGGTGATGAAGGCCGAGCCTTGGGCGCTGGCCCTCGAGAACATCCTCGACGAGCCGCAGGCTGCGGGGGCGGGCACGCCGCAGAAGCCGATCCTCATTGTCCCCAGCCCTGCCGGCCCGGTCTTCAATCAGCGCATCGCCGAGGAGCTGTCCGAGGCCGAACACCTCGTGTTCGCGTGCGGACGCTACGAGGGCATCGACCAGCGGGTCATCGACTGGTCGGCCGAGCATTTCGATCTGCGCCCCATGAGCATCGGAGACTATGTGCTCAACGGGGGAGAGGTCGCCTCGATGGTGATGATCGAAGCCGTCAGCCGTCTCGTTCCTGGAGTCATCGGCAACCCGGAATCGCTGACTGAGGAAAGCCACGAGGACGGACTCCTCGAATACCCCATCTACACGAAGCCCGCCAGTTGGAGGGGCCGGGACGTTCCGGACATCCTGCTCAGCGGAAATCACGGTGCGATCGCACGTTGGAGAAGAGACCGCAGGCTCGAACGCACGGCCGAGGTCAGGCCCGATCTGCTCGCCGAACTCCAGGATCTGGACAAGCACGACCGTGCCGTTGTGGAACGGTTTGAGTCCGGAGACGAATCCATGACAGAATAGATCGTCGCGTTTGTTGGCATTCACCTGCTTCAGGGGGATGGATGCCCACAGCGATTCTGCGGTGTTGATATCGCAGAATTCCGGGGAGCAATCCCGACAGACGATCCAATCACCGGTACAACCGGTCCGATATGCGTGTTCTCGACCTGAAGCAGGGGACACATGGAGAAACACAATGCAGAAGCTTGATGTTGTTGACGCAGCCTCATTGAAGACTGACGTTCCTGATTTCCGCCCGGGCGATACGCTCAACGTTCACGTCCGCGTGGTCGAAGGATCGCGTTCGCGTATCCAGGTGTTCAAGGGAATCGTCATCCGTCGCCAGGGCGACGGAGTCCGCGAGACCTTCACCGCTCGTAAGATCAGCTTCGGCGTCGGTGTCGAGCGTACCTTCCCGGTGCACTCGCCGATCGTCGAGAAGCTCGAAGTTCTCGCCCGCGGTGACGTTCGTCGTGCCAAGCTGTACTACCTGCGCGAACTGCGCGGCAAGGCTGCTCGCATCCGCGAAAAGGCCTGATTATTGCCTGGCACTGTGGGCAATGATCGCGCTGTGCCGAAGCAACAAGAAAACGCGACCTTCGGGTCGCGTTTTCTGTATTCTGGCCGCTTCTGGAAGCTCATCGCCGTCATCGCGATCCTCATTATCGTCATCGGCGGATCCGTTCGCGGGTTCATCGTCCAACGGTTCACGATTCCCAGCGCATCGATGGAGCCGACCCTGGATGTCGGCGACGATATCAGCGTCTGGCGCCCCGACGCTCTGAGCTCTGACATCGAACGCGGCGACATCGTCGTCTTCGACGGACGAGGCTCCTTCGTCGACGATGCCCTTCCGACCCCCATCCAGAAGGTGGGGTCATGGGTGGGGCTGGGAAGCAAAGACGTCTACTACGTCAAACGCGTCATCGCCGTCGGCGGCGACACACTCCAATGCTGTGATGCCCATGGTCGACTGCTCCTCAATGACGAACCACTGAAAGAGGACTACGCCCCTCTGCCAGCTTCGAAGACGGAGTTCTCGATCGAGGTCCCCGCCGACACCATGTGGGTGATGGGCGACAACCGGAACGACTCGGCAGACTCCCGAGCGCTGTTGGGCAGACCCGGAGGCGGTTTCATTCCCCTTGATCGTGTCATCGGCCCCGTCATCGGACACGGCTCCTCGGTCGACTGAGAAGGTGATCTCACCCGGCTGTCCGAGCTGGTCTCTGACCACTCCGCAGACAGGACCCAGTCTGGAAACTGAACGGTTCTCAGAGATGATCGTCGCCTGACAGGTGACGTGACGAGGTGCTGGTACGCTCATTTCAGTCCCTCTGCGGAACCTGTGGTCCGATGCGAAAGCGAACGAATGTCAACCGAATCAGAAGCTTCCCCACCTTCAGCCTCGAAGAAACTTCTCCGGGGCGTGCTCGAGACCGCAGCGATCATCCTCGTCGCCATACTCATCTCCACCGCACTCAAGACATGGGTCGTCCGCTCGTTCTACATTCCGTCGGGATCGATGATGGAAACTCTGCAGATCGACGACAGGGTCCTTGTCAATCAGTTGGCACCCCGCTTCGGACCGGCCAACCGCGGTGACATCATCGTCTTCGATGATCCCGACCATTGGCTGAGCCCCCAGGAAGTCTCGGAATATGAGCCCAACCCGATCCTCGAATTCGTCGGATTGGCTCCGGCAGACGGGGGTCAGCAGCTGATCAAACGGGTGATCGGCGTCGGCGGCGACACCGTCGAATGCTGCGACGCGCAGGGACGCATCCTCGTCAACGGCGAACCCCTCGATGAGACCTACCTGGAAGATGACACCGCCCCCTCGGAGGTGGAGTTCAAGGTCACCGTCCCCGACGGCCACTACTGGGTCATGGGCGACAACCGCAGCAACTCCGCCGATTCCAGGTACCACGTCGACACACAGCCCTATGTGCCCGAAGACAATGTGGTGGGCACCGTCTTCCTCATCAACTGGCCCTTCAAGCACTTCAGCTGGATGTCGACGCCGAAGGCGGTCTTCGCCGATGTCCCCGACTCCGAAGGAATCACCGGCAACTGATGGCGCAGACAGGATTGCACGACCTCAGCTATGAGAGCGCACTGTTGGCAGAAGGCTATGAATTCGTCATCGGCGTCGACGAGGTCGGTCGGGGAGCATTGGCAGGACCGGTCAGCGTCGGGGTCGCCCTCTTCGACCTCAGAGAGGTAACCGCCGCCGAGGTGCCCGCTGGCATCCATGATTCCAAGCAGCTTAGTGCGCTGTCCCGTCAAACCGCGACTGATCGCGTCAATGGCTGGGCCAGGGCTACCTCCGTGGGTTCGACGACTCCGAATGAACTCGACGAACTCGGGATGACCATGGCCTTGAACCTGGCCGGTCGGAGGGCCCTGTCTGAGATGCTGCTGGAGTGTGTCGGATCGACCGACTTTCCGCCGTCGACGATGATCCTCCTCGACGGCAAGCATGACTGGCTTTCGGCGCCACTCACGCTCGATTGTCTGGGGATATTCGGCGACGCCGCCGACCTGGAGCTGCCTCAGGTGCGAACCGTGATCAAGGGCGACGGAAGTGTTCCGGTGATTGCCGCAGCAAGTATTGTGGCAAAAGTGCAGCGAGACGAGGAGATGATCGCACTCGCGAAGGCAAACCCCCAGTATGGTTGGCAGTCGAATGTGGGGTACGGAACCATGAAGCACCGTCGGGGCATCGCCGACTTCGGTCCCAGCATTCACCACCGGAGAAGCTTCCGCCTGCAAACGGCACACGATGCGAAGGAGGGATCGTCATGAGCACTGATGATCTGGACGATTACGAAGCTCAACTGGAGCTGCAGCTCTACAAGGAGTACCGCGACGTCGTAGGACTCTTCGCCTACGTTGTGGAGACGGAACGACGTTTCTATCTGGCCAACCACGTCGACCTCAAGGCCCACAACGATGCCGGAGACGTCTATTTCGAGTTGACCCTGCGCGACGCGTGGGTGTGGGACAGCTACCGATCAGCACGCTTCATCAAAACTGTGCACGTGCTGACCTTCAAAGACGTCAATATCGAAGAGATCTCCAAGAACGATCTGGAACCGCCGACGTCGATCAGAGGCTGAACGCAGCCGGTGCATGTGAGTTCCTGACGCGTTCAGGATGACTCGTACACCGTTCCGCTGTGGACGGGGCCTCGACTTGTGTGTGCTCGGCCTGTGGACGACACATCGTCGTCCACAGGCCGATCTTCTGCCCTTGTCGCGTCTGTACCCCCGATGGTGGTCTGAGCCCCATGGGACCGACAACTGGCAGACGCAGCGCAACGACACCGGGACTGCGCCAGCGCGCACTGGGGCAGACAGGAGAATGCCTGGCCGCAGAATTCCTGCAACGGCAGGGAATGGTCATCATCGAACGCAACTTCCGGTGCCCGCGCGGAGAGATAGACATCATCGCCAAAGACGGCGACACCATCGTCTTCGTCGAGGTGAAGACCCGCAGAACCCTCGCACAGGGATCACCTCTCGAAGCGGTGACGGCAGCGAAGCTGCGGAAGATCAGAACACTGTCGGGAATCTGGTTGAGCCAGCAGAAGGGCTTCTTCCCATCCATCCGCATCGACGCCCTCGGCATCGTGATGGACCCTGAACCCGACTACTCCCATCGCCGCAATGTGCAGGTCGACTCGTGAGCGAAGAGACGAAGCTCAACGTGATCGGACGGGCCTCCGCTGTCGCGCTCTGGGGGTTGGCGGGCAAGATCGTGTCGATTGAAGCCTGCGTCAGCGCCGGACTGCCGGGCATCGACATCGTGGGCCTGCCTGATGCCTCCGTGAGCGAGTCCAGGAAGCGACTGCGGGCCGCACTGGCTTATCTGGGAATACCCGTTGCTTCGCAGCATCTGACGATCAACCTCACCCCGGGCACCGTGCCGAAGATCGGCACAGGATTCGACCTCGGAATCGCAGTGGCCGTGCTCAAGGCTCAAGGAATCATCACCGCAACGGACACCGAATCGATCATCCATTGCGGTGAGCTCGGCCTCGACGGGCGCATTCGTCCCGTCACCGGGGTGCTGCCGAGCCTGCACAGTGGTCTCCAGGCCGGCTTCGAGCGATTCGTCGTTCCTGTCGGCAACAGTCAGGAGTCAGCCCTGCTCGGGGGAGGCGGAGTCAAGGCCGTCGCCTCACTGGCAGAGCTCATCAATATCTACGGTGGAAGCCTTGCGGTCCCGGAGCTGCCACCAGCCGTCGAGGCCGAGACCATCAGCCCGGAAATCTCCGAACGTCACGACCTTGCCGAAGTCCAAGGCCAGGCCGAAGCTCGATTCGGCCTCGAAGTCGCCGCCGCCGGTGGACACAATCTGCTGATGCGCGGCACCCCAGGAGCCGGAAAGACGCTGCTGGCGCAGTGCCTGCCGGGGATACTTCCACCATTGGATGACGAGCAGGCCATCGAAGCGGCGGCGGTGCGCTCGCTGCGGGGAGAGCTCAACGGCGGCGAAGGACTCGACCGCACACCCCCGTTCGAGGCACCACATCACCGCAGCACAGCCTCGGCGCTGATCGGTGGGCGCCGACCGGGATCGATAGGAATACTCAGCAGAGCTCACCGGGGTGTCCTCTTCATGGATGAGGCCCCCGAATTCTCACGGGACGTCCTCGAAGCGCTGCGGCAGCCGATGGAATCTCGACAGGTCCACATCCACCGGGCGTGGGGCTCGATGGTGCTTCCCGCATCGTTCCAACTGGTCATGGCGGCCAACCCCTGCCCGTGCGGGGTAGGAATGCGCGGAGCCGAATCCACGTGCCGGTGCACACCGATGGATAAACGCCGCTACCGCAACAGGCTCTCCGGGCCTTTGTTGGACCGAGTCGACCTGCAGCTCGAACTGTTCCCGGTCTCCCCAGCAGACATCCGCCTCGGCGGGGGACAGGAGGACAGCGCAACTGTGGCAGCGCGGGTCCATCTCGCCCGGCAACGACAGGCGGAGAGATACGTCGACTGCGAGTGGACGCTGAACTCAAATGCTCCCGGAGCCTGGCTGCGTGAACACTTTGCGCTGAGCCCGAACAGTCTGCGCGACCTGGACCGTGCTCTCGACACCGGAAGGATCACCATGCGCGGATATGACCGAGTGCTCAGGGTCGCAACCACTCTGGCCGACCTCGAGGGAGCCGGTGCGCCGACACCCGACAAGATCACGGCGGCGCTGGCATTGAGGACGCAGGAATCATGAACGACGACGCCAACGGGGAGATCAGGGCAGCCGTGGCCGCGCTGCTGAGAATCGGCGAACCCGGCGACGGTCTGCTCACCGGGCTCGTCGCTGAAATCGGACCGATCGCAGTCCTCGAACTGATTCGGGCGGTGGCTGTGGGAACGTCATCTGCGACCGAAGCTGCTGCGAGTCTCTCAACGATCGTGACAGAAGTTCCAGGCAGCGGGCAGCTTCCAGAGGCCTTCGACCGGTGGGCCGTGCGCGGCGAGGACGCCCAGGGGCATCGTGATCTTGAAGCCGTGCACAGGCTGGGAGGGCGACTCGTCATCCCCAGCGATGACGAATGGCCGACAGCTCTCACCGACCTGGGGCCGGCGGCACCACTGGGACTGTGGGTCCGAGGCGCGGCACGTTTGAACACAGCGCTGCGGTCGGCCGTCGCCATCGTCGGAGCACGTGCGTCGAGCAACTACGGCACCAAGTGTGCCTCAGATCTTGCCTGGGACCTGGCCGCACGGGGACTGACCATCGTCTCCGGCGGGGCCTTCGGAATCGATGCGGCCGCCCACCGGGCAGCCATCGCCCGAGAGGGCACCACGATCGCCTTCATGGCCGGGGGAGTCGATCGCTTCTATCCGGTGGCCAATACCGAACTGTTCCAGCAGGTGCTCGAAGACGGCGCGATCGTCTCGGAGACCGCTCCCGGAATGACCCCGATGCGGCACAGGTTCCTCCTCCGCAACCGCCTGATCGCCGCCTCATCGCAAGTCACGGTCATCGTCGAAGCCGGCTGGCGCAGCGGAGCCCTCAACACCGCCCGGCACGCATTGGAACTCTCCCGCGAGGTCGCAGCATTCCCCGGATCCGTGTACTCGGCATCCTCGACGGGAACCCACAGACTCATCCGCGCGCATGAAGCGGAACTGGTGACCAGCTGCACAGACGTCATCGAACTCATCGGCGGAGAGGAACCGACATTGTTCGACGACGGAAGACTCACGGGCGAACACCCCAGCACAGCGGCCTCCGACCCGATCGATGATCTCGCCGAACGGGAGAAGATCTGCGTCAACGTGCTCTCGGTGACCAAGGCTCTCGACGTCTCAACCGTGGCGTCACGGGCCGGGCTGACAGTGTCGAACACCCTCTCCGCGCTCGCCGTCCTCGAACTGGCAGGCCTGACCGCCCGCCGGGACTCCGGTTGGGTCAAGCTGCGGCCACCACAATGAGACGCCGATGAAGGTCCGGAGCTGAACACGTCCGATCGCGTAACCTGGGACTGTGACCCTTCCGACGACCATCGCCGAGGTGGTGTCCGGCTATGCCGACCACCTGAGATCGCGTGACGTCTCAGCCCACACCTCGAGAGCCTACGTCGCCGATGTCAGCGACTTCTTCGACCACACGGCCCACTCACCGGGTGCCGGCGTTAAGTCCCGGGCCACTGAGCTGCAGGTCAGCGACATCGATCTCAACGATCTGCGGTCGTGGCTCATCACGCTCGACGATGCCGGAGCGGCGAAGTCGACGGTGGCCCGGAAGATCGCAGCTGTGAAGTCCTTCTTCGCCTACTGCGTGAACCAGCATGGGCTGTCGAACAATCCAGCGGCACGACTGCGAACTCCCAAGAAGGACTCACGCCTGCCCACAGTACTCAAACCGCAACAGGCCGCCGATCTCGTATCCCGGGAGCGGACCGTTCATACTGAGGCCGACAACAGCGACCCCATCGAGGCCGCCAAATGGGTCAGAGACGCGGCCATCTTGGAGATGCTCTATGCCACAGCGGTGCGTGTCTCTGAACTGACCGGGCTGAACCGCGGCGACGTCGATCACCAGCGTTCGATGATCACCGTGTTGGGCAAGGGCAACAAGGAACGCCGCGTCCCCTACGGGAAACCAGCCCAGGCGGCACTGCAGAAGTGGCTGAGTCTGCGGGACACCTTCGCCTCCGAGAGCAGCGGCGACGCGCTCTTCCTCGGCGTCAGAGGTGGTCGCATCGGAGCCAGGCAGGTGAGGGAACTCGTCCACCGCTACGGTGCCGCTGATCCCAGCGCACCTGATATCGGCCCACACGGACTCCGACACTCGGCCGCTACACACATGCTTGACGGGGGAGCGGATCTGCGACAGATCCAAGAACTTCTGGGGCATTCGACGATGAGCAGCACCCAGATCTACACCCACGTCTCGATGCAGCGGCTGCAGGAGACCTATCGACAGGCGCACCCCCGGGCCTGATCGCAGCGGGCCGTGCGCGGTCCTGGGATGCCGTCATTGACGGAACTCCCAATGCCACGGCTCCGGCAGAGAACCGGACTGGCGGGCCCAGCCGGGATGGATCCACCCGAACTTGGGTGCATTCGCGCGCATCCACTGATGTTGGGCACTGCCGAAGGAATTGATTCCGCCGCCCAAGTCAACGGCCAGCGCCCATCCGTGATTCGAGGTCCCCGGGGTTGCCGCCATCCGTCCCTTGCGCTTCTTGAGGATGACCTGGGTGTCGTAGTCGCGGTAAGCATCCGTGACGGAGATCGGGGTCGAGAATCTGGCTTCGTAGGCGTGGGACATGCGGTCGAATGCCTTCTGCGCATCACAGCGCAGCATCTGCCCTGGTGCCGAGTCCAGCGTGCACATGGCAGCCGCAGGAATTCGGCCATTGCGATGCCCGCCCCAGGCTCCTGCACCCGAGGTCGTGGAATCCCCGGTGGGTTCCTTCGCAGGTTTGCGAGACAGAGGCAACAGGATCGACTCCTCCTGCCCGAAGAAGCCTGCCGGGTCGATGTAGACCTTGTCGCCCTGAGCCGCCCAAACTCCGATGTGCAGGCACGATTCATCG
Organism: Brevibacterium sp. BDJS002; assembly: GCF_028201555.1. NCBI lineage: Bacteria > Bacillati > Actinomycetota > Actinomycetes > Micrococcales > Brevibacteriaceae > Brevibacterium > Brevibacterium sp. BDJS002. The sequence continues at coordinate 2,822,198 of NZ_CP116392.1, read as the reverse complement.
CAGTGCGAACCTTTGCCGACAGACCCGATCTCCTCACCGGCAGCGAACCTCTCACCCTTCTTCAGTTCCGACTTCGCTGGTTGGAAGGAGACCACATGCCCGGAGTCCGTCACAATGCTCACGGTCGCGGTGCCGGCCACAGTGCCGCGAAATCGGATAGTGCCCGCGGCGGGCGCACGCACCGGTTCACCGCTGACCGTCAGCACATCGATGCCGCGGTGTCCCTTCAGCCAGGCTTCGGTCGGCGGATCGAAGGCCTCGATGATCTCCATCGCAGGCACGGGGGACACCCACGTCGGCTCTGCCTCGGACACCGAGGTGGCAGCCACTGTCGAGGTGGCGGCCGCCGCCGACGAGATGTGCGTCGGTGACTCCAACGGCAGGCCCACCTCGGCGACGGTGAAGGTCAGGGCCAGCAGACTCCCGGCAAGCAGGAGTCGCAGACGACGAGTTGCCGGCACAGGCCGAAGCCAGGACGGGAGGGCGGTGTGAGGGGAATCGGCGAAGAGATCCATGAGCCCATGGAAGCGGGATCACTTGCCGAAGTCAGGCCCAAGCTCGGCCCCTGTGGACAGGTCGCGAGTGTGCACAGGCGAAACGAACACGAGTCATCGGGCAATCCACAGGAGAGCGCGCATGAGTGACGGGCCGCCGCGTCTGATGAGGCGGCCGAGAACGATCTGGGCGAACACGATCGGCTGCAGAATCGGGGCTCACACTTCCGCAGATCCGGCTGTGTCCACATACCAACGCGCACGAGTCAATGGGCATCGTCTTCGAAAAGGACAGCGAATGTGCGTTGCATGTGATGCAGACCATCCGGCAGGTGCCCGATCGATTGGAAATGCCTTGGGCAACGGGGATAGACTGGCCTCAGCAGAAGCGTGTCTTCTGACTACGCGTATTCGATTTCTTCTCCATCCCATGGTGCAAATTGTCCGTCAGGGCGAATTTGTGGGGCGGATGAACCGAATACCAGGAATCAACCGAAAAGGTCACTGTTGCCGACAGCTCAATGCTGCCGGAGAACACTGACGTAAAAGCACCTACGGGTGCAAGAGAAAGGAGGGCGTCGGCATGGCCGTCGTCACCATCCGCCAGCTGCTCGACAGCGGCGTTCACTTTGGACACCAGACCCGTCGTTGGAACCCGAAGATGAAGCGCTTCATCTTCACCGAGCGCAACGGCATCTACATCATCGACCTGCAGAAGTCGCTGGGCTACATCGACACTGCGTTCGAGTTCGTCAAGGAAACCGTGACCCACGGTGGCTCGATCCTCTTCGTCGGCACCAAGAAGCAGGCACAGGAATCGATCGCCGAACAGGCTAAGCGCGTGGGCCAGCCCTACGTCAACCAGCGTTGGCTCGGTGGCATGCTCACCAACTTCCAGACCATCTCGCTGCGTCTGCGCCGCCTGAAGGAACTCGAAGAGATCGACTTCGACGACGTTGCAGGTTCTTCGCACACCAAGAAGGAACTGCTCATTCTCCGTCGTGAGAAGGACAAGCTCGAGAAGACCCTCGGCGGTATCCGCGACATGCAGCGCACCCCTTCGGCTGTCTGGATCGTCGACACCAAGAAGGAACACCTCGCAGTCGACGAAGCTCGCAAGCTGGGCATCCCGGTCATCGCGATCCTCGACACCAACTGCGATCCTGACGACGTCAACTACCCGATCCCGGGCAACGACGACGCCATCCGCTCGGTGTCCCTGCTGACCCGCGTGATCGCCGATGCAGTGGCAGAGGGCCTCATCGCCCGCCACTCCTCCGACGATGACAGCGGCGAGAAGAACGTCTCCGCCGTCGAACCGATGCCTGAGTGGGAACGCGAACTGCTCGAGGGCAACGCTCCTGCCTCTGAGGAAGCTGCCGCTCCGGCCGCTGACGCTGCTGAGAAGCCAGCCGCTGAAGAAGCTGCTGCTCCTGCTGCCGACGCTGCTGCTGAGAAGCCTGCTGCCGAGGAAGCCGCTGCACCAGCTGCTGAAGCAACGGAAGAGACCGCTGCTCCGGCTGCGGACGCCGCTGCAGACTCCACCGAGTCGACCGAGTCCTGATTTTCCATAACTCCACCACCCTGAGGAGAAAGAATGGCAAACTACACTGCCGCTGATATCAAGGCACTGCGCGAGAAGACCGGCGCCGGAATGATGGATGTCAAGAAGGCTCTTGACGAAGCAGACGGCGATCAGGCGAAAGCTATCGAGGTCCTCCGTGTGAAGGGCCTCAAGGGCGCGACCAAGCGTGAAGGTCGCTCCACGTCCGACGGTCTCGTGGCCACACAGGTCGACGGCGGCGTCGGAACGATGATCGAGCTCAACTCGGAGACCGACTTCGTTGCGAAGTCCGATCCCTTCGTCGCACTCGCTGACGAAGTTCTGGCTCTGGCCGTGTCCAGCAACGCCGATTCGGCCGAAGCTGTCCTCGAGTCCACGAAGGACGGCAAGCCCGTCTCGGAATTCATCACCGAAAGCGGTGCGACTCTGGGCGAGAAGGTCGCCCTGCGTCGCGTCGGACGTCTCGAAGGCGCAAGCGTCGAGTCCTACCTGCACCGGACCAACAAGGATCTGCCTCCTCAGGTGGGCGTCCTGCTGGCCTACGAAGGTGACGACTCCTCGGTTGCCCACGATGTCGCCGTGCACATCGCTGCGATGAGCCCGAAGTACTTCTCCCGCGAAGATGTCCCTGCGGACCTCGTGGAGAACGAACGTCGCATCGCTGAAGACACCGCGAAGAACGAAGGCAAGCCGGAGAAGGCTCTGCCCAAGATCATCGAAGGCCGCGTCAACGGCTTCTTCAAGGAGAACTGCCTGCTGGACCAGGGATTCGCCAAGGATCCCAAGCAGTCCGTGAGCAAGGTTCTTGAGGCTGCCGGCGTCAAGGCCACCGGATTCCTGCGCTTCCGCGTCGGAGCCTGAAACATCATTGACCGTTGAGCGAGTCGGTTTCCGACCCGCACAGCAGTCGTCTCGCTTGAGAGTGAACTCATAAGCGGCGGACGGGGTCGGACCAATCGGTCCGGCCCCGTTTTCGCTAAACTGACACCGACGACTCATCCGGGCTCCAACCTGCCCAGACGGAAGAAGGACTAAATGACATCCACCCCGGTTCACGAATCCAGCTACGCCAGCAGACCAGTCCGCACCCACCGCCGCCGCGTTCTCCTCAAACTCTCCGGCGAGGTGTTCGGCGGAGGCAAGATCGGAGTCGATCCCGACGTCGTCGCCGCAGTCGCCAGGGAAGTGGCACCCACCGTCGACGAGGTGGAAGTCAGCATCGTCGTCGGCGGCGGTAACTTCTTCCGTGGAGCAGAGCTGTCCCAGCGGGGCATGGACCGTACCCGCGCCGATTACATGGGCATGCTGGGAACAGTGATGAACTGCCTGGCTCTGCAGGACTTCCTCGAGCAGACCGGAGTCGACACTCGAGTGCAGACCGCGATCCCCATGTCCCAGGTCGCCGAGTCCTACATCCCACGCCGGGCCATGCGTCACATGGAGAAGAACCGGGTCGTCATCTTCGGCGCAGGAGCCGGACTGCCCTACTTCTCCACCGACACCGTCGCCGCACAGCGTGCGCTGGAGATCCACGCCGATGAAGTCCTCATCGCCAAAAACGGAGTCGACGGCGTCTACACCGCGGACCCGAACATCGATCCCACAGCAGAGAAGATCCGTGAGATCACCTACCAGGAGGCGCTGCAGAAGGGCCTCAAGGTCGTCGACGCCACCGCCTTCTCCCTGTGCATGGACAACAAGCTTCCGATGCACGTCTTCGGCATGGAAGGCGAAGGCAACCTGCGCAAGGCGATCGTCGGAGACAAGATCGGCACCGTGGTCAACTAGTTTCACCGCGCACCGCCCAGGAACATCAACACCTCGAAACACCCCCTCATATGAAGTCCAGGACCGTTCCTGGACCAATAGAGTGGGGCATTCGTGAGCTATGACCCATAGAATGAACCCAAAGCACCCTACCGACGAAAAGAGTGAGTCGTGATTGAAGAGACACTGGCTGAGGCCAGAGAGAAGATGGACAAGGCCGTGGAATTCACGCAGGAGGACTTCTCGTCCATCCGCACCGGCCGCGCCAATCCCGCCCTGTTCGCGTCCATTGAGATCGATTACTACGTGCACCGACCCCTCTGCAGCAGCTGGCCTCATTCCAGACCCCAGAGGCCCGCACGATTCTCGTGACTCCCTACGACCGTGGGGCACTCGGTGACATCGAGACGGCACTGCGCAATTCGGACATCGGGGCCAACCCCGCCAACGACGGCAACGTCATCCGCGTTGTGCTCCCGGAACTCACCGAGGAACGCCGCAAGGAATACGTGAAGATCGTCAAGGGCAAGGCCGAAGACGGCAAGGTCTCGATCCGCAACATCCGTCGCCATGCCAAGGAGACCCTGGAACGCATCAAGAAGGACGGCGACGCCGGCGAAGACGAAGTCGCACGCGGAATCTCCGAACTCGACGACCTGACGAAGAGCAAGGTCGACAACGTCGACAAGCTGCTGAATCAGAAGGAAGCTGAGCTCCTCGAGGTCTGATGGTTTCCTTGACCGGGTCAGACAGTCCTGCATCCGATCCGGCTTCCTTCGGGGGGCCGGATCCGGTTCCGCATGCATCAGGCTCTGAGACCCCTTTCCCCAGGCGCCGAGACCTGCGCAACTCGGATAAGGACTATTCGCCGGACGATCCGGCGACGAATCCGGCAGCGAAGACCGGGCAAGACGTTCCTCAGGTGGCGGAGAAGGACTACGGCAAGGCCGGACGAAATCTGCCGGCGGCGATCGGCATCGGGCTGCTCATCGGCGGCGTCGTCTTGGCCTCGCTCGTCTTCTTCCCGATTTCCTTCCTCTTCATCATCCTCGTCGCCATCGTCGCTGCGATGTGGGAACTGGCCAACGCGCTGTCTCGTTCGGGATCGCTGGTCTCGCGTATTCCGACCATGGTCTCCGCAGCCTGCATGGTACTGGCGACTTTCGTCGGCGGACGCGAAGCACTGTGGGTGACCTTCGCTGCCAGCGCCGGCGCAGTCATGCTCTTCACAATGGTCGAACGCCGCAAGAACGCGGTCAAAGACGTCTCGCTGTCCCTGTTCGCGCTCACCTATGTCGGTCTCATGGCCTGCTTCGTCGTCTACTTGCTCACGCAGCCCGACGGCAATCTCTACGTCATCCTGTTCCTTGCCAGCGTGGTCGCCTCGGACACCGGGGGCTACGTCTTCGGGGTGCTGTGGGGCAAACACCCGATCGCCCCGAGGATCTCGCCGAAGAAATCCTGGGAAGGCTACTTCGGCTCGGTGGTCTTCGCCGCTGCGGTCGCGACCATCCTCGCTCTCACACTCTTCGACGCGCCCTTCTGGACCGGACTGGTCTTCGGCGTCGTCATTCCAGCCTTCGCCACCCTCGGCGACTTCAGCGAATCGATGATCAAACGAGATCTCGAGCTCAAGGACATGGGCACTCTTCTGCCTGGCCACGGGGGAGTCATGGACCGACTCGATTCGATCCTGCCGACGGCTCCGGTGGCTCTGGTGATGTTCTCCGTTCTGCCCGGATACCTCTGATCCGACGCCTGCCGGGCCGTGGCGGCTCACACACTCCAATAAAATTGCTCTCATGAGACAATGGACGTGTGAGTTCTCAAGCAGGTAACAGGCAGACACGGCCCGTCGTCGAACACGCAGACGGCACGACATCGAAGACACCGATGGCAGACGGCCGTCCGCTGCTCAATTTCAAATCTCCACGAGCCAGCCAGCCGAAGCAGCATCTGGCCGATATGACGATGGACGAACGCATCGACGCGGTCAAAGAGATGGGACTGCCGGCCTTCCGCGCCAAGCAGATCTCGACACACTACTTCTCGCACTATCAGACCGACGTGGAGTCCATGACGGACCTGCCCAAGGATCTGCGTGCCGACCTGCAGGAACGATTCTTCCCCCACCTCCTGACCGAGGTCCGCCGCCTGCGCACAGCCAACGGCGACACCATCAAATTCCTGTGGCGCCTCTACGACGGTGCGCTCGTCGAGTCAGTCCTCATGCGCTACCGCAACCGTGTCACCCTGTGCGTGTCCAGCCAGTGCGGCTGCGGCATGAACTGTCCCTTCTGCGCCACCGGCCAGCAGGGCCTGACACGCAACATGTCCGCGGCAGAGATCGTCGAACAGGTCATCCGAGCCAATCAGGTCATCGCTGCCGGTGAACTCGCACCCGCACCCACATCAGACATGCCAGCCGAAGGTGAGACGGCACTCGGTGCCGAAGCCGATGACGAGCAGGGGGAGACCTCTGAGGCCACGGTCGACGAATCGGGCACGAGCACCTCGGCGACGGGACCCGAACGCGTCTCCAACATCGTGTTCATGGGAATGGGCGAGCCCCTGGCCAACTACAAGCGGGTGATGAACGCGGTGCGCCGGTTCGTCGAACCTGCTCCCCAGGGACTGGGCATGTCGGCCCGCCGAATCACCATCTCCACGGTCGGTCTGGTCCCCGGCATCAACAAGCTCGCAGCCGAGGACATCCCCGTCACCTTCGCGCTCAGCCTCCACGCACCCGATGATGAGCTGCGCGACGAGATGATCCCCGTCAACACCCGGTGGAAGGCCGATGAGGCCATCGACGCCGCATACAACTACTACCAGGTGACGGGACGTCGGGTGAGCATCGAATACGCGCTCATCAAGGACATGAACGATCACCCCTGGCGTGCAGAGCTGCTGGCGAAGAAGCTCAACGCTCGCGGCCGCGGTTGGGTGCACGTCAATCCGATTCCGCTCAACCCGACTCCGGGCTCGGTGTGGACCGCGTCCGAGCCGGAGGTGGCAGACGAATTCGTGCGCAGACTCATCGACCAGGGAATCCCGACGACCATCCGCGATACCCGCGGATCGGACATCGACGGAGCCTGCGGACAGCTCGCTGCCGCCGACTGAGAAGTCGCGAACACGCATTTTCCGCGTCCGCCATTTATCATGGTGGAAATGACCAATACGGCGATTCGCTTCTGGAGGCAACATGGCGGACACGACTTTCCCCCGAATGTCCGGATGGAAGAACGGCTACGACCCGAAACAGGTCGACAGCTTCTTCAAACGTGCGCGTGAATCCTTCGAACGTCCCACCCCGCAGCCCGGTGACCTCGACTCCCGTGCGGTGCGCACTGTCGGCTTCGACCTGGTGCGCAAGGGATACCACGTCGCCGTCGTCGATGCCGCACTCGACCGCCTCGAAGACGCCTTCGCCAAACAGGCACGTGATCGCCTCATCGCACAGTCGGGTCAAGACGCATGGGTGTCCGAGCTGACACGTGTGGCCGCGTCCCTGCGGGGACGTCTGGTGCGCGAACCCGGCGAACACTTCGACAACCCGGCACCCGGAGTCATCGGCTACGACATTGATCAGGTCGATGACATGTGCGAGAAGGTCAACGCCTACTTCACCCAGGGTGTGGCCATGAGCGTCGACCAGGTGCGTCGCGTCCTGTTCAAGACGGCCAAGGGCGATAAGGCCTACGACGAGGACCAGGTGGATGCCTTCATCGACCGTGTCGTCGAAGTGATGGCCTCCGTTGACTGACTTCCATTACTTCGAAGCACCCACGGACACCTCGGCTGGAACTCTCAACCCGGTCTTCGAGCTGCTCGACTTCCCGATCGCCATGGGCGGGGCCGATGACATCGTCCTGACCGGGCCAGTCCCGGACCAACCGATGGTCGATGGCAGGGTGGTCACCGACCCACGTCTGGTCAAGGCACTGTCGAAGCCCGTGGAACTCGATCGCGCCGAGGTGCTCGACCGGAGTGCGAAACTCGCCGGAGTCCTCCGTGCCATGGGCATCAACGGCACAGAGAACGAACGCGTCATCATCGCCGAGGATGTTCCACCGGTCTCTCGGGCGCTCAGCATCCTCGGTGCCCTGCGCATCGGAGTCGGCGTCGACGTCCGCTCGGCGGCCGCGAACACCGCGTCGTCCGCGACGTCCTCGTCGGTCGAGGCCTCCTCGGCTCAGTCTGGAGATGACGAGCTCACCACCGTGTTCGTCCACACCATCGACGCGGCCCCGATTGAGTCGGGACGGGCATCGGTCAAGGCCATCCGCTCCCAGTTCGAAGGCGTGGGCATCACCGTGGCGGGGGAGACCGCCAACATCGATCAGGCGATGAGGGACTCACGCGTCGAACCCGCCGCGGTCGTCGCACTCTTACCGGACCGGGCACTCATCGTCACCGACGAGACTTCGCTCGACGCACGATCGAGCCTGGACTGGCTGTCGCAGGAGCTCCTTCCTGAAGCCTGACGCCTCCGATCCGAACACGACAGAGCAGATGAGCCACACCACGGTCACCGCCCATCTGCGCGAAGCAGGGTGCGTCTTCGCCGAAGACGAAGCCCGAATCCTGCTGGAAGCCGCCCAAGAGACCGCATCGTCAGACTTCGCTGACCGCCACGCCGTTCTCGGCAGGCTCCTGGCTCGCCGTGTTGCCGGTGAGCCGCTGGAACAGATCGTGGGATGGGTCGACTTCGCAGGTCAGCACATCGCGGTCGCACCCGGCGTGTTCGTACCGCGGCAGAGATCGACGCTATTGGCGCAGCAGTCGATACTGGCTGTGCAGGCCGCAGGCGAATCGGCGCGCTTCCTCGAAGCCTTCTGCGGTGTGGGTGCCGTGGCCGCCACCGTCTCCCGCGCCGTGCACGGAACTCAGATCCACCTCGGCGACTATGATGAGACTGCCCTCAACTGTGCGAGATTAAACGTCGGCGCTCAGGCGACGCCGCATCTGCTCGACTGCCTGGTGGGGCTGCCACAGTCTCTGAGCGGCAGGTTCGATGTGATCTCCGCGGTTCCGCCCTACGTACCGGATTCCGCGGCACAGTACCTACCCCACGAAGCGGCCGAGTACGAGCCGGCGACGGCGCTCTTCGGCGGGGCCGACGGGCTGGACCTGGTCCGGCGCCTCATCACCGAATCACACGATTGGCTGGCACCCGGTGGAGTGCTGCTCATCGAACTCGGCAGCCAGCAGCAGCAACCGGCCACCGACTTCGCCGAGGCCCTGGGGTTCATCGGCACGCGCACACTCGGCGAGGACGAGCAGACCGTGGTGCTCGAACTGCGGCTGCGCAGCTGAGAACATTCGGTTCGCTGTGCGGGCCGGTGGATGGCGTCGGAGCCGTGAGGTGAATGACAGCAACCGCTGGCAAGACGTGCAGCGGTGCTGCATGTGTGCACTGCGTACACACTTCTTGCCAGCGGTTGCTGGGCGTTGCTCAGGCGCTCGTTGGCTGGGCGGTGCTCAGGCCCTGCGAATCAGTTCGCGAAGGCGTTGATTCCGGTGAGACTGCGGCCCAAGGTGAGCTGGTGGACCTCGTGGGTGCCTTCGTAGGTGAGCACGGTCTCGAGGTTCACCGCGTGGCGCAGCGGTGGGTATTCGCTGGTGATGCCGGAACCGCCGAAGAGTGCGCGCAGGTCACGGCACACGTTCATCGCGGTATCGACGTTGACCATCTTGCCCAGGCTGATCTGTTCCGGGCGCACACCCTTCTCCGAGTCCTTGAGCTTGCCCAGGTGAGCGGCGAGCAGTGTGATCTGCGAATACTGGCCGAAGGCCTTCGCAAGCTTCTGCTGGCTGATCTGGAACGAAGAAAGCGGACGGTCGAACTGAATGCGCGTATTGGTGTACTCGAGTGCCGATAGGAGAGCGTCGCGTGCGGCGCCGGTGACGCCGAAGACGATTCCGTAACGGGCCTCGGACAGGCACGACAGGGGGCCCTTGAGGCCCTTGGCCTTGGGCAGCATGGCATCTTCGGGAAGGCGCACGTTGTCGAGAACGATTTCGCCGGTGATCGAGGCCCGCAGTGAGATCTTGCGGTGGATCTCCGGAGTCTGGACGCCCTCGGTGTCACTGGGGACGACGAATCCGCGGACGACCGGCTTGCCCTTGGCATCGGTCTCTTCGGTCTTGGCCCACACGACCATGACATCGGAGACCGGGGAGTTCGTGATCCACATCTTCGCGCCGTTGAGGATCCAGTCGGATCCGTCCTTCTTCGCGGTCGTCTTCATTCCCGAGGGGTCGGAGCCGACATCGGGTTCGGTCAGACCGAAGCAGCCGATGGCCTTGCCGGCGGCCATCTTCGGCAGCCATTCTTCCTTCTGCGCTTCCGAGCCGAAGTGGTGGATGGCGAACATGGCCAGGGATCCCTGGACCGAGACGAGCGAGCGCAGACCAGAGTCCACGGCTTCGAGCTCACGGCAGGCCAGACCATACTGGGTGGCGGTGGATCCGCCGCAGCCGTAGCCGTCGAGGTGCATGCCCAGGAGCCCGAGTTCGCCTAGGCCCTCGGCGAGTTCCCGAGCGGGGATCGTGGCGTCGAGGAAGTAGTCGCCGATCTTCTCGCGGACGTTCTCATCCAGCCATTTCTTCACGATCGACGCGAACTCGAGGTCATCTTCCTCGAAGACCGAATCCAAGCCGAGAATGTCGTCGGGGCTCATCGCTGCAGTCATTAAATCCTCTTTCGCCATTGATTCGCATTGCATATCTCACGTCGCCGATGACGCCGATGTCGAGTCATTTCTCAGAGAACTTTGGCATTATCGGTAGGCGTGAGCAAACGTAGAATCATTGTAGTCGGCTCGACCGGTTCGGTCGGCACCCAGGCCCTCGACGTCCTGGCGGAGAACGCAGAAGGTTTCGAGGTCATCGGCCTCGCCGCCGGAACCCAGCTCGATGCGCTGGTCGCCCAGGCCCTCGAATTCTCTGTCCCCGTCATCGGCCTCACCAGCCCACCAGAGGGTGGCCCGGACGAGATCCGCCAGCGACTGGAGCAGGCCGCCGGCCAACGGGGAGTAAGCGATCCTGTCCGTGAGATCCACGTGGGCCCCGACGCCGCCGAGGTGGTCGCCGGTGCCGCCGCCGACATGGTCCTCAACGCTGTTACCGGTGCTGCCGGGCTCGGTGCGACCCTGGCGGCCCTGGAACGCGGCACAGATGTGGCGCTGGCCAACAAGGAGTCCCTCATCATCGGCGGCTCGATCGTCCTCGATGCCGCCGCCCGCAACAACGCGGCTCTCATCCCCGTCGACAGTGAGCACTCCGCCATCGCCCAGGCCCTGCGCTCGGGCACCCACGGTGAGGTGAGCAAGCTCGTCATCACCGCCTCCGGGGGGCCCTTCCGCGGGATGACCCGCGATGCCCTGCGTCGTGTCACCCCAGCCCAAGCGCTGAAGCATCCCACCTGGTCGATGGGCTCGATGATCACCATCAACTCGGCGACCCTGGTCAACAAGGGGCTCGAAGTCATCGAAGCGCATCTGCTCTTCGACATCGACTTCGACCACATCGAGGTCGTCGTCCACCCGCAGTCGCAGATCCACTCGATGGTCGAATTCAGCGACGCTTCGACGATCGCGCAGATCTCCCCACCGGACATGCGGCTGCCCATCGCCTATGCACTCGGCACACAGACCGATGGCCAGACCCAGCGCCTGTCCTCCGGCGCGGTGGCCAACAACTGGGGTCAGCCCATGCACTGGTCCTTCGAACCCGTCAACCACCTCGCGTTCCCGGCACTCGGTTTGGCCGTTGAAGCAGGACGGAAGAGGAAGAGCTTCCCCGCGGTGTTCAACGCCGCCAACGAGGTCTTCGTCGAAGCTTTCGTGGGCGGGCAGATCCCCTTCACCGGTATCGACAAGGGCATCGAACGGGCGCTGCGAGCTCACGAGCCTGCAGCCGAGCACACCGTCGAAACCGTGCTCGCCGCCGATGCGTGGGCCCGGGAGTTCGCCCGCCAGGACCTGAAGGCACAGACCGAGGCGACACCATCATCTGCACCCGGTACGACCGCCGGCGCTCCTGATATGACAGTCGTCCTCTACATCGTCGGGATCGTCCTGTTCCTCATCGGGATCTCGATCTCGATCGGACTCCACGAACTCGGCCACTTGGTACCGGCGAAGAAGTTCGGGGTCAAGGTCACCCACTACATGGTCGGCTTCGGTCCGACGGTGTTCTCCTTCCGCCGTGGGGAGACCGAATACGGGATCAAGGCTCTGCCTCTGGGTGGTTTCATCGCCATGCCGGGAATGTACCCGCCGCTGGTAGCCACGACTCGTCGGGCCGGCAGGACTGCAGCCGAGACCGAGCGCAACGATGTCGGCACGATCGGGGACGAGCACGGACCTACTGATCTCGCGACGGAGGCTCCCCGCCGGCCGCGCAAGCAGCGGCGGGGGCGGCTGTTTGAGAACACGATGGCCGATGCCCGGGACTTCTCGAACCAGGAGATCGAACCGGGGGAGGAGCACCGGACCTTCTACGCCCTGAACGTGCCCAAACGGCTCGTCGTGATGTTCGCGGGCCCCCTGGTCAACCTCGTGCTCGGGATCATCATCATGGCGATCTCGCTCATCGGCATCGGCGTCATGACCCCGACGACCTCGGTCCAGACCGTCGTCGAATGCGCGGTGCCCGCCTCGGAGGCGGCGCAGCGCCCTGCGTCTGAGAAGGAGACCTGCCAGGACGATGATCCGCTGACGCCGGCCTGGGAAGCCGGCATCAAACCTGGTGATGACATCACCTCGGTGGCCGGTGTCTCCACCGACAGCTGGGACGAACTCTCCAACGTGATCAAGGATCATGCCGGCGAACGCGTCGACGTTGAGTTCAACCGCGATGGCCAGAAGCAGACGGTGACAGTGCCGATCATCGCCCATGAGAGAGCCGTCGTCGATGACCGCGGTGAGGCGCAGATGAACGCCGACGGTACACCGCAGACGGTGACCGAGGGCTTCTTCGGTGTCGGTCCCGTCCAGGAACGTCAGCCGCTGCCGCTCAACGAGTTCCCCGGCGCGGTCTGGGAGCAGGTCAGCGGCGTATTCCACGCGATCGTGACCCTGCCGGTCAAGCTCATCGACATCGCCGAGGTGGCCACCGGCTCGAAGGAACGCGACGCCGAAGGCCTGGTCGGGATGGTCGGAGTCGGGCGCATCGCCGGTGAGATCGTGTCGACCGATCAGTTCCAGATCGTCGAGAAGGCACAGCTGGGGCTGGGCATGCTGGGCTCGCTCAACATCTTCCTGTTCGCCTTCAACATGATCCCGCTGCTGCCGCTGGACGGCGGACACATCGCGGTCGGTCTCTACGAAGGCGCACGCCGCCAGATCAACAAGTTCCGCGGACGCGGCAAGATCGGCCCCTTCGACACGGCCCGGCTGCTGCCGCTGACCTACGTCGTCATCGGGCTGATGCTGTGCATGACGGCGCTGCTCGTCTACGTCGACCTCGTCAAACCGGTCACGCTCGACGCGATCTTCAACTCCGGGTAGGCACGCCCTGCGCTGCTCGGGTGGTGTAGCTGCCCTGGTGCTTGGGCGTCCCGTGCTCAGCTGTTGAGCGTGATCGTCTGCACCTCGCCGAGGTGGTCCAGGCTCACCGTGATCGACGGTGCCTGGGCTGCTGGCTCTGCCGCAGCAGAGACAGTCACCGTGCCCTTCAAAGGAGTCAGCATGGTGAGTACCTCAGTGGTGAAGGGCCGGCTGAGCTGGTGGTCCTCTTTCCACGCGTTGAAGCGTTCGCGGCGTTCGGCGCGGGGCTCATCGAGGTCCATGTTGATGGTGAAGAGTTCATCGGTGATCGCATCGTCGAAGTCGATGACCAGGTTTGCTGCAGCCAGCACCGTCTCTGACTGTTTGGCTGCGACCGGATGGTGAGGGGCTGGCACCGCGGTGGTCGTGCGTGTCAGCTGCAGGTCGGGCGTGCCCGCGGCGGCGGCCCAACCGGCATCGATGGCGTCTCTCACGGTGCGTTCGGCCGGGAAGTAGGTCGTATTGCCGAAGACGACGATGCTCAGCCCCAGGTCCGGGAACCACCGCATGTGTGAGCCGTACCCGGGGTAGCCTCCGGAATGGCAGGCGACCCGACCGAACCGAGAATCCAGGCGCGGCTGCAGACCGAAGCCGTAGTTGACGGATTCGGTGTGATGCTCGCTGTGCTGGATCTCGATGAGACGGTGGGACTGCTGGTTGTCCGTGAGAATCCGCGGCAGTGCGCCCGGTTCGTAGGAATCGATGTCTTCCAAGGCGTCCAGGTGGGCGCTCATCCAGGTTCCGATGTCGTTGACCGTGGAGATGACTCCGCCGATGGGGGAGAAGACCCCGGGGCCGGTGAGTTCGGCCGGGTGGTTGTGACCGTTACGGTCGATGCGGATGCCTGGCATCAGGTCCGGGAAGTCGGCGATGTCGAAGCCGGTGCGGGTCAGTCCCAGGGGTGCGAGCACCTCGGCGGTGACGACGTCGATGAACGATTTCCCGGCCACCGCCTCGGCGACGAGACCGAGCAGGGCATACCCGAGGTTGGAGTACTCGTATCCGGTGTCTGCCGGTGCGATGGGGATGGCTCCGCGCTTGAGATAGTCGATGAGCTCGGCACCCGTCATCGCCTCCACACGGTCGGCCCAGGGGTCGTCCTTCGTGAACCCGGTGCCCATCGTCAGCGCCTGCCGGCAGGTGCGGTCGGCGATCGATGTGCCGCTGAGTTCTGGGAGGAGCTGACCCAAGGGCATGTCGATATCCAGCCCCTGGGCCCTGAGCCGACCGATCGCTGCGGCCGTGAACGACTTCGTCATCGAGGCGATCCGGTAGGGAACATCGCCGTTGGCCACGGTTCCGGCCTCACCTTGGGGAAAGACGCCCCAGGCCAGGGTTCCGCCCTGCTCGGCCAGAGACGACGCCGCAGATTCGAGTCGGCTGATGATGGCCTGCGTATCGGGGTGGGTGAATGGCACGAAATCTCCTCAGCTCACGGCTATCTTCTGGGATCGGACGGCAAGTTTCCTTCACGATACCTGCGAAATGATGCTGTCGTGAGCGATCACACCGTGATCGGAGAGCCCGGATACGGTTTGAAGTCCTACAATATGAATGACTCGAACGATCAGTCTGGTCCCCAGTCGTCAATGAAGGGAATGTCTTCGTGACATCGGTCAACCTCGGAATGCCTGCCCCACCACCTCCTGTGCTCTCGCCGCGACGCAAAACGCGACAGATCCAGGTCGGAAAGGTCGGCGTCGGTTCCGATTTCCCTGTCAGCGTCCAATCGATGACGACGACACAGACCACTGACATCAACGGGACTCTGCAGCAGATCGCCGAACTCACCGCCGCAGGCTGTGACATCGTGCGAGTGGCCTGCCCTTCGCCCGATGATGCTGCAGCACTGCCGGTGATCGCACAGAAGTCGCAGATCCCGGTCATCGCCGACATCCACTTCCAGCCGAAGTACGTCTACGCCGCGATCGACGCCGGCTGCGGCGCGGTTCGCGTCAACCCCGGCAACATTCGCAAATTCGACGATCAGGTCAAGCAGATCGCGAAGGCGGCAAATGACGCCGGGACCTCGATCAGGATCGGTGTCAACGCCGGATCCCTGGACAAGCGCATCATGGAGAAGTACGGCAAGGCCACCCCAGAAGCGCTCGTCGAGTCCGCTGTGTGGGAGGCTTCACTGTTCGAAGAACACGATTTCCACGACTTCAAGATCTCCGTCAAGCACAACGACCCCGTGGTCATGGTCCGCGCCTACGAGCTGCTCGCCGAACGCGGTGACTGGCCTCTGCACCTGGGTGTCACCGAGGCTGGGCCTGCCTTCCAGGGCACGATCAAGTCCGCCACCGCCTTCGGTTCGCTGCTGTCGCAGGGCATCGGTGACACTATTCGTGTGTCCCTCTCGGCACCCCCAGTCGAAGAGATCAAGGTCGGCAACCAGATTCTTGAGAGCCTCAACCTCAAGCCACGCAAGCTCGAGATCGTCTCCTGCCCGTCCTGCGGACGCGCCCAGGTCGACGTCTACACCCTTGCGGACAAGGTCACGGCTGGTCTCGAAGGCATGGAGGTTCCTCTGCGCGTCGCCGTCATGGGCTGCGTCGTCAACGGTCCCGGTGAAGCCCGTGAGGCCGACCTCGGTGTGGCCAGCGGCAACGGCAAGGGCCAGATCTTCGTCAAGGGCGAGGTCATCAAGACCGTGCCCGAGGCCATGATCGTCGAGACTCTCATCGAAGAGGCCAACCGCATCGCAGCCGAGTCCGACGCCCCGTCCGGATCGCCTGACGTCGTCGTCGGCTGAAACCCGACCCATCTCGAAAAGCTCCCCGGTGTGTGAGGATCAGAACAAGGAGGCTCTCTGGTGCTGAGAGTCGCTCGGCTGGGACATCAGCACACCGGGTGGCTGAAGAGCCTGCTGGCACGCAACCCGTGCGAGAACGTCTACCTCATCGCGCTGATCGAAATCACCGGCACAGCTCAGATGAACTCCCCGGCCGGTACCGTGCTGGGTGTCTTCGACGGTGACCGCCCGGTTGCCGCCTACTGGGTGGGCGGCAATATCATTCCCGTCGCTGCGACCCCGGCAACGAATCAGGCTCTTGCAGAGAAGCTCAACGCCGATGGGCGCTACTCCTGCTCCCTCATCGGTTCCCGGGAGATCATCCTCGATCTGCACAACCGCCTGAACTGGGGCCGTGCCCGCGGTGTCCGTGACCGGCAGCCGCTGCTGGCGATCAGTTCCGACCCCTTGGTCGACCCTGACGAGGCGGTGCATCTGGTCACGGTGGAGCAGCTGCCTGCGGTGTTCGCCGCCAGCGTCGATATGTTCACCAACGAGGTGGGTTTCTCACCGATCGAAGGCGGCCAGTCGAGCTACCTGGCCCGTGTCCGCAACATCATCCGGGGCAAGAACTGCTTCGCCCGGATCTCTGACACTCTGCCGCAAGGCGGGATGGTGGGCCGTTGGCCGGCGACAGAGCAGTCCGAGCAGGTGCTGTTCAAGGCCGACATCGGAATTCGGGCACCGCGCATCGTTCAGGTGCAGGGCGTCTGGGTCCATCCTGATGTGCGCCAACAAGGTCTGGGGGCTGCCGGAATGGCTGCCGTTGTGGCACAGACTCGGGCGGCCGGGCACACCACGGTCAGCCTCTACGCCAACGACTACAACGAGGTGGCTCTGCGCATGTACACGCGAGTCGGCTTCGAACAGGTCGGCACCTTCGCCACCGTTATGTACTGACCGCGAAGCGGCATCGTCGTCGGGAGCAATCTGGCAGCGACCCGCTCGACTCGTGTCACGCTCGCGCTCCAACCTTCTCGTCGAGAACCGAGCTCATCGTCGAGAGCCGAGGTCAGCGCCGGGAGGAGAACTCAGGGAGTCTGCTTTCGAGCGTTGGCTGTGCTTTCGACGGCCAGCAGTCAGCCGCAAGTCGACCGCAAGAGCTCGAACACTCGACTGGCTTAGTCAGTGGTCTCGGCGATCGCGATTCTGGGGCTTGGCCATGTCTCCCAGGAATTTCTCCATCTCCCGCCGGTCCTTCTTCGTCGGCCGGCCCATGCCCTTGTCTCTGCGGGGGACGAATCCGCGCAGAGCAGGATCGGGCGGTGGGGTGAGATCCTCGTAGCACTGCACGGCGATCGAAGCCTGGGGACGAGTGGGAATGAACCCGGTGATCTTCCAGATGAACTCGGTGCCTGCCTTGCGCACGCGGACCTCCTGGCCGATGGAGACCTTCTGCGCCGCCTTGACCCGCTGGCCCTCGACCTGGACGTGTCCGCCCCGACAGGCCTGGGTCGCCAGGTTCCGGGTCTTGAACATCCGGGTCGTCCACAGCCAGACATCCACGCGCACGTGTTTGCCGGGGGAGCGGTCAATCTCCATAGTCAGCCTCCATGATCGTCAGCGTGAAGCCTCGTCCGAGCCTGCACTCGGCGCCGCGCCGCCTGCAGCCGGGGCCACGGTGTCGACATCGCTGCGCAGAGCGATCTCGCTGCGGCGGGTGAATGTCTGGGCAGGGCGGCCGCGACCTTGGGACACCGCATGCCCGGTGGGCGCGAGAAGGGGCAGCATGGTGCGGCGAAAGGTATCCGCCTGCAGGTTCTCTCCCGAGACGATCTCATGCAGCTCACGCAGCTGCCGCAGCGAGAACTCCTCCGGTAGCAGGCCGAACGGATCGGGGGTGCGCTCATGCAGGGCATGCAGGCGGTGCACCGCAACCCGCACGATCTCCTGATGCTCGGCGCTGAGCTCACGCACCGAATGCACGGGCGCCAGTTTTCGCCGCCGGGCATCCTGCGGATCCGGTTCGGTCTCGGGTGTGCTGGCATCGCCGAAGCCCACATCCCTCGTCGAGAGCACATCGAGGTGGGCCACCGAGATCACCCAGCCACGATCATCACGATCGGGCTGGTCGAAGACATGGAGCTGAACCGGGGCACGATCGACAAGCCTCGCCTTCTCGCGCAGGCACCGCGCGACCGCCTCGGCGAGGCGTTCCTGGGGTCGCAGAATCGATCCCGGCAGCTGCCAGGCGCCGTCGCCGGAATGGGTGAGGAGCACGTGCAGGCCACGTCGGGGAACGGGGCAGAGGACCGCGGTGTCGACCGCGACCGAGGGCCGCGGGAACTGCGTCAGTTGAGTGAAATCAGGCATGCTCTTCGTATCGGTCAGAAATTCGGTCGGTCAGCGATCGGGCCCGATTCGCTCAGGCCCTGGTGGACGTCTGTGCCCACCAGTCTAATTCGCTTCCACCACCTGACGAATCCGCGCTCACAGACAGAACCTCCACCACCCCTCACTGGCCGTGTCCGTGTGAGCCGCAGAACGGTTTGGTCTCACAATTGCCGTGCAGATACTCGCGTGCGATAGTGTTCGATCTGAGTCTTGACAAGTTGAGGAGTATCACCCATGGCCCTGCGCATGTCGTCCCTGTTTGTGCGAACCCAGAAGGAAGACCCGGTCGGTGCCGAGGTCGCCAGCCACAAGCTTCTGCACCGTGCGGGATACATCCGCCGATCGGCACCGGGGATCTACACATGGCTGCCTCTGGGACTTCAGGTCCTGGGCAAGATCGAAGCCATCGTGCGCGAGGAGATGGCCCGAGCTGGGTCACAGGAAGTCCACTTCCCCGGTCTGCTGCCCGCCGACCCGTACCGGAAGTCCGGACGCTGGGAAGCCTTCGGTCCTGACCTCTTCCACCTCAAGGACCGCAAGGACAACGACTACATCCTGGCCCCGACCCACGAAGAGGTCTTCACCCTCCTGGTCAAGGACCTGTACTCCTCCTATAAGGACCTGCCGCTGTCCATCTACCAGGTCCAGACCAAGTACCGTGACGAGGCTCGCCCCCGCGCCGGCCTGCTGCGCGGACGCGAATTCATCATGAAGGACGCCTACTCCTTCGACATCGACGACGCCGGACTCGACGCCTCCTACGAAGCGATGCGCGTGGCCTACCTGCGCGCCTTCGCCCGCCTTGGCGTGCCCTGCCTGCCGGTCAAGGCCACCCCGGGCGCCATGGGCGGCTCCGGCACCGAGGAGTTCATCTACCCCTCCGAGGTCGGCGAAGACACTTTCGTGCGCTCACCCGGCGGATACGCCGCCAACGTCGAGGCAGTGACCTCGATCGTGCCCGAGACAATCCCATTCGAGAATTCACCAGCGGCCCACGTCGAGGACACCCCCGACACGCCCACGATCGAGACCCTCGTCGACGCCGCCAACGCGAACCACCCCCGCGAAGACCGCGCTTGGACCGCAGCGGACACGCTCAAGAACGTCGTCTGCGCCGTCACCCACCCCGACGGCACCCGCGAGATCATCGTCATCGGCCTGCCCGGCGACCGTGAGGTCGACCTCGACCGCGCCGCCGGCACCGGAATGCTCGGCAACGGCGAGGTCGATCTCGAGGCCGCCACCAGCGAGGACCTCGCCGCCCACCCGGAGCTCGTCAAGGGCTACATCGGACCGGGCAACGACCTCGACAATCAGATCCTCGGCCTCGAAGGCACCTCGAAGATCCGCTACCTCCTCGACCCTCGCGTCGTCGACGGCACCCGCTGGATCACCGGCGCCAACGAGCCCGGCCGCCACGTCTTCGACCTCGTCGCCGGTCGTGACTTCACCGCTGACGGCACCATCGAAGCCGCCGAGGTGGTCCTCGGTGACCCCGCACCCGACGGTTCCGGTCCGCTGGAGCTTGCCCGCGGTGTCGAGATCGGTCAGATCTTCAAACTCGGCCGCAAGTACGCCGAGGCCCTCGATCTCAAGGTCCTTGACCAGAACGGCAAGGCCACGACCGTGACCATGGGCTCCTACGGCCTCGGCGTCACCCGCGTCATGGCCTGCATCGCGGAGGAATACCACAGCGAGGGCGGCCTCCTCTGGCCCCAGCACCTGGCCCCGGCCGACGTGCACATCATCGCCGCCGGCAAGGGCGAGGAGATCGCCGAGGCGGCGGAGAAGCTGACAGCCGAGCTCGAGTCCGAAGGCGTCAGCGTCCTCCTCGACGATCGTCTCAAGGTCTCACCCGGCTTCAAGTTCGCCGATGCCGAACTCATCGGCATCCCGACCGTGATCGTCGTCGGTCGCGGCCTGGCCGATGGAGTCGTCGAAGTCCGCAACCGTCTCGCCGATGAGAAGCAGGAAGTGCCCGTCGCCGAGGTGGTCGCTGGCACCGTGGCCACGATCCGTGCCGCCTACGCCACCGCCGATGCTGCGGCGGACGCAGCGATTGCCGAAACACCTGCTCGGTGAACCGACGTAGGTGATGGAGGCTCTCACCGCAGGCATCGATGTCACCCTCGGCATGCTTCTGTGGCTGTTGGCCGCGGGCGTGCTGGCCGGGTGGATCGACGCCGTCGTCGGCGGCGGTGGTCTGATCCAGCTCCCGGCTCTGCTCCTGGTTCCGGGCATGACGCCGGTCCAGGCCGTGGCCACGAACAAGGTGGGCTCGATTGCGGGCACGACCGCCTCGGCGGTGACCTATCTGCGCAAGATCACGCCCGACCGTTCGGCGACGATCCCTGCTGCGGCAACGGCGTTCCTCGGTGCCGTCTTCGGTGCCAAACTCGCGACCCTGGTTCCCGGTGAACTCTTCACCCCGATCATTCTGGCCGCGCTCATCGGGGTCGGACTCTTCACGGTCCTCAACCCCAGCCTCGGCGCCGATGCGAGCCTGCGATTCGGGGAATCCTCGAAACGTCACCATGGTCTGTCATGGCTGATCGGCCTCGTCGTCGGCATCTATGACGGAGTGCTCGGACCCGGCACCGGTTCCTTCCTCGTCATCGCGTTCGTCACGGTCATCGGATTCTCATTCCTCCAAGCCTCGGCCACGGCGAAGGTCATCAACTGGGCGACGAACTTCGGAGCCCTCGTCTTCTTCATCCCCGATGGGCAGGTCGTGTGGGCGCTGGGCCTCGTTGTGGCAGTGGGCAATGTCGCCGGTGGAATCTTCGGTGCCCGGACGGCCTTGAAGAAGGGGTCCGGTTTCGTTCGAGTCGTCTTCGTCGTCGTGGTCTCGGCGATGATCATCAAACTCGGCTACGACGTGATCTCCGGCCTCGTCCACTAGCCTCTGCCATCCCTGCTGCCCGTACTGCTAGCTGACGGCGGCGAGGCGTTCAGCCGATGGGTTTGAGCGCGTGGGCGTTGACGCCGGCGACATCGGCACCCGACAGGGCACGGGCGACCCACAGCGAGCGGGCGGCGTCGGCCAGGGCCGCGTTCGAACCGCTGCGGGCCGACTTCAAGTACCAGAACATGTTGGTGATCTCCCGGGCGACTGCGGCACCCATCCCGTACTGCGGGTCCATGCCCGCGCACAGGGCGAGGTCGGTGGCGAAGCCGCGCAGCCATGCGGCCTGGGCCTGGGGATGCTGGGACGGGATCTCGACGAGACGGTTCCACAGCACCGGTGCCAAGGTGTAGGCGGTCGGTCCCGACAGCGGCTGCGGGTCGATGGCCTTCCACGTGGAGATCCCGGCGGCATCGGGATTGCCGGCGAGGATGTTGTAGTAGTGCAGATCGGCGTGGATGAGCCAGTTCTCCTCAGACGCAGCCAGGGTGTGCATCCAATTGCGGGCGAACGAGAGCAGCAAAGAATCACCGGGACCAGCCTCGGACCAGCCACTGAGCAGCCCGGCGTCGGCGTCGAAGGTGTTCAGCCATCCCGCAGCCACATCCTGGACCCGCAGGAAATCCGAATCCGCTGGAATCTCCAGCGATCGCTGCAGAGCACCCCATACCGGAGGCACATCAGCCAAAGGCAGCACGGAGAGATTGTCCTTCGTGCGCAGCCGCTCCTGCAACGTCACCCGGAAGCTGTGATCGTCCCGGATCACCCGGACGGCACCGTGCCCGTTCCACATCTTCAGCGCCCGCAGGGCCTGTGCATGTGCGGCCGTATGCGCCGAGGTGGGGGCCGCGAACCGCAGCACACCCTGGTAGTGCTCCTGGGTGAGGACTGGGATCACGAGACTCTCGCAGCCGGCCCAGGGCGAGCCCGGGACATCGTCGAAGGTCAGCTGCCACCGGTCGGCGAGCTCACTGGCCATGAAGTCCAGGGCCGCGACCCAGGAGGTGGTGCGGAACTCGCCGATGATGTCTCGAGTGGCGTTGAACAGGACTGGTGGGACCTTCACTTCTGTGCCCCCGCCTCTCCGGAGTCCCCGGAATAGGTGTACCGAAGCACCTGTGGACTGGCGAACACCGTGCGCGTGCGGGCGGATTCCCAGAGGCGCAGAGCCGCTCGCGTGTCGGTCTGCAGCCACGGCAGGAGGGCTGCAGCGATTCCGTCCTCAAGCGCCAGCGCCAGCTCTTTGGCAGTCTCCGGGTCTGTGGGGGTGGGGTCGAGCTTCCATGACGGAGCGCCCGGATCCGCGTTGTTCTCACCGAGGCGCTCAAGCATTTCGCCGGCCAAGGAACCCAGCGACTCCAGGCGGGCCACGGCACGTTTACGTTCGGTCGACTTGGAATCGAAGTTCACGGCCAGTCGCTCATACCCGTAGGAGGCAGCTCTGGCTTGGCTGAGGATCGCATTCCACATCGGGGG
This sequence comes from Brevibacterium sp. BDJS002, assembly GCF_028201555.1. Taxonomy (NCBI): domain Bacteria; kingdom Bacillati; phylum Actinomycetota; class Actinomycetes; order Micrococcales; family Brevibacteriaceae; genus Brevibacterium; species Brevibacterium sp. BDJS002. The sequence continues at coordinate 2,799,304 of NZ_CP116392.1, read as the reverse complement.
AGCAGTGGAATCATCAGCCGTCGGTCCCTGCTCGTCGGGGGATTCGGTGGCCTCTGCCGTTCCCGGCTCTGCCGAGGAATCTGCGGGACTGGAACTGCGTGATTCTCGGACCAGGGCATCTGAGCTGCGGATGATTTCGGCGTCCTTCGTCCCGGCGGTCAGGGCAAGGCCGGTCGCCACGTCGACCAGGACGGGAATGAGGCCTGAGCCCAAGGTCGGCAGGTCGGTGAATACGGCAGTGGTGACCACCTCGGCGGCGGCGATGTAGGCGCGCGGCTCCTCGGTCGGTGGGGGCTCGGTGGCCATCTCCGAGGGAGGGGACCAGACGGGGCCGATGGCGTCCCGGAATTTCTGCAAGGCCTCACCGGCGGTCTCCGGGTCCTTGTCTCCCGGAGTTGTGGCGGCGAGGATTCTGGCGATGCGGTTGCGCAGCTGGTTCGTCTCATCGAGGGTCGGCACGTCCGGGGAAGCATCGAGTCTCACACCGCATCCCGACAGCAGGCTCAGACTCGCCCCGCTCACACCGTAGAGGAGAAGAGCACGGCGGCTGACGGGAAAACGCATAGGCCAATCCTAGCGGATGCTTAACCCAACCCGGGGGAGTCGCTTAGGGTGGGGCTAAGGCAATCAGCAGGGCAGAATCGACGTCACCGCGCGGGGCACACCTTCGTCAGCGGGACGAGGACTGGAGGACACATGGACGAGGACGTGGCGCAGATAGAGAAACTTCTGCGAGAGCCGCTGCAGACCTCTGGGTTCTACCTGGAATCGGTGAAGGCAGTGGCAGCGGGCCAGCGACGGGCACTGACGGTCGTCGTCGACCTCGACGAGTCCAGCACGGAACCGATGTCGATGGACAAGATCGCCGAATCGAGCCGTCTCGTCGGTGACACCCTCGACGAGGTCGAGGTCTTCCGTGACAAGCCCTATCAGCTTGAGGTCACCAGCCCGGGTGCGACGCGGAAGCTGGAGGCGCCTCGACACTTCAAGCGCGTGCTCGGCCGTCGACTCGAAATCAGCACGAAGAAGGACACCTTCAAGCTCGATCTCGACGATGTGGGCGATCACTCAATCTCGGGCATCGATCCCGCCAGTCGTGAGAAGCGCACGGTCAAGCTCGGCGACATCGTCAAGGCGCAGGTCGAACTCAAATTTCGGTGAGCGTAATCTGAGATAGAATGTCACGCCTGCATAAATGAAGACCGACAATTCAATGCTCGAGGGAGCCGGAGAGGATATAGGCCATGGATATCGACCTCAGTGTTCTGCGCATTATCGAGCGAGAGCGGGAGATTCCGCTCGATACTCTGATCGAACTCATCGAACAAGCGCTCTTCCTTGCCTATCAGAAGACCGAGGGCGCGTGGCCAGATTCCCGCGCCGAACTGGATAAGAGCACGGGCGAGGTTCGCATCCTCGCCGTCGAGTTCGACAACGATGACAATCCGATCGGCGAGTTCGACGATACTCCCACCGGCTTCGGGCGCATCGCTGCGCAGACGGCACGCCAGGTCATCCACCAGCGCCTGCGCGACGTCGAAGACGAATCGGTGCTCGGAAACTTCAAGGGCCGCGAGGGTGAGATCGTCTCCGGCACCATTCAGCAGGGCAGGGATCCGCAGATGGTTCAGGTCGACCTCGGTGATGTCGAGGCAGTCCTGCCACCGCATGAGCAGGTTCCCGGTGAGTCCTACCGGCACGGAACTCGCCTGCGTGTCTACATCGCCGACGTGCACAAGGGACCGAAGGGAACATCGGTCACCGTCTCGCGCACTCACCCGAACCTCGTACGTCGGCTGTTCGCGCACGAAGCGCCCGAGATCGCCGACGGCACCGTCGAGATCGTCTCCCTGGCACGTGAGGCCGGCCACCGAACCAAACTGGCCGTGCGCGCCACGAAGCCCGGAGTCAACGCGAAGGGTTCATGCATCGGCGAACTCGGATCCCGCGTGCGGGCCGTGATGAACGAACTGGGCCAGGAGAAGATCGACATCGTCGACTACAGCGACGATCCGGCCAAATTCATCGGCCACGCGCTCTCACCGGCCAAGGCAAGCAAGGTCGACATCCTCGATGCGGACCTGCAGGAATCTCGTGCCATCGTGCCCCGGGACCAGCTCTCGCTGGCTATCGGCAAAGAGGGGCAGAACGCCCGTCTGGCTGCCAAGCTCACCGGCTGGAAGATCGACATAATCCCAGGCGAATAGGCATCGGGCGTGACCTGAACCACTCGGGGCGTGGCACGGGTGGGGACGGAAGTGCTGTAGAATTATGTACTGTGATTGTAGGCGCGGCACCTCGAAGAACGTGCATCGCCTGCAGGCAAAAGGCCGACCGGGACGAACTCACACGATTCGTGATTCGACCTGATCAGCATCCGGCCATCGTCCATGACGTGTCAGCGATACTGCCGGGACGAGGAGCCTGGGTGCACCCGGACGCCACATGCCTGAAGAAGGCATTGACGGCCGCATCCTTCGCTCGAGCCTTTCGAACGAAGGTCACCGCCTCGGACCTGCCGAGGATGGATAACGAACCCAAGAAGAGCGGGTAGCCCGAATGGATGACAAGTTGTGAGTGTCGTGCGATGACACCGCTATCGGAATTCGAGAGAGCAGTGAAATGAGAACTGCTCTTCATTGATGAGGTTCTTTCCTGACCGGGAAAGAACCCGGACAGGAGAACTGTGGCAAAGCCCCGTGTCCATGAGCTCGCGAAAGAGCTCGGCACTACAAGTAAAATCGTCCTCGAGAAACTCCAGGACCTGGGCGAATTCGTTCGCTCCGCTTCCTCGACCCTCGAAGCACCCGTCGTGCGGAAGGTGAAGGAGGCATTCGCCGATTCCGCTCCGGCAAAGTCCAGCGGAGACAAGGCCTCCAGCGCCCCCGCCGAGACGAAGTCGGCAGCCAAGCCGGGTGCAAAGCCCGCAGCGAAGCCCGGTGCTCCCAAGCCCGGTGCGAAGACTGCTGCCAAGCCAGGTGCTAAGCCCGGCGCCAAGGCAGCCTCGACATCAAGCGAAGCAGCCGAAACCTCACCTGCAGCGGCAAAGCCCGCGGCCAAGTCGACCGGCGCGAAGCCGGGAGCGAAGCCTGCGGCAGCACCTGCTGCTGAGTCGAAGCCGGCTGCAGAGACCAAGGCTGATGACACCGCGGCAGCTGCTCCGGCAGCAGCCGAAGCGTCCGAGCAGGCCAAGCCTGCACCGCGTGCGAACGCACCGAAGCCAGGCGCTGCTCCGAAGCCGGGTGCCGCTCCCAAACCAGGCTCGGCTCCCAAGCCGGGCTCTGCCCCGAAGCCAGGCGGCCGTTCGCCGGCTCGTCCCGGCAACAACCCCTTCGCTCCAGCCCAGGGCATGCCCAAACCGGCAGGCCGCGGCGGACCGAAGTCCGGCAATCGCCCCGGCGGCCAAGGTGGCCAGGGCGGTCAAGGCGGTCCAGGAGCACGTCCGGGCAACAACCCGTTCGCCAACTCGCAGGGAATGCCGAAGCCAGGTCAGAAGCCACCTCGCGCATCCGGTGAGGAAGGCGCAGCAGGCCCACGTCCGGCACCACGCCCGGGCGCACCTCGCCCCAACCCATCGATGATGAAGAACTCGGCTCTCAACAAGCCGGCCCCAGGTCGCGGACGCGGCGGAGGACGCGGCAACGCGCCCGCCGGCGGTGGCGCACCCGGTGCACCAGGTGCAGCCCCGGGCGGCGCACCTGCAGGTCGTCGCGGACCCGGCGGCGGTCCAGGTGGTCGTGGTTCAGGTCGCGGTCGCGGCAGCACACAGGGTGCATTCGGCCGTGGCGGCGGTCCCCGTCAGAAGGGGCGCAAGTCGAAGCGGGCCAAGCGCGCCGAGTTCGAACAGATGCAGACACCGTCCGTCGGTGGCGTCTCTGTTCCACGCGGCGACGGCACGACTCCGCTGCGCCTGCGCCGCGGATCCTCGTTGGCCGACTTCGCTGAGAAGATCAACACCGATCCGACAAACCTCGTCACGGTGCTCTTCCACCTCGGCGAGATGGCGACCATCACCCAGTCTCTCGACGAGGGCACCTTCGAGGTTCTCGGCGAGGAGCTCGGCTACAAGATCGAGATCGTCTCACCCGAGGACGAAGACCGTGAGCTGCTCGAGACCTTCGACATCGACCTTGACGCGGAAGCCGCGGACGAGGACGACGAGGATCTCGCAGCACGTCCACCGGTCGTCACCGTCATGGGTCACGTCGACCACGGTAAGACCAAGCTTCTCGACGCCATTCGCTCAGCGAACGTTGCTGCCCGCGAAGCCGGCGGAATCACCCAGCACATCGGTGCCTACCAGGCCGAGGTCGAGCACGAAGGCGCCGATCGCAAGATCACCTTCCTCGATACTCCGGGTCACGAGGCGTTCACCGCCATGCGTGCCCGTGGTGCGAAGTCGACGGACCTCGCGATCCTCGTGGTCGCAGCCGACGACGGTGTGATGCCGCAGACCGTGGAAGCGCTCAACCACGCTCAGGCAGCGAACATTCCGATCGTGGTCGCGGTCAACAAGATCGATAAGGAGGGTGCCAACCCTTCGAAGGTCATGCAGCAGCTGACCGAGTACAACCTGGTGGCCGAGGAGTACGGCGGCGAGACCATGTTCGTGCCGATCTCTGCGCTCAAGCGCGAAGGCATCGACCAGCTGCTCGAATCCGTGCTGCTGACCACCGACGCCGCACTGGACCTGAGGGCCAACCCGGACAAGTCGGCTCGCGGCATCGCGATCGAAGCCAAGCTCGACAAGGGGCGCGGCGCGGTTGCAACCGTGCTCGTCGATTCCGGCACCCTGCGTCAGGGCGATGCCATCGTGTGTGGCACTGCCTACGGCCGTGTCCGTGCGATGTTCGATGAGAACGGCAACCTCGTCGAGGAGGCGGGTCCATCCCGTCCCGTGCAGGTGCTGGGTCTGTCGTCCGTGCCGCGTGCCGGTGATACGTTCATCTCCACAGAGGATGACCGCACAGCACGTCAGATCGCTGAGAAGCGTGACGCCATCGAGCGCAACGCGGCTCAGGCTCGCGGTCGCAAGCGCATCAGCCTCGAGGACTTCACCAAGGCACTCGCCGAGGGCAAGGTCGACATGCTCAACCTCATCCTCAAGGGCGACGTCTCGGGTGCTGTCGAAGCGCTGGAGGATTCGCTGCTCAAGATCGATGTGGGCGACGACGTCGACCTGCGCATCATCCACCGCGGTGTGGGTGCGATCACGGAGAACGACATCAACCTGGCCACGGTCGACAACGCGATCGTCCTGGGCTTCAACGTCCGTCCGGAAGCGAAGGCACGCGACCTGGCCGAGCGCGAAGGTGTCGATGTCCGTTACTACTCGGTCATCTACCAGGCGATCGACGACATCGAGAGCTCGCTCAAGGGCATGCTCAAGCCGGAATACGAAGAGGTCCAGACAGGCACCGCGGAGATCCGCGAAGTCTTCCGCTCCTCCAAGTTCGGCAACATTGCCGGCTCCATCGTTCGCGATGGTCACATCACCAGGAACGCGACCGCTCGCGTCACCCGTGATGGAGTGGTCATCGGGGACAAGGTCAAGATCGAGTCCCTGCGCCGCTTCAAGGACGATGCCACCGAGGTCCGCGAAGGATACGAGTGCGGTATCGGCCTGGGCAGCTTCAACGATCTGCGTGTCGGTGACATCATCGAGACCGTCGAGATGCGTGAGAAGCCGCGCGACTGATCAGCACATCGCAGTCCACACCGGGTTCTGAACGGGTTGTGTGCGAGCGGGTGGCAAGAGTCCACTCGCCCGCACACCGCCCGGGCAGGACCCGGTCTGCGATTGTCGGGGCGGTTCGCAGACCCGCACCACCACAGTCGACGTCATCGCAGTCGACAGCATCACAGTTCCCGGCGATGAGGTTCCCGGCAATGAGAGAATGTGCCGGGGGAGTTCGTTCGTCGGCGCCGATAGACAGCCACACCCAGTGACACAGCACCACTCATAAGCTCAGATACAGCACCACCCCCAGACACAGTTCAGATGAAGAAGGAAGACACCATGGCAGATGCAACTCGGGCGCGTAAGATCGCCGACCAGATCAAGGTCATCGTCGCCAGCACGATCGAACGCAGACTCAAGGATCCCCGTCTCGGTTTCGTCACGGTCACCGATGTGCGTGTAACCGGAGATCTGCAGCACGCCTCGATCTTCTACACTGTCTTCGGCGACGGGCAGGACCTCGAAGCCACAGGCAAAGCACTGGAGTCCGCGAAGGGCTTCATCCGGTCAGAGGTCGGCAAGGGCCTGACGATCCGACTGACTCCCAGCCTCGAATTCATTGCCGACGCCGTGCCGGAGGCCGCCGCTCACCTGGACGGTCTCCTCGCCAAGGCCGCAGCCGATGACGCTCGGGTGGCCGGACTGGCCAAGGACGCGAAGCCCGCGGGAGACGAAGACCCCTACAAGAAGACCGACGAAGAAGGCTGACTGGTCACAGCGCCATAACGGACCACCGATGCGACAGTGCTCCGGCTGTGTCCTCTCAGGTGAGCGCGGCGGGCCTCGTGCGTCCAACCGCGATCTCTGTCACTCTCGCGGAAAAACTTCACGTAACAGTTTTGTAATCTTTCACTTCTGGTTTAGACTTTTTCTGGTAACGAAATGATTACGACTCTGTTAAGGGACTTCTGAATTGGGTAAGCACTCTTCGCCAAAGCCTGGCTTCGCTAAGCAGCTGGTCCGGGATCTGACTCCCGCCGGCAAGGCAGGCAAGGCCAGCAAGCGCTCTGCCGGTCGGCACTCCTCGGACGCACCGTCGACCGCCACCTCTGTTCTGTCAACTGTCAGGCAGCGTCCCGTCGTTGCCGCGATCGCGGTTCCGGCTGCTGCCACCGCTGCTGTCGTCGGCTCCACCGTCGTCATGAGCCCGCCCGAGGCCGGCAATGTCACGACAGAGGCCGCTGACACCTCTGCGCAGCAGGCGAAGTCGAGTCCCTCGGCCGTCAGTCAGGACGAGATCGACGCCCAGCGCGAGAAGGCCGGCGAAGAATACCTCAAGGACGTCAAGGACGATCCCAAGTACAAGAACAAGACCTCGAAGACAACACTCGACGTCAAGACTCCCAAGCCCAAGCCGTCCCCGACGACGGAGAAGGCGCAGGCGGAGTCCGGCGGTGCGAAGTCATCCGAGGATAAGTCCACCGATTCGGATGAGAAGTCGTCTGAGGGTGGAGACACTCCAGAGGGCATCTCGAACGAACCGTGCTCGGTCTCGTCCTCGATCGAATCCGGACTGCAGCCCAACACCGTCAACGGCTACCGCGCCGTGTGTGCGAAGTTCCCCGAAGTCAAGACCTACGGTGGCGTTCGGCCGGGCTCCGGCACCTCGGACCACTACACAGGCGGAGCCGTCGACATCATGATCGACGGGTCCACGGCCGACCGTATCGCCGAGTACCTGATCCAGAACTCCGGAGCACTCGACGTCAAGTACGTCATCTGGAAGCAGCGGATCTGGCAGCCAGGCAGCGGGTGGAGCAGCATGGAAGACCGCGGTTCACCCACGGACAACCACATGGACCACGTGCACGCCTCGTTCAACTGATCGAACCTGAGACGTGAGCGATACTTCCCCACAGGGTGTCATTGTCTGTGACAAGCCCCAAGGCCTGACTTCCCACGGCGTCGTCTCTCGGATTCGGCGCTGGTACGGCACCCGCAAGGTCGGGCATGCCGGAACCCTCGACCCCATGGCCACGGGCGTGCTCGTTCTCGGGCTGGGCCGCGGGACCAAACTCCTGGGCTACATCACCGGTGTGTCCAAGACCTATCTGGCCACGATCCGTCTCGGCTCGGCCACGCCGACCGATGACGCGGACTCGGAGCCAGACCTCTTCGCCGAGCCTGCGGCACTGTCGGCGGTCACCGATGATGGGATCGCACACGGCGTCTCAGCCTTGCGAGGCTCCATCGACCAGGTTCCCAGCGCGGTCTCCGCGATCAAGGTCAACGGCCAACGCTCCTACGCCCGCGTCCGTGCCGGTGAAGACGTTGTGCTCAAGGCGCGCCGAGTCGAGATCTCAGACTTCACCATCCTCGCCACCCGGTACTCCGTTGCGCAGGGCCACATCGATGTCGACGTCGAAGTCGACTGCTCGTCGGGGACCTATGTTCGTGCACTGGCGCGAGACCTCGGCGGCAGCCTCGGCGTCTATGGTCATCTCACCGCTCTGCGGCGCACTCGAGTGGGCGCCTTCAGCCTCGACGAAGCGGTCATGATCCCCGATGATCTCGACATCGAAGCACCCGCGCTGACCTCTCTCGCCGAGGTGGCCCGGACCCTGCTTCCGACCGTGCACGTCGATTCCGTGGAGGCCAAGGCCCTGATGCAGGGCAAGACGATCGGCACCGATCGGAGCCCGGATCAGGGCAATGATGTGGCCGTGATCGTCGGCGAGGAGCTCGTCTCTATCGCCGAGGTGCGAGCCGGGGGAGTGCTGAAATCTCAGACGGCCTTCGCCATCGACCTCGCCTGAGAGCGCAACGACATCACGGGCAACACAACGTCACTACGGGCAACACAACGTAATCGCTTGTATTCGTTCGATACAACTGGAACGGTTGTCTATCGTGGTGGACTTTGGTGTACTTGAGTCATGTACGTCATGACCATCGACCAGCGAAAATCTCGTGAGCGCACCGATGAGGTGCCCGGGCTGCTCGACATTCTGGCCCGCGTTGAGACCCAGCGGGGCTTCGAGCGCACGATCGGCGATGAGGTGCAGGGAGTTCTCGACTCACCCGAACAGGTGACTCTGGCCGTCCGTCTGCTGGCCGCACGAACCGGGTGGCATATCGGAATCGGCATCGGCCCGGTCGACACCCCATTGCCGGCGTCCACCGCCGAGGGCAGGGGGGAGGCCTTCTATGCGGCCAGGCGCGCGGTCGAGGCCGCAAAAGGAGCACCCGCTCATCTTGTCGTCGACCCGGAGACAGCGCACTCGAGCCTGGCTGAGAGCGCTCTGCGCCTGGTGGTCTGGACGTTCGAGAACATCCGGTCCCAGTCTCGGCGCTACATCGACCGCAGGCTAGACCATCCCGAATCCACTCAGCACGACATCGCTGAACACTTCGACGTCTCCCAACAGGCTGTGTCCAGGGTGCTCTCCCCGGGCGGTGTGGAACTCATAAAGGGTGCCTGCGCACTCTCGACCTTCCACCTGGCCCATGTAGGAGACCTGGCCCATGTAGACCAGACCGGGGACAGCGACTCACAGGCAGGTGACCATGTGGATTGACGTACTCATCGCTGTTGTGGCTGCGATCGTGTCCGCAGCGGTTGGCTATCTGCTCGTTCCGCTGTTCCTGCGGATGACCCACGACGGGCCCGGCTCGAAGCCGAAGCGTACCGGCAGCGAGGACATCGAAGTCCTGCGCGGCGGAATGTGGATCGGCATCGTCGAGCGCGCACTCATCGCCGGAGCCATCGTGCTGGGCAGGCCCGAACTCATGGCCGTCGTCGTCGCAGTCAAAGGGCTCGGGCGCTTCGCGGAGATCAAATCCTCGGCGGCCGCTGGCGAGCGATTCATCATCGGAACGTTCCTCTCCACCGCGATCGCATCCCTGGTCGGCGTGATCGGCTGGGCCGTCATCTCCTGAGGCGTGCGTGGGTTAGCACGTGAGAACATCTCTGCGATAACCTGAGTCGGTGCACGGAAGGAGCAAACGTCGAGTGGAGCTTTATCACGGACTGAATGAGGTCGGGACCGACGATGTCGGCACCGTCGTGACCCTGGGCAACTTCGATGGGGTCCACCGCGGTCACCAGACCGTTCTCCAAGCCGTAGCGGCACTGGCCAGGGAGCGATCTCTGCGCTCCGTGGCCATGACCTTCGACCCGCACCCGCGCACGGTCCACCGCCCTGATGAGCCGACGCTGATGATCACGAGCACCGAGCAGAAGGCCGACTTCATCGCGGACACCGGCATCGATGCGCTGTTCGTCCAGCACTACGACCTCGACTTCGCGGCCCAGAGCGCCGAGGAGTTCGTGCGCACCTACTTCGTTGAGGCACTGGCCTGCGAGATCGTCGTCGTCGGCGATGATGTGCGCTTCGGCAAGGACAACGAAGGCACCATCGAAACCCTGCGCCACCTCGGCGAGAAATATGGATTCCGGACGGAGACGATCGAAGAGGTCGGACGCGGGGGACGGTACTCCTCCTCGCGTATCCGTGAGCAGATCGTTGCCGGAGATGTCGCCGAGGCTGCCGATCAGCTGGGTCGCTACCACCGGGTCGAGGGAACCGTCGTCCACGGCGATGCTCGAGGCCGCGATCTCGGATTCCCCACGGCGAACCTGTCTGAGGATGCCGAGGGCCTCATTCCCGCCGATGGTGTCTATGCCGGGTGGGCGACCTTCTCGGATGAGGCACAGCCGTACCCCGCGGCCATCTCCATCGGGACCAACCCCACCTTCGAAGGCAGTGTTCGTCGGGTCGAGGCGCATGTCCTCGACAAGGAATTCGGCGAATTCGACGTCTACAGCAGGCATATGTCTCTCGAGTTCGTCTCACGCATACGTGGACAGGTGACGTTCACCGGCATGGACGAGCTTGTCGTGAAGATGCACGAGGACATTGCCGATGTGCGCGAGGTGCTCCACACCTGATAAACTGAACCTTGCCGTTTTCACCGGCCGCGGTTCGATAGTGCTGAGACTGACAGGTTTCGGCGCCGCGCAACGATCAAAAGGAGAAGTCCATGGCTCTCAGTACTGCTGAAAAGCAAGAAGTCATCAAGGAATATGCAACTCACGAGGGCGACACCGGTTCTCCCGAGGTTCAGGTTGCGCTGCTGACCCGCCGGATCACCGAGCTCACCGAACACTTCAAGGATCACAAGCACGACCACCACTCGCGTCGTGGCCTGCTGCTCCTCGTCGGCCAGCGCCGCCGGATGCTCAAGTACTTGCAGCGCGTCGAGATCGAGCGCTACCGCTCGCTCATCAAGCGCCTGGGCCTGCGTCGCTGAGACCAGCCCCATGACAATGAGCGCGACTCGGACGAACTGACACAGGCTCGACCGAGACACCTCAGACGAAACGAAGCGTCCTGCATCATGCAGGGCGCTTCTTCGTCTTCCCCGGCAGCTCGACTGCCCGTAGCATGCCCGGAGACTGCCCATGGCATGCCCGGGTGGAATGCGAGGCAATGGCTCACAGGGGCAACTGCGGTAGACTTCAACGTGGACAACCATGCCATGGACGTTTCGGTCCTCGGTAGTGGCTTCCGGAAGAGCACGCATGCGCATGCTGATTCCGTGGGCCCCGATCGATGACCGGCTTGGATCCATGGGGTTGTCCGAGCCAATATCCACCGGATCGACGCGGGCCTCTTTCGCCTTCATTCTTCGAAGGTGTCCGCGTGCCGGTTACAAACAAGGAGAATACGTGGGACTCAACCCTGAATCCGCCGTAGCGCACATTGACAATGGCAGCTACGGTTCACACACCATCCGCTTCGAAACAGGACGGCTTGCACAGCAGGCCGCCGGTTCTGCCGTCGCCTACCTCGACGACGAAACCATGCTGTTCTCGGCCACCTCGGCGGGCAAGAACCCCCGTGAGGGCTTCGACTTCTTCCCTCTGACCGTCGACGTCGAAGAGCGCATGTACGCCGCGGGTCGCATCCCCGGTTCGTTCTTCCGCCGTGAAGGACGCCCCTCGACCGACGCGGTCCTCACCTGCCGCCTCATCGACCGCCCTCTGCGCCCCTCCTTCGTGAAGGGACTGCGCAACGAGGTTCAGGTCGTCGTCACAGTGATGTCGATCCACCCCGACCACATCTACGATGCCCTGGCCATCAACGCGGCCTCGATGTCGACTCAGCTCTCAGGACTGCCCTTCTCCGGCCCCATCGGCGGCGTGCGCATCGCACTCATCGACGACCAGTGGGTTGCCTTCCCGAACCACTCGCAGCTCGACGACGCCGTCTTCAACATGGTCGTCGCCGGCCGTGTCGTCGGTGACGACGTTGCCATCATGATGGTCGAGGCAGAAGCCACCGACAACGCCATCGACCGCATCAAGACCGGTGCCACAGCACCGACCGAAGAGGTCGTGGCCGAGGGACTCGAAGCCGCGAAGCCCTTCATCAGCGAACTCTGCCGTGCGCAGCAGGAGCTGGCCGACAGTGCTGCCAAGCCCACCGTCGCATTCCCAGTCTTCAAGGACTACCAGGACGACGTCTACGAGGCTGTGCGCGAACTCGCCGAAGCCAAGCAGACCGAGAATTTCCAGATCGCTGACAAGCAGGAACGCGAAGCAGCAGGCGAAGTTCTGCTGTCTGAGCTCTTCGACAAGCTCGGCGAACGCTTCGCCGGCCGCGAGAAGGAAATCGCCGGGGCCCTCAACGGCCTGACCAAGCAGGTCGTGCGCAAGCGCATCCTCACCGAGCAGATCCGCATCGACGGTCGTGGTCTCAAGGACATCCGTCCGCTGACCGCCGAGACCAACGTGATCCCACGCGCTCACGGTTCGGCCATCTTCGAGCGCGGAGAGACCCAGATCCTCGGTGTCACCACGCTGAACATGCTCAAGCTCGAACAGCACATCGACTCTCTGTCGCCTGTGACCACGAAGCGCTACATGCACCACTACAACTTCCCGCCCTACTCGGTCGGAGAGACCGGTCGTGTGGGCAGCCCGAAGCGCCGCGAGATCGGACACGGTGCACTGGCTGAACGTGCACTCGTGCCGGTTCTGCCCAAGCGCGAGGACTTCCCCTACGCCATCCGCGAAGTCTCAGAGGCACTCGGATCCAACGGCTCGACCTCGATGGGTTCGGTCTGCGCATCGACTCTGGCCATGCTCTCGGCTGGTGTGCCGCTGCAGGCTCCCGTCGCAGGCATCGCCATGGGACTCGTCTCCGACGTCATCTCTACCGACACCGGTGACCAGACCGCATACGCGGCACTGACCGACATCCTCGGTGCCGAAGACGCCTTCGGCGACATGGACTTCAAGGTTGCCGGTACGCGTGACTTCATCACTGCGATCCAGCTCGACACCAAGCTCGACGGCCTTCCCGCCTCGGTGCTCGGTGCCGCCCTCAAGCAGGCGCAGGAAGCCCGCATGGTCATCCTCGACGTCATCGCCGAGGCCATCGATGCTCCGGCAGAGATGGCTCCGACTGCTCCGCGCATCATCTCGGTGAACATCCCGGTCGACAAGATCGGTGAGGTCATCGGACCCAAGGGCAAGATGATCAACCAGATGCAGGAAGACACCGGCGCTGACATCAGCATCGAAGACGACGGAACCGTCCTCATCGGTGCCACCGACGGAGCAGCCGCAGAGGCCGCCCGCTCGATGATCAACGCCATTGCCAACCCGCAGGTGCCCGAGGTCGGCGAACGTTACCTCGGTACCGTGGTGAAGACGATGAGCTTCGGCGCATTCGTCTCGCTGACACCGGGTAAGGACGGTCTGCTGCACATCTCCGAGCTGCGTAAGCTCAACGATGGCAAGCGCGTCGAGGACGTCGAAGACGTCGTCGGAGTCGGCCAGAAGGTCCAGGTCGAGATCACGAAGATCGACGACCGCGGCAAGCTGTCACTCTCGCCTGTCGGCGACGATGACGAAGAAGCAGAAGAAGAGGAATCAGACAACTGATACTCAAAGATTCTCACACCGGGGAGGGCAGCCGAATCGATCGGTCTGTCCTCCCCGGTGGTTTGACAGTGACCACCGAACACATGCCCGGGCTGGCCTCGGAGACCATCGGCATCTGGGTCGCGGCAGGTTCGCGCGACGAATCGACCGAGACCGCCGGATCGACCCATTTCCTCGAACACATGCTCTTCAAGGGAACGCCGACGAAGGACGCGAAGACAATCGCGGCAGCCTTCGACCGGACCGGGGGAGACTCCAACGCCATCACGGCCAAGGAACTCACCTGCTACTACTCGCGCTGCCTGGTCACGGACCTGTCGGACATCACCTCGGTGCTCGTCGACATGGTCTCGAACTCGAACCTGGACGCCGAGGAGTTCGAACGCGAACGCGGCGTCATCATCGAAGAGTTGGCGATGTCCGCTGACGATCCCGGCGACGTCCTCTTCGATGACTTCGACGAGCTCATCTTCGGCGACCACCCATTGGCACGTCCGGTCGGCGCGACGAAGGACCAGATCCGCGTGCTGGGCCATCACACACTCCTGGACCACCATTCCACGACCTATGTTCCCCCGCGTCTGGTCATCGCCGCCGCCGGCGGTGCCACCCACGACGAAGTCCTGGGCATGGTCGATGACGCATTGGCTCAGGCCGGTGTCGGTTCACAGGCCGGCTCCCACACCTGGGACAGCCCCGCTGCGACAGCAGGCCGGGTGTCCGGCCGCGGCGCACGTGAGGTGCCGACGTTCCACTCGGGTCGCTCACACACGGTCAAGGACACCGAACAGCTGGGAATCCTGCTCGGCTGCGAGGGTCTCGAAGAGGGCCATCCGGATCGCTTCGTCTATTCTGTGCTGCTGACGATGCTCGGCGGAGGAATGTCCTCCCGACTCTTCCAGAGCGTGCGAGAAGAACGCGGTCTCGCCTACGCCGTCAACTGCGTGGCAAGCCAGTTCACCGACTTCGGAACGTTCGGCATCTACGCCGGCTGCACACCCGAGAACGGGCAGGCCGTCGTCGACCTGGCACTGGCCGAATGGAACCGTCTGGCGCAGGAGGTGCCAAGTCGCACCGAGCTGGACGCGATCGTCTCCCAGCTCTCGGGTTCGATGGTCCTCGGACTCGAGTCCTCGGCCGCACGGATGAATCGACTGGCCCGATCGGAGATCTTCGGAATCCCACTCGAATCTCCGCTCGACCTCATCGAACGCGTCCGCTCGGTCACGGCTGAGCAGGTGTCGACGATGGCAGGAGACCTCATGGGACGCCCGAGGTCGCTGTCCCTCGTGGGACCACAGGCTGACGTCGTCCTGCGCTGAGGTTGAGATGACGCTGGCCTGAGGCGATGCCCGCAGGCTCCGAACCGTGAGCATCTAGAATGGCCGTACAACAAGATTCATGTTGTACAGCCATTTCTGTCTGTGTGGGGGAGAGGTTCATGCCGCGAAAGAGAGCATCGGTGCGTCGGGAGGAGATCCTGGCTGCGACCGTGGAGGAAATCGAGAGCACCGGCCTGCGCACCCTCCGGGTCGCCGATGTCGCCGCACGGCTGGGGCTGAGCCCGAGCCTGGTCATCTACCACTTCGTGACGAAGGAAGCACTCGTCGCCGCAGCCTTCGCACACGCCGGGGAGAACGACCTCTATCGCGCGCGTCGACTCGCCGCGACGCAGAAGCCAGCATCGCAGCGGCTCAGAGACGTCGTCCAGTGGTACATGCCGACAGACTCGACGAGGAGCTGGAAGATCTGGATCGACGGGTGGTCTGCCGCACTCTTCGATGATGGGATGAGGTCGACGTTCTCCACCCTCGACCGAGAGTGGAAGACAATACTGTCCGAGCTCATCGTCGCGGGGCTCGAGGCGAAGGAATTCCGATTCAGCCACGTCCGAATGGCCACGGGAGCGTCCGCGAACGGGCCCACAGGCACCACCGTCGCAGAGATGGCCGATGGCTGCGCCACAAGGATCCTCGCGTACCTCGACGGGCTCGCAGTCCAGCTCATCTTCAACCCCGAATCTGTGTCGCCTAAGACCCTGTCCAGTTGGGTCGATGACTTCGTCGCACGCGAATTGGAATGAGTCCGGAACTCTCGCCCAGACGCTCTTGACGCGGCAGTCCTCCGACGGTCAGACTGGTGGTCTGAACCTAACTGAACAGCGATTCAGTAAAACCCTTGGGAGCGACATGTTCATGGACATCACCTGGCAGGATCCGATCACCGGAGCACACGGATTCGTCGTCATCGACACGCTGGTGAGGGGAACAGCCTCGGGCGGGCTGAGAATGCGTCAGGGATGCACTCTCGAGGAGGTGCGGGGGCTGGCTCAGGGGATGACGCGCAAGGAAGCGATCCATCTGCGGCCGGGTCGGCACTACGTTCCCGTCGGCGGTGCGAAGGGCGGCATCGACTTCGACCCACGTGCCCCCGGAGCCACTGACATCCTCGAGAGGTTCCTCGTCGCCGTGAACCCGATCATGGGCGCCTATTGGGCCCTCGGCGAGGACCTGGGCGTACGCCAGAGGGATATCGACGACATCCTTGCCAAGCGTGGGCTCGGCAGTGGCCTGTCGGCCGTGGAGAAGCTGCTGACCGATCCGGAAGCGGCCAGGGCGCGGACGGCCACCGCCTTCTCAACGATCGTCGACGGTCTGGCTCAGGATGAGCTCGTCGGCGGACTGGGAGTGGCCACCTCGGCGATCGCTGCACTCGAATCTGCGGGGAGAGACCCGGCCGACTCGAGCGCAGTGATCCAAGGATTCGGATCGATGGGTGGGACGAGCGCCCGATTCCTCGCCGAGGCGGGAGTGCGCATCGTCGGCATCGCCGATGCCGACGGGTTCGTGTCCAACCCGGCCGGACTCGACGTCGAGGCCCTACTGGACACACGCGATCCCTTCGGCGGCATCGACCGAGCCGCACTTCGTCCCGACGATCTGGACGGTGACCGCGGAGACTGGCTGGCCGCTGACTGCGATGTGCTCGTCCCTGCGGCAGTCAGCTACGCGATCACGCGTGAGAACTGCGAGACCATCACCGCCGGGCTCATCGTCGAGGCCGCGAACATGCCCGTGCTGCCCGATGCGGAAGAGCACCTGCAGGCCCGAGGGGTCACGGTTGTTCCCGACTTCCTCGCGAACTCCGCGACGAATGCGTGGTGGTGGTGGGTGACGTTCGGCGATGTCGACGGCAGCTGGGACGACAGCAGGTCCCTGGTCATCGAGACTCTGCGCGAACTCACGACACAAGTGCTGGGCGAGGCCGGCCGTTTGGGAATCACGCCCCGGCAGGCGGCACAGTCCCGGGTGGATGCGAACCTCGAAGCCCTCCGGGCCCAGCCTGATCAGATGGCCGCAGCGAAGGCAGAGCGTTAGAACCATGGACCGGTTCTTCGACCCCGGCAGCGTCGCCGTCCTCGGAGCCTCGAACGACCCAGCCAAATGGGGATTCTGGCTCTCCGCGGGAGCGTTGAAGGGAACCCACCGCCGCCGGGTCCACCTCATCAACTCACGAGTCGCCTCGATCCAGGGTGAGCCCACCTACTCCAGCCTCGCTGAGCTGCCTGAGACACCGGAGCTCCTTGTCATCTCGATCCCGGGCAACGGGGTCCCGGCCGTCGTCGATGATGCTTTGGCCGCAGGAGTGCGAGCCTTCCTCATCATCTCGGCCAGGGTGCCCGGGGCCGCTGAGGTGGCGCAGCGAATCATCTCCGCAGGTGCCCGCCTCATCGGTCCTTCGTCCTTGGGCGTCGTCGATGCGAGCAATGATCTGCTTCTGGCCTGGGGCAACTTCACCCCCGGATCCCTGGCCGTGGTGACGCAGAGCGGCCAACTGGGAACAGAGATCGCCACCCTCTCCGCACGCAGCGGCCTCGGGATCTCACGCTTCGCCTCCATCGGCGGACAGTCCGACGTCCGGGCAGCAGAGATCCTGTCCTCCCTGGTCGACGATGCCGCCACCACGCAGGTCGTGCTCTACCTCGAGTCCTTCACCGGCGGCAGCGCCCTGGTGTCGGCGATGCAGGCACTGCGTGCGGCGGGCAAGCCCACGATGATCCTCACCACGGGCCAATCGGACGCCGGTGCAAGGCTCGCGCGATCTCACACCGGATCGCTCACCTCGGCGATGGACACGGTCGATGCCGCCTGCCGCGCCGCCGGTGCAATCCGACTCTCGACACCCGGTGAGGCCGTTGAGCTGGCCGGTTTCCTCGCCACGTCCTGGTTGCCTACGGGGAGGAGGATCGCCGTCATTTCCGACTCGGGCGGGCAGGGCGCGATCGCCGCAGACCGAGCCGAGTCCCACGGTCTGCGCGTTCACGTCCTTGACGCCCTCACACGCACCCGGGTCGCAGAGATCCTGCCGCAGGCCGGTCACATCGACAATCCGATCGACCTCGATGGGGCCGGGGAGGCTGACCTGTCCGTGCACTCGCGCCTCGTCGATGCGCTCCTGGCCGATGAGGCCATCGACGCGGTCATCCTGAGCGGATACTTCGGCTGCTACGGCGAGGACATTCCTGCTCTCCTCGATGCGGAGCTGGCCGAGGTGGGCAGGATGGGTGAGACCGTGCGCGGTCATCGCAAGCCTCTCATCGTCCACTCGATGAGTGCCGATTCGCCGGCCGTCGCAGCCTTGTGGGAGAACTCGATACCCGTCTACACCTCGATCGAATCGGTCATGCGCGTCGTTGCCGGAGCCGGGTTCTACGCCTCTCATTCCGGGCGCATCACCGAGGCCCTGGAGCGGTCGGGTCCGGTCACGCCCTGGGGTACCGGGTACGGTGCGGCCCGTGACACGATCAGCGCGGCCGGGGTGCCGGTGCCGCGGGCCCTGACGCTGAGTCGCGGAGCCGAACTCGCCGAGGTGGTGGCCGGCTCGGACCTGACACCGCCGTTCGTACTCAAGGCCTCTTGGCCCGCACACAAGACCGAACTCGGGGCGATCGCCCTCGGCCTGTCCGATGCCGCAGCCCTCGAAGACGCCTACGTGAAGATGGTGGGACGCCTCGGCGAGGGTGAGTACATCGTTGAGGAGATGGACACCCGCGATGGGGCCGTCGAGATCCTGGTCGGCGGGCGCCAGGACGAGAACTTCGGGCCGATTGTGATGGTGGGAGCCGGAGGAACCGAGACGGAGCTCTACGGCGACACCTGGCTCGAGCTGGCGCCGGTCTCGCATGCCGAGGCCCTGGACATGGTCTCCCGGCTCACGTGCTACCGGCTGCTCACAGGATGGCGGGGTCGGCGTGCGACGGACCTCGACGAACTGGCCGAGATCATCGTCTCGGTCTCCCGTCTGATCGCCGGCAGCAACGAGATCCAGGAGATCGAGATCAACCCGGTGCGCGTGACCCCGGATGGGGCATTGGCCGTCGACGCGCTCGTCGTCACGAACCGAGACGACAACGATGGCAGCACCGACAACGACAGCGGCAGCGACAACCCCGACAACGACAGCAGCACCGACAACCCCGACAAGGAGTCACGATGACAGAGGAACAGGCAGAGATCACCGGTGGTGCGCACCTGGCCCGGGCGCTGAGAGCCGAGGGAATCACGCGGGTCTACGGGATCCCCGGGACCCACAATCTCGAGATCTTCGCACAGCTGGCTGCCGAGGGTATCGACATCGTCTCACCGCGCCATGAACAGGGAGCCGGATACATGGCCGACGGCGCGGCCCGCGTCACCGGCGAGGTGCAGGTCGTCATTACGACGACGGGACCGGCGGTGTTCAATGCACTGACCGCGCTGCTGCAGTCCTTCACCGATTCGGTCCCGGTCCTGCTCATCAGCCCAGGTATGCCCCTGACCCATCCCGGACGCGGCAACGGACTCCTCCACGAGGTGCGCAACCAGAGCCAGGCCATCGACGCCGTCCTCGGCGACAGCCACCGGGTGACCAGCCCCGGTGAGGTGTCCCTGGCGGTCGGACAGGCACTCTCACGCATGCGCAGCGGACGATCCCGCCCCGCCTACATCGAGATCCCACTCGACCTCATCGAAGCTACCGGACCCGGTTGCCTGCACCCGGCTCTGGCCCGTCCCAACCCGGCTCCGCAGCCCTCGGCGATCAGGTCCGCCGCCGAGGCGCTGGCAAGCTCCCAGCGTCCCCTTCTCATCGTCGGGGCCGGGGCCCGCAGCGCCGGAGCGGAGGTGGAAGAGCTCTCCCAGGTACTCGGGGCCGGGGTCATCCTGTCCTCGAACGCGAAGGGAACGATCGACGATGAGTTCGTCAACAACCTCGGCGCCATCGGAGTTCTCGAAGCGCTGCCGGAGGTGCTCGGTGCCGCTGATGCCGTGGTGGCCATCGGCACGGAACTGGCTCCCAGCGATTTCTGGCCCGAGCCGTTGCCGCTGCCGCACACGGTCGTTCGCATCGACCTCGACGAGGTGCAGATGCTGCGCAACGCCCGTGTCAGTCACCCGATCCCAGCCGACGCGAAGGACGCAACGATCGCGCTGACGCACCGGCTGCACCAGACCAGGTCGACTGGCCTCACCCGGGCGGCAATCGAGTGGCTGCGCGGCTGGCAGGACACGATCACTGCCGCAGCCAAGACCGAAGGCGCACCCTGGGCACAGCTGTGCGGAGCACTCAACGACTACACCACCTCGGCGACCTCACCTGTCATCGTCGCCGCGGATTCCACAATGTGCTGCTATTACGGAGTGCAGACCGGATGGGCGGCACGCCGAGGAGACCGCTTCCTCTACCCGGCAGGCGCCGGAACCCTGGGATACAGCCTGCCCGCGGGGATCGGTGCGAAACTCGCCGTGCCCGGGGCCAGGGTCGTGGCGATCGAGGGCGACGGGGGAGCGATGTTCACGATCGCCGAACTCGCCGCGGCTGTGCAGGCCCAGGTGTCGATGTCCCTCATCATCGTCGACAACGGCGGCTACGGGGAGATCCGCAACGAGATGGCCGATCGCGGCGATACCCCTGCGGGAGTGGCACTGCTGGGACCCGATTTCCCGGCCCTGGCCGAGTCGATGGGCGCTCGTGGTCTCCACATCGAAACCCAGGAGCAGCTGGCGACGGCACTGCAGGAGGCCGAGGACTTCGCCGGACCCACCCTGATCCACATGACCGAGGACTCCCGCGCGGCCACGGACATGCTGGGTGCGGCCCGGCAGGCACAGAGTTCGCACGAGTCGACACAGAGTTCGCACGAGAAGAAGGACCTGACATGAGCTACACACCCTGGCCGCTGTCCGATGAGCAGAACGACATCATCGAACTGTGCCGGACCTTTGCGAAGGACAAGATCCGACCCGCAGGCCCCGGCGTCGACGAAGCGGACACCGAGTCCCCGGTTGAGTTGTTCCGCGAGGCGGCACGCGTGGGCATCACAGACTTCATGATCCCCGAGGAGTACGGGGGCGGAGGCTTCACCGACGTCTTCACACAATGCCTCGTCCAAGAGCAGCTGTGCTTCGGGGACCCCGGCATCGGCAACCTGCTGTGCTCCAACGGCTTCTTCGCCGATCCGATTCTGGCGCTGGGAACAGAGGAGCAGAAGGAGACCTGGCTGCGCCCTCTGACCGGGCCGGAACCGATGTTCACCGCGCTGGCGACGACCGAACCGGGGTCTGGATCCGACTCCGCCTCGATCACCACCAGGGCAGAGGCTGTTGACGGCGGCTACCTGCTCAACGGACAGAAGGCTTGGATCTCGAACGCCGGACTCGCCGAGGGCTATGTCGTCTTCGCCAAGACCGATCCTGCGCAGCGCTCACGTGGGGTCACCGCCTTCCTCCTGCCCAGGGAAACCGAGGGAATGGAGTTCGGGGCACCGATGAAGAAGATGGGCCAGCGGGCGATCGTGTGCCGGGAGATCTTCTTCTCCGACGTGTTCGTCCCGACCCACAACCGCCTCGGCGAGGAGGGGCGGGGCTTCTACGGGCTGATGCGCACCTTCGACATCTCCCGTGTGGTCCTCGGCGCCGCAGCACTGGGCACAGCCAGAGCCGCCTACGAATACGCCCGCGACTATGCGCGTGAACGCACACAGTTCGGCAAAGCGATCATCGAACACCAGTCCGTGGCCTTCCGGCTGGCAGACATGGCCGCGCGCATCGATGCCGCCTGGCTGCAGGTCCTCAACGCCGCCCGCATGATCGATGCCGGTGACGGCGTGGAGCGGGAGAAGGTCACCGCCTCGGCGGCCATGGCCAAACTGGGTGCCTCAGAGACCGCGATGTTCTGCACCTGGGCCGGAGTCCAGACCCTGGGCGGATGGGGCTATTCGCGTGAACATCCGGTCGAACAGTGGATGCGTGATGCCAAGCTGGAGGAGATCGAGGAGGGGACCTCGGACATCATGCGGCTGCTCATCTCGCGGAATCTGCCCTGACACGGTGGGTGATTTCGTGTGGATGCATTCATGTGGCGTCTGGATGCTTTCGTGCGGTGCCGCGATCTTTTCCGAGGTCACTTGGCGTCATCTGGAATAGTCCTCACGGCTACCGTGTTGTTCGAGATGAGACCCTGCTATAGGGTCGAAATGAAGCCGCCGACTCTGGCGGACATCAATTCTCTTCAGGAGGAATTTCATGGCTGAGCAGTACGTCCTTCCGGAACTGCCCTACGACTACTCCGCACTTGAGCCGCACATCTCGGCTCGCATCATGGAGCTGCACCACGACAAGCACCACGCAACCTACGTCAAGGGTGCCAACACCGCTGTTGAACAGCTGGCAGAAGCCCGCGAAAGCGGAAACCTCGCCAACGTGCCGAAGCTGACCCGCGATCTCGCGTTCAACCTCGGCGGACACGTCAACCACTCGATCTTCTGGAACAACATGTCTCCAGACGGCGGCGACAAGCCCACCGGCGAACTCGCAGCGGCCATCGACGACCAGTTCGGCTCCTTCGACAAGTTCCGTGAGCACTTCACCACGGCAGCCACCACGATTCAGGGCTCCGGCTGGGCCGTGCTCGTCTACGATCAGCTCGGTGGAAACCTCTTCATCGAACAGCTCAAGGACCAGCAGTCGGACATCCAGCTCGGCGGAACCCCGGTTCTTCAGCTCGATATGTGGGAGCACGCCTTCTACCTGGACTATCAGAACGTCAAGCCTGACTACGTCAAGGCCTGGTGGAACATCGTTAACTGGGCAGATGCGGGCGCACGCTTCGACCGCGCCGTGACTCAGACCAAGGGACTCCTGCTCGGCTGATAACCTGACAGACCCTGAAACGGCGGCTCCGACCCATCTCGGCGGGGCCGCCGTTTTCATGTCCGGGGACTGGTCTGCCGACCGTGACAGGTTGCACCCGAGTCCTCGTTAAGCTGGGGCCATGGCCGAATTCCTCAGACGCTGGCACCGCGATGATGTGGACGCTCTCGCCGACATCTATGCCCGGGCCGACACCGACCTCCTCAGCAACATCCCCGACGACCGCTCACCAGCAGGTGTGCAGGCGTGGCTCGATAGGATCCGAAGTGCTGAGGACGAGGGGACCGCTGCGGCCTACGCAATCGTGGCTGGTGACCTGACTCCGGTCGGCAATGTCATGGCAACAGCCATCGAGCAGCGCCATTCGACGGCCTGGATCTCCTACTGGCTCGATCTCAGTGTTCGCGGTCACGGACTGGCCGTGGCCGGATTGCGCAGTCTCATCGACCATCTCCACGACGAACTCGACGTCTATCGCCTGGAACTGGGATACCGCGTGGACAATCCCGCATCGGGCGCAGTCGCCAAGAGCGCAGGATTTACAGTCGAGGGCAGAGAACGCGAGCGCCTTCTCTACGACGGGTTCCGGTTCGACACCGAGGTGTGCGCCCGCCTGCGCGGAGATCAACGAGCCCCAGGTCGTCGGCTGCCGATCACGTCACCTGATGACGGTGACAGCGCCGTGAGTCGTTAGACTGGCCTGCGGAGATCGTCGAGCAAGGAGTTACGAACTTATGAATGCGATTCGGGTAGCCGTCATCGGAGCACAGGGCCGCATGGGCGCCCAAGCTGTCGACGCCATCACCGAGGCCGAGGGCCTCGAACTCGTTGCGACACTGGGCAGCAGCGACTCGCTGGAGAGCCTGCTCGAGAAGAGCATCGACGTTGCGGTCGAACTCACAGTTCCCGCCTCGACGGAGGCGAACGTGCGCTTCCTCGTCGAGCACGACATCGACACCGTGGTCGGAACGACCGGCTGGGACGCTGAGAAGCTGTCCGGTCTCGAAGAGCTCCTGGCCAAGCATGCGGTCACCGCCGTGCTCATCGCCCCGAACTTCTCGATCGGCGCGGTCCTGGCCATGCGCTTCGCTGAACTGGCCGCACCGTACTTCGACTCCGCCGAGGTGGTCGAGATCCACCACCCGCGCAAGCTCGACGCTCCGTCGGGAACGGCCAACCACACTGCGCAGCGAATCGCGGCAGCCCGGAACGATGCCGGCCTGCCTCCGGTACCCGACGCCACCGAAATCGATCCCAACGGTGCTCGCGGCGCAGTCGTCGACGGCATCCACGTGCACGCGATCCGGCAGCAGGGCATGACAGCCTCGGAGGAGATCCACTTCGGTTCCAGCGGCGAGGCCCTGACGATCCGGACGGACTCACATTCCACCTCGGCGTTCATGCCGGGAATCGTCACCGCAGTGCGGTCGATCTCCGACTACACCGGCCTTCTGCACGGCCTCGAGAATATGCTCGACCTCTGATGTCCAAAGGTAAAATCGGGGCGATCGTCGTCTCAGTGGTGCTCGTCTTCTACTTCGTCCTCATGGGGCATCGAGCATGGGTTCTGATCAGGGAACCCGATCTGATTCCACGACTGATGGGCATTGCCCTTTTCGTCCTGCCGCTCGTCGGGGCCTGGACGCTGATCGTTGAACTCACGTTCGGTGCACGGACCGAGAAGCTGGCGCGCATCCTCAAATCAGAGGGAGGACTGCCCGTCGATGATCTTTCGCGAACTCCAGGCGGGAGGATCATCCGCGAATCCGCCGACGAAGCCTTCGGCCAGTACCAGGCCGAGGCAGAGGCGGCACCCGAGGACTGGCGCTCATGGTTCCGCCTCTCCTGTGCCTACGATGCGTGCGGAGATCGCAAGCGCGCCAGATCAACGATGCGCAAGGCTGTCACTATGCATCGGGCGGGTGAGAAGCAGAATTCCTAGCCGGCCCAGGTCCTGGAACCGGCGACGCGGATCGGATGATCGCCGCGACTCCACCCTCAAGCGGGCCATGGGCACCGATCGCCAGCTTCCACATCAGGGCGAAGCCGATGAACACGAGAGCATGCAGACCGAACTCGACGGTCTGCGGCGACATCGCCTCACCTCCGAGCATCGGATTGGCCTCGATCCAGGGGCGAGTGATCTCGAGCAGGACGACATGGGCGGGGTACACGCTCAAGGGCATTGAGCCGGGAGCCGTCAGCGGCGCCAGCACCCAGGTGCTGCGCCCCAGCAGCATCACCAGCGACTGACAGATGACGATGGTCGTCAGCGCGGTCCCTGCCGTGGACAGCAGGTCGAAGGGCGTGCCTGAGTGCGGGCCCGCGATCGCCAGCCACCACCACGACGTCGTCGGCGTCACCCCATAGCTGCCGGTGAACAGCGCCGCATTGAGATCGGTCCCATACAGCTCGGACACCCGAACCAGCACAGGACCGCCTCCAGCGACGTTGATGAGCAGCCAAGAGACTCCCTTGCCGACGAGAAACAGCCCCAGACCCGCGGCGAAGAGGGACATGAGGTGCTTGGCGATGTCGACCTTCGCGACCGCCATCCCCAACAGGATGTAGGACAGCCACTGCAGAATCGGGTAATAGCCGGTGAGCACCAGGTCGTGGAGCATGGTCCCAGGGGTCGCGAAGTCGAACCATGACATCGGTGAATACATCGGCTCCAGGCCGAATTCACTGCGGATGAGCATCGAGAGAACGGGGCTGAGGACCATCCAGGCACCGGCGATGACGAAGAGTGTGCTGGCGCGCAGGCGCAGAAACAGCATCGCAATCGCGAACATGACCCCGTAGTTGACGAGGATGACAGCCAGCAGCGACGAGATCGACCCCAGGCACAGTCCGATTATGACGATCGCTCCCGCCCGGATGAGCACACTGGGCACGGCATCGCGCAGACGCCCCGAAGCTGCCATCCGCGACCGAGTCGAGAGCACCAGCGAACAGCCGGCCAGGACCGCGAACAGTGCCGAGGCACGCCCCGCGAACACGGCGGCCCAGGTCGGGAGGCCCTCGGGACCGGACAAGGCAAAGATGTGCGTGACCATCATCGCGAACAGGGCGATTCCGCGAGCGGCGTCGAGGCCGATGAGTCGGCCGGCGGGGCTCAGGCGATCACGGACCGTTGTACTGCCATCAGTCGCCGAGGTGGGGGAGCGGTGAGTGCTCATGCCTCGATTCTCACATGGTCTGGTCCATCCCGGTTGTACTGAGTCGAGCACTTGGGTGTTCTGAACCACACACTTGGGCCTTCCATCGTTATTAATACCGTGATATGAATTACGTGTCAGGATCCACCCCCACATGTATCAAGGCCGATCATGTCTTCACTGTTCCCTCACCTCTTCGAACCCATCACGCTGGGTGCGAAGACCATCCGCAACCGCATCGTGTCCTCGGGCCACGACACCGTACTCGATGACCACGGGATGATCGGCGACGATCTTGTCGCCTATCACGAAGAGCGGGCCAGGGGCGGCTGCGGACTCATCGTCCTCCAGGTCTCCGGCGTCCACGAAACCGCCCGCTATACGAACCATGTGCTCATGGCCACCGACGATTCCTCGGTGCCCGGATACCGGGCCGTCGCCGAGGCGGTCCACCGTCACGGTGCCACGATCTTCGCTCAGCTCTTCCACCCGGGCCGTGAGGTGATGGACGGCGAGCGCGGCATGGCCCCTCGCGCTGTGGCTCCCAGTGACGAACCGCAGGAGAGGTTCAAGGTCGTCCCCGAGGCGTTGAGCACCTCCGCGATCAAGGACATCATCGCCGGGTATGCCAGTGCTGCGAAGCGCATCGCCGACTCCGGCATCGACGGCGTCGAGATCGTGGCCAGCCATGGGTACCTGCCCATTCAGTTCTTCAACCCGCGAGTGAACACCCGCGCCGATGAGTACGGCGGCAGCCCAGCCAATCGTCGTCGTTTCCTCGCCGAGGTGGTCGCCGGGGTTCGCGAAGCGGTGGGCCCAGACGTCGTGGTGGGCCTGAGGATCTCGGGAGAGGAGAAGACCGAGGGCGGTCTGGTCGCCACCGAGGTGCTCGACCTCATCGGCCACCTCGACGCGATGAAGGTCGCGGATGGGTCAGGCTCCGGCGAGCAGGTGGACTGCCTCGACTACTTCTCGATCACCGCCGGAGACTCCTCGACCCTGCAGGGAGCGGTGCACATCGTCCCCTCGATGCAGATCGACCCGGGCTATGCCGCGACCCTGTCCGAACAGGTCAAGAAGATCACCGACCGACCGGTCATGGTCGCCGGACGGATCAACCAGCCCCACGAAGCAGAGAAGGCCATCGCCGAAGGCCGCACCGACATGGCGATCATGACCCGGGCGATGATCTGCGACCCGGCGATCGCCAACAAGGCCCAACACGACGCCGTGGACGAGATCCGAGCCTGCATCGGCTGCAACCAGGCCTGCATCGGGCACTTCCAGATGGGCGTGCCCATCTCCTGCATCCAATACCCCGAATCAGGTCGGGAGCTGACGTTCCTGCCTCGGCCCATGGTGAGAACCCGACGTCGCGTGCTCGTCATCGGGGGAGGCCCCGCCGGACTCAAGGCGGCAGCGGTGGCAGCCGAACAGGGCGATGACGTCGTCCTCTGTGAACGCGAGCCCCACCTCGGCGGGGCCGTGCTGCTGGCACAGGAGCTGCCCTATCGGTCCGAATTCGGGGGAGCGGCGACGAACCTGAGCGCCGAGGCACGACGCGCGGGAGTCGACATTCGAATGTCGACGCCGGTGACCCAGCAGATTCTCGCCGAGGTTGCACCCGATCACGTGATCGTCGCGACGGGTGCCAAGGAGCGTATGCCGCACCTCGAGGTCGACGATGAGGCGCTCGTCATCGGTGCCCGCGGCTATCTGAGCACCCAGCCGAGTCTGCCTGCAGGCCGTGTGCTCGTCACGGATTGGAAGGGCGACTGGATCGGCCTGGGCATCGCCCTGCGTCTGGCCGAGGCCCGTGTGCCGGTGACACTGGCGACCGCGGCGAACTTCGCCGGAGCCGCAATCCAGCAGTACACACGCACACTGCTCATGTCCCAGGCTCTGCGGGCAGGAGTCGACTTCCTCAACGACGCCCGCCTCGTCGGAGTCGATGCGTCGACCGGCTACCTGCAGTCGACGCTGTGCGAGATCGTCCACGAGGTCGAAGGCGTGGCAGCCACTATCGTCTCCGGGGCACCGCAGTCCGTGATCCCAGATCTCGATTTCGGGTCCGCGAGCGTTGCCACCATCGGGGATGCCGTGGCACCGCGGACGGTGGAGGAGGCGGTCTTCGAAGGGCTGCAGGCCGCGAGCAGTCTGGCCGCAGTCTCGTGAGCATCGGTAGATCGGCATTCTCGTGAGCCCACGCCCTCAGCACTCCGCGACAGAGGTCGCGTCCAGGCGCAGCGCCATCGTCGAATCTGCCCTTGACCAGATTGCCCTGCACGGTCCGGAAGCAGTGCGGATGAAGGACATCGCCGAGGCGGCCAAGTTGTCCGTGGGTACTCTGCAGTACTACTTCGGGTCCCGGGAGTCCCTGCTCGTCCACGCCTTCTCGACCCACAGCAGCAGTGTCGTCGACGCCATCGCGGGTCTCACGCAGGAGCAGGGGACAGCGTGGGAAAGGCTGCAGTCGAGTCTGCGCGCCGTCCCGAGGATCGGTGACCTGCAGCGGCGCTCGCAGGTGTGGATCGAACTCGTCGCCGCCTCGCCCCGCAACGAGTACCTGCGAGACTCGGTCGACGCGATCTTCGACACATGGAGTGCCCACTTCCGGGCGCTGATCGCCATCGGCATCGACGACGGGAGCTTCCGGCCGTACGCCGATGTGGATCTCATCGTCGACACTCTCATCGCGGTCATCGACGGCTTCGATGTCGGCGTGGCCGCTGGTCGCAGTGCCGCGATGTCCGAGCGGATCGCGGCATCCCTCGAACTCACCGCCGGCCGGCTGCTGGGCGTCGACGATAGGGCCGCAGCCCGCTGACGCCGGCTCTGCTGCCGCTGGCAACGCCGCAGCCACCGCTGACGCCCGCTCTGCTGCCGCTGGCAACGTCGCAGCCACCACTGGCAACCCCGCGGCCGTTGCAGAGGTCAGAGCCCGGTCGGTGTGATCTGTCTCTCGTGGCCTCGCCGCCTTGTATGGTCGAAGCTGAATGTCGCGCACGCCGCCGATGAGCGGCATGCGGCCACGGGTGACAGGAGGCGATAGGGAAATGCACTGGTGGCGCGCGGATGGCCACTGCCGCAGTGATGAGCTGTGCGCGGTATCCTTTTCGTATGGCGATTCTCGGTGACAACGCAGCAGCCGCTGCAATTGATGCGTTCGGTACGGTCGGCACGGCGATGGTGACGCCGTTCAAGGACGACGGAACCATTGATTATCCTGCCGTGGAGAAGGTTGCGAACCACCTTGTCGACCTCGGCAACAACATGCTCGTGGTGTCCGGAACCACCGGCGAATCACCGACGACGACCGATGATGAGAAGATCGAACTGCTCAAGGTCGTCCGCGGTGTCATCGGCAACCGGGCGAAGATCATTGCGGGTACCGGCAACAACGTCACCTCGCACACCATCGATCTGTCCAAGCGCTCGGCCGAGGCCGGTGCGGATGGAATCCTCATCGTCACGCCCTACTATTCGAAGCCGACACAGCCGGCCATTGCCGCCCACATGCGCGCAGCCGCCGACTCCACCGACCTTCCCGTCATGCTCTACGACATCCCGGGACGATCGGGCGTGCCGATTCGGACGGAGACTCTCCTCGAGTTGGCCGATCACCCCAACATCCTCGCGGTCAAGGACGCCAAGGGCGACCTCTTCGCCTCGGCGCAGGTGATGAACCGCAGCTCCCTCGTCTACTACTCGGGTGAGGACGCGCTCAACCTTCCGCTGCTGGCTCTGGGTGCCCTCGGCGTCGTCTCCGTTGCCGGCCATGTCTGCACACCGCGGTTCGCTGACATGGTCGACGCCGTGGCGAACAACGACCTCACCACCGCCCGCGCGATTGCCCATGAAACGGCAGACATGGTCGACGCGCTCATGAATCACATGCCGGGAGTCATCTCGGCCAAGGCCGCACTACAGGCCCAAGGAATACTTGACAACCGCGGTACGCGAATGCCGCTGCTCCCAGCAGATGATGAGCAGATGGCCCTCGTGTCCGCCCAATTGACCAGGAGTGGTTACCTCAGTGAATAATGCATTGACTCAAGAACTGAAGCTTCCGCCGAAGATGGACGCGGAAGCCGTCCGCATCGTCGCCCTCGGCGGCCTCGGCGAAGTCGGCCGCAACATGACCGTGTTCGAATACCACGGCAAGCTGCTCATCGTCGACTGCGGCGTCCTCTTCCCGGAGGAGGATCAGCCCGGCGTCGACCTCATCCTTCCCGACTTCGCCTACCTCGACGATCGCCTCGACGACATCGTCGGCCTCGTCCTCACCCACGGGCACGAAGACCACATCGGAGCCGTGCCCTACCTGCTTCGCCGCAAGGCCGATATCCCGATCCTCGGTTCGAACCTGACGATCGCTCTCATCGAGGCCAAGCTCAAGGAACACCGGATCAAGCCGATCACCCGCGTGGTCAAGGAGAACGACCTCGATCAGCTCGGTCCCTTCGACCTCGAGTTCGTCGCCGTCAACCACTCGATTCCCGATGCTCTCGCGGTCTTCATCCGCACCGGTGCGGGCAACATCCTCCACACCGGCGACTTCAAGATGGACCAGCTCCCGCTCGACGGCCGGATCACGGACCTGCGCGCCTTCGCCCGCCTCGGCGAGGAAGGCGTCGACCTGTTCATGACGGACTCGACGAACGCGGAGGTCCCCGGATTCACCGCTCTGGAGAAGGACATCGGGCCGGTTCTCGAGAACCTCTTCGGTCACGCCGAGCGCCGGGTCATCGTCGCCTCATTCTCCTCACACATCCACCGCGTCCAGCAGGTGCTCAACGCCGCAGACGCGCACGGTCGCAAGGTCGCACTCGTCGGCCGTTCGATGGTGCGCAACATGAAGATCGCCGAAGACCTCGGCTACCTTGAGGTCCCGCGGGGTGCTCTCATCGACATCAAAGAGGTCGACAAACTTCCCGATGACCAGGTCGTGCTCATGTGCACCGGTTCGCAGGGTGAGCCGATGGCGGCCCTGTCACGCATGGCCAACCGCAGCCACCGCGTCGAGGTGGGCGACGGCGACACCGTCATCCTCGCCTCCTCACTCATCCCCGGCAACGAGAACTCCGTGTTCAAGGTCATCAACGGACTGATGAAGCTGGGCGCCCAGGTGATCACCAAGGCAGACGCCAAGATCCACGTGTCCGGACACGCCTCCGGCGGCGAGCTGCTCTACTGCTACAACATCGTCAAGCCCCGCGGAGTCATGCCCGTCCACGGTGAATGGCGACACATGCTGGCCAACGCCAGGCACGCCGAGGCGACCGGAGTGAACCCGGACAACATCGTCCTCGCCGACGACGGCTGGGTGGTCGACCTCAAGGACGGCCACGCCGAGGTTGTTGGTGCGGTGGACTGCAACTTCGTATTCGTCGACGGCTCCTCGGTCGGCGAGATCACCGAGGCGGACCTCAAGGACCGTCTCGTGCTCTCGGGCGAAGGCTTCGTCACGATCTTCATGGCCATCAACAGCCAGTCCAAGTCCCTCATTGCCGGTCCCGAGATCCATGCCCGTGGTGTGGCCGAGTCCGATTCTGTCTTCGACTCGATCATGCCGAAGGTCACGAAGGCCGTCGAGGATGCACTCAAGGACGGCAACACCGACCAGTACCAGCTGCAGCAGGTCGTGCGCCGCACTGTGGGACGCTGGGCGTCCTCGAAGCTGCGTCGCAAGCCGATGATCGTCCCCATGGTCGTCATCGTCTGAGTTCGTTCGACCACGCACATACAGTTCGCCCGCGGTGGACCCTCACAGGAGGGTCCACCGCGGGCGAAGTGCATCTCAGGGCCCGGCCGGAGGTCGTCGCCTCAGTCCTCGACTGCCTTCTCCTTGGGTCGTGGCGTCTCGGCCACGAGTTCCTTGCCCGGTGACTTCCGGGCGAGGACGACGGCAACGATGAGTCCCACAAGGACTGCACCGAAGACGATCGTTCCCGAATTGAACCCGAGTCCGTTGATGCCGATGAAGGCCAGAGCACCGGCGGTCAGGGAGTAGACGAGCATCGGAATGGAGGTGCGCCTGATGAGCTCTCCTTCACGCCCGACCAGACCGACCGTCGCCGAGGCGGCGACGACATTGTGGACGGCGACCATGTTTCCGGCCGCTCCGCCCACGGCCTGCGCGGCGACGACCGTTTCGGGACTGGCAGCCCCGATCGCCGATCCGGTGGAGAACTGGAACTGCGAGAACATGATGTTCGAGACCGTGTTCGAACCGGCGACGAAGGCGCCCAGGGCACCGACGAACGGAGCCAACAGCGGCCAGCCGCTGCCGACGGTACTCGCGGCCGCCTCGGCGAGGGTCACCGGCATCGAATCCAGACCGGAGGCGTTGTAGTCGCTGCCGGAGTTGATGAACACGCGCACCAAGGGCAGTGAACACAGCAGCGCCACGGCGGCGCCGGCGATCTGCGAACCCGCGATCTTCCACGAACCGGCGATCTGCGAACCGGTCATTCGGTGGATGAGGTAGGTGCAGAGGCAGGCGATGACGAAGATGAAGCCCGGGGACCACAGGAGGTCCATATCCGAACTGATCGCGGTGCCGAAGATCTCCTTGATCTTGATGACGGCAGGCCCGGTGAGGAATTCCTTGACCGGGGGCACGTTGCGAGTGAAGAGCAGGAGCGCGACCACGATGAGGTAGGGCGACCACGCGCGGATCATCGACATCTTCTTCGTCAGCTCCGCTGCCTCATCGGCCGGGTCCACGGTGCCCATCCAGTGTTTGGGCCACATCTCACGCGGGGCGAAGTCCCAGGTCTTCTTCGGCATGAGGAATCCGGCTTTGCTGGCCGAGACCACGATCGCCAAACCGACGAGGCCGCCGATGAGCGAAGGGAATTCAGGCCCGAGCAGGTTGGCCACGAGGAGGTAGGGCACGATCATGGCCAGGGCCGAGAAGATAGCGAACGGCGCGATCGCCAGACCGTCGGCGAAGCGCCTGTTGCGGCCGAAGAATCCGGTCATCAGGCAGGACAGCAGAAGCGGGATGAGGATTCCGCAGATGCCGTGCATGAGGGCGACCTGGGCGGCAGTGTGGGCGATGAATTCGGATTGGCTGAGACCGAGTTCGGACGCTCTTGCCGCGACATCGGCAGACATGCTGCCGTCTTCCTTCGACAGCCCGGTGCCGATTCCGACGATCATGGGTGTTCCCACAGCACCGAAGCTCACCGGTGTGGACTGGATGATGAGACCGGCGAGGACCGCTGCGATGGCGGGGAAGCCGAGGGCGAGTAGCAGCGGTGCAACCACTGCGGCGGGTGTGCCGAAGCCGGCTGCGCCTTCGATGAAGGAACCGAAGAGCCAGGCGATGATGATGACCTGGACACGTCGATCCGGAGAGATCGAGACGAAGCCGGCGCGAATCGTCTGGATTGCTCCCGATCGTGTGACGGTGGCCAGGAGCAGGAGGGCGCCGAAGACGATCCACAGCAGCCCGATCGCGGTGAGCAGGCCTTGGACCACCGAAGCGCTGATCGTCACCCAGTCGATCTGCCACGCGAAGTTCGCGACGAGTGCGGCAGCGACCAGGCCGATCGGCATGGCATATTTCGCGGACCAGCGAAACCCGATGAGCAGGATTCCTGCCAGGAGGATGGGGGCGAGCGCAAGAAGCGCCGCGACAGCGAGGTTGTCCATCGTGAATCCGATCCGCGGCATCGTTGCCGCTTGGTCGAGGAGTCCGCCCATCTCTGATCGGTTGATCAGCAGACGATGTGGTGCCGACTCCGCAAACGAAGTACCTGGCTTCATCGTGCCTGGTGGATTGTTGTACCGTCAAGGGAATCCTGCGTCTCACCTCGAGGGAAGCGTTTGACGAGATGTGCATCACCTCCTATTCTTTTCGTTGTGTGAACAATAAATTTCACGATGTGAAAGTTTCGCAGGCTAAACCCCGTTGCCAGCGATCAGCGATGCACTAGTGAAAGTGCCGAATAAGGAGAACCACCGATGACTGCTCAAATCGAGAATCTGGATATTCCAGAAGGCATGGAGATCACCGGCGAACTGCCGGACGGGGCAGAGAAGGTGCTCACCCCGAAGGCCCTCGAACTCATCGTCGAGCTGAACCGGAAGTTCAATGGGGTCCGCCTCGAACGACTGGAGGCTCGCAAGGAGCGCCAGGCGCAGATTGCCGCCGGCGCTGATCTGGACTTCCTCCCGGAGACCGCTGAGATCCGCAATGATCCCAGCTGGCAGGTCGCACCGCCGGCCCCGGGTCTCGAAGACCGTCGCGTCGAGGTCACCGGCCCCACCTACAAGAAGATGACGATCAACGCCCTGAACTCCGGCGCCAAGGTGTGGCTGGCCGATCAGGAAGACGCAAACACCCCGCAGTGGGATTCGGTCATCGGCGGCCAGGTCAACCTGCTCGACTCCCTGACCCGCGAGATCGACTTCACCTCACCAGAGGGCAAGTCCTACACGCTGGCTCCCGACGAGGAACTGCCGACCATCGTCGTGCGTCCTCGCGGCTGGCACATGCCGGAGAAGCACATCCTCGTCGACGGTGAAGAGGCCTCGGGCTCCCTCGTGGACTTCGCCCTCTACTTCTCCACCGCCGGGCAGATCCAGATCGAGAAGGGCAAGGGTCCCTACTTCTACCTGCCGAAGATGGAATCCCACCTCGAAGCGCGACTGTGGAACCAGGTCTTCGACCATGCCGAGGACGCCTTCGGCCTGGCACGCGGGACCATCCGCGCCACCGTGCTCATCGAAACCTACCCGGCCGCCTTCGAGATGGAGGAGATTCTCTACGAACTGCGTGAGCACTCCTCAGGTCTCAACGCCGGCCGCTGGGACTACATCTTCTCCGTGATCAAGAACTTCCGGTCCCGCGGCTCTGACTACCTGCTGCCCGACCGTTCGGATGTCACGATGACGGTGCCGTTCATGCGCGCCTACACCGAACTCCTCGTGCGCACCTGCCACAAGCGCGGTGCCCACGCGATCGGCGGCATGTCCGCCTTCGTTCCCTCCAAGGACAAGGACGAGAACGAGGCCGCCTTCAACAAGGTCCGCGAGGACAAGTCCCGTG
Organism: Brevibacterium sp. BDJS002; assembly: GCF_028201555.1. NCBI lineage: Bacteria > Bacillati > Actinomycetota > Actinomycetes > Micrococcales > Brevibacteriaceae > Brevibacterium > Brevibacterium sp. BDJS002. Next base: position 2,764,260 of record NZ_CP116392.1, on the reverse strand, counting down.
AGGCCAGCAAGGGCTTCGACGGCTCCTGGGTCGCCCACCCCGGCATGGTCGCCCTCTGCAAGGAGGTCTTCACCGAGACACTGGGTGAGAACCCCAACCAGATCGAGAACAAGCGCGAAGACGTCTCCGTCGCCGCCGCCGATCTCCTCGACGTGAAGTCGACACCCGGCTCCATCACCGAGGCCGGCCTGCGCACCAACGTCAACGTCGGCATCCAGTACCTGCGCGCCTGGCTCGAAGGCAACGGTGCGGTCGCCATCCACGGACTCATGGAGGACGCGGCCACCGCCGAGATCTCCCGCTCCCAGGTATGGCAGTGGATGGACGCCGGAGTCGAACTCGACACCGGAGTCACCGTCACCGGCGACCTCGTCCGCCAGATCGTGTCCGAAGAGGTCGCGAAGCTGCCCGGTGAGGAAGCGGACTGGAAGGACGCCACCGACACGTTCCTGTCAGTGGCCGTCGCCGACGAATACGTCGACTTCCTGACCCTGCCGGCATACGCCCGTATGCCCTGAGTTTCGGTCCCCTGAGTCTCCACGGTTCAGGAGTCTCACCAGGTAAGAACGCCGTCGAAAATGTGCCCCGCAGCACATTTTCGGCGGCGTTCTTCGCTAAGCTCGACATCATCGACGCAAGGAGGCGGGAGTGGACATGAGCAGAATCGAATCGGTCCTCACACGGATCGAACCGCATTTGCCACCAGGGGCGATCGTCACCGACGAGAACGAACGCAAGACCTACGAATGCGATGGCCTGGCGGTGCACAGGACCGTCCCAGCCCTGGTCATCCGCGTCACCTCCACCGCCGAGGTGGCCCTGACCGTGGGTGCCTGCCATGAGTTCGATGTCCCCTTCGTCGCCCGCGGTTCGGGCACCGGTCTCTCCGGTGGAGCCCAACCCCATGCGGAGGGCGTGCTCATCGTCATGTCGACGATGCGAGACATCCTCGACATCGATCCTCTCGCCCAGCGTGCCATCGTGCAGCCCGGAGTCATCAACCTCAATCTCTCCAATGAGGCCAACCCGGGCGGCTACTACTTCGCCCCGGACCCCTCAAGCCAGAGCGTGTGCTCGATCGGCGGCAATGTCGCCGAGAACTCCGGCGGCGCCCACTGCCTCAAATACGGGTTCACCACCAACCACGTCACCGGCGTCACCCTCGTCACCGCCCGCGGCGACATCGTCGAGATCGGGGGAGACGCCCCCGAATACCCCGGCTACGACCTCCTCGGCGTGCTCTGCGGATCCGAGGGGACACTGGGCATCGTCACTGAGGTGACCGTGCGACTGACCCGCCTGCCCGAGGCAGTGGAGACGTTGCTCATCGGATTCGAGTCCACCGACGCAGCCGGTGAGGCAGTCAGCGACATCATCTCCGCGGGAATCATGCCCGCGGCCATCGAGATGATGGATGCCCTGGCCATCGAGGCCGCCGAGAAGGCCGTGGCCTGCAACTATCCCGAGGGTGCCGGTGCCGTCCTCGTCGTCGAACTCGACGGTCCCGCCATCGACGTCGACCTCGAGCGTGAGACGGTCATCGCCCGGGCGAAGGACCATGGGGCCGGAGAGATCAGGGTCGCCGTGGACAATGTCGAACGCGGCCTGATCTGGAAGGGCCGCAAGTCCGCCTTCGCAGCCGTTGGCCGGATCAGCCCCGATTACATCGTCCAAGACGGGGTCATCCCACGGTCCCGGCTCGGGCCTGTGCTCGCCTCGATCTCCACGATCGCGGAGGAATGCGGGGTCCGCGTGGCCAACGTCTTCCATGCCGGCGACGGCAACCTGCATCCGCTCGTGCTCTTCGACGGTAGCGTGGAAGGCCAGACCGAACTGGCCGAGACCGCCTCGGGGCGCATCCTCGACCTGTGCCTGAGTGAAGGCGGGTCGATCACCGGTGAACACGGGGTCGGTTCCGACAAGGCCAAATTCATGCCGCGCATGTTCACCAACGACGACCTCGATACCATGCAGATCCTGCGCTGTGCCTTCGACCCGAACCATTTGTCCAACCCGGGCAAGGTCTTCCCGACTCCACGGCTGTGCGGGGAACCACCTCGGCGAACATCGGGGGAGCACCCACTGCAGGCAGCAGGAAAGGCGGAGCTGTTTTGACCGAAGAACTTCCCCGGATGGCCCGGCCCGAGAGCGTTGAGGAACTGTCCGAGCTCGTGGCCCGCGCCCATCGCGAATCTCGCACCATCGCCGTCTACGGCGGCGGGACCGCGCTCGATGACCACCCTCCGGGTCACACCCCGGGTCTCCTCATCGACATGGGAGGCCTCAACCAGGTCATCGAACACTCACCCGGGGACCTCATCCTCGTCGCCGGGGCCGGAGCCACGATCGCCGAACTCAATGCCGTCGCCGAGACCGGGGACCAAGAGCTCCTGCCGGACTTTCCCGCCGATCGCACCGATTCAGGCTCGACGTTGGGCGGTGCCATCGCCACCCGGGCCGTGGGACCGCGCCGCATCGGACGGCTGCCGCTGCGTGAAGTCGTCCTCGGCGTCACCGTCGTCCTCGCCGACGGAACCATCGCGAAGGCCGGTGGCAAGGTCGTCAAGAACGTCGCCGGCTACGACCTCGCCAAACTCATGACTGGTTCCTGGGGCACCCTGGGCATCATCGCCAGTGCCGCGCTCCGGCTCTACCCGAAGCCCCAGACCCAGGGATACGTCGAGATCCCCGGCGCCGAGGCGGCACTCGAAGTCATCGGCTCCCAGGTGGCTCCGGCCGCTGTGGAGATCGACCGGTCCCCGGGCGGACAAGCGTCGACCGTGGTCATGGTCGAAGGACTCGAAGAATCCGTCGCTTCGCGCACCGAGAGCATCGTCAGCGCCTACCCGGGCGCTCAGCGGTGCGTCGAGCCGAGCTGGTGGGCACGGCGGGCCCAGGCTCCGGTGACCATCCGGGCTTCGGTGTCTCCTGCACTGGTTCCCCAGCTGGTCGGGGAGATCGCCCGCCTCGAGGACACCATCGGCTACCCGATTCAGCTGCGCGGGTCCGCCATGGGTGTCTTCGATCTGGGCATCGGCGACCTCGACTCGGACCCCACGATCGCGACCCGAGTGGTTCTCGAACACCTGCGCTCCTGGGGTCAGAAGCAGCTGAGCGCGACCGTGCTCTGTGCCCCCGCCTCGGTGTGGGGCGACGTCGATGCGTGGGGCGAGATCCCCGGAGTCGGACTCATGCGCACCATCAAGGACCAGTTCGATCCGGACGGTCTGCTCTCACCCGGACGTGGAATAGGAGGACTGTGATGTCATGCGATTGCGGTGGCGCAGGAGGCTGCCAGGGCGGCGGAGCGCCCAAGGAGACGAGCGGACCGACACCGCTGGAAGCCACGATGGCGACCGCGGGCCAGGCCACGATGGAGATGGCCCCGCCGACCATGGACCATTCGGCCTTCGACGTCTTCAACCCACCGGACCCGGGGCTGATCGCCGACTGCGTCCACTGCGGCTTCTGCCTTCCCGCCTGCCCGACCTACCAGCTGTGGGGCAATGAGGAAGACTCACCGCGCGGGCGCATCTACCTGATGGAGAAGGGCCTGGAAGAGGGTCCGATGACCGCCTCGATGGTCGAGCACTTCGACGCCTGCCTGGGCTGCATGGCCTGCGTCAGCGCCTGCCCGTCCGGAGTCCAGTACGACAAACTCATCGAAGCCACACGTGGTCAGGTCGAACGCAATGGAAAAGAGCATCGCAGCCGCGCCGAGGTGGCACTGCGGGAAGCCATCTTCCAGCTGTTCCCGTACCCGGACCGTCTCAAGGCTCTGCTGGCACCGCTCAAGCTCTACCAGCGGACGGGACTGTCGAATGTCATCCGCAAGTCCAAGGTCCTCGAGAAGCTCTCACCGACCCTGGCCACGATGGAGGCCATCGCACCGCCGGTGACGAAGAAGGTCACCATTCCCGCCACGAACCCGCCACGCTCTGCCGAAGGAGAGGCGTTGCCGGTCAGAGCACGGGTGGGGATGCTGCTCGGCTGTGTGCAGCGGACCTTCTACCCGCAGGTGAATGCCGCCACTGTGCGCGTGCTCAACATGGAGGGCTGTGAGGTCGTCGTGCCGCAGTCACAGGGCTGCTGCGGGGCACTGTCGGTCCATGCCGGGCGCAGCGAGGAAGGTGAGGACTTCGCGCGCAGGATCGTGGACACATTCACCTCGGCAGAGGTGGGCTATCTCGTCGTCAACTCCGCAGGCTGCGGGTCGACGATGAAGGAATACGCCGACATCCTCGCCGATGACCCCGCCTATGCCCAGCGCGCGAAGGAGCTGGCGGACAAGGTCAGAGACGTCACCGAGATCCTCGTCGAACTCGGTCCCAGTGCACCACGACATCCGGTGGCCGATGGGGGACTGCGGGTGGCGTACCACGACGCCTGCCACCTCTCCCATGCCCAAGGAGTGCGCAATCCACCACGTGAACTCCTGGGCCAGATCCCCGGGATCGAACTGGCTGCGATCAAGGATGCCGACACCTGCTGCGGATCGGCCGGCATCTACAACCTCGTGCGCCCGGAGACGGCCCGCGAACTCGGGGATAAGAAGGCCACGAACATCGCCGCCACCAACGCTGCGCTCGTCGTCACCGGCAACCCCGGGTGTCTGCTGCAGGTCACGGATGCTCTGCGCAGACAGGGCGAGGCGACGCTGCCGACAGCCCACACGATCGAACTCCTCGACGCCTCACTCACCGGGGCAGGTGCCGGGGAACTGCTGGCACGCTGAGGACCCCTCGGGCCGCTGAGTTCGCATCCGCACGGGTGCGAACTCAGCTGGCAGCGCGCTACTTGACGATGAGCACCGGGCACTCGGCCTCGAGGATGACCCTCTGGGTGCTCGAGCCCAGCAGCAGCTTGACCACGGGCGAGCGGCGCTTGGAGGGCATGACGATGAGCTTGGCCTGCCACTCCTCGGCGAGGTCGATGATCTGGGAGGCCACATCGGAATCGGCGCGTTGGATCTCGAACTCGAGGTCCGCCTCGGCGAGCCGATCGGCCAGCTCCTTCGTCTGAGACAGGGCACCGGCCGAGGGCGCGGTCGTCGTATCCGATTCGAAGTGGACGACGCGCACAGCCGCGTTCTCTCGTCGGGCGCCGGCGATCGCCTGCTCAAGGAGCGCCGTCGACGATTCCGAACGGTAGGCCAGAATGATCGTATTCTGCGCATCGTCGATGCCGTCCGAGGCCGCCACCCGCAGCGAGGGCACCGGGAACCTGTGTTGGGGAGCTGAGTAGAAATCAGTCATATCGGTTGTGTTCCTATCCGATTGCGATGACGCCGATGAGGACGCCGACGGCCAGCATCACCAGGGAGACGATGAGGGCTCGCCACAGGACCTTCTTGTGATGGTCTCCGAGCTCGACTCCCGAAAGCGAGACGAGGAGCAGGATCGCCGGCACCAGCGGTGACTGCATGTGCACCGGCTGACCGGTGATCGAGGCGCGAGCCATATCGGCGGCGGAGATGCCGAAGTGGCTGGCGGTCTCGGCGAGCACGGGCAGGATGCCGAAGTAGAAGGCGTCGTTGCTCATGAAGAACGTCATCGGGATCGAGAGCAGCCCGGTGATCACGGCCATGTAGGGGCCCATGGACGAGGGGATGACGGCGACGAGCCACTCGGCCATGGCGTCGACCATTCCGGTCCCGCTCATGATGCCGGTGAGCACGCCGGCGGCCATGACCATGGCGACCACGGCGATGATCGCCGAGGCGTGTGAGGCCAGTTCTTCCTGCTGTGCCTTGATGTTGGGGAAGTTGACCATGAGTGCGATGACCATGGCGATCATGAACAGGTAGGGCAGGGGCAGCAGGTCGGCGATGAGCATGACCATCACGGCCACGGTCAGGATCAGGTTGAACCAGAAGAGCTTGGGACGCAGCGTCGCCCGGTTGGGGTCGAGCGCGGTGTCGGTCAGCGCAGAACCGGAACCAGAATTGTTACCGGAGCCGGCATCTAAACTATCGCTGTCGCCGTCGGCCAACGTCGCCGAGGTGGTGCCACCGTTGGCGGCACCCGATCCCGAGCCTGAGCTTGAGTTGGATCCTGAGCTTGAGCGGGCGACGGCACCGACGAGATCGGAGCGCTTCGATCCGGAAGTCCCCGAGCGGGCCTCATCGACCCAGGCCACACCGTTCTTGGCGAGACGGCGCCGTTCGGAGATGCCGAGGAAGTAGGCGAAGACGAAGCACACCAGCAGACCCGCTGCCAGAGCCGGGACCATCGGAGCGAAGATCTCATTGGCATCGATCTGCAGGGCCGAGGAGGCGCGTGCCGTCGGACCGCCCCAGGGGACGATATTGAGCGTGCCGTTGATCAGGCCGGCGACACAGGTCAGCACCACCGGTGACATCTCCAGGCGCTGATAGATCGGCAGCATTGCGGCGGTGACGACGATGAACGTCGTCGACCCGTCGCCGTCGAGGGAGACCGCTCCGGTCAGCAGGGCTGTGCCCATGACGACCTTGACGGGATCGTGGCCGGCAACCTTGAGGATGAACCCGACGAGTTTGTCGAAGAGTCCCACGTCGATCATGATGCCGAAGTAGATGATGGCGAAGAGCAGCAGCGCAGCTGTCGAGGACATGTCTGCGATGGCGTCCATGACCATTTCGCCGATTCCCAGACCGGCGCCGGTGAACAGTCCGAACACGGTCGGGACGATGATCAGCGCCAGGATCGGTGAGAGTCGCTTCGTCATGATCAGCGTCATGAAGACGATGATCATCGCGAAACCAAGAATTACGAGCACGAACTTCTCCTATGAAGGCGGATGTGATGCCCGATACACCCTAGGGCGGTCACCGCGGCGGCGCGCGTTTGTGTGCACTGAAGACGTTCTGCCTGTTTGGCACCTTTTGCGCATTTCGCTCATGCGTGGTTAGTGTGGGTTGGTGCCACGTCCCACTCGATCCTTTTCCCGCAGAGTCCTGCTCAGTCAGCTCGCGGTCATCGTGGTGACCTTGGCGCTGGTGACAGGCGTCTTCGCGTGGATGGGCGGCCGTTCGGTCACCGAGGTCACCGAGACCAAGGCGCTGGCGACGGCACGGACGCTGGCGATCGATCCCGAGGTCAGGAAGGGCTCCACCGAAGCCTCGGCACAGCCTGCGGGGGAAGCCGATGAAGCGATCACCACTCCGCTGCTCGAGATCACCGATGACCTGCGGGCGTCCTCGGGCATCGTCTTCGCCGTCATCACCGACGACCGCGGCATCCGCCTGACCCACCCGGATCGAGACAACATCGGCAAACGTGTCTCCACCTCCCCGGATGAGGCCCTGGCCGGCCGGGAGTCCGTGACGCATGAGCGGGGCACCCTGGGTGAGACCGTGCGGGCGAAGGTCCCGATCTATTCCACCGCCGATGACACGACCGTCGTCGGTGAAGTCTCCGTGGGCATTCATGCCTCGGTCCTCGATGCCGACCTGCGACGCGAATTCCTCGTCCTCGGCTCCGTCGCCATCCTGGCCCTGGCCATCGGTGTCATTGCGTCTCTGGCGCTGGGGCGCAGGCTACGCCGCGAGACGTTGGGAGTCGGCCCCGAGGAGCTGGCAGAGATGGCACGCGATCAAGGTGCGGTCCTGCGTGGTCTCGATGATGGAGTGTTGGCCTTCAGCTCGGACGGGGTCCCGACCCTGAGCAACTCCACGGCCGAGCAGCTGCTCGGCATCGCTCATGTCGAGGCGGGAACGGATGCCGATCCCGATGCGCCCTCCCGTGCGGAGGTGCCGGAGGTGATTCGACGCATGATGCTCGAGGCACCCGATCACGGAGCACTGCGGCGCCGAGTCAACGTCGGCGACCGGATCCTGCTGGCCACCGCCGTCAGAGTCAGCCGTGATGGAGTCTCGGTCGGCGGAGTCGTGACCCTGCGCGATGAGACCCAAGTATTGACCATGGCTCGTCAGCTCGAATCGGTGACGTCGATGGCGCGAGCCCTGCGGACCCAGCGCCACGAATTCGCCAACCGTCTCCACACTGTCTTTGGCCTCGTCGACACGGGTGCGACCGACGAAGCTCGGAACTACCTCGCCACGATCCTGCGCACCGGTCCGATAGCGACTCCCGTCGAAGGCATCGAGGTGCTCTCCGAGCCCTACCTGCGTGCTCTCCTCGAAGCGAAGGGCACCACCGCCGCCGAGGTGGGAGTGAGTCTTTCTGTCACGCCGGATTCGCTGGTGCTGGGAAGGGTGAATGAGCCCGAGGACGTCACTCTCATCCTCGGCAACCTTATCGATAACGCCGTGCGTGCTGTGGTGACGGATGCCATGGGCGGTATGGGCGACGACGCTGATCGGACCGACGAGGTGTTCGGCCGGGTCGAGGTGACGCTGCTGGGGTCCGGTTCGGAGCTGCATGCCGTCGTCACCGATACCGGTGGGGGAGTCGAGGATGCGGACGTGGAGTCCATCTTCGACGAGGGAGTCAGCAGCGCCGATGACCTCGACCCTGATCACGGACACGGCATCGGGTTGGCCCTGTGTCGGAGAACTGCACGCCGACACGGTGGCCGAGTCTGGCTGCTGGCAGGCCATGACCCGGTGCTGGGCGGAGCCGGCTTCGCCGTCCACCTGCCCGATGCGCTCAGCGACGACACGGATGACAAGGAGAGATGATGATCAACGTTCTGGTCCTCGACGACGACTTCTATGTGGGGCAGATCCACTGTCGCTACGTCAACGAGGTTGCAGGATTTCAGGCTCTGGAGCCGGTGAGAGACCTGCGCACCGCTCGCACGATCATCGCCGAGGAGCAGGTGGACCTGCTGTTGGCCGACTATGTCCTGCCCGAAGGCAACGGCGTCGAACTCATCCGCGAGACAGACGTCGATGCGATCGTGCTCTCGGCCGTGACCGATCCCGATGTGGTGCGGTCGGCGCTTCGGGCCGGAGCGATGACCTATATCTTCAAACCTTTCGCCGCCGAAGAGCTGCAGGACTTCCTCCGTCGCTATGCCCGTTTCCGCCGGTATTGGGACCGGGAGAAGGTGAGCCAGCCGGACCTCGAACGGCAGCTGCGCAGCCTGCACGACGTCGCGTCCCCGGGCAGTGCTCCGGCCAAGGGCTCGGGTTCGTCGACGAGCGGCCGGATCCTTGAGGCACTCGAGAGTGCCGATCAGCCGCTGACGGCGATGGAGGTCTCCGAGGTGGTCGGCACCTCGCGTGCCACCGCCCAACGCCACCTGGCCAAGCTCGCCGAATCCCGTGCCGTGACCGTCTCACTCCAATACGGAAGCACCGGACGTCCAGAACATCTCTACGGGATGGGCTGAAGAGACGGACGAAACGCTGATCAGCCACGATCAGCCTCACCTCCGGCGGACTTGTCGTCGCTGCTGTCCGACAGTTTGTCTTCGTGGCTCGAAAAGTCTGAAACGGCGGATCAGAACGGGGCGCACAACTGCCACCGAGGCAGTGTCTCAGCCCCGCCTCGGCGCGCCGAACCCTGCGGATTTACTGGGCAGGGGCGCATAATCGCCCTAAGATAAGAAGCATGGCGACCAGAACGACTTCCCCCGCTTCTGGTAAAGGAAAAGGCACAGCGCGTAAAACTGCTGGTCGGACCGGGCAAGCGGGGACCAAGGAAGACCCCGGGACAAACGTTGTCTCCGGTGCGTGGAGGGGAGTGGCCCACATGGCCGGAAACCGTGCGCGAAAGATCCTCAGTGACGAACCGACCGATCAGTCACCGACGAAGAGAGACGGCACTGCCTTCTTCCTCATCGGTCTCTCGATCATCATCGCAGCCTTCGAATGGTGGAACATCCCCGGTGCGATCAGCGATGTTGTCCGCAATGTCGTCGAAGGCACCTTCGGCCGCGTAGCCCTCGCCCTGCCGGTGATCTTCACCGCATATGCGATCCGGCTGTTCCTGCGCGGAGACGACAACCGAGGCAACAACCGGATCCTCATCGGCATCATCTTGGGTCTGTTCGCAGCAGCAGGGCTGGCCCACATCGCCGCGGGCAACCCCAGCTTCGTCAACTCTCGTGAGGCCATGGCCAATGGGGGAGGGGCACTCGGCTTCGTCATCTCCTCGCCCCTTGTCGTCGCCACCACCGGATATGTGGCTGTTCCGCTGCTCATCCTGCTCGGGCTCTTCTCACTGCTGGTCATCACGGCGACACCTGTGCGCTCGATCCCCAAGCGCCTGATGGATCTCTACCTGCGTCTCACCGGAGGGGCTCGGCCCGATTCCGAGAAGCAGGACGGACAGGACTCGACCGACCTCGTCGCCGACAATGCCCGAACCTCGACCCTCAAGCCCGTCATGGGCGCCAAGCGTCGCTCGCGGAAGAAGAAGACCGACCTCCCCGAGGGCGAGCATCCCGATGATGACACGGCGACCAAGGCCTACGACAAGGCCTACATCCACGAAAACGATGTCAGCGATGAAGAAGCTGACACCACCGTCATCGAACGTCCGCAGTTCAAGCCCGGCGAACGTCGGCCCACGAAGGCCGAGCGTGAAACAGCCGCGCTGAAGAAGACCATCGGCATGGACGACGACGCTGCCACCGTGGCGAAGAAGACCAACTCGGGAGCCGCCTCGGCGCCGGTGCCGTTGACGAACAACCCGGCACCCCCACCCACGGAACAGCTGCCCGAACGCGTCGAGCAGCTCACCCTGGCCGGCGACGTCACCTACACCCTGCCGGCATCGGACAACCTCCTGCCCGGACCTCCTGCGAAGGAGCGGTCCGAGGCCAACGACCGCGTCGTCGAAGCACTGCGCGACGTTCTCGAGCAGTTCAAGATCGACGCGGCGGTCACCGGATTCTCCCGCGGCCCCACGGTCACCCGCTACGAGGTCGAACTCGGCGCGGGCACCAAGGTCGAGAAGGTCACGGCGCTGTCGAAGAACATCGCCTACGCGGTGGCCAGCGCCGATGTCCGTATCCTCTCGCCGATTCCCGGCAAGAAGGCGATCGGCATCGAGATCCCCAACTCCGACCGTGAGAACGTCGCCCTCGGCGATGTGCTGCGCTCGAAGGCCGCCCGCAAGACCGAGAACTCACTGGTCATGGGCGTGGGCAAGGACGTCGAAGGCGGCTTCGTCGTCGCCGACCTGTCGAAGATGCCTCACCTGCTTGTCGCCGGTGCCACCGGTGCCGGTAAGTCGAGCTTCGTGAACTCCATGATCACCTCGATCATGATGCGTGCGACCCCCGACGAGGTGCGCATGATCCTCGTCGACCCCAAGCGCGTGGAGCTCACGATCTACGAGGGCATCCCACACCTCATCACCCCGATCATCACGAACCCCAAGAAGGCCGCCGAGGCGCTCGAATGGGTCGTGCGCGAAATGGACGCTCGCTACGACGACCTCGCGAACTTCGGGTTCAAACACATCAACGAATTCAACAAGGCCGTCCGAGAGGGCCGCGTCGAAGTTCCCGCAGGATCGGAACGGGTGCTCCAGCCCTACCCTTACCTGCTGGTCGTCGTCGATGAGCTCGCCGACCTGATGATGGTCGCCCCGCGCGACGTCGAAGCCTCGATCCAGCGCATCACGCAGCTGGCACGTGCGGCCGGCATCCACCTGGTCCTGGCCACCCAGCGACCCAGCGTGGACGTCGTCACCGGCCTGATCAAGGCCAACGTGCCTTCACGTCTGGCATTCGCCACCTCATCCCTGGCCGACTCCCGAGTTGTGCTCGACCAGCCGGGTGCGGAGAAGCTCATCGGACAGGGCGACGCACTGTTCCTGCCCATGGGTGCTGCGAAGCCGATGCGTGTCCAGGGTGCGTGGGTCAACGAGTCGGAGATCGAAAAGGTCGTCGACCACGTCAAGGGCCAGCTCAAGCCGAACTACCGTGAAGATGTCGCGGTCGAGGCACCGAAGAAGGTCATCGACGAGGAGATCGGCGACGACCTCGAGCTTCTGCTCCAAGCCGCCGAGCAGGTCGTGACCACCCAGTTCGGTTCGACGTCGATGCTGCAGCGCAAACTGCGCGTCGGCTTCGCCAAGGCCGGTCGCCTCATGGACCTCATGGAATCTCGCGGCATCGTCGGACCCTCCGAAGGTTCGAAAGCCCGCGACGTGCTGGTGCGTCCCGAAGATCTGCCCGGCACTCTGGCGATCATCAAGGGTGAGACACCTCCGGATGAGGAACCGAGCTCCGCGGCAAGCGATGATGGTGGCTACGACGACGGTTCCGGCTACGGCGGGAACAGCCGGTCACAGGGCGGCACACAGTCGGCGGCCGGGGACTTCGATGAGGAGTTCGACGATTACGGCGACTCGGGTGCGAGCACCTCGGCGAGGTCATCAGGTTCCGGCGCCAATGACCGTTATGCGACGGGCGTGGGACATGCCGCAGACCTGCACGTCGGCGATGTCGATCCCGAGACGGGACTCGAAGTCGTCGAAACCAGCGGCGAAGACGCCTGGTCACTGACGGGTCGCTGACCGCAGCTGCACCTCGTGTCCTCTGAATAGGGCCCCATGCCCAACCGGCGAGGTGCGAATAGAACAGAACACGGCGTGGAGCCGACCGCTGAAACGAGCGGTCGGCTCCACGCGTTTCACATGTCCCTCAGATAGGGTTGTCACGTGAATGATCGACCAGAGAACAGCGCCCCGGAACAGACACCGGCAGAGCCCAGCCCGTGGAATGTTCCCAACGCACTGACCGTCCTCCGGATCCTGCTCGTCCCCGTCTTCCTCGTCCTCCTGCTGGCCGACGGCGGCCAGGACATGACTATGCGGTGGTGGGCACTGGCTGTCTTCCTGCTGGCGATGGCAACGGACAAGATCGACGGTGATCTGGCACGCAAATACAACCTCATCACGAACTTCGGCAAGATCGCGGACCCGATCGCCGACAAATCCCTGATGGCAGCGGCCCTCATCGGCCTGGCGATGATCACGGAGATCCCCTGGTGGGTTCCCGTCATCATCCTCATCCGGGAGCTGGGCATCACCGTGCTGCGCTTCTTCATGATTCGCATCGCCGTCATGCCCGCGTCCAGAGGCGGCAAGATCAAGACGGTGCTGCAGACTGTGGCCATCGGACTTTTCCTGCTCCTGCGCCCCCTTGCACAGATCGTTCCCGAAGGCGTGACCTTCGCCGTGCTGATCCTGGCCTGGCTGACCATGGTCGCTGCCATCATCGTCACCGTCGTGACCGGAATCGACTACTGCGTCCAGGCTGCGAAACTCGCCAAAGACTCGCACGCAGCTAACGGATCTGCCGGCGAACGTCCTGCCGATGGCCCTCCTTCCGGGGACGGACACACCGGCCCAGACCCCAGGTGAGATCGTGAACGAGACCGAGCTTTTCTCCCGCAGCCAGCACCTCATCACCACCTGCACGCAGGTGGGACTCTCGGTCGCGGCAGCAGAATCGCTGACCGGTGGTCGCTTCGTAGCGACACTCGTCGACGTCCCCGGAGCCTCCGCAGTCGTCCGCGGCGGGCTCATCACGTATGCCACCGACCTCAAATCCCGTCTGGCGGGAGTCGACGCCGACCAGCTCGAAGAGACCGGGCCCATCGATGAAGTCGTCGCGGCCCAGATGGCAGCCGGCGCGGCCAGAGAATGCGTCGCCGACATCGGCGTCTCCTGCACGGGAGTGGCAGGACCAGACCCGCAGGATGAGAAACCGGTCGGTCTCGTCTACACCGCCATCGCCTTCGCTGGGAAGGCACAGGTCAGCGAACACCATTTCGAGGGAGACCGAGAGGCGATCCGCAGCCAGACCGTGGCCGCCATGATGTCCGACCTCGACGACTTCGTCACCCGTTTGGCGTTCGGACCCGAAGCAGATGACACCGTCGAGGCCTGAACATGCATGCCTGGAATAAGTTTCACCTCGTTGAAGTTAACCAAGTAATGGCAATTGAAAGAACATGCACCGGTACCTTCGAATGGACTGGCAAAACCATCAGGTCACGCACCCAGGTTGGCGCTCGGCATCGACCGGGTTGTAAAGTTGAGTACACCGTTAGGACAGTTCGCGGAGACAAAGGGAGGGACGCGTTATGTTACTGAGAGTAGAAATCGGTGACGCGTTGCGTTCCGTTCGCCGCCGCCAGGGGAGAACCCTGCGCGATGTCTCCATGGGAGCCAGCGTCTCGCTTGGCTACCTCAGCGAGATCGAGCGCGGTCAGAAGGAAGCCTCCTCGGAGCTCCTCTCCGCAATCTGTGAAGCCCTCGACCTGCCTTTGTCGGCTCTGCTGTCTTCGGTCTCGGATCGCTTCGCACTCGAAGAAGGTGTTGAGATTCCCGACACCATCCCGCAGGAGCTCTCCGATAAGATCCTCGGTCGTCCCGGTGGTTACACCGTGCCTCGACTGGCAGCCAAGCCCTAATGCGTCACACCCTCTACTGGGTCCTCATGAACGAGGAGTTCGGCGAGGCGCGAGCCGCATCACTGCACACGGATCTCGCGCTGAGCAGCTTGGGTTCCCGAACCGCTGAAGAAGCATTCAAAGCCGGAATTGAACCCCGCGACATCTGGATCGCCGTCTGCGACGCTTACGGCGTGCCGGAATCACGGCGTCTGGGCAAAGAGAAGCCACGCTCCCGTCCTTTCTGAGCGGTGCTGATTTCTCCGTCTTAGCTGTATCTGCTCGATAGTGCTTCGCTCCTCAATGCGCATTGCCGCTGTCGAGCGCAGCATGGGGTTCTCACGCACTAGCCGCACAATGACATCGCGCAAAGTAGTGCGACACGCGCCGACATATAGAACACTTGTTCCCATGTCGGTTATGCTGGTAATGAATCACGGGACCTGTGACCATGAGTGGCTGATTATCCACGGGGGACTTCGTTCCTCTGTTGTTATGTCAGTGCCACCTTCTAGCCTTGGTCTCAACGGAAAACGACACTTTTAGGAGAGACCATGGCTCGTACACCGAAGAACCTGCAGATCCCGACCGGCGGCGACAAGTCGAAGGCACTCGACGCCGCACTGGGTCAGATTGACCGCAACTACGGCAAGGGTGCGATCATGCGCCTGGGCGAGGGAGTCCGGGAACCGATCGCCTGCATCCCCACCGGTTCCATCGCACTCGACATCGCTCTGGGCATCGGCGGACTGCCCCGCGGTCGTGTCGTTGAGATCTACGGCCCGGAATCCTCGGGTAAGACCACAGTGGCGCTCCACGCTGTTGCCAACGCACAGAAGACGGGCGGCATCGCAGCATTCATCGATGCCGAGCACGCGCTTGACCCGGAATATGCGAAGAAGCTCGGCGTAGACACCGACCAGCTCCTCGTGTCTCAGCCGGACACCGGTGAGCAGGCGCTCGAAATCGCCGACATGCTCATTCGCTCCGGAGCGCTCGACGTCATCGTCATCGACTCCGTCGCAGCCCTCGTGCCGAAGGCCGAAATCGAAGGCGAGATGGGCGACAGCCACGTCGGCCTCCAGGCACGACTGATGTCACAGGCACTGCGTAAGATCGCGGGCGCCCTGTCCCAGTCGAAGACCACCGCCATCTTCATCAACCAGCTGCGTGAGAAGGTCGGCGTCTTCTTCGGCTCCCCGGAGACCACCTCCGGCGGTAAGGCTCTGAAGTTCTACGCCTCGGTGCGCATCGACGTGCGACGCATCGAGACCTTGAAGGAGGGCCAGGACGCGGTCGGCAACCGCACCCGTGCCAAGATCGTCAAGAACAAGATCGCCCCGCCGTTCAAGCAGGCCGAGTTCGACATCATCTACGGCCAGGGCATCTCCCGCGAGGGAAGCCTCATCGACATGGGCGTCGACAACGGCATCATCCGCAAGTCCGGATCATGGTTCACCTATGACGGTGACCAGCTGGGCCAGGGCAAGGAGAACGTGCGCAACTTCCTGCGCGACAACCCGGGTCTGGCCGAGGAGATCGAGCTCAAGATCAAACACAAGATGGGTCTGATCAAGGTCGACGAACCCGAAGCAGACGCAGATGCCAATCAGGCAGATGGCGCCGCAGCAGAGAGCTCGAAATCGGATGACGTCGAAGTCTCCTGACCCACACGGTCGCGGCAGTGATCTCGCCGAGTCGGACCCACATGGGAGCGACTCGGTGAGATCAGGGGCGGCCTCGTCGAAGCTGGAGACACTTCGCGAAGCCATCTCCGAGATCGACCAACGCCATGCCGAAGGCGAAAACGGATTCTTCGCCGATGACACCTCGGATGCACCGACTGCGGCGACCGGTGCAGCCTCTGGATCCGTGCAGACATCAGAGTCTGAGGAGATTTCCTCCTTCGCGAACGCACTGTCATTCGACGACGATGATGGCGACGGTCCCGAGGACTTCGACGCCGCCTACAAAAAGGCGAAGAAGACGGCCATGAACATGCTGGCCATGCGCGACCACGCCAGCGGAGAGTTGCGCGACAAACTCCTCAAACGTGACTTCCTGCCGGCAGCGGTCGATGAACTCATCGCCAAGCTCCAGAAGTCGCGTCTCCTTAATGATGAAGAGTTCGCGCACCGTTACGTACGCGCTCACCGAGAGCGGCGAAAGCTCTCCCGCTCGGCTCTCAAACGTGAACTCAACAAAAAGGGACTGCCCGCCGAAATTGTCTCCGACGCCGTTGAAGACGTCGACGGGGAAGACGACCTCGCCCGCCAAGTCGCGGAGAAGAAGGCCGCCTCGACTCGCGGACTCGACCATGACGTTCGTGAACGTCGCATCCTGGGGATGCTCGCCCGACGAGGCTTCGCGTCCTCGGTCTGTCTCAAGGTGACACGCGAAGTCCTTGCCGAGGACTGAACATCGTCGACGGCGAGAGACAACAGCTAGAATAGTTGCGCCATGACTGAACTGATTGATGCACCCACCTCCACCGAGAGCTCACCGCGCAGCTACGAGGTGAAGACCTACGGCTGCCAGATGAATGTCCACGACTCCGAACGGCTCTCCGGACTTCTCGATGACGCCGGCTATGTTCCCGCAGACGCCGATGACCAAGCCGATGTCATCGTCTTCAACACCTGTGCGGTGAGGGAAAACGCGGACAACCGTCTCTACGGAAACCTCGGTCAGCTGGCCCACGTCAAGGAACGCAACCCCGACTTCCAGATCGCCGTCGGCGGCTGCATGGCGCAGAAGGATCGCGACACGATCGTCAAGAAGGCCCCATGGGTCGACGTGGTCTTCGGCACCCACAACATGGGCTCACTGCCCGCACTGCTCGAACGAGCGCGACACAACCAGGAAGCTCAAGTCGAGATCCTCGAAAGCCTCGACGTCTTCCCCTCGACACTGCCCAGTCGCCGTGAGTCGCAGCATTCCGGGTGGGTGTCCATCTCGGTCGGATGCAACAACTCCTGCACTTTCTGCATCGTTCCCAGCCTGCGCGGCATAGAGAAGGACCGCAGGCCCGGTGACATCCTGGCCGAAGTCGAAGCACTTGTGGCTGACGGCGTCGTCGAAGTCACGCTCCTGGGCCAGAACGTGAACTCCTACGGTTCGGAATTCAGGGACAAGGGTGCCTTCGCGAAGCTGCTGCGCGCCGTCGGGAAGGTCGACGGTATCGAACGTGTGCGGTTCACCAGCCCTCACCCTGCCTCGTTCTCCGATGACGTCATCGACGCCATGGCCGAGACCCCTACCGTCATGCCGCAGCTGCACATGCCGCTGCAGTCAGGCTCGGACTCGATCCTCAAATCCATGCGTCGCTCCTACCGCACCAGCAGATTCATGCGCATCCTCGATTCGGTGCGCGAGAAGATCCCGAACGCAGCGATCACCACCGACATCATCGTCGGCTTCCCAGGCGAGACCGAGGAGGACTTCCTGGGGACCATGGACATCGTCCGGCGTGCGCGTTTCTCGCAGGCCTTCACTTTCCAGTACTCCATCCGCCCCGGGACCCCCGCCGCAACGATGGACGATCAGGTGCCCAAGCACATTGTGCAGGAGCGCTTCGAACGTCTGACTGCTCTCCAGGACGAGATCTCCTGGGAAGAGAACACCGCACAGATCGGTCGCGAGGTCGAAGTCCTCGTCACTACCCGACCCCATGATGACTCCCCACGGCTCACCGGCCGTTCGGCGGACAATCGACTCGTTCACGTCGGCATCCCCGACGGCGAGCAGATGCCGCGTCCAGGCGACTTCGTCACCGCAACCGTGACGGACGCCAAACCGTTCTTCCTCTTGGCCGACTCCGGTTACTCGGTGCGACCCTCACGTGCCGGAGACGCCTACGACCGTGCCCAGGCGGACAGCTGTGGGACTCCCACATCGGGCCAGACGAGTGGTGCTTCCACGAACCTGGGCATGCCGACCATCCGCACCCGCGGCTGAGATGGCTTCATTTGCAGTGATCCCGGCAGCCCCGATCTTGGTGGCCGGCGTGGATCTGGCAGAAACCTCGCAAGCTGAGCAGATGCGAGCCGCGATCGAATCCTGCCTGTCGACCAGATCAGAGTGGGCGCTTCCGGTGACCCAACTGCCTCCGTTGGCGGGTCTTGGTGGATTGGGAATCGATCGTGGAATCGACACGCGAACGAATGAGCTGCTCGACGGCGACGATTGGGTTGAGGCAGTGTCGAAACTCAGCCCTGCCGATCGGGCAGTCTGTGAGTCCGCGCATCCTGCTATTGCCGTGGCCCTCCTCCATGCCCATTCGGTCGGAGTGCGAATCGGCGCACTGGCTGGCAGCGAATCACCGTCCAGCAGCGGGGCACCGGCGAGCAATGAGAACCTGTTGGTCCCCATCGACCTTTCAGCCGCTGCATCTGAGGAAGCCCCTTTGGCACCCGTACCAGGAGCTACGCAAGCCGACGAGCGGATCGTTGCCGCGCTCAGTACTGGTGATCCCCAATCCGTCGCCACCGCCGTCGCGGCAGCCGCTGACGTGCACGCAGATCTCGAGCTCCTCGAGGCAGCCGCAGCCTACATGCTGGCCCACATGTCATCCGACTATTCCTTCACCACTGTCTTCGACGAGTACCTTCACGAGGTTCGATCACTGTGCGGGACCGGGACGTATTGAGATGAGTCACCGTTGAGCACGACGACACAGCCGACCATCACCATTGCCGGGGCCACGGCCACCGGAAAATCGGATCTCGCCCTCAATCTGGCTGAGCACCTCGGCGGGGAGGTCATCAATACGGACTCCATGCAGTTCTACCGCGGCATGGACATCGGCACCGCCAAACTTCCCATCGACGAACGGCGAGGGATCACCCACCACCTCATCGACATCCTCGATGTCCGTGAAGAAGCAAACGTGCAGACGTTTCAACGGCAGGCGCGTGAGGCCATCGCAGACATTCGTACGCGAGGCAAACGACCGATTCTCGTCGGTGGATCGGGACTGTACGTGCGCGCCGCGACTGACCGGATGGAATTCCCCGGCACCGATCCAGAGGTGCGGTCACGCATCGAATCCGAGGTCGAGGCCGATCGTTGGGGCAGGCACCGGCATCTGCAGGAAATAGATCCGGCCGCCGCTGCGAAGATCACTCCCAACGACTCGCGGCGCATCGTGCGCGCCCTCGAGGTCATCGAACTCACCGGACGCCCCTTCAGCGCTCAGCTGCCCGACTACCAGGCCATCGAACCGACCATCCACCTGGGCCTGAGCGTCGAACGCAAGATCCTGCACGAGCGGATCGCGTCCCGTGTGGAGGCGATGTGGGAACACGGCTGGGTCGACGAGGTCCGCAGCCTCCTCGAACGTGGCCTGGCCGAAGGCAGAACCGCCTCACGAGCGATCGGATACGCCCAGATCCAGCAGTACCTGGCAGGAAAGCTCGACAGAGACGACGCCCAGGAACAGACGACCATCAGAACCCGACAGTTCGCACGCCGGCAGGACACCTGGTTCCGCAGAGACCCGCGCATCGTCTGGATCGACGGCACAGCAGGCGACCATGCGGCCAATGCGGCCAGCGCCCTCGACGCTGTGGCCGATACCAAGAGCTGAATGCAGACTGTGCCGACAGCTGGCCTGTCACCGATAGAATAAGACCATGAGCTCCTCCCAGTCACCATTCGCGGACATCGCAGGCACGACCTTCATCAAGGGCCACGGCACACAGAACGACTTCGTCCTCCTGGCCGACGATGACAGTGCCCTCGAGATGCATCCCGAAACGATCGCGCAGCTCGCCGATCGCCGGTCGGGACTGGGCAGCGACGGTGTCATCCGCATCGTGCGTTCAGCGAGCAGCGGGATCCCCGGTGCACAGGAACAGGCCGAGGACGGCGCCGAATGGTTCATGGACTACTACAACCACGACGGCAGCCTCTCCGAGATGTGCGGCAACGGTGTGCGAGTCTTCGCACACGTGCTCGCCACGACAGGACGTGTTGCGGCCGATTCAAGAGAGATCCTCGTCGGCACCCGTGATGGCATCAAGACTGTGCGCACGGTCCTCAACCCGGCACTGGGCAAGCAGACCGGCGACGCGACAGCCTCGGCAGGGCAGACGCTGCCCGGATCAGCAGCCGACTCCTGGTACATGATCGACATGGGCGAATGGTCACTCGACGACAGCGAAGACGTCATCGTTTCGACCTCGGGCATCGAAGTGCCCCGCCCCGGCATGCGCGTCGAAACAGGCAACCCGCACACAGTGGTCGCCCTGGCGGAATCCGCCGAACTCGAAAGCGCTGAACTGCGCGACGCACCCGTTCTCGACCCGGTTCCGCCGCAGGGATCGAACGTCGAATACATCGTCATGGAACCGGCCCGCAGCGATATGGCCGGGGGAGAAGGCGCCCTGCGCATGCGGGTGTTCGAACGTGGTGTCGGTGAGACCCGCTCCTGTGGGACAGGCGCCTGTGCCGCAGCCATCGCCGCCCATCATTGGGCAGGACCGAACTCACCCCTGCAGTGGCGAGTGGACGTCCCCGGAGGCCAGCTGCGTATCGGCATCACACCCAACGAGGACGGGACACGCGGCAGCGTCACCCTGTCAGGACCGGCAGTGCTGGTCGCCGACGGCACGATCAGCTGACTGGCGGCCGGCACAGACCGACAGCCAAAACGCGCAGACTGACGATGCGTCAGTCTCGGTCGATCGTGAGGACGCGGTAGCCCTTCGACGATCCGGTGCGTACGACGCTGAAGCCGGTTCCGAGGGTTGCGATGAGCCACTTCTGCAGTGAATCCGCGCCGAGGTTCTTCGAGACGACCAGATCTGCGCGCCCGCCCGGGGCCAGGCGAGGCAGCCAGGTGCTCAAAAGCTCATGCAGAGCTTCCTTGCCGACCCTGATCGGTGGGTTGGACCGGATCGCACTGAACTGCAGCTCGGCTGGAATCTCATCAGCGGTGACGGGACGAATGGTCTTGAGTCCGTGACGCTGCGCATTCTTGGCAGTCGTTTCAAGGGACCGGGAGTTGACGTCGAGTGCCCACACCCGCACATCCACCTCGGCGTCCTTGGCACTCAGGGCCGCGTCCAAGGCGATCGGCCCCCAACCGCACCCCAGATCGAGGATGTCGCCGGGTTCGGGCACCGGCAGATGTCGCAGCAGTACCGCGGTCCCCAGATCCAAACGCGTGGGGGAGAAGGTCCCCGAGACGGTCTCGACCGTGACTTCACGGCCAGCGAGATCGAGGGTGAGCTCGCGTGTTTTGGCCTCGCTGCTGGGCGATTCGGTGAAATAGTGCTCTGACACCGTTACAGTCTAGACGGCTGTGGGAGAATTGATGGACACCTCTCTCAACTGAGGGGAGACTCTCCGCGCGACACCATGGTGGCGCCGAGGGTAGAAACGAACAAAGGAATGAATGACGTCCACTGAAAAAGAGCGTCGGGACGCGATGCTCGATCGCGTTCTCGCACGAGGTGCCCAAGCTCTGGACACCAACGAATCACACGCCGACGACGCCTCGCAGTTCGATCTGGCTGAAAGAGCGGCCCTCAAACGAGTCGCTGGCCTGTCCACCGAACTCGAAGACATCACCGAAGTCGAATACCGCCAGGTTCGCCTGGAGAAGGTCGTCCTCGCAGGACTGTGGAACACGACGCAGGCCGATGCTGAGAACTCGATCCGGGAGCTCGCTGCTCTGGCAGAGACCGCCGGCTCGGAGGTCCTCGACGCGATCATCCAACGACGTGAGACCCCGGACCCCGGCACGTACCTCGGCAAGGGCAAAGCCGCCGAACTGGCCGAGATCGTCGCCTCCGTGGGTGCTGACACCGTGATCATCGACTCCGAACTCGCACCCAGCCAACGTCGCGGACTCGAAGACGTCATCAAGGTCAAGGTCGTCGACCGAGTGGCTCTCATCCTCGACATCTTCGCTCAGCATGCGAAGTCCCGCGAGGGCAAGGCCCAGGTCGAACTGGCCCAGCTCGAATACCTTCTGCCGCGTCTGCGCGGTTGGGGCGAGTCACTGTCTCGCCAGGCCGGTGGCCGAGTCGCCGGCGGTGCCGGAATCGGTTCCCGCGGTCCCGGTGAGACGAAGATCGAACTCGATCGACGTCGAATCAGGGCCAGAATGTCGAAGCTGCGCCGTCAGATCACCGCGATGGCACCGTCGAGGGACACGAAGCGCAAGAACCGCGCCCGCAATCACATCCCCTCGGTGGCGATCGTCGGCTATACCAACGCCGGCAAGTCATCACTGCTCAACCAGCTCACCGACGCCG
Source organism: Brevibacterium sp. BDJS002 (assembly GCF_028201555.1). Taxonomy (NCBI): domain Bacteria; kingdom Bacillati; phylum Actinomycetota; class Actinomycetes; order Micrococcales; family Brevibacteriaceae; genus Brevibacterium; species Brevibacterium sp. BDJS002. Next base: position 2,741,694 of record NZ_CP116392.1, on the reverse strand, counting down.
AGGTGATGGTGCAGAATGCGCTGTTCGCGACCTTGGATCCGACTGTCAGACAGTCCCGGACCGCTGACGGCATCACCTTCACCTACACGGACACCGTCGGATTCGTCCGGAACCTTCCCCATCAATTGGTCGAAGCATTCCGCTCGACATTGGAAGAAGCCTCGGACTCGGATCTGCTCCTGCACATCGTCGATGCCTCGCACCCGGATCCGCATGGTCAGATCCATGCCGTGCGCGAGGTACTCAAAGACGTCGAGACAGGAGACATTCCCGAACTCCTCGTCTTCAACAAGGCCGACATCGCTGATGAAGCGGTGATCACCGGACTCCACGCAGAGTACCCGGAGGCACGTTTCGTCTCTGCTGTGACCAAAGAAGGCGTCGGAGAGCTCGTCGAGACGATTGAGTCGATGCTGCCCTCGCCGAACATCGAGGTCACCGTGCTCATTCCCTATGAGCGAGGAGACCTTGTGTCGAAGATCTATGCCCTCGGCATGGTCGAACACGAAGAACACGGTGCCGGCGGAACCTCTATGCAGGCGAAGGTTCCGGCAGAACTGGCCGCGGAACTCGCAGACTTCCGACGTCCGGACCTGGTCATCGGCGAGTGAGCACCGTCGAAGAACTGCTCGAGTCCGCCGTAGGGGCCATCGGCGGCTCGACCCGAGAAGGTCAGACAGAGATGGCCCAAGCAGTCTCCTCGTCGGTGGACAAGGGCATCCATCTGCTGGTCCAGGCCGGCACCGGTACCGGTAAGTCCTTGGCCTACCTGGTTCCGGCGGCCGAGTACTCCAGTCGGACGGGCAACCGCGTCATCGTGTCCACGGCGACCTTGGCTCTGCAGACGCAGATCATCCACCGAGATCTGCCGCGCCTGTTCAAGGCCGTGAAGAAGACTCTCGATCCGCTGCCACGGGCTGCTCTGCTCAAGGGCAGGCGCAACTATGTCTGCAAGCACAAGCTCGGCGGCGGATACCCCGATGAGGGCGAAGGCATGCTCTTCGACCTCGGTGCGGACGCGGAGGCCGGTCGTAAGGCCAGCGACCGGTCCGGCCTCGGTGAGGAGATCCAGCGAATTCGGACGTGGGAGAAGACCACAGAGTCCGGCGACCGCGATGATCTCCTGCCAGGCGTCAGCGACCGCGCCTGGTCAGAGGTCTCGGTCAACTCCTTCGACTGCCTCGGCTCGAACTGCCCCCTGTACACTGAATGCTTCGCTGAACTGGCCCGCAACATCGCGGCCGAAGCCGATATCGTCGTGACCAACCACGCGCTCCTGGCCATCGATGCCTTCGGTGACAACACCGTGCTGCCTGAACACGATGTCATCATCATCGACGAGGCCCACGAACTCAAGGATCGGGTGACGAACGCACTGTCGGGCCAGATCAACACCAGCATGCTCTCCGCCGCTACTAGCTCCGTGCGCAAGCACACGATCGTCCAGGACGGCGTCGTCGCGCTGCTGGACTCCGCGGCCGCAGCGCTCGAACGTGCCCAGAGCGGTGTCAGCGAAGGTCTGATCCTCAACATGAGCGAGGCACTGTCCCTCGCGCTGGCTCAGATTCGTGACTCCGCACGACAGATCATCAACGACATCGGCGGCAAGACCGAAGACTCCGACGCCGGGCGGCAGATGGCCAAGGCCCGCTGCCAGGAGATCTTCGAACTGGCCGAACGGTTCTGCGATCCCGGCAAGAACGACGTCGTGTGGCTCTCGCGCAGCACCTTCCGCGAGCGTGAGACCACGAACCTCGTCGTCGCCCCGCTCAGCGTGGCCGGCACCATGCGCTCGGGGATCTTCGAGGACTCGACGGTGGTGGCCACCTCGGCGACCCTGTCCCTGGGTGGAAACTTCGACGCCGTCGCAGCGTCCCTGGGACTCTTCGGCCCCGACGCACCCAAGTGGGACAGCCTCGACGTCGGATCACCCTTCGACTACGGCAAACAGAGCATCCTCTACGTCGCCGCCCACCTCCCGCGTCCTGGCCGCAGCGGTCTGAGTGAACAGGCACTGGATGAACTTGAGGAACTGGTCACCGCCTCCAAGGGCGGGGCACTGGGACTGTTCTCCTCCCGGGCGGCCGCAAATGCCGCAGCCGAACACCTGCGGGCGAAACTCGACATTCCGATCCTCCTCCAAGGCGATGACGGACTGCCCTCACTCGTCTCCCAATTCACCGCAGATGACCAGGCCTGCCTCTTCGGCACCATGTCACTGTGGCAGGGAGTCGACGTTCCAGGTCGGACCAACCGCCTGGTCATCATCGACCGGCTTCCGTTCCCCAGGCCCGATGACCCACTGATGCAGGCAAGATCGAAAGACGCCGACAACCGCGGAGTCAACGGCTTCATGGCCGTCAGCGCCACCCATGCCGCACTGCGCCTGGCACAGGGAGCGGGTCGCCTGATCCGCTCAACCAAGGACAGGGGAGTCGTGGCCGTGCTCGACTCGCGCCTGCGCTCGGCTCGCTACGGCGGATACCTGGTGAATTCGATGCCGTCGATGTGGCCGACGACGGATTCCGCGCTCGTGAAGTCCAGCCTGGGACGTCTGGCAGCCACCGACGACTGATTTGAGCCCGAGACGCACTGTGCCCCCGACCGTCATCGGTCGGGGGCACAGTCATCGGAACCTCAGTGGTCGAAGACCTGGGGAGAAAAGTCAGAGGCGACGGATCACTGACACGACGAGACCCATGATCTGGGCATAGGTGCCGTCGATCGGTTCATAGTCCTTGTTCTGGGGGAGCAGCCACTGGTGGCCGGCCTTGCGCTTGAGGGTCTTCACAGTCGCCTCACCATCGAGCAGGGCGGCGACGATCTGACCGTTGTCAGCGGTGTGCTGCTTGCGCACGACCACCCAGTCGTCGTGACAGATCGCGGCTTCGATCATCGAGTCACCGACGACCTTGAGCAGGAACATGTCGCCCGAGCCCACGACCTGTGTCGGCAGGGAGAAGACATCGTCGACCTCCTGCTCAGCCAAGATGGGCCCACCGGCGGCGATGCGGCCGACGACGGGGACCTGGACGGTGTTGTTGGCCAGCTCTTCGTACTTGGCCCGCTCTGCCTCTTCTTCCTCGAAGGGATTGACCACTTCGATGGCGCGCGGGCGCTTCGGGTCTCGACGGACATAGCCGAGGCGTTCGAGCTGGGATAGCTGGTGAGCCACGCTGGAGAGCGAGGCCAGCCCGGCAGCCTTGCCGATCTCGCGCATGCTCGGCGGGTAGCCGTTGGTCACGACTGCGCGTTCGATGGTCTCGAGGACCAGACGCTGTCGTGGGGTCAGACGAAAATCGCCCTCGCCGGTGGAGCCTTCCGGAATCGAGACGTCCTCGTCATCGCTGCGGGCGGCTGCGATTTCGCTGGCGACGTCCTCGTTGCGGGGACGGCCCCTCCCTCGTTTGTTCTGAACCATTGCTCGTTCCCCTTCGTTCTATTCCCGCCAGCCTCACCGCTTGATCCTCACGTCGAGAATTCTCGTGTCAGTGCCGCCTGAGATGGTTCTTTCAGATCAATCAACAACGCTGGTTCTCTCTCATTGTCGCATAAATGTTCGAGTTGGACTGGACATATGTTCGATTGGCATGTTGAATAGAACAGACGTTCTACCTATTACGGGTGGAATCGTACGAAGGAAAGAGGTTAAGCGATGTCTGCACTGAACCAGGAACTGCGTTTCACCACTCGTGGACGCCAGGCCATGCGCCTGCTTCGGACCATGGTGTGCGCTCTTGTCATCGTCGGCGGAGCATTCTTCGTCGCCACACAGTCGTTCTCGGCAGCCGCCGGAGCAGAGACTGAGGACATCGGCATCGACGCCGAGGCAGTCGTCGTCGGTGAAGGGGAGTCACTGTGGGCAGTGGCCGTGGATCTCGGGATCGATCGCGACACCCGCGATGTCGTCGCTGACATCGTCGACATCAACCACCTGTCCTCGCCTGTGGTGCACCCGGGGCAGACCTTGGATGTGCCCAAACGCTAGACTGATGCGGTGGGAAATAACGAGTCATTGCCAGTGCGTTCGGACCTAGTCGGCCTCAAGCCCTACGGCGCTCCGCATCTGGATGTGCCAGTGCAGCTGAACGTCAACGAGAACGCCTATCCGATCCCCGATGTGGTCGTCGAGAGTATGCGCGCAGCCGTCGACGGACACTTCGCCGGACTCAACCGCTATCCCGACCGTGAGTTCGAGGACCTGCGCGAGCATCTCGTCACCTATCTGCAGGGCGTCAATGACCGCGCCGGACAGTCCGTCGAGCTCAGCTCCGACATGATCTGGGCGGCAAACGGGTCGAACGAGGTCCTCTCCCATATCGTGCAGGCCTTCGGCGGACCCGGGCGCACTGTCCTCGGATTCACCCCCAGCTACTCCATGCACCCCCTGATCACCACTGGCACCGGTGCCACCTGGCAGGCCTCGGCGCGCAACGACGACTTCACGCTTGATGCGGAAACCGTCGCCGCCGAGGTGGCCGCATTGAACCCGGACATCGTCTTCCTGTGCACCCCCAACAACCCGACAGGCACCTCGATCGACCTCGACGTCATCGAAGCCGCCTACGACAACTGCTCAGGCATTGTCATCGTCGATGAGGCCTACGCCGAATTCTCCCGACCTGCACGCGCCTCTGCCATGACGCTGCTGGACGGCCGTCCCCGGTTGGTCGTGTCACGGACGATGAGTAAGGCCTTCGCCTGCGCCGGACTGCGTCTCGGTTACGCCATTGCGTCACCGGACCTCATCGATGTTCTGCGCCTCGTGCGACTGCCCTACCACCTCTCGGAAATCACGCAGGTGCTTGCGTCCACCGCTTTGGAGCACGCCGACCTCCTCCTGGAGAACGTGGACAGGCTCATCGACTCCCGCGACCGAATCTCGCAACACCTGGATGCGGCGGGGTTCACCGTCTACCCCAGCGATTCGAACTTCGTTCTCTTCGGCAGCATCGCCTCACCTCATGATCTGTGGCAGAAGCTGCTCGATCGCGGAATTCTCATCCGCGACATCGGCATCGACCATCACGCACGGGTCAATGCCGGCACGGATGAGGAAACCACCGCGTTCCTCACCGCAGTCGACGAGATATTGGCCGAGGACCCGGCCATCGTGCTGTCCGCCAACTGAGTCGACATCGCTGAGATGCGCACACCCCGACATACCGCTTCGCTTGAGTCAGAGGACAATGGTCTTCAGACGGCACTTACCCTTCCTACGAAAGGCCATCCATGAGGCAGGCACAACGCTCCCGTACGACCTCGGAATCCTCGGTCAACGTTTCCATCAACCTCGACGGAACCGGTCAGTCCGACATTTCGACGAGTGTTCCCTTCTTCGACCACATGCTCACGGCGCTGTCGAAGCACTCACTCATCGACATGGAGATCAAGGCCGACGGCGATACACACATCGACGTCCACCACACGGTTGAGGACACCTCCATCGTCCTGGGCCAGGCACTGCTCGAAGCTCTGGGCGACAAGTCCGGCATCCGCCGCTACGGTCTGGCCGCCGTGCCGTTGGATGAGGCTCTGGCTCGCTGCGTCGTCGATGTGGCCGGCCGACCTTACTTCGTGCACGAAGGTGAGCCCGAAGGCCAGCAGTACCACCTCATCGGCGGTCACTTCACCGGGTCGATGACCTCACACTCGCTTGAGTCGATCGCCTTCCACGCCGGCCTCACCGTGCACCTCGACCTGCTGCGCGGCCGGGATCCGCACCACATCGCCGAAGCAGAGTTCAAGGCCTTCGCCCGTGCTCTGCGTGAGGCAGTCGAACCCGATGAGCGCAACAACTCGGTACCCAGCACCAAGGGAGTCTTGTGAGCACCACCGTCGTCGTGACCCCGTTCGGCGTAGCCGAGCAGCTGGCCGCTGCCTGCGTGCTGTCGAACATCAAGGGAACCATCGTTCCCATCGGAGACTTCACCGGAATCGTCCTGGCCGACACCGATGTGCAGGCGGGCAACGAGGCGGCCGCAGCGATCTCCAAACTCTCGGGCAAACACGAGGTTCTCCTCCTTGCCCGCAGCGAAGAGCAGATCGATGCCGGTCATTTCCGCCACGGTGCCCGCGAATCGGATGTGCCGGCAGGGCTGGCGCTGAAGAACCTTCCAGACGTCCTCGAGCAGCTCCTGCTCGAAATCAAGTCGGCCGACGAGGTGGAGGGCAACATCCCCACCTCCTCCATGACGAAGCTGCAGGCCAGCGCCGCCACAATGTCTCCTGGCCGGGCCGCCGTGGCCCGAACTGCACTGCTGTGGATCGTCGTGGCAGTACTCGCCGGACTCATCACTGCCTTCGGCATCACCATTGGGCTCACCGGGAACACGATGGCCTGGGTCGTCGCCGTCTTCGGCGCGATCGTCCTCGGCTTCTCCCTGTGGAGGATCTACAGCGTCCTGACCAAGGGAGCAAAGCAATGAGCACGGTCGCTGTCCTTGACTACGGGGCAGGAAACGTCCGTTCAGCCGTACGCGCGGTGGAAGCAGCCGGCGCCGAGGTCGTTCTCACAGCTGACCGGTCCGCCATCGATGCCGCCGACGGTCTGCTCGTCCCCGGCGTCGGTGCCTATTCGGCCGTGATGGCCGGATTGACGCGAATCGGCGGAGACGAACTGATCCGCTCCTGGCACGAGAGCCAGCGACCTCTGCTCGGCATCTGCGTCGGGCTGCAGGTCTTCTTCGCCAGCGGAGAAGAGCACGGTGTGAAGACCGAAGGCATCGGACTCTGGCCCGGCGCCGTCACCGCGCTCGAGGCTCCGGTCGTTCCCCATATGGGATGGTCGCAGGTCAGCGCGCCGACGTCGTCGCGGATGTTCGACGGTGTGGCCGAGGAACGTTTCTACTTCGTCCACTCCTATGCGGCGACCGAAACCCCGCCGGACACGGTGGTGACCACAGCAACCCATGGCAGCAGCTTCATCGCAGCAGTCGAGGACGGCACCACCTGGGCAGCCCAGTTCCACCCCGAGAAGTCAGCCGACGCAGGTGCACGTCTGCTGCGCAACTGGATCGGCTCCTTCCCAGAAGCGGGCGCGGCCCGCCACTAGGATTGTCCGAACCCTCCAGGTTCATCTGCTCCAACTCGTTCACATCAGTCTCGACAGCCTCTTGAGAAAGGTCACAATGACTCAAACCCCCAACAAGCTCGTCCTCCTTCCCGCCGTTGACGTCGCCGATGGCAAAGCCGTCCGCCTCGTCCAGGGCGAAGCCGGCACGGAGACCGACTACGGTTCACCCATCGACGCAGCCCAGGACTTCGAAAACCGGGGAGCGGAGTGGATCCACCTCGTCGACCTCGACGCCGCATTCGGTCGCGGATCGAACTCAGATCTGCTCAACCAGGTCGTCAAGGCCGTCGGCATCAAGGTCGAACTCTCCGGAGGCATCCGCGACACCGAGAGCCTCGAACGAGCACTCGACACGGGAGCTGAGCGGGTGAACATCGGCACCGCCGCCTTGGAGAACCCGGAATGGACCGCTGATATGATCTCTCGCTTCGGCGATCAGGTCGCCATCGGCCTCGACGTTCGCGGCACCACTCTCGCAGCCCGCGGCTGGACCAAGGACGGGGGAGACCTCTACGAGGTCCTCTCGACACTCGAGAAGGCAGGCTGCGCCCGCTATGTCGTCACCGACGTCCGCAAGGACGGCACGCTGCAGGGACCCAATGTGGAGCTGCTGAAGTCGATGGCGGAGAAGACCGACAAGCCGATCGTGGCATCGGGCGGAGTCTCGAGCCTCGACGATCTGCGCAACCTGCGCGAGCTGGTTCCCTATGGCGTGGACTCGGCGATCGTAGGCAAGGCCCTCTACGCCGGAAAGTTCACCTTGGAAGAAGCCCTCGAAGTCGCTGGAGGCTGAAGAAGTGGCATCGGATACGGGCGATCGCTCGGACTCGGCCGGACAATCATGGTCCGGCCGTGATCTGCGGCCGAACCCGTTCTCAGGCGACTCCGGGCTCGCCGATGCCGGTCTGATCGAAGCACTGAACCAGGTGCGCCAGGAGCCGTTGAACCCGACGCTGCACAGCAAGGTGCTCTCCGCACTGTCGGGGGCCAGGCTGTACGCACCGATCGTTCCGATGGCAGTCGACCAGGAGGTCGGCGAGAACGGACTGATGGTCGACAACTCCTCGGAGATGGCCATGGTTCGGCTGCAGGCCGAAGACGGCCGCGAGTGCACACCCGGTTTCTGCTCGATTCCACCGTTGACTGCGTGGCATCCCGACGCTCGGCCCGTGCCGATCGAATCGGAGCGGCTCGTCCTCGGGGCGATTGAAGCCGATTCGCAGCTCGTTGTCCTCGACCCCGGGGCCGAGACCTCGTTCCTGCTGCGTCGTACCGCAATGTTCGCATTTGCCCAGGGACAGCCCTGGACTCCGTCCTGGGCCGACGCCGAGGTGGGCCAGGCGTTGGTCGCCATCGCCGAGGATTTTCCTTGGCTGGCGCAGATCAGTTTGAGTCCCGGCAGTGCCCGAGTCCATGTCGAGGGGCCCGAGGTCGCATCCGACTTGGAGTACGCTCTCAAGTCTCCGCCGAGGAGATGAAGCGATTCCAACTAGCTCTGGCCGCCGATGAGACGATCGTGGAGAAGGTGGACTCATTGGCTCTGCAGATCGCCGAGTCGTAGACTCCCGAACCGCAGCGCACCCAATACTTCGGGTCGAGTCCCGAATACAGGGAAAAGGCATGTGCACTTGCCCGAAGTCTCCTATGCTTGATCTCCATGAGTGAGATTCGCGACCTGAGCCAACCGACCGTCCCGAACGCGAGCTATCTCGACCAGATCGCCGCCGAGACTCAAACACGCAGCGAGCGAGCAGGCGAGTGGAGCTCCGAGTTCAGCGGGGCTCCCGAGTCAAGCACGGCAGGCCTCGCCGCAGCTCTCGCAGCAGCAAGATCTGATCTCGACAGGCTGCTGCATACCATCCACAAATTGGCAGAGACCGCGTTCGTCGAATACGAGTCTGTCAGTGCGATCGCCTCGCTGCTGCGCTCACGAGGCGTCGAGGTCGAGACCGGACTTTTCGGTGTCGAGACGAGTCTGCGCGCGACCACGGGAAATGGTGACGGACGCACGATCGCGATCCTCGCCGAATACGACGCACTGCCGGAGATCGGTCATGCCTGCGGGCACAACCTCATCGCCGCCTCCGGAGTCGGAGCATTCCTCGCCCTGCATGCCCTCTGGGAACGGGACCCCAGCGCTGTTCCCGGCAGCGTGGTGCTGCTCGGTACGCCTGCGGAAGAGGGCCACTCGGGCAAAGAGGTCATGGCCCGCGGCGGCGCATTCGAGGGGATCGACGCAGCCATTATGGTTCACGGCTACGGGTACGACTGCGCGGAACAGGTGTGGTTGGGCAGGCGTCTGCTGACCGTCAACTACTCAGGGATCGCCGCCCACGCCTCGGCGCAGCCGTTCATGGGCCGCAACGCACTCGACGCCGCGAACCTCTTCTACCAGGGTCTTGGCCTTATTCGCCAGCAGATGCCGCCGATCTCCCGATTGCACGCCGTCATCGCTGACGGCGGGACCCGGCCCTCGATCATCACGGAAGCCGCCACAGTGCAGTGCTATGTGCGGTCGAAGTTCCCCGAAACGCTCAAGGAGCTGTCCGACAGGGTCGAGGACGCGGCCAAGGGCGCGGCCCTTATGACCGGCACCGGAGTAGAAGTCGACTGGGACGAGCATCCGCCTTCGCTTCCGGTGCGTACGAACTCCGCTCTCACACAGCGCTGGGCCGTGCATGAGGAGACGCAGGGGCGAACACCGCTGCCCGGTGGGGTGCTCGATGAGTCGATTGCAGCGTCGACCGACTTCGGCAATGTCTCCTATCGGATACCGGGCATCCACCCACTCATCAAAACCGCCGACGCCGAGGTGGCGCTGCATACCCGCGAGTTCGCGGCAGCCTCGATCACGCCCGCCGCCGAAGCTGCCGCCCATGATGCCGGCTACGGGCTGGCGTGTACTGCTTTGGACTTCCTCGTCGACGATGACCTGGCCTCCGAGGTGGTTGCAGAATTCGAACGCGACGGAGGAGCAGTAGACGTGGAGAACTACTTCAACTAGTCCGGGGAGTCCGCTCGGATCGCGACCATCGAAGAGAAGGAAGACACATGTCAACGACGACATCAGCGAAAATCGGTATCGGCCAGCGTCTGCTGGACGGGATTGAACGGATAGGCAACAAACTGCCCGAGCCGTTCACCCTCTTTCTCGGACTGTTCCTCATCACAGGAGCAATCTCAACCGGCATGGCTATAGCAGACGTGTCGGTCTCAATTCCCGGCAGCGACGAGACCGTGGCGATCAAGGGACTGTTCACCGGCGAAGGGCTGTCGTGGCTGACGACGACGATGGGCGACAACTACATCGGATTCCCGCCCTTGGCCACCGTACTGCCGATCCTCCTGGCCGTGGGCGTGGCCGAGAAGTCGGGCATGCTCGCCGCGGCTGTGCGAATCGCCTTCGGCAAGAGCCCGCGCTGGCTGCTGCCCTATGCCGTCGGCTTCGTCGGCGTGGTCGGGTCGATCATGGCCGATTCCGCCTTCATCATCATCCCGCCGCTGGCTGCGCTCGTGTTCAAGGCCGCCGGACGACACCCGATGGCCGGCCTCATCGGCGGATTTGCCGCCACCGGCGCCGGGTATTCGACCTCGATCGTCCCGACCAGCCTCGATGCGCTCTTCGCCGGAATCACCACCTCGGTGATGGAGACCTTGCCCGACACTGACTATACGGCCGTCAACCCGGTGTCGAACTACTTCTTCAACATCGTCGCCTCGATCGTGCTGGCGGTCATCGCCGGTTTCATCATCGACAAGCTCATCGAACCGAACATGGTTCGCAAAGGCGTTCCGCGCGAATACGCCGATGCCAAGGGTTCGGGCCTGGCCAAGGAATACCAGGCGAAGGACAACCCCTACGGCGAGAACTCCGTGTCTGCCGAAGAGGTCGAGGAATCGCAGAAGGAGGTCAAAGCCGAACTCGAACCCGAGGAGAAGCGGGGCCTGGTGTGGTCCCTGGCTTCGGCACTGCTGCTGACTGCGGTACTGCTCTTCGCAGTGCTCATTCCCGACTCACCCTGGCGCAATGAGGACGGCGGGTTCCTGCCGAAGTCCCCGTTGCTGTCCTCAATTGTCTTCATCGTCTTCGCCTACTTCATGCTCATGGGCGTGGTCTACGGTTTCGTCGTGCGCACCGTGCGGTCGATGAACGATCTCGTGCGTATGATGAGCCAGTCGATCGTCGACATGATGTCCTTCCTCATTCTCGCCTTCATCCTCGGTCAGTTCATCGCGCTGTTCAATTGGACGGGGATCGGTTCCTGGATCGCCGTGGCCGGTGCCTCCGGCCTCGAAGCGATAGGCCTCACCGGCTTCGCAGCGGTCATCGGGTTCATGCTCCTGGCCAGTGTGCTCAACCTCTTCATCGTCTCCGGGTCCTCGATGTGGACGCTCATGGCCGCGGTGTTCGTTCCGCTGTTCGCGCTGCTCGGCTACGAACCGGCCTTCATCCAGGCCGGATTCCGAGTCGGCGACTCGGCGACCCAGGTCATCACCCCACTCAACCCCTACATGATCGTGCTTCTGGGTCTCGTGCGCCGGTATGAGCCCAATGCCGGACTGGGTACCATCATCTCCAGGATGTTCCCGTTCGTCATACCCTTTTGGCTGGCGTGGGCTGCGCTCCTGGCGATCTGGTTCTTCTTCGACCTGCCGCTGGGCCCCGGCAACGGCATCTTCCTCAAATAGGCCGGCAGCGAGGACCTGTTCGTCCGAGCTCGGCGCACGCCACGTCTTCCACGCCGAGGCAGCATCACAGCATCTGTGTGACGCCTTCACGCCAATCTGTGGTGCCCAGATCCTTCGCAAACTCTCCGGTCTCGATCACGCAGGGGGAGTACCAGATCGGGGCGAGCTGGTTGAGTTCGTACATCGACCTCTCGAAGACTCCGGCGACGCGAGTCGTCCAGCGGGGGAGGGACAGTGGCCTCCGCGGTCTCGTTCCCAGATGCTCGTGAGTGAACTCCGCGATCTCGCCGAGTGTCGGATTCGAAGACGGAGCGATCAGCCGGCGATGCGTCCCCGCGGGGACGTCTTCGAGCAGCTGTGCCGCGCGGATCATCGCGGCAGCGAGGTCTTCGATCACGGTGATGCCGTGGGCGACATCGGAGCGTGCGGGCACAATGGCCCGATGCCATTTGGCGATCGGAGTGGTAATGCACATCTTCACCACTGAGGACCACGGCTGTGCGCTTCGGCCGAGCAGGTCTCCTGCAATGATGCTCGCCGAAGTGGCCGGGTGTTCCAGCCTCGCCTCCATGAGCTGCTGCCTGATCCGTCCCTTCTCCTCGACCGGGGCAAACGGAGAGGACTCCGTCACCGCGCTGTGGAGGCCAGCGAAGGCGTAGACCGATTCGGGGAAGATGACCGGCATGCCCAGTTCCGCGGCGACATCCATGATCGTCTTCTCCATCTGCGGCAGTACCTGTGCCCACACTCGGCTGTCATAGGGAGCATGAACGCAGGCGAAGATGACTTCGCTGCCAGCCGCGGCCTCGCGCAGCTGATCGGGGTCGGTCGCGTCCGCGCGAACTCGGTCGATTGTGGCGTGGTCGGCGTAGGCCGAGTCTGCTGATCCTGGGCCGGCGGCGACAACCGGGACAGCGGCTGGAGCCGAACGGGTGGCGACTGCAACGTGTACCCCTGCTGCTGTGAGCTGGAAGGCGATTTCGCTGCCTATCTGTCCGTAGCCGATGACGAGTGCAGATTTCATAGTGATCATCCTTCGTGATGTCGTGATGTCGTGCGCACCTTTGAGTGCACGGCTTGTGAGAGCACTGCTCTCTGAAATCAGATTAGGCCGATCCGCAATGCAATTCAAGAGCAGTGCTCACTATTGTTATCTTCGCTCTCTCGTTTTAGGGTTGAGGCATGACGAACTCGACTCCGCGCCAGCGGGCCCGGCTGGAAACCGAAGCCCAGATCACCCGGATCGGGAACCGTATGCTCGACGACGATGGGCTCGAGGGAGTCTCACTTCGCGCCATTGCTCGAGAACTCGGAATCGTCTCAAGCGCCATCTACCGATACGTGAAGAACCGCGATGAGCTGCTGACAATACTCATCCGTGACGCGTTCACTGCGATCGCCGACGAGGTCGATGAGGCACTGACACGCGACGAGTCCGTTCTCACGGTCGGTGTGACGATGCTTGCCTGGTCGCGCCGGCATCCCAATCGGTGGGCGCTCATCTACGGCACACCCATCCCGGACTATCAGGCCCCAAGGGATGAGACCGTAGTGCCCGGGACCAGGATCATGGTGACGCTGACGAATCTGTTGGAAAAGTCCTCGGCAGTCCAGACTTCCTCTGAGCTTCCGCCATCTCACGCCTTGGACCCACTGCGTGAAGGGTTGCGGGAACTGGGGTTGGAGCCTGATGATCAGGTGATCGTGCGCTCTGTGACCGTCTGGGCGGCGCTGGTCGGCCTCATCAATGCACTGCGCTTCGGGCAGTTCGGCCCTGGAGTCGAACTCGTCGAGGATGAGCTTATGCGCGGAGTCGTATCGTCTCTCGGGCACTGAGCCAGCAAACGGCACCGAGCTGGCGTGAGCGGCCGCTACGAGGAGCCCTTCACCCGTCAAGAAGTCCGCGGATGTCCTCACTCGTGATTGTCGAGGAGAAGCCCTCGCCCTCATTGACCAGGGAGTCGAAGAGCTGTGCCTTCCTCTCCTGCAGCGCTAGAACCTTCTCCTCGATGGTCTTCTCAGACACCATCCGATAGACCATGACGTTCTTCGTCTGCCCGATGCGGTGCGCACGATCAACCGCCTGAGCTTCCACCGCCGGATTCCACCAGGGATCAAGCAGGAAAACATAGTCGGCCTCTGTCAACGTCAGCCCGAATCCGCCGGCTTTGAGGCTGATCAGGAAGACCGGTGCCTCCCCAGCTCTGAAATCATCGATGACCGCACCTCGGTTCCGGGTGGAGCCGTCTAAGTAGCAGTAGTTGATGTTGCGATGATCGAGCTGTTCGCCGACCCGTGACAGGAACGAGGTGAATTGGCTGAAGATGATGGTGCGGTGCCCCTCGGCGATGATGTCGTCGAGGTGGGAGAAGAGTGCGCTGAGTTTGCTTGATCCGATCGCTTCGTACTTCTCATCGATGAGATAGGGGTCGATGGCCAACATCCGCAGCAGTGTCAGTGACCGGAAGATGGCGAAGCGGTTGCGATCCATGTCGTTGATGAGGCCGAGGAGCTTCTTCCTCTCCTTCTGCAGGACCGTGTTGTAGAGATCCCGGTGCTTGGAGCTGAGTTCGACGCTGAGGATCTGTTCCTGCTTCGGCGGCAGGTCGGCCGCGACCAGTTCCTTGTTCCGCCGTTTCATGAACGGTCTGATCCGCCGCCGCAGCAGCGCCATGCCCTCCGGACTTTCGCCCGATTCGATGGGTAAGACGATCTCGCGACGGAACTTCTCGATGCCCGGCAGCAGTCCCGGTGAGGTGATCGAGTACAGCGACCACAGGTCGGTCAGCGAGTTCTCCATCGGTGTGCCCGTGATGGCCAGGCGGAATCGCGCCTGGATTCCCTTCGCCGCAGTGTGGACCTTGGCCGTCCGGTTCTTGACGAACTGCGCCTCGTCGAGGACGAAGGTGTCCCATTGGATCGATCGGAAGGCCTGTGCGTCGAGGCGCAGAATCGCATAGGAGGTGATGACGAGGTCGGCATCCTCGATCTCCAAGGCCAAGGCGGTCTTCCGCTTCTTCTCTGTGGCCGAGATAGTGGTGACTCGCAGACCAGGTGCGAACTTCTCGGCCTCCGCACGCCACGTCGACATCACCGATGTGGGTGCGACGACGAGAATGGGGGAGGCATTCGCCGTCGTGTTCTTGATATGAGTGAACAGGCTCAGTGCCTGCAGAGTTTTACCCAAACCCATATCGTCGGCCAGGATGCCGCCGAGTCCGCTGGACCACAGTGCGGCCAGCCAGCTGAACCCTTCCTGTTGGTAGGGCCGCAGTGTGGCCTCGATTCCCTCCGGCACGTCGAGAGACGGAATCTCGCCGAGGTGGCTGAGCGCTTCGACCGAACGTCGCCATGAGGCCGCCGCTGTGGAGTCGTCGACGAGTTCGTCGAATTCGGCCCACAGATCCATGTGATAGCGCGAGAGGCGAGGTGAGTCCGGCTGCCAATCCGCAATGACATCCGATTCAGCGAGCATGCGACGAAACTTGTCGAAGAAGGGCCCGTCGAGGGAGAAGTACGCGCCATCGGGCAGGACTATCATCTCTGCCCCCTGTGCGAGGGCGACGAACAGGTCGGCGAAGCGAACCTTCTGTCCGGCAATCATGATGTGGAAGCGAATGTCGAACCAGTCGCTGTCTTCGGCCTCGTCGGTCGACATCGACACCAACGGTGCTTCGGTGACTTCCCGATAGTCCGGGCGATCGCCGACCTCATGGACCTCGAGATGGTCGATGTCGCTCAGGGTGGGCAGGAGCTTGTCGACGAAGACAGCCGTCTGCAGACCGTCGAGGTCCACGGTGCCTGCATGACCCAACGCACTGGGGAGGGTCAGTGGGACTGGGATTGCCGCAACCGTGGAGCTGAGATTCGCGAGCACGGTGTCTTCGTGTTCAATGCTGCGGTCGCGGTCTGGTGCTGAACCTCGGCGGATCGGGAACGTATGAGTCGGGTGATGGTAGTGCCACTCCCACGTCAGATGTGCACCATGATCTCCGTAGGTGACGGTGAGCGCGAGGTCGGGAGGGACGAGCACGGGCAGGGTCACCGAATCGTCAGAGGAGATGACGGTGGTGGCATAGGCGAGCTTGGGATAGAAGCCTGTGAAGAAGTCATCCATCTGGTCCTTCGAGATGGTGACCGGTTCCCAACGACGCAGCATCTCAACGACCGCATGGTCGGTGGTCTTCTCTGCAGGTGCCAGGACGAGGGCGAGTCCTGCCGCGGTCGAGATTCCGTAGAAGCCATGATCGTCGATCGGCCCGCTGAGCCCTTGGTCGAACGGTTCTTCGTCAACGGTGATCAGGGAGCGAACCTCGAGCCCCTGTGGCGTCGCGACCACATCGCATTCCGTGGTGGCCTCGTCAGCCAGGCGGACCGTGAGCTCGCGGCGGGTGCCGACAAGTTCGATGCCCAAAGTCCTCGCCTGATCGAAGAGATGCCACAGCAAGGGTGAGGCGAACCAGTCAAGGACCACAGTGTCCTCATTGGTCACAAGGCGATTCGAGTTGATGGCAGAGAGCCCGTACAGCTGAGCGAACCATGCCGCCTGACCGCGCGCATAGGCGCGGGTGGTGGAGTTGTTGGCGATGTTGGACCAGGACACGTTGCCCTTGATCCAGTTGCGGCGTGCCCCCTCCATCAGAGGACGCAGAGTGACGACGAGGTCGGTGTAACCGGTCAGCTTCGTGCGCGTGATCGGGTGCACTTCGAAGTTCCCGAAGCGAGTGCGCCGCAGTTCGGAGATCTCGAAGCCGAGCGCAAGCCGCGTCGGTGCAGTCCCAGCCAGGGTGCCGCCGGGGCCAGAGGCCCACACCGATGCATCGACGCGGTCGGAGGAGAAACCGGAGAGGATCGACTTCCAATCCGACTCCGCACGCCGAGGTGACGACGTCCCACTGCGGGAAGCTGTTCTGCTGCGGGCAGTCTGCCAGCTGGGAGGGTCGGGGGAACTGCGTTGGTCCGGGTCGTGCAGTGCCGTCGAACCGAATGGAGCCACCTGCCGAACCGATGCCGCCATGAGCGCAGCCACCACATGTTTGCAGTCTCCGCCCACGGGGCATGTGCACTGCGAGGAGAGCACGGTGAATGATTTCGCCGTGGGACTGTGTCGCTTCAGCCGCACGATGCTGGTGTAATCCTGTGCCGCGCTGCCTGCGACGTCTGCCCGCAGAGTATTGTCCTCGGGGTCCCAACGTGCCTGCCCGACCATGCCCTTGTTGGCGTAGCTGCGTCCGCGCTCGTAGAACGTGGTGCCGAAGTAGTCCTGCAACTCCTTGGCACTCACGTACGGCAATTCTACGGGAGACATAGGACGATGGTCTCACCCGGCACTGACATGACAGAAGCGGCCCCCGACCAGTGGTCGGGAGCCGCAGCGGATATCTTGGGGCCATGGCGCACGACGAAAGAGTCGGCACGCACGGTGGGGTGTCTCAGCGAACAGGGCCTGTGTACTTCTCGCCGGGACCCTGTCCTGGCTCATCCTGAATCGCCGAGGCTTCGCGGAAGGCCAGCTGGAGGCTGCGCAGGCCGTCGCGCAGAGGGCGAGCATGGTGGTCGCCGATGACGGTGGCGGCGCCGGTGACCAGGCCGGCCAGCGCAGTGATGAGCTTGCGTGCCTCGTCCAGGTCCTGCAGCTCTGCTGCGGGAGCCTCGGGGGAGTCTTCGGCCAGTCCGCATTTGACGGCGGCAGCGGACATCAAGTGCACGGCTGCTGATGTGATGACCTCGATGGCTGGTACTTCGGCGATGTCACGCGTGACATCGGCAACCGCCTCGGCGGGTACAGAATTTTCAGAACTCATGGGACTAGCTTGACATATGAACGACGCGTCGATTGCACGTTCGGCCTCGATGTGCGAAGAGTCATGAAGCGTAGTACACTAAGTCGTGGTGCGAAGCGGGGTCTGACTCCCACCTTGATCGCGTAGAGCGATCGGGTCCAATGATCTGATGATCGACAGCCCAGGTGCAAGCCTGAGACAGAAGATTTCAGATCGAGGTGTATTCACTTGAAGTGCTGCGGTTTCAATACCGTGCTCTGATGTGTGTGCAGGCTCCCTTGGCATGTGGTCAATGGGAGCCTTTTCTATTGCCACGACATCATTTGAGCTAAAAAGGAGTGAACACATCAGCGAGACGCGCATCAATGACCGGATTCGGGTTCCCGAGGTCCGGTTGGTCGGACCCAACGGTGAACAGGTCGGTATCGTTGCCATTCGCAAGGCACTCGACCTCGCTCGCGAGGCAGATCTCGACTTGGTCGAGGTTGCACCGCAGGCGAAGCCTCCCGTCGCCAAACTCATGGACTACGGGAAATTCAAATACGAATCTGCTCAGAAGGCCAGAGAAGCCCGCAAGAACCAGGCGAACACTGCGCTGAAAGAGATCCGCTTCCGTCTCAAGATCGATGAACACGACTACGAGACGAAGAAGGGGCATGTGACCCGCTTCCTGTCCGGTGGCGACAAGGTCAAAGTCATGATCATGTTCCGCGGTCGTGAACAGTCTCGCCCCGAAATGGGCATCAAGCTGCTCAACCGCCTGGCCGAAGATGTGTCGGAACTGGGCACCGTCGAATCCTCACCACGGGTCGACGGACGCAACATGGTGATGGTCATTGCCCCACATAAGTCAAAGTCCGACGCCAAGGCCGAGGCCCGCAAGGCATCATCCGATGCCAAGGGCAACGTCGCCGAGGTGAAGTCCCGACGCGATCGCGTCGCTGCAGAGAAACAAGCAGCGCCCGACGCGTGAGAAGTAAGTACCGATTCGCTGGAGCCTGAACGGTTTCAGCGTGTGAAGTAGTTGCCGGTGGTCGCCACCGACAACGAAATGCAAAGGAGAACGGCTCGATGCCGAAGCAGAAGACGAACAGCAGCGCCAAGAAGCGCATGCGTGTGACGGGTACTGGCAAGATCATGCGTGAAGGCGTGAACAACCAGCACAAGTTCGAGGGCAAGTCCTCGGCCCGTAAGCGTCGCGTTGCCGAGGACCAGGTCCTCACCGGCGGAGATCGCGCCAAAGCCCGCAAGCTTCTGGGCAAGCTCAAGGGCAGGTGAGACCCTCTCGGGTCTCCATCCCGGGCAGCCACTGATGTGGTTCCCACAGCTTGAACCAGACTCCGGCACCGCCGGTTGAACCAACTTTGAAGGAGTAACACGTGGCACGTGTTAAGAGAGCGGTCAACGCTCACAAGAAGCGCCGGGTCATCCTTGACCGGGCAAGCGGCTACCGCGGACAGCGCTCGCGCCTGTACCGCAAGGCCAAAGAACAGGTCATCCACTCGCTGGTCTACAGCTACCGTGACCGTCGCGCCCGCAAGGGTGACTTCCGTCGCCTGTGGATCCAGCGCATCAACGCTGGTGCTCGCGCCAACGGCATGACGTACAACCGCTTCATCCAGGGCCTCAAGGCCGCTGGCGTCGAGGTTGACCGCCGTATGCTCGCCGAGCTCGCCGTCAACGATTCAGCCACTTTCGCGCACCTGATCAAGGTTGCCAAGGAAGCTCTTCCGGCTGACGTCAACGCAGCGAAGACCGCCGCAGCCTGAGCTGCCGGTCCTCATACTCTCAACGGCCCCGAACTTATTTGGTTCGGGGCCGTTGAATTTGTCTCAGCACTTCCAGCACTTCCAGAACGCGGGTCGACAAACTCCATGAAGCTTCCAGACGTCATCTCCTCCACACAGTCGAAACGGATCAAGAACGCCGTCAAGCTGCTCAAGCGCCACGGCCGCAAGACCTCGGGGCAGTTCCTCGTCGAAGGGCCGCAGGCCGTGCGAGAAGCGCTGGATCGTCATGTCTCGCAGGACCTTGACGGGCACAATCCTGGTGTTCCGGAGTGGATGGGCTCGACCATCGATCCCAAGGGTGCTGTCGTCGACCTCTTCATCACCGAGGAAGCGGCCGAGGTTCATCCCGAATTCGTCGAGACCGTCAAGGGCGCACAGATCGACTGGAACATCGTGACCCCGGAGGTGCTTGCCGAACTGGCGACGACCGTGAACTCACAAGGTGTCGTCGCCGTGTGTGAACACCTCGATGTGGCCCTTGACTCGGTGATCGACAAAGAAGCTCAGCTCATCGTGGTGCTCTCGCAGGTCCGTGACCCCGGCAACGCCGGCACGATCATCCGCCTGGCCGATGCCGCCGGTGCTGATGCCGTGGTGCTCACCAACTCGAGTGTCGACATCTACAACGACAAGACCGTGCGTTCGACAGCTGGCTCGCTGTTCCACGTCCCCGTGGTCACCGGTGTGGGACTGTCCGAGGTGACCGAACTGGCCCGTGCCCGTGGACTTCAGGTCCTTGCCGCGGACGCCAACGACGATGCCCATGACCTCCACCACCCCTGGGACTCCGGTCTCGACCTGACGGCTCGCACCACGTGGGTCTTCGGCAACGAGGCGTGGGGGATGGGCGAGAAGGACCTGGAACTCTGCGACGCCTCGGCCGCCGTGCCGATCTACGGCAAGGCGGAGAGCCTCAACCTGGCCACAGCCGCCAGCGTGTGCATCTACGAGAGCGCACGTAACCAGCGAATGTGAGGCAACTGCCTCTCGTTCAACGCTGGGTCAGGTTTTCCCCGTTGCCTCGGAGTGAAAACCTCCTTCAGCGTTGAACGACAGTTTCGAATGGTGGGCAGAGCGTCATCGATCCGCCTGTGATGGCGAGTGGTCTGTTGTCCACAGGCGCGTCGTGTCATCTTGCGGTAAGTGTCGTCATCGCAGATGCTGATGGCATGTTCGTCTGTCTGAGCACTGCAGAACTCACGGCTGCTGGTTGGTCTTCACACCAGATCGACAACGCCCTGGCCTGCTGTCTCCGACGGGTGCGGTCCGGCCGATACCTCGTGAAACGACAGTGCCAGACGCCGATTCACGAGCACATCGCACTGATCGCTGGTTCCGATCGCACGCATCTCCCGGTGGAGACCGCGGGAATGAGGAAACGTGATGAGGACCTGCGCATTCTCGTCAGATCGTACGTGGGCGACCTTCCGCCAGGGGCAACACTTTCGCACAGAAGCGCTCTCATCGTGCATGGGCTGCCTATCCCTTACTTCGACCGCGATGAGTCCATAGTCGCCGAGGTGGTTCATCCGACTCATGGAGTCCGCCGGAACACCCTCCTGATGAGGCGCCGGGACTACGGTCCAGCCGAAGTATGCGAGATCGACGGAGCACGTGTGACCACGTTGCTGCGCACCTTGGCCGATATCGCTCGCGACTATCCGCTTGCGTTCGCGGTCGCCGTTATCGACGCCGCTATCCACACTTCCCTGGTGACCTTGCCGCTGGTTAGGGAGTACTGCGAAGCGCACCCGGTGCGGACGCGTCAACGCCGGGTCGATCGGGTGTTGGGGCTCGCTGATGGTCGCCGCGAGTCGATCGCCGAATCCATCTGTGCTGTGCGATTCGTCGAGTTCTCCATTCCTGGGTTCGAACCACAGGTGACCATTCGCGATGAGAACGGGAACTTCGTCGCGCGAACCGATTTCGCAAATAGGCGAGCGAAAACTGTCGCAGAGTTCGACGGCGCTGGAAATTACCATCTGCCGGGCCGAGACCCGCGACGAGAACTCGAGCTCGAACGTCAACGTGAGTACAAGCTGCGAAACCTCGGATATTCCGTATTTCGCCTCCGGTGGCAAGATCTCTTCACCGCTGATGTGTTCCTCAGAATCAAAGCACGCGTCGCGAGCTCCCCAGGAACTATAGGCTGACCATCGCAAGCATTCGCACTGCGCGGCCGCTCGTTCAACGCGAAGCCAGCTTTTCCCGCCGAGGCAACAAGGAAAGCCTGGCTCAACGTTGAACGACGGCGAAACATGCGAAACAACGTGAAGACGGCTCGGTAGTATGCAGCTGGAAGTAGGCACTAGGAAGTCGGGTGTGCCCGACGGCATGTGTGTCACCGGAACCCGATACGGTGAGCCTATGACGACTGAAGCTCCTCGCGAACCCAAGATCAAGCTGACGAACCTGACGCCTGGCTACCTCGGTGATATCGGTCCGGAAGAGTTTCTAGAGGGCATGGAGTTCACGGATCTTGACCTCGCCGGGGTGGATTCCACCCAGGCCACGTACCTGGACTGCTCGCTGTCCCGCATGAACTTCGGGGCAGCCGAGGAGCCAGCGGATCTCACCGGTGCACGTTTCTCGGGCTCGACGATCGAAGACTCCCGCGCCGATACATGGACGATGCCACGGGGAAGTTTCATCCATACCGAGATCTCTGGAACACGGATCGGCGCTGGAGTCTTCCATGACAGCGTGTGGGAGAAGACGACCTTCAACAACTGCCGCATCTCCTACCTCAATTTACGCGGAGCCAAACTCACCGACGTCGAATTTCGCGACTGCGTCATCGACGAGATCGACCTCGACCGAGCCAAGGTCAACCGAATGTCCTTCCCCGGCTCCACTGTCGGAGTGCTCCAGTGCGAAGGCTCAACATTGGGCAATGTGGACCTGCGGGGCCTGCAGCCGCACAAGATCTCCGGAGTCCACTCATTGCGCGGAGCCACCATCGACGAAACACAACTGATGCTCTTCGCCGATCTCTTCGCTCACGAACTCGGCATCAGAGTCGAATGACCGCCGACGCGGCTGGTCCAACGGATCCGTAAGGAGAGCAGGAGGGAGCAGCACCGATGTTCTACCCGCCGATGATGGGCTACCTGATCGTGACGGCGGTCAGCGTCTTGATGATCGTCGCACAGCGCAGACAGGCGATCGGCAGGAACTCTGTGATCGGGATCCGGACGAGGTACACGCGCGCATCCGATGCGTCGTGGAAGGCAGGGCAGCGCGCGGGCAGGCCCTATCTCATTGCCATGGCCGCCATCAGCATCTGCCATGCAGTAGCGCTGTTCGTCGCCGAGATATCGGATGCCACAACAACTGGCCACATCCTGTCCGTAGTCGGATGGGTGCTCGTAGTCATCTGCGCCGTCTTGGCAGGCAGAGCGGCAAACAGCGCCGCAAGGTCAGTTGGATAGTGCGGCAGGTTCAGCCGGACTCTGAAGTCAGCCCTACTGTGCGTCCAGCGCCTGAGTCGCTCGCTCACCCAACTCATCGATGAGCACTCGCTCGTTCTCCGAATAGTCCACGGGTACGACCACGAGGTGGACTCCGCCGGCGGCAAAGGCGGACTCGAGGACGTCATGCATGTCGTCGACATTTTCCAGCCGGTGCCCGGTGGCCCCGTAGGACTCGGCGTAGGCGACGAATTCGGGGTTGCCGAAGGTCAGCCCATAGTCGGGCATGCCGTCGACAGCCTGCTTCCACCGGATCATGCCGTAGGAGCTGTCTTCGAGGACGAGTACGACGAGGTCGAGGCCCAGTCGCACCGCGGTCTCCATCTCCTGGCTGTTCATCATGAACCCGCCGTCTCCGACGACTGCCATGACCCGGCGTTCCGGGTAGGTCAGCTTCGCTGCCATGGCCGAGGGGAGGCCGGCCCCCATGGTGGCAAGTGCATTGTCGAGGAGGAGTGTATTGGCCCTCGTGGTCCGGTAGTTTCGGGCGAACCAGATCTTGTACATGCCGTTGTCGAGGGCGACGACCCCGTCAACGGGCATGACCTTGCGCACCTCGGACACGATGCGCTGCGGGATGAAGCGCTCATCGTTCGACCGTTCTTCGATCTTCTCCAGAATTCCTGCCCGCATCGGCAACAGTGCTCCGGCATTGGGCACGTGTCCGACGAGTTCCACGGCGAGACGGTCGAGGCTGGGCCCGAGGTCACCGATGGTCTCAACCTGCGGGAAGTAGACCTGCTCGACGACGGCTGCCCGGTAGCCGACGTGGACGACAGTCGGTCCGTTCTCATCCATCGTAAACGGTGGCTTCTCGGTCGTATCGTGGCCGATGGTGACGATGACGTCGGCCTTCTCGATTGCGTCGTGGACGTAGTCCCGGCTGGTCAGGGCCGCCGTGCCCATGTACAGATCGGAGGACCCGGACACGGATCCCTTGCCCATCTGCGTGGTGAAGTAGGGGATGCGCACCCGGGAGACGAATCTCGACAGAGCCTCGCTGGCGTCCGAACGTGAGGCATCGGCGCCGAGCATGAGCAGCGGTCGCTTCGCGGTCCGGATCACCTGGGCGGCGGCATCGATGGCATCGTCGCTGGCCGTGGCGCGTCCATTGGTGTGCGGTTGCACGAGTTCGCTCTGCTCCAGTGGCATCGCGGCGATGTCCTCCGGGAGTTCCAGGTGCACAGGACCCGGCCGTTCGGACTGGGCGACGCGGAAGGCCTCCCTGATCATGGTGGGGATCATCCTCGGCGAAGTGATCTGACGGCTGTCTTTCGTCAGCGGCTTCATCGTCGCCACGGTATTGACGATCTGGAAGCGCGCCTGCTCGGACGTGCGGATCCCCTTCTGCCCGGTGATCATGATCACCGGCATGCCGCCGAGGTGGGCGTAGGCGGCCCCGGTCGCCAAGTTGAGTGCACCCGGGCCCAGGGTGGTCAGACACACGCCTGGTTTGCCCGTCAGCCGCCCGTAGGTCGCGGCCATGAAGGCGGCGGCTTGTTCGTGGCGGGTGAGGACGAATTCGATGGAGGACTGGCGCAGAGAATCGATGAAGTCGATATTCTCCTCACCGGGGATGCCGAAGATGCGTTCGACTCCCTCGTTCTCCAGGGCCTTGACCATGACATCGGAAGCTCGCTGAGTCGTCATGTTTCGACACTACATCTTTTGGAGTGGGGCCTCGATGACTCAGCTCACAGATGTGGGCACGGACAGGGATCCGGTGGAGCCGCCTCGGCGAGGGTGGGAGCCACAGGGGTGCCAGGACACGATCCGGACGAGTGGTCGAGCACGGAATCACAGGCGATAGACTTGAGCGCAGCAGACAAACGGCATTGAAGTACGCAGAAGATGCAGATTACGCAGATGAAGGACATTGATGACTGACCAGCTCGACCCATTGGACGAGTCGGCCGTGAATGCGGCCGTTGACGCGGCACTGAGGGCATTCGCGGACGCACGCACCCTCGACGATCTCAAGGCCGCGAAGATCGAGTTCACGGGCGACAAGGCCCCGCTGGCGCTGGCCAACCGGGCCATCGGCGGACTCGACAAGGCCGATAAGGCCGCCGCCGGCAAGATCGTCGGCAAGTCCCGCGGCCAGGTCAAGAAGGCCCTCGACGCCCGTCAGGCCGAGCTGGAAGCCGAGCGCGACGCAGCCGTTCTCATCGAAGAGTCCATCGACGTCACTCTGCCCACAGATCGCAACCGCCTCGGCGCTCGCCATCCGCTCTCCCTCATCCAGGAACAGGCCGCCGACTACTTCATCGGCCTCGGCTGGGAAGTTGCCGAAGGTCCCGAGATCGAATCGGAGTGGCTGAACTTCGATTCCCTCAACTTCGGACCCGACCATCCTGCTCGCCAGATGCAGGACACCTTCTTCGTCGACCCTCCTGAGGCCGGCCTCGTCCTGCGCACCCACACCTCACCGGTGCAGTCGCGTTCGCTGCTGCAGCGCGGTGTCCCGCTCTACATCGTGTGCCCGGGCAAGACCTTCCGCACCGATGAACTCGATGCCACTCACACGCCGGTCTTCCACCAGATCGAGGGCATCGCCATCGACAAGGGCCTGACCATGGCCAACCTGCAGGGCACCCTCGACGGCTTCGCCCGCGAAATGTTCGGCCCCGAGTCGAAGACCCGCCTGCGCCCCAGCTTCTTCCCGTTCACCGAACCGAGCGCGGAAATGGACTTCTGGTTCCCCAACAAGGTCGGCGGGCCCGGCTGGATCGAATGGGGCGGCTGCGGCATGGTCCACCCCAATGTGCTCAAGGCCGCGGGCATCGACCCCGACGTCTACCAGGGCTTCGCCTTCGGTATGGGCATCGAGCGCACCCTGATGCTGCGCGAAGGAATCAACGATATGCATGACATGGTCGAGGGCGATGTGCGCTTCTCGGCACGTTTCGGAATGAAGGCTTGATATGCGCGTCCCACTGAACTGGCTGGCCGACTACGTCGATCTCCCGGCCGATACGGATCCCCATGCCCTGGCCGCGGAATTCGCCGCGGTCGGACTCGAGGAAGAGGACTTCTTCGGCCCCGAGATCACCGGGCCCCTCGTCGTCGGACGCGTCCTCGAACTTGTCAAGGAAGAGCACTCGAACGGCAAGACCGTCAACTGGTGCCGTGTCGACGTCGGCCCCGCACACAACGAAGATGCCGATGATCCGAAGGACCCGCAGCCCGGCGAGGAACGTCCCAGCCGCGGCATCATCTGCGGTGCCCACAACTTCGTCGTCGGCGACCTCATCGTCGCCTGCCTGCCCGGAGCCGTCCTGCCCGGTGATTTCCAGATCGCTGCGCGCAAGACCTACGGCCACAAGTCCGATGGCATGATCTGCTCGGCCAAGGAACTCGGCCTGGGTGAGGACCACGACGGCATCATCGTTTTGTCGGATCTTGGTCTGACGGGTGAGCCCGGCGATGACGCGATCAAGCTGCTCGGCCTCGACCAGGTCACCCTCGACGTCAACGTCACCCCTGACCGTGGTTACCAGCTGTCGATGCGCGGCATCGCCCGCGAGTACGCGCAGATGAAGGGCCAGTCCTTCACCGACATCGGCAGCCCCACCGTCGCCGAGGTCAACGCCCCCACCGATGACGGGTTCCCTGTCGTCATCGAGGACTCCAACCCCATCGACGGCAACGTCGGCTGCGACCAGTTCACCGCCATGCAGGTCACCGGGCTCGACCCGGCAGCGACAACCCCGTTCTGGATGCAGCGCCGACTCATCGCCGCAGGCATGCGCCCCATCAGCCTCACCGTTGATGTCACGAACTACGTCATGCTCGAACTCGGTCAGCCCCTGCACGCCTATGACACGGCGCTGCTGGGCGAGGAGATCGTCGTGCGTCGTGCGCAGGCGGGGGAGAAGTTCACGACCCTCGACGATGTCGAACGCACCCTGGATGCCGAGGACCTCCTCATCACCGACCGCGGTGGACAGGGTTCAGGCACTACCAGCGGCAAGATCATCGGCCTCGCCGGTGTCATGGGCGGAGCAGCGGTCGAGGTCAACGCTGAGACCACTGCCGTCGTCATCGAGTCCGCTCACTTCGATCCGATCTCGATCGCCAGGACCGCACGGAGGCACAAGCTGTCCTCCGAGGCCTCGCGTCGCTTCGAACGTGGAGTCGACCCGTTGCTCGGACCGGTGGCGGCACGCCGCTGCGCTGACCTGCTCGTCGAACTCGCCGGCGGCACACTCAGCCCGGCGACGACACAGGTCGGACAGGCTCCCGAACCCACCGTCATCGAGCTTCCGGTCAAGCGCGTCGACTCCCTCGTCGGCGTCGACTACACCACCGCCGAGGTGACCGGGCTGCTCGAAGGCATCGGTGCAGTCATCGAGGTCATCGGCAAGGATCGTCTGGCCGTGACCGTGCCCTCCTGGCGTTCGGACATCACCGCAGACGTCGACCTCATCGAGGAAGTCGCCCGCACAGGTGGCTATGATCGGATTCCGTCGATCCAGCCGGCCGCTCGCGCCGGCCAGGGACTGACCGAAGCACAGCGTGCGCGGCGCCGGATCTCCAACCTGCTCGCCGCCGATGGCTTCACGGAGGTGCTGTCCTACCCGTTCACGTCCGATAAGCGTGATGATCAGCTGCGTCTCGAAGCCGACGATGTGCGCCGCAAGCACATCCGCCTGGCAAACCCGATGTCCGAAGACCTGCCGCTGATGCGCACCAACCTGCTCTCGACCCTGGTCGAACTGGTGGCACGCAACTTCGGTCGCGGAGCCAAGGATGTCGCGCTGTTCGAAGCCGGACTCGTCTCCACCTCGGCGGGACTGCCCGCAGGTCCTGGGCCACGGCACCTGCCCGGCTACCACCCGACTGATGCCGAACTCGAGGAGGTCTACGCCTCGGTTCCCGCCCAGCCGTACCACTACGCGGGCATCATCTCCGGCAATGCGGAATTCCCCGGAGTCTGGGGCAAGGGCCGTAAGGCCGAGGCCGCCGACGTCATCGACACTGTTCGTCGTATCGCCCGTACCAACGGCATCGAGGTCACCGTCGACGCGGACCAGGTTGCCCCCTGGCACCCGGGTCGGGCGGCGAAGTTCCTCCTCGCCGACGGTCAGACTCTCGGTCATGCCGGTGAGCTGCACCCGAAGGTGTGCGAGAACCTGGGACTGCCCGCGCGGACCGTGGCCTTCGAGATTGATCTCGACGCCCTACTGGCACAGGATGATCTGCGGACCTGGGATGGTGCCCTGTCAACCTACCCAGTCTCGCGTCAGGACGTCGCCCTCATCGTCGACGAGTCACTGCCCACGCAGACTCTGGCGGCGACGCTGCGCGAAGGTGCGGGGGAGGAACTTGAGCTTCTCGAGACCTTCGACCTCTACACCGGTGACCAGCTGCCCGAGGGCAAGAAGTCCCTGGCCTTCCGCCTGACCTTCCGAGCGGCAGACCGCACGCTCAAGGCCGATGACGCCTCGGCGATGCGTGAGGCCGCGACGCAGTTGGCAGCCGATCGCCACGGTGCCGAAGTACGAAGCTGAGAGGAGCCTAGACCATGTCCGAGAAGCTGCCCTACGGAACCAAGCTGCCCAATGATTCGACGGCTGGTGAAGCCTCCGCCGTGCCGTCCGAGACAATCGCGATCGTCACTGGGGGAGCCCGCGGCATCGGCCGTTATCTGTCCGAAGCGTTCGCACACGCCGGCTATCACGTGGTCATCACGGCCACCTCGGCGGATCGTGCCGAGACTGCGGCCGCCGAGATCATCGGCAGCACCGGGGGAACGGTGACCGGATTCGGCCTCACCGCCGACGATGCCGCCTCGGTCGCCGAGCTGAAGAACTCCGTGCACGAACTCGCAAGCGAGACCGGACGCAGACTCCAGGTGCTGGTCAACAATGCCGGCCGCATCGAATCCACCGAAGGTCCGCTGTGGGAGGCCGAGCCGGAGAGCATCAAGGGCGTAGTCG
Organism: Brevibacterium sp. BDJS002; assembly: GCF_028201555.1. Lineage (NCBI taxonomy): Bacteria > Bacillati > Actinomycetota > Actinomycetes > Micrococcales > Brevibacteriaceae > Brevibacterium > Brevibacterium sp. BDJS002. Next base: position 2,712,945 of record NZ_CP116392.1, on the reverse strand, counting down.
ACGCCAACGTCCTCGGCGTCGCCCTCATGGTCAACGCCTTCGCCCCGGTGCTCATGGACAATGCCGAGGCGACCGGTCGTCCCAGCCGCATCATCGACCTCAACTCGGGATCCGGTGCCCAGGGCACTCCCGCCTATGCCGTGTATTCGGCATCGAAGGCGTCCCTGTTCCGCATCGCCGACTCCGTCGTCCACTTCGGCCATGATCTGGGTCTGCGGATCTTCGAGATGGCGCCGGGAGTCGTGGAGACGTCGATGACGAAGTCCATGCCCGTCCATGACTTCCGCGGTGAAGACGATTGGACCAGCCCGCAGCAGGTCACCGACCTGGCGCTGGCATTGTCCTCGGGGACCTTGGATGCGTTCACCGGACGGTACGTTCGTGCGGGTGCGGATTCGGAGCAGTCCCTGCTCGCCGAGGCGGCTGCCGGTCTGTCGGATTCGTCCCGTCGACTGGTGCTTGGGTGAGGTTTGCTCCGACCCGTCGGTCAACGCACTCCCTGTCGTAGTTTCGGGTGATTAGAGAACTGAGAATTCTCAGGTAGTCACGCCAGCTGCATCTGCTGGTTCGGCTAGTCTTGAGCCAAGATGCGTCTGGGCAGTAGGCAACTCAAAGGAGAGAAGAGTCAATGATTATCGGTGCGTACGGGCTGTTCTGGGAAGAAGAGCTAGTCGATTGGAAGGCGCGGCCCTGGCGGCTCTTAGGTCGGCAGGGACTGAACTCGGGAAGTCTCCGTATCGTTGACTTCCGGCGAGCTCGAGGCGTCTACATTCTCTATAACGATATCAACGTCTATTACGTCGGTCTGGCAGTTGGAAATAATGGAATCGGAAGTCGAATCCGGGACCATCTCAATGACGAGCATTCCCAACTGTGGAACAGATTTTCCTGGTTCACCTTCGATTCTCCTGACCACGAAGGTGTCATCGGTGACGATGGTGTAGAAACTGTCGCACAGACGTACAGCGGAGTTGAGAACCTCGATACCAAAGACTTGATTCGTGATTTGGAAGCTCTGCTTCAGCAAGCCATGCAACCCCTGGCAAACAAAGCGATGACCAATTTTGCCGATGGTGAAGAGTGGTACCAAGTTGCCAATCGTACGCCAGACGTCCTGTTGTTTGAAGATCTAGCTCCTCGGCTTCGCCGCGACCCTCAAGAAAAAGAGTAGTGAATGGTTAACAGCGGCAGTGCCTTCCCCACGGTCAGCTCAGACACCCTAGATTTCGCTAAGAAGCAGTGTTTACACGTGCTCAATAACGATCTGACACCTGAGCGGGTTCGGAAGTATTACGACGTTGATACGAATTATGCCGGCGCCACGTTTGCTGGCCTTAAGCCCAATGCGGCCGGTGAGATAACCGACACCGATCTGCTGGCAGTTACCACGTTGTCTGTGGACATTCCCGTGCTTGCAGTTCGGCGAATACTCGAAGACAACGCAATCCAAAGCAAAATTCACGGCGCGTTGGAAGCTCTTGCTGCTTGCGCACTTGAGGATACTGTTGCGCAGAGCTTTCCATCTATGGAGGCATTCTACGACTTGGTCAAGTCGCTGCTGGCCAAGGCGGATACAAAGAGTTCCAACCCGTGGGTGACAGCAAGCAAGATTGCAGCTCGAAAGCGGCCAGACCTGTTTCCTGTCCGCGATCGTGTCGTCTGCAAATTGCTGGGAATCCATCGGCATGGTGACAGAGCCAAAGACTGGGTTGTCTACCGTGAGTTGATGCGGGACGAAGAAGTTCGTTCAGCGCTGAGTGCCGCAGTGGCGAAGGCAGAGGCGGTGGAGGACCAGCGAGAAGTCAATTTTGATTTGGAACCGTTGCGTCAGTTAGACGTGGCACTCTGGTCTGCCGCATCCAAATGGCCGTCCTAGGCAGCGGTGGTGATGCCGTTAAGCATTTTGCTGCTCGGCCAGGGTATATCGTTTGCCTGACCAATAAAGTCGGCTCTTCGGTCGATAAGGCTCAGTGTCTGTGGGTGGTTCGAGCCATTCTGCACGTTGCTTGCAGACACTGTATGGAAGTAGCATCCGGTGGCGCCGGTGTTTGCTGGGTAACTACAATTAGCACTAATGTATCAGGACTCTTCCCGCGCGCCACGGCGCCGCTTTGTCGAACGCCTGATGTTTGGTTGCTGACCTCGAACTACGACCTCGTTGCGCACGTCCCTACGGACCATGGGGAGCCGGGTCTACACGTGGGTCCGCCTGCGTTCAAGGCTGTCGATATCGTGCGCTTTCCCAGTGTTTGCACCCAGAAGCCCGGGTGGACAGCACCTGTGAGATGCAGATCGGCCTGCACCTGAGTTGTCTCGAAGAGCTCGGCACTCGTGGGATTGCGCAGCTGGTGCTGAGCGGAAGGCGCTCGACCGACAGCAATAAGCGACCGTACTTTTGAGCGCGGGAGCAAGAGGCCATTTGAACTCTATCGGAAACCGCCAGTGGTGCTGTGGGATCTCGGTGCATCGTGGACACTGAATCTCATCACTTCGGCGACAGCCAGCCTTATCACTTCGTTACACGTCCGCTACCGGAAGGCCCTTCTATACAAGAGTTGTAGAAGACCTATCCTGGATTCGTTTTGGAGTCGTGAAGTCCAAAGTCTTCGACGTCGCCCTCATCGTCAACGCATTCGCCTCGGTCGGCAATCCCGTAGTCATCGCCCTTATCTAGGCGAGATGAGTAGAGCCTCCGGCCCCCAGAATCGTCGGTGCTACTTGAGAGGACGGTGGTCAGGCTCATCGTTGAAGTGGTAAATGGTCTGGGAATGCGAAAGCGTACTAACGTGTACCGTTGCCCAAGAGCCGATCAGCGAGGGTAGATCGAGACGCGATCGTCCCATCGTAGTCAAATTCGAAGAGGGCCATTCCTGTCTCTCCAGCCCACTGTAGTGCGTGAGAAGTGTATCCGTTTAGAGAGAAAAAAAGTGGCAGTACATCTCTATGTGCGGAAATTCCATATAGCCGCTGAAGTTGCTCACTTGTGGTCGGCCGTCCTTCGAGCTTGACTTGCGCAACAGCTTCAAGTGATTCTACGTCGACTCCACCGTCGATTCCTGCCTTTGTTGCGACTGCATTGGTGAAACCAAGCGCAGTCATTATTTGCGCTGCATATAATTCGGCGTCTCGTGGATTCTTGATAAGTCGAGGTGTTGGCAGTGTCGGAGAGTTCCTTGGTGGGGCACTGAAGTCTGTCATCACCTGTTCAAAAAGCAGACGTGTACCCGGGGTTTGGGTATCGGGTATTGCTGCTTTTAGCGTCTCTGCAAAACGAGATTCTCTATCTTTCCATTCCGGAAGTTCAGAGTCGTTTAAAAGATTGGTTTGTCGTGTAAGGTAGTCAAAATCGTCGTAAGCGATGGACCATGACTCGAAATCTAGATTCGGAATCCTGAAGTTGTAGAAAATGTGATCTAGAATATCAAAGAAGTAGATGGCGTTTGGCAGATTTTGCCCGGGGAGTCTGCGATAAACGGCGGAGAAGTAGCTATTGTAGTCTAAGCTATGAATGCATTGCAGGATTAGGCTTGGTCCGCGTCTTCCTTCAACTGCAATCAATTTTACAAGAACTATTGAACGTGAGCCAGTTAATGGAACATTCTCCCCCGTTATTGAATACTGGTCTTTGTGACCGGACGGGCGAAAATTTGTAATCCCGATAGGACTGTTGGCTGATTTCGAGTGACCATCAAGCAAAAGTAGTGGCCAATCGGTTACTGAGTTTGTTTCATGTTGTTGAAGTAGCTGATGTTCGATCGTTGCAAACGACGAATTATCAAGACTTGGTTCAACAAAATCCATTGGCCTGGCTAGAAGGGAACCGCTCAGTGGCGCGAACACATCTACGTCGGCTTCTTGATAGAGAGTGGAGCATCTTTCGAAAAAATCTCCTTGCACTAGTCGTTCCTGCGAATGGGCGTCGGGGAAATTTTGAACGATTTGGCTGTGTTGCTGGTTAAGGTCAGACATCGATAAATCCCATGGAAAAACTGGCAGCGATTGGAACAGTTTTCTCTCATCGCGTTCAGCCTTGCTCCGACGGGGCCGTCTAAGTGGATCAGTTGCGTCAGACTCTGGGATCTTGAACCAATCTGAAAAGGCCACGGTGGACTACCTTCTGTCTAATTTGAAGTTTCGATCCTATGATAGAGGCATAGAAGGCTCTAGTTCTCGATATTTCTCTGATGTCTACAGATTTTTGGGGCGCTTGATAAACGAGGTGTGGGCGCTTGAGCCCAGTCCACCGGCATGGATCCGGGCCCTGATGAGAAGGTTGTTGCGGCTGAGGTACCACTACGCGACACCCCGCGAATGCCCGAGTTGGCTGTTAATCGCTTCCGGTGGCTCGTTCTGCGTTCTGGGTGATCGATACGCGCCAGAATATCGGCACGACTATGTTGAAGCGTTGCTCGCAGACTCCGCTACTCCTTCAACTCACCAGGGACCGTGTTGGCCAGGTTGTCAGTCGACCGGACCATGACCGTCTTGCCCTTCGCCGGCGCGGTCACGTATCCATTGACGTTGTTTTGGTGGAATTGCGAAAACACCATCGGTGGCATGGCTATCGGTAGCGAAGACGCCATTGCGTCGATGCTTCTGTTTTTTAGACAGGAGCCTTTCGGGTGTCCGGATCGTTTTCCTGATCCCGTGCAAGTCATCACCGCCTGGGACCGGCACCCATGGAACTCGATTTTCAAGGCTTCCCTCGCCTTATCGAGTTTCGTTCTGATGTGCGCATCACGGAAGTGATCCATGATCGTGAACGAATCCGGGTTCACTTGGGTCGCGGGCTTCTTATCCGTCGAAGGCATTAATTACGGTGGGGCCAATGTTCGGCCCGGTGGCCATTTGGTTGACTTTCCAGTCAGTGAGACAGCCTGTGGGCAACAAGGCCGGGAATGAAATGGAGTAGCCGTACTGGCCTGTTGCTGGGTTCGACAATGTCGTTCATCTGTCGAAGCCACGATGGAACACAACAGTGTTCATCGACCCTGATCGTGGTCACATCATCGAACTTGGTCACATCGACGATGAAGATGTTGCGACCGAGATTAAGCACGCCCTTACACATTGTGTTCCAAAAATTGGCGAGTTTCTTAGCGATCACGTGGATGCTTATGTGGTTGAAGACGACGAACTTCAATACCCACAGGCGTGCGGTAGGGGATTGCTTTGACCGGCTCACGCAGACCCTGAGCGGAGATTGCGACCAACGCCTGTTGCCGTCGGGGTGGGTGAACGTTCAGATGCGAACTGCCAGTGTCGCTGTGGTCAGTCCGATCAGCGGATCTGTGTGGTGCGGACCTGTCCCTGGTGCCCGCTCTCGGCGCAGCTTGCGTTGACGTCGGTGATCAGGCATAACACAATCAGGTGCTTGCCGATAAGTGTGAGTCCGAGCTCGTCCAGGCGGCGTGATATCGAGGGAGAGCGGGGCAAACTTGCGTATTAGGGACCTTAGATTGTGATGGAGTCTTGAACACTTACATCACATCCCGAGGTTCTGGTGGCTTTCGGGGAAGCTCCAGCTTTTGAACAGCTTCCTACTTGTGAACAGCCCGTAGAGGTGGACGTTGTTGCCCCAATCCATCTCAGCTCCGTTTGTGCCACTTAGGTTAGTGATTCGGCTGATCGCAGCAAGACCACGACCCGGCATTGACGCAGAATTGTTGGCACAAGGTCCCCGGATTCCAGCAGTCAGCGCCACGGGAGACAGAAACTGCAAAATTGGGTCACCGCACGCTCCTCAGCCAGCATCCACTCCACAATTGCTGCCACATGCGCATCCACAGAGTCGATGGCCGGCAGGGGAGCGGTCTCTGGTGGAACCAGCAACCCGATCTCCGTGCAGGACAGTGCCACCGCATCGGCGCCGCGGGCCTTGAGATCCCTCATGATCTCGACATAGCGGGCACGGGAGGCATCGGTGAAGACACCCTGAGTGAGCTCGTCGAAGATGATCTGGTCGATCTCAGTACAGGTCTCCTCGTCGGGGACGAGAGTGCGGATGCCCTCTGCCTCGAGCCGTTCGGTGTAGAAGCCGTCGAGCATCGTCCACTTCGTGCCGAGCACCGCCAGAGTCGAATGGCCCTGACGCTTGGCCACCGTCGCAATCGCATCGACGATGTGAATCAGGGGTGCATCGACCGCGGTCTCAACGGCAGGTGCGCACTTGTGCATGAGGTTCGTCGCAATTGCCACCGCTTCGGCGCCGCCATCGACGAGTCGCTGTGCCGTTGAGGTCAGGGAGGCATCCATGCCCGTCCAGTCTTCGGCGACCTGCATGTCGCGGATATCGGCGAAGTCCGTGGAATCGAGGAGGATCCGGGCAGAGTGATGCCCGCCGAGTCGCTCAGTCACAGCTGAGTTGATCTTCGTGTAGTACTCAGTGCTCGAGTGCCAGCTCATTCCACCCAACAGGCCGATCCTGCGCATAGTCCATCTCCTCGTGCTCGTATAACGGTGCCTTCCCCAGTCTCGTCCGAACCAGGAACTCCCGGTAGGCCCAGTTGCCTCTGCCATGACATAACCTGGGCTTATGGCAAATGTGTTTGAGCAGGCGCTCGATGTCGGAGAACCGAAACGTCTGCTGATCTTCGGCGCGATCGCCGAGGCAGGCAGCATCGGTGCTGCCGCACGCGAACTCGGCTGGTCACAACCGGCACTGTCCCAACACATGAACGCGCTCGAGAAAGACCTCGGCGTCAGACTCTTCGAACGCACCTCTCGCGGCATCGTGCTGACCACCGCAGGCCAACTGACACGCATCCGCGCGAACGAAATAGCCACCTCGGTGACGGGTTTAAGAGGCGACCTGGCCAGAGCGTTCGGCCTCGGCGGACGCAATGTCCGACTGGCAGGATTCCCCAGCTTCGTCGTCGGCCCCTTGGCAGCAGCCTTGGGAAGTCTCGCATCATCCTCCGGTACGGGCGCCGATTCCGTCCAGCACCACTCCTACGAGGTTGCCGAAACAGAACCGCCCGAAGCCATGACCCTGCTTGAAGCAGGCGAGATCGACGTCGCCTTCCTGTTCCATCACGAAGATGAGGAGGCACCGCGGCTGCCTGCTCACGACACGGTCGACCTTGGGGTCGATCATCTTGACCTGCTGGTCCCCGAACGATGGAACCGTGCTGGACAGATCACTCACCTCAGCGATGTCGCGGACCTGCCGTGGATCATGGGCTGTGTGCGCTGCCGCTCCACCGCCGAGCGTCTCTGCCGGCGTGCCGGCTTCGAACCACGCACACGACACATCACTGATAACCCGGGTGCGATCCAGTCGCTCGTCTCCAACGGACTGGGCGTTGCCCTTCTGCCGCGAAGCGCCCGTCGCTACTCTCAAGTGGCCGGCATCGACCCGATCGTCCTCGACGAAGCAGGGGCACGCAGAGTCACCGCGATGATCCCCGATGGTCTGCGCTCGACGTCGGAGGTCGAGGATCTGTTGGATGCGCTTCGTGCGGTGGAAGTTGCAGGTGATGTGTGATGCTGGCATTCACCACAGTCCTCAACAAGTGCCTGACGATCACCACGGCAGCGGCGATCATCATCATGATGCTCCACATCGTCATCCACGCGCTCACGCGTTCCCTCTTCGACGCCCCGATCTACGGCACCAACGAGATCGTCGAGTATTGGTACCTGCCGATCGTGGCATTGCTGGGCATCCCGGCCGCACAGTTGCAGAAGGAACACATCACCGTCACCATGGCCATCGACCGGGCACGGCCAGCCACCGCCTCGGTGTTCACAGTCTTCGCCTGCATCCTCGGCGCACTCGTCTCCCTCGCCTTCGCCTGGTTCGGTCTCATGAAGGCACTCGAGAACATGGCGATCGGCTCGACCGCTGACGTCTCCGACATCATCACCTGGCCGGTCTACTTCCTCGTCCCGATCGTTTTCATCCTCCTGGCCACGCTTTACGTCCTCGACGCCATCCTCATTGCCCGCGCCGGCGAACCCGAGGTCGACCGTGCCACGGGGCAACCGGCCGAGCACGATGCCGACACCAGAACCTACTGACGAGCCGCCGACGGAAACGACCTGTGAACGCAAATACTGATACCTCCGCAACCGGCCCGACTCCGGACGGCAGCACGCAGAACAGCCCTCAACTGCTGCCCTCGGGTTCCCGCCGGAGACCGCCCGGCTACCTCGCTCTGACTATCGGCTTCGGCCTTGTCGCCATCTGCCTGGTCGGCCTCTTCACCAGTCCCTCGGCGGCGATCGGCGGCGCCTGGTGCATCGCCATGATGCTGGTGCTGCTGTTTCTGTCGGTACCTGTCGCCATCGCCTTGTCTGTGCCCTCCATCGTCGGCGTCTACGCGGTTAGCGGCATCCCCGCGACCATGAATATCCTCTCGACGGCACCGTTCAGCGCGGTCTCGGACTGGACGCTGAGCGTGCTGCCGATGTTCATCTTCATGGGCATGCTGCTCACCCAATCCGGACTCTCCGGCAAGATCTACCGCGTGGCCGACCACTGGTTCTCCTGGCTGCCCGGCGGCATCGGCATCGGCACGACCTTCGCAGGCGCCGGACTCTCCGCGGTCACCGGGTCGACGATCGGCATGACCTACGCCCTCGGCCGAGCCGGCATTCCCGAGATGCTCAAGGCCGGCTACGACAAACGCATGGCCGTCGGGACGATCATGGTGTCGGGAATGACCGGCAACCTCATCCCACCGTCGATCCTCATGGTCATCTATGCCGGCATCGCCTCGGTGCCCGTGGGCCCGGCACTTATGGCGGGTGCTCTGCCCGGAATTCTGCTGGCGCTGTGCTTCGCCGTCTTCATCTTCGCCATCGGTGTTATCGCCCCGAAACTCGTCGGCCGCGGCATCGACACCGCCGACCGCACGACACCTACCTGGCACCAACGGCTGACCTCACTCGGCGGAGTCTGGGGCTTCCTCGTCATCCTCGTCGTCCTCTTCGGCGGCATGTTCTCCGGCATCTTCACCCCCACCGAGGCCGGAGCCGCCGCCGCGCTGTGCTCCGTTCTGCTGTGCCTGTGGGAGAAACGGGGCGACCATCCCTGGCGAAAGATCGCGGACTCGGCCATGGCCACGGTGTCGGCCACCTCGGCGATCTTCTTCATCATGATCGGTGCGACGATGCTCACCAGCCTGCTCGCGATCACGGGGCTTGCCCCCATCCTCACCGGATTCATCACCGACCTCGGGCTCTCGCGGGTGGGCTTCCTGCTCGTGCTCATCGTCCTCTACATCATCATGGGCATGTTCTTCGACACCATGTCCATGATGCTGCTGACCATTCCGATCCTGCTGCCGACGCTGGAGACGATGGGGGTCAGCCCACTCTGGTTCGGTGTATTCGTTGTCCTGCTCGGCGAGTTCGGCATGGTCACCCCGCCGGTCGGCATCATTCCCTACATCATCCACAGCATCGTCAAGGACAAGGCCGTCAACCTCGGGCACACCATCACGCTGCGCGACATCTTCATCTCACTCCTGTGGTTCCTGCCCGTGGCCGTGGTTTTCCTCGTCCTCATGGTCGCCGTCCCCGGCATGACCGAATGGCTGCCCGATCTCATCGAACGCACCAGCGGGGGCATGGCCACCGGATGACCCTCGCCGAGGTGGCTTTGCCCTTTCGTCGCCCGCGCCGTCGCGTGGCTTCCGCACTGTGTGAGGGGAGTCATAACAGGGTGGACTCATTCAGATCTATGATCTAAGGAAACTCTCAGTCATTGTTCAAAGGGGTCCCATGAATCGCATTCGGTCGGCGTCAGCCCGCCCTCTCACCGCCATCGCGACGCTCGCGTCGCTGTCGCTCCTGGCCGGATGCGCCGGATCTGTCGGTGGCAGCAGCTCAGACTCGGACGCCTCAGCAGGGGAGGGCTTCGCCGTTGATGCATCACAGGATGAGATCGATGAGGCTCTGTCCGATCTCGACCCGGTGACCCTGAAGTTCCAGCCTTCGGCGATGTCGGAGAAGTCGATCCTTGCGCCCAACGGGCTCGATGTGAAGAAGGCGATCGAGGAGCGCTCGGGCGGGAAGATCACCGTCGACATCGTCTGGGGTCAGGCGATCGCCAGCTATGCCGAAGTCGATGATGCGTTGGCTGACGGGCGAGTCGATCTCGCGTTCACGCTGCCGTCCTATACCCCGGCCGAATACCCGGCCTTCGATGCGCTCGGCACAGCCATGTCGACTCTGCCGTCCTCGCCGGTCGCCAGTGATCTGGCCGCGAATGCCGCCGGAGTCCAAGCCGCCTGGGAGACACCCGAAGTGCTCGCCGAGTTCGAGGACAAGAACCTCGTTCCCCTCATCCCGATGCTCGCCGCTGGTGGGTATTCCACAATGTGCTCGAAGCCGATGACGTCCCTTGATGATTGGAAGGGCAAGCAGCTGCGTGTCGGTTCGGCCGCCGCCGGTAAGCAGGTCACCGATCTTGGGGCCACTCCGGTGTCGCTGTCGTTCCCGGAGACCTATGAGGCGCTGCAGCGCGGCACCGTGGACTGCGATCTCGGGCAGCTCGCCCCGAACGTTGAGGCCGGCACGTTCGAGGTCGCCCCGAATATCGGAGTCGCCTCCGATGCGGGAATCGCACGCTCTGCCGGTGCCATCACAGCCGGGAAGAAGTACTCAGAGCTGCCGGTGGCCTATCAACAGATCGTGTTCGACTCGATGTCGACGACATTTTCCACCATGATGGAGGTCGTCATCGGTGCCAAGGCGATGGCCGTCGGACAGGCGAAGGCCAACGACGGATCGGTTGAGCCCTTCGACGATGACGTGCAGAAGCAGATGGCGAAGTATGCCAAGACGCTATCTGATAAGACGGCGAAGAAGGCAGGCGTTCCCGACGCGCCGTCAACGTTGAAGACCGCAGGGGCTGACTGGCAGAAGAGCGTGACCGAGCTCGGTTACGAGGACAAGGGCGACTTCGCTGATCTCGATCAGTGGTACCCCAAGGACGCGAACTACGACGAGCTCGGAACACAGCTCTTCGAGAAGGCCATGGCTGAGCACCGGCCGGAGTGAGTTGGGGCGGCCAGCGCAGAGCTGGTATCCGATGCACGATAAAACGAATGTGTGATCGTTTCACTGGTTACGCCTCGAGTGGTCTGAACGTCACAAACTGGCTCACGAGTCAGGATTTACCGAACCGCAAACGCACCGCTAGTTAAGGCAGGGTCTGTGGGGCGATGACGAAGATCGGGTAAGAGGAGCGCGCTGCTTTTAGACGAGGATCACGTCACCTTATGCGTGGGGCTCCTTGACAAACACAACTGATTGTCAGGAGCTTGGTTTCATCCCGATGATGCGCGGTGGAATAGCAAAACCGAATAATCCGGCGATACGCCGTTCATGGATATAGTTTGACTATGATCAACGTGAAGCCACGACCGCGCATCCTCTTTGAGGATGTCCCGGATGACGTGTTCGAAAGAATGAAGGTTTATGCACCCTCGCATTTGAGAATTACCAGTGCCGCCCATTCGCTCAACAATGACGTCCATGCCAGTGATTGGGACTTGCTCGTCACTTATGCCCCGGAAGTCGAGGCCAATCGCATCCGTCACGCTCTGTCTTTTGGCGCGACTAGCCTCGGGGCGGAACAGAGAGCACGGAAAACCCATGCAGCGGAACTTGCCGTTTGGCAAGACGCCCCGAACTCAATTACCCGGCTCGTACGTAAAACTGTCGCACCCGTTATTGTGGACGGAGAAAAAGACTATTGGATCAGATTTCAAAGTAGCTTCCGCTCTTGGGCCGTGCTAAACTCGGCCGACCTTTATCCGGGATTTCCGCTCTTGACCGTTGGGGAGGAGCAATTTGTGCTCGCTTTCTGGAACTCGTCCGCCAAGGACGAAGTGCGCCACATTGTCAGTCTTCCTCGTGAGACTCTTAACCCGGAACTGTGGCTGCTGGAATTAATCTCGGTTTTGCAGATCGAGGACGCGGAGCATTTTCCACCGGGCACCAGTTGGCGAGATGGGGCCGGGTGGGCGCCGAGCGCACTGCGATCGGCGTACAAGCGAGTTGAGGCACTTAAGCAAGAGCGCGACGACGTTGTAGCTCGGTTTGATGCAGAGCTTACTGAGGCGGAAGGGCAGGTCGAACGAGAGAAGGCGCTGGCTGAGCAGGGTGAGTGGCGGCTCTTGACTGAGAACGGCGAACAACTGGTGGCTGCGGTGATGTCGGCGCTGGAGGTCCTTGGTCTGGATGCGGAGGACCGCGATTCGACCACAAGCGGTGCGAAGTTGGAGGATCTGAGAGTTAGGGATTCGTCCCGACCGGATTGGATATGTCTGGTCGAGGTGAAGGGCTACACACGAGGCGCTAAGTCTTCAGAGGTAAACCAGGTTGCGATGAACCCGGCCACTCAGTTTGCATTGGAATTTCAACGAGAACCGGACAAGCTTTGGCACATCGTGAACGGCAATAAGGACGTCGCACCTGAGAGCCGGGGCCCAACATTCACCGATCCTGAAAAGGTGATCGCTCATTTTGCCTCTCTGGGCGGACTTGTGATTGACACTCGTGACTTGTTTCGTGCTACTCGTGCTGTTGCTGACGGTGAAGTTGATGCGGCTGCCGTTAAACATAGCCTCTGGACGTCTTCTGGAGTTTGGACGGGAATAGATGGTTCCTGAAATTGCTGTCTGTCGTCATAGAGAGTTGATGCGTTGTGGGCAGGCCACTCGTCCCGATGCACCGCAAACTCTCAATCTCAGGCGTCCCTGATCTACTAGGCTGGTGACAGCGTCGAAACTCGGCGCGTCGAATACGGTTAACCACGCCTCACAATGACGCATCTGATCGAACGACAGAAGGGCTTGACGGGTGACAATCCTCTACTCCATCGGGCTAGGCGTCCTCAGCGCACTCATCGTTGGCTTCCTTGTCCGGCGAATGATGCTCACCGGCACGGGTGCGGCTCGCAACACCATCGTCTCCCTCGCCATGGGGCTCTCGATCTGGCCGATCACCCTCCAGGCCTATCGTCTTCTGGGCATTGCCGAGGGCGGGCAATATCCGACCCTCGACATGAGCTTCCCGGCCATCATGGTCTTCCTCCTGCTGTTCGCCTGGTTCATCGTCATCCAGATGTTCGTGCTCTTGGCCATCGAGCTCGTCCTCCCGACGGGATCTCTGACCTCGCTGCTGCGATCGGCGCCGAAGATCCCCACCTGGTATCGCAGGCTCAATCGTCTGGCCCAGATCCAGAAGATCCTCATCCGGTTCGGACTCGCCCGCTACCTCAAACCACGGATCCCGACCCTGCGCGTGTCCTTGCGAGAGATCGCGTCGACGACCCGTGACGCGCTGGCTGCGGCCGGTGTCACCTTCATCAAGCTCGGTCAGTTCATCGCCACTCGTGGAGACATGATCCCGCACGAATTCGTCGAAGAGTTCTCTACCTTGCAGGCTGGTGTGCCGCCAGTTCCCTTCAGCGAGGTCAAAGGCCAGCTGGAGGCCCAGTGGGGCAAGCCCGTTGCCGAGGTGTTCGAAGAGTTCGATGAGGTCCCCTTCGCTGCTGCCTCGGTTGCCCAAGTCCACCGGGCAGTGACGTGGGAGGGCCGGATTGTCGCCGTCAAGGTGCAAAGACCCAAGATCCGCAAACAGGTCCGAGCCGACTGCGATATCGTCCTCAGCCTGGCCGAGCGGCTTGAACGCTCGACCGAGTGGGCCAGCAAGGTCGGCATCGGAAAACTCGCTCGCAGCTTCGTCGATTCCCTGCAAAGTGAGCTCGACTACCGCGGGGAGCTGGCACACATCGAAGCGCTGCGCACAGCCGATGAGACGGGCCGATCCACCTCGGGGACGGACTCCATGGTGCGCATTCCACGGGTGTACAAGGAGTACTCCGGTGAGTTCGTCATCGTCATGGACCTCATCGAGGGTGTTCCGCTCTCACACGCCACAGAGGTTGTCGAGAATCTTTCGGAGCTGGCCAGAAACGAGATCGCCCAGGACCTCTTCCTCATGGTCGTCCGGCAGGTGCTGGGCAAGGGCATCTTCCACGCCGACTTACACCCAGGCAACATTGTCATCTCACCCGCAGGGAGGGCCGGACTCGTCGACTTCGGGGCCGTCGGTCGTATCGACAAACGTGACCGTCGGGCGATCGCCCTGCTGCTCATGGCCTTCGATTCGCAGAATTCGCAAGCGGCGACGGCCGCAATCCTTGACCTCCTCGGAACACCGAGTGACGTCAACCTTCGTGAGCTGCAACGCGAGATCGGACAGATCCTGCTCAAGTACGGTGACGGTCTGCCGGGCTCGACTTCGGCGGCGCTGTTCGGGGAGCTCATCGACTTCGTCGTCGACTTCGGTTTCCCCATGCCTGCTTCGGTCGCCACTGCCTTCCGTGCGATCAGCACGCTCGAGGGGTCGATCACGAAGCTCAACCCCGAGCTCAACTTGCTCGCTCTCGTGACGCAGAACGGACGCAGCCTTCTGCGTGAGGTCGGAGGGCTGGGAGTCGATCTGCAGGAGACAGCACTCTACGCGGCCGCGGTAGGTCCGCAGATCGCAGAACTTCCCGGGCAGCTCTCACGTATCGCCGGCCACCTCCAGGACGGTACCCTCGACGTCGGCACCAGCGGCCTGAACATTTCGATGATCAAAGGTCTGCTGAAGTCCACGGTCGAACAGTTCATCCAAGTGATTGTGTCCACGGCATTGATCCTCGGCGGAGTCATTCTCATGGCCGCGGATTTCGGTCCGCCGCTGGCGCCCGAGCTTAAGCTGTTCACGTACTTCGGGGCCTGGGTGCTGCTCGTCGGCAGCGTCATTGCTGCGATGGTGCTGGCACCGGCGCTGCGACAGCGGATGGTCTGGGAAGGGCTGGGGTAGTTCAAGGCGGCCTGCACTATGTGGCTGGTTTGTTCCCATAGCCGGGGAGTGACGGCGGTGTACTGCGAGCTGAGTGGCACTCGCTAGGATGATCGACATGACGGACACAGACCACACGACAGGAACGGCGCGCATCAGCGACACCGCACTCATTTTCGAGGGCGGAGGAATGCGGGCGTCCCTTACGAGTGGCATGGTCATCAAACTGCTCGAGGCTGGCCTTGCCTTCGACTGGGTCGCTGGCATCAGCGCCGGGGCCTCGAACGCGGTGAATTATCTGTCCGGTGACGCCCGTCGAGCCCGTCGTTCGTTCGTCGACTTCGCCGCGGACGAGCAGTTCGGTGGTCTGCGCTCCTTCGCTCGCGGGCAGGGGATGTTCAACGCCGAGTACATCTATCAGCAGGCGGGCGGCCCCGAGCAGGCGCTGCCCTTCGACTGGGAAACGTTCCAGTCGAGCACCGGGGACATGCGGATCATCGCGTTCGACGCGGAGTCCGGCGACGAGGTGGTGTGGTCAAAGAAAGACACTCCTCTCATCGAGGACCTCATGGTTCGGGTGCGTGCATCTTCGACGATGCCTGTCCTCATGCCGCCAGTCCATCTTGACGGTCATGTCTATGTTGACGGGGCGATGGGCGAGGACGGTGGAATCGCGCTGAGTCAGGCACAGCGCGAGGGCTTCGAGAAGTTCGTCATCGTGCTCACCCAGGAGCGCTCGTATCGGAAAGTCCCACAGCGTTTTCCTGCGGTCTACCGCCAAATCTTTCGCCGGTATCCGGCGCTGGGGGAGGCGTTGCTGACTCGGTGGGCGCGTTACAACGAAACGCGCGACCGCATCTTCGCTCTCGAAGCGGAGGGGAAGGCCCACGTGTTCGCACCGGAGCGTATGCCGGTCGACAACGGCACCCGCGACCTGCGCCGCCTCGCTGCCGCCCATCGCATGGGGCTCTCGCAGTCACGTCGTGAACTGCCAGCGATTCGTGAGTTCGTCGGGCAGTAATATCTGGCTCTCGAGAACGAGAGCTGAACGGCCCGCCGCCAGAGAAGACTGGTAGCGGGCTGACGGAGACTGAGGTATCTCAAGCCTTGAGCGTTCGAACTATGCCTCAATCATTAAAACTTTGGCTCAGAAAACCCATGATGTCGAAGACGACGGTGGCATCGCTGAGCACAAGGCCGCGCGCCCATTCGGATGCGCTACATCATCGCACTCCGATCGTGATCGGCTTCCTTGTCACCGACATCGACTTCGCATCCGCATTCGTCTACATGGCCGCAATCACCACCGTGGGCGTGCTGTCTTACGTGTTCCTCGTTGGCAAGGTTGAGCGCGTCGAGGAGTGAGCGACTATTCCAGACTTTGGACGATCCGACTGTTTCTCGCTTCAATGAATTCGTTGTTCGCCTGCAGGTAGTCGATGAGGTCACCAGGAGTTTTCGGGACAGCCGGAGTCGAGAAGTCGTCGAAATGATGGAGAAACTTGATCCGCGATGCCCGGCTGTCCCAAAGATCTTGGAGAAGGAAAAACTCGACGTACTGCGGAAAGCTCGAGAACAGCGCGAAAAAGTCCGCATATCGATTCAATGTCGGACCTATCGGGCTGATTTCACCGTGATAGTGACGCCGGATGCATTCGAGAGTCAGATCGAAGCGATCGGAGATCCGCGGATGGAACCCTCGTGCACCGTTGATTGTGGAAGCTCCATCAACGCGATTGCCCGGAAAGATGATCGCGCTGCCGATCGTGTAACCCAGATCAGGCGGCAGTGATTCGGGAGGAACGGTATTTGCGACTTTCGAAGCCCGGCCACGGAGTCTTGTAGTGATTGCGTCGCTGGAGAAAACGAATCGTCCGAGACTTGATTCGTGCTGAAGATATGTATTCTCGCCCGATGCGAGTGTGAACATTTGCCCTGAGGGCAATTGCTTGCTCCAGAGTGTTCGGTGATACTCGTGAAGAGTAGAGCTATACAGGTCAGGGTCCTTTCCCGCTGGGACGTCGTCGCGAAAATCAAAAGTAACGTCGATCTGAGTATTCATACTTGAGAACATACGATTGCCTATCGTTCGGACCGTTGTGACAAGGCCGCCCTGCCACCGTTGAAAAAACTGTGACCTTCGATCAAGTCATGTAGACGCGCGAGGGATTGCTTCTCTATCTGGCGGATCCGTTCACGAGTCAAATTGAACGGCTTACCGATGGCGTCGAGAGTCTGGAGTTCGCCGTTGAACCACCCGAACCTGCGGCGAACGATTTCGGCGTCACGGCCAGGAAGACTGTCGATGACTGAATTCACCGCCTCTAAGTACTCGGCGTCGATGATTCTGGTCTCGGGATCGTCGGTGAACACCTCAGGCGTGGCGATACGATCATCGAACGATTTCTGGCTCTCCGCGTAGTGCCCGTCCCACTGCAGATCGAGATAGCTCTCAAGCGAGACCGGTTGCATTCTGAGCGCTTCTTCGACCTTCGAATGGTCGTGTTCGCAAGCTTTGAGCGATGCCTCATCTTTTGTGCAGGACCAGTATTCGGGGAACTTCTCACCAAGGTGGATAGGGATGCGTATTGTATTTGTGAAGTCCCCGATGCCTCGGTCGATTCCTTGGCGAACCCACCATGTCGCGTATGTAGAGAATTTGATCCCCCTAGAGAAATCGAACTTCTGGACTGCTTTGACCAAGCCGAGGTTGCCTTCTTGAATCAAGTCGAGGAACGAGAGCTTTCCGCTGATGTACTTTTTGGCTATGGAAACGACGAGTCGTAGATTTGAAGAAACCATCTGGTCAAGAGCCGCCTGACCGTCTGCTCGAACCCACTCGAGGTCATGGCGCTCTCGTCGTGTCGAATAGCGGCCGAGAGCAAGTAAGTGACTCGCATACAGCCCTGCCTCGATGCGTTTCGCGACCTCAACCTCTTCGGCTGCAGTGAGCAATGGGAATTGGCCGATTTGGTATAGGTAGAGGCGGACAAGGTCATCTGGATCAGGGACATTTCGAAGCAACTCGCGTGGTTCATCATCTTCATCGACGTCCTTGAGTAGGACAAAGGACTGTGGTCCGACATCGGGCGAATCAGGCCCAAAGGTCGAGCCGGTGTCTTCGTCGGAAGGCGGCAGAATATGTGGGGCGCCGTCGAGTTCCGACGCTGGAGTCTTCCCAGTCAACTCGCTTGGTCCGCCACCCGGTTGAGCCGGTGCATTTGGCAGTTCTGGTGCCGGTGCCCGCAGGAACTTCCTCAGTTCGCGAATCTGCGTCTCATTGAAATCGGCTATGCGCCGGGCTGAGGGAAGAATCGCGCCGAACTGTTGTTCTTTGTTGCGCTTTTCATCTTCAATTGTGTTGACCGCATAGAGCACCAAAAAACGACCGTGGCCTCCGTTTTTCTTGCGTCGGATGATTCGGCCGAGACGCTGGATAGTCTGACGAGGTTGCTTGCTACCTGAGAGGACGACGGCCAGATCGGAGTCCGGAACATCGATTCCTTCGTCGAGAATGCGGGGAGCGCAGAGCACTTTGGCAATGCCATTTGCAAACAACTGCATTGCGCCACGTCTCTCGTGTGGTTTCGACTCCGACGACACGGCCTTAGTCTCGATGCCTGCACGTTGAAGAAGTTGTGCGGCTTGCGTCGACGAATCGACTGTTTGAGAGAAGACAAGGGTCCCCTTTGAATCGGCGATGACTGGTGCAATGCCGTCGAGCACCTTCATCTTGTTCTTTGCATTGGTAAGAACACGCTGTCGCTTCACGACTGCTTCAAGATATTTCCGGGCCATAAACACGATAGGCGATCGGTCGTGCTTTCTTCCGGCCAAAGTCTGAACGGAGCTCATGAACTGGTCGAACGGGGCGTACTGCAGGTCCAGCTTGTTCTTCAGGGACATGCCGAGCTTACTCACTGTAGAGCTTGCAACCTGATACTCACCGCGCTCCGAGTCAGTCAACGTCACCCCGACGAAAGCAATGTCGAACTGGGCAATCACGCCATCGCGCAGAGCTCTGTCGTACCACATGTGGAAGACCACTCCGCCGAAATACGGGTCAAGGACATCCGAATTGGCATTGTCCGGTCGCTGGTAGGTTGCAGTCAGACCAAGACGATAGTTGAACTCCGATTGCAGAGCTTGTGCAAAAGTCTTCGCCGCATAGCGATGGCACTCGTCGGCAATGAGCATGCCGTGAGACTGTTCACTCAGCAACGCTCCTCGGGTTGCTGAGTTGATGATCGCCACCAATATGTCGCACGAGCTGAGTGAATCAGTTCGGCCGTTCCCTAGGGTCCCAACATCCGCTTGGGGCAAAGTTTCCATCAATCGCTGTTGCCACTGGGTCTGCAACTCCGCCGTCGGTACCAGTACAAGCACCTTGATCCCTTGGCGGAATGCTTCGAACGCCGCAGTGATCCCGATCATGGTCTTACCAGCTCCGGTAACCGCTTCGACAACGCCGCGGCATCCTGCTTGATGCCACGCGTCTAGGGCTTCCGCCTGCCATGCCCATAGGTGAGGATTGACCTCACTGGCGGCCCTTGAAGCCACAATATTGATGAAATGATCGGACTTTCGCGGCGTTGCTTTGACGACCTCGGACAAACCTGCTGTTCCCGTTCCGGTGAACGCAGACGGCGGAAGGGTGCTGGGGTCATCGATGTTGTGGGCAGGACTGACCAAGGTTCGAACAGGTGTCGGCTCAATGGAACGAACAGTCATCGGTGTCTCCTTTGTGAAGTACTTGAAACAACAATAGACGTCGGCACTGACATAGAGGTGAAGCCTCCGCTTTCAGTCCTAGCTGTGCTCTTGATAGCTCCGAGTACCTATCCGCCACGGGACACAGAGGAGGACGTTTCAAATGGTTCGTTCGCGGGCCGGTGGTTCCCTCGTATCCCATGTCGATGATCGATAGTTTCGCATTGCGAGGATTCGAGATACGGCGTCTGTTGTAGTGTGAGTGAGGTGCGAAACTCGCAAATTTCCGATGAAAGAAGGATCGAACGTGGCCAAATACACGGTGCGGCAGGAACAGGTCGACACGCTTCTCACGTGGGTCAAAAGTGGACAGATCGCGATTCCAGAATTGCAGCGGCCGTTTGTCTGGTCATCGACGAAAGTCAGGGACTTGCTCGATTCTCTCTACAATGGCTACCCGGTCGGCTATCTCATCACGTGGCAGAGTCAAGACGTGGGACTGAAGGACGGTACGACATCCGGATTCAAGCAGATCCTCATTGACGGGCAGCAGCGAATCACTGCAATGACGGCTGCTCTTGTTGGTCACGAAGTCGTGGACAAGAACTACGCGAAGAAGCGCATCAAGATAGCTTTCAACCCGCAGACTGAGAAATTCGAGACGCTGACTCCGTTTCTCGATCGAGATGACGCGTGGGTGTCGGACATCTCCGATTTCATGAGTTCATCCGGGACCACCTTCGGGTCGATCAATCGGTACCTCTCCAGCAATCCGGACGCGGACGAGACCGCAATTGTCCGATCGTTTGAGAAACTGGCCGGAATTCATAATGCACAAGTCGGCATAATCACCCTCGCCGATGATCTCGACATCAACACGGTCACCGAGATATTTATCCGCATCAACTCGAAGGGTGTCACTCTCTCCGGTGCAGACTTCGCGATGAGTAAGATTTCCAGTCACGGAGAGTACGGTTCGAATCTGCGGAAACTGATTGACTACTTCTGCCACCTGGCCAAACACCCTCATGCATATTCCGACATCTCACAGAACGATAAGGCATTTGCCGCTTCTGGATATCTGGACAGAATCGCGTGGTTGCGCAACGACACTTCTGATCTCTACGACCCTGACTACACCGACGTGATCCGAGTCGCCGGATTACGCGGATTCGGACGCGGCCGGATGTCGTCGCTGGTCAGCCTCTTGTCGGGCCGAGATTTCGATACACGCTCCTTCAGCGATCAACTTGCCCGACAGTCGTTTGAAACACTCGAGAGAGTGCTGCTCGAAATCGTCAACCAGTACAACTATCAGCAGTTCCTACTCACCATCAAGTCATCCGGCTTCATTGCTGCAAAGATGATCAGTTCGAAGAATGCTCTCAATTTCGCCTACGCGCTCTTTATCCAGCTTAAATCAGAGGGGAATTTGAGCGATGGAGAAATCAAGTCGATTGTTCGACGTTGGTTTGCCATGTCGATGCTCACTGGCAGGTATTCGGGTTCGTTCGAGACTCGCTTCGAGGCCGACATCAGAAAGATCGCAGAGATGGGCGCGGCCGGAGTCCTGAACGAGATCGAACGCGGCCAACTCACGGATGGATTCTGGAATGTGGAGCTGCCGTCGAACATGATCACGACGAGCACGCGCAGCCCGTATTTCAACACGTTCAGAGCGGCGCAGATACAGAAGAACGCCAAAGGGTTCCTGTCCAAGCACATCACAGTGCGCCAGATGACTGAGGAAAGTGGAGATATCCACCACCTCGTTCCGAAGAACTACCTCATCATGTCTGGAGTAACGGACAGAAATCAATACAACCAGATCGCAAACTTCGCGATCACCGAAACCCCAGTCAACATTGCGATTCAAGATTCTGAACCCGCTGTCTACGTTGAACGTGTTGACAGACAGATCAGTACGGGGAACCTTTCTCTCGGAGAGATAGCGACGTCGTGCGAACTCGAGGACTCGTTTACAGAGAATGCTGTGCCGAAGTCCCTGCGAAATACAACCGCTGACAGCTATTCTCAGTTTCTTAACGAACGTCGGAAACTGATGTCCCACTATATTCGGGACTATTACTTCGCCTTGTGACCGAAGGATCGTAATCCGGTGAGTCGCCGACTGGCCGCAGGGCCCATGCAAGTGGGCCGTGTTCATACGGTGCGATTATTGGGCTAGGTGGTCCAGCAATGCTGAGGCGACGGTGCTTAACGGATCGTGCGGACTCGTCGGCAGTCTGAAGGCGAGGCTGGGGTGCTGGTCATCCCTCAGCAGACCGGCTGATTTGTATCGGTCAATATCGTGAGTCCTTCGCTCAGCCCTTTCATTCCTAGATATTGGCAGTCGCCAGCGCCCCATAGACCACCACGCATGCCCACGTACAGCTTCACGTCGACCGGATCTGAGCAGATGACATCCGATCGCGCTCACCCGCGATTGGAGGCATATTCAGCTGTTGAATCGCATGTCGACCTTGGGCCTGCCCACGGGCTGTCGGCGACTCTCGTTCCCTGTCGCGCGGACGGCCGAGCCGAGGCGGTCGACTATGCGCCGACGCCCACAGGCGGTCTTGACGCATCCGCGGCACCGGATTGGGCGCTCGCTGAGTCTGGCAGTTCCCCGGTTTCATCTGCGCTATTCGTCTTCTGCACGGGCGCTAGCCGGGAGCGTCCTCGCAGGTCAGCAATTTCCCGGGTGCTAAGCCTTCTGCAAGTGACACATCCGAGGCCGAATGAGCGAGATCCAAACATTCGGATAGGGTCCATGGTCGGCTAAGCGTAGGCGGAAGTGGTCGTCCGCCCACGCTGGCGGTGAACGAAAAAGTTGCCAAATTGTTGCCGTATGCAGACGTTGTTATGTATTAAAAAGTGTAAACCGACATACAATCACATCTGTAACTGAATCGAATACGACGTTCGCTGTAGGGCGACCAGGCTAGTACCGGAAAGAGGAAGAATGTCGGGAAGTGTTTCGACTGATGGGTCGCAAGGCGTTCATGGTTCAAGCGGCGATGGCTCAGGAGCGGGAGATACCCGTTCAGGAGGCGGGCAGCCTGGTGCTCCGGATACTAAAAATGACAATTCGGCCATGTT
Organism: Brevibacterium sp. BDJS002; assembly: GCF_028201555.1. NCBI lineage: Bacteria > Bacillati > Actinomycetota > Actinomycetes > Micrococcales > Brevibacteriaceae > Brevibacterium > Brevibacterium sp. BDJS002. Next base: position 2,690,322 of record NZ_CP116392.1, on the reverse strand, counting down.
GAAAGCGAATGGCAATTTGTGGCGCCAAGGTCCGCTCTGGATTAAAGTGCTTGCAATCGTCATCGTGACACCTGTTATGTTCCTGACTCTGGGTGCGTTGGTGTACGCGGTGATTGTCATTCTGAATTTCCCAATGCCAGGCTTCATGGATCATGTTGGCGCGGCAGACAAGAGCGGAACAGGCGAGATAGGCGATACATTCGGCGGGCTGCTCGCGCCCATCCTGACTGCTGGTGCTTTGGTCGCCACAGTTCTGTTTGCCATCCAGCAGGGAAACCAGGCGAAAATAGCGACTCAAGAGCAAATCGCCGCGTCGATGGCTGCTACCAGCAAGCAAATCGACGCCTCGAAAGATATCTTTCAGGAAGAGCTGAAAACCGCTGACAGAGAACGCGAACGTCATCGGGCTGAGCAGGTCTATGCTTGGGTCGCGGAAACTGTTGAAGATGATGACAGCAAGTTTTGGCGAGGGGTGCTCGTGATCAACGAAAGTCGAGTTCCGGCTCAGAAGGTTGATATCAAACTTAGCGTTGGCTCCGGAGCAAATCATCGTGAGGGATCGGCTCAGTCTCGCTCAGCCTTGCAGACTGGGACGGGGCCATATTACGACCGTGAGGCAATAATTCCGCCGGGAAAATGGTTCATACCATTTCAGACTGGATCTCATGGTGATCCGTTTGGGGATTCGGAAATCAAATGGAGGAAGCTGATGCCCGTCGATTCGGCGTCCGGACTATTTGTGCGCATCGGCTCTCCTGCTTCAGACAGCGTGGAAGGCGAATTCGAGGAACCCGAACAGGTTTACAGGCGTGAACTAACTGTTCACTCGCGAACCAAGGGCGTGCATGACGGTCAAGAGGTAGCGTTTTCGTTTTGCGCAGTTGAATCGTTGCGATACAGCCTGGATAGCGCACGGTGGCTGAGGAGTAGCGATCGTGGTGTTCTCAACATTGATTCGCAGTCCTTGAACCGAAATGATCAATTTACGAGGGATGAAGACTGGCCCTCTGAGCAAGAGCTCGACAGGCTGGAAGTTACACCAAGGACGTATGCGGGGTCGAAAAGGCTCCCGCTCAGTTCTTTGACCCGTCCTGTTGCGGGGTTCTTGGAGTTCGTTCTACGGAAAGTAACTGGTTCCACCGCCAACGAAATTTTACATGATGCATATACGGGATCGTTGACGCCGCAGGCGAACGTTTTGAACAGTGTCGATTCGATTGAGCTGTCTGGTACGAAGAAGCTGACCGGGCGCAACGTCATTCACTCGCGAACCCTGGGATTCGGTCTATCTGACGGAGGCAACTTACAGATTCCTGTGACGCTGCGTGAAGGAGGAAGTGTGTTTGTATTCCCCGGACAACCCATCGCAATCAAAGGTATTGATGGCGAGGATATAAAGATTAAGGGCTATGGAAATGATGTTGCGACTCGACTCAAAAATGTTGCCGCGAGTCAAATATCTAATCTACAAAAATCCGACTATAAGCCCTATTCTGAAGAGTTTTGGCTGAATGATGAAGACGGGCTGATTTTAGTGTTGCAGTCGATCGTCAACGAGGCTCGTAAGATCGTTGCTGAAGTCAAGTCGAAACCTGCAGAAGAGGCGCTTCAGTGATCAACCTGGACAAGTTGGGAATTGCGCTCTGGGGAGCCTGGCAAGTAGATCGGTTTAGCCATGCGATTGAGGTTCCGCCGGTTGAGGAAGGCTTTCATTTATCACTTCCAATTGGCCGGATCGATGTATTCCCCCACCACCATCACGATGGGGAGAACCTCATTGTCATGCGCTGGACTCGTCTGATTACGCCTGGGAATCAGTTTGGTGCTGCACAGTCCCTGGTCAATGTCGATAATGACGATCGCGCACTTACCGGTGATTTCGCACTCGTCGATGCCATTCAGTGGGGTGTGCACGACGCGGCGCCCGAAGACAAGGTACTGCAGTACCAGCTCGCTCTGAAGAATAACGGCAATTGGACATACGGAGAGCTGGCCAGCGCTATCGAACTCGAAGCAAGCCAGTTGGCCGCGCTTTTGGGTCGGTTCGAGGATCTTGTAGCCTCTCGGGATGAGAATGACCGCACTCTCGAAGAGGATGACCAAGACTGGCCGGGCGCGGTCGAAGCGTTGCTGAACGAGTCCACCGGTGTGGCGATGCTTGGTGTCATTTTTGAACGATTCGAAATGAACAGTGTGCATGAACATGTCTTCTTTCATCCGAATGCTGACAAAGCCCTTCGTGACAGGATCATTCGTTCTTGGGACAGTGCGGCTGGAATGGACCGTCCGCAACCCTATGGTGACCCCGCAGCCCGTTCTGATACTTTTAGCGATCAGCGTCGGGAATCGGTTTCTTACCTCCGTTCGTCATTAGACTGACGAATAAGTAAGGGTTATGGCACTTTGCTCTGGACTCGTTCGTCGATGTCTTATGCTCTTCTGCACCAACGCAGTGGCTAGCGTGTGCCGAGTCCAGGTGGGCCGACCAGGCTGTTCTTGCTGGTGCGTTGAGATTGTTTCGGGCTCTCTCCGACGATGCAGGAAAGGACGGGGCAAGTAGCGATGGACTAGTGATCTCTTAATGACACGAGTTGGAAACCCGATCGACGGGGAGAACTTGGTCGAACGTTCTGAAAGGACCAAGTATGCGCATAGTGTTCGGGTGGAATCTTGATCGATCACCATGGTCGACCAGTGATGCTGGCACAACGGTTGTCACCGGTCCGCTCGGTCTGCTCGGGATCCTGCAGACCAGGCTGGGCACGACTCGTCCTACCGTCGACCGTTCTATTCGCATCGCGCAGTATCGATCGCTGCTGGCACGCGCCGACCATCCCTGGTATCGCCGTTCATTCGCGAACGATCCGTGGAACACAGCGGGCCACCTGCTGCAGCTGCGCGACGATGCAATCGAAGCAGGATGGCAGCCGAAAGCAGACGGCCGCGACTACTCCATTCACCCGCGACTCGATGCCCTTTCGGCTGTCGAGAAGCTGGTCGCTTTCGGCTCTTCCCACGACACTTCATCGACTCTCGTTCCCGGACGAGCAGACGATCTGCGGGAAGTTCTCAATTTGCTTCGACTCCACGGTCCGAGCTGGCCGCTCGGCATCGGGTCGATCGAACTTCGTGACAAGCGAAGCGACCTCCCGTGCGTCTGGCAGGACATTCTTAATGCAGCGGAAACCGCCGGTGTCACCATCATCCGCACCCCGCAGCAAACCGAGATTCCAAACCTCACGATCATTCGCGGGCCCGACGAATGGTCCACCGCCGAGGCGGCCGCCCGTTACCTCTCCCACCTGCCCAATCGTGATCGACTGTCCATCATCGCCGGAGATTCGACATCTGTCCTCGACCAACAGCTGTCACGACGGCAGGCTCCAATCTTCGGCACTCCTAGTGCCACCACGACGGCACCATCCGCACAGGTCCTCCCGGTCTTCCTCAGCGCCGTGCTGCCCCCGACCGACATTCGACGTGTGGCGGATTTTCTCCACCTCTCTTTCGGATCCACCGACAGCGACTCACCGGCGAAGAAACTCGTCCCACACGCTGTCTCCTCGCCACTGCTCAATGCGCTGGCACGGGAACCGGGCATCTCCGGCGACCCGGCTTCCGCCTGGATGACAGCACTCCACGAGCTCAAAACGCGGGCCCTCAGCCATCCCGACACCGCGACCAAGGCCTGGGAAGCTGCCCGTACCCTCGACGAGTTACTTCGTGTCACCCCACCGCAGATCCACGACGACGAACTCACCCTGATCTCTCTCGCACCCGCGCTCGACTGGCTGACCACACTTCTGCGCAGACTAAAGGCCCATCACCCGACCAACGTCGAAGAAGCCCAAGCGAACGAAGCTCAAGCCACGACCGACCCCTTCATTGCAGAGACGGTCACCCACCTCGACTCGTTCCGCTCGACCCTCGGCAAGCTCAGAACCGAGACTCTGCGTACTCGTGAACTCTTCGATATCGCCGAATCCTGCGCTCCCACCTCGGTGAGGGCAACCGCTACCGCGCAAGCCGCGGAATGGACCGTCGTCACCGAACCCTCAGCGGTCCCCGTGAATACGGACATGATAGTCTGGTGGGCCTCCCACCGTAGTGGCACCTCCGCTGTCGAAACCTGGGATCCGCCGAGGTTGCCGCCCTCGCCGACGCTGGAGCCCACATCTCCTCGGCCGCCGATCAGGAACGCCTCCGACAGGCAGCAGAACTCAGCGGACTCCGCACAGCGTCTAGCCTGGTGTGCTTCTGCCCGGACACGTTGCGTGGGGAGCAACTCGTCCTCCATCCGACGCTTTCTAGGCTGGCCGAAGACATCGCGGCAACCCATCCGGATCGTTTTACCTCGACCTTTGTCGACTCGGTGCTGACCGATCCGACGATCACCCGGAACGTCGTCGAACTCGTCGACTCAGGAAACCTCGACACCGCGACCTGGAAGCTGCACGACATCATCATCCCGACGACGACCGTCCAGCTCGGGCGGAGCATCCGACCACAGTTGGTCTCCCGGACCCTCGACGGAGATTTCACCCACCTCCTGCCCGAGACCATGTCATACACACAGATCGACCAACTCCTCAGCGATCCCCAGGAATGGATCCTGTCTAGAGCCCTGGGGGTTAGGCGCGGGTACACCTTCGTCATCCCCACCGACAACCGCATGATCGGCACCCTGGTCCACGCCGTCGTCGAACACCTCGTGCGCCATAGTGAACGTGGCGATGGCGCGATACCCCCGGCAGCAAGAATCGCGACCACATTCGACCACTTCGTCCCACGATTCGCCGCGGAGCTGCTTCTGCCCGGACAGCTCGCCCGACGAAACACGATCCGCTCCACCGTACTCGCCTCACTCACCCACCTGTTCACCGCAGCACAGAACCGCGGATTTTACATCACCGGCGCCGAAGAGAACTTCTGCGTCGACTGGACCCTGACCATCGCCGGCACGCCCCGGACGGTCCAGCTGCGTGGACAGCGTGATCTCGAAGGCGCATTCGTTGACGGGCGACCCGTGATCATCGACCTCAAATGGGCGAATTCCGATAAGCGGTACAGGACGATGATCGACGATGGTGAAGCAGTCCAGCTCAGCGTGTACTCCCGCACCACCGACGCGCCGCCTGGTGTACACCCGCTGACGTCCTACTTCATGCTCAAACAGGGCAGATTCGTCTCAACCGACGACTGTCTTGACCCGGACTCGACAGGGAGAGCAGACGCCTTCGACGACGACGGCTATGGCTTGGGCGGAGACCCCGCAGGGCTGTGGCCCATCATTGAAGAATCGGTCGAACATGCCCTGTCGAACATCGTCGCGGGCCGGTTCGACTCCCCGAACGCCGATACTCACGCCGACCTCGATGCCACACCGGGGGAGCGAACCAGTGAAGTCGACAAGGCGCTCAAAGCGATCAAGAAGGAGATTCTGCAAGACGGCCGACTCTTCTGTATCAGGCGGCAGACCTTCAGCGACTTCAACCTCATCTACGGCATAGCGGGAGACCACTCATGAGCGTTCACGTCATCACCGCTTCGGCCGGATCGGGCAAGACCTACCGACTGACCCAGGTGCTCTCCGAACGCCTGTCCCGAACGACAGAAGACAGTGAACCCCTCCTGCGCGCCAACGAGGTCATCGCTACGACGTTCACCGTCCGGGCCGCCGCCGACCTCCTCGAGAAGACTCAGAAGCGCCTTCTCGATGATGGGAACGTGACGGCGGCCGAGGAGATCGGCACTGCCCTCATCGGAACCGTCAACTCGATGTCGGGACGACTCGTGACCGAATACGCCATCGATGCCGGTTTCTCACCGGAGCTGCGGGTGCTCGAAGAGAGCGAGCAGAAGACCGTCTTCGCCACCGCTGTCGACGAGGTCGTCGCGAAGGCCGAATCCACCCATCGAAATCTCCTCGTGAGGACCGGGCACAACGGCCGCCCTGAGGATGTGAACCCCTTCGGCCACGGACCGGTCGCCTGGTCCACACTCGTCAAGGACGTCGCCGAAGCGGCACGGTCGAACCACCTCGGCGAGGCTGAACTGCGTTCCTCTGCTCAGGCCTCGGTTCACCTCTACCTCTCGGCTCTCCCCTCGGAACAGGTTGATGACCGTCAGACGTGGCGGGACTGTTTGGCCGCTGACATCGACGTTCTGCGCGAGATGCTGCGATGCTTCCAGAACGAGGAGGAGCTGCCGGCAGAGGTACCGAAGATGACGAAGACAAGTGCAAGCAATGTGGAGGGCAGCATCGTCACGCTGGAGCATTTCCTTCGCGATCTCGACTCCCATGCCGACGACGCCGATCTTTTCGCACGTACCCCATGGTCGACATGGGTGAAGGTAGCCAAAGCGAACTACTCGGCTGCATCGGGAGGGAAGACGCCTGGAGTGGTACCGAAGGCGGTACTCGAGAACTCGAGTGCACCGCTGGTGTCCGACCAGATACTGTCCAACAGTGCTTTCCACGCCGACATTGCGGCACTGACCGACCTCGTCATCGACACGGCGATCGCCTCACTCAGCGGGTATGAGGAGCATAAGAACCGACTCGGCGTGATGGACTTCGTCGACCAAGAAGTCCGCGCACTCGACCTGCTGCGCACAAACGACCGCGTGAGAGCATCCGTCGCCTCCCGCTACCGGCTGCTCGCCGTCGACGAGTTCCAGGACTCCTCGCCGATCCAACTGGCGATCTTCATGGAACTGGCCGACCTCGTCGACGAGGTCATCTGGGTGGGGGACCGCAAACAGGCGATCTACGGGTTCCGCGGCGCCGACCCGGAACTGATGAACGATGTGTTCGCGGCACTCATCGAGGGAACGACGAATCTGGGCACGGCGACCTCGGAGAACCTCGGCGCATCGTGGCGGTCGACGCAGGCGCCGCTCGAACTGTCGAACACGGTCTTCAGTTCGGTGTTCTCCGAGCAGAAGGAAGACGAAGTGGTCCTGCGCATCCCGCCGGAGCGCGAGCACCTGCGCAGCATCGGCGGCCGCGAACTCTGGGTGCCGAATACGGACAAGGGCAAGGAAGGCAGAGCCAATGGACGGATGGTCAAAGCCATTGCCGAAGGAGTCGTCGACGTCCTGCGGCGCTCGCCTCAATTGCCGAACGGCGAGGTGTCGCCGGGCGATATTGCTATCCTCATGCGCACCAACACACAGGTCGACTCGGTCGTCGCGGAACTGAGAGATCGAGGCATCCGCGCGGTGGGCTCGACCAGCAATCTGCTGGCGACCAGAGAAGGACAGTTCATTGCATCTGGGCTGGCGGCGGTTGTGGACCGCGATGATGCCGTGGCGCTGACCGAACTCGTCACGCTCATGCCCGACCACGGCAGACACGACACATGGTTCGAGGATGCTGCACGGATCGTTGACAGGGAGGAACGGCACAAGCACTACCGGACGTGGTGGGCCGATCCCGCGTTGGCTGGACTGTCCGAACTTGAGGTCAATGCGGCCCGCTACTCGTCGGTTGAGCTGCTGCTTGCCGTAAGCGATGCTTTCGACTTGCCGCAGCGCATCAAAGCGTGGACGAGCCCGGAGACTCGATTGGCCACACTGGATACACTGTGCCAGATCGCCGGTGAGTACGAGGACGCCGCGAAGCAGACGCGCTCGCCGGTCACCCCCGCCGGTCTCCTCGACCACCTCACCCAGGCGGCCTCTGCCTACGAACAGTCCACCGCCCGTGATGCCGTGCTCGTGACGACCATGCACCAGTCGAAGGGCCTGCAATGGCCTGTTGTCATCGTCGGTGTACCTGTCTACAAGGACTTCGGACACAGGGAGATCAGTGTGGAGAAGGCTCCGGTGTTCGACGCCAGGCATCCACTGGCCAACCGGTCGCTGCGGTACCTGCCAGGCGTGATAAAGGACTACGGACCGTTGAAGGAACGCCTCGCAGGCCTCGACACGGTGAGCCGCGCAGGGGAGGCAGAGAAGCGGGAGGCCGATCGTCTGCTCTATGTCGCGCTGACCCGCGCCGAGTGCCACAACATCGTGGCGTTCGGCGATCCCACGGGCAAGAGCAACGTCCTCAGTGCCTCCGTCGATGACGCATTGCTTGAATGGGAGGTCCCGATGATCGGCGACACGTCTTCGCCGGCCGTCGAGGAGTTGGGCGTTCTGCGGATTGCCGGTCTCCGTCGAGCTGAGGCTGACGGTGCGCCTGAGCATCACGAACTGACGATACGGATCACTGCCTTTCCCATCGACGCCGCGTCCGACGGTGCGGGGGAGAGTGGCACGGAAACCCGGTCATTCTTCGCTAACACGGACATACCTACGCGAGCGACGGTTGCTGGTGGACCGGTTCTGCCGGCGAGGTTCACCGCGAGCAGTGTGCCACCCGAAGGCATTGACGCGGAGGTGAGTATCCTTGCCACACTCGGCGAGCCTCTGGTGGAGAAAGGCGGTCGGGACTGGGATCGCATCGGCGATGCGGTCCATGCCTACCTTGGATTGCCTCTCACCGCGCTATCTGACGAAGCACGCTGGGCCGCGGCCGAGCGGATACTGACTCGCTGGGATGCCGGTGGGATCCTGACCGCTGAAATGCTCATCGAGCTCGGCCGACGGTGGAACGCATGGATCGATGCGACGTTCCCCGGCGCCGAGGTGGTCACCGAGGCACCGATCGCGTGGCGCAACGATGACGGTCAGGTGATGGAAGGGTGGATCGACGCCCGCATCGTGCTACCTTGCGGGGAGCACATCCTCGTCGACCACAAGTCGTACCCCGGAACCGATCCGATCGGTCATATTCGTGACAACTACCTGGGACAGCTCTCCGTGTACAGGCAGGCGCTGCAGACGACGCTCGGCACCGTCCCCAAACAGGTGCTCATTCACCTGCCACTGCTGGGAGCCGTTGCCGAGGTGCGCGTGCCCGAATCAGTTAGTCCTGAGTCTGTAAAAGTTGTCGGATCTTGAGCGAAGTGCCCAAGATGTCACGGCGATGCGCGTTATAGGTATCCATGACATCTACAGGTACGGCGTTCGGACGGTGAAGTGTGGCGTTTTCCTGCAGCAAAGCAATGCAACGGCTGTCGCGCAAGACTGCCCAGAAGGACCTTTTCTGCTTCGCTTCCTTCGCATAATGAACCATCGATGTTCTGGCGGATGCGATATCTGAAAAATAGTCTGGAATCTTAACGCTGAACGACGGGCTCGAGCCGGGAGCTGAGTTGCGTACTTCCCAATCTTTAGGCTCGTTCATCGCAAGGAGCAACAGGTGATAGATCACTCTGTAAGTGAGCGTTTTGCGCGTGGTCGTAGGAGTCTGCGCGGGGCCGGGCGCACCCATTGCTGCTTCGAGGAAGCGAGGGACTGCCCTTCGGTCCGTCTGCTCTTGTACCAACTGCCACTCGATTGGGAAGTTGATGTTCCATGCGCCCCGATCGAACCTCGGCGACGCTTCAGGGTGAATGTGTATTCTTCCGTTTCGATTAAGCTCGATGTACCGACTGTCGCTGCTTTGCGGTCCGCCGATTGCCAGGCAGTCGTACTGGTCGCCTCCGGGAAACGTCTCGAACAGCGTGAAGTCCGGGTGACGACGGAGGAACTCCGAAGCAACCCACCAGGACTGCAGGTACACCATTCGCTCTTGCAGGTTCATCGAGAGATTCCATTCGTAAGGGCGCAAGGGATTGCACGACGAGTTAACTGTAGTCGACAGCAGGTGACGTACATGAATTTCAATCGACGATCTCCCAGTCGTCGAATAGGTAGCTCCACGACTCGGAGTCGTCCGTATCGAACTTGGGGTAGATATAGGGCTGGAACAATTTGAGTGATAGCGGGCCTTCGCTCTCTTGGAGCGCATCGAACAAGGCGACTCCCGACTTGAGTGTCGGAGATAAGAGAAGTTCATCGTCGCCTCGTTCAGGCCCATCTTCCGAGAAGGTGCATCTGAGCCAACGACCATCTACTCGAGAGTGAATTCCGCCGAAGCGGTCGAAATAGAAGAGACCCTGCACGGGTGATCCTGTGATATCCCGAAAGACAATGGCAATTCGACTCGTGAGGACGCACTCAAAGTCCAAGCCGAATTTGGCCCTCCGCTTCGTCTCGAGCTCTGCCATTACAACACGCGCACCGTCGTCGAAGTTGCTGATCGCCACATCGTCGGGGGCCGCTGCCCGATAATCTTCGAGTGTCGCGACCGACAGGGTAAGGACAGTCAGTCCGTCGTCCTCGAAGCCGAACAGCCAGATGATCGAGCCGCCATTGCTGGCACGCATGCTCATGCCGTCGCTCATCACCGTTCGTCCTAGAGCGGAGCCATCTTGGAATACGAGGTGTTTGCCGGCCTGTTCGAGGCGGTAGCCCCAGGTCCACTGATTGGCCGCCGGCGAGTGCACCCTGAACGGCCCGCGAGCCAGATAATGTTCGTCTGGTCGAAAACTTTCATCGAGCTCGCCCACCGAACCCAGATTTGTGATGATGAAGTCCTCGTCCTCAGCCTCATCATCACCCGGTAGGAAGTCTTCGTTCACCGTTCTTCTCCTTCGTTGGCGATGCGACGAATGGCAGCCACGAAAGCGGGATTGGGGTCCGCCATCGGGAGGATGGCGGTGACATCGCGCAGCGCATCATCGATTGGCACACCGAGGTGGCGCGCCGCATAGAGAGCACCGACGGCGGGTGTCCGACTGTGTGCCTGTACGCAATGCAAGAGGACGGTCTTGCCCTCCTGCCGCATTCGCGCGACCATATCGGCCGCCTCATAGAGGACGAAGTCGACGTACTGGTTGTCGTCCGGATCATCAGAGTCGACCAACCACGCGCTGACTCTGTCCTCTCGGGCGATGGCACCGGGTACCTGCTTGCGACCGACCCGGCATAGCGAGACGACGGCATCTACATCTCCGGGAAGGTTGTCCAGAGCACCGATGCCTCCGAGGTAGACACCTCGATCATGCGGGTGCGGCACACAGGTTTCGGTACCTCGCCAGTCCGAATAATCGCAGTAGTCAGTGGCAGGCCACGAATTCTCCGATGACCGGCCGTACTCCGTCCACTCTTGAGTCGCTGTGATTGCGTGTTCGACGAGCTCATCAGCCCTCCATCCGGGCCATCCATGGATCCGACGCTTCCATTCCTGAGGAATCGCACTGACTCCATAGGCTGCGCCGATCAAGCCTCCGGCTATGGCCGCAACGGTATCGGTGTCTCCTCCACCTCGGACCGCCATCTCGAGTGCTCTCCGCACATGGCGTGGGTCATTGTCGGCGCGGTCCCCGCTGTGGACGATCGACGACCAGGCGCCTTGAAGAGCTTGGACGACCCACCCATTCTGGGTGAAATGTTCTGGAGCAGACTTTTCCGCCTCCTTGATCCGGGTCTCCCAGAGAACGAACCGATCGGGCTCGTTCGTCTCGGATACGCCCGCTTGAAGCCCAACTCGGATGTCGAGCTCCCCGGTGTCCACAGCATGCTTGATCGCCGCCGACCAGATTGCGCAAGCGGTGACCGCATCGGCATGTGGGTGAGTGAGCTCGCTCTGACCCGCGGCAGTGATCGCGACGTACTCAAGATCCTGCCCGGCGAGACCATAAGGGGCGGTGCGCATCAGCGAGCCGTTGCCGGCGGCATCAGGAAACTGCACCTGAAACTCGCGAGCAGCGACCATTGCTGCTGTATCCAGTTCGTAGAAGTCGCCTCCCGAAGCCAGCCTTGCTTCACCTAGGACAGCGGAAGTCTGGTTGCCGACGTCCTTAGCGTCCTGCATCCAATCGATCCAGCCCTTCACCGCTGAGCGCAAGTTGTAACCGCGCGGGCGCTCGCCGGATGCGATGAGTTCCAACAGAGGTATTGCCATGGAAGTGTCATCGGTCCATTCGCCAGGCTCCCATCCGAAAGCTCCGCCGCCATTCATCTTCACTGCCATATCGGCTGGGTAGGGACCGCCGAACTCGTACGCGGCGCCCAAGGCGTCACCGCAGGCGAGCCCCACCATCACTCCGGCGGCTCTGTCCAAATGTCCTGACTTCTTCATGACCTGTCTCCCCTCCTGGACCCTACCGTGCAGGACCCCCATGGTTAGAGCAGAACTGCGCTAACTAATGACAGATTAGCGCAGTTCTGCTTTAATGTAAACATGGCAGTGTGGATCGATGAGAACGGTAAGCAATTGGCCGACTACCCGCGACCGTCGGTCGCGGTCGATACGGCGCTGCTGACAGTCAGGGACGATGAGTTGAGCGTCGCCGTCGTCGATCGCGGAGCTTCGCAGCGATTGCCGGGAACTTTCCTCCACGAGGGAGAACTTCTCGCCGAGGCGGTCGAGCGGTCACTGCGTCAGCGAGTGGGCCTGCGGGGAGTCGTTCCCCGTCAGTTGCGTACGTTCGACGCGATCAATCGAGACAACCGCGGACGCGTCCTCTCCGTCGCGCACATGATCACCCTGCCGCAGGAGCGGCTGACCGATATCGGCGTCGTCCCCATCGAGGAGGCCGTAGGCCTGGATTTCGACCACGACCTCATCGTCGCCGAGGCGGTCGCCGCCTTACGTCGAGAATATGCGGAGCATCCCGATCCAGCGTGGCTGCTGGGGGAGTGCTTCACTATTCTCGATCTGCACCGCCTGCATCTGGCGGTCGACCCGACAACGGCGCACAAGGACACGTTCCGGCGTGCGATGATGCGCCACTTGGTGGAAACAGACCAGATGGAATCCGGCACGGTCGGCAAGCCGGCGCGACTGTTTCGCCGAGCCTGACCCCTTCGCACTCAACTGAGGTCAGTTGAGGGTGCCGAACCTGCCGATGGCTGCGGACGCAGCCGCAATCGAGGGATCATCGGCTTCATGGTTGAGCGCGTGAATGCTGGAAATGAGATCCTTGAGCCGGCGTTCGGGGTCTGTCAGCTGTGATTCGAACGCTGGATCGAGCAGGTACTCTCGGCTGTCGGTGGAGAGCATAAGCAGGTAGTCGAGGAAGATCTCGAGGATGCGACCAGCTGTCACGGTGTCAGTACCGTGCGGTGCCATCGGCTGTAGTGTGATCTTGTCCTTCCACGCTTTCTGCTCGAGGGAATCGTCCGCAAGAGTCAATGCGATGGCTCTTCGCGCTATCGATTCGGGGGAGACCTCGCGGACATCGTGGAGGATCTGGTGGAAGTGGTCATCGCCGAGTCCGAAACCAATGAAGACAAGGCGTTTCGTCACCAGGCTGGCCTTGACGAGGGCCGCGAGGACATTGCGGTTGGCGTCGAAGCCGAGGTAGTCACTGCGCGTCAGTACGATGGTCGAGGTATCGGAGACATTGCCATGCATCTTCAGAAGCCACCGAGAGGCTTCAGGGTTCTCAGTTCCGGGGATGACTGCGCAAGTATTCCCGGCATCTTCGCTCGCAATCTCGAATAACTCGTCGTAGTTGAGCGTGATTGCTTGGTTGAGAGGCAGATTGGCGATGAGAGTCGGTGCCAATCCGTAGGCCGTCTTCTTCACTAATTCGGCGACCGCCGTATTGAACTCCTCTGGGCTGGGGTAGAGGTTTTTGAGGATCTCGGCTTGGTCGAGTGGGCCTTTGGCCGCCAGCGAGGCCTTTTCCACCTCGGTGAGTTGATCGGCGACTTCGACGCTCAGTTGGGAAACGAGCGTCGGCCACGATGGTGCGCCGGCGGAAATGCTGATGCCAGCTCCCAGGAATGGCACTATGTTGCCTGATACGCAGTCTGGTGAGAGGTCTTCTGCAGCCTGTTTGACCTCAGGAGAAAGCCCGGTCCATTGTGAGTGTTGGTTCTCGCGTCGGATGCGCTGCGCCAGTCCCATCTGTGCGGCGCTTCGGACGACGATGACAATATCGACGAGGCGGCGCACCGCAGCGAACTCAGCAGCTTCAAGGACGCTCCGGATGAGGTCGCCGAGAACTTCCGCTCCGCCTCCGCCACCTGATCCGATGACCGGCATCGCCAGCAATGGGAACGGCCGGGCCCCTGCCCTGCCAGATTCTGAGACGGCAGCGGCTGCTGTTTCGGCGAAACAGTCGATGATGTCGGCGAAGTCAGAGGCATCATCGAAACCGAAGTAGGGAACTGCAGTCAACACCGGAATCGGTCCGGCTTCGTCCCAAGTCTCAACTGCGGCCGCGTGCGTCTCTCCTGCAAAGAACGCGTCATCAGAGAACTTCTTGATTGCTTCGAGCAGCGCTGGATTGTCTTTGGTCCAATAAGAGCGCACCGACAGTGTGCGGTCCGTCGGCACCATCCAGGCGTCGCAAGCCATATGAGTGAGGTCTCCGCGTGTGACAAAGACATGCGGCATTGGGGAATGCGGTGGGACCGAAGCTCGCGAAGAGTCGTTCATGGTTCCATTATCGCCACATACAAGTCATAGCCGGAAAATGCCACCGCCACCGTCGCCCAACCCTCAGTCGGCGACGGCAGTGGCCTGCTTCGCATCCAGAATGCCCATTCGACGCATCAGCTCGTCTTCCACTTGTCCAGGGATCACCACGGCATCTTTCAGATCAGTCTTTGAGCGCAGCAAGGTGTCCAAATTGACGTCGAATGACTCGAGAGTCGGGTGGTTCGAAAGGGGCAGGTATACATGCACGGGTTTCGTTTGCCCGATTCGGTAGATCCTGTCCGTCGCCTGGGCTTCCTTAGCCGGGTTCCAGTGGCGCTCGAGATGGATCGCGTGATTCGCACCTACCACTGTCAGACCCACGCCGACAGCCAAAGGCGACATGATGATGAGGTTGAAGCCAGGTTTCGACTCGAAGTCGGAGATGATGCTTTTGCGAGTTCCTCTCGTCTTCGATGAGCTGCTCGCGACCGCCTTCGTCTCACCATTGACGATCTTCGGTGTGAACCCGTATCGATCGTGGAGCCAAACAGCCAGACGTGCCTGCACGGCTTTGGTCATCACGAAGATGATTGCCTTCTCGTCGGCCTTATGGACGTCATCGAGGACCTGGACCATCCCGTTGACACGCGCAGAAAGATTTGGGTCCCAGGCCGCTCCCGATTCTGAAAGCGTCGCCGGGTGCAGACTCACGCTCTTCAGTCGTTGAATGGTTTCGAGTGCACCGCCTTTCCGCGGGCGATGCATCTGCAGCACGCGATCGTAGGCGGTTCTCTGGGCTGAAGGCATCTCGTTCGAGAGCCGCTCGTCGTATTCGTACCCCGGCTTCAGAGCCGAGTCGGACGAACCGGCTCCGAGCCCGGTGTAGATGGTCTTCGTCGGGAGGGCATCGATATTGTCTTCCTTCGTTCGCCGCAGCATGAAACGCCCGATCGTGTCGCGAAGTTCTCTGCCATGCGCCGCTTGTTCGTCAACCGATGCGTTCTCGACACTCTTGATCCACCGTTCCCGGAAACTGCTCCAGTCACCCAGCAGATCCGGCTGAGCGGTATCGAGCAGGTTCCAGATGTCTCGAAGCGAGTTCTCAACGGGCGTACCAGTGCACAGCAGTTTGAAATCGGCTTTGAGGCCCTTCGCGGCTCGGGAAGCGAGTGTCTCAGGGTTTTTGATCTGCTGAGCCTCATCGAAGACTACAGCGCCCCAATCCACCTGGCCCAATGACAGTTGGTAGCGTCCGAGGTTCTGATACGTGGTCAGCACCAGTCGTCCAGGCATGTCAGCCGACGCTCCTTCTGCGTCGCGCCGACTCGAAGTGAGAGTCGAAGTGCTGACTCGTCGACCATGCCGTGATCGTCGAGCAGAGCCGCTGCTGCTCGGGACTCTGCCCCACGGCCTTGGATCCTGAATCTGTCCTGATCGCGCGAGGACTGCAGAACGACCACGTCGTCGAAGGGGTGCTCCGCGAAGGCGTTCTGGAGTTCGTCCTCCCAATTCTCGATGAGGGAGAGCGGGAGCACCGCAAGAATCGGCTTGACTTGGCCAACACTGCGCTTCTGCTCGTTCGTGAAGTCTCGCAGAGCGACCAGCGTCATGAAGGTCTTTCCCAGCCCCATGTCATCTGCAAGGAGGCCGCCCTGCACCCGTGCTTGAGCTTCTCGAGTCTCCAAGGACGCCGCCATCATACCCGCGGCCCAGGCGATCCCATCTCTCTGGTGAGGGAAGGGCGTGAATTTGAGGCCCGAGAGGTCCGGAACATAGTTCGCTGCCGCGTTCTCAGCCTGCTCCCGCAGCTCTTCGGAACGATCGCGGCTGTCGGAGATATACATTCCGACTTGCACCGTCTCTTTCGTCGCTTCAGGAACCTTCGCATCGTCAGTCCGTGCGGCGACCTTTCTGGCTGCCTTGCTGATTGCCTCGTCCGTCGCCTCCGAGTTGGAGATGTCCACGATCTTCTCATCATGGGTGATCGTCGACTGCTCGTGATGCCGTGCGGACTCGACCTTCTCTTTGACATCCTCGAGCTCTTCGTCGGAATCGATGAGCCCCTCCAGGGCTTCTGGCGAAAGGATCTCCGAGGCTGCCGTCAACCAATCGATCCCCGATTCGTCAGCCTCAGTGAAGGTCAGCGGCACGATGGCACCGATGCCTTCGACACGGACCCCGAAGGAGATGTCGAGGTCGACAAGCGAGGGGTCGAGGAATTCGCCAGGGGCAGCAAGAAACGCGTCGCGTTGCGTCGCCGGGATCCTGCGATTACGGCTGATCTCTCTGACCCCAGCCTTCTGCTGTTCGTGAAGTAGGATCAGGCGGTCGTCGATCCGAAGGACGTCGCTTCTATCAAGCTGCTGTTCGTAGTCCAGGACGCCGATATCTGAGGTGCCCTCGCCGAGGTTGGGGCTGAGTTCAAGAGAGCCGTCCGCATGCTGTGTGACGGTCACCTCGACCTTCTCCGGCACCGTCGTGTCGAACTTCTCGAGGTGGCCCAGGTCGAAGTCCAAGGGACGGCTCCGGCAGTCGTTCAACGACTGATGTTTCGCTTCCTGAAGCCGAGCGACCAAGGATACGTTCGCCGCCTCGGTGCGTTCATTCGGCACCAGATCTGCGTGGTGATCGATTGCCTCAAGCACGTCGAATTCCGCAGGCGTGAGAACGTACTCGTCAGCCCCAATGGTGATGATCGCGCCATGTCGTTCGACAGGTGCACGAATGCCTTCGACCTCGAAGTATGGGGTGACACGAAAATGGCTGCTCGTTGTGTTGCTCGTGACCTCGGTGCGCAAAGTACCCGGGACAGTGCCGGGAAGCCCGAGGAGATCCGAGATCTCAGCGTCGAGTCGGGAGACATCCCTCGCTTCCATCCGGAATCCGTTCGGGAGGCGGATCGCGTCCCCTTGCTCTTCCAACAGGCCGAGAACCGTGTACTGCTCCAAAGCGCGACCGGAACCGCCGCTTTCTGACAGTTCTGCCCAATCCTGAGTGCCGATGCGGAAGTTCGCAGCAGTCGAGTCGAAGTCGGGGACGAACTCGAGCAGCGACCACTCGTCGGCGGCGTGAGCGGTTCGTTCGCCCAGAATTCGTTTGAGGGTCTCACGGAGGCTCATCATTCTTCTCCCTGGCTTGGGCGTCGCCAATTCTTCGGCCGCACGGGCAGTGGCTTCGTGGCAGAGACATTCTGATAGGTCTCGGCCGTCATCACGTCTTCAGGGGGCACATACTGGCCTGCCCGTTCGATGAAGAGGAGCGCATCTGAGATCCACTTCTTGTGCACGTTGTGCGTGAGTGAGACGTAGTCTTCGCCGTAGCGGCGGTCGCGTTCGATTCCGAGCTGGAAGGAGTAGTTGTTGATCCGGGTCATTTTCCAGTCGGACATGATCTCAGGTGGATCACCACGGAGCACTCGCATCTTGAAGTTGTGGGATCCCTCAACGATGTGGAAATCACCGCAGTTCATAAAGATCACTGCAGTGCTGCTGTAGTTGCCTCCGATGATCGGCGTAATGCTCGTCCTCAGATCTGTGCCCATGATCTGACGAATCGCAGATCGTGCCGAGGGACCCGCGAACAGGCGAGTCTCCCGCACCATCTTGAGCTCGAGAAGTCCTTTTAGGAACCGCTCACGGTCGGAGAACATCCGCAGGAGATCCGACTTGTGGTTTTTTCTGCCGAAGACTTCGACGGCTTCGAGGAACAACCTGATGTCTTCCCCAGAGAGCCATGCGATGACTCGTTGCACGTTCTCAGGTGGAATACGTGCCCACCATTTATTCCAATTGACGGTTCCGCGGGCGCGAGGGTCATCGCCGATCTTGAGGATCGTGCTCTCCCACTCACGGCTCGGACTGTCCGTTCGGTGGTCGGTCATCGCTTCGAGGACTAGATGCCCAAAACGGCGGCCTCCGGATGCAGATGCGTCGGCGACATCCGACTGGCATAGATCAGACAGCCAATCGTATGACTGTTGAGGATCGGCATTCGCAATGCGATCAAGATAGAGCCGCTGCCGGGCTGCTTCGGCATACTGCCCCTTTGCGTAGTCGCCGAGCCCCGCATCTCGCATCACCGAAGGCAGGTCCCGATCCTGTTCAAGAGCAAGCCGCGCTATCGCGCCGGGAGCGTCTTTGCCGATGACGACCTCGGGACGCTCACGGACAGCGAACAGGACATCCCGGCTGTGCACGGTCGACTGTTGTGAGACGGCCCGCTGCAGCCGTTCGGCCGTCATCGGGAACAGCCCCTGGTCCCAGTCGTCCAGGTGATCAAAATATGTGAAATAGACGTTCGCGAGTGCGAACGTGAAGAGCCTGGTGAAACTGCCGTTGTCACAGACTGTCTGGAGGACCGGGGTTCTCATTGTCTCTTCCGCAAGTCTTCTGTCACCTGACCATATTGTGACGATGGCACGGCAGATCTTGCGGTCGTCCAACTCGGGGTGCAGCTCTGGATGCTCGGAGGCAAGTACAGCTCGTGCCCGTTGGCTTGTCTCCACGCTCAGGCCGGGATTGTCGATTCTTCGGCTCATCGCCTGAGCATCGACGGCCAGTTTGTCCCAGGTCGTCATGTCGTGGCTGCTCCACCGCAGGATGCTCGCATTCGCTGACGGGAGAGGAAAGTCCAGAGTCATCAGCCTGTGACTTCGCGTTCGATCTCTTTGAGCTGATCGGAGTCCGCGCGCATGATCGTGAATCGGATGTCGATTCGTCGGTTGGCTGAAGCGCCGGCGTCAGTCGACTGGTTGTTGTTCATCGGTCGAGTCTCTCCGTAACCCGATACAGAGAACAGCGGCTGTCCGTCTGGCCCCTGCATCTTCGCCAGTTGTTCATTCCTAGGCAGGTCGTCCTCCCAGAGCTTCCAGAGGGAGATAGCGCGGAATGTCGACAGTCCCCAGTTGCCTGTGCCTTCCAGACCTTTGTAATTCGCATTGTCAGTGTGGCCTTCGACGAACACGGTATCGAGGAACTTGGTGCCCTCGTGTTGTTCGATTGCGGTAGCAATGACCTCGCCGATCGCCAATGATTTGCTTGTGTACTGCTTCTTGATCTCATAGGAGCCCCGGTCGAACCCCAATGAGTCATTGGGGATGCTGATGACCGAACCGTTCTGGGCAACGACGACCTCAATGCCTTGGGACTTGAGTTCGTCTTGAATCTCATCAAGCATGTCTTTGCGAATGGTCTCCGCTTTGCTGGAGTTCGCGATCTGTTCGCTGAGATCATCGGTCTGCGCTTTGAAGTCCTTCTGTGCCTGCATCAGTTGAATGGCGAGGACTACGACGACCAGAATGAAGACGAACAACACTCCAGTCATCACATCGGTGAACGATGACCAGTAGTTGGTCTCTTTCGATCCGTCAGCGGAGGACCGCCTTCCGCGTGTAAGCGCCACTCTTGTTCACCCCCTCGAGCTCGTCTACGACGCCCTCTAGCGATTTCGCGATTTGCAGCATACTGGTGGCGTAATCAGTGCTCTGCTTGTTCCACTGATCGAGCCGCTCATCGGTCTGCGAACTCACAGTGTCGGAGTACGCGGCAAGCCATTCGGCCATCCTCTTCGCAGTCTGTTCGATGCTTTGGGTCAGACTTGTCTTCGCTCCGTCGAGGGAGGAGCCGAGGCCCAGCAGGAACTCCGCCTGGTGTTGGCGCATTTCGTCGAACGCCGTTTTAGCTTCGTGGGCGGCTGCTGCTAACCGTTCGCCCGCACTGCTCGAGTGACTGGTGATCTGGTTGATGGCGGTTGAGTGCTGATCGAGTGCCTGGAGCGACAGCGACTGCTGCTGGCTGACTGCTTGGATACTTGAGACCGCATCTAAGAGATTGCCGGAGACTGTCCGGGTGGTCGCCGAGAATCCGTCTGCAATAGTCTTGAGGTCAGCAGAACTTGCCGCCATATTCTTGGCAGAGGTTCCCATCAGTCCCTGGGTCTCGGACGTGAGTTCAACGAGGCGCGCGATGTTCGTTTCGAGCGAATGCTGGCGGTCGTTGGCGGCTTCGGCCAGCTCTCCGAACTGCCGCTGCAGCACATCGGTCTGTTCGCTCGCCTCGGCTTTGAAGCGTGCCAGGGACTCAGTGGAAGTCGTCTGCAGCTGTGCGAGGGTTTCAGCGTATGCAGCACGGTCGACTTCGGCCTGTTCTCTCGCCGCAGTCGAGGCGACGGCGTGGTTTTCGCGGTCTTGTCTTGCCTGGTCCTGTGCCGCTGCCAACATCTGAGTGACACCGGAGCTGGTCGCCTGAGAGCTGTCCGCAGTCGTCTTCTCAATTCGCTCGAGCGTGTTTCCGATCTGACTGCTCAATGACGAGACAGATTCGACAAGGTCTAGCGACGCGGATTTCATCGCGGTCGCCTGTGACTTACCCATGCCCTCGAACGCCTCACTGAAGCGACCGACCAGGCTCTCGAAGACTTCGCCCGATTGACGCGATGTCGTTTCGCTGAGACTCTCCATTGCGGGCGCGAGAGCGACGTTGATGGCACCGATGATGGCGTTCTGCATGTCGCTGCTCAAACCCTGGACGGATTTCTGGAACTCAACGCCGATCTTCTCGTGGAGCTCGTTGAGCGACTGCGCGATCTCTCGAGTGTTCTGTTCGACTTTCTGGATGCCGAACTCAGCCGAGTATCGCTCGAAGTAGCTGTCGATTTCCGATACCAGCGTATTGATCGCACCGGCAGTTCGAGTTTGAATGTTGGAGAGGACGCCGGTGGCGATCAGGCTCATCAACACTCCGAGGCCTGAAGCCGAGAACGAGAGGCCGGCTGTTGTCAGCAGGGTCATGACGCTTTCCTGCAACGCATCGATGTCTGTGTCGCCGCTCAGGTCGAGGCCCATGAGGCCGAAGGTGAGCTTGAAGAACGTTCCTCCCACGCCGATTGCGATGAGGGTTCCGGGCAGTGCCTGGATCCATCGATTCTCGAATAGAGGTCCAGCCAGGGAGTGGGAGTTGAAGAAGAACTCGGCTTCGACCGTCGACCGAGTCCTGCCAACCCGAAGATCATCAACCAGAGTCTCATCGAATTCGACCCAGACGTCGCGGACCGTATCTGAAGCTTTTGCAGCTTTTTGCCGTGCTTGGACGCGTGAGTTCTTCGCGGCATTTAACAGCGTGTGGACTTCAGAGATCCTTGCCTTGGAGGCTCGGTTCTCGCGAGTCGCGACTATGGCGAACTGAATGAAGAAGACAAGGATGCCGGCAAAGGCTATGCCGAAGACAGCCCACGTGAGGAAGGACCAAATGCTCACAGAGTTCAAGCCTTTCAAAGTGAAGGGGTAGGCCCCTCACATGTTTCTGGGCCGAGGTGGGCTTGCTCACTTCCGCGGGGGTGAACTCAGTATAAGTCGAGACCACTGACATAGATTGCAAATCGCACCTGAAGTCCACTATCTGTAACTAGTTTGTGACCGTAAAAGGCAAGTTTGCTGGGTCGTTCGCGGCCACTTGGCACTCGGTCGTTTGTAACAGGGGCTGCTGAAGGTCGAGTAGGGTCCAAGACAAGATCGGGTTCTACGAAGGGCGTGAAAATGAACGACTATATGCGTGCAGATTCAAACGGACTAGGGCGTCTACTGGCATCCGAGAATTCAGCAACAGATCTCTTGGCGATGCTGATTGACCTGGACCGGCGCCGGTCTCCTATTTGTTCGGCCTTCCTGATGACGAGTCCTACGTTGCAATGAGAGAGGTGCAGACGCAGGGAAAAGGACGACTCGACCTGGTCCTTCGAGGAGATGACAGCAATGAGATCAAGGCTGCGTTGGAGATGAAGGGAGCTTCCTCAATTCACGGGGATCAGCTTGAAGGATACGTATCGTGGGCATCTGCAGTGTCTTCGCCCCCTCCTCGCCTGTTCTTCTGCGCTTTCGACGAAGAGGAAGCGGGTGTAGACACCCAGTGGACCAGACTGCGTCTCAAGGATGTTTATGCGCGCTGGCAAGATTCGGCTCACCCACACGCCTCCTGGCTGGCGAAAAGCATTGTGGAGACCTTTGACCTGTGGGATAACGAGGCGGAAGGCTACTTAGGCGCGAGCACCGGATATTACGTCAATGACATTGCGACCAAGCGAATTGCAAGGGAGCTAGTGCCCAAACTGAATGAGGCTGTGGCACCTGCAAACGCCAATCCGACACGAGATAACGCCGGTAGTCCAATGGTATTTGCTTGGGCTGCTCACCCGCGTGACAGAGACGACTGTTCCGTCTCGGTCGGAGTGGATCTCCGAACTTCGCCTCGCAGGCTCAACGGGAAGACTTGGAAATTTCGTCCTCACATCGAAGTCGACTTGATCGGCTCAGATGATCGAGCCCTGCGAACACGACACGAGGCACAATCACTGGCCTTCGATCTTGCCAGCCGAATTCATCAGTCAATGAGTTGCAGTTCGCTGAAGGAAGAACTGTCCAAAAGAGGATTGGAAAGTGTGGCAAGTGCTTTGAGCGGGGGAAGGTACGACGGGTTCAAAAGGCCTGCTGGCACCTTTGACTTTGACGAACACCACCAGCAGATCGAGGACGCGGAAAAGTACCCCGGAGCCGGGCCATTCGGAGGTGACAAAGGTCTGCGAATCGCGACGATCCTTGACCTCGACGTGACCTCATTGACGAGGTACGACGTTGCAGACCTCATCGCAGAGACGGTGTCTATCCTGCACGCGGCTGCAGCGTCGAATCTCGACTGAGGGCATAGACGTGCAAGTCGGTGCATCCGAGATAACATGACGACAGTAGTGCCCGTCTTCTCGTGAGGTTTGTGTAATGGTGTCTTCGCAGCCAGTGGTCTCCCCGACGATCGACGGCGACCGTCCAGCAAGTCCGATGGAGGAAGGCAATTCACAAGCAGCCACCCTCGCGCCCGGCTCCGTAGTCGAAGTCCGCGACGAAGAGTGGCTCGTCACCGGCGTCCAGACCATCTACGAACGTGCCAACCACCAGGAAGTCACCCCTACGAGGCCTGTCCAGCGCATCGAAGTCCAGGGGCTCTCCGAACTCGTCCGTGACACGAGCGCCATCTTCTACGACTCGATTGACACAGTCACTCCGGTCGACCCCAGACAAGCCCCGCTGATCAACGACCCCAGCTCCGGGTACCGCGATGCCAAACTTTGGCTCGAAGCGACTCTGATGAAAACTGCGACAGCGGTCGAAGACACTAATCTCACTGTGGCCGATGGGATGCTCATCGACCCGAAGGAATATCAGCAGACTCCGGTGAGGAAGATCCTCGACCCGAGCAATCTCCGTCCTCGCATTCTCCTCGCCGACGCAGTGGGTCTTGGCAAGACGATCGAGATCGGCCTCATCCTCGCCGAGCTTATCAAGCGTGGGCGAGCCGATCGCATCCTTGTCGTGACGCCCAAACACGTCCTCGAACAGATGCAGCATGAGATGTGGACGAAGTTCGCCATCCCGTTCGTGCGCCTCGATTCGCAGGGCATCCAGCGGATCCGTCAGAAGCTGCCTGCCACGCGCAATCCCTTCACCTACTTCAAACGCGTGATCATCTCGATCGACACACTGAAATCGGACAGGTACCTCGCCCATCTGCGCAAACACAAATGGGACGCCGTGGTCATCGACGAATCCCACAACGTCACCAACACTAGTTCGCTCAACCACCGGCTCGCGGACACGCTGGCTAAGAATACTGACGCGCTGATCCTCGCCAGTGCCACCCCGCACAACGGCAAGAAGGAATCCTTCGCCGAACTCGTCCGCCTTCTTGAACCCACCGCGGTCAAACCAGATGGGAACCTCGAGGAAGAAGCCGTCAAGAAGCTCATCGTCCGTCGCCACCGCTACTCGGAAGACGTGAAGAAGGAAGTCGGTGCTGATTGGGCCGAGCGCAAAGAGCCCCAGGCTCGAATCGCATACGCCAGCCCAGAAGAGAACGCTGTCGCAGAGGAACTCGATCAGATCTGGCTTCACCCAACCGGGACAAGTCCATACTCGGGAAAGACCAGCCTCTTCCCGTGGACTCTCGCCAAGGCATTCCTCTCCAGTCCCGAGGCGCTCATCGAGACAATCGACAACCGTCTCCGAACTCTCAAGGCGCACGAAGTGACCGAAGAGACGACACGAGAAGCCCGGGCTCTCAATCGCCTGCGCGAATACGCCGCATCCAGCCTCGAGGCAGTCGATCACAATCGAGCGGCCAAGCTGCCGCAGACAGGCAAATACGGTGCCCTGCTCAGCTATCTCGGTGACATCGGCATCGGCCCGAGAAGCGAGACCAGAGTCGTCATCTTTGCTGAACGAGTTGCCACACTCCACGCGCTGCAGACCAACCTCAAAAAGGACCTCAAGCTCAAAGATGACCAGGTCGCAGTCCTGCACGGTGGTCTTTCCGACGTCGAACAGCAGGACGTGGTCGAATCTTTCAAGAAGAAGAGCTCACCCATCCGTGTGCTCGTCACCGGCGACGTCGCGTCTGAAGGTGTCAATCTGCATTCGCAGTGCCACGAACTCGTTCACTTCGACATCCCCTGGTCACTCATCCGCATCGAACAGCGCAACGGTCGCATCGACCGCTACGGGCAGACTCAGCGACCACAGATCACCACATTGGTGCTGCAACCTGACTCAGAACGCTTCTCTGGTGACATTCGAGTCCTGAAGAAACTCATCGAGAAGGAAAACGAAGCGCATACCGCCCTCGGTGACGCCGCCGCGCTCATGGGAAAATACACCGCCGAGGCTGAAGAGGAAGCCATCAAGACCGCGCTCGCCAAGGGGCAGGATGTCGACGACATCGTTGCGGACGTCGGACAAGCGACCCAAGGCAACGAGATCCTCAATCTTCTCCTCAGCACGCTGCCTGAAGAGTCCGAAGAGTCGGACGCTGATAGCTCAGATAGCAACAGAGCGGGCGTCGCTGAGACCCGCAATGCCACAGGACTGGCTCTCTACTCCTCCCCAGTTGATTTCCTCCACGACGGCCTCGCCATGGTCTACCGGAACCACCCGGAGCAGCGTCCCTCCGTCGATGGCAGCGGCGGTGTGAGTTGGAACTACCATTCGCGGGAATCTATCGCGGAGCTCGAGCCGCCTCGGGATATGTGGTCCCGATTGGAGAGCCTGCCGCAGACTTATCTCAAGGATCGTGGCGTCAAGGCGAACTTCAAACTCGCCACGACCAAGTCCACCGGTCGAAGACTCGTCGACGCTGCCCGCAATTCGACAGACGCCAAGAACGATTCCCTGTGGCCCGAAGCGCTCTACTTGGGCCCGCTTCACCCGGTACTCCAGTGGGTTGCCGACCGTGCCCTGTCTCGTGTGCCCAAGCGCGGCGGAATCTACGTCGTCCGCGCAGATGTCGCGGCCCCGACCGTCGTCGTCCACGCCGGTCTGACGAACCGACGAGGTCAGATGGTCTCGAGTGTCTTCCGCACTGTGACATTCCCCGGCAATGATCCCGCCTTCGGACTGACCGGCGAATATGAAGACGCGGGTGCACTCATCGCTGACCTTGGGCTGCGAAGCAGGCTCCCAAACCCTGGACTCATCGACACCGACATGTATCAGTCCCTCGTGCCGGCGGCGATCGATGCAGTCGCCGACAGCCTTGATGAGGTCATCGATTCCGGCAAACGCCGAATCGAACAACGCGTCAACGACTGGTTCTCCCGCAACGAGAAATGGAAACAGGGTGCCCTCGACTTCACTCAGGTATCAACGTTGAAGAAGCGGATTCGAACCGTGGACGAGGAGAAAGAACTCATCACGTCAATGCAGCCGAACCGAAGTCTGTTACGACCATTGCTCGTGGCCGTTCCGACCGAGACACCAGTAGCGAACGACACAACCGTCGTCGAGAGCGCAGAGGAGAACTGACATGGATGAACTCACCGTTGTTCAGGACTTCGTCAGCGACGACTACTTCACCTCGGATTCCACCAAGGAATCGTTCAAGGCCAAAGCCCTGGAACTGCGCAAGGAATGGGAACAGGAAAGCTCCGACGCCGAGGCTGAAGGTCGAACCCTGTCGACGCCTTTGAGCGCATGGTCGGGTGCCAGGCAGAAGCTTCAAAAGCGGCTGGTATCTCTGACAGAAGGCCTCGGAGAAGGAAAGACCTGGAACGATGAGGACGCCGATGAGGTCGTTCGCTTCGACTACGAGCTACTTGATCTGCTCGGATACTCAGCTGGCTACGACATTGTCACAGGCCGAAACCATGATGGTACGGAATCCTCCTATCAGGACGTGCACGGTACTGCGACGACCGAGGACTCGACTCCATTGCTCGTGGTCTTCGCTACTCCGGTCGATGACATCGCTGCCCTTCTCGACAAAGAAGCCTCGACGTTGTTGCGCCCGATCATTCAAACGCTCCCGGGTAGCACCGAGAAACTCGAACGCACCGACTCTGTTGCACGATACTTGTCGAAGCGCTTCGTCGAAGACAATCCTCCGAGCTTCGCGCTCGTCCTCGCCGGGTCAACGATGTTGCTCACTGCGGCGGAACGGTGGCAAGAAGGCCGCTATCTGGCGATCGACCTGGGACTGCTGTTTGAACGTAACGATACGAAGCGTGGGGGAGCCGTCGATCAATTCCTCGCCTGCACCAGTGCTCAGGCACTTGCTCCCACCGCCGAAGGGACAACTTGGTTCTCCGGAGTTCTCGATGACTCCGTTAAGCACACTGAGAAGGTGTCCGAGGACCTTCGTGAAGCTGTTCAGAAATCGATCGAGATCATTGCCAATGAGGTCGTCATTCGACGCCGGCGTGAAAACCTTGACCCTCTGCCGGCCGACGAGGCCCAGGTACTCGCAAAGCAATCACTTCGATTCCTCTACCGCATTCTCTTCCTCCTCTTCGCCGAGGCGTCCCCTGAGCTTGACGTTGTTCCCGTCGGCTCGACGGAATACGAATCCGGATACAGTCTTGACCGGTTGCGCGACCTTGCCCTCGTCGACATTCCCACCCGTAGAGACGGCACCCACCTCTATCAGTCCCTCAACGTTCTGTTCACCCAGATCCAATCCGGTCACAATGATCTCCGGATCGCCGAGGCGGCTGATCGTTCCCATGAAGCCGTGCCGATGAGTGAAGGCCTGGTCTTCCACCCGCTCGAGGCGGATCTGTTCTC
The DNA here is from genome assembly GCF_028201555.1 of Brevibacterium sp. BDJS002. NCBI lineage: Bacteria > Bacillati > Actinomycetota > Actinomycetes > Micrococcales > Brevibacteriaceae > Brevibacterium > Brevibacterium sp. BDJS002. The sequence goes on along the minus strand of NZ_CP116392.1, from coordinate 2,662,915 downwards.
GCGGAAGGCTACCGCGCACATCGATGAGGTGGGTCTGGGAAACGACGCGCTCCAGCAAGTTCTCCAAAAGCTGCTCCTCAGCAAGGAATCGGCGAAGAAGGCCCGCGGCTTCATCTCGTATGCGGAGCTCGGAATCAACCAACTCGGCCGAGTCTATGAAGGGCTGATGTCCTACACCGGCTTCTTTGCAGAGACTGACCTTTTCGAAGTGGCCCCCAAGGGAGACTCGAGCAAAGGCAGCTGGGTGGTGCCGACAGATCGAGCAGATCACATCGACGCCGATGACTTCGTGTGTGAGTTCGCCGAGGCGAGCGGTGAATATGCGCCGGTGCGCCATACTAAAGGCAGCTTCGTCTTCAGACTCTCCGGCCGAGACCGGCAGCAGTCGGCATCGTATTACACGCCGGAAGTGCTCACCCGCTTCACGGTGTCTCAAGCACTGGCTGAACTGCTCACCGATGACATGAGCGCCGACGGGATCCTCAGGCTCACCGTATGCGAGCCTGCACTGGGATCCGGTGCATTCGCGTTGGAAGCCGTCAACCAACTCGCCGTCGAATATCTGAGGCGCAAGCAGGACGAGCTGGGGGAGGCCATCGATCCAGCCACATACCAACAGGAACTCCAGAAGACCAAGGCATATATTGCTCTGCACAATGTCTACGGAGTCGACCTCAACTCCACCGCCGTCGAGCTCGCAGAAATCTCACTCTGGCTCGACACGATGGTCGCCGATCTCTCTGCGCCGTGGTTCGGACTGCGACTGCGCCGAGGCAATTCGCTCATCGGCGCTCGCCGCTCTGTCTACGGCCGCAGCACGGTTAAAGACAAGACGTGGTTGAAATCGACCCCGCAGAAGGTTGATTCAGACGAGCGCGATGGACAGAGCATCTATCAGTTCCTCCTTCCTGCCGAGGGGTGGGGCGCCGCAGCCGACGCTAAGGAAGGCAAAGCACTCGCCCCTGAAGCTGTGGCTCGACTGAAGACATGGCGAAAGTCGCAGCGAGTGAAGCTGAGCAACCCGCAGATAGGGCGATTAGTCGGGCTGTCGAAACAGGCTGATGTTCTGTGGGAGATTGCACTCAAACGACTGACCATCGCCGAGGCTGAAACTCGGCGCACGATCAATGTGTGGGGTCTCGAGGAGCCCGAGTCCGGAACCACAATTACTCGGGCAGAGATCGAAGCAAAGCTCGCTGATCCGAACGGTGCCTACCAGCGACTGCGTCGAGTGATGGACGCCTGGTGCGCCCTGTGGTTCTGGCCGCTTACCGAGACCGATATTGAACCACCGTCCGTTGAACAGTGGGTCGACGCGTGCGAGCAAATGCTTGGCAAGCCAGAGGGCGACGTGAAGAGCCGAAGCACCTCGAGAGTTGCAGGCCAGGCGTCGATGTTCGATGTGGATAACTGGTCCGAACTCAATGAGTACGAAGGCAACCAGCGGGCCATTTCAGGTGCCGCATCCACAGTTGAGAAGGTCCTCGATGAGCACCCGTGGCTGAGGATCACTGAAGCGATCGCCGAACAACAGGGCTTCTTCCACTGGGACCTCGACTTCGCCACGGTGTTCCAACGAGGAGGGTTTGACCTTCAGCTCGGTAACCCGCCTTGGGTGCGTCCGACGGTGGACATAGACGCACTCCTCGCCGAGGGCGATCCTTGGTGGCAGCTGACGCTTAAACCATCTGAGACAGTCCGAAATCGAATGCGGGCAAAGACTCTTGAACTGCCAGGGATTGTGGACTTAGTATTGGATGGAATCGTAGACGTCGCTGGAACTAATGAGTATCTAAGTGCGGGCAATAATTATCCCGCCTTGCAAGGACTTCAGGCAGATCTATATCGGTGTTTTATGGAGCAAGTCTGGCGCCACTCTGCGAGTGCTGGTGTCACTGGACTAATCCACCCTGAATCTCATTTCACGGACTCAAGAGCAGGTTACCTTCGCCAGCAAACGTATCGACGCCTACGCCGACACTGGCAGTTCATTAATGAGTTAAAACTATTCGAAATTGCTCACATATTCAACTTTGGAGTCCATGTCTATGGGGCTTTCTCTGAGGAGATAAAGTTTTTAAACGCCTCGAACTTGTATCACCCAGATACAGTAGATCGATCATTGAAACATGATGGTTCGGGAGCGGATCCAGGAATAAAGACTCCAGAAGATTCGTGGGATTTGCGGCCCCACAAGTCGAGAATTGTTAATGTGGACAATAGCAAGCTGAATCAGTGGGCCGTAGTTCTAGGCGAGTACGAATCGATTTCTGCGCAGACCCCGTTGATCTATACGGTTAATTCCTCAGCTGACTCTGTGTTGGCGAAATTGTCTCTGGCGAGACGTGTCGGAGCTTCGGGCCCACAGTTCAGTTCTGGGTGGCACGAGAAGTCCGATAGACAAGCCGGTAGATTTGAGCTTCAGTGGGGTAGACCTGCTGATTGGAGCAATGTAATTTATCAAGGGCCAAATTTGCATGTTGGCACCCCGGTATATAAATATCCGAACCCAAGCATGAAAAGTCATGGCGACTGGCATAACGTCGACATTGAACACCTTCCTGGGGACGCTGTGCCGGTGACGAGTTATAAGCCGATTCGCGATGGCAAGTACGACCAGCTCTACACCCACTGGACCCTCCCCAACGGCGACCGAGTCGCCGCCCGCGACTACTACCGAATCGCCTGGCGTGCAATGGCTGCCAACACAGGCGAGCGGACGTTAATCCCTGCGCTGATTCCTCCGGGCGTAGCGCATATCAACGGTGTGTTTAGTTATGGATTCGACTCCGATCATGATTTGTTGCTTGCAAGCGGATCAATGAGTTCTTTGCTGTCTGATTTCGCAGTTCGTGTTGCACCGAAGAGTGGAATCTATCCCGCCGTTACGGCCCGCCTTCCTTTGCCGAATTCCGATCATCCGCTCGCTGCGGATGTTAAAGTACGAGTTCTCCTCCTCAACTCCCTGACTGACGGTTATGCCGACCTCTGGAACTCACTCAGTGACCTCACTTCCGATGGCCAAGCCTGGACTGGCGGATACGGATACCCGGACTCCGTGTCCATGGATGTGCTCGACTACGAGTGGTCGGAAAGCTCGCCACTTCGTCTCGCTGCAGACCGGCGTCAAGCTCAGGTTGAGATTGATGCGCTCGTGGCGCTCATGCTCGGTGTGAGCGCCGACGAACTCTGTTCGATCTATCGCACGCAGTTTCCCGTCCTGTACAAGTACGACACTCAACGAGACCACTTCGACCAGAACGGTCGCATCGTACCTGCCGACGTTCTCAAAACGTGGCAGAAACTCGGCGACGCAGCCGACGAGGATGACCTCTCGGCGACGAATGCGCAAGGCTTTGAGTACACGTATGTGCCGCCGTTCCGCACGTTCGACCGTGAAGCCGATATGCGTACCGCCTATGCCGAGTTTGAACAGCGTCTCGCTGATAAGGGAGAGAGCGTGCGCGAGCCGTCGAATAGCCAAGGAGCAGTCTCATGAGTCAGCTGTTGCCCACCGCTCAAGCTCGTCGTGCTCGTGAGTCACTGACGGAATACCTGCGGACCACCTTTGCCCTTGCAGACAAAGAAGTGCAGACGGCACTTGATCGTTTCCTCCGTGATCCCGAGACCGGCATTTTCAAAGGTCCATACATTCGCACGCGGACACCGTTCAAGCCACAGCCTGGCGGGGGAGACGCTCTCGAGATCACGCCCGGCAAATTCGAACCCTACGGCCATCAGGCCCGAGCCTTTGAACGGCTGAGCAGCCGCAATCTCGGCGAGGGCCAGCGCCCTCAACCCACTCTGGTCACCACCGGAACAGGATCAGGTAAGACCGAGTCGTTCCTCTACCCGATCCTTGACCACGTGGTCCGTCATCGTCGACGCGGCGGGGCAGGCGTCAGCGGTCTCATCCTCTATCCGATGAATGCGCTGGCCACAGACCAAGCCCAGCGACTGGCGCGGATGATCACTGACGATCCCCAACTCGGCGGCATTCGCGCTGCTATCTACACCGGCGATGATGGAGACGCAAAGCGCTCTCGTGTCACTGCCGATGGTCTCATCAATGATCGAGAAGCAATCCAGTCGAATCCACCGGACATCTTGCTGACGAACTACAAGATGCTCGACCAGATGCTTCTGCGCGTTGCCGATCAGAAGATTTGGTCGGAAAGCGCGCTGAGCCTGCGCTACCTCGTCCTCGACGAGTTCCACACCTACGACGGTGCCCAGGGAACCGACGTTGCTATGCTGTTGCGCCGCCTGGGCGCCAAACTGAAATCACAGTGGCCCGACAACGGCCCTGAAATCACCGACGATGATCGTACCCGACCGCTCGGGCTGATAACACCCGTAGCGACGAGCGCAACACTGGGGGACAAGAACGATCCGAGTCGAATTCTCACCTTCGCTCGCACCGTCTTCGGAGACGAGTTCGACAATGACTCCGTCGTCACCGAATCACGCTATACGGTCGGGGAATGGGCCACGCTCCCCGGTGCTGAACTCAGTGCTGCGCGGGAGAATCTTGAACCGATCGAGGATCCCAGTGCTCTCGACATCAATGCAGCTGTGAGCTGGATCGAAAACGGTCAGAAGAACTCCGGCGACGAAATCACCGGTCGCCGAGCATTCGCCACCCTCTTCCGCATACGCGAGGATTCAAACGCGACCGCCGTCACTGACCCCGCCCCGGAGCCTGAGTGGAAGATGGCGCTCGACCACCTCGGCGAGGACACAGCCCAACTCCTCACTCTGGCCAAGAGACATCCGTGGATTCGGACCTTCCTCGAATCGACCACCTCGGCGAAAAGCCTCGACGAACTGGCGGCGAACCTCCTGGGAGATCGCGGCACGACGGCCCAGAACTATATCGGCCACATCATCGCCGGGTTGAGCACCATACGCGCCGCTGAACGACTCGCGGCACCCACGATCGACGTACACATGTGGGTGCGCGCCTTGACAAGGATCGACCGCGTCGCGGGCGGAGAAACAGAATTCGCCTGGGCCGACGACGGGCATCTCATCACTGCCGATACAGGAACCTGGGATGACAACTCAGCCCGAGAGCGGTTCCCCGCGATCTACTGCCGCAACTGCGGACGCAACGGCTGGGGAGTCGTGAAGTCCGCAGTCGGCAACCAGCTTGCTGCACCGGATGAGGATAAGAACATCCGCCGCGAATCGATGTCGAAGAACACACGCTACCGTGCACTCATCAGCGCCGGAGGCGAAGCCGACCGCTTCGAACTCTCCGGCGGCAATGCGGACGAACTGCACGAGAATCTCACCGCATTCAACGTCCGCAACCGTGACTTCATCAGCCCCGATCGCATCTTCGGAACTCCGACGATCCCCGATGACCTCGCTGAAGCTCTCGACGCAGGCGACATTCTGCCCGTACTAGTCTTCCAAGGCTCTGACGCCGAGGAGAAGTCCAAAGCCGAATACTGCCCTGCCTGCGGTGAACGCGATTCCATTCGCTTCCTCGGGTCAGCTGTCGCAACACTGCTCTCCGTGAGCCTGTCGACTCTCTTCGGCGACCAGAACCTCGACGACAACGAGAAGAAGTCCCTCGTCTTCACCGACTCCGTGCAGGATGCAGCCCACCGCGCCGGATTCGTCGAATCCCGCTCTCATGTTCTGACCCTGAGAAACGTCATTGCCGAAGCAATCGGCGACTACAGCACACTCGAAGCAGTCGCCGGACAGATCATTTCCCAAGCCGGCGAAGACACTGCTAAGCGATACAGAGTGCTGCCACCCGAGTTCTCCACCGACCGCTTCGCCGATGTGCGCACCTGGTGGCAGCAACCGCAGCGGACCAATAGGCGAGCCGTCGAGAAAGTGACGAAGCGACTGTCCTTCGACGCAGCCCTCGAGTTCGGTCTGCAGTCCCGGTACGGACGGACCTTATCGACCACTGGAACCGTCTACGCTGAAGTGGCGCTGCCAGAGGCGGGAATGCTCGATCGGCTCACGGCCGAAGTCCTCACCGAAGCCGGCGAGGTTGCGGGGGTCCTCGATCTGGGGGACACGGACCAACGAGGAGAAAGCACCACCTCGGCGAGGAAGCGCATCGCATGGGTCCGCGCCGTCGTCGAACGACTGCGCACGCAGGGCGCCATTCACCATCCGTGGCTTGACCGTTACGTCGCCAGCGGAGGATACCGAATCTGGATCTGGGGAAAGCGCAAGCGGGACCAAGGCATGCCGGCGTTCCCCAGCGGCCGCAATGCGCCGGCATTCGCGGTCACCGGAATGACCCGTAAGTCAATCGGTGGCCGAGGTGGCTCACAATTCGACATGGTCGAATCCAACCAAGGGTGGTACGCCAGATATGCAGCCCGAACTTTTGGCGTCACGGCCAACCACGGGGCCGGACTGACGAAACTCCTCCTGCAGAAGCTCGCCGTCGAAGGAATTCTGAGGGCCATGCCTGTCAAGGACTCCGATGCCGTCGCCTACGGAATTGATCCAGTCCGCATTCAGCTGGAACGAGCCTTCAGCGACGTCAATGAGAAGTCAGAGAACCTGGTCTGCTCCGTGTGCAAAACGGAATTCCCCGCTGCCCATCAGACCCTGCGTGACCTCGAGGACGCGAACTGCCTCATGGTCGGCTGTGCAGGCAGGCTGACAGGAGGCACCGTCGAAGGGAACTTCTACCGCAATCTCTATACAAGTGCACAGATGACGCGCATCGTCGCTCGTGAGCACTCGAGCATGCTCGAAACCGACGATCGCAAGGCCTACGAAGACGGATTCAAACACGGCTCGGACGATCCCTCAGCACCGAATGTCCTCGTCGCCACACCCACTTTGGAGATGGGCATCGACATCGGCGACCTGTCAACAGTGATGCTTGGATCCCTCCCGGAGACCGTCGCCTCATACGTGCAACGAGTCGGACGCGCAGGACGACTCACCGGAAACGCGCTCAACCTCGCCATCGTCGGCAGCACCGGGAAAGAACTGCGCACCATCCATGAGCCGCTGTCGATCATCAACGGATCGGTGCAGCCGCCGGCGACCTATCTTGACGCCGTCGAAATCATCAAACGCCAGTATCTCGCCTTCCTCATGGACCGCCTTGCTCAGGCGCCCGGAGCTGTTCCCGTGCACGGAGTAGGAGAGGTCTTCGGCGCCGAGCTGGATCATTCGCCATTTCTCAATTCGGTCATCGACCTCAACTGTGAGTCACACGTTGAACTGCTTCCCGAGTTCCTCGCAGGATTCGGCGAGCTCATCGATCAGGCGAAGACAGAGCTCATCGCATGGGCCGAGGTAGCAGACGACGGTTCATGCGGGCTCCAGGCAACTGTGTGGCAAGCGCATCGGGAGTACCGGACGGAAGTCGAATCGCTGCAGCATCAGTTGACAGAGATCAATCGAGTCATCAACGAACTCGCTGCCGCGGCGGCCAACGAGGCAACAGCAACCGAAGAAGACAAGGATGCCTACCGGCAAGCAGTTTCGGCGCAAAGAGCGACGGAACGACGCTTGGAGAACGAACGTCGCCGGTACTGGATCGAAGCCCTCGAGACCTATCAACTGCTGCCCAACTACACCCTCCTCGACGACACCACCCAACTCGACGTGGCGGTGCGCTGGCGGGACGAAGATACGCAAACTTATGAAAGTGAGCGGATCGAGTTCGAACGCGGAGCCAGACAGGCGCTGCGCGATTTCGCTCCAGGATCGACCTTCTACGGACGCTCCCTGGCGACGCGCATCGACGCGATCGAACTCGGGCCGCACCGGCAGGAAGTCTACGAACTGAGATTATGCGCCGAATGCGGATACTCCCATGACCATCGGACCAGTGTCACACCGCCAACGCAATGTCCTAGGTGTGGCGATGCCTCGATCGCTGACGTCGGTCAGCGGCTCAAAGCGATTCAGCTGCGCAAAGTCAGCGCCATGGTCAATCGTGATGAGGCAAGAATCAGCGATGTCGATGACGAACGTCGTCTGCGTTCATACATGATTGCCCCGACGGCCGACATCGATCCGGCCATGATGAATTCCCGTTGGTTCGTCGACGGCTACGGTCTTGGCGTCAGTTACCTCAACTCGGTGACAGTGACGACGACGAACTTCGGCACCCGCGGAAAGGGCCAGGAGATTCTGGCTGCGGGGGAGACCATCGTCAACTCCGGATTCGTTGTCTGCGATCACTGTGGAAAGCTTGACAGCTCTACCAACGGCAATCAACGGACCGATCACAGACCATGGTGTCCGAAGCGCGAGGATCTTGAAGAGTCGAATCTCAATCTTGTGCTCACACACAGCCTCACCACTCAAGGTGCGCTGATCCGACTTCCGGAGAATCTCCTCGTCGGGGAACACAACGCACTGATGACCCTGCAAGCGGCGATCCGGTTGGGCCTGGCCAAGCACCTCGGCGGGGATCCGGACCACATCGACATCATTCCGGCTAAGGAACCGCTCGACGGTGGAGGAGTCGTCGAAGCGCTCCTCCTGCACGACATCGTGCCCGGCGGAACCGGGTATCTCGCTGACCTGCGTGAGCCGGAGACCATGTGGAAGGTGCTGTACGAGGCGTGGCGGCATTTGGCCGAATGCGAGTGCCGGGAGCAGAACCTCTGGGCATGCGCGAAATGTCTGCTTCCCTACGTACCGCGCACTGCGTCGTCGACGGTGAGCCGTTCCATCGCCGAACAGAAACTGAAAGAGCTTCTGCTCGCCGGGCGCGCGAGCGACGAACTCAGTGGAGTCGCAGAAGCCGATGACGAGAAGCGATGGGAAGTCACTTCCGAGGTTCCTCAGACGATGGATCCCGAGTCGTTCCTCGAACGACGGTTCCGTCAGGTCTTCCGTGAACGGTTGGAACGAGCAAACGTCGATGTGCAGGATAAGCCTGCACCAACGGGTACCGAGCTCGAGATCCAGCAGTTGGGCTCGAGGCTCAAGTGGCGAATGATTCCTCAGGTGAACCTGGGACGGACGAAACCGGACTTCCTCCTCAGGTGTGAATCCCCGGATGTACCGGACATCGCGATCTACACGGATGGTCGGGCATTCCATGCTTCTCATGCCGTCAACCGCCTCGCCGACGATGCGGCAAAGCGTGCGTGGGTACGAAGCCAGGGAAACATGGTTATCGCGATCACAAGTGCCGATGTTGACGAAGCCGCAGAAGTACTGAAGGGCGGTGGACTGCACGACTCAAATGGTTTCGGCGCGGCCAAGAGGCCCCCATGGTTCTCGAAAACGGTGGTATCCAGTGTGCTCAATCGCCCCGAATTCGGCTGGACTGCGCAATCAGAAGACGCACTCGGAAATCCACTAGACGTACTGGTCGGTCTGATTCAGGCCGTGAACTCCAATGAGCCGGGCGTTCCACAGTCCATGGTGGCTGCAGGAAACGGGGCTCCTCTGTTCTTCGCCATGCATCGCGGGAACAAGCGAATTGTCCAAGTTGCGGCCACTGGCGAATTGGCTGGAGCAGTCGTCGATGATGCCATCGGTGACGCTCCGCTGACGGATCATCCTCAGGGATCGTCGCCCACTGGGTTTCGACATGGATTCTTATGGAATCGTGGCGCGCTGCGGGTGATTGCCGCGCCAGTGGACAATGACATGATTCGCTTCGATATTGCTGCAGTGATTGATGATCGAGAGGAATCAGTTGCCATCGGCGACGAGTTCACCGATGCATGGCAGGAATGGCTGCGCATCTCGAATATCGTGGCCGTGCGAGCACCGGGATCTCGGGTGGAACTGACGACCATTTCAGCGGTGCTCAGCGACAGTGGTATGGGCGACGCTGGAGACGCCGTGGGCGAGCACGCGGCCGACCGTCTGTCGAGTCTGCCTGGTTCAGATTACGAAGCCGCTCCGAGCACAGTTGGGGTTGACTACGCCGCCGTCTCCGGTGGCGGTGTCCCACTGTCAAAGGAATGGAACGAGCTTCTGTCTCAGCAGAGTCTTCTCTCAGCGAAGGAATTGAAGTTTGCTCGTGATCTGGCAGAGGCAGGAGTTGAGGAAGTCCCAGTGTGGGGTGAGGAGACCGATGAGGGCGTCTCTCTCGACTTCGCATGGCCAGAAAAGAAGCTAGCAGTGCTGCTCGATCCGATCGATGGTGACGAGGAAGAGCTGCGAAACAGCGGGTGGACTCTCGTGTCCGCGGCGGTCGCTACAGTGAAATCAGCTTTGGGGCACTCAGGTAGCGGCAGCACTGGAGAGCAGCCGGACCAAGGCAAAGACGATGAAGGCAGCAACTTCAACGGGGAGGTCTCGGACCGATGAACATCACAATGCACAAGAACATGTCCAAGATGGAGAAGTCCATCAAGGGCAAGGTGATGGAATTCCTGATGAAACTCGATGCTGACGAATCCTCGTCGGGACTTCACATCGAGCCGATTCGGAACTCTGCTGACCGTCGTTTTCGTACCGGTCGAGTCGACAAATTCTGGCGAGCGGTTCTCTTCAAGCTGACCGGCAAGAGTGGTACGAGCTGGGTCATCTACGGGGTCTACCCGCATGACAAAGCCATCGAGATGGCCCGTTTCCTCAAGCTCGACGTCAATCCGACGAACGGCGTCACTGAAATCACTCTTGTCGACAAGGTCGATGCAGATGAACTCGCGTCACGATTGGAAACGCCGAATTCCAATCAAGCGCCTGTTGCTGCAGCGTCCGCGGAGGAGATGGTCGACAATTATGCGCCCGGCACGAATCATTCTGAAGCCGTCAAAGCAAGCCTTCCCGCGACCTTCGGGCGCACGGAGGCGGACCCGGTCTTCGGCGACAAACCGTTGGCGGAAACCCTCGGCGCTGTGCCGGACACCAAGCTCATCTCCGAACTGGGCATGTGGCGCAGTGTCGTAGCAAAAGCGCGATCGTGCCGGTCCGTGGACGAATTGCTTGATGGTCTGGAATCCTTGGGCGCGCCTGAGTGGCAATCGGACGCAATGTTGGATCTGGCATCGGGGACTTCATACGAAGACATCGTCAAGAAACTCTTCGACACGGGTAGCGATGATACGAGGCTGTCGGATGCTTCTGCTGCTTATCCTCGTGTGGCGTCTGACCTGGCGGAATCCGACCGGCCCACGGGTGTTCCTGCTCTGCCTGACAATGTTGAACTGAGCCAGGACGACGCACTCATCGCAGGACTTCGCACCTCGGCCGCTCAGTTGAGCTTCGCGGAGGTCGAGAACGAAGACGAGCTCAAGCGTGTAGCTGAGGGCGGAGACTTCGAAGCATGGCGGGTCTTCTTGCATCCGGAGCAAAGGCGCTGGGCACAGCGCGGTTACAACGGGCCATTCCGCCTGTCAGGAGGCGCCGGGACCGGCAAAACCGTCGTTCTGCTTCATCGCGCAGTACGGCTTGCCAACGCCACTGCCCCAGCTGATGGTCCGGCACCGCGAGTTGTCTTGACGACTTTCACCCGGAACTTGGCGAGTGAACTTGATGCTCAGGTGTCCACGCTGGACAACTCAGTCCCGCGTGCGGGGAAGCTTGGCAAAGGCGGGCTGTACGTCGCAGGTGTCGATCAGCTTGTTGCGGAAGTTCTTCGCGGAGCTAACGCTGACGAACTGTTGCAGGCAACAACTACACTCTTGGGGCGTGCGCACCAGAACGTCACGAATCGTAGCGAAGATGCCGATTGGGACCGAGTTCTGCAGTCGGTTTCCGCCGATTTACCAGAACGGACCCGGAATCGCGTCTTCCTTAAGGACGAATACGAGCAGGTGGTATTGCCGAACCGCATCTCGGATAAGCCAGAGTATCTTCGAATCCGCAGGCCCGGCCGTGGAGTGAAACTGAGCCGCCTGCAGCGGTCGTTTGTTTGGGACGTCTTCGAAGCGTACCGCGCAAGGACCGCAACGAACAACTCAGTCAGCTTCGAAGAAGCTAGCCATCTTGCTGCTGTGATCTTGGAGGATCGGGCAAACGTAGATGACCGCCCTGAGGTTCCGGAAAGCCAACGACGCGCTGCCTATCCGGCCGATCATTTGCTAGTCGACGAGGGGCAGGATCTCAACCCCGGTCACTGGATGTTTCTACGTGCCCTTGTTCGGCCAGGACGAGACGATCTCTTCATCGGTGAAGATTCACATCAGCGGATCTATGGCAGCAAAGTTGTATTGTCTCGGTTCGGAATCAGCATCGTCGGGCGATCTCGTAGGCTCACGCTCAATTACCGCACAACTGAACAGAACCTTGCTTTCGGGCTTCACATCCTCTCGGGAGGATCGTTTACAGACCTGGAAGATTCGGAAGAGTCAGTAGAGGGATACCGATCGTTGCGAGCCGGGGAACCGCCAGTTGTTCGTGGGTTTGAAAACCTCGACGAAGAGCTCGAGGCTGTGGCCGACGTTCTGAAGTTGTGGCTGTCACGGTGTGACACCGACCCGACGCTGAAACCCGAACAGATCGCCGTCCTGGTGAGGAGCGATCCGGGGAAAGCGGCACGGCGTTTAGGCGAGCTGGATGTGATTGTGCAGTCCGTTGGCAGGGGGCTGATCCAAGACGGTCTTCCTGTCGTCATGACAATGCACCGGGCCAAAGGTACAGAGTTCCGGAATGTTGTGATCATGCATGCCGGCAGTTCTGACATCCCATCGCCTCTGAACTCACGCTTCCAGCCGGATGAGTTCATCGAGGACTTCAATCTGCGCGAACGGTCGTTGCTCTATGTTGCAGCGACACGGGCTCGGGATCAGCTGGTGGTGACGCACTCCGGAGATTTAAGCGTCATATTTCAAGACTAGTCGACTGAACGTCTACCCGGAAAGGTGAGTCTAATGCAAAGCAATGATGTGGTTCTTCTCAACCGAATGTTGGAGGAGCGACTTTCGCCTACTCCGAGCGACCGTGAGAGAGGAGAAAACTTTGAACAATTCACGGCTGAGCTCATTCTTCGTGATGAAGATATCAGTATTGAAGAAATAAACTCCGGAATTGTAGGGGGAGGTCGAGACGGCGGGGTCGACTCAATTTACACATTCTTACACGGACAGCTTCTGGCAGAAGATTCTGATCAATTGCGTGATGAATTCGATGTTACAAATGTTCCAAGAAACGCAGAGTTGCGTTTAGTAATAATTCAATCGAAGCTTGAGCAGTCGTTCCGTGAGTCTGCAATCGATAAGCTTAAGGATACTTTCGAATATTTGACCGACATGTCGCTAGATTTGACTTTGGCGAAACAGATCTATGCAAGCGATTTGATTGAAAAATTTGGTATATTCAAATCCGTGTGGGAGAAATATAATGCCAGATCCTTGAGGTTCAAAATAGAATTCCACTATGCCACTCGAGGCAAGACCTCCGACATTTCTTCAGCGTTGAAAGTTCGAGGAGATATTCTGAAGCGGTCCGCTGAGGACATCGTAATCGGTGAGAGCAGCATCGCTGTCAACTTCCTTGGTGCTCGTGAGTTGTGGGTGAAGGGCAACGCTCAGCCGTCTTATAATTTGCAACTGCAGTTTGAAGATTATGTTACAAAGGGAGATTCGTACTCGGGTCTTGTTACGATACCTGAATATTACAACTTCATCTCAGATGATAGTGGTCAAATAAGGCAGCATCTTTTTGATTTTAACGTTCGCGACTACCAGGGGAAAGTTACTGTTAATAAGGGCATTAGAAGTTCCCTTGAGGGTGACGGGAACGTTGAATTCTGGTGGCTAAATAATGGTGTCACGATTTTGTGCTCCAGGGTCAACATAAGTGGGAGTAAGACATTCGCGCTGGAAGATGTTCAGGTGGTAAATGGTATGCAAACGTCGCATGTGATACACGAGGTTCTTTCCACGCGACACAAGGACGGATCGATTGATGAGTTGCCTGCCTGGTCTGTGCACGTTCGGGTAATTCAAACTAGCGACGAGACAGTCAGGGACCAGATAATTCGAGCAACAAATAGTCAGACTAAAGTTGATGATGCTTCATTGCATGCAACTGAGGATATTCATCGAGAAATTGAATCCTACTTTAAATCTCACAATTGGTTCTACGACCGAAGGAAGAATTTTCATAAGAACCAAGGGCGACCTGTTGATCGGATAGTTGGTATTTCGGCACTGGCGCAATTTATGATGGCCATAGGCATGAGTCGGCCCAATGATGCCCGTGCTCGGCCCTCGACTTTGCTGAAAAAGACTGAAGATTACAATTCTGTCTTCGGTAAGGGAGTGTCGCTGGAGACATTTCTTGGAGTGACGAAAATGCAGAAATCCGTGGACCGATACCTGTCTACGAGTGAAATTGTCGATAGCGCCTATGTTAAAACCAACTGTCGGTTCTATGTGGGCATGTATATTGTGGCGAGCCGTGCCAAAGATGTTTTACGTAGTCCGACCCAGCTGAAATCTGAGTGGTTAGAGTCTGACGGCCTCGATCAGGAGAAGGTTGATGCCGTTATCGACGTTGTGTTGAGCAAGGCTAATGACTTGAATTTGAAGCATGGATGGGCACTTGATAGATCGGCTAAGTCGGGTGAGCTGGCCGACCTTGTGGCAAAGCATGCGCTTTCATCGGACCGGGTGCCGGTTTGATATGACGGAGCTCATCGTTGAAGTGAGGGTGGTTTAGCTAGAGTCCGTAATTGTGTTGCTCTAAAGCGGGCGCATCACTGCCCGCTTTGTAGAGTCGTGCACCTATTTTGTTCCTGTAGCCCGAGGGGTGGCTATGTGCAGGATTGTTGCGTTAGTCACTTGGTCAGCACCACTTTCCCGGTAGTCTCCCGCCCCTCCAGTGCCCGATGCGCGTCGCAGCATCAGCCAATGCAAACGTCGCACCAACCTGGAAGTTCAACCAGCCATGCTCAATCCCGTTGAAGAGCATGGACGAGCGCTTCGCCAACTCCTCCGATGACCGGACGAACCACGCCAGCGAAGGCCGGGACAGGAAGATGCCGCCCGAGGAGTTCAACCGCTGAATGTCGAACGGCGGCACCTGTCCCGAGGCTCCGCCGAAGAGCACCATCGAACCGAGTGGTTTGAGCGATGCGAGGGAGGCATCGAAGGTGTCCTTGCCGACGCCGTCATAAGCGACCTCGACACCTTCGCCATCAGTCAATTCGCGCACCTTCGCGGTCACGTCGACACCCTCGCCGTAGAGGAACACCTCGTCGGCTCCGGCCTTGCGTGCCAGCTCAGCCTTCTCCTCGGTGCTCACGGTCGAGATGACGTTGCCGCCCAGATGCTTGATGATCTGTGTGAGTAGGAGTCCGACTCCGCCGGCGCGCGTGGACGAGGGCAGTATGTCCTGGCTTGATCTCGTGCGAGCTTGTGGCCAGGTACTGGGCGGTCAGGCCCTGCAGTGGCATTGCGGCAGCAACCTCGGTGCTCACGCCCTCGTGTACGCGCAGTAGGTTATCGGTCTTGACGACAACCTGGGTGGCATACGAACCCGGACCCTCGTGCCAGGCGACGCGGTCGCCAACGGACCAGCTCGCCACACCTTCGCCCACCTCGGCGATGTGGCCGGTACCCTCAGAGCCGACGATATGCGGGTAGCTCATGGGATAGGTGCCCGAACGACGGTACGTGTCGATGAAGTTCACACCCGCGGCCGCGACGTCGACGAGGACCTCACCAGGACCGGGCTGAGGAGTGTCGACCTCATTGAACTCGAGAACCTCGGGTCCACCTGCTCGCATCGCCTGAATAGCCTGGGTCATCACGCCTCCTGCATATAATTTAATGTGCTGGTATAGTTATACATATGAATGATCTTACGGTTGCCGTCTCCGGTGCCACCGGATACGCCGGGGGAGAGGTCCTCCGGCTGCTGAGCACTCACCCTCATCTCAACGTCACCACGGTGTGCGGACATTCCTCCGTGGGTGAGACGCTCGGCCGACATCAACCCCATCTTGCCCGATATTCCGATTTCGTGGTCAAGGAGTCCACCGCCGAGGTGCTCGCCGGCCACGATGTCGTTATCCTTGCTCTCCCACACGGTCAGTCCGGAGCGATCGCCGCCGAGCTCGAAGAATCGAGCCCCGAGACGCTCATCGTCGACCTCGCCGCCGACCACCGCCTCATCAGCGCCGCAGCCTGGGCGAAGTTCTACGGCTCTGAGCACCAAGGCACTTGGACCTACGGCCTGCCCGAACTGCTCACTGCCGATGGCACGAAGCAGCGCGAAGGACTCAAGGACACGAAGCGCATCGCGGTCCCCGGCTGCAATGTCACCGCAGTGACGCTTGGGCTCGCCCCGCTCATCCAGGCCGGACTTGCCGCACCGACAGCACTCAACGCAGTCCTCGCCAACGGCGTCTCCGGGGCCGGCAAGGCGCTTAAGCCACACCTCACCGCCGCTGAGGTCCTCGGCGATGCTTCTCCCTATGGCACCGGCGGTACACACCGTCACGTGCCCGAGATCGAGCAGAACCTCAATGGCGTCCTCGGCGCCGATGCTGCAGATGGCCCGACGCGGATCTCCTTCACCCCGACGCTCGTGCCCATGGCCCGGGGGATACTGGCTACCATCACCGCCGAGCCGGGGGAGTCCGCACCGAGAACCGCCGAGGGCCTCCTCGACGCCGCGGCACTCAAAGACCAGCTGGCCCAGGCATTCGACCAGGCCTACGCCGACGAACCCTTCGTCCGCGTATTGCCCGAAGGCCAATGGCCGCGTACCTCCTCGACCACCGGATCGAACCTCGCGCACGTCCAGTTCACCGTCGACGAACGCGCCGAGAAGATCCTCATCGTCGTGGCCCTGGACAACCTGGTCCGCGGAACCGCCGGCCAGGCCCTGCAGTCCATCCACCTTGCCCTCGGCCTCGACGAGACCACCGCACTTCCCCTTGAAGGAGTTGCACCATGAGCGTGACCGCACCACTCGGCTTCACAGCCGCCGGCCTGACCGCCGGACTCAAACCCAGCGGGACCAAAGACCTCTCACTCGTCATCAACACCGGCCCCGACACTGCTGTCGCCGCCGTGTACACCTCGAATCGCTGCAAAGCCAACCCCGTCCTGTGGTCCCAGAAGGTCTCCGCCAACGGTCAAGCCCGGGCCGTTGTGCTCAACTCCGGGGGAGCCAACTGCTACACCGGCGACTTCGGGTACGAGACGACCACCCTGACCGCACAGACCACCGCCGAACTCCTCACCAAGGCCGGCACCACAACAGCGGCCGAAGACATCCTCGTCTGCTCGACCGGACTCATCGGCGTCGGCGGCCAGGACTTCCGCGACACCATCATCGACAACCTCCCACCACTAGTGGCCGCCGCCGATGACACCGTGACCGGAGGCGAACACGCCGCCGAGGCGATCATGACCACCGACACCGTGGCCAAGACCGCCACCCGTGAAGGCTCATCCGGGTACACGATCGGCGGTATGGCCAAGGGTGCGGGCATGCTCGCCCCCGGTCTGGCCACCATGCTCGTCGTTATCACCACCGACGCGACAGTCGACCAGGCTGTGCTCGATCAGGCGCTGCGGGCCTCGACGAGTCGAAGCTTCGACCGCCTCGACACCGACGGGTGCATGTCGACGAATGACACCGTCATCCTCATGTCCTCCGGCTCCCACGAAGCAGCCGTCGATACGGACGAGTTCACCAGCCTGCTGCGCGAACTCTGCCTCGACCTCATGCACCAGCTCCACGTCGATGCCGAAGGCGCCCACCACGACATCGCCATCACCACACAGGGGGCGGCCAGCGAGGCCGAGGCTGTCGAGGTCTCCCGCTCCGTGTCACGCTCGGCCCTGTTCAAGGCCGCGATCTTCGGTCAGGACCCGAACTGGGGACGCGTCGTCGCCCAGGTGGGGACCACCTCGGCGACCTTCGACCCCACGGCCATCGACGTGATCATCAACGGCACCGAGGTGTGCCGCGCCTCTGGTCCCTATGAGGACCCGGAGAAGGTCACATTCGACCGGAACGTCGACGTCGTCATCGACCTCCACGCAGGAGATCACACCGCCACGGTCTGGACCTCGGACCTCACCCACGATTACGTCGAAGAGAACAGCGCCTACTCCACATGAGCAACCCACACGACATGTCCACGAAGTCCACGGCAGCCCGGCTCGCCGCCGCCCAGGTCAAGGCCGAGGCCCTGACCGAGGCGCTGCCGTGGATCAAGACCTTCGCCGGTGCCACGATCGTCATCAAGTACGGCGGCAACGCGATGATCTCCCCGGAGCTGCAGCAGTCCTTCGCCGACGACATCGCGTTCCTGCGCTTCGCGGGCATCCGACCCGTCGTCGTCCACGGCGGCGGACCGCAGATCACCTCGATGCTGGCTCGCTTGGGTATCGAAAGCGAGTTCAAGGCCGGACAGAGAGTCACGAGTGAAGAGGCCGCCGAGGTCATCCGTATGGTGCTGTCCGGCCAGGTCAACCGCGACATCGTCTCCCGCATCAACCAGAACGGCAATGCCGCAATCGGGCTCTCCGGTGAGGACGCGGACCTGCTGTTGGCCAACAAGACCCACGCCGAGGTGGACGGCGAGGTCATCGACCTCGGCCGGGTGGGTGAGATCGCCGAAGTCAACACCACCGTGCTCACCGAGCTCCTCGACGCCGGGCGGGTGCCCGTCATCTGTTCGATCGCCTCGGAGATCGACGGGGAGGCCGGCAAGCCCCTGAACATCAACGCCGACCTCGCCGCCTCCGCCGTGGCGAAAGCCTTGCGCGCCGACAAACTGATCATGCTCACCGATGTGCCCGGCCTCTACGCCAACTGGCCCGATACCTCGAGCCTGATCTCACGCATAGGACCGAAGAAGCTGCGCGAACTGCTGCCCAGCCTCGACGCGGGCATGATCCCGAAGATGACCGCGGCCCTCGAGGCCATCGAGCACGGGGTGCAGCAGGCACACATCATCGACGGCCGCATGGCGCACTCGCTTCTCCTCGAGGTCTTCACCTCCGAGGGCATCGGCACCATGGTCGAAGACACCGTCGTCGAACCCGCACCACTGGGTGACGGACACAAGGGCGAAGGACACGAGACAAGCACGGAGGAGACGAACGATGAATGAGACAAACGCTGTGACAGACCAGGCCCAGACCTGGCGCGATGACTTCTCCCGCGTCCTCTCACCGGTCTTCGGCTCACCCCAGCTCGACCTCGTCCGCGGAGCGGGCGTGCGCGCGTGGGACGCCTCGGGCAAGGAATACCTCGACCTTCTCGCCGGCATCGCCGTCAATGCACTCGGCCACTGCCACCCCGCGTGGGTCAAGGCCATCACCGAGCAGGCGTCGACCCTGGGCCACATTTCGAACTTCTTCACCTCACCGCCGCAGATCGCCCTCGCGGCCAAACTTCACGAGGTCCTCGACCTGCCCAGCGGTTCGGCCGTGTTCTTCTCGAACTCCGGCACCGAAGCCAATGAGGCAGCCTTCAAGATGGCCCGCCGTGCTGGGGGTGGATCACGCCCGATCATCATCGCCATCGAGGGCGCCTTCCATGGCAGGACCATGGGCGCGCTCGCACTGACAGCCAAGGCCGCCTACCGCGAACCCTTCGCACCCGGAGTCCCCGGCGTCGTCCACATTCCCTACGGAGACGTCGACGCGCTCGCCGCAGCCATCAACGACACCACTGCCGCCGTCTTCATCGAACCCATCCAGGGCGAGGTCGGAGTCCGGCAGCACCCGGCCGGCTACCTCACCAAGGTCCGTGAACTCACCCGCGAGGCCGGGGCCCTCCTCGTCCTCGACGAGGTCCAGTCCGGTGTGGCGCGGACCGGATCGTGGTTCGCCCACCAGGACCCGGAGATCGGCGAAGGCGTCGTCCCCGACATCATCACCTCGGCGAAGGGTCTGGGCGGGGGCATGCCGATCGGGGCCACCATCACCGTCGGCGATGCCAACACCAAACTCCTCGAAGCCGGACAGCACGGGACCACCTTCGGTGGAAACCCCATCGCCTGCGCGGCGGGACTGGCCGTACTCGAAACCATCGAGACCGACAACTTGCTCGCCCACACCCGGGAGACTGGGGCCTGGTTGACTGAACAGCTGATGGAAATCGACGGCATCGAGAAGGTCACCGGCACCGGACTGCTCCTCGGCCTCGAACTGGCCGCCGGCCTCGATGAGAAGGCGATCGCCGCCCGCGCGCTCGAGGCCGGATTCATCATCAACCCCGTCGCACCCGGACGCCTGCGCCTGGCACCACCGCTGATCATCACGAAAGACGATCTCGCACCGTTCGTGACCGCCCTGCCCGGACTGCTGCACGGCTGAACACATCCGCCGCCCACCTAGCGGCCACCTCGGCGACCGGGCAATCCACGCTCACAGCCCGGTTGCCCCACACAGACTGACAAAGGACACACCATGACACGGCATTTCCTCAAGGACACCGACCTCACCCCGGCCGAACAGGCGCAAGTCCTCGACCTCGCAGTTGAGCTCAAGGCAGCCCCGTACTCGCGCACCCCGCTGGCGGGACCGCAGACCGCGGCAGTCATCTTCGACAAGACCTCGACGAGGACCCGCGTGTCCTTCGCCGCCGGCATTGCCGCCCTTGGCGGGCAGCCGCTCATCATCAACCCCGGTGAGGCGCAGCTGGGACACAAGGAATCCATCGCCGACACCGCCCAGGTCATGTCGCGCATGGTCTCGGCCATCGTCTGGCGCACCTACGCTCAGGCAGGCCTCGAAGAGATGGCCCAGAACTCATCCGTCCCGGTCATCAACTCACTCTCCGATGACTACCACCCCTGCCAGATCCTGGCCGACCTGCTCACCATCCGCGAACACCGCGGCGACGTCCCCGGCCAGACCATGACCTACTACGGCGATGGGGCCAACAACATGGCCAACTCCTACGTCCTCGGCGGAGTCAACGCCGGCATGCACGTGCGCATCGCCGCCCCCGCCGACTACCAGCCGGCCGAGGCCATCATCGCCGAGGCGAACGAACTCGCCCAGGCCACCGGCGGCTCCGTCACGGTCACCGACGACCCCGTGGCTGCCGCCCAGGGAGCCGATGTCCTCGTCACCGACACCTGGGTGTCCATGGGCCAGGATTCGACCGGGCGCGATGACGAAGCCTCACCCTTCGTGAAGTACCAGGTCTCACAGGAGCTGATGAACTTGGGCAACGACCCGATCTTCCTCCACTGCCTGCCGGCCTACCGGGGCAAAGAGGTCACGGCCGAGGTTATCGACGGTCCCGCCTCGGTAGTCTTCGATGAAGCAGAGAACCGCCTCCACGCGCAGAAGGCACTCATGACATTCCTGCTGGAGACGCGATGAGCGACAACGCCACATCACCGACGAACTCGGCGCCGCTGACGAAGACCGCGCGGCAGCAGAAGATCATCGATCTCATTACCCGCAAATCCGTGCATTCGCAGATCGACCTGGCCGAGAACCTGGCAACGATGGGCATCACCGTCACCCAGGCGACACTCTCACGTGACCTCGCCGAGGTGGGGGCCGTGAAGATCCGGTCCACCGCCGGATCCGTCTACGCCGTCCCCGGTGAGGGCGGCGACCGCAGCCTGCAGCAATCGACCGGTGACAGCCTGGATGCGAAGCTGCCGAGGCTGCTCGAAGAGCTCCTCGTCTCCGCGGCAGCTCAGAAGGACATGGTCGTTCTGCGCACCCCGCCCGGAGCCGCCCAATATTTGGCCTCGGCGATCGACCGCTCCTCGATGACCGGGATCTTCGGAACCATTGCCGGCGACGACACTGTCCTCGTCATTGCCGACTCCACAATCGGGGGACAAGCCTTGGCGGAGACGTTCCTCGAATACGCGGCCGGCGGCCTCGGCGAGGGATGAAGCCTGAGACAATGACAACGAACGATGACGAATTGACCGGTGACGTGAAAGCGACAACGGTGGGGAAGGACCTTTTGTGAGCGAACGACTGAGCCTATGGGGCGGACGATTCTCGGACGGCCCGGCCGATGCACTGGCCGCACTGAGCAAATCGACGGACTTCGACTGGCGTCTGGCCCACTACGACATCGCCGGTTCGAAGGCCCACGCAAAGGTGCTGCACCGCTCGGGTCTGCTCAGCGACGACGAGCTGCAGGGAATGACCGAGGCACTTGACGAACTCGGCCGCCGCGTCGAAACCGGCGAATACGTTGCCGCCGAATCGGATGAGGACGTCCACTCCTCACTCGAGCGCGGACTCATCGAGATCGCCGGAGCTGACCTCGGCGGAAAACTGCGTGCCGGCCGGTCCCGCAACGACCAGATCGCGACCCTGGGGCGCATGTACCTGCGCGATCACGCTCGTGATCTGGCCAGTCTGGTCCTCGACGCCGTCGAGGTCCTCATCGCCCAGGCTGAAGAGCACCCCGAAGCGCCGATGCCCGGTCGCACCCACCTGCAGCACGCACAGCCTGTGCTCCTGGCCCACCACCTGTTGGCCCATGCATGGCCGTTGCTGCGTGACGTCGCCCGGTTCGTCGACTTCGATGAGCGTGCCGGCATCTCTGCCTACGGTTCGGGGGCCCTGGCCGGATCGTCGCTGGGTCTCGACCCACAGGCTGTGGCCGCAGATCTGGGCTTCAACGACTCGGCAGAGAACTCGATCGACGGCACCGCAGGTCGCGATGTCTTCGCCGAGTACCTGTTCATCACCACGATGATCGGCATCAATCTCTCCCGTCTGAGCGAGGAAGTCATCGCCTGGGCGACTAAGGAATTCTCCTTCGTCACCCTCCACGATGCGTACTCGACGGGCTCGTCGATCATGCCGCAGAAGAAGAACCCCGACGTCGCCGAGCTGACGCGCGGAAAGTCCGGTCGCCTCATCGGTGACCTCACCGGGCTGCTCTCCACGCTCAAGGCGCTGCCGCTGGCCTACAACCGTGACCTGCAGGAAGACAAAGAGCCGGTCTTCGACGCCACCGACACCCTCGAACTTCTGCTCCCGGCCTTCACCGGCATGGTCGCCACGCTGAAGTTCAACACCGAACGCATGGCCTACCTGGCACCGCGCGGATTCGCCTTGGCCACAGACATCGCCGAATGGCTCGTCCGCAAGGGCGTGCCCTTCCGCATCGCCCACGAACTCTCCGGGGAATGCGTGCAGCTGGCCGAGTCGAAGGATGCCGAGCTGTGGGATCTCACAGACGAAGAATTCGCCGGCATCTCCGAACACCTGACGCCAGACGTCCGCGAAGTGCTCACCACTCTCGGGTCGGTCGACTCCCGCAGCTCCAAGGGCGGAACCGCCCGGTCCGCCGTGGACCAGCAGCTGGCCAATGCGAAAGCCGAGGTTGCAAAGCTGCGCGAGTTCGCCGATTCGGCTCGGAGCGTGTGAGCGTCCTTCTTTTCGAAGGAAAACGATTCCAGGGACGCTGTTGAGCATTGTGTACAACTTGTACAAGTTGTACGCTTGGTGTTATGAGTTCAGTGACGTTATCCCAGTTCCGCAATCAGCAGAGTGACTACATTGCCGCTGCGCAGCGCGAGCCCGTCGAGATCACCTCGCGCGGGGCGGGCCGTCGTGCTGTCGTTGTGTCTCCGGAGTTCTATGATCGTGCTCTGCAGGCATTGGAGGATCAGGCTGATATTCGATCTGCCGCCGCGGCGCGTGATGAGTCCGAACAGGTCGCTCACGAGGACCTCGTCCGAGAGCTTGGCATCTGAGCTTCCTCGATGGGCTACTCGATCAGGTACGTCTCATCGGCGGCGAGGACGCTGCGCAAGCTCGATCAGCCTGTAGCACGGAGGTTGCTGGCTGCGATCGGTCAACTGGCCGAGGATCCTCGTCCAAAGGGGAGTATTCAGCTCAAGGGCGGTGACGGGGAACTTCGGATTCGGGTCGGCGATTACAGGATCATCTATGACGTAGACGATGGGGAACTTCTCGTGCTGGTCTTGCACCTTGGGCATCGACGTGAAGTGTATCGCTGAAAAGGATTCCGGTGCACCCAGGCGTGAGGGAATACCTCAGCACAACCCGTAGAATTGACTTCGTCGGCTTCTCGCCGACACTTCATACACATCTGAAAGGACCGAAGTGACCGACATCTTCAGTGAACTCAAGGCCCGTGGCCTCGTCTCGGTTTCGACCGACGAAGCCGCCCTGCAGAAGGCTCTCAATGAGGAATCGCTGACCTATTATGTCGGTTTCGATCCCACCGCACCCAGCCTGCACATGGGCAACCTGGTCCAGCTCATCACCGCAGCTCGCCTGCAGAAGGCCGGGCACAACCCGCTGGCACTCGTCGGCGGGGCAACCGGGCTCATCGGTGACCCCCGCATGTCGGGAGAACGCACGCTCAACCCGCGCGAGGTCGTCGAGGAATGGTTGGAAAAGATCCGGGCACAGGTCGAGAAGTTCCTCGACTTCAGCGGTCCGAATGCCGCGCAGGTCGTCAACAACTACGAGTGGACATCCGAGATGTCGGCCATCGATTTTCTCCGCGACATCGGCAAGCACTTCCCGATGAACCGAATGCTGGCCAAGGAATCGGTCTCGGCTCGCCTCAACAGCGAAGCAGGAATCTCCTTCACGGAGTTCTCGTACCAGGTGCTGCAGGGCAACGACTACCTCGAACTCCACCGCCGCTACGGCTGCTCCCTGCAGACCGGTGGTTCCGACCAGTGGGGCAACCTGACCTCGGGTGTCGACCTCATCCGCCGCGTCGAACAGCACAGTGTCCATGCCCTGGCCACACCGCTGATCACCAAGGCCGACGGCACCAAGTTCGGCAAGACCGAGTCCGGCACCGTGTGGTTGGACGAGAGCCTGACCAGCCCATACGCGTTCAGCCAGTTCTGGCTCAACGCCGATGACCGCGATGTCGTGAAGTACCTCAAGGTGTTCTCCTTCCGTTCGCTCGAGGAGATTGAGCAGATCGAGGCCGAGTTCACCGCGGCTCCACACACTCGCCTGGCCCAAAAGGTGCTGGCCGAGGATGTGACGACTCTGGTCCACGGCAAGGAGAAATACGAGCAGGCGATCGCTGCGGCTTCTGCCCTGTTCGGTGGGGGAGAGCTGGCCAGTCTCGATGCCTCCACCCTGGGGGCTGCGACATCCGAACTTCCTCGCGGCGATGTCAGCTCGGCCCAGTTGGCCGAGGGTGTACCCGTGGCCGACGCGTTCGTGACCGCCGGCATCGTCAAGTCCAAGGGCGAGGCACGTCGAGCCATCAAGGACGGCGGTGCCTACGTCAACAACGTCAAGGTCACCGGTGACGACCAGACCCTGACCCCCACCGAGGTGCTCCCTACCGAAGGCGGAGGAGTGATCCTCCTGCGTCGTGGAAAGAAGACCCTGGGGGCAGTTGACATCATCAGCTGAGCTCCATGACTGCCGACGACACCGTGCCCTTGATCAATTCGAGGGCACGGTGTCGTCGTATTCACCGTCGACACGGTGAAAGCACCGGAATCGACGGCGAGCTGCAATGGACAAGCGAATGACTTGTGATCGTCAATGACAAGTCATTCATTTGTACCGGTACTCGGACTGGCGCGTTGAGACTTCGGGAGTTCGAAGCTCTGGGGGATGTCATTCGTGAGATATCTGGACAGCCTCATGGCATCAACCGGCGTTGTGACCGAGACTGATATCAGTACTACGTCGAAACGAGGAGAACATGAGAACACTGCTCAACATCATCTGGTTCATCTTCAGCGGACTGTGGCTGGCGCTCGGCTACTACCTTGCCGGCATCATCTGCTGCATCCTCATCGTCACCATCCCCTGGGGGATCGCCTCCTTCCGGATCGGCAACTATGCGCTCTGGCCCTTCGGCCGTGAGGTCATCGAAACCAGGCCGGCGGGTATCGCAACGACGTTGGGCAACATCATCTGGGTGATCGTCGCCGGCATCTGGCTGGCCATCGGGCACGTGGTCACCTCGATCCCGCTGTTCGTCTCCATCATCGGGATCCCACTGGGATGGGCCAACATCAAACTCATCCCCGTCTCGCTGATGCCCCTGGGCAAAGAGATCGTCGACAGCGACTCCCTCATGCCCGGGTACCGCGGAGCCTGAGCCCGGCGCCACGCAACAAAGACCCGCATGTAGGGACTGAACCCTAGAATTCGGGGAACAAGAGGCCCGATGAGGCTCCGGTGACGGGTGTCACAGCCAAAGGTCCGGTTTCGAGTTGCACGCAGAGGCTGGCCTGGTCTAGAGTTGTATCTCGTTGCCCCGCAGAAAACGAACTCTTCGAGAACAGTTTTCACCGGGTGTGACCAGCACAAACACAGTTTGTCTGGTCCACACGGAAAATGTTGGTGGCAGCCAACAATTGAAACTGACACCCCCAGTGAACACGCCCCAATAATTGGGTCTGTGGTGATGGGTGAGTGTTTGTGGTTTGAGAATCCAATAGCGTGTTTGTTTGAACAAATAGTGATGCCAGAAACATTAAGTATTTCTGGTAAGACAATCACATGTTCACACATTTGTGGCCTCCCCTCGCCGGGTGGTCACGCCAGCATGTGTGGACATGATTAATTGGTCAGCCTCGGTCACCCCGTGATCGTTGGTTGGCTGTCTTGCTGGGATTCATTCGTAACATAATTTTTTTATGGAGAGTTTGATCCTGGCTCAGGACGAACGCTGGCTGCGTGCTTAACACATGCAAGTCGAACGCTGAAGCCCTGGTGCTTGCACCGGGGTGGATGAGTGGCGAACGGGTGAGTAACACGTGAGTAACCTGCCCCCGACTTCGGGATAAGCCCGGGAAACTGGGTCTAATACCGGATATGACCATGACTCGCATGTGTGATGGTGGAAAGTTTTTTCGGTTGGGGATGGGCTCGCGGCCTATCAGTTTGTTGGTGAGGTAATGGCTCACCAAGACGACGACGGGTAGCCGGCCTGAGAGGGCGACCGGCCACACTGGGACTGAGACACGGCCCAGACTCCTACGGGAGGCAGCAGTGGGGAATATTGCACAATGGGGGAAACCCTGATGCAGCGACGCAGCGTGCGGGATGACGGCCTTCGGGTTGTAAACCGCTTTCAGCAGGGAAGAAGCCTTTCGGGGTGACGGTACCTGCAGAAGAAGTACCGGCTAACTACGTGCCAGCAGCCGCGGTAATACGTAGGGTACAAGCGTTGTCCGGAATTATTGGGCGTAAAGAGCTCGTAGGTGGTTGGTCACGTCTGCTGTGGAAACGCAACGCTTAACGTTGCGCGTGCAGTGGGTACGGGCTGACTAGAGTGCAGTAGGGGAGTCTGGAATTCCTGGTGTAGCGGTGAAATGCGCAGATATCAGGAGGAACACCGGTGGCGAAGGCGGGACTCTGGGCTGTAACTGACACTGAGGAGCGAAAGCATGGGGAGCGAACAGGATTAGATACCCTGGTAGTCCATGCCGTAAACGTTGGGCACTAGGTGTGGGGGACATTCCACGTTCTCCGCGCCGTAGCTAACGCATTAAGTGCCCCGCCTGGGGAGTACGGTCGCAAGGCTAAAACTCAAAGGAATTGACGGGGGCCCGCACAAGCGGCGGAGCATGCGGATTAATTCGATGCAACGCGAAGAACCTTACCAAGGCTTGACATACACCAGACCGTTCTGGAAACAGTTCCTCCCCTTTGGGGTTGGTGTACAGGTGGTGCATGGTTGTCGTCAGCTCGTGTCGTGAGATGTTGGGTTAAGTCCCGCAACGAGCGCAACCCTCGTTCTATGTTGCCAGCACGTGATGGTGGGAACTCATAGGAGACTGCCGGGGTCAACTCGGAGGAAGGTGGGGATGACGTCAAATCATCATGCCCTTTATGTCTTGGGCTTCACGCATGCTACAATGGCTGGTACAGAGAGATGCGAGACCGCGAGGTTTTAGCGAATCCCTTAAAGCCAGTCTCAGTTCGGATCGTAGTCTGCAATTCGACTACGTGAAGTCGGAGTCGCTAGTAATCGCAGATCAGCAACGCTGCGGTGAATACGTTCCCGGGCCTTGTACACACCGCCCGTCAAGTCACGAAAGTCGGTAACACCCGAAGCCGGTGGCCCAACCCTTGTGGAGGGGGCCGTCTAAGGTGGGACTGGTGATTGGGACTAAGTCGTAACAAGGTAGCCGTACCGGAAGGTGCGGCTGGATCACCTCCTTTCTAAGGAGCACACATAAGAACCCCAACGTGTCACCCGTACGTGGTGCCGGTTGGGAGCTCAAGGGTGGAACATCATTATTTTCGCTCAACCCGCACAGCGTCGTTAAGGTTCATGCCTTGTCGACGGTGTGATGATGGTGGGCTAGAACGAACACGTTATTGGGTCCTGGAATCACAAACCAACCAGCAATGGTTGGGTGTGGTTTCAACCAACAGGACCAACCCGTCCAGACCAGCAGCCTTCGGTTGTGTGGGTGTGGGTGGTGTTTGGTAGTGGTTTGAGAATCGTATAGTGGACGCGAGCATCAACAGCCCGAACTTTGTTTGGGTTGTTATGTAATGTGATTTTTCTTGTGAAATCTTAGTGTGAAATTTTCGCACACACATTTTGCAACCAAATTTTTTGGGTGTGATGAGTGTGTAAGAGCGCATGGTGGATGCCTTGGCATCAGGAGCCGATGAAGGACGTGGAAATCTGCGATAAGCCTCGGGGAGCCGATAAACGGGCTGTGATCCGAGGGTGTCCGAATGGGGAAACCCCGCCACATGAGAGTGTGGTGACCCGCATCTGAATATATAGGGTGTGTGGAGGGAACGCGGGGAAGTGAAACATCTCAGTACCCGTAGGAAGAGAAAATAAAACATGATTCCGGGAGTAGTGGCGAGCGAAACTGGATCAGCCTAAACCGTGTGCGTGTCAAACGTGCTGGTGTTGCGTATGCGGTGTTGTGGGGAATGCGTGTTCGGTCCAGCATGACCGAGTCGTTGATGTGTGCTGCGTGTAGTCGAAGCTGGTGGGAAACAGTACCGGAGTGGGTGAGAGTCCCGTAGACGAAACATGTGGCCCCGACGATATGTGTTTGCCCGAGTAGCACGATACTCGTGGAATGTCGTGTGAATCTGCCAGGACCACCTGGTAAGGCTAAATACTTCCTGATGACCGATAGCGGATAGTACCGTGAGGGAATGGTGAAAAGTACCCCGGGAGGGGAGTGAAATAGTACCTGAAACCATGTGCTTACAATCCGTCAGAGCCTCCTTGTTGGGGTGATGGCGTGCCTTTTGAAGAATGAGCCTGCGAGTTAGCGGTGCGTGGCGAGGTTAACCCGAGAGGGGTAGTCGTAGCGAAAGCGAGTCCGAATAGGGCGTTTGAGTCGCGTGTCCTAGACCCGAAGCGGAGTGATCTAGCCATGGGCAGGGTGAAGCGTGTGTAAGAGCGCGTGGAGGCCCGCACCCACTTCAGTTGAAAATGGAGGGGATGACCTGTGGTTAGGGGTGAAAGGCCAATCAAACTCTGTGATAGCTGGTTCTCCCCGAAATGCATTTAGGTGCAGCGTTGCGTGGTTCTTGCCGGAGGTAGAGCTACTGGATGGCTGATGGGCCCCACCGGGTTACTGACGTCAACTAAACTCCGAATGCCGGTAAGGTTCAGCGTGGCAGTGAGACAGTGGGGGATAAGCTTCATTGTCGAGAGGGAAACAGCCCAGACCATCAACTAAGGCCCCTAAGCGTGTGCTAAGTGGGAAAGGATGTTCAGTTGCGAAGACAACCAGGAGGTTGGCTTAGAAGCAGCCATCCTTGAAAGAGTGCGTAATAGCTCACTGGTCAAGTGATTGAGCGCCGATAATGTAGCGGGGCTAAGTACACCGCCGAAGTTGTGGCAGCACCCCTTATAGCCGTAATGGTGGGGTGTTGGGTAGGGGAGCGTCGTGCTGGCAGTGAAGTCGCCGTGTGAACGAGTGGTGGAGCCGGTACGAGTGAGAATGCAGGCATGAGTAGCGAAAGACGGGTGAGAAACCCGTCCACCGGATGACCAAGGGTTCCAGGGCTAGGCTAATCCGCCCTGGGTAAGTCGGGACCTAAGGCGAGGCCGACAGGCGTAGTCGATGGACAACCAGTTGATATTCTGGTACCGACGCATAACCGTCAATACCAAAACACACGATACTAACCTCGGTGTTCTTCCGTGATGCCTTCGGGTGTCTGGTTGAAGGATTCTGTGGGACCTGAGTGTGGAGTCGGTAAGCGCGAGGTGTGACGCAGGAAGGTAGCCAGGCCACGCGATGGTAGTCGTGGTCTAAGGTCGTAGCATGTGGGGGTAGGTAAATCCGTCCCCACTCATAGTGTGAGAGCTGATGGGCGCCCCACTTGTGGTGGGGTGATCTGGTGATCCTATGCTGCCGAGAAAAGCATCGGCGTGAGGTTGTGTGTTGCCCGTACCCTATAACCGACACAGGTGGTCAGGTAGAGAATACTAAGGTGATCGAGAGAATCGTGGTTAAGGAACTCGGCAAAATGCCCCCGTAACTTCGGGAGAAGGGGGACCATCCTGGTGAAGCCAACTTGCTTGGTGATGTGCTGGTGGTGGTCGCAGAGGCCAGAGAGAAGCGACTGTTTATTAAAAACACAGGTCCGTGCGAAGATGTAAGTCGATGTATACGGACTGACGCCTGCCCGGTGCTGGAAGGTTAAGAGGACTCGTTAACCCCGTTAGGGGTGAAGCGGAGAATTTAAGCCCCAGTAAACGGCGGTGGTAACTATAACCATCCTAAGGTAGCGAAATTCCTTGTCGGGTAAGTTCCGACCTGCACGAATGGCGTAACGACTTCTCTGCTGTCTCAACCACGAACTCGGCGAAATTGCATTACGAGTAAAGATGCTCGTTACGCGCAGCAGGACGGAAAGACCCCGAGACCTTCACTATAGTTTGGTATTGGGATTCGGTGTGGTTTGTGTAGGATAGGTGGGAGACTGTGAAACTATCACGCTAGTGGTGGTGGAGTCGTCAAGTGAAATACCACTCTGACTATTCTGGATTTCTTAACTTCGGACCCTGATCGGGTTCAGGGACAGTGCCTGATGGGTAGTTTAACTGGGGCGGTTGCCTCCTAAAGAGTAACGGAGGCGCCCAAAGGTTCCCTCAGCCTGGTTGGCAATCAGGTGTCGAGTGTAAGTGCACAAGGGAGCTTGACTGTGAGACGGACGTGTCGAGCAGGAGCGAAAGCTGGGACTAGTGACCCGGCCATGGCTTGTGGAAGCGTGGTCGCTCAACGGATAAAAGGTACCTCGGGGATAACAGGCTGATCTTGCCCAAGAGTCCATATCGACGGCATGGTTTGGCACCTCGATGTCGGCTCGTCGCATCCTGGGGCTGTAGTCGGTCCCAAGGGTTGGGCTGTTCGCCCATTAAAGCGGTACGCGAGCTGGGTTTAGAACGTCGTGAGACAGTTCGGTCCCTATCCGCTGCGTGCGTAGGAAATTTGTGGAGGCCTGTCCTTAGTACGAGAGGACCGGGACGGACGAACCTCTGGTGTGCCAGTTGTACCGCCAGGTGCATGGCTGGTTGGCTACGTTCGGGAAGGATAACCGCTGAAAGCATCTAAGCGGGAAGCCTGCTTCGAGATGAGATTTCCAACCCATTAAGTTGGGGTGAGGTGTCCTATAGATTATGGGTTTGATAGGCCGGGTATGGAAGCACTGTGAGGTGTGGAGTTGACTGGTACTAATACGCCGATCACTCATCAACCCATTTGTTTGGTTGGTGTGTGCGTGTTTCACGCTATGGGTTTTACGAGATATTAACGAGTCACATTGTGTGTGGTGTTCGCGTTCGCTGTACGGTTCTTGGACCGCTACTACACTCTTGAGTCTTTTTGATTCGGGTGGTGGTGGTTTGTTGGTTTTGCGGTGGTGATAGTGGTGGGGAAACGCCCGGTTAACCGTTCCGATCCCGGTAGCTAAGCCCATTCGCGCTGATGGTACTGCAACTTGGTGGTTGTGGGAGAGTAGGTGACTGCCGCAATATTCTTTAGGTTGGCCATCCTGTCGTTGACAGGGTGGCCAACTTGTTTTTGGTTGGGGTCATTCCACTTTGGTGGGGTGGCCCCTTCCCTGCATTCACGATCGGTGTGGTGGGGGAGTGTTTCCTGACTCCAATCAGGGGAGGCTCCTCCACCATTCTTCATTCACGGCTTCGAGGTCTCGGAGCGCCTGCGAGCAGGAGATTCTCTCAATTCTGGGCCTGACCATCGGTTGAACTTTCCCAAATTCCTACGCGTGGTTCAGTCCACAATGATGGACTGTATAGGTAGTGTGGTGGTCACAACACGTAGGAAGGTACCGCTCATGCTCAACCGTCTGCACGATACCCTTAGGCTCCGGACCAACCCGGCGATCTTCTTTTCGTCAGCCGCGGTCATCATTCTGTTCGTGCTCGCCACGATCTTTTTCACCGACGCTCTCGACAGTGGTGTCTCTGTCGCGTCGGACTGGCTGCTGACGAACCTCGGATGGTTCTACATCCTCGGCGTCACCGTCTTTTTGGTCTTCCTCATCTACATAGCCGCATCACGGTACGGTCGGGCCAAGCTCGGCCCGGACAACGAGGAACCGGAGCACTCGAATGGTGCCTGGTTCGCGATGTTGTTTGCCGCCGGCATCGGATCGATCCTCATGTTCTGGGGAGTCGCGGAACCGGTCAGCCACTTCGGCGACCCACCTCGTGGGTCCTTGGGCATCGAACCCGGTACGGTCGAAGCTGCCACCGACGCGATGAACTTCACCTATTATCACTTCACCCTACATACCTGGACGATCTTCACCCTGCCGGCGTTGTGCTTCGCCTACTTCATTCACAAGAGGAACCTGCCACCGCGTGTGAGCTCCATCTTCCAGCCGATCCTCGGTGAGAAGATCCATGGTCCCATCGGCAAGTTCATTGACGTTGTCGCCATCATCGGCACCGTCTTCGGTATTGCGGTATCCATCGGTCTCGGCACACTGCAGATCAACGGTGGTCTGGCCCAGGTCATCGGCATCCCGGAGAATGCACTTTGGCAGCTCATCATCATCGGCGTGGTCTGCGGCTTGGCGACTATTTCTGTGTCAATGGGTCTGGACAAGGGCATCAAAGTGTTGTCGAACATCAACATCGTGGTAGCTGTTCTGTTGCTGATCTTCATCATCGTCCTCGGGCCCACCTTGTTCATGGCTCGCGGCATCTTCGAATCCTTGGGCACCTACATCCAGACGCTTCCGGAATTGGCACTGTGGAATGACACCTTCGCCGACACAGGCTGGCAGAACACCTGGACGGTCTTCTACTGGGCCTGGACCATCACCTGGTCGCCCTTCGTGGGTATCTTCATCGCCCGGATCTCCCGCGGTCGTACCATCAGGCAGTTCGTCATCGGAGTTCTCGCGATTCCGTCGGCCTTCTCCGTCATCTGGTTCGGAGTCTTCGGATACGCTTCCTTTGACATCGAGTTCAATCAGGGTGGTGGACTCGTCGATCGCGTCGTGGAACAGGGTGATGTCCCTGGTGCGCTGTTCGCATTCCTCGAGCATTACCCGCTAGCTGCGCCAGTGTCCGTTATCGCCATCATCTTGGTGATCATCTTCTTCGTCACCTCGGTGGACTCTGCGGCTCTCGTGGTGGACACGATGAACAACGGTCACGAAGACTTCAATCCGCTGGGGCAGCGAATATTCTGGGCTCTGGCTATTGCCGTTGTCACCGCGGCGCTGCTCGTCTTCTCCGGTTCGGGTGGACTCGAGGCACTGCAGTCGACGATCATCCTCGTCGGGCTCCCGTTCTTCATCATCGCGTACTTCCAGATCTACGCCCTCATGCGAGCGTTGCGTGAGGACGCCGGTGAACTGCCACGAGTGCGAATGCGCAAGTGGAAGAAGGTGCTCCCACCCGAAGAGGTCGAGCGCAGGGCCGATGAAGACGACGTCTTCGCTCATGAATACGACGATGAGGAAGAGGTCGTGACTGCTCCCGAAGCTGTTGAGCCGGCGCCGGAGTTCCGCGACCCCTACATCTCTGAAGATGGAAAGAAGAAGAAACGCTACGGAACGCTGGCCAGCCGGACGGGCAGCGCGAAGAGTGAGCCGGATCGCCCATCCTCATCCGAGTGAGGTGCTGAGTCCCGCTTAGGACGGGCAAAGCGACTGGCCATACCTGCATGTCAGGTGTGGCCAGTCGCTTTTTCTATCCATCAACCTGAGCATCGCCGTCCGAACTCGGCTGCTTGGACTGAGCCCCTGGCGATGAGCTTCTCGCCTGACAGATGACGAGGAGGGCCCCGCTTGTCAGCGGAGCCCTCCCAGACGGTCCATCTCCTTGCGTCAGAGCACTGTTCGGTCTCGACCGCTCAGCGCCAGGAGGCGAGGTATCAGGATCCTGATTTGATCATTTCAGCGCACTTCTCACCCATCATCATCACCGTGATGTTGGGGTTGACCGTCGTGATCTCCGGCATGGCCGAAGCATCGACGACGCGGAGGCGGTTGACGCCCTTGACCCGCAGCTGGGGATCCAGCGGCGACGACTGGTCATCGGCGGCACCCATGCGTGCTGTTCCCACCGGGTGGTAGACGGTGTTGTGGGTGCGGGTGATGTAGTCCTCGATCTGCTCATCGGTCTGCACATCCTTGCCGGGGAACAGTTCCTCACCGGCCCACTCGGACATGGCGTCCTGGGCGACGATGGCCCGAGCCTTGCGGATGCCGGCGATCATGACGCGCATATCGTGGCCCTCTGGATCGGTGAAGTACCGAGGGTCGACGTGGGGCTTGTCCCGGAAGTCACGCGAGCGCAGACGCACGGTGCCGCGTGAGCGGGCATGCGTGACATTGGGTGTCAGGCAGAAGGTGTTCTCCGACGTCGGGTATCCCTGACGCAGGGTATGCATGTCGAACGGCACGGAACCGTAGTGCATCATCAGGTCAGGGCGGTCCAGGCCCTCCTCTGTGGGGGTGAAGATGCCGGCTTCCCACCACTGGGTGGAGTCGTCGACCATGGGCTTCTTAGCATCCCAGGCGATGACACCTTCGGGGTGGTCCTGCAGGTGTTCACCGACTCCCGGCGAATCGACGCGAACATCGACACCCAGCTCGGCGAGGTGGTCCTTGGGTCCGATTCCGGAGAGCATCAGCAGCTGCGGGGTGTTGATCGCACCAGAGGAGACGATGACTTCCCGCTTGGCTTCGATGCGCTTGGTGTGACCGAAGGCGTTGTTGACGACGTGGACGCCGGTGCAGTTCTCCTGCTCATCGAACTCGAGGACCTTGGCCTGAGTGTCGGTGAGAATCGTGAGATTCTCACGGTCGAGGATCGGGTGCAGGTAGGACACCGAGGAGGACGAACGTGTGCCGTCGGCCTTGCGGTTGACCTGGAAGAAGTTGGCACCGTTGATGACGGTTTCACCTTCGTTGAACTGAACGCGGGGGATGCCCTCCTGCTCACAGGCGTCGAGCAGGGCAACACCGCAGGGATCGTTCGGCGGCACATTCATCAGGTGCACGGGGCCATCATGACCGTGGTGGTCACCGGGAAGCTCGTTGTTCTCCAGCTTCTTGTACAGGCCGAAGGTGTCCTTCGACCCCCACCCGGTGGCGCCGAACTTTGTCTCCCAGTCATCGAGATCCTCACGCGGTGCCCAGAAAGCAATGCACGAGTTGTGCGAGGAGCAGCCGCCGAGGACCTTCGCCCTGGCATGCCTCATATGAGAGTTGCCGTGCTCCTGCTCCTCGATGGGGTAGTCCCAGTCGAAGCCGGACTCGAGCAGTTCCATCCAGCGGTTGAGGCTGAGGATGACGTCCTCGCCGACATCGGTCGGGCCCGCTTCCAGCAGACCGACGCTGACGTCGGGATCCTCGCTGAGACGTGCTGCCACAGCTGCACCCGCGGAGCCTCCGCCCACGACGACATAGTCAAAGCTATGAGTTGTTTCCACGTTCTGACTCTCCTTATTTGCTGTGATCGGGGAACCAGCCGGTGACGGCGGGCTCGAGGTTCTGGTAGATGTGCTTGGCTTCCTGGTATTCGGCCAGACCGGTCGGTCCCAGCTCGCGTCCGGAGCCTGACTGCTTGTATCCGCCCCACTCGGCCTGCGGCAGGTAGGGGTGGAAGTCGTTGATCCAGATGGTTCCGTGGCGAAGGCGCTGGGCGACCAGCTGGGTCTTGCCGGCATCCTGGCTCCAGACCGCACCGGCGAGACCGTAGTAGGTGTCGTTGGCGATCTCGACGGCCTCGTCGACCGTGGAGAAGGTCTCTACGGTGACGACTGGGCCGAAGGCTTCGTCGGAGACAACGGACATTCCGCGCTTGACCTGGTCGAGGATGGTGGGCAGGTAGTAGTAGCCCTTTTCCAGTTCGCCTTCGCCCCATGTGCCGCCGCAGCGCACACGAGCGCCTTCGGCGACGCCCTTGTCGACGTAGGCGGTGACCTTGTCGCGGTGGGCTGCGGAGATGAGCGGTCCGGTTTCGGCGTTGTCATCGAAGGGTCCGCCGAGGCGGATCTGCTGAGCACGCTCGACAAGGCGGTCGACGAACTTCTCGGCGATCGATTCTTCGACGATGAGACGGGCACCTGCAGAGCAGACCTGACCGGAGTGGACAAATGCGGCGTTGAGCGCGTTGTCGACAGCGGCCTCGAAGTCGGCATCGGCGAAGACGACGTTCGGGTTCTTGCCGCCGAGTTCGAGGGCGATCTTCTTCACGGTTGCTGCTGCGTTGGCTGCGAGCAGGCGTCCCGTGACCAGGCCACCGGTGAAGGAGACCATGTCGATGTCCTCATGTGTCGACAGCGGTGCTCCTGCATCGGCGCCGGCGCCGAGGATCAGGTTGCCCACACCTGCGGGCAGTCCCAGCTCTTCGAGCACCTGCATCGTCAGGATCGCCGTGTGCGGGGTGAGCTCGGCGGGCTTGAGGATGAACGTGTTACCGGCTGCCAGGCACGGTGCGATCTTCCATGCGGCCTGCAGCAGCGGGTAGTTCCACGGTGTGATGAGAGCGCAGACGCCGACTGGTTCGTGGACGATGCGGCTGGCGACGGTGTCGGTTCCGGCGTCGACGACGCGGCCTGCATCATTGGCGGCAAGCTTGCCGAAGTAGTCGAAGCAGTTGGCGATATCGTCCATGTCGATCTCGGACTCGACGTAGCGCTTGCCGGTGTCAAGGGACTCGGCACGAGCGAACTCGGCCTTGCGCTCACGCAGGACCGAAGCGAACTTGAGGAGAAGGTCGCCTCGTTCGCTGGCGGGCACGCTTGCCCAGACGCCCGAGTCATAGGCTCGACGTGCGGCAGCGATTGCGAGTTCGGTGTCAGCTGGACTGGCTTCGTCCACCTCGGCGACGAAGCTGCCGTCGGCAGGATTATGGATCTCTCTGATCCCGCCATTCTGGGCCGAAACCCACTGTCCATCGATGAAAAGCGTGTTGGGCACGATGTCTCCTATTCCTTGATGGTGAAAGTCGTTGAGATTGAGTTCGAGATTGGCCAGTCCACTGTTGTGGGCGGGGGAGTCAGAACTGTGAGCATGCCTCCTCTTTCCGCTGGTGGTGGCGCTTCCGATAGCCACGATATGCGAACAGGGGCATCCGATGCTTAATCGAATGAACCGGATCACAGAAAGCGGGCGTCAGAAGGCGCCTATGGGGGACTGAGCAGTATGGGTTGCCGACACTCGTATGACCGCGGGTGGGCTCGGGACTGTATGCAATCTCGGTATCGCGTCGAGCGCTCTCCGTCGTTCCGGGCTCGGCGGCTACGGTGACAATGAGCACAAATGTCGGAAGTAAGTTACCGGTATAGATCGGACTGGCAATCGTGGTGTGGTGACTGAAATGATGTTGGCCATTTGCAGGTGCATACCGAATGCATTTAATTGCCGCTGTAGTTTGGCGCGATGATAATGCAATTGATGTGGGCGAGCACAAGGAATTGACCATCATGCTCGAATCCTCAACACCAGGCTTCATCAATCCTCTACTGACCTCGATGAGATGACCGTACGTCTCCGCAGGCCACTGCCAGCGGGACGGTTCGCCACGATTCTAACAGAGCGTTTGTAAACGTCCCCAGGGCTTTGTCGGACCCAAACTCCTAATAGGAGTGGCGTCGGTCTAATCGTTCGCCGACGGCTTGCGTGGTCGATCGGGGCTGCGGGCAGCCCGTCGGATACTTTTCCTCGACCAGGACTCATGCGGCTTATGAGAGCTTATCGGCTCTGTTGCTGTGCTCGGTTCACCATAAATACGTGTTCCCACGCACAGGACTTACCCGTTTCGAGTGGACTAGAATGGTGCGGAATCATTGAAAAGACTTTATAGGGAGAATCGTGGCCCCAGGGGATTCGCGAGACAGCCAGCACAACCGCCGTTCGGACGGCGGGCGCCGCTCAGATCGCGACAGCAATCACAATCGTCGACAGGACTCTCACCAGTCCAGGGACGAGCGCGGGTCACGTAACTCCGATCGTCGCGACGACCGCCGAGGCGGCTACCAAGGTAACCGTTCCAGCGACGGTGAACGTCGCGGTGGTTATCAGGGCAACCGTTCTAACGATGGTGAACGTCGTAGCTTCGGTGGTGATCGTCGCAATGACGGTGAGCGTCGTGGAGGCTACCAACGTAACCGTTCGAACGATGGCGAGCGTCGCGGCGGTTACCAGGGCAATCGCTCTAACGATGGTGAGCGTCGCAGCTTCGGCGGCGACCGTCGCAATGACGGTGAGCGCAGTGGAGGCTATCAGGGCAATCGCTCCAATGATGGCGAGCGTCGTGGTGGATACCAGGGAAACCGCAGCAACGACGGTGAACGTCGTGGTGGATACCAGGGAAACCGCAGCAACGACGGTGAACGTCGTGGTGGTTACCAGGGTAACCGTTCCAACGATGGTGAGCGCCGTGGCGGGTACCAGGGCAACCGCTCCAATGATGGTGAGCGTCGCGGTGGTTACCAGGTAACCGCTTCCAAGATGGTGAACGCCGTGGCGGATAGTCAAGCAATACGTTCCAACGATGGTGAACGTCGCGGTGGTTACCAGGGCAATCGCTCCAATGACGGTGAACGTCGCGGTGGTTACCAGGGCAATCGCTCCAATGACGGTGAACGCCGTGGGGGCTACCAGGGCAACCGCAGCAACGATGGTGAGCGCCGTGGCGGGTACCAGGGCAACCGCTCCAATGATGGTGAGCGTCGCAGCTTCAGCGGTGACCGTCGGGACGATCGTCGTGGGGGATACCAGGGCGATCGCCGTAATGACCGCGGAGGAGACCGACGCCGTGAAGGCGGCGGCAGCGATCGCGGTGGATTCGGTCGCAACAACAACGACCGTAGGGCCGTTCGGTCAACCGACACCGGTGAATACGCACGCGAGCAGCGTGCCCGTCGTCCGCGGATCCAAGAACCGCCGATCCCCGAAGAGGTCACCGGCAAGGAGCTCGACAAGGAGCTGTTGGGCCAGCTGCGTTCCCTCGACAAAGAGAATGCTGCGGCAGTTGCCAAGCATCTCGTCTCCGCCGGAGGATTCCTGGACGTCGATCCGGAACGCGCCTACGAACACGCAAAGGCAGCCATGGCTCGCGCGGGTCGCGTCGGTCTCGTCCGAGAAGCCCTCGGCATTGCCGCCTACCACGTGGAGAAGTACGACGAGGCGGTGCGCGAACTGCGCACTCACCGTCGCATCTCCGGTTCGGACGACAACATCGCGCTCATCGCCGATGCCGAACGTGGCCGTGAGAAGCCTCAGAAGGCACTTGAACTGTTCGAGTCGGCAGCAGAGCTCGACCTCGACAACGATGCTCGCACCGAACTCGTCATCGTGGCCGCCGGAGCGAAATCGGACCTCGGCGATCTCAAGGGCGCACGCGCTCTGATCGAAGCCGAGGACTTCACCCAGAAGCCAAGCGGTGCATTGGTGCGACTGATGGCCGCATATTCCGAAGTGCTGCGCCTGCACGGAGAAACCGAGATGGCCGACAAGTACGAGGAGCTTTCGCGTCGCACTGCCAAGGCCACGGGCACTCTCTTCGGGGACGAAGAGCCAGACCCCAACCTCGGCGTGGAAATCGAGACCGTCGAAGAGATCGAAGATGACGAGCCTGCCTCACTCGACGATGCTCCTGCTGAGGCTGAGTACGGCTCGGCACACGATGCTGATGCTGTTGGCATGGCTGACGTTGACAACAGGGACGCTGCAGAACTCGAAGACGCTGAGTTCGACGATGCCGAGACCGAACTTTCGACCGCGGCTGGTTCAGGCGCCGACGATGTCGATTTCGACGACGCAGACGCTGAGGGTGCGGGCGAAGCAGAGTTCGACGAGGACGCTGGCGACGCCGAGGCCGACGATTCCCCTACAGCCAGCCTCGTCGCAGACAACGCCATCACAGATGCCGTTGCTGACGCGGCTGGAGACGATCACGTTCCGGCGAAGTCGAAGACGCACGTCTCAGAGAAGGAACTGAAGAAGGTCAAGGTCTCTGACGAGGAGATCGAAGCTGAACTCGACGAACTTCTCGAGGACGCCGAGGAAAGCGCCGCTTCCGATGAGGAGACTTCCGAGACCTCCGACGAAGAAGCTCACGCGGAACCCGAAGAATCGGGCACGAGCCTCAAGCCTGCAGACAACGCGAGCTCAGAGGAGACGAACGTCTCGTATCGGCTGAACGGTCATCAGTGACGCCAGTCGCCAATGCAGCAGCACTAGTCGATCGACGTGCGCCTGAGGAATCGGGCGCACCGATCGACTGTGTGCTGTTCGACCTCGACGGCGTTGTCTACCACGGTCCGGAACCGATCTCCGGAGCCGTGGAGGGCATCAACTTCCTCCACGATCAGTCCATCCCCGTCAGCTATGTGACGAACAATGCCACCCGCACCGCCGAGGTGGTGGCCGAGCACATCTCCACGCTGGGAATCAGCACGACAACGGCTGAGGTGACCACCTCGGCGCAGGTGCTGGCGGGGAAGCTCGCCGCGAAGTTCGGGACCGGCGCACTCATCTACCTGGTGGGCACCACCGGACTGGCAACCGCGCTGGAATCCGAGGGCCTGCGGGTCACACGCACCCTCGATGATGGCCCAGTGGCCATCGCCCAGGGGCTCGACCCGGAGATCTCCTATCAGCGGATCGTGGCCGCCTGCGAGGCCATCACTGCAGGCATCGAATGGTGGGCAACCAACCCCGACTATTCGATGGTCGGGCCCAGGAGCCGAGTCCCAGGCAATGGGGCATTCATCGACATGCTCTCCAAACTCACCGGTGCTCAACCGACCGTCGTCGGCAAACCCTCTCCGCACATGATGGAATTCGCAGCCCACAGGTGCGGAGCCCAACGACCCCTCATGGTCGGCGATCGTCTCGACACCGACATCGAAGGCGGCAACTCGGCCGGATTCGAAACCGCACTCGTCCTCACCGGCGTCCACGACATCCACGATGCACTCCACGCGAGTTCCGAGCTGCGCCCCACCTACATCCTGCCCAGCCTGCGGAGCCTGCCGAGGCTCATCGCCGGCAGCGCGCAACCAGCGTCGGACGCGACTCCGGGGCCGGCAGCATGTCAGATCGTCGACGGTGAACTCCGTGTGGACGAGTCTGCCCAGGACAGTGTTTCAACGGTCGAGAGCGCACTCCGATTAGCATGGGAGGCGATGGACCGCGGCGAGGACGTGGCTCCAGGGAATCTGCCACGGAGGATCCATGACTGAACCGAGCCACGAGCCACAGCAGCCTGCCGCACCGACTCCAGCGCCGGCACCCGGACCGACACCCGCACCAGGACCGACGCCGGCCTCGGTCAACGGTGATGTGCCGGTCGAAGCCTGGCGTCGCGACCTCGAACAGATCGGCGAGGCACCCAGTGCCGAACGGCACGAACAGCTTTCCGCACTCCTCGATGACCTCGACTCGCAGGTGAGTTCATTGTGAGCAGACTCGACCGCGAACTGGTCGAACGGGAACTGATCGCCACACGCTCCCGTGCGGCAAGAGAGATCGCCGCCGGACGCGTCAGCGTCAACGGCCACACAGTGTCGAAGCCCTCGCAACTTGTGTCCGACTCCGATGAGCTCAGCGTCACAGAACCCGACCCGTGGGTGGCACGCAGTGCCCACAAACTCCTCGGCGCGCTTGAATCATTCTCAATCGATGACGTCACAGGACTGACCGCACTCGACGCGGGCGCCTCCACCGGAGGCTTCACACAGGTCCTGCTCCACCGCGGCGCAGCAGAGGTCTGGGCCGTTGACGTCGGACACGACCAGTTCGATGCCGGACTCCGCGAGGATCCTCGTATCCACGTCCGGGAAGGCCTTAACCTCCGCGAGCTCGCCGACTCCGACGTACCGCAGGTCGACCTGGTCGTCGCCGACGTGTCCTTCATCTCCCTGCGCCTCCTGCTGGCCCCGCTGCTGGCAGCCACACGACCCACTGGTGAACTGCTCCTCATGGTCAAACCCCAATTCGAACTCGCCCGAGGCGCACTCGACAAACACGGGGTCGTGGCGACCGCGACCAAACGGCGCCGCGCCCTGGACTCCGTCCTCGCCGGCATCAGCGAACACGAGGCTCGCGTAACCGACATCGCGCCCTCCGTCCTCCCAGGTCCGAGCGGAAACCGGGAGTATTTCCTGCGTGTTCGACCAGGGAAAACACGAACCGAGTCCGATAGGCTCAACGAGGCGGACATCGAAACCCATCTGGATCAGATCATGAGAGGAGAGCCGTGAGCCGACACATCATGGTGCTGCTGCACCCCCAGCGCGAGGAATCAGCAGTGGCAGCAGTGAGCGTGTGGAAGGCGCTCCTCGACGACGGAATCACCCCAGTCGTCCTCGACGAAGAGGTCCTCAACTTCGCCGAACGCAGCTCCCACGCCGACGTGCAGCAGGAGCTGCTCAGCCGCTGCGAGGTCATCGACCCAGCCGAGCTGGCGATCTGGAAGACCAGATGCGAACTCGTCATCGTCTTAGGCGGCGACGGCACGATCCTGCGCGCGGCCGAACGCTTCCACGGGTCCGGCGTACCGCTCATGGGCGTCAACCTCGGGCATGTGGGATTCCTCGCCGAAAGCGAGAGAGAGGACCTCGCCGAGGCGGTCCACCGAGCTTCCCAACGTGACTACCTCGTCGAGGAGCGCCTCGCACTCGACGTCACCGTCTGGCACGAAGGGGAGGCGATCTACAACGCCTGGGCCCTCAACGAAGCCACCATCGAAAAGACCTCCAAGGCCCGCATGATCGACGTCGTCCTCGGCGTCGACGCCCGCCCTGTGTCCTCCTTCGGCTGTGACGGAGTGATCTTGGCGACGCCGACCGGATCGACCGCCTACGCGTTCTCTGCCGGTGGACCCATAGTCTGGCCCGAGGTCGAAGCACTGCTGCTCATCCCGATCTCAGCCCACGCCCTCTTCACCGAACCTCTCGTCGTCAACCCCGACTCCCGCCTCGGCGTGGAGATCTCCCCACGCAACCCCGACTTCTCAGCAGTCCTGTGGTGCGACGGACGCAGAGCCCTGGAGCTGCCCGCCGGGGCACGGATCGAAGCCAAGCGCTCACAGTCCCCGATCAAACTGGCCCGGCTGCAC
The DNA here is from genome assembly GCF_028201555.1 of Brevibacterium sp. BDJS002. Lineage (NCBI taxonomy): Bacteria > Bacillati > Actinomycetota > Actinomycetes > Micrococcales > Brevibacteriaceae > Brevibacterium > Brevibacterium sp. BDJS002. Next base: position 2,619,523 of record NZ_CP116392.1, on the reverse strand, counting down.
ACCGGTCCCTTCACCGATCGATTGGTGGCGAAGTTCCGACTGCCCGTCTCCGGTTGGCGGGGACCGATCGAGGAGGCGTAGATGATTTCCGAACTGAGGATCTCCCACCTCGGCGTGATCGCCGAAGCAGAGGTCGAACTCTCCACAGGCTTCACCGTCGTCACCGGTGAGACCGGTGCCGGCAAGACGATGTTCGTCTCAGCACTGAGCCTGCTCATGGGCCGCAAGGTCGGTTCCGGAGTGGTCCGCAAGGGAGCCGAGAAGGCCGAGGTCGAAGGCATCTTCTCCTCCGTCACCGACTCCGTGCGCTCCCGCATCGAAGAGGCAGGCGGCAGCGCCGAAGACGAAGCGATCATCTCCCGCACCGTGGCCCAGAAGGGCCGCGCCCGCGCCACCGCCGGCGGACGCACCGTCCCCATCTCCGTGCTCACCGAGATCTCCGATGAGCTCATCACCCTGCACGGACAGTCCGAACAGCTGCGACTCAAAGGCCCCGCCCAACAGCGGCAGCTCCTCGACGCAGCCGGCGGCCCCGAACTCGAAGCAGTGGCCAAGAAATACCACGCAGCATTTGAGAACTGGCGCGAGACCCAGACCAAGGTCGCCCGCATCAAGGACAGCACCGCTGCCAGGCGGGAGAGGATCCTATGGCTCAACGGCTGCCTCGAGGCCATCGACAAGGTGCGCCCGGTTCCAGGCGAAGACGAAGCCCTGACCGCGCAGGCCGCGAAACTCGGTGCCGCCGCCGAGATCACGCAGGCCGTCGGCAGCGCCCACGACCTCCTGCTCGGCAGCGAACTCGACGACGCCGGTGCTGCCGTCGACCACGTACACCAGGCGATCAGCGCCCTGTCCGACGTCGAATCCGCGGACCCGGAACTGGCCCGCATCAAGGCCGCCCTCAACGACGCCGTCCTGCGCCTGTCCGACTCCGCCGCGGAGCTCAGCTCCTACCTCACCGGATTCGACGAACTGGGGGAGACCTCACTGGAAGAGACCGAGGCCCGCAGAGCCGAACTCGGATCCTTGGCAGCCTACGGCCAGAACGTGACCGAAGTCCTCGACTTCGAAACCCGATCAGCTCAGGAACTGGCAGAACTCGAAGCCGATGACCGCGACCTCGACCAGCTCGACGCCGAACTCGACGAAGCCCACAGCGCAATGGTCGAGGCCGCACGCGGACTGACCGAGATCAGAACGGCCACCGCCGCCTCGTTTTCCCGCGCCGTGAGCGCAGAACTGGCAGCCCTGTCGATGCCGAAGGCCCAGGTGACGTTCGAACTCACCGACCGAGAACCGGCAGCCCACGGCTGTGACGACGTGCGACTGACCTTCGCTCCGCACGACTCCTCGGCCGGAGACGACATCGGCAAGGTCGCCAGCGGCGGTGAGCTCTCACGCGTGATGCTCGCCATCGAAGTCGTCCGCGCGGCAGGGGAGGCCATCCCCACCTACGTCTTCGACGAAGTCGATGCCGGTGTCGGCGGCAAGGCCGCCATCGAGATCGGGCGACGACTGGCGAAGCTGGCCGAGAACGCCCAAGTCATCGTCGTCACCCACCTGCCGCAGGTCGCGGCCTGGGCCGACACCCACGTGACCATCGTCAAGGACGATGACGCCGAGACCGTGATGTCCGGGGTCAGAGAACTCAGCGAGGACGAACGGGTCATCGAACTCTCACGGATGCTGGCAGGCATGGAGGACTCCTCCTCAGCAAAGGCCCATGCAGCCGAACTGCTGGACTCGGCCCGGCAGGTCAAGACCGGCTCAGCTGCGCTGACATGAGAGAATAGGCTCACCATGAGAGCGCGTAGAACCCGGGAGAAGCACATAGTCCCGACCAGGTCAGGCCCGGCTCCCGCCAGGCTCGACCGGCGGACGAAAGACCTCACCAAACGGCTGAGCGCAGGCGATATCGCAGTCATCAAACACGGCGACATCGACCGGATCTCCGCCGAGGCGCTCGTGGCCTGCAAACCTGCAGCCGTCATCAACGCAGACAAATCGATCTCCGGACGCTACCCCAACCTGGGACCGGGAATCATCGTCGACGCGGGCATCCCCCTCCTCGACGCCACCGGGCCCGAGATCTTCGACCTAGTCGACGAGAACGCTCAGATCAGAATCTCCGATGACACCGTGTTCCTCGATGAGAAGGAGATCGCCACCGGCATCGTCCAGACCTCGGAGACGATCGCGGAGGATATGCACGCAGCCGAAGCCGGAATGAACTCCGTGCTCGTGGACTTCGTCGACAACACGATCGAATACATCCGCAAGGACTCCGACCTCCTCTCGGCCGAGCTCGTCGTCCCCGAGGTGGCCACGAAGTTCGAGGGCCGACACGTCCTCATCGTCGTCCGCGGCTATCACTACAAAGAGGATCTCGCGATCCTCGGTTCCTACATCCGCGAATACCGTCCGCTCCTCGTCGGAGTCGACGGCGGGGCCGACGCCATCATCGAGGCCGGCTACAAGCCCGACATGATCGTCGGCGACATGGACTCCGTCTCCGACACCGCGCTGACCTCCGGAGCCGAAATCGTCGTCCACGCCTACCGGGACGGAAACGCTCCGGGAACCGAGCGCGTTCACTCCCTCGGCGTCGACTGCGTCGCCTTCGCCGCCTCCGGCACCAGCGAGGACATCGCCATGCTGCTGGCCGACGACAAAGGTGCCGACCTGATCGTGGCCGTGGGCACCCACGACACCGTGATGGAGTTCCTCGACAAGGGGCGCAAGGGCATGGCCTCGACATTCATCACGCGACTGCGGGTGGGCTCGAAGCTCATCGACGCCAAGGGCGTGTCCCTGCTGTACCGACAGAGGATCTCCAGCCTGCAGCTGAGCGTCCTGATCATCGCTGGTCTCGTCGCACTCGGTGTGGCCCTGTTTGCGACCGCTGCCGGCCAGACCCTCATCGGGCTCATCGGAGCCCAACTCGACGGGGTCTTCGGATGGATCGGCTCCCTGTTCGGCGGCGACCCTGCTGCATCTTCAGAATCTGCCAGCATCATTCAAGGACTGACCAGTGATTGATTTTCGTTACCACCTCGTCTCCCTCGTTTCGGTCTTCCTCGCCCTGGCGGTGGGGATCGTCCTGGGCGCCGGACCGCTGAAGGAGCCGATCGGTGAGTCCCTGCAGAGTCAGGTCGACTCACTGCGGGCCGACCGTGACGACCTGCGCGCGAAGATCGATGCCGCCAACGGCAACATCGACAAGCAGAACGACTTCGTGACCTCCGCCGCCCCCGAACTCATCGGCGACACACTCGAAGGTAAGGACGTCAGCATCATCGGTGCACCCAACGCCGACCCCGAGCAGGTCGAAGAGGTCACCAACCGGATCAAGGAAGCAGGCGGCAAGATCGGCGGAGACGTCTCCTTCGTCGACAACACCCTGTCGCTGGCGGACTCCGAAGAGTTCCTCAAGATCCTGCGGGCCTCGGTTCCGAGTCTGCCCAAGGACGATTCGACAGCACTGCGGGCCGCCCTCGTCATCGCCCTGACCGGCAACGCCTCGATGCTCGAGGACAGCGAGGACCGGGACGCTGCGGAGAAGAAGTCCTCCGGAATCTTCGATGCCTTCGTCGACGCGGGCCGACTGCGCACCGACACCGACCACAAGCCCACCCCGCTCTTCGTCGTTATCGATGACGAGAACTCAAAGCTCGCCGACGAGACCGAACCCAGTCCCGAAGCGACCGATGACAAGGCCAACCGGACCCTCATCACCGACTTCGTCAATGCGCTGACCTCGGACTCGAAGTCCGTGGTCGTGGCAGGAGACGCCGGTTCGGCCCAGAACGGACTCGTCTCGATCCTCCGGACGGAGAAGTCGCGGGCCAGCACCGTCGACGGACTCGGCCTGGGAGCGGGCGCCGTCATCACTGTGCGAGCCCTTGCTGCAGGCGAAGCCGGAACCCACGGCCACTACGGGTTCTCCGATGACGCCGAAGAGATCATGCCCGGAAAGGACTGAGATGATCCGCTCACTCGTCAGCTCCGCCGTCGCCGGACTTGTCGGCTACACGGCGACCAGAGCCATCCTCAACTCGAAGCTGCGCACCCATGACAAGGTGGTGCGCACCAACCATGCCGGAAATGACGTCTCTCTCGTCGAAGGTCCGGCCGTCACCGCGGGACTGGTCGCGGGCAGTCTCCTCATCGAAGAACCACGCCAGCGCGCGGCCACTCTGCTGGTGACCACCGTTTCCGGCGGCCTGGGTGCGGTCGATGACTTCCTCGAATCCGGGGATTCGAAGGGACTGCGTGGCCATCTCGAGGCTCTGTCCCGCGGCGAGATCACCACCGGTGCGATCAAGGTCATCGGCATCCCCATGGCCTCGATCGCCGCAGCGACGATCCTGCGCACCGGTCGAAACAACCACGGGCTGTTCTCTTCCCATCGGACGACCGCAGCCCAGACATGGTGGGGGTCCACGGTCGACGTCGTCGTCACCGGGGGAGTCATCGCCGGCACCGCGAACCTGTTCAATCTGCTCGATCTGCGCCCCGGACGTGCGCTCAAGGCGGGACTGCTGACGTTGGCCTTCATGCCCCACAGACATGGCCTGACCTGGGCACCCGGTGCGGCCATCGCCGGGGCCAGCACGGCGGCCTGGCCCGATGACCTCGACGGTGCCGTCATGCTCGGCGACACCGGCGCCAACGCACTCGGTGCGGCTCTGGGCACGATCCTGGTCGAGAACTCCACGGCCAAGCAGCGTGCGCTGGTTCTCACCGGACTGGTCGGTCTCACCCTGCTCAGCGAGAAGGTCTCCTTCACCTCGATCATCGAATCCACTCCGGGACTGCGAGAGATCGACGCCTTCGGCCGCGAGGTCGTGTGAATAAGCTGGTTCGAGTCTTCGCCTCCGCGGCGCTGCTCGTCTCGGTCATCACCCTCTTCACCCGACTCGTCGGGTTCCTGAGGTGGCTCGTATTCTCGCCCAATGTGGGCGCCGGGTCGGTCGGCAACGCCTACCAGACCGCGAACCTGGTCCCCAACATCCTCTTCGAAGTCGTCGCAGGTGGTGCCCTGGCGGGTGCCGTCATCCCTCTGCTCGCGATTCCTCTGGCCCGATCGGACAAGGAGACGGCAGGTCGGATCGCCTCGGCGCTGCTGACCTGGGCAGTATCAGTGACGCTGCCGTTGAGCATCATTCTCGCGGTCTTCGCGCACCCGATCGCAAGCCTGCTGATCGGCACCGATGTCGACAAGACAGCGCAACTCGAGGCGACTGTCGTGTTCCTGCTCATGTTCTCGCCCCAACTGGTGCTCTACGGCATCGGGGCCGTGCTCACCGGTGTGCTCCAGGCGCATCGAAAGTTCATCTGGCCGGCCTTTGCGCCGCTGCTCTCAAGCCTCGTCGTCATCGGCTGCTACATCGCCTACAACATGGTCGGCGGCTCCGACGAATCCTGGCGGGACCACATCGGCTGGCTGGGCTGGGGCACGACCATCGGCGTCGCAGCCCTGGCGCTGCCGCTGGCCCTGCCCATGCGCACCACCGGACTGCGCATCAGGCCCACCTGGAGTTTCCCACCCGGAGTCGCTCATCGGGCTCTTCGGCTGGCCGGTGCAGGCATGGCGGCGCTGCTGGCACAGCAGGCCGCGATGTTGGCAACCATGCTCCTGTCGAACCATTCCGGTGGCGAGGGTACTTTCGTTCTCTTCAGCTACATCAACGCCGTCTATCTTCTGCCCTACGGTGTCCTCGCGGTGACAGTCGCCACGGTGGTCTTCCCATCCCTGTCGTCCTGGGTCGCTCGTTCCAAAGACCCCGATGCCAGCGATACGGATAGAGGCAATGCCGGAGTTCAACTGCGACGTCTGACCTCGACGACAACCGCGCTGATCATCAGTATCGGTCTGCTGGGCACGGTCATCCTCGTCAGCGCGGCAGGGCCTCTGCAGACGTTCTTCACCGCCATCGATGCCGCAGGCGAAGGCGGAGATGCGCCCTTCGACGCAATGAGTCAGGCGATCATGGTCATGGCTCTTGCGGTGCCTGGCTGGTCCTTCGTCGCCTGGGGCACCCGCGTGTTCTACGCGCTGGAACATTCGCGTCATTCAGCGGTGGCGACGACGACTGGCTGGTTGCTTGTCATCGTCGGAATGCTGTTGGCAGTCTTGGTCATCAACGCCGACGGCGATGACGGGCTGACGCTGGTCTCCATCTGCATCGGCTACGCAATCGGCATGAGCGTCGCCGGAGGTTTCCTGCTGACCTCGATGCGGCGGGTGCTGGGGCCTGCCGGGCTCCATAGAGTGCTGCGCCGAGGCCTGCTGTCTCTGGTTGCCGCTGCTCTCGCGTCGGTTGCCGGCGCGCTGGTCTCGCATTGGTTGGCGGGGCCTGTGGGCATCGACGCACTGTCCTCGGTGGCCAACGGCGTGATCTCCGCGCTCATCGGCTGCGCGATCTTCGCAGCGATCGTCGTCCTCGACAAAGGGTTCATCTCCGAGGTGCGAACGGTGCTCGCCGGTCGCCGAGGTGGCCCCGACCTGGCCGAACAGACTGACCCTGCCGTCCAGGCCGCCCCACCGATCACTCCCAAAGAGAATGAGGATGAGAGATGAGAATCGTCTACGTGCTCGGTACATCGACCGGGGGAGTCGGCACCCATGTGAAGGCCCTGGCCAGAGATGTCGCCGCGGCCGGCCATGAGATCGGAATCATCGGACCCGCCTCCACCGACGAACACTTCGGTTTCTCCTCATTGCCCGGTGTTCGCTTCGCCGCCCTCGACATGGGCACCGGAATCGGTGTCCGTGATGCCGCGCTGATCATCCGCCTGCGCAGTCTCATCGGCAGCTTTGATGCCGATATCGTCCACGCTCACGGCTTCCGGGCCGGCTTCGTCGCTCTCCTGTCCGTCCGCACCGCTCGACGCCGTCCCCGCCTCATCATCAGCCTGCACAACCAGGCCAGCGGCCACGGCCTGCGCGGCACCGTCGAAACCGGCATCGAGACCCTGCTGGCCAAGGGCGCGGACCTGACGCTGGGGGCGAGCACCGACCTCGTGGACCGAACCCGAGAGCTCGGCGCCGTCGACGCCCGGTTCCTGCCCGTCGCGGCCCCGGAAGTTCACCCCGTCCCCGCCGAGGCTGTCCTGGCCACCCGTGCAGCCCTGGGCGAGGAATTCGGGTTCGGACCTGAGACCGTCATCGTGCTCGCCGTCGGGCGTGTCGCACCACAGAAGAACTACCCGATGCTGATCAGGGCGTTGGGCCACCTCGGCGATGCACAGGTATCAACTGTGGCCTCGGACCGAACGACACCGGAGCTTGTCGTCCTCATCGCGGGAGCCGCGGACCCCACCGTCCTCGACGAGGTGCGGGGGCAGTACGAGAGCCTCGCGGCCACCTCGGCGATTCCGGCTCTGCATTTCCTGGGCCCGCGTGATGACATCGCGGCACTCAATGCGGCCGCCGATCTCTACGTCCTCACCAGCGTCTGGGAAGCCCGTGCCCTCGTGCTGCAGGAGGCGCTGATCTCCGGGCAGGCCATCATCGCCACGAGCACCGGTGGAACGACGGAACTCGTCGGCGACGCGGGCATTCTCATCGACAGCGATGACGACACCGGACTGGCCGCAGCCATTGCCGAACTGGCCACCGATCCCACCGCCGGGCCGAACTGGCCGCACGCGCCCAGTCTCGTGGAGCGCAACTTCCCGATGAGAGGGAAGTGGCCAAAGAACTGGTGGGCATATACACGGAACTCATGCCCTCCCAGGTAGGGTAGAAGCAGCGTCGATCTAATGAAAAGGATGAGGAAATGAGCGAATCCGGCGAGGTCCACCCACTCAGCGCAGACACGAGGATTCTGCATGTGCTCGCCGAAACTACGGGTCCCGTTGTCGAAGTGGCGAAACTCGCAGTGCTCGGGCATCTGCGCGCAGGCTTCAAGGTAGCGGTCGCCGCCCACCGTTCGCTGTTGGGCACCTTCGGAGTCCCCGAGGAACTGGCAGACAACTTCCGTGAGATCGAACTCGCGGCCAGACGACGCTTCACGCTGGCAGATCCCAACACCGCATTCACTCTGCACAAGTACTACCAGCACGTGGACATCGTCCACGCCCACGGACTGCACGCCGCGACGCTCGCCGGTCTGGCCTTCACCGGCCTCCCGGCCCGCCTGCACCCGAAGGTCGTCGCAACGGTCGAGTCCTTCGACGCGGCCAACGTCATCGAGAAGACCGGCGCCGAGATCGTGGGCCGCACCGCGACCGCGATTCTGGGCACCACCGAACCCGTCGTCGACTACTTCGGGGAGAAGGTCCCCGTCGTCGAACGGGCCGAACTCGTCCACCCGGACATCGACGTCGACCTCACCGTCAGGACACCGCGCGCACAGGTGCGCAAGGAACTCGGCGTCGAAGAGGGCACCTGGATGGTCGCCAGCCCTATCGCCCTGCGCGACCACACGGCACTGGCCACCGTCCTCGACGCCGCCGACCAGATCAACACGAAACGGCCCGGACGTCCCGTCGTCACGGTGCTCACCGGCACCGGCAAGGACCGGAGCACGATCGAGTCCGCCTTCGCAGACCGACACGTCATCGTCGCCCCCGCCAGTGACCTCGTCGACGTGGCAGCCGCCGCGGACGTCGTCATCGCCAGCGAGACCATGACCGGACTCAGCCATGAGGACCTCATGCAGCTGTCGAAGCCGGCAGTCTTCATCGGCAACACACGACGTGCAGGCATCTGGGGCGCGGCGGCGAAGGCCGTTGCCGCCGACGACACGGACGCACTTCTGAGTGAGATCAATCATCTTATCGACGACCCAGCCGGACGCGGATCGCAGGCTGTAGCCGCGAAGAAGCGCGTCATCGACGTGAACAACGGGGCCGCGATCTCTGCGACTCTGCTTGATCTCTACGCCGAAGTCGCCGAATCGTCGGATTCGTGAGCCGGACTTTGATAGAATCAAATCCCGTGGTGAATCGAACTGGCCCAGGCGGCACAAATACGGCAAAGCACATCTTCGTCACGGGAGGCGTTGCCTCTTCGTTGGGCAAGGGACTGACGGCTTCGAGCCTCGGTCACCTGCTCACTCAGCGCGGACTCTCGGTAGCAATGCAGAAGCTGGATCCCTATCTCAATGTGGATCCGGGAACAATGAATCCCTTCCAGCACGGTGAGGTCTTCGTCACCGAAGACGGTGCTGAGACCGATCTCGACATCGGCCACTACGAACGATTCCTCGACGTCAACCTCGACGGCGCGGCCAATGTGACGACCGGACAGGTCTACTCCTCGGTCATCGCCAAGGAACGTCGTGGTGCCTACCTCGGTGACACCGTGCAGGTCATCCCGCACATCACCGATGAGATCAAATCACGGATGCGGGCCCAGGCCGAACGTCCTGTCGAGGAACGTCCCGATGTCATCATCACCGAAATCGGCGGCACCGTCGGCGACATCGAATCCCAGCCCTTCCTCGAAGCAGCACGTCAGGTCCGACACGACATCGGCCGCGACAACGTCTTCTTCATCCACGTCTCACTCGTGCCCTACCTGGGACCCTCCGGTGAGCTGAAGACGAAGCCGACGCAGCACTCGGTGGCCGCACTGCGCTCGATCGGCATCCAGCCCGACGCGATCGTGCTGCGCTCCGACCGTGAGCTGCCCGACTCGATCCGCACGAAGATCGCCTCTTCCTGCGACGTGGAATCCGACGCGGTCGTGTCCTGCGTGGACGCACCGAGCATCTACGACATCCCGAAGGTCCTCCACGACGGAGGCCTCGACGTCTACGTGATCCGTCGTCTCAACCTGCCCTTCCGCGACGTCGACTGGACGAAGTGGGACTGGGTACTCGAACGCGTCCACAATCCCGCACACCATGTGCGCATCGGCATCGTCGGCAAGTACATCGACCTGCCCGACGCCTACCTGTCCGTGACCGAAGCGCTGCGTCACGGCGGCTTCGCCAACGACGCTCGCGTCAAGGTCGAATGGATCCAGTCCGATGACTGCGAATCCGAGGACGGCGCGGCTGAGAAGCTCTCGGGCCTCGACGCGATCTGCGTGCCCGGCGGATTCGGCATCCGCGGCATCGAAGGCAAACTCGGTGCGCTGAAGTACGCACGCACCAACGGCATCCCGACCCTGGGACTGTGCCTGGGCCTGCAGTGCATGGTCATCGAGTACGCCCGCAACATCGCCGGAATCGCCGATGCCTCGTCCTCCGAGTTCGACCCCGAGACACAGGTCCCCGTCATCGCGACGATGGCCGAGCAGCTCTCCATCGTCGAAGGCGAAGGCGACCTGGGCGGCACCATGCGCCTGGGCACCTACGAGGCGAAGCTCGACGAAGGCAGCGTCGTCGCCGGAGTCTACGACTCGACGCTCATCACCGAACGTCACCGTCACCGCTACGAGGTCAACAACTCCTACCGCGAGGATCTGGCCAAGGCCGGTCTCCGGTTCTCGGGCACCTCACCCAGCGGTGAACTCGTCGAATTCGTGGAGCTGCCGGAATCTGAGCACCCCTACTACGTGGCGACACAGGCTCACCCCGAGCTCAAGTCACGTCCGACCAAGCCCCACCCGCTGTTCTCCGGACTCGTGGCAGCGGCGCTGAAGGCCCAGAAGTAGTCAGGATCAACGTGAGCGATCTGCGCGACGAAGCCTATACGCCGGACATCACCGACTCCGAGGTCGTCTACCACGGTGCGGTGTGGAACATCCGACGCGAGACCTTCGACCTGCCCGAAGCAACCGGGCTGGTGCGCGACATGATGGCTCACACCGGTGCTGTGGCGATCGCGTGCGTGGATGAGCAGGAGCGGATCCTGCTCATCCAGCAGTACCGCCACCCTGTTCGGGCCAGGCTCTGGGAAGTACCGGCCGGTCTCCTCGATGTGCCCGACGAGGAACCCTTCGCCGCGGCCCAGCGGGAACTGGCTGAGGAAGCCGATCTGAGGGCCGCCCGCTGGGAGGTCCTCACCGACTCCTGTCTGACGCCCGGCGGCAGCAGCGAGACGATCCGGCTGTACCTGGCCCGGGACTTCGAACTCATCGCCGACGAAGACCGGCACGAACGCAGCGAAGAGGAAGCCGGCTTCAAATTCCGGTGGGCCAGTCTCGACGAGGCACTCGACGCTGTCAGCGCCGGTGAGATCACAAACTCGATCGCACAGCTGGCCATCCTGCAGGTCGCCCGCATCCTGCGCGCAGAAGCCGCCGGCGAACCCACCAGGACTCGCAGCGTCGACGCGCCCCGCCGCCTCATCGACGGCCGACCGCAGGCCTGAGGGCACGCCATGGCCCGGCACGGTGCCGAACTTCTCCCCGAACTTCCGGCGTCGCTGGCCCGTGCGTTTGAGACGTACCTGAACTCGCTGCGCTTCGAACGTGGGCTCTCGCGAAACTCCATCGACGCCTACGCCCGTGACCTCGCCAGGTACGGCACCTGGCTCAACGGGCAGGGGATGAGCCACCTCGGCGAGGTCGAACGCACCCACGTCGAAGCCTTTGCGCTTCACCTCCTCGATGAGAACCTGGCGCCACGGACCCGAGCACGAGCACTCGTCGCGGTGCGCCGGTTCCACGGATTCGCCCTCGGTGAGGGACTGGCGGCCACAGATCCGGCCTCCGAGGTCAGCCCACCGCAGGAAGGGCTGCGACTGCCCAAGGCTCTGTCTCTGGACGATATCGAAGCGATGCTGGCAACCACCGGCGGTGAGGAACCCTCACAGATCCGTGCGGCCGCGCTGCTCGAGCTGCTCTATGCGACCGGGGCGAGGATCTCCGAGGCCGTCGGTGTCTATCTCGACGATCTCGACCTCGAGACCAGCCTCGTGCGCCTCTACGGCAAGGGCGGGAAGGAACGGATCGTGCCCTTCGGTTCCCACGCCGCCACCGCTCTGGGCGCCTGGGTATCACGGACCAGGCCGAGCATGGCCGCGAAGGCCAGATCATCGGCACCGGCCGGGCCCTGTTCCTCAACGCCCGGGGAACTCGCCTCTCACGCCAGACCGCGTGGCAGATCGTCAAGGACGCCGGGGAACTGGCGGGGCTGGAGGCCGAGGTGTCACCGCATACGTTCCGACACTCGTTTGCGACACACCTGCTCGAAGGCGGGGCCGATATCCGCGTTGTCCAAGAACTGCTGGGACACGCCTCAGTCACGACCACGCAGATCTACACCAAGGTGTCGGAGGAAACATTGCGGGAAGTGTACGCGACCTCGCACCCTCGGGCGCGGTAGGGTTGGACCAGAGAGCAATGAAAGGTGGCCATCCGAGTGATGAATACGCAACAGGCGTTGGATATTCCCAAATCGAAATCCACTGTCCCCGAGCAGCAGGACTTCGACGAACCAGCACCGCTGGACACTCATGGGCCCGCCCGCATCATCGCGATGGTCAACCAGAAGGGCGGCGTCGGCAAGACGACCTCGTCGATCAACCTCGGCGCCTCACTGGCCGCCTACGGGCGCAAGATGCTCCTCGTCGACTTCGACCCGCAGGGCGCACTGTCCGTTGGGCTGGGCGTCAACCCCTATGACCTCGAGATCAGCGTCTACAACCTGCTGATGAACTCACGTCTTGACCCCCACGAGGTCATCGTCGGCACCGATTTCGACAACATCGACATCCTCCCGGCCAACATCGACCTCTCCGCCGCCGAAGTCCAGCTCGTGGGCGAGGTCGCCCGGGAGCAGATCCTCTCCCGTGTGCTGTCCAAGGTCGCCGACGAATACGATGTCATCCTCATCGACTGCCAGCCATCCCTGGGCCTCCTCACTGTCAACGCGCTGACGGCCGCGCACGGCGTCATCATTCCGCTCGAGACCGAGTTCTTCGCCCTCCGTGGTGTCGCGCTGTTGGTGGAGACCATCGAGAAGATCCAGGACCGGCTCAATCCCTCCCTCGTCGTCGACGGGATCCTGGCCACGATGTTCGACTCGCGCACGCTGCACTCCAAAGAGGTCATGTCGCGTGTCACGGAGGCCTTCGACGACAAGGTCTTCGAGACGGTCATCAACCGCACTGTGAAGTTCCCGGATGCCTCGGTCGCCGCCGAACCGATCACGAGCTTCGCTCCCAAGCACGCAGGCTCGGAAGCCTATCGTCGCCTGGCCAGGGAGCTCATCGCCCGCGGAGGCGCACCCTGAGCGAGACCGTGCACGAGGGGTTCCAGGTTGAGCTGGAGAACTTCTCCGGTCCCTTCGACCTGCTCCTCGGCCTGATCTCGAAACGTCGCCTCGACGTCACAGAGATCGCCCTCGCCGAGGTGACCGATGAGTTCATCGCGTACACGACGAGTCTCAGCGAACGCACCGGTGCCAAAGCCGGTTCCAGCCTCGCCGAGATTTCCCAGTTCCTGTTGGTGGCCGCGACCCTCCTCGACCTCAAGACGGCGCGACTGCTGCCCAACGAGGACGGCGAGGAGGAACTCGACCTCGAACTGCTCGAAGCTCGTGATCTTCTGTTCGCCCGGCTCCTGCAGTATCGGGCCTATAAGTCCGTGAGCAGATTCTTCGCCGAAGCCATGGCCGCGGGGTCGGTCAGGGCACCACGCAGCGTCGGACTCGAACCCGAATTCCAGGACGTGCTGCCCCCGCTGCAGATGCACATCGGTCCCGGTGAGCTGGCCGGACTCTACGCAACCGTGCTCCAACGCGACCACACGCCCCCGAGCGTCGCCGTCGACCACATCCATCTGCCGCTGGTCAGCGTCTCCGAACAGCGCGGCCACATCCTCAGCCTGTTGCGGGCCGGGGACCTGGACTTCCAGAAGCTCCTCGACACCGCTGACAACACGCTGGTCGTCGTGGCCCGCTTTCTCGCGTTGCTGGAGCTGTTCAAAGTCGGCCTGTGTGACTTCGCGCAGGAGGAGCCGCTGGGGCCGCTGCTCATCTCCCGCACCGACTCCACCGACGATGGGGTCGACCTGCGAACCGAGGGGGAGTGGGACGGCGCTCCCGTGAAGGAATACGGTGGCGAAGAATACGCGGGCGGCGTCAACGAGGAAGACACTGCCGAGAAGGAAGAGGGACCGGCATGATCGACGATGAAATCCTGGCCGGGATCGAGGCCGTCCTCATGATCAGCGACTCCGCTGTCTCGGTGACCGAACTGGCCACCGCCCTCGGCCTCGATGAGGACACCGTTACCGATGCCATCGCCGAGCTCAAGGCCGACTACGACGGCGGGGAAGACCGCAGGCAGCGCGGATTCGAGATCCGCCTCGTCGCGGGAGGCTTCCGCATCTTCTCCCGCGGGGACTATCACGAGATCGTCAAGGACTTCCTCACCTCCGGACAGAGCGCGAAGCTGTCGCAGGCCGCACTCGAGACCCTGGCCGTCATCGCCTACCGGCAGCCGATCTCGCGCCCGCGCATCGCCGCCATCCGCGGGGTCAGCGTCGACGGCGTGATCCGCACCCTGCTGCTGCGCGGACTCATCGTCGAAGCGGGCAAGGAGGCGACCACCTCGGCGCTGCTCTACACCACTACCCACCAGTTCCTCGACGCCCTGGGAATGAACAGCATCGACGACCTGCCGGAGATTGCTCCGTACCTCCCCGAGGACGCCGATGTCGCCGAATTGGGTGCCGACAACACGGAGGTTCTGGCCTCCGTGGAGGACGAGATGGCCGATCTCGACGATGAGATGTCACGAGTTGACGATTGATTTGAGAGAATGGACATTATGAGTCCATACCGTGATCCCCGAGCGCCAGGCGGGCGCAACAATCGTCCGACCCGAAAACAGCGATCCAGCACCTCTGCACGAGGCTCCCAGCGGTCGCAGTCAGGCACGGGCGAGAAGTCGGATGCCCATGTCAGCGGGGGTGTGAGACTGCAGAAGATCCTCGCCGAGGCGGGCCTGGGCTCACGTCGTGCATGTGAGCAGCTGATCCTCGACGGACGGGTCGAAGTGGACGGTTCCATCGTGACCGAGCTGGGCACCCGAATCGACACCGAAACCCAAGCCGTGTACGTCGACGCAGTGAGAATTTCGACACAGACTCAGAAGGTCTACCTCGTGCTGAACAAGCCGGCCGGAGTCGTGTCGACGATGAGCGACCCGGACGGGCGCCCCTGCCTGGCCGACTACGTCAAGAACCGCGTCGACCGTCTCTTCCACGTGGGACGACTCGACACCGAGACCGAGGGACTCATCCTGCTGACCAATGACGGGGAGCTGAGCAACCGCTTGGCTCACCCGCGCTACGAGATCCCCAAGACCTACCTGGCCCAGGTCCGGGGACAGCTGGCCAAGGACGTGGGCTCTCGCCTCAAGGCAGGCATGGACCTCGACGACGGCTTCGTCAAGGTCGATTCGTTCAAGCTCGTGGATTCGACTCCCGGCAAGTCCGTGGTCGAACTGACTCTGCATTCGGGCCGCAACCGCATTGTGCGCCGCCTGCTCAAGGAGGTCGGCCACCCGGTCGAACGTCTGGTGCGCACGAAGTTCGGTCCCATCACCTTGGACGAGCAGAGGCAGGGCAAGATCCGCCCGCTGCGTTCGGACGAGATCGGCGAGCTCTTCGAGGCCGTCGGCTTGTGAGAATCCACATCATCGGCACCGGTCTGCTGGGCGCGAGCCTC
Organism: Brevibacterium sp. BDJS002; assembly: GCF_028201555.1. NCBI lineage: Bacteria > Bacillati > Actinomycetota > Actinomycetes > Micrococcales > Brevibacteriaceae > Brevibacterium > Brevibacterium sp. BDJS002. Next base: position 2,603,945 of record NZ_CP116392.1, on the reverse strand, counting down.
GGACTGGCGTTGAGTGCACAGAAGTACCAGGTCAGCCTCGAAGACACCTCACCGACCGCCCAGCAGCTGGCGGCGGATCTGGGGGCTGGGACTGTCGGTTCTGCACGTTCCGACGTCGAGGATCCGGAGATCGTCGTCGTCGCCACTCCACCGGATGTTGCCGCGCAGACGATCGCGACGGCGCTGGAGACCTACCCGAACGCCACGGTCACGGACGTCGCCAGCATCAAGACCCGCCTGCTCGAAGCGGTGCGGGAACTGGTCGGCGAGGCCGAACTCAGCCGCTACATCGGGTGTCACCCGATGGCGGGCCGGGAGAAGTCGGGGGCGATCGCTGCCAGGTCGGACCTGTTCACGGCCCGACCATGGGTGATCTGCTCGGATGAGGACACACCGGGCAGCCGCCTCGGCGAGGTCGTCACGATGGCGGAAGCCACCGGTGCCTCGGTCATCCATCTTGATCCGCGCATCCACGATGCCGCGGTCGCGAAGGTCTCACACGTGCCGCAGGTCGTCGCCTCGCTGGTGGCCTCGCAGCTGCGTCATGCGCCGTTGGAGGAAATTGAATTGGCGGGGCAGGGGCTGCGCGATGTGACCCGTATTGCGGCCTCGGATCCACGTCTGTGGACGCAGATCTTGGCCGGGAACTCCGAGGAGATCCGCTCGGTGCTGCTGGATCTGCGCACCGAACTCGACGAGGTCATCACTGCTCTGGAATTGGGCCCCGGCTCGACAGGCGCACTGGCCAAGGCCATTGCGTTGGGCAATGAAGGTCACGATCGGATTCCGGGCAAGCACGGACAGGCTCCGACCAAATATGCTGTAGTCACGATCTTGGTTCCCGACACCCCGGGAACTCTGGCCACACTGTTCAAGGACATCGGTGACCTGAACATCAACGTCGAGGACTTCCGGATGGATCACGCGCCGGGTCAGAAACTCGGGATCGTCGATGTCTCGGTGGTGCCGGCCACCCAGCAGGAACTTGAAATCGGTTTGTTGTCGAAGGGATGGCAGATTCCCGAATCCGCCATCGAGAAAGAGGGAATTGCATGAGCGTCGTCGCCATTGACGGACCAAGCGGGGTCGGCAAGTCGAGCACCGCGAAGGAAACGGCCCGCCGATTGGGCTACAGTTACCTCGACACGGGTGCCATGTACCGTGCGATGGCCTGGCTGTGCCTCAACCGGGGCGTGACCGACCCGGTCGACGTCCTCGAACAGGTCCGCGGGGTCGATCTGGAGATCTCGACCGATCCGGACGAGTTCTTCGTCTCCGTCGACGGAATTGATGTCAGCGAGGAGATCCGCGAACCCGAGGTGTCGGAGAACGTGCAGACCGTGTCTGCCGTCGTCGATGCCCGCGAAGAGCTCATCGACATGCAGCGGACCATCATCGCCGCGGCACCGGAGGGAATCGTCGTCGAGGGACGTGACATCACGACCGTCGTGGCCCCGGACGCTGAGGTTCGCATCCTCATGACCGCCCGTGACGAGGTTCGCGTGGCCCGCCGGGCCAAGGAGCTCCACGGAAACGCCGACGCCGAGGCTCTCGCCGCCACCCAATCCCAGGTCACCGGCCGTGACGCCAAGGACTCAGCGACAACGAGCTTCTTGGAAGCCTCCGAAGGTGTCTACACACTCGATACCAGTGACATCGATTTCGACCAGGTGGTCGAGACGGTGCTGAAACTGGTGAAGGACTCACAATGACTGATTCAGAATTCCACGAGAACCCGGACGAGCATCTGGCCGAGCGTCTCGAGAGCATCAGCGACGAGGAGGCCGAGAAGAGGGCGACTGCTCTCGAAGCCGGTCTCTCCAGCTATGACCTCGAAGACGAGGACCGGGCACTGCTCGACGCCTACGGTTTCGAGTTCGAAGCCGAAGAGACCCGCGGGGCTGACCCCGTCCTGGCCGTCGTCGGGCGCCCCAACGTGGGCAAATCGACCCTGGTCAACAGGATCCTCGGCCGCCGTGAAGCCGTGGTCGAAGACGTCCCCGGAGTCACCCGTGACCGGGTGAGCTACCGGGCGGAATGGAACACGAAGGAATTCACCCTCGTCGATACCGGCGGTTGGGACTCGGACTCCAAGGGCATGGCCTCGCGCATTGCGATTCAGTCCGAAGTCGCCGTCGACATGGCCGACGCCGTGGTCCTCGTCGTGGATGCCACGACCGGACCGACCGCGACCGATGAAATGGTCGTGAAGATGCTGCGCCGGAAGAAGAAGCCCGTCATCCTCGCCGCCAACAAGGTCGACGACGAACGCGGCGAGCTCATGGCCGCCGAACTCTGGGGCCTGGGCCTTGGACAGCCGTTCACGGTGTCCGGCCTCCACGGTCGCGGGGTCGCTGACCTCCTCGAGAGGTGCTCACAATCCTGCCCGAGGTCTCTGCCGTCGAAACCCGCATCGAAGAGGGCGGTCCGCGCCGGATCGCTCTGGTGGGGCGACCAAACGTCGGAAAGTCCTCCCTGCTCAACCAGCTCATCGGTTCCGACCGTGTGCTCGTGGACAACGTCGCCGGCACCACCCGCGACCCGGTCGACGAACTCATCGAGCTCGGTGACAAGCAGTGGCGTTTCGTGGACACCGCCGGCATCCGTCGTCGTGCTCACCAGGCCAGCGGTGCTGACTTCTATGCTGCGCTGCGCACCCAGACCGCTCTGGAACGCGCGGAGCTGGCTCTGGTCCTCCTTGAGGTCCAGGAGCCCTTGAGCGAACAGGACGTTCGCATCGTCACGACGGCGGCTGAAGCCGGCCGTGCCGTGGTGCTGGCGTTCAACAAATGGGATCTTCTCGATGACGAGCGTCGCTACTATCTCGAGCGCGAGATCGAGCGGGACCTGGCTCATGTGGCCTGGGCTCCGCGAGTGAACATCTCGGCCAAGACCGGACGCCACGCCGACAAGCTGGTCCCCGCGATGGAGGCGGCTCTGGAGGGATGGGACACACGCATCCCAACCGGGCGACTCAACGCATTCCTCGGTGAACTGGTCGCCGCGAACCCTCACCCGGTGCGCGGAGGCAAGCAGCCGAGGATCCTGTTCGGAACCCAGGCACAGTCCCGGCCACCGAAGTTCGTGCTCTTCACCTCCGGATTCCTCGATCCGGGGTATCGTCGTTTCATTGTCAGGCGTCTGCGTGAGACGTTCGGGTTCAAGGGAACTCCCATCGAGGTGTCGATGCGAATCAGGGAGAAGCGGAAAGGGCGCTGAGTGAGCGTTGACGGGCAGTTCCACGGGCAGCGACCGGAGCTGAATCATCGTGAGCAGCAGCCTGAGCTGACTCGTGAACAACGTCCTTGGCATGCCAGCCGGCCTGCCAGGGCGCTTGTCATCGCGTTGACGATCGCCGGTCTGGCCTATGCCCTGATGTTCTTCAAAGGACTCCAGGACATCGTCGCTCCGGTGTTCCTGGCGCTCAACTTCTACATCGTCGTCTATCCGCTGCAGAAGTATCTGACCAAGCTGAAGGTGCCGCGTGCGATCGGAGCCACCATCTCGGTGCTCCTCGTGCTGGTGATGATCTTCGGCTTCTTCGGGCTGACGGCATGGTCCGTTGCCGAACTCGTGCTCCTCATCCCCAGCTACGGTGAACAGCTCGTCGCGACCTACCAGAGCGCACTGTCGTTCCTGTCCGATATCGGTGTCACGTCCTCAGTCCTCCAACAGCAGTTCCAGCAGTTCAACGTCAGATCCCTCATCGACGCTGTGTATCCGCTGCTGACCAATGTGTCGTTGGTCGCTGGGCTGCTGACCACTGTCGTCATGGCAGTGTTCTTCGTCGCCATGGACTCCATGGGCATCGACCGGCGCATGCTGATGCTCCTCGACGTCAAGCCCTCGCTGGCGGCCTCACTCGGCGGTTTCGCCAGTGGGGTCCGACGCTACTGGGTCGTGGCCACGGTCTTCGGCCTCATCGTGGCTGTCCTCGACGTCATCGCTCTGGCGATCATCGACGTCCCGCTGATCTGGGTGTGGGGCGTGCTCGCGTTCCTGACGAACTACATTCCCAACATCGGGTTCGTCATCGGCCTCATCCCTCCGGCGCTGCTCGCTCTCGTCGACAGCGGTTGGCAGTCGGCGCTGTGGGTCGTCATCGCCTACAGCGTGCTCAACTTCGTCATCCAGTCGATCATCCAACCGAAGTTCACGGGCGAGTCGGTCGGGGTCACACCATTGGTGTCCTTCCTGTCGCTGCTGTTCTGGGTGTGGGTGCTCGGATGGCTCGGCGCGCTCCTCGCGCTGCCTGCGACGCTTCTGCTCAAGGCGCTGCTCGTCGACGCAGACCCGAAGGCCAAATGGGTGAACATTCTTCTCGCCTCGGACCCGACGACTGCGAACAGTTCTACGGGGGAACCACCGGTGTCACCAGTGACCGAGTCATTGGGCGACACTCTCGGATCGCCGTTGGGGATGTCTGATTCTGAAGAGTCGAAGACTGACGGTTCGAGGCGTGCGGATTCGCGGCCCGCGGATTCGCGCCCGGCGGACTCGCGGCCTGCGGAGGAGTCTGCCGCGTCAGCTGCCGACGAAGATAGCCTGACTACGCCGCACAGTGAAGCCGAGCAGGACACGTCCGGACCGAAGAACTGACCCGATAGCTCGGCAGACGAAGTCTCTGGCGGTCGGGACCGCAGAATTGTGCGATCGATTACGTCATGCCTCTCGCCTCGTATGCTGTGAGTGGTTAGCATGAAGTATGGCGACTGTACTGAATATTCATCCTGAGAACCCACAGAACCGAATGATCGAGAAGGCCGTGCAGACTCTGCGGGACGGCGGACTGATCGCCTACCCCACAGACTCGGGCTATGCCCTGGGCTGTGCCTTGGACAATAAGGCCGGAATCGAGCGGATCACCCGCATCAGGCAACTGGACTCGAAGCATCACTTCACTCTGATGTGCCGCGACTTCGCCCAACTGGGACAGTTCGTCATCGTCGACAACTCTGACTTCAGGGTCATCAAGTCGATGACTCCGGGGCCCTACACATTCATCATGAAGGCGACGAAGGAAGTTCCACGTCGCATGATGCACGCTAAAAAGCACTCGGTCGGTGCACGCATTCCTCAGAATGTGACAGCACTGGCGCTCGTTGAAGCAATGGGCGAGCCCATTCTGTCATCGACCCTGCTGCTGCCCGGCGCCGAGGACCCGCTGACCCAGGCCGACGAGGTCGTCGAACAGATCGGCCACGAACTGGACGCCGTCATCGAATCCGGAGTACCGGGCAACGTCCCGACCTCCGTCATCGACTTCACCGGTCGGGAACCAGTGGTTGCCCGCGTCGGAGCCGGAGACGTCTCCCGCTTCGAATGAGCTTCAGCGGTTCATCGACTGCGGCGGTTCACTTCGACTCATGGCAGTGCTCCTTCGACCGGTAGCAGTGCTCCATCGACCTCTGGTGCCTCGCAGCGAATGCGAAGCACCAGAGGTCGAAGTCGTCTGAGAGCTGCGCCTGTGCCGAACCGTGGGCGTGATGCGTGTGCCCGACCGGTTCACAGTCCCAGGTAGGCCGCCTGCACTTGAGGGTTGTCGAGCAGCTTCTCGGCATCGTCGGCAAGCACGACTCGTCCCTCAGCCAACACATATCCACGGTGGGCGATCGCCAAGGAAGCCTTGGCATTCTGCTCACTGAGCAGCACGCCGATTCCGTTCCTGTTGATCTGTGCAATCGATTCCAGCACCTGTTCGACAACCAGGGGAGCCAGGCCCATAGACGGCTCGTCTAAGATCAGCAGGCTGGGGTCTGACATCAACGCGCGACCGATCGCCACCATCTGCTGCTGTCCGCCCGAGAGCGAACCTGCAGGCTGGGCCGACTTCTCCTTCAAAATGGGAAACAGCTCGAGGACTTCATTGAGGATCTCCTCGGTGCGGGTGCGATCCCTGTGCGGGTACGTGCCCAAGCGGAGATTCTTCTCAACCGACATCTTCCCGAACAGGTGCCGCCCCTCGGGGCAATGAGCGATGCCGCGTTTGACGATGGTGTTCGGCCGAGTTCGTTGGATGGGGTGCCCGTTGTATTCGATCGTTCCCGAACGCGTGCGCAGAAGTCCGCTGATGGTCTTGAACAAGGTGGTCTTTCCCGAGCCGTTGGCTCCCAGGATCACCGTCAGCTCACCGGGCTGGGCAGTGATGCTCACCCCGTGCAGCACGTCAGTCGCGTCATAGCCGACGCTTATGTTCTCCAGCGAGAGCATCAGTTCTCCTCATCCTTGGTCGATCCCAAGTAGGCACGAATCACGTCCGGATTGCTCTGGATCTCCGCGGGTGAGCCGATCGCCAGTTTCTGACCGTGATCGAGAACGAGGATCGTGTCTGCTAGGCCCATGATCATCGACATCTTGTGTTCGACCAGCAGCACCGACACCCCGCGACCGGGCAGAGAGCGAATGAGATTGCCGAAGTCCGTGGTCTCCTCCTCGGGGATGCCTCCAGCAGGTTCATCGAGGAGTATCAGCTCAGGTTCGGTCGCCAATGCCATCGCGACGGCCGTGCGCTTCTGCACTTCCTGCGGAACATTGGACGCAAGGTCGTGCCGGAATTCGGCGACACCGCAGAAGTCGAGCGCTTCGAGCGCCTTGTCCTGATTGAGTGCCGATTCCCGGCGATGCCGCGGAGTGTGGAAGATCGCGTCGAAGACATTGGACTTGGACCGGACGATGCGACCGGCCAACACGTTCTCCAACAGTGTGGAGTCGTCGAAGAGGTGCGTCGTCTGGAAGGTTCGCGCAATTCCCCCGTTGACCGAGTTGTGCGGAGACGAGTGGGTGATATCCCGCCCGTTGAAGGACACGGTCCCAGCGGTGGGGCGATAGAACCCATGGATGAGGTTGAACAGAGTTGACTTGCCGGCACCGTTGGGACCGATCACAGCGGTGATCTGTCCTTCCTGCACATCGAGGTCGACATTCTTCACGGCATCAAGTCCGCCGAAGCGTTTCCCGAGGCCTCTGATTTCGAGCAGCGTCACTTCTTCTCCTCGGTCGTGGTGATGGTGTCGGCGGGAGCTCCTCGGTGACCGGCAGCGTCAGCGCTGCTCGGAGTGCCGGCAGGAGTTGAGCCGTCCTTGCGAGCGGAGCCGATTCGTCGCTTTCGCGCTCGTTTGTCGATGAACCCACCCAGGTACCCCACGACTCCGCGCGGGGCGAAGATCACGAGTGCAATGATGATGGGCCCGAGCACGATGAACCGGTAGGCCTGGAAGTCCTGGAAGAGTTCGAACAGGAACGTCACGATCATGGTGCCCACCAGCGGCCCGGCCACAGTGCCCATGCCTCCGACCAGGATGAACATCAGAAACTCGAATGTCTTGTCCACGGTCGCAGCATCGGGGCCGATGAAACCGACGACGGAGGCATAGAGGCCGCCGCCGATGCCGCCGAAGAAGGCTGACGCAGCGAAGGCGAGCTGCTTGCTCAGCCCCACATTCACGCCGATCGCGTCGGCAAGGTCCTCGCTGGTTCGAATCGTCAGCAGTGTGCGACCAACGCTGGAGCGACGGATCGCATACGTGACGTAGACGCAGGCCAGAAGGATGATGAAGACGAGATAGAACATCGCCGTCGGGTTGCTGAAATCGATCAGATCCCCAGCCTCGGGGAACTTCACATTGTTGACTCCGGAATGGGCGTGAGTCACCGATTCCCATCGGCTGATGGTCAGATAGATGATGAAGCCGATGGCCATCGTGAAGATGGCGAAGTACTCGTCCTTCGTACGCAGTGCGATGAGTCCGCACAGGTAACCGATGGCGGAGGTGCCGACCACGCCGACGAGGAAGGCCTGCCAGAATGACCAATCGAAATCCGTCGTCAGCAATCCGACCGTGTAAGCCCCGATGCCGAAGAAGCCACCCTGGGCCAGCGACAGCTGCCCGGTGAAGCCGAGGATGATGTTCATGCCGTAGACCGCGATCGCCGAACACAGTCCGACGGTGATCACGCGCATGATGTAGTTCTCGTCGCCGAAAGCCACCGGTGTCAGGGCGATGATGAGCAGCACAGCCAGTGTGCCGAAGATGCGGGGATTCTTCAGTGCATTCATCGCTGCACCGCCTTTGCGAACAGGCCTGTGGGTTTGATCGCGAGCACCGCCACCAGAACGATGAAGGCCACCGCTTCTCCGACAGCCGAGGAGATATAGGTTGAGGTCATCGTCTCCGCTATCGCCAGCGCGAAGCTGCCGACGATGGCGCCCGGCAACGATCCGAGGCCGCCGAGGATGATGATCGCAAACACCTTGAGGTTGAGCGAGTCACCCATCGTGGGGGAGAGGAGGTTGATGGGAGAGACGAGGCCGGCCGCGATTGTGACCAGAAGCGCGGACAAGCCAAGAGTCAGCATCGAGACCATGGCGGGGTTGATTCCGACCAGAGCCGATCCTGTCCGGTCTTGTTCGATGGCTTCGATCGTCTGGCCGTGGATGGATCGTTTGATGAACCATGTCAGCAGAGAGAGCACGACGACTGCAGTCACGATGATCACGATGCGCTGTGCGGAGATCTCAGCGCCCAGAATACGCAGGCTTCCCGAGATCGGTGTCTCCATCCGCCGGAAATCGGCGCCCCAGATCGCCTGCGCCACGGCCTGGAAGAAGAACATGGCGCCGATGGCCGCAATCATGTGATGGGTGTGCGGTGAGTTACGCAGAGGGTGGAAGACCAAGCGTTCGAGCAGCACACCGAGGACGAACAGGATGAGTGCTGCAATGCCGATGGCTGCCACATAGGGCACTCCAACCGTGGTCAGGAAGAAGTAGGTGACGTAGGCGCCGAGCATGTACAGCGAACCGTGCGCCAGGTTGGGGATGCGCAGGACGCCGAAGACTAGGGTGAGACCGATTGCTGCAAGGCAGTACACACCGCCGAGTGCAACGCCGTTGAAGAGCTGTTGGATGAAAAGGGTCATGAAGCGAATCCTCACAGGACGTCAGACGGCGCCACAGCGGGGTATGAAGCTCATACCCCGCTGCGGGAAGCGCCGACAATGGTGACTACTAGACGATGGTGACTACTTGGCGTCGGATACCTGCTCTACGGGTACCTTCGTGTACTTCTCGTCCTTGTCGAGGTAGGTGACCTCCAGCTCAGGGTTGACCAGGTGGCCCTCATCTGAGATTTCGGTCGGGAAGCCGTTGACCTTGTACTTGTCATCGACCTTGCTGAGTGCGTCGGGGATCGCTGCCCGAATCTTCTCTGGATCGCTGGTTGTACCCGCTTCTTCCATCGCCTTGGCGATGATGGCGATGCCCTGATAGTTCAGCGCAGTCTCGCTGGTCGCGACCTTCTTCTCACCGGCAACTTCCGCGAAGTGCTTGAGGAAGTCCTTTGTGCCCGGATCCTCGTATTCCTTGACTGGCAGCACTCCAACGGAGTTCGTCAGGTTCTCGAGCTTGGTCACGGTTGCCATCTCGTCGAGTTTCGCCTGGTCCATCACAAGGAAGCTGCCCTTGAAGCCCTGCTTCTTCGCCTCTTCCATGATCAGTGCGGTCGGCTGTGAAGGGCCACCGACGAAGATGCTGTCCGGCTTCTCTGACAGCGCCTTCGAGACTGGGCCGGCGAAGTCCGAGACGGTGGCATAGTCAATGCTGTTGTCTGCACCGATTTTGCCGTCGGCCTTCTTCCACTCGTCCGTGATCGCCTTCGTCCACTGCTGACCGTATTCGCTCTGGGTGCCGAGCAGAGCGAGCTTCTTGCCGCCATGCTTCATTCCCTGCTCAGTGAACGGTTTGGCATAGGACTCGAAGTTCGGCGGAATCATCATCGTCAGCGGATTGTCGGCCTGCACGATGGCAGGATCCGAGGTGTACGCGGAGATCAAGAACTTGGAGCGACCGTCGTTGATCTGCTGGATCGCCTTGATGGCCCCGGCATTGGGGGAGACGACAACAGGGGCTTTGTCCTGATCTGCCAGTCGCTGTGCATTGCTGGCTGCGGTGGACGGCGCATACTTGTCGTCGAGGGACTTGAGCTCGATGGTGACCTTTTTCCCGTCGACTTCGAGCCCATCTTTGTTGAGATCGTCGACAGCCATCTGGAGTCCGGTCTGGACGTTCTCTCCATAGGCTGCCCCTCCGCCGCTCAGGGGACCTGTATAGCCGATGACTACAGATTCATCGCCGCCTCCGGAGTCTCCGCTTCCACCGCCCCCACCGCATGCGCCGAGAGCCAGTGCAAATGTGCTGATGACGGCCGCAGCAAGCACAGGACGGCTCGCCCTTCGCGGGATTGAGGTCATCTTTTCTCCTTTGAAAAGTGAGACGGAGCAACAGCGCTCCTTTAAATTGTCGGGATGCCTGAATAGGCCCCGAAGCCAATCTGAACGAATATTCGATTGAGGCTTAGAATGGAACCTATACATCATCAAATGTGATGTCAATCCCATTTTGGAAATCGTTGACTTTTGTTCTCACACCGCGATGCGGTGCAGTCTGGTCGGCTCGTGTTGTGCTCCTGTGGTGGCCGGAGCTGGGGTCGGTCGCCCAGGGTGCGGTGTTGAAGTGAGCATTGGTCGGCAGTCGGCGGGAAGTCGAGATCCCAATTCCTGAGCAAACAATCGTTCAGTGAGAAATGTGGTCTATGGTGGAAGTTGCGAGAGGTGAGATCCACATCACTGTTGTCGCGCCCAATCACGAACCAGCATTTCGGAGGAAAATCGTCATGACTCGGACAGCAATCGTCACAGGTGGCGGCCGCGGCATCGGAGCCGCTATCGCCCAGCGCCTGGCAGCAGACGGAATGAACGTTGCGATCCTCGACATGGGTCCGACTGAAGATACGGTCAAGGCCGTTGAAGCCGCAGGCGTGAAGGGGCTGGGGATCGACACCGATGTCTCCGACGAAGCCTCCGTCGAGTCAGCAGTGAAGACCGTTGCCGAAACTCTTGGTGCGCCGACAGTCCTCGTCAACAACGCCGGCATCCTGCGAGACAACCTGCTGTTCAAGATGACGCACGAGGAATTCCAGAAGGTCCTCTCCGTCCACCTCGGCGGTGCGTTCCTGATGGCCAAGGCAGTTCAGGCCTACATGGTCGAGGCCAAATACGGGCGCATCGTATCGATGTCGTCGACATCAGCGTTGGGCAACCGTGGCCAGACGAACTACTCCGCGGCCAAAGCGGGAATCCAGGGAATGACGAAGACCTGGGCGATCGAGCTCGGCAAGTTCGGAGTCACGGCCAACGCGATTGCTCCCGGCCTCATCGAAACCGACATGACCAAAGCCACCGCTGAGCGGATGGGCGTGAACTACGAAGACTTCATCGCAGCGGGAGTCGGACAGATTCCCGTTGCGCGCACGGGAAAGCCCGAAGACATTGCTCACACGGCATCATTCCTCGCCTCAGAGGGAGCCGGCTTCGTCTCCGGCCAGGTCATCTATGTCGCTGGAGGGCCGAAAAACTGACCAACAGCGGACTCCGGTCCCACTGGCATTCTGGTCTCACAGACACTTTGGTCTCATTGAGACTCTGGTCCTACTGACAATCTGGTCCCACTGACATCGCGACGAACTCCGGTCCGGCGCACCTCACTGAAGAAAGGCACGTCATGCGCGAAGCAGTCATCGTCTCCACCGCTAGAACTCCGATCGGAAAGGCGTACAAGGGTGCGTTCAACGACACCCAAGCCCAGGAATTGGCGGGTCACGCCATTTCCCACGCTGTCTCACGGGCAGGTCTGGAAGGGGGCGAAGTCGAAGACGTCGTCTTCGGTGCAGCCCTGCAGCAGGGCAGCCAATCCACCAACGTCGCTCGCCAGGCGGCACTGCGAGCCGGCCTCCCGACAACGGTCCCAGGAATGACGATTGATCGTCAGTGCTCCTCCGGGCTGATGGGGATCGCCACCGCTGCCAAGCAGATCCTCTTCGATGGCCAGGAGATTGCAGTCGGCGGCGGCGTGGAGTCTGTGTCCCTGGTGCAGAACGACAAGATGAATATGTTCCGGGCGAAGGACCCGTGGCTGGTCGAACATGTTCCCGGAATCTACTACCCGATGCTCGCCACCGCCGAGGTTGTGGCCGAACGCTATGGCATCAGCCGGGAAGCACAGGACGAGTACGCGTTTTCTTCGCAGCAGCGGACTGCCGCAGCCCAGGAGGCTGGCCGGTTCGACGACGAGATCGTCGCGTTGCCGACGACGAAGATCGTCGTGGACAAGGAGACCAAGGAAACCTCGGCTCAACAGGTGACTCTCGAGCGCGATGAAGGGAACCGTCCGTCGACGACCTTGGAGAGCTTGGCTGGTCTGAACCCAGTCCTCAAGCCCGGCGACGCTTCGAAGGTCCCAAGCATCACCGCTGGCAATGCTTCACAGCTGTCTGACGGAGCCTCTGCTTCGGTACTGATGTCGAGTGATGAAGCGAGCCGACGTGGACTGGAGCCACTGGGCATCTATCGGGGCATGGCCGTCGCTGGCTGCGATCCCGACGAGATGGGGATCGGTCCCGTCTTTGCGATTCCGAAGCTGCTCAAGGCGCAGGGACTGTCCATCGATGACATCGGTCTGTGGGAGCTCAACGAAGCATTCGCGGTCCAGGCTCTCTACTGCCGTGACCGCCTCGGGATCGATCCAGAGAAGTACAACGTCGACGGTGGAGGAATCTCGGTCGGTCACCCTTACGGAATGACCGGTGCCCGCCTGGTCGGTCACGCTCTCATCGAGGGGCGTCGCCGCGGAGTCAAGTATGTCGTCGTCACGATGTGCATCGGCGGCGGTCAGGGAGCGGCCGGACTCTTCGAAGTCTGCTGACCCAATACGTTGGCTGAAGCTTCATCATCTGGCTGATCATCAGAATGGTGGCTTCTCACCCGAACCCCAGATCTGCTGCTTCGCGTTCTGCTCGGGTTGGCTAGAGAAGGGGTCAACGTATTCGGCCCACACGGGGGACTGACCTTTCCCGGTAGGAGCAGTCGTCGGCTGCGCAGTTTGTGACTGCGCGGTCGGCGGCTTTTCTTCTGCCGTCTCGGACTCCTTCTGTTCGTCCGTCTGCCGTGGGGGAGCCTCTGTGGCACACGGGGCAGCTCTCGGCGAGGCCGCAGTTGGGGGTGGGGCAGCCGTTTGTGGTGGCGGTGTCGCGAAATACTTGAGGAACAGCTTGGCATGCTCGACATTGATCGGGTTGTCAGGCGGCATGACTTCCGTCGTGATCCCGTGTCTGAAAATGTACTCGAGCCGTCCAGGTTCGGTCATTCTGACCGAGAACTTCCGGTCTGTCTTTGCCTGGTGATGAAGTTTGCAGAGATTGTGCAGGTTGCCGAATCGGGTGTGGCCACCGCTTTGTGGGCTGCTGTGGTCGAAGGGGATGATGTGATCGACTTCTGTGAGCTCGGCCCGCCGAGTGCACCCGGGCATGGTGCAGTTCATCCACTGGGCGGAAAGGGGCTGGCGAACGCTGTTGGGGATCGTGTAGTTGATCGCCTTCGCATCCAGTGGTGTGCCGGTCGCTGGATCCGTGAGGATGCGTGTCCATGTTGACGCATATCCGGCGAGCCTGCGTGCCATGTCGGCTGGCAGAGGGGAGCCGTCCGGAAGCATCCCGGCCAGATCGCAAACATCTGCATCTGTTTCTTTACCCTCGGCTGTTGTAACTTCTACGGGTGGGGCCTCTGCATTGGCAGGTGTCTTCGGCGTCCGGGCCGGTTCGGTACTTGTCTCGTCATCTGAAGTGCCGAGGAACTGGCTGAGCAGTGTGAACATGGGGACGGTGATCGTCGTCCGTGCTTGGTGGGAAAGCCAATATTCGTGGGTGGGTAAGTCGAGGAGAACCTCGTAGCTGACCGTACTTGTCGATCCGTCATATGGGGACGAGGAATCATCGTCGAGCGGTGTCTGCGGGTCGGTCCCGGGCGGCCAGAATGCCCTACCCGGTGTCGGCCGACTGTTGATCATGGCTTCGAAGAATCGCGGGTCGCGCAACCAGTAGTCCGATGCAGCCTGTCCTTTGCTGGTGGTCTGTTCCTGGCTGTCGCCCTGTCCTTGGGCGGCGGCCCGTCCTTGCCCGGCTGCATGCTCTTGGTCGTTTGCGCCGGCCGGTACTGAAGTCTCGTCGTTCATCTGACCAAAGGTCCGTTCGATGTAATCGAGCAGAGATTCCTCGGGCGACATGGGGACACCGTCAGGTCCAGCGAAAAGGCCATCGATCGGAAAGTCCGTGCTCGATATGTCCCCAGTTGTCGTGTTGTTGCTGGTGATCCGAAGCTTCAGCTGGGGTCGGGTGCGAGTGAGAATGTCGAACATGAGCGCGTCGATGCCGCGATCGTCGTCGAAGGACTCACCATCGTTCAGTTGGTCGCCGAATGCATCGATATTTCCCTTGTAGACGGCTCGAGCGAATGCTTCGACCCGTCTATAGCAGGCGTGAAGTTCTGGAGCTGGCCCAGTCAACGTGAGATATGCGGTCCCATCGTCACCCGTGCTGATATCGACCCGGCGGCGGACTGCGACCTTCTCCAGTGTCTCCTGTGCTGGTTGAAGTGCTGCGATCTTCAGAGCGAGCGAACGCTTGAACGTTTCGATCGTGATGTCTGCACGCCTGTCGGCTAAGTAGTCATCAATGCTGGGCAGGTATCTGAACGCGACATCCCGGCAGCGACGGGTCACAAATGCGACATGTTCGATGGTGAAATCGCCATCGAGGCAACGCTGGTGGAACTGTGGAAGCCCGTGGACCAGCGTCATTGCAGACGTGATGTGCTTATAGGCCCCCGACGTGGTGGCACCGAGGAGCGTCGAGTACTCGCAGATGTCTTCAGCCCAGGCGTATTGATGGGTCCAGCCATTGAACGTCGACGCGGGATTGAATGCAGGAAAGTCGGGAAGCGGCTCAGGGTGCTCCCGGGCTTCCCTCTGCTCACGCCGCATTCTGCGACCAGCTCCGCGGTCCTTCTTTCGGCCAGAAGTGGACGAAGCGCTCGAAGCAGAAGATGCAGGAGACTGCGCGCTGGCAGCGGCGCCTGCTGTGGAGCTCGTGCGGGGGCGTTTGCGACGGCAGTGTCGGCGGACGGTCTCCGCGAGAGGCGCGAAGTCATAGGGGACAGTCAGATCGGGACCAGCAAGACCGAGGTAGTGCGCAACTTCGCGAACGAAGATGCTGCTGGTGGCATCGAGCGCTGCGAACTGTGCCTGGTCGCTGCAGGCGTAGACAGCCGACAGGTCGCTGAATGGAGAATCCTCGTCGATATCGAGGCAACGGCCGTTGGAGGCTGACGAGCTGGTGTCGGCTGAATGCACGCTGTAGTGCGAACTGCTGTCGTTCATGTGCTTCATTGCGTTGCCTCCTCTCCACCGCTCTGTGGAGACCTTTCAATGGCATTGGCGTCTATATCCAGTGTATCGATAAATAGAACAGAAAGATAGATAGATTCGAATAGAGGACGAAATAAAATAGGTGATTTGATAGAACAGGAACAGCGACTGATCCATAAAATTCCACTATCATCTACTTGTAGTCCAATACCGGTGACTGGATCGGTTTGTTTGAATATGATCTCATTCGCCACTGACACGAGAGTCAAAGCCACCCGGTTCGTCGGACTCGATTGATTCGTTAGACTCGATCCGTGGCAGCGATCGACAAAGACATTCTCCGATTGGCACTTCCGGCCCTCGGAGCGCTGATCGCCGAACCCATCTTCCTGCTCTCTGACACGGCCATGGTCGGCCACCTCGGCGCCGGTGCTTTGGGGTCGCTGGCCATTGCGTCCACGATCCTGCAGACCGTTCTCGGGCTGATGATCTTCCTCGCCTACGCCACCACACCTCGGGTTGCCAGGCGCATGGGAGCGGGGGACCGCTCCGGTGCCATCAACGCAGGCTTCGACGGGATTTGGCTCGCACTGTGCACCTCGGTGGTGCTCTTGGCCATGGGACTGCCTCTGCTCAAGCCTGTCATCGCAGCGTTCGAACCCGGCGCCGAGATCGCCGCGGGCGCGCACTCCTACCTCGCCATCTCCTGGTGGGGTCTGCCCTTCATGCTCGTCGTCATCGCCGCGACTGGGCTGCTGCGCGGACTGCAGGACACGCGCACGCCCTTGATCGTGGCCGCGGCCGGCTGCATCGCCAACATCGGGCTGAACGCGATCTTCATCTATGGTCTCGATATGGGAGTCGCCGGCTCCGCGCTGGGCACAGTCATCGCACAAGCCGGCATGTGCTCCGTCTACGTGCTGATCTCTATCAGGGCCGCACAACGATTCCATGCCACATTCCGCCCCGACTGGTCCGGCGTGCTTGCTTCGGCGAAGACCTCCGGCTGGCTGCTGGTGCGCAACGCCTCCCTGCGCGCGGCACTGATCATCCTCGTCTTCCTCGCCACAGCCATGGGAACGACCGAACTCGCCGCGATTCAGGTCGCACAAAGTCTCTTCTTCGCCCTCGCGCTCGCCCTCGACTCACTGGCCATCGCCGGTCAGGCGCTCATCGGACTGCAGCTAGGGGCACGGAACAGCGACGCGGTGGCCGCAATCAACCGCCGACTGTGCCTGTGGGGCATAGTCTTCGGAGTCGTCGTCGGTCTCATCCTGTTGGCCGGCGCGGGACTCATTCCCCGCGGCTTCTCCTCGGACCCCGCGGTCGTGGCTCTGCTGACGAGCCTCCTTCCGATCCTCGCCTTGAGCATGCCCATCGCCGGCTATGTCTTCGTCCTCGACGGTGTCCTCATGGGTGCCGAGGACGCTAGATATCTCGCTCTGGCACAATTGGTGGCAGTAGGCGGATATGCGATCCTGCTGATTCCGGTCGTCCTCTACTGGCCCGGTGCACTGGGGCTGTGGGCGGCGTTCTGCATCGGCTTCGTCGGCCTGCGGGCGCTGACATTGGGCTGGCGCGTGCGCAACCGCAGCTGGATCGCTCGTGCGGTCGAGAAAGGAACGTCATGAACGAAGGTCAGAACCTGGATCCCGCCGAGGCGGAACGCCGGAGCACACTCAGATCACGCATCCGTCCTCTGGGCGCAGACACCCCGGACGAGCTGTTTCTGCCGTTCCTCGACCTGTGCTTCAACTGGTCGATGGACAAGCCGCGGGTCGAGGTCGACGAGCTTGTCGAACGCGACGATGCCGCCTTCTACTTCAAGGATTGGGGCCGCAACGGAGACATCGCGGTGGCCGCCTATGCGTCAGATCCGAACACCGGAGACGCCGCCGAGAACGATTCCGTTGCCGGTTCGGAGCCGGAGATCGTGGGCCTCGCATGGCTGCGGCTGGCCGAGTTCGATGCAGTGATGGACAGGTCGACTGCCACCCCCGAGGACACCGCAGATACCGAAGCCTCAGACGATGGCAATGCCACCGACACCACCGCCGAGGTGGGGCCGCGGTTCACCGGGTACGGCTGGGTGGCCGCGGACATCCCCGAGTTGTCGTTGGCTGTCCTGCCCGACCATCAGTCGCAGGGCATCGGCGGCATGCTCCTCGACGTGGTGTGCACATTGGCGAAGATGAGCGGCTTCCCGGCCGTCAGCCTCTCGGTCGAAGACGGAAACGGCGCGGCTCGTCTCTACCATGACCGCGATTTCGTTGCGGTCGGTCGCAACGGGGACGCCGATATCCTCGTCCGCCGACTGAAATAGCCGACCCGAACCAGCCGCCCCAGCTAAGCCAGTTCGGGAAGTTCCTCTTCGTACAGCCACGGATGGACAACCTCGGCGAGGTCACGGCCAGCCACAGCGGATATGCACGTGAGGAACTCCGAAGTCGCGACCGAGGAATGACGATACTTCGTCGTCCACTCGGAGATCGCGGCGAAGAAGTCCTCGTCACCGATCGCGAGCCTCAGCGCATGCAGGCACAGGGCTCCGCGCTTGTACACGCGGTCATCGAACATGTCGGGACCACCAGGATCGCTGAGCAGGAAGTCCTGCGGTTCGTCGGCCAGGGCCTCCCTCCACGTCTGCGCACATTCGTGGGCACTGCTGCGACCCGAGGCCTCCGACCACACCCACTCCGAATAGCAGGCGAAACCTTCATTGAGCCAGATATCGCTCCAGCGCCGAGGTGTCAGTGAGTTCCCGAACCACTGGTGGGCCATCTCATGGGCGACGAGTCGTTCGGCCTCCCATTCCTCGCCGAGGTGGTTGGGCCCGAGCACCGACAAGGGCTGTGACTCCAGCGGGATCTCGAGCTCATCATCGGTCACGACCACGTCGTAGCGGTCGAAGGGGTAGGGCCCGAACCGTTCGATGAACTCGTTCATCATGGAGTGCTGGACCTGCAGCCGCGTCGATGCCTTGGGCCAATGCTCGCCCGCGTAGAGCCCCAGGGGGATCGGGGAGGTCTTGGCGCCGTCCTCGGCCTCGAGCTGGGTGTGCCGGTAGCGCCCGATCTGCACCGTTGCCAGGTAGGTCGCCAGGGGGGTCTGTGACTCGTAGGTCCATGCCGTGCGGCCGGCCTTGCGAACCTTGTCGACGAGTTCTCCGTTGGACACGACCGTGTATTCGGATTCCGTGAGCACACGGATGCGGTACTTCGACTTGTCCGAGGGGTGGTCGTTGCAGGGGAACCAGGTTGAGGCGCCGACGGGCTGCCCGGCCACGAGGACGCCGTCCTCGAGCTCCTCCCAGCCCACGTCACCCCAGGTTCCGATCGCGGGCTGCGGGTTACCGACATAGGAGACGTCGATGCGCACCGGCTGGTTCTTCGGCAGGGGATCTGTCGTCAGGCGCAGCTTCTTGCCCCGCGTGGAGTACCGAACCTTCTTGCCGTTGACGGCGGCCTTCGTGACTCGCAGACCTGTGAGGTCGAGGAGGATCGTCTTCGTCTCCTGCAGCACACGACCCGTCAGGCTCGCATGTGCGGAGAGGCGGTTGGGCCCGATCCGGTAGTCGAGGTCGAGATCGTAGTGGTCGATGGTGAGCTCGGCGCTGCCGACGTTCGGGGTGTAGGGATCAAGCATCGTGGTGCCGCCTTGCTGGTGTTTCCGGTTCGCTGGATCCGACTTCAGGAAGTTCTGGTGCATCCACCCAGGGTATGACAGGATTGCCGCTGAAATAGGCATGCGCGGGTACGAACTCTCCGCGCATCACCAGCGACGTCGCACCGACCGTGGCGTTCGTGCCCAAGCTGGAGGCGGGCAGAATCACGCTGTTGGGGCCCAGGGTGGACCCGTCCTCGAGCTCGACGGTGTCCAAACTCATCACCCGGTCGTGGAAGAGGTGCGTCTGGACCACGCAGCCGCGGTTGATCGTGGAGTTGTCGCCGAGGCTGACGAGGTCGGCCTCGGGCAGCCAGTAGGTCTCACACCACACGCCGTGGCCGATCTTCGCGCCCATGGCACGCAGATACCACACGATGGCGGGTGTCCCCACGGCGTTTCGAGCGAACCATGGTGCGGCGATGAGCTCGACGAAGCAGTCGGCGACCTCGTTGCGCCAGATGAATGATGACCACAGAGGGTGTTCGCCTGCCTTGATCGGACCCGCGCAGATCCACTTGGCTGCGATTGCGAGCCCTGCCGCCACAGCGCCGGCGGCCATCATTACGATGCCCGAGGTCAGCAGCGCGAGACCGACAGAGGCCAGGAACGAACCGCCACCGCCAGCAGCGCCGCCAGCAGCACCATCAACTCCCGCTGCGGAGCCCGAGTTCGGCAGTCCCAGCAGGAACTCGATCGTGAGGAGAACTGCGGCGATGAGAAGCCCGGCGACCATCACCGAGGTGATGCGCAGAGTCTCAAAGAATCCGCGGGCGGCCTTGACGCCGAAGTTCGGAGCATAGGTGAGTGCCTCGTCGGCATCGACGGCGGCTCTGCGCAGCTGCACCGGGGGAGAGCCCAGCCACGAGGAGCCCTTCTTCGCCTTCGCCGGGGCCGCGGAGAGCACCGCGACCAGTGCGTTCTTCGGCACTCGTCGTCCGGGGGAGGCGATTCCCGAGTTGCCGAGGAAGGCCCGTTTGCCGACCTTCGCCCGACCGGCGCGCATCCATCCGTGTCCGAGTTCGTAGCTGGCGACCATGGTGTCGTCGGCGAGGAACGCCCCGGCGGCGATGGTCGTCATCTTGGGGACGAAGACCACCGTTGAGATCTCCGTGCCCGGTCCGACCTTCGCCCCGAGCAGCCGCAGCCACCAGGGTGTGAGCATCGACGCATAGAGCGGGAAGAGGAGGTCGCGGGCCAGATCGAGCAGGCGCTCGGTGGCCCAGACTCGGTAGCCGCGAGCCGAACGGACCGGGAACTCTCCCTCTTCCATGCCGATGGACAGCAGCCGCACCGACACCAGGATGAATAGTGCGGTGCAGACGAACCACAGGCACGCGATGAGAGGAGACCAGGCGAGGACGAGCCACGGTGACTCGACGACGTCGATGCCTGAGACGCCGAGCATGAGCGCGATGCCGGGCAGAGCCGCCAGATATGGCAGAGCGGCATTGACCTGGGATCCAGAGCATAGAGGAGGAACGGCAGCCGGCGCCGAGGTGGGGGAGCGGGCCAGCTCTTCTTGGCCTTGCCGATGCGGACCGCTGGGGAACCCGAGTAGATCTGGTTCCGTCGCACCTTGCCCGTCACAGCAGATCCGGCCTCGACCAGTGCGCCTTCACCGATTCGGGTGCCCGGCATCAGTGTGGAGCGGGCTCCGATCGTGACATTGGAGCCGACTTCGATCGTGCCGATGCGCAGCAGGTCACCGTCGACCCACCAGCCCTTGAGATCGACCTCGGGTTCGATCGCGGCGCCATCGCCCAGGGTCAGGAACCCCGTCACAGGGGGAGCGGAGTGCAGATCGGCGTCGGAGCCGATCTTGTTGCCCAGTAGCTTTGCGTACCAGGTCACCCAGGGTGCGCTCGCCACCGAGACGGCCGCAGCGAGATCCGCGATGTGCTCGGCCAGCCACAGACGCTTATGCACCCATCCCGACCGCGGATAGTCTCCCGGCCGGATCCCGGCCATGAGGGCCCGTGCAGCACCGGCAGAGATGAGCATACGGCCCCAGGCGGTGACGAAGACGAGGAACAGGGTGATGATCACGGGCCAGGGAGTGACCGGAAGATCCGCGCCGAGGCTGCTGCCGATGTTTGCCAGCACCATCGCAATGACGACCCAGCGGACACCGCCGAGGATGTGGACGGGTATCGCGAGCAGCGTCTGGAACGCCTGCATTCCCTTCGAGGTGCGTGCGATCGTCCGTCGTGGACGTGCCGAGGCCGCGGCGGCACCGTTGTCGACGAGACACAGGGTTGAGAGTGCACCGAAGCGCGGGTGGGAGTAGATGTCGCCGACCGTGACGCTGGGGTGCTGGGTCCGCAGTCGTGAGACCAACTGCGCGGCGGCCAGCGATCCACCGCCGGCGGTGAAGAAGTCCGTGTCGGAGCCGGGGCGAGCCCCGAGCACAGAGGACCACTGCTCGGCGATCCATTCCACCTCGGGATCGAAGACCTCGGAGCTTCCCTCCGCCTCGGCGGCATCGCCCATCGGCCACGGCAGGGCGTTGCGATCGACCTTGCCCGACGTCTTCGTCGGCAGCTCCTCGATGAGGGTGAGCCGGGGAACCAGGGCGGCAGGCAGTTCGGCGCGCAGCAGCTGTTCCCACTCGGACATGCGGGATTCCGGATCGGGTGTGCTGGAGGCGAGGTAGCCGACGAGGATGTCGGTGCCGGCCGGGGTCTGCTTGACGGCCGCTGCGGCCCCTTCGACACCAGGCAGGGCCTGCAGGGCGGCGTCGATCTCGCCGAGTTCGATACGACGGCCCGCCAGTTTGATCTGCTCATCGGCACGACCGACGAAGACGAGTCCTGCGGGGTCATTGACGACCAGGTCACCCGAACGGTAGGCCCGGTCCCAGCCCAAGGTCGGCATCGGCGCATACTTCTCGGCGTCCTTCTCAGGATCCAGGTAGCGGGCCAGTCCGATCCCACCGATGATGAGTTCGCCCGTCTCGCCCTCGGCCACCGGAATGCCGGCCGCGTCGACGACGGCCAGGGACCAACCGGCCAAGGGCAGCCCGATCCGCACCGGGTCGGAGCCGTCGAGCTGGGCA
The DNA here is from genome assembly GCF_028201555.1 of Brevibacterium sp. BDJS002. Lineage (NCBI taxonomy): Bacteria > Bacillati > Actinomycetota > Actinomycetes > Micrococcales > Brevibacteriaceae > Brevibacterium > Brevibacterium sp. BDJS002. Next base: position 2,581,971 of record NZ_CP116392.1, on the reverse strand, counting down.
CCGCAGGCCACCACGGTCGCCTCGGTGGGGCCATAGGTGTTCCAGACCTCCCGGCTCTCATCGCTGAGTCGGCGCCCGAGCTCCGGCGGGCAGGCCTCTCCGCCGAAGATCAGGAGGCGGACAGCATCGAGGCTGTCGGCCGGCCAGAGAGCGGCGAGCGTGGGCACGGTCGAGACCACCGTGATATTGCGTGAGGACAGCCACGGGCCCAAGTCCATCCCGGACTTCACCAATGTACGGGGCGCAGGAACCAGGCAGGCACCATGACGCCAGGCCAGCCACATCTCCTCGCAGCTGGCATCGAAGGCCACGGACAACCCGGCCAGCACCCGATCCCCGGGGCCGAGCGGTTCCTCCTGGCAGAACATGGCAGCCTCAGCGTCGACGAATGCCGCTGCGCTGCGGTGGGAGACGGCAACACCCTTGGGCTTGCCGGTCGAACCGGAGGTGAAGATGACCCAGCAGTCGTCGTCGGGAGTGGGACGGCGCAGATCTGAGTTCTGCAGCGGTGGTCGGTCGGTGCGAGCCTCGATCGACCGGTCGGCGGTGATGATGCCGGTGACAGCCGCCTCGGTGAAGACGGTGTGTGCCCGCTCATCGGGGTCGTCGACGTCGACGGGAACGTACGCCGCGCCCAGCATCATGGTGGCGAGAATCGACACGTAGAGGTCGACCGAACCGGAGGGCACACGAACGCCCACCTTGTCCCCGGGGCCGATTCCGACGGCGGCCAGCTGCAGTGCGAGATCACGTATCTCGACGATCAGCTCGGAATAGCTGAGAACCTTTTGTCCGTCATCGATGGCCGGCTGATCGCCATGAGCTCCGGCGACCTCTAGGAGAACGTCGATGAGGGTGCGGTCCTCGCGTGGTCGCGGAGGTGCGGGAAATTGCGCAGAATATACAGTCACAGGTCTTCCGGGTCGAGCGTGAGAAATGGACAGCGGCGTACGTGCCAGCCATCATCGACCAACACTCTATAGCTCGAAGGTGTCGTGAATGTGAACACGCGGCCCGCTTGCACGTCTCGGACCATGGGCATCTTCACTATGGTGCAAGACCCTTCACTATTGTGTGAACCACAGCACGACGGCTGAACCACAGCATGACGGTTGAACCACAGCATGACGAGACGCAGATGTCCGTGATAGAGCTGAAGTGCGGGCGTGAGGCACGTCACCCGAACGATTTTCAATGACGAGGAGAGATTCAATGGTCACAGTCTTCAAGAACGCCAAGGTCTTCGACGGATTCCGATTCCTGGCGGGAGTGCGCGACATCGTCGTCGACGGGGGAGCGATCGTCGCCGTCACCGAGGGCGGCCAGGGCTCGCATGATGCCGGGGACACCTATATCGACTGTGCGGGCAAGACGGTCATTCCCGGCGTCATCGACTGCCACGTGCACCTGATGAGCACGGGTGCCAGCAACTCCTCGTCATTCCATGACCCGTTCTCGCTGCAGTTCTACAACTCCGTGGACAATATGGAGAAGACGCTCAAGGGCGGAGTGACCACTGTCCGCGATGCCGGCGGCACCGATCTCGGGGCGAAGGTGGCAGTCGAGACGGGCATCGTTCGCGGGCCACGGATGTCGATTGCGGTGAACATCATGTCCCAGACGGGTGGGCACGGTGATTTCCACCTGGTCTCGGGCGCCGATTCGCCCTTCCTCGCCCCTCACCCTGGTCGGCCCTCGGGCGTGGCCGATGGTCTCGAAGGAGTGCAGCGCAAGACCCGTGAGCTGCTGCGAGCCGGTGCCGATCACATCAAGATCTGCTCGACCGGCGGCGTGCTCTCGCCCCGTGATGATCCCCGTCACTCCCAGTTCACAGAGGCCGAAATCGCAGTCATCGTCGCCGAGGCGGCTGCCCAGGGTGCTCACGTCATGTCCCATGCGCAGGGTGCCCCAGGAATCAAGAACGCGGTCCGTGCGGGGGTGCGCTCCATCGAGCACGGCATCTACCTCGACGATGAAGCCATCGACCTGATGCTCGAGAACGGCACCTTCCTGGTCCCGACCCTGCAGGCTCCGCAGGCAGTGATCAAGGCCGCCGAGGCGGGTTCAGCACTGCCGCAGTCCGTGGTCGACAAGGCCCACTCAGTCATCGAATCCCACTATGCGTCGATCACGAAGGCCCATGAGGCTGGGGTCAGGATTGCGATGGGCACCGATGCCGGTGTCGGCCCGCATGGGGAGAACCTCGAAGAGATCAGCCTCCTCGCCGAGGTCGGCCTATCCACCACCGAAGCTCTGGCGGCCGGCACATCCATTGCGGCTGAGCTGCTCGGCCATGACAACGTCGGGCGGATCGAGGCAGATGCGCTCGCCGACCTTGTCGTCGTCGATGGTGATCTCAGCACCGCAGACGTCAGGGGAATCGAGTCCCGTGTCAGTTCGGTTCATCTGGGCGGCGCACTCGTCTGAGGAGGCTGGAGTTCGTCTGAGGAGGCTGGCGTCCGTCCGCGGAGACCGGCTCAAGACGCTGACCGTGCACGCCAGGTGAGGGGAGACTAACCTCACCTGGCGTACAATTGCGGCGTGAGCAATCGAAACCATCCGTGCAGCGCCAATGGCAGGGACAGCACCCGGGACGTTGGCAGAGGCGTCGATATGCGATGAACCCTCTGGACTGGACGTTTCCCATCGGCGTCACGTGGCTCATTCTCTTCGGCATCATTTTGGCCCGTGCCGGAGGGACCTTCCTCCTGGGGCGCTTGGCGCGCAAGGGAATCAGGAAGATCGAACGCATCGACACGATCATGTCGGGACCGAAGTACCGCAAGGCCGAGGCCATGATCGAACGCTTCGGCGCCCCGGTGATCGCCTTGAGCTTCCTGATGATCGGGGTGCAGACCGTTCTCAACCTGGCAGCGGGAACCAGCGGCATGAGCTATCGCCGCTACATTCCCGCGCTCGTCGTCGGCGGCTCGCTGTGGGCATTGATCTACTCGACCGTCGGTCTCATCGGTTTCAAGGCCCTGGCCACCGCCTACAACGCGGAGCCGGGCCTGACCGTCGGTCTGGGCGCCTGCTTCGCGCTGGCGATCGTCGGACTCGTCGTCGGTCTGAAGAAGAAGGACGAGAAGCCCGAGCACGCCGCCAACGGCTCGGCCTGAACGGCGAGCCACCTCGGCGCGGTCCCCTGAACGGCGAGCCACCTCGGCGAACTCAGTCGCGCGGGCGAACCGGGAGATCCTCGGTCATGTCCTCCAACTCGATGCCCTTCGTCTCCGGCACCTTCCACCAGACGAAGAAGAACGACAGCACCGCGAAGAACGCGTAGAAGCCATAGGCGAAGGTCAGGCTGATATCGGCGAAGATCGGGAACGTCGTCGAGATGGCGAAGTTCGCGATCCACTGGGCTGCGGCGGCCACGGCAAGCGCACCGGCCCGAATCCGATTGGGGAACATCTCTCCCAGCAGCACCCACACCAGGGGACCCCAGGTGGCACCGAATCCGACGACGAACACGTTCGCTGAGATCAGTGCGATGATCGACCACGGCGCACCCAGCTGTGCGCTGGTGGTGCCGTCGGTAGCCGTGGTGAGCTCGGCGAACGAGAACGACACCGCCATCATCGCCAATGAGATTCCCATCAGGAACGAACCGGCCAAGAGCATCTTCCGACGCCCGACTCTGTCGACGAGGAGAATCGCGACGATCGTCACGACGATATTCGTCACCGAGGTGATGACCGAGGTCAGAAGGGCACTGGATTCGTCGAACCCGACTGACTTCCACAGCGTCGTGGAGTAGTAGAAGATGACGTTGATGCCGACGAACTGCTGGAACACGGACAGCAGGATTCCGATCCAAACGATCGGCTTGAGTCCGAACCGGCGGCCTATGAGGTCCTTGAAGGACTCTTTGTCCTCGCGACGGATCGAATCGCGGATGCGTTCGATGAGCGAATCCGTGTCGGTGACGCCGGTGAAGACGCGCAGAACCCGAGCAGCCTCATCCTCTCTGCCGCGGGCGACCAGGAACCGTGGGGACTCGGGCAGCCCCAGAGCCATGAGCCCGTAGACCAGCGCGGGCACAGCCTCGACCATGAACATCCAGCGCCAGGTCTCGATGCCGAACCACAGGGGATCGGCGGCACCGCCGGACAGGGATGCCAGCAGGGCATTCGACAGGAGCGCGGCGAAGATGCCGGTCACGATCGCCAGCTGCTGCAGAGAACCGAGTCGACCGCGCACTCGGGCGGGAGACACCTCGGCGATGTAGGCAGGGGCGATGACGGACGCGGCACCCACACCGAGACCGCCGACCATGCGCCAGATGATGAGGTCGGTGACGCCGAAGGCCAAGCCCGATCCGATGGCAGAGGCAAGGAACAGGATTGCCGCGACGACCATGACCGGGAGGCGGCCATAGCGATTGGCCAGGTTGCCCGCGAACCAGGCTCCGAGCGCGCACGCCAGCAGGGCTGAGGAGACTGCGAAGCCCTTCACCCCGGCGCTGAGCGCGAACTCCTCGGCCAAGGCGTCGACGGCGCCGTTGATGACGGCAGTGTCGAATCCGAAGAGGAATCCGCCCAAGGCGGCGGCCAGCGAGATTCCGACGATGCGGGAGTTCACCCGTTCTCGACCGTGCAGTCTGCCGTCGGGGGATGAATCGTTCTGAGACAAGTGGGACTCCTCCTGTGAATGACATTCGGCACCTGGTGCGAATGCGATGTCGATGAGCTGCACCCCAGGGTATGCCACTGAGAGGAAGTCCGGCACACGACTGCCTGAGAAGCCCGACTGTCCGAAAGGACCGACTGTACGAGAAATGGGCGACTGCGGGGAGCGGAGCCGAAATGTCAGTAGAGTAAGTGCCACGTCACAGTCGACGAGCTCGGTGGAACTCGTCATCACCACTATGAGAAAGGGACCGCCGCATGGCTGTTGCCTGGTGGAGTATCATCCCCTTCGTTCTGCTCTTGGGATGCATTGCGGTCCTGCCGCTCATTCCTGCCACCGAGAAGATCTGGGACCGCAATCTCGTCAAACTCACCGTGGCACTGATCCTCGGTGTTCCCATCGCCGTGTGGTTCGTCATCGGCGGAGCCGGTTCCACTGTCTCCCACGCTCTGGTGGAGTACTTCCAGTTCATCGTCTTGGTCGGGAGCCTGTTCGTCGCCTCGGGAGGAATCTTCCTCGTCGGTGACATCAAGGCGACCCCGAAGAACAACACGATCTTCCTGGCAGTCGGCGGGGTGCTGGCATCGTTCATCGGCACCACCGGAGCGGCCATGCTCCTCATCCGCCCGATCCTCAACACGAACCAAGACCGCAAGCACCGGACCCACACCGTCGTCTACACGATCTTCATCGTGGCCAACTGCGGAGGCCTGCTGACCCCACTGGGCGACCCGCCGCTGTTCCTCGGAATGCTGCGCGGTGTGCCCTTCGAATGGACGTTCGGACTGTGGCCCTATTGGCTCTTCGTCAACTCGCTGCTGCTCATCAGCTTCTATGTCCTGGATCGCAAAATGTATGCGAAGGAACCCGCCGAGGCGCTGGCGAAGGACGCGGAATACGCCACCAAACTCGGACTGCGCGGGGCGAGCGGACTCGTCTATCTTGCCGTGATCATCATCGCCGTCGCGTTCATCCCCTCGATCGACATGCATGCGGTCGAATCCGGGCACGCAAGCCTCGCCCAATTCGTTCCCTGGCGAGAAATCGTGATGCTCGCCGCGGCACTCGCATCATTCCTGTTCGGAGACCGCGGTGCACGGTTCAATCTCAACAAGTTCACGTGGACGCCGATTCTGGAGGTCGGGGCGCTATTCATCGGCATCTTCCTCACGATGATGCCCGCACTGGCCTACCTCGGTCAGATTGCGCATCGGATTCCGCTCAATGAGATCTCACTCTTCGTATTCACCGGTGGGCTCTCCTCGGTGCTCGACAATGCTCCGACGTATGTGACGTTCTTCGAAATGGCCTCTCAGGTGCCGGGGGAGCCCCGAGTGGCAGGCGTCGCCGAAACTCTGCTGATCGCCGTGTCTCTGGGCGCTGTCATGGGCGGGGCGATCACCTACATCGGCAATGGGCCGAACTTCATGGTGAAATCCGTTGCTGACTCGGCCAACGTGACGATGCCCAGCTTCGGCGGGTACGTCGGATGGTCGATGACCCACCTGGTTCCGATTCTGGCCGCGATGGTGCTGCTGTTCATGACCGACGGCCTGTGGTGGAAGCTCCTCGGCGTGCTGGTGACTCTGCTTGTGCTCGGACGCGCGGGTCTGAATATGCGGCAGGGCAGGCTCGAGGCGATGAAGGGAACAGGCTCGAACGACCAGGCGAGTGAGCCCGGCCAATGAGCCCTCGGCCCAGCGCCGGTGCCCGCGCGATCACCGGCGTCGGGCTCTATTTCAGCTGCAATGGTTTCGTGTTCGCGGCGCTGCTGCCGTGGTATCCGCTGCTGGTCCAGCGGCTGGGGCTGAGCTCCTGGGAGTTCGGGCTCGTCGTCGCCTCGTTCGCGCTCGGCGCGATCGTCTCCTCAGTCGTACCGGCGCACCTCATCTCACGGTTCGGAGCCAACGCCGTCGTCGTCGGCGGCACCGTGCTGCTGGGCCTGTCGGCTGCCACCACGGCGTGGTCGGTCAACGGGTGGATGATGGCCATCTGCCTGTTCCTCGTCGGCTTCTTCGATGCCATTGTGGACGTGGCCCAGAACGTTGTCGGCATCGGGGTGCAGGAGAGTCTGGCGCGCGTCATCCTCTCGTCTATGCACGCGCTGTGGAGCTTGGGCGGACTCGTCAGCGGTGCCCTCGCCACGATCGCCGCTGCCAATGCCATGGACATGAGACTCCACCTGGCACTGATCACGGTGGCATCCATCATCGTGATCCTGCTCGCTCGTCGACTGATCGGCGATGCCGTTCTTCGCAGCAGTTCTGCGACTTCCAGTATCGATGACATCGCCGAGGTTGATGCCGGTCCCAGCGCGGAGGCAGGTTCCAGCGAAGGCGCAGGGGCGAAGCAACCCAGTTCGAGGCGTGCCATTCTGCTCATGGCACTGCCCTTGGCCGTCGTTGCCATCTGCGGCACCGCGGTCGAGGACATAGCGAACAATTGGTCGGCGTTGGCTGCTGTCGAGTTCAGCGGGATGTCTGCTGCGACAGCTGGAATCGCCTTCAGCGTGGTCATAGGCAGCCAATGCCTGGGCCGCTTCAGCGGCGACATCCTAGTTCAGCGATTCGGGTCCGGTCGGATCGCTCGCCTCGGCGGGGGACTCATCGCCCTCGGCGGACTCGGGGCAGTCACCGCGTTCGAGCCGATCCAGCTGTTGGTCGGCCTCGGCATGATGGGATATGGCTCGGCCACTCTCGTCCCGGGTGCTCTCGGTGCCGCAGCCCACCTTCCGGGAGTGGGGCGGGCCGGAGGCGTCACCTTGGTGAACTGGATCATGAGAATCGGCTTCCTGGGGACGAGTCCATTGGTCGGAGTCATCGCCGGTCTCGGCAATCTGCGGTGGGGACTGTCGGTCCTGATCGTCATCGGTGCCGTCACCATGGTCTTCGCTGGTCGACTAGGCGGAAGGCCGTTGCGTTCAGACTGAGCGGCTGAGCGGCATTGCGGCTGTTCGGTATTGCGGCCACCAAATTGTGGACGGCCGGGTCAGAAATGAGAAATGTGCCGCGACATCGAGTGAACGATGTCGCGACACATCACAACGGTCGGGCTAGCGGGATTTGAACCCACGACCTCTTCACCCCCAGTGAAGCGCGCTACCAAGCTGCGCTATAGCCCGTTTCCGTGCTGCTTCGGAAAGCAACGAGACCCAGCCTATAACGATCCCCGGCCAAGTGCCAAAATTGCGTTTCGTGACCATGAAAAAACGAGTATCATCCCTGGTAGTCATGTGAGAGACGGGTGTAAGCCTGGACTGGTACCGAGGATCGGTAACATTTCTGTTTCGTGATTGTTATGAAAGCACCCCAGGCGGCTATGCTTGGAGGACCAACAAGCTAAGAGGAGTCGACATGGCAAACCTGGATTATCCAGTGTCCTTGCGATACTCGCGCGACCACGAATGGGTCGAGACCACGGAGAACAGTGCGGTTGTCCGCGTGGGTATCACCGATTTTGCCCAAGAGCAGCTGGGTGACGTCGTGTATGTCGATCTTCCTGAAGTCGGCGATAAGACCACTGCTGGAGAATCCTGCGGCGAGGTCGAGAGCACGAAGAGCGTGTCCGATCTCATTGCACCCGTGTCCGGTTCCATCACCGAGGTCAACGAGGGACTCGACGACGCCCCCGAAACCGTGAATACCTCCCCGTTCCAAGACGGTTGGATGTATCTCGTTGAACTCAGTGATCCGCAGCAAGTCGAAGCGCTGATGGACGTCGAGCAGTACAAAGAGCTCATTCAGAGCGAGGAGGCGTAATGTCGCAGAACAACGATCAAGGTCGTCCCAACCCCTCGCAGACCTGGTATGACAACGGTCAGGTGCCGCAGTCGAAGAGGTTCCCATTCGGCGCCGGAAACGGTGACGACGCTTCGGGACCCGAGACTCGCCATAACCCGCAAGTCGATCCCTACGGTCAGCACAACGGAGGCAGCCAGGGAAACGGCCAGCAGAACTATGCACCGCCTCAGCAGTCTCAGGGCAGGCCGGCTCCGCAGGAGACGCCTCCCTACGGGCAGGCTCCGGTGAACAACGGACCGCAGGCTCCGCAGTACGGCAATGCTCCGCAGCGCAATGATGCTCAGTACGGTCAGTACAACGCTGGACAGCAGGGTCAGTACAACGGGAGCCAGGGCCAGCAGCCGGGCTATCAGCAGCCGAATCAGGGCCAGTATCCTCCCCAGGGCAATCAGCCTCAGGATGGTAACTATGGACCGCAGGATCCCAACGGTCAGGGTAATCAGCCGCAGTATGGCAGCCAGGGACAGCAGTACGGCAGCCAGGGTCAGCAGTACGGCAATCAGCCGCAGTACGGCGGCCAGGAGCAGCAGTATCGCAACGATGAGCCGGTCTCCGGCGACTCCGGTAACCAGCAGTTCCAGGGGATCCTGGATCCGCATACCGGTGAGATCCACCCTGTGCCCGACCTTGAAGGTCTGCAGGACACGGATGCGCTTCTCGTCGTCGTTTCGGGCCCGGACTCGGGTTCACAGATTCTGCTCGACACTGATGTGGTGACCGTGGGTCGCAGTCCGAACGCTGATATCTTCCTTGACGATGTCACCGTTTCGCGCAAGCATGCTGAATTCATTCGGACTCCAAGTGGTTTCACACTGCGCGACACAGGCTCACTCAACGGAACCTACGTGGGTCGTCAGCTCATCGATTCCATTGAATTGCAGAACGGAGCCGATGTGCAGATCGGCAAGTTCCGGATGATTTTCCAGCAGCGTCCGCGCTCCTGACCGGGGGATAATGTCAAACATTGAAGTTGAGGTTGTTGGTGTTCGCATCGAGATGCCTGCCAACCAGCCGATCCTTTTGCTCAAAGCCACTGAGCCTGCCTACTACCTGCCCATCTGGGTGGGTGCCATCGAAGCCAATGCACTCTCGATTGCGCAGCGGGGACTGACCCCACCGCGACCGATGGCGCATGCGCTGCTGCTCGATACTCTCGAAGCGTATGAGACGTCGTTGGCCGATGTCACGATCACCGGCCGCGACGGACAGATCTTCCTGGCCGAGCTACACACGAACGATGGCAAGTCGATCTCTGCACGTCCCTCCGACGCAGTGACGCTGGCCCTCACGGCTCAGTGTCCCGTCTACGTCGATTCAGAACTTCTCGAAGACGCCGGAATCGAAGCACCCGAAGCCGACGAAGAGGAAGTCGCCCAATTCAGGGACTTCCTCGACAACGTCTCGGCAGAGGACTTCGAAACCGGTACCGAAACATCATGAAAGAACGATTGTGAGCTTCCATATCGATCCGGTATTCGCCAACAGAGACAGCGCCCCAGCAGGCACGAATGACCTCAGTGGTCTCGATGCCTGGCGTGAGATGGATCCGCAGCAGCAGCCGACCTATCTTGATACTCCAGCACTCGACGAGGCTCTGACCAGCCTGCGCAACTCTCCGCCGCTGATCTTCGCCGGAGAAGCCGACGTGCTCAAACAGCGCATCGCAGCCGCCTCCCGAGGTGAAGCCTTCGTCCTTGCTGGTGGTGACTGTGCCGAGTCCTTCGCCGGTGCTCAGGCCGACAAGATCCGCGCCCGAGTCCAGACTGTGCTGCAGATGGCTGCGGTGCTCACCTACGGCGGTTCGATGCCCGTCGTCAAGATCGGTCGCATGGCCGGTCAGTTCGCCAAGCCCCGCTCTGCGGATATGGAGACGCGCGACGGCGTCACGCTTCCCTCGTACCGCGGCGACATCGTCAACGGCTATGAGTTCACCGAGGAGTCACGCCGTCACGATCCAGCGAGACTGCTGCAGGGATACCACGTCTCCGCGTCCACGCTCAATCTCATCCGTGCCTTCACTCAGGGTGGTTTCGCAGACCTGCGACTCGTCCACGAGTGGAATCGCGGATTCCTGACATCGAACCCGGGCTACCAGCGCTATGAGCAGACTGCGCGCGAGATCGATCGTGCCATCCGCTTCATGGACGCTTGCGGAGCTGACTTCGATGCGTTGAGGACCACCGAATTCTACGCCGCTCATGAGGCTCTTCTGCTCGAATACGAACGTGCACTGACGCGGATCGACTCGCGGACAGGTGAAGCCTACGACGTGTCCGGACATTTCCTGTGGATCGGCGAACGCACCCGTGACATCGACGGAGCCCATGTGGACTTCCTGTCGAAGGTCCGCAATCCGATCGGGGTCAAGCTCGGTCCGACGGCCACCGCGGACGAAGCACTGGCACTAGCTGAAAAGCTCGACCCGAGTGCCGAGCCCGGCCGACTGACATTCGTTACTCGCATGGGTGCAGGGAGGATCACCGAGGCGCTGCCGAAGCTGCTTGCCGGAGTCGGTGACCGCCTGCCGCACGTGACCTGGGTCTGCGATCCGATGCACGGCAACACCATCACCTCGAATACCGGGTACAAGACCCGCCGGTTCGAAGATGTCATGGCCGAGGTCGAAGGATTCTTCAGCGCCCATCAGGAAGCTGGGACCATTCCGGGCGGACTGCACATCGAACTCACCGGTGACGACGTCACAGAGATCATGGGCGGAGCGACCGAGATCGACGACGAGGGCCTGCGCCGTCGCTATGAGACACTCGTCGATCCTCGTCTCAATCACGACCAGTCTCTCGAGATGGCCTTCCAGGTCGCGGAGTACCTGACTCGTCGTAACTGATGTGAGTGTCGGCTGACAGGCGTCGACTCGTCTTCTAGACAACAGCGAAACAGGTGGCCGTGCGAACGAATCGCACGGCCACCTGTTACTTCATTCGGCTTCAGAAAAAGACCCGCAGCGGGGAAGGGCCCTGATCGATCAGATCAGTCTTCTTTCTTTTTGTCTTCGTCCTTTTTGCTGTCCTTGCTGTCGTCCTTCTTCTTCTCGTCCTTCTTGTCGTCCTTGGACTCTTCCTTCTTCTCTTTGCCCTTGGAGACGCGGACGATGATGAGAGAGTCATAGGGCTTCGCCTCAGAGCTCTTCGGCCACTGTGAGACCACTTTGCCCTTGGGGATGTCGTCGGAGAAGACCTCGTCCTTGCCCACACGGAATCCGCGTTTGGCCAAGGTCGCATATGCGGCTTCGAAGGTCAGGCCCTCGACATTGGGCACGGGGGTCGGCTTGACACCCTTGGACACGACGAGATCGACCTCGGTGCCCTTTGACAGGTCCTCGCCCGACTTCTTCGACGCTGAGATGACATCGTCGTTGTCGACCGAGTCGCTGTACTCTTCGTCCACCTTGCCGAGCTTCAACTCGGCCTTCTTCAGTGCGGCCTCAGCCTCGTCGGCGTTGAGACCCTTGAGCTTGGGAACAGCGAACATCTCTTCGCCCTTGGACACGACGACCGTGACGGTCGAGTCCGGGGCAAGTTCGGATCCGCCCACCGGGTCGGTTCCGATGACGACACCAGCTGGGACGCTGTCGTCGAAGACTTCCTTCGGCTGAGCGTCGAGACCGGTGTCCTCGATCTGCGAGGTCACCTTGTCAAGGTCCTTGCCCGCCAGCTGGGCCGGCACGATCGAGGTGGGCGCGGGAAGGTTTGCGATGACCAGCCAGGCCACAAGGGCGAGCACGAGCAACGCAGCGCCGACGGTTGCAGCCAGTCGTCGTCTGCGTCGACGGGTTGGTGCTGAAGTCGCCGAGGCTGTGCCTGCAGCCGCCGTGACTGCGGTCTTGTCGTCGGCCTGGCCTTCGCCGTGCGCGGGTTTGTTCTCGTCACCGTGATCGGTTGCCTCCTGGGACGCACCGTCGGGGGAGCTCCCCGCATCGTCTGTCTTCGAGGCGGCAGCGGCACCAGCCGCACCGATGCCTGCGGCACCAGCCGCTGCAGCTGTCCCCGCCGCACCAGACTCTTCGTCGGTGTCAGTATCGGAGTGCTTCGCCTCGGCGTTCTCGTTGTCTTCGTCGTTCTCGAGGTAGGGGATCTCGTCGGTGCGCGATCGCTTCTCCTTCGGAGCTTCAGCTCCCAGATCGATGCTCGCTGTCAGCTTGGGGGAGTGCTCACCCGGTACGACATTGGGGTCGCCGAGGTCGAGTTCGCTCTCGCTCATCTCGGATCGGGCCTCGGCGAGGGCATGACGGAACTGCGCGGCGTCATCGGGACGGTCGGCGGGATCCTTTGACGTCGCCCACAGCACCAGGGCGTCAAGGCGCGGACTCAGTCCGGAGACCTGGTCTGACGGAGGCGGTACGGAATCGTGTACGTGACGATAGGCGACCTGGATGGGGACTTCATCCGTATAGGGCTGCATCCCGGTGAGCATCTCGTAGAACATGATGCCGACCGTGTAGAGGTCGGTGCGGATATCCGCGCCAGTCCGCGTGACGAGCTCAGGCGCCACATATCCGACAGTGCCGATCAGGGTCTTGGTCGTCGTCGCGGTGGTGACGGCGCGCGCCAAACCGAAGTCCGCGAGCTTGACCTGACCATCGGTGCCGAGGAGGACATTGTCGGGTTTGAGATCGCGATGGATGATTCCCGTGGAATGGACTGCTTCGAGTGCTGCGAGGATCGCATCGAGGACGACGATCGCCTGACGCGGAGTGAAGGTGCCCCGGTGCTTGAGCTCGCGGCGCAGAGTCACCGACGGCAGGTACTCCATCACAAGATAGACCGTGTCGCCGTCGCGGGCCTGGTCATGGATGGCCACGAGATTCGGGTGGGTCAGCCGTCCGGCGTTGATGGCCTCGCGTCGGAACCGTTCGACGAAGGTGTCGTCGCTGATGAGGTGGTCATGCATGACCTTGATCGCGATCTCACGGTCAAGGCGCAGATCCGTGCCGCGGTAGACCATCGCCATTCCACCGCGCGCGATCTTCGCGTCGATGCTGTACCGGTCATTGAGAATGGTGCCGATGAGCGGATCCGTACGGGCACTCATAGCGCCTCCTGCATTCGCTGTCGCTGCATCTGAACGGCACGGACGAAGGCCTTCGTCTCGGGCAGCAATCCCTCGGATCTCACGGAGCGAAGGTCCTGATAGTAGCCCGCCAGTGCCTCGTTCTCCGATTCTGCAGTTTCGATCAGCCATCCCAAGATGACTGTTCCCGCAACGATGTTGTCGCCGAGATCAAGGAGATCGAGACTGCGGCCTACGATGTCGCTGGCCCACCTGCCCGATCGAGGAGTGACCTGCATGATGCCGATGGCATTCCCCGCCGAGACAGTGGTGTGCTGGAAACCTGATTCCTGCGCGGCAACGGCCTGCATGAGTGCCGGGTCGGCTCCGAGCTCCTCGGCGATTGAGGCAACGATGAATCGAGCCTGGGCCGGTGCCGGGTGAGTTCTCTGCAGGAGTGTGAATTTGTTCAGTCGTGCGGCTGCGAGCACATTGGGTCTGATGCCTTCGACCTGTGCGCTCGTGGCGACGCGCGGAATATCGGTCGGTGGCTGGGGCGGTGTGCGATGCCGTCGAGCCGTCGAATCTCTGAGCAGCAGCAGCTCGCCGACCTGGAGGAACGAGTCGTCGCCCATCGAATTCGCACGGCGCAGGCTGCCGGGCGACATCTGATGTCTGGCGGCGATTCCGGGCAGAGTCTCGCCCGGTGCGACGACATGCGAAGGGTCGGTATCGGGCAGGTCGTTCTTCTCAGGCAGGGACAGCACCTGACCCTGCTGGAGATTCTGCCGCGGCGAGATGCGATTGAGCTCAGCCAGAGCGGGCACGGACACGCCATGTTTGCTGGCGACTCCGTACAGAGTGTCGCCTTCTCTGGTTTTGTAGGTGCGACCGCCGTGCGTCACCGGAATGGTCTCACCGTTGGTTCCAGACGTCCATTGCGGCCCCGGCGCAGCCTGCGATGATGACGCTGGGGAGTCGGTCGGTGTGCCGGGGGAGCTCTCATGGTCGTCGGCACGGGGGGAGGGGGCCGCCTCGGCGAAGTCGAGGTCAGCGTTGTCTTGATCCGTGGGGATGGGGTCGGTGAGTCCCGGGATGGGGCCGGTGGAATTCACCTTTGAAGCAGCACGGATGTCAGGAGCGGCGGTAACGGGCACCTGAGGATTCCGTCGCATACGTGTCATCTGTCACCTGTTGACTTCATATCGGATGGGGAAGTTTCACACTCCAGACTATCGAGTGCCCGGGCTGCACCCGAGCATTCGACTCCGCATGGCGGGGTGTTTCTCTCAAATATTGCTAGGCTTGAGGATGTGAATACGGAAGAACTCGTCCAGGATTGGGCCACATTGCCAGATATCGCCGAGTCGACGGGTCTTGGCATCATGCAAGTGCGCAGGCTCTTGGAGGACGGTGCGATCTGCGGCTATAAGCACGGGACACCCAAAGTGATGCAGGTGCCGACGGCGTTCTTCGTCGACGGCTCGGTGCTGACCCCGTTGAAGGGCACTCTGAGCACATTGCGGGACGCGGGCTTCGACGATCGTGAGTCCATCCACTGGCTGTTCACCCCGGATGATTCTCTGCCCGGGCGTCCCATCGATCTGCTGCGGGCCGGCAATCGCAAAGAGGTCAGACGGCGGGCCCAGGCCCTGGCCTTCTGATCCCTCAGCCTTCTCGTCGTTCAGCAGGGTCTCTCAGCTCGTCCGATAGCTGAGAGACTCGGCGAACCCCTCGAGCTGCCTCTGGGCAGCGGCGCCGATCGTTGTCCGTGCTGTGTCAGCGTGGGCACCTTTATCCGCCCATTCGCGGACCACGGACAGTGCTTCGTCATACTTGGTCCGAATGAAGGATTCGACAGCGTCGAGGCCGCCCGATTCGGTGAGCATCTCCACGCACTCGCCGACCTCGTCATCGGAGAGATTCGGGTCTCCCAGACGCTCTGCCATGACCTGAACCTGCTCCGGGCGAAGGTTCTTCATGCTCTCGGCGATGAGTACGGTGCGTTTGCCCTCACGGATGTCATCGCCGGCCGGTTTCCCGGTGGCAACGGGATCGCCGAAGATGCCGAGTACATCGTCGCGAAGCTGGAATGCCTGCCCGAGCGGTAGCCCGAACTTGGAGATCTCCGCGAGCTGTTCCTCGTCGGCACCGCCCAGGGCCGCACCGAGAAGGAGCGGCTGTTCGACCGAATACTTCGCGGACTTGTAGCTGAGAACCTCCCATGCCCTGTCGCCGATGCGTTCGTCCTCAAGCGGGACCACCTCGGCCAGGACGTCGAGGTACTGCCCGACCATCACGTCCCTGCGGAGCGTGGCACGCAGGTCTCGTGCCAAGGGCGAAATGCCCAGGACTGTCTGGGAATTCTCGAAGAGCTCTTCGCTGAGTGCGAGGCAGATGTCTCCGATGACGATGGCTGCCGCGATTCCGAAGGGCTCGGCTCCGCCTTGGTAGCTGCGTCCGGCGTGATAGGACTCGAATTGGCGATGCAATGCCGGCTTGCCGCGACGCGTATCGGAATGATCGATGACGTCGTCATGGATGAGAGCGGCCGCATGGAGAAGTTCGAGCGAACCAGCGGCCTCGGCGACACTGCCGGTCATGCTGTCCCTTGCAGGATCGTCTCCGGCTGCCAGCTGGTAGCCCCACCACAGCAAGACCGGGCGGATCATCTTCCCGCCCCGTGTGAAGTCGAGGAGCGCCTGCCCGATGTCGTGCGCATCGGGTGAGATCGTGAGGAACTCGGCCGCCTTCGATTCGAGGAACCCTTCGATTCCCGTCGACACCTCGGCGGCAATGGATTCGGGGGACTTGAGGGCTTCGATGGTGCTCTTCCGGCCGGACGCCTCTGGTGTCTGCGCGGTCTCCGCCTCAACTGCAGACGGAGAGTCGGCACCCATCATGGAACGATGTTCCCGCCGACTGTCACGATCGAATTCGCCTTCTTTGAAGGATCCTTGGCGATTGTGACGACGAGCAGACCTTCATTGTCCTTGTGTCGGAAGTTCACGACCTGGGCGCTCTTCGTCTTGATCTCGTCGCCATACGTTTCGAATCCGGCCTTCTTCAATGCCTTGGAGTAGAACGTGAAGATGTCCTTGGGTTCGGCCTTGGCGCTCATGACCAGGCTGACCTCTTCGAGCTTTCCTGAATCGGCTCCGTTCTCGGCCTTCGCACGGGCGCTCGACAGCACAGTCGAGTCCGGGTAGGGCTTGAGGTATTTCGGGAGATCTTCGACGTCGGTGGAGGCAGCCTCGGAATCCTTGCTCGGGCGTTCGCTGCTCGCGGCCTCCGAACCTTCGGACGTCGAGGCTGCGGACGAAGACTGCGTCTTCTCCGGAGTGGGCGATCCTTCTGCCGCCTCGTTGGCCGGTCCCGAACATCCTGCGAGGACGAGAGCAGCGGCGAGGGGCAATGTCATGACAGTGGCGCGCGTTACCATGACTACAGACTACCCGGACTCGGCGACGGGAGCCGAAAGGAGCCAACGCAGACACATGAGTGCCCGATGAGTCGTAAACAGCTGTCACGATCCGGTGGCGACCTCAGCCGTCTCGGGACGGACGATGCCGGAGCCACGATGCTCCACCTGGACATGGACTCCTTCTTCGTCTCGGTGGAGCTTCTGAGCCGCCCGGAACTTCTCGGCCGTCCCGTCATCGTCGGCGGTCGCAGCGGGCGGGGCGTCGTGGTTTCGGCGAGCTATGAGGCTCGTGAGTTCGGTGTCCATGCGGCCATGCCCATGGGCCGGGCGATGAGTCTCTGTCCCTTCGCCGAGGTGATCCCTCCTTCGCATGGCCTGTACTCTTCGTATTCCCAGAAGGTCTTCGACCTGGTGGGTGAGGTGACACCTGATTTTCACCAGGTGAGTGTCGACGAAGCGTATATCGACGTGTCAGGAGCGGTGCGCAGATTGGGGTCGCCGGTGCTGATCACATCCGAGCTTCGAGCCGAGATCGAAGCACAGACGGGGCTGAACGCATCGGTGGGGATCGCTGGCAGTCGAGTCGTGGCGAAGCTCGCGTCCACTCGTGCCAAACCGCGCGGACAGCTGCTCGTCCCGCTGGCGGCGACTCAGGAATTCCTCGATCCGATGCCGATCGAAGCGCTTCCAGGAGTGGGGGAGAAGACGAAGGATGGGTTCTTCAAGTACGGCATACGTCTGATCGGGGACTTAGCCGCAGTCGACGAAGCGTGGGCAGGTCGGGTATTCGGCGCCCACGGCCATCATCTGTGGCGCAGCGCCCACGGACTGGACTCACACGGCATGGACAGGCAGGTGAAGGACCGGTCGATCAGCGCCGAGCACACCTTCAACGACGACGTCTGGGATCTGAGTCAGCTTGAGCATGAGCTGCTGCGGCTGTCGGACAAAGTTGCGCACAGGGTTCGGGCCGAAGGCAAGGTCGCCACCACTTTGGGGCTGAAATATCGACTCGGTGATTTCACCACATTGTCACGATCGATCACTCTCGATGCTCCCACCGACCTCGCCCGTGAGATCTATGAGGCCCTGCGGCCGGCCATGAGGAACCTGCGGGAGCAGAAATCCAAGGGGGTGCGTCTGCTGGGTATCCGCGCAGCCGGTCTGATGGACTTCGCTGCCAGCGGGCGACAGGCGAGATTGGACGAGGCCGAGCACTCAGGCAGGGAAGCAGAGGTTGCTCTTGACGATGTGCGGAAAAAGTTCGGGACCGCTTCGATCTCGCAGGCGTCTCTGCTCAGAAGGCGCCCTGACCCCGAAAATACGGGTCCTGACCACGTTTAGGCAGTGAGGTGCCTCATAGTCTGAGGACGCAGTGAGAATCCAGGGGATGCAACGGTCCTCAAGATGTTTTTTCAGTGTTCAGAGACTATGATTGTGTCATCAGGCCATAGTAAGGAAACGGGGGTTCGAGATGCCACTCTCCGATCACGAACAGCAGCTGCTCGATCAGTTGGAGAAGCAGCTGCGCAGTGAAGACCCACGTTTCGCACGCAATATTTCAGAAACCCAGGCAGCTGCTAACGGGCCAGGGTTCTCCGCGAAGCGATTCGTGCTGGGTATTCTGCTCACGCTTGTAGGACTCGCCGCAACGATCTTCGCCATTTCGATGGTGACGAACAGCACATGGTGGATCATCCTCGGCGTCGTCGGCTTCGGGTTGATGGTTGCCGGAATGTACTGGGCTTTCAGCCGTCCACGTCAGATCGGCGACAAAGCCAAGCGTGCTCAGCCGTCGAAAGGTCCTCAGTCTGAGGCCAAGGGGCCGTCCGGTTTCATGAATCGGATCGAAGACCGGTGGGAGAAGCGCCAGCGCGGCGAATGATTCGCGCGGCACTCGGTAGAGCCGCTGAGACTGATTGTCAGCCGGATGTCCTGTAGGCCGATCGTCACTGCCCGCGGGTACTCTCCGAGTAATACTTGGCACACAATCCACCCCAGTGAAGCGTCCTCTGCAGAGAGGGCGCTTTTTCGTGCTCGATAGTGCATCGGCATCCGCAGTCATCATCACTCACCGGCTTCGGCACACGC
Organism: Brevibacterium sp. BDJS002; assembly: GCF_028201555.1. Taxonomy (NCBI): domain Bacteria; kingdom Bacillati; phylum Actinomycetota; class Actinomycetes; order Micrococcales; family Brevibacteriaceae; genus Brevibacterium; species Brevibacterium sp. BDJS002. The sequence goes on along the minus strand of NZ_CP116392.1, from coordinate 2,563,017 downwards.
AGCGCCGTCACGCATCGTGGTGGTTCAATCTCACCGACAGTGCTCCGGTGCTGGAACCAGGTCCGCGCCTGATGCTGGTTGAGGACGCACTCGCCCGGTGCGGACGCACCTGCCCAATGAGGGTCGTAACGATGGCACCTTGAGCAGGCGCTGCCTCGAACGGACGCTGCCATGAAATAGGAGGTGCGCTGGAATAGGAACTGCCCCGGAGGCACAAGGCATCCGGGGTAGCAACAGGGCATCGCAATCAGCGCGGTGGATTGAAGATACTTGCCGGCCAGATTATGGCGGTGATCTTGTTTCCGGGCGACGCGTTGTCTGCGAGGTCGGTCCTGACTTCGTCGATGAGGGCACTGACCTCGGTTGACGAGATGTTCCTCTCACTCGCACCGTAGCGGTGGGCTTCAAGTGCGTCGACGAAGGCTGACAACGCAGTGTCATCGCCGGCGTTGCGTGACCCTGAGGGCGGGGCCGGGCTGCGCAGCGCGGCGAATCCATCACTGGAATCGCCACGTGCGTCAGACGACGAAGAACCTGGTTCCGCAGTGGGGTCCTCAGACTCAGCGGTCCCTCCACTGGCTCTGCTGGCCAATACAAGTTCGTTGTATCGCAACGTTCGGCTGGGGTCGAGGCTCTGACCATAGTCGGTTGACAGCGCCCGTATCTCCGTCCAGACCTTCTCGAGCTCGTCAGGGTCACGTGTGCGTCGACGCCGCAGAATAAGTCTCCACAGCGCCGGAATCGCTGCAATCAGCAGGATCGCAAGCACGATGAGACCCGCCCAGAGGTACGTACCGAGATTCGCACCAGCTGGTTCCCCAGCCGCTGATGTCTCGGGGCTGGAGCTCTCGGATTCCGCCGCTTCCGATTCCTCGGAGCCCTCTGTGGGCTCCTCAGACGGTGACGAGGTCTCTTCGGAGTCCTCCTCGGAGGCCTCTCCGGTGCTGCCGCTGGCAACCGTCCATTTAGGAGGGTCGCCGGCTGGACCGCCTGGAGTGGGTTCGAAGCGGACCCATCCGGCTCCCTCGAAGTACAATTCCGGCCACGCATGCGAATCCTGCATGCTGACTTCGAAGCCTTCACCGCTCTTGGTGCCTTCGCCGTAACCGACGCCGATGCGTGCGGGAATCCCCATCGTGCGAGCCATGATCGTCATAGCCGACGAGAACTGAACACAGTACCCCTTCTTATCGACGAGGAAGTCAGAGATCGCATCGCCGCTGGCTTTTTCGGGAGCATCCAGCGAGTATTCGAAGTCGCCGCTTCGGAAGTAGGCCTGGAGCAGGACAGCGGCTTCCCATTGGTTGTCCGCGTCCGCAGTGATCTTCTCGGCGGTTTCCTTCACGCTGCCGGGCAGGCTGTCCGGAACTTCGAGTTCCGTCTCGAAATCACTGGAGTTCACCGGTGCCGCGCTCTGCAGATCGTCGACGTCGGGATTGATGGAGAGATACTCCATCGAGTAGTCCTGTCCACCCGACTTCTCGCCGTTGCCGACGATTGTCAGCGATGTCTCGTCGTAGATCCAACGCCGGTTCAGGCCGGTCGGCTGCTGTGGGGCGTAAGGGGTGGGAAGATACTGCTGATCGTATTCGTCGGAGACAGTGATGTCGATGCGTTCTTCGCTGTAGTTCTTCTCGCGTGGCAGTCCCTGCGGCCAGGGCAATCCCTCGTTCGCGATCGCAAAGGGGTCGAGGGGGAACGGGGTCGGTGCCCACGACTGGCCGTCAAAGGAGTTGATCGAGGTCAGCCTGATCGGCTGCCCTTCGGATTCCGAAGTGGTGTACTTAAAGAGGGTCGAATCGTCACGGTCGCCGAGATCGGCACGCAGGTCGAGGAACGGGTTCGTCACTGTGAGATCGCCCTTGTCGCTCGCTGCGCGATCAGGCAGGGTCGGAACTTCCGGCAGAAGCACGGGAGCTCCGATGCCGATTGCAACGGCCACAGCTCCAGCCACGGTTGCGGTCAGACCACCGCGCCACTTCGCTGCGGGGAAGTAGGGGCTGAGGATGAGGATGAGGAATGCCGCCAAGATGGCCACGACGTGCCACCACCTCACCTGGATAGGGGCGAAGAAGACCGGGATCATCCACAGCACCAGGAGCAGAACGCCGCTCACCTTAGGTGCTCTGAGGTCGGAGACGAGTCCGTCGATGAGGATGGTGATCAGCGTGAACGCAATCGTGAGCATCGTGGTGAAGCCAGGAGTGCTGGGCGCTGGGGGAGTCGTGGCGTACAGGTCGCTGACTCCCGAGGACAGGAGGTCGATGACGGTGGTGAATGAACTGCCGGTGGGCACGACGCCGAGAATCAGCGTGCTCGGTGCACATAGCACGAGGACTGCGATCAGACCCACGACGCACTGTGCGATGACGGCAGCTCCGGTGGCCCGAAGGACCGGGACACTGCGGAAGATCGCGCCGACGAGAACGATCAGGAGAATCGAGATGAGCACGGAGGGAAGCCACGCGAAGTCGGAGAAGACCGCGGAGAGGCCGATAGCGGCCAAGACCATGGCCACGAACACGGCACAGGCCTCGAGCCAAGCCGGGGAATGTCTGTCTGCACTCTCTGATGTTTCGGGGTTCATCGCTTCACCCGCTTCGAATCGAATGCGGTCCATGATTCGGGCAGATCCTCGCTCAATCCCACCATCGTCAGGTCATTGATGTCGTCGAGGCTTCGGACGGTCACCGGAACGCGCCGGGAGAATTGGGCCGCCAGCTCCTTTCCGCGAGCGTCGTCGACGGCGCAGATGACGATGTGGTTGGGGTTGTCATGGGAAGGCAGTTGCACTCGGCCGGCCTCGACGAGGGCGGTGAGCAATCGCAGTCTGTCGATATCGCGCTGTCCTTTGAACCTGATCTGATGGCCGGGTGCGACGACGAAGACCTCGTAGCCAGCACGCAGGAACGCCGTGCCGGCCGCGGCCGCGGCGGCCAGGAGGAATTCGATTTCAAGGGCGTCTGGTCGGTCATCGTCACCCTTGAGATCGACGACGATGAGAGCGTAGAGCGTCTCCTCGTCGGCTTCGTGACGGACCATGAGCTCACCGGACTTCGCGGTGCTGGGCCAATGGACGTGTCGGAGATCGTCTCCGGGAACGTACTCTCGCGTATGGAAGTCCCGAGCAGTGTGGCCGGCACGGACCTTGCCGTCATCCAAGCGGGCCGGTCTGATCGCCGAGTCGGTGGGAATCCGTGCGGGAAGGATCGGCACCGAGACAGCTACAGGGTAGCCGGCGATGACCTTCTTCTTCCTCGTCACCAGGCCGAAGGGGCCAGAGACAGTGATCAGCACAGTTTCCACTCCGCTGAGTCCACGACGATTCGGGGTGAAAGACGTCAGGACAGTCTGAGAAGCTCCGTGGGCCAGAGGTGGAACTTGCCCGACTGTGGAATCGCCGAAGCCCTCGCCTGCCACGAAGCTGATCGTCGAGGACGGAATTGCCAGACGCCCGGTGTTAGTCACCAGTGCCTCGACATGAACCTCTTTCCCCTCGTGGGCAAGCGGGTAGCGGTCTCTGGACTGAGGCAGTGCCACGGTAGGCAGTCCAGTCCGCAACGTGATCGAAACGCGGCGGGTGCCCCAGGTGATCAGCAGCGCCGAAAGGATGACCAGCGCGAGAAGCAGAATTCCAGCAGGCAGCAGCCCGGGGAGCGCGAACCGATACGCGGTGACGATCAGTGCGACTCCAGCGAGGACGAAGATGATTCCTGAGGTGCTCAGACGCATGTGGTCACTGAACCGTCGAAATGGGCACGCGGGCCAGGAGGCGGCCGATCAATTCGGCTGCCAGCTCCGAATCGTCACCATCGCGCGGGATGATCCGGTGAGCCAAGATGTAGGGGGCCAGAGCCTGAATGTCATCCGGAGTCACGAAGGTCCGTCCCGAGAGCGCGGCGCGAGCCTTGGCCGCGCGGAGAAGGTGGACACCACCTCGGGGCGAGCAGCCGAGTAGGATGGCCTCGTCATTGCGGCTGGCATGGAGGATGGAGACGATGTATTCGCGCAGCTCTCTGGCGGCACTGACATGTCGGACGATTCCCCGGGCCTGGTTGATCTGCTCGAGGCTGGTCACCGGGGTTGCGCTGGAAAGTGGATCGTGCTCGATCTGGTTGTCCAGGAGGTCGATCTCGTCAGCAGTTTCGGGGTAGCCCAGCGAGATTCGAGTCATGAAGCGGTCCCGCTGTGCCTCGGGAAGCGCGTACGTGCCTTCCATGTCGATTGGGTTCTGAGTAGCGACGACGATGAAAGGTGACGGCATCGGGTAGGTCTCGCCGTCAATGGTGGCCTGACCTTCGGCCATGCACTCAAGCATCGCGGACTGAGTCTTGGGGGAGGCGCGGTTGATCTCATCGGCAATGACGATATTGGCGAACACGGGTCCCTGCCGGAACTCGAAGTGCCGGGTTTCCTGATTGAACAGGTTCACGCCGACTACGTCAGTCGGCAGCAGGTCGGGGGTGAACTGGATGCGCCTGACCGAGCCATCGACGACCTTGCCCATGGCTCGTGCCAACAGAGTCTTCCCGACTCCGGGCACGTCCTCGAGGAGGACGTGGCCCCCGGCAAGGAGCGCAACCAGGGACAGTCCGACTGCTTCATCCTTGCCTTCGAGGACGGCGTTCATTGCTGTGCGTGCCCGTGAGGTGAGTTGCTGCACCCATTCGATGTGCTCGGCACCGATCACGGAATTGGCCTGAGTACCTTCTTGGCTGATCGACATGATCCTATTGTCCCCTATCCCGTCTCCTGCATCCACACGGGCATCGCTCGGCCGTTCGGGCAGTCATTGCTCGACCTTTCTGGTGGTCACCATTCGCCCGTTCGGGCAGCCTCGTTCGGCATATCCGGCCGCGCCGACGCAAGGGTCTGATTCTGGAGTATCAGCCACGGTACCGACGGCTGGGGGACTGCGCAGCTGCCTTTCCTGTCCTGCAGAACGCCCCTCCACATCGCTCCCCACTCGTCTCTCCACATCGCTCCCCACTTGGCTCCACCAGAGACCCCCACTTTCCTCCCCGCTTCCCTCCCCGGGGAGCTCTAGGCTTCGGTCTTCCGCGGAAAATCAGGGATCTGGCCCTCTGATTGGCTCCGCGGTGAGGAGGCACTGAAGGTCGAAATGCGCCGCAAAAGGCCCATTGCGCACTAGGTTCGACTCGCCGACCGCAAATTTTCCCCACTTTCCTCCACCTGCCTGACCTGGGGTTTTATGGTTCGAACTGGTGAAGAAGGGGCAAACCACTAGATTGGGTGGAGGGAAGTGGAGTACTGTGGTTGCTATCGGAGCCAATTGGGTTTCGAAAGGGGTGAGACGACATGTTCTTGGGCACTCATTTGCAGAAGCTCGACGACAAGGGTCGGCTCATCCTGCCCGCAAAGTTCCGGGAGGAGCTTTCGCCCGGTCTCGTATTGACCCGTGGACAGGAGAACTGCCTCACCCTGTTCCCCACCACGGAATTCGAAGCCGAGCACGAGCGAATCCAGAACGCGCCGAAGACGAATAAGGAAGCTCGCGATTACCAGCGTGTGTTCCTGTCGGCGGCCTTTGCGGATCAACCGGACAAACAGGGGCGCATCACGGTCCCGAACATATTGCGGCAGTACGCATCACTTGACCGGGAAGTTGCGGTGATCGGCATGGGCAACCGCGTCGAGATCTGGGACTCACCGACATGGGATAACTACCTGGTCGGCGCTCAGCAGGCATTCGCTGAACGTGAGAACGAGGTGATTCCAGGAGTGATCTGATTCTGCTCGGGTTTGATCCTTGCCCGCCGTGTTCGAGTTTCGGGGAACTTCCCCGTTTCCGAAGTTCGGCAGTCCTGACACACTTCCCCGGTGCCAGGGCAGCGGCGGACAAGGTTCTGGCTCCAGCAGTTCACCCCCACGACCACCACCCACGAAGGACTCACCTATGAACGATCAGCACGTACCAGTGCTCCTGGAGCGCGTGGTCGAGCTCATCGGGGTCGGAGTCCAGGCCGCCAGAGACAATGGTCACGCACCGATCGTCGTGGACGGAACACTGGGGATGGGCGGACACTCGGAAGCGGTCCTCACCGCCTTCCCCGATGTCCACCTCATCGGAATCGATCGCGACACCCAGGCCATCGATATCGCCACGAAGCGACTTGCGCCATTCTCCGACCGCATCGACATCGTCCATGCCGTCGATGACGAGATCCCAGAGATCCTCGACGACCTCGGCGTCGATCACATCAGCGCCGTCCTCCTCGACCTCGGGGTATCGTCGCTGCAGCTCGACGAGGACGAGAGAGGGTTCTCCTACTCCCGTCCGGCGCCCTTGGACATGAGGATGGATCGAACCCAGACCCTGACCGCCGCCAAGGTGCTGGCCACCTACCCCGAAGCTGAACTCCGACGCATCCTCCGTGAGTACGGCGAAGAGAAGATGGCTGGCCGGATCGCGAAGATCATCGTCACCGACCGTGAGGATGCGCCTTGGGAGACCTCGGAGCAGCTCGCAGCGATGCTGGGACGGGTTCTTCCCCAGACGAAGAAGAAGTCCCACCCTGCGAAGCGAACGTTCCAAGCCCTGCGCATCGAGGTCAACGATGAACTCAGTGTGCTGCGGACAGCCCTGCCGGAGGCTCTGCGGGCACTGCATATCGGGGGAGTGGCGGTCATCGAGTCGTACCAGTCCCTCGAGGACACGATTGTGAAGAAGATCTTCCGTTCCGCAACCACCACCTCGGCGCCGCCGGATATGCCCGTCGTCCCCGAGGAACTCCAACCGTGGCTGTCCGAAATCATTCGCGGTGCGGAACTGGCTGACAGTGACGAAGCAGACAGGAACCCTCGCGCCAAGAGCGTGCGATTGCGTGCAGTACAGAAGATCAGGGAGGCAAGATCGTGAGGAGCGCTCAAGCGGCCATCCGCCAACCCCGCGTCACTGAACGGACGCGGCGCCTCGAAGAGTCCGTCAGCCGGCCGGTACCGCCTCGGCTCAAGCTCCTGAAGTTCGAGCTGCCGAAGGCCAGGGTCCCGTTCTCTATGCTGTGCGTGGCGATCCTCGTTGCCGCCCTCGTGGCAGTGCTGCTGCTCAACATCTTCATCTCCCACACCTCGTATCAGATCGACCAGCTGAATTCCGAGAAGGAACAGCTGGCCGAGCAGAAGGATCGACTGGTCGAAGACAATTCGTACCGCGAATCTCCGCAGAACATCTCGATCGCGGCCGAGGAGCTCGGACTGGTCCGAGACTCCTCGCCCGAGTTCCTCGATGCGGAGACCGGAAAGATCATCGACGCACCTCCGATCGACGTCAGCGGAGAAAAGAAGCCGACAGTTGTCCCCGGCCCGCGTGCCAATACCCGCGAAGCCCTCCGTCCCAATCTACGATCGGATGAGAAGCTGCCAGTAGTCGGGGGCAGTCCCAGCAAGGACATCGCGCCACCGGCTCAGGAGACTCCGAAATAGGGAGAGTCTGACAGCCATTCGCCGACAAGCAAGGACCAAGGACAGTGCAATGGGCCCACGAGCCACTCGGGTGAAGAAAAAAGGCGGACGAGGCAAACCCAACCTTCGCCTGCGGATGGCACTGATCGCGGCTCTGTCCATCCTGGTTCTCCTCGTCACCTCCGGACGGCTGATCTCGATCCAGGGCATGGATTCGATGAAACTGGCCGAGAAGGCACTCTCCAACCGGCTCGTCACCAAAACCCTGCCGGCTTCGCGCGGACAGATCCTGGCCGCCGATGGCACAGTTCTCGCCGACAGCGTCTCCCGCTATCAGCTCGTCGTGGACCAGCAGAACGTGGCGCAGTACAAGGTGGACGGAAAGCTGGTCGGCGCCTGGGGTGCTGCTGAGGCTCTGGCCGCTCCACTCGACACCGACCCCGGTCTGCTGTACCCCAAGCTGGTCGGCGACAAACGCTGGAACCCTGTTGCGAAGGGACTGACCTCCGAGACCTGGCGCGAGGTGAAGGATCTCAACATCCTCGGCCTCTCCGCGGAGGAGTACGCAGTGCGCTCCTATCCGTCCGGCGCGGTGGCCGGGAACCTCGTGGGCTTCCTCAGCTCCGACGGCCAGCCTCAGGCTGGGCTTGAGATGGCCTACAACGAACAGCTGAGCGGGCGCGACGGTCAGCAGCAGTACGAGCGTGGTGCACGCGGTGAGATCATCCCGCTCGGGGACAACAACACCCGTGCCGCCGTCGACGGAAAAGGTCTGCAGACGACGATCGACCCGGCCCTGCAGTACTACGCCCAGCAGGCGATCGAGGAACAGCGCAAGAAGCACGAGGCAGAATCCGCGTCGATCGTGATCAAGGACATCAAAACCGGCAAGATCCTGACTGCCGCGGATGCCCCCAGCGTCGATCCGAACTCACCGGGCAAGGTCGACGGCGATGACCGTGGGTCTCGCATCTTCACCGATGTCTTCGAGCCCGGTTCGACGGCCAAGATGGTCACGGCCGCCGCCCTGCTCGACCAGGGACTGGTGACTCCGGAGCAGGAATTCACGGTGCCCGATAAGTGGAAGGCACCCAACGACGAAGAGTTCCGTGACTCCTCCCCGCACCCAGATGAGAAGCTCACGTTCGCGGGGATCCTCTCCGAATCGTCGAACACCGGCACCATTCTGGCAGGAAACGCGCTCTCAGAAGAGCAGCGTTACGGCTACCTGAAGAAGTTCGGCTTCGGTACGCCGACAGGCGTCAAGTTCCCTGCACAGACCTCAGGCATCCTCCACCCCTATAAGGAGTGGGACGGTCGCACCAAATACACGGTGATGTTCGGCCAGGGTGTGGCCGCGAACGCTGTCCAGACCACCGATGTCATCGCGACCATCGCCAACGGCGGGGTGCACGTGCCCTCGACGCTCGTCGATGGAACGGTCTCTCCTTCGGGCAAGACGATCCCGAACCCGGCAGGTGAACCCGAGCGGGTCATCAGCAAGAAGGCCGCTGACCAGACACTGTCCATGCTCGAAGGCGTCGTCGCCAAGGGCACCGGCAAGTCGGCGCAGGTCTCCGGCTACCGGGTGGCGGGAAAGACGGGTACCGCGCAGGCTCCGGCAGCCGAAGGCGGCGGCTACGACGGCTACACAGCATCCTTCGTCGGCGTCCTGCCCGCCGAGGACCCGCAGATCGCGATCTCGGTGACGTTGCAGCGGCCCCGAAACGGCTATTACGGTGGAAGCGCCGCGGCCCCGGTGTTCTCTGATGTCGCCGGCTTCACCATGCGTCACCTCAAGATCCCTCCATCGACCGAGGATCCCCAGCTACCCGCTCGAGAATGGAAATAATGCGTATCTCACAGCTGCTTCCGGCAGCCCCTGGAACAGTCCACGGAGATCCTGAACGCGAGGTCGGGGGAGTCTCCCACGATTCGCGCACCGTTTCCCCGGGTCAGCTGTACGCAGCGCTGCCGGGTGCGAACGTCCACGGAGCGAAGTTCGCACCGGATCTCATGGAGCGCGGGATCACCGCGATCCTCACCGATGCCGCCGGTTGGGACATGATCTCCGCTGCCGTTGACCCGCAGACCCTCGCCGAGGTGACCGGGCTGATCGTGGAACACCCCCGGTCGGTCCTCGGCTTCGTCTCGGCAGCCGTGTACGGCACCTCGGTGTCTCCACAGCTGATCGGTGTGACCGGAACCAATGGGAAGACGACGACGACCTACCTCGTCGACGGGATGCTTGAAGCCCTCGGACACCGCACCGGAGTCATCGGCACTGTGGCGACGCTCATCGCCGGCGTGAGAGAACCGAGCGTGCGTACGACCCCTGAAGCTCCCGAGCTGCATGCCCTGTTCGCGAAGATGCGCGCCGCTGACGTCGACACCTGTGCCATGGAGGTGTCCTCACATGCGCTGAGCCAGCACCGGGTCGATGGGGCTCACTTCGCGGTCTCGGGTTTCACGAACCTCTCCCAGGATCATCTCGACTTCCACAACTCCATGGACGAGTACTTCGACGTCAAGGCCCAGCTGTTCACTCGAACCTTCTCCGATGCCGCTGTCATCGTCGTCGAGGACAGGTGGGGCGAGAAGATGGTCGAAGCCGCTCAGGTGCCGGTGCGCACGCTGGGGCGAGACGACCGCAGCGAACTGCGGATCGAACACACTCCAGGCGTATCCGACTTCATCCTCCACCTCGGCGGATCCGCCGACGAGACCATCGCCCTGCGCTCTCCGCTGCCGGGGGACTTCAACGTCACGAACACCGCGCTGGCAGCGGCGATGCTGCTGGAAGCCGGAATCGCCGTCTCGGATCTCAACGCGATCGGACGCACCTTCAGTGCCTCAGTCCCAGGCCGGATGGAGATCATCGATGTCAGCGGCCCGCGTGCAGAAGGGCAGACGCATCCGGAACGCCTGCCTCGTGCGATCGTCGACTACTCCCACACACCTGATGCGATCGAGAAGGCCCTGGAGTCGCTGCATGCCGACAGTGAGGAACTCGTCATCGTCTTCGGCGCAGGCGGTGACCGGGACCGAGGGAAGCGATACGGGATGGGTCAGGCTGCCGCTCGCGGGGCAGACGTGATCGTCCTCACCGATGACAACCCGCGCACCGAGGACCCCAGCTCGATTCGTGCCGCCATCAGAGAGGGCATTGATGCTGAGATCTCAACGGGACGCGCGCGTGTGAAGAAAGTCATTGAAGTTGCCGAAAGAGGAGCCGCCATCGACGAGGCGATTGCCGCCGCCGAGGCCTCCACAACCGTGCTCATTGCAGGGAAGGGCCACGAAACCGGACAGTCCGCTGGCGGCGTCGTGACCGACTTCGACGACCGGTCGAGGACACGCTCAGCGCTGTGCACGCGACTTGGCGGCGCACAAACAGGTAAAGTTCACAGTTGATATGAAGCGACTGAGTGCAGCCGAAATAGCAACCGCCGTCTCCGGCGAGTTGTACGGCGTTGACCCCGAGACCAAATTGTCCGCCGGAGTGGTAACCGATTCGAGAGAAGTCGGACCCGGCGATATCTACGTTGCCCGCCGAGGTGAATCCTTCGACGGCATCGAATTCGCAGCAGCAGCCGTCGAGGCCGGCGCAGCGCTGATCATCGGCGAATCCGTCCCCACCCTCGACGATGCGACCCTGCCGACGGTCCTCGTCTCCGATGCCACTGAGGCACTGGGCCAGTTGGCCAAGGCCAATATCGAGGCGCTGCGCGAGGTCGGTGAGATCACGGTCATCGCGATCACCGGATCGGTCGGCAAAACCACAGTGAAGGATCTCGCCGCCGATCTGCTCGCCGGCGAGGCCGAGACGGTGTGGCCGCCGAACTCCTACAACAACGAGGTCGGCGTGCCCCTGACAGCACTGCAGGCGGGGGAGACCACGCGCTTCCTGGTCCTTGAGATGGGTGCCCGTTCGATCGGCAATCTCGCCTACCTCACCAGCCTTGTCCGCCCCGACATCGCTGTCGAGCTCGCGGTTGGCACCGCCCATTCGGGTGTGTTCGGCTCGATCGAGAACACCGCCCGTGCAAAGGCTGAGCTCGTCGAGTCGCTCACTGCAGGCTCCGTTGCGATTCTCAACGCCGACGACTCACGAGTGGCCGGGATGCGTGAGGTGCTCTCACCTGAGGTCGAGACCTTGTGGTTCTCACAACGGGAATCGCTGCCCGAGTGGGTCGCGGATGAGGACTCCGTCGTCCGTGGGACCGGCGTCACGACAGACGCCTCCGGACACGCCGCTTTCTCGCTGAACCTGCCAGGAGAGGAGCCGCAGGACGTTCGTCTGGCTCTGATCGGTGAACATCACGTGGGCAATGCCCTTGCCTCGGCAGCCATCGCCCACGCCTGTGGGGTGGGCGTGAAGTCCATCGTGACCACGCTCTCAACCTCCTCGGCCGCGAGCCGCTGGCGCATGGAGCTCATCGACTCGCCGTCGGGCGTGACCGTGCTCAATGACGCCTACAACGCGAACCCGGAATCAATGCGTGCCTCCCTGAAGACGCTGGCGTCGATGGGCCGCGGCGACGAAGACAGCCGACCACGTCGGACGTTCGCCGTCCTCGGCGAGATGCTCGAACTCGGCGACGAATCCATTTCCGCACACTCCGATATCGGCGAGCTCGTCGTGCGACTCAACATCACCCGCACCATCGTCGTCGGTGACGGAGCAAAGCCCATCTTCAACGCTGCGAACCTCGAAGGTTCATGGGGCAACGAAGCGGCTTGGGTCGCAACCGCTGCCGAAGCGAAGGACCTGCTGAGTGCGGAATTGGCACCCGGGGACATCGTCTTGTTCAAATCCTCCAGAGATGCCGGTCTGCGCTATCTCGGAGATGAAATCGCCGGTGTATCGGGGGCCCAATGATCGCCGTACTGCTCGCCGCCTGCCTGGCACTGATCCTGGCACTGGTCGGCACGCCGCTATTCATCCGTGTTCTGGTCAAACGAGGCTACGGCCAGTTCGTCCGTGACGACGGTCCGACCTCACACGCCACGAAACGCGGCACACCGACCATGGGCGGTGTCGTCATCATCGGTGCCGCCGTCCTGGCCTACCTGCTCGGACACCTGTTCACAGGATCCGTGCCGACTGCTTCCGGACTCCTCGTCCTCTGGCTGGCCGCAGGTCTCGGCGTGGTCGGCTTCCTCGACGACTTCATCAAGATCAAGAAGCAGCGCTCCCTGGGCCTGCGACCGGTGCCCAAGCTCCTCGGCCAGGCCTTCGTCGGAATCTCCTTCGCGGTGCTGGCGCTGCAGTTCCCTAACTCATTCGGTGAAACCCCGGCGTCGACGAAGGTGTCGTTCGTCCGCGACACCAACCTCGACCTGGCATTCGGATCCGCAGTGCTCGGACTCATCCTGTTCGTCATCTGGGCCAACCTCATCGTCACCGCGGTATCGAATGCGGTGAACCTGACTGACGGCCTCGACGGACTGGCCGCCGGCGCTTCGGTCGTCGTCTTCGCCGCTTATGTCGTCATCGGCACATGGCAGTCGACGCAGAACTGCAATCTGATGACGGACGCCACGAACGCCTGCTACTACATGCGCGATCCACGTGACCTCGCAATGGTCGCCGGCGCCATGGCAGCGGCGTGTTTCGGGTTCCTGTGGTTCAACACCTCACCCGCGAAGATCTTCATGGGCGACACCGGCTCCCTGGCCATCGGCGGCGCAATCGGCGGTCTCGCGATCATGTCGCGGACTGAGCTTCTGCTCGTCGTCCTCGGCGGACTCTTCGTCATCATCACACTCTCCGTGATCATCCAGGTCGTGTCGTTCAAGACCACCGGAAAACGTGTCTTCCGAATGGCTCCCCTCCAACATCACTTCGAACTCAAGGGGTGGGCAGAGGTCACGATCGTGGTCCGGTTCTGGATCATCGCCGCACTCTTCGTCATCGCCGCAATCTGTCTCTTCTACGCCGAATGGGTGTCTCGCATTGGCTGAGAATCCCGTCACCGAATATCCGAACGCCGAGGCGATCCCGGCCGCACTCGTGGGGCCGAGCTCGTCCTTGGACGGGTTGCGGATCCTCGTCACCGGTCTCGGTGTGACCGGGTTTCCCGCAGCTGTCCATCTCGGCGAACGTGGTGCCGATGTGATCGTCGTCGACGGCGACGATCAGTCGGACGTCAGCGAGAAGGCTCAGATCCTCGAGGTCTTCGACGTCGATATCCGGCGCGGAGAAGGCCACGTCACGACCCTGCCCGCGGAGCCGCTCGATCTGGTCGTGACTTCGCCTGGGTGGCGTCCCGACCACCCCTTGCTGCTGTCCGCCGCCGAGGCGGGTGTGCCCTTGATCGGCGAAGTCGAGTTGGCATGGCGGATCCGTGGCACCAACGACGCCAAATGGCTGGCGATCACCGGCACCAACGGCAAAACGACGACCACGACCATGCTCGAATCCATGCTCCTGGCCGATGGTCGCAACGCCAAGGCCTGCGGCAACATCGGTGCACCGCTTCTTGAAGCCGTGCTCGAGCCCGGACTCGAGGTGCTGGCGATCGAACTCTCGAGTTTCCAGCTCCATTGGCAGTATTCGCTGAGTGCCGATGCTGCCGCTGTGCTCAACATCGCCCCCGATCATCTGGACTGGCACGGCAGCGCCGATGCCTATGAGGCCGATAAGGCCAAGATCTATCACCAGGCCAAGACCGCGTGCATCTACAACGTCGCCGATGAAGTGACACTGCACATGGTCGAAGAAGCCGATGTCGTCGACGGTGCCAAAGCCATCGGCTTCACCACGGGCATCCCACGACCAGGGGAGGTGGGCGTCGTCGAGGATATGCTGGTCGATCGCGCCTTCATCCCGCAGCGATACTCCTCGGCCGCTGAACTCGCCTCCCTGGACGATGTCGCCGCAGCGGCTGGAGTTCCCGGCCGTGCGCCGGCAGACCACCAGGTGTCGAACGCACTCGCGGCCGCAGCCCTGGCACGGAGCATCGGGGTACCGGGTCAGGCGATCTCTCAGGGACTGAAGAACCACTCGCTCGGCGCCCACCGGATGGTCACAGTCGCGGAGAGCAACCAGATCACCTGGGTTGACGATTCGAAGGCGACGAACACCCACGCAGCCAATGCTTCGCTCGGCAGCTTCGACTCGATCGTCTGGATCGCCGGGGGGCTGCCCAAAGGGGCGGACTTCACCTCACTTTTCGCCGATCACGGCCACAGGCTCCGAGCGCTCGTGCTCATCGGAGCCGAAGACGCAGCCTTCCGGGAGGCCATCGCGGCGACAGTTCCAGATCTCGACGTGATCCGGATCGAACCTGCTCTCGCCGTGGACTCGGGCGTACCCCGACGCCGGGGCGAAGCCGTGGTCGCTGCAGCAGTGGAAGCAGCCGCAGACATCGCCCGTGCAGGTGATACCGTACTGCTGGCTCCCGCAGCAGCCAGCATGGACCAATTCCTCAACTACAACACTCGGGGTGAACTCTTCACCCAGGCTGTCCACGCTCGCCTGGGGAGCTGACATGGGACGGCAGACAACCGCGAGCTCTCAGTCACGCCGTCTCCGATCGACCAAGTCGGCCGAACCGGCTGTGGGCCGCGCAGGCGACACGAAGGCCGGAGCGAAGAAGACTGCAGCGAAGCCGAGCGCGAAGTCGCCGAACACGGCGAACACCGCGACTGTGAAGAACACCGCGACCGCGAAGGCGTCGTCCCCGAAGACCACAGCTGGCACGAAGCGGGCAGGGCCGAAGAAGAGCCCTGCTGCTGCAAAGAAGGCCACGCCGAAGAAGACCGTCGGCACGAGTTCGGCTCGCACCGGCAAACAGACAGCCAGCGTGCGCAGCACCCAGACGACTCACCCTCTGAATCATCCTCGGGCAGGAGCTGCTCGGGCAATGCTGTCTTCGGTGCGCCGTGAATTCGACCGAGTCTCTGCCTACCCGCTGACGACCTATTACCTGATTCTGGTTTCCGTCCTCGCGCTGACGTCTCTCGGACTCGTCATGGTCCTCTCAGCGTCCTCGATAACCTCTTATGACGGAGGAGAAGGATCATCCTTCGCCTACTTCAATAAGCAGGCCGGGTTCGTCGCGGTGGGCATCGTCCTCATGGTTGCGGCCTCGTTCTTTCCGCTGCACACGTGGCGGAAACTGTCATGGTGGGCGATGCTGCTCGGCGTTGTCATGCAGGCAGCTGTCTTCGTCCCCGGTTTCGGCAAGTCAACGAAGGGCAATGCGAACTGGATCCAGTTCGGAGGGTTCCAGCTCCAACCCTCAGAGTTCCTCAAGATTGCCCTCGCCGTGTGGCTGGGAGCCGTCCTGGCCAGCAAATACGGAAAGATGACGACCTTCGGCCACGCCATGATCCCCGTCGTCCCGGGCATCATCATCGCTGTCGGACTCGTCGTCGGCGGCAATGACCTCGGCACGGGGCTGGTACTCATGGCCATGTCCCTGGTGTGTCTGTTCATCGGCTTCTTCCCGTGGAAGTACTTCCTCCTGCTCTTCGGCGCTTTGGCGGCTGTCGCCGCGTTCTTCGTCTTCAGTTCTCAGAACCGGCTCCAACGCATCACCGCGGCACTCACCGGTCACGCAGACCAGACCGCAGCCGACGTCACCGGCCAGGCTTGGCAGTCCAACCACGGTCTGTTCAGTTTGGCCTCCGGAGGTTGGCTGGGAGTGGGGCTCGGAGCCAGTCGAGAGAAATGGTCCTGGCTGCCCGAAGCCCACAACGACTTCATCTTCGCCATCATCGGCGAGGAGCTCGGCCTGCTCGGGTCGCTGGCCGTGATACTGATGTTCGTCGCCTTGGCCTGTGGGTTGGTGCGGGTGATCCTGCGCTCGAAATCCCGATTCGTCCAGATCGCCACGGCCGGACTCTTCGCCTGGCTGATCGGCCAGGCAGCAATCAACATCGCTGTCGTGACCGGACTTCTGCCGGTCATCGGACTGCCCCTGCCCTTCGTGTCCTACGGCGGATCCTCCATCGTCGCGTCTCTGCTGGCGGTCGGGGTGATTCTGTCCTTTGCCAGAACCGAGGACGGAGCTCCCGCCGCGATCAGAGTGCACAAGGACCGTGTGAGGTCGTCGTTCGCCGTACTGGCCAGAAAGAGAAAGAAGTGAGATGACGAGCATTCTCCTCGCCGGTGGAGGCACCACCGGCCATATTTCGCCCATGTTGGCGATCGGCCGCGAGCTGCGTGAGAACCACCCCGATTGGGACGTCTTCGCCCTCGGCACCGCCGACGGCCTCGAAGCCGACATCGTTCCGAAGGCCGACTTCGAACTCCTCACGATCGACAAGGTCCCCATGCCGCGCTCGATCAGCCCTGCCGCGTTGAAATTCCCGAAACGCTTCGCCGCCAACATCTCCCACGTCAAGGCGATCATCGCCGAACGAGATGTGAAGGCCGTCGTCGGGGTCGGGGGATACGTCTGCCCACCCGCGTTCATCGCAGCCAAACAGGCGAAGATCCCGCTGCTCGTCCACGAAGCGAATGCGAAGCCCGGAATGGCGAACCGCCTCGGCGCCGCCCTGACGAAACAGGGCATGGTCGGAGTCACCTTCCCCGACACGAAGCTGCGCAACTCCGAGCTCGTGGGCATGCCGATGCCGACCGAGATCTCCACGCTCGACCGCAGCGACTCCCTCCAGCGGAAGGCGTGGCGAGAAGACCTCGGCCTGAACGACGACAAGCCCGTCCTCGTGGTCACCGGCGGGTCCTCTGGAGCGCAGCGCATCAACGATGCCTTCCTCGCAGCGGCACCGATGTGCCAGGAGAACGGAGCGCAGGTCCTGCACATCACCGGTGCCGGCAAGGATGACGCTCTGCGGGAAGCAGCAGCTCAGCTGCCCGACTACCATGTTGTCGACTACGTCGATGGAATGCACAGGGCCTACGCGGTCGCGGACCTGCTTGTGGCACGTTCGGGCGCAGCGACCGTGTCCGAAGCCACCGTCGTCGGAGTTCCTGCGCTCTACGTCCCACTCGCCATCGGCAACGGTGAACAGCGCCTCAACGCCGCCGGCAGCGTCAGGGCCGGGGCCTCACAGCTCGTCGACAACGCGGACTTCACCCCGTCAACCGTGACCGAACAGATCCTGCCCCTGGTGACCGATCAAGCTCGTTTGGACGCCATGAGCAAGGCAGCCCTTGAGCTGCACTATCCGACCAATGCCGCCACCACCATGGCCACCATCGTCACTCGCGCTCTGAGAGGTTGAACATGAGCACAGCTGAAATCGTCCCGGCCACAGAGCTGGGTGCCGTGCACTTCATCGGAATCGGCGGTTCGGGCATGTCCGGGATCGCACGGATCATGGTCATGAACGGCGTCACCGTCTCCGGCTCCGATGCGAAGGAATCAGCGGTCGTCGACGTGCTGCGGACACTGGGCGCCAGAGTTGAGATCGGACACTCGGCAGACAACCTCGGCGAGGCAGACACCCTCGTCATCTCCTCAGCCATCCGCAAGGACAATCCCGAGCTCGTCGCAGCCGAAGGCAGGGGCCTGCGGATCCTCCACCGCTCGGGTGCACTGGCATCGCTGATGGCCGACAAGCGAGCCGTGGCGGTGGCCGGGACCCATGGCAAGACCACCACGACGTCCATGACGACCGTGGCGCTGCAGGCCTGCGGGCTCGATCCCTCGTTCGTCATCGGGGGCGTGCTGTCCACGACGGGCACCAACGCCCATCTGGGCACCGGAGACGTCTTCGTCGCAGAGGCGGACGAATCGGACGGCTCGTTCCTGCTCTACGAGCCCACGATCGGCATCCTCACCAACGTCGAAGCGGACCACCTGGACTACTACGGGACCCCTGAGAAGGTACGGGAGGCGTTCGTCGAATTCTGTGCCGGCATCGGTGCCGACGGCGGCACCGTCATCGCCTGCGCCGATGACCCAGGTTCGCTCGATGTCGCCGAGCAGGCACGGGCGCAGGGGACTTCTGTCATCCTCTACGGCGCCTCCGAAACCGCGGATATCCGCCTCCGCGAACTCCAATCGGGTCTGGTCTCCGAATTCGTTCTCGATGTCCCAGGACAAGCAGAGCCATTGCCAGTCGCGCTGCGGCAGCCGGGTACCCACAACGCACTCAACGCGACGGCGGCTATCGCCGTCGCCCACAGCCTCGGCGCCGATGTGGCCAAGGCGGCCAGCGGACTCGGAAACTACGGAGGCACCCGGCGACGTTTCGAAGAACGGGGAATCGCGGCCGGTGTGCGCGTCATCGACGACTACGCTCACCATCCGACTGAGCTGCGAGCGGTGCTCAGCGCAGCTCGCGGTGTCGTCACCGAAGAGGGCAGGGTGTGGGCGATCTTCCAACCGCATCTCTACTCGCGCACAATGGAGTTCCGAGCCGAATTCGGCGAAGCCCTCGGGCTCGCCGACGAGGTCGTCGTCCTGGACGTCTTCCCAGCCAGGGAGGACCCAGTTCCAGGTGTCACCGGTGCGCTGATCGCCGATCGCGTCCCACACGAGAACGTGACCTTCGTCGAATCATTCAACGAAGCGGTGCCGTATGTCGCAGCGCGTGTGCGCCCCGGCGACCTTGTGCTCACACTCGGTGCCGGGGATGTGACGATCCTCGGCCCTGAGCTGCTCACCGCTCTGGAGGCCTGAACACCGTGGCGCCCCTTCCCGAACCGCGCACCGGTGACAACTCGACCGCGGACCTCACCGGGGTCATCCGTGCCCGCCGGAGACAGGTGTGGCGCTCCCGCCTGATTCTCATCGGCGCAGTCGCTGCGGTCCTCATCATCGTCGCTGTGCTCTGGTTCTCGCCCCTGCTGGCCTTGGACAAGGTCAGCGTCAAGGACAGTAACCTGGTCGACGGTGAGAAGGTCACTGAGGAGGTTCTCCGCACCGAGGGAGGGACACCGCTTCCCCAGGTCCGACCGGGAACCGTGGAGAAGAACGTGCTCAAGGAGTTCCCCCGCGCGAAGGAGGCCTCGGTGCACTACTCAGGTCCGCGCAGCCTGAGCATCGAAATCACCGACAGGGACCCGGTTCTGGCGATCACAACGAGTGACGGATACGAGCTCTTCGACGATGAGGCCGTGAACCTTGGCACCGTCAAGAAGGCGCCGAAGGGTGTGACCGTGCTCAAAGAGTCCGGGGGCGCACCCGATGAGAAGACGGTGGCCGCCGTGATCCGCTTCATGGCCGAGCTACCACCCAAGCTGCGCTCCGACCTGCACTCGATCCAGGCGAAGGATGAGAAGAACCTGTCAGGGGTCATCGACACCGGAAAGACGAAGGCGAAGGTGGTCTTCGGTGACGACTCGAGCGCCGGCCTGAAGATGCGCACCGCGCTGCAGCTGGCGGCCGACGGACGCACCGAGATCGACGTCTCCGTCCCCTCGGTGCCCGTGACGAACTGAAAACCGTCGATTCCGGAGCAGTTGCCTCTCATTGCCGCCGACACACCGGGGCTGAAGTTTGGCCGATGTCCGACACTCCGGCGAGAATAGTTGCAGTGGTGTTGCCCCGGACAATAGCCTCAGGGCAAAGAAGACTTTTCGAATTTGCACGCAGATGATGCGTGGACGATGCGCCGAAAGAGGAACCGACTTGGCTGAATTCCCAAATTCCGGAGCGGATATCAAGGTTGCCGGTACCGGCGGCGGCGGTGTCAACGCTGTTCAGAGGATGATCGACGTCGGTTTGCGCGGCGTGGAGTTCATCGCGATCAACACGGACGCCCAGGCACTCGTGCTCTCGGACGCAGATGTGAAGCTGGAGATCGGCCGCGACCAGACTCGCGGACTCGGTGCCGGTGCTGATCCGGAGATCGGCCGGAAGGCCGCAGACTCCAGCGAAGAAGCCATCCGCGACGCACTCGATGGTGCCGACATGGTCTTCGTCACCGCAGGCGAAGGCGGCGGAACCGGCACGGGCGCAGCCCCTGTCGTGGCTCGTGTCGCACGATCCCTGGGAGCACTGACGATCGGTGTCGTCACCCGCCCATTCACCTTCGAGGGACGTCGTCGTTCCGCGCAGGCCGAGGCAGGCATCGCGGCACTGCGCGAAGAGGTCGACACCCTCATCGTCATCCCCAACGACCGTCTGCTCTCCATCTCAGACCGCAGCGTCTCCGTCGTCGACGCGTTCCGTTCGGCCGATGAGGTCCTGCGCTCGGGTGTCCAGGGCATCACGGACCTGATCTCCGTCCCGGGACTTATCAACCTCGACTTCGCCGACGTGAAGTCGGTCATGCAGGACGCCGGAACCGCGCTCATGGGCATCGGAGCTGCGACCGGTGATGACCGTGCCGTCCAGGCCGCCGAATCCGCCATCGCCTCGCCTCTGCTCGAGGCCAGCATCGACGGCGCCCACGGCGTGCTGTTCTGCATCCAGGGCGGTGCCGACCTCGGCCTGTTCGAAGTCAACGAAGCTGCTCGTCTGGTGCAGGAGGCTGCACACCCCGAAGCCAACATCATCTTCGGTGCAGTCATCGATGACAACATCGGCGACGAATGCCGCGTCACGGTCATCGCCGCCGGATTCGACAACACGGTCGCCGGTCAGGATTCAGCCCCGGTCGAGGCTGCTCCTGCCTCGATCCCGATGGCGACGAATCCCTCGGACATCGAATCCGCACCGCCGGCAGAAGACGCCGAGCCCGCTGCACCAGCGGCAGCGGCCGAGCCTGAGCCTCGCAACGAGGACCATCAGATTCCGACCTCACTGCCCAACGAGCGTAGCTCATCGAGCTTCGACAACGACCTCGATATCCCGGATTTCCTGAAGTAAGATGCTGCACTCGAGATTCGTCGTCCCCGGAAGGCTGAACGCACATGTGGCGTTCACCGACCGGCACGGCGGCTACTCGAGGGGAGATCTGTCATCATTCAACCTCGCACGACACGTCGGGGACGATGATGAGCTGGTCGCAGCGAACCGCGCAGCTCTGGCCCAGGTCCTCGGGCTGAGCGGAGAACGACTGAGCTTCGTGTCCCAGGTCCACGGGACCGACGTGCACACCGTCGAGTCACCGGAGCAGCTGCGGGAGGCTCCGGCGACGGCAGATGCGCAGGTCACCACCCGCGGTGGCATCGGCTTGGCCATCATGGTCGCAGACTGCACACCGATCATGCTCGCGGACCCGGACGTCGGAGTCATCGGCGCGATTCATGCCGGACGCCCCGGAATGGCCGCAGGCGTGGTGGCGGAGACGATCACCCATATGCGGGATCTGGGCGCTGCGAACATCCACGCGATCATCGGACCCTCTGTGTGCCCACGGTGCTACGAGGTCCCGGCCGCGATGAGGGACGAAGTCGCAGCGGTCGAACCAGTGGCCGCCTCGGTGTCGGTGACCGGAACCCCGGCACTTGACGTCGCCGGGGCAGTGGCCGAACAGCTGCGTCGGGCGGACGTGCACATCGATCATTTCTCCCGCACCTGCACCCGCGAGTCCGAGGACCTGTTCTCCTACCGCAGACACCAGAGCACAGGCAGATTCGCAGGCGTGGTCTGGCTCCAGGAAGAAAACCCCACGACACACCCATGAGACTCACCCGCCAGGCCGGTCTGTTGAGATAGTTTGGCGGCAGGCGAGGAAGTGCCGAAGGCCGAGGAGTGGAAAAATGTCAGCAATCAAGAAGACGCTGGAATACCTGGGTTTCGTCGAAGAAGAGGACGAGCCCATCGAACGTCGTGACCGCGAGGTCATCGACACCTACGAAGAGCCCGTCGACGATCATGTCGAGGAAGAAGAGGAACGGCCCTCCGCCCAGGTGACGCCGATCCATCCGTCACCGATTCGTCCAGTCGACTCTCCCGCGCCAGGAATCTCCATGAACCGCATTAAGACAATCCACCCCCGCAGCTACAACGACGCGATGGTGATCGGTGCCGCGTTCCGTGAGGGAACCCCGGTGATCATGAACCTGTCCGAAATGGACGAGAACAACTCAAAGCGCCTCGTCGACTTCTCCGCCGGCCTGATCTTCGGTCTGCACGGCTCGATCGAGCGTGTGACCAACAAGGTGTTTCTTCTCACCCCTGAGGACATCGAGGTCAGCGGCGAGAACGAGTCCGACCCCGACACCCAGGCGAGCTTCTTCAACCAGAGCTGAGACTGGTTCAACAGAACTGAGTCCCGTTCAAACAGAACTCAGATTCGTTCAACCAGAGTTGGGCACGTTCAACCGGAGCGGGGTTGCGTCAACTCAGACGCAGCCTCATCGACCAGAACTGAACCTCGCGAACTCAGGCGAATTCGCCTGGACCAGCACTGAGATCACCCGCCCGGAACTGAACTGAGATCACCCGGTCGGACCTGTTACGGCGTAGTCCGTGCAACGCGTTCGGGCTCTGGTCGAAGTCATTCTGATCTCATCCTCAGCTCGACCGTATACGCTGGGGATCGACAGCTAAGCACCAAAGAAAGGCACGAGGAAACACGTGGCCATCATCTTCTACATCCTCGGCACGGCACTCAGTCTTTACGTCTATGTTCTGCTGGCGCGAGTCGTCCTCGACCTCGTCCAGGTCTTCTCACGCGAATGGAAACCTGCTGGTTTCTTCCTTGTTCTGGCAGAGATCGTGTACACGCTGACCGATCCGCCGCTGCGCCTCCTGCGCAAGGTGATTCCGCCCCTGCGCCTGGGTCAGATCTCACTGGATCTGGGCTTCATCGTGCTGCTGATCGGAATCCAGATCCTTGCATCTGTTCTGTTCAACTTCTCGAGGGTGAGCGCCTGAAGCAACTCGCTGAGAACACTTACAGCACGAGCTTCCTCTTCGTTTCACTACTGTTACACGCATCACTGCGGCTGTCCTGAGAAGGTGCTCAGTTCGCGGAACAGAACCGGGTGTTGCTAGGCTCGATTATTACAACTTCGTCATATGAAAATTGCGACACGGCATTTCTGCAGGACAAAACTGCAGGTGTTACGCTAATGTGACGTTGAAGCCGTCTTTAAGGCGGCAGCGTAATGAATGTAGATCGACCAAAGGTGACCTCATGGCGCTCACGCCTGAAGACGTAGTAAACAAGCGGTTCCAGCATGTGAAGTTCCGCGACGGGTACGACCAGGATGAAGTCGACGATTTCCTCGATGAGGTAGTCGTAGAGATCCGCCGTCTCTACCAGGAGAACGACGAACTTCGTCAGAAGCTCTCCACCGCCGAACAGCGCGTCAAGGAGCTCGACGCCGGCGGAGCATCTGCTGCCGCACCCGCTAAGGACATCGACGCCACTCAGGCAATGCCTGCCGCGGTGCCGGCTCCCTCCTCGCAGAAGGCCGCCGAAGCGCCGAAGCAGGAGCAGACCCCAGCAGCACCTGCTGTCCCGGAAACCACCGAACAGCCTTCCGCACCTGCAGTCAAGGAAGCAGCACCTGCCGCTCAGGCTCCTGCAGCGAAGGAATCTGCTTCTGCCGGCAACAACGCAGCACCAGCTGCTGCAGCAGGCACAGCCGCTGGTCTCGGCCTCGGTTCGGGTCTCGGCAGCGGAGACGGCGACGCCCACGGGCTCATCGCTCTTGCACAGCGCGTCCACGACGAGCATGTGGCTGAAGGCGAACGCCGCCGCGACGAGCTCATCAGGTCTGCAGAGACCGAAGCCAAGGACATCGTTGGCAAGGCTGAGACCAAGCGCGACGAGACACTGTCGACCCTGGAAACCCAGAAGTCGACCCTCGAGCGCTCCATCGATCAGCTCTCGAACTTCGAGCGTCAGTACCGCACGCGGCTCAAGAGCTACCTCAACGATCAGCTGCGCGACCTCGAGAATTCGACAAGTCTGGCACCGGAGACCCTGGACGGGAACTCCTTCGGTTCGTCGTCGAATCACAAACTCTGATTCGTCACAGCAGACACGCAAGGTCCGGGAGCTCCATGGAGATCCCGGACCTTGTTCGTGCCCGGGTGAGATGGCGCATAACGGCTCCTTCCGTGCCATCGCGTCATCAGTCAGTGAGTTAGAATGAGCCAAATGAACGATGATGCCACTGAGACAAGACCCCGGCGGCGCAGAATGCTCGGGATGCTGTTCGGCATTGCCGGGATCGTCCTTATCGTGGATCAGTTCACGAAGTTCCTCGCGGTCCGATTTCTCGAAGGACAGGAGCCAGTCGCCGTCATCGGCACTCTGGCAGGCTTCAACTTCTATCGGAACCCAGGTGCGGCACTCGGACTCGGGTCCGGTGTGACGTGGATCTTCCCTCTCATCGCAATCGCTGTCTTCGTCGCGATCATCATGTTGTCGAGGAAGTTGGGCTCCGTGGCCTGGGCCATCGGACTGGGTCTGCTGTTGGGCGGACTGTTCGGCAACCTCGTGGACCGGCTGTTCCGACAACCGGGATTCCTCCACGGTGCCGTAGTCGATTTCATCGACCTATCGTTTTTCATCTGCAATGTCGCTGACATTGCGATATCCTCAGCGGCTGTCACCCTCGTGGTCGTCAGCCTCAAAGGCATTGAACTGGACGGATCGGACTCGAAGCACGAGAACACGGTCGGAGAGGACACACATGGCTGAACGCTCGATCCTGGTACCCGAGGGCCTCGAAGGCCAACGGGTGGACTCTGCGCTGTCGAAGCTGCTGGGGCTCTCCCGCACAGCAGCCGCCGACATCTGCGCCGAAGGGGGCGTGCAGCTGTCAGGACAGGTCGTCGCAAAATCGGATCGGGTCTCCGCCGGAGAGCGTCTGGACATCGAGATGCCCGAACCTCCGCGACCGCTGGAAGTCGTCCCGGATCCCGTGCCCGGAATGAAGGTCGTCCACGACGAGGATTCCTTCGTCGTCGTCGACAAACCCGTCGGCGTCGCCGCTCACCCGGCACTGGGCTGGAAGGGGAGGACCGTCGTGGGCGGACTCGCCGCAGCCGGCTTCAGAATCGCGACCTCGGTGCACCCGAACGACAGGGAATCGTCCAGCGCCTCGACGTCGGCACCTCGGGCCTGATGGTCATCGCAAAGAGCGAATACGCCTACAGCGTGCTCAAACGCGCGTTCAAGGAACGCACCGTGGAGAAGACCTATCACGCCGTCGTCCAGGGACTGCCGGATCCTGTGCTCGGCACCATCGACGCGCCCATCGCCCGCAACCCTCGCCATGACGGTCTCTACGCCGTCCACAGCGGAGGTAAGAACGCGATCACCCACTATGAGGTGCTCGAAGCTCACCGACGAGCGTCCCTGGTCGAGGTGCATCTCGAAACCGGGCGCACCCACCAGATCCGAGTCCACTTCTCTGCGCTGAAACGCCCCTGCGTCGGTGATCTTCCCTACGGCGCGGATCCGACTCTGGCCAAGGACCTTCACCTGGAACGTCAATGGCTGCACGCCGTCAAGCTCGGCTTCCATCACCCGGAGTCGAACGAATGGGTCGAATTCGAGAGCGGATACCCCGAGGACCTGCAGTACGCGATCGATCGCATCCGTACGTCCTGATCTCACCTCGGAAACTGCGTCGCAGCTCCGTAGCGCCACCTCGCTGACCGACATCTTCTCGGTCGCCGAGGTGGCGTTTCGGGCTCCGCTGGCAGACCCGGAGATGGTCTAAGCTGGGGGTCGCAGCAAAGGTCATATCTGAGGGAAGGCTGTCAGTGCCGAAAGACGATTTCGTCCATCTTCACGTCCACACCGAATACTCCATGTTGGACGGAGCCGCCCGACTCACGGACCTGATGGCCGCGACCAAGGCATCGGGAATGTCGGCCATCGCGACCACGGACCACGGCTATCTCTTCGGTGCCTTCGACTTCTGGTCGCAGGCGACCGCAGCCGGCATCAAACCCATCATCGGCGTCGAGGCCTATGTCACTCCCGGCACCGACCGGCGCGATAAGACCAGGGTGAAATGGCGCACGGATGAGTCGCAGAAACGTGACGATCTCTCCGGCGGTGGTGCCTACACCCACATGACCCTGCTCTCACGCAACAACACGGGCATGCGCAATCTCTTCAAGGCCTCGTCCTACGCTTCCCTCGACTCTGTCTTCAGCAAGTGGCCGCGCATCGACCAGGACCTGCTCGAGACCTACTCGGAGGGGCTCATCGCGACCACGGGCTGTCCCTCGGGGGAGATCCAGGTCCGCCTGCGCCTCGGGCAGTACGAAGAGGCCAGGGCCGCTGCCGGCAAATACCGTGAGATGTTCGGCAAGGACAACTACTATGTCGAGCTCATGGACCATGGGCTCTCGATCGAAAAGCGTGTGACCAAGGACCTCATCCGTCTGTCGAAGGAGATGGACATTCCCTTGGTCGCGACCAACGACCTGCACTACACGCATGAGTCCGATGCGAAGGCCCACGAAGCGCTGCTGGCCATCCAATCCGGGTCGAAGCTCATCGAGCCCACCTATGACCAGGGCGGCTCCCGCTTCGCCTTCTCCGGATCCGGCTACTACCTCAAATCGGGTGCGGAGATGCGCGCCCTGTTCTCCGAATTCCCCGAGGCCTGCGACAACACCCTCGAGATCGCCGAGAAGTGCGAAGTCTCCTTCGACACCTCGGCGAACTACATGCCGAAGTTCCCCTGCCCTCCCGGCGAAGACGAAACGTCCTGGCTGGTCAAAGAGGTGCAGACGGGACTCGAATACCGGTACCCGGGAGGAATCCCCGACGATGTGCGCAAGCAGGCCGACTACGAGCTCGACGTCATCATCTCGATGGGCTTCCCCGGTTACTTCCTCGTCGTCGCCGACTTCATCAACTGGTCGAAGGACAACGGCATCCGCGTCGGACCCGGACGTGGTTCGGGTGCCGGCTCTATGGTCGCCTACGCGATGCGCATCACCGACCTCGACCCGCTCAAGCACGGACTGTTCTTCGAGCGCTTCCTCAACCCTGACCGTGTCTCCATGCCCGACTTCGACGTCGACTTCGATGATCGTCGCCGCGGCGAGGTCATCGACTATGTGACACGGAAGTACGGTGACGAACGTGTCGCCATGATCGTCACCTACGGCACGATCAAGACGAAGATGGCGCTCAAGGACTCCGCGCGCGTCCTCGGCAAGCCGTTCTCGATGGGGGAGCGTCTGACCAAGGCTCTGCCCCCGGCCGAGATGGCCAAGGACATTCCGCTGGCCGACATCGAGAACGCCGAATCGAAGCGCTACAACGAGGCGGGGGAGTTCAGAGAATTCGTCGACTCCGACCCGGATGCGCGTGAGACCTTCGAGACGGCGAAGGGCATCGAGGGACTGAAGCGGCAGTGGGGCGTCCACGCTGCCGGAGTGATCATGTCCTCGGACCCGATCATCGATGTCATTCCGATCATGCGTCGTTTCCAGGACGGCCAGGTCATCACCCAGTTCGACTACCCCACCTCTGAGGGCCTCGGACTGATCAAGATGGACTTCCTGGGGCTGAGAAACCTCACGATCATCTCCGACGCGGTTGAGAACATCAAAGCGAACCGCGATTACGATCTCGATCTCGAACACCTCGACCTCGACGACCGCGGGGCCTACGATCTGCTCTCCCGTGGTGACACACTCGGCGTGTTCCAGCTCGACGGCGGTGGACTGCGCGCCCTGCTGCGACTGATGAAGCCGGACAACTTCGAAGACATCTCCGCAACGATTGCGCTCTACCGTCCGGGCCCCATGGGTGCCGACTCCCACACGAACTTCGCGCTGCGCAAGAACGGTCTGCAGGAGGTCACCCCGATCCATCCGGAGCTCGAGGAGCCTCTCGAGGATATCCTCGGCACGACCTACGGTCTCATCATCTACCAGGAGCAGGTGATGGCGATTGCGCAGAAGGTCGCCGGGTACTCGCTGGGCCAGGCGGATATTCTGCGTCGCGCCATGGGCAAGAAGAAGAAGTCCGAGCTGGACAAACAGCAGGTCGGCTTCTTCGGCGGCATGAAGGAACGCGGCTACTCCGAGGCGGCGGCGCAGGCCCTGTGGGACATTCTGCTGCCCTTCTCCGACTATGCGTTCAACAAGGCCCACTCGGCGGCCTACGGTCTCGTGTCCTATTGGACGGCCTTCCTCAAGGCTCACTACACGGCAGAGTACATGGCCGCGCTGCTCACCTCGGTGGGCGACAACAAGGACAAACTCGCGATCTACCTCAATGAGTGTCGACGCCTGGGCATCACGGTGCTGCCGCCAGACGTCAACGACTCGGCCCTGCACTTCACCCCAGTCGGTGAGGACATCCGCTTCGGTATGGGAGCCGTGCGCAACGTCGGCGCCAACGTCGTCGACGGCATCGTCGAAGCCCGTGGGGAGAAGGGGGCATACACCTCCTTCACGGACTTCCTCGACAAGGTGCCCAGCCACGTCTGCAACAAGCGCACGATCGAATCGCTCATCAAGGCCGGCGGCTTCGATTCGCTGGGCCAGACTCGCAGATCACTCGTCGAGGTCCATGAGGAGGCCGTCGACTCGGTCATCGGCGTCAAACGTCAGGAGGCCAACGGCCAGTTCGATCTGTTCGCCGGACTCGGCGGGGACGATGACGAGCCGAGCTTCTCCGTGGCGATTCCCGACCGACCGGAATGGGAGAAGAAGGAGAAGCTCGCGTTCGAACGCGACATGATCGGCCTCTACGTCTCCGACCACCCGCTCAATGGTCTCGAAGGAGTCCTGGCAGCTGAGTCGGAGGCCTCCATCGCCGAGGTGGTGGATCCGGAGTCCCACCGCCACGATGGATCGCAGGTCAAGATCTGCGGCATGATCACACAAGTCAGCCGCAAGGTGTCGAAGAACTCAGGCAAGCCGTACGCGATCGTGACCGTGGAGGACCTGAACGCCGAGGTGGAGGTCATGTTCTTCGGTGACACCTACGAACCTGTGGCGAGCCTGCTGACCAACGACCTCGTCATCTCGCTGACCGGACGCATCCGCCATTCCGATGACCGCCCGACGTCGATGATGGCGATGTCGATGACGATTCCCGATGTCACCGACCCGAAGGATCGTCCGCTCAACCTCATGCTGCCGATGGAGAAGGCCACAGAGGAGATGGCCTCGAAGCTGCTCCAGGTCCTCGAATCCCACAAGGGCCAGACCGATGTGCACCTGGTGCTCTCGCAGCCGGGCCGGCAGACGGTGATGCGTCTGGATCGCGCCATCCGCGTCGATCCCAATCCGAGCCTCTACGGTGACCTCAAGGCACTGCTGGGATCCCGCTGTCTGACAGCCTGAGAACACGAGCGGTGAGGGCGGGGACTAGAATGGTGCGGGTGAACATTCTGGACTTCCGCGGCGAGAGACTGAACAAGCGATTCCTCAAGCAGAGACTGCCTCGTGCCGCCGAGACGCATGCCGACATCGAACGACGAGTCGCCGAGCTCCTGGCTCAGGTACAGGCTGGGGGAACCCGTGCCGTGAAGGAATTCACCGAGAGGTTCGACTCGGTCACCCTTGAGTCGCTGCGTGTGCCCGCCTCCGAACTGGAACGCGCCGAAGCCGAACTGGACCCCTCGGTCAAGGCTGCCCTGGTCGAATCGATCTCCCGAGCCAGGAAGGTTGCTGCGGACCAGCGACCCACAGACGTCCGCACACAGTTGGCCTCCGGTGCGCACGTGACGACACGGCACCTGCCGATCGAACGAGTCGGTCTCTATGTTCCCGGCGGGCTGGCAGTCTACCCATCGACCGTCGTGATGAACGTCGTGCCGGCACAGGCTGCAGGGTCAGCCTCACTGGCTATCGCCAGCCCACCGCAGAGCAACGGACTGCCCCACCCCACGGTGCTCGCCACAGCCCACATCCTCGGCGTCGACGAGGTCTGGGCCATGGGCGGTGCCCAAGCCATCGGAGCGCTGGCCTACGGCCTCGATGATGAGGAGCAGCTCGACCCCGTCGACCTCATCACCGGTCCGGGCAACGCCTACGTCGCCGCCGCCAAATCGCTCATGCGATCCCAGGTCGGCATCGACGCCGTGGCCGGACCCACCGAAATCATCATCCTCGCAGACGCGAACGCCGATCCGGCCTTCGTCGCCGCCGATCTCATCAGCCAAGCCGAACACGACGAACTGGCGGCCTCCGTTCTCGTTACGGACTCGACCGAACTCTCCGAACGGGTCCAGGTAGAACTGCTCACCCAGGTCCCGGCCGCCGCACACGAAGCGCGGATCAACACCGCACTGTCGGGTCAGCAGTCCGCCATC
This sequence comes from Brevibacterium sp. BDJS002, assembly GCF_028201555.1. NCBI lineage: Bacteria > Bacillati > Actinomycetota > Actinomycetes > Micrococcales > Brevibacteriaceae > Brevibacterium > Brevibacterium sp. BDJS002. The sequence goes on along the minus strand of NZ_CP116392.1, from coordinate 2,532,524 downwards.
GTCCTCGTCGACGATATCGACGCAGGAATCGATGTCGTCAACGGCTACGCCGGGGAGCACGTCGAGGTCCACACCGCCGAGGCTGATACCGTCGCTGCCCGCATCACCAACGGGGGAGCGGTGTTCGTCGGAGATTGGTCCCCGGTGTCCCTGGGCGACTACTGCGCAGGCTCGAACCACGTCCTGCCCACCATGGGAACCGCGGCACACGGCTCCGGCCTCGGAGTGCACTCATTCATCAAGGTCAGCCAGGTCATCGACTATGACCGTTCGGCACTGGCCGAGGTCGCCGACCACATCGAGGTGCTGGCCGACAGTGAACAGCTGCCCGCCCACGGTCGCGCCGTCAGCATCCGGTTCGAGGAGTAGATATGCGTTGTCCGTTCTGTCGTGAATCAGATTCCCGAGTCGTCGATTCGCGGACCAGCGAAGACGGCGCCGCGATCCGGCGTCGCCGGCAGTGCCGTCATTGCGGGCGCCGCTTCACGACCATGGAGGCGACCAGCCTCTCGGTGATCAAGCGTTCCGGTGTGACCGAGGAGTTCTCCCGACAGAAGATCATGTCGGGTGTGCGCAAGGCCTGCCAGGGGCGTCCGGTCAATGACGACGACCTGGCGAAGCTCGCGCAGAAGGTCGAAGAAGACATTCGGTCCAAAGGGATCGCCGAGATCGATGCCGACGAGGTGGGTCTGAGCATCCTCGAACCGCTGCGCGAACTCGACCAGGTCGCCTACCTGAGATTCGCCAGCGTCTACCAGGGCTTCGACTCCCTCGAAGACTTCGAGGCGGCGATCGACTCGCTGCGTGCCGACGCCGCATTGAAATCGGGCGATGCCAGGCAGGCAATTCCCGAAGATTTCCAAGCCTGAGAAAATCACCGACAGAATTCTGTGAGCGGAGTAGTCCAGCGCACCGATTCTTGTGTAATATTGACAGTGCGCGCTTCGGCGCGCGGCCGCTTGCGGTTCGGAGGGGAAGCCGAACCGTCAAGCGGCCCTTTAATTTCTCCGTGAGACTTGCTCCACGACGACAGAGGGCGCATCGGGAATGATTCCGATGCGCCCTCTGTTCGTCTTCTCTCAGGCGTGCTGAGAGACCGGGAGGTCAGCCTGCCTCAGTCTGCGATGAGCTCTGACAGCTCGGTCGGGGCAGAAGCCAAGATCCGCAGCCTATCCGTCGTACGGGTCAACGACACATAGAGCGCTCCGACCCCGTCTTCGTGCCCCTCGGGAGCGATCAGACCGGGTTCGACGATGACCACGGAATCGAATTCCAGGCCCTTCGCCTGCTGAGCGGTGATGACCGCGATCTGATGGTCGAGGCCGGTGACTGAACGGCCGATGTCGAAGCCGGCCAGCACCTCGGCGACGGAATCGATGAGATCGCGCGCAGCGATCACGGCGATCTTGCCGCCGCCGACGGTCTCGACCTCATCCCTGACAGTGGGAACGAGTGCCGCGAGTGTCTCCTGCGTCGAGGAGAACGAGTCCATTCGTGGGTCGGGACCGCCCTGGCGAACCGATTCGACGAGTTCGAGCTGCGGGAAATGGCGATGCAGGTAGCGGTTAGCCAGGTCCATGACCGACTGCGGAGTTCGGTAGGAGACGGTGAGCACCTGCAGGCTGTAGCGATCGCCGACGAACTCGGACAGGATGGAATTCCAAGTCCGGGTGTTGTCCACGTGCGAGGACTGAGCCAGGTCACCCACGACGGTCGCGGACTTCGACGGAACTCGACGGAAGAGCACCCGCCACTGCATGGGGGAGAGTTCCTGAGCCTCGTCGACGACGAGGTGGCCGTAGGTCCATTCGCGATCGTCGAGCGCACGCTCGGCCAACGTGACTGTCGGGCCTTCCTCCTCCCATCGGGCAGCCAGTGTCTCCGCATCGATGAGAGCCGAGGTGTCCGTCATGTCGAGGACCGCCTCGGCGTATTCCCGAGCCGATTCATCGCGCGCGGCAGTCTGCTGCGGGCTGCTGCCGAGCAGCTCCGCGAGCTCGTCGAGGAGAGGAACGTCCTCGATGGTCAGCTCTGCGTTCGCAGGGCGGATCAGTCTCTGCTGGTCTTCGGGGGACAGCAGTCGCTCGGCGGCGGCCTGCAGCTTGTGCGGCTTGGACAGCAACGCACGCAGAGCCGCAGCGGGACTGATGGGGAACCAGGCGAGATTGAGAGCCCGGCGCACGTCCACGCTCGAACGCAGTTCGTCCATCAGCTCCGGCAGTCGCTCACCTGCACCGTCGAGGCCCATCTGCCGTGCCAGATCCTCTGCGAGGGTCTTGAGCAGACCGGAGACGAAGCCGTTGCGGGCGGCATTGTGAGCGTCCCCGCTGCGACGGGCTCGATCGCGGGCCCCGCGCACGTCGCGGCGACGCAGCCAGATGGTGTGCGAGCCGACTCGCAGCTCTTCGTCCTGCTCGGGGATCCGCTCGTAGTTGGCGATGTGATTCCTCAGCACCGTGGCCATCTCGGATCGCCCCTTGATCACCGCGACATCCGTGTCATCGCTCAGCTCGGTCTCGAGACCGGGGTAGAGCTGTCCGGGGGTGAGCAGAAGGGCACCCGTTTCGCCGAGGCTGGGCAGGACCTTCTCGATGTACTTGAGGAACACCGCCGAGGGGCCGACCAGCAGCACACCCGATTTCGCGATGCGCTCCCGGTGACGGTAGAGGAGGAAGGCCGCACGGTGGAGTGCCACCGCCGTCTTCCCTGTTCCCGGTCCGCCTTGGACGACGAGCACACCCTGCAGCGGCTGGCGGATGATGGCGTCCTGCTCGGCCTGAATGGTTGCGACGATATCGCCCATGCGACCGGTGCGGTGATTGGTCAGGGCCGCGATCAGCGCGCCCTCGCCCTGCAGATTCGACCGTTCATCATCATCGAGGGCCTCGATGTCGAGCACATCGTCCTCGAGGTCGGTGACCGTGCGGTTCTTCGTCACCAGATGGCGACGCCGGATGACACCGGCCGGATTGGCAGCAGTCGACTGGTAGAAGCGCTCCGAGGCCGGAGCACGCCAGTCGATGAGGATCTGCTGACGGTTGGCGTCGGTGAGCCCGATCCGTCCGATATAGCTGGGCTCCGCGTCCGATCTGAGATCGAGACGGCCGAAGCACAGGCCGTCCTCAGCGCTGTTGAGGCGGATCAGCTGGTCCTCATACAGAGTTGCGAACGCATCGCGCTCACTCCGGTGCTGATGATTGCCGCCGACCTCGGAGATCCTCACCTTGCCCAGTCGGGCCGTGGCCTCATCTCGCAATTCGTCGAGTCGTGCATAGAGCTCGTCAAGCTTGACCTGCTCGACGCGTATTTCTGAAGTCTCGGTCATCTCACCTTCCCAATCGGCATTCCATTATGCCGAACTTTTCCCACCGGGAGTAGTTGGAAGCACTGAAACAATGCTGGTGTGTTCCGTCACAGGCCCAGCCGCGACTTCAGACTGTGCCCGGAAAGGAACGTCGCCATGGTCGCGGCGGTCCGCAGACTCCTGTCGAGTTCGGGCACTTCCAGTGGAGAAGCCGAAGCGATGACGACCACATTGCCGCGTCGACGGCCCTTGAGAATCCCCGGTTCGGCGGCCGCAGCAACGTGGTCGAAGGCAGAGTACAGCAGCTCAAGCTCGGCCCGGAGGACCCGATGGTCGCCGGAGTCGGGGACGTTGGCGATATAGACCCCCGTGTCCTTGAGGATTCGTGCGCTGGTGGTGAAGAACTCCGAAGTCTGCAGCGTCGGGGGCACAGAGTCGTGATCGAAGGCATCACGGATGAGCACATCAAGGGTGTCGGGCCGGAACTTCTCAACTTCGAGGGCACCGTCGCCGGCGCGCAGTGCAAGCGCGGGGGAGCGCGGCAGATCAAACCAGTCGCGCGAATAGTCGAGGAGAACCGGGTCGATGTCGATTGCCGTCTGCTTCGACCCCGGGCGCTGTGCATGGAGGGCACGAGCGAGGGCGCATCCGGCGGCCCCGATGTGGACCGCTCGCAGCGGTCCCGGTGCGAACTGGACGTCGATGATCCGCGACATCCAATCCAGATATTCGAAGTCCAGACGAGTCGGCTCACTCAGAGTGATCGACGAAGACGGCACACCGTTGACATGAAGGACGTAGCTGTCGACCTCACCGTCGACCTTCTCCAGCCGCGCAGTGCCGGTCGAGATATCGACGACTTGTGAGCCGGGTGCTGTGTATATCCGTCGTTTCGCCACCCCTCACTTGTATGCCAGATGTGCCTCGGTGGCAATTCCGGGTGTCACAGCGTGGGGACAGCGGACCGGACTCATGTGCTCTCGGCCTGTGGATGCTTCGAGCGAATCCACAGGCATCTGATCAACCCTGGTCATTCCGGCAGAGGAGAAGCTGAAGTGATCCCATGCAGACGACAGCGAAGACAGCAGAAGACATCATCGGAATCGTGCCCCATACGCTCGGCTACATTCCACGCGAGAGCCTTGTGGCCATCATCGTGGGAACCGACGAAGACGGCGGTCAGTCATGTGCCACGACGCTGCGCGTCGACTTCGACCTGGAGACGGCCGCGCACATCGTTGCCGAGGGCGGGCAGTGGTACAGCGATCTCATCGCCGGAGCCTGCGCCGCCTCGGGAGTGTTCCTGGCCCTCTACGACTCGGAATATCAGCGCGATCTGCCCGGGGCAGGGCGGAGGCCGGACACAGATCCTGCGCAAGGCGGGGACAACGGCGACGAGTACTCATACGTTCGCCGGGATCTCATTCGGGCCGCCATCGACGAGATTGCCATGGCGCTGGGGGACCGAGGCATCGACACTCTGGGCGCGTGGTGGGTGAGTGAGGAGAGATTCGGTCGCATCGATGGCGATGGGCTGACCAGCACCCTGCTTGAGGCCGCAGCGACCTCGGCCTGCGCCACCGAACTCATCGCCGGCGGCTCAGCGCCCGCGGCATCAGCGAAGGAGCTCGTGGCCAGGCCCGTTTCAGCAGCGGAGTTCCAAGACAGCCGCAGAGACTGCGCAGACACCCGGCTGACCATCGGCGAGGGTTTCGACATCATCTCCGAGGTCTATCCGCGGCTGGTCCGCCTGAGCGAGGGAGACGACCCCATCGACCGAGCCGCCCTCACAGAGCTGATGACGCTGCAGACGGTCATGGCCATCGATGCGATTCTGGGGGAGAAGTGGTCTCGGGACGCACTCGAGATGATCCTCAGCTTCGACCACCCGAACTTCTCACGCTCTGATCTGAAGAAATGCGGTCCCGGGCAGCTGCACCGTCGCGCACAGCGATATGGAAGATCCCCGCAGGCTGCCCAGCACATGGTGGGCCTGTCCGATCGCGCTCCGAAGCCAAGCGATGTTCAGTTGGGCATCGAGTTCCTCGAGGCCTACATCCCTCTGGGCCACCCGGATGTCCGGGCCACCGCCTATGCTGTGATCGCATGGTTCGAATGGTCGTTGGGAGGGTCGACGATGGCAGAGCACTACGCCCAGGCCGGGCTTGACCTCGATGCTGATCATTCGATGGCTACACTGATCATCAACGCCGTTCAACATGGGTATCTCCCACGGTGGCTGATGCCGGTGCGTCGCGGCCCCGGATGAGGCCGTGACACACCCTCGACTCACCGTCCCGGGCTCAATTCGCAAAGCCGGGAATATCGTGCGAAAATTGGGTGTTGACCCTGTCATAGCATCATGGGCGAACTATGTGTTCCCCTCGGGCCCGATCCTCGGACCTCTTGACATGGGTCTTAGTAATGTCCTGGTGCATTCGAGAAGTTTCAACGCTCGCGAAAGGTGAACACGTGCCGAGAGTCGACAAGGAATCCACGACGGTGACGGAAAAGTCGGAGGAAACGGCCGCCAAGACCTCCACCGCTGGATCCAAGACCACTGCGGCGTCGAAGGGAGCCAAGAAGACGACGAAGACATCGGCTTCAGCGACCGCCGCGGCGACCGGGACCAAGCAGACCACCGCCGCCCGCAAGACGGCGACGGCCAAAACTGCTGCCACGAAATCGACGGCAGCCAAGGTGGCGAAGACCACCGGAGCAAAGACCACCGTGGCGAAGAAGACTGCTGCGAAGACCACCAAGGCCGGCGGCGCGAAGAAGAAGTCCGACGATGTGCTCGAAGCGGGCGAGACCGTCGAGCCGGCAACCGACACACTCGGAACCGAACAGAGCCCCGCCGAGGCGACTGAGACGAAGAACTCCGAAGAGAAGGAGAAGAACGCCGCGGTCACCGAAGCAGGCGGCTTCATCGTCTCCGATGCCGACGAAGAGGATGCGCCAGCACAGCAGGTCGTGTCTGCCGGCGCCACCGCTGACCCGGTCAAGGACTACCTCAAGCAGATCGGCAAGGTCGCACTGCTCAACGCGGCCGAAGAGGTCGATCTGGCCAAGCGCATCGAAGCCGGCATGTATGCCGAGCATCTGCTCGACGCCGGTGGCATCACCGAACCGCGCGAATCCATGGACTACAAGTGGATCATCCACGACGGCCGCATCGCGAAGAACCACCTCCTCGAGGCCAACCTGCGTCTCGTGGTCTCGCTGGCCAAGCGCTACACCGGTCGTGGAATGCTCTTCCTCGACCTGATCCAGGAAGGCAACCTGGGCCTCATTCGTGCAGTCGAGAAGTTCGACTACACGAAGGGATTCAAGTTCTCGACCTACGCCACGTGGTGGATTCGTCAGGCCATCACCCGCGCCATGGCCGATCAGGCTCGTACCATTCGCATTCCGGTGCACATGGTCGAGGTCATCAACAAGCTTGCTCGCGTCCAGCGCCAGATGCTGCAGGATCTCGGACGGGAACCAAGCCCAGAAGAGCTCGCCAAGGAACTTGACATGACACCTGAGCGTGTCGTGGAGGTTCAGAAGTACGGTCGCGAGCCGATCTCTCTGCACACTCCGCTCGGCGAAGACGGTGACTCTGAGTTCGGTGACCTCATCGAAGACTCCGAGGCCGTCGTCCCGTCGGACTCGGTCAGCTTCACGCTGCTGCAGGAACAGCTCCACTCGGTTCTCGACACCTTGTCCGAGCGTGAGGCCGGAGTCGTGTCGATGCGCTTCGGACTCAACGACGGCCAGCCGAAGACTTTAGACGAGATCGGCAAGGTCTACGGCGTCACGCGTGAGCGCATCCGCCAGATAGAGTCGAAGACCATGGCGAAGCTGCGGCACCCCTCACGCTCACAGGTTCTGCGCGATTACCTCGACTGAGTCGGCTGCCGACAGCCTGGGCTGCACTCTGGCTCTGAGCCGGTGACAACGATCGCCTGCGGACGCGAATTCTCGCGACCGCAGGCGATCTCTCTGTTCAGGGACGTCTCTCTTTGAGACGTCGTCTTGCCTTTCAGGGAGTCCTCTGGTCGCGATGAGGTTCAGTACCAGTCGACGATGCCGTCCATCAGAGCGTCAGCATATTTCTGCTGACCGGATTTCGATTCCATGGACTTGGCTTCGTCTGGGTTGCGCATCTCGCCGCACTCGACGATGACAGCAGGCACGGAGGCGTTGTTGAGCCCAGCCAGGTCCGGACGCCGACTGATCGCGTCCTTTCCATAGGCGCTGTTGGGTGTGAAGGGGCCGGAAAAAGCCTTGCTCATGGCATCGGCAAGACGGTTCGAGTCGTCCTCGACGGTATCCGAACTGCCTGGTTCGGCCACAATGACATGAAAGCCCTTTGTCGTGGACGATTCGCTTCCGTTGGCATGGATGCTGACCATGAGGTCGGCATCATCGGCGAACGTGCCGCGCTCATCGACGCAGGGGCCAACGCCATCATTGTCATCGCGACTCATCACCACCTTCGCTCCGGCGTCTTCGAGATCCTTCTCGAGCTTCTGAGCGACTCCCCAGTTGAAGTCGGTTTCGGGAAAGTCGGAGTTCGTCGAGGTACCTGTGGTGTTGCAGGCCTTGGTTCCACCGCGACCATCCGGCACCGGGCTCGCGATCTCGCTCGGGTGTGAGGCATTGCCTCCATTATGGCCGGGATCAATGGCGATTGTCCGTCCGCTGAGATCGACGGCAGGCTCCGTGGTCGGGGTCTTCTGTGTCTCAGCACTCGCAGAACGCTCCGTTCCCTCGGGTGCGGCCGAAGCGGAGGGGGCTGAGGTGGAGGCGGCCGCATCTTCCTGCGGCTCCGGTCCGCACGAGGTGAGGGTGGGAAAGGCGAGTGCTGCACACACCAGGGGGACTGCGAGGCTGCGACGTGGAGACATAGTGCCATTGTTCCAGCAAAGATGCTTTGCGCAGGAGGATTCGGCAGAATCGAAGCGAGACACGGCTCGCAATGGCCGGGACAGAGTCGACTGAGCGATTAGAATTTAATCGAACGAGAGGAAACGTGTGGAAGAGGAAAGTTACGGCGCCAGGCATCTGTCCGTCTTGTCGGGTCTCGAAGCGGTTCGCAAGCGTCCGGGCATGTACATCGGGACCACTGATTCCCGAGGGCTGATGCACTGCCTGTGGGAGATCATCGACAACGCTGTTGATGAGGCTCTGGGTGGTTTCGGCAAATCGATCCTCATCGAACTGGAACCAGATGGTTCGGTGGCTGTCACAGACAGCGGCCGTGGCATCCCCGTGGACATTGAGCCCAAGACCGGTTTGACCGGCGTCGAGGTTGTCCTGACCAAGCTCCACGCCGGAGGCAAGTTCGGCGGCAGCTCATATGCCGCATCCGGCGGCCTGCACGGAGTCGGCGCCTCAGTCGTCAATGCGCTCTCTGCTCGCCTCGATGTCGAAGTCACCCGAGGGTCGAAGGTTCACAAGATGTCCTTCCGTCGCGGAGTGCCGGGACGATTCGATGACTCGTCCGGTCAGCCGGGGCCAGACAATCCGTTCGAAGAATTCCACGAGCCGACCGGGCTCGACGTCGTCCGCAAGGCGAAGAAGGGAGTCACCGGAACCCGCGTCCAATACTGGGCCGATCCGCAGATCTTCCTGTCCAAAGCTCAGTTCGACTACCAGCATCTCGTCGAGCGCGCTCGTCAGACGGCATTCCTCGTCCCCGGTCTCGAGCTGCGGATCGAAGACCGCCGTGGAGTCGCACGTGACGAGACCGGTGAAGTCATCGCCGAACGACTCGAGGTCTTCCGCTTCGACGGCGGCATCACCGAATTCGTCGACCACCTGTCGATCGATCCGCCGATGACGGACACCTGGCGTCTGCAGGACACCGGGAAATTCAGTGAGACAGTTCCGGTGCTCGATTCCTCGGGCCATCTGGTCTCGAAGGAGGTTGAACGCGAGGTCGGTGTCGACATCGCTCTGCGGTGGGGGACCGGCTACGACACGAAGGTGAAGTCCTTCGTCAATGTTGTGTCCACTCCGCACGGCGGAACGCACTTGTCCGGCTTCGAACAGGCCAGTCTGAAAGCGATGCGCAAGGCCGTTGAAGCCAATGCCCGCAAGCTCAAACTGGGCAAGGACAAACTCGAAAAGGACGACGTCCTGGCTGGGCTGACCGCCGTGGTCACGGTGCAGTTGGCAGAACCTCAGTTCGAAGGACAGACCAAGGAAGTCCTGGGTACGGCTGCGGTGAGGCAGATCGTGGCGAAGACGGTCGAGAGGCAGCTGGGCGACATACTGTCCTCGACCAAACGCGCAGAGAAGCAGCAGGCGGCCGTCCTCATGGAGAAGGTCGTCGCCGAACTCAAATCGCGCATCTCGGCGCGCACGCACAAAGAGAATCAGCGTCGCAAGACGGCACTCGAGGCATCGTCTCTGCCTGCCAAGCTCTACGACTGCCGTGACAACGGGGTGGAGAACACGGAGCTGTTCATCGTCGAGGGTGACTCCGCGATGGGGACGGCGAAAGCTGCTCGCAACTCCGACCATCAGGCGCTGTTTCCGATCCGCGGCAAGATCCTCAACGTGCAGAAGGCATCTCTGTCTGACATGTTGGCCAATGTCGAATGTGCCGCTCTGATTCAGGTCATCGGGGCGGGGTCCGGCCGCAGCTTCGACATCGATGCCGCCCGCTACGGGCGTGTCATCATCATGACCGATGCCGACGTCGACGGTGCCCACATCCGTACCCTGCTGCTGACCCTGTTCTTCCGCTACATGAAGCCGCTGGTCGAACAGGGGCGAGTGTTCGCCGCCGTTCCACCGCTCCACCGCGTGGAAGTGGTCACGAAGCGAGGAACACCGAACGATGTCATCTACACCTACAGCGAGGCAGAGCTCCAAGCGCTGCTGAAGAAGCTGGAGAAGTCGAAGAAGACGTACAAGGAACCCATTCAGCGCTACAAGGGCCTCGGCGAGATGGATGCCGACCAGTTGGCGGAGACGACGATGGATCCGAGTATGCGCACACTGCGTCGGGTCACAATGGCCGATGCCGAAGCGGCGGAGAACACCTTCGAGCTCCTGATGGGTTCCTCCGTTGGCCCGCGCAAGGAATTCATCGTCTCGGGGGCCGCTGTCCTCGACGCCGAGCGCATCGACAGCTGAACCGAACGAGGTGGGGCCCCGCCAGCTGAACTACGGTGTTCAGCTAGGCGGCGCTCCCGTCCAGCTCAGATTCCGGCGGCGATCGGAGCGAAGAGCAGCAGACTGGGGACGAGCAGCAGTCCCAGTGCGACGAGGCTCGACGTCACACGCACCGGGATCCGCGCAGGGTCCAGCGGACGCGAAAGTCGGTCGATTCTCTGAACCGAAAGGTCGCTGCGGTGTTCCGGGCTGATGCCTGCTGCTTCACACACCGCTTGGGCCAGAATCGCAGGATCGACATGTTCACGCGCCTGGTCATCGGCCATGAGTTCAATCTGACCATTGATGGAGTTGAGTCCGATCGCGGTGGCCGAGAAGAACGGCAGGGCGCGATGCCATGCGGCAAAGGGAATGACCAGCACGTCGTGGCGAAAATCCAGGTGGGCTCGCTCGTGGGCGATGACAGCAGTGCGCTCGTCCTCGCTGAGGACTTCGAGCAGACCGGTGGAGAGAACCGCAGTGCCTTTGCGCGGTCCCTGCGGCAGACAATAGGCCACAACCTCGTCGGTCGTGATGATCCGCGTATCCGGGTACGTGGCAGACGGTTCGCTGAGCAGATGCAGGATCTCATCATGACGAACGCGAGTCTTGCGCGCTGAGTAGAACGTCAGCGCCAGACAGCCCAGCAGGCGCGCGATGAGCGCCACCGCGATGATGAGGAAGATCCAGCCGAAGACCGTGAGGGTGGTGTGCGACTCTCCTCTGGCGAGCTGCCACAGTCCCTCAGGCAGGCTGCGCGAGTCCGGAGCCACGGCGAAGGCCAAAGCCGTACCGATAAGTGAGAGGCCACCGGAAAGGCCCACGGCCTGCCACAGAATGACTTTCGAGATAGGGTCTCCGCGAAAACGAGACAGCGCAGCCGGGACCGGCCACGCTAAGAGAAATGCAAGTACCGCGAGGACGGATCCCACGATGCTCATGCTCGGGAACTACCTGCTTCAGGAGTTGGTTGAGTGATTGCGTCCCAGCAGATTGCGCAGAGCCTTCGTATCGGCCTCCGACACAGTGCCCAGGAAGCGGGCGAGAACGGCCTGGCGATCAGGTGCCTGTGACAGAACTTCGGTCATCAGCTCTGCGACATGGTCTTCGCGTGTTGACACCGCGAGGTAGCGGTGCGGGCGGATGCTGCGATCGCGAGTGACGAAGCCCTTCTTCTCCAGTCGAGTGAGGACGGTGTGGATGGTGGTCAGTGCCAGATCGCGTGCTGCCAGCACGTCGCGGAGTTCGGCCGCGCTCAACCCATCATCATGTACCCAGATGGCGTCCATGACGCTGCGTTCGAGTTCGCCCAGTGTTCCCACGGTGTCCTTGTCCTTCGAGGTGATGGTTCTTGTTGCCACTTCAGTCTAACTCTACAAGCTGTCGAATTCCATGTGAGATCGACCGCAATTCGCTTCGTCGCCGCTGCTGGTGCGCTATTCGGTCGAATCGGGGTCGTACGCAAACCTCGGCGAAGTAGGGTGAGCGCAAACGGGCAGTGACGCGCGTTCTGGGACGGAGGATCTTAGATGGCGAAATATTGCCGCAATATCTTCTACGCGTTGTAGAATTCTACGTGTTGTAGAAATCTGGTCTTCCACGAACGGAGTACCCATGGACCTGGATCCGGTTCTCATCGGGCGCTGGCAATTCGGCATCACCACTGTCTATCACTTCTGGATGGTCCCACTCACTCTCGGCCTCGGCATGCTGGTCGCGATTCTGCAGACCATGTACCACCGCACGGGCAATGAGGTGTACCTGCGCAGCACCAAGTTCTTCGGGAAGCTCTTCCTCATCAACTTCATCATGGGTGTGGCGACCGGCCTGGTCCAAGAGTTTCAGTTCGGTATGGCTTGGAGTGAGTATTCCCGTTTCGTCGGGGACGTCTTCGGTGCGCCGCTGGCGCTGGAGGCGCTGCTCGCGTTCTTCCTGGAGTCGACATTCCTCGGACTCTGGATCTTCGGCTGGGGCAGACTCCCTCGTGCTGTCCATTTGGGCAGCCTCTGGTGCGCGGTCATCGGGTCATGGATCTCCGCCTACTTCATCATCGTCGCGAACTCGTGGATGCAGCATCCGGTCGGCGTCGAGATGGTCGACGGTGCACCGGTGATGACCGATGTCTGGGCGGTGCTGACGAACAACACGGCGATCGCAGCCTACACGCACGCGCTGTGCGGGGCGCTGGCTGTCGGTGGCAGCTTCCTGCTCGGAATCTCCTGGTATCACCTGTACCGCCGGCGCAAGGACGGTATTGACACCATCGGACCCGACGGAAAGGTCGTCGTCGGCTCCGCGCCCGATGTGCCCGGACGTGATGCCATCGACCACCAGGTCTGGATCCGTTCTCTGCGGATCGGCGCGGTCGTCGGCATCGTCGCCTTCGCCGGTGTGGCGATCACCGGCGACATCCAGTCAAAGCTCATGTTCGAACAACAGCCCATGAAGATGGCCTCGGCCGAGGCCGCCTGCCACGATGGAACAGAGTTCTCCGTGCTCACGATCGGAGACCCCTCCTCGAACGACTGTGATGGCGTTGAGAACGTGTTCGAGATCCCCGGTCTGTTGTCTTTCCTCGCCAACGGCGATTTCAACACTCCGGTCCGCGGTGTGACTAGTCTGCTTCCTGACTACCAGGAGAAGTACGGCACCCATCTGCCCGAGGACGAGCGCTACGGCCAGCACTCCGGCGAGAAGATCGACTACCAGCCCATCATGATCGTCACCTACTGGGGCTTTCGACTCATGATCGGATTCGGCATGATCGCAGCGGGAGTCAGCGCTCTGGCGCTGTGGCTGACGCGCAAGGGCACCGTCCCCGCCTCGGCCTGGCTGATGCGCGGGGCGCTCCTGTCCATCACAGCGCCTTTCATTGCGAACTCCGCTGGCTGGATCTTCACGGAGATGGGACGTCAGCCGTTCGTGGTCGCGCCGAATCCCGCACGACAGGACGCTGTGTACATGTTCACCCAGGCAGCGCTGTCGCCCCAACTCACGCCGGCGATGCTGCTGTTCTCCTTGATCAGCCTCAGCTCGTCTACGGGATTCTCATGGTCGTCGAACTGCGGCTGCTCATCGTCTACATCAGGGGAGGGGTCGCCTCGGCGATGCCCGAGGTGACCAAGACCAACCACACCCCGCGGATCACGAACGACGAAGACGACGTCCTGTCGTTCGCGTACTGAGGAGAAGACACGATGGAAATTCTCGCCACGATCTGGTTCGTCCTCATCATCGTCCTGTGGATGGGGTACCTGTTCCTCGACGGCTTCGACCTCGGCGTCGGGATGCTCATGCCGGTGCTGAGCCGTACCGAACGGCAGAAGCGGGTGCTGCTCAACACGATCGGGCCGACATGGGACGGCAACGAAGTGTGGCTGGTCACCGCGGCCGGGGCCACATTCGCAGCCTTCCCACATTGGTATGCCTCACTGTTCAGCGCCCTCTACATACCGCTGACGCTGTGCCTGCTGGCATTGATCTTCCGCGCCGTCGCCATCGAATATCGCGGCAAGGGGCACAGTCAGGCATGGAAGTCCTTCTGGACCTGGGCGATGGCCGTGGGATCGGCTGGAATCGCGTTCTTCATCGGTGCCATGCTCGCCATCACCTCCAGCGGGCTGCCGCTGAATGACAACGGTGACATCGTCGGCGGAGCCTTCGCCTGGATGGGATGGCCCGCGGTCCTGGGCGGCCTGGGAGGGGTCGGCTTCGCCCTCGTCCACGGTCTGATCTTCCTGGGGCTCAAGACTCAGGGCGACATCCGAGAGAAGGCTCAGCGGTGGGCGCGGAGACTGATGCTGCCGGGGTCGATCGGCTTCCTCATCTGGTTCGGGCTCTCCATCACCGCACGTCCGTGGCTCATTGCCTTAGTCGTCGTCGCCGTGATCGCGCTGGTGGCAGCGTACCTCGCGGTGCGTTCCGGGGCAGAGAAGCGAGCCTTCGCCCTCCACGGGAGCTACCTCGTGGCGGGACTGGCCGCAGTGTTCGCCGGGGCCTATCCCAATGTCCTGCCCTCAACACTGGACTCGGCGAACTCGCTGACGATCGCCTCGGCCTCGTCATCGGACTACACCCTCACGGTGATGCTGGTCGTGACCGCCGTCTTCCTGCCGATCATCATCGCCTACCAGATCTTCAGCTACCGCATGTTCCTGGGACGGATCGCCGAGACCCACATCCCGGAGGCACACCGCGTTCCGGTCGCGATCAGATCATGAGCTCGCCACTGCGGATCCTGCTCGATCTGCCGGGTGGCCGGCGGGGACTCTGCCTCTCCGTGTTCAGTGCACTGGCGCGTGCCGTCGGCAGCGTGCTCATCGCCGAGGCTCTGGTGCGTTTGATCATCGGCACGAGCCCTGTCGCAGTCTGGGCAGTGCTGGGACTGCTGGGAGCGGCACTGCGCGGAGTGAACCTCTGGGCAGATCACAGCCTGGGCACGTCGCTGGCAGCGGTGAACAAACAGCGGCTGCGGTCCTCGATCCTCTCCTCGCTGCTGACCGGGCGCGGTCAGCCTCGCATGAACACGGCAGTCACCGTCACTCGTGGTATCGACGACCTCGACGACTACTTCACAACTGTGGTGCCGGCACTGGCCGCGGCGGCGGTGGTTCCCGTGACGCTGCTTGTGCGCATCGTCTTCACCGACGTCCTCTCGGCGGTCATCATCGCCCTGTGTCTGCCGCTGGTTCCGATCTTCATGATCCTCATCGGCCGCTTCACCGAGGAATCGACGGCGGCCAGCACCACGGCACTCGAGCGCCTGTCCGATCACCTCGCCGAGTTGGCCGAGGGCCTGCCCGTGCTCATCGGCCTGGGCCGATCCAGGGATCACGCGCGCACGCTGCGAGCCCTGGGGGAGAAGTACCACGGCGCCAACCTGGCAACGCTGCGCATCGCATTCCTTTCAAGCCTCGCCCTCGAACTCATCGCTACGATCTCCGTGGCCTTGGTCGCCGTCGTCATCGGCCTGCGACTGGTCTCGGGAACCATGGACCTGAGCTCCGGTCTCTTCGTCCTGCTCTTGGCACCCGAGTGCTTCACCCCTCTGCGTGAGCTGGGGGCCGGCTATCACGCCAGCGAAAACGGCCGTGAGGCACAAGCCCGGGCACATGCGCTGATCGAGAGCACCGAGAGCGAGCCACCAGAAGGACCAGACCGGGACAGTGCGACCAGTTCCGAGGCCCATGACGAGACGACGGAGGTCCGTCACCGGGTCGTGTACCCGAATCGGACGACGATCGAGTGGTCCGGTGATTTCCGGGAGTCTCCGGGCATCACCGCTGTTCGAGGGCCCTCAGGCGCGGGAAAATCGACGATTCTCTCGGCCCTGGCCGGCAACCTGCCCGCCCAGGCCCGCACCACAGTGGCACCTCGCCGAGTTGCGTTCGTCCCGCAGGCTCCACGATTCTTCGGCGCGACGATCGGGGCTGAACTCGATGTCTACGGTCTCCCACATGATCTGCAGACTGCCGCTCTGAGCCGTGCCCGACTGCCCGTGGACACGCACCTGTCGACCTCGGCACTGAGTCCAGGTCAGCTTCGTCGACTCGCCTTCGTCCGTGTCCAGCATCTGATCGACGATGATGCGACAGCCCTCGTCCTCGATGAGCCGACCGCCCACCTCGACGATGAGAACTCGGAGATCATCATCGGCATGATCGCCGAGGCGGCCACGCGTGTGCGTGTCATCCTGGCCAGCCATGACGACCGTGTCGTCGCACTGGCCGGGGACGAGATCGTGCCCAGCAGACCTAATGAACTCGGCAGTGCACTCCGCAACTCGGCGACTGCGCACACCCGTGCTCGGAGCGCAGATTCGGGCATGGTTGCCCAGCCTGCTTCTGCGAATGTGTCCGAGACAGCGTCTGCGGCGGGCGGGGAAGTTCCTGCCGTCCCGTCATCGGAGGATGGGACTCAGGGCACAGACACGGCGGCGGCGAACCGTGAGTTCGCAGCGGAAGAACCGCGGGCGAAGCTTCGCCGCCGTTGGTCGCTCCTGCGTTCGAGCATGCCTCTGTTCACACCGAATATGATCATCGCGCTACTCGCATCGTGTGCCTCGAGTCTGGCCGCGATCGCACTGACCGCGGTCTCCGCGTGGCTCATCGTCGAGGCCTCCTATCAGCCGCCCATCATGATTCTCCTCGTCGCCATCGTCGGGGTGCGATTCTTCGGGCTGAGCCGGTCCGTGCTGCTCTATCTCAGTCGCCTCAAACTGCACTCGGCGATATTCGCTTCCTTGGGCAGGCTGCGCTCCCGTCTGTGGGAGCACTTCGAAGCGGTCGGAATGGGGGACCGGAAGCTGCTGACCTCCGATGCCGCACTGCGCACCATGGTCTCCGATGCCGATGATGTTCGCGATCTGATTCCGCGGACGCTGTTCCCACCAATCGCCTCGGCGTTGGTCTTCATCGCGGTGCTCATCGCGGCCTGGGCCCTCGACCCGGCGTCGCTGCCGGTGTTCCTGATACTCGGCGGCCTCAACCTGATCCTGCTGCCGGCAGCCGTGATCAGGAGTGAGAGCGGTCTGGCCCGCGGCGTCCGAACTGCACGCAACCGGATCCTCTCTGTCCTGGCACGTGCGTTGAATGCCACAGCGGACCTGCGAACGAATCGCGGCGTGGGCACGGTTCTGACAGCACTGGGCCGCGAAGAGCAGGAACTGCGCCGTGTGCAGCGCCGCTCGTCCCACCACCTCGGCATCGCCCAACTCTGGCTGCAACTGAGCACGGTCGGGGCCGCGGTGCTCATCGCCTTGACCTCATCGGCACCGACCGAGATCCGGGCCGTCGTCGTTCTCATTGCGCTGGGGTGCGCGGATGTCTTCTCACAGTCGATGCTCGCATTCCGTGCGCTGCCGAGCCTCGGTGTCGTTCTCGACCGTCTCCCCGCAATGCCACCGGCCCAGTCGGAACGTTGTAGCTCAAACGAGAACGGCACGTGGGCGAGCAACGGGGGCGAGCGTGCTGCTGGCAGCTCCTTCACCGCCCTCAATTTGGAAAGCATGAGCGTCGGATGGGAAGCCGGCCCCGTCGTTGAAGACGTGGATCTGCGTGCTCGGACGGGGCAGTGGACGGTTCTCCACGGTGACAGCGGGACGGGCAAGTCAACGACACTGAGCGTGCTCCTGCGCTTCCTCGACCCGTGGACCGGCAGCTATCGTGCCGAAGACGAAGCAGGCCGCGAGACGGATGTGCTCAGCCTTGCACCGTCAGACCTCGCAGGGAGGATTGCGTGGTGTCCCCAGGAGGCGCACATCTTCCGGTCGACGGTGAGAGGTAATCTCGCGATCGCACGTTCGGGCACACCCACCACAGAGGAGATGTGTGAGGCTCTGACCCGCGCTGGCCTCGGCGAATGGGCAGATGCCGCTGGCCTGGACCTGTGGGTCGGCGATCACGGTGCTGACATCTCCGGCGGGCAGCGTCAGCGGCTGGCCGTGGCCAGGACGATCCTGAGCGGGGCCGAAGTGATCGTCCTCGACGAGCCGACGGCTCACCTCGACGATGAGATGGCTCATCGGCTGGTGGCTGATCTGCGGATGAGCCTGGACTCACACGCCGTTGTGATGGTCACTCACGATCGCAGTCTGATCGCTGAGGGCGATCGACTGGTCGAGTTGGGAGACGAACTCAGTCGCGCTTCGAGCCGAACATGATCTCGTCCCAGCTGGGAATGGATGCGCGGCTGTTCTTCTTCGACTTCGCCTTCGACTCAGGGTCCTTGTACTGATTCGAATCTTCGCTGACTCCAGGCTCATTGAGCAGAGACAGCTGGTTGTCGTCATCGAATCTGCCGACCTCCTGGGTCGGTTCCTGAGGTTCGTCCGGGTCCGGCCTCGAAGGACCTTCGAAGGCGAAGACCTCGTCATCGGTCGCGTCCTCCGGCCGACCCGGTGCGGTGTGCGCACCCTGTGGGTGGGTCTCGGGGTCCTCGGTGACGGCGCGGAGCCGACCTCGGGGTTCGTCCTCTTCCTCATGGCGACGCCGCTTGCGCAGATTCTCCAAGATCCGGCCGGTCTCGGCCTGGTGGTCGCGGGCGGCGGGAGAGGGCTCGGATGAAGCCGGAGGAGCGGGCGGAGTGTCGATCTCCTCGGTGTTCTTCTGTCGTTCGGCGCCGGTACCGTAGTTCGGGATGGGGCCCGTATCCGTCGGACCGGAATCTGCCAACCACT
This sequence comes from Brevibacterium sp. BDJS002, assembly GCF_028201555.1. NCBI lineage: Bacteria > Bacillati > Actinomycetota > Actinomycetes > Micrococcales > Brevibacteriaceae > Brevibacterium > Brevibacterium sp. BDJS002. The sequence continues at coordinate 2,513,892 of NZ_CP116392.1, read as the reverse complement.
TCGCTTCGTCGTCGATGGGTGTCAGTGACCGGCGGTAGTAATTCCATCCGGCCGTGCGAGTCCGATCAGCGGCAGTGAAGCTGAGCTGGATGTACCAGTTGCCGTCCTGCTGCTTCCACGCATCCCAATCCATGGTCTCGATGTCGACGTCGCGCATCGCCAGACGGGTCTGGCACAGCTCCACCAGCGGAGTCGGGTCGCCATTGGGGTCATGATCGGAATAGATCGGATGCTGGCTGGCGGTGTACGCGGTGTGTGCGCGTTCGGCCAGGGCTGGTCGCTCGTAGGTGCGGACCTGTTCGATATCGGCACCTGTGGAAGCAATGACTTCCTCTGCGCTCATCCCGCCGCGGATCATCGCCTGGATGTCCCGGGGGCGCACAGGGGTCTCGGGCTTGACTGTGGTGCGGTCCTTGCGGACAGCGGCGTACAGAGCTTCGTCGAGAGCCAATCGATACTGCAGCCCGTTTTCGTCGTTCAGCAGCAGATGTGTGCCGTCGGCGTCGACTCCGTTCAAGATCAGTTCACGCATGCCTTAAGCTCCTTTATCGCGTCTCCCTGCATCGTGTCACGTTCGGCACCGCGTGTTGGGCAGATTTGCGCGCGAGTCGCGAAATGCCCACCGCGAACGGCCAGCGGGCCATCGGCAACAGTCAGCGCGCAATCGGCAACGGCCAGAGGGCTATCGGTCCATGAACCGATCTCTGGTCTGAACGGTGAGAGGAACTGACTCACTGTATGGACAACGGGGGCGGCATCTCTACTGGCTGTAAAATCAGTAACTGTGAATAAGACTGCACCCATTGACACTCTCGTCCTCATGTCTTTCGGGGGACCGGAGGCTCCAGAAGAAGTCGTCCCTTTCCTCAAAAACGTCACCGCCGGTCGCGGAATACCGGAGGAGCGACTCGAAGAAGTCGGTGAGCACTACTATGGCTTCGGCGGAAAGTCGCCGATCAACGATCAGAACAAGGCGCTCCTGCAGGCATTGCGCGAAGAGCTCGAACGCCGCGGAATTGATACTCCACTGATTTGGGGCAATCGCAACTGGGAGCCGTACCTGACAGACGAGGTCCGTGCCGAGGCAGAGGCAGGAAGAACACGTTTTCTGTCCATCGACACTTCGGCGTACTCGTCGTACTCATCGTGCCGTCAGTACCGGGAGGACTTCGCCAAGACGATCCAGGAACTGTCAGCCGAGGGCACGACAGTCACGATCGACAAGATCCGACAGTTCTACAACCACCCTGGGTATGCCCAGGCCTGCGCTCTGCTTCTGAAGGAGGGGCTGGTCGACTTTGCGAAGCAGGTCGGGGCTCTAGATGCTGGGAAGCATCGGATACTGTTCGTCACGCATTCCATTCCCAACGTCATGCAGGACGCTTCTGCGGTGGCGACGAGCGGCTACCAGGCGCAGCACGAAGAGCTGATGGCCCACCTCCTCGAGGGACTCTCGGAATCCGAAGCACTTCCGGCGGAGCTGGTGTACTGCTCTCGTTCGGGATCCCCAGAGGTCCCGTGGCTCGAACCCGATGTCAATGATCGGATGAGGGAGCTTTCCGAAGACGGGGTCACCGGCGTCGTCCTCGTGCCGATCGGCTTCATCTCCGATCACATGGAAGTTGCCTTCGACCTCGACACCGAAGCGAAGGAGACTGCTGCCGAACTCGACTTCGCATTCACCCGCGTTGCGACAGTCGGAACTCATCCCCTGTTCGTCTCCGGGCTCGTCGACCTCGTCGAGGAGAGAATCGCACAGCTTCGCGGTGAGCAGACAGCTGCCCCTGTCATTGCCGGTTCCACAGCGCTGACTCCCGGCAGCGGCGCGTGCAGCATCGAATGCTGCCGAGGACGCATCGAACGAGCGACCGAACCCAACTGGCCAGCCTGAGCTCAAGCGTCCCGAGCGCTCTTCGGGAACCAGAGCGCTCTTCAGACAACAGAAATCCCTCCTCTGCCAGTTGCGCAGGGGAGGGATTCTCGGTGTCAGTCTTCTCCGGGAGTCAGGACTCTTCAGGTGCGGGAATGACCGGAATCGCTCCGGTCTCTGCTGTGATGACCGCCGCGATCGGACCGGTGTCCACATCGTTGCGATCGGCTAATTCCAAGAGATTCTGCAGGTCGTCGATCAGGGTCTCGACGAGGTAGTCGTCCCCCGCAGACCGGGCTTCATGAATGCGATGACGGACATCGTCGATCCTGGTATCGAGTTGATTTGCGAATTCACTCATCGTGTATCCGTCCTTCCTCGGGCCGCCTCCCATACTTGGGGCGAACCCAGTTTCATTCACCGAAAAAATGCTATCGGCGCTATTCGACTTATGTATTCTCGCAGAGCTTTTCGAGAGTCGTATGTGCGAGCTGTCACGAAGCGACTCATCAGTGACGAGAATCACTGTGAACATGGACGATCTGATCTTGCCAACCGCAACCATACAGTGCACAATGCTGGGGACACGTTTGGCGAGAGGGGTTGAAAATCCTCTTCAGCACACCCGACAGAGAGCGATGAGCCATATGGCAACAGATTACGACGCACCTCGTAAGCAAGACGATGAAATCAAAAGCGATTCGATTGAACAGCTGAAGGCTTCACGCTCGCAGGCGCAGGCAAGCAAGATTGACGAAGACGAGACAGCAGTTGCCGAAGGGTTCGAACTTCCCGGCGCGGACCTGTCGAACGAAGAGCTCTCCGTTCGAGTGCTGCCCAAGCAGAATGACGAGTTCACCTGCATGGAATGCTTCCTGGTTCGCCATCGCTCGCAGCTGGCGAGCGAAGAGGGTGGAGTCCCGATCTGCACGGACTGCGCTGGCTGAAGCGACTGTCGAACGATACAAGAACGCGCCCTTGTCGGGGCGCGTTTCTGTGTCTCGGCCCGTTTCAGTCCCGGTGCGTCAGCTCCTCTGTCGAGGAAACTGCGCACCGCGTGAGTCTTCGGGCTGGCGTGAGTGTCAGGGCTTGAGGGCCGCGGCGAGCTCCATCGGACGTTTGCTCGAAACCAGCCAGTAGGGAGTCGGGTCGCTCTCATCGTGAATGTCGATCCGCACAGCGCACTTGGCCCAGGGACGCAGCATGAGGAATGCCCGAGCGTCGAGACCCGTTCCTCGGGCAGTCCGTGCATCTTCGGCGTCGTAGCCGGTGGCATCGGTGACGTATCGGCGATCGATATGCGCATCACCGACGAAGAGCTGTCGTTCGGTGACGATGATTGAGATCCCGAGCGAACGCAGCCACCACGCCAAGAGGACGAAGCTGATCACTGGAAGGATGATGGTGCCGGCCGTCCACACTGGGAGGACCATGAGTGCGGTCGAAGCCGCGGCGATCACGATGAGAATCCACATGCCGATGGAGGGACCGAGTTTCTCCGTGTAGACCACGCGTGTTTCGGGTTGAGTCGTTGTCATAAGGCCATTCTCCCATAACGGACTTTTTGGAAGCGCTCAGGCTTCGGCGTTAGAGTGCTTCTTTGTGGCAGAAATCCTGAAGATTGACCTCATACTGCTTGATGCAGGTATGGCTCCTCCCTCCTACGCGCACGCGACCGATGCGGGCGCCGACCTGTGCTCGGCGATCGACTTCGTCCTCGAACCGTTTGAACGGAAGGTCGTGCCCACTGGGATCGCGGTTGCCCTGCCAGTCGGCTGCGCAGGATTCGTCCATCCGCGATCGGGACTCTCGAGCAGACACGGAGTCACCGTAGTCAATGCTCCGGGCACGATCGACGCCGGCTATCGGGGTGAGATCAAGGTGCCGCTGATCAACCTCGATGCGCGGACGCCTCTGCGCGTCTCGCGCGGAGACCGCATCGCCCAGCTCGTCATCCAAGAAATCAAACAAGCAGACTTCACTCTGGTCGAATCGCTGGACGACAGCGATCGCGGGGCAGGGGGCTTCGGCTCCACAGGTGGAGTGCAATCAGGTCTGACCGAGAAAGAGGTGTGAACGACCATGGGACTGTTCTCCCGATTCTCCAAGAAATCCTCCGCTGAGAAGATCGACGACACCGTCGATGAGGAACACGACGTCGACGACGGTGTGACAGATGTCACCGATACCGAAGACTCAACCGAAGCCGATTCGGACGAGACCGACTCGAGCGTGTCTGCAGGCTCGACTTCTGACGAAGACTCTGATGGCCCGACAGACGACGAAGACGTCGACGAACTTGACGAGGAGGCCCTGCTCGAGAAGTCCGCTCCCTTCGACCGTTCCGAGAAGGGCCCGTTCGACGCCGCGGAGGAGTTCCCTGAGCTCAACCGGCTTGATTTGGGTGCTCTCAAGGTGCCGGTCGTCGACGGCATGCAGGTGCGCCTGGACACCGACGACGACTCCCAGCGGGTGCTGGCAGTGACACTCATCCATGAAGGCGGGGGAATCCAGCTGCAGGCCTTCGCGACCCCACGTTCGGAAGGACTGTGGAATACCGTTCGCAAACAGTTGGCGACCGGAGTGACCTCACAGGGCGGCGAAGCCTCGGAGCTGCACACCTCGCTGGGCAGGGAGCTTGCTGTCGAGGTTCCGGCCAAGACCGAAGACGGTCGCCCGGGCAAACGTGCCATGCGCTTCGCCGGAGTCGACGGTCCACGCTGGTTCGTCCGCGCGGTGTTCTCCGGCAAGGCCGTCACCGACGAAGAGATCCGATCCGAACTCAGCGCACTCTTCCGCGGCGTCGTCGTCGACAGAGGACATGAGGCGATGGCTCCGCGTGAGCTCATCGTGCTCACCGCGCCACAGGTCGACGGTGATTCTGAGACCAAGGATGAGGACAAGGACGAGTTCAACCCGTTCGAACGCGGTCCGGAAATCACTGAGGTCCGCTGAGTTCCATGCTGGATCTCATCACACGCCTTGTGCGTGACTTCGGGTCCAGGGACGCCGAGGCGCGGGCCGATCTGAGACTGGTGTCCCAGATTCCCGGCGTCATCAGCGTGCAGGATCTGACCGCTCGGAAGATGTCGAGGATCGCCGGTGTCGTCAGCGCAGTGACACAGTCATGCAGCGGCGACAGCCCCCGTCTGCACATCACGGTTGCCGATGGGACCGGGGAGGTCCATGCACAGTTCCTGGGCCGCCGCGAGATCAGCGGAATCAGGCCCGGAGCACTGATCGTCCTCGAAGGACGCTTCTGTGCTCATGACGGAGCGCTGAAGGCCCACAATCCGGTCTACGAGCTGATTCAGACCCGCGACGACCACGAGTGAGCTGAGCCGACCTCGAGTGACCCGCGACGATCACGCGTGAGCTCATCGAGCGGGAGCCTGCAGCAGTTCGAGCAGCGCGCCTTCCTGATCCGGTGAGGAGAGGAAGAACAGCTCGTCTCCGGCCTCGATCACGTCATCGGCGCTGGGCGCGAATGCCCGGGAGTTGCGAATGACCGCGACGAGCACCGTGTCCAGGGGGAAGGCGATTTCGCCGATCCGTGAGGCGACGAGCGCGGACGACTCATGAACGGTGAACTCCATCAGACCAGCCTGACCGCGTTCGAAGCTCATCAGATGCACCAGGCCGCCGACCTCGACAGCTTCCTCGACGAGTGCGGTCATCAGTCGTGGTGTCGACACTGCCACGTCGACGCCCCAGTTCTCGTCGAAGAGCCACTCGTTCTTCGGGTTGTTCACCCGCGAAACGGTGCGCGGCACACCGAACTCCGTCTTCGCCAGCAGAGACAGAACGAGATTGGTCTTATCGTCACCGGTCGCGGCCACGACGACATCGGCCTCCTCGAGCTTGGCCTCACCCAATCCCGCCAGTTCGCACGCATCCGAGAGCAGCCATTCGGCTCCCGGTATGCGCTCATGGCCCAGAGCCTCCTTGCTCTGATCGATGAGCAGAACGGCGTGCTTCTTGTCGAGGAGCTCCCGAGCCACTGACCGACCGACGGATCCGGCCCCCGCGATGACGACTCTCATTCTTCCTCCATTGCTCGCACCGGCTGGTCCAGGATCTTCTCGATCTCGCCGAGGCGGTCCACCGGGCACATCAGATGGACCAGATCCCCGTCCTGGAGGAGCAGATCCTCGTGAGCGAGGATGCCCTCGGATAGGCGGGTGACGTAGGCGACCCGTGCCTTGGTCCTGGTCTCGATCTCCTTGATCGGCCTGGCCACCCAGCCGGGATCGAGATGAACTTCGGCGAGCACGAGCCTGCCTGAGGGCTCGCGGAATTCGGTGATGGATCCCTGCGGAACGAGTTTGCGCATCACCTGGTCGGCCGTCCACCTCACTGTGGGCACGGTCGGAATGCCCAGTCGTTCGAACACCTGGGCACGGTTGGGATCGTAGATTCTGGCCGCGACGTTGACCACGCCGAAGGTCTCCCGGGCGACACGCGCGGCAAGGATATTGGAATTGTCTCCGCTGGACACGGCGGCGAAGGCGTAGGCGTCCGACGTCTTCGCCTGGGAGAGAGTCTCACGATCGAACCCGATGCCGGTGATAGTGGAACCGCTGAATTCCCTGCCGAGCTTGAGGAACGCATCGGGGTTGCGATCGACTACAGCCACCGAGTGCCCATTGGCATCGAGGGCTTTGGCCAAGGACGCTCCGACTCGGCCGCAGCCCATAATCACGAAGTGCATGGGTAATCCTCTCCGCATTGATCTACCATTAGTGCCCGTGGCCAGCAGTTTTTCTGATGCCGTCAAAAGACTACTCGTTGGACGGCCCTTCCGCAGTGAGGACAGGCGTGCGCCTGCGCTGAAGAAGCGCATCGCAATGCCCGTCTTCGCCTCCGACATGCTCTCGTCCGTGGCCTACGCCCCCGACGAGATCCTGCTGGCGCTGTCACTGACATCTCTTGTCGCTCTGACTGTGGCGCCCTGGATCGGTGTAGCCGTCGGCGCGGTGATCTTGGTGATCGTCGCCTGCTACCGCATCAACGTCAAGGCCTACCCCTCGGGCGGCGGCGACTACGAGGTCGCGTCGAAGAACCTCGGGCCCCGTGCCGGTCTGGTCGTCGCCGCGGCCCTGCTGGTTGACTATGTGCTGACCCTGGCCGTGTCGATGACGGTCTTCGCCGCCTACATCACCACGGCCTTCCCACTTCTGGCCCCATACCGTGTCGCCGTGGCGATCATCGGGATTCTGCTCATCACCCTGGCCGGACTGCGTGGTTCACGCGCCACCCCGGTGCTGCTTGCCGTCCCGACCTACCTGTTCCTCGGTGCTGTATTCCTCACCATGTTGGTGGGCCTGCTGCGGGTCGGCGCCGGAGACCTCCCGCAGGCGGAGACGGCCGACTACACCGTTGTCCACACCGGAATCAACAACGAAGCCACGCTCGGGCTGGCGACGGTCCTCATCGTCCTGCGCGCCTTCTCCTCGGGTTCGGTGGCACTGGCCGGTGTGCAGACAGTGGCCACAGCGGTGCCCGCATTCAAGAAGCCGCGCGGCAAGAACGCCGGCAACACCCTGCTGCTCTCCGGCCTGCTGGCGGCCCTGATGCTCACCGGTCTGACCTATCTGGCGTCGGTGACCGGGGTCAAATACGTCGACGATCCGCACCTCTACCTGATGCGACCCGACGGCAGTGCGGTCAGCGCCGAATACGAACAGGAACCGGTGCTCGCGCAGCTGGCCGATGCCATCTTCGACAATGCACCCGTGATGTTCTACCTCGTTGTGCTCGTCGCGGCGCTCGTGCTCATCGTGGCCGCGAACACCGCGGTCGAAGGATTTCCCGGTCTCGCTTCTCGACTGGCACGCGACGGATTCCTGCCCAGGCAGCTGGCGACGAAGGGCGATCGGCTGACGTTCTCGAACGGCATCCTGCTCTTGGCCTTCGCCGCTATCCTGCTCGTCATCGCAACGCGGGCCTCGGCGACGACGCTGATTCAGCTCTATCTCGTCGGTGTCTTCGCCAGCTTCGTCGTCGGTCAAGCGGGCATGGTCCTGCATTGGAACAAGCGTCTGCGACTGGTCATCGACTCGAAGGCGCGGGTGCGAATGCACTTCAACCGCCTCGTCAACGGGGCCGGGTGCATCATCGCCTCGGGTGTGCTGCTCGTCGTCATCGTCTCCAAATTCCTCGCCGGTGCCTGGCTGGCAGTCGCTGCGATGGCCGGACTGTTTCTGATCATGGGCGCAATCCATCGTCACTACTCTCGCGTTGCCCGGGAACTGGCCCCTGAAGCGGACGGGGGCTCCCGCACGATCCCGTCGAACACCCACGCGATCGTCGTCGTCAATGAGATCAACAAACCGACGCTGCGAGCTCTGTCGTATGCGCGGGTGGCACGGTCGAGTCAGCTCGAGGCGATCACCGTCGCCGTCGACGAGGAGTCGGCTGGCGCGCTGCAGCGGCAGTGGAACGAGATGGCGCTGCCCGTGCCGCTGACGGTCCTCGACTCACCCTATCGGGAGCTCCTCCGGCCGCTGCTGGCACATGTGCTCGCGATCCGCCGCCGATCACCGCGTGACCTTGTCATCGTCTACATTCCCCAGTTCATCGTCGGGCGCTGGTGGGAACACATCCTGCACAACCAAGTAGCCTTGAAGCTGCGCACTCGTCTGCTGCTGGTCCCCAACGTCGTCGTGGTCTCCGTGCCCTGGCGGTTGCGTTCCTTCTCCCGGCAGTACGACGGCGATGGACCCGACAACGACAATCCACTGTACAGACAGGCTTGAACACCGATGAGCGCACCTTCAGCCGAAGCGATACCGGCCATGGATCTGACCCTTCACATCGAGAGCCCGGCCGCCGGCGGCAGCAGCATCGCGCGCCACGAAGGGCAGGTCGTCTTCGTCACCGGAGCCATCCCGGGGGAGACAGTGCGTGCTCGCACCGAAGCCGGGCCGAAGGCGAAGTTCCTGCGCGCCGATGTCACCGAGGTCCTCGACGCCTCGGAATTCCGAGTCGATGACCGTCGCTCGCAGTTCCTCACAGAAGGCGCCGACGCCGGGGCGCTCTTCGGCGGGATGGAGTTCGCCCATGTCGACCTCGCCCACAGTCGTGAGCTCAAGGCCGAAGTCCTCCGCGATCAGCTCTCCCGGATCGGCCACATCGACCGCAGCGTCGAGGTGGCGGCCGCACCGGGGGAGACCACCGGCCTGAACTGGCGGACCCGCGTGCAGCTGGCCGTCGACGGCAACGGTCGCCTCGGCATGCTGGCACCGCGCTCCCACGACATCGTGCCGCTGACCGCCGCTCCACTGGCAACGTCTGCCATCGCCGAGGTGGCCCTGTCCTCACTGCGCCTGCCCGGTGCCGATCGACTTGAGTTCGCTTGGGCCGGTGATCGTGGAGCCGCCATCGTGCGCGGTGACTGTGATCCCTCCGTGCTCTCCGAGCTGGCGCAGATCCTGCCCTCGCAGTGGTCAGTTCTCGCAGACGCGCGAAACGGCACCGGCCGCAAGGGAGCCGGAACGAAGGGCGGACACTCGAAGCTGGCCGTGGTCAGGGGAGAGGACCAGCTGATCGAAACGGTCTCCGGGCGTGACTACCGGGTCGCGGCCGACGGATTCTGGCAGGTCCACGAACAGGCTCCGGGGCTGCTGAGTAAGAAGGTCAACTCCGCTCTCAGCGACCAGACGCAGATGATCACGGATCTCTACTGTGGTGTCGGGCTGTTGGGAATCAGTGCCGCCACCGCCACCGGTGCACGACTCTATGGGGTCGAAGGTGCGAAGTCCGCCATCGAGAACGCAAAAGTCAACGCGAAGGGCCTCACCGCGAACTTCGATGCGTCCCGGGCAGATCGGGCGAAGATCCCGAACTCAGACGTCATCATCCTCGACCCGCCGCGTGCCGGCGCCGGTAAAGCCGTCACCAGGGCACTCATCGAATCGAGCGCGACAACGATCGTCTACGTCTCCTGCGACGCCGCCACCCTGGCTCGGGACCTCGCGGTCCTGGTCAACGGTGGATTCGCCATTGACAGCCTCTCCGGCTTCGACCTGTTCCCACTCACCTCACACGTGGAAACTGTCACCGTCCTCAGACGGTGACAGTTGCGGGACGACGGCCCACCTCGGCGAGGGTGAGGGGTTGACGCGTTCCCACCTCGGCGGGGGAGGTCAGACTTGGGACCGCTGTGGGAGGAGGATGAGGACGATGAGGGCGATGAAAGTGGTCAGGAAGCCCCACAGCCCCCACCATCCGGAGGAGCGGCCCTTCTCGTCGGCTAGGGAACGGCAGATGACGGCGAAGATGATGCCCACGAGGAGTGCGCCGAATCCGAATCCGGCTCCGAGTGTGAACGGGTCCATGAGAGCTCCTTGCTCGCTGCTGTTGAGATGACTCCAGATTAGGGTTCTTCGACGCCGCTCCGCGCTGGAGTTGTCCGGACGCTCGCTTGGGGAAAACCCGATTCTCAGTTCACCGACAGGCCACCGTCAGAAGGTGGTCAAGGGCGGCCAAATGAGATAGAATTTATCTTGACGTCAAGATACTTTTGGAAACATTTGTGTCGCGTAAATCGGTGCGCGGCTCACGGGCTTGCCCGGTTTCTTGGATGAGTGTCGGATGAAACAGGAGAATCACGATGAGCAACGTCGATACGTTCAAATCGAAGAGCACCCTGACCGTAGGCGATACGGATTATGAGATCTATCGCCTGGATCAGGTCCCAGGGTCAGAGAAGCTTCCTTTCAGCCTCAAGGTGCTGATGGAGAATCTGCTGCGCACTGAAGACGGTGCGAATATCACTTCGGAGCATATCGAAGCCCTCGGCAACTGGGATCCCAGTGCCGAACCGGCTACGGAAATTCAGTTCACCCCCGCCCGTGTGGTCATGCAGGACTTCACCGGCGTGCCCTGCATCGTCGACCTCGCGACAATGCGCGAGAAGGTCGTCGAGCTCGGTGGAAAGCCCGAGCAGGTCAACCCGCTGGCTCCGGCCGAGCTGGTCATCGACCACTCGGTCCAGATCGACAACTTCGGCACAGCCGAAGCGATCGAGCTCAACATGGACATGGAGTACAAGCGCAACGGTGAGCGTTACCAGTTCCTGCGCTGGGGCCAGACGGCCTTCGACGACTTCAAGGTCGTTCCTCCAGGCATGGGCATCGTTCACCAGGTCAACATCGAGCACCTCGCACGCGTCGTCATGCCGCGTGAGGTCGACGGTGTTCTCCGCGCCTACCCGGACACCCTGGTCGGCACCGACTCCCACACCACCATGGTCAACGGCCTCGGTGTGCTCGGTTGGGGCGTCGGCGGCATCGAGGCAGAGGCAGCCATGCTCGGCCAGCCCGTCTCAATGCTCATCCCTCGCGTCGTCGGCTTCAAGCTGACCGGCGAGATCCCCTCCGGTGTGACCGCAACGGACGTCGTGCTCACGATCACCGACATGCTGCGTCAGCACGGAGCCGTCGGCAAGTTCGTCGAGTTCTACGGACAGGGCGTCTCCGCCGTGCCGCTGGCCAACCGCGCCACGATCGGCAACATGAGCCCCGAGTTCGGTTCGACCGCTGCGATCTTCCCGATCGACGAAGTGACCATCGACTACATGAAGCTCACCGGTCGTTCGGCCGAGCAGATCCAGCTGGTCGAGGACTACGCCAAGGCCCAGGGCCTGTGGCATGACCCGAGCAAGGAAGTCGAGTACTCGGAGTACATCGAGCTCGATCTCTCCACCGTTGTGCCTTCGATCTCAGGACCGAAGCGCCCGCAGGACCGCATCGAACTCTCCGACGCGAAGGACCAGTTCGCCAAGGACATCCACAACTACGCGAAGCCCGGCGAAGAGAACAACTCGGCTCCCGTCACCACAGGCGACGGATCCAGCTTCGAACTGGCCAACGGTGCCGTGGCGATCGCTTCGATCACCTCGTGCACCAACACTTCGAACCCTTCGGTGATGTTGGCTGCAGGCCTGTTGGCACGCAATGCCCGCAAGCGCGGACTCAACTCCAAGCCGTGGGTCAAAACCTCCATCGCACCGGGGTCGAAGGTCGTCACCGAGTACTACAAGAAGGCCAACCTCATTGAGGACCTCGAGGCACTCAACTTCTTCGTCGTCGGCTACGGCTGCACCACCTGCATCGGAAACTCCGGTCCGCTCGATTCCGACATCTCGCAGAGCATCCAGGACAACGACCTGGCGGTCAGTGCAGTTCTCTCCGGCAACCGTAACTTCGAGGGCCGCATCAGCCCCGATGTGAAGATGAACTACCTCGCCTCGCCTCCACTGGTCATCGCCTATGCTCTGGCCGGAACTATGGACTTCGACTTCGAGAACCAGCCTTTGGGCCAGGACTCGGAAGGCGTGGACGTCTACCTCAAGGATCTGTGGCCCTCGCCGGAAGAGGTCGAATCGGTCATCGCTTCGTCGATCTCGACAGATATGTTCGACGAGGAATACGGCCGGATCTTCGAAGGTGACGACCGCTGGAAGGCGCTGCAGACGCCAGAAGGCGCGATCTTCGAGTGGGACGATGAGTCGACCTACGTGCGCAAACCCACCTTCTTCGACGGAATGGGCCTGGAAGCAGAGCCTGTTTCCGACATCAAGGGTGCACGCGTGCTGGCGAAGCTCGGCGACTCGGTCACCACCGACCACATCTCGCCAGCAGGTTCCTTCAAGGCTGATACTCCGGCCGGCAAGTACCTCATCGATCACGGTGTCGAGCGCAAGGACTTCAACTCCTTCGGTTCGCGTCGCGGCAACCACGAGGTGATGATCCGCGGCACGTCGCGAACATCCGCCTGCAGAACCAGTTGCTCGACGGAGTCCAGGGTGGCTTCACCCGCGACTTCACGCAGGAGGGCGGTCCGCAGACCTCGATCTTCGACGCATCCGTGAACTACGCGAATGCCGGCACCCCTCTTGTCATCCTCGGTGGCAAGGAATACGGTTCGGGATCCTCGCGTGACTGGGCGGCCAAGGGCACGAAGCTCCTCGGCGTCGAAGCTGTCATCACCGAGAGCTTCGAGCGCATCCACCGTTCGAACCTCATCGGCATGGGCGTTGTTCCTCTGCAGTTCCCCGCCGGCGAGTCGGCTGACTCGCTGGGCCTCGATGGTACGGAGACCTTCTCGATCTCCGGCATCACCGAGCTCAACGAGGGCAAGACCCCCAAGACCGTCAAGGTCTCGGCGGCGAAGGCAGACGGAACCACCGTCGACTTCGACGCAGTGGTCCGCATCGACACCCCGGGTGAAGCTGACTACTACCGCAACGGCGGCATCCTGCAGTACGTGCTGCGTCAGCTCGCGACTGCCTGATAATTATCAGGACTGATTGAACGGTAATCAGGACTGATTGACGAAGGCCGGTGGGAACATCCCGCCGGCCTTCGTCGTGCTCGGGTGGCTATAGCTGGGTGTCCATACCCTTTGTGTACGGTCGGGCAGGAGACGCCGGATTGCGCCGAGTCCTCCCGCTGGCGCCAACTCCTCATACAGGCGTTAAGTCCTCCCCGCGCCGCCTATGCCCACCATTGCTGCCAACTCATACCCTTGGCAGCGCAATACTGACCGTCAGTGTCTTAAGCGACCTCTGCTGAGAGTGGATTTGCGAGTGGCGGTGTTGGGTGCCGCGGGGGACTCTGCGCCGCTGAGCTCGGACGCGCTGACAACCCGGAGCCCGCGTGCCAGATGCTCGGGTGTCCGTGCCCCAGACACCGGGGTGGCTGTGGATCCAGACACACTCAATGGCGGATGAGCTCGCCTGAAGGCGAACTCTGGGCCGTGAAGCGTTAAGATGATTCGAGCGGAAATTGCAGTATCAGACCATCTATTGTGCATTCAGGAGCGAGGTCGAATGACATTCCTCGAGTCGATGAACTCGCCATCACAGCTGCGTGAACTCGACGACGCCGAGTGCGAAGTCCTGGCGAAGGAGATCAGGGACTACCTGGTCACCACGGTCGCCGGCACAGGTGGTCACCTGGGGCCCAACCTCGGCGTGGTCGAACTCACCGTCGGTCTCCACCGCGTGTTCGAGTCCCCGCACGACACGATCCTCTTCGACGTCGGCCACCAGACCTACGTGCACAAACTCCTCACCGGACGCATGGGGGACTTCTCGAGTCTGCGCCAGCGTGACGGGCTCTCGGGATACCCGAGCCGGGCCGAGAGCGAACACGACGTCATCGAGAACTCCCATGCCTCGGCCTCACTGTCCTGGGCCGACGGAATCGCGAAGGCGCATCAGCTCAAGGGTGAAAGCGACCGCCATGTTGTCGCCGTCATCGGTGACGGTGCACTGACCGGCGGTATGGCGTGGGAAGCCCTCAACACCATCGCGGCCGACAAGTCGACACCACCACGCAAGCTCATCATCGTCGTCAACGACAACGGACGCTCCTACGCCCCGACCGTCGGCGGATTCGCCGAGCACCTCGATGAACTGCGCACCACCACCGGATACGAAAAGCTGCTGTCCTGGGGCAAATCGACGCTGCGGCAGTCGGGCGCACCCGGACGGGCCGCCTACAGCGCCATCCACGGGGTCAAACGAGGCCTCAAGGACATGGTTTCCGCTGAGCAGGCCGGAATGTTCGACGAACTCGGGATCAAATATCTGGGTCCTGTCGACGGCCACGACCTGCCGATGGTCGAGAAGGCGCTGCAGCGTGCCAAGCAGTACGACGGCGGCCCCGTCATCGTGCACATGATCACTCAGAAGGGCCAGGGCTATGACCCGGCGCTCAATGACGATGCCGATCAGTTCCACTCCGTCGGAGTCATCGACCCTCTGACCGGCAAGTCGACCCCGTCGAAGCAGACTTCATGGACCTCGGTCTTCGGCAGCGAAGTGCTCGAGATCGCGAAGAACCGCGACGATATCGTCGCAGTCACCGCTGCAATGCTCCTGCCCGTGGGTCTCGCGAAGTTCGCCGAGGTGTATCCGGAGCGGGTCTTCGACGTCGGCATCGCCGAACAGCACGCAGTGACGTCCGCAGCCGGGCTCTCCTACGGCGGACTGCACCCCATCGTGTGCATCTACGCGACGTTCCTCAACCGCGCGTTCGACCAGATGCTCATGGACGTGGCCCTGCACGGCCAGGGAGTCACCTTCGTCCTGGACCGGGCAGGAATCACCGGACCCGATGGCGCCAGCCACCACGGAATCTGGGACATGGCGATGCTGCGCATCGTGCCCGGCCTCAAACTGGCCGCCCCTCGTGATGCCGCGCGTCTGACGGAAGAACTGGCCGAGGCCGTTGCCATCGAGGACGCACCGACCGTGATCCGGTTCCCGCGCGGAAGCGTGGGTACGGATATTCCGGCGCTGCGTCGTCTCGACGATGGCGTCGACGTACTGCGAGAGGTGCCGGCAGGCACTCCCAAAGACGTACTCATCGTGTCCGTCGGGCCCTTCGCCGGACGTGCTCAGGAAGTGGCCGAAGAGTTGGCTGACCAGGGCATTGCGTCAACGATCGTCGACCCGCGTTGGGTGCTGCCTGTGCCAGGCGGTGTCATCGACATGGCCGTTGAGCACAGTCTCGTCGCGGTCATCGAAGACGGAGTCAAGGTCGGTGGTGTCGGTTCACAGATCCGCAGTGATCTGCGCGCCGCTGACTCTCGTGTCGGTGTCCTCGAACTCGGAGCACCCGATGAGTTCCTGCCACAGGGCACTCGCGATGAGATCCTTGAATACGCGGGCCTCGATGTGGCCACCATCGTCTCCGAGATCGTTCATATCCTGCCCGCAGAGGTCAGGGAACGCGCTCAGCAGAGCTCACGCCGAGCCGTCTGACTCAATGAGCTGTCTCTGACCCTATGAGCTGCTGAGCCGGGTAGAACTTCTCAGGCTCGGGGCAGTGACTCGAGGGTGCTTCTGAGCACCGGTGCGCTCAATTCGACCTGCCATCTCCGAGCTCCACGCTCGAAGAGGAACTCCTCGACGTTGACCCTCGACTGCGCGCCGAGCGCCTTGACGATGGCCGGCTGCAGCAGCACATCGTGGGGAATCGTGTGCTCCTCGGACAGCTCGGCCATTGCCGCCTTGAGGGCAGAGACCCGGTCCTTGATATCAGTGTGGCTGAAAGGAGACCGCGACTGCGTTGCGTGCATTTCCTTGCGCGCAGGCAATTCTTCTGTTGTGAGCCGCGTCGCTTTGCGAAAGGCCCGGTACAGTCGACCGGAGTTCGCGCGGGAGAGCTTGGGCCACGTCGCCATGATGTCGTCGCTCGACTGCACCCGTGACTGGGCGAGGGCGACAAGGTCGCGATCGCGGAGGATGCGTGAGGGCGCGATGTCAGACTCGGCGGCCATCTCATCACGAGACGTCCACAGTTCGCGCACCTTGGCGATGTCCTTGCGCGATTTGAGCTTGGTCAGCCCATGGGTCCGACGCCAGGGTTCGGTGAAGTGCTTGGGCTGGAAATCGAGGAGATGCTCGAACTCCTGCCTGGCGAACTCCCACTTGTCGGCCTCGATGAGAGCCTCGTGGAGAATGTCGCGGATGGGCAGCAGCACCTCGACGTCAAGGGCTGCGTAGTTGAGCCACTCCTTCGGCAACGGCCGCTTCGACCAGTCGGCTGCCGAGTGCTCCTTGGCCAGACGGACTCCGAGAGTCCTCTCTGCCACGGCGGCGAGACCGAACTTCTCCCACCCGAGCATTCTGGCAGCAAGCTCGGTGTCGAAGAGCACCTCGGGCTGCATGCCGCGTTCCTGCAGACACGGCAGATCCTGGGTCACAGAGTGAATGACCCACTCCGCCCCTGCGAATGCGTCATTGAGCGGGCTGAGGTCAGCAAGCACCTCGGAGTCGAGGAGGTAGGTGCCGGCGTTCGCGCGCCGCAGCTGCACCAGGAAGGCTCGTTGGCCGTATCTGATGCCCGAGGCACGCTCGGCATCGATGGCGATGGGACCGGATCCCTGCGCGAGCTCGGCACAGGCCGAGGAGAATTCGGCTGGGGTGTCGACGAGTGGCGGTACGCCGTCTGCGGGTGTGGCCAAGAGCGGTAGTTCGGTTGTCATCGACGTCGCCCGGGCAGGGCTGAAACTCCTTCAGGAAGCGGTGGCAGTCCGGCAACTGTGCACAGCAGATCGATCCACGCTTCGAAGTGATCGCCGATCAGTTCCGGCTCCGCGATCACGGGGGTCCATGAAGCGCGCAGCTCCAAGTCTATCGTGGACGGCCGATCGGCAAGCGTGCCGAAGCTCTCTGAGAGGACGCGGGTGGTCGTGCCTCCGGCGGCGACGACCTCGCAGTTATTGGATTCCAGAGCCTCTTCGAGCCAGGTCCAGGCGACCGGACCGAGCATCGTCTCATTGCCGAGTTCGTGTTCGAGTTCGGCACGGATATAGGACACGACCCGGAATCGCCCTTCCCACTCCTCGGGGGAGCTGGGGTCGAAGAGGACGACGATGCGGCCAGTGGCCAATTCGTCGATGGCCTCTCCGCTGGCACGCAGGAAGGTCTCATCGGCGCTGACTTCGGCTCCCAGCGCATAGGAATACGGCGCCAGACGAGCCGGCGCCGGGATTTCAGAGATCGAGACGTTATTCGTGTTCCGGGCTTCGCGCAGAACCGAGGTCACGGCGGAGAACTCCGGCGGAATGCGATTGAGAGGTGAGGTGTTGACCACACCTGCCACGATAGATCAGGCCACGGTAGAGGTGAACCGTCCACGCCGTGGCGGAACCAAGAGTTTTCGCCCGCACCCGCGAGCAAGACTCGGAGTCTTGAAACCGGCATCCGGTGGGCATCAGTCCGTGGAGGATGGGAGGATGGAGACATGACTTCAACCTTGTTGCCCGCCCTGCGCGGAGAGCAGATTGCGCACACTCCCGTCTGGTTCATGCGACAGGCAGGCCGATCACTTCCCGAATACCGCGAACTGCGTGCCGGCACCGCAATGCTTGATGCCTGCCGGACCCCGGAGCTCGTCTCCGAGATCACCCTGCAGCCGGTGCGCCGTCACGGTGTGGATGCCGCCATCTTCTTCTCCGACATCGTGGTGCCGCTGCAGGCGGCCGGAGTCGATGTGGAGATCGTCCCCGGCACCGGTCCCGTGATCGCGAACCCGATCCGCAGCCGTGCCGATGTCAACGCACTGGCCGAGCTCGAACCCGAGCAGATTCCCGATATTGCGGAATCCATCGGCCGGATCCTCGAAGAGCTGGGCCAGGAGACTCCGCTGATCGGATTCGCCGGTGCTCCCTTTACGCTGGCCAGCTACCTCATCGAGGGCGGACCGAGCAAGAACCATGAGAAGACCAAATCCCTCATGGCCTCCGACCCGGAGACCTTCTCCCTGCTGCTGAGCAAGCTCGCTCGGATCTCCTCGACCTTCCTCGACGTCCAGCTCGGCGCCGGAGCCTCAGCGTTCCAGCTCTTCGACTCCTGGGCAGGCTACCTGTCCCGCCGCGACTACGAGGCTCACGTCGTCGAGCACTCCAGCGCGGTCTTCGAATCGCTGCGCCACCACGAGGTGCCGAGCATCCACTTCGGTGTCCAGACCGGTGAGCTCCTGACCTCCATGTCACGCGCCGGCTCCACCGCAGTCGGCGTAGACTTCCGAGTCGACCTGGACGATGCCTCAACGCGAGTGCAGCCGGGCCAACCGCTGCAGGGCAATCTCGATCCGGCGCTGCTCTTCGCCCCTTGGGAGGCTCTGGCACCGCGAATCGAGGAGATCGTGAAACAGGGCCTCAACCATGAAGCAGGCTTCGTCTTCAACCTCGGCCACGGCGTCCTGCCCGACACCGACCCGGACGTGCCCGGACGGATCGTGGACGAAGTCCACCGCGTCTCCGCAGAGATCCTGGCCGCACGAGGCTGAGGCGATGCGTCACATCACGATCGTCGGGGGAGGAATCTCCGGTCTCGTCACCGCCCATCGACTGGCCCCCGACCATCAGGTCACACTCATCGAAGCCGACTCCCGCCTCGGCGGCTGCCTGCATTCGACGACCTTGAACGGGACTGTGCCCGTGGGCCTCGACACCGGTGCCGAAGCCAGCCTGTACCGTCGCCCCGAGACGAAGGACCTGGCTGCCGAACTCGGGCTCGACGTCGAATTCCCCTCCACGAAGCACAGTTCACGAGTCCTGTCGAAGGGACGACTCCACGCGATCCCCAAACGCACGGTCATGGGAGTGCCCGGCGATTCGGCCGAGGTCCGCGACCTTCTCGGGCCGGTCGCCAGCGAGCGCGTCGCACATGAGGTCATCACCGCACCGATCGACGGCGGCGATGTGTCATTGGGGGACTTCCTCAGCGACCGCCTCGGCGCTGACCTCGTCGACACACTCGTCGACCCTCTGCTTGGGGGAGTGTATGCGGGACGATGCCGTGACTTGTCGCTGGCGGCGACGGTGCCTGCTCTGCTGCCAGCCGCAGCAGAAGGCACCTCGGTGCTCGAACTGGTCGAGAGCCTGCTCGCAGCCCGTGACGCGCAGTCGGCAGCGCTGGCTGACGGGGAGACCCCGCGGCCGGTGTTCATGAGTCTCATCGGAGGGATCAACCGTCTGGTTCCCGCCCTCGTGGAGCGCATCCGCGAGCACAACGGCACCATCCACACCGACACACGAGTGAACTCGGTTCGCGTCGACAACGGTCGCTGGACCGTTGAAACCGAGGACTTCAGCCTGGAATCCGACGGTCTGGTGCTGGCCACCCCCGCACACGTGACGAAGGATCTCATCGCCGAGGTGGCCCCTCGGTCCGCATCGATGCTGGCCTCCGTGCCCTACGCGTCCACCGCTCTGATCCCTGCACTTGTCGAGCTCAGAGAGGGTGAACTCGACGGCTCCGGCTTCCTCATCCCGCCGACGGAGAAATCATTCATCAAGGCGTCGACCTTCGTGTCGAACAAGTGGCCCTGGACGGGGGAGCGCATCCCCGCAGGAACCGCCCTGATCAGGATGAGCATCGGACGATACGGGGACGAGCCCGGGGTCTGGCAGGACTGTACGGACGAAGAGCTCATCTCACAGGCCTTCGACGACTGGCAGGCCACCGTCGGCCGGAGTTCGGATCGGCTGATCGCGGCCGAGGCGCATCGCTGGGAACGTGCTCTGCCGCAGTACCTGCCGGGGCATGGTGAGATGGTGGCGAGAACCGATGAGGAGATCAACGACATCGCCGGACTCGAACTGGCCGGTTCGGCCTACTTCGGTGTGGGCATTCCTGCCTGCATCAGCCGGGCAGAGACCGTAGCCCAGAGAATCACATCGATGCAGACCTGAACACTCCAGACGGGCGCGACCACTTCGCAGCCCCGACCACCTCGCAGGCTCGACCGCTACACAGAATCGTGCACAAGCACCGACACACAGAAGAAGGAGCAGGAATGAGCGAATACTCTCACCCCACCGACGAGCAGATCGATCAGGCGAACAACGAGACGCGCTATATCGCGTATTCGGTCTTCGCCTCCGCCGGCGAACTCGGTGACGCCGATCGCGCCGAACTCGCCGACGAGGTCCACGAAGCACTCGCCCCGTTGAAGGAGCAGGGTCTCGTCGTTCGCGGAATCTACGATGTCTCCGCCCTGCGCGCAGATGCCGACGTGATGTTCTGGTGGCATGCGCCGACCATCGAACTGGTCCAGGCCGCCTACTCGGCAGTGCGCCGCAGCATGCTGGGCGGAGTCCTCGAACCTGTGTGGTCAGTCGTGGGACTTCACCGTCCGGCCGAGTTCAACAAGGCGCACCTGCCTGCACTGCTCACCGATGACGAACCAGGCAAGTACATCTGCGTGTACCCGTTCGTCCGCTCCTACGACTGGTATCTCCTTGATCCCGCGGAGCGCTCGAAGATGCTGCGCGATCATGGCATGGCCGCCGCTGGCTACAAGGACATCAAGGCCAATACGATCGCTTCCTTCGCTCTTGGTGACTACGAATGGCTGCTGGCCTTCGAAGCCCCCGAACTTCACCGCATCGTCGACCTCATGCGCGATCTGCGCAACACCGAGGCGCGCCTGCACGTGCGCGAAGAGGTTCCGTTCTACACCGGGCCGCTGCGCGAACTCGTCGATATCATCACCGACTGGCGCTGATTTTTCGGCTCGGGGCCGCGACGGGGGAGACCACCTCGGCGCGGCCCCGAGTGCGTTCCGGGACGCGCACCCCGCGCTGACTATTCGGGGTTCTGCTTCTTCACCACATAGGAATGGCCGTTGGCGTCGGTGCGCATCTCCAGGCCCATCGCGTCGAGGCGCTCATGGCGCAGGTGCTCATCTTCGTAATAGCCACCGGGACGGGAGTTGTCGACTTGTGCAGGGCCGACGATCTTGCGGAAGAAGCGATTGAGCCAGGCAACGCGTCGCTGAGGATCGTGGGAGTCTGACATGTGATTCCATTCGGTGATGTGGAGCCGGACAGCTGGCGTCGGGCTGAGATGAACGCAATACATACAGTGTACACTAATCATTAGTGCACTAACTAAATGGCGTCGCCGGTGGAAGGACAAAGAAGAGATGCAGACCAGAAACGATCCTCTGGCTCTGGAGAGCCAGATCTGCTTTGCCCTGGCCGTGGCCTCTCGCGGAGTGATCTCCGCCTATCGCTCGGTGCTCGAGCCCATCAGCCTCACCCACCCGCAGTATCTGGTCATGTTGGCTCTCTGGCAGCATGAGAGGCTGCCAGTGCGAAAGATCGCCGAGCTGCTGCGACTCGAGGCGGCAACGGTGTCGCCGCTGATCAAACGTCTCGAAGCATTGGACTACGTGGAGAAGCGACGCAGCAGCCACGACGAGAGGATCGTCGAAGTCTCCCTGACCGAGACTGGTGCGAATCTGCGGAAGACGGCTGAGGCGATTCCCGGGCAGATGATGGCCAAGCTCGATATGGGCGAGGCAGATCTGTGTGAGCTCCACTCAACGATGACACGCCTCATCGAGGCAGTCGACGCCTCTCAGGCGCAGCAGCAGGACAGTTCGGCCCAAGCCTAGTGTGTCCCGAAGCCTCAGGCGATCGCTGGGCGTGACATCGGTGTGTGCTCGATCCCGTCCTCGAAGAATCGTGGACCGTTCGGGCTGAACCCGAAGCCGGCGTAGAAGCCCTCAAGGTGAGATTGGGCGTTGAGCGTCAACAGTCCGTGACTGTGACCGGCGACGAGCTCACTGATGAGCCGTCGCCCCCAGCCTCCGCCGCGGACCTCGGGATTGGTCACGACGCGACCGATGCTGCGGGCACCGGGCTCGAACGCCGGCCCGTCCGGGAAATCGGGCGGCAGCATACGAGCGTAGGCATTGGGGGCCAGACTCCGGCCCACCTCGGCGCCGTGAGAATCCTGCATGGTTCGAACGTCTCCGGGGAAGAAGGCATGCAGGGTCTGCGGCAGAGTGTCCACACCGTCCTGGTCGAGGAAGATGCAGCTCTGCTCGACGACGAAGACCTGGGAGCGCAGCTGCATGATCCCGTAGAGCTCGGCGAGGGTGAGTTCGTCGAAGGTTTTGACGACGAGCTGGGAGTCTTCGCTCACTCCTGTCCCTCGGTGAGCCGCAGCGACACCGAGTTCAGGCAGTAGCGCAGGTCGGTGGGCGTGTCGTAGCCTTCGCCCTCGAACAGGTGACCCATGTGCGAATCGCAGTTCGCGCACCGGACCTCGATGCGCTCCATGCCCATCGAAGAATCGCGGAGGTAGCGCACCCGGTCCTCGGCCAGTGGTGCATAGAACGAGGGCCAACCGCAGTGGGAGGAGAACTTGGTGTCTGAGGGGAACAGATCCGCGCCGCAGGCACGGCACTGGTACATTCCGACAGTCGTCGTGTCGACGTATTCGCCCGTGAACGGACGTTCCGTACCGCCCTGCCTCAGCACCGCGAATTCGGCAGGAGTGAGCACATCCTGCCAGCGGACTTCCTCGGGATTGGCTTCTGCATTGGCATTCGGTGACTGACTCATCGCGACCTCCGGGCCTTGTCGGTTTCTCGTGTCTCCCATTGTCCCACCGCCGCCTGACACACCGGCAGTCCGGCTGCGGACGATGCGTGGTGTGGCAGCGCGTGGACTCTGGGAAGCCTTCTCACCTGCACAACAGCGTTTGGAGACTGCTCATTCCTTGGGCGACAATGAAGGCAGGAGGTTTTCATGGTTCGCGACACTAAATTCCCGACTCGCCTGCTTCTGGCTTCGGTGGGTGTCGGTGCTGGGATCGGCGCTGTGATCTCGGTGGCGTCCTCGGGGCTGGCCGTCTACTTCGCACGTAAGATCGTGGTGCCCGAGAATGCGCCGGAAGAGCTCGAGATTCTCCACATCGATGGATTCTCGCCCAATATGCGCATTCATCTGCCCGCCACCGAAGAGACGACGGTGCGCGGCACCTATGGCCTCTACTTCAACCAGGGTGCCGGACATGCCGTGATCGGTGACATCGTCGAATACGATCCGCGGTCGAGAACCGTGTCCCGGGAGATCCTCTCGGTGACTCGCGGCGACATCAAACGTGCCGCTCACGGCCGTTGGACGGGCATCGTGTACCCGGAGCCGCTGGCGGCTGGAGTCGACGCGAAGGACATCGAGATCGAGTCCGATGCAGGCAAGCTCCCGGCCTGGCTTCTGCCCACCGACCATCCCGAGCCGCAGAGCACCTGGGCGATCCTCGTCCACGGTCGTGCCAGCACCCGTGCCGAGGGCCTGCGTGCCGCACCGATCCTCAACACGCTGGGGATTCCTGCGATCGCCATGTCCTATCGCAACGACGCCGAGGTGCGGGTCGAGACCACCTCTCGCTACGGACTCGGCGACACCGAATGGATCGACGTGGACGCCGCGATCGACTTCGCGCTCTCACACGGTGCCAGCGACGTCGTTCTCATCGGCTGGTCGATGGGTGGAGCCATCGCGCTCCAGGCCGCTTCCCGCGGACGCGACAGACGTTTTGTCAAGGCACTCGTCCTCGACGGACCAGTCGTCGACTGGGTGAATGTCCTCGATAACCAGGCCCGCCTCAACATGCTGCCGACCCCGATCGCGAAACTCACCTTGGAGATGATCACCCAGCCGTGGGCGCGTCCGATCACCGGGCTGCAGACGCCGCTGGACCTGGGCCGATTGGACTGGGTGACCCGTGCCGCTGAGCTTGACGTTCCGGTGCTGCTCATCCACTCCGACGATGACGAGTTCGTACCTTCTTCGCCATCTCACGCGCTGGCATCGGTGCGCCGTGACCTGGTGACGATGCCCGTCTACGAGAAGGCCCGCCACACCAAGGAATGGAACGTCGACCCCGTCCGCTGGGAAGACGATGTGGCGAACTTCCTCGAGGCGAAGGTCCTGCCCAAGAGCTGATCACGGGTCTCAGGGCCGCAGCACCAGAGTGTCCTCGGTATGCCGGTCCAAGGCATCCGGAGTGTAGGGCCAGGGCCGGGTCTTATTGGCTGCCCAGTCCTCGGTCTGATCCGCATAATGCGGGTGGAAGGCATGACCAGAGGCACCCGTGAGGTTGATCCACTGCGAGTGGTTGAAGTCCTTGAGGTCGATGATCTGCCTCATCGAAGGCACCCAGTTCGTCTCGAATCCGACCGAGGCATCCCAGCCGGTGGCGTTGACCTCTCCGGAACCGCCCGCGACCTCATAGGGGCCACGGTTGAACAGCTGCTCGATGGGTTTGATCCCCGATTCGCCGAGGCTGGCGTTGCGGATGGTCAGTCTGTGCAGAATGCCCCAGCGCCAGGTCACGGGCTCGGAGCCGAGCAGATCCTCGGTCGTCTCCCACGCCGAGTCCATGGCCCGAGTCAGTGCCTCGTCCCGATCATCGACCTCGGAATCGGCCCACCAATCGGAGTCGGGGTCCTTGAGCTGGTTCTTGATGATGAGGTACCAGCGTGACCCGCCTCCAGGCGGCACAGCGTCGGGCAGCTTGGGAGCGAAGACCTCGTCGAGGATCGTCTTCGTGAGCACGTTGAAATAGGCTGCGGCGGCACTGTTGGCATCATCGCGGCCGTCCCATGACGAGAGCAGCTCCTGCGCTTCGGCGATGTCGCTGCCTTCCTCTGCCTCAAGGTCCTCCAACAGAGGGATCAGGGTCAGGGCAAGTGGATTGAGGTCATCGCCCTGAATCCGAGACATGTCGTCAGTCGTGACGTCTCCGTCGGCAATGGTGTCCTGGACCAGCTTCGTGATTCGCCGAGCCCGGTCCCCGTCGTCGAAGTCATTGCTCAGCTGGACGGAATCCCCAGGGGGAGTGACCGGGTTGTTGGCCGTCACGATCCACCCGCGTTCGGGGTTGTAGAGACTCGGCAGGTCCTTGAAGTCGAGGTATCCCTGCCAGTTTTCGTCGGTCTTCCACCCGTGTCGGGGCAGCATGCCGTCGCCCTTGCCCCGTTTGGGGATCTTGCCCGGTGCCTGGTAGCCGATGTTGCCGGCGGTGTCCGCGTAGATGAGGTTCTGGGACGGCACGTCGAAGAGCGAGGCGGCCTGACGGAATTCGCCCCAGTTCCTGGCCGCGTTGAGTCCGAAGATCGCGGAGGCAGTATTGCCCGGCTGCAGAGCCGTCCACTGCAGCGCCAGCTGGTAGTGCTCCTCCGCCGGACCCGATTTCGTATCGGAGGTGTCGGCTCCCGTCGCAGCATCGAGGACACCCCGGTAAGGGCCCTCGAGGTCTGAGATGAGCGGACCATTGCTCGTCGAGCGGATCGTGATCTCGCGCGGTTCCTGCTTCGCGATCTTCACGGTCTCTTTGCGGGTGGTGACCGCTTCGTCGCCGGTGTCACGAACTGCTTCGCCGTCGCGGATCCTCTCCACCACGAGGTCGGCGACGTCGGGTCCCAGATTCGTCAGCCCCCAGGCGATGTTCTGGTTGTGTCCGATGACGACCCCGGGCAGTCCGGAAAAGGAGAAGCCGGACACGTCGAAGGGGCATTCGGGTGTGATCTCGGTGCAGCGCAGACCGATCTGATACCATACCGAGGGCATGGACGGAGACAGGTGCGGATCGTTGGCCAGAAGCGGGGCGCCGGTGGCCGTGTGCTCACCGGAGACGACCCAGGAATTCGATCCGATGTCATGACTGTTGACCCCCAACAGTGTGGGCAGCGACTTCAGCTGCTGCTTGAGCTCGCCGAGGTTGCCCGGAGTCTGGCCGTCCACCTCGGCGTCCGTTCGTGGTGCGTTGACGCCGGTCACTTCGCCGCCGGCTCGTGCTTCGTCCTCGCTGGAGTTGTCTCCGGGCGCGTCACCGCCACCTGCTGTGCTGCCACCGCTTTTATCGCCACCGGACTTGCTGTCGCCACCGGGTTTACCCGCTCCGCTCTTGCGGCTTGTCGCGGGCGCTTTAGCTCCGGCGTTGCCGCCGGTGATCGTCGGTCGGGTGTCATAGGGGTAGTCGGGGTAGATATCGGCCATCTGCTCGTCGTCGAGTCCGGTTGTGCTGATGGCGCGGTCGATTTCGTCCTCAACGTTCGAACGCAGGTCCCAGGCCATGGCCTTGAGCCAGGACACGCTGTCGACGGGTGTCCACTCCTCGATCTCGACCCCACCGTTCTGCAGGCCGACGATTCCGTACTCGAGGGACACCTCGGTAGGGGACTTGTCGTGCAGATAGGCGTTCACGCCTTCGGCATAGGCTTCGTAGTATGCGCGCGTTTTGTCATCGAGTGCCGCGACCTCCGCCTCGGCGACCTTGCGCCAGCCCAGAGTGCGAATGAACGAGTCGGTGCCGAACTGTGATTCTCCGAAGAGCTCCGAGAGTCGACCCGAGGTGACATGCCGGCGGAAGTCCATCTCCCAGAAACGGTCCTGGGCATGGACGAAGCCTTGGGCCATGAAGAGATCATGGGAGGTGCTGGCCTCGACAGTTGGGACTCCCGATTCATCTCGTGTGACGCTGACCTCGGCATCGAGGCCAGGCAACGACATGTCGCCGTCCGTGGTGGGAAACGACCGACGCATGATGAAGACACCGAGCAGGGTGAGGATCAGCAGCAGGACGAGGACTGCGGCGAGGACGCGGATGAGGACCTTCATGCTCACGAAGCGATGCGATCCCGATGGGCGGCGGACCGCCGCCACCAGTGCACTGGAATCCTCGGGATCCGCGTCTGCCATGTGTCTCCTTCGGCCAAGTCTGAGTTTCAGCTCAGATTATCAGGTGAAGTGACCTCATCAGGGGGTTTGGGCGGGTAGACGAACGTGACGAGAACGACGGAGATCATCATCAGCAGGAACCACGCCACGAGCTTGGTCACCGGCACCAGCTCCCAGTCGTCGACCTGAGAGGGGTAGAGCCAGGCGCCGGTGACGGTGCCGATGTTCTCAGCGATCCAGATGAAGAACGCCACCAGCACAAAGGCGAGAAGCACCGGCATGCGCAGCGTGAGCCTGTGCACATGGAAATGCATGCTGCAGCGGAAGAAGACCACGGCCACAGCCAGGACGAGGACCAGCCGCACGTCGACCATGAAGTGGTGGGTGAAGAAGTTGATGTAGATCGCTGCGGCGATGACTGCGGTGATCCACCTCGGCGGGTAATGACTGAAGCGCAGATCGAAGAGTCGGTAGACGCGGACGATATAGGAGCCGACGGCGGCATACATGAACCCCGTGAACAGGGGGACGGCCCCGATGTGGAGGACACCGCCTTCCGCGTAGTCCCACGAACCCACCGAAGTCTTGAAGATCTCCATGCCGGTGCCCACGATGTGGAAGAGCACGATGACCCAGAGCTCGCGCCCGGTCTCCAGACGGAAGATGAGCATGAGGGCTTGGATGAGGACAGCCAGGATGACGAGGAGGTCATTGCGGGCCAGGCTCGCATCGTCGGGGTACCACCACGCTGTGGCGATGATGGCCAGCAGCATGAGGGCTCCGAACAGGCACGCCCACGCCTGCTTGATTCCGAAGACGAGGAACTCTCTCAGGCCGGCAGGGATCCGACCCAGATGCCGATTGGCCAGATCGTCGAGGACGCGTTCGCGACGAGTGAGCTCGTGCTGATCGGCCATGAGGTCCTTGTCCGGGTGGGAAGCGGTCGAGGACGATTCTATCGCGGCCGGCGCGGCGATCGACCCGCGCCGGAATTCGTCTGGGCGAACGCGTCGAGGCCTTCGTCAAATAGACTTCGAGACATGCACATCCTCATCTTCGGAGCCTCGGGCCATGTCGGCTCGGGACTTGCTCAGCACCTGTCCGCCGACCACCGCATCACCGGAATCGTCCGTTCACAGCCGGAGGCCAAGACTGCCTACACTCCGGTCGTTGTGCCCGAATGGGTGGAGCGACCGCAGACTGTCGTCGACGAACTCGGCCGCGTGGGAACACCACCGGTCGACGCTGTCATCGCCGCGGTCGGCGGTTGGTCCGTCGACATCTCGATGGTTGCCCGCGGCGTCGACTCCTTCGACGCGGACTACGGTTCGTACCTGCGTGGTCATTTCGCGGCCTGTGCCGTGTCGGAGGCGCTCGCCGAGGCGGGTGGCAGTGACCGAATCCGCCACCTGACTCTCAACGGCGTCGCCAGCGTCGAACCCTGTGCCGGATCCGGAGCCATCAGCGTCTTCGGTGCGGCCCAGGAGATGCTGCTCAGGGTTGCCGCGGAAGAGACGGACTCAGTGCACTACCGCGAACTCAAGGTCATGGCGCCCATCGCCGGCGACGACCGCAACGACCTCAGCGGGGGAGTGGAGACCATCGGACTGACGACCGTCGCCGAGGCTGTCATCGACATCGTGAGCAGGCCGGAGGATCACGAACTGAGCACGCAGCTCAACGTGTAGCTCGCAGCTCGACGTTGAGCTCAGGCTCGACCGTAGCGGACGAAGACCTGGTCATCGACGGCCCGCACATCGATGAGTCGCAGATCGAGGGTGGCCTCGAGCTGGGAGAAGTGGCTGCCGGGGGTGCGGCTGTAGAGCGGACTGAGACTCAGATGCAGTTCGGCACCGGGGACGGCGTCGAGGAGACGGTAGGCCAGATTGGGCCCCGATTCGCACACCAGGGTCTCATTCGTGGATTCGAGAGCCTCGATTGTGGCGGCGGCAGTCTCGGGAGTGAAGTGCTGGGCTCGGTAGTCGAGGCCCGCCTCGGCGAGCTGCTGGGTCAGTGCCTTCGGATCTGATTCGGTGAGGACATGCACGGGGGTGTGCTCGAGTGCCTTGCCCGGTGCGTTGATGACCGGCAATGCGGGATTCAGCGCGGTCCGGCGATCGATGATGATGGCACCCGCCTGCTTGCGGAGCGACGTGAAATAGGCGAAATCGGCCTTGGTGGACACACCCGTTGACCAGCCGTCCTGGGCATAGGAGCCGTTGATCGACTGCACCAGGGAGATGATGAGCTTGCGCGTCACTGTGCCTCTATTTCTGCAGCTGGGACTCAGGTCCCATGGCGATGCGCGGGTGGGCGTCGGGGTCGATGGTCTCAAGGATCCACGTGAGGTCTTTCTCCTTGAGGGTCACGCAGCCGTTGGTCCCCGAATCATGGTCGAGGTGCAGCCAGATCCCACCGCCCTTGTCCCACCCCAGGGGGCGTGTCCTGTCGGTCGGCGGTGTCCCCGGGACGCGGTTGTAGTCGATGGCGATGATGTAGTCGAAGACCCGTTCGTACTCGGACCCGTAGGCCACCGTCGCCGATGAGGGGAGCCGATCATCCTGGGAGTAGGGGAGCTGGGTCCCCGGATCCTTTTTGTACCCGCCGGCATCGCTGAGAGTGAAGACTCCTATCGGTGAGGTCTTGTCGCCTTCCCGCCGATCGGCCAACCACCCCTTCTTCCCGTTGTGGATGTCGAAGGTCTTGCGCTTCTTCCAGTCGCCGTCGCCGAAGGTGTAGAAGCTCAGCTGTCCTGAATCGGAGCTCGCATCCGAGCCGCTGGCAACAAGGACCTGTGAGGTCTCGGCAGGGATCTGCGACGCAGTCTCCGGTCCGAGTCCTGGCACCGGTACAGAGTGGGCGGGCCCGGTTTCTTCTTGGGGTGCTGTTCCGGGCGGGGTCATCTGAGCAGGGGCGGCGAAATCACCGAGGTCGTTCTGCTGTGCGGGGGCCGCGACCACACCGGAGGGAACGGCGGCGCCGTCATCGTCTTCGCTGTCGGTCGGTGTCCCGCACGACGACAGCGTCAGAGCCAGAACAGCAACCGTCAGGCTGGTCCCGGTCCGGGTTCCACCACTGAACATGGGGTCATCTTCTCACGAACCTTGAGAACGCCGTGGTAATGACTATGCGAAAATGACCCCATGAGCATTCCACCTGTGCCGAACCACCCTCCGCGCCCCGGGCGTCGGAAGCCGGCCGAGGAGTCTCCAGATTCGATCACGACGCAGTTGTTCATCGGTCAGGACAAATCCCCGGCTGCTGATGGTTCAACCCAAGCACTCAGCTCCGAGGAGCTGGCCAGGCTCCGGTCGATGGTGTCCTCCGACGGCGCCGAGGCCACCGAGGTGCTCAGCCTCGACGAGCTGCGCCAGCTGGCCGCAGCAGAGAACGACGCATCCACCGGCAGCAGCGATCCGGTACCTCGAAAGGCAAGTTCCGAGGACATCGCCGAAGCCCAAGCCGCTTCGGCACCGAAACAGTGGAACCCGCAGGGTGCCTCGGCCCCGACCCCGCCGCAGCCCGAGCAGTGGGGACCGGAATTCGGTGCACCCGGCCCTCCAGCCGGACCCCCACCACAGCAGCCGATCCCTCAACCACATCCCTCTGAACACCCCGGAAGTGAGTCGCTCGTGCCCAACGGCGCATCAGCCTACGCCCCACATGCCGCAGCCGCCTACGCGGGAACCGGCGGTCCCGGACCCACGAACGGAGGCTATGGCCCCGGTGGTCCTGGCGGACCCGGTGGATATGGGCCGGGCGGTCCGGGTGGGCCCGGCGGGTACGGTCCCGGCGGTCCAGGCGGATATGGTCCGGGCGGGCCAGGTGGTCCGGGAGGCCCCTATCGACGGGACCCCGATACCAGGAAGGTCCCAGGCTGGCTCTGGGCGCTGGCTGCCATCGCTTTGATCCTCGCACTCGGCATCGTCGGATACATCGCGTGGGACGCAACACAGGGCAAGGACGACGATGCCACCGGCACGTCCTCCCAGGGACCGTCCGAGGGTGCGGGCTCCGAGACCGAGGACCCGGGGGCTTCGACGCCACCGGCCGCGGCAGAGTCGTTCAAGTCACCGTCGGGCAACATCTCCTGCACGATCGATGCAGACCGCACCAGGTGCGTGATCACGTCCTTTGACTACAAGGCTCCGGAGAAACCCGATGACTGCGAACTGGAGAATTGGGGCGCTGTCGTCGTGGCCAATTCCGAGGGCGCGGGCTTCTCCTGCGCGCAGGCGCCTGAGAATTCCGGCCCCGCTCGAGTCCTCGGCTACGGCGAATCGATCACCGCTGAGGGAATGACCTGCACCTCCACTCGAGAGGGTATGACATGCAAGTCCGATGAGTCCGGCGTCGGCTTCAACATGCGACGAGCCTCGGTCGATTTCCTCGACTAGGCAGAGTCACCTCGGCGATGCAAGGACCTACCACCTCGGCGAGATCAGGACTACGATCTTAGGATTTGGACAGATTTGGGGCGGACGGAGCAACCAGGGCTATGTTGATGGTGTGGCTCACAGGTTGCTCCTCCTTCCTTGCCGCGATGAGTCCTGATCGGACAGCACACTCGTCGCGGAGTTTTTCATATGCTGATTTAGCACACGATGAATGATTGAGGAACCATGAAACTGCAGAAGCCCACTCCCATGCCGTTCAGCAAATACAAGTCCTTTCAGGACCGGATCGCCCTCGATATGCGCGACCGCACCTGGCCAGACCAACTGATTCGCAAGGCTCCGCGCTGGCTGAGCACGGATCTGCGTGACGGCAACCAGGCCCTCATCGATCCGATGACACCCGATCGCAAGCGCAAGATGTTCGACCTCCTCGTCAAGCTGGGCTTCAAGGAGATCGAGGTCGGTTTCCCCGCTGCCAGCCAGGTCGACTTCGATTTCGTCCGCGAGATCATCGAACAGGACGCGATTCCTGACGATGTGCGCATCTCCGTGCTCACCCAGGCGCGTGAAGATCTCATCGAGCGCACCGTGGAGTCCCTCGTCGGTGCCAAGAAGCCGACCGTCCACCTCTACAACGCCACTGCACCGGTCTTCCGCAAGGTCGTGTTCGGCTTCGACGGTGAGGGCTTCGACCAGACTCGCGAAATCGCCACCCGCGGCACCCAGGCGGTCATGAAGCACGCCGAGTCACTCCTCGGCGACGCGGACTTCGGCTACCAGTACTCCCCGGAGATCTTCGTTGACACCGAACCCGAATTCGCTCTCGACATCGTCGGCAGCGTCCTCGACATGTGGCAGCCGGCCACCGATCGCGAAACGGTCGTCAACCTGCCTGCCACCGTCGAGCGCGGCACCCCGAACACCTACGCCGACCAGATCGAATGGTTCTGCCGCAACATGCCCTACCGCGACGAGGTGGCGGTGTCCCTGCACCCCCACAACGACCGTGGCACCGGTGTGGCTGCCGCAGAGATGGGCATCATGGCCGGTGCCGACCGCATCGAAGGCTGCCTCTTCGGCAACGGCGAACGCACGGGCAACCTCGACCTGGTCACCGTGGCACTCAACCTCTACACGCAGGGTGTTGACCCCGAACTGGACTTCTCCGACATCGACGAAGTCATCCATACCGTCACCGAATGCAACCAGATCGGCGTCCACGAGCGCCATCCATACGGCGGCGACCTCGTCTTCACCTCGTTCTCCGGCTCGCACCAGGACGCCATCAACAAGGCGTTCGCCGACCGTGAGAAGAGGGCCAACGAGCAGGGCGTGCCCGTGGACCTGATGGAGTGGGACATGCCCTACCTGCCGGTCGACCCGAAGGATCTGGGGCGCTCGTATGAGGCGATCATCCGCGTGAACTCGCAGTCCGGCAAGGGCGGAGTCACCTACCTGCTCAAGAGCGAGTACGGCCTGGATCTGCCGCGCCGCATGCAGGTCGAATTCTCCCGCGCCGTCCAGGCACACACCGAAGGCGGGGGAGAGGTCTCGGCCGAAGAGATCCGCCGCATCTTCAACCACGAATACCTGCCCAGCGATGATCCGGACAACGTCTGGGGCCGCTTCCAGATCGTGGGCCTGCGCACCGACTCCGGCACGGTCGATGACTCCGGGTCTGCCGAGCGCGTCGAGGTCGACCTCATCGTCGACGGCCAGGAACGTACCTACGAAGGACACGGCAAGGGTCCGATCGATGCGCTGGTGAAGATCCTCGTCGAGAACTTCGACGTTGATCTCCGACTCCAGGACTACACCGAGCACGCCATCGGATCGGGTGCCGACACCATGGCCGCAGCCTACGTCGAACTCGCTGTCGAGGACCGTGTGGTCTGGGGTGCCGGACTGCATTCCAACATCACCAAGGCCTCTCTCAAGGCCGTCGTCTCGGCGGTCAACCGGGCGGCACGCGACCGTGACGGAGAGCGCTGAGGTCTGACTCTCGAGACTGAGTCTGCCGGTCGGATCGAGGGCCGGCAGGGTGCAATCTCACAACTGATGTCTGAGTGCGGCGGGGATGATTCCCCGCCGCACTCTGCGATAATGGGCGGGTGCACAACTATCGTGATGAAGGCATCGTGCTCCAGGGGCACAAACTCGGCGAAGCCGACCGCATCGTCACTGTTCTCACCCGCAGCCACGGGCTGATCCGAGCAGTTGCGAAGGGCATTCGCCGCACCAAGTCACGCTTCGGTTCCCGACTCGAGCCCTTCATGCTCGTGGATCTGCAGTGCCACGTCGGCCGCAGCCTCGACATCGTCACCCAGGTCGAACTCATCGAACCCTTTGCCCGCGGCATCGGCGCCGACTATGACGCTTACTCGGCCGCGAGTGTGATGGCGGAGACCGCCGCTCGGATCACCGAGGTCGAACCCCAATCACGGACCCATTTCCTGCTCCTCGTCTCGGCCATCCGGTCCTTGTGCAACGGCGAGCATCCGCCGAGGTTGGCCCTCGACGCGTATCTGCTGCGGGCCATGTCCGTGGCCGGCTGGGCACCGAGTCTGCTCGACTGCGCACAGTGCGGCAGTCCTGGACCCCACCGTGCGTTCTCGGCTTCCCTGGGCGGTGCCGTGTGCACCACCTGTCGCCCCAGCGGCGCGGCCCTGCCGGACACCGACGCACTCGAACACATGGCGGCGCTGCTCTCC
Organism: Brevibacterium sp. BDJS002; assembly: GCF_028201555.1. Taxonomy (NCBI): domain Bacteria; kingdom Bacillati; phylum Actinomycetota; class Actinomycetes; order Micrococcales; family Brevibacteriaceae; genus Brevibacterium; species Brevibacterium sp. BDJS002. Next base: position 2,479,909 of record NZ_CP116392.1, on the reverse strand, counting down.
GGTGACTGGGAGCGCGCGGAGTCCTCGGACCTCCACGACCAGATCGACGGTTCCAAACTCGTCTCTGACTGGGTGTCGTGGCATCTGGAGCGCAATATCCGATCACTGAGAGTTCTGGAGAGCAGATGAGCTATCCCGCACCACCTCCGCACCCCAGCGGAGCCCGACCCCCGCGCATCGAGTCGAAATTCGTCCCGAATCACGTGGCCGTGGTCATGGACGGCAACGGCCGCTGGGCCAACGACCGTGGTCTGCCGCGCACCGAAGGGCACAAGGCAGGAGAGGCCTCTCTTCTCGAAGTCATCCACGGAGCCATCGAGATGGGCGTCGACTATCTGTCCGCCTACGCCTTCTCCACCGAGAACTGGAAACGCTCGCCCGACGAGGTTCGTTTCCTCATGGGCTTCAACCGTGATGTCATCCGCCGCCGCCGCGATGAGCTCAACGCTTTGGGCGTGCGCATCGTCTGGGCCGGGCGTCGTGGTCGTCTGTGGCGCTCGGTCATCGACGAGCTTGAGAACGCGGCGGAGATGACCAAGCACAACACCGGACTGGTCCTCCAGTTCTGCGTCAACTACGGGGGACGCTCGGAGATCGTCGACGCGGTCAACCAGATCACCGCCGAGGTGGCCGCCGGGAAGCTGAAACCGGGCAAGGTCAGCGAGAAGACCGTTCGCTCCCGTCTCTACGCCGCCGAGGTTCCCGACGTGGACCTGTTCCTGCGCTCATCGGGGGAGCAGCGGACATCGAACTTCCTGCTGTGGCAGTCCGCGTACGCCGAAATGGTCTTTCAAGACGTGCTCTGGCCCGACGTCGACCGTCGCACACTGTGGTCGGCGATCGAAGAATACGCACGCCGTGATCGTCGTTTCGGTGGTGCCGTGGACCGCTCAGGCTCCTAGTCGGTCGCGAACAGTCTGAGCCAACACGACAGCCCAGAGGCAAACACGAGGTCCCGCAACGAAAACGTTGCGGGACCTCGTGTCATGTGTGCTCGCTGCGCCGAAGCCGGATCAGCGGTGCCGGTGGATCAGCACGGCTGGGCGACTGCGCAGCGGCAGCGACTCAGTAGCGGTCGTGTGAGCGTTCGCCGCCGAAGCGGTCATTGCTGAACTTCTTGGCGCCTCCGCGGCGATCATTGCGGAAGTTGCGGCTGTCGCCGGGCTGCTTGTCGAAGTTGCGCTTCTTGAACGGACGAGCCGGACGGCCGGAATCCGGACGGATGTCGATCGGGCGGCCCTGGATCTGGGTGTTGGAGAGCTTGCGCATGACCGAGGAATCGAGATCCTTGGGCAGATCGACAAGGGTGTGGTTCGACCGGATGTCGATGTGGCCGATCTCCTTCGAGGTGAGACCACCCTCGTTGGCGATGGCGCCGACGACCGCACCGGGCTGCAGACGCTCATTGCGTCCGATCGCCAGACGGTAGGTGGTCATGTTCTCATCACGCGGACGGGATGAGCGTTCACGGCCGGGCTTGCCGTCGCGTCCGCCGCTGTCACGGTCACGGGCTGGCTTGCCGCGCGAAGGCTCCGGCATGGGATCGGCCTTGAGGGTGTTCGACTCGAGCACCAGCGACGCCAGCGCTGCGGCGATGTCGGTCGCAGGCACGTTGCGGGAGAGCTCGTACTGTTCGATGACGGTCGCGAGCTCGGTCAGCTCGGTCGTTGCGAGCACATCGTCGATGCGCTTCGTGAACTTCTCCACACGGGTGTTCGTCAGCTCTTCGACGCTGGGCATCTTCAGCTGTTCGACCTTCTGCTTCGTTGCGCGCTCGATGGAGCCGAGCAGACGCTGCTCACGTGGGGTGACGAAGAGAATGGCCTCACCTGAGCGTCCGGCGCGGCCGGTGCGGCCGATGCGGTGGACGTAGGACTCGGTGTCGTGAGGAATGTCGAAGTTGACGACCAGGGTGATGCGCTCGACGTCGAGGCCGCGGGCTGCGACGTCGGTGGCGACGAGGATGTCGACCTTGCCGTTGCGCAGCATGTCGATCGTGCGCTCACGGGCCTGCTGGGGAATGTCGCCGTTGATTGCCGAGGCCTTGAAGCCGCGGGCACGCAGCTTCTCCGCGAGCTCCTCCGTGGCCTGCTTGGTGCGGACGAACATGATGATGCCCTCGTACTCCTCGACCTCGAGGATCCGGGTCAGGGCGTCGAGCTTATGGGAGTGCTGGACCATGTGGTAGCGCTGACGGATGTTCGATCCGGTCTGCGACTTCGACGCGACCCGCACCTCTTTGGGGTTGTTGAGGTACTTGCCGGTCAGGCGGTGGATCGAGGTCGGCATGGTGGCGGAGAACAGAGCCACCTGACGTGAGTCACCGGACTGGCTGAAGATCTCTTCGATGTCTTCGGCGAAGCCCATCTTGAGCATCTCGTCGGCCTCATCGAGGATGAGGTGACGGAGGCTGCCGAGCCTGAGGGAGCCCTTTTTGAGGTGGTCGATGACACGACCGGGCGTTCCCACGACGACCTGAGCGCCGCGCTTGAGCCCGGACAGCTGCGGGCCGTAGGCCTGGCCGCCGTAGATCGGGAGGACGGAGAAGTCGTCGAGGTTCGTCGCATAGGAGGTGAACGCCTCGGCGACCTGGATTGCAAGCTCACGGGTGGGGGTCAGTACGAGAGCGAAGGGGCCGTCATTGGCGCGACCCGCCTCGGCGAGGTCGGACAGTGCCGGCAGGGCGAAAGCGGCGGTCTTGCCGGTACCGGTCTGGGCGAGTCCGATGACGTCGCGGCCTTCGACCAGTGCGGGAATCGTTTCGGCCTGGATCGGGGTCGGGGTTTCGTAACCCTGAGCCTGAACTGCCTGGAGGACGAGCGGGTGGAGACCCAGCTCGGAGAACTTCGGTGTTGTCGGATCGTCGGATGAGGACACATCGGTCATGAGTTTTCTCTCTCACGTCGGCACACACTTGATCGCAGATGACTGTAGTGGCGATCTACCCTGCGGCCGCTTGTGCAATCATCGTGAGCAATCCGGGCCGAAACCGTATGAGATCCAAGGCTTGCTTGGACAGACTTGAAAACCGTCAGTACGGAGAAAGGTTTGGGTGTACCTCAATTCTACATGCCACTCGCCCGCCGAGGTGGCTCTGCGGCCCGCTTTAAGTGTGAGTTCCGTCGCCCAGGAGTCGACAGCCACCGATCGCAGGCGAACCGATAGGCTGTACCTGCGAGCCACGGCAGCCGGCCGTCGGCGAACTACCTCAAGGAGAATAAACGTGGCACAGTCCAAGTTGGATGCCGTCATCGCCCTGGCCAAACGCAGAGGATTCGTCTTCCAAGCCGGAGAGATCTATGGCGGTTCCCGTTCGGCCTGGGACTACGGGCCGTTGGGTGTTGAGTTCAAGGACAACATCAAGGCCCAGTGGTGGCAGACCTTCGTCCGCGGACGCGAAGACGTCGTCGGACTCGACTCCTCGGTGATCCTGCCCAAACGGGTCTGGGAAGCCTCGGGCCACGTGGCTACCTTCGTCGACCCGCTCGTCGAATGCCTCAGCTGCCACAAGCGCCACCGTGAGGACCACCTCGTCGAAGCCTACGAGGCCAAGCACTCCAAGGCACCCGAGAACGGCATGGCCGACATCGTCTGCCCCGACTGCGGAAACCGCGGTCAGTGGACCGAGCCGCAGGAGTTCTCCGGGCTGGTCAAGACCTTCCTGGGTCCAGTGGAATCAGAAGCGGGTCTGAACTACCTGCGGCCTGAGACCGCGCAGGGGATCTTCGTCAACTTCAACAACGTCGTGACCGCTGCACGGAAGAAGCCGCCGTTCGGCATCGGCCAGATCGGCAAGGCCTTCCGCAACGAGATCACTCCCGGAAACTTCATCTTCCGCACCCGTGAGTTCGAGCAGATGGAGCTCGAGTACTTCGTTCGTCCCGACGAGGCAGACGACTACTACCGCGAATGGGTTGAGGCCTGCTGGAACTGGTTCCTCGACCTCGGCATCTCCGAGGACAACGTGCGTCGCCTCGACGTCCCCGAAGATGACCGGGCACACTACTCGTCGGGCACGATCGACGTCGAGTACCGCTTCGGCTTCCAGGGCTCCGAATGGGGAGAGCTCATGGGTGTGGCCAACCGCACGGACTACGATCTCGGCACCCACACCGAGGCCTCCGGCGCGAAGCTGCAGTACTTCGACCAGGCCAGCGGTGAACGCTTCACCCCCTATGTCATCGAACCGTCCTTCGGACTCACCCGCTCGATGATGGCCTTCCTCATCGACGCCTACACCGAGGACGAGGCACCGAACACCAAGGGCGGCGTCGACAAGCGCATCGTGCTCAAGCTCGATCCGCGTCTGGCTCCGGTCAAGGCCGCAGTCCTGCCGCTGAGCCGCAACGAGAAGCTGTCCCCGCAGGCCAAGGAGCTCGCGGCTCGTCTGCGCAAGCGCTGGAACATCGACTTCGATGATGCCGGTGCGATCGGACGTCGCTACCGTCGTCAGGACGAGGTCGGCACTCCGTTGTGCATCACGTTCGACTTCGACTCACTCGACGACAATGCGGTCACGATCCGCAAGCGCGACGACATGAGCCAGGAGCGCGTGAGCATCGATCAGGTGGAGAACTACCTGGCCGAGCACCTCGGCGTCTGAGGCTCGCCTGGGCCCCGGCAGAATCTGCTGCCGGGGCCTGAGCGGAGACGCGAAACGGCCCCGATTCCTCGTATGAGGAATCGGGGCCGTTGTCTCTGGCGGGCCGTTGTTGCGGGAGCCCTGGCCGAGATCAGCAGATCAGAGCTTGGTCCAGGCTTCGGTCAGAGTTCCGCGGATGATCTGCTCCATCTCGTCGAACTCCTTCTGACCGACGGTCAGTGGAGGCGAGAGCTGGATGACAGGGTCGCCACGGTCGTCGGCGCGGCAGTACAGGCCGTCGTCGAACATCTTCGCTGAGACGAAGTTCTTGAGGATGCGCTCCGACTCCTCCTCGGTGAAGGACTCCTTGGTGTCGCGATCCTTGACCAGTTCGATGCCGTAGAAGAAGCCCTCACCGCGGACGTCGCCGACGATCGGCAGGTCCTTGAGCTTCTCAAGCGTGAACTTGAACGCAGCAGCGTTCTCATGCACGTGATCGTTGAGCTTCTCCTTCTCGAACACATCGAAGTTCGCCATGGCGGCCGCACAGGAGACGGGATGTCCGCCGAAGGTGTAGCCGTGGTAGAAGGTCTCGTCCCCGCCGGGACCGAAGGGCTCGAACAGACGATCCGAGGCGATCATCGCACCGAGCGGAGCATAACCGGAGGTGATGCCCTTGGCGCTCGTGATGATGTCGGGCACGTAGCCGAAGTCGTTGCAGGCGAACATGTCGCCGATACGGCCGTAGGCACAGATCGTCTCGTCCGAGACCAGAAGCACGTCGTACTCGTCGCAGATCTCGCGGACACGTTCGAAGTAGCCGGGAGGCGGCGGGAAGCAGCCGCCGGAGTTCTGCACCGGTTCGAGGAAGACTGCCGCAACCGAATCGGCACCCTCGAACTCGATGGCCTCACCGATGCGGTCCGCTGCCCAACGGCCGAAGGCCTTCTCATCGTGGGCGTAGGGCTCGGGTGAGCGGTAGAAGTTCGTGTTGGGTACCTTGATCGCACCGGGGACCAGGGGAGCGAACTGCTCACGCAGATCCGGCAGCGAGGTCACGGACAGCGCGCCGTGAGGTGTGCCGTGGTAGGCCGTGGCACGCGAGATGATCTTGTGCTTGCCCGGCTTGCCCGTGACCTTGAAGTAGTTCTTCGCCAGCTTCATCGCGGACTCGACCGAGTCACCGCCACCGGAGGTGAGGAAGACACGGTTGAGGTCACCCGGGGCATAGCTGGCCAGGCGCTCCGAAACCTCGATGGCCTGCGGATGGGCGAAGGACCACAGGGGCATGAAGGGCAGCTTCATCGCCTGATCCGACATCGCCTTCGCGATCTCCTCGCGACCGTGGCCCACCTGGACGGTGAACAGTCCGGCCAGTCCGTCAAGGTACTTCTTGCCCTTGTCGTCGAAGATGTGGTGGCCTTCACCACGAGTGATGATCGGTGCTTCACCACCGTTGAACAGTGACTGGTGCGGAGCCATATGCATCCACACGTTGTTGCGGATGGCATCCTGATAGCTGGTGCCAGCTCTGGTGACATTCTCTGTCATCGCGTCCCCCAATTGTATTTTTGCTTTTCGAGTGAGAGGTACATGAAGAGCTCGGTGTCCACGACGGCGTCGATCGAACGCAGCTCTTCATTGACGAATTCGATCAGGTGGCGATCCGATTCGCAGACGATCTCGACCAAGATGTCGAACGACCCTGCGGTGACCACGAGATAGTCGATCTCGTCGTAGCCGTGCAGTCGATCGGCGACCTTGGAGATATCGCCCCGAACCTTGACGCCCACCATGGCCTGTCGGGCGAAGCCCAGGCTCAAGGGATCGGTCACGGCGACGATTTCCATCACGCCGGAATCGATGAGCCTGGAGACCCGCTGACGGACGGCAGCCTCGGACAGTCCCACGGACTTGCCGATGGCGGAGTAGGACTTGCGCCCGTCGTGCTGCAATTCGACGATGATCGCTTTCGACTTCTCATCGAGATTGCCCAGGCGGTGATTGCTTCCGCTCGGCATCAAGTGGGCCATTCTTCACCTCCGTGATTTGGGTCTCAACACAATCTACCATTGATTCCGTCGGAATGCGCAGATTCGTATGCGAATTCAGTCGAATACGAAAAACATTCATTCTGGATTCGTCATGAATTGGCATTTTCACCCCTGACAACACGCGTGTGACAGTGATTGACACGGTGTGAGCTGGCTCACCACACTGTAATCATGAATGAGGGTGAGCTGTTCTACGCCGGTGAAGACAACCGGCCGGACGTGCAGGGAATGCGGCCCGGAGCCGAGCAGGGCCGGGCAGGACAGGAGGTCAGGGCTCGCCCGCAGCCGCGTCCCGGCGAGGTCGACACGATCGGCGCGAACGAGCTGTCGTTCTCTCCGGATGAGTACCTGGGGCGCATCGCTTCGGTGCGCAATCGCATGATCGACCAGGGCCTGTCTGCACTCATCGTCACCGACCCCGCCAACATCTATTACCTCACCGGGTACAACGCCTGGTCGTTCTACACCCCTCAGCTCCTCTTCGTCCCGGCCTCGGGACCGCTGACTCTGTTCATGCGCGACATGGATGCCCGAGGCGCTATGCACACCTCATGGCTGCCCCCGGAGGACATCGTGGGCTATCCGGAACGCTACGTGCAGCGCCCTCACATCCATCCCTTCGATTGGGTGTCCTTCGCGCTGCGGCAGCGCTGGGAAGTCGCCCGTGCCTCGTCCTCGCCGGTCGGGGTCGAGATGGACTCGCATTTCTTCTCTCCGCGTGCCTTCCGTTCACTGGTCAACGGTGTCCCGGAGTGGCGCCTGGTGGATTCCTTCGAGCTGGTCAATTGGATCCGCGCGATCAAGTCCCCAGCCGAAGTCGCACTGATGCACAAGGCCGCCGAGGTGACCACGGAGTCGATGAACGCTGCCCTGGCGACCATCGGCGACGGTGTCGCACAGAATGAGGTGGCGGCTGAGATCGCCGCTGCTCAGGCCCGTGGACGCGGCAGTGCCTGGGGTGACTATCCGGCCATCGTTCCGCTGCTGCCCACGGGGGAGAGCGCGGACACCCCGCACCTGAGCTGGACGAATCGGAAGTTCGTTGCCGATGAGTCGGTGAGTATCGAGCTGGCAGGCGTCCACCGTCGCTATCACGTGCCCTTGGCGCGCACCGCCGTCGTGGGAAAGCCGAAGCAGGAGCTCATCCGACTCGAGGGTGTCGTCTCCGAGGCGCTGGCCGCGGTTCTCGACGTCGCCGCACCAGAGGTGCCCACCGCCGAATTGGCCCGCACCTGGAACCGGGTGCTGGCGCTGGCCGGTCTGGAGAAGCCGAGCCGGCTGGGCTACTCCATCGGCATCGGGTACCCACCCGACTGGGGCGAGCGCACGATCTCGATCAGGACCGAGGACGACCAGATCCTCGAAGCCGGAATGACCTTCCACCTCATCTGCGGCATGTGGATGAACGGCTACGGCTATGAACTCTCCGAGTCCGTCCTCATCACGGATACCGGCTGTGACACGTTCACCGACTTCCCACGCGAGATCATCCGCGTCTGAAGTCCGCGCTTGGGAGCTCAGACCATGAACTGAATCCAGAGGCCGAGGGCCACCGCGTTGATCCCAGCGACGGTCAGTGCCCGTCCCTGGACCCAGGCGATGTCATTCGCCGAGGCGGGGCTTGAGGGGTCTGCCATCTGCACTGACATCGCCACCCGTGGGGGAGCGGCTAGTGCCGCAAGCGAGGCGGCGGCGTTTCCTGCTGCCACCACTGGCAGTGAGGAGACGTGGGAGGCCGTGGCGACCGCGTCGATGGTGCCGGTGAACATGGAGTTGGCGCCGGTGTTCGATCCGGTCACGATGGCTCCGACCGCAGTCAGCCAGGGCGTGAAGAGGACGAGTCCGGCGGGCACCAGGGTCCCGATGGACGCGCTCATCCCGGTCGTCGTCATGATCCAGCCCATGAGCATGAAGGCGGCTGTGCCGGCGCCGATCGGCAGCCAGGAGCGAACGGCGGCGGAGGTGACAGCACCGCGAGAGGTGACCCTGAGCGCGGCGATCACACAGGCGGCGGCCAACCAGAACGGGGGAGAGGCCACGATCTGTGTCACCAGTGACGGGACTGCGGATTCCAGTGCGCGGGCCATGAGCAGGCCTACGGTGAGGGTCGTGTACGGCAGGACCGCGAGACCCAGCTGACGGGTGAAGCCGGTTCTGCGGCGGCGGATGATGAAGCGGGTGCCCATGACGGCGATGACGAGGAGTGAGCCGATGATGCCGGCTGGGGCCATGCCGATGAGGATGTTTGCGGCGAGGATGCCGGTCCACATCAGAGCCGCGGCGGCAATGATTCCGAAGCAGGAGGAGAGGCCGGGGCGCATGATGAGAATCACCGAGGTCGCCACGATGATGACGGGGATCGCGTTGATCCAGGCCGTCGCGACGCCGAGATCGTCGACGTTGATGCCGGTGAGCGCGGCGGCGACCGTGGTTCCGGGGCCGAGTGCGCCCCAGGGGACGGCGATGAGGCCCAGCAGTCCGAGGATCGCCGACTGCCGCAGTGAACAGCCGAGCAGCCGCAGGACCGGGACTCCGATCGTCACGCCGATGCCGAACCCGGTGACCGACTCGGCGAAGGGGACGAGCCCGAACACGACGAGTCCGACTCCGAGCGCGCGACTGGGCGCCGCTGCTTCGACCCAGGCGGAGATCTCGCCCATCGATCCTGACGACTCGAGCAGGCGTGCCAGAACCATGCCGAAGAGAAGGATGAGGGCGACTTCGAGGATCAGAGGGAAGTAGTCAGCCCCCGATTCGACGAGAACCGATATCGGCGTCGGGAAGAAGAGAATGACAGCCAGGCAGGCGGCGATGACCCCGGTGGCAGCGGCGATCCAGGAGTTCTGTTTGAATACGAGCAGAGCGATCGCGAGCACAATCGGCGTCAGCGCCAGCAGAGGAGTCATGGGAACAGTTCCATCGTGTGAAGAAGTAAGACTTGGTAGAATTCACTCTACTATTCAAGAACAATCTATGATGTCACCATGGTGAACACAGAGGACCTCGGAGCTCGAGTATTCGGCGCGCGCATCAGGGCGCGCCGCAAGTACAACGACCTGACGCTCAACGAACTTGCTGTGCGCGCCGGAATCTCTCGAGCGGCCTTGTCGAAGATCGAACGTGGGGAACAGGACACATCGGTCTCGAACGCCATGGGGCTCTCCCGTGCCCTCGGCGTGGATGTGGGTGAGCTCCTCGCTCCGCCCGAGGTGGTCATCACCTCCAGTGCTGCCATTCCCGCTCACAGCGCATACGGCAGAGGCACTCTGCGCCGAGACCTCCCCGCTCCGCAGGAGAACATGGAGGTCGTGCACTACAAGCTTGATCCGCACTGCGAAACAGCATCCTTCGCCGCTCACCGCAGCGGCTCCCGTGAGACCTTCTTCGTGCTCGCCGGCACCATCGAAATCGTCACGATCGATCGCCGGACCACCCTGCGGGTCGGAGACTGTGCGCAGGCGCCCGGCGATGTTCCGCACCAGCTGTCCAACCCCGGAAACGAGCCGGCGGAGCTCATGCTCATCATCGTCTGAGGTTCGCAACAGCCCTTGACGAGGACAACCGACCTCCGGCATCCTTGACTTGACACATTCCCGGCGAAAGACAGCAATTTCGTGAAGTAATTCCTCATTTCCGCATCATGCGGGTGCTACGGACCCGCAGCGCACTTCTGTGCACGAAATGAGGACACACATGACTGCTGCCATATCTCTCTCGAAACTCGGCTACCGCCTCGGCGATGACACCGAGATCTTCACTGCTCTCACTGCATCGATCCCGGCCTCCCTTGTCGGACTGGTCGGTGACAACGGGATCGGCAAATCCACCCTCGCCAGAATCATCGCCGGACAGCTTCGCCCCAGCGCGGGCTCCGTCACCGGCGCCGAGGACGCGGTGTACATCGATCAGCTGCTGCCCCATACCGACCTCAGCGTCGCCTCGACGCTGGGAATCAGCGAGATCAGATCGGCCCTGTCGAAGGCCCTGGCCGGTGACGCCGATTTCGCCGACTTCGACGTCATCGGCGATGACTGGGACATCGAGGAACGGGCGCTGAGCGCCCTGGCCGATCTCGGACTCACACTCGATGCCGCGGTCCTTGACCGGCGACTGTCGACCTTCTCCGGCGGTCAGGCCATGCGCATCGGACTGGCGCGGGCGGCTCTGGCCGGTGATCGCTGGCTGATTCTCGACGAACCGAGCAACAACCTCGACGAGGTGGGACGTCGCCGGCTGGCCTCCCTGCTGCGGGACCGGACGGGGCCGACACTCGTGATCTCCCACGATCGTGCACTGCTGGCGGAAGTGACGACGATCGTCGAGATGACGGACCAGCTGCGCATCTACGGTGGAGACTTCGACGACTACGAACGCATGGTCGCCGCCGAAGAGGAGGCGAAGCTCGCTCACCTCGTCGACGCCAAGAAGTCCCTGGCGATCGAGAAGCGCCAGCGCATCGAACTCGAGACGAAGCTGGCCAGGGCCGATCGCAAGGCTGCCAAGGACAAGGAGAACAAACGCCGACCCAAGATCGTCATGAATGGTCTGACCGACTTCGCCCAGAAGAGCGCGGCGAAGCGACGCGGAGACAAGGCTCACGACGAGGAGGCCGCCCGTTCCTCGGTGCGCACCGCCAAGGACGCTCTGCGCAGGGACTCAAGCATCCGCCTGGACCTGCCCGAGACCGTGATCCACTCGGCGAAGCGTGTCCTCGAGGTCTCAGGTCCGGTGCTCGAGCAGCCACGTACGATCGTCGGTCCCGAGCGGATCAGGCTGACCGGTGCCAACGGCTCCGGGAAGTCGACCATGCTGTCGGCGATCGCCGGGCGATACGACACCGGTGCCCCGATCAACGAGCTGTTCCCCGATCTGACCTTCACCGTTCCCGTGTCCAGCGGCTTCCTCGACCAGCAGTACAGGCTGCCGCCGACGCTGACCGTCATGGAAGCCGTGAGGGAGGACAACCCTGGTCTCGGACCACACCGAGTTCATGAGGTGTTGGCCGCGATGGGGCTGAGGGCCGGACGGACCGAGCAGCTGTGTTCGACATTGTCGGGAGGGGAGCGCTTTCGAGTGGCTCTGGCGAAGAGTCTGCTCCAAAACCCCGCGCCCCAGCTGCTCATCCTCGACGAACCAGGCAACAACCTCGACCTTTCCTCGCTGACTGCGTTGGTGACCGCCCTGGACGGATTCGGCGGAGCGATGATCGTCATCACCCACGATGATCGTCTCGCCGAGGAGCTGCGCCTCGACGTCGAATGGGACATTCGGGAATTTCTTCTCCCCGAACAGGTTGAAGGAGACGAGCAGGTTGATGGAGACAGGAACGAGTTTGAGGAGGCCTCACATGCGCGATCGTGAGCGGGAGCCAGCCGCCCGTGCCAGTGATCCATCATTTGACTGCTCGGGGATAATGGCATGGTGAGTGTCATCAGCCCTGCCCCAGAATCAGTATCCCCAGCCGCTGCCGAGCCCCTGCGCATCGGTCCCATCGAGCTGTCCTCGCCGGTCGTGCTCGCGCCGATGGCCGGAATCACCAACACCGCCTTCAGGCGCCTGTGCCGCGAGTACGGAGCCGGCCTGTATGTGACAGAGATGGTGACGTCCAGGGCGCTGGTCGAACGCAGCCCCAAGAGCATGCGCATCATCCGGCACGAGCCGTATGAGACACCGCGCTCGGTCCAGCTCTACGGCGTCGACCCGGTGACGATCGGGCAGGCCGTGCGCATGCTCGTCGAGGAGGACCGGGCCGACCACATCGACCTCAACTTCGGATGCCCCGTGCCCAAGGTCACCCGGAAGGGCGGCGGCTCTGCCCTGCCGTGGAAGAAGGACCTGTTCGAGTCCATCGTCACCACAGCCGTGACCGAGGCAGATCGCGGCGGCATCCCCCTGACCGTGAAGATGCGCAAAGGCATCGACAAGGACCACCAGACCTTCCTCGACGCGGGTGAGACTGCCCGCAATGCGGGTGTGGCAGCGGTCGCCCTCCACGGTCGGTCTGCGGCGGATCTGTACTCGGGCCAGGCGGACTGGGACGCCATCGCCCGACTCAAGGACCACCTCGGCGACACCGTTCCGGTTCTGGGCAACGGTGACATCTTCGCGGCAGAGGATGCACTTGAGATGATGCGCCGCACGGGCTGCGACGGCGTCGTCATCGGACGCGGATGCCAGGGACGACCTTGGCTGTTCGGCGACCTCGCCAATGCCCTCAACGGCAGCGATGAACGCTTCCGGCCGGGTCTCGCCGAGGTGGCTCGCGCCGTCTACAAGCACGGCGAGTACCTGGCCGAATACTACGAGGACGAGTTCTACGGCGTTCGTGACCTGCGCAAACACATTGCCTGGTATTTCAAGGGCTATCCGGTTGGGGGAGACCTGCGGCGTCAGCTGGCGATGGTCTCCTCGCTCGAGGAGCTCGCGGGCCTGCTGGCTCAGCTTGATCAGGACGCACCGTATCCTGGTACGGACGCGGAAGGCTCCCGGGGGCGGACGACCCGCCCGAAGAAGCCGCATCTGCCCGAAGGGTGGCTCGACTCCCGCATCTTCGATGTGAGCGGAAAGTCACTGCTCTCCGAGGCGGAACTCGACATCTCGGGAGGATGACAATGCCATTCGAAACTCACCCACGCACCTCGGTGCGCTCGGGGACCGTGGCGGTCTACACGCCGTGGGACGAGGAACGATGGGTGAGCGAACCGGCGAAGAATCCACGCCGCTCGGCCTTTCAACGTGACCGGGCCCGGGTGCTGCACTCCGCGGGACTGCGGCGTCTGGGCGCCAAGACTCAGGTCGTGTCACCAGGCACTGATGATTTCGTCCGCACCCGGCTCACCCACTCTCTCGAAGTCGCTCAGGTCGGGCGCGAACTTGCCCGATACTTAGGCTGCGATCCCGACATCGTCGACACCGCGTGCCTGAGCCATGACCTCGGCCATCCGCCCTTCGGTCACCACGGCGAGACCATCCTCGACGCCCTGTGCATCGACATCGGCGGATTCGAGGGCAATGCGCAGACGCTGCGCCTGGTCACCCGGATCGAGCCGAAGGTGATCGCCGATGACGGCCGACCGGCAGGACTCAACCTCACGCGGGCCAGCCTCGACGCACTCACGAAATATCCCTGGTCACGGAGCGAAGCGTCCGCGGGGCGGCGTGACTCCGGCGTGCGGAAATTCGGTGTCTACGATGACGACAGGGGAGTCTTCGACTTCTACCGCGACGGGATCGAGAACGGCAAACGGTGTATCGAAGCCCAGGTGATGGATCTCGCCGATGACATCTCCTACTCCGTCCACGATGTTGAGGACGCGATCGCCGGGGGCCACCTGCATCTGGGTGAATTCGCTGCGGAGAGCCGTCGGGCTGAGCTCTTCGACATCACCCGCAAATGGTATCTGCCGACCACGAGCGACGAAGAGATGGACAAGGCGCTGTCGCGGCTGCAGGCGGCCGCGTACTGGCCCGCGGATGTCTATGACGGTTCCAGGAAGGCCCAGGCCACGCTCAAGCACATGACGAGTCAGCTCATCGGGCGGTTCGTCGGTGCGGCCGAAGCCGCAACACGTGAGGAGTTCGGCTGGGAGCCCCTGGCCCGTTACGCGGCCTCGCTGGTCGTCCCCGAGCCCACGGTCGTCGAGATCGCCGTCCTCAAGGGCATGGCGACGTTGACGGTGATGGTCGCCGAAGACCGTCTGCGACTCCATGACATCCAGTCTGCCGTCATCACCGAGTTGGCCCAGTGGTACTCCGCGATGCCGACCAAGCTCGACCCGATGTTCAGAGCCGACTACTTCGAAGCTGCCGACGATGCGGCACGGCTGCGTGTCGTCGTCGACCAGATCGCATCACTGACCGACCATTCTGCTTGGGCCCTGTACCACCAGCTCAAAGCAGGGGCGGGGGATCGTCTCTAGACCATGGCCGGACTGATCAAACGTGAGGACATCGACGAGCTGCGCAGTCGAACCCGCATCGACGAGGTCGTCGGTGAGTTCGTCACGCTCAAGACCGCGGGAATCGGCTCACTCAAGGGGTTGTGCCCCTTCCACGATGAGAAGACTCCCTCGTTCACGGTTCGCCCCCAAGTCGGGATGTATCACTGCTTCGGCTGTGGTGAGTCCGGCGACGTGTTCTCGTTTCTGCAGAAGGTCGAACAGCTCAGCTTCGTTGAGACGGTCGAGGCGCTGGCCGGCAAGATCGGGATGCATCTGCGCTACGAGGACGGCAAGGGCCCCGACCGTGAGCAGGCCAGCCGACGACAGCGGCTGCTGGAGATGCACGAAGTCGCACAGCGCTTCTTCACCCAGTGCCTGGAATCCGAGCAGGGGCAGATCGGTCGGGAGTTCCTCGAGGGTCGTGGCTTCCCACTGAGTTCGAGCAAGGAGTTCGGCCTCGGCTTCGCCCCCAAGTCCTGGGATTCTCTGACCAGCCAGCTCAAGCGGGCCGGCTTCACCGAGGAGGAGATCCTCGCCGGAGGTCTGGCCAGTGAAGGCGGCCGCGGCATCTACGACCGTTTCCGCGGCCGGGTTGTCTGGCCCATCAAGGACATGACCTCTCGGACCATCGGCTTCGGTGCCAGGCGACTGTACGACGATGACAAGGGGCCGAAGTACCTGAACACTCCGGAGACGGCTCTCTATCACAAGAACCAGGTTCTCTACGGTCTGGATCTGGCCAAGAAGGACATCGCGAAGACCAAGCGCGTGGTCATCGTCGAAGGCTATACCGACGTCATGGCCGCGCATCTGGCCGGCGTCACACAGGCGGTGGCGACCTGTGGAACGGCTTTCGGGCCTGAGCATGTGAAGATCGTTCGGCGTCTGCTCGGCGATGATCCGACAGGCCAGGTGATCTTCACCTTCGACGGCGACGCGGCCGGACAGAAGGCGGCTCTGCGGGCCTTCGAATTCGAAAGCGAGTTCACCGCTCAGACCTTCGTCGCCGTCGAACCCGATGGGCTCGACCCCTGCGATCTGCGGATGCAGAAGGGCGATGGGGCCCTGCGCGAGCTCATCGACGGTCGAAAGCCGCTCTTCGAGTTCGTCATCACCACCGCAATCTCTCGCTACGACCTCGACTCGGTCGAAGGTCGGATCGCAGCAGTCAAGGCCAGCGCCGAGGTGCTCGCTGACATCCGGGACCGCAATAGTCTCAGCCACTACTACCGTTTCGTCGCCGGTCGCATCGGTGTCGACATCGACGAGGTGGAATCTGCGGTCAGAGATGCCCGGAAACGTCCCAGCAGACCGCAGGCGAACCAGTCTCGTCAGCCTCAGCCTGCCCCGTCCCAGACCCCGCCCGGTGCCCCGCCAGTCGCATCGGGTCCGCCGGGGCAAGCAGGCGCGTCGCAGGCGCAGAGGTACGGATCTCAGGGCCAGCAGAGGTCGGGTCATCCTGCATCGAGGCCACAGTCCTCGGGCCAGTACGCGCCGGGACAGCAGGCACGGGGTCAACAGCCATCCGGCCAGCCGACACAGGGACAGCAGCTTTCCGGCCAGCCCGCATCGGGACAGGGCCAGCAGCAGGGGGCGGACGCACAGCGGCCGTCCACGGGATTCGCACCCGCAGGGGGAGGTGCTGGGGGAGACGACACCGCCATCGAGTACGTCTACGATGAGCGCCCCGACGTGTCGAACTTGTCAGCACCGATCAGCCCCGCTCGCCTGAAGACAGAGAAGGGCGCCCTGATGGTGGCGCTGCAGCATCCCGAGTTCGTCAACGCCAAACTGTTCGATTCCCTGTCCGCACGAGCCTTCGAACACCCCGGCTATCGACGGATCCAAGCCGCGGTGAAGGCTGCCGGCGGCCTGAAGTCGGCCGGTGGTGCGCAGACAGCGGGAACCGCCGCCGCTACACGTTGGGCCGACGCGGTCCTCTCCGCCAGCGCCGAGGACCTTAAGCCCTACGTCACACAGCTGCTGGTGACGCCCTTGCCGGTGGCAGACGGCGTCAGCGCGGAAGGGTTTGCCCGCGGCATCGTGGCCCGTCTCTTCGACTACGATCTCGAACGCATCGCCAAGGAGCTGCACTCGCGACTGCAGCGCCAGGACACCACTGACACAGCTGCGCAGACGACTCTTCTGGGGCAGCTCCAGGTGCTCGAACAGCACCGGGCGCGGCTGAAGACTCTCATGTGAAGACACCGATGTGAGGGCTGCGATTCTCGCCTGAGAACGTGAAATAGTGCACAATTGCAATTTTGCAGTTGATGAAATGTTGCATGAGATGCAAAAATGGTCTCATGCGTGAATCCGAACCCGAATCCCTCCGTGCCAAAAAGGCCCGCCAGACGCGTCATGCGCTGCATGACGCGGCGATCACTCGGGTTCTCGATGAAGGACTCGAATGCGCGACGGTGGCGAACATCGCCGCCGACGTCGGCGTCTCCACACGAACCTTCTTCAACTACTACGCGACGAAGGAAGACGCCATCGTCGGCCTCGACGAATCCAACATCGACGCCACACTGGTCGATGACTACGTCCACTCCGATTCCGGGGTGGAGAATCTGGCCGAGGACACTGCCCGCTTCGTCCGCGAGGTGCTGCTCATGGGATCGATGGATCCCAGCCTGCCGGCCCGTCGCAGGAAGCTGTTCGCCCGCTATCCGGAGCTTGTCAGCAAGCGCTTTGACCGGGCCGAGGCCCTGGAAGAGCTCGTGGCCGAACACGTGCTGGCGCGTCTGCGCTTTCTGGGCCAAGAGTTCTCCACTGAAGAATCGGCCTGGCGCAGCGCCAGGATGCTCACCCAACTGTGCCGGGTGCCCCTGAACCATGCTGGACAGACGGTCAAACGCTCACCCGAGCGCATTGACGAGAAAACCGGCACACAACCACTCTTCGAAGAATCATTGGGACTCTTCCTCAAGGTTCTGGACCGACTATGACAAAGGCTGAAATGAGAAGCAATCAAGGACTGCGAACCGGGGAGATGCCGAAGACCCCGGAAGACAGCAGCGAGCCAGAGCAGATGAAGACATCTGCGATCATCCTGCTCTTCGTGGGACTCATGATCGCCATGTTCATGTTCTCCCTCAACCAGACGGTGCTGGCGACCGCCCTGCCGACAATTGTCGGTGAACTCGACGGCGTCGACCAGATGCTGTGGGTCTCCACCGCATTCATGCTCGCCTCGACGATCATGATGCCCATCTACGGCAAGGTCGGGGACCTGTTCGGTCGCAAGCCGCTGTTCATGTTCGCGATCAGCTGCTTCCTGCTCGGCTCGGTCTTCGCGCTCATCGCCAACGATATGGGCATGCTCATCTTCGGTCGTGTGCTCCAGGGCATCGGCGGCGGTGGCATGATGATCCTCTCGCAGTCCATCATCGCCTCCGTGGTTCCCGCACGTGAACGCGGCAAGTACATGGGAATCATGGGATCCGCCTTCGCAGTGTCCTCGGTCGCAGGTCCCCTCATCGGCGGCTGGCTGACAGAAGGACCCGGCTGGCGCTGGGCCTTCGCCATCAACTTCCCACTCGGCATCATCGCTCTCTTCGCTGCCGCCATCTTCCTCAAGGTGCCCAAGCGTGCCCCCGGACCACGCCCGAAGATCGACGTCATCGGTATGGCCCTGATCTCGATCGTCACTTCC
This sequence comes from Brevibacterium sp. BDJS002, assembly GCF_028201555.1. Classification (NCBI taxonomy): domain Bacteria; kingdom Bacillati; phylum Actinomycetota; class Actinomycetes; order Micrococcales; family Brevibacteriaceae; genus Brevibacterium; species Brevibacterium sp. BDJS002. The sequence continues at coordinate 2,461,675 of NZ_CP116392.1, read as the reverse complement.
TGCATCGTCCTCGTCTCCGCCTGGGGCGGGCACGACTACGAATGGGGCTCATGGCAGATCAACGGACTCATCATCGTCGGAGCTCTCTCCATCGTCGGTTTCATCTTCGTCGAGCTCAAGGTCAGCGAACCGGTCATCCCGATGTACCTGTTCAAGAACCGTGACTTCCTGCTGTGCACCATCGCCGGCCTGTTCATCGGCATCGGCATGTTCGGTGTCCTGTCCTACATGCCCACCTACCTGCAGATGGTCCACGGAATCGACGCCACAGTGGCCGGACTGATGATGGTTCCCATGATGGGCACGATGCTCATCTCCTCGACCCTCATCGGCTTCGTCGTCTCGCGCACCGGCAAGTACAAGAAGTACCCGCTCATGGGCATCCTGATCATGGCCGCCTCTCTGGTGCTGCTCTCGCAGCTCAAGGCCGAAAGCGCCCCGTGGGAGACCATGGGCTGCTTGGCTCTGCTGGGACTCGGACTGGGTCTGAGCATGCAGACGCTCGTGCTCGTCGTCCAGAATGCCTTCCCCGTTGCCATGGTCGGCACAGCCACCGCGTCGAACAACTACTTCCGCCAGGTCGGAGCGACCCTGGGCATGGCCTTCATCGGGTCGGTCTTCACGCAGCGCCTCCTGGACAACATCAAGGACGGTATGGGTGAGCTCGCCAAGGCCGCACCCTCACAGCCGCTGCCGAAGGTCTCCTCGACGGGGCTCACACCCCAGATCGTTGCCGACCTGCCTGAGCCGCTGCACAGTCTCATCATCACGTCGTACAACGACGCCCTGGTGCCGCTGTTCCTGTGGGTCGCCCCACTGGCAGTCCTCGGGTTCGTCTTCCTGTGCTTCCTGCCCAACACGCCATTGGCGCAGACGCTCAAGGCCGACCCTGCAAAGCGCGAGCTCGTCACGGTCGGTGCTGACTCCTCTGCGAGCCACGCGGATTCGTCCGCGTCTCACGCCGTCACATCCGATAGTCTGGCGGAGAAGGCTAGGCTGAAGGAGTCGACTCATGACGGTACTGACAATACTCAACGCCCCGGGGACGGAGATTCCCGACCAGCTGACTGACCTCGGTCACAGGGAGGGAGTCGAACTGCGGATCGTCGAGGCACAGGACCTCGGCTCCGCTCTCCCCGGCACCGATGTTCTCCTGCTCTGGGACTTCTTCTCCAAAGCGCTGCGCAGCGAGTTCGACCGTGCTGACAGCCTGAAGTGGATCCATGCGGCTGCGGCCGGAGTCGACTCGCTGCTCTTCGATGAGCTGTCGGCCTCGGAGGTCGTCGTCACCAATGCGCGGGGGATCTTCGACCGGCCGATCGCGGAGTTCGTCCTCAACTACATCCTCATCCATGCGAAGAACTCGCTGGGTTCGCTCCAGGACCAGAAAACATCGACCTGGAATCGTCGATCGACGAAGAACCTCGCCGGATCCCATGCCATGGTCGTCGGAACCGGGTCGATCGGGCGAGAGATCGCCAGAGTACTGAGCGCACTCGACGTCAACGTCACCGGAGCCGGCAGCCGTGCTCGGACCGGTGACGCCGACTTCGGAACCGTCATCGACTCGGCTCAGCTGAGTTCGCATCTGTCGGGAGTCGACTGGGTGATCAACATTGCACCGCTGACGGAGAAGACGAGGAACCTCATCGACGCCGAGGTGTTCGCCGCCATGGACTCGGACGCCTACTTCGTCAATGTCGGTCGTGGGGAGGGAGTCGTCACCTCCGACCTCGTGAACGCACTTGAGACGGGCCAGATCGCCGGCGCCGGACTCGACGTCTTCGACGAAGAGCCACTGCCCGCCGATCATCCGCTGTGGCAGGCGGACAACGTCATCGTCACCCCGCACATGAGCGGGGACACCGACGGATGGCGCATGCGTCTGGCCAACCAGTTCGTCGACCTCTTCGACAAGCACATGGCAGGTGAGGCATTCCCGCACACGGTCGACAAAGCAGCGGGATACGTGCGATGAGCGAGAAGTCTGACCATGCTGATGAACGGGCATACCTCGCTCGAGTTGTCAGCGAGCTCATCGCGGTGCGCCGAGCGCGACTGCTGAGCATGCTGGTCTTGGCTCTGGCCATGCTCGTCGCCGGAATCGGTGCGGCGATGCAGGCGCAGGGGACTCGGGTGGACACGGTCCTGCTGTTCTCCGCGTTCAGCCTCATCATGATCGGAATCGTCTGTGCACTGGGGGCGATCCTCGCCTGGACGAGGATCAATCGTGACGTCCTTGACTCGGTGGCCTCGGCCAAACCCGCCCGCGCCAAAGCTCCGAGAACCCGCAACGCGGGAATGGCGGTCGCGATCGGCTTCGCGGTGCTCGGGCTTCTGTTCGGATGGATGCTGTTCACGGCGACACCGATCCTGGCCATCGCCATCGTCCTGGCGTGTGCCGTTCTGGCCTGCCTGGGTCCGATCTGGGCCAATGAGCTCTCCACCGCCGATGATCGCTTCGCCGTCATCCTCGACAGCGACGACGAACTGGCCAAACGGTTCAGCACCTACACCCCTATCTGGCTCCACGAAGCGATGGAGAATGAGAAGGCAGGCCAGGACCGAGCCTGAGCGCGCATCCATCACCAAAGACTCAGAGACGAACAAACGCCCGCAGCCATTCAGGCTGCGGGCGTTTCATCATCCGATCAGAGGATCGGAGCGCTGACGATCAGATCAGGGGAGGGCGGGAACGTCGACCCCGGCCATCTTCGCCACGCAGCGGATCACCTGGCAGCTGTAGCCGAACTCGTTGTCGTACCAGACGTAGACGACGACACGGTCATCGTCGACGATCGTGGCCAGACCATCGACGACACCGGCCCGCTTCGAGCCGACGAGGTCGCTGGAGACGAGCTCGGGGGAGGAGACATAGTCGATCTGGTTGCGCAGTTCCGAATTCATCGAGGTCTCACGCAGGAATGCGTTGAGCTCATCGACGCTCGTGGCTTTCTCAAGGTTGAGGTTGAGGATCGCCATCGACACGTTCGGAGTGGGAACGCGGATCGCATTGCCCGAGAGCTTGCCCTTGAGCTCGGGAAGAGCCTTCGCCACTGCCTTGGCAGCACCGGTCTCTGTGAGCACCATATTGAGTCCGGCGGCACGACCACGACGGGAGCCCTTGTGGAAGTTGTCGATGAGGTTCTGGTCGTTGGTGAACGAATGCACCGTCTCGACGTGACCGTTTCGGACCCCGTACTTGTCATGGAGGGCCTTGAGCACAGGGGTGATCGCGTTCGTGGTGCACGAAGCCGCTGACATCACCGTGTCCTCTTCGAGGATGGCCGCGTCATTGACGCCGTAGACGATGTTCTTGACCTCGCCCTTGCCGGGCGCGGTGAGGAGGACCTTCGAGGCACCCGGGCAGGCCAGGTGCTTGGACAGGCTCTCCTCGTCACGCCAGATTCCCGTGTTGTCGACGATGATCGCATCGTTGATGCCGTATTCGGTGTAGTCGACCTGAGAAGGATCGTTGGAGTAGATGACCTGGATCAGGGTTCCGTTGGCCTGGATCGTGTTGGCCTCTTCGTCGACGACGATGCTGCCGTCGAAGCTGCCGTGAACGGAATCGCGGCGCAGGAGCGAGGCACGCTTGACGATGTCATCATCGCTGCCCTTGCGGACGACGATCGCACGCAGGCGCATCCCCGTGCCGCCGGCACGATCGATGAGGATGCGGGCGAGCAGGCGACCGATGCGACCGAAGCCGTAGAGGACGACATCGCGAACGGCGCCTTCTTCAGCATTGCCTCCGGTGACCGATGCCAGCTCCGTGGAGAGGAAGTCCTTGACCGAGGCCGACTGGTCCTGCAGCTTCTGGATGAGGCGACCCAAGTCGATTCGAGTGGGACCGAGATCGAGTTCGGTCAGAGCGCGGACGATCTTCAGGGTCTCTTCGATGTCGAGATCCTCGCCGAGGAAGTGGCGGGCATAACGGTGAGCCTTGATCATCCCGGTCACCGACTTATTCAGCAGAGAACGGCCGAACAGCGTCAGCAGCACATCGTTCTCACGGTAAAGTCGTCCGGTCAGTGGAATGAGTTCTTCGGCGGCAGTCTGCTTGTTCGCCCATTCGTTCAGGCGAGCCGTCGTTGCATCAGTCAAAGGTCGTGTCTCCTCGGTCAGTTGGCGAATTCTCGCTCAGTCTAACGCGTTGTCTACTCGTGTTTCGTCTGGCGCTCATCGAGTCGTCGGAATCCGAGCAGAGTCAGCGCGATGATGCCAGCGCCGGCCAGCAGCGCACCCAGGCTCTGGATCTGGACTCTCGGTTCGACGAAGCGGTATTCGGGCGTGGAATCCTCCTGCGGGCGCGGTGGCGTCGCGGTGCCGATCCAAGCGGCGACGAAGAGGATGATGCGGGCGAAGACATTCATCGTGAGCATGATCGCGATGATCGAACCGAAGACACCAGCAGCCTTGTTGCCGGAGAAGAGGTCGACGAGGACCGTGGCGAAGTTGATGAGAATGGTGAAGGCCAGAGCACCGATGAGGGAGCCCCGGATCTTGGCCCTTTTGCCCACCGGGTGGTCGGGCAGCATGGTGAAGAGGAACATGAAGATCAACCACGCGGCACCGAAGGTGATGAGGGGCGGGATGATGACCAAGAGGGCCCTCGCCCAGCCGGGAAGGCTGAGCAGGTCGCTGATGACGGACCCTAAGCCGGCGCCGACGACGGTCAACGCCACGGTGAGCAGCAGGCCGATGATAAGCCCCAGCAAAGTCACGACGTTGTTGAGGAACTTCTTGACGAACGACTTGTCTTCGATGACATCGTCGAAGTCCGCGTGGAGTTGAGCTCGCACAGCAGCACCGAGGTTGCCGATGAATCCCTGTCCTGTGTAGAGGGCAGCCAGGATGGCGATGATGCCGACCGACTGCCAACTGGTGAGGAAGCTCTCAAGCTGTTCCGTCAGTGACGAGTTGCCGCCTACCTGAGCCTCGATCTGCTCGACGACGACGGGGAGGAGCTCGGGTTTGAGGACATCGAGGACGAATCCGAGGCTCGCGAAGGTGAACATCGCGATGGGCATGACTGCGAGGACCAGGAAGTAGGTGATGGCCGCACCGAACTGGTTGCCCAACCGTTCACCGAAGCGCTTGACGGCCCGCATCAGGTGGGCGGGTCCCGGCTGGGTGATGGCGTTGTGGCCGACTTCGGCGACGGTGTTGCGTGAGGCCAGTACTTTGGCTGGTGCCACTTCGTGCTCCTTCGATCTTGACCCGCAGGTGTCTGTTTCAACACTAACCGCTGGGAGCGTCCTGAGAGGGGTGGGCCGCGCCTCCAATCTAGACTTTTGACCATGCCGACATTATTTTCGACTGCCCCGTCCACAGATCTGCTGCTCTCCGCTGGCTCCTCAGCGGCGGAGAATCTCAGTGGCTTCTCCGGCTGGGCGGTGAGGCTCATGGAGGCGCTGGGTCCTCTCGGCGTCGGGTTCTTGGTGTTCTTGGACAATATCTTCCCACCCATTCCCAGTGAGCTGGTGCTGCCGCTGGCGGGCTTCACCGCCAGCCAGGGAAGCATGAACATCGTCTTGGCGATCATCTTCGCGACCGTGGGCTCCGTCGTCGGCGCGGTGATCCTGTGGGCCTTGGGCAAATGGATCGGTCTTGAGCGCATCTCCCGCATCGCAGTGAAGATGCCGCTCGTCGACGTCGACGATGTGCACAAGACGGTCGGCTGGTTCGACAAGCACGGTGACAAGGCCGTGTTCTTCGGTCGGATGGTTCCGATCTTCCGGTCTCTGATCTCCATCCCCGCAGGCATGCGGAACATGTCGATCATCAAGTTCCTGGTGCTGACCACGGCCGGCAGCGCGATCTGGAACACCATTCTCATCGTCGCCGGCTTCTACCTCGGTGAGAACTGGTCGATCGTGGAGACCTACGCCGGTTACTTCCAGACTCTGGTCATCATTGCTGTGGTCGTCTTCGTTGTGGTGTGGATCGTGCTCAAGATCCGCAAGCGCTCACGAGCCAAGGCCGCGGATCGCACCGATGCCGCTGGCGAAGACACCGAAGGCCCAGCCGACCCGTATGGGGGCTGAGCCTTCGGTTAGGTTCAGTTCGCAGCTGCGGCCATCACAGCCAGGCTGCTGCGGTGTGCTCCTCGGGAACTTCCTCACCGGCGCGCACCGGCCCGGGCGCGGTGCCTTCGCCGAAGGGTGAACCGCCCAGCTTCTCCCGACCGTGAGGCGAGAGCCAGCCGGAGAGGTCAGGGCCCTTGGGGACGACCTGCGTCGGGTTCACATCGACGTGGACGATGTAGTAGTGCTGTTTGATCTGGGTGAAGTCCACAGTGTCACCGAAGCCCGGCGTCTGGTAGAGATCGCGGGCATAGCCCCAGAGATTCTCGAAATCGCGCAGGGTCTGGCGGTTGCACTTGAAATGACCGAAGTAGACCGGGTCGAAGCGAACCAGAGTGGTGAAGAGACGGACATCCGCCTCGGTGATGGAGCCTCCCATGAGATACCGGGAATGGCTCAGACGCTCTTCGATGGTGTCCAGGGCGGTGAACAGTCGGTCGAAGGCGGCTTCGTAGGCCTCCTGCGACCCCGCGAAGCCGCAGCGGTAGACGCCGTTGTTGATCTCGGTGTAGATCAGGCGCATGACCTTCTCCATCTCGTCCCGAGACTCCTCGGGCCAGAGATCAGGGGCGCCGGCGCGGTGATACTGCTTCCACTGTGAGGAGAAGTCTTCGGTGATCTGTGGGAAGTCGTTGGTCACGACTGCGCCGCTGGCGATGTCGACCATGGCAGGAACCGTGATTCCGCGCGGGTAGTCCGGGAACCGGGCAAAGAACGCCTGCTGCAGGCGCTCGATGCCCAGCACCGGGTCGACGCCGCCGGGATCGAGGTCGAAGGTCCACGACCGTGCATCGTGTGTGGGCCCCGGCATGCCGATGGAGATGACGTCTTCAAGGCCCAACAGCCTGCGGACGATGATCGTTCGATTCGCCCACGGGCAGGCTCGCGCGGCGATGAGTCGGTATCGACCCGGCTCGACCGGCCACTGGGAGTCGGGATCGGCAAGGATTCGGTCCTCGATGTAGTTCGTGTCCCGGTCGAATGCCTCGCCCTTGGCCACATAGCTGTTCATCTGGCTGCTGTCATCGGACATTGTCATCTCCTTCGGAAAGTGCCTTGTTCATCTCGCACAGTCCCAGCCTACTTCCGTCGACCGCAACGCGGTCAGTCGGCACGGAGTCAGTCCACCGCGGAGCGGTCAGTCGGCATAGAGTCCGTCGATGTCGGCTGCGAAGTCTTTGCCGACGAGGTGGCGCTTGACCGACTGCTTCGCCGACAGGTATCCGTTGTCTTCGGAGAGCTCGACGGGCAGGATTGTGAACTTCTTGATGCCTTCGGCCCGTGACACCGTTCTGTTGACGGTTTCGACTGCCTTTTCGACGGCGGCTCGCACTGTTTCGTCGTCCGCTGCCTGAGGCAGATCCATCTCGGGCAGACCGTTGTTCTTCAACCAGGTGGGCAGCATCTCCGAGTCGAGGAAGATCAGCGCTGAGATGTACTTGCGGTTGTCGCCGACGACGACGGGCTGGCCGATGAGCGGGTGGCGACGCAGGGCATCTTCAAGTGGTGCCGGTGCGATGTTCTTTCCGCTCGAAGTGACGATGATCTCCTTCTTACGTCCGCTGATCGTGAGGTATCCGTCTTCATCGAGCGAACCGAGATCGCCGGTGGAGAACCAGCCGTCGTGGAACTCCTTGTCGGTGGCCTCCTGGTTGTTCCAGTACTCGCGGAAGACGGGGACGCCCTTGGCGAGGATCTCGCCGTCAGGGGCGATGGCCACGCTCACACCGGGCAGGGGAACGCCGACGGTGCCGATCTTGGCCTTCTCAGGCACGTTGACGGTGATCGGAGCTGTCGTTTCCGTAAGACCGTAACCTTCGAGGACGACGAGGCCGACGCCCCGGAAGAAGTGGCCGAGGTGGGCGCCGAGAGGACCGCCACCGGAGACAGCGGCGCTGACGTTGTTGCCCATGACCGTACGGAGCTTCGAATACACGAGCTTGTCGAAGAGTGCGTGCTGGAGCTTGAGTGAGACGGGGATCTTCTCGGCATCCATGGCCTTGGAGTAGGCGACTGCGACCCGCTCCGCCTGACGGAAGATCTTCTCCTTGCCGCCGGATTCGGCCGTGGCCAGTGCGGAGTTGAAGACCTTCTCGAAGACGCGGGGGACTCCGAGGATGAACGAGGGTCGGAAGCTGCCGAGTGCGTCTGTGAGCTTCGTCAGGTCGGACTGGTGGGCCAACAGGGCACCGGAGCTGACCGAGAGGACCTCGATGAAGCGGGCGAAGACGTGTGCCTGAGGCAGGAACAGCAGGGCGCGCATGCCGTGCGAGAAGATCTCGGGGATCTGTTCCTGGGCAGCCTGCACGGTCTGGACGAAGTTCCCATGTGTGAGGACACAGCCCTTGGGCTTACCTGTGGTGCCGGAGGTGTAGATGAGAGTGGCAACCGAGTCGCCGGTGACCTGTGAGCGTGCGGCCTCGAGCACATCATCACTGATCTGTCGTCCGGTGGTTTCGAGTTCGGAGAAAGCGCCCTGGTCCCAGACCCACAGCTGTGGGGCGGCAACTCCGGCAGCGGCTGCGGCGGCTTCAACTCGGTCGGCATGCTCACGGGTGCTGACGAGACCGCGTCCGACCGCGGCGTCCTTGATCATCCAGGCAAGCTGAGATTCCGAGGAGGTGTCGTAGAACGGCACGGAGATTCCACCGGCGAACCACACGGCATAGTCGCTGAGAGTCCATTCGAAGGAGGTGGGGCCGAAGATGGCGATCCGGTCTCCGACCTCGACGCCGGAGGCGATGAGCCCCTTGGCTGCGGTTCGGACCTGGGTCAGGAATTCTCCGGCGCTGACTTCGTCCCAGCCGTTGTCAACCGGTTTGGCCAGCAGCGGCAGGTTCGGGTCTTCGGCAGCCTTCGCGAGGAAGACATCGGTCGTCGATGACGTCCTATCGACCTTGAAGCCGACAACTGGAGTGGTCGATTGGGGCATTGTCGCTGGGCTCATGAGCTCTCCTTTGGGGCATAAGTTACTGCCCGGTCATACTACTGGTCCTGGGCTGTGAGGTGAAATCGCTCACGTTTTGCAGCTCAAACCCTCATCGCGGCTCTCTGGGCCAGTCTAGTCAAGCCGAAGCGGGGATTGTTCAGAGTACGATGGTCGAAACCCGCTCACGTCCATTCAGTGAAGGAAGGTAATGACGACGAACCCTGAAGAGACCGGTTTCCGCTACGATGCGGGGCTGGCCGAAAAGATCGAGAAGTCATGGCAGCACACATGGGAACAGGCGGGAACATTCCACGCCCCGAATCCCACCGGTGATCTCAGCCAGGCTGGTGCAGGTCTCGGTCTGCAGGACGTCGACTCCAGCTACGGACCGCCTAAGAACCTCGGCGAGCGTGAGTCCCTCTACATCATGGACATGTTCCCCTACCCCTCGGGAGCGGGGCTGCACGTCGGCCACCCCCTGGGATACCTGGGCACGGATGTCTACGGGCGGTATCAGCGGATGCGCGGGCACAACGTCATGCACGCACTGTCCTACGACGCCTTCGGTCTGCCCGCCGATCTGTACGCCGTCCAGACCGGGCAGCACCCGCGCATCACCACCGATGCCAACATCACCAACATGACCCGACAGCTGCGACGCCTGGGCCTGGCCCATGATGCCCGCCGCAGCTTCGCGACCACTGACGACGACTTCGTTCGGTGGACCCAGTGGATCTTCCTGCAGATCTTCAACTCCTGGTATGACCCGGAGGCAAGTACCGCAGGTGAGAACTCACGTGGTGCGGCGCGACCGATCGGAACCCTGATCGACCAGTTCGCCCAGGGCACCCGACAGACACCCGACGGCCGCCCCTGGACTCAGCTGAGCCCCGCCGAGCAGGAAGATGTCCTGCAGGGCTACCGCCTGGCCTACGTCTCGGAGTCGCCGGTCAACTGGTGCCCCGGTCTGGGCACCGTGCTCGCAAACGAAGAGGTCACCGCCGAGGGACTGTCCGAACGCGGCAACTTCCCCGTCTACACTCGCCGCCTGCGGCAGTGGAACATGCGCATCACAGCCTATGCCGACCGTCTCATCGACGATCTGGACTCGCTGGACTGGCCGAGCGCGGTGCGCAGCATGCAGACCAACTGGATCGGCCGGTCCAAGGGTGCCCTGCTGCGACTGCCCGTGGCCGCCTCGGAGACTCAGGTCGAGGTCTACACGACCCGACCCGACACCCTGTTCGGTGCCACCTACCTCGTGCTCAGCCCCGAACATCCGCAGGTGGAGCAGCTGACCGCGGCCCAGTGGGACGAGCAGACTCCCGAAGGCTGGCGCGGTGGAGAATCCACCCCCGCCGAGGCGATCTCCGCCTACCAGCGCAATGCGGCGGCCAAGACCGACGCGGATCGTCAGCAGAGCAAGGACAAGACCGGCATCTTCACCGGTTCATTCGCGGTCAACCCCGCAACCGGTGAACAGATCCCGATCTTCATCGCCGACTACGTCTTGATGGGCTACGGCACCGGTGCGATCATGGCAGTGCCTGCCGAGGACGCCCGCGACTGGGACTTCGCGAAGTCCTTCGGACTGCCCTATGTGCGCACCGTGCAGCCGCCTGCCGACCACGACGAAGACACCCCGTTCACCGGCACCGGCGTCATGATCAACTCAGCCAATGACGAGATCGACATCAACGGTCTCGACGTCGAAGCGGCCAAGGCCAAGATCACAGCGTGGCTGGCAGACCAGGGGCTGGCCACGGAATCGACCCAGTACCGGCTGCGGGATTGGCTGTTCTCACGCCAGCGCTACTGGGGCGAACCGTTCCCGATCGTCTACAACGAGGCCGGGACTCCCATCGCGCTGCCTGATTCTATGCTGCCCGTCGAACTGCCGGAGGTCGACGAATTCGCTCCGCGGACCTTCGCCGCCGATGACGCCGACAGTGAGCCGGAACCGGCCCTGGGCCGCAACCGCGACTGGGTCGAGGTCGAACTCGACCTGGGCGACGGGCCGCAGAAGTACTACCGCGAGACGAACACGATGCCCAACTGGGCCGGATCGTCTTGGTATCAGCTGCGCTACGCCGATCCGCACAACTCCGAACGCCTGGTCGATCCGGAGAACGAGCAGTACTGGCTGGGGCCCCGCGAGTCCAAGCCGCGCGGCGGAGCCGACCTCTACGTCGGCGGCGCCGAGCACTCGGTTCTGCACCTGCTCTACTCCAGGTTCTGGCACAAGATTCTGTTCGACCTGGGGCATGTCTCCTCCTCGGAGCCATTCCACCGCCTGGTCAACCAGGGCTATATCCAGGCCTATGCCTACACCGATGCGCGTGGCGTCTACGTTCCCGCCGCCGAGGTGGAAGAGACCGTCGCTGACAACGGTGAGTCGACGTTCTGGTACGACGGTGAGCAGGTCAACCGTGAGTACGGCAAGATCGGCAAGTCGCTGAAGAACTCCGTCTCGCCCGATGAGATGTACGACGCCTACGGTGCCGACACCTTCCGCGTGTATGAGATGTCGATGGGACCCATCGAACAGGCCCGCCCCTGGGAAACACGAGCAGTCGTCGGTGCGCAGAGGTTCCTGCAGCGCGTGTGGCGTCTCTTCGTGGACGAGACCACGGGTGAGTCTGTGATCAAGGACGGTGTCGCCGATCCTGAGACTCTCAAGGTCCTCCACCAGGTCATCGACGGTGTCCGTGAGGACATGGACCACCTGCGTTTCAACACCGCGATCTCGAAGCTGATCGTGCTCACGAATCATGCGACGAAGCAGGGCGGTGTCACGGCCGACGTGCTCGAGCCGCTGACCATCATGCTCTCTCCGTTCGCGCCGCACTTGGGCGAAGAGCTGTGGGCGAAACTGGGCCACACTTCGACGCTGACCTACGCGTCCTTCCCCGAGGTCGACCCACAGTATCTGGTCGCCGACCAGGTCACCTGTGTCGTCCAGGTCAAGGGCAAGGTGCGGGCACGACTGGAGGTCGACCCCGATATCTCTGCCGAGGAGCTGGAGAAGCTGGCACTGGAATCGCCGAACGCGCTCAAGGCGCTCGACGGGGCCGGAGTGCGCAAGGTCATCGTGCGTGCGCCCAAACTGGTCAATATCGTCCCCGACGCCTGAGATACGGCGTCTGCCCGGAAGGGGTGAAAACACATATGTCAATGGAAGCTACTCGGGACCAGATCCGGCACGCACTGGGTGTGAGACCGACAATCGATCCGGCGACGGAGATCGCCCGGCGGGTCGAGTTCCTCGCCGACTACATCCTGACCACCGGTGTCAGGGGGCTCACCTTGGGCATCAGCGGCGGACAGGATTCGACTCTGGCCGGACGCCTGTGCCAGTTGGCGGTCGAGGAGCTGCGGCGGCGGGGGGCAGCCGCCGAATTCTGGGCGATCCGTTTGCCGCATCATGTGCAGGCCGATGAGAGTGATGCTCAGGACGCGTTGGAATTCATCCGAGCCGATCATGAACTCGTCATCAACATCGGATCCGCCACAGACGCAGCCGCAGCCGAATACAATACCGCGACCGGAGAGGCCATCACCGACTTCGGCAAGGGCAACGTGAAGGCTCGGATGCGGATGATCGCACAATTCGAACTGGCAGGGGAGAAGCGACTCCTCGTCGCAGGCACCGATCATGCCGCCGAAGCCGTCACCGGCTTCTTCACCAAATTCGGTGACGGAGCCGCCGATGTGGTGCCGCTGGCCGGGCTGAACAAACGGCAGGGCCGTGCACTGCTCGACCACCTCGGCGCCCCAGAACATCTGGTGCGGAAAGTTCCGACAGCCGATCTGCTCGACGATGCACCGGGCCAGACCGATGAATCATCTCTGGGACTCAGCTACGACCAGATCGATGACTTCCTTGAGGGCAGAGACATCGAGAAGGCGGCCGCTTCTCTCCTCATTGAGAAGTACCGCGCCACCGAGCACAAGCGTCGCACCCCTGTGGCTCCGACAGATTCGTGGTGGATTCGCCACTGACGGTGAATACACTGCTGGCGACGAACTCAATCGAGTTCGTCGCCAGCAGTGTATTTCGGCTGTGTTTGACTCAGGCGACGAGCCCGAGCTCCAAAGCTGTCTGGTTGAACTCCCAGCGGGCGGAGACGAACCGGTCGCCGAGGCTCTCGCCGCGACTGCGTGCCTCCGTGTACTCTCTCCATCCGCCCTTGCGGGAGTCACCGGGCCGGATCTCTCGCTTCGTCTTATCGCTGGCAAGCTGCCGTGTCTCTTCGTTGACCCAGATCGACAGGGCCTCAGCTGCCCGATAGAGATTCATGAAAGCGGTGTGCGAACGCGGATTGTCGAAGCTGGACTTCGCGAATTCCTGCCTGAACGTGTGCAGAGGTTCGAGCTCGTCGACCTCGAGAGATCCGAAGGTCGCATCAAGACGCAGTGACTGCACCAGTCCGGCCGAGTCCGGGAGCAGACCCAGGATCCGCTGTGCTCGCTCCTCGTCGGGCAGCGCAGTGACCTCCTCATCGACGTGTGTCAGTCCCAGTGTGTCGAGACGTCCGCGCTCGGTGCTGAGCAGTTGGCGCAGCGCATCGATCTGTATCTGCGCACGCCGCCACTCACCGTGGAAGAGGAGCAGGGCAATGATGACGCCCAGGCACAGCACGAGGCCGATGATCCAGGCGAACGGGTGCAGACCGGGAATGGCGAAGGCCACGATGCCCAGCACGCTGAGCACCGCGAACGTCACCGCGGCGGGGGAGTTGGTCAGGAAATCCAAGAAACGCTTCACATTTCCAAGGGTACTGTTTCAACCTGCAGATATCGTGGAACCTAGTGGCATATAGTGTGGCTGAAATGCCGGGACGAAGCAGGGAGAACACGGGTTGAAGATTTCAGTCATCGGATGCGGATATCTGGGCGCAGTACACGCGGCGGCCATGGCAACACTGGGACACGAAGTCGTCGGCGTCGATGTCGACGCCGACAAGGTTGCGGCGCTGACCTCCGGCCGGCCACCCTTCTTCGAGCCGGGACTGAGTGAATTGCTGGTGAAGGGTCAGGATCTCGGCAGCCTCGAGTTCACCACCGACGTCTCGCGTGTCGCGGACTCGCAGATGCACTTCGTGTGTGTCGGGACTCCGCAGAAGCCAGGCGAGTTCGCCGCCGATGTCACCTATGTCGATGCTGCAGTGAATTCGCTGGTTCCGCACTTGTCGTCGACGTCTGTGGTTGTCGGCAAGTCCACCGTTCCAGTCGGCACCGCTGAGCGTCTGGCCGCGATCCTCGCTCCCACCGGAGCGAGCCTGATGTGGAACCCCGAGTTCCTGCGCGAAGGCCATGCCGTCGAGGACACCCTGCACCCGAACCGTCTGGTCTACGGCGTTGCCGAGGGCGAAGCCGGTGAACGGGCCACAGAAAACCTTGATGAGGTCTATGCGACGATGCTCGAGGAGCAGACGCCTCGACTGGTCACAGACTTCGCGACGGCCGAGCTTGTCAAGACCGCAGCGAACTCGTTCCTGGCCACGAAGATCTCATTCATCAACGCCATGGCCGAACTGTGTGAAGCCTCGGGCGCGGACGTGACTCAGCTGGCGGATGCGATCGGAATGGATGATCGCATCGGTCGGAAGTTCCTCAACGCCGGACTCGGCTTCGGCGGCGGTTGCCTGCCCAAGGACATCCGAGCCTTCATGGCACGGGCCGGTGAGCTGGGTGCCGATCAGGCGGTGGCATTCCTACGCGAGATCGACTCGATCAACATGAGGCGTCGAGTGCGCATCGTCGACATCGCCCGGGACACCCTTGACGGGTCGTTCATCGGGAAGAAGATCACGGTGCTCGGCGCTGCATTCAAGCCCAACAGCGATGATGTGCGCGATTCGCCTGCCCTGGCTGTGGCACGCCTGATCGCCACCCAGGGCGGCGTGGTGACAGTGACCGATCCGCAGGCAATCGACAATGCCGCGAAGACGTTCCCCGAGCTCAACTATGTCGCGGATGCTTCGCAGGCTCTGGCCGGTGCCGATGCGGTGCTGCTGCTCACCGAATGGCAGGAGTATCGGGATCTTGATCCCGTGGCCACGGCATCGCTGGTGGCCGGCAAGGTCCTCATCGACGGTCGGAATGTGCTCACCCCAGAGGTATGGCGCTCGGCAGGCTGGACGTATCGGGCGCTGGGCCGTCCATGAGAATCGGCCTGGTCACCGATTCGACCGCGCAGCTCTCTGCCTCCGAGGAGGCAGGGCTGCGCGAGGTCACCGGTGACCTCTTCGCCGTCGTTCCGCTGACGGTTCTCGTCGGAGGAGTCGCCTTCGCCGACGGTGAACTGGACGCCGGGGATCTGTGCCGGAGGATGGATGAGGGCACCGAGGTTTCGACCTCCATGGCCACTCCCGCCCAATTCACCAACGCCTATTCGACACTGATCGACCATGGTGCTGAGGCGATCATCACTGTGACGATGTCGGGCGAGCTCTCCGGGACCCGAGATTCCGCCGTCGCGGCAGCCGAGAACGAGGACCTGCTGATCAATGTCGTTGACTCCCGGACCACCTCGGCGGGCCTGGCCGGGGCCGTGTCGATCGCGGCCGCCGGAATCTCGCAGGGGCATGACGTGGCATCGATTGCCGGTACTGTCGCTGATTGGTGCGCCGCCGAGACCCGTACCGCGTTCGCCCCGGCGACCTTGGAGCACCTGCGCCGAGGTGGTCGCATCGGGGCCGCTTCCTCGCTCCTGGGCAGGGCGTTGCAGATCGTCCCGGTCCTCGGACTCAACGCCGGTGTCGTGGCACCCGTCGCACGTGTTCGCACCCGCACGAAGGCACTTGAGCGTATGGCCGTGTTGGCAGGCGAGGCTGCGGCAGAGATCGCCTCAGACGAGCAGGACGTGTACGTAGAGATCCAGCACGCAGATGGTGAACCCTCCCACCCTGATGTGCTTGCGCTGCAGGAGAAGATCGAAGCCAGTGGTCTGCCGACGACGTTTCGGACTCTTTCGGCCATCATCACCGCCCACGTCGGATCCGGCACGATCGGAATCACGGTTCAAAGACGACCCTGAGCCGGCCCCACCTACTCGCGGTCGCCGTCATGTGGATGACCAGCCGACTCATGTGCCCATGACCTGTGGATGTGCAGACGGCGTCCACAGGCAGCAAACTGGCCCTGGTGCCCTCGTGATCGCCGAGCATAGCTTGTCGACATGGCTGTCTCTCCCGATGATCGCTTCGCAGGCCTCATCAACTCCAGCGCCGAGCGCGGCGGCTGGGTCCCAGGAGATGTCTTCGGCAGCGACAGCGAAGGAGAGGACGAGCCGGTAGAGCCGCGCCGAGTGCGCCTGCCCATCCTCGTAGCTCTGGCAGTTGTGACCATTGCTGTGCTCGTCATCGCCTTCCTCCTTTTCCGACCTGCCCCACAGCACGCGGCATCCGAGGGCCAGGCGGGTACTAGCGACGATCATGGCTCCGCCTCTCACGATGGACCGGGTACCGCCTCAGGCGACAAGGGTGGGCCCGAAGCCGCATCTGCAGCCCCCAGCACCGAGTCCGGCGATGTCATCGTTCACGTCACCGGGGCGGTGCAAAGCCCCTCTGTGGTGATCTTGGCACCCGGTGCTCGAGTCCAAGATGCGGTGGAGGCGGCAGGTGGTCTGAAGGGCGAAGCGGATGCGGAGGCGATCAACCTCGCTCGGGTGCTCCAAGACGGCGAGCAGGTCCACATTCCCGAGCGCGGAGAGGACCCAGGACCGGGCGCATCCGATGCAGACAGTGCCGGCACGAACGCGGCAGGGGGTGCCGAGCAAGGCGCAGGAGGCGGTGCTGGACAGGACGGCGGCTCCGGCAGCGCAGGCAGTTCCGGTACCTCGGACAGTGCAGGTGCGTCAGGCAGTGCGACCGCAGATCCGAATTCGGGTACCGCCGTCAATCTCAACACCGCTGACCTCACCACCCTGGAGACATTGCCGGGGGTAGGACCGGTCACTGCTGAGGCGATCATCGCCTACCGGGAGGAACAGCCCTTCGCCACCGTCGACGACCTGCTGCTGGTCCCAGGGATCGGGCCCAAGACCTTTGAAAGCCTCAAAGACCTTGTCATCGTCGGGTAGGGCCGAAGCGGCGAAGGAACGGCTGAGGGGTGCACTGGCGTGGGTGCGCGGTGCTGCGAAGGTCTGGCCCGCCTCCTTCCGCCTGCTCATCTGTGCGCTGAGTCTGTGGATCACCGCTCTGGCGGCACCCGGTCCCTGGGCACTCTTCACCGTCCCACCCCTCGTCTGTCTCGGGTTCCTCTGCCTGCGCAGACACCACCACCTCGGCGTACTCCTCATCGTCTTCGCGTGCCTGCTCACGGTGCAGACCACGATGCTCGGGTCTGCACGCGGGCCCGATGAGGCTACCGAGGTGGAGGGCATCGCGGTCGGGCACAGCCAGCCGGGTGACTCGGGGTGGTCACGGCTGACCGTGCTGACGTCGACAGGGATCACCGAGGTGCTCAGCCCCTCGGCGCCACCCGACGGTGCCCACGTGTCACTGCGCACCGAAGCCCTCGATGACATCCGCATCAGCAACGAGGACGCTCGCATCATCCGCGCGCCCAACGGAGTCTGGCAGTGGCGGGCAGATCTGCGCCTGCAGCTGCGCCACGACTCGCTGGCCTCGGGGCACAGCGGGGGCGCACTGCTGCCGGGTCTCGTGGTCGGAGACACCGAACCCCAGGACGCGCGAATGGAAGATGACATGCGCGTTGTGTCCCTGACGCACATCTCGGCTGTCTCGGGCAGCAATGTCACGATCGTCAGCCTCGGCGCCGGACTGCTTGCCGGACTGTGCCGGGCAGGCCCTCGGACACGGGTGGGCGTCGGGGTGCTCACCTGCGTGGGATATGTCTTCATCGTCGGATTCGAACCCAGTGCCATCCGCGCTGCGGGTATGGCCATCGCGGTTGCTCTCGTGTTCCTGCGTGGGGGAGGGATCTCACCGGTGGCGGTGATGAGTTCAACCGTATGCATCCTGCTCAGCTTTGTTCCCGTGTTGGCAACCTCTGTGGGGTTCGTCCTCTCCGTCGTCTCCACCGCCGCGATCCTGTTCGTCGTTCCGATCATTCTGCGGCGTCTGAGCCTGCACTTGTCCATGGTCCCCACAATCGTCATCAGCGCACTCATCGTGCCCTTGGTTGCCCAGCTAGCCTGTACCCCGGTGCTCGTGGCGATCGACCCGCGGATCGGGCTGTGGTCGGTGGCAGCGAACGCGCTCGCCGCCCCTGCTGTCCTGCCGGCCACCGTTCTGGGGTTCGTGTCGCTGGTGTGCGGGGGACTCGGGCTCCTCGGCATTCCCGGCCTGCTGTGGTGTGCGCAGGTGCCCGCCTGGCTCGGTTCACTGTGCGCATGGTGGATCGTCGGCGTGGCCAGGATCTGTGCCGGACTGCCCGGGGCAGCCCTGGACTGGCCGAAACCTCCTGTGGGGACACTGGCAGCACTCGGGCTCCTCATCCTGCTGGCCGCAGGCCTATGGATGCTGGTGCGCAGGAAGCTGTGGGGGATCCCCACCGTCGTCGTCTGCATCTGCCTGACGGCACTGATCATCGTCGTCGGCAGGACGAAGCCACCGGCCGATGACTGGCTGGTCATGATCTGCGATGTGGGGCAGGGCTCGGCAACGGTGATCAACCTCGGCGAGGGGGCAGGGCTCGTCGTGGACACGGGGAAAGATCCGAAGCCCGTCGATGTGTGCCTCGATGAGGGTGGGATCGAGGACTTCGACCTCGTCATCTCCCACTTCGACGCCGATCACAGCGCCGGGTATGCCGGGACCACCTGGTCGCGGATCCTCCATCGTCTGTGGGTCTCCAGCAACGTCAGTGGGGGAGCAGAGGTCCGCGGTCTCGTCGCAGACACCGGTGCGAAGGTGGTGCCGACAACACGTGGACGCAGCCTCGACGCCGCTGGGGCCCGAATCGAGGTGCTCTGGCCGCCGGCGCGAGAGACCGCAGAGACAGATAGAGGGGAGGAAGCAGACGGGAATGAGGAGACAGACGTGGGTGAAGAGACAGTGGGGACCGAGGTGCGCAATGAAGACTCCCTGGTCCTACGGGTCGAACTCGAGGGGCTGAGCTTCCTCGTCCCCGGCGACATCGGCGAAGACGAACAGTTCATTCTCGCCCAGAGCCTGGAACCCGTTGATCTGCTCATCGCACCCCACCACGGTTCCTCGGACCTGGCAGAGGACTTCTTCACGGCAGCAGGCGCTCGCCTCGGAGTCATCTCCGTGGGCGAGAACAGCTACGGACATCCCACCCCGCGTGCCCAACGAGCATTCGGTCCGGTCCCCGTCCTGCGCACCGACCGCTGCGGCACCGTCGCCGTCTACGCACACGCGAAGTACAGCACCGCGCGAGACTGTCACGGGGACGAGCAATGAGCCTATCGAGGGAGACACCTGTGACCGTTGCGCATCGTGTCCGCGGCTGACGATAGGCTTGGCCCATGGCAGTGAAGAAGACCCTGATCCCGTGGAGTTCCGCGAAGCCCGCGCCCGTTGTGATGATCTCCGGGAACGAGCCGGTGCTCATCCGTATGGCTAAGGACCGGATCGTGGCTGCCGCACGGAAGAAGGACCCGGAAGAGGTGGAATTCGACGCCGCCGGATATCAGGGTGGAGAGCTGCTCATGGCCGCTTCACCCTCCTTGTTCTCCACTGCGAAGCTCATCATCGTCGACAGCGTTGAGAAGTGCTCGGAGGCGTTCCTGGCTGATGCGCTCGCCTACCTCGATGAACCCAATGACGACGCCGTCGTCCTGCTCCTCCACGGAGGCGGCAATCGCGGTGCCAAATTGGTCAAGAAGATCGAGGCCAACGGTTTCCCCCGGGTCGATGCGGCGGCACTGAAGAATGAGAGTGACCGGGCCAAGTTCGCTCAGGGTCGGTTCAAGGCCGCGAAGAGGCAGATCGACGAATCCGGGATGGCAGCGCTGATGTCTGCGCTCGGAGCTGATCTGTCCGAACTCAATGCCGGAGTCGAACAGCTCATCGAGGACACTGAGGGCACCATCACCGCTCAGATCGTCGATCAGTACTACGGCGGCCGAGTGGAGGCCACTGGCTTCAAGGTCGCCGACGCTGCAGTCGGGGGAGATGTGAAGAGTGCGCTGAGCCTGCTGCGTCACGCTCTGTCGACCGGTTCCGACCCTGTTCCCCTGGTGGCCGCCGTTGCGATGAAATTGCGGGGGATGGCCAAGGTGCAGGGCTTCTCTGGATCAAGCGGTGAACTGGCAGCGGAGCTGAAGATGGCTCCGTGGCAGGTCGACCGTGCCAGGCGTGAGGTGCGCCGGTGGAACGAAGTGGCACTGGGACAGTCTCTGATCGCGGCGGCCGAGGCTGATGAGGCGGTCAAAGGCGGCGGTCGTGACCCGGTCTATGCCGTCGAATGGTTCGTCTCCGAAGTCTGCCGTCTGGCTCGCCAACGCTGAACCGAACAGTGAGCCGAACCGAACGGTGAATAGTTGAGGGGCCCGATCCAAATGGATCGGGCCCCTCGAAGCTATAGCCTCAGTGATCGAC
Organism: Brevibacterium sp. BDJS002; assembly: GCF_028201555.1. Lineage (NCBI taxonomy): Bacteria > Bacillati > Actinomycetota > Actinomycetes > Micrococcales > Brevibacteriaceae > Brevibacterium > Brevibacterium sp. BDJS002. The sequence goes on along the minus strand of NZ_CP116392.1, from coordinate 2,441,123 downwards.
TCAGAGAGCGTTGATCTGCGTGGCCATGCGCGACTTGCGGTTCGCAGCGTTGTTCTTGTGCAGAACACCCTTCGAAACAGCCTTGTCGAGCTTGCGGGCGGCAACAGCATAAGCCTGCTGTGCTTCGTCCTTCTTGCCGGCAGCAATGTTCTCGCGGACGACGCGGACGTGTGACCGAACCTCGGACCGCACAGCCTTGTTGCGCTGGCGAGCCTTCTCGTTGGTTTCAATCCGCTTGATCTGTGACTTGATATTAGCCAATTTCAACACTCTTTCGTGTTAGTGGAACATGGTCGTGAGGGCACATCTGACCGACATACTCATCTCCGCGGGGAAACACATCGACGATATCGAGCCTGATGGCATCTTCACCCGACCTAGACGAGACACACGCCATTGATGAAGATACACAGCCAACGATACAGGCTGAACCGGTCAAGCAGAAATTATCGGTGTCCGGGATTCGACTCAGCCCGCGTTGACGTTGTTCGCGACCTGTTCGAAGATCTCGCGAGGCATGATCGAGCCTTCGCGGCGGATGGTCTCCGGATCGAGTCGGATCACACGGTCGAGACGGATCTCAGAGGGCCTGCCCTGTGAGTCCCACTCTCCGCTGCCGATGTTCATCCACTTGGCGTGGCGGTCCTCGCGGACCTCTCCGACGCCACCTGGAATGTGGTCCTTGCTGGTGAGCATGAGTGCCAGTACCCAGCGTCCGTCTTTGCCCACGACCAAGGACGGGCGATCCTTGCCTTGGCTGTGGTCCTCTTCGAAGGGGATCCATCCCCAGACGACTTCGCCCGGATCGGCGTCGCCGTCGAGATCGGGTGCATAGGAGACGTTGACCGCGCCGCGGTAGTCACCGGGGTAGTCGCCTCCCTTCGCCGAGGCGGATCCCGACGACCGTCCATCACCCTGTGGGGGACCGCTGGGGCGCGGTTCCGAACCCTGCGAACCTGACTTCTTCCGCTGTGAATCTTTGTAGTATTTGACGCCTTCTCTGACGCCGATCCTGACGACGCGACTGACCAGTGATTTCCAACTCATGTGCACTGATCCTAATCGACGCGGCGCAGAACCGCTTCGACCGGAAAGTGGTCGGAGGGATATTCGCCACCAGCGGAGAAGGTATTGATCCGGGTCGACACGGTCTGCAGGTCTGATGTCGTGAGGATCCAATCGATGCGAGGGTCGCCGTCCTTCGGCCCCTTGTAGCGGTGGAAGGTGCCGATGTTCTCACCCGGGACGGCAGCCCCTGTGTCGGTGAGTCCCAGCTCGGTGCAGAAATAGTTGTACACGGGGGATCCGGTGGCGACATTGAAATCTCCGGTGACCACGCAAGGTCCGGCCGCCTCGGCGAGGTGATCGGCCATGATCTTCCCCGACTCCAGACGAGCCTCCTCTGATCTGTGGTCGAGGTGGGTGTTGAGCAGGCGCAGCGGCTGCTTGGTCACCAGGTCACGGAAGTCCACGACCGTCAGGGTCCGGGCATGGGAGACGCCCCAGGATTCGGAGGCGACTGTCTCCGGCTGTTCGGAGAGCCAGCTGATGTCGACCCTGTCGACGTCGAAGCGGGACGAATCGTAGATGACGGCGGTGAATTCCCCGGAGTTGCCGCCCGAATGGCCCTCGCCCAGCCAGACGTACTCCTTGGGGAGAAGACTGATGAGATTCTCGAGCTGGTCGAGTTCACCCTCCTGCGTGCCGATGATGTGAGGGCGAGCCTGGGTGATGAGCTCGGCGGCGATGGGCAGCCGTGTGGCCACGGGGTGCCCGTCGAGAGCGGGATATCTGAGGTTGAAGGTCATGATCGAGAAGTCGCTCATGGCACAATCTTCGCCGATCAGGGCCGAAAGTGGGGGATCGGAGCCCGAATTCTCGGTGAGTTCGTGTGACTTCGTCCCGACTCTATGTGTGGCTTTGCAGAGCAGGGGAGAGCACGCTCGGGGGTGCGGAGGATTCCAGTCTGGCGCACAACCCATGGAACAATGGAGATTCTGGTCTGTCGAAGGAAGGGCGTTCATGTCACCTCAGGTGAAGCCACAAGCACTCGAACGGATTTCTCCGTCCGCTACATCACCCGAGTTGATCCGCAATTTCTGCATCATCGCTCACATCGACCACGGCAAATCGACCCTGGCCGACAGGATGCTCCAGGTTACCGGTGCGGTTCAGCCGCGTGATATGCGTGCTCAGTACCTCGACCGGATGGACATCGAACGCGAACGCGGAATCACGATCAAGTCCCAGGCTGTGCGTATGGCCTGGGAGAACGAGGGCACTCCCTTCGCTCTGAATATGATCGACACTCCGGGACACGTTGACTTCAGCTACGAGGTCTCCAGGTCCCTGGCTGCCTGCGAAGGTGCCCTCCTCCTCGTCGACGCAGCACAGGGCATCGAAGCCCAGACGCTGGCCAACCTCTACATGGCCATGGAGAACGATCTTGCGATCATTCCAGTGCTCAACAAGATCGACCTCCCCGCTGCCCAGCCTGAGAAGTACGCGGAAGAACTCGCGAACCTCATCGGCTGCGAACCGGAGGACTGCCTGCTGGTGTCCGGCAAGACCGGCGAAGGCGTCGACGCGGTCCTCGACCGCATCATCTCCGACATTCCTGCACCTGTCGGCGATGCCGATGCCCCGGCGCGAGCCATGATCTTCGACTCCGTCTACGACACCTACCGGGGTGTCGTGACGTACGTCCGCCTCATCGACGGTGCCCTGCACCCGCGTGAGAAGCTGACGATGATGTCGACCGGCAGCACCCACGAACTTCTTGAGATCGGGGTCTCCTCTCCGGAGCCGAAGGCTACGAAGGGCCTCGGCGTCGGTGAGGTCGGCTACCTCATCACCGGAGTCAAGGACGTGCGCCTGTCCAAGGTCGGCGATACTGTCACCCTGAATTCCGCTCCAGCTACGCAGGCGCTCGACGGCTACAAAGAACCCAAGCCCATGGTGTACTCCGGGCTGTTCCCGATCGACGGTTCGGACTACCCGGTCCTGCGCGACGCGCTCGACAAGCTCAAGCTCAACGACGCTTCGCTGGCCTATGAGCCGGAGACCTCGACGGCGCTGGGCTTCGGCTTCCGCTGCGGGTTCCTCGGGCTCCTCCACCTCGAAGTTCTGCGCGACCGACTCGAACGCGAATACGACCTCGACCTCATTTCCACCGCACCCAGCGTGATCTACGACGTCACCCTGGAAGACGGAACGGAGATGGAGGTCACGAACCCCAGCGAGTATCCGACGGGCAAGATCAAAGAGGTCCGCGAACCCATGGTCAAAGCCACGATCCTCACCCCGAGCGACTACATCGGTGCGGTCATGGAACTGTGCCAGACGCGTCGCGGCAGCCTGCAGGGGATGGACTATCTGTCCTCAGACCGAGTCGAGATCCGCTACCGACTGCCGTTGGCGGAGATCGTCTTCGACTTCTTCGACCAGCTGAAGTCGAAGACCAAGGGCTACGCGACCCTCGACTACTCCGATGACGGACAGGACGCAGCGGATCTGGTCAAGGTCGATATCCTGCTCCATGGGGATCAGGTCGATGCCTTCTCTGCGATCGTCCACCGCGACAACTCTTACTCCTACGGCGTGCTCATGGCTGGCAAGCTGCGCAAACTGATCCCGCGCCAGCAGTTCGAGGTGCCGATCCAGGCCGCCATCGGTTCGCGCATCATCGCCCGCGAGACCATTCGTGCCATCCGCAAGGACGTTCTGAGCAAGTGCTACGGCGGCGACATCAGCCGTAAGCGCAAGCTGCTCGAGAAGCAGAAGGAAGGCAAGAAGCGGATGAAGGTGGTCGGCAACGTCGAGGTCCCTCAGGAGGCCTTCATCGCCGCGCTGTCCTCCGATGAGCCGGAGACCAAGAAAGACGCCAAGAAGTAAGTGCCGGCACAACCGACTGGGGAGACTCCACCGCTCGACGGTTCGCTGCCGGCGTCGGCCGGGGTCGGCGCGGCCGCTCGCGGCCTGAGCCTCTACGTTCACGTCCCCTATTGCCGAGTCCGCTGCGGCTACTGCGACTTCAACACCTACACGGCAGAAGATCTGGGCCCTGGGGCCTCCCGCGACGACTACCGCAGCAATCTTTCCCGAGAGCTCGACCTCTCGGTCCGTGTCCTCGCCGAGGCGGGTGCTGGTGACCGTGAGGTGACGACGATCTTCTTCGGTGGCGGCACCCCGACGATGTTGGCCGCCGAGGTGTTGGCCGGGGTGATGGATGACATCCGTGATCGTTTCCGGCTGGCTCCCGATGTGGAGGTCACGACCGAAGCGAACCCGGACACTTTGGATCCGGCTTATATCGCGACCCTGGCCGCTGCCGGGTTCACCAGGATCTCCTTGGGCATGCAGTCAGCTGTACCCCATGTGCTCGCTACCCTCGATCGCACTCACGATCCGGCGAAGATTCCGGATGTGGCTCGGTGGATCAAAGAGGCCGGTCTGGAACTCAGCCTCGACCTCATCTACGGAACACCGGGGGAGTCCATCGACGACTGGCGCAGGTCACTTGAGGTGGCGCTGAGCAACGACGTCGACCATATCTCTGCCTATTCGCTCATCGTCGAACCCGGCACGAAGATGGGCGCCATGGTTCGCCGTGGTGAACTGCCGATGCCCGACGAAGACGATCTGGCCGATAAGTATGAGATCGCCGATGCCGCCATGGCGGCTGCTGGTCTGCACTGGTACGAGGTCAGCAACTGGTCGACGTCAGCCGAGACCCGCTGTGACCACAACATGGCCTACTGGCGCAATGCCGATTGGTGGGGTTTCGGACCCGGAGCCCACTCGCACGTCGGGGGAGTGCGGTTCTGGAACGCCAAACATCCCCGTGCCTGGTCCGACCGATTGCTCGCAGGCGAGTCACCTGCCATCGGGCGTGAGGTCCTCGACGAGTCGACGCAGGAGATCGAGCGGATCATGCTCGCAGCCCGCATCGATTCGGAACTGCCACTGGACTCGTTGGGAGCAGGCAGCGAGCGGGCGATCCGCGGCTTTGTGAAACAGGGACTGCTCGATGGTGACGCCGTGGACGAAGGTCGCTTCGAACCCACTCTGCAGGGACGGCTCATGGCGGACTATATGGTTCGTATCCTGACCGACTACGTGGACTGAATCGGCTCCGAGGCCTGAACTCGGTCAGCTGAACGCAGGCCCAGCGAACTGAACCGAACGCGAAGAAGCCGCTGTCATCGATTGCGATGGCAGCGGCTTCTTGATGCTGAAACGACTCTCAGCTCATGGGGTGGACCTGATCACTTCACGAAGTTGATCACGAGGGGGAACTGATAGCCCTCTCCCTTGCTCCCGGCTACAGCGGCGATGATGTAGAGCACCGTGTAGAGGAGCGGGACGAGGAATGCCAGGAAATAGACGAAGAACCCGAGACCGAAGGTGACGAGCGCGAGGACGAAGCCGATGACCATGAACACCATGACGGCCGCGAACGTGGCGATGAGGTTCGTGATCATGGCGTTGAGGCCCTGTCGTGAATGTTCGCGCACGTAGGGCGATTCGTCCTTCTTGATGAGGAACATGATCAGGGGCAGGAACCCGACGATGATCGACCCGAGGTGTGTCCAGAGAACTGTGGTTCTGTCGTTCTCGCTGGCCTGCCAGAACATCTCGGAGCCGGGGCCGTAGGCATTCTCCGGGAGCATCCGTGAGTCGAACAGCGCCGGATTTCCGACCGGTTGTCCTGGTCCGTAGCCGTACGCCTGCTGCCCATAGGGCTGCTGGGCATACTGCTGTTGACCCTGCCCATACTGTCCCTGGCCGTACGCTTGCTGTTGCCCGGACTGCTGCTGGCCGCTGTAGGCCTGCTGCGAACCGTAACCTGGCTGCTGCGAACCGTAGTTCGGCTGCTGACCGGGCTGCTGCGATCCGAAACCGGGCTGAGCCGGCTGGCCCTGCTGTGAACCGTAGGTCTGCGGAGCGGGATTCGGCTGCTGGGAACCATAGTTCTGGTTCTGCTGGCTGTAGGGCTGTTGGGGTCCAGAGGCCTGAGAATAGTTCGGTGGCATGGGACGCGACTGGTCAGAGCCGTTGTTGGGCTGCTGGGGGTTATAAGACATGCGGGTCCTTTCAGAGCTTCTGGTCATTCACACTATCGGAAATGCTCTGGCGCCGAATGGGGGAAAGCCCGAATCGTGTACCAGATCGATCACAAACTCCCTGGGGCCTCAACTGACCTGCGTTTTCCCCGTCCCGGTGGCTTATCCGAACGGCGTCTCACCCGACCGTCACAAAGTCGATGAGCTCCTCGACTCGACCGGAGAGCGTGGGTTCGACGTCGGCGATGGTGCTGACCTTGCCCAGAATGCGAACCCAGCCGCGTGCCACATCCCGGTGATCGGCGTGGGGCCAGCCGATTCGCTTCAGGATTCCCGTCTTCCAGTCCTCGCCCCGGGGGACGACGGGCCATTCCCTGATGCCCACGACATGAGGCTTGACCGCCTGCCAGATGTCGACATAGGGGTGTCCGATGATGTGGACGACATCGCGATAGCGAGGATCGGCACGCACCGCATCGGCGATCTTGGACTCCTTGGTGCCAGAGACCAGATGGTCGGCGAGAACCCCGACGCGGTGCTCCTTGTCGGGACCGAAGGCAGCGAGCTTGTCAGCGACGTCATCCAAGCCGCCCAGGGGTTCGACGACGACTCCCTCGATGCGCAGATCGTCACCCCAGATCTTCTCCACCAGTTCAGCATCATGTTTGCCCTCGACCCAGATGCGCGATCCGCGAGCCACTCGGGCCCGGGCATTGCCGACTGCCCGCGACCCCGAGGCCGTGCGACCTGGGGCCGATTTTTTCTTGGCAGGGAGCTTGATGTCTACGGGTTTGCCTTCAAGCAGGAAGCCGGGCCCCAGTGGGAATGCGCGGACCTTGCCTGCACGGTCCTCGAGATTGACGACGACGCCGGCAGTGGTCTTCTCGGCGCCGACGACGGCGCCGACATATCCGCTCATGGCGTCCTCGAGGACCATTCCGAGTGCGAGCTCGACAGGGGTGGACTTCTTGGGCCGGTGCGAGGAAGGAGAGGAACCTGCCAGTACATCGGGTCCGTAGCGATCAAAGGTATTCACGGTCAACCACCCTAATCAAGGACTCGGCGCGATGGGCGGTGACCCGCTGGGACAGGGGCGAAAGTGAATTCGAACTGCAAGAGGCGTAGAATTGGCACTCAAGGCAGATGAGTGCCAAATGCAGCGCCGAACTCAAGGAGGGACGAATGAACGACAGCAGACGAGCACAGGTTCTGCGTGCGATCGTCGAAGACTTCGTCGCCACCAATGAACCCGTCGGTTCGAAGGCCATCGTTCAGCGCCATACGCTCGGAGTTTCGCCGGCCACGATCCGCAACGACATGGCTCACCTCGAGCAGGAGGGCTACATCGCGCAGCCCCATACCTCCGCCGGTCGGATCCCAACCGACCTGGGCTACCGGATGTTCGTTGACCGCATCGACGACTTCAAACCGCTGACCCAGGCTGAGCGGCGTGCGATCTTCCAGCTCATCGACGGAAACGGGGACCTCGATGACATGCTCGACCGTACGGTGCGAGTCCTCTCGGGTCTGACCCACCAGGTGGCCCTGATCCAGTACCCGACGGTCTCTCGCGCCACGATCAAACACATCGAGGTCGTGGGCCTGGGGCCCAACCGCATCCTCGTCGTCCTCATCACCGATGCCGGTCAGGTCGAACAGAAGGTCGTGATCACACCGGGAGTCATCGACGACGAATCACTGCGCGGAATCCGCGATGAGGTCAACACCGAATTCTCCGGCCAGAAGCTCTCAAAGGTGATGAGCACGGTCACCCCCAGCACCACGGGCGCGGTCGCCGACGGCACCGAGACAGAACCCCTCGGCGGAGCCAACTCAGTCGGCGCTGAGCTCGCCGCGGCTCTGACGCAGGTGCGAGCCGCAGTCACAGATCTTGTCATCGCCACGCGTGAAGAACGCATCATCATGGCAGGCACCGCGAACCTGGCTCGCTCCGGACGGGAGTTCGGTGAGAAGATGGCACCGATCCTCGAAGCTTTCGAAGAGCAGGTCGTACTGCTCAAGCTGCTGACATCGATGGCCGAGGACCAAGAGGAGATCAGCGTTCGGATCGGTCGTGAGAATACTCACGAGTCATTCAGCTCGACATCCCTCGTGGCCGCCGAATATGGTCATGACGCGGGCTCCTCCGCGCGATTGGCTGTGCTCGGGCCGACCCGGATGGACTATCCGACGACGATCACCGCTGTGCGAGCCGTGGCGAAGTACGTCTCCTCTGTCCTCGATCAGAGCTAGATGTACCGATCCGACAGCGCACAGCACAGCGCGAACAAGCACCACACTGCGAACAGGCACGACAACGCGAACAACCCACACCACCAGGGAGAGAGAAGTTTCTGTGGCCGATCACTATGAAACACTCGGAGTGTCCAAAGACGCTTCGGCGGCTGAAATCAAATCGTCCTACCGAAAGCTGGCCCGGAAGTATCACCCCGATGTGAACCCCGGCCACGAGGATGAGTTCAAAGCCATTTCCCTTGCCTACGACGTTCTCTCCGACTCGGAGAAGCGCCGCAACTACGACATGGGCGGCGGCGAGAACGGACAGGGCTTCCCTGCCGGCGGTGGCGGCTTCGGCGGCTTCGGCGACATCTTCGAAACCTTCTTCGGCGGAGGGGCCGGCTCAGCCGGTGGCCCGATGCCGCGCACGCAGCGTGGCAAGGACGCGCTCGTGGGAGTCAACATCGACCTCGAGACCGCCGCATTCGGCGGCAACATCGACCTCGACGTCGCTACTGCCGTGGTCTGTGACACCTGTTCGGGTGCTGGAACACAGCAGGGCACCTCCGTTGAGACCTGCACCCTGTGCCACGGAGCCGGCAGCGTCCAGCGCATGACCCGGACACTGCTGGGCCAGATGGTGACTAACCAGACCTGCAACTCCTGCCACGGCTACGGCACCGTCATTCCCAACCCCTGCCTCAACTGCCAGGGAGACGGCCGCGTCCGCAAGCAGCGGACCATGAAGATCCGCATCCCCGCCGGAGTCTCCGACGGAACGCGCATCCAGCTCTCCTCCCAGGGCGAGGTGGGACCCGGAGGTGGACCTGCCGGCGATCTCTTCGTCGAGGTCATGGTGACCCGTCACGAAGTCTTCCAGCGCGACGGTGACAACCTGCGCGCCTCCGTTTCGGTGCCGATGACCGCGGCCGCCCTCGGCGCCTCGATCCCGTTCGATACCTTCGACGGCACTCAGGATCTCTCGATCGAGGCCGGCATCCAGTCCGGCACCGTCGTCAAGCTTCCCGGACTCGGCGCCTCCCGTCTGCGTTCGGAGACCCGAGGCGACCTCCTCATCACGGTCGACGTGATGACACCGGACAAACTCGACGATGAGCAGAAGGACCTGCTGTCGCAGTTGGCGAAGCTGCGCGATGAGGAGACTCCACGCGCGCAGATCACCACCCAGAACCGAGGCATGTTCTCCCGCATGCGTGAGAAGTTCGCCGGTCGGTGAGTCTTCCCGTCTTCTTCTCCTCCCAGGTCGCCGAGGCGGCCGCCGGTCAGGTGCTCACTTTCGGTGAGGACGTGGCCGGGCACGCGGTCCGAGTCCGCAGACTCGGACCCGGGGATGAGCTCGAAGTCGTCGACGGAGCCGGCACTCGCGTGTGCGGAACCGTTACGAGCGCCTCGGCGAATGAAATGGGACTTCAGGTTGCTTCGGTGACCCACGCCGAGGTGGAACGACCGCGGTTGGTCCTCGTGCAGGCTCTGGCGAAAGCCGACCGCGATCTGCAGGCGATCGAAGCCGCCACAGAGATCGGAGTCGACGAAGTGGTCCCGTGGGCCGCCGAACGCTCGATCGCCGATTGGCCCGCGAAGAAGCGCGACAAACTCGCCGCCAAATGGGACAACGTCCTGCGGGCTGCGTCTCTGCAGGCCAGACGCGCCCGCTTCCCACTGCGTCACGATCTGGTCCGCGGCACCGGATTGGCAGGGGCACTGTCCGAGGGCGATACCGTCTACGTCCTCCACGAGGCGGCCGAGCTGAAACTCTCCCAGGCGCTGTCTCGGTTTGATGCCGGTTCGGACCGCATCGTCTTGGTCGTGGGACCCGAAGGCGGCATCAGCGACGCCGAGCTCGAGGCCCTGTCGGCCATCGGCGCCGACACAGTGCTCCTGGGCCCGACGGTCCTGCGTTCGTCCTCGGCCGGAGCAGCCGGCCTCGTCATGGCTCAGAATTCATTGGGCCGTTGGTGACGAAGCGGACTACGATGGAAGCACACAATTGCAGTACTCCCACAAGTACTCACAGTCACTAAGGATCATTCTGGACACCTCCACTCAGCCCACGAACTCTGTGAACAGCACACCTGCCGAAGCAGCCTCATCGGACACAGTGCGTCTCGTGATTCCCGACTCCATCGATCTGGTCGAGTTCTTCGGGCCGGGGGAGTCGAACCTGCGGAAGCTCGAGCGCGTCTTCCCCGAGCTCAATCTGCATGTGCGCGCCAACCAGGTGCAGGCCAGCGGTGAGCCGACGCGCGTGGCGGCATTCGTCTCCGTGATCGGGGAACTCAAGAAGCTGCACGCCTCGGGCCACCGCATCAACGAGGAGACGATCGACAGGGTCGCGTCGTTCTCCTCTGAAGGACAGGCCGCCTCGGCGGTGATGGGCACGAACATCCTGTCCACACGCGGAAAGTCGATCCGTCCCAAGACGATGGGCCAGCACGACTATGTGAAGGCGATCCGCAATCACACGATCACCTTCGGCATCGGTCCTGCAGGCACGGGCAAGACGTACCTCGCCATGGCGATGGCCATCAACGCCCTGCAGCACAAAGAGGTCTCACGCATCATCCTCACCCGCCCGGCCGTCGAGGCAGGGGAGAGCCTGGGCTACCTGCCCGGGACGCTGAACGAGAAGATCGACCCCTACGTGCGTCCCCTCTACGACGCCCTGCACGACATGGTCGACCCCGAGTCGATCCCGCTGCTCATCGAAACGGGCACGATCGAGGTGGCCCCGCTGGCGTATATGCGCGGCCGCACTCTCAACGATGCGTTCATCATCCTCGACGAGGCGCAGAACACGACCGGTGAGCAGATGAAGATGTTCCTCACCCGTCTGGGCTTCGGAGCTCGCATGGTCGTCACCGGTGACGTCTCTCAGATCGACCTGCCGGGCAAGACCCGCAGCGGTCTCAACGTCGTCCAGGACATCCTGACCGGAATCGAAGACCTGAAATTCTGCCACTTGGGCAGCAAGGACGTCGTCCGCCACTCGCTGGTGACGAAGATCGTCGACGCCTACGACCTGTGGGGAAGCAGCGAATGAATACCGAGATCTCCAACGAAACCGATGAGTCGATCGACCTCGACGAGGTTGTCGCTCTGACCGAATACCTGGGTCAGGCTCTGCACATGCACCCCGGCGCCGAACTCGCGGTGACCATGGTCGATGCCACGGCGATGGCAGAACTCCACGTCACCTGGATGGACCTCGAGGGACCCACCGACGTGATGTCGTTCCCGATGGACCAGCTCACCCAGGGCCAGCCCGGTGCTCCCACCGAGGGACAGATGGGCGACATCATCATCTGCCCCGAGGTGGCCGCTGCCCAGGCATCGTCGTCTGGCCATACGACCATGGACGAGGTGCTGCTGCTGACGGTCCACGGTTTCCTGCACCTGCTCGGCTATGACCACGGTGAGCCCGCGGAGAAGGAAGAGATGTTCGCCCTGCAGCGTCATCTTCTGCTGACCTTCTTCGCCGCCCGCTACGACGGTCGCACCGACATCCCCTCACCGACCGAGGTCTGAGCCGTGCTCTGGCTGTTCCTCGGCGCCGCCCTGTGTCTCGTGATCTCGGCGACGCTGTCCGCGGTGGACGCGGCTCTGCTCAGCGTCTCCCATCAGGCGATCCAGGATGCGAAGGACGAAGGTAAGAAGGCCGCATTCCGGGCTGAGAAGATCCTCGTCGATCTGCCCACCAACATCAATGTCATCATCTTCGTCCGCAACTTCCTCGAAGCACTGGCGACGGTCTTCATCGCGTTGGCGTATAACTCGATCTACTCGGTGGGACCGCTCATGGTCGTGCTCACCGTGCTGACCGCCTCGATCGCGGTCTTCGTCGTCGCCGGAGTGTCCCCGCGGACCATCGGGCGACGTCGTTCCCTGGCCGTGTGCCTCAACCTCAGCTGGGTCGTGGGTGCGGCACTCGTCGTGCTCAAGCCGCTGACGAAGATCCTCGTCCTCCTCGGCAACCTGCTGACCCCGGACCGTGTCTACAAGGACGGACCGTTCGTGACCTCGGATCAGCTGCGTGACCTCGTCGAGCGAGCCAGCGAATCGGATGTCATCGAAGACGGCGAACGCGAGATGATCCAGTCCGTGTTCAACCTCTCCGACACCTCGGCGAATGAGGTTATGGTCCCGCGCACGGACCTCGTGACCGTCAACTCCGGCACTCCGCTGTCGAAGGTGATGAACCTCTTCTTCCGGTCGGGATTCTCACGGATCCCCGTCAGCGGTGAGGACCTCGATGACATTCGCGGGGTCGCCTACCTCAAGGACGTCGCCCGCCGTCTCCACCTCCATCCGGAGGACGCGGAGCGACCGGTCGACATTCTGGCGCGAGGAGTTCTCTTCGTTCCCGAAACCAAACCCGCCGATGACCTGATGGAGCAGATGCAGGTCGATTCGACGCATCTGGCGATCCTCATCGACGAATACGGCGGCACCGCCGGACTCGTCACCATCGAAGACATCGTCGAGGAGATCGTCGGCGAGATCGAAGACGAATACGACACCAGCGATGATGAGCTCGTCGAGGTCGATGACGGGTCATTCGTCATCAGCACCCGCATGTCCATCTCCGACTTCGCCGACTACTTCGATGTGAAGATCGACGAAGATGACGTCAACAGCGTCGGCGGACTTCTCACGAAGCTCATCGGCCGCGTTCCCATCGACGGCTCGAACGCACGGATCGAGGGTCTCATCATCGAAGCGATGGAGGGCCAGGGCCGCCGCCACCGCATCACCCACGTCAGGGTCACGAAGGAAGAGAACTGAAATGGAATTTCGCACGGACTATCCTGAGAACTACCGAGCCGGCTTCGCCTGCTTCGTGGGCCGACCGAACACCGGGAAATCGACGCTGACGAACGCTCTGGTGGGGGAGAAGGTGGCGATCACCTCGGCGAAGCCCCAGACCACACGGCACACGATCCGCGGCATCGTCCACAAAGACGATCACCAGCTGATCCTCGTCGACACCCCGGGACTCCACAAGCCGCGGACGCTGCTGGGCAGCCGCCTCAACGACCTCGTGGCCTCGACGCTGAGCGAAGTCGACGTCATCGGCTTCTGCCTGCCCGCCGATGAGCCCATCGGCCCCGGTGACCGATACATCGCCTCACAGCTCGAACTCCTCGACGGCCGCACCCCGATCGTGGCGCTGGTGACGAAGACCGACAAGGTCCCCCAGGAGAAGGTCGCCGAGGCGCTGCTGGCAGTCGGCCAACTCGCCGACTTCGCCGATGTGGTCCCCGTCTCCGCCGTCGACGGGTTCCAGATCGACACGGTCGATACCGTGCTGACCGGTCACCTGCCCGTCTCACCGCCGCTCTACCCGGAGGGCGAGCTCACCGACGAACCCGAAGAGATGATGATCGCCGAACTCGTTCGCGAGGCCGCGCTCGAGGGAGTCCGTGATGAGCTGCCCCACTCCCTGGCCGCACAGGTCGAGGAGATGTATCCCCGTGAGGGACGCAGTGAGGACAATCCGCTGTGGAACGTCCACGTCAATCTCTATGTCGAACGATCCAGCCAGAAGGCGATCATCATCGGCAAGGGCGGCAGTCGACTCAAGGCGATCGGAAGCGAATCCCGGCGCGGCATCGAAGCACTGCTCGGAACCAAGGTCTACCTCGACCTGCATGTGAAGATCGCCAAGGACTGGCAGCGTGATCCCAAGCAGCTGGGGCGTCTGGGCTTCGACTTCAGCTGAGAGGACTCTCACGCAGGGCTCAGTTGATTGACAGCGTGTGGCCTGCAATAGACTAGGCCGGGTGAATGCCGAGCAGACTCTGGTCGCCCTGAGCGACCGTTCCCCCCAAGTTGCACCCGACGAACTCATTGCGGGCCTCGTCCCGCCACCGCAGTTCCATGACGTGTCCTTCGCCAGCTACCGCACCGACGACACGGAGCCCTCGCAGGCTCAGGCGCGCAACAAGCTTGAGGAATTCGTGGCGTCCTCGACGTCGAAGGGCTTCCTCGGCAAACTGTTCTCGAAGGGCAAGGACGGGCCCAAGGGCGTCTACCTCGACGGTGGCTACGGTGTGGGCAAGACCCACCTCCTAGCCTCGGCATGGCATGCCAATGAGAAGCCGGCGACCTTCGGCACCTTCGTCGAATACACGAACCTCGTCGGCGCCCTCGGCTTCGTCCGTGCCCGAGACGACCTCTCGACGATGAAACTCGTCTGCGTCGACGAGTTCGAACTCGACGATCCCGGCGACACGGTGCTCATGTCACGACTCATGCGTGAACTCACCGATGCCGGCGTGAAGATCATCGCGACCTCGAACACCCTGCCCGGGTCGTTGGGAGAGGGACGCTTCGCGGCACAGGACTTCCTCCGCGAGATCCAGGCGCTGGCTGACCAGTTCGACATCTACCGGATCGAAGGCAAAGACTACCGTCACCGAGGTCTGAGCGAGCCGGCCGCGCCTGTTGCGGCAGAGAACCTCGATGCTGCCACCGCGGAACTCACGGGCACGGTCGCCCGCGACGACTTCCCGACGCTGCTGAAGCATCTCTCCACGGTCCATCCCTCCCGGTACGGCCGGATGGTCGACGGCGTCGACGCAGCAGTGTGGGAGGACGTGGAGACGATCGATAACGAGGGCGTGGCTCTGCGCTTCGTCGCACTTGTCGACCGGCTCTATGACCGCAACGTCACGATCATCAACTCGGGACAGGCGCTGAACAAGGTCTTCACCGAGGAATCGTTGGCCGGCGGCTATCGGAAGAAGTACATGCGCTGTCTCTCGCGTCTGACAGCGCTCTCCTCGCAGTAGGCGGGTCTCGCAGCGTTATTGCAGGTCGCTATTGCAGGTCGAGGTATCTGAGGACTTCGAGCTCGGGAACCCAGTCGGGGATCCCGATGATCTTGAATACTGCCCAGACGACCACGGCGACGAACGCCGCGGTCACTGCGCCGATGGTCCAGCGCACCCATAGGGGCTGCGCCATGATCCAATGTGTCCACTTCTCCACGTTGACTCGGACGAAGTGCAGGATCCTCTGCGCCCAGCGGAACTCGCTGGAGATGATGAACAGGCCGATGATGACGATGAGCCAACCGGGGCCCGGCAACGGTACGAGCAGCAGTCCGATGAGGACGATGAGTGTGCCCAGTCCGCCGACGGTCATTCGGTAGAGGCGTGCCGTGTGCGGGTTGGCTGTGATAGTTCCGCGCCAGCGCAGAAAGCTCAGGCGGGTTCTGCGCCACGGTCGCACTCCGTGTTTGTGAGGGCGCGACAGCCACCCTTCGGGGCGCTTGTCCTGGGGATGGTCATTCACTCTTCCAATATAAGTCGATGAGTCTGAAAGCTTGATTTGCGTGTGTGAGCACGATCACTCCGATTCGATTTTGCATGGACCGCCACCTGCGTATAGAGTTATATCTCGTTGCCAGGGAAACCGGGCAGCGAGAAATGCGGATGTGGCTCAGCTGGTAGAGCATCACCTTGCCAAGGTGAGGGTCGCGGGTTCGAATCCCGTCATCCGCTCGAAGGCGTCATGGCACTGCCTTGATGGTGGCGTGGCCGAGAGGCGAGGCAGCGGCCTGCAAAGCCGTATACACGGGTTCGAATCCCGTCGCCACCTCGGATTTTCCGATGGTTTTCCATCGGTGAGTCGGCGCGATTGGCGCAGCGGTAGCGCGCTTCCTTCACACGGAAGAGGTCACTGGTTCGATCCCAGTATCGCGCACAGGGACCTTGTGTTCCGGTGCAACAAATGAATAAGGCGCGATTGGCGCAGCGGTAGCGCGCTTCCCTGACACGGAAGAGGTCACTGGTTCGATCCCAGTATCGCGCACAGAAGAAGCCCCGAGTGAATCACTCGGGGCTTCGTGCATTCATCCTCGGTCGCCGTCTGACCCATGCGTGAGCCTCGGCTTCGCCCGATGTGTCGGCCGTGTGTCAGGACTGCCACGCGTTTGTCATGGGGAAAGAGACTCATTCACTAGTACGCTAGTGAGGGTAACCATCGACGAAGACTTCGGACACTCATGTCTACTCCTCAGAACCCGTACGAACCGAACAACGGTTCTGGAAATCAGAACCCCAACGGTTCGGGCCCCGACAACCAGCCGCCCAGCGCGCCTGGCTTCTCGGGCGATCAGAACAGCGCGCCGCAGTACGGCTCGCAGAACAACGGACAGCAGCCGCCGCAGTACGGCTCACAGAACGACCCGAACCAGCAGCCTCAGTACGGCTCCCAGCCTCAGTACGGCTCCCAGCCGCAGTACGGCTCCCAGCCCCAGTACGGGCAGCAGAACGACGCAGGTGCCCCAGGCTACGACCAGAACCAGGGCGGCTACGACCAGAACCAGGGCGGTTACGACCAGGGCTATGGCGCCAACAGTCAGGGCTATGGCCAGGACCCCTACGGTCAGAACCAGGACGGCTACGGTCAGGGCTACGACGCCAATGCGCAGGGCTATGACGCGAACCAGTACGGCCAGCAGCCTGCCTATGCCGGTGCTGACGGTTCTTCGGACCAGTTCATCCCAGCCAACCCCAATGCGAGCTACGGTTCGTACTCGGCTGGTTCGGGCAACAACAAGTCGAAGAACATCTGGGGCATCCTTGCCCTGGTCGGCGGCATTGCGGGCATCGTCCTGTCCCTCGTCTTCGGAATCGGGTTCATCTTCGGTGTTGCCGGTGTGATCTTCGCGTTCGTCGGTCTCTCCGCCATCAAGAAGGGGCTGGCCAACAACAAGGGCATGACCATCACAGGCATGATCCTGAGCTTCGCCGCCATCCTGTTCTCGATCATCTCGGTCATCGTCACCGTGATCTTCGGTGGTATGTTCATCACCGCGATCGGCGAAGCTGCCGATGAGCAGTCCTCTTCCGCAGCCCCCGTCGCGGATCCTTCTGATCCTGCTCAGGACCCCAGTGAGGCTGCAGGCCCATCTGAGGGCGGTGACGAAGCAGCCCCAGCCGTCGAAGGGGGAGAGGTCGAGATCGGCACTGATCTGACCGCGGCAGTGGCAGTGCGCTCGGACACCGCGCCCGATACCGCTATCGGTGCGGAAGACTCCAATGGCCAGATCGCGGCTGTGACTGTGACCTTCAAGAACAACTCCAGCTCCGACGTCGACATGAGCAGCGCCCGCATGACGGCTGATGACGGATCGGGCAAGGAATATGAAGACGTGTTCTCGGGCAGCCAGTACAAGAGCAACCTGATCTTCGACACTTCGGTTCCTGCCGGCGGTGAGAAGACTGTTCAGCTCGCCTACGGGGTGCCTTCGGCAGATCTCGACAAGGTCCACCTCAAGCTCGATTTGGGACAGGACCTCGGCAAGGGCAAGACCTTCGAATTCAGCAAGGCCGCGTGATGCAAGTCGGGACGGTGCTCCGATCCCGACTGGCATAGGCGCGAACTGCGCAGTCATCGAAAATTGCATATGATTCACCAGTTGGGTGGCGGTCTCACGACTGCCACCCAACTGATTTCGCACCGCCGTTTAGGTATTAGACTCTAGTGGCGAGGCACCCAACTCAGACGAACGGAGAAGATCAGTGGCAGACAGCATTGACTGCGCGGGAGAGACCATTCCTTGGAAACAGGGACTGACCGGCACGGAGATCTTCTCCACGGACCGCACAGTCGTTGCAATGTGGCTCGACGGACAGCCTGTCGACCTCAGCCGCGAGCTCGCCGCCGGCGACCAGATCGCTCCGATCACCATCGATTCCCCTGCAGGACTCGACATCCTGCGCCACTCCGCCGCGCACGTCACCGCACAGGCCGTGCAGGACCTGTTCCCGGACGCGAAGCTGGGCATCGGACCCTATATCACCGACGGATACTACTTCGACTTCGACGTCGCCGAGCCCTTCACCCCCGAAGACCTCAAGGCGATCCAGAAGAAGGCCGCGCAGATCGTCAAAGCCGGTCAGACCTTCAACCGCGTCGTCGTCACCGAGGACGAGGCCAAGGCCCGGATGGCGAATGAGCCCTACAAGCTCGAACTCATCAACGACAAGGGTGCAGGCTCAGACGACTCGGCCTCCGTCGAGGTCGGTGCCGGCGAACTCACCGTCTATGAGAACCTCGACCGCAAGGGCGAGATCGTGTGGCAGGATCTCTGCCGCGGACCGCACCTTCCCTCCACCAAGCTGATCGGCAACGGATTCGCCGTCACCCGCTCCTCGGCCGCCTACTGGCGCGGAGACCAGGCCAACGCGAGCCTGCAGCGCGTCTACGGCACCGCTTGGGCTTCGAAAGAGGACCTCAAGGCCCACCAGGACCGCCTCGCCGAGGCCGAACGTCGTGACCACCGCAAGCTCGGTGCCGAACTCGACCTGTTCTCATTCCCCGAGGAGCTCGGCTCCGGCCTGCCCGTCTTCCACCCCAAGGGCGGAGTCATCAAGCGCGAGATGGAGGACTACGTCCGCGCCCGTCACATCGAAGAGGGCTTCGAGTACGTCGGTACCCCGCACATCTCCAAGGAAGCCCTGTACTACACCTCGGGCCACCTGCCCTACTACGGCGAGAACATGTTCCCGCCGATCTCCGTCGACGAGGTCCGCGACGAGTCCGGTGAGATCGTCAAGGAGGGCACCCCGTACCGCCTCAAGGCGATGAACTGCCCGATGCACAACCTCATCTTCCGTTCGCGTGGTCGCTCCTACCGTGAGCTGCCCCTGCGTCTCTTCGAATTCGGCACCGTCTACCGTGACGAGGCCTCGGGCGTCGTCCACGGACTCACCCGTGTGCGCGCACTGACCCAGGACGATTCGCACTCCTATGTCGCTCAGGAGGACGCCGCGAAGGAGATCCGTCACCTGCTCGAGTTCGTCCTCAGCCTGCTGCGCGACTTCGGTCTCAACGACTTCTACCTCGAACTGTCCACCCGGGACGAAGATGGGAAGAAGAAGGACAAGTTCATCGGCTCGGATGAGCAGTGGGCCGAGGCCACACAGGTTCTCGAAGAGGTCGCCTCGGAGACCGGACTCGAACTCGTCCCCGATCCCGGTGGAGCCGCCTTCTATGGCCCCAAGGTCTCCGTCCAGGCCCGCGACGCCATCGGCCGGACCTGGCAGATGTCGACCGTGCAGCTCGACTTCAACCAGCCCGAACGCTTCGGTCTCGAATATCAGGCCGCCGACGGAACCCGCAAGCAGCCGGTGATGATCCACTCGGCGAAGTTCGGCTCCATCGAACGTTTCATGGGCGTGCTCATCGAACACTATGCGGGCGCATTCCCCGTGTGGTTGGCTCCCGTCCAGGTCACCTGCATCCCCGTGGCGGAGGAATTCAACGACTACCTCGCCGAGGTGGCCGCACAGCTCAAGGCCGCCGGCGTTCGCGTCGAGATCGATGACAGCGATGATCGGTTCCCGAAGAAGATCCGCAACGCCTCGAAGTCGAAGGTGCCCTTCGTCCTCATCGCCGGCGGGGATGACCGCGACGCGAACGCCGTGTCGTTCCGTTTCCGCGATGGTGAGCAGAACAACGGCGTATCGGTCGCCGAGGCGGTCAGCAGGATCGTCGAATCCATCGAAACCAAGGCCCAGGTATGACGGAGGACCCACACAACCACCTCGGCCAGAGCAGCCCCGATCACCTTCGCGACATTCCTGAGCCGGAGGCGGCTGCGGGCTTTCCCGGGGAGCCTGATGGCTTCCAGCGGCTGTGGACACCGCACCGCATGGTCTACATCGGGGGACAGGACAAGCCCAAGGACTCCGGCATCGCCGAGTGCCCGTTCTGTACGGCGCCGACGAAGTCCGACGAGCAGGGCCTGATCGTGGCCCGTGGTGCGGAGGTGTACGCGGTGCTCAACCTGTACCCGTACAACCCCGGCCACCTCCTCATCTGCCCCTACCGTCACGTTGCCGACTACACGGATCTGAGCGAGTCGGAGACCGCTGAACTCGCTCACTTCTCGCAGAAGGCGATGACCGTGATCCGTGCCGTCTCGTCCCCGGACGGCTTCAACCTGGGAATGAACCAAGGACCCGTGGCAGGTGCCGGCATCGCCGCGCACCTCCACCAGCACATTGTGCCCAGATGGGGCGGGGACTCGAACTTCCTGCCCGTCGTAGCACAGACCAAAGCTCTGCCGCAGGTGCACGCCGATGTGCAGGCAGCGCTGTCAAAGGAATGGAACAGATGAACCCCGAAGACCTCGACGCCCTCGCCGAGTACTCATCCCCACTGGTGCGAGGCAGCGAAGCCGTCATCACGATCACCCGCCCCGATCTGGAGTCCAACAGCTACCTCTCGCAGCTGTTCGCCCTGTCCGGGGAGTCCTCGAGACGGCTGACCCACAATTGGCGCGACTACGCTCCCGAGATCCGCAGCAGCTGGTCGGGATACCTCAGTGCGGCCAAGAAGGAAGCCGGCCAGCTCTTCGTCGGCTCCACCCTCGAAACGGCTCACCGGATCACGGACAACCACCTCGGCGTCTCCGAATTCGCACTCGATGACGAGGGTGCACGGGCGCTCTACGTCGCACGGGTGGCCGAACCGGGTCGCTATGGCCAGGACGAGGACATTCCAGCCAGTGAGGAAGCTCCACGGCGGATCACCTCGGCGGCTTACCTGAGCAATGGTCTCGGGTACACGAACGACCGTCCGGCACGGGCATTCATCGTCGACCTCGTCGAACCGGGACTGGGGAAGTCGGGCATCGCCGGCGGTGCCGAAGTCCCACTGTCCACGCTCCTGAAGACTCCGGAGTCCGATGTCCACGACCCGCAGTTCTCACCCAGCGGAAACCGCGTCAGCGTGGTTGCCGCACTGGCGCCTGACCACGGTGAGCCCGACCTGCGCTCGACCGTGTGGCTGCTCGGCGGGGATCACCCGGAGGCACTGCAGCTGCCGCGGATGAGCGTGCACCTGCACCGCTGGGTCGACGACGAGACCGTGCTGCTCGTCGGCAACGAACTGGTTCGAGACGAACTCGACTTCGTCGCTCAGATGCCAGGACTCTTCGTCCACGATACGACTGCCGGCACGACCCGACGCCTGAGTGACCCGGAGACCGTCGCAATCACCTCCATCCGGCCTCAGATCGTGGGCCACGGCATCGACGGCTCAGTCCTCGACGACGCCTCTGTCATCGCCGTCGTGGACGCAGACGGTGCCTCCCGCATCGTGTCGATCGATCTCACGGCTGAGAATGTGGGCTTCGACGAACTGACTTTCCTCACGGATGAGACGACCGTCGTCAACGGCTTCGACCTCGACGGCGACACGGTGGTCTTCACCGCTCAGACCCCGAGCAACGGAGCAGTCCTGGCACAGGCGGGCATCACCACCTCACGTGATGCCCACGCGAATGCGGACGCTTCCCGGCCGGCTGCAGCCACACTCCGTGAGCATCCAGCGCCCGCGAACTCCGTCCTTCCACAGGTCCTGCGCGTCGACGGTGAGGGCGGACCCATCACCGGATGGCTGGCCAAACCCACCAGAGAGGGACCGTTCCCGGTCATTCTCAACATCCACGGCGGACCCTTCGCGCAGTACACACACGGATGGTTCGACGAGACTCAGGTGCTCACCTCGGCGGGATATGCCGTGGTCTACGCGAACCCTCGCGGCTCAGGCGGACGCACCCGCGAATGGGGGACAGCGGTGCAGGGGAACATGGCGGCCCCAGCGATGGCCGACGTCCTCGCAGTCCTCGAGCACGCACTGGCCGGTGACCCGCAGCTCGATTCCAGCCGCCTCGGCGTCCAGGGCGGTTCCTACGGCGGCTATCTCACCGCCATGATCACCGCCGCCGACCATCGGTTCCAGGCAGCCATCGTCGAACGCGGCTATCTTGATCCCGACAGCTTCGTCGGCACCTCCGATATCGGACGGTTCTTCACCGAGGAGTACACCACCCGTGACCGGCAGGCCATCGACAGGCAGTCGCCTTTGGCACACGCCTCACAGGTGCGCACACCCAGCCTGGTGATGCACTCGGAACTGGACTTCCGCTGCCCGCTCGAACAGGCTCAGCAGTACTATGCCGCCCTGCAGCGTGCCGGGGTGGACACCGAACTGCTCATCTTCCCCGGAGAGAACCACGAACTCTCACGCGCGGGTCAGCCGCGGCACCGCCGGCAGCGCTTCGAAGCGATGCTCGACTGGTGGGATCAGCATCTGGGCGGAAACGTCGATGCTGACCTCGACGATCCGACCACCTCGGCGAACAGCTGAGCCGATGACCATCCCCACCGCCTCCAAGGCGCTCACCCGACCCCTCCTGTACCTGGCCAGAACACATCCCAAGTCGGTGATTCGTCACATTGACCGCCTCCAGGTTGGTCGAGTGGACACTTCCCGATATCGTTCTGTCGGTTACGATTGCGGTCTTGCTGCTTGCTTGCCGCTTCACTATTCTGCACAGACTGCGTCCGTCCATCGTCAACTCCTGGAGAACCATGAAACCTCGTAAAGCCTCACGGGTCGTATTACTCAATGAGCGCGACGAGGTTCTCCTGATTCGAGCTCAGGACCTGCTCACGCCCACACACCAGTGGTGGATGACCTGCGGCGGCGGTTCCGAACTGGGGGAGTCGGCCGCTCAGACCGCAGCCCGCGAACTCGCCGAGGAGACCGGAATCGAATGCGAACCCGGCGAACTCATCGGCCCCTTGGCCACACGTGACGAGGTCTTCGAATTCACGGAGAAGTCGCTGCATCAGCAGGAGACCTACTTCGCCTTCCGAACGAGCGAGGACATCGAACTCGAAGACGCCGTCTGGACGGACATCGAGAAGCGCAGTCTGCTCGAATTCCGGTGGTGGTCGCGGGAAGAGCTGATGACGACGACCGAGACGATCTATCCGAAGAATCTGCTCAGCCTCATGGACCTCGTCACGGCAGGCTCCGTGCCCGACGTTCCCCTCGTCATCGACTGAGAGACCCTCGTCATCGGTTGAGAGACCGTGGCGCAGGCGCAGGGAGCTGCCTTGCGTGGCTCAGCGCACATGACGATGTGCTGAGCGTATAGACTCTAGGGGCTGTATCTATAGGAAGGAACACCAGTGTCAGGTCATTCCAAGTGGGCAACGACTAAACACAAAAAAGCTGCCATCGATTCGAAGCGGGCCAAGCTCTTTGCCAAGCTGATCAAGAACATCGAGGTTGCCGCTCGCAACGGTGGACCTGATCTCGACGGCAACCCGACGCTGTTCGATGCTGTGCAGAAGGCGAAGAAGAACTCCGTTCCCGCCGACAACATCACCCGTGCGGTCAAGCGCGGCGGCGGTCTCGACGGCTCTGCCGTCAACTACGAGAACATTCTGTACGAAGGCTACGCCGCCGGCGGTGTCGCCCTCCTCATCGAGTGCCTGACCGACAACCGCAACCGTGCAGCCTCCGAGGTCCGTGTGGCAGTCACACGCAACGGCGGCACCATGGCCGACCCCGGATCGGTGACCTACAACTTCGACCGCAAGGGCGTCATCATCGTGCCCGCAGAGGGTACCGACGAGGACTCGATCCTCTTGGCCACCATGGACGCAGGAGCCGAAGAGGTCAAGGACGAAGGCGAGAACTTCGAGATCATCTGTGAAGCCACCGACTTGGTTGCCGTGCGCACAGCACTCGTTGATGCAGGCATCGACTATGACTCGGCAGAGGCCTCGTTCGTGCCCGGAATCGAAGTCAGCTTGGACGCGGACACCGCCAGCAAGGTCTTCAACCTCATCGATGCGCTCGAAGACAGCGACGAGGTGCAGAACGTCTACTCCAATGCTGATGTCAGCGATGAGGTTCTCGCCGAACTTGATTCCTGATGAGACTGAATCGGGTGACTGGTGAGAATCCTCGGCGTTGATCCGGGTCTGACCCGGTGCGGGCTGGGTGTCATCGACACCCTGCCCGCACGCAAGGCGAAGATGGTGTCCGTGGATGTGCTGCGCACACCGTCGACCGATTCCGTGGACCTGCGCTTGGGCGCCCTCGCCGAGGCGTTCGACAGCTGGCTCGACACCTACCGTCCTGATGTCGTGGCCATCGAGCGGGTGTTCGCCCGCAACGACGTCTCCACGATCATGGGCACCGCCCAGGTCTCCGGCCTGACCATGGGGCTGGCCGCCAGGCGCGGGCTGCCCGTGGCGATGCACACGCCCTCCGAAGTCAAAGCAGCCATCACCGGTTCGGGACGGGCCGATAAGAAACAGGTCACGAACATGGTGACCCGAATCCTCGAGCTCGAGGCCGCACCGAAGCCCGCCGACGCCGCGGACGCACTGGCGATCGCCATCTGCACTCATGGCGTGGGGCTCTCAGCGGGCAATCGACCCCTGGAGCGAACAAGGACCTCAACGAACGCAAGAGCGCCGGCCGTCAGGGCACAGGTCTGACGAAGGCTCAGGAACAGTGGGCCAAGGCCCTACGCAACGCTAAGTAGGGTTCTCTCGTTGCGAGCCTTGCTATCGTCGGTATGTCGAACCTGGTGCTCAACGCCAAGCTGATAGCCTGGATTCGTACACGTGTTCCCACTCGAAAGGCAGGCCGTGATCAGTTTCCTCAGCGGTACGGTTCATCGCATCGCAGCTGACCACCTCGTCATTCTCACCTATGGTGTCGGACGCAGAGTCAACGTCACTCCGGATACCCTGTCGAACACCCGCCACGGGGCCGATATCGAACTCGTGACCACGCTCGTGGTCCGTGAAGACTCGATGACGCTCTTCGGCTTCGGCACCGAAGATGAGAACCACACCTTCGAAGTGCTCTTGTCGATCTCCGGAATCGGGCCGCGCCTGGCCATGGCGATCCTGTCTGTGATGGGCCCCGGTGAACTTGCCGCAGCGATTTCGAACCAGGACGCCAACGCACTGACACGGGTGCCTGGCATCGGCAAGAAGGGGGCCTCCAGGATCATTCTCGAACTTGAGAACAAACTGCCGAAGCTCTCCGCCTCGGAACCCGGACCGCAGCTGTCGTTCGGCGGCGCGAACCAGCAGGTTGTCGATGCCCTGGTCGGACTCGGCTGGAAAGAGGCCCAGGCGGCAGACGTCGTTCAGGAAGTGGTCAATGATCTTGGCCAGAACGCCGGCACATCGGCGCTGCTGAAGGCCTCACTCAAGGTTCTGGGTGCTCGGAAGTGACGAGCTCCTTTGATGGCGGAAGCGCCTCCTACGAACTGGAATTCGGTGATCAGAAGCTCACCGGCGCCGAGGAGGAACGGCTGGTCTCAGGTCGAGCAGAGACCGCCGAACGCGATGCGGAAGCCGCCCTGCGTCCTAAGGGACTGCAGGACTTCATCGGCCAACCCCAGGTCCGAGAGCAGCTCTCCCTGGTACTCGATGCTGCGAAGGCCCGAAATCGGGCCCCTGACCATGTCCTTCTCTCCGGTCCTCCCGGATTGGGGAAGACGACGTTGGCGATGATCATCGCCCATGAGATGCAGTCGAGCCTGCGAGTCACTTCGGGCCCGGCTGTTCAGCATGCCGGCGACCTGGCCGCGATCCTCTCGTCGTTGGAGGAGGGGGAAGTCCTCTTCATCGATGAGATCCACCGGATGGCTCGTGCCGCAGAAGAGATGCTCTACGTCGCGATGGAGGACTTCCGCGTCGACGTCATCGTCGGCAAAGGTCCCGGTGCGACGGCTATTCCACTCGACCTGCCCCAGTTCACGATGGTCGGCGCCACAACCCGGTCCGGTCTGCTTCCCGCGCCATTGCGAGACCGCTTCGGATTCACGGGACTCCTCGACTTCTACTCAAGCAACGATCTGCTGACCGTGCTCAAACGTTCAGCTCACATGCTCGGAATCGAAGCAGAACTTGCAGGTCTGAAAGAGATCTCAACCAGATCTCGCGGCACTCCGCGCGTAGCCAACCGACTTCTGCGAAGAGTCAGAGACTGGGCGCAGGTGCGCGGAACAGGCATCATCGATGAGGCCGCGGCCCTGTCGGCCCTGAAGGTCTACGAAGTCGACGAACTCGGCCTTGATCGCCTTGACCGGTCCGTGCTGCAAGTGCTGTGCAAGCGATTCGGCGGGGGACCGGTCGGTCTGGGGACCATCGCAGTCTCCGTCGGAGAAGAGGCCGACACCGTGGAGACAGTTTCGGAACCCTACCTTGTGCGAGAAGGTCTGATCAGTCGCACTCCGCGAGGCCGGGTTGCCACATCCGCGGCTTGGAAGCACCTGGGAATGCAGATCCCAGCAAACTATGAGTTCTGATCCCGGCAATTGAGTTCGCCTTGAGTACTGACTACGAACTAAGGTAGTGGACTGGTTCGTTCTTATGAAAGGTAGATACCTGTGGATTTATTGATCCCTCTCGCGCTTGCTGCGCTGCTTATTTTTTTCCTGTTCAATTCTCGGCGTAAGCAGAAGGCGCGTGCAGAGGAGATCAAGTCGGGCCTTGTCCCCGGCGCTACCGTGATGACGACGTTCGGCGTATTCGGCACCGTCCTGTCCATCGACGAGGAGAACAACCAGGTCACCCTCGAATCGGGTCCCGGCACCGTGCTTCGAGTCCACCGCCAGGCCATCGGCCAGATCAGCAATCCTGAAGCTACAGGCGCTGCCGCTGGCGGTGCTGTTGCAGACGCACCAGAGGCTGCTGATGATGCTGAGAGCACCGACACCCCGGCGATCACCGACGCTGAACTCGACGCGATGAATGAGCGTAAGCGGGCCGAAAAGACCAACGGCGACACCGATCTTCCAGCGGACGACGTTGTCGATTCCGATTCGGAACTGAAGTCGGACGCCACTCAGGTTGACGCAGACGAGACCGATTCCGTGATCGATGACGCCACCGGCTCGAAGAATGCCGACGATGCTGTGGATGGCACCGGTGAGACCGATGCGGACGCATTCGGCACCGATTCTTCCGATCCTGAGAATCCCAAGAAGAACTGACTTCGCTCACTGCACTCAATCGAAAGCTGAAACGTGTCCGATATTGAAGAAAAGCCACGTCCTGGTTTGCGCTTCGTGTGGCTGGGGATCGTTACTGCACTGCTCCTCGGCATCATCGCCGCAGGCGTCGTGTGGTCTGATGCCACAACCACGCCGAAGCTCGCTCTCGACCTCGAGGGCGGAACCTCGATCATCCTGGAACCCCAGGTATCGGAGGACACGGACATCAGCAAGGAGCAGCTTGACCAGGCTGTGTCGATCATTCGACAGCGCGTCGACTCGACCGGTGTCTCTGAAGCAGAGATCACGACTCAGGGTGACCGCAACATTGTTGTGAACCTGCCGGGCAATCCGGATGAGGAAACACGCAATCTGGTTCGTTCTTCCGCGCAGCTCGTCTTCCGTCGAGTCGCCCTTGTCGGTGACCCGCGTTCCCAGGAGCAGATCCAGAAGGAACAGGAGCAGGGCGGCGGGGAAGAACAGCAGGACCCCTCCGAGGGACTCACCGACGAGCAGAAGAAACGCCTCGAGGAACTCACCGGTGGCAGCGCCGGCGCTCAGGCGGATGCCGGAGCGCAAGGCGATGGCAGCGGACAGGGCGGTGCAGAAGCACCTGCAGGCGGCGGCGAAGTCGCCAAGTCTGGCAGCGACGCCGCCAATTCTGGTGGCGATGTCGCCAACGCCGGTGGAAGCGTTCCCGGACCAGCAGGCAAAGACGCTGAGAAATCCGGAGAAGCGAGCAGCGAACAGGCGACCGAAGAGAGCGGGTCCGCTAAGGGCGACGACACGAAGGTCACTGATTCGACGCCGCGGCCACTCTTCGATCCTGAGAAGGACGTCGACGAATGGCAGACCGACAAGATCATCAAGAAGTACACGGAGCTTGACTGCACCGATCCGAAGAACCGGACCGGTGGACAGCAGCAGCCAGCAGATGAACCAGTCGTCGCCTGTGGCAAGGACGGAGAGGCCAAGTACATTCTGGGCCCCGTCGAACTCTCAGGCGAGCACCTAGCGGACGCAAACTTCGGCTATGCGGCGGGCGCCAACGGAGTCCAGACCAACCAGCCGGCTGTGAACCTCAAGTTCGACAGCGTCGGGCGCGAAATCTTCAAGCAGATCACCTCGGACATCACCGGGAAGCAGCAGCCGTACAACCAGTTCGCCATTGCTCTTGACGGGAATGTGCTTTCGGCACCGTCATCGAACGCTGCGATCACCGACGGCAACGCCGAGATCTCAGGCAACTTCACCCTTGACGAGGCTCAGACCCTGGCCGATCAGCTCAAGAACGGCTCCCTGCCGTTGAGCTTCCAGGTCCAGAGCGAGGACCAGATCTCACCGACATTGGGTTCCAACTACCTCAACATCGGTCTCCTCACCGGTCTCGTCGGACTCATCCTCGTCGTCATCTATTCGCTCCTGCAGTACCGGGTGCTCGGACTCGTCACAGTCTCGAGCCTCGTTGTCGCCGGTGTGCTGACCTATCTGCTGCTGCTCTTGGCTTCGTGGCGATACGGCTACCGGCTGTCATTGGCAGGTGTCGCCGGTATCATCATCGGCATCGGCATGGCCGCGGACTCGTTCATCGTCTACTTCGAACGAGTCAGAGACGAGTTGCGCAGCGGTCGAAATCTGCTCTCCGCAGTCGAAGTCGGCTGGGACCGCGCCAAGCGCACCATCTGGGCATCCAAGGCAGTGAACATGCTCGCCGCGGTCATCCTCTACATCTTGGCTGTCGGCTCCGTGCGAGGCTTCGCCTTCACCCTGGGACTGACCGTGATCATCGACGTGCTCATCGTCTTCCTGTTCACACACCCCATGTTGGAAGTCCTCGCCCGCACCAAGTTCTTCGGCCAGGGCCATCCGATGTCCGGTATGGATCCGCGTCTGCTGGGAGTCAAGCCCGCCGCCTATCGTGGTGCGCTCAACCTCAGCATCGATGACGACGAGAAGTCACCCGAGGCACGCCGACGGGAGAAGGCTCGAACCCGGAAGGCAGGAATGTCGTCCGACACCGAGGCGGAATCGACCGAAGAATCGACTGTCGATTCGACATCCTCATCGACTGAATCCTCGTCCGCATCGTCGAAGTCGAAGGCAGGTGCCGAATCAGAATCTTCGGGCCAGCCTCGCGGCACGACGACGACCAAACGGTCGAAGAAGCCTCAGTCCTCCGACTCCGACGAGGTCTCAGCTTCCGCCGAGCCAGCCGATGAGGCGACCGAGGCGGAGCCCAAGAAGAAGCCTAAGAAGAAGACGAAGTCTGCGACGAATCCGGCACCAGCCGGTGGCACCATCGCGGAGCGGAAGGCGGCTGCGAAGAAGGCAGCCGAAGAATCTGCCGACAAGGGCAAGGAGGCAGACAAGTGAAACGGTTCTTTGCTTGGGGCAACCGGCTCCACAACGGTGAGTCGTCGATTCCCTTCGTCGGGAAGGCCAAACTCTGGCTGATGATCTCCGGCGCCCTGGTGCTCCTGTCACTTCTCGTGCCGTTGATCGCGGGATTCAACTTCGGTATTGCCTTCAAGGGCGGATCTCAGTTCCAAGTCGACCACGTCTCAGACACTGCACCTGCCAAGGGCGAAGATCTCGTCTCTGAGGTGGTGCCGGGCTCTGAACCGCGCCTGACTCCGACGAGTGACACTGCGGTGCGCATCGAGACGAACCAGCTCAGCGATGACCAGATGCAGGAAGTCCGTGACGCTCTCGTAGGCGGCTACGACGTTAAAGCAGAGGACGTCACATCGACGTTCGTCGGTCCTGAGTGGGGCCAAGACGTGACTGAGAAGATGATTCGGGCCCTTGTCATCTTCGTCGGCATCGCCATGGTCGTGATGGCTCTGTACTTCCGGACCTGGAAGATGTCTCTGGCCGCGATCGTGGGACTGTTCGTCGTCATGATCGTGACGACGGGCATCTATTCCGCGACAGGGTTCGAGATCACCCCCGAGGCCGTGATTGGGTTCCTCACCGTCTTGAGCTTCTCGCTCTACGACACCGTGGTGGTCTTCGACAAGATCAGAGAGAACACGACGCGGTTCAAGGACAAACGCGACCTGAAGTTCTCCGAGCTGGTCAACCTCGGCATCAACCAGACGACAGTGCGCTCGATCAACACCTCGGTCGTCTCGGTGCTGCCGATCGCCTCGATTCTGTTCATCGGTGTGTTCCTGCTGGGTGCCGGCACATTGGTCGACATCTCTCTGTCGCTGTTCATCGGTACGATTGTGGCAGCAGCTTCGACGTTGTTCGTTGCCAGCCCTCTCTACGCCCTGCTGCGGGCGAATGAACCCGCAGTCAAGGAGCAGGAAGAGGCCGTGCGTGAATTACGCTTGAAGAATGGAGCAGAAGATGTTCCACCGGTGATTCACGCCGAGGTCTGAGCAGAAAGGGGATGTCATGGCTTCTTCCGCCGATTCGCGCCGTCCGCGAGGCATCTCCCGCTTAGCTTGGTGGGCGGCCAGGGCACAGAACAACCCTGGCTACCCCCGTGTCCTGGGTCCGATGATCAGGGCACTGCAGTCCAACCACCCGAAGGCCGATATCGACCTGGTGGTCCGGGCGTACAAGATCGCAGAGCAGGCTCATCGTGGCCAGACCCGGAAATCCGGTGATGACTACATCACCCACCCGGTGGCGGTGGCCACGATCTTGGCCGAGATCGGCATGCTGCCGGTCACCCTCGCCGCTGCGCTGCTGCATGACACGGTCGAGGACACGTCCTATTCGCTGAATGAGCTCACCGAGGAATTCGGCCCCGAGGTCGCAGCCATGGTCGATGGGGTGACCAAGCTCGACAAACTCACCTACGGTCAGGCTGCGCAGTCTGAGACCGTGCGCAAGATGATCGTCGCGATGGCCAAGGACATCCGCGTCCTCGTGATCAAACTGGCCGACCGTCTTCACAACGCCCGCACGTGGCGTTTCGTGCCCGCTTCGTCGAGTACGAAGAAGGCTCGGGAGACCCTCGAGATCTATGCGCCGCTGGCTCATCGACTGGGCATGAACACGATCAAGTGGGAACTTGAGGATCTGTCCTTCCAAGTTCTCCACCCCAAGGTCTATGACGAAGTGGTCCGGCTCGTCGCGGACAGGGCACCCGAACGCGAGAAGTACCTGGCCACTGTCTCCAACGAACTCCAGTCCGAGCTCGTGGAGTCCAATATCCAAGCCGCGATCACGGGCCGCCCGAAGCACTACTATTCGATCTATCAGAAGATGGTCGTGCGCGGGCACGAGTTCGCTGACATCTACGACCTCGTCGGTGTCCGTGTCCTCGTTGAGACCGTTCGCGAATGCTATGCCACGCTGGGCATCGTGCACGCCCGGTGGAATCCAGTCCCCGGACGGTTCAAGGACTACATCGCGATGCCGAAGTACAACATGTACCAGAGCTTGCACACGACGGTGATCGGCCCGAACGGCAAACCCGTGGAAATCCAGATCCGCACCCATGAGATGGATCGCCGCGCTGAATTCGGTGTTGCCGCCCACTGGAAGTACAAGGATCGACGCAACGTCTCGAAGGCCGTGACGTCGAATACCGCTCGCTCGGTCAAGGTCTCCGACGACGGCGAAGTCGATGACGCGGCATGGCTGCGGCAGCTGCTGGAATGGCAACGTGAGGTCAGCGACCCTGACGAGTTCCTCGACAATCTCCGCTATGAGGTGAACTCCAGGGAGGTCTACGTGTTCACCCCCAAGGGTGACGTGATGAGCCTTCCTGCGGGGGCGACTCCTGTCGACTTCTCCTACGCGGTTCACACCGAGGTCGGGCATAAGACCATGGGCGCCCGAGTCAACGGTCGTCTGGTCGCACTCGACACCGAACTGAAGAACGGCGACTCTGTCGAAGTCTTCACGTCCAAAGATGAGAATGCGGGCCCCAGCCGTGACTGGCTGGGCTTCGTCAAGAGCCCCCGCGCACGCAGCAAGATCCGCCAGTGGTTCTCGAAGGAACGCCGCGAGGAAGCGATCGAGAACGGTCGCGAACAGCTGGCGCGGGCAATGCGCCGCCACACTCTGTCGGCTTCGTCGTTGATGAGCCAGGAGGCACTGCAGGTCGTCGCCACTGAGCTGCGGCTGCCAGATGTGTCCGCGCTCTACGCTGCTATCGGCAATGGAGTGAGCTCGGCGGCTCATGTCGTCGATCTGCTGGCCAAGGAGGTCGGAGGTGTTGACGATGATGAGACCGTGTTGCCGCCGTCGCCGCGCAATCGCACCGGCCAGTCCTCGGGACACCATTCGTCGTCCGGGGGAGTCACGGTCAGAGGTGTCGACGATGTCCTGGTGAAACTGGCACGATGCTGCACACCGGTTCCCGGCGATGAGATCCTCGGATTCGTCACGCGCGGTTCGGGAGTATCCGTCCACCGTGTGGACTGTCCTAACATCGCCTCTCTGGAGCGAGAGCCTGAGCGGATGGTCGATGTCTCCTGGGGTGAGACGACCAGCGGTATCTATCTGGTTCAGATCCAGGTGGAGGCCCTGGATCGTTCCGGTCTGCTCTCAGACATCACGAAGGTGCTCACCGAGACCCACGTCAATATACTCTCTGCCACGGTCGCCACCTCACGGGCCAGAGTAGCCCAGTCGAAGTTCGTCTTCGAGATGAGCGATGCGAGCCATCTCGACACCGTGCTCTCGGCAGTTCGCAAAGTCGAAGGCGTCTTCGACGTCTACCGCATCGCCGGCGGCTGACACCGCCGTCACTGCGCCTGGATGCAACGTCAGCGACGGTGGCAACGTCAGCGTCTGTCGCGGTCTGAGGCGGCGCAGGCGCGTTCGAAGACGGTGCGCATATGAGCGACGTAGGGTCGGCGTGACATCTCCGCCATATACAGCCGGAACTGCTGCCGGGCCTGGCCGGGGAGTTCATCGACGAGATTCCTCACCGTCTGAGCAGACCATTCGTCGGGACTGCGCAAGTGCGGAAGCAGCAGATCGTAGAGCGTTCTCTCCGGTGTCGTGATGGGCAGATCGTTGATGAGCTCCCACTCGTGCGCAGCAATCGTGAGTTCATGAACGACGACATCGGCCCCGTCGACGTAGCGGCGCCGGGGGTAGGTGATGAACGTCAGCGGACTCGGGGCCCTGCCAAGGCCGCTGTGGACCCACCACGCAATGTCATGGGAGAGCACAAGACGTGGAGGGATCTGCGCACGCAGCGCCGTGATTCTGTCCGCGGCGTTGAGCACAGCGCCCTTGCGCACCCAGGTGGACTCGGTTAGGCGTGTCAGCAGCCCGTCAAGAGTCAGTTCCGTGAGGTGTTCATAGCTGTAGTCGCGCAGATGAAACATCGCCTCCATACAGCCACTATTGCGCTGTAGGGAGGCGATGTTCAAGGCCGCAGGGTCAATCTGTGGATAAACCGCGACTTATGCTCGTGGTGCTGTGGACGCCGAATCAGTCCAGCTCAGCCGCGGTCTGAGCCAGCTGGTCACGCCAGGCGCGACGCGCATTGAGTGCGGACTGCGCATCAGCGACAGCCTTCTCATCGCCACCCGCCTTCGCCTTCTCGTACTTCTGCTCCAACTCGGCAATCGAGTCGTCGAGCTGGCTCAGCGCACCGGACGTGCGGGCCTTGGTCTCGGGGTTGCTGCGCTTCCACTCAGCATCTTCTGCATCGGCGAGGGCACGTTCGACCTCACGCAGTCCGTTCTCCATGCGCGAGACGTCGGCACGAGGAACCTTGCCCGCAGCCTCCCATTCGTCCTGAATGACGCGCAGCTCCTTCTTCGCCACACTGATATCGCCGATCGGCAGCAGACCTTGAGCTCTGGCCAGAATCTCCTCCTTGACCACAAGGTTGCCCTTGTACTCCTCATCAACGGCAGCATTCTCTGCATCACGGGCGGCGAAGAAGACGTCCTGAGCAGCACGGAACCGAGCCCACAGGGCATCGTCGTCCTTGCGTGAGGCCCGCGGAGCCTTCTTCCACTGGCTCATGAGGTCCTTGTACTTCTGGGACACATTGCGGAAGTCTGTCGAGTTCGACAGCGACTCCGCCTCGACCACGAGCTTCTCCTTGATGCGTTTGCCCTCGGAGTTCTGCTTGTCGAGCTCGGAGAAGAACTCCTTGCGCTTGTGCTCGAAAGTATTGCGAGCCTGCGAGAAGCGGCCCCACAGCTCCTGGTCCACTGCACGCGGCAGTCGGGGACCGCTGCGCTGCATGTCCTTCCACTGGCCGAAGAGCTCACGCAGACGTGCTCCGGACTGCTTCCACTGGATCTTCGAGGGATCGCGCTTGGCCAGCGATTCAGCCTCGGCGACGATCTCTTCACGTTCCTGTGCGGCTTCGAGCTTGGCTGCCTCGGCACGGGCAGCCTGCTTCGACTCGGTGGCCTGCGCATCTGAGATCAGGGTGTCCAAGGTGGCGGACAGACCCTTGAGATCGCCGACGACGTTGGCCTCGGGCAGGGTCTCCTGCAGCGTCTTCGCTGCCGAGACGATCTCGCGACCCGGGGCACCGGCGGAGAGTCGATTGCGCAGAAGTGCCGCGTTCTCCATGAGATCCACGTACTTCTTGGCGAAGTATTCCAAGGCTTCCTCGGGAGTGGCATCGGGATACTGCCCGACCGCACGCTCGCCGTCGGCCGTGACGACGAAGACGTTGCCCTCCTGATCCGCGCGACCGTGCTCGACTGCGCGCCGGACTTCCGCATCATGATCAACGGTTGTCCCGGTCACTGTCTGGGCCGCCTGTGGGCGGGGCAGAGAGGACGGGCGCGGGACCGGCTTCGGTGTCGGGGTCGACATGATTCTCACCTTGTTTCCATCGGTCGAACCTGCAGGACTCTGTGCCTGCAGATCACTCGATTTCCTGATTGACGTTATCCCAGCATAACCAAGCCCCAGGCTCTGGATAGACTTTGAGCATGGATGTATTTGTGACCAGCGCCGAATTTCTCGAAGTCAACTGTTATGCCGTGCGTGCCGAAGGCCATGATGAGGCCATATTTATCGACTCCGGATTCGATTGCGCACCGGGACTTGCCGAAATCGTCGCCGAGGAGGATCTGGTGCCCAGCGCCGTCTTCCTCACCCACGGCCACCCCGACCACATCCTCGGCCTGACCAACGTCCTCAGCCGCTGGAATGTGCCCGTCTACCTGGGAGATGCCGACCGCTACCGCCTGGACAAACCAGCCGAAACCCTCAGCCCGCAGTTCGCTCAGATGCTGCAGCCACTCGTCGAAGGCTGGTCCGCCCCCGAGGTCACCGCCCTTGTCGACGCCCAGACCGTGGAGGTCGCCGGTCTCACGATCACCGCTGTGGCCGCTCCCGGGCACACCGAAGGATCGACCCTCCTGCGAGTCCAAGCCGACGATGAGGAGATCATCTTCACCGGTGATGTGGTCTTCGCCGGAGCGATCGGACGGGTCGACCTGCCAGGGGGAGACGCCTCGGCGATGGCAGAATCACTGCGGGCGTTTGCGACGCTTCCCGACGTTCCCATCTATCCTGGACACGGTCCCGGCTCCCGAGTCGGTCACGAGCTGACGACGAACCCGTTCTTCTAGAGTTGAACCAGGTTCCCTGACGGCGACGACCGACCACAGGCAGCACCCGAACCCCACCAGAGACGAAGAGCACCAAGGAGAACAATGGCGAAGTCAGCCCGACTGTCCGGATTCCCGGAACGACTTCCAGCAGAACGCGTGATCGAGAAGTCGATCATCGACATCCTCGACCACACCTTCGCGCTGCATGGATACTCGGCACTCAACCACCGGGCAGTCGAACCGATCAGCCAGCTCGCCAAAGACGGAGAGATCGACAAGGAGATCTTCGCCGTCAGCCGCCTGCACTCCGAAGGCACGGAGCGCAATCCACTGGGGCTGCACTTCGACCTCACGGTGCCGCTGGCACGATTCATCGCCGACAACGCGAACGAGCTCTCCTTCCCCTTCAAAGCCGCCCGAATCCAGCCGGTCTGGCGCGGCGAACGCCCCCAGCAGGGCCGCTACCGCGAGTTCATCCAAGCCGATATCGATGTCATCGCCGAGGCGGAGCTGCCCGGACACTTCGAAGTGGAGATTCCGCTTGCCGTCGCCGATGCCTTCAGCAGGCTGGCGCCCTTGGGCGTGCCCGGAGTCAAGATCGTCGTCAACGATCGCAGGCTCCTCGAAGGATTCGCTCGTGGCATCGGGCTGACCAACATCCAGGCTGTCCTGCGCTGCCTAGACAAGTACGACAAGATCGGTCCCGCAGAGGTGGGCAAACTGTTGGCCACGGAAGCCGAGGCCGACGAGGAACAGCAGCGACTGTGCCTGGCCCTGGCCGCGATCGAATCGGATTCGCCGGACTTCGCCGACGAAGTGCGTGCGCTCGGAGTCGAACACCCCCTGCTGGAGGAGGGCCTCGATTCTCTGACCACGATGCTCCGGGCCGCCCATGAGCGCGCCCCCGGCGTTGTCGTGGCACAGCTGAAGATCGCACGCGGACTCGACTACTACACGGGAGCCGTCTACGAGACTCAGCTGATCGGGCACGAAGAGCTCGGCTCGGTCGCCTCCGGCGGTCGCTATGACTCGCTCGTGACGGTGGGGAAGAAGAGCTACCCGGGTGTCGGAATGTCGATCGGCGTCTCTCGCCTCATGGCCTTCATCCTCGATGCGAACAGCGGCATCAAAGCCACACGCGGAACACCCTCGGTCGTCGTTGTCGCCGTGACTGATGAGGACAAGCGCGGGGAAGCCGATGCGGTTGCCACCGCTCTGCGTGCCCGCGACATCGCCTGCGAGGTCTCACCGAGTGCGGCGAAGTTCGGCAAGCAGATCCGCTATGCCGAACGTCGGGGGATTCCCTTCGTATGGTTCACCGATGGTGAGTCTGGTCACGAAATCAAGGACATCCGCTCCGGCGAGCAGGTCACGGCAGACCCGGCGACCTGGGAGCCTGTCGAGGCAGATCGCAAGCCACGGGTGTACCGCGACTGATCAGCCTCAGGAATCGCTCACAGGCGGGTCGGGTGCCAGGGATCCGTCCGGGGCGATGTGCTCGAAGATCTCTCGCACCATGGAGACCACGTGCGGGTCATCGACAGTGTAGAAGATCCGCCTCCCATCACGGCGGGAGGAGATCAGGCCAGCCAACCTCATCTTCGCCAGATGCTGACTCACGGTGGGCACTGCCGCACCGATCGCCTCGGCGAGGGAAGAGACATCGAGTTCCTGATTGACCAAGGTCCAGACCAGCCGCAGACGCGTCCCGGAGGCGAGCATGCGAAACGTCTCCGCTGCCACCTCGACCTGCGCCGAGGTGGGGTCACCTCCCAAGTCCGCGGCGGGATCTTCCGGGCCTGTACCACCAGTGCTCATGTCATCCTCTTCATCGTCCCCACGGCAGTCGGCCCGCAGTGGGCCGTGCCAGCAAACATGCAGCGAGCGACTATCATTGTTCACGCGCTGCCACATAAACATCGTAAAGGAGCCCTAGGTGCTGCGAAGCCATGAAACCGGAAGCCTGCGAGCCTCACACGCAGGACAGACCGTCACCCTCTCCGGGTGGGTCGACCGTCGTCGCGATCACGGAGGTGTCGCCTTCATCGATCTGCGTGACGCATCGGGGATCGTCCAGGTCGTCGTCCGTGAGGACGATGCCCACGCACTGCGCAACGAATCCGTCGTCAAGGTCACCGGTACCGTGTCCCTGCGCCCCGAGGGCAACACCAACGCGAACCTGCCCACAGGTGATATCGAGGTCGTCGACACGAAGGTCGAGATCCTCAGCCAGGCCGAGGCTCTGCCCTTCCAGGTTTCCGACCATGCCGAAGATGCCGGCACCGTCGGTGAAGAGACCCGCCTGCGCTACCGCTACCTCGACCTGCGTCGCTCCGGTCCCGCCGCGACCATGCGTCTGCGTTCGGCAGCGAACCGGGCAGCCCGCAACGTCCTCGACGAGCAGGACTTCCTCGAGATCGAGACCCCGACCCTGACCCGGTCCACTCCCGAAGGCGCCCGCGACTTCCTGGTTCCGGCTCGTCTGCAGCCCGGCTCCTGGTACGCGCTTCCGCAGTCACCGCAGCTGTTCAAGCAGCTGCTGCAGGTCGCCGGTATGGAACGCTACTACCAGATGGCACGCTGCTACCGCGACGAGGACTTCCGCGCCGACCGTCAGCCCGAGTTCACCCAGCTCGACATCGAAGCCTCCTTCGTCGAGCAGGAGGACATCATCGAGCTCGCCGAGAAGATCCTCGTGGCTCTGTGGAAGCTCATCGGCCACGAGATCACCACCCCGATCCCGCACATCACCTACGCCGAGGCGATGGAGAAGTACGGCAGCGACAAGCCAGATCTGCGCTTCGAGCTCGAACTGCACAACCTCACGGAGTTCTTCAAGGACACCCCGTTCCGGGTCTTCCAGTCCGAGTACGTCGGCTCCGTCGTCTACCCCGGCGGCGGCTCCCTGCCCCGTCGTCAGCTCGACGGCTGGCAGGACTGGGCCAAGCAGCGCGGTGCCAAGGGCCTGGCCTACGTTCTCGTGGCCGAGGACGGCACCCTGACCGGACCTGTCGCCAAGAACATCTCCGAGGATGAGAAGGCCGGCCTCGTCGAAGCCGCCGGAGCTAACCCCGGTGACGCAATCTTCTTCGCCGCCGGTGACCCTGCGAGCTCACGCTCGCTGCTGGGTGCCGCCCGCAACGAGATCGCCGAGCGCACCGGCCTGATCAAGGAAGGCGACTGGGCCTTCGTGTGGGTCGTCGACGCACCGCTCTTCGAATCCGCAGCCGCAGCGCAGGCCGCGGGCGATGTCGCCGTCGGTGAAGGGTCATGGACCGCCGTCCACCACGCCTTCACCGCTCCGAAGCCCGAATTCCTCGACACCCTCGAATCCGATCCCGGCGCTGCCCTGGCCTACGCCTACGACATCGTCTGCAACGGCAACGAGATCGGCGGCGGTTCGATCCGCATCCACCGCAAGGATGTCCAGGAACGCGTCTTCAAGATCATGGGCATCTCGGAAGAGGACGCACAGGAGAAGTTCGGCTTCCTCCTCGAAGCATTCAAGTTCGGCGCACCCCCACACGGAGGCATCGCCTTCGGCTGGGACCGCATCGTGTCCCTGCTGGCCGGAGTCGACTCGATCCGCGAGGTCATCGCCTTCCCGAAGACCGGTGCCGGATACGATCCGCTCACCCAGGCACCCGCACCGATCACCGACGCCCAGCGCGCCGAGGCCGGCGTGGACTTCGAAGCGGAAGACGACGACGCCGAGGCTGATGACCAACGGTCCTGACCTCTTCTCCTCCGACGGCCCGGACCAGGGACTCCCTGGTCCGGGCGTCGGCGGTTCCTCTGCCGATTCGGGCCGTGCCCTCGATCCGCTGGCAGTGCGGATGCGTCCGCGCACCATCGCCGAGGTGGTCGGCCAGGACCATCTGACGTTCCCCGGCTCACCGCTGGTTCAACTCGTCGAAGCCAGCGGGGGAGACCGGGCCGGAGCCTCCTCGGTGATCCTGTGGGGTCCGCCCGGGGTCGGCAAGACCACCCTGGCTCACGTCATCTCCCACGCACCCGGGCGCACCTTCGTCGAACTCTCCGCGATCACCGCCGGGGTCAAGGACGTGCGCCAGGTGATCGAGAACGCCAGGCGTGAACGTGACATGTACCAGCGCACGACGGTGCTCTTCCTCGACGAGATCCACAGGTTCTCCAAGGCACAGCAGGACGCACTGCTGCCGGCCGTGGAGAACCGCCTCGTCGTCCTCGTCGCAGCCACGACCGAGAACCCGTCCTTCTCCGTCATCTCCCCGCTGTTGTCCCGCTCGCTCCTGCTCACACTGCGGCCACTCGATGACGCCGCCATCGCCGATCTCCTCGACCGAGCAGTCGTCAGCGAACGAGGACTGGCCGGCCAGTTCGAACTCGAACCGGCGGCGAAGGACTTCATCGTGCGCATCGCCGGTGCCGATGCCAGACGCTCCCTGACGATCCTCGAAGCCGCAGCCGGCATCGCCGCCGCACAGGCAGAGTTCGCCGAGGCTGTTGCCAGTGACGATTCTGCTGTCGACTCAGATGATGACACCGACGCGGATGAAGACATCGGCGCTGATGAAGACATCGAGGACTCAACCGACTCCGAAGATTCAGCCGACACCGACGACTCGGAGGCGTCACCAGCCGAAGGCACCGCGATTCTCATCACCGAGGCTGCCTGTGCTGAGGCGAGCTCGGAAACGGTGCTGCGCTACGACAAGAACGGCGACCAGCACTACGACGTCGTCTCCGCATTCATCAAATCCATCCGCGGCTCAGACGTCGACGCCGCACTGCACTACCTGGCCAGAATGATCGTCGCCGGGGAGGACCCTCGCTTCATCGCCCGCAGGGTCGTCATCTCGGCCGCCGAAGACATCGGCATGGCCGATCCGCAGGCGCTTCCCATCGCGGTCGCGGCATCAACTGCCGTGCAGAACATCGGCATGCCCGAAGGACGTATTCCCCTCGCCGAGGCGGTCACCTATCTGGCCATGGCGCCGAAGTCGAACGCCAGCTACCGGGCTCTCGACGCGGCAATCGCCGACGTGAAGAACGGGTTCTCGGGGCAGGTGCCGACTCATCTGCGCGACGCCCACTATCCCGGTGCCAAGGAGCTCGGCCACGGTGAGGGCTACAAATACTCCCACGATCATCCGCACGGGGTCGCGGCTCAGGAGTACCTGCCCGAGACGCTACGCGGGAAGCGCTACTACGAACCGACCGGCAACGGTATGGAGCGGTCCCTGGGGGAGCGACTCGAGATGCTGCAGAGACTGCTGCGCCCCTAAGTTCAACGACGGATGTCTTAGCGCTGAGCCTGCGGACACGGTAGTTTTGTGCACAGGGTGAAAGCGTGCCGCGGCCAGGGTCGGTGAGTCGGCGCAGTAGGGCCGAGGAGGGTCGACGTGCAGGACATCATCGTCACCATTTCCGTCGCTCTGGCTCTGGGGTTGGTCGCGTATGAACTGCGCATTCCGCCGTTGGTCGGTTTCCTCGGTGCCGGTTTCCTGCTGCACTTCCTCGGCTTCTCCGCCTTCGATGGAATCGAACAGGTCTCCGACCTCGGCGTGGTACTGCTCCTCTTCACCATCGGGCTGAAGTTCGACCTGCGTTCCCTTCTGCAGCCCGAGGCCTATGGCACGGCTGTTCTCCACATGATCTCCGGCGTCCTCGTCGGGGCCGGCACGATCGGATTTGCCGCGGTCGTCGGAATCGTTTCGCTCGACGGTGGCCTGGGAACAATCGGTCTGCTCGGATTCGCGTTGTCATTCTCGTCAACAGTGCTCGTCGTCAAGGTGCTCGAAGATCGTTCCGACGACGGTTCCTACTATGGCCAGATCGCCATTGCGGTCCTCGTCATCCAGGACATCGCCGCCGTCGCCTTCATCACCGTGGCGGGGGAGGAGCCGCCGAGTCCCTGGGCCTTCGCTCTCGTTCTCCTGGTTCCTGCGGCGTGGGTGGCACGTCGAATCCTTGACCGTGTCGGCCGCGGTGAGCTGCTGGTGCTCTTCGGCGTGGTCATGGCTCTGGGGCCGGGCTATCTCGCCTTCGAATCTGTCGGCATCCACGGTGACCTAGGGGCGCTGGTGATGGGGCTGCTCTTCGCCAGCCATCGGCGTTCGACCGAGTTGTCGAAGTCGCTGTTCAGCGTCAAGGAGCTCTTCCTCGTCGCCTTCTTCGTCGTCATCGGGCTTCAGGCGGTCCCGACCTGGGCCGACCTGTTCATGGCACTGCTGTTGTGTGTGATCCTCCTGCCCTTCAACTTCGCAAGCTTCTACCTGATGGGTCGACTTTTCGGTCTGCGCAATCGGACCAGCATCCGCACCAGTCTGGCGCTGAGCAACTTCTCCGAATTTGCGCTCATCGTCGTGGCGGTCGGGGCAGGCAACG
This sequence comes from Brevibacterium sp. BDJS002, assembly GCF_028201555.1. Lineage (NCBI taxonomy): Bacteria > Bacillati > Actinomycetota > Actinomycetes > Micrococcales > Brevibacteriaceae > Brevibacterium > Brevibacterium sp. BDJS002. The sequence continues at coordinate 2,399,085 of NZ_CP116392.1, read as the reverse complement.
GACTGTTCGAGGAGAGTTGGCTGACAGTGACTGCTTTGGCCGTTGCGATCGGGATGATCATCTCGTCTTTGGCCAATGCCTACAGCCTGCAGATCGTTGCTCGACTCGATGAGATCCTGCCCGATGAGAATGAGGCCAAGCTGCGTCCCCCGGATCGGGCGATCGACACCGGTGACGCCGAGGTTGTGGTGCTGGGGATGGGCCGCATCGGTCGCGGGGCCTACGAGCGACTGGTCGACACCGGCGGGCTGTCTGTCATCGGGGTGGACAACGACCACCTGGTGGTGGAGGAGCTCAAACGCGAAGAGTTCAACGTGCTCGAAGGTGATGCCACCGACCACGAGTTCTGGCATCGGCTCGTTGTCGGCGGTACGGCTCGAACAGTCATCCTGGCCATGGCCATCCACGACTCGAACACGTTTGCCTTCGAACAGCTGCGCATCGCCGGTTTCGACGGTGCCATCGCCGCAGTCGTGCAGCGCCAGGACCAGGCCGACCGGTTCATCAGAGCAGGTGTGCATACCGTCGTCAACATCTACAGCGGTTCGGGAGCTGAAGTCGCCGATGCGGCAATGCAGCTGCCGAGCAACCGGCGAGCCGACGGTGATGCAGATCATGCCGAAGGCTGAGATTTCAGCCGGTGTTCGGGGCATCTCTGCTTTGCGCCGACCCGCCGACTTCCGCTAAGATAGGTTGCTGTTGTGCCTGCAAGCTAAAGGCGGTCGGTGCGAGCGTATCTCGACGCTCAATCCCTCTTTCCCATCCTGGGAAACAACCGTTTCGACTCGGGCGAGAACCTATGGCCAGTCGTGACACACCATATTGATGAAAGGTAATACAGTGCCAGCACCAGCACGTAACCGCCGGATGACGCGCGTCTCGCGCGCCCTCGGCATGCCGCTGACTCCGAAGGCGGAGAAGTACTTCGAGCGTCGCCCGTATCCTCCAGGCGAGCACGGCCGCGCACGTCGTCGCAATGACAGCGACTACTCGGTCCGTCTCAAGGAGAAGCAGCGTCTTCGCGCCCAGTACGGCATCCGTGAAGCTCAGATGCTCAAGACTTACAAAGAAGCCAGCCGCCTCTCCGGTCTGACCGGTGAGACCATGGTTGAGCTCCTCGAAATGCGTCTCGACGCCCTGGTCCTGCGTTCGGGCTTCGCCCGCACCATCGCCCAGGCACGTCAGTTCGTCGTGCACCGTCACATCACCGTTGACGGACAGCGCGTCGACCGCCCCTCCTTCCGCGTGAAGGAAGGACAGACCATCCAGGTGCACGAGCGCAGCGCATCGATGGATCCGTTCCAGGTTGCTGCAGCCGGTGGACACAAGGATGTTCTCCCTGCAGTTCCGGGTTACCTCAACGTCAACCTCGAGGGACTGCAGACCACTCTGCTTCGTCGCCCGAAGCGCGAAGAGGTTCCTGTGACCGTCGACGTTCAGCTGGTCGTCGAGCACTACTCGCGCTGATCACCCCAGAGGGATCGCACGGCAGCAACTGCCCGGAACATCGAGTTCCGGGCAGTTGTGCATTCACCCCCCAATTCGTTCGGACGGTGAACAACCGCCCGACAATCGCTCAACCACAGGACCGAACCTAAAGCTGATCTCGGGGTGACCAGCGGGTCGGCGGCGCGCAGCGTCGGCACCTCGCATAATGTGGTTGAGTCACTAAACTAGTCACTGATGAGTGCAAGAGTGCACACGCAACATGTGAAAGGCCTTGGATGAAGACGGCAGAGATCAAACAGCGCTGGTTGGACTACTTCGAAGCGAACGGGCACGCGGTCGTCCCCTCAGCGTCGGTGATCAGTTCCGATCCATCGATCCTGTTCAACATCGCAGGAATGGTGCAGTTCATCCCTTACCTCACCGGTCGGGAACCCGCTCCGTTCAATCGGGCCACGAGCGTGCAGAAGTGCGTGCGCACCGGCGACATCGAAGAAGTCGGAAAGACCACCCGCCACGGCACGTTCTTCCAGATGAACGGCAACTTCTCCTTCGGCGACTACTTCAAGCGCGAGGCCATTCGCTTCGCCTGGGGCCTGCTGACGAACTCCGTGGACGACGGTGGACTCGGCTTCGACAAGAACCTCCTGTGGGCAACGGTCCACGAGGACGACCTCGAGACCATCGACCTGTGGCTCGAGGAGACCTCGATTCCCCGTGAGCGCATCCAGCCGCGCGACAACGAGGACAACTTCTGGCACACCGGGCAGCCCGGTCCCGGCGGTTACTGCTCCGAGATCTACTTCGACCGCGGCCCCGACTACGGAGTCGAAGGCGGCCCTGTGGCCGACGAGGATCGCTACATCGAGATCTGGAACCTCGTGTTCATGGAGTTCGAGCTCAGCGAAGTCCGGTCCAAGGTCGACTTCGACATCGCTGGCGAACTCCCTGCCAAGAACATCGACACCGGCCTGGGCCTGGAACGCGTCGCCTTCTTGCTCCAGGGCGTCGAGAACATGTATGAGATCGACGAGGTCTTCCCCGTCATCGAAGCCGCCAGCCGGCTCTCCGGCCACCGCTACGGTGCCGATCACGACGCCGATGTGCAGATGCGCGTCGTGGCTGACCACGTGCGTTCCTCCCTCATCATCATCGGCGACGGTGTCCGCCCCGGCAACGAGGGCCGCGGCTACATCCTGCGCCGTCTCCTGCGCCGGGCCGTACGTGCAATGCGTCTCCTCGGCGTGACCAGCGAGGTCCTGCCCGAACTGCTCCCGGTGTCGATGGAGTCGATGAAACTCTCCTACCCGGAGCTTGAGACGGACTTCGATCGCATCTCCCGCATCGCTTATGCCGAGGAGAAGGCGTTCCTGCGGACTCTGGAGTCCGGCACTCAGCTGTTCCAGAACGCGGCAGCCTCACTGCCCGCATCGGACAAGACTCTCAGCGGCGACGTTGCGTTCGCTCTGCATGACACCCATGGCTTCCCCATCGACCTGACCTTGGAAATGGCCTCCGAGCAGGGCGTGAATGTCGACGAAGAGGGATTCCGTGCCCTCATGAGCGAACAGCGGACCCGGGCGAAAGCCGACGCGAAGGCGAAGAAGGGCGGCGGACATGCCGACCTCTCGGCCTATTCGGCACTGCTCGAAGACGGTGCCTCCGAATTCGTCGGCTACGACAGGCTCGAAGCCGACTCCCGGGTGCGCGGGATCGTCGTCGATGGTCTCGCCCAGGAAGTCCTCACACCAGGACAGACCGCCGACCTCATCCTCGATCTGACCCCGTTCTACGCCGAGGCAGGCGGGCAGCGTGCCGACATCGGCCTCATCAAGGGTCATGGCTTCACCGCTCGTGTCCTCGACGTGCAGAACCCCATCAAGGGTCTGCCCGCCCACAGGGTCGAAGTCATCGACGGCGAGATCCACGTCGGCGCCGAGGTTCTGGCCGTCGTCGACCACGACCACCGGTTCCAGGGTTCACAGGCACACACCGCCACCCACCTCGTCCACGCAGCACTGCGGGAGATCCTGGGCACGCACGCCGTGCAGGCCGGATCGATGAACCAGCCCGGCTACATGCGCTTCGACTACTCGTTCCCCGAAGCACCCAGCCAGCAGATGCGTGCGGAGATCGAAGACGTCGCCAACCTCGCAGTTCGCTCGAACTATGAGGTCGGCACCGAATTCCTGCCCTTCGAAGACGCCCGGAAGTCCGGTGCGATGGCGCTCTTCGGTGAGAAGTACCCGAACATCGTGCGAGTCGTCGATATCGGCGGTCCCTTCTCCCGTGAACTCTGCGGAGGCACCCACGTCGGTTCCTCCTCGGAAGTCGGGCCCATCTCTGTGCTCTCCGAAGCCTCCGTGGGCTCCGGCGTGCGCCGCATCGAGGCCGCAGTCGGCATGGACGCCTTCCGCTCCCTGGCCGCAGAACGCAGCATCGTGTCCTCCCTCTCCGACATGCTCAAGGTGCCAGGCACCGATGTGAAGGAACGCGTCGGGGACCTGATGAGCAAACTCAAGGACGCGGAGAAGGAGATCGCCCGCCTGAACTCCCAGCAGCTGTTGGCCTCAGCCGGCAAGTTCCTCGACAATGCCGAGACCGTGGGATCAACCCTGTTCGTCGTCGCCGACCTCGGCGACGTCACCAACGCAGGGGACATCCGCACCGTCGTCACCGACCTGCGCGGCAGAGTCAACGAACGGTCCGCTGTGGTTCTGGGAATCGGCACAGGCAACTCGAAGCCGGTCGTCGTGATTGCCACGACCGCCGCCGCACGTGAAGAGGGACACCAGGCTGGGAAGCTCGTCTCCCTGGCCTGCGGTGAACTCGGCGGCGGCGGAGGCGGCAAGCCTGACCTCGCCCAGGGCGGCGGCAGCGATGTCAGTGCGATTCCCTCTGCCATCGCAGCAGTCAAGGCAGCTCTCCAGTGAGTTTCCGCCGGGGCCGTCGATTGGGCCTGGACATCGGTTCGGTGCGCATCGGGGTGGCCGCCAGCGACCCCGATGGCATCCTCGCCACACCACTGACCGTGGTGAGGCGGACCGATGAACCCGCAGCGTTGAAGACGCTGCGGGAGATCATCGACGAATACGAACCGATCGAACTACTCATCGGCGACCCGAAATCCCTCGACGGATCGGCCCGAGCGGCAGCAGCAACGGCCTTGGAGTTCGCGAAGCGGATCAGCGCTGCCACGGCGACGCCGATCCGCCTCGTCGATGAGCGCTTCACCACTGTCGAAGCCCACCACGCCCTCGCAGCCGCAGGGAAGAACTCGCGTCAGCGCCGAGAGATCGTCGACGCCCAGGCCGCAGTCATCATTCTGCAGAACGCCCTCGAATACGAACACAACACCGGACAACCGGCCGGTCGAGCAATGCCCGACGAGGAGAGTGAGCAATGAGCCCGTTCCCAGGCGAGTTTTCGGAAGACGAAGGGCTGTCCAGGTCCGATCTCAAAGCCAAGAAGCACCGCCGGATGATGCGCAGACGCAGGACGACGGCCATCGTCGTCGTCTGTGTTCTCGTCTTCGGCATCGGCGGTTTCTTCGGTGTCAGAGCCGCCGGCGGAGTCTTCGACGACCTGTTCGGTCCCAAAGGCGACTATGAGGGCGCCGGCACCAGCGAGGTCTCTGTGGAGATCCCGCCGGGAGCCTCGGCCCGTTCCGTGGCCAACCAGCTCGTCGAAGCGGGAGTGATCATGAACTCCGAGCCGTTCCTCGATGAGGTCGAACGTCGAGACATCACGATTCAGGCCGGTCCGATCATCTTGCGCGAGAAGATGAGTTCCAAGGCGGCAGTCGAAGCGTTCGTCAATCCCATCAAACCGCCCAAGATCACGATCGCCGAGGGACGCAAGATCGAGCAGATCAAGTCCACGATGGTCGAATCGGGGATGAAGGCCGAGGCGGTCGACAAAGCCATCGACGATAAGACCCCGAAGGACTACGGCCTCGACGTCGATGCTCCCAGCCTTGAGGGCTATCTGTACCCGGCGACCTACGATCTCGACAAGGAGAAGACCGCCGAGGCTGTCGTGTCCGAAATGGTCGCCAAGACGAAGACCGAGATCGAGAACGCCGGCATCGACCTTGATGACGCGAATCGGATCATGACTCTGGCCAGCCTCGTCGAGATCGAATCGCCCGGTGACGAGGACGTCCGGAAGAAGGTGGCGCGGGTCTTCCTCAACCGCATCTCCGATGATTCGAAGACCGGCAAACTTCTCCAATCCGATGCCACCGTCGCCTACATCCACGGCGCCCGCAGCGACCTGACGACGACGAAGGAAGAACGCCAGTCAGACAGCCCGTACAACACGTATAAGCAGAAGGGGCTGCCTCCAGGGCCGATCAACTCGCCGAGCTCCGGGGCAGTCGATGCCGCACTCAACCCGACAGAAGGCGACTGGCAGTTCTTCGTTGCCACGAACCCGGACACAGGGGAGACCAAGTTCGCCGACACCTTCGACGAGCACCGGAAGAACGTCGAGATCTACCGGAAGTGGCTTAAGGAACATAACGAAGGCAACGGCGACGGATGACGATTTCGGCTGCGGTGCTCGGTCGCCCGATCGCTCATTCCAAGTCACCGCTGCTTCATCGTGCGGCGTTCCAGGCGCTGGGACTTCACGGCAGCGAATACGCCAGCTACGACCTCGGCGCCGATGAGCTCGAGGCGTTTCTGGCGGATCATGATCATGAAGTCGGATTCTCCCTGACGATGCCGCTGAAAGAGCAGCTCGTCGAGCTCGCACGCGCTCATGGGTGGGATCTCGACGACACTGCCGGGCTGACCGGTGTAGCGAACACCCTTGTCCGTTCAGCGAGTTCGACGGCAGTGGCCAATACCGATGTCCAGGGGATCGTGCGAGCCCTGGCACCAGGGCTGACCACGAGCGACACGGAATATGGTGACAGGGCCACGATCCTCGGTGCGGGAGCGACTGCGGCCTCTGCGCTGCTGGCCTGCCACGAATTGGGCATCACCTCGATCGAGTTCCTCGTGCGGAACCCTGATCGGGCGCGTCGGGTCCTCGAACTCAGTCAACGGCTCGGGATCACGGCGACCACCGCACCGCTGAGGCGGATCGAACCCGCTGCCATCGTCATCTCCACCCTCCCCGCCGAGGCGGTTCCCGAGCTGCAGTGGTCACCCGACTTTCACAGCGGAGTGGCACTTGATGTCGCCTATGCCGCCGAATCCGGCTTCCTTCGAGCGGCCGAGGCACATGGCCTGATCCCGGTCGAAGGCACGGTGATGCTCGTCGAGCAGGCTGTGGCGCAGTCGGAGATGTTCATCGCCGCAGCCGAGTCGCAGAACGCTGAGGCTGAGTTGCGGAACACGGAGACTGCAGACGGCGGAGACCGACGCACGAGGGACTCTGCACGTCGAGCAGCCATCACCGTGGCCATGTATCGAGCCCTCGAGGACGCACCTGGACCGGTAGGCGACTGACGACGGAGACGGGAAGGGCAGGCGAGGGTGGACATCGGAGTTCTCCACGTATGGCCGATCGGGGTCAGCGCCCTCATCAGCGCTGGCTTCGGACTGCTCCTGTCTCGCTCGACTTCATGGTGGACAGCCGATGACGGACACGTCGGCGTGCTCGCGAGATCACATGCCTTCCGCCCGCTGCCCTTGGCAGTCCTGGGCATCGTGCTCGCAACCGTTGCCACCCTGCTCTTCCCCGGGATCGGTCCCGCCTCCGTCGCTGGATCCTCGACGGCTTCCAACCCCGTCGCTGGCTCCTCGGCTGGCCTAGGGGCGTTCGACGCATTTCTGCTGGCGCTGAGCCTGGGCACAGCAGCCGCGGCCACACCATTCCTCGTCGTCGTCGACTTCGTCATCCACCGGCTGCCGGACAGGATCATGTACCCGCTCATCGGCGCCGAACTGTTGGTCCTCGCCCTCGGATCGCTCCTGGGAGAGTCCCAGATGTGGGTTCTGGCCCTGATCGCCGGTGGCGCCGGGGTGCTGTTCTTCGGCATCCTCCACCTGATCGGGCGAGTCATGCATGCACGCACCATGGGCCTCGGCGACGTCAAACTCGCCTTCGTCGTGTTCGGCGTGCCCACGCTGTTCTCGGTATGGGCGCCAGCTCTCGTCCTCATCATCATGATGCTCATCGCCGGCCTCGCGGCACTGCTGTCGGCGGCCGCACGACGCAGTCTGAAGACGACGACGATCGCATTCGGACCCGCAATGCTATCCGGAATGTGGTTCGGGTCGGTGCTTGCGCCAATCCTTTTGTAGAATCGGTTGAATGTTGAGATGGCTGACTGCAGGCGAATCCCACGGCGAAGCGCTGACTGGGATCATTGAAGGGCTTCCCGCCCACGTTCCGATCACCAGGGAAGATATCCGCGCGAGATTGGCTCGACGCCGATTGGGCTACGGCCGTGGAGCACGGATGAAGTTCGAAGCCGACGAGGTTCGCCTCCTCGGCGGAGTCCGACACGGTCAGACACTGGGTTCACCGGTGGCCGTTGAAGTCGGGAACACCGAATGGCCCAAATGGGAATCCGTGATGAGCCCCGACCCGATTGACGAGGACGAGCTCGCCGGTCAGGCCCGCAACGCCCCGCTGACCCGCCCGCGGCCCGGCCACGCCGATATCGTCGGAATGCAGAAATACGGGTTCGACGAGGCACGCCCGATCCTCGAACGCGCCTCCGCCCGAGAGACCGCGATGCGTGTAGCCCTGGGAACTATCGCCGCGAACTTCCTCGGCGAACTGGGCATCACACTCGTCTCCCACACCGTGGCAATCGGCACGGCTGCGGAGTCCACAGAAGCCACGTCCGAGCCAGCTTTGCCGCTCGCCTCGGACGTCGACGCACTCGACGCCGATCCCGTGCGCTGCTTCGACCCGGAACTCTCCGCACGCATGGTGGCCGAGATCGATGCTGCGAAGAAGGCCGGGGACACCCTCGGCGGCGTCGTCGAGGTCCTCGCCTACAACCTTCCGCCCGGACTGGGCTCGCATGTCCACTGGGACCGTCGGCTCGACTCCCGACTCGCTGGAGCCCTAATGGGCATTCAGGCGATCAAGGGCGTCGAGGTCGGCGACGGCTTCCTCACCACCCGGCGCCCCGGGTCCGCGGCCCACGACGAACTCGCTGTGGGTGACGACGGCATCCGACGCGTGAGCAACCGAGCCGGCGGCACCGAAGGCGGAATGTCGACAGGTGGTCCGCTGCGAGTCCGTGCAGGCATGAAGCCCATTGCCACGGTCCCACGCGCCCTGGCCACCGTCGACGTCGTCACCGGTGAACCCGCCAAGGCCAACCACCAGCGCTCCGACGTCTGTGCGGTTCCGGCGTCGGGAGTCGTGGCCGAGGCCATGGTGGCTCTCGTTCTCGCCGAGGCAGTGGTGGAGAAGTTCGGGGGAGACTCCGTGGCCGAGACCAAACGGAACCTGGATGCCTACGTGGCGGCCATTCCGGAGAACCTCCGAATCGGCCAATGACTCAACGCCCGCACCCGAAACCGGTTCCACCATTGGAACCGGTCCCGGCCTCGCAGTCGCGCATCGTCCTGACCGGGCCGCCTGCCGCCGGCAAATCCACGATCGGTCGGCTCTTGGCCGATCGACTCGATCTGCCGCTCATCGACACGGATGCGAATATCGTCGACAAGTACGGTGTCATCGCAGAGATCTTCGTCGAACGCGGTGAGGACCACTTCCGGCGGATCGAACGCGAGGTCGTCCGACGTGCCCTGCGTCGTCTCCTCGACCGTCCGGGAATCGTATCCCTGGGCGGGGGAGCGATCCTCAATTCGGGCACCCGAGCGCAGCTGGGTCATCCGGCGATCAAGGTCGTGCACATCGATATCGACGTTGACACCGTCATGACGCGATTGAACTCGCCGCATCGGCCTCTGCTGCGGGGTGCGGGAACGCCGGTCGAGAACTGGTTGGCACTCGTGAAAGAACGGGAGCCGCTCTACGACCAGGTCGCGACCTTCCGCGTCCACGCGTCGAATTCGCATCCTTCGACCATCGTCAACCGCGTCGTCGATGTCCTCACCGGGCTGCAGCGAGCCGAAGAGTATGCCAAGTACTCGGACCGGGAAGCAGAGAGTTAGGCTTGGGGACGCAAGACGTTCAGAAGTCAGCCACCGCGGTCATCACCGACGCGGAGGCAGCAAAGGGGAAAGTGCACGAATGAGTCTCACACGCATCAACGTCGAAGCCGGCGGGAACTACCCGGTTCTCGTGGGGCAGGGGCTCCTGGGTGAACTTCCCGAGCTTCTGGGGCCACGGGTCGAGAAGGTGCTCGTCATCCATCCTCGGGCTCTGCGGACGACGGGGGAGACGGTCCGTGACGACCTGCGCGCAACCGGCCTCGATGCCATCGTCGCCGAGATCCCCGATGCCGAGGAAGCCAAGCACGTCCAGGTCGCAGCATTCTGCTGGCAGGTGCTCGGCCAGAGTGATTTCACTCGCTCCGATGCCATCATCACGGTCGGCGGGGGAGCCGTCTCCGACCTCGGCGGCTTCGTCGCGGCCACCTGGCTGCGGGGAATCTCCGTCATCCACATCCCCACCACGGTGCTGGGAATGGTCGATGCGGCCATCGGCGGCAAGACGGGCATCAACACCGCCGAAGGCAAGAACCTCGTCGGTTCCTTCCATGCCCCCTCAGGTGTCCTCGTCGACCTCGACACGCTGCAGACGCTGCCGGAGAACGAGCTCTTCACCGGCCTCGCCGAGGTGGTCAAGACCGGCTTCATCGCCGATCCCAAGATCCTCGATCTGGTGAGCAGTCATTCGAAGGCAGAGATCGCCGAGGTGGACGGTCCCGTCCTGCGCGAGCTCATCGAACGCTCCATCGCTGTCAAGGCCGAGGTCGTCGCCGATGACTTCAAGGAATCCGGTCGACGCGAGATCCTCAACTACGGCCATACCTTGGCACACGCCATCGAGCACAAGGAGCGATACCAGTGGCGCCATGGTGCCGCCGTGTCCGTGGGCATGGTCTTCGCCGCCGAGGTGGCGGCGATGGTCAAGAGTCTTCCTCCCGAGACCGTCGACCTCCACCGTGAGCTGCTGACCAAACTGGGTCTGCCCGTGGCCTACCGTGCCGATGTCTGGCCGCAGCTGCTGGACACTATGAAGCGCGACAAGAAGGCCCGCGGCTCCATGCTGCGCATGGTGCTGCTGGGTGAGGTCGGGGCACCTTCGACCGTGGAGATCCCAGATGTCTCGATCCTCCATACGGCCTACCAGGAGATCGGGGAGGACTCGCCGCGGGTCATGCTCGGTGCGGACCTGGGCTGAAGGCAGCGCTCAGGGCAACCTGAGAGCGCAACCTGAGCCGAGTTCACAGGCCCGAGATGGCAGCCCCCGCAGGAGCTTGCTAGAATTGCTGTTTGGCGAAACTGCCAACCAATGCCAAACACACCCAATCACCTCGCGGTGGCCAAGACTGACACGAAGAAGGACGGATTAGTGGCTTCAACCAACGACCTGAAGAACGGCCTTGTGCTCAATATCGACAAGCAGCTGTGGCAGGTGCTGGAGTTCCAGCACGTCAAGCCCGGCAAGGGTCCGGCATTCGTCCGCACCAAGCTCAAGAACGTCATCTCCGGCAAGATCATCGACAAGACCTTCAACGCCGGAACCAAGGTCGAGACAGCCAACGTCGACCGTCGCGACATGCAGTACCTCTACCATGACGGCACCGACTACGTGTTCATGGACGCTGAGGACTACGACCAGGTCAGCGTCTCGCCTGAGCTCGTCGGTGATGCCGCCAACTACATGCTCGAGAACCAGAACCTGCAGATCTCCTTCCACGAGGGCACGGCGCTCTCCGTGGAGCTGCCGCCGTCGGTCGAGCTGCTGATCACCCACACCGAGCCCGGCCTGCAGGGCGACCGCTCCACCGGCGGCTCGAAGCCTGCGACGCTGGAGACCGGATACGACATTCAGGTGCCTCTGTTCCTCGAAGAGGGCACCAAGGTCAAGGTCGACACCCGCAACGGCGACTACCTGGGTCGCGTCAAGTAAGTGTCAGCACGTACGCGGGCCCGCCGTCGGGCCCTGGAACTGATGTTCGAGGCCGGTCAGCGACGCCTCGACACCGAGCAGATCGTGACCATGAGGTCCAACGATCCCGACTATCCGATGAAGGCCTACGCGGTGGAGATCGTCGAAGGAATCACGAGTCATCGTGAGGAGATCGACGAGATCATCGCCACCTATGCGGAGGGCTGGACCCTGGAGCGGATGCCGGCCGTTGACCTGGCGCTGCTCCAGATCGGGACCTGGGAGATCATCTTCAATGACGAGGTGCCCGACAAGGCAGCGATCGACGAAGCGGTGTCCCTGGCTAGGCAGTTCTCAACCGATGACTCACCCGGCTTCATCTCGGGTCTGCTGTCACGCGTCCTGGACGTCAAGCCGACCCTGATCTGAGTCCGCGGGTCCGGAATCCGGACCCGCGAACCGACCTCGCTCAACCGAGGTCTACAATCGAATCGAACCACTCCTTTAACCACCGTCCGGAGAGGCGGAGAAGGGGAAGCATGACACAGCGAACAGTGCTCGATGCCCCAGATATGAAACGGGCAATGACCCGTATCGCCCACGAGATCATCGAGTCCAACAAGGGCAGCGATGACCTCGTCCTGTTAGGGATTCCACGCCGCGGGGTGCCCCTGGCCACCCGGCTGGCCGAACAGATCGCCTCGATCTCGGCACGACCGGAGATGGCAGGCGAACTCGTCGGCAGCCTCGACATCACCATGTACCGTGATGACCTGCGCAGCGGCGCCTACCGCGCCCCGGAGCCCACCACCATTCCCGCCTCCGGCATCGATGCCAAGACCGTCGTCCTCGTCGACGATGTGCTCTTCTCCGGCCGCACCATCAGAGCCGCACTCGATGCGCTCTCGGATCTGGGTCGTCCGTCCAAGGTTCGGCTGGCCGTGCTCGTGGACCGTGGCCACCGGGACCTGCCGATCAGGGCCGATCACGTCGGGAAGAACCTCCCCACCTCCAGCAGCGAACGCGTCAATGTCTCCCTGGCTGAGATCGACGGCGAAGACGGCGTGACCATCTCGGGAGGCCGCGAATGAAGCACCTCCTCGACACCGTGTCGCTGAGCCGCGAGGACTCCATCTCGATTCTCGACATCGCCGAAGAGATGACACAGGTCTCTGACCGTGAGGTCAAGAAGCTGCCTGTTCTGCGTGGACGCACCGTGGTCAACCTCTTCTTCGAAGACTCGACACGGACCCGTCTTTCCTTCGAGGCAGCGGCCAAGCGGCTTTCCGCCGACGTCCTCAACTTCTCCGTCAAGGGCTCTTCGGTATCCAAGGGCGAGAGCCTGCAGGACACCATCCAGACGATCTCGGCCATGGGCGCCGATGCGCTCGTCGTTCGGCATCCCGGATCCGGCACCCCGCATCGCCTGGCCCACACCGGTTGGATCGATGTTCCCGTCGTCAACGCCGGCGACGGCACTCACGAACACCCCACTCAGGCACTGCTCGACGCCTTCACCCTGCGCCGTGCCCTCGGCGGATTCTCCGCCTCGGGTGCTGTCAAGGACGGCCCACGCGGACGCGGTCTCGACGGGGCGAAGGTCGCCATCGTCGGCGACGTCCTCCACTCCCGGGTAGCCCGCTCGAATGTTCACCTGCTGGCCAACCTCGGCGCCGAAGTCCATCTGGTCGCACCCCCGACGCTGCTGCCCTGGGGCGTCGAGACCTGGCCTGTGACCCTGCACTACGACCTCGACGAGGCGCTGCACAGCGAAGACTTCGCAGCCGTGATGATGCTGCGTGTCCAGCACGAGCGCATGCACGAATCGTTCTTCCCCAACGAACGCGAATACGCACGATTGTGGGGACTCTCCGCGGCCCGCCTGGCGGGACTGCCGAAGGAGACCTTCATCATGCACCCGGGGCCGATGAACCGCGGCTTCGAAATCTCAGCGGCAGCCGCCGACTCACCGCGCGCCCTCATCCTCGACCAGGTCGAGAACGGAGTCAGCGTGCGCATGGCGGTCCTGTACCGCCTCTTGACAGGCCAGGAGGAGACCAATGACTGACTATCTGATCCGCGGTGCGAACGTGCTGGGCCAGGGAAGTGCCGATATCGCCATCAAGGACTCGACGATCGTCGATCCGGATCTGCTCGATCCCGACGACACCTCGGTGGAAGTCGTGAGTGCAGAAGGACTGATCGCTCTGCCTGGGCTCGTCGACATGCATACGCATCTTCGCGAACCGGGAAAGGAAGACGCGGAGACGATCCTGAGCGGGTCACGAGCGGCCGCGGCGGGCGGGTTCACCTGCGTCCATGCGATGGCGAACACCGCACCTGTCGCCGACACCGCAGGCGTGGTCGAACAGGTCCACCGCCTCGGGCGTACCGCCGGCTACACCGAAGTCGTGCCCATCGGTGCCGTGACAATCGGACTCGAAGGCAAGAACCTCGCCGAAATCGGAGCCATGGCCCGATCGGCGGCTCGCGTCCGCATCTTCTCCGACGACGGGATCTGCGTCTCCGACCCGCTGCTCATGCGCCGGGCCCTCGAATACGTCAAGACCTTCGACGGAGTCATCGCCCAGCATGCACAGGAACCGCGCCTGACCGAGGGCGCGCAGATGAACGAGGGTGTCGTCTCCGCTGAGCTGGGACTGCCCGGCTGGCCCGCCGTCGCCGAGGAATCGATCATCGCCCGCGATGTGCTCCTGGCCGAGCATGTGGGCTCACGGCTGCACATCTGCCACGTCTCGACCAAAGGCAGCGTCGACATCATCCGCTGGGCGAAGTCGCGCGGAGTCGAGATCACCGCCGAGGTGACCCCGCACCATCTCATGCTCACCGACGAACTCGTCCGCAGCTTCGACCCTGTATACAAGGTCAACCCGCCGCTGCGCACCGAGGCCGATGTCACCGCACTGCGCGAGGCGCTGGCCGACGGCACGATCGACGTCATCGGCACCGACCACGCCCCACACACCGCCGAACACAAATGCAGCGAGTGGACGGCCGCGGCCATGGGCATGGTCGGCATGGAGACGGCACTGTCCATCGTCGTCGAGGCGATGGCCGACTACGACTTCGACTACGGCGACCTTGCCCGGGTCATGTCGGTGACTCCGGCGCGGATCACCGGGGCCACCGGCCATGGCAGCCTCGAAATCGGCTCCAGTGCCAACATCGTGCTCATCGACCCGAACTCGACGCACACGATCGTGCCCGATGACCACGCGACGAAGGGCCGCAACAACCCCTTCGCCGGTCTTGAGGTCTCCACCTCGATCACCGACACATTCTTCTACGGCCACCGGGTTCTCTCCGGCGGACGACTCAGCACACCCCATCCGGCAGGAGCATCATGGACAGACCAGTAAGCGTCATCATCATCGCGGTCGTCTTCCTGCTGCTGGTCCTCGCCATCACCTGGGGGTGGAGCCGACGAAAGAAGAGCCAGACCGACGTCCCGCAGCCAGCGAAGCCGCATATGGGAATCAAGCCCGTCGCAGAACCTGTCGAAGGCTCCTATGTGTCGACGACCCTGGCCGGGCACCCACTCGAACGCGTCGCCGTCCATGGTCTCGGCATCCGCACCACGGGAGAGATCGTCGTCACCGACGGGGGAGTCATCATGGACCTCGCCGGACGTGAGGACTTCCTTATCCCCAGGCGCGACATCGTCTCCGTCGACACCACCGCCGGCATGATCGGCAAATTCGTCGAACGCGGCGGCATCGTCCGCATCACCTGGCGGCTGGGGGAGACCCTCGTCGACACAGGCTTCCGCGCCCGTTACGCCGCCAGCACCACCCCCACCGTCGACCGCATCCGCGAAATGATCGAAGAGGCACAATGACACTGTCCACCACACCTGCCGTCCTCGTCCTCGAAGACGGACGCACCTTCCGAGGCTCTGCCTACGGCGCCATCGGAGAGACCCTGGGCGAAGCGGTCTTCGTCACCGCCATGTCGGGCTATCAGGAGACACTGACCGACCCGTCCTATCACCGTCAGATCGTGATCCAGACCGCGCCGCACATCGGCAACACGGGAATCACCGATGATGACGACGAATCGGCCAAGATCTGGGTCGCCGGCTATGTCGTCCGCGACGCCTCCCGCGTGTCCTCGAACTGGCGCTCCATCGGAGACCTGTCCACGCGCCTCGAAGAATCCGGCATCGTGGGCATCAGCGACGTCGACACCCGTGCCCTGACCCTGCATCTGCGCGAAGCCGGTGCCATGCGCATGGGCATCTTCTCCGGTCCCGCCGCCGATGCCGATGACAAAGAGCTGCTGGCCAAGGTCCAGGCCTCACCGCATATGGCCGGCGCGAAACTCGCCGAAGAGGTCTCGATCACCGAGCCCCAGCTCATCCCCGCTGTGGGAGAGCGGAAGTTCAGTGTCGCGGCCCTGGACCTGGGCATCAAATCGATGACGCCGGAACGCCTGAGCGAACGCGGCATCGACGTCCACCTCCTGCCCGCCACGACGAGCTTCGACGAGATCAAGGCGCTGGGCGTCGACGGAGTCTTCTTCTCCAACGGCCCCGGGGATCCGGCGACCGCCGATGACCAGGTCGGACTCCTGCGCGAGGTCCTGGCTGCGAAGATCCCGTTCTTCGGCATCTGCTTCGGCAACCAGCTGCTGGGCCGAGCACTGGGCTTCGGCACGTACAAACTGCCCTTCGGTCACCGCGGCATCAACGTCCCGGTCATGGACCGCACCACCGACAAGGTGGAGATCACCTCGCAGAACCACGGATTCGCCGTCGACGCGCCCCTGGAGGGCGAGACGCAGGCACCACACGACGCGGACTTCGGTCGAGTCACCGTCTCCCACGTGTGCCTCAATGACGACGTGGTCGAAGGCCTCCAGTGCCTCGACATTCCGGCGTTCTCCGTCCAGTTCCACCCGGAGGCCGCCGCCGGGCCTCACGATTCGAGCTACCTGTTCGATCGCTTCATCGACCTCATGTCCACTTCCCAGGTCGCACAGGCCTAAGGAGCACTCATGCCACTCAGACAAGATCTCAAATCCGTCCTGGTCATCGGTTCCGGACCGATCGTCATCGGTCAGGCCTGTGAATTCGACTACTCGGGCACCCAGGCCTGCCGTGTGCTGCGCGAAGAGGGCCTGCGCGTCATCCTCATCAACTCGAACCCGGCGACGATCATGACCGATCCCGATGTCGCCGACGCCACCTATGTCGAGCCCATCGATCCCGACATCATCGAATCGATTATCGAGAAGGAACGCCCCGACGCGATCCTGCCGACCCTGGGCGGTCAGACGGCGCTCAACGCCGCGATCGAACTCCACGACGCAGGAACCCTCGAGAAGTACGGGGTCGAACTCATCGGCGCCGACGTCGAAGCCATCCAGCGCGGCGAGGACCGTCAGAAGTTCAAGACCATCGTCGAAGAGTGCGGCGCAGAATCGGCCAAGTCCGTCATCTGCCACACCATCGACGAGGCACTTGCTGGTGCCGAAGAGCTCAACTATCCCGTCGTCGTGCGGCCGTCGTTCACCATGGGCGGGCTCGGCTCGGGCATGGCCTATGACGAAGCCGACCTGCGCCGCATCGCCGGAGCTGGACTGGGCGATTCGATGAACCACGAGGTGCTCCTCGAGGAATCGATCCTCGGCTGGAAGGAATACGAACTCGAACTCATGCGCGACCACAAGGACAACGTGGTCGTCATCTGCTCGATCGAGAACGTCGACCCTGTGGGCGTGCACACCGGTGACTCGATCACGGTGGCACCCTCGCTGACGCTGACCGACCGCGAATACCAGAAGATGCGCGACATCGGCATCGACGTCATCCGCGCCGTCGGCGTCGCCACCGGCGGCTGCAACATCCAGTACGCCGTGGATCCGAAGACCGGCCGCATCGTCGTCATCGAAATGAACCCGAGAGTCTCGCGCTCCTCGGCCCTGGCTTCGAAGGCCACCGGATTCCCGATCGCGAAGATGGCCGCGAAGCTGGCCGTCGGCTATTCGCTCGACGAGATCCCCAACGACATCACGAAGGTCACCCCTGCCAGCTTCGAACCGACGCTGGACTATGTCGTGGTCAAGATCCCACGGTTCACCTTCGAGAAGTTCCCCGCAGCCGACCCGACGCTGACGACGACCATGAAGTCAGTGGGCGAGGTCATGGCCCTGGGCCGTAACTTCACCACCGCCTTGCAGAAGGCCATGCGCTCGATGGAGCAGCGAAAGGCCTCATTCTCCTGGACCGACCTGCCCGACATCAGCGACGAGGACGTCAGAGAGTCCGTCCTCGAAGCCATCTCGCATGCCACCGCGGATCGCATCCACTCCGTGCAGCGGGGTCTGGCTGCGGGACTGACCAATGCGGAGGTCTTCGAGGCCTGCGAGATCGATCCCTGGTTCCTCGACCAGATCGAACTCATCAATGAGGTCGCCGAGTTCATCTCCGCAGCAGACGAACTCGATCCCCAGGTGCTCAAGGTCGCGAAGAACCACGGTTTCTCCGATGAGCAGATCGCCGAACTGCGCAGCATGGAGACCGGTGTCGTCACCGGTGTCCGCCACGCCCTGCGGATCCGCCCCGTGTTCAAGACCGTTGACACCTGTGCCGGTGAGTTCGCCGCACACACCCCGTACCACTACTCGAGCTACGACGAGGAGACCGAGGTCGCCCCGCGTGAGAAGCCGGCCGTGCTCATCCTCGGTTCGGGTCCGAACCGGATCGGTCAGGGCATCGAGTTCGACTACTCATGCGTGCACGCGACGATGGCCATCTCCGAGGCAGGCTTCGAGACCATCATGGTCAACTGCAACCCCGAGACCGTGTCGACGGACTATGACACGGCCGATCGTCTCTACTTCGAACCTCTGACCTTTGAGGATGTCATGGAGGTCTACCACGCCGAGGTGGCCGCCGGTCCCGTGCTCGGTGTCGTCTGCACCCTGGGTGGGCAGACCCCGCTGGGCTTGGCCGATAAGCTCAAGGCCGCAGGCGTGCCGGTCCTCGGCACCCAGCCTGAGGCCATCGACCTGGCCGAAGACCGCGGCGAGTTCGGGGCCGTGCTCGACCGTGCCGGACTCACCGCACCGAAGCACGGCACCGCCGTGACCTACTCCGAGGCCGAGAAGATCGCCGAGGAGATCGGCTACCCGGTCCTCGTGCGTCCGTCCTATGTTCTCGGTGGCCGCGGAATGCAGATCGTCTACGATCGCACGCAGCTGGTGGACTACATGGCCACGGCCACGGAGATCTCCGTGGACCGTCCGGTCCTCGTCGACAGGTTCCTCGAAGATGCCATCGAAATCGACGTCGATGCCCTCTATGACGGCACCGACATCTTCATCGGCGGCATCATGGAGCACATCGAGGAGGCCGGTATCCACTCCGGTGACTCGGCGTGCGTGCTGCCCTCGCTGACCTTGGGCGAGGATGTGCTCGAACGCGTGCGCACCGCCACCGCGGCGATCGCCGAAGGCACCAATGTGCGCGGACTGCTCAATATCCAGTTCGCCATCACCGCCGACGTGCTCCACGTCATCGAGGCCAACCCCCGCGCCTCGCGGACCGTGCCCTTCGTCTCGAAGGCCACGTCCACTCAGCTGGCCAAGGCAGCAGCGCTCATCGCGGTCGGCCGCACTATCGCAGATCTGCGCGGGGACATGCTCCCCGAGACCGGCGACGGTTCGCGGCTGCCTCTGGACCACCCGATCGCGGTCAAGGAAGCGGTCCTGCCGTTCCGACGGTTCAGGACCGTCGAGGGCAAGGTCGTCGACTCGATCCTCGGACCGGAGATGCGCTCTACGGGTGAGGTCATGGGCATCGACCACGACTTCCCGACGGCCTTCGCCAAGGGTCTCCTGGGCGCATCGGTGAAGCTGCCGACCTCCGGTACGGTGTTCGTCTCGGTCGCTGACCGGGACAAGCGCGCCATGGTCCTGCCCGTGAAGGAACTCGTCGACATGGGCTTCGACGTCGTCGCGACCACCGGCACGGCCGCGGTCCTGTCCCGCTACGGCATCAAGACCACTCAGGTGCACAAGCACTTCGAGGCCGATGCCGAGGATCGCACCATCCTCGACTACCTGGCAGCGGGGACGATCGATATGGTCATCAACGTTCCGTCCGGCCGTCAGGAACGCGCAGACGGCTACGAGATCCGTGCTTCTGCCACAGCGAACTCCGTGCCGCTGATCACCACTTTGGCCGAATTCGCCGCGGCAGTCACCTCGCTCGAGGTCGTCCGCGACAAGACGTTCAAGGTTCGCAGTCTGCAGGATTGGAGCGCGTGATGTTCGGCGCCCGCCTCCAGGCGGCCATGGACGAGCACGGACCACTGTGTGTGGGCATCGACCCCCACGATCATCTTCTCGAGGCCTGGGGACTGCCGCGCACGGCGGAAGGTGTGCGCGAATTCTCTCTGCGCACGGTGTCTGAACTGTCCGGGACTGTGGCCGCCGTGAAACCGCAGTCGGCCTTCTACGAACAATACGGTTCGGCCGGGGTCGCTGCGCTCGAAGAGACTCTGGCTGCCTGCCGGGAACACGAGCTCATCAGCGTCCTCGACATCAAACGCGGGGACATCGGGTCGACCATGGGAGCGTACGCACGCGCCTACCTGGAGCCCACCTCGGCGCTGGCAGCGGATTCGATCACGGTCTCCCCGTATCTCGGATTCGGGGCACTGGACCCGGCGTTCGACCTCGCCGAGGCGCATGATCGGGGTGTATTCGTCCTGGCTCTGACCTCGAATCCCGAAGGTGCGGAAGTTCAGCACGCGCGGCGTGGTGAGGCCGCCGAGGGCTTCGGTGACTCGGTCGCCGGGTCGATCGTGTCCCAGGTCGCCGCGCGCAACGAGGCAGACTCCACCGAGGGCTTGGGCCGGTTCGGCCTGGTGGTCGGTGCCACGATCGGATCCGCGGCCCGTGACCTCGGCTTCGACCCGGCCGCATGCGGCGGTCCGATTCTGGCACCCGGGGTCGGTGCTCAGGGAGCAGGGATCGCCGAGCTGATCGATGTCTTCGGATCCGAGGCCATCGCGGCCAACCAGATCCTAGCCACAACATCGCGGGCCGTGCTCAGCGCAGGACCCGAGGGCGTGCGGGCAGCGGCGAAGTCGCTCAACGAGTCCCTGACACAGGTGATCTGAGACTCGCAGGACATGTCAGCCGGTCGCGCAGGAGCTGTTTGAGACCACCTGAGCGTGTGTCTGATCTCACTGCGCTTAAGGCGTGCAGGCAGCGTCATTGTGCGGCCTGCACGCCTTCTCTCGTTGCCTGCTCTGTGCCGATTGCCTGAATGCTCTCCTCCGATTTTCTGCGTCGCCTGAGGTGGAGTGGGGTGGACCCGAAGTGAGCAGTTCTGCGAGCAATTGAGTTTTCTTTGCCGCTTTATGCCTCTCACGAGGGTTTTTGTTTTAGACTGAAGCAACTTCCCTACCTGCCCGTTCATGGTGACAGAGGAGATAATGTGGCACTCGAACCTTTGACCCCGCAACAGCGTTCAGCCGCTCTTGACAAGGCTTTCAAAGCGCGTCAGGCGCGAGCCGAGGTCAAATCAGCGCTGAAGAATGGTCAAACCGATCTCGCCGCCGTGCTGAAGAAGGCCGACGCAGACGAAGCACTCGCGAAGATGCGCGTTGTCGATCTGCTGAGATCCCTTCCGGGAGTCGGCGACCGGCGTGCGGAAGCGGCCATGGACGACGTGGGCATCGCCTCGTCACGTCGGATCAAGGGCCTGGGCGTACACCAGAAGAATGCCCTGTTGGAGAAATACTCCTGAATGTGTGAACAATAGATCTGTGAATAATCGACTGACCGTTCTCGCGGGTCCCACCGCGGTCGGAAAAGGCACCATCAGCGCGTACATCAGAGATCACCATCCCGAGGTCTGGTTCTCCGTCTCCGCCACCACGCGGCCACGGCGGCCCGGCGAAGTCGATGGTGTTCATTATCACTTCATCAGCGATGACGAATTCGACTCGCTCATCGCCGCCGGTGAGCTGCTCGAGTACGCCGTGGTCCATGGTCGCCACCGCTACGGCACGCCCTCGGCCCAAGTGCAGGAGAAGCTTGCTCAGGGGATTCCGGCCCTGTTGGAGATCGATCTGCAGGGCGCACGCCAGGTCAAGGACAAGATGCCGGAGGCGCTGTTCGTCTTCCTGGCACCACCCAGCTGGACGAGCTCGTGTCGAGACTCACCGGTCGCGGAACGGAATCAGAGGCCGAACAGGAGCGTCGACTCACCACTGCCAAGCAGGAATTGGCGGCCGAATCCGAGTTCAACGTCACCATCGTCAATGACCACGTTCGCACTGCGGCCGAAGAACTCATATCATTGATGGGTATATCCACTACCGATTAGATTGGACATTCATTGCCTGCACAACCTGAAGGCATCACCAATCCACCGATTGATGATCTGCTGGCCGTGACCAGCTCGAAGTACGAACTGGTCTCGATTGCGGCTCAGCGAGCTCGCCAGATCAATTCCTACTACGCCCAGCTCCAAGAGGGACTGCTCGAAAACGTCGGTCCGCTGGTGACCCCCGGCACCCATGAGAAGCCGCTGTCGATCGCGCTCCGCGAGATCAACGAGGGCAAGATCGTGGCCCGCGAAGCCACCGAAGCCGACTTCGGTGGCCTCAGCCAGGAGCCTGCGCAGCCCGCTGCCAGCAACGATGGCGCACTGGACTTCAGCGACCAGTGAGAACCGTACTCGGCGTCGCCGGTGGAATCGCTGCCTACAAGGCGTGCCATGTCATTCGGCGGCTCCGGGAGCTCGGGCACAGCGTCAAGGTCGTGCCCACTGCCAGCGCGCTGAACTTCGTCGGTGCTGCCACCTTCGAGGCGTTGTCCTCGCAGACGGTGACCACCGACGTCTTCGACGAGGTCGAGTCGGTCAACCATGTCCGCATCGGGCAGGATGCCGAACTCGTCGTCATTGCGCCGGCCACAGCCAATACCCTGGCCAAACTGGCCGCAGGAATCGCCGATGATCTGCTCACCGCGACGGTCCTGACGACGACCGCCGAGGTGGTCGTCGCTCCGGCCATGCACACCGAGATGTGGCAGAACGCTGCCACCGTCGCCAACATTGCGACCTTGAAGCAGCGAGGCATCCATGTCCTCGAGCCCGCTGTGGGACGACTCACCGGACCCGACTCCGGTCCCGGGCGCCTGCCCGAACCCGAGGCGATCGTTGATTTCGCCCTTGCCGCCGCTGCGAACGCTGCGGCCGCCAAGCTCGGCGGACCGCTGCAGGGCAAGCACCTTGTCGTCAGTGCCGGCGGAACCCGAGAACCACTCGATCCCGTGAGATTCCTCGGCAACCGCTCGTCAGGCAAGCAGGGCATCGCGCTGGCACGAGCCGCCGCAGCAGCCGGCGCCGAAGTGGATCTGGTTGCTGCCAACATCGACACGGGACTGCTGTCCGGCCTGCCGGACAACGTGCGCATCACGAACGTCGAATCCACGCTCGAACTCCAGACCCAGATGCTCGCCTCTCAACCCGAGGCCGATGCCATCATCATGGCCGCAGCCGTCGCCGACTACCGGCCGGCACAGCGCACCGATTCGAAGATGAAGAAGTCCGGTGGCGATGGTCTGACCCTCAGCCTGGTGCAGAACCCCGATGTGCTCGTCGGGCTCGTGCAGTCACGCCCCGAGTCGCAGATCATCGTCGGATTCGCCGCCGAGACCGGAGATTCACATCACAGTGCGCTCGACTACGCCAAGGCGAAGTTCCGGCGCAAGGGTGTCGACCTCCTGGTCTTCAACAATGTCTCCGAGGACAGAGCCTTCGGCCACGATGACAACGCCGTCCAGATCCTCAGCGCTGACGGCACTGACGTCGACGCATCCGTGGAATTCCACGGCAGCAAGGACGATGTTTCGGAAAAGGTCATCGCGGCTCTCGTGAATCGAATGGAATGCGTAGAATCGACGCCGTGAGTCAATCAAATCTGCGTTTCTTCTCGTCCGAATCCGTCACCGAGGGCCATCCCGACAAGATCTGCGACCAGATCAGCGATGCCGTTCTCGACGATCTGCTGAGTCAGGACCCGAACGCCAAGGTCGCAGTCGAGACGATGGTCACCACCGGTCTCGTCCACGTCGCCGGCGAGGTCAACACCGCGGCCTACGCCGATGTCGCCGGCATCGTCCGCCGGCTCATCACAGGAATCGGCTATGACTCCTCCGACACCGGATTCGACGGACACTCCTGCGGAGTCTCCGTGTCCATCGGCAGCCAGTCCACCGACATCCATTCCGGTGTGACCAACCCGCTGGACTTCCGTGAAGCCGTGGAATCCGACCACGGCTCAAGCCTGGGCGCCGGAGACCAGGGGTTGATGTTCGGCTATGCCGACAACGCCACCGATGTCCTCATGCCGGTGCCGATCCACCTGGCCTCACGCATGGCCGAGAAGCTGTCCGAGGTGCGCAAGACCGGCGCCCTTGACTACCTGCGCCCCGACGGCAAAACCCAGCTGACACTCGGCTACGATGGCGACGAAGCCGTGTCGATCGAGAACATCGTCGTCTCGACCCAGCACGCGGCACACGTGAACCAGGCCCAGCTGCATTCCGAGATCAAGGACTTCGTCATCGATCCGGTCATCGCCGGTTCCGGTCTCGACGACTCTCATGCCAACATCCACATCAACCCGGCCGGTCCCTTCGTCACCGGCGGACCGATGGGCGATGCCGGACTGACCGGTCGCAAGATCATCGTCGACACCTACGGCGGCTACTCCCGCCACGGTGGAGGTGCCTTCTCTGGGAAGGACCCGTCGAAGGTCGACCGCTCTGCTGCCTATGCCATGCGTTGGGTGGCGAAGAACGTCGTGGCGGCCGGGCTCGCCGACCGCGCCGAGGTGCAGGTCTCCTACGCCATCGGCCGTGTCGACCCGATGGGCCTCTACGTCGAGACCTTCGGCACCGAGAAGGTCGACCCGAACGCGATCTCGAAGGCGATTCGCGAGGTCTTCGATCTGCGACCGGCCGTGATCATCCGGGACCTCAACCTCCTGCGACCGATCTACTCCCAGACGTCGACCTACGGTCACTTCGGCCGCGAGCTCCCTGATTTTACTTGGGAGGTCACGGACCGCGCCGACGATCTGCTGCGTGCAGTCTCCTCGGCTTGATGGACGAACCTCTTCCGATCGACACCGGCACCTCTGCCCTCGGACAGGTGCCGGTGGCTGCGGAGGATCCCGTGGCCCGAGTGCTCATCGATCACCCGGTGCCGCACCTGGCCCGTGCCTTCGACTACGCGGTGCCGGAGAAGTTCGCCGACACCGCCCGTCCGGGTGTACGAGTACGGGTCAAGTTCGCAGGTAGGCTGCGTGACGGTTTCCTGCTCGAGCGGGTCGAGTCATCCGATCACATCGGACCACTGGCCACGATCGAACGCATCACCAGTCCGGTCGCAGTCCTCACCCCCGAGCTGCTGCGTCTCGGCACCGCCACCGCCCGCCGCTACGCCGGCACACTCTCCGACGTCCTTCGGCTGGCGATCCCACCACGCCACGCCCGCGCCGAGAAGGCCGTTCTCAAGGCTGAGAAGACGCGTGAGCAGAACGCGAGCAGTTCCAGCGCACCGACAGACTCCGGTAACGCGAGCACGGCGTCCGAGAACTCGACCACCGCTGCAGACAACGAGACGGCGACTGCCGAGGACACGGTCGGCCGCCTCGGCGAATGGGTCCTCAGACATTCCCCGTCCGACCAGGCAGAGGACTTCCCCGCCGCCGAACATCCGCGCATCGCACTGACCTGCGTACCCGGGCCCACCCCGGGACTCAGTTGGATCACCGCCGGACTGGCCGCAGCCAGGGCCACACTGGCCGCGGGGGAGTCCGTGCTGTGGCTGGTGCCCGATCACCGCGAACTTGCTGTCCTCTCAGCGGCCCTCGACGCCAGCGCGGACATCGACTCGCACTCGGTGCTCAGCGCCGACCAATCGCCCGAACAGCGGTGGAATGCCTGGCTGCGGGGACTGCTGGGACACACACGCATAACGATCGGCACCAGAGCCGCGGCCTTCGCTCCCGTCGCAGACCTGGGCCTCATCATCTGCTTCGACGACTCGAACTCGAACTACCTCGACCAGCACGCTCCCTACCCGCACGCCAGAGAGGTCTGCCTGCTGAGGTCGACCATCGAGACCACCGGGCTGCTGTTCGTCTCCACCGACCGCAGCGCCGAGATCCAGCGTCTCGTGGAAGTCGGGTGGCTGCGCGACAGTACGCCCACCGGCCCGGAACGTCGCGAGGGAGCACCCCGAGTATTCGTCCCCGATGAGGAACGTGACCCCTTCGCCTGGCAGCGCATCCCCTCGCGGGCCTGGCAG
Organism: Brevibacterium sp. BDJS002; assembly: GCF_028201555.1. Taxonomy (NCBI): domain Bacteria; kingdom Bacillati; phylum Actinomycetota; class Actinomycetes; order Micrococcales; family Brevibacteriaceae; genus Brevibacterium; species Brevibacterium sp. BDJS002. The sequence continues at coordinate 2,373,281 of NZ_CP116392.1, read as the reverse complement.
CTCATGCGTGGTGCCCTGCGCCCCGGAACCAAGGACACCAACGCGGTCGGCCCCGTCCTCGTCCAGGTCCCACGAGCCGGGTATTACCCGGTGTTCGCCTGCGCACGATGCCAAGAGGTCGCCCGCTGCCCCAACTGTTCGGCCACGCTGACCACCCAGTCCGAGGTGGGGCCCTTCGCCTGCCGATCCTGCGGCTTCCACTCCGAGACCTTCTCCTGCGGGCGCTGCCGCTCGAACCAGGTGCGGTCGATCGTGCGCGGCAGGGGTCGCACCGTCGAAGAGCTGCGCAAGGCCATGCCGGGGATCGAAATCCTAGAATCCGGCGGGGATGACATTCCCGTCGCCATCGATGACACTGCCCGCATCGTCGTCGCCACCACCGGAGCCGAACCCTATGTTCTCGGGGGCTACGCCTGCGCCATTCTGCTCGACTCGCTGTGGCCTGGGCCTTGGATGCGCTCAACCGACGAGGGGATCAGCCGACGACTGCGTGCGGCAGTCCTCGTGAGATCACGCACTGCCGGGGGAGTCGTCTACCTCGGCGACACCGACGAGGCAATCCGGAGCACGGTGACCACCTTCGACCCGGTCACCAGCATGTCCAGAGCACTCGGCGATCGCAGGGAACTCGGATTCCCGCCCTACCGTCGCATCGTCGAACTCACCGGTCCCGGCACCGGCATCGACGCAGTCCTCGCCGAGGTGCCCGAACTGACCGAACTCATCCGCGACTCCGACGGCGATGACCAGAAAGCGGTCGCAGCCTATCCGATCGCGGCTGGCGACGCGGTGGGGGAATCACTGGCCCATCTCATCGCCTCGCGGTCGGCGAAGAAGCTGCCCCAAGTCCGTATCCGCATCGACGATCCGCGGTCGCTGTGAGCCCGATGATGCCCGGGCGCCGCACCTGCGGACCGAACAAGTAGAATTCCTCAAGTGGATATCGTCTTCGCCGGAACCCCGGATGCCGCAGTGCCAGCCCTCGAGGCCTTTGTCGAATCTCGACACCGCATCCGTGCCGTCCTCACCCGACCCGACGCCCCGGTGGGACGCAAGCGAGTCCTCACCCCCTCGCCGGTCAAGGCCCGCGCACTTGAGCTGGGTCTCGATGTCATCGAAGCGAGTCGTCTCCGCGGTGAGGTCATCGCCGAACTCCGCGCGCTCAAGGTCGATGCCGTGGCCGTCGTCGCCTATGGAGCAATCGCCGGACCGGCAGCCCTATCCACCGCCGAACTCGGCTGGTTCAACCTCCACTTCTCCCTCCTGCCCGCCCATCGCGGAGCCGCACCCGTCCAGCGAGCCCTGATCGAGGGCCGACAGCACAGCGGGGTGAGCGTGTTCAGAATCGACGAGGGCATGGACTCCGGCCCCGTCCTGCGTCGCCTCGAACTGCCGCTTGACCATCCCGACGTCGCCACCGCACTCGATGACTACGCTCACAAAGGCGCGGCAGAACTGGTCGCCGCCTTCGACGACCTCGAGGACGGAACCGCAGTCCTCACCCCACAGTCCGGAGAGGCGACCCACGCGGACAAGATCGGCGTCGATGATGCTCATCTCGACTTCACCGAACCAGCACAGGCCATCATCGACCGCTCCCGGGGGGTCAGCCCCAGCCCCGGACCATGGGCCGATGTCGATGGGAAGCGGACCAAACTCTTCGGTCTCACACCTGCTCCCGAGGTCACCGACCCGCCAGAGGTCGGCCTCCTGACATCCTGGGAGAAGACCGCCGTGCTTGGCTGCGGCGACGGATGGGTCCACGTGGCGGAGATCCAACCCTTCGGCAAAGCACGCATGGCCGCCGTTGACTTCCTGCGCGGCCGCGGCGACATCCGATTCGATCCCCTGGAAACCAGCGCCGAGCCGGCGGCCGATCCCGAGCAAGGAGCATGAGACAGATGCCAGCAGAAGAGCGCAGGCCACGGAAGCAGCCAGCCGGGAACGCAGCCGGCAACTCACGCCGGAAAGCAGGTGGAGCCGGCAGGAAGTCGGCTCCGCGCCGACAGCAGACGGAGCGTGAGCCCAGACAGGCGAAGAACCTGCCGCGGCGCATCGCCTGGGAGGTCCTCGTCGACGTAGAGACGAAGGACTCCTACGCGAACCTGCTCCTGCCCGCCAAGTTGGCCCGCACGCACATGGAACCCCAGGACGCGGCGTTCACAACGGAACTGACGTACGGCGCCCTGCGCCAACAGGAGTTCTACGATGCGATCATCGCCAGGGCCGCGAACCGGCCCATCGACAGCATCGACGCCGAACCGCTGGCCGGAATGCGCCTCGGCGCCCACCAGATCCTGTCCATGCGCGTGCCCGACCATGCGGCACTGTCTGAGACCGTCGCCGTGATCAAGACCAATGCACCGAAGACCGCCGGATTCGTCAACGCCGTGCTGCGTCGGATCTCCGAGGTCGACCGGGCCGAATGGCTGCGTCGCGTGACTGACGGTGCCACCGCTGTGGGCGAACAGGCCATCGAATACTCTCATCCCGAATGGATCGTTCGGGCCATGACCCAAGCACTCAAGGGCCATGGTCGTCAGGCCTCCGAACTGCAGGCACTGCTGGAGGCAGACAATGCGGCGGCCAAGGTCAGCGTCTCCGCCCTGCCCGGACTCGTGGACCGCAGCGAGCTGCCTGGGGCCCGACCGAATTCTCTCCCATCGGCGTCACCCTCGAGACCGCCGTGCCCAAGAACGTCGATGCCGTCGCCACCGGCCGCGCCCGTGTGCAGGACGAAGGCTCCGCACTGGTGGCGCTGGCGCTGGCACAGGTTGAGGCACCGGCAGGCAACTGGGCAGACCTGTGCGCCGGCCCCGGCGGCAAGGCCGCAGTCCTGGCAGCGATCGCCAAACAGCAGGGCGGTGCCCTCGACGCTTTCGACTCCAGTGAGCACCGGGTTGAACTCGTGAGGTCTTCCACCCAGGCACTCGACAACGTCACCACCCGCGTCCAAGATGCCCGTGATGCCACCGGTCCCTACGCGAAGGTCCTCGTCGACGTCCCCTGCTCGGGCCTCGGCGCCCTGCGGCGTCGTCCCGAAGCCCGCTACCGGCGGCGCCCCGAGGACATCAATGCCCTGGCTGGGCTGCAGCGCGAGCTTCTGCGTGCGGCCTTGGACGCCTGCGCTCCCGGGGGAGTCGTGGCCTACTCCACCTGTTCTCCCCACTACGCAGAGACCGTGCTCGTCGTCGACGATGTCCTGCGCAAAACCGACGTCGAGATCCTCGACGCACCGGCGGTCCTCGCCGAGGTCACCGGCACCGACGCCGAGGGGTTTGCCTCGGTGACCAGGGGAGCGGGACGGTACGCTCAGCTGTGGCCCCATGTCCACAACACCGATGGAATGTTCTTGGCTCTGATGCGGAAGGCGAACTGAAATGGCGATCGAGATCAATCCCAGCATCCTCAGCTCCGATTTCTCGGACCTGCGGGGCGAACTGGCGAAGATCAGCACGGCAGATATGGCTCACATCGACGTGATGGATAACCATTTCGTCCCCAATCTGACATTCGGTCCTCCCGTGGTCGAACGGATCCAGGCGATCAGCCCGATCCCACTCGACGCTCACCTGATGATCGCCGAGGCGGACAGGCACGCCCCCGTCTACGCCGAACTCGGCTGTGCCTCGGTGACCTTCCACGCCGAGGCGGCCGCCGCACCCGTGCGTCTGGCCAGGGAGATCCGGAAGCTGGGAGCCAAAGCCAGCCTCGCACTCAAGCCGGCGACTCCGATCGAACCCTTCATCGACCTCCTCGGCGAGTTCGATCAGATCCTCATCATGACCGTTGAACCCGGGTTCGGCGGGCAGAAGTTCCTCGATGTGTGCCTGCCGAAGATCCGGCGCACGCGTGAAGCGATTTCGGCTTCCGGGCTTGAGATCAAACTTCAGGTCGATGGGGGAGTGTCGACCTCGACGGTCGAACGCGTTATCGACGCCGGTGCCGATGTGCTCGTGGCCGGCTCCGCCGTCTACGGACCCGAAGACGCCGCCGCCGCGATCTCAGGGCTGCGTGAACTCGCAGCATCACACGTGCACTGAAGAAGGCCGATATGGAACTGCTCGACTGGCTGAACACGCCGGCATTCGAACTGCTGGGCAAACCAGTGCCGTACTCCGACCTGTTCGGCAACATCTGCGCCCTGGCCACTGTGGTCCTGGCGCTGCGCCGCAACATCCTGTCCTGGCCGGTCCAGATCCTCGGTTCCATCCTGCTCTTCGCCGCGAGCATCTCCGCGGGCCTGGGCGGCAACGCCTCCCGGCAGGTCGTCATCATCGTCGCCGCGGTGTGGGGCTGGACGCAGTGGAACAAATCGCGCGAAGCCGCAGGAGAGGTCCTCGTCCGCTGGGCCACCTGGAAGGAACGATTCCTCCTAATCGGTGCCCTGCTGCTGGGCACCGCGGTGTTCGGCTATGTCCTGGCACTGGGCGGATGGTCATGGAACCCCTACCCAGACGCTTACATCTTCATCGGATCACTCGTGGCGATGTACGCCCAGGGACGGGCGATCGTCGAATTCTGGTTCGTGTGGCTGGCCGTCGACCTCGTCGGCATTCCCCTGGCAGTAGCCGGAGGCCTCGTGTTCTCCGGGGCTGTGTACCTCATCTTCCTCGTCATGGTCGTCATCGGCTTCATCGACTGGTCGAAGAGATCACGGCAGACGATCTCTGCGCCCCACCTCGGCGCAACGGACATCAACCGCAGCCCGGAGGAATGAGACCGTTCCGCTCACTGGGGCTGTCCCGCTGGTCGAGACCCTGTGCGGACGCGAAGTAGGCGATGTATTAGGCTGGATTCGTGAAGACCTTTGACTCGCTCTACGCCGAACTCCTGCAGAAATCCCTCGATCGCCCCGAAGGCTCGAAGACCGTGGCCGAACTCGACGCCGGAGTCCATGCGATCGGAAAGAAGGTCGTCGAAGAAGCCGCAGAGGTCTGGATGGCGGCCGAGTACGAGACCAAGGACGAGCTTGCCGGGGAGATCTCCCAGCTGCTCTACCACCTCCAGGTGCTCATGGTCGCCAAGGATCTCAGCCTCGACGACGTCAACTCGCATCTGTAGAGACCGCCTGAACCAGAGACCGCCTGAACCGCAGTCCGAGCACCACTCACAACCGTTGACGATGAAACACAAAAGGACACCATGCTGCGTGTAGCCGTGCCGAACAAGGGCGCACTGTCCGAAGCCGCCTCCGAAATGCTCAGCGAGGCCGGATACTCCACCCGCCGGGGAAGCAAGACCCTGGTCCATCAGGATGAAGTCAACGGCGTCGAATTCTTCTACCTGCGCCCCCGCGACATCGCCGTCTACGTCGGGTCGGGAATCCTCGACGCCGGCATCACCGGTCGCGATCTGCTTCTGGAGTCGAAGGCCGAGGCGCAGGAAGTCATCGGACTCGGATTCGGTGCCTCCCGCTTCTTCTACGCCGGTGTCAGCGGTTCCTACACCTCCCCGGCACAGCTCGAGGGTGCCCGCATCGCCACCAGCTTCCCCAACCTCGTCGACGCCGACCTGCAGGCCAGAGGCATCGATGCGAAGACCGTGCAGCTCGACGGAGCGATCGAAGTCTCCATCCAGCTCGGCGTCGCCGATGCCATCGCCGATGTGGTCGAAACCGGCAGCACCCTGCGCGCGGCAGGACTTGAGACCTTCGGCGAACCCCTGCTGGAGTCCGAGGCCGTCCTCGTCCAACGCGATGGGGCAGCCGAGACCATCGAGGTGCTCAAGCGCCGGCTCGAATCGGTGATGGTGGCCCGTCAGTACGTTCTCGTCGACTACAACATCGAAGAGCGCCTCCTGCCACAAGCTCTCGGGCTGACCCCCGGCCTCGAATCACCCACGATCTCCCCACTGCAGGAGACTGGCTGGGTCGCCGCCCGCGTCATGGTCGAATCCAAAGAGGTCAACAACGTCATGGACCGCCTCTACGCGGTCGGTGCACGTGCGATTCTGGTGACGAACATTGGCGCCTGCCGAATCTGATCTCCGCGTCTTCCGACCCCGCCAGGTGCGCGTCATCAGCACCGTCGGCGCAGTGGTGGTGTTCATCGGCTTTGCCGTGCTCTCCGTGGCACTGCTCGTCGTGGACTGGGACCCTTGGACCCCGCTCGATGTGGTCTGGATGAACCTGCTGGGAATCATCTTCGCAGCCGCCCTGCTGCGCGTCGCCGACATCCAGGCCCGACCCAGCGAATCCGGCCTGGTCGTGAAGAACATGGTCAGGACGCGGACCTTCGCCTGGGGTCAGATTCTCGGCGTCGCTTTCTCCCCGGAGGGAGACGACCCCTGGCCGACCCTCGATCTGACCGACGGAACCACCTACAGCGTGATGGCGATCCAGCATGCGGATGGCCCCCGAGCCCACGAGGAATGTCAGCGATTGCGTATGCTCATCGCTAGATGGACCCACTTCAAGGAGGAATAGGAATGTCGAACGACACAATCACAGGGGTCGAAGGCCCACTGACCGGATACACGGTCATCGACCTCTCTCGCGCATTGGCCGGCCCACATGCGGGAATGATGTTCGGCGACCTCGGCGCCCGAGTGATCAAGGTCGAGAACCCGGGCAAGGGCGATGACTCGCGGTCCTGGGGACCTCCCTTCGTAGGACCCGAAGACGACCCGCAGGCAACGTACTTCTTCTCCTGCAACCGCAATAAGGAATCCATCGCCCTCGACCTCAAGTCGGACACCGGCAAGCAGACGCTGCGCGAACTCATCTCCCGGGCCGACGTGCTCATCGAGAACTTCCGCTCCGGCGTCCTCGACCGCCTCGGCTTCTCCACCACGGTGTGCATGGAGATCAACCCGCGCCTGGTGCTCCTGTCGATCACCGGCTTCGGCCACGACGGACCCGAATCCTCCCGCGCCGGCTACGACCAGATCGCTCAGGGCGAAGCGGGCCTGATGTCACTGACAGGGTCGGGGCCAGACGACATGCAGCGCGTCGGAGTCCCCATCGCAGACCTCCTGGCCGGGATCTACGGCTCCTACGGTGTCCTCGCCGCCCTGCTCGAACGTGAACGCACCGGCAAGGGCAAGGTCGTCCGCACCTCCCTCATCGCCGGAATGGTCGGAGTCCACGCCTTCCAGGGCACCCGCGCCACAGTGGCCGGGCAGAACCCGCAACCCGGCGGCAACCACCATCCTTCTCTGTCTCCCTACGGACTCTTCAAATGCCATGAAGGCGCCGTGCAGATCTCCGTGGGCAACGAGAACCTGTGGCAGAAGTTCTGCGCCGCATTCGACATCGAACCGGCCACCGAAGGCATGTCCGACAACGCCTCCCGCGTTGCGAACCGCCCGGCCGTGATCGAGCTCATCGAGAGCAAGTTCGCCGCCTTCGGGCCAGAGGACCTGCTCGCCAAGCTCGGCGACGCAGGGATCCCGTCCGGCACGGTGCGCACTCTCGAAGAGGTCTACTCCTGGGACCAGGCGCTGAGCCAGGGACTCAAGGTCTCCGTCGATCACCCGGTCCTCGGCGACATCGACCTGCCGGGACCGCCACTGCGCTTCTTCGACGCCGATGGTGAGGCCGAGGTCGAGACCACGCGGACCGCACACGATGCCCCACCGCTGCTGAACGAGGACGCCGAGGCGATCGTGTCCTGGCTCGACTCGGACGGCTGAGACTCCCGAGCACAGCAGGTCCAACACAGCAGGTCCAACACCGCTTTACCGTTCGTCAGACACATCTGAAACAGGAGATACGCACGTGGCACGATTGAATGCTCATGAACTCGTCGACATCGTCGTGGACGACGGATCTTTCGTGTCCTGGGACACGACTCCGATCACACCCGCCGGAGGAATCTCCGACGAGTACGCGGCCGAACTCGCCGCCGCTAAGGAGAAGTCCGGAGTCGACGAAGCCATCATCACCGGAGAGGGGCGGATCGAGGGTCGTCGCGTTGCCATCGTCGCCGGCGAATTCCGTTTCCTCGCCGGTTCGATCGGCGTGGCCGCGGCCCAGCGGCTCGTCGACGCGATCGAACGTGCGACGCTCGAAGGGCTGCCGCTGCTGGCGGGTCCCGCCTCGGGCGGGACCAGAATGCAGGAAGGCACGATCGCGTTCCTGTCGATGGTCAAAATCACCAACGCCGTCATGGCCCACCGCCGGGCAGCTCTGCCCTACCTCGTGTACCTGCGGCATCCGACCACCGGCGGGGTGTTCGCGTCCTGGGGTTCGATGGGCCACGTCACCGTCGCCGAGGCGGGATCGCTCATCGGCTTCCTCGGACCGCGGGTCTACGAAGCCATCTACGGGGAGAAGTTCCCGGAGAACGTGCAGACGGGTGAGAACCTGCACAAGCACGGAATCATCGATGCCGTGATCAGTCCCGAGCGTATTCAGACCACCCTCGCTCGGGTCCTCGATGTCCTCATGGGAGCCAAGGAGATTCCCTGCCGAGTGAGCGACCCGGACACCCGCCCCGAGGTGGTCGACCCGAAGTCCGACGCCTGGGAGGCGATCACGCGTTCCCGCAAGGCCGATCGGCCCGGGGTCCGCGACCTGCTGCGAACCGCAGCCAACACCGTGCTGCCCCTCAACGGCACGGGACAGGGTGAGAAGGATCCCGGACTGCTGTTGGCGCTGGCGAAGTTCGGATCCGCCCCCTGCATCGTCCTCGGACAGGACCGGTTCCGGCAGGACTCCCGTGCGCCGCTGGGCCCGGCGGCTCTGCGCGAGGCCAGGCGCGGCATGCGACTGGCCGCCGAACTCGACCTGCCGCTCGTGACGGTCATCGACACACCAGGAGCCGCACTGTCGAAATCGGCGGAGGAAGGCGGCATCGCCGGAGAGATCGCACGCAGCCTCGCCGACCTCGCGAACCTCGACGCCCCCTCGGTCTCACTCATCCTGGGTGAAGGCTCCGGCGGGGGAGCCCTCGCCCTGATCCCCGCGGATCGAGTGCTCAGTGCCGAAAACGGGTGGCTTTCGCCCCTGCCTCCGGAAGGTGCCTCGGCGATCGTGCACCGGACGACCGACCGTGCGCCGGAGATGGCCCAGAGCCAAGGTGTGCATGCACCCATGCTCATGTCGACGGGAGTCGTCGACCGCATCATCGCCGAACATCCGGATGCGAGTGAGGAGCCATTGGACTTCGTGGCTCGGGTGGGTGCGACACTGGAGTACGAACTCATCGAGCTCATGCGTGAACCATCCGACCGGCGCCTGGCGCGCCGGATGGAACGGTATCGCACCCTTGGAATCTAATCGTCGACCGGGAATCTAGGAGAGTCATATGGTTGCCATCAGAGTCATTCCGTGTCTGGACGTCGACGAGGGACGTGTCGTCAAGGGAGTGAAGTTCGCCGACCTCAAGGACGCCGGCGATCCGGTCGAATTGGCCCGACGCTACGGGGAATCCGGTGCGGACGAGCTGACATTCCTCGATGTCACCGCCAGCAGCGGTGATCGCGAGACCGTTCACGATATCGTCCGGGCCTGTGCCGAAGAGGTCTTCATCCCTCTGACCGTCGGCGGCGGCATCCGCAGCGTCTCCGACGTCGATCGCCTCCTGCGTGATGGGGCCGACAAGGTCTCCGTCAACACCTCGGCGGTCGCGAACCCGCAGCTCATCAGCGACATCGCCCACCATTTCGGCAACCAGGTCCTCGTCCTGTCCCTCGACGCCAGACGGAGCCAGGGGACGCAGACACGTTCCGGCTTCGAAGTCACCACCCGCGGCGGCAGAGAGGGCACAGGTCGCTGCGCCATCGACTGGATCACCGAGGCCGCCGAGCGCGGCGTGGGTGAGATCCTGCTCAACTCCATCGACGCAGACGGCACTCGCGATGGCTTCGATCTCGAACTCATCGCCGCCGCACGGGCAGCCGTCGACGTTCCGCTCATCGCCTCCGGGGGAGCCGGACGGGTCGAGCACTTCGCTCCCGCCGTGGCGGCCGGAGCCGATGCGCTGCTGGCCGCGAGCGTCTTCCACTTCGGAACTCTGAGCATCGCCGAGGTCAAGGACGCACTCCGGAACGAAGGGATCGAAGTCCGATGAGCACGCACGAGACCACCACGCAGATCGACGCGACCCCGGAGAACTGGCGCGAACTGATCACTCTCAACTCCGACGGGCTCATCCCCGTCATCGTCCAGGAGGTCAACACCCGGGAGGTGCTGATGATGGCCTGGATGGACGTGGAAGCCATCGAGCGCACCCTGAGCACCGGCGCCGCAGTCTACTGGTCCCGGTCCAGGCAGGAATACTGGGTCAAGGGCGAAACCTCGGGGAACACACAGAAGGTGGCCTCCCTGAGCCTCGACTGCGACGCAGACGCTCTGCTCATGGAGGTCGAACAGACCGGACCGGCCTGCCATACTCTGACCCCGACGTGCTTCACCGGAAGGACCATCAGTGCCAACTGAGACTTCGACGACGTCCACTTCGACGACCGAGACCGGGCTGACTATCCGTCCCAGTCTCGAAGAATTTCGAGCCTCGGGCGCCGACCACCGCCTGGTGCCTGTCCATGCGGAGGTGCTTGCCGACACGGAGACTCCCTTGAGTCTGTACCGCAAGCTCACCGACGGCGGGCCCGGCAGCTTTCTCTTCGAGTCGGCCGTGTCCGGAGCCTGGGCACGGTACTCATTCATCGGCTCGGCTCCCGTGGCCACTCTGATCTCCGAGGGCGAGAGTTTCCGCTGGGAAGGCACACCGCCGGTGGGAATCCCCGCCGAGGGCAGCGTTCTCGACGCCGTGACCGCGACCCTGGAACTGCTCGCCGTCGATGAGACCGAGTCGGTGCTGGCACCGATGGTCTCAAGCTTCGTCGGCTACTTCGGTTGGGACATCGTCCGCCAGTTCGAAAAGCTCGGCCCGGCACCGGCCAATGAGCACCATCTGCCGACCGTGCAGCTGATGATCCCCGGCGACATCGCGGTCTACGATCACTACTCAGGAACCCTGACGCTCGTCGCCAACGTCTTCAACGTCAACGGTGCCGACACCGGCATCGACGAGGCTTACCACGCGGGTGTCGACCGGATCGAAGCGATGCTGGCCAGAATCACCGAACCCGTCGACGCCGAGATCTCAAGCACTCACTTCGTCCCGCCGCAGGTCTCGACACGCACCGACCCACAGGTCTACCTCGACAACGTCGAACGAGCCAAGCAAGAGATCGTCAACGGCGAGATCTTCCAGGTCGTCCTCGGACAGCGCTTCGACACCGAGTGCACCGCCGACCCGCTGACGGTCTACCGGATGCTGCGCCATTCGAACCCCAGCCCCTTCATGTACCTGCTCAACCTCCACGATGATCAGGGCCAGCCCGCCAGCATCGTCGGTTCTTCTCCGGAGGCCCTCGTGACGGTTCGCTCCGGTGACGTCGTCACCCATCCGATCGCCGGATCCAGGCCCCGAGGCGCCACCACTGAAGAGGACTCGGCCCTGGCCAGAGACCTCATCAACGACGAGAAGGAACTGGCCGAGCACCTGATGCTCGTCGACCTTGCCCGCAACGACCTGGCGAAGGTCTGCCAGGCGGGGACCGTGGATGTCAGCGAGTTCATGGACATTGTGCGCTACAGCCACATCATGCACATCTCATCGACCGTGCGCGGAGAACTCGCGCCGGGCAAGGGGGCCGTGGACGTGCTTCGTGCCACGTTCCCGGCGGGCACCCTCTCCGGGGCTCCCAAACCCCGTGCTCTGCAGATCATCGACGAGCTCGAGACCATCGGCCGCGGAATCTACGGGGGTGTCGTCGGCTACATGTCATTCACCGGAGACCTCGACCTGGCGATCGCCATCCGCACCGGCGTCCTCCGCGACTCGGTCATGAGCGTCTACGCCGGCGGTGGTCTCGTCGCGGATTCGGTTCCCGAAACCGAATATCAGGAATCACAGAACAAGGCGGCCGCCGTCTTGGGTGCAGCATCGGCAGCCAGCGCGGTGACGAAGCTCGGAGAGCCGAGAGAGGAATGGACCTGAGATGACCAAATCACGCGGTGTCCTCCTCGTCCTCATTCTTGCGGGAGCCCTGTGGGCGATCAGCCTCGCCTCCTGGCAGGCAGGGGTCGCCGGCGACACGCTCGGACCAGCAGGTGTGGCCGACGTCACGGAAGACGCGAGCTCTCAGGCCTCGCCGGTCGCCACCGCCTGCGTCGCAATCATCGCCGTCACCGGACTGCTCTCGGCCATGCTGGGAAAGATCGGACGCTTCGTCGTCCTCGGCTTCGCCGGCCTGGCCGCCGTGGGCTACGGCATGACCGCGCTGCAGTCCGTGTCAGCCCCCGGAGCTACCGCGTGGCCGATCGTGGGCCTGTGCGCGGCAGCCATCGCGCTCATCGTCATCGTCTACGTCGCCTTCTCCTCGGCGAGCTGGACGAACTCGAACCGGTACGCCCGGACGGCAGAGGCCGGAGGTGAAGAGTTCGACTCGGCCGCGACCTGGGACGCACTTTCCCGCGGAGACGATCCCGACTCCGCCGCTGGTGGGGCCGACGATGAATCGAAATGACCTCGTGACCGGGTCGGTGTCTCGACCCAACTCGAAGCGTGTCACAATGGATGCAACAAGTTTTCACGCGTGCCACGCCTGCATCTCTAAGGAGCACCATGTCGCAAACCGTCGCTCGTAACGGCGCAACCGATCTCGACAAATCGACGATCGACTATGCCGCCATCGCCGACCCAGGACACGGAAACTCCGTGGCCGGCTGGACCGGAGTCATCATCATCCTGATCGGTGTCGCCATCGGCTGCGTCGGCTTCACGATTCACACCGCGATGATCACCTACGTCGGCGTCGGAGTCGTCGTACTCGGCCTCATCGTGGGCATCATCCTGCGTGCCGTCGGCCTGGGAAACAAGCCGAAGAAGAAATGACAGTTCTCGACGACATCGTCGCCGGTGTACGCGAAGATCTCGCCGAACGCCGGAGGCAGACCCCATTGGCAGACGTCATCGACCGCGCGCGTGAGGCTCAGCCCGCGCGTGCGTTCGACTATGCCGGCGACTTCGGTGTCATCGCCGAGGTGAAGCGACGTTCCCCTTCCCGCGGGGACCTCGCCCACATCCCTGATCCAGGTACTTTGGCCGGCCTCTATGCCGCCGGGGGAGCCCGAGCGATCAGCGTGCTCACCGAAGGGCGGCGCTTCTCAGGCAGCCTAGAGGACCTCGACTCCGTTCGCGCTGCAGTCGACATCCCCGTCCTGCGCAAGGACTTCATGGTCGAGGAATACCAGTTCCATGAAGCCCGCGCCCACGGTGCCGACCTCGTCCTCCTCATCGTCGCCGCACTCGAGGTCGAACAGCTCCACGAGTTCCACGCCCTCGCCCACGAACTGGGCATGACGGCTCTCGTCGAGACGCACAATGCCGAAGAGCTGGCCATCGCGGCCGAACTCGATGCTCCGCTGATCGGCATCAACACCCGCAACCTCAAGGATCTGAGCGTCGACACGAATCGCTTCGCGCCGCTGGCTGATCTCGCTCCCGCCAACTGCACTCTGGTGGCGGAGTCCGGGGTCACCGGTCGCGAAGACGTGGAGACCTACGCCGGAGCCGGAGCTGATCTCGTGCTCGTCGGCGAAGCCCTCGTCACCGGAGGCGACGCGAAGTCAGCCGTAGCCGATTTCACCGCGACCGGGCGGGAGCGCCGGGCGGCGAACAGTCTCCAGTCTTGATCCACCCGACCACCAATTCGAACCGCGAAGGACTGCAATGACCGATTTGAGCCAGGAGAACGGACCCTACTTCGGTTCGTACGGAGGCAGGTTCTTCCCAGAAGCGCTGATCCCCGCACTCGACGAGATCGAAGAGACCTGGCGCAAATCCCAGGTGGATCCCGCGTTCACCGAAGAGCTGCTGGACCTGCAGAAGAACTACATCGGGCGTCCCAGTCTGCTCACCGAGGCCACCCGCTTCGCCGCACACTGCGGCGGCGCGAGGGTCTTCCTCAAGCGCGAGGACCTCAACCACACCGGCAGCCACAAGATCAACAACGCTCTGGGGCAGGCTCTGCTGGCCAAGCGCATGGGCAAGACTCGAGTCATCGCTGAGACCGGAGCCGGACAGCACGGTGTTGCCACAGCTACAGCGGCCGCCCTCCTCGACATGGAGTGCGAGGTCTACATGGGCGAGGAAGACACCCAGCGGCAGGCACTCAACGTCGCCCGGATGCGGCTGCTCGGAGCTAAGGTCAACTCTGTGTCCAACGGCACCAAGACGCTCAAAGACGCAATGAACGAAGCGATGCGCGACTGGGTCGCCAACGTAGGGAACACGCACTACATCATCGGCACCGTCGCCGGCCCGCACCCCTTCCCGGCCATGGTTCGCTCCTTCCAGGACGTCATCGGCATCGAGGCACGCGAGCAGATACGCAACGCCGTCGGACGACTGCCTGATGCTGTCTGCGCCTGCGTCGGCGGCGGATCGAACGCCATGGGCATCTTCGCCGCATTCCTTGCCGACAAGGACGTTCAGATCTTCGGCTTCGAAGCCGGAGGAGAAGGTGTCGACAGCGGCCGCCACGCGGCACGATTCTCAGGCGGACGTCCCGGAGTCCTCCACGGCTCCGCCACCTACATCCTGCAGGACGAGGACGGGCAGACCCGAGGCTCCCACTCGATCTCGGCCGGCCTCGACTACCCCTCGGTGGGACCAGAGCACTCCTACCTGCACGATTCCGAACGCGTGACCTACGAACCCGTCGTCGATGAAGAGGCGATGGAGGCGATGCAACTGCTGTCGCGCACTGAGGGCATCATTCCCGCAATCGAATCCGCCCATGCACTGGCCGGCGCGATGCGAGTGGGACAGAAACTCGGCAGCGACGCGGTTCTGCTCGTCAACCTCTCCGGGCGCGGCGACAAGGACATGACCACCGCAGCCAAATGGTTCAACTACTTCGACGAAGGAGCTGTGCAGGTATGACGAGCTCAGGACCCCGAACCGGTACCACCCTCGACGCCGTCGCTCAGGCCGGCCGCAAGGCCGCACTGATCGGGTATCTCCCCGTCGGCTTCCCCTCTGTCGAGGGTTCCATCGAAGCCATGGTCGAACTCGTGAAGTCCGGCGTCGACATCGTGGAAGTCGGCATGCCGTACTCGGACCCGGGAATGGACGGTCCCGTCATCCAGCGCGCCGCCGAGCAGGGGCTGAACGCCGGAGTGCGCACCTCCGACATCTTCACCGCCGTCTCAGCCGTTGCAGAAGCCGGAGGTACCGCCGTCGTGATGAGCTACTGGAACCTGGTGCTGCAGTACGGTGTGAGCGCCTTCGCCCGAGATCTGGACTCCGCCGGCGGGGGAGGCATCATCACCCCTGACCTCATCCCCGATGAGGCAGCGGCATGGACTGCGGCTTCGGACGAGTACGATCTTGACCGCATCTTCCTCGCCGCTCCCTCCTCAACGCCTGAACGTCTGTCCAAGATCGTCGACGCGAGCCGCGGATTCGTCTATGCCGCCTCGACGATGGGAGTGACCGGAGTCCGCTCCGAGGTCGACAACCATGCTCGCGAGCTTGTCACACGTCTCAAGGACACCGGAGCCCAGCACGCCTGCGTCGGGCTCGGAGTTTCGACTCGTGACCAGGCCGCAGAGGTTGCCGAATACGCTGACGGCGTCATCGTCGGATCTGCCCTCGTGCGTGCTCTCGACAGCGACGGAGTCAGCGGTATCGCAGCTCTTGCCGCGGAGCTCGCTGAGGGCTGTGCATGAGCCTGACCGAACTGCTGACCTCCGGTGCTGGGCTTCGCCTCGGCTCCGTTACGATCCCGGTCTGGGCGCTGTGGGCCATTGCGCTGCTCGTGGTGCTCGTCATCGTCTCCATCATCATCGTCCGCCTCATTCGGCGCGCCCGAAAGATCACTCGGGCGACGAACGACACCTCTCAGGCAGCCGACGGTGAGCACACCTTCGGGTCCTATGGAGCCGTCACCTCGGCGATCTCCATCACCCCCGATGTGAGGCGGCGTGCACGGGGCAACGGCGGGTCGACGACCGACGACTGAGACTTTTAGGTTCGTTTTACGGTCCTTTTTCTATTCCATTCGGATTCACCACATGGTGTATGTTGGGTTACCGACTGTGAGAACCACGTCACAATTGTGTCTGAGGACGATCTTCGAAGGGCACCGCGAAAACAGCTAGGGACAGCGCCGTCTTTAACGTAAACTCCTACACCCCGTGAAGGCAGCGATGTACATTGAACACTCAACGACCCCGAAAGCTCCGCGTCAACCAGTTCGTGCCGGACTCTACGATCCGGCACTCGAGCACGACGCATGTGGGCTGGCGCTCATCGTCCGCTACCGTGGCCCGGCAGACCATGAGGTCGTCGAACAGGCTCTGACCGCACTGCGCAAACTCGAACACCGAGGCGGCATCGGCTCCGATGAAGGCACAGGGGATGGTGCCGGGATCACCCTGCAGATACCCCACGACTATTTCGCCGAGGTGCTCGGTGCTGACGGCGTCGAACTTCCGGAGCCGGGCAGCTACGCCGCAGGCATCGGCTTCTTCGCCCAGGACTACCGACAGGATCTCATCCCCGACGTGGCTATCCCCACGGACGACAGGGATGCTCCGGTCACAGAGGGCAGGAACGATTCGCACGAGGATCAGGACGACCTCGTCAAGCGGATCGCCGCCGAAGAGGGACTGAAGGTCCTTGCCTTCCGCGACGTGCCCCACGACGCGAGCGTGCTGGGCGAGACCGCACGCACCACGATGCCGCGCATGCGCCAGCTCTTCCTCGCCATCGACGAGCGGTATCCCTCCCGGGACCCACAGGATCTGAGCCGCCGGTCCTACATCGTGAGGAAGCGCCTCGACCATGCGGGTCTCTACTGCCCTTCTCTCAACCCGGGCACCATCACCTATAAGGGCATGCTCTCAACGGGCCAGCTCTCCGCCTTCTACACGGAACTGCTCGACGAACGGCTGACCTCTCGGATCGCGCTCGTGCATTCTCGCTTCTCGACGAACACGTTCCCGTCCTGGCAGCTGGCGCAGCCCTTCGGCACGATCGCCCACAACGGTGAGATCAACACGGTGCGCGGCAACCGCAACTGGATGCAGGCCAGGGAATCGAAGCTGGCCTCGGACCTGCTCGTCTCCCCGGTGCCCGGCACCTCGACGAGCTTGGACAGATTGTGCCCGATCGTGCCGCCCGGCGCCTCGGACTCGGCGTCATTCAATTCGGTGCTCGAACTCATGGTTGCCTCGGGCAGGTCGCTGCCGCAGGCGATGCTGATGATGATCCCGGAGGCTTGGGAGAACAACCCCGGCATGGGAGAGTCACGCAAGGCGTTCTATGAGTATCATTCGCTGCTGATGGAGCCGTGGGACGGACCCGCCTGCGTGGGATTCACCGACGGGAAGCTGGCAGGGGCGGTCCTCGATCGCAACGGCCTGCGTCCTGCGCGCTATGTCATGACCTCCGACACCGTGGTCCTGGCCAGTGAGATCGGCGTCGTCGACCTGCCCGAAGCGGACATCGTTGCTCGCGGTCGGCTGACGCCTGGACGCATGTTCCTCGTCGACACCGAGTCCGAACGGATCATCTCCGACACGGAGATCAAGAATCAGCTCGCCACTGAGCATCCCTATGAAGAGTGGGTCAAGAGCTGTTCGCGCCGCCTCGCGGATCTGCCCACTCGGATCCACGTCACTCACCCGCAGTCATCGGTGCGCAGGCGTCAGCGAACCTTCGGCTACACCGAGGAGGAGCTGCGTATCCTCATCTCGCCGATGGCCGAGACCGGGGCAGAGCCCCTGGGGGCCATGGGTACGGACACGGCGATCGCGGCCTTGAGCAAACGACCGAGGCTGCTCTTCGACTACTTCCATCAGAACTTCGCTCAGGTGACGAATCCGCCGCTGGACTCAATCCGCGAAGACATCGTCACCAGCATGTCCTCGGGCATCGGGCGCGAAGGCAACCTGCTGCAGTTCTCCGAGCCGGACTCCGCGCATATCCTGCTCGATCAGCCGGTCATCGACAACGACGAACTGACGGCGATCTCGTACGTCCAGGGCCACCACCTCGGCGTCGACAATGGACGACCCAGTGTGACGCTGGCCGGCCTGTATTCGGTGAATGCCGGGCCTGATGCCATGGCAAAGCGTCTCGAGGCGCTGTGTCGGGAAGCCAGCGCGGCCGTCGAGGCCGGAGCAGTGTTCATCATCCTCAGCGATCGGGACTCGACAGCTGATCTTGCTCCGATTCCGTCGCTGCTGCTGACTTCGGCCCTTCACCACCACCTGGTGCGGCAGCGTTCGCGGACGCGGGTGTCCATCATCGTCGAAGCCGGCGATGTCCGTGAGGTCCACCATGTCGCCACTCTGGTCGCATTCGGTGCCTCCGCCGTCAACCCGTACCTCGCCATGGAGACCGCCGAAGCGCTCGTGCGCTCAGACAGGATCCGCGGCATCAGCGAATCTGCGGCCGTGGAGAATGTGCTCACGGCATTGAACAAGGGGCTGCTGAAGATCATGTCGAAGATGGGGATCTCGACTGTCCAGTCCTACCACGGAGCCCAGACCTTCGAGTCCCTCGGGCTTTCGGACGACTTCATCGACGAGTTCTTCACCTCCACCCCGCACCAGCTCGGGGGCAAGGGAATCATTGAGATCACCGCGGAATCAAGTGCTCGGCATGCCGACGCCTACCGTGATGACCATCCACGGCCCTCGCACCGGAATCTGCTGGTCGGAGGCGAATATCAGTGGCGGCGGGAAGGTCCGGCCCACCTGTTCAACCCGGAGACGATCTTCAAGCTCCAGCACTCCACTGCCACAGGTCGCTTCGACATCTTCGAGCAGTACACCCACGCCGTCGACGAGCAGTCACGTGAGCTCATGACTCTGCGCGGACTGTTCGACCTCGTGCCCACGGAATCGGGTCCGATCGACATCGCCGAGGTGGAGCCGGCCAGCGAGATCATGAAGCGCTTCTCGACAGGTGCCATGAGCTACGGCTCACTGTCCCAAGAGGCACACGAGACTCTGGCCATCGCGATGAACCGCATCGGCGGAAGGTCGAACACCGGTGAAGGTGGAGAGGACACCGAACGTCTCGTCGATCCCGAACGCCGATCGGCTGTCAAGCAGATCGCCAGCGGACGTTTCGGGGTCACCAGCCATTACCTCACCGAGGCCGACGACCTGCAGATCAAGATGGCTCAGGGCGCGAAGCCGGGAGAGGGCGGACAGCTGCCCGGGGCGAAGGTCTACCCGTGGATCGCGAAGACCAGACATGCCACTCCCGGAGTGGGGCTGATCTCTCCGCCGCCGCATCACGACATCTATTCGATCGAGGACCTTGCTCAGCTCATCCACGATCTCGGTCGCGCCAATGCCAGGGCCCGCGTGCACGTGAAACTCGTGTCCGGGATCGGCGTCGGCACGGTGGCCGCAGGGGTGGCCAAGGCCGGAGCGGACGTCGTCCTCGTCTCCGGTCACGACGGAGGCACCGGGGCCAGCCCGCTGAACTCCCTCAAGCATGCCGGCACCCCCTGGGAACTCGGCTTGGCCGAAGCCCAGCAGACCCTGGTGCTCAACGGTCTGCGAGAGAAGGTCAGCGTGCAGGTCGACGGCCAGCTCAAGACCGGCCGCGACGTCATCATCGCCGCCCTGCTGGGTGGTGAGGAGTTCGGATTCGCGACCACGGCACTCGTGGTCTCCGGCTGCATCATGATGCGTGTGTGCCACAAGGACACATGTCCTGTCGGTGTCGCGACTCAGAACCCGAAGCTGCGCGAACGCTTCCATGGCCAGGCCGATCACGTCGTGAACTTCTTCACCTTCATCGCCGAGGAGGTCCGCGGCTACCTTGCGCAGCTGGGCTTGCGCTCACTCGACGAGGCGATCGGTGCTGTCGAGAGGCTGCGCATCGATGAGAAGCGTGCCGAGGCCTCAGGCCTCGACCTCGATCTGGCCGCGATCCTCACCGTGCCCGAGGACGTCCATGGCGACACCGCAGTGCCGCGCAAACGCACCACTGAGGTCAACCGCGACTTCGCCGGGGAGCTGGATCTGCGTCTGCTGGCCGAGGCCGGGGAGTCGATCGAGTCCGGGGCCACGGTCACGATCACCTCGGCGATCGAGAACACGGACCGCAGCGTCGGCACCCTGCTGGGGCACAATGTCACGCTCGCCCATGCCGAAGTGGGCCTGCCCGAGCACACGATCAGGCTCGACCTGCACGGCACGGCCGGGCAGTCACTCGGTGCCTTCCTGCCTCGCGGAGTCACCATCGACCTGCATGGCGACGCCAACGACTACGTCGGCAAGGGGCTCTCGGGCGGGACCATCAGCGTGCATCCGCACGAGGAGAACCCGACCAGACCCGAGCACAACGTCATCGCCGGCAACGTGCTGGGCTACGGCGCGACCGCCGGCAAGCTGTTCGTCTCCGGCCAGGTGGGGGAGCGGTTCATGGTGCGCAATTCGGGCGCCGAAGCAGTGGTCGAAGGGATCGGTGACCACGGGCTCGAATACATGACCGGAGGCCTCGCTGTGATCCTCGGCAGCACCGGACGCAACTTCGCCGCCGGTATGTCGGGCGGCACTGCCTACGTCCTGGACTTCAACCCCGCCAAGCTCAACCCCAAGGAACGCGCTGCCGGCGTATTCCGGTTCACCGGGGTGGGAATCTCCGATATGGAGGTCCTCCAGCGCCTGTTGGGTGAACATGTTCAGTGGACGGGCTCGCCCCTGGCTGCCCAGCTGCTTGACGGACTGCGCCGAGGAGAGGACGTCCTCTCCCGCTTCACAAAGATCATTCCCGTCGCCTATGCGATGGTCAAAGACGTTCAGGAAGAGTTCATCGCGGCAGGTCAGTCCGCGGATTCGGACGACGCCTGGCACAAGATTCTGGAGGTCGCCAATGGCTGATCCACATGGATTCCTCACCACCGACCAGCGCGAGCTGCCACGGCGGCGCCCGGTTCCCATCCGACTCATGGACTACCGCGAGGTCTACGAAGCAGGCGATCCGGAGCAGCTGCGCAGGCAGGCATCGCGGTGCATGGACTGCGGCGTTCCTTTCTGCCATCAGGGCTGCCCCCTGGGCAATCTGATTCCGGAGTTCAACGATGCGATGTATCGCGGTGAGCTTCCGCGGGCCGTCGAACTTCTGCATGCAACGAACAACTTCCCGGAATTCACCGGTCGCGCGTGCCCGGCACCGTGTGAGAATGCCTGCGTCCTCGGGATCAATCAGCCTGCAGTGACGATCAAGCAGGTGGAGGTCTCGATCGTTGACCAGGGCTTCGCCGCCGGACTCATCCAGCCGGTGATTCCTGAACGGATCACCGGGCAGACCGTTGCCGTCATCGGCTCCGGTCCGACCGGACTCGCCGCAGCCCAGCAGCTGACACGGGCTGGGCATACCGTCGTCGTCCACGAACGCGACGATCGCCTCGGCGGACTGCTGCGCTACGGGATCCCGGATTTCAAGCTCGAGAAGCAGCACATCGACCGTCGTCTCGATCAGATGCGCGCAGAAGGCACCCGGTTCAAGACGTCGGTCGAGATCGGCAGGGACATCAGCCTTGAGGACCTGCAGTCGAGCTTCGATGCCGTCATCGTGTGCACAGGTGCCACAGTGCCCCGTGATATGACCATCGCCGGCCGCGAGCTTCGCGGAGTCGAATTTGCGATGGACTATCTGGTGCCCTCGAATCGTGTGCAGGCGGGGGAGCGCCCTGGACCCGGTGGAGTGGAGAGCCACATCGACGCTCAGGGAAAGCACGTGGTCATCATCGGCGGTGGCGACACGGGTGCGGACTGTCTGGGAACGGCCCTGCGGCAGACTGCAGCCTCGGTCACGACGCTGGCGATCGGAGCTCAGCCGCCCATCGACCGCAGCGAGGCAGATCCCTGGCCCACCGTCCCGCGCATCTTCGAAGTCCAGTCCTCTCATGAGGAGGGCGGCACGCGGCGCTACCTCGCATCGACGACAGGGTTCGCCGGAGACGAGGAAGGCCGGGTGGTCGGGATCGATGTGGCAGAGACCCAGTTCGTCGACGGTCGCCGTGTGCCGACTCCTGGCACCGAGCACCGCCTGGATGCCGACCTCGTGCTCCTGGCCCTCGGCTTCTCTGGGCCGGAATCCGACGCTCTCGGCCTCGACGTCAGCGACAGCGGCGCCTTCGCTCGCGACGAGACCTATCTCGGTTCGACTCCCGGAGTGTTCATCGCCGGTGACGCTGGGCGTGGTCAGTCGCTCATCGTATGGGCGATCGCCGAGGGACGGTCGGTCGCGGCCGAGGTCGATCGTTTCCTCACGGGCTCGACTCGGCTGCCTGAACCCGTCGGACCACACGACAGATCGTTTTAAATGTTAAGATGATCTGTGTCAATTAATGAGAAGTCCGCACATCGGTGTGCGTGACTCTCCTCCGACGAACAGACGTGGCGGGCGGTTCGGATCGCCCGCCACGGTACAGGTAGGGTGGTGTGCATGAGGCGTGCAAAGATAGTCGCAACATTAGGTCCGAATCAGAACTCCTATGAAGAGATCCGCGCGCTCGTCGACGAAGGCGTCGACGTGGCCAGATTCAATCTCAGCCACGGCAAGCGGGAAGAACACGAAGAGAAATTCGCCTGGGTGCGCCAGGCCGCGCTCGACACCGGCCGCGCCGTCGCGTTGCTGCTCGATCTGCAGGGCCCGAAGATCAGGGTCGGCAATTTCGCCAACGGCAAGGAAGAGCTGGTCGAAGGCGCAGCCTTCACGATCACTAACCGCGACATCGCCGGCACCGCCGAGGTCGTGAGCACCACACTGTCGACTCTGCCGAGCGATGTGTCCGTCGGCGATCCGCTGCTCATCGACGACGGGCGCCTGCGCCTGCGGGCCACCGAGGTCACCGATACCGACGTCGTCACCGAGGTGGAGATCGGCGGAACGATCTCCAACCACAAGGGCATCAACCTGCCCGGCGTTCCGGTATCCGTCCCAGCTTTGTCGGAGAAGGACATCGAGGACCTCAAATGGGGTCTCAGCCTCGGGTTCGACTGGGTGGCGCTGTCCTTCGTGCGCAGCCCCGAAGACATGGACGATGTCAAAGCAGTCATGGACGAGGTCGGCATCACCGCCCCCGTCATCGCCAAGCTTGAGAAGCCACAGGCCGTGGAGCAGCTCGACGCCGTCATCGACGCCTTCGACGGAATCATGGTCGCCCGCGGCGACCTCGGCGTGGAACTGCCGCTCGAGCAGGTCCCCATCGTGCAGAAGCGCGCGGTCGAGATCGCACGTCAGCAGGCCAAGCCGGTCATCGTGGCCACGCAGATGCTCGAGACCATGATCGATGCGGCCAGGCCGACGCGCGCCGAGGCCAGCGACTGTGCCAATGCCGTCCTCGACGGCGCCGATGCCCTCATGCTCTCCGGTGAAACCTCTGTCGGTGATTACTGGGTCGAAGCGATCCGGACCATGAGCCGGATCATCGAATCAACCGAGGAACACGGCATGGAGCGGATTCCTCAGCTGGGCACCGTTCCCCACACCAAGGGTGGTGCCGTCACCGCAGCGGCCGTTCAGATCGCCGAGCAGCTTGATATCGATCTGCTCTGCACGTTCTCGCAGACGGGTGACTCCGTCCGCCGGATGTCGCGGCTGCGTCCGGCCTGGCCGATCCTCGGCTTCACTCCTGATCCACAGGTGCGCCACCAGCTGGCGCTGACCTGGGGCGTGCGTCCCTATCTCGTGAAGACCGTGCGTCATACGGACCAGATGGCCAGGCAGGTCGATGCTGTGCTGCTGGCCGACGGAACCGCGCGCGAGGGAGATCAGAGCATCCTCGTTGCCGGGTCCCCTCCCGGAATTCCCGGCTCGACCAACGCTCTGCGCATCCACACGATGGGTGATGCGGCCAAGGGCGTTGCCGCGGCGTACGAAGACTCCTCGGACAACGAGGAGGATCCGTTGGCCGGATACGGCATCGTGTCCGAGTCGCCGATCACTCGTGAGGTGCCGATCGTCAAAGAGAGCGGCACACCCAGGCACTGAGGCGTCGACAACGGCGGCCACCCCGAGTCGGGGTGGCCGCCGTTGTCATGTGCCCAGGCAGGCGAAGAGCCAGTGAGATGCACTTCACTCGAACTTGCGGAATTTCCGAGATTGCTCAACAGTTGTGCTGTGGGTGAACGGCTCGTGAGATGAGCCTTGCCCGGAAACCAACAGACGAAGAAGAGGAATGGCATGAGATTGCCCAAATGGAGCCGATCATTCGGGGTGCAGGTCACCATAGCCCTGATTGCGGGCGTGATCCTCGGACTGATTGCCCGCTCCTGGGGGCCGGTCAGCGAAGACCAGGATAACTGGCTCGGAACGACCCTGGACACCATCGGATCCTCCTATGTGACCCTCCTCAAGGCAGCTGTCGTGCCGCTCGTGATCACCGCGATCATTGCCAGCATCGGCAATCTGCGCAAGGTCACCAACGCGGCCAGACTCGCCGTCTCCACGCTCCTGTGGTTCGCATTCACGGCGCTCATCGCCGTTCTCATCGGACTCATCCTCGGCGTCGTGATTCAGCCGGGCATGCACGCTGACGCCACATCGTTGAGCGGTTCGGCCCCCGATTCGGAAGGCAGCTGGATCGGATTCCTCACCGGACTCGTACCCGTCAACTTCCTCGGGCTCGAGGTCGGCACCTCCGCCGATGAGGCCGGCGGATTGGTCTCCGAGGTCGACTTCAACATCCTTCAGCTCATCATCGTCTCCGGCGCGATCGGCATCGCCGCGGTCAAGGTCGGCAAGGCCGCTGAACCCTTCCTCCAGTTCACCGAGGCGGCACTGGCCGTCGTGCAGAAGGTTGTGTGGTGGATCGTGCGCATCGCACCGATCGGCACCCTTGGCCTCATCGGCAATGCCGTGAACTCCTACGGCTGGTCGACCATGGGTTCCCTGCTGTGGTTCGTCGTCGCGGTCTACGTGGGGCTGGCGATCGTATTCTTCGTCGTCTACCCGACTCTGGCCAAGCTCAACGGTCTCTCCGTTCGCCAGTACTTCTCTGGTGTGTGGCCGGCCGCGCAGATGGGCTTCGTCTCCCGGTCATCGATCGGCACTATGCCGGTGACCCAGAAGGTCGCCACCGACAACTTCGGTGTTCCCCAGAGCTACGCGGCCTTCGCGGTGCCCTTCGGTGCGACCACGAAGATGGACGGCTGTGCTGCGATCTACCCCGCGATCGCCGCCGTGTTCGTGGCTCAGTTCTTCGGAATCGATCTCACGATCGTCCAGTACTTCCTCATCGTCTTCGTCTCGGTCATCGGTTCGGCGGCAACGGCAGGAACGACCGGTGCCACGGTCATGCTGACTCTGACGCTGTCCACGCTCGGTCTGCCGCTCGAAGGTGTGGGACTGCTGCTGGCGATCGAACCGATCGTCGACATGGGGCGCACGGCTCTCAACGTCTCCGGACAGGCACTCATCCCGGCGATCGTCGCGAAGCGCCACGGCATCCTCGATGAGGTGCGCTATGATTCCGATCGCATCGACGGCTATGTGCCAGTCGATGAGGATGCGGACGAGAGCGTTCTTGCCGGCAGCAGCGCCGAAGGTTCCGACGAGGCTGAACTCGAACAGCCGTCGGGCGGGACTCGAGCCTGAGCGGCTTCGACGCCTGCTGGCCCTGAGCGCCGAGCACTGATGCACAAGACCCCCGAACCTGAGTTCGGGGGTCTTGTGCATCTGAGCGCTGATTCATCTGCGCACTGAATCTCAGAACAAACTGAGACTTGGAGCTATTTGTACCGGATGTGGGACTCGAACCCACACGTCTCTCGACAATGCATTTTGAGTGCACCGCGTCTACCGATTCCGCCAATCCGGCTGGGCCGCGGATGGAATCCGCGACAGGGACGAGTTTACGACAGCTTTTATGTGATTGCACAATCGGTGCCGAGGCTCGGTGCTGCCGCCGTTTCCAGTTCCTGTTCGGTGGCGACGATCACACGGGTGGCTACCATCACAGAAGAAACTTGGGTACCGATGTCGGTGCACGGATGAGGCCTGGTTTAGACTGGTGCCGTGCTTTCAAACAGCGAACAACCAACTTCAGATGAGTCCGTGCCGGTTCGCCGCGTCGTAGTGGCGGAAGACGAGGCCGTGATTCGTCTCGATATCGTCGAGATGCTGCGCGAGGTCGGATACGACGTCGTCGGCGAAGCCGCAGACGGCGAATCCGCTATCCGCCTGGCCGAAGAGCTGCGCCCAGATCTCGTCGTGATGGACATCAAGATGCCCATCCTCGACGGAATCTCCGCAGCGGAGAGGATCGCCAAGGCGCGCATCGCCCCGGTGGTCCTGCTCACCGCCTTCTCGCAGAAGGAGCTCGTCGAGCGAGCTCGCGATGCCGGAGCAATGGCCTACGTGGTCAAGCCCTTCACGGCCGCGGACCTCATCCCTGCCCTCGAGATCGCCCTGTCGCGTCACGCGGAGATCAGCTCCCTGGAGAGTGAGATCTCCGACCTGACCGAACGCTTCGAGACCCGCAAGGTCGTCGAACGCGCCAAGAGCCTGCTCCAGACCTCGATGGGTCTCAGCGAGCCCGAGGCCTTCCGGTGGATCCAGAAGACCTCGATGGACCGCCGCCTGACCATGCGTGAGGTTGCCGACACCGTTCTCAAGCAGATCGGCTCCAGCAAGTAGCTCACACCCCACCCGAACACATACTGAGGCCGGCGAATCCGATGAGGATTCGCCGGCCTCCTTCATTCAGCGGTGACAGCCTGTCGGCCGGTCACCGGCCGCTGCTCACTTGGGTTCGGTCTTGAGGATCATGTTCGTGATCCGCACGATCGAGAGAAGCCGGCCGGCGGCATCGGTCATCTTCACCTCATGGGACACGATCGTACGTCCCTGGTGGAGCACCTCGGCGCGGCCGGTCACCGTACCGTCTCGAGCCGCGCGCAGATGCGTGGCGTTGAGGTCGACTCCGACCACGTTCTTGCCACCGGAGATGAGGAACGAGTGCATCGAGGCCAGGGACTCGGCCAGCACGACATGACCGCCGCCGTGGAAGAGGCCCATCGGCTGAGTGTTGTCCGTCACCGGCACCGCTCCCGTGACATGGTCATGGCTGAGTTCTGTGAACTCGATGCCCATCTTCGCGGCGAGGGCACCGACCGCTTCTGGACTGTTGAGCTGGCCGAGCATCTCCCGACACTGATCTTCAGTGGTGTGAGCGCTCAGCGATGCGGTCGGAATGAACATCGTTCTCCTTCATGTCAGTTTTGAACGATAGGCTATGTCATGTGACTCAAGTAAACGAATCCCTCCTGCTCATCGATGGACACTCTCTGGCCTACCGGGCATTCCACGCCCTTCCGGTGGAGAACTTCTCCACCAGCACCGGCCAGTCGACGAACGCCATCTACGGCTTCATCTCGATGCTCATCAATGTCCTCAGGGACGAGTCACCCAGCCACGTGGCCGTGGCCTTCGACCTGGGGCGACAGACCTTCCGCCTCGAGGAGTACCCCGAATACAAGGCAGGACGAGCCAAAACGCCGCCGGAGTTCCACCCGCAGATCGATCTGATCAAGGACATCGTGGTGGCCATGGGCATCACAGTGGTGACCAAAGAGGGCTTCGAAGCAGACGATGCGCTGGCGACCATGGCGCGTATGGGCACCGAAGCCGGTGCGCAGGTCGAGGTGATGAGCGGGGACAAGGACTCCTTCCAGCTCTCCAACGACTCCGTGACGATCCTCTACCCCAAACGCGGAGTCAGCGACCTCAATCGCATGACCCCGGCCGCGATCGAAGAGAAATACGCGGTCACGCCCGTGAACTACCGTGGGCTCGCGGCCCTGGTGGGGGAGAAGGCCGACAATCTTCCCGGCGTCCCCGGGGTCGGTGACAAGACCGCAGCGAAGTGGTTGGCCGTCTACGGTGATCTGCCGGGTGTGCTGGAGAACGCGGACGCGATCAAAGGCAAGGTCGGGGAGAAGCTGCGCGACCACATTTCTGAGGTCGAACGCAATTTCCGACTCAACCGCCTCCTCGACGATGTCGACCTGGGCCTGACCTATGCCGATCTCAAATGGGGAGAGGGCGACCCGAGCGAGCTCTCGAGCCTGTTCGACCAACTCGAATTCCAGGCCCTCGGCAAACGACTGAGTGCGATCTTCGGCGAAGAGGCCGTCCCAGAGGAGGCTT
Source organism: Brevibacterium sp. BDJS002 (assembly GCF_028201555.1). Lineage (NCBI taxonomy): Bacteria > Bacillati > Actinomycetota > Actinomycetes > Micrococcales > Brevibacteriaceae > Brevibacterium > Brevibacterium sp. BDJS002. The sequence goes on along the minus strand of NZ_CP116392.1, from coordinate 2,345,136 downwards.
CGGGTCCCGCCCGCGAGGTCTCCGTTGAGACCCTCGACGTGCCCGCACTTCTGGAGAAGATGGCGGACTCCGATGTGCTCGCCCTCGATTCCGATGCGCGGTACGAACTCGGACACGGTGACGTGCGGATCCTTGCCGTGTCCGGTGCGCCCGACGAGGCCTGGGTCGTCGACCTCGCCGAGGCGGGGGAAGCCGATGTCTCGAAACTGAGCTCGGCGCTGCGGTCGAAGACCCTCATCCTGCACAGTTCGAAGACACAGATCAAGGCCTGGCGTTCACTGGGCCTGGACGTCGACGACGTTGCCGGTGACACGGCCCTGGCTGCCTACCTGCTGGTGCCCGATCAGCGCAGCTACGAACTGCAGCAGATCGCACTCGAACGCGCCGGGATAGAACTCAGCGATGCCGAGTCCGACAGCGGGCAGCTGGCACTTGACCTCGAATCCGATCAAACCGCTCAGACCCACGGGCACAGGGCGGCCGCGCTGCTCGAGGTCCATGACATTCTGGCGGCGAAGATCGACGAAGCCAATATGAGCCAGGTCTATCGCGATATCGAACTGCCGTTGGTGCCTGTGCTGGCCAGAATGGAACTGGCCGGCATCGCCGTCGACGAGGCAGGACTGTCCGGACTCATCGACGAATTCACGAAGCAGGCCAACGCGAGCGCAGAACTCGCCTATGAGGCGATCGGCCATGAGGTCAACCTCGGGTCGCCGAAGCAGCTGCAGACCGTGCTCTTCGACGAGCTCGACATGCCCAAGACCAAGCGCACGAAGACCGGGTACACCACCGACGCCGAGGCGTTGGCGGAGCTGTTCATCAAGACCGAGCACCCGTTCCTGCAGCACCTGCTGGCCTACCGTGACTCCACGAAGCTCAAGCAGACCGTCGTCGGACTTCTCAAAACCGTGGCCGAGGACGGACGCATCCACACCACCTACCAGCAGACCGTCGCTGCGACAGGGCGGCTGTCCTCACTCGACCCGAACCTGCAGAACATTCCGGTGCGCACCGAATCGGGGCGACGGATCCGCGAGATCTTCATCGCCGACCCACACGTCGACGACGCTCGACTGCTCACGGCTGACTACTCGCAGATCGAAATGCGCATCATGGCCCACCTCTCTGGCGACGCCGCACTGATCCAGGCATTCAAGGACGGCGAGGACCTGCACTCCTACGTCGGGTCTAAGGTCTTCGGCGTCGGCATCGACGAGGTCGACTCGGCGATGCGTTCGAAGGTCAAGGCCATGTCCTACGGTCTGGTCTACGGACTCTCCGCCTATGGTCTCTCCCGCCAGCTGGCCATCGGCGTCGACGAGGCGAAGAATCTCATGGAGCAGTACTTCGAACGCTTCGGAGCAGTCAAGGACTACCTCGACGAGATCGTCGAACAGGCACGCGCCAACGGCTACACCGAGACCATCATGGGTCGCAGGCGCTACCTGCCGGCACTGCACAGCGACCGGCGACAGCTGCGGGACATGGCCGAACGCGCTGCGCTCAACGCCCCGATCCAGGGATCTGCCGCGGACATCATGAAGATCGCCATGCTCAAGGTCAGCGACCGCCTCGGTGATCACAAGTCAACGGTCCTGTTGCAGGTCCATGACGAGATCATCGTCGACGTCCACCCCGAGGAGATCGACTCTGTCACGCAGATCGTCACCGAGGAGATGGGCTCAGCCTTCGAACTCGACGTGCCGCTCGACGTCAACGTCGGCACCGGAACCTCCTGGCACGACGCAGCGCACTGAGCCCGGAGTCAGTCCTTGTTGAGCGTGGTGGAGAAGATGACGGTGCCGGGCATGAGGGAGCCGCGCAGCGGAGACCAGCCGCCCCAGGCCGTCTGATTGGACTCCGGCCATTCCGGCTCGGTCACCGAATCGATCGTGAAGCCGGCCGTGACCAGCAGATTCACCCAATCTCCCATCGTGCGATGGTGCTCGGCGTAGACGGGCTGTCCATCGGAGGAGATCTCGACGTAGGGGGTGCGGTCGAAGTAGGAGTATTCGACCGTCAGGCCCGCTTCACCGGGCACATCGGGGAACATCCACCGCATCGGATGGGTCGTTGAGAACGCCCACCGTCCACCGGGGCGGACCACACGTGCGACCTCGGACAGAACCACCTCGGCGTCCTTGACGAAGGGAAGGGCACCGTAGGAGGAGAACGCGACATCGAAGCTGTTCGAAGCGAACGGCAGTTCTCGGGCATCGGCGTGGAGGAACGTCGGGGGAGTGGCGTCCTCGCTGAGGGGATGCTCTCGCTGCAGGCGAGAAGCCTGCTCGAGCATGCCGGCGGAGACGTCTACGCCCGTGGCGATGGCACCTTCTTCGGCCAACCAGCGCGAGCACTGACCGGCACCGCAGCCGACCTCGAGGATCTGGCGTCGGCGCACATCGCCGAGCAGATTCACATCGGATTCGTGAATTCCCTCGGGACACCACATGAACTCCGAGGCGCCCAGGAAACTGCCGTGTTCGGCGAGGTACTCCTCGGCGGAATTGTCCCAATACCCTCTGTTGGCGCGTACTGAGGCCTCTTCATCGATGGGCAGATAGCCACCGCTGATGACCTCGGCTTGATAACTTCCGTCGCTCATCATTCCTCCGTGGCGATCGCCATGTTTCTTTTCCGACTTCGGCGTGCATTCACGCCATGGATGATGCTAGTATTGACAACCGTATGCGCGTATGCATACATGTCCAAAATCGTAATCGAGACCGGATCCAGTTCTCGGGCTGTTTCACAGCATCGCCTCAGAGTATCGGATCTGGACCATAATTCCATCGGAGTCCCAACCTATATGACCACCACCACGCCGGAATCGGTGCAGCCGAAGCAGGTCGCTGTCAACGACATCGGAACCGCTGAGGACTTTCTCGCCGCAGTCGACGAAACGATCAAGTACTTCAACGATGGCGACATCGTTGAGGGCACCGTCGTCAAGGTCGATCGCGACGAAGTGCTCGTCGACATCGGATACAAGACGGAAGGCGTCGTCCTTTCGCGAGAACTCTCCATCAAGCATGATGTCGATCCCGGCGAAGTCGTCGAGGTCGGGGACGAAATCGAAGCCCTCGTTCTTCAGAAGGAAGACAAAGAAGGCCGACTCATGTTGTCCAAGAAGCGCGCTCAGTACGAGCGTGCCTGGGGCGACATCGAAAAGATCAAGGAAGACGACGGTGTTGTCACCGGTACGGTCATCGAGGTTGTCAAGGGCGGCCTGATCGTCGACATCGGACTGCGCGGCTTCCTGCCCGCTTCCCTCGTCGAGATGCGTCGCGTCCGCGACCTTGCTCCTTACATCGGCCAGCAGGTCGAAGCCAAGATCATCGAACTGGACAAGAACCGCAACAACGTCGTTCTGTCCCGTCGCGCATGGCTCGAGCAGACCCAGTCCGCTGTCCGCCACGACTTCCTGCAGACCCTGCAGAAGGGCCAGGTCCGTCCCGGCGTCGTTTCCTCGATCGTCAACTTCGGTGCATTCGTCGACCTCGGTGGTGTCGATGGACTCGTACACGTGTCTGAACTGTCTTGGAAGCACATCGATCACCCAGGCGAGGTCGTCACCGTTGGTGACGAGGTCACCGTTGAGGTGCTCGACGTCGACATGGATCGCGAACGCGTCTCCCTGTCGCTCAAGGCGACTCAGGAAGACCCATGGCAGCACTTCGCTCGCACCCACGTCATCGGCCAGATCGTTCCCGGCAAGGTCACCAAGCTGGTTCCATTCGGTGCGTTCGTGCGCGTCGAAGACGGCATCGAAGGCCTCGTCCACATCTCCGAACTCGCAGTTCGCCACGTGGACCTGCCAGAACAGGTCGTCTCCGTTGACGAGACCATCTACGTCAAGGTCATCGACATCGACCTCGAACGTCGCCGCATCTCGCTGTCGCTGAAGCAGGCGAACGAAGGCGTCGACCCAGAGGCCGACGAATTCCTCGACCCTGCCCTCTACGGCATGCCGCAGGAATACGACGAAGACGGCAACTACAAGTACCCAGAAGGCTTCGATCCCGAGACCAACGAGTGGATGGAAGGCTTCGATTCACAGCGCGAGGTCTGGGAGCAGCAGTACGCTGCCGCTCAGGAACGCTGGGAAGAGCACAAGAAGCAGGTCGCCAAGGCGATCGCTGCGGATGCCGAAGCCGGCTCCGAAGAAGCAGGCAGCGCTCCTGCCGAAGCTGCTCCAGCCACCGGATCGTTCTCCTCGGAAGAGGCAGGCGACGAAGGAACACTGGCCAGCGACGAAGCTCTCGCAGCTCTGCGTGAGAAGCTTGCAGGCAGCTGATAACAGCACTCACAAGGGCTCCCGGTCGATTGATCGGGAGCCCTTTGTGTTTGCTCCCACTCTGCGACAGCGGGCTCGTCCCTGGCTGTGGTACGCGCTTCTGCTGACCGTTGTCAGCATCTGTGTGTTCGGGCAGGTCGCTGCCGATCCCGGTGGACAGGTCGTCGCAAGCAATGACGACTCATCGCTGTTCATCTGGTGGCTCGGACATGCGGCCGAGCTGCTCGGCTCACAGCTCGGCTTGGGAAACGACGCAGCTCAGAGCGGAACCGCGGACGGCTACCTCTACACGGAGGCGATGAACACTCTCCACGGGGGAGTCAACGGCGCTTGGAACACCTCCCTGGCCGGACTGGGGCTGATCTTAGCGCCCATCACCTGGGCAGCGGGACCCGTCGTCAGCTACAACCTGCTCATCATCTCCATCCCTGTCCTCGTGAGTCTGGCGACCGCGGCGCTGTTCTCACGGTTCCTCACCCACGTCCCCGCCTTCGTCGCGGCCGGCGGTGTCGGCTTCTCCAGCTACGTCATCGCACAGGCCTCCGGCCATCCCAACCTCGCCTTCGCCGTCGCCCCGCCACTGGTGGCGCTGATCATCATCAAACTGGTCCTGCGGGCTCCGCAGACGGGCTTCGCCAGCCGTGAGTTCTGGGCGCTGAGCCTCGGACTCGGCGCCGTCCTCGGCTTCCAGTTCTACGTCTCCACCGAGGTGCTCGCCGGAACCTTCATCGCGGCACTGTGTCTGCTCATCTCCATCGCCGTCTTCGGCCGAAGAGCGTGGACCCTGGCCGGTTGGCTGCGGTTAGGGCTTGGTGGTGTGATCGGCTCTGCCCTTGCACTGCTGCTCGCGATTCCCCTGCTGCTGACCATGCGCGGCCCGAACGCCCCCACAGGCGCAATCAGACCCCATGGGGTGTGGAACACCGACCTGCTCGACCCCATCATCCCCGCAGGCCCGACGCTGCTCGGGTCCGGATCATCGCCGATCCCGCGCGTCATGGACATCGATTCCGCCGAGCTCGGAGCCTATGTCGGCATTCCCGCGCTCATCGCCGCCGTCATCATCGTCATCTGCCTGATCCGCAGTCGAAGGTATAAGACGATCCTGGCCATCGCCTCGGCGACGGGGTTCGTGGTCTTCGTCCTTTCACTGGGCTCACCCGTCCTCCTCAACGGGACGGTCGTATCCGGGGTCGGTCCCTTCGCGCTGATCGAAGCGATCCCCGTGCTCAACAACATTCTGCCCATGCGCCTGGTCCTGCATTCGACGATCGCCCTGTTCGCGATCCTCGGCTGCGGGCTGCAATGGGCCCTGGAGAATATCCGAAGGCGCCGAGCCCAGGCGCTGCTGGGACTGCTCGTCATCTCCGCGGTGGTCGTGGTCCCCGGGGTGCAGACCTCGCGAGAGGTCTACGTGCCGGACTTCTACACCGAGTCCATCACCGAGGTGGTCCCCGCCGGGTCCGTGGTCAAGACCGTGCCGCGCCCCCTGGCCTGGGCCGAACCGCATGCCGATGAGGCCATGGTGTGGCAGGCCGTGAGCGGCTTTCACTACCGGGAGACCGGCGGGTACTTCATCGGCTCGAGCCCGGAGTCGGACGTCACCTATGCGGCCCCCGAAGACGCTCTCGACGAGGTCCTCTACGACACGGTCTTCGCCGGCGCACCCTTCCCCGACCCCGACAGCGCCGAAGTCCGTGCCGCCGTCGACGAGCTGCGCGCCTCGGGAGTCGACTATGTGATACTCGCCCCTGATGCCCCACTGCTGCCCGGCGAACCCGGTGACTACGAAGACTTCCTCAACTCGAGCCTCGGCGAGCCGATGTTCGATGACGAGGGTGTTCTCGTCTACCCGCTGAATCGCTAGCGCCGGGTCATATCGCTAGGCTGAAGGCATGTTGAAAATAGGTCTCACCGGCGGCATCGGTGCCGGGAAGTCAACCGTCTCCAAGATCCTCGCCGACCATGGCGCGGCCATCATCGACGCCGACAAGATCGCGCGTGAAGTCGTCGCACCGGGAGAGCCGCTGCTGGCTCAGCTCGCCCAGCGGTTCGGTGAGGACGTCATCGCCGACGATGGGGGACTCGACCGAGCTCAGCTGGCGGCCGCGGCCTTCGGGGACGAAGAGTCGACCGCTGCACTCAATGCCCTCATGCATCCAGCTATCCGCGATCGCACGATCGATCACTTCGCCGAACATGCCGACGCCGAGGTGGTCGTCCACGATGTTCCCCTTCTCGTCGAGAACGGGATGACCCCGTCCTACCACCTCAACCTCCTCGTCGATGTGCCAGCCGAACTTCGACTGCAGCGGCTGATGAGCGCCCGAGGCATGGACCGCGCCGATGCCCAGTCACGCATCGCCCGCCAGGCCACCGATGAACAGCGCTACGCGGTCTGCGACGTCATCATCGACAACGCAGGAGAGGTCAGCGACACCCGGGACACCGTCGCCCGGCTGGTCGAAGACCGGATCCTCCCGTTTGCGGCCAATCTGGCCAAACGGAAACGTGCCCAGCGCGGACCGGCCGAACTCGTCGAGCCCGTTGGCCACGACTGGTCGCTGCAGGCACAGCGGATCATCGCCAAACTCCACCACGGTCTCGGCGATCATTTCCGCATCGATCACATCGGATCAACAGCGGTGCCCGATCTCGCCGCGAAGGACATCATCGATCTGCAGCTCCTCGTCTCCGATCTCGACGTTGCACGTGATCTGTCCGACCGCTTGGCGGAGCTGGGATTTCCCGGCCAGGATTCGGTCGACAACCTCGGCGAGGGGCAGCAGGAGGCCAAACGATTTCACGCGAACACGGACCCGGGCCAGGCAGTCAACCTCCACGTCCGAACGACGGATTCCGTCGGCGCCGCCTTCGCACGGAAGTTCGTTGAGCTCCTGAGCAGCGACGAGAGCGAACGACGCAGGTATGAGCAGCTGAAACGAGCTCTGGCCCACGAACATGCCGATCATGGAGACTCCCACGGCTATGCGGAGGCGAAGGAACCCTACTTCCTCACGATGCGCCGACAGCTCGTCCCAGCCAGCTTCGACTGAACAGCGCACACCGGAGTCTCGTCCCAACAATTCACTGTGTCATGGGCGGGGGCTAGGGTTGGACCATGAGCTCAGAACGTCCCCTTCCAGCCATCGGCCACCGGCCTGATGTCACGCGCACAGTCGCCCCGTTCGAAGTCGTGTCCGAATACTCCCCATCCGGTGATCAGCCCACGGCGATCACCGAGATCTCCGAACGCCTCGATCAGGGGGAGCGGGACATTGTTCTCCTGGGTGCCACCGGTACAGGCAAGTCCGCGACCACAGCCTGGCTGATCGAACAGGTGCAGCGCCCGACGCTGATCATGGCGCCGAACAAGACCCTGGCCGCGCAGCTGGCCAACGAGTTCCGACAGCTGTTGCCCAACAACGCCGTTGAGTACTTCGTCTCCTACTACGACTACTACCAGCCTGAAGCCTACGTTCCTCAGACCGACACCTTCATCGAGAAGGACTCCTCGGTCAACGACGAGGTCGAGCGGCTGCGCCACTCCGCAACGAACTCCCTGCTGACTCGGCGTGACGTCGTCGTGGTCTCGACCGTGTCCTGCATCTATGGTCTGGGCACACCGGAGGAATATGTCGACCGGATGGTGACGCTGCAGAGAGGCGAGCAGTGTGACCGTGACGAACTGCTCAAACGCTTCGTGTCGATGCAGTACGCCCGCAACGATATGGCGTTCACTCGCGGAACCTTCCGGGTCAGGGGCGATACGGTCGAGATCATCCCGCAGTATGAGGAGCTGGCCCTGCGCATCGAGTTCTTCGGCGATGAGATCGAATCCCTGCAGACGCTGCACCCGCTGACCGGTGAGATCGTCCGTGAGGAGGAGACCATCCACGTCTTCCCCGCCTCGCACTATGTCGCCGGTGAGAATCGGATGGGTCGGGCCGTCAGTGAGATCGAGGACGAGCTGCAGAAGCGGCTGAGCGAATTCGAATCACAGAACAAGCTCCTCGAGGCACAGCGCCTGAAGATGCGCACCACCTACGACCTCGAGATGATGGAGTCCATGGGCTTCACCTCCGGCATTGAGAACTACTCCCGCCACATCGACGGACGCCCCGCCGGATCGGCACCGAACTGTCTGCTCGACTACTTCCCCGAAGACTTCCTCCTCGTCGTCGACGAGTCCCATGTGACGGTGCCCCAGATCGGCGGCATGTACGAGGGCGACATGTCGCGCAAACGCACCCTGGTCGAACACGGTTTCCGCCTGCCCAGTGCGATGGACAACCGTCCCCTGAAATTCGACGAGTTCCGTGAACGCATCGGGCAGGCCGTGTATCTGTCCGCGACCCCGGGCAATTTCGAACTGGGCAACGCGAACGGCTATGTCCAGCAGATCATCCGACCCACAGGCCTGGTCGATCCGGAGATCGTCGTCAAACCAACGAAGGGACAGATCGACGATCTGCTCGACGAGATCAGAACCCGCGTCGATGCCCAGGAGAGAGTCCTAGTCACCACGTTGACGAAGAAGATGGCCGAGGACCTCACGGACTATCTCCTCGAACACGATGTGCGCGTTCAGTACCTTCACTCCGACGTCGACACTCTGCGCCGAGTCGAACTCCTGACCGAGCTGCGGGCCGGAGAGTTCGACGTGCTCGTGGGCATCAACCTTCTGCGTGAGGGTCTCGACCTGCCCGAAGTCTCCCTGGTGGCCATCCTCGACGCCGACAAGGAAGGCTTCCTGCGTTCGGCGACTTCGCTGATTCAGACGATTGGTCGCGCGGCTCGAAATATCAACGGCCAGGTGCATATGTACGCCGACACGATCACCCGGTCGATGCGAGAGGCCATCGACGAGACTGATCGCCGACGTGAAATACAGGTTGCTCACAATAAGGAACACGGCATCGACCCCATGCCGCTGGTCAAGAAGATCGCGGACATCACCGAACGCCTGCAGCGCGAGGACGCAGACACGCGTGAGCTCCTCACCGAATTCGACTACGGCAAGGGCAAACGCGGATACAACTCGACGCTGACCGATGAACAGCGCCAGGCCGCAGGAAAGTCGGGATCGCTGCGCCCACCTGCTGCTGACCTGACCGAACTCATCGAGTCCCTGACCTCGCAGATGCACACAGCCGCAGCGGAGCTCCAGTTCGAGCTCGCCGCACGGCTGAGAGACGAACTCTCGGATCTCAAGCAGGAGCTGCGGCAGATGAAGCAGGCCGGGCACGCCTGATTCGACCCGCGTGCAAGTGCACGAGCAGCCACGCGACTATACTGGTAAGGCTGGCGAAAGGGAGTATCCCGTCCATCCGTGCTCGTCATCACGATCCCACAGAGGGTCCGGGCGCGGAGCGCACGCCGCCACTGCTGCAGTGGACTTAGCGTGGGAGAGACTTTCGGCACGGATACACTCCCGACACCTTTGAAAGGCATTCATGGATATCCTGTCCTCCACACTCGCAGCAGGCGGTCAAGCCGCAGCTGGGGGTGAATCCGCCATTCCCCCGTGGTTCATGATCACATCGGGCATCGTCGTCGTCGCCATCCTCGTCTTCGATCTCCTTCTCGTCATCAAGCGCCCCCACACTCCTTCGATGAAGGAAGCCGGCATCTGGGTCGCCTTCTACGTCGGCCTCGCCATCATCTTCGCCGGTGCGCTCTTCGCCATCGGAGACGCCACACACGGCAGCGAATTCCTCACCGGCTGGCTGCTCGAATACTCGTTGAGCATCGACAACCTGTTCGTGTTCATCATCATCATGGGCAGCTTCTCGGTTCCGCGGAAGTATCAGCAGGAAGTCCTCATGGTGGGCATCATCATCGCCATCGTCTTCCGCGGCATCTTCATCCTGGCCGGTTCTGCGATCATCACCGCATTCGTCGAGGTCTTCTTCATCTTCGGCATCTTCCTCCTCATCGTCGCCTACAGGCAGGCATTCAGTGATGAGGACGAAGGCGATGGAGAGAACGGGCTCATCCGCCTTCTGCGCAAACGGATCAACGTCGTCGACGAATACCACGGCAACAGCCTGCGCGTGACGATCGAAGGCAAGAAGTACTGGACGCCCATGTTCATCGTCTTCATCGCGATCGGATCCACAGACATCATGTTCGCGCTGGACTCGATTCCAGCGATCTTCGGAGTCACACAGAATACGTTCCTGGTCTTCACGGCCAACGTGTTCGCACTGATGGGGCTGCGTCAGCTCTACTTCCTGCTCGGAGGCCTCGTCGACAAGCTCGTCTACCTCCACTACGGAATTGCGGCGATCCTTGCCTTCATCGGCGTCAAACTCTTCATCCATGCTCTGCACGAGTCGGGCTGGGAGTTCCTGTCCTGGGGCAGCAACATCCCTGAGGTGCCGACGTGGCTGTCGTTGAGCTTCATCGTGGTCGCCATGGCTGTGGCGACACTCGCCTCCCTGGCGAAGATGAAGAAGGAAGGCATCCCCATCCGCAGCACGAATGCCGAGGACTCAGACGACTCGCAGGACTGAGCGGCTGTTCCTTCTCGCAGCAGATGCGACTGTGCGCGGGTGACCTCCCTCGGGAGAGCACCCGCGCACATGGGCAAGAGGGCCTGGCGGCCAGCTTGCCGAGAACAGCCTCAGGCTTGGGAGAATGGGCCGAAGACCGGTGTCCACTCCCGAACGATCGTCTCGTCGATCACACCGACGGAGGCATAGGGGTCTTTGGCCAGATGAGCTTCGATGTCCTCACGGCTCGCAGCCTGCATCAGCAGAAGACCGCCGGGGGCCGGATCATTGTCCAGAGGTCCTGAAGCCAGAACGGTTCCGGCTTCGTACAGTTCGGACTGCCACGCACGATGGGCGGGCCGTGATTCCATCCGGGTGTCAGTATCTGGACCATAGACATAGTTGACAGCGAAAACCGGCATCTGAAACTCCTGAGGTTCGATCAATAGGATGGACATCAGTCTAAACGGAAAGGTCTGTGCATAGTTGTGGTGCGATTGCAGGAGATCCCAGCGGAATTCGCTGATGAAGACGCAGTGTACGAGGCCTTCGGCAGTTACTGCCAGGAGCTGGGAATCGAACCGTACCCTGCTCAGGACGAAGCCATCCTCAATATCCTGGCCGGGGACAACACGATCGTGGCCACCCCCACAGGTTCGGGCAAGTCCCTCGTGGCTCTGTTCGCTCTCTACCAATCATTCACCCGTGGGATCCGTGCCTACTACACGGCCCCGCTCAAGGCTCTGGTGAGTGAGAAGTTCTTCTCCCTCATCGACGCCTTCGGCGCTGAGAACGTCGGTATGATCACCGGCGACTCCACGGTCAACGGGGATGCCCCCGTCATCTGCGCGACGGCAGAGATCCTGGCCAACCAGGCTCTGCGCGAAGGCGGACTGGTCGACGCGGGCATGGTCGTCATGGACGAATTCCACTATGTCGCCGACCCCTCACGCGGGTGGGCGTGGCAGGTTCCTCTCCTCGAGATGCCCCAGGCACAGTTCGTGCTCATGTCGGCCACACTGGGCGATACGAGTGAAATCTGTCGCACCATGGAAGACACCACCGGTCGCGACAGCTCCGTCGTCACCTCGGCGACTCGACCGGTTCCTCTCGATTACGAATACTCCACCGAGACCCTCTCCGACACCCTGCGCTCACTCGTGCGCAACGACAAGGCCCCCGTCTACGTCGTGTCCTACTCACAGGCCGGGGCCATCGACCTCGCCACCGGCCTGCTGTCCGTCGATCTCGCATCGAAGGAGCAGAAAGCTGCGATCGCGGCAGCCATCAAGGGCTTCACCTTCGCGAAGGGATTCGGGCAGAGCCTGCGCAAGCTCCTCCTGCACGGCGTCGGCGTCCACCACGCAGGCATGCTGCCCAAATACCGCAGGCTGGTCGAACAGCTCGCACTCAAGGGGCTGCTGCTCGTCATCTCCGGCACCGATACGCTCGGCGTCGGCATCAACGTTCCCATCCGCTCCGTACTGCTGACAGGGCTGACGAAGTTCGACGGCCGGAAGATGCGCAAACTCAGCGTCCGCGAATTCCAACAGCTGGCAGGCCGTGCCGGACGCGCCGGATTCGACACCCGCGGCTACGTCATCGCACAGGCGCCCGAGCATGTCATCGAGAACATGCGGGCAGAAGCCAAAGCGGCCAACACAGACAAGAAAAAGAAGAAGGTCAAGAAGAAGTCCGCACCGGCCGGGTTCGTCGGGTGGTCCGAGGAGACCTTCACCAAGCTCATCGAGTCCCAGGCGGAATCCCTGCGCTCACGCATGAAGATCGACCATTCGACGATCCTCAACCTCGTCGCCCGCCCGGGGTCGGACGTGTCCACGATCAGCCGCTTCATCGACAAGACCCACGAAAGCCGGGAACGTCACCTCGACCTCAAACTCACAGCCCTGAGAATCGGGCGCTCACTCATCGACGCCGGACTCATCGAAGTCAGGGACGGCGAACTGGTCCCGACCACGGATCTGGGACCGCAGTTCGCGCTCAACCAGCCGCTGGCACCCTTCGTGCTCGCAACACTCGAAATGCTCGAGCCGGAAGCGGAGACCTACGCCCTCGACGTGGTCTCCCTCGTCGAATCCACCACACCGGTGCCATTCCCCGTCCTCAAGGGCCAACTCGACAGGATCAAGAAGGACACCTTGGCCGAGCTCAAGGCCGACGGTCTCGAATACCCGGAACGCATGGCGATACTCGACGAGATCGAAGGACCGAAGCCGCTGGCAGAGATCCTCGACCCCGCGTTCGAACACTTCATCGAGGCCCACCCGTGGCTGCGTGCCGGGAACTTCGAACCGAAGTCGATCGTGCGCGACATGATCGAACAGGCGATGGGCTTCACCCAGTTCGTCAGCTATTACAGTCTCACTCGGGTCGAAGGCAGCCTCCTGCGCTACCTCACCGATGTCTTCCGCGCACTGACGCACAATGTTCCCGCCGACGACAGGAATGAGGAGCTCTCAACCATCATCGAATGGCTGGGGGAGACGATCGCGAGAACCGACTCATCCCTGCTCGACGAATGGCGGACCCTGCAGGGTCTGTCCCCGACTGATTTCGCCGACGAGGAGCTGCCCGACCTCGACCGCAAGTTCTCCGACAATGTGAAGGTCTTCACCGCCGAGGTCCGCAACGCCTTGTTCCACCGGGTGCTGCTGGCCGAACGCGCCGACTACGCAGAGCTGGGCCGCCTCGATGCCGAGGACGGCTTCGACGCCACAGCCTGGGAGGACGCGATCGAAGACTTCTACGAGGAATACGGCGACCTCCTCACCGACGGGAAGGCCAGAGGCAAGGAATATATCTCGATCGAACCTGGTTCACAGACGTGGACCGTCCGACAGACCTTGGCCGATCCCGATGACAACAGGGACTGGGCCATCGACGCCGAGGTGGATGTGCCCGCGAGTGATGAAGCCGGAGACATCGTGCTCCGAATCCTCGCGGTCGGAGAGATCAGTGCCCGTCCCCATTCAAGCAATGTCAGTGCCGAGTAATACAGTGGACAGGTGATGAAAACTAACAGCGGTGAGCAGTCTGCAGGCGTGTCACATCTCGACACTCTGTGGGTCAAGGGCGCGCGCGCCCACAACCTCAAGAATGTGGAGATCGCCCTGCCCCGCGACTCCATGGTCGTCTTCACAGGTCTCTCGGGGTCGGGGAAGTCCTCCTTGGCCTTCGACACGATCTTCGCCGAGGGGCAGCGCCGTTACGTCGAGTCCCTGTCCTCCTACGCCCGCATGTTCCTGGGCCAGATGGACAAGCCCGACGTCGATTTCATCGAGGGCCTGTCACCGGCGGTGTCGATCGATCAGAAGTCGACGTCCCGCAACCCGCGATCCACGGTCGGCACCATCACCGAGGTGTATGACTTCCTGCGCCTCCTGTGGGCTCGGATCGGTGTGCCGCACTGTCCCGTGTGCGGTGAGATCATCACCAAACAGACCCCACAGCAGATCGTTGATCAGCTGCTCGAACTCGAGGAGAGGACGAAGTTCCTCGTCCTGGCGCCGATCGTGAGGTCCCGGAAGGGCGAGTTCGTCGACCTCTTCACCGAGCTGCAGGCCAAGGGATTCGCCCGCGCCATCGTCGATGGTGAGCAGATCAGCCTCAGCGAACCACCCACATTGGAAAAGCAGTACAAGCACACGATCTCCGTCGTCGTCGACCGTCTGGTGGCGAAGTCGGGACTGCGCCCGCGCCTGACCGACTCCGTCGAGACGGCACTCGGTCTTGCCGACGGCCGCATGGATGTCGAAATGGTCGACGAAGGCATCACTCGGACGTTCTCTGAGCACATGTCGTGCCCGAATGAGCACGCCCTGGCCATCGACGAGATCGAGCCGCGGACCTTCTCATTCAACTCACCCTTCGGCGCCTGCCCGACCTGTGACGGCATCGGCACTCGACTGCAGGTCGATGAGACACTCGTCGTCCCCGATGAGGACCTCAGCCTCGGTCAGGGAGCAATCGCCCCGTGGGCCGGCGGCAAACAGGTCACGAAGTACTTCAACCGACTCCTCAAGGGTCTCGGAGACGAACTCGGTTTCGACATGAAGACCGCGTGGAAGGACCTGTCGAAGGCGGACAAGTCAGCGATCCTGACCGGCAAGGACTACAAGGTCCACGTCAAATACAAGAACCGCTTCGGCCGCGAACGCACCTACTCAACCGGGTTCGAAGGCGTCTACCAGTACATCCAGCGCAAACACGAGGAAACCGAGTCCGACTGGTCGCGGGAACGCTATGAGTCCTATATGCGTGAGATCCCCTGTGCCAGCTGCAACGGAGCCCGCCTCAAACCGGAGATCCTGGCGGTCAAGGTCGGCGGAAAGTCGATCGCCGAGGTCTCGGAGCTCGCTCTCGACGAATCCGCGGAGTTCCTCTCGCAGCTGGAACTGGACTCCCGTGACGCAGCAGTCGCAGCTCAGGTGATGAAGGAGATCAACGCCCGACTCGGCTTCCTCCTCGATGTCGGACTCGATTACCTCAGCCTCGACCGCCCTGCCGGCTCCCTGTCCGGCGGTGAGGCCCAGCGCATCCGCTTGGCCACGCAGATCGGTTCGGGCCTCGTCGGGGTCCTCTACGTCCTCGACGAACCCTCGATCGGTCTCCACCAGCGCGACAACAGGCGCCTCATCGAGACTCTGAACAAGCTCAAAGAACTCGGCAACACCCTCATCGTCGTCGAACACGATGAGGACACCATCGCCTCGGCGGACTGGATCGTCGACATCGGTCCTGGGGCGGGCGAGCACGGGGGAGAGGTCATCTACTCAGGCCCGGTTCCCGGGCTCAAGGACGCAGACCGCTCCATCACCGGCGACTACCTCGCCGGTCGCAGGTCGATCCAGGTTCCCACGACCCGTCGGCCGGTGGACAAGGACCGTGTCGTCACAGTTGAGAAGGCCGTCGAAAACAATCTTCGCGATGTCTCCGTCTCGTTCCCGCTCGGGGTGCTCACCGCCGTCACCGGCGTTTCCGGCTCCGGCAAGTCGACACTGGTCAACGAGATCCTCTACACCCAGATGGCCAACGTCCTCAACGGTGCCTCGCGGGTGCCGGGTCGGCACAAGCGGGTCACCGGACTGGACAACCTCGACAAGGTCGTCCACGTCGACCAGTCGCCGATCGGTCGCACCCCGCGATCGAACCCGGCGACCTACACGGGCGTCTTCGACCGCATCCGGCGCCTGTTCGCCGAGACCGAATCGGCGAAGATCCGCGGCTATCAGCCGGGCCGGTTCTCCTTCAACGTCAAGGGCGGACGCTGCGAGAACTGCAGCGGCGACGGGACGATCAAGATCGAGATGAACTTCCTGCCCGACGTCTACGTCACCTGTGAGGTCTGCGGGGGAGCCCGATACAACCGGGAAACTCTTGAAGTCACCTTCAAGGGCAAATCCATCGCCGAGGTGCTGGAGATGCCCATCGAGCAGGGCGCTGAATTCTTCGCCGCGATCCCCGCGATCTCCCGTCACCTCAACACACTGGTCGAGGTCGGCCTGGGCTATGTCCGTCTGGGTCAGCCGGCGACCACGCTCTCCGGTGGCGAAGCCCAGCGTGTGAAACTCGCAGCCGAACTCCAGAAGCGCTCCCGCGGGCGCACCGCCTACGTCCTTGACGAACCGACCACGGGCCTGCACTTCGAAGACATCTCGAAGCTGCTGCATGTCCTGCAGGGACTCGTCGACAAGGGCAACACCGTCATCGTCATCGAACACAACCTCGATGTCATCGGCAACGCCGACCACGTCATCGACCTGGGTCCCGAAGGCGGACGAGGCGGTGGAAAGATCATCGCCCAGGGCACACCAGAAGAGGTGGCCGGCAACAAGAAGAGCCACACGGGACGGTTCCTCAAAGCGATGCTCGATGGCTGACCCAGCATCCTACCGCCCGGCCACGGGCAGCATTCCAACCTCGGCGGGGGTCTACAAGTTCCGCGACCCCGACCGGCGGGTGATCTATGTCGGGAAGGCGAAGAACCTCCGCAACCGGTTGAACTCGTACTTCTCGAACCCTGCCCAACTGCACCCGCGCACCTCGACGATGGTCCACACCGCAGCCTCTGTGGAATGGACTGTCGTCGACACCGAGGTCGAGGCGCTGCAGCTCGAGTGGACGTGGATCAACGAATTCAACCCGCGGTTCAACGTCATGTTCCGCGACGACAAGTCCTACCCGTACTTGGCGATCACAATGAACGATGAGGTTCCCCGGGCCTTCATCACCCGCGGAAAGCGCCGCAAGGGAGTCAAGTACTTCGGTCCCTTCGCCCAGGTGTGGGCGATCAAGGACACACTCGACCTGCTGCTGCGTGCCTTCCCGATGCGCACCTGCACCGCCGGGGTGTACAGACGCGCCGAACGCAGCGGCCGACCCTGCCTGCTGGGCTACATCGACAAATGTGCAGCCCCCTGCGTGGGGCAGATCAGCGTGGAAGGTCATAAGGACCTGGCGCGCAGCATCTCCGACTTCATGTCCGGCAACACCGGGCGATTCATCAGCTACCGGCAGAAGGAGATGGCCTCGGCCGCAGAGGAACTCGACTACGAACGGGCGGCACGCCTGCGAGACGAGATCACCGCACTGCAGAAGGTCCTCGACAAGTCGGCTGTGGTCCTCTCCGTCAACGCCGACTGCGATGTGTTCGCGCTCGTCACCGAGGAGCTCGAAGCCTCGGTGCAGGTCTTCCACGTCCGGCAGGGCCGCATCCGCGGTCAGCGCGGATGGATCATCGAACGCTCCGACGATCACAGCCCCGCCGAACTCACCACCGACTACCTCCGCCAGGCGTACACAGGTCTCGACGCGGACGCGATTCCCCGCGAGATCCTCGTCGACACCGTCCCCGCCGATATCGAATCACTCGAGAGCTGGCTGAGCGAACAGCGCGGCTCCCGGGTCACCGTCCGAGTCCCGGAACGCGGAGAGAAGAAGGCCGTACTTGAGACCGTCGCGAAGAACGCGAAGGAGGCCCTGCTCCAGCACAAGCTCAAACGCTCCTCCGATCTGACCACCCGGAGCACGGCACTCAAAGAGATCCAGGAATACCTGTCGCTGCCTGAGGCCCCTCTGCGCATCGAATGCATCGACATCTCCCACACCCAAGGATCCAATGTCGTCGCCTCCCTCGTGGTGTTCGAAGACGGGCTGGTGAAGAAGCGCGACTACCGTCACTTCGCCATCCACGGTGAGGCTGCCACCGATGACACGGCGTCGATGTACGACGTCGTCTCACGTCGGTTCAGTCGCTACCTCGAGCAGATGAGCTCCGATGAACCCGACGAACGTTTCGGGTACCGCCCCAGCCTCCTCGTCGTCGACGGTGCCGGTCCACAGGTGGCGGCGGCGACTCGAGCACTGCACGACCTGGGCATCGTCGACATCTCGGTGGTAGGTCTGGCCAAGCGTCTTGAGGAGGTCTGGGTTCCCGAGGATCCGTTCCCCGTCATCCTGCCCCGCAACTCCGAAGGCCTGTTCCTCATGCAGCGCCTGCGCGACGAGGCGCACCGCTTCGCCATCAGCTACCACCGCTCGAAGCGGGCGAAGGCGATGACGAGTTCCGTCCTCGACGACATCTCCGGATTGGGCGAATCCAAACGGACCGCACTGCTGCGCCACTTCGGCTCGGTGAAGAAGGTGCGGGCAGCCAGCATCGAAGAGCTGTGCGAGGTCAAGGGCATCGGCCAGGCCCTCGCAGAGAAGGTTGCCGCGGCCCTGGCCGAGTGACAGTTTGGCCGGCGCTGAGCCCTCCAGCAGTCAACTGATCTAGAGTAGTCCTCGACAGCTGTCTTCAACCGCGCAGCCCCAGGAGGACGTGTGAGTACGCAGGCCGAATCAATCGGTGCCGACCATCCCATCGAGGTCGTCCTCGTGACCGGAATGTCCGGAGCAGGACGGACCACCGTGGCCAACGTGCTTGAGGACATGGACTGGTACGTCGTCGACAACCTGCCGCCGCAGATGATGCGCACCCTCGTCGAACTCGTCGCCCGTGCAGACGGGGCGGTGCCGAAGATCGCCATCGTCACTGATTCGAAGGGCCGAGCGAAGTACACAGAACTCGAAGAGACGATCAGCGACTTCATCGATCAGGGTCTCTCGCTGCGCATCCTCTATCTCGATGCCGCCGACGAGGTCCTCGTCCGGCGCTTCGAATCAACGCGCAGGCCGCACCCGCTCCAGGGCGAGGGCACGCTGCTGGAAGGCATCGAAGGTGAACGCTCGGCACTCGAATCCCTCAAACACCGTGCCGACATCATCATCGACACCTCGGAACTCAACGTTCACCAGCTCTCGGCTCAGGTACGCAAACGCTTCAGCACCATCGACACCCCGCTGCTGCGCCTGACCGTGATGAGCTTCGGCTTCAAATACGGGCTGCCGAAGGATGCTGACCACGTCGCCGATGTCCGTTTCCTGCCCAACCCCTATTGGATCCCGCACCTGCGTGGCAACAACGGGCTGGACTCCGATGTCGCGGACTTCGTGCTGGGACAGAACGGCGCGGAAGAATTCATCGAACGCTACACCGCGACCTTGGACACCGTCTCGCAGGGCTACCTCCACGAAGGCCGTGGCTACGCGATGATCGGCATCGGCTGCACCGGCGGCAAGCACCGTTCGGTCGCGATCAGCGAACGTGTCGCCAAGAGCCTCGCCGCGCAGACCGGCATTCCGGTCACAGTGCGCCACCGCGATCTGGGGAGAGAGTGAGATGGAGACCGAGGATCTCCCTCAGATCATCCCCTCCGTCAAGGACAAGGGACCCAAGATCGTCTCCTTCGGCGGAGGACACGGCCTCTACGCCGCCCTGCGTGCGTTCCGTCTGCTCACCGAGTCGCTGACCGCAGTCGTCACGGTGGCCGATGACGGAGGCTCCTCCGGTCGGCTCCGCGACGAACTCGGTGGTCTGCCCCCTGGAGACCTGCGCATGGCATTGGCAGCCCTCTGCGATGACGGGAACTGGGGCAAGACCTGGCGCGATGTGATCCAGCACCGCTTCGATTCCGACGGTGAGCTCAGCGGACATTCCGTGGGCAACCTGCTCATCTCCGCCCTGTGGCAGATCCACGGCGACCACGTCGCCGGCCTCGACTGGATGGCCAAGCTTCTGCGCGCCCACGGTCGAGTTCTGCCGATGTCATCGGTCCCGCTGACGATCGAAGCCGATGTGAAGTTCCCCGGATCCTTCCAGGTCGTGCGCGGGCAGTCCGTGCTCGCCTCCACCCTCGGCCACGTTGAGACCGTGCGGCTCGATCCACCCGACCCACCGGCACGACACGAAACGATCGAAGCCGTCGCCGAAGCCGATGTGCTCAACCTCGGCCCCGGATCCTGGTACACCTCGGTGATGCCGCATCTCCTGGTTCCATCCCTCGCCGCTGCCATCGAACGATCCTCTGCAGTGAAGTCCCTCACCTTGAATCTCGGGTCCAGCGACGGAGAAACGAGAGATCTCAGTCTCAGCGAGCACCTCATGTCACTGCACAGGCATGCCCCTTCCCTCGAGCTGAGCTATGTGCTCGTCGACGAGGCGGCAACCCTTGCAGAACCTGAGCTTGAGCGGTGCGCCAGGGAGATGTTCAATGCCAAACTCTGGGCCCGTCCACTGCACTCTCGCCGGGCAGGACAGCATGACAGCCTCAAGCTCGCCGCGTGTTACCGTGACATGTTGGTGGACGCCGGGATCGGCGTGGACGAGCAGTGGTAACCAATTCAGTTGCAGGAGGACGAACAATGGCACTGACCGCTCAGGTCAAGGATGAGTTGGCACGGGTGAAGATCACCCGCACTTCTGCTCGCAAAGCCGAAGTGTCTGCGATCTTCCGTTTCTCCTCTGCACTCCACCTCGTCAACGGGTCGATCGTCCTCGAAGCCGAACTCGACACCGCGCAGGCGGCCAAACGTCTCCGCAGCGAGATCAAGGACCTCTACGGCCAATATGCCGACATCGTCGTCATCAACGCCGCCGGAATCCGCCGTTCCAACCGCTACCTCCTACGCGTCACCCGTGACGGCGGTGCCCTGGCCCGCCAGACCGGTCTCGTGGACAACCGCGGACGTCCCGTCCGCGG
Organism: Brevibacterium sp. BDJS002; assembly: GCF_028201555.1. NCBI lineage: Bacteria > Bacillati > Actinomycetota > Actinomycetes > Micrococcales > Brevibacteriaceae > Brevibacterium > Brevibacterium sp. BDJS002. The sequence goes on along the minus strand of NZ_CP116392.1, from coordinate 2,324,239 downwards.
CCTGCCCTCAGCGATCGTCAACGGGTCCGTCGCCGATGCCGAAGCCGCCTGGCGCGGCGCATTCCTCGCCCACGGATCATTGACCGAACCCGGGCGCTCCTCCGCACTGGAGGTCACCTGCCCCGGCCCAGAGGCAGCACTTGCTCTCGTCGGTGCCGCTCGGCGCCTGGGACTGAGCGCCAAGGCCCGCGAAGTGCGCGGAGTCGACCGTGTCGTCATCCGCGATGGCGACGACATTGCCGCACTGCTGACCCGCATGGGGTCCCACAGCGCCGTGCTCGTGTGGGAAGAACGTCGGATGCGGCGCGAGGTCCGCGCCACAGCGAACCGACTGGCCAACTTCGACGACGCGAACCTGCGACGCTCAGCCCGCGCCGCAGTCGCGGCCGGAGCCAGAGTCGAACGTGCCCTGGAGATCCTCGGCGACGAGGTTCCCGAACACCTGCGCTATGCCGGCCAGCTGCGCGTGACGCACAAGCAGGCATCCTTGGAGGAACTGGGTCAACTGGCCGATCCGCCGATGACCAAAGATGCCGTGGCCGGTCGTATCCGCCGCCTGCTGTCCACCGCCGACAAACATGCCGAAGATCTGGGAATTCCCGGCACAGAGGCCAGTCTCACCCCGGAAATGCTCGAAGATCGTTAAGATCGAGTCATGAGACGAATCGCCATCAACGGCTTCGGCCGCATCGGTCGTGCCCTGTACCGTCTATCCCTCGAACCCGGCTCCGACTTCCAAGTCGTGGCCATCAATGACCTCACCGACACACAGACACTGGCCCACCTGCTGGCCTATGACTCCGTGTGGCCGCGCTTCGACCACACCGTCGAAGCCAGCGACGAGACACTGACCGTCGATGGGACCACCATCTCCGTGCTCAGCCAGGCCGACCCAGCCGAGATCGACTGGTCGGCACACGAGGTCGAACTCGTCGTCGAGTCCACCGGACGATTCACCCGCCGCGACCAAGCCGAGGTCCACCTCGGTGGAACCGTGAAGACCGTTGTGCTTTCGGCTCCGGGCAAGGACGTCGACGGAACCTTCGTCATGGGCGTCAACGAAGCCGACTTCGACCCGGCCCAGCACACCGTCGTCTCCAACGCCTCCTGCACGACGAACTGCATGGCCACCATCGTCAAGGCCGTCGACGACGCTCTTGGGGTCGAATCCGGCCTGCTCAACACCGTCCATGCCTACACCGGTGACCAGATGCTCGTCGACGGGCCCCACCGGGACCTGCGTCGTGCTCGTGCCGCAGCCGTGAACATCGTCCCGACGACGACCGGTGCCGCACGCACCGTCGGCAAGGTGATGCCGCACCTGGCCGGCAAACTCGACGGCCTCGCAGTCCGCGTTCCCGTCCCCGCCGGATCGATCATCGACTTCACCTTCACCCCGAAGAAGAACGCCACGACCGAAGAGGTCAACGAGATCTTGGCCAAGGCAGCGGAATCCTCGCCGTACCTCGAATACAGCACGGCACCTCTGGTGTCGACCGACATCGTCGGCACCACCGCCTCGGCGATCGTGGATTCCCAGCTCACGATGACGCTTGGGAACCAGATCAAGGTCGTGGCCTGGTATGACAACGAATGGGGCTACACCAATCGCCTCAAGGACATGGTCAGCTACATCCTCGGCGAAAGGAACAAATGAGGACTTACGACGACCCGCAGATCTTCTCCCACCGCACGGTCCTCGTTCGCAGTGACCTGAACGTGCCGATGGATGAGGGCACGATCACCGACCGTGGTCGCATCCTGGCCTCGGCCGGCACGATCAAGGCCCTCGCCGAGGCGGGGGCGCGGGTGATCGTCATGTCTCACCTGGGTCGACCCAAGGGGGAACCCGACCCGCAGTTCTCGCTGCATCCGCTGGCTCCCGAGCTCGCGAAGGCGATCGGCCGCGATGTCGCCTTCGCCGCCGACACCGTCGGTGAGGAGGCAAGGACCAAAGCAGCGGCATTGGCCGACGGTGAGGTTCTCCTGCTCGAGAACCTGCGCTTCAATCCGGGCGAGACCTCCAAAGACGACAGCGAACGGCAGGCCTTCGCCGCTCAGCTGGCCGAACTGGCAGACGACTTCGTCTCCGACGGCTTCGGAGTCGTCCACCGCAAGCAGGCCTCGGTCTACGACATCGCGGCTCTGCTGCCCCACTACGCCGGATCTCTCGTCCGGGCCGAGGTCGAAGTCAGCGACCGTCTGCTGAACTCCCCGCAGTCGCCCTTCACCGTCGTCCTCGGCGGGTCGAAGGTGTCCGACAAGCTCGGCGTCATCGACAATCTCATCGATCGGGCTGACAACCTCCTCATCGGAGGGGGAATGGTCTTCACCTTCCTCGCCGCGCTCGGCCACGACATCGGGTCCAGCCTCGTGGAGAAGGACCGCGTCGACGACGTCAAGGGCTACCTCGAACGTGCCGAGGCCGGGGGTGCGAACATCGTGTTGCCCACGGATATCGTCATGGCCGCGTCATTCGCAGCCGAGGCCGAGAACTGGGTGTGTCCGATCGCGGATCTCGAATCCACGCCTGCCGGTGCGCAGGGACTGGGCCTCGACATCGGGCCCGACTCGGCGCAGGCATACGCCGACGTCATCTCGAACTCGACCACCGTGTTCTGGAACGGCCCCATGGGAGTATTCGAGTTCCCGGCCTTCTCCGCCGGGACCAAGGCCGTCGCATCCGCACTGACGAACCAGGCAGGATCTGACAGTGCACGTCTGACCGTCGTCGGCGGCGGCGACTCGGCAGCGGCCGTGCGCACGCTCGGCTTCGCCGACGACGAGTTCGGCCATATCTCCACCGGTGGCGGCGCCAGCCTCGAATACCTCGAAGGCAAGACGCTGCCCGGACTCGAAGCACTCGCGTGAGAAAGAAGACGACAATGAGCGACCGCACCCTACTTCTGGCCGGCAACTGGAAGATGAACCACGATCACCTCGAAGCGATCTCGAGCGTCCAGAAACTTGCCTGGGCACTCGAGGACGCCAAACTCGACGGAACACAGTGCGACGTCGTCGTGATTCCTCCGTTCACCGACATCCGGTCCGTGCAGACACTCATCCAGGGCGACAAACTGTGGCTGACCTACGGGGCACAGGACGTCTCCCAGTACGAACCAGGCGCTCACACCGGAGAGATCGCCGCTTCGTTCCTGTCCCGCCTCGGCTGCACCTACGTCGTGATCGGACACAGCGAACGGCGGGCGAACAATCATGAGACCAACGACGTCGTCGCGGCCAAGGTCAAGGCGGCGCTGGCTCAGGACATCACGCCCATCCTGTGCATCGGCGAGTCATTGGAACAGCGTCAGGAGAAGACACATGTGGACTTCACCCTCACGCAGCTCGAAGAATCCCTGAGCGGCTTCGACTCGGCAGCGCTGGAAGGGATCGTCATCGCCTACGAACCTGTCTGGGCAATCGGCACAGGGGAGACCGCGACGGCCGACGACGCTGCAGAGATGGCGGCGGCCATCCGAGCCCACCTGGAAGAGAAGTACGGTTCCGCACTGGCGTCGAGCACGCGGATCCTCTACGGTGGTTCGGTCAAGACCGACAACGTCGCCGAGATCCTCGCATCCGACGATGTCGACGGCGCACTTGTCGGGGGAGCGAGCCTCAACGGGCCCGATTTCGCCGCTTTGTGCAAGGCCGCAGTGGCAAAGTAGACTGACCAAGACATCCTCTGACGAAATATAGGTAGTTCTCGACGTGGAAATCCTCAACATCATACTCATCGTGCTGCTCGTCATCACGAGCATCTTCCTGACACTCCTCATCCTCATGCACAAAGGCAAGGGCGGAGGCATGTCAGACATGTTCGGTGGAGGCATGTCCTCATCGCTGGGATCCTCGGGTGTCGCCGAGCGCAACCTCAACCGGTTCACGACCCTGATGGCGATCATCTGGGGCGCATGCATCATTCTGCTGGGTCTCATCACCCGCTTCAATGCCTGAGTGCGTCTGACTGGAAGCACGAACCACGTAATACGACGAAGGACCCTGACCATGTGGTCAGGGTCCTTCGTCGTCAGCAGATGATTTCAGCTGACTAGGCGGTCGGTGAGACCGTCGTCAGTCAGTCGACACCGAAATGATGTTTCGGCTCGACAGCTGCGATCGCGCGACCCAGCTGCTCGAGGCCCTGTGCGCGGTCGAGCAGATGAACGCGGAGGACGGGACGGCCCTTCTCCTGCAATGCCGCGGCATCGCCGAGAGCCTGCGCCCGCTGCAGTTCGGTGAAGCCATAGTGGCGTCCGGGAACCAGCAGATCCGTCCGGGGATCCGCAGTGATCTGCAGATACACACCGTTGGGGTGGCCGCCTTTGTGGTACTGACCCGTCGAATGCAGGTACCGAGGCCCGAACCCGAATGTGGTCTGCACACCCGCATGCTGGGAGACCAGTGCGCGAAGGTCCTCGGCATGGGCATCGGCGATGCGGTCGAGGAACGCCTGCACACCGACATAACCGTATTCATCGACCTGTGCAAAGAGTTCGCCGATGGCACCGACGAGGTCGGTGGCTTCGTCGAACTCGCCGAAGACTTCGATCTGCTCCTCGCGGAACGCCGGCTGCGCGGGTGCGCTCGACGAGCCCTGTGAGAGAGCCTGCCTGGCATGTGCCTTCGCCGACTCCACATCCGGCTGGTCGAAGGGGTCGACGCCAATGCTGTATCCGGCAATGGCAGTCGCGAACTCCCAGAACACGAACAGCTCGCCAAGGTCACCGTCGAGGTCGGAATCGAAGCCTGATGGCGCCGTGACGTCGGTGGCAGGACCCAGGGTGCACAGCATGGCGTCTGCTCGGGCATCAGAGAAGCCGACGTCGCCGGTTCCGTCGACAACGACGGGCAGGATTCCCTGACCGTCCTTGCCCAGGGATTCGGCCACGAGCTGCTCGACCCATTTGCTCAATCCCGACAATGCGGGTGTGGTCTCCGCGAGCACGAGCTTCTCTGTCGCCCGGGCATGCCCGATGCCCAACCAGGTCCCGAACTGCAGGGCGGGATTGTCAGGTGCATCGGCTGCGAACCCGTCGACGGCCGCTGCCGCCGAGTCTGCGATCGCGCGGATGTCGACGCCTGCGAGACCTGCTGGGACGAGACCGAAGGCCGACAATGCGCTGTAGCGGCCTCCCACCGTCGGATCCGCGTGGAAGGTGGCCAGGAAGCCCTGCTCTGTGGCCAATTCGTCGAGTTCTGTACCCGGATCGGTGATCGCGATCAGGCGCGATGCGGGATCGATGCCCACCGATTCGAAGGCCGCGGAGAAGGCTCGGCGGATCGCATCCGTCTCGATCGTCGTTCCAGACTTGGACGCGACGATGAGCACGGTGTGGGACAGATCGGTCCCGATCGCCTCGGCGACCTGGTTAGGGTCGGTGGAGTCGACCACTTCGAGTCTGACTCCGGCGGCCTCGGCCATAACCTCAGGGGCCAGGGACGAACCGCCCATCCCGGTCAGGCTGATGGAACGCAGTCCCTGTGCCTCCAGCCGGGAGCGCAGAGATTCGATCTCGTCGACGAGCTGCGCAGCCCTCTGCGGCAGATCCACCCAGCCCATGCGCTGCACAGTATCCACGGCGTCGGTGAACAACGTGGAATCTTTGGCACCCAGGCGGGAGGGCACACGTGATTCGAGGAGGCGAGCTGCTTCGGCTTCGTAGTCCTCGGTGACCGGGACGCTGTGCTGCAGTCTCATGCCCGGTCCAATGCTGTGCGAATCGTCTCCTGCAGCTCCGCCCAGCTGACGTCGAACTTCTCAAGTCCCTGAGTCTCAAGCACGGTCATCACCTCCGCATAGTCGATTCCAAGCCGCGCCAAACGGTCGAAGACCTCATCGGCGGCCCGGTAGTTCTCCGGCGAGATCTCGGCAGTGACCTCGCCGTGATCGGCAAATGCCTGCATCGTGGGTTCTGGCATCGTGTTCACGGTGTTCGCAGACACCAGCCCCGAGACATACATGGTGTCCGGGTAGTCGGGGTTCTTGACTCCGGTCGAAGCCCACAGCAGCCGCTGCGGTGTGGCACCGGCAAGCTCGAGGACCCGGAACCGCTCGGAGGTGAACAGCTGCGAATGGATCTCATGGGCCAGGACGCAGTTCGCGATGCCTGCACGGCCCTTGAGCTCAGCTCCGGCCGGATCATCGAGGCCATCCAAGCGTGCGTCGATTTCCGCGTCCACGCGAGAGACAAAGATCGAGGCCACCGACTTGATCTGGCTGAGGTCATGTCCCGCCGCTCGAGCCTTCTCCAGCCCCTGGAGGAACGCTTCGACGACGTGGCGGTAGCGAGTGAGCGAGAACACCAGGGTGACGTTGACGCTGATGCCCGCGGCGATCGTCTCAGAGATCGCACGCAGTCCGGCTTCGGTCGCCGGGATCTTGATCATCGCATTGGGTTCGCCGACTCGTTCCCACAGGGCCTTCGCCGCCGCGACTGTACCCTCGGCATCGTGTGCCAATGGGGGAGCGACCTCGATCGACACCCGCCCGTCGTCGCCGTTGGTGGCGTCATAGACGGGGCGGAAGAGTCGGGCGGCCGCTGCGACATCCGAGGTGGTCAGTGATTCGATCGCCTCATCGGCGGTGACCTTGTCGGCGCCGAGTTCGGCAAGCGTGGAGTCATAGCTGTCGGATCCGGCGATGGCATTGGCGAAGATCGTCGGATTCGTCGTCACTCCGGTGACGTTCGAGTCCTCGATGAGTCGTGCCAGATCACCGGACTCGAGGCGAGTCCGTGACAGATCATCGAGCCAGATGGAGACACCGTGCTCGCTCAGCTTCGTCAGATTGGTGCTCATGCGTCCGCCTTCGCCGCTGCGATCGATTCCTTGGCGGCAGTAACGACCGCGGCCGGGGTGATTCCGAACTTCTCATACAGGGTCGCGTAGTCGGCAGAGGCACCGAAGTGCTCGATCGACACGGCACGACCGGCATCGCCGAGGTACTTGTGCCAGCTCATCGCCGATGCGGCTTCGATGCTCACACGCGCCTTCAGGCCACGGGGGAGGACCGCTGCACGGTAGTCCGCGGGCTGCGCGTCGAACCACTCCTGGCACGGCATCGAGATGACGCGTGCAGCGGTGCCTGCGGCCTGCAGCTCCTCGGCAGCGGCGATCGCGATGGCGACCTCGGAACCGCTGGCGAGGATGGCGACCTCGGGCTCGTCGGCAGTGTCGAGGAGGACATAGCCGCCACGAGCAGCCTCGGAGGCGGGAGCGTACTTCTCACGGTCGAGGACCGGAACGGCCTGACGGGTGAGCACGAGCCCGCTGGGGCCGTCGGTGCGGTCGAGAACCTTGCGCCAGACGACCGAGGTCTCGTTCGCATCGGCAGGGCGGACCAGGTCGAGACCGGGAATCGCACGCAGTGCGGAGAGGTGCTCGATCGGCTGGTGGGTGGGTCCGTCTTCGCCGAGGCCGATCGAATCGTGAGTCCACACGAAGACGTTGGGCAGCTGCTGCAGGGCGGCCAGACGGATGGCTGGACGCTGGTAGTCGCTGAAGACGAGGAAGGTGCCGCTGTAGGGGCGAGTTCCGCCGTGGAGGGCGATGCCGTTGCCGATGAGTCCGGCAGAGAATTCGCGGACACCGAAGTGGATGTTGCGCCCGTACTCATTGCCGGAGAATGCGCCGGTCGAACGATGCTCGGGCAGGAAGCTCGGGTCGCCCTTGATCAGCGTGTTGTTCGAGCCTGCCAGGTCGGCCGAGCCGCCCCACAGCTCGGGCATGGTTGCGGCGATGGCATTGAGAACCTGTCCGGAGGCGGCGCGGGTCGCGATGCCCTTGTCGCTGGTTTCGAACACTGGGAACTGGTCGTCAAGATCTGCTGGCAGTTCGCGCTTGGCCAGACGATCGAAGAGCTCGGCATTGGCGGGGTTAGCCTCGCGCCACGCAGTGTAGGACTCGTCCCACTCGATGTGGGCGCTGCGACCGCGGTCCAGTGCTGAACGGGTGTGGTTGAGCACCTCGGCGGGAACCTCGAATTTCTGCTCGGGGTCGAAGCCGAGGATCTCCTTGGTTGCCTTGATCTCGTCGTCGCCGAGTGCGGAACCGTGCGAGCCGCCGGTGTTCTGGGCGTTCGGAGCGGGCCAGGCGATGATCGTCGAGAGACGGATGAAGGACGGACGGGAATCTGCCTTCGCAGCCTCCATCGCTGCATGGAAGGCGTTCAGGTCTTCGTTGTATTCGTCACCGGCGCGGAAGTCGACGTGCTGGACGTGCCAGCCGTAGGCCGCATAGCGAGCGGCCGTGTCCTCGCTGAAGGCGATCGCGGTGTCATCTTCGATCGAGATCCGGTTGTCGTCCCAGATGACGATCAGGTTCGACAGTTCCTGGGTTCCGGCCAAGGAGGAAGCCTCACCGGAGACTCCTTCTTCGAGGTCACCATCGGAGGCGAGAACCACAACGGAGTGGTCGAAGGGGGAGGTGCCCGGAGCAGCCTCAGGGTCGAAGAGACCGCGTTCGCGACGGGAGGCCATGGCCATTCCCACTGCGGAGGCAAGCCCGGAGCCCAGTGGTCCCGTGGTGATCTCGACACCGGCGGTGTGTCCCACCTCGGGGTGGCCTGGAGTCAGAGAACCCCAGGTGCGCAGCGCCTTCAGATCGTCGAGCTCAAGACCGAAGCCCGAGAGGTAGAGCTGGACGTACTGGGTCAGTGAGCTGTGCCCACAGGAGAGAACGAAGCGATCACGGCCTGCCCAGGTCGGATCGGCGGGATCATGCTTGAGACCGTGCTGGTAGAGATAGTGAGCAACGGGAGCGAGACTCATCGCGGTTCCGGGGTGACCGTGTCCGGCCTTCTGCACTGCATCTGCGGCGAGGAGGCGGGCGGTGTCGACTGCGCGGTTGTCGAGTTCTGTCCAGGACAGGGAGTTCATGTCTTCGAGCGATCCTTCGTTCGTCTTAGAGGCGTGCACTCAAACTCTACCGTGCCGGGTGATAAACGCGAGGGGTGAGATCACCAACGCTGAGATCGCGACCGCAGTGGTGCTCAGCAGCGAGGTGGTGGTTCCTGTTTGCGGCGGTCGGCGGCATCATCTGGATCCCGCTGTTCCTTTCTGGTCCAGTGCTCCTTTCGGCTCCAGAATCGGACTCCGAAACGCATCCGCCACCGACTGGCAAAATATTCGACAGAGGGTAGAATCGAGTGCGTGAGTGAACTTCGTCAGAACCAGGACACGCAGAGTGAACGCCCTCTGCAGAGGGCAATCGACGAGGAGCGACTCTCAAAACGTCCCCGCTCGATCATCAGTGCCTACATTGCACTGACCAAGCCTCGAGTGATCGAACTCCTGCTGGTGACCACCGCTCCGGTGATGTTCCTCGCCGCGCAGGGAATGCCGAATATCTGGCTGGTCATCAACACGCTCATCGGCGGCGCGGCAGCTGCCGCCTCCGCTTCGGTGTTCAACTGCTATGTCGACCGTGACATCGACGCGAAGATGGAACGGACCAAGCACCGTCCGCTCGTGACTGGTGAGATCACGCCCCGGGCCGCACTCATCTTTGCCTTTGCCCTGGGCCTGGGATCGATCTTCTGGCTCGGCGGCACCACCAACTGGGTGACCGCCGGCCTCACCGCTTGTGCGATCCTGCTCTACGCGGTCTTCTACACGCTGATCCTCAAACGTCGCACCACGCAGAACATCGTCTGGGGCGGCGCCGCGGGCTGCATGCCCGTCCTCATCGGCTGGTCCGCTGTCACCGGCGGACTCGCATGGGAAGCGCTCCTCCTGTTCCTCGTAGTCTTCTTCTGGACCCCGCCGCACTACTGGCCGCTGGCGATCAAATACAAGGCCGACTATGACGCCGCAGACGTTCCGATGCTGCCGTCGAAGGTGCCGCCGACGAACGTCGGTCGCCAGATGATCGCGTACACCTGGGCCATGGTGCTGTGCTCGCTGGCACTCATTCCGCTTGCCCCCATGGGCCCCGTCTACACGGCTGTGGCTGTTCTCGCCGGCGCTTGGTTCCTGTTCTCCTGCTACGCCCTCGTCTCTCGGGCGAAGAAGGGTAAGAGCGGAACATCACTGAAGGCGATGAAGGTCTTCCACGGCTCGATCACCTACCTGTCGCTGCTCTTCCTCGCAGTCGCAATCGACCCGTTCGTTCTCCCCGGCTTCTGGTAAGTCGCTGCTCGTAAGCCCGGCCGAGTAACGGTTCTACAAATGCCAGCGGCGTATTCTGCCGCTGGCATTTGTATTTCCTCAGTTAGCGCGGCAGCAGAGGCCGCCCGCGCCAGCGTGCCCCACCCAGCGTGACTCAATCACCCGGCGTTGATGAGGTCCTCGATGACGATCTTCTTCATTCCCATCAGCGCCTTGATCTGCGCATCGCCGGTCATCAGCTCGCCCAGATTCGCGGGAACGATCTGCCAGCTCAGTCCGTACTTGTCCTTGAGCCAACCGCACTGTTCGGACTCGGGGACAGCGGACAGTGAGGTCCAGTAGTGGTCGATCTCGGCCTGATCAGCGCATTCGACCGTCAATGAGATCGCTTCGTTGAAGTGGAACATGGGGCCGCCGTCGAGGCAGATGAAACGGGTTCCGTCGAGGACGAAGACCCCGGTGATGACCTTCCCGCTCATTCCCTTGTAATGGGGATCCAGCGACTCATCGGGATAGCGTTCGATGGAGACGATGTGCGAGTTCGGGAAGACGGAGCAGTAGAACTCCATCGCCTCCTCGGCGTGATCAGTGAACCACAGGCTGGGCACGATCGGTGTTGGCATGGGTACTCCTCGAGTATGCGCTGTCCAGGACGGCAACGCTTGCCGCGATCGTAGCCGAGAGCCCGATCATATGGAATGCCACGAGGACGATCGGCACACCGGTGAAGTACTGGACATAGCCGATGAGACCCTGCGCGAGCTCGACGATGAGGAGCACGACGAGGGGCTTGACCATGACGCTGTGCCGCTTGATCGCGATGGAGAGGGCCACGATCGTGGCGATGACCATGAGCCAGACAGGGAAGGCATGCGCGCGGGTGATCCAGATGTTGTCCAGACCATTGCGTGTCGACATGGTCGAGCCCGAGTGCGGGCCGGCACCGGTGGTCAGCACACCGAAGAAGACGACGATCGCGGTGAGGACGAGGATGGTCCAGCCCAGCGCGGGCAGCGGAGACGGTGCTTTCTCACCGGTGCGAATGCCCGTGTCGTAGGTGCGGCGTACGAAGTAGGCGGCGACTCCCACCGCAATGGCGGAGGGGACGAAGTGCCCAGCCACGACCCAGGGGTTGAGCTTCGTCCACACGGTGATTCCGCCGACGATGGCTTGGACGGGCACGATGGCCAGCAGTCCGAGGTTGAGCCAGAACAGGTCGGGACGCTGCTTCCGCGACTTCCAGAGCATGAGGAAGATGACGACGCCGATCATGGCGAGAACCACCGCCAGCGTGCGGTTCCCGAATTCGATGAGGCCGTGAATGCCCATCTCCGGTGTCGTCACCAGGGAGTCCGGGGTGCATTTCGGCCAGTCGGTGCAGCCGAGGCCAGACCCAGTGAGCCTGACGATGCCACCGCTGAAGATGATGCCGGCCTGTGCGATGAGCATGACCCAGGCAGCGACGCGGATCTTCTTTGTGACCATTTCTCTCCTCATTCGAATCGGAACCACCTGCGTGCCGCAAGCGTTCCCAACAGCCCCCACACGAGGAGCACGATCAGTGCCTTGATATCGAAGCCAGCTCCGCCGACGGCCGCACGCATGGCATCGCCGAGAGCACCAGAAGGCAGATAGCCGACCACGGTGCCCCATTCTCCGGGATGTGCGATGACGAGCCCGCCCACGCCTGCCATGAGCACCCAGATCAGGTTGGCGCCGGCCAGAGTGGCCTCGGCGCGCACCGTTCCTGCCATGAGCAAGCCTAAGGACAGGAGTGCCGCGGTGCCAAGCAGTGTGGTCAGGATCAGTGCGAAGGCGTTGACGGGGCCATCGAAGCCCAGCCCCAGCGCGATGGCGAAGGCAAGTAGGAACTGGATGATGACGACGGTGATGACGGCGCCGAGCTTGCCGAGGATGAGTCCGTTGGCACCCAGCGGCGTCGTCGCCAACTGGCGCAGGACCCCATAGCGACGGTCGAAGGCCGTGGCGATCGCCTGCCCCGTGAACGCGGTCGATGCCAGGCAGAGACTCAGCGCACCGGGAAGTGCCACGGTCAGTGGGTCGGTCAGTGGATCGGTGCCCTCCGGGACGAGGCCGAGGGCGCCCAGCAGCGGGGTCTTCGCGAGGAAGATGAGCATCCCCAGCGGCAGAATGAGGGAGAGCAGCAGCTGTTCGCCGTTGCGCAGGACCGAGATGGTCTCGAACTTCGTCTGCGCGATGACGCGCTTCGTTCTCATGCGAGGCATCTGGTTTGTCGGGGGCAGCTGGTTCATCGCAGCGGCCTGCCCGTGAGTTCGAAGAACACGTCGGCCAGCGACTGCGAGTGCATGTCGATGTCTGTGATCGCCAGACCCGCCTCGGCGACGGCAGTGCACAGGGCCGCGATCTGGCCGCTGCTCAGGTCTCCGTCGATGACGAAGCCCGATCCCACCGCCGAGGTGGGGGCGATGGTGCTCATCGTGGAGCTGAGTTCGCGGTGTGTCTGGTCCAATGGACGATCGACGGTGATGACGAGTCGGCGGCCGGCGGGGGAGGCGTTGCGCAGATCTTCGGGCGCACCCTGGGCGATGATGCGTCCCCGATCGATGACGATGACCTCATCGGCAAGCTCCTCCGCCTCGGCGAGGTCATGGGTCGTCAGGACCACCGCCACCGAGGCGGCCGCGAGCTCACGGATGAAATCGTGGACGACCGCGCGTGCCTGCGGATCGAGACCGGCGCAGGGCTCATCGAGGAAGACCAGTCGCGGTCGGCCGATGAGTGCGGCGGCCAGGGCCACGCGCTGCTTCTGGCCGCCGGAGAGTCGGCGGATCGTGCGTGAGGCGAACTCATGGATGCCCAACGGCTCGGCGAGTTCGTCGATGGTCAGCGGATTGGGATACAGCGACGCCAGATGCCGCAGGACCTGGAGCGGCTTGGCGCTCATCGGCAGACCGCCGTCCTGGAGCATGACACCGGCAAGAAGGGAAGTCTGGTCGTGGCGGCGGTAAGGGTCGAGCCCGAAGATCTCGATCTGACCGGCATCCGGAGGCCTCGTGCCCACGGCCAGAGAGATCGTCGTCGACTTGCCTGCACCATTGGGGCCGAGCACACCGAGGATGGATCCGGTGGTGGCATCGAGGTCGATTCCGTCGACGACGTGGTGTGCGCCGTACGAGTAATGGAGACCACGAATGGTGAGGGCCGATTCTGACACCACACCATTCTACGACGCGTCGAATCGGCCCGTAGTTAGGCTCACCTAGTTTTACGAAACAAATTACGCAACAATAGTGTTGTGTTAGTCAAGGAGGTGGAGAATGGCTGCGAACGACACAGAAGATCGCCGTACCAGGGAGAAGGTATTTCGATCGGTGCTCGATGAAGGGCCGATCACTGCCTCGGCGTTGGCGAAAAGCCTCGACCTGACTCCCGCGGCGATTCGTCGTCACATGGATGCGCTGGAGACCGAGGGCCTCATCGAGGTCCGCGAGCTCGCCGGCAAGCAGGCAGGCCGTGGAAGACCGGCCAGGCATTACGTGGTCACCTCGCGTGGCCATGGGTCCGTCACCCACTCATATGACCAGCTGGCAGTCGATATCCTGCGGTTTATGAAGGACCGAGTCGGTCCCGAAGCCGTTGAGGAATTCACCGAGGACCTGGTCGCGAAACTCCGCGACAACCTCGGCGGGGAACTGGACCGACGGGGAGGCACCACAGTGGCTTCCCGCTCCCGGGGCCTGGCTGCGGCATTGACCAAGGAGGGTTACGCCGCTTCGGCGACACCGGTGGCGGCCGGAACCCCTCTCGAAGCGATGCAGCTGTGCCAAGGACATTGTCCGATCCAGGCAGTCGCCTCCGAGTTCCCCGAGATCTGTGAAGCAGAGCTCGCCATGTTCTCGGACTACCTGGGCGTCGATGTCCGCCGTCTGTCCTCATTGGCCCACGGCGACCACGTCTGCACCACCCACATTCCGACCTCGGAACTCACCAGACCACTCATCCACAGCAATGATCGACCTCAAGGAGGTTCACGATGACTGACACAGGCAATCGGATCATCGATGCGAATCCCGAGCTCAAAGACCTCGGACAGTACGCATACGGTTGGCACGACGGAAACGACGCCGGCGAGTTCGCCGCGCGCGGACTCTCGGAAGAAGTCGTCCGCAACATCTCGAAGTTGAAGGACGAGCCGGACTGGATGCTGCAGCGTCGACTCAAGGCGCTGAAGCTGTTCGAGAAGAAGCCGATGCCCAGCTGGGGTGCAGACCTCACGGGAATCCACTTCGACGACATCAAGTACTTCGTCCGCTCCACCGAGGGACAGGCCACCTCCTGGGAGGACCTGCCCGAGGACATCCGCAACACCTATGACAAGCTCGGCATCCCCGAGGCGGAGAAGCAGCGCCTCGTCGCCGGTGTCGCCGCTCAGTACGAGTCAGAGGTCGTCTACCACCAGATCAATGAAGAGCTCGAGAAGCAGGGCGTCATCTTCATGGACACCGACACCGGTCTGCGTGAGTACCCGGAGATCTTCGAAGAGTACTTCGGTTCGATCATTCCCTCCGGTGACAACAAGTTCTCAGCGCTGAACACCGCGGTCTGGTCCGGCGGCTCCTTCGTCTACGTCCCCAAGGGCGTCCACGTCGAGATCCCGCTGCAGGCCTACTTCCGCATCAACACCGAGAACATGGGCCAGTTCGAGCGCACCCTCATCATCGCCGACGAAGGCTCGTCGGTGCACTACGTCGAGGGCTGTACAGCACCGATCTACAAGACCGACTCGCTGCACTCGGCAGTCGTCGAGATCGTGGCCAAGAAGGATGCGAAGGTCCGTTACACGACCATCCAGAACTGGTCGAACAACGTCTACAACCTCGTCACCAAGCGTGCCATCGCCGAAGAGGGCGCTTCCATGGAATGGGTCGACGGCAACATCGGCTCCAAGGTCACCATGAAGTACCCGGCCATCTGGCTCACAGGGGAGCACGCCAGGGGAGAGACCCTGTCCGTGGCATTCGCCGGCGAGGGCCAGCACCAGGACACCGGTGCGAAGATGGTTCACGCCGCTCCGAACACCCACTCCTCGATCGTGTCGAAGTCCGTGGCCCGTGGCGGCGGACGTTCCGGCTACCGTGGACTCGTCCACGTGAACCCCGGAGCCAAGGGCTCGTCGAACAACGTCCTCTGTGACGCACTCCTGGTCGACAACATCTCCCGGTCGGACACGTACCCCTACATCGACATCCGCGAGGACGATGTGACTCTGGGTCACGAGGCCACCGTGTCCAAGGTCAGTGAGGATCAGCTCTTCTACCTCATGAGCCGCGGCATGGAAGAGACCGAGGCAATGGCGATGATCGTGCGCGGGTTCGTCGAACCGATCGCTCGCGAGCTGCCGATGGAATACGCCCTCGAGCTCAACCGCCTCATCGAAATCCAGATGGAAGGTGGCGTGGGCTGAGTCAGCCTGCCACCGTCTGCTAAAGGAGTTTTAAGTGACTGATACCACCAATCCGCTGGGCCTTGATGAGCACTCTCATGGCGCCGGCGTCCAGGTTCCCGATTCCAAGCGGGACGCACGTACACGCAGCTTCGATGTCGCCGACTTCCCCGTCCCACACGGACGCGAAGAGGAATGGCGCTTCTCCCCGGTGCGCAAGCTCAGTGATTTTTTCACCGATGCTGCCTCCGAGTCGAAGCTGACCACGAAGGGCGACCTGCCCGAGGGCATCTCCGTCGAGGAGATCTCGCTCGAGGCCGCTCAGGAACTGGGCATCCTCGAACCCGAGGACCGGGCCGCAGTCGTGGCCGCCAACCGCGCCTCGACCGTGACCCACTACTCGGTTCCGGCCAACACCGAACTGAGCGGTGCCGCAATCATCCACGCTGACGGCACCGGCGACGACATCTCCCACGGACATGTCGTCGTCTCGGTCGGCGCGAACGCGAAGGCGACCGTCGTCATCGAGCACGAAGGTCTGGCCCGGCATTCCGAGCTGGTCTCCCTCGTAGTCGGAGACGGCGCCGACGTGACCTTCGTGTCCCTGCAGCTCTGGGACGACGCGTCACAGCACCTGGGCCAGCACGACGCGATCGTGGGCAAGGATGCGAAGCTTAAGCACATCGCCATCAGCCTCGGTGGAGACATCGTGCGCCTGAACACGAACGTGCGCTACTCCGCAGCCGGGGGAGAGGCCGAACTGCTCGGACTCTACTTCGCCGATGCCGGACAGCACTTCGAGCACCGCACCTACATCGACCACAACACGCCGAAGGCCACGTCGAACGTCCACTACAAGGGCGCTCTTCAGGGCAAGGACGCACGCAGCGTCTGGATCGGCGACGTGCTCATCCGCCCCGAAGCTCTCGACATCGACACTTACGAGCTCAACCGCAACCTCATCCTCAGCGATGGTGCGCGTGCCGACTCGGTGCCGAACCTCGAGATCGAGACCGGCGACATCGCCGGTGCGGGACACGCCTCCTCGACCGGACGCTTCGATGAGGAGCACCTGTTCTACCTGATGAGCCGCGGCATCCCCGAGGAAGTCGCCCGTCAGCTCGTGGTCCGCGGATTCTTCAACGAAGTGATCCAGAAGATCCAGGTCCCCGAGATCGAAGAGGTCCTCAACGAGCGAATCGAGGAAGAACTCTCCCGGAGCGTTCTGTGACCATGATCGACGTTGCGGCCGCCGACGAGGTGGCCGCGGGAGCGACGATGCGCATCGAAGTCGACAACTTCGAGATCTGCATCGCCCGCGACTCCGATGGCACGATCCACGCCGTCGACGATCTCTGCACTCACGGCGAAGTATCGCTGGCCGAGGGCGAAGTGGAAGGATGCGCCATCGAATGCTGGCTGCACGGCTCCCAGTTCGATCTCACCTCCGGCAAGCCGCTGAGCCCACCGGCCTTCGAACCGATCGCAGTCTATGACTGCAAGGAGATCGCCGGCCGCATCCTGATTGACCCGAGCACAGTGCTCAATTGACCAGCACGCTCAACTGATCACCACGCTTACCTGAACTGAAAAGGATTGACATGTCCACTCTGAAAATCACTGACCTGCACGTCAGCGTCAACACCGAAACCGGTCCCAAGCCGATCCTCAACGGCATCAACCTGGAGATCAACTCCAACGAGACCCACGCCATCATGGGCCCCAACGGCTCCGGCAAGTCCACCCTGGCCTACTCCCTGGCCGGTCACCCGAAGTACCAGGTGACCTCGGGCACCGTCACCCTCGACGGTGAAGACGTCCTCGCGATGTCCGTCGACGAGCGTGCCAAGGCAGGCGTGTTCCTGGCCATGCAGTACCCAGTCGAGGTTCCCGGCGTGACCGTGACGAACTTCCTGCGTTCGGCTAAGACCGCAATCGACGGCGAAGCTCCGAAGCTGCGTCACTGGACCAAGGACCTCAAGGCCGCGATGGAGAACCTCCGCGTGGATCCCGAGTTCGCCAGCCGCAACGTCAACGAAGGATTCTCCGGCGGTGAGAAGAAGCGCCACGAGATCCTCCAGATGGAGATGCTCAAGCCCAAGTTCTCGGTCCTCGACGAGACCGACTCCGGCCTCGACGTCGATGCCCTGCGCATCGTGTCCGAGGGCATCAACCGGGTCCGCGAGACGACCGATGTCGGCGTTCTCCTCATCACGCACTACACGCGTATCCTCAGCTACGTCAAGCCTGACCACGTGCACGTGGTCATCAAGGGCAAGGTCGCTGAAGAAGGCGGACCGGAACTGGCCGAACGCCTCGAGAACGAAGGCTACGACCGCTTCCTGCAAGCACCGGCCTGATGTTCGCTCGACTTCGGAACGACTTCCCGATCCTGGACACCAGGGTCGGGGAGTCGCCTCTGAGCTATCTTGACTCGGGCGCGACTTCGCAGAAGCCGCAGTGTGTCATCGACACATTCACCGAGTACTACTCGCAGCGCAACGCCGCTGTCCATCGCGGGGCGCATTCGCTCGCGGTGATGGCCACCGACGCGTTCGAGGCCGGCCGGGAAGCTGTGGCCAACCTCGTCGGCGGAACACCGGAACAGGTGTGCTGGACGAAGAACGCCACCGAGGCCCTCAACGTGGTCGCGCTCGGCATCGACCGAGCCAGCCACGGCTTCGGCGGGGAATCCGCGCAGCGCTTCAACCTCGGGTCCGGCGATTCGATCGTCGTGACCGAGATGGAGCACCACGCGAACCTCGTGCCCTGGCAGCAGTTGGCGCACTCGACCGGCGCCACGCTCCGGTGGATTCCCGTCACTGATTCCGGTGAGCTCGACCTCAGTGATCTGGACACCATCGTCGATGAGACCACGAAGGTCTTCGCCTTCACCCATGTCTCCAACGTGCTCGGCACCATCAACCCGGTCGACACACTCGTCGCCCGAGCTCGAGAGGTCGGCGCCCTCGTCGTCCTCGACGCGTGCCAATCGGTCCCGCACATGCCCGTGAACTTCGTTGACCTCGATGTCGACTTCGCGGCCTTCTCCGCGCACAAGGCACTGGGGCCCACCGGCCTCGGCACCCTGTGGGGCAAGTCGGAGCTGCTCAATGCACTGCCCCCGGTCCTGACCGGCGGATCCATGATCACCACGGTGACCATGGAGGATTCAGAGTTCATGGACGCACCACAGCGCTTCGAGGCCGGAACCCAGCCCGTGGCCGAGGTTGCGGCGTTCACCACCGCGGTCAACTACCTCGCCGAGGTGGGCCTGGACAAAATCTTCGACCATGAGCGAGACCTCACCCGAGTTCTCCTCGACGGAATCGCAGAGATTCCCGGCATCACCGTGCTCGGCTCGGCCGAGGACCGGATCGGCACCGTGGCCTTCGACGTCGACGGCGTCCACGCCCACGATGTCGGCCAGTATCTTGATTCCCAGGGCGTCGCGGTCCGGGTCGGTCACCACTGTGCTCAGCCGCTGCACCGGCGTTTCGGCGTCACCGCCACAACCCGGGCGAGCACCTACCTGTACAACAACACCGAGGACTGTGAGCGGTTCCTGACCGCTCTGGCCGAGGTACGTCCCTTCTTCGGCGTTCAGTGAGGTCTCGGTCATGAGCACACAGATGCAGCAGCTCTACCAACAGGTCATCCTCGACCACTCGCGGGAACGGATCGGCAACGCTGATCTGCTCGGAGACATGGCCGCGGGGCCGCACGGCTCCTCGCACCAGATCAATCCCACGTGTGGGGACGAGATCGAACTCGAAACCGAGTTGGGCAGCGACGGCAGCATCGTCGTGCGCTGGACCGGCGACGGGTGCTCGATCTCGATGGCCTCGGCTTCGGTTCTGTCCGAGCTCGCCGAGGAGAACACGCTCGAGGGCATGCTCGATGTCGAAGCGAAGTTCCACGAACTCATGCACTCCCGTGGGACAATGGCAGGGGACGAGGAAATACTCGGCGACGCCGCGGCGTTCTCCGGAGTGTCGAAGTTCCCGGCCAGGATCAAGTGCGCACTCCTGTCCTGGGTGGCGTTCAAGGATGCACTCAACCAAGCCCAAACGTCTCTGAAGGAGTAAGAATGCCCGAAGTGATAGACGCACCGCAGAATGCAAGCATCGACGAGGTGCGCGAAGCGATGATGGATGTCGTCGACCCTGAGCTCGGCGTCAACATCGTCGATCTCGGACTCGTCTACGGCCTCTCAGTCGAAGACGACGGAACCGCCGTCGTCGAAATGACGCTGACCTCAGCGGCCTGCCCGCTGACCGACGTCATCGAGGACCAGACGGCTCAGTGCCTCGAAGGCATCGTGCCGGCCTACCGGATCAACTGGGTCTGGATGCCGCCATGGGGTCCGGAGAAGATCACAGACGACGGTCGCGAACAGATGCGCGCCCTCGGCTTCAACATCTGATCTTCGTCACCTGAGACGTCCCCGCGGGGACGTCGCACCCTCACCTCGCCGAGGTGGGAGCATCGATTCCGGTGCCCCCACCTCGGCGATGTTCGTGAGTACCTGTGTACCGGTCCCGAGCCGGCAGGGGTTGTGCAGATCACCCGCCCTGAACGCGGGGGCACGGGCTCGGCATGAAAGAATGAAGACCGACTTTCCTAGGAGAACCATTGACGATCATCGCGGCCGCAGACGGGTCAGCCCTCGGCAACCCCGGACCCGCCGGCTGGGCTTGGTATGTCGACGATGACTGCTGGCACGCCGGCGGATGGAAAGAATCGACGAACAACCGCGGTGAGCTCATGGCCGTCCTCGACCTGCTGAACTCCACAGCCGACGCCGGTGAGGACCTCAAGGTCTTCTGCGACTCCAAGTACGTCATCAACGCCCTGACGAAGTGGATGCCCGGCTGGAAGCGCAAGGGATGGAAGAAGGCTGACGGCAAGGACGTCCTCAACAAGGATCTCCTCGAACAGCTCGACTCTGCGCTGAAGGGCCGTGAGGTCGAATTCGAATGGGTCAAGGGCCACAGCAATCATGCGATGAACGAGGCCGCCGACGATCGCGCCCGGGCCGCCGCGACCGCCTATCAGAAGAACTCCACGGTTCCCTCCGGGCCCGGATACGTCCCCGCGGGGACGTCGGAGTCGGTCACCGCGCCCTCAGCCGAAGACGATCTGGTTGCAGAAGAGGCTCCGGTCGCAGGTACAGCACCCGTCGCAGACGAGGCCACGACCTTGGTCTCCTGTCGCGTCCCCACTCACATCGCAGACGAACTCGTCTCCCGGGCACAGGCTCAGGGAATCCACCCGCAAGAATTCTTGGCCGACATCATCGGTCGCAGTTTGGAGAATGAATGATTCAGGCATCCGACCTCGAAGTCAACGTCGGCGCCCGTACGCTGATGTCCGAGGTCTCCTTCCGTGTCGACAAGGGCGACCGTGTCGGCCTCGTCGGACGCAACGGTGCGGGCAAGACCACCCTGACGAAGGTGATCATGGGAGGGCACATCGCCGCGAAGGGCAGTGTCTCCGTGTCGGGATCGGTGGGCTACCTGCCGCAGGATCCCCGCAGCGGCGACCCGCAGGCCACCGGTATGGAGCGCATCCTCTCCGCTCGCGAGCTCGACGTCCTCGTCAAGCGTCTGCGGAAGGCCGAGCACCAGATGGCCTCTCCCGATGAGAACGTTTCGATGAAGGCCATCGACCGCTACCCGCGCATCGAAGCCGAATTCATGGCAGCAGGAGGCTATTCGGCCGAGTCCGAGGCCTACGCCATCGCAGCCAACCTCGGCCTTGACGAAGATCTCATCAATCAGGAGATCGGCACCCTCTCCGGTGGTCAGCGGCGCCGCGTGGAACTGGCCCGAATCCTGTTCTCGGCACCTGACACCATGATCCTCGACGAGCCGACGAACCACCTCGACGCCGAGTCCGTGCTGTGGCTGCGCGACTACCTCAAGGGCTACTCCGGTGGGCTCATCATCATCAGTCACGACCTCGATCTCATCGATGAAGTCGTCAACAAGGTGTTCTTCCTCGACGCGACCCGCCAGACCATCGACATCTACTCGATGGGCTACCGCCTCTACCTCAAGCAACGTGAAGACGATGAGCGTCGTCGCCGTCGTGAGCGCGCCAATGCTGAGAAGAAGGCCTCGGCACTGACCGCCCAGGCCAACAAGATGATGGCCAAGGCCACGAAGACTGTCGCCGCCCAGCAGATGGCCAAACGCGCCGAACGTCTGCTGTCGGGCCTCGACGCCGAACGCAGCTCCGAGAAGGTCGCGAACCTGCGATTCCCGGCCCCGGCAGACTGCGGACGCGTGCCGTTGACAGCAGAGGGACTCTCACGCAGCTTCGGCTCGACCGAGGTGTTCACCGGCGTCGACCTGGCCATCGACAAGGGCTCTCGCGTTGTCATCCTCGGCTACAACGGTGCCGGTAAGACCACCCTGCTGCGCCTGCTGGCCGGCCTCGACGAACCAGACTCGGGTGAGGTCGTGCCCGGCTTCGGGCTCAAGCTCGGCTACTACGCGCAGGAACACGAAACGCTCGATCTCGAACGCAGCGTGTTGGAGAACATGAAGCGCAACTCGCCGCACCTTGATGACACCGCGGTGCGCAATGTGCTCGGTTCGTTCCTGTTCTCCGGCGATGACGTCCACAAACCCTCGAAGGTGCTCTCCGGTGGCGAGAAGACTCGTCTGGCTCTGGCCACACTCGTGGTCTCCAGCGCCAACGTCCTCCTCCTCGACGAGCCGACGAACAACCTCGACCCGGCCTCGCGTGAGGAGATCCTCTCGGCCATTCGCCGCTATGAGGGTGCCATCATCCTCGTCACCCACGATGAGGGAGCCGTCTCCGCACTCGATCCTGATCGTGTGCTGCTGCTGCCCGACGGTGACGAAGACCTGTGGAACGACACCTACCTGGACCTCGTCACGCTGGCCTGAGGCTCGACCGCTGGCTCAGCTGTGCCGGAAGCGTGCTCAGCTGTGCCTGAAGCGGTCCTCGATGTACTCGTCTTCTTCGGCCTCGGCACGACCGTGCACGCTGGCTGATCTCAATCGGTTGCGGCCGTAGCGGTTGCCGGGCTGCGAGATCTTCGCACCCGCGCCCAGCGCCGCCTTGTCGATCACGACGTACTCGACGTCACCGGTGACCTTCTCGGCAGCCTCGTCGTCGGCTCGTCGCTCACGCCTGGCTGAGATCGACACGGCGATGATGATCATGATGCCGAAGGTGAACCACTGGAGCATGTAGGACAGGTGGTTGCCCGGGTCGAGATCCGGTGCCGGCAGAGGCGTCAGCCCGGATTCGTCGGGCAGGCCGCTGCCGGTGTGGACGACTTCCGCATAGACGTTCTCGTATGCCGAGTCCATACCGGGGATCCGGGCGGGATCGATGGCCTTGATCAGCCCATCCGGATTGTTGTCCTCGGAACCGTCCTGGGCCGGTTGGAGCCGGGCAGCGATGGTCTGCTCCCCGGCGGGTGCCGACGGGACCTGATCGGGTTCTGCGATCCATCCCCTGACGATCGCGATCGTGTCTCCGGACGTGAGTTCGAACGGAACGACGACGTAGTAGCCGACCTTGTCATTGACCGTGCGGTTGCGCGCAAACACGGTATCGGACGTCCGGTAGTGTCCGGTCAGCGACACCTGTCGCCATTCATCGGACTCGTCGAGGTTCGCCGAGGTCGAACCCAGGATGCTCGTGATGTCGACCGGTTGAGACGAATAGTTTGCATTGATCGTCGCGATCTCGTGCTGCCGCTGATCCTGTCGGTCCTTCTGCCACAGTGCCAGGAAGATGCAGGCGATGACGATGATGATGGTCATCGCGATGTATTTCAGCCACCGTGCGCTGAAGAGGAAGGAATAGCGTGACATCAACCGGCGTCCTCCGGGATATCGTCGACGGCAACGTCGCTCTGATAGAAGCTGCGCATGGTCAGGAACTCTCGCAGATAGTCGAGATGTTCGTCACAGGCCAGCCAGGTCTTGCGACGTTTTGGCATGTGCAGGCGGGGATTGTTCCACAGAATTGCGCGGGTGGCCTCTGCCCGGCATCCCTTCGCCGAGCACTGGAGCGTCTCGGTCATGCTTCATCACCTCGAGTCGGGTCAGTGGGATGGGCGCTGCCGTCGGTGTCGTCAGCAGACGCAGCGTCGTCGGATTCCCCGGAGATCGTGTCACCGGAGATCGTCTCGCCGGAAACCGTGTCCCCGGTGGCAGGCGGCAGCTCGGGCATGGGCGCATTGTCGATCAGAGCTGTATCAGCATTGCTGGAGCGCTCACGCCCGGCATTGGCGAAGATCACAGCCGGATAGGGGAGGAGCACGGCACCGGCCACGCAGATCCACATCAACACGGTCAGATCTGCCCGGAACATGAAATAGGCCGCCACGAAGCAGAACGTGCGAATTGCCATGGTGATCGAGTATTTGATGATCCGCGACTTCATGTCGTCATCAAGGGCAGTGTCTGCCGTGGTGATCTGCTGCGGGTGCTTGGACATAGCCTTCTTCGTTCGATTACTGCTACAAAATCATACTCTTCGTTTGTGTGAGTCGTATCGACGCCTGCCGGTTCGCGATAGGTTAGTGACGGTAAGTTTGATCTCAAACGCTGATCAATCTGTATTGTCCACCAACAGGAGAGATTCGTGTCAGAACCACGCATAGTCCTCGTGACCGGAGGAAACCGCGGAATCGGCCGCACCATCGCCGAGGAATTCCTCGCCCAGGGCGACACGGTTGCCGTCACCTCCCGCAACGGAGACGCACCAGAAGGTGCTCTGGCCGTGTCCGCGGACGTCACCGATACTGCGTCCCTCGATGCGGCGTTCGCGGAGATCGAGGAGAAGCTGGGCCCTGTCGAGGTGGTTGTGGCCAACGCCGGAATCACCCGCGACAATCTGCTCATGCGGATGAGTGATGATGAGTTCGAGGCCGTCGTCGACACCAACCTCACCGGCACCTTCCGCACCGTCAAACGTGCCATCACCGGGATGATCCGAGCGAAGAAGGGCCGCATCGTGCTCATCTCCTCGGTGTCCGGGCTCTACGGAGTCCCCGGTCAGGCGAACTATTCGGCCTCGAAGGCCGGACTCGTCGGCTTCGCCCGCTCGGTCACCCGTGAACTCGGCTCACGCGGCATCACCGCCAACGTCGTCGCTCCCGGCTTCATCCGCACCGACATGACGGATGAACTGCCCGAGAAGCAGCAGAAGGAATACCTCGCGACGATCCCCGCGAAGCGATTCGCCGAGGCGACCGAGGTCGCAAAGGTCGTCCGCTGGGTGTCCTCGGACGAGGCCGCCTACATCTCCGGTGCCGTCATTCCCGTCGACGGTGGGCTGGGGATGGGGCACTGAGCCCCGCCAACATCTAGACTTCACACCAAGGGCGTCGGCTCCATAGCCGTCGACGACAACGATTTCACCCACGTTTGAACAGTTTGAAAGGACCACAATGGGAATTCTTGACGGAAAGCGCATCCTCGTCACCGGCGTTCTGACCGAGGCCTCCATCGCCTTCGCAGCAGCCCGCATCGCTCAGGAGCAGGGTGCCGAAGTCATCCTCTCCAGCTTCGGCCGCCAGATGAAGATCACCCAGGTGATCGCCGAACGCCTGCCCGAGACCCCGAAGGTCATCGAACTCGATGCCACCAACGAAGACGACCTGGCCGCACTGCCTGAGCGCCTCGAAGGCAACATCGACGGCATCGTCCACGCCATCGCCTTCGCCCCCAAGGACGCACTCGGCGGCGTGTTCCTCGACACCCCCTGGGACTCCGTGTCCGCAGCGATCCACGTCTCGGCGTTCTCGCTCAAGGCCATCACCGTGGCCGCGAAGCCCGTGCTCAACAAGGGTGCCGGAGTCGTCGGCCTGACCTTCGACGCCACCATCTCCTGGCCGGTCTACGACTGGATGGGCGTGGCCAAGGCCGCCTTCGAGTCCACGGCTCGCTACCTCGCGAAGTACGTCGGCGAAGACGGAGTCCGCGTCAACCTCGTCTCGGCCGGACCGCTGAAGACCACCGCCGCCACCTCGATTCCCGGATTCGGGACCCTCGAAGACATGTGGGGCGACCGCGCACCGCTGGGATGGGACCAGAAGGACACCACCCCGGCAGGCAAGGCGATCGTCGCCCTGCTCTCGGACTGGTTCCCCGCCACCACCGGCGAGATGATCCACGTCGACGGCGGATTCCACTCCACCGGCGCCTGAACCGGACCACCCGACACCCACACTGATCCGGAGAACACGACGATGCCTGTGCTCATTCTCGCCCGCCATGCGAAGGCCGAGGCCGAAGGCCCAACGGACTTCGAACGCTCGTTGAACGCCAAGGGCCTGACTCAGGCTGTTGAGGCCGGAGCCGAAATCGCCGAGCGCTGGTCACCTGACGTGGCCATCGCCTCGGCGGCTCGGCGCACCGTCCAGACCGGGCAGGCCGTGGTCGAAGCCGTCAACCGGAACAACGGGGAACCCGAAACCGGTACCGGCCTCGAACTGCGCCAGGACGAGTCCCTCTACAACGGGGGAGTCGAGGACTGGATCGACGCGATCAACTCGATCCCGGCCGATTCCCAGTGCGCCTATATCGTGGGCCACCAGCCCACCGTCGCCGAGGTGGTCGGTCACCTCAGCAGCTCATCGGGGGTCCCGGACGAGTTCCGTCCCTCCTCGCTCGCAGTCTTCACACTTGAGAGCTGGGACATCGAACCCGGGAATTATCCGGAGCCCGAGCTGCGGGTCTTCCTCGGCGTCTGAACGCCATAGCCAAGAGAGAACTCAGGCGTCTGAACAAGGTTCAGGCGCCTGAGTTCTATTCACGCGTGGTGAGGTTCACGCGTGGTGAGGCTCACACCTGTGCGCGTGTTTCGATGAGGGTGAGCACCTCTCGCAGATCACGATTCGTCACCGCGGCGTCAGCGGCGGCGACAAGTGCCGGTTTGGCACAGAAGGCCACACCCAGACCAGCGGCCTGGATCATTCCGATGTCGTTGGCTCCATCGCCGACAGCCACGGTCCGGGCCGGATCACAGTCGTACTTGGGGATTAGCTGCGAGAAGATCTCGGCCTTCGCACTGGGATCGATGACACGACCGCTCGTGACACCGGTGAGCAGTCCATCGTGGGAGTCGAGACCATTGGCAAAGACCTCGGTGATGCCCATCGCCTCCGCGACAGGAGCGATGATCTGAGTGAAGCCACCGGAGACCAACGCCACGACGCCGCCACCGGACTGGACTGCGGCAACCAGCTCGCGGGCACCCTGCGTCAACGTGATCTGAGCACGCACCTCATCGAGGACGGAGACCGGCAATCCCTTGAGCAGCGCCACGCGCTCGGCCAGGGAAGCGGCGAAGTCCAACTGGCCGGCCATGGCCCGTTCGGTGATGTCGGCGACCTGAGCCCCCACCTCGGCGTGGACGGCGATGAGGTCGATGACCTCCTCGTTGATGAACGTCGAATCCACGTCCATGACGAGGAGCTGGATCGAATTGCCTGGCATCGGGGCTGCGGAGTCTGAGTCATTCACCCCTTCATCGTAGCGACAGCCATGATGTAGTCGGCGGCCGCGGGGTGCAGGCGCGAGAGCAGATCACCGAAGGCCGGCGGTGCGACCGTGGCCGGAGCCAACACGGTGCGCATCCGTTCATGAATGTCCAGGGCGGCATAGATGGCCCGGGCATCGGCGACGGAGGGAATGAGCCGTGAAATCGGGTGGCTGGTGCTCAGCTCCTCCTGCCAGTCCCGCCATGGACCCTCGCGCCAGTCGGCGGGAACCTCGATGGACTCGATGAGGTTGAGCCCCTCCATCACAAGGAGCCGGAGTCGGCGCAGCGCCTCGGCGGGGGTTCCCACCGTGACCGGGCGAAAGACCGTGTCCCGGCAGGCGATGACCTCGACGTTGGCCTCGGCGCCGAGGAGGACCACTCCCACCTGGTGCGACCCCGAGTGGAGGACGATCGGAGCCGTGTGCCGACCGACCCTGAGCCGGTCGGCCTTGTCCACCGGTGGGGTCGTATGCGGCAGGGACGGGTGGTGCAGAGCCAAGCGCGCGTGCGTGATACCGGCGGCCTTCGCCTCGGCGGTGAAGAGCAGCAGACCCGTCGGCGGTGAGGTGCCGAAGACGTCGTCGGCGACGATGAGAGGGACATCACGATCGTCATCGAGGAAGGCAGCACTGACCTCGTCAGGGGCGAGGCTGGAGTGCAGGCGATGGTTCATCGCCAGGGTCAGCAGCAGTGAGTCGGTAGTCAAGTCCATGTCGAACCAGAATAGACGCCGAGCCTGCGATAGAGTTGGCTGATATGAGTGATGTC
Source organism: Brevibacterium sp. BDJS002 (assembly GCF_028201555.1). Classification (NCBI taxonomy): domain Bacteria; kingdom Bacillati; phylum Actinomycetota; class Actinomycetes; order Micrococcales; family Brevibacteriaceae; genus Brevibacterium; species Brevibacterium sp. BDJS002. The sequence continues at coordinate 2,296,396 of NZ_CP116392.1, read as the reverse complement.
CTGACTTTGGATTCAGTTTCCGTGCGCCGAGGAGCCAATTTCCTCCTCCAAGATTTCTCCCTGACCGTCTCCGAGGGTGAGCATTGGGCCGTTCTCGGACCCAACGGCGCCGGCAAGACGACGTTGCTGGAAATGGCCGCCGGGCGAATGCACCCGACAACGGGCACCGTCGGAATCTTAGAAGAGCGCCTCGGCCGCGTCGACGTGTTCGAACTGCGTCCGCGCATCGGCTATGCCTCGACCGCGTTGGCCAACCGCATCCCTCTGTCCGAGGCCGTGCTCGACACCGTGCTGACTGCCGCCTACGGCGTCACCGGTCGCTGGGTCGAGGAATACGAAACCGATGACACTGACCGAGCCAAGGACCTCCTCGGCGCGTTCAACATCTCCCACCTGGCCGATCGCACCTTCGGCACCCTGTCCGAGGGCGAGCGCAAGCGGGTGCAGATCGCCCGTGCGCTGATGACGGATCCGGAGCTGCTGCTCCTCGACGAACCCGCCTCCGGACTCGACCTGGGCGGTCGTGAGGAGCTGCTGGCTGCGCTGACGGAGATTCTGTCCTCGAAGTGGGCTCCAGCGACGATCATGGTCACCCATCACGTCGAGGAGATCCCTGTGGGCATCACCCACGTGCTGCTTCTGGCCGAGGGCACCGATCTTGCCGCCGGTCCCATCGATGAGACGCTGACGGCCGACAACCTCTCGGCGACCTTCGGCATCGACGTCAAGCTCACCCGCGACGGGCAGCGGTTCCACGCCCGATCCCAGTACTGAGCATGGACCCAGTTCTCGGAATGGAACTGTGGCAGATCGCGCTGATCGTCCTCGCAGGAATCGGTGCCGGCGGAATCAACGCCGTCGTCGGCTCCGGCACCCTCATCACCTTCCCGGTACTCGTCGCCTTCGGCGTGCCCCCGGTCGTGTCGACGATGAGCAACGCGGTCGGCCTCATCCCCGGCAACATCGCCTCGTCCTTCGGCTACCGCGAGGAGCTCAAAGGCCAATGGCGGAGGATCCTCGGCTTCGTGCCGGCCTCCATCCTGGGGTCGCTGACCGGCGCCTATCTGCTTCTCCACCTGCCAGAAGATGCCTTCGAGACGATCGTGCCAGTCCTCCTCGTCGTCGCCCTCGTCATGGTCGTGGCCCAGCCGGCGCTGTCACGTCATCTCAAGAGCCGAGCGGTGCGCCGTGCCGAAAAGGCAGGCAAAGAGCATGTGGCGGCCTCGGCTGGCGATAAACTCTCCACCGGCCGCTATGTTCTCGTTCTCCTCGCCGTCTTCCTCACCGCGATCTACGGCGGCTACTTCGCCGCGGCTCAGGGCATCATCCTCATCGCCCTGCTCGGACTGCTCCTGCCCGATGACCTGCAGCGGCTCAACGGACTGAAGAACGTCCTCGTCTTGGTCGTCAACACGGTCTCGGCGAGCACCTACATCATCGTCGGCCACGACCGGATCAACTGGATCGCCGTCATCTGCATCGCCATCGGCTCACTCATCGGCGGCTACTTCGGGGCCCGCGTGGGCCGCAAGTTCTCGCCCGTCCTGCTGCGCACCATCATCGTCATCCTCGGCCTCGTCGCCATCTGGCGAATCCTCACACTGTGATCGCATGAACACACCCGCCAAGGCACCACTGACAAGGCAGCAGGTCATCGACCGTGCGGCCGAGCTCGGCATCACCGCCGACCGCCTGCGGTTCTTCGACGAGGAGACGATCAACGGCGAAGGCGGCGGCAGCGCCGTCGACGAGGTCGAGTTCAGTGTCTCGGCCACCGAACTGTATGACTACACCCAGCTGACGGATGTCGCCCTGCGCAGCGTCCGGGAACCAGCCGAGGGTCTGTTCATCGCCGAGTCCTCGAAGATCATCCGCCGCGCCCACGCCGCAGGCATGGTTCCCCGGTCCTACCTGACCAGCCCGAAGTGGCTCTTCGACTTAGCCGACCTCATCGCCGCCTACGATGCACCGATCTTCATCGGCACCGACGCTGCTGTCGAAGCGCTGACCGGCTTCCACCTGCACCGAGGTGCTCTGGCGGCCATGCATCGCCCGGCGATGGACGATGTCTCCCAGCTCGTGGCCAAGGCCAGACGCATCGTCGTCATCGAAGACGTCGTCGACCATACGAACGTTGGTGCTCTAATTCGTTCTGCCGCAGCGATGGGCGTCGATGCGGTCCTCGTGACCCCTCGTTGCGCTGACCCGTTGTACCGGCGAGCGATCCGAGTGTCGATGGGTACGGTCTTCCAGATCCCATGGACAAGAATCGATCCTTGGCCAGGGAGCATCGACACCCTCCAGGATGCAGGGTTCGTCGTTGCAGGCATGACTCTGGGCGAGGGCGCGATCACCTTGGACGAGCTGGTCGCAGAAGAACACGACAAACTCGCCCTGGTCTTCGGGTCCGAGGGTCATGGATTGACTCGGGCGACTGAGCAGCGGCTCGACAGAAGAGTCACGATCCCGATGATGGGTGGAGTGGATTCGTTGAACGTCGCCGCGTCCTCGGCACTCGCGCTCTATGCGACGAGGTTGCACTAGAGTTCAGGGGCATTGGAGCGCTTACCAGAAGACCTCGCCGACGGGCCCATAAGTAGAAGTCTGCAGTGTCGACGATGTTGTCGCAGTGGTCAAGCGCGCTGTCGAGGTTCTCGAGCGGATCGACGCTGCCATCGCGACCGCTGCTAGTCCGACGTTCACCGGGTGCTCGACGACGCCTCGGACCATGGCATGGGTCGAGGCAGAGCCGGCGACTCGACCTCATACCTGGCGAAGACGGTCGCGCTGTTGTTCGTGTCGACGGCGGGCCAGTCGGTCGGCGTCATAGGCCCGGACGACGCGCCTCGCATCAGGCGATGAGCGCCTTTGCTGCGGCGGCGAGGGTGTCGATGGTGGGCCGGTAGTAGGCCCAGCGTCCGCGCTGCTCGCGTTCGACGAGGCCGGCATCGACGAGCAGCTTCATGTGGTGGGAGACCGTCGGCTGTGACAGGCCCACCGGTTCTGTGAGGTCGCAGACGCACATCTCGCCCTCGGTGCTGCCGGTGATGAGGGACATGAGCTTGACCCGGGTGGGGTCGCCGAGGGCCTTGAACACCTTGGCGAGATCCTGGGCGACAGTGTCGTCGATCGTCTCACCGAGGACGCAGCAGGGCGCGACGTCGGCCGCGGATTCGATGGCTGGGGGAGTGCTCATGCCTCCATTCTGCCTGACGCATTGACATCTGTCGATACGTGAGGCAAGCTCAATCCATCGAAGAACGTCAATACATGGGGGTTGAAATGAATCATGTCGTCGTTATTGGGGCCGGTCCGCAGGGCCTGGCCGCTGCTGCTCATCTGCTCGAGCGAGGCCTCGAGCCTCTGGTCCTGGAGTCGGGCGACAGCCCGGCAGCGACCGTGGTCGAGTGGGGCCACGTCCGCCTGTTCTCACCGTGGCCCGAGCTCATCGACCCAGCGTCGCGCCGGCTGCTCGAGCCGACCGGCTGGAGCGCACCCGAAACCGGATACCCGAGCGGCTCTCAGTGGGTCGAGGAGTACCTGGCCCCGCTCGCCGAGGCGCTGGGTGACAGTGTTCGTTATGGCTCCCGCGTCGTGGGGGTCGGCCGCAAGGGGCGCGATCTCTCGGTCGATGCGGGCCGCGCGGAGCAGCCCTTCGTTGTCCACGTTCGCCGCGCCGACGGCACTGAAGAACGGCTTGAGGCCAAGGCTGTGGTCGACGCCTCGGGCACCTGGCGGGCACCGAGCCCGGCGGGCGCGGAGGGACTGCCTGCTCTCGGCGAACAGGCCGCCGTCGAAGCCGGATTGCTTGATCACCGCACGCCGAGCCGCGAGGAGGCCGCCGAACTGGCAGGCAAGCACATCGTGGTGGTCGGCAGCGGCCACTCGGCAGCGACCGCGATCGGCGACCTCGCGACAGTGGTCCGCCGCGAGCCGGGCACCCGGGTGACCTGGGCGCGCGCCGCGGCGCGGTCGGCAACGCGTTCGGCGGCGGGGCCGCCGACGAGCTGCCCGAGCGTGGGGCCCTGGGCCAGGCGCGCGAAGAAGGCCGTCGAGGACGGCCTCGTCGACCTCGTCACCGGGTTCCGCACCGAACGGGTCCTCGTCGAGGACGGCCGCGCGGTCCTGGTCGCCGAGGACGGCCGACGGCTCGATCCCGCTGACCGGGTGGTCGTCGCGACCGGCTTCCGCCCGGACCTGTCGTTCCTGACCGAGGTCCGCCTCGACCTCGACGTGCGCCTGCAAGCTCCGACGAAGGTCGCCACTGAGGTTGATCCGAATCTTCATTCCTGCGGCTCAGTGCGCGCCACGGGGGCGACCGATCTCGCCCACCCGGAACCGGGCTTCTACATCGTCGGTGCGAAGTCCTACGGCCGCGCTCCAACGTTTCTAGCGATGACCGGCTACGAGCAGGTCCGTAGTGTCGTCGCCGAGCTCTCAGGTGATCACGAGGCGGCTGACCGTGTCGAGCTGGAGCTGCCCGACACCGGAGTGTGCGGGGGATCGGGCCTGTTCGACGCCCCGGAGCAGGCGACGTCGGGCGGGTGCTGCACATCCGCGCCGCAGCTGGTCCAGATCGGCACGAGGACCGACGGATGAGCCGAGGTCGCCTGTTGATTGTGGGCGGCGGGCAGTCGGGCCTCGCCGCGGCCCGTGCTGGGCGTGACCGCGGCTGGGAGCCGGTGGTGCTCGAGGCCGGTGACGAGCCGGTTGGGTCGTGGCCGCGCTACTACGACAGCCTGCGGCTGTTCTCCCCGCGCCGGTACAGCGCCTTCCCGGGTCACCCGTTCCCCGGCGACCCCGACGGGTACCCGGGCCGCGACGAGGTCGCCGACTACCTCCGCGGCTACGCAGAGTGGCTGGGCGTCGAGATGCGGACCAATGCTCGCGTCACCGAGGTCGCTGCCGACGGCCCGGGCTTTGCCGTGGATCTGGCCGATGGGAGCAGCCTGGTCGGGGAAGCACTCATCGCTGCCTCGGGGTCGTTCGCCAGCCCCTACGTGCCGACGATTCCCGGCAGGGAGACATTCCAGGGCAGGGTCCTGCACGTGGCCGACTACCGGTCGCCCGAAGAGTTCGCCGGTCAGCGGGTCGTGGTCGTCGGCGCAGGCAACTCCGCCGTCCAGGTAGCACACGAGCTCGCCGAGCACGCCCGGACATCGCTGGCGGTGCGAGACAAGGTGCGGTTCGCGCCGCAGGTCATCGCCGGTCGCGACCTGCATTGGTGGCTGAAGCTTACCCGCGCCGACCTCCTGCCGCCGTCGGTTCTCGACAGGATTATCACAGGCACACCGGTCATCGACGCCGGAAAGTACCGGGCTGCGCTCGAGGCAGCTTACCCAGACGAACAGCCGATGTTCGCTAAGTACGTCCCGGGTGGCGTCGTGTGGCCTGACGGATCGCGGGAGCGCGTCGACTCTGTTGTCTTCGCGACTGGCTATCGACCGCACCTGTCGTACCTGTGCGGCCTCGGCGTCCTCGACGAGGCCAGCGCGCCCAGGCACGATCGCGGCATTTCGACCGTGCTGCCAGGTCTTGCGTTCCTGGGCTTGGAGTTCCAGCGTTCGTTCTCGTCGAACACCCTGCGCGGTGTCCACCGCGACGCGGGTTACGTCGTCGATGCGCTGGCCAGGCAGCAGCGGGGCGTCGTCGTTGGCTGAGCGCGTCTCTCGGCCGTCGCTGGGAGCGGTGCTCACGGCGCTGTGCGTAACCGAGGTCGTCTCTTGGGGGCTGCTCTACTACGCATTCCCGGTGCTCGCTCCGCGAATCAGCGCGGACACCGGGTGGTCGCCGGTGGCCGTCACCTCGGCGTTCTCTGTGGCCCTGGCCATGTCTGCGCTGGCCGGGGTGCCGGTCGGGCGCTTCATCGATCGGCACGGACCTCGTCTTGTTATGACCGCCGGCTCGGGCCTCGGCGTTCTGACGCTGGTGGTGATCGCTGCGTCGCCGAACCTGCCGGTGTTCATCGTCGGCTGGGCATTCGCGGGAGTCGCCATGGCCGGAGTGCTCTATCCGCCGGCGTTTGCCGCGATCACCGGTTGGTTCGCTGCCCGCCGCCTCGGCGCGCTGACCACACTCACTCTGGTCGCCGGCTTGGCGAGCACGGTCTTCGCTCCGTTGACCGCAGCAACGTATGACCAGTTGGGATGGCGACAGACGTATCTCTGGGCGGCAGTTCTACTGGCAGTCCTTACGGTCCCGACCCACTGGGTCGTGCTGCGACGCCCCTGGCCCCAACCGGTGCATGTCATCTCGAAGGAACCCGAAGCCGAGAAAGACTACACCTCTCACGTCGTCCGGGACACGCGGTTCCGGCTGCTGACCGCCGGACTGACCTTGGTCGCACTGGCGATGTACGCCGCACTGCTGGCTCTGGTGCCGCTCATGCTCGAGCGCGGTCTGAGTCCCCAAACCGCTGCATGGGTGCTCGGCCTCGGCGGTCTCGGCCAGGTCGCCGGACGACTCGTCTATACCGCTCTTGCCCGATACGCCTCACTTGTCGTGCGCACTGCGACCGTGTTCGGCCTCGTCACCGTCAGCACCGCGGTGCTCGCTATGGTCCCCGGGCCGGTCGGTCTGCTGGTCGCGGCGTCTATGACCGCCGGGGTCGGGCGCGGCATCGCGACGCTGCTCCAGGCGACCGCGGTCACCGATCGGTGGGGCGCACGCGGATACGGCCGCCTCTCCGGCGTCCTCGGCCTCCCGGTCCTGCTGGCCACCGCATTGGCTCCCGGGGCCGGTGCGGTCCTCGCCGAGGTCACCGGCAGCTACGCAACCGGTTTCGCGGTCCTGGCAGCGGTGGCCGCGGTGGGAACCGTGCTCATGGTCGCCAGCTCGTCCACGAGGACCTCGTGTTCGGCGGGCCTCGCGCCCTCGCGAGCGACCTGACCCAACTCAGGCCACGGGCCCGGCAGCGAGTTCGCCGACAAGATGGCGCACCTTCTCGGCGAGCTGGCCGCGAATCAGGCGAATTCGTTCCTCGCCCTCGATCCCTCGCGCCGAGGGCTCGTCGATCGTCCATGTCTCGATGGTCCCGGCCATCCCCGGCACGGGCTCGACGACAGCCTCGTCGCCGATCACGACGACGCGGTCCGCAGTCTGCAACAAAGTGGGATCGATCGGCTTCGGGTGCTCGCCGTCCATGCTCGCCCCGACCTCGGCGACAGAGGCAGCGGACAAGGCATTGAGCGCTGTCCCGGGGGAGGTGCCGGCCGAGTGCACCCGGACGGAGTCGCCGGCGACCTGGCGCATGAGTGCGGCGGCCATCTGCGACTTGCCTGCGTTCTTGACGCAGACGAACAGGACGGACGGCTTCTTCTCGATCACGATATCTACCTTTGTTCAATAGTTGGTAAGAACGACGTTGAACTCGTGGACACTTGCAACGATGTCATCGCGGCCGAGCAGTCCCGGCATGCCGGCGGCTGGCCAACGTCGAGGGTCCAGTGGACGGCGTTCATGTCCACCACTCATCAACAGGGGCGCGCCAGTCGGATCAGCACGACGCGGCTGCGGACTCTGGCCCAGTGGCTGCAAATTCACGCCAACGTTGCTCAACTCGGTGCACGGGGATGGACTCGGCGAAAGCGGCCCGGCATGTCGAACAACAGATCTTCCGGCCGTCGGGCAGCAAGCGTGTGGGTGAGCCCAGGCCGTTTTGTCGGACACGCTCGTCGGCGCAGACTGTCGCATGTTCTCTGCACAGTGCGGCACCGCAGCGCCGGCAGAATGCGACGGCGGGGACAGAACCGGCCCCGGTCGTTGTGTGTTCCCAGCAGTTCATCTGTCTACTCCTTGATCTGGTTGTCATCGAGGTGGAATCTTTGGGCATCTTCGATGGACGTCAAAATGGTTGAAGTCATCGATGCGTCCTGCAGCAACTTCATGACCGGTCCATCCAAGCGCTGATCTCGGCGATGGTGGGCTTGGCTGTCCGGGTTGCGCCGATGATGGTGGCGGAGGCGAGTCCGGTCCAGTCGCCGTATCCGAGCAAGTGCAGTCCGGGGTGGTCGATGCTCCGAGTGCCGTCGGTGACGGGATGGCCATGGTCGCGAGTCAGCCCCAGCCCGCTGAGATGTCCGAGGTGTGGACGGAAACCGGTGCACCAGATGATCGCATCGCACTCGTGTTCTCGGCCGTCGTGCCAAGAGACCCCCTTCGAGGTGAGGCGGTCGAACATGGGCGAGCGGTCCAAGACACCGCGATCGCGAGCCTCGCGCACGGGAGGCACCATGACGATGTCTCCGAGTCCCGTCACACCGTCGTGATCACGACCAGAGCGACGGGCTGCCTCGCGGGCAGTAGCGACGTCGAAGAGTACTCTGCCGTCCACCTCGTCGGGCATGAACAGCGGCGGACGACGCGTCACCCACAAGGTCTCGGCGACTGTGGAGACCTCGGCGAGGATCTGCGCGGCCGAGTTCCCTCCTCCGACGACCACGACCCGTCGGCCGGCGAACATGTCAGGGGAGTCGTAGTCGACGGTGTGCAGCTGCCTGCCGGTGAACGTGTCCTGACCCGGGAAGTACGGCAGATAGGGACTCTGCCACGTGCCAGTGGCACTGATCACCACAGAGGCATTGAGAGAGCCTGCGTCCGTGTCCACGATCCAACGATCATTCTCCCGGCGGACGCTGGTGACGCTGACCGACCGATGCATAGGCAACTCGTAGCGTTCCTCGTATCGTTGGAGGTAGTCCACGACGTGGTCGGCGGTGGGGGAACGTCTCGCCGACCTGGGCGGGCATCGACCAACCGGGCAGGGGGCTGTACTGGGCCGGGGAGAACATTCGCAGCGACTGCCAGCCGTGTTGCCAGGCTCCTCCCGGCTGTTCCTGGTCGTCGAGGATGACGAAGTCCAAGCCGGCGCGGCGGAGGAAATATCCCGCGGCGAGACCGGCCTGGCCTCCTCCGATGACGACGACGTCACTCACGCCCGCGCCGGGTCCTGGCCGAGCAGCTCTGCGGTGAGCGTCTCGATCCGAGACCTGATCTCGTCGCGAATCGGGCGCACCGCCTCGATGCCCTGACCAGCGGGATCGTCGAGCTCCCAGTCCTCGTAGCGCTTGCCGGGGAAGTACGGGCAGGCGTCACCGCAGCCCATCGTGATGACGACGTCGGAGTCCTGCACGGCCTCGGCTGTGAGCACCTTGGGCTGCTCGGCAGTGATGTCGATCCCCACCTCGAGCATGGCCTCGACAGCGACCGGATTGATCTGCTCGACGGGCATCGACCCGGCCGAGCGGACCTCGATGCGGTCCCCGGCGAGGTGGCGCAGCCAGCCGGCAGCCATCTGGGAACGGCCGGCGTTGTGGACGCAGACGAACAGGACGGAGGGCGTGCGATCGTTCATATCTGTGCTTCTCTCGTTCATTCGGTGGTGAAGGTGGGGAGGAGTCGGCTGACGCGTGTAGCGATGTCGTCGCGGATAGCGGCGAGTCCCTCCGGCGATGCCAGGGCCGGGTCGCCGACAGCCCAGTCTTCGTACCGGACTCCGGGGACGACGGGGCAGGCGTCGCCGCAGCCCATGGTCACCACGACATCGGCGGCGCGAATGGCGTCGTCGGTGAGCGGCTTGGGGAACGCCTCGTCGGCGGCCTCGCGGTCGATCTCGGCGACGAGGTCGCGCACGTGCGGGTGGATGCCCGCCGCCGGGGTCGAGCCGGCGGATCGGGCGACGACCCTGCCCTCGGACAGGCTGCGGGTCAGCGCCGCGGCCAGCTGGGAGCGACCTGCGTTGGCGACGCAGACAAACAGCACCTGAGGCGGTGCGGTTGCTCGGTTGCGGGTGAGGTCAGCCAGTCGCTGCCGAGCGAAGCGTTCGCTCAGGGGCACCAGGTAGCGTGTGATCTTCGCCGACCGGGCCAGCGCCGTGTACGATTCCCGGACGATGCTGGTGACGGTATCCCGCGGCAGCTGCGACGTCGCGTTGGCGAGGTCGGCGGCCAGACGCTCGATGTGCTCGTCCATGCTCTCCAGCTCTGCGGCGGCCGTCGTTTCCGGTTCCATGCTGGGGGCGACGGCCGCCGGTGCGAATCCTTCGAGCAAGGCGGCGACAGCGTCACTTTTCCCTGGCGCGATGCTGTACCAGACCCAAGTCCCACGGCGCTCGGAATCGAGCAGCCCCACTGTCCGGAGGACCTTGAGGTGGTGGGAGACGGTCGGCTGTGAGACGTCGGCGAGGTCGGCGAGATCGCATACGCACGACTCGCCGCGAGGATCGGCTGCGATCGCCGAGAGCATCCGCAGACGCAATGGGTCGGCGAGGGCTTTGAGGGTGCCCGCGAGTGTCGCGGCAACCTCCTGGCCGAGGGCCGTCGAGATCGGCGTCACTTGGGGCAGGCAGTCTTCATCGGGGGCGGCTGGCGTCAGGGCGATGTCGGTCATGACGTTCGTACCTCCTGGTTATAGGGATCGGTGCGGAACCACGCCTTGGCGGCCCAGAGGGAGACGTAGACGAGGCCGACGAGGACGGGCACCTCGATGAGCGGTCCGACGACGCCGGCCAGTGCCTGGCCGGAAGTCGCGCCGAAGGTGCCGATCGCGACGGCGATGGCGAGCTCGAAGTTGTTGCCCGCCGCAGTGAATGCCAGTGTCGTCGACCGTGCATAACCGAGGCCGATGCCTTTGCCCAGCAGCAGGCCGGCGAACCACATGACGGCGAAGTACACCAGTAGCGGCAGAGCGATCCGGACGACGTCCAGCGGCCGGCTCGTGATCTGCTCACCCTGGAGGGCGAACAGCAGTACCACAGTGAACAGCAGCCCGTACAAGGCCCATGGTCCGACCTTAGGAACAAATTTCTCCTCGTACCAGTCCCGGCCCTTGCGCTTCTCACCGATCCAGCGCGAGGCGAATCCCGCGACCAGGGGCACTCCGAGGAAGACGAGGACGTTGAGGGCAATCTGGCCCATCGACACCTCGAGCCCTTGTGTGTCCAGGCCGAGCCAGCTCGGCAGGACGCTGAGGTAGAACCAGCCGAGGACGGAGAACATGACGACCTGGAAGACCGAGTTGATCGCCACTAGCACCGCGGTCGCCTCGCGGTCGCCGCAGGCCAGGTCGTTCCAGATCACGACCATGGCGATGCAGCGGGCCAGACCGACGATGATGAGCCCGGTGCGGTACTCGGGAATGTCGGGCAGGAGCAGCCAGGCCAGGGCGAACATGATCGCCGGCCCGGCGAGCCAATTGAGTACCAGAGAGGAGATGAGGAGCTTCTTGTCGCCGGTGACGGCGGCGACTTTGTCGTAGCGGACCTTGGCCAGGACCGGGTACATCATCACGAGAAGGCCGAGCGCGATCGGCATGGAGATCCCGCCGATCTCCATGTGCGACAGCAACTCCGAGATTCCAGGAATGAATCGTCCCAGAAGGAGGCCTGCGACCATCGCCAGCCCGATCCACAGCGGCAGCCACCTGTCCAGGGTCGAGAGCCGTCGCGTCACAGGGGGTGCAGTGAGAGATGCTTGATTAGACATGCCTCTATATTGAAGGATATCGATTCAATCAGCAAGTCAGTCGTGCTCACCCTCCGAAACCGCGGCTCGCCCATCGCGGTGATCTGCAGCTCCTCGCCATTTTCAGCGTCCGGGCGTCAAGTCAGCTGAAGACCAGTCAAGCAGGTGGGGTCGTCGATGCGGGTCGAAATGTCCTGCTTCGCGATGCGGTCTCCGGTGCTGACCGTGAGCGTCGCGTCAATGCCGCGGGGCAGCCAGAGTCCGACGAATCCGTTGTCGTAAGTCGTGAGTGTTTCATCGAGGATGGTCTTCCCGGACGTCGCCTCGACCACGGTGACGTCGACGTCAGTATTGGCGAGCTCGCCGCGGCAAGTAGTGAGGCTGTGAAAGTAACATTCGTGAGTCTGGCCGCGATATGGGGCGATAGAGACGTAGAATTCGTCTTCTGGCATCGGCAGAGTGGTTTGATTGTTCTGATCGTCGGTCAGGACGAGTTGGTCGGATTCAATCGAAGCGATGAGTTCAGACGAGCGATCTGCCACCTTCGTTGTGTCGAGGCGCTTGATGATTTCCTGTGCATTCAGTCCGTCTAGATTATGCTCGACCACCAGTGAGTGATCGGATCCTGCGTCAGCGGACGGTTCCGCATCAGCACAGCCGCTGAGCAGGAGGACGGTGCTGGTCGCCAGCGCGGTCATGGTCGCGCAGAGTCTCAGGCGGCTCCTGGAGGGCTGAATCGGAGTAACAATGGCAAGGGGCATGCCCAACTCTTTTCTCAGGTGAAAGTGTTCATGTCGTCAGGTAAGTCCTAAAGCAGCCCGATTTCGCCGGTGCCAAGGGCAAGACGAAGCGCAGCGCACGCCTGCCAGGAGACATCGAGAGCCTTGTCTTGACCCGGGGGCGCAACCGGTCCGAGGCATCCTGTATTGACGAAATCGGATGGTGTCAGGAGCGGACGAGGCGATTGATGGCATCGGTGGCTTCCTGGATCTTGGCGATGGCCGCGTCCTCATCGCCTTGCTTGGCGGCGTCGAGCACGCAGTGCTTGAGGTGGTCATCGAGCAGGCCGGTCGCTACCCCCTGCAGGGCCCGGGTGAGCGCCGAGACCTGGGTGAGGATGTCGATGCAGTACTTCTCGTCGTCGATCATCTTGGTGATGCCGCGGGCCTGGCCTTCGATGCGCTTCATGCGGTTGCGGTAACGGTCCTTGTCGCTGATGTAACCGTGCTGATGCGCCCCGGTGTCGGTGCCGGTCTCATCGGTTGCAGTGTCGGTGTTCATGGGTGTGTCCTTCACTTCTGGCGCTCCAGGACGGAGCGAGTGCTGGCATCTGGGGTGAGGTCGATGCGACGTAGCAGCTGGGCATTGAGCGCGACGACGACAGTGGAGATCGACATCAGGATCGCGCCGACCGACATCGGCAGGACGAACCCGACAGGTGCGAGCACGCCCGCCGCGAGCGGTACAGAGAGCAGGTTGTATCCGGCAGCCCACCACAGGTTCTGCTTCATTTTACGGTATGCGGCACGGGAGAGCTGGATGACCGACAGGACGCTGCGCGGGTCGGAGCTGGCGAGGATGACGCCGGCAGAGGCGATGGCGACGTCTGTGCCTGCCCCGATGGCGATACCGACGTCGGACTGCGCCAGCGCAGGGGCGTCGTTGACGCCGTCGCCGACCATCGCGACCCTCTTGCCCTCGTCCTGGAGCGCAGCGACCTTGGCGGACTTGTCCTCGGGGCGGACGCCGGCGAAGACACGATCGATGCCGAGTTCCCGGCCAACCTCGTTCGCCACGGCCTCGGCATCGCCGGTGATCATGACGACCTCGACGCCGAGCTCATGGAGGGCGTCGACGGCGTCGCGGGACTCGGGCCGGACCTCGTCGGCGAGCTTGAGGCCGCCGATCACTTGCCCGTCGCGGAGGACGTGTAGGATGATCGCACCCTCGTCCCGCCACGCGTCGGCTGTGTCGACCTCGTCCTGCCCGGTCTCCTCGAGCAGACGTGGACCGCCGACGCGAATCTCCTGGTCGGCCACGGTCGCGGTGACGCCGACTGCCGGGGAGGAGGAGAACCCACTGGCCGGTTCGAGGGCGAGACTCTTCTCCTTGGCGGCGGTGACGATGGCCCGGGCGAGCGGGTGCTCGCTGTCGGCCTCGGCCGCGGCGGCCAGGGCGAGCACCTCGTCGGAGTCCAGGCCTGCGGTCGGTTCGACGCCGGTGACGGTGGGCTCGCCCTTGGTCAGGGTGCCGGTCTTGTCGAAGAGCACCGCATCGACCTGGCGCATGGACTCCAGTGCGAGGCGGTCCTTGACCAGGACGCCGCCGCGGGCCGCGCGCTCGGTGGCGATGGAGACCACCAGCGGTATCGCCAGGCCCAGCGCGTGGGGGCAGGCGATGACGAGGACGGTGATGGTGCGAATGACCGCATCGTCGGGGAGCCCGACGAGAGTCCAAACGACTGCGGTGATCAGGGCCGCCCCGAGGGCGAACCAGAACAGCAGGGCGGCGGCGCGGTCGGCGATGCGCTGTGCGCGAGAGGAGGAGCCCTGCGCCTCGGCGACGAGCCGGTTGATGCCCGCCAGCGCCGTGTCGTCGCCGGTAGCGGTGATCTCCACGCGCAGGCCGGAGTCGGTGGCCACGGTGCCGGCGGTGACTGCATCGCCCTCGCCGCGGGCGACGGGGCGTGATTCGCCGGTGATCATGGACTCGTCCATGTCGGCGCGGCCGTCGACGATGGTTCCGTCGGCGGGGACGCTGCCGCCGGGGCGGACGATGACGACGTCGCCGACGCGCAGGTCGGCGGGGTCGACCTTGACGACGTCGTCGCCCTCGACGCGCTCGGCCTCGTCGGGCAGCAGTGCGGCCAGGGAGTCCAGCGCCGAGGTGGTCTGGGCCAGGGAGCGCATCTCGATCCAGTGGCCCAGCAGCATGATGACGATCAACAGTGCCAGCTCCCACCAGAACTCGAGCTCGTGGTGGACGAGGCCGAGCGTGGCGGCCCAGGAGGCGAGGAAGGCGACGGTGATGCCGAGCGCGATGAGCAGCATCATCCCCGGCTGGCGGCTCTTCAACTCGCTGACGGCACCGGTGAGGAACGGGGTGCCGCCCCAGGCGTACATGACGGTGCCAAGGACTGCGGCGACCCAGCCTGCCCAGCCGGGCACGGAGTACCCGAGGAGCATGGCGAACATGGGGGAGAACGCGACCACCGGGATGGCGATGGCGAGGTTGATCCAGAACAGCCTGCGGAACTGGCCGACGTGGTCGCCGTGGCCCGCATGACCACCATGACCACTGCCGTGATCGCCGTGCCCGGTACGGTCGCCGTGTTCCATGGTGTGGCCGTGTTGCTCGATGTGCGAGTCGTTAACGTGGCCGGAATCGGTGGTCGCGCCGCCGTCGTGGTCGTGGTGATGCGTGGTCGGGTCCGTCATTGCTCTTCGCTTCCCCTCGTTCTTCCCCGGTCTTCCCTTCGATCGGGTCGTGTCTCGCCGCGGACCTTGAATAGGCCCGCGGCGACCGGCTCAGGAGGCCGGCTTGATCTCGCTCTCGACGACCCACTTGTGGTTGGTCATCGTCATGCCGTCGGACTCGTAGTCGACCATGTAGACGGTCTCGTCGGTGGAGGAGGCGATGGTCGCCTTCGCGCCCTTCATACCCTCCATGTGTTCGGCCTCGAGAGTGACCTCGGTGCCGTCGGCCAGTCGCTGGTCTCCGGCGTCCTTGATCTCTTCCTGCACGACCCACTTGTGATCCTTGACCGGATCCCCGCCGGTGGTGGGCGTGAAGTTCACCGCGTAGGTGTAGGTGTCGTAGGCCCCGGCGATGGTGGCCGGTGCGCCGTCCATGCCCTCCATGTGATCAGCGGTGAGCGTGACCTCGGTGCCGACCGGGTGCTTCGGGGACGCAGCCTTCTCGATGCCTTCGGGTGCGGGGCCGCCGTCCATCGGATGCTCCATCCCGCCGCCGTCAGAACTGCTGCCACTGCTTCCGTGGCCCTCGTGCTGGCTGGTCGACGAGGGCGTCGCCTGGTCCTGGTCTCCTCCGGTGCTGCAGCCGGTGAGCACGAGTGCTCCGCCGAGCACTCCTGCGGCGACGGTGGTCATGAGGCGCTTACGCATAAAGTCTCCTATTCATTCTGGCTCGACCAACATTATACCCCTATAGGGTATAGGTCAAATGTCGATCGGCTGGCGTGGAATCGCTCAGTTACGATCCAGTCGACCCGAGGCGGCAGCAGTGATGCTGCAGCCCCGGGTCGTCGAAGGATCAGGCCATGTTGGCGGCGTACTTGGCTGGATCGGAGTCGAAGGTCGGTCCGCAGCCTGGGCAGCAGAGCCAGTAGCGCTGTCCGTCGTAGTCACGGAAGAGGCCCTTTTCTTCGGCGTCCTGCTTGCTGACCGGATTGCCGACCATGACGGGGCAGGTGGTCATGTCGTCGCTGCCATCGACGAGAAGGTTTTCGCGATGGCTGGAATCGGCGGCGGGGTTCTCTGCGCCGGTCGTGCCGCAGCAGCTGGAACCGTCGCTGACAGGTTCCTCGGCGGCGGATACCTCGGCTTCGGGGGAGGTGCTGCAGCAGCTGGTGGATACCTGGTCTTCGTTGCTCATTCTCGGTAGATGCCTTTCGTGTGTTCGGATGTTGGTCGGTTCTGCGGCGTCACTGCTTGGCGACGCTGCGGAACCCGCGCAGGCGGAGGCTGTTGCCGACGACGAAGACGCTGGAGAACGCCATCGCCGCGCCTGCGAGCATGGGGTTGAGCATGCCCAGCGCCGCGACCGGGATCGCCGCGACGTTGTAGGCAAACGCCCAGAACAAATTCGACTTGATCGTGCCTAAGGTCCTGCGGGAGAGCCGGATCGCGTCGACCGCGGCCCTCAGATCCCCGCGCACGAGGGTGATGTCGGAGGCCTCGATGGCGACGTCGGTGCCGGTGCCCATCGCCAGGCCCAGGTCGGCCTGGGCCAGCGCCGGGGCGTCGTTGACTCCGTCGCCGACCATCGCGACGACCTGGCCCTCGTCCTGGAGTCCGGTGACGACGTCGACCTTGTCCTTGGGCAGGACCTCGGCGATGACCTGGTCGATTCCGACCTCGGCGGCGATCCGCTCAGCCACGGCCTTGTTGTCGCCAGTGAGCAGGACCGGGGTGAGGCCCAGGTCCTTCAGGCCCCGGATCGCCTCGGCACTGGTGGGCTTGACGGCGTCGGCGACAACGAGGATCCCGCGGGCCTGTCCGTCCCAGCCGACGGCGACGACGGTCTTGCCCTCGTCCTCGGCAGCGGCCTTGGCGGCGGCGACGTCGTGGGAAAGGCGCTGGGACCAGTCGGCCAGCAGGGACTCCCGGCCGACGAGCACGCCGCGGCCGTCGACGACTCCCTGGACGCCCTTGCCCTCGATGTTCGCGAAGTCCTCCGGCGTGGGCAGCGGCCCGACCTCCTGGACTGCTCCCTTGGCGATGGCCTGGGCGATCGGGTGCTCGGAGGCATCCTCCAACGCGCCTGCCAGGCGCAGCAGCTCGGCGCGATCGGTGCCCGGCTCGACGATGACATCGACCAGCGTCATCTTGCCGGTGGTAACGGTGCCGGTCTTGTCGAGGACGACGGTGTCCACCTTGCGGGTGGATTCGAGGACCTCGGGGCCCTTGATGAGCACGCCCATCTGCGCGCCGCGACCGGTGCCGACCAGCAGTGCGGTCGGAGTGGCCAGGCCGAGGGCGCAGGGGCAGGCGATGACGAGGACCGCGACCGCTGCGGTGAAGGCGGCGGAGACGGGGAATCCGGCACCGAGCCATGCGCCGAGGGCGATGACCGAGATGGCGATGACGATCGGGACGAACACGCCGGAGATCCGGTCGGCCAGGCGCTGGACCGCGGCCTTGCCGGTCTGGGCGTCCTCGACGAGTTTGGCCATCTGCGCCAGCTGGGTGTCCGATCCGACGCGGGTGGCGCGGATGACCAGGCGGCCGCCGGCGTTGACGGTCGCGCCCGTGACCGGGTCGCCAGCGACGACCTCGACCGGCACGGACTCTCCGGTGAGCATAGAGGCGTCCACGGCCGACGTCCCGGATACGACCGTGCCGTCGGTGGCGATCTTCTCACCGGGGCGGACGACGAACTCGTCGCCGACGGCCAGCTCGGAGGTCGGGATCTTCACCTCGGCCCCATCGCGCAGCACCGAGACTTCCTTCGCGCCGAGCTCGAGCAGGGCGCGCAGTGCGGCACCGGCCTGGCGCTTGGAGCGCTTCTCGAAGTAGCGGCCGGCGAGGATGAACATCGTCACCCCGGCGGCGGCCTCGAGGTAGATGTTGCCCGCGCCGTCGGACGGAGCGATGGTGAATTCGAAGGGATGTGTCATCCCCGGGGTGCCGGCGGTGCCGAGGAACAGGGCGTAGAGCGACCACAGGAACGCCGCGGTCGTGCCCATGGAGATGAGGGTGTCCATCGTCGCCGTGCCGTGCTTGAGGTTGGTCCAGGCCGCCTTGTGGAACGGCCAGGCCGCCCACACGATCACCGGTGCGGCCAGGGCCAGAGAGGCCCACTGCCAGTAGGTGAACTGGAGCGCGGGAACCATGGCCATGGCGATCACCGGGACGGTGAGCACGATCGCGCCGATGAGGCGGTGCTTGAGCGATGTCAGTTCGGAGTCGGGAGCTTCGCCGTCGTCGCCGGTCGGGCCCGACGACGTCGCGTCCTTGGGCTTGGGCATGGCGGCGGTGTACCCGGTCTTCTCCACCTCGGCGACCAGCAGGGCGGGGTCGTAGCCGGCGGGCACGGTGACCTTGGCCTTCTCGGTGGCGTAGTTGACCGTGGCGGAGACGCCGTCGAGCTTGTTGAGCTTCTTCTCGATCCGGTTCGCGCAGGAGGCGCAGGTCATCCCGCCGATCTCGAGTTCGATGCCGGCGTCCGCGACCGGGGGCGCTTCGGTGTTCGCTGCAGCTTGGGTGCTCACTGCAAGTCCTTTCCTGTTGCTTCTTTCGTCGACGGACTGGCCCTTTAGGGGGTCAGTGGCCGCCCGAATGCGATTCATCGTCTGCCTGGGTGCCGTCGCCGTGCCCGGCGTCGACCACGAACTGTGCGGTGCGGACCTGCCCGTCGACCTGGAAGTCCAGGTACAGCAGGTACCGGCCGGCGGTGGGGACCTCGGCGGCGAAGCCGACGTCTGGTCCTCCGGTCGACCCCGCTTGGGGCTCTTCGCCGGCGGGGTGAACGTGCAGGTAGGCCAGATCGCCCTCTCGCAGCGCGACCAGGTGGCCATACGCGCCGAGGTAGGGGTCGAGCGCGGTGACCGGCTTGCCGTTGCGCTCCACGGTGGCCGTCAGGTCGCCCGTGCTTCCGGCGGCGAGGTCACCATCGAGGGTGACGGTGTACCCGTCGACCTCGACGGTGCGCGAGACAGTCGCTTCGACCGGGGCGTAGTCGCCGGCGACCTCGACAGCGCGGGTGAGCGTGACCCCCTCGGCGTCCTGCCCGGCTGTGAAGTCGGCGTAGACGCGGTAGGTTCCCGCCTCGTCCCAGCTCCACGATGACACCGACCAGGTGCCGGTGGCCTCGTCCAAGTCCGGGTGCACGTGGCGGAACTGCGTCCCGTCGGTGCGCACCACGATCAGGTGCAGATCCTTCTCATGGGTCGTCGTGTACTCCGTCACCGGCTGCCCGTCCTCATCGAGGATCCGGAAGCTCAGCGTGCCGGCATCATCGGTGCCCGAGGGGGCCGTGACGGGGGAGAGGCCGTAGCCGGCAGCGCTGGCCGAGACGCCGTTCATCGCGTGCTCCTTGTTTTGCTCCTCCGTTCCGCTGTGACCCTCGCCGTGGGCGTTCGACTCGCTGCTCTTGGCCCACGCGGTCACGACGCTGTCGGGGACGGCGACGCCGGCGAGCCCGAAGGCTGCGCCGAACGCCACCACCAGCCCAGCGCCGTAGGCCGCGAGCCTGACTGGTGCCTTCATCAGACCCGGACCGCCGTGTAGCCGGCTTCCTCGACAGCGGCCAGAACCTTCGCGTCGTCGACCTCGTCGGAGGCGGAGACGACGAGCTTGCCGGTCTGTGCGCTGACCTGGATGTCGGTGACGCCGAAGATCTCGCTGACCTCCTCGCGGACCGACATCTCGCAGTGCCCGCAGGTCATGCCCGTCACCTGGTATTCGTTCGCAGCCATCGGATAGCCTCCTCAATCTAGTTACCCCCGGTGGGTACCTGCGTGAGTGCAACCGTATACCCCATGAGGGTATTCCTGCAAGGCGGGCCGGACTCGCCGGTGAATGGTCCCGCCGCGTCGAGCGGATACGCCTCCGGGGTATGCTTTGGGTGTGGAGACCGCGACCTATGAAACCTGCCGCAGCCGGCACTGGCTGCAGCTGGTCGTTCTTACGGCGCTGCTGATCACGGGTCTTCTCGGCATGCACGCGCTGGTCGGCGGCCCGGCAGCGGCGACGGCTTCAACGGCGTCGCCGGTTCACGTGTCCTCGCAGTCGCCCGGCATGACGGGCATGACGTCTACCGCCTCCATGTCGAGCGCGTCCGGAGTACAGGGCCCGGTGCACGGCTCCGGCGGCTGCGCAGACGCCATGAACAACGGCGACTCGACTTGCGTCTCCGCGCCTACGGCCGAGAGCATTCCGGCCCTCCCCGTTCCGTCCGTCGCGGCTGTGCCCACACCCGTCTCTGCGCCCATGCCGACGCCGCCGTCCGAGACGCCTCGCCGGTTCGCGCTGACGCATCTGGAGCTGTCGATCTACCGAACGTGAGCATTGAGGAGCGCCGATGCGGCGCTCCTCAGCCGGCAATCTCGGCGGGTTCACGACCCTGCCGTGCCTGCCACGACACCGTGTCCAAAAACGCTGGCCCTTCTTCCGAGGCCAAGCAGCCCTGCGCCTCCGACCACCCATGATCGTCGAGCGCGCAGGCGCGATCTCGTGGCCCCGTTCACCATCGACACAGAAGGACATCACCCATGCACTCCACCCTGAACCGCAGGCAATTCCTGTCCGTCAGCGCACTGACGCTGACCGCCGCCGGCCTCGCCGGATGCAGCACCACTACCACCAAGACAACCTCGTTCGTGAGGCCCACCAGCGCTGCGGTCACCGCCGCGGAGGCGAAGCGACGCAGCACCGGTACCGTCGTGCAGCGCGCGCTGACCGCCGAACCGGTCACCCTCGACCTCGGCGGGAAGACCGCGAAGACCTGGGCCTACCGGGGAGCCTCGGCGGCCCAGCCGCTGCGCGGCAACGTCGGCGACACCCTGAAAGTCGCCTTCACCAACGATCTCCCTGACCCGACCAGCGTCCACTGGCACGGACTGGCGCTGCGCAACGACATGGACGGAGTGCCGAGCCTCACCCAGGATGCCGTGAAGCCCGGCGGGTCGTTTGATTACGAGTTCACACTGCCCGCATCAGGCACGTTCTGGTTCCATCCCCACGTCGGCACGCAACAAGACCGTGGCCTGTATGCGCCGCTGATCATCGATGACCCGAACGAGAAGGGCGACTACGAGAAGGAATGGGTCATCGTCCTTGATGACTGGCTCGACGGCGTCACCGCGACGCCGGACGAGGTGATGAAGCAGCTCGGCCAGGGAATGATGGACCACGATAGTGGGGGACACGGTGACATGGAGATGGGCCCGATGCGAATGGGCAACACCCTCATGGGCGCGACCTCGCCTCTGCTCGGCGGCGACGCAGGCGACGTCTACTACCCCCTCTACCTGATCAACGGCAAGCCCGCCAATGACCCGCAAACCTTTGCCGCCAAGCCCGGAGAGCGGATCAGGCTGAGGATCATCAATGCTGGCGGCGACACCGCTTTCCGCTTTGGCGTCACCGAGCACGAGATGACGATCACGCACTCCGACGGATTCCCCGTCAAACCCCTCAAGGCAGAGAGCCTCGTTCTTGGAATGGGGGAGCGCTACGACGCGATCATCACCGCCGGCGACGGCGCATTCGCAGTCATCGCCGAAGCCCTAGGGAAGCAGAACCAGGCCCATGCTGTTCTGCGCACTGGGTTGGGAAGCGCGCCCGCGAAGGACGTGAAGCTGCCCCAGCAGAAGACCCCCGCCACCGCGGACAGCCTCAAAGCAACCAGTTCAGTCGCTCTGCCGAAGCGCGCCGTCGACCGCACTCTCTCACTCGAGCTGACCGGTGGCATGGAGAAATACGACTGGGCGATCAATGGCAAGCGGATGAACATGGACAAGCCGATGCGCGACGCCCTCGGCATCGTCGAAGGGGAGCGGGTCGCCCTCGAGTTCAAGAACTCGACTGAGATGTGGCATCCGATGCATCTGCACGGACACACCTACCAGCATCCAGGGGGAGGGCCGCGCAAGGACACCTCGATCGTTGTTCCCGGCACAACGTTGCGGGTCGAGTTCGATGCCGACAATCCCGGACGGTGGCTCTCGCACTGCCACAATGTCTACCACGGGGAAGCCGGGATGATGACGACGATCGCCTACCAGGTCAACTGAAGCATCGGGGCCGCGAACCTCTTCGGGTGCGCGGCCTGCGACTCAGTTGCGCGGACAAGACGTATGCGTCGTTCGGGAGAAACGATCCAATGCCCCCGACGCGGCGCATCGGAGCAGGCAGTGCAGCACGCGCCGCGCCGTCGGTGAGTGTCGGACAGTGTCGATGGTGGTTCTGAGCGTGGTCATCGTGTCTCCTTCGGCGTGGTTCGGCGGCCTCGTCGCGGGGCGGTTCTGCCGTCTTCTCGGTGTACCTATGGCGGGTGTCGGCGTTCGTGTCCGGCGGACTCATCCGTCCGCCGGACACGAAGGGTCGAGGATGCGTCACGACTCCTGAGCGGGTTCCTTCTCGGCGTCGTCGTGGGCCTGCCCGGTGGGGCGGATATGGCGCAGGCCGACGGCGGCGATGATCGCGGCGACGGCAGCGATGACGGCGGAGGTGATCCCGGCGGCGTTCAGTCCGCTGGCGAAGGCCTGTTGGGCCGCGGTCGTCAGTGCCTCTCCGATGTCACCCGGCAGCTGCCCGGCGGCGTCGATGGCCCCGTCGATTCCGGTCTCAGCCGCGGCCGCGGCCTCCGGTGGCAGCCCATCGGGCAGGGAGCCGGCGATCTGACTGCGGTAGGCAGCGATCCCGATGCTGCCGATAACCGCGACACCGAGGGAGATCCCGAGGTCATTGACGGTCGTCGCGAGCCCGGAGGCACCGCCGGCCTTCTCCGGTGGGACCGAGCTCACGACCAGGTCCGTGGTCAGCGCCATGGACGGCGCGACCCCGGGGTAGGTGACGACGAAGCTCGCGATCACCAGCGCGAGGCCGGTGCCGGCATCGAGCTGGGTGAACAGGATGTAGCCGACGACCTGGGTGAGTAGTCCGACGGCGATCACGTTACCCGGCCGGAACCTTCGGGCGAGCATCGGCGAGAGGGTCGAGACGACGATGAGCACTGCCGCGGCGGGCAGGATTGACAGCCCGGCCTGCATGGGCGAGAGCCCCTGGACCTGCTGCAGGTACTGGGTGAACAGCGAGTACACCCCACCCAGCGCCGCGGCCGATAGGAGGAACACCGCAAGTGCTCCGCTGACGGTGCGGTTGGCGAACAGCCGCACGTCAAGCAGGGGCTGGGTCGCGCGCAACTGCCGGATCACGAACCACAACCCGACCAGTGCTCCGGCGATCAGCAGGCCGATCGACGGACCGGCCGGCTCCTGGGTGGCGAAGCGCTTGACGCCGTAGATGATGGCCAGCAGCGAAGCGACCAGGAGCAGTGCGCTGAGCAGATCGATCTTCGCGGTCGGATCCTTGTGCTCCGGCAGCAGCAACGGCGCGCCGATGGCCACCAACGCCATCACGGGCACCGCGACCAGGAACGTCGCCTGCCAGCCGAAGACTTCCAGCAGCAGTCCGGACAGCAGCGGGCCGAGAGCGACGCCGGCGGAGATCCCGCCGGCCCACACGCCGATCGCGACGCCTCGCGCCTTCGGGTCGGCGAAGAGCACGAAGATCAGTCCCAGCGTGGACGGGAGCATCATGGCTCCTCCCACTCCGAGGACGGCGCGCCAGGCGATCATCAGCTCGGGACTGGTCGTCAACGCCGCAGCGATGGACACGATCCCGAACAGGACCGCGCCGTTCACCATGAGCAGCCGCTTGCCGATCCGGTCGCCGAGGACGCCCATCGCGACCAAGAATCCAGCCATGACGAACCCGTAGATGTCGAGGATCCACAGCAGCTGTGCGCTCGTCGGATTCAGGTCGGCGGCCATGTTCGGGGCCGCCAGGAACAGAATCGTCAGCATCATGAACAGCAGGGTCGACGGAATCACGAGGACCGCGAGCCCCCACCATTGCTTCGCCCCGGTCCGGGGTGCAGGTGCATTCGTCTCAGACATGGCGCACCTCCTTGTCTTGCCTCGTCGTTCTCATGGCTGCATTGATCCTTTCGTTCTCGACAGGGTTGTCACGGGCCGGGAGGCCCTCAGCCGAAGTCAAGCATCGGTGTACGACTTCTAACCGCTATACTAGCTCGTATATTCCCGTACGAGTTAGAGGTGGGCATGCCGAACGGCAAGGGCACGGCCGGCACCGGTGAGCAGAGGCCGGTGCGGCAAGGAAAGACGGTCAACAAGCGAGCCGACGCCCAGCGCAACCGGGCGAAGATCCTCGCTGCGACTCCGGACGCGCTCCGGAAGGACCCCGATGCCTCCGTCGCCGACATCGCCGCCGAGGCGGGCGTCGGTCGGATGACCCTCTATGGGCATTTCAAGACGCGTGCCGAGCTCATCGACGCAACGCTGGCCGACAGCCTCGAGGGGGCTGAAGCAGTCCTGGCCGACGTGCCTCTCGACGGCGATCCGGGTGAGGCATTCGAGGCCCTGATCACCTCGAGCTGGATGCTCCTGGAGCGCATCCGCGCCGTGCTCGTGGTGGCTCAGCGCGAGCTGCAGCCGGCCCGCATCCGCGAGATGCACGAGAAGGCCGAAGCTCGGATGCGGGGGCTTCTCGAGCGCGGTCAGCGCGAGGGCGTCTTCCGTGCGGACCTGCCTGTCGACTGGCTCCTCGCGGTCACCCACCTGACCATGAACGCCGCAGCCGAAGAAGTCACGGCCGGCCGGCTCGACAGAGATGACGCGGCCCGCGTCATCGTCGTCACACTGCGCTCCGCTTTCGCCGCCAACGATCGCGTCTGACTCGCCGGATCGATAGCCAGGGCACCTCGTCACCCTCTCGAGCTGAACGCGGGGCGTCCGGCGGCGTCTCGTGCAGCACTCATCGATGCGGACTTACGTTCGAGTATGCAATAATCTGCGTATGGACGCAGATAAGCAGATGTGCAGGATCGGCCCCGACAACCAATACGTGGAACTTGCCGTTGAGGTGTTCGGGCTCCTCGCCGACCCGACCCGGGTCCGGATCGTCCTTGCGCTGCGCCGCAGCGACGAGCTGTCGGTGAACCATCTCGCCGAGAGCGTGGGCAAGTCGCCAGCCGCGGTGTCGCAGCACCTGGCGAAGCTGCGGATGGCCCGGATCGTGTCGACCCGGCGGGAGGGGCAGCGGGTGTTCTATCGGCTCGAGAACGAACACGCCTCCCAGCTGGTATCAGATGCGATCTTCCAGGCCGAGCACTCCGTCGCCAACGGGCAGATCCCGGCCCATCACCACGACGAACGAGCAGAAGCATGACCGAACACAACCACGCCCATCCGCACGCTGACCACGAGCAGGAGAGCGGATCGTCCGCGCACGATCACGCGGACCATGATCACAGCCGGAACCACGGCCATTCCCACGGAGACGGCCACTCCCATGACCACGGCGAGCACGGTCACTCCCACCCGACGGGGTTCAAGGGATTCCTATACGGGATCTTCGTGCCGCACTCCCACGACGCCGCCGACTCGATCGACGACGCGATGGAAGCCCACTCCGAGGGAATCCGCGCGCTGAAGATCAGCCTGGTGCTCATGCTTGCCACGACCGTGCTGCAGGCCGTCGTCGTCTCGTTCTCCGGATCGGTAGCGCTTCTGGCCGATACGATCCACAACCTCTCCGACGCCTTGACCGCGGTGCCGCTGTGGATCGCGTTCGTGCTGTCTCGTCGGGTCGCGACGCGGAAGTACACCTATGGTTTCAACCGGGCCGAGGACCTCGCCGGGCTGTTCATCGTCCTGATGATCGCCCTGTCCGCGGTCATCGCCGCGTGGGAGGCGATCGACCGCATGCTCAACCCTCGCCCGATGGAGAACATCGGCTGGGTGATCGCCGCCGGCATCATCGGCTTCCTCGGTAACGAGGCGGTCGCGGTCTACCGCATCCGCGTGGGCAGGAAGATCGGCTCGGCCGCCCTGGTCGCCGACGGCATCCACGCCCGCACCGACGGGTTCACCTCACTTGCCGTCGTCGCCGGTGGCATCGGCGTCCTCTTGGGCTTCCCGCTGGCCGACCCGATCGTGGGCCTGCTCATCTCGGCCATGATCGCGGTGCTGCTGGTGGGCACCGTGCGCTCGGTCGGCCGACGGTTGATGGACGGCGTCGAGCCGGAACTCGTCGAACGCGCCGAGCGCGCTCTGGAGCATCTGGCCGAGGTCGAGTCGGTGGAACGGGTACGAATGCGCTGGGTCGGGCACCGCCTCCACGGCGACGCGCTCGTCCGCACCTCGGCGACGAGCCTTGCCGATGCCGACCGCCTGTCCGCGGAGGCAGAGAGCTCGGTGAAGCGGCACATGCCGAACGTGGACGAGATGGCCGTGCGGGTGACGGCGTCGGCGGTTAGGTAATGTCACTCCCGCCACGCCGCCGCGCTCACATGCGCCGACTGTGTGGGACCTCCAACAATGTGTTGTGCGTGGACACACCCGATCGGGCCGGGAAGGCATGTATGACGAAGGGGAGTAGCACCGCCGGGACGTCGGTCTCCGACGCATTGCGGGAGTGCCAATCCAGCTGGCTCTTCGGGCAGTCGGGGGCCGTCCGTGTCCTCCCGACTGCGAACAGCGAACGGTCGCCGCAGCCTCCGGAGTGATCGTGGGCTGCCATGAACTGCCACTCTTCCTGGTAGCCGACAGTTGCTGACCGTCCGAAAGTCGGCGGTCTGGTTGCGCAGGAGTGTCACCTACCTTAGAATCTAAGCATGAGTGAAGATACGAAGAAGTGCACGTTGAGCCCGGACAGCCAGTACGCCGATTTCGCCGCCGAGGTGTTTACACTGCTCTCCGACGCGACTCGGGTGCGGATTGTCCTGGCGCTGCGCGAGTCGGAGAAGTCGGTGAGCGAGCTGGCCG
The DNA here is from genome assembly GCF_028201555.1 of Brevibacterium sp. BDJS002. Classification (NCBI taxonomy): domain Bacteria; kingdom Bacillati; phylum Actinomycetota; class Actinomycetes; order Micrococcales; family Brevibacteriaceae; genus Brevibacterium; species Brevibacterium sp. BDJS002. The sequence goes on along the minus strand of NZ_CP116392.1, from coordinate 2,269,684 downwards.
AAGAGGTGGGCAAGTCGCCGACGGTGGTCTCCCAGCACCTGGCGAAGCTGCGGTGGGGCAAGATCGTCGCCGCCCGCCAAGAGGCCAATCGCGCGTTCTACAGCCTCATCGACGAGCATGCCCGCGAGCTCGTCGCGCACGCGGTGTTCCAGGCCCAGCACGTCGTCAACTCCGCCCCGGCCCATCACATGGCGACCGACGGGACCATCACCGCCGACACTGATTCGCAAGAGGCCGGGCGTTGATCGGCAAGACCGAACTCGAGGCGGTCGACGCGCCAGCCGCAGGACCGTCGGGTGCGAGCCTGTGGCGGCGCATCGACCGGGCCGACCTGGCCCGGACGCTGTTCGTGGCCGCCTGCGCGGTCGCGGTCGCCCTCGGGTTGACCTGGCCATGGCCGGCGGTCCCGATCGTGGCGGTGGTCGGGATCGTGGTGGGCTGCTGGCCGATCGCCCGGGAGGCGTTCGAGGACATCCGGCACCGGCGGATGAGCATGGAGGCCTCCATGCTCATCGCCATTGTCGCGGCGGCCGCGATCGGGGAGTGGACCACCTCTCTGGTGATCACCGCGTTCGTCCTCGCCGCGGAGATCCTCGAGGACCTCTCCATGGACCGCGGACGAGATGCCCTAACCGATCTGATGTCGTTCCTGCCCGAGACCGTGCAGGTCCGCCGGAGCGACGGCACCGCCGAGGTGTCCCTGGCCGAGGTGACCGAGGGGGACACCGTCGTGGTCGTGCCGGGCGGCCGGATCCCGGTCGACGGCACCGTGATCGCGGGCCAGTCGACGGCGGACCAGTCGCGGATCACCGGCGAGCCGCTGCCGGTCGACGTCACGGTCGGCGACGAGGTCTTCGCCGGGTCGATCAACCAGGTCGGCGCGGTCGAGGTCCGGGCCGAGCGGGTCGGCACCGACTCCTCCTTCGGCCGGATCATCGAAGCAGTCAAGGAGGCCCAGTCGAGCGAGCCGCCGGTGCAGCGGCTGGCGGACCGGCTGGCGGCCTGGCTGGTCTACCTCGCCCTGATCGGCGCGGCGATCACCTTCCTGGTCACCCGTGACCTGACCTCAACCATTTCGGTCGTCGTCGTCGCTGGTGCCTGCGGCATCGCCGCCGGCACGCCGCTGGCCGTGCTGGCCGCGATCGCGCGGATCGCCCGGTCCGGGGCCTTCGTCAAGTCCGGCGCGCACCTCGAGGCGCTCTCGACGGTCGACACCGTGGTCTTTGACAAGACTGGGACGCTGACCACCGGCGCACCCGCCGTCGTCGACGTCCGGACCGCTGACGGCACCGACCAGGCCGGCCTGCTGGTGCTCGCCGCCGCGGCAGAGTCCTACTCCGAGCACCCCCTCGGGCAGGCCGTCGTCGACCACGCCCGCGCCCAGGGCCTCCCAATCGGCCCGTGCGACGATTTCGTCTACCTGCCCGGCCGCGGGGTCACCGCCAAGGTCGCCGGCAAGGCTGTCGCGGCCGGCAACCGCGCCCTGGTCCCCGACGCCCCGGAGGCGGTCGAAGGCCAGGGCACCGCCACCGCCGTCCACGTCGGCATCGACGGCGCTATGCGGGCACGGTACTGCTGGCCGACACCCTCCGCGAGAGCGCGCAGGCCGCCGTGGCCGAGCTGCGCCGCCGCGCCTGCGGACGATGATGATCACCGGCGACCAGGAGGCGACCGCCCAGGCCGTCGCCGCTGAGCTGGGTATCGACGACGTGCGGGCCGGCCGCCGCGGACGAGAAGCTCGCCGCGATCGACGCCGAGCGAGCCGCCGGCCGAGGGTCGCGATGGTCGGCGACGGCGTCAACGACGCCCCGGCACTGGCCCGCGCCCAGGTTGGCGTCGCCATGGGCTCGGGCACCGACATCGCCCGGGAGTCCTCCGACGTCGTGCTCATCAGCTCCGACCTCGACGACCTGGTCCGCACCGTGCACGTCGCCCGCCGTGCCCGCCGGATCGTGATGTTCAACTTCGTCGGCACCATCGCCGTCGACCTCGCCGGCATGACCCTGGCCGCCGTCGGGCTGCTCTCCCCGGTGGCGGCGGCGTTCATCCACGTCGGCAGTGAGACCGCGTTCATCCTCAACTCCGCCAGGCTGATTCCGGGACGGGCGCGACGTCGATAAGACCGCGCGGTCAGGGGCTTTCTCCACCGCCCCATGCGGCCTGCAGCGGTGCGTCTCGCAGACATCTTCTGAACGAGACGGAACTTGGTCCCGGCTCTTGGCTGGAGATCGAAGTTTGAAACCGTGTCCCCCGAGATGCGTCGTCTGGGAACGACATGACGAAACACTTGATGATGCCGAAGGGTAGTCGAGCAGAGTCTTTCCTGCTCCTGAACCTTCTCGATTCCGCTGGCTCCGACCCCAAGCCTGGGTCTCATGCACTTGTGGCGACCGCAGCATTTCCCCTTGTCGCTGGAGGTAACATCACAGCCTCATGCATTACCAGGTCCTTCACCGTGCACCGTGTCACCACCCTTAAGTGTGAACGTGACGCTGACATCGTAAACGAGGAGAATCTGGCTCTCGACGGCTGCCCATTGACGGCGAAATTGGGCTCGGACGGGCCGAAGGTCATCCCCAGAACTGCGAAAGACCGACAATCGTCGGTCGGCGACGTTTAGCGTTTCGTGCACGAGCCCGACGACAGCGCCATCCCCTGATCTATGCGTCGCCGACGATGTCCTTGGCGGCCAGGAGCGCCGGGCCGAGGCCCCACACCCGCCACGTACGGTCGTCGAGCCTGACAAGGATGAGAAAAGTGACTGTCGTCGCGTAGGCGGCGAACGCCTGCGCGGTGGCGGCGACTTCGGGGATGAAGCGCATGAACGCGATACGGTCTGGTTCGTCGACGGCGCGGATCACTCTTGACGCGAGCGACTTGTCGGCGAGCATGTCGATGGCCCACTGGTAGTCGCCCCACGCTCGGGGCACGAAGGTGAGCCCGCGCGCCACGTCGGGTTCTTCATCGAGCACGGTCCACCACTGGAGCGCGACCTGCGCGGGGTCGGTCAGGTCTCCGGCCTCACCGAACGCGGCCACGGCCTCGTCCTGGTCGGCGCTGACTAGCGCCGTGATCGGCGAGGTGGGCTCGTCGGGACTCTCGTCGCGGGAGCGGATTTGATCGGCGGCCAGGTTGGCGAAGATCGGCACCGTTCCGGTCAGTGATGCGAGGAAGTCCGTGGCCGTCTGCGCTGGGTTCCTCAGGTCGGCGCTGCCCCGGCGCAGGGCCTCGACGACCCCGACGGGGTCCTCGGCGAGCAGGCCGGTCAGGAACGTGTCCGGGTGGAGGGCATCGACCTGCAAGCCGCTCGTCGAATCCGGCGGGAAGTCCTTGAGGTTGAACGTCACGAGCGTGTCGGCTTCCGCACGCACGGCGGCGGCGAGCACGTGGCGGTCCTTAGGGTCACAGGTCATGTCCGCGATCAGATGCTCGAAGTCGTCGACGAGTGCGGCTTCGCCGAAGGCATCACGCATCGTGCGCACGCGGTGGGCGGCCTTCTCCCCGCTGATGCCGAGCTTCGGGAGGTTGCGTTGAACCTCATCGAGGATCTGGTCCGACCAGAGCAGTTCGAAGATCCCCGCTTCGGATAGCCACAGCAACGTTGTCGCCAGTCTGATCGGCACCAGTGCGCACGCATCGAGGACGGCGACTCGGATGTTCCCCGCTGGTGCGTCGCTCACCGGGTCTCGATCACCCGGTCGGCGGGTGTGTCCTCGGTAATGTCGCCGGCGAGCTTGGCCATCGCCGAGCGCCTCCGCGTCTGGGTAACCGCCTGGTAACGAGCCAGCTCTGCCACCGGGATCCGCCGGTGCACGGCGCTGGTCTCCGCTCGCATCTCGCCACGGTCGACCAACCGCACCACGGTCATTCGACTGACGCCGAGCAGTGCGGCCGCCTGGCTCGTGGAGATCGTCGCCTCGGCCGGGAACACGACCGCGTCGTCGCTGGACTCGAGCACGTCGACCAGCCGGGCGAACGCCGCGCGGGCGCTGTCCGTGACCTCCGGCGCGGCGCGTAGCGCCTCGTCCACCGCATCGCGCAGCTGCGATGCCTTGTCATGCGTGATTGCTCCAGCCATGTCCTTATTCTACGCCATCAAACGCTCAAAACGCACAGGGATAATGGCGTGCGATCTCGGTTGGGACGGTCGAGCCCGCAGTCGGCGAGACGGTCCATCAGCGCGTGCAGCGACATGGGCGACTTGTCGTAGCGCAGTGTTCCGCAGGGTCGCAGCGGTGGAACACGCGGCGCAGGTCATCGCTGCTCCTCCCGGCCTGGGCAGAGAAGATCTCCGAAGTGCGCTTCGTGGTTGGTTCGGGAGCGAGCAGCCTGCGACGATAGTGGTATGCAAAGTGAACAAATCGCCAGAATTCGCACGTCACATGGGTCCCTCCGATAGCCAGCCCTCCTCCGCCGGCAGAGCGCGTATTTTGGAACACCCGACGAACGTGGGCGCGATCTTCCGATCCGCCGCCGCGTTCGGCGTCGATGCCGTCCTGGTCACGCCGAGGTGCGCCGATCCTCTCTACCGGCGTTCCATCCGAGTCTCCATGGGCACGGTGTTCCAGGTGCCGTGGACGCGGATCGAGTCCTGGCCGGCTGGAGTCGACTCATTGCGTGAGCTCGGCTTCCATGTCGCAGCTCTGGCCCTCGAACAGGATTCGGTGGCCATCCGTGATTTCGCTGCGAACGCTCCCGAGCGCACCGCCATCGTCTTCGGCACCGAGGGCGACGGTCTGCGCCGCTCGACGATCGCCGCCTGCGATTCGACGGTGATGATCCCGATGTCAGGGGGAGTGGACTCACTCAACGTCGCAGCCGCGTCGGCGGTGGCCTGCTTTGCTCTGCAGACGGAGCCTGAAGCTGCTCTCTGAGGTCGAGCCTCACGCCACACCAACTGCACAAGCGCCATCCATATCCTTGCTCAATGATGGTCACTCGCCCCGGTTTCGTGTGATGATGTCGGTGTGAGCACAGACGCACCGCTGAGACCAACGGTCGATGATCTCGAGGAACTGCGTATTCGGCTGACTGCCTACTGCTACCGAATGCTCGGCAACGTGGCGGACACCGACGACGCAGTCCAGGAGACGATCCTGCGGGCCTACCGCTCCCTTGAGAGCTATGACCCGCAACGGGCGACGCTCTCTACCTGGGTGCACCGGATCGCGACCAATATCTGCCTGGATCTGCTGCGCGGCGCACGTCGCCGGTCCAGGGCCACCGACCTGGGCCCTGCGCGGACAGGCACCACGTCTGCTGATTTGGGTGCGCCGCTGTCAGCCGATCACTTCGTCGAACCGATCCCTGACTCCCGGGTGATCTCGGCCACCGACCCGGCCGAGATCGTCGAACAGCGTTTGAGCGTGCGCTATGCCTTCATCGCGGCTTTGCAGCGTCTGGCACCACGGCAACGCGCGGTGCTCCTGCTGCGTGAGGTTCTCAGCTTCAGCGCCGAGGAGTCCGCGCACATCATCGGAACCACGGTGCCTGCCGTCAACAGCGCCCTGCAACGGGCACGAGCACGCTTGGCGAAGTCCCCACCAGAGACAACAGAGGTCTTCGACCCCACCGACGCCCGGCAGAGGCAACTGCTCGATGACTATGTCAGCGCCTTCGAGGCCCACGACATGGTCGCGCTCCGGCGTCTGTTGCGTGAAGACGCTCGGTCCTCGATGCCGCCGTTCGCCTGGTGGCTCGAAGGACGAGAGACCATTCTTACGGTCATGGGCGCAGCCGATGCCTGCGACGGTGACCGACTCATTCCCGTGCCGATCAACGGCAGCCCAGGCTTCGGGCAGTACCGGGTCGGCAGCGACGGTGTGCCGCGTGCCTTTGCGCTGCTCCTCGTCGAGGTGCGAGAGAACACGGTGTCCCATCTGGTCACTTTCCTCGGCAGCCAGGGACGATTCCGCGAGTTCGGCCTCCCAGAGAGTGTGGACCCCACTGCCTGAGACGCTCGTCTGAAAAGAATTTCGTCGTCGACCGATGAGTTCGCACCCGGACCTGCGTATAAGAAGTATGAACCCAAAGAAGAACACACATCCCTCCGCTGAACTCATCCGCGACGAGACCTTCGCCGAGCGCGCCCGCGTGGTCGACCTGCTTAACGGACTCGACTCACACGACTGGTCGGCACCTTCGCTGTGCACCGGGTGGCGGGTCAGGGAAGTCGTCGCCCATATGACGATGGCCTACCGACACAGAGGTCTCCGTTTCCTTCTGGGCCTGGCCAGACGTGGATTCAGGTTCAACGACTTCGCCGATCATCTCGCCCACGAGGACACGAACACACTCACGAACGCCGACCTCCTGGCCGCGCTGAGAGAGAATATCCGCAATCCATGGAGACCACCCGGCGGCGGTCCGGTGGGAGCCCTCAGCCACGACGTCATCCACGGCCTCGACATCACGGAGCCTCTGGGACTTGCATCGGCACCCGCAGAACGGATCAGACTCGTACTCGAACAGGCAGGGGAGAAGAACCTCGCCTACTTCGGCACGGATCTCACCGGTGTCAGACTCATCGCCGAGGACGCAGAGTTCAGCATGGGCACCGGCCCGCGCGAAGTGCGGGCGAGCGCCCGGGAGATGCTGCTGACGGTCACGGGGCGCCGACCATTGCGGGACCAGAGCCCTCCACGGCGCTGACCGGGGGCGAGACCGGCTGTGGGAGACTGGAGACAGACATTGTCCTGCCGTTTTCATGACCATTTTCGTCGTGACTTTGGCGCACGTGACCGCACAAGAGGAGACCAGTGGACCGCACCACACTCGCCCACGCCCTGGAAGCAGCTCGCATCACCGGTGAGGTGGGAACACCCCGAGAGAACAACCTCTCCCACATCCACCGGTTCCTCGCACAGGAGAAGCAGTTCGACTTCGGTGTCGAACTCACCCGCGATTGGGACTATGACTCCGTGTTCGCTCTTATGGTCGACCGGTGCGGGCTGCGTCCCGAAACGGACTTCGTCGAGGGTGTGGACACGATTTCGACGCAACGCTGCATCGATGCCCTCGAGCGTGTAGCCGTGGCTATCGGCGAGGTCACTCGTGCCGGGGGAGAGATACTCTTCGCCACCGGTCATCCCGCGGGCCTGCTTCCCGTGCACATGGCCATCGCCGCGGCCGCTGATGCCGGCGGCGCCACAATCATGCACCAGGCCAACGCCGTTCCGGTTCCGGGACTCGGCGGCGACTGCCGGCAGATCAACCGCGTGTGGACCTGGCACCAGCACGGTGGGACCCCGCACACTCACCTCGCCGAACCCATGCACGCACTGCTGGATGACATCACTTGCCGAGGTGGCGCCGCCCCCGACCTGATCGTGGCCGATCATGGGTGGGCAGGTGCGGCCTCGACACGGGGACTGCGCACGCTGGGCTACGCGGACTGCAACGATCCGGCCCTCTTCGTCGCCGAGGCGCAGAGAGCCATCGAGGTCACCGTCCCTCTCGATGACGACGTCGTGCCCTACCTCTACGAACCACTCATCGACTTCGTGCTCGACAAGGCAGGACTGAGCTGACCGACGACCTCAGCTGACCGACGACCTGAGCTGACCGAGAATCTCAGCTGATCTCGTTCGCGAGACCCTCGACCACCTCGGCGGTGGGAAGCGATGCCAACGCCGCACCGGAGAGGATGAGCTTGGAACCACGGATGCCTGAACCGATGATGAGCTCTTTGGCCTCGGCGACGCGTGAGTCGATGAGGATCCGGTAGTCGGCAGGCAGACCGATGGGCCCGATGCCGCCGTACTCCATCCCCGATTCGCCGACCGCACGGTCCATGGGCAGGAACGAGGCCTTGCGCACGTCGAGGAGTTTCTTCACGCGCTTGTTCACATCGGCACGGGTGTTCGCGAGCACCATGCAGGCGGCGATGCGCTCCTCACCGGCGCGCGAACCGGCGACGAGAACACAGTTCGCCGAGGTTTCGGGTCCCAGCCCGGTGGCATCGAGCAGGGCGGCTGTGTCGGCGATCTGCGGATCGATGGCGAACGCGTGGACCTCGCCGGCGATCGACGACAGCGCCTCGGCGGTCGATGCGGCCATGAGGTCGGGAGCGGTTGCGGCGGGCGTGAGGTCGAATTGCGCGGAGATGCGTTCCTTGGTGTTCATGGCCACAGTTTAGGAGACGGTGCGGGAATCGCTTTGGGCCGGTCCATCAGATAGACTGGACTGTCGCTTCGTGTCCGGTTCCTACGGTACGGGGCGTGTCCAGCAGACGAATTCGGGCACTGGCGGATGGGTCGACCCATACCAGGCGCCTGAGCGGATTCAGCAAAGGTAAGAATATGAAAAAGGACATCCACCCGGAATACGCACCGATCGTGTTCAACGATCTGTCGTCGGGAACCAAGATCCTCACCCGCTCGACCGCGAAGAGCGACAAGACGATCGAGTGGGAAGATGGCAACACCTACCCAGTCATCGACGTTGAGATCTCGAGTGCATCGCACCCGTTCTACACCGGAAAGCAGCGCATCCTCGACTCCGCAGGCCGCGTCGAGAAGTTCAAGGATCGCTACAAGGGCTTCGGCAAGCGCTGACCCCCTGTCGGTTTCGACCGACCCGACGGTTCCGACCGTCACGCATGACTCATGCGAACTGCCCCGCACACCTGAGCTGGTGTGCGGGGCAGTTCTCTGTCTCCTGCTGGTCGAGACGCTCTGGTTCGGACGCTCGGGTCAGTCCACCGTGACCCGGACCTCGGGTGAGGGCTGAGTCCGTGCCGCGGGGTGGAACAGTGAGGCCACGCCGGTGGCGTTGTCGAGGCAGTTTGCGATGCCGTGAGCGACCTTCTCCTTCGCCGAGACGACCGCGTCCTGGATGCTCAAGCCAGTGGCGATGCCAGCGGCGATGGATGAGGCGAAGGAACAGCCTGCACCGTTGACGAGTTTCTCATTGACCTTGCGTGAGCGCAGCGTCGTGATGCTCTCACCGTCGAAGACGATGTCGATGGCATCTTCACCGGCCAGACGTGCACCACCCTTGACGACGACGTTCTTCGCACCCTGGGCGTGGATGATCTTCGCGGCCTCGACCATGCCCTCAACCGAATCGATGGGCTCGAGTCCGGCCAACGTGGCGGCCTCTTCGAGGTTCGGGGTGATGACCGTGGCCAAAGGCACGAGGTTGTCGACGAAGAGATCCTTGAGGTCGACCATTGTGCCCGCACCCTTGCAGACGAGGACGGGGTCGAAGACATAGGGCAGCTCATTGGTCTTCAGCTTCTGAGCCAGGACGAGAGCGTTCTCCACGGACCCGAGCATGCCCGACTTGATCGCATCGAACGTGTGCACGGCCAGCGTCGATTCGAGCTGCCTGGTCACGACCTCGGGGTCGATGAATTCGATGACGTGGCTGAAGCCGTCATTCGGGTCGAAGGTGACGATGCAGGTTACAGCGGCGGTGCCGAATGCGCCGTATTCTTCGAACATCTTCAGGTCGGCTTCGAGTCCAGCTCCGCCGGAGACGTCGGAACCGGCGATCGTGAGCACTTTGGAGGTCATAGTGGTCCTTTCGGGAATTGCTGTCGGGCAGAAGTCTACGCGCGTTCAGGCGCCGGTGTATCCCTGCTGCCGCCACGCCTCGTAGATCGCGATCGACGCGGAATTGGCAAGATTGAGCGACCGCCTCGACGGCAGCATCGGGATGCGCACGGACAGATCCACATGGTCATCGTCGACGACGGAATCGGGCAGACCCGTCGACTCCTGACCGAAGAGGAGGACATCACCGTCACGGTAGTCCACCTCGGCGAAGGACTGATCCGTGTGGGTCGTGAACGCAATGACCCGACGCTCGCCGAGGTGGTTCCACAGATCCGTCAGAGACGCATGGACCGTGACGTGGGCCAGATCGTGGTAGTCCAGTCCCGCGCGACGCAGCTTGGCATCGGAGAGGTCGAAGCCCAAGGGCTCGACGAGGTGGAGGTGGGCACCCGTGACCGCGGCCAATCGGATGGCGTTGCCGGTGTTGCCGGGGATCTCGGGTGTGTGGAAGACGATGTCGATGTTCATATGACACCCATTTTGTCACTGATCGCCCGCTTGCCGGTCCACGAGCTTGGTTACTGCGAGTCCGAGGATGTGGTCGCGAGTCGAACGAGCAGATAGCCCTGGCGGGTCGACTCGGGGAACGGGCCGGAACGATCGGGTTCGCGTTCGATGCGGGTCACGGGCGTGAACCCATGGTCTTCGGCGATCGTGAGCACCTGTTCGATCGATCGGCGGTGGAAGTCGAGATCGACGTCGAAGCCGGCGGCCTGGGCCTGATGATCCACGCGGTCACCGAGTTGGAAGGCCAGTTGGAACCACCCTCCCGGACGCAGCACTCGTGCCGCCTCGGCGAATACGGTGGGCAGGGACTCATCGGGAATATGGATGATGGAATACCAGGCGACGAGTCCGGAGACGCTGTTGTCGAGGTTCGGCAGCGCGGTCATCGACCCGGTGGTGAAGTCAAGGTTCGGGTAGAGGCGAGTTGCCTGGGCGATCATCGCGGGGGAGAGGTCGAGGCCAGAGGGGCTCAGCCCCAGGGCGGCAAGGAATGCCGTGATCCGACCTGGGCCGCACCCGATCTCAAGGGTCTCGGAATGTCCTGTGGAGAGCACGAGTTCGGAGAAGGCGCCGAGGACCGCACGGTCATGCGGCTTCGCAGTGAGCTCGGCAGAAATCCAGTCTGTGTACGTCTCCGCGATCGCATCATAGGAGGCTCGGGTGGCGCACTCCCTGGCTGCCGTCTCGACCTGTTCCTGTGAGCCTGTCCGAGCCGGGTGTGTGGTCTCGTTGGTCCCATCGCTCATGCAGTCAGCCTACCGCCGAGGCGGTCCGGGTCGAGCGCGGAGCGTCTCCGCGGGGACGCCTGTGTGCGTGAGATTCCAATCATATCGAACTGGGATATTCAACAGACGAAACAAAATAGAATGAGGTGGATTGAAAGTCTTCTCTCGCACATGATGATTCCGATCACGTGTCAGTGGCTCCTCGTATGGTGAAGGCACGGTTCGAGGTCAGGGGGACTCCCGGACCGAGCGGCTGTGAAGGCCGAAGAAGAAGGGTGAGAACCATGATGAAGAAGACGCCGGCCGATCCGTTTGAGGCGGAATGGCGACACGCCCGGGCGGACAATACGGCCGCGTAAATCTTGCCTATTTAGAACACTAGTTCGATAATGGATGTCATGTCTGCAGTGCCACTCGTTGAACAGCTCAGCCGGGAGATGGGTATCTCCACGGCTACTGCTCTGTTCGATGGGCTCGTTCCTCGCCCCGTGGACCCGGTGCTGGCCCCGATGTTCCGCCGAGGTGGTCTTCCCCGAGGTGAGATCGTGACACTGACCGGAGGCCAATCCCTCAGCTGCGCCCTGGCCACGATCGCCATGGCAACCCAAGAACAGAAATGGTGTGCAGGCATCGGACTCGGTGAACCGGCCGTGTCATCCATCGCCGACTTGGGTGTTGACCTCGACCACTTCGTCAACCTTGTCACCCCGGCCGAAGACTGGCTGCGTGTGGCCTCCATCCTCATCGAATCCTTCGACGTCCTCGTCGTCGATCCAGGATTTCTGCCCAGTGCCGGCGAACGCGCCCGGCTGCTGGCGAAGGTGCGCGAACGCAAGATCAGCTTCATCAGCCTGACCTCGATGCCCGGCAGCACGGAGCAGATCACCATCACCGACACGCAGTGGTCGGGCACAGAACACGGCCATGGACGTCTCCGATCCTGCCTCGTGCAGGCCCGATCCCAGACCGGCGTCCACCGGTTCCTGCTGCCCGGACCGGACGGAACTCCCAGCGAAGCACCACCACGCACCCCGACTGAGGGAACATTCGAACGGCCGGTGATCCGCAGTGTCAGCTGAAGCCGCAGCAAGGCAGAAGAACCCCAACCCCACGGCGGTGCGCAGCGACCCAGCAGATAGCGACAGTGCGCCTGCCGCCGCGAGCGCCGAGGGTCGTCGCACGCTCGTTCTCACCGTTCCCGATTGGTCCGCCGTGGCCGCCGCGACCGAGCACGAGTTCAGCCCGCGCACTCCGGTAGCGGTGCTCAGCGGGGGCAAGGTCGTTGCGGCCAACGCGCCTGCTCGTGCCGCCGGAATCGCGTTGGGCAACAACAAGCGCGCGGTCGGATATCGCTGTCCCGAAGCCCAAGTGGTGGCCTGGAATGAAGAGACAGACAACCGACACTTCTCCGCAGGAGTCGGAGCGCTCGAGGAACTCGTGGCACGGTTCACTCTGCTCAGCCCCGGCACGCTCGCCATTCCCCTCGACTCGCTCAAGCACGGCTATGCCGATGAGCCCAGCGCCGTTGAGGCTCTGATCTCCGCGCTGGTGGCGGTCACCGGGTGGGAGTTCTTCCCCGGCATCGCCGACACCTTCTTCGCAGCAGTCCTCGCCGCGGGGCAGGCGCGGCGGGTCGAGCCGGGGGAGACTGCAGAGTTCTTGGCCGCCCAGCCGATCAGCACCCTCGAGTATGCGGGGGCAGGTGCGACCGAACTCATCGACACCTTCACCAGCTGGGCCTGCGCACCTTGGGAGATCTGGCCGGAATCGACGTGCGGGCGGTGAACTCACGGTTCGGGGCGCTGGGCAAACACGCTCACGATCTGGCCACAGGCGTCGAATGGGCACCCTTGAGCGATCATGTCCGGGAGGAGAAGCTCACCGTCGAACTCGGTCTGGACGAGCCGACGACCCGCAGTGACACCTTGGGATTCCTGACCCGCCAGCTCGCCGCCGACCTGCTGAGTACGGTGCGCCGCCGGGGGCTCGTGTGCACACAGATCACGATCGAGCTCATCGCCGTCTCGGGACAGTCCTCGAAGCGGACCTGGCGGATCGAGGACATGAACGAGAACACCATCGCCGATCGTCTGCGGTGGCAGGCAGAAGGATGGTTGGCCGGAAGCACTCGAAAAGGACCGGCCTCACCTCAGCAGGGTTCAGTCCCTTCCCGCAAGAACCGCAAAGACAGCAAGAGCAGCCAGGATAGGGAGACGCCGGCTCCCGACGAGCCCGGCCCCGACCCGGAGGACTTCTCCGAGGAGGGCATCATCGCTCTGAGCCTTGTGGCCGCGGAGCTGACCACCCCCATCGGGGCGACGAAGAGCCTGTTCGATGAGAACACCGGGCAGGTCACCCACACGCTGGAGCGGCTGCAGGGACTGTTCGGCCCCGACGCGGTTCTGGTCCCGGGGCTGCAGGGCGGATGGGATCCGGCCGAGACGAACCTGTGGACGCCGTGGCAGCAGGCAGCATCACCGGTGCGCAGCCCCGGGGCACCCTGGCCTGGGGCACTGCATGCACCCCGACCGACGACGGTTGAGAACCTGCCCGTCGATGTGCTTGCCGTGGGAGGTCGCTCGGTGGGGGCTCGCCCCGCAGGCCTGGAATCGGCACCGTACGCGATCCGCTTTCCGACCGGAGCCACCGAGACAATCGTTGACTATTCGGGCTCCTGGCCCGTGGAATCCGGTTGGTGGGATCCGGCGAAAGCCACCTATCGGACCCGTCTGCAGGTCGTCACAGACTCGGGACAGGCACTGCTGCTGAGCAAAGAGAACGGCCAGTGGCACATCACCGGCCGATACCGCTGATGAGGGAGCTGAACCGCTGATGGGCTTTTCGAATCCGCGCACCCCCTGGTCCCAGCTGGCCCAGCGGCTGGAGGGCAAACAGGCCAACCGCAAACAGGTCACCGACAGGCAGACGGTCAACAGGCAATCGGTTGACGAACACGCTGACGGATCTGACGCGCCCGCCTTCTCTCGCCCCGACCGGCATCAGGTGTCGGTGGGTCCTGGCGGCTCCGACGGTGCCGGCCGCTATTCGGGACCGGGTCAAGGCCCCATCCTGCGCACCTCGAGCGTCGAATGGGCGGAGCTGCATGTGCATTCCCAGTTCAGCTTCCTCGATGGAGCCTCCGACCCCGAAGAGCTCGTGGCCGCCGGTGCCGCCGCGGGGCTGACGTCCCTAGCGCTGACCGACCACAACGGTCTCTACGGTGCGGTGCGGTTCGCCCATGCCGCTGCCGAGGTGGGTCTGCCCACCGTCTTCGGTGCTGAGCTGTCCGTGGGGTTGGAGGAGAAGATCCCCGGCCAGACCGATCCCGATGCCACCCACCTATTGGTCCTTGCTCGTGGAGTAGAGGGATACCACCGACTCTCGATGGCCATCACCGAGGCCAACTTGGCGGGGGAGAAGAACCGACCGGTGTTCGGCCTCGAGGAACTGGCAGCGATGAGCGGTGACTGGACGATTCTCACCGGCTGCCGCAAAGGCCCCCTGCGTCGAGCCCTGAATGACCCGGACGGGGGACTCGGTGCCCTGCGCAAACTCATCGCGCTCTTCGGAGCCGACCGCCTCGCGGTTGAACTCAGCCGGGATGGGACTCCGGATGACGATGAACGGCTGCGCCACCTCGGCGACCTGGCTCAGCGCACCCACCTGCCGATCGTGGCCAGCAACAGCGTCCATTTCGCCACTCGGGCGCAGTGGAAGTCAGCCCAGGTGCGGGCCTCGGTGAGGTCCAGGCTGTCCCTCGACGAACTGGCCGGGTGGCTGCCGGCGACGGCGAACGCTCGGATCCACACGGGGGAGGAGATGGCGGCACGCTTCCCGCGTCAGGCGTTGGAGAACGCGGTGGCCATCGGCCGGGAATGCTCCTTCGTCCTGAACTCGGCCCGCCCGGATCTGCCGCGTGCGCCGATGCCTGATGACCGTGGGGCCGAGGAATATCTGCGTGAGCTCATCGAAGATCGCGGTGCCAGGCGCTACGGGACCCGAGCAGAGAACCCGAAGGCCTGGGCCCAGCTGGATCGGGAGATGGACATGATCGCGACGCTGGGATTCTGCGGATACTTCCTCATCGTCTACGACATCACCGAGTTCTGCCATCGGGTGGCCATCTTCTGCCAGGGGAGAGGCTCGGCGGCGAACTCCGCGGTCTGCTATGTCCTCGACATCACCGCCGTCGACGCGGTCAAGCACGAACTCCTCTTCGACCGTTTCCTCTCACCGGACCGCAAGGGCTATCCGGACATCGACATCGACATCGAATCGGGCAGGCGCGAAGAAGTCATCCAATACGTCTACGACCACTTCGGCCGTGAGCGGGCGGCCCAGGTCGCCAACGTCATCACCTACCGGGCGAAATCAGCCATCCGTGACGCGGCCTTCAGCCTCGGCTACGAACCGGGGCAGCAGGATGCGTTCTCAAAGGCCAGCAACCGCTGGTCGACCCTGCCCGAGGCGGAGGATTCCCCGGTCCCCGCGCCTGTGCTCACGATCGCGGATGACCTGCTGGGCTCACCCCGTCACCTGGGCATCCACTCCGGCGGCATGATCCTCGCCGATCGTCCCATCGGTGAGGTCGTTCCGATCGAGAAGGCCACGATGGGCCATCGCACCGTCGTCCAATGGGACAAGGACGACTGCGCCGTCATGGACCTGGTGAAGTTCGACCTGTTGGGACTGGGCATGCTCACCGCACTCCACGAGATGGTCGACCTGGTCCACCGGCACACCGGCGAGCTCATCGAACGCGCCCACATCGACGACGAGGACGAAGCCGTCTACACGATGCTGCAGAAGGCCGATGCGGTGGGCGTCTTCCAAGTCGAATCACGGGCTCAGCTGGCGACCCTGCCCCGCCTGCGCCCGGAGACGTTCTATGATCTCGCCGTTCAGGTCGCCCTCATTCGGCCCGGCCCCATCCAAGGCGGTTCCGTCCACCCCTACATCCGCAGACGGCAGGGCCTGGACAAGGTCGAGTACCTCCACCCGCTGCTGCGCAAATCCCTGGCCAAGACCTACGGGGTGCCGCTGTTCCAGGAGCAGCTCATGCAGATGGCCATCGACGTCGGCGGCTTCACCGGGGCCGATGCCGACCAGCTGCGGCAGGCGATGGGATCGCGACGATCAGAGAAGCGGATGGCCGAGCTGGCCCAGAAGTTCCAAACAGGCGCTGCGGCCAACGGAGTCGACGAGGAGACCGCGGAGTCCATCTTCTCCACGATCGCCGCGTTCGCCAACTACGGATTCCCCGAATCCCACGCGATCAGCTTCGCCAACCTCGTCTATCAGTCGGCCTGGTTCAAATACCACCACCATGCGGCATTCACCGTCGGCCTGCTGCGCAGTCAGCCGATGGGCTTCTACTCGCCGCAGTCCCTCGTCGCCGACGCCCGCCGACACGGGGTGAGAATCCTGCCCGTGGACATCCGCCACTCAATGGCTGGCAGCGACCTGGAACGACTCGAGTCCGATGGCACCGGAGACTCGGGCGAGTTCGGGATCCGGCTGGGATTGGATTCGGTGTCACATGTCGGTTCCTTCGCCGAGGTGATCGTGACCGAACGCGCGAAGGCACCATTCACCTCGGTGGCGGACCTGGCCGAACGCACCGGGATCGGCAAACAGGGCCTCGAAGGACTCGCGACCGCGGGGGCGCTGAGCTGCTTCGACCTCGATCGCAGGCAGGCACTGTGGCTGGCCGGTGGGGTCGCGGGAGCACACCCGGGCGTGCTGCCGGGAACCGCCACGATCTCCTCGGCACCGACCCTGCCGACCATGGACGCCTTCGATACGACCCTGGCAGAACTCTTCTCCACCGGGATCACCGTCGACGGATACCCGACCGAGATCCTGCGAGCGTCCCTGATCGAACGCGGCTATGCCTCGACGGCTGATGCCGCTGCGGCCGCGGACGGGACTCGGATGACGGTGGCCGCCATCGTCACCCACCGACAGCGCCCGGCCACCGCCTCGGGAATCACATTCATCAACCTCGAGGACGAATTCGGGATGCTCAACGTCGTGGCCACTGCCGGGCTGATGAAGAGGTTCAGGCCGATCGCAACCTCACGCAACGCACTCGTGGTCACCGGGCTGATCCAACGCGGAGGAGAGGTCGTGAGCCTCTACGCGCACAAGCTCATCCCACTCGAGGTGCAGCTGCCGACCAAGGCCCGCAACTTCCGCTGAGGGGACTGGCGGTGTGAGCGCTGCGAAAACTAGTGGTGTGACGAAACATGACGCCAGGTGACATGAACATGACGAGATCGCATCGGGGAAGTCACAGAGTCGAAGACAGTAGTGACATCACCACAAACAATCGCGCGGACCACCACGGGCGACTCACCCGTACCCGAAGGAGACACATCATGACCCAGTCATTCGAAACTCGTCAGATCCATGCTGGCCAGACACCGGACCCGGCCACGGGCTCCCGGGCGCTGCCCATCCACCAGACCACCTCGTTCGTCTTCGACAGCAATGAGACGGCCGCGAACCGCTTCGCCCTGGCCGAGCTCGGCCCCATCTACACCCGCATCACCAACCCGACCACCGAGGTCGTGGAGAACCGCATCGCCGACCTCGAAGGCGGCGTCCACGCCGTGCTCACGGCCTCAGGTCAGTCGGCAGCCCTGCTGGCGATCACGAACATCGCCGAAGCCGGTGACCACATCGTCGCCAGCTCCAGCCTCTACGGCGGAACCTACAACCTGCTTCACGTGACCCTGCGCAAGCTGGGCATCGAAACCACCTTCGTCGACGTCGACGACCTCGAGGCCTGGAAGTCAGCAGCGAAGGACAACACCAAGCTCTTCTTCGCCGAGGTTGTCTCCAACCCCCGCTCCGATGTCCTCGACATCGCCGCAGTGGCTGACATCGCCCACGAAGCCGGTGTTCCGCTCTTCGCCGACAACACCCTGGCCACCCCCTACCTGGTGCGCCCGATCGAGCACGGTGCCGACGTCGTCCTCCACTCGGCCACCAAGTACCTCGGCGGACACGGCAACTCGATCGCCGGTGTCGTCGTCGACAGCGGAAACTTCGACTACGGCACACAGCCGGAGAAGTTCCCCGGCTTCAACACCCCAGATGAGTCCTACAACGGTCTGGTCTACGCTCGCGACCTCGGCGCGGACTCGGCCTTCGGCGCAAACGTCTCCTTCGGCCTCAAGGCCCGTGTGCAGGGTCTGCGCGACCTCGGACCGGCCGTCAGCCCGTTCAACGCATTCCTCATCGCCCAGGGAATCGAAACCCTGAGCCTGCGCATCGACCGCCACGTCGAGAACGCGAACAAGATCGCCTCCTACCTCGAAAGCCACGACCAGGTCAGCCGGGTCGCCTTCGCGGGACTCGAGTCCAGCCCCTGGCACGACAAGGCCAAGAAGTACCTGCCCAACGGTGTCGGATCGGTCCTCGGCTTCGACATCGCCGGAGGCTTCGACGCCGCCGTGGCATTCGTCGACGCACTTGAACTGCACTCCCACGTGGCCAATATCGGCGACGTCCGCTCGCTGGTCATCCACCCGGCATCGACGACCCATGCCCAGCTGGACGAAAAGGCACAGGCCGCCGCCGGCGTGAACCCTGCCTTCGTGCGTCTGTCCGTGGGACTCGAAGGCAGCGACGACATCATCGCCGACCTCGACAAGGGCTTCGCCGCTGCCGCAGCGATCGCATCGGCCGCCGCCTGACATGACCACCCAGAGCACTTCCGTCGAGCGAATCCTGGGCTTCGTCACAGAATCCGGACACACGTTCGGAACTGTCGAAGTCGCCTATGAGACCTTCGGCACACTCAACACGGAGCGCAGCAATGCGATCCTGGTCGAACACGCCCTGACCGGCGACACCAGCGTCACCGAATGGTGGGCAGGCATCGTCGGTCCGGGGCAGGCGATCGACACCGAGAAATACTTCGTGGTGTGCGCGAATTCGCTCGGCGGGTGCTCGGGAACCACCGGACCGCAGTCTGTCTATGACGACGGGCTGCCCTACGGATCCAGATTCCCTCAGGTCACCATCCGCGATATGGCCCGACTGGAACACAATCTGACTCAGATCCTCGGCATCGACTCCTGGCATGCCGTCATCGGCGGATCGATGGGCGGAGCCAGAGCCCTCGAATTCGCGCTCCTCGACAAACGCAAGGTGAAGAAGTGCGCGATCATCGCAGCACCGGCCTTCTGCGAAGCCGATCAGATCGCCTGGGCGATGATGCAGGAGCGCGCGATCGAGCTCGACCCCGACTACTATTCCGGTGACTACACCGCGGTCGGGGCCTTCCCCGCACAGGGGCTGGGTCTGGCACGCCAGATCGCCCACCTGACGTACCGCAACGATGTCGACCTCAACAACCGATTCTCCCGGCGACGCCGATCGCCTGACTACTACGAAGTCACCTCGTACCTCGACCACCAGGCAAAGAAGCTCACCGCACGGTTCGACCCGCACAGCTACGTCGTGCTCACCCGAGCCCTGCGCGACCACGATGTGCGCATCGGTCGCTCACACGATCTGACGACTGCACTGGCCGATGCCTGTGTCGACAACCTCGTTGTCTCCGTCTCCTCGGATCGGCTGTTCCCGCCCGCGCAGGTCGAACTTCTCGCCCAGAACCTGCCCGGAGACGTGACCCATCACGTCATCGACTCCGGCATCGGCCATGACGGCTTCCTCACCGAAACCGAGGCTGTCTCGACGGCACTCAAGGGCTTCCTCGACACCTGATCGCCTGCCTGGGCACAACACGCCGGGCACAACACATGAGAGGGCCGTGCGGCTGATTCGCCGCACGGCCCTCTCACTGTCTGTCAGGACTAGTTGCCTGTCAGGACTCACCGGAAGTGATGGCTTCTACTTCCCGGCCTTCGCCTTGCGAGCATCCTTCTCGGCTGCCTTCTTCGCTGCCTTTTCGGCCTTACGCAGCTGCTTCTCCGGCACCGCATAGTCTTCCTGGGCGCGGGAGTGACGGTAGTAGTCCGCGGCTTCGTCCTGTCGCTCGGCCTCAACGCCGGTCGAGATCGTGGCGCGACGATGGTCATCGCCGTAGCCGAAGGCGTCCACCAGGTCCAGAGCATTCGCCGAGAGCTTCGCGCACAGGCGATTGAGCGTCTCGTTGAGCTGACGGGCACGCAGCATCGGCAGGCGACCGTACATGAGGTGCCAGCCCACATGCTTCTCGATGAGGCTGAGACCATACGTATCGCGCAGACGCCGGAACAGCTTGTTCTGGTCGGGGTCCTGCTGCTCCCTCATCGCTTCGTCGAGGGCCTTCCACTTCTCCAGCTCAACGTAGGCACGAGCCATCTCGATGAACTCATGCTGATTGGAATTGAACAGGTCGGCCGCGTCTGCCGCCGACATCTTCATCGCCGGGCGCAGTGCCTGCGCGAGGCCGGAGACCATGACTTCGAGCCGGGTCTCCAGCAGCGAACGCTGCAGGCGTCCGGACCGGATCCGCTTCTCGCCGAGGTTGGGGGTGAAGACATCGGAGATGGCCAGTCCCGCATTTGCCAGTCCGGTCCGGTAGAGCGTGTGCTCGGCTGCTTGGGTGCCGATGTAGCGGGCGGCCCCGCCGACATCGATATTGGCGAATTCCTTCGCATAGTCGCCGAGGAGGCGCTTGGCTGCCAGCTGCAGGAGCACGGTGTTGTCTCCCTCGAAGGTGGCATAGATGTCGAGGTCGGCGCGCAGTCCCACCAGACGGTTCTCGGCCATGTAACCGGCACCGCCGCACGCTTCCCGGCATTCCTGGATGACGTCGAGGGCCATCCAGGTCGTGTCGGCCTTGAACGCCGCTGCACGGGTTTCGAGCAGGGCCCGGTTCTCTTCACTCTCGTCGGCGCCTGAGAAGACCTCTTCGAACGAGTTGAGCAGCTTCTCGTGGGCGAAGGCCGAGGCGTAGACCGAGGCGATGGCCGGCATGAGGCGGCGCTGGTGCTGCTGGTAGTCCAGCAGGGTGGTCTCGTTGATGTCGTCGACAGTGGTGAACTGCTTGCGTTCGAGCCCGTAGCGCACGGCGATGTCCAGCGCCAGCTTCGACGCCACGATGGCCGCACCGTCAAGGGAGACACGACCCTGGACAAGGGTTCCCAACATGGTGAAGAAGCGGCGTCCGGGGGAGTCGATGGGGGAGGTGTACTTCCCGTCAGCATCCACGGCACCGTAGCGATCGAGCAGATTGAAGCGAGGAATCCGGACCTGTTCGAAGACGATCCGACCGTTGTCGACGCCCTTGAGGCCACCCTTGTAGCCGTCATCTTCAATGCTGATTCCCGGCAGGATGGTGCCGTCCTCGTCACGGATCGGCACGAAGAATGCGTGCACACCGTGGTTGACGCCGTTGGTGATGAGCTGAGCGAAGACCACTGCGGCACGGGCATCGCGGGCTGCATTGCCGATGTATTCCTTCGTCGCGGCACGGAAGGGCGTGTCGATGACGAACTCGTCCTTGTCGACCTCATAGGTTGCCGTGGTCCCGACCGCGGCCACATCTGAGCCGTGACCGATCTCCGTCATCGCGAACGAGCCCAGCAGCTTGCCCGTCTGCGCCGCGACCAGCCACGCGTCGTGCTGTTCGGCATTGCCCAAGTGCAGGATCGCTCCGCCGAAGAGTCCGAACTGGACGCCGGCCTTGACCTGCAGGCTGGGTGAGGCTGTGACTGTCTCCTCGAAGCTGGCGATATTGGTCGCATGCTCGTTGCGGCCGCCGAGTGCGGGCGGCAGCGCCACCATCGGCAGCCCGGTGTCGGCCATGAGCTCGACCCCGGCGAGCGTCTTCGCCCGCGTGGTCTCGAGGTCATCGGCGGGATCTTCATGCGTGATCTCTTCGAGTGCCAGGGTCCTGCCCTGGCGCCGAGCCTCGGCCCACCGGCCATCGAGGGCATTGTTGATCGCCTGTGGATCAAGGGAAAGCTTCATTCGTCTACTCCTAGTTTTGCGGGCAACGAGGCCCAGAGCCATTCACTGATTGCGGTGGCGAATTCATCGGGGCGGCTGGGATCGGCCAGCCAGCTTTCGGTTGCGGCACGCACGAACCCGATCGCACCTGCTGCCCAGAGGCGTCCCTGCGTTCCTTCCAGGGACAGCCTCTCGGCGAGGAGGCCGGCGATCGAGTTGAAGAACCCGCCGGTCTCCGTCGGTGCGAAGCGGTTGACTGCCGTATCGCAGAATCGGTAGATATTCGGTGATTCTGCGGCGAGCGCGACAAAGGCATGGATCATCTTGGTGAGTGCATCCTGCGCCGAGGCTGCTGTTGCGTCATCGAGTGACTTGGCGATGACATCCATCGCCCATTCGCCCATTGCCGCCTGCAGTCCGGCACGATCCGTGAAATACCTGTAGAGCACGGACTTGGTGGTGCCCGAATACTCCGAGATCTGCTCCATCGACAGCTCGTCTCCGTGCTCGTCGACGACATGCCGGACGGCGCGCAGCAGTTCTCGGCGCCTGAGGTCGCGATGCTGCTGCCACCGAGTGGACCGACCATCTGTGAGCGATTTCATGTGACAGACGGTATCAGGTACTGTCTGTAACAGTTAAATCCATATACCGGAGGTGCAAATGTCCACTCCCAATCAGCGCGCTGTCATCCTCGGCGGCAACCGCATTCCGTTCGCTCGTTCGAACAAGCAGTACTCCAAAGCAAGCAACCTCGATATGCTCACGAGCGCCCTCGACGGACTCGTGGCCCGCTTCGGCCTCGCCGGAGAGAGCATCGGTGAAGTCGCCGGCGGTGCTGTCCTGAAGCATTCGAAGGACTTCAACCTGACTCGTGAGGCGGTGCTCGGCTCCGCCCTGTCGCCGACCACTCCCGCATTCGACGTCGGTCAGGCCTGCGCCACCGGCCTTGAGACCGTGGTCAGCCTCAACAACAAGATCAACGCCGGCCAGCTCGAGTCGGGCATCGCATCGGGTGTGGACTCAGCGTCGGACGCGCCGATCGTCGTCAACGACTCGATGCGTGAGATCCTGCTCGAGCTCACGCGGGCCAAGACACTTGCGCAGCGGGCGAAGATCGCCGCGCAGATCCGTCCCGCCTACCTGGCTCCGCAGGCTCCGTCGACAGCTGAGCCGCGCACAGGCATGAGCATGGGCGAACACCAGGCGATCACCACCGCCGAGTGGAAGATCACCCGCGAGGCCCAGGACGCTCTGGCTCTGGCCTCTCACCACAACCTCGCCCGCGCCTGGGACGAGGGATTCTTCGATGACCTCTCGACTCCGTACCTCGGCGTCAGCCGGGACACGAACATGCGCGCGGATTCCTCCGCCGAGTCCTTGGCCAAGCTCTCACCTGTCTTCGGCAAGAAGCTGAGCACTCCGGCCACGATGACTGCCGGAAACTCGACGCCGCTGACAGACGGAGCCTCCTCCGTCCTGCTCGGCAGCGAGGACTGGGCAAGCGAGCACGGCTTCACACCCCTGGCTCGCCTCGTCGACGCCGAAGCCGCTGCAGTTGACTTCGTCGACGGTGCCGAGGGTCTGCTCATGGCTCCGGCCTACGCAGTCCCGCGCCTGCTGGCCCGCAACGGCCTGACCTTCGAGGACTTCGACGTCTTCGAGATCCACGAGGCATTCGCCTCGACAGTCCTCAGCCACCTGGCGGCATGGGAATCGGAGAAGTTCTGCCGCGATAAGGCAGGCCTCGACGGGGCACTGGGATCCATCGACCGCAGCAAACTCAACCCCTTGGGCTCGAGCCTCGCCGCCGGACACCCGTTCGCGGCGACCGGTGGACGCATCATCGCCTCCACCGCGAAGTACCTCAAGCTCACAGGCAAGAAGAGGTCGCTGGTCTCGATCTGCGCAGCAGGCGGCCAGGGACTCACCGCGATTGTGGAGGCAGCATGAAAGACACCTACCTGGGCCTGGTCAACGGCCCACTGAAGCAGGTCGCGAAGACCCTGGGCCTGCCCCAGCCGGTCGAACTGCACCGCTTCGACTCGACACCGGCGGACTACCACCGGAAGCCGGTCCTCGTCCTCGGATCCGGGCCTGAGGCACAGAAGCTGGCAGATCTGCTGCTCGACAACGGTCTTGAAGTTCGGCGCCATGCCAGCTCGGGGGAGTCCCTGCGAGCGATCATCGCCGTCTTCGATGACGCGTCAGCCCCCGCAGACCTGTCTGAGACCGTGCTTGAGATCGGAACGGCACTGCGATCACTGGCCCGCTGCGGTCGGGTCATCACAGTCTCAGCAGCCCCCAAGCCTGAGCAGCAGAGCCCGGAGCTCGCGGCAGCGACTCAGGGAATCACCGGCCTGACACGGTCGATGGCTCACGAGATGCGCAGCGGAGCGACCGCCAACGGCATCCTCCTCGACGGCGTGGATGTCCAGGCTCCCTCCGTGGCCACCGCGCTGTGGTTCCTGCTCTCCGGCAAATCAGCCTATGTCTCGGGGCAGTTCATCACCGTCTCGACTCAGGCCGGCACACCGATCGGGATGAAGGAATTCCTGTCCACCGGTGACGTTGGGCCGCTGGCCGGGCGCACCGCTGTGGTCACCGGTGCCGCCCGTGGAATCGGCGCTGCGATCGCACGCAACCTGGCCCGCGACGGAGCCCACGTCATCGGCGTCGACATGCCCCAGGCCGGGCAGGCACTGGCTGAGGTGATGAACGAAGTCGGCGGCAGGTCCCTCCAGCTCGACATCACCACAGACACCGCGGCGGAGAAGATCGCCGAGGCTGTCGGCGGACCGGTCGACATCCTCGTGCACAACGCCGGAATCACCCGTGACAAGATGCTGGCGAACATGGATGCCTCCCGTTGGAACTCCGTCATCGCCGTCAACATCGCCTCCCAGGCCCGGATCAACGCCCACCTGCAGGCCAAGGGGCTGTTCGCTGAGGGTGCTCAGGTCGTGTCACTGGCCTCGACCTCGGGCATTGCGGGCAACCGCGGACAGACGAACTATGCGACGTCGAAGGCCGGGGTCATCGGACTCACAGCCGCCTCGGCGTCGGACTTCGCGAAGCTCGGCGGCACGATCAACGCTGTGGCCCCCGGCTTCATCGAAACCGATATGACCGCCAAGATGCCGGCGTTGACCCGCCAGGTCGCCCGCAGGCTCTCCAGCCTCCAGCAGGGAGGACACCCTGTCGACGTGGCCGAGACCATCGGCTTCCTCGCCTCGGCGGGGGCCAGGGGCATCAACGGTTCGACACTGCGCGTGTGCGGCCAGAACATGGTGGGTGCGTGATGGCGAAGGAATCCATGCTGCCGCTCTACGCGAAGGCCGTGCTCAAGGCACTGCCGTTGGGCACACGCACGAGTCCTGATCTGCCCACCCGCGCCCTGGATCGCAGTATGCCGATCGAGGCCGATGCCTACGCCGGGTTCACCACCGTCGTCGGCGCCGGTCTGGGCAACACCGTCCATCCCGGCTACCTCCACGTGCTTGCGTTTCCGTTGAGCATGCAGCTCCTCGGTGACCCCGAGGTGCCGCTGCCGATGATGGGCATGGTCCATGTCCACAACCGCATCGACAGCCTCGGCGCCGTACATGTCGGTGACAGCGTCGACTTCCATGTGGAGTTGGCCGGTCCGTTCCAGCATTCTGCTGGAACCACGGTCGAGGTCATCGTCGAGGCCAAGGTCGAGGGCGAATTGCGCATGCGCGAGACCACGACCTATCTGGCCAAGGGCAAGAAGCTGCCCAATGCCGAATCGAAGCCGCAGCCACCGCGGGAGGAGTTCACGGCTCCTGAGCCGACCGCATTGTGGCGACTCGATCCGATCATCGGGCAGCGCTACGCCCACGCTTCGGGTGATTACAACCCGATCCACCTCAACGGACTCGCGGCGAAGGGCTTCGGCTTCCCGCGCCTCATCGCCCACGGAATGTACGGCGCTTCGCGTGCCCTGTCTGCGGTCGATACGAGGCTGAGCTCCTACCGGTGGGACGTGTCCTTTGCCAAGCCCGTGCTGCTGCCGTCGACGGTCGGTTTCGCGATCACCGAGGGGCGTCGGCATGAGGCCGCGAAGTTCGCTGTCTTCGACCTCAAGTCCGGCAAGCCGCACATCCTCTCCGAGGTCTCAGAACTTCGCGAATGAGCCTGTGCAGGCGCCGGTGAGGAGCTCAGCGCAATCAGTTGAGTGCCGTGCGTCACAATCGACCGATCTGATTTTGCACGGCCGAAAGTCGCGTGTAAAGTAATCTCTGTTGCCAGCGCGAGTGGCGGAATTGGTAGACGCGCTAGCTTGAGGTGCTAGTGCCCAACTTATCGGGCGTGGGGGTTCAAGTCCCCCTTCGCGCACAACAGAGGAAATGGCCTCCGGATCTGATCCGGAGGCCGTTTCTCATTCACCCCCCGGGTGCTTGGTGAGCATCACGACTGGCCGTCAACTCTCAAGATTGCCGGACATCTCCGGTGTTGTCGACGCGGGTGCTATAACGTGGATCACGTCAGCGCATTTCCACCGATCCGACGGGAGACACCGTGTACGATTTCAGCGCCGCCGAAGCCGAGGTCACTTCCCTGTGCCAGCAGCTCATCCGCATCGACACCCAGAACTGGGGCGGCAACAAGGTCAATCCTGAACGCCCTGCCGCGGATCTCATCGCCGCCTGGTTCGACGAGGTGGGCCTGGAGTCCACCATCATCGAATCGGAACCGGGACGGGCCTCGCTGGTGGCACGGATCAAGGGCACAGACCCAGATGCCGACGCGCTCGTCGTCCACGGCCACACCGATGTGGTCCCGGCGGCAGCCGAGGATTGGAGCGTGGACCCCTTCGCCGGTGTCATCAAGGATGAGCTGCTCTGGGGTCGCGGGGCCGTTGACATGAAGGACATGGACGCGATGATCATCGCCGCCGTCCGAGACATGCTGCGCCAGGGGCTGCGTCCCCGTCGTGATCTCATCATCGCCTTCTTCGCCGATGAGGAAGCCGGGGGCAACTACGGCGCCCGGTACATGGTTCGCAATCACCCGGAGCTCTTCTCCGGTGCCACCGAAGCGATCTCCGAGGTCGGCGGCTACTCCGTCGATGTCCGAGGTCAGCGCGTCTACCTCGTCCAGACAGCTGAGAAGGGACTCGCCTGGCTCAACCTCATCGCACATGGGACGGCCGGCCACGGCTCCCAGCGCAACGACGACAATCCGGTGACGCGTCTCGCCGCGGCTATCGCGCGCATCGGCGAATACCCATGGCCGCAGGAGATCCCGGTGGCCACCAGGCAGCTCCTCGAGGGCGTCGCAGAGATCACCGGAATCGAATTTCGTGCCGATACGATCGGTGAGCTCCTGGCTGAACTGGGTTCGGTCGAGAAGTTCGTCGCACCCACCCTGCAGAACACCTCGAATCCCTCATTCCTCAACGCCGGCTACAAGCACAACGTCATCCCGGGCACGGCCACCGCCTACGTCGACTGCCGCACCCTGCCGGGTCAGCACGAGGATGTGATGCTCAAGATCAAGGAGCTCGCGGGGGAGGGCATCGACATCGAGGCCAATGACGAGGGGGACGCACTGGAGGCCCCCTTCGACACCCCGCTGGTTGCTCAGATGCAGAAGAGCCTGCTCGATGACGATCCCACAGCGAAGGTTCTGCCCTACACGCTCTCAGGCGGCACCGACAACAAGTCCATGGCGGAGCTGGGAATCACCGGCTACGGGTTCGCCCCACTGCAGCTGACCGGCGATCTCGACTTTCCAGCCATGTTCCACGGCGTCGACGAGCGGGTGCCGATTTCGGCGCTCAAGTTCGGGGCGAGGGTCCTGGGCGATTTCCTGATGAAGGCATAATCGTAATCGCGATTCCGACGAGCACCAGGGCGGCGCTGAGGACCGTCGTGGTGCTCACCAGGGATCCGGGAATCGGCAGCAGGAGATCAAGCAGCAGTGCGCCGAGGAGATTCCCGAACAGCGAGAACAGGCTGAGCAGGAGGACACCGAGTTTGGCCACGGTCAGAGCGGTCAGCCCGATGAAGATGACTCCGAAGGCTCCGCCGAGCAGCATCCACCACTGAGTCGGTTCCGTCGGGAAGCCGGCCCAGGACACTCCGCTGAGCATAATGACCCCGGCGGCCACGAGAAGCGCGAGGAACCCCACCGCGAAGTTCACAGTGGTGGCCACGATGACCGACCCGGTGGCTGACTTGATCCGTCCGTTGAACGCCTGCTGCACGGAGGTCAGAGCACCGGAGACGAAGGGCAGAAGCAGAGCCCACAGGGGGACTCCGAGCGTGAGTCTCTCTGAGGCGCCGTAGACCAGGGCCGCGATGACGACGATGACCCCGAAGACCCGGAGGATCGTCAGGCGCTGTTTCCCGCCCGGCGGGAGGCGTGTGGAATCGACGGCAAGGCCACCGGTGACCTGACCGGAGACAAAGGCCATCGTGAACATTGCGACGCCCATGATCGGGACGGTCGAGGCTTGGGCGATGACGACGAGGCCGCCGCTGAGCCCGCCGAGGAGCATCCACCACGGCATCGCACGGCTGCGAACCAAGCGGATCAGAGTCCGCGCACCGGTCCGAGAGCGCGAGGAACACAGCATCGTCGTCCCCACGAGGATGAGCCCGACGATGAAGGACACGAGCGCGGCGAAGACCGAATGGCCCAGAACCGGGCCGAGGAGGCCGTTGGCGCGACCTTGGAGCGACATGGCACCGCCGGCCACGATGGTGACGAGGCCGGCGAAGAGGACAGGAAGAAGCGCAGCGGGTGATTTCACAGGTGTGGTGTCAGCTGCTCAACGTCAGAGGCATGATCTTGCGACGCAGCCAGACGGTCTTGGTGCCGCCCATGGAGATCCGGGTTCGGGCAAGCTCCCACTTGCCGTATTCGGCCTCATCGTTGAGTTCCTGAAGACTGACCGAGCGGGGTGTATCTCTGGAGAACGAGACCTTGCGAAACTCATAGGTCATGGCCGGACGCTGACGTTTCATAGGCCCACTGTAGATGATCTGGGCTAGGGTTGATGGCATGCCCGTCATCGTTCTCCTCAGGCACGGCGTATCCAGTGCGAACACAGCAGGGATCCTCGCCGGGCGCGCTCCCGGCGTGTCGCTGACCGATCAGGGTATCAGCGCCCTTCGTGAGACCCTGCGGATGCTCCCGAACCAACACTTCTCCCGCCTGCTGCATTCGCCGCTTCTGCGGTGTGAGCAGACCGCAGAGATCGCGCGGGAGACGATCAGCGCCGACACCGTGGCAGCCGTCGACGATCTCATCGAGCTCGACTACGGGGAGTGGACGGGACGCAGTCTCAAGGACCTCGGTGGTGAAGAACTGTGGAAGACCGTCATCGACAATGCATCCCAAGCACGTTTCCCCGGCGGAGAGTCCATCGCCGAGGCGGCTGAGCGTGCCGTCGCACGCGTAGCGACCGTCGTCGAGGAGCTGCGTAATGAAGAGCGCGACGACGAGAAGCAGCGAGACCCAAACTCCGATGAGAAGAAGACCAGCACCAGCCGGTGGGCGATGCTCGTCTCTCATGGAGACATCATCAAGGCGCTCATCGCCGACGCGCTGGCCATGCCGCTCGACGACTTTCAGCGCATCAGCGTGGCACCGGGCTCATTCACCGTCATCGACTACTCAGGACCCCGACCCGTGCTGAGTGCAATGTCGATCACCGCCGCAGGGCTGGCCGAGGGGAACACGCCGGGCGGCGGAGGGCTGCGCTGAAGTTCGTTCCTTGAAGCATTGAAGGTTCCTTGAATCGCTGAAGGGCGGTCACCGCAGCTGCTGTGACCGCCCTTCTCTCGGCTTGACCCCTTGGGTCGTTATCCGATGGCTCGGGTGGCGGCGGTGGCTCAGGTGGCGGCGAGAACGCCGGTGCCCAGCAGAACGTAGAGCACGAGGCCCAGGGCCACGCGGTACCAGACGAAGATCGCGAACGACTTCGTCTTCACGTATCCGAGGAACCAATGGATGACGAGGAGTCCGAGTCCGAAGGCGATGATGGTGGCGAGGATCGTCGGGCCCCAGCCGATGACCATGTCCGTGCTGCCCAGCGTCTGGAAGACGGAATAGAAGCCTGAGCCCAGGACGGCCGGGATGGCGAGCAGGAACGAATAGCGGGCGGCTGCCGGGCGGTCGAAGCCCATGAAGCGTCCAGCCATGATCGTGCCGCCGGACCGCGAGACTCCGGGGATGAGGGCAAGCGCCTGGGCGAAGCCGTAGGCGATGCCCTGGCCCCAGGTCATATCCTCGAGAGTGCGTTCCTTCTTGCCCACCCAGTCGGCGAGGCCGATGATGAGACCGAAGACGATGAGCATGGTCGCGGTGATCCACAGGCTGCGCAGGGCACCTTCGATAGCGTCCTGGAAGAGCAGACCCAGGATGACGATGGGGATGGAGCCCACGATGATCAGCCAGCCGAGCCGGACCTCCGGGTCCTTGCGGTCATGCTTTCCGACCAGCGCCTTGCACCATTTGGAGATGATGGAGACGATGTCGCGCCAGAAGTAGACGACGACAGCCGCCTCGGTGCCGATCTGGATGATGGCGGTGAAGAACGCTCCCGGGTCCTGGCCCGGCAGCATGAACTCTCCGACGATGCGCACATGTGCAGAGGATGAGATCGGGAGAAATTCCGTCAGTGCCTGAACGATGCCGAGCACAGCGGCGACCAGCCAGTCGTACATGCGTCTCCTAGAGAAAGTGGGGTGGGAACGAAACCACGGTAGTCGCCGAATCGGGTAACCTCAACAATCATGAAGCAACAACGCCTCGGCAGCACCGGTCTTGAAGTCAGCGAAGTGGGTCTCGGCACATTCGAATGGGGGCACCGGGTCGACGCCGCAGTCGCACAGCGACTCGTCGACGAGTACGTCGGTGCTGGTGGGAACCTCATTGAGCTTCCCAGTTCAGGTGTCCACGCGGCCCAGGTGCTGTCCCAGCTGAGACTTTCTGAGGAGATCGTGTTGGTTGCCCGAGTGGGCGTGTCAATGAGTGAGCCATCCCACATCGAGGTGGGTCTGGGGCGAGCTCGGATCCTTGACCAGGTGGATTCGCTGCTGCGCACGACCGCACGCTCGCACATCGATGTGCTCATCCTCGATGTCTTCGATGCTGACGTGGACAGGGCAGAGACCGCCTCGGCGATCGACACCCTGCTGACATTGGGCAAGATCCGCTACGTCGGTGTGTCTCACCACGCCGGCTGGGAACTGGCGGAGATGCGCGGAGCGGGCGTGCCGATCGCCTGCGCCATGGCCGAATACTCCCTGCTCAACAGGGAGGCGGAGAACGATCTGCTGCCCGCAGCCAACTATGCAGGGGTGGGACTCATCGCCGGTGCCAGCCTGGGCAGGGGAGTGCTGAGCGACAAATATCGGCGCGGCACTCCACAGGACTCGCGTTTCGCGGTGGGTGAACTCACCGACTATGTGGGTGCCTACCTCGACGAACGTTCGACTCGGGTGCTGGCAGGAGTCCGCAAGGCTGCGGCTGCACTGGGCGTGACCACGGCGGACATCGCACTGGCATTCAACAGGTACCAGGGCATCACGTCGTCACTGGTCTCCGCCCGCACCCCCGAGCAGCTGTCCCAAGTGGTCAGCAGTGAGGTCGAACTCGAACCCGAGATCGCCGAGGTGCTCGATCAGATCTCCTGATCCAGCAGGCTGACTGACCAGGTTCAGGCTGTCTGACCAGGCCTCAGACAGGGTCGACGAAGCTCAGTCGTCCTCGTCATCATCCTCGACGGCGAAATCACCGTCGAGGTCGTTGTCGTCGTCATCTTCCTTGGCGTCTTCGACATCGTCGAAGAGCTCGAACGGAGTGACCTCGTCGTACGCGGTGTAGATCGCGTCCTCATAGATTTCGAAGGCGTCGGCTAAGGCCATGTAGGCAGCTTCGACACGGGGGTCTTGGTCTCCATTGCGGTGTGCGGATGCAGCGAAGTGCTCACCCACTGCTTCGAGGAATGCGTCCAGGGCCTCACGAGGATCAGTGCTCATGACTCAAATGTATCCCAGGGAAGTCGGACATGTAAGTCTTTGAACTAGGCTGAAGGCATGGCAGCTTTGTACGACCACCCCACCCCAGAACGTTTCGTCGTCGGCACGATCGGTCTGCCCGGCGAGCGAACGTTCCTCTTGCAGGCGAAATCAGGAAGTTCACTGACGACGGTGGTGGTGGAGAAGGAACAGGTCGAGATCCTCGCCGATCGGATCACCGAACTTCTCGACATGGTCATGGTCAAAGACCCTGCGGCGCGAGTGCCCCAGTCTGCCATCGACGAACGCATCGACAACGCGGGCCTCAACGTTCCGATCGAGCCGGAGTTCCGGGTCGGCACCATGAGCCTGGGGTGGGACACCGTCGCCCACGAGCTCGTGGTCGAATGCTTCGAACTCACCGAAGCGGACGCTCAGACGGGCACTTCGGCAGAACCCGACGACGATGAAGTGGACCGGGAGGTGCTGCGCATCGTTCTCGACGCCGCCGGCTCCCGCGAATTCGCCCGCCGAGCCGACCAGGTCGTCTCCGCCGGTCGTGGCGACTGCCCCTTCTGTTCGCTGCCGTTGGAGCCAGAAGGCCACCTGTGCCCCCGCGCCAATGGGATTGCGCGAACCTGAGTCCCATGCACGAAGATTTCGCCAGGCAGGCTCTGGAAGAAGGCTCCTGCACCGTGATGGGGGCAATCCCACGAGCCAGCAACGACACTCGCCTGGTGGTCGTCGACCATGCCGGCACACACCTCAAAGCCGTCTACAAACCGGCATCGGGAGAACGTCCCCTCGCCGATTTTCCGCAGCACACCCTGTCATTGCGTGAAGTGGCGTCCTACCGACTGAGCTCCCACCTCGACCTCAACGTGGTCCCGCCGACCGTCCTGCGCGAAGATCTGGGGGCAGGGATAGGCTCCCTGCAGGCCTACGTCGAGGATGCCGGCGACGATGACTCTGTGTCCCTCACCACGGTCAACGCCATCCCGGCCGATCACACCCCGATGTTCGCCCTGCGCACCGAGGACGGCACCGATCTCGTGCTGTCCCACGACACCGGGGACGAACTCCGAGCGATCGCCTTCTTCGACCTTCTGGCCAACAACGCCGACAGAAAAGCCGGCCACATCATCACCGGCAGCTACCTGCCGGGCAGCGGCCCGACCAGCATCGGCACCTACGGCATCGACAACGGTCTGACATTCCATGCCGAGGAGAAGCTGCGGACCGTACTGTGGGGGTTCTCTCGCTCGTCGTTCCAGGTGGATGAACTCGACGCTCTCGACGAGGTGGCTCGAATGCCCACGGAGCTGGTCTCCGCGCTGGAGGAGTGCCTGGACGAGGACGAAATCGAGAGCCTGCAGCGCCGCGCCGAGGCGTTGGGGGAGGCCGGAACCTTCCCCGAACCGCCCGAAGATCGGACCGTCATCCCCTGGCCGCCGATCTAGGCTGAGAAACGACCGCGAGAATCGTCTGAGGCAGGAAGTGCCGTTCTGCTATGACTCGGTTAGGCTAGTCTCCGTGAAGTCATGGTCCGAACCTCAGCTACCCCGCCTCACCAGCTCCGGAAAGGTGCCGACAGTCTTCGACACCGGCACTCGGAGCCCACGCAGACTCAAAGGGCGTGACCAGGCAGCGGGTCTCTATGTATGTGGAATCACCCCGTACGACGCCACCCACCTCGGTCACGCCGCAACCTATGTCGCGTTCGACCTGCTCAACCGGGTTTGGCGCGACGCGGGGCTCGACGTCGTCTATGTGCAGAACACCACCGACGTCGATGACCCCCTGCTTGAGCGGGCCGACGCGACCGGTGTCGATTGGCGTGAACTCGCTGAATCCCAGATCGAACTCTTCCGCGAGGACATGAGCGCACTGCGTGTGCTTCCTCCGCAGAGCTACATCGGCGTCGTCGAGTCCGTCGACCAGATCGTGAAGGCGGTGGAAGACCTCGTTGATTCGCGGGCCGCCTACACCCTCGACAACGGTGACGTGTACTACCGAGTCTCCACCCCGATCAATCCGCCCTTCGGCAGCGTCAGCCACGATGATCGGGCCACGATGGCCAAACTCTCCGCCGAACGCGGCGGGGATCCGGAGACTCCGGGCAAGGACAATGAGATCGACCCGCTGCTGTGGAAAGCCGCACGCGAAGGCGAACCGTCCTGGGACGGCGGAAAGCTCGGGCCGGGACGCCCGGGATGGCACATCGAATGCACCGTCATCGCCGACAAGTATGCCGGGCTTCCTGTCGACGTCCAGGGTGGCGGCAGCGACCTCGTGTTCCCACACCATGAGATGAGCGCAGCCCACGCGGCTGCGTGGAAGCAGACACCTTTGGCCCGGACCTACATGCACACCGGCATGGTCGGATACCAGGGCGAGAAGATGAGCAAATCGAAGGGCAACCTGGTGCTCGTGTCGAAGCTGCGCGAACAGGGTGTTGATCCGATGGTCATTCGCACCGTGCTGCTGTCGAACCACTACCGCAGCGACTGGAACTTCACCGAGGACCTGCTGGAAACCGCCTCGGCGCGGCTGAAGGCCTGGAGGCATGCGGCGATGTGCGAAGCCGAATGTCGGGAAGGACTGCGCGGGCACATCATCGGGCTGTTGCGTGAGTCCCTGGCAGATGACCTCGACAGCCCCCGTGCATTGGGCATTCTCGACGAATGGGCCGAGCACTACGCTGACTCACCCGCGGCCGAGACCGCGC
This sequence comes from Brevibacterium sp. BDJS002, assembly GCF_028201555.1. Taxonomy (NCBI): domain Bacteria; kingdom Bacillati; phylum Actinomycetota; class Actinomycetes; order Micrococcales; family Brevibacteriaceae; genus Brevibacterium; species Brevibacterium sp. BDJS002. The sequence goes on along the minus strand of NZ_CP116392.1, from coordinate 2,235,258 downwards.
CGGTGTGCGGAGACAGGGTCGCCGACGCCGTCGACGCCCTGCTCGGCATCAATCTGCACGCCTGACCGACCCTGAGGGTCTGACCGACTCTGAGAGCCTGACTGGCTCTCAGAGTCGACTGGCTCTCGGGCTCGACTACCTCTCGCGACCGCGTTTGCGCAGGTAGCGCTCGAACTCGGCGGCGATCGCATCGCCGCTGGCTTCGGGCAGCTCAGTGGAGTCATTGAGTTCTTCGAGTCCCTTGAGCAGCTCCACCAGATGTGGGTTGAGCGCGACCAGCTCATCAGCACCGAGTTCCCAGGCTCGGCTCTCTTCTTCGAGCACGGGAATGTCGATCTCGTGCCCGGTGTACTTCTCCACCGCCGAGGCGAGGGCCAGTTCTGCCTTGGGTGAGGGGGAGTCGGTGAGGTAGTCGGGTACGCCGACCCACAGGTTGATCGCGCGCAGCCCGCGTCTGTCGCATTCGACGCCGAGGAGGCCGAGAATGCCGATCGGACCCGAATACCCGTTGACATCGATGCCCAGATGAGTGGCGAGTCGAATGTCTTCGGTGTTCGCGACGACAGGCAGCGGTCGCGTGTGCGGGACCTCGGCGTGCAGCCCTCCGAGCAGGACCACGCAATCCTCGGCGGTGACCTCGGCGAGGATGAGGGACAGGAACTCACGCCACTTCAGACCCGGCTCATGTCCCTGAATGATGGTGATCGGGGTGCCCATGTGCTGCCCCCGATGGACTTCGATGCCCGGCCAGGCGATCGTTGCGCGGTTCGATTCGTCTCGCACGATCTCAGGTTCTGAGAATCTGAACTCATAGAAGCCGTCGGTGTCCAAGATCTCACTGTCGTTGAGTTCCCACGCATCGATGAGATCCTTGACCAGCGAACTTGCGGCTTCGGAAGCATCCGCATCCTGCCCTTCGAAGGCGATGAACACGAGTGCCCCGGACCCTGATGGAAGAAAAGTCATGCTTCCAGATTACGCTGGAATCATGACGAATCCTGCCGCAGTCCTCTGGGACATGGACGGAACTCTGGTTGATACGGAACCGTATTGGATCAGGGCCGAGACCGAACTGATGAACGCTCACGGCATTGACTGGTCCGAAGAGCAGGGCCTGGAATTCGTGGGCAATGATCTGCTCACCTCTGCGGCGATGATGCAGGACGCGGGACTCGACCTGCCCGCCCGAGAGATCGTCGACACCCTCCTCGACGAGGTCGTTGCGAAGATCGAAGCCTCAGTGCCGTTCCGTCCGGGAGCTCTTGAGTTCCTCGACGCGATCGTGAGTGCCGGAATTCCCTGCGTGATGGTCACAATGTCCTATCGCCGACTCGCCGAAGCCGTCATCTCGGCATGCCCGGAGGGCAGCTTCGTCGGCCTCATCGCCGGCGACGAGGTCAGCGCCGGCAAACCTGATCCCGAGCCCTACCTCAAGGGTGCGGCGCTGCTGGGTCTGGAACCGGGAGCCTGCGTGGCGCTCGAAGACTCAAAGCCCGGGTTGGCCAGCGCGGAAGCGGCCGGGACCATCGCCATCGGCATCCCGCACCTGGTTGAGCTCGAACAGCGCCCAGGCCGGAACCTGTGGTCGAGTCTTCAGGGGCGCGGTGTTGCTGACCTGCAGGAGCTCACGTCCCAACTATCCGTGTGATCTCCGGAGTCGGTGGGGGAGTGTTCCCCCATGCCGGGCACAGCGGTTTGAAGGTGCACCAATTGCACAGGGGTGATTTCTTCGGACGCCAACGATCAGCCTCGGCGGAGGCGATGATGTCCTTCCAGATCGACTCGATCTCAAACTGGGTGCGCTCGATGTCACTCATCGTGGGATGAGACTTGAGGATGGACTGCGACCCCAGATACATGAGCTGCAGAGTGTGGACGAGTTCACCCGTGAGCCGATATTCGACGAGGGCGTAGAAGCCCATCTGGAAATGGGCCTCCCTGCCGTATTGGGGTTTGGGCTGCTTTCCGGTCTTGTAGTCGACCAGACGCTTCTCACCGCCCGGTGCGACATCAACCCGATCGATGAAGCCGCGCAGCTCGAGACCGTTGTCGAGCTGGGTGCGGACATACTTCTCCGTCTGCTCCGGTTCGAGATGCTCGGGGAACTCGAGACTGAAGTAGGCACGCAGCAGGTTTGCTGCCGTAGTGAAGAAGGTCTCCTTCTCACCCTCGTCTCCGAAAATCTCCAGCACGTCGGGGTCCTTGTCGACGAGTTCGTCCAGCTGGGACGCAACAGCGACTCGGCGACATCCTGGGTCCGTCGTGCAGCAGGCAGCTCAAAGAGCTTCTCGAGCACGGAGTGGACGACCGTGCCCCTGAAAGCGACCTGCGAAGGCGGCTCCGGCAGCTTGTCGATGCTGCGAAATCGGAATTTCAAGGGACATTGTACGAAGTCGTTTGCCCGTGAGGGCGAAAGACTGATCAGCTCGGCCATGTGACTACTCTAACGACTTGCCCTGACACGACGCGTCAGAACACGTCGAGGACCCCGTCGCTGTTAGGCTGAGTAGACCCGACCCCAAGCAAGAGGAACTCCTTCCATGGCCGCGAAAAATCACCAGACTGGTGCCTCTTCGGGCTTGCGCCTGGGGACTGTTCTCGGCGCCCCGGTGATCCTGGCCTGGTCATGGTTCCTCGCCGCCATCGTGATCACGATCCTGTTCGCCCCGTGGGTGAATACCGTCCGCCCCGACCTCGGTGTCTGGGCCTGGTTCGTCGCCTTCGCGTATGCGGTCCTCCTGTTCGCTTCGGTCTTCCTCCACGAACTGGCACACGGTGTCGCCGGCCAGTTCTACGGGCTCAAGGTCGCCGCGATCGAACTCAACATCTGGGGTGGATTCACCCGGTTCGAGCCGCAGGCCGACAATCCTCGTGACAAGGCGGCGCTCACCAGCTTCGTCATCTCCATCGTCGGTCCGATCGTCAACATCGTGCTGGCGCTGCTGGGCTGGTGGTGCCTGAGCGCGGTCTCGCCGACCTCGGTGCCGTGGCTCCTGCTGATCGCGGTCACCTTCGCCAACGTCGCCCTCGGCGCGATCAACCTGCTGCCGGGCATTCCGCTCGACGGAGGGTGGGCTCTGCAGGCTCTGATGTGGAGACTGACCGGCTCGCAGTACCTGGGCACGATCGTTGCCAGCTGGGTCGGGCGAGTCATCGCCATCGGCTTCATCGGCTGGTCTGTCATCACCCCGCTGCTGGCCGGAGAGCGTCCCGACCCTCTGACGGTGGCGTGGATGTCGCTGATCGCCATCATGCTGTGGTTCTCCGCCGGAGACGCGGCAACTCACGCGAAGCGGGCCCGGAAGATGGAGACCTACGACCTCTCCCAGGTGATCCAGCCGGCTATCGCCGCAACCTGGGACGCCGATCTTGCGGACACTCTCGACTACGCGAACACGCTGGGCAATGCGAAGGAACGCACCCTCATCGTCGTCCTCGACCAGAAGGGCCTGCCCTACGGCCTCGTTGACAGGCATGCCGCTGCCGGCCGCCTCGCCGAGTCCTTGGACCAGGTCCCGGCCGGAGAAGTCGCCCGCCCCCTCGCCGGGTGGATCGGTGTCCCGAAGGACATCACAGCACCCCATCTGCTCGAGTCGCTGACACATCGCCCCAAGGCGCAATTCAGCCTGGTCATGGACGAGAACACCCTGGTGGGCGTGATCGACCTGCAGGAATTCTTCGACGAGCTTCTCGCAGCCTGAACCAGGTGTGCTGAGACACTTCCCATCAGCGTAGAGTGGACGCATCATGACTGAGGCAAGCCATACCGAACCCCGCCGGGCCCTGAAGATCGGCGAGAAGATTCAGCTCACCGACCCCAAGGGCCGTATGCACACCATCGTGCTCGCTCCCGGTGAGCTGTTCCACACCCACAAGGGACTCATCGAACACGACGCCATCATCGGTCGCACCGAAGGCATCATCGTGTCGAACACCGGGGGCATCGACTTCCAGGTCTTCCGTCCCCGCTACGAGGACTTCGTCCTGTCCATGCCCCGAGGGGCCGCGGTCGTCTATCCCAAGGACTCCGGGCTCATCGTCACCCTCGGCGACATCTTCCCCGGTGCAGTCGTCGTCGAAGCAGGCGTCGGATCCGGGGCACTGTCCATGGCCCTGCTGCGGGCAGTCGGTCCCACCGGACGGCTGCACTCCTTCGAACTGCGCGAAGAGTTCGCGACCATCGCCGCCGGGAACATCGCAGATTTCTTCGACGGACGCCCCGACAACTGGTCGGTCACCGTGGGGGACCTGAGCGAGGAGCTGCCTCAGGCCTACGAGCCAGGCACCGTCGACCGGGTCGTCCTGGACATGCTCACACCGTGGAACACTCTAGACGCGGTGAGCGGGGCTCTGGCACCCGGGGGAGTCGTCATCGCCTATGTGGCCACCGTGCCCCAGCTCTCTCGCTTCGTAGAGGCGCTGCGGGCCACCGAATGCTTCAGCGAACCTCAGTCGATGGAAGCCATGGTCAGAGGCTGGCACGTGGATGGACTCGCCGTCCGTCCCGATCACCGGATGATCGCCCACACCGGCTTCCTCGTCATCGCCCGACGCATGGCACCCGGAGTCGCCCCGTTGGAGAAGAAGAAACGACCACAGGGCGCCCCGGCATCGAGCGAAGACGTTGATGCCTGGACGAAACCGGAAGTCACCAACGAAGCCGTCGGCGCCAGAGTCGCACAGGGAAAGAAACTGCGTCGCGTCATGCGCGAAGCAGGAAAACGGTTGGACCACGACGTGTCGACTCCCGAGTCGGACACTCAAGGGTCGAAGGAGGACCAATGACCGAGACCACGCCCGAAGCCAAACGTCAGCGCGAGGACACTGCGGCATTGCGCCAACAGCTCTTCAGCGCCGGAAAACGCAACGAAGCCCTGTCGAAGACCCTGCGCACAGCACGCGATGAGCTCAACAGGATCAAGGAAGAGGCCCGTCGACTGACGGAGCCGCCGAACAACTGGGGCACGCTCATCGGGCTCGGCGATAAGGGACTGAACGCGGACGTCATCGTCGGCGGACGCCGAATGCGCGTCGCCGTCGGCCCCGAGGTGGACCCTGCCGAGCTGCGTGCCGGCACCGACGTGCTGCTCTCCGAAGGCCTCGTCATCATCGGGACCGGCTCCTTCGCCCCGGTGGGCTCGGTCGTCAACGTGCGTGAGTTCGTCGACGACACCCGCATCCTCGTCGGCGCTCCCGGCGATGATGAGCAGGTCTTCATCCTCGGCGAAGATCTCATCGACTCCGGACTGCGCGTCGGAGACGCCGTGGTCGTCGACACCCGTACTCACTACGCCCTCCAGGTTGTTGAGAAGCCGGAAGTCTCCTCGCTGCTGCTCGAAGAGGTCCCGGACATCACCTACTCCGACATCGGTGGACTGGCCGACCAGATCGGTCAGATCAAGGACGCAGTGGAGCTGCCCTTCGAACACCCTCAGCTCTACACCGAGCACGGCCTCAAACCACCCAAGGGCATCCTGCTCTACGGCCCACCCGGCTGCGGCAAGACGCTGATCGCGAAGGCCGTGGCCAACTCGCTGGCAGATCGAACCGGAGCAGGCCAGTCTCGGAAGACCTACTTCCTCAACATCAAGGGCCCCGAGTTGCTCGACAAGTACGTCGGTGAGACCGAACGTCAGCTGCGACTCATCTTCGCCCGGGCTCGGGAGAAGGCTTCGGCCGGGTTCCCCGTCGTCGTCTTCTTCGACGAGATGGAATCCCTGTTCCGCACGCGCGGCACCGGCAAGTCCTCGGACGTGGAGACGACGATCGTGCCGCAGCTGCTGACCGAGATAGATGGTGTCGAACAGCTCGACAATGTCATCGTCATCGGCGCATCGAACCGTGAGGACCTCATCGACCCGGCCATTCTGCGCCCGGGACGCCTCGATGTGAAGATCCGCATCGAACGTCCCGATGCTGATGCGGCCCGAGACATCTTCGAGAAGTACCTCACCGTCGACCTGCCGCTGCACCCGAGCGTGCTGTCAGGACATGAGACCCCCGCCGAGGCGGTGTCGGCCCTGATCTCGTTCTGTGTCGATCGCATGTTCGCCCTGTCGCCGGAGAACGAATTCGTCGAAGTCACCTATGCCGACGGAGCGAAGGAAGTCCTGCACTTCGCGGACTTCGCCTCCGGTGCCATGATCCACAACATCGTGGACCGGGCGAAGAAGAGCGCGATCAAATCGCTGCTCGAGACGGGTGAACGCGGTCTGCAGCCCAGGCACTTCGAAGAGGCCATCGCCGAGGAATTCAGCGAGCACGAAGATCTGCCCAATACGACGAATCCCGACGAATGGGCCCGAATCTCAGGACGCAAGGGGGAGCGGGTGACTCATCTGCGGATGATGCACCTGGATACGACTCGTGGAGCGCCTGCGGTGCCTTTGGAGTCGGACATCGCCGAGGTGTACCCGAACTCAGATCTGGTCTGATCCGGTCCGCCTGTTCAGCGGCGGCGTCGGCGAGGCCTGGTGCCGCCGCCGGATACGGCCGTGGCGATCATGCGCCACCCGACCAGGGTGATGAGATTGAGGCTCGTGGCCACGATCATGAAGCTCACGGGCACCTGTCCCGGCTCGCCTCCGGCACCCGTGATGCCGCGGATGACGAGGCCGATGAGGATGGTGATCGCCCAGACTCCTGTTCCCGTGGCCAAGGGCGCGATCGGACGGTCCCAGACAGCTGCGAGCAGCCAGGCGACGCCGAGTCCGACCAGGAACGGCCACGCTGTGGTCAGCAGCCCCTGGGGATCGAAATTATGAGAATGTGTGTAATGACCGATAATGGTGAAGAGGACGACCAGGACGAGGTCGACGATCAACGCGATCGGGAGATGAGATTTCTTCGTTGCCACGTCCCCGAGTCTAAACGTTAGAGGGAGTTCAGATGCTCAGTGTCCACCGCGTGATGGGGTCCGAGACCGAGTTCGGGCTGAGCCAGCCGGGCAATCCGGGCGCGAACCCGATGCGTGACTCGGCGCGTGTCGTCGACGCCTATGCGGGACAGCGCGGGCTGAAGTCGTCCCAGAACTTCTGGGACTTCGCCACGGAATCCCCTCTGGCCGACGCCCGCGGATTCTTCATGAACGTCGCCGACGCCGATATCTCCCAGCTCACCCACATGCCCCAAGAATCGGTGGAAGCACAGTACCTGGCCAACGTGGTGACTGAGAACGGTGCTCGCTACTACGTGGACCATGCTCACCCCGAATACTCCTCGCCGGAGGTGCTGACTCCGCGCGATCTCGTCACCTACGATCGGGCCGGAGACCTCGTGGCCCTGGCCTCGGTGCGCACTCTCGCGGCCACAGACGAACCCGTGAACCTCTACAAGAACAACACCGACTCGAAGGGTTCGTCCTACGGCACCCACGAGAACTACCTCGTCGACCGGGCAGTGGACTTCGACGACCTCGTCGCGGGCCTGATTCCCTTCTTCGTCAGCAGGCAGATTCTCTGCGGATCCGGTCGTGTGGGCATCGGGCGCGAAGGCGAGACCGCAGGGTTCCAGATCTCATCTCGTGCCGACTTCTTCGAAGCCGAAGTGGGGTTGGAGACCACCCTGCGCAGGCCGATTGTGAATACGCGCGATGAACCCCACGCCGATCCGGCCAAATACCGTCGACTGCACGTCATCATCGGTGATGCCACGATGGCCGAACCCGCCACCCTGGTCAGGTTCGGATCCACCTCGCTTGTCCTCGGACTCATCGAAGCCGGACTCGCCCCCACTCTCGAACTCGCCGACCCGATGCAGGCACTGTGGGATGTCAGCCATGACCTCGAACTCAGCACCGAGCTGCCCATGTCCGACGGCACAACGATGACAGCCCTCGAGATCCAGAACGCGTACCTCTCCGCCTGCCTCGAACACGCTGGTGATGACGCCGACACCAGCGAGGTCCTCGCTGAATGGAAACGACTCTTAGATGGTCTGAGCACAGACCCGCGCAGCCTCTCGGATTCCATCGACTGGGTTGCGAAATGGGTGCTGCTCGAAGGCTACCGGCAGAAGGAGAACCTCGACTGGGATCACCCGAAGCTGGCTCTCATCGACGTTCAGTACCACGATGTGCGGCCGGAGAAGGGTCTGTTCTACAAGCTCGAGAAGGCCGGGCGGATCCGACGCCTGACGACCGATGATGAGGTGGAGAAGGCGGTGACTTCAGCACCCGACGGGACTCGCGCTTACCTCAGATCCCTGGCCGTGACCCGATTCTCGCAATCGCTGGTCGCAGCGAGTTGGGACTCGCTCGTCCTCGACGCCGGAGACTACGGGATCGTGCGTCTGCCGATGAGCGAACCGCTGAAGGGCACCCGCGAACTCCTGGCCGAGCGACTGGCCGAAGTGCCCGATGCGCAGGCACTGCTGCAGGCGCTGGGAGTGGATAGACTGAAAACGACGAACGATGAAAGAGGTGCGAAATGAGTTCGCAGGAACAGGTGCAGAAGGATCATTCGGCCGGCGGGGGAGAAGCACCCGTCGATCCGCCGGAGGCCGTGCAGGGACAGATCAACACCCAGAACGTGGATTCGATCCTCGACGAGATCGACGGAGTCCTCGAAACGAATGCAGAGGAGTTCGTGCGCAACTTCGTCCAGAAGGGCGGCCAATGAGATGTCGGGGTTCTCTCCTGCATTTCTGAGCTCGACGAGCAACTCGTTCGTCGAACTCGCCCGTGCCGTGGCCCCAGAGGCGCTGCCGACCACGGCCGGGCATGATCTGGGACATCAGGTCCCTGAGGGCACGACCATCATCTGCTTCCGCACCGCCGCGGGAATCCTCATGGCCGGTGACCGGCGCGCGACGATCGGAAGCATGATCGCCTCCCACTCCATGGAGAAGGTGCGCCCGGCCGATGACTTCTCGGTCATCGGCATCGCCGGGACTGCCGGACTTGCCCTCGACCTCATCCGCCTCTACCAACTCGAACTCGAACACTACGAGAAGATCGAAGGCGCCCGCCTGTCCTTGGCCGGCAAGGCGAACCGATTGGCATCGATGCTGCGCGGCAACCTCAGCCTGGCCATGCAGGGACTGTCCGTGGTTCCGCTCTTCGCTGGAGTCGACGAGGCCACTCCTGCCGGACAGATCTTCAGCTTCGACGTCACCGGCGGCAAATACGAAGAGCACCGATTCCATTCGATCGGCTCCGGATCCGGCTACGCTCGCGGGGCGCTGAAGAAGCTGTGGCAGCCCGGTCTCGAATTCGACGCGGCGATCTCGGTCGCCGTTGAAGCACTCTTCGATGCCTCCGACGACGATTCCGCCACCGGCGGCCCCGACTTCGTCAGACAGATCGCCCCGACCATCTTCACCGTCGACCTGGAAAACGGCGTCGTCGAGGTCCCCTCCGCCGACGTGATGTCGGTTGCCGCCGAGGTCGTAGACCGTCGGACCAGGAAGGCCCAGTCATGAGCCAGGCACCGTTCTACGTCTCACCGGAACAGCTGATGAAGGACCGGGCCGACTTCGCCCGCAAGGGCATCGCCCGAGGACGGTCCGTGGTGGTTCTGCGCTACGACGAAGGCATCCTCCTGCTCGCGGAGAACCCCTCACCGACGCTGCATAAGATCGCCGAGATCTACGACCGCATCGGCTTCGCTGCCGTGGGGAAGTACAACGAGTTCGAGACGATGCGCCAAGCCGGGGTGCGCTACGCCGACCTGCGCGGATACTCCTACCACCGCAGCGATGTCACCGCTCGGGGCCTGACGAACGCCTACGCACAGACCCTGGCCGGGGTCTTCACCACAGAGTCGAAGCCCTTCGAAGTCGAACTCGTCGTCGCCGAACTCGGCCTGACCGCCGACACAGATCAGCTCTACCGCCTCAGCTACGACGGCTCGGTGATGGATGAGACCGAGCACGTGGCCATCGGCGGGCAGGCCGATGCGATCACCGCAACACTGAAGGACCTGAGGACCTCGGTGATGCCGCTGAGCGAGGTCTTCGACCATGGTGTTCGCGCACTCGCCACCGCCACCTCTGGGACCTTGGCGACCAAGGATCTCGAAGCAGCGGTGCTTGATCGCAACGCCAGCGGACACCGCACATTCAAACGACTCAGCGACGCCCTGATGGTCTCGCTGCGGGAAGACGAGGACTGATGGCCAGAATCTACGGCCTCGAAACCGAATACGGTCTCGCTCACTCGGCAGGAGAGGGCGATCGACGGATCGGCCCGGAGGAGATCGCACGCTACCTGTTCCGACCCGTTGTCGAGTGGGGACGCTCCTCGAACGTGTTCCTGCCCAACGGTTCGCGGCTCTACCTTGATGTGGGATCCCATCCCGAATACGCCACCGCGGAATGCGACAAGCTCAGCGACCTCCTCACCCAGGACCGGGCAGGGGAGTCACTGATGATCGATCTGCTGAATCAGGCCCAGGCGAGTATCGAAGCAGATGGCCTCGGCGGCAGAATCCACATGGTCAAGAACAATACGGACGCGGCCGGGAACTCGTACGGCTCGCACGAGAACTTCCTCATCCGCCGCAACCTCGATTTCAACCGTCTCACCACGGTGCTGTTGCCGTTCCTCGTGTCCAGGCAGCTGTTGGTGGGGGCCGGGGCCATCATTCCCGCACAGTCCTCGTTCCAACCCGATGTCGAGGCCAACCAGTCGGAGATGATGTTCGGACTCTCGGCACGTTCGGATGTGATGTGGGAGGGACTGTCCTCGGCCACAACCCGATCACGCCCGATCATCAACGCCCGGGACGAGCCCCATGCCGACGCGGAGAAGTACCGCCGGCTGCACGTCATCGTCGGTGACTCCTCGATGTCGACAGCCACCTCGGCGCTCAAGATCGGGTCCGCCGTGCTCATGCTCGACCTCATCGAACAGGGAGCACGGATCCCCGAACACGGCCTGCGCCACCCCGTCCGCGACATCCGTCTCGTCGCCAGGGACCTCACAGGGTCGGTCAAACTCGAACGCACCGACGGGACGACGATCACCCCGCTGAATCTGCTCGCCGACTATCGAGACCGGGCTCGCGTCATCGTCGACAACGGCGACCACAGCCTCGGCGACGATGGCATGGCCGAATACGTCATCGACCTGTGGACCAGAATGCTTGAGGCAGTCGAGTCTCAGGACTTCTCCGCCGTTGACCACGAGATCGATTGGGTGATGAAGAAGACCCTCATCGATCGAGCCCTGGCCCGGGGCATCGATGACGTCACGGATGCCCGCATCTCCCGCCTCGACATCGCCTATCACGACATCACACCCGAAACCGGCCTGTTTCCGAAGCTGGAGCGGACGGGGATGGCGAAGAACCTGGTCTCCGCCGAGGCACGGGAGAAGGCGAAGGACATTCCGCCGACGAGCACACGAGCAGCGATCCGCGGCGAATTCGTCCGTGCCGCTCATGCCGCACGCCGCGACTACACGGTCGACTGGGTGCATCTGCGACTCAACGACGAATCCGGTCGGGCCGTGGCACTGAAGAACCCCTTCGAGCCCACACACCCACAGGCCGAAGCTCTCATCGCGGGCCTGTAAGATCTCAGTGATCTGGTCTTGAACGAAAGGAACCACGTGCGCACAAAAGTGCTCGCCGTCATCGCGGCCGCCACACTGCTGCTGTCCGCCTGCGGGCAGGGCGAGGAGGCGGAGGACACTGCAAGTGCCCCGGCTTCCGTCTCGGCCGAAGACGCGAAGTCGACCAGCCTCGACGACGTCACCGTCAAGGGCAAGGTCGGGGAGAAGCCGAAGGTCAGCTTCGAGGCACCCCTGGTCGTCGACAAGACCGGGAAGTCGGTCATCAGCGAAGGCAAGGGTGACAAGGTCGCCGACGGCGAACAGGTCACCGCGCAGATGACCCTGATCTCGGGCACGACCGGGAAACAGATCGAGTCGAGCTACGACTCGAAGTCACCGGCCGGGTTCCCCATGGACAAGAGCCAGATCTCCGAGGATCTGTACAACGCGCTTTTGGACGCGAAGGTCGGGTCGCGTGTGCTCATGTCGCTCAACGGCAGCGCACAGGAGGGTCAGCCCGCTGAGACGCTCGTCTACGTCATCGACATCGAGAAGACCACGAAGCCGCTGACTCGCGCCGAAGGCAAGAAGATCGACCAGTCGAAGAACCCCGTGACCGTCAAGTGGGCAGACAACGGTGAACCCTCGATCTCGAAGCCCAAGGGCAAGGCCCCGAAGGAACTCGAGTCGTACACCACGATCGAGGGCGAGGGACCGAAGGTCAAAGAGGGCCAGAACGTGGCCGTGCACTACTCCGGTTGGCTCTGGGACGACAATTCGAAGTACTTCGACTCGAGCTGGCAGGATGGTCGTGGACCCTTCGCCGTCGACCCAGTCGGTCAGGCTCAGGTCATCGACGGATGGAACGAAGGTCTCGTCGGTGCGAAGGTCGGCAGCCAGATCGTCCTCGTCATTCCGCCCGACAAAGGATATGGAGAGCAGGGCAGCCCGCCGAGCATTCCCGGCAACGCCACCCTCGTGTTCGTCATCGACGTCCTCTCCGCTCAGGGCTGAGACTCAGTTCGCGAAGAACTGGGTCCCTGAACGCCACAGAACCACGACATAAGGAGACACCATGAGCAAGCAGAAACCAGTCGTCGAATTCCCCGGAACAGAGGCTCCGACCGAACTCGTCATCGTTGATGACATCATCGGTGACGGCGCCGAGGCGGCTCCCGGTCATACCGTGAGCGTGAACTACGTCGGCATCGCCCATTCAACCGGTGAAGAGTTCGACGCCTCCTATAACCGCGGGACCCCGCTCGAGTTCCGTCTCGGATCCGGCATGGTCATCTCCGGCTGGGATCAGGGAATCCAAGGCATGAAGGTCGGCGGTCGGCGTACGCTGCAGATCCCACCGCACCTGGCCTACGGCGATCAGGGTGCAGGCGGCGTCATCAAGCCCGGCGAATCACTGATCTTCGTCTGCGATCTCGAAGGCGTCCGCTGAGACACTGAAAACTGATGAGCTCTCCTCAGCCCTGGGGCTGAGGAGAGTGTGGCCGCCGCGGCTTCAGAGCTCGGCGGCCAGCCTGCCCGCCGCGGCGGCAGCGAGAAACGCTGCCGCATCGGCGGGCAGCTTTCGTCCCATCGTCGACAGAGCCACCGGTGAGGACTTGAGCCCGGACCACAGTCCCTCCAGGCTCACGTCGACCTGATTGTGCATGTGCAGCATCGGCAGCTGTGCCGCTGCGACCTCGGCCACGACGGCGGGGTCGGTGTCCATCTCTCGACGGTCCGCCTCGGCGAGGGTGGAGAAGTCCGGGACCGGAATCGTCATTCCGGGGCGGGCGATCTCTGCCAGAGAGGTCAGCGAATGGTGGGAGACGCCGAAGTGTCTGCCCCGAGCATCGGCATTGGACATCCGGAGGACACCTACCGGGGTCCCGCCCAGCAGGGCAGCGGCATTGAGGTGCTCGCCGGTGACCAGACCCGAATAGCCGTATTTGGTGCCGGTGCCCAGGTTCCCCGGACCCTGCGCGACGATGGTGATATCGGCGCCCAGAACATGTTTGGCGGCCAGCAGTCCGGTGTGAATGGTCACAGCTTCGAGATCGGCACCCCAGGATTGGCCGGTGCTGATCGTTCCGTGCAGCCAACCGGCGTCCTTGAGCCCGGCGGCGGCTTGGGAGAAGCTGGCGGGCAGTGCCGCACCGTCGCTGAGGACATAGGCGATCCGTGCCTCGGGCCGCACCGTCCGGATGCCGGCGATGATGGCAGGCAGCGCCGAATGCAGGTCCGCAGCGAGCACCGGCATGTCGTGCAGCGTCTCTTCGCTGGCGAGGGTCTCGTGGTGCTCCGATTCCTGATCGTCGACGCCGAGGACCATCGTCTGCAGAGGGGAGTAGCGGTCCTTGACCAGATGCCCCGGCCCCTCCGGCGGGTCGGCCGGAAGCGCATCGGGCAGGGCGATGACGAGACCGAAACCACCGGTGCCCAGACGTTTGGCCAGAGCCGAGACGTTGAGCAGGACCGTGTCTCCGACCTGCGGATGCCCGATCGCCTCGGTGTACGCCACGGCCTTGATGTGTGTGATCGTCGTGCCTGGCAGCGCCTGGTCAATATCGGCCTCGACCTCTGTGTATCCTGGCCGGGTGGAGCGAATCGTGGTCACGGTTCCTCTGCGCCAATGAATCATGGTCCTAAGACTATCGCCCGCATTAGGTTACGGTGGAATTGTGAATGCACCCCGCGCCAGTCGACAGAGGCAGCAGACCGAGCGTCTGATGAACCTGCTGATCGCTCTGAGAGCCGCCCGCGGATGGGTCTCCAGGAAGACCCTGATGAGTGCCATCGACGGCTACGCAGGCCTTGACGACATCGCCTTCGACCGCAAGTTCTCCCGTGACAAGGAGCTGTTGCGGCATATGGGGATCACGATCGCCACCCGAGCCGAACACGATGCCTATTCGGATACCGGGGAGACGGGTTACCGGATCTCCGCCGATGACTATGCCATGGACGACGTTGAGCTCACCCCTGCCGAAGCGGCGGCGGTAGCCGTGGCGGCACAGTTCTGGTCCGATACCGAACTCGGCGAGTCCAGTTCTCAGGCCCTGACGAAGCTTCGTGCCCTTGGCATCGACCTCACCGAGGCAGGACCAGGTCGTGTCGAAGCCAACCAGGGTCCTGCCGCACGCAAGCTCGGCAGCGTGAACTTCGCCACCGCCCTCCACCACATCAACGCACGGGAGGCCATCAGCTTCAAATATCACAAACCAGGTCAGAGCCCCCGCAAGGTCAAGCTCGAACCCTATGCGCTGCTCAGCCGCGGTGACCGTGTCTACCTCCTCGGCCACGACATCGACCGTGGTGCTCAGCGCACCTTCCGGCTCTCCCGGGTCGAGGGCAAGCTGACGAAGCTCGGCGGCCGCGACCCCGGTGACTACGAGATTCCCGCTGACTTCGCACCCCACGTGGCCTTGAACTCGAGCACGGAGATGGCTGTCGTCGCCGAGGCGAAGCTGCGCATCCGTGCCCACCGTGCCGACCCGCTGGTCCGGCGACAGGTCCGCACCGAGGACGATGCCATCATCGTCGAATTCACCGATGCGGCCTCACTTGCCGCGGAGATCGTGAGCTTCGGAACAGCAGTCGTCGTGCTTGAGCCTGCGGAACTGGTCCAGGCTGTCGACGATCGTCGGCACACGGTCAGGGAGTCCCTCAAACGACTCGGAGGTCGCAATGTCCTCAGCGCGTGAACGACTCACCCGGCTGCTGAGCCTGGTGCCCTATCTCGATGCCCATCCGGGAGCAGATCTCGAGGAGACCGCCGGATATTTCAACATCGACTCGGACACCCTCATCGATGACCTGCAGCTCCTCTTCGTCACCGGTCGGCCCGGGCACATGCCCGATGATCTCATCGATGCCAGCTGGGAAGGCGGGAAGATCTACATCTCCAACGCCGAGGAGGTCTCCGTCCCGGTCCGCCTCAGTGCGGAGGAGGCAGGGGTTCTCGTCCTGGCTCTCGAACTCATCGATACGCTGCCGGGTCTCGACACTCAGGCAGTGCGGACGGCGGCAGAGAAACTCAGGCTGGCGGCGGGGGAGAACCTGCACACCCCGGTCGAGGTCAGTCAGATCCCCGCTGATGAGGAGCTCATGACCTTCCTTAAGCAGGCCATCGACGACGAGGCCGCGGTCGAGATCGACTACTACGTCGCTTCCCGAGACGAACTCACTCGGCGGATCGTTGCCCCCAGCCGGCTCGTCCCCGGCGCAGACTGGTACCTGGATGCCTGGTGCTACAGCGCCCAGGCTCCGCGGCGCTTCGCCCTGAGCAGCATCCGCTCCTGGAACTCCGCTGTTCATCCTCCACTGGGCGTCGGCGATCAGCAGTC
Source organism: Brevibacterium sp. BDJS002 (assembly GCF_028201555.1). NCBI lineage: Bacteria > Bacillati > Actinomycetota > Actinomycetes > Micrococcales > Brevibacteriaceae > Brevibacterium > Brevibacterium sp. BDJS002. The sequence continues at coordinate 2,219,421 of NZ_CP116392.1, read as the reverse complement.
GAGTGCGCATGAGGTCACCATGACACTGGCCCCGGATGGAGCATGGCTCGCGGATGAACTCGAGTTGAGTGAGCGTGAATACTTCGCCAACGGTGAGCCAAGTGTGCGGATTCGATTCCTTGTGCACTCCGTCGACTGGTTGAGTCGTTTCCTGCTGTGCCATGCCGACGTCATCACCGACATCGACGACAGCGACGCGGTGGAAGCCGCGCTGCAGCGCCTGGGCTGAGCCCGGTCTTCGCGTTCCCGCCCTGCCGTGCGGCGAGGATGAAAGGCACAGCCACAGAGCGTAGAATCTTTCACAGCAGACAACAGTCAAGGAGTCCCCATGAAACCGAGTTTCGTGCAGATCGCGATCGTGATCCTCATCATCGTGATCATTTTCGGCGCACCCAAGCTGCCGGCGCTGGCCAGAAGCCTTGGTCAGTCGATGAAGATCTTCAAATCCGAGGTCAAGGATCTCCGTGATGACGACGAGCCCAAGAAGACGGAACCGGGCGAACTCAACCGCGAAGCGACCGAAAACGACACCTCGACAACCGCCGAGGCTGCTCGAAAGCCTGAGCAGCCTGCGAAGGAAAAGCAGGATCCGCAGTCTCACGAGAAGTGAAAGAGCACAACAACCGGCGTTCGGCTTCGGCACGTAGGAAGAATCCCGAACGGAAGATGCCCGTCGTCGGGCATCTCATCGAACTCCGCAACCGCAGCCTTGTCGCGGCGATCGCAATCGCCCTCGGAGCCGTCGCCGGATGGTTCCTCTACGACCCGGTCCTCGACATCCTGCAGGAGCCGATCCGCAGCATCCGAGCCTCGGGGGACCGGACCGCGGAGATCAACTTCGCCGGAGTCGCCTCCCCGTTCGACCTGAAGATCAAACTGTCGTTCTTCATCGGCATCTTCCTGTCCTGTCCGATCTGGCTCTACGAGGTCTGGGCGTTCATCGTTCCGGGGTTGACGAAGAAGGAGAAGCTGTACTCCGTCGGCTTCCTCGGCGCAGCCATTCCGCTGTTCCTCGCGGGCTCGACCATGGCCTTCTTCGCCCTTCCCAACGCCGTCAAAGCACTGACGTCCTTCACGCCGGCAGGCGGCACCAACATCATCCCCGCCCAGGACTACCTGAGCTTTGTGATGGTCATCATCGTGGTCTTCGGACTCGCATTCGTCCTGCCGGTACTCATGGTCGGACTCAACATGTTGGGTATCCTCTCAGCCGTCAGGATCCAGAAGTCCTGGCGGGTGATTGTGATGATCGTGTTCCTGTTCGCCGCCATCGCCACCCCCACCCCCGACGCCATGTCGATGTTCTTCCTGGTCATCCCGATGCTTACGCTGTTTGCTGTGGCATGGGTGATCTGCCTGTTCAGCGACCGGAGACGCAAGAGACGACTCATCGCCCAGGGCCTGTGGGTCGACCCCGACGAACCGATTGACTGAGAGAGCCATGACTGAATCCGAGAGCCCGATCCAATCCTCAGCCGAGACCGAGACGTTGAGCCCCTCGGCGGCCTATGCCGACTACAAGGACCGGACGAAGAAGGCCCAGACTCCTTTAGGGCGGTTCTCGGCCAGAATGGAATTCGAGCTCGACGACTTCCAGCTTGAGGCCTGCGCCCAACTGCAGGACGGCAAAGACGTCCTCGTGACCGCCCCCACCGGAGCGGGTAAGACTCTGATCGCGGAATTCGCTGTGGAGCTGGCCAGAGACGAAGGCAAACGGGTCTTCTACACGACCCCGATCAAGGCGCTGAGCAATCAGAAGTTCAATGACCTGATGGACGTCCACGGCGTGGAGAACGTCGGTCTGCTCACCGGCGACACCTCGATCCGGCGTGACGCGCCGATCATCGTCATGACCACCGAGGTCCTGCGCAACATGCTCTACAACAATGTCGCTGGGCTCTCTGATCTCGGTTTCGTCGTCCTCGACGAGGTTCACTACCTGGCCGACCGTTTCCGTGGTCCCGTGTGGGAAGAAGTGATCATCCATCTGCCGGACCGGGTGCAGATGGTGTCGCTGTCGGCAACGGTGTCCAACGTCGAGGAATTCGGTGCCTGGCTGAGCGAGGTACGCGGACCCACCACCGTCGTCTCCACCTCCCACCGGCCCGTGCCGCTGGTCAACCATGTCCTCGTCGGCCACCGCATGTACGATCTGTTCACCCACCACGACTCCGACCGAATCGATCCTGCGCTCAATCATGCGACTCGGACCCACGGCGGGCCCCGTTCCAAGCGTGAACGAGCCACTAGGGCCCGTTTCCGCAGGCCCAGCCGCACCCAGGTCGTGTCCTCTCTGGCAGAGGCCGGAATGCTGCCGGCGATCATGTTCATCTTCTCGCGCAATGCCTGTGACGAAGCGGTCGAACAGTATCTGAGCTCGGGCTTCGACCTGAACTCACGTGAAGAGAAGGTCATCGTCAACGCCGCACTCGAAAAGCTGCGCGATGAACTGGCCAGCGAGGATCTGGGCATCCTCGGGTTCCATTCGTTCCGCGAAGGTCTTCTCCTGGGAGTCGCCGCCCACCATGCGGGAATGATCCCGCAGTTCAAACAGCTCGTCGAGGAGCTGTTCTCCCAAGGAATCATCAAGGTCGTCTTCGCCACGGAGACCCTGGCATTGGGCATCAACATGCCTGCCCGCACCGTGGTTCTTGAGAAGCTGGTGAAGTTCAACGGAGAGGCCCACGTCTCGATCACGCCGGGGGAGTACACCCAGCTGACCGGACGCGCAGGGCGCCGCGGCATCGACCAGATCGGCCATGCCGTAGTCATCTGGCATCCCAGCTTCGAAGTCAACGAGATCGCTGGGCTGGCATCCAACCGCTCCTATGCACTCAATTCTGCGTTCGGACCCACCTACAACATGACAGCCAACCTGCTGTCCCGGATGAGCTCCGCCGAGGCTGCGAAGGTCCTGGAGACCTCGTTCGCACAGTTCCAGGCGGACAAGGCCGTCGTGGGGTTGGCGAAGAAGGTGCGCAAGAACGAGGCCACGATCGCGGCCTATGAGAAGTCGATGAAGTGCGATCTGGGCGATTTCGCTGAGTACGCGCGATTGCGGCAGGCCATCAGCGATACCGAGAAGCAGGAGACTCGCACGAAGTCGAAGAATCGGCAGCGTGAGATCGTCGAGTCCCTGACCGCTCTCAAGATCGGCGATGTCGTCACCCTGCCGACGAAGCGAGTCGAAGGCGCAGCGGTCATCATCGCACCCATGAGCTCCCGGGATGGGGGTTCCAGACTGCCGACAGTGTTGACCGAACAGGGCAAAGTCTGGCACCTGCGGCCCCACGAGGTGACCGCGCCGCTGCCAGCCCAGGGTCGAGTTCGAGTGCCGAAGAAGTTCAACCACCGCCAGGCAGGGGACCGCCGGCAGCTGCTGGGCATCCTCAACGACGCCATCCACGAGGGTAAGGTCGATCACGAGGCACATTGGGAGTCCAAACCAGGTTCCCCGGGTGTGAGCTCGAGCGTGACGGAGATGACCGCGCAGCTGCGTGCCCATCCCTGTCATGACTGCCCCGACCGTGAGATGCACGCCAGGTGGGCCAACCGAGCGGCCAAACTGGTCAAGGAGAACGATTCGCTCATCGCTCGCATCGAAGGCAGGACGACCTCGATCGCCCTCGTCTTCGAACGTGTTCAGGATGTGCTGCGCACCCTCGGCTTCGATCCCGAGCAGTCCGATATGCTGCGCCGCATCTACGGGGAACGAGACCTGCTCGTGGCACTGACCATCCGAGCCGGGCTGTGGGACAACCTCGTCGAACCTGAACTCGCAGCATTCGCATCGTGCTTCGTCTTCCAGTCACGGCGCGCCGACACACTCCATTCGGAGCGCGCACCCAGCCGCGATCTCAAGGTCAACGGCGACGAAGCGGTGACGATGTGGCGCAAGCTCTTCCAATTGGAGGAGCAGCACGCGCTGTCGACGACTCAGGAACCCGACCGGGGCCTGTTCAAACCGATGTACCGCTGGACCGAAGGCAAGAACCTCGCCGATTCCCTGCGCGGCACCGACATCGCCGCTGGCGACTTCGTCCGGTGGGCCAAACAGAGCCTTGACCTCCTCGGTCAGGTCGCCGAGGTGGCCGAACCGGAGACCGCTGTGCGCATCCGGCGGACCATCGAAGCCATCCGTCGCGGAGTCGTCGCAGACTCCTGACAGGTGGTCTGCCAGGGGTGACAGCTGGTCTGCCTGCGGCAGTGACCGCCGGGCCCTCCCTGAAACGGGGTGGCCCGGCGACTGCTCAGCGCTTGACCTTCTTGACGATGTTCTCGATGTCGGAGCCGAATGCGCTCTCCGTGGTCAGGTAGGTCCATGTCGACGACGGACGTTTGAGCCCGTGCGAGGCCAGGTCGATACCCGTATCAGTGAACTCTGCCTCTTCGACAGTCGATGCGGAATCGTCGATGACATCGGACCAGAAGGTGGAGAACACGCGGATCGATTCCGTGTTGAATGCCTCGTGCGGCTTCTCACGGGCGAAGGTGCGCAGATGAATGCCCTCACGCAGGTCGTTGAGGAAGGCAAGGTGATCGACCCAACGTGCGTCGAGATGGAAGAGCATGACCTCGCGCAGCGTCTCATCGACGAGCTCCTGAGGATGGTCTTCGGCCAATTTCTCGGCCACATCCCCGAGGCGGGTCTTGAGTTCGTCGATAGCCTCATCATCGACACGCAGCTCCCTGCGCCGGGCGAGGACGAGATCGCGCTGCTTGGCCATGAGCTCATTGAACTTCCACGTGTCGCGATGCAGTGCCGTGTTCTGACCTTCAGCGATACGCTGCGCGTGTTCGACGAGGCTCAGCGCGCGCTTGGACTCGATCCGACCGGTCTCATCTCCCTCGGAGACGAAGCGTTGGATCTCGGGCACACGAGTCAGCAGCTCGTCCTCGAGGCTGGTGAAGAACACCGAGGTTCCCGGGTCACCCTGACGACCTGCACGACCGCGCAGCTGGTCATCAAGCCGTGACGACAGGTAACGACCGGCACCGATGACCAGCAGGCCACCAGCCTCGGCGACGCTGTCATCGGCCAACCGAATGTCGGTGCCGCGTCCAGCCATCTGAGTTGAGACGGTGACGGCACCAGGGGCACCAGCGGCGGCGATGACCTCAGCCTCGAGTGAGTCATCCTTGGCGTTGAGGACCGTGACCTCGATGCCGCGTTCGACCAGTCGCTCGGCCAGGGATTCGCTCTCTGCCACCGATGAGGTTCCGATGAGCACCGGACGGTCCTTGGCATGGTTCTCAGCGACCTCCTCGACGATCGCGCGTTCCTTCGACTCCTGATAGGTGTAGAGGCGGTCGGGTTCGTCATGGCGGATGACAGGCAGGTGGGTGTCGACGGGAACGATCTCAAGGTTGTAGAACTCACGCAGGTCATCTCCGACTGCCAGCGCGGTGCCCGTCATTCCGCAGACGGTTTCGTAACCGTGGATGAGTTCCTCGACGGTCATCTGGTCGAGGATCTCTCCGCTTTCGGTGGTGCCGACGCCTTCCTTGGCCTCAACTGCGGCCTGGAGTCCGTCGGGCCAGCGCTGCAGCTCGGCGACGCGCCCGCGGGAGGCCGAGATGAGTTTCACTCTTCCATCGACGACAAGGTAGTCGACATCGCGTTTGACCAGGGACTTGGCATACAGGGCGAGGTTGACTGCTGCGAGGTCGGACGCGTCTTCGTCGAAGAGCTCGACACCGAGTTCGGTCTCGACTCGGGTGATGCCTGCATCTGTGAGAGACACAGCTTGGTGATCCGGGCTGATTTCGTAGTCGACATCTGGCTCGAGTTTCTCGGCGAGTGCTGCGATCGCAGCGTTGGCATCTTCAACACTGGCCGAGCCGGCGAGGACGAGTGGGACACGCGCCTCGTCGATGAGCACGGAGTCGGCCTCATCGACGATGACGACATCGCGGTCCGGGACACGGATCTGGTCATCGTCGGTGACGAATCGGTCGCGGAGGACGTCGAATCCGACCTCGGTGACGGAGGCGTAGAGAACCTCAGCGCCATAGGCCTCACGGCGTTCGGTCTCACTTTGGGTCCCGGAGATCGACGCCGACTTCACACCCAGGAGGTCGAAGAGCGGCTTCATCCAGGTCCGGTCGCGGACTGCGAGGTAGTCGTTGACGCTGACGACGTGGACGCGACGTCCCTGCAGGGCGTATCCAGCGGCGGCGAGAGCGCCGACGAGGGTCTTACCCTCACCGGTGGCCATCTGCACGATATTCGCCTGCAGGAGCCCGACGAGACCCTTGATCTGCGTGTCATAGGCACGTTCGTCCAGGGACCGTTCGGCAGCTTCACGGGCCAGCGCGCAGTAGCGGACGAGGTTGTCCTGGGCAGAGCCGGAGGTGAAGATGTCGGCAGCTGCCTCGGTCAGGCCGCTGTCATCGAGCTCCGCGTATTCACGACTCGCGGCCGCCATATCGTCGGCGGCCTTGTCGAACCATCCCGTTGCTTTGTCGGCCTGGGCGCCGGGTCGGTTGAGCAGTCGTGAGAAGAAACCCATTATCGTCCTTTGTCGAGTGATGGTCGCAGTTGATTCTATCGTTCAGGCCATGGGCCAGGAGCCATCGACGACGGCTTCGGCGTTGCCTTTTCTACGCAGCCAAGATTGCAGGTCAGCGGCCTGATCGCGTTTCCATTCGCCTTGTGCGGCCATGATTTCGTCCCGGGTGAGCTGGGCAATTTCCTCCGAGCTCTGTGCCAACGCTCGGGAAATGTCCAGGGCGGCCAGCGCGTCTGCAGCGGCATCATGGGCATCGAGCAGAGAAACCTTCCACCGCTTGGCTGTCTCGGTCAGGGTCCTCTTGCCGCGGCGGAACTGCTCGACCTTCTTGTCGAGGACGAAGGTGTCGACGATCGTCGGCAGCAGGGCCGCGAGACCGATGTGGGGCTGGTGGCGTTTGACCTCGGCGGACATGACGCTGAGGTCGTAGACGATGTTGTGGCCCACGACCACGGCACCTTCCGCTTTGAGATCGGCGAGGACCGTGCAGAGCTCGGCAACCACCTCGGCGACCGGTGCTCCGTTGGCTTGGGCGAACTCGGTGGTGATTCCATGAACGGCCCGGGCGGTTCGGGAATCTCGACTCCGGGATCGGCCAGCCAGGTCCGGGCGTTGTCGGCGGATTCGACGAAGGCCGCAGTCACGATGCGTGCAGTCGCCGGGTCGACGCCGGTCGTCTCGAGGTCGAAGCCGACGAGTCGCGACTGTGACCAGGCCTCGGCCGAGACCGATCCCGGACTCTGCGAGGCGCGAGACTTCGCAGGAGAGACTGAGGCGGCTGCGGATCCTGATGCGGGCCCGGACCCTGCCCCTGCGGCTGTCGTGCTGGTAGGCACGGCGCCGGCTGTGTGGTTCCGCTCTGGTCGTTGCCTCGGCCGGCATCGCCGAGTGCGGCGATGAGGTTGTCGACAGAACGACGAATGTTCTGGCCGTGGGCCGCAGCCTCAACCGCAGTACGATCGCATTCGCCGGGGACCGATTCGAGATCGAGCCCATGGGCGACATCGGTCAGACAGCGCATGACCTCGATGGTCTTATGCAGCGTCTCCTCTTCCTCGATGAGGGTGGCGGCTCGTTTGGGGCTGAGACCTCCGGTCTTCACCCCGGCCTTGGCTGCCTTGATGATCGATTCGAGGGAACCGAAGTTCGCCAGCAGCGTCGCTGCGGTCTTCTCTCCGATCCCCGGTGCTCCCGGCAATCCGTCCGAGGGGTCTCCGCGCATCGCGGCGAGCTCACGGTACCTGGTGCCATCGGGGACTCCGTAGGCCTCGGGCAGGTCGGCCTGGGAGATGGCCTCCCACTCTCCGCCCTTGCGGGGACGCAGCACGCTCACATCGGAGGCAGCATCGATGAGGGCAAGCAGATCACGGTCGGGGGAGACGATGACCACGGGTGTCTGCGACTGGGCGGCCATGGTCGCGATCACGTCGTCGGCTTCGGTGCCGTCAACCTCGGCGATGGGGATGCCTGCGGCACGGAGGACATCGGTCATGATCGGCAGCTGCGCGTCCAATTCGGGTGGGATCTCCGTGCCTGCCTCGGCGTCCTTGACTCGGGCGGCCTTGTACTCGGGCATGATCGCGGTGCGGAATGCCGGGCGCCAGTCGGCGTCCATGGTCGCCACGACTCGAGGGGAGTCGAAGCGACGGATCATCTGCGCAATCGCATCGAGAACGCCGCGCACGGCATTGACCGGCTGACCTTCGTCGTTGACGATCGAGTCGGGAACCGAATAGAAGGCACGGTAGTACAGGGCAGGCGTGTCAATCAGAACCAAGGGCTTCACACTCGATGACGATACCCGACACCCCTGACGCGAGTGCAACGTCGCCCACAGCAGAGGTGTAACCTGTCGGCTGTGACTATGTACTTTGGTGGAGATGTTTACAGCAGCGTCGACCCGTTTGCGACTGCCCTGGGCTCGAAGGACGGAAAGGTCTCGTTCATCGGCTCCGACGAAGCTGCGCTTGCAGCGGACCCCGATGCGATCAACCTCGACGGGGATTTCCTGACCCCAGGCTTCGTCCATGCAGGACTGGTTCTGGGTGGCGGTGGTCCCGATGGGAATCGACTCGTCGAATCCGGATACACGCACGCGCACATCCTTGGCAGCGCCGAGGATGTGGAGGATTTCCAGGCTCGCGCACCGAAGGGCCTGCGGATCGTCGCCTACCCCGAGATCGGGTCCGACGACGCTGGCAGCGCCGACCAGGTCGAGGGCCGGGCGAGCATCGCCGCGGGCGACTTCCTCGGCCTCGACGAGATGCCCGAGACCGCGCTGTACATCCAGGTCGAGTCGAACCAGCGCCTGGGCGAGGTCCTTGACCGCGTGCGCGGACAGGCAGCACTGGCCCAGCGCAACGGCTATCGCCTGCTGTTGGATTTCAGTGTCGAAGAGGAGTTCGTCACTCCTTTGGGCTACTCCGGCATCGCGATCACTCTCGATCCGGCACAGCCCCAACCTCTGGCGCAGCTGCTCTCGGCAGGTGCTCAGGTGTCGTGGACCGACTCACAGGATTCCCCGTGGGCGACGATGCGCTCGGCAGTCGTCGGGGAGAACGGAATCGGTGCACGCGCAGCATTCAACGCGGCCACCCGATTCGCTCACCGCGCCGCCGGCAATCCCGATGGGGGAGTCCTTGCCCCGGGCGCGGATGCGGATTTCGTGCGGTGGCAGGTGGAACGACTCGTCGTTCAGGTTGCAGACGCACGTGTGGCGGCGTGGAGCACAGACCCCCGCTCGGGTACTCCCGGACTGCCGGAGCTTTCCTCTGACGTTGCACTGCCGACCCGCATTCCGCTCGGCGAGGACGTCTAGAAGCAGCCGCTTGTGTGAGTCGAGTCACGACTCATCGAAGGCAAGACGACACGCCGAGGAAGATCTATTTTCTTCATTCTGTCTTGCGTCTGACCTGGAGATTTGAACATAACCCCAGGTCAGAGCGATTTTGCAAAGACGCTGAGAGCCACTAGATTCGTTGTTGACATTCCACAGCAGCTGGGATGGAGCCGGCACCCCCGTCATTAGATAACTCGTTGCTCAACGTGGTCCGAAGGCGAGGGTGTCGGCTCATATTTTCTCTGCCGCGACGCGTATCGTAGTGGCCGTGGTTTCTAAGACTCTGGTCGTCATTCCGACCTACAACGAACGACTCGCTCTGCCCGTGACGCTGTCGGGGCTGTTTGAGAACCAGCCCGACGTCGATGTTCTCGTCGTCGACGACGGTTCACCTGACGGCACCGGCGAATGGGTAGATGAACAGGCGCGAACCGACCCACGCCTGCACGTCCTGCACCGCAGTGAGAAGTCCGGTTTGGGAATGGCCTACATCGCCGGGTTCGAATGGGCGCTGGAACGCGACTACGAGATCATCTGCGAATTCGACGCCGACGGATCCCACCGCCCCCTTGACCTCGGGCAGCTGCTGGCCGTCGCTCAGGCCGGGCACGCCGACCTCGTCATCGGCTCACGCTGGGTTCGCGGCGGGGCGATCGTGGATTGGCCACGCTCACGCTTCTTCCTCTCCCGCGGAGCCAATATCTACGTCAACGCGGTCATGGGCCTCGGCGTCAAAGACGCGACAGCAGGGTTCCGTGCGTATTCGCGAGAAGTACTGCAGAACCTCGATCTCTCCGAGGTGCAGTCTCAGGGCTACTGCTTCCAGATCGACATGACCTACCGCACCGTCGAAGCCGGATTCCGCGTGGCCGAGGTCCCCATCGTCTTCGTCGAACGCGAGCTGGGGGAGTCGAAGATGAGCGGATCGATCATCTCCGAGGCATTCACCAAGGTCGCCGGATGGGGACTGACCCGGCGCCGACGTCAGGCTCGGGGCCTGCTTGAGCGTCTGACAACACGCAGTCGAACTGCGTGAGGTGATTCCCGGCAGTTTCGGGACAATGAGTTTCGGGACGATGAAGGGCGGGGTGCAGGTCCGATGACCTGCACCCCGCCCTTTACGCTCGGATGCGTTCGTGTGACTCAGTACAGAGGCGCTCAGGCCTGTGCTGGCACCTCTCCGCGACGAACGGCGAGTCGCTCATCGAGCAGAACCTGAAGTTCGTCGAAGGAGCGGCGCTCAAGCAACATGTCCCAGTGGGACCGCACATGCTTGCCCGGCTCCCCATCGGGTTCATTCACGCCGACACGAGTGCCGATGCCGTGGATGCCTGAGTCCCAGGTGGAGGGCACTTCGGCTTCGATCGAGAAGGGAACCTTGAACTTGGTTCCGTCCTCGCACTCGAATTCGACCATCTGGCGAGGTGCCGGTTCGACGCCCTCTTCCGTTTCCAGGCTGCGTGAGCCCAACTGTGTACCGCGGAGACTGCGTTCGCTCATATCTCTCTCACCTTCCGACTCGACTGCAGACGTCTCATACGAAGGAACAGTCTACCGTCTACGCCTATTCCCAGCACTCAGGTCCACGCCGCGATCTCGCGCAGCCCCAGCAGGACATCATCCGTGACGATCCCATCGACGCCGAGGTCGAGGAGGGTGCGCATCTCGGCGACGTCATTGATGGTCCACACATGGATCTGCAGGCCCGAGCGGTGAGCGCGCGAGACGAAGTCCTCGCTGATGACACGGAGGCCCTTGAACGACATCGGTACCTGCAGCGCATCGAGACCGGCCGGCAGCTGAGTCAGGCCGGAACCCGCGACTCCTGGCAGGGCGCCTAAGGCAAACAGGGCAGACTCGAACACTCCGGCCGAAGTACGGACCCCGGGCAGGGCCTCGCGCAGTCGGCGCAGAGTCGACGAGGAGAACGAGGCAAGCCGGATCCTCTCTCCGGCCTCGCGGCTGCGGATGGTGCGGATCATCGGTGCAATGGAGTGGGCGGCTTTGACATCGATGTTCCAGGCGAGGTCCGGAAGCTCCTCCAGAAGCGTGGTCAGGCGAGGCAGATGCCCGCCTGCGATGAGTTCGATGGAATCGAGTTCGGCGGCCTTGAGATCGCGGATGCGGTGGGGGCGACCTGCGATGCGATCCAGATCGGCATCATGGGCGGCGAACACGACTCCGTCGGCAGACGCATGGACATCGGTCTCCATCCACCGCACGCCGGCCTGATGCGCGGACGCGAACGCCTCGAGGGTGTTCTCACTCATACCGGGCCACTGCCCGCCTCTGTGGGCGATGATCTCTGCCTGAGAATTCATGGTCCAATCCTATGTTGCTGTTGACCTGACGAGCAGGGTCGACAACTATGGAGACATGAGCCGAACACAAGATCCGATTGAACCTGACTACGTCATTGACTCCACCAAGCGGACCCCGACCGAAAGGGTGCGTTCGGCAGCCACCAGAGCCTACGGTGCGGCCAGCAGCGGTGTGAAGAACGCTCGTGAAGCCACCTCTGGCAACCGTCTCATCGAGACCACCGAGACGAACGTGAAGAAGGCGCTGGGCAATGTCTCCCACGCGATCGACGATGCCGTGCGAAGCGGCAAGGTCGAGCGAGTCTTCGACAAGGCCCAGGAAGGTGTGACCACCGGCGCCGATACCGTCCGCAGGCTGGTCAACCGCAAGTCCGAGTGACCCGATAACCATTGATGCGGCACGCTTTTTAGCGTGCCGCATTGCTTTTGTAACAGTTTCTTAATTAGACTGTGTTCAGGTAACGATCCGATAACTTGGAGTCAGTGTTGAGCCTTGCTCGATCACTGAGACCCATGTTTGCGAAGGACACCGGCACATCTATACAAGGACTGACTGTGGGTAAACACTCTTCACCCCGTTCGAAATCGACGGGATCGCTCTTCTCTGCGTTCAAGGCACCGAAGAAGTCCGGACGGCATTCGCCGCAGGGGACCCAGGCATCTGCGAACACCGCTGGGGGAGTGCTGGCCTCGGTGCGTGCACGTCCAGTGCTCTCCGCATTCATCGTTCCCACCGCCGCAACAGCAGCGGTCGTCGCATCCAGCCTGGCGATGGTGCCCGGCAGCGCCGGCGGTGACCAGCAGGTCGTCGCCGAATCTCCTGTCGTCGCCGCAGCCGAGGCGACCCAATCCCCAGATGAGTTCCTGGCCAAAGCGAAGAAGCAGGCCAAAGAGAAGCCAGCCGAGATCTCCCTCAAGTCCAAGGTCGAGACACCGAGCCCGACCCCGTCGGAGACCGCGTCCGACGAGGCTGCGAGCACGGACGCGACCACGGGCGGCACCGCAGGCGGCACAGACACGAAGAAGCCCGCTCCTGATACCAATGACGAACCCTCGAAGTCCGGTGAGTCCGCTGGCGAGTCCGGTACCTGCCCGATGTCGTACTACGGCGGAGGCGATGGATTCGATGGCCGGCCGACGGCCAACGGGGAGATCTTCGACACCAACAAGCTGACCGCTGCGCATAAGACGCTGCCCTTCGGGTCGCAGGTCAAGATCACCAATACCGCCAACGGAAAATCCGTGACCGTGCGCATCAATGACCGTGGTCCCTACCACGGCAGCCGCTGCATCGACCTGTCCAAGGCCGCCATGGAAGCAGTCGGCGGAGTCGGTGCCGGGCAGATCAACGGCAAATACGAAGTCCAGTGACCGTCCCTGGCGTCGCTGAGCGACGTCAGGGACCATTGCACGCGGCCGCTTGACGGGCCCGTTCATGCAGCGCCAGTCGGAGTTCTCCAGGTGATATGACCTCGACTCCGGGCACCGTGATCAGCTGGGAGACAGCGACGTCCACGGGCTCCATCGGAAGGTCGATGACATAGTCGTCGGCGGTGATGGATCCTGCCTCGATTGCCTCCTCGGTGACTCGACCCGGAACTGCCCGGCGCAGATCGTCGAGGCTGTGGCTGGGAACCGCAGTCTCACCGTCGTCGACCTGACGGTGCGGTCGAATTCGACCTGAGACCGCGACCAATAGTCGCCGAGGTGGAATTCCACCGGCCGTGAAACCGCGACGTAGCGCAGTGCGATCGCAGTCATCCGGGAGACCCGGTAGGTTCGGGGTCTGCCTCCGGGAGGCTGTGCGATGAGGTACCAGCGACCGGCCTTGACGACGAGTCCCAGCGGAATGGCAGTGCGAAGTCGTGATCCCGTACGGGCTGCATACCGAAACTGCAGTCCGCGGTGCGAACGCAGAGCCGTGACGATGACCGAGAGCGCCTCGGGACGCTCATGTGTCATGAACCAGTCGGGCCCGTCGACGAGGACGTTCGATGAGAAGACGGATTCCGTCTCGGACAGGATCTTCTCCCGCGCCGTCGCCAACTCCCGTGCGAACCCGAGATCGGCTGCTGCGGCACCTCCGATGAGCACTGAATCAAGCTCATCACGGGTCATGCCCGACAGCGGAGACGTCCAGGTTCCCAGCAGGCTGATGCACCCACCTGGGCCGGCCTCTGTCACCACGGGCACACCCATCCGAGACAGGTCGCCGAGATCGCGATAGACCGTCCGTTCGGTGACCTCGAGCCGCTCGGCCAGATTCGCGGCAGTGATCGGTACGCTCCTCGCGCTGAGGATGACGATCTCCGACACCAGCCGTGCTGCCTTCATGCTCATCAAGAATAGTCTTCATCACTGACATGAGGTGTCAGTGATCGCACGAGATGCTGTCATCATGACCTCATCCCAGGCACCAGCAGAACCAGAATTTCCTCCCTTCGTCCAGCGTCCGCTTAAGGGCCGAGTCGCTCTCGTCGCCGGCGCAACCCGGGGTGCCGGACGCGCCATCGCCAGGAATCTGGCCCGGGCGGGAGCGTTCGTGTACTGCACAGGACGATCCACCTCGGCGCAGCCATCCGACTACGGTCGCAGCGAGACGATCGAGGGCACAGCCCAACTCATCGAAGCAGACGGCGGCCACGCCCAGGCGCTCGTCTGCGATCACCTGAAACCGGAGATGATCCACGAGGTAGTGCGCCGCATCGATGAGCAGCACGGTCGGCTTGACGTTGTCGTCAACGACATCGGGGGAGAGGCCTACGTCTCCTGGGGCGAGAAGTTCTGGGACACGGACTTCGACTCGGGCATGAGGTTGGTGAACGCGGGCCTGCTCACGCACCTGCACACAGCCCACGCTGCACTCCCTCTGCTGACACGCACCCCAGGGGGACTGCACATCGAGATCACCGACGGAACCTCCGAGTTCAATGCTGCCCACTACCGGGAGTCCATCTATCTCGACCTGACGAAGACGGCGGTGAGCAGGCTGGCGTTCGGACTCGGCCACGAGCTCAGCGACTCCGAGTGCACCGCGTTGGCGATCACCCCAGGCTGGCTGAGATCGGAGATGATGCTCGACCTCTTCGACACGAGTGAGCAGACTTGGCTGCGAGACTCTCTGGATACCGAGCGTGAACTGCCGCCTGCGGATTTCGCGATTTCGGAGACCCGACACCTGTTGGGGCGAACTGTCGTCGCAGTGGCCTCGGACGCGCAACGGCACCGGTTCAACACACGCACATTGAGCACGCGGGAACTCGCAGATATCTACGCGATCGACGATATCGATGGTTCTCGACCCGATTCCTGGAGCTTCATGGCAGCCAAGGAGGCCGACTTGGGCGCGGACGCCCGCGAGTATCGCTGAAACCGATTCCGCACCGGTCCGACCGGACCCGAACTCGCCTTGGCAGGCCCTGGTTCCCTGGTTACTCTGATCACATAAGTGGAACTTTCGAAGGAGTGCAGGATGTCGGATCGAACATGCGATGTGGTCATCGTCGGAGCTGGCCCGACCGGCCTGAGTGCGGCCCGGACGCTGCAGGCAGCAGGTAAGGACGTTGTGGTCCTCGAGGCACGAGATCGTGTGGGCGGTCGGACGTGGACAGATCACATCGACGGTCAGATGTACGAAATCGGTGGTCAGTGGATCTCACCTGACCAGACGGCACTCCTCGAACTCGTCGAGGAGCTGGGCAAGGAGACGTACCAGCGCTACCGAGAAGGCGACAGCGTCTACATCGCACCGGACGGCACACGTTCCGTCTACAGCGGCGACATGTTCCCAGTGGGGGAGTCGACCCAAGCGGAGATGGAACGGCTGATCGCGCAGTTGGACGAGCTCGCCGCCCGCATCGGACCGACAGCTCCGTGGGAAGCCGAGGATGCTGCCGAACTCGATTCGGTGTCGTTCCACCATTGGCTGCGCCAACAATCAGACGATGAGACCGCGTGCGCGAACATCGGCATGTTCATCGCGGGCGGAATGCTGACGAAGCCGGCCACCGCATTCTCCGCACTGCAGGCGATACTCATGGCCGCCTCGGCGGGATCATTCACCCACCTCGTCGATGATCATTTCATTCTCGACCGCCGCGTCGTGGGTGGAATGCAGTCGGTCTCCGAGCAGATGGCCAGCGAGCTCGGTGAAGGCGTCGTCCACCTCAATAGCCCCGTGCGCACCATTGAGTGGACGGAGGATGCGGTGAGCGTCGGCACCGATGCGATGACCGTGTCGGCCGATCGTGCCATTGTGGCCGTCCCGCCGAACCTGTACTCACGCATCAGCTACTCCCCGCATCTGCCCCGACTCCAGCAGGTCTTCCACCAGCACCAGTCGATGGGTCTGGTGATCAAGGTCCATGCCACCTATCCGACACCGTTCTGGCGTGAAGACGGCCTGTGCGGAACCGGATTCGGTGCCGGCCAGCTGGTTCAGGAGGTCTATGACAACACCAATCACGGTGAAGAGCAGGGGACTCTCGTCGGATTCATCTCAGACGTCAACGCCGATGCGATGTTCGCCCTCGACGAGGACACCCGCAAGCAGCGCATCGTCGAATGCCTGGCAGACTTCCTCGGTCCACGTGCCCTGGAGCCTGACGTCTTCTACCTGTCGGACTTCGGCTCCGAGGAATGGACCCGTGGAGCGTATGCGACCAGCTACGACCTCGGTGGACTGCACCGGTGGGGCCGGTTCCAGAACGACCCAGTCGGTCCCATCCACTTCGCAAGTTCGGACATTGCAGCACACGGGTACCAGCACGTCGATGGCGCCATCAGGATCGGGCAGGACACCGCCCGTATGATCTTGGGCACCTGAGCACATGTCTGAAAGGTTGAACTGATGACCTCGGCAACTCCATCACCGGGCCCGACCGGAAGCGCGTCTGCGACATCCGCTTCGGGTCTGAGCTCCAAGGGGCTGTCGGCGGGCAAGATCGGTGCCATCGGCGGTGCCGTCATCGGCATCTCCTGCATCGCGCCCGCCTACACCCTGACCTCGGGGCTGGGACCGACGATCTCGCAGGTCGGTGTGCACACTCCGGCGATTCTGCTCATCGGATTCGTTCCGATGCTGCTCGTCGTCTTCGGCTACCGCGAACTCAACACTGCCATGCCCGATTCCGGGACGACCTTCACCTGGGCGACCCGCGCCTTCGGGCCCTGGCTGGGCTGGATGGGAGGATGGGGCCTGATCTCTGCCACGATCCTCGTGCTCTCGAACCTGGCCGCAGTGGCAGTGGACTTCCTGTTCCTGCTGCTGGCGCAGATCTTCGGTGACCCAGGAATCGCCGATCTGACCCGAGTGCTGTGGATCAACATTCCTGTCACAGTTCTCCTGACCGCGGCCGCCGCGTGGATCTCCTACCGCGGAGTCGAAGCCACCGAGAAGATTCAGGTCTGGCTCGTCGCCTTCCAGGTACTTGCACTCGGCTGGTTCGTCATCGCAGCATTCGTCCACGTGTCCAACGGCACCGCCTTCGACCCCACACCGGTCGAACTCGGCTGGTTCAACCCTGCCGAGGCCGGAGACTTCTCGACGGTCGCAGCGGCAGTATCTCTGTCCATCTTCCTGTTCTGGGGCTGGGACACCGTCATCACCATGAACGAAGAGGCGAAGGACCCGGAGAAGACTCCCGGACGCGCAGCCATGCTCACGATCATCGCCATCGTCATCATCTACCTGGCCTGCACCGTCGCCGTCATCTCGTTCGCCGGTGTCGGCACCGAGGGGCTGGGCGCGGGGAATCCGGAGAATCAGGAATCCATCTTCGCCGTCCTCGCCGGCCCGGTGATGGGGCCCTTCGCCGTTCTCGTCTCGATCGCCGTCCTCTCTAGCTCACTGGCCTCGCTGCAGTCGACGATGGTCTCTCCCTCGCGCACGATCCTGGCCATGGGCCACTACGGGGCGCTGCCGAAGAAGTACGGAAAGATCTCGCCCCGGTACAAGTCTCCATCCGTGGCCACCATCACCTCGGCGCGGCCGCAATCATCTTCTATGTGGTCATGCGTCTGCTGTCAGAGAACGCACTGTGGGACACGATCACTGCCTTGGGGCTGATGGTCTGCTTCTACTACGGTGTGACCGGCCTGGCCTGCATCTGGTACTTCCGACAGTCCCTGTTCTCCGGGGCGAAGAACTTCTTCTTCAGGTGCCTCTTCCCGCTGGTCGGGGGAGTGACCCTGCTGGTGATCTTCGTGACCACCGCGATCGACTCACTCGATCCCGACTATGGTTCCGGCTCTTCGGTCTTCGGCATCGGACTGGTCTTCGTACTGGGCATCGGCGTCCTGCTCCTGGGTGTGGTCATCATGATCATCCAATCCCGCAGGCACCCCGACTACTTCCGCGGGAAGACGCTGACACAGGGAGTCCACACAGGGTGAGCGCGAGAGGCAGCGACACGCCGTCTGTGCAGCAGCTGGCCATCCTGAGGCGTGTGCGCGACCGCATCGACAGAGAATTCGACCAGCCTCTCAACGTCCAGGAACTTGCCGCCGGGGTGCATATGTCGGCCGGGCACCTCAGTCGCGGATTCAAAGCTGCCTACGGGGAGTCGCCCTATTCCTATCTCATGACCCGGCGCATCGAACGCTCCATGGCACTGATTCGTCGCGGTGACCTGTCGATCACAGATATCTGCTTCGCTGTGGGATTCTCATCGCTGGGCACGTTCTCCACTCGATTCAGCGAACTTGTCGGGGTCTCACCCTCCCGCTACCGTTCCGGCGTCGTCGAAGGCGACCACGACCTGCCGACGATCATCGTCAAGAATGTGCTCAGACCGGTCAGGAATCGAGAAGTTCCACCCCGGTGATGCGCACTAGGATGACGATCATGAATATTTCAATCAACGCCAGCTTCCTGCCTCACACCGATGCCGAAGCATCCCTGACCTTCTACCGTGACGTCCTCGGCTTCGAGGTTCGCCTCGATGTCGGATCCGGGCAGATGCGGTGGCTGACTTTGGGCCCTGCCGGTCAACCCGATACCTCATCGTGCTCACCCCAGCGATCACCGACCCGACCATCAGCGACGAGGAGAGGGCAGTCATCGAATCGCTCATGGCCAAGGGCAGCTACGCCGCGATCGTGCTGGCAAGCACGAACGTCGATGAGGCCTTCGCCGAGGTGGAGGGCAGGGGAGCCGACATCGTCCAGGAGCCGATGGACCAGCCCTACGGTCTCCGGGACTTCGCTCTGCGGGATCCGGCCGGCAATATGATCCGCGTTCAGCAGCGCGGCTGATCGGTATGACGCATCCAGCCGATGACCATGAGCTCATCCGTGTGCAGGGAGCTCGGGAGAACAATCTCGCAGACATCTCTGTCGACATCCCCAAACGCCGACTCTCTGTGTTCACCGGAGTCTCCGGTTCCGGCAAATCGTCGCTGGTCTTCTCCACGATCGCAGCCGAGTCCCAACGCCTGATCAACGAGACGTACAGCGCCTTCGTCCAGGGCTTCATGCCGACTATGGCCAGACCCGAAGTCGACGTGTTGGAGGGCCTGACCACCGCCATCATCGTCGATCAGGAACGCATCGGGGCCAACCCGCGATCGACGGTGGGCACCGTCAGCGACATCAACGCGAAGCTGCGCATCCTGTTCTCCCGGCTGGCTCAACCGAACCTGGGATCGACCAAGGCCTATTCGTTCAATGTGGCCACGATCAGCGGCAAGGGAGCCGTGACGATCGACAAGGGCGCCGACAAACAGGTCGAGCGACGTACCTTCACCGTCAATGGAGGGATGTGCCCTCACTGCGAAGGAATGGGCACGGCCACAGACATCGACATCGCCGAGGTGGTCGACTCCTCGAGGTCCCTCAACGAGGGTGCGATCACGATCCCCGGCTACAAGCCCGGCGGATGGAGCGTGCGGTTCTATTCGGAATCGGGATACTTCGACCCCGACAAGGCAATCGTCGACTACACCGAGGAGGAGAGGCACAATCTCCTCTACGCCGAGGACGAGAAGATCGTCATCAACGGCACGAATATGACCTTCGACGGACTCATTCCCCGGATTCGACGCTCCTTCCTGTCAAAGGACCGCGACGCGATGCAGAAGCATGTGCGTGAGTTCGTCGATCGTGCGGTCGTCTATACGCAGTGTCCCGAGTGTGACGGCACACGCCTGAACTCGGCGGCACAAGGATCGAAGCTGGTCGGTCTGTCCATCGCGGAAGTCTGCGCAATGCAGGTCTCTGACCTCCTGGACTGGCTCGCCCAAGTCCCCGATGAGGGCGTCAGCAACCTCGTGGAATCACTCATCGCAGATGTGCAGGCCTTCGTCGACATCGGCCTCGGATATCTCTCCCTTGACCGTTCGGCCGGGTCGCTGTCCGGGGGAGAGGCACAGCGAATCAAGCTGGTCCGACACCTCGGGTCCTCACTGACCGATGTCACCTATATCTTCGACGAACCCACGATCGGGCTCCACCCGCACGACATCGACGCAATGAATGGGCTGCTCATCGCGCTTCGAGACAAGGGCAACACAGTCCTCGTCGTCGAACACAAACCCGAGACCATCAGAATCGCCGATCACATCGTCGACCTCGGACCCGGAGCAGGAACAGCCGGGGGAGAGGTCTGCTTCACCGGCACCGTCGGCGACCTCATCACCAGTGACACCCTCACCGGTCGACATCTCAATGACCGTGCGCAGCTGAAGGCGACAACCCGTGAACCGACTGGACGTCTCGAGATCAGGGGAGCACAGGCCCATAATCTGCGTGACGTCGATGTTGATGTTCCTGTCGGAGTCATCACTGCGATCACCGGCGTGGCAGGTTCGGGCAAGAGCACCCTCATCGAAGGATCGCTGCGCCATCGCGATGGTGTGATCATGATCGATCAGGCGGGTATCAAGGGCTCACGTCGGAGCAACCCGGCCACCTACACCGGCATGCTCGAACCCATTCGGAAGGCATTCGCGAAGGCCAACGGGGTCAAACCAGCACTCTTCAGCGCGAACTCCGAAGGGGCTTGCCCGGTCTGCAACGGTGCCGGGATCATCTACTCCGATCTCGGAATGATGGCGGGAATGTCAGCTCCCTGCGATGTCTGCGACGGCAAGGGATTTCAGGCCGAAGTCCTCGAATACACGCTCGGTGGCAAGAACATCCGTGAGGTACTCGACCTGCCGGTGACAGCAGCCATCGAATACTTCGCAGCAGAGGAGTCACGTATCCCTGCGGTGAGTAAGATCATCGCCAACCTCGCCGAGGTGGGACTCGGATATCTCAGCCTGGGACAGCCGTTGACGACCTTATCGGGCGGTGAGCGACAGCGTCTCAAGCTCGCCACACATCTGTCGGCCAAAGCCGCGGATGCCGCACAGGTGATCATCCTCGACGAACCGACAACGGGCCTGCACCTCGCCGACGTGGACAACCTGCTCGGAATGCTCGACCGTCTCGCGGATGCAGGCAGAACAGTTATCGTCATCGAGCATCATCAGGCAGTCATGGCCCACGCCGACTGGATCATCGACCTAGGACCCGGGGCCGGACACGACGGTGGCCGCATCGTCTTCGAAGGCACTCCGAAGCAACTCGTAGACGGTGCCTCGGAGTCGGACGCGTCCTTGACCGCACAGCACCTGGCGGCCTACGTCTCAGGTGCCTGAGCCGGATATCGGGGGAGTCTGAGGCGATTCTCGGGGGAGTCGAGCACCTCTGTGACACTCACCTGACGGGCTCGTCTCTCAGTTCGTGTTGTGACTTCTGTGAGTCGATTCGGAGTGCAGAGACCTTGATCTCGGTTCACACCGGCACTCAGATCCGTTACGGTGTATAACGGCTCGGTAACGACCGAGTTACAGAACCGAAATGCAGTCGTATTACGGAGATGAGACAGTGAACCTCTACAGCACAAGCCTCCGCAAGGTCGCCCTCGTTGCAGGAGCCGGCGCGGTCGCCGCAGCCGGACTGACGGGAATGGGCGGCCCAGCTCAGGCCTCCACAGGGGCTCAGTCCTCGGAAGGCGTCTGGGACAAGGTCGCCGAGTGCGAGTCCGGCGGTGACTGGCACATCAACACCGGCAATGGCTACTACGGCGGACTGCAGTTCTCGGAGCAGACCTGGAAGGCCTTCGGCGGTGAGGGTATGCCTCACAAGGCCAGCAAGGCAGAGCAGATCGATGTCGCTCAGAAGACTCTCAAGGAGCAGGGCCCGGGAGCATGGCCGGTCTGTGGTGAAGAAGCTGGCCTGACGAAGGCCAACGGCGCTGCAGACGACGGCGGAGGATCCAAGGACGATGGTGGATCCAAGGATGACGACAAGGTCGGACTCGGCGGCAGCTGAGACACCTGCTGATACACGCAGTTGGCTGACACGCAGTCAGCACGATGACGGTCGCGAATAGCTGAGAAGCTATCCGCGGCCGTCATCTTTTTGTACGCTGGTGACTGACCGGTAACTATGATCGTCGCAGGAATGACAGCAGAACTGATGGCAAGACCGACGGCAGAACTGACAGCTCAATATCAGCGGTATCTCGTGGCTCCCTTGGGGTCATGTGTATAACGCCGATAATATACATTATGTTAAGTAAACTCGTTCGCGACTACTCCTCGCGTCCTGCGCGAGCGCCTTCAATGATCCGCATCGTCTGCTGACGACTCCTACTGAAGCGGCTTCCGTTTGACCCCGACATTTCAGTACCAGTCGAGTGCCGGCAGCGCGTGTGTGCTGACAGTGCCGTGGTGACCGTGAGCGCCAGGTTGTCGCTGGTCAGCCATGTGCCCTTGGCCTGCTGTGCGCAGAGTTCTCGAACCCGGCGGGAACGTTCAAGCGTCGATTGACATTTTTATCGAACGTTCAATACTGTGTGTGTGATCGGCTCAACAAGCCCAAGGCCGATTGTCACGATAGTCACCACGACGCAAGGAAGCATCATGGTCTCATCCAAGCTCACCTCTCCCCCGGCCGCAGCTGCTGCACCTGGGACCGAATCGCGACGCAAGGCGTGGTCTCTGACTGCGCTGCTCGTCGTTCTGTACGTGGTCAACTACGGGGACAAAGCCGCATTCGGCATCATCGCTCAGTCCCTCAAGGATGAACTCGGCATCAGTGCAGCTCAGATCGGTCTCGTGGGCAGCCTGTTCTTCTTCGCCTTCACCGTCGGTGGATTCTTCGCCGGAGCACTGAACAAATGGCTGTCCCTGCGCACTGTTCTCATCGTCCTGTCTCTTGTGTGGGCCCTGGCGATGCTGCCGTTGGTGCTCTCGGCCACGTTCGCAGTCCTAGTTGTGTCCAGAATGCTCCTCGGACTCGCCGAAGGGCCCAGTTCTGCTCTCATCCACACAGCCACCTACTCATGGCACACCCCGCAGAAGCGCGGCTTCCCCGGAGCCCTGCTGGCCAGCGCCGCCTCCATCGCCAAGATTGCTCTGGCCCCGCTGCTCGCCTATCTCTCGGTAACGTTCGGATGGCGCAGTGCGCTGATCACGATGGCTGTCATCGGTGTCGTGTGGTGCTTCTTCTGGACGCGGTACTGGGAAGTCGGCCCCTACATTCCGGCTAAGGCCGCGAAGCACGCAATCGACCCGAGTGAAGAACCGCGAGTCCCCTGGCGGAAGATTCTCCTGACCAAGACGTTCATCAGCGGTGCGCTGCTGGTCGCCAGCGTCTACGCATTGGTGACCGTGGTCCTCACGTGGCTGCCGTCGTATTTCGAAGTGGGTCTCGGCTACAGTCGCCTCCAGTCAGGTTCCATGTTGGCCATCCCGTCGATCGCCGGTCTAATCAGCCTCATCGGCGGAACTCTGCTCTCTGATCAACTGCTGGCCAGAGGCTGGTCGTCCAGGTTCGTGCGAATCATCGCGCCTTCCGTCTGCGTGGTACTCGGCGGTGGAATTCTCTGCTTCCTCCCCTCGATCTCGAACTCCCCCGGCGCAGTTGCCATCGTATCCATCGGGTATGGCGTCGGCGTCGTCGTCCTGCCACTGTGCAATGCGGCGGTCTCAGAGATCTGCCCACCCCGACAGACAGCGGGAACGCTGGGGATCTTCTTGGCGCTCATGGCCGTGGGAGGACTCGTCGGGCCCTATGTCACCGGACTCATCGTCGATGCGGCGCCGACTTCTGGTCTCGGCTACGCCACCGCGTTTCAGGCACTGGGCGTCGCCTCCGCCGTCTGTGCGATGATCACGCTCATCTTCGCCGACCCGGAGAGGGACAAATTGCTCGTACGCACCGATGGTCACGCATCGTGACACTCTGCTCAAGCGACATCAAAGCCGCTGCCGAGGAACTGCGACGCCCCCGACCGTTACTGTGGAGTAACCTAGCCTATGACTAGGGAACCATTTGAGGCGGGCCCGATGTCGCAGAATTCGACGGCCCGTACGACCGAAAGGACGATTCCATGACCGTCGACACCGCAGATTTTGGAAAGAATCTCCAGACCTGGCAGAAGCTGCAGAAGCTGCCATTCGGCAAGTGGCTCTTCACTCAGGCCATGTGCTTCAAAGTCCCCTACTTCCGCACCGTTCATCCGCGGATCCAGGAGCTGCGCCCGGGACTGTGCCGTGTGAGTGCGCCGAACCGTCGCGGCGTCCACAACCACCTCGGCACCTATCACGCAATCGCCTCATGCAACATGGCAGAGATCGCCGGTGGCATCATGACCGAGGCAACGGTACCGCCCACGCATCGTTGGATTCCCGCCGGCATGACCGTCGAATACAAGGACAAGGCCACCACGGGCGTCACCTCGATCGCCCGGCTCGACACCATCCCCGAGTTCGGCGACGAGAAGATGGATCTGATCGTGCCGGTCGACGTCCTGGATGCTGACGGGAATGTGTTCGTCTCTGCAGAGATCACCATGTACGTCTCCAAGAAGAAGGCGCGGTAGATGGAAGAAGGCGCGGCAAGCTGGAGTCGGAGAGTGTGCCGGTCAGCGACGTGAGACGGTCAGCGGCCTGAGACGTTCAGAACTCGTTGCGCGTGCGAGGCTCCGGCGCCCGGCTCCGGCCTGGGCGCAGCGTATCCCCCTGCAGAACCCAAGTCAGCAATGAGCTCGCCGAGATGTGTGGAGATGTACTCTGCGAGCTCATCATCGATGGGCCACTTATCGCCGGTGCCGGCCGAAAGGTCGGCAGCATGGAGAGCCAGTTCGAGGATCCGCATTCGCACCAACTGGTGCCCCGTTATCCGTCCGATGCGGTGAGATACCTGAGCCCCGAGGTCGCACTCCCCCACGAGACGTCGGAATGCTCGTTCTTGTGACCAGAACGCTTCCAAGCGATCATCGCCGAGGTGGTTCTGCCCCCGTGTGGCCTCCACCTCGGCAGGTGAGCATTGGGCGAGCAGCTTCTCATAGCGCAGCCCACCGCCGATGAGGTGATTGATCAACTGTTCGTTGGTCCACTCACGGCATCCACTCGGCGAATGAAGGTTCGCACCCGAGACTCTTCTCAGCGCTGTCTCCCAGCAGATCTCTGCCCGGTCGAGATTGATGTCCACAAGCAGATCGTCCATTGCTCGATCCTTTCTCAGCGCCGATATCTCATTTCCGACGATACTCATCGAATTCGTTGATGGCCGGCATTGAGAAGTCTATTCTCGCCAATCGGGAAGTCGCATGGAAGATCACCAAACGGAGCGCATCTCGGTATACGTTACTGACACAAGTGATGCGGACCACAACGACGTGGACCGGTCGCTGTGAGCAACTCCGACAAGGAAGTGAGGAGCCCCGCTATGGTGATGGCAAGTGGATCGGCCGATTATCTCGGCCTCGCGAATGCCCCTGTTCTCTGGATTCTGGCATTGGCAGTCATGGGTGTCGTCGTCGTCCAATCACTCATCTATATGAATGCGGTGAAGAAGAACGCCGAGTCGGCCGGCATGAGCCAGCAGGAGGTCAAGTCGGCTTTCAGAGCCGGTGGAGTTGCGGCGATCGGACCCTCGTTGTCCGTGGTCCTCGTCGCCATTGCCCTGCTGCCCCTCTTCGGCACTCCCCCGGTCGTCGTCCGCGTCGGTCTCATCGGCTCCGCGGCCACGGAGGTCGCCTCGGCCTCGATCGCAGCCGGCACCATGGGCTCGAGTCTCGGCGATGAGACATTCACCCGCGGCGTCTTCATCGTCGCACTCATGGCGATGAGCCTCTCGGGGGCCGGGTGGATGATCTCGACCTTGATCCTGACTCCGGTCTTCACACGAAGCTCCCACAAGCTGGAGAAGGTCAATCCTGCACTGATGTCCATCATCCCCGGCGCGGCGCTGCTCGCGGCCTTCGCCGCGCTGACGTTCCGGGAACTCCCGAAATCCCCGACGCACGTCGTCGCGATCCTCGTCTCCGCCGTGGTGATGACGATCTGTCTCTTCCTCGCCAAGACCTTGAAACAGCCGTGGCTCAAGGAATGGGGACTTGGAATCTCACTTCTTGTGGGCCTGATTGCGTCCTACTTCGCCCACTATGCCGGTCTCGGCGCACCCGAAGCCTGAGGAGAACATCATGTCGAACATCATTACGTCACCCTCACACGCGGCCTTCGAGCGGACGACGACCAAGTGGGGCTCTCGCACGCTGTTCATCGGGTTCCTCATCGCCACCTCGGTGCCGTTCTACCTCCTGTTCGTTGCGGATGCGAACGTCAACCTCGGTGAGATCCTCAAGGGATTTCTCGCCGTGTTCGCCGTCTACGGTGTCTTCTACATCGTCGAGCCGCTGACCTACTTCCCGATCCTGGGGCCGGCGGCATGTACCAGGCATTCCTGATCGGCAACATCTCCAACAAACTGCTGCCGTCGGCGATCGTCGCCCAGGACACCATCGGAGTGAAGCCAGGCACACGCAAGGGCGAATATGCCGCGACCATGGCAATCTGCGGCGCAGCGTTGATCCACGTGGCATCCATGGTGCTCTTCGTCGGAATCCTCGGCACCTGGCTGGTCTCGATCATCCCCGAGCCGGTGACGCTCGTGGCCAAGCTCTACATTCTGCCGGCCATCCTCGGCGGAGTCACGGTCCAGCTCATCGCCTCACTCAGACAGGTCAAATCCACGCTCATCGCCTTGGGAGCGGCGGCCCTGGTCATCCTCGTCCTCATCCCGCTCGTCCCAGTCCTGGCCTCCGGCGATGTTGCCATCGTCGTCATTCTGACGATCGCCATCACCTGGTTCACCCGGAACAAGGCCCTCACCGACAAGAAGGGACCGGCAGACGGCGACAACGTCGGAATCAACTGACGGTCACCCGCCACCTCATCATTCAATACCTGAGACCATCGAAGACACCCACACTGTGAAAGGACATCATGTCGCTCAACACCACTCTTCGGAGTGCGATCTCGGACAATCTGGCACAGACAGTCGCCGACTACAAGGACTTCCATCGCACGCCCGAGCTGTCGATGCAGGAGACTCAGACGGCTGCGACGATTCGTTCCAAGCTCGAAGCACTCGGACTTGAAACCCGCACCTACGGCGGCACCGGCATCGTCAGCGTCATCGAAAACGGAGAAGGCCCTGTCGTGGCCTACCGGGCCGACACCGACGGACTGCCGATCGCCGAAGATACCGGATACGACTACGCCTCGACGGCCGAGGGAACACTGCCCGATGGATCGACCACGAAGGTCATGCACGGCTGCGGCCACGATACGCACATCACCGTCGGCCTATATCTGGCCCGCTACCTCGTCGAGCACAAGGACCTGTGGTCAGGCAGCGTGGTCATGATCTTCCAGCCCGGCGAAGAGACCGGCGAGGGCGCGCGGGCGATGCTCGACGACGGACTTTGGGACTCGACCGTCAAGCCAGAGGTCGTCTACGGACAGCACGTGTGGCCCGGTAAGGCCGGACACGTCTACGTGGCCAAGGAGACCGCCATGGCGATGTCCGACTGCATCAAGGTCACGGTCAGAGGCAAGCAGGCTCATGGTTCACAGCCCGAGAACTCAGTCGACCCGATCGTCCTCGGCGCCTATATGATCACCCGCCTCCAGAGCATCGTCTCGCGAGAGATCTCGGGTCGCGACATGGCTGTCGTCACCGTGGGCACCTTCCACGGCGGGCTGAAGGAGAACATCATTCCCGATTCCGCCGAATTCAAACTCAACATCCGCACCTTCAACGAGGAGGTGCGTGAGGTCGTCCTCAACCGGATCGAACGCATCATCCTCGCCGAGGCGCAGGCATCCGGGGCACCGGAGCCGATCATCGAAGAGATGTACCGGTTCCCACGCTGCTACAACGATCCTGCAACCACCGACCAGTTCCTCGAGGCTGCCGGATCCGAGCTCGGAGCAGAACAGGTCCACCTGGACCAGGCCGTCACCGGCAGCGAGGACTTCGGGGCCTTCGGCGATGACATCGACGTGCCCTACGTCTACTGGTTCTTCGGCGGGTACTCCCCCGCCAAGTTCGACGGTGATGAACCGCCGGCAGGCAACCACTCCCCCTTCTTCGCTCCAGACGATGTCGAAACCACACTGGAGACCGGTATTCGTGTGGCACTGAGCGCCGTTCTCAGCACGGTCGGGAAGTGAGACGATGAGCAAGGAACTGGACTGGCTGTCCACCCGTGAGCTGGCGGCGAAGATCGCGACGAAGGAGATCTCTGCGCGGGAAGCACTCAGCGATCACTTGGCACGCATCGATGCTCTCAACCCGGCCCTCAACGCGGTGGTGACCCGCGATGACGAAGGCGCGCTGGCACGCGCCGACGCCGCTGACCAGGCGGTGGCCAACGGTGAGCCGATCGGACCGCTGCACGGCGTGCCGATGACCCATAAGGACACGCACGACACTGCCGGGATGCGCACCACCTGGGGCTCGCCGATCATGGCCGATCGCGTTCCCGAGACTGACTCCCTCATCATCGCCCGACTCAAAGCGGCGGGTGTCAACACGACCGGCAAGACGAATGTGCCTGAGTTCGCGGCGGGCTCGCACACCTTCAACCCGGTCTTCGGCACCACGGTCAATCCCTATGACACGAGCAAGTCCGCCTCGGGCTCCTCCGGCGGAGTCGGGGCGGTCTTGGCCGCTGGCATCCAAGCCTCCGGAGATGGTTCGGACATGGGAGGATCGTTGCGCTCCCCCGCGTCGTTCAACAATGTCGTGGGGTTTCGCCCGTCGAATGGGCGCATTCCTCATACGCTTCCCGGCAACCCGTTCGCGTGGTTGGCACAGAGCGGCTTCATGGCCCGGACGGTCTCGGATGTGGCATTGACGATGAGTGCGACTGCCGGGCCGGAGCCAGGCGGGCCTCGTTCGATCAGTGAGCCCGGCAGCGTCTTCGACCTGCCCGAGTTCGAGCTAGGACATCAGGCCGAACCTGACCTGCGCGGTGTCAAGATCGGATTCAACCCAGACCTCAACGGTCTGCTCCCCGTCGAACGGGAGGTCCATGACATCGTGGCGGGTACGGCAGACGTCTTCTCCGAGCTGGGAGCGAGCGTCGTCGACACGATCCCCAACCTCGGCGATGCCGATGAGGTCTTCAACGTTCGACGAGCCCTCGATTTCGTCCATTCCTGGGGGCCCCTGCTGGAACAGCATCCCGAACAGATCAAGGATTCCGTGATCTGGAACATCGAGATGGGACTCAAGCTGACCGGCACCGAGGTGGTCTCCGCCGATCGTGCTCGTGCACGTCTGCATGGCGAAGTCGACCAGTTCTTCGGTGACCACGACCTCCTGGTGCTCACCACCTGCCAAGTGCTCCCCTTCGACGCCAGCATCGAATACCCCACGGAGATCAACGGGGTCGGACTCGAGAACTATCTCGATTGGATGCGAGCCCTGTGTCTGATCTCGGCCACGGGGTGCCCGGCGATCTCCGTGCCTGCGGGCTTCTCGGAGTCGGGGCTGCCGGTGGGAGTCCAGCTCGTCGCGAAGCCGGGTGCCGACGTGGACCTGCTGCGCATGGCGCATGCCTTCGAAACGGCGACCCAGGTCCATCGCCGTCATCCTCAGCTGGCTGCGTCGATGCCCTGATCCTTCGCGATCTGGGAGATCTCAGTGGCCAAGTCGATGTCCTTGTCGGTGATCGACCCGGCGTCATGGGTGGTCAGTGAGATATCCACATGTGGGAACCGCAGGTCCACATCCGGGTGGTGGCCTGCGGCTTCTGCTGCGTCTGCGATGGCATTGATGAACGTGACTCCGCTGACGAAGGAACCCGTCAGGAACCGTGCGTGGAGTGCGTCGTCGGCCGATTGCCATTGTGTGAGTTCGTCGATTCGATCCTGCATGGACCCAGCTTGGCACCGGGCCCGGCGAAGTGTCCATAGCCACGGCATCGGCAAAAGCAGCGAATCTGCTGGGTCAGGTATGCCATGCCTCAGCATTGTTTGCCGAGCCTTCCCACACTGGAACCGTTCTAGAAAAGGTGTCAGGATATGGAACATGAGGACGGAACGAATCCGTCTCGTATCGCGAAGGAGAAACATATGCAGTTGAGCCCCGCAATGCAGAAGGTCCTCGGCGAGCAGGTCACTCTCGAACTCGAAGCGTCGATGGTCTACCTGCAGCTGTCCATTCAGCTCGATGATCACGACCTTCCCGGAATGACACGCTGGATGCGTGCGCAGTCCGAGGAAGAACAGGTCCATGCTGCGAAATTCATTCAGCACTGCCAGGATCGTGGCTTCGCTCCCCAGATCGGTGACATCGCGGCACCGAAGGTCTCGGGCTCACAGCCCATCGACTACTTCAAGGCTGCCTTGGCCCACGAGGAGAAGGTCTCCGAATCGATTCGCAACCTCTACCGCACTGCTCAGTCGGAGACCGATCTCGACGTCCTGCCGCTCCTGCACTGGTTCATCGACGAGCAGGTCGAAGAGGAATCAACCATCTCTGAGATCATCGGTCGCCTTGAGCTCGTCGGCGACAGCGGTTCCGGTCTGCTCCGGATCGATTCCGAGCTCGGATCGCGTCACCCTGACATCAAGGCTGACAACGAGTGATCGACAGATCATGACCTGTTGCGTGTGACCTGCAGTCACCGTAGGCAAGCAGCGAATGGCCGGACCCCGCACGGGGTCCGGCCATTCGCTGCTTCGGTGTGAGAACTTCCAGTCCGCGAACTCGCGGGTAATGCGAGAGACCGCGGACGATGAATTGCTCAGCTGCCGAGTACGGCTTGTGAGACGAGCAGGACGATGGGCAGCGTGATGAGCATGAGCACAGTCTGGGCCGCGATGAGGGCGGCCATGAGCTCCGAATTGCCGCCGAGCTGCCTCGCCATGACATAGCCGGAACTGGCCGTGGCGATCGATTGGAAGATCATGGTCACCAACGCCGGGGTGGTGGGGACGTCGAGCAGGACCAGAGCGAGCAGGGTCACTGCAGGCAGGACGATGAGCTTTGCCACGGTGGAATTGATCAGGCCCGCGACCTGGGCGCGAAGCGGGAATCTTCGCAGACCGGCGCCGACACACAGAAGTCCGATCGGCAGGGCCGCGGCCGCCAATGGCGAGAGCACGGAGTCGAGCACATCGGGCACGCGAGCTCCGGTGAGGTTGAACGCTCCCCCGGCCGCACAGCCGATCACCAGCGGGTTCGTCACGATGACGCGGAGGATTCCGAGCACGGAGCTGGGCCCGGTGCGCAGAAACTCGAACCCCAGGCTGGAGACGATGTTGACCGTGGGCACGAGAACGGCCGCCACGATGGCAGCCAGGGCACTCCCCTCAGGTCCGAACATGCTGGCCGATATCGACAGTCCGATGTAGGTGTTGAAGCGGATTCCGCCCTGCAGCACCGAGGTGAAGGATGGAAGATCGCGAGCCACGAACCGACGCAGCACGATGATGAGGATCGATACGAGCAATGTCGGGGCGATGAGGCCGATGGTCAGTCGCCCGAGCGGAACATGTGCGACGTTGACGTCGGCGACCGATGTGAACAGCAGCACCGGCAACAGGCAGTAGTAGGCGAGCTTCTCCGCTCCTGACCAGAATTCGGGATTGGTGAAACCTGGGAGTCTTTTGAGCACGGCGCCGAAGAAGATCAGAACAGCGACGGGAACGAGGGCGAGGAGGACCGGAGTGAGACTCACGAGACTGAGAATTTCATGAGATGGGAATCATTTCAAAGTTGAGTGTGTTTGACTCAATGTAACGACCTAACGAAAGGAAGCTCATGGCTACACGTTTTGACCCCATCCGTGACCTCGATCGATTCTTCTCGGAAGTGACTCGCACCCCGAACTCCACTTCGCTTCCCATGGATCTCTACCGTGATGGAGAGGTCTTCGTCGCACGTATCGACATGCCGGGTGTTGACCCCTCGAGCATCGACGTCGACGTTGAGGATCGCACGCTGACCGTTCGCGCTCAGCGGCAGTCCGAGGTGGCGGATAAGGATGTGAAGTGGCTGACCCGGGAACGGACGACCGGCACCTATGCACGCCAGCTCACCCTGGGCAATCGAGTCGCCCTCGACCGGATCCAGGCTGACTACCAGGACGGCGTGCTGACCTTGACCATCCCTGTGGCAGAGGAAGCTCGGCCCCGCAAGATCAATGTCTCGCACTCCAACCCGACCAGAGCCACCGAGGTTGTCGAAACCTCTCCGGTCCGTGATGAGGATCCGGCCGGCGCCTGATCGACAGTCTGCGCCGTCACGACGGACACATCGCTCCGTTGCGAAGGACTCGACCGTGAGAAGCGGGCCGCACCCATGGTACGGCCCGCTTCTTTGCGCTGAGTGTGGGACCGACTAGGCAGCTTGGCGAACCGTCAGGCAACCGACTTAAGCACATACGCCAGGCACATGTAGGGCAGCTCCAGCGCTCCGTCGATAGGGTGCTCAAGGGTGAAGTACTCACGCAGATTCGCCTCGACCCGGGCCCTGGTCGTCTGGTTCGAGCGCAGCCAATAGGAACGGGTCCGGGCCAGATCCACGGTGCCATCCACGGTGAGTGGGGTGGAGAACTCGACCAGCTCATGAGCGACGAGCTCGAACCCGGCCGGGTTCGGGCGGTACGCGGGACGGTACACGTCCCCGGCGTGCATGATCCGACTCAGGCGCAGCACCCAGTCGACACGCACGTCGAGTTGGTTGATGAGGATGAGCAGTCGACCGCCCGGTCGCAGGATGCGCGAGATCTCAACCGCCGCGGCGGCTTCGTCGAACCAGTGCCAGGCCTGTGCCACGGTCACGACATCGACGCAGTCATCCGGCAGCAGAGTGTCTTCTGCGCTGCCGCCGCTGCTGCGCGCAGGATTGCTCTCCAGGGCCTCTTCGTCGGGATCGACGGCGATGACCTGGGCTCCGCGGTCGAGCAGAGCACGACTGAGGATGCCCGTCCCCGCGCCCAGATCGCAGACGTCGAGTCCGCTCCACTCAGGGCCCGCAAGGTCGATGGCCGCATCCGGATAGCGTGGGCGCACTTCATCGTAGACGTCGGCCAGTCGACCGAAGCTGCGCCCATGGGCCGATCGCGCGCGTGGTCTCACAGCTGCCCACCCCGATTCGAAAAGTTCAATGATCGAGGTCAACTCTAACTCGTCGCCGATGGGTGGCGCCCGCGCCGAACTCAGGAAGTGACTAGGATAGAGGTACCGGTCAAACAACAGTGACAAGGAGCATCGATGTCCCCCACGTCCGAGCTGCAGGCAGAGCTGGAGAGCGCCTCCGGCGCCTATCAGGAATTCGCTTCCCGCGGGTTGAAACTCGATATCACCCGAGGCAAGCCTGCAAGCGCGCAACTCGACCTGGCGGCAGACCTTCTGACTGCGGTGACACCCGATGACGTCATGACTCCCAGCGGAGTCGATACCCGCAACTATGGCGGTCTGGACGGAATCGTCGAGCTGCGTGAGCTCTTCTCACCGCTGCTCAAGATCCCTTCGAACCAGTTGCTGGCCGGCGGCAACGCCTCTCTGACCCTCATGGCCCAGGCTCTGACCTTTGCTCTCATGCACGGAACCGTCGGTGACTCACGACCCTGGGGCCAGGGGCCCCACAAGCTCATCTGCCCGGTCCCCGGTTACGACCGCCATTTCACGCTGGCCGAGTCGCTGGGCTTCGAACTCCTCAGCATCCCCATGGACTCACAGGGTCCGGTCGTCGCCGAGGCCCAGCGTCTGGCAGAGGATGAAACGGTCAAGGGCATGTGGTTGGTGCCCATGTACTCGAACCCGACAGGCATCACCATCACCGAGGAGCGGGCGAAGGAGCTCGCGGCGATGCCGGCAGCGGCACCCGACTTCACGCTGCTGTGGGACAACGCCTACGGTCTCCACCACCTCCGGGACGAGCATCCCGAGGTCCTCGACATCCTCGACATCTGCGCCAAGGCCGGACACCCGGAACGCCCCTGGATCTTCGCCTCAACGTCGAAGATCACCCACGCCGGTGCCGGCGTCTCCTTCTTCGGTGCGGGTCCCGAGACCAATGATTGGATCCGGTCGAATCTCGCAAAGATCTCCATCGGTCCCGACAAGGTCAACCAGCTGCGTCACCTGCGTTTCTTCTCCACCCCGGAGGGCGTCGAGGAGCACATGCGCCAGCACGCGAAGATCATCGCACCGAAATTCGACGCGGTGCTCGATACCTTGGAACGGGAACTGGGCGGCACCGACCTGGCGCAATGGACCCACCCAGACGGTGGATACTTCATCACGCTGACCACCTTGGAGGGCACCGCGGACCGGATCGTGAAGCTGGCCGCCGAGGCGGGGGTCAAGCTGACCCCGGCCGGTGCCACCCATCCCTATGGTTTGGATCCGCACAACAACGTCATCCGCATCGCCCCCACCATGCCGACAGTCGAAGATGTGGAACTGGCTGCACAGGGCCTCGTGGCCTGTGTGAAGCTCGCCAGCTACGAGAAACTCCTCGCGGGCTGAAGCCTGCGCTTCGCGGTACGCAGCCTGAATACAAGAACTCCTGGTCGGTGCGATCACCGACCAGGAGTTCTTTGTCTGTCTTAGTGCCTTTGGCCTCAGTACTCGTAGAAGCCGCGGCCGGACTTGACTCCGAGCAGGCCGCCATCAACCATGCGCGAGAGCAGCACTGGAGGTTTGGCCGCAGGATCTCCGGTCTCCCTGTAGATGCTCTCAGCCGCGTACAGGCAGGTGTCGAGTCCCACCATGTCGGCAAGCTTGATCGGCCCCATAGGGTGCGCGCAGCCGCCCACCATTCCGGCGTCGATGTCTTCCTTGGTGGCGAACCCGGCCTCGAGCATGCGGATGGCACTGCACAGGTACGGGATAAGCAGTGCATTGACGATGAACCCGGGACGGTCCTGCGCCTGGATCGGGTTCTTGCCCAGCACCTCGGCGACGAACTCCGTGACCGAATCACGCACCGAATCGGCGGTGAGCACGGAGGAGACGATCTCAACCAGGGGCTGGACCGGTGCCGGGTTGAAGAAGTGAACCCCGAGCACACGCTCCGGACGTGACGTCGACTGTGCAAACCGGATGATCGGCATCGACGAGGTGTTGGAGGCGAGGATCGCATCGGGGTCGGTCACGACCTTGTCGAGTTCGGCGAAGATCGACTTCTTGATGTCCTCGTTCTCACTTGCGGCCTCGATGACCAGCTGACGATCGGCGAGTTCGCCGATGTCGGTGGTGAATCGCAGCCTGCCCATCGCCTCGTCACGGGCCTGGGCATCGAGCTTGCCCTTTTCGACCGCACGGGCCAGGGACTTCTCGATACGAGCACGACCAGCTGTCGAGGCCTCGTCGTTGATCTCACGGACGATGACGTCGAGACCTGACTTCGCGAGCACCTCGGCGATGCCTGCTCCCATGAGTCCGCTTCCGATGACTGCAGTGCGTTGAATGCTCATCTGGTGCTCCTTCTGTTGAAGTGGGGATTCGTCGTTGTTGGTTACGGCTGCCTGGCGAGGAACCAGTCTGAGCCGCGGATGGCCTTCATCGCTTCTCGGCGACGCTCCTTGGGAAGGGTCTGGACGTAGACCTGACCATCAAGGTGAGCGACCTCGTGCTGAAGCATCTGGGCGAAGACCTCGGTGCCGGAGATCTCCACGGGCGAGTTCTCCGCATCCACACCGCGCACACGAGCGAACTCGTAGCGCGGTGTGGGGAAGAACAGCCCGGGGACAGACAGGCAGCCTTCTTCGATGTCGCGCAGCTCCCCGCCGACCTCGACGACCTCGGGGTTGATGACATACCCCGTGCGGCCGTCGAGATCATATCCGAATGCCCGTACGCCGACGCCGATCTGCGGTGCCGCCACAGCGGCCCGGCCCTCCGGCAGAGATGTGTCCACGAGGTCTTGGGCCAATGCTCTGAGCCCTTCGTCGAAGACGGTGACCGGTGCGCACGGACTGCGCAGCACCGGATCACCCCAGAGACGGATGTCGCGTTCAGCCATCGATGACCACGACGAGGTCGCCGCCTTCGAGCTGCTGGACGTTGCCGATGGCGATACGTGAGACGGTGCCGCCCGTCTGAGTGGTGATGGAAGCCTCCATCTTCATCGCCTCGATCGTGGCAACCGTAGCGCCGGCCTCGACCGTGTCGCCCTCGGCAACCTGCAGGGTGACCACACCGGCGAACGGGCTGGCCACGTGACCGGAGTTCGTCGGATCGGCCTTCTCCGCGGTCTTGACGTCGCTTTCGACGGCACGATCGCGAACCTGCAGTGGACGCAGCTGGCCGTTGAGAGTGAACATCACCGAGCGCATGCCGCGTTCGTCGGTGCCGCTGATGGCCTGGACACCGATGAGGAGGTCCTTGCCCTTGGACAGTTCGACGGCGTGTTCCTCCCCCGCGGTCAGACCGTAGAGGTATTCCGAGGTCTCGACGACGGAGAGATCACCGTAGTTGGCCCGCATCTGCTGGAATTCCTTCGTCGGTCCAGGGAACAGAAGCGAATTGAGTTTCGCCTGCCGCTCGGTGCCGGGGGTCTCCAGCGCTGCCGCGTCCTCGGTTGCGAGGTCTTCGGAGACAGCATTGTGCCTGCGGCCTGCCAGAGCCTTTGTGCGGAACGGCTCAGGCCATCCGCCTGGAGGGTCGCCGAGGTCGCCGTTGAGGAATCCGATCACCGAGTCCGGGATGTCGAACTTGTCCGGGTTCTCGGCGAACTCCTGAGGATCGACACCGGCGCCCACGAGGTGGAGCGCGAGGTCACCGACGACCTTCGACGAGGGAGTGACCTTGACGAGGTGGCCGAGGATGGCATCGGCTGCGGCGTACATGCGCTCGATCTCTTCGAATCGCTCCCCCAGTCCCAGTGCCACAGCCTGCTGGCGCAGGTTGGACAGCTGTCCGCCCGGGATCTCATGTCGGTAGACACGTCCGGTCGGTCCGGCCAGACCGGACTCGAAGGGTGCGTAGACCTTGCGGACTGATTCCCAGTAGGGCTCGAGATCGCTGACAGCGTTGAGGCTGATCTGAGTGTCGCGTTCGGTGTTTTCAAACGCTGCCACCAGCGCGGACAGGCTCGGCTGGCTCGTGGTGCCGGCCATGGCCGCCGAGGCGGCGTCGACGGCGTCTGCTCCGGCTGCCGCGGCAGCGTAGAGAGTGGCCAGCTGACCGCCCGCGGTGTCGTGGGTGTGGACGTGGACTGGGAGATCGAAGTTCTCCCGCAGTGCTGTGACGAGTTTCGTCGCGGCGGCGGGGCGCAGGAGCCCGGCCATGTCCTTGATCGCGAGCACATGTGCTCCGGCACCGACGATCTGCTCAGCCAGCTTGAGGTAGTAGTCGAGCGTGTAGAGCTCTTCACGCGGATCGAGGATGTCGGAGGTGTAGCACAGGGCAACCTCGGCGACTGTGGTGTTCGTGGAACGAACCGCTTCGATGGCCGGGCGCATCTGCTCGACGTCGTTGAGGGCGTCGAAGATGCGGAAGATGTCGATGCCGGTGCGTGCCGCCTCATCGACGAAGGCGTCAGTGACCTGAGTCGGGTACGGGGTGTAGCCGACGGTGTTGCGACCGCGCAGGAGCATCTGGAGGTTGATGTTGGGCACTGCCGAGCGCAGAGCGGTCAGCCGTTCCCAGGGATCCTCACCGAGGAAACGCAGCGCCACATCGTAGGTGGCACCTCCCCAGGCTTCGATGCTCAGCAGCTCCGGCGTCATCCGGGCGACGTGTCCGGCGACGGCCAGCAGGTCACGGGAGCGGACCCGGGTGGCCAGCAGAGACTGGTGAGCGTCGCGGAACGTGGTGTCGGTGACAGCCAATGGTGTCTGATTGCGCAGTGCCTGAGCGAAACCGGTCGGGCCGACCTCGAGGAGTCGATCGCGGCTTCCAGGCGTCGGAACCGTGTCGAGATCGATATCGGGAAGCTTCTCCCCCGGGCGGATGCGCAGGCGCGGCTCGCCATTGGGACGGTTGACGGTGACGTCGGCCAGGTAGTCGAGGATCTTCGAACCGCGATCTGCGCTGACACGAGCGTCGAGCAGATGTGGGCGCTCTTCGATGAATGAGGTTGCGAGATCTCCGGCGATGAATGACTCATCTTCGAGCACGGCCCGCAGGAAGCCGATGTTCGACGATACGCCGCGGATCCTGAACTCGGCCAGGGCCCGTCGGGCACGTGAGATCGCCTGTTCGAAGTCGCGACCACGGCAGGTGAGCTTGACCAGCATCGAGTCGAAGTGGGCGCTGACGGCGGCACCGGCGTGGACGGTTCCTCCGTCGAGTCGGACACCTGCGCCGCCGGCAGAGCGGTAGGCGGTGATGGTTCCGGTGTCGGGACGGAAGGCATTTGCCGGATCCTCGGTGGTGATGCGGCACTGGAGGGCAGCACCCTTGATCCGCATGTCTTCCTGAGTCAGGCCGATCTCAGCCAGGGTCTCCCCCGACGCGACGCGCATCTGGGAGGCGACCAGGTCGACGTCCGTGATCTCCTCGGTGACCGTGTGCTCAACCTGGATGCGCGGGTTCATCTCGATGAAGACGTGCTGGCCCTTGCGGGGGCCGTCGGTTTCGAGGAGGAACTCAACGGTTCCGGCGTTCTGGTAGCCCAGCGCCTTGGCGAACTTGAGGGCGTCGGCGTGAAGCGCGTCAGCGATGGCCGGGTCCAGGTTCGGAGCCGGTGCAAGTTCGACGACCTTCTGGTGGCGACGCTGGACCGAGCAGTCGCGTTCGAAGAGGTGGATCGCATTCGAGTCATTGTCGGCAAGGACCTGGACCTCGATGTGGCGCGGCCGCTGCACGGCCTGCTCGATGAAGACCGTGGGATCTCCGAAGGCACCCTCGGCTTCGCGCATGGCGGCTTTGAGTGCGTCCTCCAGCTGTGAGGATTCGGCAACTCGGCGCATTCCGCGTCCGCCGCCGCCGGCCACAGCCTTGACGAAGAGCGGGTACTCCATGGAGTCCGCATCGGCCAGCAGCTGAGCGATGTCAGCGGAGGGGCGGGTCGAGTCGAGTACGGGAATACCGGCATTGCGTGCCGCCGTGAGAGCCTGCACCTTGTTGCCGGCAAGTTCGAGCACGTCGGCCTTGGGGCCGATGAACGTGATTCCTGCCTCCTGGCAGGCTCGCGCTAAGTCGGGGTTCTCCGACAGGAAGCCGTAGCCGGGGTAGATGGCGTCGGCTCCCGATTCCTTGGCGACGCGCAGCATCTCTTCGACGCTGAGGTACGCGCGAACAGGGTGGCCTTCTTGGCCGATCATGTAGGCCTCATCGGCCTTCATTCGGTGTTCGGAGTTCCGATCCTCATATGGGAAAACAGCGACAGTGGAGACGCCGAGTTCGTACGCTGCACGGAATGCGCGAACGGCGATCTCTCCACGATTTGCCACAAGAACTTTAGAGAACATCTGTGTCTCTCACTTCTGTATCGATCGCCTAGAGGCGATAGTCGACGGGCTGTCGAGGAACCACTCTACTAAGTGACCCAGAGCACTCGGATACAGGGGGTCTGATTTCGACTCTGCTGCCACGCCCGGCGTGGTCGTGACTGCTCAGCCCGGTTGGATACGTTAACGTAGGAGAGTGCTTGTCCTAAGTATCAGCAGCCTCAAAGGCGGAGTCGGTAAGACGTCCGTGACACTCGGTCTTGCCTCGGCCGCATACAACCGAGGAATTCCGACCTTGGTCGTCGACATGGATCCGCAAGCGGACTCTTCGACCGGCCTTGATGTCCCGACGTCGACACGTGTCGATATCGCCGATGTGCTCGCTGCTCCCAAGTCCCAGAAAATCCTGTCCGAGGCGATCATCCCCTCCGGGTGGGTGGGTGACAAGCTCGGCCAGCTCGACGTGATCTCCGGCTCCCCCAGAGCTGCGGAGTTCGATCGACCCTCGTTGTCGGAGAGGTACCTCCGGCGCCTTGAAGACGCGCTGAGTCGCGTCGCCAAGGGATACCGGTTGGTTCTCATCGACTGTCCGCCGAGTCTCAACGGGCTCACACGCACCGCGTGGACGGCCAGCAATCGGGTTGCAGTGGTGACCGAGCCCAGCTTGTTCTCCGTAGCTGCCGCAGATCGCGCGCTGCGTGCGGCAGACGAACTGCGCCAGCGAGGAACCTCGGACATCCAGCCGTTGGGTCTCGTAGTGAACCGGGTTCGCGCCGGTTCGAACGAACATGACTATCGCATCACTGAGATGCGGGAGATGTTCGGGCCGTTGGTGCTCAATCCGCCATTGGCCGAACGTGCCGTGATGCAGCAGGCTCAGGGTTCTGCCCGCCCAATTCACACGTGGCCCGGGAAGCCGGCGGAGGAAGTTGCGACCTCATTCGACACCTTGCTGGAACGCGCTCTGCGCTCGGAGAACATCCGTTCGCGCAACACCCCGAAGCAGTAGGACCGTAGCAGCAGTAGGCGTCGAACGCCACGTCCTGTGACAGCTGGCTCGTCCGTGAGTCTTCCTACTCATTGGGAGACCGAATCTGCTGTGATGCCTCGACGCGAAGCCTGATTCTTCTTGATGAATATGAGTGTGGCCCGTCCTCTCGGACGGGCCACACTCATCTATCCCCCATGGTGTCCCGGTCAGGGACTGCCCGGTATCCGGGCGATCAGCCGTTCAGCCGAGCTTCTGTGCTCTTCGCTGTGCGAGCTCATCCATTTCGACGACTGCGGAATCATCTTCGGGAAGACGTTCGCTCGGCAGTTCGGAGAGGCTGCCTTCAACTTCGTTCCAGACACGCCCGACGGCAATGCCGAAGACGCCCTGTCCGCCCTGCAGGAGATCAACGACCTCATCGGGTGAGGTGCATTCGAAGACGCTGGCGCCATCTGACATAAGAGTGATCTGAGAGAGGTCCCGGACACCGCGCGAACGCAGGTGGTCGACCGCAGTGCGGATCGACTGCAGTCCGACGCCGGTGTCGAGAAGCCGCTTGACGATCTTGAGAACGAGGATGTCACGGAAGCTGTAGAGCCGCTGGCTGCCTGATCCCGTGGCGTTGCGAATCGACGGGGTCACCAGGTCGGTGCGCGCCCAATAGTCGAGCCGGCGGTAGCTGATGCCGACGACTTTGCACACGGTCGGACCGCGGTAGCCAGCCTCTTCATCGAGGACTGGCAGATCGTCGTCGAACAACAGTCCTTGGGCGGCTGGTGGTATTGGCGTCGGCTCGACGCTTTCATGACTTGAGCGGTTCACACCGACTCCTCCTTATAGTCCCTGGGGGAAGCGAGATCGCTTTGAAGAGCAGAGAACATAACTATTCTAGCCCTCTTCTCAGCGAACCTACAGTGGGATTCAACAACTCCAAGCTATTCTCCCGGGCCTTCCAGGACAAACACCTCAAGGTAACAATTTCTGCGTGTCGCCGTTATCGCAGTATTCGAACACGTGATTCAGGCACAGACGGACCGTTCGATACCGCTCTGGGAGCCCGCTCATTCGGTCTCGGGCTGCGCTTGGTCGTCCTTGGCGCCGGTGGATCCCTGCGGCTTGTCATC
This sequence comes from Brevibacterium sp. BDJS002, assembly GCF_028201555.1. Lineage (NCBI taxonomy): Bacteria > Bacillati > Actinomycetota > Actinomycetes > Micrococcales > Brevibacteriaceae > Brevibacterium > Brevibacterium sp. BDJS002. Next base: position 2,177,934 of record NZ_CP116392.1, on the reverse strand, counting down.
CTCAGCCTTCCGATCCTCAGCCTTCTTGGGCTTGGCGCTGGTCAGGAGCTTCGTCTTGACGGTCGACGCGTACTTGTCGACGTACTCCTGGCCGGAGAGCCGCATGATCTCGTACATGATCTCGTCGGTGACGGATCGGAGCAGGAACCTGTCGTTGGGAAGGCCCTCGTACTTCGAGAAGTCCATGGAGGATCCGAAGACTATTCCTACGCGTCGGAACTTCGGGATCAGGCGCCCCGGAGGCTGAATCTTGTCGGTGCCGATGATCGCAACGGGAATCACAGGGGCACCAGATTCGAGGACCAGGCGGGCGACGCCCGTGCGGCCGCGGTAGAGCTTGCCGTCCGGTGAACGTGTGCCTTCCGGATAGATTCCCAGGGAGTTTCCCTCTCTCAGAACCTTGAGTCCGGATTCCAGCGAGGCCTGAGAACCGGAGCCCCCGGCTCGATCCATCGGCAGCTGGTTGTTGAGTTTGAAGAACCACCGGGTGACCGCACCTTTGAGGCCGCGACCGGTGAAATAGTCCTTCTTCGCCAGATAGACGACAGGCCGGGGTGCTAGAAGGGGGACGAAGATCGAATCCATGAAGTGATTGTGGTTTCCCGCGATGATCGCAGGCCCATCCGACGGGAGGTTGTCCAACCCGCGCACCCAGGGACGGAAGAGGATCCGCAGAATGGGTCCGGCCACGACTCGCTTGAGAAACCAGTAGAACACGAGCACCCTTCCCTGTCACGACTCTTTGTCGTCCTCGGACATCATATATCGACACCATCAACGCACATTCATGCCATGCTGAACCTATGGAGATCGACTACTCACCACAATCGGTGCCGACTGCACCTTACCGGCAGATCGTCCCGGACTCTGCGTCTGCGGTGCTGTTTCTCCATGGGATCACCGGTTCCCCGGCCGCATGGTTCCCCATCGCCCGGAGCTTGACCGATCGTGGAATCAGCGTCAGCGTGCCGCTGCTTCCGGGCCACGGCACTCGGTGGCAGGACCTCAGTTCCACGCCCTGGTCCGAATGGCTCGACGCAGCGAAGGCGGAGCTTCAGGCACTGTCTCGAACTCACTCCCGGGTGGTGGTGGCCGGTCTGTCAATGGGCGGTGCCCTGGGATTGGCATTGGGTGCCGGGGATTCTCCTCCTGACGAGCTCGTGCTGATCAATCCTGCCCTTTACATCGATTCCCCGCTGACACCGTTTCTGCCCGTCATCAAGCACGTGGTCGCCTCTGTGCCGGCAATCGCCGGCGACATCGCACATCCGGATCGCTGCGAATATGCTTACGATCGCACCCCTGTCGCCGCTATCGCCTCGTTCGCTTCGGCACAGAGGACTCTTCGCGGGGACCTCTGGCGGATCGAATGCCCGGTCACCCTCTTCGTCTCCGGCCGCGACGGAGTGGTCGGGCCGCGGACCCTGCGAACCTTGCGATCGCGTCTGCCCCAGCGGCCGACGATCCGATCTCTGCGTCGATCTCGGCACGTAGCCACCTTGGACAATGATGCGGGCATCATCGCCGAGGCGATCCTGGACAAGGCGACATCCGCCGATCGTTTCCCGGCAGGAACCCCCGGAACCGGGGAATAGAGACACCAAGAAGATTGCTGATAGAGGACATGGACGAGGAGAAGAACGAGGATTGGCGTGATGAGGTTCCCGAGTCCGAGCGGCTCGGTGATTCTTCGCGCATCAGTGACAGTCACTGGGAGGATCTCGTCAATCAGATAGCAGAGCCCAGCGCCATGATGGGTGATATGCCTGTTGAAGAGGTCAGGGAGAGACTCGAAGAGGAAGAGGGCTGGGAGCCCGGGCCAGCGGAACCCATCGGCTGGCGCACCGCCTCGCCGACGCTGATGCTCTCTGTGGTCGCGACGTTCGGCGCTGTCCTGCTGTTGGTCCTCGGCGCGATCTTCTTCCGCCCACTGCCCGGCTGGTTTCTGTTGATCGGAATTGCTGTCGGCCTCGGCGGAGCGCTCGGCCTGTTCTTTCATCTTCCGACGAACCGTTCGCCCGACGAGGACAACGGCGCCTCGGTCTGATGTCGCAGTCGAACGTCGGACCTTCTCCTGTGTCAGGGGCGAGTGAAAGACTGGGGCCCATGTCCACCCCATTCGACCGAGCGCCGTCAGCAATCGCCTCCTCGCAGCTGTCGTTCGACAGTCTTGGCACTCCGCTCCATGAGGTCACTTTCGTCATAGTCGACCTGGAGACAACCGGTACAACTGCCGGAAAATCGGAGATCACGGAGATCGGTGCGGTCAAGATGCGCGGCGGCGAGGTTCTCGGGGAGTTTCAATCTCTGGTCAAGCCCGAGGAATCGGTGATCAGCCCGTTCGTGGCCCGACTGACCGGCATCACACACGCTATGGTCGATGATGCTCCCTCGATTCGCTCTGTGCTGCCGAGCTTTCTGGAGTTCTCCGTCGGTGCGGTCCTGGTTGCGCACAATGCTCCCTTCGACATCGGCTTCCTCCGCTCCGCGTGTGAGAAGCTCGACTACAACTGGCCTCAGCCAACTGTCCTCGACACCGTCACCTTGTCTCGGCGAGTAGTGAGTCGCGATGAGGTGCGAAATCACAAACTGTCGACTCTCGCCGCTCATTTCGGAACCGAAGTCTCTCCCGACCACAGGGCACTCTCCGATGCCAAGGCCACCGGAGAGCTGCTGCACCGGGTGCTGGAGCGATTCGGCGGCTATGGCATCACAACTCTCGAAGAGCTGGCGACGGTGCGCCAGGCCGGATGGGCGAAACGCAAAGCCAAATCTCATTTGGCCAAAGGGGTTCCGGCCGAACCTGGCGTCTACATGTTCCTCGATGGAACTCGACGAGTCCTCTACATCGGCAAATCCGGCAATATGGCGCGCCGAGTCCGGGGCTACTTCAACGCTTCGGAGAACCGCGGTCGGATGGCTGAGATGATCACAGCAGCTCAGGAGATCAGCTGCCTGCCATGCGCGCACGCGCTCGAGGCCGAGGTCAGAGAGATTCGCCTGATCGGAGAGCTCGCCCCGCCGTATAACCGTCGGTCGAAGAACCCCGAACGCAATTCGTGGATCGTTCTCAGCGATGAGTCATACCCGAGGTTGTCGGTGGTCCGTTCGAACACCGCATTGGAGAAGTCGCCTGCAACACCGATGGGCCCGTTCCGGTCACGCAAGACGGCCCAAGGGGTGAAGGAGCTTCTCGACACCCTCTATCCCGTCAAACGATGCACGGCGAAGATCACCTCCGCCAATCTCGGATCGCACCGCCCGTGCGTGAGTTCCCAGGTCGGTCAGTGCGGAGGTCCCTGCGCTGGCGTGACCGACAGGCAGGCGTACCTGGCCGACATCAGCGATCTGTTCGCGGTCATGGACGGTGACTTCTCAACGCTGCGTGATCTGTGCACACAGAGAATGTCGAGATTGGCCACCGAAGCCAGGTATGAGACAGCCGCCGAGGTGCGCGATGCCATGCGTTCGGGACTTGCAAACGCCGCACGGGCCGAATCCGTTCGTGCTCTGCGAGATGTCCCTGAGATCCTTGCGTACGCTCCGGGGTACGAAGGAGGTTTCGATCTCGCCGTCATCCGACATGGGAAGCTGGCCGCCGTTGCACACTCTCGTGGCTCGCGGGGAATCGACGAGGCCTTCGTTGCCATTCGCGCGACAGCGGAATGGGTTCCTGCACCAGGGAAGCTTCCAGCAGCATCCGACTCGCTGGCGGAAGAGACAAGGCTCCTGTCCCAATGGCTGCAGTCGGCGACTCTGACCTCGATGCGGGGAGCTTGGTCGCTCCCCCGCACCGGGGCCAATTTCCACGCGCAGGAATCAGGGACGGTTCGTCTCGGCGACCCTGTGTGAGACTGCGATCAGCTGGTCGAGCTTCTGCGCACCGAGGCCTGCGTCTACCGTTTCCTCTGCAATGGTCACTTTCGCCGCCATCCGCTCGGTCAGGCTGCCCACGGCAGACTCATCGGCTGCGACGAGTGCCGCTGCTGTATTGATGAGCACGATGTCGCGTACCGCTGACTTCTCTCCGTTGAGCACCGATCGGGTGATCTCAGCGTTCTGTTCGGGCCCGCCGCCACGCAGATCGTTCTTTGTGACACGTTCAAAGCCCAGGTCAAGGGCATCGAAGGTCATATGTTCGACCTCGCCGTGACGAATCTCCCACACATCGTTGACGTCGTGTTGCTCAGTTCGTCCAATCCGTCTCTCGAGCGGAACACGACTGCCTGGTGACCGCGCTTGGCCAAGGTGCCGACGACCAGAGGCGCCATCTGAGCATCAGCGACGCCGATCGCGGTGTGACGGGCACGGGCCGGGTTCGTCAGCGGTCCGAGGATGTTGAACGCGGTCGGGACGCTGATCTGACGACGCACTGCCGCCACGAACTGCATCGACGGGTGGAAGACGTTGGCGAAGCAGAATGCCAGGCCGACTTCCTTCGCGATGATGCCTGTCTGTTCCGGGGTGATGTCGAAGCGGACACCGAGAGCCTCGAGCACATCGGCGGAGCCGGAGGCCGACGACGTCGCACGGTTGCCATGCTTGACGACGCGCTGCCCGCTCGCGGAGATGATCATCGCTGCCGTTGAGGAGATGTTGGCAGTCTTCGCCCGATCGCCACCGGTGCCGACGATGTCGACCGAATCCTCAAGACCCGGCAGCGGCACGGCGTGGTCCATCATCGCGGAGACCAAACCGGCTATCTCGGCGACGGTCTCGCCCTTTGTGTGGTGTGCCACGAGAAATGCGGCCATTGTCACATCGGCTGTCCGTCCCGACATGATCTGGTCCATAGCCCAGACGGCGGCGGCCTCGTCGAGATCCTGCTGGTGCATGAGCGTCATGAGCAGATCGGGCCAGCTATAGGTGGTGCCCTGGGGTGTGGTTCGGAGCCCGGAATCCTGTGTTTCCGGGCTTGTCGTACGCGGTGTCTCCGTCATCCGAATGAACTTTCCTTAAGGGACTTCCACCACCTCTGACAACGAGATGGAACTTACCTGCGGCATCTTATCCTGTCTTCGACACGCGGGGGGCACGGTGATCCGACTACGAGATTCCGGCACCAAATCAAGGTTTTCGCTACACCGTGTAGAAAAATATTCACCGAAAGCTGGGTAAAAGATGAAAACTCACCCCGAGACGAGTAATAATGGAGTTGTGTCAACTGCCACTGCATCTCAAACAGCGCCAGCACATCCGGTTGTCAATCGTCCGAATGTGACCACGGTGGGCTTCATCGTGTTCCTCGCGAGCGACCTGATGTTCTTTGCCGCGCTCTTCGCCATGTACTTCACCATTCGATCCGTCGTGCCGGAATTATGGGAGTCTCAGACTGAGGTCCTCGACATTCCGTATGCGCTCGGCAACACGATCATTCTGGTGTCGTCTTCGTTCACCTGCCAGCTGGGCGTATTCGCAGCAGAAAGGTTCCGGCCGCGTCGGACGGGTTCACTGTTCAACCTCGCCAAATGGGGAATGGTCGAGTGGTTCTACCTCACATTCCTGCTGGGCGCTGTCTTCGTCTCTGGCCAGGTCATGGAATACGCCACCCTGGTCAGCGAGGGCATTGCCATTGACTCTAATGGCTATGGCTCCGTCTTCTACCTGACCACAGGCTTCCACGGTATTCACGTGACCATTGGACTCGTCTGCTTCCTGCTTGTGATCGGACGAGCATACGGAGCCAAGAAGTTCGGCCATCACGAAGCCACATTCGCGATTTGCGTGTCCTACTATTGGCACTTCGTCGACGTCGTCTGGGTTGGTCTCTTCGGAGTCATTTACCTCCTCCAGTAGTCGGCTCGAGATGCTCGGCCATTCGGACTCACAAAATTTCAAGCAAAGGACGATCACGTGAAGCTTTTAGCAGATCGCCGCAGGCATCCAATGGCGCTGGTTGTGCTGCTCTTGGTGGGCTTGTTGCTGACAGGCGGAGCATACGCTCTCTTCACTCAGACCTCGAGTGCCAAAGCCGATACGGCCAGTGCCTCGGACATCGATGAAGGCCAGAAGCTCTTCGTTGCGAACTGTGCAACATGTCACGGTCTCAACGGTGAGGGCTCGAAGGCCGGACCGGGCCTCATCGGGGTCGGTGCCGCGGCAGTCGACTTCCAAGTCGGAACGGGCCGTATGCCATTGCAGGCCAACGGGCCGCAGGCCCGCGCCAAGGAACCTCAGTTCGACGACGAGCAGACTGCGCAGCTCGCTGCCTATGTCGCATCGCTGGGCCCCGGTCCCGCCGTCCCTGAGGACGAAAACCTCGATGCGTCTAAGGGTGATCCTGCTGCAGGCGGTAGTCTCTTCCGCACCAACTGCGCCATGTGCCACAACGTGGTCGGCGCCGGCGGTGCTCTGACCCGAGGCAAATACGCACCGAACCTGGCGGATGTCTCCGAGAAGCACCTGTACGAAGCGATGCAGACCGGTCCGCAGAATATGCCAATCTTCAACGACGCGAACCTGACTCCCGATGACAAGCGCGACGTGATCGCCTATGTCAAAGAGGTGACGGAGACCCCCTCTCCCGGCGGATTCAAGCTCGGATCGCTGGGACCAGTGGCTGAAGGCCTCTTCATCTGGTTCTTCGGACTCAGCGCAGTCATCGGACTGACAGTATGGCTGTCATCCAGGGCGAAGTGAGCCAGCCAGTGTCGTTCAGTAACCACCACGAGAAAAGACGGGGAATTCAATGACCTCGAAAGACCACTTCGGCGGCGGCAGCCAGCTCGAGGAGTTGAATGGCTTCACGAACCCAGGGCTGCCGGAACACAAGCCGCGGATCGCCGACCGTGATCCGAAGGCCGCAAAGGTCGCCGAACGCCAAGTGGCGTTGTGGTTCGTGCTGTCGATGATCGGAACCATCTGGTTCATCGTCGCCTACTTCCTGTTCTCTCCCGGCGAGACGATGCAGAGCATTCGACTCCACAATACCTCCATCGGCCTTGGTGCCGCGGTAGCGATGTTCTCCATCGGCGTAGGCGCCGTCCTGTGGGCGAAGAACCTCATGAGCGATCATGAGGGAATCGATGAGCGTCACGACATCGGTGGCAGTGAAGAGGATCAGGCAGTTGCCCTTGAGATCCTGCACCAGGCCAAGGAAGAGTCAGGAATCGCCCGACGTCCTCTCCTGCGCAATACGCTGATCGCGGCACTGGCCATCGCTCCCCTGCCCGCAGTCCTCGTATTCCGTGACTTGGGCCCACTACCCGGGGACAAGCTGTTCACCACACTCTGGGGCGAAGGCATTCGCCTCATCCAGGACCCGGGCGGCATTCCATCGGTGGAATCCGAACGCCCGATCAAGGCAGTCGACGTCACCATCGGTTCGGCCTTCCACGTGCTGCCATCGGGCATTGGCGATGAAGAGATCAGCGATCACCCGCTCAATGAGAAGGCCAAGGCCGCCGTTCTCCTGATGCGCATTGATCCCAAAGACCTCAAAGAGGATCCGGATCGCAAGGACTGGTCACACGATGGCATTGTCGCGTACTCCAAGATCTGCACCCACGTCGGTTGCCCGGTCGCACTGTATGAGCACCAGACACACCACCTGCTCTGCCCCTGCCACCAGTCGACCTTCGATGTGACCGAACACTGCAAGGTCATTTTCGGCCCGGCCAAGCGCCCACTGCCGCAGTTGCCCATCTCGGTCGACAGCGAAGGGTACCTGGTCGCACAGTCGGACTTCCCTGAGCCCGTCGGACCTACGTTCTGGGAGATCAATCACCCATGAGTACTACACAACCCACAACAGCCGTCGGGAAAGCAGCAAACTTCACTGAAACGCGCGCTGGGGCCTCTGTCCTCGTGCGTGAATTCGGTCGGAAGATCTTTCCTTCCCACTGGTCCTTCATGCTCGGTGAGGTCGCTCTCTACAGCTTCGTCATCGTCATTCTCTCCGGCACATTCCTGACCTTCTTCTTCACCCCCGCGATGGGCGAGCTTCATTACGAAGGCCCTTGGGCTCCGCTGCGAGGCGTCGAGATCTCGGAAGCGTACAACTCGACCCTGGCGATCTCATTCGAGATTCGCGGCGGTCTGTTCATCCGTCAGATGCACCACTGGGGCGCACTGCTGTTCGTTGCTGCGCTGAGCATCCACATGCTGCGTGTCTTCTTCACCGGCGCATTCCGCAGGCCACGTGAGCTCAATTGGATCGTCGGTGTGCTCCTTGTCATCATGGGTATGGCAGCTGGTTTCACTGGCTATTCACTGCCCGATGATCTGCTCTCGGGCAACGGTCTACGAATCATTGACGGAATCGTCAAATCACTGCCCCTGGTCGGAACGTATCTCTCCTTCTTCATCTTCGGCGGAGAGTTCCCGGGCACCGACATCGTCGCCAGGCTCTACTCCCTCCATATCATGATCGTTCCCGCGTTGCTGATCGCTCTGATCGGTATCCACCTGGTGTTCGTCGTCGTGCACAAGCACACGCAGTACCCAGGTGCCGGCAACACCGAGAAGAACGTGGTGGGCGAGCCTGTTCTGCCGACATTCGCAGCCAAGGGCGGAGGCTTCTTTTTCCTCATCTTCGGTCTCATCTCCCTGATCTCAGCTCTGTTCACGATCAACCCGATCTGGAATTACGGGCCGTACGACCCATCACCGGTCTCGGCAGGCACTCAACCGGACTGGTACATTGGCTGGGCTGACGGATTCCTGCGCATTGTTCCAGGCTGGCTCGAATTCTACATCGCAGGTTGGCCGATCTCGCTGAATATCAACAGCGCGGTCATTGTCATGGGCGGCGTCTTCGGTGCGATGTTCATCTACCCGTTCTTCGAGTCTTGGCTGCTCAAGGACAAGCGTGAGCACCACATCCTCGATCGACCGCGCAACAACCCCACCCGCACCGCCATCGGTGTTGCAGGCATCATCTTCTACTGCAATATGTGGGCGGCCGCTTCCGGTGACATCATTGCGGTGTTCTTCCAGATGTCACTCAACGATATGATCTACATCTTCCGCATCGTGTTCTTCGTTGGACCGATCATCGGGTACATGATCACGAAGCGTATGTGCATCGGTCTGCAGCGCAAGGATCGTGAGATCGCACTGCACGGACGGGAGACGGCCCAGATCATCCGACTCCCACATGGTGAGTTCCTCGAGCGTCACGAGGCGCTGCCTCCGCACAAATTGTGGAAGCTGACAGCGTTTGAGTCGCCCACTTATACGCCGGCGGAGCCGAATGCGGAAGGTAAGATCACCGGACTCGAGAAGATCCGTGCGAAGCTCTCCAAGTTCTTCTTCGAGGACCGTGTTGCGCCAGTGACGAAGCAGGAGCTCGAAGCATCACACCATGACCATCATTCGGTTGAGTCGAACACTCACAACCAGCTCGGTCACTGATCGAGTCCGAGTTCAGATGACCTGATTCTGACGAATCGACGGTACGACGGAGGGGCCCGACAGTTTATGTCGGGCCCCTCCGTCGTACAGTCATCGTGCGCCGCTGAACATTCGAACTGAGTGTTTGAGCTGTCGTCATCCTGCGAGCGACGGTCGACCGTTCATACTGAAACCTTCACCATCACCGAGGTGGTGCTGGGATCTGTTCGGTCATTCCACGTGCGACCCGGCTCGACACCCGAGCTGCGGCGTACAGGGAGGTTCCGACACCCTGCACCGGACGGTGAATCAGCACCAGCAATGGAGACGTCGTAGCCTCCGCTCACACCATCGAATACTCAACCTGCTTCCCCGCCTGTCCGTTCAGATTGCGCAGTGAAGGGCATCGACGAACCGGCGAGTCGACATCCAGACTGAGGATATGAGTAGCGTAGGTCACCAACTGTCGAGGGTGGCTCGAACCGAGATGTCGTCGACGAGGTTCATCGGTGTGTACCGGGCTGCGCGGATACCAAAGTGCCCCGACCAATTTGGTCGGGGGCACTTGCAGCCGCTGTGGCGATGTTGCGTCAGGCTTGCTTCGGGGAGATGATGCAAGAAGAATCCAGGGATGAGCACAGGTGAATATTCGGCTTCTTGGGCGGCACTGACCTCGTCTTTGAACGCCACCTCTCCTGGGTGTCGATCGGTGAGTGTGACAGTCTGAAATGGCCCCGCTTGGAGCAACAATGATCCTCTGATTTGGCCCCACCCCCGACCTACCAGCCGTACCGTTCGTGATGTCGACCAAGACGATCACGAAGAGGTGGGGCACATGAAGGAGATGTCGAGAGTGGAGCAGTTCGAGAATATCCGACGAGACCGCAGAGATAATGAAATGTCGATTAGACAGCTGGCTCAGAAGTACAAGGTCCACCGCAGGACGATACGTCAGGCGTTGGCTGATGCGGTACCCCCGCCGCGGAAGGTTCCGGCCCGGGTGGCCCCGGTTCTCGGTGCCCACGTAGCCACGGTGCGCGGGTGGCTAGTCGCTGATAAGGAGGTCCCCCGTAGGCAGCGACATACCGCCCGGCGGGTATGGCAGCGCCTTGTCGAGGAGGAAGGAGTCGATGTCGCGGAGTCGAGTGTGCGGACCCTGGTCGCCGAGCTGCGCCGAGATATCTTCGATCAGTCTCTGGATGTGAAGGTCCCGCAGACGCATGCCCCTGCTGAGGAGGCCGAGGTCGACTTCGGGGAGTTCAATGCGCTGATCGGTGGGGTGTGGTTGAAGCTGTGGATGTTCATCCTGCGCCTGTCGCATTCGGGCAAGGCCGTGCATATCGCCTACGCCAACCAGGCTCAGGAGTCGTTCCTGGACGGTCACGTCCAGGCCTTCGACCGGCTCGGTGGGGTCCCGACGGGCATGATCCGCTATGACAACCTGACTCCGGCGGTGGTGCGGGTTCTGTTGGGCCGGGGCCGGGGCCGGGATGAGAATCCGCGGTTCATCGGTCTGCGGTCACACTACGGGTTCGACAGTTTCTTCTGCCAGCCCGGCATTGAGGGTGCTCATGAGAAGGGCGGTGTCGAGGGTGAGGTCGGCCGGTTTAGGCGCCGTCATCTGGTGCCGGTGCCCGAGTTCGCATCCCTGGCCGAGCTCAACGCTTTCATGGCTGCCGCCGATGCTGGTGACGACGATCGCAAGATCACCGGCCGGATCGAGACGGTTGGGGCCGCGGCGGCCCGGGAGCTGCCCGGGCTGCGGGGTTTGCCTGATGATGCCTTCGATGCCACGCAGACCCTGTCGTGTCGCGTCGATGCCCGAGCCAGGGTGTGCGTACGCCAATCGTATTATTCTGTCCCGGCCCGCTACGCCGGCAGACGCGTCCAGGTGCGTTTGGGGGCAACGGCGGTCACCGCAGTCGCCGAGGGTGCGGTGATCGCCGTCCATACCCGGTCGCTGCATAAGTACACCGAAGACCTGGTCCTCGATCACTACCTGGAGGTGCTGTCGCGCAAGCCTGGAGCATTGGCCGGGGCCACAGCGTTGACGAAGGCCCGGAGGGCCGGTGCGTTCACCGAGGCTCATCAGCGGTTCTGGGATGGCGCGCGCAGACAGCTCGGCGACGCGGCCGGGACTCGTGCGCTCATCGGTGTGCTGTTATTGAACCGCAGCCTGCCCGTCGGTGATATCGCCACCGGCATCACAGTCGCGACCGGGCTGGGACGCTTCGATGCTGATCTCGTCGCCGTCGAGGCCCGCCGGGCAGGCCAGGCCACGACCCCGCCACCGGCGGTGGTGGTCCCGGCCCATGCTGGACCAGCCCGGGACCGGCCGGTCCCGGGCCTGGGCGCCTATGACGAGCTGGTCGGGGTGGTGGGAGCATGAATGCCGAGACTGCCTTGGCGTCGACACCGGCGGTGACTGCACTGGGCGATCAGGCCGCCGAGGCCGCGATCACCACGGCCTGCCGGAGCCTGTTCATGCCCACTATCCGCGACCAGGCCGGGGTGCTGGCCGAGGCAGCGGCCCGGGAGCGACTGTCCCACAAGGCCTACCTGGCTGAGGTCCTGGCCGCGGAGTGTGATGATCGCGATGCCCGCCGCCGTATCCGGCGGATTAAGGAGGCGAAGTTCCCCCGGACCAAGCACCTGGCCGACTTCGACCCCACCGTGATCGAGGACTTACCCCCGGCCCGGTTGGCGACCCTGGCCACCGGAGCCTGGATCGATGCTGGTGAGCCCCTCGTCCTGCTCGGCGATTCCGGGACGGGTAAGACGCATCTGCTGATCGGTTTGGGGACCGCAGCGGCCGAGCAGGGACGCAGAGTCCGTTACGTGACGACAGCGGCCCTGGTTAACGAACTCACCGAGGCCGCTGATTCCAAGCAGCTCTCCCGGGTGGTGGGCCGCTATGCCCGTCTGGATCTGTTGTGCCTTGATGAGCTGGGTTATGTCAGCCTCGATTCTCGTGGAGCCGAGTTGCTCTTCCAGATCATCACCGAACGTGAGGAACGCGCATCGATTGCTACAGCCTCGAATGCCTCGTTCAGTCAGTGGGGTGCGACGTTTGCCGATCCGCGTCTGGCCGCGGCCGTTGTTGATCGGTTGACGTTTAACGCTCACATCATCAACACCGGCACCAGTTCCTACCGGTTGCGTACCACTCGGGCACGGGAGGCAACCGTGACCACTTGACCAACACGTTCAGCAAGCACGACCACACATGCCGGGGTGGGGCCAAATCAAAGCATCACAGTGGGGCCAAATGGGGTTGACACACTCAGTTGGTGCTTCACCTCCGATCTGAAGGGCTCTCACGGCGCCAAATTGCCGCTCAGAGCAAGTCGAGGCATTCCGTCGACGCGGTCATCGCCGCCGCTGATGCCCTGGGGCTCTCCTGCGACGAGGCAGCGGGGATGCCGGATGCCGATGTCTACGCTCGACTGTTTCCTGGCCGTGGCCAGCATGAGAGTGTCTACGCCCAACCTGATTGGAGTGAAGTCCACCGCGAACTCGCTCGCGTCGGGGTTACGCTGAAACTATTGCACAGCGAGTATCGCGATGCCTGCGCCACCGCGCACCGCTACGACCCAGTGGCGCTGAAAGGCAATATCGGGTGGCGCTCAACCGCAATAGTCAGTGGTGCTCACACCATCGAATACTCACACAGGTCGGTGATGATCTGGAAGAGCTGTATAGAAGGTGCTTTGGATGGCAGGTGTCAACGACGGGTGAATAATGACCCCTAGGCGACGGATGAAAATTGACCCCCGTTGCATGCTAGGAGGCATGATCACGACGGAAAACTGGGCTGAGATACGCCGGTCACACAACGCCTGTTGGTCGCCATGGAAAACTGCCCATAGGCGGACAGTAGAAATGCCCACTCCTGGCCAGTAGGACTGCCCAGTGACGGCCACGATTTCTGCCCCTCCGATGACATAAAGCCTCGTTCAATAGGGCAACCCCGAACCGCTTCAAGGCTATGATGACGGTGTCTAATCGATCGGCATCGGCGACGATGAGGATGTCCGGGTCGCCGGGATGCCAGTGGCCGCCTTGTCAACGACGCCTGCCATGAGGTTCTCGACGAAACGGAGCAGCTGTTTCGCAGTCACGGCTGTGGCATCGGGCGTCAAGCGGGTCGCGTCAAGGATCGCTGTCCACGATGCCGCTCCTGTTTCCAGGGCCGCGACGAATGAGTCGGGCCAGCCCGAGATCATATCCGCTCGGCCCCGTCCCCGAGCATAGACGGCGCAGAATGATCAGCCGGGACTCGTCCCGGCTGCTGGCCGCAACCAATTCGACACGTCCACGGCCAGCACGATCTCGTCCTTGCCATCGGGCGTGTGGATCGTGGGAATCGGAGCCTGCGCCAAGACCCTGCCGAGGTCGTCTTCGTCGATGGACCCGGCATTGAGGGCGTCGTAGACGCCCCCGTGACCGCGTTCTTGTCCGGCTTCTAACGACAGGTGGGCAATTCCTAATGGCCGTTGACACCCGGTCGAGCATGCCAGTGCGTCGGCGAGTTCGAATAGTGCTTCCGAGCGCAGAGTGCAGCACTGATACACGTTGGTCCGAAATGTATCGAGGTCTCGACGGGCGCCGTGTCGCTGCAGTTGTGTGAGGTTGTCGTCGGTGATAACCATGGGAAGAGCCACCGTTCTTTGCGTCTTTGCTAACACAATCAGCATGCAAGCAGTGGCGCTTCCCATGTCGACGACACGCCGCGAACACGGCTGATCACCCATCCTGAGAGGTCAAACAACAAGTTGAGTGGCTACAGATTCAGCAGTTCGCCGCCACTGTGAGTGGGGCGGACCGGCGGTGGAGATCGAGTAAACCAACACGCCGAAGGTGAAGGCTGAAAGTATCACGGAGAGGACGTCAACAGGCACGCACATGCAGCCACCGAAAGCGAGTGGGTCAAAGCTTTCAGAATCTTACACGACCTCCCGGTCGCGAGCTGCGGCCTGTTGGCCTATGAAGTCCCGCAGCGCGACTTTCGCAGAATCTCCCGGGTGATTGGTCCAGCAGCTCGTAATGCTCCGAGTCGTCACGCACTAGGTGTGTGGGTCAGTAATCACCATCATGGAGCAGGACACGCCGACTCTGCCGAGAATCGGATGAGGAAACACACCCGAAAAACTCCCTGTCGGCATGGTTGACCAGGTAAAATAGTGGAATGGATACGGGCAATGATGAACTGTTCACCATGGACACCAGGCAACGTGTATCGCTGCCACCGTCGGCGGTCCGGCCGGAGAGGCTAAACGCTTCCGCGACTACGACCAAACCCAACAGTTCCTCTTACCACCGAGCCTCGATGACTGGCTGACCGGCGATGACGAAGCCCGATTCATCTCCGAGATCGTCGAACATGTCCTCGACCTGACCGACATTTATGCCTCCTACGAAAACCTGCGGGGTGGGCCCCCGTACGAGCCAGCGATGATGCTCAAAGTCCTCCTCTACGCCTACTCGACTGGGATCACCAGTTCCCGCAAGATCGAGAAAGCCTGCCACCGGGATATCGCCTTCCGCTGGTTGACGGGTAACCAGACCCCGGACTACCGGTCTCTGGCGAGGTTTCGCAAACGCCACCTCAACGCCGTCGCTGGCCTGTTCACTCAAGTGTTGGCCGTGTGTGCCCAGGCGGGCATGGTCCAACTGGGTCGAGTCGCTCTCGACGGGACGAAACTCGATGCCAACGCCTCGAAACACAAAGCGATGAGCTATGACCGGATGGATACCAAGATTCAAGCCTTACAGTCCGAGGTCGACTCACTTCTGGCGGCTGCCGAAGACACCGATGAGGTCGAGGATGCCGAATACGGTCACGATCAGCGTGGTGATGAGATCCCGGACGAACTGCGCCACCGTCAGCGTCGTATCGCGAAACTGAAAGCCGCGAAGGCCGATATCGAGACCGAGGCCAAAGCCCGGGCAGCGGCGAAGGCACGAGACAAGGCTGCGAAGAAACACGCCAGCGCCGAGGAACAGGACACCGTCGCTGAGGAAGCAGCCGAGAAGGCTGTACCTCAGGCGAAAACGCAAAGGAACTTCACGGATCCGGAGTCGCGGATGATGAAGACCAATCACGGATTCGACTATGCCTACAACGGGCAAGCCATTGTTGATGAGACCGCTCAGGTCATCATTACCACCGACCTCACCGGCAAGGCCACAGACGTTCAGCAACTGGTGCCGATGCACGAGACCATGGTCGATCAACTCGCTGAGGCTGACATTGATCAACACCCGGGCGTGTTTCTGGGTGACGCCGGGTACTGTTCGAACGCGAATCTCACCGCGGCCGAAGACCTGGCGGGAACGGTGCTGGTCGCGACGGGCCGTGAACGTGCCGGTGAATCGTTTCCCGGCCCGGATGCTCCGGTGCCCGCGGATGCGACTGTCCGTGAAGCGATGGCCCACCGGCTGCGACAACCCGACGATCGTGCCCATTATGCCCGGCGAAAGGCGATCGTGGAGCCGGTGTTCGGGCAGATGAAAACGAGGCAAGCGGCCGGGCAGCTCCGGTTGCGGGGGTTGGCGGCGGTCAAGTGTGAGTGGGTGTTACATGCGGTGTGTCATAACCTCCGCAAACTCCGCGCCATTGCCTCGTTTCCACCCGTAATCGGGGCAATGGCTACCACCTGAGACAGGGTGAGGGGCCCAGGCCTGTCCGGATGAGGAGGTACGAGCAGAGGCGAGAGCCTTGTCAGGGCCGATGGCCACCACTGTGGGTGATCACCATCGTTGCCGAGGATCTGAGTCGGCGGGTGCCTACGATCCTTCGAGACATTTCAGACCCACACACCTAGGAGCGAAGGCTCGTCGAGGTGAGGCGCTGAGCTCTGCACTCGTCCGGCCTGGTCCTCTCGGGGCTCTGCAGACACTCCTGGTTGTCGAGGTGGTGACAGCGATCTGGCAGATCGCCTGGCAGTTCTTTGCCACGGAAGAACTTGCCGGTGTGGTGCCTGCTCCTCTTGGACTGTTCCATAAGACTGTACGTGAGTACAGCGAGGGCCCGGACTCGAAGGAGTCCGGGCCCTTAGCGCTATCCGATATCAGTGTTCGGTCTGGAACGAATCAGTGGGCGTGATCTCCACGATCGTGTTCGAACGAAATGCCGACGAGAGCCACAACGCCGAGGACGGCGCCGAAGGGGAAGATCCACCAACCCATTGCGATTCCATAGAACGACACTGCAACCGCGGCGGCGGAGACAATGGGCCACCAGCTCCATGGACTGAAGAACCCGTAATCCGCATCGGCATCCGAGATCTCAGCATGCTCTGAGTCCTGAGGCTGTCGACCGACTCGCCGGTCTGTCAGCCACAGGTAGACGCCGATCATCCCCGACATCGCTCCGACGAGCAGAAGTGCCGGAAAGCCGACGAGTTCTGTGAAGTCGGTATAGATACCATAGACAACGGCTACTGCGACGAAGAAGATGGCGCAGAAGTTGAAAACATAGATCGATGATTTCATTTGACGTCACCTCCGGCGAGTTGTGGTTCACCGGCACCGTGCCCGGCGTGCTCGAGCAGTTCGGGGTGGTTCACATCGAATGCCGGGCGCTCGGAACGGATGCGCGGCAGAGAGGTGAAGTTGTGGCGTGGAGGTGGGCATGAAGTCGCCCACTCCAGTGAACCGCCGTAACCCCACGGATCGTCGACCGTGACCTTCGGTGCGTTGCGAGCGGTGATCCACACGTTCCAGAAGAACGGAACCATGGACAGGCCCAACAGCATCGCCCCGACAGTCGACACCTGGTTCATCCAGGTGAAGCCATCCTGCGGCAGGTAGTCGGCGTAACGACGGGGCATCCCGGCAACACCCAGCCAGTGCTGAACAAGGAAGGTCGCGTGGAAGCCGATGAACAGCATCCAGAAGTGGATGTGCCCGAGCTTCTCGTTGAGCATCCTGCCGGTCCACTTCGGCCACCAGAAGTAGAACCCGGCGAACATTGCGAACACGACAGTCCCGAAGACCACGTAGTGGAAGTGCGCGACAACGAAGTAGGAGTCCGAGACCGCCTGATCAAGGGCAGGGCTGGCCAGGATGACACCGGTGAGGCCACCGAAGAGAAATGTGACGAGGAACCCGATGGACCAGACCATAGGCGTCTCGAAGGTGATCGACCCTCGCCACATCGTGCCAACCCAGTTGAAGAACTTCACTCCCGTCGGAATAGCGATGAGCATCGTCATGAACGCGAAGAACGGCAGGGCGACAACACCAGTGACATACATGTGGTGGGCCCACACGGTCACAGACAGTGCCGCAATTGAAATCGTCGCGAAGACCAGTTCCTTGTAGCCGAAGACGGGCTTTCGACTGAACACCGGGAAAATCTCGGTGACGATGCCGAAGAAGGGCAGGGCAATCACATAGACCTCCGGGTGACCGAAGAACCAGAATAAGTGCTGCCATAGTATCGGTCCGCCATTAGCCGGACTGAAGACCTGGGACCCCAGTATTCGATCAGCTCCCAGCACCAGCAGAGCAGCTGCGAGGGGCTGGAACGCCATGAGAACCAGAATGCCGGTGATTAGGACGTTCCAGCTGAAGATGGGCATACGGAACATGGTCATACCTGGAGCACGCATCGTGATGACGGTGGTGATGAAGTTGACCGATCCGAGGATGGTTCCGAAGCCCTGTATAGCCAACCCGAGTACCCAGAGGTTACCGCCGGCACCAGGCGTAAAGGTCGTATTGCTCAACGGAGCATACGCGGTCCAACCGAACGACGCTGCACCTTGAGGAGTGAGGAACCCGGAGAGAGCGACCAGCGAGCCGAAGAGAAACATCCAGAAGGAGAAGGCATTCAGGCGTGGGAAAGCCACGTCGGGAGCACCGATCTGCAGTGGCATGATCACGTTTGCGAAGCCCGCGAACAGCGGGGTGGCGAACATCAGCAACATGAGGGTGCCGTGCATCGTGAACAGCTGGTTGTACTGTTCTTTCGTCTCAATGATCTGCATGCCTGGGTCGAAGAGCTCGAGCCGGATGATGAGCGCCATGACGCCGCCGATGCAGAAAAAGAAGAACGACCCAATCAGGTACATGTACCCGATCGTCTTGTGGTCGGTCGACGTGATCCAGTCGACGATGATCTTTCCCTTGCTCCGCGGAACAACAGGGGCGTCAAGGGTAGGCTGATTGATCGTTGCGGTCATTTTTCAGCACCTTCTTTCGGGTACCAGTTGCGATCATACTCAGGGCCAAGCTGACCGGTGTTGCCTTGGTCGCCGAGTGACTTTGTATACTCCTCGAACTCGTCCTTGGACACGACCTTCACATTGAAGAGCATCTCCGAGTGGAATTCACCACAAAGCTCGGCACACTTGCCCACGTACTCGCCTTCCTTCTCAGCGCGCAGATTCAGACTCTGGTCGAGACCAGGAATCATGTCGCGCTTCTCGAGGAAAGCGGGGACCCAGAACGAGTGAATGACATCGCGTGAACGGAGCTTGATCTCAAGGTCGGTGTCGACCGGAAGGTAGAGGGTCGGTGCGTTCTCCCCCGGTTTCTCACTGCCATCGAGGGGCGCCTGTGTTCCTGCGAAGTACACGTCTTGATTGACGTAGTTGAAGTCCCATGACCACTGTTTGGCGGCGACTTCGATGACCTGTTCACCTGGTGTGGTGTCGTCGGTGGTCTTCTCCATGACCTGTACGGTCTGGAAGAAGAATCCGAGAACCAGGATGACTGGGGTGACCGTGAACAGGATTTCGATCGGCATACTGTAGCGCAGCTGCACAGGCAGTCCGCGATCGTTCTTGCGGCGGCGGTAAGCGACCATCGCCCACAGGATGAGCCCCCAGACGATCAGCCCCACAATCAGCAGGGCGATCCATGCGCCGTTCCACAGAGAGGTGTATGCCTCGGTGTGGTTGGTGGCGCCCTTCGATTCGGCGGGGAAGAATCCTGTGGAGACTTGCTCTTTCGTGCAGCCGGACAACAACGCCAGTACAGCGACGGCGCCCAGAGTGCCGAGCCGCTTCGCCCAGGACTTTCCCGGTCCTGCCTGATTCGGAGAATCCACGTGCAGCCTTTCACAACCTTATTCGCCTCGGGGTGCCCCAAAGACGAATTCTTACTATGTCAGTTACCAGAGTACCGCTACAAGCGGTAGAAATTCACATGCAAATGATCATTTGTTGAGAATAACCTGACAACGATCCCCGCGGAGAGCGGAATCTAGCCGAGTGGAGTACTCGAGACCGCTGATCTCCGACACGCCGAGACTGGCCAGGTGTGAGGTCTGCCACTGTGTATCGATGAGCCATCTGTGGTGGTCATCGTCATTATCAATCGAGGTGGGAGCGCTCGAGACAGCGTTCTTCGCCCCGGGCTCCGAGGGATGATTGTCAAGGGTTTCGTCGAAGAGAGAGACCAGGTGGACGAGTGCGGCTTTGGAAGCATCGCGCCGTGTATGGAACATCGATTCTCCGGCGAAGAACGACCCCATGGCGACGCCGTAGAGACCCCCGACGAGGATGCCTTCGGATCTGATCTCCACCGAATGGGCCCACCCGTCTTTGTGGAGACCCAGGTAGAGGCTGATGATGTCTTCGGTGATCCAACTGCCGGGCCTGCTGGGGTCAGCACAAGCCCGGATGACGTGTTCGAAGTCTGTGTTGACGCTGCATTCGAAATGGCGCATCGATTTGCGCAGGCTCTTGCTGACTTTGAGATCTCCGGGGAGGAGGACCCCTCGACGCCGCGGACCCCACCAGCCCATGCGACCGGTGCCGCCACTGCCGATTCCCATCGGGAACAGTCCGGCCCGATACGAAGAGAGGACCTGGGCCTGCGTTGCCGTGTATGACACGGCGCGCAGATCTTCCAGGTCCATCTCAGTGACTTTCAGGTCTGTTTCAGCGGTTCGGCATCAGTGGAACGAGTCACCGCATGCGCAGGATCCCCCGGCATTCGGATTGTCGATCGTGAATCCCTGCTTCTCAATGGTGTCGGCGAAATCGATGGTCGAACCGCCGAGGTAGGGCACGCTCATCCGATCAACGATGACCTCGACGCCGTCGAAGTCACGGACAGCGTCACCGTCGAGCTGGCGCTCGTCGAAGTAGAGCTGGTAGATCAGGCCGGAGCAGCCGCCGGGCTGAACGGCCACACGCAGACGAAGGTCATCGCGACCTTCCTGCTGCAACAGGCTGCGCACCTTCTCGGCTGCCGTGCTCGACAGTTCGACCTCGTGCGTGGCCATCGCTTCGTTCGTCACAGTCATGGTTACTCCTTATTTCGATCCTGCCTGTCTCCAGGCTACACCGCGGACAACGTAATAGTCAGCGAACCTATTCCCCAACAACCCGCATCCGTGTGCCAATTTCTGAAGAAGGAGTGCCTCTGCGACGATGGCCGCCTTGAAATCGGGCAGATACAGCGACTCATTGGCGCTGTGTGCCCTGGCGTCCGGGTCCTCGACTCCGGTGACCAAGATAGATGCCTGAGGGAACACGTCGAGGAGATCGGCGATGAACGGGATCGAGCCGCCGATGCCCATGGTCACAGAATCCTGCCCCCAGGCCTCGTTGAGCGCCTGCTGTGCGGTCTGCACCACAGGATCACTCATATCGGCTTGCCACGGGCTGCCGCCCTCCGTGTCTCCGATGGTCAGCTCGGCACCGAAGGGAAGATTCTCACGCAGGTGCCTCTCGACTGCTTCGACGGCATTGTCCGGAGTGTCACCGGGTGCCAGTCGAATCGACAACTTCGCCCGCAGGCTCGACTGGAGAGTATTCGACGACACATCGACGTCAGGGATGTCGAGACCGATGACGGTGATCGACGGCTGCGTCCAGAGACGCGAAGCCAATGATCCTGTGCCGATGAGCGCAGTCGAGTCGAGGACACCGGAGTCGTCCCGGATCGTCGACTCCTCGTAGTCGATCTCGCTCTGGGCCTGCGACTTCAGCCCGCTGACGGCAACCGAGCCGTTCTCATCATGGAGGCTGCTCAACACGCGAGTCATCGCCAGCATCGCATCGGGGACGATGCCTCCGTACATGCCCGAATGCACGGCGTGATCAAGCGTGGAGATCTCAAATTCGACCGCGCACATTCCGCGCAGACTCGTCGTCAGGGCCGGTGTGCCCGCCGCCCAGTTGCCGGAATCTGCCACGACGATGACATCTGCGGCGAGTTTGTCCTGGTAGGTCTCGAGGAAGTTGCGGAAGCTGGGGCTGCCGGCCTCTTCCTCACCTTCGATGAAGAGAGTCACACCTACGCCGAGGCGGTCCGACAGGAGACGAAGTGCAGTGAGGTGGACCATGATGCCGGCCTTGTCATCTGCGGCGCCACGGCCATAGAGCCGGTCCCCCGTTCTGGTGGCTGTGAAGGGGTCGGTAGTCCAGGCCTCAGACTTGCCTGGAGGCTGAACGTCATGGTGGGCGTAGAGCAGCACAGTCGGGGCTCCAGCAGGTGCCGGGACCGAGGCGACCACAGCCGGATAGCCCTCGGTTCCGTCTTCCTGAGCTGCGGTCAGGATTTCGACGTCGAGCCCGAGGTCGCGGGCGAGGCTGGCGACTGCTTCGGCGCTGGCTCGTACGTGTGCGGGATCGAAACTCGGCCACGCGACCGAGGGGATCGCCACAAGATCAGTCAGTTTGTCGATGACCTCGTCGAAAATAGTGTCGAGTTCGGCATGCAATTGGGCACTGTCAAGTGCTGAAGTCGATTCGCTCATTCTCCAAAGGTAGTATTCATTAGGTGTTCGGAAGCAAAAAAACTCATGAGGATGCGCAATCCTCCGACAATCGACCGGTGAACAATGACGGTTCACGCCCTGATGCTGCCCCGCAGCGTGAGGCTGAGCAGAAGAAAGGACGGCCGACGCCTAAGCGCAGCCAACAGGAATCGGTGCGTAAGCAGCCACTGGTGTCGAAGGATCGCAAGGTGGCGAACCAGCGGGCCAAGGAGCAGACGCGCAAGGACCGTGACCGTGCCCGCATCGGCATGATGAACGGCGAAGAGCAGTACCTGACTCGCCGTGACAAGGGGCCTCAGCGTCGTTACGTCCGCGACTACATCGACGCCCGATTCTCGATCGGAGAGCTGTTCATCCCTGCCGCTATTCTGATCCTGGTTGTGGCGTTCACCCAGCCCGTGGCCATTCAGCAGTACTTCACCTACGCGGTCTGGGGCCTGTTGGCGCTGGTCATCCTCGACGGTGTCATCGTCAACTACATCCTCAAGGGCCGGCTGCGCGCCAAGTTCGGAACCGTCGAACGAGGCCTGGCGTTCTACGCGATCATGCGCAGCGTCCAGATTCGGCCGCTGCGCATGCCCAAGCCACAGGTCAAGCGCCGCCAGTACCCCGAGTGAGCAGAGTTCTCGACCTTGCTCCACGGATGATCCGTCCTGGCCAGAACGGACCGGAATAGATCATCTCCGAATAGGATTGAACCAGATCAGCGCCCGCCGCAAGCCGGGCGCTGATGTCGTTGGCATCGACGATTCCCCCGACCGAGATGATGCTGAGGCGCTCACCCACGGTGGCTTTGACCAAGCGCAGAACCTCCATCGACCGAGGGGCCAATGGTCGGCCCGAGATGCCTCCGGCCTGACTGCGGGCGAAGTCAGCCTCCCGACCGGTGAGCACGTCCCGATCAATCGTGGTGTTGGTGGTGATGAGGCCGTCGACTCCTGCACGCATGGCCAGTTCACAGATATCGATGACGTCTTCGTCGCTGAGGTCGGGGGCGATCTTCACCAACAGGGGCACATGACCGAGCGTGGAGCGCGGAGCTGGGACCACCTCGGCGGCGGCAGAGCGCACGGCGTCGATGATGGGTTCCAGGCTAGACACGGACTGCAGGTCACGCAGCCCCGGAGTGTTGGGTGAACTGACATTGATGACGAGGTAGTCAGCCAGAGGTGCACAGAACCGCGCTGAACTCGCATAGTCCTCGACCGCATCGGCGGCGTCGACGACCTTGGTCTTGCCGATGTTGATCCCGATGAGCGGTCGCTGTCTCGCGGGTAGGGAGGCAATGGACTTCCGTTGCCCCTCGATGTTGAATGCGGCCTGCCGGGCGCCCTGATTGTTGAAGCCCATCCGATTGAGCAGCGCAATATTGTTGCGCAGTCGAAACAGTCGAGGCTTGTCGTTGCCGGGCTGAGCATGAGCGGTGATGGTGCCGACCTCGATGTGGCCGAAGCCCAGCGCCGAGAGCGCGCGAATCCCCTCACCGTTCTTGTCGAAGCCGGCAGCAAGCCCGAGGCGGTTGGGGAACCGCAGACCCAGGACATTCACCTCGTCTCGAGTGCCGCGGGCTAGGACCAGACGCAGCAGACGGCCCAGACCGGGGACGGAGTCGAGGATTTTCAGCGCTGTGAACGACACATGATGTGCACGTTCGGCATCCATAGGGGCGAAGAAGAGTTTGAAGATAAGTGAGTACACACCCACCAGAATATGCCAGGCGGTGACCCGAACGTCAGACGGGATAGTTGGCTGACATCAGGAATTCACGCAGATCCCTGCTCAGAACGGTCGCCGTTTATCCATCCCCCGCGAAATGGCATTAGGATCGATTCAACGTTCAAAGACGATGAAAGGGAATATATGCCCAGTGCATCCACGCCCACCGGCTACTCTTCGACCACCCTCGTGAAAGCCACCGCTTCCGTTCTGGTGCTGGGAGTCGCCGACGACAAGGTTCTCGGGCTCGAGACCGCAAAGTCCGCACGAACAGCCTTGGAAGACGTGGCTCGGGCCATCGAATTCTCCGGCAAGGCCGGATCCACGGCCCGCGTGGCCGCTCCCAAAGGGTTCTCCGCCACAAGCATCCTCTTAGTCGGACTCGGTGACTTCGACGCCACAGCACGCGGCACTGACGCCGCAGCAAAGTCACACGAGGTGCTGCGTCGCGCCGCAGGCAATGCCCTGCGCGCCCTCGACGGTGTGGATTCGATCGCCGTGGGCCTTCCGGCACTGAGCGCCGAAGCCATCGAAGCTGTCACCGTCGGTGCCGCACTCGGTGCCTACCGGTTCATCGACTACCGCAGCGAGGACTCAGACAAGGTGCCCGGCACCGTGACCATCCTCGGGCCCAAGAGCAAGGAGCACTCGGCCGCGCACGCCACCGGCGCCATCATCGCCGCAGCGACGAACCGTGCCCGCGATCTGGTCAACACGCCTCCCCTCGACCTCTACCCCGAGTCCTTCGCCCAGCGCGTCAAAGACCAGGGCAAGGAGCGAAAGCTCAAGGTCAGTGTCCTCGGCGAGAAGGAACTCAAGGCAGGCGGATACGGTGGAATCATCGGCGTCGGTCAGGGCTCGACCCGGGGACCGCGCCTGGTCAAGGTCGAGTACTCCCCCAAGGGCGCCGAACGCCATGTCAGCTTCGTCGGCAAGGGAATCACCTTCGACTCCGGCGGAATCTCCCTCAAGCCGGCAGCGAGCATGGAGGACATGAAGTCCGATATGGCAGGTGCCGCCGCTGTGGTTCAGGCCCTGTTCGCGATCGCAGACCTGGAACTGCCGGTCCGGGCGACTGCGTGGCTGCCGCTGGCCGAGAACATGCCAGGCTCGTCGGCCACCCGCCCCAGTGATGTGCTGCACATGCGAAGCGGCAAGACCGTTGAGGTCACCAACACCGATGCAGAGGGCCGTCTGGTCCTCGCCGATGCGCTGGCAGACGCCGACGCGGAGAACCCCGACCTCCTCATCGACGTGGCCACCTTGACAGGTGCACAGGTCGTGGCACTGGGCAATCGCACCTCCGGAGTCATGGGAGCGGAGAAGGCACGCAGCCTCATCACCGCCTCGGCGACGAAGGCCGGCGAGGAGATGTGGGCGATGCCCATCCCCGAGGAGATGCTCTCCGGCTTCGACTCGAACGCGGCGGACCTGAAGAACTCCGGTCCCCGACCCGGCGGAATGCTCGCAGCCGGCGCCTTCCTCCAGGAATTCGTCGGCGAGAAGGCCAACTGGGCGCACATCGACATCGCCGGACCGAGTTTCAACACGGGCTCCGCATTCGGCTACACGCCGATCGCTGCCACAGGGGCAGCAGTCCGGACTCTCGTCCAGGCAGCGAAGCAGGTGAACTGACAAAACAAGTTCTACGCGTTGTCGATGTGGACGTGATCATCCACACCTGTGTCCAAACAGACAGCGTGTGCTTTCGCCCTTGGCGAGAAAAGTGGAAAGATAGAAGGAAAGCTGCGTACGGCAGGCTTATTCACAGCTACGAGGAGTAATCCGTGAGTGACTCATTGACCTACGACCTTGTCGTTCTGGGCGGCGGAACCGGCGGCTATGCTGCCGCACTGCGCGCTGCAGAGCTCGACATGAAGGTTGCTTTGATCGAACGCGACAAGGTTGGCGGCACATGCTTGCACCGCGGTTGTGTTCCGACCAAGGCGCTTCTGCACGCTGCAGAAGTCGCCGACACGGCGAAGGAATCGTCGAACTTCGGCATTGACGTCGAATTCAAGGGCATCGACATTGAGAAGGTTCTTGACTACAAGGACAATGTCATCTCCCGCAACTACAAGGGCCTGCAGGGCCTGGTCAAGGCACGTGGAATCGACACGTACTTCGGCACCGGAAAACTCACCGGCAAAGACACGGTCGAGGTTGACGGTGAAGACGGCACGCACACCGTGACCGGCACCAACGTTCTCCTGTCGACCGGTTCGACGTCGAAGACCATCGGCCTCGACATCACCGAGCGCGTGATTACGAGTACCGAAGCTCTGCAGCTGAACAAGGTTCCCGAATCGGCGATCGTCCTCGGCGGCGGCGTCATCGGCGTCGAGTTCGCCAGCGTGTGGTCGTCGTTCGGAGCGAAGGTCACCATCGTTGAGGGACTCAAGCACCTCGTGGCCAACGAGGACGAGACGATCTCGAAGAACCTGGAGCGCGCGTTCAAGAAGCGCAAGATCGGCTTCAAGCTCGGCACCATGTTCAAGGGCGTCGAAGAGACCGCCGACGGTGTCAAGGTCACCCTCGAAGACGGATCGATCCTCGAAGCCGAGTACCTCCTCGTGGCTGTCGGCCGTGGCCCGGTCACCGACGGCTTCGGCTTCGAAGAGCAGGGCATCCCGATGGACCGCGGATTCGTCCTGGCCAACGAGCGTCTCCACACCGGAGTCGGCAATATCTACGCCTGTGGCGACATCGTTCCCGGCCTGCAGCTGGCACACCGTGCCTTCGGTCAGGGAATCTTCATCGCCGAGGAGATCGCAGGGCTCAACCCGGTTCCCGTTCTGGAATCCGGCATCCCCCGCGTGACCTACTGCGAACCCGAGATCTTCTCGGTCGGACTCTCGTCCAAGCAGGCCGAAGAGCAGTATGGCGCCGACAGTGTCGAGTCCCTCGAATACAACCTGGGTGGAAACGGCAAGTCCGTGATCCTGAACACCACTGGTCTGATCAAGGTCATCCGCGAGAAGAACGGACCTGTTGTGGGCATCCACGGCATCGGCGCTCGACTGAGCGAACAGGCCGGTGAAGCCCAACTGATCATCAACTGGGAAGCATTCCCAGAGGAAGTTGCGCAACTCATTCACGCTCACCCGACGCAGAATGAAGCACTCGGCGAGGCCCACCTGGCCCTGGCCGGCAAACCCCTGCACTTCCACTCTTAAGATCCGAGGAGACGAAAGACATGTCGAATTCCGTGCAGATGCCGGCTCTCGGTGAGTCGGTGACCGAAGGAACAGTCACCCGCTGGCTCAAAGAGGTCGGCGAAGAAATCGAAGTAGACGAGCCCTTGCTCGAAGTGTCGACCGACAAGGTCGACACAGAGATCCCCAGCCCTTACGCAGGTGTTCTCGAGAAGATCCTGGCCGACGAAGACGATGTCGTCGAAGTCGGTGGAGATCTTGCCTACATCGGCGACGGCAGCGGATCGGACTCCGCGGCCTCGTCTGAGGAAGATGACTCCGATGACGAGGATTCTTCTGAAGCGGCCGAAGCTCCCGAGCCCGCAGAGGCAGAGGAGACCGAGGCGGCCGAGGAATCATCCGCGGACTCAGCAGACGAACCAGCAGCTGAAGCACCGGCCTCGTCAGGCTCCGAAGGCGAAGGCACGGAGATCACCATGCCGGCGCTGGGCGAGTCCGTGACAGAAGGCACTGTGACTCGTTGGCTGAAGGAGGTCGGCGAAGAGGTTGAGGTCGACGAGCCTCTCCTCGAGGTGTCCACCGACAAGGTCGACACCGAGGTGCCCTCCCCCGTGGCAGGCATCGTGCAGGCACACCTGGCAGAAGAGGACGAGACAGTCGAGGTCGGCGAGCCATTGGCTCGCGTCGGCTCCGGCGCTCCTTCGTCCTCCGACTCGGGATCGACAGATTCCGGTTCGGGTGAAGCCGAGTCTTCCTCTGATGCAGAGGAAGAGCCGGCCGAAGAACCAGCTGAGGAGCCTGCTGAGGAAGAGGCTCCGGCCGAAGACGAGAAGTCTGAGCCTGCAGAAGAGGCACCGAAGCAGGAGACTTCTGCCCCGGCCGCTTCGAAGCCTGACGAGAAGAAGCCTGCTGAGAAGTCCGAAGGATCTGCATCGGTTCCTGCCGCTGCTGACACCGTCGGTGAGAATGCCGCATATGTGACTCCCCTCGTGCGCCGCCTGGCACGCGATGAGGGTGTCGATCTGAGCTCGGTCACCGGCACCGGCGTGGGTGGACGCATCCGCAAGCAGGACGTCGTGGCCGCAGCGGCCAACCGTTCGTCTGCTCCGGCAGGGTCTGCTGCTCCAGCAGCCGGCGGCGCGAAGGAGCCGTTCAAGCTCGAGATCCCCGAGGAGGCCGCCAAGCTTCGCGGCACCACGGAGAAGGCTTCTCGCATCCGCCAGACCATCGCCAAGCGGATGAGCGAATCCCTCGAGGTATCGGCTCAGCTCACCCAGGTGGTCGAGGTCGATATGACCCGCGTCGTCAAGCTGCGCAAGGCCAACAAAGAGGCCTTCCAGTCCAAGCACGGCTCGAAGCTGACCTACCTGCCGTTCTTCGGCAAGGCAGTCGTCGAGGCTCTCAAGCAGCACCCCAAGGTCAACGCACAGTACGATCTGGAATCTCAGCAGATCTCGTACTTCGACCACGAGCACCTGGCGATCGCAGTGGACACCCCACGCGGACTCCTGGTTCCTGTGATCAAGGATGCGGGTGACCTGAGTATCGCGGGGCTGTCGAAGTCCATTGACGATGTTGCGGACCGCACCCGCAACAACAAGATCATGCCTGATGAACTGTCCGGCGGAACGTTCACCATCACCAACATCGGCTCGGTGGGAGCACTGTTCGACACTCCGATCATCAACCAGCCGCAGATGGGTATTCTCG
This sequence comes from Brevibacterium sp. BDJS002, assembly GCF_028201555.1. Taxonomy (NCBI): domain Bacteria; kingdom Bacillati; phylum Actinomycetota; class Actinomycetes; order Micrococcales; family Brevibacteriaceae; genus Brevibacterium; species Brevibacterium sp. BDJS002. The sequence goes on along the minus strand of NZ_CP116392.1, from coordinate 2,149,278 downwards.
GCACCGGTACGATCGTGCGTCGCCCGATCGTCGTCAAGACTGAGGACGGCGAAGAGTCGATTGCCATCCGTGACATGGTCTACCTGCCGCTGACCTACAACCACCAGTTGGTCGATGGCGCGGATGCAGGACGATTCCTGCAGACGATCAAGGCTCGTCTGGAAGAAGGAAACTTCGAAGCGGACCTCGAACTCTGAGTCGCTTCATGAGCTGTCTCTCTCGGTGAGTCGCGAGACCCACCAAAGGGGCGAGAAGGGCCGGTCACAGTTGTGACCGGCCCTTCTCCATGTTCCCAGCGGCTGCGACTGTTCAGTCTTCGATCTCGGTGACTGTGCCGATCTTCCATTCGCCGGTGTGGGACTCCAGCTCGAACTCGACCTGGGTGGGCTCGAAGTCTGAGATCTCGCCGTCGACGGTCACTTTCGTCGACATCTGCGCGTCAACGAGGATGCGTGTCTCTGTCTGCTTGGTGATGACGAGGTCATCGACTTCGATCGTGTAGGCATTGCCGACGAAGGCCTGCAGGTCGAGCAGTTCATCGGCGGCTGCGGCCGCCGAGTCGGGAACGGTCAGTGCCGCCAGGGCCTGGTCGTCCCCAGAGCTCAGTGCCTCCGAGCGCCGTTGACAGAGATCCTCCAGGAGGTCGAGAATCTGAGTCTCGGAGAGCCGATCCACACCACCCTGGTCCAGGTCCGAGTCTCGATTCGGACTCTCCGCAGGAGACGGGGTCGATTCGTGGGAGGGCTTCGACTCGGCTTCGGCACCAGTCCCCTGAGTGGAACTGACTGAGGCAGGACTATCCCCCGAACTCCATGACCTGACCATGACGAAGCCTCCGATGACCGTGAGGCTCACAGCAAGGATGGCCCAGGTGCGTGTGCCGAACCTCCACCTTCGCTCACTTTGATCTCTTTCAGACAGTCGTCTGACCAAGCTGGACCTGTTCGTTGCCAGCCACGAGGTGACGAGCCTGAACCAGGATGGACTCCCTCGACTCCGACGGCTGCGACGCGTTCTCTGCCCCTTCCTGCGAGCGTGGTCGCGACTGGCGGCTCGCAGGCGGCCAGCCGCGCCATCTGTCTCAACCGACCGGGTGGAATCCGTGGTGGGCGCGGGAGGCTCAGGCAGCGCTCTCGGCGCGGAACGAGTATCGGCGCCGGGTGCCTTGGCCGCGCGCAGCCGAGCCGTCAGCGCCAACCCGGGATCGAGATCGCGTTCGGCAGGCAAAAGCGGAAGGGCACTCGGTGTCCCGGTTCGACGAAGAGTTCCGCTCACCTCGGCGAGGGTGGCGGACAGGCCGGTATCCGAGACTGATTCGTCCAACAGCTGCGCCACCAAGGTCTGAACGGGCTGGGAGAAGTCGGAGAGTGCAACGGTGACCGGCAGTGGACTCTGCGCCCACGGACGACCGTACGCCGCGTGATAGATCATCTCTCCGACGGCGAAGCGCATCGATGATGACTGGGTACGGCTGATTCCGGGAATGATCCGCGGGTGTCCATCGGCATCGAGTCCGATGCATTCGAGGCAGAGCCGAGACTGGGCATCGCTGCTGGACAGCAGTTCGTCGACGATCCCGAGGAAGAGCGTACGCAGCTCCCCCTCGACCAGTCCCTGGTAGGAGCGGACGGCATCGAGGACGAACCCGCCGGCGAATGGTTCGACGAGGAGAAGAGAGGTGGGGCCGCTGGGCAGAGCGACTTCGACGAAGCCGAGAGCCTGAGGGTGATCGACGTCGAAGCCTCGATGGGCGACTCCCCACAGCGTCCGGCCCTGTTCGTTCACGAGTCGGTAGATGTCATCAGAGACCGGTGATTGGAGTTCCCACGTCATTGTTCGTCATCTCCGTCGATGGATTGCGTGGCTTCATCAGAAACGTTCAGTAGTGTTTGTGTGCATTTAATACTGTTTGATGTTGGTCCGTATGTCAATAGCCGTGGGGTGCGCAAAGGTGTCGAGGCTCATCTCCTCTGAAATTGAACCCCCGGGACAAGAGACATAGTCTGGGTGCATGCCTCTGGTCACAGAAACGCTGGGTTTCGCGCCCGACTATTCGGATTATCAGCGAACCTGGGACTTGCAGAAGAGATACCACGAAGAAGTGCTCGCTGGAGATCGCGAATCTACGGTTCTCCTGCTCGAACATCCACCGGTCTACACGGCCGGGAAACGCACGGAAGACCATGAAAGACCCACCGACGGCACTGAGGTCGTCGACGTCGATCGTGGAGGGAAGATCACCTGGCACGGTCCGGGCCAGCTCGTGGCCTACCTCGTGTACAAACTCCACGATCCCAAAGAGGTCAGGCTCTTCGTATCGCAGCTCGAGGACTCGATGATCGAACTCCTCGCCGAATACGACATCGAAGCCACCACCGTTGAGGGACGCGCAGGAGTTTGGATCCTCGGAGACGGAACCCGCCGCGACCGGAAGATCGGGGCCATCGGCATCCGCATCCACGAAGGTGTCACCATGCACGGCCTGGCACTCAACTGCAGCAACGACCTGGCTGCCTACGAATCGATCATCGCCTGCGGTATCGCGGACGCCGACACCACGACCATGAGTGCAGAACTCGGCCGCAACGTGACACCTGAGGATGTCGCGAACCGCCTTGACGAGATCCTGCACAACCACATCACAGCCTAGGAGAATTGACGTGACCATAGCGCCAGAAGGCCGCCGCATGCTCCGTGTCGAGGCACGGAACTCAGAGACGCCAATCGAAGACAAGCCCGCCTGGATCAAGGCGAAGGCCCATATCGGACCCGAATACACCTCTCTGAAGTCGCTGGTCCGCAAGCAGGAGCTGCACACGGTCTGCGAGGAAGCCGGCTGCCCCAACATCTTCGAATGCTGGGAAGACCGTGAGGCGACGTTCCTCATCGGCGGCGAGCAGTGCACCAGGCGCTGTGACTTCTGTCAGATCGACACCGGCAAGCCTGCCGACTTCGATGCCGACGAGCCCCGTCGTGTGGCCGCCTCGGTGAGCGAGATGGGACTGCGCTACTCAACGATTACCGGCGTTGCCCGCGACGACCTTGAGGACGGAGGTGCATGGCTCTACGCGGAGACTGTGCGCCAGATCCACAACCTCGACTACTCCGACGGCAGCGGCACCGGTGTCGAACTCCTCATCCCGGACTTCAACGCCGAGCCGGATCAGCTCGCCGAAGTCTTCTCCTCTCGTCCTGAGGTGCTGGCTCACAACGTTGAGACGGTCCCCCGGATCTTCAAGCGCATCCGTCCGGCATTTCGCTATGAACGGTCTCTGTCCGTGATCACTCAGGCCCGCGATGCAGGTCTGATCACGAAGTCCAACCTGATGTTGGGCATGGGTGAGACGAATGACGAGATCATCGCAACTCTGCGCGACCTCCACGAGGCAGGTTGCGATCTCATCACGATCAACCAGTACCTGCGTCCCTCGCCTCGCCACCACCCCGTGACGCGGTGGGTCAAACCTGCCGACTTCGTCATGCTGCGCGATGCCGCGGAGGAGATCGGATTCTCGGGTGTCATGTCTGGTCCGCTGGTGCGTTCCTCGTACCGTGCCGGCCGCCTGTGGGCAACCGCGATGCGCCACCGGGGACAGCAGATCCCAGCCCATCTCTCGCACCTGGACAAGCACACTCCCGCGAAGCAGGAGGCTCAGGCCGTTGTGGATACATTCGGTCCGGGCGAAGAGGTAGACTTGACTGCTGAGCAATGAGAACGTTTGAGGCCCGGCCTCGACGTCGACACGCCATTCAAGAGCAAGTGAGAGCATGAGCGAAGAACCGCGCAAGGGACTTTTCCGCCGGAAGCCCAAGGACCCGAACAAGAAGCCGGGCCGTCTGGCGCAGATGAAGCAGGTCTATGAGCTGTCGGCCAAACACAATAAGGCCACTCCGTGGCTGCTGGCCGCAGCGATCCTCGGCTGCACACTGCTCGGCCTGCTGGCCGGGCTTCTGTTCGGTGGAGCGGTCTTCACCACGATCCTCGGCTTCATGGTGGGTCTGCTCCTCGGCATGTTCATGCTCGGTCGGTTCGCTGAGACTGCCGCCTTCGCACAGATGGATGGTCAGCCCGGAGCCTTCGGCGCCGTCCTCAACACCGCCCGCCGCGGTTACCTGATGGACGACAAGCCCATCGCCATCGATCCGAAGAGCCGTGACCTCGTGTTTCGGTCAACGGGTCGTGCGGGTGTCGTTCTGCTCAGCGAAGGACCGAAGGGACGCAGTGCGAAACTGCTGGCCAAGGAGAGGAAGCGTCACGAGCGCATTCTGCCCAACGTCCCGGTCCATACGTTCCAGGGTGGCAACGAAGAGGGACAGCTGAAGATGAAGCAGGTCGTTCCTGCCGTGCAGAAGCTGCCTCGTAAGCTCAATAAGACCGAGGTCCTGGCCGTGCGAAACCGCCTCGCTGCTCTCGGCACTCAGGGCACCCGTCCCCCGATTCCGAAGGGCATCGATCCGAACAAGGCTCGCCCGAATCACAAGGCGATGCGCGGACGCTGATCCAACCTGGCCTGACTTGAGCCAGCAGACGGCCACAGGGGACGACAGTCCTCCGGTTGCGCGAAGACTTCAAGTCTTGAACACAAAGCAGAGGGCACCGACTCGAATGAGTCGGTGCCCTCTGCCGTACCTGGACGGTGCGCTTACTGCTTTCGGCTCTCGGTCGATCCAGTCCTCGCCCCAGCCAGGTCGTCACCCAGGTTGTTCGTCACCGAGGTTGTTCGTCACCGAATCCGCGGCTCAACTGTTCAGCGTTTGAGAATGAGTGTGCCGGCAGCCAGATCATGGAGACCACGATTGTCGCGGTTAAAGATCAGCGCGGGGATGACGAGAACGACCAGAACCGTGCGGATGAGGGTCTTGACCAACCCAGGCATATGACCGTCGAGGCGACGGACTTCGATGCCGAAGATCCGGTGGCCCACCGTGTAGCCGAGCGTCGACACGAGCAGGAAATGCTCAAGGGCGAAGAGCCCGGGTACCAGAAACGGATTGGACGAACCGATGAGATTGGCGATGGCCAGGCACATGAACCAATCGACCATCAGTCCCAGCAGCCTTCGCCAGGCCGGAGCCACCGAATGAGAACCGGTCTCCGGCAAGCCCAAACGCCGGCCAGGCCAGTCTCCGTCTTCTCGTTCGATCTTGGGTCCCTCAAGCCAGGAGCCGAGGTCATCACGATTAATCACGGACTCAGCTTACCCAAGTCGATCCTGGACGAATCCTCAGGAAACATGCCCGAAACACGGACGACATCACCACTTCACCCGCTTGCAACTAAGATTGGGGGTGGTCAAGACAAACGACCACCATAACCTAACTAGGAGACTAAGTGTTCTCGTCTGCTGAAGAACTCGTCAACTACATCTCGGAGAACGACGTCAAATTCGTTGACGTTCGCTTCTGCGACCTCCCCGGTGTCGTCCAGCATTTCAACCTTCCAGCGGCCTCATACGGCACGGAAGAGATCACCGAAGGGCTGCTCTTCGACGGTTCCTCAATCACGGGCTTCCAGGGTATTCACGAGTCGGATATGAAGCTGCTCGCCGATGTCTCATCGGCCTACATCGACCCATTCCGTGAGGCCAAAACATTGGTCATCACTCACTCAATCGTCGATCCCTTCACCGATGAGCCCTACTCCCGTGATCCGCGCCAGGTTGCGGCCAAGGCCGAGGCCTACCTCGAAAGCACTGGAATCGCCGACACCGTATTCTTCGGAGCCGAGGCGGAGTTCTACCTCTTCGACTCCATCCGCTACCAGAACACCCCGGGCAGCAGCTTCTACAAGATCGACTCTGAGGAAGCCGCCTGGAGCACGGGCGAAGACGAGCCCGGCGGCAACCTCGGCTACAAGACCCCGTTCAAGGGCGGATACTTCCCTGTCTCACCCCAGGATAAGTTCGCCGACATCCGCGATCAGATGTCGCTGACGCTGGAGCAGATCGGTTTCGAGATGGAGCGGGCCCACCATGAGGTCGGCACCGCAGGTCAGCAGGAGATCAACTACAAGTTCAAGACCCTGCAGCATGCCGGCGATCAGCTCCTCGACTTCAAGTACGTGATCAAGAACACCGCCTACGAACTCGGCAAGTCGGCCACCTTCATGCCCAAGCCGCTCTTCGATGACAACGGTTCGGGCATGCACTGCCACCAGTCGCTGTGGAAGAACGGTGAACCGCTGTTCTACGACGAGAACGGCTATGGTGGGCTCTCCGATCTGGCTCGCTGGTACATCGGCGGCCTCATCGAACACGCAGGCGCAGTGCTGGCCTTCACCAACCCGACGATCAACTCGTACCGTCGTCTCGTGCCCGGATACGAAGCTCCCGTCAACCTCGTCTACTCGGCTCGCAACCGCTCCGCCGCGATCCGCATCCCGGTCACCGGCAGCTCGCCGAAGGCCAAGCGTCTCGAGTTCCGCGTGCCGGACCCGTCGACCAACCCCTACTTGGCCTTCTCGGCCCAGCTGATGGCCGGCCTCGACGGAATCCGCAATCGCATCGAGCCCCCGGAGCCCATCGACAAGGACCTCTACGAGCTCCCACCAGAGGAGGCCAAGGACATCAAGCTGGTCCCCGGCTCCCTCGATGAGGCGCTCATCGAGCTCGAAAAGGACCACGACTTCCTCACCGCGGGCGACGTCTTCACCTCCGACCTGATCGAGACGTGGATTCGGATCAAACGGGAGAACGAGATCGACGTTGCACGTCTGCGTCCGACTCCGACAGAATTCGAGCTCTACTACGGACTCTGAGCCACGGCCCCAGGGCCCGCGGATTGCCGCAGAGCAGGTGAGCCACGGACTGAGGGAATACAGTGGGGGCGTCACGGGTTTCACCCGTGGCGCCCTTCAGTGCATCTGACCAGGGCCGCATTCGATTGTGACCACAACTGATACAGGGATGGACAATGACGCATTTCGATCTCCTACTGATCGGCACAGGGTCGGGGAACATGTTCCTCGACGACCGCTTCTCCGACCTCAACGTGGCGATTGCTGAGGAGTGGCACTTCGGCGGCACCTGCCTCAACGTCGGGTGCATTCCCACGAAGATGTTCGTCTATCCCGCCACAATCGCCGAACAGGCAGCCGAGGCGAACCGCTACAACCTCTCGACCGACTTTCACGGCGTGGATTGGCCCGCGCTGCAGAAACGCATCTTCGACCGGGTCGACGCCATCGAATCCGGAGGTCGGGACTACCGCAGCGGCGACCGGCAACCCAATGTGAGCGTCGTCGCCGAACACGTCGAGTTCGTCGGAGAGAAAACGGTGCGAACGGCCTCAGGTGAGACGATCACAGCCGATCGAATCGTCATCGCGGCCGGGGCCTCCCCCGTCATCCCCGAGGCCACAGGACTCGAGCCGAAGCTGGTGGACACCGATGGCTACCCCGTCTTCACCTCCAACTCGATCATGCGCATTCCCCAGAGACCCGAACGCCTGGTCATCATCGGGTCCGGCATCATCGCCATGGAGTTCGCCCACGTCTTCGCCGGACTCGGCACCGAGGTGACCGTGATCGCCCGTGGTCCACGTCTGCTCGGCACCATCGATGAGGAAGTCTCAACGGAGTTCACCGAACTCTTCGAACGCAACCATACTGTCCACCGCGGAGCAGAGGTGGCGTCCTACAGCTTCGACAACGACCAGGTGAGCGTGACACTGCGACCCAGCGGCCGCCTCGGCGATGTCGATCTGCCTGCGCAGCTGGACGCGGATGCGGTTCTCATCGCCACCGGGCGCACACCGAACACCACGAGCCTGCGCGTGGGCGACGCCGGTTTCGACATCCTCGATGATGCGCGACTCAGCGTCGACTCACGTCAGCGCGTGCTGTCCCAGGGCCGTCCGGTTCCCGGCGTGTTCGCCCTCGGCGACATCAGCTCGCCGCACCAGCTCAAGCACGTCGCCAATCACGAAGCTGCCGTCGTCGGTGACAACCTGGCCGTGGACGTGGCAGCCGGTGCACCGGGAAGCGGCGCCGAGGCGCAGCTGCGGGAGGTCAACCATCACGCCGTTCCCGGTGCGGTGTTCACCTCGCCGCAGGTCGCCTATGTCGGCATCACCGAGGAGGAAGCCCGGCGGGCCGGCCATGACGTGAGCGTGAAGGTGCAGAAGTATGCCGACGTGGCCTACGGGTGGGCGATGGCCGATGACCCCGGGATCGTGAAGATCGTCGCCGACCGTGCAACGCGCAAGATCCTGGGCGCGCACATCGTCGGTCATGAAGCGTCCATGATCATCCAGCCGCTGATCCAGGCGATGGCGTTCGACCAGCGAGCCGACGAGGTGGCCAAGGGACAGTACTGGATTCATCCGGCTCTGCCTGAGGTCGTTGAGAACGCGCTGCTGGGCCTGGAGTTCAACGACGCCTGAGGACGGGCGTCAGAAGCCGTAGAAGTGTTCCTCCATGATGTTCCTGGCATGGCGGGTGGTGCGCAGATAGTCGTCTTCGAGTTCGTGACCGCCACCCGCCGGATATCCGAGCAGCCGGGCCGTGGCCTCCAGCTCGAAGTGCTCCTCCGGCAGTGATTGGGCGGTTCGCCCTCGATACAGCATCACGGCTGAGCGGACGTTGGTGGCCAGCTGCCATGCGGCCGCCAGCTCCTCGGCATCATCCGTGGGGATGAGCCCTTCCTCGGCTGCGACACTGAGGGCTGTCAGCGTCGATGTCGTGCGCAGGCCAGGAATCCTGTGGGCGTGCTGAAGCTGCAGGAGCTGGACGGTCCACTCGACGTCGGAGAGGCTGCCTCGGCCGAGCTTGAGGTGGCGACGTTTGTCCGCATTGCGGGGCAGACGCTCGTCCTCCATCCGTGCCTTGAGGGTGCGAACCTGCGTCAGCGACTTCGTCGGCATCTCCACCGGATAGCGCAGCGGATCGATCAGCTCCGTGAAGTCTTCGATGAGGCCGGAGTCACCGGCGACCGGACGCGCCCTCAGCAGCGCCTGCGCCTCCCACGGTTGGGACCACTTCGCATAGTAGGCCCGGTAGGACGAGAGCGCACGGACCAAAGGCCCGTTCTTGCCCTCCGGACGCAGATCTGCGTCGAGATCCACACCCTGCGCGGCATCGCTGGCCTTGAGTCGGCTCCCCAACCCGAGGGCAACCTTGTTGACGTGCTTGCTCAGCTTGGCCTTATCCTCGGCACCCAGCTCCTCACCGACGGAGCGGAAGACGAAGGTCACATCAGCATCGGAGAAGTACCCGATCTCATTTCCGCCCCAGCGGCCCATTGCGATGATCGCGAACTCGTAGGGCGGAGTCTCTGGCCCATCGAGGTCAAGCCGCACGGCCTGCAGCGCACCGCTGACCGTCAGATCCATCAGGGCAGAGAGATCGCCGGGGATTTCGGCTCGATCGCCGACATCGAGGACATCGCGCAGAGCGATGCGCAGAAGTTCACGACTGTAGGTTTCGCGTATCGGTGTGATCGACGCTGCCCCATGCCGTTTGAGCAGCCCTGCGACCTCGGCGGCAAGTGCCTTCGAATCGCGGGACTTGAGGTTGTCGAAGTTGTCCAACCAGGCAACGGCGGCAGGCTGGCGCAGCAGCAGTTCGCTGGCATAGCCGGACAGCGAGAGGACCTCCGCTACGGACTTCGCCGCCAGTCCGGAGTCCCGGAGCATCTTGAGGAACCAACCGGATGATGACAGTGAGTCTGTGAGCCGACGAAATGCCAACAGCGCGGCATCGGGACTGACACCGTCTGAGAACCAGTCCAGCAGCGCCGGCAGGACCTGCTTGATGACCAGCGCGGTGCGCGACATACCAGACGTCAGCGCTTTGATGTGGGCCAGAGCCCCCTGCGGGTCGCGGTACCCGAATGCCTGGAGCCGATCGGCGGCAGCCTGCATGCTGCTGCCGCGATTGTGTGCATCGACCACGGCACCGTGGACGCCGACCGCCGCATCGAGGATGGGGCGGTAGAAGATCTGCTCGTGGAGGCGGGTGACCTGTTTCGCGTAGTCCTTGCGGGTGTCCTCCAGCCGGGCGCCGGTGCGTGAACCCGAGGTGAAGACCGAGCGCGCGAGAATGCGCAGCTTCTCATCGTCGTCGGGGATGAGTGCATTGCGCAGCATCCGCGGAATCTGGACCCGGTGTTCGACCACGCGCATGAAACGGTAGGCGGAGGAGAAGACGTAGGCATCCTCTTTTCCGATGTACCCGTGCTCTCCCAACTCCTCCAACGCCACGAGAGTATTCGGAGTCCGGATCTCCTCGTCCGTGCGCCCGTGGACGAGTTGGAGCAGCTGCGCGGAGAACTCCACGTCACGCAGTCCCCCACGTCCGAGCTTGATCTGCCTGGGCGCCTCGGCGGCGGGAATGAGGTCCACGACACGACGACGCATCGAACGGATTCCGTCGATGAATCCCTGCCTGCTGGCGGCCTCCCACACGAGCGGCAGGAGCGTTTCGACGAACTCCTCGCCCACTCCCACATCACCGGCCACGGGCCGTGCCTTGAGAAGAGCCTGGAACTCCCAGTTCTTTGCGATGTCGGCGTAGTAGCGCGTGAACTCGGACATGGTGCGCACCAATGCCCCCGCTTTGCCTTCGGGGCGCAGCGCGGTATCGACCTCCCACAGGGCAGGTTCTGCTCCGGCGTCGGAGAGGATGCTGCGCATACGTTGGGCCAGTTCAGTGGCCAGTTCGCGCTGTTCATCGTTCGTCGAGGAGTCGAGGACGAAGACCACATCGACGTCTGAGACATAGTTGAGTTCACGAGCCCCAGTCTTGCCCAGGGCGATCACCGCAATGCGAACCGTGCCCTGAGGATCGAGCTCTGCCCGGGCGATGGCCAGTGCGGCATCCATCGCCGCCGCCGCCAGGTCAGAGAGCACAGCCATCACGTGGTCGACGATCTCCTCGGGCGCCTCGGCGACGAGATCATCGGCGACCAGCCGCAGCTGGGCATCGCGATAGGTGCGACGAAGGTCCTTGATCGCCTCATCGCCGAGGTGGTCCGCCGTAGGCGCCGGTGAATCAGGGTCGGCGCCCACGGCGCTCAGCAGATCTCTGCGCAGCGCTGCCGCCGAAGCCGCCGGGGTGGAGATCATGAGGAACGGTGACTGCTCCACCAGCTGCGGCAGAGACTCAGGATGCCGCACGAGGTGGTCGACCATCGCTTCTGAGGTGCCCATGACCGCCAGCACTCGACGCAGCAGCGCACGGTCGAGTTCGTCCTCAGCCAGATCCTCCCCGGCCCCGGAACGGATGGCGGACAGGAACTGAGGTGCCGACTCCCCCGCCGCCTCCAGGACCCGGAGCAGGCCCAGTGCGGCCGCGTGGGGATCCGGGGTCGCTTCGAGGAGATCGATGAACCGAGAATCGGTGGCCAGAGGCTCGCCGACGAGCTCATCGATCTCATCGAGGAAGCGGGCCGCTGACGAGGAGACGACGGAGGTGCGCGAAGTGATTCGTGCCATGGGTCTACATCGAGGTGAAGTGTTTGCTGAGCTCGAACGGCGTCACCTGAGCGCGGTAGTCATTCCATTCCTGTCGTTTGTTGCGCAGGAAGAAATCGAAGACCTCCTCGCCCAGGGTCTCTGCAACGAGATCGGACTGCTCCATGATCTCCAAGGCGTGCGACAGACTGGTCGGCAGGGCCTGAATTCCCATGGCCCGGCGTTCCGTGTCCGAGAGCTGCCAGACGTTGTCCTCTGCCTCCTCTGGCAGTTCGTAGTCCTCCTCGATGCCCTTGAGCCCCGCGGCGAGCAGGAGCGCATAGGACAGATACGGGTTTGCCGAGGAGTCAAGGGCCCGGTACTCGATGCGAGCCGAAGAGGACTTGCCCGAGTTGTACTGCGGCACCCGGACCAGCGCGGACCGGTTCCGATGTCCCCACGAGATATAGGACGGGGCCTCATGACCGGTCCACAGTCGCTTGTAGGAGTTCACATGCTGGTTCGTCACCGCGGTGATCTCCGCGGCGTGGGTGAGGACTCCGGCGATGAACTGCCTGCCGGTCTTCGACAGCTGGTACATGGCCCCGGGCTCGAAGAAGGCGTTGTTCTCACCTTCGAAGAGCGAGACGTGTGTGTGCATTCCGCTGCCTGGATGATCATTGAGGGGTTTGGGCATGAACGAGGCGTACACGCCCTGGGAGATCGCCACCTCCTTGATCACCGATCGGAAGGTCATGATGTTGTCGGCCATGGTCAGGGCGTCTGCGTAGCGCAGGTCGATCTCGTTCTGACCTGGTCCGGCCTCGTGGTGTGAGAACTCCACGGACAGCCCCATGGCTTCGAGCATGGTGACTGCCGAGCGTCGGAAATCGTTGGCTGTCCCGCCGTTGACGTGGTCGAAGTACCCTGCGGTGTCGACGGGGATGGGAGTCGTGCCCTCGAGGATGCCGCTGACGGGATCGAGGTTGGACGTCTGGAAGAGGTAGAACTCGATCTCCGGGTGAACATAGAAGGAGAAGCCCTTCTCGGCAGCCTTCGCCAGCGTCCGTTTGAGGACATTGCGCGGATCGGCCTGCGCCGGCTCGCCCCCGGGCACATGGATGTCGCAGAACATCCTCCCCGTGGGTTCCTTCTCTCCGCGCCAAGGCAGCAGCGAGAAGGTCGAAGGGTCCGGCTTGAGCACCATATCGGCCTCATAGACACGTGAGAGTCCTTCGACAGCGGAACCGTCGAACCCGATCCCCTCGGAGAACGCCCCCTCGAGTTCTGCGGGAACGACCGCGACGGACTTCAGGCCCCCGAGGACGTCGGTGAACCAGAGCCGGATGAAGCGGACTTCACGATCCTCGACGGTGCGAAGAACGAATTCTTCCTGACGCGACATTCCTCAGCCGTTCCACTTCTTGTCGTCTTCTTCCCACTCCTCATTGCGAGCCTGAGCACGCTCGAGGGCGGCTTGGGCCACTTCCTCTGTCTCATAGGGGCCCATGCGATGGTCCGCATCGCTGACCAGGCCGCGTTCGACCTTGTTGGTCTTGAGATTGAAGTAGTACTTCGAATCAGCGTCGTCGATATCCTTGAACAGTCCCATGTCGAGCCCTCCATCGCGGGTGTGGTGAATCCCTGACAGATTTCAGCTTACCGGTTCTGCCCGTTGCCGCCATGACTTGGTCGTCCCTGCCAGTCGCCCGATGGTCGGTGCCTCCAAAAAGTTCGTCTTAATTGCGTCGGTCAGCGACAAAAGTTCAACATTTCGTATCAAGGCGACCAATTTTCCACCGATTCCGCAAAATTCGTCACGAATACTGGATATAAAGGTTTGCCCTCCAGACCTTCTAAGGAATACAGTGAGATGTATCCTCAGCCACAGTTCGAACTGGCTGGAACTGCCCATGGGGCAACATGAGAGAAGGAAAGCTATGCGCATTTCAGTGCCCACAGAGGTCAAGAACAACGAGTTCCGCGTCGCCATCACCGCTGCCGGCGTCCACGAGCTCGTTGCCCACGGACACGACGTCACAGTTCAGGCCGGTGCCGGCGAAGGATCATTCATCACCGATGATGAGTACACCGAAGCCGGCGCCACCATCGCTCCCGACGCGAAGACCACCTGGGCCGCCGGAGACATGGTCCTCAAGGTCAAAGAGCCCATCGCCGAAGAATACGGATTCCTGCGCAAGGATCTGATTCTCTTCACCTACCTGCACCTGGCTGCAGATGAAGCGCTGACTCAGGCGCTCATGAACGCAGGCACCACAGCCATCGCCTACGAGACGGTCCAGCCCGACGCCGGAGGCCTTCCCCTGCTGGCTCCGATGAGTGAGATCGCCGGTCGACTCTCCACCCAGGTCGGAGCCCACAGTCTGCTCAAGGCCTCGGGCGGGCGCGGGATCCTGCTCTCCGGAGTCCCCGGAGTAGAACGGGCCAACGTCGTCGTCATCGGTGCCGGCGTCGCCGGCACGAATGCCGCGCGCATGGCATTGGGCCTGGGCGCCGCAGTCGAGGTCATCGATATCAACATCCCCCGACTGCGCCAGATCGATGAGACCTTTGCCGGTGCCATCGCCACCAAGGTGTCGAACAAGTACGAGATCACGAAGTCCCTGGCCTCTGCAGACCTGGTCATCGGCTCGGTCCTCATCCCGGGCAAGAAGGCGCCGAAGCTCGTCACCGACGAGATGGTAGCCGGCATGAAGCCAGGTTCCGTGCTCGTCGATATCGCCATCGATCAGGGCGGCTGCTTCGAGAACTCGCGACCGACGACGCATGACGATCCGACGTTCGAGGTCCACAACTCGATCTACTACTGCGTGGCGAACATGCCCGGAGCGGTACCGAACACAGCCACAGCGGCATTGACGAACGCGACCCTGCCGTTCGCGGTCAAGATCGCCAACCAGGGGTGGCACGCGGCCCTGTCGAAGGATTCGGCACTGGCCCGTGGACTCAACATCCACAACGGACACGTGACCAATGACAACGTCGCCGAGGCCTTCGGACTCGAGGCAGTCTCCGTCGAACACGCCCTGGCGAACTGAGCGCACACGTTCCGGTGAATATCACCTGAAACGCACACGCGGAAGGCCGACACCATCGTTGTGGTGTCGGCCTTCGGCGTTGTTAAGGGGCGCTCCTCGATGTGAGGGGGTACCTCTGAGATCACAGGGGATGCGGGAAGCGTCAGCCGCACCGGAGCTGGATTGGTCTCAGCTGCGCGGTGGCATCGTCGTCGACCGGAAGTGCTCCTCACACAGCCTCCCCGCCGCCTGCGCGTCCTGACCAGCGATCGCCTCGACGATGGCAGCGTGATCGGCAACGGCATGATCGAAGAGTTCATGGGAGAAGGGATCGTGACGGAACCCGGCGTTGATCCTGGTGTCGATGTCGATGGCCATGCGAACGAGCTCCGGGTTATGCCCGGCCCGAGCGATGGCGAAATGGAACTGCGCGTCAGCTGTTCTGGCCACCCCCGCCTCGGCGCGTTCGGAGTATCTCTGCGCCAACTGCCGAAGCTCGGTGAGCTCCTCATCGGTTCGCCGCAGTGCAGCAGTCGCAGCCAGACTGTTCTGGAAGACCGCGCGGGCATCGAGGAGATTTCTGCGTTCGGCATGGAACTCACCGATGCGATCGGCCATGGGAGCCAGCGCAGTCGGTTCCGCGTTGGAGACGAAGGTGCCGCCGCCGCGTCCGCGCCGCCGTTCGACGACACCGAGGCGCTCCAAACGCAGCAGCGCCGCACGCACACTTGAGCGTGAAACCTGAAGATCGGCGGCCAGAGCTCTCTCCCCGGGCAGCAGCGTGCCTTCGGGCAATGCACCGACGGCGATGCCGGAGAGGATGTGGTCTGCGATCTGCTGCGGTGCACTCGTCAGGCTCACCACGTCGCTGAGTCCGGAGAATTCGGGACCGGTCACATCTGCCCGTTCGCTCATCACTCCCCCTTTGCCCAACATTGTGGCCTTCGCTGGCCGTTCCTTTCACTCTATTATCCTCTCCCACGGCAGGCCCGCACCGACAGGCACCGCAATTGTGGAATATCTGGGTTCAACCGCTCTAGAATCGAAGGCACCATGACTGATACGCCTCGCCTGCTCACGCCCGGCACCATCTCTGCCGAACTGCCAGTCCCCCGCAGCATCACGCGACCCGAATATGTCGGACGCGCCGATGCCGACGAAGGTCGGGGAAACAACTTCTACTCAGCCGAGGAGATCGAAAAGGTCCGCGTTGCGGGCAGGATCGCAGCAAATGCTCTGGCTGCAGTCGGCGAGATCATCGAACCCGGGATCACAACCGACGCCATCGACCGTGTTGCCCATGAGTACATGTGCGACCACGGGGCCTATCCGTCGACGCTGGGCTATCGGGGATTCCCGAAGTCCGTGTGCACCTCACTCAACGAGGTCATCTGCCACGGGATTCCCGATTCCACGGTCATCGCCGACGGCGACATCGTCAACGTCGACATCACCGCCTACATCGACGGCATGCACGGAGACACGAACTACACCTACTACGCCGGAGACGTCGGCGAGGAGTCCCGACTCCTCGTCGAACGGACGTGGGAAGCCACCATGCGCGGCATCAAAGCCGTCAAACCCGGCCGCGAGATCAACGTGATCGGACGAGTCATCGAGAAGTACGCGAAGCGCTTCGAGTACGGAGTCGTCCGCGACTACAGCGGGCACGGTGTCGGCCGCGAGTTCCACTCCGGCCTCATCGTCCCCCACTACGACGCCGCACCTGCCCACGCCGAGGTGATGGAACCGGGAATGATCTTCACCATCGAACCGATGCTCAACCTCGGAACCGTCGATTGGGACGTCTGGGACGACGCCTGGACTGTGGTCACAAAGGACAGGAAGCGCTCCGCCCAGTTCGAGCACACTCTTGTCGTCACCGAGACCGGTGCCGAGATCCTCACCCTCCCCGATGCGGACACCGCCATCGCCGAGGGACCGATTGCCCGAGAAGACTGACAGGACAGACATGACTGACGATACGCAGGGACGCTTCGCCATCGGAGTCGACGTCGGCGGCACGGGAATCAAGGCCGCACTCGTCGACACGGCCACGGGGAGCCTCGCCTTCAAGCGGGTGCGAGTGCTCACCCCGAAGCCGAGCACCCCGACCGCTGTGGCAGAGGCCATCGGGCAGCTCCTCGAACACCTGGCTGATAAGGCGCTCGAGCTTGAGATCGTCGACGACCGTGCAGTGCTCGACGCACTGCCGATCGGGTGCGGCTTCCCCGGCGTCATCCTCGATGATGAGGTGCACTTCGCGGCGAACCTCGACCAGTCGTGGATCGGTTCGAGCATCGTCAAGATCCTCTCCGAACACACAGGTCGTCGCTTCTTCATCATGAATGACGCCGATGCCGCCGGCCTCGCCGAGATGGTGTTCGGCGCAGGACGCAAGCATCGCAAGAATACCGTCCTGATGACGACGCTGGGGACCGGGATCGGCACCGCACTGTTCACGCAGGGACGGCTGGTGCCCTACACCGAGTTGGGCCACATCGAGATGAACGGCCGTGATGCGGAGACTCAGGCCGCTGAGTCCGTCAAGGTCCGTGAGAACCTCAGCTATGAGGAGTGGGCGGCTCGGCTGCAGCAGTACTATCAGCAGATCGAGCTCCTCGTGTCCCCGGACGTCATCCTCGTGGGCGGCGGAGTCTCGAAGTCGCATGCGGACTTCCTCCATCACATCAAGACGCGTGCCGAGATGAAGCCGGCCAAGCTGTTCAACAACGCCGGCATCGTCGGGGCCGCGATCCTCGCAATCAACAACGGCAAGGCGAAGGTCAAGAAGAGCCGCTCGTAGCATGGACTCACACAGTCTTCGCGGTCAGCTCAGCCTGCTCATCGTCATGGCCGCGACGGTGATTCTGCTGGCTGTGGGCGCTGCGATCATCGTCCTCTGGCCGAACCTTCTGCTGGCCGGCATCATCATCGGGTGCTGCTCAGTCCTCGTTGCCCTGGTCGGCATCGGCCGGATCCTCGATCGGCGTTGGGTGCTCTGGTTCGCGGTGCCGGCATTCGCGCTGGCAGGACTCGGATCGATCATGCTGGCCGAGGACCTCGGCATCAGCCGCGTCGGCGAACTCACTGAAGTGGTTGTCGTCGACCATACGTCCGAGGTCAAGACGGTTCACGACTCGACCGACCCAGGAGGTCGGAAGGTCTACACACACGAATACACCCTGCAGCACACCGACGGATCACCGATCGAGGAGCCGATGATCTATCGCGGTAAGGACGGGTTCGAAGAGTTCGACACGGGCGATACGATCAGCGTGCTCATCGGCGCCGACGGCAATGCCCCCATCGAGCCGGCCGAAAGCATCGATTTCGCCGCCGATATCGCGATTCTCGTCGTGGGAGTGCTCTTGAGCGCCGGTGTCTATCTCATGTGCGCACTGCTGCTGCTCTTCGGAAACCGGAGATACAGGGAAGATCGGTGGGGCGCGGCACCGTGGATGATGGACTGACGGAGCTGATGCCCTGACGGAGCTGATGCGCTGACGATGTTTGTGTGAGGACAGGCCACCGATACGCCGGGTTCTGTCATCGAGTCGGTTACCCTTCTCGACGGACGGTCATCTATCTGGGACCGATGTTGCCACCGGCCTCAAGCAATCCACCCGACGACTCGGCGAGCAGCCTCGAACGTCGTCTGTCTGATCTTGCTCCGGATGGGGTTTACCCAGCGGCGCCGGTCACCCGACACCCTGGTGGTCTCTTACACCACCGTTTCACCCTTACCCAGTCGAAACTGGGCGGTCTGCTTTCTGTTGCACTGGCCCGCGGGTTGCCCCGGGTGGGTGTTACCCACCATCCCTGCTCTGCGGAGCCCGGACGTTCCTCAGCCCTCGTGAGAGAGCCGCGACCGTCTGGTGACCTGTCCTCGAGTTCAAGAGTCTACCCGCAACGCCGGGACCATTCGTCGCGGCCTCGTCCCGGGAGTGATCAAACTAACGTGGACGGCGAATCGGGGCCGAAGCGTTGGCGGCCTACCATGGTGAGGTGAAGATCCTACTGCCGCCCTCTGAGGGAAAGACTCCCGCAACTTCGGGCTCCCCGCTCGATCTGCCAGAACTCTCGGCACCCGACCTCAATCCCCAGCGGAAGAAGGTCCTCACTGCCCTGCAGCGGGTCTCCAAACGTAAGGACGCTCTCAAGCAGTTGGGCGTGGGTGCCTCACTGTCAGCCGATGTCGAACGCAACGTCAGCCTCGACTCGCTGCCCTGCGCGCCTGCTCTGCTCACCTACTCAGGTGTCCTCTATGAGGCGATGGGCGCCCCCGACCTCGTCGCCGATGCTCTGACGAACGAAACCCTGGCGCAGCGACTGCGGAGTGTGCACGTCTTCTCTGCCCTCTTCGGTCAGGTCAACGGTCTCGATCCAATCCCTGCCTATCGACTGGCGATGAAGACGGACCTGGGCACCCTGGGCAAACTCTCGTCCTGGTGGAAGCCTGTTCTGGCCAAATCTTTCACGGTCGACCCCGCCGAGGTGATCCTCGACTGCCGCTCCAGTGACTACCGGGCCGCCTGGCCGGGCCCTCATGAGCAGGTCGTGACCCTGGGAGCCGTCAAGGTCACCGGTGCCAAGCGCAGCGTTGTCTCTCACTGGGCAAAGTACTATCGCGGCGAACTCGTCGGCCGATTGCTCGCAGACGATCGTGAGCTGCCGGCGAACTCTGCAGATCTGGTATCACGAGCAGAAGAGTCCTACGAGGTCGAGTTCACCCCGCATGCCAAGAACCGACCGGCGGCGCTGACCATCATCCTGCGGGACTGAGCGAGCGGCTCGACCGGGACGAGCGGCTCGAGCGGAACGTGCCTGAGTCGCCAGCGGAGGTGCGTCTCAGCCCTTGCGCAGCAGAACAGCCTCGCACTCTTCGCATTCGTAGGTCTGGTTCGGGTCCTCCAGCAGCATGCCCTTCCACGCCATGCCGCTGATTTCCTGGCCACAAGCCTGACAATTCGGGCCACTGAGCACGGCGGCCCCAGGTCCGCCCTGAGCGACGTTCTGGTCGAACTGACGAACCAGAGCATCGGGGAGATCGGATTTGAGCTTCGCAGCCGAAGCACTGTTGGCCTCCAGCTGTGCGGCCAACTCCGCTTTGCGGTCCTTGATGGCCGTCTGCGTGGCACGGCCCGATGCGATCACCTCGGCGAGAGAGGACTCAACGTCCGACAGAGCAGTCTCAGCGGACTCGAGTTCCTCCATCGAACCGAGCTCAGCCTCTTCCAGTTCCGACACTCGTTCCTCGTGACCGGAGATCTCGTTCTGCAGATTCACAAGGTCTCGGCTGGTCAGGCCGGTGCCGTCGTTGAGTTCGACGGTCTTCTTCGCGATCTGAGAGTTCTGAGTCTCGATGGCTGCTGCATGTTCGGCGACCTCTGCGCGAAACTTCTCCACCACCTCGGCGGCTTCTGTCTTCTTGGTTTCGAGTTCCTTGTGCTGGGAGACCAGGTCCTTCAGCGCCGAGGCTTGAGCCGGGTTGTCGTGTTCGTGTCGCAGTGCACGTCCGTGGGAGGCGAGTTCGATGAGCGATTCGAGTTCGGTGCGTTGTTCGGCGGTGATCAGCATTGTTGGTTCCTTGTCAGCGAAGCGTGTGGGGGCGTGGGCAGGGAGTCAATAGCGTTCGACCCAGGGGTCGGTGTTGACCGCCGAATGTTGCAGGGCGACGCTGAGCCCGCGCTCGGCGAATTCGGTCTCTAACTGTTCGGCCGCCGCAGTCAGCCAGACTGTCTCGGAGGCCCAGTGGGAGACATCGATGAGTTGTGGGCGGCCGTCGTTTCTGTTTGCGGTATCGCGAGCCTCGGTCGCGGGATGGTGGCGGAGGTCGGCGGTGATGTAGACCTCCGCGCCGCTGGCCCGAACCTCGTCGAACAAGGAGTCGCCTGCTCCACCGCAGACGGCGACCCGTGTGACTGTGGCTGCCGGGTCTCCGGCGATGCGCACACCGGTCGTTGTCCGTGGAAGTCGGTTCGAGAGGGTGCGGGCGATATCGCGCACAGGCGTCGGCGTCGGCAGGTCACCGACTCGTCCGATTCCGGTGGGCGACCCCTCGGCGTGCGGGACGAGTGGCTGCGCGTTGTCGATGCCGAGCAGGGAGATGAGGACGTCGGAGACTCCCCCACGTGCGGAGTCCGCATTCGTGTGAGCGTTGAAGAGCGCGATGTCGTTGCTGATCAGGGTGTGCACGGCGCCGCCCTTGAGAGTGGACGCATTCACCGACTTCACGGGTTTGAGCATGAGCGGATGATGGTTGAACACCAGGTCAGATCCCAGGACCACCGCCTCGGCGATGACCGCGTCCATCGGGTCGAGAGCGAGCAGGATCGACCGCACTTCCGCATCGGGATCACCCACAGCCAGACCCACCGAATCCCAACTCTCCGCCAGGGCCGTCGGCCACAGTGCTTCGAACACATCCACACATTCGCTGACCTTCGGGTATCTCATGCCACCACAGTATTACATCCGAACATTTCGGTCAGGCGGTACTGACCGGCGGACGACCACGGAGCACCACTGGCCGGTCGCGGGCGTCGTCACCTCAGCTGGGGTTCGTGGCAGAGAATTGCCTGAGACGCTCCCAGAAAATGTGACCCGGGGTACATCTGACGGGAGCTCGGCGATAGATTTGGCACATGACTACCAATGAGACGAATTCACCAGCGCCCGATCTTCACTTCTCCTCGACCGTTGCCGACATCGTGCGTCGCAGCGCCGGACGCTTCGGCACCGATGTCGCCGTCGAGTTCGGTGATCGCATCTGGACCTATTCCGCGCTGGACACCGCGGTCACGGCCGTTGCACGTGAACTTATGAGCCTCGGCGTGCAGCAGGGCGACCGCATCGCAGCCTACGGGAAGAATTCCGATCTCTACCTTCTCCTCTACCTCGGATGTGCACGCGCGGGACTCATCCACGTGCCGGTGAACTACCAGCTCAAGAACGACGAACTCGACTACATTCTGGACAACTCGGGTGCAAAGCTCGTCTTCGCCGATGCCGATCTTCTCGACGCCGTGGCAGCAACCACGACCGGCGCGGGCGTCCAGTCCAAGGATTTCGCCACACTTCTGGAATCGGCCACCGCCACGGACACAGCGCCGGCCGGCACCGGGGAATTCGACGTCGTGGACACCGACGTCGCACAGCTGCTCTACACCTCGGGCACCACCTCGGCGCCCAAGGGAGCGATCATGACCCATCGGGCACTCGTCCACGAATACATGTCGGCGCTGATGAGCCTCGACTTCGCACCCACTGACCGGGTCGTGCACGCCCTGCCGCTCTACCATTCGGCCCAGATGCACGTCTTCCTGATCCCGCTCCTGGCCATCGGCGCGCACAACATCGTTGTGCCCGCACCGGTCCCCGACCAGCTGCTGGCGCTGTTCGAAGAACGTGAGATCAACTCCTTCTTCGCCGCCCCCACGGTATGGGTTGCCCTGGCCAACAGTCCCGACCTCGATACCCGTAACTTGGAGAGTCTGCGCAAGGCCTACTACGGTGCCTCGATCATGCCCGGACCGGTGCTTGCGAAGCTGCGGCAGCGTCTGCCCAAGCTCGGCTTCTACAACTGCTTCGGCCAGTCCGAGATGGGTCCGCTGTGCACGGTCCTCAGGCCGGAGGAACACGATGACCACGCATCATCGGCCGGCCGGTCCGTCTTCTTCGTCGAAACCAGGGTCGTCGACGGCGAGGGCAATGATGTCGGCGTAGGAGAGCAGGGTGAGATCCTCTACCGGTCACCGCAGCTGTGCCAGGGCTACTGGAACAAGCCAGAGGCCACCGCCGAGGCCTTCGACAACGGCTGGTTCCATTCCGGAGACCTCGTGACGGTGGACGAATCCGGTTTCATCGAAGTCATCGACCGAGTGAAGGACGTCATCAACACCGGCGGCGTTCTCGTCGCCAGCCGACAGGTCGAGGATGCGATCTTCGAACTCCCCCAGGTCGCCGAGGTTGCGGTCGTCGGAGTCGCCGACGAGAAGTGGATCGAGGCAGTCACCGCCTTCGTCGTGACCAAGCCTGATCAGCCCGAGATCACCGAGGCGGATGTGCTGGCCCATGTCAAGGATCGTCTCGCTGGCTTCAAGGTCCCCAAGCGAGTCGACTTCGTGACCGAGCTGCCCAAGAACTCGGCAGGCAAGATCCTCAAACGTCAGCTGCGTGAGGCCTGAGGCTTATAGAAGGTTCCTGCCGCGTACAAGCGGCAGGGTCGCGGTCATGCGTTGGCACCCTGCTCTGTGCCCGCGCCCCGTGCCCTGATCGTGGGAGTTTGTGTGCCGTTGGGACCTTTCTCCTGGCCGATGATGGTGAACCCGTTGTCTCGGATGAGAGCAATGTCGTCCTCGGCAGCCTGCCCCTCCGCTGTGAGGTAGTCGCCGAGGAAGATGGAGTTCGCCACGTGCAGTGCCTGGGCCTGCAGCGACCGCAGGTGGATCTCTCGCCCGCCGGCAAGTCGGATCTCCTTGTCGGGGCAGACGAATCGTGCTGTGACGACGATTCGCAGGCATTGGGCGGGAGTGAGATTCCACTGTCCCTCCATAGGCGTTCCGTCGAATGGGACCAGGAAGTTGATGGGGATGGAGTCGGAATCGAGCTCGCGCAGTGCGAACAGGGCTTCGACGACCTGCTCGTCGCTTTCGCCCATGCCGACGATGAGTCCGCTGCACGGAGAGAGCCCGGCCGTCTTCGCCTTGGCGACCGTGTTGGTCCTATCCGCGTAGGTGTGTGATTTCACGATTGTGTCGTGAAACGACTCAGCAGTGTTGATGTTGTGGTTGTAGGCATCGACACCGGCTTCTTCGAGAGATTCTGCCTGCCCATCCTTGAGGATTCCCAGGCATGCGCAGACCTCGAGATCGTGATGATCGTCTTTGAGACGTGTGACGATGTCATTGACGCGTTCCACGTCTCGATTTCCTGGTCCTCGTCCACTGGCGACCAGGCAGACCCGAGAGGCTCCCCCGCGGATCCCGAAATCTGCCTGCTTCACCGCTTCTTCGGTTTTCAACCACGAGTACTTCAGGATCGGTGCCGCCGATCCAAGTGCCTGTGAGCAATAGCTGCAGCTTTCGGGGCACAGACCCGATTTGAGATTGACCAGATAGTTGAGCTTGATGGTCATCCCGAAATGCGTGCGTCTGAGTCTGGATCCTGCGGCAACGAGTGCGAGGAGGTCGGCATCGGGCGTGGCCAGTATTGCCACCGCCTGTTCCTCGGTGATCACGCCACCATCGAGTATCGAGTCGGCAAGGTTGTCGAACCAGCTGGTCATCGGTGCAGTCTCCTCTTTACGGCGGATGAGCGTGTGGTGCAGGCACCCGCTCCTGAACAGTGTTCAATAGCGTATCAGTGCTTGGGTGGGCAGGCTCATGCAGGGTGGGCGAAAGCGAATAGACTGCTCACGGCAGAGAACGCATGACGAACAGACGTCGCCGCCTTCGGGCGGACGAATGAGGAGACAAGTGGTGGCATCCCCCAACGAGACGACACCTGCATCCAGTCCTTTCAAAGGCAAGGTGGGTTGGAGGCAGCACGGGGATGGAAAGACGATTCGTCCTGGTGAGGCCGTTCTACCCGAGGAGCGACTGAGCTGGCCGCGGACCGTGGGAATCGGAGCTCAGCACGTGGTCGCCATGTTCGGCGCGACATTCCTCGTGCCGCTGCTGACCGGGTTCCCTCCCTCAACGACGCTGTTCTTCACCGCTATCGGAACACTGCTGTTCCTGCTTATCACCAAGGGCATGATGCCCTCGTACCTGGGATCGTCCTTCGGTCTGCTCGCGCCTACCGGTGCCGTGACCGGATTCGCAGCCACCTCGGGAGAGGACCTCGACTCCCATGCCATGGCACTGGCACAGGGCGGAATCATCTCCGTGGGCGTGACTCTCGCGCTGGTGGGGATCGTCGTGCACTTCGCCGGAGTGCGGTGGATCGAGGTCACCATGCCCCCGGTCGTCACCGGCGCCATCGTCGCCCTCATCGGACTCAACCTCGCACCTGCGGCGTGGGACTGGGTGAAGGAGGCCCCTCTGACTGCGGTGATCACGATCGTCACCATCCTGGTCACCAGCGTGCTGTTTCGCGGGATGCTCGGCCGACTGTCCATCCTCATCGGCGTCCTCGTCGGCTACGTCGCCGCATGGGTTCAGGGTCAGATCGACTTCTCCACCGTCGGACAGGCCGACTGGGTCGGATTGCCCGCCTTCCGTGCCCCTGCATTCGACCTGGGCTATCTGGGACTCTTCCTCCCGGTCGTCTTCGTTCTCATCGCCGAGAACATCGGACACGTGAAGTCCGTGTCGGCCATGACAGGTCGCGACCTCGACTCGATCACGGGCCGTACGCTCTTCGCCGATGGACTCTCCACGGTCCTCGCCGGCTCCGGCGGAGGCTCGGGAACGACGACCTATGCGGAGAACATCGGAGTCATGGCAGCCACACGCATCTTCTCCACGGCGGCCTACCTGTGTGCAGGCGTCATCGCCCTGATCTTGAGCCTGCTGCCGAAGTTCGGAGAGATCATCGCAACCATTCCTCCAGGCGTCCTCGGCGGAGCAGCGACCGTCCTCTACGGAATGATCGGAATGCTGGGAGTGCGCATCTGGGTGGAGAACAAGGTCGATTTCTCCAATCCCATCAACCTCAACACGGCAGCGGTGGCACTGATCGTGGCAATCGCCAACTTCACCTGGACTCCCGGTGACCTTCAGTTCGAAGGCATCGCACTTGGATCAGCCTCGGCGATCATCATCTATCAGGTCATGCGCGGCATCGCGAAATGGCGCGGCACCGACCAGAACCTGGACGGGCACGGAGGTTCTTCCCCCGATGATGAGAATCTGATGATGAGGAGACAATCATGAAACCTGCACATTCACGCTCGCGCGGAACGCGCCGCCAGCTGACGGCGGGCTTCGCGGTCGTCCTGGTCGCTGGTGCCTTATTCCTCGGGTCCTCGGCTCAGGCCGCCCAAGGACTCGGCGCGGGGCTGATCGACGGCAATGCTGCAGACAAGCCGGATCACCTTGGCGACAGATGTTCCATCGCTTCGGCCGCGACGGCGGAGAAGGTCATTGCAGTCTCGGGCACCGGCGGTGCCACAGCTGAGGTCCGAGCATGTGAGAAGTGGGACGGGAAGTACTATTCTGCGATGAGTGTCGACGGGTACGTCGGCTACAACGGCATCGCTGCGGCAGGAGAGAAACGTGAGGGTGACGGCATGACTCCCTCCGGCGTTTACAGCATGGGCTATGGGTTCGGAGTGAAAGCGCAACCGAAGCAGTTCCATGGACCCAAATACGTCAAGGTCTCCAAGGACGATGTCTGGGTCGATGGAGACGCAGTGAAGAACTACAACACCATGCAGAAGAAGTCCGACGGATACTCCGGTGAATCCATGTACCAGACTCCGGCGTACGACCATGGCCAGGTCATTGACTACAACACTGCCGCCACGCCGGGCAAGGGTTCAGCGATCTTCCTCCACGTCAACACCGGCAGTCAGAAGACAGCAGGCTGCGTATCGGTGTCGGAGGCGGACCTGCTGAGGATCTTCGAGCGGGAAGATGACAGCGTGGTTGAGATGGCGGTCAGCAGCTAGGTCAGCAGATAGGTCAGCAGCTTAGACCACAGTCACCACAAACGAGCCGTGGCAAACGACGAAGAGGCGGTCAGAGGGCACTACGGAGTGCCCTCTGACCAACTCTTATTGCGATCCGTGCTGCTGATTACTCCTTGATCAGGGAGAGCTCGAACTCGAGAGTGATCTTGTCACTGACGAGCAGGCCGCCGGAGTCCAAGGTCGTATTCCATGTCACGCCCCAGTCCTTACGATCGATGCGGCGTTTGCCCTCAAAGCCCGCCCTCAGTGCACCGGTCTGATCGTGGTCGATTCCCAGCAGCTCGAGGGGAACAGAGACAGGCCGGGTGATATCGCGGATCGTCAGATCACCGTTGACGATGTAGCTACCTTCTTCAACCTCATCGACGCCGGTGGACTTGAATGTGATCGTTGGATAGTTCTCGACGTCGAAGAAGTCTGCGCTTCGCAGGTGAGCATCGCGATCAGGGGTGCGTGTGTCAACGCTGTCAACGTCAATCGTGATGGTCACTTCGGTCTTCGACAGGTCCTCAGCGTCGACGACGACTTTGCCCTCGACAGTGTTGAAAGCACCACGTATGCGCGAGACCATCGCGTGGCGGCTCGAGAATCCGAGGCGGGTATGTGCGGGGTCGATGACCCATGTTCCGGTCAGCTGTTCGTCTGATGACATAGTCGTGCTCCTTTGGCCGAGCTGAGATCGTGGGAACCCGATGAGATGACGAGAGCCCAAGTCAGTACTGTGAGAGTACTGGTGTGCATATGAGTTCAGCGTATATGTTGCGGAGCTGGACTGTCATGTTGACGAGACAATTACCCTTGGGTGATTGTGGGCCAGAGAGACTTAGAATCTCCCTGCGTCGCAGGTGAGGAGCCTGACCCATGAATTCTAGGGTCGCAGTCTTCACATTAGCACCTCTGAAAACAGGGGCTTGGGAAGGAATTGTGGGCAGATGACCCCTTGCTGAGTGCCCGGAGATCTCGCAGGCTGCAATCAGCCCCGCGCGAATGACTTTCACCCGGAGGGACAACTGAGGCGAGGGTGCGCGTTAAAGAGTCAGTCGTCCGAGGTGGGCAGACGAACCTCGATTTCGTCGTCGGTCATGCGAACGGGATAGACGGCGACCGGCTCGGTGGCTGGCGGGCCCGTGGGGACTCCGGTGTCCAGGTCGAATCGGGAGCCGTGCAGCCAGCACTCGACGTAGCCGCTCTCAACGTCACCTTCGGATAGAAGCACCTGACCGTGAGTGCATTCGTCGCGAATGGCATGGATTCTGCCCAGACTACGAATAAGGCAGATCTCATGTCGACCGATGTCGAGGTGGATCGCAGACTCGTCGTCAAGAGTTCGTGCCTCGTCGATTCTCACCCAACCCGAATTGTCTTCGTCGTCGGTTGGTGCTTCTGTGGGGTGGTCCTCAGCAGTCATGTTGCCTTTCCGTCACAGTGTCATGGCTTGTCGTTGAGGACCGGTTCATGGCCGCTTCGCCACCGTCAGGACCACCACTGAGTCTTCGACTGCTTCCAGCGCGTGCGGGGCGTCAGGTATGAACATGAGGTCGCCGGGCGAACCGTTCCAGCGGGCCTTGTCAGCAATGAGGGTCACTCGTCCGTGGAGCACTTGCAGGGTGGCTTCTCCGGGATTCTCATGCTCGTTGAGCTCAGCGCCCGCGCGCAATGCAATCATGGTTTGCCGAAGGATATGTTCGTGGCCGCCGTAGACAGTACGGGCGCTGCGCCCACTCGACGCGCCTTTGGCGATCTCCAGTTGGTGACGCATCAACGCCGTCAAAGATATTTTCTGCACGTAGCCCTCTTCCATTCTCGATGGACTGTCGCTGGCCGTCTCGCCAAATCAGTTCTCTGCCTATAAATGGCTGCTGGTGGCCACAATTCATGCACGACGAGGAGTGACACGCGCCATCTTCCCAAGCTACCAGAATTGTTTGCTCCAAGGATGACCCGCGGCAGGCCGCGGTCTCGACAGCATCCCGCCGGCGATCCGTTGTCGGGGCTGCGACCCGGGCGAAGACATTCCCGGAGAATTTTGTGTGAGACCTGACCCTTGGCTACGCGGGGACTGACTACGAGTCTGGTCGACCTCTAGTAAGTAAGACGTATACCTTCTACACTCGGAAAGAGAAGACGCCCACTGGGAGGAAGCGTTGATGACCTGCGTCATCACCCATCCACGCATCGTATCGAAGGTCCCTACTTAGACAAGGGTCCTGTCGACTCAGTTCCTGGGTTGTATGAACTCCATCGCCGGGGCTGAATCAACTCAGTAGGAGTAACAGCATGGCGAACAGCGGCAGACCTACACCCGATGAGTTGCCCCCGCCGGCAGCATCAACCATCACCCCGAAAGCCCTAGCCGGATTCAGGCATGAACTGGACCAGCGAAAATACGATGCCGTTGACGGTTCCTGGGCAGGCTCCGTACCGGCACAGTACGGGGTGGCACCTCGAGTACGGATCGGCCGCAGCAAATGGTTCAATCTCCTCTGGCTGCTGCCGATCGGCTTCGTCTTACTCATCGTCTTCATCGCCGTGGCTAAAGGCCTACGCGATATCCCAACGGTCGCCCAGTTCACGGAGACGTACCCGGGCACCGTAGTCCCTAATGGCGCCGAGGAGAATGCCGGTTTCCCGACCTGGGTGGGCTGGCAGCACTTCTTCAACATGCTGCTGATGATCCCGATCATCCGCTCCGGTGTCACGATCATTGCCGACCACCCCCGTTTCTACTGGACGCGACATTCGACGCCAGGCAAAGACTGGTTCCGGGTGCAGAAACCTGTGCCCACCGATCCGCTCTGGACAGCCAAACAGGACTCAATCACCCTGCCCGACAGCATCGGCCTGCCCGGTCGGCGTCATTCGATCGGCCTGGCCAGGTGGTGGCATCTGGGCGTCAACACGCTCTGGCTGCTCAACGGAATCATCTTCTACATCCTCGTCTTCACTACCGGGCATTGGTTGCGCCTGATCCCCACCAGTTGGGATGTCTTTCCCAACGCGATCTCGGTCATGATCCAGTATCTATCCCTGGATTGGCCCACCGACAATGCTTGGGTGGCTTACAACAGTCTGCAGGTCCTGGCCTACTTCGTCACTGTGTTCATTGCAGCGCCGCTGGCCTTCATCACAGGGCTGGGCATGTCACCGGCCCTGTCCACCAAATTCAGGTGGATCAGTAGAATCTTCAGCATTCAGGTTGCGCGTTCCCTGCATTTTCTGGTGCTGATCTGGTTCCTGCTGTTCATCGTGATGCACGTGACTCTGGTGGTGGCAACCGATGCGCTGCACAACTTCAACATGATGTACACGAACACCAATGATGACCACAGCTGGAACGGATTCTGGATCTTTGCCGTCTCACTGGCCGTGATGATTGTACTCTGGGTTGCCGTCACCCCCTTCACGTACAGGCATCCACGCATGGTTCAGCGCATCGGTTATGCCCTGATCGGCCCAACACAACGACTGTTTGAGCACCTTGATTCAAAACCGGGCCAGTACACCGAAAAAGACATTTCCCCCTACATGTGGCACAACGGCAAGTACCCGGAGACACCCGAATACAAGGGCCTATACGAAACCAACTTCGCCGATTACCGTCTCCAGGTCTCCGGTCTAGTCGAGAACCCCCTGGAACTGGACCTCAAGCAGCTGCGGGACCTGCCCCACCATGAGCAGATCACCCAGCACTTCTGCATCCAAGGCTGGTCCGGCGTCGCCAAATGGGGCGGCGTCTCCATGCAGACCATCGTCGATCTGGTGAAGCCGAGCTCCGAGGCGAAGTGGGTCATCTTCTATTCCTTTGCCGAAGGACCCGACGGTGGTGTCTACTACGACGCCCAACCCATTGAACAGATGAGTTACCACCTGACCATGCTGGCCTACGACATGAACGGCGAGGCCCTACCCTACGGGCACGGCGCCCCGCTGCGGCTGCGAAATGAAGTCCAGCTCGGGTTCAAACTCGTCAAATGGATCAAGGGCATCGAATTCGTCAAGGATTTCTCGGAGATCGGCGGCGGCGAGGGCGGCTACAACAACGACCACGAGTTCTTCGGCTACCGCCAATCGATTTAGAAACTTCTATTTCAGGAGCGAAACCCATGACGTCGAACAGTTTCAATGCTCGCAATCATCTAAACGTGGACGACCAGACATACGAGATCTACCGAATTGACCGGATCAAGGGTTCTGACCGACTCCCATACAGCCTGAAAGTGCTGTTGGAGAATCTGTTGCGCAACGAAGACGGCCGACTCGTCACCGCTGAGCAGATTACTGCGCTTGGTGACTGGGATCCACACTCCGAGATCAACCCGGAAATCCAATACACACCCGCCCGGGTGCTGATGCAGGATTTCACCGGTGTGCCCTGTGTCGTCGATCTGGTGGCCATGCGCGATGCCATGACCGAGCTCGGCGGGGACCCGCGGGCAATCAATCCGCAGATCCCTGCCGAACTGGTCATCGACCACTCGGTCATCGCCGACGTCTTCGCCCGTCCCGATGCGTTCGGAATCAATGCGGAACTGGAGTTCGAACGCAATCAGGAGCGCTACCAGCTCCTGCGGTGGGCACAGCAGTCCTTCGATGACTTCCTGGTGGTGCCACCAGACACCGGCATCTGCCACCAGGTCAACCTCGAATACCTCTCCCGCGTCGTGTTCACCCGTGATGGGCCGGACGGGAAACAGGCCTACCCGGACACTCTGGTCGGCACCGACTCACACACCCCAATGGTCAACGGACTCGGGGTCCTCGGCTGGGGCGTCGGCGGCATCGAGGCGGAAGCCGCGATGCTCGGCCAGCCGATGAGCATGTTGATCCCCGAGGTCGTCGGCCTCAAGCTCACCGGTGAGCTGCCGGAAGGCACCACCGCCACAGATCTTGTCCTCACCGTTGCGGAACTGTTGCGCCGAGTCAGAGTAGTGGGCAAATTCGTTGACTTCTTCGGCCCCGGCGTCGCCAACGTCCCGCTCGCAACCCGGGCGACCTTGGGCAATATGAGCCCCGAATACGGCTCCACCGGCTCTATTTTCCCCATCGACGACGAGACTTTGAGTTACCTTCGCCTGACGGGTCGCAGCGAACACCAGATCAGGTTGGTGGAGACCTACGCCCGGGAACAGGGGCTGTGGCATAACCCGGACCAGGTGCCGGACTACAGCCAGGTCCTCGAACTCGATCTGAGCACCGTGACGCCTTCGATCGCCGGACCGAAGCGCCCCCAGGACCGTATTCCCCTCGCTGTGTCCCAACGCGCTGTCCGCGGCTTGCTGGCAGGGCAAACCCACGAAGATGCCATCCGAGGCGGTCTTGATGATGCGTCCGCCGATTCGTTCCCGGCCAGCGACCCTATCGCCATCAGCCAGCGCATTGCCCTCGATGAACCACCCCACAAGTATGTGGACGACGGCAAAGCGTTCGAGTGGCCGTCAGACCCGGCCGAAGTCATCCTCGATGGGAACATATCGAGCATTGATCATGGCGATGTCGTCATCGCAGCGATCACGTCCTGCACCAATACCTCCAATCCATCGGTCATGATCGGCGCCGCACTGCTGGCGAAGAATGCCGTGGAGCGCGGACTACGCAGCAAACCCTGGGTGAAGACCACACTCGCGCCAGGCTCGCGCGTCGTGACCGACTACTACAATCGGTCTGGGCTCACGCCCTACTTGGAGCAGCTTGGTTTCGACCTAGTCGGCTACGGCTGCACCACCTGCATCGGCAACTCCGGGCCCCTGATTCCGGCAGTGAGTACCGCCGTCGCCGATCACGACTTGACTGTGGCCTCCGTGCTGTCCGGCAACCGGAACTTCGAAGGGCGTATCCACTCCGAGGTGAAGATGAACTTCCTTGCCTCCCCACCGCTGGTGATCGCCTACGCCCTGGCCGGAACCATGCACGCAGACCTACTCAAAGATCCGTTGGGACACGACGCCGATGGCAGCCCGGTCTTTCTACGTGACATTTGGCCGACAACAGCAGAAATCAAAGCCGTAGTCGATGACAACCTCGAAGCGGAGATGTTTACCGCAGGCTATTCGGACGTCTATGCCGGAGATGAGAATTGGCGCGGCATGCACATCCCCGAAGGCGACAGGTTCGCGTGGGACGACGATTCAACGTACATCCAGCGCCCGCCGTACTTTGACGGCATGACCGCCGAACCGTCACCGGTACGCGATATCGCAGCGGCCAGAGTCCTCGCACTGCTCGGGGACTCGGTGACCACCGACCACATCTCCCCAGCAGGAGCCGTCAGGCAGGACTCTCCTGCCGGCCAATACCTCATCGAGCAGGGCGTAGAGCCGGCCGATTTCAACTCCTATGGCTCGCGCCGTGGAAACCACAACGTGATGATCCGCGGCACCTTCGCCAACGTGAGGCTGCGCAACCAGCTCGTCCCGGGAGTTGAGGGCGGTTTCACCCGGCATTGGCCCGACGGCGGGCAGCAGAGCATATTCGACGCCGCCACAGCGTATGCCTTGGAAGGCGTGCCGCTGATGATCATCGCCGGTTCCGACTACGGCTCAGGATCCTCCCGCGACTGGGCGGCCAAAGGCACCTCGCTGCTCGGCGTCAAGGCCGTTCTGGCTTCATCATTTGAACGGATTCATCGGTCGAACCTCATCGGCATGGGCGTGCTGCCCCTGCAATTCCCGGCCGGCGACACCGCGGAGTCCCTGGGCCTGACTGGCGAAGAGATCTGCTCAGTAACCGGACTCGAAGGAAAAGACCGACTTCCAAGCGAAGTCACGGTGACGATTGAGTCCAACGGCAGCACACGAGAGATCACCGCGACGCTGCGCATCGATACTCCGGCCGAGGAAGCATACTACCTTCACGGTGGCATCCTGACCTACGTCCTGCGCCACCTCTTGCAACGCTGACAGTGGCACCATGTCAATCCAGCCGAATTCGAGATGGAGTAAGTGACCATCCCGGGGTCGCGGCGTCGCCGCCGCGGAATCTGAACGTTGGCTTCTAAGCGGTAGACGGCCGGGAAAGAACACCACGGCACGGGCGCTCACAGAAGCGCGGCTCGACTTTTGCGCTCTTCTCGGGCGCTATTAGAACTTGGCTGTGCGCAAAACGAAGACTTCCCCACCTCAACCCTTAGGCTGTCTTGCTGTTACGGGGATGCCAGATTTCCAGCATGCTGAAGGCTTGCAAACCGCAAGCTTGCAGACTGAATTGCGCCAGAACTCTCCGGTGAATTCCGGCGTCGTCCTCGAAGGCGAACCGCACCCCGCCAACAGCGCGCGAATGGCTGTACATGCATTTTACGAAGGCCAGGTGCCGTAAGAGGCGCCAAGCTCCTCTCCAGGTTCCCTACACCCCGGAGAAGCAGCCTGGTAACGTGAACTATGCGAGGGCGGTTCCAATGATCGGGGGCATCATCCTCGTCAGGGTATAGCCGGCCTCCAATTGGAAGGCTGTCATGACCGCAGAGAATAGCTCTACAGAACAGACGTCTATAGGACTCGGGGTCCTCGTCGGATATGACGGCTCCGAACATGCCGCACGCGCCCTCGAGTACGGCGCGGAAGAGGCCACCCGTCGCAACTTAGCCCTCACCGTCGTCTGCGCCTACATTGCCCCCGCGATGTTCTATGCCAACCTTGCGTCCATGCCGGTGGAGAACGGGCAGGACACGTCACGCCGAGCGGTCGAGAAGCTTCTCGCTGAAGCGGCTGAACTCCTGCCAGATCACGCTGGAAAGGTCTCCTACCGCGCCGAGCAGGGCGATGCCACCGGCGTACTGAGGGACCTGAGCGCCCACGCAAGCGCAGCCGTCGTGGGTTCGAGGGGCCGTGGTGGATTCATCGGGCGACTACTCGGCTCGGTGTCAACTGCTCTGCCTGCACATGCTCACTGCCCGACGATCGTGGTACCCGGCCACCGGCCGGAGACGTCCAATGCCCCGATCGTCGCCGCCGTCGACGGCTCGGATTCGGGGAGCCTGGCCATGTTCGCTGCTGCCGAAGTGGCCAGCTCACGAGAGACTGCGCTCGAAATCGTCTGTGTCCTGCCCAGAGGCGAGGAATGGCTCTATTGGTACCCCGAACTGGAGCTGAGTTCCGAGGTCACCGACCGGAGGAGCAAGGAGCTCGAGGCCGGACTCGAGGTCCAGGCCGCCGCCGTGGCTCAGCAGTTCCCCGACCTGAAGGTGAGCGCAGTGGTGTCGATCGGAGATCCGACTGAGGTTATCGCCGAGAAGACGAAAGCTGCTGCGCTGACTGTTCTGGGTACCCGCGGTCGAGGACCCGCCAGCAGTGCGCTTCTGGGGTCCGTGTCACGCGGGGTCCTCCACCATGCACAGGGCCCGGTCATGATCGTCCCGAGCTGATACCTCCGCGACCCGGTGCGTTTCGGGAAGCTGCTCTCCGGCGTGAGTGCGGCTCTGCTCGCACCCGTGGCGCCCACTTGGGTGGCTGCTGCCGGATTGGCTGGCTTTTCGGGGCCCTGATGGCGGTGCATCTCAAGACACCGGGGATGACACCCCGAGGACGGAATTCGCCCGGCTCCGGAAGGGATGGGGGCATTGCCCGCGATGACTTTATGCTCGGCAGCGCGATGGGACTGCTCGTGGATGAGCTCACCGACCAGAAGGCTCGACAGAACGTTTCCAGAAAGAAGGTGCGATGATGGACATGTCAGAGGATGTAGAAGAACTCTCGGTCGACACATGCTGGGCGCTGCTACGCACGACCACCGTAGGCCGCCTCGCCGTGTGGGTGGACGAACACCCCGACATATTTCCCCTTAACTACGCAGTGGATCACGGAACCCTCGTATTCCGGTCCCGGGAGGGAACGAAAGTCTTCGGCGCTCTGTCCGATGCCCCGGTTGCATTAGAGACCGACGGATACGATCCAACAACCTCCAAAGCATGGAGCGTCGTGGTGAAAGGCCGCGCCAAGACAATCAGCCAGGTTGGGGACCTGATGGACACCGTAGACCTTCCGCTTTTTCCGTGGCAGGCCGGGGGCAAGAACAGGTTCATACGCATTCATCCCGATCTCGTAACCGGGCGCCGTTTCCCCGTGGCCGGCCCTGGCATATGGCGGACGCCGCTATCGGACGTCAGGCGTACATCAACAGAATAGGGCGTCCATCCAGTGTAGCTGTGGAGAGTAACCGATGACCTACGTAATCGTCCAGCCCTGTGTGGACATCAAGGATAAGCCGTGCGTTTAAGAATGCCCTGTCGACTACATCGAGGAAGATGATCGGTCGCGTTAAGAGTCAAGGGCGGGATCCGAGCTGTCGGAGATGACTGGCCGAACAATTCACCCATCCCTCAAGGCGCCGGTCTACCGAGGTATGGCTATGCATTCGAGCGCGTCAATGGCGCGAATCGTGACGTCACGGCGTCCGTGGAGTTCGATGATTCCGGAGGCGGAAAGTGCGGCGAGGCGCCGGCTCAGAGTTTCCGGCGTAGTCCCGAGGTAGGCGGCGACTTCTTGCTTGGCCATCGGCAGCTGCACTGTCGCAACGCCGTCTCGGATGCTGCCGGGCAGATCCAGCAGGTAGGCGGCGACGCGGGCGTTGACGTTGCTGGAGGTGATCGCGGCCAGCAGTCGCTCGACGGAAGAGAGCCGGTCGGACAGGGCTCGCAACATCCGCTGACTGATATCCGGATAGTCGCGGAGCAGGGCTGAGAGGTCGGCATGGTTGAAGACGCACATCCGGCTGTCTTCCAGCGCGACGACAAGGTCGACCGGGCGGTGGCCCGTGAGGAAAGCCCGTTCGCCCACGACGTCACCGTCTGTTACCGTTCGCAGGATCTGGTCCTGACCATTAGCGGCCGCGCGGCTGACCTTGAGCTGTCCACTGTGCATCACCAGCAGACGCGATACTGGCTGCCCGGGGGAATAGACTGTCTCCCCCTTTTCGACGCATGTGGGGCGAACGAACTCCGCCACGTGCAACTGCTCCTGGCGCGTTAGCCCTTGGAAGATCGGGACGCGGGCTACGCACAGGTCATCGTCAGACATATCTCAAGCCTACCGGAGCCGGCGTTGGCGCTACGGCACCAGTTGCCGCCAGGTCCACCTCGTACGGTGCAGGGCGCACTTGATCTAGGTCAAGGAGTTCCCGATAGCGAGTACCTATAGTGAAAATATCAACAAAATGAACACCAATGTGAAAGGGATTCTCACAATGACTACCTCCACCGCCACCCACACCATCTTGAGGGCTGAGGGATTCTCCTGCCCGTCCTGCGTGGCCAAAATCGAGAAGCAGGTCGGCCGTCTCAACGGAGTCGAGAAGGTAAAGGTCCATTTCGCCTCCTCCCGCATTGAGATCGACCACGACGCCGAGCGCGTCTCTGTGGACGACCTCATGGCTACCGTGGCCAAGGCCGGCTATAAGGCCACTCCTGCCGCATTCTGAGGCTCCCCCGGCCGGCCTCTGCTAGCGCGCACACCCCTCCCCCTTTCCATTCGCCGGTTCGCTGGCACCCATCGCAGAAAGGTCGTACCGAAAATGAACAGGCTCCAGAAATGGGTCTATGGGAACTGGGCAGTCCCCGTCGTGTCCGGCGTGCTCATCATCGTCTCGTTCGCCGTCCAGCGGTTCGCAGGGGGTGCGGCCAACCTCACCCTCAGCCCCCAGTGGTGGCTCGATGCCGGCACCCTCTCCACCCATGCCACCACGGTCTTCACCCTCGCCAACGCTTTCATGGCCGCCGCCGCCGTAGTCGCAGGCTACGGGATCGTGATCAAGGCGGTTCGCGCAATTATCGCCAGGGTCATAGGGATTGACCTGCTCGTGTCGATCGCGGCGATCGGCGCGATAATCATCGGCAACTTCTGGGAGGCCGCGGCTGTCACATTCCTGTTCGCCATCGGCCACGCTCTAGAAGCTGCGACCCTGAACGAGACGCGCTCGGCACTGGCCGAGCTTGTCGCCGTCGCCCCGGATTCCGCCGTCGTCATGCGCGATGGCGAACAGCTGGAGATCCCTGCCGGGCAGGTGAGGATGGGTGAGATCGTCCTGGTCAAGAACGGCGCGAAGGTCCCCGTGGACGGGCAGGTCGTCTCCGGTACCGGCGCCATCGACGAGGCCTCCATCACCGGCGAATCGATCCCGGTTGAAAAATCCAAGAACGATCACGTTTTCGCCGGTACCGTCTCGCAAGGCGGCTTCCTGCAAGTGCTGGCTGCCGGCATCGGCGCGGACACCACCCTGGCCCGTATCATTCACCGGGTGGAAGAGGCCCAGGACGCCAAGACTCGCACCCAGGACTTCATGGACCGCTTCTCCCGGTGGTACACCCCCTCTGTAATAGTGCTAGCACTTGTAGCCGGACTGATCGCCGGCGACGTGGTCCTCGCGTTGACCCTTCTGGTCATCGGGTGCCCCGGCGCCCTGGTCATCTCCATTCCGGTCGCGATTGTGGCCGGCATCGGGCGCGCCGCGCGTAATGGCATCCTGATCAAGGGGGGCGAGTTCTTGGAGACCTCGGCGAAGATCTCAGCGGTCGCCGTGGACAAAACTGGTACCCTCACCGAGGGCAAGCCTCGGCTGACCGACGTCGTGGTACTCGACCCGACACGGGGCCGTGCCGAGATGCTCCAATGGGCTGCTGCGGCCGAGGCCGGGTCGGAGCACCCTCTGGCCCGTCCCATCCTGGAGACGGCGCGCGAGGAAGGGGTGGCCCCAGAAGGGATTCCCGGTACCGTCACCCCGGTGCCTGGTAAGGGCATCGTGTCCGATGTCGCCGGCCAACGAGTGCTCATCGGTAACCCGCCTCTGCTGGACCAATACAGCATTCCCAACGACGGCCGCGCTGCCCAGGCTGCGGAGGCGCTAGCCTCCGCCGGCAAGACGCCGATGATCGTCGCCGTCGACGACAAGGTGATCGGCGTCATCGCGGTGGCCGACCAGATCCGCCGGGATGCCCCCGAAATGGTCGCTCGGCTCCACCAAGCCGGCGTCGAAAAGGTGGTCATGCTCACCGGTGACACCCGGCTGGTAGCTGAGGCTGTCGGGAAGGCCACTGTGATCGACGAGATCCACGCCTCGCTGCTCCCGGAAGACAAGCTGGACGTGGTTGCGCAGTTGCAGCGCCAGGGACACACGGTTGCCATGGTTGGCGATGGCGTCAATGACGCCCCGGCGCTGGCCACCGCCAACATCGGCGTGGCAATGGGCGCCGCAGGCTCGGCCGTGGCCGTGGAGACCGCGGACATCGCCCTGATGGGTGACAACCTGCTCAAACTGCCGGAGGCCATTGGCCTAGCCAAGCAGACCGTGTCAGTGATGAGGCAGAACATCGCGATCGCCCTGATCACAGTGGTGCTGCTGCTGGCCGGCGTTTTCGCCGGCGGGGTGACCATGTCCGTCGGCATGCTCGTCCACGAAGCCTCCGTACTGGTGGTCATCATCAATGCGATGCGACTGCTGCGGAATACCCGCGGTTCGACCGCAATGCCGAAGAGCAAGTGGACCATAAGGAAAGAGGAGAAGCAGGTAATCGCCTGACATCGAATCCGCGTGGCGGCCCGGAGCACTTCGCCCCAGGCCGTCTCGGACATGGATAGACACGAGAACTCAGACAGCGACACGACCCACACAGACAGTTACACAGGAAGCACAGGAGATCAGCCATGACCGAAAAGAACTTCACCCTTGGAGACAACGTCGAGCACTTCACTATCGCGGACGTCGCCCGGGACAATCCGGACTTCCGGAAAGTGCTGTGGACCGGTGAACACGCCCAGATTGTCGTCATGACGATTCCGCCCGGCGGTGAGATCGGCGACGAGGTTCACGAACATACCGACCAGATCCTGACTTTTGTCTCCGGCACCGGCGAGGCCGACCTCAACGGCCACAACCACCCCATCGAGGCAGGAGACCAGTGCGCAGTTCCTGCCGGCACCCAGCACAACTTCCGCAACACCGGCGAGGAGTCGCTGGTACTCTACACCGTCTACAGCCCGCCGGAACACGCTGTCGATGCCGCCTTCGCTACCAAGGGTGACGCCGACGCTGCCGAAAGCGCTGGCCTTGACAAACCACCTCGGCACTGAACATCTTGATCCCGGCGAACCAACTGGGGCGCCGAATCTGAACTATTAAGAAGAAGACCCCATCCGATTTCCAAGGTCTACGTGTTCAACGACTACGACTGCTCCGCGACCCAGCAACTCATCGACCGGCCTGTTCCACAGTCCGGGCCCGGGGATTCGTCATCACGGTGAAGGCTGAGGGAGTCAACCCTGCCGATTGGGAGATCCACGAAGACCAGCCGGATCGGAAGTTCCGACTACCGGAGCCGATGAGCCGGGAGGCGGCCTGCGTGATGCTGCAAGCAGGTGAGAAGAGGACCTCGCAGGTCGCCCTGGGTGCAGGGCGCATACTTCAGCGGGATCCGGCGACTCGGCACTGGTCGCTACCCAACACAGCCACGCTAGCTGGGCGGGCGCGGCCACGTTACGACGCGCTGCGGATTGACCGGGCGAATAGGGCGCTAAGGATGGTCGGCCAGTGTGAGGACGACTTGATGCGCGTCCCACTCAATCGGGGAGAGTGCGAAACGGAGTCGAGGGCCCCTCGACGCGCACCGGCAGCACGTCCTCACCCCGCAGCATGGCGCGGAGCAACCGCCGTTGCTCCCACCGGAGCGACACCAGTGCGTGGTCGCGCCGCAAGATCAGCCCCCCGGCCCCGGTCGCATACCGCTTCCGCAGCGCAATCAGCTCCTCTGCCTGTAGCAGAGCCACAGTATTGCCCGCCACCTCCTCGACCAGGCGGACCAGCGAGGAAGGCCCCGTCAGATCGGTGGCGACCACGCGCCGCTCACTCTCGGCGAGGATCGTTTTCTGCGCCGCACGGCTCACAACCAGAGGACGGGACGGCCCGTCCAGTAGGCCGCTGAGCACGTCCGCCGCCGCGTCAGGACTGCCGGTTCTCTGCGCCGCCACCTGCATCCTCTGCAGACGGCCCGGCTCGCGCAGCACCTCGTCGATCTTCCAGCCGATCGTGGCGGCAGAGTTGCAGCGTACGGCTGCTCCTTGTTCCATCAGGTAGTCGCCGTTGCGAACTTCCTGTCCCGGGATAGGGTTCACCAGCACCATGGGCAATCCTGCGGCCATGCACTCCGACGCTGTCAACCCGCCCGGTTTACCCACGAACAGATCGGCGCGACGCAGCAGCTGCGGCATCTCCGTTGTGAAGCCGAGTACGCGATAGCAATTGCCGGCGGGCGCCACCAGCTGCTCGATGCGCCGCCGTAGGTCCTCGTCATGTCCACACACGACCGTAGCCGTGAATGCGGAGCGCATATGCAGCGTCTGCCGCACCACTGCCTCGGCGTAGCCGCCTCCTTTCGCGCCTGCGGAGATCAACAGCATCGGGGGCGCGCTGGCATCGCGCTCAGGTGCAATGTTGGACTCCGCCGCGATCGGGATTCCCGTGGCCGCGACGCGGTCGGGAGGTAGGCCGAATGCCGTCAGCTCGACTCTCCCTTCCTCCCTGGCAACGAAAAATTTGTGGAACGCGTTCGTAAGCCACAGGCCCTGGAAGTCGTAGTCTGTCGTAACGACAGCAGTCTTGGCATCGACCACGCCGCGCAGGATCAGGGTCGCTAGCAACTGGGCCGGCAAG
This sequence comes from Brevibacterium sp. BDJS002, assembly GCF_028201555.1. Classification (NCBI taxonomy): domain Bacteria; kingdom Bacillati; phylum Actinomycetota; class Actinomycetes; order Micrococcales; family Brevibacteriaceae; genus Brevibacterium; species Brevibacterium sp. BDJS002. The sequence continues at coordinate 2,108,583 of NZ_CP116392.1, read as the reverse complement.
AAGTGCGTACACACGATCGCGGTCGGGCGAAATCGCTTGATCGCACGGATAACCGGAAGGGCGTTAATCCGTGTCCAAGGGTCGATCGGGCCGCGGCGCCGAAACGGCGGATCACTGGCATCATAACCCCATTCGACCAGCCATGGCATGCCCTCGACCAGGACGAAGTAGCCCTTCCCCAGCACGTCGCGGTAGAGCGCGCTACTTACTTGCAACACATCCAACACCTGCACCTCGGCGACGTCGGCGCGTGCGGAACACGCCTGCTGTACCGCCGCCGCAGCGCTGTTGTGCCCTGTGCCCACACCTGCGGACAAGATCATGACGCGCTCACATCCGGCGGTGTGGGGGCCCCGTGCCAACGTCCTACGCATAGAGAAAGACTAGTGTACTGCATCACCTAGTACATTCACTGTCAAACGACAGACGAGGTTTTTTGCTCATATAAGGCTGGAGACGGGATGTGAGGTAATCTCAATAGGCTTCGGAGAGATGAGCACGAAAATTTGGCTTCGGTCAACTTACGTGGATCAAAGGACGTTGTTTTTCATTTGGCTCAGCTTTGCGGAGCACCTCTCTAGTAAGTGTTGCGACTGCCCCAGTTCCAAACAGCAGGAACTTGAGCATGCTCGAAATCGGGTTCCCCTCCGTCCATTCGAAATATGCGTTGGGGACCACTGTGGTCTGATCGCGGACCTGCAGCAAGATTGCCGCAATCGTATTGGGAACATTGGCGCTTTTGACGCTCAAGACTCGGTAGCCGTATCGCTTCCTACCCTCCACCAGAAGATCCTCTTCGAACTCAGACGAATCGGTGGGGTGAACCTCGAGAAAGATGATTCGGGAAACTCGAGGGATATGGCTAAAACGCCTCTCTGCAGCGTTCTTGTCCTGATATTCGTGACGCCCCCCACCGTGCGATTCGTGTGCCACAATCCGGACTGTGCCATTGCGGGCATCGTTTTGAATGAATTCCAATGCTTTAGCGTCAAAGGTGACTTTGGTTGCACGTATCTGAAAAGACCTGAAGATCCTTGAGACTGCAGATAAAAGGAGAATGCCCAGAATGAACAGGCCCGCAACTCGGATTCCTTCGGGGCGCTCGATAATGTTGAGAATGGTCGTGTAGACAAACACTAGGGTGATTACGGCGAACCCGAAGATCGCGGTGCGTTGCCGTCTTTTCATAGCCGAGATAGTCACAGCCACCGATGCCGAGGTGATGAGCACGAGCACGCCAGTGGCGTATGCACCTCCTTGCGCATCGACATCTGCCTCGAAAGCGATGGTGATAACGAAAGCTATCCCGGTGAACACCAGCACAAGTGGTCGGACAGCACGCGCCCACTGAGGTGCCATGCCGTAACGAGGCAGGTAACGGGGTACTAGATTCAGCAGTCCGGCCATCGCCGATGCGCCAGCAAACCAAAGGATACATATAGTAACAATGTCGTAGACGGTTCCAAACCCCTCTCCGAGATATTCGTGAGCGAGGAAAGCCAACGCTCGGCCATTGGCTGCGCCGCCGGTCATGAATTCTTCCTGTGGAATGAGGAACGTCGTCACGATGCTTGATGCAATCAAGAAGATACTCATTACGCCGGCAGCCGTCGTCAGTAGGCGAATCCCGTCTCGGATGCGGCGCGCGGGTCTTTCCGGCGTATCCGAATGTGCGCCAGCAATCTGTGGCATGACTGCGACCCCGGTTTCAAAACCAGACAATCCCAGTGCCAACTTAGGGAATACGAGAAGCGCAATGCCCACCATGACTATTGGATTGCCATGTTGCGCGGTCAACGCTGTCCACCAATTCGTAATCACGATCGAATTCTGGCTGATGTGTACAAGCGAGACAGCGATTACGATAAGGTTCAGTGCGAGGTAGGCGGCGACGAGAACAACTGCGATTCCGATCGCTTCGTGAAAGCCTTTGAGAAATACTACGGCGAGCATCGCGATTAGACTCAAAGTAAGAAGGATCCTCCCGCCTTCAAGCCAGTCGGGCGCGAACGGATTCTCGATGGCATGCGCGGCAGCATCTGCTGCGGACAGCGTCATCGTAAGCATGAAATCCGTCGCCGCAAACCCCAGTAGCACCAGCACAAATACCTTGCCAGCCCACCAAGGCAGAAGATGTTCAAGCATCGCGATCGATCCGGACCCGTTGAAGCTCTCGCGCGCAACGCGGCGGTACACAGGAAGAGCCCCGAACAGGGTGAGCAGCACCAGCACGATTGTTGCCAGTGGAGACAGCAATCCGGCTGCCAACGCAGCGATTGCTGGCTGTTAGCCGAGAGTGGAAAAATAGTCAACGCCGCTCAGACACATCACCCGCCACCAAGGGTGCTTCTTGGCTGCGTGCGCAGCGTGCGGGCCTTGATGGGTCCCCGCGCCGTCAACGAGTCCATCTAACAGCCAGCTAGTCAGCCTTTTATGTCTGGATTGGATACCTGCAATTGATGTGAGGCCATTAGTCTCTTTTGGGGCTGACGCCTCCACCTCATCGGTCACCTTTGGGCGCGCAATTCGCGGAGCAACTCAAGCTGGTGGCGATTGATCTCCATGAGTTCTTCAAGTTCCTGCTTCGCCGCGACGTTTGTCTCAAAGTCGTGCTGGGCTAGCATTGCTGAGATAGAATCCTGTCGCTTTGCTGCGATGAGAATGATGGCGCCCTGCAGGCCGGCGAGCATACTCAAGAACAGATTCAGCAATATATATGGATAAGGGTCCCAGGCGAATATCATCGTGTTGGCGATGGCCCACACGATCATGAACGCGAGGAATGCGCCGATGAAGTACCAAGATCCCATTCCATTTCGCAGTCGGTCCGCTGCTCGCTGCCCTGTGGTCAGGTTCTTGGAATGCTCAGCATGCTAGTTCGTGAGTGGCCGTTTCATCTCTCCAGACTGACGCTCGCATTTCTTGGCATCCGCCCAGAAAGTACGAGCCTCGGTGGATGGCAATTGTTGCTCTCCATCAGGAGTCATCATAGATCCCACAATTTTGTTCCTCTCGTCACAAATCGCGGGAAGTCCGCATAACTGACGAGAGCCAGAAATGCGTGCTTCATCAGAAGTCAGACGCTAAGGCACGGCGCGGTCAGATGCAAGCGTCTTTAGTGACACTCTCGAGCCCAGGAAAATATCGCTAGCCTCTGGGCCTAATGATTAGAACCTTCCAGCTCCGCACACACAAACCGAAGATGCTCCCGTCCAGGAAGAACGGTGTTGACGCCGACGGTGTACTGCTGCCGGAAACTGTACGCGCGAGAGGTGTTGGCCACCATTTGAAGAAGACAATGGCGACATGGAGAAAGCTGTGCGCTGACCTCGTCGACTTGGACCAGGTTTCAGAGGCCTTGGATGCTCATAGATCGGAATAGTTAAGAATGAAATGTGGGCAAATGAGCTAATTCGACCGGCTCAATTCGCACTTCCAGGCCTCTCAACAGGCAACTTATCAGGTGCTCAAATGTGGGCCCAGAGGGACTTGAACCCCCGACCCTCTCGGTGTAAGCGAGATGCTCTAGCCAACTGAGCTATAGGCCCCACAACAGCTCAGAAGCGATGCTCCCAAACGTGCTTGATCAGTATGCCATATGGCAGGCACGCAGACGAATTCTCTATTCAGGCACCGGCAGTCTCCAGCAGCTGAGCCGCAGTTTCTGCAAAGTTCTCACTGGCACGTCCGGACTCGATCCCGAAGAGACTGCGATTCTGTTCGATCGCCACTGCGCCCAGCGCGTATGCCATCACGCCATGGGAGACCGTCTCCCCCAATACATCGACGCTCAACGCGCCAGGAGTCACTTCGCCGGGGGCGATCGAGTAGCCGAGCAGCATGATCTCAGCACCGTCACGGTAGGTCAGAAGAATGTCTCGCAGAGCCATCGCAGTCACAAGCGGGTCAGAAGTCGACGGACATCGCGCATCCACTTCAGCATTCATCCGTGTGGCGATGAGGACGAAGAGCTCCTGCTTATCCTTGACGTGCCAATACAGTGCGGAGGGCTGAACGTCGAGCTCACGTGCGAGCCTGCGCATCGACAGATCGCCCAAACCGTAGCGTGAAAGGATGTCGAGGGCGGTAGTCGTGATGCCCCCAGCAGTCAGTGCCAATGAGCCGTTCCTTCCATTCGCAGATGGTCGACCGTGCCGATTTTTCAGAACGCGTCGCCATCGCTATAGTAGTTCCTGGTCGCGGGATATAGCGCAGCTTGGTAGCGCGCCTCGTTCGGGACGAGGAGGTCGTGGGTTCGAATCCCGCTATCCCGACCAATGAATGTGTCGCGACATCGTTGACTCGATGTCGCGGCACATTTCTTATTTCTGCCACTTCTCGGACGCACGCCTCCTGGTCAGGGTCGGTGGAATCCTCGTTGCAACCGAGCTTGGCGATCAGCTGACATCGGTTCGAATAGTCAACAGGAAGGCCGAGTCCTCGTGCGCCCGCACGGAGTGTCGTTCCGGCGGGATCGTCATGAGGTCGCCGGCGGACAGGTCCCATGTCTCTTCGGCTGAGGACAGGGCCACGCTCCCCTGCAGAACCTGAAGCGTCGCCTCCGGCGGTGAGTCGTGTTCGGCCATGGTGGTCCCTGCCGTCAATGTCAGCAGTGCCTGCTTGAGGTATTGACCGCTGTAGACGCTGTGAGCGGCTCGCCCGCTGTTGGCACCGCGGGCCTTTGTCAGAAGCTCGTCCGTGAGCTTGCCGAGGTTCTGTGTGTGTGAATTGTCAGTCATCGTCTATCCAGTCCTGTCATGCTCGTTCCACTGCCGGTGCGTCGACATCTCAGTCCTGATGCTAGCTTGTAACTGATTGAAACGAGACAGACTGTGGAGGTTCCCAATGACCGATGACACCGCACTCGAGATCATCGACGTGCGCATTCTCCCGAAGCCCGAACGGCACCCTCGTGTCATGGGCGCCTATCAGAAGCTCGAGGTCGGCTCCGGTCTCATCCTCATCAACGACCATGAACCCAAAAACCTCAGAATCGAGATGGAGGCTGAGTTCGCCGAGGCTCTCGGCTGGGAGCCTCAGTCCTCAGATGGAGAAGAATTCCGGGTTCTCATCAGCAAGCGAGCAGCAACACCTCTCCCCCGCGTCCTCGCTGACGTGGATGAGTTCGGTGGTATTGCCGAGAACTCCGGTTCGGTCTGGCAGCTCCAGCCTCAGCAGCGTGATCTCGATGCGAACATCATCGCCTTGTCCCCAGGCGGCGAGATCAAAGAACACGTGGGACCGAGCCTCGACGTCCTCATCCACATCCTCGACGGAGGCGGGACGCTGGAGACCGAGCTGACCTCGATTCCTCTCGCTCCGGGCCAGATCGTGTGGCTGCCGCGCCGCTCCCGGCGACGTTTCCTCGCCGATGAAACTCTGGGCCTGCGCTATTTCTCAGTCCATCAGCGCAAACAGGGACTGACGATCACCAGCCGCACCTGAGGCTGCGGTCAGGTCGCAGGCTCGGAGTCATCGGGACGGTCGAATGCAATGGTGATGAGTCTGCGCAGCACCGCTTCGTCGATGTCCTCCAGCTTGCGCACATAGACGCACCCTGCGCCTTCTGTGTACGTACCGAGGCTGGACAGCAGTTCTGCTCCAGCCGGCGTATCCTTGAGACCGTACAGCGACAGCTGAGCCTTGCGCGGTGAGAAGCCGGTCTTGGGCCATACGCCACGATTGCGCGGGTTCGACGGTGAGATGTACTGGTACTGTCCATAGCCGACGATCGAGGGTCCCCACATCACAGGAGCGGTGCCGGTGACTTCCCTGAATATCGTGTCGAGTCGGATCCCGTCCCCCCGCCGTTTGTTCGGTACGGCCGCCTGAAGGAACTGCCCGACATCGGCATCGGTGGGCTGAGTCTTCTGTGTCGTCATGGCTCAATTATGGACTCTCGTCGGCGAACAGGCACGGCAGCGTTTTCAGGCGCCAGCAGGAATCCATGCCGAGCCGTCCTGCACCTTGTAGATGAGATTCGTCTGGGTATGGGCGACAGCAGGGTAGCGGGTGAGATAGTCGAGGACGAAGGACTGCACCGCCTCAGTGTCGGTGGCGACGATATGAAGCAGATAGTCATCGGCTCCGGCCATGTGGTACATCCGCACCACCCCGGGGAACTGCGGGGCTGCAGCGGTGAAGGCATCGATCTCCGCTCGGTCATGTTTGGCCAGGCGGATGGAGATCAGGGCCTGCAGCGGGATGCCCACAGCCGCGGCATCGATGTCGACGCGAAAACCTCTGATCACGCCCAAGGTCTTCAGTCGTTTGAGCCGAAGCGACACCGTCGACTCTGAGATGCCTACCGCAGCAGCCAAGGCAGTGCCGGATGCCCTGGCATCATCTCCGAGAGCCTTGAGCAGCTGTCGATCAACATCATCGAGTTCCACTTTCTGCGACATGACTCACATTCTGACATACGCAATTCAAGAAGCTTCGACAAGAGCAAAGAAAATCACGGATTCTTGACTGATGATTGCAGTTATTAGCAGGAATAGCTTGAATGCTGACATGACCTCACTGCACCCAGAAACGCTCATGGTCCATGGCGGCATGGAAGGCCTCACCGAGGCGGGAGTCCACGTTCCGGCTATCGACCTCTCGACCACCAACCCAGTCAACGATGTCGCCACCGGCGGTGACTCCTACGAATGGCTGGCCACCGGACATTCGCTCAAGGATGGCGACTCGGCCGTCTACCAGCGCCTGTGGCAGCCCGGTGTCGCGCGTTTCGAGACGGCCCTGGCCGAACTCGAACACGCCGACGAAGCGGTCGCATTCGCCACCGGAATGGCCGCAATGACCGCGACCCTCCTCGCCGCCGTCAGCGCCGGGACACCTCACATCGTCGCAGTGCGCCCGCTCTACGGAGGAAGCGACCATCTCCTTGAGTCGGGATTGCTCGGCACGAGGGTCACATGGGCGAAGGAGGCCGAAATCGCCTCGGCGATCCAAGACGACACCGGGCTCGTCATCGTCGAGACCCCCGCCAACCCCAGCCTCGACCTCGTTGATCTTGATGGAGTCGTCGCGGCCGCCGGGAACATTCCAGTGCTGGTGGACAACACCTTCTGCACCCCGGTGCTCCAGCAGCCCATCTCCCACGGTGCTGCCCTGGTTCTGCACAGTGCCACCAAATACCTGGGCGGCCACGGCGATGCCATGGGCGGCATCATCGCCACCAACTCCGACTGGGCGATGCGTCTGCGACAGGTCCGGGCAATCACGGGAGCACTCCTCCACCCCATGGGTGCCTACCTTCTCCACCGGGGACTGCGTACCCTCGCCGTGCGCATGCGCGCGGCACAGACCACCGCCGGTGAACTCGCGCAGCGCCTGGCCGCCCATCCCGCCATCGCAGCAGTCCACTACCCGGGCCTGGAAGGCCAGGATCCACGTGGGCTGCTCGGACGCCAGATGTCCGGCGGTGGAGCGATGATCGCGCTGGAACTTGCCGGCGGATTCGATGCCGCACGCAGCTTCGTCGAACACTGCAGCCTCGTCGTCCACGCGGTGTCCCTGGGCGGTGCCGACACACTCATCCAACATCCGGCGTCGCTGACCCACCGACCGGTCGCGGCCACAGCAAAGCCCGGAGACGGTCTGATCCGGCTCTCCGTCGGCCTCGAACACGTTGATGACTTGGCAGATGATCTTATCGCCGCCCTCGACGCGAGCCGAGCCGCAGCCTGATCATCCTCTCCCCGTTGACATTGACGCGACGTCAACTTCTAAGCTGATCGTCATGGACTGGTCCATACAGGAAACAGCGCGGATGACGGGGACGACGAGCCGAACGCTGCGTCACTATGACGCAATCGGCCTACTGCCGCCGACCTACACTGCCGACAACGGATATCGCTACTACGACGAGACAGGGCTGGTGCGCCTGCAGCGCATCCTCCTGCTCAAGGAGCTGGGGATGCCGTTGAATCGGATCGCGGAGGCGCTCGAGGGCACCTCCGACCCGATAGCGGCATTGGGCGACCATGTGCACAGCCTCGGACGCGAGCGTGCACGGATCGAGAGGCAGATCGCCGCCGTCACCGCGACTATCGCACGATTGGAAGCAGGTGAACCTCTCATGGCAGAGGAAATGTTCGACGGTTTCGACCATCGCAGGCACAAGCAAGAAGTGACGCAGCGCTGGGGCCGAGAGGCTTATGAGACTTCAGCGCACTGGTGGGAATCCCTTCCCACCACGGACAAGCAGTCGTGGAAGCCACGGTCGAGGAACTCAACCAGGACTGGACCAACGCCGCCGAGGCGGGGGCAGGCCCAGGATCGGAGCGTTGCCAAGATCTGGCGCGGCGCCATGTCGAGTGGCTGAGAGCCGTACCCGGGACCCCTGCCAGCGATCCGTCGGGAAACCTCGACGGATACGTCAGGGGCCTGGCCGACATGTATGTCAGCGATCCTCGTTTCGCAGCCAACTACGGCGGCGTCGAAGGTGCGCAGCTGGTCCGAGACTCACTCGACCACTACCTCGACGTGAACGCCGGTCAACCTCAGTGATCAGCTGCGGATATCGAAACGACTGATCAGGACTGGTGTTCCAGGGCTCGCCGAATCTTCTCGGCGGGCCCTGCCAGCTGCTCAGGGGTCTGCATAGGCGCACGATCGGAGATATCGAAATCATCCATCGAGTTCGTCGGCAGGACGTGGATGTGCAGATGCGGGACCTCATAGCCGACAACGAGCAGGCCGATGCGCTCACAGTCGAGGGCCTCCTTCTGGGCACGTCCGATCTGCCTCGCCACCGCCATCAGGTGATCGAGCAGGTCCTGGTCCGCGTCGATCCAGTGCGAGATCTCTTCCCGGGGTACGACCATGGTGTGGCCCTCGGTCATCGGCGACACATCGAGGAATGCAACGCACAGGTCGTCCTGGTAGACGAAAGTGCCCGGAATCTCTCCGTTGATGATCTTGGTGAAGATGGTGGCCATGTTTCATTCCTCCTTGCTGATCCGATGATCACGCTGATCCGATGATCACATCGACTCAACCGCGAAGTGCTCGCGCTTGAGCGACATCAACGGAGAAGTCACGCGTCTCGGTTCGTGCGACCTGTCGACTGGTCACGATCGTACCCGTTTGCGAGATGACGAAGACTCCGCGTTCGGCCACACCGTGATCGGCATCGAAGACTCCGTAGGACTTCGCCACCTCGCCATGGGGCCAGAAGTCAGAACCCAGATCGAGTCGAAGCCCACGCTCGCTCGACCATGCGGCGAGCGTGTACTTCGAATCCACGGACATGCCGATGACCTCGATCGGTGCGGACTCTGCGGCCAGAGTCTGCCCCAGGTCGTCCAATGCTCTGACCTCGTCACCGCACACGGGTGAGAAGGCGAACGGAAAGAAGACGAGGATGACAGCCGACCGGCGAGACACCTCGGCGAGGTGGATCGTGGACCCGAACTGATCGGGCACACGGAAATCAGGGGCCCGGTCTCCGGGCCGAAGGATCATGAGAAGTTCTTTTTGCCTACCAAACGGAAGCCTGCCCAGTGCTCGGCTGCGCTGACCGTCGAGGTCACGTGCATGCCTGCTGTGGGAGCTGCCTCGGAAATGTCGGCCGGGCTGATGTGGCCGGGGCGGCTTGCCTTGGGAGAGAGGAGCCAGACGACTCCGCCTTCCTTCAATGTGACCTGCGCGTCGACGAGACCATCAATCAGGTCATCGTCGTCAGAACGCCACCACATCAGGATGGCGTCGAAGACACCGTCTTCATCGCCGTCCGCGATTTTCTCACCAATGATGTTTTCGATCGCCTGGCACAGGTCCAAGTCGACGTCATCGTCGTAGCCGATTTCTTGCACATAGTCTCCCGCAGCCAAACCAAGGTTGTGGCCCAGCTCGTTGGGGAGGGTCGACGTGGAAGATGTCCTTTCGGAAGAGGAGTTACTCATGCCCTTATTGTTCCGTCAAGTGTGCCGGAGGCGCAAATGGCGGCGCGTCAAGACGATGCAATCGGCTGCAAAGAGCATCCAAGACTATGAACTCGTCATTGAGATCACAAGATTTCGCCCCAGCGAAGATCGCGTGGGAGGACTAGGCTGATGGAAGTATCTGGTGGACCCTGGGCTCAATCATGATTTGACCGCCCATTCCACCTGACCCACCGGATCTTGACACCAACGAAGATCGTGGAGCTGAAGAGAGGACCACACCGTGGACAATCGGAAACAGGGCGGACCGATTCTCAATGGGCTGCCCAGCCAGGTGCCCGACATCGATCCCGAAGAGACTGAGGAGTGGCTGGCGTCGCTGGACGGCCTCATCGACGAGGGCGGACGATCACGCGCACGGTACGTCATGCTGCGGATGCTCCAGCGTTCGCGAGAGAAGCAGATCGGCGTGCCCAGCCTGACAGCCACCGACTACGTGAATACGATCGGTCCCGAGAACGAACCGTGGTTCCCCGGCGACGAAGAGGTGGAGCGACGCTACCGGCGTTGGAACCGCTGGAACGCCGCGATGCTCGTCCACCGCGCTCAGCGGCCCGGAGTCGAGGTCGGCGGTCACATCTCGACCTATGCCTCATCGGCCACGCTCTACGAAATCGGCCTCAACCACTTCTTCCGGGGCAAGGACCATCCCGGCGGCGGTGACCACATCTTCTATCAGGGCCACGCCTCACCGGGCATGTACGCTCGCGCCTATCTCGAAGGCCGGATGAGCGAACAGGACCTCGACGGATTCCGTCAGCAGCAGTCTCATCAGATCGACGGCAAACCCAGCGGACTGCCCTCCTACCCCCACCCGCACCAGCTGCCTGACTTCTGGGAGCACCCGACGGTGTCGATGGGCCTGGGACCGATGAACGCGATCGCGCAGGCACAGTTCGACAAGTATCTGCAGAACCGCGGTATCAAGGACACCTCGCAGCAGCAGACCTGGGCATTCCTCGGCGATGGCGAGCTCGACGAACCGGAGAGCCGCGGCATGCTCCATGTCGCTGCCTTCGAAGAACTCGACAACCTCAACTTCGTCATCAACTGCAACCTGCAGCGCCTCGACGGACCGGTGCGCGGCAACGGCAAGATCATCCAGGAGCTCGAAGCCTACTTCCGCGGTGCCGGATGGAACGTCATCAAGGTCGTCTGGGGCCGCGAATGGGACGAACTCCTGGCCAAGGACCGTGACGGCGCCCTCGTCAACCTCATGAATGCCACCCCGGACGGTGACTACCAGACGTACAAGGGTGAGTCGGGTGGATTCGTCCGTGACAACTTCTTCGGTCGCGACCCTCGCACGAAGGCCATGGTCGAGGACTACAGCGACGAGAGGATCTGGAACCTCAAGCGCGGTGGACACGACTACCGCAAGGTCTACGCAGCGTACAAGGCCGCCGCCGAGCACACCGGTCAGCCGACAGTCATCCTCGTCAAGACCGTCAAGGGCTACTCCCTGGGACCGCACTTCGAGGCCCGCAACGCCACACACCAGATGAAGAAGCTGACGATCGACGATCTCAAGCTGGCCCGTGATCACTTCCAGATTCCGATCTCGGACAAGGATCTCGAGGAGAACCCGAAGCTGCCTCCGTACTACCACCCCGGGCAGGATGCTCCGGAGATCAAGTACATGCAGGAGCGACGTGCGGCACTCGGCGGGTACTCCCCCGAACGGCGCAGCAAGCACATCGATCTCAAACTGCCCTCCGACAAGGCCTTCGACGCCGGCAAGCGCGGCTCGGGCAAGCAGACGATCGCCACCACCATGGGATTCGTCCGCGTGCTCAAGGACCTGATGCGCGAAAAGGAGTTCGGCAAGCGCATCGTGCCGATCATCCCCGACGAGGCCCGCACCTTCGGTATGGACTCGTTCTTCCCGACGGCGAAGATCTACAACCCGCACGGCCAGAACTACATCTCGGTCGACCGCGACCTCTTCCTCGCCTACAAGGAAGCCACCGACGGTCAGCTGCTCCACGTGGGCATCAACGAGGCCGGCGCCACCGCAGCTCTCACCGCCGTCGGCACGTCCTATGCCACCCACGGTGAGCCGATGATCCCGTTCTACATCTTCTACTCGATGTTCGGGTTCCAGCGCAGCGGCGACTTCTTCTGGGCCGCAGGAGACCAGATGGCCCGCGGGTTCATCCTCGGCGCCACCGCCGGACGGACCACGCTCGTGGCAGAAGGACTGCAGCACGGAGACGGTCATTCCCATCTGCTGGCCTCGACCTACCCGTCGATCGTGTCCTACGACCCGGCGTACACCTACGAGATCGCCCGCATCGTCCGTGACGGCATCCACCGCATGTACGACCCGGCCGATGAACGCGACCCCAACGTCATGTACTACCTGACGATGTACAACGAACCGATGGTCCAGCCTCCTGAACCCGAGGACCTCGACGTCGACGGTGTGCTCAAGGGCATGTACCTGCTGTCAAAGGGACCGGACAACGGTGGCCCGAAGGTTCAGCTCATGGCCTCCGGAGTCGGTGTTCCGTGGGTCCTCGAGGCCCAGGAGCTGCTGGCCGAGGACTGGGGCGTATCCGCCGATGTGTGGTCGGTGACGTCATGGACCGAACTGCGTCGCGATGGGCTCAATGCCGAAGATGACCGGCTGCTCAATCCTGACGCCGAGGCCCGTGTGCCCTACGTGACTCAGAAGATGTCCGAAGTCGAGGGTCCCGTGGTGGCAACCTCGGACTTCATGCGTGCGGTACCGGATCAGATCCGGCAGTACGTGCCCAGTCACTTCACTTCGCTGGGCACCGACGGCTACGCGATCTCGGACACGCGTCCGGCCGCTCGCCGCTACTACCACGTCGATGGACCCTCGGTCGTGACTCAGGCCCTGATCTCCTTGGCCGATACCGGGGCGATCTCGATCGATAAGGCCGCCGAGGCGGCTCGGAAGTACCAGCTCGACGATGTCACCGCTGGTACTTCGGGTTCAACCGAAGGTGCGGGCGCCTAAGCACACCGTGTCAGGCGGTATGGCCGGAGTCTCCAAGACTCCGGCCATACTTGTCCCCAACGACAAAAACTTGTGTGTCGTGTACAAGCGAATTGTGTTGAAGCGTTTAAAGTGGAGTCCATGACAACAGACGCCGAGACGCTCCGGCGCCGCGCAGAGACGGCACGTCGTCTCCGGGCCGGAGTGGGAGTTCTTTCCACTGTGACCCTGCAGAGACTCGAAGCTCGGCTCCCCTGGTACCGCAGCATGTCGCCCTCGGATCGCTCCTGGGTCGGACTCTTGGCCCAGTCAGGCATCTCGTCCTTCATCGACTGGTATCGCAAACCCGATACGGATCTGCGGGTCGTCAGCGAGATCTTCAAGTCCGCCCCCCGCGACCTCATCCGAGCCATCAGCCTGCAGCAGACGCTGCAGCTGCTCAAGGTCGTCGTCGAGGTCGTCGAAGAACGAGTACCCGACATTGCGCGTGCGGTAGAACAGCCGGCCCTGCGGGAAGCCGTCCTCGTCTACTCCCGTGAGATCGCCTTCGCCGCAGCAGACGTCTATGCCCGAGCCGCCGAAGCCCGGGGCAGCTGGGACGCCCGCCTGGAGGCGATGGTCGTCGATGCCCTCGTCCGCGGTGACTCCGTCGACGAGTTGGCCAGCCGTACGGCGGCCTTCGGTTGGCAGTCCGAGGGACCTGTCAGCGTCCTCGTCGGACGGGCCCCGCAGCGGTCGGCCAAACGCGGCCTCGACGTCATTCGTCGCAAGGCCCGCAAATGGGCCGATGATGCACTCGTCGGCATTCACGACAACCGACTGCTCATCGTCCTCGGCGGTGCCACCGAACTCGACACCGCCGTCGAAGACCTCTCCGACTGCTTCGGACCCTCCGAGGTCATCGTGGGTCCCAGCGTGTCATCACTGGCCGAAGCCGCCACCTCGGCGAAGGCAGCGATCATGGCGCTCAAGGCCGCCACCGCCCGCCCCGACTCCCCACGCCCCGTCAGGGCAGAGGAGCTCCTACCTGAACGTGCCCTGGCCGGGGACACCGTCGCACTGGGAGAACTCATCAGCCGCTACTACGAACCGTTGACCTCGGGGACGGGACAGCTGCTCAAAACAGTCAGCGCCTACGTCGAATTCGGTTCGTCCTTGGAAGCCACGGCCAAGGCGCTGTCCGTCCACCCGAATACGGTGAGATACCGGCTGCGGAAGATCACCTCGGCGATCTCACTCGATCCCACAGTCTCCCGCGACGCATTCGTCATCCACATCGCATTGGTCTACGGGCGACTGTCAGATGCCGGGCTATTGTCGAACACCGACAAAACACACTGATCTGTACGATCCATCCACTAGATTGAACACCGAAGTCGAGCGAAAAGAGAACTGAGTGCTAGCAATCACCTGCCCGGGCCAAGGTGCCCAGAAGTCGGGCTTTCTGAGTTCCTTCCTGGAACTTGACGCCTTCGCCGCACAGATCGACGAACTCTCCTCCGCATCCGGGATCGACCTGCGAGAGCACGGAACCGAATCGGATGATGAGACCATCAAGGACACAGCTCTGGCGCAGCCGCTGCTCGTCGCGTCAGCAATCGCGTGCGCAGCGGAACTCGGAGTCAAGGCCGACTATGTCGCCGGACACTCCGTCGGTGAGATCGCGGCAGCACAGATCGCTGGGATCTTCACAGCGTCTGACGCCATGCGCTTCGTCTCTGTCCGTGGTGCCGGCATGGCATCCGCCGCCGCCCATACACCAACGGGAATGTCAGCCGTCGTCGGCGGCGACCCCGAGGACGTTCTGGCCGCGATCGAAGCTGCCGGGGCAAGCCCGGCCAATGTCAACGGCGGCGGGCAGACCGTGGCAGCAGGATCGAAGGAGAGCCTCGACAAGCTAGCCGAGAACCCACCGGAGAAGGCCCGAGTCATCGCCTTGCCTGTGGCCGGTGCCTTCCACACCGATTTCATGGCTCCGGCAACCGCTGAACTGGCCGCCACCGCCTCGGCGCTGGAGATTGCCGACCCGGGCACGAAGATCCTCAGCAACTCCGACGGCACCGTCGTCGAGGACGGACAGGACTACGTCGGCCGTCTCGTCAAACAGGTCACCAACCCGGTCCGCTGGGACCTGTGCCAGGAGACCCTCCTGAACGCGGGCATCACCGGAATGATCGAACTCGTCCCCGGTGGAACTCTCACCGGCATTGCACGACGCGCCATGAAGGGCGTGGAGACATTCGCCATCAAATCCGCTGCAGACCTCGACGGGGCGCGTGAGTTCGCCGCGGCCCACGCCTGATCATCAAAGGAAGACCACCATGCCAACACTGAAGACCGCAGAGCCCGGAAGCTTCTCCAAGATCACGGGCATCGGCGCCTACCGCGCCGAGAACCTCGTCACCAACGACGACATCGCCGGCCCCATCAACTCCTCCGATGAGTGGATCCGCCAGCGCACCGGCATCATCACCCGCAGGCGGGCCAGCAAGGACGTCGGCGTCCTCGACATGTGCGAGGAAGCAGCCCTCGAGGCAATCGCATCTTCGGGCCTCAAACCCGAGGACATCGGCGGCATCATCATCGCCACCGTCACCTTCGAGTACTTCACACCGTCAGCGGCAGCGGCACTGACCGATCGCCTGGGAACCGGCCACATCCCGGCCTGGGACATCAGCGCCGCATGCGCCGGCTACTGCTACGGCATCGGACAGGCCGACGCACTGGTCCGCTCCGGAGCCATGGACAACATCCTGGTAATCGGCGCTGAGAAGCTCTCCGAGGTCATCGACCCGGAGGATCGTTCGATCTCCTTCATCCTCGGTGACGGAGCCGGCGCTGTCGTCGTCTCGTCCTCCGACGAGCCGGGCATCTCGAAGACCGTCTGGGGTTCGAAGGGTGAGAACTGGTCGACGATCCGTATGACCGAGTCCCTCTATGACGTCCGCGACGACCGCGAGACCCCATTCCCTACCCTTCGCCAGGACGGGCCGACCGTCTTCCGTTGGGCCGTCTGGGATGGTGCCGAAGTGGCCAAGGAGGCCCTTGCCGAATCCGGCATCGAAGCCTCTGACCTGGCTGCCTTCATCCCCCATCAGGCGAATATGCGCATCATCGACGAACTGGCCAAGCAGCTCAAGCTGCCCGAATCAGTCGTCATCGCTCGAGATATCGCAGACAACGGCAACACCTCCTCGGCGTCGATTCCCTTGGCCACCGAGCGTCTGCTGCGCGAACAGCCCGAACTCAGCGGAGGATTGGCACTGCAGATCGGTTTCGGAGCCGGTCTGGTCTTCGGTGCACAAGTGATCCGTCTCCCTTAAACGGGTTCATTCACGGAAAACTCTCCGTGAATGTCCTAAGATATTCGGCGGGACACTCGTCGAAAAGTTCCTCAACCAGTCGACCAACCCTCGGCTGACACTAGAAAGTAGGAAAGTAATGGCATTCACCGAAGCTGAAGTCCTCGCTGGACTGGCAGAGATCGTCAACGAAGAAACCGGTTTGGCTGTGGAAGCAGTCGAGGCCAACAAGTCTTTCACCGATGACCTCGACATCGACTCCATCTCGATGATGACCATCGTCGTCAACGCTGAGAAGAAGTTCGGCGTGAAGATTCCGGATGACGACGTCAAAGACCTCGTCACCGTCCAGGACGCTGTTGACTACATCAACAAGGCTCAAGAGGCCTGAGAAACTAGCCGTACACGGCCCGTCCACCGACGGGCCGTGTCCACACTATCGACGAGGTTTGTACCATGACACCTAAAGTTGTCGTCACCGGGATTGGTGCGGTAACCCCATTGGGCGCGACGGCCGATGCCACGTGGCAAGCCATCCTGGCCGGCAAGTCCGGCGTCCACACAATGGACAATGATTGGTCCGAGAAGTACGGCCTCGCCGTCGACTTCGCAGCACAGGTCGACCCACAGGTCGTTCCCGAGAATCTCAAACGCGTCCAGGCCAAACGCCTCGACCCCTCCTCCCAATTCGCATTGATCTCCGCCCGAGAGGCCATGGCCGACGCCGGCCTCGAGGAAACTGACCCTGACCGCACCGCCGTCTCTTGGGCGACCGGAATCGGCGGAGTCTGGACTCTGCTCGACGCCTGGGACACACTCCAGGAAGAGGGCCCGCGCCGGGTCATGCCTCTGACCGTGCCGATGCTCATGCCCAACGGGCCAGCCGCAGCCATCGGCATGGAGTTCAAGGCGCGCGCCGGAGTCCAGACCATGGTCTCTGCTTGCGCCTCGTCGACCGAGAGCCTGGGCCACGCCTACGACGTTGTGGCCTCAGGTCACGCCGACATCGTGATCGCCGGTGGTTCCGAAGCCGCGATCCACCCGATCACGATCGCCTCATTCAATTCGATGCAGGCGCTCTCACGTCGGACAGACTACCCTGAGACTGCGTCACGCCCATACGACGTCGGTCGCGATGGGTTCGTCATGGGTGAGGGTGCAGGAACTCTCATCCTTGAGACCGAAGAGCACGCCAAGGCTCGTGGTGCGAAGATCTACGCCGAGGTCTCCAGCTGGGGCATCTCAAACGACGCCTACCACATCACCGGTGGTGAGCCAGGTGGTCAGTACGCACTGCGTGCCATGCAGAGTGCGCTGGACAACGCGGACCTGAGCCCCGCAGACGTCAAGCACGTCAACGCCCACGCCACGTCGACACCAGTGGGCGACATCCCGGAGTCCTTGGCGATCAGCCAACTGCTGGGCTCTCACGTCGGAGATGCTCTCGTCAGTGCGACCAAGTCGATGACCGGTCACCTGCTGGGCGGAACCGGCGCAGTCGAGTCGATCCTCACCGTCAAGGCCTTGGAGACTCGCATGGCTCCCCCGACGATCAACATCGAGGAAGTCGACCCGGACGTCGTGGGCATCAACATCGTGCGCGACACTCCTGCAGAACTTCCCGCCGGAGAAATCGCAGCGATTACGAACTCGTTCGGCTTCGGCGGGCACAATGCCGTCGTCGCGTTCAAGTCGGTATAAATCAGCGATAGAGCTTTGTGATGCGATAGCGCTTCACGAGGCGGCGTTGTTCCTGTACTGGTTCATCGAAACCAGTACAGCCTCTGAGCAGCGATCAGATCGGGGCCCCAGCAATTATGCTGGGGCCCCGATCTGTGTCTGGAGCACCCTAGAACGAGACTGCGGCAGCAGCGTCGAACTCGAGGCATTGCAAACTCTCACACGTGAATACGACTATGGGCACACCCGAGGTAGGAAGGTGTGCCCATAGTCGTTTACCGCAACTTGAGGGACGTCATCGGATCAACGTCGCAGGAAGCTGTGTGAGAGTCTCAGCCGACCTTTGTCAGCCAGCGCACTGGTGCGCCCTCGCCAGCGTGGCGGAAGGCATCAAGCTCCTCGTCCCAGGCTTCGCCCAGGGCCAGCGCCATCTCAGTGGAAAGTTTGATCGGATCACCGGAGGCGCGTTCCATGACGGAGCGGATGCGATCTTCGGGAACCAGAATATTGCCAGCAGAGTCGGTGACCGCGTGGTAGATACCGAGCTCCGGAGTGTGACTCCAACGGCCTCCGTCGACTCCGGCAGATGGCTCCTCGGTCACCTCATAGCGCAGTGAGTCCCATCCGCGAAGTGCGGATGCGATGCGAGCACCAGAACCCGCTGGCGCTCGCCAGCAGACCTCGGCGCGCACAAGACCTGGCGCTGCCGGCTGGGGTGTCCAGTCGAAGCGTGCCTGTGCACCGATTGCCCCGCCCGCTGCCCATTCAATATGCGGGCAAAGCGCGCGAGGTGCTGAGTGGACGAATAGTACGCCCTGTGTCATATCCATTTGTGCCTCCTACCTCGGATACGTCTTCCCCTACGATCCGAAAGGAGGTGCTAGAGCCTATGATAGACGAGTTTTTCCTGTGCGCCAAGCACCGAAAGACCTGGTGGCGTCGCGTGTAGCCGAGATCTGCACCAGCACAGGAAGGGAGCCGGTCAGCTCAATGCCAGCTTCCCGGACACGGAAGGTCGTTGGGGACCAGCCACCTTGTGCTCTACGATGGCGGCATGACGGATGAGAACTGCACAACCACCACCGTGCGCATGTTCCCGGACTATGCAGACACTGTCCTGTGGCTCGTCTTTCCAATTGACTATGAGGACACCGGCCTGTCCCCAGACCTGATTCATCAGCTCGACGCGTGGGAACAGTCGTACTACGAAGCGTTGGATGCCGACTTCAACTGGAAATCAGCGGAAGAAGCTCGAACCTTCACGCAGACAGGCATCGATCTGGCCGGGCAGGTCGCGAACGAACTCGGCGAGGAATTCGTTGTCGAATTCGCCTCGTACGAACATCACGCACCGACGTACACGGTTCAGAGCCGCAGCCCAGCAGACAACGACGAGGCTTTTGCCGCATTTTCCACCATCGTTGCTGAACTCGACGCTGAGGACGAACGCGCGGCACAGCTGGTGGCTGAGGCCGGTCCCGATGGCGAGTGGACGGCATACGCGCCGCTGTCGGGAGAGACATTCACTCCGGGAAAACACGTTCCTCGAACAGAAGACGTTGACTGACACACAGCGGCGAAGACTCTATCGGGATGGTCGGATCATCCGGATCTCGGTGACACCATCATCATCGTCGGTGCTGCGGGAACCGTCAGGAGCGAATCCCATCTTGCAGTAGAACGCCTGCGCCCGCGGGTTGGGGTCAGCGACCCACAAGGACACAGACTCATCTGGTGCAACGACTGCCTCCAAGAGCTTGGCACCTGCACCTTGGCCGTGGACCGATTCGTAGGTGTAGAGGACGAACAGCTCCGACTCCCCCTGACGGTCTTCGTCGTCAGATGGCCCAGACATAGCAATTCCGACCAGCTGACGATCGTGTTCAGCGACCGCGATAGTGAGTTTGCCTGAAGTGCCGCCAGCCAGAAGTGAGTTCCACATGTGTTCTCGGCGCTGGAGAGAATCTGGTGCGAAGAGGACGTCATCGGGCATAGTGCCCTGGTACGTTTCCTGCCATGTCTCGACATGGACCTTGGCCATGGCCGTGGCGTCTTCGATGACTGGGGTACGAACGACAATCGTCATGCACCGATGCTATATCAGTGGTGCCCCCGGTCGGACTTGAACCGACGACCAAGGAATTATGAGTTCCCTGCTCTGACCAGCTGAGCTACGGGGGCGAGCAGAAATAAGATTAGCACCAACTGACGGCCCGGACCCATTCGGCTCACACGCAGCGCAGCCGCTGGAGCCCCAACGTTTGCCCGACGGGGGTTGAGTCCTTCAGCTGGTTGAGGACACCGGCGAAATGCGTGTCAGCGCACTGCGCGCGGCGTCGACGCAGGTGTAGCGTTCCGTCGTGATGTAGACGTCGAAGACAGTCTGACCATCACTGCCGGGATCGTTGCGTTTAGACGCGGCAACCAGACCCGACCAATCGGGACCGACCACGACGACACCGTGCTCATTGCGCATGGGATCCGACGCATCGACGACGCCTGTGCGTACACCAGAGATCGGCGGTTCGGTGAACCCACCGGAGAACATCGCGGTCAGTCCCACCGTGTCGCGGATGCGTTCATAGCGATCGCGGGTGGCTTGGGAGAAGGTCTCGTCTTCGCCGAAGACTCCGAGGGTGATTGTGGCGGCACCTGAAGCCAGGGCGCGTTCTTCGAGGGCAGCGATCTGAGCGATCAGCAGCTCACGATTCATCACCAGAGGTTCACGCCGCAGACCCTGGGCGATCGAATAGGGAGTGCCCAGTGCCGGAAGGTTACGCGAATGGTGATCGACCAGACCGTCCTCGATCGGTTCTGCGAATGGTTCGGGTTCCTTGGTCGCGGGGCCGAAGTACGGTCCTGACATGAAGCGTGCGCCCAGAGCTCGCACCCGGTCGAGATCATCCTCGGTGGTGACCCCTTCTGCAAGGATCACGGCTCCAGTGCGTTCGAGGTGAGCATGAAGAAGTCGATTGAGCTCGGCCAGATGCGATTCGCAGTCGATGCGAAGAACGTCCGGGTGAAGACCAACGACAGACGGATTGACCAAAGGCACGAATGAGGTGCTCCGCAGGTCAGCACCGACCGAGGACATTCCCACGCCCCAGCCCATCGACCGGGCCTGACGGACCGCGCGGAGGACGGACGCTGGTGAGGACGACACGCGGGAGGCATCGAGCTGCAGGATGACTGAGCGGTCGGGTTCTTCGGTGCGATCTTCAAGGGTGGCGAAGGATTCGCCTTCTGCGTGGAGGAAGAGCCGGTTCGACTTGGGCAGTCCCGCCGCCTCGGCAGTCCTCAGAGCTGTTGCCCGAAGTGAAGCATCGATATCGCCGATCATCGCCGAGGCATGCATCTCGCGGCGCAGATTTTCGGATTCAGCGTGCCCGAGTGCCGGGTCATCGATGGGGGCCTGGAGGATCTGATATCCCACTTTGTCGAAGGTGTACGCATCGACGACAGGGGCGAAATAGGTTTCGATCCCACCTGAGCGCACCAACTCTTCGAGAGCCAGGTCCAGATCGTGTACCGCCTCAACCACCATATGTCCTTCCATGGGCAAACATGCGTTCACAGTCTTCCACATGAGAACAGACGCGATTGTCTAAATTCCGTAACATTATTGCGCTCAGAGCTGACGGCGCCGGCCTCGTCTGACCTCGGCCAGACCGACGATTCCGGCCAGGATCACGATGAGCGCAATGGCCGCGAACGAGGCGATCATGCCGATGTTCCAATCGCTGATCGCCGTGACGGCGAAGGCCAGCGCGGTCATGATTGCCAAGCCCATCGACGTGCCGATGCGTTGGCCCGTCTGCAGGACTCCCCCGGCCGATCCCGCATACTTCAGCGGCACTTCCTGCAGCGTCAGGGTCTGGTTCGGGCTGATGACCATTCCCTGGGCAGCTCCGATGAAGCTCAAAGTCAGCAGCATCCACCATTCGCTGCCGATGCCCTGTGTGAGGAGGAAGACGACGCCGATCGTCGAGACGAGGCCCACCAGGCAGGTGACGATCCCCCAGACGACGAGTCGGCGTCCGATCTGGAACACGAAACGTCCGGACACATCTGCCGACACAGCCGACAGCAGGGCGGCCGGAAGGCCGATCATGCCCGCCGCCAGTGCGGTGTGGCCCAACCCCTGTTGCATGTACATGGCGATGAGCACCCAGACGCTCGTCACGCCCATGAAGTACAGGGTGATGATGATCGAACCGTTGCTGAAGCTCCGAATGCTGAACAGGTTCAGATCGACCATGGGAGCGTGTCCACGGGCGGAGTACCGGCGCTCCCACCGGGTCCAGAGCCAGATCGTGATGAGTCCCAGAGGTAGGCCGAGCCAGATGAACCAGCCGACCGAGGACTCGACGAAGGGCAGCAGCACAAGGAGGACTCCGACACCGAGGAGGATGACTCCGACGGGATCGAGGTCGCGCTCCCTGTTCGGGACGTGTCCCCCGTTCGCCGAGGCGGCCGTCGGGTTCGCATCGGACCCGTCGTTGGCGGCGATAGGGTGCCAGGCTGATTTCGGCAGCCAGCTTTTGGCGAGTATGAGGGAGATGACTGCGAAGGGGACATTGACGAGAAAGGCCGCACGCCAGCCGAGCTCAGGGCCGAAGAGAGCGATGAAGACACCGCCGAGGATCGGACCTGTTGCGACGGAGAGGCCGACGGTGGTGCCCATAAGTCCGAAGGCGCGCCCGCGCTGCGGCCCTTGAAAGTACTGCTGCAGCAGTCCCACGACCTGCGGATTGAGCAGACCTGACCCGAGCCCCATGAAGACGCGAGCAATATTGAGAGTCAGTGCACCGGGGGCGATGCCGGCAACGAGTGAGGCGAGGCCGAACAGGCCCACTCCGATCATGAACAGTTGGCCGCGGCCGAAGACGTCTCCTGCTCGTCCTGCTGCCACGAGCACGACGCCGAAGGACAGGGCGTAGCCGGTGAGGACCCACTGCAGGGCCGAGGACGAGGCCTGGAGATCAGTCTCAATGGCCGGCAGGACGACGTTGATGATTGAGACTGAGAGCAGAGACATGAAGAGCGGGACGAGACCGATGAGGACGATTCGTCTCTGAACCTGATTCATGCGCTGGCCGTCGCTCACCTGATCACCTCTGCTCGGACCGAATTCCGCACAGAGGTCACCGTGCGGAACCTAGTCGATTCGACAGTCCCCTTTGTGGGAACTGTTTCATCATACGTGTCCGTGCTCGCGCCCCGGGGAAATCACATCGTCGAGCCGGTCACCGGACCAGAGGTGTTGGGCTGCCATCCCAGGGCCGGAGCGACGTAGCTGGCGAAGGATTCCAGGATGTGGAGGTTGTAGTCGACTCCCAGTTGGCTCGGGATCGTCAGCAGCACCGTGTCTGCGGCTTCGACGGCAGGGTCGGCCTTGAGCGCTTCGATGAGTTCGTCGGGCTCGCCGGCGTAGGTCTTGCCGAAGGTCGAGCGGGTGCCGTCGATGATGCCGATCTGATCACCTTGCCCGTCGGAGCGACGGCCGAAGTAGAGGTCATCGAGGTTTGTGGTGATCGGAAAGATGCTGCGGCTGACGGACACGCGCGGAGTCCAGTCATGGCCGGCGGACTTCCACGCTGCACGATAACGATCGATCTGATCGCGTTGCAGTTCGCCGAAGGATGCGCCGGTCGCTTCGGTCAGCAGGGTCGAGCTCATCATATTCACGCCCTGAGCAGCCGCCCATTCGGCGGTCGCTGCGGTTCCGGCGCCCCACCAGACACGTTGGTCAAGACCGGGCGAATGAGGTTCGACACGCAGCTTCGTATCGGGTCCGAACTGCATCGGATCCGCAGGCGCGATCTCATCGCCCCTGATGGCGGACAGGAATCGTGCGAACTTGTCGCGGGCCATGTTCGCCGCTTTCGCATCATCGCTGTCGCTGTAGCCGAAGGATTCCCAGCCTTGGTCGGCTGGTTCCGGTGATCCGCGGCTGATGCCCAGTGCCACACGCTGATCCGAGAGCAGGTCAAGGGCTGCGGCTTCCTCTGCCAGATAGAGAGGGTTCTCGTAGCGCATGTCGATGACACCGGTACCGACCTCGATTCGAGAGGTCCTGGCCGCGATCGCTGCCAACAACGGCATCGGCGAAGCCGCCTGCTCAGCGAAGTGATGGACTCGGAAGTAGGCGCCGTTGACGCCGAGATCGTCGGCTCCGACACCGATCTCGACTGCTTGCTGGAGCGCTTCCTTCGCCCCGTACTCCCCTGGAGCACTTCCCGACCCGTAGTGACCGAAACTCAAGAACCCGAATGCCTTCATACCCGAGACAACCTGCTTGATCGATCAACTATTCCCGTTCCTCGCGAGCGCGCCGACACTGACTGCTTCAGAATCGAGGGCACGACAAAGGCCCCGTCCAAACGGACGGGGCCTGAGCTGCTCCCCCGGCTGGGCTCGAACCAGCGACCCTTCGATTAACAGTCGAATGCTCTGCCAACTGAGCTACGGAGGAATGTCGCAGTTGCCTGCGCACGTTGTGTCAGCTTAGCAAAGACCCAAGGTCTGCGACAAAGCGGACAACAGTGCTTTAGCTCACAGTTCCGGTTAACCCCACCACCAGATACCGTGGAATCCGTACAGTCAGGACAAACCCAGTCAACAACCACCTCGGCGAGGTGACCGCACTGTAAAATCAAAGGGATTCCTCTCCCCATCCATGCAGCGGAAGAAGAGCACGTGACCTTAGTGGCAATCGCCCTCGCCGTCCTGGCGGCGGTGGCTCTGGCCTATGGAGCGCTGTACCAACATGAAGCCGTCGCAGGTCAGAATAACTCCCACAACGGGCTGAGCTGGGCTCATTTCAAAGAGCTGCTGAGCAACAGGAAATGGCTGATCGGACTGATCGTCACGGGCCTGGGGACTGTGGGCAACATCGTCGCTCTGGCGCTTGCCCCGGTGATGGTCGTCCAACCTGTCGGTGCCTTCTCCCTCATCGTGTCTGTTCTTCTGGGTGTGCGCCATCGTGGGCTCAAGGTCAATCGACGTCTTGTCCAGGCAGTCGTCTGGTGCACCGTCGGTGTGACCATCTTCGTAGCGCTGTCAGCCACCACCGCTCGTACAGAGGTGCATCTGGGCTCCGACGCGCTGCCGCTGGTCTGGATCACCGCTGTCGTCGTCGCTGCCGGCCTGTCCATCATGGTCTTCTTCCGGAGCGCGCCCCAGCTCGTCCTCATCATGGCCGCAGGCCTGCTGTTCGCGTGTGTGGCCACGAATACCCACCTCGTCAGCGTCCAACTGCTGCGGGCAGGACTGGACCAGGTCACATGGCTCAATGTCGTCGGCCTCATCGTTGCGACGGCGCTCGGGTCCTGGTTCGTGCAGAATGCCTATGCGGCCGGCCCCCGGAGATGGTCATCGCCGGCCTGACTGTCGTCGACCCGATCGGTGCTGTGGTCCTCGGCTCGGTCGTCTTGGGCGAAGTATCGGCCGCTCCGGTCTGGCTCATCGTCGTGATCGCAGCCACCGGATTGGTCGCCTGTCTGGGCGTCGTTGTATTGTCGCGGTATCACCCCGATGTCAAAGATCGAGAACACCAGCGTCGAGTCGCTCGTCGCACAGACCAGTTGACCGACACCGAGGAGAGTTGAATCCTGTCCGCCCACAGCCACACCCCAGCCCGCCGTATTCTCATCCCGACGGAGACCTACGCTCCCGAGGTCAATGGTGCCGCGAAGTTCGCGGAACGTCTGGCTGCTGGGCTCGCTGCCCGCGGCAACGATGTTCACGTCGCCTGTCCCTCTGCAACAGGCAAGGCCTCAGTGAGCACCGAGGATGGTGTCACCGTCCACCGCATGACCTCACATCGGTGGCTCCTGCACCCCACCTGGACCATCTGCATGCCGTGGGAGACGAAACCGGAGCTGTCCCGCCTCCTCGACACTCTTCAACCCGATGTCGTTCACACACAGGCACACTTCGTCATCGGGCGCTACGCATTCTCTGAGGCGAGCAGGCGCGGCATTCCCGTAGTCGCCACGAACCACTTCATGCCCGACAATGTTCGCCCGTATCTGCGGGCGCCGAAATCGCTTCTCGACGGAGGCACCGCTGTCGCCTGGTGGGATCTGCGCAGAAAATTCCAGTCCGCGGACTTCATCACCGTGCCGACGCAGCTGGCCGCCGACCTTCTCACCCAGAATGGGTTCACCTCCCCCATCCGAGCAGTCTCGTGTGGCATCGACCTGGAGCGCTTCGCGCATCTGCGCGACGATGAAGCCGTTCAGCCTGCGACAGTGCCTGATCCCGTTTCGGGTTCAGCGCCACCGCGAGTCCTCTTTGTGGGCCGACTCTCCTCAGAGAAGCACGCCGCCGACATCGTCGAAGCGCTCGCGAAGACTGATCCGGCGCTCGGACTCGAAGCCGACATCGTCGGTGGCGGGGACCAGGAAGAGCCGCTCAAGGAATTGGCTGCCGAACTCGGCATCGCCGACCGCGTCCATGTCTTGGGCAAGATCAGCGACAAGGAGCTCATGGACGCCTACCAGCGCTGCACGTTCTTCTGTATGCCCTCGACCGCCGAGCTTCAGTCGATCGCGACGCTGGAGGCGCTGGCCTCCCGAAAGCCAGTCGTCCTCGCTGACGCGGTGGCCCTGCCGCACCTCGTCAGAGACGGGATCAACGGTTTCCTGTTCCCGCCAAGGGATATCGAGGAGTTGGCTTCGCGCTTCACGCAGATCTGTGAGCTTTCCGAGGACGACCTCGACACGATGGCCAGGGCCTCACTCGATGTGGTGGCCAAACACGACATCGAGTACACGCTTGACACCTTCGAATCCATCTACAGCAAGGTCATCGACGAGAACATCGTCTCCGCGGCCTGACCCTGTCAGCCGAGTGCTTCAGAGGGCGGAACGAACATCGTCTCGTCGGTGCGAATCCGATCGAAGTCGAGTCCTGCCACCATGTCGTCGATGGTTGACCATGATCCCTTGGCGCCGATGACACCGAGGGACGTGGCGATCCAGGAATAGACATCATCTGGTGTCCATCCCAGTGCTCGCAGCTGCTGATAGGTGACCGCGCCATCGCGTTTGGCCAATCGGCTGCCTGCGGTGTTCACCACCAGTGGAACGTGCAGCCACGACGGCTGCGGCAGTCCCAGCAGGTCGGCCAGATGAGCCTGACGTGGCGCCGAGGTGGCCAGATCGTCGCCCCTGACCACTTCGTCGACACCGCTGGCAGCGTCGTCGACGACGACGATGAGGTTGTAGGCGAAGACCCCGTCACCGCGTTTGAGGACCAGGTCATCGACCGGGGCCGTGATCTCACCCAGCAGTCGATCCTCGACGGTGACCTCGACATTGTCAGTCCGCAGACGCAGCGCTGGGCTGCGTCCCTGCTGTTGGAGGCGCTGTCTGTGCTGTTCTCGTTCGGACTCCAACAGATCACGACAGGTCCCCGGGTACGACCCGGGCGGAGAATGGGGTGCAGACGGCGCCTGCTGGATGTCCTTGCGGGAGCAGTAGCACTCATAGACAAGCCCGCGCCCCTCGAGGCGATTCAGCGCTTCGGTGTAGATGCCGAGCCGTTCGGACTGGATGAGCGGTGGCTCGTCCGGTGCGATCCCCAAATCGGCGAAGACCTCAAGCTGTGATTGCGCCGCACCGGGCTGGACCCGGTCGAGGTCTTCGATGCGCCAGAGAAACCGTCTCCCGGTCTGCCGCGCACGAACATATGCCAGCAGTCCTGAGCGGATGTTGCCGATGTGCAGGTCCCCGCTGGGGCTGGGAGCGAAGCGACCTGCCCCAAGCTGCACAGAGTTGAGCCCTGCGGCCCGTGGAATCGAGTCTGTGTGTGGTGTGCTCAAGCTTTCGCCACGAGGTCGGCGTACTGCGGGAATCGTTCAAGGTAGTCCTGGACGTAGCTGCAGGTCGGGACGATGCGACCGCCTTCGTCCCGGATCTGATCAAGAGCACTGGTGACCAGTGTGCGAGCGAAGCCGCGACGTGAGAAGCCTTCGGAGATGATGGTGTGCTGGAGCTCGACCGTGTGTTCGTCGATGACGCGATAGGCAAGGAAGCCTGTGAACTGTACGGGATCCTCGGCGGTGAAGATCTCGAAGCGTTCGCGACCGGGGTTCTTGACCACCGTGACGGGGGTGGAACTGGGTTCGGGCTGCATGTGGGACTCCTTGTCAACGGCATCGTCCTTGTCACGAACATTACAGGGTGGCGCCGGTATCTTCACTCACCGACGCCACCCGTCTCAGCTCGTCTATGCGACAGTCTTCGCCGACAGGCCTTCCGCTCCGACGGGAGCGGTGGCCTTTCGCTGGAGACGCTTCTCCAACCACCGGGCGATGCCGGCGACGATCATGTTGATGATGATGAAGAGCACGGCACCGACGAGGAATGTCGGGAGCAGATTGTTGTACTCACGGCCGATGAGATTCACCTGGTACAGCAGGTCCTGATAGGTGACGATGAAGCCCAGGGCCGAGTCCTTGAGCAGCACGACGATCTGGGCGATGATCGTAGGCATCATGGCACGCAGCGCCTGCGGCATGAGCACCAGGCTCATCACCTGTCCCGGGCGCAGACCGATGGCCATGGCGGCTTCTCGCTGACCCTTCGGAACGGCGAGGATACCGGCACGGATGATCTCGGCCAGAACCATCCCGTTGTAGAGTGTCAGGCCGATGACGACTGACCAGAATGCTCCGATGGTGTTTCCGAAGATGAGGAACATCGCAAAGATCAGCAGCAGGACAGGGACTCCGCGGAAGAACTCGAGGACGATGGTTCCCGGTACCGAGATGACCTTCTTGCTCGAGAGCCGCAGCAGCGCGAATACGACTCCGACGACCAGAGCCAGCAGGGAGGCGACGACCGCGACCTTAAGGGTTGCGGCCATGCCTTGGAGCAGGACCAGCTGAATCTGGGAGAACGTGAATGGATACCATTTCGCCGCGTCCAGCTGTCCGGCGTCGGCGAACTTCCAGATGATGAAGGCGATGAGTCCGGCCAGCACAAGGGCCGAGACGATCGAGAGGATGATGTTGTTGCGACGAGCCTTGGGACCGGGTTCGTCGAACAGGACCTGTGTCGGTGCGCTCATCGCAGGATCACCAGTTTCCTCTCGAGGTAGTCGAAGACGCGACCCAGGATCAGCGCCAAGATCAGGTAGGCAAGAGCGGTCCCGAACAGCAGCGGGATCACCAGGTCGCCCCGGACCTCGATGGCATTGCGCATGGCCGAGATGAGTTCACGGTTGTTGAACGCCGAGGCGATCGAGGTGTTCTTCAGCAGCGCGATAATGACGCTGCCCAGAGGCGGGATGACGGTGCGAAACGCCTGAGGCAGAATGACCTGGCTCAGGGTCTGGCCGAACGTGAGCCCGACGGCCCGAGCTGCTTCGGCTTGGCCGACGGGAATCGTCGAGATGCCCGACCTGAGAGTCTCGGCGACGAAGCATGCCGTATAGGCAGTGAGCGCCAGCGTTGCGTAGATGAAGGAGTTGAAGGAGCTGGTCGAGCCGAAGCGGATGTCGAGGAACGGCAGTCCGAAGGCACAGAAGAACATCACCAGCGTCAGCGGTGTGTTCCTGACGACGTTGATGTAGGTCGAAGCCGCGATCCGCAGGACCGGTGTCGGTGAGACGCGCATTCCGGCCAGGATCGTGCCCAGTACGAGGGCGCCGATCAGGGCGACGGTGAAGAGTTTGACGGTGCCCCAGATGCCTGAGAGGAACATCTCGAGAAGTTGCAGAAAATCCATTCCAGATTCCTTAATCGATGCGAGGGCACCGTTGGGTGCCCTCGCATCATGTCAATCTGAAGGCTGGTCAGTCGCGGTCGATTTCAGGCATTTCGACATCATCGGCGGAGCCGAGGGTGTATTCGAATGCCTTCTTCCAGTCCCCGTCGTCCATGCCCTTCTGCAGGGCATCGTTGACAGCATCGCGCATCGCGTCATCACCCTTGGGCAGACCAACACCGTAGGGCTCTTCGGTGAAGGGCTTGCCGACGACCTTGAACTCGCCTTCGTACTGCTTTGCGTAGCCACGCAGGATCGCGTCGTCGGTGGTCACCGCGTCAACGGAACCCGACTGCAGGTCAGTGACACACTTCGAGTAGGTGTCATAGGCCACGAGCTCTGCCTTGTCGTATTTCTCTTCGATGTTCTGTGCCGGTGTCGAACCGTCCACCGAGCAGACCTTCTTGCCGTCCAGATCGTCGGGGCCGGCGATGTCGGAATCTTCGGCGACGAGCAGGTCCTGACCGGCAACGTAGTACGGTCCGGCGAAGTCAACGACCTTCTTGCGTTCGTCGTTGATGGTGTAGGTAGCCACGACCATGTCGATGTTGCCCTGCTGCAGGAAGGGCTCACGGTTGGCAGAGACGGTCTCGGTGTATTTGATCTGGTCTGGGCTGAAGCCCAGCTGCGCGGCCACCATCTTCGCGATTTCGATGTCGAAGCCTTCGGGCTGTTCGGATCCGGCCTTGACGTTGCCGAGTCCCGGCTGATCGTACTTGACGCCGACCTTCAGCTCGCCGGCGTCTTTGGCGGCCTTCCAGGTCTTGGAGTCTTTGAAATCGGCGCTGTCGTTGACTGTGTATTCGGGTGCTTCCGCCTGGGCGCCGTCGCCCTCGGCAGGAGCATCAGGGGTTCCACCTTGGCCGCAACCGCTGAGTGCGAGCAGTCCGATCGCGACAGATGCGATTGAGAGTCTGAGCTTCTTCATCGTTTCTCCTTGTGAGTGTGGTGCTGTGTGAGGTGGTGCAGGACTGTGCGGTGACGAACGACTTCGTTCGCTGCGATCAGCGGGTGAGGATCTTGGACAGGAAGTCCTTGGCGCGTGGGGTCTGGGGGTTGGTGAAGAACTCTTCTGGCTCGGCGACCTCGACGATCTCCCCATCGGCCATGAAGACGACCCGGTGTGCGGCTTTTCTGGCGAAGCCCATCTCGTGGGTCACGACCACCATGGTCATGCCTTCTTCGGCGAGTCCGACCATGACGTCGAGGACTTCGTTGATCATCTCCGGATCCAGCGCCGAGGTGGGCTCATCGAAGAGCATCACCTTCGGTTTCATCGCCAATGAACGGGCGATGGCGACTCGCTGCTGCTGCCCGCCCGAAAGCTGTGCGGGGTATTTGTCGGCTTGGTGAGCGACCCCGACGCGTTCGAGCAGGGCCATGGCCTGTTGTTCGGCTTCGGCTTTGGACAGTTTGCGGACCTTGATCGGTCCGAGTGTGACGTTTTCCAGGATCGTCTTGTGGGCGAAGAGGTTGAAGGCCTGGAAGACCATTCCCACGTCCGAGCGCAGGTGCGCCAGAGCTGCGCCTTCCGCAGGAAGTTCCTTCCCGTCGATCGTGATCGAACCGGAGGTGATGGTCTCCAAACGGTTGATCGTCCGACACAGGGTCGATTTGCCGGAGCCGGAGGGACCGATGACGACGACGACTTCGCGTTCTTTGATGTTGAGGTTGATGTGCTTCAGGGCGTGAAAATCACCGTAGTGTTTCTCGACATCTGTGACGGACACCAACGGTTGTGATTCAGCTCTCATAAGAGTTGATCTTAGTGAATAAAGGTCTCACATGAAAAACGTGGAGGCTTGCCAGAAAAACTGCAACCGACTTGTGACCTGGGCCAATCGTCGGTTGCAGTCTTTCACGGACGTGCGGGTGCGGCCCTCACCGAGGACTATCGCACCGATTCCTCAGACGAGGCTCGTCTTCTGGATGATCTTCTCGCCTTCTTCACGCAGCTCGATCTTGCGGATCTTGCCCGACACGGTCATCGGGAATGACTCTCGGACCTCCACGTAGCGCGGGATCTTGAAATGGGCGAGTTTGCCGTTGCAGAATTCCCTGACCTCCGCTGCGGTCAAAGAGTCGAAGCCGTCTTTGAGGATGACCCAGGCCATGAGCTCTTCACCGTACTTCTCGTCGGCGACCCCAACGACTTGGACGTCCCTGATCGACGGATGGTGGTAGAGGAACTCTTCGACCTCACGGGGGTAGACGTTCTCTCCGCCGCGGATGACCATATCCTTGATCCGTCCGGAGATGTCGACGTAGCCGTTATCGTCCATGATGCCCAGATCACCGGTGTGGATCCACCGGGATGCATCGATCGCCTCGGCGGTCTTCTCCTGATTTTCCCAGTACCCGAGCATGACCGCGTAGCCGCGGGTGCACAGTTCGCCCTTCTGTCCGCGCGGGACAGCTTGCCCGGTGACCGGGTCGGCGATCTTGATCTCGAGGTGGGGCATGACGCGGCCGACGGTCTGAGTGCGGGCTTCGAGGGTGTCGTCGACGCGGGTCATCATGGACACCGGCGAGGTCTCCGTCATGCCGTAGCAGATGGCGACCTCGTCCATATTCATATCGGAAATGACGCGCTTCATGATCTCGACCGGGCAGGGAGAGCCGGCCATGACGCCGGTACGCAGCGAGCTGAGGTCGTAGCTCGAGAAGTCCGGATGCTCGAGTTCGCCGATGAACATCGTCGGCACCCCGTAGAGCGAGGTCGCCTTCTCCTCTGAAACTGCGCTCAGCGCCGCACCCGGGTCGAATCCGGGCGAGGGCAGAATGATGGCCGCGCCGTGGCTGAGAGCCGCGAGGTTTCCGATGACCATGCCAAAGCAGTGGTAGTACGGAACCGGCAGGACGACAGAGTCCTTCGCAGAGTACGACAGCAGCTCTCCGATGAAGAAGCCGTTGTTGAGGATGTTGTGATGGCTCAGCGTCACCCCTTTGGGGAAACCTGTGGTGCCCGAGGTGTACTGAATGTTGATCGGATCGTCCATCGCCAGTTCGCCCGCAAGCTTCTCCAGCCGCACCGAGTACTTGGCTGCGCCCTCGTCGAGCAGGTCACGACCGGTTCCGATCAGGTGAGCGAAGGATTCGCGTTCGCCGATCACCGCATCGCCGAGGAGGTCGGCAGGAACCGTGTCGATGAAGACCAGTTCGAGGCCCGCCACTTTGCCGGCAACCTCGGTCGCGATCGCATGGAAGTCCGAGTGCGGAGGTGCCGAGATCTGGGAGATGAGCATCGACATGCCCGACTGCTCGGCGACGTATTCGAGCTCGTGACTGCGGTAGGAAGGATTGACGTTGACGAGGATCGCGCCGATCTTCGCAGTGGCGTATTGGACGAGAGCCCATTCGGCGACGTTCTGCGCCCAGATTCCGACCCGCTCGCCCTTCTTCACTCCGCGCTCAAGCAGTCCGATCGCCAAGGCGTCGGTGTCGCGGTCGAACTCGGCATAGGTCCACCGCCGCTCGGAATGCCGATCCACCAGCGCCAGCTCTTGGGCATGTGCGGCAACTGTGGCCTTCAGATTTGCGGGAATTGTCTGCCCCAGCAGAGGTGTCTCGGATGGTCCTGAGGAATAGGAAAGTTCTGCCACGACGCTGTGCTCCTTAGTGCAGTTTCAAAGTAACTACTGTGTCGTAATGCACATTATTCCTTCTGCGTCCGTGGCGCAAAAACTGGTCAGGAACTCGTGACCTGGCATGTCTGGGCCTGCGTCGGAGATACGCTGCCCGATCTGCTCCACCGGTGCCACGGTGGCCACAGACCCGGAGTCGATGTGCACCAGGGTGGTCGCCAGAACGGTGACATCGGCGGCGTCATGCGTGATGATGACGGCGCTGCGGCCAGCGAGAGCCTGTGCCAGAACTCGCCGGGTTTCGACCTTGACGTCGACGTCGAGAGCAGCCAGGGGCTCGTCGAGCAGCAACAGCTTCGGATCGACGACAAGGGCCCTGGCCAATGCGATCCTGGCCGCCTGTCCACCAGAGACTGCCTCTGGTGCCCGACCGGAGCAGTGGCCGACTCCGAGCCTGGTGAGCATGTCCTGCGCACGGGAGCGTGCTTCCGTGGTGGTGAGTCCTTGGGCCTTGAGCCCGAAGGCAACGTTGTCGATCACATTCAGATGCGGGAATAGGAGAGGTGTCTGTGCGAGGTGGACGATTCCGCGCGAGTGGACAGGCGGCCAGCTGCCGTCCGCGATGTCGAAGATGGTGTCCTTCCCGATGTGCAGGGAGCCTGAGTCGGCGGGGATGGCGCCGGTCATCAGCTGGAACAGGCTCGACTTGCCTGCCCCGTTCCGGCCGATCATCGCCGTCGTCGACGAGCCGGGAATCGACAGGTCGATGTCAAGGCCACGATCGGGAACGGATGCTCTGAGGCGGATCGTGGCTGCGCTCGCTGTCGTCGGCCCGAGACCGTCAACGGGCAGGGGTTCACCGGCTGGCAGCGTCTCATTGACCGAGCGTGTCGTCGACTGCGGTTCGTGGGGTTTGGGTGCCCGGAGTCTGGGGGCGTGAGGGGAACGATAGGCGAGGACGATGATGACCAAGGCGACGACAATGAGGAGCAGGGACAGGGCGATGGCAGACTGTGGGTCGGTTTCGCGGACCAGGTAGATCTGCAGCGGCATCGTTCGGGTGACCCCGGAGAGGGAGCCGGCAAAGGTCAGGGTGGCACCGAACTCCCCCAGCGCTCGAGCGAAGCAGAGGATGGCGCCGGTCATGATCCCCTGCCGCAGCAGCGGAAGGGTGATGTGGAAGAACACCCGGTTGGGTGCGGCACCGAGCTCAGCGGCGGCAAGTTCGAAGTCATGTCCGCGTGCGGCGACGGCAGTTTCGACGGACATGACCATGAACGGCAGAGCGACGAAGATCTGGGCGAAGACCACTGCCGCGGATGTGTAGGCCAGCCCGAGTCCCATGTCCGTGAGCAGGGATCCGAGTGTCGCGGTTCTCCCCCAGGTGTAGAGCAGCGCCAGACCGCTGACGACCGGAGGCAGCACGAGCGGAAGCAGGATGAGGGTGCGCACGACTCGCTGCCCGCGAAAGGTGCGCGTCGCGAGCAGGTATCCCAACGGAAATCCGATGACCACACAGCACAGCGCCGCAATCAGAGCAGTCAGCAGCGACAGCCCCATCGCCAGCCGTGATTCAGGTGCCAGGATGACCTCGCCGAGGTGGCCCGGATCGATGCGTGCGACCAGCCCGATGATCGGGACCAGGAGGAAGGCGATGCCGAGAACTGCGGGGATCCATAGCCACACCGGTATCGCCGGATGGGCGTTCCGTCTGCGCGTCTTCGTCATCTGCGCACCGTCATCTCATCACGGTGGTCTGCGAGGAGTGCCCTCGGGAATGTTCTGTCATGGGGTCGAGAATCCTGCGTCTTTGAGTCTTTTCGCTGCCACGTCTGACTGCAGGAATGTCACGAATGCATCGGCCGCGTCCTTGTTCTCGCTGGCGTCGACAGTGGCCGCAGGGTACTTGTTGATGACCTTATCGGCTCCGTCGAGTTCGACCTCTTCGACATCGCCGTCGCACGTGCCACGTCGGTGACATAGACGATGCCGGCGTCGGCCTGCCCTGCGCTGACCTTGCCGAGCACATCGGTGACGGAGTTCTCCTCGCTGGCAGGGTCAAGTGTGACAGCGTTCTGCTTCGCCCATTTCTGGGTCGCGGCCCCGCAGGGCACCTGCGGGGCGCAGACGACGAGATCCTTACCGGCGAAGTCCTGCGATGAGGAGATGTCTCCTGGATTGCCTTCGGGGACGGCCAGAGTCAGCGTGTTCGATGCGAAGTTCGATGGTTCTCCGGCCAACAGGTCATCCGCTGCGAGTGTGTCCATGGTTGTTTCATCGGCGGTTGCGATGACGTCTGCCGGCGCTCCTTCGGAGATCTGGGCGACCAGGTCTGAGGATCCTGCGAAGGAGAACTTCACGTCGACGCCTGTCTCTGTCTTGGTGAAGTCTTCCGCAATGTCTTCGAACACCTCGGTCAGAGACGCTGCGGCGAAGACGGTCAACGTCGTCTTCTCCCCCGATTCCGAGTCTGATTCTGTCCCGGAAGAACAGGCGGTCAGTGAGAGCACTGCGACGATGCAGGCTGCAGACAAATACTTCATTCGCCCATTAAACCCGCATCTGCGCGTAAATGGCTAATCTGACTCAGTATTTGCGGAACTGATGTTGCTTTTTCTTAAACAGCCTCGGTCCCGGAGAAAAGCAGCCGGTGAGCAGTTTTCAGCGAGTACCCGGGGTGTCGATGGAGACCATTGTGGCCTTCACCGAGGCGGTGGCCAGGCTGCCTGGTTCTAGTTCGAGCTGCCGGCAGGCCTCAGCCGACATCAGCGACACAACCCGGAACGGGCCGCACTGGAGGCTGACCTGGGCCATCACGCCGTCGATGACGACGTCGGTGACGAGACCGGCGAATCGGTTGCGGGCGGAGCTGACGACACCCGTCGGATCCTCGAGGGCACCTGAACCCGTCTGTGCCAGGGCAGCCAGTTCCCGCCCCTCGACGACTGCCCGGTTGGAGGCGTCCTTGTGCTGGGTGAGTTTCCCGTCGCTGATCCAGCGGCGGATGGTGTCGTCGCTGACTCCGAGGAACCGGGCCGCGTCGTTGATGCGCAGTTCGGTCATTCGAGAGCCCCGACCCACTCGTCCTCACCGTCGGCGAAGAACTGGTGCTTCCAGATCGCCACACGCGCCTTGACCTCGTCGACCAGCTCGGAGCAGGCGGCGAAGGAGTCGTGGCGATGTGGTGAGGCGACGACCGCGGCCAAGGCCACATCTCCGATCTCGAGGGCACCGACGCGATGGACGACGGACAGACGTACGGCCGGGTGTTTGGCTGCGATCTCAGCGGCCACCTCGGCGATCTGCGCGCTTGCCACCGGATGGGATTCATAGGTCAGTCGATGGACCCCGCGACCCTCGTCGTGGTCGCGGATGACACCGGAGAAGCTGACCACAGCACCGCAGGTGTCATCGAGGACATCCGCCTCAAGTGCGGCGGTGCTGATCGGGGTCTCGACGATGTCGGTGTGGATGACGCTCATGTGTCCCGGCTCCAGTCGCCGCTGCGCCCACCGGATTTCTCGATGACCTTGATGTCGCCGATGATCGCCTGGTTGTCGACGGCCTTGATCATGTCGAAGATGGTCAGGGCGGCGATGGACACTGCGGTCAGCGCCTCCATCTCGACACCCGTCTTCGACACGGTCTTGACCGCGCCCGCGATGCGAACAGCGTCGTCGAGGAGTTCGAAGTCGACATCGATGCCCGTCAGCGGCAGCGGGTGGCACAGCGGAATCAGATCACTGGTGCGTTTGGCGCCCATGACTGCCGCGATGCGTGCCACGGGCAGGGCATCACCCTTGGGCAGGCCCGCCTCGGCGATCATGTCGATCACCTCGCTCCGGGTGGTGATAAGTGCGGTGGCGACGGCGCGACGTTTGGTCACGTCCTTGTCTCCGACGTCGACCATATGGGCGGCGCCGTCGTCGTCGATGTGCGTGAGTGTCATGTGATCTTCCACGTCTTCAGCCTATCGTCTGCGCCGGGGGCGAGCTCATTCGTGTGCGCACCGGAATCGGTTGGCGGGATGAAGACCAGATGCGAACTCTGAGCATAGTTGTGGAGCAGATGCGAGCGGGTACCGCCGACGAGCTCAAGGCCGTCGGGGCCCATCACGGCACGCCGCACCTGCAGCTTTCCGCTGGGCGGAGCCTCGTCCAGGCCACCGAGCAGACGGTGGTATTCCGTTTCGCGAGGTTCCTCATCGACGTCCAAACCCAGCAGCGCGGGGCGAATGAACATCTCAAAGCTGATCAGCGCACTGACGGGATTGCCGGGCAGTGCCACCCATGCGGTGTCGGCGAGGCGTCCGCATCCCTGCGGCCCGCCGGGCTGCATGGCGATGGGTTCGAAGACCATGCTCGAGCCTTCGTCGAGTTCGGCGGCGAGCTTGACGACCTCGTGGGCGCCTTTCGAGATCCCGCCGGTCGAGACGACGAGCTCGCAGTCGGCTGCTCTGACTGCGTCGAGCAGAGCCTGGGGATCGTCGGGCACGGTGAGGAGGGTCGTTTCGGCGCCGAGGCGGCGCAGGCTGGCCCCCAGGGTGATCGAGTTCGCGTCGTGGATTCCGGCTGCGGCAGCGGCGGTGATCTCATCCCCTGTGCTCACGATGAGCACGCGCGGCAGGGTTTGAACCTCGAGTTCGGTGATTCCGCAGGCGGCAGCGACGCCGAGGTGGGCCGGCGTGAGCATCACTCCGGCGCTGAGCACTGTGGATCCGGCAGCAACGTCGCTGCCGCGCGAGCGGACGAAGGCGCCCGGCTCAGCGCCTGCATCCGTGGCCGGCAGGGTGATGGTGATCTCCGGGGATTCGAAGCGCCCGGGGTGGGTGTCCTCGATCTTGATCACCGTGTCGGTGCCGGCAGGCAGCGGAGCCCCGGTCATGATCTCCACTGCGGTTCCGGCCGCCACCTCGCTGCCACGGGCTCCAGCCGCAACCCGGCCGTGGACCGGAATGGGGCCGTAGACTGTCTGTCGTCTACCATTGTCGTCGGTGGCGTGACTCTGCTTCGCATCGCGAAGCGTGGTGGCGGCGACGGCATATCCGTCCATGCTGGAGTTGTCGAAGCCGGGAACATCGATCGGTGAGCTCAAAGTGGTGCTCAGGCGACGAGGTGTATCGAGGAGTTCGCCGATCGGAATCGTCTGCGATTGAAGCAGCGGGCCGATCGTGTCGAGGACACGACGACGATGCATGATGGCGGTAGTCATGGGACGATGATAACGAAGAAGTTGATCAAGGAGGATGGCAGAATGCGCAAGATCAGCCTGCCCACGCCCGTTCTGAGAACCCCGACAGTGGATCCGGGCGAGACGTTCACAGCCCATCAGGAGGATTCGCTCCTGGACACCTTCGGTCGACGTGCCCGCGATATGCGCATCTCACTGACCGACTTCTGCAATCTGCGCTGCAGCTACTGCATGCCCGAGGAGGGTGTGGAGTTCATGTCCCGCGATGCGGCCATGACAGCCGATGAGATCATTCGCTTCGTGCGCATCGGCGTCGAGAAGTTCGGCGTCGACCAGGTCCGGTTCACCGGTGGCGAACCGCTGACCCGAAAAGACGTCACCGACATCATCGCCGGTGTCGCCGCCCTTGAACCCCGCCCCAATATCGCACTGACCACGAATGCGATCGGCCTCGACAAGCGGGCGCCGAAGCTGCGGGACGCGGGCCTCGACCGCATCAATGTCTCTCTCGACACTGTCGATCCGGAGACGTTCGCGACGATCACTCGCCGCCCGTTCCTCAATCGGGTGCTCGACGGGATCAAGGGCGCCCAGGCCGCCGGTATGGATCCGGTGAAGATCAACGCCGTTCTGCTGCCAGGTGTCAACGACCATCAGGCTCCCGAACTGCTGGCCTGGTGCCTGGAGCGCGGGCTCAAGCTGCGCTTCATCGAACAGATGCCGCTCGACGCCGGGCATTCCTGGGAACGCGGCACCATGATCACGGCCGCTGACATCTTCGCCCTGCTCGAACCCGATTTCGTCCTCACTCCCGACTCCGCACCGCGCAACGGTGCGCCAGCGGAGAAGTTCCTGGTTGCGAGCAGGAACGATCCGGACACGATCATCGGCGACGTCGGCATCATCGCCTCGGTGACCCGGCCTTTCTGTGCCGACTGCACCCGCACCCGTCTGACGGCAGAGGGACGGGTTCGGACCTGCCTGTTCTCGCACACGGAGGTGGATCTGCTCTCCGCTATGCGCGGTGGTGCCGACGATGAGGCGATCGCGAACCTGTGGAAGGGCGCGCATTGGAAGAAACTGGCCGGACACGGCATGGATTCCGAGAGCTTCGAACAGCCCCAACGTCCCATGAGCGCCATCGGAGGATAAGTGCCCCAGATCAGAGTCCGCTTCTTCGCAGCCGCACGAGAGGCCTTCGGAACCAAGGAATCGACCGCGGCCGCGTCAACCATTGACGAGCTGATGACGACCCTGACGAAGGACGCCAGCACCGAGGCGACAACAGTCATCTCCCGTTCGAGCTTCCTCGTCAATGCGGTCGCCGCCACAG
Source organism: Brevibacterium sp. BDJS002 (assembly GCF_028201555.1). Lineage (NCBI taxonomy): Bacteria > Bacillati > Actinomycetota > Actinomycetes > Micrococcales > Brevibacteriaceae > Brevibacterium > Brevibacterium sp. BDJS002. The sequence goes on along the minus strand of NZ_CP116392.1, from coordinate 2,068,799 downwards.
ACCCGCAAGCGCCCCTGAGCGAGGGTGACACCGTCGACGTTCTCCCGCCCTTCGCAGGCGGCTGAGACCGGCTGGTTCCGTGTGGCCGATGTCGTCAGCGCAGCTGAGTTTGTCAGTGCGGCAGTGACAGGTATGCGAGGTATCCGCCGGAGACTGAGCTGACCTCAGTACCCTGTGCGCGCAGTTGGGCGCACGCCCGTGACGACCGCACGCCCGAGCGGCAGTAGAGTGCGACCAGTTCGTGTCCGGCGAGCTGCCCGGAATCCTCCAGGAGAGCGTCCATCGGTATGTGCTGGGCTCCCGGGACCATGCCCGCCGAGACCTCGTCGTCGTCTCGGATGTCGACGAGGTGCGTGCCGGGTGCCAGCGACGCCCATGTCACGCTCGGATCCGTCCCCTCGGACGTCCCGGCGGCGCTCTCATCACCATGGCTGCCGAGTGTGTCACCGTAGTCGCCGAGGTGGCTCTCCAGGTCCGTGATCGGCTGGCGGTTCGGTATCCGTCCGACCGGCACGGTCTCCCAGCTGGCGTCGAGGCTGCTGTGGATGGAGACCGCGTTGCAGAGCGGGGTGCCGATGCCGGTGAGGACCTTGATCGTCTCCATCGCCATGGCAGCACCGATGCTTCCGCACAGTGCGCCGAGGACACCGGCTGTTGCACAGTCCGGGACCGACCCGGGTGCTGGTACGACGGGGTAGAGGTCGCGCAGAGTCGCTCCCTGCCTCGTGTCGAAGACGGCAACCTGGCCGTCGAATCCGAGAATCGTGCCCCAGACGAGGGGCTTCTCCAGAATCTCGCAGGCGTCGTTGGCGAGGTATCTGGTCGCGAAGTTGTCGCTTCCGTCGATGACGATGTCGGCAGCACCGATGAGTTCGAGGGCGTTGTCCGGCGTCAGCAGCACCGGGTGGGTGGTGATGTCGATGGCGGAATTCAGCTCGCCCAGCCGATGTTTCGCGGATTCGACCTTCCGCTGCCCTACACCTGTCTCGGAGTGGATGAATTGGCGGTGCAGGTTGCTCAGTTCCACTGTGTCGGGGTCGATGATGCTGATGCGTCCGACTCCGGCGGCTGCCAGGTAGGTGAGGACCGGTGCCCCGAGTCCTCCTGCGCCGATGACGAGCACATGGGAATCCAGGAGCGCGGATTGGGCCTGTGGTCCGAAGCCGCTGAGGCGGATCTGACGGGCATAGCGTGCTGTGTCCGCGGAGCTGAGGGTTTTGCCTGACATGTGTCCCAGTCTAGTTTGCTTCAGCAGTCAAGGACCGTGATGACCTCACCGTGGCGAATGGCCTCGGGCGCTCGAGGGACCCGGATGATGACCTCGGCCCCGGCGAAGTCTCGCAGTCGTGACCGGTCGAACGCTGCGATCTCTCCCCCAGCGGTGAAACGACCCGGCACCAGGCTGACCGCTGTGCTGTGGCCCGTGATTTCGGGACCGGTGTACACGGCCTTCCTCCACCTCGATGCGAGGGGCCGCGCAGCGATGACCGAACGTGCAAAGAGGTGGAAGGACAGAATGGCCCCTGTCGGTGTGCCCGGGAAATGCAGCAGCGGTACGCCGGCGATGCGTCCGTGCCCCTGCGGCCCACCCGGTCGCATCGACAGACGCAGGAACGTCGAATGGTCATCGCCCAGTTCCTGCCTGACGACCTCGAAGGCACCGGCGCTGATTCCGCCGGTGGTGATGATCAGGTCAACGCTGTCGCGCAGTTCGTCGACGATCTGTCGAAAGACTGCTGGGTCGTCACCGCAGCTGCGTTCGACGGGGATCGCGCCGGCAGCGGCGATCGCGGAACTGAGCATGGGCAGGTTCGAGTTGTGGATGAATGGCTGCGACGAGGTGGCGGAATCGGTGACCAGCTCATCTCCGGTGACGATGAGACCGATGGTCAACGGCCGGCGCACGCGGATGGTCTCGCGTCCCATCATCGCCAGCGTGCCCACACCGGCGGAGTTGATCACCTCACCGGCGGTGATGACGGTATCTCCGCTCCCGGTGTCCTCCCCCACTGCTCTGATGTTCCAGCCTGGTCGCGCGCCCTTGGGCCAGGAGGAGATGCGGATTCGGTGCGGGGCCGCCCGTGCGTTCGGCATCGGTGTACTCGACGGGAACGACCACCTCGGCGGTGGCGGGCACCTGGGCCCCGGTCATCACCCGCACGGCGGTCCCCGGTGTGATGTCCACGGGCCTGGCACCGGCGGGGATGTCACCGCGCACATCCACCTCGGCGCCGGTTCTGGCACTGGTCAGAGCCGTCTCGTCGAGTGCAAAGCCGTCCATCGCCGAGGTGGCGAAGCCGGGAATGGGGGAATCGGCGATCACGTCTTCCGCGGCGATTCTGCCATGGCCTGACATGGTGGGAATCGTCTCTTCGGTGCGCTGGGGAGCCGAAGCGAGGATGAGTCGGCAGTATTCCTCTGGTTCCACGGGTGTCCTTTCGTCTGTTGGGAATCCTACGAGGAGTTGCCGCTTCGGGCACTCGCGTTCGGACAGTGGTGACTTAGAGTGGCAGGCGTGGACACTCAAACACGATTCGACACTGATTCTCGCCGATTCGACCTCGTTTCCTGGCCAGGCTTGGCCGCGACGCTGTTGGCACTGTCCGCTTTCGTCCTGTTCGGACTGGGAACCACGTTTCCTGAGGTGAGAGCCTTCGGGTATGTACCGATGGTAGCCTCCCTCATCGTCGCCTGGAGCGCCGACCGGGAATTCGCACGCGACCTCAGCGTCATCGCCGGCTGCCTGGGTCTGATCTCCTCGATCTCGGTGGCCGCCGATATCTCGTGGTCCAATATCGCTCGCATGGGGGTCGTGCTCTCTGCCGTAGTGATCGGGCCCTGGCTGATCACCCGCTACGGATTCAAGGACCGCACCATCGTCTTCCCGCTGCGTCGGGGGCAGCGATGGTCGCGTCTGGAGTGGGCGTGGCTGCTGTTCGTGATCGTCGTCGCCTGGCTCGTCCTCCCCCAGTACTTCATGCGCACTGGGGTCTATCTCAACTGGCCGCCGGTGACGCAGTGGGATGAGATCGTCCGTCTCTTCTTCGGCGTCAACGCCGTCGGCATCTGGGATGAGCTGTTCTTCATCTGCACGGTCTTCGCTCTGCTGCGCAAGCACTTCGCCTTCTGGACCGCGAACGTATTCACCACCGTCATCTTCGTGTCCTTCCTCTGGGAGCTGGGCTATCGGTCGATCGGACCGGTGCTGACGATTCCGTTCGCACTCGTCCAGGCCTATATCTTCACCCGGACGAAGTCGCTGCCATACACCGTGACGGTCCACCTCCTCTTCGACGCGCTCGTCTTCCTCACGATCGTCCATGCCCACCATCCCGAGGCGCTGCCCATCTTCATCGGAGTATGAGAAAACTCACCCGCTCACACTGTGTGAGCGAGGGAGTTCGCTGCAGCTCGAAGGAGCCACGATGGGACTGCTAAGGGTCAGCGGATGCCGCGCAGAGCCTTGAGCATCGGCTTCGTCAGGGTCAGAGCCAGCAGACCGAGAACGATCGACGCCGCGCCGATAGATGTCCAATACGGTGTCTGATTGTCGGCCGAGTAGTAGCCGCCCAGCACACCGGACAGAGCCGTTCCCACGCCCGAGGCGAGGAAGAAGACGGCGATCATCTGTGACTGGAACACCTTCGGGGCAACCTTCGAGGAGAAGGACAGACCGATGGGTGAGATGAGCAGTTCTGCGAAGACGAAGAGCAGCAGGATGAATGCTACCCACAGCAGCGGTGTCTCATGCTCGCCGGCATTCGCATACGGCAGGAACAGCAGGAATGCGATGCCGATGAGGATGAGCGAGAGCCCTGCCTTGACCGGAGTCGAGATCTGACGTGTGCCCAGCTTGAACCAGATCGCCGAGAACACCGGAGCGAAGGCGATGACGAAGATCGGCGGGATGAGTTGGAGCCAGTTGATCGGCATCTCCCAGCCGAAGATCTCACGGTTCATCTGCGTGTCGGAATAGGCAGTGAGCGTTCCGAAGATCTGCTGGTAGAGGGACCAGAAGACAACGCAGGTGATGAAGAAGGGAATGAATGCGAGCACCCGTGAACGCTCATCGGCATTCGTCTGCGGGCTGACACCCATGACGATGAAGTAGCAGGCCGCTGCACCGGCTGAGATTCCCGCAATCCACCAGTCGAGATTGTCGGGGTTGACGACACCGGAGAACCAGAGAATCACGATGAGGATGACTGCGACGACGATGGCCGCCAGGAAGAGGTAGAGCTTCGAGGTCGCCAGCGGGTTGACCGCACCCCGCGATTCGTCGGGCAGGTTCTTACGACCTGTCGCATAGATGATCAGACCCAGAGCCATACCGATTGCTGCGGCGCCGAAGCCGAAGTGGAATCCGATCTCCTTCTGCAGAAGGCCGGTGATCAGCGGTCCCAGGAGGGCCCCGATGTTGACGCCCATGTAGAAGAGGGTGAATCCGGCATCCCTGCGCGGGTCCTTCTCGGTATAGAGCTCACCGACGAGAGCGGAGGCGTTGGCCTTGAGACCACCGGATCCGAGTGCAACGAGGATGAGACCGGAGGCGACGCCGCCGAATCCGGGGATGAGCGCCAGGCAGATGTGGCCGACCATGATGATGATCGCCGAGTAGAAGAGGATTCGCTCCGCACCGAGGATCCGGTCGGCAACCCATGCACCGAGGATCGTCGCCAGGAACACGGCGCCGCCGTAGGCGCCGACGATTCCGATGGCGGTTGGCTGCGGCATTCCCAGTCCGCCCTCGGAGACCTGGAAGTACAGGTAGAGGGCGAGGATGCCGTTCATGCCGTAGTAGGAGAACCGTTCCCACAGTTCGAGGCTGAACAGCTGCATGAGCGGAAGCGGGTGCCCGAAGAATCGGGTATCGTTCCGCGCGGCCTCAGTGGTTGAGGTGCTTGATGACATATCGTGCTTTCCGTTGTGGCGTGCAAACGCGCACTGTCGTTCTGGTGCGCGATTCACTGTGAACAACCGGCAATGCTACTCCCGGATATTGCTCAGGTCACACGCTCCCAATGCTGGGACACGCTGTCCCAATAAGCGGAAACTACGAGTGAACCAGGTCTCTTTTTCGGGCTTTTCTGCCGCAGAGGAGGTTGAGCAGGCCCGCGACGAGCACAAGTGCGGAAGCCGCCATCGGGACAGCCATTGCGGCCGAGGTTCCGGCCTCCTCGGCGAGGATTCCGTTGACTGCCGATGCCACCGACTGACCGACGATGATCGCGGACCCGGCCATCGACATGACCGTGGCAGAACGACCGAGCGGACTGCGTTCGGCGGCGAGGCTGAACAATGTCACCAGCGTCGGCCCGACCGCGCAGCCCATGAGCAGAAGCGCGATGACCACGGTGACCATCGAGGTCGAGGACGCCATGATCACGGAGCCGATGAACATCAGCGGTGCAAAGGACAGCAGCCTGGCCCACAGAGCATAGCGTGGTGAGAACAGCGCGACGGTGATGGCCAGAATCGCTGAGCCGATGCCCATGATGCCGTAGATGATTCCCGCTTCCTCGGGACGTCCGAGATCGTTCGTCAGCGAGGTCAGCGCCGTCAGCGTTGACCCGAAGACGAGTCCGATGCCGAAGACGCCGAGGACGACGACGAACACGCCGAAGGTGAACAGTTCCTTCGCCGGCGCCTGGGCGCGAGGCTGTGTCGACGTGCTCACGTGCGCACGGCCGGTGGGGTGGAGAGCGAATGAGGTCACGAAGACCAAGGTCATGATCACCGCGCCGATGATCGGCGCCACCGGGTGGAGGGTCGTGGCGAGGAGACCGACGATGAAGGGACCGAAGACGAAGACGAACTCATCGGCGGCCGACTCGTAGGCCATCGTCGAGTTGAGCGTCTTCTGCTGTCTGGGGCCCGCGAGCTTGGACATGATGATCTCGACGAGACGCGAGCGTGACATCGGGGCGACCTGCGGGGCTGTGGCACCGATGGCGAAGGCGGCGATGAGCACCACAGAATCGGGCAGGGGGCTGAAGACCACCCAGGCCATGAAGATCAGTGCGATGCTGTTGAGCAGGCCGATGGTCAACAGCACGCGAGGCTGGCCCCAACGGTCGGCGGCGGCCCCGATGAAGGAGCCGAAGATCGCCGTTCCCAGTCCGACCATGGCGGAGTTGATTCCGCCGAGGCTCAGCGAGTCTCGGCCGGCGACGACAAGGGTGAGGACACCGATGACGACCATGGCGTAGGGCAGGCGGGCCACGAAGGCGATCGGAAAGTAGCTGGGGCCCACGATCTTGAGCAGCTTCGGTGCTGCCGTCTCGTCAGGTCTGATGCGGGTTTCATTGCTGGGCATATCAATCCAGTTTCTCCCCCATCATGGTGATGGGGATCGGTGCCGCCGTGGTGACCTGGATCAAATCACTCGGTAGATGCACTCTGCTGTCACTGTCAGCGCTCAATAGGCGCTCCTCCCAGGCTACCGGGATCGGACCGCGTGCACGAGGGTCCATGGGCACTTACTCACTTGAGCTTGCTCACCATCGGCATCACACGGTGAGCAATCCTGTCGCCCCCCACGCCTCGGCGAAGACCAGGAGACAGGCCGCCGGCACGGACCTCATTCTCACCCGTGACTCAGAAAGAATGCAGACGAGAATGCGACGATATCTCTATGAATTTCCTCTTGAGAGTTGTCGTCAACGCATGTGCGATCTGGGTTGCGGCTTGGATTCTGCCTGGCGTCGCCATCGAAGGAAACCAGGTTGTCGAAGACCAGACCGGCACGATCGCCGCCACGATCATCTCCTACCTCGTCGTCGGGTTGATCTTCGGTTTGGCGAATGCGTTCATCAAACCCATCCTCAGCTTCGTCTCGGCACCGATCACGTGTCTGACCTTGGGTCTGTTCTCGATCATCATCAATGCGGTCATCTTGGCTCTGACCAGTTGGCTCAGCGGCTTCACTCCGTTCGAGTTCACCATCGATTCCTTCTTCCCCTCGGCCATCATCGCCGCAGTCATCGTCTCGATCGTCTCCGCTCTGCTGGGTTGGCTGGTCCCGGAGCGAAGCACCGAACGCGACTGACGGATAATCGCCGCGACTTCGGCGACTGCCAGCACCGGAATCTTCTCTACGACATGTAGACTTATGTGCAGTGTGTGTGAGCCTGCACCCAATGACCGTCGGAGGAGAATATGTCCAACATCGCCACAACGAAGAGAACTCGGAACTCAGCATCGTTCGCTGACGTCATCGTCTTCATCGTTTCGTTCGCCCTCTTCATCTTCGGGCTGTATCTCTTCGGCGCAGGATTCTTCGGTGCGCCTGGCACCGAGTTCTGGCTCTTCTGGGCTGGACTGCTCGCCTCCTGCCTCGCTTTCCTCGTGCCCATCGTCTACCACTGGGTCAGCGACCGCCCCCAGATCTGACGGCACGAGCAAAAGGGCCGATGCGTTGATTCGCATCGGCCCTTTTCTCTGCCATTTCTCAGTGCGCTGCCGTTGTCGGGCTCATCGTCGAGGCTCGGTGACAGGTTCAGTCCCGACCGCGACAGAAATCCATGATCGCCGAGGCGGCTGCATCCGGTCGTTCATAGTGCACCAGGTGCCCGACCCCGGAGAGTTCGACGAACTTGGCATCGGCCAGGTCTGAGACGAAGCGGCGAGTCGCCGCGATCGGTGCGATGGCGTCCTTGTCCCCGGCGATGACGAGCATCGGCATCGACAGCTGTCCGGCCACCTCGGTGACCGTGTGAGCGACCGAGACGTCGAAGGCCTCGGCCAGCGAGGTCCGATCGCTGAATGTGGAGAAGTGACGAGCATGCTGATCATGGATATAGCGCCGCAGACCCCGATCTCGGGTCGTGGCCATGACCTCGCTCATCGCACGCACGATCACAGGGTTGGCCAGCAGTTGGTGCCCGATCGTCTCCGGCAGCCGAGCACCGAGACCGTAGTACAGACGGGTCAGGGCAGTCAGCACCTTGGCCGAACCCTCGAGAGCGGGCGTGGTGATCGGATTGATGAGGATGAGCTCAGGCGCCGTGGACGGTTGGCGAGCGGCCGTGTGCGCGACAAGGATGGAGCCGAAGGAGTGCCCGAGAACGATCGGGGCAGCCTGCCACCGCCGAGTCACCTCGGCGACGAGGCCAGCCAGGTGATCGCAGTAGGCATCGAGGCTCAGACCGGTCGCCAGCGGAGGCGTGAGCCCGAAACCGGGCAGGTCACCGACGATGACATCGCGGTCTCGGATGGCGCCTGCGATGAGGTCCATTCCGTGGTGGTCGCCGCGGAAGCCGTGGACCATGAGCACAGGACGGGCGCTTGAGCCTGAGGAGTGCACCCATGCTGCGGTCGGGTGACCGTCGACGGTGAAGTTCGTGCGCGTCGGAGCTGAGGGACTCACGGCGGAGTGATAGCGCTGACGGCTCTGCGGGGCACGACGACCACGGGGACTGGCAGAACACGCAGCAGTCGGCGGGCTCGTGCGCCGATGAAGACGCGCCCGCCTCGTCCGAGCCGACTCGATCCGATGAATGCGATTTCGCCCGGTTGGAAGTCGACGTGGGCGGCGGCGTCTTCGATGTCGGCTCCGGCCTGTGATTTGACCACGGCTCGGCCCGATTCGAACATCTTCGCGGCACGTGCAGCCAGCACCGCTCCCCCGTATTCTTCGGCGAATTCCTGAATCTCCGCGGTGTCGTCCTCGCCGAGACCATCGTTTTCGATCAGAGACAGCAGACGGAGATCTACGTCGAGGGCATCGGCGGACTGCACGGCCGCACCGATGAGCGCCGCAGCGCCTGGTCGGGCGCCGAAGAGGGTTGTGATGCGTGAGATCGGGCCGATGTCCGAGTTGCCGGCTGGCGCCAAGACGACAGGGACCTCGGACGAGTGCAGCAGTGAGGTCGCGACAGTCCCGATGCGGAACGAGCGCATCAATGTGGTGGCTCGCGCACCGATGACGATGGCCAGTGCACCTTCGGCCTCAGCAACCTCCATCAGCCCTTTGGACTCGTTCGACGAGGTGTGGATGACGCCTCGAGCCGTGACATCGTCCGGCACCAGTGCGAGAGCTTCGTCGAGCCAGTCCTCGAGCTGCTGTGAGACGATCCCGGACCCATCCTGCGGAATGGAGTTGCCGGCGGTGAAGGTCGAGGCTTCCGGACGGACGATCGTGATGATGAGTTCGGTGCCGGCCGATCGTGCCATGGAGATCGCCAGAGCGATGGCGTCACGTCCACGGTCGGTGGCGATGTATCCGACGACCAGTCGTCGAGTAGTGGCAGCTGCCTGTGACATTGTCTTCCCCCAGTAAGTCGCGAGTCTGAGAAGATTCTACGTCGCTGCCTGGGGATTCCTCGACCGCGCACCCCGAGTCTGGAAGCACGGGGCTGGAGACGAGATCTCCCCTCCCCATAATCCGCGATTAGGCCACCGTGCTCATTAGTCGCAGAAGTTTCACAAAAAGAATGCCCAGAAACCACACAGAGTTCTTCATTTGTGATAAATTCGAGATTGCAATTACGGATTCGCACAAACCCCACAATTGCAGCCATTCATTCTGAGCGCTGACGCCGCTCAAACGAGATCCAAGACCAAGAAAGGAGCGCAGGAGAATGTTGAAACTCATCGCATTTCCCCATCCCCAGCATCGCTGGATCGGAATCACTGCCTGCTTGACTGGCGGACAAGGACTCGTCGGCTGAATCCAGCCGCATCTCTCGTCTTTCTCCACCGGTCACGTGAACACCGGTACGTTTCTCCCGCGGGGTCGTCCTGCCTCCACGCCGCACTGACGCCACCGTTGGCGCTCATTCGCAGCATCGAGGCATGAGCCGAGCTCGCGTAGGACACTGGAGTTCTACAGGTACGTGCATTCACGAACCTCACCGACCCTTTGGGTTCTGGACCCATTTCGCTGATCGCATCTGCCGACGGCAGTCGCCGTGACATTGCCCGATACTCACTCGCGCCACAGGCGTGCTTCGGGCGAGTTTTCATCGACTGTGTACGGCACCAGCAGCGGATCCAGATTCCGGACGTCGCTTTCATTCGGTTCATTGAGTTGTTCTGCAGCTCATTGATATCGGACATTTTCCCTAACTCTCATTTGGGCATTTCCCCTGCCCGAAAACATTAAGGAATCGTTTTGTCTACGGCATTTCCATTCACATATCCACGGCGGATAGCGCTGACTGCTGGGCTCAAGCTGATCCAATGGGCCCGCCGTCCACCAGATACCACCAAGGATCACGATCGGATCGCGTTGGAGCGTCGCAACGCGCGGTTCCGCAGGCTCGCTCGAGATGAGCGGCTGCAGGAGCAGCGCGAACGCGAAGTCACGAGATACCTCTATCTGGTGCGCCCGATGATCTGATGATCGCTGACAGATGACCGGGGCCGGGATCACATCCGACCCCGGTCATCGTCAGAGACCACGCGCTTGGCGATGCTCACTAGAGTCAATGTGGTCAGCGTCACTGTCGCCCGATTTGTCGTCGTGGGTGCACCTGAGTAATATTGATCGAGCAAGCGGGGGTATGGCGCAGTTGGTAGCGCGTCTCCATGGCATGGAGAAGGTCAGGGGTTCGAATCCCCTTACCTCCACCGCACGAAGGACCCGGTCTCATAAACATGAGGCCGGGTCCTTCTTCGTGTGCACCGGATCCTTCTTCGTGTGCGTGGGTCTGCGGATGATCTCTCCGCGACTGGTTGCTCCGAGGCTGTTCTCTCAGTGGCTGTGTGAGCTTCAGCGATAAATGGCGGTCTTATGACAACACTCAGTGGCGGGGCGAATCTCATTGACTGCGTGTTTGAGCTCCAGCCGCAAGGAGTCTCGCATGACATGGGTTTTAAGACAGGTAAGTTATGAGACAGGCTGAGGCTGCGAATCGCCCACTTTTGAGAACTAACAACGAGCCAAGTGATCCCGCTATGCAACGCGCACCATTTCGGACCGATGTCAATGGCCACGGCGTAACGAAAGTCCCGCCGCTCCGATGCTTCTGACAAGCGACGGAACCTTCATTTCGCTTTCGGATGACTACTCTCCTGCGTCCCTAAGGCTCTGAGCTTTGAGCGCCTCAAAGTCCGGATCCCCCATTCCGAGGGTGAGAGCACCGGAACCACTGTAGAACTCGGGGTTTTCATCGTCGCTTTTCGCCTTGGCCGACGTCATTTTCAAGACTTCAGGTTCGGTAACGACCGATGGCCACACTTGGATGAGTAAGTGGTCTCTTGCGGGAAGGTTGGGTTCGATCAGCTCGTCGGTTCCCGAATCATCTCGGCCACGCACATGAATGCGGACGCGATATTCTTGACCGCCTTCGAGCACTGCCGCGCCGGTGTCGTTCTCGTCGACTTCAACACTATCGCTGAAGATTCCAACCAACGCCAACGGTTCGGAGTCAGTTGCTCGTGCACCCAGCTCGACAACGTCTTCCCATGCACCGGCTGATTCCCCTGGCGATTGATCAAGCAATTCGAAGCTTGCGCTAACCGGCCCATACATCGCTCCGGTATGGAGTGTAAGCGTTCCCTCGCCATCGGCTGAGACTGTCCCGCCCAGAACTGTCTCAGCAATGGAAGAAGCCACCAAAGGGATGAGGCGGAGCCGCCAGTTCTCAGTTTGAACTACCTGCGTGTACATGTCAGTCAACTGTCTCTCAAAGAATTTGGACATAGAACGGATCGCCTGTCAGCACTCGACTTTCCTTGAAGAACTTGCTGAGATCGGATCCGGCTGCCGAATTTTCCTTCTGCGGAATCATACATGCGCTGTACCCCTTCGCGCCTTTTGCGCCAACAGGATAAGATTTGTCGGCAATGTTGCACTTGCTGAAAGTGCGGCCGGCACCACCACCGTAATAGGCACCCTGCTGTGTTGAAGCGAATGGATACTCGTCACAAGATAGACCGGACGGTCGCTTGAGACGCGAAGGGCAGGCCTTCGAACGATTTTTTGCTGAAGACTGTCCGGCCTTGAGCCTCTTCAATGCTGTGGTCTTGCCGGGTAGACCGCTTTTTTGTGCTTCGCTGACGTGTCGAGCAAAGCTTGGGTAGGGGCCTTTATCGTAACCGATTGCGACCTGTCCCTTCGTCATGATGCATCCGGCAGAATAGCTCTTGTACTCTTTGTCGCAACGCACTGGGCTGGCACCTGCATAGCTGAACGGAAGGATTTGTGCGACCTTTGGATGCTTAACCGTGAGGTTCCATGACAGCGACTGACTTGACCTGGTCGTCTTCCCTGTCCAGTTGTAGTAACTTTCCGCGCTCAGCGTTTTGCCGGCTTGCATCGCCTTTCCTGCGAGCGATGTCACTGATCCAGTGCGAGAACAGTTTCCGGTGCATTTCGGTGAGGTGCCGGCGATCGAGAACTTGTTGCCTGTTCCCGTAGTTTTTGAGATCACCATGGTGAGTTGGTATCCGATACGGGTCTGATTCGTCGCGCTGTACTGGTAGACGTAGACGGTCCCAGTGAGAGTACCGAGCACCGCACCCTTGCCAGAGTGATGTTTGATAGTGAGAGGAGTACCAACACAGCCGTTTGTTCGGTCGGACGAGCGGACGCCCGCTTTGCAAACATTTTTCGGCAGAGGTAGCGTCGCATGAGGCTTCAAAGCAGAACTGTCCAGTTCGCCCACCGTCGCACAGATGCTGGACCCGTCGGGGGCTTTAGAACAGGTGGTTTCGGCTTTGATTGCTTCAGTGACTTGCCCGGATTGGGCTTCGGCGGAGAGCCCATGGGTTTCATCGATCCGGGACGGGGCGATGACGATTCGTTGCGCCTTAGTCGATTCTGAGACTGAAGACTCCTGCGAATCAGTCTCAAAGGTTTTAGGATCTACTTCCGCGGCGGCACTACTTAGCACCGATCCTCCTGGCCCGAATGTCAGAGTCAATGCTCCGATGACTGCTATGAAGAGAGCGCTCGATCGCCTCAATTTGACACTTGTCATGTGTATTTTGATCCTTTACGTGGGGTGATGGCTTCGAAATTCTATAGTTCGATTACCTCGTTGACATCGCACGAACGAGGTAGATTCCCAACTTGATTCTGAAGCCATTCACACGTGCCTAGTGTTTGCTACGGCCGATTACTAGTGGGGTGCAGTGTCGGGGACAGCCCCCTGAACTCAGCAGCGTAGAGGACTGTCGCGTATCCCTAGGGATACGCGACGTCTCATCAATACACCGATTCTGAGCTTTCGGGCCGAACTGAGTTCCGCGAATTCTCAGCTGTGTTTGTCATTTTCAGAAGTCGGCTGCACGGAATGTCCGAAGTCGGCTGCACTATCTGCTGGAGGCCGCGCTCTGATCGACGACCCTGCTGATCTTGTTCTTCGGCGCTTCCCTCATTTTTTCGCCTGGCGGCGCAGGGCACGGAGCACTGTGTCGCCACGGTCGTCACCGCACGTCGCGGTCAGCGGGCTTCTACGGTGCCCATCATGCCCTGGTCCTCGTGGTCGAGGATGTGGCAGTGGTAGACGGTCTTCCCGGGAAAGTCCTCGAAGGCGATGAGGACTTTTACCTGGCTGCGGGCCGGGACGTTCACTACGTCCTGCCACCTCGGTTCGGAGAGGTCGCGGTTTCCGTCCTGGACGATCTGCATGGGCCATACGTGCAGGTGGATGGGGTGGTCCATGGGACTGGAGTTTTTCAGGGTCCACTCCTCCACGGTCCCGGCCGCCACGGGGGTGTCGACCCGGTCGGGGCCGAACTCCTGGCCGTTGATGGTGAAGGTCATCATCGTGGTGTCCCCCTCACCGCCCCCACTGCCCATCATGGCCCCGCCGCCCATGCCCATGGCGAAGTCCAGGGTGCGGCGGGCGGTGATCGGCTCCCCGCGCAGATCTCGCAGGCCCGGTCCTTCAGGCACAGGTGGAGGTTTTTGGACGGGTGCTCCGGACACTGTCAGAGTGAGCAGCTCGACCGGCTCGCCGCTACCGGTCTCGTTGTCACCCATCATGGTCCCGCCCATCATGGCGTCCATGCCGCCGCGGTCCACCGGTGCGGCGACCAGCGTGGAGGAGCCCTCGGTCGTTTCCACGAGCATCTCGATGCGGTTGCCGGGGGCCAGCACCACTTCGGTGATGTCCTCGGGGGTCGGCAGGCGGCCGAGGTCGCGGCTGAGCACCCGCACCTGCTGGCCCTCCAACCGCAGTCGGAGGTACCGGGAGGGGCAGGCGTTCACGATTCGCCACCGTTCCCGCTCCCCGGGCGCGGCGTTCAGTTGCGGGCGGACCGCTCCGTTGACCAGCACGACCTCACCTTCCCGGCCCATCATCTGTTGCATCTGACTCACCTCGGCGAGGTTGCCCGAAGCATCCAGGGTCAGATCCGAGACCACCATGACCCGCTCCCGGGTGACCGGGACCGGCTCGGTGTCCTCAACGATGATGGCCCCGTAGAGTCCAGCGGCGACCTGATCGGCCACGTGGCCGTGGCGGTGCGGGTGGTACCAGTAGGTGCCCGGCGGATGGTCGGCGGGCAAGGCGAACTCATAGTTGAAGGACCCACCGGGTGCGATACTCACGAACGGGTTATCGCCGTTGCCTTCCGGGGAAACGTGCATCCCGTGCACGTGCAGGTTCGTCGGCGCCTCCAGACGGTTGGTCATCGCAACCCGCACTGTATCTCCGGGTGCCACGCGCAGAGTCGGGCCGGGAAGGGAGCCGTTGAAAGCCTTCACGGATGCCTGCCGTCCGCCGACCTGGATGCGTGTCTGGGCGGCGGTCAGGTCCAGTTCCAGCACGCCTTCGCGGCTGGCCAGCACCTGCGGTTCGATCAGGTCCTCACCACCGGTGTACCCGCGGCCGCCGGTGGCGGTCCACCACAGCCCGGTCCCGCCGACGACGGTGGCACCGGCCCCTGCCGCGCCAAGCGCCAGCAGCTGCCGGCGGGTCAGCGGGCTCACCGGCCGTCATCTTCGAGGGTCTGCAACCGTTCGCGGTACTCCTCGGCGCTCAACTCGCCGCGGGCGTAGCGCTCCTGGAGGATCTCCCGCCCCCGGCCAGGATCCGCGCCGGGGGCACGACCGTGATCGGGTGCGCCGGTGTTCGAGGATCTGCCGGAGAGGGTCTTTACCAGCACGACCACCAGCACGATTACCCCGGCGAGCACCAGCAGCCCGAAGACCCACATCAATCCCATACCACCCATACCGCCGCCGTTCATCATGATCGTGCTCCTTCTCTCTGGTCGTGCATGGTCAGATCTTCAGTCCTATGTGTCTCTTGCCGGTATGTGTCAACCCAGTTTTGACCTCTCAAGCCTTGGGCAGCGGGCATTTCCTGCTCACCACCACCGGGATGGACCGTGTGCTGCAGGGGCCCCGCCGATGGAGACGGCGGCGATCCCAGCTTCGGTGGCTTCTTCGATCGCGGTCGCTAACCGGGCTGGGCCTGTCCGAAGCGCAGCAGCAGCGAATCGGGCACGGAACAGCAGAGCCTGGTGAGCCAGCGCGAAGGCTGTCGCTGTGAGGAGCGGTTACGATTCGGCCATGGGCAGGCCGACACTTTCGGCCTCGTTGAACATGGCGTCGATGTGGACCACGTCTTTGCCGGCGCGCTGCAGCAGGCTCGCGGCGATGCCGGAACGGTAGCCGGAGGCGCAGTGCACCCACAGCCGCTGTGGCGGGACGTCGCCCATCCGGGACGGCAGGTCATGGACGGGGATGTTGACGGCCCCTCGAATGTGGGAGGTTTCGAACTCGTCGGTGCGCCGCACGTCAAGAATGACTTCGTCACCGGTGCTGCCGCGGGGAACCTCATCCCAGCCAACCCGGGGATACTTGGCGGTTGGCACTCCATGGGCCCATTCGGCCGGGCCGCCGCCGGTGGCAGTATCGGGGGAATCGATGCCGATCCGGGACAGGTCCCGGATCGCGTTCTCCACATCTTCGTGCGTACCGAGCAGTGTCAGTTTGTCGTTCCAGGGCAGCACCCAGCCCAAATATCCGGTGAAGCTGGACCCGTCGCCATATTCGAAACTGACGGACCCATCCAGATGGTTGCTGGCGAAAGCGACCCGGTTGCGCAGGTCGATGACCCATTCGCCGTCGTTGAGGCGGCGGCCGAGTTCGCCGGCGTCGACCGACTCTGGCACTGTCAGGTCCGCGGGACCGGGGCCTTCAATGTTCAGGGGGCTCATGTGTGCGTAGTAGGCAGGGTAAGCGCTGAGGTTGGCGATCAATTCCGAAACGAAGTGGTCCTCGTCCGGATCTGTCAGAGCATGGTTGTCCCGGGCCTGCTCGCCGATAGTGGACGAATCAACCTGGGCGGCAGGTCCGCTGGAGCAGAAGGAACCGAACCCATGGGTGGGATACAGCGGGGCGTCCTGGACGGCTTCGGCAACGAGCCGCCGCGCCGAGGCGTACTGGTTCCGGGTGAGGGTCTCGGTGTCATCGTCGCTGACCAGGTCGGTGCGCCCAACGGAGCCATACAGCAGACTCCCTCCGGAGAAAACCGCCTGCCCTTGACCATCGCTGACGATATAGGACAGGTGGGTGTGGGTGTGCCCGGGCGTGGCCACCGCCTTGACGGATAGATCGCCGACCTGGAAGACCTCCCCGTCGGCAACCGGGGTCCGTTCGTAGTCGACGGGGTCGGCGGCGTTGACCAGATACTCTGCCCCGTGAGCCTTGGCGAGCATCAGCCCGCCGGTGAGGTAGTCGTTGTGGATGTGGGTTTCGGCAACGTGGGTGATTTTCACCCCCGCATTCCGGACGGCGGCTTCGAGCCGGTCGGTATCGCGCTGCGGGTCGATCACCAGTGCACTCGTGCCGTCGTGGACCAGGTAGCTGCGGTCGCCCAGTTGCGGGGTGTCGATCGTGATGACGTCCATGGGATGCTCCTTCACTATGGGCACTGTTCACGCTGATGGAATAGGTGGGGTTCCTACGCTCCGGCGGCGGCCGGCAATTGAGCTAATGCGGCGCGCAGCCGGGTATCGGCATCGTCGGCCACTTCGCGGACAGCATCGGTGTCGCTGAGCTCGACCATGGTTTGCGGGTCAATGGCTTGGACCACCGTGGTGCCGGCTGATGGGCCGCGGCGCACGACGACGTTGCACGGCAGCAGCGCCCCCAGATCCGGCTCGGCGGTGAGGCCGCGCTGGGCCAGGCCGGGGTTGCAGGCACCCAGGATGACGTAATCGCCGAGCGCCTCTGCGGCCTCAGCGCCCAGCTTGCTCTCGAAGGTGGAGCGGACGTCGATTTCCGACAGGACGCCGAACCCCTGTTCAGAGAGGGCCTCCTTGGTCCGTTCCACGGCGTCGGTGTAGGAAAGGTCGACGGTGATCGTGTGGGTGTAGCTCATCTGCTGCTCCTTGCTGGTTGTACCTGCAGTGCTGCTTGACGATTCGTGCGGGCGGGGGTGCTGTTAGGCGAGGGAGAGGAACAGTTTTTCCAAGTCCTTCTTATCGATACTGGGGTCCTCCTGGCTCATGCACTGCTGAAGCCCGCTGGCGATGATGGCAAATCCAGCCTTATCCAGCGCCCGCGATACGGCGGCAAGCTGAGTCACCACATCCTTGCAGTCACTGCCGTTTTCGAGCATCCGTGTGACGGCACCAAGTTGTCCCTGTGCACGCTTGAGCCGGTTCACGACCGGGCCCAGATCTGTGGTGTCGAGTTGCATTGTTCCTCCATAGTCTTTCGTGCTTGCCTTTAATTGTATACCCCCAGGGGCTTATTGCATACCCCCTAGGGTATGTGTAAGACTGGCTTCATTCCCACCAACGACAATCCTTTGGAGGACGATAATGATCGTGAATCAGTACTACCTCGGCTGCCTGTCCCATGGCTCCTACCTGATCGGCGATGAGAGAAGCGGTCAGGCGGTCGTCGTCGATCCGCGGCGCGACATTGGCGAGTACCTCGCCGACGCGGCGGCGAACAACCTGACGATCACCGGGGTGATCAATACCCACTTCCACGCCGACTTCGTCGCCGGCCACCTTGAACTCGCCCAGGCCACCGGCGCATGGATCGGCTACGGCCGCCGAGCAGAAACCGAATACGAGATCCGCACCTTCAGCCACGGCGATAAGGTCTCCCTCGGTGAGGTCGAACTCGAGATCCTGGAGACTCCCGGGCACACCTGGGAGTCGATCAGCGTACTGGTACGCGAACAGTCCGGTGCGAGCCCGGATGCGGTACTCACCGGCGATGCATTGTTCATCGGCGATGTCGGCCGCCCCGACCTGGCTGCCGCCGTCGGCGCCGACCCGGACGAGCTGGCACGTGCCCTTTACGCGTCGATCCATGATGTGCTGATGAAGCTTCCCGACGACGTGCGTGTGCTGCCGGCCCACGGCGCCGGTTCCGCATGCGGCAAAAACCTTTCGGATGAACTCGAGTCCACTATCGGTGCGCAGCGGATGATGAACCTCTCCGTCCAGCCGATGGGTGAAGACGAATTCGTTGCCATGATCCGCAGTGGACAGCCGGCCATCCCGGAGTACTTTGCCGTCGATGCCGTACTGAACCGTCAGGACCGCCCCTTGATCGGCGCCGCCAGTGACCTCCGTGCACTGTCCGTACGGGACCTGCAGGATGCCGCCGCCCGCGGCGCTCGGATCCTCGACACCCGCTCACCGGAGGACTTCGCCGAAGGCCACCTCGCCGGATCTCTCAACGTCGGACTCGACGGACGCTTCGCCGAGACGGCCGGCATGGTCATCGGATCAGATGAGGAGATCGTCCTTATCACCCACGCGTCACGTGAAGAAGAGGCCGCGATGCGGCTGGGCCGGATCGGCTTCGACCGGGTGGCCGGTTACCTCAACGAACCGGCACGCGCCTTCACCGAACTCGGCGACATTGTCCAGCGGGGAGAACGCGTCGACGTCGAAACCTTCGACACAGAACGCCAAAACGAAGGGGCCACGGTTCTCGATGTCCGCAATCCCGGTGAAATCGAAGACGGCGCGGTGCCCGGTTCCGTGCGGATTCCGTTGGCAGAACTGGCGCAGCGCCACAACGAAGTCCCCGCGGACCGGCCCGTCCTCGTACACTGCGCCGGCGGGTGGCGCTCCAGCGTCGGCGCCAGCACCCTGCGAGCCCTCGGCCACACCAACGTTAAGGATCTGACCGGTGGCTACAGCGCCTGGACAGCCACTCACGAACCATCCAACGCCTAAGAACACCGGGCAGCACCATCACCGGAAAGGAAATACCGCCATGTCCGAAATCACCACCGCAGAGGCCAATGCACGCCGCAATACTGCGACCATCCTGGACGTACGTGAAGAGGCTGAAACCGCCGAAGGCATGATCCCCGGCGCAGTGCACATCCCGCTCGGCCAACTGGCATCCCGTCTTGGAGAACTCGATGCGGGCCGGCCGGTCATCACCGTCTGCGCCAGCGGAAACCGAAGCGCCCACGCGGCCGTGGACCTGCTGGTCGCAGGTTTCCGCGCAGACACGATGGCCGGCGGCATGACCGCCTGGGAAACCGAAGGTCGACCCACCCACAAGCCCTAAAAAGGCGCATCCACCCATCCCGGCGGTCCGCCGCCGGTCCTTGCCGGCGGCGGGGACACCTTGAGCACAAAGGAAAGTATGACTACTTCAACACAACCTAAACCCACGATCGATACCGTGGGCGCGGCAACGCTGCAGTCCTGGATCGACACCGACGATGACCTGATCGTGTTGGACGTGCGCAGCGGAGCCGAATTCGAAACGGTGCATATCCGCGGCTCATACAACGTGCCGCTGCCGCTGCTCTCCGAACACGCCGATGAGCTCGCAGGGCGGCTCGGCCGACGCACCGTACTGGTCTGCCAATCCGGCACGCGTGCCGAACAGGCACGGCAGCGCCTCAACGGCGCCGGCGTGGAAGCCGCCCATGTATTGACCGGAGGCATTCCCGCCTACGCGGCCGCCGGCGGCGACGTCGTCCACGGCACCCAACGCTGGGACCTCGAACGCCAGGTCCGCCTGGTCGCCGGCTCCCTCGTCGTGACCGGGCTCGCCGGCGGCAAGTTCCTCTCACCGAAATTCCGCATGCTCGCCGGGGCCATCGGCACCGGACTGACCTTCTCCGCCGCGACCAACACCTGCGCCATGGGCAAAGCACTGGCCGCAATGCCCTGGAACCGCGCGGCTCAGGAGCCAACCCGCGAAGCAGTCATCCTGCAACTGCCCTCCCGGGGACCGGCACCGCAGACCCAGGCTTCATGATCGCCGCCGCCCTGGCCCTGGGACTGCTCGTCGGAGCGGTCCTGGGCCTGGTCGGGGCCGGCGGTTCCATCATTGCCGTTCCCGCGCTTGTCTACGGCGTGGGAATGAGCACCCACGACGCCATCCCCACCTCACTACTCGTCGTCGGACTCTCCTCCATAGCCGCCGTCATCCCCCGTATCCGCACCGGTATCAGCTGGCGTATCGCACTACCGGTTGGGGCCGCCGGCATTCCAGCGGCATGGGGCGGAGCCGCCGCCGGCCGGCTCCTGAACGAAGAGGTGCTCCTTCTCGCCTTCGCCGCCATCATGGTGGCCGCCGGGGCCCGGATGCTCACCAAGACACCAGAGATAACCGGACACTGTGGCTCCGATCAGGGATCCTTCCTGCGATCGTGCTTACCCAAGGCAGCCGCCGTCGGACTTGGGATCGGTTTTCTCACCGGACTGCTCGGCGTCGGCGGTGGCTTTCTCATCGTTCCGGCACTGACGCTGTTCCTCGGTCTGTCGATGTCGCAGGCCGTCGGAACATCACTGGTCATCATCACCATCAACGCAGCAGCAGGATTCAGTGCCCACGCCACCGGCTTCACCATCGACTGGGTCCCAACACTGGCCTTCGCAATTCCCGCCATCGCCGGCTCGCTCGCCGCGAGCCGCCTGTCACACAAACTCAACAGCAAACACGTTCGCACCGCCTTCGCCATCCTCGTGTTCGCCGTCGCCGCCATCGTGGCGGTGAGCACCATTATCGGCATCATCGGCGGCTGACGATTCGCCGCTCCTTTCGTTCCACCGCGCTCAGCGACTGTCCCAGTGCCGTAACCGCCACCGAGGTTGATCGATGCACCAACCGCATCTGCAACTAGTAAGCAAACCTGGCACTGGATTTCAAGCAACTGGGTGCGGTGTCGGACCTGCAAGCGGTAGAGAGACACCTGCCTGTGAAGGGGACCCTCCGTGCCGCTGGGCGCCGGCCCATACAGTCGTACTCAATATTCACTGCGCCCGGCTTCGGGAGAGCAATTTAGCGCCGTCAGGCCTTAGTTCTCCAGTGGGCGAGACGTGCCGGTACAGCGTCTGCCGGGTGATGCCGAGTTCTTTGCAGAGATCACCAACCTTGGTGTCGGGCTGACCCATGGACGCTTTCGCCAGGCGGACTTTGGCGGACGTCATTTTGTAGGGCCGGCCGCCTTTTCTGCCCCGGGCGCGGGCCGATGCCAAGCCGGCCATGGTTCGTTCGGAGATGAGTTCGCGTTCGAATTCGGCCAGGGCGGCGAAGATCCCGAAGACCAGTTTGCCGGAGGCGGTGGTGGTGTCGATCGCTGCACCCTGACCGGTGAGGACTTTGAGCCCGATGCCGCGCTCGGTGAGGTCGTGGACGATGTTGACCAGATGGCGCAGGTCCCGACCGAGCCGGTCCAGCTTCCACACCATTAGAGTGTCCCCGTCCCGCAGGGACCGAAGGCAAGAGACCAGCTCGGGGCGGTCCTCTTTCTTGCCGGAGGCCTTGTCTTCATACAGCTGCGCAGGCTCGATGCCGGCGGCAAGGAGCGCGTCGCGCTGCAGGTCAGTGGCTTGGGAGCCGTCGGCTTTGGAAACGCGCATGTAGCCGACCAGCATCAGGTTTCTCCTCCATCATTTATACGTTCGTTTGTGCGACAGTCCAGCGGACCTTTCACCGCTCATCACAATATGTCACTTAACCCGTCAATTATTCTACGTGTCGCAGACGGTGTTGAGGAGAGTTATTGTGACACGTCGTCAAGACGGATACCGAGTTCGGCGAAATTGCCCCGAACTCGGCCGACGTACTCATCGTCGTGGCGGTAGAGAGTAATGAAGTCAAAGAGCTGGCGTGCACTATCAGGATTGGCTTTGGCTTCCTCGACGGCATCGTGAAGTGCTTGGCCAAGGGATTTCGGTTGCCATGAAGGCGCCGGCTTCCGTTGCGGTTGGCCTGGATCGATAGAGGCATCGGGTTCTGGGAGGAACAGTCCGGCCTCGCGGCCTTGGCCGGTCAGTTCATCGTTTTCGAGGAGGCACATTGCAACTGCTGCGGCTTCAAGGGTTTGTTCTTGCTTCTGGGGTGTCAGTGTTTCGAAGGGCCGCCACTTTGCTTGGCCGGCTCGGACCGGATGGCCGGAACGTTCCCATGCTTTCCGGGTCAGCCGCTGCGCAGCACCGCAATCACCCATGGTTGCCCCAAGCTCGTCGATCAGGGTGCGAAGCAGTCGGAACCATCTGCCGGCGTGGATGCGGTGTCGTGGAAGGTCGACGAACCCGGTGGTCAGTGCTTGCCATGTCCGGATGTCCATGCGTCGGATTGCCGGTGGGGCTTCCTCTGGTTCAGGCACGGGCGATAGTTCACCCCACGCGTAGTAGCCCGACGAGCCGTTGTGGTGTTCAAGCCGGCAGTGATGAAAGGGGCAGGTGAGCATCAACGGTAGCGACCAGGTTAGAAGGTAGGGGCGAGGCGGTGAGGATTCGATCGAGCACTGAGGACAGGACCGGTAGTGCCGATCGTTCGTCAGCGGTACCCATGCTCGCCACGAGTCCACCGTCCGGCTGCGCACGTTCCGCTCGGGCAAGAGAATAGCCTGCTGCCGGGTGTAGGTAGTGAACGTGTCGGGATCAGGGTCGATAGTGTCCAAGAGCCATGGGGTGTACCCGCTGATGCTCATACTCTGAATCTGCTCGCTGCTTACTCCGGTTCGTATGGCCAGTTGCTCGACGAGCCCTTGTGGTGGGTCCAGATCAAGATCGTCTTCGCGGGTGACGCAATGGCCGAGATCGAAGGTAAGACTATCAACGGTGATCGTGTGGCAATCGGCGAGACGATACAGCCACGAGGTGAGGGCTTCCCCAACGATCGGCCGAGGATGGAGCGGCCAGCGAGTAGTCACATCAACTCGCGTTCAAAGAGCCGCCGACGCTGTGTCGGTCCGGCGTAATCGGCCATGGTCAGCGTGCGATGATTGATCGACTCGAGGCCGGACTCGACGGCAGCGACCGCCGCTGCAGTCAAAAGGTGCGCGAGCTCACCGATCGTTCCCTCGCTGCGGGCCAGCAAGTACTGTGTCATATCGTCGGCGTCGATGGCAGATCGATGTCGCAACGGGAAGGCTGCTGCGAAGCTGGCCAACAGTGATCGGGCGTCTTCGCCGGCCTCCCAGACAGGCAGCACGAAGGGCTCGAACCGGTTCTCCAGCTGGTCATCGGAACGTACCGCCAGGTATGCCTCACGGGTACCGACGCCAACGAGAGGGATCCGCAATTCGTTGCCGAGAAAGCGTAAGAGGTTCAAGAACTCTCGTCGGACATCGCCGCGACCAGCGAGCACGTTGTGCAGCTCATCGATGACCAGAATCTGTACTCCGACCTCACGCAGGAGCGTGAGAGCGAGACGTTCGAGCTCGATGACTCGCGGGCGCGGACGTAACGGTGCGCCAAGGGCTGCGACGATCGCGGTGTAGAACCGCAACGGCGACGGCTCCGAGGGCATTTGCACACACAACACAGGAATGTGCTCACGATCCGGCTCAGTCGTCGGTAGGTGTTGACGGCGGAATCTCTCGATGATCATGGACTTGCCGTTGTTCGTCGGCCCCACCAGCAGCAGATTAGGCATGCGTTGTTTCCGGGGCCATGTCAGCAGCGTTTCCAACCGTGTCACCGCCTCGATTGCCCTGGGGTATCCAATCCATCGGTCGGCTCGAATCCTGTAGACCCGCTCGGCCGCCGGTAGCCGGGCTGTCGACTGTGCAGAGGGATGCAGATGAGACAGGTCCAGTGACAGGTCCTCGTCAGTAGTCACCATTGTTCAATCTCCTCGAATCGAGGTGCCGGCCTGGCTGAGCTCGATTCCGTTGCGGGTAGTGGCACCTCCGATTTCGGGGCGGGCGACGACTTATTCGTGGTTCCCGAGTTGTTGCGGCGCTCAGCTTCACGCCGCGTCCGCTTCGTGGTCTTTTCGGCATTCTCGGAAATGTGGCGCATCTGTTCGACCATCCGAAACAACGCGGCCTCATCGACCTGAGCAGCTCCACGCTCGCGCAATCGGGCTAGCGCCTGCCGGTGTTCCCAAACGCTAACGGCAGGATTCGACAACGTCCGATAGGGAACCTCGACATATTCCGCTCCTTTGGGGTCGAGTACCCAGATCCGACTAATATCGCGCGGGTCTCTGCGTATGATGAATCGTTCGAGACTCTCACGGCGCGCGATCCAGGGCTTGAGCACGTTGGCAAAATAGTGAACGTGGTCGATGACGAACCCGGTACGCGTCAGCTTCCGACGAATCACGGGCAGGAAATCAACCAAGAAAGCTGTCGGATTCGCCGTGACAACGGGCGGCTCGGCTGCCTCAAGCCCCTCAGTCCATCGCGAGGCCGGGGTCTGACCTAATTTGCTGTGCACGGTGCCGTGATAGGTCGCCGCAGCCAAGGTCAGCCACTTCTCCAGTTCGTACAGGGTGAGCGTCGCCATTTTCTCAGAGTCATACCGGCCCCGCTCACCTGGATTCGAGAATGTCGTTCCCGGCAACTCGTGGATCTCGCGCATGGCGGTGCCGATCACGCGTTCGACGATCCCGCCGTAATGGGGTCGCCCCAACGGTCGATAGTCCAGGTTAATGCCATGCTGTTCACACCCGCGTGTGAGTGCCTCGCTCTTGAACTCGGCAGCGTTGTCGACATACAGCACCTCCGGTTTCCCACTCATCGGCCAGTCCACATCGACCCCGAGTCGTTCCAACCACGGTCGCTTATCAACGGCCGCGTGAGCCAGACATAAGCCCACTGACACCGCAGACGGCGGTTCCAACGTCACGACCAAGCCAACCAGGCAGCGACTGAACACATCGATTGCTACAGTCAAATATGGTCGGCCTATTGGTTGACGTTCCCGCTCATCGACGACGATCAGATCAATGACGGTGTGATCGATCTGCACCTGGCCCAAGACGCACTCAATCACTGGGACGTCATCACCAGCCGATTGCAAAGTTCGAACACTATCGGGGCCTTCTCGTCGCCGACCGACTTCAACAGGATTCATCCGTGTAATCCGCGTCTCTACTGTGTTCCGAGCAGGCGCCGGCAACCCTCGCACAGTGCAGATCCGAACAATTTCTCGATGAACCGAAGCAACGCTGCGTTTCTGTTTCGTCAAATACCGCTTGCGCACCAGCTCGCGAATAATCTGCTCCACTGGCTCCGACAGGCGACTGCCGCCCTTACCGCCTTCGGACCGGCGACTGGCAAGATCCGTCACGAGACCTGCCCCTTGGCGGCAGCGCTCCAAAAGCACATACACCTGCCGGCGAGAAATGCTCAGCGCGAGGGCTGCTTCATCAGCAGCAGCCAGCCCAACACTTCCACGCTCAGCAAGCTTGCTAATCACGTCTGCCCGCAATCGAGCTTGCTTCCACTCAGCGTCTGACATCGTTAGATGCCCCGTCGACAGAATTCGTCCGGGCTCCTCGTCCATCACTGCCTCCCCTTTGAGAACAGGACTATTGAGCAAGAACGATTTTAGTGCACACAAGTAGTGAACGGCTAGAGTTCAGCAGCCAACTGCACACGCCCCTAAAATCCGGAGCCCGGCGCGCAGACGACTTCCGAAAACGACAGTGTTGGCCAGGTGAGAAATTCTTATAACTATGTCTTGTAACCTGAGTGATGAATCGGTGTACTGACCGTTAGTTATGAGACACATTGGAGCACTCGTATGGCGAAACTCATTGGATACGCGCGCGTATCAACCCGCGATCAATCTACCGACCGACAACAAACCGACCTCCTCGCCGCCGGCGTTCGCCGCGATGACCTCTACGTCGACCACGGCGTCTCGGGCGCACGCGCTTCACGACCCGAGTTCAATCGAGCCCTCGACGCGCTCATTGACGGTGACACTCTCGTTATCACCACGCTCGACCGCTTAGGCCGCTCGACGCAGAATATGCTGACCTTCGCCGAAGAGCTCCGAGGCCGTGGTGCCGGTTTGCGGGTGCTCAACCTCGGCGGCGGAGATGTGGACACTGCGACGCCGATAGGATCGATGCTGTTTACGATCATGGCCGCTTTGGCACAGATGGAACACGAGATCAAACGCGAACGCATCACTGACTCCATCAAGAAACGCCGTGACGCCGGCCTTGATCTGGGCGGCCGACCCCGCCGTATCACCGATAGCCAGGTCCGCAACGCTATCCGTCTCATCGAAGGCGGTGAACCGGCTGCGCAAGCGGCGCGAGACCTCGGAATGTCCAGGGCAACTTTCTACCGACGGGCACGCTCGCTCGTCGAATAGCAGGAACACCCATTGTTCACAACGGCGTCCGTTCCCTGCGGATGACGGGGGTGCGCCCGGCTCTGCCATCACACTTCGACTGGGCCAGAGGGTCGAAAGTTCTGGCGGCTTGCCGATGACGGTACAAGGTTGCTCTCGACCAGCCGAGAAGACAGCTGCGCCTTCGGCAGTGCGCCCTTAAATATGGTCGCCTCTTTGCCAACTCTGGTGCTGCTGATCGCTCATCCTCGAAACTTACCAGGACACGCCGGGACCATATAGTGCCTGCACCGCCACTGTGCGATGGAAGGGTGCCGCCAATTATCGCCGAAGCTCACAGGCCCTATTTATGAAGAGTCATTAATCCGCACCCTTAAGGCAATCCGCATAAGCTCTCATTGCATTCGAATAACATTGCGCTCGGTCTTGTTTTGCGGTATTAGTATTCCCCGGAAAGCGCTTTTTGCAGCTATCGATATTGTAGTTATATTCGTTCTCGCAGGTTTCTTGGCTCTTCGTAAACGAGAGTGTAGGTCGGTGATTCCAGATCACGGCGCACCCGAGCGCCTCGGGTTCGATGGGGATGTTCGTGCGTTTGCATGACCGGCGGTGCTCTACGCTGGGAGCGTGGTTGCAGTCGGATGATGTGTGGTGGGAGCGACGAGCGGAATAGTCGGCGGTCCCGTCCGCAAAAGACGGAACCGCCGAGAGCAATTGACTCATGCATCCTGTTCGCTGTCGAGCAGTTAACCGTGTAGGAAGATCGACGCTTCAGAGTAGCCGGTGTCACGAACTTCGCCCGGCTTCAGATCTGGGCGGTGGTCATAACTCGCAATCTGTATGCTGTCTTTCTGTTCTGCAGAAGCGACTACTGCGAATATTTCGACTAGCCGAGGCTCAGGAATTTGCCCGCGCTTCGCCCACGCGATGACCTCGTCGAGAGTTGCAACTGAAGTTTCGTATACGGCGACCGAAGTGAGATCCTGTGGATCGTTTTCGTCGCCATGCCAGAACGAAACGCGAAATGTGTCAGCAGTGGCTTCACGATCGATATCTCGCTCGTCAATCAGGTGAAAGACTTCGTCGTCCATGGGGACCTCGCAGTTCGTTTAGCCTGTCGATCTTTGATTTGCTTGGTAGATTGCAGTCTAAATCTTCTTCCAGACGGTCTTTGAGTTTGATCCTGTTCGCTTTCCCGAGAGTGAAGGATGACTGTTGATGATCAGTGTGCTGGTGGCGTTCCAGTATCCGGTGCCGCGTCCACCGTTGTAACCAGTCTTGGGCGTGTAGTAAGGGTTGGAGAACCCGGTGTTTGCCTTGACCGTAATGTTTGCGTCGCTCTTTGCCCGGCTCTGTGCTTTGCCGGCTTTCCCGCCGTTCTTCGAAGCTGGGTACAGGCTAAGAAGACCGCGGACTCGTAGCTTCACGGTCGTGCTGACTCCTTTCGATTCGCACTTATACCGGGACTTGTATATCGCGCCACCTGCCCCTTTGGAATAGTGAGGGTTGTCCACACGTGCAGTGCACTTGACGTACCGCGAGTTCGCCTCTTCTGCGGCTTCGGCGGACCTCGAGGCGACTGGATCGCCAATCGTAACAGTTGTGTCCACGTACTCGGCGGTACTCGCTGCCTGTGTTTGTAGGAAGTCGTCCGAAAGTGTCAACGCGTTCGTCTCGACCGTCTGTGCCCAAGCCTCGTACTGCGCCATGACAACACTGTCGACCTCCGACTCTTCCTCCTCGGCAGCTACAGGCGATGCCGCGCCGGCAGCTAGGACTAGTGAGAGGCAAATCGCCAGGATCTTGGAAGTATGCTTCATTGCATTTCCCGTTCTGTTAGCTCCGCGTGGCATGCGCTAGTGCAGCCGGTCGTCGGAGTGGGTAACGTGATATTAACCGCAGAACGAAAACTTTCGATGAAGTATCGAGTAAGGCTTGATCTTGGTGTCCAAATTGTAACCTGCGACGCACTGCCCGGTACTGAAGTTTGATAGTCACTTGTTGATTCCGGCTGTGGTTGAGGCCTTGCTCCGCGAACTTCCTTAATTCGGTTGGCTCTGAGGGGAGGGGAAGGTGTGCGCGCGGAAACTAACGAGCGTGATGAGCACCCAACCGGGAACGTCCCTGCGGTCAGGCACCTCCTTGTGAACGGGGCCGTCGCCTCGGCGCTTCGGGTCGGCAGTGCCGACACCGGCGACGAACGCTACGAGGCGGACATAAAGATGGGTCAACATGGTGTCTTCTTCTGGGATGCGGCGATCACCGCATCCGGTGGTTGGATTTCCGTGGCTTTCCGGGCAGGTTAGGTGGCTCTTCCGTAAAAGAAAGTGCAGGCCGGTGATGCCCGGACACGGCGAGTCGCTGCCCGGATAGACGTCGAGGTCTTCCGATGATGGAAGTTCTCACACAGTCCATCCGAAAGACCTCGACGTGGCCAAGCCTACTTTCTCGACCCCTGACCTCACGACATTCTGCCGACTCAACACCCTCGACCTGACCTGCACCGGCCAAAACATCACCGGACACAAAGCCATCCTGGAATGCCGGCCCAACACTGCCGATGACTGGTGCCGACGGTGCGGTGGCCACGGGATCGTTCGCGATACCGTCGTCCGCCGTCTGGCCCACGAACCCTTCGGTCACCGACCGACCACGCTTCATCTTCGCCTCCGCCGTTACAAATGCGTCGAGTGCGGCCGCGTCTGGCGCCAAGACACCACTGCTGCGGCACCACCACGAGCGAAGATCTCTCGAACCGGCCTCGACTGGGCGCTGAGTGCTCTCGTCATCGACCACGACACCGTGTCCGTCATCGCTGCGAAACTCGCAGTGTCCTGGCACACCGCGAACTCCGCAATCCTCGCTGAAGGCCACAGGTTGTTGATCAACGACCCGACCCGTTTCGACGGGGTCAGCGTCATAGGTGTCGACGAGCACGTATGGCGGCACACCCGACGTGGCGACAAGTACGTCACCGTCATCATAGACCTCACCCCGATCAGCCAGGCCACAGGCCCGGCACGACTGCTCGACATGATTCCCGGACGGTCGAAACAAGTCTTCAAACAATGGCTGAAAGCCCGACCGAAAGACTGGCGTGAGGGCATCGACGTCGTCGCGATGGACGGATTCTCCGGCTTCAAAACAGCCTCAGCTGAGGAACTGCCCGACGCTGTCGAAGTCATGGACCCCTTCCACGTCGTCAAACTCGCCGGTGATGCCCTCGACGAAGTGCGCCGTCGTATTCAGCAGGAGACAACTGGCCATCGTGGACGAGCGAAAGACCCCTTGTATCGGGCAAGGAGGACTCTGCACACCGGTACTGATCTGCTCACAACCAAGCAACAGGAGAGGATCGCGGGCCTGTTCGCCGATTCGAGTTCCATCGAAGTCGAAGTCACCTGGGCTGTCTACCAAGACATAGTGAGCGCCTACCGAACCGCCGACCGGAACGAGGGCAAGAAGCTCTTGAGCACGGTCATCGATACCCTGACGACGAATCTGCCGACAGGGCTGGTTGAGCTCAAACGGTTAGGAAGGACTTTGAAGCGTCGAGCTGCTGATGTGCTCGCGTTCTTCACCGATCGGGAACGTCGAATGGTCCGACTGAAGCGATCAACGGCAGGCTTGAACATCTCCGCGGGTCCGCGTTGGGGTTCCGGAACATCACCCACTACATCGCCAGGAGTCTGCTCGAGTCCGGTGGCTTCAGGCCAGTTCTACACTCTCAATTACGATGAGCCGGTTTCTTTCGCTGTCATCGGCTTGACGTCACCCGCTGCCGCAGCAGCCGTTCTAACCTCTGAGCAGATTAAATTGGAAGCGTTAGAGCTGGAAGAGGCACCTTGAGGCGATGCCGAACCCCCAGCGCCACCGAAAATCAGTAGGATGCTGGCTGCGGTGGAAATAATTGGCATGAAACTCATTATCTCTCCAAACTAAGTTGACGCTCGAATAATTAGCGGAGTCTTAAAGGGGTTGCTTAGCTAACAATAAGTTCAGGATCCATGTGCTTCATCTGAGCGCGAGCAATAGTGACAGCAGCTTCGATCGCCTGGAAGGGGTCAACGCCGTAAGCATTCATTGAAGTGTCAACCTCTGCTTTGGCGCATTGGATATTCACAGTGCAATAATAGTCACCATCATGCTGTTGCTGCGGGCGATCCATCGAAACACGAACTGAAGCGCCGTGAAGATGAGAATAAAATATATGAGTAAACACAACGCAACTTCCCTAAGTGTAACGAATAGAAGATATTGAGACTATCCTTAGAGTGTATTACTCTAATCTATCAGCTATCAATGACAGTGTCGATGGATTGATTCGAGGAAATCTGCGTAAAAAGCGAGGGGCCATGCGGCGTCGCCCACACAACCGCCATCGCGGCCATCCTCCGGGTCGCCGCAGGCAACTTCTTCCTCGTGGACTGACTGCTCACTCAGATCTAGCGGGTGCAGACCGTGATCGACCTCGACGAGTTGTCACCCGAGGCTGTAGAGGCAGCTCGGCAGGCTCCCCCTCATCGGCCACTAGGTGCCGCGAAAAACGTGCCATTTACCGCTGCGACTCACATCGCTCAGGACAGCTCGCCGGTGGCCCTAAAACGACCGTTATCGGTCCAGCCTCCACGCAAGCGCTTTCGGTGATGGCGGCAGTGAAGTGACGTCGATTCGCACGACAGTTCCGTTGGTGTTTCCACCGCAGCGGCCGCTCGTTCGCCATGCTCTGAGAACAGACTCCAACCATGCAGTTACGTATCGTCGCCTCAGGCTCCAAGTAGGGTGAGCCCATGACCAGTCGAATTGGGGACCTCGTAGTCAAGGCCCAGGACCCAGATCGGCTGAGCCGATTTTGGTGCGAAGCACTCGGATACGAAATTTCGGCCAAGGATGAAACGGGGGTCGCTATCTCTGGGGCGTCGAATGCTCCGACGATTCTCTTCGATCGCTCGGACGATACTCCCGTAAATGGAACTCTACATCTCGATCTGTGTCCGACTGACCGCAGTCAAGCGGACGAGCTCGAGAGGCTCTTGTCCCTAGGTGCGAAGCGAACAGACGTAGCTCCGTCAGGGAGCTGGCACGTCCTCGCCGATCCGGAAGGAAATAGGTTCTGTCTCATGGACAAACGCATCCCGAAGGAGCCTGAAGATTTTCACGACTGAGGCTGTCCAATCGAGCAGGGCGAGAGAGTCTCGACGCTCATTTTTCGCCGAACAGTCCGTAGACGCATGTGGAGATCGTGAACTCAGTACTGCCACGAAAAGTTGAAAAAACACCGCCATGTACCGCTGAATCTCACACAGTGGCTGGCTTCAAGATCGAGCAGCGTCCGCTTCTTCTCTTCACCCCAGGCGTAGCCAGTCAGAGCGCCGTTCGCTCCGATCACCCGGTGGCAGGGAACGATGATGCTGATCGGGTTCCGGCCATTGGCCGCTCCCACCGCCCGTGCCGCTGTCGGTCTGTCGATCCACGCCGCGAGTTCTCCGTATCCGGCGGTTGTGCCGTAGGGAATCGTCGTCAGTGCTTGCCAGACCGTGCGTTGGAACTCGGTACCCGTCGGTGCCAAGGGAAGGTCGAAGTCGGTGCGGGTGCCGGAGAAGTACTCCCCCAGCTGTTTATCTGCCGTGGCGAACAGTGTGAGGTCGTCGTCGAGGACCGGCGCGACTCCGACTTTCGCCTCCAGTCGTTCCAGGACTGTGTCGAAGTCATCGAGATAGAGTCCGGTCAGATGTGCACCGTCCGAGGTGAGCAGGATCGGACCCAACGTCGAGTCGATGACCGTATAGCGAACAGTGTCCGTGGTGGGGCGTGTCATCTCTGTCGTCATTGCCTTCTCCGATTCTGATCGTGTATCTGTGTTCGTGATTGTGTTTGCGAATGATGGGCCCACAGCAGATGCGTGACGTAGGACCGCCATGGTCGACATCGGTCAACCCTGTGGAGCCAGGAGGTCGACGTCGGTTCTGAACTGGTGAGCGACTCCAGCGCCTTTTTGACTCCAAGGTCTGAGCCGAGAAGGACATCGGGGTCTCCCAGTGCGCGCATTCGGATGTAGCCGAGGCTCCAGGGTCCGATGCCGGGCAGTGCCAGGAGGCTGTCGTTGACTTCTTCCCGATCGCAGCCAGGACCCAGGTTGATCGAACCGTCTGCCAGCCCTGCGCTCAGCGCGCGGAGAGTCTCGATCCTGCGGCCCGGCAGTGACCAGTGCTCGTCCGGAACCTCCGCGATGGCTGCTGCCGTCGGGAAGACTCGGTCGACAGTGCCGACTCTCAGGTCCTCCGGCAGCGGCTGACCGTAGGCGGTGACCAGGCGGTTGAGGTGTGTCTGTGCGGCGGTGACCGAGATCTGCTGTCCCAGGACCGTGCGGATTGCGAGTTCGACCGGGTCACCGGTTCCCGGGGACCGAATCCCTGGGTACCTGTCGACGAGTTCTGAGAGGCCGGCGGCTGCCATCGTCGCTGCCACCGCGGTCGGGTCCGCATCGAGGTCGAGGATTCGTCGTGCCCGGGCCACTGCGCTGCCGAGATCGCGGGTATCGGCCAGGCGGAGGCGGCATTCGATGAAGTCTCCGGACCCCGGGACCAGAGTGACGACGGCTGCCCCGTGGGCGAGACGCAGCGAGCGGGTGTAGTGATCATCGCTGACGTCTTCCACGCCGGCGATCGCACGCAATCCCAGATATCTGAACAGGTGAACGTGGTCCAGCGGTGGACGGTAGGCGAGACGAACGACGATGTCCTGCCCCCTGCGAGGTTCGCTGCGACCGTCGCGCAGATCTCTGGGACTCGACGAATAGACGGCACGGAAGGTGTCGTTGAATTGACGGATGCTTGAGAATCCGGCGGCGAATGCGATCTCGCTCATGGACAGCGGCGTGGATTCGACCAGGGTGCGGGCAGTCCGGACTCGTTCGGTCCGGGCGATGGCGAGGGGGCCGACCCCCAGTTCGGACTGGAGCACTCGACCCAGCTGGCGTGAACTGTATCCCAGCGCCGAGGCGAGCCCGGAGATTCCTGCCCGATCGACGAGTCCGTCTTGGATGAGTCGCATGGCCCGAGCCGTGATGTCAGCTCGGGTGTCCCACTCGGGAGAATTCGGGCTGGCGTCCGGGCGGCACCGTTTGCAGGCCCGGAATCCGGCATCCGAGGCCGCAGCTGCCGTCTGATAGAAATCGACGTTCTTACGCAGCGGCGTTCTCGCCGGGCACGACGGGCGGCAGAAGATGCCGGTTGAGCGCACGGCAGTGAAGAACATTCCGTCGAAGCGCCTGTCGCGCCCGGCTACTGCCTGATAGCACTGATCTGTGGTGAGCATATGACCATTCTGCTCCCCAGATCGGGACAATACTAGCGGTTTTCGGACACCACGGTTCCGGGGAGGATGCGTGGGACCACACGGACGAGGATGAGCATGAAGACAAGCTCGACGAACGTCTGTGCGACCACGGCTGCCGGGCCCAGTCCGTCAGAGGTGATGGCTCGCACGATCGGGAGCATGACAAGCGAATTGCGCGTCACCGCGGTGAAGACCAGGGCGCGTCCGGTTCCCACCGGCAGCGACATCGTGCGAGCCATGAACCATCCGAGACCGGTCATGACGAGGGCGAACACGACGAATGCCGCGATGGCACCGCTCAGGTCGAACAGGTGCGGTGTGATCAGCGGGACCTGTGCCGCAGCGATCACAGCCAGGGTGACCATCATCAGAATGACCATGGACTGTGAGGCTGCGTGGATGCTCCGTTCCACGAGCGTCGATCGGCGGGCGAGTCCACGCGCCACGACGGAGGCTGCCAACGGGATGATGATGAAGACGAGCAGCGCGGTGATGACTGGTCCGGGAGTGATCGCACCTACGCCGGTGCCGCCGAGGATCATCCACAGGTAGACGGGCAGCAGGATGATCTGAACGATCATGAGCACCGGGGTCAGTGCGAGCAGACGGACGTGGTCTCCCCCGGCCAGTCGGGTGAAGACGAGGACGTAGTCGATGCAGGGGGTGAGCAGGACGATGAGGACGGGTATTACGAGCTCGTCACTCAGAGGTATCACGGCGTGGAGTCCGGCGACGACGGGCGGGACGATGAGGAAGTTCGCCAGGGCAACAGCTCCGAGGAATCGCACGTCGGTGAAGGAGTCTCGAACCGCATCGAAGGGGATGTCGAGGAAGGTCACGAACAGGAGTGCGATGAGGCAGGGGGTGATCGCAGCGGCGGCCAGCGGTGATGCCCCCGGCAGGCCAAGACCGATGAGAGCTCCTGCCCCGATGGCGATGAGGTACCAGAGAACCTGGTGTCTGGTCAGTGACGCGAGCACAGCGCAGGAGTCAACTGTTCTCTGGCCAGTAGTAGCTGTCGGGCAGTGCCCTCTTGCCGAAGATGGCCTGACCCACCCGGACGCAGTTCGCTCCTTCTTCGATAGCCACCTCGTAGTCTCCGGACATGCCCATTGACAGGCTTCCCCGACCGATCAGCTCGGGGTTGGTGTCCTGGGCTTGATCCCGCAGGGTCCGCAGACGCTGGAAGCAGGTACGCACACGAGCGATGTCTGAGGAGAAGATCGCGAGAGTCATCAGCCCCTGGACCTTCAGGGCCGAGAACTGCGGCAGTTCGCGCAGGAAACCGGGCAGCTCCTCCGGCGGCATTCCGAACTTCGACTCCTCGGCGGACGTGTTGACCTGGACGTAGACATCGAGGCTGCGTCCCGCGGCTTGGAGCCGTCGGTCAAGAGCAGCAGCCACTTTGAGGCGGTCGAGGGCTTGGAACTCGGATGCGAACTTCGCCACGTCACGGGCCTTGTTCGACTGCAGATGGCCGATGACGGCCCAATCGATGTCAAGGTCAGCCATCTCGCCTGACTTTCGAAAGGCCTCCTGCACCTTATTCTCTCCGAGCTTGTGACAGCCGGCTGCAACGGCTTGCCGGATCCTCTCCTGCGGGACCGTCTTGCTGACCGGCAGCAGCTCGACCTCAGCTGCGTCCCGGCCCACTCGAACGGCGGCGGACTCGATGCGCCGGTTCACCTCGGCGAGGTTGATCCTGAAGTCTTCGACGGTCGTGGCCGTCGAATACCGTTCGTCGTGATTGAGCGCCTCGGCGTCGCCTGTGTCCTGGTCCATGACCTCATGGTACCCAGCGCCCGTCCCCCAGTCCCTTCAGACGGTTCAGGCGACGGTCCGGGTCCGCCCCGCCGGGACACGGTCGGTGAACGTCAGAGCATCGTCCCAGGCAGCAGCCAGACGAGAGCCGACCTGGTCCAGATCCGTCTCGGATACGGTGTACGGCAGTCGGATCCATCGGTCCAGTCCCCCGGCCGGGGCGAAATTCGGTCCGGAGACCAGTCCGAGCCCGTGGTTGCGTGCCGCGATGGCCAGGGCACCCGAGCGCTCCTCTGGCAGTCGACACCACAGAGCCATTCCTCCTCCGGGCACGATGACCTCCCACGATGGAAGATGAGAGCGAACCTGGGCCGCGAGACTATCCCTGGCCGCGCGCAGCTTGGCCCGGTATTCATCGACGATCGCATCATGGTCGCGCATGAGTTCGACGGCGACGAGCTGTTCGAGGACCGGAGCCCCGAGATCGAGGCTCAACCGTGTAGATGCCATGGAGTCGATGCGGTGGGTGGGAATTCGCAGCCACCCGACGCGCAGTCCTCCCCAGAAGATCTTGCTGGTGCTGCCGGCCGTGATCGAGTCGGGCACGAAGGCTGCCATCGGCGTCGGTGTCGGATCACCGTCAAGGCCCAACTCGACCAGGGATTCATCGAAGATGGGCACGATTGCGTTGCGTCTGAGCATCGCACCGAGCCTGGGGCGCTGCTCTTCGGGCAGAAGCGCACCGGTGGGATTGTGGAAGTCGGGAATGAGATAGGCCGAGCGCACCCGGGTCTGGCGCGCAATGTGATCCATGGCGTCGATGTCCCAGTGGTGTCCGTCGGGGCCCTGCTCGAGCGGATAGGGGATCAGGGAGGCTCCGGCCCCTTCGAGAGTCGCAATTGCATTCGGGTAGGTGGGACTCTCGATGAGCACCCGGCCCCGCCCCTCGCTGAGAGCCCGTACGGCAATGGCCACGGCACCGAAGGCGCCGGAGGTGATGAGGATCTGATCGGGATCGGTGCGGACTCCGCGAGCGGTGAATCGTTCGGCGATGATCTCCCTGAGCACGGGCAGCCCCGAGGGGTAGTACCCGGTTCCGGGCAGATAGGCGTGGACGTTGGCGACTGCACGTTCGTAGGCTTCCAGCAGCCAGGGCGGTGCCACCGATGCGGTGCACGTGAGGTCGATCTCCGCCTCGTTCGATCCTGTCGGGGTCAGAAGATGATCGATTCGTCCGCCCGGCACTTCCGGCAGCCGGACCACGCTGCCCGAGCCCCGACGGGTGTGCACGAAGCCCTGTTCACGCAGCTTCGCAAAGGCACGGGTCGCGGTCGTCCGAGACAGACCCGTCGCGGCGGCGACCTCTCGCTCACTGGGCAGTCGGGCTCCGACCGGGATGCGACCATCGCCGATGGCACGCGAGATCCGAGTCGTCAGCGCATCATAGGCTGGCCCGGCCGGCCAGGGTCCGGTGCCGATGATGCCGGCCAATCGGGTCCCGCTCATCACTGGTGTACTCATACCAACCTCGCTGTGTCGATGACTCGTCCACCGAAGCGGTGGAGATACGACCACTTTGTTTCAATTGGACCTTTAATACAAGACCAGTTCAAGACATGATGGGATTATCAGCCAGAACGAGCCGGAAGACCAACGATGTCATCAGCACCCGTACCGAAACGCGAACTTGCGAATATCGGTCCCATCCAACAGCTCAAGAGCGGTCGACTCCCCCGTCGTCTGCCGCAGCTGATCTTTGGTCTCTACCTCTACGGTGCCTCGATGGCGATGATCGTGACCTCGGGCCTGGGCATGATGCCCTGGGACGTACTCCACTCCGGAATCATCAAGCACCTGCCTCTGACCTTCGGCACCATCGTGACGATCACCTCGTTCCTCGTCCTCCTGATCTGGATCCCGCTCAGACAGCAGCCTGGGCTCGGGACGGTGCTCAACGCGCTCCTCATCGGCCCCTCGCTCGACCTCACGCGGCTGTTCCTGCCCCAGCCCGATGAACTGTGGTGGAACATCGCCCTCCTCATCGGCGGCATCATCCTCAATGGCGTCGCCTCGGCGATGTACATCGGTTCGCAGTTCGGGCCGGGCCCACGCGATGGCCTGATGACCGGCCTGTCCCGGGTCACCGGAAGGTCGATCCGTCTGGTGCGCACACTCATCGAGGTCAGCGTGGTTATCGTCGGCTGGCTGCTCGGCGGCATCTTCGGGCTCGGCACCGCGCTCTATGCGGTGTCCATCGGACCGATCACGCAGTTCCTCCTGCCCACATTCACCGTCGAGCTCAGGCCCCGGCAGCAGACCAAGGACTGAACTCCGGCACAGGCGGTACTACGGCAAGACGGCGTCGGCCGGGTCCACGCTTTGGGCCACACCACGACTCGGAACGGTGTCACCGCATAGGGAACAGCCTCACTGCATACGAACCGGCGTCACTCCACCGTGTCGAGAATGTCGACGAGATCCTCGAAAGTCGTCAGCGGGTTGACGATGGCAAACCTGGCGTTGGGCCGACCCTGGTGCGAGCTGGGCACGACGAAGGCCCGCTGATCCTCGAGCAGTCGGTCTGACCATCGCTGATAGTCCTCACGAGTCCAGTCATCGCGTTCGAAGACGACGACCGAGAGCTCGGGTTCACGAACGAGTCTGAGATTCGGCCGCTTCTTGATCTCTGTGCCGATCTGCATTGCCAGTTCGATCGAGTGGCTGATGGCTTCACGATAGGTCTCGGCACCATAGCTGGCCAGCGAGTACCACAAGGGCAGTCCACGCGGACGGCGGGTGAGCTGGATGGCGTAGTCGGAGGGACTCCACTCCTGGGACTCGGTGAGTGTGTCGAGGTATTCGGCCCTTTGGGTGTGCGCTCGCCGTCCCAGGTCAGGGTCGCGGTAGATGAGTGCGCAGGCGTCGAAGGGCGCGAACAGCCACTTGTGAGGATCGACGATGACGGAATCGGCGGACTCGACTCCGGCGAACTTGTGGCGTGCCAATGGCGAGAGCATCGCTGCCAGCCCATAGGCTCCATCGATGTGGAGCCAGAAGTCGTAGTCATCCTTGAGCGCCGCGATCCCGGCGATGTCATCGATGGTGCCGAAGTTCGTCGTACCCGAGGTCGCAACCACGGCGATGACGGCGTTGCCGTGCTCTTCGAGCGCGGCTCGCACGCCCTCGGGGCGCAGAATGCCGTCGTCACCTGTCGCTACAGGCGCCACATCGACGTCCATCACAGCGGCCGCTGAAGCGACCGAGGAGTGCGCTTCGGCACTGCACACGATGACCCAGCGACCCGGCTTCTCATCGCCGAGCTGGGCCTTGCGAGCGTCACGAGCCGCGACGAGGGCAGACAGGTTGCCGATCGTGCCGCCTTGGACGAAGACGCCGCCGGCGCTTTCCGGCAGTCCGAACTCGCCAGCCAGCCATGACAGCACTTCGTTTTCGGCATGGACGACGCCCGCACCTTCGAGCCACGACCCGCCGTAGAGCGCACTCGCGGAGACCACCAGGTCAAACGCCACGGCGGCCTTCGTCGGCGCGCTCGGGATGAAGGACAGGTACTTCGGGTGGTCTGTGGTGATGCAGGCCGGAGCGAAGATGTGCTCGAAGATCGCCAGTGCGCGAGACGAACCGACACCGTCTTCGGTGATGGTCGGCCCGGCCAGTCGTTTGAGTTCAGTCTCTGTCGTCGGATGGTCGAGCGGAGTGTCGACTGCCAAGGTCCGTCGTCGCGAATAGTCGAGGACGAGGTTGACAAGGTTTCGGGTCTCATCGGATACGACGTGCATTCGAGAGTGGAGATTGTCGGTCATGGAGTCCTCCTGGTGAAGGTGGCAGCAGCTGGTTCGTTCATCCCTTCGACAATATCCGCTCACTTGCCGCTCGTCGCGCTCCTTTAGGTCCGAATCTGGCGGTTCATGCTCAACGTCAACAATCGCAAGTTCTGATTACACATCAGCATTGCTTGCGATTTGCGCATGCAGACGATAGATTGGCGGCCATGACGGATCGCAAAGACGCCGACACCAGCGAAGGCGGGATCACTGCGCAGCGTGCCAAAGAGGCGCTGCGCGCCAGCGAACTGTCTCAGCGACATGTGGCCGCAAGCATCGGAATCGATGAGACCAAACTGTCGAAGTCCCTGTCTGGTCGGCGCAGATTCGGCACCGCAGAGCTCCTCGGTCTTGCCACCGCGACAGGAGTGACTGTCAGGTGGCTGCTCGGTGACGAATCACAGGTGTCCGCGACTCCCCTGCGATTCCAAACCGGTTCTGACCAGGCACCGACACCGCCCCCGGGCTCCTCACCGCGCAGGCTCATCGTCGAGACCGCATGGGACCTCTTCGCCCGCCACGGCTACGACACCGTACGGATCGTCGACATCGCCGAAGCCGCGGGAGTCTCGAACGCGAGCATCCACTACTACTTCAACGGCAAGTCCGATCTCTTCGACGCAGCACTCGACTACTCGGTCAAACTCGCCTTCGATCGACAGGTCGCCTGGCTCGGAGAGATTCCCAGCCCACATCGCCGGCTCGAACGCCTGCTCGAACTGCAGTCTCCCATCGGCCGCACCGCACGCAGCGAGTGGTCCATCTGGCTCCAGACTTGGGCCAGGCTCGGCCTTGAAGACCCCTACAGCTCTGACTATCCGGCGCATTACGAACGCTGGTCCCAGACCGTGCGCTCCACCATCGAAGCAGGTCAGTCAGAGGGTCTCTTCCGCCACGGTGACAGTACCGCCATGACCGATGAGCTGACATCGCTGATCGACGGACTCGGAGTCAAAGTACTCACCGGAATCATGGACCCCGCGACATTCCGGCGCCGTCTGTCCAGCTACCTCAAACGCGCAATCGTCAAACCCAACCCTGATGAGGAGTCATCATGAATCGCAAGGTCATTCTCACCTGCGCCGTCACCGGCGCCGGCGATACAGCGAACAAGAGCGAACACGTTCCAGTCACTCCGCAGGAGATCGCCGACGACGCGATCGCCGCAGCTCGGGCCGGAGCCTCTGTGGTGCACGTCCACGTCCGCGACCTCGACACCAAGCAGGGTTCCCGCGAGGTCGCCCACTACCGAGAGGTCGTCCGCCTCATCCGCGCCTCCGATGTCGACCCGGTCATCAACCTCACCGCAGGCATGGGCGGAGACCTCGTCGTCGACCCTCAGGATCCGACAACACAGATGCCGGGCACCGATCTCGTCAATGCCTTGGAGCGGCTCCCCCATGTCGAGGAGCTTCTGCCTGAGATCTGCACTCTCGACTGCGGTTCGCTGAATTTCGGCGACGGCTCCAACATCTACGTGTCCACGCCCGACATGCTGCGTGAAGGCTCGAAGAAGATCCAGACTCTGGGGGTCCGACCCGAGCTCGAGATCTTCGACACCGGCAACCTGTGGTTCGCCAATGTGCTCGTCGAAGAGGGTCTCATCGACCCGCCGCCGCTGTATCAGCTGTGCATGGGAGTGCCTTACGGCGCACCGGTCGATGCCGGACTGCTGACGGCGATGGTGAACATGCTCCCGACAGGTGCCCAATTCACGTCCTTCGCCATCGGTCGCAATCAGCTGCCGTGGGTGGCCCAATCCGTGCTCGCCGGAGGCCACGCTCGGGTCGGACTCGAGGACAATCTGTACCTGGCCAAAGGGGTCAAGGCCACCAATGCGTCACTGACCGAACGTGCCGTCGACATCATCGAGGGCCTGGGCGCCGACGTCGCCACACCTGACGAGGCTCGCCAGATCCTTGATCTGCGCGTGCAGACGCCGATGGTGACAGGACTCGACCTGTGAGCGCGGCGATCACTGCTCCGTCCTATCCTGACATCGAGTCGATCACCACGGTCACCTGCATCGGAGCCGGCACCATCGGCGGGGGCTGGGCAGCGTATTTCCTCGCTCAGGGCTTCACCGTCAAGGTCTGGGACCCGGCACCTGATGCGGCCGAGAAGCTGACTCGCCTGATCGACGCGGCATGGCCTGCCCTGGCCGAACTCGACATGGTCGCAGGTGCTGACAAGGACGCCTGGACGGTGCACACCGACCTCGCCGAGGCGGTCGCCGGAACCGGATTCGTCCAGGAGTCCGCCCCGGAGAACCTCGAACTCAAACGCAGCCTCCTTTCCAGCATCGATGCGGTGTGTGACGAACATGTGGTCATCGGCTCCTCCACCTCGGGCTACAGCATGACCGAGATGGCACTCGATGCCGAGCATCCCGAGCGCCTGGTTGTCGGGCATCCGTTCAATCCGCCGTACCTCATTCCGCTCGTCGAGGTCGTCGGTGGAGAGTCCACTGCCGTCGAGGCTGTCGACTGGGCGGCCGAGTTCTACACTCGCGTCGGGAAGTCCGTCATCAGAATGGACCACGAGGTCCCCGGCTTCATCGCCAACCGTCTTCAAGAGGCGCAATGGCGAGAGGCCCTGCACATGATCGACCAGGGTGAGGCGACGGTCGAGCAGATCGACCGTTCAATCACCGATGGTCCCGGTCTCCGCTGGCCCTTCCAGGGACCGATGCTGACCTTCCACCTGGCCGGCGGTGAGGGCGGGATGGCGCACATGCTCGACCACTTCGGTCCGTCGCTGAAGTCCCCTTGGACACGGCTCGAGGCCCCGGAGCTCACCCAGAAGCTGCGTGACGATGTCGTGGCCGGTTGTGATGTGGCTGCAGGAGACAGCACCATTCCCGACCTCATCGCCACCCGGGATGCGGGCATCATCGCGTTGCGCAGGCTCACCGCCGACCTAGAGTCCACGCGGGAGACCAAGGCCCGAACCACCTCGGCGACCAATGTCCCGGCAGGATCAGTGCACCCGGATACGGCTTCTCCTGGGAACAGCGAGCCGAGCGAGCTTGATGACTATCAGACCCAGGTCGTCGCTGAGTGGATCGACTACAACGGCCACATGTCCGAGGCCTTCTACGTCCTGGTCTTCGGCTTCGCCACCAACCAGGTCATGGACCAGATCGGCCTCGACCAGGCATACCGGGAGGCGCACTCCACCTCGCTCTACACCGTCGAATCCCACATCCGCTACCTCGACGAGGTCAGCCTCGGCCAGAAGCTGCAGGTCACGCCCACTCTCGTCGCGGCGGGGGCGAAGAAGCTGCACCTGGCCTACGAAATGCGAGTCGAGGGGAAACTCGTGGCCACTGAGGAGATCGTCGCCCTGCATGTGGACCAAGAATCGGGCACGACCGTCCCTTTCCCCACAGAGGTGAGTGAACGCATCGGGCAGATCCGATGTGCCTCGCCCGACTGGGTGGGCTCACAGCTGGGATGATCCGAACACAGGTGGCGCCACAACCGGTCAGGGATCAAGAAGTCACCTGCCGGGTGGGGCGCTATTCTGGTGACCATGAGCACGAAGACGACCACACCCACGGCCATCGAGTTCTCCGCAACGCTGGAGGTCATCAACGAGAGGACCATCCTGCGCCTGCCCGCCGAGGCCAGCGCGGAGCTGCCCTCCCGCGGGCAGGTTGCCGCTCAGGGGACGGCGGGCGGTGTGGACTTCACTACGGTGGTCGAGCCCGACGGCATGCGCGGACATTGGATCAATGTCACCAACGAGCTGTCTGCAGCGCTCAATGCCAAGGTGGACGATGAAGTGGATGTGTCGCTGACTCCTACAAAGGAATGGCCGGAGACCTCGATCCCCGATGACTTCGGGGCAGCCCTCGAAGACGCACCCGAACTCACCGAGGTCTGGGCGAGCCTGACGCCGATGGCGCGGTGGGAATGGGTGAGATGGATCCAGGCGACGAAGAACGCTGAGACTCGTGCCCGCCGCGTCGAGGTTGCGATCTCGAAGTTGGAGTCAGGGAAACGCCGTCCCTGCTGCTTCGATCTGGCGTCCTGCACCGATCCCGAGCTGGCGAAGAGCGGGAAGCTCCTCGGCATCTCCTGACGTCGCCCGGCGAGCAGCCTCAGCGCACCGGAAGGGTCTTCGGGCGTACCGTCAGCGTCATCACCGCACCGAGGATCGAGACACACGCGGCTGCGGCGAAGAGCAGCCAGAAACCTCCGACGAGGGCCACGAGTCCCGCTCCCAGCAGTGGCCCGACAAGCTGTCCGAGAGCGGCGGAATTGTTGACCATGCTCAGATCGCGTGCGTGGTCATCGGGATCGAGCAGCAGGTCGGTGGCGAAGGCCAGACTGACCGCCATGTACGCGCCGTAACCGGTGCCCATGACAGCAGCTGCGATAGCGGTGGTGAGGAATTCCGGGCTGATGAGGATGATGACACCAGAACAGGCCTGCACCAGCGCCGAGGCGATCGTCCAGAAGCGACGATTCCCGGAACGATCCGAGATGGTTCCCAGCACGATCGAGGAGATCACGACGAAGATCGTGTAGATGACGATCAGGACGAGCAGTTTGTCCTCGGCACTGTCTGCGGGGACTCCGATTCCGTAGATGAGGAAGAAGAGCAGCAGCGAGGTGCCGAAGGCGTTGCCCACGTTGACGACGAACCTCGAGACGAGCAGCCACTTGAAGTTGTGGTCGAGCAGCGAAGAGATCCGAGCCCGGGTGATCGGCTCCCGTCCCTCATGCAGGGCGAGGATCCTCGGGTGGTCCGGA
Source organism: Brevibacterium sp. BDJS002 (assembly GCF_028201555.1). Classification (NCBI taxonomy): domain Bacteria; kingdom Bacillati; phylum Actinomycetota; class Actinomycetes; order Micrococcales; family Brevibacteriaceae; genus Brevibacterium; species Brevibacterium sp. BDJS002. The sequence goes on along the minus strand of NZ_CP116392.1, from coordinate 2,024,653 downwards.
GCGGGATCGGGCAGGAGGAACGCGGTGCCCACCCCGACGACGGTGATGATCGCAGCCAGGAGCGCATAGGAGGCACCGAGTCCAAGGCCCAGGAGCACGACTGCACCGACGCCGACGACGATGCCGACAGCCTGGGCCGAGCTCGCCGATGCCGATGCCGTTCCCCGCTGTGAGTCCAGTTGGTCGGCGATGAGGGCCGTCAGCGCGGCAGAGGCGATGGCCACCGAGACTGAGACGACGACCCAGGCGGCTCCGACGAACAGCGGTCCCTGCGCCCACCCGGTGAGTAGGAGGCCGATGGCGGCCCCCAGCGATCCGCCGATGGCCCAGGGGCGGCGGCGTCCGAGACGCGAGCGTGTGCGGTCGGAGAGACTCCCTGCGATCGGGGCCGCGACGATGCCGGCGAGTCCGCCTGCGGAGAGCACGACTCCGGACCAGACGACTCCGTGGAGCCAGTGCCCGCTCTGCGTATCCAGCTGCAAAGGCAGGAGCAGCTGGATAGGAGTCAGCTGAACCGTCCAGATGGCCAGCCAGGCCAGAGTGAACCACACCATCCACAGGGGCCCGACCCTTTTTCCCGTTCGGTGGCCCGTTCCTGGTAGGTTCGCGCTCATGCCCGAACCGAAGCGATGAGGTCCCGGTACCACTGATATGAGGACTTCGGGGTTCGGTGCCCGGTGTTCATGTCCACATGAACGAGCCCGAAGCGCTGGGTGTATCCGTCCGCCCATTCGAAGTTGTCCAGCAGCGACCACACGGTGTAGCCGACGATGGCAACACCGGCCACGATCGCCTCGGCGACAGCCTCGAGATGTTCGTGTAGGTAGGCGATGCGCTCATCGTCTCTGATCGGTTCGGTGCCCACCTCGGGTTCGGGAAAGGACGCACCGTTTTCAGAGATCACGATGGGTGGCAGCTTGGACCCATAGCGTGTGCGCATATCGACGAGGAAGTCTCTGAGCGTATCCGGTCGGATCGGCCACAGCGGCCCGAATCCGGTGGTCGCAGCACCCGGGGTCGGAACCATCTCGAAGGGCAGTGGCCCTTCGCCGACTCCGCGCACCGTGGTCGGGTTGTAGTAGTTGAACCCGTACACATCGCAGGGTGTGGAGATGAGTTCCATGTCCCCGTCGCGGATCGGCATCTGGGCGCCGAGTGCTTCAAGATCCGGGTACTCCCCCAGCAGCAGCGGATCGGCGAAGAGACGGTTGTAGATGAGATCGAGGGTCGCCGCCGCTTCGTGGTCCGCCTCGGTATCCGTCTCGGGAAGGATGAGACTGTGGTTGATTGCCGGGGCCACCTGCTCGGCGCCGTGCTCACGCAGTATCGTCGTGGCAGTCCCGTGAGCCAGGAGTTGGTGATGGACCGTGGGCAGCGCGTCGAAGAGCATCGTGTGCCCCGGTGCGAGTTCTCCAAGTGCATAGCCCTGAAGCGAGGTCGAGGCCGGTTCGTTGATCGTGTACCAATGGCGGACACGATCGCCGAGGCGGTCCGCCACGGCATCGACATAGTCGCCGAAGCGATGAACAGTGTCCCTGTTCAACCAGCCGCCCGCTGCTTCAAGTGCAGTGGGCAGGTCCCAATGATAGAGAGTGGGTTCCGGTGTGACTCCGACACCCAGAAGCTCGTCGACGACGCGATCGTAATAGTCCAGGCCGGCTGTGTTGGGCTTCGTCCCAGCCATACCATCGGCGATGATACGGACCCAGGAGATGGAGAATCGGTAGCGGTCCACGCCGAGACCGGCCAGCAACGCTGCATCCTCAGCGCTGCGGTGATAGCTGTCGGGTCCCGGGTCTGCGGTGCTGGAGTCGATGACATTGCCTGGCTCATCAACGAACTCATCCCAGATCGACCGCCCTCGGCCGTCCAGTGTTCGTGCGCCCTCGATCTGGAACGCGGAGGTGGCTGTTGAGAAGCGCAGACCGCTCAATGTCTGCAGTGCCCGTGGGGCAAACTCCGGTGTCACTGCCATTCTCAGAATATGTCATGGAAGAGGCCCTGCCGCAAGACGGTGGCCAGGGTGAACACGGGAATCACGCGAATCTCAATCCCAAGTTCAGTTCTCCGTGTCAGAGGTGCGGATCTCAGCGCGAGACTTTGGTCCGATCCTTCGCGATGTTCCATGACACCCACACGAGCGGAACCTGCAGCGGCAGACGGGCGAGGGCGATCGCACGTCCACGAGGATTGTGCCAGTGCTTCTTCACCGTATAGATATTGGCAGGGTAGACCGCGACCATGAGTACAGCGGCTGCCATTCCGCCCAGTCGGCGTGTGGGTGGCAGCGCCAGGAGAGTCGCGCATCCGAGTTCGGCGACACCACTGGCGTAGGTGATGAAGCGTGGATCGCCCAAACGGGGCGGAACAATCGAATCGAAAGTCTCGGGTCTGAAGAAGTGTGTGAGACCGGCAAGCCCGAGAATTCCGGTCATGGTCGCTGATTGTCGCCGCACTGCCTGTGGCTTCATCTCGCGATCACCTCTACGCATATGCGAAACCATTCTGTGGAGCTTAGGGGAATCGAACCCCTGACCTTTTCATTGCGAACGAAACGCTCTACCAACTGAGCTAAAGCCCCTTCGTTCTTCACTTTACGCCGAAGGTCCCGTCGTGCACAAAACGGCGTCCTACCAGCGCAGGTCCGGCATCGGTTGACTCGCTGAGGCAGGCGGTACAAGGTGGAAGAAACCCCCTCGAGGAAGGACAGACAATGGCTCAGGAATTCGGAACCGTCATCATCGGTGCAGGAATCGGCGGCGGAACCGCAGTCGAGGCTCTTCGCGACGGTGGCTACACCGGGTCGATCGCTCTCATCGGCGCCGATCCGGCAGCCCCCTACTACCGTCCGGATCTGTCGAAGAATGTCATGCTCGAAGGCTCGGATCCTGCGGAGTCCGCGCTGCGTGGTGAGGACTGGTACCCCGCCCACGATGTTACGACGTTCTTCGGCACCACGGTCACAGGCCTGGATCCCCAGCAGCAGCGCCTCACCCTCGACAACGGCGAGAACCTGGTCTACGGACAGGTGATCCTGGCGACCGGTGCCACCCCGCGCACCCTGGATGTTCCGGGTGCCGATCTGGGCAATATCCATACCCTGCGCGATGCCGGTGATGCCGTGGCCATCCGCTCGCAGCTCAGTCGGGGCAGCAAGGTCGTCATCATCGGAGGCGGCTGGGTCGGCCTCGAAGTCGCTGCGGCTGCCCAGAATGCCGGCAGCGATGTCACCGTCGTCCTGCGTTCGACTCCCCCACTCAAGTCGGCCCTCGGGAAGGAGATCGGCGAGTACTTCGAAGAGCTGCACAAGGCCAACGGCATCAAGTTCGTCACCGAGGCCGAGACCAACGGGTTCTCGGGAACGAAGGCCGTCGAATCCGTCAAGACCAGTGCCGGTGACCTTCCTGCCGACCTGGTCGTCGTGGGAATCGGTGCAGATCCCACCATTGACCTTGCCGTATCTGCTGGTCTGGAGACCGATAACGGCGTCCTCGTCGATGAGCATATGCGCTCCAGCGATGCCAATATCCTGGCCATCGGTGACATCGCGGCGGCGCAGAACACGCTGCTCAACCAGCGTCTGCGCGTTGAGCACTGGGACAACGCGGTTCGTCAGGCCGAAGTCGCAGCAGCGACCATCACCGGTGGAGACAAGGAATACGACTGGGAACCCTACTTCTACACCGACCAGTACGATCTCGGCATGGAGTACATCGGCCACGGCTCAAGTGACGATGACGTCGTCATCCGCGGCGACAAATCAAGCGGGGAGTTCATTGTCTTCTGGACTCGCGGCGGAGACGTCACCGCCGCAATGAACGTCAACATCTGGGATGTCGGTGACGAACTCCGGGCACTCATCGGCAAGAAGGTGTCCGCCGCACAGCTGCAGGATCAGTCGATCGAGCTCACAGACCTCTGAGTTCGAATCGTCCTGCCATGGAGTCACTCTTCGCCGACGAGGCCTTCGACCGCCGCCCCCGTGTCATCGCACCGGGGGCGGTGTGGGTACCGGGGTTCCTCGATGCCGCTGCTCAGACCTGGATCATCCGGCAGTACGCGAAGTGGCAGTCGGGACCGGTGCCGGCACATGCGACGTCGATCGCCGGGCATCCGATGAGTGTGAGAACCATCGGCCTCGGCTGGCACTGGCAGCCCGGCCGCTATGATCGGCACGCGCGTGACGTCAACGGCCAGCGCGTCCTGTCGTTCCCGGATTGGATGACTCGCCTGGGCCGCCGAGTCGTCTCCCACGCCGCCGAGGTGGTCGCCGATGATCCCGACTCCCCCGCTGATGCACCCAACCTGTGGGGATTTCTGCCCGAGGAATACAGTCCCGATGTGGCGCTCGTCAACTATTACGACGGTCAGGCGAAGATGGGAATGCACCAGGACAAGGACGAGCTCGATCCCGCTCCTGTCGTGTCACTGTCCCTCGGTGACACCTGCATCTTCCGGTTCGGCAACACCGACAACCGCAACAAGCCCTATGAGGACATTCGTCTGGCCTCCGGCGATGCCTTCGTCTTCGGAGGGCCCGCCCGCTTCGCCTTTCACGGGGTGACGAAGATCCTCGACGCTACCGCACCCGAGCACGGACGGCTGGATCACCTCGGCGGGGGCAGGATCAACATCACGATGCGCACCACCGGCAGGAACTAGCCTGTCGGGGTCCCGAACTCAACTGCCAGGACCCACCAGATCAGGCCCCAGCCCTCGGATGATCAGGATAGTCGGGGTCGTCGTCAACGATGCCTGCTGGTGGGCGGGCCAACCGATTCGGCGCTGTCTTGCGGTAGACGGGCTGCCCGGAGAGCACACTGGCTCGCGAAAGCGTGTTGCTGGCCACGGACGAGACGATGATCAGGCACAGCACGGCGATGAGGGCCATGAGCAGCGAGCCCCAGCTGAATCCCTCCGAATGAAGGTCATAGACGTAGGCGGCCGCGACGATCAACGGCATCCCCAGGCCCGTGGCCGGTGAGAACACGTTGATCCGGGACAAAGCGTCACGTACCCGGAACATCGCAATTGCGGAGAACAGCATGAGCAGGGAGCCAGTGATCCCGAGAATACCGACCAGAGTGGTTGCCACAGCATCATTCATCAACGCAACCCCCTCGTGAGGATCCGCGACAGTGCGATGGTGGCAAGAATGCCGACCATGGACGACAGGAAGATCGCGTCGAGGATGATCGAGGAGGAGACGAGAATTCCGAACATGGTGAGCATGCCGATGGCGGAGAAGTACATGAGATCGCTGACGATCGCGCGTGAACCTAGGTCCTTGGCGGTCAGCACGCGGACCAGGCCCACAATGACAGCCGCGGCGAGGATGATGATGCAGATGCTGACGACGATGGTCATGGGCTTCCTTCCTCGTGTTCGACCTCGGTGACGGTGCTTGCGGCAGTCGTTGGAGCCCGGCCTCGCGTCATCGCGAGCAGACGCGACTCCATGTCGTACAGGCCCTCCAATGCGGATTCCTCGGAAGCTTCGAACAGGGCATGGACGAAGAGCACCGGCGGCTGTGTGGAGGTACCTGCGGCAATGGCCGTGACCAAGGTTCCGGGGGTGATCGTGATCGACGAGGCGAACATGGTTACCTCAAGGTCGGTGACGCACCTCAACGGGACCTCGACGATCATCGGCTGGGCGTACTGACCGGGCCGGAACAGTCGGGTGACGATGGTCGCCGACCCGGTCACGATGGCCCAGCCGATGTAGGCGAGGTAGGTGATGCCGTGGACGAATCGCATCATGGCGTCGTCACCGCCTTGATGTAGGCGCTGTGGTCGAGCAGCCCAGCCGCGGCGCGGGCAGTGATCTCGAACAGCGGCTCGGGGTAGACGAAGATGGCCACGGACACTCCGATCATGATCGTACCCGGGACCAGCAGGCGTGCGGGAATCCGGACGCTGTTCGGAATGGGCTCGGCCGGGGCGCGGCCGGTCTCAGCCGAATCGGGGCGGTACGTCTGCATCGGCGGTCCCCAGAAGGTGTTGCGCCACATGCGCTGGAGAGTGAGCAGACTGATGACCGCTCCGATCACGATCGCCGCGACCAGCCACCAGCCCAGTGCATCTCCGCTGCCGGTGGCGGCCGTGATGAGTCCGACCTTTCCCCAGAGTCCGGAGGTCGGTGGGAGGCCGATAAGTGAGAACAGGCCGAGGACCATCAGGATCGTCGCCCACCTCTCTCTGCCGGCCAGCCCGGTCAGCTTTTTGAACGAGCCGCTGCCGTAGGTCTGTTCGACCGCTCCCATGATCAGCAGAAGGCCCGACATCGTGATCATGTGGTGGACCATGTAGAAGGCTCCTGCGCCCAACGCCGTCGAGGTCAGAAGCACAACACCAAGCAGAATATGTCCGACGCCGCTCGTCATCTGGAAGGCGAGGACATTGCGGACCCTGTTCTGCCCGATTCCGGACAGCGAACCGATGATGATGCTGGCCAAAGCGATGATGACGATGACGTTGACCCAGGCAGCAGGCTCGCCGTACATGGTGGTGTAGATCCGGTAGATCGCGTAGAGGGCGACCTTCGAGTGCAGACCTGAGAACAACGACATCATTCCGGCCGAGGTGTTCGGGTAGCTGCGCACCAGCCAACCGTGGAAGGGTGCGCCCCCGGCTTTGATGATCAGCGCGAAGAGGACGACGCCGATGGCCAGAGCCCCCTGCCCGGTCGGTGCCCCCATCTCGGCGAGGACCGCGATGTTCACGGTGCCGGTGGCTCCGTAGACGAAGCCGACACCGATGAGCAGGATCGTCGAGGTCAGGAGGTTGACCATGACATACATGCGACCCACGCCGAGGCGGCGCCAGGTTCCGGTGACCGCGATGAGTGCGTAGGCCGGCAGCACCATGACCTCGACGAAGACGAAGAAGTTGAAGAGGTCCCCTGTCAGCAGTGCACCGTAGACGCCGGTGAGCATCATCAGGATCAGGGCAGGGACGAAACGGTACTGGTCCTCACCCGTCGTGATCAGGAAGATGCAGCTCGCGATAGCGGTGGCGGACGTCAGTACCAGCATCAGAGCGGTGAATGTATCGGAAACGAACGGGATCGCCAACCCGGGGACGTAGCCGCCCACAGAGTGGGCAAGAACCGGCTCATGTTGGTGGACGAAGAGCAGCACGACGCCGAATATGCCGACGAAGCTCGGAGCCGCCAGCAGCAGGACGCGATCGACGGTGCGTGAGGTGATGAGCACGCTCAGCGCTGATGCCAGCAATGGCACACCGATAAGCAGTAGGAGAAGTGCCGGATTCATGATTCGCGCTCCTCCCCGGTCTCAGGGGCCCGTCTCTGATCATCGTCGTGGCCGAGAACGGCGAGTGCAAGCATGAAGATCGTCACCGCCAGGGTGATGACGATGGCGGTGAGAACGAAGGCCTGCGGCAACGGGTCGGCTGCCACGCTCTGGTCCCCGCGATTGCTCAAGGGCTCGACTCGCCAGGCGCTGACTCCTGCGGAGAGCAGGATGAAGTTCGCAGCATGGGAGATGAGTGTCAGTCCGAAGACGCCTCGGACCATGGATCGCTGCATCATCAGATACACGCCGCCTGCGGTGAGCACACCGATCGTGAGGGCAAGGATCATTTCGCACCCTCCTGTGCATCTGTTGGTGGCTGATCCGGTTGAGTGTCGCTCGACCGCTCTATGGGCGCATCGCCGTGCAGGATATGCGTTGATGAGGCCTTGACCTTCGCATCGGGGTTGCCGGCCCTTGATCGACGTTCGTGAGTCGGACGTTCCCCTCTGATCGCGTCCATCGGTCCGCTCAGCTCTCCGTATATCAGTTCGTCGGCCCGCTCGCGGGTCAGTTCCACGTCACGATGGATGATGCCATTGGTGAGAACATCGTCGCCAGCGGGCGTGGCCGCAGAGTCCGAGACGCCGAGGATGTTGAACGACAGCAGGATCAGTCCGACCACCGCCAGATATACCCCGAGGTCGAAGATCATCGATGTTGTGAAGTGCTGCCCGAGGAAGTAGCCGTGCATCGGCTCGAGGAACGAGCCGGCGAAGATGAGACCGATGAAGCCGGTGGCCACCGCAGTGGCGACACCGAACCCGATCAGGTACAGCGGCGCCTTCGGCGGACCGATCGCTCGGTCCTTGGCCGTCGACATGTACAGCAGTCCGATGACCGCTGAACCGACCAGCGCCGCGATGAAGCCTCCGCCGGGTTCGTTGTGTCCGCGCCAGAAGATCACGAGTGAGGTGATCGCCAGCAGGGGGCCGAGGATCTTGATCGTGAGCTTAGGCGGTATCACGTTGGGCCAGGCCTCATGGACGGCTCGATAGGCGGTTGTGCCGCGGGGTCGGATGGAGACCCAGGCCTGCCGCGGGGGTTCGGGAATGTTCTCGGCGGGCGGGTCGATGAACTTGTCCTTGACCGTCGACATCACCGCAACGATCGCGATCCCGGCCATGCCGAGGACGGTGAGCTCTCCGAGTGTGTCCAGGGCACGGAACTCGACGAGAATGGTATTGACGATGTTGTGTCCGCCGCTGATGTCGGGGGCGTTCTCAATATAGAACTGGCCGAGGTCGGACCGTTCTCGGCGTCCATTCAGAGCCAGAGTCAGTACCGTCGCTGCGAGGCCGACGATGATCGCAAAGATCGCCCGTGTGGCCTGCAGACGCTTGGGATATCTCCAGAACGAACGCGGGAGCTTCTGCAGCACCAGCATGATGACGATGATCGTCATCGCCTCGACCAACAGCTGGGTAAGGGTGACGTCCGGGGCGCCGAGTGCCAGAATCTGCACGGTCGCCAGAATGCCGACTCCGGAGAGGGCCACGACCGTGGTCAGACGCGAATGCGAGGTGCAGACGACGAGGACGGCGATGGTGATAAGGACAAGGAGAACGATGTCGATGGGACGCCACAGACCTTCCTGCAGCGGAGGCAGCTCCGGATAGATGATCGGCACCGCGGTGAAGGCGAGCACGGCGAGACCGCCCAGCGACATTGCCAGGTAGGGACCGGAATTCATCGGCTTGACGAAGACGCCGAGGCTTCGGCCGCCTGCGCAGGGCCCAGGTGAGACCGTTGATGACGTCGGCTCCATCGAAGCCGAGGGTGGCGCGGTGGAAGAAGACGAACACGCGGGACCGATTGAGGATGATGATCACACCGATCGCGATGATCAGCAGTGAAGCGATGAGTTCGACGTTCACCCCGTGCCACAATGCCAGATGTACGGAACCCGTTGATTCGTACAGGGCAGCCCTGACCGCCTGGCTGATGGGGTTGTCGAAGACGAACAGTGCGAAACTCAGCGGAAGCGAGGCGAGGATCGGCACCGCGGCGGCAATAAGCATGACCGGAGAACCGTGACCCAGACGCGCTCGCTCCACAGGCTTGCCGTCGATGAACGCACCCCACACGGTCTTCGCGCAGTAGGCGAAAGTGAGCACCGAGGCACCGACGGCCACCAGCAGAGCCGCCCACCCGGTCCAGGCAGAACCGGGAGTATCGCCGAAGGCAGTGAACAGTGCCTCCTTCGACACGAACCCGAGCAGCGGCGGTATGCCCGACATGGAGGCACAGCCGACGATCATGACGATGAACGATGCCGGTGCCGCGCGCATCAGTTGTGGAATTCGGGTCAGTTCGCGGGTTCCGGCGAGGTGATCGACGACGCCGACCATCATGAACAGACCGGATTTGAAGAGGGCGTGGGCGATGACGTGCAACGTCGCGGCGGCGATCGCTGCCTCGGAGCCGATGCCGATCACCGCAGTGATGAGTCCCAGCTGAGAGACCGTGGAATAGGCCATCAGCTTCTTGACGTCGTATTGATTGAGGGCGAACCACCCGCCGATGCAGGCAGTGATCAGACCGGCGACGATGAGCAGAGTGTTCCACGCCGGCGTGGCATGGAATGCCGGGGTGAAACGCAACAGCAGGAAGATGCCGGCCTTGACCACGGCGGCCGCGTGCAGATACGCGGAGACCGGAGTAGCAGCGGCCATCGCATCGGGCAGCCACGAGTGGAACGGGAACTGAGCCGACTTGGTCATCGCTGCAACGGCGATGAGGACTGCGACCAAGCTCGTCACCGGCGATTGGGCTGACCAGACCGGCGAGCTCAGTGCCTCGTGAACGTTCGTGGTGCCGGTCACTGCGATGATCACACCGGTGGCCACCAGGAGGGACAATCCGCCGATGAAGGTGATGAACATGGTGCGCAGCGCCGGCGCTTGACCGGGCGAGCCGGACCTGGCGATGAGGAAGAACGAGGCCAGGGAGGTCAGCTCCCAGCAGACGAAGAGCACCAGAAGGTCGTTGCTGAGGACGAGCATGACCATCGAGAAGGTGAAGATCACCATCAGCCAGTAGAAGCTCGTGTTCCGTCCACGTTCCAGGTATCCGGTCGAATAGACGAAGACGACGGCCCCGATGATCAGCGCGATGTAGGTGAAGATGACGCCGATGCCGTCGGCGCGCAGCGCCAGGTCGACACCGAAGGTGGGAATCCACTGGTAGCTCACTTCCGGGGTGGACCCGGCCATCACCTCGGCGGCGGTGGGGGTGAACAGGCCTGCGATGCCCAGGTAGGCCGCGGCCAGGAGCCAACCACTGGCCCGGCCCAGCACACGCGTGATGAAGGGTGTGACAATGATGAGGGCGGCGAGAGCGACAACCGTTAGGATCATGGTCGAGACCTCAGGGCCCCGGACGCAGGTGATGCTTCCTTCACTCACTGACCCTTCGACAAAAAGAACGCAGTCTCTGGCAGACTCTGGCAGACGCAGACTAACAGATGATCAGACTATCGACTCGGAGTTCCATGAGCAAAAGCACAGGCCGCCCTCGGACGAGCGACACGATCCGCGTGTTCTTCGATGCTCGCTTCACCCGCACAACCCATCATGACGGCATCTCCCGTTATGGTTCATGCCTGCTTGAGGCCCTGCTCAACGCCGTTGCCGGAACTGACATCGAGGTTACTGCGATCATCAGTGACGAAGATCAGCTCGCTCTTCTGCCGAAATGCCGGTGGGTCAAGCTCAACTCCCCCACCTCCGCAAAGGAGGTCGTCATCGCCAAGAAGCTCAACGACCTCGGCGCCGACGTCGTCTTCTCCACCATGCAGGTCATGGGGTCCACGGGACGCCGCTACGGGCTCATTCTCACCGTCCACGACCTCATCTACTATTCGCATCCCCTGCCCCCGGCAGATCTCCCGGCAGCTGTGCGACTGCTGTGGCGGGCCTACCACCTCAGCTTTGCCCCGCAGCGACTGCTGCTGGGTCGCGCCGACGCGATCGCAGCGGTGAGCCAGACGACGAAGGGGCTCATCGCCGATCACCGCCTGTCGTCGAAGCCGGTGACCGTGGTCTCCAATGCCGCCGAGGTTGCTGTTGCCGGATCCAGGTCAGTGAACCGACACGATGCACGGTCTTTGGTCTACATGGGTTCGTTCCTGCCGTATAAGAACGTCGAAACCCTCATCGGTTCGCTGCAGCACCTGCCGGGGTGGACCCTGCACATTGCCAGCCGCATCGACGGAAGGCGCGAGGCCGCGCTGCGAGCTCTCATCCCTGACCGGGCGAAGGTGATCTTCCACCGAGGTGTCAGCGATGAGGAATACGCTGGGCTGCTCGAGGGTGCGACCGCTCTGGTCACGGCGTCTCAGGAAGAGGGATTCGGACTCCCCGTCATCGAGGCGATGGCCCAGGGTGTGCCGGTGGCGATCTCGGACATTGCGATCTTCCACGAAATCGCCGGGGACGCCGCCGTATACTTCGACCCCGATGATGCCGGTGACGTGGCGGCTGGGATCGCTCGCCTCACCGATGCGAAGCTGTGGTCAGAGCTCTCTGCTGCGGGCCAGAAGCAGGCAACGTCTTTCGACTGGAACTCATCGGCTCAGGCGCTGATAGGAATGATCCGCCAGGTGCACGCACTGCGACAGTAGGCCCGGTGGGCGCGCGTGTCAGGAAGGAACAGTGCCCCAGCTGCGCAGGATCCAGTTGGTTCCGGTGAACGCGAATTCCCCGTGTCCGCAGTTGCCGAGGACAGCCAGACGACCGGGCCCGTCCATGCCGAGCAGCAGTTCTGCAGCTGCCCGCAGGACCGCGCCGTGAGCGACGATGACGATCGTCTGTGCTTGAGTTCCATTGACGATCTCGGTGATCGCCGAGGCGACGCGCTGGCCTGACTCGGATCGTGATTCCCCGCCGGGAGGGTTCATATCGGCTCCGCTGAGCCATTGTTCGAGTGCGTCGGGCCAGGTGGTGCTGAGTTCGTCGCGAGTGTGGCCTTCCCACTGGCCGAAGGCAGTCTCCCGCAGACGGTCATCGCGGGTCACCTGGATGTTCAGACGGGAAGCCAGTTCGTCGGCCGTGTCAGCGGCTCGTGACAGGTCTGAGGAGACGATGAGTTCAGGTGCCAGTTCGCTGAGGTAGCTCGCTGCCTGCGCTGCCTGTCTCCGGCCGAGGTCGTTGAGGGGGATGTCGGACTGTCCCTGGAACCGGCGTTCGACGTTGTAGTCCGTCTGGCCGTGGCGCCAGAAGATGACGGTCTTGGTCATCGAGCGTCGTCAGCACCGGAATGTTCCGGCAGCTCCAGATCAATGACCGGGCAGTCCTTCCATAGACGTTCGAGCGCGTAGTATTCGCGCTGTTCGGGCGAGAAGACATGGACGACGATGTCGCCGAAGTCGAGCAGCACCCAATCACCGCTCCCCCGGCCTTCACGACGCAGGGGTGTGCGACCATAGGTCGTCTGCACAGCTTCTTCGACAGCGTCGACGATCGATCCGATCTGCCGATCGTTCTCCGCTGAGATGATGAGGAAGGCGTCAGTGATGTAGAGAGTGGCACTCACATCAAGAGCCACCTGATCGGTGCCGAGCTTGTCGTCCGCCGCACGTGCGGCGGTCCTCAGCATTTGGGTTGATTCAACGATCTCGCTCACAAGAGCCTTTCAGATGATTACAGCAACATGACCAGTGCAATGACGATGAGTGCGACTGCGAAGAGCGCAGCGACACCCAGCACTACATAGGGTACTTTGGATGGTTCTTCGCCAACAAGAATGCGACCGTCGTGACCGGTGACCTCGCTGGCGCGGATGCGCGTTCCCGGAGGATTCTCGGTCTCTTCGTCCTCATAGTCAGAGTTGGGCAGTGCCCAGGCCTCTGGCACGGTCTCCATCGGACGTGTTTCCGGATTGGCTGCCAGCGCACGGGCGGCATCATCGGATGAGGTCGAAGACTCTTCCGCGGACTGTGCCTCGGGAACAGGGGCGAATCCGTTCGCGGTGCTTCCGGTGCCCGGCGTGCCAGGAGCCGAGGAATCGACTTTCGAGTCCCTCGTCTCGTTCGAGTCCCGTGCCTCATTCGAGTCCGAACGGTTCGTATTCGGCCCGCCGGATCCCGGGCGAGCATCGGTACTGGTGTCTGCGTCGTCGACTGCAGGAATCTGGGCCGAGGCAGCCGTGACGACTCGCACTCCCGAGCTGCTCGGCGGCTTCACGATGGGCATCCGTCGTGAACGGCTCGTCTCGCCGGTCTCTTCCTCGGTCTCATCGGTGAGCGCATCGGCGTCGACACGCTCATCGCGGTCCCCGTGTGCGGGCTGCTCGGGCGCCGCTGTCGCGGAGTCGGCTGTCTCAGCTGAAGCGATTTCGGCAGCGGGAACCTCGTGCTGCTTCGGCGCCGAGGTGGCTCCGGGGGCAGGTGTTCCTGCGATAGGTGTTGCCGTTGGCTCTTCGACGTCCAGTTGCTCAATCGGCTGGGACAGTGCGTCCTGTGGGTCATCGTCGAGAGCGGTGGGACGGGGGGCCGAATCGGCGGTGACGGGAGCTTCGAAGTCTCGTGCGGCGACTTCATCAGCCGATCCGCCGAATCCTGCCGCATCAACGGAATCGCTGTCGGTGACAGCTGCGCTGTCCGGACCCTCTGGGGAGGTCTCGTCCTCTGCTGTCTCCTCGGGCCCGGCGATGACCGGAATCGCGCCGGTGGAGACGTCGCCTTCCAGGGACAGCCCGTTGTCGCGCAGGTACTTCTTTCGCGCGGTGCGTGATTCGAAATGAGGCAGTGGGGCTCGTTGCGGGTCGAGGCGGTCCTCGGTGTCGACAGGAGCTTGTGATTCTTGCGGCTGGTCCGTGACCTCAGCAGGCTCCGCTTCCGATCCGGTCGGCGTTGGCTCGGGCGTCGTCGTTCGCGGCTCCGGCGCCTGAGCGGGTGCGGGCGGCGGGTTCAGCAGTTCGGCCCGATTGGTCGGTGACGGTTCGCTCGGCTGCTCAGGTGTCTCTCGTGCTTCGAACGCCTGTTCTGCAGCCAGCCGCTCGGCTTCTCGCCTGGCGCGACGTGACGTGAACTGCTCCTCAGCCATTTTCACTCCTGTACAACTCGTATTTCGCGATGTACTGAACGACCCCATCCGGTACGAGATACCAGACAGGCGCCCCATCCATCACCCGTAGTCTGCAATCCGTGGAAGAGATCGACAGTGCAGGAATCTGCACCAAGCTCAATCGATCCACCGGAAGACCTTCACTGCGAAGTTCGTGTCCCGGTCGGCTCACTCCGACGAAGTGAGCCAAGGAAAACAGCTCATCTACATTCTTCCACGTCAGAATCTGAGCCAAAGCGTCCGCGCCGGTGATGAAGAACATCTCTGTGCCGGTTCCGTAGCTTCTGGCCAGGTCACGAAGCGTATCGATCGTGTAGGTCGGCCCCGGGCGATCGACGTCGGCCCGGGAGACGGTGAAGCGCGGGTTGGACGCGGTTGCGATGACTGTCATCAGATACCGATGTTCGGCGCTGGTGACCTCTTCGACGTCCTTCTGATACGGACGGCCGGTGGGCACGAAGACCACCTCGTCGAGATCGAAGGTCGACTGCACCTCGCTGGCGGCGACCAGGTGACCGTGGTGAATGGGGTCGAAGGTGCCGCCCATGACACCGACCCTGCGTGTTTGCTTTGCCATATCAGTGGCGGTTGGAGATGCCCTTCCACGACCGCGTCACTGCTGCCATCGAGAGGAAGATCGCGAGGGTGATGAGTCCGAAGAAGATCGGGTCCATCGGCAATTCGGTGTGGTGGGCTGCCTTCTCCGCGCCTTCGGCGACGGTGGTCAACAGTGCTGCATTCACGTGTTCTCTCCTTATCAGTGATGCTGACGCGGTGTGTCTGCGTCACAGTGCTTATGGCTTCAGTTTCTCATGAACTGTGAGACAAGTGGACATCGACATGAGGTTGAGCGTGATCGGAGTTCGCCGTCGGCGCTCTCTGACCTGGGCCGTGTCAGTTCCGGATCTGTCCATTGCCTATCATGACCCATTTCGTGGTCGTCAGCTGTTCGACGCCCATGGGTCCACGGGCATGGAGCTTCTGGGTTGAGATACCGACCTCGGCGCCGAAGCCGAGCTCTCCCCCATCGGTGAATCGTGTGGAGACGTTGACTCCGACCGCTGCGGCATCGATGGCTGTGACGAATGTCTCGGCGTTGTCGAGGTCCTTGGTCACGATCACCTCGGTATGGCCGGAGGAATAGGCGCGGATATGCTCGATGGCTTCGTCGATTCCCGAGACGACCTTCACCGCGAGTTCGAGGTCCAGATATTCCTTCGCCCAGTCGCGTCGAGACACGCGCTTGACCTTCATCGTCTCTGGTGCCAGTGCCGCGACGGTGGTGTCGGCGTGCAGAACGACCCCGGCCTTGTCGAGTCGGTCGAGGATCTTGGGAAGGACGCGCTTGGCTGCCTTCTCATGAACCAGCAGAGTTTCCAACGAGTTGCAGACACTGGGTCGATGCGTCTTCGAGTTGACGACGAGGTCGACCGAGTTCTTCACCGTAGCGGATGAATCGATGAACATATGGACGTTCCCGATTCCGGTTTCGATGACCGGAACCAGCGATTCCTGCACCACAGTGTTGATGAGCTCGGCACCGCCTCGTGGAATGAGGAGGTCGACGTAGTCACGCGCGTTCATGAGCACTGTGGCGCCGTCGCGTCCGTATTGGTCGATTCCGTTGATCGAATCTGCGGGAAGACCTGCCGACTCCACGGCTTTGCGCAGCACAGAGACGATCTCAGTGTTGGTGTTCTGTGCGGCGGAGCCTCCGCGCAGCACAGTGGCGTTGCCGGCCTTGAGTGCCAGGATCGCGATGTCGACGGTGACGTTGGGGCGAGCTTCGTAGATCGCGCCGATCACGCCCATCGGCACACGGTTCTGGGTCAGACGGATGCCGTTGGGCAGGACCCTTCCGACCACGACGTTGCCCACGGGGTCGTCAAGATCGATGATCGTTCCGACCGATGTGGCGATGGCTTCGATGCGATCATGATCGAGTCGAAGTCGGTCGAGGAGACCGGCGTTCATCCCGTTGTCGATACCGGCGGCGATGTCGACTTCATTGGCTTTGACGATTCGGTCTGAATTCTCACGCAGAGCATCTGCGATCGCGCGCAGACCGGCGTCTTTCTCTGCCGTCGACGAGGTGGCCAAGTGAGCCGCGGCGCTCTTGGCGTTGCGGACGACTCTCGTCACACCCCGGACGGTCTTCGGGTGTATCTCGGATACAGCGGTCATGGACTATCTCCCCCCGCTCACGTGAGTGAGTACGAGATCATTGCGATGGATGACCTCTTTACGGTAATCATTTCCCAGTCGGGTGCCAAGTTCGTCCGTGGAGAAGCCGAACATCGCGGGCAGCTCATGGGCTGAGAAGTTGGTCATTCCACGGGCGATGACCGTGCCGTCGAGGCTTCTGATCTCGATGGGGTCACCCGCCTCGAAGTCACCGGTGACACCTGTGACTCCGGCAGCCAGCAGGGAGGTTCCTCTGGAGAGCACTGCCGATTCGGCGCCCTTGTCGATCGTCACCGAGCCGAAGGTGCGAGCCAGATGCCGCAGCCACAGCAGCCGGGTCCCGCGCCGTTTGTGCGTCACGGCGAACCAGGTGCCCACATGTTCACCGCCGAGCACTCCAGAGACCTTCTCCGCGGAGGTCAGTACTGCTGGGATCCCTGAGTCGGCCACCATCAGCGCGGCTTCGACCTTCGTCGCCATGCCCCCGGTTCCCGTGCCGGCCGATCCGGTTCCGCCGATGGCGATGTCCCCGAGGTCGGCGATGCTGGAGACGTGTTCGATGCGCACCGATTCAG
The DNA here is from genome assembly GCF_028201555.1 of Brevibacterium sp. BDJS002. Lineage (NCBI taxonomy): Bacteria > Bacillati > Actinomycetota > Actinomycetes > Micrococcales > Brevibacteriaceae > Brevibacterium > Brevibacterium sp. BDJS002. The sequence continues at coordinate 2,007,512 of NZ_CP116392.1, read as the reverse complement.
GCAGATTCGGCGGCCCGGAGTACAGGGCGTCGACGTCGGACAGGAGCACGAGAGCATCGGCGTGTGAGAGATGTGCGACGAGAGCGGCAAGGCGATCATTGTCGCCGAAACGGATCTCTTCGGTCGCCACAGCGTCGTTCTCATTGACGATCGGCAAGGTCCCGAGCGCAAGCAGCTTGTCGATGGCGCGTTGGGCGTTCTTGTATCTGGTGCGACGGATCAGATCATCGGCGGAGAGCAGGACCTGTCCTGGGACCAGATCGTAGCGACCAAGAGCCCGAGTGTAGGCGGCCATCAGCAGACCTTGGCCGACTCCGGCCGCAGCCTGCTGTGTGGCCAGGTCACGTGGCCGTTTGTACAGCCCCATGGGTTCGAGTCCGGCGGCGATCGCACCGGAGGACACGAGGATGACCTCATGACCTGCGGCACGATGGGCACCGATGACATCGGTCAGCGCAATCAGCTTCGCCTCGTCCAAACCTCCGTCGAGGGTCGTCAGCGACGAGGAGCCGACCTTGATCACGATGCGCCGGGCCGTGGCGATATCCGTGCGCACCGGGTGGTTCTCAGTTACGGAGGACGAACTCTCGATCATTCCTGACCGGACTCCGCATCGGAGACGGACGCGCCCGAGCTTTCCCGGCTGCGGACAGCGCGCTCAGCAAGACGCTCCTGTTCCTGCTCGGCCCGGACTGCGGCCTTGGCATCCATGCGGTCGTGGAATGCCGCCTTGCGCTCCTTGCGTGTCGACCGTGTGTCGTCTTCCAAACGCAGGTCTGTACCGCGGCTGCCCAACAGCTCGGCACCGCCCACACTTGTCGGATCCCAGTCGAAGACGACACCGTCATCTCCGCCGATCACGATCGTGTCGCCGGGCTTGGCACCGGCCTTGAACAGGGATTCTTCGACGCCGAGACGATCGAGCCGGTCGGCGAGATAACCGACAGCCTCATCATTGGCGAAGTCTGTCTGGCGCACCCAGCGTTCGGGCTTGACTCCGCGGATCCGGAAGACAGGACCGTCGTCATCGCTTTCGGCCTGCACCTGGAATCCGCGGTCGTCGACTGCCCGAGGACGAATGACGACGCGCTGCGGCGTGGCTTCGAACTCTGCCCGACGCTCACGTTCAGCGGTGACGAGTTCTGCCATGGCGAATGAGAGTTCCCGCAGACCGGTGTGGCTGACGGCGGAGATCTCGAACACCCGATAGCCAGCGGCTTCGAGGTCCGGGCGGACGATATCGGCTAGGTCATGGCCATCGGGAATGTCGACCTTGTTGAGCGCCACCAGCTTCGGACGTTCGGACAGAGGCAGCAGCCCGCTTCCGTCGTCGAGGTCGACCGCGTAGGCGGCGAGTTCGGATTCGATGATCGTCAGGTCCGAGACTGGATCACGGCCCGGCTCCCACGTCGCCATGTCAACGACGTGGACCAAAGCGGCACAGCGTTCGACGTGGCGCAGGAACTCCAGGCCCAGCCCCTTGCCCTCCGACGCACCCGGGATGAGTCCCGGGACATCGGCGATCGTGTAGCGCACATCCCCGGCCTGGACCACGCCGAGGTTGGGCACGAGTGTCGTGAACGGGTAGTCCGCGATCTTCGGCTTGGCCTCAGACATAGCGGCGATGAGGCTGGATTTGCCGGCTGAGGGGTATCCGACGAGCGCGATGTCCGCAATCGTCTTCAGTTCCAGCACCAAGCTCAGTGCTTCGCCAGGTTCGCCCAGCAGGGCGAAGCCCGGAGCCTTGCGCTTCGACGATGCCAGAGCCGCGTTGCCGAGTCCGCCGCGGCCACCTGCGGCAGCAACGTATTCGGTTCCGGGTTCGACGAGGTCAGCGATGATCTCGCCGTCCTTGCTCTTCACAACCGTGCCCTCTGGGACAGCGATGACGAGATCTCCCCCGTCAGCGCCATGACGCAGATCGCCCTTCCCGATTCCGCCGTCGTCTGCGGTCAGGTGCGGACGGTGGTGCAATGGCAGCAGCGTGGTGGTCTGGGTGTCGACGACGAATTTGACGTCACCGCCCTGACCTCCGTTGGCGCCGTCAGGTCCGCCAAGAGGTTTGAACTTCTCGCGCCTGATCGAGGCGCAGCCGTTGCCGCCGTCACCGGCGGAGAGATGGACTGTGACACGGTCTATGAACTCGGTGGCCATAATGTCCTTATATCAGATGAAGGGTGAGTCTCGAGACTCACCCTTCATGGACCCCTAACAGGGGAAAAAACAGAACTAGTCGATCAAGCGCCGACGATGTTGACGATCTTACGACCGTTGCGTTTGCCGAATTCCACGGCTCCTGCGGACAGCGCGAAGAGCGTGTCGTCTCCGCCGCGTCCGACGTTGGCGCCTGGGTGGAACTTGGTTCCGCGCTGGCGAACGATGATCTCTCCGGCCTTGACAACCTGTCCACCGAAGCGCTTCACACCGAGGTACTGCGGGTTCGAGTCGCGACCGTTACGGGACGAGCTGACTCCCTTTTTGCTTGACATGTGAAGTCTCCTCTTACTTGATGTTCGTGATCTTCAGACGGGTGAGGTCCTGGCGGTGGCCCTGACGCTTCTTGTAACCGGTCTTGTTCTTGTACTTCTGAATGATGATCTTGGGACCGCGAAGCTCGTTGACGACCTCAGCGCTGACAGCGACCTTCGACAAGGCATCGACGTCGGTCGTGACAGTCTCACCGTCGACGAGGAGGACGGCGTCGAGCTCGACGCTCTCTCCGGCCTTCGCCTTCATTCGGTTAACTGTGATGATGTCGCCGACGCTGACCTTTTCCTGATGGCCACCGGCACGGACAATGGCATAGACCATGTCGAACCCTTTCTGTTCATACACAAACGAACGGCGGTTGATCCCTTGGCTCCCGAAGAAGGATTTCCCCGGGTGTCCCATTGAGAGGAATCACCAGCCGTGGTGCGCAGCACGCACCGACGATCAAGTCTAATGGATTCGACCATCGTTGGGCAAACCGTACGTCGTGCCGAACTCAAGCCTCACGGGTCTCAGCGATCCGTTCGTGATGACGGATCACCTCGGCGACGATGAAGGTCAGGAACTTCTCTGCGAACTCCGGGTCCAGGTGCGCATCTTCGGCCAGCCTGCGGAGGTGGGCAACCTGCCTGCGCTCCCTCTCGGGATCTGCGGGAGGCAGACCGTGGTCGGCCTTCAGCTCGCCGACTCTCTCTGTGAGCTTGAACCTCTCAGCGAGCAGATGGATGAGCGCTGCGTCGATGTTGTCAATGCTTCCGCGCAGTTCCAACAGTCGCTCCTGGGCATGTGTCTTGTCGTTGATCTGATCCACGTGCTCCAGTCTAACGAGACTCGAAGCAATCCGCCGACGACGCACTGAGGCCGATCTCGCGCCTTCGCGGGATCGGCCTCAGGGGAGAACTGAACTCAGACCATCTCCTCCACAGGAACAGCGTCCTTGGTGTCGGGGTCCATGAGCGTACCGGCCTTGCGGTCGGCCAGGTACTTCTTCATTTCCTTCTTCACCACCGGCATCAGCATGTAGAGGCCAAGGATGTTGATGAAGGCACAGAGGAACAGTGCGGCATCCGCGAACTCCACAATCTTGCTGAAGCTGGCGATGCAGCCGATGACCACGAACACGCAGACGAGGACACGGAAAACTGTGACTGCCCCCTTCGACTTGCCGAAGAGGTAAGCCCAAGCACGCTCACCATAGTAGGCCCAGGTGATTAGCGTGGAGAAGGCAAAGAGCGCGACAGCGATCGCCAGCAGCACCGGATACCAGCCAGCCACTGTGGAGAAGGCGTCCGAGGCCAGGGCCACGCCGCCGATCTCACCCTGTCCAAGGTCGTTGGTGTACGAGGGCTGGTTGGCAACGATGATGGTCAGTGCGGTCATGGTACAGACGATCACGGTGTCCACGAAGGGTTCGAGAAGTGCTACGAAACCTTCCGAAATGGGCCGACGAGTCTTGACTGCCGAGTGTGCAATCGCGGCCGAACCGATGCCTGCTTCGTTGGAGAAGGCTGAACGCTGGAAACCGATGATCATGACGCCGACGATGCCGCCGGCAACTCCCTGCGGTGCGAACGCTCCGTCGAAGATCTGGCCGATGGCCGTTGGGATCTGGCCGAAGTTGATAGCCAGGACCAAGAGGCAGGAAAGAACGTAGAAGATGCCCATGGCGGGGACAAGCTTGTCAGTCACGTGGGCGATCGACCGGATTCCACCGAGGATCACGAGACCAACGAGGCCAGCGAAGATGATGCCGAAGATCAATGACGCCGCAGGGCCAGCGAGGAAGCCGTCTGCGCCGCCGGTAGCGGTCCGAACCTGAGCGAAGGTCTGGTTGGCCTGGAACATTCCGCCGCCCACGACGCCGAAGATGAGGATGGAGACTGCGAAGATTCCGGTCAGCAGACCGGCGATGGGCTTGGAGAACTTGCGGAACGCGATTGGCAGGTATTTGAAGGGACCGCCGTAGACGACGCCGTTCTCGTCGATCTCTCGGTATTTGACACCGAGGGTGCACTCGACGAATTTCGTGCACATACCGAGAAGGCCGGCGATGATCATCCAGAAGGTAGCGCCGGGACCGCCGAGGGCGATAGCCACACCGACACCGGCGATGTTGCCGAGGCCGACGGTGCCGGAGAGCGCCGAGGCCAGTGCCTGGAAGTGGGTGATCTCGCCCGGGTCGTTCTTGGACGAATGTTTGCCACGGATGATTTCGAGCGAGAGCTTGAATCCCCGGGCTTGGATGAACCCGAAATAGATGGTGAAGATTAAAGCCGCGCCGATGAGCCATAGCACCACGAAGGGGAAGGAAATCGGTCCGAGCGTGATGGGAAAGAAGATGATCCCGCCGAAGAAGGTGGCGATGGGATCGAACCAGGAGTTGATTGCATCATCAACTGGAGATTTGGGGGCATCTGCTGCCAATAACAAAGTGTTCATGGTGCAATAACCTGCCGTACCCCCAGGAAGGTAGCAAGCACTATTCCACGTGCCGCGGATACAGTTATCCAACTGTTACCTACATCACACCTGATGGGCTGTTCTGAGATGCACGTCTCATTCTGTGTCCTAGACTGAAATCATGACTCAGAACCCCAATCAGCACAGATATCCCCCGGCCCAGCCACCAGGACCGCAGCAGAACCAGCAGCGTCCTGACCGCGGATCTCGACAGCATCCCGGCAATGGGCCCCATCAATCCCCTCCGGGCGGCCCGCAGGCGCCCCCGGGAGGACCTCCAGGCCGGGGCCGAGGACGTCCTGCACGAATTGCGTCAGCGGAGGGTGAACGTGTCAGGGAAAGCTCGGCCGGAGGCGTGTCGGGCTACTTCGCCATCGTAGGCGGCGTCATCCTGCTGATTCTGGCACTCCTGCTCGCGGTGTTCGGACTCATCATGACAGTGGCACAGGCGGCGCTCGGGGTCATCCTCATCGTGCTCGGTGTCGTCATGTTCATTGCCGCGATGTTCCTGTTCAAGGGATGCACGTCCGTGGCTCCTGGCAATGCTGTCGTCCTGCAGCTCTACGGCAAGTACGTCGGCACAGTGCGCCAATCGGGACTGCGCTTCGTCAACCCCTTCTATTCGAAGATCCAGGTCTCCACGCGCATCCGCAACCACGAGACGTCGACGCTCAAAGTCAATGACCTCGATGGCAATCCGATCGAAATCGGCGCAGTGGTCGTCTGGCAGGTCCAAGACACGGCTCAGGCACTGTTCGAAGTCGATGATTTCGAGGAGTTCGTCGCCATCCAGGCTGAGACCGCTGTACGTCACATCGCGAACTCCTATGCGTATGACTCCTCGGACCCGAACCGTATGTCCCTGCGCGACAATGCTGATGAGATCACGTCGAAACTCTCCAGCGAGGTCGCAGCGCGAGTCGCCGCCGCCGGTGTGACCATCATCGAATCGCGCATCACCCAGCTGGCCTACGCGGCCGAGATCGCCCGCGCCATGCTCCAACGCCAACAGGCGACAGCCGTCGTGGCAGCCCGCCAGCTCATCGTCGAAGGTGCTGTCGGCATGGTCGAGACCGCCATCGAGCAGATCGAAGGACGCGGCATCGTCACGCTCGGTCACCTCGAACGCAGCGATCTCGTATCGAACCTGATGATCGTCCTCTGCGGCGACCAGGCCGCGCAGCCGACGATCAGCACCACAAGAAATCAGGAATCCGGCAAATAAGACGTCCCTCCACCGATCCCGATGATCGGTGGAGGGACGTTTCTGTGCGGCCTGGTCGTCGCAGTCAGACTGCGACAGCCCTGGCGCTCAGCCCGTTGGAGCCGGTGCTCAGTCCTCGCCGATGATGACGAACGAGGTCGGCAACGACGGCTGCGCCGTCTCGCTCTTGGCCTCGGACTTAGCGGCAGGCTTGCGTCGAGGAGCGGCCTTGACCGGTTCAGCCTTGGCCACCTTGGTCGCCGAGTCGGCTCCGATCATCAGCGGCAGCTCGGCTGCGGGAACCTCAGGTTTCTTCGCCCGCGCAGGCTTGGCCTGTGCCGGCTGCTCCTGGGCAGGCTGCTCCGGCGCAGGCGTCTCGTCGACCGTTGTGTCCTGAGCCGACTGGTCCTGTGCGGAGTCGGACGAATCAGCGGACTTCGCCTGCGAGCGTCTCCTGTTGCTGCGGGTCCGGGAACGGCCCGATCCGCCGTTTCCGGCCGAATCGCTGGGCTCGTTGCCCTGCGAGTCCTTAGAGCTGTCGGTGTTCGCCGAGGAAGAAGCGTTATCAGACACCGACGCGTCTTGGGAGCTTCCGGGCTCCTTCGACTCGGCTTCGTCCTTCTTCAGTGTGGCCTTGGCGATGGCGGCAACGGCTGAGCGGGAGGCATCGTTGGCAACGGCATCCGACTGGCCGTCGGAGTCGTTGGACTTCGATGATGATTTGTTGTCGCCGCGCCGCTTACGATCACGCCTGCTGTTGCCACCGTCATTGTTTGAGGACCGGTTGCCATGGTGGGCCTTCGATCCGTCCTCTTCCGAGCCAGGCAGCAGCAGCCCCCGGCCTGAGAGGTCAGCACCAGCACTGACCAGGGACTCGGCGAGCCCCGTGCCGATGCGTTTACGGGTCATCTGCACGAGACCCAGCGAGGTCACCTCGGCGACCTGATGCTTGGTCCTGTCCCGGCCCAGGCATTCAACGAGACGACGCACGACGAGGTCCCGATTCGACTCGAGAACCATGTCGATGAAGTCGACGACGATGATGCCGCCGATGTCACGCAGGCGAACCTGACGGATGACCTCTTCGGCCGCTTCGAGGTTGTTACGGGTCACGGTCTCTTCGAGGTTTCCGCCCGAACCGGTGAATTTGCCGGTGTTGACGTCGATGACCGTCATCGCCTCTGTGCGGTCGATGACAAGGGAACCACCGGAGGGCAGGTTGACCGTGCGCTGGAGCGCCTTCTGAACCTGTTCCTCGACCCGGTAGTGGTCGAAGATGTCTTCGTCTTCGCTGTAGCGGTGGACACGATCAAGCAGGTCCGGCGCGACGGCCTCGACGTATTCGTGGATGGTGTTCCAGGCTCCGTCACCGTCGATGACGAGCGAGGAGAAGTCCTCGTTGAAGACATCGCGAATGATGCGCACGATCATGTCCGGCTCGCTGTAGAGGAGCTGGGGGGCGAGCACCTTCGTCGACTTCGACTTCTTCTCGATGGTCTCCCACCGTTTGGCCAGTCGTTCGACGTCTGTGCTGAGCTCCTTGTCGCTGGCGCCTTCGGCCGCGGTGCGCACGATGACTCCGTTCGAGTCACCGACGAGTTCCTTGAGCAGCTTCTTGAGGCGATTGCGCTCGACATCGGGCAGCTTCCGCGAGATGCCGGTCATCGAGTTCCCGGGAACGTAGACGAGGAAACGTCCGGGCAGAGAGATCTGGCTGGTCAGGCGGGCACCCTTGTGACCGATCGGGTCCTTGGTGACCTGGACGAGAACCGCGTCGCCGGGGCTGAGGGCGACTTCGATGCGACGGGCTTTGCCGTCCATGCCCAGGGCATCCCAGTTGACCTCACCGGCGTAGAGAACGGCGTTGCGGCCCTTGCCGATGTCGATGAACGCTGCTTCCATGCTCGGCAGGACGTTCTGGACCTTGCCCAGGTAGACATTGCCGATGAGGGAGGACTGCTGGCGGTTCTCCTTGAGGTAGTGCTCAACGGTGATCCCGTCCTCGACGACGACCAACTGGGTCTGCTCGCCGCTTTCGCGCACCAGCATCGTCCGGTCGACCGATTCACGACGGGCGAGGAATTCAGCCTCGGTGATGACGGGGCGACGGCGACCGGCCTCGCGGCCTTCCTTGCGGCGCTGCCGTTTGGCCTCCAGGCGCGTGGAGCCCTTCAGCGAAGTCACTTCATCGTTGTCGGTGCTGCGTGTACGTGAGCGACGACGGCGACGGCGACGCGAACCGTTGTCGTCGTAATCATCGTGATCGTCATCGGAGGAGTCGTTGGACTTCTCCGTGGGCTGCTTGGAGGACTCGTCATCGGAGCTCTTCGTCTCCGCGGACTTGTTCGAGTCTGCCTGCTGGCCCTTCTTGTCCGAACGGCTGCCGGACCGGGACTCATTGTTCTTCGTTCCCGAGGCGGAGTCGTCGTCGGAGGAACCCTCGGTTGAGGCTCCGGCAGAGCCCTCGGCGTCGGAATCGCTGCCGTTGTCATCGCGTCCTCGGGAGCGGCGGCCACGGCCACCGCGACGCCGGCGACGGCCGCCGGAATCATTCGAGTCATTGTCCTCGGAGTCGTCATTCTTCACACGGCTGGTGTCGTGGTCTGAAGAGTCGGAATAGTCCGAGTCGTCATAGTCGTCGTCGGAATCGTCGCCGGTGTCCTCCACCTGAACGGGCTGAGCCAGTTCGGCCTTGGGCACCTGGAAGATCAGGCCGCCATCGTGAGGCACTGCAGGAGCGCTTCGCGGTGTCGGCGCGGGCGTAGGCTCGGCTGTCGGCGCGGCGAAGGGATTGCGAGGATCGAACGCCGGCGCAGGCGATTGGGCGTTTGCAGCGGTGTCATTCGAAGCGTCGTCGGCCTCCGAGGAATCGTTCGCTTCACTCCCCCGGACAGAACTCGCGGCCTCCGGTGAGTCTGCAGAGTCCTGTGAGTCTTCGTTGGAATCGCGGACGAACTGCTCGAAGACCAGTCCTCTGTTCGCCACGGCGTCACGTGCCTTCTTCGGTGCACTGCGTTTCGGCTCGGGGACGACATCGTCGCTGTCATCCGAGTCCTCATCGGGCTCTGGAAGACGCAGGGATTCTGCGGCCTCCGCGATGTGATCGAGCTTCTCCCTGATGCTCTCGTCGACATCTCCGTTCGCGGAGTCTGCCGTATTCACCGCCTGCTGCAGGTTGGCGAGATCCGCGAGGATGCCCTCTGTTGCTTCGTTGCCGTCGTTTGACGCGTCATTCATTGTTACTCCCAGACCGAAGGCTCCGTCCACACCCCACGGATCTTCGGATCCTTGCATGGTCCAAATCGGACCGAAACTTGTGGATGGCACTTCCAGCTCGCGCTCAGCGCGTAGGCCTTCCATGCTGCCTCTTCTTGGTGTCGACCTGCGAGGTCGTACCCTCGACTCGGTGGAGGCACTTCTCCTGCTCGGTGTGAGAGCAGGTATCCGTTCGACCATTATGTCACAGATCAACCGAAGTGCTCCTGCTGTTGAGGATCTCCCCTGGTCCCCGTCACTGACGTATTGCGATCATTCACAGGTGTCTGCGTTTGCGGCTCGATGCCCGGGGAGGCATTCTTGGAGTGTGAATACCGCAGACACGCTTCCTGATGACGATATCGACGTAGTCCCGCAGACCCGATCCTGGGTGCTTCGGCCGGCCACCCTTGGCATCTTCCTCGTCGTCACCTCTGTCGTCGGCTTCCTGGCGTCCTTCGCCCTCGCTGTCGAGAAGTACGAGAAGTTGGAGAACCCGAATGCAGTACTCTCCTGCGATCTCAATCCGTTCTTCTCCTGCGGATCGGTCATGGAGTACCCCGAGAGCCAGCTCTTCGGCTTTCCCAATCAGCTGCTGGGAATCGCCGCTTTCATATTCCCGCTGCTGCTGGGCGTGTTGCTTCTTGCCGGAGCGAGGATCCCCGGATGGGTCATGGTCGGGCTCAACGTCGGCTTGGCTCTCGGCACCACTCTGGTGATGTTCCTGTTCTACATTTCGATCTATAAGATCGGCGTCGGCTGCCCGTGGTGCATGGTGGTGTGGACGATGACGATTCCGATGTTCGTCTCCGTCACGGCCCATAACGCCCTGGCCGGAAACTTCGGTGCCGGAATCGCTCGCAATCCGATCGCCAGAGTCCTGGCCAAGGAGAACATCGCGATCTTTGTGCTCTGGTTGCTCGTCATCGCAGCTTGCGTCGTCGTCCAGTTCTGGAATTTCTTCGCGACCCTGTTCTGACGGGGACCGCGCAGTCGGACGGAACAGCGCAGCAGGCAGTCCTACAGACTGCTCGAGCGCCCTGTCGCAGATCCCTTTTTGAGAGGAACTGCGACAGGGCGCCCGTATTTATGTGCGCAGAACTGCTGCCTTGAGGGGAATCAGGCGGGGAACCAGATTCCGATCTCGCGTTCGGCGGACTCGACGGAGTCGGATCCGTGCACCAGGTTCTTCTGAACCTTCTCTCCCCAGTCGCGACCGAGATCGCCGCGAATCGTACCCGGGGCTGCTGCCGTGGGATCTGTCGCCCCTGCCAATGAGCGGAAGCCGGGGATGACTCCCTGGCCGGAGGCGATGATCGAGACGATCGGGCCCTCTGACATGAAGTCGACGAGAGGCTGGTAGAAGGGCTTGCCTTCGTGCTCTGCGTAGTGGGCGGAGAGTTCATCGGCTGTCGCGGTCCGCAGCGACAGAGCGTCGATGCGGTAGCCCTTGGCCTCGATCCGAGCGAGGATCTGACCGACGAGTCCTCGGGCGACGCCATCGGGTTTGATGAGGATGAGAGTGCGTTCCATTCCAGTCCTTTTCGTTTGTGCGGTGATCGGCGGTCACAGTTTAACCGCCGTGAGTTTCATTCCTGTCAATCGCCGAGGCGGTTCAGGCTCGTTCGGCCACTTCCCTGTCGATCCTCGCCGACCAATATACCGACACCGCCCACATGGCGATGAAGATGGCAGCGACGAAGAACATCGAGGTGACGAGGAATCCTGAGGCCACGAGGAGGGCCTGGACGACCCAGCCCAGTGCCACACCCGGTCGTTTCTGGCCGATCTTGCGTGGAAGCAGCAGCACCGACACGATTGCCAGAACCGCAATCACGGAAGCGCCGAGGAGGAGCTGGCCCAACGTCAGGGATCCTGCAGCCTTCACTTCCAGCCCAAAGGCGGTGAGCACCGCGAAGTAGACGACGAAGAGCTCACAGATGAGGATCGAACCGCAGAGAACGGGAAACTTCGATTTCACAGTCTCATTCTTCCTTTCCGAGCAGCAGGCGGGCCTCGGCAACGGTGTGCAGTGAGCCGGTGACGACGATCCCTGGGCTCGTCGCCCCGGAACTGTTCGCCAGGTCGATGGCCTTCATCAGGGCGGCGTTGAGGTCCGGCGTCTCGAGCACAGAGTCCTCATCCACCCATTCACGAGCGGCCTCGGCGAGTTCGTGGGCTCCCAGCGCTCGAGAGTCCAGCGCCTCACTGACGACGAACACATCAGCGCTGCGGTGGAGTTCCTCGAGCACGCCGAGGACATCCTTGTCAGCGAACATCGCCAGGACCATCACGGTGTAGTCGAAGTCAAAGGCCTCGGTGATGGTCTCGGCCAGCACATGGGCCGCGTCGGGGTTGTGCGCCCCGTCGACGACCACGGCCGGTCCCGTCCGGACGAGTTCGGCGCGGCCAGGAGACGTCACGTGGGACAGGCCCTCAGCAACGGTGTCGAGAACCAGTGGCTTATCCTCGTCGCTCAGGAAGGCCTCCGCCGCGACCAACGCGACGGCGGCATTGTGCGCCTGATGAATCCCATGCAGCGGCAGGAAGATGTCCGTGTAGACATCACGGATTCCCTGCACGGTGATGAGCTGCCCGTCGACTGCACGGGTGCGGTCCAGGAGCCGGAAGCTGCGTTCCTCGGTCAGCGCGAGAATCTGTCGACGCTCCACCTCGGCGTCCAAAGCCTCCTGGGCTTCGTCGGTCTGCGTGCCGATGACAGCCACCGGATTGGGCGCCGGAGACGGATCGAGGCTGCGGTTGAGGATTCCGGCCTTGGTGGTGGCGATCTCGGTGAGGGTGTCACCGAGGAACGCCTGATGGTCAAGTCCGATCTTCGTGAAGACGCACACCTCGGCATCGGCAACGTTCGTCGAATCCCATTCACCGCCCATACCGACCTCGGTCACGACGACGTCGACGGGGGCGTCTGCGAACACCGCAAAGGCCAGGATCGTCAGCGCTTCGAAGAACGTCAGTCGACCGCGCCCCTCAGCGAGGAGTTCAGCATCGACGAGGTCGAGCACCGGTGCGATCTCGTCATGGATGCGCACGAAGGTCTCAGCCGGCACGGGGCCTCCGTCCACAGAGATCCGCTCAGTCACCGAATGCAGGTGCGGACTGGTGAAACGGCCCACTCTCAGATCGTGGGCTGTCACGATCGCGTCGATCATCCGCGCGGTCGAGGTCTTGCCGTTGGTCCCGGTGACGGTGATGACCGGAGCCGCCTGATGGATATCGCCGAGGAGCTCACAGGCCCGACGGGTCGCGTCGAGACGAACCTCGATCTGGGTCTCACCTGCACGCGCCAGCAGCGACGCATACACCCGGACGAGCTGAGAGTCAGACTGCTCGGCGTTTTCGCCCGTACTCATGCCCGGCTCACGGCCAGTCGTGTTCCCGACGGCAGCTCTTCGGGGGTGAAAACCTGCTCGTGACCGTGGACAGCGGCGAAGTCGAGCGAGGTGGCCAGGGTTTCACCGGCGATGAGGTCCCGGTGAGTGGTCAGCGCGGCGGTCAGTTCGGCTTCTGCCTCGATGACGACCGTGATTCGATCCGAGATGTGCAGGTCCAACTGCTTCCGGATGCCCTGGATGGCGCGCACGGCGTCTCGGGCCACGCCTTCGGCTTCGAGCTCGGGGGTGACACGAGTGTCGAGGGCGAGGAAGCCGGAGTCGAGCGCTGCCAGTTCCATCCCTTCCGTGCCCGATTGGGCCACGGAGTCCAGGGTGTACTCGCCGTCGACCAGGTCGATTCCGCCGCTGGTGACCGTACCGTCGTCGGCAACAGACCAATCCCCGGTCTTCGAAGCCTTGATCACCTGCTGCACCTGCTTGCCCAGACGAGGTCCGGCGGCACGGGCGTTGATCACCAGGTTCTGCGACAGGGAGAATCCTGCTGCTTCGGCTTCGGCGACATCGAGGACCTCGACCTCGCGGACGTTGAGCTCATCGGAGATGATGTCGGTGAACTCGGTGCTCAGATCGGTGTCGTCCGCAACGGTGAGCTTGGCCAGCGGCAGACGCACCCGCAGCCTGTTGGCCTTGCGCACGGACGAGGCAGTCGAGCAGATGTCGCGGGTCAGGTCCATGGCGGAGACGAGTTCGTCATCGGCGGGGAACAGGTCGGCGTCCGGATAGTCGGTCAGGTGCACCGACCGTTCTCCGGTGAGTCCGCGGTAGATCTCTTCGACGGTGAACGGCAGCAGCGGGGCTGCAACCCGGCAGAATGCTTCCAGGCAGGTGTAGAAGACGTCGAAGGACTCGTGGGTGTCTTCGGTTCCGTCCCAGAAGCGGCGACGGGAACGACGCACGTACCAGTTCGTGAGCATGTCGAGGTAGCTGCGCACGAGATCGCAGGCGGCCCAGATGTCGAGGCCCTCCATGGCTTCGGCGAACTCAGCGATCAGGTCATGGGTCTTCGCCAGCAGGTACCGGTCAAGCACCTGGCTCGAGTCGTAGCGGGATTCCGCGCGGTAGCCGGCCTTTGCACCGTCGGCTCCGTCTGCCGTGTTGGAATAGGTGGCGAAGAACTGCCAGGTGTTCCATAGCGGGAGAACGACCTGGCGCACTCCGTCGCGGATGCCCTGCTCTGTCACGACGAGGTTGCCGCCGCGCAGGATGGACGAGGCCATGAGGAACCAGCGCATCGCGTCGGAGCCGTCACGGTCGAAGACCTCGTTGACGTCGGGGTAGTTGCGCAGGGACTTCGACATCTTCTGACCGTCGGAGCCCAAGACGATGCCGTGGGAGATGCAGTTCGTGAACGCCGGACGGTCGAAGATCGCGGTGGAGAGCACGTGCAGAAGATAGAACCATCCGCGCGTCTGACCGACGTACTCGACGATGAAGTCGGCGGGGAAATGGTTGTCGAACCATTCCGAGTTCTCGAACGGATAGTGAACCTGGGCGTAGCTCATGGAGCCCGAGTCGAACCAGACATCGAAGATCTCAGGGATGCGGCGCATCATCGACTGACCGGTCGGATCATCAGGGTTCGGTCGGACCAGGTCGTCAACCCAGGGGCGGTGAAGATCGACCTCTCCTTGGTCATTGATCGGCAGGCGACCGAAGTCGGCCTCGATCTCGGACAGGGAACCGTACACATCGGTGCGTGGATATGAGGGGTCATCGGAGGTCCACACGGGGATCGGTGAACCCCAGAAGCGGTTGCGGGAGATCGACCAGTCCCGAGCGTTCTCCAGCCATTTGCCGAACTGCCCGTGCTTGACGTTGTCGGGCACCCAGTTGATCTGCTCGTTGAGCTCGACCATACGGTCCTTGAACTCGGTCACCCGAACGAACCAGGAGGACACTGCGCGGTAGATCAGCGGATTGCGGCAGCGCCAGCAGTGCGGGTAGGAGTGCTCGTAGGATTCGTGACGGATCAGCAGAGCCGAACGGCCCGTCAGCGGACCTGTGGAGTTGCGCAGATCCTTGATGATCGCCTTGTTGGCCTCGAAGACCTGCTGGCCTGCGTAGTCGGCCACGGTGGAGTCGAAGCAGCCGGCGTCGTCGACTGGGCGTGCTGCGGTGATGCCGTAGGAGTCGGTGAGGTCCTTGTCCTCTTCACCGAAGGCAGGCGACTGGTGGACGATTCCCGTGCCTTCCTCGGTCGTGACGAAGTCGGCTTCGAGGATGGTGTGCATCCGCTCGCCGAACTCGTCCTGGCGACCTTCGAAGTAGGGGAAGGGTGGCTCGTAGGCACGTCCGAGCAGCTCACTGCCGGAGAATGTGCGCAGCACTTCGGGGTTCTCCCCCAGCTCGCGCGCATAGGCGCCGAGGCGAGCCTCGGCGAGGATCAGGGTCTTGCCCTGCAGCTCCTGTGCACCGTCCTCGCCGGCGACGACTGCGACCAACGGGATTTCGGGATTGACCGCGACCGCCTGGTTGGAAGGAACAGTCCACGGGGTCGTGGTCCAGATAAGGACCCACTCGTCGGAATCCTTGAGCTTGTAGCCGACGGTCACGGCCGGATCCTGGCGCGACTTGTAGACATCGTCGTCCATCCGCAGCTCGTGATTCGACAGCGGGGTCTGGTCCTTCCAGCAGTAGGGCAGAACCCGGTAGCCCTCGTAGACGAGGCCCTTGTCCCACAGCTGCTTGAACGCCCAGATCACACTTTCCATGTATTCGACGTTGAGCGTCTTGTAGTCGTTCTCGAAGTCGACCCACCGACCCTGGCGGGTGACGTACTCTTCCCATTCCTTCGTGTACTTCAGCACCGAAGAGCGGCAGGCATCGTTGAAGGCAGCCAAGCCCATGCCGCTGATCTCAGATTTGTCGGTGATGCCCAGCTGACGCTCGGCTTCGAGCTCTGCGGGGAGTCCGTGTGTATCCCACCCGAATCGGCGGTCGACCTTCTTCCCGCGCATCGTCTGGAAGCGGGGAACGACGTCCTTGACGTATCCGGTCAGCAGGTGGCCGTAGTGAGGCAGGCCGTTGGCGAAGGGAGGACCGTCATAGAAGACGAACTCGTTCGAGCCGTTCTCACCTGAATCACGCTGATCGATCGAGGCTTGGAACGTGTCGTCCTGTTTCCAGTACGAGAGTACGGCGTCTTCGATGGCGGGAAAGTCCGGCGAGGCACTGAGGCCGAAGGCCGAGGTCGATACCTTGGGATACAACGGTTGCGTCATGAGCGTCCTTTTGAGTCACTGCGGTCACTGTCACGAGGACGACATGTCTGCCGCGGTACCACCTCGCTTATCCGCCGTGAACGTCTGTCGGATGAGACAGACGATCGGAGGATCGCTCATAGCCGGAGTGATGACGGGTCCAACCGCCCGGTTCTACTGGGCGCCCCTCCCCTGCCGACATTGTCGGTCAGGGTCGAATACGCTGTTCTTCCGGATGCTCCCCGGTGATGGCCGGATCACTGCATCCTCAATCGTATACCTTGGCCGTGGGTGTCGACCACTCCACGTCCGCAGGCGCGCATCGGTCACCGCGCATCGGCCGCCGGCCTCCCGGCTCAGAGTCCTGTGTTGCGTGCGACTTTGTGCTGTGCGGCCTGTGCGATCGGTCTGATCACCATCAGATCGACGTTGAAGTGGTGCGGCCTGGTCAGCGAGTAGACGACGGCGTCTGCGACGTCTTCGGCGGTCAGTGGATTCTCCACCCCTTCGTAGACCTTGTCGGCCTTGTCCTGGCTGCCGCCGACTCGCTTCAGCGTGAACTCCTCGGTGGCGACCATTCCGGGAGCGATTTCGATGACGCGCACGGGTTCACCGGCGAGTTCGAGTCGCAGCGTCGCTGCGATGGAATGTGTCCCGTGCTTTGCGGCAACGTACCCGCCGCCGCCTTCGTAGGCCTGATGCCCGGCGGTCGAGGACATGACGACGATGTCTCCGCGCCCGGATTCGATCAGTGCGGGCAGGAAGGCTTTGACGACCCGGAGGACTCCGAGGACGTTGACGTCGAACATGTCACGCCACCCGTCGACCGAGGCCTCAGCGACCGTGTCGGTGCCGTACGCGGCGCCGGCATTGGCAACGAGGGAGTGCACCGGTCCCCCAGCCAGCACCTCGGCGGTGAGTGCGGCAACCGCATCGTCGTCGGTGAGGTCGGCAACGATATAGCTGGCGCCGGTCTCGTCGGCCAGTGCGCGCAGCTTCTCCTCCCGCCGGGCCACAGCGACGACGTCCCAGCCCTGTTCCCGCAGCTGACGAACCGTTGCGGCGCCGATTCCCGAACTCGCCCCTGTCACGACCGCTCTGAGTGTTTCCATCGCTGTGCTTCTCCGTCCTTCTGGTTGGTGCCCGGTGATCCTTTGGATCCAGCCGCCTCTGTGCGTGCTTCGACCGGGCGATGCCTTGTTCGCCGAGGTCGTGTCTTCAGTCTACGGAGTTCTGCGGCCGGACTGGCGCAGCACGGTGGCCTCTAGGCACTGGTGGTGTCGGTGTCTGTCTTCGGTGCCGACGTGGATTTCCTTGCCCGCGGCACCCGTGGGTTCGGCTTCGCGTGGGGATTGCGTGGACCACCTTCGCCGAACACGGCGCGGACTCCGGGGATCTTGACCGCCAGCCAGGTGATGGCAGCACAGATGATCGTGTAGACGATCGGCATCACGATCGCATGGAGAATGACACCGGGGACGGTCGTGGGCAGGCCCATCTCATTGCGCAATGGGTAGAGCAGGAGCGGGTGGAGCAGGAACACCCCGAAAGAGTACGGGTAGAACCAGTGCAGCAACCGGAAACCGGTGTTCATATGGTGGTGGAGCAGAAGGTAGGCCGCCAAGGAGGCGATGACGACGCCGGGTGAGAGATATTCGTAGGGGAAGATCCATGGTTTCTCCCCCGGGCCGAGTCCGGCCCAGACGATGGTCATCGCAATCGCTCCGGCCAGGGCCAGCCAGGCCAGAACGACCCCGCGAGGGGACAGCACCACGTCCCGCAGCACCCATCCGAGGATATAGAACCCGGCCATGGGCAGGAACCGGGTGGCGATATTGGCCTCGCCCACGTCGAAGACGATGCTCACCCACTGGTCGAGCATTCCGATGCCCAGGAAGATGAGCCCCGTACCCCATTGCAGTCGCCTGGAGCCGTGAACGCTGAGCAGTCGGAAGAACGGCGTCAGCAGCGTCAGACCAGCGAGGACGTAGAGGAAGTAGAGCTGCACGAACGGGGACCCGGTGAGGATGGCGATTCCCGGGTTCCAACCGTCATCGGTCGGGAGGAGATAGAAGCGGCGGAAGACGACGTAGACAGCGGTCCAGAACACGAGGGGAATCCCGATTCTCCAGACCCGTTTGCTGAGGAACTTTCGTGGCTTGTTGCCGCGTGCCGGGTCCAAGGCGAGTGCGCCGGAGATCATGATGAAGACGGGAACCGACCAACGGGCCGCGGAGTCGAACCCGTTGGCCACCCACCAGTCTGGGCCCATGCCCGCATAGTTCTCTTCGACGACGGTCCCCAGCGAATGGATGGTCACGACTGCCACGATCGCGATCGCACGAGCAGGATTCATCCACGCGGTCGACGTGGGCGGCAGGTTCTCTGATCCGATTCTGTCCAAGGGCGCCATGCTCCAATAATCTCATTTTCAGCGACCGCCGCATCTCACGCCGCGTTCCGTGTGTGTCACACCCTTGAATCGCCGAAACCCGCTCGTACCCAGTCATCGGTTTGGCCCCAGGCCGCCCGGGTGAGAAAATCAACAACTATGAACACACCTGCCTTTTCGGACTCGACGCACGAGTCAGTGAACCTGCCGGATAAGCCGGCTCTCGAAGGACTTCGCGACAAATGGGATGCCGCGTGGAGCGACAACGAGGTCTATGCCTTCGACGTCGATACGGATCGTGAGCAGGTCTATTCGATCGATACTCCCCCGCCCACAGCGTCGGGCTCCCTGCACGTCGGGCACGTCTTCTCCTATACGCAGACCGACATCATCGCCCGGTATCAGCGCATGCAGGGAAAGAACGTGTTCTATCCCTTGGGCTGGGACGACAACGGTCTGCCGACAGAGCGCCGCGTCCAGAACTACTACGGGGTCACCTGCGAGCCCACTCAAAGCTACGATCCTGACTTCGAACCACCGGCAAAGCCTCCGAAGAACTCCCGTGACTTCGTCAAGGTCTCGCGCCAGAACTTCATCGAGCTCTGCGAGAAGCTGTCCGCTGAGGACGAGCACGTCTTCGAGGAACTCTTCCGCTCCACCGGCCTGTCCGTGGATTGGAAGTACACCTACCGAACCATTGACGACACCTCCCGCTCTGTCAGCCAGAAGGCCTTCCTCACCGATCTCGCCAACGGGCATGCCTACTCACAGGACGCCCCCACCATGTGGGACGTCACGTTCGGCACCGCTGTCGCGCAGGCCGAGCTCGAAGATCGAGACAAGGACGGCGCCTACCACAAGGTGAACTTCTACCCCGAAGGTCCCGACGGTCTCGCGGACACCTCGGCGGATCCGATCATCATCCTCACATCCCGCCCGGAGCTCATCCCCGCAGTGGTGGCACTCGTTGCTCATCCTGAGGACGAGCGCTACACCGCATCCTTCGGCACCAGAGTCGTCTCACCGCTCTTCGGCGTCAGCGTCGAAGTCCGCGCCCATGAACTGGCGAAGTCGGACAAGGGCACGGGAATTGCCATGGTCTGCACCTTCGGCGACCTCACCGACGTCACCTGGTGGCGCGAGCTCAACCTGCCCACGCGTGCCGTCATCAACCGTGGTGGACGACTCAACCTCGAAGTTCCCGAGTGGATCACGGCATCGCCGAAGCCGGATGCTGTGGCAAATTACGAGAAGCTGGCGGGAAAGACGACCTTTACCGCTCGCAAGGACATCGCCGAGATGCTCGCCGAGTCGGGTGACCTCATCGGCGAAATCGAGGCCATCACTCACCCGGTGCCGTTCTACGAAAAGGGCGACAAGCCTCTCGAGGTTGTCACCTCTCGTCAGTGGTACATCCGCAACGGCGGTCGCTCGGCCGAGCTTCGCGATGCCCTCATCGCACGCGGACGCGAGATCGAGTGGCATCCGACGTTCATGCGCTCCCGGTACGAGAACTGGGTGGAGAACCTCAACGGAGACTGGCTCGTTTCGCGCCAACGCTACTTCGGCGTGCCCATCCCGCTGTGGTACCGCTTGGACTCGGACGGGGAACCTGACTACTCGGATCCGATCGTTCCCGAGTCCCTTCCCATCGATCCCATCGCCGAGGTGCCCGCCAGGTTCACAGCCGACCAACGAGATGTGCCCGGCGGGTTCACCGCCGACCCGGATGTGCTCGATACCTGGGCGACCTCGTCGTTGACCCCGCAGCTGCTGGGCGGCTGGAGCCGCGATGACGACTTCTTCTCCAAGGTCTTCCCCTTCGATCTGCGCCCGCAGGGTCACGACATCATCCGCACATGGCTGTTCTCCACCGTGGTTCGAGCCAACTCGCTCAATGACGCCGCACCGTGGAAGCATGCCGGCCTGTCAGGTTGGATCCTCGACCCGGATCGCAAGAAGATGTCGAAGTCGAAGGGCAATGTCGTTGTTCCCACCGACATCCTCGCCGAGACGAAGCCGGGATTCGGCCCCGATGCCGTCCGCTACTGGGCTGCCAGTGCAAAGCTCGGTTCCGACACCGCCTACGACGTCACGCAGATGCAGATCGGGCGGCGTCTGGCCATGAAGCTGCTCAATGCTTCGAAGTTCGCACTCGCACAGGGCGTGCACTCCGGTCTTGTCGGTCAGCTCGGCTCGGTGACCCACGATCTCGATCGGGCGCTGCTGAAGAAACTCGCCGAGGTGGTCGATGCCGCTTCGACGCACATGGCGGCCTACGACTACGCGCATGCACTTCGTGCCGCGGAGAGCTTCTTCTGGGAATTCACCGACGACTACGTCGAGCTCGTCAAAGACCGGTCCTACGGTGCCACCGGGGATGACGATCAGCTCTCTGCCCACGTCACGCTCGCGACTGCGCTCGATGTCCTGCTGCGTCTGTTCGCCCCCTTCATGCCCTTCGTGACCGAAGAGGTGTGGTCCTGGTGGCGGACCGGATCTGTGCACAGGTCACCCTGGCCAGGTGACGAGCAGCTCACACATCCCGAGTCCTCAGTGGACCCGGAACTGTTGGTCTCAGTCGCCTCGGTGCTCACCGAGATTCGGCGAGCGAAGACCGAGGCGAAGGTCTCCCAGAAGACGCAGGTCCGCAGCCTGACCATCCATGCCCCTGCAGCTATCGTCGCCGCCATCGGCAGCGCTCAAGGCGATCTGCAGGCTGCCGGACGCATCCAGGAGCTCGTCACTGAGGAGAAGGGCGAGGAGATCACGGTTGCCGCGATCGACTTCGTCGAACAGGACTGATCTGTCCCCCTGTGTTCCAAGATAAGAACAGGAACTTCCGGGCGTCTGCGGCTTCGGACGCATACGATGGACACGACAACAGAAGTACTCACGATCTTCTTCATGGACGAAAGGCCCTTGCACAATGAGAAGCGAACTCTTTTCGAAGCGGAATGCGGAGATTCAGAACCAGGAACGCTGGACTCTGCAGTCGAACAAGATGCTGCGCACAGTGATCAACCCCAACGCCCCCATGATCGCCACGAAGGGTGCCATGGTCGCGTATCAGGGCGACGTTCGTTTCACCCACCAGGGATCGAAGTCTGTGGGTCAGTTCATGAAGAAGGCCGCCACCGGCGAGGGTGGGAATGTGATGAAGGTCGAAGGTCACGGTGAAGTCTTCTTCGCTCGTGAGGCCTCGAACATCTTCATGATGGCGCTCGAAGGTCAGCAGGATGCGCTGACCGTCAACACCTCGAATCTGCTGGCATTCGACGATGCTCTCAACTGGGAGATCAAACGAATCAAGGGCGGAATCGGTGCCATGGCCAGCGGTTCGGGACTGTTCAACCTCGAGCTCAACGGTGTGGGTACGGCCGCCATCTGCTGCAAGGGCGAGCCGATGGTCCTCGACTGCTCACAGCAGCCGACCTTCGTCGATCCGCAGGCTGCGGTGTGCTGGTCCTCGTCTTTGGCCCCACAGATCAAGACCGATGTCAGCGTCGGGACGTTCTTCGGTCGTGGTTCGGGTGAATCGGTTCAGCTTGCCTTCCACGGCCCAGGCTTCGTCGTCGTCCAGCCTGCTGAGAACGCCGTGTATACGGCTCAGGCCTAGTCAGACCAAGCCCGAGGCGCCCTGGGACGACAGGGAGCTTCGGATTGCACATATTACGACCCCGAGGTCGCCCGGTATTCACCGGGCTGCCTCGGGGTCGTTGTGTTGGAGAGTTCGTCAGGACACGGGTGTCCGTGAGTGATGGCCTCCTCCGCGCTCGACGCGATAGCGCCGAAACGTCGGGAAGATCAGTGCACAGGCGATGACGAGCACAATCACGAGGAGGCCGCCTCCGGAGGCCGCAATGGTTGTGGTCGTCAGCTCGGCGACGGTGCCGTGGAGGACATCGGCGATGCGGGGCCCGCCGGCGACGACGACGATGAACACGCCCTGCATTCGTCCGCGCATGTCATCGCTGGCAGCCTCCTGCAGCATCGTAGAGCGGAAGGCTGAGGAGATGATGTCGGCGCCGCCGCCGATGGCCAGGCCGAACAGTGCGACGATGAGGGCCGCTGTCCAGAAGTGTGAGGCGAACTCGAGCGACAGACCGAATACAGACATGGCGGCGCCCCAGACGAGGATCGCTGCGATCACTGCCAGACCTTGGCGTTCGACACGGGAGACCCAACCGGAGAAGATGCCTGCCAGAGCACTGCCTGCCGCCAATGAGGCGAACAGGAGTGAGAAGACGATGCCGCCGGCGGGTGGACCGCCGAAGGTTTCCGTGGCGATCTGCGGGAACAGTGCTCTGGGCATACCGAAGACCATGGCGATGACGTCGACCAGCAGGGAGACCATGACGACCGTGTTCGTGCCCAAGTAGCGGAAGCCGTCGATGACGCCCTTGAAACCGGAGCGAGTGTCGGGCTGCTTCAGCGGCACCAGAACAGGCAGACGCATCACCGCGTAGAGGGTGGTGGCCAGGAACAGCGCATCGATGAGGTAGAGCATCTGGTAGCCCACCACGGGGATCAGTGCTCCCCCGATGATCGGGCCCGCCACGGCGCCAAGTGTCATGACGGTCATATTGAGCGAATTGGCCGACGGCAGAAGGTCCAGCGGAACGATTGTAGGCAGCAGCGCACCCTTCGCGGGCTGGTTGAGACCGAAGAAGGCCTGCTGCAGGGAGAACACGCTCAGCAGCAGCCACACGTTGTCGACCTGCATGAGCGCGAGCACTGCCAACAGAGTGCTCGCGATGATCAGTCCCGCGGTGGAGACGATGAGCAGTCTGCGCCGGTCGATGACGTCGGCGAGTGAACCGCCCCACAGTCCGAACACGATGAGCGGAACCAGGCCGAAGATGCCGCTGAGGCCGACGTACCCGGATGACCCGGTGATGTGATAGATCTGTGCGGGAATGGCCACGACAGTCATCTGGGCGCCGATGACGGTGACGATATTGGCCACCCAGAGGCGGCGGAAGTTGTCGTATCTTAAGGGCCGGGTATCAGCGAACAGCCGCATCTAGCGAGGGGCGTCAGGCTGATTTTTTGGATGTCCGAGGCTGCTCGCGAGGAACCAGTGTGGGGGCTGCGTTCTTGTCCACGACTTCTCTGGTCACGACCACCTCGGCGATGTCCTCGCGTGAAGGAACATCGAACATGACCGGCTGCAGGACCTCTTCGAGGATGGACCGCAGGCCACGTGCTCCGGTTCCTCGCAGCAGGGCAAGGTCGGAGATGGCTTCAAGTGCGTCGGTCTCGAAGCGGAGTTCGACATTGTCGAACTCGAACATGCGCTGGTACTGCTTGACCAGAGCATTCTTAGGCTCTGTGAGGATCGAGATCAGTGCGGCGCGGTCAAGTGTGGAGACTGTGGCCAGCACCGGCAGACGTCCGATGAACTCGGGAATGAGTCCGAACTTCAGCAGATCCTCGGGCAGGATGTCGGCGTAGAGGTCCTCTTCGTCGTTCTTCGACTGCAGGAGCGCCCCGAACCCGATGCCGTGTTTGCCCTTGCGCCCGGCGACGATCTCTTCCATGCCTGCGAACGCTCCGGCGACGATGAACAGCACGTTCGTGGTGTCGATCTGGAGGAAGTCCTGATGGGGGTGTTTGCGCCCACCCTGCGGCGGAACTGATGCCTGGGTTCCCTCGAGAATCTTCAGCAGCGCCTGCTGAACGCCTTCACCGGAGACATCGCGAGTGATTGAGGGGTTCTCCGACTTACGGGCGATCTTGTCGATCTCGTCGATGTAGATGATGCCGTGTTCGGCCTTCTGGATATCAAAGTCCGCGGCCTGGATGAGTTTGAGCAGAATGTTCTCGACGTCTTCGCCGACGTAGCCGGCTTCGGTCAGTGCGGTCGCGTCTGCAACGGCGAACGGCACATCGAGCCGCTTGGCCAGCGACTGCGCCAGGTAGGTCTTACCGGATCCGGTGGGGCCGACGAGAAGAATGTTGGACTTCGCGATCTCGACCTCGGTGTCGTCTGAGCCCAGGGTCTTCGTGTCTTCTGCACCCTGCAGAGAGCGGATGCGCTTGTAATGGTTGTAGACGGCGACGGAGAGAGCCTTCTTCGCGGGCTCCTGACCAACCACGTATTCCTGTAGGAAGTCGAAGATCTCGCGGGGTTTCGGCAGTTCGATCTCGGTGTGCTCGGCGGTGCCTTCGCTGAGCTCTTCTTCGATGATCTCGTTGCACAGCCCGATGCATTCATCGCAGATGTAAACGCCAGGTCCGGCAATGAGCTTCCGAACCTGTTTCTGCGATTTCCCACAGAAATTACATTTGAGCAGGTCTGCTCCGTCCGCACTGCGAGCCACTGTCACAACCTTCCGCCGGGGCACCTGGCCCCAACTCTACCGCCCGTGTTTCCTGTACCTCAATAGCTTCCCATACGGGACTGACATGAGCGGCCAGAACCGTCATTCGGTGTGTCGGAGAGCCCGGACCCACCCAAACTGTCGAGAAGGCCCAAACTACTCGGCGCCACACCCTGTGGCAACTCCCGCCGCCACAGACTGCCTTGGGCCCGGACAGACGCTGCCTGTCCGGGCCCAAAGATGTTCGTGTGTCTCAGACTGCCTTGCGCGAGGTCAGCACCTGGTCGACGAGTCCGTAGTCCTTCGCCTGTTCGGCGGTGAGGAAGAGGTCACGTTCGATGTCGTTCGAGACCTGCTCCGGGGACTTGTTCGAGTGGTCGGACAATGTCGTCTCCAGC
Organism: Brevibacterium sp. BDJS002; assembly: GCF_028201555.1. Classification (NCBI taxonomy): domain Bacteria; kingdom Bacillati; phylum Actinomycetota; class Actinomycetes; order Micrococcales; family Brevibacteriaceae; genus Brevibacterium; species Brevibacterium sp. BDJS002. Next base: position 1,982,371 of record NZ_CP116392.1, on the reverse strand, counting down.
CACTGGCGCATCCGGAATACCTCTGCGGCCTGGATTTCGATGTCCGAGGCCTGTCCCTGTCCCTGGCCCTCCATAGCGGGCTGGTGGATGAGGACGCGGGCGTTGGGCAGAGCCAGACGCTTGCCGGGGGTGCCGGCGGCGAGAAGAACCGCGGCAGCTGAGGCTGCCTGACCGAGGCAGACGGTCTGGATCTCCGGCTTGATGTACTGCATCGTGTCGTAGATGGCCGTCATCGCAGTGAACGAGCCGCCTGGCGAGTTGATGTAGAGCGTGATGTCACGGTCCGGATCCTGCGATTCGAGGACCAGGAGCTGAGCCATCACATCGTCGGCGCTGGTGTCGTCGACCTGGACGCCCAGGAAGATGACACGATCATCGAACAGCTTCGTGTAGGGATCCTGGCGCTTGAAGCCGTAAGGAGTCCGCTCTTCGAACTGGGGCATGACATAACGGGACTGCGGCATGTTGCCAGCGGTGGACCCAGGCATAAAGTTCATTGAATTCATTCTTCCTTGACTCCCACTCAGTTGTCGGTGACGTCGGACGAACGGGTCACCATCTTGTCGATGAAGCCGTATTCGAGAGCTTCTTCGGCGGTGAACCAGTGGTCGCGGTCGTTGTCCTTGAGGATCTGCTCCAGGGTCTTGCCGGTCTGTTCGGCAGTCAGCTCTGCCATCTGCTTCTTCATGTGCAGAATGAGCTCGGCCTGGATCTTGATGTCGGTGGCGGTGCCTCCGATGCCGCCCAGCGGCTGGTGCATGAGGATGCGAGCGTGTGGCGTGGCATAGCGTTTGCCGGGTGCACCCGAGGACAGCAGGAACTGTCCCATGGATGCGGCCATTCCCATGGCCACGGTGGACACATCGGGCTTGATGTACTGCATGGTGTCGTAGATCGCCATTCCCGCGGTGACCGAACCACCCGGGGAGTTGATGTAGAGCGAGATGTCCGCATCAGGATCCTCTGCCGCCAGCAGCATCATCTGTGCACAGATGGCGTTGGCGTTGGAGTCACGCACCTCCGAGCCGAGCCAGATGATGCGCTCCTTGAGCAGACGGTTGAAGATGTGGTCATCGAGACCCATTGCCCCACCGGCGTCGAGGCCGACGGGCGCTGTCATTTCGTGTGCGCTCACGTTTCACTCCTGTTGGTCTTTGGTTGCTTTGATATGGACTCTAACTGCTCAACGGTCCGTTTTAGTCCGTCGAAGCACCTGTGTTCGCCATCAGCGTGATCGTGCATCGGATTCGGACTCATGGACCGTGAACCGCGGCGCCACGCAAGGGCCGACGTCGCTGTGGTGCCTGGGTGGAACTATGCAAAACGGTGGGCACGGAATAATTCCCGTACCCACCGTTGAAAGCTCAGTCACCGCCGAGGCGGTGCGACGTCACTTCTCGTCGTCGCCTTCGGCCACGACGGTCTCGTCTGAGTCCTCAGCCGTCTCGTCTGAGTCCTCGGCGCCCTCTGGTGCCTCTTCCTCAGGAGGAGTGGTGAACTCTTCCATGTCGACGACGTTGCCTTCGGTGTCCTTGACGACGGCACCGGCGAGGGCGGCGGCCAGGGCCTTGCGACGCGAGACCTCTCCGACCAGTGCGTTGACCTGCCCGGAGCTGTCGAGCATCTGCGCGAACTCGTTCGGGTTCATGCCGTACTGCTGTGAAGCGGAGATGAGGTATTCGATGAGCTCGGGCTGTGTCACCTCGACCTCTTCGGCCTCGGCGATCGCGTCGAGGATGAACTGAGTGCGCAGGTTGCGCTCGGTCTCCTCGGTGACCTCCTTGCGGTGCTCATCGTCGTCCACACGGCTCTCGGACTCGAGGTGGCGCTCGACCTCGTCGGTGACGACCTTCTCGGGAACCGGCACGTTGAGGGTCTCGATGAGAGATTCGAGGACCTTGTCGCGTGCCTGAGCACCCTGGTCGGTCTCCTTCTGCTTGGCAGCCTGCTCACGCAGGTCCGTGCGCAGCTCGTCGATCGTGTCGAACTCGCTGGCCAGCTGAGCGAAGTCATCATCGGCTTCCGGCAGTTCGCGAACCTTGACCGCGCTGAGCGTGATGGAGACTGTACCGGTCTCGCCGGCGTGCTCTCCACCAGCAAAGGTGGTCTCGAAGGTCGTGGTCTCGTCTGCCGACAGTCCGTCGAGTGCTTCGTCCATGCCATCGAGCATGGTTCCGGCACCGACCTGGTAGGAGATGTCGGAGGCGGTGTCGATCTCTTCGCCGTCGATGGTGGCGACGAGGTCGAGGGTCACGAAGTCGTCCTTGGCTGCTGGACGGTCAACGGAGCTCAGGGTCCCGAAACGGGTACGCAGCTGCTCGAGTTCGGCATCGACGTCGTCATCGGTGACCTCGATCGGGTCGACCTCGACGCTGATGGTGTCGTAGGCAGGCAGTTCGATCGCCGGGCGAACGTCAACCTCGACCGTGAAGGTCAGGTCGCCGTCTTCGGTGCCGTCGAGGCCGGGGACCTCTGAGATCTCAACCTCGGGCTGGCCCAGCGGCTTGAGATCGTTCTCTTCGACGGCTTCGCGGTAGAACCCGTCAAGACCGTTGTTGACGGCCTCCTGGATCACTGCAGGTCGACCAACGCGCTGATCGATGATTCGAGCAGGGACCTTGCCCTGGCGGAAGCCGGGGATGGTCACCTGGCCACCGATGGTCTTGTATGCCTCGTCGATGCTCGGCTTGATTTCGGCGTATGGGACATCCACGCTGATCTTGACCCGCGTGGGGTCGAGTTGCTCGACGGAGCTCTTCACAGTGCGACCTTTCAATTTCGACAGTCATGCATATTCGGTCTTCTGGTGACCGGGAGGGAGCGAAAGTCCACGATGAGATCGCGCACGTCCGCAAGACGCAGTCACCCATATTACGCGAAACCTGGGAGAAAACACGAAACAGGCGGGCCACTGCCGGGCATGAGTTCGCGAGGAGCGCAATCCGCACCGACGGCGGCGGACCGCCGGACCCGTGCCTGCGCCACCGGGTCGGGCACACGCACTTCCACCGAAGGTCAGGATCACCGGGGATGGAGCTCGTCAAGGCCGATGATGACATTGGATGCCGTCCACGACAGAGGAGCCACCGACAGCGCAGCACCTTCTGCGCTCACCTTCTCAGGAAAGGAACCGGCCTGAGTGCGGTACTCACCCAACCAGTCGAGAATCCCTTCGGCCTGCACTCGGGCCCCTATACGGGCGAACCCGAGGCCCATGAGAGACGTTGACGGTGTCCAGCTCGTCTGGTCGAAGATCCACCCGTGGCCGGGTTTGATCCCACCAGCAGGTTGGCTCAGCCTGTCCCACACATGGTCAAGCGTCGATGCATCCAATCCCAGACCCGCACCCGCTGCCGGCAGGTAGGCCACCGCCGAATCGAGTCCCCCCGAGGTTGGGTAGCGCTGCAGTCCGTTGGCGATGAATGTGCGAGCAAACGTCGCCTCGTACGCCGCGCAGCTGTCGCCGAGAGCCTCGACTCCCCCATCGATGTGTGCCCACAGCCCATCGGTGTGCTCGGCGAGATCGACCAGCGCCTGCAGACCCAGCAGAGTGGGACCGGCCGTGCCCAGAGTGACTTGGGATTCGCTGACTTCCCAGTAGTCAGAGGACACCGGTGGCAGCGCGGTGCCGCGTTCGGTCCGGTGGAACAGACGCGCGGAGGACCGTCGCAGCATCGGGGCCATGGCCTCGAGGTCCACGGTGCCTCCGGCAGCGCCTTCAGCGCGGGTCGACGAGGCATGAACCTCACTCACGCCCCAGAGAAGGAGACCCAGCGCATCGAATTGGGAGGGGCGCGCGTCCGGGGCCTCCCCCGAATCGGGAGTGAAACGCGCGGCGAACGATCCATCGGATGACTGCAGAGATTGCAGATGGAGGAGATGATTCCATGCCAGATCGATCAGGCCGACTCGGGCCAGCGCGACAGCGGCGAAGGCCGCGTCCCGTGGCCAGATATAGCGCCAAGGTTGGGCCCAGCTGGCCACTGTCGCAGGCAATGAGTCGGTGAGAACCCAGAGATCGAGCAGCGCCGAGGTGGCAAGATCGCGACGTTGTTCGGGCAGCCGCGATAGCCACGACGAGCACCGATCGAGGAATTCCCTCTGCCGCTGCTTCGGCCCCGGATCCTCGATTCCGGGCATGACACGGTAATCTGGCTGCAGTTCCAGTCCCGCTTCTGCCCCAACACCCTCCCGAGTGGTCCCCGATGTGAAGGCGACCGTGACCGAGCGAAGATGATCATTCCGGCCCACCTCGGCGAGGATGTCGGTTCCCGACGATGTCACGAAGCCGGCACCGAGCACGCCTGCACCGCTCAGGGCACCGGTGAGGAGCTGACGGCGACTCGGCCGGGACCGGAACGGTCGACGGCGCTGGGGATCGGATGTCATGTGGAAACGGACTTTCTGACGTGGGCTGCCTTCGGCTGTGAATGGAGCCGCCTCGGTCATCCGGCGTGGTGTCATGCAATGTCGTTCGGGCAGAGAGCCTGCGTGGGAACCCGGGCGCACACTTCCGGATCCTCCCGAATTCTACCTCTGTCCGAATGCACGGCACCATGGCAGGAATCGCACCGGGAGGAATGAGCGCAGAACCAAAAAAACCGGCCGACCATATGGTCCGGCCGGTAAGCGGAGGGGATGACGGGAATCGAACCCGCACCATCAGTTTGGAAGACTGAGGCTCTACCATTGAGCTACATCCCCGTGTTGCGTTAACGACTATAGTCGACATCCGCACCGGCCGCCAAATCGATTGAAGATGAGCTGGGTCACAGCGCTCGACGCGACCGTGACCGACAGCTGTGAGCTGCATCCCATTCACGCCATCAGGCCGAATCGATGTGCATCTGTCCCCCTGTCTGTGGTTAGATTGTCTCCGTCGCGGGATGTGGCGCAGCTTGGTAGCGCATCTGTTTTGGGAACAGAGGGTCGCAGGTTCAAATCCTGTCATCCCGACGATAGTGAAGCCGCTCGGACTCAAAGTCCGGGTGGCTTTCTTCGTATTCACGCCACGGACCTGCCTGGGATGCACCCCGGATCCGCCGGAAGACACCGTGGGCGCGTGTGGGAGACAATGGGAGAGCAGAGTCGCAGACTGCCGAGGCCGAAAGGTACGCCGCCCATGTCGATCCGAGACCACGACAGCAGTCCCCTGAGTTCGCGTCCTTCACCCCCAGGTCACCGGCGCACCAACCCGCAGGTGGGAACATCTCCGACGACGACTCATCATCGAAGCCGCGCTGCCGGGCTCATTCTGGCGCTGGTTCTCAGCGGCTGCAGCTCCGATCGTCCACCTGCCCCCTCGGCTACCTCGTCTCGCCCACATCAGCTGCCGGCGACACGACCGGCGAGGAACGCGGGTCCACCGCAGACCCCGAGGAGGTGGCGACGAATCTTCAGGCTCCATGGTCGATCGCCTTCTACAAGGGCACGGCGTTGGTCAGTGAGAGAGACTCCGCTCGCATCCTCGAAGTCGACGACGAACGCCCAGCACAGCCCAGAGAGGTCACGACGGTCGCCGGCGTGTCCGCCTCTGGTGAGGGCGGGCTCTTGGGTCTGAGCGTGCGTGGGGACAGTCTCTTCGCGTACTTCACCGCCGAGTCGGACAACCGGATCCAACGGTTCCCCCTCAGGACAGGCTCGGACGGGGTTGAGCTCGGCTCACCGGAGACGATCGTCGACGGCATCGCGAAGGCCGGCTTCCATAATGGTGGGCGTCTGGCGTTCGGTCCCGACGGAATGCTCTATGCCACGGTCGGTGACGCAGGGAATCAGGACTCCGCGCAGGAACGCGAGTCGCTCTCAGGCTCGATCCTTCGGATGAAGCCCGACGGCACGGTGCCTGAGGACAATCCCTTCCCCGACTCACTCGTCTTCTCCTATGGGCACCGGAACCCTCAGGGGCTGGCCTGGGATGACGATGGCACGATGTATGCCAGCGAGTTCGGTCAGGACACATGGGATGAGCTCAACATCATCGAACCCGGCGGCAACTACGGCTGGCCGGAGGTCGAAGGAATCTCAGAGGATGGGGCCGACGGGGGTGATTTCATCGACCCGGTTCAGCAGTGGCGGCCCGATGAGGCCAGTCCGAGTGGAATCGCCATCAGTGATGACCGCCTGCTCATCGCCAATCTTCGCGGCCAGGTGCTGCGGACCGTGCCCCTCTCGGACCTCGCCGAGGCTGAGGTCGCCTATGCCGGCGAGTTCGGTCGACTGCGCGACGTGGTGTCCGGACCCGAAGGCGAGATCTGGTTACTGACGAACAATACCGACGGACGTGGGGATCCGGCCGCCGACGACGACCGGATCCTGCACATTCCCGCTGACTTCAGCACCGACGACTGAGGGCAGCTGTCACAATCGACTTCAGCGCTGGAAGTCGATGACCTGCCGCACGACAGTTCCCTCGGCGAGGGCGTCGAAGGCCGCGTTGAGGTCCTCGAGTCCGATCGTGTCCGAAACCAGCTCTTCGACCGGCAGCTTGCCCTGACGCCACAGATCCGCGTAGACGGGAATGTCACGACTGGGCACTGCGGAACCCAGATACGAACCGATGACGGTGCGTGCCTCGGCAGTGAGTGTGACAGGGGTGATGTGGGACTGCGCATCGGGGGCGGGCAGTCCCACTGTGACGGTCTTCCCACCCACAGCTGTTGCCGAGAACGCGGTTTCGAAGGCGCGGGCATGACCAACGCATTCGATGACGATCGGTGCCCGCCGCTCCCCCAGCTGCTCGGGCGTGTACACCTCGACCGCGCCCAGCTCCTTGGCTCGAACCAGTTTGTCCGGATTCGCATCGACGCCGATCACACCCGCAGTCTCAATCGACAGCGCCGTGATCAGAGCGGCCATGCCGACTCCGCCCAAACCGACGATCATGATCTCGTCCTCGGGTCCGGGAGATCCCGCGTTGAGGACCGCTCCACCGCCGGTGAGCACCGCGCAGCCGAGCACTGCCGCAATCGACGCGGGAACATCGGAGGCGACCGGAACGACGGAGGCGCGGTTGAGCACGGCATGGGAGGCGAAGACCGATGCACCGAGATGATGGAGCACCTCGGCGCCCGAATCGTCGTGGAGTCGGACCTTGTGTCCGTCGAATGGGAGCGTGCCGGCCCCATTCGTGGCGCTTCCCGGTGTGCACGGGAGTTTGCCGTCGGTGCGGCAGTTCGCACACTCGCCGCAGCGGGGCAGGAACACGGTCACGACCTGCTCACCGATCTCGAGGTCGGTGACGCCTTCGCCGAGTTCTTCGACGATGCCCGCGCCTTCGTGGCCGAGGAGCATCGGCAGGGGCCGTGGACGGTTGCCGTCGACGACGGACAGGTCGGAATGGCAGACGCCGGCAGCGCTCAGTCGGATGAGCACCTCACCGGGGCCGGGCCCATCGAGCTCGAGCTCCTCGATCGACATCGGCTCAGTTCTCGCATAGGGGCGGGCGGCCCCCATCTCGCGAAGCACCGCACCTCGGATCTTCACAGCGCCGAGGGACCTTCGGCCTCGTAGGCGTCCATGATCCGAATCCGACGCTCGTGGCGCTCTTCGCCGGAGAACGGTTCTGCCAAGAACGCGTCGACGATGGCGATGGACTCAGCCTCTGTGTGCTGCCTGGCCCCGACCGAGACGATCTGGGCATTGTTGTGCTCACGAGCGAGCTTGGCGATATCGGTGTTCCACGCGAGAGCCGTCCGTGCCCCCTTGACCTTGTTCGCTGCGATCTGCTCACCGTTGCCCGAACCGCCGATGACGACGCCGAGGGCCTCGACGCCTGCCGCCTGATCATCAACGACGGCCTGGGCCGCAGCGATGCAGAAGGCGGGATAGTCATCGAGTGCGTCGTATTCGTGGGCACCGTGGTCGACGACCTCGAAACCCGAATCGCCGAGGTGGGCTTTGAGGGTCTCTTTGAATTCGAATCCTGCGTGGTCCGTGCCGAGATGAACCTTCATATGGTCACTCCTTCGAGATGTCCCGGACGAGGTGCCGGGGAAAGACTGTGCGTGTGATGGTGCGGTGGTGTCTGAGGGTCAGTCAGTCGAAGACCGGGCCCTGGTTGCGGGTGCGTTTGAGCTCGAAGAACCCTGGAGTCGAGGCGACAGCGAGAACCCCGTCGAAGAGACGACCTGCGTCCTCACCCTTCGGAGCCGGTGTGACGACCGGGCCGAAGAAGGCGGTGCCGGCCACTCGGCAGATGGGTGTGCCCACATCGTCGCCGACGAGAGCCAGCGCTTCATCATGGGACTCCTGCAGCGCCGCATCGTAGTCATCGCGTTCGCCGTATTTCATCAGGTCAGCCGGCAGACCGACCTCATCCAACGCCTCGGCGACGGCCTTGTCGAAGTCCTTCTCTCCACCTGGGTGGATGCGGGTTCCGATCGCCGTGTATAGGGGCTCGGTGATCTCCTCGCCGTGTTCGGCGATGGCCGCGGTGACGATGCGCATGGGTGCCAGAGCACGATCCATGAGCGCTCGATAGTCGGCGGGGATGTCTTTGTCCCGGTTGAGGATGTTCAGGCTCATGACATGGAACTTCACATCGATGTCACGGACCTTGGCGACTTCCAGACCCCAGCGCGACGTCATCCACGCCCACGGGCAGGCCGTGTCGAACCACAGGTCAAGTGTCTCTCTGCTCATTTTCACTCCTCATTAGGCTGGGTGCGGGCAGCAGCGGACCACCCGCGATCTCCGAGGCCAATTTATCAAGCCTTGCCACCGAAGAAGAATGCGTCCATGAAAGAATGGCCAGGTACACCCGGACCCGAAGCGGAGGTCACCTCAAAGTGCCCCAATACAACCTCACCCGCGAGGAAGCTCGCAGACGTTCATCACTCGTCGACGTCTCGAGCTACGAGAACACCCTGATTCTCACGGGAGTGGGTGAGAGCTTCCGAGTTCGCTCCCGCATCCGCTTCACCGCAACGCCGGAGTCCACGACCTTCATCGATGCCATCACAGCCAGCGTCGAACGCATCCGGCTCAACGGACTCGATCTCGAGACCTCCGAGGTCGTCTCCCCCTCACGCATCACTCTGCCTGGCCTTGCCGCAGAGAACGAACTCACCATCGATGCGCACTTCTCCTACATGAACACCGGTGAGGGTCTGCACCGGTTCATCGATCCCATCGACGACGAGGTCTACCTCTACTCACAGTTCGAGGTCCCCGACGCCAGACGTGTCTTCCCCGTGTTCGAACAACCCGACCTCAAAGCGCCGTTCTCCTTCACGGTCGTCGCTCCATCCCGCTGGACGGTCGTCTCGAACTCCCCCACCCCGACTCCCGGCGATCCCAGTGAGGTCTTCACCGAACTCGACGAAGCTCCGGTCGACGACACTGCTGTGTGGCAGTTCGCGCCGACGACTCCGATCTCGTCCTACATCACAGCGATCGTGGCCGGCCCCTACCGCAGCGTGCATTCGGAACTGACCTCCTCCGACGGTTCCCCTGTGCCCTTGGGGCTGTACTGCCGTGATTCCCTCTTCGAGCATCTCGACGCAGAGAACCTCTTCGGCATCACCCGCGCCGGCTTCGAATTCTACGAACGCGAATTCGGGGTGTCCTACCCGTTCGAGAAGTACGATCAGCTCTTCGTTCCCGAGTTCAATGCCGGTGCGATGGAGAACGCCGGTGCCGTGACGATCTTGGAGAACTACGTCTTCCGGTCCAGGCCCACCGAGGCCCTCGTCGAGCGCAGGACCGTGACAGTGCTCCACGAACTGGCACATATGTGGTTCGGGGACCTGGTCACCATGAAGTGGTGGAACGACCTGTGGCTCAATGAGTCCTTCGCCGAATTCATGTCCACACTGGCCACCGCTGAGGCCACCGAATACAGCGACGCGTGGACGACCTTCGCCACGATCGAGAAATCGTGGGCCTACCGCCAGGACCAGCTGCCGAGCACACACCCGATCGTCGCGAGCATCGAAGACCTCGCCGATGTCGAGGTCAACTTCGACGGCATCACCTACGCCAAGGGCGCCTCCGTGCTCAAACAGCTCGTCGCATGGGTCGGTCGGGAGGAGTTCTTCGCCGGTCTCAGGCGCTATTTCGACAAGCATGCGTGGTCGAACACAGAACTGCCGGACCTCCTCAGCGAACTTGAGGCCACCAGCGGTCGGGACCTGGCCTCCTGGTCGAAGCTGTGGCTCGAGGAATCCGGGGTCAACCTCATCGAAGCCGAAGTCGACACCGAGACGGACAACGACGCCGAGGTGGTCACCGAGCTTCGTGTGACCCAGAGACCGTGGATCATCGAGGGGCAGCCGGTGCCATCCCTGCGGCCCCACCGTCTGTCCATCGGATTCTATTCCGACAACGGGCAGGGACGCCTTGTCCGCACGCACAGCTTCCCACTCGACATCGATGCCGAGTCGACGACACTCGACGAGGCCCGCGGCCTGCCCAAGCCCGATGTGATCATCGTCAATGACGAGGACCTGACGTATGCGAAGGTGCGCTTCGATCATGAGAGCATGGACGTCGCCGCCGCCCGACTGGGCGACTTCGATGATTCTCTGACCCAGCTGCTCATCCTCGGCACACTCTGGGACGCCGTCCGCGACGGACAGCGCCCGGCACAGGACTACATCGCCACAGTCCTCGACAACTGTGCGGCAGTCACGCACTCCTCGGGTCTGCTCACTCAGATGCGTCAGCTCGAGACCGCGGTCGGGTCCTACCTGCCTCCGGAGTCACGTGCAGAGGCTCATACCGCTGTCGCCGATCGATTCGCAGAGCTTCTCGGGTCGGTACCCGGCGGCACCGATCAGGCGTTCCAGTTCCTGCGCGGCTTCATCAAGCACGCAACGACTCAGGAGCAGCTCGGACAGCTCCAGTCCTGGTTGGACGCGTCCGGGGACTTGGTCCACGGGATCACCATCGACACCGATCTCACCTGGGAGCTCATCATCGCTCTTGCGGCGCACGACGCGATCGATGATTCCGCGATCACGGCCATGACCAAGACCGATCCTTCGGCCACCGGAGCACGCCAGGCAGCGACGGCACGCAGCGCTCGCCCCACCTCGGCGGCGAAGTCGGAGGCCTTCACCCGCATCCTCGATGAGGCTGAGCTTCCGAATTCGGAACTGGCCGCTCTCGCTCTGGGATTCGCCTCCGGTCTGCAGACCGAGACGGGTGAGATCCTCACCTCACAAGCGCCCTTGTGTGACTTCTCCACAGAGTTCTTCCAACGAGTCTCCGGATGGTGGGAGACCCGCACCCTCGAAATGGCACAGACCATGACTCTGCGACTGTTCCCCCCGGTCAGCGAGCACACGGTCAAGGCCACCGAGGGCTGGCTGGCCGATCACCCTGCCGCGCCCAAGGGGCTCGTGCGCCTGATGCGTGAGAATCTTGCCGATGCCCAGCGGGCCCTGAATGCTCAGGAAGTGTCCAGCACTTCCAAGGGCGCATTGACCTTCGGTCGTTAGGCTCGTGGCATCATGACTTTCGATGCTTTGAATACCGACCTGTTGTCCGCACCCAAGATCGATTGGGACTTTCTCCTCGACGCTCCGTTGAGGATCCTCATCATCATCGTCATCGCCATCGTGCTCAACATGGTGATGCGGTACTTCATCCGACGCTTCTCCACTGCCGTGGCCAAAGGCACCGTCGGCAGTCAGAAGGCTGCGGAGAACGGCAAGTTCTCGGCCACGGTCATGGAATCGCAGCGGACGGGCATCGACCCGGCGACGATCCGCGAACGCCGTGCTCAGCGTGCGAAGACTGTCGGTCGGATGCTCTCGTCTGTGGCGACGATCCTCATCAGCGCCGTCGCAGTCCTCATGATCCTCGACCAGCTCAACTTCAACATCGCACCCATTCTGGCCTCGGCAGGTGTTGTCGGTGTGGCATTGGCCTTCGGCGCGCAGGAACTCGTCAGGGACTACCTCTCGGGATTCTTCATGGTCATCGAGGACCAGTACGGCATCGGCGACACCGTGGACCTGGGAGAAGCCGTCGGCGAGGTCGAGGACTTCGGCCTGCGCAAGACAGCAATCCGTGATCTCACGGGAACACTGTGGCATGTGCGCAACGGCGAGATCATGCGAGTCGGCAACCTGTCGCAGGGCTGGGCGCGTGCCGTGCTCGAGATCCCAGTCAACTACTCCACTTCGATGGACACCTACCGTGAGATCACAGAGACGGTCACCGCTGAAATGGCCAAGGACTCGCAGGTGGCCTCCGCGATGCTCGAAGTCCCCGAAATCGCCGGTGTCCAGTCTCTGTCAGCCGAGTACAGGGTCATCAGGACGATGATCAAGACGAAGCCCAATCTGCAGTGGATGGTCGAACGTGCCTTCCGCGCGGAACTCACGAATGAGTTCGACAGGCGTGGGATCACCATCCCGATCATTCAGGAGACCGTCCTCAGGACGCTTCCTCGAGAGACTGACTCAACGGATTCGACCACGAGCAGCAACTCCGAGGACGAGCCTCGGCCCACCTACACGACACGGCAGACGACCGACAATGGACCCTCACCGCTGCCCAGCGATGACGAGATCCGGTCGACCACTGATGAATCCGGCACCGATGCCGCAGACGGAGAGAGCTGACCATGACTCAGACATCGAACGAGACCATCTTCGAAGCGGTCGGTGGCCATCCCACCTTCACCCGTCTTGTCGATGTCTTCTACGAGCATGTCGACCAAGACGAGGTGCTCATCGCCATGTACCCGGAGGGGCACGACCTCACTGGAGCCAAGCATCGGCTCCAGATGTTCTTAGAACAGTACTTCGGTGGGCCGACGACCTATCAGGAGGAACGGGGTCACCCGCGCCTGCGGATGCGCCATTTCCCCTTCCCTGTCGACTTCGATGCGCGTGACCGGTGGTTAGCCTCGATGCGGGCAGCTCTCGACGATGTGGCACTTGCGCCGCTCTACGACGAAATCTTCTGGGACTATTTCCAGCGTGCGGCCACGGCCATGGTCAACACCAACAGCAACCCGGTCTGAGCAGAACACTCCGCATCTCACATCTGCAGCCTTTATGTCTGCAGTCTTCATGACCTGAGGAGACCTGCTGTGCTGGGTCTACTTCGCTCGGGTCAGCAGATGACCGCCCGGTGTCGAGATCCGCAGCCAGCCGGACGTCTCGAAGACGTCATATTCCTCGGACTCCCCCGCCGAGGCGGTCCCCGTCTCGGGTACGAATCGCAGTGCATTCGCGGCGAACGCGAGCCCGCCGGGCAGCTCGGTGCCATCATGAGCAGCCATCGGCTTCGACCACACACGCGAACGCAGCGCCTTCACAGCATGTGATCCCGCGCCTTCGGGAGCTCCGCTGCTGATCTCTTCCACACCAGCCTCGGCGGTGGACCGAATCTCATTGCCGGAGATCCTGTCGCGAACAGCCCACTGTCCCTTCGGCGGGGCAATGCCGGTCCAGGACACCAGCACCGAGTTCGGGGGCACAGGCAGGCGTGTGGCATTTTCGGCGCGCGCGAACCGGTCCTTGAGGTTGGTCAGGGGAACCACCTCGTCGAGGCCGTCCATCTCCGGTCCGCTCAGGCGCAGCATTCGCATCGCGAGGACCAACGGTGTGGAGTCTCCGATGCCATGCGGATACAGGGGCGCAACGGTGACGACGAGCACGGTCGATGACACATGCAAGCGCATAGCCCCGTCAGGGTCGAGCCGGTGTGCCAAGGAGGTGAACGCGGCCAGATCCTTCATCGCCAGCGGATCGGCGATCTCGAGTTCAGTCATCGGTTGCGACCCCGCATCGGTACGGCAGGTCGAATGACGTCTTCCATTGCTGCTGTCTCCTCCTGGGTCAGGCGACGCGGTCGGGAGGTCGTCCTGTCTACAAAGACGATGACCGTCTCTGCCAGCGTATAGCCGACCGAACCATCGGGTTCGGCGATGCTGTAACCGATCGTCACAGAGGCCGGTTTGACCTCGCTGATGACGAGATCGATGGCAATGGGACCTGCACGGTAGGGAATGGGACGACGATATTCGATCGCATGCGAGGCGACGAGCAGCTCGGTGGTCTCCGAAGCCTCGGCGAAGATCGACGGAATTGTGATCCCCGAAACTGTCTCGGCAATTCCCGATTGACCCGGAGTCGTGGGTGCATCGGTGCTGTGCGTCGGTGAGCCCAGAGCGCGGACGCGTGCCTCTTCGAGCAGACGCAGCTGGGTGACATTGTTGACGTGGCCATAGGCATCCATGTCTCCCCATCTCAGTTCCAACAGGACTCGTGTGAATTCGTTCAGATGGGGATTCGTGGTGCGGTTGTGCATATGTCCCATCATGCCACCTTCACCGCTGCAGTGACGGCCGCGATAGGATCGTGAACACACGCAAGAGATTCATTGTCGCAGGCTGGAGGCCCTTATGAGCGATGCAGAACCCACAGCGGCCGAGGCGAATGTCGACACGCTGCGCAAAGTGCTCGAACTCGAAAGTCTGAGCTTCACCTCGGCGTCTCGGGAGAGTGACTACTTCCTCGGACAGAATCAGTACAAACCCGATGGGCGCGTCTACGGCGGTCAGGTCGTGGCGCAATCTGTGGTGGCCGCTGCCGCGACCCTGCCAGATGATCGCCTCATCCACTCACTTCACGGCTACTTCCTGCGCGCTGGGGATGTCAGCGAGCCGATTGAGTTCGGTGTCGAACGACTGCGCGACGGGCGATCTTTCTCCGCTCGACGCGTCCACGCCTATCAGAAGGACGTCCCGATCCTGTCCCTGATCGCCTCCTTCCAGGTTGAGCAGGAGGGTCTCGAACACGCAGAGACCATGCCCACCGGGTTGCCTGGTCCACAGGATTGCCCAGAGCTGCGCGACATCCTGGCTGGGCAGGACACCCCTCAAGTGACCGAATGGCTGAATAAACGTCCCTTCGAGATCCGCCCGGTCGAGGCGTCCCTGTACCTCTCCTCCACCGATGATCGGCAGCGAGAGCAGCAGCATGTGTGGTTCCGTGCCAGTTCCGAGTTCGGCGATGATCCTGTGCTCAATGCCGCGGCCTTGGCCTATGCCAGCGACTTCAACCTGCTCGAGCCGGTACTGCGTCGACAGGGCCTGAGTTGGACGAGCCCCGGGCTCCGGGTGGCCAGCCTCGACCACGCGATGTGGTGGCATCGTCGGGTACGTGTCGATGAGTGGATGCTCTACGTCCAAGAGTCCCCCGCGGCCCAGGGCGGTCGCGGCCTCGGTTACGGGCGCATCTTCGCTCAGACCGGTGAGCTGTTGGCAACAGTGGCTCAAGAGGGCATGGTCCGTGTGAAGGCTCCGCAGTGAGCAAAGACACCGCGATGATCGAGATCCTCGGGACTATACTGTCTCGATTGGTCAATGTCGCACTTTTCATCATCATCACGATCCTTGCCCTGGTCTTCCTTCGCGAGAACGTGGAGATGAACCTTGCCCTGATTGCGCTCATAGCGATGATCATCGGAGTCGTCGGCACACTTGCCCTGCGGTATCTGTTCAAGCTCCTGCAGTGGATCGGCGGCTTGCTCTCTGACGGTCGACGCCACCGCCAGCGGACTGAATCCACCATGCATTTGCTGATGCCCCGGTCGTTGACCGGGGCATCAGCAAATGCATGAGAACCCTGTGGGCTGCGGTGATTGTCCCCAGCCCACAGAATTCGTTCAGTCGCGAGTGAGGCGGCGGTGTGTCACGCGGTGAGGACGAGCAGCGTCTTCACCGAGTCGTTCGACCTTGTTCTCCTCATAGGACTCGAAGTTGCCTTCGAACCAGTACCACTTGGCGGGCTCTTCTTCTGTGCCTTCCCAGGCAAGGATGTGTGTCGCCACCCGGTCAAGGAACCAACGGTCGTGCGAGACGACTACGGCACAGCCGGGGAACTCGAGGAGCGCGTTTTCCAAGGAGCCGAGTGTTTCGACGTCGAGGTCGTTCGTCGGCTCGTCAAGCAGCAACAGGTTTCCGCCCTGTTTGAGCGTCAGCGCCAGGTTGAGACGGTTGCGCTCACCACCGGAGAGCACACCAGCCTTCTTCTGCTGGTCCGGGCCTTTGAAGCCGAACGCGGAGACATAGGCCCTCGAGGGCATCTCGACATTGCCCACCTGGATGAAGTCGAGTCCGTCGGAGACGACTTCCCACAGGTTCTTATTGGAGTCGATACCGCCGCGGGACTGATCGACATAAGACGTTTTGACGCTGTCGCCGATCTTGAGTTCGCCTCCGTCCAGCTCCTCGTGTCCGACGATGGTCTTGAACAGGGTCGACTTGCCCACACCGTTGGGCCCGATGACTCCGACGATGCCGTTTCGCGGCAACGAGAAGCTGAGACCGTCGATGAGCAGACGGTCGCCGTAGCCCTTCTGCAGGTTGGAAGCCTCGATGACGATGTCGCCGAGACGGGGGCCGGCGGGAATCTGGATCTCTTCGAAGTCGAGCTTCTTGGTCTTCTCGGCTTCTGCTGCCATCTCCTCGTAGCGAGCCAGACGTGCCTTCGACTTCGTCTGCTTGGCCTTCGGATTCGACCGGACCCATTCAAGCTCGTCTTTCAGGCGTTTGGACAGCTTCGCGTCCTTCTTGCCCTGGACCTGGAGGCGTTCCTGCTTCTTCTCAAGGTACGTCGAGTAGTTGCCTTCATACGGGTAGAGGTGTCCGCGGTCGATCTCGGCGATCCATTCGGCCACGTGATCAAGGAAGTACCTATCGTGAGTGATCGCGATGACAGCTCCTGGGTAGGAACGCAGATGCTGCTCAAGCCACAGCACGGACTCGGCATCCAGGTGGTTTGTAGGCTCATCGAGCAGAAGCAGATCCGGCTTCTCAAGCAGCAGCCTGCACAGCGCCACGCGACGGCGCTCGCCACCGGAGAGGACGCTGACTTCGGCGTCCGGCGGTGGGCAGCGCAGAGCATCCATCGCCTGTTCGAGCTGCGAGTCGAGATCCCAGGCATCCGCGGCATCGATAGCTTCTTGCAGCTTGCCCATCTCTTCCATCAGGGCATCGAAGTCGGCATCAGGGCTGGCCATCTCCTCGGAGATGGCGTTGAAGCGGTCCAGCTTTGCCTTGATCTCGCCGACGCCCTCTTGGACGTTGCCGAGGACGGTCTTGTCCTCGTTCAGGGGCGGCTCCTGCAGGAGAATGCCCACGGTGTACCCGGGGCTGAGCCGAGCCTCGCCATTGGACGGCTGCTCGAGCCCGGCCATGATCTTGAGGATCGTAGACTTACCGGCACCGTTGGGACCGACCATGCCGATCTTCGCGCCGGGGTAGAAGGACATCGACACGTCATCGAGGATGACTTTGTCGCCGTGCGCTTTACGCGCCTTGTGAAGGGTGTAAATGAATTCGGCCATAGTAACCTCAGGCTATCGGTTGTCCACGTTCAAGTGCCAATTGGTCCGGTAGCTGATCACCCTTGTTCAGCCGCCGCCGAGTGACGGAGCTTCACCTGACGAGGACCCTTCGGCGGACCCGCCCGTCGATGAGGAGCCCTCCTCCGACGACCCTTCTGACGACGTGGTCCCTTCGGATGAGCTTCCCGATGTACCGCCTTCGGACGATGCACCATCGGATGACGTGCCCTCCGACGTGTCATCGGACCCTTCATCGGGAGACGGACTCTCAGTGGGCCCGTCCGTGCCGTTGATGTCCTCGCCAGGCATGTGCCCGGCGCCGTTGGAATCGCCGTCCTTCTCACGCTTGTCGCCTGTGGGCGCCTTCACGCCCTTCGGACGTTCGACCTCTCCGAACAGGCATGCCCCGGTCGATTCGGTGGGCGGCATCAGCTCTGCGGTGGCCTTTCCCTTTCGTATCTCCCCGATCACGCACCCTTTGTCCGTTTTGACGCCGAACATCTGCGAGGGCACGTCATTGCCCAGCGGGGAGTCATCGATCGTAGCCTCAAGCTGCTCCGGATCGTAGCCGGCATCGATCATCGTTGTGAAGAATCTCTTCGTCGACGGAACCGTGTCTTCGTTGCCGGTCAGAGGTTTCAGTGCGGAAACGACCTTGTCGACCTCTGCAACCGGCTTCGCCGGGGTGCGAGCCGGAGTGGGCGACGAATCATCTCCGCCCAATCCCAGCAGCGAACAACCCGAGAGAGCCAAGGTCAGGGCTCCAAGACCTAGGAGGGGAACGAGACGCATCAACAACCTCAGCAGGTGGGAACGATTAACAGTCTCACCTTAGCCGATCACAGCCGCAAACGGCGTGCACTCCAAGGCGTTCGGCGCCCCATGTTCCCACGAAATCTCTGCGCTGAAGTTGGTCAACTCGATCTGCGGTGCCCTCAGAAGGGCGCCGCTGCCTTCACCGTCTCTCGTGCTATGGCGTCATCGCCGTTGTCGGACCCTCCCCCATCGTCGTCTCTCGCTCCGTCCTCATCGACTCCGTCCGTGTCCTCCAGCGAGTCGAGGGTCGATGTGTCGGAGGCTCCGGTCACACTGGGCGGAACTTCGCCGGCGAGGCTGTCCCACCCCGAATCGCCGCCTGCAGCCGTCTGCTGCTGACCTTCGGTTTGCCGATTCGGGTTACTGGACTTCTGATAGTTGGCGGTGCCGTAGCGAAGATCGGGACCGATGTGTTCTGCAACAACGGTCGGAGCGATTCCCCGCTTCTCATCAGTCGACCATTCCCGAATCTTCAGGGTCCCCTGTACGACGACGGACATACCTTGGTGCAGACTCATCGAGCAGTTGCTGGCCAGAGGCCCGTAGCAGTCGACGCTGAACCACGAGGTCGTGTCGGAGAGATACTCTCCGGTTCCTTTGTCGAGGCGCCAATGGTTGACGGCCAACCGAAAGGAGGCGCAGGCTCTGCCAGACGGCAGGGTGCGGCTCTGCGGATCGGCGGCCACTGTGCCGCTGAGGTTGATCGGGATGATGGACATCGTGTTGCCTCGCTTCTTGGAGTGTTTCGTAATGGCCCCTGCCCGATCACCCATCGGGGGCGATGCAGTGTGAATCGGTCCATCACGTCATTCACCAGTGAGCGCGGCAGACGATGTCGGCGTCCAGACATGAAAAATGCCCTGTGGACGATCGTTGATCGTCCACAGGGCATTGGCACACGAGTCTGAGCTCCTGTGCACAGAAGTATCAGCGCAACGTCTCGTATGCCCGGCGGTGCTCGTCGATGACGGTGTTGACCGGTTCCAGGTACGAACTCTGCGCAACGCTTCCGACTGCGTCGCGAAGCTTTCGGTCTACTTCGCCGGCAGCTTCATCAGCCCCCTTGCTGCGCGCGGACTTGGCGATCACCGATGTCACAACGGAACCGATGATTCCCACCACCAGCAGCCCGATCGTCACGAACCAGCTCCAGCCTGGCAGCGATCCGGGAGCGAAGATGGTGAGAAGCGCTGCAGCGATGACACCCAGGAGTCCCAGGATCGTGGCGATGAAGAAGATGATCTGCAGAACCCTGGCCAATGACCACCAGCCGGGCGTCCGAGGTTTGATATCCACAGCTGTCACGGCCGAGTCGAGGGTCTCAGACAGCTCTGTGGTGCTTGCCTTCTCTGCTTCCACGACCGCGCTCTGCCATGGTCTGGGCAACGAGGACACGGATTCCGTGATGAGTTCGTGAGCCATCAGGCGTACCTGCGAGCTCTGCGCTCTGCTGGTGGCTGGCACCGATGCGCGGATGAGCTCTTCCCTGCCCTGACCGTGCTTGGCTCCCAGCGGGTCGGGTGCGTTCCTCTGCATCCACGCCAGGACTGGGTAACCCGTCTTGCGGTAGGCCCGACGGATATAGTCGTCATGGACGGTCTGGGCAACCGCCTCGACGCCGGCGGCATCGGACATGGTCTCCACCAGACGCGACGCTCCCGGACGTTCATCCGGCGGGACCACAGGCTCACCGAGTTCGTGCTGCATCCGTTTGGACATGGCCTGCATATCGGAGAGCAGCCGTTCAGAAGCCGCCTGTTTGGAATCGACCGTGTCGGCCAAGATCGACCTGACCTGTGGGATTCCGTCTCGTGTCACAGCCGAGGTCATGTGGACTTTGGTGTCGGTGAGTCCGTCTTCGACAAGCAGCTGCTGCAGATGATCGGCGGCAGCCTTCCGCTCTTCGTCGCTGAGCTTGTCGACCTGGTTGAGAACGACCACCATGTTCGAGCTGTTCTCGGCCAGCTTTGCCAAATACTCGGAGTGGAGCGAGAAGTCGGCGTACTTCTGTGGGTCAACGACCCAGAACACCACATCGACGAGCCCAACCAGACGATCGGACTCAACACGGTGCTTGACCGCGGTCGAATCATGGTCAGGCAGGTCAAGCAGAATCAGGCCGTGCAGCTTGCGCTGATCATCACCGTCGAGCGCTGATTCGCGCCAGGTCCTGCTGCGCTCGGGCACATGGAGCCAATTGAGGATGTCGTTGCCGCCTTCGCCCCACACACATGCAGTGGGACGGGAGGTGGTGGGCCGACGAACGCCGACCCGGGCGATGTCCAGTCCGGCAACGGCATTGAACAGAGAGGACTTTCCCGAACCGGTGGAGCCGGCGAAGGCCACGACGGTGAACTCCTCGCCCAGGCCGAGCCGATCCTCGGCACGGTTGAGCAGGTTCTGCGCGTCCGTACGAACTTCGGCGCTCAATTTGTCGGGTCCCAGGGACAGGGTCTGCCGAATTCCTTCGGCTCGACGCCTGATCTCGGACTGTGCAGGATCGTTCACAATGCCACCTCAAGTCGATCACCGGAGGCGCGCAGGGCGCCTGCTTGCCGCGCCGGTACCGCGGATAGTCGTAGTACGTTGTCAAAGGGAGCCCGGCAGCCGCCGACGATTCCTGCAGCTGTGGTCAGGAAACGATCCCGAATCGATCCGATGAGATTCACGGCTTCCTGCTCCCCGAAGATCGTGCCGGCCAGGCTGAGGGCGACGTTGGCGTCGTTGCGCGACGCCTGGTCGCCGGCGTTCGTGTACTTCGGATCCCAGAATGCCGCGTATTCGACGACGGCGCAGACTCCGCCGACACCGAAGGACAGAATTCTCGCCTTCGACTTCTTGCCCTGGCCGATCTCTCGAACCAGCGCGTTCACCTCATTCGACCATCCGCTGACGGCGGACTTGACGGAATCCTCAAGATCATTGGAACTGTGGCGCAGCTCGGGGTACGCATCGAGCAGGGCCGAGCCAGCCGAGTCCCGAACCCATGTGGTGCCGACCTCTTCGACGACGCCGATAGCCTGTTCCCGCAACGAAATGGCTGCGCTGCGCAGAATGGCAATGTGCAGCGGCGAGGCGGCATCGTGTTTGCCGGTGACTGCGGCGGAGATCCGGTCGCGCATGCGAGCCATCGTAGGCTCCAAACCGCGAAACAGCTGACCTGTTCCCACAAAGTCCTGCCATCTCGCATTGACCTCTCCGTGCAGCACGCGACCGTCGGAGAATACCTGCGCGAGCCCTTCGTCCGCGGATCTGAACGTCTGATCCAGGCTGGCCTGCAGCCGGTCGAACGTCGTCTCCTGGCTCTCTGCGAAGTCAGCCAAGGACTTCACCTGGGCCGGCATCGCACTGATGGAGCCGGTGAGGGTGCGCTGACGAATGCGGTCCTGCGAGCGTCCCTCGGAACTCACTTGGCTGATCCAGGAACGAATCGGATAGATCGCCGAGTGCGGAAGCAGGCCGTCCTCCAGTTCGAGCTCGGCCACAGCGAAGATCGGAGAGTTCGCCAGTCCCGCCTCGGACAGCAGACTGGAAAGATGGTGCCTGACCTCGCGGTTCGCCTGCGGCGGTACCCGGTCGAGCACGATCGCGACCGAGGTGTTGCGGACAGCGGCGTCCTTGAGCAGCGCCCAGGGCGCGGCGTCGGCATAGCGGTTGGCCGTGGTCACGAACATCCACAGGTCGGCACTCATCAGAATGCGGCGGGCCAACTCACGGTTCGACTCGGCGATGGAGTCGATATCCGGGCAGTCGAGCACAGCCGTGCCCGGCTCGACACCGTCATCGGGAATGAGCACGACCGAGGGGGTCTGCGTCGTCGGATCCGTGCTGCGCGGCAGATCAGAGAGAAAGGACTGCGATTCGAAGAATTTGGTGTCAGCAGGGTTGTGCACCACGATCGGGTTGCCCGTCGTCGGACGGCGCACCCCCGCGGGAGTCACCGTGCGTCCGACCAGGGAATTCACCAAGGTGGACTTGCCTGCGCCAGTTGACCCACCGACCGCGATCATGAAGGGCGTCTGCGTCCGATTGATGCGCGGGAGCAGATAGTCCGTCAGCTCCGAGGAGAGCTGTCGGTGCAGTTCGCGACCGTCGGCGAAGTCGTCGGTCTGCAGGGTGAAGCGGGTTTCTGAGACTCGCTTCGCGATATCGCTCAGCGCCCCTCCCACTGGTGGCGTCACGGCACTCTTACTGTCTGTCATCACGCATCCACTCTCTACGTTTTCCCAGCCGTGCACCAATTGCCACGCCGTAGCGCGCGGTAATTGGTCATTGCAGGGAAACGCCGGAAGGGCGAAAGGGCCGTCAGAGCACAAAAAGTACCCCCGGCGGGGCTCGAACCCGCGGCCTACCGCTTAGAAGGCGGTTGCTCTATCCAACTGAGCTACGGAGGCTCAAATATCCTAACCGATTCGTGATCCAGAACAGAAAGCGGCCCTCGTCAAAGCCTCGGAGACGAACTCCGAAACTTCGACAAGGGCCGTTGTCAGCAAGCTGCGTCGCCACTGTGAATCACGCGACGATCGGGCATTGCATCAGTACAGTCGAGCGGCACGCTCCAGTGACTTTCGCACGGTCACGAACGCAACCATCACAAGCCCGGTCAGAGCCAGGATGACGGCCACGGCTTCGATGGCGAAGGCAAAGTCAACGATGACCGGAAAGAAGCCGGCGGCCATGAAACCGAGCAGGGCAACCATCGTCAGTGCGGTGGCTGTAGTGAAATAGGTGGACCCGTTCATTGTTCATCTCCTTCTTTCTTAAGAAAAGAGTAGACCTGAATGAGACCTACGTCACTATGAATTCCCCGAAAATTTCCGCTGCGCCCAACTTACCGCTGGGTACTTCCCGCCCCACACCTCCTGGCTCCGGTGCGGCGATCCATGTGCTGCGACCGGCGAGCCTCGACGGTGACGCCGAGGGTCGATCAGTCGCCGCCGCGGGCGTCGAGGGCCTTTTCCAGACGTTCGAGCTTGCCATCGATCTCCCCCGTGTATCCCGGACGAATATCGGCCTTCAACACCAACGCCACGCGTGGACCGAATTCGCCGACGACGTCGGTGGCCTCCTTGACCACAGCGAACACCTCGTCCCAGTCGCCTTCGATCGTGGTGAACATCGAATCGGTTCGGTGCGGCAGCCCGGAACGTCGGACCACCTCCACAGCAGCGGCTACCGCGTCATGGACCGACGCGTCTGTGTTGTCACCGCCGCTGGGAGCGACGGAGAATGCGACGAGCATCATGCTCTCCTCTTGGATCGTGACCCGTTGTACTCAGGGTCAAATGCGGTTGGGATCAGTTCTGGGCGGGCACAGTGATGATCAGCGAGTCTCCCTGTCCTCCGCCACCGCACAGCGCGGCGACACCGGTTCCGCCACCTCGGCGCTGGAGTTCAAGGGCCAGGGTCAGCACGATGCGTGCCCCGGACGCTCCGATCGGGTGGCCGAGTGCCACTGCGCCACCATTGACGTTGACCTTGTCCGGGTCAACGCCCAGGTCCTTCGAACTGGCCAGGCCCACCGCGGCGAAGGCCTCGTTGATCTCGTAGAGGTCGAAGGAATCGGCGGCAACGCCTTCCTTCTCTGCAGCTGCCTGGATCGCCTGCGAGGGCTGATGCTGCAGAGAGGAGTCGGGACCGGCAGTCCATCCATGGGAGCGGATCTCAGCGAGGATCGGGGCACCAAGCTCCTCGGCCTTCTCCAGGGACATGACGACGACGGCGCATGCTCCATCGGAGATCTGTGACGCGTTTCCGGCGGTGATGGTTCCATCCTTGCGGAAGGCTGGCCGCAGCTTGGCCATCGACTCCGGTGTGGTCTCGGCGCGCACACCTTCGTCGTTGGACACGGTCACATCGCCCTTGCGGCCGGGAATGGTGATGGGTTCGACCTCATCGCCGAAGAGGCCCGACTCCCAGGCGGTTGCCGCGCGCTGATGCGAACGAGCTGCGAAGGCGTCCTGGTCCTCGCGGGAGAACTCGAAGTCTCCGGCGTTGGCGTCTTCGGTCAGTCCGCCCATGGCCTGGTCGGTGAAGGCGTCCCACAGGCCGTCGTAGTCCATGTGATCCTTGACGACCACGTCACCGTATTTGTAGCCCGAACGTGACTTCTCCAGCAGGTGAGGCGCCAGACTCATCGACTCCTGGCCGCCGGCGACGACGACGTCGTACTCTCCTGCCCGCACCAGCTGGGCGGCCTGAGTGATCGCGTTGATGCCTGAGAGGCACAGCTTGTTCACGGTCACGCCGGGCACGTTCATCGGGATGCCCGCTTCGACCGCGGCCTGCCTTGCTGGCCCTTGGCCGAGACCGGCCTGCAGAACCTGGCCCATGATGACGTACTCAACGTCGTCGCCGGTGATGCCGGCACGACCGAGCGCGCCGGCGATGGCCTTACCTCCAAGCTGCACGGCTGTCAGCGATGACAGCCCTCCCTGCAGACGTCCGAACGGCGTGCGCGCACCCGCGACGATCACTGCTTCAGCCATATTTCCTCCTCAGGTTTCCGAACCCCACTCAAGCGCAGGGAAATCGATGAAGTTTCTTTCTGATCCAAGGGTAGTCCAGCTGTCTGTGGCCTCGGTCACGGGGGCTGTGTCACATAGTGACAAGTCCCGTCCGCACTTGAGTATTCGCACCCAACACTCATGGTGCGTCCGTTAGAGTAGGGGGTGGACGATTTGACCACATCCCTTGACACGACAGGAGTCCACTTCAGTGACGCCCACCGAAGAATTCCGCACAGCGATGCGCGGCTACGAAAAAAGTGAAGTTGATTCTCGCCTGCAGCAGCTGCGGACCGAGGTCGAGTCCGTTCGTAAAGCCCTCTCAGATGCACGTAGTCAGGTCATCAACGCTGATCGGGCGAAGCTGCAGATCGCTGGCGAGCTCTCCGAGGCCAAGGCTCAGCTGAAGAAGGCGGCCAATGACAGCGCCGAGGCGGCAGGCCCTCCCGGAAGCCGCATCGACCACCTGCTCAAAATCGCTGAGTCCCAGGCTCGTGAGACGCTCTCCCAGGCGAACTCCGATGCCGAGACCATCCGCAATAAGGCACGCGCCGAAGCTGCGTCTGCACGTGCGCGCATGCACACAGAGAGCAACGACACTCTGTCGAATGCTCGCTCTGAGGCCGATGCGATCATCAGTTCCGCCGAAATGCGCGCCGATGAGACCGTGAAGGCCGCCGAGAAGCGAGCCTCTGAGCTCAAGGCGACTGCCGAGCGTGAGTACAACCAGGCCAAGGAAGCCAACGAGGCAGCCACGAAGGAAGCACGCGAGAGCCTCGAACACGAACTCGCCGAGCTCAAGGCCACCGCGGAGAAGGAGGCTGCGGATCTCCGCGCTGCGGCCAAGACTCAGTCGGATGAGTCGCTCAGCACCGCTCGGGCGCAGGCCGATGAGCTGCTCGCCGCAGCCAAGGCTCGTGATGAGGCGTCAACCAAGGCTGCTGACGAACTCGATGTCGAGCTAGCTGGTAAGCGCCAGGAGGCCGAGTCCGAGCGCAAGAAGCGTTACGACGCCGCTCAGGTTGAGAACAAGAAGCTCATCGATGAGGCACAGGCACGTGCTGCCAAGGCCGATGCTGAGGCCAAGGAAGCCGCGGAACGAGCTGAGACGACACGTGCGGATGCTGTGAAGAAGGCCGATGACATCATCGCCGACGGCAAGACCCGCGCGCAGACCCTCATCGGCGAAGCCCGCGCGACTGCCGAGGCGACGATCGAAGAGTCCGCAGCCGAAGCCAAACGCAACGTCGCATCGGCTCAGTCTCAGGTCGACCTGCTGACCAAGCAGCGCAAGACGATCACCGCTCAGCTCGATCAGCTCCGTTCGCTGTTCGCCATGCCAGGTGTGATGGGAGGCGATTCGGTCGATCCGGCCAAGGCCGAGTCCGCATCCCACGCCACCGAACAGATCGCCGATGAGCAGGAACTCGCTGACCTCCTCGCAGAGGATTCCGACGCCGAGGCAGATGGAGACGCGTCCAAGGATGCGAAGTCCGACGCCAAGGGCGGACAAGGCGCCGGTGGGTCATCGGCTGCGACCACAGCACCACAGGCATCCGGTAAAGACGCTTCTGTCGAGGGCACCGATTCCAAAGCAACCGATTCGAAGTCCACCGGCGCCGAGTCCGACAAGGCGACCCCGGCAGACACAACCGCAGCGGACAAAGCCGAGGAAGCAGAGGACTCCGACTTGCCGAACGGAGCCACGGACGCCGACACGATCGCCATCGATGCTCAGGTGTCAGGCGGAAAGAACCGTAACAGCAAGGCCTCGCGGTCGCGGAACTCCTTGCGCTGAGGTTCGGCCTCGCCCGTAGCCCGCACTGATGAGAAGGGCCAGTTCATGATGAACTGGCCCTTTTCCATGTCTCGATGTCGCCTCAGTACATACGAGGCCCTTGGTCAGCGGAACTTCTGAAAGCACCTCGAATGCCAGTGTCGACGGGATTCCACACCCACCTCGGTGCCGTACCGAGCCGATTGTCTCCAGGCAACGATATGGGGCGTCGATGAAGCCAGATCCTGTCCACACCCGGGACAGATATAGATCTTGCCCTGAGAATTCCCGGCAACGTTCTGCACGGACCAGGTTCCGTCGGGCAGGTCTCGGCTCGTGCGCAGCCCGCTGACGGAGTCGGAGAGCTCACGTGGGGCCTGCTGCCATTTGTTTTTGCGACGCGAGGAGATAGATCGTGGCATCTGGCCATTCTCTCACGTAGGGTGAAGCGCGTGCGTCTCGTCATTGCTAAGTGCTCCGTTGATTATGCTGGTCGTCTGACCGCCCACCTGCCCATGGCCACCCGTCTCATCATGCTCAAGGCCGACGGTTCGATCCTCATCCATTCGGATGGCGGATCGTACAAGCCCCTGAACTGGATGACTCCCCCGTGTTCGATCACAGTCGCTGATCCGAGCCAGGAGCAGACGGAGGCCGGCATGACAGAGATATGGACGGTGTCACAGGCCAAGACCGGTGACAAGCTCGTCATCTCCATCGCCGAGGTGATCTCCGATGACCAGCATGAGTTCGGTATTGATCCCGGCTTGGTCAAAGACGGCGTCGAAGCCCATCTCCAGGAACTGCTCGCAGAGCACATCGAGACTCTCGGTGACGGCTACAGCCTGGTCAGGCGCGAATATATGACGGCCATCGGACCTGTCGACATCCTCGCTCGCGACCAAGGACACAAATCTGTCGCCGTGGAGATCAAGCGTCGTGGCGACATCGATGGTGTTGAGCAGCTGACCAGGTATCTCGAACTGATGAACCGTGACCCGCTGCTGACACCGGTACAGGGCGTCTTCGCAGCTCAGGAGATCAAGCCGCAGGCGCGTACGCTGGCCGAGGATCGCGGTATCCGCTGTGTCGTTCTGGACTATGACGCGCTGCGGGGCATGGACGATCCCGACTCACGCCTGTTCTGAACCCTTTTCGAAAGTTGGTCTGAGACCTACTCGAAACTGAGTATGTCGGCTTTCTCGACGCGTTCGATGTTGGCGCCGAGGCTGCGCAGATTGCTCACGAAATTCTCGTAGCCGCGTTCGATATGGTCGATGCCGGAGACCTCTGTGATGCCGGCGGCACGCAGCCCCGCCATCACCAGGCCGGCACCGGCGCGGATGTCTGAGGCTTCCACCTCGGCGCCGGAGAGACTCTCAATCCCGGAGATCAGTGCATGGTTGCCGTCGATGCGGACTTTGGCACCGAGTCGGGCAATCTCCTGAACGAACCTCCAGCGTGCCTCGAACAGGTTCTCCGACAGCAGCCCGACTCCGTCAGAGACGGAGTTCAAGGCGATGACGAATGGCTGCAGGTCTGTGGGGAACCCGGGAAACGGCATCGTTGCGACCCGAATGGCGTGGGGCCGTTCTGCGCCGCGGACTCGGAAGCCTCCTCCGCGCGTACCGTCGCGAAGATCGATCTCGCCTAGGTCGTCGACAGTGGCACCGGAGTCACGAAGCTTGATAGCGATGTTGGGCATGAGCTCGAGTCCGACGCCCTTGACGGTCACGTCACCGCCGGAGAGGGCAGCCCCGAAGGCATAGGTCCCGGCCACGATCCGGTCTCCGACCGTGCGATGGTCGACGGGGCGAAGTTCGTCGACGCCGGTGATCGTGATGTCGGCCGTGCCGATCCCTTTGATCTGAGCTCCCATGTCGACGAGCATGGTACAGATATCGACGATCTCCGGCTCCTTGGCCGCGTTGGAAATCGTTGTCACACCGTGGGCCAGGGTCGCCGCCATCACGAGGTTCTCTGTGGCGCCGACGGAGGGGAATTCGAGGACGATGTCAGTTCCGCGAAGTCCTTCTGGGGCCTCCGCGACGAAATAGCCGTGGTCCAGGTGCACCGTCGCACCGAGAGCTTCGAGGCCGGCCTGATGCATGTCGAGACCTCGTGAGCCGATCGCGTCTCCGCCTGGCAGTGCCACGTGGGCAGAACGCATCCGAGCGGTCAGGGGTCCGAGCACAGAGATGGAGGCTCGCATTGCACGCACGAGCTCATAGTCAGCCTGGATACCCACCTCGGCGGGAACGTCGATGCTCACGATGCCGCGATCGGCATCGTAGTCGACCGTGCAGCCGAGCCGGATGAGGAGCTGGACCATGATGCGCACGTCGAGAATGGCCGGCACGTTGGAGATCGTTGTCCGTCCCACGGCGAGCAGACTCGCGGCCATCAGTTTGAGAACGCTGTTCTTCGCTCCCCTGATGTCGACTTCGCCGAGCAGTCGACTCGGACCGGTCAAGCGAAAGACATCCATCAGGTGAACCTTCCCATCGTGGGGTTGAAGCCAGGTGGCGATGATTCCAGCCATGACGCCATCGTCGACAGCGATTCGGTGTCCATGGCCAAGGAAACGGAACGGGGACGGCCATCGGCCTTCCCATAGGAACAGTCCACCACAACTGCGTCGGGCAGTACCGAGTACTGCTCGCCGGAGGTGGGTTTGCGGCGGACGAGAATATCGAGGTCGGCGCGCGGCAGCCGGACTGCGGCGCGGCGAGTCAGCGCGAAGACGGGGTACCAGTCCAGTGAGGCCACTGAGAACACAGCCACGCCCAAACGCCAACGTGGGCGAGAAGAAGATTCCTCGCCCACGTTGATGGAACAGTCAAAAGCACCGGAGAGCTTCGAGATCGACCTGCGGCGAATCGTCACGACGACGATCAGCGCGAGGGCGAGTCCTACTAACGAGAGCAGAACGATCAGAAGGACAGAAGGGTTCACGGTTGCCAGTTTAATTGACAGATCAGAGAAGCTCGGCCTGATCAGCGGCAATGATGACGCGATTATTCTCGACAGAGAGGAATCCACCATCGGCCTTAACCCGGATGGTCTCCTCAGAGGTCGTGAGAATACGCGCTTCACCATCGGCTACGACACCCAGCACTGGCTCGTGGCCAGGCAGGATGCCGATTTCGCCGTCCAAGGTACGGGCGATGACGCGCTTGGCCTCACCAGCCCATACCTGCTGATCAGCAGCCACGACGTTCACATCGAGGACAGCCATGGCTTACTTCTGCATCTCTTCGTAGTTGCGCATGACATCGTCAAGCCCACCCACGTTGAAGAATGCCTGTTCCGGAATGTGGTCGACCTCGCCCGAGCAGAGTTTCGAGAACCCTTCGATCGTGTCGGCCAGAGGAACGGTCGAACCGGGCACCTGGGTGAACTTCTCAGCGGTGTACGTGTTCTGTGACAGGAACTGCTCGATGCGACGAGCACGGTGGACGACGAGCTTGTCCTCTTCGCCGAGTTCATCGACGCCGAGGATGGCGATGATGTCCTGCAATTCCTTGTTCTTCTGCAGAATGGCCTTGACCTCGTTGGCGACCCGGTAGTGCTCTTCGCCGACGATCAGCGGATCGAGGATGCGCGATGTCGAGGTCAGAGGATCAATAGCCGGGTACAGACCACGTGAGGCGATGTCACGGCTGAGCTCGGTCGTTGCGTCCAAGTGGGCGAACGTCGTTGCAGGAGCCGGGTCGGTGTAGTCATCGGCAGGAACGTAGATCGCCTGCATCGAGGTAATCGAGTGACCACGCGTCGAAGTGATTCGTTCCTGCAGGAGTCCCATCTCGTCAGCCAGGTTGGGCTGGTAGCCCACGGCCGAAGGCATGCGGCCCAGCAGGGTCGACACCTCGGAACCGGCCTGGGTGAAACGGAAGATGTTGTCGATGAACAGCAGCACGTCCTGGTTCTGCACATCGCGGAAGTATTCCGCCATGGTCAGTGCCGACAGTGCAACGCGCAGACGGGTGCCTGGTGGCTCATCCATCTGGCCGAAGACGAGGGCGGTGTCCTTGAACACTCCTGCCTCGTCCATCTCCATGATGAGGTCGTTGCCCTCACGGGTGCGCTCTCCCACACCGGCGAACACGGATGTGCCGCTGTGGTTGTGCGCGATGCGGTAGATCATTTCCTGAATCAGGACTGTCTTACCGACACCAGCACCACCGAAGAGGCCGATCTTTCCACCCTGCACGTACGGGGTGAGGAGGTCGATGCTCTTGATGCCGACTTCGAGCATCTCGGTCTTCGACTCGAGTTCGTCGAAGGCTGGAGCGGTACGGTGGATCGGCCAGCGTTCGCTGATCTCGAGCTGCTCACCGTCTTCGAGGTTGAGGCAGTCACCGGTGGTGTTCCACACGTGGTTCTTGGTGATGTCGCCGACGGGCACCGTGATGGGCGCACCGGAGTCGGTGACTTCCTGTCCGCGGACAAGACCGTCGGTGGGCTGCAGCGACACGGCACGGACGATGCCGTTGCCCAGGTGCAGTGCAGTCTCGAAGGTCAGCTTGCGCGTGCCTTCGGAGAGTTCCACCGAGGTGGACAGTGAGTTGTAGATCGCTGGCACGGAGTCGAGCGGAAACTCGATGTCGACAACCGGGCCAATGACTCGGGAAATCCGGCCGAGGGCTGTGCCCTGCGCCGGGGAGGTATCCGTAGCTGTGGCAGTCATGGTCTCTTTCTTCTCTGCTCTCGCCGGTCAGTCGCCGGCTGATGATGCCGCGAGGGCATCGGCCCCACCGACGATCTCGGTGAGTTCCTGGGTGATTTCCGCCTGGCGAGCCGTATTGGCCAACCGGGTGTAGGTCTTGATGAGATCGTCCGCGTTGTCGGTCGCCGTCTTCATCGCTGCCTGACGCGAAGCCTGCTCGGATGCTGACGCGCTCAACAGCGCAGACAGGACTCGAGAGTCGATGTATCGCGGCAGCAACGAGTCCAAGACGGCCTCGGCGCTGGGTTCGAACTCATAGAGAGGGAACGCGGCCGCATCGTTCGCGGGTGCTGACGTGCCGCCTGTGGCGACCTCGTCAGCGTCAACGACCTCAAGCGGAAGCAGACGCCGGTATTCCGGATCGTGCTTGACGCTGGAGACGAACTTCGTGAAGACGATGTAGATCTCATCCACACCGTTCTCAGCGGATTCGGCATTGAAGCTCTGCAACAGGGCCTCACCGATCTCCCGTGCTTTCTCAGCAGTCGGAGTCTCGGAGAATCCGGTCCAGGCCTGAACAATCGCTCGGTCGCGGAAGGTGTAGTAGTTCTCAGCCTTCCCACCGACGGTGAAGAGCGACACGTCCTTGCCTTCGCTGTGCAGAAGCCGAATGAGTTCTTCGGCTTCGCGCAGCAGGTTCGCGGAGTAGGCTCCCGCGAATCCGCGGTCCGGACCGACAACCAGAACAGCCGCACGGCTGACGTTCTCGGGTTCGGATGTCAACACGTGGTCGACGTTGGATTCGCTTGCCACTGCAGAGACCGCGCGGGTCAACGCATTGGCGTAGGGGCTGGCGGCCTGCGAACGGGCAATGGCCTTCTGAATCCGTGAAGCAGCGATGAGCTCCATGGCCTTGAAGATCTTCCTCAAGGATGAAGTAGAGCGGATCTTCTGTTTGAAGACCCTCTGCTGGGCTCCCATCAGTTCTTCCTTTCGCTGTTACGGATCAGGTTCAACGCTTCTGCCGAACGATCTTTTCCTGCTCGACCTCGTCTGAAGACGCGGTGGCGGTGTCCTCGCTGCCGGCCTGGGATCCGCTGGAATCGGAGGTGACGAAGTTCTTGGTGAACTCGCCCAACACGTTCTCCAGCTCGGCCGACGTATCATCGTC
This sequence comes from Brevibacterium sp. BDJS002, assembly GCF_028201555.1. Lineage (NCBI taxonomy): Bacteria > Bacillati > Actinomycetota > Actinomycetes > Micrococcales > Brevibacteriaceae > Brevibacterium > Brevibacterium sp. BDJS002. Next base: position 1,950,122 of record NZ_CP116392.1, on the reverse strand, counting down.
GAGCTTCAGCGTCTCACGAATGGTCGTGAAGATGCCTGTCTTGCGCTCGATGTGATCGTGAAGCTCTGTTTCGAACTTCAGGACATCGGAGACGGGGATCTCGTCGAGGTAGCCGTGTGTACCAGCGAAGATCGACACGGTCTGCTTCTCAAACGACATCGGCGAGAACTGCGACTGCTTGAGCAGCTCGGTCAGACGCGCACCGCGAGCAAGGTCGCGCTTCGTCGTCTCGTCGAGGTCCGAGGCGAACATAGCGAACGCTTCGAGAGAACGATACTGAGCCAAGGAGATCTTGAGGGTACCGGAGACGCTCTTGAGCGCCTTCGTCTGAGCAGCACCGCCGACGCGGGACACGGACACACCGACGTCGACAGCTGGACGCTGACCGGCGTTGAAGAGATCCGACTGCAGGAAGATCTGCCCGTCGGTGATCGAAATCACGTTGGTCGGAATGAACGCGCCGACGTCGTTGGCCTTGGTCTCAATGATCGGCAGACCGGTCATCGAACCGCCGCCGAACTCATCCGAGAGCTTCGCACAACGCTCGAGCAGACGCGAGTGCAAGTAGAAGACGTCACCGGGGAAAGCCTCGCGGCCCGGCGGACGACGCAGCAGCAGAGATACCGCACGGTAGGCCTCTGCCTGCTTCGACAGATCGTCGAACACGATGAGAACGTGCTTGCCCTCGTACATCCAGTGCTGGCCGATGGCCGAACCGGAGTAAGGAGCGAGGTACTTGAAGCCTGCGGAGTCAGAAGCAGGTGAGGACACGATCGTGGTGTATTCCAGTGCGCCCGCTTCTTCAAGCGAACGACGGACACCGGCGATGGTCGAACCCTTCTGGCCGATGGCGACGTAGATGCAGCGAACCTGCTTCTTCGGATCGCCGGTCTCCCAGTTGTCCTTCTGGTTGATGATCGTGTCGATGGCCAGAGCGGTCTTACCCGTCTTGCGGTCACCGATGACGAGCTGACGCTGGCCACGACCGACGGGGATCATAGCGTCGATGCTCTTGTAGCCGGTCTGCAGAGGTTCGCGGACCTCCTGCCGATCCATCACGCCTGCGGCCTGGAGCTCGAGTTCGCGACGACCAACGGTCTCGACTTCGCCGAGTCCGTCGACCGGGTGGCCCAGAGGGTCCACCACGCGACCGAGGTATCCGTCACCGACTGGAATGGAGAGGACCTCACCGGTGCGGTAGACGTTCTGCTCCGCAGCGATTCCGGAGAACTCGCCGAGGATGACGACGCCGATCTCGCGCTCGTCGAGGTTCTGTGCCAGGCCCAATGTGCCGTCTTCGAACCGGAGAAGTTCGTTGGCCATGGTGCCGGGCAGACCCGAGACGTGGGCAATTCCGTCACCTGCGGTGACAACCTTGCCGACCTCGGACTTTACCGAGCTTTCGGGGTTGTACGAGTCAACGAACTTCCCGAGAGCGTCCCGGATCTCTTCCGGGCGAATTGTCAGTTCCGCCATCTGGTTTCCCTGCTTCCTTTACTCAAAACTTGCGTCCGACGACCGGTGGGCCGCCTGTGCTGCCGGACTGGCCGGCACCTCGATTTAACTTGCGAGTTTGCGCTGAACTTCGGCCAGACGATCAGCCACTGTGGAGCTCATCATCTCATCGCCGACCTGAACCCGGACTCCCCCGACGACTGCGGGGTCGACCTGAACGTTGAGTACAAGGTCTCGTCCGTAGCTGGCGGACAGAGCGGCCGTCAGCTTCTGGGTCTGAGCTTCGCTCAACGGTTTGGCGACGGTGACATCGGCGACGGAGCGCTGCTGTCGTGCCGCGAGAATATCGCTGTACTGATCCAGAGCCGTTGCCACGCGCAGTCCGCGCGGGAACAGAACGGCCTGCTCGATCAGGGTGATGGTGTCGGCCTGTGCCTTACCTGCCAGCAGATCTGCGATGAGCGCACGCTTGGCCGACGCAGACGCATCAGATTCCAAGGCGCGCGCCAGTTCATGTTCGCTTTCACACAGACGGGCGAAGCGGAAGACTTCCTCTTCCACCTGACCGAGTTGACCGGAAGCCTGAGAGGCAGCAGCGATAGCTGTCACTCCAGCAACTTCAAGGCTGGTCACGAGGTCCTGAGTCCTGGCCCAGCGGTGGCTCACCGCCAGTTCACTCAGACGCAGGACAGTCTCACTGGTCCGAGTCGAGAACAGAGTCCGCAGCAGATGCTGCTTCTTCTCAGCCGACTCGGACGAGTCTGCCAAGGCCTTGCGCAACGTCACGTTCTCAGCGAGAACAGCAACGATGGCCAGCTCGCCCGTACCGATTTCACGCGCGTCGCCGCGGGAGATCTCAGCATTGGCGGCTTCAAGTACGGCCTGCAGGGACAATCTGCTCGACTGGAGCATCACGCCCCCTTGACCGGCTGTGCCGAAGACTGCGACTCGAGATCGGTGATGAAACGATCGACCACATTGGCAGAGCGCTGATCATCGGTGAGTGATTCGCCGACGATGCGTGATGCCAGATCAGTGGCGAGCGTCCCGACTTCCGAACGCAGCTGCACCATGGCGGACTGACGCTCGGCTTCGATCTGCGTCTGAGCCTGAGCGACGATGCGCTCGGACTCTGCATGAGCCTGGGTCTTCATATTGGCGATGATCTGGGCGCCTTCTTCTTGAGCCTCGGCGCGCAGTCGTGCAGCTTCTGCACGGCCGTCGGCGAGCTGCTTCTGATACTCGGCCAGAGCCTCATCGGCTTCGGCCTGCACCTTCTCAGCCTTTTCAATTCCACCCTGAATGCGCTCTGCGCGCTCATCAAGAGTCTTATTGAAGGCTGGGAGGACGTACTTCCAGACAACCAGGAAGACGATCAGCAGACAGATGGCACTCCAGACGATGTCGTACCACGCGGGGAGAAGCGGGTTCTCAGACGCAGCAAGAATGTGTACCGGAGTCATCGTTTAGTCCTCTTCGTGATCAGGGCAGGAAGAACGGGGTGGCGATGCCGATCAGGGCCAGGGCCTCGATCAGCGCAATGCCGAGGAACATGTTTCCGCGCAGTGCACCGGCCATCTCAGGCTGACGTGCGGTTCCCTCGATGGTCTTACCGATGACAATACCGACACCGACGCCGGGGCCGATTGCGGCGAGGCCGTAACCGACGGTGTTGAGGCTGCCGGTGACTTCAGCGAGCATATCCATTGAATGCTTTCCTTTCATAAGTCGGCCGGGTGGTTGGCCCGGCCCTTGTAACGTCTGAGGTTACAGAATGTGGGGTGCTACTCAGTGGTCGTCTGAGATGGCGGCGTTGATGTACACGCAGGACAGAAGAGCGAAGATGTAGGCCTGCAGGACGACGATCAGCATCTCAAGGATGAAGACGAAGAATCCGCCGGCGAAGGTGATGATCGAGAAGAACTGGAACCCGTTGGCAGCATCGAACAGGAAGAAGCTCGTTGCAGAGAAGCACAGCACCAGGAGGAGGTGGCCGACCATCATGTTGGCAAAGAGTCGAATCGCCAAGGTGAACGGCTGAGTCACGAACTTGGTCAGGAACTCGATGGGGATGAGCAGGATGTGCATCGGCCAAGGGACGCCGGGAAGGATCAGAGAATCCTTGATGTAGCGACCGAAGCCCTTCTCGGAGATGCCGGCCCAGTGGTACGTGACGTAGACCGTCAGTGTGAGGACGATCGGCAGACCGATCACGCCGGTGCCTGGCATGTTGAGGAACGGAATGAGCTTCGTGACGTTCCAGAACAGGATGCCGAAGAAGATGGCAACGATCAGCGGCATGAATTTCTTGGCTTTTTCCTTGCCCAAGGTGTCTTCGGCGATGCCGACCGTGACGAATTCCATGGCCAGCTCCATAGCTGACTGGAAACGGCTGGGGACCAGCTTCATGCGCTTGGCCCACACTGCAAGCAGAACAACGACTGCGACGGTGGCGAGGACGCGGATGAGCATCACGCGGTTCATCTCAAAGGGAGTGCCTTCGAAGAGGAACGCGGCGGGGAAGAACTCCGCCATGGATGGGGCGTGAAAACCACTTTCAGCGGCTTGGATCGTTGTGTTCGCAGCGTTGAGTGTTCCCACGTTTCCTTTACTCTCCCATGGTCAAAAGCCTTGATGGCCTGGCCTTAGCCACGCAGGACCTGCGTGGCAGTAGGTTCAGGAGCGACATGGAGCGACAAATGGCTCCAGCACCGCAACTACTCTACCAATTGTAGAGAGCTGCCGACAAATTCATCACCTTTGACTGTACATCTTCTGGCAGTCCCTGTCGCAATCGCGAAGTGCGTCCGGATTGCCTAGTTCGCCTCAGGATCCACATAGGGCACACGCGCCTTGGCCACCGTCAGAGCCTCGACGAGTGATGACCCGATCACGGCAACGACGATTGTGAAGAATGCCACATTTCCATCCAGCCATGCTGCGTCTTTGAGCCGCCAGATGACGAGCATGAAGATGAAGGCTTTGAAGAGGAATCCGATGCCTAAGAATCCGGCAATCGCGGTCAGCCCCATATTGCGCCCTGCATACATGATGATCAGGGTGATGATGATGAAGACTGCCGCCAGTCCCCCGCCCACTGCACCGCCGTTGAGTCCTTCGGCGCCGGAGACCAGATAGCCGATGCCCATGCCGAGCACGGCGACGGCAACGACGAGGATGATTCCGCGGACCAGCATGGTCCTCCAGACTCTCGTCCATGCGGCCTGCACGGAAGTTTCCTGGCGGGGAGACTCATCGGTCATGAGATTTCCTCTCTGGCTTTCTGTCGGACCCGTAACGGGTAGAAGGTGAAGAGCAGGGTGATGGCGAACAGGCCGCCGACGATGCAGACCACATAGATCCACGGCATCAGCAGCAGCATGACTGAGCCGAATGCGATGAGTGCGGTCCAGGTGTAGAGGATCAGCACGGCCCGAGCGTGCGAATGCCCCAGACTGAGCATTCTGTGATGGAGGTGCTTCGCATCGGCAGAGAATGGCGATTGGCCGGCCAGAAGGCGACGAACGACGGCCAGGCCGAGGTCGAGCAGGGGCAGGAACATCACTGCGACCGGGAGAATGATCGGCAGGAAGGTCGCGAAGACCCTCTCCTCCCCGAGCAGCGCCGGGTCAACCTGCCCCGTCACGCGGATAGTGGATGCCGCAAGCAGAAGTCCGATGAGCATCGACCCGGAGTCGCCCATGAAGATGCGTGCGGGATTGAAGTTATGCGGGAGGAACCCGACACAGGCACCGACGAGTATGGCGGTGATCAGCGAGGCCAGGTTCGCATAGGACTCAGGCGAGGCATCCCGGGCCAGACCATAGGAGTAGATGAAGAATGCGCTGCCGCCGATGGCAACGACTCCTGCGGCCAGTCCGTCGAGGCCGTCGACGAAGTTCACTGCATTGATCGTCACCAGCACCACCAAGATGGTGATGATGATCGACATCCGCGGCGAGCCGATGATCACTCCCCCGAAGGGAATCGACAGCAGGGCCACGCCATTGATGGCCATGAACCCGGCGGCCAGAGCCTGCCCGGCGAGTTTGGTGATCCAGTGGAGATCCCAGATGTCGTCGATGATTCCCAGCACACACAGAACCGTTGCGGCCCCGGCGATGCCGATGATGGGCCCCATGTCCGAGAAGATCCTCTGCAGGAACGGGGTCTGGGAGGCGAAGATGAGGCCCACGATCACTGCCCCGAACATCGCGACTCCGCCCAACCTAGGCGTCGGAACGGAATGCACATCGCGTTCGCGCAGGGGCGAGAAGATCTGCCCTCGCTCGGCCACCCGCTTGACCATCGGGGTCAGCAGGTAGGCCACGAGGGCCGAAATGATGAGGATGAAGAGGTAGGCGCGCACTCAGCCGTCCAGGTCGAGGAGATCGGGGACGATTTCGCGCAGCTCATCGCTGGTGACAGGACCCTCGCGCACGATCTTCGGGACGTCACCGGTGAGGTCGACGATCGTGGAGGAGATTCCCGATTCGCGCACTCCCCCGTCGACGTAGATGTCGACGTCGTCACCGAGCATCTCCATCGCCTCATCCGCCGAGGTGGCCGCGGGCGATCCTGAGACGTTGGCACTCGAGACGGCCAGTGGACCGGTTCGGCCCAGGAGAGCGAGTGCGTATTCGTCGTCGGGCATTCTCACTGCCACGGTCCCGTGGGTGTCACCGAGGTCCCAATCCAATGAGGGCTGGGCGTTGGCGATGATCGTGAGAGGCCCTGGCCAGAAACGGGCGGTCAGTGCCAGGAGTTTTTCATCGACGCCGTCGACCAGACCGAAGACGGTCTCGGCCCGCGGCACGAGGACCGGCGGCGGCATGTCTCGGCCGCGGCCCTTCGCTGCGAGGAGCGCGGAAACCGCTGAGGCGCTGAAGGCGTCGGCGGCGATCCCGTACACGGTGTCGGTGGGAATGACGAGCAGGTTGCCCGTTTCACTGACCCTGGCGCATTCGTCAAGGACCAGGTCACGGATGTCGCTTTGGGTGACGTCGAATCGTCTCGACACGAATTCTCCGTTTCGGATGGTGGTGGTCAGTGGGCAGAACCGGCTGGTTCGTCGTCACCGGTCGACACCGGTGACACGATGAGCCACCGTGTAGCGGTCGCGTCCAGTGTAGTCCGGGTAGGTGGCAGCCTGCCTCAGACTGGCCGTCGACATGATGAGTTCGCGGGCTGCCGGGCCCTGTTCCTCGGAATGTTCCATGATGAAGAACCCACCGGGTCGCAGCAGCTTCTCAGCCTGGATGATGATGAGTCCGGGTATCTCCAACCCCGTCGCTCCTCCGTAGAGAGCGGCCTCCGGATCGTGCTCGCGAACCTCGGCATCGCGGGGCACAGCAGTATCGGGGACGTAGGGAGGATTGGTCACGACGACATCGGCACTGGCCCACAGCTGCGGGCTGTCCTCGGCGAAGGTCGTGGCATCGCCGGAGACGAGATCGACGGAGGACTCGCCGAGGTCGACCGCCGCTAAGTTCATCAGCGACCAATTCAGGGCCTGGGTCTCGCGTTCGACGCCGATCGCGCGCAGGCGCCGATGTTCGGTGGCCAGGGACAGTGTGATCGCTCCCGATCCTGAGCACAGGTCGATGATGAAGGGCACGTGTGTGTTCTGCTGCCGTTCCAACTCTTCGAGAACCTCTGTCACGAGGAGCTCGGTCTCCGGTCGTGGCACGAAGACTCCGGGGCCCACCTGCAGTTCAAGGTGTCTGAAGGCTGCGACTCCGATGATGTGCTGCAGCGGTGTGCGCTGTCGTCGTCGGTCGATGAGCTGAGCGAATGTCGCCGTGACTTCAGCGGGAACCGTGTCGCCGAGGAGTCGTCTGCGCGCAACTCCGGAGGCGTCGAGGCCCCAGGCATGAGCAAGGAGTGCCGCGGCGTCGGTATCGGGGTTCGGGACATCGGCGCGAGCCAGCAGCTGCGCGGCCCCACGCAGCACCGTCGACACGTCCCCTTCGGCAGCGGGCGGGCGCGGATCCAGGTCAGTCCCCCAGTGCGTCGAGTCGTGCGGCCTTGTCAGCCTCACGGCAGGAACCGATCACAGGGTCGAGCTCACCGGCAAGGACCTGGTCCAGGTTATAGGCCTTGTACCCTGTCCGATGGTCAGTGATCCGGTTCTCCGGGAAGTTGTATGTGCGGATGCGTTCCGAGCGGTCAACGGTGCGAACCTGAGACCGTCTGATATCAGCGGCCTCGGCTGCGGCCTCTTCGGCCTGCTTGGCCAGGATGCGTGCGCGGAGCATGCGCAGTGCCGCTTCCTTGTTCTGCAGCTGTGACTTCTCGTTCTGACAGCTCGCGGTGATGCCGGTGGGCACATGCGTGATGCGCACCGCTGAGTCTGTGGTGTTCACTGACTGACCGCCCGGGCCCGAGGACCGGTAGACGTCGATGCGCAGATCGTTGTCATCGAGTGCGACTTCCTCCGGCTCGTCCACTTCGGGAAATACGAGCACTCCGGCGGCCGAGGTGTGGATGCGTCCCTGGGATTCGGTCACAGGAACGCGTTGGACCCGATGGACTCCACCTTCGAACTTCACCCACCCGTAGGCACCGTCGTCCTTGGCCTTGAGAGCCAAGGTCACATCCTTATAGCCTCCGAGGTCGGAATGCGTGGCATCCAGGATCTGTGAGGACCAGCCGCGTGAGTCGATCCAGCGCTGATACATCCGCAGGAGATCTCCCGCGAACAGCGCCGATTCGTCGCCACCCTCACCAGCTTTGATCTCGATGATCGCATCGCGTGCGTCATCGGGGTCGCTGGGCACCAGGAGGTCTCTGAGCTCAGTCTCCACATCAGCGGCCTCAGCGTGCAGACGTTTTGCCTCAGCGCCGAATTCGGCGTCGTCGTCCGCGAGTTCCTCCGCAGCGGCGGCATCCTCTTCGAGCTGGGCGAAGTGACGTGCGGTGACGGCAACCTTGTCGAGTTCCGCGTAGCGCCTTGTCAGCTTCTTGGCGCGACCAGCGTCAGCGTGGACTGCAGGATCGGAGAGTTCCGACTGCAGTCGTGCATGCTCGTCGAGCAATGCGCTGACGCTGGCCTTGAGGGTGTCATCGTCGGCCATCTCAGTTGTTGTCGGTGGACGACTTTTGCAGAGGAGTCGTCTTCTGCACCTGCATGAGGAACTCGACGTTCGAGCCGGTTTCCTTCAGCTTCGACATCAGCAGCTCAACAGCCTGCTGCTGTTCGAGGCCGGACAGCACGCGACGAAGCTGCCACATGACCTTCATCTCTTCGTTGGTCATCAGCATCTCTTCGCGGCGAGTGCTCGACGCGTTGACGTCGACGGCCGGGAAGATGCGCTTGTCGGCGAGCTGGCGCGACAGGCGCAGCTCCATGTTGCCGGTGCCCTTGAACTCTTCGAAGATGACCTCGTCCATCTTGGATCCGGTCTCGACGAGGGCTGTGGCCAGGATGGTCAGCGAGCCGCCGTTCTCGATGTTGCGGGCAGCACCGAAGAATCGCTTCGGCGGGTAGAGCGCGTTCGCGTCGACACCACCGGAGAGGATGCGGCCTGAAGCTGGCTGCGCAATGTTGTAGGCACGGCCGAGGCGAGTGATGTTGTCGAGGAGCACCACGACGTCCGAACCCATTTCGACGAGCCGCTTGGCGCGCTCGATGGCCAACTCGGCGATCGTCGTGTGATCATCTGCCGGACGGTCGAAGGTCGAAGCGATGACTTCGCCCTTCACTGCGCGCTGCATGTCCGTTACTTCCTCGGGACGTTCGTCGACGAGGACGACCATCAGGTGGACTTCCGGGTTGTTCTCGGTGATCGCATTAGCGACCTGCTGCATGATCATCGTCTTGCCCGCCTTCGGGGGCGCCACGATGAGACCACGCTGGCCCTTGCCGATAGGTGTCACCAAGTCGATGAGTCGGGTCGAGTGCTGCTTCGAGGTGGTCTCGAGGCGCATCCGCTCCTGTGGGTAGAGCGGTGTCAGCTTCGAGAACTCGACACGGCTACGAGCATCATCGACGGTCAGGCCGTTGACGGAGTCCAGTCGCACCAGAGCGTCGAACTTCTCACGCTTGCTGTTGCGATCGTTCTCACGCGGCTGGCGGATGGCGCCGGCGACGGCGTCGCCCTTGCGCAGCTGGTTCTTGCGCACCATCGAGGCCGAGACGTAGACGTCGTTGGGGCCGGGCAGGTAGCCCGAGGTGCGCAGGAATGCGTAGTTGTCGTGCACATCGAGGATGCCGCCGACTGGGATGAGCACGTCATCGTTGCGGATCTCGGGCTCGTCGTTGCCGCGTCCTCCGCGACGCTTGCGATCACGGTCGCGTCCGCGTCCGCGGCGGTTGCCGCGATCGTCGTCATCGTTGTTGTTGCGATTCCGACGGTCGTTGTCATCGCCCTGACGGTTACGGCCGTTGCCGCGATCGTTGTTGCGATCACCGCGGTCGTTGTTGCGATCACCGCGGTCGTTGTTGTCGTCGTTCTGACGATTGCGACCATTGCCACGATCATTGCTGCGGTCATCGCCGCGATCGTTGTTGTCGTCGTTCTGACGGGTTACGGCCGTTGCTGCGATCGTTGTTGCGATCATTGCCGCGATCGTTGCGGTCGTTGTTGTCGTCGTTCTGACGATTGCGACCGTTGCCGCGATCATTGCGGTCCGTACGCTCGTTCGAGTCATCGGAGCTGTGTCCGTTGTCGTCGTTCTGAGCTTCGGCTCCACGTGAGCGGGAACGGCTGCGACGTGAGCGCTGCCTGTCCTGGTCTGCGGTGGAGTCAGATGAATTGTCATCTGCAGCCGGAGTCTCGACGACAGCGGAGGATTCCGTGGAAGTCACAGAGGCAGCGGCATCCTGAGAGCCGGCGGTGTCCTTGTCAGACGAGGCAGCAGCGCTGCGACGGGACGGACGACGCTTGGGTTCGTCGGTTGCTTCGCTGGAGCCGGGCTTCTCTTCCTGAGCTTCTTTGGCGGAGGCTGCAGAAGCGGCAGGTGCGGTCTTCGGGGCGGCTTGAGCCTGTCCCGAACCGCCCTGAGCGCTGTTGTGGTTGTTGATGGCGTCGATCAGTTCGCCTTTGCGAAGTCGACGGTACCCTTTGATCCCGAGTCCCGCTGCCATTTCCTGGAGCTGGGGCAGACGCAAAGCGGTCAGACTGCCTGTGCGTGGTGCGGAATCTTGAGTAGTGGTTTCAGACACGAAGGTCCTTCTCCCTCTTTCGGCCGTGCGGCAAGAGCCGTTTACTCACGGCGACGGAAACACCATTGACGGTGCATTGTGAAAGATAACCTGCCTAAGAATGAGCAGGAGACGTTCCAGAATTTGTGACATTGACAGTGGATTCGCGATGCATATCGTCAAACCCGATCACTGACGGAACACCACCAGTTTACGTGCTCGACGACGATCACGCTAATCCTGTGCCTAATTCTTTTGCTCCACCCGATATCCGCCGAGGTCAATGGAGGTGTGAATGAGTGTGACAGTGTCGGGAACCAAGGACTCAGGCACCGCACCCGCAAGCACGAGAACAGTCGGCCCCGCCCCTGAGATCACTGCGGGCAGACCATCGGCGCGCAGGGCATCGACGAGTGCCATCGACTCCGGGTAGGCCTCGCGTCGGAATTCCTGGTGCAGACGGTCGTCGGTGGCTTCGAGCAGGACCGATGAATCGGAGACGAAGCCGTGGATGAGCAGCGCAGCCCGTGCAGAGTTCTCCGCGGCGACCTCGTGCTCGATCGACACGGGGATCACACTGCGAGCAATCTCCGTATCCAAACGCACGTCCGGCACCAGCACAGTCACCTCGTTCACGGTGTTAGCCGGAACCTGCCATGACCGTGCAGGGCCGGGCAGTGCGATGGTCAGTCCCCCGTAGACCGCGGGCGCGGCATTGTCGGGGTGGCCCTCGAGATCGGAGGCGAGTTCGAGCACTCGCTGCCTGCTCAGCTGCTGACCACCGACATACGTACCGAGCTCACCGGCCAGTGCGATGGCACCGACGTTCGCGGCGGCGGAGGAACCGAGGCCACGCGAATGCGCTATCCGGTTGACACATTCCAGACTGAGGCGATCACCCAATCCCACGGGTGCCTCCGGGTACTCAGCCGCGAGCACCTCGAGCAGCACGCGCATGATGAGATGGGACCGATCCGTCGGCAGTGTTTCGGCGTTCTCCCCCGTCACCTTCACACAGGTACTGGGATCCACCGGCTCATCGTGGACCGTGAGGGTCAGCGTGTCGAAGATCCCCAGCGCAAGGCCCAGGGCATCGTAACCGGGGCCCAGGTTCGCCGAGGTGGCCGGCACCTCGATCTGGATTCTCACACTCACCTGTCTTCGAGCCCGAGAGCCCGTGCAGCGCTGACTGCGTCGACGGAGACCCGCTTCGGTTCGATGTCGGAACCGTCGGCGGTGTGCAGGGCCCAGGTGGGATCTTTGAGTCCGTGACCGGTCACGGTGACCGCAATCCTCGCACCGGCAGGGACTCTGCCGGCCTCGGACATCTTCAGCAGCCCGGCCACCGAGGCGGCAGAACCGGGTTCGACGAAGATTCCCTCGTCCCGGGACAGGATCTTGTGAGCGCGCAGGATCTCATCATCGGTCACCGAATCGATGACTCCTCCGGAGGAGTCTCGGGCTTCGATGGCCTGCTGCCAGCTGGCCGGATTGCCGATCCGAATGGCCGTGGCGATCGTATCGGGTTCGTCGACTGGGTGGCCGAGGACGATCGGGGCAGAGCCGGCGGCTTGGAAGCCCCACATCTGGGGCAGGCGCGTCGAGGCTCCGATCTCCTGATACTGGCGGTAGCCCTTCCAGTAGGCGGTGATGTTACCGGCGTTGCCGACTGGCATCACGTGGATATCCGGAGCATCGCCCAGTACGTCGACGACCTCGAAGGATGCAGTCTTCTGTCCCTCGATGCGATCGGGATTGACGGAATTGACGAGGTGGACGGGGTAGGACTCAGAGAGCTTCCTGCACAGGGTCAGGCAGTCGTCGAAGTTACCGTCGACCTCCAGGAGCGTGGCCCCATGGGCGATGGCCTGGCTCATCTTCCCCGGGGCGATCTTGCCGGAGGGCACGAGCACGGCACAGGTGAGCCCGGCCTTGGTGGCGTAGGCCGCCGCCGAGGCCGAGGTGTTGCCTGTCGAAGCACAGATGACGGCCTTCGCGCCCTGAGCCAGGGCCTTCGTGATGGCCATCGTCATACCGCGATCTTTGAACGACGCGGTGGGGTTGAGTCCTTCGTACTTCACCCACACGTCTGCGCCGGTGAGTTCGCTGAGCTTCTCCGCCTTGATGAGCGGCGTCCCGCCCTCACCCAGGGTGACAGCCGGTGTGGTCTCCGAGATGTCGAGGAGAGAGCGGTACTCTTCGACGACGCCCTGCCACTGCTTTTTGGGGAATTCAGTCATTGTCACTGTCCTTCTACACGGATCACGGATTTGACGGCGCGCACTACGGAGAGGCCGCCGAGGCGGTCGACCGTTCTCCGCAGGATCGCGTCGGTGTTCGAGTGGGTGGCGAGAACCAGTTTCGCGTGCTGAGTGCCCTGATCATCGACCTCCCCCACGGTCTGGCGCATGAGCTCGATCGAGGCGCCTTCGTCGGAGAAGACCTCGGAGACTGCGGCGAGGACACCTGGACGATCAACCACGTCGAGCGTGATGTGATAGCGGGTGGTGATCGCCGATATCGGCAGAATCCGGGAGTCCTCGTGGAAGGGACGCTCGTACTGGCCTCGGCCGCCGAGGACCTTGCGACGGGCCACAGAGACCACATCGCCGAGGACCGCGGACGCCGTTGGTTCGCCGCCGGCGCCCTGCCCGTAGAACATGAGCGAACCGGCGGCCTCGGCCTCGATGAAGACAGCGTTGAACGCGCCGCGGACCGTTGCCAGCGGGTGGCTGCGTCCCAGCAGCGCCGGGTAGACGCGAGCGGACAGCCCGGATCCTGCCGGTGAGTCGCTGACGCGTTCGCAGACGGCGAGGAGTTTGATGACGAACCCTTGGTCGCGGGCCGTGGCCACCATGTCCGGAGTGATGTCGGCAATGCCTTCGACGTGGACATCGTCGATCGTGACGGGAGCGTGGAAGGCCAGTGACGACAGGATTGCGGCCTTGGCCGCAGCATCGTGCCCACCGACATCGGCGGTCGGGTCCGCCTCGGCGAAGCCCAGCTCCTGCGCAGCCGTGAGCGCTTCATCGAAGCCCCAGCCCTCGGAATCCATCTGGTCGAGGATGTAGTTGGTCGTGCCGTTGACAATGCCCATGATCCGATCGATTCGGTCACCGGCCAGCGAGTCGCCGACGGGCCGGATGATCGGGATCGCGCCCGCGACCGCTGCCTCATGTTCAAGACGGACACCGGCGGTGTCGGCTGCGGACATGAGTTCGCCGTAGTTGGCGGCCAGCAATGCCTTGTTGGCCGTGACGACGGATGATCCGTGGTCGAGGGCCGACCGGATGAGAGTCTTGGCAGGCTCGATGCCGCCCATCAGCTCGATGACGATATCGGCGCCGGCGATGGCGGTCTCCGCATCGGTCGTCAGCAGACCTGGGTCGATTCCCGGGCGCTCCTTCGAGGTGTCGCGGACGACGATTGCGCTCAGTTCCAGGGGCGCACCGATTCGTTCGGCCAGGGCCTCGCTCCGATTCTGGATGCGAGCGGCGACTTCGGTGCCGACGACTCCACATCCGAGCATGGCAACTTTCAAAGCCTGCATTTGTTCACCTTTTCGCTGTCTTCTATGGCACTCACACACGTTCTCCGGCGTTCATTCCCGGATCGCTGCGCAACATCTGAGAGTAGTCCTCGGGGGTCACGATCCACTCAACCTTATCCGTTGTCACGGCCAGGACCCCGGGTTTGGGCAGGTGGTTGTAGTTGTTGGCCAGCGACCGGCAGTAGGCACCGGTGCTCGGCACCGCGACGAGGTCGCCGGAGGACACATCGGATCCCATGTATTCGTCACGGACGATGATGTCACCGGACTCACAGTGTTTGCCCACGACGCGGACGATGACCGGCTCGGAACCGGAGTTCCGATTTGCCAAGGTACACGAATAGTCGGCGTCGTAGAGTGCTGTCCGAATGTTGTCGCTCATCCCTCCGTCGACGGCGACGTAGGTGCGTACACCGTTATCGGTGTCGACCTCTTTGACGGTGCCGACCTGATAGAGGGTGAACATCGACGGGGAGACGATCGCACGCCCGGGCTCGATGGAGATCCGGGGAACGTTCGTGCCCAGTCCACGGCACTCCTTTGCCACCACCTCGGCGAGCTCCTGCGCCATTTCGGCCACCGGGATCGGTGTGTCCTGTGAGGTGTAGCGAATGCCGAAGCCGCCGCCGAGGTCGATATCGGGCAGGTCGACACCGTGCTCTGCCATGATCTCTGCTCGCAGAGCCAGAACACGGGCGGCAGCGACCTGGAATCCGGAGATGTCGAAGATCTGGGATCCGATGTGCGAATGCAGTCCGTCGAAACGCAGGTGCGCGGAGTTCGACACAGCCTCGGCGGCCTTCGCCGCGGTACCGGCGGAGACGGAGAGTCCGAACTTCTGGTCCTCATGCGCCGTGGCGATGAAGTCGTGGGTGTGGGCCTCTACTCCCACCGTGACGCGCAGCATGACGGGAGCCAGGACTCCACGTGCAGCTGCGATCGATTCGAGGAGGGAGATCTCGTCGAGGCTGTCGACGAAGATCCGTCCCACACCGTAGTCAAGGGCGTATTCGAGCTCGGCAGCGGACTTGTTGTTGCCGTGCAGCCCGACCCTCTCCCCCGGCACACCGGCGGCGCGCGCCACCATCATCTCTCCCAAAGAGCACGTGTCCACGCCCAAGCCGGACTCGTGAACCCACCGTGCTACGGCGGTGCACAGGAAGGCCTTCCCCGCGTAGAAGACGTCGACCCCGGCCAGTCCCTTGTCTTCGGAGAATGCGGCCGAATATGCGCTGACGTAGTTCTCGGCGCGGGCCTTGAAATCGGCGACGTCCATGACGAGCGTCGGGGTGCCGTAGCGTTCGGCCAGATCGGTGACTGCGTGCCCGGCGATGGTGAGGACACCGGCGTCGGACTTCGTCACGTTGTCCGACCACAGGCTGGGCAGGAGCGCGTTGACGTCATCTGGGTAGGGCAGCCACACAGGGGCGGGGGTGGCGTGCATGGTGCCGGCGATGTGGGCAGGCATTACATCCTCTCCGGGGCGGAAACGCCCAGTAGTGAAAGTCCTGTGGCCAGGACGATGATGGCGGCTCGGTCAAGGACCAGCCGGGAAGCGTGAAGGCGTGTGATGTCCTCATCGAGAGTCGGTGTCACCGGGCATGACTGTGTCCAGTCAAGGAACAGCTGGGAGACGGCTTCGAGGAGGAAGGCGATGCGCTGGGGCTCACCGGCGGATGCAGCGCGCGCTGTTGTGGCGATGAAGTCCGCCAATGCCGCAGCCAGTGCCGTCTCGGTGTCATCGCTCAGTGCGGTGGGGTCGAACGCCCAGCCGTCGATGCCCGCCGCGGCTGCACGACGTCGGATTCTGCACGCTGCGGCGTGCGTGACTTGGACGAAGTGCACCGGGTTGTCCGGGTGGGCTCTGCGCCACTGTCGGGCATCGGGAAGATGCGCTGATGCCGGGATCTCGCGTGCGGCCATGTAGCGGCGGATGTCGGTGCCCATCGTCTGCTGCCGGGGCTGGCGCTCTGTGCTGGAGGAGATGCGCTCATCGATGATGGCGTCGATGCGTGCTGCAACACCTTGCTCGGGTCCGAAGTGGTCGTCCGCGGCGACGATGTCCGCGGCGATCACGGCGAGAGCACTGGGGGTGAGCGTGATGTTGAGGAACCCGGGTCCAGCGACTTCGACTTCGGCGATCGAAGCGTCGTCGTGCAGCCTGGACGCGATCTCCACCGCCAGGCTCCGCGAGTCGGTGTGCACTGCGCCGGCGCTGCGCAGTGCGATCGGCGAGACCCAGTGCCCGTGTCGCGGTGTCTGCCCTCGGCGAAGGGTCGGTTCCGGAATGCGGTCGCTGTCGATTCCTCGTGCCGAGGCGATGCTCGCCAGCGCGCGCGCCAGAGCGGTCTGCAGAAGTTCCGGGGTCACTCGATCAGATTACTCGTGTCCCGTTGCCGACGACGAATCAGGTGTCATACTCGCCATCCAGGACTCCCTGTCCACAGTGGTGAACTCAGATCGAACCGGGACGACAGGCAGAGAAGCTGACCGCGAACTTCACCGCGGTGGAGACAAGCACCACGGCGTAGGCAGGCCACATCGAGTCAAAGCTCTGAATCAGAAAAGCGAAGACCAGTGGTCCTGTCGCGGCCATCAGATAGCCGCCGCCTTGGACGAAGCCGGACAATGCGGCAGAGGCTTCGGCACTGCGTGAGCGCAGGGTGATCAGGGTCAGTGCCAGAGGGAACGTCGAGATTCCGATGCCCAGCAGGACCGTCCACAGCACTGGTGCGGCCGCGGGGAAGAGCCACAGCCCCAGATACCCGGCGGCCAGACACCCGCAGAAGACCGCGACGATCGGTGAAGCGGTGTGCATCTTCTGAGCCAGGAACGGCAGGACGAATCCGAGCACAAGTGGAATGGCAGTCACCAACGCCAGCATGGCGCCTGCGAAGGCCGGGTCGAAGCCCGAGCGCGTCAGCAGCGTCGGCAGCCAGGTGAAGAGGATGAAGTTGTTGAACGAGGTCAGCCCCGTCATCGTCATCAGGGCCCAGGCACGGCGGGTCTTGACCAGGCGCAGCAGCTCGTTTCCGCCGGCGACCGCGGCCGAGACCTGCGCACGGGGTGCAGGTCTGAGCACCGCGATCACTACCCACACGGCGACGCCCAGCGCCGCGGCTCCGGCCCACACGAGCAGCGATCCCCGCCATTCCATCTTCGACGCCAGCGGCACAGCCACCAGCGGCGGGATGAATGTCCCCAGCTGCAGCAGTCCCACGTGCACGGTCGACATCAGAGCAACGCGATCAGGGAAATAGGACTTCACTATCGGCGGGATGACGACGTTGCCGATGCCCATGCCCAGCAAGGCAAGGACGCTGAGACCCAAGAAGACGGCAGGAGAGTCGACGACGGCGCGCAGGCCCAAGCCCACAGTGATCATGATCATCACTGCCGCAGTGATCGTGAGTCCGGAGAAGCGGTTGTACAGTCTCGGCGTGATGAACCCGCTGACGCCGTAGAGCAGGGGCGGCAGCATGCCGATGACGGCCAGGAACGCCGCGCTGAGATGTATGTCGGAGCCCATGGCTCCCAGCAACGGCGACAGTCCGGTCACACCGGGGCGGAGGTTGAATGCGGCGACAACGATTCCGATGACGATCAGAACGGAGGCCCACGCAGATTTCATGCTTGCATTTCTACCATCTTGCCCATCGGCCCCACCTCGGCGGGGTCAGTTCTCCTGCTTGAGGCCTTCGACCGGAGACAGTCGTGCCGCTCGTCTGGCGGGGGCCAGAGCGGACAGGAGGCCAGCGAGGATCGCCACGAACAGAATGCCGAGAGTGGCCGGAAGTGACCAGTCGACGATGAGCTGTTCGGAGAAGTCATTCGTGAGCAGACGGGTGCCGACGATCCCGAGTCCACCACCGAGGCAGAGCCCGATGAGCGCCGACACTGACGAGATGAGAGTTGCTTCGAGTGCGAGGAGCGATCTCAGCTGTGAGATGCTCAGCCCCAATGCCCGGAGCAGAGAATTCTCCCGCCGACGTTCGATCACCGACAGGCTCACGGTGTTCGACACCCCGAGCAGAGCGATGAGGACAGCGACGAACAGCAACGCCACCGCGACGATGAGGAGGACGTCGATGAATTCGGAGTATTCGCCTCGTGCCACAGCCGATCCGCCAACCTCGTCACTGGTGACGTCGAGTTCCTCGGCGATGTCCTGCTGGATCCGGAAGATCTCGGCGACCGAGGCACCCGCATCGACTTTGACCAGGACGGCGGTGGATGTTGCAGACACGCCCAGATCGTTGCCGACGTCCGGGGTCGTGAAGAACACCTGACTCGACTCGCCGGCTTTGGCAACCGCAATCGTCGCCTCTGTCAGGCCCTTGACCGAGATGCTCTCAGCGTCATAGTCGCTGGGGACGAGAACCTTCCCCGGGACCGGTGCTGCGGCGCCCTCGCTGAGCACGGTCTGTGCGGAATCCGGATCGATGACATAGAGCTCAGGGGTCACGTCCCCCTCGTCGCTGAGGACCTCAGCCCGGTGTGCGACGACAGCGGCTTCGACACCTGCGATGTCGCGCACGGCGTCGACGGTGTCACGGTCCACGGTGGCGTCGAGTGGAACGGCGATATCGACCGGATAGCGCTGGTCGAGGCCGAAGCTCAATGTCGCCTTCGTTGACATTCCACCGATCAGAATCGTCGCCACCAAGGTGACACCGATGACGAGCGCGGTCGCGGTTGCCGCCGTTCGCCGGCGATTGCGCAAGGTATTCAATGTCGCCAGGCGTCCCGGAATTCCGAACGGACCGAAAGCCAGATCACCGATCGCGGCGACGATCGGGGGAATGATCACCACAGAGCAGAGGACGATCCCGAAGACGAGGAGAACACCGCCGAGTGCGCCGCCCAGAATCCACACCGGAGAACTTTCGACCAGAAGGAGCGAGGCGATGAGGGTCACGATGCCGAGTCCGATGCTCGACCACCCGATGATGTGTCGCAGGCTGCTGTGGCGTGAGGGGGCCAGCGCCTCGTCGAAGGGTTGAAGTGCCTCAAGCGGTGTGACTGCGATGGCGCTGCGGGCCGGTCGGATGGTGGCCAGCACCGTCAGCAGGACCCCGACGACGATACCGATGAACAGGGAGGACAGCGGGATGTGCAGGCTCAGGTAGGCGAACTCGTTGGGCCAGATCCGCTGCGCCACCGCGGCTAGGCAGAAGCTGAATCCTGCCCCGACAGCCACCCCGAGGACCGATCCGAAGAGTCCCACAACGGTTCCCTCGGTGACCACAGAACCGTAGAGCTGAAGACGTGAGGCCCCCAGGCAGCGCAGCAGGGCGAGTTCTCGCCTGCGTCCGGCGACGATCACAGAGAACGTGTTGGACACGACGAGTATCGCCACAATGACGGAGATGCCGGCGAAGACCAGCAGCAGTGAGGTGATGACGTCATTGCCGCCGGAGAGGCGTTCGGCTTTGACGTCGATGGCGTCTGCGACCGACAGCGCTTCCAGGCTCCCGCGCAGATCTGAATCGTCGATCGTCGCCTGCAGTCGGGTGAGCACAGCAGCAGGATCGGCACCGTCGTCCAGAGGGACCTGGATTGCGACGACATCTCCTTCCTGGGCGAAGTACTCCTGATAGCTCGCCGAGGTGGTCAGTGCACGATGGGTGCCCGTAGTCGCCGGACCGCTGCCCATCTCAGCCAGTCCGACGACGGTGAACATCGTGTTGCTCTGGCTCGGTCCTCGATAGACGGGCATCGAATCGTCCTCGGGCCCCAGAGAAACGGAATCGACGGAGAATCGGATCTCGTCGCCGATGCTCGCACCCAGTTCCTGGGCTGTCTCCGCGTCCAGGACCAGATCGGTGATCGACTCGGGTCGAGTGCCCTCGGTGATGGTGAAGGTGTCAAGGTCTGGATCTGCAGGTGCTGGAGTCAGAGCGAAGGAGCTCTCGGAGAACGACTGGCCTCGGCCGGTCGTCGTCGTGCGCGCGTTGACGGCCACGGTGTCCACTCCGTCGACCTGTTCCAAGGGCTCCGTCACCGGAGCGACTTCCTGACCGTTGACGAAGACGTCCTGGCTGGGAATGACCACAAGATCGGACTCGGAGAACGTGTGGCCCACGGAATCTTTGAGGCTTGTCTGCAGGGACGAGCTGATGATCAGAGTCGAGGCGACGAAACCGGCAGCCAGCGCGATGCCGATTCCCACAGCGATGAATCGCGCCCAGTGGATACGGATCTCCGCCAGAGCGACTGAGATCACAGGTCGCTCAGTTCGCCCAGTGCAGAGACCACGGATTCCTTCGTCGGCTGGTGGACCTCTCCGCCTGCACGGCCGTCTTTGAGGAGCACGACCCGGTCCGCGTGGGATGCGGCTACGGGGTCGTGGGTGACGAGAATGATCGTCTGCCCATAGCGGGTGGTCGCTCCGTGCAGGAGGGCCAGCACTTCTGCTCCCGCCTGCGAATCGAGGTTGCCTGTGGGTTCGTCGGCGAAGATCACGTCGGGACGTGTCAGCAGCGCACGGGCAACGGCCACACGCTGCTGCTGGCCTCCGGAGAGTTCGTGCGGGCGGTGCTTGAGTCGGTCCCCCAGCTCGAGACGGTCGACGACCTCGGCTTTCCACTCGGGATCGATCCGCTGACGAGCCAGAGACACGGGCAGTTCGATGTTCTGTTCGGCGCTCAGCGTAGGAACCAGATTGAACGCTTGGAAGATGAAGCCGACGCGATCGCGGCGCAGCTGTGTGAGTTCCTTGTCATTGAGGCCGGTGATATCCTGACCGCCCATGGTGATGGAACCGGAATCCACCCGGTCAAGGCCCGCCAGGACATGCATGAAGGTCGACTTCCCCGAACCTGAGGGACCCATGATCGCACTGAACCTACCGGCCTCGAAGTCCACGGAGATATCGTCGAGTGCTGTCACAGCGGTTTCGCCTCGGCCGAAGGTTTTGCGCACGGATTGTGCTCTGAGCACGACTTCGGCGCTCTTCGCGTCCGCAGGAATCGTCATCACGGCCTTCATCAGCTGGTTGAGGTTCGTTGGGATCCAGCTTAATCGGTGGTAGCAGAAACCGCCCACCTCAGGACATGAGGAGGGCGGCAGATGGTGCCCGCGACAGGATTCGAACCTACGACCTTCTGCTCCGGAGGCAGACGCTCTATCCACTGAGCTACGCGGGCAACGGATGCAATGCTATCACCGACTTGTGGTGCTTCCCAAAACGAAACCGCGTGCAATCGAGACTCGATTGCACGCGGTTGTCAGCATCAGGCGCCCTTGAGATCCTTGCGACCTGGAACGTATTCCCAATGCCAGAGTTCATAGGAGTTGCGCTGGGCCCAATCGGGATTCTCCCAGCCATATTTATCGGCGTTGGCGACGAGCCAGTCGTACTGCACGCCGGTGCCGTTCTGAGTTCCCGCACCGAGGTCCAGCGCGATGCCCCAGCCGTGGTTGGAGGTGCCGGGACGAGCGGCGAATCCTGGTTTGCGTTCGGCGACGGAGATCTGGGACTCCAGCGAGCGGTAGGAGTCGGTGACGGCCAATTCCTTGCCCGTGTCCTTCTTGAACGCGGCGTTCATCTTCGCGAAGGACACAGCAGCGTCGGAACGCAGCTTGTGGTTGCCGACGCCGATCTCGCACAGCCACTCATCGGGGACTTCACCGTTCGAAGCGTCGCCCTTGGGTGCTTCGCCTTCGCATCCGGGCAGCACGGTCTTCGTGATGGCACGCGATGCGGCCTCCACTTTGGTCTGCTTGGCGCTGGGTGCGCCGATGGCCATGCTCGTCTTCTCGTCATCTGCCTTGATGTCGGCGGAGACGGATTCGGAGTTGATGGCGCGGGTCTGTGTATCCGCAGCGGTCTCGTCAACCTTGACTTCCTGGTTGCCGCTCATGTTGCCGGCGACCATCACTGCTGCGATCGCAGTGCCTGTCACAGAGACAGTGGCCAAAGCTGAGAAGGTCGTCACGCGACGGCGACGCACGGAGCGCAGAAGTGATCCGTCGGATCCGCGGCTGCCCATGCGGGCGGCGACGAATGCGGAACCACCGTGATCGGGACGTGCTTCGGCTTCCCTGGCCATTGCGGCCCGGCGCGGCGAACCGGCGGTCGCTCTGGCCTCAGCTGCCATCGCGGCGCGACGCGGCGACAGTGGTGCTGAGGGGGTCGGATCCGAGTTCTGCGACACCGATGTCGCACCCTGCTTGGAAAAGACGGATGGGACGCGTGAAGAGGTGTGCTGCTTGCGCAGATCGCGCCGGCGGACCGGTTGCGCCTCTGCGGTCGAGGACTCACTCGACATATTACTCCGTACTGTTGTCCGTATTTCGGCCGCCATGTACCCCGGCGAACGAAAACCTTATGTCACAACACTATAACGACATCGTTACAGATTGTCACTTTCCGTTCATACTCGGCGTGTGACCTGCGATTTCATAGGTTTTTCATCACGCCGGGGTGTCCTGGAGCAGGCATTTCCGGGGCCCGGACGGCGAGCTACGTAACATATTGTTACAAAGCAACAGCCCATTCAATGACCTGTGTCACGGTCTTATTTCCAGCTGTGCCCGACATCATGCTCAGTATTCGTAGCGACCCCGTTGCATGGCGTCCTGAACTTCACCGACGAGTTCCTCCAAGACGTCTTCGAGGAACAGCAGACCCAGCACGCCGCCCTCTGGAGCGAGGACCCTGGCGACGTGGATGCCGGCCTTCTGCATCTGAGACAGAGCCTCTTCCACCTCGTCACTCGCCGTGACGGTGAACAGAGGTCGGAATCGCTTTGCCGGAATCGGCGCGCCGTATTCGAGCCTGCTGTCGGCGTAGAGGACGTCCTTGATGTGGAGGTAATCCTGCGGGTAGCCGTCCTCGTCGATGACGAAGTACCGGGAGAAGCCGGTCTTTCCGACCAGGGTGACCAACTCATCTGGAGTCACGCTGGAGGAAATGGTGATCAGCTCGGACATGGGGACCATGATGTCGGCGGCGGTTTTGTCGCTGAATTCCAGCGCCCCCTTGAGCAGCCCCGTGTCGTCGGTGAGCAGGCCTTCGCGCTTGGACTCGGCGACGATCGATTCAACCTGCTCGATCGTGAACGCCTCGTTGACCTCATCTCGGGCCTCAACCTTGAACAGGTGCAGAATCGAGTTGGCCAGGCCGTTCAGCGGTTTGATGACGAAGCCGAACACTCGAGACAGGAACACCAGAGGTGGTGCCAACAGCATCACCGCACGCGCCGAGGTCGCCAGAGCCATATTCTTCGGCACCATCTCCCCGATCACCACGTGCAGGTAGGTGACGACGCCGAGAGCCAGAATGAACGAAATCGTCGACGACAGCCCCGCCGGGATGCCCAGCCCTTCAAGCGGTCCTGCCAGGAGGTGATGGATCGCAGGCTCCGCGACGTTGCCCAGCAACAGGGAACAGACGGTGATTCCGAGCTGGCAGATCGCCAGCATCACCGAAACGTGCTCCATCGCGTAGAGCGCGGTGCGGGCTGCGGACGAACCCTCCTGAGCTCTGGGTTCGAGCTGTGAGCGTTTGGCTGCGACCACCGCGAATTCGGCAGCCACGAAGAAGGAGTTGCCCAAGAGCAGGACGACGAGCCAGACGAGCCCCATCCAATCAGCGCTCATCAGAAGTCACCACCCTTTTCATAGCCGACAGCGTCGGTCGCACGGAGGAGTATCCGCAGTCTTTCGATTCGGCGCCCGTGCATCCGCTCGACGCGAATGAGTGCGTCATCAGTGCGGACCTGATCACCGGGTTCTGGGATTCGGCCCAATTCCTTGAGAACGAAGCCCGCCAGAGTCTCATAGTCGGAATCCTCGGGGATCTCGAGTCCGACCGTCGACGAGACTTCGTCGGGGCGAAGCTGTCCCGGTACGATCCACGTTCCATCACGGGCCGGTCGTGCTGCCACACGCATTCGGTCGTGCTCATCGGCGACTTCGCCGACGAGTTCTTCGACCACGTCCTCGAGCGTCACCACGCCTGCAGTGCCACCGAATTCGTCAACGACGACGGCCATCTGCAGCCCTTGGGCCCTGAGCTCCATGAGAAGCGGGTCCAGCAGCAGGGTTTCGGGAATCTCGGTGACCTCGGTCATCAGCCCACCGGCGTATGCATCGTCTCGGTTCGCCAGCGGAACGGCGAATGCCTGCTTGACGTGGACGACTCCGACGATATGGTCTTTGTCTTCTCCGGCGACCGGGAATCGCGAGAACCCGGTCTCTCGAGCCTGTTCGATGATCGCACGCGCGGTAGTGTCCTTGACCACCGATGACATTCGGGTCCGCGGGGTCATCACGTCTTCGGCGGTGCGTTCGGAGAAGCTCAGCGTCCGTTCGAGAAGATCGGCCGTCTGCTCGTCGAGCATTCCCTCTTCAGCGGAGTGCCGCACCAGAGAGGTGAGTTCCTCCGGCGAACGCCCGACCGAGCCCTCCTCCTGTGGTTCGATGCCGAAGGACAGCAGAATCTTGTTCGCTGTTCCATTGAGCACGCTGATGACAGGTTTGAATGCAATGGAGAATACGTACTGCATCGGTGCGGCGATGCGCCCAGTCGCCAGGGGCACCGCGATGGCCAGGTTCTTGGGTACAAGTTCGCCGAAGATCATCGACAGGAATGTGGACAAGATCAGTGCGATCGTCAGGGCGATCGGAGCTGCCAGTCCCGGGCTGACTCCGAACGACTCGAAGACCGGTGCCAGAAGCTTGCCCAGGGACGGCTCCATCAGGTAACCGGTCAGCAGGGTGGTGATTGTGATGCCCACCTGAGCCGCTGACAGCTGAGTGGACAGGTGTGTCATCGAACGTCGCAGAGTCTTAGCTCCGACGACACCGTCCTCCACCGCTTTGTCGGCGGTGTGACGGTCGAGCGTGAGGAGAGAGAACTCGGCAGCGACGAAGACGCCAGTGCCGCAGATGAGAATCAGCGCTAACGCGAGGTAGAACCATTCCATCAGTGACGATCCCTGCCGTTCACGGTCAGGAGATCACAGTGAGTGTTGCGATCGAGCCTCAGGGGGTGAGGGTCGTCGTCTGGGGCGCCGGCTTCCCGCCGGCTGGGACTGTCACTGTGCATGTTTTGATCTTACCAACTCCGTGACAAGGGTCGGCCCTCGTCATATCCGGCCGCACTCTGGACGCCGACCGTGGCGAGGTCCGCGAATTCCGCGAGACTGCGGGCTCCTGCATAGGTGAATGAGCTGCGCACGCCCGAAGTGATGCCGTCGAGCAGGTCCTCGACTCCAGGAGATTCTGGGTCAATGTACATCGTCGACGAAGAAATGCCCTCTTCGAACAGGCCCTTGCGTGCCCGGGAGAAGGCAGACTCGGTGCGCGTCCTGTTCGCCACTGCTCGTGCCGAGGCCATGCCGAAGCTCTCTTTGTATCGGCGGCCCTCTCCATCGACGAGAAGGTCTCCCGGGGACTCATGGGTCCCGGCGAACCACGAGCCGACCATGACCTGCGATGCTCCTGCAGCCAGGGCCAGGGCCACATCGCGGGGATAGCGCACTCCCCCATCAGCCCACACATGCGCACCCAACTCTCGGGCCGCCTCGGCGCATTCGCGAACCGCAGAGAACTGCGGCCTGCCGACTGCTGTCATCATGCGCGTGGTGCACATGGCACCGGGACCGACTCCGACCTTGATGATCTGGGCACCCGCCGACACGAGGTCGCGAACACCGTCAGCAGTGACGACATTGCCGGCGACGATGGGCACTCCCAGGTCTGCGGCTGCAATCGAGCTCAGAGTATCGAGCATCTTGACCTGGTGCCCGTGCGCGGTGTCGACGACGAGGACATCGGCACCAGCGGCGACCAGCGCCGAGGCGCGTTCGACGGCATTGCCGTTGACTCCGACCGCGACTGCGATCTTCAGTCTGTTCTGATCATCGAGGTTGGGCGCGTAGATCGACGACCGCAGCAGCGACTTGGGAGTCAGCGACCCCAGCACTCTGTCTTCATCATCGACCACGGCGGCGAACGGTGTCCTGGACTCGTTCATGGTCTCGAACAGCGACTCCAGCTGTGCGTCGTCTGACCAGTCGACTTCTGTGGACCTGATCACATGCGGTGTCGCCTCGAGGAGTTCGGACACCGAGGTGAACCGGTCGACGTCCTTGAGGTTCGCTGAATCGATCACCCCTTCGAGCTTGCCGGCCTCGTCGACGACGACGCCGAAGCCGTGGGCGCGCTTGGCCAGAACGTGCAAGGCGCTCAGCACAGTGTCGTCGCGGGAGAAGCGCAGCGCCGAATCGAAGACGCGATCCCGCCCCTTCACCCATTTGATGGTGTCCTGAGCCGCGCTCAAAGGAATGTCCTGCGGCAATACGGCAAGACCGCCTCGGCGGGCCATCGTCTCTGCCATCCGACGTCCGGAGACGGCGGTCATATTTGCGGCCACGATCGGCGTTGTCGAGCCTGTCGGATCGGTCGTCGACAGGTCGACGTCGAAGCGTGAGGTCAGTGAGGACGAGTTCGGAACCAGGAACACATCCGAGTAGGTCAGATCATTATTCGGGTCATTTGAGATGAAACGCATAACACTATTGTCCCCTATGCGGACATACGTGGGCACATCGCGTTAGGCTGGAGATGTCGTTAAGCAGCAATTCTTGAATCAGGAAGTAGGCGATCAACGCCGTGTCCGTCAATACTCCGAACCGCACCGTCGACGACTTCGGGTCGAATGAGTGGTTGGTCGAGGAATTGTATGAGCAGTACAAGTCCGATAAGAACTCCGTCGACCAGTCATGGTGGCCGTTCTTCGACAAGTACGAAAAGAACGGGGATGGAGCAGCAGCGAAGACTGCCAAGGCCCAACCCGCCGCAGAGTCCAGCGCCAAGCCGGCTGCGAAGTCAAACTCCAAAGCAGCGCCCAAGGCCGCCGCGAAATCCGCAGACAAGTCTGCCAATTCGAAGGCAGACACCGTGCCAGATGACAGTCCCCGCGGAGTCTCCCCTTCCTCGGCTCAGACCGAGACCCTGAAGGCAGAGACGAAGTCCGTGCCGAAGGTCGTCGTGAAGGATACCGAGCCCAAGCCGGCTCCCGAAGAGACCGTCACTCCGCTGCGCGGTCCGGCGAAGCTGATCGCCAAGAACATGGACGATTCGATCGAGGTTCCCACGGCCACGTCCGTGCGAGCACTGCCGGCGAAGGCTCTCATCGACAACCGCATCGTCATCAACTCCCATCTCAAGCGGACCCGCGGTGGAAAGGTCTCCTTCACCCACCTCATCGGCTTCGCCGTCATCCGTGCGCTGCAGAACTTCCCCTCGCAGAACGTGTCCTATGACATCCGCGACGGCAAGCCGGTCATGGTCTCCCCCGCGCATATCAACTTCGGTCTCGCGATCGACGTCCCGAAGAAGGACGGGTCGCGCACCCTCCTGGTGCCGAACGTCAAGAAGGCCGAAACCCTGACCTTCCGCCAGTTCGTCGACGCCTACGACGGTCTCGTCGACAAGGCACGGCAGGGAAAACTCACCGCTGATGACTTCGCGGGCACCACTGTCTCACTGACCAACCCCGGTGGAATCGGAACCGTGCACTCAGTGCCGCGTCTGACCAAGGGCCAGGGCTGCATCATCGGCGTCGGAGCGCTTGACTACCCGGCAGAGTTCCAGGGTGCCAGCCAGAACACCATCAACAAGCTGGCTGTGTCCAAGGTGCTCACGCTGACCTCCACCTATGATCACCGCGTGATCCAGGGCGCAGGCTCCGGTGAGTTCCTCAAGCTCATCCACGGCTACCTCCTCGGTGAGGACGGCTTCTACGACGATGTCTTCGAATCGCTGCGTCTGCCCTACGAGCCCGTGCGCTGGGTCCCCGACGTCTCTGCCGAAGATCAGGACGATGTCAACAAGACCGCGCGCGTCATCGAGCTCATCGATGCCTACCGCACACGCGGCCACCTCATGGCCAACATCGACCCGCTCGTCTACCGGCAGCGCTCACACCCTGACCTCGACATCAATCAGCACGGTCTGACCCTGTGGGATCTCGAACGCGAGTTCCCCACCGGTGGTTTCGGCGCCAAGCCGATGATGCCCTTCCGCAGCATCCTCGGCCTCCTGCGCGAGAGCTACTGCCGCACAATCGGCTTCGAGTACATGCACATCGCCGATCCGCTGCAGCGTCGCTGGTTCCAGGCCAAGATCGAGGTACCCCACCAGGAGCTCACACGCTCCGAGCAGGGCCACATCCTGGGCCGTCTGAACGCAGCCGAAGCGTTTGAGACCTTCCTGCAGACGAAGTACATCGGACAGAAGCGCTTCAGCCTCGAGGGCGGCGAATCAGCCATCGTCCTCCTCGACGAGGTGCTCAACCAATCGGCAGACACCGGCATGGAACAGGTCGCCATCGGCATGGCCCACCGTGGACGTCTCAACGTGCTCACCAACATCGCAGGCAAGTCCTACGCGCAGATGTTCCGGGAGTTCGACGGAACCATGTCCCCGGACAGCGTCCAGGGCTCCGGCGACGTCAAGTACCACTTGGGCACCGAAGGATCCTTCACCTCCCCCGCCGGCAACTCCACCGATGTCTACGTCGCCGCCAACCCCAGCCATCTTGAGACCGTGGATCCGGTCCTCGAGGGGATCGTGCGCGCCAAGCAGGACTTCATCGACCAGGGCGAGGCCGGATACACCGTCCTCCCCGTCCTCGTCCACGGTGACGCGGCATTCGCCGGTCAGGGAGTCGTGACCGAGACGCTCAACCTCTCGGAGCTGCGCGGCTACCGCACCGGTGGAACCATCCACATCATCATCAACAACCAGGTCGGCTTCACCACGCCTCCGGCCTCAGCTCGCTCGTCGTTCTACTGCACCGACGTCGCGAAGTCGATCAACGCCCCGATCTTCCACGTCAACGGCGATGATCCCGAGGCCGTCGTGCGGGCCGCACGACTCGCGTTCGAGTACCGTCAGGAATTCAACCGCGACGTCATCATCGACCTCGTCTGCTACCGCCGTCGCGGACACAATGAGGGCGACGACCCATCGATGACGCAGCCGCTGATGTACTCCCTCATCGAGAAGAAGGGCTCGGTGCGCAAGCTCTACACCGAGTCGCTCGTGGGCAGAAAGTGCATCACCGACGCCGAGGCGAGCGAAGCCCTCAAGGACTACCAGTCGAAGCTGGAATCGGCGTTCGCCGAAACCAAGGAAGCCGAGACCGGATCCTACGACGGCGATGCATTCAACGCACCACACGTGCCCAGCGACATCGAGGCATACAACAACGCCGAGACGGCAATCAGCTCGGAGACTCTGCAGCACATCGGTCAGACCTTCGCCGATGTTCCCGAGAACTTCACGATCCACAAGAAGCTGCGCGCCCTCCTGGAGAAGCGCAAGGAGATGTCGCTGTCGGGCGGCATCGACTGGGGCTTCGCGGAGCTCTTGGCCTTCGGGTCGCTGCTCATGGACGGGATTCCTGTTCGGCTCGCCGGTCAGGATTCGCGTCGCGGCACCTTCGTGCAGCGTCATTCGGTGCTCATCGATGCCGTCAACGGCAACGAGTGGACACCGCTGCAGAACCTCAGTGACGAGCAGGCACGGTTCTGGGTCTACGACTCGCTGCTCAGCGAGTACGCTGCGGTCGGCTTCGAGTACGGCTACTCGGTCGAGCGCAAGGACGCCCTGGTCGCTTGGGAAGCCCAGTTCGGTGACTTCGCTCAGGGTGCTCAGTCTGTGATCGACGAATTCATCTCGTCCTCAGAGCAGAAGTGGCAGCAGAACTCCGGAGTCGTCATGCTCCTGCCTCACGGATACGAGGGACAGGGACCCGACCACTCCTCGGCTCGCATCGAGCGCTACCTGCAGCTGTGCGCCGAGTCGAACATGACGGTGGCACTGCCGTCGAATGGCGCATCGTACTTCCACCTGCTGCGCCGTCACGCGATGACGACGAACAAGCGTCCGCTCATCGTCTTCACCCCGAAGTCGATGCTCCGACTCAAGGCCGCTGCGAACTCACCCGAGGACTTCACCTCGGGAACGTTCCAGCCCGTCATCGATGATTCCGTCGTCGATCCCGATCAGGTCGACCGCGTCGTGATGGTCTCCGGCAAGCTCTACTGGGACCTGTTGGCGCAGCGCGACAAGCGCGAAGACAAGAAGACGGCCCTGGTCCGCGTCGAACAGCTCTACCCCCTCGACGAGGACTCCATCAAGGCTCTGCTCGAGCGGTACCCTGCCGGTGCACAGTTGGTCTGGGCCCAGGAAGAACCTGAGAACCAGGGCGCTTGGCCGTTCATGGCACTGAACATGCCGCAGCTCCTGGGCGATCGTGAGATCTCCGTGATCTCACGCCCAGCATCGGCTGCCACTGCTACCGGACTCAAGCATGTCCATGAAGTCCAGCAGCAGGAAGTCATCGACAGGATCTTCCGCCGGTGAGCTCCGTGACTCCGACGACCGTTGCTGTGGTCGGCGGCCCTCTGGTCGCCGGTCACGGTGATGGCCGTGGCCTCGGGTGGGTAGGACGTGTCACCGCCAGGACGCTTCCCAGCCTGCCCGATCTCAGAGTTTTTCCTCTGGCAGTTCCGCACGAGGACTCCTCAGGTCTGCATGCTCGCACCATCGCCGAGGCGTCTCTGAGGTTCACCTCCGACGGCGACAATCGCCTGGTGCTGGCTTTAGGTTCCGGCGATCTCGATTCCGGTCGGTCCGTTGCCCGGGCCCGGCTCGATGTCGCCAACGTGCTCGACGAGGCGTTGGCCCGGAAGGTGTCGGCCTTCGTCATCGGTCCTCCCCCGGAGTACAACTCCGACCGAAACCGCGGGATCGCTGAACTCAACACGAGCTTCTCAGATGTCGCAAAACGACGGGGCATCGCCTATGTCGATACGTTCACCCCGCTGCTGGGTCATCCCGTGTGGCAGCGTGAGATCTCATCCTCGCGAGACCATCTTCCGGCTCAGGAAGGCTACGGTCTCCTCGCGTGGCTGGTGTTGCACCGTGGTTGGTTCCCATGGCTGGGAGTCCAGGACGCCATGGGCGATTCCTGAACACCGTCGAGCAGCGACACTTTGCCCAGGCACAGTGGTCATGAAAGAATGAAGCATCTAGCGAAGGAGTTGTAATTATGAGCAAGCGCAGCCGCAAGCGTCACGACCGTCGTCGTTCCAACGCGAACCATGGTAAGCGTCCGAACGGCTGATTCTTTCGAATCAATCAGGACATGAGAAGAGGGCGGGGAGAATGATCATTCTCCCCGCCCTCTTCTGCTGCCTCTATCAGGCGATCAGGCTCCGGCGCCCGGCCACACCGTCTGTTCGGTGGCGATCCGCTGGCGAATCTTCTCCCGCAGACCCATCGGCGCCTGCTCCCGACTGCAGGACCTGCGCACCAGTTCCTTGAGCAGAGCTTCGATCTCATATTCGTCGTGACACGACGGGCACTGTTCGAGATGCACAGAGATCTCTCGGATCTCTGTCGTCGTCAGCTCACCGTCAAGATAGTGATAGATGCGCATCAGAGATTCAGCGCGCACGTTCTCACAGCATTCATCGCTCATTTTGCACCTCCCACAGGTTTGGAGAAGCCACGATCGGCTGCATAGTCTGCCAGCATGTCTCGCAGCTGACGCCGACCACGGTGCAGACGCGACATCACGGTGCCGATGGGTGTATCCATGATCTCAGCGATCTCCTTGTAGGGCAGACCTTCGACATCGGCATAGTAGACAACCATGCGGAAGTCTTCAGGCAGCTCCGACAACGCATCCTTGACATCAGAGTCCGGAAGATGATCAAGGGCCTCGAGTTCCGCTGAGCGACCACCCGAGGAGGAATGGCTCGCCGCTTGGGCAATCTGCCAGTCCTCGATATCCTCACCGCCGTGTTCCTGCGGCTGCCGCTGCTTCTTCCGGTAGTTGTTGATAAAAGTATTCGTGAGAATCCGGTACAGCCATGCCTTGAGGTTGGTTCCCGGCTTGTACTGATGGAACGCCGCATAGGCCTTCGCGTACGCCTCTTGAACGAGGTCTTCGGCATCGGCAGGGTTGCGGGTCATCCGCAGCGCAGCTGCGTAGAGCTGATTGAGATACTCCAGAGCGTCACGCTCGAAACGGGCCGAACGCTCGGCCTTGGTCTCGGGGACTTCTTTGACTGATTCGGTCATCGTAGTCAATGGTACGCCCGTTCTCTCCAGGACGGCAGTGGCGTTCACAGACTTCTCCTTCTGCCTATCGACTCGACACCGGCCAGGCTGACCCTCACCGGTGCGTATTCTCTGATTCAACACCGGGGCGAGCCCCCACTATTCCCGGACAACCGTTATGCTTGCCAGTGAGATGCCCGACACGTAGGAAGGACCATAGTGTCTCCAATCAGATTCCTCGCACGGCCCATGCTGGCCGCCGGCTACATCAGCAACGGCGTCGACCGTCTGCGTCGACCAGAAGCTGCGGCCGCATCGATCGGCCCGCTGCTCAATATGGCGCGCAAACGGATCGATGTGCCCATCGATGCTCCTACCCTGGCACGCGCCACCGGAGCGGCTCAGGTCGCTGCGGGATCGCTGTTGGCCATCGGTCGGTTCCCGCGTGTGAGTGCCACGATCCTCGTCGGCACCTACCTCCTCGACACCGTCGGTGAGCGCATCGCAGCGGACAAGACCACGTCGAAGGACGACAAGCGGGCACGCACTGAGCGCACGCTGATTCGCACCTCGATGCTCGGCGGCGCACTGCTGGCCAGCGTCGACACGGCAGGTAAGCCAGGACTCTGGTGGCGAACACAGCATGCTGCTGAAGATCTCTGGTCCTCAGTCGAAGACACCTCCAAGCAAGCGATGAGTGCGCTTGGCGTTGACTGACACACCCGATCTCACCGCACCCGCCACCGGCGATTGGCTTGCGCCGGTCGCCGGTGGCGGCGTCACTGCCACTGTCAGCGTTCCCGGCTCGAAGTCTCTGACCAACCGCTATCTCGTCCTTGCTGCACTGGCTGAGTCGAATTCGGTCATACGAGGATGGCTGCGCAGCCGTGACACGCTGCTCATGGTTGAGGCGCTGAAAGCTCTCGGTGCCGACATCGACGAGGTCGACGGCAGCCTACACATCACACCCATCGACTTCTCCGCACAGCGCGAAGGTCCCCCGATCACCATCGACTGCGGCCTGGCTGGAACCGTCATGCGCTTCGTTCCCCCACTCGCTGCCGCCACCGGACGAGAGGTCATCCTCGACGGTGACGCACAGGCCAGAGTCAGGCCGATGTCTGTGATCATCGACGCTCTGACCCACCTCGGCGTCTCCATCACTGCAGAAGACA
Source organism: Brevibacterium sp. BDJS002 (assembly GCF_028201555.1). Classification (NCBI taxonomy): domain Bacteria; kingdom Bacillati; phylum Actinomycetota; class Actinomycetes; order Micrococcales; family Brevibacteriaceae; genus Brevibacterium; species Brevibacterium sp. BDJS002. The sequence goes on along the minus strand of NZ_CP116392.1, from coordinate 1,916,707 downwards.
ATCTGCTGCCGATGACGATCCACGCTCAGTCCCACCTGCGCGGTGGACACCTCGAGATCGATGCCAGCGCCTCGAGCCAGTTCGTCTCGGGGATGCTGCTGACTGCTCCGGCCATGCCCCTGGGAATCGAACTCGTCAACCGCGGCGAGACCGTGCCCAGCCGGGCCCACGTCGATATGACGCTGGAAGTCCTCGCCGATGCCGGGGTCGACGTCACAGAACCGCAACCTGAACACTGGATCGTCGAACCGGGACTGCCGCGCGGGCTCGATGTCCAGGTCGAACCCGACCTATCCAATGCTGCGGCCTTCGTCGCTGCCGCTCTGGCCACTGAGGGAGACGTCACCGTCCTCGACTGGCCGGCGCATACAACCCAGGCCGGCGATGGGTTCCGAAGCATCGTCGAAGCATTCGGCGGCACCGTGACCCTGGACAGACACGGTCTCCGGGTCCAAGGACCGAAGGTTCTGCAGGCCGTCGACCTCGACCTCTCCGCCATCGGCGAACTCACACCAGTCGTTGCCGCCCTGGCAGCCATGGCCGAGGGAACCTCAAGGCTGACTGGCATCGGCCACCTCCGCGGACATGAGACTGATCGGCTCTCTGCGCTGCACCGCGAGCTCAGTGCCATCGGCATTCACGTCGTTGAGCAGCCGACGTCTCTGACGATCACCGGCGCAAATCCACACTCCGGGTTGTGGCATACGTACAACGATCACCGAATGGTCATGGCCGGTGCCCTTCTGGGACTCCGCGTTGACGGGCTGGTCATCGAAAACGCCGACACCGTGGCGAAGACATTGCCGGAATTCACCCAGCTGTGGGAAGCCATGCTGAGTCGGCTGGCCTGAGATGTCACGGATCTACCGCGACGAGGACTACCGTCCTCGGCCGAACAGACGCGGTTCCAGACCGCGGACGAAGAACAGACCGAACCACGATGCAGCCATCGAGGGACTCGTCACTGCCGTTGACCGCGGACGCTATCGTGTCGTCGTCGCCGAAGGCAGGGGCACGGATGTCTCCGCGTCGAATGCCGCCACTTCCAGGGTTACGGCAGTAAGGGCTTCCCACCTGCGCAAAGACGCTGTGGTCCCTGGTGACATCGTCAAACTCGTCGGCGACACCTCAGGCAGCAAGGGCTCCCTGGCGCGACTGGTCGAAATCACGAAGCGACGCACTCTGCTGCGCCGCAGCGCCGATGACACCGATCCGACCGAGCGCGTGATCGTCGCCAATGTCGATGTCATGGGCATCGTCACCGCAACAGAAGATCCCGAACCCTCGTTCGGGCTCATCGATCGTGCCCTGACAGCGGCCTTCGATGCCGGGATCACTCCCCTGCTCATCGTCACCAAAACCGATCTGAAACCAGCCGATGAGATCATTCGACGGTTCTCGGCGACTGGAATCGAGATCATCTCCTCGGGACTCAGCCCTGACGGAAGACTCACGGATGCAACTGTCTTCGATCGCCTGCACGGGCAGATCAGCGTGTTGATCGGACACTCCGGCGTCGGCAAATCTACCCTGATGAATGCTCTGGTCCCCCGCGCAGACAGAGCTACCGGCCACGTGAATGATGTGACCGGGCGCGGCCGACACACCTCGTCCTCGGCGATCTGCCTCCCACTGGACGGAGGAGGCTGGCTCGTCGACACCCCGGGAGTCCGCAGCTTCGGACTTGCACACGTCGATCGGGACACGCTGATCTCGGCATTCCCAGAGCTCGTCGAGGCCACTGCAGAGTGTCCACGCGGCTGCACCCATCAGGCAGACGCACCGGGCTGTCGACTCGATGCCTGGGTCAGCGACGGCAAGGCGGGCCCTGGTGGAGTCTCACGCTTGGAGTCACTGCGCAGGCTGCTGCCCACGACTGGATAAGGTGGAGCTATGAACGATCTCGACCTGGCAACCGAACTCGCCGACCTCGCGGATTCCATCAGCTACCGTCACTTCGTGGCCCAGGATTTCACCGTCGAGACCAAACCCGACCTGACCCCCGTCACCGAATGCGACCGGGCCGTAGAAGCGGCTATCGTGGACAGGCTCAAGCGTGAGCGTCCGGATGACAGCGTTCTCGGCGAAGAATTCGGATCCTACGGAACCTCGCCGAGGCGGTGGATCATCGATCCGATCGACGGCACGAAGAACTACGTCAGAGGAGTGCCCATCTGGGCGACTCTGATCTCGCTCTACGATGGACAGACGCCGCTCCTCGGCGTAGTCTCAGCGCCCGCTTTGGGCCGCCGCTGGTGGGCCGAGGCTGGTCACGGAGCCTTCACCTCGGCGCTGGGGGAACCGGCTAGACAGATACACGTGTCTGCCGTCGATTCCCTCGAAGACGCATCGATGTCCTATGCCTCACTGTCAGGGTGGAAGCAGCTGGGGGTCCTCGATGAGTTCCTCGACCTCTGTGATTCCCTGTGGCGAACTCGAGGCTACGGCGACTTCTACTCATACATGCTCCTGGCCGAGGGAGCAGTGGACCTCGCCTGCGAGCCGGAGTTGGAACTCTACGATATGGGCGCGCTGGTCCCGATCGTTCTCGAAGCGGGCGGAACCTTCACCAACACCGCCGGAATCGACGGTCCCTTCGGCGGCAACGCTCTCGCCAGCAACTCCCGGCTGCACGAATCTGCCCTTGATCGGCTTGGCCGAGTCGCGCCCGCGACGGTTCGCACCGACGCGCAGGCCTGAGTACGAACAACCGCCCAGAATTCGCTGAAGAAGAGGAAGACAGATGCCCGATGTGATGCGTGCCGATCTGTGGCATTCGATGGCTGATGCAGCCGGCCTGATCAATGCCGACGGAACAATCGGCGAAACGATCTACGGTCAGATGACAGCGTTCGCTGCCCAGACCGGGGCAGTGAATCTGGGACAGGGAGCACCAGGCACCGATGCTCCGCCTGAGCTCATCGACGCCGCTGCCCAGGCTATGCGGGAAGGCTACAACCAGTACGCTCCCGGGCAGGGTTTTCCATCACTGCTTGAGGCCGTGGCCGAACAACGACATCACGATTTCGGCCAAGAGGTGTCTCCAGAGCAGGTGCTCTATACGTGTGGGGCGACAGAGGGCCTCACCGCAGCGATCTTGGCTCTGCTCCCCCGAGGTGGGACCGTTCTCGCTTTCGAGCCGTACTACGACTCCTACCCGGCCGCGATCGCCGCCGCGGGCGGAACACTCGTCACCGTGCCGATCCTGCCGACAGGAGAAGGAGGATTCGCACCTGATTGGGCCTGCTTCGAGGACGCTGTGGCCGCACCCGAGTCCGCCCCTTCGATCATCCTCGTCAACACACCCCACAATCCGACCGGCTTCATGTTCAGCAGAGAGGATCTGGCTCGCATCGGCGACGCTGCGGCCAAGGCCGATGCCTGGGTCCTCACCGATGAGGTGTATGAGCAGTTGATTCTCGATGACACACCTCATGTGCCTCCGGCCGTTGCAATTGAGGACAGTGCACGAGCCGTCACAGTCTCCTCAGCCGGGAAATCATGGAACGCGACGGGATGGAAGATCGGGTGGGTCATCGCCGAGCCAGAGGTCAGAGAGGCCATTCAAGCGGTCAAACAGTTCCTCACCTTCACAGCGAGCGGCCCCATGCAGATCGGGCTGGCGCGCACGCTGACCGGGGATTCGACCTTCATTTCCGATAACCGGAAGTCCTTGCAGGAAAGAGCCGAGGTACTAGTGCCGGCTTGCCGAGCCGTCCCCGGAGTCATCGCATCGACTCCGGCCGCAGGATATTTCACTGTCGTCGACTTCTCGGCTCTGACAGATCTGGACGCATTTGCACTCAATGAGCTGCTGGCCCGACGTTATTCGCTCGTCGGAATACCAGTACCTGCGCTGTGCAGGCAGGGCTCACCTGCACACACTGCCTACAGATCATCGATCCGCTATTCGTTCTGCAAGTCGCCTGCCGATGTTGAGCGAGGGGCGCAGCTGTTCAACCAGCTCGCCTCCGAGCTGCGACTCAACCCGAATGCACTGCGCGTCCGCGCCTGAACACCCATTCTGCTCCGTGAGCACGGAACAGAATGCGTTGACGGAAGAACATAGAGCAGGGGGCGGACCGCATTGCTGCGGTCCGCCCCCTGCTCTATTCGTCAGCCCTGCCCGAGAATCGATTTCTCAGCGCCGAGGCGCCGGGACAGTGTCAGAGGATTCAGGCCTTGACGAGTTCGAGTTCCAGTTCGATCTTGATCTTGTTCGACACCAGCAGCTCGCCGCCGCCGAGAACAGCGTTGAACTCCATACCGAAGTCCTTGCGGTCGACCTTGGACGATGCCGAGAGGCCAGCAACCTGGTTTCCGTTGGGGTCGGTGGCGACTCCGCTGAATTCGGTGGAGAAGGTGACTTCCTTGGTCACTCCGCGCATGGTGAGCTCTCCGACGAGGTCGAACTCATCGTTGCTCGTGGCTTTGATCCCGGTGGACTTGAAGGTCAGCTTGGGGTTGTTCTCAGCCTCGAAGAAGTCACCGCTCTTGAGGTGACCGTCGCGCTGAGGATTGCGGGTCGAGATCGATTCGACGTCCGCCTCAGCAGCGACCACGCTGTCCTCGAGGGTCTCACCGACGGTGACGCTGCCGGCGATATCTTCGAAGTGTCCGCGGACCTTCGAGACGCCAGCGTGGCGAGCGGTGAACGTGAACTCGGAGTGCACGGGGTCGATGTTCCAGATTCCTGCGGTGAGTCCCTGTGGAAGAGCAGTCATGATTTCTCCTTTAGTTGAAATTTGAAGTACAGGAATGACTATAGTTTATGTTTCAACCATGTGCAAGTCCGCTGCCGAACTTCTTTCACTTTGGGCACCCGGGGTGAACGGCAGGTGTCCATGTGGCAGACGTCACGCGGCTTCGGTTTGGCCTGCAGGAAACTGCTCGTGTAAAGTAAAGAACACGACGCGGGGTGGAGCAGTTCGGTAGCTCGCCGGGCTCATAACCCGGAGGTCGCAAGTTCAAATCTTGCCCCCGCCACGTTTGCGAAAGTGCCGCGACATCGTTGATTCGATGTCGTGGCACTTTTCTTTTCCGGCCTGACCGCTCACGGTCAGGCCCCTCCCGTCCAAGCCTTCCCCCGATTGGGTCCCCGACGGCCAAGGCTGCACCAATCACGTGCAGCTGCGATCGGATCGCAGGCCGATTATGCTTCTGACTTGCGAGGACGTAGTATTTACCAAGTAATCAAACGCCGCGGGGTGGAGCAGTTCGGTAGCTCGCCGGGCTCATAACCCGGAGGTCGGAGGTTCAAATCCTCCCCCCGCCACGAAAGTGGCAGAACCCCTATCCAGTGGATAGGGGTTCTTCTCATTCAATTGAATCTCAGTGACAGACGACAAGGTCGATCGGTCCTGCTGCGCGCGAATCTCGGGCAGCGCATGGGAAGGTTATGCTTACCTTATGAACTCTTCTTCCCGCCACGCCCGAGCAATGGCCGCAACGGCGTTGTCCGTCCTCCTCCTCACTACCGCCTGCTCTCCAGGCACCGACAACGACAAGAATGAGGGCACAGGCAAAAAGGATGTCGCCACAGGTGGCAAGGCCTTTGCCACCGCGGATGAGGAGACTGCGAAGCTGGGCAGCGATGCCGACCCCGGAGCCTTCCCGCGTTCGATCGAACATGCCAACGGCACAACCGATATTGCTGAGAAGCCCCAGCGGGTCGTCGTCTTGGATACCGGAGAACTCGACGATGTCCTCTCCCTGGGCATCACACCTGTCGGTATGGTCACGACCGAGGGAGCAAACCCCGTCCCGTCCTATCTGGCCGACCGTGTCAAAGGCGTCGACACGGTGGGAACGATCAACGAACTCGATCTGGAGGCGATTGCCGCGCTCGAACCGGACCTGATCCTCGGCAGTCAGCTGCGCGCCGATCAGCTCTATGACGAACTCGATTCCATCGCACCCACGGTGTTCTCGATTCGCCCGGGCTTCCCTTGGAAAGAGAACTTCATGCTCGTCGGGGAGGCTCTGGGAATGGAGACGGAAGCGACTGACGTGCTCAACGGCTACGCCACGGCCACCGACGAACTCGATGCTGGAGTCGAAGGCAACCCGACGATCTCACTGGTGCGTTTCATGCCGCAGCGCCTGCGACTCTACGGCAATAAATCGCTCATCGGAGTCATCCTCGACGACGCAGGACTTGCTCGCCCGAAAGCACAGGACGTCGAAGAGCTCGCAGTCGAGATCTCCCCAGAGAACCTCGATCAGGCCGGTGGCGACTATGTCTTCTACACCAGCTACGGCGACCCTGATGCCACCGGTGAGACTGCGGCGCTTTCCGGCAGCCAGTGGAAGAGTCTCTCGGCCGTAGAGGACGATAGGGCCTTCCGCGTCGACGACGATGTGTGGTTCCTCGGGTTGGGCCCCATCGGAGCCGGCCAGATCGTCGATGACCTCGAAGGCCACTTCGCGAACTGAACACTTCACGGCAGATCGGCCGCTCCCCCGCGCTCAGGCCCGAATACCGCCGTTGAACAGATGACTCAGGCCTCTGGGATCCGATCGGATCCCAGAGGCCTGAGTCTCATTCAGTGTCGACCTTGCCCGGCGTCAGTTGCCTCCGCTTTCATCAGCCGGAGCACTGGCTGGAGCAGACGCCCCATCCTTCGAACCATCCTCGGCGAGTGAAGGATCGGCTGCCACCGCATCTTCAATCGCATTCTTCAGACGGTCCTGGGCCTTACCGTACTCCTCGAAGTCACCCTCCTTGAGGGCTGCATCGGAATCCTCCATTGCCTTCTTGGCTTCCTGCAGCGCCTCATTGAGGTTCTGGTCATCCTTCGGCGCCGCGGCGGAGTCGCCTCCGCTGCTTGACCCACCGGACTCACCTGCAGCACCGCTGTCCTCGGTGCCTGCGTCACCGGCCTTGGCGCCGGAATCGCCGCCGAAGACCTGGTCGAGAGCCTCGTCAAGGGTCGGAGCGAATCCGATGTCCTCACCGAAGGCCACCAGCACGTGCTGAAGCAGCGGGTAGGACGTATCGCCGGCGGACCGGACGTAGACGGGCTGGACGTAGAGCAGACCGCCGCCGACAGGCAGAGTCAGCAGGTTGCCGTTCTGAACCTCAGACTCACCCTGACGCAGCAGGTTGAGGCTGCGCTGCACATCGGGAGCAGTGTTGAAGTTGTTCTGCGCCTGCCCGGGGCCGGGCACCGTCGTGTTACGCGGAAGCTGCAGAAGCCTCAGCTTTCCGTAGCCGTCTGCCACCTCGCCCTTGGAACTGCCGGCGTCAGCATCAGCTGAGAGGAACCCGGTCAGGTTGTTCCGGGCCTGTCCTTCAGAAGACCGTGCCGGAATATAGGAACTTGTCAGGGAGAAGGACGGATTCTTCTGCCCCGGCATCTGCAGGGTCATGTAGAAGGGAGGCTGAGTCAGGCCGCTGTTGGCCTGTTTCGTCGGATCCGTCGGCAGGGTCCAGAAGTCCTGGCCGGTGTAGAACTCACTGGCTGTGGTCACGTGGTACTTCGTGAGCAGATCACGCTGCACCTTGAACAGGTCTTCGGGATACCGTACGTGGCTCATCAGGTCGCCCGACATCTCGGAGGACGGTTTGATGAGGTCTGGGAAGATCTTCATCCACGTTTTGAGGACGGGGTCTTCCTTGTCCCACTGGAACATGTCGACCGAGCCGTCATAGGCGTCGACCGTGATCTTGACCGAGTTCCGGATGTAGTTGACCTCTTCATCCGGAAGTGTGGCCACGGCGTTCGGCGCGGTCGCCGTCACCGAATCCTCGGTAGCCTCCTGCAGAGGCTGAGGGGTCGAATACGGGTAGTCCTTCGCCGTCGTGTAACCGTCGAGGATCCACTTGATCTTGCCGTCGACGACAGCGGGATAGGGGTCGCCGTCGATCTTGAGGAACGGTGCCAGCTTCTGCACGCGCTCACGTGGGTGGCGCTCGTAGAGGATCTGAGAATTCTCGTTGACAGCGTCAGAGAGCAGGATCTGCTCATCCTGATACTTGAGTGCATAGGCCAGTCGGTTGAAGAGGCCTCCCACAGATGGACCGCCGTCGCCGGTGAACGTGTTGTTCACCTGGCCCGAACCGCTGTCCTCATCGGAGGGGTAGTCGAGCTCTCGAGGAGTCGCGTCCTTCGCACCGCCGACGATCGAGTAGTCCGGTGAACTCTCGCCGAAGTACACACGCGGCTCGTATTCGGGGAATTCTCCCTTAGGCGGGATGTCGGATTCCATGAACAGCGGCTCACCATCAGGACTGCGCTGGTTGCCGTTGGCGGCAACGACACCGAACCCGTGAGTGTAGACGATCGCGCGGTTGTACCAGCTTTGGTTGTTCACCGAGTCCGGAGCCAGTTCGCGCACCGCGATCACGGTATCGCGCATATCGCCGTCGATGTTATAGCGATCGACGTCGAGCTGCTCAGGGAAGGAGTAGTAGGGCCTGACCTGCTGCAGCTGGCGGAATGTATCCGAAACCAGGTTCGGATCCAACAGACGAATCGACGCAGCAGTCTCGGCGTCCGCACGCAATGCGCCCTTCTCACCGGTCGTGCTCGGTTCATAGGGGGTCACGTCGATGTCTTCGAAGTCGAAGCCGTCACGAGTCGCATCGATGTTGTGCTGAATGTATTCCGACTCCAGGCTCTGCTGGGACGGGCTGACCTGGAACTGCTGAACCAGCGCGGGGTAGGCGATGATCGAGATGCCGCCGAGGACGATGAGCGTGGCAGTCGCAATGAGCGAGATACGCCAGTTGCCCTTCCACGCCGTGTAGACGAACAGGAACGCTACGAGCACCGCTGCGATTGCGACGATGGCCATGGCTGGCAGTGCCGCCCTGTCGTCGGTGTAGGTCACACCCGGAACGATGCCGGTGGTGCCCGTCAGCCGCTCATAGCGGGCAACCCACAGTCGACCTGCCTGCACCAGGATCAGAGCCGCAACTGTGATTCCCAACTGCCACTGGGCTGTCTTCGTGAGGATGACGCCCTTCTGCTCGCCTGGCCGAATGCCGCCGAAGAGATAGTGCCCGACGAGAGCAGCGACGAGAGAGAGCAGGATCGCCATCCCCACCTGGTCGCCGATGAGCCGCAGGCCCGGCAGGACGAAGACGAAGAAGGATTTGTCCATCCCGAACTGGGCATCCTTCGAGCCGAAGGACGTGGAATTCATCCACTGCAGGACAGTGTTCCAATGCGCCGAGGCGGTGATTCCGCTGAGCACACCGACCACCGCTGGGATCGCGAATGTCGCAACCTTGCGCAGGGGTTCGATCGCTTCACGGTACCGGTCGAGGTTCTCCTGTCGCGGAGTCGTCGGAGCGTATACCGGGCGGCTGCGGAAGGCCAGATGCAGGCTCAGCCACACGGGAACGGCCATGACGATGAACCCAGCCAAGAAGGTCAGGCCACGAGTGAACCACATAGTGCGGAACACCTGCGAGGCGTCGATCTGCTTGAACCACAGGACTTCGGTGTACACCTGTGTGAACGCGATGAAGGCGACGAGCAGAATCGCCACCGACACGAGAGTGAGCAACAGGGGCGAACGTCTGGGCCGGTTCGTCGGCATTCGTGCGGAGGTGGGTGAGGACGGAGAGCTCACTACTGCCCTTTCTCGTTGTTGTCGGCGCCGCCGGCTGAACACTTCTTGAGGTTCGAGGTGTCTCCGGCTGCGTACTGCTCCACGGCGTTCTGCGCGTCATCGAGCGTGTCGATGCGTGCCACCGTGATTTTGGACTGATCGGCAGCTTCGATGACCTCTGCACAGTTGTCTGCGGGCGAGAGGAAGAGCTTGGCTCCCTTCGCCGTCGAGGCTGCTACCTTCTGTCGGGCACCACCGATGGGCCCCACATTTCCTGCAGGATCGATCTCCCCGGTTCCTGCCACGTGCTTTCCACCGGTCATGGCACCGGGGGTGAGTTCGTCGACGATCGCCAATGCGAACATGGTGCCGGCGGAGGGACCGCCTATGCCTTCGACGTTGAATGCCACGTCGACGGGGAATTCGAAGTCCTGCTTCATGCTGATGCCGATGGCTTTGCGCCCATCGATCGTTGCCGGCTTCAACGCGACATCGACTTCCTTGTCGCCGCGTTCGACGACGAGGTCCACGGAATCGGAGGACTGGACCGTCTCGCTCATGATCTGCGCTGCTGCCGGATCGGAGTCCAGCTTCTTCCCATTGACGGAGATGATGCGATCATCTTTGCGCAGCTCCGCCTCGGCGGGCGAATCGGGAACCACGTCGCCGACGAGGAGATGAACCTTGTACGGCTTGTCGAGCTGTTCCATCGCTGCGGCCACGGCCACATCCTGGCTGGAAGACATCTCCACTGCGTTCGAAGCGGTCACGTCCTCACGCGTCGTGTCCAGAGGATAGTAGGCCTCGGTGGGGATGACTGTCTCCTTGCCGTGGAGCAGAGCGCCCAGTGCCTGAGAAGCGTAGGTGTCACGCCCCGGACCGCCGCTCACGGCCACGGTGAGCATGTCGATACGGCCATCGGTCGGGTAGGTTTTGGCGCCGGAGACATCGATCATGGGCTTACCCTGATAGTCACCGAGAGTGTTGAACACGGGTCCGGGCAGCTGCAACATGTATGGAACTGGCAGTAGAACTGCAAGAGCGATGAGGATATATGTCATGACCCCTGAAGTCGTGGTCAGACGTGGAGCGCGTCGTCGAGTTTCGCCACGCATCGGTGCTGCGGGCACCGGCACGGCCCGAGGGGCATTATCTGTCATGTGTTCCTTTCGCTGCACCGCCCCACCAGTCTAGTTGAAACCTGACCGTGAGTTTCACAGACTCCTTTCGCCTGGTGCGAACATCCTCCGAAACCTCCCGGAATTGGGAAGCTTCCCACATCCGGAACCGTTAACGTAGAAGACAAACCGATTCTTGGGGGCATTGAGAAAATGAGCGACGACAACAACAACGAGCAGAATCCGTTCGAACAGATCTTCGGAATGCTCTTCGGAGCGAATGGTCCCGGCTCCGGTCAGGGCGAGGACAAGTACGGCAATGCAGGTCCGCAGGGCTTTCAGATCGACCCGGCGATGATGTCAACCATCATGAACCAGATGCAGGGTCTCTTCGGGCAGGGTGCCGATCCCCAGGCCCAGGCAACATCGATCGCTCAGAAGTCGGTTCCGAGTCCTGATCCCGCTGTGGGAGACGAAGCGGTGAAAGCCACGACTGATGCCTTCCGTCTGGCTGAGCTGTGGCTGGCCGAAGCGACCGAGTTCTCCGTGTCCAATCGCACGGCCCGCACTGTCACCGCGCGGAGTGGGTCAGCGAGACGATGCCCGGATGGCAGAAGTTCGTGCTCCCGATCAAGGCGAACATGTCCTCTGCCCTGACAGAGACCCTCGAGACTCAGGTTCCAGCGGAGATGAAGGGCATCCTCGCCGGTGCCTCGTCGATGTTCGGTTCGATGAGTGACTCGATGTTCGCGATGCAGATCGGACAGGCCGTGGGCGCATTGTCGGAGAGCGTTCTCACCGGCACCGAGGTGGGTCTGCCACTTCTGCCTCATGACACAGCGGTCCTCGTGGAGACCAATGTGGAGAAGTTCGCCTCGGAGATCGATGTCGATGCGTCTGAGGTTCGCATCTTCCTCGCAGCCCAAGAGCTTGCGCATCTTGCGCTGTTCGAGCGCGCCCCATGGTTGAGCGCCCAGGTCGAGACTGCACTGACTCGCTATGCACAGGGCCTGAAGGTCGATACTTCTCAGATCGAGGACATGGCGACTCAGATCGACCCGTCCAACATCTCCGACCTCAGTGACAACATCCGTCAGGGGCTGTTCAACCCTCCGACCACTGAAGATCAGAAGAAGGCACTGACGAATCTGGAGAACCTCCTTGCCGTCATCGCAGGATGGGTCGACGTGGTCGTCTATTCGGCATGTGCGCATCTCCCAGGACGCGATCAGATCCGGGAGGCGCTGCGCCGCCGCCGGGCTACTGCAGGTCCGGCCGAGAAGACGTTCTCGACCCTGGTGGGCCTGGAGTTCAACCCCCGGCGTCTGCGCGATGCTGCCGCACTCTTCGGGTATCTCGAAACTCAGGGCGGCACCGAGGCCAGAGACAAGGTGTTCTCACACCCCGACCTTCTGCCGACGACACAGGATCTCGATGATCCCTTGGGCTACTCGGAGCGTCGTCACGCCGAATGGACCAGCGAATCGACACTCGACGAGGCGCTGAGCCGCATTCTCGACGAGGGAATCGAAGGAACTGAGACCTCCGAATCCAGCTCCGACTCGGGCTCCGATTCCAAGTCGGAATCCGGCTCGGAATCCGATGGCGATGAGGGCACAGATGACAGTGATGGTACCGGCGGCCGCGGCGAGAGCTGAATGATTCGTCTCGATACCGCCCGCGCCGAGGTTGGAGCTGCGCCGACTGCAACCGGCTTCACGCGCGACTTCGACCACTTGTTCTCCACTGTCGGCGATGCCGCGCTGCGGCGCGATGCAGGTGGTGAGCATGTCACGGCCAGTTGTCTGGTCATCGATCCCGACACCGAGTCCGTGCTCCTCAACCACCACCGCAAGGCTGATCTTTGGGGCCAATTCGGCGGGCATCTCGAGCCCGAGGATGACAGCCTGTGCTCCGCCGCGCACAGAGAAGCCACGGAGGAAAGCGGACTGAGCAACCTGTCTTGGTTCTCCCCCACCCCGATCGACCTTCATGTCCATGACCTGTCGGCTTCGTTCGGTGCGTGCGAACGCCACTTCGATGTGGTCTTCGCAGCATTCGCCTCCGTGAACCAGGCCCCTACGGTCTCGGCGGAGTCCTTGGCGGTGAAATGGTTCCCGCTGACTTCTCTGCCGGCATCGCTAATGCCTGATCTCGTGGTCCGTCTGCCGAAGCTCTACCGGGCAGCTGTGGAGTCGCGGCAGGTCAGCGACATCAACCGCGGCTGAACTGCTCCCCCGCGCTGAAGCCTTCAAGATAGTGCTTCGCGTCTGCCTGTCTCGGATGTCTGTCGGCCAGTTCATGAAAGGCCTTGGAATGCGGTCCGATCTGCAGGTGAGCGAGCTCATGGACGATGACCGTCTCCAAGACCCAACGAGGCACCGCCTGCAGGCGGTGGGAGACCCGAATATCACCTGACGAGGTCGTTGTGGATGCCCAGCGGCTGATGTTCTGATTCGTCACCCATCTGATCGACTGGGGACGCAGGCGGCCATCGAAGTAGCGTCGGCTCATCTCCTCTGCCAATCCGACGAGGTCCTCCGCCGATGAATGGTCCCTGGCCGCCAGCCGATTGAACAGATTGGTCAACGACCTGATGTTGTGCTCCACGCTGTATCTCACCGGCGTGCTGAGCACATACGTCCCCAATTCCTTTGAGACCGAGATGGTCTTCTTCCGACGTGCCGAACGGCGCACTTCGATCTCCCCACGGGCGATCGCCCGCAGTACGTCCTCTTCGGTCCATCGCTGTTGAGTCACCACACACCCATCATAGGAAATTCGACGCCGGCAGATTCACCGGCCTCTTCTTGTGAGTTTGCTGAGTATCGATATTTCACCTTAATCAACAGGCTGTCCACAGGACGGATCGTGCGTTGCTAGCAGGGGAAGCGGAAGTGACCTACGCTTTCACTCTCCTCTGTGGCCATCGTGCAATCATTCAAGGCACCTTTTCTCCACAACTCATGTCGACATATCCACAGGTTATCCACACGCTGTTGACTTGCCTGTGGAAGAACCGACATTGACGGGGAGGCAAATGAAGAATAGGTTCTATGATTGACCCCGGAAAACCCGGAGATGCGTGCGGAAGGGGAAGCTGCACGAGTCTCCGCGAGCGCCTGGGGCTCAAAGCGGTTGAGGGCACGTCGGAATGCATATTCCGGCCTGCCCTCAACTGTTTTCCACAGGCTTTTCCACAGAATCGCCTCGACTCTGGCGCACGCCTTCGACCTTCACTACTGTGGAAGTCTGAGGCAGCCGATGCGAGGTGGAGACATGTTCCGGATTTTTCCCAGTGTGCCGATCACATGGCGGTCGTCGGCGTGTGTCCAGTTCGGTGTCGATGACCCTGTCCTCATCGATGGCCTTCTGCCGGCAGATGTCGCTCTCATCGAGGAATTGCGAATGGGAGTCGGTTCGGCGCAGTACTACTCTCGTGCACAGGATCTCGGTGCTGATCTGGGTCGCGCGAGCTCCCTGATAACGTTGCTCGACGAGGCGGGCGTCATGGTTCCCGATGATTCCGATGCCGCAATGGTGACGAAGAGCTCATCTCTGCTGGCTACTGCGCAGATATTCGCCCTCTCACCCGATCGTGTGTCGAGGCTCCTCAGTGGTTCACCAGTCGTGGTCATGGGTCCGCTGAGAGCCATCACCGAACAATATCTGTCGGCCTCCGGCTTCGCCATAGCGCCACACCATCACGTCGACGACCTTGATCTCCTGACCTCACCGCTGGTGATCACGACCTCCTACCTCGTCCCGGATCTCCACACGGCCGCCTGGCTCACGGATCGCGAGGTCCCCCACTGCCAGGTTGTGATCGGAGAATATTCTCTCGAGGTCACCGGTCTCATCCGTCCCGGCGCAACGCCTTGCGTCATGTGTGACTGCCTGCGACAGAAGGATGCCGATGACTCCTGGCTGAACCAGTACTCCCACATCCGGGCTCTCCCGGATCGAGACAACCTCAGCGACCCTCTGTCACGGGCGCTCGGCGGACTCAACGCCGTGCAGATCCTCCGGCGTTCTCTGCTGTGCCCAGACGCTGACCCGGTGCGCAGGAGGGTCTCACTGGCCACAGGGATCGGAACCGAGGAACCGCTGTCGTTCCACCCGCGGTGCCAATGCCGCGTCCCCGTTCCACACTTCGATCTAGTCGACGAGCAGGCTCAGTAACCCTGAACCATAGAGTTCGAGCTTGGTGGCACCTACGCCGGGAATCCGCGCCAATGACGCCATGTCCTGAGGCTTGATTTCTGCGATCGCCGAAATGGAGGTGTCGGTGAGAACAAGATAGGGGGGAAGCCCCTGTTCCAAACCGACACGGGCCCGCCACCGTCGCAGACGGTCAAGGAGTTCGAGGTCGAGGTCGGCAGGACAGTTCGCACACCGCGACAGCGCTCGATCGACTTGGGACACAAGCACCTTGCCGCACGATCGGCAGCGGTTCATCGCCACCGATGTCGCCGTCCGACGACCCTGCCCCACGGTCTGCTCGACACGGCCGAGTTCGCTGAGGAATCGCGACGGTTTGCGTGGCCGTTGCTTGGAGTCGTGGCGCGACAGCGACCAACTCATACTCAGGTCTGTACCTGCACGAGTCAGCGCCACATAGAACAGGCGCCGCTCCTCAGCGATCGCTCGAGGCGTCTGTGCGTAGCTGATCGGCAACAGTCCCTCGCTGAGTCCGACAAGGTGCACGCTGTCCCATTCGAGACCCTTAGCCGAGTGGAACGAGGCCAAGGTGACACCTTCGATATCGGGAGCGAACTGGTGCTCGGCCCGATCGCTGAGATCAGCCAGAAACGTCTCCAACGGCACTGGCAGTTCAGACCCTGCCTGGAGCGTCTCCGCCAAGTCGACCAAAGCCTTCAGAGACTCCCACTTCTGCCGGCTGGCCCCGGCTGCGGGCGGCTTGGTCGAATATCCCAGGGAGATGAGAACTTCGGCGACGACTTCCGGCAGGGGCCGACCGCTCGAGGTGGCACGGGCCGCCTTGAGCATGAGAATCGCTTCTTTGACTTCCTTGCGAGCGAAATACCTCTCTCCACCCCGCAGCACATAGGGAATCCCAGCTGTGGCCAGAGCTTGCTCGTAGGCGGGACTCTGACCATTCGTGCGAAACAGCACAGCGATGCTTCGCGGCCGCCGTCCGGCATTGATCTCGGCGGAGATGGCCTTGACGACACCCGCAGCTTCGGCATCGTCGGTCGGATACTCAGTCATGGCCGGCTGTCGGCCGTCTGGGTTGTCGGTACGCAACGTCAACGCAGTCCGGGAGGTGTGCCGAAGCAGGTTGTTCGCCGTGGACACAATCGCCTTCGACGAACGATAGTTGCGCACCAGTTGGATCGTCGTCGACGTCGGCAGCGAGGAATCGAGCGTTCCCAACAGTGAGGAGTCCGCACCGGCAAACGAATAGATCGTCTGGGCTGGGTCGCCGACGACACACAGATTGTCGCGTGGCCCCAACCAGCGTGAGAGCACATCGTATTGGAGCGGAGACACGTCTTGGAACTCGTCGACGACGAAGTGGCGGTATTGTTCGCGAATGTCCGCTGCGATTGCTGGATACTCCGCCAGCACCCCGTTGAGGACGAGCAGCACGTCTTCGAAATCCATGAGTCGGCCACGTGTCTTCGCTTCGCTGTAGGCCTCGAAGATGCGCACCATATCTTCGACACTCAGTTTGCCGGG
Organism: Brevibacterium sp. BDJS002; assembly: GCF_028201555.1. Lineage (NCBI taxonomy): Bacteria > Bacillati > Actinomycetota > Actinomycetes > Micrococcales > Brevibacteriaceae > Brevibacterium > Brevibacterium sp. BDJS002. The sequence goes on along the minus strand of NZ_CP116392.1, from coordinate 1,900,325 downwards.
CAGATCGCGGCCGGCTGCCTGAGTCGCGTAGTCGTCGACTCCGAGTAGAGACGCGGCAGCGAACTCCAGTTCAGAGGCCACGTCCCGATTCAGCTCCCGACTGGTCTCGATTCCCATTCCCTGCAGCACCGAGCCGAGGATTCCGGCCTTGTTGTCGATGATCCGGGGGAAATCGCCCGTTGCGAATCGATCCCAGAAAAAGCGCAGCTGGCGAAGTGCCGCGGAGTGAAAAGTCCGGGCCTGGACCGCGGGAACTCCGAGGTCGCGCAGACGTGACCGCATCTCACCCGCGGCCTTGGCCGTAAAGGTCAGGGCCAGCACGTGGTTGGGAGGAAACACCTCGGTGGCGATGCCGTAGGCGATGCGGTGGGTCATCGCACGAGTCTTGCCTGTCCCTGCTCCGGCGAGGACGATCACCGGGCTGGAGAAATGTGTGGCGACCTCTCTCTGCTCCTCGTCGAGAGCATTGAGCAGTGCTGCAGCCTGAGCGTTCAAATGTTGTCCAGCCAGCTGTAGAGGAGCTGTCCGGCGATCGATACGAGTCCGGGAGCACGGACCTTGCCGTGCTCGATGGCCGCACGCAGCTCGTCTCGAGTGAACCAGGTCAAGGTAGCGATCTCCGCTTCGTCGGCGGCGAATTCGAGGCTTGGCGCCTCTGCTGAGAAGCCGAGCATGAGCGAGCAGGGGAAGGGCCAAGGCTGGGATCCGAGATACCTCGGGTTCTCAACTTCGACGTGGGCCTCTTCATAGACCTCACGGATCACTGCGCGTTCCAGGGTCTCACCAGGTTCCACGAACCCAGCCAGCAGGGAGTAACGGTCTGCTTCCCAGGCTGCGTTGTTGCCCAACAGCACTCTTTCGATTCCCTCATCGTCAGTGTTGATGATGAGGACGATGACGGCAGGATCCGTACGCGGGAAGTGTTCGCTTCCGTTGTCTGGGTCTGTTCTGACCCACCCGCCGAGCGTGGGATGTGTCGCTCGTCCGGTGCGGGGCGAGAATTGGTGAGCCCGATGCCAATTGCCCAGTCCCACGATCTCGCACGCCAGGGAGACTTGAACGTCGTCGAGGGATTCAGCCAGCTGACGCAGGGGCAACCATACGGGTTCGGAACTGTCGATGCCTTCCCCTGGGGCGGTCAGCAGATCGGTGGCATCGCGTGCACGCGATGTCGACAGAGCGGTGTCCAGCTCGCTGCGGCCTGCGTCATCGAGAGAGACCCCGATGTATCGGTTGCCGTCGGCATCGCGGCCCAGGTAGATCTCGGTCTGCTTCCCCGGAACCATTCCCGGCTCAGTGCTGAAGAGTCCCCCCGCCGCCACGAGGAGCGAACCACGATGTTCGAAGACGGGACTGGCTCCGCTGGCCCATAGTTCACGCAGGTCACCGTCCTGACCCCGTGAGAGATGGTCACGATCGATTCCATGGCGAGCCAGACTCATCGGCTTCACGGGTGGCAGTGGCTTCATGCCTTCCACGATAACGCAGGGCACTGACGTGGGAAACGCGGGTGCTGACACGCTCAACAGCCGAATCCTCGGTCTTCGGCCATGTCAGACGGTAGATTGGGGAGGGTGAATACCAAGGCGCTCAAGTTGGCAGCTGTCGCGGCAACGATGCTCGATGACTATTCCCCGACGGAATGGGTTCCCCTGCCGTCGTTGGGACTGGGAATCAGAGTTCTCGTCGACGACGGTCAGCAGCAGTTGGTGGCGACGGCACAGACGGGTCTCGACCGTTCCGCCGACACCGGATCTGCTGCTGAAGCTGGTCGGATCTACGACTCGATGTATCCGCATGCCGGGTTCACCTGGCCCCATCTGCGCGCCATCACCGAGGTTGAGGCCGACTACTTCGGCACGTCTGCACCGACGACAGTCACCCTCATCGAGCCTCTGCCCGGTGCCCCCGTAGGCGATCAGGCCATCGCCGACACTGCACGGGCGAGTTCCTTGGCGCAGGCTCTTGCCACGCTGCATTCGGCGGCGCCCGAATCGATCTCCGAGGCGGGATTCCCTGTCGAAGACCCATCGCGTTTCCAATTTCAGATCTTGGAGCGACTCGATCAGGCGGCAGCCACCGGACGAGTGCCTGCGGGCCTGCTCCAACACTGGGAAGAGGAATTCGAGAAGGTCTCGCTTTGGCGCTTCCTCGCCACTCCCATTCACGGTGCAATCGATGAGACGAGCGTCTTCACCGATCAGGAGCGTGTGCTCGCGCTGTCTGGAATCGAGCGCCTGCGAGTCTCCGATCCAGCCATTGATCTGGCCGCAGCCTCAGCGCTCATCGATCCGGCCGCAGTCCCGACCTTCTTCAGTGAGTACACCAATTCACGGCCCCGTGCCGACGAACACGTGATCACACGCGCCGAGTTGCTGGCAGAGTTTGCTGTCCTCGACTGGCTGCTTGAAGCGGTGGACTCTGGTGACGAAGAGGCGATCCAAGACGCTGGCGAGCTGCTGTCCTCGTTCAACGACGTTCTGTTCTCCCACAACGCGGCGGAACCGGAAGCGGTCGAAGACAGTCCCCCATCGACCCCAGACACAGAGCTGACCTCGGAAGCAGAGGACGTCGTCGATGAGGGAACAGCACCGGACGAATCCGGCTCGGCAGACGACACTCATCGCCCCTGACTTTGTCAGCTGATCTGATCAGATGACCTGGTCAGACCCTACGGCTGAGAAGCCGGTTCGTCACCCGGTCATCCCTTTCCAGCACTTCACGCGCGATCGTTGGCCTCTAACCATGCAATGATCTCGGTTTCCTCCGGCAGGTGGGTGAATCTCACTATGTCGTCGCTGCCGACGAAGTAGAACGTTCCGGTCACCTCGGTGATTTCGGGATGCACCCGCTGAATGGCGAAACGGTACAGAGCCAGCTGCCACTTCATCACCTCAAGAGTCTTCTCCTCGGGCAGTTTCGAAGTCTTCCAGTCAACGACTTCTGCATGATCGCCGGTGATGAAGACCGCGTCGATCTTGCCCGGGACCCTGAACCTCCCAAGGACGAGTTCGAACGACATTTCGATGTGGTCGGCATGCCTGCTCGCGAACTCAGAGCCGATGAACGTCTGCTGCAGGCGTTCAATGGTCGCTGTGTCGATGGGCCGGACCTGCTGCTCGTCCTCGATGTCGATGCTCGCCTGGCCGAAGTGCTGCTCGACCCAGGAGTGAAAAGTGGTGCCGATCTCTGCGGCTCGGCTCGGCGGACTGGGCACGGGCCGCAGCGTCTGCTTCATGAAGTCGTTCGGATCGCGACGCCACGACACGAGTGCGGTGGCTGAGAGCCGATCCGGGACTGCTCCGGTGCCCTCACGTTCCGGACGGCTGCTGATTCGCAGGGCTTGACGCGCATACTGCCCCACAGGGGTGGGCTTCTGGGCGAGTTCACTGAGTCCTGTCGGTGCGGCACGACTGACCCATTCGGCGGCACGTCGGGCGGTCGAGACGAGGGCTGTGCGGGGAACGGGCCAGACGCTCGTCTCCACACGATCCTCAGCTGATTCGTCAGCCGGCTCCGGCATGTCGACATCCAGGTTCAGTTCCTCGATCGCTTCCATCAGGAACGGGGATGGTTCGTCGGGGTTGGCTCGCGCGCCCATCAGCTCTGCCCCCAGCCACAGATGGTGTTTGGCGCGGGTGAACGCCACGTACGCGAGGCGTCGCTCCTCTTCCTCATGTGCATCGGCGATAGCGGGTTTGATGAACTCGTTGACCCATTCGTCAAGAGCCTTCTTCGTGTCGAAGTCGGCGGTGCGCAGATCGTAGTCGACGAGATGGGCGCGGTCACCGCGCAGCGGATAGGGCAGAGCCGTCCTCTCCATCCACCCTTCTGGGTCGCGCGGTGAGGTCGGGAAGTCCTTGACCACCAACGACGGAACCGCCACCGCATCGAATTCGAGGCCCTTGGACGCGTGGACGGTCATGATGTCGATGGCCTCGGCCGCAGAGTTCGGCTCGGCCACGCTGAGTGCGTCCTTCTCTTCCATCAGGCTCAGCCATTCGAGGAAGCCGGGCACCGATGGCTGGTCATCAGCCGCCGAATACTGGCTCGCAGCAGAGAGGAACGAATCGATGGCCGAACGATGGAGGTTGCGCAGCGAATCGCTCAGCCCCCAGATATCGGTGTCGACTCCTGTCTCGGTCATCGCGGTACGGATGATCGAGGCGATGGTGCCCGAACCTGACCGCACGTGCCGCAGAGCCTGAGCCAACCTGACGAGACGCTTCAGAGCAAGCTCGCTCAGCCCCGAGTTGCGGAAGTTGCTCACCATCGCCCGCGCACCGGGGAACTTCGCTGAGCCCGACAGTGCTTCGAAGAGATCGACGAGCTCATCGAGGCCCTCGACGATCGTCGCCTGGTCGATGTTCTCCGGAACAACTCCGGAATTCTCGGGATCCTCGCCCAGGAATTCGGTGACTCGCGAATCGTTCTGTCGTCTGGTGAACGATTGCAGCGCTGCGATATCGGTGGCGCCAAGACCCAGCAGTCGACCGCTGATCAAGCGCATGAGACTGTCCCCGGCCATCGGATCGACCGCTGCGGTGAGCACGGCCCGCAGGTCGGCAACGAACGGATCGCTGAGGAGGCCGGAGGAACCATGCACATGCACGGCGTAGCCGGCAGTCTCCAGAGCTGCGGCCACCGGCGCGAAATGTGCCCGTTTGCGGCACAGAACCGCCGTCGACGACCCGTCGGGAAGACTGGCGACCCATTCGGTCAATGAACGCAGTCCCACGGTGAGGAAATCGGGGTCATGTGCACCAGAGCTGATGTCGATGGCCACGTCTCCCTCGCCGGCGCCGGTGCGCGCGGACAGAGGTGTCTCCCGGCTGCCCGCCAATCCGTTCGCGGTGCGGTTGGCGACGGTGAGAATTCTGTGGTCGTTGCGCCAACTTGTGCTCAGAGTCAGTGACTCGACGTCATGGAAGTCCGAGGAGAAGCGGATCATGTTGTCCGCACTCGCCCCGCGCCAGCCGTAGATGGCCTGTCGCGGGTCGCCCACGGCCGTCACCGCTGTTGAGTGGAACAGGTCGCGCAGAAGCTTCAGCTGTGCAACAGAGGTGTCCTGGAACTCGTCGAGGAGAACGATCTTCCACCGGTGCTGTTCAGCTCGGCGCGCGGCGGGCACCTCGTCGAGGATGCGTTGGGCGAACCTGACCTGGTCTGAGAAATCCATAGCCAGGTTGCGTCGCTTCGCGGCCATGTACTCGTCGGCGAGCTTCGCCGTCTTGATCTTCGCCTCGAGCTTCGCCCGTCGGCCGCTGGGGTCGACGGGTTTGCCTTTGCTCGACACCAGCGCCTGCAGGCACTGGTCGAGGTAGTCCGTGACCTCGTCGACATTGCGCCCGTGATCGTTCATTGCGGCCGCCAGCGCGATGATATCGGCAATCATCGTCTCCCGCGCCTTGTCACCGGGAATGTCCTCTGTGCTCGCTGCGTCGATGATTCCACCGGCGATCGTGTGAGCCGCAGCCTCATCGAGCAGCACGGTCTCAGGTTCGATGCCGATGCTCACACCGTGTTCGCTCACGATCGATGCCGCATATGAGTTATAGGTCGACACCGTAGGATTGTCGAGCCCGGGCAACGTCATCTCACTTCCGAGCCCCAGATTGTGACGCAGCCTGGCCAGCAGCACCCTGATCCTGCCGCCCAGCTCTCCCACGGCCTTGCGGGTGAAGGTGAGACCGAGGATCTCTTCAGGATCGACGAAGCCGTTGGCCACCAGCCATATGACCCGTTGGGAGATGACGGTCGTCTTGCCGGAGCCGGCTCCGGCCGTGACCTTCATCGACTGCTGCGGGTCGGCCTCGATGATGATCCTCTGTTCCTCACTCGGCGGAAAGGCCTGGGCAGGATCGGCAGCGGTGAGACGGGCGAGTTGCTCAGCGGAGAAGCGCATCAGGAATCTTCCAACATCTTGGGCCCGATCGCCGGGCAGGAGGTTCGGACAGGGCAGCTCATACATTTCTGGGGTTCGACTCGTGCCGGGAACTCCGCGGCACGCATCCGTCCGGATACGTCGTTGATGAGGTCTCTGGCCCAGCCTGGATCCTCATCGATCTCGAGAGCGGACTGCTCCCTCTTCTTCTGCTTGGTATATCGGAGGAAGACGAGTTCAGCACCGTAGGCCTTGGCATCGACCACTTGATCGTCGCCGATTGTGATCGAGCCGGAGTTGATCGCCTCCTGGTAGACCCCGAGCTGGGCATGGCGTGGCATCTCCTGGCCTGTAGGTGTGTTCTTGCCGGTTTTGAAGTCAACGATCCGGATACCCTCGGGCGTTCTCTCGATGCGGTCGAGGCGCCCTGTGACCTTCCATTCCTGCCCGTTCTCGTCGACGCCGGTGGCGTACACCTGGGCCTCGACTCCGATGGGTTCGCCCGGTGAGTCCTTGATGTACTCGCCGAGTCGGTCGGCCATCTTCATAGCCAGAACGTGCTCGCGGTCTCGTTCCCATTCGGCGTCGAAGTCCAGCGTCTTGAACTCTTCGTCGACGAATTCTCGGATCGCCGAGGCGGGCCCCTGTGGGTAATTCTCTGCAGCGGCATGGATGATCGTTCCCAGGCTCTGGGCCAGGGAACCGGGCCGGTCTCCGCCGTTGCGGGTGAGGAACCACCGCAGTGAGCAGTCGGTGAAGGATTCGACCTGTGACGGCGAGACCTTCACCAGGTCCTCAGCACCGTAGAGGGGCTGGGCGGAGGTGATGTCTTCGGTCTCACGCCAACGTTCGGGCGGATCGACCGTGGAGCTGGTGGCAGACAGCGCGGCCATCAGCTGTGCCCATTCCTCCACGTCCTCGGCTGCTGTCTCCTGCTCGGAATCTGCGGCGGCTCTCAGCAGCCGTGCCCGCGCGTGTGCGGCCATCTCGGCCAGCGACAGAGGCAGGAGCTCGTCTTCGTGCGTGATGGCGTATCCGTCGGCGTCCTGCGTGCCCTTCGCCGTTCCAGCGGCGAGAACATCGAAGAATGGGGAAGGATTGCTCTCCGCATCGGAGATCGCAGTGACGATGACGTGCTCTTCGGCACGGGTCAGAGCGGTGTAGAAGAGCTCTCCTTCTTCCCGCAGGTTCGTGCGTTTGGCATGGGAGTGGTAACCGGGGTCACTCGTGACGGTCTCCCCGGTCAGCAGAACGGCGCTGAGGTCGTCGAGGCCGAGGATGCCGCCGCGAATCTTCGGGTTCGGCCATACGCCTTCATTCACCTCGGCGATGATGACGAGCGGGACCCTCAGGTGGGCCAGGGACGACGGTGTTCCGACCTGCACAAGGTCGTCAGTGCCTGCCTGGGCGGCCAAGGAATCCTGGGCGATGTCCTGTTCGGCCACAATGCCTGCGAAGGACCGTGCGGTGAACCCGCCACGATCGGAGATCTTCTCTGCCAGAGTGAACAGTCGCAGCACGGAGTCCAGGTGCGCATTCGCCACCGACTCGGGATCTTTCAATACCTCGGTCTGCCACTTGTCTGCGATGCCGGCGGCCTCCCAGATACCCCACAGAGCCTCGTGCGGATCAACCGAGCCCACCTCCGCCGCGGCATGGAGCATTCGTGAGATCGTGGCGAGTCCCGGAGGAGATGAGTCGTCGATGTCGCTGCGCAGCGCCTGAGCCAGAGAATTCGAGCTCTTCGCTGCGGGGAACTGCTTCCGCACCACGCGTTTGAAGCGTCTGATCTGCACCGGATCGAGGCGCACGTAGATGCTGCCGGCCAGGGACAGTGCCTGTGCGGCGATGGATTCGTCATCGTCGAAATCCGGGGTGCGGGCGAGCAGCTCGAGAAGCGGAGCCGTGGCGGGGTCGATGCTCAACGGTTGCATGATGTTCGCCGTTGCCACGCCCGAGGCGCTCAGCTCATTGGCGACGACGCGGACAGTGGACGTGTTCCGGCACAGCACTGCCACGTCTGACCACGCGTGGCCGTCTTCGACGAAGTTCGTCACCCGACGGGCCAGGTACCGGTAGCTCGATGCTGCGCCCTCGAACACATGTGTTTCCACCTTGTCCGGGCTGCTCGCGACCGGCTCAGGCTCGCCTTCCCCCTGCTGCGGCCCGGCGTCCACCGGTTCGATCCCATCGGCCGACTCGCCGGTGCGTGCGGCACCATCGGGGCGCGGCATGTGCTGCAGCCCCCACCTCGTGGTGATCCGGCGGCCGAAGTCATCACCGACGGCAACGAGCTCGTCAGCAGTATTCTTCACCTCCGGCAGAACCACGGTCGTAAACCGCTCGTCGGAGGCGCTGCGATCGATGATCGAGGCATCGGCTCCGTGGAAGCGACCTGTCACGGTCTCCGGGCTGCCGAACAGCGCCAGTGCGCTCCCGCGCTCGCGCAGCTGCTCCAGCAGTCCCCAGCTTGCGGCAGGGAAGTCCTGGACACCGTCGGCCAGGACAACGGTGGGCACCACATCGGGGGCGAACGTCCACGCTCGACCCGCGGTCACCTCGGCGGGTTCACGCAGAATTTCGAACGCGGCCCGCGCAAGAACCGTCGCAGAGTCGGTGCCGCCGTAGCCGGGCATGCTCATAATGTCGAGGTATTCCTCGAGGACCTGTGCCACGGCCTCCCACCGAGGATCGCGATGGTGTTCAAGCACCCGGTCAAGAGCGCTGCGCCCGAAGTCGAACACGAACTCGGGAGTCTGTTCCGGTCCACCGCCGGCGCTCGGGGCCGGAATCCGTACGCCGAAGTCGAACTCCATCACCCGATTGAGGAAGTCACGGACCTCGGTCCGAAACGCGGAGGTCGACCGCACCTCTGCGGTGATCTCAGCTGGCCAGGCGGGCCCACGGCCATGACCGAGTTCGTGCCCGGCAAGGAGATCAGCGAGGAAAACGTCCTGATCGGCGCCCGAGATGAACTCGAGGTCATCACCGGTCTGGGTCGTATGAGCGGCACGTGCAATTCCGTAGGCGAACGATGAGATGCTGCGCGCAGGCGCGGATGCCAGCACCGCGTCCCTGGGTACCGCGAGACGGTTGCGCAGCACGTCGGCATGATCGCGGTTGGGGGTGAGGACCAGCACCGATGACGGGCTGACCGATGACATCAGCTGGGCGTAGACGGATTCGAGCATCGTCGTCTTGCCCGTACCGGGACGGCCCACGACCGTCACCGACTCCCCCGCGAGCAGCTTCGCGCCGATCCCCTCTGTCACTTCATCCATACTCGTATTCCATCATGAGGCACGGACATAGGGGCGAAGTGGCCATGATCGAGCGCGTTGCCAGGTCCTCCACTTGGTTTTCGCGTAGCATGATGGAATGTCGAGTCCGCACCAAAGATTGCCCCGTGAACAGCGCCGTGACCAGTTGGTGGGGGTGGCACGCTCTGTCTTCGCGACCCGTGGATATCGGACCACCTCGATGGACACAATCGCCGAGGCGGCTGGAGTGTCGAAGCCGGTCCTCTATCAGCACTTCGCGTCGAAGCAGGATCTCTACCTCGCGCTCATCGACGATTCCGCAGCGCACCTCGATACGACTCTCGATGCCGCAATCGGGTCGACGAACGACCCGCATGAGAAGGTTCGTGCCACGTACCGTTCCTACTTCGAGTTCATCGTGTCCCATCGTGAGGAATTCGTCATCCTCTTCAATTCCGATGTCTACGAACCCGAGGCTCAGAACCGTATCCGCGGTCTGCGCGAACGGACCGCCTCCCGTGTCCTGACCGCGCTGAAGAGCTACACCGACCTCGACGACATCCAGGCTCGGCTGCTGTGCCGGACGCTCATCGGCACTGCCGAGGTCGTCGTCAAACAGCTCGAGACGACTCCGGAGATCGACGTCGACACGGCTGTGAGCCTGCTGACCCAGATGAGCTGGGGCGGACTGCAGTCCTTCACCACGAAGTGACTGCGAACTCCCACCAGACGAGGGAAGAAAACCCGGCCTCGCTGACGTTATGCTGAGGACGAGTCAAACACGATCCGCACAAGGAGCACAATGGAAATCAAGATCGGCGTCAAGCAGTCACCGCGAGAGATCGTCATGGAATCCGACGAGACACCCAAGGATCTCGCCGCGCGCATCGAAGAATCCGTCAAGGCCGATTCGCTGCTGTCCTTCACGGACCTGAAGGGACGCCAGGTATTCGTTCCTGCGGCCGCACTCGCCTATGTCGAGATCGGCACCGAGGCTGCCCGCCGCGTCGGCTTCGGAGCCTGAAGGACCGACAGTACGCACCATCGCATGGGGGTGAACACCGAACCTCGGTAAATTCCCCGTGAATAGGTTCAGGGTCCGGTACATCACCGGACCCTGAACCTATTCACGCAACGTTGACGGGCGCTCTCAGGCGACAAGCCCCAGTGCCGACATCCGTTTCGAATGATTGGCCGTCACTGCCGGTATCGAGGCCACCACTCTTTCCTCATCGATGCCGAGGAAGGGGTCGGTGAGGAGGTTGCGTCCGCGACCCAGAGTTTCGGCCACGAGCTTGCGTCCCCACAGCGCCAGACGAGAGGCCAGCTGAGTGTCCGCGGCGACGTCGGCTGTCAGGCGATTGCGCACATAATCGGTCGCACGTGTATCATCAAGAATTGTAATTGCCAGGCTGTATCCGGGCTCGCTGAGCTCATCCACGGCCGTGCGGTAGAAGTCATTCATGATTCCGTCGAAGACGAATCCTTTCATGAGGCTTTCGTGCCAGTCACGAGGACGAGTCCGTTCAGCCAGCACGGTGAAGGTCGGCTCGAAATGCTGACAGAGCTCGACCGCATCCTGGCCCAATCGACTGATGTGCTGCGAGAGCTCTTCGAAGTTCGCAAAGGACAGAGAGGCCAACCGCGCCAAAGTGACTTTATCGTCCATGTGCACAGCGGTGGTCGCGTTGGTGGCCATTCGTTCGAAAGCGGTCAGCTCGCCGAACGCCAGAAGCGCGAGCGTAGCAGCATTATTACCGGCCAATGGGGCAGAATCGGGCATAACTCAAGAGTACCGGTTCACGACCATGACGAGCGCGAAGGCGCTAAAAGGAGTTTGAAACATGGCGGAGACAGAACCTGATTTCGCAGAACTGGGAGTCGCTGGACCGATCGTGGCCGCACTGGCTGCCAAGGGCATCACCCACCCCTTCCCGATCCAGGCGATGACGCTGCCCGTGGCACTGTCCGGAGCAGACATCATCGGCCAGGCGAAGACCGGAACGGGAAAGACTCTGGGCTTCGGCATTCCCCTCCTGCAGCGTGTCGTGGGCAAGAACGAAGATGGTGCCGCACCAGCTGATCCTGAGAATACTCCGGAGTTCGTGTCCGACAGCACCGAGACACGCCTTCCCCAGGCCCTGGTCGTCGTACCGACTCGTGAGCTGGCCAAGCAGGTCGCCGCTGATCTCGTCACCGCCTCCACGCAGCGTGACATCGACATCATGACCATCTACGGCGGCATGGACTTCGACCCGCAGATCAAGAAGCTCAAGTCCGGCGTCGATGTCGTCGTCGGCACTCCGGGTCGCCTCCTCGACCTGTACGGGCGCAAGGTTCTGCGACTGCACAAGGTCCGCACGGTCGTCCTCGATGAGGCCGATGAGATGCTCGACCTCGGGTTCCTGCCCGACGTTGAGAAGATCATCAACGCGGTGCCCGCACACCGTCAGACCATGCTCTTCTCCGCCACCATGCCCGGTGCGGTCATCACCCTGGCTCGCCGTTACATGAGCCGACCCACCCACATCCGTGCCCACGACAACGAAGACCTGTCTCTGTTGGGCAAGAACACGGAACAGTTGGTCTACCGTGCACATTCGATGGACAAGAGCGAACTCGTCGCCCGCATGCTGCAGGCCGAGGGACGCGGGCGCACCATCATCTTCACTCGCACCAAGCGCACCGCAGACAAGCTCGCCGCCGAACTCGGCGACCGCGGCTTCCAGGTCAAACCTCTGCACGGAGACCTCGGTCAGGCGCAGCGGGAGAAGGCCCTGAAGTCCTTCCGCGAGGGCCAGGTCGACGTCCTCGTCGCCACCGACGTTGCCGCACGCGGAATCGACATCGACGATGTCACCCACGTCGTCAACTACCAGTGCCCCGACGACGAGAAGACCTACGTCCACCGCATCGGCCGCACCGGGCGTGCCGGCAACACGGGCATCGCCGTGACGCTCGTGGACTGGGATGACATGCCTCGGTGGCGCCTCATCAACAAGGCTCTCGGTCTTGACCATGATGAGCCCGCGGAGACCTACTCGACCTCACCTCACTTCTTCGCCGATCTCTCCATTCCGAAGGGGACGAAGGGGCGTCTGCGCAGGCAGCAGACCGAGGAGTCGGACGACCATGCGGGTCCGAAGAAATCCGAACAGCGCCGAGGCGGATCCTCGGGCCGCGGCGGGTCATCATCAGGTGATGACGCACTTCGGAAGCCGCGACGCAGCCGGGAACGTCGTCGCACCCGCGGCGGCAAGCCGGTGGGGCGCACCTCGACTGCCCCCAACGACCGCCAGAACTCCGCAGAATAGGGCAACAGCCCACCACCGGACTCAAACGAACGGCCTCGACCACCTCTGGTCGGGGCCGTTCGTTCATCTTGCGTGTGCTGGCCGGGCTCACGGTCATGGTCGGACATTCCGGTGGAGTCCTCATCGGACGCGGTGAACGGGCGGATGCCGATTTCGTGCCGCTCTTCGCCTGGTCGGACATCTTCATCCTCGGCTGAGGCCAAGAGGCTGAGTCCAAAAGACAGCGCCCCGCACCCGTACCCGGGCTCAGCGACCGCGATTCACCCCTGGATGAAGTCGACTCCCCCGGGTCGGGAGTTCGCGCGGTCAAGCAGCTTCGCGAACATGTGACTCGTCGTCACGTGCTCGCCCAGCCGGTTGGGCTTTCCTGTGCCGTGGTAGTCACTCGAACCGGTGATGATCAGATCATGGTCGTGGGCAAGCCTGCGCATGATCTCGCGTTCGCTCTGCGGATTGTCGCGGTGATCGACTTCGAGTCCGTCGAGTCCGGCCGCGATGAAATCCGCCATCGCCGTGTCGGGCACGACAAGTCCGCGCATCGCGGCGCGAGGGTGGGCGAAGACCGAGACTCCCCCGGCTTCGCGGATCAGCGCGATGGCCGTGATCGGATCGATCGTCGGCAGGCTCACATGGTATTTGCCGTGGCTGGACAGGATGGAGCCGAAGGCTTCGGTGCGCGATTCGACGATGCCCGCAGCAACCAGGGCATCAGCGATATGGGGTCGGCCGATCGTCGCATCTTCGCCGGAGACGGCAAGGACCGCGTCCATGTCCACGGGGTAGTCCTCAGCGAGGCGGTCGATGATGAGGTGCGTGCGATCGAGCCGGGCCCGACGAGTCTCTTCGACGACCGCGGCCAAACCGGTGTCATAGGGGTCATGCAGGTAGGACAGCAGGTGCACGCTGATTCCCTCGTGCCGACACGAGATCTCCATCCCCCGGACCAGACCCAGGCCGTAGACCCGTGCGGCTGCTTCCGCTGGGGCCCATCCGGCAGTGGTGTCGTGGTCCGTGACGCCGAGTACGTCGATGCCTTCCATCGACGCTTCGGATAAGAGTTCGGACGGGGTTTGAGTCCCGTCCGAGAACGCAGTGTGCACATGGAGATCTATGACCATGTACCCAGTCTATCCGCAGTCACACAGGATGCTCGTCCTCGTCCCGGCAATCACCGTGAGCAGTGCCTAGAATGGGAACATGACAGCCCAGAATGAAGACAGCACCGAGCAGACCCAGGCCCTCGACGATCGAGTCAACAACCGTTCCCATCGCCCCAACTCCCAGGCATTTCGTGATTTCGTCGCCGAGGGATGGGACCGTACACCACTCGATGCCCAGGCTCTGGCCGCAGCCGGATTCACACCAGCACGCCGGGCGCAGGTCTCCGCCGCCTTCCCCGGAGAACGACTCGTCATCCCCGCCGGGGGCCACAAGGTCCGGTCCAACGACACCGACTACCGTTTCCGCGCTCATTCGGCGTTCATCCACCTGACCGGCCTCGAAGCCGATTCCGAGCCGGACGCCGTTCTCGTCTTCGAGCCGGAGGACGATGCTCACACTGTGACTCTGTATTTCCGGCCCCGCGCGGGTTCGGATACCGTCGAGTTCTTCTCCGATTCCAGGTACGGCGAATACTGGGTCGGTCCCCGCGCCGATCTCGAAGCGATGTCGACGATGACCGGCATCACCACCGAAAGCGCCGCGACGGTCGACGACGCGATCACCAAGGACCTCGGCGCGATCTCAGTGCGTCTGGTCCGCCAGGCCGATGTCCGCATCGACTCCCTCATCGATGTCGCCCGCACTCAGGTGCAGGCCGATCTTGAGACCTCGGAGGCCGGAGATGCCGAGCTGGCCCAGCTGCTGTCCGAGCTGCGACTGATCAAGGACGAACACGAGGTCGCCGCCCTGCGCGAAGCCGTCGCCATCACCCGCACCGGCTTCGACAACGTCGTCGCCGCCCTGCCCACCGCAGTGACTCATCGACGCGGTGAACGCATCATCGAGACCGCCTTTGAAACCGCCGCCCGCTCCGAGGGCAACGGCATCGGCTACGACACGATTGCGGCCGCGGGCAACCATGCCTGCACCCTGCACTGGATCCGCAATGACGGTGCGGTGCGCGAGGGCGACCTCGTCCTCGTCGATGCCGGGGCAGAAGCCGATTCGCTCTACACGGCCGATATCACCCGCACACTCCCGGTCTCAGGCACGTTCACCGACGTTCAGGCGAAGATCTATGATGCCGTCCTCGACGCATCGGATGCGGCCTTCGCCGTCGCCGCTGACCATGCCAACCGTGAGGTGAAGTTCCGCGAGGTCCACGAAGCCGCGATGGAGGTCATCGCGCCCGCCTCGAGGAATTCGGCATCCTGCCGGTCTCTGCAGCCCAGTCGCTGTCACCGGAGGGTCAGCATCACCGGCGCTGGATGGTGCACGGGACCAGTCACCACCTGGGCTTGGACGTCCACGACTGTGCTCAGGCACGTGCCGAGATGTACTTGGATGCGGCGATCGAACCTGGCATGGTCTTCACGATCGAACCTGGCCTGTACTTCAAGACCGACGATCTGCTCCTGCCCGAGGAATTCCGCGGCAACGGTGTGCGCATCGAAGACGACGTCCTCGTCACCGCCGACGGAGTCGAGAACCTTTCGGCAGGATTCCCGCGCACCCGCGCCGAGGTCGAGGCCTGGGTCCAGGGACGATGACCCCTGGGCCGTTCCGGGGCCGGGGCATCCTCGAGATCCCGGGAATCACGCTGGGCCACGCCGGCGAGTTCGGCCCGGACCGGTTGACCGGCGTCACCGCCGTCCTGCCACCACCCGGTGCGCACGTCGGGGTGGACGTCCGTGGTGGCGGTCCGGCCACTCATGAGACCGATGTCATCGCCCCCGGCACCCATTCCTATGGTGCCGATGCGATCGTCGTCACCGGTGGATCCGCATTGGGTCTGCAGTCGGTCAGCGGTGTGGTGCGCGCCCTCGCCGAGGCGGGGCGCGGTTTCCCTGCTCCTGGACTTGCCGACACCGTCATTCCACTCGTCCCCGCCGCCGCGATCTTCGACCTCGGCCGAGGCGACGGGACCGCGCGTCCTCCTACGGATGTCGACGGTGAGGCCGCGGCACGGGCAGCCCTTCGCTCAGCACACGATAGGGCACAGGCACCCGGCGTCAGGGGCAGCCTCGGCGCGGGTCTGGGTGCACGTTCGGGACAGCAGACCATGCGCAGCTCCACGGGGTCGATCGCGATCCGTCTGCCCGGCGGCTACACCGTTGCCGCTCTGGTGGTGGCCAACCCGCTGGGCACGATCGGGACGCCCGACGGCAACCTGTGGGCGGGCCCGCTCCTGGACTCCTATGGATTCGATCTGCCGCGGATCGGTCATCTGCCGGCCACTCCCGAGTCCACGGCCGAGGCCACCTCGGCGAAGAACACGACCATCGCCATCGTCGCCACGGACGCGGCCCTGAACCCGGCGCAGGTCACGCGTATGGCCTCCGGTGCCCATGCCGGAATCGCGCGGGCGATTCACCCCTCGCATACGCTCTTCGACGGTGACACGGTCTTTGCCGTCGCCACCGGTGATGTGAGCCTGCCGGAGGACTTCGCGGCCTCGACACTCGACCAGGTCGCGATCACCGCAGCTGCTGCCGATGCCCTGAGCCTGGCCGTCATCGATGCTCATGTCGCTGCCGCTCCGGTGGAGGACTCGTGGGGTCAACCACCGACTCTCAGCGATGTCGCTCCCGATTTCGTGGAGACCTTCGCCGCACAGGACTGAGACTGGGGCGGGCACCGACATCATTGATGCCGGCGCCCGCCCCTTTCCTATGCGAATCTGCTTCAACAGCCTCGCTCAGAATCAGCAGCCTCCCTCAGGGGATTCGATCAGTTCGAGTCCGCCTGGCGAGCCTCTTCCGAGTCGAGTCCCTTACGGTCGTCTGCGTCGACCTTCTTCTCCTGCTGAGTGCTGAAACCGTCCTTCGCCAGCTGCTTCTTCGAGGTCTGAGCCGCAGCGGCCTCGTCCTCGACAACGGTGAAGCGGACGGTCTCCGTGAACTCACGGCCGTAGCGGTCCGTGCCGGTGACTTCGGCACTGTGCGTGCCGAGGTCGAGATCGGACGGCATCTCGGCTCGCCACAGGTGCGAGCTGGACTGTCCGACGCTGCCCGAGGTCCGCAGGTTCTGCGAGGCCGTGTACGGATCGGTGTACTCCCAGCCCTTCGCCAGCGACTCGCCCTTGCCTGGCTGAGTGTGCTCGGCGAGCTTGCTCGACTTCCCGTCGAAGCTGACCTCGACTCGAGCGTCCGATGTGCCTGCGAGGAAGCTCGAAGTCAGCCAGGTGTCGCCCTGTTTGAGGTCATCGCGAGTCACGACGCGCTCAGAGATCGCCTCCGGCTCTTCGCCTGCCTTGTCGGCATCCTGCCAGTCCTGTGCCTCCTGCGCCCAATCGCGCCATTCGGGCGAGTTCACGCCCAGCAGCAGCTGATGGTCATCGGACTCGTTGCGGACCGTGTAGCGTTCGCTGCGTTCGGAACCGTCGAATTCGAGGGTT
Organism: Brevibacterium sp. BDJS002; assembly: GCF_028201555.1. Taxonomy (NCBI): domain Bacteria; kingdom Bacillati; phylum Actinomycetota; class Actinomycetes; order Micrococcales; family Brevibacteriaceae; genus Brevibacterium; species Brevibacterium sp. BDJS002. Next base: position 1,883,309 of record NZ_CP116392.1, on the reverse strand, counting down.
TGGACGCCGGGTTCGGATGCATCACCGGTGAAGGAGTAGGGCAGCCCGTCGGCGTTTAGTCCGCCGGAGTACCAGTCACCTGAGACGGCTCCGGCGACGATCTGGGTGTTGGGGAGCGTGTCGATGCCCTCGTCGGCCCATTCCTTGCGCTGTTCACCGGCCACGAGGTTCTCCTGCGTGTGCGTGTGACCGCCGACGGTCACCGCGTTCGGGTAGTCGGAGATGACGTCGTAGAACTCCTTGGCGTCCTCGGCGACGACCTGTTTGTGAGTGACGATCGGTACGTGGGTCGCGATGACGACGTGGTCGTTCTTCGCCACATTCTTGAGATCGTTCTCAAGCCATTCGAGCTGCTCTTCACCGATCTTCTCCTTGTACTTCTTCGTCGATGCGTTGCCCGAGTACTCGATGCTGTCGAGGACGACGAAGTGAGTCTTGCCGACATCGTAGGAGAAGTGGCCGGGTCCGAAGTCATCGCGGAAGGTATCGAGCGCGTGTTCGTCATCCGGGGAGTCGTAGTCCTGGTCGTGGTTGCCGGGAGCGGCCCGAACCGGTCCGTTCATCTGCGAGTAGACGTCGCGGAGCTCGTCGTTGAGGCTGAGGTCATCGCCCACGTTGTCTCCAAGCAGGAGCACGCCGCAGCCATTGTAGTCATTGCGATCGGCGAGGTCGCCGACAGCGCCGTCACGGGCGTAGCCCATTTCGGTCTTGTCATAGGCCTGGGTGTCGGAGGCGATCGCGCAGTCCTGCTTCGCCGAGGCGGTGGCCGAGGATTCGATCATCGGGAAGTTCACGGCCTTCGGGGTGTCCCCTGTCGGCTTGATTCCACCGAACTTGAGCTGTGGTGACCCCTTCGGCAGATGGTTGTAGCTGAACTGCGCGAAGTTGTCCGAATCCACCGGGACCTGCCAGCCGGAGGGCTGGGTGATGGAGACCGTCATGTTGTCACGAACGGGCAGCTCGTAGGAGCCCTTGCCGTCGGTCTGCACGACGTCGACGCCGTTGGTCACGGCGACGTCGGCAATGCCCGTCTCGTCTCCGTCGAGCTTCGAGTTCTCGTTGACGTCATCGAAGACCTGACCCTTCAGAGTCTCCGGGTCATCGGCCTGTCCACGGTCCACCTGCACGTGGCCCTCATAGAGTTCGGCGGGAGCATCTGCTGCAGCTGCAGAGCTTGCGCCCACCAGCGGTGCCATCAGGGCGAGGGCGGCACATGCGCTGAGTCCTGTCACCACGTTCGGACGAAATCGTCGTTCCGACATTGAAGTCTCCTTGTGTTCGGTAGTGGGAAGTTCTGCCGAGAAAAGACCCTAGGGAGCCTGAGAGAATCCTGAATGGATGCGACAAGACAGCTTGGTGAACGGAGAGTGATGGGCTCATGGCGACCGCCGACAGCCGCTCGCACAGCCGCGCTTCGCGCATCCGATGGTGCTGACCCCGTAGGCTTGAGAGCATGAGTGGTCCACCGAAAAGAGTCTTCGTCGCGCGTCTCATCGCCGTCCCCGTCTTCGACCCTCTTGGAGATCAGGTCGGACGTGTGCGAGACGCCGTCATCGTCTACCGCGCGACCATGCGGCAGTTCCCCCGCGTCATCGGCCTCGTCGTCGAGGTTCCGGGCAGACGACGAGTCTTCGTGCCGATGGGACGTGTGACCTCCATCGACTCGGGGCAGGTCATCACCACCGGACTGGTGAACATGCGCCGCTTCGAACAGCGCCACTCGGAGACGCTGGTGGTCAACGACCTCCTCGACCGGCGCCTGCGGCTGCGCGAGGACGACTCCCCCATCCAGATCGAAGACGTCGGCATCGAACAGCAGGTGAACAAGGACTGGGAGGTCACCCGGCTCTTCGTGCGCAGAGTCCAGGAACGCAGTGCCTTCTCCGCCTTCCGCCGGCGTGGTGAGACCATGCAGATCTCCTGGACCGACACCGAGCACCCGGCCGACTCAAACGTCGATCAGGAGGCCACGCAGCTCATTGCCGCGTACCAAGACACGAAACCCGCCGACCTCGCCGACGTCCTGTTCGAGATGAAGCCCGAACGTCGACTCCAGGTCGCCCGCGCCCTCGACGACGAACGACTGGCCGACGTCATCGAGGAACTGCCCGATGAGACACAGGTTGAGCTCCTCTCCGCCCTCGACACCGAACGTGCGGTGACGGTGCTGGAGGAGATGGAACCCGATGACGCGGCCGACCTCCTCGGCGAGCTCAGCGATGAGCAGGCAGAACGGTTCCTCGCACTCATGGAACCTGACGACGCCGAGGATGTGCGCACCCTGCTGTCCTACGACGACGACACCGCCGGTGGTCTGATGACCACGGAACCCGTCATCCTGACCCCGGAGACGACCGTCGCCGAGGCGCTCGCCCACGTCCGCAGAGAGGATCTTCCCGCGGCGCTGGCGGCTGCGGTCTTCGTCTGTCGGCAGCCGGTCGAGACGCCGACGGGAAAGTACCTGGGGATCGTCCACATTCAGGAGATGCTGCGCCATCCCCCGCACGAGGCCGTCGGCATCATGCTCGACACGGAGGTCGAGGCGCTGCCACCGGACTCACCGCTGGGCGAGGTCACGAAGCTGCTCGCGGCGTACAATCTGGTGTCGGTGCCGATCACCGACGAGAACGACCGCCTCATCGGGGTGGTCACCGTCGATGACGTCCTCGATGAGCTGCTGCCCGATGACTGGCGAGTCACCGGTCGCGATGACCATAGGAGGGGATAGCTGTGGCTGCTGAAGATTTCGACGTTCCCCGTTCGAGCAGACGCAGGCTGCCGAACATTGCGATGTCCCCGGAGACCTTCGGACGCGGAGCCGAAGGCTTCGCCCGGTTCATGGGCACTCCCGCGTTCCTTGTGGGGATGACCGTGTTCTGTGCTGTCTGGTTGATTTGGAACACGCTCCTCCCCGAGGCCTGGCAGTTCGATCCTCGGTCGTTGAACTTCACTCTGCTGACGCTGATCCTGTCGCTGCAGGCCTCCTACGCCGCCCCGCTGATTCTGTTGGCGGAGAACCGCAGCACCGACCGTGACCGTGTCGAGTTCGAACACGACAGGCAGCGGGCCGAGCGCAACCTCGCCGACACCGAATACCTGGCACGCGAGGTCGCGGCACTGCGCATCGCCATGCGCGAGGTGGCGACCCGAGACTTCATCCGCTCCGAACTCCGAGACCTGCTCAAGGAGCTCGAAGAGGACGCGAAGGAGCCCGTCAGAGACCCGGTCCGAAGTGACCGGTCCGACGACGAACAGGTAGGCTGAAGGTCCCGCGAAGACCGAGCGGGAAGTGAAAGGACGTGAGCACATGAGTGGGCCATCCGAGGACGCAGTCAGGGAAGCTCTGACAGGTGTCATCGATCCGGAGATCCGCCGCAGCATCGTCGAACTCGACATGGTCGAGTCCGTCAGCATCGAGGGCGGGAAAGTCACCGTCACCGTCCTGCTCACCATCTCCGGCTGTCCGCTCAAGGACACGATCACCAAAGACACCACGGCAGCGGTCTCGCAGGTCGACGGTGTCACCGATGTGTCCGTGATCCTCGGGACCATGACTCCAGAGCAGCGCACCGCGATGCGCGAGAAGCTCCAGGGCCCGGGCACCAGCCGCGAGGTTCCGTTCAACAAGCCCGACTCACTGACGAAGGTCTACGCCATCGCCTCGGGCAAGGGCGGAGTCGGCAAGTCATCGATCACCGCGAACCTCGCCGTCTCCCTGGCTCAGAGCGGACTGCGCGTAGGCGTCGTCGACGCGGACATCTACGGCTTCTCGATTCCAGCAATGCTCGGCCTCTCCGGCAAACCGACCCGGGTCGACGACATGATCATCCCGCAGGTCGCTCACAACGTGAAGGTCATGAGCATCGGCATGTTCGTGCCGCCGAACCAGGCTGTCGTCTGGCGGGGACCCATGCTCCACCGCGCCCTCCAGCAGTTCCTCACCGACGTCTTCTGGGGCGACCTCGACGTCCTTCTCCTCGACCTTCCTCCGGGCACCGGTGACATTGCGATCTCCGTAGCGCAGCTGCTCCCAGGGTCAGAGCTTCTCGTCATCACAACACCGCAGCAGGCGGCCGCACAGGTCGCCGAGCGCGCGGGATCGATCGCCACCCAGACAGATCAGCGCCTGGCCGGAGTGATCGAGAACATGTCATGGATGGAGATGCCCGACGGCACTCGGATGGAGGTCTTCGGTTCAGGAGGCGGCGCCCAGGTGGCCGCAAACCTCTCGGAGACGATCGGTTCCGAGGTCAAGCTGCTGGGCCAGGTGCCACTCGACACGCAGGTCCGCGAAGGCTCGGATTCCGGACTGCCGGTGGTGTTGGGCTCCCCCGACTCCCCCGCAGCACGCGAATTCGCCTCGTTGGCGTCGACTCTGTCCCATCGCTCACGCGGCCTGTCGGGACGATCCTTGGGTCTCAGCCCGGTCTGAAGTCTGGTCTGATCCGCCTGTTTGGGATCAGATTCGCCTGCTTGAGATCAGGTGGCTTCGGTGTCGAAGGGTGCAGTGGCTGAACGGTCGCGCAGAGCGGACTGAGCCTGGAATCGCTCGATCGGCGACAGGGTCTTGGTACGGGGCTCCCTCGGCGTGGAATCCGCGTCACCTTCGCTGCCTGCGGACCCTGAATCGAGCGACTGGGCGGGTGTGTCACTCGAGGCAGCCGATGATTCCCGAAGCTTGGACTCGCGGATCGCTGAGTCCTCCTCGACGAGAGCCTCGCGCACGATCCGCCGGGGGTCGTACTGACGTGGATCCAGCTTCTGCCAATCGACGTCATTGAAGTCATCGCCGAAGTCGCGGCGCACGCTGTCCTTGGCTCCCTCAGCCATCCGACGCATCTGTCGCACGAGGTCACGCAGCTTCTGCGCGTATTCGGGCAGGCGTTTGGGCCCGATGACGACAAGAGCCACTACCACCAGGATCAACATCTCGGTGCCGTTGATACCCAACATGGAAACAAGTCTACCGTGCACAGAAGTATGCTCGACTCACGGTCAGCACAGGATGGAGTGGAGCAGATGGATGAAGTGGTCGTGGAACGAGTCCTGCGCATCGTCGAGCTCGTGCCAGAGGGCCGCGTCGTCGCCTATGGCACCGTCGGACTGGTCGCCTCCTGCTCGGCGCGCTACGTCGGACGCGTGATGAAGGAGTTCGGCTCGAACGTCACCTGGTGGAGGGTGGTCAACGCCGCTGGAGTGCTGCCGGAGGCTCTGCTGCCCACCGCGCGTGAGCACTGGGAGCACGAGTCCACCGCGCACACGCATGAGAAGGTCTCCAAGTCGGCCTTCGTTGACATCGATGATCTCGCGCAGCTGTGGCGCACCCACGGAATCGACCCCGCATGCAGTTAGACTGAAGTCCACATGTCAGCCGAAAGGGAGGGTCGATTGTCACGCGAGAATCCAGGTGATCTCACCTTCGCCGAACAGTACAACGGGCCCGACCCCTTGTTGGATGCCGCGCGAGCCCTCTCCCACGAGAACGGTTTGGCCCCGGTGTCGCAGACTACGGCGTCGACGCTGACCCTTCTCGCCCGGCTGCTCACCCCGGTTGCCGCGGTCGAAGTCGGCACCGGTGCCGGCACCTCGACGTTGGCTCTGCTGCGGGGAATGCCCAATGCAGGGATCCTGACCTCGATCGATACGAACTCCACGGCTCAGGCTGCGGCTCGTGATCTCATCGACATGGCAGGCATCAGGCACAGCCGTCTGCGTCTGATGAGCGGGCGTGCCGAGGATGTCCTGCTGCGTCTGGCGCCAGGTGCCTACGACATGGTCTTCCTCGACTCGGAGCCCACGAACCTCGAACGCATGATCGAGCCCGCGCTCCGGCTTCTCGATGCCAACGGACTCCTCGTCATCCACCAGACATTGCTCAAGGGCGGGGTGGCCGATCCCGTTGACCGTTCGCCGCGCACCCAGGCGGCACGTGGCCTGCTCAACCGTCTGGCCGAACAGGACCGCCTCGAACGCGTCCTGCTGCCCATCGGCCAGGGTCTGCTCATGATCCAGAAGACTCGTCGCTGAACAGGCCGACGACACCGTAGAAAACCAGGAAACCCTGGCTGCTGCGTCGACAGCGGCGCTGAATGCAATGACATTTGAATGCAAAAACAGCAGAGACTCTGCGAAGTCTCTGCTGTTCGTTCAGCCGCGCTGACTGCTCAGCTGAAGGAGTGTGCCGTGTCGATCACTGGCCCAAAGTCTCGGCCAGGGTGTCATGCAGATCTGTGGCTTCGTCTCTGCTGAGTTCGATCACCAGACGGCCTCCGCCCTCGACAGGAAGCCGCATCACCATGCCTCGACCTTCCTTGGTCACTTCCAGAGGTCCGTCGCCGGTGCGGGGTTTCTGGGCTGCCATGTGGGCTCTTCCTTCCGTTGATTATGCAAAAACGGTTCACGCTCGATGGACCGAATGTTATACGACCGATTATTCCACGATCCGGTCACCCACGGGTAACCCGACCGAATTCTGACATCTGGACCTCATCATCAGGGCGGCAGATCCGCCGGTGGGGTGAAGTGCCACAGGTAGGCGACCCAGACGATCTGGAGCAGGATGAACGCGCACAGAACAGCCGCCCTGTACCCGCGAGAGCGCACGAGAGCCAATGTCAGCGCCATCGGGAACAGCGGCAGGAGCAGCCGCAGGGTCGACGTCTGCGGAGTGAAGAAGATGAGCAGGTACACGCCGTAGGCCAGACAGAAGTACTGCAGAGTTCTGCCCATCTTGGCGCCCGCCGGGGAGAAGATGAGAGCCAGCATTCCTGCGATGACGACGAACAGGAGCACCGGACCCAGCGGACCGATGAGGCTGTTGGCCTGAGCCAACCACTGCACCACATACGTCGACTCACCGGTGTGCCAGGCCGCTTCGGTGTCCGTATACGCGGTCATCGACCCCGTCGACAACCAGGCGTGGATGGGATGGACCAATGCCGCGACGCACGAGAGCACACCCAAGGTCCAGGACCGCACCACCTCGGCGGTGGGATAGGGGTCGTGCCTGCGACGCATGAAGCGGTCGATGAGGTGCAGCAGCATGAAGAAGGCGAAGGCCACGCCGATGGGGCGCGAGAGATCCATGAGGAACACGACGGGAATCGCACTGAGATAGCGGCGTTCGACGACGAGGAGGAGCGCTGTGGCCTGCAGCAGCAGCGTCAGCGACTCCGCGTACCCGGTGGAGAAGATGGCCGCCGGGGGAAAGAACATGACGAGGGCCAGACCGGTCAGGGCCTGGCCGGGGTCGACGTATCTGCGAAACAGCACCAGGATGACGATGGCGGCGAGGCCCGCTGCGAGTGTCGACACGATCGGTGAGATCACTTCGTAGCTCAGTCCGGTCACGCTCGAGAGGTTGCCGACGATCGCCGGATGCAGCGGATAAAACGCCCATTGGTTCTCGGCCACCGCGCCGGTCTCATCGATCGGCAGGATGTTCGGGTAGCCCTCCTTCGCCACCCGGCCGTACCAGCCGCCGTCCCAGAAGTTGAGGAAGTCGTTGAGTGTGGTGGTCACCGGGCTGGAGGACCAGTTCGCCGGATCCTGGCGTTTGAGGACGGCGGCGAAGATCGAGATGCTCACGACTCGTGAGACGAAGTAGACCGCGATGGCCTGCACCCACACCGGCAGGGTGAGGAACAGGGTGCTCAGGCGCGACAGCCTGGAGGAGCTGAAGACTTCGGGAGCGAGTGTGATTCCGGGCAGGTCGTGGGCTTTGCTCATTGCTGCTCGCGTGCGGCTTCCAGCTCGGTGATTCGGGTGCGCAGAGCTGTCACCGCGCTGTCGACGTCCTCCATGCGGTAGCCGCGCAGGGCGGGGCGGAACGAGAGCCCCTCGAGATCCTCAGGTGTGAAGTCCTGCGGCAGGGGCTGCCAGTCGGCCTCAGTCTCCTCAGCGGACTCGGCGGAGAAGACGTTGAACGTCGCCGCCAGCACGATCACGAGCACGAAGATCGCTGCGGCCACTCCGATCACAATCCACAATGGCATAACGTCATTTTCTCACAGTGAGCGCATCTGCTCAGCGCAGGCCGCGCACGGTGTGTTTGGGAGCTGCGTCACCGGTGATCGCCAGCGTCACCGCGATGGCGTCAGCGGTGGCGCGAACGTCGTGGGTGCGGATCATCGCAGCCCCCTTCGCCACCGCAAGCGCGGTGGCCGCGATCGTTCCGTTGAGACGCTCCCCCGGTGCCACGTCACCGATGGCCTCGCCGACGAAGTCCTTCCGCGAGATCGCCAGCAGCACCCGGAATCCGGTGTCGGTGAAGGTCTCGAGCTCCCGCAGCAGGCGCAGCGACTGGTAGGTGTTCTTTCCGAAGTCCGGTGTCGGATCGATGATGATCTTCTCAGCGGCGACTCCAGCGTCCAGGGCGGCTTCGGCCAGTCCGATCACTCCGTCCAGGGTCCGTTCGACGACCTCGCCGGCGCTCAGCCCGTACCGGTTGCGGTGGGCGTCGGTGCGTGGGGCCAGTCCGCCCGTGTGTGAGCAGACGATGCCCACGTCGTTCTTCGCCGCCACGGAGGCCAGTTCGGGATCGACTCCGGCCCAGGTGTCATTGAGCAGGCCCGCACCCGCGGTGCAGGCGGCCTGGGCGACTTCGTGGCGCCAGGTGTCGACGCTGATGAGCACGTCGGGGTGGCTGTGCGCGACGGCCTCGATGACTGGGCAGACACGGTCGATCTCCTCGGCGCTGGAGATCTCCCGCCCGCGGCCGGCCCTCACGCCTCCGATGTCGACGATGTGCGCCCCGTTCTGCACGGCGCCTTCGACGGCTGCGATGGCTTCCTCGGCAGTGGCCGCCGATTCGTAGAACGAATCCGTGGTCCGGTTGATCACGGCCATGATGGCTGGGCCGCCGGACCGGGCCTGTGCCAGTTGAAAGCCGCCGAGGTGGGGGCTGGGCTCGGCTGTGTCCCTCACTGCTGTTCTCCCTTGATCGCGGTCCCGATGATGTCGACGACTTCATCGATGTCATCGGTGAGGGTGAACAGGTTCAGGTCTTTGTCGCTGATGGTGCCCTCGGCCAGGAGAGTCGTCGTCATCCAGTCGATCAGGCCCTGCCAGTAGGCGGTGCCGAAGAGCACGATCGGGAACGAGGTGACCTTGCCGGTCTGGACCATGGTGAAGGCTTCGAAGAGTTCGTCGAGGGTGCCGAAGCCGCCGGGCATGACGACGAAGCCGCGGGAGTATTTGAGGAACATCGTCTTGCGCACGAAGAAGTAGCGGAAGTTCACACCGAGTTCGACGTGGTCGTTGAGACCGGATTCGAAGGGCAGTTCGATGCCGAGGCCGATCGAGACTCCCCCGGCCTCTCTGGCCCCCAGGTTGCCAGCTTCCATGATGCCCGGTCCGCCGCCGGTGATGATTGCGTTGCCGGCGGCAGCGATGCGCCGTGAGATCTCCCGCGCGTCCTGATATCCCTGTGTGTCCGCGTTCAGTCGGGCGGAGCCGAAGATCGACACGGCAGGACCGATCTTCGCCAAGGAGTCGAAGCCTTCGACGAACTCGCCCTGGATCCGCAGCACCCGCCACGGATCTTCGTGTGTCCAGTCCGAGGGTCCGCGAGAATCGAGCAGGCTCTGGTCTGCGGTCGTCTCCGGCACCTGTGATCCGCGCAGGCGCAGCGGACCCTGGCTGTAGACATTGTCCTCAGCCGAAGCTGGAACCTCGGCGGTTGAGTCATGGTCGGTCATCGGTCTCAGCGGCCTTCGAGGTAGGCGTGCAGTGTCCGGGTGGCCTCGTCGACCTCGGTGACCGACACATGCTCATCCGACTTGTGGGCGTAGAGAGGATTGCCGGGTCCGAAGTTCACCGCCGGGACACCGAGTGCGCTGAACCTCGAAACATCGGTCCAACCCAGCTTCGGTGCCGGTGAGAGCCCAAGCGTGTCGATGAAGTCCTGAGCGATGGCGCGATCAAGGCCGGGCCGTGCCCCTTCGGCTGCGTCGGTGACGACGACGTCGAAGCCGGTGAAGAACTCGCGGAGGAAGCCCTCGGCCTCGGCGGCGGACTTGCTCGGTGCGAACCGGTAGTTCACGGCCACTGTGCAGGCATCGGGCACGACGTTGCCGGCGACTCCCCCGCTGATCGACACTGCCGACAGCGATTCACGGTAGTCGAGTCCGTCGACGTTCACGGTCCCGGTCTCATGGTCGGCCAGGCGCTGGAGCACCTCTGCTGCGGCGTGGATGGCATTGACTCCCATGAATGCGCGTGCCGAGTGGGCGCGAACTCCGGTCGTCGAGACGTTGACCCTGATGGTGCCGTTGCAGCCGCCCTCGACCGAGGCGTTCGAGGGTTCACCGAGGATCGCGAAGTCCCCTCCCAGCCAGTCGGGGTGGTTGCGGGAGACGCGGCCGAGACCGTTGAGGGAGGCGTCGACCTCCTCGTGGTCGTAGAAGACCCAGCTGACGTCGCGCGTAGGTTCGCGCAGGGCCGCGGCGGTGACCAGTGCCATCGCGACTCCGGCCTTCATATCGCAGGCACCCCTGCCCCAGATGACCTCGTCATCGGTGTAGTTCTCACCATCCATGTGGGTGCGCCGAGGCGGCAGGTTGTCCTCGACTGGAACCGTGTCCAAGTGGCCGGCCACGACGATGCGCTCGGCTCGTCCCAGGTGGGTGCGGGCCACGAGAGTGTCTCCGTCGCGCAGGATCTCCAGGTCCGGGCCAGGGCCTGCCCCGATGCGCTCGAGCACTGTTGCGACGGCGTCGGTGATGGTTGTCTCATTGCCTGAGACGGATTCGACGGCGCACAGGCGACCGGTGAGTTCGGCCGGGTCACCGAGGGCCGCAAACAGGTATTCGGACAGGTCACCGGTGGGGGCGAAACAGGATTCGGTCTCAGCAGATGGATCAACAGTCATACCGCTTAGCCTAGTACTGCCGCCACCGACTAGTCTTGGAGGCATGACAGAACGCATAGTTTCCGCACGTGGCCTGGCCACCCTGCACAACGACTCCGTCCTCACCGCCTGGTACCCCACCCTGAGCACGGCCGATTCCTTCGAAGCCGCCGAGGCGGCCGCCGCCTCCCGCGCGGACGCTGACGGGCTCGATGCCCTCGTGTCCGCCGACGAGGCTCGGGGCACCCGGACCGAGGTCGTCACCACCACCATCGACCTCGACGCCGGTCCCGCTTCGGCAGCCGATGCCTACCTGCGCCTGCACGCGCTCTCCCACCGTGTGGTCGTTCCCAACGACGTCAACCTCGACGGCATCTTCGGTCACCTCGCGAATATCGTGTGGACCTCCGCTGGCGCCTGCTCGCCGGAGGATTTCGAAGCCACCCGCGCGAAGCTGATGGCCAAAGGCCCCGTCGCCGTCTACGGACTCGACAAGTTCCCGCGCATGACCGACTTCGTCATCCCCTCCGGTGTGCGTATCGCCGATGCGGACCGTGTTCGCCTCGGCGCACACCTGGCTGCGGGGACGACCGTCATGCATGAGGGCTTCGTCAACTTCAACGCCGGCACATTGGGCTCGGCCATGGTCGAGGGACGCATCTCCCAGGGTGTCGTCGTCGGCGACGGCTCCGACATCGGCGGCGGTGCCTCCATCATGGGCACGCTCTCCGGCGGCGGTACACACCGCATCTCGATCGGCAACGGCAGCCTGCTGGGCGCCAACTCCGGTGTGGGTATCTCCATCGGCGATGACTGCATCGTCGAAGCTGGTCTCTACATCACGGCCGGAACTCGCGTCACCGTTCCCGGTGAAGACGAGTCGGTCGTCAAGGCCTCCGAACTCAGCGGCCAGAACAACATCCTGTTCCGCCGCAACTCCGTCACCGGAGCCGTCGAGGCGATCTCACGCACGTCCAAGGGAATCGAGCTCAACCCCGACCTGCACTGAGCAACAGCAACATCAACTCGGGCGCGTCCACGAAAGTGGGCGCGCCCTCGTGCTGTCTCGGCCAGTCTTACGTCGTGCCTCAACCCGTGGTGAGCGTGTGTCGTACGTCAGCCCCGCGCTGTCGTCGTGAGCGTGCGGCTCGAGCAGACATGACAATACGCCCTACACTCGGCTGCAAACCACCTTCTCCCAAAGGGGTGAAGCGGTGCTGAGTGTAGGGCGTATATGACCGGCGGTGCCTATTGCGAACGGCGGTGCCGGTTAAGAGTCGCGGTATGCATTACGAGTCGCGATACTGGTTGAGACCAGCCGCGCGATCGCGGATGCGATCAGCGCTCGTTCATTTCCTTGTAGTCGCGGGAGTAGGCACCCGTGTAGATCTGGCGCGGACGGCCGATCTTGGTCTCGGGATCGTTGATCATCTCGCGCCACTGTGCGATCCAGCCCGGCAGACGGCCGACGGCGAAGAGCACCGTGAACATGTTGGTGGGAAATCCGAGGGCCTTGTAGATCAGACCGGTGTAGAAGTCCACGTTCGGGTAGAGCTTGCGCTCGACGAAGTAATCATCGGCCAGAGCGATCTCTTCGAGCTTCTGAGCCACCTCAAGCAGCGGGTCACCGCCGGAGCGTGCCAGGACCTCATCAGCGGTCTTCTTGATGATCTTCGCACGCGGGTCGTAGTTCTTGTACACGCGGTGTCCGAAGCCCATGAGACGAACGCCGTCTTCCTTGTTCTTCACGCGTTCCATGAACTTCTCGGGTCCGTCGTCAGAAGCCGAGATCTCCTCGAGCATCGTCAGCACAGCAGAGTTGGCGCCACCGTGCAGCGGGCCGGCCAGAGCGTTGACGCCGGCCGAGATCGACTGGAACAGGTTGGCCTGTGACGAGCCGACGAGACGAACCGTCGAGGTCGAGCAGTTCTGCTCGTGGTCGGCGTGGAGGATGAAGAGCTGGTCCATGGCTTTGACGGCCAGCGGATCGGGCTCGTAGTCCTCTGCCGGCACTCCGAAGTTCACGCGCAGGAAGTTCTCCACGAGGCTCAGGGAGTTGTCCGGGTGGATGACCGGCAGACCCATGTTCTTGCGGTGGGCCAGTGCAGCGATCGTCGGCATCTTCGCGAGCAGACGGAACGTCGAGGTGTCGACCTGACCTTCGTCAAAGACATCGAGGTCATCTTGGTAGAAAGTCGACAAAGCGGCGACCGCGGCTGCCACCATGGGCATCGGGTGCGCATCGTAGGGGAAGGCGCGGAAGAAGCGACGCAGGTCTTCGTGGACGATGGTGTGTCCGCGCAGTCGACCGTCGAACGCGTCGTACTGTTCCTGTGTCGGAAGTTCACCATGAATGAGGAGGTAGCTGACTTCGACGAAGTTGGAATGCTCGGCGAGCTGTTCGATGGGATAGCCGCGATACTGCAGAACACCTGCGTCACCGTCGATGTAGGTGATCGACGAGGAGCTTGAAGCAGTATTGGCGAAACCTGGATCATAGGTGACCGCGCCAGTGTCTTTCAGCAGCGAACCGATGCGATATCCGTTGTTGCCCGCTGAGGATGCCACCTCGGGCAGCGTCAGCTCCGTGTCCCCGACCTGCAGACTCGCATCCGATGGCATATGTTCTCCTCAGCTTTGACCCACCTCAAGAACTTCCTGAGGTGTCTTGCACAATTCCCTCAAAGACTACCGATAACTGCCAGAATCAGAAAATCCCAGCACTACCCTCAAACTGCTCGGTAACCCGTCTGATCTGGCTCTACTGGGCTTCTTCGAACCAAATTTCGGTAGGCTCAGCGTCCACCCTTTTGGACCTCAGAACCGCTCATTCTGCCGCCGCATGCAACCGTCGTGCGGCCGCCTCGATGCGCTCATCACTTGCCGTCAGGGCAATGCGCACATGGTCCGTAGCCGCCTCACCATAGAATTCGCCGGGACCGGCGATGATGCCGATGTCGGCCAGCCCGGACAGCGAATCCCAGCAGTTGATGTCGGCACTCGACCACAGATAGAGGCCCGCGCTCGAGTGATCGATGCGGAATCCGTAGTCTTCGAGACCGCTGCGCAGCAGGTCCCGACGAGCCCGGTAGCGCTCCTTCTGTTCAGTGACGTGAGCAGTGTCTCGCAGACCGGCGATCATCGCCGCTTGGACTGGGAACGGCACGATCATTCCGGCGTGCTTGCGTGACTTGGTGAGGTCGCCGATGAGGTCGCGGTCACCGGTCACGAAGGCCGCGCGGTACCCGGCGAGGTTGGACTGCTTCGACATCGAGTACACGCTGAGAACACCGTGGTGATCTCCGCCGGTGACGTTGAGGATGCTCGGAGCCGGTGATTCGGATTCCCAGTTGAGCAGTCCGTAGCACTCATCGGAGGCAAGGACGACTCCAGATTCACGGGTACGGCGGACCACCTCGGCGAGGGTGTCGGTGTCCAGCACCTCACCCGTGGGATTGCCAGGGGTGTTGATCCACAGCAGTCCGATTCCGTCCAGGGAGGCACCGGCGGCAACGTCTGCCGCGTCGAGACGACGACAGCCGACACCGGCGATCGTGGCACCCACCTCATAGGTCGGGTAGGCCGCCGATGGGCAGGCCACTTCCAGACCAGCCTGGCGCAGTCCCAGCAGTGTGGGCAGCCACGCGACAAGCTCCTTCGAACCGACCGTGGGCAGCACCTCGGCGGCGGGATCGAGTGTGACCCCATGCCAATTCTGATACCACCAGGCGATGGCTTCGCGCAGTTCGGTCGTGCCCGCCGTCGTCGGATAGCCATGGGCGTCTCCGGCGGCGGCCAGTGCTGACTGGATCACCTGAGGAGTGGGATCGACCGGTGTGCCGATCGAGAGGTCGCAGACCCCATCAGGGTGCTGTGCGGCCCGATCGCGGAACTCGGTGAGTCGGTCCCACGGGTAGTCGGGCAGATTGAGGCCGAAGCGCGACGAGTCGAAGCGTGAAGACATGGCTCAGTCGTGAGGTTGCAGAGGCAGGGCGGCGATGATCGGGTGATCCAAGCCGGTGTTGCCCAGCTTCGCGGCGCCGCCGGGTGAGCCCAGCTCGTCGAAGAATTCGACGTTGGCCTTGTAGTACTCCGACCATTCCTCCGGTGTGTCGTCTTCGTAGAAGATCGCTTCAACCGGGCAGACCGGTTCGCAGGCGCCACAATCGACACATTCGTCCGGGTGGATGTAGAGGCTGCGCTCACCTTCATAGATGCAGTCGACCGGACATTCGTCGACGCAGGCCTTGTCCTTCAGATCGACACAAGGCTGGGCAATGATGTACGTCACGAGTACGACTCCTATAAAGACTCAACGAGATTGCACGTATACAGCCTAAGACTACGCCTTCCGGTCCGTTCAGGTCCCATCGGGTCGACGTGATCCTTCTTTCACATTCGTGTCCTCGGTCACGTCGGCGGCGGTGGGGATGGGGGCTGGATTAGGCTGGGGTGGCAAGAACTTCAAGGACGTTTCGGCGGAAGGCGATAAGTGGACGATCTGCAGCCCGGCAAAAGAGTGGTCGTGCGGTATTCGCTCGAACCCGGTGATTCGCATTCGACCTCGGATGCCCTCGGCGTCGTCAACAGTGCCGACGAGTCGTTCGTGGAGATCGGGACCAAACGCGGACCGATCCGCATCGCCCGCGAGCAGATCATGCTCGTCCACGAGGTGCCCCCGGCACCGACCAAATCAGGTCGCACCCACGAGATTGTCTCCGCCGTCGATCTGCGTCGGATCTCAGCAGCAGCATGGCTACCTGCTGACATCTCCTGGCTGCATATGGAGAACCTGCGCAATGAGAGTTCCGAATCCGATGCCGACATCGGACTGCTGCAGAAGGGCTGGCTGCTGCGCAGCTCCGACTCGGTGACCAGACGTGCCAACAGCTGCCTGCCCGTCACCGACACCGGAATGGACTGGGAGCAGAGCCTCGACGCCGTCGAAGCCTGGTACTCGGCCCGGGAGAAGCCCAGCTGCGTCCAGATCTATTCTGCCGATGACTCCAGTACTCTGGCGCCGGCATGCGAGGGGCTGGCCCCGCTGCTCTCCGCCCGCGGCTACTCCCCCTCTGAGCCCGTCTTCCTGCTGGCCGGTTCCACCGCCGAGGCGGCCGCTGGGGCCGCTCATCCCGGTGACGCAGCCGCTCCAGGCCTGTCTATCGACGTCAGCGAGGAGCCGAGCCCCATGCACTACGCGGCGTGGACGAGTGAGCGCAACCCCGGTTCGGCCGACGCTTTCCGCAGCCTCATCGAAGCTTCCGATCCGTGTCAGTTCGTCACGGCCTATGCCGATCACCCCGATGGCAGCAGGACCATGGTGGCCAGCGCCCGGATCGTCGAACGCAGCAAATGGGGCGTGCTGACGAACCTCGTCACCCACCCCGACCTGCGCCGGCGAGGAGCAGGTCGGTCGGTGGCCCGCGCCGCGGCGGCACTGCTGTCCCAGCGGGGAGTGCGTTCGTATCTCGTTGATGTGGAGGCGAGCAACGAAGCGTCCCTGAACCTCTTCACATCCCTGGGAGCCACGGTTCGTCACCGGTCCTGGTACGCCAGTCGCGGTTGAGTCGCGTCAACGACTCCGGCTGAAGCGATTCAGTCCTTGCACTCCACCTTGTTCACCGGACGGTAGACGGTGACGAATGAGTCCCTGGTCGTCTTGCCCGAGGCGATGTCCTCCATCGTCCGCGTGATCTTGATCGACCAACCCTGTTTGGGAGTCTGAGGCGTGCATTCAGGTCCCGACTCGGTCACGGACCCGGGTGAACTGTAGTTGTAGCGGTCAGAGGAATCGGACTTGACCTTGAGCTTCTTGTCGCCGAATACCTTTGCGTGGACCTCACCATCGGAGAGGTACATGTCGAGGACCACCGGCTGCTTCGAGGTGTTCGTGAACTTCATGTCGATCGTCGACCAGTCCAGCGTGGCCTCCCGGCCCTCTGGGTAGCGGGAGATGTAACGCGAATGAGCTTGGTGTTCGTCCAGTTCGAAACCGGCGAAGAAGGCGGCGTTGAACAGTGTCGTCGATACCTGCGAGACTCCCCCTCCGAAGTCCTCCTTCATCTGCCCGTCCGAGATGACGCCAGCGGCCTTGTACCCGTTTGCTGCTGTGCGCTGTCCGATGGCCTCGTTGAGGGAGAACTGCTCCCCGGGCTGAACGACCGTCCCGGAGACCTTTTTTGCCGCGACCTTGAGATTGGTGTCGCGGTTGGGTTCGGATGAGTAGCCGGTTGAGTATTCGGACATCACATCGGAGACATCAGCCTTCTCCGCATCCTTCGTGGTGAAGTCCGGTTTCACCGAGGCGAGGGTGACGGTTGGTTTGTCGGTCTTGCCCGAGATGGCGTCAGTGACGGCTGTGGTCAGCTCGTCCTTTTTGATCCCGATTCCCGTTTCCGACTTCACGACCTGAGGCTTGCCGTCTTTGATCGTGAAGCTTGCATCCTTCGCGGGCTTCCCGACATCCTTGTTGGCCGCCAGGACCCGTTTCTGCAGGTCCTCCTCGTCGAAGACGGGAGTGAGCTTCGAGTCCTTGGGCTCGAAGGTCAGTGTCTTCGCGATCGTCGCGGGGCTGATCGTCATATCTCCGGCGTCGACATCCGAGGAGGCGTCTTTCGCGGGTTCGGCTCGCACGGTCAGGTCTCCACTCACTGCATCCTTGGCGAAGCCGTCGGCGACGTCTTTCGCCTCGGCAGTGGTGATGTCGGGTTCGACGTCGGCAGCTGTGACCGGCAGCGGCCCTTCGGTACGCAGCCACGAGTCCTCGATGGCTGTGCGCACCTGTTCGGCGTCGACGCTCTGACCATCGGTGCCGTCCTTGACCTCGGGCTTGGCTTTGACGTAGCTGACTTCGGCGTCGACGGGTTCGAACTTGAGTGATTCCGTGACCTTGCCGGTGGCGTCCTCGAATTTCTCATCGTCGATGCTGATGACCGGTTCGATTTCGTCATCGCCGAAGAGGCGGTCCCAGATGATGACGGGGTTGAGGGTGAAGCCGGTGGCTCGGCTGATGGTCTCCGAGATGTCGAAGCCGACCCCGGCTTTCTCAGGGTCGAGGGCGGCAGTGGGCTTGCCCGCCTTGAGTTCGATCTTCTCCCCCGCTGTCTCACCCAGCTCTTCACGCAGGGTCGATTCCGCGGAGGTGGTGGACTTGCCGCCGATGTCGACGCCGGCGACAGTCGTTCCGGGCGACAGCACGCGTCCGGTGAGGAATCCGATGACCAGGTAGAGGACGGCCAGGACCAGCACGATGAACCCGGCGATGAGCCACGGTCTCCGCTTCGGAGTCTCCGCGGTGCCCTGCGGGCGGCCGCCGGGGTTCGGTGAGGGGTGGGACAGTGTCTGCGTCGGCATAGTTCTCCCGATTCTAACGGGCTGCTGTGGGCCGCCGCACCTTGATGAACGCGAGGATTGCGGCGATGAACATCGGACCGATCAGCCAGGCCGCCGAGCGCAGCGTTCCGGTCACGATGATGTCCGCGCCAGGCAGCCACGTCGGCTGGCCGAGGACATAGGAGAGGAT
The DNA here is from genome assembly GCF_028201555.1 of Brevibacterium sp. BDJS002. Taxonomy (NCBI): domain Bacteria; kingdom Bacillati; phylum Actinomycetota; class Actinomycetes; order Micrococcales; family Brevibacteriaceae; genus Brevibacterium; species Brevibacterium sp. BDJS002. The sequence goes on along the minus strand of NZ_CP116392.1, from coordinate 1,864,938 downwards.
GACGATGACAAGTGCGGCCACAAGCATCGGAGAGGAGCTTAAGTACATGGTCTTGAGGTGCCAGAGTCCGCAGGCGGCCAGCAGCAGGGACAGTACGAGTCCCCAGGGCAGGATGACCGTGGCACCGGCGAGGTCGAACACGCTCACGTTGAGGTGCTGCATGGCCCCGAGGAAGCCGATGAGCACAGCTAAGACAACAGCATGGGCATAGGCGAAGAACCCTGGCTTCTTGGGCTCTCGACGTCGCCGGCGCAGGGGTGCTGCACCGACAGCGCTGGGGGTCTGGGTTTCGCAGGCAGCGATGTCGAGGTCCGTGAGCACATGAGGTGCAGGTCCTGATCGAAGCCTCTGGGCCGAGATGGGTGTTCCGGCACCGATGGAGTAGTACTCATGGTCGACGATCTTCATGCCGATGCCGTTCGACAGTGCGAAGAACCCGCCGGAGACCGCCACCTGGGTGCGGTGAGCGGCCAAGGCGCTGCGTTTGTCGCCGAGAACCGAGGAGATGTCCTGGGCGATGACGATCTCGCTCACGGGCGGTTTGGTGGGGATCGTCTGAGCTGGCGAGAAGCCGGTTTCGGCGAATCCGGGCTGATTCGCGTCGAATGTCTCGTGAGCCACCTCGGCGGGGACATCGACGAACAGCAGCCGTCCGGCTCTCCAAGCTGCGAGGTCGACGGCGGCCACAGTAGCCTCGTGAACGCGCACGTGGTCGGGGTGGCCGTAACCGCCGTTGGCGGCATAGGTGATGACCGCATGGGGGCGGACCTCGTCGATGACGGAGGCGATGTAGCGGGACACGGTCGAAAGTTCGGCAGCGCAGAGTGCGTTGGCGGGCATGGTCGAGGCGGCGACGGCATGACCGTCAGGGCCCCACTCCATCCCGGAGTCTTCGAAGGTGTGGGCGCTGCCGCCCAGGAACAGGTGCTCACGCACGCCCAAGGCAGCCATCGCCTCAGCGACCTCGGCTTCCCGGACGCGGGCGAGTCCGGCACGATTGCCTTCCAAGCCTTTGAGGTCGGCGGGGATGACCTCGCCGTCCTCACCACGAGTGGCACTCAGGACCGTGACCCGCGCTCCCTCGCCGACAAGTGCGGCGATTGTGCCTCCGGTCGTGATCGTCTCATCATCGGGATGAGCGTGCACGAAGAGGATGCGGGGAACGACGGCCATGGGGTCCTGAGTGCTTGTGGTCATGCTGGGTTGGTGGAACTCACGCGTTCTGTTTACGCAGCTTGGCGTAGGTCTTCGCGCGTTCCTTCGGGTCGAGTTCCAGCTTGCGGATGCGCACTGTCCCTGGGGTGACCTCGACGCATTCGTCCTCACGGGCGAATTCGAGGCTTTCCTCAAGCGTCAGCTTGCGCGGCGGGACGAGGTTCTCGAAGGAGTCCGCCGAGGCCGAACGCATGTTCGTCAGCTTCTTCTCCTTCGTGATGTTGACGTCCATGTCGTCTGCGCGGGAGTTCTCGCCGACGATCTGGCCGGTGTAGACCTCCGAAGTGGGCTGGACGAAGAAGGTGCCGCGTTCCTGCAGGTTGATCATCGCGTAGGGAGTCACAGAACCTGGGCGGTCGGCCACGAGGGATCCGTTGGTGCGGAACTCGATGTTGCCGGCCCAGGGTCCATAGCCTGCGGAGAAGGAGTTGGCGATGCCGGTTCCGCGGGTCTCGGTGAGGAACCGGGTACGGAAGCCGATGAGCCCGCGTGCGGGGACGGTGAATTCCATGCGGACCCAGCCGGTGCCGTGGTTGGTCATGGTCGACATGACACCCTTGCGGCTGGCCAGGAGCTGCGTGACGGCACCGAGGTAGTCCTCAGGCACGTCGATCTGCAGCTCTTCGAACGGCTCGTGGACCTTGCCGTCGATCTTCTTGGTGACAACCTGAGGCTTGCCGACGGTGAGTTCGAAGCCTTCACGACGCATCTGCTCGACGAGGATGGCCAGCGCGAGCTCGCCGCGTCCCTGGACTTCCCAGGCGTCGGGACGTTCGGTGGGCAGAACCTTGAGCGAGACGTTGCCGACGAGTTCCTGGTCAAGACGATCCTTGACCATGCGTGCGGTGACCTTGGTGCCCTTTTCGCGACCTGCCAGAGGCGAGGTGTTGATGCCGATGGTCATCGAGATCGCAGGATCATCGATTGTGATCGCAGGCAGGGGCTTCGGGTTGTTCAGGTCGGTGAGCGTGTCACCGATCATGATGTCGGGGATGCCTGCCACGGCGACGATATCGCCGGCAGATGCCTCGGTGGCCGGGACACGGTCGAGGCCCTGAGTCTCCAGGAGCTCGGTGATCTTGACCGAGCTGATGTCATCGCCACGAGCCCAGGCGACCTGCTGGCCCTTGCGCAAGGTGCCGCCGAAGATACGCAGCAGAGCAAGACGGCCGAGGAACGGCGAGGCATCCAGGTTGGTCACGTGGGCCTGAAGGATGTCGTCATCGTTGATCTCAGGAGCCGGGATGGTCTCGAGGATCGTCTTGAACAGCGGCTCGAGGTCCGGGTTCGACGGAGCTTCTCCATCAGCGGGCTGCTCGAGCGAAGCGGCGCCGACCTTGGCCGCAGCGAAGACGGTAGGCACGTCGAGGACCGAGTCGACATCGAGGTCGGGAACTTCGTCCGCGAGGTCGGAGGCGAGACCGAGGAGCAGGTCCTGGGCCTCTTCGACGACTCCGTCGATGCGAGCATCGGCACGGTCGGTCTTGTTGATCAAGAGGATGACCGGCAGCTTCGCGGCCAGCGCCTTGCGCAGCACGAAGCGGGTCTGGGGCAGAGGGCCCTCGGATGCGTCGACGAGGAGAACCACGCCGTCGACCATGGACAGGCCGCGCTCGACCTCTCCGCCGAAGTCAGCGTGACCCGGCGTGTCGATGACGTTGATGACGATGGGGTCGTCACCGGCTGACGGTCCGTTGTAGAGAACCGAGGTGTTCTTCGCGAGAATGGTGATGCCCTTCTCGCGTTCGAGGTCGCCGGAGTCCATGACGCGTTCAGCAAAATCACCGTGTTCGCTGAACACACCGGTCTGGCGGAGCATGGCATCGACCAGAGTGGTCTTGCCGTGGTCGACGTGGGCGACGATTGCGACGTTGCGGCGGTTTTCCCGACGCGTGATGGCTTCAGTCATCAAGAACCTTATGAGCTAGAGAGATTGGTCCGGTGCGGACCCAACAGACCATTATACGGCCACACGCTTACCGGAAATGACAGGTGGTGTTCAAAGTCGGGCATGAAGAATGCGAGCGTGAATGCATTCGGTGGTCGCAGCGGCGAGTGAGAATCCGCCCGAAAGCGCATCTGACTCGTCCGCTGCGACCACCGAATTATCACGTAGGCCAGCTGGACTGCCTGAGGATCAGGCGTTGGCCGTGGCCTCCAGAACAGCGTCCCTGGCTTCGCGTCGCTTGCGCTGTTCGCGCGGGTCCGGAACTGGGACCGCGGACAGCAGCCGCTGGGTGTAGGGATGAACCGGGTTGGCGACGACCTGCGAGCTCTTCCCGATCTCGACCAAGTACCCGTGACGCATCACGGCGATACGCGAGGCGATGCGTTCGATGACTGCCAGGTCGTGGCTGATGAACAGGCACGCGAATCCGTATTCCTGCTGCAGACCCTCGAACAGGTCGAGGACCTTGGCCTGCACCGAAACGTCGAGGGCCGATGTCGGCTCATCGGCGATGAGCAGCTTCGGCCTCAGAGTCAGCGCACGGGCGATGCCGATGCGCTGCCGTTGACCGCCGGAGAGCTCGTGCGGATAGCGGTTGCGCATCGATGTGGGCAGCTCGACGGCGGTGAGCAGCTCTTCGACGCGCTTGCTCAGTGCTGGTCCCTTCATCCCCTCGTGGAGGTAGAGAGGTTCCCCGATGGACTCACCGACGGGCAGACGCGGGTTGAGCGAGGAACCAGGGTCCTGGAACACGATCCCGACTTCCTTGCGCAGCGGTCGCATCGCCTTGTTGCTCAGGCCCTTGATGCTCTTGCCGTTGACGACCATATCGCCTTCGACGGTGGGCAGAAGTCCCAAGGCAGCACGACCGATCGTCGTTTTGCCCGAACCGGATTCACCGACCAATCCCACGACCTCGCCGGGAGCGATCATCAGATTGATGTGGTGTGCGGCGCGGAAGGCCTTCTTCCGTCCGATCGCCGGATATTCGATCGCAGCATCGCGCAGCTGCAGTGCAGAAGGCTTCGAGAAGTCAGCCTGAGACCCGGGATGGTAGTAGGTCTCCGTGGAGTCCATCTCGATGTCATTGGCATGCTTGGACTCACCGGCTGCCTCCGCGGCTTCGGCCAGGCCCGAGACCCGGTCTGCTCCGCCTTCGGCCACCATCGGGCTGAGAGTCGACTTCGGCGGGTGCGCCCCACCGTCGTTGCCGCCCGTCGTGACGTCATCGGCGGTGCCGGGGGAGGCTTCCGATTCGTGAACGACCGCCGAGTCCTCGACACCGGCGAGGTCGGCGCCGAAAGCCTCTCCCTCAATGCCTGTGCCCAGGTGCGGCACGGCCTCGAGCAGCTGCTTCGTGTACGGGTGCTGCGGGTTGTAGAAGATCTCTTCCGCGTTACCCGATTCGACGACGCGCCCCGCCTTCATCACGATCATCCGATCAGCCATATCGGCGACCACCCCCATGTCGTGGGTGATGAGGATGATTCCCGCATCGAGCTTCGACTTCAGCTCACGCATGAGCTTGAGGATCTCAGCCTGGACGGTGACGTCCAGAGCCGTCGTCGGCTCATCGGCGATGAGCAGCTTGGGCTGGCAGGCCAGAGCCTGAGCGATCATGATGCGCTGACGCTGTCCACCCGAAAGCTGGTGGGGGAACGAATGGAACCGTTCCTCCGGGTCCGGGATCTCGACAAGACGCATGAGCTCGAGAGCGCGTTCTTTGGCCTCGGTGGGCCCGACGTCGAGGTGGACGCGCAGCGTCTCCACAATCTGGAAGCCAGCAGTGTAGACCGGATTGAGTGCGGTCATCGGCTCTTGGAAGATGACCGAGATCTCGTTTCCACGGATCTGCTGCATCTTCTCCGGAGGCATGCCGATGAGTTCGGTTCCGCCCATCTTCGCCGAGCCGGTGGCCCGGCCGTTGCTGGGCAGCAGACCGAGCAGTGACATGCTCGACTGTGATTTGCCGGAGCCCGATTCTCCTACGATCGCCAGCACTTCACCGGCGTTGACTGTGTAGTTGAGATCTTCGGCGGCCATCCACCATTCGTCGTTGACCCAGAAGTTCACGCCTAGGTCTTTGACGTCGAGGACCGGTGATTTGGCTGTGCTTGTCTGTTCAGTCATCACTTCGCCTCCTCTTTCTGCGTCGTGTTCGCCGCATTCTTCTGGGTCATGCGCTCGGCTTTCTTCATCTTCCTCCAGCTCGGAATGGTCTTCATCCGGGGGTCGAACGCATCGCGCAGACCGTCGCCGATGAAGTTCACACACAGTGCAATGACGATGATGAACAGGCCCGGCCACCAGAACAGCCATGGACGGGTCGCGAATGAGGTCTGGTATTCGCTGATGAGCTGGCCCAGGGAGATTCCAGGCGCCTGGATGCCGAAGCCGAGATAGCTGAGTGCCGCTTCGAGCACGATCGCCTGGCTCATCACCAGCGTCGTATTGACGATGATGACGCCCATGGCGTTGGGCAGCATGTGCTTGAACATGATGCGGAAGTCGCTGGCTCCGGCCACGCGAGCCGAATCGACGAATTCTCGTTCGCGCAGGGACATGAAGTCACCGCGGACGAGTCGTGCCAGGCCGGTCCACAGGATCGCTCCCAAGGCCAGGCCGAGCAGTGGCCCGTTCGCGCCTCCGACCATTTTGCCGAGGATGGAACCGATGACGATGACGGGCAGGATGATGAAGCCGTCTGTGATGCGCATCAGCATGGAATCGATCCAGCCGCGGTAGTATCCGGCGACTGCACCCACAATCGTGCCGATGACGAGGCAGACCAGGCCGATGATGATCATGACGATGATGGAGATCTGCGTCCCCTTCATCACACGGGCGAAGTTGTCGCGGCCGATCTCGTCCTGCCCGAAGGGGTGCTCCCCCAGCGAGAAGAAGTTCGAGAACGACCAAGTCGGCGCGCCTCCGGCGTTGACGATCGGGCCCGAGGCGGTGTGATTGAAGATCCACCACCCCGGGATCGGGCCGAAGCCCACCGATGAGAAGGCAAAGAGGGCGACGAAGGCGAAGACTCCGATGCTGATCATCGCGCCCTTGTGACGGAGGAACTTTCGGAAGACGATCTTGCCCTGGGACAGACCTTCAGTTTCCTTGGCCTCGATCGCATTGTCCCCGACCTCGTCGGGGGCGAGAGCATTCTGGTTATCGTTGTTGGTACTCATGCGTTCACTCGGATTCTGGGGTCGAGGACTGCATAGAGGAAGTCCGCGACGAGGTTGGCGATGATGGCGAGCAGGCCCGTGATGAGGATGTAGGCCATGATCGGATCGAGTTCGGACTGTCTCATCGAATCGATGAAGAGTTTGCCCATACCGTTCCAGCCGAAGATCGTCTCCGTGATGACGGCACCGCCGATCATGGTGATGATGTCGACGGGAATGATCGATGCCAGCGGCAGCAGAGCATTGCGCAGTGCGTGGCGCATGACGACCGTACGCTCGTTGAGGCCCTTGGCCCGTGCCGTGCGGATGTAGTCCTGGCCCATGACCTCGAGCATCGATCCGCGGGTGTAGCGGGTGTACGAAGCGAAGGAGATGAGGATCAGTGCGATCGATGGGAGGAGCAGGTGAGTGAACGTGTCAAGGTTCGCTATCCAGAAGTCGCCCTCGAGGTTCGGCGTCGATGCGCCGATCGTCGCGATCGGACGGTTGTTGATCGCAGGCTGGTCGGAGTAGTCTCCCCACCCCTGCAGCACCCGGTCCGCGAAGATGAGCACCGCGATGATGAGGCCGGTGAAGAAGGTGGTGCGCACCGTGTCCCAGGGATCGGGACCTCGGAATGCCAAACCGACGCCGATGGCCACACCGATCGTCACGACCAGGAGTCCGAACATCCACAGCCAGTTCATCTCCTGGTAGTAGAAGAGATACTGCAGCGGCATATAGAGCAGCGCTCCAATGACGGCCATCGTCAGAGACGCGTAGAGGACGCGCCGGTTCTTCAGGCCCGTCGACAGGAAGGTCATGACCACGGCAGCACCGAGGCCGATGACGACGATACCCACGATGCCGATGCTCGGGTGCTGCAGCCAACCGCTGGCCAGGATGTAGTAGATCGTGGCGAAGGTGATCACCGTGGCAGCGATGAAGGTGATGAGTCTGCGTTTGCGGCTGCCGCCCAGAGCTCCCATCCAGAACAGGCCCAAAGCCAGGCAGACGAGGATGATCGGCACCCAGCTGCTCAGCGTCGGGTCGTTGATGAAGTTGTTGATCTCGATCGCGCCGTACTGCTTGAGCAGAACCGCGACCCAGAACACAGGCAGCGAGTAGAGGAGGAACGAGACGAAGGTGATGAAGTAGTCGAAGCCCGAGTACTGACGAATCGCCGAGACCATTCCGACGGCGATGCCGAGCACGATGGCCACGATCGTCGAGGCAGTGATGAGCTTGACCGTGTTGACGATCGCTCCCTGGAGCTGCGAGGTGACCTCTTGGCCTGACTTCCAGGCGATGCCGAAATCGCATTGTCCGACCACGCAGCCGCCCACACCGGCCAACCACTTGAAGTAGCGCACGATTGCGGGGGTGTCGAGGTCAAGAAGTCTGCGCCGAGACTCGTAGAGTGCCTCGATGTTGGGAGAGGTGCTCGAGCGCAGATCCCAGAAGAAGTCGAGGGCGACGTTGAGCAGGAGATAGAGGACGAAGGTCACGACCAAGAGCACGAGTGCAGTTGATAGGAGTCGTCTGAGGATGAATCTTGTCATTGGGTGGTGTCCGTTTCAATCTTCCGAAAACGCTGCTGTGGGGATCACAGAGTGATCCCCACAGCAGCTGGGGGTGAAGGAGAACCGACCGCGTCAGTCGCGGATCAGTTGGTCTCCCACTCCCAGTAGTTCCAGAACATGGTTGGTGACACGGCCGTGGACTTCACGTTCTTGACCTTGTCGCGGTAGATCGTCAGCTCAGGGAACTGGAAGATCGGTGCACCGAAGGCGTCCTCGCTCAGCTGCTTCTCCATGTCGACGAGCAGCTTCTCCTGATCCTCTTCCTTGGATACGAGGAGCTTGTCGAGGATCTTGTCCATCTTCTTGCTCGAGTAGCCGCCGTAGTTGTTCTGAGCGCCGGTGCGGAAGTTCGCATCGTTCTCAGTCACGCCGGTGCCCTCGGACTGCCAGCCGAACAACGAGACATCGTAGGTGCCGTCGCCGAGGCGGGTACCCCAGTTGACGTCTCCGACATCTTCGATCTTGAAGCCGGCCTTCTCGGCCGATTCCTTGATCAGCTGGAACTCCTGCTGACGGCGCGAGTTCGTGTTGTCGTACATCACGCGAACCTTGGGCGCGTCTGCGCCGGCATCCTTGAGGAGCTTCTTCGCTGCGTCGATATCGACATCGGTGGCGTCGGCAACGCCGTTTTCCTTGGTGATCGCGTCGTACATCGGCGAACCGGGAACCTGCGAGTAGGAGTCGCGGGTGACGGCCTTGTCGTTGAGCGGCTTGATGATCTTCTCGACGATGTCCTTACGGGGAACGGTCTTGAGGAACGCCTGGCGAACCTTCTTGGCCTTCTCCTCGTCGCCGCCGTGGGCCTCGGGGTCGAAGGGACCCTTGTTGTCGAAGGTGAAGTCCACGTGCTCGTAGGTCGCACCGTCAGCCGCGTCGACGGTGACGCCGTCGAGGTCTTCAGCTGCAGAGAGGACGTCTGCCGTGGCCTGTGGCTGGGTCATGTCGACCTCGCCGTTTTCGATGGCCTGGATCATGGCCATCGGATCGCCGTTGTAGCGAACCGTGACGGTGTCGACCTTCGGCTTGACCGGACCTGTGTACTTGTCGTCGAGTTCGAGAGTGACGTACTGGCCCTCTTCGAACTTGGTCATCTTGTACGGACCGTTGTGGACGAGGAGGTCCTTGTCCTTGGGCATCGAGGTGAAGTCGAAGCCCGTGTTCCACATGTTTGAGATCTTGGACAGCTTCTTGGTGTCCTTGTCCTTGATTGCGTCGAGGATGGCTTGCTTGCCCTTCGCCGCGTCGTCGACGCCGAGCGCCTTCTTCGCCACGATGTGGGCCGGGACACCGACTCCATCGGCACCGACGCCGAATTCGGTCTGCCAGTCGGCATAGGGCTTGGAGTAGGTGAGGGTGATCTCCTTGCCGTCTTCGGAGATCTCAGGGAAGTCCTTGACGAGTGCGGAACCAGCGGTGGATGAGTCGAAGTAGACGGTCTTCGCGTCGTTCTCCTTGACCGATCCGTCATCCGCGTTGTTCTGCTCGACGGTGTTGAAGTTCGCCGAGGTGCCGGCCCAGGTCAGAGCCAAGTCGGCGGCATCGACCGGGGTGCCATCGGACCATTTGGCGTCGTCATTGAAGGTGTACTTGACCTTCAGAGGGTCTTCGGAGACCTGCTCGACCTTACCCAGAGATCCGTCCTGGACCTCGAGCTCGCCGTCGTAGTACCCGAAGTTGTCATTCATCATGTAGGTGAGAATGGCGTTCGATGTGGCGTTGCCGTTAGCCGTCAATGTGTTCATCGAACGGAAGGATTCGTTCCATCCGATGTTGACGCTTGATTTCTCTGACGACTTCTCATCGTCTCCGCCGCCGGGGGGTGTGCACGCAGTGAGCACCATTGCTGCTGCGGCAACTGAGGCTCCGGCCGCGAGGAAGCGCTTGTTCACGTTCTCTCCTTGTTGTCATGAGGCTGTTTCGCCCTTGTAGCCACGCCCACAGGTCAGGGCGTGTTGCGCCCGATCAATCCCTGGTCGGGACTGTGAGCGCGTTCATGTTTTTCACATGGAATGCCTCAAAGTTAATTCACGCGACACTGTGACACAGTCCACATACTGAGCAAATTTCACAATCGTTACCGTTTCGAGACCAAGGAAACATGCACACAACGCGGAGTCTCAGTGGATAGGATGTTCAGGTGGTTAACAGTGAGATAGATCGCAATTCAGGGAACGAACAGCCGACGATCGTACGGACGACGAGCTCTACGGTGCTCTTCTTCGTCATCGCTGGGCTGTGCGTGATCGGCCTCGGGTCGATCGTCGTCGGAGACTTCACGGCTCGGGGCATGGCCGTGGCGGGCATCCCGATCGCCATCATCACCGTCGTCTACGCCCTCTACCGGTTTCCGCGCGTCGAGCTGCGGCACAAGGAGATCGCACTGATCAATCCGATGAAGTCAGTGCGCATCCCCTGGAATCTCGTCGACGGGTTCGACATCCACTTCGGACTCGGGGTGCGCACCCATGGGAAGGTCTTCTCCTCTTGGCCCCTGGCCAGCAAGGGTAAGAAGATGGAGAAGGACGAACACGGCATCCGCAGGCTGATGGACAATCCGAATCCTGCTGTCGACACCGTGCTCGACCGTCATTCCAAGCTCAGCGATGAGGAACTGTCGAACCCTCGCGGGGAACGCACGATCTCCAGCTCGTGGAACTTCGGCATCATCGCCGCGCTCGTGGTCGCCGTCATCTGGGCAGGCTTCGGCTTCGCGGCTCTGCCCAGCTGATCAGCCGCTTGAATGATCAGACAGTCGGCTTTTCAGCCGCCGCGACTGTTCACCAGCCGCGTTCGCGCCATTCGCTCAGCTTTGGACGCTCCGCGCCCAGCGTGGTGGCATCACCATGTCCGGGCAGCACCCGGGTCTCGTTAGGCAGCTGATCGAAGACGCGCTCTTCCAGATCGTCCATGAGCGAGGTGAAGTCCTCTGGTTTCCAGGTCTTGCCCGGTCCCCCGGGGAACAGCGAATCACCGGAGAACAGGATGGTCTCTCCCCCATCACGCAGCAGCAGAGCGATCGATCCGGGTGTGTGCCCGCGCAGGCCGATCGCCTGCAGGACGAACCCGCCGAAGTCGCCGACGTCGAGATGGTCGACGGAGCGTGCGATCTCGACCCCTTCGGCCGAGGTGATCGCCTCCGCGTCGGCGCTGCCGGCGATCGTCATCGCATCAGGGAATGCCGCCGAAGTGGCCGGCAGTGCCCGAATATGATCCCAATGCTGGTGAGTCGTGATGATCGCCTCCAGGATCGGTTCCGCGGAGGTGTCGTCACCGCCTGAGGCGATGAGTGCTGTGATCGCATCGGCATCGTCGGCGGCATCGATGAGCACCTGTGCCCCCGATTCCTTGGCGGTGATGAGGTAGACGTTGTTGGCCATGTCGGACACCGCAATGCTGCGGATGACGACGTGTTCGGTCTCGATTGTCTTCGTCATTATCAGTTCACCATGCTCCTCGTGTGTACTGCGGTGGATACGGTCCCGGTTCGACTCCGAGATCGTGGGCTGCTCTCTGTGGCCATGCCGGTTCGCGCAGAGCTGCTCTGGCCAGGAAGATCGCGTCTGCCTGTTCGGAGGCCAGGATCGTCTCCGCCTGTTCCGGATCGGTGATGAGGCCCACGGTTCCGGTGCTCACACCCTCTGCGCGGATCGCGGCCGACAGCGGCACCTGGTAGCCAGGACCGACGGGGACCTTGACGGGGAAGTTGCCTCCGGAGGAGACGTCGATGAGGTCGACGCCGCATTCGTTCAGGTCACGCGAGACCTCAACCGCCTCGGCGATGTCGAAGCCGCCTTCGCGCCACTCGCTGGCGGAGAGGCGGACGAAGACGGGCACGTCCTCCCCCACTGCGGCGCGCACGGCTTGGTAGGTCTCGATCAGAATTCGCGAACGTCCGGCTAGGTCTCCGCCGTACTCATCGGTGCGCACGTTTGACAGCGGAGACAGGAACGAATGGAGCAGGTAGCCGTGGGCGGCGTGAAGTTCGACGAGGTCGAATCCAGCATCGATGGCTCGAACGGCGGCCGCGGCGAAGGCCTCGACCACCTCGGCGATGTCGTCCTTCGTCATCTCTTCCGGGGCCTCATATCCGGGGTAGGCGACGGCACTGGCGCCGAGGGTCGGCCAGCCGCCCTCGGCCTCGGGCACGCTGCCCCGAGGATTGCCTTCGAAGGGACGGTATGTGCTCGCTTTGCGACCCGCGTGGGCCAACTGCACACCGATCCGACTGCCCTGCGAATGGACGAACTCGGTGATCGAGGACCAGGCGTCGGCCTGATCGTCATTCCAGATGCCGGCGTCCTGAGGCGAGATCCGCCCTTCAGGCAGGACAGCGGAGGCCTCGGTGAGAATGAGTCCGAACCCGCCCTGGGCACGGGCACCCAGGTGAACGAGGTGCCAGGTGCCGGGCACGCCGTCTTCGGACTCGCAGGAGTACTGGCACATCGGGGCCAGCCAGATGCGGTTGGCGATCTCGGTGCCGCGCATTGTCATAGGTGAGAAGAGATGAGTCATGTCGTCAGTCTGCCAAGGTTCCTCGTCGATCACAGCATGATGTTGAATACTGGTACGGCGAGTACGTAGACGGTGATCGTGATGAGGACGATTCCGATGACGTTGAGCCATAGTCCGCCCTTGACCATCTGCGCCACCGTCACGTAGCCCGAACCGTAGGCAACAGCGTTGGGTGGTGTTGCCACCGGAAGCATGAAGGCGCAGGTCGCAGCCAGGGCCACCGGAATGGTGAGAAGCAGCGGGTCGAGGTCGAGCCCCATCGCCACGCCGCCGACAACGGGAACGAAGGTGGCTGCGGTCGCGGTGTTCGAGGTCAGCTCCGTGAGGAACAGGATGATCGTGGCGAAGATCGCGACAACGAAGACTGTCGGCAGTACTCCCAGACCGCTCGTGGATTTGCCGATCCATTCGGTCAGTCCCGAGGAGGAGAACTGTGCAGACAAGGCCAGGCCGCCGCCGAAGAGAAGTAACACACCCCAGGGCAGCTTCTCCGCGGTGTCCCAGTCGAGGAGGCGGACTCCGCGATTGGCTCCTCCGGGAATGAGGAAGAGGAGGAGGCCGATGACCATGGCGATGCCCTCATCGCTGATCGGTGGCTCCTCGAAGATCAGCGGCAGGGAGATCCAGCTGACCGCGGCGAGGACGAACATGCCCAGCACCAGCTTTTCCCCGGTCGACATCGGTCCGAGCTTCTCCAATTCCTCGCGGATGAGCTCGCGACCCCCTGGGATCTCATCGATCTCGGGTTTGAACAGGACCTTGACGAGGAGGAACCAGGCGATGACCATCATCACGATCGCCAGCGGCACACCGACGAGCATCCACTGACCGAAGCCGATGGAGATGTCGTGGTTGTCCTTGAGATAGCCGACGAGGAAGAGATTCGGCGGTGTGCCGATGATGGTGCCGAGAGACCCGATGGAGGCGGAATAGGCGATGCCGAGCATGAGCGCCGTGCCGAAGTTGGACTTCACCACCGCCCCGAGGCCGGAGTCGTCCTCCCCTGTCTCTGGCACCTCGGCGGCCGAATCCGCGGTATCGGAGTCCGCGGTTTCTGCCGCATCGGTGATGGCGCCGCCGACGACTTTGCTCACGATCATCAGCACCGAGATACCGATGGGCAGCATCATCACCGCTGTGGCGGTGTTCGAGACCCACATGGAGACGAATCCGGTGGCGATCATGAAGCCCGCAATCATCGGTCCCGGCTTGTTGCCCATGATGGACAGGGTGATGAGGGCGATTCGCCGGTGCAGGTTCCAACGCTGCATGGCTAAAGCGATGAGGAAACCGCCGAGGAACAGGAAGATGATCGGGTTTCCGTAGGAGGCACCGACAGTGTCCATCTCGACCTCGGTGCCGAATACGGGGAAAGCCACAAGCGGCAGCAGGGAGGTGGCAGGGATCGGCAGTGCCTCGGTCATCCACCACACCGCCATGAGCACAGCAACGGCGGCCGTCAGCTTCGCGCCGTGTTCGACCCCGTCCGGCATGATCGCGTAGACGAGGGTCGACAGGATGAGCCCGAGGAGGAAGCCGGTCCAGCGGATGCGCACCGTCTGTCTGGACAGCCCAGGCGCTCTCTCACCGGGTGACAGTTCGCGGAGGTCGGTCGAGGTCTCGCTTCGTGAGTGCTGTTCCTGAGTCATCTGCGCTCCTCATTGAGCAAGGTCGGATGCTGGGGACTACATCTACACCCTACTCAAAAATGCCTCGATGTGGTCGAAGACGATGTCCGGGTGTTCGGCCATGGGCAGGTGGGCCGCGTCGGGGATGACGACGATCGTGGAGTCAGGCACCTGTGCAGAGAGGTCGGTCATCGCTTCCGGGGTGGAGCCGGGATCCTGTGCTCCGGCGATGAACAGGGTCGGTGTGGTGATCGCCTCGAGTCGGCCGGTCAGGTCGTACTGGGTCAGCGCCCGCGCGCAGGCGAGGTAGGCGGCATCGTCGACCATGGCGAGATCGGTGAGGATCGCGGGTCCCGATGAGATGTCCTCGGTGAGGAAGCCCGCAGCGAACCACCGGTCGGCGGTGTCGTCGAGCTGACCGCGTGTGCCGTCCTCCTCGACGTCCTTGATGCGTTCGGCCCAGGTTTCGGCGGTGCCGAATTTCGCTGCTGTCGAGCAGGCGACGAGGCCGTTCAGAGAGTCGGGGTGATCGAGCGCGAGGGTCAGGCCGATGCCGCCGGAAATCGATACTCCGCAGTAGGTGAATTTCTCCACACCCAGTTCAGCCAGACTGGTGACGAGTCCGGCGGCGAGGTCGGGGACTGTGAAGTCGCCACCGTCATCGGTCCGAGGATGTGTGTGGCCGGGCAGGTCGGAGAGGTAGATCTGATAGTCGTCGGCCAGCCGAGCCGCGACCGCCGCCCACAGGGAGACTCGCGTACCGAGGGCGTTTCCGAAGACGATGGCCGGTGAACCCGGATTGTCGTTGAGGGGGTGGACTGCAATGCGCAAGAGTGCTCCTAGCGAGGTTCGAGATCAGATGAGATGTTCGAGGTCAGGAGTGCTGTCGGAAGGTCAGGAGACCACCGCACTCAGCCTACCGCCCGAGTACTGGAGATAACAGCGTGGGCACAGTGATTCATAGGTCACGGCATTGCCGTCGATAGCCACCTGATCACCGTCGAAGATGAACTGGCCATCGACGAGGCGTCCGTTGAACATGGCCTTGCGGCCGCACCTGCAGATGGTCTTCAGCTCTTCCAGAGTGTGAGCAATCTCAAGCAATCGGGCAGAACCAGGGAATGCCCTGGTGCGGAAGTCGGTGCGGATTCCGTAGCACATCACCGGCACCGAGATAGCAGTGGCGATGCGCATGAGCGAATCGACTTGGAGCGGTTCGAGGAACTGGGCCTCGTCGATGAGCAGGCAGGCCACGCTTGCCTTAGGGGTGTCGATGGATTCCAGCAGAGCATCATGATCGACGTAGTCGGCGTGTTCGCGGTAGATGGTCTCAACGTCAGAGCCGGCGGGGATGAGGAAGTCGACTTCGCGGGTGACACCGAGCCGCGAGACGATCTCGCCAGCACCCTTCGTGTCGATGTGGGGTTTGGCCAGCAGCACTCGCTGGCCGCGCTCCTCGTAGTTGAAGGCGGCCTGCAGCAGAGCGGTCGACTTTCCGGAATTCATCGCCCCGTAACGGAAGTAGAGCTTTGCCACCTTCGTCCTCTCTGAGTCGTTCGTGATGATTTTGCTGTTGTTCGTAATGGGTGTCCTGTGGTGTGTGACGAAACAGAACCCTACCGGGAAGCTGAGCGCATCCGGGTCAACGGTAGGATGGTGAGGTCAAACCCCGAGACGATGTGGAGTAGTCCATCACCATGGCCAAAATCATTTATACGCGCACCGATGAAGCGCCTCTTCTGGCGACATACTCGCTCAAGCCGATCATCGAGGCCTTCGCCACCTCGGCGGGCGTCGAGGTCGAGACCCGAGACATCTCTCTGGCCGCGCGTGTACTGGCACAGTTCACTGATCGCCTCCCCGAAGATCAGCAGGTCGCTGATTCCCTGGCCGAGCTGGGCGAGCTGGCCAAGAAGCCTGAAGCCAACATCATCAAGCTGCCCAATATCTCGGCGTCCGTCCCCCAGCTCAAGGCCACCATCGCCGAGCTCCAGTCACAGGGCTACGAACTGCCCGACTACCCGGACGAGCCATCGACCGATGAGGAACGCGACGCCAAGGCTCGCTACGACAAGGTCAAGGGCTCAGCCGTCAACCCCGTCCTGCGTGAGGGCAACTCCGATCGTCGTGCCCCGCAGGCCGTGAAGAACTTCGCGAAGGCCCACCCGCACTCGATGGGTGACTGGTCCGCTGATTCGAAGACCAATGTGGCCACCATGGCTGCCGGTGACTTCCGCGACAACGAGAAGTCAGTCGTCATCCCGGCCGATGACACCCTGCAGATCCGTCTGCGTCCCGCCTCGGGCGAGACCGTTGTCCTCAAGGAATCTCTGCCTGTCCTCGCCGATGAGGTCATCGACGCCACCAAGATGGACGTCGCAGAACTCCACAAGTTCCTCAAGGCGCAGATCGTACGCGCCAAGGAGGAGGGAACCCTCTTCTCCGTCCACCTCAAGGCGACCATGATGAAGGTCTCCGACCCGATTCTCTTCGGCCACGTCATCGAGGCGTTCTTCCCCGAGGTCTACGCCGAATACGGTGTTGCCCTCGCCGAGGCGGGCCTGACCTCCGACAACGGACTGGCCGCCATCCTCGGCGGACTCGACGCCCTCCCGGCCGATGTGGCCAAGGGTGTCAAGGACGGAATCGAGAAGGGCATCGCCGAGGGCCCCTCCTTGGCCATGGTCAACTCAGATAAGGGAATCACGAACCTGCACGTGCCCTCCGACGTGATCGTTGATGCTTCGATGCCCGCGATGATCCGCGTCGGCGGCAAAATGTGGAACAAGGACGACGCGACCCAGGACGCCCTGGCCGTCATCCCCGACTCCTCCTACGCCGGTGTCTACCAGACCGTGATCGAGGACTGCCGCGCCAACGGTGCCTTCGATCCGACCACGATGGGCACCGTCCCCAACGTCGGACTCATGGCGCAGAAGGCCGAAGAATACGGCAGCCACGACAAGACCTTTGAGATCGCCCAGGACGGCGTCGTCGAGGTCGTCAACTCTGCCGGTGAGGTCATCCTGTCCCACAAGGTCGCCGCCGGTGACATCTGGCGCGCTTGCCAGACCAAGGACATCCCGGTCCGCGACTGGGTCAAGCTGGCCGTCACCCGTGCCCGTCTCTCCGAGACCCCTGCCGTGTTCTGGCTCGATGAGACCCGCGCCCATGACCGCAACCTGCGGGCCAAGGTCGAGGCCTACCTCGGCGATCACGACACCGAAGGTCTCGACATCCGCATCATGAACCCGGTCGAGGCGACTCAGTTCTCGATCGATCGCATTCGTCAGGGCAAGGACACCATCTCGGTGACCGGCAACGTGCTGCGCGACTACAACACCGACCTGTTCCCGATCCTGGAACTGGGCACCTCGGCGAAGATGCTCTCCGTGGTTCCGCTCATCGCCGGCGGCGGTCTGTTCGAAACCGGTGCCGGTGGTTCGGCTCCGAAGCACGTTCAGCAGCTGGTGGAAGAGAACCACCTGCGCTGGGACTCACTCGGTGAGTTCCTCGCCCTGGCCGAATCGTTCCGTCACGAGTTCAACGTCCACGGCAACGCCCGTGCCGGTGTGCTCGCCGATACACTCGATGCAGCGACCGGCAAGTTCCTCGAAGAGAACAAGTCGCCTTCGCGCAAGGTCGGCGAGATCGACAACCGCGGCAGCCACTTCTTCCTGACCCTCTACTGGGCACAGAACCTGGCCGAGCAGACGACGGACGAACCGCTGTCCGAGGCCATCAAGCCTGTTGCCGAGGCTCTGGAGACCAACGCTGAGAAGATCTCGTCCGAACTCCTCCAAGTCCAGGGCAGCCCGGTCGATCTGGGTGGCTACTACTACCCGGAAGAGGCCAAGCTCGACGCGGCCATGCGCCCCTCGGCCACGCTCAACGAGATCATCTCCACCCTGAGCGCCAAGGTCTGATCTCAGGTCTGATCTGACCAGCACACGTCTCTGATCTCACATCTTCAGGTCAGAGACTGCAACACCACACTCATGCGCCCATCAGCGACTATGATGGGCGCATGAGTACTCAAGACCCACGTGGCGAATCACAGACGCCCGACGAGCTGCTGGCCGAGACGCAGTCCGTGCTCGGCGACGAGGATCCGGCGACCGGCAACACCCGCGAGGTCGCACCGACTCAGCAGGTGGATCCGACGCAGCGCATCGACCCCGCACAGCAGACCGAACCTGAGCAGCGCCAGGAGCCGACTCCTGCAGGCAAGGATGCCGAACTGGCTCAGCTCAAGGGCGGGTCCGGCATGTCGGCGGGAATGTGGGCGTCGCTCATCCTCGGTGCCGCCATCGTCGTGCTCCTGCTCATCTTCATCCTGCAGAACAACGTCCCCGCCGAATTCCAGTACTTCGGTTGGCAGTTCCAGCTGCCGCTGGGCGTTGCCATGCTCTTCGCCGCAATCGGCGGCATCTTCATCGCCGGCATCATCGGATCCGTGCGCATCTTCGTGCTCAACCGCAAGCTGAAGAAGATTTCGAAGGCTCTGGGCCGCTGATACATGGAGTCCCACCCCGGTTTCACCCTCCTGCCCACCCAGCTCGATTCGACCATCGTCCTCGCCGACACTGACGCCGAGGCCGAATGGGCGCGCATCGATCTCTCCTCGCTGACGAAGCAGGAGATGAACTATGCGACGGAGTTCGAACCCGATGCGGCAGCCACTTGGGCTGCCGGTCGGGTCATTCTCCGCCATGTTCTCGGCACGCATCTGGACCGCGACCCCGCCGGCATCGAGATTCGTCTCGACTCTGCGGGCAAGCCCCGGGTCGAGGAATGCGAATTCTCCGTCACCAGAGCCAGGCGACTGGTCCTGGTCGCCGTTGCCGATGATCCCATAGGGGTCGATCTCGAGGCCGTGCCCGAACACGCGGTTGCCGCCGAGGCGATGTCGCTGCTGCACCCGAAGGAGCGAGCCGAGCTCGAGCAGGTGCCAGCATCTGAGCTGGCGACCGACTTCGTCCGTGTGTGGGCCCGCAAAGAGGCCTTCCTCAAGGCTCTGAGCACAGGCTTGGCCCGCGATCCCGGCATGGACTACATCGGAGCCGGAACCGCACCGAACTCCCCGCACCCCGACGTCGAGATCTTTGACCTGGAATCGGGTCTGCCCGAGGGATACCACGCGGCCATCGCGTTCAACCGCTGACAGCCACTCTCAGTCGCTCGCCGGTGTGGACCCACCGGATGCCTCGTCCTCGGCGAAATCGGGGCCATTGGCCCCGGTGGTGAACACGATGGCGATGGCCAAGGAGCCGAGAGCCGTGTAGCCGAACCAGACGAGGCCCGCCGCCGGACTTCCGACAAGGGCGAGGATCACGGCGATGATCGTCGACACCACCCAGAGCGAATCGAATATCGCCAGGTACTTCACATAGCGCTTCTCACCTCTGCGGGCGCCATAGGAGATCTCCGTGGCAGCGCTGAGGAAGAGCAGGACGATTGCCGTGATCGCCAACCACCTGGGTGCCAGCAGAAACGATTCGACCGCGGGAAGAAACGCGCAGAGTGCGACCGCGACGAGCAGTTTGAACACGCCATCGGCGACGAACCCGAATTTCATCATGCTCCGATCCTACTCAACCGACCCTGTACGAAAGTCACCGGTGGTCGGCCTCACTGAGCATTGACTGCACCGTCTCCAGCGCCTGACGCAGCACGGTCGCTTCGACGTTGGAGTGGGCGATGACGATTCCGTGCCGGACATCACTGTCGGCACTCCAACCGGCCGCCAACGATGCCACGAGGATTCCGCGCTCGGCCAGGTCGGTGCGCAGCCGTGCTGCCGTGTGCGCGCTCGTCTCGATGACGAGGGTGCGACCTTCGTGGACAAGACCGGGAACCTCACCGATCTGGGCCAGGACCGCCTCGGCGGCTCTGATCCTGCGTCGACCCCGGGAGATTCTGCGGCGCAGCCCTCCCGAGGTGAGATAGGCCGCGATCGCGGACTGCATGACCGGGGAGAACGCCGGCCCCAAGGCGGTGCGCATCCGGCTCAAGCGCTTCCCCAGCTCCCCGTGGGCGATGATGTACCCGGTGGACACGGCCGAGGTCAGCAGAGTCGAAAACGTGCCGATGTGGACCACCTGGGCGGGGGCATCGGTCGATACCGCGAGGTCGTAGAGAGTCGGCACCACGGTGCGGGCGTACCGGGCCTCGCTGTCGTAGTCGTCCTCGATGACGATGACGCCGGCGGCCTGTGCCCATTCCAGGAGTCTGACCCGCTGGTCGATGGGCATCGTGGTTCCGTGCGGAAACTGATGGTTGGGAGTCACCACGACCGCGCCGAGGTGGGCAGAAGCGGCACCGGAGAGGTGCGCCGTGTCGATGGGGATGAGTTCACGATCGGTCATTGCCTGTCGCAGGCCTGGAAACCCTGGGTTCTCAACGCCGATGGCGCCGTCAACGCCCGTTGTCAGGAGCAGGCGCAGCCCGTCTCTCGATCCGCTGGTGAGGATGATGTCGTCGGGATCGACGCTCATCCCCCGAGTCAGGCGCAGGTGATCAGCGATCGCCCACCTGGCCTGCGGTTGTCCCAGCGCATCGATCGGACCGGGATCGAGGTCGAGGGAATCACGCCAGGCTCTCCGGAAGGCCGGTTCCTGCAATGGGTTGTCACCTCCGAACCCGGGACGCAGGTCGACGAAGCTGCGCAGCCGGCGCCGGGGCACCTGGGGCGGACGGCTCTGTGGCCCGGACGCTCGCGGAGTGCTCGGCAGCTCCGGGTTCACCCGTGTGGCCGAGCGCTCGGCAGTGATGAGAAAACCCTCGACGACGAGCTGGGCGTAGGCGGTCTCGACAGTCCCCCGGGAGACATGAAGATGGGCAGCCAGGCGTCTGCTGGCGGGCACCGGCTCTCCCGGGCGCACGGCCCCGGCAGCGATGAGTCGTCTGATCTCGGCCACCAGCTGATCCGGCAGCGGAGTCGACGTCTCGCGGTCGATCGCGATGGACAGTGCGATCCCGTCGGCCCGCGGCAGGACCACGTCTGGTGGGGCGGCTGCGGGGTGCGTCGGCTGAGCTGGAGACATGACACGATCATACTGGCCTAAAACTTTTCATACTTTCTGGCACTCTTCTTGGGCCACCGGTCGTTCTAGTCTTGTGGTGAACGGCCGTTCTCACCAATCAATTCGCCTCCATCAGGCACACCTCGAACGGAAAGCACCACACCAATGACTCAGACACAGACCCTGCTCAACACCGGCTTGGCACAGATGCTCAAGGGCGGCGTCATCATGGACGTCGTCAACGAGGAGCAGGCCCGCATCGCGGAGGCCGCCGGCGCCTCGGCGGTCATGGCGCTCGAACGCGTCCCCGCGGACATCCGCGCTCAGGGCGGAGTGGCCCGGATGAGCGACCCCGACCTCATCGACGGCATCACGGCCGCCGTGTCGATTCCCGTCATGGCCAAGGCCCGGATCGGACATTTCGTCGAGGCACAGATCCTCGAGACCCTCGGTGTGGACTACATCGACGAATCGGAGGTCCTCTCCCCCGCCGACTACGTCAATCACATCGACAAGTCCGTCTTCAAGGTTCCCTTCGTCTGTGGTGCGACCAACCTCGGCGAGGCCCTGCGCCGCATCACAGAGGGCGCATCGATGATCCGCTCGAAGGGTGAGGCCGGCACCGGCGACGTCTCCGAGGCGATGCGCCATCTGCGGACCATCAACTCCGAGATCAGGGCGCTGGGAGCCAAGAGCGAAGACGAGCTCTATGTTGCTGCGAAGGAGATTGCAGCCCCGTACCAGCTGGTCAAGCAGGTCGCAGGCCTCGGACGTCTGCCCGTCGTGACCTTCGTTGCCGGCGGCATCGCCACTCCCGCCGACGCGGCCATGATGATGCAGCTCGGCGCTGACGGCGTCTTCGTCGGTTCCGGCATCTTCAAGTCCGGCAACCCTGAGGCACGAGCCAAGGCCATCGTCGAGGCGACCACTCACTTCGACGATCCCATCGCCGTTGCGAAGGCCTCACGTGGGCTCGGCGATGCGATGGTCGGCATCAATGTCACCGACGTCGCTGCACCCCACCGCCTGGCAGAGCGCGGCTGGTGAGAGTCGGCGTCCTCAGCCTCCAGGGAGCCTTTCGCGAGCACCTCGGCGTGCTCGACTCCCTGGGGGTCAGCTCCAGCAAGGTCACGAGGCCCGAGCACCTTGATTCCATCGATTCGCTCATCGTGCCCGGAGGCGAGTCATCGGCCATGGTCCGCATTGCCGCCGGATCCGGACTCTTCCCCACACTCAGTGACAAGATCCAGTCCGGTCTGCCGATCTTCGGCACGTGTGCGGGACTCATCCTCCTCGCCGATCGACTCACGGATGATTCGCTGGACGGCTTCGACCGCCTCGGCGGGCTCGATATCACGGTGGCCCGCAACGCCTACGGCAGGCAGCGTGAGTCCTTCAGCACCCCCGTCCATGTGAGCGGGTTCGCCGAAGACTTCGAAGCCACCTTCATCCGTGCTCCGCAGATCATGGAACACGGGGATGATGTCGAGGTCCTCGCGGAGCACGACGGTTCACCGGTGCTGGTGCGGCAGGGCAATATCTGGGGCGGCAGCTTCCACCCGGAACTCGGTGCCGATACCAGGATCCACAGAGAATTCCTGCACAGCCCCAGCGTGACCGTGTAAAGATTGAACCATGACAAACGAGACGCTGCAGAAACTCAAGTCCGGATACACCTTCGATGCTCCGACACTGCAATTGGGGGTGGCGCTGAACGAGGATGAGCCCGACAAGGACACCCCGATCTCGATCCCGCTGTCGATGCTCAACCGGCACGGTCTGGTTGCCGGAGCAACGGGCACCGGCAAGACCGTGACCCTGCAGGTCCTGGCCGAACAGCTCTCCCGCGCCGGTGTTCCGGTCTTCGCCTCTGACATCAAGGGCGACCTCTCGGGCATCGGTGCCGCGGGCAAACCTTCCGACAAGTTGAGCAAGCGTCTCGAGGCCTCGGGGCAGGAGTGGAATGCCTCGGCCAACCCCACCGAGTTCTACACCTTGGGAGATTCGGGACTGGGGACTCCGCTGCGGGCCACGGTCACCTCGTTCGGACCGATCCTGCTGTCGAAGGTCCTCGAGCTCAATGACACGCAGGAATCCGTGCTTTCGCTGGTCTTCCACTACGCCGACACCGCCGGGCTTGCGCTCCTCGATCTCTCCGACCTGCGGGCCGTGCTGAACTTCCTCACCTCTGATGAGGGCAAGGCCGATCTCGAGGACATCGGTGGGGCGTCGAAGGCCACCGTCGGCGTCATCCTGCGCAAGATCTCCGAACTCTCCGCACAGGGCGGCGATGTCTTCTTCGGCGAACCCGAGTTCGACACCGCGGACCTGCTGCGCCTCGACGACAATGGGGCCGGCATCATCTCGGTCCTCGAATTGCAGAAGCTCAATCAGTCACCGGCACTGTTCTCCACGTTCCTGATGTGGCTGCTGGCCGACCTGTTCCAGGATCTGCCGGAGGTCGGCGATGCCGACAAGCCCTCGCTCGTGTTCTTCTTCGACGAGGCCCATCTCCTCTTCGCCGATGCGTCGAAGGCGTTCCTGCAGTCGGTGACGCAGACCGTGCGTCTCATCCGGTCCAAGGGAGTCGGCGTCTTCTTCGTCACGCAGACACCGAAGGACGTGCCCGAAGATGTGCTCGCCCAATTGGGTTCGCGCATTCAGCATCAGCTGCGGGCGCATACTCCCAACGATGCCAAGGCTCTGAAGTCGACCGTGCAGACATTCCCGAAGTCCGACTACGATCTCGAATCGCTGCTGACGACGCTGGGCATCGGCGAGGCTGTCGTGACGGTGATGGACCCCGAGGGTGCACCCACGCCCGTGGCGCCCACGAGGATGCGCGCGCCCGAGTCGCAGATGGGTCCGATGTCCGAGGACGAGATCAAATCGGCCGTCGCGGCATCTTCGCAACACGAGAAGTACGGGACCGCCATCGACAATGAGTCGGCGCGTGAGATTCTCACGAAGCGCCTGGAGTCCGGCTCCGAGGCCCACGACGAGGAGCAGGCGGCCGGAAACAAGGTGGCGTTCCCCGAGGACTCGTCGCAGGGATCCCAGTCCGGATCAGGTTCACGGTCGGATTCTCGATCGAGCTCGGGGGCGGGCCAGAAGGAGGAGGACAGCATGTTCTCCAAGGTCGTGAAGTCCTCTGCGTTCAAGCAGTTCACTCGCACCGCAGTCCGAGAGATCACACGCGGAATCTTCGGAACCTCACGTCGTCGACGCTAATTCGCTGTGATGATCGTCAGTGCGGTCGTTCCGGCTCGCAGGTCCAGCCGACGGCAGTCCCCGATGAGGTCGCCGTCGAGTTGGACCGGAGCCGGATCATCAAGGGTGATGCTGGCTTCGGTCCCCTGCCAGTAGTGCATCGCTGCGTGAGCCGCCGGACGTCGGTTCACGCAGCTCCACCCGATGAGTGCCCATTCGCCGAGGCGGTCGCCGGGTTTCGTCGTGCTCAGCTCCACGGCGAGAAGCTCGAATTTCGCGGCGGTGGGCCTCGCGCGGTCGAACACCGGGATCGGGCCGGCTGGTCGTGCCGTCTTCGAGGCCATGACCGACCACACATAGTTCGCAGTCGTGGTCTCGAGCGGAAGCTCATTTGGCTGCGAATCCGACTCCGCCCCCGGGGCTGCATGTCCACCGGGGCTCTGCCTCGGTGGACCGGAGCTCTGAGGAGTGGTCAGGTGCGCACTGATCAATGGGGCGAAGAGTGCCCGTCCGGCGCCATAGGCATAGCCGAGAATTCCCCATCCGAGACCTGTCGGGAGTCGAGTGCGCCCGGAGACTGCCCGCGCGTCTCCCCCGATCCCAGCCAGCGACAGAAAATGCTCGCGTCGTGGGCCCGCCTCGGTGAAACAGTCAGCGACGTTGACGGGCACCCCGCAACGCGGTGCGAACGGTGAGTCCAAATACTTCTGGACCAGCTGCAGTGCCTGCCGAGTCGACCTGATCCCAAGGTGCCTGGACAGGACGTTTGCGGTTCCGGTCGGAATGATGAGGACAGGAACATTCGCCGACGCCAGCACCGGAGCACTCACACGCAGCGTGCCATCGCCGCCGAGGATGACGATGAGATCGGCACCCCAGTCAAGCAGCTTCGAGGCCTGCTCGACACCTGGCCACTGCTTTGTCGTTGTGGCACTGCGATACCTGGTGTGACTTCGTCTGATGATCTCGACAAGTTCGCTGTAGGCACGCATGGTGTGCCCGTGTTTGGGATTGATGAGGATTCCGACCTTCATCACTGACTCAGACGAAGGCTGGGTGGGTGGCGGCCACAACCTCGGCGCGGGCGACGTCGACGGTTTCGTCGTCGAAGGGTTCGATGATCAGGCGGGGCCCGGTCTTGCGCGGTGAACGCTTCCATGTTGCCCGCGCTCGGGTGCCGTGGATGAGAGTGTTCTTGAACATGCCGTTGCCGCCGGGGACGACGAGCTTCTCGTGTGTCGGGTCGAGGGTGGCGCTGCGGTCTTTGTATCCCAAAATGATCTCGTCGAAGCCGGGCAGCAGCAGGAGTTCGCTGGCCTGCTTGCGGTTCTCGTGCACACGATCGTCCAGATCGGGCGCCTGGTAATAGTTACGGCCGTCGATGCTGATTTCGACGATCTCTGTCTCGGCGACGGCAGCGGCAAGGGCCTGGCGCACCGGGGTCTTGGGCAGCCCGGTCCAGCGTGCGGCGTCGTCGACTGTGACGGGCCCATGGCTGAGGACATAGCGTCGCATCCATTCGTGCAGGGCCGCCTCTGCGTCGAGATCGACAGGGTTCGGGATCCAGTCCGCGGTGAGGACGTACTTCATGTCGTCCTTGTCCTCGACCATTGGACCTTGGGCGATGATGTTGCGCAGGGCCAGGGTGGTGATGAGGTAGCGTTCGTGCCCGTATTCCTTGCCCGCCTGCAGTGGTGCAAAGGCATCGAGCAGTTCCTGACGGGTGACCGGACCGCGCTCACGAATCGTCTCTTCGGCCAGTAGTGCGGCGGAATCGACCATCGCGTCAGTGATGCCGAAGACCTCGCGCCGCTTTGCCACGGCTTTGAGTGTGCGCTGTCCCGTCAGTTGGAGAATCCATCCGAGATCCTCGGCGGCGACCAGATGGATTGTGCCCCGCTGTGTCCACGTCCTGACGATGTCTCCGGCGTTCATGGCCTCACGGACGGCTGTGACCGAGGTGCCGGTGCGCAGAGCGATCGAGACCAGTGCACCTCCCAGAGCCTGAGCCTGGACGCAGCCGAGATGGCTGACCACCGACAGCGTCGTGGCACTCGTGGAGTGCGACGAATCGGTGAGTCCTTGGGCGATCAGTCGGGCAGCCGAGACTTCGTGTGAGTCCATGACTTCACGATAGTCCACGGCACTGACCCCAGTGGGAAACAACTGTCGGGGTTCGGGCTCTTCACCGACCCGGATTTGACCTGGATTCGGCCCGAATTCAGCCCAGAATGTCGATGAGTCCGGGCACGGGAACCCGTGGCAGGGCACCGGAGGTTGCGAAGCGCCCCCAGATGGTGCGCAGTTCCGGGCCGGCGATCTGTGCCGTCTCACCGTAGTCGAGGAAGCTGTCGTGCCAGACGTCGCCGGGGAACAGCAGCGGAAGGTCGCCCGAATGCGCGGCATCGAAGAAGCTGCCATCTCCGCGGGAGACGATGAGGAGGCGTGTGCCTTGGCCTCCCGACATGCGGTGGCGATCGTAGAATTCCTTGGCCGCACGCGTGTACACCGCCGAGGTGATGCCCGAGATCAGCGATTCAAGCATCGGAGAGGTCAGATGCCGGTTGTGCAGACGTCGGAAGGCGGGAACGAAACCGGCGAAGAACGCGATCTCGCGTTCTGTGCGGGTCATGAGCACGTCGTATTTGCGTGCGGCTTCTGACCATGCGGCTCCGGTGTCGGACTTCGCCGGCAACGGGTAGTCCCCGTAGTGGACGCCGAAGCACATGCCTGCGTGCAGTCCACCGACCATGGCGGCCTTGTGCACTTCGTCCTGCGCGGCCAGGATGTCTGCGACGCTGGCGTCGGGGTCAATCTTCTCGGCGACCTTCGCCATGGCCCAGTTCATCGGTTCGGTGCCACCGGCAAGTCCCAGGGGTGCTGATGCCAAGATCACACGGTGGAAGAGACCCTCGGTCGCCTGGGCGATCATGAGGTGTGCACAGGAGTCGGCACCTGCGCTCTGTCCCGCGATTGTGACATTGCTGGGGTCTCCCCCGAAGGCGGAAATGTTGCGCTGAACCCAGCGCAGGGCCGAGATCTGGTCGAGGAGACCGAGATTGGAATGTTCGGGTTTGCCCGTGCCCAAGAACCCCAGCACGCCGAGGCGGTAGGTGACTGAGACGACGATGATGTTCTGTTCTTCGACAAGGATGTGCGGATCGTAGATATCCGCATCTCCGGCACCGGCGACGTAGGCACCGCCGTGGATCCACACGAGCACGGGGAGTTCGGAGTCGTGTCCACCCGCCTCGGAGGGCATGGTCACACTCACCCGCAGGCAGTCTTCGCTGGTGGGAAGGCCGCCGAGCTGGTCGAAGGTCATTCCCGCGTTCGGATCTCGGCGGTACTGCGGGCTTCCAGGGCCGGGGTCTTTGCCGTCGATGGTCTCGACGGGTGGCTCGTCGACGGGATGGGCGAACCGCTGCGCGCGGGCAAAGCGAATGCCCCGTGCACGGATCACTTTGCCGTCGACGTAGGCTCTGACCCGACCGCACGGGGCGTCGACATCCCGCCAATCGTGCATCACCGTCTGCTGCCTATTTGGAGGCGACGACCGGTGGCTCGGCCGACCATGGGAAGACGATCCACTGATCGGTGCGCTTCCACACGAAGTCCGGGTCGATGATGGATGCCGACTTCGCGTAGATGACTGCGGACTGAGCTTCGGCGCCGTGCTTCTTGAGCAGCTCGAGGACGAGTGCGAGCGTGCGGCCCGAATCCGCGACGTCGTCGACGACGAGCAGCTTCTTGCCCTTGATGGCATCGATGTCGAGCATCGGGGCCAGAAGAATCGGGTCGGGCAGAGTCTCGTGGACATCGGTGTAGAACTCGACGTTGATGGCGTCGGAGAGTTTGAGGCCGAGCGCATAGGCCAGTGCCCCGGCTGGCAGCAGGCCGCCACGGGCGATCGCGATGACAATCTCGGGGTCGTAGTCGGAGTCGGCGATGGTCTGTGCCATCTCCCTGGCCGACGTACCGAATGTGTCCCACGTGAGGATCTCTTTGTCGTTGAGATCGGTCGAATCGGCGTGGTATGCCTGGCCCATGGATGCTCCTTGTGTTTGCCCGGTGTTGACCCGAGCTTCAAGGATACGCGGTTGCCGACTCAGCGCAGAAACTCCTCGAATACGGCTGTCTCCTGGAGCTGGTTGCCTCGGCGCTCGGGCAGCGCCGAGTTCACCCAGTACTGGCCGGTGTGAGCATTGCGTTCCAAATACCGGTAGTCGATGAGTTCCCGCCGCAGACGTGCAAAGTCCGGGTGGAAGGCGCTGAGGATCGAGTTGACGTCCTTCTCGCTGTAGGCCCTGTCAGCATCGAAGGCTGCGAGCAGCTCAAGCAGGATCACGACGAGCGCCTTGCGCTTCGTGGGAATTGATTCCAGTCGGCCCTCGCGCATGAATGTTCTCAGCGTTTTGGCCCTGAATGCCTCCGTCTCGGGGTCGGTCGCTGTTGCGCTGTGGCGGCTCTGATCGTCGAGAAGAGCCGCACGAGCGGAGGTGAAGTTCTCCCCGGTCACGGACATACGGTGGCGGACGAGCTGTTTGAAATCTTTGTGCTTGGTCATGGCGTTCGTTCCTCAACGACCAAGTCTCCCCCAGCACGAAACCTGGTCAGGAGATCACCGTGACAGGTTCGTCCGAGGATTCTCTCCCCTTCGCCGATTGATCGGTGAGCTGGGATCACGACCGTGGCTGGGCGATGGATACGCCGCTGCCAACAGTATAGACACAGTCCAGCGCGTGCGAAGCCCGCTCAGTCGAGGGCGTCTAGATATACCCACCGGCCCGCCCTGCGGACGAATGATGAGTTCTCTTCCAGTGTGTGCTCGCCGAGGTGGTCCCGGTAGGTTGCCCGAAAACGTACCGTTCCTGTTTCGTCGGATTCCGATCCCCCGGTTGTGTCCACGATCTCCAGGCCCAGCCACTCGGTGTCAGCATCCACGCCGATGTCGCTGGGCCGCGTCTTAGCGTGCCAGGTGCGAAAGAGGTGGTCTTCGTGTCCGCGTGCGAATGCGGTGTAGCGGGAGCGCATGAGTGCCTCGGCGGTTGTCGGCCAAGCCTGTCCATCCAAGGCGGGACGGCAGCAGTTGTCGTAGTCGGTGCCGGGTGGCATTCCGGAGCAGGGGCAGATCATATTTCGATGGTATCTCTGAGGTGCTTGCAAGCAGGTTACGTGCCACTATGGACGAATGAGTTCAGTATTCCTCTCCGGCAATGCCGAAGCCGACGCCCTTCTGGCCGATGACCCCTTTGCCCTGCTGATGGGCATGCTGCTTGACCAGCAGGTGCCGATGGAAGTCGCATTCGCCGGCCCGGCGAAGCTTGCTGAACGTCTGGGCAAGCTGGATGTCGTTGACATTGCTGAGATGGAGCCCGACGAGTTCTTGGAGAAGTTCTCAATCAAGCCGGCAGTCCACCGTTTCCCGAAGTCGATGGCAACGCGAGTGCAGAAGCTGGCGACGGAGATCGTTGACGAATATGACGGCGACACAGCTGCGATTTGGACCTCGGGCGATCCGACAGGACCGGAAGTCCTCAAACGCCTGAAGAAACTGCCGGGATTCGGAGAGCAGAAGGCGAAGATCTTCCTAGCTCTCCTCGGCAAACAGTTCGATTTCAACGCCGAGGGGTGGCGAGAGGCTGCTGGCGACTACGGGGCGGAAGACAGCCGTCGCTCCATCGCCGACGTGGTCGATGAGGACACCTTGTTGGAAGTCCGGGCATTCAAGAAGCAGCAGAAGGCAGCCGCGAAAGCAGCCAAGAAGTAGGCCCTTCCACTGACGGGCAGGTTATCCACAGATTCAACTTCGCCTGTTCTCAAAGTCACGGTTCTCGCATAATGTAGGGATTCCGGGCGTGATTGATACATCGGCGCCGGAGTTATCTACCACAGAGGCGTGGAATGAAAACCGGACTTGGCAGACGTGTCCGCGTTCGAGCTGCAACAGCTCTGACTTTGACCGCTGCACTCTCAGTGCCGCTATTGCTGTCAGGATGCGAAGACCATTCCCCCGTAGCCGCGCCGACCTCAACCCTGCCTGCCAAAGACTCTTCAACGGCGTCACCGGCCGCTGACCCGCGACCCACAATCCCCTCCTACGAAACCGACCTTGATCTGAGCTCAGAGGAGACAGAAGCCGTAGAAGGGGCTTTAGTTGCGTTGGACGATTTTGTCGCATTCACGAACGCCCTGTACGAATCTGGCGGAAAAAGCCTGAAGGGCGTGGAGAAAATTGCAACAGATGAGTCGTTAGACGAGGTAGAAAAAGCCGCGGAAACGATGGTGGATGAATCAACCACCATGGTTGGCGAGGTCACTATAGAACGGATCACAGTCAGCAGTATCGATATCGAGCAGACTGTTCATCAGGTAAGCGTTCAAGCATGCAGCCCTTCAGAGACTTACCATTTTGAGAATCCTGACAACTCCGCTCCGGCCGAAAGTGATACAAGCAACCCTGAATTCGAGTTTACAATTCGCTTTAAAGAAGACTCCTGGAAGGTCGCAAAACAGACTTGGATCAGGGAACAATGCGCTTCATGAAGTTCGTGACGCTTGCAACACTCAGCGCGATGCTTATGGCTGGACTTGTGCTAGTTGCAGAGGCACCAGCAAGTGCCTGCTATTGGCTAGATAAGAAGTCCGGGAACTGCAAAATCGTCGAGCCGCCTGCCCCTGCCCCTCCCCCGGGACCTGGCGGCGGGGGCGGAGGCTCCGGCGGCGGCTCTGGCGGGGGTGGCTCTGGTGGCGGCGGTTCCGGAGGTGGCGGTTCAGGCGGAGGAGGCTCCGGAGGAGGCTCCGGCGGAGGCGACGGCGGAGGCGACGGCGGAGGCGACGGGGCCGATATGCCCGATTGCATTCTCGAGGAAGTCGGACATATCTGTGCAGACCTCCCGGGTCCGGGCCCCGGTCCCGGAGGGGGCGGCGGCGGTGCACCCGTCAGGCCAGAACCACCCACCCGGATTCCAGAGTCCCAGTTTCAGACTTTCGACATACCAGCTCCGACGATTCATGCCTGGCCCAAGGACTGGTCCGTCATCGGCAAACCGGCTGCCTTCTGGACCGATGCAGACACCAGCTACATCGATATGACACTGCTGACATACGCCGTTACGGTCAAGGTCACTCCTGAGAAGTTCTACTGGGATTTCGGCGACGACACCGGCGGGACAACGACGAAGACCGGATCCAAGCCACGCCCCGGCGACGAACCGCAGATCGGACACGACTATCAGAAGACAGGAGCGAAGACTGTCGACATGACCGCGACGTTCAGCGGGGAATTCTCCGTGGACGGTGGACCTTGGCTGCCCATCGACGGTTTTGCACACGTAGCAAGCAACGAGATCTCCATCGATGTCTACCGCTACCACCGCTATCTCGTCGACGAGGACTGCTACATGAACCCACAGGGTCCAGACTGCAACTGATCTTCACCCTCAGCTCAGATCTTCAATCCAGCCCGAAGGCAGAAGGCCTGACCGTCGTTCACAAGGGGCGGAAACAACTCCACCAACCTCCCAGGGCAAATACGGCAGGAACCTGAAACAATGGCCACATGGTGTGCCGCATTTCGGAGTTGCTCGTCGATTCCCATTGGCCGATTGTCATCATCGGCGCAGGTCAAGCTGGTCTTTCGGCAGCTCATTATCTATGGCGCGACGGGCTGGTGCCGGGAAAGGATTTCATTATCCTCGACGCCGGAGCTGGGCCCGGCGGTGCGTGGCGCGAGAGATGGGATTCCCTGACGCTGGGTTCAACGAACCACGTGGCGGATCTACCGGGCTTTCCACTGGGTACGCCAGACCCCTCAGTACCCGCCTCGGCGGTGGTCTCCGATTACTACTCGCGTTTCGAACGTGAACTCGAACTCTGCGTCGTCCGCCCCGCCGAGGTGGTCACGGTCAAATCCCCCACCCCCGGCTCCGGACCTCTCGAGATCACGGCAGATATCGATGGTGAACGTGTTCAACTCTCAAGCCGGTACCTGATCAACGCGACCGGAACCTGGACCCATCCGTACGTTCCGTTCGTCCCGGGCATCGCTGAATTCGAGGGCCGGCAACTGCACACAGCGAACTTCCGTAACGTCGAGGACTTCCGAGGACTGCGGACCCTGGTGATCGGCGGTGGCATCTCTGCCACACAGTTCCTGCTCGAGCTGGCGAAGGTCACCGAGACTTTGTGGGCTACCCGTCGTCCCCCGAATTTCACCTCACGGGAGTTTGACGGCAATTGGGGCCTCGAGGTTGAACGAGCCGTGCGGTCTCGCACATTGGCTGGCCTCGCCCCAGCCAGCGTCGTTCGCAGCACTGGACTTCCTGTCCGCCAGGACTTTCTCGACGGCGTCGAATCCGGTGTGCTCGTCTCACGCGGAATGATCGACGCGATCATGCCTCATGGAGTCCATTTCCCGGGGCAGTCCGCCGAAGAACAGTCCACCTCGGAGGGGCTTGGTCCCTCGGCAAGCGATCACCTGGCGCTGCCCGAATCCTGGCAGCCTTTCGAAGACGAACGTGTCGAAGAGGTCGATGTCATCTTCTGGAACACCGGTTTCCGGGCCGCTCTTAACCATCTGGCACCGCTGCGTCTGCGCACACCCGACGGGGGAATCTCCATGGAGACCGAGGTCGCGGTCAAAGACGACCGTCGAATCTTCCTCGTCGGCTACGGGTCCGCGAGCTCAACCGTCGGTGCGACTCGCGCTGGCAGGATCGCGGCCCGAGAGCTGCTGAAACGGCGCGCACGAGCACAGCACGTACCGGCTCAGGAGAAAGCCGGCGTATCGAGACCCTGATCGGCGAAACGAACGGTCGGCAGCATCTGTGCAAAGAGTTCAGCAGTGGTTTCGTCGCTGGCAAGCGTGACCATTTCGACGCTGACTTTGTAGAGTCGACCGTTGTCGGAGATCCCGGCCACAGCACCGAAGAGCACAGAGTCGGTTTGGTCGATGGCTCGGACCTCCTGGCCTGCGAGCAACCCGTGGACTGTCCAGTATTGACCACCGGTCACCGTCCCGGTCTTCTCTTCTAGAATGCTCGAACCGGACTCACCGAAGGTCTGTTCCTGGGCCGAGGCGACGACGGACTGTGCCGTGTCGTCGCCGGCCTCATAGCAGTTGACGGTGATGATGGCACCGTTGTCGCGGCTGTAGAGCTGATAACTGTCGTAGGCGAGATCATCGTTCCACTGCCCATCCATGGCCAGCTGCACCTTGATCGGGCACTCCGGGCCCAGATCAGCCGTCACCTGAGACATGCCGGACGGGATCGCAGGAGTCTCGGAATCCTGCGACGGCTGCGCTTCGGAGCCGTCATCGATACCGACGGCGATCGGCTTCGAATCGCCCTCAGCGGTGCTGATGCGCAGCGCAGAGCATCCGGAGAGGAACAGACCCAGCACCACCACGGATGCCAGGAGGAGACTCCGATACATGGGCCTGCTTTCGAATCAGGGAACGGCACTGCGTCGACAACGCCATACACATAGTACCCACAGGACCCGCCGACTGCTCTGGCACAAGCGCCGCCGGGGCCTTAGCCTGGGACCATGACTGAACTCCCGATCTTCAACGACGATGATGTGACCCGACTCCTGTGCATCGTCGCCCACCCCGATGACATGGAATACGGCGCCTCCGCGGCCGTTGCAAAATGGACAGACCAGGGTAAGCCAGTGTCCTATCTGCTGCTGACCCGTGGCGAGGCGGGAATCAGGGACATGAACCCTGAGAAGGTCGCCCCGCTGCGCGCAGATGAGCAGCGACAGGCGTGCACGATCGTTGGGGTCGAAGACCTTGAGATCCTCGAGTTCCCCGACGGACTCCTCGAACCCAACCTCGAGCTCAGGCATGCGATCGCGAAGAAGATCCGCCAATTCAAACCCGACGCCGTCATGGTCACCAACTGGGAACTCAACATGCCGTGGGGTCTCAACCATGTCGACCACCGGGCCGCTGGCATTGCCACCGTCGATGCGATCAGAGACGCCGACAATCCGTGGGTCTTCACCGACCTCAAGGAGGCTGGACTCGACGCATGGAAGGCCGACAGGCTGCTGGTCAATGGCGCTGACGCCACCCATGCCGTGGTCCTCGACGATGAACACGTCGACCAGGCAGTGCGTTCGCTGGAGGCCCATACCGTCTACCTGGAGGCACTGCCCGACCATCCGGTTCCATCGGAGATGATTCCCGGAATCACCTCGGAAGCCGGAACACGGGCAGGCGTAAAGTACGCGCTGCCCGTGCAGGTTTTTGACATGTAGCTCCCGCACACCGATTCGGTGGTCGGGTTCGACGCAATTATGCGCTGAGTGCCGCGACCGCCGAGTCGTAGTCCGGTTCGGTGCCGATCTCGTCGACGAGCTGCTTGTGAATGACTGTGCCTTTTTCGTCGAGGACGACGACAGAGCGGGCCAGCAGCCCGGCCAGAGGTCCATCAACCATAGTCACACCGAATTCCTTGCCGAAGGCGCTGCGGAAGCCCGAAGCGGCGACGACGTTCTCAATGCCTTCGGCGCCGCAGAAGCGAGCCTGGGCAAAAGGCAGATCGTTGGACACGCACAGGACGGTGGTGTTCTCCAGGCTCGCGGCGAGTTCGTTGAACTTGCGCACCGAGGCGGCACAGACTCCGGTGTCCACGCTGGGGAAGATGTTGAGGACAACTCGCTTGCCTGCCGTGTCTGCAGAGCTGACTTCGCCGAGGTCGTTGCCTACGAGGCTGAACGCCGGTGCCTGCGCACCCTTCTCCGGGAGGTCTCCAACAGTCTTGACTGGTGTGCCCTGGAATGCTGTAGTGGCCATGCTTGGTTCTCACTTTCTTTCGTGATCATTGCTGTCAGACCCCACCCTACGTGAAGTGACAGACATGAGAATCGGCTGCTCAGATGCGGCGGCGGCGCGCGATCCAGACGAGTCCAGCACCCATTGCGATGATGGCTGCAGCGATCCCGATCGTGCTTCCAAGTTCCACACCGGTGCGTGGCAGATCTCCACCGGCATTGGCATCCCCACTGCCGTCGGCAGAGTCAGATCCGCTTGCCGAATCGGTTCCACCGGCTGAATCGGATCCGTTCGCCGAGGTGGTCCCACCGTCGGTATCGGATGTGGCAGTCTCGTCGGCTGTGGAGTCGGCACTGTCGTTGGCACCAGCTTCGACATCGGCATTCGCACCGCTGTCGTCACCGTCGGCACTGTCGGTGCCATCGGCAGCGTCAGCGTTTCCGCCATCTGCCGTCGCGTCCGAGTCGGTTTCGGCCGTGGCGTCCGCCTCGGCGGTGTCATCGGAAGATGCCTCGTCCGCATCGCCTGGGTCCTGTGTGGACGTGACGACCTGCCAGTTCTCGTCGTAGAAGTCAGTGGGGTCAACCACCTCGTTGTCCTTCACCCAGTCGATGAGCGCCTGACGAACCTCGACCTGTTCGTTGTAGACCTCTTTCAGATCACCTACTGGGTAGTCGCCGCCTCCGGACTGACGATAGTTGTTGATCGCGAGAATGAAGGTGTCGTCATCACCAATGGTCTTGCCACTCTTATCGGTGAGGTTCTCGATGCGTTCACCTACTGGTTTGGACACGTTGATGTCGTAGTCGATGCCCGACAGCGCGTCGTAGTTGTAATCGGGAATCGGCCGATCGAGTACGTCGTCGATGGCATTGGTTCCGGTGGCTGGGTCGAAGTCGGCCCCTTCTTCTGTCTGTTTGAAGTAGCGGGCGGAGAACTCCAGGTAGTCACGCAGCTGTGAACCGTTGATCTCTACCCCGCCGAGCGTGTTGTCGAAGACATAGAGTCCGGCGACGTCGCGGATGGTGATGTCACCTGCAGGGAATTCGGCAGTTCGACTGAATGGTGATGCCTGGGAGATGATCGGCACGTCCTCGTATTCGGTGCCTGCCAATGCCGACTCCACCGTCTGAGACTGCACCTTCGAGATGAAGTCGAGGATTGCGGTGTCCTCGTAGTACGAGTCGAGGCGCTCATGGTCTCGGTCACGGAGCCGATCTTCGTGTTGACGTAGTCGATCGTCTTCTTGTGCTGGGAGTCGATGAGGTCCTTGATCTCGGGGTCCTCGGCGACGTCGCCCTGTGTTGCCAGCGGTGTGGCTTCGGGCTCGGCACTGCCCCAGTCGATGCCCATGTCCTCGAGATCGATGGGCAGGTCTACCTCGGAGACCGACCGTGCCCAGTAGTTGGGCTGAGTGATGAGGGCCTTCGTGCCGTCTTCGCGTGAGACCACCTGGGTGGGCTCGTTCTGATGCGTGTGCCCGGCGACGAGGACGTCGACTCCCGGCACCTTCGCGACTGAGGTGCTCACGTTTTCCTGCAGTTCCGAAGGATCCCAAGCCTGGCCTTCCGGATCCTTACCCGAGTGGGAGAGGACGACGACGATGTCTGCACCGGCCTCTTTCATCTGTGGGACGTACTTCTTCGCAGTCTCGACCGGGTCGTCGAAATGAACTTTGCCGGAGAGATTGTTCTTGTCCCAGATCCGACTGCCGGGGGTCGTGACTCCCAGGACGCCGATGGTGATCTCCTGACCGGAGACGCGCTTCTTCACCATGGTGTAGGGGTCAAGGTGGGACTGCCCATCGTCGTCATTGATGACGTTGGCGCCCAGGACTGGGAAGTCCACCTGTTCCTTGTATTTGGCGAGCAGGTCAAGTCCGTAGTTGAACTCATGGTTGCCCACGACCTGTGCGTCGTAGCCGACGTTGTTGAAGGTCTTGGCCATCGGATGTGTCTCACCGGTTTCGGTGATGCGCTCCTGTTGTGCGTAGAAGTAGGTCAACGGGGTGCCTTGGATCGTGTCACCGTTGTCGACGAGAAGCACCGAGTCCTCACCCTTGGCTTCCTTCACACCCTTGATCAGGGTGGAGGCACGCGACATGCCCAGCTCCTCCCCGGCCGGGTAGGGTGCGTTGGCGAAGTAGTCCCAGTTGAGGACGTGACCGTGGACATCGGTCGTCGCCAGAAGCGTGAGCTCCCCCGCGCTTGCTGCCTGTTCCTCGTCCGGAGGTCCGCTGCCCAGTCCCGACGCCGAGGCGGCTGCCGGTCCCGCAACGATGAGTGTCAGTGCCAATGTGGACGAGGCCAGGGTTCGCAAGCGCATGAGTCTCCAGATGTCGTTGTGATTCAGATCTCCCACTCTAATCTGAATTCCGACGACCCTGAGCAAATCCTGAGCGAAATCTGCACAAACTATGTTGTCTCTACTGTTCGACGAGGTTGTCCTTGGCAGCCTTCGACGCGAACTTGGACTCGATGACGATGAGGACAACCACTATTGCCGCACCGATGACGGCGAGAATGATCGGGGCAGCGATCGGGTCGAAAGGCGCGAGCAGACCCCCGGCTTCCGCATCGGATTGCCACGGCCACAGGGCTCTCAGGGAGCCGAGCATCAGACCAGCCATCGCGACCAGAGTCCACCATCGGTGATTGTGCAGCAAGTAGCGCAGGATGTTGACGAACAGTGCCAAGCCGAGGATCGCGCCGAGTCCGAATACAGCGATATAGACGAGGTCGCGGTCGTCGACCGCGCGCAGCGTGGTGGCGTAGAGGCCGACTGCGAGGAGGAAGAACGATCCCGATACGCCGGGAACGACCAGAGCGCAGATGGCGATTGAGGCGACGAAGAAGACCGCAATGAGTGGTGGGTTCTCAACGTCGGAACCTCCTGCCAGTCCGGTCATCCAGAAAGCGAGAGCTGCAGCGGCGAGAAAGACGAGAATACCCAGCAGCAGAGATTGCCCGCTGCGCGCCGGCAGCATGCGCAATGGGACGCAGATGCTGGCAGCGACGAGTCCGAAGAACAGTCCCCTGGCAAGTTCCGGGTTGGCTGTGACGAAGCCTTCCATCACTCCAGCGATGCTGAGGACTGCTGTCGCCATGCCCAGGAGGACAGGGATGACGAGGAACCAGTCTGTGCGGCGCAGTTCTGCGCGGGCGCCGCTCCACCGGTCAGGGCCGGTGATCACAGTCTTCGCCGCCTTGACCACATGGGCGGCCGAGTCGATGAGCTGATCGTAGACTCCGGTCACGAGAGCAATCGTTCCGCCGGAGACCCCAGGGACGAGCTCGGCGGAGCCGATCAGGAAACCGCGGAGCAGATCGAGGGGAATCAGAGCTTTGGAACGGGTGGTCTTCACGGAAGCGGCCGCCTCGGAGCTGGAGTTAGTCATAGTTCCTTCAGCCTACGAGACTCACACTCCCAGGTGCCAACAATAGGCTCGATATCACCGTCGTGGCGTCTTAGTCGCCGGTGGCCCCGTCGATGCTTTCGCGGATGAGATCGGCGTGGCCTACGTGTCGAGCGTATTCTTCGATCATATGGATGAGCACCCACCGGACGTTGAACCGCTCGCCCGCGGACGGTTTACGTGCCATGAGCGTATCCAAGTCATCGATGCCGGCGAGGATTTCCCGCGACTGGTCACAGGCCTTGGCATGCAGCCTCAATAGGTAGCCGGGCGTGTCCTCGGCTGCGCTCTCGAAGTCCCAGTCAGGATCGGCCTTCCAGTCAATGCTCGCCCACGGTTCGGAGAGTTCCTGGTCAAGGATGTCTTCGACGAACCATGATTCTTCGACCAGGCTGAGGTGCTTGATGATCCCGCCCAGAGTCAGCGGCGATGCACCGACC
Organism: Brevibacterium sp. BDJS002; assembly: GCF_028201555.1. NCBI lineage: Bacteria > Bacillati > Actinomycetota > Actinomycetes > Micrococcales > Brevibacteriaceae > Brevibacterium > Brevibacterium sp. BDJS002. Next base: position 1,826,009 of record NZ_CP116392.1, on the reverse strand, counting down.
CGACGGTTGAGGTCGGCCGAGGACAGCCCTTCGACCTTTATGCGCAGCACCGCACGATAGTAGTCGAGGAACTCTTCGAGCCCCTGTCGCTCCCTCGGTGCTTCGGCCGGGTCTGCTGGCCGCGGGCTCGAGGTCATATTTCGCCTTCTTCAGTCGGTGTCTTCCGACCGATGTCGAAGACATTTCCTTCGGGGTCTTTCAGCGTGGTCCATTCGATGCCGAACTCGGCAAACGATTCAACTTTCTCGGCCCCCAATGCCACCGCACGGTCGACATCGGCGGGATAGTTCGGGTCATCGAGATCGATGTGCAAGGGGTTCTTTCCCTCGCCACGTTCCTCGACCTTGAGGAAGAGCATGCCGGGAGTCGTCGATTCGCCACTGTGGACGCCGCCGATGCTGGCGACGAATTCGTTCGCGCCGTCATCGAGTTCGGCGTTGAGGAGTTCGGCCCAGAATACCGACTGGGTTTCGACATCTTTGCAGTCGAAGGTGATGCTCAGCGAGGACAGAGACGCCATGGCTGGTGATCCTTTCATAATGATGCCTGTTTGTCCTCACACTCTAGACGCAGGCTCTGACTCGACGCGGGCCTCCCGACATACTTCAGCTCTCAACCTCGCGGCTGTCGTGCCAGCTGCCGGGACTGGGCGACCAGTCGGCCGGCGGAGTCCCAGAGCTCACAATCCTCTTCGAACATGCCGCCGGCGATGTTGCGCGTGTACAGCTTCGCCCTGATCCAGCCTGGCGCTGGAACGGCACGCAGATGAGCGGTGAGCTCCATGGTCGGGGCCCAGTTGAAGCGGCCCAGATCGAACATCACCGGTGGGAACGCGTCAAGGAATGCCAGCAGCGCCAGCGAGTCTGGTTCGGTCCCGTCAGCCAAGCGGATCCAACCCTGGAGCAGACCGCGGCCGCTGGGTCGACCGGCGGCGAAGCCGGCGGTCTCGGGATCGAGTCTCATATCGTAGCGTTTGACCAAGGGAGCGGACTTGACGAAGTCTCCGGGTGCCTCGGCGATGCTGATGCACTGATCCGGGTCCGGCAGCTCTGGTGGGCTGGCTGTGGTCGCGACATCATCCGGCAGATCAGCGAGGCTGCCCATCGTCGCCAGGGCGGTGATCGTCGGTGCGTCGTTCTGGGACAGATCAACGGCGAAGGTGGCACTGGATCGGCCCTCGCGGATGAGTCGCGTCGCGATGTCGGCTCGTCCGCCCTGGCTGGGGCCCAGGTAGTAGGTCGAAAGGACCAGAGGGTCAGGAGCCTTCGGGCTGTTGCTCCGCAGAGCCTGCGCGGCAATGCTGAGGAGGTATCCGCCGTTGACCGCGCCGGCGACACTCCACTCTCCGTCGAGTTCAGCGCTGAAGCTGGTATCCGACTCGCGTTTGACTGCAATGGCGGAGGTGAACTCGCTCAGGGGAGATTCACTCGGATTCTTCTGACTCATGTGACACACATTACCAAGATCTGAACAATCGTCCGGTCAGTGCCGTTTGTTGACCTGTCGTTCATTCCCGTGGCGGTAGTTGCCGGTGACACGAGCAAGCAGCTGCTGATCGGATTCGTCGTTGGCACCGAGCTTGGGAATCAATGCAGACGCCTTCTTGCCGCCAAGTTCCATCACGGTTCGGCCGTTGCGCGTAATGATGAGCATGCCGGATTTCGTGATGCGGTAGTCGAATGGGTCATCATCGAGGCTCAATGCTCTCACTCCCCCCCGTCATCGCGCATCTGATTAGCCTGGTGACCATGAGCATATCCTTGTCACGTCTCGATCCCAATGGTGCCGATCGTTCCGGACTCATCGATTTCTTCACCAGCAATGATTTTCCCTTCCATGTCAGCCCACAGCAATGGACTGCTGCCGGGGTCGAAGAGCGCATTGATTCGAGTACTCTTCGCAGTGATGACTACGACCCTTTCTGGCTCCAACATGAACAGTTGAGCAACCTCGGCATAGTGCGGCTCGAAGACAATACTCGCGATGACAATATCGCTATGTGTGCCGTGACGCCGTAGCTCTGGCCACAAGAAGAATGCCCCTGATCGGAAGACCAGGGGCACTCTTATGAACTCTCAGGCGATCAGTGGCTGATCGGGTGAGCTATGTTCAGTTCTTCTTGTTCCGACGCATGGTCAGGACAACCGCGGCTCCACCGACAACGAGGAGTCCGGCACCGGCAGCGAGGCCGGTCAGTTCAGCACCGGTGCGAGGCAGATCGGATCCGCCGTCTCCACCGTCACCGTCGTCGCTTCCGCCGCCGTTGCCGTCTTCATCGGCAACAACGGTGAACGAGCCGCTCAGTGCCTTCTCATCGTCCGTGTCGTTTGCTCCGGTCACCTGCACGTCGTACTTGCCCAGGTAGGCCGAAGGATCGGATGCGTTGGTTCCGTAGATCGAGAAGGCGGCGACGCCATTCTCGTTAGCGGTCTCGTCGAGGGTGATGCCCTCAACGTTTTCCGGACCGGCGACAACCTCGAGCGAGACGTTTTCGCCCTCTTCGAAGCCCTCGACCGTGATCTGCACGCCCTTGTCCTTCTTCACGAAGTCCGAGGCAGCAATTTCCTTGGGCTCGATCGAGATTTTGCGCTCGGCCGGAGCCTCGCCGTCCTTCGATCCGTCGGAGTCAGCGTTGGACTCTGCATTCTTGGCGTCTGCAGCTGCACCAGCGTCTGCCTCGGCGCCATCGGCAGCGGAGTCAGCGTTAGCGTCGTCACCTTCAGCGGCAGAGTCAGCGTCTGCGTTGTCGCCATCGGCAGCAGCAGCGGCATCTGCTTCGTCTGCAGCTTCTTCCACGGTCACGGTGAACTCGGTTGCATCCGAAGTTCCTGCGTCAGTGGTGGCGGTAGCGGTGTAGGCGTACTCGCCAGCTTCTGACGGAGCTTCGGTCGTGAAGTTGCCTTCGGCGTCAGCTGTAACTGTCACAGAGCCTTCAGGTTCGGCCTTTTGAGTACCGGACGCGGGCTTCCAGTCCAGCTTCACCTTGGCATTGGCCTCGGTCTTGCCGGTGATCTGTCCGCCTTCGTCCACCTTCTGGTCGGTGACCTTCGGGGCTTCGGGAGCGTCCGAGCCATCGGCATCGGCGCTCGCGTCGTCACCTTCGGCACCTGCGTCAGCATCTGCTTCCTTACCGTCAGCACCTGCGTCAGCATCTGCATCCTTGGCATCAGCGTCAGCTGCAGCTGCTGCGTCGGCATCCTTGGCATCCGCGCCAGCGTCAGCGTCGGCATCCTTGGCGTCGGCACCTGCGTCAGCGTCGGCATCCTTGGCATCCGCGCCAGCGTCAGCGTCGGCATCCTTGGCATCCGCGCCAGCGTCAGCGTCGGCATCCTTGGCATCCGCGCCTGCATCAGCATTCGCGTCATCGTCACCTGGAGGCTCTTCATTCGGATCGGTCAACTGGAAGTCGATGCCGGACTCGGACAATGAATGGTCCAGGTCAGCCACCCAGCTCAAGTCGAACTTAGTGCCGTCATTCCACTCCGCAGGTCCACCACCGGAGATGACACCTACTGCGGTCTCTCCCTGGAAGACTCCGCCGCCGGAATCACCAGGAGCCGAGAATGGGTCATCGAGAGCACCCTCAACAGCGAAGCCATGCACCCAGCGACCGCCGACGTTCATGTACTCATAAGGGTAGGATTCGGCAGGGATGACGTCGGCTTCGGTCAGGCCGGTCGTCCGACCGGCCTTCTTGATCGACCCTTCGGTGTGCGACCCGACTTTGGTGATCGGACTCGTCGATGCAGCGAGATCATCGGAACCGGCGCTCGTCCAATCCGTGATTTCAGCCTTCGCGTTGTAGGCCGCGTCATCGAGCTCGATGACAGCGAAATCGATGTCGCTGGCTTCGCCGGACGTTTCTCCGGCCTCCACCGGGCTGCCGAATTCATTGAATCCCCACGTTCCGACGGGGCCGACGCCAGCCGGTTCGAAGCCGTCGCCGCCAGTCGCTTGAGCAGTGCTCGGGCGCTCGGTGTCGGCATGAACCGTGGAGCCGAGGTCGGCGCCTGTGTCCTTGTCACTGTCCTCGGCACAGTGGCCGGCAGTCAGAACAATGGGATTGCCCTGTTCGTCCCAACCGGAGAAACCGGTCGAACACACGGCGACACCACCATTGCTCGGGACGTTCATCAGGTAGCCAGCGCCACCGACGAGGTCATTCGCAGCGTATGCGTCGAGCTCGGGAATACCGGCCTGCACCTCGACCTTGTCTGCGCCATACTTCGTCTGGAGCTTCTCGATTCCGGCGGCATCGATGTCGCTGTCCCTATCGACGCCGAGGTGAAGCGTACCGTCTTCGAATCCGAAAGCGTTCACTTCGGAAATGCTCTTCGCGGCCTGATGTGCGGCTTGCTGGTTGAGCACTGGGGATTCGGCGGCGGCTGGGCCAGCAACAAAGGCGCCACCCAATCCCAGCGCCGCGGCGGCAGTCAGCGCCAGCGAACTCTGCACGAATTTCTTATGCATACGTTTTCGTCTCTCTTATCGGGAGCTTGCAATATTACAACTTGATGACCTTGGTCACGGTTAGGTTACGGGGTTCACACAGCGACTACCAAGAAAGTACCCCTAAAACTGTGAACTAAATGAACGAAACAACAGGCGTTGCTGAAATGGTGAGCACAGACTCCGCCACGGTTTGCAGCGCCCGGACATGCAGAGCGCCCCCGGTCCGAAGACCAGGGGCGCTCGTGTGTACTCTCAGACGATCATTAGATGATCGTGTGAGCTATGTTCAGTTCTTCTTGTTGCGACGCATCGTCAGAACGACTGCGGCTCCACCGACAACGAGGAGTCCGGCACCGGCAGCGAGGCCGGTCAGTTCAGCACCGGTGCGAGGCAGATCAGATCCGCCGTCTCCACCGTCACCATTGCCGTCATCATCCTTGTTGCCGTAGTCACCGTCATCGCCGCCGTCGTTTCCGCCGCCGCCGTTGCCTTCTTCACCTTCAACAACGGTGAACGATCCGGCCAGAGCCTTCTCGTCGTCCGTGTCGTTGGCTCCGGTGACCTTCACGTCGTATTTGCCGAGATAGACCGAAGGATCGGTTTCGCTCGTACCGTAGATCGAGAAGGCAGCTGCACCGTTCTCATTAGCGGTCTCGTCGAGGGTGATGCCTTCGACGTTCTCAGGACCGGAAGCGACCTCGAGGGTCACCTTCTCTCCCTCATCGAAGCCCTTGACCGAAACCGTGACGCCCTTGTCTTCCTTCACGAATTCGGAAGCAACAATCTCTTTGGGGTCAACGTTGATCTCGCGCTCGGCAGGAGCAGGAGTCTCGGTCTCTTCCTTCTCAACGGTCACCTGGAACTCAGCAGGCTCGGATTCCTGTCCGTCCACCGTGGCGACTGCGGTGTAGTCGTAGTCGCCTGCAGCTTCGGGACCCTCAACAGTGAAGTTGCCGTCTTCGTCGGCCTTCACTGTCTCCGAGCCTTCCTTGGCGGCCTGCGTGTCATTGCCGGACTGCGTGCCCTTGGCAGGCGCCCAGTCGAGCTTGACCTCGGCGCCGGCCGTGGCCTTGCCGGTCACGTCACCGTTAGGCTCGATGGTCTGGTCCTTGACCTCTGGGGCTGCTGGAGCCTCAGGGGTCTCTTCGCCGCCGTCTGGCTTCTCGACCTGGAAGTCGACGCCGGACTGCTCGAGCGAGTAGTCAAGGTCGGCAACCCAGCCGAATGAAGTGCCGTCTGCTGCGGGTCCGCCACCGGAGATGACGCCGACTGCGGTGTCACCCTGGAAGACAGCGCCGCCGGAGTCGCCCGGTGCTGAGAACGGATCGTCTGCAGGTGAGGTCACGCCGAAGCCGTGAACCCAGCGACCGCCGACATTCGAGTACTCGAATGGGTACTCATCGAATGGAATGACTTCACCCTCGGTCAGGCCAGTCGTGCGGCCGGACTTCTCGATGGAACCTTCTTCGTGTGCACCAACCTCTGCGATGTCAGTCGCGAGGCTCGTCGAGAGATCGTCGGAGTCTGCGCTCGACCAATCGGTGACGCCGTTCTTGACGTTGTACTTCTCTTCATCAACGTTGATCACTGCAAAGTCGATGTCGGAAGGCTTCGGGTCGGTCCAGTTGTCCTCGGGGCCCTCAAGCAGGTCGCCGCTGCCGTAGCTGTGGTAGCCCCACTCGCCCACGGTGCCGATGCCGGATGGCTGGAATCCTTCGCCACCATTGGCTTCTGCGATGGAAGGCTTCTCGGTGTCGCCGACCTTGGTGTCGCCGGAGATCTCACTCGTCGCCGGGTCGATGACCTTCGAGCAGTGTCCTGCGGTCAGCACGACAGGGTTGCCCTCGCCGTCCCAGCCGGAGAAACCGGTGGAGCAGACGCCGTTGCCTCCAGAGGAGCTGGCCAGGTAGCCGGCGCCGCCGACGAGGTCCTTCTTTGCGTAAGGCTTCAGTTCCTTGATGCCGTCGACAATGTTGACGTTGTCGAACTTCTTCTCAAGGTCTTTGATTTCGTCGGTCTTCTTCTCAACACCGAGGTTGAGCTTTCCGTTCTTCGCACCGTAGGCGTTGACGCCTTCGACTCCGGACAGCGCCTTCTGCACCTGGGCGTCGTTCTCCACATTCAGCTTCTGCGGACCGCCGTCGGCCACAGCAGGGGATGCGACGAACGCGCTGCCGAGACCGAGCGCCGCGGCGGCGGTCAGTGCCAGCGAACTCTGCACGAGTTTCTTCTGCATACTCTTTGGTTCCCTTGATCGGATTCACTGTTGCGTTTGCCTGTGCCCTCTTCGGCCCGCAGCTCAACAATCGCGCGGACGTTTCTGAGAACAGTCTTTCAACCACATGAAAGGTTACGGTTTGGCAACGATGAGACGCAAGCACAATGCACATTGGTGGTGAACACAACTTACAAAACCTGAATTGACACCCAACTCGCCGTCTTCTCCATGATGCGCTCAAGACTGGCCGTTATGATCGGTGCATGCTCAACCTCACTGATAACAGACCTTCAGCTGCGTTCAGACGTGTGATCGGAGTTGCTGTTCTCGGCTTTGTCCTGCCCCTTGCCGCGTGCGGGACAGGCTCCGAGCCCAGCGAACCGACCAGCTCCGCACCCACAGAATCCAACACGCCCTCGGATTCGGCCGACTCCGCGCCACTGGATCCGACCGGAAAATGGACCTCTCCTGAAGCTGGAGATCCGTATCTCGAGTTCTCCGAAGACGGACAGGTAGAGGGAACTGATGGCTGCAACGCAATCAAGACAACGTGGGAAGTCGATGGGGAGAACATTCTCATCTCCTCATTCACCACCACGCAGAAGGCGTGTGCAGGCGTGGACACATGGTTGTCCAAAGCATCGTCGGCAACTGTCGAAGGCAACGTCATGAAGATCGCCGACGCCAGCGGGAAGGTCGTCGGCGGGCTGGAGAAGGAAGACAAATGAGCAACTCAGTCAATGGCAAGTGGATCAGCACAAAGGACGGGTCCTCCGCGTTCCTCCAATTCGAGGAGGACGGAACGTTGACCGGCAGCGATGGCGGAAACCGGATCTCGACCACCTGGGGAGCGGAGGAGCTGGGCGCGGTCATCAAACCCTTCGCCACCACACAGCGCGCCGTCATGGGGATGGAGGCCTGGGTGGGACGGGTTCACCGGGTCGAGGCAGACGGTGACGTACTCACCGTCTTCGACCACAGCGGAAACCAACTCGGGGCGCTGACTCGAGCCGCTTCAGACGAACTCGACGAAGGACGTTAGATGGCCGGCGGTCTGTTCGCGCTCCTCGATGACGTAGCGGCACTCGTCAAACTCTCGGCGGCGAGCCTCGACGATGTCGCCGCAGGTGCATCCCGGGCGGGAATGAAAGCCGCTGGCGTAGTCGTCGATGATGCTGCGGTGACTCCGAAATTCGTTGAGGGCGTCAACCCGAAACGGGAACTGCCGATCATCAAGCGCATCGCCTTCGGTTCGCTGATCAACAAGATGTTCATCATCTTGCCGATCATCCTGCTGCTCAGCGAGTTCCTCCCCTGGCTGCTGACTCCCCTCCTGATGGTAGGCGGTACCTACCTGTGCTTCGAGGGTGCGGAGAAGATCTTCGAGAAGTTCGGGTGGGTCGAGCACCACGAAGAGCCGAAGAAGGAATCCAAGCACGGTAAGAAGGGTGACGGCGACGCCGAGAAGAAGATCGTGCGTTCGGCCATCACCACTGACTTCGTGCTCAGCTGCGAAATCATGGTCATCGCCCTCAACGAGGTGGCCAGCGAGGACCTGATCCCACGGGCCATCATCCTCGTCGTCGTGGCCCTGGCGATCACCATCGGTGTCTACGGTTCTGTGGCCCTCATCGTCAAGATGGACGACATCGGCCTGCACATGGCGCAGAAGGAGAAGGCGAGCACGCAGAAGTTCGGCCGGTTCCTCGTCAAGGCGATGCCCAAGCTCCTCGGAGGCCTGTCAGTCATCGGCACCTTCGCCATGCTGTGGGTCGGCGGACATATCATCCTCGTCGGCACAGACGAGCTCGGATTCCATGCCCTCTACGATTTCGTCCACCACCTCGAAGAGCCAGTGGCCGCGATCGCCGGAGTCGGCGGAATCCTCGGGTGGCTGGTCAACACGTTCTTCTCACTCATCCTCGGCGCCGCCTGGGGAGGAATCGTGGCTGGTATCGCTATCGGCTTCACCGCTTTGCTCAAGTCGGGAAACAAGAACGGCAAGGACACCGACACTGTCCAGAAGGACGACGAGATGCCTGTTGAGAAGGCTCCTGCAGACGGCTCAGCAGACTCTTCCTCGGTCGCGGACACGTCCTCAACAGCCGATCATGGAGCGGGACCTAAGCCGAACTACGCACCGGGACAGAGCAAAGGTCCGTCCGAAAGCTGAGCCCTATCTCCTCTGCACGAGGAACTTTCGGTCGGAACGGGCGCGGATCGGACGGCGGCGTTCACAAGAACTGCGGCTCAGCGGTCTGCGAAGGTCTTCTTCGGCCTGCCGGGAACGATCATGGGTGCACCAGTGACGGGGTCGTCGATGATGGTGCAGTCGATGCCGAAGACCCGGTCCACCAACTCCGATGTGATGATCTGGGCTGGTGGGCCCTGGGCGACGATTGCCCCGTCCTTCATCGCGATGATCTCGTCGGCGTAGCGGCAGGCCTGGTTGAGGTCGTGGAGAACGGCGACGAAGGTGTGGCCGTGTTCGTGATTGAGCTGTGCGAACAGATCGAGCAGGTCGATCTGGAAGGCCAGGTCCAAGAACGTGGTGGGTTCGTCAAGCAGCATCAGCGGTGTTTCCTGTGCGAGGACCATCGCCACCCAGACCCGTTGCCGCTGACCGCCGGAGAGTTCGTCGACCTGGCGGCCCGAGAGGTCTTCGGTGTTCGTTGCCCGCAGCGCTGAGAGCACGGCAGTTTCGTCCTGGTCTGTCCACTGTTTGAGGAACGACTGGTGCGGGTGGCGCCCGCGAGCCACGAGCTCGGCCACGGTGATGCCGTCTGGGGCGATCGATGTCTGTGGGAGCAGTCCCAGCCTTTTGGCGATCTGCTTCGTCTTCAGTTTCGCGATATTTCCGCCGTCGAGGAGAACCGTGCCCTGCGCCGGGGTCATCAGTCTGGCCAGTGCCCGCAGCAGCGTCGACTTGCCGCAGGCGTTGGGGCCGACGATGACGGTGAACTTGCCCGGAGCGATCTCTACGTTGAGGTCGGTGATGACCTGGCGATGGTCATAGGCCAGGTCGAGGTTCTGGGCCGCCAACGGCGTCGCGGTCGACGTCGCCGTATCGGTCGCGCCAGCTTTGCCGACATTGCCGGTCGTCCCGGACTTGCCAGTCGTATCAGCGTGATCGGTCATATCGGATGAGATGCTCATTGTGCCTTCCGAGCTTCTTGGATGAGGAGCCAGATCAGGTAGATGCCGCCGATGCACACGGTGACGACTCCGACGGGAAGTTGGGTCTCGCCCAGACCATGCTGAGCGATGAGGTCCGCGCCGACGAGCAGGAGCGCTCCGACAGCTGCAGCCGACAGCAGACTGGTGCCCTGGGACTTTGCGATCCTACGTCCGATCTGCGGGGCAGCGAGGGCGACGAAGGCGATCGGTCCGGCGGCGGCCGTGACCACGGCGACAAGCGCCACAGCCACGAGAATGAGGCCCGCCCGCAGAGGTTCGTTGCGCACCCCCAGCGCCTTAGCGGTGTCGTCGCCGAGTTCAAGTGTGCCCAGACCCCGGGAGAAGAGACCGCATCCCAGCCCCAGGAGCACCGTGCCGACGGCGGCTGGCAGCAGAGTCGACCAGCCCATGCCGTTGAGTGTTCCGGCTCCCCAGGTAGCTGCCGCCATCGCGAGGTCAAGGTCGGCGCGCATGATCAGCCACGTGTTGAAGGCGTTGAGCATCGCGGTCAAGGCGATGCCGACGATGATAAGGCGGAAACCTTGGACGCCGCCCTTCCACGTCAGAAGATAGACCACGATGGCGGTGAGGAGGCCGCCGATGATCGCACCGAAGGCGGTGGAGACGAAGCTGGAGCCGAAGACGATGATGGTGACGATTCCACCGGTGTAGGCCCCGGTGGAGAAGCCGATGATGTCGGGGCTGCCCAGGGGGTTGCGGGTCAGTGATTGGAAGACTGCACCCGAGATGCCCAGGCCGGCTCCGAGGACGATTCCGGCGATGATGCGTGGTGCCCGCCATTCGCCGACGACGGTGTTGACGATGCGTTTGTCGGCCTGGCCGAACAGCCCTTGGAAGACCTCGCCGGGGGTAAGCGAGAACTCTCCGAGGAGCAGTCCCAGGAATCCGCAGCCCAACGCCAGCACAGCGACGATGGCGCTCGTGACGACGACGCGCAGATCGATGCGGAAGCCGAAGGCTCGCAGCACCGGACGGCCGAAGTCGACCTTCTCCCCCGGCAGGACCCGCTGGCCGGGAACGAATTCGGTGGCGTCTCCGATCGGTGAGTGCGACGATTTCACAGTCCGCTCGCCTTCTTTCTGCGAACGAGGGCGATGAGCACCGGTGCACCGACGAAGGCGGTGACGACGCCGACCTGGAGTTCACCCGGTTTCATCACCACCCGTCCGAGCACATCGGAGACGAGGAGCAGAATGGGCGAGAGGATGACGGAATAGCTTAAGATCCATCTCTGATCGGGGCCGACGATCCAGCGCGCGATGTGGGGAATCATCAGTCCGATGAACCCGATCGGCCCGGCGGCCGCGGTGGCACCGCCGGCCAGGAGGGTGACCGCGAGGATGGTGAGGATGCGGGTGCGGTTGACCGAGGTGCCCAGACTGGCAGCCAGATCGTCGCCGAGTGCCACTGCGTTGAGCGAGTGGGCCAAGAAGAGTGCGAGGACGATGCCGCCGATGATGAATGGAGCCACGGCGTAGACCGTGTCGAAACCACGACCGGCGATGGCTCCGACATCCCAGGCACGGAAGGCGTCGAAGGCTCGTTCATTCGTCAGCAGCACGCCTTTGGTCAATCCAGTCAGCACAGCTGCCACGGCGACTCCAGCCAAGGTCAGCCGGATCGGATCCACGCTGTGGTTTCGACCGGAGGACCCGATGATGTACACGCCTGCCGTGGCGACGAGGGCACCGAGGAAGGCGAACCAGATGTAGCCGTTGATCGAGGTGATTCCGAAGAACCCGATCCCGATGGCGACGGCGAAGGAGGCCCCTGCGTTGACGCCGAGGATGCCCGGGTCGGCCAGCGGGTTGCGCGTCAGCGCCTGGATCAGTCCGCCAGCCAGACCCAGTCCCATACCGACGAGTATGCCCAACACGGTTCGCGGGAAGCGCAGTTCGAGGACGACCAGCTGGTCGTCGCTTCCGCTGGGATCGAAGAATGCGCCCAGTACTTCCGAGACCGGCATGTCACGGGTGCCGATGGCCAGTGAGGCCAGCACCACGAGGACCAAGACGATGACCGCGATGATGAGCCCGAGGGTGCGTCTGACCTTCAGCGCCCGTGTCGCCTTCTGACCGGTGACCTCAGAGGGCTTCGCCGAGGCTGTGGTGGCGAGACCGGTCATCGGAAGGTTCCTTAGTATCGACTAATTAAGGGCAGGCTAACCACAATCTAGTCGAAAACGGCGGCTCATCCAAACGATTTCTCGATCACTGACCTGTGATCTTGCCGATCCTTTCGGACGTCTGACGCTGAATCCGGGAGAGCATCCCGCTCATCCCCCGCAGCCGCAGCGGGCTCACGAGGTCCGTCATCGACAGACGCAACGGCAGGTCAGACGGGATGGACAGGACCACCTCGGCGGTCTGTCCGTTGAGTCCTTCGTGCAGGATTCCCGCGAAACCACGGGTCGTCGGCGCCTCGGGAGGCGCGGAGAAATGCAGCTTCACGATCGCAGCATCCCCCTGCTCGGGGTTCTCCACCTCGGTGACGAGGAAGATCGGAGACTGGCATTCAGGGACCGGTTCGAGCAGCTCGGGGTGCTCGCTGTAACGCGGTGGCAGCTCGGGCAGCTCGGAGGCGAGCTCGAGCAGAAGCTGCAGCCGGTCACTGGAATCGGTCTCCGCGAAATCGGTGACGATCTCGGCCAGGCTCTCCGGCAGGTCCGAGGACTCTGGGGTGTCTGTTGCGGCGCTCATCAGCGGTTGGGCACCTCCCCGGCCTCTGCTCCAGTGACGATGGGAACACCGACGACGTTGCCCCATTCGGTCCAGGACCCGTCGTAGTTGCGGACGTTGGTGTAGCCGAGCAGGTGCTGGAGAACGAACCAGGTGTGGCTGGAGCGTTCGCCGATGCGGCAGTAGGCGATGACCTCGTCGGCGGTGCCGAGTCCGGCCTCATCGGTGTAGATGGCCTTGAGTTCAGCTGCCGACTTGAAGGTGCCGTCCTCGTTTGCGGCCTTTGCCCAGGGCACCGAGGCTGCGGTGGGGATGTGTCCTCCGCGCAGTGCGCCCTCTTCGGGGTAGGCGGGCATGTGTGTGCGTTCGCCGGTGTATTCCTCGGGGCTACGCACATCGATGAGGGGACGCGTGCCGATGCTGTCTCTGACCTCGGGCAGGAATGCCCGCAAGCTCGTGTCATCACGCTCGATGACCGGGTATTCGGTCGGCTCCGGGCGTGGCTTGTCCGTGGTCAGTTCACGATCTTCGGCCTGCCATTTGGCACGGCCTCCGTCCATGAGGCGGACGTCTTCGTGGCCGAACAGGGAGAAGACCCACAGGGCGTAGGCTGCCCACCAGTTGGATTTGTCGCCGTAGAAGACGATGGTGTCCTCCCGGGAGATGCCCTTGGCGGACATGAGTGCGGCGAATCCTTCGCCGCCGACGTAGTCGCGGGTGACCCTGTCATTGAGTTCGGTGTGCCAATCGACCTTCACCGCGCCGGGGATGTGCCCGGTCTCGTAGAGGAGGACGTCCTCATCGCTTTCGACGATGACCAGTCCGGGTTCACCGGCATGCTCAGCCACCCATTCGGTGCTGACCAGACGTGATCCGTCTGCGTATTCGGCGAATTTGGCCGTGGAATCAGCCGGGATCGCTGTGCTCACTCGTTCCTCCTTGTGATGGTGTGGCTCTTCGGGCCTCTGTGCGGGTCAACGCCACCGCCCACCAGCATATTCCTCCACAGGCATGTCCCGATGCGGGGGTGTTGCTGGTGAGATGCGGGTGTCACCGGTGAGTTCGGGACGCTAGTCGCGTGAGAAGAATGTCTGCAGGGCGGAGATGAACGTCTTCGGCTGCTCCGAGTGGACCCAATGGCCTGAGCCTTTGACGGTGAGCAGTGTGGCCCGGGGAAAGAGGGAGCGCATGAGCGGCAGATCCTCACGGGAGACGTAGTCCGAATTCTCGCCGGCCATCCACAGGACGGGACCGTCGAAGCTCGCCTCCCCCATGTCGGGGAAGTCTCCGATAGTCGGCAGGCTTTCATGGAGCAGGGTGAGGTTGGGCTGCCAGGCATATCCCGCCGAGGTGGTGCGCAGATTCTGGAGCAGGAATCCCCTGATCGTGTCCTCCGGGATCTTGGCCTCCAGCGTCTCGTTCGCGCCGGAGCGTGATTCAATTTCGTCGAGATCGAGTTCGGCCAGGCTGGAGAGCAGGTGTTCGAAGACTCCGAGAGATCCGCCAGCGGTGGGTGCGATGTCGACGACGACGAGGCGGTCGATGAGCTCTGGGTGGCGCAGGGCCAAGACCATCGCGACCTTGCCGCCCAGGGAATGTCCGACCAGGTGCACGGGCAGATCATCGGGTGCGGTCATCTCGGCGATCATGGCGGCCACGGAGTCGGCCATGTCCACATAGCTGAAGTCCTCGGTCCACTCCGAATCGCCGTGGTTGGGCAGGTCGACGAGCAGGCTCGAATAGTCGGGCTCGAGTGCTTTGGCAATCGACGTGAAGTTCTTGCCGCGGCCGAAGAGTCCGTGGAGGAAGACGATGCGCTTACCGGTGCTGCCGATGAGTTTGCTGGCGATGTCAGTCACGTCACCAGCCTACCCGGGTCCTCTCACCGGGTCATTTGTCGGTGACCGCCTGCTCGAGGGCCTGCAGTGACCGGTCGAGATATTCGGGGCTGACGACGGGGAATCCGCCGAACGCCTCGCGGATCTCCTGCGTCGTGCGTGACCAGTCATAGGTCAGGGTCACCTCGGTGCCGGACTCGGTCCCTTCGAGGTCGTAGCGCCACCGCCAGCCGCCGGGTTCCACGTGTCCGTCTTCATCGGCTTGGCCGGGATCCCAGGCGATTGCGTGATCGGGTTCGAAGGTGGTCACCGTGTTGTCAATTCGGTAGTCACCGTTCTCGTCGTTGAAGTGCATGTTCATGGAGAAGATCTGTCCGGTGGCCGTGATCGGGTGCGCATCGATGGCATCACGCACCCAGTCTGTGGGTTCGGTGTCACGGTGCCGGGTGGGGTCGGCCAACACTGCGAAGATCGCATCGGAGGAGGCGTCGATCGTTCGTGTGCGGACGATGTGCTCGTTGGGATACTTCGCTGCTTCGGCCATGTGATCAGCCTATTCACCCGACCTCGGCTTGGGAAGTGATACCCACAGGTAGGGTGAGTCCATGCACTTCTCCGAATACGACACACGACTGGCCGGCTACGCGGTGATCGTCAACGACGACAGAGAAATCCTGCTCAGTTGGTTCAACGGCGGCAACGAACCGGCTCACGCACTGTGGACCCTTCCCGGCGGCGGGATCGAATTCCACGAGAGCATCGAGACCGGAACGATTCGTGAGATCAAGGAGGAGACGGGCTTCGATGCCGAGCTGGTGCGTCCCTTGACGACGCACACCTTCACGGAGAACCGGAGCAGCTCGTCGCGCCGCAGGACGGTCTCACGACCGTTCAAGGGTGTTCGCGTCGTCTATGAGGCTCGGATCACCGGCGGGACACTGGGAACTCTCGAGGTCGATGGGACCACAGACCGGGCCGAATGGCTGGCTCTCGATTCGCTGGCCGAGGTGCGCCACGCTCGGATCATCGACATCGGATTGGATGCGTGGCGCACAGCCGTCTGAGCTCGTCGGCTATTTGACCTTATCGGCCACGAGGTCGGGCATCTTCTCTGCTGCGAAGGATGCGGAGAGCACCGAGTTGAGTGAGAATGCCTGGCGCACATCATTGAGGTCTTCGGTCAGTACGAGGCTCCGACCGTCTTCGACCGCCGGGATGCGCTTGAAGGCAGCGTCCTTGGTCACCTCGGTGTCGGGGATGTAGATCGGAAACGCCACGAGCAAATCCGCATCGAGATCGTCGAGCTTCTCCTCGGACACGGTGGCGGTGAAGCCTTCCGGTTTGAGTGCCGCGACTTTCTCCGACTGTTTGAATCCGAGCTGTTCCATGAACTGCACGCGCTCGGACCCTTCGACATAGGCGCCCCAGCCTTCCGAGGTCTTCGCGGCCACGCTCACGGACTTCCCGTCGAACTCCGGATGAGCCTTGCGAGCGGCTTCGTACTTCTTATCGAGCTCTCCGAGGACCTTCTTGCCCTCATCTTCCTTGCCCAGGGCCTGGGAGACCAGGTTGACCTGCTGATCCATCGTGGTCAGGTAATTGTCGCCGCCTTCAGGTGCTCCCACGGTCGGGGCGATCTCTGAGAGTCGGTCGTAGCGCTCCTGTTCACCGGAGCTCTTGGTGTCGAGGATGAGGTCGGGTTCGAGGGCCGCGATCTTCTCGAAATCGGGTTCCATCGTGTCGATGATCTCCGGAGCCTGATCGTAGAGGTCCTCGGCCCAGGAGCCGACACCCTTGCCGCCGAACTCCACCCAGTCGGAGGCGCCGACCGGCTGCACGCCGACTGCCAGCGCGGTCTCCGCGTCGCCCCACCCCAAGGCCACGACCTTCTTCGGGTCCTTCGGGACCTCGACGGAGCCGAATTTGGTGTCGATGCTGATGCCCGAGGCCGCTTCTTCTTCACCACCGCCGCCACCACAGGCAGCGAGCAGGAAAACGGAGGCGAGTACGGGAGCGAGAATTCGGCGCATGAGATCCTTCTTGAGTAGTTAGGCGAGCCTAGCTTAACCCATGAGCGGACTCGCGGCGACTGCCCTCATCCGCTTATCGGCCTCTGAGCCCACTCAGGGTTTGATCTCGAGTCCTTCGACGTCCATCTCGTCAAGGGGCACGGTGCTGGAGCGGCGACCGGTGACCAGGCGGTGGATGAGCCACAGCAGCAGGAATGCCGGCAGCCCGATGTAGGCCGAGGCGACCTCGAGGACTCGTCCGTTGACGACGGCTTCGACGTTCTGGCCGATGATGACGATGACCAACATGACGAGCGCGATGATCGGCCCGATAGGGAACAGCGGGGCACGATACGGCAGGTCTGCGATGTCATGGCCCTGCTTGACGTAGGCCCGCCGGAAGCGGAAGTGACACCACGCGATGCCGACCCAGACGATGAACCCGGAGAGCCCGGAGACGTTGATGAGCCAGGTGTAGGCACCCCCGTCGCCCATCACCTCGGAGAGGAAGCCGAAGAGTCCGATGACGGCGGTGGCCAGCAGCGCCATGACGGGAACGCCGCGTTCATTCAGGCGGGCGAACAGCCTCGGCGCGGTCCCCTCCTTGGCCATCGCGTAGAGCATGCGGGTGGAGGCATAGAGCCCTGAGTTTCCGGCGGAGAGGATCGCGGTGAGGATGACAGCGTTCATCACCGATGCGGCCACTGCGATTCCGGCGCGTTCGAAGACGAGGGTGAAGGGTGAGGCGGTGACGTCCTCGTTGTTCGCCGAGGCCAGCAGCGAGGGGTCGGAGTAGGGCAGGAGGAAGCCGATGATGATGATCGCGCCGATGTAGAAGAGCATGATGCGCCAGAACACGGTGCGGATGGCCCGGGGCATGTCGCGGCGCGGGTTGGCCGACTCGCCGGCGGTGACGCCGACGAGCTCCGTGCCTTGGAAGGAGAAGCCGGCGATCATGAACACGCTGATGATCGAGACCCAGCCGCCGACAAACGGTGCTTCGTCTCTCGTCCAGTTGCTCATGCCCGGCGATTCGCCGCCGATGATGCCTGCGATCATGAGCACGCCGAGGACGAGGAACGCAAGCACTGCGGTGACCTTGATGGCGGCGAACCAGAATTCGCCCTCGCCGAAGGCCTTGGCCGAGAGGAAGTTCAGTCCGGTGAGCAGGGCGAGGAAGATCGCCGCCCACACCCAGGACGGGACATCTGGCAGCCAGAAGGACATGATGACCCCGGCGGCAACGAGTTCAGCCGCGAGGGTGATCGCCCAGTTGAACCAGTAGTTCCACCCCATGGCGAAGCCGAACGAGGGGCTGACGTACTTCGATCCGTAGGTGTGGAAGGAGCCGGCGACCGGCAGGTGGGTCGACATCTCCCCCAGCGACTGCATGACGAAGAGAACCATGATTCCGATGACGGCGTAGGCCAACAGTGCGCCGCCGGGGCCCGCCTGCGAGATCGTTCCGCCCGAACCGAGGAAGAGGCCGGTGCCGATGGCACCTCCGATGGCGATCATCTGCAGGTGCCGAGACTTCAGCCCCCGTTTGAGTTCGCGACTCTCCCCCGCCGAGGTGGCTGCTTCGTTCATCGTGTTCCTTGACTGTCGTACCGGCGGGATCCTGTTCGGGCCCCGGCCATTCTTACCACATTCAGGTGTCGGCCTTCGCAATTGCCGCAGTGGGCAGTCCTCTGGCCAGCTGCGGTCCGAGGTCGGCGATGGTCCGGGCACCCATCAGCCCCATGGCGGTCAGTATCTCGGCCTTGATAAGGTCGATGGCTCGCTCCACGCCGCGCTGGCCACCGGCCATGAGTCCGTAGAGGTAGGCCCGGCCGATGAGCACGAAGTCCGCTCCGGCGCACAGAGCTGTCACGACGTCGGTGCCGGACATGATTCCGGAGTCGAGGATGAGTTCCATATCGTCACCGACCGCTGCCCGCACTTCTGCAAGTGCTGTCAGGGAATCGGGTGCGCGGTCGAGTTGGCGGCCTCCGTGATTGGATACGACCAGACCGTCGGCGCCGATGGACCGGGCCCTGTTGGCATCCTCGGCGGTGAGGACGCCTTTGACGAAGAGCTTGCCCTGCCACTGTTCGCGGATCCACTTGAGGTCATCGAGGTCCAACGTCGGATCGAACATGGTCCGGGTCATCTCGGCCAGGGACTGAGACGTGTTGGACAGGGACGCGTATTTCGGCGGCTCGGTGGTGAGGAAGTTGAACCACCAGCCGGGCCGGTAGGAGGCGTCGACGATCGTCTTCAATGTCAGCTTCGGCGGGATGGAGAGCCCGTTGCGGTTGTCGCGCAGTCGCTGACCGGTGATCGGGGTGTCGACGGTGACGAGCAGCGTCTCGTACCCACTCGCCTGGGCTCGTTGGAGCAGGTCGAGGCTGCGTGCGCGGTCCTTCCACAGGTAGAGCTGGAACCAGCGAGTCGAGGACGGTGCGGCCTGTGCGACCTCTTCGATGGAGCGGGTGCCCATCGTCGACAGGGAGAAGGGAATGCCGGCCTTCGTCGCGGCCCTCACTCCTCCGATCTCTCCTTCCGAGTGCATCATCCGCGTATAGCCTGTCGGGGCGATGCCGAATGGAAGCGAAACGTCCTGACCGGCGATAGTCGTCGATGTGTTCGGGGCGTCGACTCCGTGCAGGATGCGTGGGAGGAGTTCGACGTCGGCGAAGACCTGCCGGTTCTTCCGCAGGGTGTGCTCGTCAAGGGCCCCACCGTCGACGTAGTCGAAGGGGGCTGTGGGTGTCACCCGTTTGGCGATCTTGCGCAGATCCCAGATATCGGCTGCGGAGTCGAGTCGCGCACCTACCCGGTCAAGTCTAGGCAGACCGAACTGCAGGAGAGGGGCGAGTTCCTTCACGTCAGGCAGTTGCCGTTTCATCGTTCTCCTCATATTCGACACTGAATCTCATCGGGTTCGAGACGCCTGCGAGTCTAGCGAGGGGGTCGTCGTCACTGGAACTGGGATCACCATGAGAGATATTCCCATTTATTTCCCTATGTGGGCTTATCGTTTAGACTGTTCCCATGTCCGACTCCGCTGGTCCCCTGTCCGATTCTGCAGTTCCTGTGCCCGCAGCGCAGACAGAGACCAGACCGTGGCGCCAGGAGTTTCGCGGCGGAACGATCGACGACAGAAAATTCGCCGAGGTGTCCGTCTCCATTCCAGCCCGCATCGGCTCGGTCGACCTGCGACTGCCCTCCGAGCTCGCCGCACGCTCGGAAACCGCGGTCCGTGCGATCTCCCGGCTCGATGCCGAGCACGGTCGCACCCTGATTCCACTGTCGTACCTGCTGCTGCGCAGCGAATCGATCGCCTCATCGAAGATCGAAGCCGAAGAGGCACCCATCGACGACTTCGTCCGGGCCCTCCACGGTGCGAAGTCCAATTCCTCGGCCACTGCGATGGCTGCCGCAACGGGTGCGCTGGATCTGCTGACATCGGGAGCGATCAGTGCCGATTCGGTTTCTCGCGCCCATCGGCTGCTGCTCAAGGACGATGCCGGCGAGGCTCATCTGGCGGGCCGACATCGTCCGATGCAGAACTGGATCGGCGGCTCGGATCATTCGCCTCGCGGTGCACTCTACGTTCCTCCTCCCCCGGAGCTCGTCCCCGAGCTCATGGACGATCTGCTGACCTTCTCACTGCGCGAGGACATTCCCACGATCGCGCAGGCGGCCGTCGCCCATTCGCAGTTCGAAGCGATCCATCCCTTCACCGACGGGAACGGGCGGATCGGACGAGCCTTGGCGGCTGGGATCCTCCACTCTCGAGGTGTCACGACCGGGATCACTGTTCCCCTGGCTGCTGCCCTGGTCGAGGTTCGAGACCGCTACTTCGCGGCGTTGAATTCCTATCACTCAGGTGATGCCGGACCGGTCATATCGCTGTGGTCTAAGTCTTCGGTGATCGCGGCGGAGGAAGCTCAACTGACCGCACATCGGCTGGCTGGACTGCCTGATGAGTGGGCCGACCTCCTCGGCCATCCGCGTGAGAACAGCGCCGCAGCCAGGATCCTGACCTACCTTGCATCGGACCCGGTGTTCACCATCGACGATCTTGAGGACTCGTTGAAGCTGTCCAGCTCCTCCGCGAACAGAGCGGTCTCCGCGCTGACGGAAGCCGGGGTCCTGCGCGGCCTGACCAGTCGCAAGCGCAATCAGATCTGGGGTGCTGGCGATGTGCTCGCCGAACTCGAAGACCTCAACCTGCGCATCGGTGCCCGAGCCCGTTCCGAACTCTGAGGGTATGCCGCGCCGGTCAGCGCTGCCGCACCTGACTGCGCTCAGGATTGGTCGAGGTAGTGCAGGACTGCTGCGACTCGCCGGCTGGTGGTCTGTCCGGCATGGAGTCCGAGCTTGTCGAAGATCGAGCTGATGGCCTTCTCCACCGAGCTGATGGACACATAGAGGCGTTCAGCGATGCCGCGATTCGACAACCCCTCGGCCATGGTCTCGAGGACCTCGTTCTCTCGGGGTGTGAGTGCCGACAGTGAGTTCTGCTTCTCGGACGAGCTCAGCAATTGTCGGACCACCTCGGGGTCGATGACAGTTCCGCCTTCAGCAATCCGGTTGACGGAATCGAGGAAACGGTCGATGTCGGTAACCCGGTTCTTCAGCAGGTAGCCCACGCCCACGGTCTCGGTGCTCAGCAGCTCGGTCGCGTATTCGCGCAGCACGTACTGGCTGAGGACAAGCACCCCGATGTCGGGGAAGCGACGTTTGATCGCCAGGGCCGCTTCGAGTCCTTCGGTGGTGTGCGTGGGCGGCATTCGCACATCGACGATCGCCAGGTCTGGACGGGTGTCCGCGACTGCCGCCAGCAGCTGGTGACCGTCGTCGACCGAGGCGACGACGGAGATGCCCTCGTCTTCGAGCAGGCTCCTCACCCCTTCTCGCAGCAGCACGGAGTCATCGGCCAATACCACTCGCATGGGAGCCTCGTTGATGGCCTCGACCGCGGATTCGGACATGCCGGATTCGGTCACGCCGGGTTCAGACATAGGGGATCTCCGCTCTCACAGTGGTTCCGGTTGTTTCCGTGCTCGTCACAGTCAGTGTTCCATCCAACGCTCCGACCCGACGATTCAATCCTTTCAGCCCACCGCCGGTGGGATCGGCACCACCGGAACCGTCATCGACCACCTCGGCGATCAGTGCCTGCTCCTCGTCGATGACGCTGATTCTGATGCTCGTGGCATTCGCGTGTTTGACGACGTTGGTCACCGCCTCTCGGACGACGAAGTATGCAGCAGACTCGGTGGCCTGGGACACTCGCCGAGACGGGACTGCGGTGAGCTCGACCGGTATCGGGCAGTGATCGGCCACCCGGTTGAGGACGGTGCCCAACCCGTGCTCATCCAATGCTGTGGGGTAGACCCGCCAGGCGACCTCGCGCATTTCGTCGATGAGGTCCTGGGATTGGACGAGAGCGTCGTCGAGGAGGGCGCTGGCCTTGTCCTGGTCCTTCGCACGTTGGGCGCGGGCGATGAGCACGGACAGGGAGACGACGTTCTGCTGCACCCCGTCGTGGAGGTCGCGTTCGATGCGGCGCCTCTCCTCGTCGATGGCCATGACCACTCCGTGCCGGGTCATGAGGAGCTGGGTGATGCGCGTGTGAGGTGCGTTGGGGCGGCTGACCTGGGTGAACCTGGCGTCGATGATGCCGTGGAGCCAATTGGCCACCTCGGCGAGAATGATGACTCCGATGAGGTTCGCGGCACCGTAGAGCACTCCGACGAACAGCGTCGGCTGGCTGATGGTCCAGAAATCGAAGCCGATGGTGATGCTGCCGCCGATGAACAGGCCCTGGATGAGGGAGCCGATGGTCACAAGCAGGAAACCGGTGAGCAGATTGAGCATGGGCACGGCGATGATCCCGGCGAGGGCGCCGGTGAGGACGAAGAAGCCTCTCCTGACCGGGAGCTGGCCCATGACGATGCCGAAGCACTTCGCCTGCCGGGACCTCTCCCAGCCGAGGACTCGACGGCTCAGCCGAGATGTTGACGAGGGGACGGCTGCAAGCAGAAGCGGAAGGCACAGGGCCACTCCCCAGAGGATGCCCAGCACCGAGGTGGCCCAACGGGTGACGAACATGCGGGATTCTCGGGGAATCCTCGCGGTCAGCGACGTCGGCCAGGGCATGAGTTGATCGTAGCAATGCCTTATACGGTCGCCCAGAGGATCGACCGCAGTCCTTTCTTCCGGTTTTCCGCATCATCTCTTCGGGGCGCCGTCCCGCAGGTGTGCACTGCGCCGCGTTCCGGGTGCGGTCGCGCTTCGATAGCGTCTGTGGACATGGACCTTGCCCTTGATATCCTCCGCACCACCGTCGAATCCCCGTGGGTGTACCTCCTCGTCTTCGTCATCGCGGGCATGGATTCCCTGTTCCCCATCGTGCCCTCGGAGACCGTGCTCATCACGGCCGCCGCCTATGCCGCCGCCGGCATCCCGAGTCCCCTGGGCCTGCTCCTGGCAGCCGTGGTCGGAGCCCTCATCGGCGACTTCGCCGCCCACCTCGTGGGGCGTGGCGGGGGTTCCCTGGTGCAGCGGTGGACCCGGTCTTCGAGGGCCAAGCGATTGCTGGCGCACACCGAGGAGATCTTTGCCCGCCGAGGTGGGGTCGTCCTGATCGCGGGACGTTTCATTCCCGGTGGGCGTTCGGCCACAACCCTGAGCTCCGGGATTCTGAAGTATCCACGCACCCGCTTCCTCATCTTCGACGCTCTCGGCTGTCTGGCCTGGGCGATCTATTCCATCGGGGTCGGTCTGCTCGGCGGTGTGCTGTTTGAGGACCAACCGCTGCTCGGCGTGGGATTGGGCATCGGCATCGCCCTGGCCATCACCGGTGTAGCGGAACTCACGCGCAGACTGCTGGCCAGGAGGAAAGCCCGTGCAGACCAGGATCCAGCGGCGCACCGAGACCCTGCAGATTGGACAGCCGCAGCCGTTGACGTGGCATGATGAATGGGATGTCTCAAGCGCTCGTGTGGTATGTCAGCTATGGGTCGAACATGCATCGTGACAGGCTCGCCTGTTACCTGCAGGGCGGCCGTCCTCCAGGTGCACTCGTCACCTATCCCGGCGCGAGGAACACCGATCCGCCTCTAGCGGAAATGGGCATCGAACTTCCCGGATCCATCTACTTCGCCGGCAGCTCCACCGTGTGGGGCGGCGGAATGGCCTTCTATGACCATCAGGTCCCAGGCCCCACACCGGCAAAGGCGTATCTCATCACCGCCGAGCAGTTCGCCGATGTCGCCGATCAGGAGATGAACCGCCCACCGTCATCCACGAATCCGCTGGAGACTTTGGCCAGCGAACTTCCCGTCGACTCCGCCCATTCGGTGGGACCGGGCAAGTACGAGACGCTCCTCGTCCTCGACCGCAAGGGCTCGATCCCGCTGGTGACGTTTACGGCCCCGCACGGATCCGAGGCAGTCCCCCACACCGTTCCCAACGAACCGTATCTGACGATGCTGCGCCTCGGCGCAGAGGAGGTCAGGTCCGTGACGACGCTCAGTTCAGCCTCGGAGCTCAACTTTGAATCGGAGCTCAGTTCAGCGTCGGAGCTCAGCTCTGCCGCAGCGACTCCCCAGCCCGCAGCTGCACGAGTGTGAGGTCGAGCAGCGGCGTCGCCACAGACAGATCCGCTGCCGTTCTCGCAAGGTGTCCGAGGATGTGCTCGGTTTCGCTGGGCAGGCCCGAAGTCACGTCACGGTAGAGCGATGAGGTGAACGACGAGCCCTCGGCGGTGAGCATGGACAAGGTCATCTCCCTGGCCTTGGCCGAGACCGGGTGTCCGCCCGCAGCCGCGACGGCCTCGAGCTCGTCGACGATCCGAACAATGTGCGCATGCCCTCCGGCCGCCATGATCGCCCCGACGGGTGCCCGGAACAGGCAGGTGACGACCCCGGCTGCGGCGATGAAGATCCACTTCTCCCACAGGGCGTCGGTGATGTTGTCCAGAATCTGCAACTTAAAGCCGGGAACATCGAGGGCCTGGGCGATGGAATCCGGGACGCCCGTTCCGTCGAGATCGCCGATGGTCATAACGGCGAGGTCCGTCATCTGGTGGACGGCACCGTCCATGATCGTCCCGACGATCTTGACCAGACCGCCCAGCACCTGGCCGGGGAACTCCTCGACCAATCGCTCGATCTGAGCCATGCCGTTGAGGAACGGAATGATGAGGGTGTCCTCCCCCACTGCGGGTCTGATGTCGTCGATGATCGACTCCAGACCGTTGGCCTTGACCGCGACGATCACCAGGTCGAAAGACGTCGAACTCGAGCCGTTGGCAGTGGCGAGTTCGGCTGCGGTGAGGACGGGGATGTGGTTCGTCCGGTCCTCCCCGGGTGCAACGAATCGCAGACCGTTGGCCCTCATCGTCTGTGCTCGGGCCTCGCGGACGAAGAATGTGACATCGCGTCCTGCTTCGAACAGGCGGGTGCCGAACGCTCCGCCGGTTGCGCCGGCTCCGGCAATGAGTATCTTCACTGTGTGCTCTCCCATGTCAGATGGATTCCGTGGCGTTTGCGTTGTGCGCTGTCACAATGCCTGTTTGAGTTCCGTAGCTGCCGCCGCGGGGTCATCTGCTGCGGTCACTGCGCGGACGACGACGATGCGCTGTGCTCCGGTGGCCTGGACTTCCGCCTGCCGCTCACCAGCGGAGATCCCACCGATTGCAAACCAGGGTTTGGCTGCGGTGGTGGCGAGCGCACGCAGGGGTTCGACTCCGATGGCGGCCCGGCCGGGTTTGGTGGGGGTCTCCCACACGGGGCCGAGACAGAAATAGTCGATCTCGGGGTCCGCCTCGGCGGCGTGGGCCTGTTCGATGGAGTGTGTCGAGCGGCCCAGGATCACGTCGGGGCCGAGGACCGTGCGTGCCTGTTCGCTGGTGAGGTCGCCCTGGCCGATGTGGAAGACGTCGGCGCCGACGAGGAGGGCCACATCGGCACGGTCGTTGACGGAGAACAGCTTCCCGTGACGGTGGGCTGCCTCCCTGAGGACTTCGAGTGCTTCGATCTCAGCGCGGGCTTCGAGGCCCTTGTCGCGCAGCTGGATGATGTCGACGCCACCGGCATAGGCGGCATCAAGGAACTCGGGGAGATCGCCCTGCGCGCTGCGGGAATCGGTGCAGACATAGAGCCTGGACGCGTGAAGCCGGTCCAGTCGTGCGGCTCTGTCTGTGTCGTGGACTGCGGCGTCCATTGTCATATCTGCGGCCATGCTCCTAGAGTAGAGGAGTTCGCGGGAGCCTCATAAAGGGGGCTGAGAGGGCTTTGTGCCGACCGTTCAACCTGATGCGGATCATGCCGCCGGAGGGAGAAGCACGTGCACGTCATTGTTGTGGGGGCCGGGATCATCGGCTTGTCCACTGCCTGGAATCTGCGCCGTCGCGGCGTCAGCGTCACCATCATCGATCCGGCTCCCGCCATGGGTGCCTCCCATGCTGCGGCGGGGATGCTGGCTCCGGCCGCCGAGGTGGTGTGGGGGCAGTCTCCCCTGTACCCGCTGATGCGTGCCTCAGCAGACCTGTACCCGGACTTCGCCGCCGAGCTGGCTGCCGCGTCTGGCCATGATCTGGGGTATTCGAGCGCCGAGACCTTTGTGTGTGCCGGTGACCGGGCCGATCTCGCCTCTCTGCGCGAACTCATCGACCTGCAGCGCGCAGCCGGTTTCGACGTCTCCCTCGTTCCCGGGTCAAGAGCCAGGGATCTGGAACCGGCGCTCTCACCCGGGGTATGCGGTGCGGTCACCATTCCCGGGGATCATTCGATCGATCCCCGTCGACTCACTGGTGCACTGCTGGCCGTCCTCGGTGACTCCGTTGTCCGTGCCCGAGTGACCGGTCTGCTCTCTCAGGCGGATCGGACCGTCGGTGTCGAACTCGAGGATGGGACGAGACTGCAGGCCGATCAGGTCGTCGTGGCCGCGGGCGGTTCCTGCAACGACATCTCCGGAGTTCCCGCGCTGCCCCTGCGCCAGGTATGGGGCGAGGTGATCAGACTGCGGGCGCCCGAGACTCTGACCCCGCTTCTCACACGCACGATCCGTGGGCTGGTCAAAGGTCGGCCCGTCTACGTTGTGCCTCGTCCCGACGGTGAACTCGTCCTCGGTGCCACGAGTCGTGAGGACGGTCGGTCCGGGATCAACGCCGGAGGCGTCCACCAGCTGCTGCGCGACGCCGAACGTCTCGTCCCTGCAATCCTCGAGGCCGAGATCACCGACATCACCACCCGCGCCAGGCCGGGCTCACCCGATGACGTGCCGATCATCGGGCGCATCGATCCCGGCTGTGTGGTGTCCACCGGCTTCTTCCGACATGGCATCCTCCTCGCTCCTCTGGGGGCGAACCTCACCGCCGACCTCGCGCGCGAGACCGGAACCCTGACGAGACCGACGGAGACACTCGCCGCGGTGACGCCCGACCGATTCGCCGAAGCCGCTCATGCTCAGCACCTCCAGACCACACCGACCGAAATGTTTCAGCAACCGACAGGGAGTCAACTGTGACCGACACGATCAGCATCACGCTCAACGGCGAGCGCCATGAACTCGCCCGTCCCACCACGGCCAGGGACCTCGTCTCCGGTCTCGTTGACAAGGACATCACCGTCGATGGCACACCCGTCGACGGCAGTCGTCTGGGCATAGCGCTCGCCGTTGACGGTGAAGTGATCAGGCGCGGGAAGTGGTCTGACTTCACCTTGGCCGAGGGGCACAGTGTCGACATCGTCACCGCTGTGCAGGGAGGCTGACATGAGTTGGAACGTCGACGAGGTGACCCTGAACTCCCGACTGGTCATGGGCACCGGGGGTGCCAGTTCGCTGAGCATCCTCGAACAGGCTCTGGAAGCCTCGGGCACCGAACTGACCACGGTGGCGCTGCGCCGCTATGACGGGACGGCCCGGGACTCGGTGTTCGCCATGCTCAACAGCATGGGCATCCGCATCCTGCCCAACACTGCCGGATGCTATACGGCCCGTGATGCTGTGCTGACTGCCCAGCTGGCCCGGGAGGCACTCGAGACGAACTGGGTGAAGCTCGAGGTCATCGCCGATGAGGAGACTCTGCTGCCGGATCCGGTTGAGCTGTTCAGGGCCGCGGAGGAACTCGTCCTCGACGGGTTTACGGTCTTCGCCTATACGAACGATGATCCGGCGTTGGCTAAGAGGCTCGAGGACGCCGGTGTCGCCGTGGTGATGCCGGCCGGTGCTCCGATCGGCAGCGGATTGGGCATCCTCAACCCCCACAACATCGAGACGATCGTCAACCGTGCCCAGGTGCCGGTGATCCTTGATGCCGGCATCGGCACCGCCTCCGATGCGGCCCTGGCGATGGAGCTCGGCTGCACCGCGGTCCTGTTGGCATCGGCTGTGACTCGGGCACATGATGCGACCGCCATGGCCCGAGCGATGTCCCTGGCCGTTGAGTCCGGTCATCTGGCTGCCCACGCTGGCCGGATTCCGAAGCGTCCGTTGGCCCTGGCCTCGTCGACCTTCGAGGGGATGGTGACTCCGGCATGAGCACCGCGAGCAATCCGGGTCCACTGGTCGCACCGACCGATTCTCTGAGCCCACGGGAACTCGAACGCTACGCCAGGCATCTGAGCCTGCCGGGGATCGGCATCGAGGGGCAGCGGCGACTGCGGGCCGCCTCGGTGCTGGTCATCGGTGCGGGCGGACTGGGAGCACCGGTCCTGCACTACCTGGCCGCGGCGGGGATCGGGTCGATGACGATCATCGACGACGATGTGGTCGAGGCCTCGAATCTGCAGCGCCAGGTCCTCCACCGCGATGCCGATATCGGCCGGGCCAAGGTCGATTCCGCCCGTGATGCTCTGCTTCGTCTCGATCCGGAGCTTGCAATCACCGCGATCAGCGAACGGTTAAGTCCTGACAATGCACTTGAGCTGTTTCGCTCCCATGATGTCGTCCTCGACGGAGCCGACAATTTCGCGACCCGCTACCTGTCCAATGATGCCGCCGAGCTCACCGGCACCCCGCTGGTCTGGGGCACGATATTTCGCTTCGCAGGTCAGGTGAGCACGTTCGTCCCCGGGCCTGGGCCGATGCTGCGTGACCTGTTTCCCGATATTCCTGAGGCCGATTCGGTCCCCAACTGCGCTGAGGGAGGGGTGCTCGGGGTTCTGTGCGGCACCGTCGGCTCCGCCATGGCCACGGAGGCCGTGAAACTCATCTGCGGCATCGGCACACCGCTGATCGGTCGTCTGCTGCGCTATGACGCGTTGGAGGCCGACTACTCGACGCTTCGGTTCTCACCGGATCCTGATCGTCCGCCAGTCACCGACCTCGCCGAGGTGGCGGTGGCCTGCGCCGCTGCCGACCAAGGACTAGGGGGCCAGAGTGCGAAGGGCTCAGGTGCCGAGAGTCAGGGCGCGCGACGGGACGATGAGGTCAGCATTGAAGAATATCTGGCCGAGTCCTCCCCTGCCATCCTCATCGATGTGCGTGACGGGTGGGAACGGCAGATCTCGGCCATTCCCGGCTCCGTTCACCTGCCGCTGAGCGTGCTGCAGGTCCAGGGGTGGAAGGCCGTGGAGGCCACGGCTATTCACCAGCCAGACGAGGTCATCTTCCACTGCAAGTCGGGGGCACGGTCTGCTCAGGCCGTGGCGCTGCTCAAGGAGGGTGCGCCGGGGGCCGTGCGTCTGCGTTCGCTGCGCGGTGGCATCGACGCTTGGTCGGCTTCAGGACACAAGACGGTTCAGGCGCCTGGCCAGACCGCAGTGTCCGGCTCTCATCACTCGTGAGTGCATCGACGTCGCCACCGGCCGCAGCAGCCGAATCGACCGCCGACGAGTGGTCACGCACCACACTGAGCTGATCGTGGTGATGGGGCCAGTCTGCTGCAGCGACCATGCGCCGCTCCCCCTCAGATCACCGTCTGCGGAGAACTTCACGAAGTACGGTGCATCGGTTTCCTGAAGTTCGATGCTGAAGCTCAACGTCACGCCGATCGGGCTGTTGACCTGGATGTCGGCTCGGCTTCCGGGGGCGGTCGTGTCATCGATGGGCACAGCCACGGGAAGGCCGGGCCACCATTGCGGCCACGCCTCGATGTCACTGAGCACTGACCACACATCCCGCACAGAGGCATTGACCCTCCACCGATTCTCGAAGTGGAAGGGTGCAGACTCACCGGCCTGCGGTCGGACATGGTGGTGGAGTGAGAGCTGGTGATCGTTCGTCATGGATCCCCTGGTGTTCGTGGATCGACGGGCGCTGATAAACCCGTTCTGACTCGACGGTACTGTGGAGACTGTGATTGAGGAAAGTTTCATCAGCTCCCGCCGACCTTCGCCTCTGGGAGGACGTAAGCCGACGAAGGACGACCTCGCAGAGTTCGCCACCGACGATCCCGATGCCATCGATGATGTCCTGCCCGGGCGTCCGGGAGAGCTGTCGATGCTCATCGTGGGAATCAACCCTGGGCTGTGGACCGCCGCGGTCAATGCGCCCTTTGCCAGACCGGGCAACCGCTTCTGGCCCTCACTGCATCAGGCGGGTCTGACCGATCACCTTGTCGATGCCTCACTGGGCCTTGCCGCCGCAGATGAAGCACAGCTCTTGGCCCGGGGCATCGGGATCACCAACCTCGTCGGTCGGGCCACCGCCAGGGCAGATGAACTGGACAATCAGGAGCTGCGCGACGGGGCGGCCCGATTGGTTCACCGACTCGACGACATCCGCCCCAAGGTGGTCGCGATCGCAGGAATCACCTCGTTCCGAATCGGGTACTCACAGCCCAAGGCCCAACTCGGCTTACAGGACTCGTCACTCATCGAGGGGTGGCCCGAGGACATTCCGCTGCACGTCGTCCCCCAGCCCAGCGGCCTCAATGCCCACTACCAGGTGCCTGATCTGGCCCGAATCTGGCGGCAAGTGTGGGAGAGCATCGAAGCCTGACCGGGCTTACAGCCCAAGCTTGCCGACCGTGGCACGAACGTGGAGCCTCGCTTCTAGTGTGGTGGAGCGAAATGCTCTCGGCAGCGCGCGACATAGGCTTCGAGGCCGCCGATATGGCTGGCATCGATGTCTGTGGCAGGAGCGTCCGACTCGTCATCTGTGTGCCCGGGTGCGCCCACACGCTGGTGGAAGACCGCGTCTCTGCCGCAGATTGTGCACACTGCTGTCAGCTTGAGAACGTCTTCGGCCACGGCCATGAACGTCGGCATCGGTTCGAAGGGATCACCGTCGAACGTCACACTCAGCCCTTCGACAATGACGGTGGCACCGCGTTCGACAAGTTCGAATACGGTCGCCACGAGGTCCGGGCCGAAGAACTGCGCTTCGTCGATGGCGATCAGATCGTAGTCCTCGGCGTGGGCCACCTCCGCGAGGGACTCGACGTCGCCGACGGGCACGGCGGGGATATTGACACCGGTGTGCGAGGTGATCGCCGACAGCGTCGAACGGGTATCAAGAGAGTGGCTGAGGACGAGGACGTTGACCCCGGCGATCTTTGCCCGCCGGACCCGGCGCATGAGCTCCTCAGACTTTCCGGAGAACATGGGGCCGGCAATGACGTCGAGACGACCTGCCTGCCGTGGCGAAGCAACGGGGTTCATAGGCATGGGGCCAGCCTACGCCGCGATCCCGTCGTACCGATATGGGTCACTCAACTTCGATCAGCTCGCGCATGCACCGTGTCAGCACGTCACCACGGTCAACCGTCACCGCGGTCAGTCGTCGACAGAGACTTTCTTTGATTCGACGTCGACGGAAACCTCGATCTCCTCGTCATCGTCATCGAAATCGAACTGGTATTCGATACGATCGTCGTCCGAGTCGAGCTTCCACCCGTCGAGTCGGCCTGAGGCCTTCTCCTGAGCTAGCTTGAGCGCCTCATCGAAGGCCATCGGATCCTTGAGATCGACCGCCTTCTCCTTGTCATCCGTGGAGTCCTGCTCCACGTCGACGACATCGCCGGTCTCAGCATCGATCTCCACGTCGAATTCAGTTTTGCCGTCGATGATCTTCACCTCGTACTGCCAGGCCTCGTCGCGATCATCGAAGTCGAGTTCGATGGCGTGGACGTCGCCGTCCTTGGCCTCCTTCTTCGCCGTAGCGATGGCGTCTTCGGGGGCCACAGATGGCGATTCCTTGCTCAGATCAGCATCCTGGGGCAGTCCGGCGGATGCCGAGGCAGACGAGTCGTCAGGGCTCGGGTCCCCTGTCGTCGACTCTTCAGCACCGTCGTCGGCCGATTCCTGGGCCCCGGCTGTCTCTGCTGTCTGACCCTCACCTCCTGGTGCCTGATCGGCGTCCGATTCTCCGCTGGAGCAACCGGCGAGGGCGAAGGCGAGAATCATGGTCCCTGCGGCGGCCCGTGTGGCCAATCTCTGAGTCTTCATACCGCCACCGTAACAACGGGCGAGGCTTTCTGCCCCCTTGCTAAGAGGATTCTCATGCTGGTGAGGGGCCTGGTCAGTCCAGACAGAACTCGTTGCCCTCAGGGTCGGCCATGACGATGAATCCGGTCTCCATCGGCGGGTTGGGGTCAACCCGCTCGAGTCGTTGAGCACCCAACTCCAGCAGGCGCTGACATTCGTCTTCCAATGCCTGCATCCGTTCGTGGTTCTGCAGCCCGGGAGCCGCACGGACATCGAGATGGACCCTGTTCTTGACGGTTTTGCCCTCGGGCACAATCTGGAAGAACACCCGGGGGCCGCGTCCGTTTGGGTCTTCGATCGCGGCTCGGAAGTCTTCTGGTTTCATGTCGATGCCCATGCCGGCGATGAATTCCTTCCACGCGGCAAAGGGATCGCCACCGGCTTCAAGTTTGACTCCCGGCGGGCCGGGCACGACATATCCGAGTACCTCGGCCCAGAAGGTGGCCTGCCCGATCGGGTCATGACAATCGAAGGTGATCTGAACTGCGCGACTCATGGCGTCTCCTCATTGAGATAGTTCAATCAAGGATACCTGCTTTTGCGGTGTGGTCACTGCCCGGTTCTGCCGTCGATGCATTCGCGCAGCAGGTCCGCATGTCCGCAATGCCTGGCGTATTCCTCGATTCGGTGGATCTGGAGCTCCCGTACCGCGATCTGTGATTCACCGAGGCGGGTGCCCAGGTCTTCGTACTTCGCGACCTCGGCATCGGTGGTCGCCTGTTCGGCTGCGAGGTCTGACCAGGTCCTTGCCAGCATGTCCGCATCTGCGCCCGACGTGCTGAAGGCCGCGTCGAGGCCACCGTAGAGTGAAGGTCGTGTCTCGTCCGCAGTGATCCAATTGCACCAGTCACGTTCGACCTCGACCATGTGTCTGAGCAGCCCGAGCAGAGACATCATTGATGGTGGAACCGACCGCATCGCCAGCTGCTCAGCGTCGAGCCCCTCGCACTTCATCCTCAAGGTGGAGCGGTAGTCACGGATGAACTCGAGCTGCGTCTCGGCCTCACCATCGGAGCTCCTGCCGTCGGTATTGCGCGGATCGTCATCGGGGTCGACCCACATGTCCGGGTAGACGCTGGCCTTGGTCCATCGGTTCGGAGTTGTCGACATATAGGCATTCTGCGCCTCCGAGGAGGCGTTGACCAGGCTTGTACGGAATCCGGCCTGCAGAATTTGCACCGATTGTCGACGCCCGAACTCGGAGCCCGGATGCACTCTACCGAGGTGAGAGTGTCCACTGTTCGGTCAGTGGAAACAGGCTCGGCACATCTTCGCGCACCATCTGCCCGAAGTGCAGCGCTCCACCGAAGAGCTTCTCAATGGCATTCACCGCATGCAGAACACGATCCCTGGACAGTGGGGGCAGCAGCTCGCCGTGTTTGAGATACCCCTTCAACGATCCGGTTGCCGCCATCTTCAGTCCGAGTCGTCCAGCGATCAGCCAGGTGATGCATTCGGCTTCGAAGCGGGCCTGCCGTCCGTCGATGTCAGTTTCGCTGGCAGAGATTCCCAGCTTCGGGAATTCTCCACGATGGCCGGCATAGACCAGGGCAAGCTCATAGAGGACATGTCCCAACATCACCGTAGGACTCTGCGTCTTCGGAAGCCCGGGCAGATCCAGACCCTTGCGGTGCAGGACATCCATGACGAGACGATGCCCGTCCCAAGTGGGTGCACCGACTGCCTTGAATGGGCTGATCGAGGAGTCGGGAACTGGTGGGCCGTGGGTGTCTTCGACATCGTAGACGAAGCGCACGGGAGCAAAGGGGTGGAGCACGATCAGCGCCACTGCATCGTCAGTGAGCAGCCTGCCGTACTTCTGCTGCCAGGCGTGTTCGGTTTCGACAAAGATCGCTCCGGCATTCTGCTGTGCGATGAGGGCTGCGTTGAACGCCGCAATCTGCGGAAATCGGCGGACGAAGCCCAGCAGTTCATCCCATGGCATCACGGATCTGTGGCTGCCGGCTTCGGCATACAGTGCATCAAACGAATTCACGTTCTTATCCATGACCTCACGCTACGATGCGGCACTGACACGGCAGACTCAGCGGCACGGGACCTGGTCATGCGACACGGACCGCGCTTAGCATCAGCAATAGGACGCTCCGGGGGCGCTCACCAGCGAGACGATCCCACTCGAGCTCGGCCCAGGAGGACGATATGACAGTTGGCGACAACAACCTGACGATCCGCATCGGACCTGATGAGCTGGTCATCCGCCAGCGATATCAGGTGCTGAGCATCATCAACGATGTCCTCATCGGCATCTGGTTCCTCATCGGAAGCTTCATGTTCTTCTCCGACGAGTGGGTCTTCACCGGCACCTGCCTGTTCGTCCTCGGCAGCGTTGAGATGCTCATCCGTCCTGTCATCCGCCTGATCAGACACCTGCACCTGCAGAAGATCCGCGGACCCGAAACCCCGACTACGGACTCCACATACGACTTCTGAACCGCAGAGGACTCAGCCGGCTCATTCGCACCAGGGCGTGCCACCTGTCTGCCGGTCTTCATAGAGTCGGCCCCTGTCCACGGACAGGATGCGATCGGCGGTTTGCGCAGCCCATCGTCGGTCGTGGGTGGTGGCAAGGACGGACCCACCTCGGCGAACGAAGTCTTGAATGAACTTGTTCAGTCGACCGATGGCCTGGCGGTCCCTGCCTAACGTCGGTTCGTCGAGGAGGA
The DNA here is from genome assembly GCF_028201555.1 of Brevibacterium sp. BDJS002. Classification (NCBI taxonomy): domain Bacteria; kingdom Bacillati; phylum Actinomycetota; class Actinomycetes; order Micrococcales; family Brevibacteriaceae; genus Brevibacterium; species Brevibacterium sp. BDJS002. Next base: position 1,791,501 of record NZ_CP116392.1, on the reverse strand, counting down.
GGATCCGAGAGCCCACGATGAGTGCCGCGGCCATCACCAGATCCTTGCGGAGGTCGATGCTCAGATCGTAGGGATGGGTCTCGCTCACTGCTTCAAGCTGTGCCTGCGCCATCGCCGAAGCCACTGCCTCCTGCCGTTGGGCTCTGATGGCTGTCCTGTTCCGGCGCCTGTGGGTGGGCAACGGGGCCGAGCGTGTGAGTTCCTCACGCACGGTGGCAGCCGAGAGCTGGCTGCCCGGATCCTGCCCCACCCACCCGAGGTGGGCGGCTCGCTGATGTGCTGGGGTGTCGCCGAGGCTGACCGCCCTCCCGTCATCATCGACCGTGATCGCGCCCGTAATGTCGGCGCCACGCTCGAGGAGACCGGCCAGGCTGCGTAGGAGGGTCGACTTTCCCGCACCGTTGGGACCCATGATCGTCACGATCTCACCGGTTGCGACATCGATGTCCACGTGGTCGAGGACGGCGGCACCTGCCCGGGTGACCGAGAGTCCGCGTGCGGAGAGCGCAACAGCGGTTGGTGCAGATACCTCAGCCTGTTCGACACGATCCTGTTCTCGTGTATCCCAGATTCCTTCGTGGTCGCAGTCCCGGACAGTCAGTCGTCGTTGTCTCGCATGTAGGCGTCCGGATGCCAGAACGCTGAAATCACGGCAGGCGGCAGCAACTTCGTCGAGCTGATGAGCGGTGATGAGCACCGTTCCTCCGGAGGTGCAGTAGTCCTGCAACACGTGGCCAAGGCGACGTCGAGCGTCCGGATCCAAGGACAGTGAGGGCTGGTCGAGGGCCAGCAGCGACGGTCGCTGACTGAGCAGCCCGGACAGAGCCACGAGCTGCCGTTGGCCACCGGACAGGGTCTCGAGTCGTCGTCCCCACAGGTCGCCGATGCCCAGCAAGTCCAAGGTCTCTCGTGCACGCTTGTCGACCTGTGTGGTCTCGTCACCGTGCAGCCGTCCCGACAGCTGCACTTCATCGCCGACGAGGCTCGTCATTCCGCTCAGCTGAGCCTCGGGATCGTCACCGAGCATCACCGACGTCCCTTCGAGGCGGACCTGCCCGACGCTGGTTCCGCGCTCGCCCAACAGTCCTGTGATCAGTCGAACCAATGTCGAGGCGCCGGCGCCCACTGGCCCGAGGATCGCATGCATCTGCCCCGGCTCCAGACGAAGATCGATGCTCGTCAACGCTGGCCGGGTACTTCCGCGGTAGGTGAAGCCTGCCCCGATCAGTTCGAGAACCACCGTTTCAGACACCTCCGATCAGCTGGTCGGCGGTAGGCAGGGGCAGGACACCGGCCACGGAGCACACGACGAGGACGACGGTGATGATGGGGACGCCTCGGCGCAGGAGCCATTGGTCCGGCCCGTCGCTGTGGTCCTGCAGTGATGTCGCTGCTGTCGATTCAGTCAGGCCGCGTTGCTCGAGCACTTCGTGGCGCTGTTCGACCTCGATGAGCACGGAGGTGAACAGGCCGGTGACGATGCCCGGGAGCAACGTCGTGCGGACCCTCCAGCTGCTGACATCCCAGCCGTGACTGGCGCGCGCCTCCACGATCTGCTGCGTACGGGCACGGATGAGTGGGACGAGGCCGATCGTCGAGGCGCAGATATAGGCCACGGAGGTCGGCAGCCGAAGTGTCCGCAGCCCGTCGAACAGGCGTGCCGAGTCGGCCCCGAGGCCGAAGAGCGCGCACAGGGACACGAGCGCAGCGACCCGCAGCCAGATCTGGACCGCAATGGCGAGCCCTTCGACTGTGAGCCTGGCCGGTCCCAACTGCCACAGCACGATCACCTCGCGCCGGGGTAGAACAGGCCTTGGACGACGCAGAGGACGAGCAGCGTAGGCAGGCACACCACACCGACGCCGATCACCCAGGAACGCAGCCTCACTGTCGGTGAGACCGTCGCGGTGATGAGCGTGGCGCCGATGATGGTGATGGGCACGACCGGGGACGGGATGCCGAAGACGAGCAGCAGAGCGCATGCGAGGACGATGATCTCTGTGGCTGGATGCCAACGGCGGGTGGCCTGCTGTTCCCGGTGGAGAACAGTCGCGGGCATTCAGCCGACCCGCACCGCTGCTCGGGAGCTGCGCGCACGACTGTGGTCGGTGAACGGATAGCGGTCACGGATCCGGCGGGGCAGTGTGCGCACGATGACGTAGGCCAGAGCGAAGATGAGTGCCTTGTCGATGATGTCGGAGAACAGGCTCTGCGCCAAAGTCGCATTGAGCATCTCCAGGCCCGCGGCCTGCAGGACGGCGACAACGCCGCCGGTACCCGAGCCGAGTCCGCCGCCGAAGACGTAGGCGGCCACGGGTGCCCCGAGAGCTCCGGCAGGGATTCCTGCCAGCGCACCGGCGATGACGGCGAACCAGGGGGTACGGAAGGCTCCGAGCCGCGCAGCCCAACCGGCGGCCGCACCGATGAAGGCCGCACCAGAGCTGAAGGCGATGACGCTGGGGCTCAGAGTCACACCCCAGATGAGGTTCGAGATGATGCCGGTGAATGCTCCGGCTGCGGGACCGGCGAGGACGCCGATCATCACGGTCCCGATCGAGTCGAGGTAGAGCGGAATGGGGGTGATGGTCCCGACGACCTGGCCGATGACGATGTTGGCGGCGATGGCCACGGGAATGAGGGCGAGGATGCTGCGCGGGATGAGCGGGAGTGTGCCGGCTGCGAGGAGGACTCCCCCGGCCAGGTAGCCGAGCATGACCCACAGTGTCGTGTGGCCCAGGTCGGTGCCGAGATTGGCCGGCTGCGTCAGAATGACGGCAAGGTAGGTGCCGAGGATGACGATCGTACCGAGAAACGTCAGTGTCAGGGGCAGTGTGTGGCTCTTGAAGCTCTTATCGCTCTGGGTTTGTGCGGGACCGACGGTGCGTGTCGGCCCCTGCCCAGACTGCTTGGGCGTCATGGTCATGTTGGGGTCCTTTGCTCAGGGTTTCGCCGAGGTGGTCGAGGAAGGTCTGCGCATCGATCGTGCGGATGATCTCGGCGTTGACGCCCTTCCCCCACCGTCCCAGCCAATCGGCGACGGTTTCGCCACGTGTGAGTTTACCGGTGAGTTCGACGTCGACGGGCGCACAGATCGTGCTCGCCCAGGGCAGTGTGCCTCGGGTTCCGTTCGCAATGGGCTCTTCCCTGCCCGCCGAGGTGGGTCTGCCCTGGTCTCCGCGTGCCCATTCGAGTGCGCAGGCAAGGACGAAGGGGTCATGGATGTGGGCGATGTATCCCAGACCGTCCCATTCATGGAATTCGAAGTAGAACCGCAGAGCTTCTGCCATCTGGGCCAGCCAGGCATCCCATGTCTCACCAGCAGCAGATGATTCTCCTGCCCTCTCGTGGAGTGACGCAGCTCTGTCGAGGATCGTGCTCAACCGTGCGAGTGTCATCTCAAGCGCCTCAGTAGCTTCGATGGGGGCGATGACCGGCAGCGCTCGAAGAGTGCCCTGGCTGTGGGCGTGGTCGAAGGCGTTGATGACGGTCGCCGTCGCCTCGGGATCGAAGGTGACGTTCCACTCGGTGGTCGGGAGGGTGTTGCCGCGATAGTTGAAGGCTCCGCCCATGATGAAGAGCCGGCCCATCAGGCGGGGAAGTTCAGGCTCGATGGCAAGGGCCAGGGCCAGGTTCGTCGCCGGTCCGATGACGACGCCGATGAGCTCCCCGGGGTGAGCACGTGCCGCGTCGACCCAGGCCTGCGCGGCGCTGGTGGAGCTCGCCGTTGCTGTTGGGGTGGGAAGGTGCGCGTAACCGGCCCCGGTGGGGCCGTGAGTGAGGTCGGCGTATTCAGGCTCTGCCGGGGATCCGTCGACTGGATCTCGGGCGAGGTCGCCGACGGACCAAGCTGTGGGGAACTCGCTTCCCGGGTGGATGGGGATGTCCGTGCGCCCGGCAAGTTCAAGCCAGCCTTGAGCGTTGACGCTGACCTGTGCAGTGGAGACATTACCGCCTGAGGCCGCGATGCCGATGATGTCGACATCGTCTTGGCACAGCAGGTATCCGAGGGCGATGGCGTCGTCGATTCCGGGATCACAGTCGAGGAACAGCGGCAGGCGTGGAGGCATGTGCCCTATTCTGCCGGAACCTCGTCTCGCTGCTTCTCACCACCGACTCATTCGCACCCAGTTCGGGCACGGCTGTGTCGAGCCTCGACGTACGAACTGGCAACACAGATAGAAGATCTTTGCAGGCGGTTCGTTGACGCCGAACTCCTCACGCAGGTCGACCGGCTCGTGGGATTCGAACCCTGTGCCGATGTCTGCACCGAATGCTGCCCCGGTGATCCACGGGCGTTCAGAGAAAGTGTAGGCGTTGTTGAATACCTCGCAGTCACAGCAGCAGGCGCCCATGCTTCCCAAGCGTTCCATCAGCGCAGTGGCCCGAGGGGCTGTGCGGTCCCGGAAGGTCTGGGCGAATCGATGCGTTCCGTCGCAGCCGAATTCTCCCAGCTGGCGGAAGACGTAGCAGACCAAGCACTCTCCCTCCCTCGGTGTGAGGATGCGAGCCGAGGCGGCATCGACGATCGTTCTGACTTCTGATTCCATGGTGTCTTTGTCCATGCGGCAACGATTCCAGACGCCACTGACATGAAATGAAATCACAACGGGGCTATGCACTAAATGCGTACTATTCTCGCTGATGACGCACCTCAACGGTCGCGTGCGCATAGAATCGAGCCCATGAGCATTCTTGTCATCGGTGAGGCTCTCATCGACATCGTCAGCTCGGCCGGAACACCGGATCGCTATTCCCCGGGCGGGGCTCCGGCGAATGTCGCCCTCGGCCTGGGACGCCTCGGCGACGATGTTGAGCTGCTCACCGATGTCGGAGATGACTTTCACGGCGAATTCCTGCTGGCTCACCTGCGGGAGTCAAACGTCCGGGTGCATGCACGCCCGACTGGTTCGACCTCGACGGCACGAGCATTGCTGTCACCGGATGGCTCTGCCGAATACGAATTCTCTCTGCGCTGGGACCCCGATGCGTCACTGGTCGACCGCGGCGACTGGGCGGCAATCCATGTCGGTTCGATTGCAGCATTCCTCTCCCCGGCGCGCGCGTCGACTCTCTGCTCCAACGCGGGACAGATTCCTCAGCGCTACTGAGCTTCGATCCCAACATCCGCCCCTCCATCATCGGAGACCAACAGCACGCACTGGCTCGGTTCGAGTCCCTCGCCTCACAGGTTGATGTCGTCAAGCTCAGTGATGTCGACGCGGATTGGCTCTATCCCGGTCAGAGTGCTGAGGCTCAGATCGATCGAATCCTTCGTCTCGGGGTAGACCTGGTCGCGCTCACCTGCGGATCGGATGACTCGATCCTCTCGACCACCTCGGCGAGGGTGAAGGTTCCAACAGGAGCAGTGCTGGTCAGTGACACGATCGGTGCCGGAGATACCTTCATGACCTCTCTGGTGCATGATCTGCATGGCAGCGGTCCACAACTTCAGGGCCTGGATGAGGTCGCGCTCACTCGCCTCGGCGAGAATGCCTCACGTCGAGCGGCCATCACCGTCAGTCGTGCTGGAGCCGACCTGCCCTGGGCCGGTGAGGAAGGCGCCTAGCTGTTCGAGGGCGATTCGGTGACCGTTCCGACTGCCATCGATCATGTCGCCACCGACGAAGGACACCACCTGATTCACGATAGTCACTGACGTCCCCGCGGGACGTCAGCGAAGGACCAGGTGATCATGCCCGTGGCGAGAAGTTCGTTCCCGTGCCACACCGTGTCGGTATGAACGGCGAACTCCTCCTCTTCGACATGGATGTAGTCGATGGCCGCACTGAACTCGAGCGCTTCGGGGCTCCCACACCGATATTGCGCACTGCCTCCGGTCCGGAAGTCATCACGGTCGTAAACGAGCCTCTCGCTGGCTGGGGCACTCCACTGCTGCCTGGCCTCGGTGTCGGCGAAGGCCGCCCAGACGTCCCGCGGGACGTGCGATCTCCGTACTCAGTCGAATGGTGTCGGTCGTGGGATTCACTAGTCCTCTTGCCTCACTTTCCGGAGAAGACGATTCGATCGCCGTCGGGGTCGGCGATCTGCAGAATCCGCTGACCGCCGCCCGACTGCGGCCCGCCATGGTCGATGCCGGCGGCTGACAGTCGGTCGGCAAGCACGTCGAGGTCCGACTCGCCGATGACAGCAGTCGAGTATCCGGCACGCTCTGGCTCGGCCCAGACCTGGACTCCGAATTCGCCTCCGAAATGCCATTCGAGCAGTCCGGGCATGGGGGTGGCATCGGGGTCGCGCTCGAACACCTTCGTATACCAGTCCCGCGCCTGATCCTGATCCATGACGGTGATGCTGGCCATCAGTCCGGTGAACATGATCGCTCCTTTGAGATCGGTGAGTAGATTCAACTTTCAAAGTAATTGCATTTTGCAACCACTTATTCAAAGCAACCATACAATTGCGAATCCGACAAGTGGGGCGATCGCCATTCGCTCGCCGGCAGCAGCTGGACGGCAGCATTCGCCAGTCGACCACCCCTGCCCGCATACGTGCCTTAGGGCGTGCCTCCGAGTGCGGCCTCATATTCGGCCTGCAGGCGCTCCGAGGCGCGTGGCCGAGGAGATTCAGGAGGCGCAACGCCGAGGTGGGCCTCCCGAAGTTCGTCCATGAGATCATCGACCAGCTCGGGCGACTCAGCGAGAATTCGGGATCTCACCGTCAGCTCGGGAGAGGTCGGGCGGTGGTTCATTCCCCAGGTGCCGAGTGCGACCATGACGGGCACGACTTGGATCCCCGCCTCGGTGAGGGAATAGGCAGCCTTTTGACCGCGAACCGTGTCCGCCCGAGTCAGCAAGCCTTCGTCGACCAGCTTCTTCAGACGGCTGGAGAGCATATTCGAGGCGATTGACTCGTCGTTGAGCGTGAGGAGCTCGCGGAAATGACGCCGATTGCCGAAAACGATGTCGCGGAGCACGATGAAGCTCCAGGAATCACCGAGGACTTCGACGGCCGCATTGATCGCACAGCCCGAGCGCGGTTCGCTTCGCAATTCATCCTCCCAAGTGGTTGCAATCAGCAATCACTACATTCTACGCTTGACTCAATCATCGCTGACAATCACATCGGAGTGATCATGGTTCGAGTACGCGTCCACAGTCAATTCGTCTCACTCGACGGCTATTCCGCCGGTGACTATGTGACGTTCGACGAGCCGATCGGCGGTGCCCAAGCTCTCTTCGGCTGGTTCGACGGACAAGGAATCGAAGGGATCGGCGGAGTCGATGGACCCGTGACACTTGATCGTGCGCTGTTCGCGATGTGGGGTCAGGGCATCGGCGCCGAGATCATGGGTCGGAAGAAGTTCGGGCCACAGCAGGGGCCATGGCCCGATGATGGGTGGCGCGGCTGGTGGGGCGAGGAACCGCCGTTCAAGACTCCGTGCTTCGTCCTCACTCACCACCCGCGGGAGTCGATGGAGTTTCCCAATGGGACGAGCTTTCATTTCGTCGATGACACCCCCGAGGCGGCCCTGAGTCAGGCGGTCGACGCCGCGAACGGCCTTGACGTGCGCATCGGCGGTGGTCCCTCGACCATTCGCCAGTTCCTCGCCGCCGACCTCATCGACTTCATGCATGTGGCGATCGTGCCGATCACGCTGGGCACGGGTGTTTCACTGTGGGAGGGCATCAGCGGCATCGAGGACCGCTTCACGATCGAGACCATCGGCTCGTCGAGTGAGCTGACGCACCAGCTCTGGAACAGGAAAGATCGAGGCTGACAACGTCGTAAGAACGACAATGGGGAGACCGAACGCTGAGTTCGATCTCCCCATCTGTGTGTCGCGAAGTCTATGTGTTGCGAAGCCTTACTTCACAGCCTCGGCGATCGGGGTGTCACCGTCGTAGAAGTTCACGGTCTCTCGCTTCGCGGCATCGTTGGCGATGACATGGGTCATGACATCAGCGACGAGTTCACGGGAGGTCACTCGGGTGTCACTGTCCGGGGTCGTGCCGTCGACGTCACCGGAGTCATCGGCCAGCAGCACGCTGCCCTTTGACGGTTCCAGGGTCAGACCGCCCGGTCCGAGGATGGTGTAGTTCAGGGAGCTGGCACGTAGGTGCTCGTCGGCTCCGTGCTTGGCCTGGACGTATGGATAGAACGAGCTGTCCGGATCGACCCGGTCGAGGTCGACTCCCGCGCTGGCATAGGAGACCATGACGAACCGGTCGACCCCTGCCTGAGCGGAGGCATCGACGGAGCGCTTGGCTGCTTCGAGGTCGACTGCCCGAGTGAGATCGGGGTTGCCGCCGCCAGCGCCAGCGGAGAAGACTACGGCCTTGGCTCCGGTGAAGAGCTCCGCGAGCTTGTCCGTCTCCGCCGATTCGATGTCGAGGACGACAGCGTTTGCGCCTGCTGCCTCGACTTCGGCGCTCTGATCCGGGTTGCGGATGACGGAATCCACCGAGTATCCGGCTTCTTTGAACTTGGGTGCGGCCATGAGTGCGATCTTTCCGTGGCCTCCGAGAATGACTACGCGGTCTGCATCAGACATGTGTTCCTCCTTCGTCGGTGTGCTGGTGGCACTGTCATTGGGAACAGCCCCGAATGGCGGCGATTTATTCCACACCGGGTATTCTCATAGCCATGTCGAGGCCCCTGAACACTGCTGCTGCCCTGCATGCCATGGATCGTGGGCGAAGTGTCGTCGTGGGAACCTCGTCCCGGAAACTCATCGTCATTCTGTGCTTAGCACTCGTGATTGGCGGGGTACTCGTCGGACTCTCGGTCCTCATCGTCTCGGGCAGTGTGGAACGCAATGTCAGCTGGGTGCTCTTCGCCTTCAATCCGCGGATGTGGGCGTTCGCTATCGGCATCGTCGGCTGTCTTGTCGTGGCTCCGATCGCAGTCGGTTATCGCCTCCGCCGGGCAGATGCGCTCGTGGTGTCCAATGCCGGTCTCGTGGAGTCCCACCGAGGGGCGGTTCTGCCGGCGTCGTTCGTGTCGTGGAATGAGATCGAACGGATCACCCTCGACACGGTCACCCCGAGGCCAGGACCCAAGTACGTCATCTACTACCTGACTCGAGATTCCGTCCAGCGACGTGGCCGCACCGGCCTCTTCGCTCGACGGATCACTCTCCGCAACGGTTTCGAGTTCTCACACAGGCAACTGTTTGAGCTCTTAACTGCAGCGCACGCACGGTATGCGAGGCAGATCCGATGATTCGCCCATAACCAGGGGTCCCCTCAATCGGACTCACGTCCCCATCGCCGAGGTTGCACTGCGATTCCGCTGAATCCTCCGTGGTTCACCGGCCGAAGAGACGTCCGAAGAACCCAGGCCGCTTTGCACTGCCTTCTTCCCCGGTCTCTTCGCCTTCGAGGGCACCGGGGTCTGTCGTTTCTCCCTGCTCCTCAAACGCGTCGTACGCGGCTCCAACTAGAGCGAAGACGTCAAGGTCTGGGGACAGCCCGGCCATCTCTGGAAGTTTCTGGATCAGGATGTCACCGTCGACTTCGATCTCAGCCTCGGCCGGTTCACCAGTTCGGGTCTCATCGTCGCCGTCGTCGGCCGTGATCAGCCAACGCGATTCTCCGGGGACAGGTTCGCCGACGTCAATCGTCGTCTCCCCGTCCTCGTAACACAGGTGACGCACGATTTCGCCGTTGCTCACCACGGTGAATTCGCTGAAGTCGACACTTGAAACGGTGGCGGCGAAGTGGACTGTGCCCGGTATGCCGAGTCTGCCCTCGTCTGCGGCGGTCGTAAGCGACTCGCCGCCGTCAAGAATGATCGTCGATCCACCCTCCCTGACCACGCAGGCACGGGTGTCAGATGGAGTGAGCAGAACAGCCTCGGCGGTGATCTGCCCCCCCTACAGGGACGAGATTGAGCGTTTTCACGGTGTCGTCAGTCAATACGGAATCGGCGATGAGGATGGCTGTATTGAATCCCATGATGCCAACGTACCAATTCTTCCCTGCCTCTCCTGCACGTTGATGCAGCCAGTGGGCTTTATGCTTACGCACCGTGCCGATCGGCTTGTTGGCCTTCGTCGCTGGCGAGGTCGCCGGATGGACGCGAGTTGTTCCCCGGTCAGCTCTTCCCGGAATCGCAGAGAATCGGGCACTCGCACGGCTGCTGGGTGACGCAGCTGACGCCTGGTGGGTCCCAGCCGGCCAATCATGCGGCGGTCCCCACCCGAACATGTGGTCCCTCCTGTGAAGGAACGCCGCCGGCGTCCTCTAACGTAGTCACTATGCTTCGACGCCTTGCCGCCCGCGCCTTCTGGACATTCAGCCGCTGGAAGCTGGTCACCCAGCCTGCCCCGAATCGTCCCACCGTGCTCATCGGCGCCCCTCACACATCCAACTGGGATTTCGTCCTCATGCTCTCGATCGCCTGGACTCAGCGAATCGAGATGCATTGGCTGGGAAAGCGCAGTCTGTTCAAAGGCTGGCGTGGACCGATCATGCGCGGGCTCGGCGGCATTCCAGTTGACCGTTCCGATCCCAGCCGTATTGTCACCGAGGTGATCGAACGTGTCCATGCCGGCGAGGTCTTCGGCCTGGTCGTCACCCCTGATGGCACTCGCGGTGGACATACTCATTGGAAGTCCGGTTTCTATCGGATTGCCGAGAAGACCGGCATGCCGGTCACACTCGGCTACGTCGATCGGACCACGATGACCACCGGGCTCGGACCCACGATCGACATCACAGGTGATATCGCTGCCGATATGGATCGCATCCGTGCCTTCTACGCCGATAAGTCAGGCATCAGGCCGGAAAAGCAGGTTGTGCCGCGACTGTGTGAAGAGCTCGAACTCTAAATTGAGATCATGAACGGCTCGTCTCGCACTGCATCCTCCCTGCTTGCAGCACTCAACCGCCACCGGGAGAAGCCGGCTCCGCTCAGTGCATTCAAGGTCGTCGTCGACCGTTTCCTCGACGACGGTGAATTCGTTCATCTCGCGCTCGAAGGAAACGGGTGGACGTGGGTCGATCCTCTGATGCTCGTCACCGATCGACGCGTTCTCCTGCTTCGCAGTGGTGTGCTCGGCTTCTGGCGCAAGCGGGGTGAAGTCGCTGCCCGTGACGTCTCAGGAGCGACGTTGAAGGGGGCCATGTTCTCCGGCAGAATCATCGTCAGCTCTCATCGCGGCACGTTCCTCCGCATGATGTACAACTGGGAGATCAACGCACGGGAGTTCGTCGACTCCCTCAACCAGATCATCTCCGGCGGCCACCGCTGATCGGCACATGAGGAGACCAATTCCGTGGATGACCTGAGAGTCCCTGCCGGCCCCGGCATACCCGTCGGACTCGTGGTCCCAGCAAGAGATCTCGCGGAGCAGTTCTCGCGTTCGTCCGGACCCGGTGGGCAACACGTCAACACCTCAGACTCCCGAGTTCAACTCAGCCTCGACCTCGGCGCGACCACCGCACTGACCGAGACGCAGCGTTCCCGGGTGCTCGAGCGCCTCTCAGCCAGGCTCGCGGGAACCGTGCTGACGGTCAGTTCCGAAGGACAGCGCTCGCAGCTGAGGAATCGCAATGCCGCCAGGCAGCGACTCGCCGAGCTCCTGCGAGAGGCACTCGCCCCACCCGTGGAGCGCCGCGCCACCAAACCATCACGGAACTCGCGCCGCCGCAGAGTCCGGACCGAGCAACGTCGTTCCGAGATCAAGCAGAACCGCAGACGGCCCCGATTCGACTGACATCTTCGCCTGGTGACATGTGCGATCACGAAGAGCACAATGGGCCTTATGAACAGCATTGAGATCCTCACCGATTTCGCCCACCGTCCTGTCGATGCAGCAAATAATCTGCCGGCACTCTCCGCCGATCAGCTCAACGCCCACCCCGGTGGCCATCCCAATTCGATTGCCTGGCTGCTCTGGCACAGCGGGCGTGAGGTCGATGTCCAGCTCTCCGACCTCACTGGTGACGAGCAGGTGTGGATCAAGTTCCGAGATCGCTTCGAACTCGGAGCACCCGGCGATGCGGTCGGTCTCGGGCACACACCCGAGCAGGCGGCTGAGATCAAGGTCGATGATCAGCAGCTGCTCATCGACTATGTGGAAGCCACGCTCAGTGCGCTGGGCCGCTACGTCGGTAAACTTTCGGAGACCGACCTCGGCGAAATCATCGACGAGAACTGGACTCCCCCGGTCACTCGCGGGGTGCGCCTGGCGTCGATCATCGATGACGCTGCCGTTCACGTCGGTCAGGCCGCCTACGCAGCAGGTGCCCTCAACCATTCACACTGAATACTGAGGAAGTTCAAACGAAACGCTGACGTTGATACACTGGAGGACAGCAACGACTGAACTTCAATTTGTCTGCGCAATGACGCAATGACGAAAGGCACACTTGATGAGTCCCGTCCTCCTGATGGTGATCGGTCTCGCGATCCTGGCACTCGGATACCTTGTGTATTCCAAGTACCTCGCGAAACGCGTCTATCGCCTGAATGACGATTTCCGCACACCCTCCCACGAACTTACCGACGGGGTCGACTACGTCCCCACGAACAAATTCATCCTCTGGGGCCACCACTTCACTTCGGTTGCAGGCGCCGCGCCCATCGTCGGGCCAGCCGTCGCGCTGATCTGGGGCTGGGTGCCTGCGTTCCTCTGGGTCACACTCGGCACTGTCTTCTTCGCCGGTATGCACGACTTCGGCGCGCTATGGGCCTCAGTTCGCAACAAGGGCCAGTCAATCGGTGCGCTGTCCGGCCGCTATATCGGCAAACGCGGCGCTGGTCTGTTCCTGATTGTAATCTTCATCCTGCTTCTGATGGTGATCGCAGCATTCGCTGTTGTCATCACGGGACTCCTCATCTCCACTCCGACCGCGGTCATTCCGACGTGGGGCGCGATCGGCGTTGCTCTGCTCGTCGGCGTGGCCGTATACCGTCTGCGTATGCCGTTGGTGGCGGTGACCATCGTCGGCGTCGTCGCGCTCTACGGACTCATCGTCCTCGGCGATGCTGTACCCGTGGTCCTGCCGGAGACCTTCCTCGGCATGACGCCGACTGTATTCTGGATCCTGACGCTGTTCATCTACGGAGCGTTCGCTTCTCTGCTGCCGGTGTGGGTGCTGCTGCAGCCGCGCGATTACATCAATGGCGTGCAGCTGTTCATCGGACTCATCCTCCTCTACGGGGCTGTGGTCATCGGCATGTTCGTCGCCGACGGTGCCCACGACATCGTGACCCCGGCCATCAACATGAATGTCCCGGAGGGCACCCCCAGCATCGTGCCGCTGCTCTTCGTCACAATCGCCTGTGGCGCTATCTCAGGTTTCCACGGCATGGTCTCCTCAGGAACCAGCTCCAAACAGCTGGACAAGGAGACGGACTCCCGCTTCGTCGGTTATTTCGGCGCAGTCGGTGAGGGCCTCCTGGCTCTGGGAACAATCATCGCGATCTCCGCCGGACTTCGCACCGTGGCTGAGTGGGAAGAGCTTTACAGCAAGTTCGGTGAAGCCGGTGTGCAGTCGTTCGTCCAGGGCGGCGGCATGCTCATGGAATCCGGTCTGGGCCTGCCTGCGTCATTGAGCACCACGGTGCTCGCCACGATGGCAGTGCTGTTCGCCGCAACCTCGCTCGACACCGGATTCCGTCTCATGCGATTCGTCGTTCAAGAGATGGGCGAACGCGTCAACCTCAGGATCGGCAAGTACACGGCGACAGGAGTCGTCGTCGTCCTCGGCATGGGCCTCACATTCTCACAGGGGCTGGGAGGAGAAGGCGGTCTGCGCATCTGGCCGCTCTTCGGTACGACCAATCAGCTGATGGCATCGTTGACGTTGATGATCCTCGCGGTCATGCTCATCCGAAAGCGGCGCAATCCGTGGCCGGCGCTCATACCGTTGGCCATCGTATTCGTCATGTCGTTCTGGGCCGCGATCGACCAGCTCTTCAGCTTCGCGACCCCGGGAAGCGCGGACTGGCTGCTCTTCGCCATCGACTGCATCATCATCGTCAGCAGCGTGTTCGTAGCGATCGAAGGCATCAGAGCGATCATCCGAGCTCGATCGGACCCGCCGGAGCCCGAGGACGCCGACGAGAAGATCGAAGCCGTACGCGAAGAGGTCTGATCCTTGCCCGATGACAGCGGTATGAACGCGGCCCAGCCCTGGACGAAGGAATTCGCCCAGCGCTGGCCGCGTTCCGCGACGGCCTGGAGGAGTTCTACAAGGGACCGTACCGTCAGATGTTTGCCCGGGAGAAGCAGAATGAGGACGACTTCTTCACCCTGATCGTTCTGGGCGAGGCACTAGGTGTACCGGATCCTGCCGCCTACTACACTGCGGAGTTCCTCCCCAGCCTCTACCAGGACTTCCATGCCTGGCATCGCCGCATGGGCATGCCCGACTCTCCTCTGGACCACATCGCATGCTGTTGAACTCGATAGACGGTCTTCGCGTAGTCTTCGTCGGCGGAAAGGGCGGTGTCGGCAAGACCACGGTAGCTTCGTCCCTGGCCATCGCGCATGCGCTCAAGGGACACCGCGTCCTCGTCGTCTCCACGGATCCGGCGCACAATCTCGGACATCTCTGGGACCGTGAGGTCGGCGATGCGCCCGAGCGGCTGATTGCCTTCACCGACGGTGATGCTTCCGGCGGCATCGTCGATGGAATGGAGATCGATCCGAAGGCCACGCTCGAACGCCATCTGGCTTCCGTCGAACGCACTATGAGGCGGATGCTGCCCGAACGCATGCGCCCTCATGCGCAGCGTCATCTCGCCCTCGCGCGGGAAGCGCCTGGCAGCTTCGAATCAGCGGTCCTCGAACGGGTGGCCGACGCAGTCGCATTGGGCTTGGAGGAGTACGACCTCGTCGTCTTCGACACAGCTCCGACCGGCCACACGCTCAGGCTCCTCACCCTGCCCGCGCAGCTGACGACCTGGACCGAGTCGCTGCTGAAGAATCGTGATCGCTCAGAACGCTACTCCGCGGCGATGCGCAGCATCGCGGGCACCTCCAGCGCTGATCCCGCCGCCGAGGCGGATGCTGAGCTCCGTCGCACGCTCATTCGCCGCAGAGACCGTTTCGAGAATCTGCGAAAGGTCGTCACTGACCGTTTGCGCACCGGATTCCTCGTCGTATTCACTCCCGAGAGGATGCCGGTTGCGGAGACCTTGGAGCTGGCGGAATCGCTCAAGGACATCAAAGTTCCGTTGGCGGCGCTCGTCGCCAATCGGCGTTCCCCCTCGGACGCGGGGCAACTGCTCAAGGATCGCCGTGACGTCGAAGACTCACAGATTGAACGAGTGCGGCAGATGCTGCCCGACATCCCTCTGTCCGAACTCCCGTTGGTGCCAGGAGAATTGGTTGGACGCCAAGCTCTGACAAACTTCGCACGATCGCTGTCCTGAGCACGATCAAGGCTCAGCAGTGTCGTTGATTGCGCGGAAAGTCGGTTCCGGGCGGGTTCAGCGTATAGTCGAAGGCGGAGCTGACTCTGGTTCCCCAACGATGGGAGGCCGGATGACCGGCACCGCTCACATGACCACTGCCGACTCCACCGCCTCGGCGAATGATGGACCACCCACCAACGGTCTCCTCACCCTCGGCCTGCTCGCCGAGTCCTCGATGGAGAACGAACGCCGACTCCCGATTCACCCTCACCACCTCGATCGCATCGACCCCGAAGTGCGAGCTCGCATGATCGTCGAACGCGGCTACGCTGAGGACTTTCAGCTGGAGCCCGGCTACATCGAGTCTCGGGTCGGACGAGTCGCGGCACGTTCCGAAGTGATTGCGGCCGCTGAGGTCCTCCTCCTGCCGAAACCGCAGGCTGCGGACGTCGAGGCGATTCCCGAAGGCCGCATTCTGTGGGGCTGGCCGCACTGCGTGCAGGACGTGGCCATGGCGCAGACCGCGATCGACCGCCGGCTCACACTCATCGCATTCGAAGCGATGAACCATTGGACTCGTCAGGGAGACTTCAGCCTGCACGTCTTCCACAAGAACAACGAACTCGCCGGCTACTGTTCAGTCCAGCACGCCTTGAGCCTTCGCGGTTCGACCGGTGACTATGGTCCACGAATGAGTGCGGTCGTTATCGGGTTCGGTGCGACCGCCAGAGGGGCTGTCACTGCACTGAAGGCCCAGGGAATCTATGACATCCAGGTCCTCACACAAAGAGGAGCCTCGGCAGTGGGTTCTCCGATTCACAGTGCCCACATCACCCAGCTCAACACCGGCGACGGTCCGACCCACCTGTCAACTGTTGTCACTGACGCGGGCGACGTGTTCCTCCCGACCTTCCTCGCCTCACACGACATCGTGCTCAACTGCACGCTCCAAGACGTTTCCGCGCCAATGACCTACCTGCGCACCGAAGATCTGAAGGAGTTCGCTCCCGGCAGTCTCATCATCGATGTCTCCTGCGATGAGAGCATGGGCTTCGAATGGGCAAAGCCCACCGGGTTCGAGAATCCGATGTTCACCGTCGGACAAGGCGTCAACTACTACGCGGTCGATCACACCCCGTCGTACCTGTGGAACTCGGCGACGTGGGAGATCAGCGAAGCGATTCTGCCGTATCTGCGCACAGTTCTGGAGGGGCCGGATGCGTGGTCACAGGTCCCCACCATCTCCCGGGCGATCGAGATCCAGAACGGTGGGATCAAGAATCCGAGCATCCTGAGTTTTCAGAACCGGGAGTCTGAGTACCCCTACGCCCAAATCGCCGAGGTGGGCTGAGTCCACGATCTCGAGCGGGACTGATTCACGTGCTCGGTCTCAGGCTCTCCACGATGGCCTTCGCCCCTTGCTCCCCTGCCTTCGTCGGCAGGAGGGCATAGACGTGCAGCTGGCCTTCGCCTTCGTGCCACTCCACCGGCACTCCGGCGGCGCGAGCATTGTCCTTGAGTACATGCGCGTCGGGGTTGAGCACGTCTCGTGTGCCGGTGAGGATCGTCAGTGGCCCGAGTCCGCCCAGGTCGCCGTACAGGGGGCTGACCACGGGGTCGACTAGCTCGTCGTCGCCGCTCCAGTGCTCAGCCAGGATGCGGCCACCGGGACGGCCCAGCCAGGGATCGGAGGGCTGGACCACATCGATCTGCGGATTCTCCCACGTCAAGTCCAAAGCCGGAGCCAACAGCGTCGTGGTCGGCAGCATCACTCCCTCGTCACGAAGCCGCAGGGCCGCAGACAGCGAAATCTGACCGCCGGAGGAGTCTCCGGCCAGCCGCACCTGATGATCGGAGTCGAGTTCGACTCGAATGAGTTCAACGACACCGTCGCAGACCTCACGGGCGGTGCCGAAGGGCAGAAGTGGGTAGATCGGGACGATGACGCGCTGGTTCGTCTCACGAGCGATACGGGCGATGAGTGTCCAATGCTGGGGAGCGATCTCGTTGACCCAACCCCCGCCGTGGACGTAGACGACAACAGACTTCGGTAAAGCCCTGTGGCCGGCGGGAGCCGATGGTTCAACGTCATAGACCGGCCAACCGTTCGGATCGGGCAGGCGACGCTTCACACGCACACCCTCCAAACGAGAGGGCGGACCGTAGGAGACGGGGCGGAGAAAGCGCTCAGCGATGCGCCGGCGTGCTCCGTCCTCAGTCACAAACGGACGATTCGCGCCAGTGGCCTTGAGATAGACAGGAATGAGCGATTCGGGAAGCAGTATGCGCACAGGTTTCCTTTCGGGTTCAGAGGCGAAGCATGGCGGTCGCGATACCGTCGGTCGCCCATTCCGGTATCTGCGTTCCCATATCCTCGTAGGTCAACAGCTGTGCTGCTGGGATCGCTGCGGCAAGTGCCTGGCCATTGCCGACGGGAAAGAATGGGTCCGCCCTGCCGTGGACGACCAGACTCGGTACTCGCAGGTCACCGAGGCCCTCGCGCCATCGTGGTGAACAGTCTATTCGGGAGAAGACCATACCCAGCTGATTCGCCTGGTGGACCGAGGGGTCCGATGTCGGAGTTCGGTCCCAGATCCGAACAGCGATCTCCTGAGCCTGTGCGGGATCGTTGCCCAGAATAGCGGCGCTCTCGGCTGCGTACTCGGCGACGGCGTGACGGTTCGTCCAATCCGGCTGAGGACGCGAGAATACATCGGACATCACCGACTGATCATGGTCTGGCAGGTCATCATCGACAGGACCGGGCGCAACCGGGCGGGTACTCACCAGCGTCAGTGCTGAAAATGACTCCGGATGATCCAGTGCGGCAACTTGGGCGGCCATGCCTCCGACGCCTTGCCCGCCGAGGTGGGCGGACTCCGCGCCGAGAGCTGTGACGAGCTCCGCTGCATCGGCGGCGAGATCTCGTAGGTCATATGACGGGTTCTCCGGGTCCTTTGTGGTTGAAGCACCGGAATCACGCAGGTCGTAGCGAACGACTCTGCGTCCGCCTTCGGCCAGCATTACGCAGAGCGAGTCCGGCCACGACAACATCGTGGTTCCGCCCGCGAGCAGCATGAGGGGATCTTCTTCGCGCCCGAAACTCTCAACTCCAAGTTCGACGCCGTTCACTGTGATGATGGCCATACGGCACGATAGCACTGCGTTCTCGCATCAACGTTTAGCCGCGAATGTACCGGCGTCGGTCGTCGGGTCGGACGCTGTGCCTACGTGCAAATGGACCTTGTTGGAAAGATCGCGAGCACCTGCAGATCACGAAAAATTGTCCCATCAGAAATTTGAGCTGTGACATATCTCACCTGATACTGGTCATACAACGCAACTACCCGCCAGTAACCCGCATGCGGTGTTCCCGGTGGCCACCTTCAGCGTGACCAACTCGAATTCAAGGACTCCGCATCAATGAATGATTCTGCGCTCATCTCTGTCGGCCTGCCCATTGCCCTGGCCATCATCATGTTCGGCCTCGGCCTCTCTCTGACAGTCAACGACTTCCGCCGAGTCGTCCGATCCCCGCAGGCTGCCGGCATCGCTCTCGTCCTGCAGATCCTCGTCCTGCCGCTGATTGCCTTCGGTCTGGTCGTCGGGTTCAATGTCGATCCGCGCCTGGCGGTCGGGCTGATGCTGCTGGCGGCTTCTCCCGGTGGCCCCACTGCGAACCTTTTCAGCCATCTCTTCCGCGGTGATGTGGCGCTCAACATCACCCTCACAGCAGTCAACTCGGTGCTCGCGGCATTCACCATCCCCGTGATCACCAACCTGGCCATCGGCTACTTCGACGCCGACGGAGAGCTGGGCCTGCAGTTGGGCAAATTGATCCAGGTGATGGTCATCGTGCTGATCCCTGTTGCTCTCGGCATGGTGGTACGTCGTTACGCCCGCAGCTTCGCGGAGCGGGCGGACCGACCGGTGCGGATCTTCTCGATCATCGTCCTCGTCGTGGTCGCCGTCGGCGCCCTGCTCGGCGAGCGGGAGAACCTCGTCGACTACTTCCAGCAGGTCGGCCTGGCCACCGGACTCTTCTGCCTGATCAGCCTCACTCTCGGCTACCTCGGCGCCCGTCTGCTGAAGTTGGGTGCACCGCAGGCAATCGCGACATCGATGGAGATCGGCATCCACAACACGACCATCGCCCTGACCATCGCCCTCAGCGTGCTCAACAGCACCGAGGTGGCTATCCCGGCCGTCATCTATTCGATCCTCATGTACATCCTCGCTACGGCATTCGGCTTCGCAATCAGCCGGGGCACACGCACCGCAGCGGCCAAAGAGCCGCAGCTGCAGGGCTAGCGAAGTCGTTCGGACAGGTAGGCCTCTCCGATGCTGAGGTGTCCCTGGCTGCCGATGGAGTTCTTCGCCTTCTGCGAGTAGGCGTGGTTTGCGAGCGGAATCTGCACCGTCTCGACGTCGACTCCACGGTCTCGGGCCGCGTCGACCCATTCGAACTGGTCAGCAGGAATGATGACGTCATCACGCATCGCAGTCATCACGAGTGTCGGCGGGGCCGCAGCAGTCAGGTGCGTGGCGGAATCCGCCGCGGCGTAGCGTTTCGGGAATTCCTCGGGCGTGCCACCCGTGTAGCTGGTCGCGAATATGCGCGAGCCTGTGCCCGCCCCCGGGCCCGCAGGGGCGTTCTCGTAGAGACCAGTCACGTCGAACGCGGGGTAGTCGGTGACAACGGCAGCTGGAGCGGGAACCTTTCCACCGCACGACGACTCGGCGGTACCGTCCGCCGCGGCGCCCGCGGTGTTGGCGACCAGGTTGCCGCCGGAGCTCTCACCCCAGAACGCGAGACGATCCATATCTGCACCGAGCGTGTCGGCGTGAGACTGAATCCAGCTCGCCGCGCACGCCACCTGCGCGGGTGCCTTATTCCAGGTCGCGTTGTCCTTGGTGGCAAGTTCGTACTCGACCGCTACAACCAAATAGCCGTGGTCAGCCAGGGTGCGAAGCTCTGAGCTCACTGCATCTGGTTCACCCGCGATCCAACCGCCACCGTGGACGACCATAATGGTCGGTGTCGAGCCTTTCGCATTCTTCGGCTCGTAGATCGACAAGGACAGGTCGTCCCCCGAGCTTGTCGTGTCGTACACCTCGTAGCGGTCGGGCGACTCCGAATCCATTGCGGAGAGCCCGAACGTCGCAGTGAGCAAGTTGACCGATCCGCCGGCCGAGGTGATGGCGCCGACGAGAACGATGACCACAGCGATGTTCGCGACCGCACCGATCCCGCCGAGCACCGTCGTGACGGTTCCGGTGCGCCGACGATTTCTGCGCAAAGCCATGATTCCGACGAAGACCACGATCAAGCCCACAAGAGCCGCTATCGGCGCCACAGTAGGCGCGAACCGAGCGGCAAACGTACTGAGGGACCCAAGCCCGGGAATCAGCGACGCGAGTCCGAAGATCGCAGCGATTGCGCCCAGTATGAGCCCGAGGACGAGCACCACGACCCAGAACGCCTTTGCGACTCCCCCACTTTTCGAGTGCTGTTGCAAACTCGTGCTGTCGGCCATATTCGGTCCTCAACTTTCGATCTTCCAGGTTGACATTCCACCTGCATCAGATCTCATCGTTGCGATCACATGCTGACGCCAGAGGACACTCTAGCGCAGGGCCTGGCACGGATACGTGAGCAATCACCCGTGCGCGTGAGACTCACCTCGTCAGAGTCAGCCGATCAGCTCGAGTTCGAATCCCGTGACAACGGCACGCACTTCCTCGAGGTAGCGACGGGCCTGTTCGGTGAGCGGAATGCCGGAATGGTCGATCCACCCGATCTCGATGCGTTCGTCGACGTCGAGTGGAATCGCGACGATCTCTGGATCGAGGTCATCGCTGATGATGCCCGTCGAGATCGTATAGCCGTCGAGCCCGATCATGAGATTGAAGATCGTCGCACGGTCGGAGACCCTGATCTCCTGCTTGCTCGACAAAGTGGAGAGAATCTCCTCGGCGAAGTAGAAGGAGTTGTTCGCTCCCTGATCGAAGGTCAGTCGTGGCACCTCGGCCAAGTCGTCAAGGGTGACGCGATCTCGGGCGGCAAGCGGATTCTTCCGGGAGATGAAGATGTGCGGCGTTGCAAGGAAAAGCGGGTGAAAGACAAGCCCGGAATCTCGCAGCAGTTTGTCGATGACCTTCTGGTTGAAGTCGTTCCGATAGAGAATGCCGAGCTCGCTGCGGAGCGTGCGAACATCTTCGATGATGTCCCAAGTGCGAGTCTCTCGAAGCGAGAACTCATACTCGGCCGCATCGCTGGCCTTGACCATCCGCACGAACGCATCAACCACGAATGAGTAGTGCTGCGCCGATACACCGAGCAGGCGTCGCGACGGGGGCCGACCGAGATAGTGCTGCTCAAGGAGCTCCGCCTGCTCAACGACCTGCCGCGCATAGCCGAGGAACTCCGCGCCGTCCACAGTCAGTGTCACGCCGCGGGCTGATCGGAAGAGCAGCGCCCGACCTACGCGGGTCTCAAGATCTTTCATTGCCGCCGACATCGTCGGTTGGGAGACATAGAGCAGATCGGCAGCGGCTGTGATCGACCCTTCCGCCGCAACCTCGATGAAGTAGTGGAGCTGCAGCAGTGTGATGCTTCTCAATCCTCGGGACATAGATAAAGACTATATGAACCCATAGTTCAACCAAGTTACCCGATAACCAGCCGTTGCCTGCAGGATGGATTCCGAAGACCTCCGCAAGGCCGATCCCGGCCGATCAGACACCGAATTGGACGTCCATGACAACCGAATTCACATTCAACATCACCACCACCCGATTCGACGAGCACTACTCCCCGTCGGATAGTTCACGGGCCACGACGAACTTCGCGAACCTCGCCAGGGGCGAACACCGTCAGCAGAACCTCCGCAACACCCTGACGACGATCAATCGCCGGTTCAACGACCTCGCCCATTGGGATAACCCCGCCGGGGACCGCTACGCTGTCGACCTCGAGATCGTCTCTGGACAGCTGCAGTTCACCGCCGCCGGCAACGAACAGGAATTCCCCTTGCTCGAGGTTCTGGATGTCCAGATCCTTGATCGAGCGACTGGTGACCGCCATCCCGGGATCGTGGGAAACAACTTCTCGTCCTATGTTCGCGATTTCGATTTCAGCGTGCGACTTCCGGCTGCCAACGAGTCCGCGAGCGAATTCACGGTCCCTGATGACTTCGGTGAACTGCACGGCAAGCTGTTCCAGCACTTCCTCGATTCCGCAGCGTATCGGGAACGGTTCCAGGTGACACCCGTCGTCTGCATCAGTGTGTCGACGAGCAAGACCTACCATCGGACCGCGAATCACCATCCGGTTCTCGGCGTGGAGTACCAGCAAGACGAATATTCGCTGACCGATGACTACTTCGGAAAGATGGGACTGCAGGTGAGATACTTCATGCCGCCAGGCAGCGTCGCGCCCCTCGCCTTCTATTTCCGCGGCGATCTCCTCAACGACTACTCCAATTTGCAGCTCATCGGCACGATCAGCACGATGGAGACCTTCCAGAGGATCTATCGACCGGAGATCTACAACGCGCACGTGGCCGCCGAAGACATCTATCGGCCGACACTGGAACGGGACGACTTCTCGGAGACACCGATCACCTACGATCGCGTCGAACGCAGCCAGCTCGCAGTCAAGCAGGGAAAGTACACCGCAGAGACGTTCGTCAACCCACACCGGGACATGCTCGATCAGTGGGCCGCCAACTATCCCGTTCCAGCCGCATGACCACCGGAGAAGAATCAATGAAGCCGACTCTATTGCCCACTTCGATCGTCGGCAGCATGCCGAAGCCGACGTGGCTCGCCCAGCCTGAGACCCTCTGGTCACCATGGAACCTGCAAGGCGAGGCCTTGTCCGAGGGACGACAGGATGCTCTGCGAATCGCAGTCCACGAACAGACCAACCGCGGCATCGACATCGTCAGTGACGGAGAACAGACCCGCCAGCACTTCGTCACCACGTTCATCGAACACCTCAGCGGAGTCGATTTCGAGAAGCGCGAAACGGTTCGAATCCGTGATCGTTATGACGCGAGCGTGCCCACTGTGGTCGGCGCCGTGAGCCGTGAGAAGCCAGTGTTCGTCGACGACGCCAAGTTCCTCCGACAGCAGACCGACCAACCGATCAAGTGGGCGCTCCCGGGCCCGATGACAATGATCGACACGCTCTACGACGGCTATTACAAGAGTCGCGAGAAGTTGGCCTGGGAGTTCGCCGCTGTCCTCAATCAGGAGGCGCGGGATTTGGAAGCGGCCGGAGTGGACATCATCCAGTTCGACGAGCCTGCCTTCAACGTCTTCTTCGACGAGATGAAGGACTGGGGAATTGCCACGCTGGAGCGAGCTGCGGAAGGACTGCGCGCGGAGACGGCGGTTCACATCTGCTACGGCTACGGGATCACCGCAAACAACGACTGGAAAGCTACCCTCGGGTCCGAATGGCGCCAGTACGAGAAATCATTCCCGCTCCTGCAGCAGTCGACCATCGACATCGTCTCACTGGAGTGCCACAACTCCCGTGTCCCGATGGACCTCATCGAGCTCATCCGCGGCAAGAAGGTCATGCTCGGAGCCATCGACGTGGCCAATGAGACCATCGAAACTCCAGAGGAGGTCGCCGACACCCTTCGCCGGGCTCTCAGATTCGTCGACTCGGACAAGCTCGTCCCGAGCACGAACTGCGGCATGGCGCCCTTTTCGCGGGATGTTGCCTTCGAAAAGCTGAGCGCACTGAGCGCGGGAACAAGCATCGTTCGCGAGGAACTCGCCGCGGCTAAGCCCTGACTCCTGGCTGCATAGATACCGCGTGGCTGACGGTCCTCAGGCGGGGGCCGTCAGCGAGAGGTATGCTTTGTACGGGTCAGACTTCTGCCGTCATAGCAAGCACTGCATCCCGCAAGCGCACATCATCTCGAGACAGACCTTCAATGATCTCGCCGAGACTGACTTCCGTCTCTATGATGAGCGCGATACCGTCTCGCCGGGCATCTTGAAGGGTCAAGAAAATACGAGAATAGTCAGGAGCATCCAGGGGGTCAGCTACCCGTCCATTCTCAACTGCGGCGGTAGGCCCGAACTCGAGGAAGATCGTAGGCTGCGCATCTGCGCGCTGCAGTTCAACGCACCACTCCCACTGTCCAACGAATCGGGTCACGACTTTCTGGATGCGCCCGAGTTCGGTGCTCTCATTCACTTGATCGGTCAATACCGTTCGTGCATACCTTCGCAGTCCGTCTTTGACCGCCGCGAGCGTCGAACGGCTGTCATCGAACTGACGGCGCGCATGCTCAGCAACAGATTCAGCAAATTCTTGTGCTGCTCGGTCCCGAGGCCGATATCCGTATCTCGCCGATTCCCCTGTCTCGCACTTAGCTTTGATAAAGGAAATCTGATCATCAATGTCCACTGCTGCTGCGCCTTCCACAAAATGCTCCATCATCTGCCGGATGAAGAAGAACTGCTCGGGATGTCGTCGGGACCAATTCTTGTCTCGATCAATGTAATTCTGAAGGTCACTCAGTATCTCGGCGTATGTGACGACGGTTGCCTGTTCCCAACCCTCTCGCTGCAGGTGCGCCTCATAACGATGGCACAGCAGGACAACCGCAGCTGATCGACCTCCGGCAGCTCCGTGTGCAAGGTATCTGTGAAAGTCATGTCCGTGGCCATCCGAGGTCCCGTAGTTTTCAATGACGACTGCGGCCTCTGGACGGGAAAGGACGATATCCGCAATATCCATACTGCTCTCGTCAGCGATCTCCTGCTGCGCTCTCGTGTCAACTTCCTGCACTACGTGATAACCGGACAACGGCAACTGCGAATCAACCGATCGTGTTGCATTGACCCTCGAAAGGAAGGCGCGTTGAACTTTGTCACCGAACTCGTGAGTCGCATCAGCATCCAGCAGCCATACGAATACGTTGGAAAGCTGCTTCTCGTGCGTGCCATGATGCATCACCCGAAAAATGCTGAATTGTTCGGCCAGGCTCTGCGACAGCGAAGGTAGAAGCGCCGTTACGAAGTTGTTCATGTCCGAGGGTCGTATGGCCATGGGCCAATGCTATCCGTCCGGTCTCGGTTGTAGTTACGCAACCTTAAGCGGCGTGATTGCCGCGACCTGGTCGGACACGCGTTCCTCTGCAAGCTCCAGATCATAACGACTCTGCAGGTTAAGCCAGAATTGCGGCTCCACACCGAAATACCGCCCCAAACGCAAAGCTGTGTCGGCAGTGATGGCACGCTTTCCGTGCACTATTTCATTGATACGCCGAGGTGGCACACCGATCGACACAGCGAGCTTATTCTGCGTGATACCGAACCCCTCGATGAAATCCTCCATGAGGACTTCCCCCGGATGGATCGGCGGGTAAAGCTTCTCGGACATCGCCCCTCCTCAGTGATAGTCCACGATCTCGACTTCTTCTGCACCGGCACCGGTCCACCTAAAGCAGATCCGCCACTGATCGTTGATGCGAATGCTATGCTGACCAGCCCGATCACCTCTGAGTGACTCCAGACGATTACCGGGCGGAACACGCATGGAATCGAGCGACACCGCTGCATCCAGCTGATGCAACTTCCGATTCGCAGTCTTGTGAATACGAGGATCAAGTCGCCTCGCCGGTTCACGACGCCACACACGCTCGGTGTCGCGGTCGGCAAACGATCTGATCACGCCATCCAGTTTATAACGGAACGCGTCAATAACGCCATACGTTAAATCGGTAATTCATCAAGTTCCGGCACATTCCAATGCTTCAGTCCCACTCGACAAAGCGCAGCTTCATCTGTCTCTTCCATGCCCAGTCACTAAAATGGGCAAATGAGCCATCGTTCGAGCTGGGAGACTACCACACACAATTGGGACGCTGACCTTGATATTGAGCATCTCGCTGAAGTCAGGGCACGTCTCGAAAAGCCCTATCTCGCGGGAGGCAGTCGTCACCTCATCCTTGAAATCCTTGCTTATGCCAACGACGAGGCCAAAAGTCAGGGACGGAAAGGGTTCACGACTGTCACCCACCTGCCAAACGGATGGGTCACGGTCGCGGACGATGGACGTGGTACCGATACGAGACGGGACACCGATGGGATTGCGATCCGCAAGCCCGTAATGGCTACTCCAGATGTGCGATTCACGCCAGGATCTCCGCAGCACTTCCTATGCGATGGACTACCAAGAAGAGGCATGTCGACGGTCACGGCACTGAGCTCCGTACTCGTTCACGAAAACTATCGCGAAAACGGTTCGTGGTCACAGACTTATCGGTTTGGCATTCCCGACCGTGCCTTGGCCCCAGTCGCAGGCAGCAGGGGGTCGGGCACGGTAGTTACCTTCCGCACGGACATTATCGGACCCGCACCACTCACTGAAGCTGATGCGAAAGCTTTCGGGTGGCTGGATGTACAACAGATTCGGAATCCAGAGCCCGGCCTGTAGCCGGGCTCATACGGCATATCTGCGAGACAATTATCAGCTCGGATTTGCTAGGCATGCACTGAGCCTCAAGACGCTCTATTCAGTGCGAGTCTTCCCGACCGGTGGCGCTGACTGTCATCACTGTCCATCGTGACGCACAGCTCGACTTTAGCCACCGTTGCGACGAATGAATTAGGCCTCGAGTTATCCTCGTTCACGCCATTGATGAGGGAGAACCGAGTCGTGTATGCCGGGTTTGTGCTGACGCAACTAGCCGGACCCCCAACTCAATCGGGTGGAACGACGGCGCAGTCCCCTGCCATGCCGTCAGGCCGCACAATTCGTGGCGTCATCCCCCTCACCGTTGAGGAAGAATGACGGCGAATGTCTCCTCAGGCTTTCTTGACCACCGAGGACTTCAGGTAGATCCGCCCGAGGCTGGGCACAGAGGCGTCGATGTCGTGGGCGTTCACCGGTTGCTCGAGCAGCCGAATGCTTTTGACCTTGGTCCCGACCTTGATGGTACCACCGCCGCTGCCGGCGACCTTCAAACCCTTCACGACTGTCACCGCATCGCCGTCGGCGAGCAGATTGCCGACGGCATCACGGATAACCTCGCCTTCGGCAGACGACGACTCATCATCACTGTCCGAAGCGGGCGTCCATTCGTGGCCGCACATCGGGCACACGAGAAGCGCGCCCTGTTCGTAGGTGTACGACTCCGAGCATTCAGGGCACGAAGGCAGCTGATCAGACATTGAAACGGAACTCCACCACGTCGCCACACGTACCAACCTTTGAGTGTCGACCCGTGGCCGCGCATCATTCCACTGCCCACCAGGCACCTCGTAGCAACCCTAGTCGGGCACCCAGTTGCGCCCGGTGCGATCGCTGCATAAAATGAACACAAGTTCATTGAAAGGATCATCGTGCCGCGGACGACGGAGCAGAACGAAGCGTTGCGCTCAGCCACGCGCTCGGCTGTGGAGACGGCTGCCGTCCGAGTGTTCGCGCACCGCGGTTTCGCGGCCACGAACGTGCGCCAGATCGCCGCCGAAGCGGGGGTCAGCACCGGGTCGATCTACCGGCACTACGCGAGCAAGGAAGAGTTGTTCGATGAACTGATCGAACAGGCCTCGCGCGGGCTCGTGGCTGTCACCACGCTGCTCTCGACCGAAGGGGACCCGCTCTCTATGATCCGATCCTTCACCGAGGTATACGTGGCGGACCTCGCAGCGAACAACGGCGCGGCCGAGTTCTACATGGTGATCAACCAGGGTTTTACGACGGACACTCCTGAGGGGACTGCAGCGCGGCTGGCCGCAACGCAGGGGGCGCTCTGGCGGGCCTTCGCCTTGATCATCGGTCGAGGCCAGGCCGCAGGCCAGATCACTGCGGGAGACCCAACCCGAATGGCCGCTCACTACTTCGCCATGCTTGCCGGTATGACGACGATGCACGTTGCTCTTCGGGAGGGATCTACGGAGCCCGATGTCGACCTGATCCTACGAATGTTCACAGGAGGACCCCGATGAAGATCGAAGTCGCGCGCGCAGACGAACTGGGTGAGGGGCATCGGCACAGGATCGCGGAAGTTCTCACGCAAGGGTTCGCCGAGGATTTCGCGTTCTTTTCCAAAGACCCCGGTGTGCTTGCCGACGCGTTCGCCCCGATGCTCATCCTGGAGCGCTTCCACATCGCGCTCGTCGACGGCGAGCCCGCCGCGGTCGCGGTCGTCACCGAAGGCGAGCAGGAATGCTTCGAGCCGGATCGGCACGAGCTCCAGCGCGTGCTCGGTCCAATACACGGGATCATCAGCTATCGGATCATCCGAAGCCAATTCATGGGGGCCTACGACGGTGCCCGCGACGGTCTGACGGAGATTGCATTCGTCACGACAGCGCCGCAGCATCAGAGCAAAGGCGTAGCCACTGCGCTGATGCGTCGGCTCTTGGAGCTGCCCTCCGACGAGTTCGTGCTGCGTGATATCAAGGACACCAACACTCCGGCCCTTGGACTGTACGCCAAGCTCGGATTCACCGAGAGGCAGCGACGACGCATCAAGTTCGCGAAGCGAGCTGGGTTCTCCGCATATGTCTCGATGGGCCTCACCCGCGCGTAGGCCGACGCGTGAAGAGCGCAAGAACTCGACAGGTCAGGAAGAGCGCTTCGGGGCTCTCCTCAAGTCCGGGTTCTAGTTCGAAAATCTAAACTCCACCGCATTCCGGCACGGAGCAACCTCTGCTGCAGTGGTCTCCTCCACGCTGGAATAGGCCCAGCGTCGAACGCGTTCATCGAGACATGAGAACCTCCGAAGAGACCCGCCCGTTCGTCGTGTTCGATGTTCTGGGGACGCTCGTTGACCAAGCCGGCAGCTTGCGGAGGTCCGTCGCAGCCGCTACCGGATGGAGGGGGGCAGATGCAGACAACCTCGTGGCCAGGTGGCTCGATGACGTTGCCGCGCGAGAGCGCAAGATCATCGCCGGAGACGCCGAGTTCGTCCCAAGCCACGACTTGGACTCCGCGGCGCTGGCTCAACTCGTTGCGGACGATGCGCTATCGGCCCATCTGAGCGCTCCGCTCGCAACCGCGTCGAGAAAACTCGAACCGTGGCCAGATTCCGTCGAAGGTCTGGCAAGACTCGCCGAGGACATGATCGTCGGCGGGCTGTCCAACGCCAGTCACCAAGTGTTGTCCGCCTTGGTCGAAGCCTCCGGCATGAGATGGCACCTGACGCTGTCAGCCGAAGACGCCAACACCTACAAGCCCGCCTCGGCAATCTACCAGCTCGCGCTGGCCGCGGCACCGGCGGGATCAGGACCGCCGTATCTCGTCGCCGCTCACGCATGGGATCTCCGCGCCGCTGCCGACGCCGGGCTGCGGACCGCTTACGTGCCGCGACCGGGCGGCGATTCGCCCAGGCTTGATGACCATTTCGACATCTATGCCGCAGACCTCGCCGACCTACACACACAGCTTCTCGGCTGAACCCGTCAGACGTTGAATCGGAACTCCACGACGTCCCCATCAACCATGATGTATTCCTTGCCTTCCATCCGGACCTTGCCGGCGGACTTGGCTGCGGACATCGAGCCGTTGGCGTCGAGATCGTCGAAGGAGACGACTTCAGCCTTGATGAAGCCCTTCTGGAAGTCGGTGTGGATGACACCAGCCGCCTCGGGTGCCGTTGCACCCTTCGGAATGGTCCAGGCGCGGGATTCCTTGGGGCCGGCTGTCAGGTAGGTCTGCAGGCCCAATGTATCGAAGCCGACGCGTGCCAGCTTGTCCAGTCCTGCTTCCTCCTGGCCGGTGGATTCCAGCATCTCGAGGGCTTCCGCTTCGTCGAGTTCAGCGAGTTCGGACTCGAATTTGGCGTCGAGGAAGATCGCTTCGACAGGTGCCACCAGTGCACGCATCTCTGCCTTCTTCTCTTCATCGGCGAGCACATCGTCATCGACGTTGAAGACGTAGAGGAACGGCTTGACGGTCATCAGCTGAAGTTCGCGCAGCTCGGTGACGTCGAACTTGTCGGACTGCATCGCCTGATAGAGGGTCTTTCCGCTTTCGAGGATCTCGACAGCGGCATCGATGGCGGTCAGCTGTTCTGCCGGTGCCCGTTTGCCTTTGACTTCCTTCTCAATCCTCGGCCGTGCCTTCTCCAAGGTCTGCAGGTCGGCGAGGATGAGTTCGGTGTTGATGGTGTCAATGTCGTCGGCCGGGCTGATCTTGCCCTCGACGTGGATCACATCGTCATCGACGAACCCGCGGATGACCTGGCAGATTGCCTCAGCCTCGCGAATGTTGGCCAGGAACTGATTGCCCAGCCCTTCGCCCTCGGAAGCGCCACGGACGATTCCGGCGATATCGACGAAGTCGACAGTTGCGTTGAGAATGCGTTCGGATCCGAAGATCTCCGCCAGTCGAGTCAGTCGCGCGTCGGGCAACGGCACCACGCCGACGTTCGGTTCGATCGTCGCGAACGGGTAGTTCGCCGCGAGAACTTGGTTCTTGGTCAATGCATTAAACATGGTCGACTTGCCGACATTGGGCAGTCCCACGATTCCGATAGTTAGAGCCACGGTAGCTAAGTCTATCCCGCCGCCGAGGTGCGGGTCTAAATCTCGTGTCAGTGCCGTCTGTCACGCTTGAGTCATGAATTCTTTCCCCGCCACCGGAGCGATCGTCATCCTCATCCTGGCGATCATCATCAGCGTCGCCCTCGGCTTCCTCCTCGGACGCGCACACACGCGTTCCCGCTATATTGAGCGACTTACGAGAGCGGAGACCACGTCTCGGATTCTCACGAACAGGACGGAGGATTTGGAGGCTGATGCACAGATGGCCGGCGAGATCACTGCGGCCATCGGCCCCCTGGCTGCAAGCGTCAATCACCTGCAGGAGAACCTTCAGTCCCAGGACCGGACGCAGTTGGAACAGATTACGCGACTCAACACGCAGATCGGGCACCTGAGCCAACAGAACCTCAGACTGCAGGAGTCCACCGGTTCACTGGCCAGCGCGCTGAATTCGACGACTCAGCGTGGAGACTGGGGCGAGGTCCAGCTCAAACGCATCGTCGAATATGCCGGCCTCCTCCCCCATGTGGATTTCGAGACCCAAGTCAGCAGCGTGCGTGACGGCAAACGCCATCGCCCTGACATGACCGTGAATCTGCCCGGCGGCGGAACGATCATCATCGATGCCAAGACACCACTGTCAGCACGCATGGGTGACGCTGATGCCAGCGATGAGGATCATGCTCGCGCACTGCTGCGCCACATCGATGCTCTGGCTTCGAAGGAGTATTGGAAGTCTTTCGACACTGCTCCGGACTTCGTCGTCTGCTTCGTCCCCACGGACGGGCTGCTCTCCTCGGCGGCGTCCACATATCCGAAGATGATCGATCATGCTCTCGGGAAGAACGTCGTGCTCGCCTCCCCCGCCACGCTGCTGGTTCTGCTCAAGACCGTGGCACTCAATTGGCGGCAGGCTGACATGAGCACCTCCGCAGCCGAGGTACTCAAGCTCGGCACCGAACTCTACGAACGCATAGGCACTCTGGTCACCCACGTGACACGGATGGGCTCAAGTCTCGACCGGTCGGTTGAGGACTACAACCGATTCGTCTCATCGCTGGAATCGCGGTTCCTCGTCACCGCCCGAAAGTTTCCGAGCACGGGAATCGTCGCCACCGAACTCGATGCAGTTGCTGAACTCGACTCACGCAGCCGTGGAGTCAGCGCTGAAGAACTCACACGGCCACGCATCTCGGGACAGGATCCATTCGCGACACAGGATCCCACTGATCTGAGACGCCGCCATACTGGCACGGACTAGATCAGGCAGCGATCAGATCAGGTCGTGATCCCGGTCGGCGCCATCGCGTTTGTTCGATGTCTTCTTACCGGCGGCCTTGAGGTCCTTGCGCAGTTCGCGCGGCAGGGAGAACATGATGTCCTCCTCCGCCGTGACGATTTCTTCGACCGAGCCGAAGCCGTACTCTGCCAGCAGTTTGAGGAGATCCTGGACCAGTCCCTCCGGGACGCTCGCTCCTGAGGTCACGCCGACAGTTGCGACATCATGGAACCAGGTTTCGTCGACCTCACGAGCGAAATCGATGCGATGCGCGTCCTTGGCCCCGTGCTCCAGCGCAACTTCGACCAGACGCACGGAATTCGACGAGTTGGCTGAGCCGACTACAAGAACCAGATCGGACTGTGGGGCGATCTTCTTCACGGCCACCTGTCGGTTCGACGTGGCATAGCAGATGTCGTCGCTTGGAGGGTCCTGCAGGTGCGGGAACCGTTCCCGCAGGATGTTGACCGTTTCCATCGTCTCGTCGACACTCAACGTCGTCTGTGACAGCCAGACCAGGCTCTCTGCATCGTCGATCTGGACGGTCTTGGCTTCCTCAGGGTTCTGGATCAACGTGATGTCGTCGGGAGCCTCTCCCATCGTGCCTTCGACCTCTTCGTGACCTGCGTGGCCGACTAGCAGAATGCGGTAACCGTCACGGGCGAAACGGACTGCCTCGCGGTGGACCTTCGTCACCAAGGGGCAGGTGGCATCGATCGTCGACAGTTCGCGAGCGGCCGCCTCGGCGTGGACGGCAGGAGAGACACCGTGTGCAGAGAATACGAGGCGGGCGCCTTCGGGAACTTCGTCGGTTTCGTTGACGAATACGGCGCCGCGTTCGGAGAGGGTGTCGACCACATGGCGGTTATGCACAATCTCCTTGCGCACATAGACCGGAGCACCATAGTGCTCGAGTGCGCGCTCGACGGCGATCACTGCGCGGTCAACACCGGCACAGTATCCGCGCGGGGCGGCCAGAAGCACCTTCTGGTCGGCGCCTTCAGGCGTCCGAATGTCTTCCGGAGCGAGGCGTTTGCGCGGAATGGTGGGCATGGGTACAGATACGGCAGTCACAAGCACAGTTTAGGCCGGGGACCTGAACAACGGCTACAAAGGTGAAGCAACCCACAACAAGCCTGCAACCCGGGGTGTTCCTGCGCGGCGCTGATTCGTCATGTCACCACCGTTCGTTAGGGTGGTGGATTGGAAGGGGAGACAACATGGCGCAACGAATTTCCGGCACTCCCGGGACTCTCGGCGAAACGGTCGACGCTCAGGAGCTGCCTGCGACTGCGGGAGAGACGACGGCGGAGAACCCGTGGCCCTTGAGTCTGCTCTCAAGCAAGATGAAGTCCTATATCGACCGCATGTCCAGCGTGTGGATCGAGGGCCAGGTCGTCGAGCTCAACCACCGCGGCAAGGCCAGTTATCTGACACTGCGTGACACCGACGTCGAGACGTCGCTGCCGGTTCAGATCTGGAAGAACGTCCTCGAACGCACTGGCGCGCCACTGTCCGAAGGCAGCCACGTCGTCGCCAACCTCAAGGCCGATTTCTGGACGAAGACCGGTCGTTTGACGATGCGGGCAAATGACATCCGAGCCGTTGGCCTCGGTGAGCTCCTGGCCCGGCTTGAGCGGCTGAAGAAGCAGCTTGGAGCAGAAGGTCTGTTCGACCCCAACCGGAAGAAACGCCTGCCATTCCTGCCCAACCGGATCGGTCTGATCACCGGCAGGGACTCAGATGCTCAGAAAGACGTCGTTCAAAACGTCCATCTGCGTTGGCCGGCCGCCGAGTTCGAAATTCGCAACTGCGCCGTCCA
Organism: Brevibacterium sp. BDJS002; assembly: GCF_028201555.1. Taxonomy (NCBI): domain Bacteria; kingdom Bacillati; phylum Actinomycetota; class Actinomycetes; order Micrococcales; family Brevibacteriaceae; genus Brevibacterium; species Brevibacterium sp. BDJS002. Next base: position 1,757,551 of record NZ_CP116392.1, on the reverse strand, counting down.
AGGTCCCGATGCCGTACCCGGCGTGATGAAGAATCTGGCCGAGCTCGACGCTGATCCGCAGATCGACATCATCGTCATCGCACGCGGCGGTGGAAGCATGGAAGATCTGTTGCCGTTCTCCAACGAGGCCCTGGTCCGAGCCGTGTCTGAGGCTAAGACTCCCGTCGTCTCGGCCATCGGCCACGAAGCCGATCGTCCGATCCTCGATGAAGTCGCCGACCTGCGCGCATCGACTCCCACCGATGCCGCCAAACGCATCGTGCCCGATGTGGCCGAGGAAGCGATGAACCTGCTGCGTGCTCGCGCGGAACTCGATGCCGCCGTCAACCGCATCATCGACCGGGAGCAGGAAATGCTCACCGCCGTCCGATCGCGTCCGGTGCTGGCCGAGCCGCAGACTATGGTGACCGCGCACGAAGAGCAGCTGCGACTGGTCCGTCGACGCAGCCTGCAGGCGACGACGACGCGCGTCATGCAGGGGCAGACCGAAATCAACCACCTGCGTTCACAGGCACGCTCGCTCTCCCCGCTGCGGACGCTCGAACGCGGCTACGCCGTCGTTCAAAGCGATGACGGCCAAGCCATCAGAGACTCGAACGAGGTCAAAGCCGGCGACGGCGTCCATGTCCGTGTCGCTCACGGCCGCTTCGATGCCGCGGTCACCGCCGTACAGGAAAGCACCGACAGCAGTCAGGCAACCGAATAGTGAAGGTGCCTGGGCCCATCACCGTCGATCACACGCACCAACACAAACAATCGCACTAAGGACGCAATCATGACAGAGCCAGCAGCCCAGCAGAACCAGTCCGACATCGCCTCGCTCAGCTATGAACAGGCACGTGAGGAACTCGTCGGAATCGTCAAACGACTCGAAGCCGGAAATCTTCCACTGGAAGATTCGCTGAGTCTGTGGGAGCGCGGCGAAGCCCTGGCCGACCGCTGCCAAGGATGGCTCGATGGGGCACGCGAACGCCTCGACAAAGCGCGCGAAGAATCCTCAGACGACGAGGGCTGAGGCTCACTTCAGCTGTTCGGCGACCTGCTGTGCGAAGGCGTTGATGGTGTCGGGGGGCGCGATGGCGGTGATGACGACGAACGTGTCGCCCTTGCCTGTGACCCAGTATTCCTTGGCATCCTCAGTCCGATAGATCTGGAAGTCAGAGCCGCCGACGGTCACCGTCTCAGCAGCAATCGCATCGTCGACTTGGTTCTCGGCCCAATTCTCGGTGGCCTTGGCCTGCTCGATGCTCACCCATTGCTGTTCAGTGCCGACGAAGGACATGTACCAGGAGGTGCGGTCGGATTCGTCCACACGGTCCAAGCTCGCCTCGTTCGAGGTCCACCCGCTCGGGATTTCAGGCACGATGAGATCGAAGTCGGCGCTGTCCTGGGACTGCTCCGCAATCGTCTGGTAGTCGACCACACGCTGGGAGTCGACCTCTGGCTGAGGGGCGATCAGCAGAACCACTGCGACGACTGCCAGGCAGGCGAAGATCGCAATGATCATATTGACCCAGTTCGAGTTCTTCCGCAGGAAGCGCATCTCTTCCCTTGACCCCGGGAGCATCACTCCGGACTCGTCAGCCATTGGCACTCCCTCGGGACCGGCATCCGTGCGTGTCACGGGCGCCTGCGTTCCCACAGTGTTGGTATCAGATTGGGCGTTCACATCGCCATTGTCCTCGGGGATGGCTCCAAGGGCCAATCCTGGGCGGGCTTTCATGATGGCGGCCACAGTCACGGCGCGAAATCGTCCCGATGTCGGCGCCGAACGTGTGGGGTGGCACAATTGGACTTATGAGTGACTCCAATGAATCTGCTGACGTGAAATCTCATCATGACCGAGGCCGAGTGGATGCCGAGGCTCCTCCCGTCGCTGTGACGGATGCCTGGTCCCAGAAAGCACAGGTCGGAGCCGACGCTCCCGACCGCAACCTCGCCCTCGAACTCGTCAGAGTCACCGAGGCCGCCGCTATCGCAGCCGCTCCTTGGGTGGGCCGCGGCGACAAGATCGCCGCCGACGGTGCCGCTGTCGCCGCAATGCGCAACGTCATCTCGACCGTCCGCATGGCCGGACGAGTCGTCATCGGCGAAGGTGAGAAGGACGAAGCGCCGATGCTCTTCAACGGTGAACAGGTCGGCGACGGCGGAGGCCCCCACTGCGATGTGGCCGTCGATCCGATCGACGGCACCCGTCTGACCGCGCTGGGGATGCCCAACGCCATTTCGGTCATGGCAGTCACCGAAGACGGTGCCATGTACGACCCGTCGGCTGTCTTCTACATGGAGAAGCTCGTCACTGGTCCTGCTGCCGCCGATGCCGTCGACCTGCGCCTGCCTGTGGCAGAGAACATCCGCCGCGTCGCCAAGGGCAAAGGCACGAATGATCCAGCTTCTGTGACCGTGATGATCCTCGATCGTCCGCGCCACCAGACGATGATCGACGAGATCCGAGCCGCAGGCGCGCGCATCCAGCTCATCACCGATGGTGATGTCGCCGGCGCCATCGCCGCCTGCCGTCCCGGTACCGGTGTCGACATGCTGATGGGAATCGGCGGCACCCCCGAGGGCATCATCACCGCCTGCGCGATCAAGGCTCTGGGCGGAGTCATCCAGGGCCGCCTGTGGCCACAGGACGATTCCGAGCGTGAGGCTGCGGCTGCAGCCGGGCTCGACGTCGACAAGGTACTCAACACCGATGACCTCGTCACCGGTGATAACAGCTACTTCGTGGCCACTGGCATCACCAACGGCGATCTGCTCGACGGTGTGAAGTTCGACGGCGGGCACGTCACCACTCACTCGCTGGTCATGCGCTCGAAGTCGGGAACCGTGCGTTCGGTCTTCGCCGAGCATCAGGCAGCGAAGACCCACTCGTACGTGGAGGCCGCCGAGGAGGCAGCCCGCCGCGGACTCATCTGAGCCCACCCTCTGATATCCACCCCGGTCACTGTCGAATACGGACACCACCGATTCGATCCCTGGCCTGACAACCGGAAGTGAGGATCTCACTGATGCCGAACGAGGCATGGAACCGACTGCTCGAAGGCAACCATCGCTTCGTCGATGACGTCCCGCAGCACCCCAATCAGGACACCGCTCGGCGTGAGGCACTGTCGAACAACCAAATGCCGTTCGTCACCCTCTTCGGCTGTTCGGATTCTCGAGTCGCAGCGGAGATGATCTTCGACGTCGGCCTCGGCGATATGTTCGTCGTGCGCAATGCCGGACAGGTCGTCGATCCTGTGACCCTCGGTTCCCTCGAGTATGGGGTCGAGATTCTCGGCACTCCCCTACTTGTCGTGCTCGGTCACGACAACTGCGGCGCGGTGACGGCGGCGTACAACTCCTACGACTCCGGAGAGACTCCCCCCGGCTTCATCTCCGACGTCGTAGCCCGGATCCTGCCCACAGTGGCCAGGGCCCGCAAACACAATCGCACAACCGTCAATGAGACGGTCGCGCAGAACACCATGGACACCGTCGAGAAGATCATGCAGCTCTCTGCCATCATCTCCCGCGCAGTCGAAGAAGGCCGCCTCATCATCGTCGGCCTGACTTACCAGCTGCATGACGGCCGGACAACGGTCGTCGCGCAGCACGGCGGCGACGAAGACGCGGTCTCGACCCACTTCGCTTGACCACGGCCGCATCTGCGGCCGACTAACAATGACGAACACCCCAGACACCTTGTCGGAAAGGACAACTATGAGCGAAGAATTTCGCATCGAACACGACACCATGGGAGAAGTGAAAGTTCCCAAAGATGCCCTGTACAGCGCACAGACACAGCGCGCCGTGCAGAACTTCCCGATCTCCGGCAAGACCCTGGAATCGGCGCACATCGCTGCTTTGGCCCAGGTGAAGAAGGCAGCCGCTAAGGCCAACCTGGAACTCGGAGTCCTCGATGCTGACCGGGCCGGAGCGATCCAGAAAGCCGCCGAGGCGGTCATCGCCGGCGAATACGACGCCCACTTCCCCATCGATGTGTTCCAGACCGGTTCGGGAACATCGTCGAACATGAACACCAACGAGGTTCTTGCCTCCCTGGCGACGAAGGCCCTGGAATCCCAGGACATCGACGTTCATCCCAATGACCACGTCAACGCATCGCAGTCCTCGAATGACGTGTTCCCCACCTCGGTGCACGTCGCCGTGACCAAGGCACTGGTCAACTCGCTGATCCCGGCGATGGAGACCTTGGCGACCTCGCTGGAGAAGAAGGCGAAGGAATTCGCCCAGATCGTCAAGTCGGGCCGCACCCACCTCATGGATGCCACCCCGGTGACGCTGGGACAGGAATTCGGCGGCTATGCTGCTCAGGTCCGCTACGGAATCGAGCGCATCGAGGCGTCACTGCCACGTGTGGCAGAGGTTCCTCAGGGCGGAACTGCCGTCGGCACCGGCATCAACACACCTGCCGGATTCTCCGCTCGCGTCGTCGAGATCCTCGCCGAAGAGACCGGCCTTCCCATCACGGAAGCACGCAACCACTTCGAAGCTCAGGCCAACCGCGACGGACTCATCGAAGCCTCGGGGCAGCTGCGCACCATTGCCTACGGCTACATGAAGATCTGCAACGATCTGCGGTGGATGGGATCGGGACCGAACACCGGCCTCGGCGAGATCGCCATCCCCGACCTGCAGCCCGGTTCCTCGATCATGCCCGGCAAGGTCAACCCGGTCATCTGCGAAGCCACAATCCAGGTCGCAGCCCAGGTCATCGGCAACGACACCACCGTTGCGCTGTCGTCGACAAACGGCGCCTTCGAGCTCAACGTCGGCATTCCCGTCATGGCGTCGAACCTGCTCGAGTCCATTCGACTGCTCGCGAACTCCTCGACCGTGATGGCCGAGAAGATGATCGATGGGCTCCAGGCCAATGAGGAGCGCGCCCGCTTCCTCGCCGAGGCGAGCCCCTCCATTGTGACTCCGTTGAATAAGGTCATCGGCTACGAATCGGCGGCGAAGATCGCCAAGCACGCCGTGGCCAACAAGATGACTGTCAAGGAAGCCACCATGGATCTCGGCTTCGTCTCCGACGGCTCCATCACCGAGGCTGACCTCGACAAAGCACTCGACGTCACCACGATGATCGGCGACTACAAGTAAGTCACGCAGACTGCTAGTAAGCCACACAGACTCCGAATAGGCCACACGGCAGATACGTCGCGCAACACAGGGGCCGGTTGCCAGGACATCACATCCTGGCAACCGGCCCCTCGCGTTCACCTCATCGAGCGCACACCGCAGCGTCGAGAGCAGACCCCCTGAACTCGCCCATCGACGCTGCGGTCGCCCATCGACGCTGGAGTCGGCTGTCGACGGCGTCGTCGCCTCTCGAGTCGCCGGTGCGCGCGGCGCACTGCGCAGGCTAGGAGCGGAAGGGATCGAACTCCTCGAGCACATCGGTGACGAGGGCTGCGATCTCGAGCGCTCCGACCTGGTCAGGGTGACATGGGCGAAGAGGTCATGGCCCTTGAGCTTCTCGATCACCGCTGCGACGCCGTCATGTCGACCCACTCGAAGATTGTCTCGCTGAGCCACATCGTGGGTCAGCACAACCTTCGAATTCATGCCGATGCGTGAGAGCACGGTCAGCAGCACATTGCGTTCCAGCGACTGTGCCTCGTCGACGATGACAAACGCATCATGCAAGGACCGGCCGCGGATGTGGGTGAGCGGCAGAACTTCGAGCAAGTCACGGTTCATCACCTCTTCGAGGACGTTCTTACTGACCAGAGCCCCGAGTGTGTCGAAGACCGCTTCTGCCCACGGGTTCATCTTCTCGCCCTCGCTGCCGGGCAGGAACCCGAGGCTCTGGCCGCCTACGGCATAGATCGGGCGGAAGACCATGATCTTCGAATGCTTGCCTTCTTCGAGGACCTTCTGCAGGCCCGCCATGAGCGCGAGTGCGGACTTCCCCGTTCCGGCTCGACCTCCCAAAGACACGATTCCCAGCGCATCGTCGAGGAGCATGTCGATGGCTACTCGCTGCTCGGCGGAGCGGCCATGGACGCCGAAGATGTCACGATCACCGCGCACCAGCGACACCCGCTTGCCCGAGCGGACACGGCCGAGTGCGGAGCCACGAGGTGAGGTGATGACGACGCCGGTGTTGACGACTTCATCGGAGACCGCCTGGGTGGTTGCCCACCCTTCTTCGTAGAACTGCGACATCTCGGCCTCGTCGAGTGACAGTTCGCTCATCCCAGTGAACCCGGAGTCGGTGGCCAGCTCCGCCAGATACTCCTCGGCGTGCAGCCCGAGGGCCGAGGCCTTCACACGCATCGGCACATCCTTCGTGACCACGACGACGTCCTGGCCTTCAGCGGCCAGATTCCGGGCCACGGCGAGGATACGAGTGTCGTTCTCCGAACGATCGAAGCCGATCGGCATCGTCGATGCATCGACGTGATTGAGTTCGACTCGCAATGTGCCGCCGGCATCGCCGACAGGGATCGGCTCATCGAGCCGGTCGAACTCGGACCGGAAGTCATCGAGGATGTGCAGAGCCTTGCGGGCGGTGAAACCGAGTTCTGGATGGTTGCGTTTGGCTTCCAGCTCGGAGACGACGACAAGCGGAATGACGAGATGGTGTTCTGCGAATCTCAACAGTGCCCCCGGATCGGAGAGCAGCACCGAGGTGTCGAGAACGTAAGTGTGGGTATGTGCGGTCATGAGGACCCCTGTGGCGTGAGTACCGCCGAGATCCGAGTCTTGACATCCCCCTGATCTCGGGTTGGTGTCGACCAACTACTGCCAACCTATCCCCGAATCGATGCCGACTGAGTGACGGCACGCGTGTTCGGGAGAGTCGTGGGCGTGAACTTCGTATGAACCGAGGTGAGCCCGAGACCTATTTTCCGAAGCGGCGCTGGCGCAGTCCATAGTCGCGGACCGCACGCAGGAAGTCGGTGCGACGGAAGTCGGGCCAGTACGCCTCGCAGAAATAGAACTCCGAGTAGGCGCTCTGCCACATGAGGAACCCGGACAAGCGCTGCTCACCGGAGGAACGGATGATGAGGTCGGGGTCCGGTTGCCCCTTGGTGTAGAGGTGTTCGCTGATCTGCTGCGGTGAGAGTTCGGAGATGATCGTCTCCAGGTCCGTACCCTCATCCGTGCGCAGGCGCAGCAGGGACTTCACCGCGTTGACGATCTCCTGCCGTCCGCCGTAGCCGACGGCGACGTTGACGCGCATCTGGCAGTCCCCCGCCGAGGTGGCTGCCTCCAGACGTGCTCGCAGGCCCGGTGGCAGGATCTCCAGGTCCCCGACCAACTGCACCCCCACGCCTTTGAGGGCTGCGATCTTCTCGACCAGATCGGAGATGATCTCGATGAGGACCTCGACCTCCTCGGCGGATCTGGCGAGGTTCTCCTTGGACAGGACGTAGAGCGTGACGATGTCGACGTCGATCTCGTCGCACCAGCCGAGGAACTCGACGATCTTCTCTGCTCCGGCCCGGTGCCCGTCGGCGGTGGTGGCACCGAATTCCTTCGCCCAGCGCCTGTTGCCGTCGGTGATGACACCGACGTGCCTGGGCACGGGTACAGATTTGTCCAGCTCGCGCAGGAGCCGCCGCTCATAGAGACGGTAGAGCAGGCTCACCGGTCGCGCCACACTGTCCTCTTTCACACTCGAATTCCGGTCGGTTCGACCACCTTACACAGTACTATCCCGAACGGCTTCGCGTCGTCGGAGCCTCCGCCTGGGGTTCCGTTGCACGATCCCTCAGCTGAGGTCGATATCCTGGAACCATGAACGCTCCAGTCACTGAACCATCTTCACTCGGCTCCGAAGGTCAGAGGTCGGTCGACTCCACATCCTCAGCGGAGTCGCGGTCCGGCTACCCTGAGCGCATTGCCCGCAGGCGCTCCGCTCTCCGCCGTGAGTTGGACAAGTTGGCCGGTCAGGTCAAACCCAGGCTGCGTGGTTGGTTCCACGCCGCAGCTTTTCCATTGGCGCTGGTCGGCGGCCTGGCTCTGGTCATCATCTCCCCCACCATCGAGTCGCGGATCGCCGCCGCGATCTTCGCCATCACCGGGATGCTGCTCTTCGGAACTTCCGCTGTCTACCATCGGGGACGGTGGCGCACTCGGGCTCGACTGATCCTGCGCCGACTCGACCACGCGAACATCTTCCTCATCACCGCGGGCACCTATACGCCCCTGGCGGTGCTGACCCTGAGCACAGACCAGACGGTCCTGCTCCTGTCCGTCCTCTGGGGCGCGGCCATTCTGGGGGCAGCCTTCAGAACCATCTTCACAACCGCGCCGAGGTGGCTCTTCGTTCCCATCTATGTGGGCTTCGGCGTCGCCGGAGTCGGCTACATTCCCCAGATCTGGGCGAGCAATCCCGCGGTGGGAATCCTCGTCGTGGCAGGCGGAGTCTGCTACGTCGTCGGTGCCGTGATCTACGGAATCAAAAAGCCCAATCCCTCACCGAAGTGGCTCGGCTTCCACGAGATCTTCCACATCCTCACGATCGCCGGCTACGGCTGCCATCTTGCCGCACTCCTTGTCGCCGCGGTGGCCGCCTACTAGGCACCTGCTGATGGCTGGGCTCGTACTCAGCTGAAGGGCTTGTGCTGCTCTGGTTCGCTCTGCCCGGCGTCGCCGTGCTCAGTCTCCGAATTCTCGGCCTCGGCCGTCGACGACTTCTCATCCGGCTCCGGTGCAGACTCGCCGGAGAGCTTCGACTGGTTGGGCACTGCGTGCTTGCGCATCGGGATCGGATACGCATCATCGGCATGGGCGCGTGCGCGCACACGCCGAACTCGTTTGAGCGCGTCACGAATGAGGAAGATCACGAAGATGACGATCACCAAAGTCGACAGGAAGCCGATCGTGCCGGGAGTCACCAGGTCGGGATCGGGAGCTCCGCTGGGGGTCGCGTCCTGCGCTGCAGCCAGAATCATGCACTCTCACCTGTCGCTTCGTCGTAGTCGTCTTCGTCTGGTGATGCAGGAAGCATGCCCTCTGCCGGCACCCTGCGGCCATTATCCATGGTAACCGAAGCGAAGAGGTCCGTCTCCTGAAAATCAACGCCGGGAGTCAGAGGCGTCCGGCCGGTGTTGTCGACAGCCAGTTCGAACTCCTCCGTCGGCCAATAGGTCCGCGCGGCTTTGCGTGAGGCGGAGAAGAACCCGCCCTCCGGGTCGATCTGTGTGGCGTGGGAGAGAAGAGCACGATCACGTGAGGGGAAGAACTCTGCGCAGTCGATCGTCGTGCTCAACCAGTTGACCCGCTGGGCATCGCGCTTCTTGAAGTCCTCGATGTGGTCGGCGAAGGGCGACTCGAGACCTGCCTCGGTCATCTTCTCGTGGATGGTCACCCACTTCCTCGCGGACAGATCCTGATTGAAGTAGACCTTCTCAAGCTGCCAGGGTTCGCCGAGCTCCGGATTCTTCTCCGGGTCGGCTGCGGCCGCCACAGCCGCCATCGTCACGGCATGGTTCTTGATGTGATCGGGGTGAGGGTACCCGCCCAGCTCGTCGTAGGTCGTCACAACCTGAGGGCGGAAGCTGCGGATGATGTGCACCAGGGGCAGCATGGCCACCTCGTCGGGGACACGGTAGAAGCAACCGGGAGGCGTCCGGTTGTCGAAGTCACCATCGGGCAGTCCTGAATCGACGTGTCCGACCCACACATGCTCGGCGCCCAGAGCCGCTGCGGCCGTGGCCATCTCCTCGCGACGCAGGCCCGCGATATCACGGCTGGCCTTCGGGCTCTGCAGCAGTGCAGGGTTGAGGATGTCGCCGGCTTCACCACCTGTCATGCTGGCGATGAGGACTCGAGCTCCGAGTGCCGCATACTTCGCACTCGTCGCCGCACCTTTCGAGGATTCGTCGTCAGGATGAGCATGAACCGTCAGCAGACGCAGTCCATGGTACGGAAGCGAAGTCATGTTTGGTGTGTCCCTTTCGATTCAGCCTGGTGACGTTCCGTTTCCTGCGCAATGGCTGAAATGATCGCAGGAGACGGATCGACTACTCTAGATTAGTGCGCAATGTTCGTAGATGAGGAATTCAATGACTGAGATAACAGTGGAAAAGCCACTGCATGATGATCGATACGGTCGCGCTCGCGCCCCCAAACGGCGTTTGGGCAAGACGGCCAAGCTCATCGCTGCTGTCATCGTCTCTGCCATGATCGTCGCGATTGGTTTTGTGGCGTTCCGCCCGCAGACTACACCCACGACTCCCAAGACGCTTGGCTATTCCGTTGTCGACTCTTCGTTAACACGGGTCTCTGTGGCAGTATTTCCTGATCAGGATCGGGATGTTCACTGCATCGTGCAGGCGACGAACGACTTCGAAGCCATCGTCGGGTTCACCGAGGTCAGCATCCCGGCCGATCCCGCCGCCGACCCCAACTCGCCCAGACAGATCGACATCGATCTGGCCACGACACAGTTCGCGTCGTCCGGACACGCCGACGCCTGCTGGTTCGAATAGCAAGTTCTGCACGCTTCTCGTGGGGCACGAAACGCCTCGCATCCGTCACGAACACAGCGCCCACAACGGCTTTAAGCGCGCGTGACGGAGATCATCGTTTTCGCGTGCAGATGCGCTAGACTGTAGTTTCATTCAACATCCGGGCGTACCCAACGCCCGGTTTTTCGTTGCCTGACGCGCCTGTCAGTGCACCGAGCCGAAGAAGGAGAAGTCATGACCGAGGATGTCACCCAGGAAGAAACATGGTTGACTCAGGAAGCCTTCGACCGCCTGTCGCAGGAACTTGAACACCTCTCCGGACCGGGACGTGCAGAGATTGCTGAGAAGATCGAAGCCGCCCGCGACGAGGGTGACTTGAAGGAGAACGGCGGCTACCACGCGGCGCGCGAGGAGCAGGGCAAGCAGGAGGCACGCATTCGCCAGCTCGAGCTGCTCCTGCAGTCCGCGAAGGTCGGGTCCAGCGACAGCGATGGCAAAACCGTATCCCCCGGTTCCGTCGTCACCGCTAAGGTGGCCGGGAACGACATGCGGTTCCTGCTGGGCAGCCGTGAGATCGCCGGCGATTCGGATATCGACGTGTTTTCGGAGAAGTCCCCACTGGGCGCCGCGGTGCTCGGTGTCGCCGTCGGAGGAAAGACCAGCTACGAAGCTCCCAACGGCAAGGAGATCAAGGTCGAGGTCAAGGGCATCGAGCCTTTCTCCAGCTGATCGAAGGCCCCCGAACGGGTGCACCCACCAAGCAGAATGAAGCAGTGGGCGGGTGATGATCACCCGCCCACTGCTTCATTCATTGTGCTGCTGCTTCATTCATTGTGCTGATCCACTGGATCAGACCCGCTCAGTCGGTCCGGCTGTCGCCCTTCGTCGAGTCACCGTCAGATTCCTCGATTGCAGCCTCGTGGACAGCGGTATCGAGCTTGTCCTTTGCCCGTTCGAGGACGGCTGCGGCCTCATCGCCTTCACCATCGGAGGCACTGTTCGGGTTCTTGGCGCGGACGATGTAGGTCACCACCGTATTGAGGACGGCGACCAGAGGAACAGCGAACAGCGCGCCGACGATGCCGAACAGGAAGCCACCGGCGGTCACGGCGAGGATGACTGCCAACGGGTGGACGGACACGGCCTTGCCCATGAGGAACGGCTGCAGGATCTGGCTTTCGATCTGCTGCACGGCGAGGACCACGCCCAGCATGATCAGGGCACTGACCGGGCCGGTTGAGACCAGGGCCACCAGCACCGCTACGACGCCCGAGGCGATCGCACCGACGACGGGGACGAACGACGCCAGGAAGACGAGTACCGTCATCGGAATGACCAACGGTATCCCGAGGAACGCCGCACCGATGCCGATGCCGATGGCGTCGACGCCGGCCACGAGGACCTGTACACGCACGTACTGGACGAGGGTGGTCCAGCCACGCTCCGAAGCTCCGGTGGCGACGGGCTGAGCCGGCAGCGGCAGCAGACGCATGGCCCAGCGGAAGATCTTCTCTCCGTCATAGAGGAAGAAGAAGGTCGCGAACAGGCACACGGCGGCACCGGTGAGGAAGGTGCCGACAGATGACGTCGCCTGCCACGCTCCGCCGAGGAGCTGTGAGCTGTTGTTCTGGAAGAAGTTCGTGGCCGCGGCGAGTGAATCATCGATATAACGGGTGACCGTCGACGCGTCCAGACCGAAGGGTCTGCTGGCCAACCAGTCGCTGATGCCGGCGAATCCTGTGATCACCTGATCGACGAGGTCTGGCATGCCAGAGTAGATCTGCTGTCCGACCAGAGTGAAGAGTCCCGAGACGACGACGATGAACCCGATGAAGGCGATGAGGGCGGCGGCGACGCGGGGCAGCCCTTTCTTCACCATCCAGTTGGTGAACGGTGCCAGGAGGGCTGTGAGCAGGAGGGCGATGAGCGCAGGCAGAACGACGCTCGAGATCTTCGCCAGCAGCCAGAACGCGACGCCGATGGCAACGAGCACGACGAGCGAACGCCACGACCAAGCGGCTGCGAGCTTGAGGCCCGGTGCCACATAGGGAACAGCTTCGGCTTCGATACGGCTGTGCGCGATCTCCTCGGCGCTGACGTCCTGAACACGCGAGGCGGGTTCAGAAGGTTTGGATCGGCCATCGTTTCGGCCCTTGCGGAACGCTTCCCAGGCCCCACGGAACCGATTCGGGGATTGCTGCTTCTCATTGTCAGACATGACTCAACAATAGTTGTTGGGAAGCTCGGACAAGTGCAATGATGACGGTTAAAGGAGGGAATTTCGTGGGAAAACGCATGCTGTACACCTTGGCCACCATGACGGGGACGGTTGTAGGTGTCGGCGCGTCGGCCGTTGGTCTCCTCCGCCACCAGGCGGGCGCGCTTCGCAAAGCGTTCGACGACGACGCCCAGCGCGCGTATTCCCCCTTCGCCGAGGCGGTCGCTCCTCCACGCAACTACGACGACGAGGACTCAGCCGCACTGGCGATCATCGGCGACTCATGGCTCTGTGGAATCGATGTTGACGACCCGACGCTGGCTCCTCCTAACCTCATCGCCCGGGGGCTTGGCCGCATCCTGGGCACCACCGTTCGCGTCCAATCAACCGCGCGTCCCTCAGCTCTGTCCGAAGACCTGCCGCGGCAAGTCGATGAGATCCTGCGTTCCGCCTGGCTCTCGCGCCAGCTCTCCGATTCGTGGACCGAACAGCGTCGGTTCGCGATCATCTCCATCGGTACCGGTGACATCATCCACCCGATTCACGGCACCATCGGCATTCCCGTGCTCAACCAGGCGATCAATCGACTCCAGAGAGAGGGCAGGTACACGGTCTTCGTCTTGGTCTGCCCCAACCTCGGCGGCCTTCCGGGCCTGCGGGATCCCCTCAAGACCTCTTTGCGAAGGACCTCCCGGGTTCTCGCCGGCTCGCAGTGGCTGGCGGCGCTGGCTGCCCGCGCCACTCCGTTGCGAGCCACTGGTTCGCTGAGTGGGACCACACGCAGATCACTGCTCAGCGAGTCCGGGCGGTTCCCCAGCACTTTGGGCTATGCCCAGTTGTCCTCGACCGTTCTCGCCGCGATCGCCGATCGCGTCGAGGCCCCCATCGAGGTCGATCGCAGCCTCGACATCCCGGAGAAGGGCGAGGGCGCACGCAGGCCGGTCCCTGCACCGGAGTCGGAGTCGGGACCTGAGGCAGACGCCGATCCTGTCCCCGAAGCTGAGGCAGCCTCGTGATCCCTGTCGTCCTGGCTTCACAGTCCCCTTCCCGCCGAGAGATCCTCGCGGCTTCGGGAATCGATCCGATCATCATCGTCTCCGAGGTCGACGAGTCCGCCATCGAGTCACGTTTTGCGGGTTCCGTCGCGGATCTCACCATGGCCCTGTCCGCGGCGAAGGCGCGTGCCGTCGTCGACCGTGTGCTCGCCTCCCCTCCTGCGCAGTTGGCAACCGCGGATACCGCAGTGATCATTGCCGGGGACTCCCTGCTCGAACATGAGGGCGAAGCGATCGGCAAGCCCGGAACAGCCGAACGCACACGTGAGGTCTGGGCGGACATAGCAGGGGCGTGGACCGAGCTGCACTCGGGACACACGCTCGCCGTGCTCAGACGTGCGAACTCGTCGACGGCGAACTCGTCGACGGCGAACTCGTCGACGGCGAACTCGTCGACGGCAAACTCGTCGACGGCGAGCTTCGAGCTCGTCGACATCCGCTCGAAGCGATCAACGACCTCGGTGCTCATCGGCGAGCCCACTCCTGAGGAGCTCGAGGCGTACATCGCGACCGAGGAGCCCTTCCACGTAGCCGGTGCACTGACCATCGACGGTTACGGAGGAGCGTTCGTCCAACGCCTTGCAGGCGACCATCTCACCGTCCTCGGCCTCAGCCTCCCCGTGATCCGTGATCTGGTCCGCGACTCGGACCTGTTCTGGCCCGATCTGTGGTCACCACGCGAGTAGAATCGCTGAGGGCAGACGGACACGCCCGAAGCCTTTGAAGTTTTCGGCCGAAGTTTTTATCTCTGACCTACAAACGCTTGGTGTCGATCTCTAAATTGTTCTGTGATCATACAAAGGAGCGCCATGACCACAGTTCTCCCCGAACAGTCGACTGCACCATTGCACACCCGCGTCCCCACAGCTGCTGTGCGCCGCGTCCTCATCGCCAATCGCGGTGAGATCGCACTGCGCATCATTCGGGCGGCCCACGACCTCGGTGTCAAAGCCATCGCCGTCTACACCCGAGCGGACTCGGACGCTGATTTCGTGCATCTGGCCGACGACGCCTGGCTCCTCGACGGAGCCGGCCCCGGGGAGACCTACCTCGACATCGACAAGATCCTCGCCCTGGCCAAACGCTCCGGTGCCGATGCAATCCACCCCGGCTACGGATATCTGGCCGAGAACGCCCTGTTCGCTCAGGACGTGATCGATGCCGGTCTGACCTGGATCGGTCCTCCCCCGTCGGCGATCGAGCTCCTGGGTGACAAGTCCGGTGCTCGTGAGGTCGCCGAGGCTGTGTCTGCTCCGGTCGCTCCCGGCTCCGACGGAGCCGTCGCAGATCTGACAGAGGCCGCCGAGGTCGCCCACAGGATCGGCTATCCGGTCGTCATCAAGGCTGTCCACGGCGGCGGCGGACGCGGATTTCGCGCCTGCGCCGCAGCCGAGGACCTCGAGACCGCCTACACCGCCGCCACCCGTGAGGCGCTCAGCGCCTTCGGGCGCGGCGAATGCCTCATTGAGAAGCAGATCGTGCGCCCGCGCCACATCGAGACCCAGTGCCTGGCCGATGCCCACGGCAACGTGCAGGTCCTCTCCACCCGCGACTGCACCCTGCAACGCCGAAATCAGAAGATCGTCGAGGAGGCGCCAGCGCCGTTCCTCACCCCCGATCAGGAGCGACTCGTCACCGTGGCCTCCATCCGCGTTCTCGCCAAGGTCGGCTACGTCGGGGCGGCCACCTGCGAATATCTCCTGGGCACCGACGGCACGATCATCTTCATGGAGGCCAACGCGCGGATCCAGGTCGAGCACACGGTGACAGAAGAGGTCACGGGCGTCGACCTCGTCGCCTGGCAGCTGCGCATCGCCTCGGGAGAACACCTTCCCGACGCATTCCCGCAGGTTCGCGGTCACTCGATCCAGTTCCGGATCAATGCCGAAGACCCCACGACGTATTTCCCCGCCACGGGTACGGTGAAGAACCACCGGGCTCCGGCCGGGCCGGGCGTGCGCCTTGACTCGGGCATCGGCGAAGGCAGCGTCGTCGGCACGGACTTCGATCCGATGCTGGCCAAGCTCATCATCACCGGGGCCGACAGGAACCAGGCTCTGGCACGAGCTCGACGGGCCTTGGATGAGTACCGAATCGAGGGCGTATCGACCCTGCTTCCCCTCCATCGCGTGCTCGTCGCGCAGAAGGCCTTCGCCCAGGACTTCGAGGTCTGGACCAATTGGCTCGAAACCACCTTCGTCAACCCACTTGCCGACCCGCAACCAGGAGATCAGATGAGCACAGCAGCCGATAGTTTCAGTGTTGTGGTTGAGGTCGATGGCCGCCGGATGACCGTCTCGGTTCCCAAAGACGTCATCTCCGACCTCGGGCATGTCCCGAGCCCGAGTGTGCCGCGCCGCAAGCGCAGCCTCAGCCGCAAGGGCGCTCAGCTGGCCGACGACTCGAACTCGCTCAACGCACCCATGCAGGGCACGATCGTGTCAGTCTCCGTAGCAGCCGGTGACACTGTCGAAGCCGGTGACACCCTGGCCGTGATCGAGGCGATGAAGATGGAGCAGCCACTTAAGGCCGGTCATTCCGGCACCGTCTCCGAGGTGCTCGTCGATTCCGGTGTCTCGGTGAGGTCAGGCGAGCCGATCATCCGCTTCGCCGCCTGAGACCGTTTCGCGGCTCGGGACCGCTTCAGGCCAGCAGATCCCTGATCTGAACCTCGATGTAGTCCGACTCGGCGTCGTTTCCGGGGCAGTCCAGTGCTGATCTGAAGGCACGTTCGGCCTGTTCGGGCTTGCCCACTTCCCTCAGGGTGAGGGCGTGCGCGATGTGAAAAGGTCGGTAGTCGGCCAGTCCCGGATCCGCTGCCAGCTCTTCGAGCGCGTTGAGCCCGTCCTCGGGTCCCTTCGCCTTGCCCACGGCCACCGCTCGATTGAGCGCCACCACGGGGCCGGGTTCCAGTCTGGAGAGGATGCCGTAGAGGACGAGGATCTGGTTCCAGTCGGTCTCCGAATAGGTGACGGCCTCGGCATGGAGCGCCGCAATCGTTGCCTGCACTGTGTAGGGCCCTGCTTCGGGCTCACCCGCGGCAGTCTGAGCCAGGCTCAGCCCCTCAGCGATGAGCCGCGAATCCCACAACCCGCGATCCTGCTCGGCCAGTGGCACAGGCAATCCGGCTGGGTCCGTTCGCGCCCCGGCTCGTGAACCGGTGAGCAGCAGGAGTGAGAGCAGGCCCCTGGCCTCGGTCTCCTGCGGCAGCAGCCTCACGAGCAGTCTCGCCAGTGTGATTGCCTCCTGCTGCAGATCGGTTCGACTGTGTGTGGTTCCGGTCGTCGGTACAAAGCCTTGGGTGAAGATGAGATAGACAACTCGCAGCACTCCGGGAAGGCGCTCGCGCAGCTGGTCCGCTGTGGGCCTGCCGAAGGGAATTCCTGTAGTGGTGATCCGCTTCTTGGCCCTCACGATCCGCTGCTGCATCGTCGTCGTGTCCACGAGGAACACTGCTGCCACTTCGGCGGTGCTCAGACCGGCCAGAAAACGCAGGATGAGGGCGATCTTCTCCCGTTCCTTCAACGTCGGGTGCGAGCAGGTGAAGAACAGTCCCAGCCGCTCGTCGGGGATATTCGCTGTGCTCAGCTCCTCGTCGAGGTCAGCCGAGTGTGCACGATGATCGCCCTCGTCGACCTCGGATTCGATTCTGAGTGCGGCAAGTCGACGTGCTTTCACCGCATCGGATCGGATGATGTCGAGGGCTCGATTCTTCGCAGCCGTCATCAGCCAGGCCTGCGGATTCTGCGGCACACCTCGTCGGGTCCACGTTTCCAGGGCGCGCACCATCGCCTCTTGCAGAACGTCCTCGGCCAAGTCCAGATCGTGAAAGCGTGTGGCCAACCCTGCCAACAGCCGCCCACGGTCCTCGACACCGATGGTGTGGAGGACCTGGGCGACTGCCGAGGAGTCGGCGTGATCTGCCGAGGCCATCAGTAGTCGGCGAGCGGCTGAATTTCGATGTGACCGAGGGAGGATCCTGGGCTCTTCTCTGCCCAGGCAATCGCCTCGTCGATGTCGGCGACCTCGATGATGTAGCTTCCGCCGACGAATTCCCCGCTTTCGGCGAAAGGACCCGACGTCACCACCGTCTCTGCGTCTCGGGTGCTCACGCGCACCCCGGTCTCGGGACCTTCGAGGGCGAATCCGCCGACGACGATCCCCGCCGCATTGATCTCCTCGTCGAAGGCCATGAACTCACTGGGGTCGGGCCCCTCATCGGTACCGCAATCGGCATCGGCGGCATTTCCCATGAGCAGAAGTACGTACTTCACTTCTCTCTCCTTACCTCGAATGTGCGCCAGCGGGAGCTGAGCACGTCAGGCGAAGGTGCCTGACACCATACTCACGGTTGGGGGTTCCCGATATCGACAGTTCGGAGAGAGAAACTTTTCTACAGGTGTCGGTGCAGTTGGCGGGAGGCCTCGGTCAGGGAGCCGCTCACGGACGGATAGACGACGAACGAGGCTGAAAGCTGATCGACTGTCAGACGGTTCTCCACGGCCATGGTGATCGGCAGAATGAGTTCACTGGCACGAGGACCGACGACGACTCCGCCGAGAATCGAACCCGAACCTCGGCGAGCGAAGAGCTTGACGAACCCGTCCTTGATGCCCAGCATCTTCGCACGAGGATTCGTGTCCAGAGGCAGCATCACCGTATCGATGTCGGTCGAATTCTCCCGGTAGTCGGACTGGGTGAAGCCGACGGTCGCAATCTCCGGTGCGGTGAACACGTTCGATGCGACGTGGCGAATCTTCAGCGGCTGCACTGCGTCGCCGAGGGCATGGAACATCGCAATCCGGCCCTGCATGGCCGCGACGGATGCCAGCGGAAGCACACCGGTGCAGTCTCCTGCGGCGTATACCCCGGAGCGGGACGTGCGCGAGACGCCGTCGACCTTGATATGGCCGGACTCGCTGACCTTGACCTTGGCAGCGCTCAGCCCCAGGTCCTCGGTGTTCGGGATCGAACCGACCGCCATCAGGCAGTGCGAGCCTTCCACTCGTCGCCCATCAGACAGTGTCACCTCGACACCGTTGTCTGTGCGCTTGACCGAATCGGCTCGCGACCGAGACAGGACGTTCATGCCCTTGTTGCGGAAGACGTATTCCAACACGTCGGCAGCGTCCTCGTCCTGGCCAGGCAGTACCTTCTCACGAGAGGAGACCAGTGTGACCTTCGTACCCAGCGCACGGTAGGCCGAGGCGAATTCGGCACCGGTGACACCGGATCCGACGACGATGAGGTGCTCTGGCAGCTCATCGAGGTCGTAGAGCTGGGTCCAGGTGAGGATCCGTTCTGCATCCGGCTTGGCCGAATCGAGTTCACGAGGGTGGGAGCCCACCGACAGCAGGATCGTCGAGGCTTCGAGCGTGTATTCGGTGCCGCCCTCTTCGACGACTGCGACGTGGTCACGATCGGCCAGGGTTGCGGTGCCCTGAATCACCTTGACTCCGGCTCGCACCAGGGCTTGGTAGATGTCGTTAGCCTGCGCGTCGGCCAGGGACAGGATGCGCTTGTTGACGGCTTTGAGGTCCGCGATGACCGTGTCGCCGTCGTCGCCCTCGCTGTCGTAGATGCGGATGCCCAGACTCTCGGACCGGGCGATCTCCTCCATCATCTCCGCTGTGGCGATGAGTGATTTGGAGGGGACGACGTCGGTGAGGACGGCGGCCCCACCACAGCGGTTGCGCTCGATGAGCATCACGTCCGCGCCCAATTGTGCGGCAACCAGTGCGGCTTCATATCCGCCAGGGCCACCGCCGATGATGACGACTCGATCTGCAGTGGGTTCAAATTCAGTGTTCACAGAACAATTCTCTCAAATAGCGGACGGCGGGGCGAATGGACACTTCGGATCGAACAACACCGAGACGAGCCGAACATCGGCGACCGATCGCGGCACCTCGGAGTTCACCTCAGAGTTCGTCGAGAACCTCGGCGGTATCCCGGTGGAGCGCGGACAGGCGCAGGTAGGACTGTGCGTTCTGGCGCACCTTCTCCACACCGTCGTCCGTCATCTCCCGGCGCACCTTGGCCGGGACGCCTGCGACCAAAGAACGAGGCGGGATCTCTGTGCCCTCGAGGACGATTGCCCCCGCGGCGACGAGCGATTCGGTTCCCACGTGGGCGTCGTTGAGAACGGTGGCGTGCATGCCGATGAGGACATCGTCGTCGACGATCGCTCCATGGATGAGGGCCTGGTGGCCGATGGATACTCGGGAGCCGATGACGACCGGTTTCCCCTCATCGGTGTGCATGACGGTGTTGTCCTGGACGTTCGAGTCCTCGCCGATGGTGATCGGAGCGGCCTCGGCACGGAGCACGCAGCCATAGAAGACGCTGGCGCCCTTGAGCACCCTGACGTCCCCGACGAGGGTGGCGCCGGCGGCGATGAAAGCACCCGGATCGACCTGTGGGGTGTGACCGCCGACCGAGATGATGCGTGCGTGGGAAAGGTTGTCCGTTGTCATGAGTCCTCCATTGGTTCACGGTGCGATTCGGTTCTCTTAGGCGACTGAGTCCGACCCCGTACGGATCGTCTGCTCCTTCGGATCCTCTCACCGAGGTGACCAGTCGTTTCATCGTCAGTCTAGCCGCGAACGTGGGCCACTTCAGAGCTGGGTCGCAACAGAATCCGATCGTGTGCTGGTGAGCGCTGGCGGGACAGTTCAGTCGCATATTGGACGAATTTGCGTCCAGAGCCCCATAGCAGGACAATGAACAAAATATTTGTCAGAAATTTCACACTGCATTACCCTTGTGTGCCCAAAACGGTTATGTGAACCTTGGGTAAGAGAGTTGCGCGCCTGGAACTTGGGTGTCGTACACCGCGTTCACTTAATTCGTCGAAAGGTCACCATGGATTGGCGACATCGTGCAGCATGCCTCAATGAGGATCCGGAACTGTTCTTCCCGATTGGAAACACCGGACCCGCCCTGCTCCAGATCGAAGAGGCTAAGACTGTATGCCGCCGCTGTGAAGTAGTCGAGACCTGCCTGCAGTGGGCTCTGGAATCCGGTCAGGATGCCGGTGTCTGGGGCGGTCTCAGTGAAGACGAGCGTCGCGCGCTCAAGCGTCGCGCCGCACGTGCCCGCCGCGCCGGCTGAGTCCCTCGGCGACCGAAGTCGGTCGATTGCAACTTGAGTCCCTTGCTCGGAATACGAGATCTTCGCATTCTGAGCAAGGGACTCAATTGTGTCCGCACACGGGGTCAATCAAATTCGTCGGCACACCAATATTGTCGGCACAATTCGCACTGTCGCTGATTCACCCCGCACCGTGAGTGCCGCATCGCCAGGGTGCACCAAGTTGAATTGTCAGTACGTGTAGGCGATACGCGGATCAGCGAAGAATACGCGACCGCAGTCGGCGCGCTCAGTCGTAGGAGTCGGCCCGCAGAGGCACGTCGAGGATGGCCACGGTTCCGCCGCCTTCTCGTTCCTGCCATTGGATCGAGCCTGCAAGGTCGGCAGACACCAGAGTCTTGACGATCTGCGTGCCCAGTCCGTTGCCGGGGCTGTGGTGTTCGCCCAGCCCCACACCGTCATCGGCGATCGTGACGTGCAGATGATCGCCTTCGCGTTCCGGCGTCACCCACACATGACCGGTCAGCGTCTCGCCTGGAGCGAGATTCTCCTGCTCCGCGACAGGGAAGCCGTGTTCGATCGCGTTGGTGATCAGCTCGGTGATCGCCAGAGCCAGCGAGGTGGCATCGGCGGAGGAGATGGTGCCGAAGCTGCCGCAGCGCTTGAGACTGATCTGGACCAATGGACTTGTCAGCTCAGGGGTCAACCGCAATCCCTTGTCGACGACCTCGTCGAAGTCCACCTCAGATTCGACACCCTGGCTGAGCACATCATGGACGACGGCGATGATCGAGACTCTGCGCATCGCCTCCGTCAGAGCGCCCTTGGCCTCGGGGCTGTCGATCCGACGAGTCTGCAGCCGCAGCAGTGCCGAAACGGTCTGCAGGTTGTTCTTCACCCGGTGGTGCATCTCTTTGATCATCGCATCGCGTGAGAGCAGCTCACGTTTGCGACGTCTGATCTCAGAGACGTCGCGAGCGAGGACGATCGCGCCGGTGCGAGTGCCCTCATCGGTCAGCGGGATCGCTCGCAGCGACACACTCGTCCGGCCGACTTCGAGCTCGGTCCGCCACGGGGCACGGCCGGTGAGCACGAGCGGCAGAGTCTCATCGACCTGACGCAGCTCCGTACTCAGACTCGAGACCACCTCGGCGAGATAATCGCCTTCGACCTCGCCCCGGTGACCGAGGCGGTGCATGAGCGAAACCGCGTTCGGGGACGCGTACTGGACATGGGAGTCACGGTCGAGGATGAAGATGCCGTCTCCGACGCGTGGTTCACCGTGCCGGGCCCCGCTGGGAGCCTCACGATCAGGGAAGGCACCCTGCGCGATCATGGTCAGCAGCGACATCGCTGACTGTGTGTAGTACTTCTCCAGGCGTGACGAACCGCGACGACGGACTTCCTCGGAGTACCGGACCATGATGGCAATCGTCACTCCCCCGCGGACGAGGGGCACCGCCTCGGCGGAGACTTCCGTGTCATCGGTGCCGGCATTGACGCCCAGGGACTTCGCCTGCGCCACCTTCGTGACCAACTCATTTGTGCTGGTTGCCGTGTCCAGGAGCTCCCGTTCGAGTCCGGTGGCTCGGGCGCCGATGAGATCACGGTTGAACAGGGTCGCACCGGTGGTCGGTCGCGCGTGTGCAACCACCGTGTATGCACCGCTGGCCGAGGGCACCCACAGGACGAGGTCGGCAAACGACAGATCGGCGATGAGCTGCCAGTCCCCCACCAGCAGGTGGATGTGTTCGACGTCGGTCTCGTCGGTGATGTCTTCGGCGGCCAGGAGTTCGTTGAGCACTGTGTTCTTCTTCCGGATGGGCAACGGCACTAGCCGATGATGGCGGCCCAGACGCCGGCAGACCTACGGACTCGAAGTCCGTGAGTCTGCCGACGTCAGCGATGATCTGACGCTATCACTGATCTCCTGCGCTCAACCTCAGGCGCCGTGCTCCGATTCCCATGCGGAGGAACGGACCACTCCGCGCATCATGCGCAGCAGCACCGACAGCGGAGCCTGGGTCACGGTCTCGAGTCCCAAGATCGTCTCGGTCGTATCGAGCACTCGCGCGGCCACGGTGTCGTTGCGCTCGAGCCACTCGCTCAGACGCTGGTTGGCTCGTTCGTCCGGGGTCCCGGAGATCGGTGAGTCGGTCGCGGCGAGCACTGTTCCGGCCACGGAGAGGATGGCCGAGTAGAAGTCATCACGCAGCGAACCCCGTGCCAGCGCCGACCACCGGTCGCTGCGGTCGAGATCGCCGATGAGAGTGAGCACCTGCGAACCGGAGAACTTGTCGTTGACTGCATAGTAGACCTCTGCGACGTCCTCGGCGGATTCGTTCGACCGGCCAGCCAGCTGTGCCACGTCGAGGAGGACGAACTCGTCGAGCAGGGCTGCCGCTCGCCATGCGAGTTCGCTGGGCACTCCCTCGTCGATGAAGCCTTCAGCCGTCGCCTTCATGCTCGCGGCGTCGAACCCGTCAACGAGGTCGGGCACGCGGTCCCGCAGTGCCGCAACGACCTTGCCGTACATCTCGATGCCGGAATCCACGTCAAGTGTGTCCGGGGCCTGCTGGACCAGCCACCGCGAGGACCGATCGAGCAGACGCACATAGGCATGCTGCAGCTGGACCTGAACGTCAGTGGACACCTTGTTGTCGAGCGCGCATACGGCCTCGAAGAAGTCATCGAGTCCGAAGATCTCGGAGACGACGACGAAGACGCGGGCGATCTGCGGCACCGAGGCCGGAGTCTCTTCCAACATGCGGTAGACGTAGGTGAGTCCGCCGCGGTCGATCATCCGGTTGACGAGCTTGGCCGTCGCGATCTCCCGGTGCAGGGGGTGCTCCGGGATCAGCTCTCCGTACTTCTCGACCAGGGAATCGGGGAAGTAGGAACTCAGTTCCCGCTTCATCCACTCTTCATCGGGAACCACGCTGTCGAGGATCTCATCGGCCGCATGCATCTTGGCGTAGGCCAGCAGAACGGCCAACTCTGGAGAGACATAGGAGCTGAACTCACGTTTGGTCAGTTCCTGCGCATCGGGCAGGAACTCGACCTGGCGATCGAGGTCGGCGTTCTTCTCCAGGTAGCTCAGCATCCGGCCGTAGGTGCCCGACATCGATTCGGTCTGTGCCCGTGCCTCGCCGAGGACGACGTTCTGGGCGTAGTTGTTCGCCAGCACCCGATCGGCGACATCATCGGTGAAGGACAGGAGCACGCGCTCGCGATCCTCGGCGGCGAAGGCACCCTTGTGGAGCAGGGTGCGCAGGAGCAGCTTGATGTTGACCTCGTGGTCGGAGCTGTCCACACCTGCCGAGTTGTCGACGGCGTCGGTGTTGATCGCCACACCGTTCAATGCCGCTTCGACACGTCCAGCTGGGTCACACCGAGGTTGCCGCCCTCTCCGACGACCCGGCTGCGCACGTCGCGACCGTCGATGCGGATGGCGTCATTGGCCTTGTCCCCGACATCGGCGTGGCTCTCATCGGAGGACTTGATGTAGGTTCCGATTCCTCCGTTGTAGACGAGGTCGACAGGGGCTTTGAGGATCTGGGACATCAGTTCGGCGGGGCTGCGCTTGCCGGGCTCGAGTCCCAGAACCGCGGCGGCCTCGTGACTGAGGTCGATCGACTTCGCCGACCGGGGGAAGACTCCGCCCCCGTTGGAGATGAGCTCCCTGTCGTAGTCCTGCCAGCTGGAGCGCGTCAGGTCGAAGAGACGTTTGCGCTCGACGAAGCTGCGTGCGGCATCCGGGTTCGGATCGAGGAAGATGTCTCTGTGGTCGAAGGCTGCGACGAGCCTGATGTGCTCGCTGCGCAGCATTCCGTTGCCGAAGACGTCACCGCTCATGTCACCGATTCCCACGACAGTGAAGTCGTCGGCCGCGGTGTTGACCCCGAGCTCACGGAAGTGTCGTTCGACGGATTTCCATGCACCGCGGGAGGTGATGGCCATCTTCTTGTGGTCGTAGCCGACGGAGCCGCCGGAGGCGAAGGCGTCGCCGAGCCAGAAGTCGCGGCGTTCGGCAATCGCGTTGGCCACGTCAGAGAAGCGTGCCGTGCCCTTGTCCGCGGCGACGACGAGGTAGTAGTCATCGCCGTCGTGTCGGACCACACGGTCCGGGTGGACGACCTCTTGGGTGCCGTCGGCGCCGTAGACGAGATTGTCGGCAACCTCGAGAAGGCTTTCGATGAAGACCTCGTAGGCGGCTTGACCGGCGGCCATCCACGCATCGCGGTCGCTCATCGGCGGCAGCTGCTTGGGGAAGAATCCGCCCTTGGCGCCGGTCGGAACGATGAGCGCGTTCTTAACCATCTGAGCCTTGACGAGACCGAGGACCTCGGTGCGGAAGTCATCACGACGATCAGACCACCGCAGGCCGCCGCGGGCCACTGTTCCAAAGCGCAGGTGCACGCCCTCAACCTGAGGCGAGTACACCCACATCTCCAGGGCTGGCTTCGGCTTGGGCACGAAGCTGAGGTCGTTGGCGCGGATCTTGAGTACGAGCGCTGTCGGCAGTTCGCCGTCTTCGTCCAGGAAGTAGTTCGTCCGCACTGTGGCGCGCAGCAGTTCGAGAGAGGACCGCAGGACACGGTCCGCGTCGAGGCTGGCGACATCGCTGAGTGCCGACTCGATCGCGGTGTTGAGTTCGGTCATCCTGTCATCGCGTCCGGCATCGTCGGCGGTGGGGTCGAACTTCGCGAAGAAGTAGTCCACCAGCAGGCGTGAGATCTCCGGATTGTCGCTGTAGACCTCACCGACGTAGGCGTCGGAGTACGTGAAGCCGGCCTGGCGCAGGTATTTGCCCAAAGCACGGATGATCGTGACATGCTTCCAGTGCATTCCGCACACGACGAGGCGGTCGAAGACTCCAGCTTCCTTCTTGCCTTCCCAGCCGGCGATGAACGCATCAGAGATCCGTTCGCAGTCGCCATCGTCGAGTTCCTCGGGGAAGGTCAACCCGAAGTCGTAGATGTAGCGGTGTTCCCCGCCAGCGAGGTCGAGTTCATGGGGACGTTCGTCGAGAACGGTCGCGCCGAAGGCCGTGAGGAACGGAAGCACTTCCGAGAGTCCGACTCGTTCCTTGCGGTAGAGGGCCAATCGCACAGGTGCATCCGTGGTGTCCTCCGGACGATAGAGGCGAACCGCGGGGCCGTGACCGGCTTCCAGCGCTTCGAACCGGGAGACGTCGGCGATGGCGTCGGCGGGAGAATGATGTTCTTCGTAGCTGGGTGGGAACGCCTTCGACCACCGGTTCGCGCGTGCCACTGAGCTGTCGTTGTCGCCTCGCTCTGTGGGTGCGAGGAAGGCGTGGACGTCTTCGGACCAGGAACGCACTGCGCCGACGATCCGCTTCTCCACGGTCTTGGGATCGATCTGCGGCAGTTCCATGTCACGGCCGACACGGGCCACGAAGTGAATGCGTGCCAATGCGGATTCCGTCAGCAGCACGTCGAAGTCGACGCTCTCGGCGTTGTAGAACTTGCGCAGCACCTCTTGGACCCGCATGCGTGCGGCCGTGTCGTAGAGATCGCGGGGCAGGTAGAGGATGACGGAGACGAATCGCTGGTACGGGTCGCGGCGGACGAAGACGCGTGACTGGCGGCGCTCCTGCATGTCGACGATCTGCATGACGACGTCGAAGATCGTCTCCGTTACGTCGTGCAGGAGGTCATCGCGGGGGTAGGTCTCGAGGACGCCCAGGAGTTCGTTGGCCGAATGGGAGCCGGCGGGGAACCCGCTGGCCGACAGTATCTTGCGCACCTTGCGGTTGATGACCGGGATGTTGAGCACGCTGTCGTTGTAGAACTCAGGCTTGAACACACCGACGAAACGACGTTCACCGACGATCTCACCAGCCGAGTCGAAGGTCTTCACCCCGATGTAGTCCATGAACGAGCCGCGGATGACGCGCGAGCGTGAGTTTGCCTTCGTCAGCACCAGAACGTGCGGCTCGAGGGCCTTGTCTGCCACGGCGCGGCTCAACGGCGACTTCGTCAGCGGCCGCAGGGCGGAGATGCCCAGCGAGGTGTGCTCGATCGGCTCAAGGCTGCTCTGGCTCTCATCGTGAGAGTAGTCGTACTCGCGGTATCCGAGGAAGGTGAAGTGACCGTCGAGCCAGTTGAGCAACTCCGCTGCGGCTTCCGCTTCGGAGGCGAGCTCCGGGCGCGGAGGCTGCGTCTGCAGTTCCTTCGCGATGTCCTTGGCTCGGATCGCCATGGCGCTGGCATCGGTGGCAGCGGCTGTCACGTAGTCGAGGACGCTGCGCAGCTGGTCCTTCAGCCCGGGGAGGTCCTCTTCGGGGAGGCGATCGATCTCGAGACGAATCCACGACTGCTGCTGAGGAAGGTCTGTTGCGGGGGTCTCGTTGGGCTCAGAGATCAGGGGGATGCCGGCGGTGTCGGCGGAGACGGCTGGTGCCTCGGCACGTGAGAGCACCGACAGCCCCGATCCCTGGCCTTCGACGGCGATGATGGGGTGGTGGACCTGCCGGATGGCTCGACCGCTGGTGGCCAGATCGCTGACGATCGAGGACACCAGGTGCGGCATGTCGGTGAGGACCATCGCAATGACAGTGTGATTGTCACGGAATTCGGGAGAGTCGACATCGGGATTGTAGATGGAGATCTGCGGTGATCTGCCGTCGTACTCAAGTCCCAGCGCGTAGTGTGAGGCAGCCGCTGCGGCCAATGCCTCTGTTCCTGCTTCGGAGGTGCCTGGTTCGAAACGCGGATAGTACGCCTCGATGAAGTTCTCCGGGGCACCTTGTCCCCTCTGCTTCCTCCACTCTTCTGCAATGTCCGAATATGAGACCTGAGACACCATGTCACCTCTATGATCAGCGCGCAAAATTTACTGCGATTCGACGTCGAACCGCCATCACCCACACTATGCCGTAATGCCCAGAAAGGCACGCCGACGGCGATGCTGGGTCAGGACGATGAACTACTGGCAAACTGGAGCTATGCGAACTCTGACTCTCAACCATGATTACTCGGAATCTCTGTCCGATTTTCTTCTCAGGCTTGCCGACGCCTCGACGTGGCAGTCACTGGGATATGAAGCCCAGGCAGAACGAATCGATCCCGACACCGAGGTGACGGTGAAGACGCCGCTGCCCAAGGATGAGATGCCCTCGGCCCTGGCCTCCCACCTGCCGGCGGATGCCGAACTCGTTGAGGTCTACATGATTCCCGGCGACGTCATCGGTGACAGCGCGGAGATCAGGATGACCGCCCACGCGGCCGGAGTGCCCGTTGAGATCGATGCGCTCATCACGCTGACCCAGAAGGACGCGGGAACTTCGCTGTCGGTGCGCGCCGAGATCAGCTCCTCGATTCCCCTGTTCGGGTCGATGATCGAACAGGCCGTGGTGCCTATTCTGCAGAACCGTCTCGACGATCGGCTGAACAAGCTCGAACGCGCCTGAGACTGCGGCGCGCCCGGTCTCAGGCGCGTTCAGTCTCAGCTATGTCCGCGTCCGGTCTCAGCTGCGTTCGCGCAGCAGCTCGGGAAGCTCGGTCGCGTCGTACCAGAGCAGATCTGAGTCGCCGAGGTGGTCCTCTGCCGCTTCGTGTCCGCCGTCGGCCCCGATCTTGGCAGCTTCTTCCCAGACCTCGACCTCGTCGATGTGGATGCTCACGATCGAGGTCACGTCGACCTCGGGAAGGCTGAGCAGGTCGAAGCCGTCGACGAGTTCCTCACCGGCAGTTGCATCGGGTGCGTCGTAGGCGACGACGGCGCGTGGCGAGGGCTCTTGGATGTCTGCGGGACCGTCCTCGAATGACTGGGTGGCGGCCAGTGCGGCCGCAATGTAGAGAGCGTCGAACTCTCGCGCCTCAAGTTCATCTCCGCCCAGCCCTCGACCGTGGGCGTCGGGGGCGACCGCATGCACGGAGGCGAGTCCTCGGCGAAGTGCGTCCAGTGTGGTCGGGATGTAGCAGCGAATCGACATGCTCCAATCTTAAAGGGACTTCACCCTGCGCCCCGAACCTGTCTTCCTAGAGCGCTTTCGTGCCGGGAGCAGTTCGGCCACCGCGGCAGCGTACTCCTGGCTGAGCACGGATTTCGGATTCTCCTCGTGGAGCGTGTGTCCGGCCAACATGGCGGCATCGGTCGTCACACGATCTTCGCTGAAGATGAGGTCGGGATCCGACGGACGAACCTGGACAGCACTTCCCGGATTCGCCCCTCGGCGGGGTGGCCGACGGCTGACGAGCGGACCTTCGTGATGCCGATGCGCATTCTCGAACCCAGCGACTCCACTCTGTCGGTGCCCAGCAGTTTGACGAGCCTCTGCAGTCCGATCGGATCTCCGGCAGCGAGGACGAGCACCGTGTCGGCGGCGTCGAGAGCAGCCCGGGTCGCACAGTGCCGGTCGTAGAACGGATCGGCGAAGTCATCGTCGGGGTCGACTCGGTCGGAGACGTCGACGACCACGAGGTCGAACATCTTCGCCAGGCGAGCCAGCACCGCGGTGAGGACCGAAGCGCGCACTTCCGGCCACCTGTCGGGCCTGGTCAAACCGGTGATGGCATGGAAGTCCTCGCGTATCGCAGCACGCGGAACGCCGGAGACGTCCAGGGGCGGCGCCTTCTCCGCCTCGAGTCGGCAGAGGCTTGCCAAGTGTGCCGACTCCTCCGTCAACCCCAGGGTCGTTGCCACCATCGCGGCTACTGTGTCGGCATCGACGACGACGCTGCGATGCCCTTGTCTGGCCCCATGATCGCCGAGGTTGACCGCCGTGAGCGTGCGACCCGGAGAGGAGCCGGTTCCCCAGACCGTGACGATATGTCCCTGACCGCTCGCCGACCCAGGTGGGGCGATGGGCCGCGGCGGAACAACAGTGGAGTCGCGAGTGTCGTTGAGCGCCTGGGCGACGGTCTCAGCATCGGCATTCGACGGGACGCTGGTGCTGATGCCGAGTGCCGTCAATGCCGCGGTGTCATTGCCGAACCCCAGCACCGCCGTCCCCGTTGCCAGGATCGATGCGATGACCTGCGCGTCGAGGCCCGGAAAATACTGCCCGACGATGACGACGTCGGCGCTGCCGGTCCGACACAATGCGAGCAGTTCGACCTCGTCCGCGGGGCGGGCGACGATGGTGAAATCGTCGACCTCACTGAGGAGTTCGAACAGGATGAGATCGAATTCGAAGTCCACAGCCAGGAGGACCTGCGTCATGACTGGCCGCCCTCGGCCTTGACTTCAGCGGGGGCGCCGACAACGGAGAGCACGCTGTTGCCGTCGAGGGCTCCGAGGACATCGGAGAGTTCAGTGCTGGCGACGAAGACCTCGATCCTGGCACCGTCTCCGACACCGAAGCTGCCCACCTCACGGGAGATGTTCGACACCGGTGCCGAGGTCACGATCTGCTCTGGGTCGATGCCCTCATCATCGAGCCCCTTCGACTCCGGCTGCGCCCAGACATCGACCAGGCTGCCGGTGTCCACGACCGTCGGGACAGAGCCCGCGACATCGATGGCCACAATTCTGCCGTCGAGTTCCGCGACGGGCGCCAGCGCCGAGGCTGGCAGCAGCTCACCGGCGGCGATGACCGTGCGCACACTCGAGCGATCCGGGATTCCTGCGTCGGCCGAGAGGTACTTGTCTCCGATGTCTGCCAGGTTCACCTCCGCAATCGTCAGATCGTCCGCACTGACCACCTGACCTGGGACCAGAGGCGAGGCGCTGGCCCACACGCGGGTCGTCGCATTCGCGGCGCTGATGAGCAGATAGGTCGCGACGATGGCCACGACGACGAGGACCGCTCCGACCAGCAGTCTGGCATCGGTCCACTTGGGCCGACGAATTCGTTTTGAGAGCTCCATTGCATCTCCACCTTTGGAAAATTTCCCATGACAGGAACTGTTTCTGAGTGATAGTATTGAACACCAAACGAGGTCAAAGCAATGGTTTTGGCAAAATTAGTCACCAAGCAATCAGTCACCTGGAATGAGAAGGGGCCCTCATGGTCGTCGAAAATCGCTTCCTGCCGCTCACCGATGTGGCCGATCTGCTCAATGTCTCGATCGCTCAGGCGCGGGCCCTGGTCCGCACCGGCGACCTGCGCGCCATCAAAGTCGGCGGACGCGGACAGTGGCGTGTGGAGAAGACCGAGATCGAAGCGTACATCCAGCGGATGTATGAACGCACCGAGCACGAGATCAAGACCGGCTCGCTCGAAGACTGAGCGCACCGCAGCGCTCGAACCGTCAGCACTGCCTAGGCGAATGGGTTGGTCCTGGCACGCACCAGCACGATCGCTCGGTGCGGAATGATCCGACCTGAGATCTCAACATAGTCGGCGGCGACCATGTCGCTGCGCCCACGAATAGTCCCACCATCCCCCGCCAATTCCAGCGAGATCTCCTCGTGATCGGCGGCCAGGCGCCTCAGCGCAGACGCCATCCCCAACCGCTCCAAGGCACCGGGTTCGTATCTGTGCCGTCGGGAACGGGTGCGAATCTCTCGAATCGAGTCGATGGCCACGACCACTGTCTCGACGCCGGCGATGACGAAGATTCCATCGCCCAGGAACACGGCGGTCCCGGATATCTCCCGGTCAGCAACCACTACCTGAACCGGCTGACCGAGCGTTCCACGCATCCGCTCGAGCAGGGTGCGCTGCGCAGCATGGACCGCGAGTTCATCACCGAACTCCCCACGCCTGGCGTGGATCTCCCGAGACGCGTGCATTGCTTCGACATCCGCAAGGAGAGCGTCGATCCGATCGTCCATGATCTGAAGCCTGCCGCAGTGACGAGCGTGAGGCAAGGGATTCCGACCCGTACATGAGAACTACACTACTGTAGTTATATTTGTCTATTGACATCAAACGTTATCTACCGACATCATTGGTGTACGTTTCCAATGAAGGATCGCTTTCATGTATCTGCTGGCAGCTTGCACCATCTCGTGGCTCTGTCTGATCGGTGCGTTCATCACCGCGTGGGTTCAGCTCCCAGAGCCACGCAGCACCACCGATCTCGTCATCCTCATCATCGTCGGCACAGCTGCGGCGCTGTCGTCTCGGCTCGGTGTGGTGTCTCTGCTGACGATGCTGATCAGGCTCCTGCCCCGAGGTCGGGTGAGAACACTGGCCACAGGGACGGTCCTGCGCATCGTGCCCGCCGTGCTGCGTTCGAGTGTTCTCGCTGTGGCCTCGGCGAGCCTGACGCTTCACGCGGCACAGGCCTCTCCCCTGCCGGAGGGCGCACCTCCACGAGACGCTCACTACGCCGCCGCTGCCGCAACGAATGCCGCACCGAGTGCCGCGCCCGATCCGGACGGGCCGAGTGCCGCGCTCGATCCGGGCTGGCCGACTGCAGTCGCCGACGATCCCTCGCTGGACCCCGGCTGGCCGACAGTTCCACCGCCTGCTGACTCCGACTCATCAGGTCCGACGCGTCCTCCCTCCCCTGACCAGGGTGGACCAGCGGCCGACACCGGTGCCCCTGACCCTGATCCAGACAGTCCTGACCCAGCTGCAGACAGCGACGACTCGGCTCCACCAGGTGCCGACGACGAGGTCGGCGTTCATATCGTCGGCGTCGGGGAAAGCCTGTGGTCGATCGCAATCAGCCAGCCCTCATCCGGTGGCACCGCCCAAGACATCGTCGATGACATCTACTCAGCAAACAAGGACGTCATCGGCACGAATCCGAACCTCATCATGCCCGGCCAACGATTGGAGATCCAGCCATGACCGCCCCACTGGTGCTTTCACGCCCACGAGTGGCAAACACGCCACCTGCCAACTCACGACAGAACCGGATCGGCACTGCCCCAGCGGCAAAGACGACCCAGGTCGCAGCGGATCGGGATGACAGCCGCATCGCAGCCACCGCAACCTCATTGGCGGTGGCGTGCTTGGAGATCTTCGCTGGCATACGGCGCAGCGATTCCATCTCCCGTTGGGTCGACCGGGGACTGCTGGAGAAGATCGATCAGCGGGCCCAGCTGCGTGCCGAGGTGGCGCCGGCCAAGCCGGTGGGTGAGCTCGGGCCATCTCGAACGCTGCAGGCTGGCAATGCGCGAGTCTGTCGTGTCACCGGTGACGTCGCCGAAGTCACTGTCATCGTCCGCACCCAGAGTCGCTTCCGGGCGGTGGCAATTCGCTTGGAACTGCTCACCACCCGGTGGACGATGACTGCTCTGCAGACGATGTGAATTCGTTGTCAGAGCCGAAGAATCAGCTCTTCGCCTTCTTCTTCGCACGACGCTCGGCACGGTTGGCCGGCTGCTCGGCTCCGGCCTCGTCACCCTCGGACTCAGACATCGAGGATGAGCCGTCCTCGGACGGAGCGGACAGCTGCATCTTGGGCGTGGTGTGACGCAGCTCTGCCGCATCGACCTCGACCTCGGAGTCATCGTCGGCTGCATCGTCGGCCCGGTTCACGGTCACTTCCAGGGTATTGGTGAGGCGGACGACGTCCTCCTTGATCCCATCCTGCATGGTCTTGAACATGTCGAAGCCTTCGCGCTGGTATTCCACCAGCGGATCCTTCTGCGCCATGGCCCGCAGACCGATGCCGTTCTTCAGGTAGTCCATCTCGTAGAGGTGTTCGCGCCACCGTTTATCGATGACCGAGAGCACGACCCGTCGTTCGAGTTCACGGGTTGCCTCTTCGCCCAGAGCCTCTTCGCGCTGCTCGTAGAACACCTCGATGTCGGACTGGATCTCACGGTTGAGACGGTTCTTCGTCAGGTTTCCGATTCCGCCGACCTCGTCGGCCAGGTCCTCTTCGGTGATGGAGGGCTGATAGATCTTGCCCAGTGCTTCGAAGAGTTCGCCCACCTTCCAGTCCTCGACCGGACCGGTGGTCGCCTCGGCGACATAGGCGTCGATGACCTCCTCGCGGAACTTCGAGACCTGGTCTTCCAGGTCCGCCCCGTCGAGAACGCTGCGACGCTCGTCGTAGATCACTGTGCGCTGGCGGTTGAGCACGTCATCGTATTTGAGGACGTTCTTGCGCTGTTCGGCATTGCGCTGTTCGATCTGCGACTGCGCGGAGAGGATCGCTCTGGAGACCATCTTGGATTCCAGCGGGACGTCGTCGGGAACATTGGCGGTGGCCATGATCCGTTCAGCGGCACCGGAGCCGAAGAGTCGCATCAGATCATCGGTCAGTGAGAGGTAGAAGCGGCTCTCGCCGGGGTCACCCTGACGTCCCGAACGTCCCCGCAGCTGGTTGTCGATGCGCCGGGATTCGTGACGTTCGGTGCCCAGGACGTACAGGCCACCGGCCTCGACGACCTCTTCGGCTTCGCTCTTGACTCGCTTCTCTGCGGCTTTGAGGACGTCCTGCCATTCCGCTTCGTACTGCTCTGCGTCTTCCTGCGGGTCCAAGCCCCGCTTCTCCATCTCGGCCACGGCGATGAACTCGGCGTTGCCGCCGAGCATGATGTCGGTACCGCGGCCGGCCATGTTCGTCGCCACTGTCACGGCGTCTTTCCGACCGGCCATTGCCACGATAGAGGCCTCACCCGCGTGGTTCTTCGCGTTGAGCACCTCATGACGGATGCCGCGCTTCTTCAGGTGCTTGGAGAGGTATTCGCTCTTCTCCACGCTGGTGGTGCCCACTAGCACCGGCTGTCCGGTCTCGTGGCGTTCGGCGATGTCGTCGACGACGGCGTCGAACTTCGCGACCTCGTTCTTGTACACGAGGTCGGACTGGTCGATGCGCTGCATCGGCTTGTTCGTCGGGATCGGGACCACGCCGAGCTTATAGGTCGCCATGAACTCAGCAGCTTCGGTCTCGGCTGTACCGGTCATGCCCGAGAGCTTGTCGTAGAGACGGAAGAAGTTCTGCAGGGTGATCGTCGCCAGGGTCTGGTTCTCAGCCTGGACCTTGACGTTCTCCTTGGCCTCGATGGCCTGATGCAGACCCTCGTTGTAGCGACGTCCCTTGAGCACACGACCGGTGTGTTCGTCGACGATGAGCACTTCGCCGTCGAGGATCACATAGTCTTTGTCCTTCTTGAAGAGCTCCTTCGCGCGGATCGCGTTGTTGAGGAAGCTGATCAGCGGGGTGTTCTCCGCATCGTAGAGGTTGCCGATGCCCAGGTAGTCCTCGACTCGTTCGATGCCGGGTTCGAGCACACCCACGGTGCGCTTCTTCTCATCGACTTCGTAGTCACGGTCGGTCTTGAGGCGCTTGACGACCTTGGCGAACTCTTCGTACCAGCGGTTGCCGTCGCCTTCTGCTGGACCGGAGATGATGAGCGGGGTGCGCGCCTCGTCGATGAGGATCGAGTCGACCTCGTCGACGATCGCGAAGGCGTGTCCGCGCTGGACCAGTTCGTCGGCCGACCAGGCCATGTTGTCGCGCAGGTAGTCGAAGCCGAACTCATTGTTCGTCCCGTAGGTGATGTCTGCGGCGTACTGTTTGCGACGGTTGTCCGAGGACATGTTCGCCTGGATGCAGCCTGTCTCCATACCGAGGAACCGGAACACACGGCCCATGAGTTCGGACTGATAGGTCGCCAGGTAGTCGTTGACCGTGATGACGTGCACGGACCCGCCGGTGAGCGCATTGAGATAGGCCGGTGCCGTGGCGACGAGCGTCTTGCCTTCACCGGTCTTCATCTCGGCGATGTTGCCCAAGTGCAGTGCCGCCCCGCCCATGAGCTGGACGTCGAAGTGGCGCATGCCCAGGGTGCGGCCCGAGGCCTCACGCACCGCGGCGAAGGCTTCCGGAAGCAGCGAGTCGAGGGTCTCCCCCTCCTGATAGCGCTTCTTGAAACGATCTGTTTCCTCTCGCAGTTCAGCGTCTGACATCTCGCTGAACTCCTCGGACAGCGCATTGATCGCTTCCGTGTACTGGCGGAGTTTCTTCAGCGTGCGTCCCTCACCGGTGCGCAGAAGCTTCTCGAGGAAATTAGCCACTTTTCTCCTAATCGGCATGAATGCCTGACAACAACTCGAACGACTCTATATTCCCTAGCTTAATGGCAGGTGAGTACCGCTCATATCCACGGCACCCAATCCGAGCCACTTCGCCATTTCGCACAGCTCCAGCGCCAGTTCCTCTTGATGCTCTTCACCGGGCTCCCACGTCACCTTCAGCGCCCGGAGCGTATCGGCTGCCTGGTCCCGGTGCAGGTCAACTCGACCGACGAGGCGTTCGCCGAGGAGGAACGGCAGCACATAGTACCCGTGCACTCGGTCCTTGGCCGGAGTGTAGATCTCGATCCGATAGTGGAAGTCGAAGAGCCATTCGATCCGCGGCCGGTAGAAGACCAGAGGGTCGAACGGAGCCAGGAGTGCACGTGCGTCGACTCGGCGCGGGGTCCTCGCTGTGTGCCACTTCAGAGCACGGGTGCCCTCGACGTCGACTTCGATGAGCTCGCCGGTCTCCAGCAGAGTCCTGATCGCCTCGTCCGTGGGGGCGCGCTGCTGGCGGAAGTAGTCCGCCACGCAGCCCGGACGCGCGATACCCAGGGCTCTCGCGGCGATCCTCGTGAGCTCGAGGACGTTGTTCTCCGTGCCTGAGATGCCCCGCTGACGAGAAGCCGCCGGGTCGACGAGGCTCAGCTCCGGTGTCTGGCTGGGCCCATAGGCCAGCGGCGTCTGCGGCAGGACATCGCTGACGTCGGGCGGCAGCGCATAGATCCGTTCGAAGTGATCATTGCGGCCGGTGGCGCTCACTGTTCCCCCGGCGAACAGCGCCTCAAGGGCCATCTTGACCTGGCTGGGATTCCAGCCCCAATGGCCGCGATGCCGTTCGGGGATCTCATGATCGACGACATCGGCGACTCCACGCGCAGTCTTGGGTCCGTCTTCCAGGGCATCGAGGACGGAAGCCTGGAGTTCGCGGAACGCCGCACCGCTCTCGGGATGCCGCTGCCCGTAGTCATTGCGCCACCACTCGGTGCGACTCTGCTCGAAGTGGCGCCAGGTCTCAGGCGGAACGAACGCCGCCGCGTGGGCCCAGTACTCGACGCCCATCCTCGGCGCCGTGTAGAGGAGGCGGTCGAGGGTCTCCCGCGGATACGGACCCAGACGCGAGAAGAAGGGCAGGTAGTGGGCTCGGACGACGCGTGAGACCGAGTCGATCTGGGTCAGACCCAATCTGGCAAAGGTCGATTTCAGGTGTCGTGCCGTCACCTGGGCCGGGCGCGGCCGGTCGAGGCCCGTTGCAGCGATTGCAGTCCTGCGTGCTGCCGACAGTGTCATCTTCTGCATGGACCCACAGTAGGCCACCGCACTGACACGGCACGGAAATCCGTCCATCCGGCCGATCGGAACCAGCCGTTCGGCCGAAGGCGGCACGACCGTCTGCCGGAAGGATGGTCATTGTCACCACGACACCCACAACTCCCCCACGAAAGGCACCAGGACACATCATGAAGAAGGCCATCATCGCTCTCACCTCCATCATCGCAATTGCCATCGGAGGACTCTTCGTCTGGGAACACCAGTCGAAGCTCTCACTCGAAAACCAGGTCGAGGACTATCTCGATGACCAGGGAGTCGACTCCACCGGGATCGACGTCCATGGTCGCCTATACATCCTCTTCGCCATCCAGGACTCCGTGGACCTCACCTACGTCGATCTTGCGCTGCAGGCCGGGACCAACAAGGACCAGCTGCTCGTCCACCGTCTCAGCCACGGTCGGGCAGACCGTCTCACACGCTTCGTGACCTGCGACCATCCCGCAGGAGACGTCGACCCGAATGAGCGCGCGGACGGATCGTTCACCGACTCCGCGATGGTCAACGGCACAAAGGTCACCTACACCTCCGAGGTCAAGGACCGCACGCTGCGACTGTTCGCCGACGGACAACTGGCCGGCGAGATCGAAGTCGAGGAAGGCGTGAGCGAGCACGGAGCAGCCGTAACCAAGACCGGCGTGGTCGTCGAACTCGAATACCGTTCTTCCCACGACAGCGACCAGTCAACCCCCACGACCTGAAGTTCCACCGCGCCGCTGCACACCCGCCCCGATTAGACTGGGATGCGATGAAGACTGTGATCACGTGGCTGTGGCTCCTCCCCCTGCCTCTGACCTTCGCTTTAGAGGTGCTCACCGGCTCGGGTTGGTTGGTGATCATCGCCGATCTGTTTGCGCTGGCCACCGCGCTCCCGATCCTCATCCGCACCCAAAGAGCTGCCGCCGGGGTCACGAGGCCTCAGATCTCACTGCTGCCGTTCGCCGCGCTCGCTCTGATCCTCGCGCTCATCCCGGTCGCGGCAGCGTCGACCCTGAGCCCGACTGTGATGTGGCTGAGCCTGGTGACTGTGGTCATGCTCTCCCGCTGGTTCGCCACTGGCCTCCAGCTGCTGCTGCTCATCCTGCTCTCGGTGGGCAACGTCGTCGTCCCCGGCCTCATACCCGACGGGATCACCTTCGCCTTCGGTGCCTCGACGGTGATCGTGGCGAGTCTGTCCCTGGGCCTCCTGCTGCGCATGGTCGACCGGTCCCTGCTCGAACGTCAGGCCACCGCCGCCGAGGCGGAGCGACGTCGGATGGCCACCGAACTCCACGATCTGGTCGCCCACGAGGTGACCGGGATCGTCGTCCTCTCCCAAGCCGCGGCCCGCAGCGAGGACGCCGGGATACTCAGGACTGCCCTGTCCAAGATCGAGGAGTCAGGCACACGTGCCTTGGAGGAGATCCGGTCGTTGGTCTCAGACACCACGTCCGTCCCCGGCAATTCCGGTGCCCGGTCCCCCGTCGTCTCCGGCCTCCAGGGGCTCGTCGACCGGGCGAATGGCTTCGCCGAGGCTGAGGACCTCACCCTCGACCTCAACGGCACCGATACCGAGGCGGTCCCCACCACCATCTGGCCCGTCCTCGACCGGGTGCTGGCCGAGGCACTGACGAACATCCGTCGCCATGCCGGGTCCCGCGTCCCGATCACGGTCCGGCTGCTCACCACCACCTCGTCGATGCCCGATGACGGGTCACGTCGTGACATCATCCTCACCGTGATCAACGGCCCCAGTGCAGGCGGGACCGGTGCTGGTGGGATCGGGGCCGGCAGCGGAACCGGGCTCCACGGGCTGCGCACACGGGTCGACCACCTCGGCGGGGATCTGTTCGCCGGGCCCAGTCACGACGGGGGCTGGGTGCTTGAGACTCGGTTACCCTTGAACCCGTGAGTTCAGGGATGAGTCCGACACGAGCCGACGGAGGACGATCGTGATTACGGTGGCGCTGGTCGATGATCAGGAAATGGTGCGGATGGGGTTCTCCCTCATCCTCGACGCCGATGAGTCGATCACCGTGGTCGGGCAGGCTTCTGACGGCGTCGATGCCATCGCCTTGGCCAAACGCGAACGCCCCGATGTCATCCTCCTCGACATCCGCATGCCCAAGCTCGACGGGCTCGCCGCCCTGCCCCGGCTGACGCCGATCTCCAAGGTCATCATGGTCACGACATTCGACGATGACGACTACGTCGATGCGGCCCTGGCCGGCGGCGCCAGCGGATTCCTCCTCAAAGATGCCGGCCCGGACCTATTGCTGGCCGCAGTCAGGGCCGCCGCGAACGGCGACGCGCTGATCTCACCGTCGCTGACCCTGGATCTGCTCAGCCGCCGCGCCCAGGACACCAGAACGGGCGAGGACCGCCTCGCCGGACTCAGCGAAAGGGAGAACGACGTCGCTCGCCTCGTGGCGCGGGGGCGGACGAACCAGGAGATCTGTGCCGAGCTCTATATCTCGCTGGGGACCGTGAAGTCTCATCTGGGCAGCATCCAGACGCGCCTGGGTGCCCGCAACCGGGTCGAGATCGCTGCACGGATGTGGGAGTCCGGGGCAATGAATTCGGGGCGATGAATCGGCCGAATGGCTGACCCCTGATCGCGGAGTCCGGCCATTGTGCCGATGTCGGCGGCGGGCGGGGTGAACCAGGATGGAACACATGAGTTCAGACACCAGCGGCCACCCGTCCACAGCACCGACCGACTCCCCCACACGCACCACGACCGAGCCCCACAGCTCACGCACTGCACCCAGATCCCGCATCGCGGCCCTCGACGTCATACGCGGTATTGCGCTGTGCGGCATCATGATCGTCAATCTGCCGCCGCTGTTCGGCCTTGACGCAGTCACCGAGACCGGCGCTGTCCAGAGCTTCTACAGGTTCGAACAGGACTTCGTGCAGAACAGGTTCTTCCCGATCTTCTCTCTGCTCTTCGGCATCGGCTTCGGCATCATGTGGAACTCGGCCAGGGCCCGCAGTCCCAGACCCAGGCTCGCACTGCTGCGCCGTTTCCTGTTCCTGGCCCTCCTCGGCGTCGGCCACGCGTTCCTGCAGCCCGGTGAGGCTCTGCTGCCCTATGCAATCGTCGCGATCGTCATCCTTCTGCCCGCGACGTGGATTCCAGCCCGCGCACTGGCCGCGACCACATCGATCGCCGGAGGGGTGCTTCTGACCGCCGGGGTCTGGTTCGGCGGTGGCCAGGTGATCATCCCCGGACTCTTCCTGCTGGGCTTCGCCGCCGGCTACGCAGACACCATCCGCCGCGCACTGCGCCATCCCGGCCGGCTGGCCCTGATCGGAGCCGCAAGCGCCGCCATCTCCGTCACCGGATTCCTGCTCACCGACTACATCACCCGCCAGGTGCACATGTGGATCACAGCCGGCCTCGGCATCACCATGGCCCTGTGCCTCGTCGTCATCGTCATGCTGCTCATGCTCACCCCCGCCGAGGCGGTTCTGAGGCAGGTCTTCGCACAGCTGGGTCGGATGGCGCTGAGCAACTACATCGGAGCCACACTGCTCATTCTGGGCGTGAAGGCCATTGAGCCCGACCTGACCCAGTTCGATGACCATGGCGGATACCTGGCAGGCGTCCTCATCTGCCTCGGCATCATGATCATCCAGATCATCGTCTCCGCACTATGGCTGCGCTTCGTCGGGCAGGGCCCCTTGGAGAGGCTGTGGCGACTGGTCACCTGGGGACGTGAGGGTACACGAGCCTGAAACACCACCGACATATCCACAGACACAGATCGCCGAGGTGGGCCCTCCCACCTCGGCGATCGTGTTCGTATTCTTATCTGAGTTCGAATCAGTGCCCCTCAGCCTGAGTCAGCACTGTCGATTTCGGCTCAGTCGGCGACTGGCTCGAGCTCCGGGTCAAGGGCGATGACCCCGTAGCTCCAGCCCTTGCGGCGGTAGACGACGGAGGGTTTGCTCGACTCCTCGTCGATGAACAGGTAGAAGTCGTGTCCGACGAGCTCCATCCGGTTGAGTGCTTCCTCGATGCCGATGGGTGAGCCGTTGAACGTCTTCTCACGCAGAACCACCGGCGAATCGCCTTCAGCCTTGATCCGACCGTTCGTCTGATCGTTGTTCGCGGACGCGTTCGCGTCGATCGCCTCGCCATCCTCGGGGACGAGCGAATCGGCCACGGGCATCTTCGCGAGTGCCTCTGCGGTCGATTCCTTCCGATGGTGGCCGGCTCGAGGAACCTTGTTGCGGTCCCTGGCACGCCGTAATCGTTCGACGAGCTTCGCCCAGGCCAGATCCAATGCCGCATACTTGTCGCTTGCCATGGCTTCGGCGCGAATGGCCGGTCCCTTCGCCACTACAGTGAGTTCGACTCGTTCGCTGGTTTCGGGCTGACGAGAGTTCTTCTCGTGAGCAACGTGCACTTCGACTCGTTGCGCTCGCGGTGCGAGCTGCTCGACCTTGGCGATCTTGTCCTCAATGTGGGCCCGAAAACTGTCGGAGATGGTCAGTTGACGTCCGTTGACAACAATGTCCATGATGCGTCCTTAGCGACTCGTTCTTCGGATTCATCCGATCCCATTCCCTTGGATGGGTAAACACCGTTATACAGTAAAGGGAGAGACAAATCGAGTGCCCCCGCGGCCGAGACCGAGAACGGCTCCTGCAGCGGGTCTGATCTGCACCGATGCTAATACCCTTGCGCTTTCTGCCAAGGTTGCGCCGGTGGTTGAGAAATCATCGATGAGAAGATCCACACCCGATTCCGACTCCGTTTCGCCGCCTGGTCGCCCAATCGCTGAGTCCAGGATCGTCGGGTTGAGATACTGCGATCTGGCCACATTGGCCTCCCTGGCATGTGCTCCCAGACCGACCTGATCATGGTGGTGTCTGGTGAGGAGCACATCGATGACCTCCAGTGACAGTTCGGGAACCAGCTGCGCGGCGCGTCTGGCCAATGCCGCCGTATGGGAACGACCTCGACGACGCAGCGCCTGCGGGGAGCTCGGCGCGGGAAACAGTCTGACCCTCCCACCCGAATGATGAGCCAATTCCAAGGCCGCGGTGATGGAGCGTGCAAGTGCCAGGGCTAGCGGGTCGAGAATGTCGCGGCGTCCGTTGTCTTTGAAGTTGACCACCATATGAGAAATCTGGGTGCTGTATTCCGAGACGCCGACGACGGGAATCTGACCGTATCGAGGTTCCATGGCGCGCGGGATGCCGCCGAGGAGATGCAGACAGGCCGTACACAATGAGACGTCCTCCCGCCCGCAGCCGGCGCACCGGCGGGGCAGGAAGAGTTCGCCGAATCCGGTGAGCAGGCCCATGGGAGAAATCTACCTCGCCGCGCTGCGCACCTCAGCCCGGATAGGAGGGGTCTTTGGCCGTGATGTCGACGAGCTTCTGCCAGGCGTTGGAATTGTAGGAGTAGATCTCACCTGATGAGCTCGTCACGAGAATCGAACGTCCGTCCTCGCCCGAGGCGATGCGGCTGCCGTCGGGGACCTCTCCCAGTTGCGCCGGAGGTCCGGTGACACCGATGCGGAACGGCTGGACCTCATCGCCTTCCATCGCAGCCATGGCCACCAGCGACGTCGATCCCGCCCACGAGATGTCCTTGACCTCGTCGAAGTTCGATCCAACCTCGATCAGGGCATCGGACACAGCGCTGGAGGGGTTGCCCGCCTTGTCACGCGGGATGCCGACGACGTCGATGCGTGAGGGTTCGCCCTTGTGCCGGCTCAGCAGCGCGATCCGTGTCCCGTCGCGTGAGACTTCGAGGTCGATGAGATCTCGACCGGAGAGGAAGTCCGTGGCGATCGAGTACTCCTTGCTGTCTTCGCCGATGGCGGTGAGCTTGCCCTTGTTATCGCGTTCTCCGGTCCACACCGTGTTGAACCGGTCGATGCTGGGGCGGACGAGCTTCTTGCCCTTGAAGATCGGAGTCGCATCAACGGTATCGGCCTTGAGCCGCATGAGCTCCTTACCGGAGTTCTGCAGGTAGACGTAGAGCGAATCGTCGAAGGACACGGCTGGATCGCTGGCTTTGGCCTTAGCCAGATTCGGGCTGTTCTCGACCTTGGCCACTGTCGTGCCGGAGATGCGTGAGAGCCGGTCCTGGGACAGCACCACGGGTGGACCGTCGACCTGGACGGAGGAATCGGTCTTCGGCTGCAGACTCTCCGAAACGAGCTGTCCGCCGATGGTCAGCTCGATGCTCGAAATGGAGGGGATGACCTTGAGCGTCGACGCGATCTGCTGTCGGATCAGCCCCTTCTCTCTGTCTGTCGGCGCATCTCCCTGGCTGCCCAAGGCGATATGCGCAACACCGTTCTCAATGGTCACCACGTTGGTGTCGCTGAGTTTCGCACCATCAGGGATTGCGGTCACGACCGCGCTCGAGAGGTACGAGGCCGGTCCGCTGAGGAGTTCGTTGATGAGCGCCGTCGGTGTTGACGAGGACCGGAGGAACCACCGGGAGTCCGGGACTAGGTAGGAGTAGTCGGAGGTGAAGAACTGCAGCGAGTAGTTGAGGAAGATCGTCTGGAACTCTGTCTCGGAGATGAGCAGACCATCGGGCGCCGAGGCGATGCGCCACTCCCCGTTCTCCTGACGCAGCGAGAACTCCATGTTCGACTGAGTTCCCGGCTTGGTGGAATTGTAGATGCCCGAGGAGTTGACGAGCCCGACGACCGGGGCCGACATCGTCAGCGTTTTGTTGTCGGAGGTGACTCCGGCGTTGAGCGAGTCCAGATCGGTGTCGTTGGGCAGTATTGACACCGACTCCTGCGGATTCCATTCCTGGGCCTCGGCCTCGGTGAGGAAGGACTTGGCGACGGAGAAGTTGTTTCCGGTACCCGCACCGGCTGCTAAGAATCCGCGGACGATCTCACCGATGCTGTCACCGGGTTCAGGGCCGTCAGGGATACGGGCGCTGCTGGCTCCGGGGTCACCGGATCCCGCTTTGATGTGACCGACGGGCGAACTGCTCGGGATCGAGGAACAGGCTCCCAGCGCCATGGTGGCGAAGATGGCGAGGATGAGCATCTGCAGACTCTTCCTACGGCGGGGAGTCTTCATGACTTCGATCCTCCTTCGGGAGTGGTGCTGGGGTGCCAAACGGTGTCCATGTCGATGTGAATTTCGGCGTCGCCAGCAGAGTCGGGCTCGGGCTCACTGCTGCCTGCCTCGGCGTCGGAGTCGGGCTCGCCCTCCGAGTCCCTCCCGGTATCCGAGTCCTTGCGAGTCTCAGAACCCTTGCGCGCCTCAGAGTCATTCGCGGCATCCGGGTCGTCACTGACCTCCGTGGCTGTGCCAGCCTCGTCGACATCAAGTGTCTCGTCGTCGGAGTCGGTGTCAATATCGGTGCCGTCGTCGATGATGGC
Organism: Brevibacterium sp. BDJS002; assembly: GCF_028201555.1. NCBI lineage: Bacteria > Bacillati > Actinomycetota > Actinomycetes > Micrococcales > Brevibacteriaceae > Brevibacterium > Brevibacterium sp. BDJS002. The sequence continues at coordinate 1,713,170 of NZ_CP116392.1, read as the reverse complement.
CGAATCACCGCTGATGACCTCAGGCTCATCGACGAAGCCGTCGTGGGCGGGGCCAGTCTGACCGGTCTCGACCACGATGGGAATCGAGCCCGTCTGGATCCGCACGGAACCGTCCGAGGACAGCGGGCCGGCCACCAGGGCGGCACCCTGGATCTGCGCATCTCGTGGCGGCAGAGGCAGAGGTGAGGACGTGATCTCCTGATCTGGACGGCGTGGAATGGTCAGGCGGAAACACGAGCCCTCTCCCAATTTGCCCCAGACCTGCAGCCAGCCGTTGTGCAGGTGAGCGTCCTCGAGCGAGATGGCCAGCCCCAGACCAGAACCGCCCAAGGTGCGTTTGCGGGCGGGATCCGCACGCCAGAAGCGGTCGAAGACGTGCTCGACCTGCTCTTCGTTCATGCCCACCCCGTGGTCACGCACGCTCACGGCCACCGCCTCGGCGTTGGAGGCGACATAGATGTCGATCGGATTGGACTCTCCGTGTTCGATCGCATTGACGACGAGGTTGCGCACGATACGGGTGATGCGCACGCGGTCGACCTCGGCCATCACCGGCGAGGACGGGGCGTGGACGACGATGTTCGTCGACATCTGGTCAGCCACCATCGACACCGTTTCGATGATCGAGGTCACGATGGCCCCAACATCGACGGGCTTGGCCACGAGGGCGGCGGCACCGGCGTCGTAGCGGGAGATCTCGAGCAGGTCCGAGAGGAGATTGTCGAACCTCTCCGCCTGCGAGTTCAGCAGTTCCGCGCTGCGGGAGGTGACCGGATCGAGGTCGTCGCGCGCATCGTAGATGAGGTCTGCGGCGGCCCGGATCGTGGTCAGGGGTGTGCGCAGCTCGTGGGAGACGTCGGAGACGAACTGTCGCTGCAGGACGGAGAGTCGCTCCATCTGCTGAATCTGATGCTGCAGAGTGTCGGCCATGTCGTTGAAGGACTCCCCCAGCACCGCGATCTCGTCATTGCCGTGAACCGGCATGCGCTCGTCCAGGTCACCATCGGCGATCAGACGTGCCACCTCGGCGCCGGTGCGAACCGGAGTCACCACGAGCCGGGTGACGATCCAGGCCACAGCACCGACGAGAACGACGAGGACAAGGGCTGCGACGAGCATCGAACGCTGCACGAAGTCGAGGGTGTCCTGCTGCTCGGACAGGTCACCCAGATAATAGAGCTGGAATTGACCGGCACCTGGGATCTGGAGTTCCTGAGTGATCAGCAGACCGGGACCGGAACCGTCGGGAAGGGCCACGGACTGGTAGAGCATGTCATCGGTCGGGGCCTTGCCGATGGCCTCCTTGAGCTCATCGGTGGCGGGCACCTCGACGGCGGAGCCATCAGACTCCGTCTTCCCCGCACTGACGGTTGAGAACGATGAGTTCGGATCACTGGGCTCCAACGACAGCGAGTACACGGAACCGGTGGAGCGGTTGTAGATCGAAGAGAGCTGAGAGCTCAGGTTCTCCTGAGTCACCGCCTGCCCGTCGACGGGGGCGAGGCTGCGCAGCTCGGAGACGATGGTCCCGGCCTGAGAGGACAGGGACTGGAGCCGGGTGTCGAAGAGGCCACGTGAGATCTGCTGGGACATGTACGTCCCCACTCCGAAGATGGCCACGGAGGTGAGGACGATGGTGAGGACGACGATCCGCAGCTGCAGGGAATGGCTGAACGAACGGAGGAGGAACCTCCAGAACGTCTGGACCGCCGAGGCTGCGGTGCGGATCGCTCCGCCCACAGCCGAGGTGGGACTCACGCCGCTCTGCCTGCCTTATATCCCACGCCGCGAACGGTCACGATGATGTCCGGCTTCTCCGGGTCACGCTCGATCTTCGAACGCAGTCGCTGCACGTGCACGTTCACAAGACGGGTGTCCGCCGCATGCCGGTAGCCCCACACCTCTTCGAGCAGGGTCTCACGGGAGAAGACCTGCCAGGGTTTGCGGGCCAGCGCCACCAGCAGATCGAACTCGAGCGGGGTCAGGGAGATCGGGGAACCGCCCTTGGTCACCGTGTGACCGGCGACGTCGACAACGACATCGCCGACGGTGAGCAGTTCCGGCGCCTGCGGTTCGGAGATGCGCAGGCGGGCCCGCACCCTGGCAATGAGCTCCTTGGGCTTGAACGGTTTGGGAACGTAGTCATCGGCACCGGACTCCAGGCCGAGGACGACGTCCACGGTGTCCGATTTCGCCGTGAGCATTATGATCGGCACGGAGGAGATCTCCCGGATCTCCCGACAGACCTCGAGTCCGTCCTTCCCGGGCAGCATGAGGTCGAGGAGGACGAGGTCCGGATTCACCTTTTGGAATTCGTCGAAAGCCTGATCGCCGGTGGCACAGAAGAAGGGTTCGAAGCCTTCACTTTTGAGCACAATTCCGATCATTTCGGCCAGAGCCGTGTCATCATCAACTACGAGGATACGAGCGTTCATCCTCCCATTGTCGCTTATGAGCGTCCAATCTTTCGACCTCGACACCCCCACCGCTGAATGCAGATGTCGTGAACACAGCTTCGGGGGCGATTCGACTCGGCGTCGGGCCGCGAAACATGGCAGGATTGTTCGGTGATGGGACGATCGAATGCGTGGACCTCAGAGGTCGACTGGCAGACCGGTCAGTGGCAACGACGAGATCAGGGCCCGACGCATCACGAATGGCACCCGCCTTCCCCGCGTGGAATCCTGGCCAAACGACCGCTGACCTTCTTCGAGGTGCTCGATTCCGGTTTCCGGTTGCTGAGGTTCATTCCCGGCCTCACCATCGGTGCCGCTCTCATCGTATTCACGCTCTGGACTCTGATTCTGACCGCGCTGGGAACCTTCGTCGTCCTGCAGTTCCTGCCTTTCCTCAACGACATCGTCAGCAATGACGATGCGATGTCCGGGTTCTTCCTGCTCGCGCAGATGGGATCGTTCGCGATCAGCCTGCTCAGCCTCGGCGTGGCCCATTTCCTCGCCGGGCTGGCCGCCAGCGGTGCCGAGGCCTCGTTCGGGGCACGCAAGACCACCTTGACGCAGTCGTGGAGGTCTCTGCACGGGCGCCGGTGGACGCTCATTCTCGCCGCGCTGCTCCTGGGTGCCGTCAACCTCGGCCTGCTGCTTCTACTCAGTCTTCCCTCAGTTCTGTTCGCCCTGGCCGACAATCCGGTTGTTGCAATCGTCACCGCGCTCGTCGCTCTGGGGCTGTGGGTGTGCGCCCTGATCTGGCTCAACCTGCGGTTCGCCTTCACCGGCTCGGCCATCGCCGTCGAGGGCTTGGGCGTGCGTGCGGGACTGCGCCGTTCGTGGACGCTGACCGGGCGAGGATTCTGGCGCACCCTCGGCCAGCTGGGGCTCGGCTACTTCCTGTCCAACCAATTGGTCCAGCTCATCATCACCCCGCTCGTCTCGGTCCTCACCGTCATCGCGACGCTTGCCATCGGGACCGCTGCCGCATCCTCCACGTCGATCACGGTCATCACCGTCGTCGCCGGAGCCGCTCTCCTGATCTTGACGACCGTATCCTCGGCGATCCTCTTCGCCTACTTCTCCTGCCTCGTCTGCGTCTGCTACTTCGACCAGCGCATGCGCTCCGAAGGCTTCGACCTGGTTCTCATCCGCCGTGAGGAGGGGAGTGCATGAGCATCCTCAGCAGCTCCCCCATCGATCGTGAAACCGGCCGCGAATTGGTCGAAGACGAACTATCCAAAGACGAATACTCGAACACCGATCTCACACCCTTGGAACAGCTCGGACAATGGCTCAGCAGTATCTGGGACTCACTCGTCTCCACCGCCTTGGACGGCAACTCGCCATGGCTGCTGCTCATCGTCGTCGCAGCCCTCGCGGCCATCATCGCGCTGATCATCTGGCGAGTCAGGCGCGTCGGGCTGAAGAAGACCAGCCTTCCGCTGTCGGCATTCGACCCCGTTGTTGCGTCACCGCAGCCCGGTCCGTGGAGGGACAGCGCCCGGGCCGCTGCCGAACGTGGGGATATGAGGACCGCGGTCATCGATTCCGCCCGTGCCATCTTCGCCGTACTCTCGCAGAAGCAGATCGTGACTCTCGATTCGGCGTCGACGGCCAGCGAACTCAGCCGCACCGCCGGAGAGCACCTGCCCGAGCACAGGCGAGAGCTGGCTCGCGTGGCGAACGTCTTCAACGACCTCCTCTTCGGTGAGGAACGCGACCGAACTTCGGACGATTCGCTGCAGACAACCTATGGCGAATTCCAGGCACTCGATGGCAGGCTCAGCGCCTTGAACCCTCGGCAGCGATCGGCGGTGGCATCATGAGCGCCTTCATCGACGTCGCAACCAGGGGAACCCGTTCCAGTGCGGCCGTGCCGGTGACGGCTCGCCTGAGATCGGCTGGGGTATGGATCGTCGCGGCCGTCGCCATCCTCATCACTGTGATCGCGACGATGCTGATGACATCCGACCGGGGCACCGATGCCCCGCTGCACTACGACTCCACTTCACGCGACGGCACGAAGGCCATGGTCGAGACCCTGCGCGACCAGGGGGTCGACGTCACCACCACCGAGGATTTCGACACAGCCCATAAAGCCGCCGGACAACCCGACACGTCACTGCTGATTCCCACGCAGGCCGAGACGCTCTCCCAGGGCGACATCGATGGCTTCCGGTCCGAACTGGCAGCCGAGGACAACCGTCTCGTGCTCATCGACCCCGGCTATGCCGTCCAGGAATTCACCGACCGCATCACGGTCAATGACAGCCTCAGTCCGCTGGCGTCTCCGGATAAGATCTCACAGCCAGATTGTGCTGTGCCCTCAGCCGAGGCTGCAGGCCCGGTAGAGACCGGTGACTACGAGTATGCCGAAGCCAGGAAGGGAACCGAGGGTCTTCGCGCCTGCTACCCATTCGCCGGTCCCGGTGTCTCGCAGATCGACGGCGGCGCAGTGACTCCCGGATCGGCTCACGGACAGCTCATCGTCGACCAGGGCGGCGGAGGAAAGGGCGACTTTCCCGTCACCGTCCTCGGCAATTCCACCTGGGCGACCAACGCCGGCATCGACGAAGAGGGCCATGCCTCGCTGGTACTCTCCGAACTCTCACAGACCGACCATCTGGTCGTCTACTACCCCACCGAGTCCGCTGACTCCGAATCGGCACCATCGACGCTGGACTATGTGCCCAGCTGGTTCATCGCCGGAGCCGTATGGCTGGTTCCGTGCATCATCGTCCTCCTCCTCATCATCGGCCGCAGGTTCGGTCCCCTGGCCGTCGAACGCCTGCCGGTGATCGTTCCCGCAGTGGAGACGGTGCACGGTCGAGCGGCTCTGGCTGCACGCAGCCATGACCGGACCGGAGCCCTGCACACCCTGCGCACGGGTGCCCTGCTGCGCATTGCGAAGCGGTTGGCGCTGGGACCCGAGGCGGGCCTGACTGACATCATCGTCGGCATCTCGAATTCCACGGGCCGCGATCCGGCCCAAATCGAGTCGGTCTTCTCCTCCGCGGTGCCCCACACCGACTCAGATCTGGCGAACATCGTCCATCTGCTCACCCTCATCGAAAGCGAGGTCTCATGACACAGACTCCGGGAGAGAACTCCGCCCAGCCCCAGCAACCGGCGCAGCCGCAACAGGCCCCGTCACAGGAACAGCCGCAGCAGCCGGCGCAGCCCCAGCAGGCTCAGCCGATGCAGGCCCCACAGCAGCCGGCCCAGGAACGCGACCCGCTGCGCGAGGCATTCGTCGATGTGCGCACGCAGATCGCCAAGGCCGTCGTCGGCCAGGACGAAGCAGTCACCGGCATGCTCATCGCCCTCCTGTGCCAGGGCCACGTCCTGCTCGAAGGTGTGCCCGGCGTCGCCAAGACCCTCTTGGTGCGCAGCTTCGCCACCTCGGTCAGCCTCGACAACACACGCATCCAGTTCACGCCGGACCTCATGCCCAGCGATGTCACCGGCTCGCTGGTCTATGACGCATCCGTGTCGAACTTCGAGTTCCGAGCCGGACCCGTGTTCACCAACATCCTCATCGCCGATGAGATCAACCGCACCCCGCCCAAGACCCAGTCGGCTCTGCTCGAGGCCATGGAGGAACACCAGGTCTCCGTCGGCGGCGGGTCCCGTGCCCTGCCCGAACCGTTCATGGTCGCTGCCACCCAGAACCCGCTGGAGTATGAGGGCACCTACCCTCTGCCCGAGGCTCAGCTCGACCGCTTCCTGTTCAAACTCGTGCTCGGACTGCCCGAACGCGATCTGGAATTCGAGATCCTCAACCGTCACGCCCACGGCTTCGATGCCTCCCACCTCGCCGAGGCGGGACTGACCCCGGTCGTCGACGCGGCCATGATCGCGCAGGCGCGCGAGCGCATCGCCGAGATCTACATCGCCCCACAGGTCATCACCTACATCGTCGACCTCGCCAGAGCCACGAGGCAGGCACCGTCCCTGGCCTTGGGCGTCTCCCCTCGTGGCGCCACCCGAATGCTCGGTGCCGCACGCGCCTATGCCTGGTTGTCAGGTCGCGGCTACGTGACACCCGACGACGTCAAGGCCCTCGCTCATATGACTCTGGGCCACCGTGTGATCTTGCGTCCGGAGGCTCAGATGGACGGGCTCAACGTCGATCAGGTCCTCAACTCGATCATCGCAACCACCGAAGTCCCGCGCTGAATGACCACACGTCTGCTCCTGCTGACCCTGCTTGGGATCATCCCCGTCATGCTCATGCCGGGGTTCACCAGCGCGCTGATCGTCGCCGGCATCATCGTCCTCCTCGCGCTCGTCGACTTCTTCCTCACACCGCCGCCGAGGTTGGCCTCCCTTCAGCGCACACCGGGACCGATGGTCCGGTTGGGAGACCCCACCCATTCCACTCTCACAGTGGTCAACGACTCCCCCAGACGACTTCGCCTAGCCGTCCGGGATGCTTGGTCGCCCAGTGCCGGGGCGAAGAGCACCCGTTCGCGGCTCGACCTTGCGCCGGAGGAGAACACGCAGGTGGTCACTCAGCTCCTGCCGGTGCGTCGTGGTGCCCTGCACGGTGACAAAGTCACCATCCGCAGTCGCAGCGTCGTGGGCCTGATCGCCCGCCAGAAGAGCTTCGACGTTCCTGCGATCGTGCGCGTCCTGCCGCCGTTCATCTCTCGACGTGAACTGCCGTCGAAGACCCAGAAGCTGCGTGAGCTCGACGGTCGCTCGGCGGTGATGATCCGCGGCATGGGCACGGAGTTCGATTCGCTGCGCGATTACGTCGACGGTGATGATGTGCGCTCGATCGATTGGCGGGCCAGTGCCCGGGCCCAGGACCTGGTCGTCAAGACCTGGCGGCCAGAACGTGACCGCCGGGTCGTCATCGTCGTCGATTCGTCCCGGCTGGCAGCACGCCGGTGTGGAGACGGCACGGTCTTCGATGCGGCGTTGGAGTCTGCTCTGCTGCTGACGGCTCTGGCTTCGGGCGCAGGTGACCGCGTCGATGTCGTCGTCGCCGATGCTCGCATTCGTGCCATCGCTTCGAGTCATCGGTCGAAGGACCCTGTCCATGACCTGTCGGTGGCACTGACCACGGTGCATCCGGAACTCTACGATGCCGACTGGGAGCAGATCTCTTCGACCGTTCTGGCCACGTCGCGCCAGCATGCCCTCGTCGTCCTCGTCACAGCGTTGGACGAGGGCAGCGTCTCCGATGAGATCCTGCCGGTCCTGCCGACGCTCCTGGCCCGCCACCGTGTGGTCCTGGCCTCTGTCGAGGATCCCGGACTGCGTGAACTGGCTGCCAGACGTGACGGAACCGACGAGATCTTCACCGCCGCAGCCGCAGAATCGGAGCTGCTGACGTCGAAGTCACTGCAGACTCATCTGCGCGGTGCCGGTGTCCAGTCCGTCGAGGCGGGCCCCGACGATCTGCCTGGCGCATTGGCCGATCTCTACATCAATCTCAAGGCCACCGGGAAGCTCTAGACCGCAGCCCCAAGCCAGTTTCGGGTGCGCGCTTATCACTTTGGATACTCAGTCCGCCCCTCACCGTTTCAATTGGTGAAGAAACGATCACTGCCCCGCTCGAATGCGGTGGCACAGATGAGGTTTAGTCTGGTGGAGCGATGGTCATTTCTGCCCTTCTGATTCGGCAGACGCGTCGGTTGGTTTCGGCACGGATCGCAATAGAAGGTGGACGGGAACGAGACCAATGAGTGCCACGCCTGCGGCAACTCCTATCACCCATCGGACACCGATCATGTCGGCCAGGACTCCGCTGCCCAGCATAGTAATCAGGGTGAAGCACGAATAGACAGCTCCATTCGTACCGACAACGCGGCCCCTCATCGATCGCGGTGCAGTCAGCAGCAGCCACGTCTGACTTCCCACCCACGACACGGTGAAAGGCAACCCTGACAGAAAGAATGCGATGACCGCCATGGGGAAGGAAGGCCAGATCACAAGAACAACGATCAGGCTGTACGCCACGGCGGCTCCGCCCACAACCGTCAGCTGATAACCAAGGCGTTTGATCACCACACCGATCAGCGGGCCGGCCACCACTGCTGACACTGCGAAGGCGCTGTTGGCCAGTCCCATCTCAGTGGACGTCGCACCGACTACTCCCAGCATCAGAACGGGGAACAACGCAGACAGAGGGCCCTCTTTGACGGCGTCGAGCACTTGGAGAAGGACTAACCCGCGTGCCCGGGGGCTCCGGCGTAAGAGCTTCAGATATGTTCCGACTGATTTGGAACCGTCTGGCATTTCCGCATCTTCGCTCGGTGGCGACTGTTGGAACCAGCGGCCCAGCGTGAGACTCAGTATTGCCGAGCAAGCCATAAATGCGGTCATCCCAAGCGCGGTCCAGCCGAACCCTACGACGGCGATGACGAAGCCACCCAACGCCGGAGCAACGAGCCGGGTCGCGTTCGACGCGAACGAATTGAGCCCGTTTGCCTCGGGTAGGTCCTCAGCCGAGACAAAGTCAGCTATCAATACCTGCTCCGCTGGCCGATAGATCTGCTGGACGGCGGCTTGCACAAAGACCAAAATCGCCAACCAAACAGGTGATTCAGCAACCACGAAGAGTCCCAATAGGACGACGACGCGTGCCAGCAAGGTCAGTTGGACTACTCGCAGGGGGTTCCAGCGATCAGCCACCGTGCCAGCCAGATGGCCAAACACTATTGCCGAGACCGTCGGTGTGGCTGCCAAGATGGCGGTCCACAAGGCTGACCCGGTCAGCTGGTAGATGTGAACGCTGAGGGCAATCCCCATTGACCAACCCACCATAGAGGAGGTGAAGTTGATGGCCCACAGCATGCTGAAGCCCGGATGAGTTCGTAGGAACCTCATGTAGATCCGCCGGACTTGGCCTTCAGCATGCGCGCTACCTATTCGTGGTCTGCTTTTCGCCCGAGGCTAGGCGCCTTGTGCGACTGTGGTTCGACGCGACCCTACCTGTCGGTGGCGAGGATTGAGTAGCCGGCTTGATGCTCATCGAGGTCTGCGCTGAGGCCGGCTTTGGCGGCACGTTTGCCGAAGTACCAGGCATAGGCGATGACTGCGGCCGTATAGGCGACGCCGATGGCGATTTTGAGCGCCGGCGGAATCGGATTCGGGGTGACGAAGCCTTCGATGAGACCCGAGATGAACAGCATGATGACCAGTCCCCCGGCGACTGTCAGCAGTGATCTGGCCTCCGAGGCGAGTTTGTTCCGCCGCAGCTGTGGGCCCGGCACCACCCAGGCGAAGAACAGCCTCAGCCCCGCGGCTGCAGCGAGGATGATGCAGCTGATCTCGGGGATGCCGTGCGGGAGGATGTAGAGGAAGAAGTCCGAACCGCGGTCGAACTCGAACATCATCGCACCGGAGAAGCCGACGTTGACGGCGTTGGAGAACAGTCCTGAGACGACGAAGACTCCGGTGATGCCCAGGAGCACGAACTGCACTGCGATCCACGCGTTGTTCGTCCACACACCTACGGCGAAGAATCCGTTCGGGTTCTCCTTGTAGTACTCGACGAAATCATGTTCGGCGAACTGTTTGCGGAAGGCGTGATCTCCGAAGGTCTCGAGGACCTCCGGATGCATTCCCGCCCAGATCCCAGCGAGGCTCGCGACCGCCAGGAAGAACACTGCGGCGATGAGGAAGTCCCAGCGGAGCCGATAGATCGACAGCGGCAGGCTGATGACGAAGAAGCGGGAGAGACCGCTCAGACCACCGGATGGGACCGCGGATAGATGGTTGCGCGAGCGATGGACGATCGCCGACAGACGTGCGGCTTCCACCGAGTCGGGTGCGACCGTCATGATCCGTGAGAGATCCTTCGACGCATCGCGGTAGAGGTCGAGGAACCTGTGTGTCTGCGCCGGATTCAACGTGTTCTGCTTGGCCAGCATGGACAGTTCTCGCCACTTGTCGCCGTGCAGTTCGGCCAGCAGATTCGGGTCCATGCTTCAACCCTATCTGAGAGTCCCGCCGCTCCGAATGTGGGTGGCAGGCGATCCGCCGTGAAGTGGGGATGGGAATTATGACAGGATGGATTTGTGAGTACTTTGGTGACGGGAGAAGCCGTCGAATTGAGCATTCAGCCTGCTGCCCTGGCGGCACGTGCGCTGAGCTGCCTCATCGACTTCATCGTCTACTCGATCGTCAACATCGGGCTCATCATCGCCATGTTCTGGTTCCTGCTGCAGATTCTTGAGGTCAACGAGCTGCTGCTGACATCGGTCATGACCATCATGAGCATTTCGGTGTTCGTTCTCCTGCCGATGATCGTCGAAGTCCTCACCCACGGACGCTCACTCGGCAAGCTCATCCTCGGCCTGCGAGTCGTCCGCGATGACGGCGGCGCCGTACGAGCCAGGCATTCGTTCATTCGGGCCATCCTCTGGCCCTTCGAGATCCTGTCGACCGGCGGCGGTGTGGCTGCTCTCTCCGGTTTGATCTCCCCACAGTCCAAACGCCTCGGCGACTACATGGCCGGGACGATGGCCGTGAGTGAACGCACCTCCCCACCCCAGCCGATCCGCACGCACGTCTCCCCGCATCTGCACAATTGGCTGGCCGAGACCGACATAGCCACACTTCCGGCCGGACTGCACCGGCGAATCGTCCAGTTCCTGTCGATGGCGGAGAATCTGGGTCGCGATTCGCGCTGGGAGCGGGCGAAGGAACTTGCTACCGAGCTCAATCCCTATGTTGCACCCGCGCCACCAGAGGGGACGATGCCCGAACAGTTCCTGTCAGCGGTCATCCACCGGCAACGGTCCGCCGAGTTCGCAAAACAGCAGCGCCGAGCCGAACAGTCTCAAGCCTTCCGCGCCGGCGTCAACACTCTCCCCCACGGACTGAGCCTCCAGAGCCGCTGAAGGCCGCACACCCACCTACACGCTCAGCTCCAATACACCCCACACAAGCAGAACCACAGACAGTTCAGGCCCGACCCCCAGTCGATGGGAGCCGGGCCTGAGAACGTCAGGGAACCTCAGTACCGGTAGTGCTCAGGCTTGTAAGGTCCGGCGACGTCGACACCGATGTATTCGGCCTGTTCCTTCGACAGCTCGGACAGCTTGGCTCCGAGCGCCGGCAGGTGGAGACGGGCGACCTTCTCATCGAGTTCCTTCGCCAGGCGATGCACATCGTTGTCGTAATCATCGGCACGGACCCAGAGTTCGATCTGCGCAAGCACCTGGTTGGCAAACGACGCGCTCATGACGAACGAGGGGTGACCGGTCGCGTTGCCCAGGTTGAGCAGGCGACCTTCGGAGAGGACGAGGAAGTCCGTCTGGTCACGATCGAGCCCAAGATCAGCCGGCACAGGCACGCGCCATTCGTGGACCTGAGGCTTGATCTCAACCTTCGTCACTCCGGAGATCTTGGCCAGTCCGGCCAGATCGATCTCATCGTCGAAGTGACCCACGTTGCCCACGATCGCTCCGGGCTTGAGACTGGTCAGCACCTCGACCCCGACGACACGCGTGTTGCCGGTGGTCGTGATGATGATGTCCGCCGTCGGTGCCACTGCGGGGAGATTCTCGACCTGGTAGCCGTCCATCGTCGCCTGCAGGGCGCAGATCGGGTCGATCTCGGTGACGATGACCCTGGCACCCTGACCGCGCAGCGCCTCGGCGGCTCCCTTACCGACGTCACCGTAGCCGACGACGACTGCGATCTTGCCGCCGATGAGGACATCGGTAGCGCGGTTGAGGCCGTCGGGCAGGGAGTGGCGGATGCCGTAGCGGTTGTCGAACTTCGACTTCGTCACCGAGTCGTTGACGTTGATGGCCGGGAACGGGAGGTTTCCTTCCTCGGCCAGACGGTAGAGACGATTGACGCCCGTGGTGGTCTCTTCGCTGACGCCCTTGATGCCAGCGGCAATGCGTCCGAAGCGACCGGGCGAGGCCTCGAGTGACTTCTGCACCTGTGCCAGGAGGACCTTGAACTCTTCCGGGTCGTCCTCGCCAGCGGCTGGGACTCCCCCATCGATTTCGGCCTGAGCACCCTTGAGGACGTACATGGTGGCGTCGCCGCCGTCGTCGAGGATGAGGTTGGCGCCCTCGGCGAAGTCGAAGATCTTGTCCGCGGCCCACCAGTACTCTTCCAGGGTCTCACCCTTCCAGGCGAAGACCGGCACACCGGCGGGGGCGTCGACGCTTCCGGTGCCGACGACGACGGCAGCGGCGGCCTCATCCTGGGTGGAGAAGATATTGCAGCTGGCCCAGCGCACCTGCGCCCCGAGGGCGACGAGGGTTTCGATGAGCACAGCTGTCTGCACTGTCATGTGCAGGCTTCCGGCGATGCGGGCCCCGGTCAGCGGCTTGCTCTGGCCGAATTCTTCGCGCAGAGCCATGAGCCCTGGCATCTCGCGTTCGGCCAGTCGGATCTGGTGCCGGCCGCCTCGGCCAGACTCAGATCGGCAACCTTGTAGTCGGTGGAATCGAGCACGGTACCTCCATCGGGAACGGAAACTGTTGTCGTCTGCGTTTGAGTCTATTGCCTGCGGGCTTCGACGAATTCACTGGCCTGTGCAGTCAGTTCGCGCAGACGATCCGGATCGCTGGCTTCGACGTTGAGTCGCACCAGTGGCTCCGTGTTGGACTTGCGCAGGTTGACCCACCAGTCCTCGCCCTGCAGACCGATGCCGTCGAGGTCATCGATGGTGCTGGCTGGGAAGTCAGAGGATTCGGCGGCGAAGGCGGCGAGAACTGCATCGGGGTCTGCCACCGTGAAGTTGATCTCGCCCGATTGGACGTAGAGATCGTAGTCGGCGACGAGCCGTGAGGCAGGTGCCCCGGTATTCGCCAGGGCGGCGATCAGGTGGCAGGCGGCGAGCATGCCGGAGTCGGCGCCGTAGAACTCCTGGAAGTAGAAGTGCGCGGAATGTTCGCAGGCGAAGACCGCCTCTTCGGAGCGCATGAGGGTTTTGATGCCGGAGTGGCCGACCTTCGAACGCACTGCTCGCCCACCCGCGGCCGCGATCGTGGCCGGCACGCTGCGGGAGGTGATGAGGTTGTGGATGACGACTGGTTCAGCCACGCCTGCTGTCTTGGCACGAGCGATCTCGCGTTCGGCGACGAGCGCCCCGACTGCCGAAGGAGACATGGTCGCTCCGGTTTCGTCGATGAAGAAGCAGCGGTCGGCATCGCCGTCGAAGGCCAATCCCAGATCCGCACCCTGGTCGACGACCGCGCGGGAGACATCGAGGAGGTTCTCCGGCTTCAGCGGGTTGGCCTCGTGGTTGGGAAAGGTGCCGTCGAGTTCGGTGAACAGGCCGATGGCCTCGAAGGGCACCTGAGCATAGCCGGCGTCGGTGCCGAAGACCTCGCCGAGGAGTTGGCCCGCCATGCCGTTGCCGCAGTCGACGATGACGCTCAGTCCGCTGACCTCGTCGACGTGGGTCAGGGTGCGGATGCGTTCGACATAGCGGCCGCGCATGTCCGCCGCGGCGGACTCGTCGTCCGCGACTTCAGGAGCGTCGTTGAATGTGGGTGCCTGCGGCGCCAGGTCCTTGATTCGTCCCAAGCCGGAGGCAAGGCTGACTCCGGCGGCACGTGGACCGCAGATCTTGATCCCGTTGTAGTCGGCCGGGTTGTGGCTGGCGGTGATCATCGCACCCGGCAGATCGAAGATGCCTGAGGCGAAGTACAGCTGATCGGTCGAGCACAGTCCCAGCAAGACGGCCCGGAAGCCGGCGGACTCGATGCCGGCGGCGAATGCGTGGGCGAAGCCGGGTGAGCTGGGGCGCATATCGTGGCCGACGACCACCTCGGCGGTGTCATGGAGTTCAGCCATCGCGGTGGCCGTGGCCCAGCCGAGGGCGAAGAGCACATCCGTCTCTAACTGGTCCGGGATGCGCCCCCGGATGTCATAGGCACCGACCGCGGCCTCGAGCGCCCTCGTGCGGGCCGCGACGAGGTCGGGACCGGGTGTGCGGCTGGGATCGGACGTGGCGTGGTGTGTGGTCATGAGTCGCCGATGATGCGCAGGTGACCGTGCTTGCGGCCCTGCACGGAGCCGTCGTTTCGGCTCTCGGAGCCCGCAGGCGAGCCCGTCGACGAGGTAGATGAAGAGTCAGATGACGAGGCAGATGCGCCCCCGCCTGTGCGAGCGCCGTTCCCGGGGCGGCCTGCTGCTTCCCTGACGGCGTCGGCGATGGCCAGAAGATCGTCACGGGTTCGTTCGGGCGGAGCCTGCTCACCCCCGATGCGGATGAGCTGCCAATCCACCGGTGGGGTCAGTTTGGCGGCATGATCGGCGCACAGGTCGTGGGCACCGGGTTCGGAGCGACGCGACAGCGGACCGATGACGACGCAGGCATCAGCGTGCACGTACGTCATGGTGGCTGTGGCACTGCGCGAACAGCTGACTTTTGAACACAATCTCACGGCTGACACAGTCCACCACTTTACACGCGAGCACCGCCTGTCCCCGACAGCCAGGGCCGTATGGTCAGTACAATATTGACTCATGAGTACCAGGCGTCACCGTGATCGGCACGGCCGTGGACTGCGGTCCCCGCTGTTCTTAGCCGACGTGCCCGCCCGTCAGCGCCGATCCGAGAGCTTCGCCCGTGTCGCGGCCGAGGAGTTCGCTCGCCAACGGGCCCAAGAACCGGCACTGCTCGCCGAGGTGGTGCTGGCCATCGATGCCGTCCCACCGGCCAGTTCGACCGAACCTGCATTCGGGAGGGTGTTTCCCGCCACCGCGCACCGGCTCACGCACATCGTCCTCTACCGTCGGGTGATCGAGTATCACAGTAGCGGACAGCGCGATTCCCTCATCGCCGAGGTGGTCGCCGACCAGGTCGAGATCCTCCGGAACTCCTAGCCGAGTTCTCTGTCCCCGCCTCAGCCGAGTCGGATGTCGCGGTAGGCCACGCCGGCCGGTGCCGGTGCCGGCTGGACCGAGGAGATCCCGGAGTCGGTGGTGACCACATAGCTGGCATGGACACCGTCCGATTGTGATCCTGAGGCGTTCTCACCGCTGATGACGATGGCCCGCACTGCGTCCGGGGACACCTCGGCGGGGCTGAACTCGGTGGTGCCGGTGGGGTTGAGGTCGATCGACTGCGGCTCAGTGAGCGAACCATCATCGAGCATGCCGCTGACCTGCACCTGCCCCTGGCCCGGTGAGAGGTAGAGCTTTCCGGTGCCCGTGCGCGGAAGGGCCATGATCTGCGAGTCGGCGAGGGTGTCTGTGGCGTTGACGCTTCCGAAGTCCGCGCTGCCCTTCTCCCCGTCCTGGCCAATGAATGCGCTGGCCTGAATGCTCTGGTCCGAGTCGAGGATGACGCTGGTGGCCTCCAGATCGCCGAGATCCGCCTCGGCGACTCCATGCGCGACCACGGTCATGGATGAACGGGGAATGTCGATCTCACCATCGGGTCCGTAGGCCTTGAGGGAGACCTCCGCGAGGTCATCACTCGGGTTGGCCACACGCAGTCGTGCGTCCTTGCCGTTGAGTCCGGTCACGACCTGCTGCGAATCAGCATCCGCCCCGCTTGTGGCCAAGTCGATGCCCTTGGGGGTCAGACCGTCGAGCACCGTCTCCTGGAGGGAACCGGACACGACTCCCCCGTCGACCTTGACGTCGACTGCCAGAGACTCGGCTCCGCCGGCGAGACCGCCCAGGCGGATGGCGCGCTGCTTCCCTGCCTTGATGCTGACCTCTGTCGGCTCCCCGCGCTGTCCCGAAGGTGTCATGAGTGCGACCTCGGCCTGGACGGGAACGTCACCGGGGTTGCTCAGCAGCAGTTGGGAATTCGATCCTGCAGCACCCGAGCCTGCCAGGATCCGGAAGTTGCTGGCGGCTGCCCCGCAGGTCAGCGTTGCCAGACCGGTGAGGTCACCTGATGTGCCTTCGACTGTTTCGACGCCGGTCGTCAGCGCCGGTGCTCCGGGGCGGGCGAACCCGGTGATGAGTTTGGTCTGATCGATCGGATCGTCACCGGAGATGAAGCCGTCCGAGTTGGGGTTGTCGAAGTTGGCCGAGCCTCCCAGATCCGCGACCTGCAGGCGTGCGGCCGAGACGGAACCGTCGGCGGCGCTGATCGGCGCGGAAGCCGAGACGACTCGGGTGGACACGTTCGAGTCATCGACGAATTCCGCGTCGGTGCCTTCAGCTTCGTCATCGGTCAGCAACGGGCCGGGGCAGATCACGCGGGTGTCTGCGGTGGGCATCCTCACCTGTTCGGGGCTGCGGTCGAGGGTACCCGGGGTCAGCGGGGTCAGGAACGAAGTGGTGGCGACGAGGACGCCGGGCACGGCGATCGCCGCGAAGGTCACGATGCTGCGCATGTGTTTCATGGCTTCGCCTCCACTGTCTGCTCGGGTGCTCGCGACTTCGGTGCCGTCTCGGCTCGCTGCGATGTCGTGCGAGCCTTCTTCTCAGATCTCGCACGAGTCGTTCGCGACCAGGCCCTGCTCTGCCGTTGAGATCCGAAGGGGATTGCGACGATGATGGTGAGCAGCCCGAGGACCCAACCGAGGATGACTCCCGGTGCATAGAACTCAGAGCCGTAGCTGAGCTCGACGTCTCCCCCGGATGCGGGGAGTGAGAATTCGGCGGCCCAGTCGTTCGTGGGCTTCTCCGGGGCCGGCAGGTCCTTGCCATCGATGCTGGCGGTTATGTTGCCGCTGGCGTCGGAGGCGATCAGGGTGCGCCCGTCCTCACCTGCAGCCACCTCGGCGGTGGTTCCGTCCATCGGTGCCGTGCTCAACGTACCGTCGGGCTCGCGGACGAGGAAGCGACCGTTGTAGGGGGTGTCGACCTGCCACAGTCCGCCAGACTCGGTCGGACCGACCTCGACCACACCGTCGGCTGCTGCCACCGAATTGCGGAGGTTCTTCGCATCCGAGTCGACGAGGACGAAGTCCACGCCCAGCTCGCCGAGGATGGCGCGGACGTCACCGGCATCATCGGCCGACAGTGCTGCGGCGGCCTGCGCGATGAGGGTCTCGTCCTCGCTGATGGGCAGGGGCCTGCGCTCCCACGGCCAGCCGCCGACCGCCTCGGCGGAGTGAATGGTCGAGGTGCCGATGACCGTCCCGTCGGCAGATGAGAGCAGCCGTGCCCGGACCTCGCCGTCGACGACGTCGAGGCGCAGCGTGCGCGCCTGAACATCATCGGCGGCCCGGTCAGCGGCCAAGGCCGGAACAGTGCCGTGCTCCTGCGTAGTGAGTGCGCCGCCCGAAGTGGTGCCCGCCGAGGTGGTGCCGGATCCGACGCTGACGACGATGAGTCCGACGGCTGCGATGGCCACCAACCCGGTCAGGCCGCGCATGGGCAGCCGGCGGGAGTTCGTCGACTTCGTCGTCGTGGCCTGGGCTCCGAGGGTCAGCAGCATGATCGCGCCGAAGCTGAGCAGGGTCAGTCCGGCGGCAGGATAGGAGCCGATGAGATGGAAGGGCCCGGTCTGGGCCGGGATGAGGATCTGTCCGGTGGCCACCAGCAGACCGGTGAGGTAGAGGCCCACGGCCCATGTCAGCCGGGAGAGTTTGAGGTGAGCTTCGATGACCGTGAGGAACGCGAGGATGAGCATCGGCAGCACCAGGACCGGTACCCACAGCTGGAGCAGTCCCGGGCTGACTCCGCTGATGCCGACCGCGGCAAGCAGGTCGGACAGCCACGTCATGTCAATAGTTGAGGGGAAGCCGACCGCGAGGAGGTAGGTCGGCGGGGCTGGTGGGGCCAAGGTCTGTCCGGGCATGACGAAGAGGGCGCCGGGTTCGGTGACGAGGCCGACCACCCAGGGCCAGGCCAGGAACAGGGTCGGAGCCAGCAGCCACAGGTGGCGCAGGCCGCGACCGGTGCACAGGAGGACGACGGTGAGGATGATTCCCAGGGGCAGCATCAGCGGCACGCCGGCGACCATCAGGAACAGCAGGAGTCCGGCACCTGCGGCAGCGGCGATGGACCCGGTGCGCAGGCTGCGGCGGAGGGCGATGACGAAGAGCGGAGCCGCGATCCACACGAAGATGACGCCGAGGCGTCCGTTTGAGAGCGCGGTGACGAAGAGCGGGGCGGCGATCCACAGCAGCCCGGCGAATCCGCGCACCCATTTCCTCTTCACGATCGTGCCCGCCGCGGTGTAGGCGGCGATGACGGCCAGGATCGGGGCGAGGAGGATGAGGGTGCGGACCATGATGTCGACGTGGCCCAGGAACGGCAGGCTGAGGACTGCGATGACCAGCTGATAGGGGTCGCTGGGCACGGCGGCGCCGGTGGAGACGTCGAGATTCGGGCTGAGCAGGCGCCTGACGAGGTCACCGAGGCTGACATCGGTCGAGCCCACGGCACCGCCGACGAGGTGGCCGGTGCCGAAGAGTCGGAAGGAGACGAAGCCGCTCAGTGCCACGGCCGCAATGAGGAGGTAGGTCAGAGGGCTGCGAAAGAGCCCGGCACCGCCGGTGACCTCGAGTCGTGAGAACGAGTCGATGGCCTCTTCCGTATCGCCCACGGGATTGAGTTCTGTTTCATCGCCGTGCCCGGGGCCGGTATCGGCTGCGGATTCGGCCTGGGCCAGACGGGCCTCCTCGGCGGAGTTCATGCTCCGACGTTGGACGGAGAGTTCGTCCGGGTCCGCATACAGCGGGGCCACGTGAGAGTCGGTGGTGCGTTTGGCGAGGCGACTGCGGCGGGCGTTCGAGCGCCTCAGCCGGGCGGTCGTGCCGGCGTCGGCGCCGAGTCCGAGCAGCGCAGAGAAATACCAGGAGGCGGCGCGGACGTTGTTCGACAGCAGACCCGCCAGAGTGTTCTTCAGCTGGGTGAGGACGAGGAGGCAGAAGATGCTGAGGAAGCCGGGGCTGGCGAGGCTGAGTCGGTAGCGCTGTTCCGTGCGGATCTGAGATTTCGACAGAGGTGGCAGCGGGGAGGAACCGAGTTGGGAGGCCAGTGCGGTGGAGACCGTGAGTCTGGCGCTTGGGGCGACGACGACTCTGCGGCCGAGGTCGCGGAGTCGACGCGAGTATTCAAGACCACGGTAGGCAACGCCGAGGACCCTAGAGGGTGCTCCGATCCTCTCCAGCTCCGTGGTGGCGATGAGCATGCCGGGCAGATCGAGACCCAGAGTCTCCGACTGCCCGTCGCGCTGGCCCTGGTCGTACTCCCCGTCTGCGACGGGGTTGACCCTGGCTCCCGCCGAGGTGGTGGTGACGCCTGCGGAGACGATGTGATCTGAGTGCATGATCTTGGGACCGACGGCGGCGATCGATTCTGTCGCGCCGATGGCCTCGAGCAGTTCTTCAAGACATTCGGGCTCGGGGCGTGAGTCTGCGGTGAGGAACCACAGATGGGTGCTGTCGGCGACTTCGGGGAGTGCCATGGCCTCTGTGACGGCAAGACCCCCGAGATCCACGATCGGGATCTCGGGGTAGGACTTGCTCAGAGCTGTTTCGAGCTCGACCCTGCTGCTGTCATCGCCTGAGGCGAGGACAACTGTAACGGCAGGTTTCACACGACCTGTTTCTTGAGTCGGCGGCGTTCACGTTCAGACATACCGCCCCAGATTCCGAAGCGCTCGTCATTCGCCAGCGCGTATTCGAGGCAGTCTGACCGGACATCACACGAGGCGCAGACACGTTTGGCCTCACGAGTCGATCCGCCCTTTTCGGGGAAGAACGCCTCGGGGTCGGTCTGAGCGCACAGCGCTTGGTCCTGCCAGGAAAGCTCACCGTCCTCAGCTGCCCCGAAGAGCAGTGAAAGCGGTGATACTGCGGAGTTATCCGTGGGAAGCGGTGTCAGATCGTTCGGATCGATCGCCAATGGATCAGGCAGAGTATCCGGTGTTCGTGCTCCTGGTTCGACGAACCAGTCTTCGGCACTTCGAGAAGTGACTCCGGGCACGACTGTGGAGAAGTCTTCCCTCTCCTGCCTTTTGCTCTGTGCGCTTTGCACGGTTTTCCCCTTTCTCACGCTCAGCTCACCTACCACTGCGAGCTCCGGTTCCGGTACCGTTCGAGGAGTGAAATGGTCTGGGTGCGACCGGCTCCCCGGATGGTTCCGGAGGTGAAGCTCGTGCTGACGGCATCAGCGTGGTGGATGCTCGAATCCGAGGATTCGTGCTAAGTGCGTTCCCCTGTTAAGTATAAATTACACGCGTGTCATTACCGCCCCGTCAAGCCCTCGTGGAGTATTGCAGAGGCCGCCGGAGAGTTATTCGAACACACCTTCACATACACACGCGCCGAGAACACCACATGTAGCGACCACTATCTGGGATGGACACAACCTATGGTGCGCGCCTGAGCAAATCTGGAGAATTTAGAAATCATTCGCCGTCGGTGGGATTATGGAGTCATGAGAGTCGAATCACTCGCGATCGTCGCCCGATCCCAGCAATCGCACCCAGAAAACGGGCGCCGAGGCTGCCCGACGACGATGCGGACGCGGTGATGAACGACCGACTCCTCACCGTCTATGCACCTCCCGTGGAGGAGGACATTTCGCCCGGTTCCGATCTGGCAGCCATCCTTGTCAACGCTCTGCGTCGCAATCGGATCGACCTCAAGGACGGTGACATCCTCGTCATCGCCTCGAAGGTCGTGTCCAAAGCTGACGGCCGTCTGCTCTCCGTCAACGACCGGGCGGAGTTCGAGGAACTCGTCAAGGAGTCGTCGAACCACCTCGTCGCCGAACGCACCTATGCCTCCGGATCCACCGTCCAGATCGTGCGCACCCATTCGGGCACCGTGCAGGCGGCGGCCGGCCTCGACCAGTCGAACTCCGGCGGAGCCGTTGTCCTTCACCCAGTCGACAGCGACGCCTCGGCCCAGAAGCTGCGGCTGCGGGTCGAAGAGGCGTTCTCAGTGCGCATCGGCGTCGTCATCTCCGACACCATCTCGCGGCCGTGGAGGATCGGAGTCGGCGACTTCGCGCTCGGTCTCTCCGGCTTCTCCGGACTCGATGACCAGCGCGGCAAGCCCGACGGCGACGGTCGTGTGCAATCGGTGACCGTCCGCGCAGTCGCCGACGAGATCGCCGCCGCAGCCGATCTCGTCAAGGGATCATCGCGCGGCCTTCCGATGGCACTCGTCCGGGGCGCCGGTGGTTACCTGGACAATGGTCGGGCCGGGGCGAAGGCGCTCAGCCGCGACCTCGGCGAGGACTGGTTCCGCTACGGCCACGTCGAAGCGATCCATCGCGGGCTCGGAGTCACAGAGCTGCCCGGACGTGCCGCGGCCGGGGACAACAGCGACGACATCCTCGAACGTGTCTCCCGCGCCATCCGCGTCGTCCGAGCCGGGTCATCACGCACCCCCGGGCAGGCCGCCTGGCGGATGCGCATCGAAGGCTCCGGGTCACGGATCACCATGGCCCCCTCCGACTCGCCCGCGACCCCGCAGGCCGGTGGGCCTCCCCTGCTCGAGGCGATGGTCGGCCTCGGTTCACTCGTCGAGCGCATGCACACCGCACTCTTCGCCGAAGACCTCAGCGCGACGACGAAATGGGAGTGGGCCGATGGCGAGCTCGGCGCCTTCCCCCGCGGAGTCCGCATCAACATCGGACTCCTCAACCCCTGACAACACCCCCACCCTCTGACGTATATCGAGAAAGCAGGTCTGCCTCGTGGATCTTTCCATCATCAGCCGCACCGGCGGACCCGTCCTGTTCTGGCGCGGGCCCGACTATGACCGACTCGACCTCACCGGTCCCGTCGTGGCGAACTGGGTGAATAAGGGAGTCGGACTCTTCGGAGACTATGGGCTCGGCCCCGACTTCACGCTCTTCGTCCCAATGCCTGCCGGACTGCACTGGCGCGAGCTCGTCGCCATCCTCAGTGTCCTCCTCGCCGATGGTCGCGTCGTCCTCGGAGCTGGATCTCAAGAGGATCAGGCAGACGGTGCGGCCGCCTCGGCGGACACACCCACCGCGCTCGACGGTGACTTCCACGCGCTGGTGCCGTTGGGCCATGAGAACGATGAGCGCCTGGCCGCGGCAGAAGAGGTCTTCGTCTACAACCCGCCCGCGCTGGCCCTGAGCACACCGGTCGATGAGGACTTCATCGATGTGAACTCAGCGATCCGGGCCTACCCGGATGTCACACCTCGGCGACTGCAGGCCACCGGAACGCTCCTCGTCGGTGACGAGGAGATCGCGTGGGCCGACCCGGCCGATGATTCCGGCTCCGGCATCCTGGTGGCGAACTCAACCCCGCAACCGCAGGAGTGGGCGACGTTCCTGGATCACCTCCTGCGCGGGGGTGAATCTGTGTTGGCCAATGGCATGGACGACGCTCGCGTTGCGGACCTGGCGAGCAGCCTCGGCGAGGTCCGTGGCAGACTGGGCTCATGGACAAAGTAGTTGATACGCCCGCCGAGGCGGTAGCCGATATTGCAGATGGATCATCGATCGCCGTGGGCGGTTTCGGTGTCGTCGGTGTCCCAGAGTTCCTGATCCGCGCGATCAAGGAACAGGGCGCCAAGGACCTCGAAGTGATCTCGAACAACGCCGGAGTCGACGGGCGGGGCCTGGGCCTGCTGCTCGCCGACCACCGTCTCCGACGCATCATCGCCTCCTATGTCGGTGAGAACAAGGAATTCGCACGCCAGTACCTCTCCGGCGAGCTCGAGGTCGAACTGACCCCGCAGGGAACCTTGGCAGAGAAGATGCGCGCCGGTGGCGCCGGAATCCCCGCGTTCTACACGATCACCGGAGCCGGCACCCAGGTCGCAGACGGCGGCATGCCGTGGAAGTACGACACCGAGGGCAATGTGGTCAAGGAATCACCGGCCAAGGACACCCGCGTCTTCGACACCTTCGGCGAAGAGAAGGAATACGTCCTCGAGGAGTCACTGGCACCCGACTACGCGCTCGTCCGCGCCGCCGTCGGAGACCGCCACGGCAACCTCGTCTTCCACTCCTCAGCCAGGAACTTCAATCCCCCAGCCGCCCAGTCGGCTCGAATCACCATCGCCGAGGTCGAGAAGCTCGTCGAACCGGGCGAGATCGATCCTGATGACGTGCACGTGCCCGGCATCTTCGTCCACCGCGTCGTCGAGCTGACCCCGGAACAGGTCGCCGACAAGCCCATCGAAAAACGTACCGTTCGCGAAGCCTGAGGAGCCGATATGTCATTGACAAGAAACCAGATGGCGGCCCGCGCGGCCCAAGAGCTCGAAGCCGGCAGCTACGTCAACTTGGGCATCGGAATGCCGACCCTCGTGCCCAACTACCTGCCCGAGGGCGTGGACCTCGTCCTCCAGTCGGAGAACGGTCTGCTCGGCGTGGGTCCCTACCCGACTGAGGACGAGATCGATCCCGACCTCATCAACGCCGGCAAGGAGATCGTCACGATGGCCCCCGGTGCCTCGTACTTCGATTCCGCAGCCAGCTTCGGCATGATCCGCGGCGGCAAGGTCAATGCCGCGATCCTCGGCGCGATGCAGGTCGCAACGAACGGCGACATCGCGAACTGGATGATCCCCGGCAAGATGGTCAAGGGCATGGGCGGTGCCATGGACCTCGTCCACGGTGCGCAGCGCGTCATCGTCATCATGGACCATGTCGCCAAGGACGGTTCGCACAAGCTGCTGAAGAGCTGCGAGCTGCCTCTGACCGGCAAGGGCGTCGTCAGCCGCATCATCACCGACATCGCCGTGCTCGACGTCAGTGGAGATTCCTTCACCCTCGTCGAACTGGCTCCCGGAGTCACCGTCGATGAGGTCAAGGAGAAGACCGGCGCCGAGGTGAACGTCCCCGACGACGTCGCCACCATCTCCGTCGACGCAGCCTGAGACGCTGACTCTCGGATGTCGGCCGGATGGCCGGCGCGCCGCGGTCACGCTAGGTGACTAGCGGCGCGGCAGAGGCGCTAGGTCTGATCGTCCCGGCAGTTTGATGAGAGGCCGTCCTGGGCCGATTCCTTCAGAGGAATTCGGCCGAGGACGGCCTCTTCCGTGTGCCACTCTTCCGTATGTCAGGAGCGCTGTGCAGGGAAGGCACAAGGGAGCACTGTGCTGCGGGTATGTTGTGCCGTCTGCAGAGAGCGCTTCGCAGGATGGTCGCAGGCGATCAGCGCAGCGGCGACCAGACTCACCACGCACCGCAAGCCACTCAACACCCTGTTGGTCGCTGAGCACCCCGTTACCATCACAGACAACAGTTCGTTCTGCACCGCCTACACTCCGTGCCAAAAGGCACCTCAGCAAAGGGGTGCTTTGCTGCTCACGGTGCGTGGTGCCAAAACGCAGCCGGCTCAGACCAGTTGCGAGTAGTCTCTGACCAGCTGCGGAAAGTTCAAGCGAAGGGCAGCGAGTTGTCGAGGCCGGTGGTGGCCACGAACAGGTCGCCGTGTCCGTCAGCGGTCACTGTGGGCTCGTTCGCCGCGATGAAGACGCTCTGACCACGTGTCAGTGTCACCGTGGACCCGAGCGACGTCAGTGTGATGCTTCCCGAGGTGCACAGCGCAATGCTGGCGCCGCGGCGTTCGATCTGAGTCAGTCGAGGGCACCGCAGCGACTGCAGTGCGAAGTCCTCAGTCGCCCCGAGGAGGATTCCGTCACGGTCGGGTTCGACCATCCGAGGCTTGGCGGAAGTGAACTTTGCGACCTTGCCCAGTTCGGGGATGTCGATGTGTTTGTTCGTCAGTCCCCCGCGCAGAACGTTGTCGCTGGAGGCCATGACCTCAATCCCGGTCCCGCCGAGGTAGGCGTGCAGGACGCCGGATTCCATCGCCAGGGCCTCACCGGGCTGCAGGTGCACGCGGTTGAGCATGAGCGCCACCAGCACACCGGGATCGGACGGGTAGTCAGCAACGAGTTCCTGGAAGGTCTCTGCAGGGTCAACTGCCGTGCCCGAACGGCTGATATGGCCGTCGGGAAGTTCTGCCAGATCCTGTCCGGCAACCTCGTCGACAAATCCTGCGGACCGAGAGTCACCGAGGACGAGCTCGACGGCCCTGGCAAAGGCCTTGGCTTCGGTGACGGACTTCAGCGCCGAGAGCACATCACCCAGAAAGTCCAGTGAGGTCGGCGACAGGGACAGCGACAGCAGGCGTTCGAAGGTGGAGCGCACGGCCTTGCGGGACCGGAAACCGGTCAAGGCGTGGAACTCAGTCAGAGCGTAGATGAGTTCCGGTTTGGCCGAGGGGTCCTTGTAGTTGCGCGTCGGGGAATCGAGGTCGGGACCTTCGGATTCCTCGCGGGCGAACCCGAGGGCCGCCTGCTCGGGGTTCGGGTGAACCTGAATGGAGAGTGCCTTCTGCGCGGAGAGAACCTTGAGAAGGAAGGGCAGACGTGGCCCGAAGACCTGAACAGAGTCGTGGCCCAGCAGTCCGGCAGGATCACCGGCAAGGTATTCGATGAGGTTGGGGCCGACCGTGGTGCTGTTCGTCTTCACATCAACAGATGACGATGAGCCCTGCTGCGCCGACCGGTGAGTCGAGCTCTGCTGATCGAACTGTCCGTTGTCCAACCGCGAGGGGCTGAGGGGATGAGCTCCGAGCCAGAGCTCGGCGCAGGGAGTGCCGTCGGGTGCGGTACCCAGGATTGCCGGGATCGCGTCCGTGCTGCCCCACGCGAAATTCTTGACCGTGTTGTGCAATCGACGCACTGTCTTGGTCCCCTTCGGCTGGAATCATCGGATGTACACACATGCCGTGTGTGCTTCTCCACGTTAGCGCGTTCACCTCGACTAATCATCGATTTCGGGAGTGGCTTCACTGACTGTTCAGGCCAAGACATCTGCAATTCACCGGGTGTTACCAGGGCAAATGCACAGGCCGGTGGGGTTGCCCTCATAAGTTCGAATGGTCGGCAGCGGCATCAGCTTCTGGAAATCCAGAGCCGGTCTGCACTTGAACCCCATAGACGAAACGTCTCGTGGGACGCGAAATGCCTCGTGGGTCCCTTTCGGAACCGGCCACGAGGCATGGGTACTTCTCTGTGCAGTCTCGCCCGATGAAGGCGATGCTGCTGTCATCAGCCGACGACGCGGATGACCTTTGCTCCACGATCGAGCATCCAGCTGTAGCTGCGCTTCGTCGTGTTCGTCCGGGTCGAGCCAGCGTCGTACATCTGACCCTTCGTCTCCGAGATGATGCCGATATGACCTGGGATCCAGATCATGTCGCCAGCCTTCGCTTCGCTGGCCGGAATGACCGTGCCGGCGTTGCGCTGCTGGCTGGTTGTGCGCGGCAGCTTGATGCCGTGCTTGCCATAGACGTACTGGGTGTACCCCGAGCAGTCCCAGCCCTTCGTCGGCGACGTACCGCCCCAGACGTACTTCACACCGAGGTGGGCTTTCGCCTCCTTGATGATGGAGTCACGCTGAGCCTGGATCTTCTCTGCCTTGGACGGCTTGTCTTTCTTGTCGTCCTTCTTGTCATCGGACTTGTCGTCCTTCGACTTGTCGTCCTTCTTATCGTCCTTGGACTTGTCGTCGTCCTTGGACTTGTCGTCCTTCGACTTGTCGTCACCCTTCGAATCGCCCTTGGGCTCTTCGGTCTTCGACTTATCGTCGTCCGATTTGTCGTCGTCCTTGGACTTGTCGTCCTTGGAATCCTTGTCGTCACCCTTGGCGTCTTTGTCGTCTGTAGAACCTTCCCCGGAGTCTGCAGCCGAACCGCCATCTGTGGCGCTGTCCCCCGGTGGTGCCGACGCATCGGCACCACCGGAAGCATTGGCGTCTTCAGAATCACCCGGACCGTTGTTGTCGACGACACCGCCGTCGATCGTTCCTGTGGGCGAGAACTCTGTGGTTCCGTAGCCCTCGGCCCAGACGAGTCGAGCACCTTCGAAGAGCTGCTCGCCTCGCCCGTCCTTGTAGACCGGGTCCGACTCGGGGTAACCGAGGTGACCCTTGATGGTCCCCTTGTCACCCCAATATTTCAGAAGGGTGCCGGTGGTGTAGTGAGCACCGGTGTCCTTCGACCAGTAGATCTTGCCCTTCTGGAACGACTGTGCCGATCCCCCGTCCTTCAGACCGCCCTTCTCTTGCGAGGTGGGCAGTCCCAACTGGGTGACAACGTCACCCTTGAACGAGTTCTTGATTGCTCCGGTCAGGTGGTACGCACCGGTCTTCTTGGACCAGTAGACGTTGCCCTTCTCGTAAGTCTGAGCACGTGCTCCGGCTACGCCCTTGACATCGTGTTCCTTGCCAGTGGCCTTGCCGAGTTCCTTCTTGTGGTCGGCAGCGTACTTTTCGATCGCGGTCTTGGGCTTCGGCGTTTCCTTCTTGCCGTCGTCCTTCTTACCGTCGTCTTTGTTCTTGCTGTCGTCCTTCTTGTCGTCGTCCTTCTTCTCATCGGACGGCAGATCACCGGAGTTCATGATGTCGGTGACAGTTGAGCGGATTTCGCCCATCTTGGAGTAGAAGGCGTCACCGGGGCAGCTGGTGTTCGCGAGGTCGCGGTGCGCGACGACGGTCGACTTGCTCGGCTTGACACCATCGAGCGAGAGTTTCCAGGCAATCGCCGAGGCGACAGCGTCCCGGGTCTTCTTCGGCGGAGCCGACTTGTCGTAGGAGCCGAGCACTGAGATGCCGAAGGTTCCGGTGTTGTGTCCGGCCACGTGGGCACCGATAACGGCCTTCTTGATGTCGCCGCCGCGTGCGTGCCAGAGACGACCGTACTTATCGGCGATGACGTTGTATCCGACGTCGCTCCAGCCGCGGCCCGACTGGTGGTAGGACTGGATACCGCGCAGGACCGACGGGACGTCTTCAGCCGAGTAGCTGTTGGAGCCGGCTGTGTGGTGGACGACCGCCTGCTTGACGCTGCTGGCGTAGTCCGGGCTGCCCTTGTATGCCTTGGCGCCCCAGGAGCTGCGCGAGCCGATCTTCGGCTTCGGCACCTTAGCGGACTTCGCGACGGTGCTCACGGATGAAGATCCGGGCACGTAGTTCTGATTGGTGACCTCGGCCTGGCCTGAAGCGGCCGCGGTCTCGGTGCTCGCAGAATCCGCACTCGAGTCGGGAGTCGACTCAGCGGTGTCTGCCGCACTGTCGGATGAGGTCGAGTTCTGTGGCTCGAGCTCTACTGGGTCGTTCTCGGCCACAGCAGCAGCATCGTTGGGATTCTGCTTCGGGTCGACGAGGACGAGCTCGGCGTCGCTGGGAGCCTTGTCGCCGAGGATGCGCATCTGCACACCCGAAGCGCGGTTGACGGTGAACGGCTCGGAGCCTTCGTTCTTCGCCTGCTCCTTCTGCTCCTCATCGAGTGACTGCCAGTTGCCCCATTCAGAACCGCTCTTGACGCGGACCTGGATCCGGATGTTCGACTTCGACTGCGAGAAGGTGAAGCCGATGAGGCTCGGGTTGTTCGTCGGCACGTCGAGGACGTCGGAGATCAGCGCGATGTTGACGCCGTCCTCGGTCTTCTGACGCACTGAGCCCGAGATGTCGTCGCTGTCCTTCGAGTCCTCGGACGATTCGGAGTTCTCAGACTTCGCGTCCTCTGACGCGCCGTCTTTCTCCTCCTGCTCCGCAGCCGGTGCCGACGGTTCAGCCGCCGGGGCGGAGTCCTGGGCACCTGCGGATCCGTTGCCGCTCTCTGGGGAAGACAGGCTGGCAGAAACCGGATTGACCGACCCCGTGGATGCAGCGGCCGAAGCACCCGCACTCACGTTGACGATGTCTGGCACATTCGTCGAAGCGACAGCGGTCTGCGACTTGAAGATGTTCGGCAGGTTGCTCGTTGCGCTCTGGTTGGCGGCGGTGGCAGTGGAATCACTGGAATCGCGGGCGCCGGGGACGTTGAGTCCGTCTTCGCTCACGCTCAGCGCCTTCTGGGTCACTTCTGGTTCTGTCGATGCCGCGAAGGCAGTCGGTGCCGTGACCGCTAAGGTGCCGACGAGTGCGACCGAAGCGCAGCCCGCGACTGTGGGCAATAAGTATTTCATCGTTACAGCCTTTTCGAGGAAGTCAGGGAAGTTCAGGCCCTGGAATCATCTCACCGTTGGCAGGACGGTGGGTAATCCCAACATCTCAAAATTGTTACACATATACGGCGTGTCAGACTAGCCAAATAACAAAATAAGCAAATTACACGGGTGTGGTTCCCAGTGTTTACACGGGACACACCGAGAGAAACTTTTTCCGGGAATCTGCTGCAGATTCTCGCTGAGGACAGAACCACCGTGCTCCGGGAACGTGATGTCTGCCTCAGGGCACGTAGCAGATTTCTCTCTCCGCGCTCTCTTTGTCCTCGTCAGAGCCGCCTTCGGCACTGCCCTGCGCACTGATCTGCGGATTGGTTCCGCCCACGCTCCCAACAGTCCTAAGACTTGCGTTGACCCCGGCAACGGCTCCGGCAGAGCCGCCGGGGGCCGTCTGAGCGCCTTTGTCCTTCTCAGCGTCTTTGGACGACTCTTCGATGGTGTCCGCAACCAAGGTCCTGGCGGCGTCGAAATCAGGATCAGATGGTGTCACGTTGGGCGGAGTGAGGTCAAGCGACTCGATCTTCTGCGACTTCACCTTCAACGCCAGGTCCACGAAGTCGTCGACCTCGGAGGAGGGAATGTCGGTGGCCAGGGCCCCCGGAGTGGCTTTAGCGATCTCCTGGTATCGGGTCAGCACCGTGGCGGGATCGAGCTGCTTGACCATCGCGGTCTGGACACAGCGCTGCCGGATCATGCGCTCGTAGTCGCTGGAGAACTCACGGGAACGGGCGAACCACAGGGCGTGGAAGCCGTCGAGCTTCTGCTTGCCCGGTTCGATCCAGCCCTTGACCGGTCCGTGTTCGCCCGTGGTCGGATCGACCTTTGAGGAGATCGGCACACGCTTGCCGGAGACGAGCGTGATGCCGCCCAGAGAGTCGATGAGGTTCTCGAATCCCTTGAGATTAACCATGGCGAAGTACTGGACTTCGAGTCCGGTGATCGCCGAGGCGGCATCCATCGTGGCCTGCTCGCCGGCCCGTTTCGGATTCTCGAACTCGTCCTTGTGCTGCTCGCCCTGCTGGAAGACGGCGTTGAGCAGGCATTCATCACCGCAGTTGTACCCCTGCGGGTAGTACTTGTGCAGCGGTGAGTCCTTGGGGAACGGCACGTTCTCCATATTGCGCGGCAGGCCGACGATGACGGTCTTGCCCGTCTTCGCATCGATGGAGACCAAGGACAGCGAATCCGGGCGGATGCCGGTGCGCCCCTTGCCCGCATCAGATCCGAGCAGAAGAATGTTGTAGCGCCCATCGACGGGCTTCGCCGCCTTGCCCGAGGAGAAGAGGTCGGCCATCAGCCCACGCTGGGAGTCCAGCAGCGTCGTGCCCCAGGCCAAGGGGCCCACGACGATGAGCACGAGGGCACAGAATGCAGCGAGGAAGCGTTTGCGGGCTCTTGCCGAGAGCGTGACCAGCTTGATCCGGCGCAGCGTGTCGAAGAGGCACACGATCCAATTGATCGCGATGACCGGAAGCCAGATGATGAGGAATGTCAGCAGGATCGGGTTCGTGCCGATCGTGAAGAGGAACTTCTTATCGATGATGATCACCACGAGCGCGATGATCGCGAGGATCCAACTGATCGCGGTGATCGACAGCGAGACCTTTGCCCAGCGGCGAGACCGGAACAGCAGCTGCACACCCCCGGGGATGAGCACGCTGATCAGGAGAAGAATCCACGCCCGCACATCACGCGTCGGCTGTGAGGCATACGACGGGTGATGGATGGGGTCGACGTATCTCGTTTCGGCCACTGACCTACCTTTGCTTCGTGCTCGTTGCTGTGATGGCCACACACGCGGGTCCGAAGCCCGCAGCGACGCAGTCCACTGTGCCAAACCTTCTGGAGAGTCCACTGTGTTCATCCATTGTGGCGCGTGAGAACCCGGGATTCCGGCACATTTCACCTGCGCATGTCGCGTGGTGACAGGTGGACTTGGTCACACGGACCCCCTCGCAGACCCCGTCACAGACCTGCCCCGCCCTCCCCTGCAGACCCAGGACACAGAGGAAGGCCACCGCCTGCTGGCAGTGGCCTTCCTCCTCGAAGTCCGGATTCTTTCCCGCCGAGGCGGGTGTGGCATCAGGCGATGAGCTTGCGCCCCATCACCATGCGCTGAATCTGATTCGTGCCTTCGTAGATCTGTGTGATCTTCGCATCACGCATCATCCGCTCGACCGGGTGGTCGACGACGTAGCCGGCTCCGCCGAGCAGCTGCACGGCGTCGGTCGTGATCTCCATGGCCGCATCCGAGGCGAAGGCCTTCGCCGCCGCACCGAAGTACGTGAGGTCCTCGTCCATGCGCTGGCTCTTGGCTGCCGCGGTGTAGGTGAGCTGGCGGGCGGCTTCGAGCTTCATGCCCATATCGGCGAGCATGAACTGGATGGCCTGGTTCTCGGCGATGTTCTTGCCGAACTGCTGACGTTCCTTGACGTAGCCGATCGCGTAGTCGAGTGCACCTTGCGCGATGCCCACGGCCTGTGCGGCGATAGTCACGCGCGTGTGGTCGAGGGTTCGCAGGGCGATCTTCAGCCCTTCACCGGGATCACCGATGATGCGATCGCCGGGCAGACGGACATTGTCGAAGAGGAGCTCACGTGTCGGCGAGCCCTTGATGCCGAGCTTGCGCTCCTTCTCACCGAAGGTGAATCCTTCATCGGACTTCTCCACGACGAAGGCGGAGATGTTGCGACCGCGTGCACCGTCGGGGTCGGTCACAGCCATAACCGTGTAGTACTCGGAGACGCCGGCGTTCGTGATCCAGGTCTTCACACCGTTGAGGATCCAATCATCGCCGTCTGCGACGGCACGAGTCTTCATCGAGGCGGTGTCGGAGCCGGCTTCGCGCTCGGAGAGGCCATAGGAGAACCCGGCCTCGCCGCGGGCGACCTGTGGGAAGTACTTCGCCTTGATCTCTTCGCTGCCCCCGAGCTGGACGGGCATGCTGCCGAGTTTGTTCACGGCCGGAATGAGCGAGGACGAGGCACAGCCACGGGCGACCTCTTCGATGATGATGGCCACAGCCAGTGCATCGGCACCCATGCCGCCGTGCTCTTCGGGAATGTGTGCGGCAAAGAAGTCGGTCTCAACCAGTGCGTCGTGGGCTTCCTGCGGGTAGCGGGAGTCGGCGTCGACCTCGGCGGCAAAGGGGGTGATCTTCTTCTCGACGACGTTGCGCACGGCGGCGCGAATCTCTTCGTGTTCTTCGCTGGGCTGGTAGAGGTCGAACATCATTCTCCTATTACTGATCGCTCGTTAAGTAGTTCTATTATCGCCGCAGAGCCTGCCCTTTGTCGAGAGCGACCTGCCGGAGGGACTTCCGATGTTCATCGAGACGGTGCCGGATCTGCGCCGCGGAGTCGGTGTCGCCGGCGCCGAGGATGCGGGCCGCCAGCAGGCCTGCGTTCTTCGCCCCGCCGATCGAGACGGTGGCCACGGGGACCCCGCCGGGCATCTGCACGATGGACAGCAACGAGTCCATTCCGTCGAGGTACTTCAATGGGACCGGCACGCCGATGACCGGCAGTGAGGTCATTGAGGCGATCATCCCGGGCAGGTGGGCCGCTCCCCCGGCGCCGGCGATGATCACGCGCAGGCCGCGGTCGGCTGCGGTCTTGGCCCATTCGACCATGTCTTCGGGCATACGGTGGGCGGAGACGACCTCGGCGGTGGAGTCGATGCCGAGTTCGTCGAGCGCTTCTGCGGCGGCCTTCATCGTCGGCCAGTCCGAGTCCGAGCCCATGACGATTCCGACGACGGCTGAGCCGGAATTTGCAGATTCCTTCGCCGAGGCGGCCCCTGAGTTCCCATCATCTGTCGACATATCAGTCCCTTTCGTCGCGGGTGGCATCGCTGCTGCCGGTGTCGTCGGTCGACGGTCCGGCGTTGGCGTCGAGGTCGGTCGGAGCCGGCATCTGCGGGTGCGGATCGACGTCGACGCCGGCGATGAAGTCCGCCGCATGGCGGGCGCGAGCGAGCACCAGGGCGGCATCGCGTCCGTAGGCATTGACGTGGCCGACCTTTCGGCCCGGGCGCACACCCTTGCCGTAGAGGTGGACCTTGATCGCGGGGTCATGAGCCATCACATGGAGATAGGGATGGTAGAGGTCCTCGTGGTCTGCGCCGAGAATGTTGACCATCACAGACACGTCCTCCCGAGCTGCGGGGCTGCCCAGGGGCAGGTCGAGGACCGCGCGCAGGTGCTGTTCGAACTGGCTTGTCACCGCCCCGTCCTGGGTCCAATGGCCGGTGTTGTGGGGTCGCATGGCGAATTCGTTGATGAGGAAGCCGTCCGCGGTCTCGAACAGCTCCATGGCCATCACACCGGTGACGTCGAGGGCTCCGGCGACCTTGAGGATCGCCTCGGTGATCTCCTTCGACTTCTCGGCTGCCAGTCCCGGTGCCGGTGCGACTGCTTCTTTGCACACCCCGTTCTGCTGCCAGGTCTCCACAACGGGCCATACCGCGGTCTGCCCCATCGGAGAGCGTCCGACCATCACGGCGAGTTCGCGGGTGAAGTCGACCTTTTCTTCAGCCAGCAGCTGCCCGACCTCGTCAAGCCAGGTTGCAGCCTCGTCGAGGCTGTCGATGACTCGCACGCCCTTGCCGTCATAGCCGCCGCGAGGTGTTTTGAGGATGAAGGGGTACCCGACTCGGTCGGCGAAGGCTTCGATGTCACTGCGGGAGGTGATCTCTGCCCAGGCGGGGTTCGGCAGTCCGAGTTCGTCCATGCGTCGGCGCATGAGGATCTTGTCCTGAGCGAAGATGAGAGCCTGCGGTCCCGGGCGGATCGCGTGACCCGCCTCGGCGAGGGCCTGGAGGTGTTCCGGAGGAACATGCTCGTGGTCGAAGGTGACCACGTCCACGGTCTCGGCGAAGGCCTTGAGGGTCGCGAAGTCCGTATAGTCTCCGACGCTCACCTCATTGATGACCTGGGTGGCCGGGGCGTCCGCGGTCTCAGCGAGAACTGAGAAGCGGATGCCGAGGGCTTCTGCGGCAGGGGCAAGCATACGTGCCAATTGGCCGCCGCCAATGACACCAACACGAGGAAAAGTCACGTTCGCCATCCTATCGTCCGCCGCGGACATGGGACGCGCAGGTTCATCATGTGAGTCTCACGCTCGGTGGGAGGAGTGCTCGACCTCAGGTGGCTTGTCCTCAAGTGGCGTGGCCCCAAGTGGCGTGGCCTCAGGTGGCCAGGCGCAGCCGCCACAGCGAGGTGACTTCGGCACCGCGTGCCTTGTGGAGTTCGTCGGTAGTGTCCGAGGCGCGGGGGTGGCGCGGGGTCGTATCGTGTCGATCATGGACGCGCAGGCCCGCAGCGGTGATGCGCTCGAGCAGCGCCTCCCGGGTCCGCAAGCCAAGATGTTCGGCCAGATCGGACAGGATCAGCCAGCCCTCGCCCGCCGGGTTCAGATACGCGGCTAGCCCGTCGATGAAGCGGTGGAGCACATCGGATCCCGGGTCGTAGATGCCGGCTTCGAGGGCCGACGTCGGGCGGGCAGGAAGCCACGGCGGGTTGCACACGATGAGATCGGCCCGACCTGATGGGAAGAGGTCGGCTTCGACCACCTCGGCGGATGAAGCCAATCCCAATCGATCCAGATTTTCTTGGGCACAGGCCACAGCACGCGGGTTGATGTCCGTGGCCACGACCCGTTCGACACCGCGGCGCAGCAGCACGGCGGCGAGCACGCCGGTGCCCGTGCCGAGGTCGAAAGCCGTCTGTGGTGCCGATGGCTCTGGTGCGGACGACTGTGGTGCCGACGCCTCCGGTGCCGACGAAGCATCAGTGGCCGGTTCGGCCCCGGGAAATGGTGTCTGGGCGACCAGATCGACGTATTCTCCGCGGATCGGGGAGAATACCCCGTAGCGCGGGTGGACGTCGGCGCCGAGGGCGGGAATGGACACGCCCTTGAGCTGCCATTGGTAGGCGCTCAGCACCCCGTTCAGCTCGGTCAGCGAGACGCACATCGGTCCCGTCGACGGGCCGTAGGCGGCCTCGCAGGCCAGACTGACATCGGGGGCGCGACGCAGGTTCAGCTGGTGGTCGCCATCGAGTTCGACGATGAGTGTACCGAGCAGACGGGCTCGTTCGGCGATGAAGCGACGCTGCGTTTCGAAGGCTCCCAGTGCGCTGAGGTCACCGCGATTGCCGGTTGCCCCGTGATTGCCGGTTGCCCCGTGATTGCCGGCTGTCCCACGCTTGCCGCCGCGGCGACCGTTTCTACCGGTCGCCCCTTGCTGACCGCCGCCACGGTGCTCACTGTGGCGCTTGAAACGGCGGTCCATCGCCTGCAGCAGTTGACGCCCGTTGTGATAGTCCCCGCGCCACAGCAGCGCGGTCCCCGATCGTGCCAGACGGTAGGCGGCATCGGCGGTGATGTCGTCGCTGATGACCGTCACCTGCGTCGGGGCTGCGGACTGGTTCTCCGAATGCCAGGTCGCCGATCGTCGGGCACCGTCTTCGGTCCACTCGAGCTCGGTCAACGGGGCCTCCTGAGGCATCTGGTCATCGGGGAATCGCGGTGCATCTCGTCCTCGGCCACCCGGCTCAGACCACGAGCAGGGGAATCTGCAGCTCGCGTTCCGTCGTCGAACCGTGGTGTCCGATGAGCGCGATCGCGGAGGCGGATTCGTTGTCCGAGTCGACGATGGCGAATTCGTCGCGGCAGATGATCATGAAGTCCCCGATGCGCTGCCGGAACCGAGGGTCGACGGGGCCGAAGTAGCCTCGCCGGATGGCCTCGTCACGGCTGAGGATGAGTGCCCGCTCCCCCACGGTCTCGGTCCAGGCCGAGTACACGTCAGCCTCGGCGCCGTCCTCGGCATAGAGGTGGACTGCCCGGGGTTCGCCGCCGACGTGCCTGACCCCTGAGCGCAGCGCGGGTGCATCGGCGAGGTCGAGGCGCAGGGTGTGGTCGATGTCGACCATTCCGTGATCAGCGGTGACGACCATCGTCGAATCGGCCGGCAGGCCGTTGGCCAGCTGAGACAGAGCCAGATCGACGTGTTCGAGTTCCTCGGTCCACTGCGAGGAGTTGGAACCGTGAACGTGTCCGGTCTTGTCGAGGTTGCCCCAGTAGAGATAGACGAGCCGCCGGCCGGGAGCCTTCGCCTCTTCGATGGCCTGGGCGCAGCGCTCTTCAAGCGTCTTCGAGGCACGGAACCGTCCGCCGCGCAGGGAGGCCCGGTTGAGTCCGCGTCCGGCGAACTTCGCCTCCCCGAGGCTGACCACATCGACCTCGGCCTCGGTGAGGCGTTCGAACAGGGTCGCGTCGGGCACCCAAGAGACAGGGTCGACATCGAGGTCCCAGGTCAGCTGGTTGAACACAGTATCCTTGGACGGGTCGAGGACGCGATACCCGACGACGCCGTGGCCACCGGGCAGACGTCCCGTAGCCAGTGAGGACAGGGAGTTCGCGGTCGTCGAGGGAAACCCTGTGGACAGGGTTCGCCGCGAGGCCGCCATGGAACGGAAGAAAGGGGTGTAGCCGCTGTACTGGCGCAGCTGGCTCTCCCCCATACCGTCGATGAGGACGACGATCGTCGTCCGCGACTCCCGGTCGAGTCCCAGGGACTGTGCCCTGGCCCGTGCCGTGTCGTCGAAGATCTCACCCGCGCCGAGGCTGAGCGCCGCAGCCGGGACCACGTCGGAGAGGATGGGCCCGGAATAGTCGGGCGGCCCCGTCAGGGGTGAGGTTGTCCCATCTGCCATCAGCGGCGGGACCGAAGCCTGGCGTGGAAGACGGCGGCACGCAGCTTACCGGCGAACTCCGCGATCCGGTCAACGGCAGACTGGCCCTCAGCTTCGGCGGAGACGCGCAGCATGACGTCTTCGGAGAAGATGGATCCGCCGTAGCCGTGGTCGGCTGTGCAGTCCGGGTCCCCACAGGTCTCGGGGAAGGCTTCGATCCGTCGGGAGGCGCCCCAGGACATGGTCAATGACACCTCGACGGGCTTGTCACCGGGGATGTAGGCGGCCGGGTCGGCAAACGTCCGGCCGACCATGACGGTGCCCAGGCGTGAGAGTTCGATGTCTTCGCTGCTCGTCACGGCACGCGGTTTGGAGCCGGGCGCGACGTTGGGATCGTCGTCGACGTGCGCAAGCAGCAGTCGCGTCTCGGTGAGTACGAACGCGGTGACGTGCCGGTGAATCGATTCGATGTCGACATGAGTGTCGATGTGGACGAAGTGCGCGAGAACCGGTTCGTCGAACAGAGAATCAGCCAGAATCCCCTGTGTGAGCTGTGGGTAGTATCCGGCCGACTGCAGATCGTGGACGAGAACTTCGGGTAAAGCCATGACTCCTATTGTGCCGTACTCGCCCGACTCTTCCCACTTCGCACCGTTCCTTCGGCTCCTGTTCGGTGACCTTGCAGTTCATGTACGGTCAGGGACTCTCGCCGTCCGCTTATGCTGGGAGCATGGAAAACTATCCTGCCGGCTGGGAAGCCGATGTCGTCCTGCGCGACGGCGGCACGGCCCACCTGCGCCCCATCGTTCCCGCCGACGCCGAGGCCCTGTCCCGGATGCACGAGGCCCAATCGCCCGAGTCCGTCTACCTGCGTTTCTTCGCGCCTCTGCCGAGGCTGCCCAAGCGCGACCTCGAGCGCTTCGTCAACGTCGACCACCATGACAGAGTGGCGCTGATCATGCTCATCGGCGACGACATCATCGGCGTCGGACGCTTCGACAAGATCTCGGCCACCTCGGCGGAGGTTGCCTTCAACATCGCCGACGCCCATCAGGGACGCGGCATCGGTTCGATCCTCCTCGAACACCTCGCGGCCGCCGCCCGGGAATCGGGGATCCGCAAGTTCACCGCCGAGGTGCTCCCCCAGAATCGTTCGATGCTCCAGGTCTTCCAGGCCGCCGGCTACGAGGTCACCCGCGGCTTCGACGACGGTGTCGTGGCCGTGAACTTCGACATCGATCCGACGGCACGATCCATCGAGGTTCAGGCCTCTCGGGAGCACAGGGCCGAGGCCCTGAGCGTGCGCACGGTCCTCCACCCCACCTCGGTGGTGGTCATCGGCGCCAGCCGCAAACGCAACTCCACCGGCCATCTCCTCATCCGCAACATCACCGCGGCGAAGTTCACGGGCGACCTCTGGGTCGTCCATCCGGAAGCCGACCAGATCGCCGGAGTCCAGGCGTACCCGACCTTGGGAGATCTCCCCGGCAAGGCCGACCTGGCTGTGATCGCGGTGCCGGCGGAATCGGCCACCGAGGTGGTTCAGGAGTGCGCGGCTCATGGAGTCAAGGCGGTCCTCGTCATCTCCTCGGGATTCGCTGAGACCGGTGAGGCCGGAGCTGAGCTGCAACGTCAGTTGGTCTCCACCGCCCGCGCCTACGGAATGCGCGTGGTCGGCCCGAACTCCTTCGGCCTCGTCAACGAAGCCGAGGACATCTCACTGAACACCTCGTTGGCCCCGTTCCTCCCGGCATCGGGCACGCTGGGCCTGTTCAGTCAGTCGGGTGCGCTGGGCACCGCGCTGCTGGCGGCGGCGAAGAAGCGCGGCCTGGGCATCTCCACGTTCGTCTCCGCCGGCAATCGCGCGGACCTCTCCGGCAACGACGTCCTCCAGTACTGGGAGGAGGATCCGGCGACGAAGACCGTGGCCCTCTACCTCGAATCCATCGGCAACCCGCGCAAATTCGCCCGCATTGCGCGACGGGTCTCCCGCGTCAAACCCGTCATCGTCATCAAATCCGATCTCACCGGACGTGAACTTCCGCCCGGTCACATCGTGCGCACCTCGTCACTGGCACCGCACACCCTTGATCAGGTGCTCGGGCAGGCCGGGGTGATCAGGGCCGATACGATCCACCAGCTCTTCGACTTAGCCCAGGTGTTCTCGACTCAGACGCTTCCGGCTGGCAGGCGCCTGGGCGTCATCGGCAACTCGGCGGCGATGGCCACCCTCGTCGTCCAACGCGCCCGTGCCGAGGGACTGCACGTCGAAGCCGACCCGGTGTCGCTGCACCCCGAGGTCGAGGCCGAGACGTTCCGGGACGAACTCGAGGCGATGTATGCCCGCACGGACATCGACTCCGTCATCGTCACCTTCACCCCCTCTGCTGGGGCGGAGGAGGCCGAGATCGCAGCTCACCTCGCCGAGGCGGCTGCCCGTTCACAGAAGACGACCGTGGCCTGCTTCCTCGGCATCCAGGGTGTCCAGGATGAGCTGACGACCCACCTCAGCGACAGCGAGGGCAATCGGAACTCGCACACGGTGCCCAGCTACGTGGGCCCCGAGGACGCCGTATGGTCATTGGCTCGTGCCACCGACTATGCGCGCTGGCGAGGTGCCGATCACGGCCGCTTCCTCGAAGTCGAGGACCTTGATGACAAGGGCGTGCGCACGATCATCGAATCCGCACTCTCCGAGGCTGGGCCGGGCAAGCCCGTCCGGCTCGGCCGAGATCAGGTGAGTTCCCTGCTCTCCTGCTATGGGATCGAAGTGCTGCCCCACATCACGGCCGCCTCGGTGGACGAGGCGTTGGCCGCCGCCGACGAGATCGGCTATCCGGTTGCGCTCAAGGCAGTGTCGAACACCCTGCGCCATCGGATGGAGCTCGGCGGTGTGCGGCTGAACATCGACTCACCCGAAGAGCTGCGCGAGGATTTCCACGCGATCCAGGAGACCATCAGCTCCCTCCTCGACGAAGATGAGCCGCTGGTCGATGTGCAGGCCATGGCACCACCGGGAGTTCCCTGCGTCATCCGCGCCGGCGAGGACCGTCTGCTCGGCCCCCTGCTGTCGTTCTCCTTAGCTGGGGACACGACCGAGCTGCTCGGCGATGTCGAACATCGCGTGGCGCCGCTGACGGACAAGGATGCCGAAGACATGATCCGGTCGGTCAAATCCTCGCCGCGGCTGTTCGGCTATCGGGGTCTGCCACCGGTGAACATCGACCCGCTCAAAGACGTGCTCGAACGTCTTTCCGTGATCGTCGAGAGACACCCGCAGATCCTCGAGCTCGAAATCCACCCAATGGTCGCCACCGTGACCGGCGGACATCTGCTCAGCGTGAGAATTGACCTGCTCACCGATTCCACTCGCATCGATTCGACACGGAGGCTGTTGAGCTGACACGCCAGGGGATTGCAGATATGCCCCATTTAGTGAGAACCGACTGGCAGTTTGGCGAGTCTTATACCAATTCTTCTCTATTGCAGGTAGTGTCTGTATCCGTTCGACACGAAACGTTATAAATTCGTGTTTTAG
Organism: Brevibacterium sp. BDJS002; assembly: GCF_028201555.1. Taxonomy (NCBI): domain Bacteria; kingdom Bacillati; phylum Actinomycetota; class Actinomycetes; order Micrococcales; family Brevibacteriaceae; genus Brevibacterium; species Brevibacterium sp. BDJS002. Next base: position 1,672,622 of record NZ_CP116392.1, on the reverse strand, counting down.
TGTGTGGCCAAACATTGGCCATAGTCTGTGGCCAGTCACTGGCCATCCACCATCCAAAAGGCACCCGTACTGCGGGTGCTCACGAGAGTGAGGCCAGAAAGAAATGATTTCACGAAGAGACGTCGTCACCGACTCCGCGATCGCTGTAGTCGCCGAACAGGGAGTTCGTGGACTCACCCACAGGGCAGTCGATGCCCTTGCCGAGCTGCCGGTTGGCTCCACATCGAATGTCTACCGCACCCGCGACGCCCTGATCACAGGAATCATGGAACGCATCGGAGACCTCAACTCGCAGCAGCTCGATCGCCTGCCGGACATGTTCCGGGACAGCGGAAAGCCCGCGCAGGAGATCGCCGTCGATTTCTGCATGAACTGGCTGACCACAGACCGGAACCGCTTCTATACGATGATCATGCTCAGCCTCGACCCCGCGCTCCCGAACGAGGCCATGGCCGCGAAGCAGAGGAACACAGAGAAGATCGACGAGTTCGTCATGCGGCTGGCCAACGTCGATGCTGAGATGGCTCGCACGATGAACAGCTCCGTGATGGGAATGATGATCACCGAGTTGATCGCTGGAACGGCCGATCGCTCCCACGTCGAAACGTACATGGGGCAGTTCCTCACCTGGGTAGACGACAAAGCAAAACGGGCCTCAACTCTCTGAGCGGGCCGAACACTCCGCTGGCACAGACCTGAGATCCACCTCGCATAGTTTTGAAGACACCCGATACGGTTCTGCAGCCACCTGGCAGCACAGACACACACTTTGACACGACGCTTACGGACCGGAGACGCAGCTTCGGGCACTCTGGTGACAACGACACGGACGCCCCGGAAAAGCGGGCTTGAGCCGTAGAACTCAAATCGAACGCTAGAATCGACGGGTGCTCTCCGTTGCCGATGCGAAGCCTCGGCGTGTGAGAGAGCGCCCTGAGCGGAAAATTCGTGCGTCAAAGGAGTTCCATGACCGAAGGCAGAGTCATCGATGTCGACGTCTCGTCGGAGATGGAGAGTTCGTTCCTCGAATATGCGGTCTCGGTCATCCACTCCCGCGCACTGCCCGACGCACGTGACGGCCTCAAGCCGGTCCAACGCCGCATCGTCTACCAGATGGGCGACATGGGTCTGCGCCCGGAGCGCGGCCATGTGAAGTCCTCCCGCATCGTCGGCGATGTCATGGGCAAGCTCCACCCTCACGGTGACACCGCAATCTACGATGCCCTGGTGCGCCTGAGCCAAAGCTTCATCATGCGCGTTCCGCTCGTCGACGGCCACGGAAACTTCGGTTCCCTCGACGACGGCCCAGCCGCCCCACGTTATACAGAGGCCCGACTGACATCGGCCTCGATGCAGATGATCGCCGGCCTCGACGAAGATGTCGTCGACTTCGTCGGAAACTACGACAACACTCTGACTCAGCCCGAGGTTCTGCCCAGCGCATTCCCGAACCTGCTCATCAACGGCACCTCCGGAATCGCCGTGGGCATGGCCACGAACATGGCCCCGCACAATCCCGGTGAGGTCATCGCCGCCTGCTGCCACCTGATCCGCAATCCGGAGGCCGGCCTTGCCGAGCTCATGCGCTTCATCCCCGGCCCTGATCTGCCCACCGGCGGGCGGATCATCGGACTCGACGGTGTGCGCGAAGCCTATGAGACCGGACGAGGAACGTTCCGCACCAGGGCCACCGTCTCAATCGAGAACATCAACGCCCGGCGCAAGGGCATCGTCGTCACCGAGCTGCCCTACCTCGTCGGCCCCGAAAAGGTCGTGTCCAAGGTCAAGGACGCCGTCGGGGCGAAGAAGCTCACCGGCATCGCCTCGATCGATGACTACTCGGACCGCAAGAACGGCATGCGCCTGGTCATCGGCATCAAGAACGGGTTCAATCCGGAGGCTGTCCTCGCCGAACTCTACCGGCAGACCCCGCTCGAGGAATCGTTCAGCATGAACAATGTCTGCCTCGTCGACGGTCAGCCACGGACGCTGGGTCTGCGCGAACTGCTGACCGTCTACCTCGCCCACCGCATCGACGTCATCCGACGCCGCACGGTGTTCCAGCTGCGCAAGGCCAAGGACCGCCTCCACCTCGTCGAAGGTCTGCTCATTGCGATCCTCGACATCGACGAGGTCATCCAGCTCATCCGCTCCTCCGACGATGCGGCCACGGCACGCACCCGCCTCATGGACGTCTTCGAACTTTCGGAGCTCCAGGCCACCTACATCCTCGACCTGCAGCTGCGCAGGCTGACCAAGTTCTCGCGGATCGAACTCGAGGCCGAACGCGACGAACTGCGCAAGAAGATCGCCTACCTCGAAGACCTGCTCGCCGATGAGGCCAAGCTGCGTGAACTCGTCGCCACCGAACTCGAGGCGACGGCGGAAGCCATCGGCTCACCTCGGCGCACGGTCCTCATCGAAGGCTCGATGAAGGAGCTCTCTGCCAAGGGCAAGAAGGCGCAGGCAGACCTCAAGATCGCCGACGCCCCCTGCCGAGTCCTGCTCTCAACATCGGGCCGGATCGCCCGGACCGCCGATGCCTCACCGCTGCAGAGGGTCGGGAAGCGCTCGAGCCACGACGCGCTGCGTTCGGAGATCGTGTCGACGACTCAGGGCAAGGTCGGTGCGGTGACCTCGACCGGTCGTCTGCACATGGTCGATGTCGTCGACCTGCCAGCCCTGCCCCCGGCCGCAACCCGGCCCAACGTCGCCGGCGGCGTCAAGATCGCCGACTACGTGACGCTGGAGAAGAACGAAACCGTCCTCGGCCTCATCGACCTCGATCGTGAATTCGTCCTCGGCACCGCGGGCGGAGTCGTCAAACGCGTGTCCGTGGCCGCGCGGCCGAACAAGAGCGAATGGGAAGCGATCACGCTCAAGGGCAAGGACTCCGTCATCGGCGTCGCCCAGCCGAAGGACATCGATGAGTCCCTGGCTGTGTTCGTGACCTCGAACGCACAGCTGCTGGCCTTCGACGCCTCCGGGCTGAGAGCCCAAGGCTGGAACGCCTCTGGTGTGGCAGGTATGAAGGTTGCCGCCGATGCGCGCGCCCTCTTCTTCGGAATGACGCCCAAGGCGGCCAAGACCGATGAGGAAGGCGACGCCGACACCAACATCGGCACGTTCGCCGTGGTCACCGTCGCCAGCGGCGAGAACTTCTACGGCGCACCCTCGTCATCGATCAAGGTCAGCGACTTCTCCGAATATCCGACCAAGGGTCGTGCGACCTCGGGTGTGCGTGCCCATAAGTTCCTCAAGGGAGAGACCGAGCTGTCCCTGGCATGGGTCGGCGACTCTCCGCAGGCCGCTGCGCAGGCGGGTGGGGCCAGGACCCTGCCAGCCGAGATGTCGAGGCGCGATGCCACCGGTTCGCCGCTGGAATCCAAGATCGACGTCATCGGGACGGTCCCCCGCCTCGGTGACGCCGAGGCGGCCCTTTCAGGCGGCGGAGCCGGTGCAGGTGACTCAGGCGCGGCAGGTACTGACGCTTCCGGTGACGGGGGTGCGGCCTCCGGCGGGGGCTCATCGTCCTCGGCTGCCACGCGCACTCAGGGCCTGGCGACGAACTTCGGTGAACTCGATCTCGACCTCGACGGCGGGCCGGATCTCGATGAGGCGAAGGAAGAGATCGCCCGCTCGAAGATCGACTCCGACGACGCCGTCATCGTCTCCCATGATGACGACGACGATGACGACACCGCACTGTTCTGAGGAACCTGGCAGGGCTTTCCGAGATATCGGACGAGAAAAGCTGCCCTGTCGTCAGCAGTGATTGCGATCACAGATCACTGCACACGTGGTACCCGTATTCGCACAAACAACCACTGCAACTGTATGCCTTACGGCTAACAGTGCGCAGCGCAGCCAACGGTGCTGTGTAGACCAACCGGTGCGTGATGCGTCGCGGAACCTGGCTCAGTTGGAGCCTCTGGCTCAGTTGGAGTCTCTGACTCAGTTGTCGTCGTCGTCGAGATCCAGCTGCATTTGGGCGGCCGTACCGCGCTTCATCTCGCCGATACCGGTCTCCCCCAGCCCCTGGAGCGACAGAGATTCGCGCCGCTCGAACACATAGGCATCCGAGGCGGAGAGCACCCGAGCCGTGTCCTCATCGGTGAAGATCGTTCCCGGATCGGCAACCGCGGTCAGCCGGGCAGCCAGATTGACGCTCGACCCGAAGATGTCGCCCAGGCGAGACAGGACCCTGCCCCAGACGAACCCGACGCGGGCCTGCGGCAGATCCTCGGCCGCAGTCACACGCTCCATCAAGGTCATCGCGATCTCTGCTCCGGCCAACGGCGTCTCGGCGGCGAAGAACACCTCATCGCCGACGGTCTTGATTACTCGACCGCCTCCGGTGGCCACGATGTTGTAGGCCATGCCCTGGAACTCCTGCACCAGATTCGCCAGCTGTCTGGGCTCCATCTTCTGTGAAAGACGCGTGTAGGAGACGAGGTCGATGAAGCCGACCGCGCGTGCCAGCGGCATCGAGGAGTCGTACCAGCCCTGCCTGTTGTCGATGGCCAGACCATCGGAGACGTTGACGTTGAGCCGTCCCATCACCTCGGCGAGGTTGCGCCGCCAGGAATACGTCAGCATCTTCTGCAGAGGATCGACCATGTCCTCGACGAGCTGCAGCGCGTCGCGTCTGGCCTCGGGATCGGTCAGGCCCTCCTCCTCAGTGAGGAAGTCGACGAGCGTCTCCATCTGCCACACGACCAGACGGTCCGTGGTCTGACCGATCGCGCGGGCCAGTGACAGGGCAGTGGACTGATCAATGAGGCCGTCGGCAACGGGCTTAGCCCACATGCGCAGTGCGTGAGCATCGCTGACGGTGTAGGCCTTCTCCGTGCCGTCGGTCTGCGACATGCCCAGTGCACGCCACATCTTGCGCGCAGAGACGGTGGAGATGCCGCCGAGCTTTGCCGCTTCGCGACGGTCGAGCACGCGTTTGCCGTCGAGGAGGATCTCCTCGAGGCGTTCGGCCGCGCTGCGCGTTTCGTAGACGGTCTCGTCTTCGTCCTCGTCACCTTCGCCGACGATCTGCAGGGCCGCAGTTCGCGGGTCCTCATGCAGCCCTCCGAAGAAGTCTCCGCGAGCCTTCTCATCCAGCTGTCCCGAGGCCTCGGACGAATCCGTCTCACCGCTGGAACCGTCCTCGCCTCTGGGGACGGAACCCGTCACCGAGGTGGCCGGGAGGTCGTCATCACCGTGCTCGATTCCCGGCATCGAAGGGGGTGGGGTGGCCGCGGGAGGTGCGTTGGAGGTGGGCGAATCGTCGATCTGGTCCTCCGTGACCACTGGTATCGAGTTCATGCCCGATGACGCTGAGTTGTGAACCTCTTGGACCGAGTCGTGACTCTCCTGGCCGGAGCCGTGGGACTCATCTGCGACACCCTGAGGTTCATCGGCCGAAGCCTGTGGAGCGTCGGCCGAGTTCGGCGACTCATCGACAGGACCTTGCTGCTCGTCGACTGGGTCTTGACCGTCGTCGGCGACGATGTTGAATTCGGCGGTGAAGTCCGAGACACCTGTCATCTGTGGCCCTCGACTTCCGTGTTCGTCACTGCTGGCTCGTTCGACACTGCTGGCTCAGCTTCGTCAGCAGACTCGGCGGCCGGTCGCAGGTGGTGGACGTCGCCGGCGCTGACACTGATGTCGTTGTCGATGATGAGATCGCCGCTGGAGTCGAGTCCGGTGGCTCGGCCGTACAGGTTGCTTCCGTCGGGGCGTTCGACTCTGACCCGGGTCCCGAGGGTCACCATGTTCGCACGCACCTTGGCGCCGGCTGCGCTGCGGCTGAAATCATCATCGTCATATTCGACAAGCTCCCTGTAGGCAGCAATCAGTGTGCTCAGGATTGAGATTAACAAGTCTTCATGAGCAACTTCTGAACCGTCGGTGTCCGTTTCGATGGCAATCGAGCTGGCGCTCTCACGTGGCAGATCATCTGGCTGCAGGCGAGTGTTGATCCCCATCCCCAAGACGATTCGCGGTCCGCTCGGCGCCGGTTCGACTCGGGCCAGGATCCCGCACAGTTTCTTTCCGTCTTCGGTGAGCACATCGTTGGGCCACTTGAGTACGGCAGGCACTCCCGCCTCGGCGATGGCAGATCTGACTGCCTCACCGGCGATCAGGGGAATCCATCCCCAGGAGTCGAAGACGGCACCGGGCTCCAGCAGGATCGAAAACGTCAGCGAACGACGCGGGAGCACGGTCCAGGTCCGGCCCAGGCGCCCGTGTCCGGCGTTCTGATGATCGGTGCCGTAGACGGAGAACTGGGCGGGCACCTCGGCGAGGTCGATGCCGTCGGATGCTGCGATACGGCGAGTGCGATCGGTGGGGTGCTCGCGAAGCTGCGTCTGCCCGCGGACCAGTGAGGCCAACTCGTCGTTCGTCGACGAACAGACGTCGTCCCAGATGACAGTAGGGAGATCGAAACCACGGTCCGCGGCCTTGCGGCGCAGTGATTCGACATCGACGAGGAAGGGAATGTGTTGGCTGTTCACCAGACCACTTTAGATTCTTTTGGCGAGAGTGCACAATGATCGCACCCTGCGTCGTTATTGTGGAGGCATGACGGATACCCCACGAACAACAGCCGAGCGCATCGACGCTTTCGTCCAGCGCCGGGATGCGGCCCACACCGGCAATGAGAAGTCGGTGGAGAACCAGCACAAGCGCGGCAAGCAGACCGCTCGCGAACGCATCGAGGCACTCCTCGATGAGGATTCGTTCCAGGAGATCGACGAGTTCGCCCGCCACCATAACCACCAGTTCGGTATGGAGAACAATCGCCCCGACGGTGACGGCGTGGTGTGCGGTCTGGGCACGATCGAGGGCCGGACCGTGGCCGTGTTCGCTCACGACTTCACCGTCCTCGGCGGCTCCCTCGCCGAGGCGAACGGCCGTAAGATCGTCAAGGTCCAGAAGCTTGCGATCAAGTTGGGCTGCCCCATCATCGGCATCAACGACTCCGGCGGCGCCCGGATCCAGGAGGGTGTGGGCTCGATCGCCCTGTTCGCGGAGATCTTCCGCCTCAACGTGGCCTCCTCCGGCGTGATCCCGCAGATCTCGCTCATCATGGGGCCCTCGGCCGGCGGTGCCGTGTACTCCCCTGCGCTGACCGACGTCACGATCATGGTCGATCAGACCAGCCACATGTACATCACCGGTCCCGACGTCATCAAGACCGTCACCGGCGAAGAAGTCGGTCACGAGGACCTCGGCGGCGGACGCACGAACAATACCGTCTCCGGCAATGCCCACTACCTGGCCAGCGACGAAGACGATGCACTGAACTATGTGCGCGACCTGCTCTCGTTCCTGCCCCAGAACAACCTCGACCCCGCCGATGCCGACGAGTTCGAATCGGACCTGAGCGTCGCACCTGAGGACGAGGCCCTGGATACGCTGATGCCGGATTCGCCGTCTCAGCCCTACGACATCCTCGACGTCGTCACCACCGTCCTCGACGATGCGGAGTTCCTGCAGGTCTCCGAACTCTTCGCCCCGAACGTCGTCACCGGCTTCGGACGCGTCGAAGGAGTCAGCGTCGGCGTCATCGCGAACCAGCCGATGCAGCTGGCGGGAACATTGGACATCGATGCCTCGGAAAAGGCGGCCCGCTTCGTGCGCCTTTGCGATGCGTTCAACATTCCGATCCTCACCTTCGTCGACGTGCCCGGATTCCTGCCCGGCACCGATCAGGAGTTCAGCGGCATCATCCGCCGCGGCGCCAAGCTCATCTACGCCTACGGTGAGGCCACGGTTCCGCTGATCACGCTCATCACCCGCAAAGCCTACGGCGGAGCATACTGCGTCATGGGCTCGAAGCAGCTCGGCGCCGATCTCAACCTTGCCTGGCCCAGCGCCCAGATCGCGGTCATGGGTGCCCAGGGGGCTGCCAACATCGTCTATCGGCGCAAGCTCAAGGCCGCCGGCGAGGCAGGCGAAGACGTCGATGCTCTGCGTGACGAACTGATCCAGGACTACGAGGATGCCCTCCTCAACCCGTATCTGGCGGCCGAAGAGGGCTACATCGACGCGGTCATCAAACCGAGCGAAACCCGGAACCGGATCGTGCGCGGGCTGCGGGCGCTGAAGAACAAGCATGTTGACGCTCCAGCGCGCAAGCACGGTAACATCCCACTATGAGTGAGGACGTTTCACAGCCCGCCGACGACGCCGCGCCGACCTCGGCCGACGACGCCGCAGCCACCTCCACCTCGGTCGAGGACCGAACACAGGTGCACGCACACGACGGCGAACCTGTCAGCGACGATATGGCCAGCGCCGCAGCGGTGGCGGCCGTCGTCGCGATCCGCCAGGTGGCTCTTGCCTACGCCGCCAATCAGGCTGCTGCCCTGGATCAGATGGAGACGGCCAAGCACGACCGTGCCGGATTCAACGCGCCACGTCGCAACGTCCGCAAGCGACTGCCGCAGGCCTGGACACAGACGCTGGGTCGCTGACACCGGGACGCTGCTGCTGGGACGTTGACAGGTCAGCGAGCTCAGCAGCCAGACACACTTTGGGCGCCGACAGATCTTCTGTCGCGCCCAAATCATGTCACCGGTGCAGCCCGTTCGCTGTGGGGCCTGCTTACCTCAGCCGGTACTGGTCCTTTTCAGGGTCGGCCCCAGGCTCCACTTGGTGGATGGTTCCGGTATCGAGACCAGGACGCGGCGCGTATCCGTCATCGACGGTGACCGTGCTCAGACGCTGAGGACCACGTTCACCGGCCACCGACTCGTCCGAACCCGCCGCTGTGTCTGCAGTCGCCGACTCGCCCGAATCGTTCACGACTCCTCGTGTAGGACCGCCCAGGTCCTCACCGTAGACAGCTTCACCACGAGCCACCATTCCGGCGACGTCGGAGAGCTTGAGCTGCGGGAGGAACCAGGCGAGGACGAAGGCGACGAGGAAAACCGGAACCATGTACCAGAACGAGGGTGCCAGGGCGTCCGCATAGGCATTGACCACGAGGTCATGGATGGGTCCGGGCAGTGAGGCCACGGACTCCGGAGTCAGCGAGTCGGTGGAGGCTCCACCGGCTGCCGCGCCGCCGGGTGCCTGCGACATCGCTTCGCCGACCTTGTCTGCCAGCCGGGAGGTGAATATCGACCCGAACAGTGCCGTGCCCACCGAGGCACCGATCTCGCGGAAGTAGTTATTCGTCGAGGTTGCGGTGCCCACCAGCTCCGGGGCCACGGAGTTCTGAATGACGAGGACGATGATCTGCATGACCAGGCCCAGGCCGAAGCCCATGGTGAAGATCATGCATCCGATGAGCACCATCGAGGTATCGGCCGTCAGCGTGGTCATCCAGGCCAGAGCAATGCCGGCGATGAGGGTGCCGAAGAGCGGGTAGATCTTGTACTTGCCGGTCTTCGACACGATGAAGCCGGAGACTATGGAGGTCAGCATGACACCGGCCATCATCGGCAGCATGAGCAGGCCGGATCCTGTCACATCTGTCCCGGATGCCATCTGCATGAACGTGGGCAGGAACGCCATTGCGGAGAACATGCCCAGGCCCAGCAGCAGGCCGATGACTGTCGAGAGGACGAAGGTCTTGTTCTTGAACAGGAAGATCGGGATGATCGGGTTGCTGACCTTGGATTCGACATAGACGAAGATGGCAGCGGAGACCACAGTGCCGATGATCAGGGAGATGATGGTCGGCGAGTTCCAGTCATAGTCGTGACCGCCCCAGCTGGTGACGAGGATCAGCTGCGAGGTCGCTGCCACCATGAAGATGATGCCCAGGACGTCGACCTTCTTATCCGACTTGTGGCTGGGCAGCTTGAGGGCGAAGAGCGCGATGAAGAATGCGATGATGCCGATCGGGACGTTGATCCAGAAGCACCAGCGCCAGTCCATGTGCTGGGTGAAGAATCCACCCAGGACCGGACCGAGCACGCTCGAGATCGCAAACAGGCCGCCGAGCGGGCCCATGTACTTGCCGCGTTCGCTGGCGGGAATGATGTCGGCGATGATGGCCTGCGACAGGATCATCAGACCGCCGCCGCCCAGTCCCTGGAAGCCGCGCCAGGCGATGAGTTCCCAGAAGGACTGGGCCATGCCGGACCCGAATGAGCCGACGACGAAGATCGCGATCGCGACGAGGAAGATGACCTTCCTACCCCACATGTCGCCGAACTTTCCATACAGCGGCATGACGATGGTCATCGCCAGCAGGTAGATGGTGACCAGCCAGGCCTGATGCTCGACACCGTCGAGTTCACCCACGATCGTCGGCATTGCCGTCGACACGATCGTCTGGTCCAGGGTCGCCAGGAACATGGCGGCCATGAGCGCGGAGAAGATCAGGACGATCGTCTTCTTGGTCAAGACGATCGGGGCTTTCTCCGCAGTTTCGATTGCTGAACTCATGCCGATTCCTCCTCAAAGATGTCTCGTAGTTCGTCGAACAGTTCTTCGATGACCGGGGCCGGGTCGCCCTCGACCTTGCGCAGACGCATGAACGTCGCCTTGATCGACATCATCGCCAATGCAGCCAGGGCCTCGGCGCGGATGGACACCGACACCCCGTCGCCGTCGTCATGGCAGTGGCCTGAGCCGGAATCGTCAGAAGAGCTATTGGTCGCCGAGGTGGCCCTGCGGTTCACGTCGGACGCTGAGTTCTCGTCGGTCGCAGAGGTTCCCGAGTCCGTCGCTCCCCCGTCGAGGCGACGTTGGATCATCTCGCGGAACAGGCGCTCATTGTTGCCCATGCGAGACATCTGAACCTGCATGAGCGAAGGATCCTGCTTCATCAACAGGTGATACTGGTGCATCTCTTCGCGCTTGTTCAAGCGCGTGCGCACGACCGAGGCCAGCAGGTGCTGGAGGTCGGACAGCAGCCGCCCGTCCGGGCCGCCTGCCTCGAACGCTGCGATGTCGGGCTGGTCCTCATCGTCGAAGACGGTGTCGGCGCGGCCCAGCAGTGCCTCTTCCTTGCTGGAGAAGTAGTTGAAGAAGGTCCGCCGTGAGACTCCGCAGCGTTCGCAGATGTCTTCGACGGTGACGTTGGCGTACCCGTTCTCGAGTGCCAGATCGAGGGCGGCTTGACGCAGAGCCTGACCGCGTTCGCGCTTCTTGCGTTCGCGCAGCCCCTCGGGCTCGCTAGAAGATGTGGAATCCATATTCACATTATTGCACTCGGTGCATTTTTGCCTCAAGTGCAACTACCGTGTTTTACGGCACATTCTCAGCCGGACTCAAGCTCTCCCCTGAGTCAGCCTCAGTACCCGAGCTTCGCGTTCGCCAGCACCGGAATCGCCTCGGCGGCCTTGTCAGCTACGGCGAGGTCAACCTCGACGACGTCAAGAGCCTCTTCGCCCCCGAGTGAGGAGATGACGTGACCGAAGGGATCGGAGACGAGGCTGTGGCCGACGCCGGTCGGTCCCTTCTTCGGCACCTCCACACCACTGACTTCGGGGTCGGCCTGGCCGATGGCGGCAACGAACATGTTGGAGTCCAGTGCCCGGGCACGAGCCAGAGTCTCCCATTGTTCGACCTTGCCCTTCCCCGCACCCCAGGACGCGGAGACGATGGCGAGTTTGGCACCACGACGGCTGATCTCTGCATACAGCTTCGGGAAGCGGATGTCATAGCACAGGGTCAGTCCGACGTTCTCACCGTCGAGGTCGATGACGACCGGGTCCGCACCGGGGACGACTGTATCGGATTCTTTGAACCCGAAGGCATCGTAGAGGTGGATCTTCGCATAGTCGCGGCGCTCACCCTCTGGCGTGTAGACGGCAAGCAGGTTGATCACCTTCTCACCTGAGGTCGCGAACTCGCCGACGATGACGGTGATTCCGGCCTCGGCTGCCAGCTGGGTCATCTCCGACCGCCACGACTCGGTGTTCGCCTCGGCGACATCGCGCAGGCCGGGCCCGAACGCGGACATCGTGGCCTCGGGGAAGACGACGAACTCGGCTCCAGCCTCGGCGGCCCTGTTGGTGTAGTCCCGGACCTTGTCGAGGTTGTCCGCAACCGTGGTGGTGGAGTTGATCTGCGCGAGTGCGAATTTCATGGCCAGTCCTTGCGATCCAGAGATGTCAACGGTGCGTTCAGGCTACCGCGATCGCACGCGTGGAGAAACCTCCGTCCAGCTGGCAGTGACCAAGTCCATCCGGCAGTGACCAAGCTCAGCCGACACCGTCCTCAGTGCAGGTATTCGCGACCTGGGCGACCACCTCGGCGACGGCCGTGGACGAAGTAGTAGAGGATCATGGCCAGGATGACGAGACCGCCGCAGAGCATGAACATGCCGCTGCCGCCGGTCAGCGGCATGATGGCGCCGAGGATGATCGGGCCGATGCCGGATCCGGCGTCAAGGAGCAGGAAGAATGAGGAGGTGGCGACGGCTACGCGCGACATCGGCACCGATTTCACGGCGATCGCCTGCATGCACGGCATGAGCGAGCCGAAGCCCAGTCCGACGAAGACGCCGGCGAGGATGATTCCCGTCATGGTCGGCCACATGGCCAGCAGGATGTTGCCCACGAGGTTGAAGATGAAGACGGGATAGATGACGAAGTTGTCGCCGAGGGTGTCCTGCAGGCGACCGACGAACAGTCGTGCGATCAGTGAGGCCACGGCGAAGGCGACGAAGAACAGGGAAGCAGCACTGGCGACCCCGTTGTCCTCGGCATAGCCGGCGAGGAACACGAGCGCGGCAGCGTAGGCGGTGCCGACGACGAGCATGATCGAACCGATCCGCAGCCCTGCCGGATCGACGAGGGTGGAGAGTTTGAGGTTCCATTTGCTGCTTCGCTGATAGTCGCTGAGCTCCTGCTTGGGCAGCTTGATGATGACGCAGAGGATGAAGGCGACGAGTGACATGAACGCCGAGGCGGCGAAGAGCATCGGGAAGTCATAGGCCCGCGGGAGGATGACACCCAGATAGGGCCCTAAAGCCGTCGACAGCGTGGTGGCGGTGCCGAAGTAACCGGTGCCCTCACCTCGGCGGGAGGACGGGATGACGCTTTGGATCGCGGTCATGATGGCCGTGTTGCCGGCGCCGAAGGCGATGCCGTGGATGATGCGGATGACGAGGAGCCAGACCAGGGTGTCGGCGAAGATATAGGCCACGGAGGCGAGGATCGAGATCGCCATCGTGATGATGAGCAGCTTCCGCCGACCGATGAAGTCCAGGTACTTTCCGGTCAGCACACGTGCGACGACGGCACCGACGACGAAGGAGGAGGACGCGAAGCCTGCAGCGGCCTCGCCTGCGGAGAATCTGGCGACGGCGTAGCCGGCCATGGACGTCATGAGGAGGTAGAACACCATCGACATCGACAGGTTGAGACCGATGCCGACGACGAAGTCCTTGGTCCATAGCTGTGCCCGTGCCACTGAAGATCAGTCTCTCTTCCTGTCGAATGATGCGCTCAGTCCCCAAGCTGCCCGGTGGGAACAGCCTGCCCGGTGAGATCGGTGCCTGCGGTCAGTGTCGATCGGCTGTGATCGGCGAATCGCTGATCGTTGAGATCGGGCTGATTTCTGAGATCGGGCTGGGAACCAATCCATGCTATCCGGTGGTCCCCGTCGGCGGCGGTCCATCTCAGGGTGATCTTGCTCTAGTCGCCTGATTGCTGTGTTCTCAGTCATATAGGGTGAGAATCATGACCCAGAAGAGAACCCCTTCGGCCGTTGATGCCGTTGCTGAAGAATTCGTCGACAGATCACTTGCGCTCTCCCCGTCCCTCGCCCTCTACCTCGGCATTGAGGGCGCGAAGGGCTTCGATGACTTCTCCCCCGCCGGTCTGGCTGCCGCCAACGATCTCACCGTCGAAACGCTGGCCAAGCTCACCGAGGTTGAGAAGACGGCCGAACTCGACGACGTCGACCTCGTGACCATCGATGCAATGCGCGACCGGTTGACCGTTGAACGCGACTACTTCGACGCCGGGCTCAAACATTCGAGCCTCAACGTCATCGAATCTCCCCTGCAGTCCATCCGCGACGCCTTCGACCTCATGCCCACCGACACCACCGCGGACTGGGAGACCATCGCCACCACGATGGAGGCCGTCCCGACCTCTGTGGCCGGCTATCAGGAGTCCTTGGCCCTGGCTAAGAGCCGTGGTCAGGTCGCGGCCCGGATCCAGATCGAGAAGGTCATCGAACAGGCTCGCACGCTGGCCGAACCCGGCAGCAACTTCGACCAGCTCATCGCCGGTGCCACCGACGTCCCGTCGTCGCTGCGCGAACAGCTGAGCACCCACGCCGAGGCGGGCCGTGAGTCCTTTTCCCAGCTCGCCGATTTTCTGGCTGCCGAACTTCTCCCGGCTGCGCCGGAGAATGAGGCCTGCGGTCGTGAGGCCTACGCCCTGTATTCGCGCGACTTCCTCGGCGCCGAGGTCGACTTCGATGAGACCTACGCATGGGGGCTTGAAGAACTGGCCCGCATCGACGCCGAGCAGCGCGAGGTCGCGGAGAAGATCCAGCCCGGGGCCGATCTGTTCGAGGTCATGGAGACGCTCAACAAGGATCCCAAGCGGACCCTGCACGGAGCGGAGGGGCTGCGGGAGTGGATGCAGAAGGTCGCCGACGAGGCCATCACGGAACTCGGCAAGTCCCACTTCGACATTCCCGAGCCGGTGCGCACGATCGAATGCATGATCGCCCCCTCGGCCACCGGAGGCATCTACTACACCGGCCCCACCGACGACTTCTCTCGGCCGGGCCGCATGTGGTGGTCGGTGCCCGAAGGCGTCACCGAGTTCGCCACCTGGCAGGAGAAGACCACCGTCTATCACGAGGGCGTGCCCGGCCACCATCTGCAGGTCGGCCAGGCCACCTATGTCTCTGACACCCTCAACCGCTGGCGCCGACTCATGTGCTGGGTCTCCGGACATGGTGAAGGCTGGGCCCTGTACGCGGAGAAGCTCATGGCCGACCTCGGCTTCCTCGACGATCCCGGCGACTACCTGGGAATGCTCGACTCGCAGCGACTGCGCGCGGCCCGGGTGGTCCTCGACATCGGCTTCCACTTGGGACTCGATGCACCCGAGAGCCTCGGCGGTGGGACCTGGAACCGGGAGAAGGCCTGGCAGTTCCTCACCGACAATGTCGCCATGGACCGGTCCTTCCTCGCCTTTGAACTTGACCGCTACCTCGGCTGGCCGGGACAGGCCCCGAGCTACAAGATCGGGCAGCGCCTGTGGGAGCAGTTCCGCGACGAGGCCAAGGCCGAGGCCGAGGCCGGAGCCGGAGCCGACTTCGATCTCAAGGCCTTCCATACCAAGGCGCTGAACCTGGGATCGGTCGGCCTCGATGCCCTCGGCCGAGCCATGAAGCGCTGACGCTGCGCAGAACACTGGTGGGAGAATGACCTGGTGAAGAACAATGACAGTCCTCGCAGCGATGGCCCGCGCTCTGAGACAGTGCGGGTCACCGAAGTGCTGCGCAACGAGATCATCGACGGAATCCGTCTGCCCGGCAGCAAGCTGGTGGAGCGGAACCTGGCCACCGAGCTCGGGGTCAGTCGTGTGCCGATCCGCGAGGCTCTCAAGCAGCTCGCTGCCGAGGGACTGGTGGCGAATCGACCCAACACCTGGTCGACGGTGCGCGAGTTCTCCCCCAGTGACATCGCCGACCTCAACGAAGTGCGGACAGTCTTCGACATCCTGTCCTTCGAACTCGCCGCACAGCGACACAATCGGGAGGGTTTGGCCAAGCTCGAGGCCACCATGGCCAAGGGCAAGGAACTGTCGAAGGCCGGCGATGTGGTCGGCGCCCACCGTTCGGCCGCGGACTTCCATGCCATCGTCACCGAGCTCTCCGGCAATCGGCTCCTGGCCGAGATCGGTGAGCTCCTCGACTCCCGTATGCGCTGGCAGCTGAGCCAGCACGATGACCTCGACTTCGTCGCCACCGAGCATGCTCAGCTCTACGACGCCATCGCCCATCGCGATCAGACAAAGGTCAGGGATCTGGCCGCCCGGCACCTCGGGACGAGCCAGGAGCAGCACGACAAGCACAAGGAACGCCTCGCCAAGGCTGTCGATGAGGGAACTGAGTCACGCGAGGAAACTGAGTCAGCCGAAGGAACCGAGTCACACGAGGACTGAGTTCACACACTGCTGAGGTCACGCTGCGCTGAAGGGCCAACCGCTCAACTGCTTCGGACGAGCCGGCGCGTAGGTCCTCACCTTCGAGGTCTTCAGTCCCAGGCCGACCAACGATTCGGCCAGCTTCACTGCGGCGGTGACCCCGTCGACGACGGGGACATCGCAGCGTTCGACGATGACCTGCTTAAGATCGGCCATTCCCCCGCACCCGAGGACGATGGCCTCTGCACGGTCACGTTCGACCGCCTCGGCGGCTTGATCAGCGATCGCCTCTACGGCGCGCTCAGGCTGATTCTCCAACTCGAGCACGGCCATCCCGGAGGCACGAACCGAGGTGCAGTGCGTGTTGAGTCCCGCTAAGAGGAGCCGGTCCTCGATCAGGGGAACGGTGCGATCGAGCGTCGTGACGACCGCGTACCTGTGGCCGAGGAACATCGCCAGCGCTGCTCCCGCCTCGGTGATGTCGATGACGGGCACGTCGAGGAGTTCCTGGAGTCCTTCGCGCCCATGTTCTCCGTACCCGGCCTGGATGACGGCGTCGAACTCCCCCGGATATTTCATCACCGCGTCCATAACACCCAGCGCCGCGAGATAGCTCTCGACATTGCCTTCGCAGGATTCGGCTCCGAAGGTGGGGGTCAGTGCAATGATCTCGGTGCCCGCCGAGGCGGCTTCTCGTGCCGCGCGGGCGATGCCCTCAGTCATCGACTCAGTCGTGTTCACGTTGACGATGAGAATTCTCATGGCAGGGCTCTCAATCAGTGTGTGGTGGGGACGGCGATCTCTTCGCCGTCGACCTCGCGGAAGGTGAAGTTCCGGCGGGCGATGATGAAGTAGATGATGGCCGCGATGCCTGCTCCGCTGAACCAGGAGAATTCCGAGAGTCCGGCAAATGCCGGGACCAGAGCGAAGACGAGGGAGATGACGGAGGCGGGGATGAAGGCGCCGATGGCTCGCCAGTTGACTCCGCGGTGGTAGAAGTACTCGCCGTCTCCCGCCTCGGTGTAGAGCTGGGGAACGTTGACCTTCGTCTTCCTGATCACCCAGTAGTCGACCATGATGACGCCGAACAGGGGTCCCAACAGAGCGCCGAGTCCGCCCAGGAAATAGACGATGACGACGGGTGAGTCGTAGAGGTTCCAGGGCAGGATGACGAACCCGATGACCGCGCTGATGATGGCCGCACTGCGGAAGTCGAGATGACGCGGGAACATGTTCGTCAACGCGTAGGTCGGAGCGACGAAGTTCGCCATGAGGTTGACCGCGACGGTGAGGATGAGCAGCGCCAGGGAGGCCAGCGCCAGCAGAATCGGGTTGCCGATGGTCTGCACGATGTCGGCCGGTGAGGTGATGACCGTGCCGTCGATCTTATACTGAGCTCCGGCCAGGGAGATCACGACGAGGCCGAAGACGAGCATGTTGATCGGGATGCCCCAGAAGTTGCCGACGACGATCGATCCCTTCTTCTTCGCAGCGCGGGTGAAGTCGGAGAAGTTGAGGACGAAGGTGCCGTAGATCGCGACCCACAGGGACCCACCGCCGAGGATGTGCATCCACATCGGCCACCCGGACAGGGCGTCCTCTCTGGCCCAGGAGATGGAGAAGTCGACGCGGGAGAGCATCCAGATGGCCAGTAAGACGAAGGTGACGAGGATGATCGGTCCGGCGATCGCCTCGTATTTTCGGATCATCTCCATGCCGTAGCTGACGATGATGACCTGGACGATCCAGAGCAGCGTGAACGAGAACCAGCCCAGCCCGGAGAGTCCGAGGAACTCGGTGTCGGCCCACGACTGGAGACCGGGAATGAGGGTGATGAGCAGGACGTTGAGGACGCTCGAGGCCAGGTAGGTCTGGATGCCGAACCAGGCGATGGCGACGATTCCGCGCACAGATGCCGCCAGCTGCGCGCCGTGGACGCCGAAGGCGATGCGGCTCATCACCGGGTAGGGCACGCCCGTCTTGTGACCCATGAAGCCGGAGAGCGTGAGCAGGAAGAAGAGCAGTGCGGCACCGACGAGCAGCGCCACGAGGATCTGCCAGGCCCCCAGGCCCAGGGCGAAGAGTCCGAGAGCGAACCCGTAGTTGCCCAGCGAGTGAACGTCGTTGGCCCAGAGAGTGAAGACACTGTAGGCCGTCCAACTGCGCCCTTCTTTGCGACTGGGCGCCAGATCCGAGTTGTAGAACCGGGGACTGATGCGATGCGCCGCCAGCTGTTCGGGGCTCGGCCCCATCCACTTCGGTGCTGAGTCCTGCGTGGCCTCGGTCTTTGACATGGGTGTCACTCAAATCTGCAGGGCACAGAGCTGGGATACCAAATTGAATACCACTGCGCTGCGACGGCGGGTTCTTTCGAACTCAGCGTAACCCCAGTCACAGACTGTGCGCAATGACACATTTGCAACAGAGCCGTCGATACGCTCAACTACAGGGATCGTGCGAGCGGCTCAGCCGCTGGTCACGGGCTTGAACCCGACAGTTCAGCCATAGGATTTTTGGCATACCATTTATTCTTCTTCTACGTCCTTGGCCGTCGGATCCCACTTGACGATGCCCACGGCGATGGCTCCGGCCAGCGGTGCGCAGGCAACAATCCAGAAGACTCCGGTGCCCATCGAACCGGCCAGGATCGGGAACATGATGAGGGAGACGATCGAGAACGCACGCAGCACGGACTGGTTGAATCCGATGCCGATTCCACGCAGCCTCGTCGGGTAGGACAGGGTGGCGTAGTTCATCAGGTTGGCTCCGGGCCCACCTGCCTGCGCGAAGACGAAGGCCGCGAGCATTGCCACCGATACCAAGACGAGGGCACCGGTCGGGATGCCGACGATGGCCAGCAGGGCCAGTGCGACGGCCTGGATCGCGAAGCCCACGAGCGTGATGCGGCGGGTGCCGAACCGGTTGACGATCGTCATGCCCAAGAGTCCGCCGATGGCCCCGAACCCGAGGTTGATGACGAGTGAGGCGATGATCGTGACAAGCGGAGTCTGGTGGAACAGCGTCGTGATGATCAGCGGGGTGCCGTAGGCGACGGCGTTGTAGCCGAAGGTGGAGAACACGGACACGCAGAGGGCGACGATCGTGCGCACGCGGTACTGCGGGGCGAAGAGTTCTGCGAACCCGCTCCACTTGCCTCCGCGCTTGGGCGCTTGAGGCTGAGATGCTTGGCTCGTGGGTGCTTGCGGAGTGGATGTTTCGTTCGCGATCGTATCAGCCGATTCCACCGTATCCGTCGATTCCGATGGGCTGCGTTTCGCGTCGTCTGCGAGCCTGACATCGAGGTTGTGGTGTGAGCGCATGACGTCCACGGCCGCGCGCAGGTCGCCCTGGTTGGCCAGCCACTCCGGTGATTCGGCGAGGTAGCGGCGGCGGACGAGGAGCACGATGAGGGCGGGAACTGCACCGAAGCCGACGACGATTCGCCACAGGATGGCGTGCTGGTCATAGGGCAGGGTGACGAAGATGATGAGGACGACCAGATACCCGATGCCCGTTGCGATGTACCAGGCAGGTGACCAGGCGTTGACGCGCTGAGAGCGGTTTCCCTTGCCCTTGAGTTTGGAGAACTCGGCGAGGAAGGCCATCGCCACCGGCAGGTCGAGGCCCACACCGATGCCCATGATGAACCGGAAGAAGATGAGGACCCATTCGTTGGGAGCCACGGCACAGCCGATGGCGGCGACGACGAAGAAGACCATGTCGGCCATGAACAGTTTGTAGCGCCCGAAGCGGTCGACGAGGTATCCGCCGAAGAGAGCACCGATGACTGCTCCGACCATGATCGAGGCGTTGACGAGCCCGGTCATGAAGCCGGAGAGCCCGAACTGCTCCTTGATCGCGGTGATGCCGAAGGCCAAAGACGAGAAGTCATAGGCGTCCATAAAGATCCCGCCGAGGGCGAGGATGATGACCGCTTTGGTCTTCGTACCCTGGGATCCGAATTCGGCGAGGACCGAGTGGATGTCGGAGGCGCTGCGGATGATCCGCGAAGACTTCGTCCCGCTGGCAGTGCCCTCCGTCGCCGAGGTGGGGCCTGAGTCGGTCTTGTCTGGTGCATGTGCCGAAGTGCCGGCAGATTCTGGACTATTCACAATCGCTCAGTATGGTCTGGGCGCGTCCTCGCCCGCTCCCCCGGCCGTCACAATATGTCACGGGCCGCCGGGTCGTCTGAGTTGTCCACCTATTCCAGTTCGACGCCGCGCTTCTCCGGAAGCAGGAACATGGCGAGGAACTGGATGAGGTAGATGGTCGGCAGGAGCGCGAGAGCGAAAGCGAAGCCGAAGGAGTCCGCGAGCAGAGCGATGACCACGGGCGCGAGTCCGCCGAGGGCGCGACCGATGTTGAAGACGACGTTCTGCGCCGTGGCTCTCACCTGCGTGGGATACATCTCTGCAAGCAGGGCACCATGTCCACCGAGCATGCCGTTGGCGAAGGCTCCCATGAAGAAGCCGCCGATGAGCAGTGCAGTCGGGTCGGTCATCTGGCTGTAGACGAGGATCGAGACGATCGCCCCGGCCTGGAAGATCCAGAATGCCTGACGCCTGCCCAGTCTGTCGGCGACCTGTCCGAAGATGAGGATGCCAGCGAGCATTCCGATCACCGTCACCGCCGTCCACAGCGATCCCTTCGTGACACCGAGGTCCATCTTCTCGGACAGATAGTTGGGCAGCCAGGCGATGATGCCGAAGTACCCGAAATTCTGCACCGTCGAGAGGACGATCAGCGCGAAGGTGATCTTCACGGTCGCTTTGTCCTTGACCAGCGCGCGGATCTTCGCGCCAAACGTCGGAAGATCCGCGGCAGCTTGGGGCGTCCCGTCAGAGTCAGATTCGGCCCCTGAGCCTTCCGGCTCCCCCGCTATACGACTCCGCTGGGACTGCACGAACTTGTCGGGCTCTTCGACGCCTCGGCGAATAACGAAGGCGAAGATGGCGGGGAAGAGACCGATGACGAACAGCGCCCGCCAACCCCACAGGGCGATCACCGGAGCGGAGACGATCGCGGCGGCGAAGACGCCGATCTGGAATCCCACGCCCACCCATGAGGTGGCTCGGGCACGCTGGTTGGCCGGCACCGCCTCGGCGGCCAATGCCATGCCGATGCCGAACTCGCCGCCGATTCCGATGCCGGCGATGAACCGGTAGGCGGCCATGTCCCAGTATCCCTGCGCGATTGAGCTCAGTCCGGTGAACACGGCGAAGATGAGAACGGTCCAGGTCAGAACCCGGACGCGACCGTAGCGGTCGGCCAGTGATCCGAAGATGATGCCGCCGAGGACCGCTCCGAAGAGGGTGATCGTCGACAGTGACCCTGCCTCGACGTCGCTGAGTCCGAAGGTGGCGATGATCCCGCCGAGGGCGAAGCTGAGGATGAGCAGATCGAAGCCGTCGAGCCCGTATCCGACAGCCGCGGCGAAGAGCGCCTTGCGTTTGTAGGCGGGCGCCGAGGTGGCCTCGGCAGTTGTCTTGGGCGTCGCAGCGCTCATGCGGGATCCTCAGGTGATCGGCGGATCGGAAAATGGCCGCAGACCATTATCCACCAGAAGTGGCCGGCAGATGAACTCGCAGGTCAACTGCGAAATGCTCATCTACCGGCCACCTAGTCGAACTTGCCCGCGCAGGCTCACACCAGAGCGTCAGATCCCAGCCGGAATCCTGCACCCTTGTGATCATCGGCCAGCCGGGGTCCCTGTCCCGTGAGCTGCTCACGGACTGTGGCACCTTCGACGGGTTCGGGCAGGAGACCGCGACGACGCAGTTCGGGCGAGACGTACTTCGTGAACCGTTCGGCGTCGGCAGGGCGGACGGCCGCGGCGATGTTGAAACCATCGATGTCGGCCTCGTCCATCCAACGTTCGAACTCGTCGGCGATCGTTGCGGGTGCACCGGTGATGACCGGTCCACGTCCGCCGATGGCGACGAACTCGGCGAGGTCGCGGATGGTCCAGGTCTTATCACCGGCCATCGTGGTGAATGAGGCGAGCGCGGACTGGTTCGCATCGGTGGCCACGTATTCCAGCGGGTCTTCGGGATTGGCACCTGAGAGGTCGACGCCGGTCCAGCCTCCGAAGAGGGAGAGTGCGGATTCGGTGTCGACGTAGCGCGTGTAGTCGGCGAGCCTGGCCTCTGCGGCTTCGTCGGTGTCGTCGACGACGACGGTGGCGAGCGCGAAGATCTTCACGCTGTCGCGGGCCCGTCCGCGTTCTTCGAGTCCGTCGCGGACCTTGTCGACCCAGGTGCGCAGGATCTCCGGGGTGGGTCCGGAGAAGAAGATCGCCTCGGCGTGGTCGAGGGCGAATTCCTGTCCGCGCTTGGAGGCGCCGGCCTGGAACAGCAGCGGTGTTCCCTGCGGGCCGGGCACGGCGAGCGCCTGCCCGGGGACGGTGAAGAACTTGCCCTCGTGATTGATATCGCGAACCTGGTCGGGGTCGACGAAGACATTGGCCTCGGCGTCGGCGCGAAGTGCCTCTGGCGTGATGGAGCCTTCGAAGAGCTTGTACATGATGTCCATGTACTCGTCGGCCCGGTCGTAGCGCTCATCGTGTGGGATCTGGCCTTCTAGTCCCAGGTTGCGTGCCGCGGAGTCCACGTAGCTGGTGACGATGTTCCACGCCACGCGCCCGTTGGTGAAGTGGTCGAGGGTCGTCAGCGTCCTGGCCAGCAGGTAGGGCTGTTCGTAGGTCACCGAGGCGGTCACACCGAATCCCAGCGTCTTCGTCACCGCTGCCATGGCGGGCACCGCAACGAGCGGGTCGAGGAGGGGGAACTGGACTCCCCCGCGGTTGGTGACGTCGGCATTGCCTCCGTAGACGTCGTAGACGCCGAGGATGTCGGCGAGGAACAGGGAGGAGAATCCTCCTTCCTCGAGGGTCTTGGCCAGATCGGTCCAGAAGTTCAGCTGGGTGAATTCCTCGACTCGTGATTCCGGGTGGCGCCACAGTCCTGGTGACTGGTGGACAGGTGTCATCATGTCGAAGGCATTGAGAATGATCGGTTTCGTCATCGTGTGTCTCTTTCCTTGTCGGTGTCAGGTGGCAGGTCAGTAGGAGTCAGGTGCGAGCTCAGTCGCCCGCGCGGGCGCTGATCGCCAGCTCCCGGGCGGGGTCCTTCGCCGCCAGTGCTGCGATGAGTGAAAGCAGGCACAGCAGGGTGAGGTAGCCGCAGATCAGCCACGGTGAGTGGCCGCCGATGACGTAGAGCAGTGCCGCGACCATCGGCATGATGCCTCCGCCGATGACGGTGCCCAGCTGGTAGCCCATGTTCACGCCCGAGTAGCGGATCTCGATGGGGAACTGCTCGGCGAACCAGGCTGCCTGGGGTCCGTAGATGGCGTCGTGGGCGAGGTTCATGCCGAGGATGACGACGATGGGCAGGAACGCCAGTGGGCCGGCGTCGAGGAAGGCGAAGAAGATCCACCCGAAGGCGGCCACTCCGATGATGCCGCCGATGGTCACGCGTTTGCGACCGACTTTGTCAGAGATCCATCCCCACAGAGGCCCGGTGAACAGGCCGATGGCGGAGGCGATCATCACGGCGGTGACGCCGGCGGTCGAGTCGTCGCGGTTCTCGGCCAGGTAGCTGAGCATGTAGACGGTGATGAGGTAGAAGACGCTGTTCTGTGCCAGGCGCAGGCCGATCGTGACCAGGAGGACGCGTGGGTGCTTGGTCAGGACGTCGCGCAGAGGTGCCTTGGCGACGTTGCCGGAGTCCTTGAGTTCCTGGAACTCTGGGGCATCGGAGACGCCGAGGCGGATCCAGAGTCCCAATGCCACGAGCAGTGCCGAGGCGAGGAACGGGATGCGCCAGCCGAAGGATTCGAACTGCTCGGGGGTGAGGAGGGTCTGTACGGAGAAGAAGGCGCTGGTGGCCAGCAGCATGCCCGCGGCGGATCCGATCTGGGTGAAGGATCCGAACAGGCCGCGTTTGCGTGGGGGTGCGTGTTCGACCGAGAGCAGTGCCGATCCTCCCCATTCCGCGCCGGCGGAGAGTCCCTGGACGATGCGCAGGACGACAAGTGCGGCAGCGGCCCACCAGCCGATGGTGTTGAAGTTCGGCACCAGACCGATGAGCGTCGAGGCGATGCCCATGGACAGCAGGGAGACGACGAGTAAGGCCTTGCGTCCGACTCGGTCGCCCAGGTGTCCGGCGATGATGCCGCCCAACGGTCGGGCGAAGAATCCGACGGCGAGGCTGGCGAATGCGGCAAGGCTGCTGCCGAGTTCGCTGCCGCTGGGGAAGAACTGGACGTTGAAGATGAGTGCGGCGGCGGTGCCGTAGAGGTAGAAGTCATACCACTCGATGGTGGTGCCGGCGAAGGCCGAGGCGAGCACGCGCTTCTTCCCGTCCAGGAATCGCCGAGGTGGGTCCGGGGTGATCGTCTCCACTGCGGAGGTCTGTGACATGGGGTTCTCCCTCATCGACGTGGTCAGGGTGTCTCTTCAGAACCTGGTGCTTTACCGTGGTCAGGTGCTTTATCAGTGTCTGAGTTTCGTTGAGCAATCTAGGGACTCTGTGGCGGTTCGTGTCGCCGCGTCACTGTTGGACTTTGATCGTCATATGGGGACGCACGAAGACTCACTGGTGTCATATCGGGATGCACTTGTCGGCGATATCTGTGATGATCGCTTGAGATCAGTAAGGCTTTGTTGAGCGGAAGATCTCAGCAGTCACAGCCGCTCAACAGCCCAATTCCACCGGAGGCAAGTTCATGACGACGATCGCACGAGCCGCAGCCGTGTCACCGGATGCTCTGCGTGAGACCTTCTCCCACTTCCCCCAGGCCGTCGCACTCATCGGCGCCGAAGTCGACGGCACACCCCTCGGACTGGTCGCCTCAACGGTGACCGCAGGTGTCTCGCTCGACCCACCTCTGATCAGCGTTGCGGTGCAGACCACCTCGAGCACGTGGCCATTGCTGCGGGCAGCACCCGCACTGGGAGTCTCCCTCCTCGGCGCCCATCAGTCGCTCCTGGTCAGGCAGCTGGCTTCGAAGGATCGTGCCTCGCGATTCTCTGGGATCGACCCCGTGATCACCACCGATGGTGCGCTGACCATCCCCGGCAGCCCCGCCCACCTGTGGACGCGCCTCTACAACGAGGTCGAGGCAGGCGACCACACCGTCGCACTGCTCGAAATCCTCGACACCACCAGCCTGGAGGGCGCGGACGTCCGGGCTGATGACCCACCGAACACCGATGCGCTCGTCTTCCATCGCAGCGAGTTCAAGGGCATGACAGCCCCCTAGAGCGCATCACCTGCCACCCCGAGCACCCTTGACTCACACTCGAACACGTGTTCGAATGTAGTCATGAGGTGGAATCAGCAGAGCACGCTTACACCGACACCTGGCGCACAGACCGGCTCAGCGTCGGCTGGTGCAGAAGCGGGCCCGGTCGAATCAGCCACCACTGCCCCACCCGCCGAACTCTTCGGCCTCAAAGGACTCGTGCGCAGTGTTCGAACCCCGGAGTTCGCAGGCGTCACCTTCCACGAAGTGCTGGCGAAGTCGGCCCTGAACAAGGTGCCCGCGGCCAGTTCGATGCCCTTCACCTGGACGATCAACCCCTACCGCGGGTGCTCTCATGCCTGCGTGTACTGCTTCGCCCGCAGCACTCACCGCTACCTCGATTTTGATTCCGGGCAGGACTTCGACAGGCAGGTCATCGTCAAGGTCAACACCCCAGAGGTCCTCGCCGCCGAGGTGGCCAAACCGAAGTGGGCACGTGAGCTGGTGGCCCTGGGCACGAACACGGATCCCTACCAGCGAGCCGAGGGCCGCTACTCTCTCATGCCTGGCATCATCACCGCTCTGGCCGAGCACGGCACCCCGATGTCAGTGCTGACGAAGGGCACGCTGCTGCGCCGCGACCTGCCGCTGCTCGCCCGCGCCAGGGAGGACGTCGATGTCGAGATCAGCATGTCGATCGCCGTCTTTGACGACACCCTCCAGCAGACGATCGAACCGGGCACACCGACGACGACAGCACGCCTGGCAACAGTACGAGCGGCCGCGAACCTCGGCTTCAACGTCACGGTCTTCCTCATGCCGGTGATGCCGAAGCTCACCGACTCCATGGACCATCTTGATGCCGCGCTGAGCGCCATCAAGGAGGCCGGCGCGAGCCGCGTGGTCTATGGTGCCCTGCATCTCCGACCGGGTGCTCGCGAGTGGTTCTTCGAATGGCTCGAACGCGAACATCCCGAGCTGCTCCCCCGTTACCGCCGGATGTATGCGAAGTCCTCCTATGCGTCGAAGGAGTACCGCGCCTGGCTGAGCCGGCGCATCAATCCGCTCATCGACGCCTACGACCTGCGCGGCTCCGCCGACGATGATTACCCGATGACGAAGCGCGGAGACCGGACGCGGTCCGGGGCCGCAACGTCGACCGCAGCTCAAGCCGCAAGCCTGACTCCCCCGCCACAGGAAGCGCTGTTCTGATTCGAACCCACCAGGCCAGCGCTCGCTCCAGCACCCAAGACCGGGGAATAACCCGTCTCACGCTCGGGTTCTAGCTGTCATGAGGATTGAAATCTGGTCGGACATCGCCTGCCCTTGGTGCTTCATCGGAAAACGTCGCTTCGAGACCGCTTTGGACGGCTTCGCGCACAAGGATGACGTCGAGGTCGAATGGCGCAGCTACCAGCTCGACCCGAGCCTGCCCGAGCACTATGCGGGAACCGAGACCGACTACCTCAGCCAGGCCAAGGGCATGCCCGCCGAGCAGGTTCGACAGATGTTCGATCACGTCACCGCGCAGGCCGCTGGCGAGGGCCTGAACTATGACTTTGATTCCATCGTCGTGGCCAACAGCTTCACTGCTCATCGCTTCCTCCACTTGGCCAAGTCCCACGGGGTTATGAGCCAGGCCAAGGAAGCCCTTCTGTCCGGTCATTTCGAGCAGGGCCGCAACATCGGTGACGTCGAGTATCTCGCCGAGGTGGCCCGCGCCGTTGGCATCGACGCCGACGAGGCCCGTCGCGTCCTCTCCACCGATGAGTACACCGCCGAGGTGAAGGCCGACATCGCCGAGGCTCAGGCACTGGGTGCCAACGGAGTCCCGTTCTTCGTCATCGACCGCAAATACGGAATCTCCGGTGCCCAGCCTCCCGAGGCATTCACACAAGCGCTCGAGACCGCGTGGGGAGAAAGCCAGAAGCTCACAGTGCTTGCCGGCGGAGACGAAGCCTTTCGCGATGGCGCAGTGTGCGGGCCCGAAGGCTGCGACTGATTCAGTCCCGCAAGACATTTATCCTCGCGCAGCCACCCGTTACAGGTACGGAATCGAGGGATAGCGGATCGCACCGTCCGGTGATGTCACGGGGCCTGCGATCATGCCAGCGGCGGCATCGATGAGGAATCGCCCCACCTGCTCCCAGTCACCTTTGTGGGTCCCCTCATTCATCCTCACCTCTTGGTCAGAACACGCGCTGGTGACCATATGGGCCAGCAGATAGGCCCGGCCGCGCAGGACCCCTTCGGGAATACCCTCCATCTCGCCGTGGATGAATCTCAACCCGTCAGGCAGCGAGGACTCAGCCAACACGGACTTCATAATCTCGACGGCTGAGGGCACGATTCCCATCTGCGCGAGAAACTGTGCACGCCAGCTGGGCCGCGGCAGATCGGCGAGAACATCGAACAACGGGCCCATTCTGCTGCGGACGTAATCATGAATGCTCGGAGCTTCCCCCAGGCCAGCGATGTAATCGTCTCGGCGCAGGGACATCGCGGCGACATGACGCTCCATAAGTGCGCGCAGCAGACCGTCTCGCCCTCCGAAGTGGTATGAGATCGCGGAATGATTCGCAGCCCCGGCATAGTCGACGATGCGGCGATTCGACACCGCATCGATGCCGTGGATGGCGAAGAGCTCCTCTGCGGAGTTGAGCAGCACCTCGCGCGCTCTGTCACTCTGGCTTCCCATAGTCCCTATTCTTTCATTCTCAAGTGGCTCACGACGCGGACTCCCTGCCGCGATATCAGCGGCCTGACCACCTCGGCGAGCATCGCCCTCACCTTGGCAAATCTCTGTCGATTTCACAATTCTAAGTCACGTGTCTTAAAGTAGTCGAGTTCAAGGTGGTCAACGGTGATCACTCGACTTCCGATCCATCAGGAGGACGACAGTGGCCACACCACCACCGCCGCTCACCCGCCGCGAGGCCCGTGAGCATGACTCACACGACACCAGGCACGATCACGACTACGACGACAGCCAGGACCACGACCAGGCACCGCAGTCGACGAACGAGCAGCACACCACCGATGCCGATGCAGAGGCTGCAGCCGCCAAACGCGCCAAGGCAGAGCTGATCGGCCGGACGGCAGCGATCTTCATCATGCCGCTCATCATGGTGGGCATGATGATCACGGGCTACCTCGGCACCATGCACTCCCCCTCGGCCAACGACATGCCCGTCGTGGTGGCCGGTTCGGATTCGAAGGCCGCGGACATCAAGTTCGCACTCGACGGTGCCGAACCGGATGCCCTCGACGTCGACACGGTCGAGGATGCTCACACCGCACGTGAGATGGTCTACGATCGCGAAGCCTCGGCGGCGGTTGTCATCGAGGGCGATAAGGCCACGCTCTACACCGCCGGAGGTGCCGGAGTTCAACAGCAGACGACGGTCACCGGTCTCGTCATGCCCGCCCTGCAGGAAGAGGGCCTCGACGTCGCCACCGAGGACATTGCGTCCTTGCCGGACAACGATCCGTCGGGACTCGGGGCAATGTTCCTCATGACAGCCATCGTCATGGCCGGATACCTGCCCTTCAGCGTGCTGCGCTCGAATTCGCCCGAACTGCTGAAGTTCAAACGCATCGTCCCCATCCTCGGAGCCTGGGCCGCGGTGATCGCCGGCTTGGTCTGGACGGTTGTCTGCCCGATTCTCGACATCGTCGATGTCAAGGACACTGTCCCAGTCCTCGGCATAGCCTGGTTGGGCGTGTTCGCGATCTCCTGCATGCAGCTGTTCATCACCCGAATCGTCGGTGCCTTGGGCGTGATCGTCGGCATCTTCTTCCTCATGGTCCTCGGTATGCCGTCGTCGAACCTGTCCTACCCCGTGTACACGATGCCGGCGTTCTACCGCTTCACGCACGAGATTCTGCCCATGCCCGCGATCGGCGAAGCACTGCGATCCGTGCTGTACTTCGACGGCGCAGGAGTCACCGAGCACCTCCTGGTCCTGGCCATCGGAGCCGTCGTCGGTCTGCTGCTGACGAAGGCCTATGACTTCATCTCCCACCGACGCAATCCGGATCCGAAGCCGCTGGATGTCAATATTCCCTCGCTGCACGGTGGTCGGCGCCCGGATTCGAAGGTGTGGCGCTACATCTCACTCATCGTCTTCCCCTTGGCGATGGTCACGATGATGCTCACCTTCATGCTCGGCGCGATGGGCTCCCCCACGCCCAAGGACATGCCCGTGACTGTGGTCGGCTCCTCGACCGAGCAGGCGAAGGACACCATCGCCGACCTCGAGAAGTCAATGGGCAAAGACATGTTCGACTTCACCGCCACGTCGGACAAGGAAGAGGCACGAGCTCAGGTCGAAGACCGTGACGAGGTCGCGGCTCTCGTCCTGCCGACTCAGAAGAATGCCGAGTTCGGTCTCATTGCGAACGAGGCCGGGAACAACAGTGCCTACCAGGTCGTCAACCGGATCTTCGATCAGGTCGCTTCGGCGCAGGACATGGAACTCGACGTCGACAACGTTGCGCCCCTGCCGGATCGGGACAAGAACGGCGTGGTCGTCATGTACATCGCCATGGGCTGGATCCTGGCCGGTTTCATGGTCGTCATCGTCGGCGCGAACGCGAACCCGTGGAGTCGACCGCTGAAGCGGATGATTCCGCTGACCGCTGCCTACGCACCGTTCATGTCTCTGGTCGTCGCCCTCATCGCCGGTCCGATCACCGGTGCCGTCGACGGTCATTTCGCGCAGCTGTGGGGAGCCGGGATCATCGCGATCTTCTGCATCGCCATGTTCGCGATGGTCTTCGAGAGACTCATCGGCATGCTCGCGATCATTCCGGTCATCGGCACGCTGATGTTCGCCGGAATGCCCGCCTCGAACGGGGCGATCTCCGAGTACATGATCCCGTCGTTCTTCACCACGCTGCACGACTTCCTGCCGATGGCAGCCGCGGTGGAGACCATCCGTTCGATCATCTACTTCGACAGCGATGTGGTCACCGAGCATATGCAGGTCCTCGGACTCTGGGGTCTCGTGTCCCTGGCGCTGGTGTTCCTCATCGACAGCATCAAGCCGCCGCGGACTGAGCATGACTTCGGCAACCTCCACCTCGAACGTGAGCGGGAGCAGAAGAAGCAGGCCCGGAAGCAGGCCAAGGCCCTCGAAGGACCGAAGTCAGCACCGGGATCTGCAGGTGCGCAGGGTTTTGACGCATCGGACAGTGCCGAGTCGAGCCAGTTCGGACAGTCGGGCCAGACCGTGCAGTCGACGATCGTCGAAGACGATCCGAACGATTACCACCGGCTCTCCTCCAGGCCCACGATGGCACCGACCGCAGGCGATGGCATGAGCAATCGCCCCACCGAGGCGGCCGATCGGTCCGAGTCATCAGATCAGCAGGAGTGGATCCCCTCCACTGTGTGATCGCCACTGTGTGATCGGTTGATTGCGGTTCCCGCGTGACCCAGACAGGCCGGCGCCGAGGTGGACAACCACCTCGCGCCGGCCTGTTCTGACGTGTGGTGCAGTGTTCAGTGCTCGGTGTTCATAGCGAAAGGCGACTTCGTGCACAGGTGAGGGGCTAAAGTCAGAAGCATTATGGGTTCTCACATCGAATTCTTCGGTCCGACCGGCCTCGTCGAGGCGGAACTGCTTCTGGCCAGCTTTGTCCTGTGCTCTCTGATCGGCTTCGAACGGCAGTTCCGGCAGAAGAGCGCCGGCTATCGCACACATGTTCTCGTGGGCATCGGCACGTGCGCGTTCACGCTGGTCTCCGCCTACGGGTTCGCCGCGGTGCTCGGCGACGAGGCTCGCCTCGATCCGTCGCGGATCGCCGCGCAGATCGTATCGGGCATCGGCTTCCTTGGTGCCGGTGTCATCTTCAAGGGCCGGAACATGGTGCGCGGGCTCACGACGGCCGCCACCGTGTGGGTCACAGCCGCCGTGGGCATGGCCTGCGGCGCGGGAATGCTGTCGCTGGCCATGATGCTCACCGCACTCCATCTGCTGACCCTGTTCGTCATCGCTCCCCTGATCCGCCGCATCCCCGACGACTCTCACCGCAAGTTGCTGCGCATCGCCTATAAGGATGGGTCCGGGATCCTCCGCGATATCCTCGCCGTGGCCGGAAACATGGGGTATTCGAACACGATCCTCGACTCCAAACGCTTCGAATCGGAAGACGGAGTGAAGATGGTCCAGATCGACGTGAAGTTCGAGGGCAGGCCACCTCTGCACCTCCTGATCCCTCCCCTGATGGAGCTGTCCGGCGTGGACAAGGTGAGTATGCGCGAGGACCGGGTCCACTCGGTCGACGAGGACGGCGACACCGTCTGACCCGGACCCTCGCATGCCAGCGCAGGCCGGTGGGCTTCAGGCCCGTGCGCCTCAGGCCAGGACTCAGCCTCGCAAGGTCCGCTGCCAGGCAATGGTGGCCAGCGCCGCAGCCTGGTCCGGCAGGTGTGCGTCGTCGAAGAGGACCTCAGGCGAGTGATTCGTCGCAGCGGTCGCAGGATCGACGTCGTCCGGTGAGACAAACATGAAGAAGAACGCCCCGGGTACCTCATTGAGAACGAAGGAGAAGTCCTCGGAACCCATGACCGGGTTGGGGGCGGTCACGTAGCGATGCGCCCCGAAGGCTTCGGTCAGCGTCTCGGCAACGAACTCGATTTCCTGCGCGTCATTGACCGTCACGGGGTACTGCTCGGTCCACACCACCGCGGCGGTGCATTCGTGTGCGGCGGCGATCGACTCTGCCAGGCGGGTCGCGGCTGCAGGGAACTTCTTCGTCGTATCGGCCGACATGGTACGCACGGAGGCACCGAGCTTCGCCGTCGCGGGAATGATGTTGACGGCGTTGCCGGCCTCCAGCTGAGTCACCTCGGCGACGATGGGATCGAAGACGCTGAACGATCCGGTGATCATCGAATACAGTGCCTGGCCGAACTCCAGGAGCGGACGAATGGGATCGGTGGCGTCCTCGGGGCGGGAGCTGTGCCCACCTTTGCCGTGCATCGTCACGTGCAGCGTATTGGCTCCGGCCATGACGGTGCCGGGACGACTGACGAATGTGCCGGGAACTCCCGGGGCGACGTGGATGGCATAGGCGGAGTCGGGAGTCGATCCGATTGTCTCGAACATCCCTTCGTCGAGCATGCGCTGGGCTCCGCCCGGTCCCTCTTCGCCGGGCTGGAACATGAATGCCACCGTCCCGGCCAGCTCTGCCTGATGAGCGGACAGGAGCTTGGCCGCTCCCACCAGACCCGTCACGTGCAGGTCGTGACCGCAGGCGTGCATGTTTCCGTTGATCGATGCGTAGTCGAGTCCGGTGGCTTCGGTGACGGGCAGGGCATCCATGTCTCCGCGCAGCAGAACCGTGGGACCGGGCTTGCCGCCGCGAAGCACGGCGATGACCGAGCTGAGGTCCTGACCTGTGGTGATCTCGAGCGGCAGGCCCTCGAGCGCGTCGAGGATCTTCTGCTGAGTGAAGGGCAGCTCCAGGCCCAGCTCGGGGTTGCGGTGAAGCTCGCGGCGCAGGTCACGCAGTTCGGTGGTCAGGGACAGAGCCTCTGTCCGGAAGTCGGTCGTCATTGAAGTACCTCTTCTGTGGTCGAGATGGTGAGTGCAGATGGCGTGCAAATAGTGCGTGGCGGAGTCAATATCATCCGAGCGCCGAGGTGACAGCGGCGGAGCCGAACCAACCGGCGGAGTCCTTGACCAGGGATCCGCCCTGGACGACGGCTTTGACATTGTCGGGTTCAGCCAAGGCGGCGATTTCGGCCAGGGGATCGAAGTCGACGACGACGAGGTCGGCGAGTTTGCCTTCCTCGAGAGTGCCCACGTCGGCTGAGAGCCGCAGCAGTTCGGCCGCGTTCTTCGTACCCGCCACAATCGCCTGCATCGGTGTCAGACCGAGTTCGACGGCGTGCATCTCCTCGCGCAGGTTGAGCCCGTGCGGGCACACGCCAGCGTCGGTTCCCAGTGCGACCTTCACCCCGGCAGCCATGGCAACTGCGACGCGTTCGCGTGCGATCGCTGACCATTTGACCTTCTTCTCGTACAGGTAGCCGGGAACATTCTTCGGATCCGGGATCCGCAGTGCACTGCTGAGCGTGGGGACGAGGAAGGTGCCGTGTTCGAGCATGAGCTCGATGCCTTCGTCGTCGATTCCGTAGCCGTGTTCGACGGAGCGCACTCCGCCGCGAATGGCGGCCTTGATGCCTTCGGCCCCCTGGGCGTGGGCAGCGACGGGCTGACCTGCTCGTTTGGCGGTCTCTTCGACGATGAGGCGCACGTGTTCCTCAGGTACGCCGATGTCGTCGGGAGTGTCCGATGGGCTTGAGACGCCACCGGTGGTGCAGACCTTGATCACGTCGGCCCCGGAGCGTACGAGGGTGCGAATGGTCCGGCGCACATCGTCATCGGTGTCGATGATCGGGTCGACGGGCATCGGGGGCATGGTGGGCATGCCGTTGGGCATTGTGAAGTCGGTGTGCCCACCGGTCGGTGACAGCGGGCTGATGGCCAGGTGGATCCGCGGTCCCAGGATCAGTCCCTGCTCGATGCTGTCGCGAATGCCGCGGTCCGTTCCACCCAGGTCGCGTGCTGTGGTGACTCCGGCCATGAGCGTGTTCCGGGCGTTGACGATGCTGCGCACGATTCGCTCGGAGGCGAAGCGGGCGAGGTTGGCCGCCGGGTTCTCGACCGTGAGTCCGAAGTGCACGTGGGAGTCGATGAAGCCGGGCATGATCGTCTTGCCCTGCAGCTGGATGACACGAGGGGACGTGTCACCTGCGTCGTTGCCCTCCCTCGTCGAGGTGGCTCCTTCGTCGCGCCGGGACCCGACGTAGACGATGCGTCCGTCCCGGACCTCGATCTCGGAGTCTGTGATCGGGTCACCGCCGTTGCCGTCGATGAGAGTGGCCCCGCGCAGGATGATGTGCTCGGATTCGCGGTTCGTGGCGGGGAGGTAGGCGATCGACATGGGAGGTCGTGGTCCTTTCGACAGACGAGCGTGCGCTTCAGGTGCCATTGTTGACCATTCTTCGCCCTGCGGTGCGCAGTGATCGCATCATGGCCTAAAAGAGTTTCGGCCAGAGAACTTCGAACCCAGGCGCGAGGTTGGAGCCTCAGACGCAGACTTCTACACCTCGAGCCCTTCGGGCAGCGCCTCAGTCCGCGATCTCTGTCAGCAGCGCTTCGATGGCGCTGGCAATGCGCTCACGCGAATCCTCACCGAAGATCGCATGCTGCACGATCGCGCCCTGCATCAGCGCAAGGACCGCGGGAGCGATCTGCTCAGCTTTCGCCTCCGCCGCATCTGCACTCAGCCCTGCTCCCCGGTGGAAGTACGCACTCAGATAGGCCGTGAAGCGGTCAATCAGGTCTGTATAGATCTTCGCTGCGACCTTCGCGAAGGCGGGCGAGTGCGATGCTTCCGCCCACACCTGCAACAGCAGCGGGGCGAATGGTGTGTCGCGGAGAATCATGTTCAGCAGGTTCGGGAATACCTGCTGAGGAGGCGGGACCTCGTCTGCCGAGCCGAAGTCCTGCAGTTCGGCTGCCCGCTGTTCCATGATTCGCCTGCCGGCATCGAGAGTGAGCTCGGCCTTGGACGAGTAGTAGACATAGACGGCACCGGCGGAGAGATCCGCCTCCTTGATGATGTCGGCCATCGACGCCCCGGCAAAGCCCTTGCGAGAGAAGCACGTAAGCGCGGCATCCTGAATCCGCGTGCGCATGGCTTCCTTGTGTTCGTCCGTGACCTTCGGCACCAATCCCCCAAAAACGAATGACCATTCTTGATATATCGTACCCGCAAGAGTAAAAAGAACGAGTATTCGTTTTCAATGATTGGACAGGCATGCAGACGAGAATCCTCGCTACCTCGGACTCAGCCGAGACGGGCCCCGAGGCCGAACCAGCCAAGGGCGCACCCAAACCCAGCCTTAAGCAGGCTCTGCTCGCAGCTGTCTTCGCCGCGGCCATCGTCACCATCATTCTGCTGGCGTTCAGCTGGCCGACCGTGACATCCGAGCCCAAGGACCTTCCGGTGGCAGCCGTCGGCGATCAGAAGCAGATCGATCAGATCACAGCGAACGCTCCCGAGGGAATGCTCGATCTCAAGAAGGTCGATTCCCGCGCCGAGGCGCAACAGCTCATCCGTGAGCGAGAGGTCTACGGAGCATTCATCGTTGGTGACGAACCCGAGATCCTCACCTCAACCGCAGCCTCCCCCGCCGTTGCCCAACAGCTGAATGGGATCGCCTCACAGATGCAGCAGAAGATCGACAAACAGGCGATGTCGGGAATGCAGGATGGAATGAAGGAGATGCAGGACGCATTGGCGAAAGCATCTCAAGGCCCAGCATCTCAAAGCCCTGCATCTCAGGGTCCTGCCGGACCCCAGGAAAACCCCGGTGAGCAAGCACAGGCCCCAACCACCTCGGCGATGGAGGTCCCCCAGGTCACGGTGACCGACGTCGTTCCGCTCAACGACAATGACTCCACCGGTGCCGGCCTCGCGATAGCCGGCCTGCCTCTGACCATCGGCGGAATCGTCGGCGGTGTGCTCACCAGCATGATCGTCCACTCGCGCCGCATGCGTGCCGTCGCGGTACTGGCCTACGGTGCCATCGGCGGACTCGCACTCACTCTCGTTCTGCAGTCCTGGTTCGGCATTCTGCAGGGCAACTTCGGACTCAACGTGCTGGCTGCCGGCCTTGCTGTGGCGGCGACGGCTGCCCTCATCAACGGCTTCGTCTCACTGATAGGGCCAGGCGGCATTGCCATCGGCGCAGTGCTGACGATGTTCATCGGCAACCCGATCGCCTCGCTCCAAGCACCGAAGGAATTCCTCGCAGGAGCCTGGGGAGACATCGGTCAGTTCCTGGTCCCGGGCGCCTCTGGAACCTTACTTCGAGACCTCTCCTACTTCCCTGACGCGCCCATGGCGATGCAGTGGTGGGTGCTCATCGGGTGGTTCGTCCTGGGCATCGCCCTCATCCTCGTCGGTCACCTTCTGGCCCATTCGAAGAAGCGCGCCGCTGTGAGCTGAGCTGCCTGGACTCTCCCACGACCGGCTCTCCCCCACGTGGGCGACCAGATCAGCGTACGTCGGGCCACACCCGACCTCGGGTATCTGGCCCCTCCTGCACCCGAGGACTATCCTCGGGTGCAGGAGGTTTTCCCCGATGACAGCACTGACGAACGTGACGATCTGCCGAACGTGCGGTGTCGAAACGACTACGCCTCCACCGGATGTGTGCCCGATCTGTTCGGATGAGCGCCAGTGGCTGCCGGAGTCAGGCCAGGACTGGACGACGCGTGACGAGCTCGAATCCGAACACCACAGCGTCTCCATCGTCGAACGCGAACCCGGCCTCTATGCTCTGCGGGTGGAACCGAAGCTGGGCATCGGACAGACATGCTATCTGGCACAGACCGAGCACGGCAATCTGCTCTTCGAAGTCCCGCCCTACATCGACGAGGACGTCATCGCCGCAGTCTCCGACCTCGGCGGTGTTCAGGCCATCGCTGCCAGCCATCCCCACATGTTCGGCCTGCAGCTCGAGTGGAGCGCGGCCTTTGACGATGCCCCGATCTTCGTCTGCCGTGCCGATGCCGACTGGGTTCAGCGCGAGGGCCCCAACATCTGGCGTTACTATCACGTCGCGGAACCCGTTCCCGGCGTCCGACTGCAGCGAACGGGCGGCCATTTCCCGGGCAGCGCTGTGGCTTTGTGGACTGGTCAGGACGGCCGCGGCGTCATGCTCAGCGGAGATTCGATCGCACCGGTGGCCCGGTCGGGTTGGGTGACGTTCATGCGCAGCTTCCCCAACTATCTGCCGCTGTCTGCGCGAGTCGTCAGAGGCATCGCCGCCTCGGTGGCTGACCTCGACTTCGATCGCATGTACGGCAACTTCGGGCAGATGATCTCGAGCGGAGCCAAAGAGGCGGTGGCGAGCTCGGCCGAGCGCTATGCCGAGTGGGTCTCCGGTGCTCACGACCACCTGACCTGATTCGTGTACCTGGCCTGATCCGAGCACCTGGCCTGATTCTCGACGACCTGAGCAACATGCACGAAGCAGAAACCCCCACCGCCGAGGTGGCGGTGGGGGTTCGCGGGGAATCGTCCTGGTCGGCTTGTTCGCCGATGGAGATGTGCGGCTAGCTCAGCGTGAGCGGAACTGCGCGGTGACCGGGCAGTCGAAGGGATCAGCCTGACCGAGTCCGGCCCGGTTGAGGTAGCGGACGATGATGCCGAATGATTCGAAGAGCGTCGTCTCCGTGTATTTGATGTCCTTCTGAGCACAGTATTCGCGGACCATCGGCTGAACCTTGTGCAGGTTGACGCTGGGCATGCTGGGGAACAGGTGGTGTTCGATCTGGTAGTTGAGTCCGCCCATGAGGAAGCCCATCGGACGTCCGCCCGAGATGTTGCGTGACATCAGTGTCTGGCGGCGCAGGAAGTCAATCTTCACGTCCTTGGGAACGATCGGCTGTCCCTTGTGGTTGGGAGCGAACGAACCGCCCATGTGCACACCGAAGACCATGACCTGGACGATCGTGAAGACGATGCCGATGAGTGGTCCGGCGGCCCAGATTGCGATGAGGGGGAATCCGATGATGCGGATGCCGATGAAGATGCCTTCGATCCAACGGCGCTTGATCGAGGACTGGCCGACGAGAATCGCCTTGACCGAGTTCACGTGCAGCTGCACTCCCGCCAAAGTCAGCAGCGGGAAGAAGAACCAACCCTGATGGGCCGCAAGCCACTTGCGCAACCCGGTGAGTCCTTGGGCATCTGCAGGGTCGAAGATCAGTGCACCGGGGGCGATGTCGCCGTCGACGCCGGCCTTGTTCGGATTGGCGTGGTGGAGAGCGTTGTGCTTCTTCAGCCACCAGCCGAAGCTGAGGCCGATGAACAGGTTGCCGATGATGGTCGACACCCACTCGCCGACCTTGCCATTGGTGAAGATCTGACGGTGAGCCGCATCGTGGGCGACATAAGCCGTCTGGGTGAAGAGGATTCCGAAGACGACGGCCGTGGCCATCTGCCACCAGCTTTCGCCGATGAGGAAGAGCATCGCGAAGGCGACGACGTAGGAGATTCCGAGGAGGACGAAGCGCAGCGTGTTCCAGCCGGGTCGTCGAGCCAGCAGACCAGCCTCTTTGACCTGGGCCATCAGCGCACTGAAATCGCTGGTGAATTCCTGCTTCTCGGTACCGCGATTAGCTCGCCTCTTCTCGAGCACCTCGGCCCTTGACTCTTTTCCAAGAGTGGGCGTCGACAGCGACCTATTCACGACATCTACTGGTTCCATGTTACTTACGGTACGAGGTGGATCATCGTCTTGGCATCACCCCAGAGCACCGTATTCCACCCCCTACTCCGGTAGGGGGTTATGTCATCAGACCTGGGCGCCGGGCACGACGAGCCCGGATTCGTAGGCGGCGATGACTGCCTGAGCGCGGTCTCGGGCGTCGAGTTTGTAGAGAATTCGCGAAACATGGGTCTTAACGGTCTGCACTGCGATGAACAGTGAGGCAGCGATCTCGGTGTTCGTCTGGCCGCGTGCCACCAGCACCAGGATTTCGCGTTCACGGTCGGTGAGATCAGGCAGCGCCTCCGCGTTCGATGTCTGCGGCCCCGCGGCGAAATGCTCGATGACGCGACGGGTGACGCTTGGG
The DNA here is from genome assembly GCF_028201555.1 of Brevibacterium sp. BDJS002. NCBI lineage: Bacteria > Bacillati > Actinomycetota > Actinomycetes > Micrococcales > Brevibacteriaceae > Brevibacterium > Brevibacterium sp. BDJS002. The sequence goes on along the minus strand of NZ_CP116392.1, from coordinate 1,633,633 downwards.
GCCAGCAGCCCATCACCCGAGGCCACCACCCGCACCGCCTCGGCGAGCTCATTGGGTGGGGCATCTTTGAGGAGGAAGCCGCTGGCACCGGCACGGATCGCATCGAAGACATAGTCGTCGATGTCGAACGTCGTGAGCATGATGATGCGCGGAACGTCATCGGCGATGCCGCTTGTCTCTGAGGTGGACACAGTCGATTTCGATATCTCTGCGTTCGCGGGCTGGCCGGCGATCCCAGTCTGGCCGGCGAACCCAGGTTTGCCAGCGTTCACCGACGCAGCAGTGTTCGCGGATTGACGGCTCCGGGCCGAGAGGATCTCGCGGGTGGCTTCGATGCCGTCGAGTTCGGGCATGCGCACGTCCATGAGGACGATGTCGGGCTTCAGCTCGGCGACAAGGCTGACGCATTCGACACCGTCTTGTGCCTGGCCCACCACCTCGATGTCGGGGTGTGCGTCCAACAACGCGGCGAAGCCTGCTCGAACCATTGCCTGATCATCGGCAATCACGATGCGAATCACGCGTTGCTCCTCTCGTCACCCTGCGATTGACCCGCTGTGTCGTCTGCCTCGGCGCTTGTGAGCGCGTCTGCCTCTGCGGCAGTGACGTCTTCTGCGCCTGTGTCTGTGCCTGTGTCGGCGTCCGGGTCCGCACCTATGTCCTGGTCGGCGCTGACGTCGCGATCGTCTGTCTCGTCAGCTTCGTCTGTCTCGTCAGCTTCGCGTGAACCGGGCTTATCTGAGCCTGACTTGCGCGCATCGGCCACGGACAGCGGCAGCACCGCCGCCACTTCGAAGCCTCCGCTTCCGGTCCAGCCGGTCCGAAGTTCGCCTCCGACCGAGGACGCGCGTTCCCTCATCCCGATAAGCCCCTGATGACGGTGAACTTCGTTCTTCGCGGCCTCAGAGGGGCCTTTTCCCGCGGTGTTGAAGACATTGATCCACAAAGCGGTGCCGCCGCTGTCGATCTTGATATGGATCTGCGATTCAGTGGCGTGACGGATGGCGTTGCTCAGCGCTTCCTGGACGATGCGATACCCGGCCAGCCCGGTGCTGTCGCGCAGGCTGCGATCTAGCGGTCCCCCGCTGCGTTCCATGGTGACCTTGACTCCAGCCTGCTGTGCCTTCTTCACCAGGCCCTCAACCCCGGAGAACTTGGGTTGAGGTGCCAGCTGCTGGTTCGATTCCTCATTGCGCAGCACCCCTAAAAGTCCTCGCATCTCGGTGAGGGCATTGCGAGCGGAGACGGAGATGTCCTCGAATTCCCTTTCCACATCCGAATCGATATTGGGGTGGCGAAATGGTGCGCTCGAGGCCTGAATGTTGATGATCGACATGCTGTGGGCGACGATGTCGTGGAGTTCGCGGGCAATTCGCGTCTTCTCCTCGACCACGACGCGCTTCGAATGCTCCTCGGCAGTGTTCTCCTGCTCCTGCAGCAGCTGCGAACGGATCAGGTGCCACTGCTGAACGATAATGGCAGCCACGTAGAAGCCGCCGGCGATGCAGGAGAAGATGACGATGTTGACGATCGATGATTCCGACCGACTCTCGGGGTACTGGAAATGTCCGATCACGGCTGCGGCCGCAGAGACGGCGATGCTGGCCAGCAGCGCGGCCAATGCGACGCCCCAGTGGGCGCGGAGTCCGACGATGAGGATGATGAGGATCTGAGTGATCATCATCGGCACCATCCACGGCCATGGATTGCCGGCAAGATACGGGCCGAGCAGCGGTAGGACACCACAGGCGATGGCTGAGACGATCACGCCGAAGAGTGGGCGCAGCATTGACAGCGGCATCGATCCTGCGTGGATGACGGTGATGATGAATGCCAGCGCGACGGGTGCTTCGTGGACTCCCACCGCGATCGAGGATTCGACTGCGAGCATCACGATGGCGGTGAAGATCACCGCTATCCAGGCCAGAGCCTCAGGGTTGAATCTGCGGTCGGCTGGCAGGAATCTGTCGAACAGCTTGCTGAGCAGCACGAATTCCGGTTCTCCTTCTGCGGCTCTGAACCGATCCGAGGGGTCGAATCGCCTGGCACACTTCGTCAGTGTGACATTAGCAAACACAGCTATGCGTCCCGTGAGAGTCCCAAACCTGCCCCTCTCCGGGCCGCACAGACCAGACAGCAGAAGCCAAGGACCGCCGAGGTGGTCCCTGGCCTCTGCCAAACGTTCAGACCGATCCAGTGAAATTCAGATCAGTGAAGCGAGGTTCAAACTACACAGTTGGGGGCTCAGATCAGTGAAGCGAGGATCAGAATGGTGGTGGGTCATTCGCGCTGTCATGTTCCCACTGCACGCGTGCGGCTTGCCAGGCTCTGCTCATTCGCATGTACTCACTCTTCGAAGACCAACCATCGGGCCCCTTCTTCGCTCTGGAGCGCGGATAGCCTCTGCGACGACCCCGAGGTAGTCGCTTCATGGTCACAGGATCCGACCCGGGCGGCAGGCAGAGCTGGAATACTGCATTGTCCCAATCCTGCATCCGATCGATCATCAGTTGTCGGCGCTTGGCCTTTGCGAGGTCATAGTTCTCCTGCAGACATTGCTGATGGTCTGCCCGTTCTCGTTCGCGCTGCTTTTCCTCGTCACGTTTTCGAATCGTCGTCTCGCCGGGCGTGAGCACAAGAATGTTCGGTGGCGGAGGAACCATTTCTGTTGGGAGCCGCCACCTTTTTGGACTGATCCCCGATAGTGCATAGAGCTCAAGTGCTTGAGCAGCATCGACAGGTTGGTCTGGAGCCGTAACACCGGCGGTCACACCATGGGAGAATTCGTATTCGACAAGGCCAGATTTCGGCATTCGCACCAAGTAGTTTCGCGCAGTCTTCACCGCATGATGCTTTTTGCACAGCGGATGCAGATTGGTGAATCGAGTGAGGCCGCCCCGGTCAGGGTGATCATGGTCGAAGGGAACGATGTGGTCGATCTCTGACTTCTCTGCTCTTCGACTGCACCCCGGTACTGTGCAGATCGCCCATTTTGCAATGAGCGTCTTCCGCACATCGTTGGGAATCCGGTAAGTCGTCGCTTTCGCGTCGACGGGAGTACCTGTAGCCGGATCCGTCAGGACTCTCGTCATCGTCTTCGAACGAGCGCCGATGCGCCGTGCAGTTTCTGCTGGCACCGGAGAACCGTCTGTCAGTGTGCCCGGAAGCTCCGATTCGCCGCTCAACGTCAGATACGGAACCGTAACCACCACGGCTGCTTGGTTCGCCAACCACCACTGGTCGGTGGGCATGCCGACCGTTATGTCATATTCCGTGACTTCGTCTTGCTGTGGTGTACCAGGAGCAAAGGCTGTTCCACCCTCAGGTGATGCCTCAGCGCCTTTCGCACACTTCGTCAGCCCGACCACACCCTGGTCGTCGAAGTCGAACAGCGGAGTCCCGTTGTCATCGAGAAGTGAGGATTCGGAGGTGGTCTGGATTCCCGTCACCGGGTCGATCCTTTTCACCTTGATACTGAGCTTCGGCTGAGGGCGGATGGCAATGTCGAACATGAGATTGCTGATGGTGCGCTCGTCGATGATTTCCACACCGGGCGCCAGATTGAACGTATTGGAATTCCCCGCATAAATTGCCCTCGCCATGGCCTGGATGCGCTGGAAGCTCGCATTCACCTCAGCGGCTGGACCTGTCAACGACAAGCATGCGGTTCCGTCTTTGAAAGTGTCGATATCAACTCGGCGCCGACGTGCAGCTGTTTCGGCCCGGTCTGTTGCAGGCTCGAGAAGCTGAATCTTCTTACGCAGAGCAGTTCGGAAATATTCGCTCGTCACGTCTGCCCGCCTGACGGAAAGATACTCGTCCAGTCGAGGCAGGAACCGCATGGCAACCGTTTGACACAAGTCGGCGGCGGCATCGACGTGCGCCTGCGTGAATTCTCCCTCACGAACACGGTCAGCGAATCGCGGGAGTCCGTGAATAACAGTCATCGCCGCAGCCAGGCGGCGATAGGTGCGCGGAGTAGATGTTCCGAAGATCGCGGAGATCTCAGCGATGTCCTCGGTGAACACCTGGTCGTGGACCCAACGCGAGAAATCGGTGTCCGGTTCAAAGCCAGGAAAGTCTGGAGGTTCAACAGTCTCGGGCTCGGGTTCGACCTTTGGCGAACGCACCTTCTTCGCGAACTCGGCGTCATAGGCCATGACCGCAGACGATGTATCGGAAACGACCACGAGGTCCGTGCAGCTTTGGTCGAAGTCACGATCACCCAACGGTGAAATATTCCAGGCAAGATCGCTCGCAGTCACCAGATATTCGGTTCCCTTACCCTTCTCTGTGCCTGAAGATTCTTTGCATCGATCAACTGAGCTGGCAATCGTGGCGACCGTGTAGGGGTCATCCCCTTCGGGAACGTCTGTGCCGTAGTGCTGGATGACCTGCTCGAGTATGACACCGGCACTGAGCTCGTAGACCTTCAGCTGCGCTTGGTCATACTCTGCAGATGCACTGCCGAGATTGGTGACACTGGATTCATAGCGAACGATATAACGGGGTGTTCCGTTTTCACCAGCATTCTCGCCGGCGTCATTGCCAGCGGAGTCGGCCTTTTTACCTTCTTCGCGGTGTTGCTCGTTGGTGGTTGAGGATGCGCTTTTCATCGTGTGTCACCTGCCTCGTACGTCATCGTCGGGAAGAGTGAGTAGAACACTGAATGTATTAAATGATATTTATATTCTATAGTATTCGAATCTTATTTGTATAGCCCTATTCTTAAGAAATCTTCCGATCCGGTAGAAGTGTCTTGCCATTCACAAGTTCTGTTCGTTGTTCAATACTCTCAAACGGCACTGACACGAGATCGCCAGCAAGTTTCTGCGGTCCCATCCCAGCTGAGCCGAAGCCACCCCACTGCCGCCTACATAGCGAGATAGCGCGGTCAGCAGATGAGATTTCGTTTAGGTTAAAGAGCGTGTGACGTGCGGTTTCGTCTGCGGCCACGCTGCAACCGCGCCGGGTCGCAGTCATCCACCGCCGCAACAGACACCCGCCACTACCGTGCCGCGCCATAGCAAGACGCCGGAAATCGAAATTGTGAAGATGAAGGAGACACCGCTCCCATGAGTGCTGAACTGATCTGCGTGATCGTCCTCGGACTGATGTTCGTCATCGGAACCTGGCGCGACATCAACATGGGCCTGCTGGGCTTCGTTGCTGCGGCAGGGGTCGGCGGACTCGTCCTCCACCAGGCCCCGGAGGAGTTCCTCGCCGGTTTCCCCGTCGACCTGTTCCTCACGCTCGTGGGCCTGACCTATCTGTTCGGCTTCGCCCAGAACAACGGCGTCATCGAGGTCATCGTCCATTGGTGCGTCAGGCTCGTCGGTGGCCGGACTTCGCTCATGCCGTGGATCTTCTTCGCCCTCACCGCGATTCTGATCGCACTGGGTGCGCTCTTCGCCGTGGCCATCATCGCCCCGCTGGCGTTGTCGTTCGCGCGCAAGCATCGGATCAATCAGTTCATGGTCGGCCTCCTCGTCGTCCACGGCGCATTGGCCGGTGCCTTCTCCCCCATCAGCGTCTATGGCATCTTCATCAACGACTACCTCGCCAAGAACGGCCTGACTCCGACCCCGTTGTCGTTGTTCTTGGCACCGCTGATCTTCAACCTGATCTTCGCACTCGTCGTCTACTTCGTCCTTCACCGTCGACCCGGATTGCGCGCCGAGGCGGACGATGCCCTGTCCGCCGAAACCAAGAGTCCCGATTCCGGGAGTCCCGAAATCCAGAGTCCCGGAACCGGGAACTCCGCGGTCAAAACCGACACCGTCCGCTTGACGCGAAGCCAGGTTCCGACCCTGATCGGACTGATCGCCATGGCTCTGTCCGTGCTGATCTTCAGCTGGGATGTCGGGATCGTGACGATCACGATCGCCATCGTGCTCACCTTCATCAACCCGGCAGCGGGCAAGGCCGCGATGACCAAGGTGTCCTGGTCGGTCGTCATCCTCATCACCGGGGTGCTCACCTACATTTCCGTCCTCCAAGCAGCAGGCACCGTCGAGTGGGTTTCCGCCGGGATCTCGGCGATCGGCATTCCCCTGCTGGCTGCCCTGTTGCTCTTCTACATGTCGGGTCTGATCTCAGCATTGGCGTCATCATTGGCGATCATCGGCGTCGTCATCGCCCTGGCCGTGCCGTTCCTCGAATCAGGCGATGTCCACGTGGGCGGCTTCGTCGCCGCATTGGCGATCGCTGCGACCATCGTCGACATCAGCCCGTTCTCGACCAACGGTGCAATGCTGCTCGCCAATGTGCACTCAACGATCCGCGACCGCTACTACAAGCAGATGATCGGATACGCCGGCCTCATGTGCCTCATCGGTCCCGGACTCGCATGGGTCGTCGCCGCAGTGCCGACGATGCTGACAACATGACACAGAGAATGTGAGACTGCTGCTGCATCCACGGTCGCACTCCCCTAGAGTCGCTGCAGACGGTCAGCACAGGAGCTGAGCCCACCGCGCAGAACGAGCTGCGCTCGAAGGAGAGCCGATGATCACCAACGACGCACAACAACGGATCCTCGCGGCAGTCGACGCCCAATTCGACGAACAACTGGCGGCGACCGCCGAGCTGGTGAACTCGCCGTCCAGACGTGAACATGAGGAACCCGCACAGAATCTCATCGAGTCCCGTTTGCACAGGCTCGGCCTCGACATCGACCGGTGGGCCATCGACTCCCCCGAGCTGACGTCGCATCCGGGCTACGGCCCCTCCACCGTCGACTACACGGGGATGACCAATGTCGTCGGCACGTACCAGCCCACTCGGGACGTCGGGAAGTCCCTGATCCTCAACGGCCACATCGATGTAGTACCGCAGGGACCAGAGGAGAAATGGTCTCGTTCTCCGTGGGACGCCGAGGTGGCCGATGGGTGGATGTATGGCCGCGGTGCCGGAGATATGAAGGCAGGTCTCGTCGCGAACCTGTTCGCCTTCGATGCCATCCGTGAAGCCGGCTTCAACCTCACTGGTCGCATCCACCTCCAGTCCGTCGTCGAGGAGGAATGCACCGGAAACGGATCCCTGGCCGCTCTGCTGCGCGGATACACCGCAGACGCGGTCATCATCTCCGAACCCGAGGAAGATGCCCTGGTCAGAGCCAATGTGGGGGTCCTCTGGTTCACGGTCCGGGTCACCGGCAACCCCACTCACCCACGAGAGATGGCCAATGGCTTCAACGCCATCGATGCCGCGTTCGATGTGATGCAGGCTCTGCGCGTGCTCGAACAGACCTGGAATGACTGCAAGGCCGATCATCCGTATTTCGAGGACCTCGACCACCCCATCAACTTCAACTTCGGGGAGATCCGCGGCGGCGACTGGCCCTCGAGCGTGCCTGCCTGGTGCGAACTCCAGGTCCGCGTGGCCACCTACCCCGGAACGAACGCCGATGATGCCTGGGCCGAGGTCGAAAAGTGCGTGTCCGATGCCGGAACGAGTTCACGCCCGACCTTTGAAACTGTTCTGACTCCCAACGGGTTCTACGCCGAAGGCTACGTCCTCGAGCCCCGCAGCGATGCCGAAGAGCTGCTTGAACGCACTCACCAGCAAGCCTTCGGCACAGTCCTCACCAGCTTCACCACTCCCGGCTATCTCGACGGTCGAGTCTTCATCAACTACGGCGATACGCCGACTCTGGTCTACGGCCCTGTCTCGGAGAACATCCACGGCTTCGACGAACGAGTGAGCATCGAATCAGTGCGCAGGTGCACGAAATCCATGGCGCTCTTCATCGCCGAATGGTGCGGCATCGACGAATAGTTCGGCACTTTGGATCTGCAACCCGCACAGGCAGGCTTCACATGCTCCCGTTGGCCTGGAAGTTCCCGTGCCAGGACAGAGCCTCGCCCAGCAGGTGCGGGGTATGACGTCCGTTCGGGTTCTCTGCGATTGCCCGATCCAGATAGTCGCCGAGGCGGTCGCGGTAGCTCGGGTGCGCACAGTTGGCGATGATCTTGCGTGCTCGCGCGACCGGGGACAGACCGCGCAGATCGGCCAGCCCCTGCTCGGTGACGAGGATCTGGGTGTCGTGTTCGGTGTGGTCGATATGGCTGGCGAAGGGCACGATGGAGGAGATCGCTCCGTCCTTGGCCATCGAGTTCGACACGAAGAAGTTGAGGTAGGCGTTGCGAGCGAAGTCGCCGGACCCGCCGATGCCGTTGATGATGGATGAGCCCATCACGTGGGTGGAATTCACGTTGCCGTAGATGTCGGCCTCGACCATCCCATTGATCGCAATGACGCCGAGGCGGCGGATAGCTTCCGGATGATTCGACATCTCCTGCGTGCGCAGGAGGATGCGTCCCTTGTAGGACTCGATGTTCTCGTTGAAGTCCGCTGCCCGCTCGGCCGAGAGCGAGAAGGCGGTGGCCGACACCGAAGCGAGCTTGCCGTTGTCGATGAGGTCGAGCATCCCGTCCTGGATGACCTCCGTATAGGCGGTCAGGCCCTCAAACTCGCTGTCAGCCAGGTTGCCCATGACGGCGTTGGCTACGTTGCCGACTCCGGACTGCAGCGGCAGCAGCTCGGGAGGCAGCCTGTCGGCTTGGATCTCATGGCGCAGGAAGTCGACGAGGTGGGAGGCAATGGCTTTCGAGTCCTCGTCGGCGGGTTTGAACGCCAGATTCCTGTCTGGTGCCGTGGTCTCGACGACGGCAACTACTTTGGAAGGATCGACCCGCAGGTAGGGGTCGCCGATGCGCTGCATGGGTTCCAGGAGCTGGATGGGCAGACGCTCGGGTGGCCGACGAGTGCCGTAGTAGACGTCGTGGAAGCCTTCGTAGGCACGTGGGTGCCAGGAGTTGACCTCGAGGATGACTTTGTCGGCGAGGTCCAGCCATGTCTTCGCGTTGCCGACCGAACTGCCGGGAACCAGCAGACCGTTGGGCAGGATGGCTGCGACTTCGACGACGGCGACATCGAGGTTGCCGTAGAAGCCGAACCAGGCCTGTTGGGCGGAATGACTGAGATGAGTATCAACGTACTCGGTGTCGCCGGAATTGATCGACTTCCGCATCGCCGGGTCGGACTGGAAGGGCAATCGTTTGCTCACAGCGTTCGCCTCGGCGAGGACTCCGTCGAGTTCCGGCGCAGTCGAGGCCCCGGTCCACAGTTCGATGCCGAAGTCACGACCCTGATCATGCTCGGTTCGGGCCTGCTCGGCGATGGCACCGGGCACAGCCTTCGGATATCCCGAACCGGTGAATCCGCTCATTGCAACACGGTCACCGTGACCGATATGAACAGCCGCTGCATCCGCGGTGACAACCTTAGAGCTCAGGTCAGGGCACGTAATTCTCGACATTCACATGAGTTTATCGGACGCCGATTCCGCCACGGGCTCCGCCTCACCCAAGACCTATGCCGCTCCTACCGCCCAGCTAGGAACTCCCCCGCCCCCAGCGCAATCTTCGTCTCAGCTTCCACTCCAACGGCGAGCATGTCCTCGTCGACGTCGAAGCGTTCGGTGTGGTGGCCCCACGAAGTATCCATACCGATTTGGACGTAGGTGGCCAGGCCGCCGCGTTCCTTGACACGTTTCATCATGGCCGTCGCGTCCTCGGATCCGCCGATACCGCTCGTATCGCTGATCGCCGAGACACCGTGCACTCCTAAGAAGCTGTCCCGGATGTTGGGCAGCAGCTCCGGGCTCGGCGATTCCTGATCCGCCTTCCCGACAACAGTCACCTCGTATTCGACGCCATACATCGTCGCAGCACCGGCGATGACGTCCTGCGCCCGATCAAACATGAACTCGTTGATCTCACTCGACTCGCCCCGAGTCTCTACGCGAAGTGTCGCAGTCCGCGGCACGACATTGCGGCCCTCACCAGCATGGAACGTTCCGACGTTGATCCGGCTGGCGCCCGCCGAGTGCCGGGGTATCGCGTGCAGATTCAGCGTTGCCGAGGCCGCCGCCAACAGCGCGTTCTTCCCCTTTTCCGGGTCACCGCCCGCATGTGAGCCGACCCCGGTGAATGTGACGTCGAACTTCGTGCTCGCCAGGTATCCGTCGGCTCCGGTCACGATCGCACCCTTCTCGCCGTTGGCCATCAAATGCGTCGCGACGAACAGGTCAAGGTCGTCGAACCAGCCGGCGGCCACGATCGAATGAGCGCCACGCACACCCTCCTCGGCGGGTTGGAAGATGATCTTCACCGTCCCGCCCAGCTCATCCTGAAGCTTCGTCAGTGTCGTGGCCAACCCCAGTCCGATGGCGGCGTGGCCGTCGTGCCCGCATCCGTGCATGGCGCCCTCGTTGACCGAGGTGAATCCCTCGAGAAAGGGGCGGTGGCTGTCATCGGCGAGTTCGACCAGGTCGTTCGAGTCGATGTCGAAGCGGAAGCACACGACCGGCCCGGGGCGTCCGGTTTCGAGCACGCCCAGAACACCGGTGAAACCGTCGCCCATCGCCTCGACAAGCTCCGGATCGGCTCCCTGCGACACTGCACGTTCGCGTTCGGCACCGAGTACGTCTGCCCCGGGCACACCCAAGCGAGCATCGGCGTCGTGGAGTTCGGGTCCGTAGACCGTGTCCCAGCCCAGATCACGCAGGACTGTGATGATCGCCGAGGTGGTCCGGAATTCCGTCCATCCCGGCTCGGCGAACTGGTGGAAGTCCCGTCGCCAAGCGACGAGCTGGTCCTGGAGCTGGAGTGCCACACTCACGTGCACACCTCGATTCGATCGGCAGAAAGATACCTTCGCATCCTATTGCTTCATGACAGTGATAGTCACAGGTATGACGGTGATAGCCACAGGCTGGGCTGTCGTCGACTGACAACCTCGTCAACTGTGGTAGAACGGAAGCATGCGCACTTCCCACTCATCCGGAAAGTCACCCGGCCTCCGACTCCTCACGCCGCTGGCCCTGCTCGGCGCTGCCACTCTGATCTCTGCGGTGCTCCAGCCGCAGTGGTCAACGGTTCTCATCATGCTCGCCCTCTTCGGCCTCGGCGCCGGCCGGAGTCTGTTCCGCGCCGAGAGGTGGCGGCCGGCCGACGACGTGACAACCGTACGGCTCGGACTCATCATGGTCTTCACCGCCCTCATCATCCGCGATGATGGCTTCTCGTGGACGGCGATCGTCGTCGGTGGGCTGGCGCTCATCCTCGACGCCTGCGACGGCTACGTGGCACGGCGAACCGGGGCCACCTCGGCGGGGGCCGACTTCGACGAATCCGTCGATGCTCTCGTTGTGCTCGTCCTCTCCGTCGCACTCGTCCCCATCTGGGGATGGTGGGTTGTTCTGCCAGGCACCTTCTACTATCTCTTCCGCGGGGCAGCTCTGCTGCGGCCCGCCTGGAGACAGCAGCAGCTGCCGCCGTCGGTCCTGCGCAAAACGATCGCGGCAAGCCAAGGAATCCTCCTCCTCATCGCTGGGTCACCAGTGGCTCTGGCAAATCCGAGTCTCGGCATCATGAGCGCAGTGATCGCCCTCGCTGCGCTCATCTTCTCCTTCGGCCGCGACATCCTGTGGCTCGAGCGGCATGCCGGACCCCAGATTCCGGGCGGTTCCAACAGATATGCAGATGACTTCGCCCGGCTCCAGCCTGCTTCGCAGAAGGCAGAAGCTGTTTCGGGGAATGCAGAAGACTCAGAACGCCTGCCTGTACGTAGACTTGGACCATGACTGCCTTGCACAGAAGCACGGACTCAACCGTCCTGGTCGGCGGGCCTCCGAGCAAGCTGCCCACCGTCCACGGGCTCTTCACGCTCCGCACCTACACTCACGATGGAACGGCCCACGCAGTGATGTCGATCGGCGACCCGGCTGCTGTGGATGCTCCCCTCGTGCGAGTCCACAGCGAATGTCTTACCGGCGATGCCCTCGGCTCGCATCGCTGTGACTGCGGTGACCAGCTCTCGGCTTCGCTCGCCGCCATTGCTCACGCCGGCACCGGTATTCTCATCTATCTGCGCGGGCATGAGGGCCGCGGGGTCGGACTTGAGAACAAGCTGCGCGCCTACGCCCTCCAGGACGCCGGTCTCGACACCGTCGCCGCGAACCGTGCTCTCGACCTGCCCGATGATGCACGCGACTACACAGCGGCGGCAGCGATCCTCAACGATCTCGACTGCCCGCGAATCACTCTGCTGTCCTCGAACCCGAGCAAGGTCACCGCCCTTGAGGGCATGGGCATCACGGTGGCCGACCGCCTCAGCCTCCAGGTGCCGGACGGCCGGAGAACGCAGGATACCTCGAGGCCAAACGCCGCCTTATGGACCATATCGCCCCTGCCGAGCACCCACACGTCGACACCACGGAGGCGAACACCGAGGGCACCGGGGACACCGGGGACACCGCGAGCACAGTCGGCACAATCAGCACAGTCGGCGAAGAGGACACGCTGGCCGTCTACGACACGATCGCCGGTGGCGACGAGGTCGTCGCACAGCTGGCCCAGAGCGAGGACGGCTTCATCGCGACGTCCAATGGTGACGCACAGTTCGTCTCCGGGCAGATCGACCGCGCCCATCTCCATCGGATCCGGGCGTCTGTCGGTGCCGTCCTCGTCGGCTGCGGCACGGTCGTGGCCGACGATCCCCAACTGACGGTGCGCGCCGTCCCCGGGAAGAATCCCGTCCGCGTCATCCTCGACCCCCACGGTCGGATCCCCGCCACAGCGACCGTCCTCACCTCGCCCGAGGCTCCCACGCTGTGGCTCACCGGCGCCGAGGTTGTCCCCCCAAAGGACATCGGCGACCACGTCCATATGGTTCGGCTGCCAGCGACGGCGGACAGTGAGATCTCTCCCGCCACCATCATCTCGCTCATTCGCGAGCATGTCTCGGGATCGATCCTGGTCGAGGGCGGCGGACGGACGGTGTCATCGTTCCTCTCAGCCGGCGTGCTCGACCGACTGTTCCTCACCTCGGCGCCCGTACTCATCGGCAATGGGGTCCCAGGCATCCGCTTCGAGGGCACTGAGGTCATGGCTGAAGCGCTGCGTCGCCCGTTCCGCCGCTACCGGTTCGGTGAGGACATGTGCACCGAATACCTGCTCAGCAAGTCGGCGAGCGGCGGGTCGACGGAGAATGCTGATCGCTCTCCTGGTGACGCCTCCACAGCCTGAGCATGAGGGTGATCGCGCCCGGCAACGTTGAGATAGCGGCCAGGAGACCGTAGCCCGCCGATGTGGTGACCGCCCATTCGACCGAGCTCGCGAGACTGCCGGCAAGGATGCTCACGCTGACCTCGCGCACTCCCCAGCCGCCGACGCCAAGCGGGATGCTCATCGCTGCCAAGCCGACGACGGCGAGCGCCGGGATGACGGGACCTCCGAGGGCGAGCATCGCGATGAGGTAGAGGGCGAGGAAGGATCCGATGGTCACCGCCGCCATCAGCCACACGAGCCCGATGGTTGCTGCTCTCATCCCCCGCATGCCCACAATTGAGAGAACCCCGGTGACCACGGCGACCGCTGCGGCGATCCAGGCGAAGGCCGGGGCCACGGGGATGAGAGCGAGCGTGGCCGTGATGAAGAGCAGCGTGGTTGCGCTCAGCCGTTCGGCACCGACGACGGTCAGCGGAGACAGCCACCGGCGTGGCCCGGTATTGCGGTAGGCGGCGACACGAGCCAGGTCTCCGCTCAGTCCACCGGGCAGGAGGGTGTTGAGCAGACCGGCCGAGTAGCAGTCGGCAAGGGCTCGGCGCCGAGTCACCTGTGTTCCGGTCTGCTTCAGCAGCAGAGAGAACCGCATGGCTTGGGCGGTCGTGGCGAGCAGACCAAGGACCAGCGCCGCGAGGACCGTCATCGGCGTGACTACCTGTCCGCCTTCGAGCAGAGCCTGGACCCCGACGATGCGCACGGTGAGGACGAGCAAGCCGATGGTGATGAGCAGCATGAGCGCCCGTCGCACCCACAGCCTCCTCATCGCTTCGGTTCGCCTCTCCTCGTGCCGAGCTGAGCTGTCCTCGTGTCGTGTTGGACCGTGGCGTCGATGAGCACATCGGTGTGGTCGACGACGACGGTGAGCCCAGACTGGGCCCACCGGTCTTCCAGCCATGCCCGGCCCCTCGCCTGCAGACGGGGTTCCTCCTCGATGGCGGCATCGACGCGTTCGGTGAGGAATCGGGTGAGGAACTCCGAGTCCCGTGGTGCTTCGAGGTGCCAGGGGCTGGCGGATGTCTCCACTTGTGCACCTGTGTTGCGCGCCGTCGTCTCCAGCACCGTCGCTGCGTGGGTGCCCAGGCGTGATTCGCGGAGCTGGTGGTGGGCGAATGCCTCGTCGAGGACACCGTCATCTGGATGTGAGGGGGTCAGACGCCACTGCCCGGAGATGCTGAGCAGGAACAGCCCGACCCCGGAGAAGCGATGCAGCGTCTCGACGATGGTCGCCAAGTCCTCGCGTGTGAGCACGTCGAGCAGGGCACTGCCGGTGATGAGGAGATCACACGAATCTGGCGACGCGGCGGCTGCTGTTCGTCGCTCGCCCCTTGGCTTGGCTGTGCCCACCTCCGTCAGGCTGGCTGTGCCCACCTCCGTGGCCACCTCACCCAGCACTTTGGCAGCGATGGCCGGCAGGGAGGAGATCGGGGCCGCGACCGTGCGCACCGTTGTACCAAATCTGTCGGCCGCGATCTCGAGTGCGGACTCATCGGCATCGACGAGCACCCAGTGCAGAGGACGCTCCGGCAGTCGTTGAGCGAGGCAGCGGTCGAAGAAGCGCATGGAGTTGCCGGTTCCGGCGCCGAGGTCGATGACGACCAGCGGTCGTTCTGTGCCTACTTGTCGTTCTGTGCCGACTTGTCGTTCCGTGTCGAGGCTCAGCGCGCGGGCCGCCTTGTCCAGGAGCGGAAGTGCATACTGTCGTGCAGCATCATCGAAGGGCACCCGCAGATCCAGCCAGTCCGGTTCTGCGGCGTTCATGAGACGCTCTCCAAGACGGAGAGCATGGTGCGCGCCGTCTCGTCCCACCCGTGCACAGAGGATTCCCTAGCTTCGAGCGCCGTGGCTGCGAGTTCGGTTCGGTAGGTCGCGTGTCTCATCCACCGTTCCAGGGCATCTGCCCATGTGGGGACGTCCAGTTCCAGTGCGTGCCCGGCAACCAGGGCTTCCTGTGCCCCGGTGCCCGCGCTCACGAGCGAAGGAATAGCTGCGGCGGCGGCCTCGCGCACGACCATCCCGAAGGTCTCGGCCTTCGAAGGCAGGAGAAGCAGGTCCGCGTGCCGGTAGAGCTCATCGACGGCGGCACCGTCGAGTTCGCCCACACAATCCACCGAACTCAGTCCACCCAGTGCATCACACACGTCCGCGGCATAGTCGGTGTCGGTGATGGGCCCGGCGAGGGTGCAACGCCAATCGGTGATGCCGCGTCGTCTCAGTTCCTGGAAGACGTGTGCGAGGAACAGCTGGTTCTTGTTGTCCTCCATCGCTGCGAGGCAGATGAGGTGGGCTGGCGAACCGGGCTGCGTCACGGGACGTGGATGCGTTCCGGGCAGGGCCACCTCGGCGGTGATGCCGTACTTCCGGGCCACCTCGGCGGCGGCGAATGCACTCGTCGTCACCACAGCGGATGCGGACCGCAGACAGTCGGCTTCACGACGGGCAGCGGCAGGTGTCTGTGCCAGCGAATGCTGGAGCATCACGATCGGACCCTGCAGGGGTGTGGGGAGGCTGCATCCGATGAGCCCGTCGATGAGGACCGGGCGGTCGCGCCCAGCCGCAGCATCGCCGGCTTCCTGACATCGTGCAACCAGCTGGCGCAACCTGGCCACGTCCTCGTCCGAGGGCTCGGGCCAGGTCCCAGGCCCGGTGATGCGCTCGATCCGCCCCTCGGCCGCGGCGGCGAGTTCGGAGTTGAAGCGCAGTCCCCCGCTGGTGCGGCCGAGGTCCGGTTCGATGAGGGTGTAGGTCACGGCCGATTCGCAACGGTATAGGACACCGCAGCGCGCGGGTTCTCGCGCAGGTGGACCGTGATCCCGATCTCGGGACGGTCTGCGAGAGAAGTGGAGAGGTCGGTGCCGATGTATTCGGCGATCGCCTCGCTCGTCGACAGACGGCCCGCGAAATCGGGATGCTCATCGAGGTTCGTGTACCGCAGCGGTGTCAGGGCCTCGTCGAGCAGCGCCAGAGCCTCACCGATGTCAAGGACGACACGATGTTCGTCGAGTTCCTCCCGGGTGAACGTCACCTCGACGGCGAGGGTGGCACCGTGGAGAGCCTGCGCGGGCCCGAAGAATTCGTGCGGCAGACTGTGGGCGATCATGACGTGGTCGTTGACGCTGAGGCTGAACATTCAGGATCCTTCTTCGTAGTCGAGCACATGGCACAGGGTGGCTGTCGCGAGCGCAGTGTCGCTGCTGAGTTCGTCCATCAGCCATGGCAGGTCCTGCCACCCCGAAGTTCCGGTGATGAGGGCGTCGAAGCGGTCGTCGTGGAGTGCGCTCAGTGCGGCACCCAGTCTCTCGCTGCGGGTCCTCCGCGCGCGGTGTCCGGCCGGGACCTGGCCCACTTGGCTGGCGACGATCGAGAGGCGTCGGGCGTGGAAATCGGCACCGAGTGCCACCTGGGGCTCCGTGTCCCCGTACCACGAGGCTTCGACGACGGTCCCGTCATCGCCGGCGATCTCGAGGGCACGGGCCAGCCCGGCTTCGCTCCCGGAGGTATGGATGACGATATCGCAGTCATCACCGGCGTCCTCGGGAGCGAGCGCAGTCAGGCCCAGGCTGGTCAGGAGGGCACGTCGGTCAGGGTTGGTCTCGATGATTTCGAGGCGCTCGAGCGGAAGATGCGAGGCCAACAGAGCGGTGGCGGCACCGATCATGCCCCCACCGATGATCGCCACTCGGTCCCCGTAGTGCGGGGGTGACTGCCACAGGATGTTGAGCCCGGTTTCAGCGGCTCCGGCCAGCAGCGCCCGATGGTCGGAGATGCCCTCGGGTATCGGATGGACATCGTCCGGAACCACCAGGTGATGGCTGTGGTGGGGCAGCAGTCCGAAGACGCGCGTTCCGATCCATGCGGCCGGGCCTTCATCGACGATGCCGACGGCGAGATACCCGTAGGAGACGGGATGGGGGAAATCACCCAGTTGATGCGGGGCGGCCATGAGCTCCGCGACTCGTGGTGGCACTCGGCCGGTATGGACGAGGGTTTCAGTCCCCTTCGACACCGCCGAGGCGGTCGTGCGCACCCGCATCATCTGCTCCCCACCGGTACCCGCGTCGGTACCTGCATGAGGAGTCATCACCTCCCTCCAACATCCCAGTCGGTGGGCATCGGTCCAGTACTGCCAAGCCATACGAGCATCCTAACAGCGCAGGTGAGCTCGGGTAGGAAGCTCGGGTAGGGGCGTTCGACAGCGCCCACAGATCACCGATTCACTCAAGCTTTCGTAGACTGGGACTCGTGGATCCTCGGCTGAAACTTCTGAGCACCGTCTCCTGGCGTTCGCGCCCCATCCCGGGCGAGCGCATGCGGACGCTGCTGCGCACCCTCGCCGAGGCAGGTCCCCGGGGCCTGTCCGCCGAGGCCCTCATCGACGCCATCTGGGCCGATGATCCGCCCGAACACCCGAGCAAGGCACTGCAGGTCCTCGTCTCCCGGACCCGAACCCAGACCACCGCCGAGGCCATCGAACGCACCACGACCGGCTACCGATTGGCACTGCAGACTGCGGACATCGACCTCTGGGCTCTCGACATCCTGACCACGGACGCCGAGGCTGCCCTGACCGTCGGGGACATCCCCCGAGCGCTGGAGCTGGCTCGCACTGCCATCGATCTCGGCGAGGATTCCCGTGCCGTTCACGTCATCGCTGTGGCGACGGCGAAGCAGGGCCGGCACCGTGAAGCTCTGCCCGAACTCACCCGACTCCATGAGGCCAACCCCTTCGACGAGAAGCTCACCGCCGAATTCCTCCGTGCCCTCGCCGGTGCGAAGGGGACGCCTGCAGCTCTCCAGGCCTACGCCGACGTGCAGACTCGCCTGGCCGAGGACCTCGGTTCGAGTTCGGGACCCGCACTGCAGGCCGTCCACCAGGAACTCCTCGCCATGGACGAACCGGTCCGCTCCGGTGTGCGGTATGCGGCGACGAGCCTGCTCGGACGCGACGACGACCTCGAACAGGTCACCGGTCTCCTTTCCTCTGCCAGGCTCGTCACGATCGTCGGTCCCGGCGGCCTGGGCAAGACCCGCCTGGCTCAGGAGCTGGCGCGGATGAGCCCCCTGCCGCATGTGCGCGTCGTCGAACTCGCGACGATCCGACAGCCCGACGAGGTCATCGGGGCCGTGGCAGAGACGCTGCAGGTGCGGGAGACGATCTCGCGCATCGAGCGCCAGACGCCCCTGCCCGATCTGCGCTCCCGCATCATCGCCCAGCTCAGTGTCGGCCGCAATCTGCTTGTCCTCGACAACTGCGAGCACCTCGTTGACGCGGTCTCGGACCTCGTCAGCGACCTGCTCTCGGCCGTGTCCGATCTGCGCGTCCTCACTACGAGCCGCACTCCTCTGCGTCTGACCGCCGAACACACCTACTACCTCGACCAGCTCCCAAGTACCGAGGCCATCGAGCTCTTCACCCAGCGGGCGCGTGCCGTGCGCCCGAGCATCACGCTCAACCGGCCGGTCGTCGCCGAACTGGTCGACCATCTCGACGGCCTGCCGCTGGCGATCGAGCTCGCGGCCGCACGCACGCGCACGCATTCCCCGGAGACGATCCTCGAGAACGTGGCCCGCCGTTTCGAACTGCTGCGCGGCGGTGATCGGAGTGCACCTGCACGCCACTAGACGCTCTCGGCTGTCATCGACTGGTCGTGGCAGCTGCTCGGCGAGGATTCCCGCCGGGCCCTGGCCCACCTTGCGCTCCTGCCCGATGCGTTGAGTGCCGACTGTGCCGAGGCAGTGCTCGGCTCCCATGCGACACAACCAACATTCGCCAGCCCCCTCCAGGCCGTCGACGACCTCGTCGACCAATCACTCATCACGGTCATCGAGCGCGGCGGCGAAGTCCGCTTCCGCATGCTCGAGACGATCCGCGAATATGGTCTGCTCAAGCTTGAAGAGTCCGGCGAGCGGACGCAGGCAGAGGCAGCCGTCGACGATTGGGCGATCAGCCTCTGCACCGAGGCGGTCCCCGACATCATGGGGTCTGCTCAGCTGCGTGCGGTCAGAATTCTGCGCTCCGAGGAACACAACCTCGCGCATGTTCTGCGCCGTCTCCTCGATCGTGACGATGATGACACCGTCACCATGCTCGCGGCCCTGCTCCCATGTTGGATGGTCAGCGGCGAGCACATCCACATCGTCACGCACTTCGACCTCATCGAACGGTTCCTCTCGACCTGGACGATGCCCGATCACCTCGCGGAGATGACCCGTCGGGTCCTCGCCGTCGAGACGACAACGTGGGGAATGCTCCCTCGTTGGCATGAGCTTCCCGAGACCCGGCGTGTGCTCAAGCAGCTGGGCCCGGACTCGGATGATCCCTTCATCCGCGCCATGACCCGCCTGGGCATCGCCGTCATCGAATCCGAAGCGCCGGAACAGTCCCCGGAGGACTTTGCCCGCTTTCACAAACTCAGCGAGTCAGACGATCGCCTCACGCGGCTCCTGGCGGCACCGTTCCTCGCTGGAATCAACGAAAACGCCGGTGAGGTCGGCACCTCGATCACGCTGCTCGAACACGCTATGGCCGATATCCGCGTCGACGATCCGCCGTGGCTGTCAACGCGCTACCGGGAGTCCCTGTCCCAGCTGCATCTGCAGCTCGGGAACTTCGCCAAGGCGCTCGAACACGCCCGAATCGCGCTCCCGACGCTCAATGACCTCGGTGACACCGTCGAATGCCGGTCAGTGCTCGCGTTCGCCCACCTCAACCTCGGCGAGGTGGCTGCGGCCGAAGCCGAACTCGATGCCCTCTCGAGGTCGAATGACCATGACGAGGCCTACCATCATCGGTACATGCTCCTGCTGGGTCGGGCCGAGCTCGCGCTCATGCGCGGCCGGGTCGATGAAGGACTCACGCTGCTCGATCGTGCGCTGGGTGCAGGGAGTGACCATGCGCCTCTGCCGGGTGTTCCCGTCAGCGATGGACTCGCCCCGTGGAATCTCGTCAGCGCCGCTGTGAGTACGGCTGTCCGTGCCCGCTGCTCCCCCACCGAGGTGGATGTGAAGAAGAGGGAGACGGTGTTTCAGGACGCGAGGCAGAAGTATCTGATCCTGCTGGACAAGACAGAACGCGCAACGGCCCAGCAGCGGGGTCACTATGACTTCCCGGTGCTGGGCACTGTCGCGTTCGCGCTTGCGGTCTGGGGACACCACCGCGAGGATGCCGATGCGGATCAGATTCCCAAGCTGATGGCTTTGGCGGACAAGCTCAGCTACAACCGAGGCTTCCCCTCGTTGAACTGGCGGGCCCTGGCCGATGACCTGACAGCCGAACAGGCAGGCCTACTTGAATCCGAGACCTACATGCTCGCGAACCTCGCCCCCGCCGAGGTGATCGTCGAGCTCCACGAATGCGCGCACACCCTGAACGAGCTGCACTCGCACACACTTTGAACGGTCACCTGCGCTGGTAGGACCGCAGCGCCAGCGGAGCGAAGATCGCGATGACGACGGCGCAGCCGACGAGCGCCCATCCCACCTCGGCGGTCACGGCACCGGTGTTCGCAAGGTCGCGGACCCCGGACACGACGTGTGAGATCGGGTTGATGGTGACGAACCACTGGAGCCAGTTCGGCAGAGATTCGACAGGGACGAAGGCGTTGGACAGGAATGTCAGCGGGAAGAGGATCATCATCGAGATGCCCTGGGCGCCTTGAGCGGAGCGGACCACGGTGCCGATGTAGGCAAATGCCCAGGACAGCGACCAACCGGTGACGACGACGAGGATGATCGCAGCGATCACGCCGAGGGCACCGCCTTCGGGTCGGTAGCCCATGGCGATTCCGGTCAGGAACGTCAATGATGCGGCGATCGCGTAGCGGACCAGGTCGGCGACCATCGGCCCCGCCAGGGGTGCGATGCGGGCGACGGGCAAGGTGCGGAAGCGGTCGAAGATGCCGGTGTCCATGTCTTCGCGCAGCTGCACGCCGGTGGCCATGCTCGCGGTCAGGCAGGTCATCGCGAGGATGCCCGGAACCATGAGCGGCAGGTAGTTCGCGATGTCGCCGCTGATGGCGCCGCCGAAGATGAAGCCGAACATGACGGTGAAGAGGATCGGCTGGATGGCGACGTCGGAGAACTGCTCGGGTTCGCGGCGCATGCGCTTGAGCGCACGGGCGGCGAATCCCATGGTCTGGTTCCAGGATTCGACGAGGCCCGGGCGGGCCGGAAGTTAGCTCGTGTCGGTGCTGACCGTGCCGATGGGTGCGCGGCGTGCGGCTTGGGTGGTCTGTGTGGTGCTCATGCTGAGATCTCTTCTCTGCTTGCGTCAGTGGGGCTTGGTTCAGTGGCGGTTTCGCCGGTGATGGTGAGGAACACGTCGTCGAGGCTGGGCTCCTGCACCTTGATCGACGAGACATCGATCGAATGGTCGCGCAGCGCCAGCAGCACGGTGGCCGCATCGCTGGCGACCTGCAGGGAGACCGTGATCGCTCCAGGATCGGGCACGTGGACGACGTCGCCGGCGAAGAGCTCGCTGATGACTGCACGAGCTCGGTCTTCGTCGCCGGCGTCGCCGAGGATCAGCTGCAGGCTGGAGCCGCCGATGGAGGCTTTGAGCTCGCCGGGGGTTCCCTGCGCCACGATCTGACCGCGGTCGATGACGGCGATGCGATCGGCCAGTTGGTCGGCTTCTTCGAGGTACTGCGTGGTCAGCAGCACGGTGACGCCACCGGCAACGAGGTTGCGGATCGTCTCCCACATCTGGTTGCGGGTGCGGGGATCGAGTCCGGTGGTGGGTTCGTCGAGAAAGATGAGCGGGGGCCGGGTGATGAGGCTGGCGGCCAGGTCGAGGCGTCGGCGCATGCCGCCGGAGAACGTGGACAGCGGTTTGTCGGCGGCAGCACCCAGTCCGAATTCCTCGAGGAGTTCGACGGCGACGGACCGCGCAGCGGTCCTGCTCAATCCCTGAAGTCGGGCGATCAGCTGGAGATTCTCGCGGCCGGTCAGCTTCTCGTCCACCGAGGCGTACTGCCCCGTCACGCCGATGAGCTGCCTGATCTTATGGGGTTCGCGGGCGACGTCGACACCGAAGATCTCGGCGTGCCCATCATCGATTGCCAGGAGCGTGGCCAGCATGTTGATCATCGTGGTCTTGCCTGCCCCGTTGGGGCCCAGGACGCCGAAGATCTCTCCCCTGCGGATGTCGAGGTCGATGTGGTTGACAGCGGTGTAGTCGCCGAAGGTCTTGACGAGTCCGCGAATGCGCACCGCCGAGGTGGCGGAGGCAGCTGCGTTGGTTTGGACCGATGGGTCTGTTCGTATGTTCTGCATTCCCTCAGTGTTCACGCCACCGGTTTCATCGTGGTTTCACAGCAGGCTCGCCCTGGTTTCATCCGGTCACCGGTGAGACGATGACGGCAGGTGCTACAGGCTGAGAACCACCTCGTCGGGTGTCACAGATCAAAGGAGCCTCACATGTCGCAGTTCACCGTCGCCGCCGTTCAGGCCGGCAGCACGTTGTTCGATACCGGAGCCACACTCAAACAGGCACTTGCCTATATCGGGGAGGCCGCGGAGCAGTCAGCTTCACTCGTCGTTCTCCCGGAGGCCTACCTCGGCGGGTATCCGAAGGGCCTGGACTTCGGTATCACGGTCGGTTCCCGCTCCTCCCAAGGACGGAAGGACTTCCAACGCTACTTCGACTCGGCGATTGCCGTTCCCGGCCCAGAGACCGATGCCTTGGCCGACGCCGCGAGCACTCATGGGCTGACCATCGTCATCGGCGTCATCGAACGTGACGGCGGCACCCTCTACTGCACCTCGCTGTTCTTCACCCCCGAGGACGGGTTGGCAGCCAAACACCGCAAGCTCGTCCCTACCGCCGCAGAGCGTTTCCTCTGGGGCCGTGGTGACGGATCGACGCTGGAGACGATTGAGACGGCTCTGGGCACCCTCGGCTCGGCGATCTGCTGGGAGAACTACATGCCGCTGCTGCGCCAGACCATGTATTCCAAGGGCGTCGACATCTGGTGCGCGCCCACCGTTGATGAGCGGGAGGTGTGGGCCTCGACCATGCGCCACATCGCATTGGAGGGACGGTGCTTCGTCATCAGCGCGAACCAGTACCTGCAGCGCCGCGACCTGCCCGACGACGTCCATCCTTTTCAAGGCGAGGATCCCGACACCACGCTGATCTCCGGCGGCAGCATGATCGTCTCGCCCTTGGGCCATGTGCTCGCCGGACCGAAGCGCGATGGTGCCGGACTCCTCCTCGCGACGATCGACCTCGACGAGTTGGCTCAGGCGAAGTTCGACTTCGATGCCGCTGGTCACTATGCCCGGCCCGATGTCTTCACGCTCCTCGTCGACGAAGAGGAGAAGCTCACCACCTACGGGCTGTGATGAGGCAGCTCGTGATGAGGCGGGCGATCATGCTCGCCGTCATCTTCTGGGGCCGGTCGAAGGCGAGTGCGGTCAGGGCCAGGGCTGCGACGAGCAGTCCGAAGTCGCGCAGGGCGATGTCGAAGATCTGTCCCATGGAGACGAGGTCGATGATGATCCCAGCCAGCCAGGCCACGACCAGCAGTGATCCGAATTTCGGAGCCACGGCGACGACGATGCCGGCGACGATCTCGATGATGCCCACGGCGAACATGGCCTGATGGGCGGTCCCCGGCACGATCGCATCGATCCACGGTGCCAGGTAGCTGTCCCAGTTCGTGAGCAGGCCGAAGAATTTGTCCAGCCCGAACAGGATCGGGGCGACGGTGAAGATGGTGCGCAACAGGAAGAAGGCGCGATCACTTCCAAGGTGAGATCTGAGGCCAACTGCCCCGGAACTTGCCCCGGTGCCTGATCCGGTGCCTGATCCGGTGTCTTCGGGGGTGGCGAGTTTGTGTGACATGAGCGTGTCCCTTCACGAATGGGCGGAGGATGCCTGTTGGCCTCCTGTACCCAGTTGGTGTCCACGCCTCATGCTCGTCTTACCGGGGCGAGAGAAAATGTTTCGCGGAAGGTTTTTCGCCGATTGAGGTAAGACCATCTCCCCCATCTGACACCAACGAACTATGACCCTTCTCTGCTTCGCCTGGTGGTGGCACAATGACGATCGTGAGTGATGTACCCATCTCTGTCCCTGACTGTGTGCGCGATGACAACTGGCACCTTCACCTCGGCGAGTTCGAAGAACCCGAGACACCGCAACGGCTCGCGGCTCAGCGCAGACTGCACGAACTGCTGCTCAAGGCCACCCGGCTGCAGGTGGGGCGGCTGCGGCATCAACTTCCAGGTGCCGGGTCGACTGACCTGGAGGATCTGGCTCAGCAAGCCGCCGACGATGCTCATCTCGCGGTGCTGCGCAGACTCGGCGAGTTCGAGGGGCGCAGCAGATTCAGCACCTGGGTGTTCAAGTTCGGCATCCTGCAGGCAGGTGTCGCCGTGCGCCGGCAGGCATGGCGCCACCGCGAGGTCACGCTCTCGGAGAACTTGCCGCTCGTCGATGCCGATCACGGGCCGGCCAGCCGCGCCGAGGGCTCCGATCTGGCGCGTGCGGTCCGCACGTCCCTGGGCACGGCACTGACGCCTCGACAGCGCCAGATCATGATCGCCCTGCTCGTCGACGATGTGCCCATCGATGTCCTGGCCCACAGGCTGGGCACCACTCGCAATGCGCTGTATAAGAATGTCCACGATGCCCGGAAACGACTGCGCGAGGCGCTCATCGCCTCCGGTCATCTCGAGGCACTCCCCGACAGGAGGACGTCATGACCGACCCGCACCAGCCGCTGAGCCCAGACGTGATCGCCCGGCTGCTCACGGACACGGACCCGTACCTGTCATGTGATGAGTGCTTCGCCCGCATCGACGAATTCGTCGAGCAGAGACTGGCCGACCCGAGCTACCGCGATGTGCCCATGGATGTGCATCTGGCCGGGTGCGCCGTGTGCGCCGAGGAAGCAGAGACCCTCACCGAGCTCCTGTCCTGAGTCCAGCCCGCAAACCTAGCTCAGCCCCTCACAGGAACGGGCGCATGGGCCGCAGCGCGAACTCGATGACCTGCGTCAGCGGGTGACGATCGAGCCAGTCACGGCCGAGTTCCTTGGAATGCTCGGCATCCTTCAGGAACACCTTCTCCATCTCAGAGGCGAACTTGTCGTCGATGATCTCGACGTTGGTCTCGTAGTTGAAGGTCAGTGAGAGCCGGTCGATGTTCGCTGTCCCCACCGTCGACCAGATCCCGTCGACTGTCGCGATCTTCGCGTGGATCATCGACGCCGTGTAGAGCAGAACGGTGACCTTCGAGCGCACCATCTGTTCGAAGAATCCGCGAGACAGAGAGTCGCCGAGGATGTGGTTGGATTCCTGGGGAACCATGACCCTGACATCGACTCCGCGTTCGGCGGCTTCGATCAGTGAGCGCAGCAGCTGCTGGTCCGGGATGAAGTACGGGGTCGTGAGCCAGATGCGCTCCTGTGCCCGCTCGAAGGCGTTGATGTACATCGAGCGGATCGGATAGATCAGTTGGACCGGCTGGTTCGCCGAGACCCGCAGCTTGGATTCCCAGGCCGTCGGTGCGACCCAGGGAATCTGATCGTCGATGTCGTCATGGTACTGGTTCCACACTTCAGCGATGGCCTGGCGCAGTCCCCAGGTGCCGGGTCCGGCGGCCTTGAGGTGGGTGTCTCGCCAGTGCCGGGCGTAGAGCGATCCGATGTTGAAACCGCCGACGTAGGCAACCCTGTTGTCGATGACGAGGATCTTCGAATGGTTGAGGCCGGAGAAGCGCATCGGCCCCTTCCAGAACTTCCTGGCTACCGTGGGCAGACGCAGCACCTTGATGCGCTCAGACAGCTGCGCATAGAAGGAGTGCGGGATGGTGAGGTTGGCGAATCCGTCGTAGATGAGGTGGACGACGACACCGCGCTCGGCTGCGGCGTTGAACGCGTCGACGAATTTCTGGCCGATCTCGTCGTTTTTCCAGATGAACGTCTCCATCTGAATAGATTCCGTGGCGGATGCGATCTCAGCGAGCATGTCCTCATACAGCGTCTCGCCGTCGGTGAAGATGCTCAGCTGGGAGTCTTCGACGTCCGCGTGGAAGGTGCCGGGACGCGGTGCCTCCCGCTGCTCCCGATCGCGTTTCTGCAGCAGGTCGATTGCCATCGATGCGCCGATAGTCAGCGGCACGGCACACGCCGCACCCACAGCGGCCCACGGTGCGATGGCACGGAGGCTGTCAATGCCCTGACGAAGATTGCGCGAAGTGGATCCCATAGCGAATCAGTCTAACGTTGCCGAATCTAGGCAGCGTTCAACTCTTACCCAAGAACTTCACCGCCGCCGAGGTTGCCCTCCGTCAGCGCAGATCGATGTCCTCTCCGTGTTCCTCGGCAGGGCGGGGACCGAATATGCGGCGTTCAGCCTCGGTGATGGTGACATCGTTGATGCTCGCCTCTCGACGTGCCATGAGGCCATCCTCGGTGAACTCCCACAGCTCATTGCCGTAGCTGCGCCACCACTGCCCAGCGGCATCGTGGAATTCGTATTGGAAGCGCACCGCGATGTGGTTGTCGTTGTAGGACCACAGGCTCTTGCGCAGGGCGTAGTCGAGTTCACGCTCCCACTTCCGGGTCAGGAAATCGACGATCTCCTCTCGTCCGGAGAGGAACTCATCGCGATTGCGCCACACCGAATCCGGTGTGTAGGCAAGAGAGACCTTGTGCGGGTCGCGGGTATTCCAGGCGTCCTCGGCACCCTGGACCTTCTTCGCAGCAGTCGCTGCAGTGAACGGTGGGAAGGGTGGACGTGCCTCTGACATGACGGTTCCTCTCTGAGCCGATGACAACGGGAGTCACCAGCCACTGTAGCCCCGCATGAGCGTTGACAGAACAGTGTCGCACCGCCGAGGTTGCCCGGCGTTGCCTGCCTAGTGAGCAGACTCACTTCAAATTTGTAGTTTATTGTTCAACTACACGATAGACTATTTCTGTACTTGATTCAGACCGAAAACACTGGAAGTGATAATGACACAGCAGCAGATGCCCCCAACCACCTACGCGCACGCATGGGTTCCACCTCAGCAGCAGGTCGGGCAGAAATCCTTCATTGCAACATGGCTTTTCTCTCTCTTCTTAGGCGGACTCGGAGTCGATCGTTTCTATCTGGGAAAGATCGGCACCGGAATTCTCAAACTCATCACATTTGGTGGTTTCGGCATCTGGGCGCTGGTCGACCTGATCCTCACCCTCAGCGGGGCGCAGAAGGACAATCGGGGCCTGCAGCTCAACGGCTACCAGCAGCACAGGAAACTCGCCTGGATTGTCACCGGCGCTCTCTTCGCCCTGGGGATCCTCATCGGCATACTGTCACCGAAGCCGACAGCGTCAACGCAGATCGCTGACCCAGCACCCAGCGCCGAGGCTGAACCCGCCGCCGTCGAAGAGCCTGCAGAAGAGGCCCTCGTCGACGAAGCTCCGCAGGAGAATGTCGCAGCAGAGGAAGCCCCTGTCGCTGAGGAACCAGCAGAAGAACCCGCCGAGGAGCCCGCTGCGGTGCCAGCAGAAGACACTGCAGTTGAGGAATCCGTCGAAGAGGAGCCCGCCGCAGAAGAAGAGGCAGCAGAGGCAGACGTTCCGGCTGAGTACACCTCGGCCCTGACCTCGGCAGAGACGTACTCCGACATGATGCACATGAGCAAGCAGGGAATCTTCGATCAGCTGACCAGCGAGTACGGCGGCCAGTTCACCGAAGATGCCGCCCAGTACGCCGTCGACAATATCGACGCCGACTGGAACTACAACGCGCTCGAGTCAGCAAAGACTTATCAGAATGAGATGGCGATGTCTCCGGCTGCCATCCACGACCAGCTGACAAGTGAATACGGCGGTCAGTTCACCACGGCTCAGGCCGACTACGCGATCGAGAACCTCAACGGCTGATCGCTGACAAGTTGTCGAGCACACATGCTCACAACGCACTGCGGCGCCCCAACCCTTTGCAAGGTTGGGGCGCCGCAGTCTTAGTTTCAGCCTGCTAGCCGAATATGCTCACACCGCCCGGTCCAACGAGGCAGCCGACAACAATGAGGATGACTCCCCAGAGGATCTGTTTACGGAAGATTGCGAAGATGCCCGAGATGACGAGCAGTGCTGCAATGATCCACAGGATTGTTGCCATTGTCCTGACCTTTCCTTAGGTGTTGCATAGTGGGTGTTTCACCGATCGGGTAATGAGCCGATCGGAGTGAGGGGATATTTGTTTCAGTGCCGAGGAGTGTCCGGATCCTCGAAGGTCCGCTGTTCGGTGGCACGTGGATCGTAGCCGCGCTCGCTGAAACGAGGATCGTTGAGACGAGGATCGTTCTCAGCGGCACGCGGGTCGCCTTCGGGAGCCCGAGGAGTGCCACGATCATCCGCGACTGGGCGGTTGCTGCCCATACGATAATCGTCCTCGACCGGCCTGTTGCCGTCCGCTACCGGACGGCCATCGTCGACTGGTCGATCGCCGAGGCGCTCACCGGGTTCACGGCCTGCACCGTTGTCAGCGAAGCGCGAATCCTGTCGCGGATCCTGTCCGGCTGGTGCCTGACGCTGGTCAGCGACGCGAGGGTCGTTGGCCACCGGAGGCTGCTGTCCCTGCGGTGGCTGACCCTGATCGGAGAATCGGGGATCGTTGGACACCGGTGGCTGGTCGGCAACCGGTGGCTGCTGACCTGCTGGTGCCTGACGCTGGTCAGCGACGCGAGGGTCGTTGGCCACCGGAGGCTGCTGGCCCTGCGGTGCCTGACGCTCGTCGGCAACAGGACGACCATCACCAACTGGGCGACCATCGGCAACGGGTCGACCGTCGCCAACTGGGCGGCCGTCATCGACGGGGCGCTGCTCGGCTGCACGGGGATCGTGGCCTGCGTGACGCTCATCGGCGACCGGACGGCCGTCGTGGTGACGTTCGTCCGCAACTGGTCGACCGTCGTGATGACGCTCATCTGCAACGGGCTGACCGTCATGGTGACGGTCGTGGCGGTCACCGTCGTGACCGGCCGCTGCTCCGGCGCCCGCACCTGCGGCGGCTCCCGCACCGGCGGCGCCGGCACCTGCGGCTGCACCGGGTGCGTTCTTGTGGTTGCCGCGAGTGTCCACGTCGGGATCCAGTTCATCGGCGCGCTTGAGCTGGCGTTCCTGCTCAAATCGCTTCTCCTGAGCGAGACGATCGCGTTCAGCGGCGTCAGCGTCCAGCTTCTCAGCCTCGGCGGCCTTGCGCTTGGCTTCCGCTGCCTGCACTTCGGCGTCGGCGTCGGCCTTCTTCGCCTCTGCCTTGCGATGCTCGGCGTCGGCTTCGCGGGCATGGACTTCATGCTCGGATTCGGCTGTCTCTTGACGGATCCGTGCTGCTTCCTTGCGCTGGTGTTCGCGCTTCTTAGCTGCGGCCTTACGACTGACCGCAATGATGATGCCGACGACAATCAAAATAACGACGATCGCTACGACTATCCAGATAATGGTAGTTGTACTCATGCGCTCTCTCCTTGCTGCCTATTCGGTTCTCATTGATCATTTGGATCCGATCAACAGGATGTTTTCATATTTGCACGGCAATACTGCTCTGACAAGCGCTTGAACAGCAACGACCTCGGCGTGTCGAACATATGTTCGCCCGATTAGACCCTTTTATTGCATATTTCTCCAACCTATTGTTAATGGCATGCGAGGGAATCGATCTGCAGCTTCCGCGACACCCGACTTAAGCGCCATGGCAGCGATCTGTTGGATTTTCGCCGGCATTGTCTATCTCCTCGCCGAGACTGCATCAGCATCCGCATTTCCGAACTATTCCTATGGGATGAATTACATCAGCGATCTCGGCGTGCCCGATATCGAGACACTGGGTGATCGCAGCATCGATTCACCGTTGCATGCGCTCATGAACCTCGCGTTCCTCGCCCACGGTTTCCTCTTTGCCACCGCGGCAGTACTCATGGCACGCGCCAGATCAGCGGCACGCGGGTCATCAAATGCGACCAGATCGCGTCCTCGCCTGCAAGTCGCGATCATCGTCTGTGCTCTCGCCCATGCCCTCGGAATGGTGCTCATTGCCGTGGTCAACGGCGGTCAGCACAACAACGAGCTCGGCCTCGGTTGGATCCACCTCCTCGGCGCGTTCCTTGCCTTCTTCGGTGGGCACCTGACCGCGATCTGCTTCGGCATCTCCCTGCTGAAGGACCGCAGCAGTCACCTCATGCGCGGCCGCATTCTTGGAGTCATCAGCATCGTGTGTGGTCTGATCGGGATTCTCGGCATCGTCATGCTCCAGGTCGACGTTCGGGCTGTACCGGGGACGCTGCTTCCCGATGGTGCGTGGGAGCGCATCGGCATGTACGCGATCATCGTCTGGGAACTCACATTCGGCATAGTCCTGCTCGCCCGGGGCAGGCTGACTCCCCTGTCGGAAAGCCCGATCTCGGCACTACACTGATGCACGTCCGGCAATGACGATTCGGAGTTGAGCCCATGGCCGCCAATGAGAACAACCGCATCTTCTTACAGGCAGCACTCAACGCCCGCGACCACCCGGCCAATCCCACCACTCCACACAGCATCGCGGCTCAAGCCGCAATCGCCGTCGCTGCTGGTGCCCAGTCTGTGCATCTGCATCCCTACGACGCTTCCGGCCGGCAATCGCTTGATGCACACGATTGTGCCGCGACACTGCAGGAGGTCCGCGCCGCCTGTCCCGGAATTGCGATCTCATTGACCACCTCGGCGGAGGTCGAGCCCAATCCCCAGAAGCGACTGGAACTCATCAGCAACTGGACCGAATTGCCGGACCTTGTGACCGCGAACCAGGGCGAACCGGGAATCGTCGAGATCACCGAACTGCTGGCCGAACGCGGAGTCGGCATCGAAGCCGGTCTGCTCAGTCTCGATGACGCCCACCAGTTCATCGCCGCAGGAATTGCGCCGCTGTGCCACCGGGTCATGGTCGAACCCCTTGACGGCGATCCTGCGGCAGCTCTCGCCCATGCCGAGGCGATCGAGAGCGCTCTCGCCACCGCCGGTATCACGCTTGAGCAGGTCCATCACGGTGACGGAGTCGCATCCTGGGCCGTGAATAGAAGAGCCATCGACCGTGGGCACGGCATCCGCACCGGGCTCGAGGACACTCCTGTGCTCCCCGATGGCCGCGTCGCGAAGGACAATGGTGAACTTGTCGAAGCCGCCGTGGTCTTGACCGAGAACTGAACTGAACTGATCGGCTCACGGTCACCGAAGCATACGAAGAAAGGTGGAGCAATGCAGACCGACCGCTCGGAGGCCAATGGCATTCGCGATCTGGCGCAGGCACATGGTCTCGACATCGACCCCGAGACCATCGCCGTCAATGAGTTGGGCCTCGACTTCCAAGTCGCCATCGCCGAGGCGGTTGCTGGCCAGTCGTGGGTGCTGAGGATTCCGCGTCGCCCGGACGTCACCGACCGTGCCGCCGTCGAGGGCCGATTCCTCCGTGATGTTGCACCCCACCTGAGCGTCGCGGTCCCCGACTGGCAGATCCACACCGCTGACCTCATCGCCTACCCGCTGTTGCCGGGCACACCTGGACTGACGATCGATGAGCAGGGTCAGCCGCACTGGCATTTCGACGTCGAGTCGGCCGATTACGCCCAGTCCCTCGCAGACTTCCTCGCCGAGCTCCACTCCATTGATCCCGCGCTCGTGCGTTCCTCGGGGATTGATGAGTTCTCCCCCGCCGAGGTGAGGCAGCGTAAGCGTGATGACATCGCTCGCGTCGTAGCCGAGTTCGAGGTGGCCCCAAGCCTGCGTGAACGGTGGGCCGCGTGGCTGGACGATGACGCGTATTGGCCCGACTTCACGACGGTCACCCACGGTGAGGTGTATCCGGCTCATCAGCTCATGGACGGACCCAGGAACCTCAGCATCCTCGACTGGACGACGGCCGCCATCGGCGATCCGGCCCGGGACTTCATGTTTCACCATGCCAGCGTCTCTGCTGGGTCATTCGATGCGACGCTCAAACGCTACGTGGACAAGGGCGGCCGGGTGTGGCCGAAGTTCGCCGAGCACTGCGGCGAACTGTTCTCCACCTCACCGGTCGAGTTGGGACTCTACGCTCTGCAGACCGGCGACAGTGATCATATGGAGGCTGCGAGAGCGCAGCTGAATCCCGGCGAATAATGGAAGCGCAGGTTTGATATGAGTACGAACAATCTCGTCCCCGATGATACGGAGACCCTGACCACCGATGTCATCGTCATCGGAGCTGGACCGGTCGGTGAGAACGCGGCCCAGTACGCGACCGAGGATTCTGATCTTGAAGCGGTCATCGTCGAAGAGGAGCTGCTGGGCGGCGAGTGCTCCTACTATGCGTGCATCCCGTCGAAGACGATGCTACGCCCCATCGAACTTGGCGCCGCGAGTCAGCACATGGACGGTCTGGAGGGCGCCACCGTTGAACGGCGAGCGCTTCTGACACGACGTGACGAGTGGGTCTCGCACTACGACGACACCGGTCAGGTCGAATGGGCACAAGGTGCCGGGCTGCACGTCGAACGTGGTCACGCGCAACTGGTCGGCGAACGACAGGTCCTCATCAACGGACCAACACCGGTGCTCGTGCAGGCGCGACATGCCGTAGTCATTGCTTCCGGGTCCCAGCCGACCGTGCCGACGATGTTTGCCGATGTGGCGCCGTGGTCATCACGCGATGCCACCGGAGTTCAGGAGGTCCCGGAATCGTTGGTCATCGTCGGTGGCGGCGTTGTCGCCGTCGAGGCCGCGACCTGGATGGCCGCTCTCGGTGCACAAGTGCGAATGCTCGTACGCGGGGACAGCCTTTTGGCCGGACACGAACCCTTCGCAGGTCAGCATGTCGCCGAGGCTCTTGAAAGAGCCGGAGTCAGCGTCGATCTGAGCACCGAGGTCACCGACTGCAGTCGGCAACGGGCCGAAGACAAAGGGCTCGGTCGTATCCATGGCGGAGAAGTCACGATCCAGGCCAACAGTCCAGACGGCGCATCCACGTTCGAGGCTGACGAGATCCTCGTGGCGACCGGACGCAAACCCCGCCTCGGTGATCTGGGCCTGGAGAGTCTCGGGCTGACGGGCAAGGACATCACTGCCGGCACGATGCCGGAGTGGCTCTACGCCGTCGGTGATGCCAGCGGAGAAGTGCCTCTGACCCACTGGGGCAAGTACCGTGCCCGCGTCATCGGCGCTCAGATTCGAGCTCGAGCTCTCGACGAAGAAGCCGAGGCGATTCCGGAGAACGTGCCAGTCCCCCAGGTTGTCTATACCGATCCGCAGGTCGTCTCGGTGGGAAAGACCGAGGCGCAGGCCCGCAAGGATGGGCACGAAGTCGAGATCTCCCAACTGCCGTTCACAAGCAGCGCCGGCACCGCGCTGCTACGTGATGATGCCGAGGGTACAGCCCAGATTGTCGTCGACGTCCGTACCGGCCTGCTCCTCGGAGCCACCTTCGTCGGACCTGAGGCCGCCGAGCTGATCCACCCGGCAACGGTGGCGATCGTCGGGCAGGTGCCCGTTCATGTCCTGCGCCATGCGGTCCCGAGCTTCCCGGCGGCCTCGGAACTCTGGCTGCCGCTGCTGGAGGGGCTGCCTCGGCGAATGCGGCTTGCCCACCAACAGTGACAATGCCACTCCCCTGGCGTCCAAGCTTCGTCATTTTCACGACCGGACCTGCCCTAAGTCACAAGGTAGTGTGATGTTTCGGAGACACCATTTGTCGTGATCGTGCAATGAAGCAGGGGAACCATGACCGATTCCGGGACACCACCGACCCAAGTCACTGAGCAGACCACCGGCGCCCCACCTCGGCGAAAACGCGAGATGCCGCATGTATTCGTCATCCTCATGGCCGTCACCGCGATCGCCGCGATTCTCACTCACTTCGTGCCGGCCGGCGTCTTCGATCGTAAAACCGTCGATGGTCGCGACGTCATCATCGACGGCACATTCCATGCGGTCGATCCGACACCGGCATCGTTCTGGGATGTCCTGACCGCGGTATTCAACGGGATGATCGGCGCCGCCGACATCATCTTCTACGTCTTCATCGTCGGTGCATCCTTCGGTGTTCTGCGGGCAACCGGTGCCATTGACTCTGCAGTGGCTGCGATGACGAGCAAGCTGCGGGGCAAGGAAATTCTCTTCATCCCTGTCCTCATGACGTTCTTCTCACTGACCGGCGCCATGCTCGGGCTGGCCGAGGAGACGATCCCCTACATCACGATCCTCGTGCCGATCGCGGTCGCCCTCGGCTACGACTCGATGGTCGGCGCAGCAGTCGTGCTCCTGGGAACCGGTTCAGGTTTCATGGCCGCGTTCATGAACCCCTTCACAGTCGGTGTGGCCCAGGGAATCGCTGGACTCCCCCTGTTCTCCGGCATGTGGCTGCGACTCATCCTCTGGGTACTCCTCCTCGGTGCCGCGATCGTCTTCGTCATGCGTTACGCGCAGCGGATGAAGAAGGATCCGACGAAAGGCATGCTCTACGGTCAGGACTCCCTCGCCGACGAGATCCGGCGGAAGGGCGACACTGAGACCCTGACGTTCACTCTGCGCCACAAGCTGGTCTTCGTCGTCCTCATCGCCACGCTGGTGACACTCGCCATCTGTGTGTCCACCCTAGGCTGGTACCTCACGGAGATCGCGGGACTCTTCCTGCTCATGGGGATCGTCATGGGCGTTGTCGGTGGGCTCGGGATGAACGGAACCGCCGAGGCCTTCATCGACGGTGCCAGAGACCTCGTCACCGGTGCACTCGTCATCGGCGTTGCCTACGGAATCCTCGTGATCTTCCAGGACGGTCAGATCCTCGACACCATTCTGGTCAACCTCGCAGCAGGCATCAGCCATCTGCCGCCGTGGCTGTCGGCCGTGGGAATGTTCTTCTTCCAAGGCTTGGTCAGCTTCATCGTGCCCTCCGGCAGCGGCCAAGCGGCGCTGACAATGCCTATTCTCTCGCCGCTGGCAGAGATGGTCGGGGTGACTCAGCAGACTGCAGTCCTGGCATTCCAACTCGCCGACGGCATCGGCAACCTCTGCTTCCCCACCAGCGGCTTCTTCATGGCGGCGCTAGCGCTGGCCAAGGTTCCCTGGATCAAGTGGGTTCGCTGGATGCTGCCACTGATCGCAGTTCAGATCACTATCGCGATCGCCGCAGTCGTGTTCGCCCACCTCATCGGGTACAGCTGATCGGCGGTCGTCCCCACTTCTACAGCTGAACGGATGCACTACTAGCCTGGGAACATGGATACTTTCGTCAAGGAACGTGCCGGTGCCCGCGGGTTTCTTCGCCGCCGAGGCTGCCGGCCTGAAGTGGCTGGCCGAACCTGACGTCGTTCCCGTGGTGGGAGTTGTCGATCAAGATAAGAACGGTCTGCGTCTAGATCGCCTCGAATCAGCCTCACCCGATGCCCGCTCGGCCTTCAGCTTCGGTCGCCAGCTCGCGCTGCTGCACGACTCCGGTGCGCCCTCTTTCGGGTGGGCACCGGCAGAGCCTGCATGGTTCGGCCCGCTCGACTCCCCTTTCGAAGTGGAAGTCGCCTCATGCGCCACGTTCACCGAATTCTGGGTGGAGTGCCGCCTGAACCCGATCGCTGCCGACATCCGCGGGAGTTTGTCGAAGGATCACCAGGCAACAATCACCTCGGCGATCGATGCGATCTCCACTGGAGTCTTTGACGGCATCTCCGGGGCCGGGCATGAAAAGCCAGCGCGGGTCCATGGCGATCTGTGGTCCGGCAATCTCATGTGGACGCCCGATGGCGGCACTCTCGTCGATCCAGCCGCCCATGGTGGGCACCGGCTCGAGGATCTCGCGATGCTGACGCTCTTCGGCACGCCCCATCTTGAGGAGATCTTCGCCGGCTACGAGGCGGTCCATCCGATGCCCGACGGCTGGCGCGGCGACCTTCCCGTGCACAACTTCTTCGCCCTGCTCGCACACGTGAAGCTGTTCGGGGCGGGGTTCCTGGGACAGACGCTTGATGCGGCGCGGGCGATAGTCGACCGGGCCCATCAGCTCAAGGCTTAGGCAGATTTGAGGAGCGGCTCGGTCCCAACGCTGGACCGAACCGCTCCCTACATGAAACCCCGATTGCTCCGCAGTCGAATCTCCCTACTTCAGCGAGATCTCGATCGGGTCGGAGAAGATTCCGCCTTCGAAGGTGAGCCGATCGGGGTTGATGTCCTCTGGCACGTCGAAGACCAGCACTCCCTCGGCGGTGTTACCGGGGTTGATCTCTTCAAGGAAGAGGATCGAGCTCTCGTCGACGTAGATACCGGCTTCGGAGTCGGCGGAGTAGGTGTTGCCCGCGTCATCGCCGAGCTTGATGTTGTCTTCGAAGAAGTAGTCCGGTGCAGACTCAGTGTTCTTCACCGACAGCGCCACCGTGACGAACTGTCCCTGAGCCTCGACGCCCATGTACTCGTCGCCGACCGATGCCACACCGTCTTCGACCTTGCCGACGGTGATCTCCCACCCGTCGGCCGCAACCGCATCACCAATGCCGAACTCAGCGTCTGCAGCCGGATCGTCCCCGCCGTCCTCGGCAGGAGCCTTCTCTTCCTTCTGCTCGGCGCCAGCGGCCTTCTCCTCCTGGGCAGATGAGGCACCGGCTTCATCGGCTGTGTCCTCTCCGCCGCCACTCAACGCGCTGATCATCGCAATGACGACAACGATGATCAGCAGCCAGAACCACCAGCGCTTGAGCAGGGGTTTCTTCTGCTTCGCCGGCTTCTGCCCATAGGGACCGCCGACGTAGCCCTGCTGCCGTGGATGCTCACCTGGGTAGCCGGGCTGCACTCCGGGGTATCCCTGCGCCGAGCCGTCCTGCGGGAATGACCCTGAGGTGAGGGATCCGGCTCCCGTGCCGTACGCCCCGGGCTGGTTGGGGCCGGACTGCGCGTACTGCGGTGCCCACTGCTGTGGGCCCGTCGGCTGGGAGCCGGATGGCTGAGGGCCGGGCTGCTGGGGCTGGCCGGGGTTCTGGGGTGCGTGTGGGTTGGACATGATGCTCCTTGAAAGGCTGCCGGAAGGCTGTGACGTGCTGACTCGTCAAGCCTCGCGGGTAGCCACGATTTCTACGTCCACCCATCGGCTCTAACTGGCTAGCCGATCGGTTGAGTCGGTCCACCCGATCGGTGGACTACGCGTGTCAGAGCCCGCGGCTACTATTCATGTGTGTCAGGTCAACCATTTCCTCAGCAGCGCCCTGAGAACCTCCCCCGCCCACGACGGCGCCGGGTTCCCCAGTGGGTGCGCATCGCCGTGAGCATCATCATCGGTGTGGTCCTCTTCCTCTTCGGACTCTTCACCTCGGTGATGGCGCTGACGTCGAACACCTGGGCCTTCGCCGACGGCATCATCAGCAACACGGGGATGCTGGCCGTCCTCCTCCTCTTGCCCGTGTGGGGAACAGTCTTCCTCCGCCACAAATGGCCCTGGGTCCCCTTCATCGCCGGCGCCCTGCTCACCATCGGGTGGGGTGATGCCCTCCTGCTTTTCATCGGGCTCTTCCATCTCGTCATCCGAGCATCCCGGCGGCAGGCGATCATCGCCTCAGCGGTGGCATCGGTCCTAGTCATCGCCTCTACCGTGCGCATGTGCCTGTCACCGGTCCAGCTCAACCCCTTCGCCATCCTGTTCCTGCCCGACCCCGAGCAGATGACGAACCTCGACGCTCCCGCTCCCCCGGCCGATGCGCTGCTGGCCATCACCCTCGTGACCATCGCTTCGGCGGTCATCGGACTCGGTATCAGCCTCGGCGTCGGTGCCCTGCTGCGCCGGACCAAACGGATGAAAGCCGTCGAGACGATTGCTGCGCGGGAGACCCAGCGCAATGATTCCCTCTCCGCCGAGCTCGCCCGCCAG
This sequence comes from Brevibacterium sp. BDJS002, assembly GCF_028201555.1. Classification (NCBI taxonomy): domain Bacteria; kingdom Bacillati; phylum Actinomycetota; class Actinomycetes; order Micrococcales; family Brevibacteriaceae; genus Brevibacterium; species Brevibacterium sp. BDJS002. Next base: position 1,595,654 of record NZ_CP116392.1, on the reverse strand, counting down.
TCCGAACGTGAACTCCTCGCCCGCGAGCTCCATGACACGCTCTCCCACCGGCTCTCGGTCATCTCCCTGCACAGCGGAGCGCTCGAGGTCGGGAGCAAGGATGATGCCGATGTCGCCTCAACCGCCTCGGCGCTGCGTCATGAGGCGCACGCTTCCCTGGAGGATCTGCGCCACCTGGTGGGTGGGGTTCGCGAGGGGACGTTGGCCAATCCCGGTCAGCAGAAGGAAGCCTCGACTCCCCCGAGTCAGGCGTCTATGCGTTCGATCCCCCAGCTGGTCGCCTCGGTGCAGTCCACCGGCACGATCATCCGCCCGTCGATCGTCATCCAGGACGTCGAGTCCGCGTCCACGGTCCTCGATCGGGCGGTGTATCGCATCGTCCAGGAGTCGCTGACGAATGCGATGAAGCACGCGCCGGGTGCCCCGGTCACCCTCGAGGTCACGGTCTCAACTGACATGGGCGCACACGTCGTCATCGCGAATCCCATGCCGCCGTCGACCAATCACTTCCAACCACCGGCCAATTCCCTCGCCGAGGCGGCTCCCGGCATTCCGCCCTACCCGACGTCCGCGCCCCGCGTGGGTACTTCTCACCCCACCGGCCAGTGGGATCTGTCATCGACGGGATCGGGTGCCGGGCTCCAGGGAATTCAGGAACGGGTGGTGATGCTCGAAGGTGAGGTCTTCATCGGGGTTCGCGAGGGATCGTTCGTCGTCGACGCGAAACTTCCGCCCTTCGCGCACCGGAGCTGACTGGCTGGACTATCGGTGTCATTGCCCTCGGGTAATGTGTCGATCATGACCCAGAATGCTGCCCCGATCCGTGTGCTCGTCGTCGATGACGATGCGATGGTCCTCACCGGGATCCGGGGAATCCTCCAAGCCGCCGAAGACATCGAAGTCGTCGGATCTGCGTCGAGTGGCGAAGAGGCACTGGAGAAGGTGGCACTGCATTTCCCCGATGTCGTGCTCATGGATATCCGTATGCCAGGCATCGGCGGCATCGAGGCGATTGAGCGGCTGGTCAACAGTGTTCGTCCACCCAAGGTCGTGTCGCTGACGAGCTTCGACACCGATGACTATCTCTTCCGCGCCCTCGAGGCCGGTGCGGCCGGCTACCTGCTCAAGGACGTCGCTCCTGTGGCTCTGGCAGAGTCGATCCGCAAGGTCCATATCGGCGAACCGATTCTCTCCCCGAGATCAATGCAGCAGCTGATCTCCAAGGTGACGACGGGCCAGGATCGGCGTCAGCAGCGCGAGGCGACAGAGCTTCTGGCTGATCTGACAGCGAAGGAGCTTGAGATTGCGGTCCTCGTGGCTCAGGGGCTGTCGAACCAGGAAATCGCCGATTCCATCTTTATGAGCACCGCCACTGTGAAGACGCATCTCAACCGCATCAACATCAAGCTGGACACCAGCAACCGCGTGCACATCGCTGTCATCGTGGAGCGAGCTCGGATGGGGAATGTTGGGGCGACCGGTCAGCAGCGCTGAGCCGACCCCGACCAACAGAGAAGGTCCATGCTAGGGCCGCTGAGCAAGAGCATTCTGCAAAACCCCCACCATCTTCTCGTGGTGAGCCTTGATGTCATCATCGTTCCAGCTGCTTGTCTCCGCACGGCGAGCCATCAATTTGAGCTTCAGACTCTGCCTACGCGCTGGGCGATTGTTGGCCTTCTCCCTCGGCGAATTATTGCTGAATTTTGAGTTTGTGCTCACGGTAACGAGTGCAAGGTTTCCGAACCAATTAAGAAGATCACGGTCTTGAACATGCGTCGCTGTTGAGGCATGTTCGACATCCTCTTTTGAAGGTGAAAAGTGTTCAATTGAGGTCCGGTAACTGAATGTGAAGGACGGCTCGTTCATCTCTTCAACTAGCAGATAGTCGAGATAAGTGAACATGATTCGCGGGATTCCGAATCCAAGAGGATGTCCGTTCGGGTCAACGTCGACCTTCTCAGGGTCTGGCGCCATCGCCGCCTCCAGACGATCGAGTGCAAAATTCTCAAGCACATTGAGGAAGCCCTGTGCCGTGACTTCCTGATTCAGATCAGCATGTCGCACCACGAAGCTGAGAGCTTCGGTGATCCAGTGCATGGTGCGTGGAGACGTGTATGTAATTCGCAAAGCTGACTGCAGGAGAATGACCTTCCGCTGGACATCAGCTGCATCAGAACCATTCTCTTCGCTCGAGAAACTCGGCAGATACCGTGGCGAATCGCGCCTGCTGCCACGGCTGACCGACTCGCCGCGAGAGAGACGATAGAGTGACCAGTTACCTGGTTCTTCGTCCGTTGTTGATTCATTTCCTGCGCCCAATGTCGCATCGCGTTTGAGGATGAACCGATCGAAGAGACACCTGATGCGCAATAGATCGGTCGTGAAGTCCTGAACCCAACTTGCCTTTTGTGATCGTGGCAGTTTTGCGAGCCGTTCGGTGAATCTGCTGACCAACAGTTTGTCGTCGAGCTGGCGATCTTCTCGATTTGCAACTGATTCGGGCCTGCGAATCGCAAGAGCGTGGAGAAGGAGCGTGGGAAACGTGATCTGTGAGGTAAAGCGATTGTCGCCTTCCGCCTCGTCCGTGTCTACCACTTCGTTGACTCGTGAGTACGCTGCAATCGCGTCGTCAAGTGTCATAGACAGAGGTTGAGAGTCGACGGACGGATTGCTGACATCAGAGTCTGTGCCAAGCAGTCGCCGCCGGAGCTCGCCGAAATCATTTGGTGGAAGTTACTCCCAGTCACTGCCGAATACAGCCCTACGTTTGACGGTATCGCCTGACACGAGGCTCATCGAGACATAGTGATCCATATCCGAACAGGCCGACCAAACTTGACCGAGTAGCGACCGGTCGTGGGGATCACTGAGGTGGCGCATCAGTCGAGCTTTGACGATGTCGATTGCGCTGAGCTGCACCCCTCGCGTATTCATGATCTCAAAATACTTGTTCAGATCCGTACCGCGATCAATCGGCATACGAATGATCTTCACGCGATTCAGGAGATAGTCGATGACGTTATATGCCCCGAAGCTCCTCATCGTCTCGGGGTCGTCTAGCAGTTGGTCGATGATGTTGGCGGCTTGGAGAATACCGGCTCTTCGTAATTGAGAGTGTAGATCGGTGATTCCAGAACACGGCGCGTCGCTGCCCGGATAGACGTCGAGGTCTTCCGATGATGGAAGTTCTCACACAGTCCATCCGAAAGACCTCGACATGGCCAAGCCTACTTTCTCGACCCCTGACCTCACGACATTCTGCCGACTCGACACCCTCGACCTCGCCTGCATCGGCCAGCACATCACCGGGCACAAGGCCATCCTGGAATGCCAGCCCAACACTGCTGATGACTGGTGCCGTCGGTGCGGTGGCCACGGGATCATTCGCGACACCGTCGTCCGCCAGCTGGCCCACGAACCCTTCGGCCACCGGCCGACTACGCTTCATATTCGCCTCCGCCGTTACAAATGCATCGAGTGCGGCCGCGCATGGCGTCAAGACACCACAGCTGCGGCACCACCACGAGCGAAGATCTCTCGAACCGGCCTCGACTGGGCGCTGCGTGCTCTCGTCATCGACCACGACACCGTGTCCGTGATCGCAAGCAAACTCGCCGTGTCTTGGCACACCGCGAACTCCGCCGTCCTCGCTGAAGGTCGCCGGCTGTTGATCAACGACCCGACCCGTTTCGGCGGGGTCAGCGTCATTGGTGTTGACGAGCACGTATGGCGGCACACCCGGTGTGGCGACAAGTACGTCACCGTCATCATTGACCTCACCCCGATCAGCCAGGCCACAGGCCCAGCACGTCTGCTCGACATGGTGGCCGGCCGGTCGAAACAGGTGTTCAAGCAATGGTTGAAAGCCCGTCCGAAGGACTGGCGTGATGGCATCGACGTCGTCGCGATGGACGGATTCTCCGGCTTCAAAACAGCCTCAGTTGAGGAACTGCCCGACGCTGTCGAAGTCATGGACCCCTTCCACGCCGTCAAGCTCGCCGGTGATGCTCTCGATGATGTTCGTCGTCGTATTCAGCAGGAGACAACTGGCCATCGTGGACGAGCAAAGGACCCGTTGTATCGAGCGAGGAGGACTCTGCACACAGGCTCTGATCTGCTCACGACGAAGCAGCAGGAGAGGATCGCAGGCCTGTTCGCCGATTCGAGTTTCACCGAAGTCGAAGTCACCTGGGCTGTTTACCAAGACATTGTGAACGCCTACCGAATCGCCGACCGGAACGAGGGCAAGAAGCTCTTGAGAACGGTCATCGACGCACTGACGACGAAACTGCCGACAGGGCTGGTTGAGCTCAAACGGTTGGGAAGGACTCTGAAGCGTCGAGCTGCTGATGTGCTCGCGTTCTTCAGCCGACCGGGAACGTCCAATGGTCCGACTGAAGCGATCAACGGCAGGCTTGAACATCTCCGCGGGTCTGCTCTGGGGTTCCGTAACATCACCCACTACATCGCCAGGTGTCTGCTCGAGTCCGGTGGCTTCAGACCGGTTCTACACTCTCAATTACGATGAGCCACATAAGCAAGGGTCACGCTGAGTCAGTGGTAGAGAATAACTGGCGCAAGGCATACAAGGACAGAGAGCATGGGACTTGGCAATATCAGGATAAGACTATACTTGTCTCACTTAATAATAATGGTGCATGCGTCACCGTCAAGCGCCTGTAATAATTAGAGGGGGGGCCGATTCCGTGAATTTTGACTATACTCTAGACCCAGATAATCAGATATCGTATTTCAGTATGGGCGAAACAGATTTTCAAAATCGTCCTGTTATCACACTGCACTCAGTGTCTCGTAATGATCCGCAAGTCAACGTTGATTTTATAGAAGATGGAAAGTTTATCGGAATCGAGATGCTGGCTTACGAAAAGTACTTCTCTGAAGATATGCTACATAAGTTGAGTGGCGGAACTGCAGGCAACGTTACTTTACCCTTTTTGAATGACCGGCTGTATTTTGGCGAGGCTGAATCTGGGAGCGTGGAAAAGGAAATACTGCTGCGAAGCACGTTAAGTGATCTGGAGGCTTGCTGCATATTCTCCGACCAGGGGACGCTCGTTGCCGTAGAACTTCCAGAGGCAGTGCATTTTTAATACTCGCATGACGATCTTCCTGTAGGCGAATACCGACTATCGTGATTGCGAGTAGGCTCCTGCACTGTTGAGCGCGTTGTAGAGGGTCTGGCGGGAAACGTCATAGCGGCGAGCTACCTCAGCAACGGAAATTCCCATATCCACCAGCGCTCTGCAGGCTTCAACGTCTTCCTCGTTGAGCTTGCGCTGATAGACGCCTTGAGTCTTGGCCAGCTCGATCCCCTCGCGCTGCCGCTCAAGGATCCTCGCGCGCTCGAACTGCGCCATGCCCGACAGAAACGTGAGGAAAAGCTCCTGCATGGGGGAGCTGCCGTCTTTGGAGACAGTGATGCCCTCGGAGATGAAAGTGATCGTGCAGCCCTTTTTCGTGAGAGCGTCGACGATTGAGTAGAGATCTCGGGTGTCTCGGCCGAGACGATCCAGCGAGGCAACGCGAACGTGATCGCCCTGCCGGGCGTAGTCGATGAGGTCGTTAAGACCGGTGCGGTTGGCGCGGGACTTCCCGCTGAGTTTGTCCTCGAACGTCTTGTCACACTGGCCGATGGTTTCGTATTGCCGGCTGGGGTTCTGGTCGGCAGTGCTGTGTGAGTCGCAGCGGTAAATGGCACGTTTCTCACGGCGTTTAGTGGCCGATGAGGAGAGCCTGCCGCGCGGCCTCGACAACCTCGGGTGTCAACTCGTTCAGATTGTTCACAGTCTGCACGCGCTCGATCTGGGTGAGTAAACGGTCGACAAGGCGGAAGTTGCCTGCGGTGATCCGGACGATAGTCGCGATCGCGGTTGCGTGGGCGACGCCACCATCGGTTGCATCGCCTTCAGCAGGAAGTCGTCTGGCCAAGACTGCGGTGAGTTCATCCGCGCTCAACTGGCGGTACTCGTGGGCGAAGCCGATACGGCTGTAGAGCTGCGGATAGCGGGCGAGGCGTTTCTCGATGCCCGGCATGCCAATGAGGATGACGCCCATGTGGTGATGGTCGAAGTAGTCACGGACTTGTTCAAAGCCGGTGGCCTTGAGACGATCGGCTTCGTCAATGATCAGCAGCTCGGTGCGTCCACTGGAGCGGGACTCGGTATGAACGTAGGGGTCGACTATGCCGTGCTCGGCGAAGTCGACGGCGAAGGAAATGCGTTGGCATGCTCGGGGCAGGCTCTGGTCTATTTGTTTCGGGGTGGCCATGACCGTGGGGGTGAAGAACGCGGTGCGGGCCTCAAGAACGCGTTCCGGCACAGGGCCGAGGGTGTCGGTGAAAAGGGATTCCCATTGTTCCCAGTCATCGACACCGGAGTAGTGCCGGGCGGAAAGTGTCTTGCCGACCCCAGGTGGTCCCCAGCACAGGCCAATATAGCGATGAGTGCGCACCGCGTCGGCGAACTCTGCGAAGCGGCGATGCTCATGAGTTGTCTGGAACGGTGGCAAGTCCGGCCGTGGCGGAGCGCTGGAGTTGATCTCCCCGAAATCGCCGAAAAGGAATCGGCTTCCATCATCGTCTTTGCTGAGGAGACTGTGTTTTGGGTCAGTCGGTGGCATAGAGACGCAATCCGTGTCGTGGTGGGGCTTCGTCGACGTCAACTGGTTCCGCTTCGGGTGGTTCAGGCGGGGGGACATAACGGATATCGGTGGGTAGCGCGTCGGCGAGGCTGCGGCGGTGGCGTAACTGTCGCTTGAGGTCACGGCGACGTTGCGACCGGGCAGCCTGCAGCTCTCGTAGCGAGACGGACTCGGCGGCGAGTTCGGGAGCGATCGCGCGGCAGAGGTAGTCATCGTTGAAATAGACGCGGATCTCGCCGACGTCGCGCGGGTCGAACCGGACGGTGACCTGTTCACCGACGTAGGCGGCCAGTACCGGGGAGACATACCGGGTGGAGGCGAACTGGATCCCGTCGCGTTGAACCTTCCTTGTAGTCGCCGCAGTCAGCAGAAGTAGGTCCAAATCCTCCGGTCGCGCCGGGGCGCGCGGGATGAAGCCGGAGGATGCCCAGCGGTGGACGGGCGCGTGGTGGGTTTCCGAATGGGGGCGCTGGTTGTATTCGGTGACGATGAATCTTTCCAGGATCGCGTCGAGTTGCTCAAGACTGAACGCCGGGTCCGTGAGGGGTTCTCCGTTCGTTCCGTGCGGGATATACCCGGGTAGGTGCGGCAAGAGCTCGGTGGTGATGGAGCCATAGAACCGCTCGATCTTTCCTCGCCCCTGCGGAACGCCGATGCGTGAGTGGATGAGCTGGATCTGTGTGTCCAGGCAAACCCGTTCGAGGCGGACGGAGGTGAAGTCCGAGCCGTGATCGGAATAGAGCACATCTGGCAGGCCGCAGACCGGCCAGGCAGGATTCGACCGATAGCTGCGCCATCGGATCATCCGGGTTCGACGAGTCCACTCTGATCGGGTCGGCGAGGTTGCGCACACCGATGTTGCGTTCGGAGAGGTCATGGATCAGGTTCAGAGTATCGCGCACCGTTCGCCCGAGCCGATCGAGAGTGTGGACGACGATCACATCTCCGTCGCGGGCGTATTCCATGACTGCACGCAGTCCGGGGCGTCGACCGTGGACCCAGACTTCTTGTCCACATAGATCCGTTCGGCCGCGATGCCGGTCTGGGCCAGAGCATCGATCTGTCGATCCAAGTCTTGTTTGACCGTCGAAACCCGCGCGTATCCCAATTCCATGCGCCCAGCGTACCAATATTCGTGTCTGTACGGAATGGATGGGACGTTGATTTGGGCCTTACTTATGGGACGGAAAATCAGGCCCTGGCCCGATCGATGAGGTAGCTCGTCCTCGGTGTCCCACTACCAAGGAACTGGAACGTCGCGATGAAAGCGCAGCCAACGCCAGAGAATTAGACTTGGCACGATGAGCATGAAAGGTATCGTCGAGACGATGGAACGCCGACAGATCGGTTTGTATCTGCTGGCGATTGTTGCCGGTGGTGTGTTCGGTTGGCTGGTTCCCTCCACGTCCGAGACGCTGGAACACTGGATCAACCCGGTCCTTGGATTGCTTCTCTATGCGACGTTTTTGGGAATTCCTTTCGCCGCGATTGGGCGAGCCGTGCGCGACTTACGGTTCATAGGAGCGACGGTCACCTTAAACTTCGTTTTCGTTCCACTCATCGTCTTCGGCCTTTCACGCTTCATCGCGGGCGACCAAGCACTCCTTGTGGGAGTACTCCTAGTGTTACTGACTCCCTGCATCGACTACGTGATTGTATTCTCCGGCCTGGCGGGGGCATCGAGCGATCGCCTGCTCGCAACAGCTCCGATCTTGATGCTGGCCCAGATGGTGGCACTCCCGGCCTACCTGCTGATCTTCATCGGACCCGAGGTTGTCTCAGCCGTCGACCCGAAACCGTTCGTTGAAGCGCTGGTTATTCTGATCATTATTCCACTTGCCATGGCAGCCATGACACAGAAACTGGCCGCAAGGAACAGGGTTGGTAGGGCCGTTATGGCCACGATGGAGAGTTTAATGGTGCCCTTGATGATGAGTACCCTCGCCATCGTTGTCGGGTCCCAAATCGTCGGCGTGGGAGAAGAGGTCGCCTCACTATGGACCGTCGTACCGATCTACGTAGCATTCTTAATCGTCATGGTCCCGGTAGGCCTAGCCACCTCAAGGATCTTCAGGCTTGATACCGGAAGTACGCGGGCGGCTGTTTTCAGTGGTGCCACCCGCAACTCACTGGTCGTGCTGCCGCTAGCATTGGCGCTACCGGAGCCGTTCACTTTGGTGGCCCTCGTAGTGGTCACTCAGACACTAGTGGAGCTTGTCGGAATGGTTGTCTACGTCAAAGTGATTCCGCGTATCGTCACACAGCACACACCAACGACCCCCATTTAGCATCGACAAAAGTCCTGACGAGTGACCGACTGTCAGCCAGCAGATCTTGTTCTCGACTGCGTAGGGTCGGCGCGTAGTCTTTGGTGAGAAGCGCGTCCATTTCTAAGACGCCGAGGAAGGACATTCAATGGCAGATTTCACCTGGGTTCCCACCAAAGCCCCCTCGATTGAGACCTTCCTTGGCTTCGAATTACAACCAATCCCGGTCATTCCCGTCCTCGCCGGGATTCTCGCCCTGTTCTACATCATCGGGTGGATTCGACTCGCAATCCGGGGACGTCGCTGGCCGGTCTGGCGGGGAGTGTTGTTCCTCCTCGGTTGCCTGCTGCTAGCTGCAGTCATGGGGCTGGCCATCGAAGGATACGGGCAAGTAATGTTCTCAGTCTTCATGTTCCAACAGATGACGCTCATGATGGCTGTACCACCTCTTCTACTCCTTGGTGCCCCAGGGACCCTTCTTCTACGTTCGTCACCGCGGAATCTACCCGGGCGAATCGTCCTCAAACTCGCAATCTTCGGTCTACGCTCGTGGGTGGGCAAGGTCGTTGTCCATCCACTGTTCTCGATTCCTCTATTCCTCGTCCTCTTCTATGGCCTCTACCTCTCGAATGCTGCGAATTTCGTGCTGAGCTCAGGCATTGGTGGCCATATCGGCCTTGAACTCGTCTTCCTCTTCACTGGAATCATCTTCAATGCGACGCTCATTCCGGCAGACCCGCTTCCTGTGCCCGAGTCTCACGTTGTACGGATTTTTCATTCTTTTCTCGAAGCCGGCCTTCACGCGTTCTTCGGTGTGATTGTCATGATGGCAACCCTGCCTTTAGTCGACCGATTCACCCAGATGCCAGCAAACTGGGGCATAGACGTAATGGAGGACCAGAAGCTTGCGGGTGGTATTGCTTGGGCCTACGGCGAGGGGCCAGCGGTAGCGATTCTCCTCGTCGTACTCATTACTTGGTCTCGTCAGGAGTCGAAGAACAATGCAGTCCGTGATCGCGAAGTCGCACTTCACGGAGACAAAGACCTTGATGCCTACAACGAATACCTCAAGGCACTAAACCGCGGTGAGGTCACGATCTGAACACCCAAACGCACTCCCATAATGAGTAAAACTTGGTACAGCTCAGTTCTATTTCCCAGTCAACGCATTCCTGCATCCTTCGCACAGTCAGCATGTACTGTATAGTCAGTGAATGCTGACTATAGCCCTCTGTGTCGCTGTAAAGAACCGACCGGTCTCCTGCCACGCCGTAGTGTCTGACCTCGGCCTCACGCGGGTGAACGTGGCGAACTAGCGAATCTGTGGCCCTGGTCGGTGGCGGCTCATGCCTTTCTTGCCGCTGTTCGACAGTACGGACACAACGTGACACTCCTGGCCACCCACAGAGGCGATCGAAAGCCGTGCACTGGCACTTAAGAGGAGTAGTCACGGATGGTCCCAGACCCCAGCACTGGTACTCTAATCCCGTTGTCTACAGGAGGTAGAAATTGGCGCTCACAGTGATCACGCGACCCACGAACCGGATGTTAACCGTTCTTGCACTGGTGTTGGTAGCTTTCCTGCTGCCTGTCGCACCAGCCTCGGCACACGAAGCCGTGACCGGGACAAACCCCGAAAATGGGCAGAAACTCAGTACCGCTCCCGAGGCCATCGAAATTTCGTTTAGTGATACTCCACTGTCGATGGGGTCGAAGATCCAAATCACTGACTCTTCAGGCACGAACTGGTCCAAAGGAGATGTCGAAATCGATGGCGACGCCGCTGTTCAACCCATCAAGTCCGGGGCGCCTGCCGGAGAATACACAGTGACCTGGCGAGTGGTCTCGTCCGATTCTCATCCGATCGACGGCACGTTCTCCTTCACCGCGACGAACGGTGCCAGCCCCTCCTCGGCCCCTAGCCCCAAACAGACAGAGAACGACTCCTCGGCCCCAGAACCCTCGCAAACGGAAACCGCGCAGGCTGCTGACGAAGAGGACTTGAAGTTCCCCGCGAGCTTCATCGTCGTTTGGATCCTTCTCTTTGTCGCAGCGGTGCTCGTTATCGTCACGCTCGTCCTGCAACAGAAGCATAAAAGGCAATGAAACATGAAACAGCACGTTGAGCGGCGAGGCCACACTGATGAATAGTGCTACTCCCGGTCGTCGGGCCATGAGCGGGCGCTGGCAATCCATAGTGTGGCTTCTGGCTACTCTGGCTGTTGCCGTCGCTGCTGTCATAGCAAGTGCGGCCTTCTCCGGTGCGGCAGCAGAACGTGAGGCGTTGGACCCCGGGGCATTTGTGCGTTGGGCGCTACCGATCGCCTTGACCGTGCACCATCTGGTGTTGGGGGTGGTCGTTGGCTGCCTGATCTTCGCGGCAACACTCGTTCCGTCCAAAGACACTGACACGGCAGAAGAGGATTCGGCTGCCCATCCGGCATTCACTCTCGTGCGGACCGTTGCCGTCGCCGCATCGTTCGTGTGGCTGGGTTCAGTGGTGGTGGTGACGGTGCTGACCTATGCCAATCTCGTGGGCCAGCCAGTATCGGGTAGTGCGGCCTTCTTAAGTCAGCTGACCTACTTCCTCACTGACCTCATCGTCGGGCAAGCCTGGGCTGCAATCACCGTCATTGCCTTCCTCGTTTGCAACTTAGCCTTCTTCTTTCGCTCCACCACCGGCCTGGCATGCACAGCCCTGCTCGCGCTGACTGCCATCGTCCCCATTTCACTGATCGGTCATGCTGCAGGCAGCGACGACCATTACGCCGGTGTCGGTGCGCTGGCTGTGCACTGGCTCGGAGTCCTTGTCTGGGTTGGTGGCGTTGCAGCACTTGCCGTCACCATCCCCGTGCTGGCCTCAACGAGTACCACGCTTGTGACAAAATCGGTGATCGCCCGCTTCTCTGCACTGGCCGGCGTGGCGTTCTTCCTCGTCCTTGGCTCCGGTGTGATCAACGCTGCCCTCCGCCTCGGCGAATGGGACGGGCTGCTGAGCCGCTACGGTCAGCTGATCGTCATCAAGTTCTCCGCAACCCTGCTGCTTGGAGCCATCGGATTCGCCCATCGCCAATGGGCCATGACCCAAGTCCGAAGCAGATCCGGCACACTACTTGCCTGGCGATTGGTCATTGCCGAAGTCCTTATCATGGGTGGAGTCATCGGCGTCACCGCGGCACTGGGACGAACAGCCCCTCCTGTCCCGCTTGAACTCGAGCCAGCGATCACCCCCGCCGAAGTCTTCACCGGCTATCCCATGCCACCGGCCCTGACCTGGTACCGGTGGCTCAGCGAATGGCGGTGGGACTGGCTCTGGTTAGCGTTCATACTCACTGCTGCCGCCGTCTATCTCCTCGGAGTGCGCAAGGCTCGCATGACTGGAGACAAATGGCCACGGAAACGCACCGCCAGCTGGTTCACTGGCATTGTCCTGCTGGTTTATGTCACGTGTGGTGCCCCAACGATCTACGGCATGGTCCTCATCAGCGCCCACACCGTCATGCTCCTGGCCCTCGCAGTGCTCATTCCACTTCTCCTGGCGGTAGGAGCCCCTCTGGACTTGCTGCGCCTGAGCGTGCCCCGGCGTACCGATGGTAGCCGAGGACCGAGGGAATGGATCGAGGCAAGCACCCCGTCAGTTGGCGCAGTGGTCAGGAATCCGCTGTTCAGCGGTGCAGTTTTAGTCCTGTCGCTTACCCTGCTTTACTACACTCCGTTGTTGCGACTGGCATTAGATTTCTGGATCGCCCACCAAGTGACCAATCTGTACTTCCTGGTCATCGGATTCTGGTTCATGGCCACGGTCATGCGGACTCGAACCAAGCCGCGAGCACGTCTCCGGCAGATCCTCACCATTGCTGGGGTCGCAGGTATCTTCCTGCTCTGGGCCAATATGCTCGCCTTCGGTGTGAGTCCCGTTCTCGAAGTGGACTGGTTCGCCGGCCTGGCCCGCACATGGGGCCCGGCAATCGCCGTCGATCAGCAGAATGCAGGCACGGCAGTTCTCCTGATCGGGGTTGCGCCTCTGGCAGTAGTGCTCGCCACGTTCGTTTCGTACAAATCCCGCTCAACTTCCACCGGTGCTACAGACACCAGCCGGTCCTTACCTGATGCCTCCCGCTGATCAAATGAAGCGGTTTACCATGACGAAGCGCAACTACTCCTGCGAAGAACAAACGTCGTAGTCGTTGCCGCACAATGCACCGCACCTGACGCGACCGGTCGTCGAGTGAGCCCCTTCAGCCCGTTCAGATGTGTCTGTGACTGGTCGTCTCAGACCACGGTGGAAAAGCCGCCAATGAGACCCTGCAGTCCGTTGACCCATTGAGTCCATACTCCAGTGATCAGCAGTATTCCGATTCCGATGAGAACGGCACCTCCGGCACGGGTAATTGCTGCATGGTGATCTTTGACCCACCTCATGCGACCGCCGCCTCTGATGAGCAGCAAAGAGACAAGCAGGAAGGGAATGCCAAGACCCAGGCAATAACTGAGGGTCAATATGGTTCCGCGAAGCAAGGCACCGGATCCTGTCGGCCCGAAACTGGTCGTCAACGCAAGCACTGCCGCTAATGTCGGCCCCATGCACGGGGCCCAGCTGAACGCGAATGTTCCGCCGAGAAGCGGTGCTCCCCACAGTCCCGCCTGGGGGCGACTCTTGATACGCCACTCCCGCTGGAGAAGACTCAACCCTCCCATGAAGATGATCCCCGCCACGATGACGATTGCACCCATGATGCGATTGATCACGTCCGCCCAGGCGCTGAGAAGTATTCCCGTGAGAGAAAAGACGAGTCCAATTGAGACGAAGACAGCCGAAAAGCCGAGCATGAACAAGAACACACCAATAACCACGCGGAATGTCTTCTGATCTTCGAGTGACTTCCCAGCAAGTCCAGTGACATAGCCAAGATAGCCAGGCACCAGTGGTAACACGCATGGCGACAGGAACGAGATGATCCCGGCAACCACGGCAATCGGGATCGCCAGCAGCATCGGGCCCGAGCTTGCTATCTGTGAGAACTGTTCACCGATCGTTGCCACAGCGATCACGTGTCCTTGGTGATTACATCGGAAATAAGGCCGTCGAGAGTCGAGCGATCGACGATCCCGACGACACGAGCAGCAGGACGACCCTTGGAATCGAGAACCACCGTCGAAGGCACAGCCTGAGGAGGCAGAAGACCGCTCAACGCCGCTACCGCCTGACCTTCCTTATCGAGCATGGAGGGGTAAGTGATGCCGAATTGTCGAGCAAATGCGTTGGCCGCGGCAGCTTCATCTCGGACATTGATGCCCAGGAAGTGCACTCCCTCCTTGCGGAAGGATTCGTAGCTTTCCTGAAGGTCTGGTGCCTCTTCTCGACATGGTGGGCATGCTGCGTACCATAAGTTCAATATCACTGGGCTGCCCTGCCATTCTTGCAAGTCGAAGTCATCCCCGTTTGTCGTGTTTCCAGCCAGCTTCACGGGTGTTGAGCGCTTCGATTCGGGGATCTGGGTGATGACTCCCGTGCCTGACACATACCCCTGATCATTTGATCCGGAAGTGTCCTCGGTACTTTTGTTGGCGGGTGCACATCCGGTGATCGCTGCCAGCATGACCGCTAGAACAGCGCTCCCATAAGCCAGACGGGAGAAGGTATGGATTCGGGATCGCTGTGCATACGCGTCTCGCACCTGGGCCTCCTTGAGGTAACAGTTATTCGACGTTATTCTACGTTATGTAGAAACATGGTTCCCGCTACTTCCACCGTCACTCACATGGGCAAGATCGACGGCAATAACCTCCGCGGAAAGGTCAGCAATTAATGTATAGTCATTGTATGCTGACTATAGCTTCTCGTGTAAATGTGATGAACCGATTGGGACGGGCCATGGCAGATGGGACACGGTCACGGATTCTGCTGTCCCTGCTGGATCGGCCTGGCTATCCCGCGCAATTGGCACGTGACCTGGGGCTGTCGCGGACGAACGTGTCGAATCATCTGGCCTGCCTGCGCGGTTGCGGGATCGTCGTTGCTGAACCAGAGGGTCGACAGACCCGGTATGAGATTGCAGATCCCCATCTTGCTGCCGCGCTGATGGCGCTGGTTGATGTGACGCTGGCCGTCGACGAACATGAACCCTGCATTGATCCAGCATGCTCCGTCCCCGGGTGCTGCACGCCTCATGATGAGCCCGTAGCGACGGCCCTGCAGTGAGCCGCGAATGCTGCGGACCCGACGACGCACCCCCAGGCCCAGTCGACGCCGACGAGGTCGCTGAGCACGAGGAGGTGCCACCGTGGTGGCGCGATCGCTCCCTGGCGCTGCCGGTCGCCTCCGGGCTTCTGTGGGCCACTGGCCTGATTCTGCAATGGATCGGTCTGGAGATTCCGGCACTGGTCGTGTTCGCACTTGGCTTAGCAGCCGGCGCGTGGACATTCGTGCCCGGCACGCTGAAGCGTTTGTTCACAGCCACCGGTCGCGGCCGCTTGGGTGTGGGGCTGTTGATGACGATTGCCGCGATCGGTGCTGTCGCGCTCGGCCACATCGGAGAGGCAGCAGCGTTGGCGTTTTTGTTCTCTGTTGCCGAGGCGCTGGAAGACCGGGCAATGGACCGGGCACAGCAGGGGCTGCGTGCCTTGCTCTCACTCATCCCCGACACTGCCCGCATCTCCCGATTGACTGGCGAAGAGACGATCCCGGCCGCAGACGTCCGTGAGCTCGACGTTTTGCTTGTCGGTGCTGGGGAGCGAGTCGCCACTGATGGGATTGTGACCTCTGGCCGATCGTGGGTGGATACCTCGGCTATCACGGGAGAATCGATCCCGATCGAGGTCGCCCCTGGAGACAAAATCCTGGCCGGGTCAGTCAATGGCACGGGCACTCTCAGCATCGAGGCCAGTGCCGACGGGCGTGATAACTCGTTGACGAAGATCGTGCATCTGGTCGAGCAGGCACACGCAAACAAAGGTGAGCGTGCCCGCATGGCTGATCGTATCGCTCGGCCCTTGGTGCCGCTCGTGCTGATTGCCGCCGTACTGATCGCCGCATTTGGGTTCGTCGTCGGCGACCCGGGTACCTGGATCGAACGCGCTCTCGTGGTTCTCGTGGCAGCATCACCGTGTGCGTTGGCGATTGCGGTGCCGGTCACGGTGATCTCCGCGATCGGGTCGGCGAGCAAGTTGGGTGTCGTCATCAAGTCTGGTGCCGCGTTCGAAGAGCTTGGCACCATTCGCCGGGTCGCGTTCGACAAGACCGGCACTCTCACTCGCAACGAGCCTCGTGTCGTGGCCACCCACACCAGTAACGACTACACGGAGGCAGAAGTTCTCGATCTCGCCGCAGCACTGGAAGCGACGAGTACCCA
The DNA here is from genome assembly GCF_028201555.1 of Brevibacterium sp. BDJS002. Classification (NCBI taxonomy): domain Bacteria; kingdom Bacillati; phylum Actinomycetota; class Actinomycetes; order Micrococcales; family Brevibacteriaceae; genus Brevibacterium; species Brevibacterium sp. BDJS002. Next base: position 1,579,375 of record NZ_CP116392.1, on the reverse strand, counting down.
CCCGTTGGCTGAGGCCATCAGCGCCGCCACACCAACCCGCCTGGAGGCCGTTGAGGTCCGAGAACTTCCTGGACACGGTCTCTCTGGAACAGTGGAAGGCCGTAGGGTGCGCGTCGGCAGCCCTCGGTGGATCACCCCTCACGGATTGACCACACAGGCTGCCGAGCTAGCCGATCAGGGCATGAGCATTATCGTCGTCGAAGTCGATGATCAGATCGGTGGAATCATCGGTATCAGAGATGAGTTGCGCCCTGAGGCGACTGAGGCGATTGCGGCTCTGCGTGAACAGGGTATCTCGACAGTGATGCTCACCGGTGATAACGCCCGTACTGCCGAGGCGATAGCTACTCAGGCCGGCATCGATGAGATCCATGCCGAGCAATTACCTGAGCACAAGGCCGAGCGTATCCGCGCTTCCACCGCTCAGGTACCGACGGTGATGATCGGGGACGGCATCAACGACGCCCCCGCCTTGGCCTCGGCGACCGTTGGCATCGCAATGGGTGTGAGCGGATCTGCAGCTGCAGTGGAATCAGCCGATGTCGCATTCACCGGCACCGACCTGCGGTTGATCCCCGATGCCCTGGCACATGCCAAGAAGGGCCGAGCGATCATGACTGCCAATGTCGTCTTGGCTTTAGCAATCATTGTGGTCCTCTTTCCGTTGGCCCTGTTCGGTGTTCTCGGCCTCGCGGCTGTCGTGCTGGTGCATGAGGTTGCGGAGGTGGTCGTGATCCTCAACGGCGTCAGGACCGCCCGCCCGAAACGCCGTATCTACCCATCCGATGTCAGGGACGGAAGCACTCCGTCCTCGACTGCCCCAGTGAAAGCGAGCGACCGTTGAGCCGCAGCGTGAAAATCTCCCTAGCAATGATCGGCGTCGCCGCCCTCGTCCTCGCCGGTCTGCTGGTGTTCAATGACGACAGCAACGAACCAGAACCGGAAACTGCTCCCACCAGTGCAGACACCGCCGACTTACTGGTCCGCGATGACAGCCCCCGCTTGTCTAAGGGTGGCGAAGCAGTGTTCGTGGAGTTCCTTGATTTCGAGTGCGAAGGCTGCCTGTCTCTTTACCCGGTCATCGAGGACCTGCGAAAGGAATACGGGGACCGTGTCACATTCGTCGTGCGACATATGCCCTTACATAACAACTCCGTCAACGCAGCCCTGGCCGCCGAGGCGGCTGCTGAACAGGGCGAGTTCGAGGCGATGTATCAACGTTTGTTCGAAACGGTAGACGAATGGGGCCACCAGGAGACATCACAACGCGAGAAGTTCTCTGGTTACGCTAAGGAACTCGGCCTGGACATGGACCAGTTCACCGCATCCTATGATGATCCGGCTACACTCGAGCGCGTTGAGCAGGGTCAGAAGGACGGGCAGGCCCTCGGTGTCACCGGCACGCCAACGTTCTTCCTCGACGGCGAGAAGCTCCAACCCGAAAGCGTCACTGACCTGGAGGAGGCCTTCGATGCTGCCCTCGAAGACTGAGACTGGCAACAACAGGGAGACACAAGAAACCGCGTTTAAGTCGTCTCGTGGCCTGGGAGCATTGTTCGTCGTCGGCGGGCTCATCGGGTTGATAGCGGCTGTGGTCTTGCTGGTGGAGAAGATGACACTAGCAGCCAATCCGGATTACATCCCCAGCTGCAACGTCAACCCGATCCTTTCCTGCGGGTCGGTAATGGGGACTCCGCAAGCCGCCGCTTTTGGTGTCCCGAACCCGATCATCGGCGTCGCAGGTTTCGCCATCGTCGCAGCTATCGGCACAGGTCTTCTCGCTGGAGGGCGATACACAGCCTGGTATTGGGGCACCATTCAGATCGGTGTAACGTTCGCGGTCGTATTCGTGCATTGGTTGATCTATCAGAGTCTGTACGTCATCGGGGCACTGTGTCCTTACTGCATGGCAGTGTGGGCAGTGACGATCCCCATCTTTTGGTACGCCACTACCCGAAACCTCAGATCCTTGAGCAAGGGACAAAAGTGGATCACTCTGGTCAATGAATACCGGGGAGCGATCCTGACTGGCTGGTTCCTCCTCATCATCGTTCTGATCGCCAACCGCTTCTGGGACTACTGGACCACTCTCGTTTGACCCTCAACGCATCGAGGCGTCACCGCACTAGGTAGTCTCGATACGCAGCGGAGGGACTTGGCCAACAGAGCTGCCATTTTGGTCTGTAAAAGGACCGCCATCTACCTCTGCAACTCACAGACATATCGGCCGACTGTCCACCGCTCATCAGATTTTGTCACTTAACCCGTTAATTATTCTAGGTGTCGCAGACGGTGTTGACGGGAGTTATTGTGACACATCGTCGAGTTCGATCCCGAGGTCGGCGAAATTGGTCCGAACCCGGTCCACGTACTCATCGTCGTGGCGGTACAGGGTCATGAAGTCAAAGAGCTGTCGGGCACTATCAGGATTGGCTTTGGCTTCCTCGACGGCATCGTGAAGAGCTTGGCCAAGGGATTTCGGTTGCCACCCAGGCGATGCCCTCCGTTGTGGTTGCCCCGGATCGATAGAGGTGTCGGGTTCAGGGAGGAATAATCCGGCCTCGCGCCCTTGGCAGGTCAAGTTGCCATTTTCGAGGAGGCTCATCGCGATTGCTGCGGCTTCAAGGGTTTGTTCTTGCTTCCTAGGTGTCAGTGTTTCGATGGGCTGCCACTTTGCTTGGCCGGCTCAGACTCGGTGCCCGGAATGTTCCCATACTTTACGAGTCAGCCTTTGCGCGGCACCGCAATGGCTCATGGTTGCCCCGAGTTCGTCGATGGGACAGGACTGTTCGTGGCGTATCTTGTCAACTAGTGCAGAGACCTCGTTGGCACCGAGACCGAAAGCCCTTAGCCGGGCATGGAGCTGTCAAGCAGAGGAAGAATACGAATGGGCATGGCCGAGAGCGCCTCGAAGGCTACGGTAGCTCACTGCCCCCCCCCCCCCCCCCCAGCCCACGAAGTAGTGATTCAAGTCACAGCTATTCCAGCAACTGCTATCAGCCAAATGCAGCGGCCTGTTAGATGATCTCCCTCCAGTGAATCGGTTAGCTGAGCAACCATGTGTCGCCCTTGCCATGCCGGGTCTTGTATCAGTCGATAGCGCAGCCGCTAGACCAACTATGTCAGTTGATGCTATCTCCGTCATTCTGTGATCCGGCGGTTTTGTGCCCGGCGTATTCGAGCAGTTCCGGATGGTTGACATCAAATGCCGGACGTTCCGAACGGATACGCGGCAAGGATGTGAAGTTGTGGCGTGGAGGTGGGCAGGAAGTCGCCCACTCCAGAGAACCGCCATAACCCCAAGGATCGTCGACTGTGACCTTCGGAGCATTGCGCGAGGTGATCCACACGTTCCAGAAGAACGGAACCATTGACAGACCTAGCAATAGAGCACCGATTGTTGAAATTTGGTTCATCCAGGTGAACCCGTCCTGTGGAAGGTAGTCGGCGTAGCGACGTGGCATTCCGCTAACGCCCAGCCAGTGCTGAATGAGGAAGGTGGTGTGGAAGCCGATGAATAGGATCCAGAAGTGGATGTGTCCGAGCTTTTCGTTGAGCATCTTGCCGGTCCACTTTGGCCACCAGAAGTAGAATCCGGCGAATGTCAAGCCCTGAATTTCGTAGAGGCTGTTTGTCTTGGTTTTCTATGCAGACACACTCGTGGTACCGCCCTGGTCGGTCCACTCCGCGTGAGCTTCGAATAGCGGCCGGTATCCGATCGCTGAATGCAGTCGTTGCCAGTTGTGCCACCCGATCCATTTCGACGTCTCTGCCATCACCTCGATCAATCCCGACCACTCTTTCCGACCAATCAACTCAGCTTTGTAAACCGAGTTCAAGGCCTCAGCAAGGGCATTGATGATGTCGAGATCGCTACGGCGGAGTGGGTGCACTGGTTCAACACGTATCGACCACACGGAGCACTCGATGGCGCGACTCCCACAACGTTTCGAGCGAACTATTTCAGCACGATGTCACGGGCTGCGTAACTCGTGTTGGAGCACACCACTTCCAAGTAGAAAACTCTCCATCAAACCCGGGGATTGACAAGTGCTTTACGACCATGAAGACTGCCTCGTCGACATCGAACGTGATGCGTGCTGATCCTGATCGATCGACGTCTTCGGCATACTGACCGGGGTACCTCGCAAAAGGAATGTGAAAATGATCTGAGTCGAACTCAGGCACACTGGTGACATGGTCATGTCATCAGAACCCCCGTCGGCTGGCAGTCGGATACAGACACAGCGTCCGCTATGGGCGGCAGTCCGTGACGATCTCGAAATTAGAATACGTGCAGGTGAGTTCAGTAGCGGGATCTTTCCCGGCGAACTCGAACTGGCGAAAGAGTACGGTGTCAGCCGCGCGACTATCAGAGCCGCACTCGATCCACTGCGTCGCAGCGGCACGATTTCCGCCCAGCCAGGCCAGGCCTCCCGTGTCGTTCATGTCGCCGAGGAACACGCGTATGGTCCCGTTTACAGTCTTTTTGCTGCCGTCAGAAGTGCCCACATGAGCCAGCGAAGTGCCATCCGTTCTGCGGAGATGTCGACGTCGCCCCAGGCTGCAGGCCATCTGGACCTTGAGCCGATGACTGAACTCGTCCATATCGTCAGAACCCGATATGCCGATGAAGAACCTCTGGCCGAAGACGAGGTCTGGCTGGCCCCCGAAGCGCGCGGAGTCCTCGACATGGACCTGAGCAACACCGCCCTCTACGAATCGCTGCAGCGCCGCTGCGGGCTGACTCTGACGTCGGGAAATGAAACCCTGCACTCGATTAATCTCAATGCCGAGCAGTCTCGCGCGCTGTGCTGCGACCCTGGGGCGGCTGCTTTCTACATTGAGCGAATCGGTCGGATCGGTGACCGTGCCATCGAATGGAGGCAAACCGTCATCCGCGGTGACCGCTTTACCGTCTCGACGACCTACCCTTGATCCCTGCTGTTGATGCAGCCCGAGTTCAAAGGGGGTTCACAAACGCACAGAATGTACGTACATTAAGAGTCTGCAGACATTTTGATTTCGAATTGCTCTGTTAAATGCCACCGTCATCAACCTGATCGGTGGCACCACCTTCAGTAAATCAGGGGGTAGCATTCATGGGCATGCACCATAGAGTCGTCATCATCGGCGGAGGCAATGCCGGTCTCAGTGTGGCGGCCCGTTTGCGTAACGCCGGCCAGAAAGACATTGCAGTTGTCGAACCGGGAGCCGAACACTACTACCAGCCGTTGTGGACTCTTGTCGGCGGTGGGATGGCTGACCGTAGCGAGAGTGCGCACCCGCAGGCGGAGGTCATGCCGCAGGGAGTGGCGTGGATCAAGGACGCGGTGGCCCAAATCCACCCGGACGAGCACACCGTTACCTTAGCTTCCGAGACTGAAGTCAGCTACGACTATCTCGTTGTGTCCCCGGGAATCCAGCTTGACTGGGATCGGATTCCTGGCATGGCCGAGGCTATAAAGACACCAACCGTTTCGAGCAACTACTTGTTCGACCTAGCGCCGAAGACATGGAAGCTCATCAAGGGCATGCGCAAGGGCACTGCCGTTTTCACGATGCCCTCCGGGCCGATCAAATGCGCCGGAGCACCGCAGAAAATTGCCTATCTCGCCGCCGACTACTGGCGCCAGCAAGGCGTCCTCGACCAGATCCGGATCGTACTGGTCTTGCCGACTCCGGCAATGTTTGGCGTTCCTGTGTTCTCCAAGGAGCTTGACAAGGTGGTCAAACGGTACGGCATCGAAGTGCGACTTAGCAGCGAAGTCACCGAGATCGACCCAGCCGCACAGACGGTGACCATCACGGACAATGCAAATGAGAGCAGTGATGAGGTCAACTACGACATACTCCACGTCGTACCCCCGCAGTCAGCTCCTGACTGGATCAAGGCCAGCCCGGTGGCGAAGGCCGACGACCCAAATGGCTATGTCGAGATCGACCCCAACACGCTCCAACACGTGCGCTGGCCCGAGATCTTCTCTCTCGGCGACGCCGGCTCGTCACCGAACTCGAAGACTGGTGCCGCCATTAGGAAGCAGGCCCCAGTCGTGGTCGACAATCTTCTGGCCACCATGGAACGTCGTCCGCTGAGAGCGCGCTACGAAGGGTATGCCTCCTGCCCGCTGACAACATCACGCCGGACCATGCTGTTGGCCGAATTTGACTACAGCATGCAACCGGCACCGAGCATCCCGCTCATCGACACCACACATGAACGGCGGGACATGTGGTACCTCAAGCGCTATGGACTGCCCGCCATGTACTGGAACCTCATCCTCAAGGGACGTGCCTAAGCGCTCAAACCCGCCACACAGCACCTCGATTCTTCCGGAGGAAACACCATGTTATTGGAACGCATTTACGACGAAGACCTCTCCCAGGCCAGTTACTTCATCGGCTGCCAGCAGACGAACGAGGCGATCGTCATCGACCCTCGTAGAGACATCTCGGTGTATCTGGACTTAGCCAAGTCCAACGGCATGAGCATCAAACATGTCACCGAGACCCATATCCACGCCGATTACCTCTCCGGTACCCGTGAGCTGGCACAGGCCACAGATGCCACCATCTACGTCTCCGGCGAAGGAGGCCAGGACTGGCAGTACGGGTTCGAAGGGCAGCGCCTTCACGATGGCGACACCATCACGATTGGCAACATCACCATCGCCGTCGACCACACACCCGGCCACACTCCGGAGCATCTGAGTCTCAAACTCACCGACGGGGCGGCTGCTGATGAGCCCGGGTACTTGTTCACCGGAGACTTTGTTTTCGTTGGTGATCTGGGTCGTCCGGACTTGCTGGACGAAGCCGCAGGAGGGGCTGATACCCGCTACGAAGGTGCCAAGCAGATGTTTGCCAGTCTGCGTGACAAGCTTCTGGCTCTGCCAGATTATGTTCAGATCTATCCGGCGCACGGGTCCGGTAGCGCCTGTGGCAAGGCCCTCGGAGCTGTGCCAACGACAACGGTCGGTTACGAGCGCAACTTCTCCTGGTGGAGCCGCTACGTCACCGACGATGACGAGCAAGGATTCATCGACGAACTGCTGGCCGGCCAGCCCGACGCCCCAGCCTATTTCGGACGCATGAAACGCCAGAACCGCGACGGACCCCGTGTCCTCGGGCACCGGGAACCGCTGACCGAACTCGAAACGGAGGCTGTGAAGAAGAACGTTGAGGACGGCAGTGTAGTGTTCGTCGACACTCGCGACCAGCATAAAGTCCACAATGGGACCGTGCCCGGTGCGATCAACGTCCCGGCCTACAACAAGCCGGCCACACACGCAGCCTGGACTTATGATCCCGAGTCCGATTCGCCGCCGCTCGTGCTCCTCGCCGGTAGCCAGGACATCGCCCAAATGCTGTGGGACCACTTGATTCGGGTCGGCATCGACGATGTGGACGGCTATGTCACCAGCCTCGACGGACTGCCCACTGTCGTGCCGGAACTGGTGTCGCCAAATGATCTGGAGTCCATCGACTACGATCTTTTGCTTGACGTTCGCAACGCCTCCGAATTCGCAGCCGGGTCGATCCCGGGGGCGAAGCAGCTCAGTGCAGGCCGGGTGCTGTGGCACCAGGACCAGCTACCGGAAGACGGAACCGTCGTGACGTTCTGCCAAAGCGGTATGCGCAATTCAGTCGCCGCTAGCGCTCTGCGTCGTTCCGGGCATCACGTGATCGAGCTCGAGGGCAGCTACCTCGGCTGGCAGGCCGCCCAGAAGTAGGTCTGCACTCATACGCATCCGGCGGATGAGTCCGCCGGATGCGTTTTTCTGCTGGAAATTCGGAGCTCATGGACTTCTCACTCATCATCACTTTCGCCTTCGCCCTGATCATCGGCATCTCTCTGGGACTGCTCGGTGGTGGTGGCGCTATCCTCGCTGTCCCGGTGCTGACCTACATCACCGGCATGGAACCGGTCCAGGCGATTCCCTCATCATTGCTCATTGTCGGTGTCACTTCGATAGTCAGCTTGATCCTGCACGCACTGAAGAAGCGAGTGCGATGGCGAACTGGCATCACTTTCGGCCTCGCTGCCATGGTGGGAGCTTTTATTGGCGGCCGGGTAGGAGCTTACGTACCGGCGGTGATCCTCATGTTCTCCTTCGCCGCAGTGATGATCGTCGCAGCTGTTGCGATGATCCGCGGCCGCCGCGAACAACAACGCGACAATGACGAAGGCGAACAGCTACCGATCGTCAAGATTCTTATCACCGGTGTCGTGGTCGGGCTAGTGTCCGGCTTCGTCGGCGCCGGCGGAGGTTTCCTCATTGTCCCTGCTTTGGCACTTCTGGCCCGACTACCCATGACCAGTGCAGTGGCGACCTCCCTGCTGGTGATCACCATGCAGTCCGCCTCCGGTCTGGCAGGTTACGCGCTCTCGACATCGTTGGACTGGGCGCTGGCGTTAAGTATTGCCGGTGTCGCGGTCATCGGGTCATTTGTCGGCTTCTGGTTGAGCAGCAAGATTCCTGATCGTGGACTGCGCAAGGGCTTCGGTGTGTTCGTCCTCGGCATCGCTGCTGTCGTTGTAGCCGAGGAGACGATTCAGCTTCTCAGCTGAATAAGTAGAGTGACAAGCCAGTTTGGGAGCTGAACGATTCGGCTAGGAATATGCCATGCGATGGCCGGGGCTAGGCCAGCGAGAGAAAGAGCTTTTCCATGTCGGCACGGTCGTCCGTGGGGTCCTCGCTTTTGAGACACTGCTCCAGACCGGTGGCGATGATGGCAAACCCGGCGCGATCGATGGCCTTGGAAGCGGCGGACAACTGGGTGACAACCGTATGGCAGTCGCTGCCTTCCTCCAGCATACGAACCACCGCGTTGATCTGTCCTTGGGCGCGCTTGAGCCTGTTGATGACGGGCTTCATGGTGTCCACTTCAAGTTCCATGATGGGGTTCCTCCAGAGTCTTGGTTTATCTCAATCATATACCCCAGGGGGTTTCCTGGGGTATCGTTGACTGCAGATTCGATATACCCCTAGGGGTATGTGACATAATCAAAGACCAAGGGGGCAGGCGAGCCTCCATCGACAACCCCAAACCGAAGGAATTACCACATGTGCCGAGCAGTCAAATGCCGTAAATGCCAAAAAACCACCTGGGCCGGATGTGGCCAGCACGTCGAACAGGTCATGGCCCACGTGCCGCGCAATGAGCGCTGCTCCTGCGACTCGAACGTACAGAAAGGGCCCAGCAAGGAAGGCGGCTTCTTCGCACGTCTCTTTGGCCACTAAGCTCCGGCCCTGTCGTGAGGCAAGTGGCTTCGGGGTTCAGGTAGCGAATGACTTGACGCATACCCCTAGGGGTATTATCGTTTGATGTGAAATTCATACCCCCAGGGGTATGAAGGGTAGGTAAACCACGACCAACAACAAGGGGAACCAATGCTTCTCGAACGCATCTATGACGAAGATCTGGCCCAGGCCAGCTACTTCATCGGCTGCCAGGCCAAAGGCGAAGCCCTCGTGGTGGACGCCCGCCGCGACATCCAGGTCTATCAGGACCTTGCCGCGAAAAACAGCATGAAGATCACCGCCGTCGCCGAAACTCATGTCCATGCCGACTACCTCTCCGGCACCCGGGAGCTGGCCGCGGCTACTGGCGCGGAGATCTACGTCTCGGGCGAGGGCGGGGAAGACTGGCAGTACGGGTTCGAGGCGGAACGCCTCCTCGACCAGGACGCGATCAAGCTCGGAAACATCAGCGTCCAGGCCCTGCATACCCCGGGCCACACCCCCGAGCACCTCTCCTTCCTGGTCACCGACGGCGCCTTCAGCGACCAGCCCGGCTTCCTGCTCTCGGGCGACTTTGTCTTCTCCGGGGACCTGGGGCGCCCGGACCTGCTCGACGAGGCCGCCGGCGGTACCGACACCCGATTCGCCGGGGCGCACGATTTGTTCGCCTCGCTTCGGGACAAGTTCCTGGCTCTGCCGGACTATGTGCAGGTTTACCCGGGCCACGGCGCAGGCAGCGCCTGCGGCAAAGCGCTGGGTGCAATCCCGTCCTCCACAGTCGGCTACGAGCGCAACTTCGCCTGGTGGGGCAACTACCTCGAGTCAAACGACGAGGAGGGCTTCGTTGAGGCATTGCTCGACGGGCAGCCCGATGCCCACGCCTACTTCGGCCGCATGAAACGCGAAAATCTCCAGGGCCCGGTGATCCTGGGCGAGCGGACCCCGCTGGCCGAGCTGGCCACCCGGGATGTCGCGACCGCACTGGCCGCCGACGAGATCGGCGTGGTCGATACCCGCCACAACACTCTGGTCCACGAGGGCACCGCAACCGGGGCCCTGAACATCCCTGCCGGCAACAAATCGGCAAGCTATGGCGCATGGGCCATGGACCCGGAAACGGACCAGCGCCCGCTGGTGCTGCTGGCTCCGGACAGCGAGACCGCCACCGGAATGTGGGACCACCTCATTCGTGTGGGCATCGACAAGGTCGCCGGATACATCACGTCCCTGAACGGCCTGCCGGCCTATGTTCCGGAGACTCTGGCCCCGGCCGACATGGCCGGGTTTGATGCCGCCATGCTGCTGGACGTGCGCAACATGAGCGAGCACACCGCCGGGCACATTCCCGGTTCCGTCCAGCTCAACGCCGGACGAGTCCTCTGGCACACCGAGAAGCTTCCGGCCGACGGCGTGATCGTGAGCTACTGCCAGTCCGGGGTCCGTAACTCCGTGGCCGCCTCCGCGCTGCGCCGTGCCGGGTTCAACGTCGTCGAGCTCGAGGGAAGCTACGCCGGCTGGAAGCACATGCAGAACGCCTAATTTCTCCACCGCCCACCACTCAACCACAAATTCTACGTATTCCTGGTCCCGCGTCCTCCTTTCTGGATCCGAGACCGGCCGGGCACCATGTCCGGCAGAAAGGGCCCACAAGCCATGAACCCCGTTCCCCAGACCACCAGCCCCGAAGAACTCAAGGACTGGATCGCTTCCGGCTCCAACGTCGTGGTGCTTGACGTGCGCTCCGCCGCCGAATTCGAATCCCGGCACATCTTGGGTTCCTACAACGTGCCGCTGCCGCTGCTGGCCGAACACGCCGAGGAACTTGCCTCGAAGCTTGACACCAAGGTGGTGCTGGTCTGCCAGTCCGGTGTGCGCGCCACCGAAGCCAAGACAAACCTCGCGTCGGTCGGTTTCGGCAATGCCCATGTCCTGGCCGGCGGTGTCCCAGCCTACAAGCAGGCCGGCGGTCGAACCGTTGAAGGGTCCAAGCGCTGGGACCTGGAACGCCAGGTGCGCATGACCGCCGGCTCCCTCGTGATCGCCGGGCTGGCCGGCGGGAGGTTCCTGTCCCCACAGATCCGCACGGTCGCCGGGGTCATCGGGGCGGGCCTGACCTTTTCCGCAGTCACCAACACCTGTGCCATGGGCAAGGCCCTGGCCAAGATGCCGTGGAACAAAACCGGCAACGAGCCGACTCGTGAATCGGTCATTGCCCAGCTTCCGCCCAAGAAGTCCTAGAACACACCTGCTTGGCCCGCGGTCAACGGGTTTCCTCCCGAGCCCCGGGCCCGGGTCGCGTTGGTCCGGGCCTGGAAACTACCCTCATACCTCCTGAACACCCCACAATCGCCGCCTCGCTCTTCGTCGTCGGCGCAACCTCCAATTCGGGATGTTCCCGGGTGAAGAGTTTGGCGGGGGAATTTGGGTGAGGCACGACCCTCGGAAAAGCGGGGAATACCTACGAGTCTCGAGTCCCGTCGAGGGGTAGCAAGAGATAGCTGCAAACAGCAGGAAATAGTGGGCGGCCAGTGTTATGATTACCCCAATCGTTCGGCCCGCCTCGGAGCTACTTCCGGGAGTGGGCCGGATTTATTCCGGTACGGTGACCAGCATGGTGCACCCACTCAAGCCGTGGCTTTCGATCCAGGACCAGATCAACCAGCTACGCGGCCGTGGCATGGAGATTGCTGACCAGGATCAAGCAAGCCATGCACTGACATCACGGAGCATCCTACGCGGGAAGGAAAGGTGTTCTGCGCGGCGGTCCTTGATGCATGTAGTCGCAAAATCGTGGGCTGGGCGATCGACTCGAAACAGGATTCTACGCTTGTTGTGAATGCACTCGATATGGCGATCCGGGCGCGCACGCCGGCACCCGGCGGGGTTGTCCACGCCGATCATGGAGTCCAGTTCACCTCATGGGCGTTCACTCAGAAGATCCGTGCTGCGGGCCTACTTCCCTCGTTTGGAACAGTCGGGGACGGCCTTGATAACGCGATGATGGAATCGTTCTGGTCGTCTATGCAGATCGAACTTCTGAACCGCAAGAAGTGGAAGAGCCGTATCGAGCTCGCAAATGCCATGTTCGAGTACATCGAAGTGTTCTACAATCGCAAGCGGAGACACTCAGCACTGGGGTATTCGACTCCATCGGAATTTGATCTCGCTGTCTCCCACCCGCTGACATCCGCCAGAAGCTAGCGACCCAAACTGGAAACCAAACCGTAGGGCAGGTCACTGTGACCGATCCTTGCATCAGTCCCGACTAACTAAAGACTGCACCCTGTGGTTAGGACGGCAGCGTATGAGTAGAACACCGAAGAGAAGACCGCGACGAAGGCGGCCATCACGCTGGCCAGAGCAATGACGGGCGGCACCCCGGCGGCCATACTAGCGGGCGAGACCAACTGGCGGATCCTGTCGGGTCCGGCGATGTTGAGGGCATAGGGCCCACTGAGGTGAACGGGCTTACCCGAAGGCTGCCCAATCTTGAGCAGGGCGCTGGCCAGGGGCATTGTCCCGGTGGTTCGACGCGCTCGATCGTCGGCAGCGATCTCAAGGTAGAGGGGAACGCAGGCGGCCACCTCGGCGAACAGGGGAACGAAATTCAGCGGTCGCACGAAGGTGTCGACTATTGCCATGATTCGGTGATGTCCGCCCTCGACGTGGGCTCTCTCGTGTTCGAGTACAGCGGCGAGCTCATTCTTGTCCAAGCTCACGCGCAGCGCCTGGGATATGATTACTCCGCCGTATTTCTGTGGCAGTGAGAATGCGAAGGGAGTCTGCTGGTCGAGGACGTGCAGGGACTGGCCATCGATATCGGCGACCGCCGAGTCCCGACGCAGACGCTGGGCTGCAGCCGAGTTCGCTCGCCTGCGCCGAGTTCGCTGGTGCAGTCCCCACACCGCAGAGATGAGGGAGAGCATAAGCGGGAAGATGAGGAAGAGGACGACCGGGACCAATGTGTCGACCTGTGCCAGCCCGGGGAACGGGCTGGCTGCGATGAGGCACCGCTGGCACACATCGGCAAGGGGAACGGGGAGAACATCCGGCCCCTTGAACAGCGAGGCCGCCATGAGGCTCAGCGCTGCCACGACGGCCCACCACATCAGGGACACCAACAGGAGCCCATACACAGCCAGTCGCGGTACTCGCATGAGAACAGGCGCGGCCGTTCTGACGAGAAAAGGACCGATGAGGGAGATGAGGGCGAACAGAGCGATTGCGCCGGCGCCGATGAGCAGCAGACTCATCTGCGTTCGTCTTTGGAGTTGAGATAGCCGCGGAGGAGCTCGGCGTCCTCGGCTCCGATGCCTTCGACGAAGTGCAGGATCGATGCAGCTCGGTCTCCCCCGTTGAGCAGCGCCTTCTGCATGAGCGTCGCCGCATGTTCTTCGCGGCTGATGATCGGACGGTGCAGCACCGATCTGCCCTGTCGCTCACGTCGCACGAGGCCCTTCCGTTCAAGGTTCGTCAGCACAGTCGCGATCGTCGTGTAGGCGGGAACATTGTCTAGGTCCTCGATGATCTGCCTGACCGTCAACGACCCGTCGTCCCACAACAGGTCCATGACTTGCTGCTCGAGGGCCCCGAGGCGAATCGGCGATGATTTCTCAGTCGAACCCGACTTTGATGTCATGGCAGACGGCTCCTTTCACGAGTGGGCACCGGACAGGAGAACTGCCCCTTGAGGCGGACGACCACCGCGACCAGCAGGAGGAGGACCGACAACACCGCCAGCACAGGCTGCAGCGGCGCAAAGTATGTGAGAGCCCCAGTGTAGCCGAGCACCAGAAGCGCGATCTTGTTACAGACAGGGCACCCGACCGCGAACCACCCGAGCATGCCGCCCACGGTGCCGAAAGCACCCCCACGACGTTGGGGCTTGTCATCGACGTCCTCGTCGACCGGCGTGGGAATCTCATCGGCAACACCCTTCGTCCCACGAGAGCCCTTCACCTGCGCGCCGGGCTCGCGGATATAAGTGGCGATGAGCAGGCCCAGGAGGATCGACATGAGAATCCACACTGGATAGTCCCACCACTCGGGAGGGATGTCTCTGGCGAAGAGGGAGTTGGGGATGAGCACCGTGGACAATCCGATGATGAACGCAGAGACACCGGCCGCCGCGATTGCCACTACGATGCGGCGGGTGCCCCACATTCGAAGCGACTGGGTCGCCTCACAGAGATAGGAGATCAGCAAGAGGGTCCCTTCATCGAGCGGCTGCCGAGAGTATGTTTACGATGAGAGCTAGTATACTATGCGTAATAGTAAAGTCCCAAGGAGCGCCGCTTCGAGTGCGTGCCCACCCGACTCTCCCGAATCGACTTCCCCCAAGGAGGCTTCCGTGTTCCGTTCCACTCGCGGCCCTATGTTGTGGCTCATACCTTTAGCTGTCATCGTTCTCGCCGCAGTGCTCATTGGTGTGGTCATCGCCAACCAAGGCTCCGCCGACGACAGCGCGAACGCACAATCGCAGAGCGAGTCGGGAACCGGCGAAGAAGAGGTCGACCTGTCGTTCGTCGAGCACAGGGTCGAAGACGACTCTCGCGCTCTCGGCGATGTCGATGCGCCGGTGACTCTCGTGATGTTCTCCGACTATCAGTGCCCGTACTGTGCGGCCTGGAATGAGGAGACGATGCCGACCATGATGGACTACGTCGACAAGGGTGATCTGCGGATCGAGATGCGTGACCTCGCCGTCTTCGGTGAGGAGTCGGAGAGGGCGGCTCGCGCGGCCTATGCCGCCGGCCTCCAAGGCAAGTACTGGGAGTTCCACAATGCCATGTTCGAAGGCGGTGAGCATCCCCCGAAGTCCGAGCTCGACGATGACTCGCTGGTGGCCACGGCCAAGGATCTCGGCCTCGACCCGACCAAGTTCAAGGGGGACATGAATTCGGTCGAGGCTCATGATGAGTTCGAGGCCAATGCCCAAGAGGGCTATTCCCTGGGCGTGGCCAGCACCCCGACGTTCGTCATCGGCGGCAAACCTCTCGTGGGGGCCCAGCCGACGGATGAGTTCGTCAGTGCCGTTGACGATGCCCTCGCCGAGGCGGAAGGCTGAGGAAGCGTGAGGCCACGGTCCACCGTCGCGTCGGTTTTCTCCATCACTCTCGCCGTTGCCCTCGGGCTCAGCGCCTGCTCCGCGTTCGGCTCAGACACTCAGTCGTCCGAACCGACCCCGGCCGGATCGCAGGCTCCGAGCTTCGATCCCGGTGGGGCCGACAGTGATTCCTCTGCGGCACGAGCCGTCGATCCCGGCTGGGACTCTCCGGCGCAGGAAGCGAACGGGACATTCCTGTCGATGCACGAGAACGACGACAGCCTCGAATATCGGGCCGTCGATTCGACCGGGGAGGTCCTGTGGACTGCGCAGCGTCCACGAGCCTGTTCCGCTTATCTCGTCACCACCACCGATTCCGGCCCCATCGCAGTCCTCATGGACCAAGACCTCTCGACCGGCAACTCACTCACACCTACCGCTAGCGGCTATGACCTCAAGACCGGTCAGAAACAGTGGGGACCGGTGGAGACGCCCGGCGCAATGCTGGGCAACGGCCTCATCTTCGCAGGCGCACCGAAGGACTACATCGGACCCAGCGGTCCCCGCACCGCACTCGACCCGGCCACCGGAGACGTGGTCGCCGCCGAAGGAGAGGACGCAGGCGAAGGTGGTGACGCCTCGCCACGTGTGGTGGCACTGTTCGGTGAACATCTCGTTCGCAGCCAGGGCGGTGACATCGTCGGTGAGGATCTCGATGGACAAAAGCTATGGAACCGAGCAGCCGAGGACTTCAGCATGTCAACGTCCGAGGTCCGGGAAATCCCCTGGGAACCGACCGGCGAGTCCCATGCACTGGTGGGCGACGCAGGCAGCGAAACACGGACTCTGATCGACCTGCGCTCGGGTGCCACCGTCGATTCCGAGATCTCTGGGGCCTGGTTCGATTCATCGACCGACACCCTGGTCACGGTCGGGTCCGAACTGCACGGCTTCGACGCCGATGGGACCAAACGCTGGAGCACGCCGCTGCCTGAGGACGCCGCGGTCACCGCCGTGGGCGCCGGTCTCATCACCTTCGACTCAGAGAGTGGGAGCGAGCCGGAGAACGAGAGCGACTCGGACCAGGAGGAGCAGTCAGTCACAGACAGATCCGCTCGCGACGGCAGTCCCATCAAGAAAGATACTCCACTGCTCAAGGCGACCAAGCAGCTCGGGGCACCCCACTACATCTCCGAATCCGGTGCCGCGCTCATCGGTGACCCACAGACACCGTTGTTGATTACGAGTCAGAGATGAACGTGGCAGCACCGGTCTACCATGACATGCTCTTTACTAAGTTCCATAGTAATTCAGGAGTGGTGATATGCCGAGACACGAAGCGCTCAGGCCCCGATATCGTTGGTGGATACCCCTCGCGGTCATCGCCTCGGCCCTGGCTCTCGTGCTCATGATCCTCTTCATGGATCGAGAGCAGGGCGACAATTCCGCCCAGAAGGCGACCGGCGAGCACACGGCGCCGGATGTTGTCGTCACCGAGGTCGAGGATCCCCAGCAAAAGGATGTCAGCGATTTCGACAGCGACGATGACGACCCACTGGCCGAGGGTCCAGTCGATGCTCCGGTCACACTCGTCGTCTTCTCCGACTATCAGTGCCCGTACTGTGCGGCCTGGTCTCAGGACACTCTGCCGAAGATGCTCGACTACGTCGACTCCGGTGATCTGCGCATCGAATGGCGCGAGGTCAACGTTTTCGGCTCCGCGTCCGAACAGGCCGCCAAGGCGGCATACGCGGCCGCTCTGCAGGATAAGCACTGGGAGTTTCACGACAAGCTGTTCGCCGGAGGCAAACCACGCCCGCCGAAGGACCTCTCTCCCGAAGCGCTGACATCCGTGGCCGCCGATATCGGCCTCGACATGAACCAGTTCGAGAAGGACATGAACTCCTCTGAAACAGCCGCGGCAGTCGACAAGAACGCCAAGCTGGGCACCGAACTCGGCGCCTTCTCGACTCCGACGTTCATCCTCGACGATCAACCCTACGTCGGAGCCCAACCCACCAGCGTCTTCGTTGACGCCATAGAACAGAAATTGGAAGGAGCGAACTGATGGACATCGGATTACTCAGCGCTTTCATCGGCGGAGCCCTCGCACTGCTCAGCCCGTGCGCGGCGCTGCTGCTGCCGGCCTTCTTCGGCTCCACGGTAGGGGCCGGGTCACGACTACTGCTCCACGGTGTCATCTTCTACGTTGGAATGCTGCTCGTCCTCATCCCCCTGGGGATGGGAGCAGGAACCCTGGGAGCAATCTTCACGGCCTATCGCGGAACGATCGTCCTCGTCGCCTCGGTGATCCTCGTCATCCTCGGCATCGTCCAGTTCTTCGGATTCGGGTTCGACCCCGCTAAGGCACTGCCCGGCGCCGACGCCATGAGGTCCAAATCCGCAACGGCAACGGGAGCAACGAAGACCTTCCTCCTGGGTGCCACGAGCGGGATTGCCGGAATCTGCTCCGGGCCCATCCTCGGCGCGGTCCTGACTCTGGCGGCCACGAGAGGCAGCGTATTCCTCGGCGGTGTGATGCTCGCGATCTACGGTGCCGGCATGGTCGTGCCGCTGTTCATCATCGCGGCCCTGTGGTCGCGGATAGGGCCACGTGCCAGGTCGGTCATGCGCGGAGGCTCGGTCAACTTCTTCGGCCGCCGGCTACCCGTCATCTCGATGGTCACCGGAGCCCTGATGATCCTCATCGGCATCGTCTTCTGGATGACGAACGGTCTTGTCTCGGCACCGTCCCTGGTCTCGACGTCCACCCTTGCCCATATTCAGGAATGGGCGGGCTCCTGGACCTCGACCACGCTCGACATCCTCGTCGTCTGCCTCTTGGCAATCGTCGCCATCGCCCTGTGGTTCAGTCATGAACGCCGACGCAACAGGGACAGGACGGGCAGGGAAGAGGGCCAGGAGCCGACGGAGACTGCGACGGGAACGGCAACGGTGACCGGGTCGGAGACTGCAAAGGCTCCAAAGCAGGTCAGAGACGAGCCGAGACCCTGATGGCCAGGCGCAGACTCGTCACTATAGCCGTCGGCCTGAGCACCACGCTGGCTCTCCTCGGCTGCACCTCGACCGAGGCACCACCCGAGTTCGAACGCGAACCGAGGCAGGTCGGTACGGAACTCGACGAGGTCGATGCCTCCGATCTGCAGTTGCCCCTGATCGTCGAACCGCTCGAGCTCGTAGAGCCGGGCTGGGATCTCGACGTCAAGCACCACGGCGATGTGTTCCTGTCCGCAGGAAGCGGTGACGACCATTTGGACTTCAGCGCTGTTGACAAAAACGGCACCACCCTGTGGCAGGCCCCACGCCCCACGGGCTGCACCGGCTTCAGTGTCACCGCCGACAGTGAGGGGACGCCGTTGGCAGTGCTCACCGATTCGGCATCCGATAAAACCTGCGACACCGAGGTGACGGCCACCGCCTATGACCTCGAAACGGGGGAGCAACGGTGGGGCCCGAGCGACGTGCCCGGTCCGATGCAGGGCCCGGGGGTAGTCTTCTCGGCTGCTGATCAGGGCGAGACCGTGGCACTCGACCCCGATACCGGTGGAGTTGCAAGTGCCGAATCCTCGACATCGCGCGTCCTCGGCGAATATCAGGGAACCATCCTCAGCGTTGGTCAGGACACTCTCTCCGCCTCGAACGGAGGAGACACCGCGTGGGAGATTCCGCTGGCGGATCACGACTGGAGCGTCGAGGGGCTTACAGCCTTCCCCGAACAGGTCGACGGTCTCATTCACCTCGATGCCGACGATGGGTCCGGGCCCGTCATCGATGCAGAAACTGGTGATGTCCTCGACGAGTCCGCCAGCGAGATCGCTCGAGATGCGAACTCGGAGATGATCATCACGAGGGACGAGCAGGGCCTGACGGTCATCGATGAGACGGGCACGAACGAACTGCCCGTCTCTCTGCCCGAGCCCGTGGTCTTAGAGGCTGCCGTCGGCGGGCTCATCTATCTGCGCGAGGGCGAGAGTCTGCGGGTCCACAACACAGCCACCGGCAGCATCGCCAGGGGCTACCCTGCCGAGGGCTCGGGCATCGTCGCAGTTCCTGACCTCTTCACGTCACAAGGTCTGGGAACTCTGCGGGCCGGTGACAGAACGTTGCTAGCGACGGACAGAGTTGTCAAGGATGTACCTGAGCAATAAGCAACGGAGAATTGCCCCGTTCCCAGTCCAGGCCCACGAGCCACGAAGTGTTGACAGAACACCGCCAATTATCGCTGAAGCTCACAGCAGTGCTGACTCGCACGTAACCGAGGATCTGGCCGAATAGGGCGTCTGTGGGGTTCTCGGAGTCGCTAGGCATATGTGTCCAATCCGTTGAAACGTAACCCGCTTGACAGCATTTGTCAGTTTCAGTACCCAAATGCAAACATTTCAGAACTAGGCTTCACATGCAGGCCAAGCGAGCAAGCGTCTTAACGGTGAAATGTGCGAGTGGCTGCGTTCGCCTAAGCGTACGCAGCCACTCTCCACCACCATGGATTTTCTCCCAGGCCGAGCCTTATCCCCAATCGCGCTTGCGCTGTCGTCTCCGACGAATGACCAAGAAAATCACGCTCAGCACACAGACCGCGATGCCGATGAAGAATGGCCAAGTTGCGAGAACATCGTAGGTCGTCTGGGATTCTTCCCACCCGGAGTCCTGCGATCCAACCGTGCAAGTGATCGAAGGAGGAAACACGGAGCCGGTGAGTTGACCACCGTATTCGAGCGGCTGCCCCGGTGGAGGTTGCGGACACAAGTCGGAACTGAAGAAGTCCCCCTGCTTTAACCTCGACAGGCTGAGCCCATGCAGGATCATAGAAAGCACTACGATCATAAGCCCGAAGGATAATGTGATTCCTGTCCAATGTCGCTTCAACCAACTCATCGCGCAGCTCTCTTAACCGACTTCATCATCCTCGCCCAATGCCCTGTGGTCGCTTGCTCGCGAACTCGTCCCAAGAGAAATAGGCAGGAGTCTTCCAGCCACGCTTCTTGTTAAGGAGGAGCATGTCAGTATCCCCTCCCATGTTCTTCTCGCTCCAGGTATTTCCTGGCTCTAGTCACTAGCCGGAAATTTGGACCGCCATGACTGCAGATCAATTCATAGTGGGTGAAGAATCCAACTCGCCATTCACGAATTTGTGCATTTGAGAGGCTTCTCTAGTGCACAATTCGTCATTTCCCGCATGAAATAGCTCTCCCAGCGCAGCCCCAGGCCACCTCTCCGGAAGCAGGCGCCCCGGCAATTGCGGGTCAGTCCGTGTCAGAGTCAGCCAGTCGAAGTGGAGCTCAACACGCTTGACTAGCGCTTCTATCGGCGACAGTGACTCAGGATCTACAGCACGCCACTTCTCGCCAAACGCCTCATAGTCGGCAGCCAACGCCTCCAAGTCGAACGCGCTGACAAGCATTTCATCAGTGGTCGGGGGCTGCGGCTCGCCATAGACAGCAATTGGGGAGATCTCGGATTGCTCCGGCCCCAGTATCGTGGCAACATCATGCGGTCCTGGCGCGACCCAAGGGCCGCCGTCCACCTGAGCGAAGCCAGCCCACGACAGGCGCGACGCCATCTGGTGCCTTAGCGTCCGCTTCGACTCTGGCACCTGGACACGCACGAAGGTCCACCTTCCGTCCCAATCCTGTGGCTGCCAACCGGCGAACATCTTCTCCTGGCCCTCGCGCAGAATCGTCCGGCCTCGGTCAGAGAGCGTATAGAAGGTCTTGCGACCCTCCTTGTGCCGCACGATGAACTTCTTTGCCGTCATCCGCTGGAGCACCGACCTCGAAGCCGACTCCCCTACCCCGAGCTTGCCCATGACGAAGACGATCGAGGCACCACTGAGCGGCCTGGGGTCATCGAGCATGTGCAGGCCGGCGAGCGCGAAGAAGAGTGACTGAGGCTGAACCGTCATGCCCTTACTTTACGGTCTCCGGCCGACCGCGAACGATGCATGTATCGCAATTCATTGACGTGACAACATTGTGTTGCATAGTATCGATGCGGGCCCGGTCAGCGACGATCGGGCTTCCTCCCCCAGCACGCACCGCAACCATCCAAGCCACACAATCAGCGAGGATCACATGGCTTCCACGAAATCGCCAGAGAAATCGACACCGATGCTCAAACGAGCAGCCGCCTCGGCGTATCTGGGCAGTGTCATCGAGTACTACGACTTCTTCGTCTACTCCGTCTGCGCCGCACTCGTCTTCAAAGACGTCTTCTTCTCCAACCTCACCCCAGCAGTCGGCACACTGGCCAGCCTGGCGACCTTCGCCACCGGCTACCTCGCCCGTCCCCTGGGCGGCATCATCTTCGGCCACTTCGGCGACAAGCTGGGCCGCAAACGCATGCTCGTCCTCAGCATGTTCACCATCGGCATCGCCTCGACCGCAATCGGCCTGCTGCCCACCTACGACCAGGCCGGACTCATCGCGCCGGTCCTCCTCATCCTCATCCGCGTCATCCAGGGTGTCGCCATCGGCGGCGAATGGGGCGGCGCCATGCTCATGTCCGCCGAGCACGCCACCAAGAACCGCGGCTTCTGGGCCAGCTTCACCAGCGCCGGAGCACCCACCGGCCAATTGGTCTCCGCACTCGTCATCGCCGGCACTCTGGCAGCCATGGGCCCGGATGCCTTCATCGCCTGGGGTTGGCGCCTGCCCTTCCTCGCCTCAGTCATCCTGCTCATCGTCGGCGTCATCGTCCGCTCCGCCGTCGACGAATCACCGGAGTTCCTCGCCGCGAAGAAGCGCACACCGAAGCGTGGCATCCCGATCATCGCGACCCTGCGCAAGCAGCCGCTCACCCTGTTGCTCGCGGTCGGCGTGGGCCTGTCCGCGTTCATGTTCCAGGGTCTGCTCACCACCTACTCCATCGCCTACGGCGTGCAGATCGGCATCGAACGACAGACGATTCTCAACGCCCTGTCCTTCTCCTCCTTCTTCGCGATCTTCGGCATTATCGGCTGGTCCCGCCTCTCCGACACAATCGGACGCCGACCACTCGTCATCGCCGGTGCCGTGCTCATCGCCGTTTGGGGCTTCGCCCTCTTCCCCATGCTGGAGACGAAGAACGGTCTCATCATCACCATCGGCATGGTCATCGGCCAGGGCGTCATCCACCCGATGATCTACGGCCCACTGGCAGGCCTCTACTCGGAGCTCTTCGACACCGAGCACCGCTACACCGGTGCCTCGCTGGGCTACCAGATCGCCGGCATCGGCGCGGGCATCTCACCCGTCCTCTTTGCTGCCATTCTGAATTCGACCGGTTCGCCGTCGACCATTCCGCTCTCCATCGTCATCCTCATCGTCGCCGCCATCAGCATCTTCTGCATCTGGCGCCTGGGAGAGACGAAATCACGGACCCTGTCCGAACAGAACTTCGCCGAGACTCCAGCTGCCACCGGCACCGCATCGGCGACCGACACCCCACCAGCAGCCATGGAAGGACCGATTCCTTGACCTTCACCCACCCCAGCATGGCCCGGCTCTCCGAACGCCAGGCCATCGACTACGGCGAGAAGACCGCGATCACCTTCGCCGGCATCGACTACTCCTACGTCCAGATGCACGAACGCACGCTGACCCGTGCTGCCGATCTCCATGCACGTGGCATTCGCCGAGGTGACCGGGTGGCCTACCTCGGACCCAACCACCCAGCGCTCATCGAAGTCCTGCTGGCCTGCCTGCGCCTGGGAGCCATCTTCATCCCTCTCAACTGGCGCCTGGCCCCGGCCGAACTCGACTATCAACTGTCCAATGCCGAGGTGTCCCTGCTCATCATCGCCCCCGAGCATGCCGCGACCGCCGAGGGATTGAGCGTCGACGTCGCCCGGGACACGGTGGACTGGGACCCGGCGGCCACCTCGGCGACGGTGCCTGTCGTCCCTGCGGCCGAGGTCACCGGTGACGAACCGGCGTTCCTGCTCTTCACCTCCGGGACCACGGGACGGCCGAAGGGCGCGGTGCTCACGCATGCGAACCTGCTGTGGAACTCCTTCAACCTCCTCCTCAACTCCGATCTCACCGCCGCCGACGTCACGCTGGTCACCGCTCCCCTCTTCCACGTCATCGGCCTCGACCAGCAGGTGATGACCAGCTACCTGCGCGGTTCGCGCATGCTCCTCGAGTCCAAGTGGAACGTGGACCGGGCCTTCGATGCCATCGAGCACGAGGGGCTGACCTGGATGGCCGGTGTGACGACCATGTTCGCCGATATGCTCCAGTCGCCGAGGTGGGAGAGCGCTGACCTGTCATCGCTGAGGTTCGTCAACTCCGGTGGCGCCCCGATCCCTGTCTCCCTGATCCAGGAGTATCAGGCGAAGGACATCATGTTCTGCCAGGGCTACGGACTCACCGAGACCTCCCCCGGCTGCACCTTCCTGCCCGCAGCGTTCGCCCTGGACAAGGCAGGCTCGGCAGGACGGGCCGTGCCGTTCACCGAGGTCGAGGTCCGCGATGCCTCTGGCAACGCCTGCTCGGCGGGAGTCAACGGTGAGATCGTCGTTCGCGGGCCCAATGTCACCAGCGGCTATTGGAACAACCAGGCCGCCACGGATGCTGCGTTCTCCCCCGGCGGCTGGTTCCACACCGGCGACATCGGCTACCTCGACGCCGACGGATTCCTCTTCATCGTCGACCGGCTCAAAGATATGTTCATCTCCGGTGGAGAGAACGTCTACCCCGCCGAGGTGGAATCCAGCCTCTTCGACCACCCAGCAGTCGCCGAGGCCGCCGTCGTCGCCGCGGCCGATGAGCGCTGGGGCGAGGTCGGACACGCATTCATCGTCGTCTCCGCCGAGGCTGGCTCGCAGCCGCCGAGCGCTGCCAAACTGCGCGACTTCCTTCTGACCCGCCTGGCCAAGTACAAGGTTCCGCAGTACTTCGACTTCGTCGAGTCCCTGCCACGCACCGGCTCCGGAAAAGTCCACAAGGTCTCCCTGCGCACCACCGGCGGACTCGGCGCCCACGCGAACACCAGCAGCTCAGACCCCGCCACCTCGAATACTGACAACTCAGCACCAGCTGCACCACCAAAGGACAACGCATGACCGACCTCCCCACCACCCACCTCACCAACGCCCCCGACGGTGACGGCAGCTCCACGCAGCCGACCACCGTCGACATCTCGGACACCCTGCGCTTCACAGCCGAGGGCGACATCGGCATCCTCACCCTCGATCGCCCCGCCAAGCGCAACGCACTGGATGATGCGACGGTGGCCAGCCTCGGCGAGTTCTTCCGCACTCCGCCCGAGGTCTCCGCGATCATCCTCAACTCCACCGGCGATCACTTCTGCGCCGGCCTCGACCTGTCCGAGATGGCCGAACGCGACGCCGTGGCAGGCCTCCACCACTCGCGCGGCTGGCACACGACGATGAACCGGATCACCGAATCCCAGATCCCCGTCGTCGCGGTCCTCCAGGGCGGAGTCATCGGCGGCGGACTCGAACTCGCCTCGGCCGCTCATCTGCGCGTGGCCGATGAATCCGCGTACTTCGCTTTGCCCGAGGGCAAGCGCGGCCTCTTCGTCGGCGGCGGTGCCTCTGTCCGCGTCCCCCGCCTCATCGGACTGTCCCGCGTCCAGGACATGATGCTCACCGGGCGTCGCTTCAACGCCGCTGAGGCGGAGTCCATCGGACTCGTCAACTACCGAGTCGGCGCCGGTGAAGGTTTGGCCAAGGCCCGTGAACTGGCCGCTTCGATCGCTTCGAACTCCCCGGTAACGAACTATGCGATCACCCAGGCGCTGCCGCGCATCGTCGAATCCGGCCGCGACGAGGGCTACATGATGGAGTCCCTCATGGCCACCGTCGCCCAGTCGAGCACCGAGGCCAAGGACCTCATGCGCGCCTTTCTCGACGGCTCCGGCCCCAAAGTGAACAAGTGAGAGGAGCTGACATGTCGACAATCATCCGCGAGGTTCCCTCCGACGCTCTCGAGACCAGCCGGATCGGTGACTTCCTCGGCTGGGTCAATGCCAAGTTCGGTTACTCGTTCACCGGCTGGGATGAGCTCTATACCTGGTCGATCACCGACATCGAGGACTTCTGGAAATCAGTCTGGGAGTACTTCGGTGTCCAGTCCCACACCCCGTACACCTCGGTGCTCGAGGAGCGGGTCATGCCGCACGCGCGCTGGTTCACCGGTGCAACGCTCAACTACGCCGAACACTCATTCGGCACTCCCGAACAGGCCGACGACGTGGCCGTGACCGCGGTGTCCCAGACCCGCGAGGACCCCACGCTGACGTTCGCGCAGCTGCGCGCCGAGGTGGCCCGTGTCCGTGCCGGGCTCGTGTCCTTGGGTGTGAAGAAGGGTGACCGCGTCATCGGGTATCTGCCCAACCAGCCCGAGGCACTCGTCGCGTTCCTCGCCACGGCAAGCATCGGCGCAATCTGGGCCAGCTGCGCCCCCGAATTCGGCACCCAGTCCGTCATCGACCGCTTCAGCCAGGTCGAGCCGACAGTGCTGCTGGCGATCTCCGGGTACATGTACGGCAACAAGGCCGTCGACCGCACCGGCGAACTCGCCGAGGTGGTCGCCGCCCTCCCCAGCCTGACCCACCTCGTGACCGTTGGCTACGGGGACTTCAGCCTCGACAAAAACTCACGCGAGGCGTTCACGTCCGGGTCGGGACTCGAGCACGCGATCGACGTCGTCGACTATGCGGGACTCGGGGCAACCTCGGCGAGCGCGGATGGTGGAGCCACCTCGGCGGAATTGGAATTCGAACCTGTGCCGTTCGACCATCCTCTGTTCATCCTCTTCTCCTCGGGCACGACGGGCAAGCCGAAGGCCATCGTCCACAGCCATGGCGGCATCCTGCTCGAGACGTTGAAGAACCACGCCCTGCACTTCGACCTGGGGCCCGGCAGCCAGTTCTGCTGGTTCTCCACGACCGCGTGGATGATGTGGAACACCCTCGTCGGCGGGCTGCTCCTCGGCTCGGGCATCGTCATGATCGACGGCAACCCGAACTACCCGGACCCGAAGGAACTCTGGCGCATCGCCGCGAACACGAAGGCCACGCTCATGGGTGTGGCGCCCGGGGCGATCATGTCCGCGCGCAAGGCCGGGTTCAACCCCACCGAGGAGTTCGACCTGTCCGCGGTCTCCCAGTTCGGAGCCGCCGGTGCACCACTGCCCGCCGAGGGCTACGAGTGGGTCATGGACCAATTCGGCCAGGGCGTGCTGCTCAACGTAGGCTGCGGCGGCACCGATGTGTGCACCGGCATCCTCCAGGCATCCCCGCTGACCCCGGTCTACTCCGGTGAGATGTCGGGAGTCTCCCTTGGGTTCGCCGCCACCGCCTTCGACGCGTCAGGCAACGAAGTTCGTGATGACCTGGGAGAACTCGTCTTCACCCAGCCGGTGCCATCGATGCCAGTGACGTTCTGGGGCCCCGAGGGTGATGTCCGCTATGAGGCTGCGTACTTCGACAAATACCCCGGCGTCTGGCGCCACGGCGACTGGGCACGGTTCACCACCGACGGTGGGGTCGTGGTCACCGGACGCTCGGACGCCACGCTCAATCGGGGCGGGGTGCGGTTGGGCACCGCGGACTTCTACTCGGTCCTCGACACCTTCGCCGAGGTGTCCGATGCCCTGGTCATCCACCTTGAGGATCCCGATGGCGGGATGGGCGAGCTCGTCCTCTTCGTCCAGACCGAGGACGGGGTGTCGTTCACTGACGCGTTGTCCGCGCGGATTAGGACCGAGCTGAAGTCACGCCTGTCCCCCAGGCATGCACCGGACGAGGTTGTGCCGGTGACCCGGATTCCGCTGGGGCGCACGGGCAAGAAACTCGAGGTCCCGGTCAAACGCATAGTCCAGGGGGCGACCGCCGAGTCGGTGGCGAGCGCCGGGGCTTTGCAGGATCCGCGGTCACTCGACGAGTATGTGGACTACGCGAAGGCACGGAAGGCGAAGGTGGACGCATGAGTGAGACGCTCACAGTCGCGATCCTCGGCACCGGTGTCATCGGTGCTGCGTGGGCGACGGGATTCCTCGCCACCGGGCACACGGTCACCGCCTTCGACCCGGCCGAGGGCGCCGAAGCCAGGTTGCGCTCCCAGGTCGAGGCCAACCTTAAGGTGACCGGGGAAGCTGACATCACCTCGGCGATGGAGCGCCTGCACTTCGCAGGTTCCTTGACCGAGTCGGTCAGTGATGCTGATTTCGTCCAGGAGAACGGCCCCGAGCGCCTCGATATCAAGCAGTCCATGCTCGCCGAGACTGACGCCGCAGCGCCCGCTTCTGCGATCATCGCCTCCTCAACCTCCGGGTTCGCACCGAGCGAGCTGGCGGCCACAGCAACGAAGAATCCGGAGCGGATCGTCGTCGGACACCCGTTCAACCCGGCGCATTTGGTTCCCCTCGTCGAACTCGTGCCGACACCGGCCACTCCCGCCGAGGTGGTCGAGCGCGGCTTGGAGATCTACCGATCGATCGGGAAGAAGCCGATCCTCGTGCGCGCGGAACTGCCCGGACACGTCACGAACCGTCTGCAGGCGGCCCTGTGGCAGGAGGCGTATTCGCTCGTCGACCGTGGCATGGTCTCGGTCGAGGACATCGATACGGCGATCTCCTACGGGCCCGGTCTGCGCTGGGCGATCCTCGGTCCCCTCGTGCAGCAGGGACTTTCCGGAGGACCGGGAGGGATGCGGCATGTGCTCGAGCATCTCGGGCCACCGCAGGAGGTGTGGATGCGTGACTTGGGGCAGGTCCGCCTCGGCGAGGAATTGACGGACAAGCTCGTCGCCGGTGTCGACGATGAACTCGAGGGCAAGGATCCGGTGCTCATGGCCAAGCAGCGCGACGAGATGCTGCTCGAACTCATCGCCCTCAAACGCAAGTACGGAGAGCTGCCGTAGAGCCAGCCACGCACGACTACTGTGCCGACGATCTCACTACCGGAAGGACACACGTGATCTACCAACCCAATATCGACCTCTCGAAGGTCACCGCGATCGACGTGCACACGCATGTCGAGGCCGATGACCACCAGCACACTTCACTGGATCGGGAACTCCTCGACGCCTCGGCGGGGTACTTCAAGGCCCCGGTCCCCCGCACACCCACGGTCGATGACCTCGCCGCCTACTACCGGGAGCGGAACATGGCAGCCGTGATCTTCACCGTCGACGCGAGGACCGCGCTGGGTGATCATCCCCCAGTGTCGTCGGAGATGATCGCGGAGAAGGCCGCCGAACACAACGACGTCCTCATCCCCTTCGGTTCCGTCGATCCCCTCAACACCGCCGAGGCGATCGCGCGGATCCACGATCTTGCGAGTAACTACGGGGTCAGGGGCATGAAGTTCCACCCCAGCCTGCAGGGATTCGACCCCAGCGACCGCACGTACTACCCGATCTACGAAGCCTGCGCAGAACACGGATTGGTCACGCTCTTCCACACCGGGCAGACCGGAATCGGTGCCGGACTTCCCGGCGGACGCGGCATCAAAATGCGCTACTCCGACCCGATGCTCCTCGACGATGTGGCCGCGGACTTCCCCACGCTGACGATGATCCTCGCGCACCCATCCGTGCCCTGGGCCGATGCGTCGATCTCGATCGCCACGCACAAGGCCAACGTGTTCATCGACCTCTCCGGATGGTCACCGAAGTACTTCCCACCACAGCTGACTCGCGCCATCGGCTCGATGCTGAAGACGAAGACGCTCTTCGGCTCCGACTTCCCCCTCATCACCCCCGAACGCTGGATCAACGACTTCGAGGGCCTGGGCATCAAGGAGGAAGCCGTGCCGCTGATCATGAAGGACAACGCTGTGCGGGTGCTGGGGCTGTGAGGATTTCATTGTCTAATGCCGTGCCATAGAGGAAAATCGCAGTATGGACAGCACGCCCGAATCCATCGACGATTGGGACGGTCGGCTGAGGGCGGCGACGTCGGTGAAGTGGTGGCTTTTGCCGACCAAGCGGCCTGGGAATAGGCACATTGGCCGAGCGCCTTGACGTGACGCGACAGACACCTCCCATATAAGCGTTCATTGATATAGTTGAAATTGAACAGATTGGCCCTGAGCTACCAATGGCCGGTTGCACTTCTCCCCCTGTGAAGAGGTCTTAGAACTGGCGGTAGCGGCCAATTGTTCTCTGCTTGCTCTATGAGGAGGAACTATGAAGGTCAATGCTGCAGTCGCTACAGCGCCACAGACGGATTTGGACATCCGCGAACTCACCCTCGACGAACCCCATGCTGACGAAATCACGGTTCGCATGGTCGCTTCCGGTGTCTGCCACACCGACGCGATCGTCCGCGACCAGTGGTACCCCACTCCCCTTCCTGCCGTGCTCGGACACGAAGGCTCGGGAATCGTCGAAGCTGTCGGTGCCGATGTCGTCGATCTCAAGGTGGGCGACAAAGTTGTTCTGGCTCCTGCGTCCTGCGGAGTTTGCGAGAACTGCACCGCCGGACACCCCCAGTACTGCGTCGAGTTCTACGACCTTAACTTCGGCGGCAGCAGGAAAGACGGAAGCAAGATGTTCGATGACAACGGCAGCCCCGTGTCCTCGAACTTCTTCGGACAGTCCTCGTTCGCTACCGCCTCGAACGTCCGCGCTCGCAACGCCGTGAAGGTCGATGACGATGCTCCGGTCGAACTCCTCGGCCCCTTGGGCTGCGGCATCATGACCGGATCCGGCGCAGTCCTCAACGTGCTCAAGCCCTCACCGGGCGAGTCCATCGCGGTGTTCGGCACAGGTGCCGTTGGACTGGCCGGTATGCTCGCGGCCAAAGCCGCCGGCGCCACGACGATCATCATGGTCGACATCATCCCGTCACGCCTCGAATTCGCGAAGGAACTCGGCGCAACCCACGTCGTCAACTCCAAGGAAACCGACCCGGTGGAGGCCATCCGCGAGATCACCGGCGGCCGCGGCGTCAGTTACGCGCTCGACACCACAGGCGTGCCACAGGTGTTCTCACAGATGACCAAGTCGCTGGCTCTGCGCGGCCACGGCGCACTCGTTGGCGCAGCAAAGCTCGGCACCGAAGCTCCTTTCGATATCGGGACGCTGCTGACCAGCGGCATCAACGTTTCGATGGTCGTTGAAGGCGATGCCTTGCCTCGCGAGTTCATCCCCAAGCTGATCTCGCTGCACGAGCGTGGAATGTTCCCGTTCGACAAGCTCGTCAAGACCTACGATTTCAAGGACATCAACCAGGCGTTCGCCGACAGCGAGTCAGGCTCGACGATCAAACCCATCATTGTCTACTGACCTGAGCTACTTGGTTTAAGGGGCCTTACCCCGAATCTATAGCTGAATGGGAGTGGGGAATCTCAACCGAGGTTCCCCGCTCCCAGCTCTATGCCACCGCATTATGTCGCGCGTAGACTCGACATGACTTCCCACTCCATCGCGAAGGGTGATCATCGTGCCGATCGAAGACGGTATCCGCAACGCCACTAAGAATCTCGACAAAGCTGCCGAAGCGGCACCAACCTCGGAAGTCGCCGATGCAGACGATTTCGGCGTGAAGGACAACACTGCTGAGACACACGGGGACGCGGAGAACCACACGACCGGCGACGAGCCCACTTCCGGCGTCGAGGATCAGCACGACGACTCCGGCGACGGAGACGACTCCCGCGACTGATAGGTCGTGGTGAGGTCAGAACTGGATCCCACGCGTCAACGCACCGTCAATCAGGAGATTCGCTCCTGAGGTTCGGCTCGACAGCGGGCTCGACAGGAAGACAACGCTCGCCGCTGTCTCCTCGGGTGTACCCATACGACCTGTCGGGTTGAGCCCCATCGCCTGAGCGAACAACTCGGGATCGCTCTTCTCGATCCCCGGCCACACACCATCTTGGTGATAGGTGTTGCCCGGTGACACCGTATTCACTCTGATGCCCTTGTCTGCCAGGCTCAGCGCCAGCCCGGCCATGTAGCCGATGATCGCGGACTTCATCGTTCCGTAAGGTCCGGACGCGAAGTCCGCCTCACGTCCCGAGACACTCGAGATGGAGATCAGGGAGGCGACCTCGCTGTTCTCCAGGTACGGGAGCACAGCTTTGGACAAGTGGACCGTTCCCATCATGTCGACGTTGAATGACTCATGCCAGTTCTCTTCGGTGTCAGGGATCGCCAGTGCGCTCACGCTGTTGACGACCATGTCTATTTCGCCGAATTCCGAAGCTGTGGCTTCAACCCACGCCCTCAGTGCGTCCCCGTCTCTGACGTCGAGGACGGTGCCGATGACCCGCGCATTCGCGGACAGGGAGTCCTCCACCTCGGCGACTTCCGCTGCATTCCGTGCGCAGAAGGCCACATTGGCGCCTTCTGCATGGAACGCCTCGACGATGGCACGCCCGATTCCGCGCGTGCCTCCGGTGACCATCGCTGTCTTCCCACCGATCTTCAAGTCCACGGCGGTCCCCTCTCCTCTGTGCCTCGCAGTTGCTACATCAACGACCGTGCACGCTCGCGCAGGTCCGCGTGGATTCCGCCGAAGGCGCTGCGCTGCGGCAGAAGATCCTTCGACACCTTCGTCACGACGCTGTAGTTGGTGTCGACGACGTTGGCGACCGGCACCAGGGAGATCTGCGTCAGCAGCTGGTAGGCATCCATCGTCTCCAATTCAAAGAGTTCGCTGAGCCAATGGATCATCTGCACCTGCGAGATTCTCCAGGAATCTTCCATCGGCCGTGAGGATCCGACGATCATCCAGTGACTGTCGTTCTCCAGTCGCGGCCAAACGGGTCCACCTCCCTTGATGAGGTCGACGATGACGGTTGAGTTCATGGCCCCTTCGACCGCGGTCCCGCACGCCTCTCCCTCGCCTTGCCGGTAGTGGCCGTCTCCGAGGGAGAACATCGCTCCGTCGACGTTGACGTTGAAGTAGGCGGTGGTGCCGACCTTCATCTCAGGGGTGTCCATGTTGCCGCCGAACCGTTCGGGCGTCAGCGAGGAGAACACCTCGCTGCCGGCCGGAGCCACACCGACGGTGCCCAACATCGGTTCGAGGGGCAGAGCCAGCTCAAAATCGCCGCGTCGTGTCTGAAATCCCACCGTCTGTGCTGCCGAATCGATCTCGTAGATCCACACAGCCTCGGGCAGGGCATCGTGGAGAAGGCTGGTCCGGTCAGTCATGGTCAATCCGCCGAAGAACGGGATCGTGGCAGAGGCACCCCAACTTCGGGCCGGAGTCAGCTCCACAATATGAACGGCCAGTGTGTCTCCCGGTTCGGCTCCTTCGATATAGAACGGACCCGTTTGGGGATTGAGGATTCGTGGATCAAGCTTGCTGCTGGGCACATCCGATTTCGAGGTGATCGCATTGTTGAATGCGTCCTCGGACCACAGTCTCAGTGCTGTGCCGGGCTGGATTGTTGCGGCGGGTGCTGCACCGCCGAAGGTGTAGACGAACTGATCACGCTGAGGAACAAAGTCGACGACGTCCATACCTGATGCTACGTGATCTGCGTCATAGAGCCAATGGGTGTCCAGCGCCAGTTATTCACAATGGTTCGATATTCGTTATTCGCTTGTTTCCATGTCGGTACTTTGAAGCGTCTAAACTCATCTGTGATGGTTGTCGATTCGCGTACGACGCCTGATGGTCCGATCGGCCTTTCCCCCGGTCCTGACCGATTCCAGGCGCAGAGTAAGGGATGGCTTACTCGGGCAACCTCAATTTGGGCACTTGCGACTGCTTTTGTCGTGGTGGCCATCGCCGCCGCTGGGCCCTTGCGGGTCTATGACTACCTACTCAACCGACGGTGGCTCTATCTCTTCAATCCTGATCTGGTCTGGTTCGCACAGAATGTTCTGGATCGCATTGCCGGCCAGGCCGTCTGTCTGCCCGTCTTGGCAATCGTGGCGATTGTGCTTGCTCGCCAAAACCAGTCGTGGCGGCCCATTGGTTTCGCTTTGGCGACCGAGGCGGCGTTCTACCTCGGCGTCGGCAGCCTGAAGGTGTTGCTGGCTCGGCCGTCGACAACTCTGCACGATCCGAGGTTCTTCCAGGGAGGGCTCCTCGACGTCGGCAACCGCGGCATCAGCTTCCCCTCCGGTCACGCCGCCGAGGCGGTGCTCATCTATGGTGCGGCCGTCTACCTGATCGCCCACTACAGCAATGCCTCCCAACGACTCGTGCGCATACTGACTTGGGTCGTGGTGGCCATCAGCGTCAACTCCGTGGTGGTCTCGTTCCTCCTCGGTTGGCATTGGGCCACCGACCTCATCGCCGGACTCATCGCAGGCGGTCTGTTCCTGCGCATCCTGGTCGAGTGCGACAGACGTCTGCGCAGGCGGGCAGAACAGCAGGAGACCATCGCACTGGCCTCACGGTGATCCCACCGACGAGGTGACTATCTGTGATTCTTCGAGCCAGCGTTCTCGAGTGACTGACTGAGCTTCAGCCCCCGCTTTGCCCAGTCGATCTCAGATCGTGCGCGGGCGGCCAGTCCTTCGTAGGCGAACTTCTTGTAGGCGATCGTCTCTTCACGATCTTCATCGGCTGTGACCGCCAGGCGACGGTTGAGCATGGGCGATTCGAGAGCCTCGATGGTGGCGATCTCGTCCTCCCATACCTTCAGCTCTGTTTGCCAGTGATTGATGTGTTCGTTGAGGAAGGCGTAGACCGCATCCTGATCGGCTGACTCGAGGTAGGCGGCTCTCAGGTGGGCGGCATCGCGGGTGCGTTGGTACTTCAGCGGACCGTTCATCCAGTCTGTAAAGGCACGCTCCCCTGCCTCGGTGACGTGATAGACGCGGCGCATGCCCGCGGAGCCGCGAGTCTGCTCCTCGGCGATGATGAGCTCTTCGCTCGCCATCTTCCGCAACTCCGGGTAGATCTGAGAGTCGGGTGCATGCCACACATGGCCGACGGAATGGGAGAACTGCTTCTGCAGCTCGTAGCCGGACATCGGGCCGATGCGCAGCAGGGCCAGCAGAGCGCTTCGGAGACTCATCGTGGTTCCTATTCTGTGAATCAGCGAGGGGGTTCGGGCGCACTGCCCGAACCCCCTCAGACTACAACTCTCAGACGTCTTGGCCGGTGCGCCATCCGCCACGGTAGGTCTGGCGTGCAACCGTCGAATACGGAACGGGGCTGACGACGACGCCGACCTCGGTCTGCTCGTGCTTCTCCACCGATGCCTTCGAGGTGCCGCCATCGGGTTCGCCCCAGACGACCTTGAGCTCAGCGCCCTCGGGAACATCAGGATTGACCGTGGCCAAGGACAGACCTCGGCGCTCATTGGCTGAGTAGCCGGTGAACATCGAGAAGCCGACGACATTGCCATCGGCGTCGACGACGGAGTCGTAGTTCGCCGAACCGTAGTTGGCCAAGGGCAGGTCGAAGTACTTGTAATTCGGTCCATCGACATTGAGCGGGGAGGCCAGCACTTCACCCAGGTCGTCGGCGTCCCAGGCCAGGGTCACCTTCTTGCGCTGCGCTGCGGGATCCATGGCTTCCAGTGCGCTGCGGCCGATGAAGTCGTGGTCGAACTTCACGAACGATCCGTAGCCAAGCTCCCATGGGGTCAGGTAGTAGTCCTCGATATTGTCGGAGACGAACGATCCCGCCAGTGTGCCCGTGGCTTCGTAGCTGTCGGCGCCGAGCCATTCGCGGTAGCCGCGCTCGGCTTCTCCGGAGTAGATGGCCGGCAGCGGCGATGGGATCCATCCCGACTCCAGCGTGTTCGATGGGTAGGCCCGCGCACCGACGGGCAGCAGACCGAACTCGGCACCAGCCTCGACGATGGCATCCCTGATCACGTCATGGTCCTCATAGGGTCCCCAGATCTCGAGACCCGGGGCTCCGGCCATGCCGTGGCGCAGGGTGCGAACCTGCTTGCCAGCGATGGACATGGTCGACATGTTGAAGAATTTCAGCTTCTCCAGCTCGCCGCCGTTGAGCTTTTCGATGATCGCCCAAGCATTGGGGCCCTGGATCTGGAAGCGGTAGTAGCGGCGGCTGACGGCGTGACCGTAGGGCCGTGATGGGGACCTGCGGTCGACCTCGATGTCGAGGTTCGAGTAGCCGCCGGTCTCACCGTGGTAGAGCAGCCAGTTCGATGCCGGCGAGCGACCCACGTAGACGTACTCATCTTCGGCTTCATGGAAGAGGATGCCGTCGCCGATGACGTGGCCAGATGCTGTGGTGGGCACGTACTGCTTGGCCTTGTTCACGGCGAACTTCGCCACGGAGTTGATCGCGGTGTCGGAGATCAGCTTGATGGCGTCGGAGCCTTTGAGGAACACGTTGTCCATGTGGTGCGACTGGTCGTAGAGGACAGCGGTCTCACGCCAGGCCTTCTGCTCCTTGATCCAGTTGGTGAAGTCGGCGGGGACGACCGGATAGATGTAGGACCCGATCTGCGAATTGCGCAGATGGTCGACGGCGTTGGTCGAATCGAGGATCTGCTGGAGATTGTCGGTCATGGTCGATGAACCTCTCTGTTCTTATCTCTGTGTGACTGCCGTTTATGCTTGTGCGGTGAAATCTTGGACCCACTCGGCCGTTGCCTCGAGTCCGCCGAAGGTGTAGAAGTGAGTCTTGACCCCTGAGGACGCCGAGGTGATGGATTCGTAAGAGGACAGATCCTTGAGGAACCTGTCCGGCCCGGCAGTGCCCAAGAGGTTCGTCAGCGAGAACCCGTACTTCTTCGCGATTCCCGCGCTGGTGCCCACGCCGAAACGGCGGGCAAAGCCCAGGAGTCGCTTGATGCCTGCAGGTCCGGGGGTGCCGATGCGAAGATCTGCCTCGATACCGCGGCCGCGCACTTCATGGACCCAGGCCACAACCGCCTCGGCGTCGAAGGCGAACTGGGTGAGCACGACCTGGCCCATTCCCTGCTCTGCCAGGGAAGCGCTCTTGGCCTCCATGTGCTCCCAGAGGGTGTCCGTGCCGATATCGGGATGGCCCTCGGGGTAGCCGGCGATTCCCACTTCGGTCACGCCGTATTCCTGCAGAAGGCCGGTGCGAATGACCGAGAGCGAATCCGAGTAGGGGCCTTCGGGACTCGCAGGGTCTCCCCCGACGACGAAGACATGGTCACTGGCCCCGGCCTGCTGCAGCGCATCGAGGAATTCGCGCAGCTCGGTCTCTGACTTCAGCCTGCGGGCCGAGATGTGAGGGACGGGTACGAACCCGAGCTCGAGGACTTCCTTGGCGGCCTCGACTCGCATCTGAAGATTCTCGTTGCCGAGGAAGGTGACGTTGACGCGTGTTCCCTGTGGAATCGCATGGGCGGCCTGCTGGAGGCTGGGGACGTCTTTGCCCGTCATCTCCAGGGAGAAGTCGTCGAGCACCTGGGTTGCGGTCGTTGCCTCCACTTGGTGGTTCCTTTCATGAACACTGCGGTGGGTTCTTGGAATCACTATAGGCATAGGCATTTGCCTATGTCCATAGGTAAACCATTGCCCGAGACTCGCGCCGCTGATACTGTGCTGATCGTCACGCTTTACCTATCGTCATAGGTATCCCGCAATGATGCGGGTGCTTATCTCACCACAGAATCGGAGTATGCGGTGGACCTGCGCGAACGAATCAACACCTCACGGATGTCGGCCTATCAATGGCTGATCGTCGGCATCTGCACCCTCCTCAACGCACTGGATGGCTACGACGTCCTGGCGATCTCCTTCTCTTCGAACCAGGTCACCGAGGAATTCGGGCTCTCGGGGACAGCACTCGGGCTCGTTATGAGTGCGGCGCTTCTGGGTATGGCGATCGGCGCTCTGGTCTTGGGTCCGGTTGCGGACCGGATCGGGCGACGGAACATGACGATTGTGGCTCTCGTCGTCAATATGTGCGGTCTCTTCCTCTCCGCCACCGCCACCTCGGCGGCTCAGCTGGGCATCTGGCGCGTCGTCACAGGACTGGGAATCGGCGGCATCCTCGTGGGCACCAATGTCATCTGCGCGGAATACGCCACTCGCAAACGTCGCGGCTTGGTCATCAGCATCTACACCGCCGGCTACGGCATCGGCGCAGCACTCGGCGGGTCTGTCATGATCTCGCTCATCGCCACGTCAGGCTGGAGGTCGGTCTTCGTCCTGGGCGGAATCATGGCCTCGATCTCCCTGGTTCTCGTCTTGCTGCTCATTCCCGAATCGCCGTCCTATCTCTACAATCGGCGACCCGAGAACGCGCTGAAGAAGCTCGGCGTGATTGCCCGCAGGCTCGGTCACAGCGATCCGGTTGACCTCTCCGGCACCCCCGTCGTCGAAAACGGCGAATCGGGCGACACCGGAATCATGTCACTGTTCAACCGTCGCAACCGGCGGGTCACCGTCGTCGTCTGGGCAACGTTCTTCATCGTGATGTTCGGCTTCTACTTCGTGAACTCGTGGACCCCACGTCTGATGAATGAAACAGGGCTGACCGACACTTTGTCGATGGTCGTCACCGTCGGACTGACCTTGGGCGGGGCCATCGGCTCGGTCGTCTTCGGACTCTTCACCTCACGCTGGTCGACACGATCGGTGCTGATGTGCTTCTCCGTGCTGGCCGCGATCCTCATGGCCGTCTTCATCTTCACGGCGCACTGGATTGCGCTCGTCGTCATCGTCGGTGTCCTGGTGGGCATGTTCAGCAACGGCTGCATCGCCGGTCTCTACGTCCTGACCCCGCAGTCCTACTCGTCGTCACTGCGCTCGACCGGCGTGGGCTGGGGTATCGGCATCGGCCGTTTCGGCGCAATCATCGCCCCGACCGCCACAGGTGCTCTGCTCGATGGTGGGTGGAGCCCGCAGGCGATCTACGTCTTCGTCGGCGTTATTCTGCTCCTGGCCGCCGTCGTGCTGATGGGTATGCGCGGAGTCGATGTCGAAGCGAACCGTCGCCCAGTCTCCAGGGAGACTGCAGCGGCGTGACGGTCAGGTCATAGGCCCGGCGTCTGTGACACTGGATAGCGCGAGTGGAGTTGGCAGGTGTCAGTGGACCTGGAAGATATCGATGCGCACGCCGTTGGGGCTGCGGACACCGGAGCCGATGAACAGGACGTCGCTGAGCCAAGCGTAGGGACTGTCCCGGTCGGCGCTCAATCGTGGAACGCAGCGAAAGTAGATTCGCGCGGGGTCGACCTGTTCGCCGTTCATCAGCTTGTTCAGATCGCTGCTGCTGCCGGTGCGTAGCGCCCGGTTCTCGACGAGGATGTGGTGTCCATCGTCGGTCTTCAGCACGTAGTCGGCGGCAAGGTAGGCCACGGTGTCGCTGGGGTACTGCTGGAAGTCGGCGCCAGCGTCGAGCACCTCACCGCTGAGTCCCGGGCCTGAGACCTTTCCGCCGCGGATCGGGACGACCTTGCGCAGGCCGTCAACCGTGGTGCCGATGGTGATCGGTGCGTCGACAGCGACGTCGATGGTCGCGAGGAAGGTCAGCTCCGGAGGGGTGATTTCACTCAAAGATGGTGCGGACGGTGCGCCGGAGTCTGAGTCGTCGAACTTCTCGGATGGCTGGGTCAATGGTTCGTCTCCTCGGGATCGCTGACGGCGGCACTCACAGTGGTCTTGACGTGAGCGTATACCGTCAGCGCTTGTCGAATCGCTGTCCAGCGGGATTGCTCGACAGCAGGAAGAGAACGAACAACGTGATCGAGCCCAAAATTGGGACGAGCCCGAGAAGAACGAACCACCCGCTCAAGCCCACGTCATGGAGCCTGCGCACGCTGAGACTGATGGTGGGCAGAATCGTCGCGAGAAAGTACACCAGCAGAAACGTACCGATCAGCCCTGCCCCTCTGCTGACTTCGGTGATGACACCACCGAAGTGACTCACCCCGGCTGTCGTGATCTGGGTGGCCCCGGCCAACGCCCCACCCACGCCGTAGACAACGGTGCTGAGCAGCACGATCCACCAGTATTCGCTGCGGCTTGCTCGCCCGAAGAACACCGCGTACTTACAGAAGTAACGCCGTATCGCTGCGACCGGTGAAGCACCCGGAAGCGGAGTGTAAGCACCCAGCAGAGTACTGTCAGCAGTCGCCTGCACAAGCGTGCTCGCATAGTCCCGTGGAACGGAGAGGTGAGTCATATATAAACATTACAAGCAGGGTTGTCGTGTGACGTGGGAAACACGATCAAATTCTTCGGCCGTTCGACGAAGTTCGTGCAAAGTTCACGTGCGGTGTTCATGTGCAACTGCCAGAGCTCCATCCGATTGGAGAGCAGAAGGTGTGGGTCCACACGATGCCGACCAGATACGGCCCCGTGCGGGGAATGACGCTCAGCGCCGAGGCGATCATCGGGGACAGGCCTGCACCCAGGGCCCGCCGCAGACCGGGACGACCTTCCGCAAGCGCTCAACCGTGGTGCCGATGGTGATCGGTGCGTCCACATCAACGTCGATGGTCGCCA
This sequence comes from Brevibacterium sp. BDJS002, assembly GCF_028201555.1. NCBI lineage: Bacteria > Bacillati > Actinomycetota > Actinomycetes > Micrococcales > Brevibacteriaceae > Brevibacterium > Brevibacterium sp. BDJS002. Next base: position 1,539,735 of record NZ_CP116392.1, on the reverse strand, counting down.
AGTCGGACAGTTCCGGCGGCCGTTCACACGTCGAAGTCGGAGCAGCCTTCGCGGGCCTGGTCGAGTGTTGTGGGCAGGCCTTCGTAGTCCAGCTGCGAACCACCTTTGACAAGCTCAAAACCGGTCTCTTCCAGCCCTGCATCTACAGGATCATTTGTGCCGCCTGCGCCCCCGCCGAATAGCGAACCTGCGGTCATGATTTCGTTCAGCGCTGTGTCTTGTCCGAATTTCGGCGGTGCCGATTCCCATGAAGTCTCATCGGGATACTTCTTGAGGGTCTTTTCAACGAGCTTGCACCCGTAGATGATCTGACCCTTGGCCGAGGTGTCCGTCGTGGAAGGAACACCCGAGGAATCCGTCGACAGATAGTCCTTGCAAGTGTCGATTGTCGAATCGACAAGAGTTGCGAATTCGTCTCTCTTCAAGGTGTTCACCGCACCGACAAGGTCTCGACCCAGATCCTGCAGCTCCTGGTTGACCGGGTCGCCCAGCGGAGAAGCACCACCGAGGAGACTTCCGGCAGACATCAGTTCGGAGAGCACTCGATCTTCACCCAAATCCAGCCGCGCTCCTTTCCAGGCCTGGCCATCCGGAAAGTCATTCTTGATCTTGTCGGTCAGCCGACACCCATAGGCGATCTGGTCTTCGACCGACATGCTTTCTGCTGTAGAGGGGTCCTTGCTCGAGCCCTGAGTGCCCTTGCTTGGGTCCTGAGCGGAGCCTTGGTCCGTGTTGTCGCTTGCAGCCGGAGCGCTGTCCGCCCCTCCCCCGTCATCTCCACCGGAACATCCGGTCAGCATCAGCGCGAGAGCGAAGACCGCAGCGCTGGTTCGTGCAATGGTCGCTCCTCGGCGATTGCGGGAATTCTGTGGGGAGTCGTCGAGACCGGTCTGCATGCATCGTCCTTCTTCTCAGGCGGCTTCACTGCCGATGTTGTGATCACTGATGCCGATTCTGCCATGAGGATGAGGCTCTCGGTTCTCCTGTCCCACAACACAGCTTTGCCACACAACATGAGCGCACGGCCACAACGGACCGATGTCTCGGCCTGTCGTGACAGTGCGCTCTTGTTATCGTTAGATCTCGTGCACCCGGTCAGTAGTGTCCTGGTGGATCACTGGCGGGGAAGGATTCGTCTTCCCATTCGTCGACCATCTTGTCGTCGTGGTCGTGACGGCTCTGCGCGGACTCGGAACGTTCAGCGGAACCCTCGGTCGCCTCGGCGGGGAAGGTTGAGGACTCGTCCTGCCCGTTCTCTGGCTGATGATTCTCAGACATGGCTGCACCTCCCCTCGGATGTCAGTGCTCGAACCTGGTATCACCATCATGCGCGCTCAAACACCTTTGCGATACGCCAAATCCAGGTTTTTCATGAACCGTTTCGAACACGTTGTCCACGATGACAGCACCGGCAGCGCCGTTACAGCCCACACCTGTCGTCGTTCGGAGTAGCATGAGGGCCACGTACGATCTGAGCAGAGCGAGGTGTTGAGACATGAACAATGATCAAGATCAGCAGAACAAGACCGAGAAGATCAATGAGAAGCTCGAAGAGGTGGGTTCGAAGGCCGTCGGCCCGAACGTCTCCTACGGTGCGACTCCCGGGTACGTCGAAGAACACCGTGAAGATGAAGCTCAGGCCGCTGCCGAGGGCGAAGGTGTGAAGCTCTACCGCAATCCGGACGGCTCACATGAGGCCGTCGACGAGTCCAAGGTCGATCCGGAGGCTGGCTCAAACGACTGAGACGGACTGCGCTATCAGCTTCACGTACAAGCCATATTGGATTTGCTGTAGCTGGCAGGAGGAGAGCCACGTTGTCTGAAACAGCACCGAACCAGCCGCCCGCCCGACACGTCATCCAGCCTGCAGCGAATCTCGCCCCACACTGCGACTTCGTTGTTAGCCCGTCTGCCACACCCACAGTTTTCGATCGCATCGAAATGATGAACCAGGAGCGCAACAAGGTGGGTCTGCCTCCTGTACAGGTGAACGTCACTCACTCGCACCAATCAGACCCCGATGACCCTATCTTCGTTATGCAGTCTGCCACCATCCGTGTGCAGGGTGCCTCCCAGCAAGAACTGGACCGCCTTAACATCGGAGATGTGAGAACCGAGCCAGAGCGCAAGGTGAAGGCGGAAGCGGTCATGAGCGCCGCCGTTGTGGCCCATCGCCTCAACGGTAAGGTCTACGTCCCACGCGGTGAAGGCGAAAACTCGGTCCCCGACCAGGTCAACCGCTTCGTAGCGGAAGGCCCCAACGGGCCACTGCGCCAGCGGCTTGCCGCCACCCAGTCTGACAAAGATGAGGCGGGGCGTGTCCGAATCTGGGTCCGCTCGCAACATCCCACCAGCGACTATCAGGCCGCGCTTCGTCACGCGCTGAGCAGTGAGTACGTTTCCGTCCGTGAAGTCGGGACTGCGGCGAGCGCGATGAGCGGTTTCACTCGCTACCAGGAGCGGCTCGAAGAAGCCCGACAGAAGGCGCTGGCGAAGAACGAGGGCCAACAGAGGTCCGATGGCCCTGCGGTGCACTCACCGAGGCCCGCGGGTTCACGCTGGTTGGGTCAGAAGGAGCAGAAGGTCTCAGTCACGGCCTATGTTAAGTTGGCTCACGTAGTCCGCAACGACAAGTCACCGTACCCTCGTGTTCTCTACATCATGAGGACCCCACAGGGGGACCTGGTGCGCTGGTTCGCCTCTGAGGACCAGGGAATGGAGACCGGTGACGCCGTGACAGTGCAGGGCACCATCAGGGACCACTCCACCTTCAACGGTGAGCGTCAAACCGAAATGTGGTACTGCAAGGCTCCGGTGATTCACCCTCCGCTGACTCGCCCGCCAGCACAACCTGGAAACAAGTAACAGAAGACTTCGCCTTCGATAGCGTCTGTGCTCGCTCTACGGTCATGACGCAAATGTTTGGTTGCTCCATCAGGCCGCAAATCCAGTGCCCTGCCCCAACGGGCGAAGCCCGGCACCTGATCATCCAGGTGCCGGGCTTCATCATGTCAGGAACCGGCTGGCGTGAAATCCGTGCTGCCGACGAACTCGGGGCGCGGATTCGGTGCGGCGAAGGGTTCGACGCATGCGTTCTCCACCGAGTTGTAGACGATGAAGATGTTCGACCTCGAATACGGGGTGACATTGCCGTTCGAGGCGTGCATGCAGTTGGAGTCGAACATGACCGCGCCACCGGCGGGACCCTCGAGGACATCGATGCCGTATTCGTCAGCGAAGTCACTCAGAGTCTGCGGATCGGGGGTGCCCGCGCCCTGCATGACCAGTGACTTCTTGTAGTTATCCTCCGGGGTGCCGCCGACGCAGCTGATGTAGCGCTGATGCGAACCCGGCATGATCATCAGCGGCCCGTTGAACGAATAGTTGTCCGTCAGCGACAACGACAAGCTCACGGCCCGCGGCTCGGGCATGCCATCCTCGGCGTGCCAGGTCTCGAAGTCAGAGTGCCAGGAGAATTCTTTGCCCACGAAGCCGGGCTTGTAGTTGATGCGACTCTGGTGGATGTAGACCTCGGAGCCCAGCAGCTGTTCGGCTCGCGCAACCACCCTGGGATCATTGGCGATCTTGGCAAAGATCTCATTGCTGCGGTGGATGTCGAAGATCGACCTGACCTCGTTGGACTTCGCCTCGACAATGGTGGCGTCATCGTCCTTGACCTTCGGGTCATTGGCTAGGCGGTGCAGCTCGGCCCGGAACGTGTCGAGTTCCTCCGGGGTGATGAGCTCGTCGATGGTGAGATAGCCCTTGTCGTCGTAGTGCTGCAGCGACTTCGCATCGAGAGGTCCCTGTTCGACCGAACCGTAGGCGATCGGGCCCCTGCGGTCGAGGACTTCAGTCCTCTCGCCGGTGCGAGTGGGGTAGAGATCCGTGGTTGTCGATGGTGAGATTACAGTCATCAGTCTCCTTCCTCGGATTGGACGAATGCCTCGCCGCTCCGGGACAGGATCTGTGGGAACGACAGCAGCATTCCGCTTGTGCCGCCACCGTAGCAAGGGGATCACTTTGGCGAAAGTCTCCACCGAGGCTTCATGGCCGCAGGAGTCTCACAAGCAGGTGTCGTCGAGTCCGGTGAACGTCGTCGGACCGGTCTCCACCAGGTCGAACCAGGGTTCGGTCTGCGGCAGTTCGTGGATGAAGAAGTAGCGAGCGGCGGCCATCTTGCCTCGCAGCAATGTCGAGTCACCTCGCGACTGGGCGGCAGCCTCGGCGGCCATGCCCTGTTGCAGCCACAGCCAGGCGATGACCGTGTGCCCGACCGCCTCGAGGTAGGTCCACGCATTCTCCAACGCATGGACGGCATCCCCGGACTTCCAGACGGCGGCGGTCACGGTCTCGATGCGCTCGATTGCTGCGGCCAACGCCGCGGATTCGTTAGTCCATGAGGTCGCAGCGTCCGCCTCGGCGAGGGTGGAGCGCATCTCGTCGATAAGAACCTTCAGGCCTTCTCCCCCGCCCATGATGACTTTGCGGCCGAGGAGATCCTTGGCCTGAATGCCGTGGGTGCCCTCATGGATCGGGTTGAGTCGGTTGTCGCGGAAGAGCTGCTCGACGGCATGATCGCGGGTGTAGCCGGCCCCGCCGAGGACCTGAATCGCGTGGTCATTGGCTTTCAGGCCCCATACGCTCGGCCAGGTCTTCACAATCGGAGTGAGCACGTCGAGGAGGAGTGCTGCACGGGCACGCTCGGCCTCGGTGTCGGCGGTTTCTGATTCGTCGAGGAGTCTGGCGGCATAGAAGATAAGGCCCAGGCCTCCCTCGACGTAGCTCTTCGAGGACAGGAGCATGCGGCGCACATCAGCGTGCTCGATGATCGGGACCTGCGGGGAGTCTTTGCCGCGGCCGTCGTCGGAGCGGCCCTGGCGGCGCTCACGGGCGTAGCGCAGGGCGTCGAGATAGCCGTGGTAGCCGAGCGCGACGGCTCCGGCGCCGACACCGATGCGTGCGGAGTTCATCATGTGGAACATGTAGTTCAGGCCCTTGCCGCGCTCCCCCACGAGGTAGCCGATGGCACCGGCCGAGCCCTGGGGTGTGTGCGTGCCCTCGCCGAAGTTGAGCAGCGTGTTCGTCGTCCCGCGCCAGCCCATCTTGTGGTTGAGGCCCGAGAGCACGACATCATTGCGTTCGCCGATGCTTCCGTCAGAGTTGACGAGGTGTTTGGGGACGATGAAGAGGCTCAGGCCCTTGGTTCCGGGTCCGTCGCCCTCGGCGCGGGCGAGGACGAGGTGGACGATGTTCTCTGACAGTTCGTGGTCGCCGCCTGAGATCCACATCTTCGTCCCATGTACCCGAAAGGTGCCCTCGGGGCCGTCGGGGTCGGTGACGGCGCGGGTGGTGACATCACCGAGTGAGGAGCCGATATCGGGTTCGGACAGGCACATGGTTCCGAAGAATCGGCCCTCGATCTCGGGGAGAACGAAGGACTCGATCTGCTCGCGTGTCCCGTATTCGAGCAGCAGGCTCGCATTGGCCATGGTCAGCATCGGGTAGCTCGAGGTCGCGATATTGGCTGATTGGAACCAGGTGAAGCAGGCCGTGGCCACAGTCTGGGGCAGTTGAATGCCTCCGACCTCCTCGTCCATGGTCGCCGAGAGCAATCCGACCTCGGCGAAGTGGTCGAGTGCGGTCTTGATCTCGGGGATGAGGGTGACGCGTTCACCGTCGAAGGTGGGTTCGTTGAGATCGGATTTTCTGGCGTGCGGGGCGAAGTGCTCCTTGGCCAGTTCTTCGCTGGCTGCCAGCACCGAGTCGAAGGTCTCACGGGAGTGCCCGGAGAATCGTTCTCGCTCGCACAGGGCGTCGACGTGCAGCCAGTCATAGAGGAGGAACTCGATGTCTGCTGCCGAGAGCAGAGAGTCGGTGGTGGCCGGTGGGACAACATTGTCCAGGTTCTGATCGTTCACGAAGCTCAGTCTAAACTAATTGATCGTTAAGTACAGGTGTTTGGTCTGGTCCGGCCCGAGGTCGCTCAATCCACTAGGATCTCCTGGGCAGTTCTCCTTGTCACCATGAGCTGTCGCGCAGGTCAGATATTCCCGGAAAGGTCGTCTCCTCATGCCATCCACCGCTGATCCCACAGCCACCAGCACCCCACCACAATCGGCATCGAGGCTCGGCCAGATACTGCGCAACTATCGGTTCCCGCTGCTCATCCTCACCGGCGTCGTCATCGGTGCGATCATCGGACTGATCTTCGGCGAAAAGGCCACGGTCATCAAACCCTTCGGCACACTGTTCATCAACATGATGTTCACCCTCGTCGTGCCGCTGGTCTTCTTCTCCATCTCCTCGGCGGTGGCGGGTATGTCCTCAGCCACCAGGCTGGGCAAGATCCTGGGCAGCATGCTCGGCATCTTCGCCATCACCGGCATCATCGCCTCGATCGTGATGATCGCGGCCCTGTGGATCACCAAAGCCACCGAGGGCGTCAAGGTCGAGATGACCCAACCCGAGGACGTCGAAGAGGTCGGGTCGATCGGTGATCAGCTTGTGTCGACCTTCGTCGTTGACGACTTCTCGAAGATCCTCTCCGCCGAGCACATGCTCGCCCTCATCGTCTTCGCCGTCATCGTCGGCATCGCCACCTCCAAGATCGGCGCAGTCGGCAAACCCTTCGCCCAGTTCCTCCGCTCCGGTTCCGAGGTCTTCCTCAAGTTCACCTCGATCATCATGTACTACGCCCCGATCGGCCTGGGCGCCTACTTCGCAGCGCTCATCGGTGAGCTCGGAGCACAGCTGGTCGGTGACTACGTCCGCGCCTTTCTCGTCTACTACCCCGTGGCCATCGTCTACTTCGTCGTCGCCTTCACCCTCTATGCCTTCCTCGCCGGCGGCCGGCGCGGGATCTTTGCGTTCTGGTCGAACATCATCGAACCGACTGCGATCTCCTTGGGCACGTCCTCCTCGGTGGCGGCGATCCCGGCCAATCTCCGAGCCGGCAAGCGCATCGGCGTGCCCCGCGATATACGGGAGACGATCATTCCGATCGGGGCGACGATCCACATGGAGGGCTCGAGCCTGTCCGCGATCCTCAAGATCGCCTTCCTCTTCGCCGTCTTCGGCCGCGACTTCTTCACCCCGGGCAACATTCTCATCGGCATCGCCGTGGCACTGCTGGCCGGGATGGTCATGGCCGGAATCCCCTCGGGTGGGTTCATCGGCGAGCTGATGATCATCACCCTCTACGGGTTCCCCGCCGCAGCCCTGCCCATCATCCAGATCATCGGCACCGTCATCGATCCCCCGGCCACCACCGTCAACGCGGTCGGCGACCAGGCCAGTTCCATGATGGTTGCCCGCGTCCTGGACGGGAAGGACTGGATGGACAAATCCGATGACGATACGACCGATGAATCGGAGGGCACCCTCGCCGAGGTGGCTTCGACCGAAAAATCTTGATCACGATCCGATTTCGACATCGTCCTTGAAAGCCTCCTTGTCGGACTCCCAAATCATCTTTTCCACAAGGATCCATGCGAATATCTCAAAGCTGCGATCTCATCGCAATGTGAAGTTCGCAGAACTGCAACAGTCACTGAGAGTTTTCCCAGGGACTGTTGTTCGTCGCTCACCTGAGATGACGATAATCATCGTGATCGATGACTATCTCTGACAGGCACCAGCACTGTCAGCCACCAGCAGGAGGCAAGGACGCCATGACCACCACCATTCGCAGACACGCAGCAGCATTGGCCATCGCAGGATTCGCCGGAATCGCCGGAGTCGGGATGACCGGCGCATCCGCGCTGGCTGCAACGCACTCCCCAGCAGATTCCGGGTCGAGCTCTGAGGTCAGTGTTGCCGTCGGCGCGCACAGTGATGGTCATCCGACGAATGCCTCCGGCTACGCGGATGCGCTTGTGAAGGCGTGGGGTGTCGGCTCCGAGGAGGAAGTCAACGAGTATGCCACGCCCGGCGTGGTCAAAGCACTGTCTGAGCATGGTGACGTGTTTGCGACGCAGTGGGATCGCATCGCCGCCGACGGGGCCGGGGAATCATCCTCCGTGGTCTACCAGAACAAGGTCACCAAAGAATTGCTGACCTTCAGCGTCAACAATGAGGGCGCCACACATGGCCTGCATCCGGCTGTTCACCATGTCCAGTTCAAAGACGCCACCCACCCGTCACTCTGAGCCTTCACAAGGCCGGTGGCAAGTAGACTCGGGAACCATGGCTGACCTCAACACACTGCCCCGCCGCCGGTACACCAACGGACCCACCGCGCTTGACCATCTCGAGCGTCTGAGCAGGCAGTTGGGCGGGCCGCAGATCTGGATCAAGCGTGATGACCAGCTGGGACTGACCCAAGGCGGGAACAAGACCCGCAAACTCGAGTTCCTCATCGCTGATGCCCTGGCCCAGGGTGCCGACACCCTCGTCACCGCAGGCGGAGTGCAGTCCAACCACTGTCGACTCACCCTCTCTGCCGCCAGGCGTGAAGGGCTCGAGTGCCACCTGGTCCTCGAAGAAGACCTCGGTTCCGATGGTGCGCCGATCCCAGCAGACGCTGGCGGGAATCCTCCGGAGCACACGGGCAATTTCCTGCTCTTCGACCTCCTCGGCGCGGACTCGGTTGAAGTCCATCCCAACGGCAGTGACCTCATTGCTCGCGCCCACGAGTTTGCTGGCGAGCTCAAGGCTCAGGGGCGCAATCCGTATGTCATCCCAGTCGGTGGCTCGAACGTCACCGGTGCCCTGGGCTATGTCGATTGTGCGCAGGAGCTGCTCACCCAGTTCGCCGAGGTGGGCCTGGACGTTTCGTCGATCGTGACCCCGAGTGGGTCTGCTGGGATGCAGGCCGGACTCATCGTCGGCCTGCACAGTGCCGGCAGTCAGATTCCGGTGGTCGGCATCAACGTCAGCCGCTCGCAGGAGGAGCAGGAGCCGAAGATCGTGGGCCTCGTCGACGAGGTGGCCTCATTCCTTGAACTTCCATCAGTCCCCCGCGAACGCAGTCTCGGCCTCGGCGACTACTTCGGTACCGGGTACGCCCTGCCGTCCCCAGAGATGGTCGAAGCCGTGCGGCTCTTTGCCCAGACCGAGGGAATTCTCCTTGACCCGGTCTACACAGGGAAGGCCGCGGCAGGTCTCATCGACCTGGTCCGGCAGGGACGGTTCGGGACCGACGATCACGTGGTCTTCATCCATTCGGGTGGAGTGCCTGGACTCTATGCTCGGGCCGGAGCATTCGCATAGTCTGGAGCCAACGACGAACGTCTTCTCAAACAATCCGCTTGCGTGACTCACCTACCTGGAGGACACCACCATGACAGTCTCGACCGCCGATCTCTGGGACGAACGCGGACCAGAGCTGGAATCTATTGCCCTGAACTTCGGTGACTTCGGCGCCAAGGACTCATTCTCCGGTCCGGCCCGAACCGTTCGCTGCTACCAGGACAACGCACTGGCGAAGTCGACGCTGTCCCAGCCCAGCGATGGTGCCGTACTCATCATCGACGGCGGCGGCTCGATCGCCACTGCCCTGATGGGTGACATGATCGCCGAGCTCGCTGTGAGCAACGGTTGGGCCGGAGTCGTCATCAATGGAGCCGTCCGCGACCGAGTGGCGCTGTCGTCCATGGGCTTGGGCATCAAGGCCCTGGCCAGCAACCCGCGCAAGAGTGCCAAAACCGGCGAGGGAGAACTCGACGTCACCCTCGAGATCGGCGGCGCCACGATTCGCCCCGGCGCCATGGTCTTCGCCGACCCCGATGGTGTAGTGGTGGAGAAGTAGCGGTGGGCAGGAAACTGCGCGAGATCAGGTACTTTCCCGATCATGGGCGGAAGCATCCGCTATGGGAAAGCGGCACCGACCAATATGCAATGGACCCCAGTGACTACGACCTGTCCGATGGACTTTCATCCGGGCTGAGGGAGTTGATGAGGTTCTGGAACGCACACTTCAGGGATTCACACGGTACAAGTTTCGAGTGGGACTCAGCTGAGAACGAGCAGCACTATTGGGAAGAAGGCGATCGGCTCCTTGAGCAGCTCCGCTCTGAGGTCGCAGACATAGCTGTCGTTAGCGATGAGCGGCGCTACTAGGGCCACTTGTGCATCGCAGTGGAGCCTTGCCGAACGTGCCCTCGGTTCGGTTCTGGTGGCAGGAGAGACTCCGACTGCCGCCCGAGCGCAAAGATTCTCACGAGACGATAAGGCGGCAATACAGTTCGGATGTCGCGAAGTAGAGTCTCGGCTAGGAGCCACGGCCCTCGCAAGTCACCGATGATCTCTGCTGTAGGTCAGACCGGCTTCGCTCTCAATGACGAAAGGGCCGACTCATATGAAGGCAGCACGATTCCATGATCGCAATGACATCCGCATCGAAGACATTCCCGAGCCCGAGCTGAAGCCCGGAACTGTCGCAATTGACGTAGCCTGGTGCGGAATCTGCGGAACCGACCTGCACGAATTCCTCGAGGGTCCGATCTTCGTCCCGCCCGAAGGACACCCACATCCGATCTCCGGCGAATCCGCACCGGTGACCATGGGACACGAATTCTCAGGAACGATCACCAGCCTCGGCGAGGGTGTGACTGATCTTGAAGTGGGCCAGAATATCGTCGTCGAGCCCCTCATCATCGGCGACGATGTCGATACGAGCATCGGGCAGGACTATCAGCTGTCGAAGGACATGAACTTCATCGGGCTCGGTGGTGGCGGCGGTGGTCTGTCCGAAAAGATCGTCGTTCAGCGGCGGTGGGTCCATCCGATCGGTGACATCCCACTCGATCAGGCTGCCCTCATCGAACCGCTCTCCGTGGCCCACCATGCGGTCGTCCGATCCGGCGCGAAGCCTGGTCAGGTCGCCATCGTCGGCGGAGCGGGCCCCATCGGACTGCTCACCGCTGCCGTGCTCAAGGCGGAAGGTCTCACCGTCTACATCTCCGAGCTCTCCGAGGCGCGGAAGAAGATGGCGCTGTCGACCGGAGTTGCCGACGAAGTCCTGGATCCACGAGAAGGCGACGTAGCCGAGAAGGTCCGTGAACGCACAAACGGTCAAGGCGCAGACCTCGGCTTCGAGTGTTCATCGGTACCAGTCGTCCTCGACATGCTGCTCGACGCAGTTCGCCCGGGAGCGGTGATCGTCAACGTCTCCATCTGGGGCCACAAGCCAGAAGTCGATATGCCGAAGCTTGTGCTCAAAGAGATCGATCTGAGAGGGACTATCGGCTACTCCGGTGACCACCCGTCCACGATCGAACTCGTGCGCAGCGGAAAGATCGACCTTGCTCCGTTCATCACCAAACGCATCGGGCTTGATGAACTGGTCTCCGGAGGCTTCGACGAACTCATCAACAATAATGAGCATCATGTGAAGATCATCGTCGACCCGCGAGCCTGATCCGCCTAACGATGTACTGCTTGGGCTTCACCTCAACTGAGGTGGAGCCCAAGCAGCGTCAGACCTGCGTGGCCTGCCTCAGCGATGTACCGAATCGAAGTCCTGATCTGCTGAGTCCCACACGGTGTCGGCTTCGACGACCGAGTCCCCTGCTGTCAGCTCATCCACGGTGTCGGTGCTGAACATGTATGACCAAGTGCCAGTGTCGGTGGTGCCGGTGACCATGAGCACGTCATAGTCGAACTCGGCGCTGCCCGCACCTTGAACCGCATCGGCAGTGGCCTTCTGGTCGGTGTGCAACATCCCTGCAGAGGGGAATTCGACGTGCAGACGGTCGGCGTCTCTGTCGTGGTCGAAGTCCGGATTGCTCTCGGACTCTCGGTGCACATGAACCTCGTCGATGGTCTCGCTCAAGAAGTCACCGAGCGCATCGGTGGTGTCGAAATCACTGCCGGGCACCTCGGCACTCTGGCCCGCTTCGATGTCACCAGTATCGGAATCACCGGTGCTGCACCCGCTGAGTGAGAGGGCAAGCGCCACGGTCAACGCCGATACGAGCTGAGGAGCGGACTTCATGGCTCCACCCTATCGATATACGGCCGGTTCCCTGCATTCGGGTGCCCCTCGCGGATCTCATCGGCTATCGCTTCATTCACCGGCATCGGCCAGCTCGTTCTGATTAGATTCCTCGGCGCTTTCTCACCCGCCAGAGCTATAATCAGTCCATTGGATCTGCGATGAAGTGGGGCGAATCATCATGACCGCAGAAGTGAAGAGATCACACAATTCCACCAACCCGATCAGCCGCCTGGCCAAACGATTCACCAGCGTGAATATCGGTCAGGGAGAGAAGGTCGGATACACCGAAGACAGCTCGGAAGCCCGCATGCAGTCAACTGCACTGCACGAAGGCGTCAAGCTCTATCGGCACCCGGATGGCTCACACGAAGCCATTGATGAGTCTCGATCAGGAGACACTTTCAGCTGACCGGCTCAGCCTGCCGCGTGCAGAATCAGACGAGGACCTCGATGAGCCGTGGTCCCGAATCGGCCAGGCCTGCACGGAAGTCGCGGTCGAGCTCCTCGATGGTCTCGACCCGACTTGCCGGCACCCCCATGCCGTGGGAGAGGGAGACCCAGTCGATGGCGGGGTTGCCGATGTCGAGCAGTGATTCGGCCTTTGGCCCGAAGTCGGGGACGCCGACGTTGGACATCTCATTGCGCAGAATCTGATACTTCCGATTGGCAAAGATGAGAACGACGACGTCGAGCTGCTCCCGTGCATAGGTCCACAGCGCCTGCGGGTTGTACATGCCCGAACCGTCGGACTCCAAGACGATGGCCTTCCTGTCAGGACTGGAGATCGCAGCGCCGACGCCGACGGGAAGTGCCCAGCCGATGGACCCACCGGTGCCGCCGAGGTAGTCATGCGGATGCGATCCAGCGGTCTGATCGTAGAAGTCTCGTCCCGTGGTGATGGATTCGTCGAGGACGATCGCATTCTCTGGGATCGCGCCCGAGAGCCAGGCGGCGAGTTTGCCCACGGTGATGGTTCCGCTGGGCATCTGCGCCGGGGCGAATTCGGCCCGGTGAGTGGATCGGACGAGTTCGAGGTCGGCCGAATGCGCAATATCGGACGAGCCCGACCCACGGCTGCTTGGACCCACACCCACGCATTCGCGCAGGGCTTCGAGAGCCTCTGAGGAATCGGCGCCGATGGGGCTGAGGGTGAAGAAAGTGGTGCCAGGGGCAGTGAGCACGCTTGGCTTGTCGGGGTAGGCGAAGAAAGCCACAGGCGGCTTCGCATCAATGAGGATGAGAGCATCGAAGTCCTTCAGCAGCTCCACCGACGGCTCGACAGGGTAGGGAATCTTCGTCACCGCGGGGCGCCCGGCCCCACGTTCAGTCCGGGCGGCAAAGGTTTCAGCCAGCAGTGTGGCACCGGTGGCCTCGGCGATCTGAGCCGCCGTCTCCAGCTGGGCTGAACGCAGGGCCCGACCGCCGAGGAGGATGGCCGTTCTCCGACCGGAGGCTCGCAGTCGTGCGGCACTGGCGGCAACCTCGGCGGGATCGATGGCTATCGGAGTAGACGCGACCGCGTTCACGGGTTGGGTGTACTCATCGGCGGTGTTCCATGCGGTGTCGGCGGGGAGGATGAGCGAGCTGATCTGCCCGGAGAGGCTGTACCCGATGGCGTCGGCGGCGTCCTTGGCGATCGAGTTCGCCGAGGGCGAGGTGCGCACCCAGTTGCTGAAGGGCCGCACGGCACCTTCGATGTCAGAGGTCAGCGGTGCGTCGAGGCTGCGGTGGTAGCCGGCATGGTCGCCGATGATGTTGACCATCGAAGCCCGGGCACGCAGAGCGTTGTGAAGACTGGAGAGACCGTTGGCGGCCCCTGGCCCCAGATGCAGCAGGGTGGCCGCGGGTTTGTCGAGCATCCTCGAGTAGCCGTCCGCAGCCCCGGTGACGACGCCCTCGAAAAGACCGAGCACGCCACGGACGTGGGGCTGTCGATCCAAGGCTGCGACGAAGTGCATCTCCGAGGTGCCAGGGTTGGCGAAGCAGACCTCGATTCCGTTGTGACCCAGTGTCTCCAGCAGGCTCTCGGCGCCATTCATGCCATCATCTCCCTTGAAGTCGGCCACGGAGGTCTTCGGCATCCGCAGTCAGCCGTTCGTTCTGTCATATCACGCAGTGCCGCTGTAACGCTCGAGCGTCTGAACTGATGGCCGGGAATATTCGCCTTGTGCTCTCGGTTATACCTCTGTACAGTGGTAGTTGAACGTTAAACTACTTAGATCGCAAGCATTGCTCACCCAGGAGGGCGACATGACCGTCACCGAGAACACCACAGCATCCGCTACTGCATCGCCTGTCGTCAACGACACCCTGCTCAGCGCAGCCACCGGAATGGACGCCGTCACCCTGCGCGTAGGCGATCTCGAGAAGATGTCGACCTACTACTCCAACGCCCTCGCGATGGAACCTCTCGAAGAGGTGGAGCGCGGCAACGAGATCCACCGCGTGCTCGGCCGCGGCACCACTCCCCTGGTCAAGCTCGTCGCCACACCCAACCTGCCTGGCGTCGACCGCACCCAGGCGGGTCTCTTCCACACTGCCTTCCTGTTCGAGAACCAGGCATCTCTGGCCGCAACTGTTGCTCACGCTGCGCAGAACACAAACAGCCAGTTCGTCGGTTCGAGCGACCACCTCGTCAGCGAGGCCTTCTACTTCACCGACCCAGAGGGCAACGGCATCGAGCTCTACGTCGACCGCGACCGCTCGGAGTGGAAGCACTCTGCCGATGGTGAGGTCCGCATGGATACGATCTACCTCGACCCGAACGCCTTCCTCGCCGAGCACCTCGACGAGCAGACGCTGTCACGGGCCAACACCCTGCCGGGTATCATCGGCCACGTCCACCTGCAGGTCGGCGACGTGCCGACCGCGCGCAAGTTCTACGTCGACGCACTCGGCTTCGAGCCGACGCTGGCCTCGATGCCAGGCGTCCTCTTCGCCTCGGCCGGTGGATACCACCACCACGTTGCGATGAACACCTGGAACAGCCGCGGTGCCGGACCACGGGCAGCAAGCCTCGGCCTCGGCGATGTTGCCATCACCGTGCCGGGTCGTGAGGACCTCGACGCGCTCGTCGCTCGCCTGAAAGCACGGAAGATGGACTTCGCCGACGACGGTCGCTCGGTCCGCCTCTCCGATCCATGGGGCACGCAGGTGACCCTGGGAATCGGAACCAGCACGACAGATCAGACCCTAACGCGGTAATCCCACCGCTCAGACAGAGGCCTTGGCAGGAACTACGGTTCCTGCCAAGGCCTTTTTCGCGACGGGCCTCTCCCCCGAGATGGCGCCTTCCCCAAGCTGGAGTCGCCCCCGAATTCGAGTCGCGAACCGTCGCGCCGGCCGAACAGTTCGCTCACTGTGCGGCTGACGCCGATGCCTCCGGCCGCAGATCCAACCGCCGCAGCAGCTGAGCGTTGAGCGCGACCACGATCGTGGAGATCGACATGAGGATCGCCCCGACGCTCATCGGCAGCACGAACCCGATGGGTGCCAGGACGCCGGCGGCGAGTGGGACCGAGATGATGTTGTAGCCGGCGGCCCACCACAGGTTCTGCTTCATCTTCCTGAACGTCGCTCGGGAGAGTTCGATGACCGAGAGCACGGACCTCGGGTCATCCGAGGCCAGGATCACGCCCGCCGAGCCGATGGCCACATCGGTTCCGGCACCGATGGCGATGCCGACATCTGCGGCGGCCAAGGCCGGCGCATCGTTGACTCCGTCGCCGACCATCGCAACCTTACGACCTTCTCCCTGCAGCTCGGCGACCTTCGCAGCCTTGTCGGCAGGGTGGACTCCGGCAAATACTCGATCGATGCCGAGCTCGGCGGCCACGGACTGCGCAACCGCCTCAGCGTCACCGGTGATCATGACCACCTGCGCACCACGCCTGTGCAGCGCATCGACGGCTTCGCGGGATTCGGGGCGGATCTCATCGGCCAGCCTCAGCGCACCGATGACGCTTCCACCACGAAGGACGTGGAGGATGATGGCACCCTCACTGCTCCACTGCGCGGCGATCGGAGCTTCCTCCACGCCGTGCTTGCTGAGCAGATAGGGCCCACCCACGGCCACCTCCGCGCCGTTGACCTCAGCATTGACTCCAACAGCTGGTGACGAGGAGAAGTTCGTTGCCGCCGGGATCTCGAGTCCACGGTCTTCTGCGGCGCGGACAATGGCTCGGGCCAGAGGATGCTCACTGCCTGACTCGGCGGCTGCGGCGAGTGCGAGGATCTCATCCTCTGTGCTGTTCTCAGTCGTGACCTCAACCGCCGTGACGCTCGGTTCGCCCCTGGTCAGGGTGCCGGTCTTGTCGAAGAGCACGGAGTCGACTGTGCGCATCGTCTCCAGCGCCAGCCGGTCCTTGATGAGGACACCGCCGCGGGCCGCACGCTCGGTAGCGATGGACACGACGAGGGGAATGGCCAGACCCAAGGCGTGGGGACAGGCGATGACGAGGACGGTGATGGTGCGCACGACCGCCGAGTCCGGCATTCCCACCAGAGTCCAGACGATCGCGGTGATGACGGCGGCGCCGAGTGCGAACCAGAACAGCCAGGCCGAGGCCCTATCGGCGATGCGCTGTGCTCGCGATGTCGAGTTCTGTGCCTCGGAGACCAGCTTCTGGATGCCAGCCAGCGCAGTGTCATCGCCGGTGGCTGTGATCTCCAGGCGCAGCCCGGAGTCGGTGGCGACGGTGCCTGCCACCACGGTATCGCCGACCCCGCGACGAACGGTCGTCGATTCCCCCGTGACCATGGACTCATCCATGCTGGCCGAACCGTCGATGACGCGGCCATCAGCAGGGACAGCCGCACCGGGGCGGACGATGACAGTGTCGCCGAGCTTGAGGTCGGCGGGGTCGACCATCACAGCTTCACCGTCGACGATCGTCTCTGCCTGATCGGGCAGCAGCGCCGCCAGGCTGTCCAGTGCCGAGGTGGCCTGTGCCAGGGACCGCATCTCCAGCCAGTGCCCGGCGAGCATGATGACGACGAGGAGTGCCAGCTCCCACCAGAAGTCGAGTTGGGCATCGAGGAGTCCGAGGGAGGAACCCCAGGAGGAGAGGAATGCGACGGTGATGGCCAGAGCAATGAGCAGCATCATGCCCGGGTTGCGAGCCTTCAGCTCGCTGAGCCCACCGGTGAGGAACGGCTTGCCGCCCCAGAAGTACATGACCGTGCCGAGGATCGGTGAGAGCCAGCGCAGCCAGCCGAGGATGCCGGTCTCTGGAATCTCGTAGCCGACGAGGTGACCGAACATGGGGCTGAAGGCGATGACCGGGATCGCAATGATGAGCATGATCCAGAACAGCCGCCGGAATTGTGCGACATGGTCGCCGTGGCCCGCGTGGCCATCGTGGCCATCGTGGCCCGCGTGCTCGCCATGACCCTCTTGACTGCCGTGAGGGTCATGGGCGTCGTGGTCCATTTGGCTGGTGTGGCCATCATGTCCCGCGTGATCGGTGTGGTTCTCATGTGCATGCCCTGTATTCATGGCTCCACCTTATACCCCTAGGGGGTATAAAGCGAGGGTATGAATCGTCACACGATAGCCCGCCCACGCACCAAACCGTGACACACATTGCATAGTTGCGCATGTATAGGCGATACTTGCTCATGCTGTTCAACTTCGGGTCAGACTCACCGGCTTCGCTGAGAGTCGACTCGGATCAACCCCGGCTCGCTGACTGAGTCGGCCTCACTGCGGAGGATCTCATGGATCTGCAACTCATCTTGGCGCTCATCGCCGGGATCGCGACGATCGTCGTCATCGTCTTAGCGACCCGCCTCGACGCCTTCATCGCACTTCTGGCGGCATCGGTCGTCACCGGCATCGTCGCCGGCCAGGACCTGCTATCAATCGTCGACGCCATCACCACCGGCTTCGGCAACACACTGGCCAGCATCGGCATCGTCATCGGTCTGGGCGTCGGAATCGGCAAGATCCTCGAAGTCTCCGGAGCCGCGGACTCGCTGGCGCGTGCCTTCCTAAGCGCCTTCGGCAAGGGCCGCGAACCCTGGGCCATGGGCACCGTCGGCTCTCTCGTGTCCATCCCGGTCTTCTGCGACTCCGGCTACGTGATCATGAACCCGCTGGCCCGCTCCATCGCCCGCGTCAAGCGCGGCGGCTACGTCACCCTCGCACTGGCGCTGGGCTGCGGCATGACACTGACCCACCACATGGTGCCGCCGACCCCGGGACCCCTGGCTGCCACAGGCATCCTCGGCGCCGACATCGGCTCCGTCATCCTCACCGGTGTCATCTTTACGGTCCTTCTCCTGCCAGTGGTCGTCATCTACGCCCGCTGGATCGGCCCGAAGCTCGAACCCGTAATCAACGCCACCGTCAAACACGACGTGTACGGCTCGGTCACGACCACCTCGGCGGATGGACATGCCACCGGCGAAGCCCACGAAGGCGGCAGCGACGATGCCGGTCACGGCTCAGTTGCCACCGCGACCGCTGGCAATGCGGACACCGCGAGCTCCGGCGACAATGCGGGCACCGTCAACAACGAAACCGGTGCGACGAAGAATCCGGGAGCCTTCCTCGGGTTCCTCCCTCTCATCGTTCCTCTGCTGCTCATCGTCGCGAACACCGTCTCGACGGCCATCGACAAAAGCGCTCAGGGCGAACTCTCCGGCGACGCCTACGAACCCTCGTCCTGGGTGGCCCCACTGGCGTTCCTCGGCAACCCCGTCATCGCGCTGATGATCGGCCTCATCCTCGCCGTCTACACCCTGCTGCCTCGCGTGACTCCACGCAACAAGGTGCAGAACTGGCTCGCAGACGGCGCAGCCTCGGCCGGACTCATCCTGCTCATCACCGGTGCCGGTGGAGCCTTCGGCAAGGTCCTCACCGAATCGGGCGTCGGCGATGCCCTGGCCGAGGCGATCGCCTCGATCAGCCTCCCAGCCTTCCTCGTGCCGTTCCTCATCGCCACCCTGGTCCGCATCGCACAGGGTTCGGGCACAGTCGCGATGATCACCGCAGCCTCGGTCACGGCCCCGCTCATCGCCCCGCTGGGTCTGAGCCCGCTGGTCGCAGTCATGGCCTGCACCGCCGGATCGATGGTCTTCTCCTACTTCAACGACTCGTACTTCTGGGTTGTCACCCGTTTCACCGGCCTCGACGGCATCAGTGCCATCAAAGGCTGGTCGGGCATCACCACCGCCGTGTGGGCCGGTTCCATTCCGCTGCTGTTCGTGCTCGACTTGATCGTATGAGTCAGAACAGCCCTCGGATCCTCATCGTCGCCGACGACCTCACCGGCGGAAACGCCTGTGGCGCCCTGTTCGCCGAGGCGGGCCTGGCGACGATGACGATCACCGGCACCAGCGGCGGCGGTGAGGTCAGCGTCGCCGCCGCGCTCGATGACTATGACGCCGTCGTCGTCAATGCCAATTCCCGGCATCTGAAGCCGGCTGAGGCTGCGGCTCTGACCGATGCGCTCATCCGTGAGGCGGGACCTGTCGACCTCGTGGCCTGCCGCATCGACACGACCCTGCGCGGCAATGTCGGACCCACCGCCGAGGCTGCTGTTCGTGCCCGACAAGCGTTGGCCTCCGCAGCGGGCTCGGGTCGAGTGGTGGGTCTGTGCATTCCCGCGTTCCCTGCCTCCGGTCGGGTGACCGTGGGCGGCCAGCAGCTGCTGCACGGAAAGCTCCTCGAAGACACCGAGCTGCGCCATGACGTCCGCTCCCCCATGCACAGCTCGGTCGTCGCCGATATTCTGCGGGAGAACACCGAACTCAGGTGCCACACCGTGGAATTGTCCACGGTGCTTGCCGGCGCCGAGGCGATCCGTGCCGAGGTGCTCAAGGCGCTTGCCGCGGGCATCGAGGTCATCGTGGCCGACGCGCTGACGAACGATCACATCGAACTCATCGCCCGCGCCGTCGCCGACCTCAACCAGGAAGAGAACCTGGAATGGGTGGCCATCGATCCTGGGCCGGGCAGTCTCGCCCTAGCTCGAGCGCTGATGCCGAAACGAGAGTCCGGGGTCATCCTCGGTGTCTCCGGCTCCGCGACCGAAATCACCCGCACCCAGCTGACAAAGCTGGACGAGGATCCCAGCATCACGGTGCTGCGGGTCGCCCTCGACGAAGACAACCTGCCCGATGTGCAGGCCACGGTCGAGCTGGTCCGCACGGCCACCTCGGCGAACAACGAAGCGAACGGAGTGGCGGTCAGGGCGATCATCGTCGCCACCGTCGTCGACGCCACCGATCTGCTCGAACTCACCGACGAACAGTCCGAGCTCATCCCCCGCCGCCTCGCCCAGATCACCGCCGAACTCATGGCCACCACTGCACTGACCGGCCTCTACACCACCGGTGGGGATGTCACCGCGGCCGTGCTCGGCGAACTCGGCGCGCTCGGCATGGAGATCCACACCGAGATCGTGCCCTTGGCCGTGGGCGGGAGCATCGTCGGCGGAAGCGCCGCCGGGCTGCCGATCGTCACAAAGGGCGGTCTCATCGGAGACGCAGGCACGGGAGTCCTGTGCCTGGACCACCTCATGCAGAGCGCAGGAATGGGCCGCGCATGAGCCCCCACAAATTCGCGCATCGGCGCAATGTCGACGCGCGCACCACACCTGAGAACACAACGTTGAGGAGACTGACATGACCGCACCCGTACTCGCCATGACCGTGGGCGACCCGGTGGGCATCGGCCCCGAGATCACCGCGACGGTGCTCGCCGAATTCTCCGGCCGCGATGACCAGCACGGTGTCGCCGTGGCCGACCTGGCCGTGATGAAACGCGCCGTGGACGTCCTCGGACTCGACGTCGAACTGCGAACGATCACCGACTGGTCGACACCTGCCGCCGGGCAGGGCGTCATCGACGTCTTCGACATCGGTGTCCTCGGTGATTCCCTGCCCGAGTGGGGCGTCGTCGATGCCCGTGCCGGTCAGGCCGCCGTCACCGCGATCGAGGTCGCCACGAAGGCGGCGATGAACCAGGAGATCGCCGGCATCGTCACCGGCCCCATCAACAAGGAGGCCGTGTGGAAGTCCGGGTCCAAGCACCTGGGCCACACGGAGATGCTCGGCGAGCTCACCGGCGTGACCAAGCAGGACACCATGTTCGTCGTCGAGAACACGAAGGTACCTGACCACAAACTCCAGATCTTCTTCGCCACCCGCCACATGTCGCTGCGCAAGGCCATCGACGCACTGAGCATCGACACTCAGGTCGACTCGATCGAACGCGCCCACCGTGCCCTGCAGCTCTACGGTGTGGCCTCGCCGAGGTTGGCCGTCGCCGCGCTCAACCCGCACGGTGGCGAGAATGGTGCCTTCGGTGACGAGGAGATCGAGATCCTGCG
Organism: Brevibacterium sp. BDJS002; assembly: GCF_028201555.1. Lineage (NCBI taxonomy): Bacteria > Bacillati > Actinomycetota > Actinomycetes > Micrococcales > Brevibacteriaceae > Brevibacterium > Brevibacterium sp. BDJS002. Next base: position 1,518,456 of record NZ_CP116392.1, on the reverse strand, counting down.
ACCCGCCGTCGAGCGCGTCGTCGACTCCGGACTCGAAGTCACCGGACCGATTCCCGCGGACTCGGTCTTCCACCAGGGACTGTCGGGTCGCTTCGACGGAATCCTCTCCCAGTATCATGACCAGGGCCACATCGCTTCGAAGACCTTCGACTTCGACGGCACGATCTCCGTGACCGTGGGCCTGCCGATCCTGCGCACCTCGGTCGATCACGGCACTGCCTTCGACATCGCCGGTCAGGGCATCGCCGATGCCGGCACCATGCGTTCGGCCTACACCGCAGCCATCGGCTATGCACCGTTCGTCGACGGCATCCGCGCCGAGTACCTACCCAAGTAACCAGCACCTGTCCAAGTAACCGGTACCTGCCGAAGTAGGAGTCTCTTCATGGCGATTCGCACGGGCACACAGAAACGCCGCGAGGACATCTTGTCTCTGCTCAAGACCGGTTCGTGGACCATCTCCCGGCTGGCCGACGAATTGGCAACCTCGGAGTCGACGATCCGTCGCGACCTGCGGGAGATGTCAGAGACCGGCGAGGTCATCCGCACGATCGGCGGAGCCACTGCCGCCGGCTACGTCGAGCCTCCGCTGGGACAACGGATGGAGGCCAACGCCGAGGCCAAGGATGCCATTGCCGCGGCCGCGATGGACCACCTCGGCGAGGGAACCGTGCGCACGGTCTTCCTCGACGCCGGGTCGACGACGGTGCGTTTGGCCGAGCGCATCCGCGATCGTCAAGATCTCACCATCATCACGCGCGGGCTCGAGATCGCGCTGGCTCTGGCCCACCCGATGGGGCCGAAGGTCATCATGGTCGGCGGTGAGGTCTCGACGATGTCCCACGGGACGACGGGGGCGCTGAGTGACCACGCGCTGAGCCGACTCCACGTCGATGTCGCCTTCCTCGGCGCCGACGCGGTCGATCCTGCCAAAGGACTCGGCGAACCGACCCTCGACGAGGCACGGACGAAGGAGCTCATCGCCGAACGTGCCAAGCAGGTCGTGGTGCTCGCCGACAACTCAAAGGCCAGGCGCGATGTGGCTGCGTGGGCGCCCTTGCCCAAGGGGTGGATCTGGATCAACGAGCTCGGAGCGCATGGCCACGATCACGGGTGAGCCTCGTCGAACAGTCAGACCGTCGAGCAGCCCGCGCAATCCTTCGATCCATGGTCAGTCTTATTCCATGGTCAGCACCAGCTTGCCTGTCGTCGCGTTCGTCTCACCTGCTGCATGCGCCTTAGCAGCATCTGTCAGCGGGAACGTGTCTGCGATCGTCGCCCGCAGCTGTCCGCTCTCCACGAGGGCAGCGATCTCGAGCATGCCTGCATGGTCGGCCTCGACGAGGATCGTCTCGGCCCGAACTCCCAGAGCTTCGGCCTCTTCGAAGAGACCCTCAGCGGGAACTGGAACCGTCGAGACCATGATTCCACCGGGTTTGAGAGTCCGGAGAGAGCGCAGCTGGTAGTCACCGCCGATGGTGTCGAAGGCGATGTCGATGTCGCGAGCCGCTTCGACGAAGTCCTCCGCGCGGTAGTCGATCATCTCGTCCGCACCCAGGCCGCGGACGAAGTCATGCTTGGGTGCACTCGCAGTTCCGATGACATAGGCGCCGCGAGCCTTGGCGATCTGCACCGCCACGTGCCCCACTCCACCGGCTGCGGCATGGACGAGCACCCGGTCACCGGGAGCGATCTTCGCGGTGTCGACGAGGGACTGCCACGCCGTCAGCGCCACGAGTGGGATAGCTCCTGCCTGCACGTGATCGACTACGTCTGGCTTGGGAACAAAGGCTCGTGTCGGGCCGACCACGTATTCGGCGTGCGCGCCGACGCCGAAGGGGTAGGGCAGCATCCCGAAGACCTCGTCGCCCGGCTTGAAGAGCGTCACGCCGACACCCACCTGTTCGACCGTCCCAGACACGTCCCAGCCGAGAACGAAGGGCGGATCGGGGAGGAAGCGGGGGCCGCTGCGGTGCTTCCAATCCGTGGGGTTCACGCCTGAGGCCTTGACCTTGATGAGGAGCTGGCTGGGTCCCGGCTTCGGCTTCGGCAGCTCCACCTCATGGAGAACCTCGGGGCCGCCGAACTCGGTCTGGCGCATGGCCTTCATCGTCGCTGCGTCTGCGTGGGCACTGCTGTCTGCTTCAGTCATATCCTCATCATGTCGGATACCGACAATCGACACCAGCGCATCGGAATAATCAGGCCCCTTCGGGTGCGAGCACAATGTCGAAACGGGTGCGTGACCACGTCTCGCCTCCGAGGTCACGACCGTCAGGAGTGGGTGCATCAGCCGGCTGCTGTTCGAAGTTCTTGATGAGTGACTCCTTGACTCCGAAGACGGTGTCCGAGGTCAGCAGCTCGTCACCTTCGACGAAGATGTGGGTGACCAGAGTGCGCATCTGAGGTGCTGTGACCATGAAGTGCAGGTGGCTGGCCCGCATCGGCGAGCGCCCTGTGGCGGCGAGCATCTGCCCGACCGGTCCGTCGTCTGGGATCGGGTAGGGCGTCGGGGTCAGGCCCCAGAAGCGGAACGAACCGTCCTCCTCGGCGAACAGGTGTGCCCGCCCATAGACCCGGTCGTCCTCGTGCTGGACGTCGTAGAGTCCTTCCTCATCGGCTTCCCACACCTCGATACGGGCTCCGGGAATTGGATTGTCCTCGGTGTCGCGGACAACTCCTTCGACCCAGCTGGGCTGGCCAGCCCCTCCCCCGGCGATGTCACCACCGTTGGCGATCAGTGGTGCGTCGTCGACGAAGAAGGGACCGAACACCGTCGCCTCGGTGGCGTTCTTGTATGGCTGGTTGCTCACGTTGATCGTCTGCATGGAGGCGCCGAGGACGTCGGAGAGGAGGATGAATTCCTGTCGTTGGTCATCGGTGATGTCCCCGACATTGGTGAGGAATTCGATCGCGGCGTTCCATTCGGCCTCGGTCAGTCGCACGTCTCTGATGAAGCCGTGCAGGTGCTTGACCAGGGAGGTCATGAGTTGGGTCAGCCGTTCGTCGGTGCAGCCTGCGAATGAGGCCGTCACCGTGTCGACGAGCTTCTCCTCAACTTCCGTCGGGGTGAGGCTCTGTCCACCTTCGGCGGCTGGGTCGCTGCCGTGCAATGCCGCAGTCAACAGCTCGGTCAGCCCTTCCGTGGTGACCTCACGCGGGTTGTTGGCAGGAATGGCCGCCAGCGACAGCTCGACTGCCTGGGCGATGTCGCTGGTGGTAAAGCCGAGCTCCGACAGCGCTTTCGGTGCGTCGACGGCTGCACGCAGTCGCTGCAGTCCCTCGAGCGCGGTCGGGGCGCCGAAGGCTGCGGCCATGCGCTGCTCCGCGTCCCCCGCGGCCGGAGCATTGAAGGCCAAAACGTAGGGCAGGATCGTGGCGTGCGTCTGCGCATGCGGCAGGTTGAAGGTGCCGCCGAGCACGTGAGCGATCTTGTGATGCATCCCCGACCCCGCCGAGGCGAACGCCACCGCCGCGAGGTAGGCACCGTAGAGGGTGCGCTCGAGTCCGTCGATGTCCGTCGAATCCGCACGCACCGACGGCAGCCCCTCGTTCAGTGCCCGGATCCCTTCGAGGGCGAGCGCCTGGTTGATCGGGTCGACCCGCGGCCCCCACAGCGAGTCGATGCAGTGTGCCAGTGCGTTGAGTCCGGAGGCCACAGCGAGGTCGCCTGGCAGGTCACGGATGAGTTCGGCGTCGTAGATGACTGTCGTCGGCAGAACGCCATCGTCGATTCCGGTCTTCTTGCGGGCGTTCTCGGTCCGCCCCCACACATTCGTCGCCTCTGAACCGGAGAAGGTGGTCGGTACCGCGATGATCGGGACCTTCGTCTCCAGCGCCACCGCTTTGCCCAGGCCCGTCGCCGAGCCGCCGCCGACGGTGACGACGAGGTCGATGTCCTTGTCGCGGGCTGCCGCCACGGCCCGGTCGGCCACCTCGGCGGGCACGTGCATGACGACTTCTCGGTGCCACAGGGCCACGGTGAAGTGCTTGTCGAAGTCAGTGACCTTCTCGGTGGCTGACTGGGAGACGATGACCATGACGTTGTCTGCACCGATCCGGTCGATTTCGGCGGCGATCTTCTCTGCGGCAGCTCCGGCGCCGAAGATGACGCGTTGGCCAAGTGTGGTGTGTTCGAAGTTCATAGTCATGAGCGAACTGCCTCCTTCTCGTGGGAATCTGCGTGTGCCGGGCTACCTTCGGCGTTCGCCGTTCCGGCGACTCTCGAAGTTCCATCGCTCGGCGTCCCGTTGGTGCTGCGTCCCAGCACCGATGCCAGTGTGTGTTCCAGCTCCGCTGCCGGGTTGTCCGGCAGGCTCTGGATCCTCCAGGCGATGTGTTTGTCGGGGCGTATGAGTATGGCCCCATCTTCGGCCATGCCACGCACCCGGTCCCAATCGAAGTACAGGTCGGTCGTCTCCCGATCGGGTCCGATCACGACCGTGTCGATGCCGACGCCGAGGTGGTCGCTGACCTCGCGTGCTGCTGCCTCCCATGCAGCCCCGGTCGTGCCGGTGATGACGGTGAAGCGGGAGTAGTCGGCGAGGTCGTGGGTCGAGTGCTTGTCCACCGAGTCTCCGATCCACACATGGGGCAGACGAACACCGGGGTCGGTGCAGGCCTCGTAGTAGAGCTGAGGGTCCCGTGGGTTCGGGGTTGCTTCCCGGCCATCGGCGACGACTGCGGTCGAAACGTAGCGCTGCCCGAGTTCGACACCGTGGGCGTTGAACTCGTAGTTCTTCAGCTCCATGGCTTCTCTGACCTTCGCGCGCTTGCTCGCCCCGGCAGCCGAGTTGTCCTTCCGGGAGGCGATAGCGGCGTGCATCTCGTCTTCGGACTGACCAGGTTCGAGCCCTAGGGCCTCGAAGAGTGCACCGAATTCGCGGCCGGATTGGTTAGCACGGGTGACGATCTGCTTGGCCACCGGTGCCCTTTCGACACTGTAGGTCTCAAGCAGGGAGTCTGCAGCCTGCCCGTTGACGACGGCCGCGATCTTCCATGCCAGATTGTAGGAATCCTGGATCGAGGTATTAGAGCCCAGTCCGTTCGACGGCGGATGTTTGTGCACGGCGTCCCCGGCGCAGAAGACTCGGCCGTTCTGCAGGTGGGTCGCATACTGTTCGTTGTTGCCCCACAGGGAGATGCCGGTGATCTCCGCGTCGAGGTCGGGTTCGCCGATGAGGTTGCGCACCACTTCCAGCGCATCGGCTTCCGTGACCTCCGGGGCTCCTTGGCTGATGTCGAATCCCCAGACGATGAGCCATTCGTTCCAGGGTCTGATCATGCGGACGAGCCCTGCTCCGATACCGCCGATGTTCGATCCCGGTTGGACGACCCAGTAGAGGACGGAGGGCCGGTGTCCGACGAGTTTCGCCAGGTCGGCCTTGAACGTGATGTTCATCGATCCGGCGATGTCCATGTCGCCCTCGAGCGGCAGCTCAATGTCGGAGGCCACCTTGGATCGTGCCCCGTCGGCTCCGATGAGGTATTTGGCGCGGATGGTGTATTCGCGGCCGGTGAGCCGGTTGAGCACACGCACATCGACACCGTCGGCATCTTGTTCATGGGAGAGGTACTCGGTGGAGAACTGCGTCTGCGTCCCTCGCATCGTCGCGTTCTTCACAAGGATGGGCTCGAGGTACGTCTGCGGGATGTCGCAGTTGAGCGAGGGTGAGGCCAGCTCATAGTCGGCATGCCGGGCCGGATGGTTGCCCCAGGTGAGGATCCTGCCGATCTCATCACCGGCGATGGAGGTGCAGAAGACGGTGTCGCCGATCATGTCATGCGGGGTCGCCTCGGCGAGGACCTGGTCTTCGATCCCGACGTCGCGGAAGATCTCCATCGTGCGCTGGTTGGTGATGTGGGCACGAGGCGTATTCGCGGTCCACCGATACTTCGTGATCATGATGTTGTCCACGCCGAGGGTGGACAGAAACAGCGCTGCCGAAGCTCCTGCCGGCCCGGACCCGACGATGAGAACATCGGTGTCGACGACTTGGGAGTCAGGGGTGCGGGTCTCTGCGACTCCGTCGTTGAAGATGACCATGATGGGTGCTCCTTGCCTGTTGCTGCGGTGAAACATGGCGTTGATCCCACAGCCTGCCACCCAGACACCGGCGGAGCACGAGGCCGGAGAGAACATGGCCGAAATCGTCAAAAATGTGAGCGAGCACACCTCGGTGCCTCATCGCGACTACCATGGTGGGCATGGTCAGCGGAGGTGGGACGACGGCGAGCGCAGTGGGCGATTCACGTTCACTGGCCGCCCCCGAACAGACCTGGTTCTCCACCGATTCCGTGCCGCCTGGCCGCCGGGTCACCGAATGGGAGACCCATCATGCAAGCATGCTCGTCGGGCTGAGAACGCGACTGGGCACAGGCACACAGCTGCGTGCACAGACCGCAACTCTGCGACTGCCCCGGATTCGGGTCGCGAAGGTCAACGGCAGCCCGCATTCTGTGCAGAGGACTGCGGAAGATGTCGCCACCCACCCAGTGTCGGGAGTCGTCATCTACATTCCGCTGCAGGGTATGAACGAGTTCAACCACCGCACCGGTTCACTCACCGTCGGGCCCGGACGCGGCCTCATCTGCGACGGTGACACCGCATTCTCCCGCACCTTTCCGCAGGGCGTCAGTGAATTGGTCATCCAACTCCCCCGTGAGACCCTGGCTCAGCTCACCGACGCAGACTCAGTGCGACGGCCGATTCCGCTCGACCTCGACCCCGACAACGCACTCAATCTGGCAGCTCGTGAACTCACCCAATTGGCCGCCGGAGCCCTGGATCGCGGGCTGCGTCACGGGCAGAGGCTCGAGACTCGCCTGCTCGACCTTCTCACCGGGGTGCTCTCACGACCGCTGGCGAATTCCGGGCCGTTGCAGGAGGCGATGGCCGTGATCGCCGAAGCACACTGCGATCCCAGGCTCAACGCCGCTCGTCTCGCCCAGTTCGTCGGCGTCTCCGAACGCCAACTCTCCCGATTATTCTCCACCACTGGCAGCAGCGTCCCGCAGACCATTCTCGAAACTCGCCTGACCACAGTTCGCCGCATGCTCGCCGACCCCATCTGGGCCAACGCACCGATGACCGAGATCGCCTCAGCGTGCGGGTTCGGCTCGCAAGCCCAGCTCTCGCGCGGCTATCGTCAACGCTTCGGAATCGGGCCACTGCGTCACCGAAACCAGCTGCAAGACAAATCGGGGTAGCTGCTGCAGGTATCGAGATGGCTGTGCTGTCAACGCCTGAGCTCCTGAGCAGACTGCCCAATAGTTCACGACCCAATTCTCTCTATCACCCACGTCATAACCCTGGCAGGCTGCGCCCGGAACGAACCCGATGACGGAAGCGATGGAATGCGCACATTACTCTCGGTTCACCGCCGAACGAAGTCAGTCATTGAAGTGATTTTCTGTCAACCATCCGGAAGTAACGATATCTAGAGATTTCTCTGTGAACCTCAACCCGCGATCAGATTTCAGCTTGTTTCTACATACTCGCTGGTCACAGGGTCGCAGAGTTCAAAGGGGTCGGCGGACACGCCGTTGGCTTGACAGCATTTTCGTTTTGATTCGCTGAACAGATGCTCGTAGCGTGCATAGTCGCTTCTCTCACGAGGGCCATCACGATGATGGCCCGACACGATCGGAGGAACACGTGAGTAACTCCAACACGCATCCCGAGGCCAGCATCCCCGCAGCCCCACCCGAGCCGGACCTCAAGACGGTCCGCAAAGCCGTTGCCGCCTCGGCGGTCGGAAACGCCACCGAGTGGTTCGACTACGGCCTGTACGCGGTCTCGATCACCTACATCACCCAGCACTTCTTCCCCGGCAGCCACGGCCAGCTCCTGGCCCTGCTGACCTTCGCCGTCTCCTTCATCTTCCGCCCACTCGGCGGCATCGTCTGGGGTCCGATGGGCGATCGCCTCGGTCGCAAGGCAGTGCTTGCGCTGACGATTCTGCTTATGGCCGGCTCGACATTCTGCATCGCGCTGCTGCCGAGCTACGCCACGATCGGCGTCGCCGCGCCGATCATCCTCGTCCTCCTGCGCGTCATCCAGGGCTTCTCCTCGGGCGGAGAGTACGGCGGTGCCGCCACGTTCATGGCCGAATACGCCCCGGACAAACGTCGCGGCTTCTTCGGCAGCTTCCTCGAGTTCGGCACCCTCGCCGGCATGGCCGCTGGCTCGCTCTTCGTTCTGCTGCTCCAGCTGGGCCTGGGTGAAGAGACCATGATGGATTGGGGCTGGAGGATTCCCTTCGTCTTCGCTGGAGTTCTCGGCGTGGTCGGCCTCTACATGAGGACGAAGCTCGACGAATCCCCTGTCTATGAGGAACTCGACGACAACGACCAGGGCAAGTCGGTCAAGGAAGTCTTCACCATCCTCTTCAGGGACTACTGGAAGCAGCTGCTCATCCTCGGCGGCATGGTCGTCGCCGTCAACGTCGTCAACTACACGCTGCTGTCCTATATGCCCGCCTACCTGCAGGATCCGGTCGGCATGGACTCGAACTCCTCGCTGACGGTGATGTTCCTGGCCCAGGCGTTCATGATGGTCCTCATCCCATTCGGCGGAATGCTCTCGGACAAGGTCGGTCGCAAGCCAGTCTGGTACTTCTCGCTCGTCGGCCTGTTCGTTGCGGCCATTCCGATGTTCATGCTCATGGCCAACGGCTTCATCTGGGCACTCATCGGCCTGGCGGTTCTCGGCGTCCTCTACATTCCGCAGATCTCGACGATCTCTGCGACCTTCCCGGCGATGTTCCCCGGACCGGTGCGCTTCGCGGGATTCGCGATCTCCTACAACGTCTCGACCGCAATCTTCGGCGGCACCGCACCTTCAGCCAATGAAGCGATCATCGGGGCGACAGGGAACACGATCGTGCCCGCCTACTTTGTGATGGGCGCCTGCGTCATCGGCTTCATCGCCACCATCTTCATGAAGGAGACGAAGGGCGCGTCGCTGCGCGGCTCTGGTCTCCCCGAAGCTGGCGCCGACGTCGTCTTCGAAGAACAGGAACTCGTCGACGACAAGAAGTGATCCTCGACTGAACCTGATGAGCTCGGGCCCGCTGGATTTCCAGCGGGCCCGAGCTTAGTTCTTGGCCACGCCAGCAAACTACTCAGTCAAAATCATTCACTGGCGCTGCTCACCGTCGGCAGGACGGTCTCCGCTATTGCCAACACGGCTGACAACGATGCACTTCCATGAGTCCGCAGGTGTGCAAGATAGACCACCGACGACTCGTTCGTAACGTCGAGTGGAACTGTCACTGTGCCGGGCTCACGCATGGTTGCAGCGACCGAGTCAAAGGTGATGGTGATTCCCATGCCCGCTGCGATCAGGGCGGAGATCGTCTGAGCGTCGGGAAGCTCGAGAATTACCCGGGGCGAAAAGCCTGCGTTATGGCACAGTCGGATTGTCGTCTCACGAAGCGTTGAGTTCGGGTTCGCTGGGAGAGAGAGCAGGTCTTCATCTGCCAGTTCATCGACGCGAATGAGTTTCCTCCGGGCGAGACGGTGCGAGTCAGGCAGAGTGACGACGGGACGTTCGATCAGCACAGGTCGCCCGGTGATGGTCGGCGGTTGCCGGGTCCACCTCACAAGAGCAATATCAAGACTCCCATCAGCCAACCGGGTCAGTCCTTCGTCGGCGAAGACATTGGACTCAATAGCGAAGGTGATGCCGGGATGGTCTTCGTATGCCGCCGCCACCAACGAGGCGGCCATGCCACGCGAGGACGCCCGCGCAAATCCGAAACCCAATTGCCCGACTTCTCCAGCCGCCGCGCGCTTCACCGAATCGACCGCCACTCGCTGCAGACTGATCATCTGTCGAGCTGGTTCGAAAAGTGCTAACCCTGCCGGTGCCAGGCGCACGTTTCGAGTAGTCCGCTGGAACAGGGTGGCGCCGAGCTCCTCCTCAAGCTGCCGAATCGTCCGACTGAGCAGCGACTGACCCATCCCCAGACGTTCCGCAGCCCGGCCGAAATGCAACTCTTCTGCGAGCGCCATGAACACACGCGCCTGTTGAACTTCCACTCTTCACCTTCCACGCCGTTCGTACTCACTGCCTCGGACGAAAGCATTTCCCCACAAAGACGGCTGCTGCGGATACGCAGCTGGCCGACTGGTGGTCTCAAATTCTAGACCTTGTTGAATCCCGCTTCTTATAGATCGGACGAGGCCTTCCACTCGCTCCACTTCTTGGGAATGTCATCCTTATCCGGTTTGGTGTCCATGAACTTCTTCCATTCCGCGCGAAGCTTCTCTCCACGCTCGATCAGCTCGTCATTGCGCTTCTGCGCTTCGTCAGTCCACTGACCGTTCTCCTTGAGCCACGCGATAGTGCCCGGGTGGAAGGGAATGACTCGAGGCATGGTCTCCACATCATCGGGCTTCCACCTCGGCGTATTGAGCGTTGACGCTTTGTACTTCGGGAATGTCGATGCCATCGAGCTCACCAGCTTTTTCACTTCGTCGTCCGAAGCATCCGCATACGTGGAAATCGGCAAGGTGTAGACGAAGCCGTGTGTGCTGGTGCCCTCCTCCTGGCCTGGTGCATCTTCGAACGGCAGGATGTTGAGCTGCGGTGCCAGCTCGTGCACCCGTTCGATTCCCTTTTTGTCTTTGGGATCGAGTTCAATCCAACTGACGTCGAACTTCGACTCGAGCTCGAAGAGCGAAGAGCCATAGACCTGCTGATAGAGAGCATCGATCTGCCCGGACTCAAGCGCCGCTGGCTGCTCCGAATAGGCGACGTCGACTAGCTCCACATCGTCCAAGGTCAGCCCCGCATATGCGAGGTAGGCTTCGATCTTTCCGTTCACTGAGGGGTTTGCGGTCACGTTGGGGATCTTTTTGCCCTTGAGATCGGCGGGGGTCTTGATCCCGTCGGACTTGCGTGTCAGCAGGGAGTGCGGCGACAGCGGCGCCCAGACGACCCGCAGGTCCTGTGGCCCCCAGTTCTCGCTGGCGAACTCGTTTTGGCCCTCGAACCCGAAGATGTACTCATCACCGAGCCTGCCCATCTGGGCGATCCCGGCCTTCATCGGTGCCAGTCGGCCGATCGCTGTGTCGGAGGTGATGATGCGCAGTCGCGCGTCGGTATCTGTCGACACCGCATCCGTCACTGCGGCCAAGTCCGCATAGGTCGACGTTCCAGTGCCATACGTGGCGAATACCAATGGGTCGCGGATCCCATTCACCTTCTTTGTCGGCGGGGTGCAGGCACTCAGGGCCAGCGTAAGGGTTAAGAGGATTGCGAGTAATGCGCGAAACTTCATTGTTCGGCCTTCCACATCGGCATGGATCACGGTGTCGTTGTCAGTAGCACGAACGAAGTCTCAGAAATTCAGACACCGACGTTCCGCTGACACATATTGCAGAATATATGAACCTAGATTATTGTCTTTTAAGTAATATATGCAACACACCACACTATTCGTCCGGGCACGTCCGCAACTTTCAAGGAAGAAGTGCAGACATTCGCGCCGACGGATCAGACGCAGCACCACTACACCGCCAGTGCCCCGGCCGCGAATCAGTTGAGGAACGACAATGAACGTCCGAATCACCCCTTTCTGGAAAGCCACCGTCATCACGCTCACTGTGATCGGCGTGCTCATTGCGATGAACCAGGCGTTCTTCTGGAATCCGGGCGGAGTCTCGCTGCTGAAGAACGCGTACATGTACGCCGTGCTCGCCGCGTTCCTTCCCATCGTCTTCATCGTCTTCCCTGCGAAGAAGTCGCAGATTGACAGGCCGATCCCCATCTACGACATCGCTTTGGCCCTCATCACCCTGACCACTTGCGCCTACTTCTGCGTCAATGCAGAGAACATCGTGACCTTGGGATGGGACTACGCACCCGTGCCGACTGCCTCGGCGCTGTCGTTCGTGTTCTGGATCATTGTGCTCGAAGCGCTGCGCCGCACGGCAGGGCTCGTGGTCACGATCATCGCGCTGGTCTTCTCCTTGTATCCGATATTCACGGCCTACATTCAGGTCCCATTCCTGCAGGGAATCCCCTTCGACATCAAGACTGCTGCACAGATCCACGCCATGGGTGTTGATTCCATCCTGGGACTGCCCCTCCAGACCGGTGCAACCATTCTCGTCGGCTTCCTGCTCTTCGGAGTCGCACTTCAGCACTCCGGCGGGGCAACGTTCTTCTACGATCTGGCGATGGGCCTGTTCGGCCGTTTCCGAGGGGGCTCTGCCAAAGTCTCAGTCATCTCCTCGGCTTTCATGGGAATGATGAGTGGGTCAGCCGTCTCCAACGTTCTCACCACTGGTCCGATGACTATCCCAGCGATGAAAAAGGCGGGCTTCACCGGACGCTACGCGGCCGGCATCGAAGCGACGGCTGCCACCGGCGGTACGATTATGCCGCCGATCATGGGCACTGCCGCCTTCCTTATGGTGTCCTTCGTCGGCGTCCCCTACGGGCAGATTGCACTCGCCGCTGTCATCCCAGCTCTTCTCTACTACATCGGAATCTTCGTTCAGGCTGACGCCTATTCCGCCAAGTCCGGACTAAAAGGCGTGGCGAAGAACCTCCTGCCTAATGTCGGCAAAGTCGTCGTACTCGGTTGGGCTTATCTGGCGGCGCTCGTCGGCCTCGTCCTCCTCCTGGTGATACAGAAGAATGAGAGTCAGGCTCCCTACTGGATCGTTGGGTTCCTGCTCGTCGTAGCATTCTTCTCCAAGAAGTACCGCATGGGCATCAAGGGATTCGGAGAGTTCCTCTACAGCTCGGGTAAGACAATTGCCGAAATTCTCGGCATCATCGCCGGTGTCGGTCTGATCGTCGGTGGTCTGTCGATGACCGGAGTGAGCTTGTCGCTTGCTCGCGAACTCGTCAACGCATTCTCCGGCAACCTCATCCTTGTCCTCATTGCTGCAGCCATCACATCCTTTGTCCTCGGAATGGGCATGACGGTCTCTGCGGTATATGTCTTCCTCGCCATTGTTATGGCTCCGGCACTCGTGGAGCTGGGAGTCAATCCGATTGCCGGTCACCTCTTCGTCATCTACTGGGCCACGGTTTCCTACATCACTCCCCCGGTTGCCCTCGCATCCTTTGCCGCGGCGAATATCGCGAGAACTCCACCAATGCAGACTTCCCTGGTCGCGATGCGTTTGGGCGCCGTGAAATATGTGGTTCCGTTCGCCTTCGCGCTCAATCCTGCCCTCGTCGCACAAGCGCCTTTGCCCGAAGTCCTCATTACCTTCGTCTTCGCCATTGTCGGGGTCATCTTCCTCGGATGCGCCTTCGAAGGCTGGCTGGTCTTCGTCGGACGTAGGCCCAACTGGGTGATGCGGGCCCTCCTCATCGTGGCTGGATTGTTGACCTTTGCGCCAGAGCTCGCCTTCTCGGTCATTGGCGTTGTCCTCGGAGCCGTCTGCTTCTTCGTCACCCGCTTCTGGAACCTCGGGGGCGAGCATACTCCGCTCGGAATCGACAAAGACGCTCTTTCAGAGGAGTCCGTGCTTGCTGAGAAATAGATACACCCTGGGTTAGTCTCGAGCTATGGTCACACTGATCCCGCAGCAGCCTGATTTCAATGGTTCCACCGCCGAGGCGGCAGTGTGGAATGCTCTGTGCGAGCAGCTTCCTGAGGACGCGACGATGGTACACGGCCAACGCCTGACCGGAGACGACAAGGACGTCGAAATCGACATCCTGGTGCTCTGGCCCGGTTTCGGAATCGCCGTCATCGAGGTCAAGGGCGGTCGAGTCAGCGTCGAGGACGGTCGTTGGATCACTCAGGATGCTCAAGGTCACCGCAATCGACTCAAGGTCTCCCCTCTTGAGCAGGCGATGGTCGCCAAACACACTCTCGTGGACTATCTGCATTCGCGGGTCTCAACCTTGCCCGGGCCCATCAGCCATCTTGCGGTGCTGCCTTACACTCAGCTGCCCCAGGGCTGGGATCAGCCGGACGCGCTCCGAGGCCAGCTCATCGACTCCACTCAGCTCGACTCAATCGCCGGTGCCATCTCAACCCAGCTGAGGTACGACTTCACCCCTGAGCGCGACAACATCTCGATTCCGCACGAGTTCGTCCTCAAGAACCTGCGTCGGACGAACCAAGCGGTGGAGAACGTCAGCCTCAGGGCCACGGAGATCTCCGACCGCGCCGATGAGCTCAGCCGGGAGCAGGCGAAGCTCATCAGCATTCTGCGGCATCAGAACCGGGCCGAGATCAGCGGCGGTGCCGGAACCGGGAAGACCTACCTGGCACTCCTCAAGTCCCAAGCGCTGACTCGCGAGGGCAAACGAGTCGCCCTCATGTGCTATTCCCGCGGCCTGGGCCGGTTCCTTCAGCTCTTCACCGCCCAATGGCCCGAAGAGGATCGCCCCGCCTACGTGGGCCTGTTCCATGACCTGCCGATCTCGTGGGGAGCTGCACCCGGCAGCGACGACGATTCCGAGTACTGGGAGCACCACCTGCCGCGCCAGCTCAAAGACCTCGCCGATGAGCGCCCGCGGAAGAATCTCTTCGACGCGATCGTCATCGACGAGGGTCAGGACTTCAGCCTCCTGTGGTGGGAAGCCGTCCAATCGTGTCTGCGCAATCAAGTCGACGGCACACTCTACGTCTTCACCGATGAACGGCAGCGGATCTTCGGCCGGGAGGGCGCATCACCGATCACGATGAACCCGATCCAGCTCGATGAGAACCTGCGCAACTCCGAGCAGATCGTAGCCGGCTTCGCCGATCTCGCCCTCGACCCGCCGATTCCTCGCAACGGTCCCGGCGAGGAGATCGACTGGGTCGAAACGGACCTCGAGTCAGCGCTGGCCGAGGCAGACGGGCAGGTCGAGTCCCTCATGGATGCCGGCTGGAACCCCGATGACATCGCATTGCTCACCACGGGTAGCAGACATCCCGAGCAGCGATCGATCGTCGAGACCGAGGGCACGTCGGCCTACTGGGACCAGTTCTTCGCCACCGAAGACGTCTTCTACGGCCACGTGCTCGGTTTCAAGGGCCTCGAACGTCCCGTCGTCGTCCTCTGCCTCAACGGTTTCCGTGATCCTGACCGGGCAGTGGACATGCTCTACGTCGGCATGTCGAGAGCGACGACGAAACTCGTGGTCGTCGGCGATATGAGTGCCTTCGACCAGATCTACGAGAACTGAGCACAGCCTCGGCGGACCGACGGCCTATTACCTGCTGGGCCTACTCCCCCTTGAGTTTGAGCAGCACCTTGCCCCGCACGCTGCGGGAGTCGAGTTCGCCGATGGCCTTCGCAGCATCGCTGAGCGGATGGGTGGCGTGGATCGCGGGGTTGAGCTTGCCTGCCGCGACGTATTCGGCGATCGCATCCCACTGTTCCGCGATGTATCCCGGTCGTTCGCGCGTCGCCGCACCCCAAGCCACGCCGTCGACTGAGATGTTCTTCAGCAGCAGACGGTTGACCTTGACCGAGGGAATCTCACCGGCGGTGAATCCGAGGACCAGGAGTCGACCGTAGGGAGCAAGAACACGGGTCGAGTCGGTGAAGCGGTCCCCACCGACCGGGTCGAAGACATAGTCGACCCCCTTCGGGTAGATCTCCTTGGCCGCGTCCTTGAAGCCCTCGGCCATGACCACATGCGTGGCACCGAGCTCTCGCACGGTCTCGGCCTTGGCCTCGGTCGAGACCACGCCGATGACTTCGAGTCCCATGGCCAGCGCCAGTTGGACCGTGGCCGAGCCCAGCCCTCCTGCGGCTCCGTGGACGAGGATGGACTGCCCTGCCTGTGCCTGCGCGCGCAGTCGCAGTGCAAAGTCGGCGGTGAGCACGTTCATCGGCATTCCTGCAGCATGGGCCAGACTCACGTCATCGGGCACGGGAACGGTCTGCTCGTCGCTGACAACCATGTACTCGGCGAAGGATCCTTTTCCAGGGATTGCCGCGACCCGGTCACCGACGGAGAACCGAGAGCCCTCACCGGCTTCGACGACGATGCCGGCTGCTTCGGAGCCGAGGACGAAGGGAAGTTCGTGCTTGGTCTGGTACATGCCACGGGTCTGCAGCAGCTCTGGGAAGGTCACGCCTGCGTAGGCGACCTCGACGAGGACTTCTCCGGGTCCAGGACTCGGACGGTCCACCTCGGCGATCTCGACGTCCTGGGGTCCGGTCAACGCGGCAACGCGAATGGCTCTCATGATTTCCTCACTGTCGGCGAATGCTCTGGGGGTGACCGGTTCATAGCGCTCTCATCGGCAACGATGCTTTCGTCGCAGGGCCAGCGCCATTCCGCGTCACTTATTCATGCCTATCACATCCGACGGTGACCGGCATCACGATTTCAGCTTGACTCGCACGCCCGGGTTGAATACTGTAAATGAAACTGAACGATTGTTCACTTGGGAGGGTCAAAGTTGACCAGTGCACCTGCAGGATTCGACGCCGAAACGATCGGTCGATGGATCAAAGACAAGTTCGGAGTCGAGGACTTCGAGGTCGAAGTCATGTCCATCGGACGCTCGAATCTCACGTTCACGATCATGGTCGACGGGCCTCCCCGGTGGGTTCTTCGGCGCCCGCCGTTGGGCCATACAGGTGGCAGCGCTCATAACGTCGCCCGTGAGGGCCGCATCATGGCAGCGCTGGGCGACAGCAGCGTCCCGGTCCCCCACATCGTCGAGATCGTCGACGATCCAGAGGTCCTTGACGTCCCGTTCGTCTTCATGGACCACTGCCCCGGCTTCGCCATCAACACCCCCGCCGATTGGGCGCGCATCCCCGAGGGACCTGGCCCTGATGACAAGCGGTCGTGTGCATTCGGCATGGTCGATACGCTGGCGGCCATCCATCGCGTCGACATCGACGAGGTGGGCCTTGGCGATCTGCGCCGCGACGGTGGTCTCATCGAACGTCAATTGCGACGCTGGCTCGGTCAGGTCGAGCAGATATCGATGCGTGACACCCCGATCATCCACGAGGTCCACGACGCTCTCGCCGAGCGGATGCCCGACCCGGCAGGCAGTCCTGTCGGTCTGGCCCACGGCGACTACAAACCCAACAACATGATCTTCGCCCCCGAGGGCACGGTCAATGCCGTCGTCGACTGGGAGCTCACGGCAGTAGGCGAGGTGCTCACCGACCTCGGCTACTTCATCGCCATGCTCTCCGTGCCCGAGAAGTACACAAGCATCTGGGTCCCTACCCCGGAGCTGGGATTCCCCGAGCCTGCTGAACTCATCGACCGTTACCAGGAAGTCAGCGGCCATGAGGTCCACGACGTCGGGTACTACGAGGCGTTCGCCATGTGGAAGCTCGCATGCATCCGTGAGGGCGTCTACACCCGGTTGGTCACCGGCAAGATGGGTGACCTCGACCTTGATCCCGAAGCCGCCGGCGCCGGAGTCGAAGACCTCGCCCGCCAGGCGATGACACTGTTGGAGAAGGCATGAGTACCCTCGCAGACACCAGGGCCATCGTCACCGGAGCGCCGGCGGGATCGGTGCCGCCCTTGCCGCAGAACTGATCTCCCGCAGTGCCACCGTCGTCCTCGCCGACCTGTCTGAGACCGTGACCGACACTGCTGCCGAGCTCGGCACCGGGGCACATTCGTGGGTCGGGGATGTGTCCGCAGTGGCAGGAATCGACGAGCTCATCGCCTTCGCCGACGACCGCCTCGGCGGAGTGGATATGTACTTCGCCAATGCCGGCATCATCGGACCACCCGATCTGGGCAGTTCTGATGCCGACTGGGACACGGTCATCGACGTCAACTTGCGCGCCCACATCCGCGCCGCCCAGGCCCTCATCCCCCGTTGGAAGGAGGCCGGTGCAGGACATTTCGTCGCCACCGCCTCGGCGGCGGGACTGCTCACTCAGATCGGATCGGCAGCCTACAGCGTGACCAAGCACGCTTCGGTCGGGTTCGCCGAATGGCTGTCCCTGACCTACCGCGACGATGGCATCCGGGCCTCGGTCATCTGCCCGATGGGAGTGGACACGGACCTGCTGCGGGCAGCGGGATCGTCTGGACCGGCCCAGAGCGCAGTCACGGAGGCCGGCACGGTGCTCACACCCGCGGCAGTCGCAACAATCGCCCTCGATGCGGTCGAGGCCGAACAGTTCCTCATCCTCCCCCACCCCGAGGTGCTCGACATGTACCGCATGAAAGGCAGCGACTACGACCGCTGGCTCAAGGGCATGAGCCGCTATCAGAACCGACTCAACGAGGAGACCACACATGCTGGAAACGACTGAAGCGGCCGCGACTACCAGGAGCGCCTGAATAAGTTCATGGACGACTTCGTCTACCCCGCGGAGTCCGTCTATGCCGAGCAGATGGCTGCGGCAGACAGCCCGCACTTTCAGCCGCAGATCCTCGAAGACCTCAAAGCCGAGGCCAAGAGCCAGGGACTGTGGAACCTCTTCCACCCCGATCCCGAGTGGGGGCCGGGGCTGACGAACCTCGAGTACGCTCCCCTGGCCGAAATCACCGGTCACAGCATCGAGATCGCACCGGAGGCCATCAACTGCAATGCCCCGGATACCGGCAATATGGAAGTCTTCACTCGATTCGGCACCGACGAGCATAAAGAGAAGTACCTCCAGCCGCTGCTCGACGGGACGATCGCCTCGGCGTTCGCCATGACCGAGCCCGCCGTCGCCAGCTCCGATGCCACCAACGTCGAGATGCGCATGGAGGCAACGGATGCCGGATTCGTCCTCAACGGCCGCAAATGGTTCGCCTCCAATGGCATGCACCCCAACTGCCGTGTCCTCATCGTCATGGGCAAGACCTCCCCCGACGCCGAGGTGCACCGTCAGCAGTCGATGCTCGTCGTCCCCATCGATGCCCCCGGTGTGACCGTGGTGCGCAACCTGCCCGTCTTCGGATACCACGATCGGGAGGGCCACGCCGAGATCACCTTCGACAACGTCCACGTCCCGGCCAAGGACATCCTCAAGGGCGAAGGTGAGGGCTTCGCGATCAGCCAGGCCCGCCTCGGTCCAGGTCGCATCCATCACTGCATGCGCGCGATCGGTGCGGCCGAACGGGCACTGGAGCTCATGGTCAAACGCGCCGAGTCGCGCGTAACCTTCGGTGAGAAGCTGTCCTCGCGGGCGAACATCCAGGACTGGATCGCTGAGGCCAGGATCGAGATCGATCAGGCCCGTCTGCTGACACTGCACGCGGCGGACATGATGGACAAGCACGGCAACAAGGTCGCGAAGAACGAGATCGCCGAGATCAAGGTCGTCGCTCCGGCGATGGCGCTGAAGATCATCGATCGCGCAATCCAGGTCCACGGCGGCGCCGGTGTCACCGAGGACTTCCCACTGGCCAGCATGTGGGCCCACATGCGCACCCTGCGATTGGCCGATGGCCCCGATGAGGTGCATAAGCGCTCCATCGCTCGCAACGAGATGAAGAAGTACCGCAAGTAGTCCGGCACCACAGCCTGTTCGACATCCATTCAAAGAAGAAGGAAGCGAAGCAATGAGCACTTGGTTCGACACCCGCCCGTGGCTGAACACCTGGGGCGACCTGATCACCGAGCCCCGCACCTTGGACACGTCCACAACGCTTGCGGACTTGGCGGCGACAGTTGCCGCCCACGGCGAGGCGGAGGCACTCAACTACTACGGATTCACGCTGACCTGGTCAGACTTCGACCGGTACACCACAGCCTTCGCCGCGTACCTGGCCGAGAAGGGCATCGTCTCCGGTGATCGGGTCGGCATCTACGACCAGAACACCCCGGCGTTCATGATCGCCACGTACGGCATCTGGAAGGCGGGCGGCACCGTCGTTCCGCTCAATCCGATGTATCGCGGGGAGCTCGAACACATCTTCGCCGACGCCGAGGTGAAGGGGCTGATGGTCTCAAAGGCGGCGTTCCTGGACCGGGTGGCTCCGTACGCCGAGAACATCCCGGTCGTTGTGCTCAGCGATGACCGCAGCTTCCAGACCGAGGGCCCCGATTCGATCTTCGCGATGTTCGACGCTCTGCCCGGCACCCCGGGTCAGAACCCGGGAGCGGGTGAGGTTCCCGACCGTCCCGACTTCCAAGCTGTCGTCGAATCTCACCTCGATGCGGACTTCACCCCGGCGGCTCCCGCGCCTGAGGACGAGGCGATCGTCGTCTACACCTCGGGCACGTCGGGCAACGCGAAAGGTGCCTCTGGCACTCACGCCTCCGTGTCGAGCAACTCCCGATACTGCCTGCGGACCCCGACCTTCGAGGCCGGAGACGGGTTCCTCACCCTGGCACCGATCTTCCATATCACCGGCTTCATCTGCCAGTTCATCGCGGGCGTCGCCGGCGGTGCCCGTCTGATCCTCAACTACCGCTTCGAACCGACAGCGTTCCTCGACCTGATCCTCAGGGAGCAGCCGACATACATGGCCGGACCGGCCACGGTCTATACCGCGATGCTTGCTCATCCGGCCGTCACCCCAGCGCACTTTGCGCCGTTCAAACGGATGATGTCGGGCGGCGCACCACTGCCCGAAGGCCTGGTTAATAAGTTCGAAGAGAAGGCCGGCATCTACATCGGACAGGGCTACGGACTGACCGAGACCTGCGCCCAGGCTGCGATCGTGCCCCCGGGGATGAGGGCTCCGGTCGACCCCGACAGCGGCAATCTCTCCTGCGGTCTGCCGCAGCCGGACACGATGATCCGCATCCTCGACGACCTCGGTGAGCCGCTGGGACCCAATGAGATCGGCGAAGTCGCTATCTCGGGTCCGGAGGTCGTCTCCGAATACATCAACAACACCAAGGCCACATCGGAGCAGATTCCCGACGGTGAGCTGCGCACCGGTGACGTCGGCTATATGAACGACGAAGGATGGCTATTCATCGTCGATCGGAAGAAGGACATGATCAACGCGTCGGGCTTCAAGGTGTGGCCCCGCGAGGTCGAGGATGTCCTCTACACGCACCCGGCCATCCAGGAAGCCGCCGTCGTCGGCATTCCCGACGACTACCGGGGCGAGAGCGTCGCTGCGTTCGTCACTCTGCAGCCGGGACCTGAAGCGGACACGGTCAGCGAAGACGAGATCGTCGCCTTCTGTCGGGAGAAGCTGGCCTCGTACAAGGCACCACGTCAGGTGACGATCATCGACGAGCTGCCGAAGACGAGCTCCGGCAAGGTCCTGCGCCGCACGATCCGTGCCGATGCCGTGGCTGCGGCACAAGAGGCGAAGACCAGCGCAGCCGACTGATCCGGCAATTCTGCTGCGGGAGTGATTAAGTCAGGCTCACCGTCTTCGCGCCGCCGAGGCGGGCGAAGCGGTCGGGCTGGCAGGTGAGCAGGATGACCTGAGCGCTCTGGCCGACAGTGCCGAGGATGACGTTGAGAGCATTGAGGCGCTCGGCATCGGCGAAGCCGAAGGCATCATCGAGGACGACCGGCGCCCCAGAGTCGGTGTCGACGAGCGTCGCTACTGCGAGTCTGCCGATGAGCGCCAGTTGCTCCTTCGTCCCGCCCGACAGTGATTCGAAGGGAACTGTCCGCTCATTGAGAGTCCGTGAGACGATTTCGAGGTCTTCGGAAACTTCAACCGACAGCCCCTGCCCGAAGACCAGCCTGCCAAGGCGCTCGATCTGCTCTTTGAAGGGAGCCACGTACTTCCGCTGGGATTCTTCCTTGTGCTTGAGGACGGTGGTGCGCAGCAGATTGATTGCCGCCGCCTGACGGCTCAGTCTCGCCTGCTTCTTCTGTGCCGATTCCATTGCCTCTTCGGCGGCCGCGAGCTTTTCGTAGATGCCCTCGCTGGCGCGGTCGTCGATGAGCGCCGACAGTCGGTCGACCTCCTGCCGAACTTCTTCTCGCTGGGTCTCCTTGCTGTCGACGAGCTGGCGTACGTTCTGCAGCTGCATCTCCAAGGTCTCGGGGTCGGCAGCCTGGTAGGCGACTCGTGCCTCTTCGACTCGCGTGCCTACACTCTCCGCTTGTGACTGGGCAGTCTTCACTGCTTCATCCAGATCAGAATCCGTGGCCGTTGTTCGTGCCTCGGACAGGGTGTTCGTCAGGCGCTGATGCTGAGCCTCGGCCTCTTTCAAGCTGGTCTGTGCTCGAACCGTTTCCACTCGTGCGTCATCTCGACTCGTGCGAGTGCGTTCGAGCTCGGTACGTGCGGTATCCACCTCAGACTGTGCGACCTCGGCGCTCTTCTCGGCCTCGGTGACAGCTGCTTCGAGGTCGTTGAGATTGCTCTCGTCTGCGCGGCTGTCTGGGTCGGTTCCGTCGGCCTCAACGATCTGCTGTGCCCTGGCCAGTGCGGCTTCAAGCGTGTCTCGCTTGTCGTCTCCGAGGAGCACTGTGAGAGTCGAATCGGCCTCTGCCTTGACGGCCTCGGCGTCCGCACGCACATGTGCACTCTGGCGTGCCTGAGCCACGGAGTCGACGTCGAGACGGTGCAGCTCAGCGTCGAAGGCCTGCCTCGCCGAGGTCAGCGCTTTGTCCAGCTCGACAGGTGATGCCCCTGGGCGCACGGTGATGTCGGCAATGCCGTCGATCGTGATTCGCACATCTTTGACCGCGGCGAATTCTCCGGTCGCGCCATCGCCCAGCACGGTCCCATCGACGTCTATGGACTGCGAGCCGAGTTGCTTCGCGACGATCTGTGCCGCGGCGGAGGTCTTTGCGTTCTCCGCAATCCTGACCTCTGTCTCAAGTGAGATCAGCGCCTCAACGTTCTTGGCGGTGACCGCAATCGATGCGATCGTCGCCTGTGCCCGGCTCCTCTTCTCATCATGGTCACGAATGGTGTCGAGTCGACGGGTGAGTTCGGTGAGTTCGGTGCGGGCACGTGACTTGGTCACGTCTTTGGCTGCAGTCTTCGCCAGGGCGCGTGCCTCGTCGAGTGCGTTCTGCTTCTCTTCGAGGGTCTTCTGTGCGCGATCGAAGTCTGAGTCCTTGTCACTCTGCGTCGTCTCAAGCTCAGTGAACGAGGTTCGCGCAGCGGTCACTGTCTCCTCGGCGGTGGCAACATCCTCGATGAGCTGTGTGCGTCGGTCCAGAGCTTCCCGGGCGATCTGCTCATCACGTTGCGCAGACTTCGCCTGTTCCAGTGCCTGGTCGAGCACTGCTTTGAGTTCGGCCACTGCCTTCGCCGCTTGTTCAGCTTGGTCACGGTCGGTCACGGCCTGTGTCAGTTGGTCACGGACCGATTCGAGACGTGCGGCGGCTCGGGCGTGGTTGTCGACGAGCTCGTCCATCCCGCGGCTGCGTTCACGCAGTTCCTCAAAGGCGGCTTCGGCACTCGGGACTTCGGCATTTGCGGCCTTATAGTCTCCGGTCTCTTTGCCGGACTTGGTGAAGTACTTCGCGTATTCGACCTCGATCCGGTCAAGGAAGTCGTCATGGTCAGCGACTTCGACGCCTGATTCGTTGAGCGCACTGTGCAGTGCCTTGATCTGCGCCAGCGGCGCCTGCGCCAGGCTCTCTCCCTGTGCCACGTCGAGAGCGTCGAGGAGATCGACGTCGACGGTCTCGGCGAGGATCGCCAGGAACCGATCATGAGCATCATCGCTGCTCAGCTGTTCGGGCCTGGGCCTGATGACGCTGAGTTCGGTGAAGGGCTGTTTGATCCACCGCTTTCGGTACTTGAGCTCGTAGTCCCCGGTGCTCAGATGCAGTTCCACCTCGGGTCCGGCATCGACCCCGACGGGTTGGGTCTCTTTGACACTGGCCTTGCGTGAGCTCGCTTTGTCTTCGCGCAGATGGGTGATGGCCTCATGGATTGAGGATTTGCCGACTTCGTTGGGCCCTTCGACTACGGTGACGCCATCACCGAATTCGACGCGGGAGTCCTCGATGCCGCGGTAGTTGCGCAGGTGGATGGAATGGAATTTCATGATCCGCTCCTCGCAAATCGGTACAGCAGCCCCAACGCGTCCTGTGCCGCTTCGGCAGTTGTGTCCTCACCTGTCGCGGATTCCGCCAGTTCGTCGAGCGTTTCCTGCAGGTATCCGCTCAAGCCGAGGCCGGCGAAGTCTTCATCCGCGGCGACCACGGCAATATCCGTGTGTCGTTCCCACAAGGAGACAAGGGCGAACAGGTCTTGGGCGTGGTCGAGGACCTCGTCGAGTCGCGACTTCGCCGCGGTGGACAGGGTGCCCTTGAGGATGAGCCACACTGCGGTGCTGTCCTTGTCAGGAATGTCATTCAGGCGCTGCTCAAGGTGGGTGACGTCCTCATCGGAGTTCACGTCCTCGTCGACGACGAGGTAGGACCAGCGTCCGATGTGTACCTTCTCCACCGAGCTCGCATGAGTCTGCGGGTCGATATCGACGAGCAGAACGTTGCCGGGGTCGTTCTCACGCCGGGACGTTACTTCCGGTGCGCCGGGATACCAGATTCGCTCAGTGACGGAATAGGTCGCGTGCCGGTCACCGAGCGTGACGAACTGGGCTCGGTCTTCTCGCAGCACGGACCTGAGGTTGTCCGTGTCGATCGTAGCCAGAGATTCCCGATCCGGATCCAGGGTGCTCACGGCACCGTGACCGGCGATGATGCGGACCGTACCCGGGGCCACCTCGGCGAGGTTCTGTGTTGCCTGGGCGACCAGGTCACCTTGGGGACGTTTCGAAAACCACGGGGCGCCGACGATCTCGACGCCTGGAAGGACCTCGAACGGTTCGCTGTCGCGCAGCACGTGGACGTGATCGGGCTGACGCGAAGTGAAGGCCGGAGAGTCGTATATGGAAGCGGCATCAAGAGGGTCGTGGTTGCCCGGCAGCAGAACCACGGGAACGGTGAAGGCACTGAGAACTTCGAAGGTGCGGGAGATGATGGCGCGGTCGAGTTGGTTGGACTCGAACACATCACCGCAGACGATGACGAATTCGCAGGACTGTTCGGCCGAGATCTCCCCTAAGCGCTTGACGGCGTCGAGGCGGGCACGATGAAACCGCGGACGGGCTTCGGCACTGAGATAGTGCGCCGTCATGCCCAACTGCCAGTCTCCTGTGGCGACGAATCTCATGGGTTCCTCCTTGGCTCTCCCCCATCCTATGTATGCACACCCACCCTATGGCGGGGCACTGACATGGAATGTGATGCGGCTCATGCCGGCCGAGGCTACGGAGTCGCCTCCCACTCCCTGGCGCGCTCGTGGATGAAGTCGCGCAGGCGGGCGACGACGCGACTGGGCTGGCGCACCGCCGAGCACAGTGAGACCTCGCGAACATAGTCACCGCCACGCAGCTCAACCTCGGCGATGCCTTCCATGAACCGCACATCGCGCGGAATCAGCGCCACTCCCATCCCCCGACTGACGAATTCGCGGATCGTGGAGAACTCGGTGACCTCGGTCTTGACCCGCGGGACGAATCCGGCCTTCGCGCACCACTCGTCGGTAAGGCTGCGCAGATTGTAGGCCGCGGGATTGGCGATGAATTCCTCATCCGCCAACTGGGCCACGGTGACGCTTCGCCTACCGGCAAGACGATGATCGGCCGGCACTGCGGCCACGATCTCCTGGGAGGCCAGAACCTCATGCGGCAGTTCGACCGGGGCCGGGATGATGATCGCCAGGTCAAGGGCCCCCTTCTGCAGATCACGGACGAGCTCAGCACCATGTGCCTGCTTGAGATCGAGCCTGATGCCCGGATGCCGCGAACTGAAGGCGGCGAGCAGATCGGGAATCCGGCCGGCCCCCATCGTCAGCGGAAAACCGAACCGGATCGTGCCATGGTCGGGATCGGCCGCCTCGGCGAGGTCGGTTATGGCCGTCCCGATCTCATGCAACGGTCCCCTGATCGAGTCGGCGAGCTCGCGTGCCGCCGCAGTCAGGCTGATCGCCCGGCCATCGGGAACGATGAGGGGCACGCCGAGGTGGTCCTCGAGTCCGTGGATGCGTCGGCTCATCGTCGACTGCGGGATACCGAGGACCGCCGCCGCGTCGGTCATATGCCCGTCCTGGTCGACGAGTTCGAGCAGTGCCGCCAGCTGTGGGAACTGACCAGACAGCATTTCATCCATAATCGGATTGTATCGATGTTTTTCTTCATTGGACGGATGATTCCTCAAGGCTCATGGTGAAGCTATGAAGCGAAGCCCCGCCACACCACAGCAGCTGCCCGACGCCGATGTCGTCCTCATCGGAGGAGGCATCATGTCAGCGACCCTGGGGTCGATGCTCGCCGAACTCTCCCCCGATATGCGCATCGTCGTCCTCGAAAAGGCAGGCGACACCGCCGAAGAGAGCAGCGAGGCCTGGAACAACGCGGGCACCGGGCATTCCGGTTTCTGCGAACTCAACTACATGCCGGACCCCGGCAACGGAACGAAGGCCGCCTCGATCGCTTCGCAGTTCCACCTCAGCCGCCGGTGGTGGGCGCACCTGGCTCAGACCGGGCGCCTCGACCCCGCCGAATTCATCCACTCCACAATCCACATGAACCTCGTCTTCGGCGAGTCCGACGTGGACTACCTGCGCCAGCGCGTGGAGACCCTGCGCGCCGATCCGCTTTTTGCCGACACGGACTTCACCACCAGTCGCAGTGAGATCGCGCAGTGGGCGCCTCTGACGATGGAAGGCCGCACGGATGATGGTGAACCGATCGCAGCGGCCAGCAATCAGCGCGGGACCGATGTCGACTTCGGCGCCCTGACCCGAGGGCTCCTGCACGTCGTGACCGAACAGGCCGCCAATGAGATCCTCACCAATCACGAGGTCACCGGACTGCGCGCAACGAAGAACGGCTGGGCCGTCAGCGGGAAGACCGCGAACCCGACAGCGGCCACTCGCACCTCCTCGATGCCAACCGGAGATTTCGTGATCAACGCGAAACACGTGTTCGTCGGCGCCGGCGGATTTGCCCTCAAGCTCCTGCAGAAGAGCGGAATCCCCGAGGTCAGAGGCTACGCTGTCCTGCCCGTGGGAGCCTCCTTCTACCGCAGCGCCACTCCGTCAGCCGTCGACCGCCACAATGCCAAGGTCTACGGTCAGGCCGCCGTCGGCGCTCCCCCGATGTCGGTGCCCCACCTGGACAAACGCATCATCGACGAAGAGGAGCACCTGCTGTTCGGCCCCTACGCGACGTTCAGCACCAAGCTGCTCAAGAACGGTCACCTCAGTGACTTCTTCACCACCCTGCGAGCAGACAACCTCCATGTCATCGCCGCCGCAGGCCTGCAGAACCTCGATCTCGTGAAGTTCCTCATCAAGGAACTCGCGGCCAGCCCGAAGAAGAAGTTCGCACAGCTGGCCCGCTTCTACCCGAAGGCCAGGTTCAACGAGTGGACACTGGTGCCGGCCGGGCAGCGTGCACAGCTGGTGAAACCGGACCCGAAGAAAATCGGGGTCCTGCAGCAGGGCACCGAGCTCGTCGTCGGCGCCGACGGCTCCATCGCCGGACTGCTCGGAGCCTCACCCGGGGCATCGACGGCAGTGCCGATCATGCTCGACCTGTTGCGCTCAGCCTTCCCCGCCCAGTGGCATCGCGGCTGGAAGGACGTCATGAGCCAGGCGATCCCTGACATCGACAGGACGGACTGGGACGCCGAGGCGGTTGCGGCCAGTTCCGCCGCTTCCGACCTCGCACTGGGCCTGGGCACATCCGTGCGTAACTGAACGGCCACCTCGGCGAGGCCAGACACCACAACACGAAGATCAGGCCTCCCACCTGGTGAGACATTGGCAGAATGCCACAGCAGAAAACACTCAGCGTTGTGGCATGGCTGATTGAACGGGGGCCGATTGGGATTTAGTGTGAGCTACAACACCTAACGTAAGGAAGCTCACATGAAGGTCCGTCTCCCCCGCCGAGCGCTCGCAATCGGTTCAGCTCTTGCTCTCACCTTCGGTCTGGCTGCTTGCAGCGGAGGAGACCAGGGCGGAGGTGACGCCGGCGACACGATCGTGGCCGAGACCGCGTTCAACCTCAAGACGATCGATCCCCACCGACAGTTCGAGTTCACCGGGTCGACGATCGACACCGCGATCTATCAGACGGCCCTGGAATTCAAGGACGGCGACCTGACCAAGCCGACCGATGGCCTGTGCTCCTTCGAGATGTCCGATGACAACAAGAAGATGACACTGAAGCTCAAGGAGAAGGACGCGAAGTTCTCCAACGGCGACCCTGTCACCATGGATGACGTCGTCTTCTCCTTTGAACGGCTCAAGGGCATCAAGGGCAATCCTTCGTTCTTCCTCGACGGAGTCTCCATCAAGAAGGTCGACGACGAGACCGTTGAGCTCACCAGCAAGAAGCCCAATCCCGCACTCCCCTACATTCTTCCCAACGCCTCGATCGGAATCGTGAACTCGAAGGTCGTGAAGGAGAACGAAGGCACCACCGACGAGAAGGACGGCGCCGAGGCCTTCCTCAACGAGAACTCACAGGGCTCGGGTCCGTACAAGGTCGAGAAGTACGATGCCGACAGCCAGGTGGTGCTGACGGCGAACGAGCACTACAACGGCCCGGAACCGAAGTACAAACGAGTCGTTCTGCGCAACGTCTCCGCCGAGACCCAGCTGACCGACATCCAGTCCGGCCAGGCTCAGGTCGCCTACGACCTCAACTCCGAGCAGGCGAAGCAGATCGATGACTCCATGGGTGAGATCGCGAGCCTGCCCTCGACGCGCAGCCTCTACATCTTCAACAACACCGACGAGAAGCTCGGCGGACCCGCCGCCGATCCGAACTTCCGCAAGGCCGTCATGTCTGCCATCGACTACGACAAGCTCACCGACCTCGCCGGTGAGGGATCGCAGCGCATGGGCAGCCTCGTCCCCAACGAGTTCGTCGGCGCCGTGCCGAAGGATCAGGCCCCGGAGCAGGACCTGGCCAAGACGAAGAAGCTGCTGAAGAAGGCCGGCTACGACGGTGAGAAGATTCCCTTCCACTACTCGAGTGACCAGGCAGTCAACGGAGTTGATCTGGCTCAGCTGGCCGAAACCCTGCAGGCTCAGCTGAAGGAGGCCGGCATCAATCTCGCACTGAAACCGGCACCGAGTTCGACTCAGCTGGACGGATTCCGCTCGGCCAAGCAGCCCATGGGCATCGGCACCTGGGGTGCTGACTACCCGGATCCTACGAACTACAACGTCTTCATCCCCGGCGGCAGCGTCGCCGACCGCGTCAACTGGAAGTCCGATCCGAAGCTGGAGAAGCTCGCGGCCGAAGCGGAGAAGGCCAAGGACGGCGACCGTGACGCCGCCTACGCCAAGCTCTACAAGGCAACCACGGACACCGCCGTTTGGATTCCTCTCGTCCAGCCGGTCAACACCGTGGCAGTGGGATCGGGCATCAACAAGTACGTGTCCAATGCCGACATCACATTCGACTTCGCGAAAGCTGAGTGAGGATGTCGGTCTCAAACACCGATAGCTCCACCGCCCACCCACCGAGCAGCGACGAAGCACAGCGCATCAAACCACCGCTGCTGCCTCCACTGCTGCGCTACATCCTCATCCGGATCGGGATCAGCCTCATCCTCATCTGGGGTGTCACGGTTGTGACGTTCCTGATGACCAACCTGGTCCCCACCGACCCGGTCGCCGCCATCCTCGGCGACCGGGCGGCCGCGGATCCGGAGATCGTCGCCGCCACCCGCGAGCGCCTCGGTCTCGACCAGCCGCTCATCGTCCAGTACTTCACGTATCTGAGCAACCTGCTCCAGGGCGATATGGGTGTTTCCAACCAGACCCGAACACCAGTCCTCCAGTCGATCGGGCAGGTCTTCCCTGCCTCGATCGAGCTGGGTATCGGAGCCATCCTGATCTCGGTCATCATCGGCCTACTCCTCGGTCTGGCCAGTGCGCTCAAGCAGAACACGATTCTCGATCACGCCATCCGCGCCCTGAGCCTCATCGGCATCTCGGCTCCCACCTTCTGGATCGCCGCGGTCGGCTACTACGTGTTCTTCTTCAAACTCCGCGTCGTTCCCGGCGCCGGGCGCCTGGACCCGTGGATCACCCCACCGCCGAGGGTCACCGGCCTCTACACCGTCGACTCGCTTCTGGCCGGTCAGATGTCGACGTTCGTCAACGCCTTCGGGCATCTGATTCTGCCCTCGTGTGTGCTGGCCCTGTTCACGATCGGCCTGCTCACCCGGTTCAGCCGCTCCAGCGTCCTCGACATCATCCGCCTCGACTACGTCACCGCTGCCAGAGCAAAGGGACTGCCGGCTCGCACGGTCGTCTTCAAATACATCTTCCGCGGTGCTCTCGTTCCCATCATCACGGTCGTCGGCCTGGCCTTCGGCTCGCTCCTGTCCGGCGCAGTTCTGACAGAGACCGTCTTCGCCTGGAACGGTCTTGGCCAATACGCCTTCCGCGGTGCAACGACACTCGACCTGCCCGTCATCATGGGCGTGGGTCTCGTCATCGGCATCGTCTACATCATCGTCAATTTCATCGTCGACCTGATCTACGGCTTCGTGGATCCGAGAGTGAGGGTGCGATGAGCATCGGGACCCCCAAACAGCCACCGACGAACACCGATTCCACCACCGCCGAGGTGGCAGATCGCAATCCTGTCGACCGCGGTGTCAAACGGTGGCAGGTGCGTTTTCCCAAGGCACTGCGGACTCCGCTGGGTTTCATCGGAGGCATCATTCTGGCCATCTGGCTCATCGTGGCGCTGTTCGCACCGCTCCTGGCACCGTTCAATCCGCTGGCCCAGGATTTTCCTCGCCTCAGTGCTCCCGGAGGCGAGAACCTCCTGGGCACCGACACCTTGGGCCGTGATGTTCTCTCGCGACTCGTCGTCGCCGCACGCACCACCTTGCCGGCCGCCGTCTTCGTCGTCATCTGCTCGGCGGTGCTCGGATCCGTCCTCGGTGCGATCGCCGGTTACTTCGGTCGCGCCGTCGACGAGATCATCATGCGCATCGCCGACCTTGTCTTCGCTTTCCCGACCATCATCCTCGCCATGGTCATCGCCGCGGCTCTGGGACCGGGTCTGAAGAACGCCATCATCGCGATCCTCCTCGTCTCCTGGCCCTCCTACGCTCGTGTCACCAGGTCGTTGGTGATGTCGGCGCGCAACAGCGAATACGTCGTCGCCGGCAGGCTGCTGGGCTTCAGCGCCGGGAAGTCACTGGTCCGAGAGATCTCACCGAATGTGCTCTCCCCGGTTGTCGTGCTTGCCACCCTGGATGTGGGCTCGGCGATCCTCACGATGGCCGGACTCTCATTCCTGTCCCTGGGCGTGGTTCCACCGACACCGGACTGGGGCGCCATGATCAGCGAGGGAGTCTCGCAGTTCGCCGCTTGGTGGATCGCGTTCTTCCCCGGCTTGTGCATTCTTACGATCGTCATGGCCTTCAACTTCATCGGAGACAGTCTGCGCGACTCCCTTGACCCGCATACCGCACAGGAAGTGGGAGAAACCACCTCATGAGCATGATCAGCATCAAAGACCTCAACCTGTCGGTGACGACGGGCAAGGTGGAGAAGCACATCCTGCGCGATGTCTCGTTCGATCTGGAGGCGGGCAAGATCACCGGTGTCGCCGGTGCCTCCGGTTCGGGCAAGACTCAGACAGGTCTGGCGATCATGGGTCTCTCCCCCGCTGGTGCCCAGCTGAGCGGCAGCATCGACTTCGACGGCACCGAGTTGGTGGGGATGCCGCCCAAGGTCCACAACCGTCTGCGCGGCGTGCAGCTGTCGATGGTGTTCCAGGATCCGGCCTCGGCATTCCATCCCATGCTCACCATCGGCGATCAGATGACCGATCACTACCGGCATCACAAGAAGGCTTCGAAGAAGGAAGCCCTCGAACGCGCCGTCCACATCCTCGAACGCACTCATGTCCCCCACCCGGATGAGGCGATCGGGAAGTACCCGCACCAGTTCTCCGGCGGGCAGCTGCAGCGCATCGCCTTCGCCTCGGCGATCATCTGCGACCCGAACGTGCTCATCGCCGATGAACCCACCACAGCACTCGATGTGACCGTGCAGGCCGGGATTCTGCGCCTGCTGCGCGAACTCTGCGATGACCTCAATCTGGCTGTCCTCCTCGTCACCCACGACTTCGGTGTCCTGTCCTCGGTGGCCGACACCATCGTCGTGATGAAGAACGGGCTCGTCGTCGAAACCGGAGATCGGGAACCGGTGATCACCGCACCGCAGCATGAGTACACCAGATCGCTCATCGAATCATTGCCCGGAGCGGAGGTCTCACGCTGATGACAACCACAACAACGACCGAGGAAACACCTCAGTCAATCAAAGCACCACTGCTCGAACTCGACCACGTCTCCTGCGAGTACAAACTCAACGGCGGCGGACGGTTCCGAGCCGTCAGCGACGTGTCATTGCAGCTGGGGCATTCGGAGGTGTTGGGCCTCGTAGGCGAATCCGGCTGTGGGAAGTCCACGCTGGCCAAGCTCATCTGCGGACTCGAAAAGACTGCCGGCGGCACCATCACCTTCGACTCCCACCCGGTGAAACCCCTAGGACTTGGCCGTCGGCCCAAAAATCTGCTGGGAGTCCAAATGGTCTTCCAGAACCCCTACGCATCATTGAACCCGCGCAGACGCATCAGGGATCAGCTCACCGACGCACTCGCCCTCGACCCGGAACACAACTGGACCGTGGAATCTCTCCTGGAAGCAGTCGATCTGCCCGTCGATGCTGCGCAGAGGTACTCCCACTCGTTCTCCGGTGGGCAACGGCAGCGCATCGCCATCGCCCGTGCGCTCGCCGCCGGACCGAAGGTGCTCGTCGGTGATGAGCCGATCGCCTCCCTGGATGCGTTCCTCCAAGCCAGGATCGCGCGGATGATGAGGGACCTGGCCATCGACTCCGGAGCATCGATGATCTTCATCAGCCACGATCTCTCCGTTGTCCGTGATATCGCGGACCGTGTGGCCGTGATGGAGGCAGGTAAGATTGTCGAGGTCGGTTCGACGGAACAGATCTGGAATGACCCGCAGCATCCCTATACGAAGAAGCTGCTTACGGCCATCCCGAAGGTCGACGGCAAGGGAATCATCCCCGGATAACCGCTGCACGGAAAGCCCCAAGGAGACGACGACATATGGTGACATTGCTGCGTGGGGCCGAGATCTACGCCCCGGAACGGCTCGGGAAGCAGGACATCCTCATCGAGGGACAGCAGATCACCTTCATCGGTGACGTGCCCGCCGAGGCTGTCAGTGCGTTGCCCAACGCGACCGTCATCGATGTGCAGGGACTCACTGCCACACCAGGCTTCATCGACCCACACGTCCACATCGCCGGCGGCGGGGGCGAAGGCGGATATGCCAACCGCACCCCCGAGATCGTGGTCAGCGACATCGTGAGCGCCGGAGTCACCACCGTCATCGGCTGCATGGGCACCGACGGGGTCACCCGCAGCCACGCCGATCTCCTCGCCAAGGCCCGAGCCCTCGAGACCGAAGGCATCACCACCTTCATCTACACGGGCAGCTACCAGGTCCCGGCGCGAACCCTGACCGGTTCCGTCGTCGATGATGTCGTTCTCATCGACAAGGTCATCGGCGTCGGAGAGGTCGCGATCTCGGATCGGCGTTCATTCCAACCCACCGTCGAGGCTCTGGCCGAACTCGTCAGCCAGTCTCATGTCGGTGGGCTGCTTTCCGGCAAGGCCGGCGTCACCCACTTCCACGTCGGACCGTACAAGACCCGCCTGGCCCCGCTGCATCGGCTCCTCGACGAGTATCCGATCGCACCGCAGGCCATCTACGCAACCCACATCACCCGGTCCCCCGAGCTTCTGGCCGACGCGGTGGACCTGGCGGCCAAGGGTGCCACAGTCGATATGACGGCCTCGTCGACAACGACGAAATCGTTGAGACGCTACATCGACCTCGGCGGGGATCTCAGCCGTCTCACCCTCTCTTCCGATGCCAACGGCAGCCTGCCGGACTTCGACTCCGATGGACGACTCATCGGCATGGACGTTGCCAAGCAGACGACCCTGTATGACCAAGTGTGGGCCTGTGCCGATATGCCTGGTGTCGAGCTGTCTGCAGCCGTCTCTCTCGTCACCTCCAATACGGCAGACGCCCTTGGCCTCGAGAACAAGGGACGCTTGCGCCCCGGAACCGATGCCGACATCCTCCTCACCGATGACAGTCACACCATTCAGCTCGCTTTTGCCCTGGGACGAGAGGTCGTCCGCGACGGCACACCACAGATCCAAGGAACTTTCGAATGAGCCACGAGCACGACACGACGACTCTTTCCGACGATGTCGAGGAGAAACGCCCATCCTTGGGCTGGTCGTTGGTGCCCCTGGCCGCGATGCTCGTATTACTGGCGGTGGGCTACGGCGTTCTCGGGCTCGCACCCGAACCGCTGCTGATCCTCTCCGCGATCATCGCCGGTCTGGTGGCGCTGCGGATGGGGCTGAGCTGGGAGGAGATGCTGCTTGGCATCAGGGAGAAGCTCGACGCTGCGATGCCGGCTCTGCTCGTGCTCATCTCCATCGGGATCCTCATCGGCACGTGGATGATCGCGGGAACTATTCCGATGATGATCTACTACGGGCTGGGACTCATCAGCGCTCAGTTCATCGTTCTCATCGCCTTCGTCATCTCCGCGATCGTCTCGGTCATCACCGGCACCTCTTGGGGTTCGGCCGGAACGGTGGGAGTCGCCCTCATGGGAATCGCCGCGGGCTTGGACGCACCGCTGGCGGCCACAGCCGGGGCCATCGTCGCCGGTGCGTACTTCGGTGACAAACTCTCACCGCTGTCGGATACGACGAACCTGGCTCCGATCGCTGCCGGCACGACCTTGTGGGAACACATTCGGCACATGCTCTACACCACGATCCCGGCCACGGTCGTGGCACTGGCACTGTATCTATTCGTCGGCATCAACCAACAGTCCGGTGGGACCGATTCGGACCAGATCACTGCCGTAACAGGAACCTTGGACAGTCTCTTCTCCTTCAACGTCCTCCTGCTCCTGCCGATGCTCATCGTCCTCGGCGGAGCGGTTCTCAAACTGCCCACGCTTCCGACGATCATCGGTTCATCACTGGTCGCCGGCATCCTCGCCGCGATCTTCCAGAAGGTCAACCTCGAATCGATCTTCGCGTCCACCGTCGACGGGTTCACCCCGGACATGCTCGAGGTCGGGTCCTCGACTCTGAAGAATCTGGATCCTCAGGTCGTCGAGTTGGTGTCACAGGGCGGGATGGCGTCGATGACCGGTGTCATCCTCATCGCTTTCAGTGCCTTCGCCTTCGCCGGCATCATGTCCAAGTCCGGTGCTCTCGAGACCATCATCCGGTCTCTGCTGAAGTTCGTGAAGCGCACAGGTGACCTCGTCCTCTCCACGGTGGTCTCATGCCTCACGATGGCCGTCGTGACCGGCAATTCCTACCTTTCGATCATCGTCCCAGGCGAACTGTTCAAGAAGGCCTACGCCGACCGGGGCCTTGACGCGAAGAACCTCTCCCGGACGCTGGAGGATTCCGGCACGGTCGTCGTTCCGCTCATTCCTTGGTCCTCGGCAGGCGTCTACATGGCCGGAGTGCTCGGCGTCTCCGTCCTCGACTACGCCCCGTGGGCAGTGTTCTGCTACGTCGGCTTCGCCTTCGCGATCATTCTCGGATACACCGGAATCGGCATCGCCAAACGCCGCTGACCTGGGATGGTCCCGACTGCGCCTGGCACGGCTCTTTCCGCACCACCCTGATTCACTGCTGTGACTGTCCGCTCCTCTCTTTAGCGCTGAGATATTCGCTCGGCGTGTATCCGGTGACCCGATGGAAGTCCGCGGTGAAGTGAGACTGGTCGAACCACCCGAGTTCCGCGGCCAGATCGCCGAATGCTCCATCCCACCCCCGGTCGAGTGCGGCGATGGCGTCCCTGATCCGGGCGCGGACCAGGATCTGCTTGACCCCGACGCCACAGTGCTCCTGAAACAGCCGCTGCAGCGACCGTTCGCTGGTGTCGGTGCGAACCGCCAACTCGCCGAGGCTGATGATCGTCGGATCATCGAGCAGACCGAGGATCTGGCGAAACCTGGCATAGCCCTTCGTCATCTGCGGGCGGAATGACAACAGCCAACCCTCGATGACCCCGACAGCTGCAGCCAGGCCATCTGCGACGCCGAGGCCTTCGCCG
Source organism: Brevibacterium sp. BDJS002 (assembly GCF_028201555.1). Taxonomy (NCBI): domain Bacteria; kingdom Bacillati; phylum Actinomycetota; class Actinomycetes; order Micrococcales; family Brevibacteriaceae; genus Brevibacterium; species Brevibacterium sp. BDJS002. The sequence continues at coordinate 1,482,420 of NZ_CP116392.1, read as the reverse complement.
ACTGTTTGCTCATCCATGACAGCCAGGGCCTCATCGATGCCCGGGAACCAGCTCCGCGCAGGCACCGTCGTATCCCGAATCGTCGCGGGCGCTTCGTTCGCGAAGGCCACAGTCCCGCCGAGGTGGAAGTTGACTCCGACGACACCACCGCGACCGAAGAGCCCGACATCGAACCGCTGCCCAGTCACCGGACCAGTCAGCCAGATACCTGGACCGCTCGTATTTGCCCGATGGATGTCACCGTATTCGACGGTGAGATTGATCGTCGGCTCCGAAACCGTCGCCGTCTGATAACGCTCTCCGTCCGACAGATCCCAATTCACCGCCCAATACCGTTTCACCCACGGGCGCAACTCAGCGGCCACCTCGGTGACGGCCGAATAATGAGCGTGCTCGATCATCTGAGCGGGTTTGAGCACCCGCCCGTAGAAGTGGTCGGGAGGCGAGGCTTGCTTGCTGTGTGGCGGGTTTTTCCTATCGACGACGTCGTCCATGGAACCAGAATGGCAGACATGACTGACACAGAGATGAAAACCACCGATTCCACCACTGCGAGCACCCCTGTCGCGAAGCTCGCGATGGTCACCCTCGACGCCCCCGACGCTGCGGCACTCGGCGACTTCTATTCGGCCGTGCTGGGTTGGCCTGTGGCGTATTCCGATGAAAAATACGCAATGCTCACCGGCCCCAGCAATGCCCTGGGCATCGGGACGATCCCGGACCACAAGCGCCCGGACTGGCCCGACGACGGGCACAAGCAGTTCCACTTCGACCTCGCTGCCGATGACATCGAGGCCGCGGCCGCCAGCTGCATCGAACTCGGAGCCACCCGCGCCGATCCGCAGCCCGGAGACACCTGGGTCGTCCTCCTCGATCCCGCCGGCCACCCGTTCTGCCTCACCGACGCGAAGAACTGGGGCTGACGCATCCGTACCGCCACGGTCACTGTTCCATCGAGGCGTCCCCGCGGGGACGCCTGTCAGTCCTGTTCGAGCTTCTCCACCCTCACGATGTAATGGGAGGAATCGAGTCCGTCGACAAGGATCGTCGCCGCGAACTTCTCATTGGCTCCGGTCACTATCCAATTCGGCTTGAGGATCCCCCGAGGTGGCGCCGCCTCATCGAGGGTGATTCCCATGCCCAGCTTCACCGTCTTGAGCACCTTGGTCCGCACCAGTGAACGGGCCGTTCGCGAGACCTCGAAGAGACTCGGTCTCGGACCAGCCTGGTCCGATGCTTCGAGTGCAGCGTCCCACACGGCAGCGTCGACAGGCGTGCCGATTGGTTCGAAGTCGGCGATGAAGCCCTTGCCCGAATACGCGTTGACGAGGACGTTCATCCGCTGCCCGACCCCAGGCCCCGAACCCGCACCGGCACCCGCAGCACCACTGCTCAACGACTTCTTCCGGGAGCGGCCGAAGATACCTCGAGTGCGGGCGCTGAGCACCGTCCACCAGAAAGGATGAATGACTTGTCGGACCTCGGCCTGAGCGCCGGGGAGCTTGCGCGCGAACACGGCGAGCGCCTCGGCGTCGGTGATGTGCGGAGTCAGACGCAGTGCAGGCTCAGTGACGCCTGCCGGCTGAGCAGCCCCGGTAGTCTGATCGGACGGTTCCTCTCTCCGATCAGCACCGGGTCCCGGCTGTTCACGCATCCTTGGGCACCTGTGCTGCCAGCGCATCGTTCTGCCCGGTGAGCATGTGAGCCGGGATAGCACCGATCTTGTCGGTCTCCTTCAACGCCGCGACAACATGTGCCGGCACCGGGTGGGACTTCTGCGTGGCCAGGGACACGAGGATGAGTGCCAGGGTCGAGCAGACGATGCCGATGCCCATCGGGTCGACGCCGGTGACGTCGACGAGTCCGGTCAGCTGCCAGACGACCGAGGACACGGTGCCCAAGACCATTGAGGAGATGGCCCCGGGAACGTTGGCCTTCTTCCACCAGGCTGCGGCGACGTAGACGGGGACGAATGCGGCACCGAGCACGGTAGTGGAGAAGATGACCACCTCGGCGACGGCCGGTGGATCGTTGACGGCCACGATGTAGCCGATGATGGCGAGGATGAGGACGGTGAAGCGTGAGACCCACACCGACTGGCTGTCGGACATGTCCTTCTTGATGAAGCGCTGGAACAGGTCCTGGCTGGCGATCGTGCCCGACTGCAGCAGCAGCGCGTCCGCGGTGGACATGATGGCCGCCATGATGCCTGCCATGACGATGCCCACGGCGAAGTTTGGCAGCACGGTGTCCGCGACCTGGAAGACCGCGAGCTCCGGGTTGTCGAGGTTGGGCAGGAGGATGAGCGCCATGATGCCCACGATGTAGGGCGCGGGAATGAAGAGCAGGTTGAAGCCGGTGGCGTACATGCTCGCTGTGCGCGCGACCGAGGGCCGTTTCATGGCCATGTGACTGACGTTGACGTGCGGCCAGCCCATGTAGCCGATGGAGAAGACGAGGACTGCACCGATGATGACGCCCCACTGTACGGAGCCGAAGCCGTCGGGTCCCCACATGGTCAGCAGGTTCGGGTTGATCTCGCCGACGGCATTGTTTCCGGCGGTCCATCCGCCCACTGCCTGCATCGTGCCGATGAGGATCCAGACCATGCCGATGAGCATGATGATCGCTTGGACGAAGTCGGTGTAGGCCACGGCCAGGTAGCCGCCGAGGAACGTGTAGAAGACGATGACTCCGACGGCGATGAGCAGCGCCCACGCGTACGGGATGCCGGTGACCATCTCCAGGCCGCGACCGCCGGCGATGAACTGGCTCATGACGTAGAAGAAGATGCAGAACACGGCGACCGGAGCGGCAATCGCGCGGATCCACGGCGATGGGTACCGGTGCTCGAGGTATTCGATCGAGGTCAGCGACCCCAGGATCTGGGAGAGCTTGCGCATTCGCCTGCCCAGGATCGACAGGTTGAGTACGCCGCCGCCGATGTCACCCATCGCGTACCAGAGTGAGAAGTAGCCCTTGGTGTAGGCCAGGGAGCCGGCGCCGAGGAACATGTAGCCCGACATCGATGAGGACTGCAGACGCAGTGCGGTCACTGCCGGACCGAGGCTGCGCCCGCCCAGAAGGTAGCCTTCGCTGTCCTTGTTGCCGATCTTGAGCGTCCACACGCCGATGCCGGCCATGGCGATGAAGTAGATGACGAGGAACCAGGTTTCGAGGTTCATGCCATTCCCCCGTTCTCAGGCTCGGAGCGGTGGCCCGGCGCCGAGGTGGTTGGACCGGATCCGCCCGCTGTGAGCTTGTCCTCGGCGACGTCCTCGGCCTTCCAGCCACGGGAGAGGTAGACGAAGACGAGCGTGTAGATCACCCATATTGCGGGGATGCCGAAGATGATGGCGACGGTTGCCGCCGGGAGACCGAACATTGAGACCACCTCGTTGTGTCGCTGAACAGGGTTGGCGGTGTCGGAACCGTGCCGAGCCACAGGCTGCGCGGGGCGACCTGGGCTTCCACGGCGCTCACCACCATGTTGAGGTGAGAATACAACGTTTTGTCAGATAGTTCTCAAGCTTCTCGGCCCAGCGGTCCGACAGCCTCGGCTTTTGACTGTCCGCAGGTGTGACTCGGCTGCTCAGGCGACGGTGAAGTCCCTGTCGTGGAGACCGGTGGCGCTGCCGGGGATCGCGGGCCTGCGTTCGGAGATCTGGACGTTGCCGTCAGCATCGACCGCTCGCACCGTCACGGTGTGGCTGCCCGACTCAAGGTCATCGAAGGCACACCGCCACTGCCGCCAGGTGTCAGAGTTCAGCTCTTCGCTCAGTTCGGCGGTGTGCCAGTCTCCGCTGTCGATGCGCACTCGCACCTCGGCGATGCCGACGTGTTGGGCCCAGGCCATGCCTGCGGTGACGATCTGGCCGTCTTTGTTCGGGTTGACCTGGGCACCGGCGCGGGGAACGTCGACCCTTGAGGCCACGAGGACGGGCCCGTGGGTGGACCAGCCGCGCGTCGTCCAGTAGGCCTCCTTGTCGGCGAAGCGGGTGACTTCGAGTTCGGTGACCCATTTGGTCGCGGAGACGAAGCCGTAGAGTCCGGGCACGACGAGTCGGGCGGGGAAGCCGTGGTCGCGGGGCAGCGGTTCGCCGTTCATGCCCACGGCCAGCAGCGACGCTCGATCATCGGTGAGCGTTTCAAGCGGTGTGGAGGCGGTGAAGCCGTCATCGGAGGTCGAGAGCACCATGTCTGCCCCGTCCTGAGGTTTGGCACGTTTGAGCAGTTCGCGCACCGGGTACCCGAGCCACGTGGCGTTGCCGACGAGGTCACCGCCGACCTCGTTCGAGACACAGGTCAGGCTGACTCGGTGCTCTTCCAGTGGCAGTTCGAGCAGTTCGTCCATGGTGATCGTGACTTCCTCGTCGACCATTCCGTGGATGCGCAGTGACCAGGACGCAGCGTCAACGGACGGCGGGATGAGCGTGGTGTCGATGCGGTAGAAGTCGTCGTTGGGGGTGATGATCGGGGCGAGTCCCTCGATGTTCAGATCTGCTCCTGCCGGGATCTTAGGCGCCGAGGTGGCCGGCCGTGGCAGCACCAGTTTCGTCACCGCTCCTGCCGCATTTCGGGCGAGGATCGCGGCGGACTGTCCGGCCGCGATGGCGGCGATTCCGACCACGCTCAGTCCCGCAGCCAGACCGAAGAAGGCACGCCGGTCGGTGCCGGGGTGTAAGTCTGTGCCGGAATGGGCGTCCGCGTCGAGCTTCACGTCGTTGTCGACTGGGCCACCGGAGAGCTGCTCGGCCCGACCGGCGAAGCGGATGAGCCCCACATAGACGGCACATCCCAGCCCCACCCCTAAGAGTGCCGGAACCGCGTCGAGGAACGATCCTCCTGTGCTCAACAGCAATACGACCGGCAGGATGCCGAGGCCGATGAGGAGCACGAATGACAGCGCCCGCCGGTGCAGGCCGATCCGGCCGATCACGCCGCCGAGGATCGCTCCGACGATGACGAGGGTGATGACGAGGGCGAGCTTGTCGTTCGTCCCGAAGATGCTGATGGCAGTCTTGATCATCGCGGTGGGTACGAGTGGGATGATCGTCTGTCCCAGGATCAGCAGCGGCGCCGAGGTGGCGGAGAAGGCACCGGAGATGAACTCGCCGGCGCCGAAGTACACGAGGGTCGCGACGATGCCTGCGAGGGTGAAGAGCAGTGGACGGCGATCGGTCATCAAGGGTGCACACCTTCTCGGGACAGCGGCTGGTGCTGTTGATTATCCTCGTCTGCGGCTTCCGGAGGGGGCGGAAAACCTTACAGATCGATGACGTCGCCTCGCGGGGCCGCGGTGGAGAAGGGAACTAGGCGAGTTCGCGACGGAGTCGAATCGCTGTTTCGAGCAGCGCTTCCAGTCGTTCCTGCCGAGATTCTTCCGGGAGTGCCTTGGTCGATGCCATTCCGTCTTCGATGAGGACGACGACCTGGTCAGCTAAGCTCTGATCCCCCAGGTCGGGGACGCTACGACCATCAGAGCCGATCGCCGAGAACTGCGCGAGCGCCTCGGTGATGGTGCCTCTCCTGGACATGGTGCCAGCGTCGGTGGCGGGAGAATTCGGACCCGCCTCGGCGAGCTGGCGAGGGTTGAGGCCGATGATGCGGATGCGCAGACGCCGAACCTCGGTCTCAAGATCCGCCTCTGCTGTGCTCATGAGCCCATGATAGTCCGGGTGCACGCGCGTTCCCGAGGTCGGGCCCGTCCCCGCGGTTGGCTTGTAACTTTTCACTCCCCGGGGACGGTGAGCCCGGCGTCACGAACAGCTTCGTGGAGGAACGCCATGACCCTGTCGGTGACCTGCCAGCGCAGCTGCGCCGTCGGCAGCACGGTCCAGTAGCTGCCGTGGAAGCTCATCTCCTCCGGCAGGACTCGTACGAGCTCGTCATGGCGACCGGCAGTGTACGTCGGCATCACCGCCAGCCCCACGCCGGCCAGAGCCGCCTGCTCGTGGACATTGAGGCTGTTCGACTGCAGTCGGATCGATGTCGGCAGCTTCGTTCGCAAGGTGTCGTATTCGGGGATCCCCGCCACGGGATCATCGGAGTACCAGGCGATGACGTGGTTCTCCAGGTCAGCCAGGTCACGGATGGGTCGATGGCGGCTGAGATACTCCTCGGTCGCGAACAGGCCGATCTCGTAGCGTGCCAGCAGCTTCGAGCGCACCGACGGCGATGAGGGTCGCGAGCGCACCACCGCGACATCGTAGGACACCCCGTCGCGGGAGGCCAAGGAGGGTGCGGAGACGATGCGCAGGATGGCCCGCCCGTCGGCGAGAAGCTGCCCGCACCGAGGGGCGAGTATCGTCGAGGCGAAGCCGTCTGAGGTGATCACCGTCCATTCCTCGGGGCCGATCTGCGTCGGGTCGCCGTCGGTGAAGACGTCGTAGCCGAGCGCAAGAGTTCGTGCGGCCGGCAGCAGGCTCTCCCCGTTGGCGTTCAGCTCCCATCCGGTCCGTGTGCGAGTGAAGAGTCGCATCCCCAGAGCATGCTCGAGACGCTGCACCCGCCGGCTGACGGTCGTATGATCCACGCCGAGCTCGGTTCCGGCGCGGGCAAGGGTGCCGGCGTTGGCCACCACATGGAAGTACCTGACATCTTCCGCGTCCACCTTCATGCCAACGATCCTCCTCGATACGTCTCCGTCAAAGACTCTACCGGGTGCCCGGGCATCTGCTCGACGCGTGAGCTGCCTCCCTCAGCTCTGTGCAATCCACACGGTCATCGACTCCTGATAGGTCTCGAGGGCCTCCGGTCCGTTGTCACGACCCCAGAACCCGGATTCGCGCATTCCGCCGAAGGGTGTCGCGACTGTTCCCTCGCTGTAGCCGTTGATCGCAAGCGTCCCCACCCGGATCTGATCGGCCCACCACTTGACCGTGGCCAGATCCTCGCACCACACCGTCGAGGCCAGGCCATAAGGTTCATCGTTGATGGCGCTCACGGCTTCTTCCCGCGAAGTCATGCGCAGCAGCTGGGTCAGCGGACCGAAGATCTCTCCACGACCGAGTTCGCTCTCTCCCGGCACTCCTTCGAGGATCGTCGGCGGAACCCAATAGCCTTGGCTCGGAACCTCGACTCGGTCATTGACGACACTTGCGCCCCTCTCGATGGCTTCGTCGATCCACGAGGTGATTCGCTGGTGGGCCTTGGCGTTGATCACCGGGCCCATATCGGTCCCATCGGCGAAGGGGTCGCCGACGGTGATCGAAGCTGTCGCTGCGACGAGGGCCTCGCGGAAGTGAGCGTATTCGGTGTCGTCGCCGATGAACATCGTCCGCGATGAGGCCGTGCAGTTCTGCCCACTCTGACCGAACGCTGCCCCGGCGATATCGGCAGCGATGGTCGCATAGTCCGAGGCATACTCACTGTCGACGATGTAGCCTGCCCGTCCGCCGAGTTCGAGGGAGACTTTCTTCAGATTCGACCGTGCCGAGGATTCGAGGAAGGAACGGCCGGTGGGCCCGGACCCGGTGAAGGTGAGGACATCGATTCCGGAGTGCAGTCCCATCGCCTGCCCGATACTCGGACCCGTCCCCGTGAGCACGTTGATGATTCCGTCGGGCACTCCCGCCTCGGTGGCCAGCTGTGCGAAGTGCAGGGCGCTGAGCACGGAGTCCTCGGAGGGTTTGAGCACAAGTGCGTTTCCGGCGGCCAGTGCGGGAGCGACCTTCCAGCCGAGCATTGCGATCGGGAAGTTCCACGGCAGCACCACCCCGACGACGCCGACAGGCACCTTTCTCACCCAGCCCCAGCCGGAGTCATCCTGCAGGAAGCGACCCTCCTCCCGGGCGAGCAGATCGGCGAAGAAGCGCAGATTCGCCACGACGTCCGGGACATCCTCGCTGACGCTGCCGGCGAACACCTTTCCCGCCTCGACGGCATCGAGATGGGCGATGACCTCCGCATCTGCCTCAACAGCCTCGGCGAGTCTGCGCAGAACGCCTGCCCGGTATGCAGCATCGCGGGCCCACGGACCGGAAGCAAACGCCTGGCGGGCATGCCCGACCGCAGCGTCGAGCTGAGCTGTCGAGGCCTCCGCTAGTGACCCCAGCGCGGTTCCTGTCATCGGGGAGATGAGATCGATGTGCGGCCCTTCACCGGGAAGGCTGCGACCATTCATATGCACGCCGAGGTTGCCCTCGAGGATGCGGGTGACGGCGAGTTCGCTCTTCTCAGACATGTGCGGTCTCCTTCTCCATGGCGGTGATCGCTGCCAGCAGCGCGTCGACGGTGTCGGGTGCTGCGGTGGGCAGCGGAGCACGGACGGGGCCCTGCTCAGCCCCGCGCCGGCTCAGCGTCTGTTTGATGAGGGAGATGAAGGCGGGACTGTCTTCGATCTGTCCCAGCGGACCGGCCAGTTGATTCCACAGTGCCACGGCCTCGTCCCACCTGCCCTGGTTCGAAAAATCCCACAGCTGTTGGCACTGTCGCGGCAGGAGCCAGGCGGAGGCCGCGACCCAGCCGCTGGCACCTTGGGTGAATCCTTCGAGCGCGATGCCGTCGGCGCCGACGAACACCTCGACGTCGGTGCCCAGTTCATCGCGCAGCTCACGGATTCTTGTGGCTGCTCCGGAGGTCTCCTTCACGCTCCAGAAGCTGCCGGTGTCGAGCAGTGTCCCGAGGTGCTGGGGCAGAAGGTCGGTCCCCGTCGAGTGCGGGTTGTTGTAGACCATGACCGGCAGCTCGGATGTGGACATGACCGTGTGCAGTGCGGCGACGGCCGTATCGGGTTCGAGCCCACCGTAGAAGGGCGGGGTGATCATCGCCGCGTCGGCGCCCAGCTGCTGTGCCTGTGCGATCTGTGCGCTCACCTCCGTCGGGGTGTAGGCCATGCAGCCGACGACGACGTGGGCGCGGCCGGCTGCAGTGTCGACCACCGTGCGGATCTGGGCATCGCGTTCCTGCCGGCTCAGTGCCAGGGCCTCCCCCGTGGCGCCGAGGCACAGGATTCCAGTGACTCCGGCAGCGAGCACGGATTCGACGCCAGCGGCGGTCTGCTTCGCGCTCTGCGCCCCGCTCGAATCGAAGGGGGTGGTGGGAACGGCGAAGACGCCGCGCATGTTCGGTCCGCTCATGATGGGATCATCCTTCTCTCGGCGCTGCTTCTGCGGTGAAGTTCTGCTGGTTCCGACACTGCGAGCCTATGAAGACAGACGGTGGGCTTCAATGCCCGGAGCTACAGACCGTGGTGCACAAACGCACCAACAACCTCGGCGCTTCAGCTCCGACGCACCGTTTCAGATACGACGAAGGGCGGACTCCCTGTCTGGGAATCCGCCCTTCGCTTCGCTGCTGTCGCCGCCGTTCGGTGGTGTCCGTGAGGCAGGCGATGCGCTCCTAGTTTCTGAAGTAGGAGATGAGGCGCAGGATTTCGATGTAGAGCCACACGAGGGTGACCATGAGGGAGAAGGCGCACATCCAGGAGTACTTCTCCGGGATCCGCTGCTTCACACCCTGTTCGATCATCTGGAAGTCCATGATGAGTGTCATGGCTGCGAGCACGGTGGCGACGATGCCGATGATGACACCCAAGGGGAAGGTCATTCCCATGATGTTGATTTCGACGCTGCGGGCGCCACCGGTGCCGGTGAACATCGCGATGCCGAAGTTGATGAGCGAGAAGATGGCATAACCGCCGACGGCGATGAGCATGAACTTCTTCATCTTCGAGCCGAAGCGCACACCCTGGAACTTGAACAGGGCGAGCATGACGCCGAAGACGCAGAGCGTGGCCAGAACGGCCTGGAGGACGATGCCGGAGAACTGGGCTTCGAAGATCGCGGAGATGCCGCCGAGGAAGACGCCCTCAAAGACCGCATAGCCGATGATCAGGGCCTTGCTCGGTTCCTTCTTGAACGCGTTGACCAGGCCGAGGACCAGGGCGATGAGCATCGCGGGAAGGGCAAGGACTGGAACGAACCAGCCGACGACGGCACCAGCGAGAAGAATGGCGAAGAGCACACCGGTCTTCATCATCACGTCGTCGTAGGTCATCGCGCGTTCGGCGGTCTGCGGACCGGCGTTGCGGTTCTGCGCGGCGGGCTGGTCGAACAGGTTGTTGAGTTCCTGGTCGGACATGACCGGTTCGTTGCGGCCGGCCTGGACTCCCTGGTTGAGGGCCCGGTTCATCATGGGGTTACTCACGGTCGAGATCCTTTCGATCTGAGCAGGTTGCTCGCACAGACGACATGCCGCACGAGAGTTGTTTCATAGTCTCAGTCTAGTCACTTGAGCTGGACAGTCACTGATGGTCCTGCGCTCAAGTCAACGAGCGTTGCACGATCGTAACGCCGGCCGCGGGGTCGATTATTCCCGTTTCCACGGCAGATGTTGTTTTCGTGGCAGGTGTGGTCACTCGACTGAGACCTCAGCCCATGTGGTAGCTCGTGGCCGAACCAGGTCCCCAGGGAATTCCGATGGACCACCAGATGAAGAAGAGCAGTCCCCAGAGGACGAACATTGCGAATGAGAGCGGAATGGTGAAGGACAGCACGGTGCCGATTCCGGCGTCTCGCTTGTACCTCTGGATGAAGCCGAGGACGACGACGAAGTAGGGGCTCATCGGCGAGATGATGTTCGTCGTCGAGTCACCGATGCGGTACAGGGCCTGCGTGGTCTCCGGGGAGATGGACAGGAGCATGAACATCGGCACGAGAACCGGCGCCATGAGTGTCCACAGTCCTGAGCCTGATGTCAGGAACAGTGCGCCGAGGGCGACGAGCAGCCATCCGCCGAGGAGGATGACGAATGTTCCCGTCTCGAGTGAGCCGAAGAACTCGGCTCCCTTGATTGCGAGGATCTCGCCGAGGCTGGACATCTTGAACAGCGCCAGGAACTGGCTGGCTGCGAAGAAGAGGACGATGACCGGGACGAAGGGCAGGAGTCCCTTGCCCATCATGTCGGGAATGTCCGAGGTCTTCTTGATCGATCCGGTGGCGTAGCCGTAGACGATGCCGACGATGAAGAACCCGAAGCCGATGATGGCGGCGATTCCTGCCATGAGCCCCGATTCGGGACCGAATCCACCGGCTTCGTCTCGCAGGAACGATCCCTTCGGCAGTGCGAGGAAGAACAGGATCGCGGCGCAGGCGACGATGGACAGGACTGCGATGACCATGCCGCGCTTCTCGTTGGAGTCCAGCGCCATCTTGACGTCGAAGTTCTCGGGATCGTTCTCGTCGGGTTCGTCGAGTTCGATCTGGTCGGCTCGCTTCGACAGCAGCAGTTCGGTGACGAGGGTGACGGCGGCTGCGACTACGAACATCGAGATGAAGTTGAAGTAGAAGTTCGCGAGCGGGCTGACCACGTAGTCCGGGTCGATGATCTGTGCCGCCGAGGTGGAGAGACCGCCGAGGATCGTATCCATTGAGTTGACCATCGGTGCTGCCGAATACCCACCCGAGGTTGCAGCGTAGGCGACGAGGCAGCCGAGCATCGGATTGCGCCCCACCGCCTTGAACGCGAGTCCGCCGAGGGGAATCATGATCATGTATGAGGCGTCGGAGGCAATCGATGCCGCAGTGCCGGCGAGTGCGACGATGAAGGTGATCCACTTCGGTGAGGCACCGGCGATCGTGCCGCGCAGCATTGCCGGGATCAGTCCGGACTGCTCTGCCACGGCGACACCGATGAGCACGATGAGGACGAGGCCCAGCGGTGGGAACGTGACGAAGTTGTTCGTGGCTCCCGCGACGATCTCGCGTAGGGACTCTGTGCTGAAGAGGTTGGTCACCGTCACCGTCTCTTCGGTGGCCGGGTTGACTGCCTGCAGACCGGTGGCGGAGAAGATCGCCGAGAGCGCCATGACCACTACGGCCAGGGACAGGAACAGCCAGAAGGGGTGCGGCAGCTTGTTTCCGGCCTTCTCGATGACGACCAGCAGACGCATCAGCCAGCTGAGCTCGGCCGGCTTCTTCGGTTTCGTGTCGTTGACAGCGGCATTGCGCGACATCGATGCTCCTCGGTGACTCGTCGAAAAGGGTGTGCAGGTGATCCGGATTAAGCCGCCCACCTCGGCGGTCGATCATGATCATTGTGTGGCAGGGACCACTGTGTGCAAGTTCTCAGTGTTATGGACAACGCCGATTGCGGCGAGGCAATCTCATATCCTGGATCGACTGCAGCATTCGCCGAGGTGGTCGAGGAGCATCCGTACGCCCGGTACTGAGAAACGGGGACAGAAAGAATGCCGACCACACGAACGTGTGATCGGCATTCTCAGTATGCTGCGGTACTTAGCTCAGCGCTCGAGGTTTCCTTGGATGAAGGCTTCGACTGCGTCATGGGCTGCGTCGTCGCCCTTCTGCTCAGGGGGTGACTTCATGAAGTACGACGATGCGGAGATGAGGGCACCGCCGACACCGCGGTCGAGGCCGATCTTCGCCGCACGGACGGCATCGATGATGACTCCGGCCGAGTTCGGCGAGTCCCAGACCTCGAGCTTGTACTCAAGAGACACGGGGGCATCGCCGAAGTTGCGGCCCTCGAGGCGGACGAAGGCCCATTTGCGGTCGTCGAGCCACTCAATGTAGTCACTGGGGCCGATGTGGACATTGCGAGGTTCGAGCTCGGCCGAGGTGTTCGAGGTTACGGCCTGAGTCTTCGAGATCTTCTTCGATTCGAGGCGCTTGCGCTCGAGCATGTTCTTGAAGTCCATGTTGCCGCCGACATTGAGCTGGTAGGTGCGGTCGAGGACGACGCCGCGGTCTTCGAACAGTTTGGCCATCACACGGTGGGTGATGGTCGCACCGATCTGGCTCTTGATGTCGTCACCGACGATGGGCACACCGGCGGCGCGGAACTTCTCGTCCCACTCCTTGGTGCCGGCGATGAAGACCGGGAGGGCATTGACGAAGGCGACCTTCGCGTCGATGGCGGCCTGTGCGTAGAACTCCACGGCCTCCTGCGAACCCACGGGCAGGTAGCAGACGAGGACGTCGGCGCGCGCATCACGCAGAGCCTGAGCGACGTCGACGGGTTCGACGTCTGATTCGACGATGGTCTCGCGGTAGTACTCGCCGAGTCCGTCCAGAGTCGGTCCGCGCTGCACCTGGACCCCGGTCGAGGGGACGTCGGCGATTTTGATCGTGTTGTTCTCACTGGCGACGATCGCCTCGGCGATATCGGCACCGACCTTCTTGTCGTCGACATCGAATGCGGCGACGAATTCGATATCACCGACGTGATAGTCCCCGAATTCCACGTGCATGAGTCCCGGTACTTTACTGCCCGGAGATGCGTCCCGGTAATACTCAACACCTTGGATCAGGGAAGAGGCGCAGTTGCCCAATCCGGCAATCGCGACTCGAATCGATTTCGTTCCCACGTCTGTGATATCTCCTTTGTCATTTCGGGTCTCCCCGAGCGTCAGGTCTCCCCAACTGGGGCCACCTTGAAATGACCCCGACTATTCATCTTAATGTCCTCGTCAAAACGGCGAGGCCTCTCATCGAAACAGCGGACCTCCTCGTCGAATTCCGAGGCATTCGAGCGCTCGTGCTCTTGGCACGGCCGTTCGCGGTGTGTGTACTCAGCTGACGACGAGCGGCTCCAGAACCAGATCCGGATGGTTCTTCTGCACGCCTTGGAGTCGCCATCTGTCCGAGAAGAGGGCGAGCAGCTCACCGTCGGAACGGTGCAGAACCTCCACCGACCGTTCTCTGGCCAAGGTCGGCACACATTCCGGTGTGGTGCGACGGGCCAGGGAGAAGTTGAGGCGCTCAAGTGAGCAGGGTGCGTGGAACTCGTTGTTCATCCGGTCTTCTGCAACCTCGAACTGCATCGGTCCCACGGCGCCGAGGACAGGAGCCTGGTCACCGCGCAGGTCTGAGCGCAGCACCTGAATGACACCCTCGTGATCGAGCTGTTCGATGCCGCGGCGGAACTGCTTGTACTTCGAGGAGTCCTTGGCCCTGATCACCATGAAGTGCTCGGGTGAGAAGGTCGGAATGCCGGGGAATTCGACCTTCTTGTCTAAGTACAGCGAATCGCCCACGCGCAGTGCGCTGGCGTTGACCAAACCGACGACGTCGCCCGGGAAGGCTTCGTCGACGACATCACGGTCACGGCCGAAGACCTGCTGCGCGTACTTCGTGGCGAAGGGTTTCCCGGTCGCGGCGTGGGTGAGCACGGAACCGCGTTCGAAGACGCCCGAGCAGACGCGGATGTAGGCCAGGCGGTCACGGTGGTTGGAGTCCATACCGGCCTGGACCTTGAAGACGAATCCGGAGAACGGGTCGGCCACGTCGCGGGGCTCATCGTCCTTGTCCAGACGTGCCTCTGCAGCAGGTGCCAGGTCGACGAGCATATCGAGGAGTTTGTGAATGCCGAAGTTGAGCACGGCGGAGGCGAACATCACCGGGGTCGATTTGCCGGCGAGGAATGTCTCCTGGTCGTGGTTCTGATCTTCCATGTCGAGGAGATCGGATTCGTCGGCGGCGGTCTGCCAGGCATCGCCTTCGAGCTCGATGGCCTTGTCCGCCGAATAGGTCTCTTCTCCGGCGATGTTGGCACCGGCATCGGTGCGGTCGTACTTCGTGTAGTCGCCGGTGAGTCGGTCGAGGACTCCCCTGAAGTCACCGGACTGTCCGACCGGCCAGGTCAGCGGAGTAGGCAGCAGGCCGGTGCGTTCCTGAACCTCGTCCATGAGCTCCAGAGCGTCGAGACCGGCACGGTCCCATTTGTTGATCACGGTGATGATCGGGATGCCCCGGTGGGCACAGACTTCGAAGAGCTTCATGGTCTGGGCCTCGAGGCCCTTGGCCGCATCGATGAGCATCACTGCGCAGTCGACGGCAGAGAGCACACGGTAGGTGTCCTCGGAGAAGTCAGCGTGTCCCGGGGTGTCGACGAGGTTGAAGACCGCGTCCCGGTACTCGAACTGCAGTGCCGCCGAGGAGATCGAGATTCCGCGGTCCTGCTCCATCTTCATCCAGTCGGAGACGGTGGCGCGGCGACCGGCCTTGCCGTGGGTGGCGCCGGCCTTGCCGATGGCTCGCGCATGCAGGGCGAGCGCCTCGGTGGTCGTCGATTTACCCGCGTCGGGGTGCGAAATGACAGCGAACGTCCGGCGGCGGTCCGCCTGGGTTCGAATGTCCTTGTCAGAATACTGGCCAGAAGTCACCAAAATATCTTATCCCTCTTCTGTCCCCGACCGGGTGTCCGGTCAGTCACAGTTGTCTTTGAACGCCTGTCGGGGAGCTTTGCGTCCGTATCTCCGACGGTGCCGCTGGCAGACCCAGCGTCGCTGGCAGGCCCAGTGTTGCAGTGGGCGCCAGCCAGTCGTCCAGCGTCCTGTCGGATTCCACGTTTATGCTGGATGGCGATGAACGAGGAATTTGTTGAATACGCCGGACGCTCTGAACCGAAGGAACGCCTGCTCAAGGCCCTGCCGCTGATCTTGGCGGCACTCCTCGGCATCCCCTTCCTGGTGCTGGCGATCAAGTTCTCCCTCGAGATCGGGCAGGTCACCAGCTACCTCTTCGATCTTGGGACCTCCGGGTTGGAGGCCTTCAGCATGGTGATGCTCAGTCTCTCCGGTGCGTTCTGTCTCGTCTTCTATCTCGTGTTCCTCTTCTTCGGCACCCGCAGGCGCACCTGGAAGTGGCGCATCTGGTGGGCCGTCGCGGCTTTCCTCGCCGCGGCGATCCTCCCGATCTGGTGGCTCTTCGCCGGCTACTTCACCACGGCCCCCGCCTAGACTCGACCCCAGCCGCTTACAGCTGAGCGAGTGCCTTGGCGATCCTCTTCTCCGACACCGGGTGGGCGGTACCCAGTGAATTCGCGTAGAGGCTGACGCGCAGCTCCTCGAGCATGACGATCACGTCCCGCCACTCGCTGGGCACCGAGACCACAATGCGTGACCAGTCCGCTTTGGCCAGTTCGGGGAACCTGTTGCCGACCTTCTTCAACACGGATTCCGCGCTGCCGCTGATGCGGTCCATGAGCTGTTTGTCACGCATCGGCGAGTTCTGCATGCCATCGATGCGGACCACCTCGGCCTGCACCCAGCGCGGCAGATCGCGAACCATCTGCTCGGTCATCGCGGCTACCGACGACCCTGTGATCCGCGATCCGCGCCAGGCCTGCACATCGGCGAGGTTGGACAGGATCGCCAGGGACGAAGCCTTCGATACGAGTTTGTCGAGTTCGGTGGCCGAGCGCAGTGCCTTCATCAGGTGAGGCAGGAGGCTCGCGCACATGTCGGTCAGTGCCGCGTGCACCTTCGTCTCGAGCGAACCGAACTCTGCGGCATCGGCCACCCAACCGGTCTCTGCTGCCCCCAGTTCGGCTTCGACGACACTGCGGATTCCTGCTCTGACCAGGGCATGCAGCATCTCGTCCGAGGTCTTCTGGTGGCCGGCGAGGACCAGCTTCTCATCGGTAGTGAGTCCGTCTCGCAGGTATTTCAGCGCCTCGTTCGTGCGCAGGCTCAGCAGTGTGATGAGTCCTTCGCGTGAGGACAGTCGCGCCTGTGCCGCGGTGTCGAAGGCGACGAGGTCGACACTGGTTCCGCGGTCCACGAGCCCGGGTACAGCGCCGACTTCCGCCTCATCTGGATTGGTCAGTGCGCCGAAGGACCATGAGGTCATGCCGGTCTGCGCAGTGAACGAAACCTGCTGTGCCCGAGCTTTGCGCACCTGGGGTTTCGCGGTCTTCGTCAGTTTCTTCAGGTCTTCCCCGATGCCCACGGTGGTGGTGCCGTCGATGACGCGGAAGCGGATCCGCAGGTGAGGTGGGATGCGGCCGAGGTCGAAGTCCTCGGCGGTCACTGTGATCGGCACCAGGTCGTTCAGGCCTCCTCCGCCGGCGCGTTCGCTCAGCTGAGCGGCGAGCACTTCGGGCAGAGCCCCGCGATAGGGGGTGAGGACTGGAAGGATGTCGCGGGCGACGTCCGGTGCGGGCACGAAGTAGCGGCGTTTGTTCTTCGGCAGCGAGCGAATGTAGGCGGCGACGAGTTCTTCCCGCAGTCCCGGGACCTGCCAGGAGAATTCGTCGGAGTCCACCAGGGGCACGGCTGCCGCGGGCAGTTCGACGGTCACTCCGTCCTCGGTGCTGCCGGGTTCGAAGGAGTAGCGCAGCTTGGCCGTGGACCCGTCGACGAGTTCCCATTCCATCGGGAAGTCGTCGGCCACCGAGGCGGTCAGTTCCTCACTGTCGTCGCTGAGCAGGATCGAGGTGGACAGATCCAGGATGTGCGAGTCACGACGTTTCTGCTTCTTCCACCAAGCACGGAAATCCGCCGCCGAGGTGATTGTGGCCGGAATCCGCTCATCGTAGAACTCGAAGAGGGCATCGTCCTGGTCAAGGACCCTGCGGTTGCGTGTGCGTGAGGCGAGCGCCTCCGCCTCGTCGATGACGGCAGCGTTGGTTTCGAGGAATCCGAAGCGTTCGTGCCAGTCACCTTCGATGAGGCCCTTGCGGATGAACATGTCACGCGCGGCCTCCCGGTCGAAGGTGCCGTATCCGACGCGACGGTCGGAGACGAGGGTGACGCCGTAGAGGGAGATCTTCTCGTAGACCAGCGACCCGCCGGCCTTCTTCGACCAGTGCGGATCCGAATACTGTCTGGTCACCAGGTCACCGGCGGCTTCGACGACCCAGTCGGGTTCGATCGCTGAGACCGTGCGCGCCCACAGTCGTGAGGTTTCGACGAGTTCGGCGGCCATGACGAAATCGGGTTTCTTCTTGAATAGGCCTGACCCGGGGAAGATCGCGAAGCGCGTGCCGCGGGCTCCCTGATAGTCCTTGTTGCGCTCGGACCGGGAGCCGATCATCGACAGCAGTCCCGTCAGCAGCGCCCGATGGATGGCCGCGGCATGCGGGTCGAGGCGGGCACTGGCGGCGCTCTGCCCGGAGTCGTTCGCCCCGTCAGATCCGCTGCTCTTCTTCGCACTGCGTTTCTGCGCGCTGAGTTCGGCGAAGCCGATCTTGCCGTTGGCGCTCTTCGCTCCGGTCGTCGCTGCGGCAGCGTTCGACCCGGCAGCGTTCGACCCGGCAGCGTTCGACACGGCCCCCTTCGCCCCCTTCGCGTTCGACGCAGCCCCAGGCCCCACCTCGGCGGCCGATGTTTGCACTGGACGCCACACGGATTTGTTGACGCGGATGCCGGCCGATCCCGACAGGGAGCGCAGCTGGCCGACGAGGTCCTGCCATTCGCGGATGCGCACGAAGTTGAGGAATTCGGCCTTGCACTGGCGCCGGAATTTCGAGCTGGTCAGCGCCGACTGCTGGTCATCCAGGTAGTTCCACAGATTGAGGTAGGACAGGAAGTCGCTGCCCGGGTGAGTGAAGCGAGCGTGCTTCTCATCGGCGGCGGCACGGACCTCGGTAGGGCGTTCGCGGGGGTCCTGGATGGACAGGGCCGCGACGATGATGGTGACCTCTCCCCCGCATCCCGCCTCGGCGCCGGCGATGACCATGCGCGCCAGGCGCGGATCGATCGGGAGCAGGGACAGCTGCCTGCCCGTCGGGGTGACCGTGATCGTTCCCGCCTTATCGCTGGTCAGAGCGCCCAGCTCGGCGAGCATGGTGCGCCCGTCACGGACGGCCTTGGCCTCCGGCGGGGTGAGGAACGGGAAATCGAGGATCTCTTTGTCGCTGGCCGCGAATCCGAGGTCGGTCATCTGCAGGATGACGCTGGCCAGGTTCGTGCGCAGGATCTCCGGGTCGGTGAATTCGGGGCGTGAGTCGAAGTCTGTTTCCGAGTACAGGCGGATGCAGATGCCGTCGCTGGTGCGTCCCGACCGGCCCTTGCGCTGGTTCGCACTCGCCTGGGAGATGCGTTCGATCGGCAGGCGTTGGACGCGGGTGCGGTTGGAGTACCGGGAGATGCGGGCGGTGCCGACGTCGATGACGTATTTGATGCCGGGGACGGTCAGTGAGGTTTCGGCGACGTTCGTGGCCAGGACCAGGCGCGGGCGCGAATGCGGTTTGAAGACCTTTTGCTGTTCACCGGCGGAGAGCCGGGCGAAGAGCGGTACGACTTCCCAATTGCTCAGGCGCGGCCGTTTGCGCAGGTGAGCTTCGAGTGCTTCGGCGGTGTCGCGGATTTCGCGTTCCCCAGAGAGGAAGACGAGGATGTCGCCGGGTGCTTCGGTGCTGAGTTCGTCGAAGGCGGCGATGATGCCCTCGGTCTGCTCTTCGGGCCCCGTTTCGTAGCTTCCCGACTCCCCCGGGCCATCGACGTCGTCGTCTTCGTCATCGTCGACGAGTGGACGGTAGCGGACCTCGACCGGATAGGTGCGGCCTGCGACCTCGATGATCGGGGCGTCGTCGAAGTGCGCGGCGAAGGACTGCGGGTCGATTGTCGCCGAGGTGATGATGACCTTGAGTTCGGGCCGCTTCCCCATCACTTCTTTGAGGTAGCCGAGCAGGAAGTCGATGTTGAGGCTGCGTTCGTGGGCCTCGTCGATGATGATGACTTCGTAGTCGCGCAGCAGTTTGTCGCGGGAGAGTTCGGAGAGCAGGATGCCGTCGGTCATGACCTTGACCCGGGTTGAGTCCGCGACCTGAGCGGTGAAGCGCACCTGGTAGCCGATGGTCCCGCCCAGGTCCTCGCCTAGTTCGTCGGCGATGCGCTCGGCCACGGTCCTGGCCGCGATGCGCCGAGGCTGGGTGTGCCCGATGAGTCCGTTGACTCCCAGCCCCAGTTCGAGGCAGATCTTGGGCAGCTGGGTTGTCTTGCCTGAGCCGGTCTCACCGGCGACGATGACGACCTGGTTGTCGCGGATGGCCTCGGCTATCTCGTCCTTGGCGGCACTGACCGGCAGGTTCTCCGGGTAGGTGACGTCCACAGACTGTGACCGGCGAGCCTCCGTCAACCGTGCCCGACGCTCACGATGTCCTGCCCCGGTGTTCTTGTGCCGCTGGTTCCTGCGCCGAGGTGATCGCTTCCCCGACTGCGTACCCTTGGGTGAGGGCTGCAAGTCAGAGCGCGAGGACGGCGCGTCCGGGCGCGACGATTTCGTGTCCTTGCTCGGAGCCGACGGTTCGGTGCGCGGGGTGGAGGATGCTGAGTTCTCATGTGCCATTTCAGTCCCAGCTTATCGTCTGCCCCGCCGAGGTGGGCGCCTCCCATGGATCCACCCGCCCAGTCCCATGGACGGACTCAGGTGTTGTTCGCCAACGACCGCAGTTTGGCGAGGTAGGCATCCCAGTCCTGGTCCTCCGGCATATTCGAATTGCGGGGGTTCAACCCAGCCTGTCCGTCAATGCTCTCGCGGACGATGTCGACCTGGCCCAGATGCCGCGCGAGGTCCACGATGACGTGGACCATGATCTGCTTGAGAGACACCGCAGCTCTCTCAGCGGGCCAATGAGGAACCGTGCCCTGCGCATCGAGTGCGTGCGTGTCGATGGTCTCATCGGCGAAGGCCCACACACGTGTGTAGAAGTCGATGACGGAGCCTGCCGTCTCGCTCTCAGTGGCGTACCAGTCGGCCTGCGGGTCGGTCTCGAACTGCTCAGGCGTGATGGCCTCACCAGGATTCGGCCAGGGCCTGCCGAAGGTGTCGCCGAAGTACCCGATCTCCGTGTTCGCCATATGTTTGACGACACCGGCGAGGTTGAGCCCCGTGGCCGTGTGCGGCAGCCGCAGGTCGCGTTCGCTGAGTCCTTCGAGCTTCCACAGCAGATCGTTGCGGCATGCCTGCAGGTGGTTTTTGAGGATCGTCTTCATCGCATCATCGCGGGCCATGCTTCAAGTCTGCCGCACCCGAGGGAAGAAGGACAGACTTCTTCCCCCAGGTGCAGCAGATGCAGCAGGTACGGCTAGAGACCGATCATCCGCCCCAGAGCGGTGCCAGGCTCGAGTAGAGCTGCTGGACGCCGAGGACGATGAAAAGCAGCGCTGTGATGGCCAGCGCAATATTGGTGTGCAGTTTGTTCGCCCACTTCTTCGGGATCTTCTTGCCGTTGAGGAGACCGAGAAGCGTGATCGCCAGGAACGGCATGAACAGCGATCCGAGCACGCCGTAGGCCAGGATCAGACCGATCGGCTTACCCAGGAGGAAGAGCAGCATCGGTGGGAAGGTCAGCCACAGCACGTAGGCTTTGAAGTACTTTCCACCGGTCAGGGTGTCGGGGTGACCGGCCGGCTTCTTGCGCATGTGTCCCCAGAAGTCAGCGAACATCAGCGATACACCGTTCCAGACTCCGATGATCGAGGAGAAGGACGCGGCCCAGAAACCGACGAGGAAGCCGATTCCGACCACATCACCGTATTTGGCTTTGAGCACATCGGAGAGTTCGATGAGTCCCTTGTCATCGGCAGAGATGGCGACACCGGCTGCGCGGACGACTTCGGCACCGACGACGAGCATGGCGATGACGAAGATTCCTGTCAGCACGTAGGCCATGGAGTTGTCGATGCGCATCACGCGCATCCACTTCGGTGTGTGCCAGCCCTTCTCACGCAGCCAGTACCCGTAGGCGGCGAGAGTGATCGTGCCGCCGACACCGCCGGCCAGAGCCAAAGTGTAGATGACACCGCCTTCCGGGATCAGCGGGATGAGTCCGGTGAGCATGTCCGGGATGTTGGGAACGGCGATGATGGCCAAACCGACGACGGTGACGAACATGATTCCGACGAGGGCGGCGGTGATCTTCTCAAAGACGGAATATCGTCCGAACCACACCATGGCAAAGCCCGCGAGTCCCATGATGATCGCCCACACGGTGAGGTTGACTCCGGGGAACAGCGCGGCCAGGGGCAGTGCGGCAGAACTCATCGCGGTGGCTCCGTAGACGAATCCCCAGATGATGATGTAGGGCCCGAAGTACCAGGTCGTCCACCGCCCCAGCGACGTCCAGCCTTCGAAGATCGTCTTTCCTGTGGCCAAGGTGAATCGGCCAGCGCCCTCGACGAGGACGATCTTGAGGATCACACCGACGATCACCGCCCACAGCAGTCCGTATCCGAACTGGCTGCCTGCCACCAGGGTCGCCACCATATCTGCGGCACCCACACCGGTAGCGGCAACGACCAGTCCGGGACCGATCACCTTCCATTTGGCGGGTCCTTGGGCTTCGGCCACGCCGGTATTCGCTGCCGGATCGAATCCGTCGCCGGGTCCGGAGTTCAGGGGTCTGTCGTCACTGTCAGTCATGTCGGGTCTACACCTTCGTCATCGGCTGTCACTGCTGCCACCACCGACATCGAACTCACCGTTGCGCTCATTTCGCACTACCGGCGACCTCGCGGCGGAAGCGAACTTCAGCGGAAATCGTCGTACCTTGACATGGTATTCGACGACAACGGCTATCCTCGATACGTGACCCCCGATGACCCACGCAGCAGGATCGCCCGACGGATGTTTCCCGACGGCGAGGACCCTGATCCGCGATTCACCCTCGCCAACGAACGCACATTCCTGTCGTGGATTCGCACGGCTCTGGCATTCATCGGCGGTGGCATCGCGGTCGAAGCCTTCACCTCGGAGATCTTCACCTCCGGGCTGCGGGCGACGCTGTCCATCGTCCTCATGGTCATCGGATTCATCCTGGCCGCCGGTGCGGCATTCAGGTGGCACCGCATCGAATCGGCCATGCGCCACAAGACTTCGCTGCCGCTGCCGCTCATCATTCCGATCGTCTCCCTCGCCTCCGCACTCGGCGCCGGCCTCCTCGTTCTGGTCTTCGCCGGAGTCCTGTGACCACGCCGAGTCCCAGACGGCCACAGCCCCACGCCGATCCGGGGCTGCAGCCGGAGAGGACGACCCAGTCATGGCTGCGCACCAGTCTGACGATGACGGTCGTCAGCCTCCTGTTCGTCCGCTGGATCAACGTGTTCGAAGGGCTGTCCATCGTCATCTTCGTCATCTGCATAGGTTTGGCGATCGCCGCCATCGCCATGCAGGTCAGGCGCTACCGCCTCGGAACGGTATCGATTCGGGCTGAACGGGGACGGCCGACCCCATGGGCGGTTCTCTTCCTCAGCAGCTCGGTCTGCCTCATCGCCGCTCTCGGAATCGCCTCGGTCATCAAGATCTCCCTCGAATGACGTTCCTCGTTGTGAGACCGGCCTCCGGTTCAAATGCGGCGTTGCCTAAACTGGACCTCATGAAGGACGCACGTGAAGTTTCAACCGCACCGCTTGTCGCCGTCGGTCTCGTCGGCGGGTACCTGACCGCCCGCGAGACCGGGATCCGCCCCCTCGGCGGAGTCGTGCTCGCCGCCGCCGGTGCCTACGCGGCCCGCACATGGTTCACCAAGCAGGGCTGGCCCATCGGCACGGCGCTGACCTTGGGCTACCTCGGCGGGTTCGGGGCCTCTCATCCGCTGGCGAAGAAGATCGGTGCGT
The DNA here is from genome assembly GCF_028201555.1 of Brevibacterium sp. BDJS002. Classification (NCBI taxonomy): domain Bacteria; kingdom Bacillati; phylum Actinomycetota; class Actinomycetes; order Micrococcales; family Brevibacteriaceae; genus Brevibacterium; species Brevibacterium sp. BDJS002. The sequence continues at coordinate 1,459,115 of NZ_CP116392.1, read as the reverse complement.
GGCCCGCGGTGCTCAGCGTCGCTGCCGTCACAGCGACGGCTGCCTATGTGGCCGTCGACTCCGCCGAAGCTGCCTGAACCGGAAAGCGAGGACCACCGGTAGCCCATGCTGGCTGTTTTCGAAGGCTTCGCCGTCATCGCAGGAGTCATCCTGGTCGGTTTCGTGCTGGGCAGATCCGAGGTTCTGGGGCCCAACGGACAGCAGGTCATCGCGAAGCTCGTCTTCTACGCCGGTACACCAACCCTGCTCTACGTCACGGTCGCCGACACCGATCTGGGGCTGATCTTCAACACTGCTCTCCTGGCCACAGGAGGGTCCGCACTCATCGTGGGTGTGCTGCTGTTCGTCCTCACCCGATACATCCGAAAACGCAGCACCGGCGAGGCGATGTTCTCGGCCTGGGCCGTCAGCTACGTCAACATCGGCAACCTCGGCATCCCGATTGCGGCCTACGTCCTCCACGACATCGGATATGTCGCTCCCGTGCTGCTGTTCCAGCTGCTCATCCTCGCACCCATCGGCATGGCCGTCCTCGACGCCGCGGGAAAGAAGAAGCACAATCAGCGCTGGTACTCAGGCGTCCTCCAGATACTCAAGAATCCCATCGTCCTCGGCGCCGCCGCGGGGGTGGCCGCCTCGGCCACCGGCTTCGAACTCCCCCGCTTCATCTTCGAGCCCATCGACATGATCGGAGCCACTGCGGTCCCGGGCGCACTGTTGGCCTTCGGCATCTCGCTCAAGGACGGCTGGGGGCTGCCGGCACCGGGTACCAGGAAGCAGTTGACCTACATCACGGTCGCCAAGCAGGTCATCCAGCCGGTGCTGGCCTGGGTCATCGGCGGTCCCCTGCTCGGGTACTCGGGCATCGCGCTCTTCGCCATCGTCGTCACCTCGGCCCTGCCGACAGCTCAGAACGTCTACATCTATTCCATGCAGTACCGACAGTCCGAGGCACTCATGCGTGATGCGGTCTTCATCACCACGGTGCTGGCCGTGCCGACCCTGGTCATCATCGCAGCCCTGCTGGGCTGACGTTCCGTCCCGGCCTCCTCGGTGATCTGGGGGTCTGTGGCGTGTCGGAGCCCGCTTGCCCACTCGGGTCAATGACAATGGGAACGTGGCTGGAGACAAGAAGAACGAGACCGAAGACCTCCTGAGCAGGCGGATGAGTTCAGGATCCAGTAGTGCTGCCGAAAAGCAGTCGGAGCCTCCGCTGGAGGCCGCGAATGATCCTTCGACCGACACCGAGGCGTTCGACCCCATCAGGGAACCGATCGCCAAGGACGAGCCCAAGCCTTCGACCGGACCGGTGCGCGTTGCGCCCGCTCACTCGTCGAACCCTGCCGAGACCGCCAGGACCCGTGAGGTTCCCGCAAACGCGCGCACCGCGGTGATGAGCGAAGCCGATTGGGCAGCAGTGACTCACGCCGCGACATCGACCGAACCTCATGACCCCGAGGTGCCCGAGCGACGCCGCAGCGTCCTCGATATCATCGGCACCATCTGGATCACCCTGGCCACACCGTTCATCCTGTTGGCCCTGGCCGTGCGGTTCGTGGCCTCAGGCCTGTTCCTCAAGTTCGAGTACTTCCGTCCCGGGTTCCCGGCCGACCAGTTCGGCTTCAGCGCCGCCGACCGAGAGCACTACGGCACCTACGTCATCGACTACCTGGCCAACCTCGACTCCCGGCGTTACCTCGCCGACGTCATCATGCCCAACGGCGAGCCGATCTTCATCTCCGACGAGCTCAACCACATGGCCGACGTCAAGGGTCTCATCTCACTGCTGTACCTGATTGCCCTCATCGGCCTCACCGGTGCCGTGCTCTTCGGCCTCTACATGTCACGCAGGCACGGGATGGGCATCCACGTCGGACTGCGCCTGGGTGCCATCATCAGCGTCGTCGTCATGGCCGCCGCGGCAGTGCTCGCGTTCCTCGGCTGGGATACGTTCTTCCGCGGATTCCACAAGATCTTCTTCTCCGACGGAACCTGGGAGTTCTACAGCGATGACTCCCTCATCCGTCTGTTCCCACCGCAGTTCTGGGTCGACTCGGGCATCGCCGGAGGCGGACTCTTCGTCCTCCTTGCCATCGTCCTCTTCTGGCTCAGCTTCGCAGGTCACAAGAAGCGCCGCGCGCTGAAGAAGGCTCGCCGAGAAGCCTGAGCACCACGGGCCTCATGCCCAACGTGGGCTTTATGCCCAATACGGGTCTCATACCCAAGTGAATGCTGCGGACTCTGTCCGCTCCACGGTTGTCGGCCGGGTGGTCTTTCCCCTTCCACCCGGCCGCAGTATTTCTTATCCCAGCGGCTCGTTCCCCGGCCGCGTCGAAATATCCTCGGCTGCGGCGAACCTCAGTCGTCGACGGCATCGCGGCCGCGGCGCACGATGATCGGGTCGGGCTCGTAGACGACCGAGGTGTCCTTGTCCTCGTAGTCGAACTGGTTGAGGAAGTAGCGCAGCGCATTGAGTCGTGCCCGCTTCTTGTCATTGCTCTTGATGGTGATCCAGGGAGCGTGATCGGTGTCCGTGCGGCGGAACATCTCTTCCTTCGCCGCGGTGTAGTCGTCCCACCGATCCAGGGATTCCAGATCCATGGGAGACAGCTTCCACTGTCGCACCGGATCGATCTGGCGGATGGCGAATCGTGTCCGCTGTTCGCGCTGTGTCACGGAGAACCAGAACTTGGTGACGTGGATGCCGGAGTCGATGAGCATCTTCTCAAACACCGGAGCCTGACCCATGAAGGTCTCGTACTCGTAGTCGGTGCAGAAGTTCATCACGCGTTCGACGTTGGCCCGGTTGTACCAGGAGCGGTCGAACATGACGAACTCACCGCTGGTCGGCAGGTGACTGATGTAGCGCTGGAAATACCACTGCCCGGCTTCTTTGTCCGAGGGTTTGTTCAGTGCCACGACACGTGCGGCACGCGGGTTGAGGTGCTCTGTGAAGCGTTTGATCGTGCCACCCTTGCCGGCGGCGTCACGGCCTTCGAAGACGATGACGTGCTTCCGGTCGGTGTCCTGCCCCCAGTACTGGAACTTCAGCAGCTCCACCTGCAGCTGGTACTTCTCGAGCTCGTATTCCTCCCGGTCCATTAGCTCCGGGTAGGGGTAGCCCTCACGCCAAGTCTCAACCGCACGGCCCATCGGGTCGATGAGGTGCGGGTCCGTGGTGTGTGAGTCCTCGACCGTGTAGCCTTCGATTCGCAGCTTGTCGATGTATTCGCGCAGATTCTCATTGAGCAGGTTGTTCACGGGCGCTCCTTCTCATCGACAGCTTTCGTCTTCTTCAGCGGCTTGGCCTCGTCATGTCGCGGTCGTCACCAGTCTTCAGGCACAGTACTGAGCAAAGATGAACATCAGGTTATCCGATCAATGTCCTGTTTCGGAATGATTCCCAGGCTGAGCAGGGGTGCGATCCCGACGAAGGCGAAGGACAGCGGATAGCCGAAGATCGTGATGAGTGCACCGAATCCCGGGCCCATGAGCGCGGACATGACGAACTGTCCCGTGTTCTGCGTACCCATGGCCTTGCCCGACCAGTGGGGGCCGGCCGCCTCGGCGACCGAGGCGAAGGCCAGTCCGTTGTCGGCCACCGAGATCGCAGACGCCAGGATGAACACCACTGTGGCTACGATCGGCATCGGCGTCAGCGACGTCAGCGCGATCGCCGCCACGAAGACGACCGCTGCGATCGCCACGACCCGCATCAGTCCGACCCTGGAGCCGAGTCGATCGGAGAGGCCGCCGACGATGAGGCGCCCGATCGCTCCCACGATCTGTGAGGCAGCGACGATGCCGCCGGCGATGCCGACGCTGATGTGCTGGTTCGCGATGAGCCAGATGAGGCCGTAGGTGGAGAACGCGAACTGTGGGATCACCAGCAGCGCGGAGACCGCGTGGATTCGCCACAGGAACGAATCCATCCGGTAGGGGTTGTCCGTCGCCGGCGTTGTCGTCGACGCTCCCCTCGCCGAGGTGGGGCCCGGCTGTCCATCATCGGTGGACGTGACTACGGGGCTGGGAACCACCTCGGCGCGGGGAGGATCTTTGACGAGTCCGAAGCAGATGACGGCCATGACGCCGGTGACGATGACGACGAACCACAGGTAAGCACTGAACCCGCCTGAGGCGGCGATGGGTGGGACGGTCACTGCCGCGACGCTCGTGCCCAGGGGCTGCGACATCTGTCTGATGCCCATGGCCAGACCGCGACGGTGGCGGGGGAACCAGCCCATGACCACGCGTCCGCTGGCCGAGTTCACGGAGGCTGCGGCAGCTCCGGAGGCGGCGATGATGAGAACCATCCACACCGGTGAGCCGACCAGAGCGACGGCGATCCCCGATGTCAGAGCGGTCAGGGCGATGCCCAGGGTCATGGCCAGGCGTTCGCCGAATCTGTCGGCGAAGGCACCCCAGGCGATGAGGGTGAGGATGAGGCCGAAGCTCGGGGCCGCGGCCACGGTGCCGGCCTGAGTCAGCGTATAGCCGAGATCCGTGTGCATGTACGGGATAAGGAAGGCCGGACCTGTGATCGCGATGGTGGCTGCCATCTGGGAGAGGACTCCGACGACGAGGATCACCCAGGCCTGTCTGCTGGGCGGATTCTCGGTCATGAGTTTGAGACTAGCCGTCTCACAATCAGGGTGTCGGTGTGTCTCAGATCGCGGCGTCGGCGAGGTCGCCGTGTCTCGGATCGCGGCGGGCCCAGGTACGCTATAAAGTGAGTGCTGGCGCTGTGAATGCAGTGTCTGCACAATGGGCGAAGGCCCGCATATCCCCCTATAGCCCAATCGGCAGAGGCAGTCGACTTAAAATCGATCAAGTGTGGGTTCGAGTCCCACTGGGGGGACTTTTTCTTCCCGCCGTTCTCCTCCTCCTGCGTACAATCGGAGCATCTGCCGAAGGCAATCAAAGGAGATTCATCGCCATGGCTGAAATCGCGCTCTTCCATCACATCCAGGGGCTCACCGACGGAGTCGCCGCATTCGCAGAGGAGCTGAGGTCCTCCGGGCACACGGTGCACGTTCCCGACATGTTCGAAGGCCACACGTTCGCGTCCATCGAAGAAGGCTTCGCCTATGCCGGAGAGGTCGGATTCGACACGATTCGCCAGCGTGGACCCGCCTCACTCCCCACACCAGACGGCGGGTTCGTCTATGCAGGAATCTCCTTCGGAGTTGCCACCGCCCAGAATCTCGCCCAGACCAGCCACGATGCTCGGGGCGCGCTTCTCTTCGATGCCTGCCTCCCCGTCTCCGAATTCGGGTCGGCATGGCCTGCGAACGTGCCCGTACAGATCCATGGCAGGGAAGATGATGAGTTCTTCCAGGAGGATCTGCCCTCAGCCCGAGAACTCGCTGATTCGACGGCCTCGGCGGAGCTTTTCGTCTACCCGGGCGATGGACACCTGTTCCTCGACTCATCCCTCGAGGCCTACGATCCGAAAGCCACGGCAGTTCTCCTCGAGCGGGTTCGTGGGTTCCTCGCCGACATCTGAGAACTGCAGAAGCGCAGGGGCGCAGACAAGTTCGCGTCTCTGCTCTGGCCCGGGCAAGATAGTGCCATGACGAAGCTGCTTCTCACTCCACAGGCACCACCCCAGTCAGTCGGCGATCTGGGAGATCCCAGCGTCGCCTCCACCCCGGGGCCTGCCGTTCTCTTCTCAGCCTCATCGACCAATGACGATTCCAGCAACGGCGCAGGCATCGAAGCACCACTGGCTCAGGACAATGCCTCAGCTCTGACCAACCGCCCGATCGCCTACCGCGAGCCCGGCGGCGATTGGCACGAGCTCGGTTATGAAGCCTCCGACCACTGGGAGGGCCTGACCTCCGAGCTGCGTGATCGCCTCATCGCTGATCGAACGGCGCAGGTGAGCCGTGAGGAGTATTCCGCCACCACCAAGGGTGCCAGCGCATCGATGATCACCAGCAATTGGACCTACTCCGGTTCCCCTCGCACCTATCGTGTCGCGGGCGAGCTGCGTGAACTCGCCGAGGTGCTCGCGGAGATCGGTCGCTGACCCTGGCTTCGTCCCCTCTGATCGCTGTCCCCGCATAGGAGTAGTATTCACGGCAACCGCAGTGTTGCGCTCACTCGCCGCCGCGGCTCCGTGACTACAGTCCACAGATGGGCAGGTCTATGACGGGACCATCGATGACCACCGCAGGCATCACACGACGAACCCTTCTAGTTGCCGGCACCGCCTCGGCATCGCTTGGTCTAGCCGGGTGCGCATCTGGGGCGGGAGGAAGCGAGCCGGGGAAATCCTCGACGACCTCAGCAGAGACCGGAACACAGCAGCATGCCCAGCCTCTGTCGATCGCCCAGACCGACATGCAGAAGCAGGCGACCCTTGATTCGTGCACACGCCTGGACGGGCACCCCATGTTCCACCTCACTTGGGAGGGTGCACCCGCAACCACCTCGGCGCCCGATGGAGCGAATGCGGCCGCACTGCCGACCGGATACGCCTGTACTCTCTTCGCAGCCGCCGATGCCGACGGAGCGCCGCTGGTCGCTCGCAATTTCGATTGGGACCCAGCTCCCGCCTCGGTGGTGGAATCAAAGTTGAACAACGGTCGCTCGACCTTGGCTGTGACCGACCTTCGCTATGTGGGCATCGAGTCCGAATCAGATCTCGGCAACAAGCAGAAAACACAGGACCTGCCACGCTGCGAGGCGTACGCCTTCGATGGAATCAATGATTCCGGGGTCTACATCGGCCTCGCCGCCGACGCATCGGCACGAGCCGAAGTCGTTGACGGCCGCGAATGGCTGGGTGGCCTGGGCGTCCAGAGAATGATCCTCGACCACGCCGACACGGTCAAAGACGCCATCGAGGTATTCGACACCTACAACATCGATTTCGCGGGCGGCCCGGGACTGCACTACCTGCTCGCCGACCGTTCAGGCGCCAAGGCAGTCGTCGAGTTCGATGCCGGCAAACTCGCTGTCATCCGTCCGCCATCGGGCCAGCCATGGATGTGCCTGGAGAATTTCCACATGTCGTCATTCGCCGAAGAAGATCGCATCACGCACTCCCGTTACAGCACCTGTGCGAAGACTCTCGATTCCTCTCGGGGCAAGGTCTCCGTCGACGACGCAGTCAATCTACTCAATGATGTGCGGCAACCGCATACCCAATGGCAGAGCGTCTACGGTCTCTCAGCAGGCACTCTTCGAGTCGTCGGCAAGAAGCCACACGACTACCGGCTCAGCGCCTGACACCGACATTTCCTAACGCGCCACACGGCTCCTGTTGTCTGAAATCGCCGCCACGTTCAGCTCCGCCCATCGACGCAGTGCAGCTACGGGCTCCTGCAGGGACCGGCCCAGGTCGGTCAGCTCATACTCCACGCGAGGAGGGACCTCGGCGAAGACCTCTCTGGTCACCAGCCCATCGGCGACCAACGACCGCAGTGTCGAAGTGAGGACCTTCGGTGTGATGCCACCGATCGCCAAACGGATCTCGCTGAAGCGCTTCGGGCCCTCATCAAGGATTCCGATGATGAGGACCGTCCACTTGTCACCGACCCGATCGAGGACGATTCTGGTCGGGCATTCGGGATCGAAGGCATCGCCTTCCCAGGAACTGCTCAATCTCATATCCCAATAGTATCTTTGAGGTACTCGATATTCAAAGGATATCTTTATGGCAGTACCTCACTCCAACGAAAGGACACACCATGAAGATCGCACTGTACGGCGCATCAGGAATGATCGGATCCCGCGTCACCAAGGAAGCCACAGAGCGTGGGCTCGAGATCACCGCCATCACTCGAACCGGTGCTGAGGTGCCAGGAGCTGCGGCAAACCTCAAGGGCGATATAGGCGACGCCGAGTTCGACCGACAGGTCGTCGCCGATCATGACGTCATCGTCTCGACAACCGGCCCCAGCCGCACCGGCGCACCACACGAAGAGTGGCTGCAGGCCCTGGAGACACTGGCTCAGGCCAGCGGAGACAAGCGTGTCTTCGTCGTCGGCGGCGCCGGATCGCTCTTCGTCGGCGACACCATGCTCAAAGACACCGAAGGTTTCCCAGAGGCCTACAAGGCTGAGTCGGAGACCGGCACGAAGGCACTCGAGCTCATGCGTGCCGGCAACTACTCCCCCTGGACTCTGATCTCCCCCGCCCCAGAGATCGGCCCCGGTGAGCGCACAGGCACCTACAAAACCGAACTTGAGACGCCTGCCGGCGATTCGATCTCCGCGGAGGACTTTGCGGTGGCCATGGTCGATGAGATCGTCGACGCGAAGCACATCGACGCTCGCTTCACCGTCGCGAACTGAGCGCTGCAGAGCCTCAGCCGCTCTGATCCAGCCCCTCGTGAATGACAAGAACGCCGGGAGTGCAATCGCACTCCCGGCGTTCTTCAGAACTCATCAGGGTTCACACCGGCAATCGCCTGGGGCGAATCCTGCACTCAGGCGTCAGGCCTTGGCAGTTTCCTTCTTCGGAGCCGGCTTCGAGTTGGCTGCCTCGACGAAGTTCTTGCGAGGAACATCGAGATCGGCCAGCGGCATGGCGTCGCGGCCGACGATGGCGTTGAGGATCCAGTTGCCGAAGACCTTGACCTTGCGATCCACTGTTGGGATCGCGTAGCCGTGGTAGGCGCGGTGCATCAGCCAAGCGAGGACGCCGCGGGCTTCGAAGTCGCCCATCTGCGAAACGCCCTTGTACAGGCCGAGACCTGCAACGGTGCCGATGGTCTTGTGGAAGTACTGCTTGAACTCGGTCTCTCCGCGCAGTGCGGCAAGAACGTTGGCAGCCAGCACTGGTGCCTGGCGCACGGCGTGCTGAGCGTTGGGCACGCAGTAGCCGCCCACGCCGCCACCGGAGAGGTCAGGCACAGCAGCGTTGTCGCCGGCGGCCCAAGCGCCTTCGACCACACCGTTGTCGCCCTCGACGCGCAGATCGGCGCGCACGGTCACACGACCGCGCTCATCGAGAGGCAGGTCCGAGTCGACGAGGATCGGGTTGGCCTTGACGCCAGCCGACCAGACGATGGTGTCGGCGTCGAATTCTTCGCCGCTGGAGAGCTTGATGTGCTTTTCGGTGCAGTCCTGGAGGAAGGTCTCGAGGTACACGTCGATGCCGCGTTCGCGCATGTGCTCAACGACCCAGCGAGCCTGAGCTTCGCCGACCTCGGGCATGACACGATCGAGTGCCTCGACGAGGACGAAGCGGACATCGGCTTCGGTCAGCGTCTCGTACTGAGCCACTGCGGAGCGGACAACGTCTTCGAGCTCGGTGAGGAGTTCGATGCCAGCGAATCCGCCGCCGACGAAGACGAAGGTCAGCGCCTTGCGACGCTCATCATCGTCTTCCATCAGCGAGGCATCGGCCAAGCGGCTGAGGAGGTGATCGCGAAGTGCGACAGCTTCCTCGATGCGCTTGAGCGCGATGGCGTTCTCCTTGAGGCCTGGGATCGGCAGAGCACGCGCCACCGAACCGGCGGCCATGATGATGTGGTCGTAGTCGAGCTCGAACGCTTCGTCGTTCTCCGGCTCGACGGTGACGAACTTGTCGCCGTGATTGATCGAGGTGACCTTCGCGGTGATGACTTCAGCACCGGAGAGGTTGCGGCGCAGCGGCACGACAGCGTGACGCGGCTCGATGGACCCGGCAGCCACCTCGGGGAGGAATGGCAGGTAGGTCATGTACGGGTTGGGATCGACCACGGTCACTGTGGCTTCGCCACGACCGAGGTTCTTCAACAGATTCTGAGCGGTAACGAGACCAAGGTAGCCGCCACCAACGACGAGGATTCGAGGACGCAATTTTGAGTTTCTGATGAGTGCCATATGCCCATCCTAGGCCTTTGTGAAAACTTTCACTAATTGAATCTCGACGCCCCAGATGAGAGGTTCAGCACCAGGTTCGATCACCGTCTGCGGCGAATGAAAACCACCGCGGAAAGCACGAAGAGGATCACCGCAATGAGGGCGCCAGCGCCCAGAACCGAGTAGCCCAACATGGGTGTCGACTGTGATGAGACGACGTCCTTCGGCGCGACCGCCTTCGGGTTGTTGTCCTCGGCCGGGACTGCGTTTTCGGTCTCGGACGGATCGGATGCCGCGCGTCGGTGCATCGTCACCCAATCGGCAAGGTCGTCGGCCGCGCTGGGCACGGTCTTCGGAACGCCTGACTTCATCGCGGCCTTCGGATCGAGCCGGCCCCAACCGACGATCGGATCCGGTTTGTCCTTTTTGCTCTGCCCCTTATGTCCGGGGACCGGCTTGGCCGTCGAAGTCAGCTTGGCGGTGACTTCATCGGCGCTGAGGTCGGGATCTTCGGCCCGGATCAGCGCTGCCACGCCGGAGACGATGGGTGAGGCAAAGGAACAGCCCTGCCCCTCGGCATAGCCGCCCGAGTAGTAAGGGATCGGAATGTCTTCCGCCGGCCCCATGAGATCCACGGCCGTTCCGGGCGCTGTGGATTCGGATAGGACGCGGTTCGTCTTACCCAGTCCGCCGACTCCGATGACACCGGGCACTGTCGACGGTGACCACGCCTGCGTGGCTCCCTGGGAGGCATTGCCGACACAGGCGATGACGACGACGTCCTTCTCATAGGCATAGGCGAAGGATTCGTCCCAGCTTGAAGGCCAGGCAGGATCGTCCCAGCCCAGCGACATGTTGATCACTTTGGCTCCCGAGTCGACGGCCCACCTGATCGCCTTGTCGGCCTGCTCGCGAGTCGAGCCGGATTCTTTCGGCCGCTCAGGTCCCAACCACATCGAGGCCGAGAGAATATCGACGTCGGGGGCGACTCCCGTCGGGCCTGCGCCTTTCCCCTGGCCGGCGATGACGCCGGCGACTGCGGTGCCGTGATGGATGGTGGTCTTGCCGCCGATGGGTGTCTTGCCGTCTTTGTCGAGTCCGCTGAAGTCCTTGGACTTGCTGACCACGCCTTTGAGGTCCTCATGTTTGGTGTTGACGCCTGAATCGATGACGGCGACCTTCACACCTTTGCCCGTGGACTTCTTCCACATGTCATCGATGCCGTACTTCTTGATGTACCACTGCCCGGGTCCGGGTTCGGGTGCAGCAAGCGCCGGCTGAGTCGTGCCCATGACCAGACCCAGCACCAGGGATCCGACGAGGGCGAGCTTTGCGGTGCGCTTTCCAGCGCGGAGACGCTTGGGAGCCGTCAGTTCCCGCGCGGCGACGGGCTTCACGACTGCGTGCGCGCGAGGTCGAGCGCGGTGCCGTCGAGGATGTCCGTCTCCGAGACCATGATGTCGAGCTCGGCTCCGGCACTCTTGACTGCAGAGTCGATGCGGGCTGCGATGCGGGCGAACAGGAGTCCCCCGGCCGCGATGACGTCGACGCGTCCGGGGTGCATGTACGGCAGTGCGGCACGAGCCTCACGCCCCATGCTCAGCAGTTCATCGGCCTCGGCGTCGATGTCTGCCACACGCAGATGGGTGCCGTGGATGCGTTCACGCTGGTAGCTCTCAAGGTCGAGGATTCCCGCGGTCAGTGTGGTGACGGTGCCGGCAACCCCGATCATCGTCCGCGGCGCAGCGAGGTTGACGATCTCTGCCGCCTTGTCCAGGTTGGCGTCGATGTCGTCGATGGCCGCCTGGATCTGCGCCTGGTCGGGGACGTCGACGGACATGTGTCGTTCGGTCAGGCGCACGGATCCGATGTCCATGCTCACCGCCGAGGTGACTCTTTCGATGCCGAGGACCAGTTCGGTTGAGCCCCCACCCAGGTCCATGACGAGGAACGGGCCGCTGTCGGCAGAACGTCCGACGGTGGCGCCGAGGAATGACAGATGGGCCTCTTCATCACCGGTGATGACGTCGGGCACGACGCCGAGGATGCCGAAGATTCCGGCGGAGAACTCATCACGGTTCTTCACATCACGGCTGGCGGAGGTGGCGACGAATCTCAGTTTCTCCGGTGAGTACTCGGCGGCTACCTCGGCGAACTCTCGAGCTGCGGCAAATGTGCGTTCGAGGGCTTCGGGGGCGAACTCACCCGTTGCGTCGACTCCCTGGCCCAGTCGCACGATCCGGGTTTCGCGACGCAGTTCGGTCATCTGACCCTGCTCGTCGACATCGGCGATGAGCAGACGCAGGGAATTGGTCCCACAGTCGAAGGCGGCTACGCGCATGAGCTTTCCTATTCGCTTGCCTCGGTCGAGGCGCCCTCTGCGCCTGCCGGGGTGGGGACGTCGGTCATGAAGGAGATGGCGCGGTCGCCGATCGGGTTGACTCCTGCACCCGCGGCCAGTGAGTGTCCGACGAGAGCGTGCAGGCATTTCACTCGGGTGGGCATGCCACCGGCGGTGTAGTCCTTGATCTCTTCCACCTCGGCGATTCCGGCAGACTGTCCGATCTCCGACCGTGTCGCGAGGTAGGCAGCGTGGGCCTTGGCGTAGGCGGCTGCGAGTGCCTCGTCTTCGGCGATCTCGGCGCTCCATTCGGTCATGATTCCCGAGGCTTCGAGGCGTGAGCATTCAGCGACGAAGGCAGGGTGCGTGAGGTAGAAGGTGGTGGGGAAGGGTGTGCTGTCTTCGAGCCGGGGAGCGGTCGCGACGACCAGCGGTTCACCCGATGTGCTGCGGGCTGCGATCCCGACGACGCCGCGCGGAATCCGCCCGAGCTGTTCCTTCAGGATGGCGAAGTCCGCCTCGGTGCACTCTGTGATCATCAGCCCTTCTCCACGGTATTGCCGACCTCTTGAATCGACTCCAGCAACTCAAGGTACCAGGCTTGCTTGCGCTGCGGACGGTCAGCATCCGGATCGTCACCGTCGATCGCCTCCTGGTTGGTGACGATGACCGCGTTCTTGCCCTCTTCCACGTAGTACTGGTCCTTGCGGGCCTTGCGTTTGATGTACGCGGGGTCCTTGAGATTCTCGTTCTTCTCTTCCAGCCCCTGGACCTCGGATTTCGTCGATTCGATCTCGCTGTTGAGTGCCGCGATCTGCTGTGCCTGCTTGAGTGCGGAGTTGATCGAGGGAAGAAATGTGACGAGCACGATGGCGATGACAAGGAGGAAGACACCTGTCTGCCAGGACAGTTTCCGTTTGCGAGTGCCCTCGGTGGACTGAGCCTCGACGACCGGCGTTGGGCGTCGACGGGGAGCGGCTCGGCCTGGAGCCGATTTGGGGGCGCTGTTTCTGGGTTTGCTCGGAACCATGTCTCTTTCCTCTGCGACCGGGGATGGGGAAGGCAGTCACAACACATCTAAGTCTGCCGTGTCAGCATCCGGCCTGCGAGGATTTGGGTGTCGTGGCGTGTTCTATTTTTCGAAAGTCTGAATCCGCCCGGTTCGCTCGCCTCTCTAGCGCGCCCACCCCTGTCGTCTCAGGCCGTCGCTCGGGCCACTCACGCCCCGTCGCCTCAGGCGGCCGTTCTGTCTGACGCCGCCGCGGCTGACACACGCCCTTCGCATTCAGGCTCGCGGCCCTCACCCTCGTCGCAGGCGCATGCCCTCCCCTTACCTTCACGTCCTACAACTAGTTCAGCTCCCGGCACCGCCAGCTCTAAAACCTCGTGTTGCTACTGGGTGATTTAGCGCTCACGGTGCAAGGTACGAAGCCTGTCGCTCGCACCTTGATACTTTGCGACCGTCGCACTCCCCTCCCCAGCCCCCGCGCCAGACGCATGTACCCACAGAGTTATCCACAGGCCTAAGAAACTACATTGTAGTTTGCTGTCTTTTGATGCAGTTTAGTTTCATGTACAAGATTATGACCACACAACAGATCATCCGGCTTGGGTTCGCTCACGCAGACATTCGGCGGGCTCGAAGCTGCTGCGTTCGTCGGCTGTCTCGCGGCGTCTATTCGGTCAGACACGTCTGCTCCGTGGAAGGCCATCGGCGACTGTGGGCCAGCATCATTGAAGGAACTCATTCGGAGTTCACCGAGCACGGAGACCTCCGCGACCAGATCGAAGAGCTCGACGCCGCAGTCATGGCTCGATGCGAAGTCAGGTTCCAGAAGCAGAGTCAGGAGGCACGGCAGGAAGAAACTAACACCGCGAACGGATCAGACACAGCAACCCGAACGTCGCCGGCGTCTCCCCCGGCCGAGGTGTTCTCGCACATCTCCGCTGCCCTCATCCACGGCCTGCCTATTGCCTACCCCGTCACTCACCAGGTGGAGGTGGTGCGCCCTGGAGTCAACCGCAGGTTCAAGAGCATCCATGTCAGGGGCGTGACAATCCCGAAGCATCACCGTCAGAGAGTTCGCGGCACCGAGGTGACGACGCTGGAGCGAACACTCATTGACGTGGCGCGCACATACAACCCCGATATCTCGGTGTCGATGCTCGACGATGCCCTGCACCGCGGACTGACGACAAGGGAGAAGATCCTGGCGACTCTGGCGCAATGCCTGGAGACCAGGAACACCAAGAAGGTTCATCTCGCCCTCGAACTGGCCGATGCCCGTCGCGAGTCCCCCGCCGAGTCGATCGCCGCGGTGAGGTTCTTTCAGCACGGATTCGTCGGTTTCGTGCCCCAAGTTGAGTTCGACGCACCCTCGCTGCGAAGAAAGATTCGCGTCGATTTCTGCCATAAAGCAGCTCGGCTGATCGTTGAGATCGATGGACTTGGAAAGCTGTATCTCGGCTCGGGAGTGCCACGGGACGAACTCGAACGCGAACGGCGCAGAGAACAATGGCTGCGTGATCAGGGCTGGCGGGTCATCAGAGTCACGTGGAAAGAGCTCTTCACAGAGGCGAAGTTCGAAGAGATCAGGCGGGCCCTCATGAGCGCCAGGTGACTTTCCATCGATGCGGTCGGCTGCCTCGATAGACCCGTCGCCCGCAGCTTCATGAACAACCTCTGCAAATGTATGAATTGCGCGGTGCGGGTGGAGTTGCTGTATTCCCGGGGTGTTCTGCGAGGGACAGGAGGTTTTGGAGTCGCGGAGTAGTTTTGTGTAATCGCCAAGAGTTCTTGAAGTCGCGAAGAGGTTGTGTGATCGCGAAGCACACCGACCTCAGCAGCAACGACCCACCGATGAATGTCGCCGAGGCGGGGGCCGGGTGACCTTTGATGATCACCTGACCCCCGCCTCGGGGATGAAGCCATTCAGCGCCTCAGCGCTGCAGTCGTTCAGCCGACCGCGCGAAGTTCACTCAGCCGTCGAAGCGCGGGAATGCTCCTCGTCCGGCGTACCGGGCGGCGTCGCCGAGCTGCTCTTCGATGCGCAGCAGCTGGTTGTACTTGGCCACACGCTCGGACCGTGCCGGAGCGCCTGCCTTGATCTGGCCGGCGTTCGTGGCCACGGCCAGGTCGGCGATCGTCGTGTCCTCGGTCTCACCCGAACGGTGGGAGATCATCGTCGTGTAGCCGTTGGTCTGTGCCAGCGACACTGCGTCGAGGGTCTCCGTGAGCGTACCGATCTGGTTGACCTTCACGAGCAGAGAGTTCGCGGTGTTGTTGTCGACACCGCGCTGGAGCCGCTCGGGGTTCGTGACAAAGAGGTCATCGCCGACGAGTTGAACCTTTGAGCCGATGGACTGGGTCAGCGTGGCCCAGCCCTCCCAGTCGTTCTCGTCCAGGGGGTCCTCGATGGACACGAGCGGGTACTTGGCCAGCAGACCCTCGTAGTAGGCAGCCATGTCCTGAGCCGACTTCTTCTCGCCTTCGAACTCGTAGGCTCCGTCTGAGTAGAACTCCGAGGAGGCCACGTCGAGTGCCACAGCGATGTCACGGCCCGGACGGTGTCCGGCGAGCTCGATGGCCTCGAGGATGAGGTCGAGCGCCGCGGCATTGGAGTCGAGGTTCGGCGCGAATCCGCCCTCATCACCGAGTCCGGTGGACAGACCGCGTTCCTTGAGCACGCCTTTGAGCGCGTGGTAGACCTCGACGCTCCACTGCAGTCCTTCGTGGAAGCTGGCCGCACCGATCGGGGCGATCATGAATTCCTGGATGTCGACGTTGGAATCGGCGTGCGATCCACCGTTGAGGATGTTCATCATCGGAACGGGCATGACGTGCGCGTTCGGTCCGCCCAGGTAGCGGTAGAGCGGCAGGTCCGCGGACACTGCGGCTGCACGAGCCACTGCCAGCGAGGTGCCGAGGATGGCGTTGGCACCCAGGCGGGACTTGTTCTCGGTGCCGTCGAGCTCGATCAGAGCCTGGTCGACCAGTCGCTGGTCATCGCTTTCCAGGCCGACGATGACTTCATGGATCTCGTCGACAACTGCGTCAACAGCACTGGTGACGCCTTTGCCCAGGTAACGTTCCGGGTCTCCGTCGCGCAGCTCCACGGCTTCGAACTCACCGGTGGAAGCACCGGAAGGGACACCGGCACGACCGACGGATTCGTCGGCTAACAGCACTTCCACCTCAACGGTGGGATTTCCCCGGGAATCCAGGATTTCACGGGCGTTTGCGGCAACAATCTCAGCCACTGATTACTCCTTCGCAATTGGTTTCACATGGGGAACATGTGCCTGCAGGACAGCTTAATGCACCGAGGCACCGGGCTAGCTCTCCGGCTCAGCCCTGGACGGATTCTTCGCGGTTCACGGGTGCCAGCAGCTGTCGGCGCAGCTTCTCCGGACTCTCCGGGTCCATCCCATGCTCAAGCAGATAGGCCTCGACACCGTTCTCGCCGTGCTTTCCCTCGATGGAGTCAAGGATTTTGGCCATGAGTTCCGGCGGTGCCGCTGTTGCGGTCTCGGCGAGGTTGCCGGAGATGCCGGCATCGGCGAAGTTTCTGACGATGTTCTCGAGGAATCCTTCCGAGAGGTGCTGGGAAGTGATCGCGTATTCCTCGAGGATCTCGTGTCGCCCGACGCCGAGGAGGGTCTGGATGAATGCGGCGACCACTCCGGTCCGGTCCTTGCCGGCAGAGCAGTGGAAGACGACTCCGCCTTCGCAGCTCTGTGCAACGACATCAACGGCCTTGGCCAAGCGAGATCCGAAATGATTGATCATGAGTCGTAGATCTTGCTCAACGAGCGATCGGACAGGTCCATGCCGGTCGCTTCGGCGGCTTTCTTCATCTCCTCGCGGCTGAGCTGCTTCGCGGGAAAGAAATGGTCGTCGAAGATCGGCAGCTCGATGTGCTCCACATCGAGCCCATCGAGTGCATCGGGCAGTTTAGACCGTTCCCCGACGTCACGCAGATCGACGACGGTTCTGATTCCGAGCGCTCTGATGTCGGCTCGCGACCTGTCGGTCAGTTGGGCAATACCGTCGGACCGGAAGACCTTCCCATATCCGACGGTCGTATCTCCCGCCGAGGTGGGAGTTCCTCCGATGTCGCGGAAATTGAATGTGCCTTCGATGTCGATGCGATCCAAGCTCACTGATTATCGTCTTTCTGCTGCTTCTCTTCGGTCTTGATTCGGCGGTACTCGCGTTCGACGTCTTCGAGCTCAGGCATCTCGTCGTCACGGCTGTCCTCCCCGAACGCCAGGGGGTGACGCCGTATGAGCTTTTCCTCGAGGCCGTCGATGATGAGTCCCAGCGTGTGGCCGTAGGGAGCTGAACCGCTCTCATCCAGCAGGGCCGAGTGGAAGAGGACCTGGTAGAAGACGTCTCCGAGCTCCTCGACAACGGCCGCCCGGTGCGCAGGACTCGCATCGCTGCGGTAGTCTTCGAGCGCTTCGATGAGCTCTTCGGTTTCTTCGCGCGCATACTTCTCGAGACTTCCGTGGTCCTGCCGGCTCGACCAGGGGCACCGGCGACGCAGAGTCGCCATCGCCTCGATCGCTCCCTGCGTCTGTGCCGGGGTGACTCCGGTGGTCCCGGCCTCGGGGACATCAGCGCTCGAGGTGTCGTTCATGTCCCATGCCCTTGACTGCTCCACTGCCGTGCCGCCTTCCGATTCCTCACTGGTCCAACCAAAAGAATGACCCCCACCGCAGGTGCGATGGGGGCCGAATTCCTCATTACTTGCTGAACTTGTCCTTGACGTCTTTGCCGAGGTCCTTGACCTTCTCGCCAACTTGCTTGGTCTTGCCTTTGAGCTGATCGGCAGACCCTTCAGCTTTGAGCTCGTCGTCGCCGGTCATGTCGCCGACGGTCTCCTTTGCTTTGCCGGAGAATTCTTCAGCCTTGTTGTCGAACTTGTCGTCCAAACCCATGGTGGCTCTCCTTAAGTCGTCCGGTACGTCTGTACCCGTATTCGCACTCTACGCTAGCAAGAACGGTCGAATGTGAACTTTCAGAATACGTGCAGATCGCCCTCGCGTCGATCATCGAAGATCCAGGTCTGAGACCTCGCCGCGATCACACTCCGGCATCGACGACCTCGGAGGCCACGACCGGAACGATCGCATCGAGGAACTGGTGGGCCCACCGCAGGATGTCGGAATCGGTCATCTCCTTGGCGTCGAAGCCGCTGCCGGACATCGGCTTGGGTACGAGCACCGACCTGATCGCCGGCTTCAGCAGAGACTTCGGGTAGAGGCGTTTGAGCCGTACCACCTGCGAATCCTCAAGTTCGAGCGGACCGAAGCGGACGAAGTTGCCCTGCACAACGACGTCTTGATGCCCGAGGCCTTGGCTCTGATCCGCAGCCTGGCGACATCGGCCAGCACACCCACGGACTCCGGGTAGGGCCCGTATCTGTCGACGAGCTCGTCGAGGACTTCCTGCAGTTCGCTCTCGTTCGTCGCGGCGGCCAGCTTCCGATAGGCCTCAAGCCGCAGCCGTTCATGGGCGACGTACTCTGCCGGCAGATGTGCGTCGACGGGCAGCTCGATGCGCATATCGGCCTCGGGCTCGGTGTCCTCCCCGCGGAAGTTGGCGACGGCCTCCCCCACGAGCCGCACGTAGAGGTCGAATCCGACTCCTTCGATGTGTCCGGACTGCTGGCCCCCGAGGAGGTTGCCCGCACCGCGGATCTCGAGGTCCTTCATGGCCACCTGCATGCCGGCTCCAAGCTCGGTGTGGGCAGCCAGGGTCGTCAGCCGGTCGTGAGCTGTCTCCGTGAGTGTCGTGTCCGCCGGGTAGAGGAAGTAGGCGTAGGCACGTTCCCTGCCGCGACCCACACGGCCGCGCAGCTGGTGCAGCTGCGAGAGACCGAAGCGATCAGCATGATCGATGATGAGGGTGTTCGCGTTGGCGATGTCGATGCCCGTCTCGACGATCGTCGTGCACACGAGCACATCGAACTTCTTCTCCCAGAAGTCGACGATCACCTGTTCCAAGCGGGTCTCATTCATCTTTCCGTGCGCAATGGCGATACGCGCTTCGGGAACGAGTTCGGCGATGTGACCGGCCACGGCCTCGATGTCCTTGACCCTGTTGTGGATGTAGAAGACCTGACCTTCGCGCATCAGCTCACGACGGACGGCGGCCTTGATCTGCTTGTCCTCTTTCTTGCCCACATAGGTCAGGACAGGGTGACGCTCTTCAGGGGGCGTGGCCAAGGTCGACATCTCGCGGATGCCGGTCACCGCCATCTCCAGTGTGCGTGGGATCGGGGTCGCGGACATGGCGAGCACGTCCACATTCGTGCGCATCGCCTTGAGCGTCTCCTTGTGTTCGACGCCGAAGCGCTGCTCCTCGTCGATGATGACCAGGCCCAGGCTCTTGAACCGCACCTCGCCGCTGAGGATCCTGTGCGTGCCGATGACGAGGTCGAGTTTGCCTGCGGCCAGGTCCTCTACGACCTTGTCCGACTCCTGCTTCGTCTGGAAGCGGGAGAGCGCACCGACGGTGACGGGGAATCCCGAGTAGCGCTCGGCGAAGGTTTCCAAGTGCTGCTGCACGAGCAGCGTCGTGGGCACGAGCACGGCGACCTGTTTACCGTCCTGGATCGCCTTAAATGCCGCACGGACTGCGATCTCGGTCTTTCCGTAGCCGACGTCGCCGCAGATCAGACGGTCCATTGGGACTGCCTTCTCCATGTCGCCCTTGACTTCGTCGATGGTCGTGAGCTGGTCGGCGGTCTCCACATAGTGGAAGGCGTCCTCGAGTTCACGCTGCCAAGGGGTGTCGGGTCCGAAGGTGTGGCCAACTGTGGCCTGGCGAGCGGAGTAGAGGCGGACGAGTTCGCCCGCGATCTCCTTGACGGCCTTCCTGGCCTTGGCCTTCGTCGTCGACCAGTCGGCGCCGCCCATCTTGTTCAGGCTCGGGCTTTCCCCGCCCACGTAGCGGCTGACCTGGTCGAGTGCGTCGCTGGGCACGTACAGGCGGTCGCCGGGCTGTCCACGCTTGGCCGGGGCGTATTCGAGGATGAGGTACTCACGAGTGTGCTTGTTCGGGCCCTTGCCCGTCGTCCGCTGCGTCATCTCAACGAATTTGCCGACACCGTGCTGGTCGTGGACCACGTAGTCCCCGGGCGCCAGGTTGAGCGGGTCCACCTGGTTGCGTTTGCGCCGAGTGGGCAGGCGACGCATGTCCCTCGTCGAGGTGGCGGCTGCGCGTCCGAGCACATCGGCTTCGGTGAGGACGGCCAGTTTGAGGTCATCGAAGACGAACCCGCCGAAGGGTGCGGCGGTGGTGACGGTGACCAGCGCCTCGGGGAGGTCATTCGGGTCATCGACGAAGGTCGCCGGCACTCCGGCTTCCGAGAACACCTCGACCATGCGCTGGCCCGGCCCCTGGCCTTCGGTGAGGACGAGGATGCGCCACTTGTCGTGGATGAGTCCCTTGACGTCGGTGAGGATCGCTTCGACGTCGCCGGCATATCCTCGAGGTGCCCGAGCCGGGACGGGGAACAGGTTCTGGGTGGGTGAGACGAGTTCTTCATCGGTGGAGAAGCCGCCGAGCTCCCACCAGGCCAGACCGATGAGGCGAGCGCCCTCCTCCATCTCCTCCATCGTCCGGAATGTCGCTGCGGACAGATCGATCGGGGATTCGCCGCCGGCAGCCGCCCCGGACCACGCGGCCTCAAGGAATTCGTTCGTCGTCACAACGAGGTCGGCGGCCCTGGCGTGGACTCGTTCGGGTTCGGTGATGATGATCTTCGTGGCTGCGGGCAGCAGGGCGATGATCGGCTCCATGCCATCGGCCAGCACAGCAGACAGCGATTCCATGCCTTCGACGGCGACGCCGCCGGCGATCTTGTCGAGCATGTCCGAGGCGGCCGGCAGCGTCTGTGACAACGCGGCCGCGCGTTCGCGGATGGAGTCGGTGAGCAGGAGCTCACGGCAGGGCGGTGCCGAGAGAGTCAATGGCTGAGCATCCGCCTCGGCGGGAATGGACCTCTGGTCGCTGACGGAGAACTCGCGGATCTCGTCGATCTCGTCACCGAAGAATTCGATGCGCAGGGCATGTTCGTCGGTCGGTGGGAAGATGTCGACGATGCCGCCGCGAACCGCGAACTCACCTCGGCGGGAGACCATGTCCACTCGTGAGTAGGCCAGTTCGGTCAGGCGTTGGGAAAGCTGGTCGATCTCGTATTCGTCTCCGACGCCCAGTTCCACCGGCTCGATGTCTCCGAGCCCCTTGACCAAGGGCTGCAGGAAGGCGCGGACCGGGGCGATGATGAAGGCCAGGTGTCGGTCCGGGCTGGGGTGGGCCAGGCGGTGCAGGATCTGCAGGCGCTGCCCGACGGTGTCGGAACGAGGTGAGAGCTTTTCGTGTGGGAGAGTCTCCCAGCTGGGGAAGATCGCGATCGAATCTTCGGCCACCCAGTCCGCCAGCGACCGGGCCAGGTCCTCGGCCTCACGGGTCGTGGCCGTGACGATGAGCTGTGGTGCCGAGGTGGTCGAGCCGGAATCGGCGGACACGAGCGTTCGGCGCAGGATCGATGGCCACAGTCCCCTGATCGCATCGATCGTCCCACCGGTGGTCTCCGGGTCGTTGAACGCTGAGACGAGGTCAGTGATGGTGGGGTTCTGGCGTGTGAGATCGAGTCCATTGAGCACCATGCAATTCTAAGCCACGGGCCGGACACGAGAAACGACAACGCCTGTGCTCCGCACTCTGCGCGCGCGGACGTGTGAAGATGAGAGTATGTCTTACCGCGCTCTGTTCGCATCTGTGGCGGCCGCGACGCTGCTCCTGTCAGGATGTACCGCTGAAGAAGAAGAAATTCCCCAACCCGATCGTTGGGATTTCCACAGCAGACCCGACCTCAACCCGCCGCAGATCGACATCGACGTCACCTCTCCCCCACCGAAGGAAGAGAAGGACCTCACGACGTTTATCGCCCCCAAGGGGCAGACCGCCGCTGATGAGGAGTCATGGGTCGGCGGGCTCATCCTCGACTCGGCCGGAGAGCCGGTCTGGGCGCGGCAGGGTTCGGGACAGATGTGGGACTTACGGGTCCAGGAATACCAGGACGAACCGGTCCTCACCTGGTGGGAAGGTCTGGCGCAGACCCCTGAAACGGCAGGCGAGGTCGTCATGCTCGATGACAGCTACAACGAGATCGCCCGGGTCGGCATGGGTGGGGACCTGGCGCACAAGACCTCGGATCTGCACGAGACGACGATCACCGACGACGACACGATGCTTCTCCTGTCCTACATCAAGACCCAGACGGATCTCAGCTCTGTGGGAGGTGCGAAGGACGGCTGGGTCTGGGAGGGAGTCGTCCAGGAGGTCGACATCGCCACCGGCGAACCCGTGGTCGAATGGCGGACTCTCGATGACGTTCCCGTCGACCAGACGGAGTCGAAGCTCAAGGACGGCGAAGGCACCGAGGAGGAGCCGTTCGACTACATCCACCTGAACTCGGTGTCCGTCGACGACGACGGGAAGTCTCTGCTCGTCTCTGCCCGCAACACGCACGCGATCTATCAGCTCGATCGCAAGGACGCTGACCTGCAGTGGGTGCTGGGCGGATCCGCCAGCGACTTCGAGATGGGCGAAGGCGCGGCCTTCGCCTGGCAGCATGATGCTCAACGCCGCGATGACGGCAAGATCACTCTCTTCGACAATCATGCCGCACCCCGCCTCGGCGATTCCCGGGGGTTGCGCCTTGACGTGGACGAAGAGGCGAAGAGGGCCACGGTCGACACCGAATACCCGGCTCCTGATGATCGTTCCTCGGGAAGTCAGGGCAATTTCCAGGAGTTGGACAATGGCAACGTGTTCATCGGCTGGGGTTCAGAACCGTACTTCTCCGAGTTCACCAACGATGGCAAGCTGCTCTACGACGCGACGTTCACGGGCGGCTCGAACTATCGGGCCTATCGCTTCGACTGGCAGGCGACCCCGTCGGCACCGCCGACTGCGACGAAGTCCGAACCGGGCGAGGGCATCACACGCGTGCATATGAGCTGGAACGGAGCGACCGAGGTCGCGGCCTGGCGCATCCTCAGCGGTGACAGCGAGGAACAGCTGACAGAGACTGCGGTCGTCGACCGAGAAGGCTTCGAGACCGCCGCCGATGTCACCCCCACCGGTTCCCGGATCGTCGTCGAGGCGCTGGATGAGAACAAGGAGGCGATCGGCAGCACAACGGTGGAGTGAAGCCCCCCGAGATCTCAAGACTGTAACGGGCCTAACGGATCGGACACGATTGTCTCCGCGCCCCGGTTCTTCGGCGTTCTCCAAGCTTCATCACCCACAATTGAGACATGAGTTCCGACCAGTCCCCTCGCTTCACCTCCGCAGAATCCCAGTTCATCTTCGGCAACGATTCAACCGCCTCCGATTCCCCCAGGTCAGGCGGCCACACACAGGCAGGCTCGCCCAAGGTCGCCAATCTGCGCACAAGCGTCAGCCGCGATCATAGGCTCGCGCGTTTCGTCCCCGTCATCGCCCTTTTGGCGCTCATGTGGGTGATTGAGATCATCGACACCCTCCTGCCTGCTGATCTCGATATGCTCAGCCTGCAGTCCTGGAACCCGCTGTCGCTCTACGGAGTGGTGACCTCTCCCCTGCTGCACTCGGGATTCGGCCATCTCACGGCCAATACGTTCCCGTTCCTCATCCTCGGCCTGTGCATCGCCGTTGAGGGCCAACGTCGATTCTGGCTCGTCACCGCCATCACAGCAGTGGTCTCCGGTCTCGGCGCCTGGCTGACGACTCTGCCGGTCGGACAGCACATCGTCGGTGCCTCAGGCATCGTGTTCGGGTTCTTCGGATACCTGGCGGTGCGCACCTGGTTCACCGATGACATTCTCCGCAAGATCGTCTACTTCGCCCTCGGCTTCTTCGTCTTCATCACCTTCGGCGCATCGA
Organism: Brevibacterium sp. BDJS002; assembly: GCF_028201555.1. Classification (NCBI taxonomy): domain Bacteria; kingdom Bacillati; phylum Actinomycetota; class Actinomycetes; order Micrococcales; family Brevibacteriaceae; genus Brevibacterium; species Brevibacterium sp. BDJS002. The sequence continues at coordinate 1,435,033 of NZ_CP116392.1, read as the reverse complement.
TGATCTTCGGGATGCTGCCCCAGGACAACGGGATCTCCTGGCAGGGTCATCTCTTCGGCTTCGTCGGCGGCGTCCTCGCCGCCTGGATCATCCACCGCAAGCGTCAGGGTGTCACTTCAGGGAAGGCACCGACTGCCCAGCAGTGACCGTCACTGTCATTTCGAGTGGTATTTGAGTTGGACCTTCTCGAGTCCCTCAACGATGTACATCTCCACAGCATCGGCGATATCCGAGATGAAGATCGGCAGTGTTGCGCGTTCGTCCTTGGAGAAGGGCTTGAGCACATAGTCGGCGGTGTCCTGGCGGCCCAGAGGCCGTCCGACGCCGGCGCGGATTCGGGGGTAGTTCTTCGTCCCCAGCGCCGAGGTCATTGATCGCAGTCCGTTGTGTCCGCCCTCTCCCCCGCCGACCTTGGCCTTGATGGTGTCGTAGGGGATGTCGACATCATCGTGGACGGCGATGATCCGGTCGGTGTCGATCGAGTAGAAGTCGGCGAGCTGTCTGACCGGCCCGCCCGATTCGTTCATATAGCCCGTCGAGGTGGCCAGGACCACTCGCGGTCCGGGAACGCCGGGGATCGAGCCTGTCGGCAGTCGGGATGTGCCGACGTTGGAGCGCAGCTTCGTGCGGGTGAGATTGACGCCGATGCGGTGTGCGAGTTCGGCGATGACCATCTGCCCGATGTTGTGTCGCGTCGTTTCGTATTTGGGGCCGGGATTGCCCAAGCCGAAGACCAGCCATGCTTCGTTCGTCATCGTCGTCCTTCGCTCGTACTGTGTCCGTGCCCATCGAGGTCGCCTGAATGGTCAGGAGCCCCTGTTTGTTCCGTGTCTGCGAATTCCTTCGTTCCTGCGAAACGAATTCGGTGGGCCGTTTCGTCAACGACCCACCGAATTCACAGCTCAGGCTGCGCCCATCATGCAGGCGCATCCGCAGAAGCCGAGGTCACTCGTCCTCGGTCTTCTCCTCTGCTTCGCCTTCTGTAGCTTCTTCGCCCTCTGCAGCTTCCCCGGTGGTCTCTTCTGCATCAGACTCGGTGTCCATCTCGGCCTCTTCCGAGACGTTGACGACGAGCATCTCAGGATCGGCGGCAAGCTCGATGCCCGAAGCCAGTTCGATCTGTCCGGCCAGAACGTGCTCACCGGCGGCGCGGCCGTCGATGGTGACCTCGATGTACTCAGGCAGCTTGGTGGCGTCGGCCTTGATGAGGATGGTCGACTCTTCCTGCTGAACCATGGTGCCCGGTGCGGATTCGCCGATGATGTGAACGGGAACGTCGACCTCGACCTTTTCGCCGCGCTTGACGATGATGAGGTCGAGGTGCTCGATCTCACGTGTCACAGCGTCGGTCTGCACGTCGCGGGCGATGGCGAGAACGTTCTTGGCACCGTCGGTGCTTTCGATCTCGAACAGGGCGTTGGCGTGCTTGAGTGCCATCATGGTGGCGTGGCCGTCAATCGAGATGTGCACAGGGTCTCCGCCGTGTCCGTAGACGACTGCGGGGATACGTCCCGCGCGGCGGGTCCGGCGGGCAGCGCCCTTGCCGAATTCGGTGCGGGGTTCGGCGATGAGTTTGAAGTCAGCCATTTTCTCTCCTTCGTGGTGTCCTTATCTTGCAAGCACCACGGCGAAACAGCCTTCAACCGCACTGTCGCTGCTCGATTCGGCCGCGATGGGCCGGTCAGCGCTGTGGGTCAGGACCGCGTCGATAACGGAAACATGTGTTTCCCTCGCCGAGGCAACCCCATCATTCTAGTTCACCGTCACCGATGGCACCAAGTCGGGACACCACCGCCGTCGCGCAGGCATCGATTCCGGTCTCGGTGAGCAGGATGTCGTAATGGTTCGTACCCGGCACGTCGATGACTGCCATCTCCTCCCACCGCTGCCGGTAGGCGGCCACGAGCTCAGGTGGGTAGAGTCCCGGCTCGGATGCGACGAGGTCACGTTCGGCGAAGAGGAACGTCACCTCGGCCTGGCGTCGCTGACTGCTCATCACCGCCGCCAGGGAGTTGTGATAGGCGCCCCCGGAGTACATGTCGGCGAAGTCGGCCTGCATCGCCTCGACTGGGGTGGAGGGTTGGAAGCTGTGATCGTCCTTGGCGGCAAGGTCGTAGACGAAGCTCTCCGTGGCCACGGTGTCGAGCCCGTCGACGAAGGCCGGGTGCGCGGCGAAGAAGGCGAGGTACTCCTCGACCGAGCCGAAGGACATCGACAGCCTCTCGGCGGCCGGACCGAGGACCGGGGCGATGAGATCATCGGTGTCCAGGTCCTGGTCGTAGAGATCATCGAGCGCTTGCGAGCCGCTGCCGCTGCCTGCCTCCGGCACGGACAGCGGGAGTCCCCCGTCGATGAGGACAGGTCCGCGGAAACGGTCGGCCACCTCGGCGTCGGAATCGACCCCAGCGCCCATCCCGGCCAGGGTCATGGCGACGAAGCCGCCCATGGAATGTCCGACCAGTGTGACCGGACCGGGTTCGGCGAAGGTGTCGATGGCGGTGAGGACGTCTTCGGCATGGGCCTTCATCCCGAACGGTGGGCCCAGCAGATGGGAGTCGGCGCGTCCGCGCAGGTCGGGGCCGATGATGCGCACCCCGGGCAGCGCTGAGACCAGACCGGCGAAGAACAGATGGTTCGAGGTGATGCCGTGGATGACGCACACGGTGGGGACGCGGCCGGGCTCGAAGGCCACCGGTTCCCAGACGCCGACGGACAGTTCGCCGCCGGAGACGCTGACTCGGTACCGATTGTAATCGTGGGACGACATCGTCACGGTTCCCTTCACTCTGTTGTCTCCAGTGTAGAGGGAACCTCCCGAGGCAGAACGAACCCCGAGCCGAAAGATCGGCTCGGGGTTCGAATCAGATGAAGCGTCGGCGGAAGGTACCTCAGACCTCGAAGAGGCTGGTGACCGATCCGTCTTCGAAGACCTCGTGCACGGCGCGGGCGATCAGCGGAGCGATCGAGAGCACGGTGAGCTTGTCGAACATCTTGTCCTCGGTCAGCGGCAGCGTGTTCGTCACGATGACTTCCTGCGCCACGGAGTTCGACAGGCGTTCGACTGCCGGGCCGGAGAACACTGCGTGCGTCGAGACCACGATGACTCCGGTGGCACCGGCGGCCATGCAGGCATCGGCGGCTTGGACGATGGTTCCGCCCGTGTCGATCATGTCATCGACGAGGACGCAGGTGCGGCCCTCGACCTCACCGACAACGCGGTTGGCCTTGGTTTCGTTCGGACGTGTGATGTCGCGCGTCTTGTGGATGAATGCCAGGGGCACTCCACCCAGCGAGTTCGACCAGTTCTCGGCGACCTTGATGCGACCGGCGTCGGGTGAGACGACGGCGAGGTCGCCGGGGTACTTGTCCTTGACGTAGCCGGCGAGGATCGGCATTGCGATGAGGTGATCGACCGGTCCGTCGAAGTAGCCCTGGATCTGCGCGGTGTGCAGGTCGACGGTGATGATGCGGTCGGCACCGGCCGTCTTGTACAGGTCGGCCACGAGACGGGCCGAGATGGGCTCACGTCCGCGGTGCTTCTTGTCCTGACGGGCGTAGGGGAAGAACGGTGCGATGACCGTGATCCGCTTCGCTGAGGCGCGCTTGAGAGCGTCGACCATGATGAGCTGTTCCATCAGCCATTCGTTGATGGGCGCACTGTGCGACTGCAGGACGAAGACGTCGCAGCCACGGACCGATTCGGAGAACCGGACGTAGATCTCTCCATTGGCAAAGTTGTAAATGTCGGTGGGGAGGAGCTCCGTCCCCAGGTTCTCAGCGACTTGTTCAGCGAGTTCGGCGTTCGCACGCCCACTGACCAGGACGAGCTTCTTCTCGCCTGCTGTCGTTATTTCATTCACTTGCCGGTTCCCCTTCAGATGCGGCCTCGGCTGCCTGCGCTGCAGGTGTGCCGGGGCGGTTGCTGACGACCCAGCCCTCCAGGTTACGCTGTGGCGCCACGGTTATGGCAAGCGCTCCCGCAGGGACATCTTTGCGCACTGTTGTGCTCGCACCGGAGTAGGCGCCGTCGCCTACCGTGACAGGGGCGACGTACATATTGTCCGAGCCCATGCGTGCGTGCTTTCCGACGACGGTGCGGTGCTTGTTGACACCGTCGTAGTTGACGAAGACCGATGCGGCACCGATGTTGGAGCCCTCACCGATCTCGGCGTCGCCGACGTAGGACAGATGCGGCACCTTCGCGCCCCGTCCGATGTCGGCGTTCTTCGTCTCCACGAAGGTGCCGATCTTTCCATCCTCGCCGAGGTTGGTCCCAGGTCGCAGGTACGCGAACGGTCCGACCTTGGCTCCGGGGCCGACGACGGCCAGTTCCGAATGGGTGCGCACGACCTGTGCCCCGGCACCCACCTCGGTGTCCTTGAGGGTCGAGTCGGGACCGACCACGGCAGCGGAGGCGATGTCGGTGGCACCGAGGAGCTGAACACCGGGAAGGATGGTGACGTCCTCACCCAGAGACACGTCCATGTCGATCCAGGTGGTGTCGGGGTCGATGATGGACACACCGGCGCGCATCCACTTCTCGCAGACGCGACGGTTGAGTTCCTTGCCGAGGTTGGCCAGCTGCACACGGTCGTTGGCGCCCTCGACCTGCCACAGATCCTGGGTGGCCGTGGCGGCGACGGAGTGACCGGCGTCGCGGGAGAATCCGATGACGTCGGTGAGGTACTTCTCGCCCTGGGCATTGTCCGTGGTCAGTGAGGCGAGACCGTCGCGCAGTGCCGCAGCGTCGAAGGCGTAGATGCCGGAGTTGATCTCCCGGATGCTGCGCTGGTCGTCGCTGGCGTCCTTCTGCTCGACGATGCGCAGCAGTGAACCGGAGGCGTCGCGGACGATGCGTCCGTAGCCGGTGGGATCGTCCACCTCGGCGGACAGGACCGTGACGGCATTGTGGGAGGACTCGTGGACCTCGACGAGGCTGTTGATCGTGTCTGCGGTCAGCAGCGGCACATCACCATAGGTCACGACCACGGTGCCGGAGAGATCCTCGGGCAGCTGGGTCAGTGCGCACTCGGTGGCGCGGCCGGTGCCGGGGACCTCATCCTGATCGGCGATGAGAACGGTCTGCGTCGAATTGATCGGCAGTGATTCGAGATGGGAGACGAGCTGGTCACGCTCGTGCCTGACGACCACGACAAGGTGTTCCGGGGTGGCACCTGCTGCCGCCGAGATGGAGTGGTGGAGCAGGGATCGGCCGCCGATCGGGTGCAGGACCTTCGGCAGGGTCGACTTCATACGGGTGCCTTGGCCAGCGGCCAGAACGATGACGGCGGTAGGTCGGGTCTGCGACATTCTAGAATCCTTCGCAAGTCGGATTGGGCCAGCTCCGCCCATAGGATTCGAACCTATACTGCACGGCTCCAAAGGCCGGCGTGCTGCCATTACACCAGGGCGGAACAGCGTGCGCCAGTAGAGGGCCCGCGCTCACGAGACACCATCATGCCACTACGATGAACCGTATGGAAATTCTTCGCGAGATTTTAGTGGCCCTGCATCTGATCGGAATGGCGATCATCGTGGGTGGATATTTCAGCCTCATCCGCTCCCCCAAAGTCGCTCCCGGCATGCTGCACGGCTCCTATTTACAGCTGATCACCGGGATTCTCCTGCTCGGCCTTGCCGAGATGGGTGACGGCGAGGTCAATCACATGAAGATGGGCATCAAGCTCGTCATTGCGATTCTCGTCACCGTCTTCGCATTCATCGGCAACAAGAAGCAGAAGGCCTTCGCCTCCGGCACTCTCAATGGTGCTCCCGCGGGAGCCGGCGCCGATGCAGCAGTGGCGACCGGAGTGAAGAATCCTTCGGCGACGATGGCGCATCTGGTCTTCGCCGGAGCGATCATCAACGTCCTGGTGGCCGTCTTCGTCCACTGATCGTCACCTCTCACCATTCGCCGAGGCGGCCTCGTACCGATCACCAGATTTACGGTGATCGGAACGGGGCCGCCTCTGTGTTCGGCCTTCACCTCTTTTCCCTGCGTCAGCGCCGGACGGTATCGTTGATCCGGACATGACTGCTGCAGCTGAAAACATCGAAGAAGCCACGCCGGGAGCCGACTCACGTGCGGCCGAACTCCTCACCGGACTCAACCCACGACAGCGCGAGGCCGTTGCCCACACCGGGTCACCACTCCTCATCGTGGCGGGTGCCGGTTCGGGGAAGACGACGGTTCTGACCAGGCGCATCGCCTATGCGTTGGCCACCGGTCGGGCACACCCCGGTGAGGTCCTGGCGATCACGTTCACGAACAAGGCCGCCAAGGAGATGGCCGAGCGTGTGCGCTCCATCGTCGGTCCCGCTTCGCGTGCCATGTGGGTCTCGACCTTCCACTCCTCGTGCGTGAGGATCCTCCGCCGGGAGGCGAAGGTGCTGGGCATGAAGTCCAACTTCACGATCTACGATTCCCAGGACGCGCAGCGGCTCGTGTCCCAGATCCTCAAGGAACTGGGCATCGACACGAAGAAGTACACCCCGCGGTCGATGCTGCACCGAATCTCCAATCTCAAGAACGATCTGCAGACACCCGATGACTTCATACCCCGGGCGAACAATCCTGCCGATGAGGTTCTTGCCGATGTGTTCAAGCGCTACACCTCCCGTCTGCGCCTGGCCAATGCCTTCGACTTCGATGACCTCATTTCTGAGACCGTTCACCTGTTCGGAGCCTTCCCCGAGGTGGCCGACTTCTACCGCCGACGGTTCCGACACATCCTCGTCGACGAGTACCAGGACACGAACCCGGCCCAATATGCCCTGATCAAGGCGCTGGCCGGCGATGGGGCCGGCGGCGCCACCGGTGCTGAGCTGACGGTCGTCGGCGATTCAGACCAGTCGATCTATGCCTTCCGCGGGGCCACGGTGCGCAACATCATGGAGTTCGAGAAGGACTTCCCCAATGCGGAGACGATTCTGCTGGAGCAGAACTATCGCTCCACGCAGAACATCCTCGATGCCGCGAACGCTGTGATTTCGAACAATCAGGATCGCAAGGACAAGAAGCTGTGGACCTCGGAGGGCACGGGCGAAACCATCGTCGGCTGGGTGGCCGAGAACGAACAGGCCGAGGCCCGCTTCATCGTCGACCGGGTCGACGAGCTCATCGACAATGAGAAGTACACCTACGGTGACTTTGCCGTCTTCTATCGCACCAACGCCCAGTCACGTGCCATCGAAGATGCCCTGGTCCGCTCGGGCATCCCCTATAAGGTCGTCGGCGGCACACGGTTCTACGAGCGCAAAGAGATCAAGGACGCCCTCGCGTATCTGCGTGTGGTGGCCAACCCGGATGACGATGTGAATCTGCGGCGCATTCTCAATGTCCCCAAACGCTCCATCGGCGATCGCACCGAGGGCATCGTCGCGGACTTCGCCGATCGTGAGGGCATCAGCTTCTACACGGCCCTGGGGCGCCTTGATGAGATCGTCCACCTCTCTGCCCGCGCGAAGACCTCCGTGGCGAAGTTCTACGATCTCATGCGTGACTTGGCGGCCACCGCGGAGGCGGCTCCGCTCTCGCGTGTCATCGAAGCGATCCTCGAGCAGAGCGGCTACCTCGAGTCGCTGCAGAAGAGCACCGACCCGCAGGACGAGTCCCGGGTCGACAACCTCGCCGAGCTGGTGGCCGTGGCCGAAGACTTCGTCGCGACTCGGGCCCTGGCCGATGCCGCAGACGACGAAGACGCCGATGATGCGGACGCAGAATCAGCCGAGACCGACTCAAGCGCTGCGGTCGACGAAGACTCTTCAGCCGACGACGGCGATGCGCGCGACAGCACCGACGACGCAGGCGCAGACGCTGCGGATGAGGGCCTCGATGCTCCTTCCGCCGGCGGTTCATCGATCGAGGCCTTCCTCGAGCAGGTGGCACTGGCCTCCGACACCGACCAGATTCCTGATGCCGAGCTCGGCCAGGTCACGCTCATGACCCTGCACACGGCGAAGGGACTGGAGTTCCCGGTCGTCTTCCTCACCGGACTCGAGGACGGCGGCTTCCCCCATGCCCGATCCTTCGAGAACCCCAATGAGCTCTCCGAGGAGCGGCGTCTGGCCTATGTCGGTCTGACCCGGGCCAGGCAGCGCCTGATTGTGACTCGTGCCGAGACACGCAGCATGTGGGGCCAGCCGCAGTACAACCCGCCCAGCCGGTTCCTGTCCGAGATCCCCGAGAGCCTCATCGAATGGGAGAACACCGGCACCTTCTCATCCAGCATGGGCGGCGGCTTCTCCTCCGGCGGCTACGGCGGAGGAAGCCTCGGCGGCGGCTACGCCAGCTCACGCAGCGGCGGATTCGGCTCTTCACGTGGATCGAGCAGGTCCTCTGGTTCACGCTCAGGATCCGCGAACTCCTCGTCACCTGTGGCCGGTTTCCCGAATCGGATCCGACCCAACCGAGAGGTCATCACCGTGTCGGTGGGAGAGAAGGTCTCACACGAGTCCTTCGGGCTGGGAACAGTGACGGAGGTCAACGGCGTCGGTGACAAGACGGTCGCGGTCGTCGACTTCGGCTCCTTGGGCACGAAGCGCCTCCTGCTGCGCTACGCCCCCATCGAGAAACTGGGCTGAGGACATAAAAGAAGCGCCGAGGTGAAATGAAATTCACCTCGGCGCTTTTCCATGCCGGACGCGGCGATGGAATTAAAAGTCACTCATTGCCAAGTTTTCCGTCGACTCCGTCGCGACCCTGGTTGATCTGGTCTTCGAACTTGCCGCCGGTCTTGTCATTGGCGAAGTCAGTAGCCTTATCCAGACCCTGATCGCTGAACTCTTCACCCTTTTCGCTATTCACGGCGTCCTTGGCTTTGTTTGTAAGATCGTCGAGTCCCATACTGTCTCCCTTCAATGGAAAAGGTTCTTGCGAACCTTCTTACACCACTCACCCTGCCACTTATTCCGCTTCGGTGTAACCGAAGATTCCCGTTTCTCAGGGAATGCACAAAGTAACCGATTCTGTGAGCTCGGTAGCTTCAGCGCGACTCCGGGACGACGAACGCCAAAGCCACGAGAACCACAGCGAAGATGAGGCCGGTGGCGATGTCGACGGTCTTCGATCGATTGGTCCAGACCTCGGCCCAAGGTTCGGGCATTGCGCGCATCATCGCCAGTCCCGCCGGCACAACTGCCAGCACGATCGCACCGAGATGGAAGTCGATGAGGGTACATGCGGCGGCGATCAAGATTCCCAGCAGGCAGCCCAGAAGAACCCAGTCGCGCAGGACAGGGTTCGCGTAGCGCCGTTTCCAGTAGATCCAGCGCTTGGCGATCGGGCCGCGCCCACGCCTGGCATGGCGTGGGTGGGCCTTCACCTTCTCAGTGGAAGAAATGGCGGCTCCCGGTCAGGTACATGGTGATCCCCGCCTTCTCCGCGGCTGCGACGACCTCTTCATCGCGGATGGAGCCACCTGGCTGCACAACCGCGCTGATGCCGGCATCGAGGAGGATCTGGAGTCCGTCGGCGAAGGGGAAGAACGCGTCCGAGGCGGCCACTGCGCCCGTTGCCCTCTGTTCACCGGCGCGCTCGACGGCCAGCTTCGCGGAGTCGACACGATTGACCTGGCCCATGCCCACGCCCACAGAGGCACCGTCCTTGGCCACGAGGATTGCGTTGGACTTCACTGCCCGGCAGGCCTTCCACGCGAATTCCAGGTCGGCGAGCACCTGTGGTGCAGCGGCCGGGCCCGCGGCCAGCGTCCAGTTCTCCGAAGCATCTCCCTCGGCCTGGAACGCGTCGCGGTCCTGGACGAGGAATCCGCCGGTGATCGGCTTGATCTCAGCAGGTGCGAAGTCGACGTCACCGAGTTCGAGCAGACGCAGATTCTTCTTGCTCGAGAGCAGCTCCAGCGCTTCGGCTGAGAATGAGGGTGCGGCCAGGCACTCGGTGAAGATCGGCTTGATCGAGGCAGCCAGCTCGGCGTCGACCTCGCGGTTGGTGGCGATGACGCCGCCGTAGGCCGAGAGAGGGTCGCATTCGTGGGCTGCCTTGTGGGCGGCGGCAGCGGTGTCGGCCAGCGCGATTCCGCAGGGGTTGGCGTGCTTGATGATCGCCACGGCGGGACGGTCGAAATCGAAGGCGGCGCGGATGGCGGCGTCGGTGTCCGTGTAGTTGTTGTAGGACATGGCTTTGCCGCCCAGCAGCTTCGCACCGGCGATTCCGCGAGTTCCGTCGGAGTACACGGCTGCAGCCTGGTGTGGGTTCTCGCCGTAGCGCAGGTCGGTCAGCTTCTCCCCCGTCACCCCGGCGAATGCGGGCTGCCCGGCAGACTGAGTTTCCTCAGCGGATGCGCCGTCGTCAGCACCGGAGGCGATCTCGGCGGCGAACCAGGAGGCCACAGCCGTGTCATAGGCGGCGGTGTGGGCGAAGGCGCGGGCGGCGAAGCTGCGCCTGGCCGCGAGATCGAAGCCCTGTCCCTGGGCCGCTTCAATGACCGCGGGGTAGTCGCTGGGGTCGGTGATGACGGAGACGCTTGGGTGGTTCTTCGCCGCTGCCCGCACCATGGACGGCCCGCCGATGTCGATCTGCTCCACGCAGTCGTCGAAGCCGGCGCCGCTGGCCACGGTGTCGGAGAAGGGGTAGAGGTTGACGATGACGAGGTCGAATGGCTCGATCTCGAGCTCTTCGAGCTGGCTCATGTGGTCCGATTTGCGCGAATCGGCCAGAATGCCGGCATGGACCCGCGGGTGCAGGGTCTTGACCCGACCTTCGAGGCATTCGGGGAACCCGGTCAGCTCTTCGACCTTCGTGACCGCAGCACCCGCCTCGGCGATCTTCGCTGCTGTCGAACCGGTGGACACGATCTGCACACCGGCGGCGTGCAGTCCGCGGGCCAGGTCCTCCAATCCCGATTTGTCGTAAACGCTGACGAGCGCTCTTTTGATCGCGCGGGTTCCTGTCACAAGTCCTCCTTGAAGGCTCGATTGCCGTTTCGTGCGGTTGGTGAGTGGGTCAGACTGGGGACGCCGAGGTGGCATATCCGCTGACATGCCGTCCCTCGATGATGAGGTCATGGTGGGCAAGGTGAGTCAGGAGCCGTACGAGCTCGGCCCGCTCCTGGGTCTTGATTCGTTCGTGCACCGTGCCTTCCGTGTCCGCGTCGCTGACGGGGACCGCGAACTGGGTGATGATCGGGCCCGTATCGACTCCTGAGTCGACGAGGTGGATGGTGCCGCCGGTGATGCGCACACCGTGGGCGAGGGCATCTCGCACCCCATGCGCGCCGGGGAATGCCGGCAGCAGAGCCGGGTGCGTGTTGATGATGCGATTGTGGAAGGCCGCGATGAACGTGGGCCCCAGGATCCGCATGAACCCGGCCGAGATCACCCAATCAGGAGTCAGGTCTGCGACGGCGTCACACAACTGGAGGTTCCAGTCCTCGCGGCTTGCACAGTCCTTGGGCCGGACGACGAAGGTGGGAATCGAGTGGGCATTCGCGCGGTCGAGAACACCTGCCGTCTGCGAGTCCGAACCGACGCCGACGATCTCGACTCCATGCTGCGCATCTGCAAACGCGTCGATGACTGCCTGTGTGAGGGTACCGGAGCCGGATGCCAGAAGAACGATGCGCACAGACCCATTCTAACGTTTGTATCTTCGCTTGTCGGTCAGGGCACCAGAATACGGACTCTCTCTGCCGTCAAGGCTTTTGTCAGTGGACTATGACAAACTATTCGTGTGACGTCACCAAACAATACTGAAGAGAAGAGCGCGCCCACTCCCGAAGAGGAGAAGCAGGCCGCACCCGCTCGACATGGCCTGGTCCTGATCCTCCTGATCCTCGCCTCGGTCCTGACGTTCACGTATCCGCTGCCGTTCAAGGTCGCGGCCATCGGTTTCGCCATCGCCGCTGTCGTCTGGGCGATTCGCTACATCGTCGCCGTCGTCAGGACGAAGCAGAAGCGCAACATGTCCCTGGGCATTCTGGGTGGCCTGCTCGCCCTCTACCTCATCTTCTCGACGATGTCGTCCGTCGTCCTCTGGCCGGTTCAGTCGAAGTATGAGGAATGCGTCCGTGATGCCATCACGCAGCAGGCCCAGCTCTCATGCACAACGGAGTACCAGACCGGACTTGGCGACTGGTTCAAACAGCTCACCGGCCAGGAACCGCCCGGCACGAACTGAGGCATCCCCGCTCGTGGTTCAGGCACCGCCCGTGGCTCAGTCCTCGTCGAAGTAGTCGGTGCGTCGTTCTTCGGCAATGTGGCCGAAGGGTTCCTCGTCATCGTCGAAGTCATCCCGGTCACCGGAGAATCCCGACCCAGCCTGCATGTCGGAGAGCCTGGTCAGCAACAGCCCGACAGTCATGCCCACCGCCACCCAAACGGTGATGACCAGAGCCGAGGTCAGCGGAGATGGCCCGAATGCCGACAGCCCCAGGGGCCCCATGGCCCCGCGCGCGAATACTGCAAGGACCTGGAGCACGACGAACAGTTTGACTGCGGCGGTCGCGAGCCCGGGCCACGAGGCTCCCATCACCTGGCGGGCATGATCTCGACCGAGGATGACGCTGAGGACTCCGAGCAGGACGAGCAGCACCGGTGCCGCAGCCGTCCATGCCGGATAGTCGCCGACGAGCAGCTGGAGCACAGGCACATGTGGAACCGGCCCCGCTGCGGTGTGGAACACCGAACTTGAACCTCCGACTCCCACGCTCACACCGGTGCCTGCGATCCAGGACAGTGCAGCGAAGAGGATGCCAGGGGCGAAGAGGATCTGGATGACGAGCAGGCCCACACCGGCAGACAGGGGTGAACTGTAGACCTGCAGCGATTCGCTCAGCTCACTCCACCTCAGCACGATGCCAGCGGCGATGACGAGGACAGCGAGGAACGCCGAACCCCACAGCGGACGCTTGACCAGGTGAGCGCCGGCCGCCCAGACCTCGCTGTCGAGATCCCGAAGTCGCGGTATGTCATCGACTCCGCGCACCCAGAGGAACCCGGCCGCCGAGGCGGACAGCAGAAGAAGACCGATACGGAGGAAGCCCAACGGTGTGGGGCTCCCCTCCCCCAGCAGCAGAGTCAATGTGACCATGGGAACGGCATACGCGAGGACGTACGTCGCCAAGGCGATGCCGACCTGCTTCCACCCCGCGGCGTCCATGATGTCAGCGTCAACGGATTCCTCTTCGGTGATTCCGGCGACCAGACGCTTGGCGCCTGCGGCGAAGAAGAACCAGACGCCGAGTGTGACCAGGCTCGGGGCCAATGAGAAGTCGAAGCCGATCGTCGACACGCTCAGCCCGTGGACGACGCCCCACAGGGCGAACGCCCACTCGGGAATGATCGAGTACGGCAGCTGTGATCCGAGTCCGATGATCCAGAAGACTGTGGCGACGACGAACGCCGCGGGGACGGCGATGAGGTCGATTCGCAGGGCCTCCAGCAGTCCCATCAGGATCGGATGGCGGTGGGTTCGAGGGTGAGGAGAAGTGTGCATCTCTCTCATTTTCGCTGACTCGGAGCCCGCTTCCTGGTATTGACCACGCGATTCTCTGCAGTGGGAAGTACAATTGCGCCAGGACACGCTTGTAGACACGAAGGATGCATCCAACGATGAGCAACGGGAACGACGAACCGAATTTCCCGCCACCTCCCACAAACCCTCCCGAGAACAACAGAACGGGATCCGGTGCGGAGACGTCGGCGGACAAGACCAACAATGATTCGGTGGACACAAGCGGCTCCGGCCCGCAGGCGTCAGCCAGCGGACCTGAACAGGCTCCGTCTTACCGCGACGATCAGGCCCCTCCGTTCGCTGCCAGCGACTCGGCCAACGGCAACCAGCCCCCACAGCCGAACCAGGGCAACCAGTCGGGCCAGTACCAGCCTCCGCGCCCCGAGGTGCAGCAGGCGAGCTCGAACCAGGCCCCGAACTACAACGGCGGCCAACAGCACCCGGGCCAGTACCAGGGCGGTCAGTACCAGGGTGGCCAGCAGCAAGGTGGTCCGCAGCACGGTGGCCAGTACCAGGGCGGCGCACCCTACCCGGGCGGCCCGTACCAGTCGGGCCCTGCCCAGAATTCGCCGTATCAGCCTGCCCCCGGTCAGTCCGGGCCCTACCAGACCGGTTCCGGCCCCGATGCCAATCGGACAGGGTCAGGCCCTGGCCAGTCCCAGGCAATCCCGCAGCCAGCGCCCGCTCCCGGGTTCGCCGGTTCCGCAGCGACCGCGACACGTGCCGATGCCCGCCCCGAGAAGAAGAAGAGCCGGATGCCTCTCTTCATCGCTCTGGGTTCTGTCGCGCTCGTCATGGTTCTCGTCCTCGTCGGTTTCCTCGTCGTCAACACGGTCAACAAGAACAACTACGGACCCGACCAGGTCGCCAAGGACTACGTGTCAGCGTTGAGCAAGGGCGACTTCGCCGCTGCCGAGAAGATCGCTCCGTCTCCACGCCCAGAGGGAACCAATCTCGACCTCCTGTCCAAGGAGTTCACGGATGCGTCCTCGGCAAAGGTTGAGAACGCGAAGGTCGAATCCTCGAAGGTCGACGGGGACAAGGGCACAGTCGTCGTCTCCTATGACCTCGACGGCTCCAAGTACAACGTCGAGCTGAATGCGAAGAAGGACGGCAAGCAGGATCTGTTCTTCGACAAGTGGACTCTCACGGGTCCCGCGCTCAACGTGATCTCTCTGGACATCCCTGCCGCCGATGGTCTCAGCGTCAATGGCAAGGACTACAAGGCACAGTCGGGCACCACCTCGTTCGCCGTATATCCGGGCAACTACGACTTCACGATCCCCAAGAGCAAATGGGTCGGTGAAGCCAAGGACACGGCTGCGGTGAATTTCCCTCAGGCCTTCGCCCCGGGCGACAAGCCGAACAATGAGGAGGTGTCTCCGACGACGCTCAATCTTGATCTCGCTCCCACGAGCGCCTTCCAGAAGGAAGTTCAGAAGCAGGTCGAGAAGGAACTCAAGAAGTGCTTCGACAACAAGGACATCAAGCCCAAGTGCAAGTTCATCAAGTTCGATCCCACTGAGATCCCTGTCGGCGGCTCCGATGACAAACTGGCCGATCTGGCCAAGAGCAACACCGCCAAGTGGGAAATGAAGGACATGCCTGAAGTCGATGCGAGCTTCGGTTCGGGTGACACGAACACCGGTTCGTTCTTCACCAAGAAGCCGGGCAAGTTCGACTTCACCGTGCAGGGCAAGAAGGCCGGTTCGTCCTACTTCTCCAACGGCAACCCACTGTCGGTCTCCGGCAGTGTGAAGATCGACGGGGACAAGCTCTCGGTCGAGTTCTTCGACTTCTGATTCGAGTCATCGGCGACGACAGTCGCTGACCTCGCCGAGGTGGCCCCACCGAAGCGAGACAGTGCAGACAGCGAGGGCCTGGGTTCAATCGAACCCAGGCCCTCGCTGCATGTCGTTCCTCAGCTCATCGCGGCCCGCACGGGTGCCGGCACTCCGGCCGTCTGTTCGAACCAGGAGCCGGCGGCCATGACGAGTTCGTCGGCGAAGCGTCGACCCGAGATCTGGGCACCGATAGTCCGACCGTCCTCGGTGTATCCGGCCAGGACCGTGCCAGCAGGCTGTTCGGACATGTTGTAGGGCATTGTGAACCCGATGTGTCCCATGGGTTCGTTGACCTTCGGGTAGGGCATGGGCTGTTCTGCCGGATACGCCGCGTCGGGCGAGACGGGCGAGATGACGAGGTCGTAGGCGGCTGTGGCCGCGACGCTGCGACGCCGGATCTCCTGCACGCTGTGGTAGCACTCCATGAGTCGGAGCCCGGTGACATCGGCACCGCCTTGAGCCCATTGCTGAATGTAGGGCAGTATCAGGGCCTGCTCCTGTACGGGCAGGGCGCGCAGGTCACCCCACGAGCGGACTCGCCAGAACAGGTCCATGTCTCGCAGCAGTTCATCGTCGATGAATGCGTCGATGGTCTCGACCACGGCTCCGGCAGCTGCGAAACGATCGGCCGCCTCGGCGATGGTGGATGCGATCTCCGGGTTGACCGGCTCGCCGCATCCGGCATCGAGCTGAAGCCCGATGCGCAGTCCTTTCGGGTCGAAGTCCCAAGGTTCGGGAGTCCCCTGGGCGGGCAGGCTGGAGTAGTCACGGACATCGGGGGCGGAGATGACGTCCATCGCCGCTTTCACGTCTGCCATGGTCCTGGCCAGCGGTCCGGCGCATCGCCCCATGTACGGGGCGTCGAGTGGAACTCGACCGAAGCTGGGTTTGAGGCCGGCCAGCCCCAACCAGGTGCAGGGCAGCCGGATCGATCCGCCGATGTCGGAGCCGATGTGAATGGGTCCGTAACCGGCTGCGGCGGCGGCACCGGCACCCGCACTGGATCCGCCCGTCGTCAGGCTCGGGTCCAGGGGCGAGCGGGTGATTCCGTGCAGCGAGGAGACACCCGAGGAGAGCATGCCCCAGTCGGGCATCGTCGTCGATCCCACGATGACGGCGCCGGCCTCTTCGAGACGCTGCGTGATCGGGGCGTCGTGCGTGGAGACGGGGACTTCGGACCAGGCGTGCCCGCTGGGCATCGGCACTCCCCTGCGGGCCACGTTCTCTTTGATCGTCACCGGCACCCCGTCGAGGGCTCCCAGCGATCTGCCTTCGCGCCAGCGCTTGGCGCTAGCCTTCGCCGCTGCGCTCGAACGCTCGTCGTCGCGGTGGTGGAGAGCGTTGATGACGGGTTCGCACTCATCCATCCGGTCGACGACTGCGACCAGGACCTCGGACGGGTCGAAGTCTCTTGATGCGTAACCGCTGGTCATGGCTTCTGCACTGTGGTCGGCAAGCGTGGTGTGGCTCATCTGCCGTCCTTTCTTCTGTTGTTGCTGAGGTCAGTGGCGCTGCATCGGTCTCAGTTCGCTGAGGCGAGCGCACCGGCCAGGCTGGGGGTGGCCGCGATGAGGCTGCGAGTGTAGTCCTCGCGGGGGTTCGCGTAGATGTCCTCGGTCGACCCGGATTCGACGATGTGCCCGTCCTTCATCACGATGACGTCGGAGCACAGATGTTTGACGACGCCGAGGTCGTGGGAGACGAAGAGCAGGGTCAGCGCATAGTCATCGACTAGGTCGGTGAGCAGGTTGAGGACCTGGGCACGCACGGACACGTCGAGCGCGGAGACGGGCTCATCGGCGACCAGGATCTGCGGCCGGGTCACGAGCGCTCTGGCGATGGAGATCCGCTGTCGCTGTCCCCCGGAGAACTGGTGCGGATAGCGTCGCATGGCCTTCGTGTCGAGGTCGACCGCCTGCAGCATCTCCTCCACCCTGGCCAATCGCTCCTCCCGGCCCAGGCCGCGGGCGACGAGGGGTTCGGAGACGATGTCTTCGACCCGCATACGGGGATCGAGTGAGGCGAAGGGGTCTTGGAAGACGATCTGCAGATTCTCACGCAGAGCCCTCAGCGCCGATGAGCTCGCTGACTCCACACGGATGTCACCGACCCGCACATGGCCGGAGCTTGGCCGGTCGAGTCCGGAGAGGATGTTGAGCAGAGTCGATTTGCCCGACCCCGACTCCCCCACGATTCCCAAGCGCTGCCCGGAGGCAACGCTGAAGCTGATGTCTTCAAGCGCACGCACCGGGGCTCTGCGGCGCAGCAGCAGACCACGTGAACGGAAGTGCTTCGAGACCCCGCTGACCTCGATGAGCGGCGCGACTCCGCCGACAGTGGGTGCTTCCCTCGCCGAGGCGGCTCTTGACTCCCGCACAGCAGCTGGCTCCCGCACGTCGGCTGCCCCAGCGGCAACGGACAGCTCGTCCTCGTCGCCCGGGCCGGCTTCGTCCACTGGGCTTGTTTCGTCCACCGGTCCGGCATAGGACAGCGCGGTTTTGAGTGTGTAGAGCTTGCCGTTGCCATCGGTGGCTTCGAGGTCGGAGGAGGCCAGGAGGCCTCGTGTGTATTCGTGCTGTGGATCGGTGAAGATCTGTCGCACGGTGCCGGATTCGACGATGCGTCCGGCATACATGACGATGACTCGCTCACAGACTTCGGCGACGACGGCCAGATCATGGGTGATGAACAGCAGTCCTGCCTGCACCGCGGCAACACGCTCGGCGATGAGTTCGAGCATGTGCTTCTGCACGGTGACGTCGAGAGCGGTCGTCGGCTCATCGCATATGAGCAGCTGCGGCGAATTCGCCAGCGCGATCGCGAGCATCACTCGCTGTCGTTGGCCACCCGACATCTGGTGCGGGTAGGCAGACCGTGCACTGCCCGGATCGGGCATGTGCACGCTGGTGAGCAGGTCGAGGACCCGGCGGGGAATGTCACCGCGGGCCACCGCACCGTGGATGCGCAGCGCCTCGGCGATCTGGTCACCGATGCGCATCAGCGGGTTGAGTGCGCTCATGGGCTCCTGGAACACCATGGACACGAGGTTCGAGCGCATCCGGGCCAGGGTCTTCTCCTTGGCATCAAGGATGTTTCCGGAGAACCCCTGCAGTGACACGCTGCCCTCGGCGTGCAGCTCTTCGGGGAGCAGACCCATCACGGACTGCGCGGTCAGTGACTTGCCGGACCCGGATTCCCCGATGAGTCCGACTCTCTCGCCTGGGGCCAGGCTCAGTGACACATTCTCAAGCACGGGTGCCTGTGACCCGGCCGGTGTGATGGTGAGGTCACGGACCTCGAGCAGGTTCTCACTCATTGCCGCGGGCCTCCATCTTCGGATCGAATCGGTCACGGAGTCCATCGCCTAGGAGGTTGAAGCCGAGCACGGCAAGGGCGATGAACAACCCGGGCCACAGTGCCAGTTCGGGCTGGGTGGACAGGAACTGCTGGGACTCCTGCAGCATTCTGCCCCACGAGGGCACCGGGGCCTGTGTGCCCAGGCCCAGGAAGGACAGCCCCGCCTCGGCGAGGACGGAGATCGCGAACGCCACGGACGCCTGCACGATGACCATGCCTGCGATGTTGGGCAGGACATGGACGATGGCGATCGCCGGGGCACTCCGGTTCGAGGCCTTGGCCGCGCGCACATATTCAGAGCCGAGCACCTGCATCGTTCCGGAGCGGGCGACGCGGGCGAATCCGGGGATCGCGGCGATTCCCACGGCGACCATCGCCGGACCTGTCCCGGGCTGGTAGACGGCGGCGAAGACGATCGCCAGCAGCAGCGCGGGGAAGGCGAGCAGGATGTCGTTGGCGCGCATGATCACCGCGCTCAGCCACACACCCCACGGGTACTGGGCGAAGACGGCGGCGATGATGCCGATGGGGGTGCCGATGAGCACGGCGATGCCGACGGCCACGACGCCGACCATGAGGGTGATCCGGGCTCCGTACATCACCCAGGTCAGGGTGTCGCGGCCGAATTTGTCCGTGCCGAAGAGGTGTTCGGGGCTTGCCGACTGCAGTCGGGCGGCCGGGTCGACGGTGCTGGGGTCGTAGGGCGTCCACACGAAGGACACGAGTGCGAGGGCGACGATGAGGAAGATGAGGACGGCGCCGATGATCATCGAGGCGTTGAGCCGCAGCTTCGCGCGTCTGCGCCGCTCCACAGGCATTTCCTTCGCCGAGGTTGGGCTCGGGTTCTCGCTCATGATGCGTTCCTGATCCGGGGGTCGACGAGGGGGTAGAGCACGTCGACGATGAGGTTGATGATGAGCACCAGGAGGACGAGGACCATGACGATGCCCTGGACCGTGACGAGGTCGCGGTTGGCCACGGCACGCACGAGTTCGGAGCCGATGCCGGGGATGACGAAGATCTGTTCGATGATCACAGCGCCGACGAGGAGCGTTGCGAGCTGCACCCCGGCCACGGTGATGACGGGGATCGCGGCATTGCGCAGACCGTGGACGAACAGTGCCTTGGTCTGAGTCAGGCCCTTGGCGCGGGCTGTGCGGATGTAGTCCTCGCGCATGACGTCGAGGACGGCTGAGCGCACGTACCTGGTGAGGATCGCGGCCTGGACAAGAGCCAGGGACACGACGGGCAGCACCAGACGGAGGAGGAACCCGCCGAGTCCTTCGACCGGGGCCATCCACCCTTGGGAGGGGAACCAGCCGAGCGTCAGGGAGAAGACGATGACGAGGATGATGGCGGCCAGGAAGTTCGGCACGGCGATGCCGAACTGGCTCAGCGCGGAGATCGTGACTCCGATCCAGTTGCGCTGTTCTAGGGCGGCGAAGGTGCCCAGCGGGACGGCGATGACGATCGCCAGAATGATCGCGGCGACGACGAGGATGCCGGTGACCTGGACGCTGCCGACGATGACGGGGGTGATCGAGGAACCGGTGACGTACGAGGTGCCGAAGTCGCCGGTGAGCATTCCGCCGATCCAGTCGAAGTAGCGCACGAGCGGTGGCTGGTCGAGTCCGTATTGAGCTTCAAGTGCCGCGACCGCCTCTGGGGTGGCGTTCGTTCCCAAGGCGACCTGTGCGGCATTGCCGGGCAGGATGCTCATGAGTGCGAAGACCACCACGGAGGCGACGATCAGTGCTAAGACGAATTGGACAGCACGGTTGGCCACATAGGTGATCATGGGAGGCGGTACTTCAGTTCCAGCTCAGATCCGCGATCCGGAATGCGTCGTTGACCCTGTTGGCTGGGATTCCGGCGACGTCGGATTTCGCGATGACGAGGTTCGGGAAGAGGAACAGGAAGTCCGAGGCTGCGTCTTCGGTGATCGTCTTCGCGATCGTCTTCATCCCTGAGACGTATTCCTCTTCCGTGCCGGTATCGGCTTTCTCGGCGATCTTCTTGATCTTCGAGTCGTCGTAGCCGATGTAGTAGTCGTTGGAGAAGACGGTGAGGATGTCCCGGGGTTCGGCATGGTTGATGACCGACATGTCGAACTTGTGTTCGGTGAAGGTCTTGTCCAACCAGACTGCGGGGAATTCCTGAGTTTCGATATCGGCTTTGAGCCCGACCTCTTCCAACTGTGCGGACACGATTTCGGAGATGGCCTTCGCATACGGCAGGTTCGGCACGGTGAAGGCGAATGTCTCCCCTTCGATGCCGGCGTCTGCGATCAGGTCCTTGGCCTTCTGCGGGTCATAGTCCCAGACCTTCGTCAGGTCCTCGTAGTACGGGTCTGTCGGTGGAACCATGGAGCCGATGAGCTCGCCGTAGCCTGCCCATGCGGTGTCCAGCACGGCCTTGCGGTCGATGGCATGCATGACCGCTTCGCGAGCCTTCTTGTCTTTGAAGATGCCCTTCGCGTTGTTCATCGAGAGCACGACCTCACCGTTCGTGGTGCCGGAGATGATCTGATAGTCATTGCTCTGGAACTCTCCGGCCAGTTCGGGAGCCTGGAGGTTGGAGACGACGTCGATCTCTCCGGACTTCAGGGCGTTCGAAGCTGAGACCGCGTCCTTGAAGTACTTGAACTGCACGTTCTTGACCGCTGGGGTCTCACCCCAGTAGTCGTCTCTGGCTGCGAAGTCGATCGACTGTCCGGGGGTGAATTTCTCAATCGAGAAGGGCCCTGTGCCGATAGCCTCCTTGGCCAGGTTGTCGGTGCCTTCGGTGTCGAAGACCGCTCCGACAAGGGAGGTGAGGTTGAACAGCCATGTGTTGGACGGCTTCTTGAGGGCGATCTCAACGGTGAGGTCATCCGGGGTTTCGATCGACTCGACGACGTCCATCTTGGACTTCAGTGCGTTCTTCCAGTCGTTCTGCACCCGTTCATAGGAGAACTTCACGTCCTCGCTCGTGAGATCCGCGCCGTTGGAGAACTTCACGCCCTTCTGCAGATGGAAGGTGTAGGTCTTGCGGTCATCGGATACGTCCCAGTCCTCGGCCAGGCCCGGTTGGATCTCGCCCTCACCGTCGACGCGGACGAGGGACTCGTAGACGTTCTCCATCAGTGCCTCAGGGATGGCGATGCCCGAGGTGGAGGTGAAGTCGAGGTTGACCGGTTCGGCGGTGAACGCGATCGCCATCGAATCCTTCTTGGATTCGTCGCCGGAGTCCGATGCTCCTGCCGAGCAACCGGTCAGGATCAGGCTCGAGGCAGCCAGGGCTGCCATCCACGTTCTGATGCGCGGAGTCTTCATCGCTCTCCCATTTTCACGAACCGACGGTGGTTCATTCGTCTTCTCTGACCAGACTGTGCGCGGGCGCACACCGGCCTCGCCAGTTTAGCGGAAGTTCTCACCAGGCGATGAGTCGATGTCCAGATTGTGGAGAAGACTCAATGGGACGGGCCCGGAACATGTCCGGGCCCGATGGACAGGATTCAGAGCCCGGCCTGTGCCGCGAGCACCGCGGCGAGCTTGTCGAAGGCGACTCTCCGGTGCGACCGGGAGTTCTTCTCCTCCGGTGTCATCTGTGCGGCGCTGATGTCAGAACCGTCGGGCACGAAGATCGGGTCGTAGCCGAAACCGTGGTCTCCCGAGGGACTCGTGGCCAGACGCCCAGGCATGACTCCCTCTGCGGAGAATTCGCGACCGTCGGGAGTGACCGCGGCGGCAGCGCAGCGGAACTGCGCCCCACGATGTTCGCTCGAGATGTCCGACAGCTGGGCGAGAAGCAGCTCGAGGTTGGCTCGATCGTCTCCGTGTCGGCCAGCCCACCGGGCGGAGAAGATTCCCGGTGCCCCGCCGAGGACATCCACGGCGATTCCCGAATCATCGGCAATGGCGGTGTGACCGGTGGCCTGCGCGGCGGCGCGGGCCTTGATCAGTGCATTCTCTGCGAAGGTCACCCCGGTTTCCGGGATATCGCCGAGTCCTGCCTCGGCGGCTGTGAGAACATTCGTGTCCTCCCCCAACGTGGGCAGGAGGATCGCGAGGAGTTCGCGCCTCTTGCCTTCGTTGTGGGTGGCCAGCACGAACGTGGTCATTTGCTCAGGACTTCCGACTGGATGCCGGTGAGGTCGGCACAGCCTTTGGCTGCGAGGTCGAGCAGCGTGCCCAGTTCGTCACGGTCAAACGGTGCGCCTTCGGCGGTGCCCTGGACTTCGACGAACTGTCCGCTGCCGGTCATGACGACGTTCATGTCGGTATCGGCGCGTGAGTCCTCGACATAGGGCAGATCGAGTACGGGTTCACCGTCGATGATGCCGACGCTGATGGCTGCGATCGAGTCCTTGATGGGATTGTTCGCAGCGGGGATGATCCCGGTCGACCGTCCCTTGTCGATCGCGTCGGCCAGTGCCACGTAGGCTCCGGTGATCGATGCGGTTCGGGTGCCGCCGTCAGCCTGGAGGACGTCGCAGTCGAGGACGAGGGTGTTCTCGCCGAGCTTGTCGAGGTCGATGACGGCCCTCAGGCTGCGACCGATGAGTCGGGAGATCTCATGGGTGCGACCGCCGAGCTTGCCCTTGACGGACTCGCGGGTATTGCGGGAGTCCGTGGCTCGAGGGAGCATCGCGTATTCGGCGGTGACCCATCCGCGGCCTTGGCCCTTGAGCCAGCGTGGCACTCCTGCGGTCAGTGAGGCCGCAACGAGGACACGGGTGTTGCCGAATTCCACCAGAGCGGATCCTTCGGCGGTGTTGATCCAGTTGCGAGTGATGGTCACTTCGCGGAGTTCGTCGGCATTTCGTCCGTCTGCGCGCACTGTGGGCCTCTTTCGGTTGTCGGTGCTGTTCTGTTGCGTCCTGGGTGCACTGTGTTCTGTGTCGTGATCTGTGTCGGTGGAGAGTCTCACACAGTCCAGCTGTTGCCTGGTTTGGCCAGTTCGATGGGTCCACGGTATTCGCGGGCGGCCTCTCCACGGACGATGGAGCAGTCCGTCCAGGAAGGAATGTGGGTGAGGACGAGTGACTTGGCATCTGCCGCCTGTGCCACACGTCCGGCACGTTTGCCGGTGAGGTGGATGCCGCGAGCAGTGTCGCGGTCTTCTTGGAAGGCGGCTTCGCAGAGGAACAGGTCCGCGCCCCGGGCCGCTGCGACGAGATTGTCGCATTCGTCGCTGTCACCGGAATAGGTGATCACCGCGCCCTTGGCGTCGGTGATGCGCAGGGCATAGGCCTCAACCGGGTGGTCGACGAGGAAGGATTCGATCGTCAGGCTGCCCACCTGGTGGCTGGTCCCGTGATCGATATCGGTGAAGTCGAAGGCGTGGCTGAGGTCGGAGTCGTGTGCGCTCGCGGCGACTGGGGACTTCCCGGGATCCGTGTAGTAGGCACGTGTCAATCGTTCCTGTGCACCTGCGGGAGCGAAGACGCTTGTCCTCGTGCGGATCGACCCTGTGTCGGAGATGTTGCCGTTGAAGAACTTCGGGTCATAGCAGTGCTTGACGTACAGACCGGTCATGTCCATGCAGTGGTCGGGGTGAAGATGGCTGAGCACGACCGCGCTCAGCCCGTCCGTATCGACCGCGCGCTGCAGCGGGCTCAGTGCCCCGGATCCGAGGTCGAGGACGACGCGCGTCGGCTTTTCCTCGTCTGTTTCGATGAGGTAGCAGCTGGCTGCTGAGTTGGGGCCGGGAAAGGAGCCGGCGGTGCCGATGGCAGTGAGTTTCATACGTCGTCCCCCGGCAGATCGCTGAGCAAAGTAGTGGTGAGTCGGTCCTGAATCCAGGTCAGGAAGTCATACAGGGTCAGTGTGAGTTCCTCGGATTCGTCGAGGTCCTCCCGCTGAGCGTATTTCTCTTCTTGGGCTTCCTCGGTGTCGATGCCCATACGAACGGCAAGCACCAGACGCAGATCGTTGAGTCCCTTCATCCACGCTAGAACCTCATCGTGGTTCAAGGTGATCGAGGACCCCTTAGCCAGTCCGTTGAGCACGATGCGCACATTGTGGGCCTTCGCCTGCTGGAGATCGAACTCGGTGAGGCGTCGGAACTCCCGTGATCGTTCCTCGTCGAGGGGGTCGACGTCGGGGAAGAGCCGCAGCAGCGCAGGGTCCTGGGGGCGTGGCCGTTCGACCAGCCCGAGACGTGCCTCCCAGTTCTCAGAATCGGGGCGACCGTCTTCGTTGTCGTCTTCTGCCAGCAGTGCTGCCAGGTCGGTGAAGACGGTGAGCATGAGGGATCGTTCATTGTCCTCGAGTTTGAGGACGACATCGTCCCCACGAGCATCGATTGCAGCCATATCTCAGTCGGATCCTGATTCGGGTTGGCACGCGGCCCACAGACCGTATTCGTGCATGGCTTGGGTGTCCCTCTCCATGGCTTCGCGTCCGCCTGTGGCGACGACGGAGCGACCGTTCTCATGGACTTCAAGCATCAGCGAGTGAGCCTTCTCGGTCGAATACCCGAAGTAGGCTTGGAAGACATAGCTGACGTAGCTCATGAGATTGACGGGGTCGTTGAAGACGACGGTCTTCCATGGCTTTGCCTGTTCTGTCACCGGTCGAATGTCGACCTCCGGCTCCAGAACTGGAGTCGTTGGATTGCTCACGTTTCCACCTTACGGCAGAACACTGACGCTGTCGTGACGTAGTATCGCGCCTATGAGTGATCTCACACGGACCGGTTCGACGGCTTTCTACACCGATCAGTACGAATTGACGATGGTCCAGGCTGCCCTGGAATCAGGTGCTGCGCACCGCAGGAGCCTGTTCGAAGTCTTCGGTCGCAGCCTGCCTGCCGGTCGCCGCTACGGGGTCGTTGCCGGTACCGGTCGTATTCTCGAGATGCTCAAGGATTTCCGTTTCGGCGACGAAGAGCTCTCGTTCCTCAGCCGCGAGCAGATCGTCGACTCGCGGACCATCGACTGGCTGGCCGACTACTCGTTCTCCGGCAGCATCCGCGGGTATGCCGAGGGCGAGATCTACTTCCCCGGGTCACCTCTGATGACGATTGAGTCCACGTTCGCGGAAGGGGTCATCCTCGAGACGCTCATCCTCTCGGCGATGAACTATGACTGTGCGGTCGCCTCGGCGGCCTCGCGCATGGCGCAGGCCGCAGGAGATCGGCCCTGTGCGGAGATGGGTGGACGCCGCACCAACGAGCATGCAGCGGTCGCGGCCGCCCGCGCCGCTGTCATCGGCGGGTTCGCGTCGACGTCGAATCTCGCCGCCGGACTCCGGTACGGTCTGCGAACCATCGGCACCTCCGCCCACTCCTTCACTCTTCTCCATGATTCCGAGCAGGAGGCCTTCGCCGCTCAGCTCAAATCATTGGGCACCGACACGACTCTGCTCCTGGACACCTATGACGTCGAGGAAGCACTGGCCACGGCTGTGCGCCTGGCCGGTGAGAACCTCGGCGGTGTGCGCATCGACTCCGGCGACCTCGTCGAGCAGGCCAGTGAGGTCCGTGCCGGCCTCGACCGCCTCGGCGCTCACGACACCACCATCACCGTCACCAGCGACCTCGACGAATATGCCATCGCCGCTCTTGCAGCCTCCCCCGTGGATTCCTACGGTGTCGGAACACGGGTGGTCACCGGTTCGGGCGCTCCGGCGGCCGGGCTCGTATACAAGCTCGTGGCCCGAGCCGACGAATCGGGTGCCTGGACCTCGGTGGCGAAGAACTCGGCAGGCAAGCCCTCCCGGGGAGGGCACAAAGATGCTCTGCGTCTCATCGATGGTGCCATCGCGGTCGAAGAGGCCGTGGGCATCCCGACTCTGCCAGACGACCTCGGCGATGGCCGCTCGCTGACTGTCGACCTCGTCGTCGATGGTGAGATCGATGAGTCCTATATCGGCGCGGCCGGAGTCACGAAGGCCTGCGCCCGCCATGACGAGTCTCTGGCCGAGCTGCCACGTTCGGCCCGCCGCATGCAGGACGGCGAACCCGCGATCCCCACGGTCTTCTACCCCAAATGATTTCGACCGAAGTCAGCTGAGCTGAGGCTCTCAGGCGTCACTTCTTGCCGACGAACCAGCCCTGCAGCTTTTTGATCCGCGCCTGGATCTGTTCCTGGGTCGCCTGTGCCACAGCCGGTCCCCCGCAAGCCTTGCGCAGTTCGACGTGGACGGTCGCGTGCGGCGTACCCGTACGACGAGACCAGGCACCGACGAGGCTCTGGAGCTGATTGCGCTCCTCCTTCATCGCCCGGTGGTCGAGTTCGCTGACCTCAGGCTCCGGTGCCGGCGGTGCGGAGGCGGTCTTCCGCTTCGCCTGACGTGCCTGTTGGGTGCGCAGCAGTTCGTGGACCTGATCCGGTTCGAGGAGGCCGGGAATGCCGATGAAGTCGAGCTCGTCCTCGGAGCCGACCGCACCTCCCGTACCGAACTCGCCTCCGTCGAAGAGCACGCGGTCGAAGAGCGCTTCGGCGCCGATGGCTTCGAATGAGCCCAGCTGATCGGAGGAGGCACCTTCGCTGCGGTTGGCCTGTTCCATGGCCTGATCGTCGAAGACCACGACGTCGTTCTCGTCTTCGTTCTTCGGCCGGTCGAGGGCGTGGTCGCGTTCGACCTCCATCGTGTTGGCCAGCGCCAGGAGGATCGGCACGGAGGGCAGGAACACCGAGGCTGTCTCTCCGCGTTTGCGGGCACGCACGAAGCGCCCGATCGCCTGGGCGAAGAACAATGGAGTCGCCGAGGAGGTGGCATAGACCCCGACACACAGTCGCGGTACGTCGACACCTTCGGAGACCATGCGCACGGCGACCATCCAGCGGTCCGTGGAGTTCTGGAACTTCTCGATGCGCTCCGAGGCTCCGGCTTCGTCGGAGAGCACGACGGTCGGTGCCTCTCCGGTGAGTTCGCGGAGGATCTTCGCGTAGGCACGCGCAGAGTCCTGGTCGGTGGCGATGACGAGTCCGCCGGCGTCGTGCACGGTGCGACGGACCTCGGTCAGGCGGATATCGGCAGCCTTGAGGACGGCAGGCATCCAGTCACCTGAGGGGTCGAGCGCGGTTCGCCAGGCTTGGGAGTTGATGTCCTTCGTCGTCTCCTCACCGAGGACGTGCGACATCTCGTCCCCGGCCTTCGTCCGCCACGACATGGTGCCGGCGTAGGTGAGGAACAGGACCGGACGCACGACGGAGTCCTTGAGCGCACGGCCGTAGCCGTAGGAATAGTCGGCCACCGAGGTGCGGATGCCGTTTTCGTCTGGAGCGTAGGTGACGAACGGGATCGGCGAGGTATCGGACCGGAAGGGGGTTCCTGTCAGGGAGAGTCTGCGCACTGCCGGGCCGAATGCCTCACGGACTGCATCACCCCAGGACAGTGCGTCACCACCATGGTGGACCTCATCGAGGATGACGAGGGTGCGACCGGCAGCGGTGCGGTTGTGGTGAAGGACCGGCTTCGCCGCGACCTGAGCATAGGTGATGGCCACACCGTGATAGCCCGGCGCGTGCTTGCCCTGGGCATTCTTGAAGTGCGGGTCGAGTTTGATGCCGACGCGTGAGGCCGAGTCAGCCCACTGCACCTTGAGGTGCTCGGTTGGGGCGACGACGGTGACCCTGTTGACGACCCGCTGGGCTAGCAGTTCTGCGGCGACGCGCAGAGCGAAGGTGGTCTTACCGGCACCAGGCGTTGCGACGGCGAGGAAGTCCTTCGGCTGTTCCCGAAAATAGAGTTCGAGAGCCTCTGCCTGCCACGCACGCAACTTTCCGGCCGTTCCCCAAGCAGCACGCTCGGGAAAGGCCGGTGGCAGTTGTTCGGCGGCGGAGGTCCCTGGGAGACGTTCCGCGGCCATTTACTCCTTGGGTCCTTCAGACATCGATGAGTAGATCTCTTTGCAACGCGGGCACACGGGGAATCGTTCGGGGTCGCGGGTGGGCACCCACACCTTTCCGCACAGAGCAATCAGCGGTGTGCCCGTGACCATGGATTCCATGATCTTGTCTTTGGGTGCGTAGTGGCTGAATCGTTCGTGGTCGCCGGGTTCAACAAGCTGCTCGGACTGCTCACGCTCGATTGTTGCTGAACCACCTGATGCTGGATAGGTCATGGCTCCATTGTAGTTCCCTAGAATGAGACCCATGGACAGAACTCACGAGGATTCGCTCACAGAACGCTATCGCGAACTCAGCGACGATATTGCCGCCGCTGTTGCCGTGGTCTCAGTCAAACGCGGGACCGCCCTGCATGCGATCACCGTCGACTCGTTCCTCGACGTGTCCTACGATCCGCCGACCATGGCGGTGAGCATCTACGGCGGGTCACGGATGATGGAGTCCCTGGAGATGAGTGATCACTACGCCATCTCCCTGCTCAACTCCTCCCAGCGGGACGTCTCCGAGCGCCTGGGTGCGTCCGGGCAGCCGCTCTACGGTTCACTCAAGGGCATCGATACGTTCCCCGCACCCCATTCGGGCCAGCCGGTGCTCACGGATGCGATCGCATGGTTCGAACTGCGGCAGACGCAGACCCTTGAAATCGCCACGCACTACCTCGTCGTCGGCGAAGTCGTGTCGATGGGAACCGGAGTCAGCAGCAGCAAGAGCAAACCGCTGCTGCGGTGGCGCAAGGGCTACGGAACGATCGGGCCACGCTGACTGCAGGTCATCGTTGAATATCAGCGGCCCTCTGCTCGTCCCTCAGCCTCAAACGAAGCTGGAAGATGAGCAGAGGGCCGCTGTGCACCGGTTCGAGGCCGGCTGCGTGTCGCTCAGATCAGACGACGCCCTGTGCGAGCATCGCCTCGGAGACGCGGATGAAGCCTGCGATGTTGGCGCCGGCCACATAGTCACCGGGCGAGCCGAACTCTGCGGCTGCCTCGGCGCAGCTGTCATGGACGTCGCCCATGATCTCAGCCAGTCGGGCTTCGGTGAAGTCGAAGTCCCAGGTGTCGCGGCTGGCGTTCTGCTGCATTTCCAGGGCACTGGTGGCCACGCCGCCGGCGTTGGCTGCCTTGCCCGGGGCAAAGATCACACCGGCATCGGAGAAGGTCTTCACAGCCTCTGGGGTGCAGGGCATGTTCGCACCTTCGGCGAGGGCGATGACTCCGTTCTTCACGAGAGTCCGCGCCGAATCGGCGTCGAGCTCGTTCTGGGTCGCGCATGGAAGTGCGACGTCGACCTCGATGTCCCAGACGTTGCCGCCCTCGTAGTACTTTGCACGGCCGCCGCGTTCGTCAACGTATTCGGAGATGCGACCGCGCTCTTCGAACTTGATGCGCTTGACGATGTCGGTGTCGATGCCGTCGGGGTCGTGGATGAACCCGCCCGAGTCGGACATGGTGATGACCGTACCGCCGAATGCAGCGACCTTTTCGGCTGCGAAGACCGCAACATTTCCTGATCCGGAGATCGAGACGGTGCGTCCGTCGATGTTCTTCTTCGCTGCTGCGAGCATGTCCTTGAGGAAGTACACGACACCGTAGCCAGTCGCCTCGGTGCGGACCATAGAGCCGCCGTAGGACAGACCCTTACCGGTGAGGACACCGGCTTCATATTCGTTCTTCATGCGCTTGTACTGGCCGAAGAGGTATCCGATTTCGCGTCCGCCGACGCCGATGTCACCGGCAGGAACATCGCGGTACTCGCCGATGTGGCGGCTGAGCTCTGTCATGAATGACTGGCAGAAGCGCATCACCTCAAGGTCACTGCGACCCTTGGGGTCGAAGTCGGATCCGCCTTTGCCTCCGCCGATGGGCAGGCCTGTGATGGCGTTTTTGAAGATCTGCTCGAAGCCGAGGAACTTCACGATGCCCAAGTTCACTGACGGGTGGAACCGCAGACCGCCCTTGTAGGGGCCGAGTGCGGAATTGAACTGCACGCGGAACGCGCGGTTGATCTGGACGACCCCCTGATCATCGATCCAGGGGACGCGGAAGATGATCTGGCGTTCGGGTTCGCAAAGGCGTTCGAAGGCTGAGAGTTCGAGGTATTCCGGGTGCTTGTCGACGACAGGGCCCAAGGAATGGAGAACTTCCTGTACCGCCTGATGAAACTCCGACTCTCCGGGATTGCGATGAAGCACGGTGTCGAAGATTGGCTGCAGTGATGGATGTAAGCTCATGGGACTAATTTACCGTGACCCGCATAACATGAGCGGATACGACCGAATAATGGACAGACTGGTGTCGCGGCCAAGGTTTGGTATATTGCAAGTTTCGGAGTTTCGCATTGCCGAAATCCATCCGACGCTAGACTCGGTTTATGGATTTAGAAGACGTTTGGCCGCCCTTTTCCCTAAGAATTCGTTGCGGACACATGGAGTTGTCGCCTGTACGCGAATCGGACTATACAGAATTGGCTGATATTGCGGCCGGTGGGGTTCGCCGTAACAACATTCCTGCATTTCTCGTCAACTGGGATTCTGGCGCTCCTCAGGAAATCGCGCAGTCCATCGCCCAGTACCAATGGGGCACTCGCGCGAACTTCAGAGTCGATGACTGGACCATGGAGTTCACCGTCAGGGTCAACGGCCGAGCTGTCGGCGTGCAGGGCGTGAGTGCAAAGGACTTCGTCCGCGCCCGGGCGGTCTCTACAGGGTCGTGGTTGGCGCTGCACGAGCAGGGCAAGGGATACGGGACCCAGATGCGCGGAGCTGCGTTGGTGGCGTTTGCTGATCATTTCGATGCCAGAGAGTTCAATTCCGGGTACTTCGAGGGCAACGCAGCCAGTCGCAGAGTCTCAGAGAAACTCGGGTACACGCCCAATGGAGTCAAGACACTCGTCGCACAGGATGGGCAGACACGCGTTGAGCAGCAGGTCATCCTGGCAGCCGAGGAAATCATCCGCGGTACCGAGCCGGTGGAAGTTGCCGGCGCCGAGCCGGTCCGTCGTTTCCTCGGACTCTCACCGGCTTAAGAGCCCGACAATGCCGGTCCGAGGATCCGATGCAGTTGCTGTGGCAGCAGCCGTAAGGGTCAGAACTCCACATCGGCCAACTCAGAGTCTCTGAGCAATCAGCACTTTGTCCGTGAATAGCAGGAACGGGAGTGCTCGCTGAAGTGATTCAGCGAGCACTCCCCCACCCACAACCGTCACCACCTGTGAATGCAGGGAAGGGGCCACCCCACCAAAGTGGAATGACCCCAACCAAAAACAAGTTGGCCACCCTGTCAACGACAGGATGGCCAACCTAAAGAATATTGCGGCAGTCACCTACTCTCCCACAACCACCAAGTTGCAGTACCATCAGCGCGAATGGGCTTAGCTACCGGGATCGGAACGGTTAACCGGGCGTTTCCCCACCACTATCACCACCGCAAAACCAACAAACCACCACCACCCGAATCAAAAAGACTCAAGAGTGTAGTAGCGGTCCAAGAACCGTACAGCGAACGCGAACACCACACACAATGTGACTCGTTAATATCTCGTAAAACCCATAGCGTGAAACACGCACACACCAACCAAACAAATGGGTTGATGAGTGATCGGCGTATTAGTACCAGTCAACTCCACACCTCACAGTGCTTCCATACCCGGCCTATCAAACCCATAATCTATAGGACACCTCACCCCAACTTAATGGGTTGGAAATCTCATCTCGAAGCAGGCTTCCCGCTTAGATGCTTTCAGCGGTTATCCTTCCCGAACGTAGCCAACCAGCCATGCACCTGGCGGTACAACTGGCACACCAGAGGTTCGTCCGTCCCGGTCCTCTCGTACTAAGGACAGGCCTCCACAAATTTCCTACGCACGCAGCGGATAGGGACCGAACTGTCTCACGACGTTCTAAACCCAGCTCGCGTACCGCTTTAATGGGCGAACAGCCCAACCCTTGGGACCGACTACAGCCCCAGGATGCGACGAGCCGACATCGAGGTGCCAAACCATGCCGTCGATATGGACTCTTGGGCAAGATCAGCCTGTTATCCCCGAGGTACCTTTTATCCGTTGAGCGACCACGCTTCCACAAGCCATGGCCGGGTCACTAGTCCCAGCTTTCGCTCCTGCTCGACACGTCCGTCTCACAGTCAAGCTCCCTTGTGCACTTACACTCGACACCTGATTGCCAACCAGGCTGAGGGAACCTTTGGGCGCCTCCGTTACTCTTTAGGAGGCAACCGCCCCAGTTAAACTACCCATCAGGCACTGTCCCTGAACCCGATCAGGGTCCGAAGTTAAGAAATCCAGAATAGTCAGAGTGGTATTTCACTTGACGACTCCACCACCACTAGCGTGATAGTTTCACAGTCTCCCACCTATCCTACACAAACCACACCGAATCCCAATACCAAACTATAGTGAAGGTCTCGGGGTCTTTCCGTCCTGCTGCGCGTAACGAGCATCTTTACTCGTAATGCAATTTCGCCGAGTTCGTGGTTGAGACAGCAGAGAAGTCGTTACGCCATTCGTGCAGGTCGGAACTTACCCGACAAGGAATTTCGCTACCTTAGGATGGTTATAGTTACCACCGCCGTTTACTGGGGCTTAAATTCTCCGCTTCACCCCTAACGGGGTTAACGAGTCCTCTTAACCTTCCAGCACCGGGCAGGCGTCAGTCCGTATACATCGACTTACATCTTCGCACGGACCTGTGTTTTTAATAAACAGTCGCTTCTCTCTGGCCTCTGCGACCACCACCAGCACATCACCAAGCAAGTTGGCTTCACCAGGATGGTCCCCCTTCTCCCGAAGTTACGGGGGCATTTTGCCGAGTTCCTTAACCACGATTCTCTCGATCACCTTAGTATTCTCTACCTGACCACCTGTGTCGGTTATAGGGTACGGGCAACACACAACCTCACGCCGATGCTTTTCTCGGCAGCATAGGATCACCAGATCACCCCACCACAAGTGGGGCGCCCATCAGCTCTCACACTATGAGTGGGGACGGATTTACCTACCCCCACATGCTACGACCTTAGACCACGACTACCATCGCGTGGCCTGGCTACCTTCCTGCGTCACACCTCGCGCTTACCGACTCCACACTCAGGTCCCACAGAATCCTTCAACCAGACACCCGAAGGCATCACGGAAGAACACCGAGGTTAGTATCGTGTGTTTTGGTATTGACGGTTATGCGTCGGTACCAGAATATCAACTGGTTGTCCATCGACTACGCCTGTCGGCCTCGCCTTAGGTCCCGACTTACCCAGGGCGGATTAGCCTAGCCCTGGAACCCTTGGTCATCCGGTGGACGGGTTTCTCACCCGTCTTTCGCTACTCATGCCTGCATTCTCACTCGTACCGGCTCCACCACTCGTTCACACGGCGACTTCACTGCCAGCACGACGCTCCCCTACCCAACACCCCACCATTACGGCTATAAGGGGTGCTGCCACAACTTCGGCGGTGTACTTAGCCCCGCTACATTATCGGCGCTCAATCACTTGACCAGTGAGCTATTACGCACTCTTTCAAGGATGGCTGCTTCTAAGCCAACCTCCTGGTTGTCTTCGCAACTGAACATCCTTTCCCACTTAGCACACGCTTAGGGGCCTTAGTTGATGGTCTGGGCTGTTTCCCTCTCGACAATGAAGCTTATCCCCCACTGTCTCACTGCCACGCTGAACCTTACCGGCATTCGGAGTTTAGTTGACGTCAGTAACCCGGTGGGGCCCATCAGCCATCCAGTAGCTCTACCTCCGGCAAGAACCACGCAACGCTGCACCTAAATGCATTTCGGGGAGAACCAGCTATCACAGAGTTTGATTGGCCTTTCACCCCTAACCACAGGTCATCCCCTCCATTTTCAACTGAAGTGGGTGCGGGCCTCCACGCGCTCTTACACACGCTTCACCCTGCCCATGGCTAGATCACTCCGCTTCGGGTCTAGGACACGCGACTCAAACGCCCTATTCGGACTCGCTTTCGCTACGACTACCCCTCTCGGGTTAACCTCGCCACGCACCGCTAACTCGCAGGCTCATTCTTCAAAAGGCACGCCATCACCCCAACAAGGAGGCTCTGACGGATTGTAAGCACATGGTTTCAGGTACTATTTCACTCCCCTCCCGGGGTACTTTTCACCATTCCCTCACGGTACTATCCGCTATCGGTCATCAGGAAGTATTTAGCCTTACCAGGTGGTCCTGGCAGATTCACACGACATTCCACGAGTATCGTGCTACTCGGGCAAACACATATCGTCGGGGCCACATGTTTCGTCTACGGGACTCTCACCCACTCCGGTACTGTTTCCCACCAGCTTCGACTACACGCAGCACACATCAACGACTCGGTCATGCTGGACCGAACACGCATTCCCCACAACACCGCATACGCAACACCAGCACGTTTGACACGCACACGGTTTAGGCTGATCCAGTTTCGCTCGCCACTACTCCCGGAATCATGTTTTATTTTCTCTTCCTACGGGTACTGAGATGTTTCACTTCCCCGCGTTCCCTCCACACACCCTATATATTCAGATGCGGGTCACCACACTCTCATGTGGCGGGGTTTCCCCATTCGGACACCCTCGGATCACAGCCCGTTTATCGGCTCCCCGAGGCTTATCGCAGATTTCCACGTCCTTCATCGGCTCCTGATGCCAAGGCATCCACCATGCGCTCTTACACACTCATCACACCCAAAAAATTTGGTTGCAAAATGTGTGTGCGAAAATTTCACACTAAGATTTCACAAGAAAAATCACATTACATAACAACCCAAACAAAGTTCGGGCTGTTGATGCTCGCGTCCACTATACGATTCTCAAACCACTACCAAACACCACCCACACCCACACAACCGAAGGCTGCTGGTCTGGACGGGTTGGTCCTGTTGGTTGAAACCACACCCAACCATTGCTGGTTGGTTTGTGATTCCAGGACCCAATAACGTGTTCGTTCTAGCCCACCATCATCACACCGTCGACAAGGCATGAACCTTAACGACGCTGTGCGGGTTGAGCGAAAATAATGATGTTCCACCCTTGAGCTCCCAACCGGCACCACGTACGGGTGACACGTTGGGGTTCTTATGTGTGCTCCTTAGAAAGGAGGTGATCCAGCCGCACCTTCCGGTACGGCTACCTTGTTACGACTTAGTCCCAATCACCAGTCCCACCTTAGACGGCCCCCTCCACAAGGGTTGGGCCACCGGCTTCGGGTGTTACCGACTTTCGTGACTTGACGGGCGGTGTGTACAAGGCCCGGGAACGTATTCACCGCAGCGTTGCTGATCTGCGATTACTAGCGACTCCGACTTCACGTAGTCGAATTGCAGACTACGATCCGAACTGAGACTGGCTTTAAGGGATTCGCTAAAACCTCGCGGTCTCGCATCTCTCTGTACCAGCCATTGTAGCATGCGTGAAGCCCAAGACATAAAGGGCATGATGATTTGACGTCATCCCCACCTTCCTCCGAGTTGACCCCGGCAGTCTCCTATGAGTTCCCACCATCACGTGCTGGCAACATAGAACGAGGGTTGCGCTCGTTGCGGGACTTAACCCAACATCTCACGACACGAGCTGACGACAACCATGCACCACCTGTACACCAACCCCAAAGGGGAGGAACTGTTTCCAGAACGGTCTGGTGTATGTCAAGCCTTGGTAAGGTTCTTCGCGTTGCATCGAATTAATCCGCATGCTCCGCCGCTTGTGCGGGCCCCCGTCAATTCCTTTGAGTTTTAGCCTTGCGACCGTACTCCCCAGGCGGGGCACTTAATGCGTTAGCTACGGCGCGGAGAACGTGGAATGTCCCCCACACCTAGTGCCCAACGTTTACGGCATGGACTACCAGGGTATCTAATCCTGTTCGCTCCCCATGCTTTCGCTCCTCAGTGTCAGTTACAGCCCAGAGTCCCGCCTTCGCCACCGGTGTTCCTCCTGATATCTGCGCATTTCACCGCTACACCAGGAATTCCAGACTCCCCTACTGCACTCTAGTCAGCCCGTACCCACTGCACGCGCAACGTTAAGCGTTGCGTTTCCACAGCAGACGTGACCAACCACCTACGAGCTCTTTACGCCCAATAATTCCGGACAACGCTTGTACCCTACGTATTACCGCGGCTGCTGGCACGTAGTTAGCCGGTACTTCTTCTGCAGGTACCGTCACCCCGAAAGGCTTCTTCCCTGCTGAAAGCGGTTTACAACCCGAAGGCCGTCATCCCGCACGCTGCGTCGCTGCATCAGGGTTTCCCCCATTGTGCAATATTCCCCACTGCTGCCTCCCGTAGGAGTCTGGGCCGTGTCTCAGTCCCAGTGTGGCCGGTCGCCCTCTCAGGCCGGCTACCCGTCGTCGTCTTGGTGAGCCATTACCTCACCAACAAACTGATAGGCCGCGAGCCCATCCCCAACCGAAAAAACTTTCCACCATCACACATGCGAGTCATGGTCATATCCGGTATTAGACCCAGTTTCCCGGGCTTATCCCGAAGTCGGGGGCAGGTTACTCACGTGTTACTCACCCGTTCGCCACTCATCCACCCCGGTGCAAGCACCAGGGCTTCAGCGTTCGACTTGCATGTGTTAAGCACGCAGCCAGCGTTCGTCCTGAGCCAGGATCAAACTCTCCATAAAAAAATTATGTTACGAATGAATCCCAGCAAGACAGCCAACCAACGATCACGGGGTGACCGAGGCTGACCAATTAATCATGTCCACACATGCTGGCGTGACCACCCGGCGAGGGGAGGCCACAAATGTGTGAACATGTGATTGTCTTACCAGAAATACTTAATGTTTCTGGCATCACTATTTGTTCAAACAAACACGCTATTGGATTCTCAAACCACAAACACTCACCCATCACCACAGACCCAATTATTGGGGCGTGTTCACTGGGGGTGTCAGTTTCAATTGTGTACTTTCTGCCTTGCGGCCCGCCGTACCAGCGGATATTTACTCTACAGTGTTGTTTCGATCTTCGCAACTTGAAGTTCATCTTCAATTTGCTGCAATCAAACCTGATCAGAGCGACTGTTGCCGTTCCTTGCGGGCTGGCAACTCGGTACACACTACACACTTCCCGACTGCTTCGCAAAACGGGCTTATTCGGTCCCGTCCGGCACCGCTGAGGAAGACCGATTCGGAGGCAGGTCAGTCTGTTCACTCTTGAGTGAGCAGGCCTGAATGAGCAGTCAGGCAACGGGCGCAGTGAGCTCCGGACCGTCGTTGCGAACATTCCCCACGGATTTGCCCACTTTATGACGAGTCACGCTCGCCGGGTCCACCTGCTCCAGGGTCGATTCCAACAACGGAGGAACATCGGCGCTCGGCACTGCTGGGTCGATCCACCCATCAACGGCGCCGCGTTCGAGGAACACCGGCATCCGATGGTGGACGTCCTGCAGATGTCCTGCCGCCTCCATGGTCAGTATCGTCGTCGACACCAACCAGGAATGGTCCGGCTGCTTCCAGAATTCGAAGAGGCCCGCCATGAACAGAGGGTCGGCCCCTGCTGCCGACATCATCCATGGCTGCTTACCGGCTTCCGTGGTCTCCCACTCGTAGTAGCCGGGGATCGGAAGTGCGCAGCGTCGTCTCTTGATGGACTGTCTGAACATCGGCTTCTCGAGAACCGTCTCCGATCTCGCGTTGAAGGCCTTGAACCCGATCTTGGTGTCCTTCGCCCACCCGGGGACCAGCCCCCATGAAGCGGTCTCCAGTCGACGGGTCAGCTGTCCGCTGTCATCGAGCCGTTCGACGACGATCGGCACGAAGGAGCCTGGTGGCACGTTATATCTGGGCGTGTAGTCATAGGAGATCACGTCAAGGCGAAGCTCATCGGCGAGATCTGCCGGATCGAGAGACATATTGAGTCGACCACACATGCGCTTATCTTCTCACTTCACTACACTGTCGACAATGGCGGCCGAAAAGACAGCACCGAGCAGACTCGACCCGATCGAGGAATCCAGGAAACA
This sequence comes from Brevibacterium sp. BDJS002, assembly GCF_028201555.1. Classification (NCBI taxonomy): domain Bacteria; kingdom Bacillati; phylum Actinomycetota; class Actinomycetes; order Micrococcales; family Brevibacteriaceae; genus Brevibacterium; species Brevibacterium sp. BDJS002. The sequence goes on along the minus strand of NZ_CP116392.1, from coordinate 1,396,536 downwards.
GTGGCTTGCCCACGGTTGGGACGACTCCACCGATGGCATGACCACCGTGATCTCGGTGATGAGGGTCCATCAGCTGTTCTTGGCCAAGGTCGATGCCGCACTCAAACCATTCGCACTGACCTTCTCACGCTATGAGGTCCTCACTCTTCTCTCCTTCACGAAATCAGGGACCCTGCCGATGTCGAAGATCTCGGCCCGTCTCCAGGTTCACGCCACCTCGACGACGAATTCGGTCGATCGGCTGGAGAAGGCAGGCCTCGTCAAGCGACGCAGCCACCCCGACGATCGTCGCACCACACTCGTCGAGCTGACCGAGATCGGCCGCGAACTCTCCTCCCGTGCAACTGCCGCCCTGAACGACGAGGTCTTCAGCTCACCGGCACTGGCCCGGGCCGATCTGGGTGAGCTCATCCCCCATCTCGAATCGCTGCGGTCCGAGCTCGAAGACCACGCCTGAACCTCCTGCCCTCCTCCTGAACAGTTCCCCCAGGAGCTCACTGCCGAGATTTAGTTGGACGTCCAAGTAATTTCTCCGTATCGTGGTGAACATCATCACGTCAACGATCAGCCTCGGTCGTGAATAGCCCTATCCGTGGAGGAACAATGTCCCGCAGCACAGCAGCTGCCCTGCCGTTCGGTCTCACCGAAGAACAACAGACGATCTCCGGTATGGTGCGCGAATTCGCCGATTCCGAGATCGCTCCGCACGCTCTGGAGTGGGACGCCGAACACCACTTCCCCGTCGACGTCATCAAACGCTCGGCAGATCTGGGAATGGGCGGAATCTACGTCAGCGAAGAGGCCGGCGGAACCGGTATGGGGCGCATGGACGCCGCCCTCATCTTCGAAGCGATGTCGACCGCCTGCCCCTCGGTCGCCGCATACATCTCCATCCACAACATGGTGGCGTGGATGATCGACAAGTACGGTGATGCCGCACAGAAGGAGAAGTACCTGTCTCCCCTGGTCTCGATGGACCACCTCGGCAGCTACTGCCTCACCGAACCCAACGCCGGTTCCGATGCCGCCGCCCTGCGCACCTCGGCGAGAGAGGACGGCGATTCCTATGTCCTCAACGGGGTCAAGCAGTTCATCTCCGGTGCCGGCACCTCCGAGACCTACCTGGTCATGGCACGAACCGGCCAGGACGGATCGCGCGGAATCTCCGCATTCATCCTCGAAAAGGGCATGGAAGGTCTCTCCTTCGGCCCCAACGAACAGAAGATGGGATGGCGTGCGCAACCGACCCGACAGGTCATCATGGAAAATGTGCGCGTACCGAAGGAGAACCTCCTCGGCGAACCCGGTCAGGGATTCAAGATCGCCATGTCCGGACTCGACGGAGGCCGACTCAACATCGGGGCATGCTCACTCGGCGGTGGGCAGTCCGCGCTGGAGAAGGCCATCGACTACATGGGCGAACGACAGGCCTTCGGCACCGAACTCTCCGCATTCCAGGCCCTGCGATTCGAAGTCGCAGAGATGCAGACCAAACTCGAAGCCGCCCGCTCCCTCCTGTGGCGGGCCGCCAGCGCCTACGACTCAGGCGACCCGAACACCTCGCTGCTCTCGGCAATGGCCAAGCTGACAGCCACAGATTCGGGCTTCGATGTCGCCAATAGGGCACTCCAGTTGCACGGCGGCTACGGCTATCTGACAGAGTATGGAATTGAGAAGCTGGTGCGTGACCTGCGCGTCCACCAGATTCTGGAAGGCACCAACGAAATCATGCGCGTGATCATTTCGCGCAAGAGCACAGGAGTGGGCTGATATGACAACAGAGACCTCGGCACCGCCGACGGAATCTTCGGTGATCACCTCGATCACCAACGGAGTGGGCCGGATCGAGCTCAACAGACCGAAGCTGATCAACGCACTGAGCCAAGAGATGGTGGGCGCCATCGATGACGCCCTCAAGAGCTGGCATGACGACGACTCGATCAACACCGTTCTGGTCACTGGTCGCGGCGAACGCGGACTGTGTGCCGGCGGCGACATCAAGGCCGTCTACAGCGACATAGTGGCCGGAACCGATGAGAACGCCCGATTCTGGAATCGCGAATACAAGATGAACCATGCGATCTCCGAATTCCCCAAACCCTATGTCGTGATCATGAACGGCATTACGATGGGCGGCGGCGTCGGAATCTCGGGCCACGGTTCACACCGCATCGTCACCGACTCCACGAAGATCGGGATGCCGGAGACCGGAATCGGCCTGTTCCCCGACGTCGGCGGCACACACCTGCTGGCCAACGCCCCGGGCGAACTGGGCACCCACCTGGCACTGACCGGACAGCCTGTCGGCGCCGGAGCAGCGCTGGCCATGGGCCTGGCCGACTACTACGTGCTCGATGCCGATGTCCCAGAACTCATCGCCGAGCTCGAAGCCGGCGGTGATGTCGAAGAGACCATCGCCCGCCACACTTCCGAGGCCCCGGAGAACGAACTCGCCGAGGCTGCTGGCTGGATCAACGAGTGCTACGCCGCAGATCGCGCCGAAGACATCGTCGCTGCCTTGGCCGCGCATGAGAACCCCGACGCCAATGCCACCGGACAACTGATCGAAACCAAGGCTCCCACCTCGGTGAAGGTCACCCTGGCAGCCGTCCGCAAGGCCGGAGACATGACCCTGGCCGATGTCCTCGAACAGGACTACCGCGCCGCCGTCGCCCTGACCCGACTGCCGGACCTCAAAGAGGGAATCCGCGCGCAGGTCATCGACAAGGACCGCAACCCACATTGGTCTCCGGCCTCGTTCGCCGAGGTCAGCGACGAAACAGTCAACGACATCCTCACCACCGACCACGAAGAGAAGGTGTTCGCATGAGCGACTACGAAACGATCCTCACGGCCGTCGACCAGGGCGTTGCCACCATCACGATCAACCGTCCGAAGGCTCTCAACGCGCTGAACATGCAGGTGCTCACCGACATCACCGACGCGGCCGCCGGCTTCGACGCCGATGACGAGGTCAAGGCGATCATCATCACCGGCAGCGGCAAGGCCTTCGCCGCCGGCGCCGACATCAAGGAGATGTCAGACCTCGACTTCGCCACTGCATACAAAGCCGACTGGTTCGCCGGTTGGACACGCCTCACCGACGTCCGCAAACCGGTCATCACCGCTGTCAACGGCTTCGCCCTCGGCGGCGGCTGCGAGCTGGCGATGATGGGTGACATCCTCATCGCCTCGACGAAGGCGAAGTTCGGCCAGCCGGAGATCAACCTCGGCGTCCTCCCGGGCATGGGCGGCTCCCAGCGACTGACTCGGGCCATCGGCAAGGCCAAGTCCATGGATATGTGCCTGACCGGGCGCATGATGGATGCCGAGGAGGCCGAACGTTCGGGTCTAGTCGCACGCATCGTCGAGCCCGAGGAACTGCTGTCAACGGCCAACGAGATCGCGCAGACGATCGCGTCCAAGTCCCGCATCGCCTCGGCGATGGTCAAGGAAGCGGTCAACACCGCTTTCGAAACGACCCTCGAGCAGGGACTGAAGTACGAACGTCGCCTCTTCCACTCGAGCCTGGCCACAAACGACCAGTCCGAGGGAATGGCCGCGTTCGTCGAGAAGCGGGACGCGAACTTCACGGATTCCTGATCCTCAGTGTCTGACCCCGGCAACTCGCCGCAGGCACTGGAAAGCAGTAGATGAACGATGGCGCAGACGAGTCGAACTCGTCTGCGCCATCGTCGTCTCTGTTCCCGTGATCACTTTTAACAATCGTTCAGTTAGAGTGGAAATGTTCATCCACCCAAAGGAGGCACTATGAATTCTTTTGCCAATCTTCTCCCCCAGCTGCGGCTGCCGGTCTTCGGCTCTCCCATGTTCATCGCATCGGGGCCCGAACTGGTCAAGGCCCAGTGCCAGGCCGGCATCATCGGCTCCTTCCCCACTCTCAACGCCCGGCCGGCTGCGATGCTCACCGACTGGCTGGACGAGATCAGGGAGTCCAACGCCGCGTTCACCTCGGCGAACCCTGACCGGCCCGCGGCACCGTTCGCAGTGAACCTCATCGTTCACCGCTCGAACAACCGCTTGGAAGAAGACCTCGCCGAGGTGGTTCGCCACCAGGTGCCCATCGTGGTCACGTCCCTGGGCGCGCGTGAAGAGGTCAACGAGGCCGTCCACTCCTACGGCGGCATCGTCCTCCACGACGTCATCAACAACAAATTCGCGCATAAGGCTGTGGAGAAGGGCGCCGACGGCGTCATCGCCGTGGCCGCCGGTGCCGGCGGGCATGCCGGAGCGCTCTCCCCCTTCGCTTTGGTCCAGGAGATCCGGACCTGGTTCGACGGGCCGTTGCTGCTCTCGGGCGCCATTGCACACGGCCGCTCGGTCCTCGCAGCCCTGGCCGCCGGGGCAGACTGCGCCTATGTGGGCTCGGCCTTCCTGTCCACGACCGAGGCCAACGTCGTCGACGACTACAAGCAGATGATCGTCGACTCCGCAGCCGAAGACGTCGTCTACTCCAGCTACTTCACCGGGGTCAAGGGCAACTACCTGCGCGGGTCGATCACCGCCTCGGGACTGGATCCCGACAACCTGCCCGACGCCGATCCGACGAAGATGGACTTCGGCACGAAGGACGGCTCGGACTCCAAGGCGTGGAAGGACATCTGGGGCTCAGGACAGGGCATCGGCGTCCTCGGTGCCAAGCGCACCACCGCAGAGCTCGTCGAGGGCTTCGCTGCAGAATACGAAGCGGCGAAGAAGGAACTCAGCGCCCGCCTCTGAGGCGAGACCGGTCTGGGAGGCGAGACCGGTCTGGGCGCGAGCTCAGATCGTGGAGATGATGCCCCGTTCGGTCAGGCGCGATGACAGCCCTGCGCCGTCCGGGGCATAGATCCACGGCACGCCCTGACCGCGCCCGTGGCGCTTCGAGCGGCCACCGGCCCAGACTGCTTCCCCGACGGTGAGCTGGCGGATGGCGACGGCGGCGACGTTGTCGGGGTGATTGTCCACGAATTCCCCGTAGACCTCTTCGTCCTTCTGACCATCGTCGCCGATGAGCAGCCATTTCATCCACGGGAACTCACGCGAGAGCCGCTCCAGAGAGTTGCGTTTGTGCTCCTTGCCCGAGCGGAAGGCCCGAGTCGTCGTCGGCCCCCAGTCGGTCAGCAGCAGCGGCCCCATCGGGTAGAGATTGCGAGACAGGAACCGTTTGATCGTCAGCGCCGAATTCCATGCACCCGTTGAGAGGTAGACCATCGGAGTGTTGGGGCGCATATAGGTGATTCGGTCGTAGAGGACCGCCATTCCTGCCACCGGCGATCTGGCATGTTCGCTGAGGACGAAGGTGTTCCAGGCAGCCAGGAACGGCCGTGGCAATGAGGTGACCATGACGGTGTCGTCGATGTCGGAGATGATGCCGAACGTCGAGTCCTCACCGATGATCCGCACGTTGGCGGAATCGACGAGAGACCCGTCGGTCCACAGTTCGATTTCGGTCTCTCCCGGGTCGAAGTCTCCGGGTATCACTGTGTCGATGATGCCGCCGCGGTCGGCGGTGACCATATGCTCTTCGTCGTTGACGCGCACCCAGGCCGTGTCATTGGGCAGGGGCACACTGACGAAGGACCTCCAGCCGCGAATGCTCGCCTCCACGTCCGCCGCCGGTTGGCCGGTCGGCGTCAGCACCAATCGGCCGAGCACTCTCACCCACCCGGTTCCGCCGTAGGTGTCATAGGCGATGACCGTGCGCTGATAGGTGTGGTCGGTGGCGCGGTTCTGCAGCCAGCCGTTGAAGCGGTCTTCCAGCCGGGCCGCGGTGTGCAGCATGTCCGGACTGAGGTTCAGCGGTCCTTCTTCGGGTTTCTTCTTCGCCACGGTTCTTCCTTCACACTCGTCGCACGTCGGGTCAGGTCTGCTCGGGTCGGGCTGGAATGGGGGCTGGCGGGAACGCGGTCGGATCGGACCGGGACTGCCTCAGATGAAGCCGACCTTGTCATAGACGTCTCGCAGGGTCACCTCGGCGATCTCATTGGCCTTCTCAGCACCGGCGTCGAGGATCGTCTGGAGCTGAGCCCGGTCCTGCAGGAGCTCATTGGTGCGCTCACGTATCGGTGCGAGCGTCTCGACGGCGACCTCGGCCAGGTCGACCTTGAGGTGGCCGTACATCTTCCCTTCGTACTCTGCCACAATGTCGTCGACCGACCGGGAGGTCAGGGAGGAGTAGATCGTGAGCAGGTTCGAGACTCCGGGCTTGGCCTCCGGGTCGTAGGCGATCTCCTTGCCGTCGTCGGTGACAGCAGACTTGATCTTCTTCGTCAGGGACTTCGCCTCATCAAGGAGGTCGATGCGCCCCAGTGGGCTGGGCAGGGACTTCGACATCTTGGCCGAAGGGTTCTGCAGGTCGTAGATCTTCGCGGTGGCTTTGAGGATCTGTGCCTCGGGGACGACGAAGGTCTCACCGAACCGGTAGTTGAAGCGTTCGGCCAAGTTCCTCGTGAGTTCGAGGTGCTGGCGCTGGTCCTCACCCACGGGCACCATCTGCGGGTTGTAGAGGAGGATGTCGGCGGCCATCAGTGCGGGATAGGTGAGCAGGCCCAGGGACACGTGGTCCTGCTTGGCCGACTTGTCCTTGAACTGCGTCATCCGACTGGCCTCGCCCATGGACGTGGTGCATTCGAGGACCCATGACAGCTGCGGGTGCGCGGGGACCTGAGACTGGACGAAGATCGTCGACTTCTCCGGATCGATGCCGGCCGCAATGAACTGCGCCGCCGTGCGCAGGGTCCGTTCGCGCAGATCCGTGGGATCCTGCTCGACGGTGATCGCGTGCATGTTCGCGATGAAGTAGAAGGCATCGTGTGACTCCTGATGCGCCACGAACTGCTGCAGAGCTCCGATGTAGTTCCCCAGGTGAAGTGAGTCCGAGGTGGCCTGAATACCGGAAACGGTGCGTGGCTGAGAAGAAGTCATCATAGAACTATGATGCCACTTCACACCCGCATCTTCGCAGACCACCCCCGTGCGAGATGCCGATGGCGGCAGTCGCGAGCACACAACGGCAACGATGTCGGATTACTCCGGCCGAGCCGACGGTGAGGAAGAGCTTCTCTGCTCCTCACACACCTAGCCGGCCGGCCTGCGAAGACTACTTCGGAGCCGGCAGATCGTAGTCGATGACCAGCGGCGCATGATCGGACCAGCGTTCGGCCCAGCTGTCGGCCTTGTCCACCGTTGCTTTGACTGCCGCCTTCGCGAGTGCCGGTGTCGCCATCTGGTAGTCGATGCGCCACCCGGCGTTGTTGTCAAAGGCCTGCCCGCGCATGGACCACCAGGTGTAGGGGCCGTCGACATCTCCGCTGAGGTCGCGGTGCACATCGACGTAGCCCACCTCGCCGAAGAAACCGTCGAAGTAGGCGCGCTCCTCGGGCAGGAACCCGGCCTTCTTGCGGTTGGCCTTCCAGTTCTTCAGGTCCCGTTCGGTGTGGCAGACGTTGAGGTCACCGGTGATGAGCACGTGATCGGCCTGTTTCGCCAGTTCAGGCAGGCGCAGCGTCATCCGGTCGAGGAAGCGGTACTTGTCCTCCTGTTTGGGAGTGTCGACCTCACCGGAATGGACATAGGCCGAGACGAGAGTCAGCAGCGATCCGTCGCCGAGGCGGTAGTCCGTCTCCAGCCATCGACCGGCCCGATCGAAGTACCCGTCCGTCCCGAGTCCTTCACGGACCTCGACGGGCTCGTTCCGAGCCATGACGGCGACTCCGGCACGTCCCTTCGCCTCGGCGTCATGGCTGATCGTGGTGTACCCGGTGTCCTCGAGCACCTTGAGGGCGATGTCGTTGGCTGCCCGGACTTCCTGCAGCGTGATGAAGTCAGGTTTCGCAGTATCGACCCAGGTGGGCATCCCCTTTCTCCATGCCGCTCGTACTCCGTTGACGTTGACTGATGCAATCCGAATCATGTGTCCTATCATGGCATGAGCGCACTACTCATCCGGGCCTGGGCGTTATACAGTGATGGAAAGAAGCATATTTCAGGAGGCGCAATGGCCGTAGACGAGACTTTCGATTCTGAGCAGCTGAGCATCAGCCCGCTCGACGAAGTAGACGCCCGTGAGATGCGAGAGTTCCTGCTCGGTGCGCAGAAGAACTTCTGGGGAGACAGGGACCTCAGCGGCGATCACGATGCCTATTGGTTCCATCAGTTCGTGACCTCAGGCTTGGTTGCCAGGCATCGTTCGGAGATCGTCGGCTATCTGCTCGGCGTCATCCCCCATGACGGCCCTGCGTACATCCATCTGGTTGCGGCTCGAACTGATTTCCGCCATCAGGGCATCGGTCGGCACCTGTACCAGTATTTCATCGAGCACGCGCGCAAGCTCGGTGTCTCATCGGTGCAGGCGACAACCATGCCGGATTCCTCAGCAGCGATCTCATTCCACTCTTCGCTCGGGTTCAGCGGTGAACTCATCGAAGACTACGCGGGTGCCGGAAATCCGCGTGTGTTCTTCGAACTCAAACTCCTCGAGGAGTGAGCCGAAGAGCGCACACACTGGTCTGACCAGCACAACAGAGACTGACGGCCTCCCACACACAGATGTGGGAGGCCGTCAGTCTCTGACTGTCGTTCGGTTCAGGCGGCCGCCGCAGCGCGTTCGGCCACGTCGACGACGTTCTTGAGAAGCAGTGCCCGAGTCATGGGCCCGACTCCTCCGGGATTCGGGGACACCCAAGCCGCCACCTCGGCGACGGCAGGGTCCACGTCTCCCACGATCTTCGACTTCCCGGTCTCCGGGTCCTCTTCGCGTGAGACTCCGACGTCGAGGACGACGGCACCGTCCTTGACCGCATCGGCGGTCACGATCCGGGCCGATCCTGCGGCGGCGACGATGATGTCGGCCTGAGCCAGCAGCTCGGGCAGATTCTTCGTCCCGGTGTGGGTCAGTGTCACCGTGGCGTTGTACTCACGGCGAGTCAGCAGTGCGCCGATCGACCGGCCGACGGTGACGCCGCGGCCCACGACCACAACGTGCTTGCCGGCCAGCTCGATGCCGTTGCGCTGCATGAGTTCGATGACCCCGCGAGGGGTGCACGGCAGCGGGGTCGTGATCTCCCGGTTGACGTTGAGCATGAGCCGACCGAGGTTGGTCGGATGCAGCCCGTCCGCGTCCTTGGCCGGATCGATGCGTTCGAGCACGGTGTCCGTGTCGATGTGGGACGGCAACGGCAGCTGCACGATGTACCCGGTGCATTCGTCATCGGCGTTGAGCTCGTCGATGACCGACAGGAGCTCGTCCTGGCTCACCGATTCCGGCAGGTCACGACGGATGGAATGGATGCCCACCTCGGCGCAGTCACGGTGCTTACCGGCCACGTACCACTTCGAACCGGGATCCTCGCCGACGAGGACCGTGGCCAAGCCGGGGACGATGCCCCGCTCGGCCAGGTTCGCGACGGCAGTCCGCAGCTCGTCCTTGATCTCCTTCGCACAGGCCTTGCCATCAAGGATCTGTGCTGTCATCAGTACTGCTCCAGATCTTCGTAGAGGGGGAAGTTGTCGCTGAGCTTCTCGACCCGAGCGCTGAGGGCCTCGACGTTCGCACCGGGCTTGAGTGCTTCGGCGATGACGTCGGCGACCTCGGTGAATTCGGCATCGCCGAACCCACGGGTGGCCAGAGCAGGGGTGCCGATGCGCAGACCGGAGGTCACCATGGGCGGACGGGGGTCGAACGGAACGGCATTGCGGTTGACCGTGATTCCGACCTCATGCAGCAGATCCTCCGCCTGCTGTCCGTCCAAGGCTGAGTTGCGCAGGTCGACGAGGACCAGGTGAACGTCGGTGCCTCCGGTGAGGACCGTGGCTCCGGCGTTGGCGACGTCGTCGGCCAGGAGACGCTCGGCCAGGATCTGAGCACCGCGCACGGTCCGTTCCTGACGAGCCTTGAACTCTTCAGAGGCGGCCAACTTGAACGCCACTGCCTTCGCGGCGATCACGTGCATCAGAGGTCCACCCTGCTGCCCCGGGAAGACTGCGGAGTTCAGCTTCTTCGCGTACTCCTCCTTGCCGAGGATGAAGCCCGAGCGAGGGCCGCCGATGGTCTTGTGCACCGTCGAGGACACGACGTCGGCGAAGGGCACAGGGTTCGGATGCAGGCCGGCGGCGACGAGACCGGCGAAGTGGGCCATGTCGACCCAGAGCTTCGCTCCGACCTCGTCGGCGATGTCGCGGAAGGCCTGGAAGTCGAGCTGACGCGGGTAGGCGGACCAACCTGCGACGATGACCTCTGGACGGTGTTCGAGCGCCCGCTCGCGCACCTTGTCCATGTCGATGCGGTAAGTGTCGGGATCGACTTCGTAGGAGGCGACGTCGTAGAGGCGGCCCGAGAAGTTGATCTTCATGCCGTGTGTCAGGTGACCACCGTGGGCCAAGGAGAGACCGAGCATCTTGTCACCCTGGCGGGCGAGCGCGTGCATCACGGCAGCGTTGGCGGAGGCACCCGAGTGCGACTGCACGTTGGCGTATTCGGCACCGAAGAGGCTCTTGGCCCGGTCGATGGCCAGGGTCTCAGCGACATCGACGTACTCGCAGCCACCGTAGTAGCGCTTGCCCGGGTAGCCCTCGGCGTACTTGTTCGTCAGCACGGAGCCCTGTGCCTGCAGCACGGCGCGCGGCACGAAGTTCTCCGAGGCGATCATCTCCAGAGTCGAACGCTGGCGACCCAGCTCCTGGTCGAGGACTTCCGCAATCTGGGGATCGATGTCTGCAAGCGAGGCCTGCATCGTGTTATCAGTCATGTGTACACTCCTGTGGCATCCAAAGTGATGAGTGGGACGCCGCGATCGGCTCCGCGAGTACCCGAAATCAATGCTAACAGCGAACCAGATCACACCGATGGGCCGTTCGTCATCCGGATGATGGGCCGGTTGCGGGGCAGCGTGGGGCAGGCGATTAGAATCGAGCGCATGAGTCGAGAATGGATCCTGCGAGTCACCTGCCCGGACGCAACCGGAATCGTCCACGCCGTGACCGGGGTTCTGGCCTCACTCGGGGCCAACATCACCGAGTCCCAGCAGTTCTCCTCCCCCGATTCTCTGCAGTTCTTCCTCCGAGTCCAGTTCGTCACGAGCGCGGATGCCGAGGCCACGACTCTGGAGTCTGCCCTCGCCGAGGCGGCCCACCGTTTCGACATGACGCTCAGTCTCCAACCGGTGGAGAAGAAGACGCGGACCCTCGTCCTCGTGTCCAAGGCCGCCCACTGCCTCAACACCCTGCTGTTCCAGCAGAGCTCAGGGCAGCTGCCCATCGACATCGTCGGAGTGGCCGGCAATCATGATTCGCTGCGCTCACTCGCCGAGTTCCACGGCCACGACTTCCACCACATTCCGATCACCCGGGACACGAAGGAGGCCGCCGAGGCGAGGCTGAGTCACCTCGTCGAGAGCCTCGACGTCGAGCTCATCGTCCTCGCCCGGTACATGCAGATCCTCTCCCCCGATCTGTGTGCTCGGTTGGAGGGGCGGGTCATCAACATCCACCATTCGTTCCTGCCCAGCTTCAAGGGGGCCAAGCCCTACCACCAGGCACACGCCCGCGGGGTCAAGATCATCGGTGCCACCGCCCACTACGTCACCCCTGACCTTGATGAGGGCCCGATCATCGAACAGGACGTCGCCCGTGTCGATCACAACCGCAATATCGCCGACTTCGTTCAGCGCGGTCAGGACGTCGAGGCCGCCGTGCTTGCACGGGCCGTGGCCTGGCATGCCGAGGGCCGAGTCCTCATGGACGGCCACCGCACGGTCGTCTTCAACTGATCCGACCACCTCGGCGAGACCACCGGCAGGTCCGGCCACCTCGGCGGGTTGATGATGCGATTCTGACACAAATTCGAAATTTGCCGCCCGGGGATCGGTGACCTGGGCTACGGTCACATTATGAGCCAGCCCCAGACCAGAGTTGCCGCCGATCTCCAACGCCTGCCGATCCCCCGCGGTCCGGTGAATCTGGCCCGCCAGGCCGTCCTGCGCCTGGCCAACGTCGGACTCACAGCAGCCTACGGAGCCTACCGACTCCACCCGGCGATCTGGAGGTTCACGGCCAAGCACTACCATCCGGGCCTCGAACCCTTTGCGAAGCTCAATGCGTGGATGATCTGCCAACAGGCCTCACTCGATGTTCCGGCCTATCAGGACTATCTCGCACGAACCGGCTTCACCTTCAGATGGTGGGACCTCGATGCCTATACGCCGACGTCCAAGGATGATTTCGTGCGCCGGTACAGTGAGGAGCACCGCTGCTGGGACGGACGGATCCAACGAGCCGGCACGGTCGTCGACGAATCGTCCGGCTCCTCCGGCACACCCTTCAACTGGATGCGGTCGAAGAAGGAACTCGACACCGTCCACAAGAACGTCGCCGGCTACGTGACGATGCTCTTCAAAGACAAGGACCTCTTCTGCATCAACGCCTTCTCCATGGGCGCATGGGCCACGGGAACGAATACGGGCCTGGCGATGGCCAAGGTCGCCATGGTGAAGAACACCGGCCCCGACCTCGAGAAGATCCTCGACACGATGGCCCATTTCGGACCGGGCCACACCTACCTCATCAGCGCCTATCCCCCGTTCCTCAAACACCTCGTCGATCGGATGGACTCCGAACCCGGAGTCTGGGACGAGTTCCGGCTCAACGGCTTCGTCGGGGGTGAGGCCATGACCGAGGGCCTGCGCGACTACGTGCAGTCACGCTTCCATCGGGTCTACTCCGGATACGGAGCCAGCGACCTCACGATCGGCATGGCCGGCGAGTCCGATCTCTCCGTCGTCATCCGCCGGGCCCTGGCCCACGACCTCGACTTCCGCGCCGAGGTGCTCGGACCTTCCGAATCCCGAGTGCCGATGGTCTTCCAGTACAACCCTCTCGAGACCTATCTGGAGACGAACGAATCCGGGGAACTCGTCGCGACGATCAACTCCGCTGCGGTGATGAGCCCACGGCTGCGCTACAACATCGGCGACGAGGCGACCCTCATCGACTTCCCCCGCATGGTCGAACTCACCCGCAGGCATCCGCAGCTGGCCGCCGAATGCTCCACGGCGTTCGCCGACAACGGCATGAAGCTGCCGTTCGTGCTCCTCTTCGGCCGCGCCGATTCCACCATCTCGTATATGGGTGCCAACATCTACCCGCTCGACATCGAGAACGGGCTCTACCGCGACAACCCGCAGGCTCATCTCATCGAGTCCTTCCGGATCGAACTGCGTGAGACGCACAACCATGAACAGCGCCCGACTCTGCACATCCAGTTGCGCGAGGACAGCCAGGAGCTGTCGGCACCTGAGCGCGCCGAGATGGCCGAGACCATCCAAGCCGGAGTCCTGGGCCACCTAGCCTCGGTGTCCCGAGACTTCGCACAGAGCATGAAGGAAGATCCGACGACCGCGGAGATCCACATCGAGATCCACGATTTCGCCACCGGTCCGTTCACGGCCGATGTCGCCAAGATCAAGAACGTGTACGTCCAGAGGACCTGAAACGTCAGCACCCATCATCCAGCGAAGGAATGGAACCCATGAGATCGAATGATTTCTCCAAGGCCCCACCCCAGGCCCGCGCCGAGGTGGTTTTCCTCGGCGCAAACAGGTATCGCAATCCCCTGGTGATGGTGGGTCAGCTGCGGCGTTGGCCCAAACTGGCGAAGGGACTCAAACGGGCGCCCGGGTACATGTGGCACCGCAGCTATTACGAATTCCCCGACCGCATCGGCCTCATCGTCGCCTTCGCGACTCGGGATGACCTCATGAAGTATGCCCGCACCCCTGAACACGTCGAGATCATGAAATGGCTTGTCGGCGGCGCAGGCTCGTCCCCGGCGAAGGGCGGATTCATCCGCATCCTCAACGCCGAGGAGTGGGGCTACACGAATGGAGAGTTCCGGGCCGAGGACTCCCGGCTGGGCATGATCGACCAATTCACCAAGCTCAGCTCCGAATGAAGGTCGACACCGAATGAAGGCGAAACGGGTCAGGACTCGTCAGGATCTGGCCGACTTCATTGAGCTGGCACCGCAGTTGGCCGCGCAGCGAGGCGACTCGGAGCACTACGTGCCCCTCTTCACCTCAGACATCAAAGAGTGGTTCGCCCACCGAGGATGGTTCAGTGAACCCGTCGAACTGTGGCTCATCCTCGACACAGCCGGTCGGGCCGTCGCTCGCACCATCTGCCATCGCTCGCCGGAACTGGCCCAGAAGATCGCAGTATCGGATCCTGAACCCTCGGCTGCCGGGCACGCTCCGACAACGCTCTTCTTCGGCGCGATCGAGGCCGCCGACGAGGCTGCACTTGACCACCTCATCGCCTTCCTCACCACACGGGCCAGGGAGCTCGCGGCCGAACGGCTCTTCGGTCCCGTCTCCCCCCTGCCCAATGTCACCGGCGGTCTGCTGCTGTCCGGCACCGAGCATCCAGGCTTCTTCGACTCCGCCTGGAACCCCGCTTTCTTCGCGCCTTCGTTCCACAGCGCGGGATTCGCCGACTGGGGCCGAGCCCACACCTGGGAGGTCGAGGTCGGCTCGATCCCTGCCGCGCGGGCCACCGCCGTCTCCGAGTCCGAATGGGCTCAGCACGGCCTACGCAGGCGCAGGGTCTCCCGCACCGGTCTACGTGCCTTCGCCCGCAGACTGCTGCCGACGCTCAATGCCGCATTCGCACAGCTGCCGTACTACACCCAGATCTCGCGCGCCCAGCTGCAGTCCCAGATGGCAGGGTTGCCTGCGCTCATGGATCCCGCTCTCGTCCTCGACATCGTCGGCAGCGACGAGCCCGAGGCTGCACCTTCCCGGTGTTTCACTCTCGTCATCCCCGACCCCGTGCCGATCCTGCGCAGGCACGGCGGTCGGCTCGGACCGCGCGCAATCCTCGAACTCGTCATCAACCGTCGACGCCTGCGCGATGCTGTGCTCATCATTCAGGGCACCGATCCCCGCTTCCAGGGCCAGGGCATCCTCTCTCTGGTCATCCGTGATCTCAACGCCGGCCTTGCCGCCGGAGGCTACCGGCGGCTGCGGGTGACGTTCATCGCCGAGGACAATCCCGCCTCGGCCGCGGTCTTCGAGAGGTCAGGCGGCAGGGTCCTGCACGAACTCACCTTCCTCGACCGGCATCTCACCGCTGCCAGCACTCCCGTCCCGCTCGAGGAGCACGGACGATGATGCCGATCACCGCGACTCTCATCGCTGAGCTCTTCGCACACGCGGCTCGCTCCCCCTCGGCGCACAACACTCAGCCCTGGATTCCTCATTTCGCTCCTGCGACGACACCAGCATCCCCCGCCGAGGTGCACGTGGCCGTGGATCCGGCCCGCACCCTTCCGGTCGGCGACCCGAATTCCCAGGACCTGCATCTGGCCATGGGATGTTGGGTGGAGTCCTTCACCATCGCCGCCGCCGAGGCGGGCATCGACGTCAGCATCGGATCGGTGCGAGGCCGCGGCCCCACACTCGAAATCCGACTGCTCCTCACAGCCCTCCCCGACCAGTCGGGTGCCTCTGACCTCTGGCCGAACTTCACCTCCGCCGACCTGCATCACCGTCAGGTCGATCGGGGGCCGATGCACCGAGCCGAAGAGCCCTTCGCTTCAGCGTTCAGTGCCGCCGAAAGGGCGCTGGCTACCTCGGGCACGGCACCGGTCGAGGGCACGGCACCGGTCGAGGGCATGGCACTCGTCGAAGTGCCCCATCACCTGTGGGAGACGAGCCTGGCACGTGCGACCCGATATTCGTACTCCCATGCTGACATCTTCACCGAAACCCTCGAGTGGCTGCGGTTCGACCGCCGAGCGACCTCCTACGCCGAAGACGGGTTGAGCGCGGACTGCCTGCAGATCCCAAGACCTCTGGCCGCGGTCGCCGCCCGACTCAACACGGCCACCCTGCGGCCGTGGATAGGTGGGCTCACCTCGGCGGCCTTGGCACCCGTGGAATTCGTGGACAGCCTGCGGGCCACGGTGGTGCGGAGAACATCGAGAGACCGAGGGTCGCCGGCACAGGCGTCCACCGACGGGTCCGCGCCGCTGCATCACCTCGTGCTCGTCAAGGACGCCACCGCCTCTTCCGCAGGTGGCGACTCTCTGGCGAGACAGGATATCGAGCTGGGGCGAAACCTGCTGCGAACGTGGCTTCTGCTCGACCAGCATGACCTGCGCGTTGACGTGCACTCGGAGATCAAGGACTGCCCACAGACACGATCCGCTGTCTCCGACTATCTCCTCAACGACCATGGTCTGCATGCGGTGCCAGTGGCCGCGTTCTCCGTCGGACGCTCGACAACAGCGGTACCCCGCTCCTCCCGTCGCCCTGTGGAGCCAATACACAGTTGATTCACGTCGAGTACTGAAACTGTTGTAGAGTCGCCCCGGTTTACAAAAGGAGACGACTTAAGAATGACGGAAACCACTTTCCGCACAATTGCAATCGTCCTGTACTTCGCAGGAATGCTGGCCATCGGCTGGTTCGCGTACCGCAAGACCAAGAACAGCCTCGACGACTACATGCTGGCAGGCCGCGGACTGCGCCCCAGCGTCGCGGCACTCAGCGCCGGAGCATCTGACATGTCGGGCTGGCTGCTCATGGGTCTGCCGGGAGCGATCTACCTCTCTGGACTGGTCGAAGCCTGGATCGCTGTAGGTCTGACCATCGGGGCCTGGGTGAACTGGAAGTTCGTGGCCCCACGTCTGCGTGCCTTCACCGAGAAGGCCGGTGATTCGATCACCATCCCCAGCTTCTTCGAGCAGCGACTCAAGGACAACACACGTCTGCTGCGCATCGTCTGCGGCATCATCATCCTGGTGTTCTTCACCTTCTACGTGTCCTCCGGGATGGTTGCGGCAGGCAAGTTCTTTGAGTCGAGCTTCGGTCTGAACTATATGGCCGGGATGCTCATCGTCGCGGCCATCACCATGGTCTACACCCTGTTCGGCGGGTTCCTCGGTGCCACGCTCACCGACGTGGCCCAGGGGCTGCTGATGTTCGCCGCCCTGATCGCTGTGCCGATCGTTGCCGTCTTCAACGCAGGCGGTCCCTCAACCGTGATGTCCAACGTCAAGGACATCGATCCCAGCCTGCTCAGTCTCTTCGGCAGCGGACCGTTCTGGGCCGGAGGCACCTACCTCGCTGTGATCTCAGCTCTGGCCTGGGGTCTCGGCTACTTCGGTCAGCCGCACATCATCGTCCGGTTCATGGCCCTGCGGACACCGGCAGATGCCAAGGTCGCTCGCCGCATCGGTGTGGGCTGGATGGGAATCTCGGCCCTCGGTGCCATTGCCACTGCGATCGTTGGAATCTCCTACTTCTCCGATCATGCCGATATGAAGCCGACCGACCCGGAGACAGTGTTCCTGGACCTCGCGCAGATCCTGTTCCACCCGTTCATCGCGGGACTCGTGTTGGCCGCGGTGCTGGCAGCGATCATGTCGACGATCTCCTCGCAGCTCGTCGTCACCTCCTCGGCGCTCATCGAGGATCTCTACAAGATCGTTGCTCTGCGCACGGGTTCGAAGCGCACGCTGCAGGACAAGACCTATGTCCTACTCGGACGTCTCGGCATTCTCGTCGTCGCGTTCATCGCGGTGCTCCTGGCGATCTCGCCGTCGAACAGCATCCTCGACCTGGTGGCCTTCGCGTGGGCCGGATTCGGGGCGTCGTTCGGACCGGTTGTCCTGTTGACCCTCTTCTGGAAGAAGCTCAGCAATTGGGGCGCACTCTTCGGACTCATCTCGGGTGCGGCAGTCGCGTTCATCTGGGGACAGTTGGGTACCCCGTTGACCGAGCAGATCTACGAGATCATCCCCGGCTTCGCCGTCAACCTCGTTGTGGCGATCGTGGTCAGCAAGTTCACGTACAAGCCCAATGCGGACACCGACCGGGAATTCGACGAGTCTGTCGAGCTTTCCCGCGTGAAGTGACGATGCGGCAGTTCGCCTGACGAGTACCTGCTCATCGGGCGCACTTGCCCCGTCGCCATCACTACGCCCTACACTCAGCGGCTATTCCTCCACCAGCAACGGGAGGAATAGCCGCTAAGTGGTTCCTGCCCCACTCCGGGTGCGACATGCTGCTGCCGGTAGGTGTTACGCGCTCATTCCTACGGAGGGCGATAGCTCCCCCGCTACGCAACCACTCCCCTGTGAATACACTTCAGGCGGGCACCCATCGGGTGCCCGCCTGAGATGTTGCGACGAAGGAGCCTTACTTGGTCTCTTCGGTGCTTTCCTCGGTTGCCTCTTCAGCGACCTCGTCGGTTGCGGCCGAATCGGCTGCTTCCTCGGTGGTCTCTGCAGGAGCCTCTTCGACGACCTCTGCGGGTTCGTTCTTCGCAGCGGCGGTCTCGGTGGCCTGCTCGGCTTCCTTCACAGTTGCCTGCTTAGGCGAGTAGGGCTCGAGAACGAGTTCGATGACGGCCATGGGCGCGTTGTCACCGGCGCGAGGGCCGATCTTGGTGATACGTGTGTATCCACCGGGACGCTCGGCCATGGTTTCGGCGATCGAGGTGAAGAGCTCGTGCACGATCGACTTGTCGCCGATCTTGCCGAGCACGCGACGACGGGCAGCGAGGTCGCCCTTCTTCGCAGCGGTGATCATGCGCTCCGCAACCGGACGCAGGCGCTTGGCCTTGGTCACGGTCGTGGTGATCTTCTTGTGCTCGAACAGGGCCGCAGCCATGTTGTTGAGCATCATGCGCTCGTGTGTTGGGGAACCTCCGAGACGAGGACCCTTGGTTGGGGTTGGCATAGTGTCTTACTCCTAGGTCTTAATCAGTACTGTTCGTCTTCGACGTAGGACTGGTCCTCATCAACGAGACCGGCTTCGAACCCGGCGGGACTGTCCTTGAGGCTCAGGCCCAGCTCGTTGAGCTTGGCCTTCACTTCGTCGATCGACTTCGAACCAAAGTTGCGGATATCCATCAGATCGGCTTCGCTGCGAGCAACGAGTTCGCCGACCGTGTGGATGCCTTCGCGCTTGAGGCAGTTGTAGGAGCGCACGGTCAGGTCGAGATCTTCGATGGCCAGAGCCAGATCAGCAGCCAGGGCTGCGTCAACCGGCGATGGGCCGATCTCGATGCCTTCGGCTTCGACGTTGAGTTCCCGAGCCAGGCCGAAGAGCTCGACCAGTGTCTTGCCCGCAGATGCGATGGCATCGCGCGGGGTCATCGACGGCTTGGTCTCAATGTCGAGCACCAGGCGGTCAAAGTCGGTGCGCTGCTCAACACGAGTAGCCTCGACCTTGTAGGTGACCTTGAGAACCGGCGAGTAGATCGAGTCAACGGGGACCCGACCGATCTCTGCGTCCGCGTTCTTGTTCTGAGCGCTCGAAACGTAACCGCGTCCACGTTCGATGGTCAGTTCCATGTCCAGACGGCCTTCACCATTCAACGTGGCGATATGCAGATCCGGGTTATGGATCTCGACTCCGGCAGGAGCAGAGACATCGGCGGCAGTCACGGTGCCTGGGCCCTGCTTGCGCAGGTAGGCAACGACAGGTTCGTCGAATTCCGAGGACACGACCAGGGACTTCAAGTTGAGGATGAACTCAGTGACATCCTCCTTGACTCCTGGAACGGTGCTGAATTCGTGGAGCACTCCGTCAATCCGGATGGATGTGACGGCGGCACCTGGAATCGACGACAGCAGGGTACGACGAAGTGAGTTGCCGAGGGTGTAGCCGAATCCTGGCTCAAGTGGTTCGATGGCGAACCGTGAGCGATTCTCGGAGACGACTTCTTCCGTGAGCGTTGGGCGCTGTGCAATGAGCACGTGGGCTTCCTTTCAGCGAACATCCGCTATATGACGTTCGCACTGCACGTCATGGCCTGAAGCCATGAAGAACGGTTCGGTTTATCTTGGAATCCGTTCTGTGATCGATGCCGGGCTGAGCCCGACATCAATCACAGATCCACGGAAGGATCAGCCGCGGCGGCGCTTGGTGGGACGGCAGCCGTTGAAGGGAACCGGAGTGACATCCTGAATGGTGCCCAGTTCCAGACCGGCGGCCTGCAGCGAACGGATCGCGGTTTCGCGTCCCGAGCCTGGTCCCTTGACGAAGACGTCGACCTTCTTGAGGCCGTGCTCCTGTGCGCGACGGGCAGCGGACTCCGCGGCCATCTGCGCGGCGTAAGGGGTCGACTTGCGCGAACCCTTGAAGCCGACCTCACCTGAGGAGGCCCAGGAGATGACAGCACCGGTCGGATCAGTGATCGACACGATGGTGTTGTTGAACGTTGATTTGATGTGTGCCTGGCCGGCAACGATATTCTTCTTGAGCTTACGGCGAGGCTTGCGCACTGTAGCGGCGCGTGACTTGGGAGGCATGTGTTTTACTCCTGATCGAGGTGGTTGATGCTGGTCAACCGGGTGAGCATGTTACTTCTTCTTACCGGCCACGGTGCGCTTCGGTCCCTTACGGGTACGCGCATTCGTCTTGGTCCGCTGTCCGCGAACCGGGAGACCGCGGCGGTGACGCAGGCCTTCGTAGCTTCCGATCTCCACCTTGCGGCGAATGTCGGCAGCAACCTCACGGCGGAGGTCACCCTCAACCTGGAATGTGCCCTCGATATAGTCACGCAGCTGGACGAGCTCGGCATCGCTCAAGTCCTTCACACGGGTATCAGGGCTGATTCCCGTTTCTGTCAGGGTCTGGCTCGCACGGGTGCGGCCCACACCATAGATGTAAGTCAAGGCGACCTCCACGCGCTTTTCACGCGGGATGTCGACTCCGGCAAGTCGTGCCATAGGTACTATCTCCTGTTGTAGTTCCGGAGGTGCTGATGCAGACCTGTCCCTGGTTTCCCAAGGTCCTCGGCCCCCGACCGAAGGTGTCGCCCTGTCACTGCCTCAGAAGGCGGTGGTGCTGGCGAGGTCTGCGCGGGTGTGGTGCTGCTGAAGCCCCTTGCGGGTGCCTCTATCTGCTCGAAGAGCTGCTCAACCCTGGCGCTGTTTGTGACGCGGGTTGGAGCAGATGACGATGACCCGGCCGTGACGGCGGGTAATCTGGCAATTCTCACAGATCTTCTTGACGCTTGGCTTAACCTTCATGGTTTTTCCTTCTTCCGACCCTTACCCCTGCGCAGGGGCGGGTACGAATGATCGAAGATCCTTACTTGTAGCGGTAAACGATTCGTCCACGCGAGAGGTCGTATGGAGACAGCTCCACGATGACCCGGTCCTCGGGCAGGATTCGAATGTAGTGCTGTCGCATCTTCCCTGAGATATGCGCAAGCACCCTGTGTCCGTTGCTCAGCTCGACCCGGAACGATGCGTTCGGGAGGGCTTCGACAACAGAGCCTTCGATCTCAATGACCCCTTCTTTTTTGGCCATATCGTTCGCTAACCTCGTATTCCCGCGAAAACTTCGCGTTCGACGTAATCGTGTATCGTCGATTTACCCCGACGACCCCATGGTCTGCGTTTCACCCCACCACATGAAAAGTTGCGGATGGCAGATGCCGCCCACAACTGAAAAAGGGTGAGTTGAGTGAGAACAGACCAATCAACAACCCTACACTATCGTCGGATATTCTTCCACACGGTGCTGGATTCCCCGCGCGAACTCCCCTACAATCACCGCCACCATCGCCGAGGCTGGCCCGAGCTCACGTCGTATGCGCGGTGCCGTACCCCGCCCGGATGCTCGCAATGACGGCTACGGCAAGCACGACGAAGCCCATCAGGGTGATCGCGGCGAACCCGCCGATTGCCAGCAGTGGCCCCGACAGAGCCGCCAGCGCGGCAGCCCCGAAATTCATTCCCGCATCGGAGAGTCCTTGGACCGACATGCGATGGGTGGGGTCGATCTCCTTCGTCAGCAGGGTGGATCCGGCGATGAGGCACGCGCTCCATCCGAGTCCCAGAACGAAGAGGGCCACCGACAGCCGCAGGAACGAGGACTCCCCCAGCGCATCGATGAGCCCGAGGACCAGCGACAGCGCGAACAGCGCATGCCCACCGAGGATGACTCGTCCGGCGGAGTACTTGTCGGTGAGGTAGCCGAAGACGGGCGAAAGCCCGTACATGCCGAGGATATGACCGCCGATTGTGATGCCGATCAGTTCGAGGCCGAGCCCATGATGGTCCATGTGCAGCGGCGTCATCACCATGGTCGCGACATGATCATGTGCCCGGTGACGACGCTCAGCAGTCCCATCAGTGCACTCGGGGATCGTCGGATGGCCTGCCAGGTGCCGCCTCGGCGCGGGGAGGTCGAGGAACTGTCCCGGGTGGCGGGGGTGAGCCGGCGCAGGAACAGCACACTGAGCAGGGCGAGACCGAAGCCGGCGATGGCGATGACGAAGGGCCCGGCCAGAGGATCGAGCCCCAGGGCTCGCCCGATGCCGGCACCAGGGCCGGAGAGGTTGGGTCCGATCACGGAGCCGATGGTCGTGGCCCAGATGACGACGGACATGGCGGAGCCCTTGAGGTGGTCGGGAGCGGCATCGGTGGCCGCATAGCGTCCCTGCAGTCCCGCGGCCGTCGCTGCGCCGAAGCAGCCCATGCCGATGAAGAAGGCGATGTCGATGCCAAGGAGGATGGCCGACACGATGAGAATGGCACCGCAGAGGGCGATCGCGTAGGCGCTGGCCAGTGCCAGTCTGCGGCTTCTGCGCTCGGCCAGCTTCGCCAGGGGAACCGCGAGCAGCCCCGCGCCGAGGATGGACGCAGTCTGCGCGAATCCGGCGAGTTCGGTCCGACCGGTCAGACGCTCGGCGAGGATCCCACCGACGGCGAACCCCGTGGCGATGCCGATGCCGGAGAAGAGCTGTGCCAGACTCAGCGCCCACTGGTTGCGCCGGAAGACAGAGTGCGATTGTGCTGGCATCCCGGCCTCCACATCTTCATGGGCTGTCATCGTGGCAGTGGCTCGTGCCGCCGGTTCCACTGTAGTCCGTGACCGTGCATGTCGGAACGGGCGCCACAACGGCTGCCTGCCCTGCTAGCGTGAAAACCGACAGTCGCACACCGGCCATCGAAGGAGCATCACGTGCAGAACCTGGATTCGATCACAGAAGAATCACTCATCGCCAAGGGCGGCCGGAAGTGGTCGAGCTTTCCGGGCAGCCTCGGCGCATTCATCGCCGAAATGGACTTCGGAGTCGCACCGGGTGTGCGTCAGGCACTGCGCGAAGTCGATGAGCGTGACCTCTACGGCTATGCACCGCAGTCGATCGTCTCCGACCTCAAGTCGGCCACCTCGGCGTTCTGTGCCGAACGCTACGGCTGGCAGTTCCCGACCGATCACGTCGAACTGGCCAGCGACGTCATCGCCAGCTTCCTGGGCATCCTCACACACCTGACCCCGGCAGACACCCCGATCGTCCTTCCGACCCCTGCCTACATGCCCTTCTTCGACGTCGCCAAGGTCACCGGGCGCGAGCTCTTCGAGGTGCCGATGATCCGCTCCGAGACCGGCTGGTCCGTCGACCTCGACGCCCTCGACTCGGCCCTGGTGCCGGGTGCCACTCTGGTGCTGTGCAATCCCCACAACCCGATCGGCAAGGTCTACACAGAAGCTGAGCTCTTGGCCCTCGCCGAGGTGGTCGAGCGCAATGGTGCGCGTGTGTTCTCCGATGAGATCCACGCACCCCTCGTCTATGCGCCGGCCCGTCACATCTCCTATGCGAGCCTGAATGAGACCACCGCGGGGCATACCGCCACCGCGACCGCCGCCTCCAAGGCATTCAACATCCCCGGACTCAAATGCGCGCAGCTCATCCTCAGCAGTGAGAAGGACAGAGAGATCTGGGCCGAGAAGGGAAACTTCGTCTCCGGCGCTGCATCGAATCCAGGCATTCTCGCCACCACGGCCGCCTACACCCAGTCCGGAGACTGGCTTGATGAGATCACTGCCTATCTCAAAGGCAATCGCGAACTGCTGACCGATCTGGTCTCCGCTCATCTGCCCAATGCCACATTCCTCCCGCCTGAGGGGACGTACCTGGCCTGGTTGGATCTGCGCGGATACGGTCTCGAGACCGGTCTGTCTCAGCACTTCAACGAACGTGCCCACGTCGCCATCACGGAAGGCCGACTGTGCGGCGAGGTCGGAGAGGGCCATATCCGCTTCAACTTCGCCCTCCCCCGCCCACTCCTGACCGGAGCGATCGAACGCATCGCCTCTGCGCTCTGAGCTGAGGTCGCCGGCGTCTGCCAGCTTGTCTTATCTGTTCGGCAGCCATTCGATGAGGTCGAAGGCCGAACTGGCGCCTGCGCGCTCCAACAGCTGCTGATCGAACCTCAGGTAGTACTCCAGATTGCACCGGTCCATCAGCGTGCGAAAACGCAGAGCCGGCTGATCCGGTCCCACCAGCGCGGGCGGAAGTATCGGATGGGACATGACCGCCTGGGCGACTTGAAAGTAGATGTCGAAGAACTTCACCAGCGACATGTCCGGATGTCCGGCTCCCGGCTGTCTGTCGTTCAGGCTCAAGGCGGCAAGAGCATCCTCGAGGCGTGGCAGCTGCAGAGACGCCGCCTCCAGGTCGAAGGCCCGCGAGGTCATTCGTACGGCTGTCTCCTGGCTCTCGGGCCGTATCGTCGCAAATTCGCACCACCCCGGCTCGGCGACCTCGGGCAGCTGCGCGGAGAGCTCATAAGAGAGATCGGCGAAGGACAGCAGGAGGCCCGGGCGCAGCTGCCGATATCCGAGCATCCTGGCCACATATTGGAACCGGTCGCGCAGCATCCGCGAGGTCTCTGGAATCGAGTACAGGGCAGAATGGAAACAGCCATCGAACGTCGGCGCCTCCCGGTCACCCGCGATGTCCATGAATCCGGAGAGAATGCGTTCGCCTAACCGGTAGACCGTCACCCGACCGACCTTTTCACTGGTCAGAATGCTCCGGTGGACCATCCTCACCAGCTGATTGTGCACGCTTGAGGACGAATAGCCGTGTTCATCGAGGATCCCGACGATGACAGGACCCGGAAGTCCCTGCGCGCGGAGACAGCCGAAAGCAGAGATGACGTCAAAGGCGATCCGGGTCAGGCGATACCGATCGCCCACATCTGCCGAACGTTTCGTGTGATCGTGGACACCCGTCATGACCAGATCCTAACGTGAAATCACAACGATAGTGTTGAGACGGCCGCTGAAATCGGCCCCGAACACAAGGAGCAGCGTCATGGACGACGAGGCATACGAAACGAATCTACGAGTATTTCAGAGGGCACGGACCACCGCGGTCCTGACCGCATCGATCACAGCGTTCATCACCTTTGTGGCCTTCATGATCGCAGGTTTCGACATTCAGGTCACTGCAGCGTGGATGTTCGCGCTGAGCCTCATGTCAGGTTCGGCACTGTTCGTCATCATACACATCGTCACGACGAACGATCTCAAACGAACGCAGCGAACTCCACAACCGTGAACCGAACCATCGGCACGGCTGCCTGGTCGTTCTTCGGACTCAGGAGCCTGCCGGAGGGACTGGTGTGATTCCGAACGGTGCCAGTCCCGCCACTCCCCCATCCTCAGCAGTGAGTACCCAGACTCCCCCATCATGCTTGGCGGCGCTGTGCTCCCAATGGCTCGCACGCGAACCATCCTCTGTCACGACGGTCCAGTCGTCTGCCAGGGTGATGGTCTCGCTGCTGCCGGCTGTGAGCATCGGCTCGATTGCCAGACACATTCCGGATTTGATCTTCGGTCCGTTCGACTTCGCACGATAGTTCAGCACCTCGGGCGGCATGTGCATGGCAGTGCCGATGCCGTGGCCGGTGAATTCCTCCACCAGCCCGAGTTCAGGAGCCTCGCTTGAGACATGATCGTCGATTGCGTCACCGATGTCGCTGACTTTGTTTCCGGCGGCGAACGCGGCGATGCCGACCCACATCGCCTTCTCCGTCGCCCGCGACAGTGCGATATCGGCGCTCGAGCCGGCGGAGTCGCCGCCGACGATCATGGTGAATGCCGAATCCCCATGGAAACCGTCGACGATGGCTCCACCGTCGATCGACACGAGATCCCCGGCCTCGAGGACCCTGTCCCCAGGGATGCCGTGCACGATCTCCTCATTGACGGAGATGCACACGACGGCGGGGAAACCCTGGTAACCCTTGAAATTGGACCGGGCCCCGGCCTCGGTGATGACAGCCTCGGCAGCCGCGTCCACCTCGGCGGTGGTTGCGCCTGGCACAGCCGCCTCACGGGCGGCTTTGAGCACTGCGCTCGTGAGCAGACCGGCCCGGCGCATCGTGACCAGCTGCTCGGGTGACTTCAGCTCGATCCGGGGACCGAAGATCATCGAATGGAGTCGAGGATCCGGTCGGTGATCTCGGCGACTTCGCCGAGGCCGTCCACTTGGCGCAGCAGACCGCGTTCGCGGTAGATGTCGGTCAGCGGCTGCGTCTGCTCGGCGTAGACGTCGAGACGGTGACGGATGACATCCTCGCTGTCGTCACTGCGGCCCTCGGTCTGTGCACGCGCCAGCAGACGAGCGACAACCTCGTCGACGTCTGCAGTGAGTTCGACGACCTGTTCGATCTCGTGGCCCTCAGCAGCGAGGATCCGATCGAGTTCGTCGACCTGTGCGCTGGTACGCGGGTAGCCGTCGAGGAGGAATCCCTCGGCAGCGTCGTCCTGGCCCAGACGATCAGCGACCATGGAGTTCGTCACCTCGTCGGGAACGTACTCTCCGGCGTCCATGTAGCGCTTGGCAAGGTTGCCGAGTTCGGTCTCGCCCTTCACGTTGGCACGGAAGATGTCGCCGGTCGAGATGGCCGGGACGTTCAGCGCCTCAGACAGGCGGGCGGCCTGGGTGCCTTTGCCGGCGCCGGGAGGGCCGATCAGGATGATACGTGAGCTCATAAGGTGTGTGTCCTTCCAATGGATTTCCGCGGGTCGGGAACGGTCAGCGCAGCAGGCCCTCGTAATGACGCTGCTGCATCTGTGCGTCGATCTGCTTGACGGTCTCGAGGCCGACTCCCACCACAATCAGCAGCGAGGTGCCGCCGAACGGGAAGTTCTGGTTCGCGTTGATGAGCACGAGCGCGATCAGTGGGATCAGCGCGATGAAGGCCAGGTAGAGCGAGCCCGGGAAGTTGATACGACTGAGCACGAAGCTCAGGTAGTCGGCTGTGGGTCGTCCGGCACGAATGCCGGGGACGAAGCCGCCGTACTTCTTCATGTTGTCCGCTACTTCCTCCGGGTTGAAGGTGATCGCGACGTAGAAGTATGCGAAGAAGATCGTCAGCAGTGCGTAGGTGGCGATGTAGATCGGGTGGTCCCCGCGTGTGAAGTAGGTGTTGATCCACTCCACCCACTTGCTCTCCGGATCGAAGAACTGCGAGATCAGGCTGGGCAGGTAGAGAACCGAGGATGCGAAGATCACGGGGATCACGCCGGCCATGTTGACCTTGATCGGGATGTAGGTCGAGGTTCCGCCGAACATCCGGCGTCCGACCATGCGCTTGGCGTACTGGACCGGAATGCGTCGCTGGGACTGCTCGACGAAGACGACGAGTGCCACGAGCACGAGTCCGACTGCGATGACGATGAGGAAGATGTCGACACCCTGCTCGCGGAAGATGGCTCCCAGCGAGGAGGGGAACGCCGATGCCACGGAGGTGAAGATGAGCAGCGACATACCGTTGCCGACACCGTGCTCGGTGATCTGCTCGCCGAGCCACATGATGAGGCCGGTGCCTGCCACCAAAGTGACGACGAGGACGGAGATGCCCCACCAGGTGTCATTGGTGATGAGGTCGGTGCAGCCTTCGATCTGGCCGAAGAGGGCACCGGAGCGCACGGTCGCAACCAGTGTGGTGGCGTTGAGCACGGCGAGACCGATGGTGAGGTAGCGCGTGTACTGAGTGAGCTTGGCCTGACCTGAGGCGCCCTCCTTGTGGAGGGACTCGAAACGCGGAATGACCACGCGCAGGAGCTGGACGATGATGCTGGCGGTGATGTAGGGCATGATGCCCAGAGCGAAGATCGACAGCTGCAGCAGTGCGCCGCCGCTGAACAGGTTGATCATTGCGAACCCGCCCTCATTCAGCTGAGGGGATGCCACGCACTCCTGAACCTGGGTGTAGTCGATTCCCGGCGAGGGAATGAACGAACCGAGGCGGAAGATGACAAGAATGCCCAGGGTGAAGAGGAGTTTGTTCCTCAAGTCGGGCGTTCTGAAGGCCCTCCGAATTGCGCCGATCAAGCGTCCTCCTCATTGGGGGATGAAAAAGTCAGGGTCGCAGATACGACCTGGCGAACGAGTCAAATACCTGCAAAAGACTACCAGGGTATGACCGTCAGGCTGAAACCGAGAGGCCCGTTGGGCCGCGGGTAGGGCCCGTTGTCGGCGGACCTGTGTCCTCACCCACTTCTACCGGTTGTGGTGACGGTCCTCAGAGCCGTGAAACAGGGACGACGAAGGGGCGGTCACTTGCGTGACCGCCCCTTCCTGAGAAATCCTCAGACCCGCTGTGCGGGAGTCATTCAGGCTTCGCTGACGCTTCCGCCTGCAGCCTTGATCTTTTCGAGTGCTGAACCCGAGACCTTGTCTGCAGTGATGTTCAGAGCCACGGTGATCTCACCGGTGCCCAGAACCTTCACTGGCTGCTTCGGACGCACGGCGCCCTTGGCCACCAGGTCGGCGACTGTGACGTCGCCGCCCTCTGGGTACAAGGCCGACAGCTTGTCAAGATTGACAACCTGGAACGTCACCTTCGCGGGGTTCTTGAACCCACGCAGCTTAGGCAGACGCATGTGCATCGGAGTCTGTCCACCCTCGAAGCCGTGAGGAACCTGGTAACGGGCACGTGTGCCCTTGGTTCCGCGTCCGGCTGTCTTGCCCTTCGAAGCTTCACCACGACCAACGCGGGTCTTGGAGGTCTTCGCTCCGGGAGCAGGACGGAGATCGTGGACCTTGAGTGAGTCATCGTTCGACATATCAATCCACCTCTTCCACAGTCACGAGGTGACGCACGACGTTGATCATTCCCCGGAGTTCGGGGCGATCTTCGCACACCACCACATCGTCGATCCGCTTCAGTCCAAGCGAACGCAGCGACGCGCGCTGGTTCGGCTTGCCACCGATATCGGACTTGCGCTGGGTTACCTTGAGCTTTGCCATCAGGATTTCCTCTCGCCTTCAGCAGCCGCCCGCAGCAATGCGTGAGGGGCGACCTCGTCCACAGGCAGACCACGGCGTGCCGCAACCTGCTCTGGGCGTTCGAGGCTCTGGAGGGCCTTGATCGCCGCGCGAACGATGTTGATTGCGTTAGCTGATCCCAGCGACTTGGACAGGATGTCCTGAACGCCGGCAGCATCGAGGACCGCACGCACCGGACCACCGGCGATGACGCCGGTACCGGGAGCAGCAGGTCGAAGCATGACGACACCGGCAGCGGTCTCGCCCTGGATCGGGTGCGGAATGGTCTTCTGGATGCGAGGGACGCGGAAGAAGCTCTTCTTCGCCTCCTCGACACCCTTGGCAATGGCTGCAGGAACTTCCTTCGCCTTGCCGTAGCCCATTCCGACCATGCCGTCTCCGTCACCGACGACGACGAGGGCGGTGAAGGAGAACCGACGTCCACCCTTGACGACCTTCGACACGCGGTTGATCGTGACGACGTGCTCGATGAACTGGCTCTTCTCCTCGCGGTCACCGCGACCGCCGCGTCCACGGCCTTCGCCGCGTCCACGACCCTGGCCGCCCTGACCACCCTGACCGCCTTGACCGCGACCACGTGAGGAGCGATCACTGTTGTTATCGGTACGGGTTTCAGCAGCTGGCTGCTGTTCCTTGTTCTCTTCAGTGCTCATAGGGCCAATCCTCCTTCACGTGCACCTTCGGCGATTGCCTGCACACGGCCGTGGTAGGCGTTGCCGCCACGGTCGAATACGACGGCTTCGATGCCGGCTTCCTTGGCGCGCTGGGCTACCAGTTCGCCGACCTTGTGGGCCTTGCCGGTCTTGTCACCTTCGAGTGTGCGAAGGTCGGCTTCCATGGTGGAGGCCGATGCCAAGGTCTTGCCGACGGTGTCGTCGATGACCTGGACAAAGACGTGGCGCGTGGAGCGAGTCACTGACAGGCGAGGACGTTCCGGCGTACCGCTGACATGCTTGCGCAGACGAGCGTGACGACGTTTGCGGGCCGCAGCCCTGCCCTTGCCGTAGCTTTCCTTTTTGCCAAAGGCCATCTCTACTTACCAGCCTTTCCGACCTTGCGACGGACATTTTCTCCGACGTAGCGCACACCCTTGCCCTTGTAAGGCTCAGGCTTGCGCAGCTTACGGATGTTGGCAGCGGTCTCTCCGACCAGCTGCTTGTCGATGCCGTGAACTGCCAGCTTGGTCTGTCCGTCAACCGTGAAGGAGATTCCCTCAGCAGGTTCGACGGTGATCGAGTGGCTGTAGCCCAGAGCGAACTCGAGGTTCGATCCCTTGGCCTGCACGCGGTAACCGGTGCCGACGATCTCGAGAGCCTTCGAGTAGCCATCGGTCACGCCGACGATCATGTTGTTGATCATCGTGCGGGACAGTCCGTGCAGAGAACGCGATTCGCGCTCTTCGTTCGGACGGGCCACTGTCACGACGCCGTCTTCGAGCGATACGGTGATCGGCTCGGCGATGGTGACGGACAGTTCGCCCTTCGGTCCCTTGACGGCGACATCCTGGCCGTCGATCTTGACCTCTACGCCATTAGGGACGGAGATCGGGTTCTTGCCAATACGTGACATATTCTTCTCTCCTTCCTTACCAGACGTAGGCGAGGACTTCCCCACCCACACCCTTCTTGGCGGCCTGGCGATCGGTCAGGAGACCTGACGATGTCGACAGGATGGCGATGCCGAGTCCACCGAGGACCTTGGGCAAGTTGGTCGACTTCGCGTAGACGCGCAGTCCGGGCTTCGACACACGGCGCAGGCCGGCGATCGAACGCTCACGGTTAGGACCGAACTTGAGGTCCATGAGCAGGGTCTTACCGACCTGAGCGTCTTCGACGCTCCAACCGGTGATGTAGCCCTCGCTCTTGAGGATCTCAGCGATGTTGGATTTCAGCTTCGAGAACGGCATGCTGACGTCCTCGTGATAAGCCGAGTTGGCGTTACGCAGACGTGTCAACATGTCTGCGACTGGATCAGTCATTGTCATTTGGGCTCTAGCCCTTCCTCGTCACGGTTTCCGCCCGCGCAGTGCGCGCTTGGACCTGCGACGTAGCGATTATTTGGTCTTGAACGGGAACCCGAGGTGGCGCAGAAGAGCACGTCCCTCGTCGTCGGTGCTCGCTGTAGTCACAACTGTGATATCCATACCTCGGACACGGTCAATCCGGTCCTGGTCGATCTCGTGGAACATGGACTGTTCCGTGAGACCGAAGGTGTAGTTACCGTTCCCGTCGAACTGACGATCCGAGAGGCCGCGGAAGTCGCGGATACGCGGAAGTGCCAGAGAGATGACACGGTCGACGAATTCCCACATACGGGCGCCGCGCATGGTGACGTGGGCTCCAATGGGCTGGCCTTCGCGCAACTTGAACTGGGCGATCGACTTCCTCGCCCGAGTCACGATTGGCTTCTGACCGGTGATCAGAGTCAAATCGTTGATTGCGCCTTCGATCAGCTTCGAATCGCGTGCTGCGTCACCCACACCCATGTTCACGACGACCTTGGTCAGTCCGGGAACCTGCATGGGGTTTGCGTAGTTGAACTCGTCCTGCAGCTTCGCCACGATGTCATCGCGGTAAACCTGCTTGAGGCGTGGCGCTGGACGGCTCGTTGTTGTTTCCGTCATCAGATCTCCTCCCCGGTGCGACGCGAGACGCGGACGCGAACGGTCTTGTTGCGACCATCGCGTTCAACGGTTTCCTCGCGGTATCCGACGCGGGTGGGCTTGTTGTCCTTGGGATCAACGAGCGCCACGTTGGACACGTGGATTGGGGCTTCGTGAGTCTCACGGCCACCGGCAGTGCCGCCGGCCTGAGTCTGCGTTGCCTTCTTGTGCTTGATCACGCGGTTGATGCCCTCAACGAGGACACGGTTGCGTTCCGGGTACACGGCAAGAACCTTGCCCTGCTTCCCACGATCGCCACCACGTGACTGACGGGCGCCTGCAATCACCTGGACGAGGTCGCCCTTCTTGATCTTGAGCTTGTTCGCCATGCTCACAACACCTCCGGTGCCAGGGAGACGATCTTCATGAACTTCTTGTCGCGCAATTCGCGTCCCACGGGTCCGAAGATACGGGTTCCGCGTGGTTCGCCATCAGTCTTGAGAATGACTGCTGCATTCTCATCGAACTTGATGTACGAACCATCGGGACGACGGCGTTCCTTGGCGGTGCGAACGATGACAGCCTTGACGACGTCACCCTTCTTCACGTTTCCACCAGGAATTGCGTCTTTGACGGTTGCCACGATGGTGTCACCGATCGAGGCATAACGCCGACCGGAACCACCCAGAATCCTGATTGCCAGGATCTGCTTGGCACCAGTGTTGTCGGCGACCTTGAGTCGCGACTCTTGCTGAATCACTATTTTCTCCTGTCGTCGCGCCGGTTCTCACACGATTGGATGAGCCTTGCGGAACGGATTAATGACATTTCACCCCGTTCCCGGTAGCCGCCCACGATCTGCTGGAGACCGTGGGCGGGACCGGGTGGGAGGGGTGGCGTCGGCTTACTTGGCGCGTTCGATGATCTCGACGAGCCGCCAGCGCTTCGCGGACGAAACCGGCCGCGTTTCGGACACGAGGACGAGGTCGCCGATTCCAGCGGCGTTCTCCTCATCGTGAACCTTGTACTTCACCGACTGGCGGAGGACCTTGCCGTAGAGGCGGTGCGTCTTGCGCTCCTCAACCTCAACGACGATGGTCTTCTCCATCTTGTCGGAAACAACGTAACCACGCGCAGTCTTGCGGGAGTTACGGTCCGCAGGCGTTGCCTCGGGCTTGGTGGTCTCCGCCATCACTTGTCCTCTTCCTTAGCGTCAGCAGGGTTCGGACGAATGTCCAATTCCCGCTCATTGAGCACGGTGTAGATACGAGCGATGTCGCGACGCACGGCCTTGAGACGACCGTGGCTCTCCAGCTGGCCGGTGGCCGACTGGAAGCGCAGGTTGAACAGCTCGGCCTTGCCCTTCTTGAGCTCCTCGAGCAGACGCTCGTTGTCATAACCGTCAAGTGCGTCCATGGAAAGGTTCTTCGAACCGATTGCCATACTCACTCACCACCTTCGCGGGCCACGATACGGGCCTTGAGCGGAAGCTTGTGGATCGCGAGACGCAGCGCCTCGCGAGCAACTTCCTCGGACACACCGGCGAGTTCAAACATGACCCGACCCGGCTTGACATTGGCGACCCACCACTCCGGCGAACCCTTACCGGAACCCATGCGGGTTTCGGCAGGCTTCTTCGTCAGCGGTCGATCTGGGTAGATGTTGATCCACACCTTGCCACCACGCTTGATGTAACGCGTCATGGCAATACGTGCGGCTTCGATCTGCCGGTTGGTGATGTAGGCAGGCTCAGTGGCCTGGATGCCGTAGTCACCGAAAGACACCTTGGTGCCGCCCTTGGCTGCGCCGCCCCGCTTGGGGTGGTGCTGCTTGCGGTACTTAACCCGACGAGGGATCAGCATGTGTCAGCCCTCCGATCCGGCCTCAGCCGCGGGGGCTTCGGCGTTGTTCTCGGTCTTCGGCGCTGCGTCGTTCCGGCGCGGTGCTGCTGCGCCTTCCTGACCACGACCACGGCCTCCACGGCCGCGCCCACGGCCCTTGGGGCCACGAGCTGCAGGAGCCTTAGCCTGCTCGGCAGCAAGCTCCTTGTCGGTCATATCGCCCTTGTAGATCCACACCTTGACGCCGATGCGCCCGAATGTGGTGTGTGCTTCGTGGAAGCCGTAATCGATGTTCGCGCGGAGGGTGTGCAGAGGCACACGACCTTCACGGTAGAACTCGGAACGGCTCATCTCAGCACCGCCGAGGCGGCCGGAGCACTGCACGCGGATGCCCTTGGCACCTGCGCGCTGAGCGCTCTGGATCGACTTGCGCATAGCGCGGCGGAATGCCACGCGGCTGGCGAGCTGCTCGGCAACTCCCTGAGCCACGAGCTGCGCGTCGATCTCTGCGTTCTTCACCTCAAGGATATTGAGCTGAATCTGCTTGCCGGTGAGCTTTTCGAGCTGGCCGCGGATGCGGTCGGCTTCGGCTCCACGACGTCCAATGACAATGCCCGGGCGGGCAGTGTGGATGTCGACTCGGACACGGTCACGTGTGCGTTCGATGTTCACCTTGGAGATGCCAGCGCGCTCAAGGCCCTTGGTCATCATCTGTCGGATCTTCACATCTTCGAGCACGTAGTCGCTGTAGCGCTGTCCCGGCTTAGTCGAGTCAGCAAACCACTTTGACTTGTGATCCGTGGTGATTCCGAGTCGGAATCCGTTCGGATTGATTTTCTGGCCCATTAACGGTTCCCCTTCCGGCTCTTGCGCTGAGGCAGGTCGTCACCGCTGGCCAGGACCACTGAAACGTGGCTTGTGCGCTTTTCAATGCGAAAAGCGCGACCCTGAGCTCGCGGGCGGAACCGCTTCATGGTTGGTCCCTCGTCCACGAATGCTTCGGAGATGACCAGTTCGTTCTCGTCGAACGCAATGCCCTCCTCGTCGGCCCGGGTACGCGCATTGGCGATACCTGAGGCAACGAGCTTGTAAATCGGATCTGATGCCGACTGTTCTGCAAACTTCAACACTGCAAGTGCTTCGGTCGCCTGCTGACCACGAATGAGGTCGATGACGCGCCGAGCCTTGCGAGGCGTGACGCGCAGGTAACGCGCCTTAGCCTTGGCTTCCATCGCTTCCTTCTCTCTTGTCTAGGATCGTAAGAGTGCCCCGCGTCAGCGGCGGCGACCCTTGCGATCGTCCTTTTCGTGGCCACGGAACGTCCGTGTCTGTGCGAACTCGCCAAGCTTGTGTCCGACCATGGCTTCAGTGATGAAGACTGGAACATGCTTGCGTCCGTCATGTACTGCGATGGTGTGTCCCAGGAAATCCGGGATGATCATCGAGCGACGAGACCATGTCTTAATTACATTTTTAGAGTTCTTCTCGTTCTGACGAGCCACCTTCTGGTACAGGTGTTCATCGACGAAAGGACCCTTTTTGAGGCTACGAGGCATAAGTCAGTACTCCAATCAGCGCTTCTTGCCGGTCCGGCGACGGCGCACGATGTACTTGTCGCTCTCTTTGTTCGGCCGGCGAGTGCGGCCTTCTGACTGACCCCACGGGCTGACTGGGTGACGACCACCCGAAGTACGGCCCTCGCCACCACCATGTGGGTGATCGATCGGGTTCATGACGACACCACGGACGGATGGGCGCTTGCCCTTCCAACGCATGCGGCCTGCTTTACCCCAGCTGATGTTCGACTGCTCGGCATTGCCGACCTCGCCGATCGTCGCACGGCAGCGCGCATCAACGTTGCGGATTTCGCCCGAAGGCATCCGCAGCTGAGCGAACCGGCCGTACTTCGCAACGAGCTGCACGGAAGAACCGGCAGAGCGAGCGATCTTGGCACCGCCGCCTGGACGCATTTCAACTGCGTGCAGAACGGTACCGACTGGGATGTTGCGCAGGGCAAGGTTGTTGCCCGGCTTGATGTCTGCACCCAGACCGGCTTCAACCTGTGCGCCCTGCTTGAGGTTCTGCGGGGCGAGGATGTAGCGCTTTTCGCCATCTGCATAGTGCAGAAGAGCGATCCGCGCAGTGCGGTTCGGGTCATATTCGATGTGTGCGACCTTCGCCGGTACGCCATCTTTGTCATGGCGGCGGAAGTCGATGACACGGTACTGACGCTTGTGGCCGCCGCCCTGATGGCGAGTGGTCACGCGTCCCTGGCTGTTGCGGCCACCGCGCTTAGGCAGTGGGCGCAGAAGTGACTTCTCCGGTGTAGACCGGGTCACTTCGACGAAGTCGGCGACCGATGAGCCACGGCGGCCCGGGGTCGTCGGCTTGTGCTTACGGATTCCCATGAGTCTTGTCCTTCTTTTACGAAGGATCGCTTAGAGCGATCCACCGAAGATGTCGATCGATCCGTCCTTGAGGGCGACAATGGCACGCTTGGTGTCCTTGCGCTTTCCCCAACCGGTGCGAGTGCGGCGGCGCTTTCCCTGACGGTTCAGGGTGTTGACCTTGGCGACCTGCACATTGAAGATCGATTCAATGGCGTTCTTGATCTCAGTTTTGTTCGACCCCTGGTCGACGATGAAGGTGTACTTACCCTCGTCCATCAGGCTGTAGGTCTTTTCCGAGACGACCGGAGCGACGATGATGTCGCGCGGGTCCTTGAAGTTCAGACTCATGATGCGTCCTCCGATTTGCGGTATCCGCCCAGGAACGTCTCCAGCGCTGACTCGGTGAACACGATGTCATCTGCGATCAGCACATCGTATGTGTTGAGCTGATCGGAGGTGAGCACGTGAACGTGAGGCAGGTTGCGAACGCTGCGCTCGGTGAGCTCATCGTCACGGTCGAGCACCACGAGGGTGTTCTTGCGATCGGAGAGGCCAGCCAAGGCGAGCTTCGCCTGCTTGGTCGACGGTGCTTCGCCGGTGATCAGGTTCTTCACAACGAACACCTGATCGAGACGTGCGCGATCTGAGAGCGCGCCGCGCAGAGCAGCTGCCTTCATCTTCTTGGGGGTCCGCTGCGAGTAATCGCGAGGAACCGGCCCGTGCACGACTCCACCACCGTTGTACTGAGGAGCGCGGATCGAACCCTGACGGGCGTTACCGGTTCCCTTCTGACGGTAGGGCTTGCGACCGCCACCGCGTACTTCGGAGCGGGTCTTTGTCTTGTGTGTACCCTGACGGGCTGCTGCCAGCTGAGCGACAACAACCTGGTGAATCAACGGCACATTGGTCTGCACGCCGAAGATCTCGGCAGGCAGCTCAACGGATCCGGTCTTCGCACCAGCGGCATCGACGACGTCGACTGTCTTGACATCAGTCATTACGTTCAGCCCTCCTTAGCGGCCGAGCGAACGAGAACGACTGCACCCTTGGGACCAGGTACGGCACCCTTGATGAGCAGGAAGTTGTTCTCGGTGTCCACGGCGTGGATCGTGAGGTTCTGGGTGGTGTGCTTGACTGCACCCATACGGCCAGCCATGCGCATACCCTTGAACACGCGACCTGGGGTCGCGGCTCCGCCGATCGAACCCGGCTTGCGGTGGTTGCGGTGCTGTCCGTGGGAGGCGCCGACACCATGGAAGCCATGACGCTTCATGACACCGGCGGTTCCCTTACCCTTGGTCTTTGCGGTCACATCGACCTTGATCCCGGCGTCGAACGTGTCGACTCCGAGCTCCTGGCCCAGTGAGTAGTCAGCAGCGTCTGCAGTGCGCAGCTCGACAAGGTGACGACGTGGGGTCACGCCGGCCTTCTCGAAGTGGCCTGCGGTCGGCTTGTTGACCTTACGCGGATCGATCTCGCCGAACGCGATCTGCACTGCAGGGTAACCATCGGTTTCCTCGTTGCGGACCTGCGTCACGACGTTGCTGCCGGCGGCCACTACGGTCACCGGTACGAGATTGTTCTGCTCATCCCAAACCTGGGTCATGCCCAGCTTGGTTCCCAGAAGGCCCTTGACCTTGCGGGTGGTAGGGAGAGCTGATGAACGATTGTTCGCCATGTTTGCCTCCCTTAGAGCTTGATCTCGATGTTGACGTCGTCAGCGAGGTCGAGACGCATCAGCGAATCGACTGCCTTCGGCGTCGGATCGACGATGTCGATCAGACGCTTGTGCGTGCGCATTTCGAAATGCTCACGGCTGTCCTTGTACTTGTGTGGCGAACGGATGACGCAGTAAACGTTCTTCTCCGTTGGCAACGGCACGGGGCCCACAACAGTCGCACCTGCGCGAGTGACGGTGTCCACGATCTTTCGTGCAGCACTGTCAATCACAGCGTGGTCGTACGACTTGAGCCGAATGCGGATCTTCTGTCCCGCCATGGCGTCGTCTCTTTCTTTAGTTACTTCCGGCCATCAACCGACAGTCGATCGAAATCGTCTGTGGTCTGTGCCGGCTGACCATGACCGACCCCCGAGGTCGGGCGTGTCGGCTAATCCTTGCGGAGGATTTTTCAATCCTCGTTCTGGGCCGACGGCGCTTTTACTCATTGGCTGCTCGGTCCGAACCCGCTTTCACGCAGATTCATCGATCCGATAGTGTTCCGGACTGTTCGCGGTATCTCTACCGCAGTGCAGGGGTCAACGTCCAAAACGCAACTTCACTATCTTGTCACATAGCACTTCATCCGCGCAATTCCAGGCATCTGACTTGTGAGGCATTTCATCATCGGGTGCCGGTGTGAGTCAGACACGTCACTCGCCGAGGCGGTCCCCCGTTGTGAATGCACGGAACCCCGGCCCAATGGACCGGGGTTCCGAATCGATCGTTCAGAACCGATGTTCCGAACTCAAGGCCGAAGCCTTAATGATCGATGGTGTATCAGGCGGTGATCTTGGTGACTCGACCAGCGCCGACGGTACGTCCACCCTCGCGGATAGCGAAGCGGAGGCCCTCTTCCATAGCGATCGGCTGGATCAGCTCGACCGACATGTCGGTGTTGTCGCCGGGCATAACCATCTCGGTGCCCTCAGGCAGCGTGATGACGCCGGTGACGTCCGTGGTGCGGAAGTAGAACTGAGGACGGTAGTTCGAGTAGAACGGGTTGTGGCGTCCACCCTCGTCCTTGCTCAGGATGTAGACCTGGCCCTCGAAGTTCGTGTGAGGGGTGATCGAACCCGGCTTCACGATAACCTGTCCGCGCTCAACTTCTTCGCGCTTGGTTCCGCGCAGCAGCAGTCCGACGTTCTCACCCGCACGTGCGTCGGGCAGAGTCTTGCGGAACATCTCGATTGCGGTGACAGTCGTCTTGGACGACTTCTCCTTGATGCCGACGATTTCGATGTCATCGTTGGGCAGGAGGACGCCGCGCTCGACACGACCGGTGACGACGGTTCCACGACCGGTGATCGTGAAGACGTCTTCCACAGGCATGAGGAAGGGCTTGTCGATGTCGCGCTCCGGCTCGGGAACGTTGTCATCGACGGCCTGCATGAGGTCTTCGACGCTCTTGACCCACTTCTCGTCGCCTTCCAGCGCCTTGAGAGCGGAGACAGGAATGACGGGAGCGTTGTCGCCGTCGAAGTCCTGGCTGGAGAGCAGATCGCGAACCTCGAAGTCGACGAGCTCGATGAGCTCCTCGTCATCGACCATGTCGGACTTGTTCAGTGCGACAACGATGTAAGGCACGCCAACCTGACGGGCGAGCAGAACGTGCTCGCGAGTCTGCGGCATCGGACCGTCGGTAGCGGCAACCACGAGGATTGCGCCGTCCATCTGAGCAGCACCGGTAATCATGTTCTTGATGTAGTCGGCGTGACCAGGGGCATCGACGTGAGCGTAGTGACGCTTCTCGGTCTGGTATTCAACGTGCGAGACGTTGATGGTGATGCCGCGCTCCTTCTCCTCAGGTGCGTTATCCACCTGGTCGAAGGCGCGAGCCTCATTGAGATCTGGGTACTTGTCCGCCAGCACCTTGGTGATTGCGGCGGTCAAGGTGGTCTTTCCGTGGTCAACGTGGCCGATGGTGCCAATGTTGACGTGCGGCTTAGTCCTATCGAAACTAGCCTTTGCCACTGGGTTCCTCCTCGTGGTTGGCAAAAGATATGCGGTTCATATCTTAGACCTTTGTTGGTTATCTTTCATTTCGGTGAACATGTTCTTGCTCACCGTGGCGACCGGGGACCGGAGATTACTCTCCGCCACGCATCTTCTGGACGATCTCCTCGGCGACTGCCTTGGGGACCTCCGCATAGCTGGAGAAAGTCATCGAGTACACCGCACGGCCCTGGGTCTTCGACCGCAGATCACCGATGTAACCGAACATCTCCGACAACGGGACCACAGCCTTGACGACCTTCACACCGGAAGCATCGTCCATGGACTGGATCTGGCCACGTCGGGAATTGAGGTCGCCGATGACGTCACCCATGTATTCCTCAGGTGTACGCACCTCGACGTCCATGACCGGTTCCAGCAGAACCGGCTTCGCCTTCTGAACGGCCTCCTTGAAGACCATCGAACCGGCGATCTTGAATGCCATCTCCGAAGAGTCGACGTCGTGGTAGGCACCGTCGATCAGTGTCGCTTTGACACCGACCATCGGGTAACCGGCGAGGACACCGAGCTGCATGGCGTCCTGGATACCGGCGTCGACGCTCGGAATGTACTCGCGCGGAATACGTCCGCCCGTGACGGCATTCTCGAACTCGTAGATCGTATCGCCTTCGACCTCGAGAGGCTCGAAGGTGACCTGGACCTTCGCGAACTGTCCCGATCCACCCGTCTGCTTCTTGTGGGTGTAGTCGAACTTCTCGACAGTGCGACGAATGGTCTCACGATAGGCGACCTGCGGCTTGCCGACATTCGCCTCGACCTTGAACTCGCGACGCATACGGTCGACGAGGATGTCGAGGTGAAGCTCGCCCATTCCGCGGATCACGGTCTGGCCGGTCTCCACGTCCAGTTCGACCCGGTATGTCGGGTCTTCCCTGACGAACTTCTGAATGGCTGCCGACAGCTTCTCCTGGTCGCTCTTGGTCTTGGGCTCGATGGCCACAGAGATGACCGGCTCAGGGAAGGTCATCGACTCGAGAGCGATCGGGTTCGCTGGGTCGCACAGCGTGTCACCGGTGGTTGTCTCTTTGAGACCGATGAACGCGTAGATGTGGCCGGCGATGGCCTCTTCGACAGGGTTCTCCTTGTTGGAGTGCATCTGGAAGAGCTTGCCGACGCGTTCCTTCTTGCCGCTCGTCGAGTTGAGAACGGCCTCGCCCGACTTCACCTGTCCGGAGTACACGCGGACGTAGGTCAGCGTGCCGAAGAACGGGTGGGTCGCGACCTTGAACGCAAGGGCCGAGAAGGGCTCGTCCTTGGAAGGCTTGCGAGTCAGCTTCTCGTCCTCGTCACGAGGGTTCTCACCGATCATGGGAGGAACCTCGAGAGGCGAAGGCAGGTAGTCGATGACGGCATTGAGCATGGGCTGGACGCCCTTGTTCTTGTAAGCCGAACCGCACATGACAGGGAAGGCTGTGGAGTTGACGACGAGAGAGCGGATGCCCTCCTTGATCTCGGCAGTCGAGATCTCTTCGCCTTCAAGGTACTTCTCCATGAGTTCATCAGTGGCTTCAGCAACATCTTCGATGAGCTGAGCACGGTACTCTTCGGCCTTGGCCTGGAGATCCTCAGGGATCTCGACCTCGGTCATGTCCTGACCCTTCTTGGACTCATCAGGCCAGATGTAGGCCTTCATCTCAAGAAGATCGACGACGCCGGCGAAGTCAGACTCGGAACCGATGGGCAGCTGAATGACCAGCGGCTTGGCTCCGAGGCGTTCGCGGATGGTGTCGACGGTGAAGTAGAAGTCAGCACCGAGCTTGTCCATCTTGTTGACGAAGCACACGCGCGGCACGTCGTACTTGTCAGCCTGACGCCACACGGTCTCGGACTGCGGCTCAACGCCTTCCTTGCCGTCGAAGACGGCAACGGCGCCATCGAGGACGCGCAGCGAGCGCTCAACCTCGACGGTGAAGTCGACGTGGCCCGGGGTGTCGATGATGTTGATCTGGTTGTCGTGCCAGTAGCAGGTGGTGGCGGCCGACGTGATCGTGATGCCGCGTTCCTGCTCCTGATCCATCCAGTCCATCGTCGAGGCACCGTCGTGGGTCTCGCCGATCTTGTAGTTCACACCGGTGTAGTACAGGATGCGTTCGGTTGTGGTGGTCTTACCGGCATCGATGTGGGCCATGATGCCGATGTTGCGGACCTTGTTCAGGTCGGTGAGCACGTCAAGTGCCACGGTGTCTCTCTCTCACTCGATGATGTGATCGACTCCCGCTGCCTGGCCGGCAGGCGCCTTATGACGCCGACCGGCCAGGGTTCCAGGGAGGAACGATTACCAGCGGTAGTGGGCGAAGGCCTTGTTGGACTCGGCCATCTTGTGGGTGTCTTCGCGACGCTTCACAGCAGCACCGAGGCCGTTGCTTGCATCGAGAATCTCGTTCATGAGGCGTTCGGTCATCGTCTTCTCACGACGCTGGCGGGAGTAAGCCACGAGCCAGCGCAGTGCCAAAGTCGTCGAACGAACCGGACGAACATCGACCGGAACCTGGTAGGTCGCGCCGCCGACACGGCGGGAGCGAACCTCGAGGGACGGACGGATGTTGTCGAGAGCCTTCTTCAGGTTGACAACTGGGTCATTGCCGTTCTTCTCACGGGTACCTTCGAGAGCACCGTAGACGATGCGCTCAGCGGTCGAACGCTTTCCGTCGAGCAGAATCTTGTTGATCAGCTGCGTGACGATCGGCGAACTGAAGACCGGGTCAATGACGATCGGTCGCTTGGGTGCAGGACCTTTACGTGGCATTACTTCTTCTCCCTCTTCGCACCGTACTTGCTGCGTGCCTGCTGGCGGCCCTTGACACCCTGGGTGTCAAGCGAACCGCGAACGATTCGGTAGCGCACACCTGGCAGGTCCTTGACACGACCACCGCGCACGAGCACGATCGAGTGCTCCTGCAGGTTGTGTCCTTCGCCTGGAATGTAGGCAGTCACTTCGATCTGGCTCGAAAGCTTGACACGAGCGACCTTGCGAAGAGCCGAGTTCGGCTTCTTGGGTGTAGTGGTGTACACACGGGTGCACACCCCACGACGCTGCGGGCTGTTCTTCAGCGCAGGAGCGTCGGATCCTGCGGATTTGACATGTCGTCCCTTGCGGACGAGCTGCTGGATTGTCGGCACTAAGCGTTCTCCGTTTGCTTCTCGATAAACCTAATTCCCACATTGGCCATGGCATCAGCCATGCTTGTGAACCGTGGGACATATCCGACTGAACACCGGGTGAAGCTTCACGCCCGATGCCAGTATTCGCGCGACGCAGTGAACCCTGCACTCGGGTGTGTCGCAATGACACACGACCTATGCAGAATGACACGTCGGCGGCCTGCTTCTGACGAATTCTCACAATGGTCCGGATCTCACAAAACATCCGGTATGGTCATTCGCGAACGCAGATAACACAATCAGTCGCATCCTAGAATATCGCGGCCCCGTGCATCTGGTCAAAACCAGCGCCTGTGCGCTTGGCGACATACCCGCCACTCCCCCGTCAGAGTTGCTCATCTGCCGCTCCTCGCCTACCGCTTCCTCAAAACAACTCTTCGACACGCTTCCTTGACTGATTCAAGAAAAGGCGGCAAGCTGAAGCCGTGGCTGAGAAGAAGCATGGACACGAATCGGAGCCGACCGCAGCACTGCGGAACAGTTCCCTTCGTGTGACGAAACAGAGAGTCGCGGTACTCGAAGCTGTGTGTGAACATCAGCATGC
The DNA here is from genome assembly GCF_028201555.1 of Brevibacterium sp. BDJS002. Taxonomy (NCBI): domain Bacteria; kingdom Bacillati; phylum Actinomycetota; class Actinomycetes; order Micrococcales; family Brevibacteriaceae; genus Brevibacterium; species Brevibacterium sp. BDJS002. The sequence goes on along the minus strand of NZ_CP116392.1, from coordinate 1,353,155 downwards.
AGACACCGATACCGTCATTCGCGCCGTCCGTGAGCAGCTCCCCGAGGTGTCGCATCAGGCCGTCTACGACTCACTGCACACCCTCACCGAGGTTGGGCTCGTGCGGTGCATTCAGCCGTCCGGGTCCGTGGCACGCTACGAACGGCGCATCGGGGACAACCATCATCACCTCGTGTGCCGATCATGCAATCTCATCGTCGATGTCGACTGCACGGTCGGGCAGGCTCCATGCCTGACACCTTCGCACGACGCGGGATTCGTCATCGAACAGGCCGAGGTGACCTTCTGGGGACTGTGCCCCGACTGCAACGCATCGCCGTCGGGATCAGCATCTCCTGCTGGAGCCTCCGGGGCCACCTCGGCGGCCTGAGCCGATCCATCCTTCGACAAAGCCTCACCCCTTTTGTCTTCAAGCGAGCCCGACGGGGCTCGACCGTGAAAGGTACATAATGACCGAAAGCTCCACAGGCGGCTGCCCAGTCGCACACACCACCTCGGCGTCGCCTGCGCCCGAGGCCGAGTCGCTGGCCGCTCCCAGCCAGGGCGACGCGAACTCGCACTGGTGGCCCAACCGCCTCAATCTCAAGATCTTGGCCAAGAACCAGCCTGCACGCGACCCCATGGACGAGGGCTTCGACTACGACGCCGAATTCGCCAGCCTCGACTACTTCGCGCTCAAGGCCGATATCGAAGAGCTCCAGAAGACGAACGCCGACTGGTGGTCTGCCGACTTCGGGCACTACGGCCCATTCATGATCCGCATGGCCTGGCACTCAGCCGGCACCTACCGTGTCCAGGACGGACGCGGCGGTGGCGGCGAGGGACAGCAGCGCTTCGCCCCACTCAACTCCTGGCCAGACAACGTGGGTCTCGACAAGGCTCGTCGCCTGCTCTGGCCGGTCAAAAAGAAGTACGGCAAGAAGATCTCCTGGGCCGACCTGTTCATCCTCGCCGGCAACGTCGGACTGGAGTCGATGGGCTTCAAGACCTTCGGCTATGCAGGCGGCCGTAAGGACGTGTGGGAGCCCGACAACGACGTCTACTGGGGCTCAGAGACCGAATGGCTGGGCACCGACAAGCGCTATGTGGGCAACCGCGAACTGCAGAAGCCCCTGGCCGCAACCACCATGGGTCTCATCTACGTCAACCCGGAAGGCCCGGAAGGCAAGCCCGATCCGCTGGCCGCCGCGCTCGACATCCGCGAAACCTTCGCTCGGATGGCCATGGACGATGAGGAGACCGTCGCCCTCATCGCCGGCGGTCACACGTTCGGCAAGACCCACGGCGCAGCCCCGGAGTCACACAAGGGCGGCGACCCCGAAGCGGCACCGATCGAAGAGCAGGGACTGGGCTGGAAGTCCGACTTCGGCACCGGACAGGGCAACGACACCGTCGGCAGCGGCATCGAGGTCACCTGGACCTATCACCCGACCCGCTGGGACAACGAGTTCTTCCACATCCTCTTCGCCTACGAATGGGAAGTCTTCGAAAACGAAGGCGGACACCTGCAGTGGCGTCCCGTCGACGGCGGCGGCGATGACATGGTGCCGATGGCACAGGGCGACGGCCGTCGTGAGCCCCGCATGCTCACGACCGACCTGTCTCTGCGCTTCGATCCCATCTACGAGAAGATCTCGCGTCGCTTCAAGGACGATCAGAAGGCGTTCGAAGACGCCTTCGCCCGTGCCTGGTTCAAGCTCACCCACCGTGACATGGGCCCGGCCACCCGTTACCTCGGACCCGAGGTTCCGGAAGAAGAGCTGATCTGGCAGGACCCGGTCCCAGAAGGCACCCCGCTTGATGAGGCCGGTCTCGAGGCAGTCAAGGCCGCCATCCGCAACTCAGGCCTGACCGTCTCCCAGCTGGTGTCCACCACCTGGGCCGCAGCCTCCACGCACCGCCGCTCGGACTTCCGAGGCGGAGTCAACGGCGGACGTCTGCGCCTTGAGCCGCAGAAGAGCTGGGACGTCAACGAGCCAGCGAAGCTGGATCAGGTCGTCAGCGTCCTCGAGGGCATCGCAGCCGACAACGGCGCCTCCTTCGCCGATGTTCTGGCAATCGCCGGTGCCGTCGGCATCGAGACCGCAGCGAAGGCAGCCGGTCATGATGTCAGCGTCCCGGTGACCACAGGCCGCGGAGACGCCACCCAGGAGCAGACCGACGTCAACTCGTTCTCCTTCCTGGAGCCGACTCACGACGGATTCCGCAACTACCTGACAGAGGGCCTTCCGCTCTCGGCCGAGCACCTTCTCCTGGACAGGGCCAGCCTCCTCGGCCTGACCCCGTCGGAGCTGACCGTGCTCATCGGCGGACTGCGCGTCCTCGGCGCGAACTACGAAGACTCCGAGCTCGGTGTGTTCACCGATCGCCCGGGCGAGCTGACGAACGACTTCTTCGTCAATCTGCTCGAGCTCGGCAATGTCTGGAAGCCGGTCGGCCCGTCCGAGTCCGCCAACGTCTACGAGTGCTTCTCCCCCGCCGGAGAGAAGCTGTGGACCGGCAGCCGCATCGACCTCCTGTTCGGTGCCAACTCAGAGCTGCGTGCCATCGCCGAGGTGTACGCCTCCGATGACGCCAAGGACAAGTTCGTCAACGACTTCGTCAAGGCCTGGAGCAAGCTCGTCGAGGCAGACCGTTTCGATCTGCACCGCTGACGGAGGCCTCCTCCGCAGAGTGTTCTGAGCGCTCATGACTGTGCCCCCACCGCAATTGGTGGGGGCACAGTTGTTTCCGGACCTGAACAGGACTCCGTCCCGGCAGATGGAATCAGGGTTCTCGGATGAGGACCGCCACTTCCTGCGACACCGAGTTCAGCCAGGACAGAGCAACGTTCTCTTCGCTGCTGTCGTCCACCGCCGAGGTGTCATCGGCCGTCTGGTCATCCGAACTTTGGGACGACTGTCTGTCCGAACCTTGATTGTTCGAGTCTTGGCCATCCGAGTCCTGGCCGTTCGAGTCTTGGCCGTTCGAGTCTTGGCTGTTCGAACCCTGTCCGTCTCCGGCTTGGCCGCCCGGCGCCATTCCTCCGCCTGGTCCTGCACCACCTTGTTGGCCGCCACCCTGTTGGCCGCCTCCCGGCTGGCCGCCGGGACCACCCGTACCCTGGCTTGTGCCGCTGTCATTCGACATCAGCACTGTCGAAGCTCCTACCGCTCCTCCGGCGAGTCCACCGACGATGAACAGGGCCGCACCTGCAAGGATGGCGGGGATCAGCGGAACGCGCCGCTTCTTCTTCCGATCGTTCGAATCCATGGTGCCGGCAGTGCTGTTCGAAATCATCGTGCCGCTCGTGCCGTTCGAAATCATCGGACCCGTTGTGCTGTTCTGGCCGGCAGGGCTGGGCTGGGCGGCAGAGTCGGCAGGGTTCTGATTCTGGTTCTCAGTCATGAAATCTCCTTGGTTGTCAGTGATTCCACTTTCGTGTGCCGTGCTGTCGCCAATCTCAGTCGAGGCTGTGTCCAGCCTGTGCAGTTGAGCGCGGGTGCGACCAGAGACCTTCAGGCAGCTCGGAAGCGGAGTTCGAACACGGTGCCGCCCTCCGAGGTCGTCATCGACACCTCGCCGTGCATAAGTTCGATGAGTCCGGCTGCGATGGAAAGTCCCAGGCCGGATGAGCCTCCGCGCACTCCCTCAGTTCTGGTTCGTGCCGCGTCACCGCGGACGAACCTGTCGAAGACTGTGTCGCGAATGTCTTCGGGGATGCCCGGCCCGTCATCGCTGAGGCGAACGGCCACCATCTGCTGAGCCCCAGCCTCCTCAATGTGTTCGGCCTCAACGTGGACTCGCGTGCCCGTTGGCGTGTGCACGCACGCATTGGTGAGTATGACTGCGACCGCCTGGCGCACCTGATCGGCGGCGCCGCGGATCTCCAAGGCATCCGGGGGCAGATCCAGGTGGATCTCATGGTCCGGGCTGAGCACGTGCGCATCTTCGACGAGTTCCAAAAGCAGTGCAGACACATCCACGGTGTCTTCCTTGGTCGGCTGTCGGCCGGCTTCCAATCTGGCGAGGAGGAGCAGGTCATCGACGAGCGAGGACATCCTCATCGCCCCCGAGTCGATCCTGCCCAGCGATGTCTGCACCTGGACAGGAAGCTCGTCCCGATACGGCCGGGTGAGGTCTGCCCATCCTCTGATCGTGGCGATCGGGGTCCGCAGCTCGTGTGAGGCGTCAGCGACGAATCTTCTCATCTGCTCTGTCCCGCGATATCGTTCGTCAAGAGCGGAGCCGACGTGGTCGAGCATCCGATTCACCGACGCGCCGACGTCACCGACCTCGGTGCCGGGCACCGCGAGTTCTGAGGGCACTCGCAGCGCCAGTTCGGGCTCCCCCTCCCCCAGCTCGAGGTCGGTCACTTCTCTGGCTGTGCGTGCAACATCTCTGAGATCGCGCAGCTGCCTGTGGATGATGACGGCCATGAGCAGTGCCGTGGCGAGCACGCCGATGAGCACCGCGAGTGCCGTCGTGTAAGCCGTTCTTTCAAGCGCCGAATCGACGCTGTTCTGCGGCACCCCGTAGACAGTCGTCGTTCCTTCGTCGTCAAAGGCCGCGACACGATAGGTGCCGAAGCCGGGAACGTCGACAGAACGATGCCCCGTGGATGCGCCGCCCTCCCCCGGACCAGCCGCTTCACCGCTGCGATCCCCGTCCGGCTCCTCACCACCGGTGGCTGCGTCGACGTTGAGGAGAGCATCCACCGCATCCGTGGGAAGCGTCTGCGGCTGCTCGCGCCCCGCCTCGGCAATCAGGCCTTCGGCAGAGTCATCGGTGCCGACGACCACGAGAGCACCGTCGCCGACTCCCGGTTGGAAGAGGTAGCGCAATGCCTGGTCAACAGAGGTGGAGGAATCAGTCTCATCCGAGGCTGGAGGGTTCCCCGGTTTCTGTCCGGGCCCGGGATCGACTCGGGCATGATGGGTCATCCCGGCCAACTGACTGTCGAGATCAGACATCAGGGAGGTCCGCACGCTCCACCATGAGGCGGCCCCGGTCCCGGCTCCCACCAGGATCAGGACGAGGCTGGCGAGGACGATCAGCCGTGTCTGCAACCGCCACCGGCGCACAGGAGGAATGGCCTTCACTGATCGGCCCGAAGGATGTAGCCCGCTCCGCGCTTGGTGTGGAAGAGGTTCGGCAGATCCTCGAACGGTGCGTCGATCTTCTTCCGCAGATACGACACGTACAACTCCACGATGTTGCCGTTGCCGCCGAAGTCGTAGTCCCACACGCGGTCGAGGATCTGCGCCTTCGACAGCACGGCCCGTGGGTTGCGCATGAACAGCAGCAGCACCTCGAACTCCCGTGCCGTGAGATCGATCGGGTGACCGGCTCTGCTCACCTCGTGTGAGCGGGCATCGAGCTCCAGGTCGCCCACCCGCAGCAGATCTTCATCACCGCTGGGGATGACCGGTGCGCTGCGCCGGAGCCTGGCTTCGACCCGGGCGATGACCTCGTCGAGGTTGAATGGCTTCGTCACGTAGTCATCCCCGCCCAGGCGCAGCCCGGTGAGCCGGTCATCGACCTCGTCGCGAGCGGAGAGGAACACCACGGGAGTGTCGATGCCCTCGCCGCGCACCTTCTCGATGACGGCGAATCCGTCGAGATCGGGCAGCATGACGTCAAGGACGATCGCATCGAAATGCTCATTCCTGGCCCGCGCCACCGCATCCCTGCCGGTGCCCACGCTCGCCGCCTCCCAGCCTTTGACCTGGCAGGCCATGACCAGGAGCTCGGCCAGGTTGGCTTCGTCATCGACGATGAGCACACGTGCCGGTACTGTGTCGGCGCCTGTGAGAGTCGCGTTCATGATTCGATTATCCCCCTCATCCGGCGCTCAGATCGTAGAGCGAAACGGAATCGACGGTCGTTGCCTCGAAATTCGCCTCAACCCATGCGGAGATCTCCGCCGAGGTGGATGACCCGCCTCCGCCTCCGCCGGGTCCTCCGCCCTGGCCATCCGATCCGGAGCCGATGTACCAATGGATCTGCCCCTCGGCGACAAGCTGCTTGAATTCTGCGAGAGTTGGGGAGGGATCGGTGCCGTTGAATCCTCCGATGGCCATCACGGGTTCCTCCACAGCCAGCTGGTAGCCCGCGGCCTGGTTGGCGCCGGTCGCCGCCGCCGCCCACGTGAAGTCGGACGCGTCCTCGCCGAGGAGCTCGGTGAGTTCGGCTGAGGGGGTGGCTCCGCTGAGCAGACCGCCCATCCCGCCGCCTCCGGCGCCACCGTCCTCGCCGTCACCGCCACCGTCGTCGCCTGCGGGGCCGCCCCCACCTGCAGGGCCTCCGCCTCCGCCACCCGGGCCGCCCATGCCCGAGTTCGTTCCGGCGATCGTGACGATCGACCCTTCGGTCGAGGCTGCGATCGTGCGCACGCTCAGCTGTGCCGGGATCACCAGGCTGGCGATGACAGCCATCGATGCCACTGCCGACATCAGAGCGCGGTTGCACCTGAGGCCGTCTTGGCCCGCTCGGAACCTGAGGCCGGTGCCGATCAGGAACAGTGCGCCCAGGGTGGAGACCACGAGTACGCTCCAGCGCAGCCAGCCGGGGGTTCCGCTCATCGAGGCCGTGAGGATGAACTGCCACGCCCCTGTCAGTGCCCAGGCCAGGGCCAGCAGGAGCATGGCGCCGTAACTTGCCGTTGTGAGAAGCAGCGCGACTCCGAGGGCGAGGATCACAGCGATCGCCGGCACCAGAGCCACCGTGTAGTACTCGTGGACGATGCCGTTCATATTGCTGAGCACCAGCCATGTCACCACCAGCCATGCGCCCCACATCATCACGGCAGCTTCCAGACTGCCCGATGTCCGCGCAACCGGCAGGTGTGTGCTGCGGCGACGGCGACGGCGGGCCACCTCGGCGCGGATGAGAAGAACGACGATCACGGCGAGCAGGAGCAGAGCAGTCGGCAGGAGCCAGGCGATCTGGGCACCGAAGCTGCCGGTGAGCAGTCGGGCAATACCGGTCTCTCCCCAACCGCCACCGCCCTGGCCGCCTCCACCACCTCCGACGGAACCGGCCTCGTTGCCCGTCAGTCTTCCGAAGCCGTTGTAGCCGAACGTCAATTCGAGGAAGGAATTGTTCTGTGATCCACCCACATAGGGTCGATCGGCTGCGGGAGTGAGCTCTACGAGGGCGATCCACCAGCCGGCGCTGATGACCATTGATGCGATCGGAACCAGCAGCAGAAGGCACCGGTGCAGCCATGAACGGCGGGCGAAGAGCACCCAGGCCACGGCCAGTCCCGGCACGATGAGCAGCACTTGGAACTGTTTGGTGAGGAAGCCGAAGCCGAGGCAGATGCCGGCGAGGCCAAGCCACAGAATGGCGGCACGCGTCGCAGTCCTTCGTGTGCTGCCCACGGCTTTCAGCGCATGCTGCGTCGCCACGACAGCGGCCGCCATGAGGGTGACCAGCAGAGCGTCCGGGTTGTTGAACCGAAACATCAGCGCCACGATCGGTGAGAGCGCGAGCACGAGGCCTGCGCCCAGCGCGGCGAGCCGCTCGAGTGTGGCACTGGTGTGTCCGTGCAGGGCCAACCTCGTCGAATGGGCCACCAGCAGCACACTCGCTCCGGCCAGCAGCACCTGCGGTAGGAGCATCGAGAACGAGGAGAACCCGAAGACGCGCGCACTCAGCGCCATCACCCACAGGGATGCCGGAGGCTTGTCGACGGTGATGGCATTCGCGGAGTCCAGGGAGCCGAAGAGGAAGGCCTCCCAGTTCTGGGATCCTGCCTGCACGGCTGCCGCATAGAAGGAATTCGCCCAACCGTTGGCGCTGAGATTGGTGAGGAACCCTGCAATCGTGACCAAGGTCAGCAGGGTCAGGGCCGCCGGGTACCAGAACCGGCGCAGCTGCCGGCCCACGGTGTTCGCAGAACGGTTCTCATCCATGGTGTGCACTCCTCGAGTTATGGTGTGCGCCGATGGCGAACACCCAGGTCCGCAGCAGCACGAAGCGCACGATCGTGGCCAGCAGGTTCGCCGACGTCAGCACCGCCAAAGTCCCGATCGATGCCAAGGGACCGGTGAAGTTCGCGGCAACGGCCAGCCCCGCCGAGGTGAACCCGAGACACAGCGCGAACGACGCCAAACCCTTGATCTGGGCGGCGAGACCATGGTGAGGCGAGCGGACTCCGAAGGTATGTCGCCGGTTGAGGCCGGTATTGGCCACAGTTGAGATGAGAAGCGCGCCGAGGTTGGCCACAGTGGGTGAGAACATCTGCACGCCGAAGAGGAAGAGGACCGCATACAACAGGGTGCTGACGATGCCGACATCGATGAAGTGCAGGATCTGGGCACCGGTGTTCGGAGCGGGAACGTCGTCGATGCCCAGCGTTTGTCCCCCGGAACGGAGGATCGTTCTCCGCAGTCGGTGGATGCCCTTCACATCGGCCCATGCGGTGGCGAGGACGTCGACTGAGGAATCGGGGTCATCGACCCAGTCTGTGCCGAATTCGTGGATGCGCAGCCCGGCCCATTCGGCTCGGGTGAGCAGTTCGGTGTCGAAGAACCATGCCGTGTCTTCAACCAGCGGCAGCAGCTTCTTCGCGGCCTCCGCGGACATCGCTTTGAACCCACACTGAGCGTCGCTGTAGCCGACTCCCAGGCTGAGTCTCAGGAGGCGGTTATAGCAGCGTGAGATGACCTCTCGCTTCACCCCGCGGCTGATGTCGAGGCCCGGCAGCAGCCGACTGGCGATGGCGACATCGGCGATACCGGACCGGATGACCTCGACCATCGGATCCAGCGCGCGGATGTCGGTGGCCAGATCCACATCGGTGTATGCCACGACGTCGGCGTCAGAGGCCGACCACACCTTCGACAGGGCGCGGCCGCGGCCCTTCTGCTCCAGGCGCACATACCGCACGTCGGGATGCTTCTCAGCGAGCGCCTCGGCGATGGTGGGGGTGGCGTCGGTGCTGGCATTGTCAGCGATGATGATCGTGACGTGGCTGTCCCCTTCGCTCGTGGCCCTCAGAAGCGTTGCGACGGATGTCGCCAGGCTGGCCTCCTCGTTGTAGACGGGAACGACGAGATCGACGTTCGTGGACGTTGGGGCGTCGTGAGTCGCGGTGAACGGGTGGGCGTGGGGACCTGCCTGGTCCCAAGGGATGCTGTGCTGTCTCATGAGGACAACAGTTCCGCTCGGTCTTAGGCCCAGCATTGGTCGAAGCTGTGGCCAGCCTGTGGGAGTCGGAGAGTCCCTATCGCTGTCGCATAGCCTTTATCGCTCCTGCCGAAGTGTGGTCCCCGCTACACTGGGCGTCATGGCCAAAGAAGATCCCCCGCACTCGCCCGCGCCCCGCATTCGAGCTTCTGACAAGGACCGCGACGCCGTTCTCGGAGTCATCACCGACGCTGTCAGCAACGGTCGGCTCGACCCGGAGGAGACCGCCGAACGTCAGGATGAGGCGATTTCTGCGAAGTACCTAGACGAGCTGCTGCCGCTCATCGTCGATCTGCCCGAAGGACACGAGCTCTACCGCACCCTACAGCGCCAGACCGGTGGTGGAACGACAGCGGGGACATCACTGGCCCGCAGCGCCGGACCCGCCTCACTGGCTCCTATGGCCGAACCGGGCTCAGCGAAGCCGATGAACTCGGTGGCCATCATGTCGGGGCGCGAACTCGATGTGCCCGCCGGCACGGCCGAGGTGACGACCTACTCGCTCATGGGCGGCGACAACATCGACCTGTGCGACGTGATGGGACCGGGAGTCACAGTGTCACTGACCTCGTATTCGATGATGGCCGGCCACGACATCTACGTTCCCCCGGGTGTGCGTGTCCGCGACGACACGATCAACATCATGGCCGGCAATGAGATCCGCGGCTCCGCCAAAGGAGACGGTTCGAACGGGACCCTCGTCCTCAAGGGCGTGTCCTTCATGGCTGGTCATGACGTGCATTTGGCCAAAGGTTACCGAGCAAAGGATCAGGGGCAATTGGAATGAAGATAGGTGTACTGACCTCCGGCGGTGACTGCCCCGGACTCAACGCGGTCATCCGCGGAATCGTCCGCAAGGGCATTCGCTCCCACGAGGATACGTTCGTCGGAATCCGCGACGGGTGGCGCGGCCTGCTCGAAGACGATGTGTTCGACATGTCGATGCTCGACGTTCGTGGACTCTCCGGCCGCGGCGGCACCATCCTCGGCACTTCGCGCACCCACCCCTATGAGGGCGGCGGGCCGGAGCGGATGCGTGAAGTGATGAGCGCCCACGGCATCGACGCGATCGTTGCGATCGGCGGCGAGGGAACTCTGGCCGGTGCCGCCCGACTCGTGCACGAAGAGGGTCTGAACATCATCGGCGTCCCGAAGACCATCGACAACGATCTCAGCGGCACCGACTACACCTTCGGCTTCGACTCGGCCCATGCCATCGCGACCGAGTCCATCGACCGGCTCCGCACAACGGCGGAGTCCCACCACCGGTGCATGGTCATCGAGGTCATGGGCCGCAACGTCGGGTGGATCGCACTGCATGCGGGAATGGCCGGTGGCGCCCACGCGATCCTCATGCCCGAGTTTCCCGTCTCCTTCGACCAGATCGAAGAGTGGGTGACCTCGGCCAGGGACCGTGGTCGTGCCCCGATTGTCGTCGTGGCCGAAGGCTTCATTCCCGAGGGTCTCGACGAACAGGTCGCCGACCGCGGTGTCGACAACAAGGGCCGGACCCGCCTCGGCGGTATTGCGGACTTCCTGGCGCCAAAGATCGAGGAGATCACGGGAATCGAATCCCGTGCCACCATCCTCGGACACCTGCAGCGAGGCGGCTCCCCCACGGCCTATGACCGGGTCCTGTCCACGCGCCTGGGGATGGCTGCGGCAGATCTCGCGCACAACGGCGACTGGGGCAAGATGGCCAGTCTCAAGGGCACCGACATCGTCTCGGTCGACATGGCCTCGGCCGTCGATCGCCTCAAATCAGTTCCGCTCCAGCGCTGGGAAGAGGCTCAGGTCCTCTTCGGCTAGCGGACGCAGGCTCCGTGTGAATAAGCGAAGAGGGGCACCCACCAGTTGGTGGGTGCCCCTCTTGCTGTGCCTGTCGGCTCAGTCCGGAGACTCAGCGACAGGAACGCGACTCAGATGAGGCGCTTCAGCTGAAGGCGCCGTAGTCGTAGTCTTCCAGCGGGATGGCGGATCCGGAATCGGAGCCGATGCCTGCGTAGAAGTCGCCGTAGCTGTTCGTGAACATCTCGGCCTTCGCCTCTTCGGTCGGCTCCACCACGATGTCGCGGTGAGTCTGCAGGCCGGTGCCGGCAGGGATGAGCTTACCGAGGATGACGTTCTCCTTGAGACCCAGCAGCGTGTCCGACTTGCCTTCCATTGCGGCCTCGGTGAGGACGCGTGTCGTCTCCTGGAAGGACGCGGCGGACAGCCACGAATCGGTGGCCAAGGAGGCCTTCGTGATGCCCATGAGCTCGTCACGAGCCGATGCCGGCTGGCCGCCTTCGGCGACCACACGGCGGTTCTCGGCCTGGTAACGGCCACGGTCGACCAGCTCGCCGGGCAGCAGGTTCGTGTCGCCCGACTCGATCACGGTCACGCGACGCAGCATCTGCCGCACGATGACCTCGATGTGCTTGTCGTGGATGCCCACGCCCTGCGAGCGGTACACCTTCTGCACCTGCTCGACGAGGAAGCGCTCGGCCTCACGGCGACCGCGGATGCGCAGCACCTGCTTCGGATCGACAGCGCCGATGACCAGCTGCTCGCCGGCCTTGACGTTCTGTCCGTCCTCGACGAGGAGGCGGGCACGCTTGGAGACTGCGTGCTCGATCTCTTCGCCACCGTCATCGGGGGTGATGACGACGAAGCGAGTCTTGCGGCTGTCGTCGATCTTGGCACGTCCGGTCGCCTCGGCGATGGGAGCGAAGCCCTTCGGTGTGCGAGCTTCGAAGAGCTCGGTCACACGCGGCAGACCCTGGGTGATGTCACCCGTGGACGCCGCCGCACCACCCGTGTGGAAGGTACGCATGGTGAGCTGGGTTCCCGGCTCACCGATCGACTGGGCAGCGACGGTGCCGATTGCTTCGCCGATGTCGACGAGCTTTCCGGTGGCCATCGAACGACCGTAGTGCATGGCCGAGATCTGAGTGTCGGAATCGGCGGTGAGCACGGAGTGAACCTTGAGCTCTTCGATCCCGGCAGCGACCAGCGTATCGATCGTCTCTGCGGTCACGTCGGTCTTCGCTGGCACGATGACATTGCCATCGGCGTCGGAGACGTCTGAGACCGTGAGGCGGCCGTAGAGGCTCGTCTCTGCATACTCGTGCGGCACGAGGTTGCCCTCGTGGTCGCGCTCGACTGCAGGCAGCGTGATGCCCTTGTTGGTATCGGCTTCAGCGGTGCGGATGATGACGTCCTGCGACACGTCGACGAGTCGACGGGTCAGGTAACCGGAGTCAGCGGTACGCAGAGCGGTATCGGCCAGACCCTTACGAGCACCGTGCGAGGCGATGAAGTACTCGAGGACCGACAGTCCCTCACGGTAGTTCGAGACGATCGGGCGAGGGATGATCTCACCCTTCGGGTTCGTCACCAGTCCACGCATACCGGCCAGCTGACGGACCTGCATCCAGTTACCGGATGCACCGGACTCCACCAGACGCAGAACCGAGTTCTCCTCCGGGAAGTTCGTCCGCATGACCTGGTCGACCTTCTCGGTCGTCTCGGTCCACAGCTTGACCAGTTCGTTGCGGCGTTCGTCGTCGGTGAGTGCACCGAGTTCGTACTGCTGCTGAACCTTCGTGTCGAACGCTTCGGCGTCGTCGATGATCTCGGTCTTGGCCTCGGGTGAGACCACATCGGACATCGAGATCGTGATTCCCGAACGAGTCGCCCAGTAGAAGCCGCCGGCCTTGAAGTTGTCCAGGGTCTGCGCGACCTCGACCTTGGGGTATTCCTCAGCCAGGTAGTTGATGATGCGGCTGAGTGCCTTCTTGTCGATCGTGGAGTTCATGAACGAGTAGTCGGCAGGCAGGTAATCGTTGAACTGTGCGCGGCCCAGTGTGGTCTGCACGTCCAGCGGATCGCCGGCTTCCCAACCTTCGGGAACCTCAAGATCGTCGCCGGGGACGACATTCTCAAGACGGATCGTGATGACCGAACCGAGGTCCAGTTCGCCACGATCGAAGGCCATGATGGCTTCGCCGAGACCGGTGAAGGAGCGTCCCTCGCCGGCCAGGCCCTTGCGCTCGGAGGTCAGGTGGTACAGACCGATGATCATGTCCTGCGAGGGCATGGTCACGGGCTTGCCGTCCGAAGGCTTGAGGATGTTGTTGGCCGAGAGCATCAGCACGCGTGCCTCTGCCTGAGCTTCGGGGCTCAGCGGCAGGTGGACTGCCATCTGGTCACCGTCGAAGTCAGCGTTGAAGGCCGAGCAGACGAGGGGGTGCAGCTGGATGGCCTTACCCTCGATGAGCTGCGGTTCGAACGCCTGGATGCCCAGACGGTGCAGGGTCGGTGCACGGTTGAGCAGCACCGGGTGTTCGGTGATGACCTCTTCGAGGACGTCCCACACCTGAGGGTGCTGACGCTCGACCATGCGCTTGGCCGACTTGATGTTCTGTGCATGGTTGAGATCGACCAGGCGCTTCATCACGAAGGGCTTGAACAACTCCAGAGCCATGGTCTTGGGCAGACCACACTGGTGCAGGTGCAGCTGCGGACCGACCACGATGACCGAACGGCCCGAGTAGTCCACACGCTTGCCCAGGAGGTTCTGACGGAAACGTCCCTGCTTGCCCTTGAGCATGTCCGACAGCGACTTCAGCGGGCGGTTGCCCGGTCCGGTCACCGGACGGCCGCGACGGCCGTTGTCGAACAGTGAGTCGACGGCTTCCTGCAGCATCCGCTTCTCGTTGTTGACGATGATCTCGGGAGCACCGAGGTCCAACAGACGCTTGAGACGGTTGTTGCGGTTGATCACGCGACGGTAGAGGTCGTTGAGGTCAGACGTGGCGAAACGTCCACCGTCGAGCTGCACCATCGGGCGCAGTTCCGGCGGCACCACGGGAACAACGTCGAGGACCATGCCCTCGGGGTTGTTATCAGTGGTCAGGAACGCGTTGACGACCTTGAGACGCTTCAGGGCGCGGGTCTTGCGCTGGCCCTTGCCGGTGGCGATGAGTTCGCGCAGCTTCTCGGATTCGGCTTCGAGGTCGAAGTCGAGCAGACGCTTCTGGATCGCCTCGGCGCCCATGGCACCCGTGAAGTAGAGACCGAAACGGTGGAACATTTCGCGGTACAGGCTCTCATCGCCTTCGAGGTCGTTGACCTTGAGGCTCTTGAACCGGTCCCACACCTGCTCAAGGCGGTCGACCTCACGGTCGGCGTTCTTGCGCAGCTTCTCCATTTCCTTCTCGGCGACATCGCGCAGCTTCTTCTTGGCCGGAGCGGAGCCGCCGTCGGCCTCGAGAGCTGCGAGATCCTCTTCGAGCTTCTTGGCACGACGATCGATGTCAGCGTCACGGCGAGTGCCGATCTGCTGCTTTTCGACGTCGATCTTGTTCTGCAGGCTGGGCAGATCGCGGTGGCGAGAATCCTCGTCCACCGAGGTGATCATGTAGGCAGCGAAGTAGATGACCTTCTCGAGGTCCTTCGGTGCCAGGTCCAGCAGGTAGCCCAAGCGCGAGGGGACGCCCTTGAAGTACCAGATGTGAGTGACCGGTGCGGCCAGCTCGATGTGTCCCATGCGCTCACGGCGAACCTTGGCGCGGGTGACCTCGACGCCGCAGCGCTCACAGATGATGCCCTTGAAGCGGACACGCTTGTATTTGCCGCAGGCGCACTCCCAGTCGCGGGTCGGACCGAAGATCTTCTCGCAGAAGAGTCCGTCCTTTTCGGGCTTGAGTGTGCGGTAGTTGATGGTCTCAGGCTTTTTCACCTCACCGTGTGACCAGCCGCGGATGGATTCCGCAGTGGCAAGACCGATACGTAGCTCATCAAAGAAATTGACGTCAGGCACGTAAATCCTCTTTCCTGGCGATGAACATCCCGTTCATCGCGAAGTTGTGTCGGTTGAAGTGGAAGTCCTCAGACTTCTTCTACGGTCTGGGCTTCGCGGCGTGACAGGTCGATGCCGAGCTCTTCAGCTGCTCGGTAGACCTCGTCCTCGCCGTCACGCATCTCAACCTCGGCTCCGTCCGACGACAGAACTTCGACGTTGAGGCACAGGGACTGCATCTCCTTGATGAGGACCTTGAACGACTCCGGGATTCCCGGGTCAGGCAGGTTCTCGCCCTTGACGATGGCTTCGTAGACCTTCACACGGCCTGGGATGTCATCGGACTTGATCGTCAGCAGTTCCTGCAGCGTGTAAGCCGCACCGTAGGCCTCGAGGGCCCACACTTCCATCTCACCGAAGCGCTGGCCGCCGAACTGTGCCTTACCGCCCAGCGGCTGCTGGGTGATCATCGAGTACGGACCGGTCGAACGCGCGTGGATCTTGTCGTCGACGAGGTGGTGGAGCTTGAGCATGTACATGTAGCCGACAGCGATCGGGTACGGGAATGGTTCACCGGAGCGACCGTCGAACAGCTGGGCCTTGCCCGAAGAGTCGATGAGGCGGTCCCCATCGCGGTTCGGGGTCGTTGAGTCCAGCAGTCCACGCAGTTCCTGCTCGTGAGCACCGTCGAAGACCGGGGTGGCCAGGTTCGTGCCGGCCTCGGCTTCGCGAGCGGCTTCCGGCAGCTCTGCAGCCCACTCGGGGTTGCCCTCGATCTTCCAACCCTGCTTCGAGATCCATCCGAGATGGACTTCGAATACCTGGCCGATGTTCATACGACGTGGAACACCGTGCGGGTTGAGGATGATGTCGACGGGGGTTCCGTCGGCCAGGAACGGCATGTCCTCAACAGGCAGGATGGTCGAGATGACACCCTTGTTGCCGTGACGACCGGCCATCTTGTCACCGATGGTGATCTTACGGCGCTGGGCGACGTAGACGCGGACCATCTGGTTGACGCCCGGCGAGAGCTCGTCGTCTTCCTCGCGGTCGAAGACGCGGACACCGATGACGGTGCCGATCTCGCCGTGAGGAACACGCAGAGAGGTGTCGCGGACTTCGCGGGACTTCTCACCGAAGATCGCGCGCAGCAGGCGCTCTTCCGGAGTCAGCTCGGTCTCACCCTTCGGGGTGACCTTGCCGACGAGGATGTCGCCGTCGGTGACCTCGGCGCCGATGCGGATGATTCCGCGATCGTCGAGGTCTGCCAGGGCGTCGGGCGAGATGTTCGGGATGTCGCGGGTGATCTCTTCGGCACCGAGCTTGGTGTCGCGAGCATCGACCTCGTGCTCCTCGATGTGGATCGAGGACAGGACGTCGTCCTGGACGAGACGCTGGGAGAGGATGATCGCATCCTCGAAGTTGTAGCCTTCCCAGGACATGAATGCCACGAGGAGGTTCTTGCCCAGTGCCATCTCACCGTTCTGAGTCGACGGTCCGTCAGCCAGGACGGTGCCTGCCTCGACGCGATCGCCTTCGTCGACGATGATGCGCTGGTTGTACGAGGTTCCGTGGTTGGAACGCTTGAACTTCGCGGCGCGGTAAGTCTGCATCGTGCCGTCGTCAGCCAGCACGGTGACGAAGTCAGCCGACACCTCGGTGATGACACCTGGGCGATCGGCGGTGATGACGTCACCGGCGTCGACAGCGGCACGGTATTCCATGCCGGTTCCGACGACTGGTGATTCCGACATCACCAGCGGCACAGCCTGACGCTGCATGTTCGCACCCATGAGGGCGCGGTTCGCATCGTCGTGCTCGAGGAACGGAATCAGCGCAGATGCGACCGACACCATCTGACGTGCGGAGACGTCCATGAAGTCAATCGTGTCGTACTGCACCAGCTCGGCTTCGCCGCCGCCGCCCTTAGGACGTGCGAGAACCTCGACCTCGGCGAAACGCTGCTCTTCGGTCAGCGGCGCGTTGGCCTGTGCGATGTTGAACTCAAGCTCATCATCGGCAGTCAGGTACTCGGTGTCATCCGTGACGACACCGTCGACGACCTTGCGGTACGGCGTTTCGATGAAGCCGAACGGGTTGATGCGGGCGTAGGAGGCCAGCGAACCGATCAGACCGATGTTCGGGCCTTCAGGGGTCTCGATGGGGCACATACGTCCGTAGTGCGAGGGGTGGACGTCACGGACTTCCATGGCGGCACGGTCACGCGAGAGACCGCCAGGTCCCAGAGCCGAGAGGCGACGCTTGTGGGTCAGACCCGCGAGCGGGTTGTTCTGGTCCATGAACTGCGAGAGCTGCGAGGTGCCGAAGAACTCCTTGATCGCAGCCACCACAGGGCGGATGTTGATCAGGGTCTGAGGCGTGATCGCTTCGACGTCCTGGGTCGTCATGCGCTCACGAACGACGCGCTCCATGCGAGAGAGTCCGGTGCGGACCTGGTTCTCGATGAGCTCGCCGACCGCGCGGATGCGACGGTTGCCGAAGTGGTCGATGTCATCGAGCTTGACGCTGAGTTCGATGTCCTCGCCGTCACGCACACCCTTGGAGGTGTCCACGCCTGCGTGCAGAGACACCAGGTAGCGGATGGTGGCGACAACGTCGTCGGTCGAGAGGACCGAGTCGCTCAGCGGCGCATCGACACCCAGCTTGCGGTTGACCTTGTAGCGGCCGACCTTGGCCAGGTCATAGCGCTTGGGGTTGAAGTACAGGTTGTTGAGCAGATTGCGTGCCGCTTCAGCGGTCGCGGGCTCTGCCGGGCGCAGCTTCTTGTAGATGTCGAGCAGCGCTTCGTCCTGCGTGTTGACCGTGTCCTTGGCCATGGTCTCGCGGATCGATTCGAACTCGCCGAACTCCTCGAGGATCTTCGCTTCGGACCAGCCGAGGGCCTTGAGCAGAACGGTCACCGACTGCTTGCGCTTGCGGTCGAGGCGAACGCCGACCTGGTCGCGCTTGTCGACCTCGAACTCCAGCCAAGCACCACGGGAAGGGATGATCTTCGCGGTGAAGATGTCCTTGTCAGTGGTCTTGTCGACGCTGGACTCGAAGTAGGCACCGGGCGAACGCACGAGCTGCGAGACGACGACACGCTCGGTGCCGTTGACGATGAACGTGCCCTTGTCGGTCATGAGGGGGAAGTCACCCATGAAGACGGTCTGGCTCTTGATCTCGCCGGTGTTGTTGTTCATGAATTCGGCGGTCACATACAGTGGCGCCGAGTAGGTCATGTCGCGTTCTTTGCACTCATCGATGGAGTACTTAGCGGCTTCGAACCTGTGCTCCCGGAACGACAGTGACATCGATCCACCGAAGTCCTCGATCGGTGAGATCTCTTCGAAGATGTCTTCGAGTCCCGAGGTGGTTGCTACGGAATCGTCTCCGATTTCAATGGCTTCGGCGACGCGGTCCTGCCACGCTTCCGAGCCGATGAGCCAATCGAAGCTGTCTGTCTGCAGACCGAGCAGATCGGGAACCTCGAGCGGTTCGCGAATCTTCGCGAAGGAGATTCTCTTGGGGGCGTTAGCGGTCCTGGTGTTATCGTTGGCGGCGGCCAATGGGATCCTTCCGAGTGCTTCACCAATTGATAGGTTGACCCTCCACCCGAAGTCACGCAGACGACCGCTGGTGTGTCAGATTTCGACACCGGGCGACAACGTGGTTCACTTGAGTGGAAATGAGGTGCCCCCCGCTATATGAAGGCACGCCACAGGCAGATCAACGCAAATATCAAGCTTATAGCAATCGGTCAAGTCATGCAAGACGCTTCTTCCACAGACCGACCCAGGCCCAGGTTTCGAATCCACCTCGATCGTTGATGGCCAGCATCCAGGAGTTCTCCACCGCATTCCACGTGTAGATTCGCTCCACTCTGCTCGACTCCCCCAGCGCCACATGATTGGCGATCTTCAGGGCTGCGCCGAGTCCGTGCCCTCGATGTTCACGCGCGACCAGAGTCGACCCCTGCCATCCCACTGCGGGGCGTTCGTCGAAGTGGGCGACCTCGGTGAATCCGGCGGCGCTGTCCCCTTTGAGTGCCAACGCTGTGCCCAGCAGCTCCCGATTCTTCCTGCGCCTCTCATCGAGGGCGCGGACCCGCTCAGCATCCCAGCTCTCCTCTTCGCCGAATTCTTCGGCTCCCGGGGTGTCCGTGGACATCTTCTGGTGCAGCCAGGCGATCTGTTCGAGGCGATGTTCAGGAGTCGGACCGCTCCAGGTCTCGATCGTATAGCCGGGATCGAGTTCGACACGAGGCAAGCTCGCCGCGACTGCGGTCTTCGCCACCGAGCACCTCTCCAGCTGCTTGAAGGCGAATCCATGATGGCTCAGGAACGCGACATCCGGCTGCCCGGCGGGCAGGCTTCCCGCACCGGTTTCCGCTGCCAGGTGGGCACTGCGCACTTCGGACGCACGGACCGACTCGGGATTTTCGCAGTAGCTGGTCAGTTGGGTGCGCCCCTGTGCGACGAGGCTCGTCTCCATCGCAGTCAGCATTTCGGCGCCGAAGCCCTGTCGTCGTTTGTCCGGGTGAACCGCGCACCACACATCGGCGACATCGAGGTTGTCCTGCAAGGTCAGGTAGGCGATGCCTTTGGCCACAATCGCTCCGCCGAGGCGACCGATCCAGGTCTGATGACTCGTGTACTCGTTCGGAGAGAGCAGCTCCTGGCGCACCTCGTCCGCGCGCGGATCGAAATCAACGCCGAGACCCGATGCCCGGTTGATGAGCGCATCGAAGGCGACCACCTCGGCGAGGATCTCCTCGATCTCGTTCGCAGGGCGAGATCCGGCGGGGATGTGAGTGATCTCCATGAACGGACATTCTAGACTTCGAACATGGTCAATGTCAGTGTTCTCTCCCAGAATCCGGCCGCAGTCAACTGCGGAATCATCACCGGCTCGAACGCCAGCCTCATCGTCGACTCGGGCCCCGGGCCCAGCGCCGCGAAGCAGCTGGCGGCCAGGGCACAGCAGCTGAGCCTCGAGGCCACCGGCCGTGTCAATCCTCTTGCGGCCGTCATCACTCACGACCATTGGGATCATTTCTTCGGCAACGCCACCCTCGCCGCAGCAGGGGCTGAGACCTTCCACGGTTCCCAGTCCTTCGCAGGAGATCAGGAGGCGAGCGCGTGGATCGCCCTCGACGCCGTCCGCAATGCGCCCGAGACCGCGGAGTTCGCCGCCGAGCTGCCCGAGGATCCCGGCGACCTCCTCGTCGACGTCTCCCCCGTCGATGCGCCCGGAGCAGATTCGGGGATCGATCTCGGTGAATGTCGGGTCGAGTTCCATGTGCTGGGCGGGCATTCCACAGCGGATCTCGTCGTGCGCCTGATCGATCAGGGGATCGTGTTCGCCGGTGACCTGATCGAGGAGGGCGATCCCCCGCAGGCCGGCAATGATGCCTCACTGAGTGAGTGGGTGACCAGCTTGCACACGCTGCTGTCGTTTTCCGAGGCCACCGTCTTCGTGCCCGGTCACGGGGTGCCTGTTGACCGGGAATTCGTCGAACGTCAGCTCGCGGACCTCGAGGGGCTGCGGGTGAATCAGGCCGACGCCGAGGTGGCTCTGCCTGCCCGTGTCATGCCCGGTGACCATGACCGCACACTCCCCCGCGAACGGGTCATCTTCCCTGTCGGTGCAGAGCGGTGACGAGGTCTGAGCCGATGGCACCGAACAGCGTCTGAGCCCACACGCTGTCGCCTTCGACATAGGGACGGTCACCGTCGAAGATCCACTGCAGCTGGTTGGCGGCCTGCCGATCGTTCTGACAGCTGCGGCACACGGGAACCCGGACCCCTGTGCCATCGGCATCGAGGCGGGTCGTCGACTGTGCCTCTCCGTGCAGCGGATTGATCGTGCACAGACTCTGCGGGAGCTTGCTGCGTCCCCGTGACCCAGCCTTCTTCGTCCTGCCCGCCCCCACCTCGGCGATCTCTCGTCCTGCCTGCCGGAGCAGAACCATCGCTCCGGCCAGGTCGATGCGTTCGGAGTCCTCGTCGTCGACGATCCGGCGTGCGATCTGATAGGCGTCGAGGGATCTCTCCACCTTCTCGGAATCGGGTGCGTCGAGGTTCTGCGTCTGCAGACGATCGATCTCGTCGGCGATCTCAGTGGTGTCGGCATTGATCGTCTCGCGCAGGGACCGACGCTGCAGAGAATCAACCCGTTCGAGCAGCCGGTCCGGCAGTTGATACTTCATCCGCAAACGCTTCTTCGTCGACCTCTGCCGCCATGATCGTGTGAACCAGATTCCTGCGATCACGATCGCCAACACCAGCACGGCGATTCCGAGGAACATCGGAGCGAACGATCCCGAATCGTCGACAGTCTGGACTTCGCTGCCCGAAGCCTCCTGTGCGGTGCCGGCTTCCTCCTCGGTCTTCGTCTGCGGATCCGCATAGAGGTCGAGGAGGGTGTTGAGCTTGGTCGTCGACGGCGTGCCCACATTCCATTCGTCGCGGGCAATCGAGAGCTGTTCCATGACCTGCATCTGCAGCTCGTGCTGGTCCTCGAAATGCTGATCGACGGTGAGAGCGCTGCCCCCGTTGATCATGACGTAGACGCCTTCACCGCCGTTGAAGACCTTGATCTGCTCAAGGAGGTCACTGTCGAGAAAATCCTGGTCGACGGCGATGACGTAGACGTCGTAGTCGAGATTGCCCATCGTGGCCTCGGCTTTGTCCATAAGGGCGGGATTGAGGGACCCCGCCAAGGACTCCTCGATGTAGACGGGATCGGTCTGCAGCGCCTTCGCGACCTGCTCTGCGTCGACTGTCACTGTCCTAGTAGCCTCTTTCCGATAGATCGCCAGATCAGAACTCCGATGATGCCGACTCCGCCTCCGACGATGAGTCCCAGGACCATGCCTGCCACGGCTCCTCCGCCCGTGGGGTAGGTCAGGTCGCGCGGATCGCTTGAGTTGTCGACGTCCACGACGATGGGATCGCCGTTGTCATCGATCATCCTCGCATAGGAACCCTCGGCATCCTCTGCTTCGGTGGACTTCAGCGCCCGAACATAGTCGAGGGCTCGCCGTGAGACCGTGGCATCATGGTCGAGCTCCAGAGGATCGTCGAGCTGGCGGACGATTCCTTTGTGGCCGAGGTCCTCGTGGACCTCATTGGCGACGAGCACCGTGGCACGATCATCGGAGAGCTCTGTCGCGATCCGGGCGGCGGTGAGCTCGCCATCACCGTCTGCGGCGTCGAGCTGCGAGGTGGTCAGAATCGCCACGTAGATCGGCTCTGTGAGATCACCGACCTCCTTGCGAATTGCTGCCAGCTCGGAGTCCTCGACACCGACCACCTGGTATTCGTCGATGAAGACCGGGTCCGTCTCGAGTGCCTTCGCAATCTGCTGGTAGCGGCTTCTGTCGTAGTCGGGATCGTATCGGCTCGCGACGCGATCCGAGTAGATCGAGTCGACGGAGATCTGATCGCCACTCTCCGCCTCGATCCGCGCAGACTTCGCTTCGTCGAACTTCGCTGAGCTGTACATCGTCGTTCCGACGACCACTGCGGCGAAGACCAGCAGCGCCAGCGTCCATCTCATCCACGTTCTCATCGCTGCCGTCCTCTCGCAGAGACAGCTCCGTGTGCGTCGAGCACGGCATCCTCGAGAGGTTGAAAGCTGCCGAAGCCGGCGACTGCGTACACGTCACTGCGCTGAAAGTACGGCACGGGCTTCGACCGCTTGGCTCCGGGCCGCTGAGGAACCATGAGACATTCGGGATCATGTCCGTCGTTGATCTCGCTGCGGCACTTCGCACACAGATCGACCGTGACCGCGGTTCCGCGCTGCCGCAGGGCGAATCTCTCGATCCCGTGCCGATGGTGGGGAAAGAGGAAGCAGAACCGCGGTGCCTCGGACTTTTTCGAGGCGGTCCCCCGCAGCCGCTTACGCACCCATTCGAGGGTCGTCAGCAGGTTCTGCACACCGAAGCGGTGGGAGAAATCACTGTCGTCCGCCCAGTCCGGATGCTCATCCATGATTGCTGTCAACGCGTCCTGGACTCGTCTGCCGCGGTCGTAGATCCGCCACAGCTCGTCGTCGGACTCAGACGGCTCGGGCAGCGGTTCGAGTGCGCCGTCCACACGTTGGGGCAATCGCTCGTCCTTCACCGGATCGGGGCTCGTAGTCAGGCTCGTCCGCCACGAATATTTGGCGCGGCGCCTCATCAGCCACACACTCAGGCCGAGTGCCGTTACGGCAGCCGCCCCGAATACGAGCGCATCAGGGTTGCCGTTGTCCAGGCCCGTGGCTTCGATGTAGTCCTCATCGCGTTCGCCGACGTCTCGAGTGTCGAAGTCCGGCGGAGGCGGCAGCTCCTCCCCCTGCGCTGTCGCAACGAGGGTACGGAGATGATGGGGAACGGACAGTTCGAGGGGCAGGAAGTCGTCGCTGGCCGATCGAGCAAACATCGCTGAGTCGGGAGGCATCGCGGGTCCGTTGTCGTCAACGACGTAGGCGAACGTCTTCGCTGAGGACTCCGCCATGGTGAACAGGACGATGCTCTGCTCGGCACGACCGGCTTCGTGGACGCGGAAGGCGAGGTCGGCCGTGAATCTGTCCCAGACATCACGACTACGGACGGTATCGCGCATCTTCGGCACGATGGCGATGAAATAGGGAATGCCGGACTTCTCGGTTTCGTCTGCGGCACGTCGCAGTGCGCTCAGCTGGTTCGCTGTCAGTCCCGGTTCGACGATCGGGTCGATGAACAGCGGATCGTCATCCCAAGCTGAGCGGATGCGCGATCGCAGCTTTTCCAACAGTCGACTTTCGGTCACCTGACAAGACTAATATGAGCCACTTGCCGAACCCGCCCTCATTGGTTCCGAGTCTGCAACATTGTCGGCCCAGCACCCATGCCTCGGGCACTGCAGCACAGATAGAAAGAACCCCACAGCATCAGCTGTGGGGTTCTTTCAAGCGGCAGCAGTCAGACTGCTGCCAGCGAAATCACTTGACGGTGACGGTTGCGCCCGCGCCCTCGAGTGTTTCCTTGGCCTTCTCGGCTGCGTCCTTGGACACGCCTTCGAGGACAGCCTTAGGAGCGCCGTCGACGAGGTCCTTGGCTTCCTTCAGTCCGAGGGAGGTGAGCCCACGAACTTCCTTGATGACAGGAACCTTCTTCTCGCCGGCCGATTCGAGGATGACGTCGAATTCGGTCTGCTCTTCGGCAGCCTCAGCAGCGGCAGCAGGTGCAGCGGCAACAGCAGCGGCAGGTGCAGCAGCTTCAACTTCGAAGACCTCTTCGAACTTCTTGACGAAGTCGGAGAGTTCGATCAGTGTGAGCTCTTTGAAGCCTTCGATGAGCTCTTCGGGGGTGAGCTTAGCCATGGTGGCCAGTCCTTCCTTTGGTGGTCACGGTGAGTGACCGGGTTTATGGGGTGTTGCTCAGGCGTCTGAGGCAGGAGCGTTGTCCTGCTTCTCGCGCAGAGCGTCGACAGTGCGCACGGCCTTGACCATCGGAGCGGTGAAGAGGTAAGCCGCCTGGTGGAGGCTTGCCTTCATTGCGCCAGCTGCCTTTGCAAGCAGCACTTCGCGTGGTTCGAGGTCGGCGAGTTTGTTGACATTCTCAGCACTGAGGACGGCACCATCCCAGTAGCCGCCCTTCAATACGAGCTGAGAATTCGCCTTGGCAAAGTTACGCAATGCCTTTGCAGCCTCTGGTGGTTCACCGTTGACGAATGCGATCGCGGTGGGTCCGTTGAGGAACTCATCGAGGTCGTTGATTCCGGCTTCTTTGGCTGCAATAGCAGTGAGCGTATTCTTTACCACGGCGTAGCTGACGTTCTCACCGAGTGAAACGCGCAGATCTTTCATCTGCGCAACGGTGAGACCGCGGTACTCGGTCAGCAACACAGCATCGGAGTTCTCAAACTGCTGTTTGAGCTCCTCTACTGCGGCTGCCTTGTCTGGCCTCGCCATGGTAGTTCCTTTCGTACAGTCGCCGATCGTGTCCCGACAACAAAAAAGCGCTCCACGCAGGTATGCGTGAAACGCTTCGGATGATGAGTTCATAGGAACTCACCGGAAGAATCTCGTGCTCACCTGCGCGGGTCACTCCATTGGAGTCTTCGTTTCCGGGCAACAGGATCCGATTGCGAATTCTGCAGATTCCGGAAAGACCGACGGTCTTGGGTAGTTGAAGTCTATCGAAGGTGCTCGCGCCAAGTCCAATCGACCGCAGAGATGCTGAACACATCGCTCGCTCAGCCGATCTCGACCTCTACCGATCTCGACCTCTACGACAAGCCTGGCAACATTCCGGGCGCTGAGCAACCTGCAGACAGGTTGCGCAGCGCCCGGAAGGTGGCTGAGCCGGCGAGCGGGTCAGTATTCGATGACGACTCGGCCGTCGATCTTGCCGTGGATCATCTCATCGAGGATCGCGTTGATGTCCTCGAGCGGACGCTTGCTGTAGGTCGGATGGATCTTGCCGGCTGCGTAGAATTCCAAGGCCTCCACCATGTCCTGACGGGTGCCGACGATCGAACCGCGGATCGTCAGTCCTTTGAGGACGATGTCGAAGATGGGAGCCGGGAACTCACCTGGAGGCAACCCGTTGAAGACGATCGTGCCGCCTCGGCGGGTCATCGAGATCGCCTGCCCGAATGCCTTCGGATGCACCGCTGTGACAAGCACTCCGTGTGAGCCTCCGACCTTCTCCTGGATGATGTCGGCCGGCTCCTCAGCAAAGGCATTGACCGTGATCTCCGCTCCGTGCTTCTTCGCCAGCGCCAGCTTGTCATCGGCGACGTCGACGGCGATGACGCGCATCCCCATCGCCACCGCATACTGCACGGCGATGTGGCCGAGCCCGCCGATGCCGGAGATGACGACCCATTGCCCAGGCTTCACCTCGGTGCGCTTGAGTCCCTTGTAGACGGTGACGCCGGCACACAGCACGGGTGCGATCTCGTATGGGTCGGACCCCTCCGGGATGATGGCGGCGAACTTCGTGTCGACGAGCATGTACTCACCGAACGATCCGTCGATTCCGTAACCGCCGTTGACCTGCTGCTCGCAGAGCGTCTCCCACCCTTGACGGCAGTGCTCGCATGTTCCGCAGGCGCTCCACAGCCAGGCGTTTCCGATCATCTGCCCGACCTTGACATCTGTGACGTCGGGCCCGACCTTCTCGACGGTTCCGACACCTTCGTGGCCGGGGATGAGAGGAACCTTCGGTTTGACCGGCCAGTCGCCGTGTGCCGCGTGCAGGTCGGTATGGCAGACCCCCGAGGCGATGAGTTTGACCAATGCCTGGCCGGGTCCGGGCTCGGGGATCTCGTTGTCTCCGACGACGAGATCCTGTCCGAATCCCTCAACTACTGCTGCTTTCATTTCTGACATCATTCGCTCCTTTGTGACGATGTTCTCTATCTCTGTGGTGGTCTCTCTTATCGCAGCACTTCTGGTGCGGTGCAGCGGTTTCTGCTCAGAAGAAGCCCTGGGCGTTCTCCGAGTAGCTGACCAACAGGTTCTTAGTCTGCTGGTAGTGGTCGAGCATCATCAGGTGGTTCTCACGTCCGATGCCAGATGCCTTGTACCCGCCGAAGGCCGCATGCGCCGGGTAGGCGTGGTAGTTGTTGACCCACACACGACCTGCCTGGATGTCGCGGCCCGCGCGGTAGGCGGTGTTGCCATTGCGCGACCAGACTCCGGCACCCAATCCGTAGAGAGTGTCGTTCGCGGTGGAGATGGCGTCGTCGTAGTCACTGAAGGTGGCTACCGAGACGACAGGGCCGAAGATCTCCTCCTGGAAGATTCGCATCTTGTTGTTGCCCCTGAAGATGGTCGGCTGCACGTAATAGCCGCCGGACAAGTCCCCGCCGAGGTCCGCCCGGGCTCCACCGGTGAGCACCTCGGCGCCCTCCTGCCTTCCGATGTCGAGGTAGGACATGATCTTCTCGAACTGGTCGTTCGAGGCTTGCGCACCCATCATCGTGTCGGTGTCGAGAGGGTTGCCCTGCACGATCCTCTTCGCCCGTTCCGCAACCGCCTCGAGGAAGGGATCGGCGATCGATTCCTGGACCAGTGCACGGGACGGGCAGGTGCAGACCTCGCCCTGGTTGAGGGCGAACATGGTGAAGCCTTCCTGGGCTTTGTCCCAGTAGGCGTCATCCTTGGCATTGACGTCATCGAAGAAGATGTTCGGGGACTTACCACCGAGTTCCAGGGTGACCGGGATGATGTTCTGCGAGGCGTACTGCATGATGAGGCGGCCCGTGGTCGTCTCACCGGTGAACGCGATCTTCGAGATCCGCTTGTTCGATGCCAGGGGCTTGCCCGCTTCGAGGCCGAAGCCGTTGACGACGTTGAGGACTCCATCGGGAAGCAGGTCCGAGATGAGTTCCATGAGGACGAGGATCGAGGCCGGAGTCTGTTCGGCAGGCTTGAGGACAATGGCATTGCCTGCTGCCAACGCTGGGGCGATCTTCCACACGCCCATGAGTATCGGGAAGTTCCAGGGAATGATCTGGCCGACCACGCCGAGCGGCTCATGGAAGTGATAGGCCACCGTGTCGTCATCGATCTGCGAGAGGCCGCCCTCTTGCGCCCGGATCGCCCCGGCGAAGTAGCGGAAATGATCGATGGCCAGAGGAATGTCGGCGTTGAGGCATTCGCGGACTGCCTTGCCGTTGTCCCAAGTCTCCGCCACCGCGATCATCTCGAGGTTCTCCTCGATCCGGTCAGCGATCTTGTTCAAGATCACGGCGCGCTCCGCGGGCGAGGTCTTGCCCCAGGCGGGAGCCGCCTTGTGGGCGGCGTCGAGTGCGAGTTCGATGTCTTCTGCGGTGCTGGCGGGCACTTCGCAGAACGCTTTGCCCGTAATCGGTGTCGGGTTCTCGAAATAGTTCCCGTTGACGGGAGCGACCCACTGTCCGCCGATGAAGTTCTCATACCGTGATTTGAAGGTGACGAGCGATCCGTCTTGACCAGGCTGAGCGTAAACAGTCATTGCAACTCCTTTGATGCGTATTCGACGATCGGATGTCTGTCTCCGATTGCTCCACACGCTACGCAAGGCAACGTTGCAAGTGGGTTGCATCACACATACAGGCCTGTCTGTCTGAGCCCCTATCGCGATGCGTCCGCGGCCCTTCCGAAAGCCTTGTCGAGCACCATCAGCGTCAGTATCCGAGAGCTTCGAGTCGCACGACGGCCGCATTGCGTTCGGGTGCTTCGGGTGGGGCCAGGCGCAGCACCGACATCAGCACTTCCGAATCCTCGCGAGCTTCGGCCAATCCCGCATAGCGCCACAGCTGCTGCCAGGTCCCGTTCTGCAGCAGGCTCTCCCGAATCAGCGCCTGCAGCTCAGCACCGATCTCCCGGATTCCAGGGGCGTTGGAATCGGGCAGCACCTGCCCCTGATAGAAGTTGAGCGCCGTCTCCACGTCGCCTTGAGCCAGGCCCCGATGCGTGCGTTCGACGTCGCTGTCGATGTCTCCTCGCAGCCGGTAGGGGCGGGCATCGAGCCGCAGGTCGCCGAGGTCGTCAATCGTTCTGCGCAGCCGCGCAATCTCCGCCCGGACCGTGACTTCACTTCCGCCGAGCGCCCATAGCCGATCGGCGAGCCCGGCGCTGCTGATGCCGCCGGGGTTGCGCGCCAGGAGCAACAGGATCTCAGCATGTCGTCCCGACAGCGTGATTCGGGTGCCGTCAGGGCTCGAGAGCTGAGGACGGGACCTGGTGACTTCGAGATAGGCACCAGCACCGGCAGGAGACTGCCCGCCGGAGCCCGGGGCGTAGAGCTTCGACAAACCGACTCCCGCGGCCTGTGCCGTGGAATTCAGCAACGGCAGGACAATGGATGATACCGCGTCATCACCGCCGGTGACGTCGATGATCCCCAGGACCTGACCGGTCAGCGGATGGCTCACCGGCACTGCGCTGCAGCTCCACGAGTGCACCTCTGCGGAGAAGTGCTCGGCCTGACTGATCTGCACGGCACTGCGCGAGCGCAGTGCCAGCCCGGGCGCAGAGGTGCCCATCACGTCTTCGGACCAGTCGGTGCCGGGCACGAAGCCCATGGCCTCGGCCCGACTGCGGACGGCACGTTCACCTTCGACCCACAGCAGACGGCCCTGTTCATCACCGAGGGCCACGAGCAGACCGGCCTCTTTGGCGGGTTCGATGAGGTGCGACTGCAGCAGGCCCATGATGGAGCTGAAGGGGTGACGACGTCTCACCTCGGCGAGCTGATCGGCCTCGTAGGCCATGCGCACACGCACTCCAGCCGGGTCCCGAAGACGATCCAGAGACCGGTTCCAGGATTCGAGGACTGCGGGGCGAACGCCGGGACCAGTGTCCGAAGTTAAGTTCAGCGAGGCCAGATTGTCATGGGCACGGCGAACAATGCGCTGATAGTCATCGCGAAGCAGCGGAGTCGAATGCATGGCTGAGCTGTCCACCCCCATCGGCGGTTGTCACAAAGTGGTCTTCGGTGCTCACAATCTATCCGCGATGGGTCATCCGGGCAAGACCGGTCTCGCATTCCCAGACAACAGAAAGGGCGGGAAGTGAGAGTCTCACTTCCCGCCCAGTCTCGCTGTGTGCGGTTCAATCCCTTACAGGGATCAGACCACGCGCATCGACGAACCGTCGATCGGAACGGCAGGACCGTTCGATGTGGTCACGGTTGCCTTCGAGATGTAGCGGCCCTTCGAGGAGCTCGGCTTCAGACGCACGATCTCTTCGATGGCAGCATCGAAGTTCGCCTGCAGTGCTTCCTCGGAGAAGGAGACCTTTCCGATGATGAAATGCAGGTTCGAGTGCTTGTCAACGCGGAATTCGATCTTTCCGCCCTTGATCTCGGTCACGGCCTTGGCGACATCCATGGTCACGGTGCCGGTCTTGGGGTTCGGCATCAGGCCACGGGGACCCAGCACCTTACCCAGACGTCCGACCTTGCCCATCATGTCAGGGGTGGCCACAGCCGAGTCGAAGTCGGTGAAGCCATTGGCCACCTTCTCCAGCAGGTCATCGGAACCGACGAAGTCGGCACCTGCTTCACGAGCAGCTTCTGCACGGTCGCCGGCAGCGAACACCAGGACCCGAGCGGTCTTACCGGTACCATGCGGAAGGTTGACGGTGCCGCGCACCATCTGATCCGCCTTACGTGGGTCAACACCCAGGCGGAGGGCGACCTCAACGGTGGCGTCGTACTTCGCCACTGTGGTCTCTTTGGCCAGGGCGATTGCCTGAGCCGGTTCGTATGTCACATCTGCGGCGATCTTCTCTGCCGCGGCCTGGTAGGCCTTTGAACGCTTTGCCATCTGCTTCTCTCCTTGCAGTCGTGGTGCGGGCTGCGCGAGCCCTACCACAGTGAAATGTCTGGTCTCAGACCTCGATGTCGGTGGTCACGCCCATGGAGCGAGCGGTGCCAGCGATGATGCGGTCAGCCTGATCCAGGTCATTGGCGTTGAGGTCGGGCATCTTTGTGGTGGCGATCTCGCGAACCTGGTCGGCGCTCAGGTGAGCAACCTTGTCGGTGTGTGGAGTAGCCGATCCCGACTTCACGCCTGCAGCCTTCTTGATGAGTTCTGCAGCCGGTGGGGTCTTGAGGATGAAGGTGAACGAACGGTCTTCGAACACAGTGATCTCAACGGGAACGATGTTCCCGCGCTGGGACTCTGTAGCGGCGTTGTAAGCCTTGCAGAATTCCATGATGTTGACGCCGTGCTGGGCAAGCGCCGGACCAATCGGAGGAGCCGGGTTAGCGGCACCTGCCTGAATCTGGAGCTTGACGAGGCCGGCTACCTTTTTCTTGGGAGGCATATACGGTCCTTAATCTTGATAGTTTCGATGTGCCAGAGAAATACGGCGCATCGTCTGAAAACAGCTTCCGATGAGAGCCGAGATCAAACCACACCAGTATTCCATGCCTGCAGACCCCGGAGCAAATGTCGGTGACAGGCATCACTGAGTGTGAATGTGCGAAAGGGCCCGGAATTCACCGGGCCCTTTCGCGCTTTGACAATCAGATCAGAGCTTGGACACCTGGTCGAAGCTGAGCTCAACGGGAACGTCACGCTCGAAGATCGACAGCAGCACGGTGAGCTTCTGCGATTCCGGACGGATCTCCTGGATCGTTGCGGGGTGGCCCTCGAACGAACCTTCCTTGACGAGGACGGACTCGCCGACCTCGTATTCCACCTCGGTGATGGGGGCGGACTTCGCTGCCTGCTCAGCCTGCACACCTTCAGCGGCGGCGGCTTCGGCCTGACGCTCTTCGAAGATCGGAGCGAGCATCGTGAAGACCTCATCGATGGACAGAGGCGTCGGGTCGTAGGCGTTGCCCACGAATCCGGTCACACCGGGAGTGTGGCGGACCGCGCCCCAGGACTCGTCGGTGAGTTCCATACGTACGAGCACATAGCCCGGGATGCGGACTCGACGGACCTGCTTGCGCTGGCCGTTCTTGATCTCGACGACGTCTTCCATCGGCACCTGGGACTCGAAGATGAACTCTTCGAGGTTGAGGCTGATCGCACGGTTCTCGAGGTTCTGCTTGACGCGGTTCTCGTAGCCTGCGTAGGAGTGGATGACGTACCAGTCACCCTCCTGCATCCGCAGTTCCGACTTGAACTCTTCGGCCGGGTCGACCTCGTCGGCTGCGGCACCGTCTTCGTCGGACTCGGACTCTTCGTCGGAATCCGACTCTGAATCGGTCTCGGCATCGTCTGCGACGACCTCGTCGACTGCGTCCTCAGTGGAGGCAGCCTCGGCGACCGGGGCTTCCTCAGCAGAAGCGTCTTCGACCTGTGCGTCGTCGGCGCTCACAGCGGAGGTTTCGTTGTCCACGTCTTCCACCACTGGTGCAACGCTCGACTCCTCTGGAGTGGCGTTCTGTGTCTCAGGGGTTTCCTGCTCAGGTGAACTGGTATCCGACACCGATCAATTCCTCGCTTCGCGTGTAGTGATTCCCATATGGGAGTGAAGGGTCTGCAACGTGTTTGAAATCCTAGTGATCACCGTTGTTGGTGATTCACCACAATGGCCACAGGGGTGTTCCGCCGAAGACGAATCCGACGAGCTTGCCGAACACGAGGTCGAGGACCACCACGAGAAGCATCATGAAGAGGATGAAGCCCAGCACAACCAGGGTGTAATTGACCAGTTGCTTACGTGTCGGGGTGACGACCTTCTTCAGCTCCGCGATGACTTCGCGGAAGAACTGCAGGATTCGTCCGAAGAACCCGAGCTGCTTACGACTGGCGCCCTTGGGCGTATCTCCAGTCTTCTTTGCCGGTGTGTCGCTCACACATCCTCACTCGGTCGGTTTCCATTGGGACAGCACAATTGTTCAAGCCCGTCGAGGACGGCGTTACGCCGATATGACTCAAGCAGATATCAACTGCGCAGGGGTGACAGGACTCGAACCTGCAACCTACGGTTTTGGAGACCGTTGCGCTACCAATTGCGCCACACCCCTTCGATTCGACACCCTCGATTCGTGTTCCCCGAGTCGTGTCCAACCACGAGAAACGAGCATACCGTCTGTGACCGCCGTTAGTCGAACCGGCCACCGAGAGCTGCCGAAATTCGATCGTCACTGCCCCTATTCCTCGGTTGCGGCGGGCTGTTCCTGCGGCGGCCGAGCGATGAGCGGCACCGGTTCCGGGAAGGTCTTCCAAGGTTCGATCGTGACCGCCTGGTTGGGGCTGACCGTGACGATCTGGACGTCGATGGGCCGTTTGGTCTTGTTGTCCACGCGCACGATGCTCAGCTCCGCGACCATCTTCAGCGGCCCCGGGGTCAGTGCGTTCGCCAGTGCCCCTCCTGTCGTCGAACTCACATATCGGACTCCGCTGCCCAAGGTCTCAGGGCCGACCCGTCGGTGCCAGTGTCCGCTGAGGCTGTAGTGGGCACATCCGGAGCGCAGGGACGGCGCCCCGACCCGTGCATCGTGGATGAGCATGATGTCGAAGTCGCTGGCGCAGGCTTCGTCGTTGAGTTTCTGCGCGTACTGGTCGGCGGTGAGATCCGTCTCGAGCTGCGGGCCGGATCCGAACACGGTGCGTCTGGGGTCGGGGCCGCCGAAGAACGTCACCCCGCTCATCTCCGCGCTCGAATCCTCGAGGACCTTCCAGCCTTTGCTGCGCGCGTGGCTCGTGGTCTCGGTGGAGTCGTGGTTGCCTTTGACGATCATCCGCGGCAGCTTCTCGGGCAGTTCGTCATCGAGCACGTCGAGGCAGTAGTTCTCCGCCGAGGTGCCCGTCATCGTCACATCTCCCCCGTCGATGTACGCGTCCGCGTGGCTCATTCGGGACACAGCGCCGACGACCCGGGCCATGCCGATGTTGCAGTGCAGATCAGAGCCGAACACGAACGTGGACACGTCGGCGTTCGTCTCCTGGGCTGTTCCCCGGGCAGGCGGGACCATTCCCTGATCCGACCAATTGCCTGTCAGAGGGCGCGTGCGCCACTGTTCGTTGAGGTTGGCCAGCACCTGATCGTAGAAGGCGTCGTTGTCCTCAGAGAAGTCTTTGACCGCGGTGAACGCGGTATCGATGACCCCGCCGAGGCGGCCCGTGACCTGGGCACCCGCCAGCGGAGTGCCGTCGAAAGCGGGGTCGGCGACGAGGGGCTTGGGTCTGGTGAGGACCGCTGTGCCCACGCTGGCCAGGACGAGGACCGTGACCAGTCCGATGCTGATGAGTTCCTTGCCGACGAAGGCTCTGCCGATTCCGGCCAGTCGAGCGGGGCCGAGGACGAACGCCGTGGCCACGACCACACCGCTGATGATGCACACGGCCAGGGCCCAGCGGGCCAGAATCGCGGTCGTGAGTCCGTTGACGATCTCGTCGACCTGCGCCTGCGGTGCCGAGAACAGGGAGGCGTAGGAGGCGATGTCGCCGCCCAGCGCATCGACTGCCCCTCCCCCGACGCCCGCATCCGGTCCGGCACCGTCTGATCCCTCGGAGGAGCCTCGATCGGATCGCCGCTCAGAGGCACCGGCGTGAGAGTCGTCGTCAGCGGCTCCCGAGACAGGGATCTGTCCGATGTCGACGGTGAGCCCGAGCCCCAGCGGTAGATACTCATCCGCGGGGATGAGCAGCTTGCCAAGGGGCCCGAAGTCTACGGTCAGCCGAGAGTCGGCGGTGATCTGATAACGGGCCTCGTGAGGACCGAAGCTGAGATCTGCTCGCGCAGAGAACAGCGCCCACGGCAGGGTCACGACTGCGACCACAGCCATGAGGATGAGCAGCGCTGCGGTTCTCCGACGAGACGACACGGGAGACAACCGGTTCAAAGAGAGCAGGCGATGAACGTCGGTTCGGGCTCGAGGACGATGCCGAACTTCTCATTGACTCCGTCGACGACGGTCCGCGCCAACTCGAGCACGTCGTTCGTCTCGGCAGCACCGCGGTTCGTCAGCGCCAGGGTGTGCTTGGTCGACAGGCTTGCCCGACCGGCCCCGACGCTGAAGCCCTTGGAGAATCCCGCATGCTCGATCAGCCAGGCGGCCGAGGTCTTCGTCTGCCCCTCGATCGTCGACCCGCTCAGCGGGTCCGTGACCGGGTACCGCGGTGCCTCGGCGGGCAGCGTGGCTGGGTCATCGACGATTGGGTTGGTGAAGAAGGATCCTGCTGACCAGGTGTCATGGTCGCCTGGATCCACGACCATGCCCTTGGACCTGCGCAGGGAGATCACACTGGAGCGGACCTGGGTGGCCGGCACCGTGTCCCCGATCTCGACGTCCAGCGCCGAGGCGAGCTGTGCGTATCGCACGGGCAGGGAGTCCGGGCTGCGGTGGAGGTCGAAGGTCACCGACAGCACCAGGTACTGGGCGCTGCCCGTTCTCTGCTGTGCACGTTTGAGTGTCGAGGTGCGGTAGCCGAACTCGAGTTCGACGGCGCTGAGGTGGCGGACTTGGCCGGCGAGGCGATCGAAGACCTCGACCGAGGTGATGAGCTCGGCGACCTCGGTCCCGTAGGCGCCCACGTTCTGGATCGGGGTTGCCCCGACGGAGCCGGGGATACCTGACAGGGCTTCGAGGCCGGCGAGACCGCGGTCGAGGGTGAAGGCGACGAATTCGTCCCAGTTCTCCCCCGCCTCGGCGGTCACACGGGTCTCCGTCTCCGAGGTCTCGGTCATCGTCACACCTTTGGTGGCGACCACGCACACGTCGGCTGCGAAGCCGTCGTCGGAGATGAGCAGGTTCGACCCGCCGCCGATGAAGAGGACATCGGCGTTCTCACGAGCCGAGAGGCTCAGGGGATGGTCACGAGAGAATTCGACGAGCTCGTCCCGGGTCTCCGAGATATGCAGATTCACTGCAGGGCCGCCGAGGTGGAACGTCGTGAAGTCTGCCAGCTCCGAGGTCACCGTGAGACTCGGATCTGGGTGCGGCTGAGCACATCCTGGTCTCCGGACTTCACCGTGACGTCGATGCGGGCGGTGCCCACTGCGCTGTCGACGGCTCCGACGACTGCGGTCATCGACAGTGTGGCCGTGGGTGTGGCCGGCGTGCCGGATTCGGCGTCGGGGACGAGCACCGGCGCGGAGAAGCGTGTCCGGTAGTCGACGATCGCGCCCGGGTCGCCGACCCATTCGACGACGGGGGCGATGACGACGGCCATCGAGAGCATGCCGTGGGCGATGACTCCGTCAAGGCCCACCTCGGTGGCGAAGCGTTCAGACCAGTGGATCGGGTTGTGATCGCCCGAGGCGCCTGCGTAGTCGACGAGCGAGGCCCGTGACAGGGGGATCTCGGCTTCGACGACGGTGTCTCCGATGGTCAGTTGGGAGAGATCGTTGACGCTCATTCTCCGTCTCCTCTCACGACGATGGTCGAGGTCACGGTGACGACCGGCTGCTGCGCTGCGTCGGTGATCTCGGTGCGGGTGGTGATCATGGCGTTGCTGCCCGCGGCGCGCACGCCGTCGACATGGGTCGTGGCGGCCAGGGAGTCGCCGGCGACGATGGGCCGGGTGATGCTGAACTGCTCCGAACCGTGGACGACCTTGGAGAAGTCGATTCCGGAGTCGGGATCGCTGATGTAGGCCGCTTCGGACTTCTGCGCGATGATCACGGCGAACGTCGTCGGTGCCACGACGTCGTGATAGCCCAGGGCGGTCGCCGCCTCGGTCTCGAAGTGGTAGTCGGCCGTGGCATTGGTGGCCAACGCGAATTCCGCGACGGCCTCCCGCGACACCTCGTAGGGGCGGGGCAGGGAGTAGCTGGTCCCCTGCTTATCGGTATTCACCGGCATAGTGGCTCTCTTTCGATAAGACGTCGTGATCCCAGCCTAGCGGCCTGCCCTCATGGGAGGGGAATTCTCCCGACCAGTGGTTCCCACCGCGGAATTGACCACGAATTCGCATCGGGTTCACTCAATTGGTGCACGATCGTCCTCAGCCCCCGAAAACTGGTATAAGTTGTTGTCCACATCACGTTTGACGTTCGGCTTCCGAATCATCACCGCGATGACGCGGACGGACGGCTCAGGTGACTGCGAGCAGTGAGGCCAGATGTATTCACAAGGAGTAGTGCGATGACGAACAACCCTGCAGACTCAACCGCGTCGAAGACAGCTGGGAACAAGGACGTGCCGAGCCCGCAGACCGGTTCAGGAACCAGCACGAACAAGCGCGTGGTCAAGGACGCCGTCGCAGTTCCCAGCACAGGACGCGGTCTCAATACGGCCGAAGCTCGCCCTCAGGTCGCTGCCACGCCTGCCCCGGCTGTCACCTCGGCACCGGATCCGGCTGATGTCGAGGTCCATGTCGGCACCGATGCCGCCTATGCGGGCAAAGAGGCAGAGCGGGTCCAGATCCGCCGCCCCCTGCGCAATATCTCCGAGGTCCGCCACTTCTTCCGCACCAACATCACACCGATCTATTTCATCGGCGCGACCCCGTTCAACCTCCTCGGTCTCGACCGGTGGGTTCGCAACTTCTCCTACATCACGTATTACGACGGCTGGGACGGCGGGCACCCGCGCGTCTTCTCCCCTCGGTACAAGCCGTTCGTCGAATTCGACAGCGGCGAGGCGATCAACAACTGGCTCCTCCTCAACGCCGAGGTGCGTGCCCATATGACGGCGAACGTGCCCCACGGCGAGAGGCCGAAGGTGGCCATGGTCTTCTTCGACGAGGAGACCGAGCGCATCTGCCGTGAACTCGGCTACGACCTGATCCTGCCCTCCGCGGATCTGCGCAATCAGCTCGATTCGAAGATCGAGACGACGAAGCTCGGCAATGAAGCCGGCGCCTTCTCCGTGCCCAACGTGCTCACCACTGCTGATACCTATGCGCAGCTGAACGCAGAGGCGAAGAAGGCGGACCTGGGCACCGACCTCGTCGTCCAGACCCCGTACGGCGATTCGGGGAAGACGACGTTCTTCATCGCCGCCGAGGCGGATTGGGACCGTCACAAGCACGACATCATCGGCCAGCAGCTGAAGATCATGAAGCGCATCAACAACACCCCGGTGGCGGTGGAAGCCGTGATCACCAGCAGCGGAGTCGTCGTCGGCCCGTTCCTCACCGAGCTGGCGGGCTTCGCCGAGCTCACTCCGTACAAGGGCGGTTGGTGCGGCAATGAGATGACTCCCGACGTACTCACCGCAGACCAGCGCACACGGGCCAGGGAACTGGTGCGGCGCATGGGTGAGGGGCTGCGCAAGCGCGGCTACCGCGGCTTCTTCGAGGTCGATGTGCTCGTCGACCTCGACACCGACGATGTCTGGCTCGGCGAGCTCAATCCGCGGATCTCCGGCGCCTCGGCGATCACGAACGTCACGGCCGGTGCCTATGCCGACGTCCCGCTGTTCCTGTTCCACCTGCTCGAATACCTCGACGTCGAATTCGATCTCGACGTCGATGAGATCAACGAGCGTTGGGAGGAGCTCTCCGGAGCTGATGAGTGGAGCCAGATGGTCATCAAGGAGACCGCTGACATCACCGAGTACATCACGCACTCACCATTGACAGGTCAGTACTATCTCGACCAGTTCGGGACCCTGACCTACAAGCGTGCCGCGCTTGACTGGCATCCCCTGCAGAACGGCAACGAGGTGTTCTTCCTGCGCATCTACGGAGCCGGCGAGTACCGGTGGAAGGGCGCCGACCTCGGCGTGCTCGTGACCAAGAACCCGCTGCAGACGAAGGCCGGAGGGCCGAACGCCCTGAGCATCAGGGCCAAGCACTTCATCGATTCCGTTCGGGCGATGTACGCAGGTGTTCCCGTCGCGGCAGAGGATCCGTCTCCGGCTCTGGGCGGCCCAGGCGCCAAGGGCGATTGACATCTTCCTGTGGTGATAATCTCATCACGGACTTCCCGAAACGACTGCAAAGAGGTGAAGAGTGACTGAGACGTCGCCGGACCAGACTGTGCCCGACGCCCCTGTCATCGACAAGGACAACTGGCAGGATGCCGACAATGTCCGCTGGTCGTTCCAGCATGTTGATCAGGTGCTGCCCACGACGCCGATCTCGCGTGGGACCGGGCCAGTGGCTCAGCTGCCTGCGGATCTGCAGGATCTGGGCAGCGTCGAGGTCCCGAAGACTGAGTTCTCCGAGGCTCGCAGCGTGCGCAGCGTCATCGAGGCCAGCGACACGGATGCCTGGTTGGTCATGCACAACGGCACGGTCCTGACCGAGGAGTACTTCTCCACGATGGGTCCGGGCACCGAGCATCTGCTGATGTCTGTGAGCAAATCGCTCGTCGGCACCGTGGCCGGGGTGCTTGCCGGGGCCGGCGATCTCGATCCGAGCCGGCTGGTCACCGACTACGTACCCGAACTCGCCGCTTCGGGCTACGCCGGAGCCACCGTGCGTCACATCCTCGACATGCGCTCGGGAATCAAGTTCTCAGAGAACTACCTCGACCCCAAGTCCGAGGTCAGGCAGATCGAAGAGGCGATCGGCTGGTCGGAGACGAAGCCCGCGGGACAGCCCACGGGAATGTATGACTTCCTGACCACGCTCGAGGCGAAATCCGAGCACGGCGGCGTCTACGAATACCGTTCGTGTGAGACCGATGTGCTCGGTTGGGTGTGCGAGAAGATCGCAGGCGAGAGCATGCAGACTCTGATGTCTCGCGTGCTGTGGTCGCGGATCGGAGCCGAACACGATGCGCTCATCGCCACCGACCAGTACGGCGTGGGCATGTTCGACGGCGGCATCAACACCACGCTGCGTGATCTGGCCCGCTTCGGCTACCTGTATGCGAACCGCGGTGCCTCGCTCACGGGCGAACAGGTGGTGCCGACCTCGTGGATCGGCGATACGCTCACCGGCGATGCTGACATCAGAAAGGCCTTCGCCGACGGTCCTGACGACAATCGGATGCCCGGTGGGATGTACCACAACCAGTTCTGGTTCCCGTTCCCCGATTCGCATGGCTTCCTGGCCTTGGGCATCCACGGTCAGATGATCTACATGAACCCGGGAGCCAATTTCGTCGGCGTCAAGCTCTCCAGCTGGGGCCTGCCTCAGGACGCGCGCAAGCTGTTCCCCACGATCCGCGCCTTCGACGCACTGGCGAAGTCGGTCAGCGCACCCGTCGTCGACTGATCAGGCCAGCCCGGTGTGAACCTCAGGTCGGCACCGGACTGGCTCAGGTGCCTGACTGGCTCAGGTGCCGCTCCGGGCCGTCCGAAACGGAGAGAACCACAGGCCTATCGCACTCAGTGCGAAGATGATCGCGGCGCTGACCAGCAGGAGCTGCGTGTTCGTGACTGCGGCGAGCATTCCTGCCAGCGGTGAGACGACGACGATGACTGCCCGGTTCATCGCGCGCATCGTCGTGTTCGTCCGTGCTTGGAAGGCATCTGGCGTGATCGATTGTCGGTAGGCCATCTCGTGAGAGTTGCTCAGTCCGATGGCGAATCCGTGCAGCCCTACCCCGGCGAAGAGAACGACCACTGACCCAATGTCGCCGTGTAGTCGGCCCGCGAGCGGTGTGGCCGCAAACAGGATGAGCGCACCAGCGGCCGAGCACAGGTGAGCGAGGATGACGACTCGCCCGCTGCCATACCACTCCCCCAACCGCGGCGAGAGCAGTGCGCCGACGATGCCGCCCAACCCGCCTCCGGCCATGACGATGCCGAACCAGAAGGCGTCGATGCCGACGACTCTGAGGAAGTAGTCCGCGCTGACTGCGGCGAGGATGGCTTGCGCAGTGAACCAGACGTGGGTCCAGATCGCTAGGTCACGCAGGCTCGGCGTCGAATACACCCACTTCAGTCCCGCCGCGATCTCCTTGCGCAGGTTCGGTTTGCCCACATTCTCTTTGTCGGGAAGTCTCGGCTCTTCAACTCGAATCCGGGAGACGACGAGGGCCGAGAACAGATAGGTCACCACATTGACCAGGACGGCGATCGGCGCCGCGATCACGGCAAGCAGTCCCCCGCCCAGAGCCGGCCCCGCTGTCTGGGCAACCGCGTCCGTGCCGTCGATTCGCGCGTGGGCCGCCTGCAGGCCGCCGCGCGGAACGAGGCGGGGCACGAATGCCTGCGAGGCGCTGTCGTTGACCAGCGTTGCTGTACCCAGCAGGGCCACGATGAGGAGCAGCGGCCCCAGGCTGAGCACTCCGAACGCCCAGAGCGCCGGGATGGCGCACAGCAGCAGAGCGCGGAAGAGGTCGCTGGCGATCATGACGGGTCGACGTCGGACGCGGTCGATGAGTGCACCGAGCACGAGTCCGAACAGCAGGTACGGAAGCCACCTCGCCGCGTTCATCCACCCCAGGCCCACGGTGCCCGCGTGCAGGTGGTCGACGACGATGACCTGCAGGGCCAGGAAGGTGATCCAGGTGCCGAAACCGGAGACGGTTTCGCCCGCCCAGAACCACCGAAAGGCTCGGGGCAGCACCGCACTCATGGACTCAGGCTATCAAGATGGTCACAGCCCCAGGTGGGCGATCTGGGGTGCTTCCTGACCGAGGATCGCTGCGGCCAAGCCATCGCCGATCAGCGGTCCCATGGTCAGTCCCCCGGCGCCGAAGCCCGAGGCCAGCCACAGACCGGGTGCCCCTGGGACTGCTCCGGCATAGGGCAGCCCGCCGGGTCGTGTGGACATGGGCCTGACGCCGACTCGTGTCTCGAGGATCGTGGCCTCGGCCAATCCGGGAGCAATTCTCAGGGCGTCGTCGAGGACCTGTTTCTGCCCGGCCGCCGTGGTGCGCACGTCGAAGCCGACGCCGTCCTCACGGGTGGCTCCGATGACGACTCTGCCGCCGTCGAAGGGCGTGATGTAGTGGTGGTCGAGCGGATGGACCGTCGGCCACGGCGAGGTGTTGGCTCCGCGCAGGCTCAGGTGGATGAGCTGCCCGCGCTGCGGGGTGATCGCCACCGTGTGCCCGAGGTGCTCGAGGATCTCCGAGCTGCGCGCTCCACCGGCGATGACCACGGCGTCGAAGTCCTCCACCGCCGAGGTGGTCCCCACCTTCCATGTGCCGCTTGGATTCGTGGACCTGCCGTGTTCGCTGGTGATGGTTCTCGCCGAATCGTGCACCAGCCTGGCCCCATAGGTCCTCGCTCCGGTGAGGATGGCATCGCGCAGGGTACGCCCATCGACTCGACCGCCCCCGGAGATGAACAGCCCTGTCATATCCGGGGCGATCGGCGGGAAGATCTCGCGCAGATTCGCCGAGTCCATGTCATGGACCTCGCCAGCGACAGCCCCGGCACCCGCGGCACGTTCACGGATGAGTCGGGCCGCCTCGGCGAGCGCTGTGGGGTCCTCGTTGACGACGAGTGCACCGGATCTGCGGTACCCCAGCTCGGGGATGCCGAGCGCACTGAGCCGGTCGAGGAATTCGGGATAGTAGCTGCCTCCGGCGGCATAGGTTTCGTAGTAGGCGCCGGTGCTCGTCGAGACCCAGGGTGCGATGATGCCGGCGCTGGCAGCGGTCGCCTGACCGGCCATGGCCTCGTCGAAGATGGTGACGTTGACGTCTCGTGAGGCCAGGCCGAAGGCAACGCAGGCGCCTGCGATTCCACCGCCGATGACGGCAACCCGAGCTGATGTGTCGATCACGGCAGTGCGTCTCCTATGACGAGTG
This sequence comes from Brevibacterium sp. BDJS002, assembly GCF_028201555.1. NCBI lineage: Bacteria > Bacillati > Actinomycetota > Actinomycetes > Micrococcales > Brevibacteriaceae > Brevibacterium > Brevibacterium sp. BDJS002. Next base: position 1,311,160 of record NZ_CP116392.1, on the reverse strand, counting down.
CGAACCTTAAATTCTGACGAGTGCGCACCTTGGACGGTGGCTGTTGAACACCTCGAGCCTACGCCCTCCCGCCCGTGCCAATACCTCCCGCTAGAGCCGATACCTCCCGCCCGTGCCATACACAACCGTCAAAAACACATCACGCCCCGCCGGTGACTGTTCCTACACGTGCAACGGGAGGAACAGTGACTGACGGGGCGTGATAGCGGTTCGGCTCAGCGGCTGATTCGGCTCAGCGGCTGATTCGGCTCAGGCGCCGGAGTGGGATTCGCTTCTGACATGATCACGGGCCTCACGCAGCATGGCCTCGCGGGTAGCGAGCTTCACGCGCTCTCGGCCTTCGGCTTCGCCCAATGCCTTCTCCGCGGCCTCCAGTCGGTGGTAGCCCTCCCAGTCCCCGAAGTCGACGCCCTTGGACTCAAGCAGCTCGACGATCGAGTCCTCGTCGGGGAACAGCGGTTCGGTGAGTACACCGGCGGCGCGGTCATCGAGGATGTGCCCGATCGTCTCCAGCGCATCACCCTTCGTGTGACCGATCAGGCCGACCGGTCCGCGTTTGATCCACCCGGTCGCGTACACGCCCTGGACCACATCGGCTTCGGCCGCCGAAGCCTGCTGCCCTGTGTCGACGACGCGTCCCTCGTGATTCGGGATCACGCGCTTGGTCTCGTCGAAGGGCAGCTGCGGCAGCGGAGTGCCTGCGTAGCCGACGGCGCGATAGACGGCTGTGACGTCCCAGTCGATGAACTCTCCCGTGCCCTTGACTCCCCCGGTGCCGTCCAATTCCTGGCGCTCCGTGCGCAGTCCTGTGACTGCATCCTCGCCGAGGATGGCGACCGGGGAATGGAGGAAGTGCAGGTGCAGACGACGCTTGGCACCCACCGGCTCCCTCATCGTGAAGTCGGTCAGAGTCTTCGCGACCTGCTTGGTCTGGTTGCTCGCCTCGATCGCGGCCAGCGAACCCTCATCGAACTCGAAGTCCTCGGGATAGACGATGACATCGACATCCTTGACCTGGCCGAGCTCACGCAGCTCCAAGGGCGTGAACTTCGCCTGCGCCGGACCACGCCGACCGAACACGTGCACGTCCGTGACCTTCGAGGATTTCAGACCCTCGTAGACATGATCGGGGATCTCAGTCGTGTGCATGTCATCGGCCTGCTTGGCCAGCACGCGTGCCACGTCGAGGGCCACGTTGCCGTTGCCGATGACGGCAACCTTCTCAGCATCCAGCGGCCACGTCTGAGCCACGTCCGGGTGCGAGTCGTACCAGTTGACGAAGTCAGCGGCACCGTAGGAGCCGGGGAGATCTACTCCGGGCAGATCCAAGGAGGCATCGATGAAGCAGCCGGTGGAGAAGATCACCGCATCGTAGCGATCTGTCAGCTCACCCAAGGCGATGTCGGCACCGTACTCGACGTTCGAGAACAGGCGGATGTCACCACGGTCGAGGACCTTGATGAGGGCATTGATGATGCCCTTGATGCGTGGGTGATCAGGTGCGACTCCGTAGCGGACCAGCCCGAACGGGGTCGGCAGCCGGTCGAAGAGATCGATGCTGATCTCGAAATCACGCTCAGCCTTGGTCAGCAGGTCGGCAGCGTAGATGCCTGCGGGGCCCGCGCCCACGATGGCCACGCGGAAGGGATTCGTCGTCATGGTTCTCCTCAGGAGAGTCAGTCGTCAGTGTTCTGGGGCGGCAGTGCCGCGATGAAGGGGTGGTCGCCGTCGATGACTCCGTGCGCGGCGGCGCCTCCCGGGGATCCGATGGTGTCGAAGAAGTCGACGTTCGCAGAGTAGTAGGCCTCCCATTCGTCCGGGACGTCGTCTTCGTAGAAGATCGCTTCGACGGGGCAGACGGGTTCGCAGGCCCCGCAGTCGACGCATTCCTCGGGATGGATGTAGAGCGAGCGGCTGCCCTCGTAGATGCAGTCGACGGGGCATTCGTCGATGCAGGCCCGGTCCTTCAAGTCGACGCAGGGCTGGGCGATGATGTAGGTCATGGGTTCCTCATGAGTTCTGGCTCGGGCACCTGCGCTGCGGCGAAGGCTCCGACGGCGTACGGGCTCAGGGTCACGACGTCGCCGGCGATGACGACGGCCGGTGAACGGACACCTCGGCGGGCGGCCTGGAAGGCGATCGTATCGAGTGTGCCCACGGTGACCCGCTGGTTGTCTCCGAACCCGTCTTCGATGATCGCGACGGGGCAGTCTCCCCCGCGCCCACCGCGGGCCAGGATCATCGCCGAATGTGCCAGCGTGCCGATGCCCATGAGCACGACGACCGTGTGGTCGCGTCCTCCGCCGAGCTCGGAGAGCTGATCGTGGCCGGTGATGACCGTGTACGCGGTGGCCAGTCCCCTGTGCGTCAGCGGGATTCCGGCAACGGCGGGAACCGAGTTCGCACTCGTGACTCCCGGCACCACCTGCACGTCGACGCCGGCTTCGTGGCAGTGGGCGAGCTCTTCGCCGCCACGGCCGAAGACGAACGGGTCTCCGCCCTTGAGTCGGACCACACGTCGCCCGGCGCGAGCCTGTTCGACGAGGATCTCATTGATGCGCTGCTGCGGAACCGGGTGGTGTCCCGGGGTTTTGCCGACGTCGATGATCTCGGCGTCGAGTGACTCCCCGCGCTCGGTCTCGAGCTGGTCGATGACCGAACGCGCGCCGAGGCGGTCGGCAACGATGACCTCGGCAGATTCCAATGCGCGCAGACCTTTGACGGTCAGCAGGCCGAGATCACCGGGTCCGGCACCGATGAGCAGCACGCTGCCCGGTGCCTGAAGAGTGAAGAGGCTCATGACTGTTCGCCCTCAGGAGTGTGAGCGTCTTCGGGAGTGTGGATTCCCGCGGCCACGGTGGACCCAGTCTGCGGATCGATGATGAGGAATCCACCTGCGCGTCCGTGCTCACGGAAGTCCGCGAGCGGCAGAGCGGTCGCCAACTTCACCTCGGCGGTGCCGATGTCGTTGCCGGCGAGCACCTCGGCGGGTTCGGATCCGGCGGTCAGCAGGTTGTGCTTCGATTCGATCGTCACGATCGCCTTGACCGTCGAGGTGCCGGCCTTGACGAGCACCCGGTCACCGGAGCGCAGTCCCTGCGAGGTGAAGGGGAAGACCTCGGCCCGCAGAGCCTTGCGCGGTTCAGGCAGGCTTCCGGCCGCGGCAAGGACGCTGCCGCGCGCGGTGTCGATGTCATCGGCCAGGCGCAGCGCCACGGACAGCGGGGCACCCGCGGTCTCCAGCGGGCCATCTGCCGTGTCGATGCCGACCACAGTGGTCCGCAGACCGGCCGGATGCACGTCGATCTCATCGCCGAGGCGGATCCGCCCTGACGTGACCTGTCCGGTCACCGCCCGGTAGTCGCGGAACTCATCGGGGTCGAGTCCCGGTGCCAGTCCGCCCTGCGGGCGCAGCACCGACTGCACGTCGAGGCGGAAGGGCTCGAGGTCGGCCGTGTCCTCTTCCTTGCTGGGCAGGTTCTCGAGCAGCTCCAGCAGTGCGGGGCCCTGGTACCAGGGTGTGTTCGCCGAAGCCTCGGCCACATTGTCCCCGGCCAGTGCCGAGACGGGGATCAGATGGGCCGAGTCGAGGCCGATCTCTGCCGTCAGCGCTTCGATCTCGGCCTCCACCTTCGCATACGCTGCCTGATCGTAGTCGAGGAGGTCGATCTTGTTGATCGCGAGGATGACGTGCCTGATGCCCAGACGGTGAACGACCGTGAGGTGGCGACGGGTCTGCTCGGTCGCACCGGTGCGTGCGTCGATGAGGACGACGACGGCATCGGCGGTCGTGGCTCCGGTAACCATGTTTCGCGTGTACTGCACGTGTCCGGGGCAGTCGGCGAGGATGAATGAGCGCTTGTCGGTGGCGAAGTAGCGGTAGGCGACGTCGATCGTGATGCCCTGTTCCCGTTCGGCCCGCAGACCGTCGGTGAGCAGTGCGAAGTCGAACTCGCCGCCGACGAAGCCGCGTTCCTCGCTGGTGCGCGTCACGGCCTCGAGCTGATCGGCGAGGATCGCCTTCGCATCGTGGAGGAGGCGGCCCACGAGCGTCGATTTGCCGTCGTCGACGGAACCGGCCGTGGCGAAGCGCAGAAGTGTCTTCGTCTGTGTGGCAGCGGTGGTGTCTGGTGTTGTGGTCATCAGAAGTATCCGTCCTTCTTGCGGTCTTCCATCGCCGCGGCCGAGATCCGGTCGTCGGCGCGGGTCGCTCCGCGTTCTGTCACAGTGGTCACAGCCACCTCGGCGAGGACCGAGGCGATGTCGTCGGCCTCGGATTCCACGGCACCTGTGCAGCTCATGTCGCCGACGGTGCGGTAGCGCACCGACTTGCGGATGACCGACTCCTCGGGCCGCGGGGCCGAGAACTCACCCGTCGACCACCACATGCCGTCGCGCTGGAAGACCTCGCGCTCATGGGCGTAGTAGAGGTGAGGCAGGGCGATGTTCTCCCGGGCGATGTAGCTCCACACGTCGAGTTCGGTGAAGTTCGAGATCGGGAATACGCGCACGTGCTCGCCATTGACGTGGCGACCGTTGTAGAGGTTCCACAGTTCGGGGCGCTGGTTGCTCGGATCCCACTGGCCGAATTCATCGCGCAGGGAGAAGATGCGCTCCTTGGCTCGGGCCTTGTCCTCGTCACGGCGGGCGCCGCCGAAGACCGCGTCGTATCCTCCCTCGGCGATCGCGTCGATGAGGGGCTGGGTCTGCAGGGTGTTGCGGGTTCCATCGGCGCGCTCGCGCAGACGGCCGTCGTCGATGTAGTCCTGGACCTTCGCCACTTTCAGGTCGATGCCGTAGTGGGCGGCGGTCTCATCGCGGAACTTCAGGATCTCCGGGAAGTTGTGACCGGTGTCGACGTGGAGAAGACCGAACGGGATCTTCGCGGGCCAGAAGGCCTTGGCCGCGAGGTGGAGGACGGTGACGGAGTCCTTGCCGCCGGAGAACAGCAGCACGGGCTTCTCGAATTCGGCGGCGACCTCGCGGATGATGTGGATCGCTTCGGATTCGAGGACGTCGAGGGTGGACAGTGGTTTCTGTGTGGACAGTGGTGTGTGATCGATGCTCATACGTGCAGCCCGCATTCTGTTTTCGAGGTTCCAGCCCAACGGCCGGCACGGGGGTCCTCCCCCTCGGCCACGGGGTTGGTGCAGGGCTGGCACCCGATGGACGGGTACCCCTGCGACAGCAGTGGATTGACCGGCACGTCGAAGGCACCGGCGTAGTCGAGAAGATCGTCGAAGGACCAGGCGGCCAGGGGGTTGACCTTGACCAGCCCGTTCTTCTCATCGAAGGTCACCAGCGGTGTGTTCGCCCGCGTCGGTGCTTCGTCCCGGCGGACTCCGGTGAACCAGAGTTCGTAGCCGGCCAGCGACTTCTTCAGAGGTGCGACCTTGCGCCGGGCACAGCAGAGGCCGGGGTCGCGGTTGAACAGTTCGGCACCGAATTCCGCATCCTGCTGTGCCACGGTCTGCTCCGGGAGGACGTCGACGATGTTGACGTCGACCTTGCTGGCCACCTCGTCGCGGGTCGAATAGGTCTCTTTGAAGTGGTAGCCGGTGTCGAGGAAGAGCACGTCGACGCCCGGCAGGTACTGGGCGACATAGTGCGGCAGGGCCGCATCGGCCATCGAGCAGGCCACCGCGCAGGTGGAGGTGTCGAAGTTTCGTGAGACCCAGCGGATGACGTCGGCCGGGTTGGCCTCGGCCACGCCGTTGTCGGGATCGCCCGCGAGCTGCTTAGCCCCCGCCTCGGCGAGGGACTTGAGCTCGTCAATGTCGCGACGCTGGCGGGTGGGCGTGGGCAGCGGTGCTGCGGTTCGGGATGGTGTCGTGCTCATACCAGCTCCTCGTCTTCGACTCGGTGTGCCCATTCGGAGAATGTCTCAGACTCGGACCGTCCGTCGAGGAATCGGCGGACCATCTTCTCGACGTACTCCTCGAGACCGTCGACAGTGACCTTGAGTCCACGCACCGTGCGGCCCAAGCCTGCTTCGTCACGGTCCTTCGATGCCAGACCTCCGCCGACGTGGACCTGGAACCCGGGGACCTGTTCGCCCTCGTCAGTGGTCACGATCTGACCTTTGAGTCCGATGTCAGCCGTCTGGATGCGCGCGCAGGAGTTCGGGCAGCCGTTGAGATGGAGACTGATCGGGTGGGGCAGGTCGATGTCAGCGAGGCGTTCTTCGAGTCGAGTGACGGCGTCGATGGCTGTCTGCTTCGTCTCGACGATAGCCAGCTTGCAGTATTCGATTCCCGTGCACGCCATCACCGAGCGCCGGAACAGGTCCTTGCGGCTGGACAGTCCCAGGGCGTCGAGGCGGGCGACGACATCATCAAGATCAGTCTCGTCGACATCGAGCACGAGGATCTTCTGCATCGGGGTCAATCGGATCCGATCGATCCCGTACTCTTCGATCAGGTCAGCCATCTGGTGGAACAGCGTGCCTGAGGCGCGCCCAGCCACGAGGCTGGTGCCGATGAAGTACTTTCCATCCTTCTGCCGGTGGACGCCGACGTGGTCTCCGGAGACCATGGGCTTCGGTGGGGGCGGACCGTCTGCGAGTCGGTAGCCGAGGTACTCGGTCTCGAGGACATCGCGCAGCTTCTCGGGCCCCAGTCGGCCAGCAGGAACTTCATGCGGGCTTTGTTGCGCAGGCGGCGATAGCCGTAGTCACGGAAGATCTCCGTGACGCCGAGCCAGACATCGACGACCTGGTCCGGGGCGACCCAGGCACCGAGGCGCTCGGCGAAGCGGGGAACAACTGACAATGCCCCGCCGACCCACAGGTCGTAGCCGATGCCGTGTTCGGGGTGATCAACGGCGACGAACGAGCAGTCGTTGATCTCGTGGACGACGTCCTGACTGGGGTGACCGGTGATCGCAGTCTTGTACTTGCGCGGTAGGTTCGACAGGCTCGGGTCGCCGATATAGCGGCGAGTGATCTCTTCGATCGCTGGGGTGGGATCGATGAGCTCATCCGCGGCGATTCCGGCTACCGGCGAACCGAGGAAGCCACGCGGAACATCTCCGCAGGCCTCCGTCGTCTGCATGCCCACGGCTTCGAGGCGGCGCCAGATCTCGGGCACGTTCTCGATCTCGATCCAGTGCAGCTGGATGTTCTGACGGTCTGTCAGGTCCGCACTGCCACGGGCAAACTCCTCGGCGATCTCTGCGATGGTGCGCAGCTGCTCGAGATTGAGCGCTCCACCGTCGGTGCGAATGCGCATCATGAAGTACTCGTCTTCGAGCTCGTGGGGTTCGAGCTTCGCGGTACGGCCGCCGTCGATACCGGGTTTGCGCTGGGTGTACAGCCCCCACCAGCGGAAACGACCATGCAGGTCATCCGGATCGATTGAGGCGAAACCGCCCTTGGAGTACACCTCTTCGATGCGCGTGCGCACGTTGAGACCGTTATCTGCGGCCTTGTCGATCTCGTTTTTGTTCAACGGTTCCTGACCGTCGACCTTCCACTGACCGTTGGACTTCTTCGGTCGGGCCGGACGCGTGGAAGCCCCGGACCTCGGAACTTGCTTGATTTCGTCTACATGTGCGGACACGATCGTCTCCAAACGCTGCGGTGAACCTTTGGTGAGTCACGCTACAAGAGAAATAGATTGCTCAACAAATTAGGGTGTCCAATCATGTCGTTTCGTGACGCACGACGTCATAAGTCAGACGATGACGCTGCGAGTCGAGAAAATTGACGCCCGGTCAGAGTGCTGAGATTATGCGGTCGCGGACGACGTCGACCAGCAATGGCGGGGGTTTCGCGCCGTCATGGAGCAGCGGTGGAGCAAGGATGTCGCTGGAGTCAGAAATGAGAGCCGAAGCGAGGTCCTGGAAGAAGCCCGGGGCCAAAAGGTAGCTCGAGAGCACTACCCGTCCACCAGCCCTTCTTTTCTGCTCAACAATCTCACCCAAGCGGTCTCCCTCACCGGCATGAAACCCTGCAACGACGGGCCTTGAAAGCTCATGAGACAGAGATTCAGCCATGTCCCGACAGGCATCATTGGCCCGCTCGTCACTTGATCCGGCGGCCGCGAGCACCACGTGGTCCTCGTCACCCAGATCCGGCAGACGCTCGGCCAGAATCTGGGCCAGACGAGGATCCGGTCCCAGCGTCGGCGTCAGTCGGATGTCACGAGTCTCTGTTCCTTGCGCTTTGCTTCCATCGGCACCTCCCGCGGCACGGACGGCTTCAGCCAGGTCGACATGCACGTGATAGCCCGGGGAGAGCAGCAGCGGCACAAGGACAACCGGGGAATCAGACGGAAGGGTCGAAAGCACCTCGGCGACATCGGGATGCTGAACATCGACGTGACCCAGCATCACCTCGGCGGCCAGCCCACGTGAGACCAGGTCCTCGGTGACGGCGGCGGCGAGTGCCTCGATGACCCGGCGCCCTTCTGCCGACGAGGTGCCGTGGGAGATGAGACCGATCGATGGCAGGGGCATTCAGATCACTTCCAGTGGCATCGGCGATGTCGGGGCGGGGAATGCACGATCGATGTCGGCGAGGTCATCACTCGTCAGTGCGATGTCGACTGCCTCGGCATTGGCCTTCACGTGGTCGGGTGTCGAGGCCTTGGGTATCGCAATGACATCACCGGAGCGCATTGCCCAGGCCAACAGGATCTGGGCGGTGCTCACTTCGTGACGGCGGGCCACCTCGGCGAGGGTGGGGTCCTCAAGCAGTCGGCCCTGTTCGATCGGCGAGTAGGCCATCGTCGTGATGTGGGGGCGACGATCGCGGTGGGCGGGCAGGAGATCGTGCTCCGGACCGCGGCGCGACGGGTTGAGCAGAACCTGGTTGACCAGCGGCGTCGCGGGCAGTTCCGCGATCTCGGCCGGGTCGAAGTTGCTCACGCCCCAGCCGCCGATGAGGCCCCGGGCACGGAGTGATTCGAAGGCCGCAATCGTCTCTTCGACGGGGTGCGGGCCGGGCCAGTGGAGGAGGTAGAGGTCGATGTGGTCGGTGCCGAGAACGGCCAGGGATCGTTCACAGGCCGCGATGGTCCCGGATTCCGAGGCATTCGTGGGTAGGACCTTGTCGACGAGGTACACCTCATCGCGCACCGGTGCGATCGCCTCTCCGACGAGGTCTTCGGAGCGGCCGGATCCGTACATCTCCGCGGTGTCGACGAGGGTCATTCCGGCTTCGATGCCGTGGCGCAATGCTGCGATCTCGGTTCGACGTCGCCCAGGATCATCACCGATGTGCCACGTGCCCTGTCCCAGAAGTGGAAGTTCCGTGCCATCGGCCAGTGTCGTCGTGGGGATCATTCGGTCATCGTAGTCGAGGCTCTGTGACTCATGTGCCCGGATCGACACATGTGTCTCCGGATGTGCACACGCTCAGCGCCCGGATCGGGGCCCGGTGATGGCAGAATCGACTGTGTACGAACGACGCCCGTGATTGCCAGATGATCGCTCACCGGGCACCAGCGATGTTCCACGAGGAGTATGACGATGAAACCGATGACCAAGGCAGCATTCTCACCCCGGACGATCACCGCCGCGGTCGGTGTCGCTCTCGCCCTGGCGCTGACTGGCTGCGGCGGTGACAAGGACGAATCCCAGAAGAAGACCGATGAGGCGGCGCAGACCGAGAAGGCCGATGACGGCGGTGGCATGCAGGGCAAGGCGGCCCCAGGCGAGTCGGAGAGTGCATCGGCCCCGGACCCCAGCAAATCTGCCGAGCCTGAGCCGAGCAAGTCGAAAGATCTCTTCGCCGACGCTCCCCGAACCACCTCGTGGGCCAGCGATGACGGGATCAAGGTCAACAAAGAGGGTGACGGAACAGTCCCGAAGGCATCACTTCAGGCCGATATCGACGACCTGTTCAAGAACAAGTTCAAGATGGACGTCGATGCTGTCGAGTGCAGAGACGATATGAAGGTCATGGACTGGTGGGGACTGACCAGCTGTGAAGTTCAGACGAAGAAGAAGACCTACTTCGGAACGGTCAAACTCGTCGACCACAAGGACAACATGATCAAGTATGAGGTCAAGTTCCCCGGTCTCGACAAGAAGGAAGTCGACTTCTAAGCCTTCCTCCTGGGATGACCGGATGAGCCGGTGACGACGGCCCGATCCCCTGCCTCGGCGGGATCGGGCGCAGGCGCGGGATCGGGTGCGGGCTCGTGCAGCGCCTCCCGCACGATTCGCCGTGGGTCGTAGCGTCTGGGATCGAGTGACTCCCAGTCCTCGGCCCCCACCGACTGGGCCGCCCGAGTCTGCGCAGTTGTCAGTTGGGCCCGAAACATGCGGATCAGCTCGCCCAGCTTCTGGGCATAGTGGGGCAGGCGTCGGGGGCCGATGACGATGACGGCGATGAGGCCGGCGATCAGCATCTTCTCAAAGCTGAGACCGAGCATGATCTGTTCCTTTCCGATCGTGGATCCAGGTGATCGCGAGGGCGGTGAGAAAGAGCAGCACCATGGGCGCGGCGACGAAGACCATCGAGAGCACGTCAGCCGCCGGAGTCACTAAGGCAGCGAAGACCACGATGGCGACGACGCTGAGTCGCCAGCTCTTCGCGATGGCAGACGCCGAAAGTATGCCCATGAGGTTGAGGACGACGAGGAAGACCGGCAGGACGAAGGCTACTCCGCTGGCCAGAACGGTCTTCATGACGAAGTCGAAATAGTAGGCGGCCTGCAGGATGGTGCTGTCTTCGGCCGAGGCGAATGAGGTGAGCACCTCGACCATGCGCGGGAAGATGAGGAAGCCGGTCGCACACCCGGAGGCGAACAGGGGCAGAGCGGCCGCGAGAAAGCCGAGACCATAGCGCCTCTCCTTGGCTGTCAGTCCCGGTGTGAGGAAGCCGAAGAGCTCCGTCAGCCAGACCGGGCTGGAGAGGATGACTCCCGAATACAGGGCGATGCGCAGCCGCAGATCGAATGCGCTCGTGACGCTGTCATAGTTTAAGGATGCGCTGCGAGATTCGGCCAGTTCTGTGATCGGTGCCCGGAGCACGTCGAGGACAGATTCCGAGAGCACATAGCCGATGATGGTGCCCACCAGCAGTGCCACCGCCGCGCGCATCGCCCGGGTGCGGGCCTCCTTCAGGTGCGCGGCCAGCGGCATCTTCTGCGCAGCAGGCGAGGGCGCGTGTGCGGCGGTGGCGGTGCTCATGAGTGCCGCTGCGCGATGGGGTCGGTCACCGCTTCATACGGGTTGGCCGACTGGTCTGCCGTCTTGCTGTTGTCTTTCTTGTCGTTGTCTTTCCTGTCGTCGCCTCTCGGATCGGATGCTTCGTCCTTGAGGATGCGCATCGATTGGCCGAGGCTCTTGGCCAGGGCCGGGAGTTTGGCGGCGCCGAAGACGAGGATGATGATGGCCAAAACGATGAGGGCGTGCCAGCCCGTGAGATTGTGCAGCATGATCTGAAGTCCTTTCGGTTGCTCGTCTATTTCTCCGCCGAGGCAGCTCCACCTTCCGCAGGCGTGCCGCCCTCGGGTGGTGCTCCGCCTTCCGGAGGTTCGCCGCCTTCCCCGCCGCCGCCTCCGGGTTCGGCTCCTCCGGTCGGCTCTGTGCCTGTGTCGACGGGCACGTCCAGCGAGGCTACGTAGCCCTTGTCAGTGTCGCCGCTGATCGTCGCCATCTGGTGCTCTCCCCCGTCATCGCCGAAGACATTGTCATCATCGAGGCTGACGTTGGACAGATTCTCGGCCGATCCGTCGTAGGCGGAGAGTTCGAAGACCGCGTTGCAGGCGTCCTCGGGCAGAGCCATCTGTGAGGTGGCAATGGCGTTGTCGGCATCGGTGATGGAGTCGACGTCCGGGTAGATCTCGAAGTGGATGTGAGTCCATCTTCCGGTGTAGCAGGCGGGGAAGACCGAGGTGAAGGTGACTTCCCCCTTCTCGTCGGCGACTTGGACACCGCGCAGCCAGGTCGCATCCTCGACGCCCTCGGAGTACATGGAGTAGCGGCCCTGTGCATCGCAGTGCCAGGCGTAGACGGCCACCCCTTCGAATGCCTTGTTGTCATTGGCCATGTCGGTGACCTTGAGGGTGAAGGTCAGTGCCACGCCCTCGACCGTTTCACTGCCGTCGATGTTCGACCGGATGTCGGAGCGCACGATTCCCGATTGTTCGAGGATGTCCGGACCGTTTGAGCCATCAGCCGGGTAGGGGCCGGCGGTCTCATCGGGGATCTCCGTCACTAAGCTGTCGCTGCCGGAGGCAGAGTTCATTCCGCAGGCGGCCAGCGCCACCGTTCCGATGCCGGCGCCGACGACCCCGAGGACGCTGCGACGGCTGAAGAGGGTGCGAATGTCGAACGCCGCGCCCTGGTCGACGACCTCCTCGTCGGGGTGATCGAGGAGCCGCCCTTCATAGGTCGGTCCGTCGGGGGTCTCCTCTGGTTCTGGTACTCGAGCCATGGTGTGTCCTTCGTTCGGTGGATGTTGATGACTCCATCGTGCGGACCGGCTCTGGCCACGAACTGTGGCATTCCTATGTCAGGCCTGTGGATCGCTCGGGCCTGTGGATCGATCAGACCTGCCGGTCGCGCGGCGCAGACTGCGCCGCGTCCCACCACTGCAGAACTCGGGTTGCCTGGAGGGTCACCCATTTCGACGGTTCACCGGTCGGCGCGTCGATGTGGAACCAGACATCACCGTCCAGTCGGTGTCCCTGCAGCCAGGTTCCGTCGCTGCGACGCTGAGACCTGATGACCTCGATCGCCTCGCCCATGCGCGGATCTGGGGTGGTGTTGTCGGCCTCCCGGAAGTAGTCGGCCGCGGCGAGGACGTTGTAATAGGCCCGCCGAGGATGGGCGAGGCTGAATACGCGGTCATAGAAGGGCTCCCCTGTCGACAGCCTGCGGAAGAGGTCGCGACGCAGCAGGTATTCCTCTCCGCGGGCGCGAGCGTCCGCAACCCGCTCCGTGTCCCCGGTGCGCACCTGATAATCGAGGAGGCCGATCAGTGCGTTGAGCGTGGAATGGAAGGAGGCCACCGTCGACCCTTCCACCCATTCGCAGTTCCAGCCCCCGTCGTCGAGCTGATGGTCGAGGAACCAGTCGACGATCGCGTCGACGTCGGCACCGAGCCACAGGCCGTTCGACAGCGTCATCGCGTTGATGCACACGTCGACTTCCCCGCCCCAATAGGGCATGTCCTCGTATTCCCAGCGCACCGGGATCAGCTTCTCAGCGGTACCCTCCAGCGCCGAGGCGGGAGCTCCCCAGTCTCGAAGCTGGTTGAGCGCCCATGTGGTGGCCGTCCACGGCTGCGGACCTTCGCCCCTGAAGTCCGACGGAAAGTATGCGCCTCCAGCCCACTGCCCGTCCACGTCCTGGAGACGCAGAAGCTCACGGCCGAACCCCTCGCTCGGCACCTTCGCCCGAGTCGCCTGCCAGATGTCTTCGTCACGGTCCAACAGGTCGCGTTCGACCTGCCAGCGCAGTGCCGGGTCGGAGTCGAGGAGCCAGTTGCTGAGCCGAGTGTCAATCATCGTTGATTCCCTACGGTGGGCACATGTGTGAAACCGAGTCTACGTCCGGAGCAACCGTCGTGGTGATGAGTCGAGATCCCGGCAGGCAGCCCCTTACTACTCGTCGGTGACGACTACTATTCGTCGACGATCGGGCCCAGTTCAGGGCGCTTGGCCACTCGTCCGTCCCCTGAGGACTTGCCCGTCAGCCGTCGATAGATCCACGGCCTGACGTGCTTCCACCACCATTGTGCCTCGATGCTGGCTGTGCGCACCGGCGCCGGACCCTCAGGAGGGCTGAGGAAATCGAAGTCGATCGGGACGCCGAAGCTCGCTGCCGCGGCACAGGCGAGCCGCTCGTGGCCCAGCGCGGCAAGGTGAAGGCGATCTTCGTCCCATGCACGGGGATCTTCGAACACCGAATTGGTGGTGTTGGTCAGTGGCAGGACTCCGTGGGAATCGACGAGGTGCTGATAGATCGCATTGAGACGCAGTCGACGGGTGTTGATCAGCGGCCCAGCTGGCGAGACTCCGACGATATTGGGGATGGGGACGACGTAGACCTTGGTGCCAGCAGCCGTCAGTGGCTCGACGATCCCTATGAGGGCGGACTTCAGCGCGCCGAAGTCGACACGGGGTCGCATGATGTCATTCATCCCGGCGGTCAGCGTGACGAAATCGGGCCGCAGCGCGATGGCCGTCCGGATCTGCGTGTCGACGACCTGGCCCGTCTTGTAACCGCGCACGGCCAGATTCGCATAGTGGATGGCCCGGTGCTGTCCGTAGTGCGCAGTCAGCAGGGATGCCAGGCGATCGGTCCAGCCTCGCGGGCTGCCATCGTGCCAGGGCTCGTCACCCACCCCCTCGGAGAGACTGTCGCCGATCGCAATGTAGCGCAGCGGCAGGCTGGAATCGCCGCTCACAGCGTCACCGTCATCAGGACCCGACCGCACGAGGGCCGACAACCGAGTTCGTGCGCTTCGTGCCTGCGGGGGAAGAGGTCTTTCATCTTAGGCTCCATCGGTCAACTGGCTGAGCAACGATCATCCTAGTCCCGCACCTACCCCGGGTCCATCGAAAATAGACACACTGAAGTTTCAATTATTCAGGTAGCCTTGTTTTTTATGAAGGAGCCAACCTCCGACCGTCGGCGCAACCGGCGAGAAGCGCTCATCCTGATGGCCCTCGTTCTGTGCGTCCACTCCTGCTTCAAGCTCCTGGGCTGGGGCTCACAGGATCTGTCCTGGTGGCAGGTCATTCTGGTCGCCCCCGTGTCCGCGGCGATCTACTGGTTGCTCGCCACTGCATTTCGCAAGCTTGCGGACTGTAGGCCGGATGCGGAGGATGTCTCGCCGAGGCTGCGGAATTGAGCCGTGAATCAGAAAGGACCCCCACCCGGACAGTGGAGGTCCTTTTCGTCGAAGTAGCGGGAGGGGGACTCGATCCCCCGACCTCACGATTATGAGTCGTGCGCTCTAACCAGCTGAGCTACCCCGCCCCAGCGCCGCATTTAAGCGGCACGAGAGCCCCGAAAGGGATTCGAACCCTTGACCTTCTCCTTACCATGGAGATGCTCTACCGACTGAGCTATCGGGGCAACAGGTAAGAATTTACACGGCTTCGCGCAGCGAGGGCAAATCGGCGTTCAGTGACGTCACTCACAGATCACGGAAGTTCACTTCACTGGGTCAAAGCGACCCGCCAGAAAACCCTGCAGACGCCCCGGGTGGTTGGTGATGATGCCATCAACCTCGGCGTCGAGGAGTTCGCGCCACTCGTTCATGGAATCGGCCGTCCAGACGAAGACGCCCAGGTCGTTGTCCCGAATCTCGGTGACCACGGACCTGCGCATGGAGAATCCCTTGTATGAAGGATTGATCGCAACGGCGCCCAGTGCCCGTGCGGTCTCGATGTCCTCGGGGCGTGGAACCATGCGCAGAAGGAACCGCGACACCATCGGCAGCATGTCTCTGCAGGCGGCGAGGGTCTCTGTGTTGAACGACTGCACGACCATCCGATCGGCAGTGCCGGTCTCGACGACGAGCTCTGAGATCTGGGCCACCGCTCCGGAGGACCACTCCCCCTTGAGCTCGAGGAGCAGCTCACCACCTCGGTGCTGGATATCTCGCATGACGGCCGCCAGCGTGGGAATCCGAACTCCGGTGAATCCCGGCCCCATCCACGAGCCGGCGTCGACGAAGGACAGCTCCTCCGCGGTCAGGTTGGCCACCGGACCCTTGCGATTCGTGGTCCTGTCGAGGTCGGGGTCGTGGAGGATGACCGGAACCCCATCGGCGCTCGTGGAGGTGTCGACTTCGATGAAGTCCACGTCGAGGGCGCGGGCGGCATCCACCGCGGCGAGACTGTTCTCCGGGGCCACCGCGGAATAGCCGCGGTGGGCGATCACCAGGGGGCGCTTGGACGACCCTGGTCGTTCGGTGATTCCTCGTTCGTGCAGGAACTGCAGAAAGCTCATACGTCCAGCCTATGCCCTGCACCAGTTCTCGTCTCAATTCGCTCTCACGACGCCCTGCCACAGCCGATGCCTCAGCCAGCAGGACCCGCCATGAAGCATTTTCAATATCTTGAATACTGAGAAAGACATAGGCACTGGGGCAGAACAGGCAATAACGTACTCTCTGTGAGTTAGTTCATATCCTCACTGTCGTGGATGTGACGACCGCACTCATGCTCCACCTACCACCTTTGAAAGGATCGCTATGGAAGGCATCTACGCTGCCGCGATCGTGCTCGGCTTCATCGCCGTCGGCGAATTGGTCTCGATCTGGTCCAAGGCCCGAGTCCCCAGTCTCCTCGTGGCGATGCTGGGCATCTTCATCTTCGCCAAGATCGGCATCGTCCCGGAAACCGTCATCGATGACTCGATGCTGGTCCAGGTCTACACGATTCTCGTCGCTCCGCTGCTCTTCCACATGGGTACGCTCATTCCGCTCCGGGTGATGCTCAAGCAATGGCGTTCAGTGGTCATCGCACTGTCCGGGATGGCGGTCGCCGTCGGCCTCATCTTCCTCATCATCGCGCCCATCTTCGGGTTCGAGACCTCCGTGGCCGGTTCCGGGCCCCTGGCCGGCGGCATCGTCGCCACCAGCCTCACAACCGAGGGCCTGACAGCGTCCGGAGCCGCCTCGGCGATCATCGTTCTCCCGGCTCTCGTGCTCATGCTGCAGTCCCTGCCGTCGATGCCGATGACGAATTTCCTGCTCCGTCGCTACGCCAAGAACCTGCGCGACAGCGGCGAACTCCACGAACTCGCTGCCGCTCACCACGAAGACGAGGCAGAGGCCGCCACGAAGAAGAAGCTCGTCACACTGCCGGCGTTCCTCGTCGACAACCAGCTGTTCATGCTCTTCCTCATCCTCGTCGGCGGCTCCATCGCGACACTGCTGGCCGTCCCGACGCACATCCCGTCATCGATTCTCGCTCTCATCCTCGGCATCGCCGCCACCGCGATCGGCCTCTCGCCCGACAAGGCGATGGAACGGTCGAACTCCTTCGGCGTCGCCATGGCCGGCGTGATCGCGATCGTTATGGCCCCGCTGGTCTCGGCCTCCGTGCAGGACGTCATCGACGCGTTCCTGCCCACCATCTCGATCCTCATCATCGGCATCATCGGCATCGTCGGTGGTGGCTACATCGCCACGAAGCTGCTGAGGTGGAAGGCTCCGCTGGGTATGTCGGTGGCACTGACGGCCATGTACGGCTTCCCCGCCGACTATCTGCTGACCAACGAGGTGGCACGCTCCATCGCCCGCGATGACGACGAGAAGGAAGCCCTCCTCAATGTCATGCTGCCGCCGATGCTTGTCGGCGGCTTCACCTCGGTCAGCTCTGGTTCAGTCATCATCGCCAGTGTCCTCGTGGGAATGCTGTGAGCGCGCTCCTCGCCGAGGCGAACGCTCTGCTGCCGCAACTGCAGGATCTGCGACGACGGCTGCATGCCGACCCCGAGGTGGGCCTCGACCTGCCGCACACGCAGGCTGCGGTTCTCGCCGCCCTCGAGGGCCTCGATCTGGAGATCAGTACGGGAGTTGAGACCACCTCGGTGGTGGCGGTCCTGCGTGGCACTCATCCGCAGAAGCCCGCGGATGCACCAGCTGTCCTCCTGCGCGGGGACATGGACGCACTGCCCATTCAGGAGCAGACAGACGAACCGTTCACCTCGGCGAATGCGAACATGCACGCCTGCGGTCACGACCTGCACACCGCGGGCCTCGTGGGCGCTGTCGAGCTGCTGCATGCGCACCGCGCCGAGCTCGCCGGCGACGTCGTCTTCATGTTCCAGCCCGGTGAGGAGGGATATAACGGCGCCTCGGTGATGATCAAGGAGGGTGTCCTCGACGCCGCCGGGCCTCGAGTGATCGCGGCCTACGGAGCCCACGTCCATATGGGAGCCAAGGGTGTCGTCTCGACGAAGGCGGGGACCCTGCAGGCCGGGTCCAACGTCCTCAGTATCACCCTCCACGGGCGCGGGGGTCACGGATCCCAGCCGCAGTCGGCGATCGATCCGGTCCCTGCCCTGGCCGAGCTCGTCACAGCCCTGCAGAACATGGTCAGCCGACGCATCAGCACCTTCGACCCGATCGCTTTGTCCGTGACACAGCTGCAGGCGGGTGATGCTGTCAACGTCATCCCCGCTTCGGCGAGCCTCGGCGCCACCGTGCGCACCCTGTCCCAGGAGTCGCTGGACATTGTGCGTGCCCAGTCGAAGCAGCTGGCCAGGGGCATCGCGGAGGCTCACGGATGCACCGCCGAGGTGGATTTCCAAGTGCAGTACCCCGTGACCGTCAACGACGGGGTGGAGACCGAATGGACTCTTGACCAGGTCCGCGGCCTGCTGGGTGAGGATCGGGTGGAGGTCTCCGCACACCCGATCATGCCCAGTGAGGACTTCTCATTCGTCCTGCACGAGGTTCCGGGCACGTATATGATGCTCGGCGCCAAACGCACGGACGTGCCCGAGGAACGGCAGGGAGACAACCACTCCCCCTTCGTCATCTTCGACGACTCCGTGCTCGGTGATCAGGCGGCGCTGCTGGCCCACCTGGCACTCGAACGCCTGCGCACCCAGCGCTAGCTCCGCTTCCGCTGCCACCATCGCCGAGGCGGTTGTTCCCGCTCCTGATCCCGACCATCCGTCGGAGTCGGGGGCGGGTTCGTCGTTAATGCAGTCTTCGCGCTTCGGCGTTGGCGCCAGGCCGCGACCTCGTCCTCGACCTTGCGGGGCGGGGTGAAGACGGGTGGGCCCTCCCGCAGGTCCATGATGGCGGCCCGGACTCGATCGTTGAAGCCGGCGAGATAGGCGCGGACATCGGCCTCCTTTGAGAACGCATCGAGGGTGTCTTCGAGGACCGCGTTCTCCTTGCGCAGCTGGAAGGCGGCCGGGGCGACGCCGCTCATGTCTTCGCTGTCCATCTTCTGCTTGATCCACCAGTCGGGATCTTCCGAGTTGTGGAGACCGGACAGGGGCTTGCCCAGACCGGGCAGGTCGTCGAAATCGCCGCGTCTGATGGCCTTGTCCAGCGCGGATTCGACGATCGCGTTCCGGTCTTCGAGCGAGCTGATCCGGCGAGGAGCCTCATCCTCAGTCATGGCGGTGCCTCCATTGTCCTGGCCACGTGTCTCCACGCTATAGAGGTGGCCGGGGCTGCGCAATGGGGGTGAATGCGAAGAAGCCCTGTGATCAGGTGATGATCACAGGGCTTCTTCCGTCTGCGTGGCAGATGAAGGATTCGAACCTTCGAAGGCAATGCCGGCTGATTTACAGTCAGCTCCCTTTGGCCGCTCGGGCAATCTGCCGCAGTGTGTGCTCGATGAGCACTTGAAAATACTACAAGCACGACCCCCGAATCACCAACTCGATAGACGCAGGTCACAATTATGCGTCTCGACTACACTCGGTGACCAGATACCCGTCCATCCTCTCACCACACAAGGAGCATTCATGGCCAGCGAATCCTCATTCGACGTCGTCAGCAAGGTCGACCGGCAGGAAGCCGACAATGCCTTGAACCAGGCGGCCAAAGAGATCAATTCCCGCTACGACTTCCGCGGCACCGACGCCTCGATCGCGTGGACCGGTGAAGCGATTCAGATGAAGGCCGTCAGCGAGGACCGGGTGAAGGCGATCCTCGACGTCTTCCAGTCGAAGCTGGTCAAGCGCGGCATCTCCCTGAAGTCCCTCGACGACAGCGAGCCCTACCCCTCGGGCAAGGAGTACCGCATCGATGCGAGCCTCAAGGAAGGCATCGACAAGGACAACGCGAAGAAGATCTCGAAGTACATCCGGGATGAGGGCCCCAAGGGCGTGAAATCGCAGATCCAGGGTGAGGAGCTGCGCGTGAGCTCGAAGAAGCGCGATGACCTGCAGGAGGTCATCTCCCTGCTCAAGGGCAAGGACCTCGATCTCGACGTCCAGTTCGTCAACTACCGCTGAGTCGTCGCTGTCGTTGAATCGTCGCTTCTGCCGTCATGACGCAGCAAGTCACTGCCTGACTCTTCGTGTCGCTGTGTGACCTGGTCATGACGGCAGGTGACAGCGATGGTCTCCCCCCACCGTCACCGCCCCGAACCCGGCGGCAGTATGGCGGCATGCTCAGCACATTCCCCACAGCCACCATCACCGGCTATACGCACCTTGGCCCGAACTGTGAGCAGACAAAAGCGCTTAAGGACTATTGGGCCGGCCGCCTCGATGCCGAGGCGTTCTCACAGTCCATGCACTCCCTGCGGTTGAACATTTACAGTCACCTGCGAGTACTTGGTTTGGACGAGGACTATTCGATCCCCGCCTCCTACACCCACTACGACCATGTCCTCGACACTGCCTTAAGCGTCGGGCTCGTCGCATCAGAGCCGACCGGCACCGACTTCGACGTCGACGAATACTTCGCTGCGGCACGAGGCATGGGGCAACAAGTGCCCTTTGCCCCGGAGCTCGAGGACTCCACCCGGTTCAGGGCCCGCCCCCAGCATCTGCTCTCACTCGTAGCGGAGGCCAAAGCCGCCGATCACACGATCCGACCTGTCCTCATCGGTCCTGTGACCCTGCTGGCACTGGCGCAGACGAGCCCAGGCACAAGCACCTCGGCGTTCGAGCGGCTCGACGAACTCACCACCGCCTACGTCGACGTCATCAGCATTCTTGCTGCGGCCGGGGTCGACTGGGTCCAGTTGGACGAACCTGCCTTTACGACCGATGTCGACGAGCACTCCGACACCGAGCTCGTCGAGGCGGCCTCCCGTGCCTATGCCACTCTGAGCAGGGCGAGCACGCGCCCGCAGATCTTCGTCACCGCTCCACACGGAAGCCTGCGAGGAGGATTGCCTGCGCTGGCACATTCGGGCATCGATGCCCTTGGTGTGGATGTCTCCGCGGCTACCCGCGCGATCGATCCGGACTACATCGTCCGCATTGCCGCGGAGACTCCGGCGTCGGTCCACCTCGTCGCCGGTGTCATCGACGCCCGCAGCGTGCTAACAGACGACCTGCCGACTAGTCTGTCGGTCCTGCAGTGCCTTGGTCGCGAATCGCTCAGCGTCTCCACCTCGACGTCGCTGCTGCTGATTCCCCAACCGGTGTCACCCGATGCCGATCTGCCGGCTGCCGACTCAGCCCGGGCCTGCCCCGCCGAGGAAGATGTCGCCGAGGCGAAGGTCACCGAGGTGAAGGCCCTGGCCAAGGCGCATGCCTCATCTCGAGTAAGTCGACCACATCGCCCGCTGCGCGAAACCGGCGACCCGCAGCAGCTCGTTGCGTCTCACACCGTGTTTCGCCTGGGCGGCCAGACCATGCCAGTTCGCCTGCACAAATCCAGCGACGGCATCAGCGTCGGTTCCTCCCAGGATCTCGCCCTCATCGATCGCCGTGGTGACGCGGTCGCGGAGGAGGCGTTCGTTCTTCGTCAACATGGTGGTGATGCCTCCACGCGTCTTTCGCGTCGCCGGAACCTCTGACATGACTGCGCTGGTGATGAGACAGCCAGGGTGTGAGTCCGGCGGCTGGGTGAACTCGATGACCGAGGACCTCAGCAGCTCATCGACGACGGTTCTGATGGACTGTGCAGCGACGGCCTTTTCGTACAGTTCCGTGTACCGCCGGGCGTAGACCCGAACGGATTCGCCGAACAGTCCGGCCTTGCTGCCGAATGCCGAGTAGAGGCTCGAGGTCGAGATCCCGATCGCCGAGCTCAGGTCCCGGGTCGACGTTCCGCTGTAGCCGAGGCGCCAGAACAGTCGTGCGGCCTCGAGCACGGCCCGGGCTCGATCGAACTCGGGAGGTCGTCCGCGGTTATTCGCTTCCACACTTACATTGTAGAACGACTGATCCATAATTATTTATGAAGCAGACGCTCCATAAATGTACCGATGCCGAAACTGAGCCTCAGGGCAATGCCATCGGGATGTAGTAGAGACCCTTCGAATCCTCTT
Source organism: Brevibacterium sp. BDJS002 (assembly GCF_028201555.1). Taxonomy (NCBI): domain Bacteria; kingdom Bacillati; phylum Actinomycetota; class Actinomycetes; order Micrococcales; family Brevibacteriaceae; genus Brevibacterium; species Brevibacterium sp. BDJS002. The sequence goes on along the minus strand of NZ_CP116392.1, from coordinate 1,289,270 downwards.
CGACGGTGGCTCGCAGGCGATCATCGACACTGATGAAGTCATTGACCTTGATCGTGCCCTTGGAGTCACTGAGTTTGCGAACCGCAAATGCAGGAATGAGACCCTGACGACCGTCACCGTCGACCGCCAGTGCGTACTTCGGTCCTGTCGCCCTCACCTTGACCTCTATCGTGTCATCGGCAGCGGAGGGGACGGTGGTGTCTAGATCCGGATTCGTCAGAGCAGAGAGCTCAACGGCGAGGGTGTCGGCCATGTCATCGACCGTGGCGAGCATGTTCGCCATTGCGCGGGCAAACTCACCGTGCAGCTCACTGGGCTTCATCGCCGCGCCCGGTTTGTACATATCTTCGTGGGTCAGTTCGCCCCATGCGTCCTGCAACCTGGTCTTGACCTGGATCTCCGCAAAGACAGGCTCCCCCTGATCGGAGGGGATCTGCAGCGTCACGTGGCAGGCCCGGTAGCCGCTTGGCTTCGGTGGGTCGACGTAGTTCTTCTGCTCGATGAGAGCGAAGGCGCCGAGCTGCTGGGGGTCCGTCAGAGAGTCGAACATCATCTTCTGGTCTCGCGGTGATTTGCACAGCACCTTGACTCCGACGATGTCGCGAATGTGATTCTCCACGTCCTGAGGTGTCGAGACCCGCAGATCGGGATCATCGGCCGCCTTCTCGACGAGCTTCGCCAAAGTGCGAGCCGGATCTTTGATTCGATGCCCGTCGACGTCGAGGCGAGAGATGTCCTTGTTCTTCAGCAGACCCTTCTGCTGCTGCTTGAGCCAGTGCTTGATCCGCACGGCGGCAGATTCCCAGGCGTCACGGCGCTGCGCATAGGCCTGCGAGACCACTTCCCTCATCGCCGAATCCGCACTCACCGTTCCTCCTCTGTCACAGGGATCGTCATTGCTCCCATCAAACCACGAGCGCGCCACCGTTACGGTGACGCGCTCGCAGATTTCTGTGTCGAGTGCCTGTCGAACTCAGAGTTTGTCAGAACCAGAGTCTGTCGGAACCAGAGTTCGTCGGAATCAGTGCCCGGAGGCTGGCTGACTGGCGGCTTCCGCCTGCAGATGGCTGCGAGCCTCGGCCAGCATGCCCTCGCGGGTCGCAATCTTCACACGCTCGCGGCCTTCGGCCTCACCGAGAGCCTTCTCGGCGGTCTCCACACGGTGGTAGCCTTCCCAATCCACGTAGTCGACGCCCTTGGATTCGAGCAGTTCGACGATCGCAGAGTCATCCGGGTAGACGGGCTCTGTCAGCGCTCCGGCGGCGCGGTCATCGAGGATGTGGCCGATCGTCTCCAGGGCGTCGCCCTTGGTGTGGCCGATCAGGCCGACGGGTCCGCGCTTGATCCAGCCGGTCGTGTACACGCCCTGCACCACGTCTGCATCGGCAGAGGCTGCTTGCGCTTCTGCATCGACGACGCGGCCCTCATGGTTCGGAATGACTCCCTTGCCTGAGTCGAACGGCAGCTGCGGAAGTGCCGTGCCCGCATACCCGATTGCTCGGTACACGGCGTCGATCTCCCAATCGTGGAAGGTGCCGGTGCCGGCTGCTCCGCCCTTGCCGTCGAGCTCCATCCGTTCCGTGCGCAGCCCCGTGACCTTGTCCTCGCCGAGGATGGCGACCGGGGAATGGAGGAAGTGCAGGTGCAGACGACGCTTGGCACCGACAGGCTCACGCATCGTGAAGTCGGTCAGAGTCTTCGCGACCTGTTTGGTCTGGTTGTTCGACTCGATCGCGGCCAGCGAGCCCTCATCGAACTCGTAGTCCTCGGGGTAGACGATGATGTCGACGTCCTTCACATGCCCCAGCTCACGGAGCTCAAGGGGCGTGAACTTCGCCTGCGCCGGACCACGCCGACCGAACACGTGCACGTCAGTGACCTTCGAGGACTTCAGGCCTTCGTAGACGTGGTCAGGAATCTCGGTGGTGTGCATGTCATCGGCCTGCTTCGCCAGCACCCGGGCCACGTCGAGGGCCACGTTGCCGTTGCCGATGACCGCAACCTTCTCAGCATCCAGCGTCCACGTCTGGCCCACATCAGGATGCGAGTCGTACCAGTTGACGAAATCGGCGGCACCGTAGGAACCGGGGAGATCGACTCCGGGAAGATTCAGCGAGGCATCGATGAAGCAGCCGGTGGAGAAGATCACTGCGTCGTAACGGTCGGTCAGCTCTTCCAGCTTGATGTCGACGCCGTACTCCACGTTGGAGAACAGGCGGATATCACCGCGGTCGAGGACCTTGATGAGAGCGTTGATGATGCCCTTGATCCGCGGATGGTCCGGAGCCACACCGTAGCGGACGAGTCCGAACGGAGTCGGCAGACGTTCGAAGAGGTCGATGCTGACCTCGAAGTCACGCTCAGCCTTGGTCAGCAGATCGGCCGCATAGATCCCGGCAGGACCGGCACCCACAATAGCCACACGGAAGGGACGCGTCATTCTCACACCTCTCTAGTAAGTCATCTCCGATTGTATCGGCAATGAAGGACCTCCTAACAAACACGTGACGAAACTCGCATCCCGACTCTCGGGCGCATCTCAGACAGCAGTCGCAATCACCAGCGCCCTGTGAGTTGCCTAGACTCGGCCTGTGAACGCCTCTGCACCTGAAGAATCTGCCTTTCGCCGCGTCGGCTTGGGATACGGAACCACTGCCTACATCATCTGGGGTCTCATTCCCCTGCTCTTCGCCGCCGCAGCACCGACCGGCGCGCTCGAAATCGTCGCCCACCGGATCATCTGGTCGCTGATCTTCTGCGCCATCCTTCTCTTCTTCGCCAAGGGCTTCGCCCGCACCTGGCTGGTGATGCGCTCGGGAAAGACCTTCTGGCTGCTTGCCCTGGCATCCGTGCTCATCGCCGTGAACTGGACGACCTACGTCTACGGCATCGAAACCGGCCGCCTCGTCGAGATCTCTCTGGGCTACTACCTCAATCCGCTCATCTCGATCGGACTAGGTGTCATCTTCCTCAAGGAGAAGCTGCGCCCGCTGCAGTGGGCCGCGGTCGGATTCGGCGCGGTCGCCGTCGTCGTGGTCGGCCTCGGGATCGGACGCTTCCCCTACCTGGCGCTCACCGTGGCCGTCTCCTTCGGTCTCTACGGCCTGGTGAAGAACAAGGTCGGCGGGAAGGTCGGTGCTCTCGAAGGCATGACCGTCGAGACGGCCGTGCTCACCGTTCCCAGTCTTGCCTTCCTCGCCTACCTCGCCGCGCAGGGCGAGGGCACATTCATCGGCTTCGGGCCCTGGCACGTCGTCCTGCTCCTGGCCACAGGACCTCTGACTGCGATTCCGCTCATCCTCTTCGGCGCGGCCGCCAGGCGAATCCCTCTGTCCTGGGTGGGAATGCTGCAGTACATTGCCCCGACGATGCAGTTCATCCTCGGCGTCGCGCTCTTCGGTGAGGCGATGTCAACGACGAGGTGGATCGGATTCCTCATCATCTGGATCGCCGTCATCCTGCTGTGCACGGACATGGTCCGCCAGAGCCGACGACGCCCTTCCTTGGGCTGAAGCCCCTGCTACCGGTGGCCCGACGACACCCGTGATCAGGCAGGCCGCTCCGGCTCACTAGACTCTGTGTGTGATCGCAAATTCAGCCCCCGATGAGAACGCCTTCCGCCGTGCCGGTCTGATCAACGGCCTCTCCGCCTACCTGTTGTGGGGACTTATCCCTCTGCTGTTCGCCGCCGCGGCGCCGACCGGGGCCCTGGAACTCGTCTCACATCGCGTCGTCTGGTCTCTGCTCTTCTGTGCCGTCCTCCTGGTCTTCACCGGCGGATTCGCACGTACCTGGCAGGTCGTCCGGTCCGGTCGCACCTTCTGGATGCTGACCTTGGCCGCTGTGCTCATCGCCATCAACTGGACGGCGTTCATCTACGGAGTCGAAACCGGCCACCTCGTCGAGGTGTCGCTGGGCTACTACCTCAACCCGCTCATCTCCATCGGGCTGGGTGTCATCTTCCTCGGTGAGAAGCTGCGCCCCCTGCAGTGGACGGCGGCCGGATTCGGACTCATCGCCGTCATCATCGTCGGCCTCGGACTCGGCCGAATGCCGTACCTCTCGTTCACAGTGGCAATCTCCTTCGGACTCTACGGCCTGGTGAAGAACAAGGTCGGCAATCAAGTCGGGGCCTTGGAGGGAATGACGATCGAGTCTGCCGTACTGGCCATCCCCAGCGCCGCCTACCTGCTGATCCTCGGGGCGATGGGGCTCTCGACGTTCACCGGCCTCGGCGCCGGCCATGTCATCATCATCCTCATCACGGGTCCGGCGACGGCGATTCCGCTCATCCTCTTCAGTGCGGCGGCCCGAAGGATTCCACTGTCGTGGGTGGGCATGCTGCAGTACATCACGCCGACGATGCAGTTCATCACCGGTGTCTACATCCTCGGAGAGTCGATGTCGATGACGCGGTGGGTCGGCTTCTTCGTCATCTGGATCGCCGTGCTGCTGCTCTGCACCGACCTGATCCGCCAGAGCCGCCGCAGGCTCTAACCACAGCTGCCGAGCACGAGCACCGCGCCGGAGAGCACTCCGCCGAGAGCCACCGCCGTTCCCATGGCGGTGGTGGTGCGCCATCCTAGGGACTTTCCGACCATGACCATCGAGGGAATGCTCAGTGCCGGAAGCACGATCAGCAGTGCGCCGGTGACGCCCGCGCCCACTCCGACCGCCGACAATGCCAGGATGATCGGGATCTCGCCGCCGGTTGGGATCACCAGGAGCGTGCCCACGAGTGCGGCGATGAGAACCGCGAAGCCGCCGACCTGTGCTTCGAGTCCGTAGACACCCGAGAGCCACGGACTGATGAGTCCGACGATGAAGACCAGGGCCAGGTGCTCGGGCACGAGGATGAGGGTGAATTTCGACAGCGACCGCAGGTAGCGCACGGGAAGGGCGGAGAACGTGGTCGGTTCAAGACTCTGCTCAGGGACCACCTCGGCGCGCCCCTTGATCCAACGGCCGATGAGGGCACTGGCCCCGACGACGATGAGGAGTCCCACCACGAGACGGGTGAGGACGAACTGCCAGGGCAGAATGAGCGCGAGGAAGATCAGAACAGCGGGGTTGAGCAGCGGATTGCCCACCCAGTACGCCAAGGCAGCACTGCGCCTGACCCCCGAACCGCGCAGGCCGGCAGTCACCGGAGCCGCGCAGCAGGTGCACATCATGGACGGCAGCGACATCGCCGCGCCGACGAGCGACTGACTGGTGTGGCTACGACGATTCATCACACGCCGCAGCCAATCGCGCGGCACCAGCGCGTCGATGGCAGCAGCCACCACGAGCGCCACGAGCAGTGCTTTCCACACGGCGGTGAAGTACACGAGCGTGAAGTCCCAGGCTCCGGACAGGGAGAACGTCTCCCCAGCGGCTTCGAAGAGCGGACTGCCGTCCCAGACCGATGTCTGGCTCAGCGTCCAGGCCTTGTCCCAGTAAGGCATCCACTTCGACCAGCTCAGCCCCACCACGAGGAAGAGCACGAGGACGCCAAGACCGATCCAATCGACCGGAGTCAGACGCCGCCGATGGGGGGCCTCAAGCGGCTGAGCCCGGACCGTATCCGACATGGTCAGGCGCTGCGGGTGACTACAGAATCAGCGAACGTGAACAGTGATTCCTTGACCACTCCGTCGGGCAGCGGTGCCAGAGCGGCCTTCGCATCGTCAGCCCAGCGAACCGCCTCGGCGCGGGCTCGGGCCGTCACCGGGTGGGCGGCCAGAGCGGCACGGGCGGATTCGAGGGCCTCATCTGAGCTCAGGTCCGCATCCAGAAGTTCGACCACCTCGGCGGCGGTCGCGTCACCGTCAGCTGCGGCGGCGCGGACGTAGAGCACCGGCAGTGTGGGAACGCGTTCGCGCAGGTCCGTGCCCGGAGTCTTGCCCGACACCGATGAGGTGGTCGTCAGGTCGATGATGTCATCGGCGAGTTGGAAGGCGATGCCCACGCGTTCACCGAAGATCCGCACGGGCTCGGCCAGGGCCTGATCCGCTTGTGAGAACATGACCCCGAACTGCGCCGAGGTGGCGATGAGGGATCCGGTCTTGTCCGCGAGCACCTGAATGTAGTGCTCAATCGCATCCGCGTCCTCCGGCGGACCGGCAAATTCGTTGAGCTGACCGAGGACGAGGCGTTCGAAGGTCTCGGCCTGGACCCGCACAGCCTCGGGACCCAGTTTCGCGGTGACACCGGAGGCCTTTGAGAACAGGAGATCACCGGTGAGGATGGCCACGGAATTGCCCCACACCTCGTGCGCGGCAGGTGCACCACGGCGCACTGGAGCATCGTCCATCACATCGTCGTGGTACAGGGAGGCCAAGTGAATGAGCTCCACGGCAACGGCCGCATCGATGATCGCATCGCGGTTCGCCTCGCCGAGGCGGGCGGTGAGCAGCAGCAGGTTGGGGCGGGCGCGTTTGCCGCCGGCCGCGAGGAGATGTTTGGAGGTGGTGTCCGGCAGCTTCCGTGTCTGCTCGGTCACTTCGTAGAGCCTGCGCTCGACGGCTTCCAACTGTGTGGAGATATCCGCCGCAAGCTGGGCATCGGCACCAATAAAAGTCGCCGGAGAGGCTAGGTGGCTCATGTCCTCGTCATTCATCGTAGTCAGTGTTGTAGTCGCTGCTTGGCTCAGGCATTGCTGGTGGCCGGCACGATTCGGGTGAGAGCTGAAATCACCCGGTCGATGAGATCAGCCTCAGAGACCTTCGGGTCGCGGTAGAGGTTCGCCAACAATTTCACGACGAATTCCATCACAACGTCAACACCCATACCGTACTTGATTCCGAACTGCATGAGTGCAGGGTGGCCGATAATGGCGGAAAAAACGCGTCCCAGAGTGAAGTAGCCGCCCAGGGAGTCACCCACGAGCGCCGGGTATTCCTGCAGTTTCTCCCGCATCACATGCTTCGGGTAGCGGGAATAGGTGGAGATCACCTCGGCGGCCAGACGAGCGGACTCGAGGGCATAGTCGATGCCCTCGCCGTTGAAAGGGTTGACCATCCCACCCGAATCGCCGACGAGCAGGAGCCCCTTGTGGAAGTGCGGGGTGCGGTTGAAGGCCATCGGCAGCGCCGCGGACTTGATCGGCCCCAACGAGGTGGTCTCGTCGATGCCCCACTCGTGTCCCATGTCCGCGATCCACTGCCCCATCATGGTGCGGAAGTCGACGGAACCGAACTGAGGTGAGGAGTCCAGCAGGCCGGCACCGATGTTGATCGTGCCGTCGCCCAGCGGGAAGAGCCAGCCGTAGCCGGGCAGAACCTCGGACTCGCCCGCCGAATTGCGCGAGCGCATCTCGACCCAGCTCTCGATGTAGTCGTCGGCATGCCTCGGTGAGGAATGGTAGGCACGCACCGCCACACCCATCGGTCGGTCGTCGCGCTTCTCCAAGCCCATGGCCACTGCCAGGCGCGAGGAGACTCCGTCGGCGGCGATGACGATCGGGGCGCTGAAGTGCGCCTCGGGACCCACCCTGCGACCACGATGGTCGGTGCCGGAGGCGTGGACGCCCTGAATCCAGCCGTCCTCGCCGATGTCCGGGGACATGGCCTTGACCTGCTCGAACAGCCTGGCACCGCTGCGCTGGGCGTGACGGGCGAATGCCTCGTCCATGCCCATCCGCGGCTTCGTCAGCCCGAAGTTCGGGGTGCCGTCGATATCGGGCCAGTCGATCTCCAAGCGGTGCCCGCCGCCGATGAGGCGCAGTCCTCGGTTCTTGTGCCACCCCTCGGATTCAGGGGTCGCCATGCCCAGGTAGCCGACCTCTTTGACCGCGCGCGGGGTCAGGGCGTCGCCGCAGATCTTGTCGCGGGGAAACCCGGATTTCTCCAGGATGATGACCTCATGGCCGGCCTGCGCGAGGTAGGCGCCGATGGCCGATCCGGCAGGGCCCGCCCCGACGACGATGACCTCGGCGGAGAATTCGTTCACGGCTTGAGGGCGTGGTGGACGGCGACGATTCCGCCTGTGAGGTTGCGATGCTTGACCTGGTCGAAGCCGGCGCCGAGGATCTGCTGAGCGAATTCGTCCTGGTCAGGCCAGGCGCGGATCGATTCTGCGAGGTAGACGTAGGCCTCGGGGTTCGAGGACACGGCCTTCGCCACGGCGGGCAGGGCCCGCATCAGGTATTCCTTGTAGACGAGGCTGAAGGGGTCGAACGTCGGAGTCGAGAACTCGCAGATGATGAGTCGGCCACCGGGCTTGAGCACGCGCAGCATCTCTGCCAACGCGGTGTCCACGTCATTGACGTTGCGGATGCCGAAGGAGATGGTGACGACGTCGAAGCTGGCATCGGAGAACGGCAGGTCCATCGCATCGGCGTAGATGAAGTCGATCTTGGGGTGTCTGCGGCGCCCTTCGGAGAGCATGCCCTGTGAGATGTCGCCGGCGACCACCTCGGCGCCGTGATGGGTGAACGTCATCGATGACGTTCCCGTCCCGGCCGCGAGATCGAGGACACGTTCGCCGGGGCCGGCAGCCACCGAATGTGCGACAGTCCGGCGCCAGGTGCGCGCCAGGCCGAAGGTGAGCACGTCGTTGGTGAGGTCGTAGCGGGAGGCGACGTCATCGAACATCGACGCGACGTCGTCGGGCTGCTTGTCCAGCTGAGCACGGTTCATTCCACCATTGTCTCAACACCTGAACCCGGGGGCGAATTCGCGGGCCGTTTTCCCTGCTGTTCGCCGTGTGGAACTCGCCACAGTCAGTCCACTTCGGCGAATTCGCTGGGGCGGATGCGACGATTTTCTGGACTAGAGTGGGGCTGAAATGACTACGACCTTCAGCACCTCTGACATCTGCACCGCGCCCCCGCGCCTGCACGTGAGCTCTCGCTTCGTCGACGACGTCGAGCCGAGCCCGGGCTTCCCCTTCGAATCCGGGCTTCCCACCTCCGTCGAGGAGACGCTGGAACTCCTGCCCACCTCGGCGTTCTCCTGCTGGGTTCGCGACACCTCGGGTCTCATCGGCTTCGGCCGCACACTGCGCATCCGCGCCCGCGGCCGCGACCGCTTCACCGAGCTCTCCAAGGCATGGAAGGCCATCACGGATGCCGCGAGCATCGAGGACGAGGTCGACCTGCTCGGCTCGGGACTCATGTGCTTCGCCACCGTCGCCTACTCGGGAGAGTCCGAGGTCGATTCCCTCATCCACGTCCCCGAATTCGTCCTCGGACGCCGAGGTGGTCGCGTCTGGATGACATCGATCATCACTGAGGGCGCGACCCCTGTCCCGCCGGTGCTCAAGTCCGAACCGCTGCGCCGAGTCACCTCGGCGACGTCCTCCCCCGGTGATCTCGACAGCTCCTCGTGGGCGGACCTGGTCGCCAAGGTCTCGCAGATGCTCACCCCCGTCGGAGACTCCGCCGAGGTGGACCCCTTCACCGAGGATTCCACGCTGCGCAAGATCGTGCTGGCCCGGGACGAGCTGGTTACCTCCGACGATGACATCGATGTGCGGTCCGTGCTGGGTGAGCTCAACCGCAGCTACCCCAGCTGCTGGACCTTCAATGTCGCGGGTCTCATCGGCTCCACCCCAGAGCTGCTCATCGGGGTGGAGAACGCCCGCGTGACCTCGCGCGTGCTCGCGGGCACGTATCGAGTGGAGAACGACCCGACTTCGGAGATGCCGGCAGCCAGGAAGCTGCTGAGCGCGCACAAAGACAGCACCGAGCACGCCTTCGCGATCGCCTCCCTGCAGCGCAGTCTCAGCTCTGTCGCCGACGATGTCAGCGTCGACGAGCGACCGCACCTGCTGCCCTTGGCCAATGTCATCCATTCGGCCTCCGACGCCTCGGCGCACCTGCCCGAGGACTCCTGCCTCAATGCCCTGGACATCGCCGCGGCCGTGCACCCGACCGCGGCTGTGGGCGGATACCCGCAGGCCAGCGCGGTCGCACACGTGGATGAGCTGGAGCCGCTCGATCGCGGTCGGTATTCGGGACCGGTCGGCTGGATGGACGATCGCGGCAACGGACAGTTCGGCATCGCCCTGCGCTGCGGACAGCTCGAGGATCGCAATCGGATCCGCCTGTTCGCCGGTGCGGGCATCATGCCCGATTCGGATCCCCTCGCCGAGGTGGCCGAGACCGAAGCCAAATTCGCTCCGATGCGCCGTGCGCTGGGGTTGGAATAACAGTCTGATTGCTTCGCAAGATTGACACTGTGTCAAGGTTTTGGCGGTTCGTGTCAGTGGCTGTGTCAGTGCCTCGGCATACCCTTGTCACATGTTCACGCATCCCGCGAACGACCCGGACCACCCCGAATATCGGGGTCCTGGTTCGTGGGCCCGGACACCGGGCATCACCACCGATATCGATCGGTGGTGTCAGACGCTGCGTGACCTCGAACCAGCAGATGATGCGTGGGAGGCTCAGACGCGCATTCGCGCTCTCGAGGAGCTCACGTCTGCCGCGGCAGCTGCTCAAGCGCGTGAGGCTGTGGCTTTTCACCAGCACCGCCAACGCGAAGATGCCGCCAATGATGTGCCCAAGCGAGAGCAGGGAAAATACGCCGGCAATGAGATCGCCTTGGCCAAGAGAGTCTCACCCTCGACAGGACGAAAATTTCTGTCGACCTCGAAGGCTGTGGTCAACGATCTGCCCCGCACATTTGAGGCTCTGGCCAGCGGATCCATCTCCGAAGCCAAAGCTCGCATCATCGCCGATGAGACCGCCTGGCTCACTCCCGAAGAGCGTGAGTTCGTCGACGAGGAACTCAAAGACCGGGCTACGGCAGCCGGCAGTCGCCGGCTGCGTACAGAAGCTCGCGCGCTGGCGGCCAATGTGTCGTCCGACAATGCGCATGAGAGGGCCGAATCAGCGAGGGCGGACCGCCATGTGTCTCTGAAGGCGCTCAACAACGGCATGGCTCAGCTCAGTGCCACGCTGCCTCTGCAGCAGGCTGTCGCCGCCTATGAGAGTTTGGAGGCCACCGCCGCCGAGCGCGGGATGATCGGCCAAGACTTCGACCGTACTCGCAATCAGCTGATGGCAGATATCTTCGTGGAACGTCTTACCGGTCAGGACTCTGCCGACAACGTACCCACCGAGGTCCATGTCGTCATGGAAGCCGAGAGTCTCTTCTCGGACGGTCGGGTTCCTGCGTGGATTCCGAGCTATGGCCCGCTCCCTGCGAAGACGGCACGGAACTTCGTGGCGGCGAATAGAGCCAGAACTTTCATTCGGCGCATGTTCACTTCACCGGACACAGGACAATTGGTCAGCATGGACTCGCGCAAACGCACCTTCCGTGGTCTGTTGCGACGTATGGTCGTCTTCCGTGACGATGTCTGCCGGACTCCGTGGTGCGACGCCCCGATCAAGCACGCCGATCACGTGACTCCGGTCGCCGAGGGCGGAGAAACAGAGTGGTCCAACGCATCCGGACTCTGCGCTGCCTGCAACTACGCCAAGGAACACCCCGGGTGGAAGCACAAGGCAACTGCCGATGATCTCACCGTCTCCACCCCCACCGGCGAAGAATTTGAAACTGCCACTCCCCCATTCGTCACCAAGTTCAGTCACCCACCGCCAGGTCCGAGTTCGTCTTCCACCGAGAATGCGAGAGATGGTGTTGTCGACTTCCCCGCTCCGAGTCCCGTAGAAGAGCTCTTCGACAAGCTGGTCCTCAGGGATACAGGCTGAACCCGCATCGCGGCTGAGAAGCTGCATTATTGGCAACAGCGGGGCTCGATGTTGCGGACGTGAGCACTTCTGCGACTCATACTGCGCAGTCCAGGATCACCCCGACCTCAGATCAGGTCAGGTCAGATCGAGTCAGATCGGGTCAGGCCAGATCAGATCGGGGCGGGTGCAATCAGGTCAGGTCAACTTCGATGATCCGACGGCCGCGACGCATCCGCGTCACCTGGTTTGATTCCAATCCGTCGACACCACGCGCGGCCATCCCGATCTCTGAAGTGGAATCGACCTCTGAGTTGGAGTCGAACTCCGCGATGAAATCGTCGAGCAGGCTGGACTCTTTGCGGGATCCCACCCGCGAGTACTCCCATCCATAGCCCACAGCAAGATTCTTGAAATCTCGACCGTGAGGAACAGTGAAGTATCTTTCGAGGTACGGCGCCACATGTTCCTGCGAATGTTCGAGCCCGGAGAAGATCGCACCACCATCATCGTTGAGTACGACGATGATCACATCCCCACCCTCTTCTGCGCTCGGCGTCAGCAGACCGCCGACGTCGTGGAGCATTGCGATATCGCCGATGACGAGCACCACCTGCTCACCAAGACCAAGGGATAGCCCAGTCGCTGTGGAGATCAGGCCGTCGATACCAGCCAGCCCGCGCGACGCGTGAACGTGCGCGCGAACATCGGTGGCTTCGCTGAGATAGCGAATCGTGTTTGAACTCGCTGCGAAGAGGTTGATATCCCGGTTGGCCAACTCTTCGGTGATCGCTCGTGCGCTCGACTGCGTCGACTCGACCTCACGTGTCCGACGCGACTCGGCGATGATAGCTTCACTGGCCCTTACCCACTCATCTCGCCAACCCGTGTCCATGCTCGGGTGAAGGGGTGTCCCGCCTGAGACGGTGTTGGGGGCGGCCGCAACGTCGGAGACAGTGCTGTCGCCGCCGCTGCCGGCAACCTCGTCGACCGAAGGTGATTCCGACGACCTGGCCGAGAGTGACACGGCGTCGACGTCATCAGGTAGACGCTGGACCAGTACCTCGGAGTCGGCAAGCAGAGCAGCAACGGGCCTGGTCAAAGTCGGTTTTCCGTGCACGATCACGGTTCTGATCGCTGTGCGCAGATCCTCGCGTTCGCTGAGCACCCTCGCGTGCGCCGGGACCACGACACTCGAGTCTCGCAACTCGGAAGTCAGAGGGCTCGAGGGCTCAGCCAGAACGGGGATCGCGTGTTCCTCGGCCAATGACTTCAACGCGGTGGCCGCGTGACCTCCTGCATCTCCAGCGACGATGACCGTTCCCGGGAGAATTCTCACTGAGATATCTTTGGCTGAGTCCGAGTACGAGACAGCATCTGAGCCTGCGAACGCAGACTTCGAGGCTTCATTCGCGCTCTTCGCCGCTAATGACTGCACTGCTGCCTTCCACTCGGCGAGCTCCGTGACTGTCGGCACTAGGGGCACGTCGAACTGCACGTTGAACTGGACAGGGCCGACCTCCCCCGTACCCGACTCGGACTCCGTGTCCGAAGCTGCGCCCGTGACCAAATCTCTGCCCGAGCCCGGATCCGTGACCAGGCCAAGCGAATGTGCGACCGCCTCGGCGAAGAGTTGACCTGCGTCAGCACTTCCTGCGGGCACATCGATGCGGACACGCACATCGCTGAGCACCTGCGATTGGTCGTCGATCGTCTGGTTGGCTCCGGTCCCTCGCAGTCGGGCCGGACGATCCGCTGTGATTGCAATGAGCGGAAGGTGACCGTACGAGGCTTCAAGCACAGCCGGATGCAGGTTCGCCACCGCCGACCCTGAGGTCGTCACCAAGGCCACTGCTCCGTCTCGGCCCCCCGCGGTACCGGCACGCGTCCGTACCCCACCAGCACGACTCTGCTTCGCGCGCAGACCCCGCGCCAGCCCCAGTGCCAAGAACCCAGCATCACGCTCATCGATGCGCACGTGCGTACGGATCACCCCCGCCTCGGCGAGGGGGGCGAGCGCATAGATCAACGGCGCCGACCGGGAACCAGGCGCGATGACAACCTCGGTGACTCCGGACGAAGCCAACCCACGGGCAATCTGCTGCGCCACTGCGCTCGAATTCAACATCACCTGATATTCAACCACTAACCCACCTGCGGTTCACGTTGACTCTCTACGGTTGTCCCATGCGCCGATCGATTCTCTTCGCGGTTGGGGCGCGTGCAATCCGTTCGCTGACTGCTGCCCGCTCCCACAGAGGACGCTTCCCAACCCTCGACCAGAACAGCTCGTTCCTCGGTCCCGAGCCTCGCGGCAAGGAGGCGAGGAAATGGCACATCCGCGACAAACGCAAGCTGTCGAACCGGCTGCGGGAGTTCTTCATCTACTCCCCCGCGCTGGGCCGGACCGTCGGTGTGCGCGTGCTGCTGCCCGGGATCCCGCAGGAGGTCAGCCCGGTCATCCACCTCTATCACGGCGGCGGCGATGACTTCCGATCTTGGACTGACTTCGGTGCAGCCGAGGAACTCACACTCAACTCGCCCTACCTGGTCGTCATGCCCGATGCAGGAGCAGGAACCTACTCCCGGGTGGCTGTCGGAAGCGAGGTCCACGACTGGCCGTCCTTCCACACCAAAGAGATCCCGGAGTTCCTGGCCAAGAACTTCTCGGTGGATTTCGCCCCGGATAACCAGCTCCTGGCTGGACTGTCCATGGGTGGCTACGGGGCGATGAAGTACGCCGCCTGGCATCCGGACCGCTACAGCTGGGCCGCGGCCTTCTCCTCACCGCTCGACCCGCTGTCTGCGGTACCGGCCTTCGACATCATTGCCATGCGGGAGGGTGCGAAGTCGATGACCCTGTTCGGTGATCCCGTCGCCGACCGCAACGAATGGATCGCGAACTCCCCCTACGGTCTGGCGGAGAACCTGCAGGGTCTTCACCTCTGGCTCAGTGCCGGCTCCGGCAGCCTCGAGGAGTCAAAGGACCGTGACCTCCTCGAATCCATGGTCAACCAGCAGGGAGAACGCTTCTCCGCGCGATTGAACTCACTCGGCATCCGCCACTCGTGGTTCCCCCGCACCACCGGCCTGCACAACTGGATCAGCTGGGAACGAGAGTTGGGAGCCTGGCTGAAGACCCTGCGCCGCCAACGCGACTATGCCAGCTCCGACCACCGCAGCGTCGAACGCCGAGGTGGCGATCTCGAACGCCGAGGTGGCAGTCTCGAACCCAGCGGCAGCATCGTCGAGGATCACGATGCGCCTCGTCCCGAGTCCACCACGGTCAACAACTCCGACCGCCGCCGAGGTGGTCCCCGGGTGGCCGATGGTGGTGAGTTCTCGTATCTGACAGGTCATGCGCTCTTCGACATCCACGGGTGGCGAGTCGAGATCTCACGGCGTCGGGCCCAGATCGTGTGCTTCGGCTCGGTCAGCGCAGCCGGCTTCTCCCTGACCGGCACCGGAAGCTTCCGAGTCCGCACGCCGGGCCTGTATGAACCGGGCCGCCGCTACGACATCTCCGTCGTCGGACCCACCGGAACGAACGACTATCCGCAGCGAGCTGACAAGAAGGGGCGTCTGACCTTCACCGGTCGTCTGGCCGCGGCCATGCACGACCCGATCATCCCCGGCAAGCGCACTCAGCACTTCACGACTGTGGGCCAGGCCGAGGTCACGACAGTGCGCATCGCCTCGGCGAAGAACGACGAGCCGGCAGTCAAAACAACAGATGTGTCGGATTCGGCACATGTCGATGCCAAATCCACCGCAACTTCTGTTTATGGTTATAACGGTCACAACATCGTGACCGCCCTTCGTCCTTCTGAATGAACGTTGACTCCGAGAGGTCACCAATGAAACGCGTACTCCCCGCCATCGCTCTCATCGCCGGATTGGCCCTGACAGGCTGTTCGGGATCCGGGCCCGCAAAAGAAGAGGCTGCAGGAGAGCAGAAGTCCGCAGCCGCCGAGACACCCGAAGCAAAGCAGCTCGACGAGGCTCAGCTCAAGAAGATCATCGAATCCACCAATGCCGGCGGCCAGTCCTTCAAGTCGGTCGACATCGGAGATGCCTCAGGCAGCGAAGCCATCAAGGCTCTCGAAAGTGCCGAATACGAGCCTGCCGAATGCAAGGATCTGGCAATGTCTGCGCTCAACGCCAGCGAGTCGAGCAACGGCACCACCCTGGCAGGAGCTTCCGCAGACAACACGTTGAGCGTTGCCCTGATGAGCTTGGCCGATGAGGATGCCGCAGGTTCTCAGCTCAAGAACTCGACCAAGATCGCCGAGAAGTGCAGTGATGTGACCATCAAGTCCCAGGGCATCGAGATGAACATGTCCTACGAGACCTTCGACGCCACCGTTGACGGTGCCGACGAGACCGTGGGCGTGCGTGCCAACATCGAAGCTGGTGGGCAGACCGTCCTCAACACCGACACCGTCACCAGCCGCGTGGGCAACAACATCGTCACCGCCGCCAACATCGCCGACACCGGCGATGAGAATATCGTTCCTGACACCGCGGCGGCCTTCGTCGACGCGGTCAAGAACGCCGGCTGAGCAGAGCAGTCCAGCACTCCTGCAGCCGCTTCTCCCACCAGTCGAATCGTCCCGGATCCACCGCCAGCGTCTCCAGTCGCTGTGGGTCCGGGACGATTCGCGTAACAGGTATCTGCCCGTCGACGGGCCTCAGGCTCTGAGCGGGCTCCACAACATCCTCGGCGAAGAGCCGACCCGTGCCCAGACCGCACGCAGGGTGTTCGCCGAGCAGCTCCCGGCTTCGTTGGGTGCGCAGCAGCGTGGCCGCCAGCTGGGCTCCGGCGGCTAGCCCGACGGAGGATTCCAACGCCGATGACACAACGGCCGGCAGTCCGCAGGCTTCCAGGACTGAGCGTGCGGCAGCGATCCCACCCAGCGGTTGGACCTTGACGATGACAACCTCGGCGGCGCCCAGTTCGGCCACTCGCACCGGATCTTCGGCCTTTCGGATCGACTCGTCTGCGGCCAAAACCACGGGCAGCTCCCGGGCCGAGAGCTGCTCACGCAATCGCGCCATGTCCTCAACTGCCGCGACCGGCTGCTCGAAGTACTGCAGGTCGAATTCCGCGAATTCCGTGCAGGCCGCAAGCGCTTCGGGCAGCGTATAGCCAGCGTTCGCATCGAGGCGCAGAGTCGTCTCGGGAAACAGCCGACGGAATTCGCGCAACCGGTCCCAGTCCTCCGGCAGCGAGTCGATCCCGTGTTCGGCCACCTTCGCTTTGACTGTGCCGACCGGCCCGTAGCGGGCAAGAATCGGTCCCACCTCTGAGGTGGCACACGCCGGCAGGGTCGCGTTCACGGCAACACTCTGGCCGACTGTTTCAGCCGCAGATCCGACGGCGCTGGGCTCAACCTCAGCAGTCGGCAGCAGACCCGCGAACTCGAGGGCAGCCTGCAGCCAGCGGGAGGATTCGACTGAACCGTATTCGGTGAATGGGGAGAACTCCGCCCACCCATCGGGGCCTTCGAAGAGCATGACCTCGCGTTCGGTGATCGACCGAAATCGAGTGACCATGGGGAGTTTGAGAACGTGGAATTTCGGCACGAGCTCGGCGATCGACTCCGGAAACTGCTGCACATCAGCCATGAGGCAACCCTATCGGCCAGTCGACAGGCGATAGGGTTGGGGTCATGACGGTTTCTGAAATCTTTGACCCCTCCCAGTGGCGTGAAGTCTCCGGATTCGACTTCACCGACATCACCTACCACCGCGCGGTCAAACCCGACGGCACCGACCTGGGCTGCGTGCGCATCGCCTTCGACCGTCCCGATATTCGCAACGCCTTCCGCCCTCACACCGTCGACGAGCTCTACCGTGCCCTCGACCATGCCCGCCAGACCTCGGACGTCGGCGCAGTCCTGCTCACCGGCAACGGTCCCAGCTCACGCGACGGCGGCTGGGCCTTCTGCTCCGGCGGCGATCAGCGCATCCGCGGACGTTCCGGCTACCAGTACGCCTCCGGTGAGACCCGCGAATCCGTGGATCCGGCCCGCGCCGGACGCCTCCACATCCTCGAGGTCCAACGACTCATCCGCACCATGCCCAAGATCGTCATCGCCGTCGTTCCCGGCTGGGCAGCAGGCGGCGGCCACAGCCTCCACGTCGTCTGCGACATGACCATCGCCTCTCGCCAGCATGCGAAGTTCAAGCAGACCGATGCCGATGTCGGCTCCTACGACGCCGGCTACGGGTCCGCCTACCTGGCGAAGATGGTCGGCCAGAAGAAGGCCCGCGAGATCTTCTTCCTCGGCCGCACCTACTCGGCCCAGGACATGGCAGACATGGGCGCCGTCAACGAGGTCGTCGTCCACGAAGAGCTTGAGACCGCGGCGCTGACCATGGCCAAGGAGATCCTCGGCAAGTCTCCCAACGCCCAGCGGATGCTGAAGTTCGCCTTCAACCTCCTCGACGACGGTCTCATGGGCCAGCAGGTCTTCGCAGGTGAGGCCACCCGCCTGGGATACATGACCGACGAGGCGGTCGAAGGCCGCGACTCCTTCCTGGAGAAACGCGACCCCGACTGGTCTCCCTACCCCTGGTACTACTAGGTATCGGTCAAAACCCCTAGTCAGAGCCGGTTAGCCGGGGTTGAGTCCGCCGAGAGTCCGCAGTATCAACCGCAGTGGACTCCATAAGGCTGGCAGCAGCGCCGCGCGTACGATCCTCAGCCTTCGGCCAGAGATGAGCATATGTGTTGAGCGTCGTACTTGCCGACTCGTGGCCGAGTGCACGTTGGACGGTGACCACGTCGCATCCGGCGGCAATCAATCCCGAGGCGTAGAAGTGTCGCAGGTCGTGTAGCCGGACTTCGGTGAGTCCCGCTGACTTCCTGGTAGCCCGCCACCGCCAGATCACAGCATTGTCGTAGAGAGGACCATCACGATATGGAAAGAGCCACCTCGTAGGATCGTCGCCTGGTAGGTGTTTGGCCACGTGCTGCGACAGAGCGTTCACTAGGGCGTCCGGAAGGTATACGGTCCGCTCGGAGCTGTATTTCGGTGCACGTACAACGAAGGTGGAGCCGTCACGCTGGACCTGGCGCTGAACGCGCAGTTCTCGGCGCAAGAAGTCGATGTCCCCAACCTGGACACCCGCGGCCTCGCCCAGGCGAAGTCCTGCAAACGCGCATAGTTGAACGTATGCCGCAAAGCCCTTCCGCGTTGAAACTCGCCCGCTATCAGCACAAGCCACCAACTCGCCCACCTGCTCGGGCGTCGGTATCCGCATGGCCGCCTCGCGCTTCCGAAGGCGGGGTAGGGCAACTCCGGTACACGGATCTTCGACAATGAACCTGTCAGCGACGGCGGCGCGGAAGGCCGAACGAACGACAACGTACCTCGTCTTGATCGTGGATGCAGCAAGCCCGTTACCGACCAAACGCTTCACCCAGGACTCGATGTGCGACTTCCGGATCGACTTGATCGGAAAGTCTTCAAGACCTGTTGACGCAATACTCAGGTCCGCGTTGGCACGGGTCGAGTCAACCCAGACCTGTCGGTCCGCCCAGTCAGCGTAGAACTTTCCAAGACTTACCTTTCCAGCCCCTGGGTCGACGTACACCCCCGTGATGACTGACGCCGTGACCTCGTCCAGCCATCGCTGTGCCTCAACCTTTCGCTCGAAGTGCCGCGCGTGCTCTCGTCCAGACTCATCGCGATAGCGTGCTCGCCACTTCCCGTTCGGACGCCTCTTGATGCTGGCCACGGTTTATTGCCCAATCTTGAGGTTAGGAAGCAGCTTCGCAATACGGAATCCAGCCGCGAAGGCCACCCAGTCCCAACGTCCACCACGCACCACGGGCTCTTCGTTCTCGATCTTGTCGAGAATTTCTGACTGTATTCCGAGCGACTGCAAACCAGCACGAGCAGCAGACCGTTCGTTTCCGAACGCGACCTCCAGGAGATCTGCTAGGCCCCGAGGCCAAGAAGCAGGCTCAGTCCTTGCGCGACTGAGGACTTCAAGGGCCGTAGCTTGCCTTTGCCGCCGCTCGGCTTCCGCTGTGGCTTCCGAGGCCGCACGAACGGCTGTCGCGGCTTCTGCGGAGGCTCGTGACATTAATGCCGTCAGTTCGTCGCCGGAATCGGTCAGTTCGAGTAAGTCCAGATGCAAGGAAAGGACGCGTGCAAGCGCAACAGCCTCGGCGATCTTTACCGAGCGAGTTCCCACTTCCGCCTTCGCCAGGCTCGTGCTTGAAAGGGAGAGACCCTCGGCGGCCATGACTGTAGCTACTTCCTCCTGGGTTAGCCCGATCGCTTCGCGTCGTCGGCGGATTACTTCACCGAAGCGCTGGTCAGTGGTCTGATCGCCATTTCTTATTGCCATGCACTCACAGTAATACACTCCGCTCTTGTTTCGCAAGTCGCTAGTTGCGATTTTCGATTGATGCGCTTACTGTGTTGATATGAGCCGAACAGTTTCGACACCACACGTCAACGTTGAGTGCGGCCCTCGCTTCACGCCTGCATTCAACCCGCCCGAACGTCAGATCCTCACTCTCCAGGATGGCCCAGCGTTCCTGACAGTCACTGAGGTATCTGAACTTCTTCGAGTTCCGCAGGGAACACTCCGCTATTGGCGTCACGCCGGGATTGGTCCACGCTCCGTGCGATTCGGACGCCGAGTCGTGTATAGGAGCGATGACATTCGAATGTACATCGAGTCAGAAAGTTCACGAACGAGTCGCGGCGAAGATCCCACAGAGACAGTATGAGGGGCGCGTCGAAAGATAGACGCGCCCCTCAGAAACTCGCATACGGCAATCGTTGCAGCGGTTGCCGAAGTTGCCAGAACTCTTATTCAGTGCCTTAGCGTGAAAGAGACTTCAATGCATAGTCTACCGACGGCGACCAGCGGAGCCAAGGACCGAGTTGCACCAGCCCGCCAGCTCGACTGGAAACGCGCCGTCACCAACCTCAAAGCAGAAAAGCTCCATGTTGTAACTCGGTCGCACCACAGCAGTCCAGCAATGATGAAGTTAGTCGGACTACTCATGGCCACCTACGCCGACCCAGACGGTAGTAGCGTGCGCCCCGGAAGCGCGCGACTACAAAGTCACACTGGCTGTAAGCCCGAGGCAATTCGCAGAGCAATCCGCGCCCTGGAGGAATTCGGGCTACTTGTCTGCGTTTCGCCGGGTCGCCCTGGATGGAACGCCGTCTATTGGTTGTCGTTACCGGCAGATCTCTCCGAGGAGCTTTTCTCGCGGTGGGGCAATCTGCTCCTGGAACGAGCAAAGGATCGTGAAATCTCTAATCCGGGCCGCCCCCTCCCAGAGGATGGTTCCCCTCCCACAGGAGGGGAACCGCCCCTCCACTGGGAGGGCGCCATACCTCCCACAGGAGTGGCGTACACCCTCCCGCAGGAGGGTCCACCAGACCAAGACCAGATCAATAACCAGACCACCCACCACAGTGCGCGCAAACGCGCGGGCGGCGCGAGCAGGGACGTGGCTGAGGTTGCATCCGCCGCTAGCTGCACACAGGCCGAAGCTACCGAGATGATTGACATTGCCACCGCAGACCCAAAGACGACTCGCTCTGCAAGCGGCAGGCTCCTGAGCGACCCCGCCTACAGGGCGCGTGTCCTTCGCGAAGTCCGAGACAAGGCTGGACAACAAGCACGGGAAGAGCGCGGAGAGACCACGCGACTCCTCAACGCACTCCCCCGCGAGGTTGCTGAATGCCCGCACGGCCAACACGACGGTTTAGCTCCCAACCGGAACGACGAACCGTTGTGTCCCCATTGCCGACGTACACCCGGGGTCGAAGCTTTCACGCTGGCCGGTGCAATGCAACTGGGAAGGGGGCCAGGTGCTGCATAGCCATCACCGTGTCCGGACCCTTCATCGTCATTTCGGTTCTCGTGGCTATTGTGGTGTCGTTACCGCGTGACCGCGGAAGTGACGATCAGGAATAACAGCTGTTCGCTGGCGCCGTCATCGGATCAGACAGCGGTGGCGGATCTCGACCCGGATTGCCATCGGCCCGTCCTCCAGGGACCGTTTCCCAAACCCGAAGTTGGACCGACACTCTCCGGCAACAGCTTGTAGGTTCTCGGATTTCGTGTCGGAATCTCAATTTCGTGTCGGAGGCGTGTCGGAGTTCTCAATTTCATGTCGGCCCGAGGAGGCTGTAGGCATGACAACGAGGTCGTTGTGAGACACAGAGCTGATGTATCTCACCGAGGAAGACACCTCCACAGGGGGTCTCGGGATGCCGCCACGCGCTGTGTGGTGCGCAGCCAGTCACACGGCAGCGTATTCCACGCCTACTGGTCGGTGAATGGCGCCATCGATCGCGCTCAGCGGATCTCCGGTTCCTTGACGCTTGAGTTGGATGACTTCGGACATGATCGATATCGCCGTCTCCTGCGGTGTCTCGGCGCCGAGATCCAGCCCAATGGGAGCATGCAACCGTCGAATCAGCTCTCCAGGGACGCCGGCTTCTTTGAGCGATTCCACTCGCACGGTATGGGTGCGTCGACTGCCCAGTGCTCCGACGTATTCGGCTGGACTGCGAAGCGCCACCTTGAGTAGCGGAACGTCGAATTTCATGTCGTGGGTCAGCACTGCGATCACCGTCGAACGATGAACACGGCCCTCGGCGATCTGGCGGGCAAGGTACCGGTGTGGCCATTCGACGACTACGTTGGTGGCAGGAAACCGCGCCGCCGTGGCAAAGACCGGGCGAGCATCACAGACCGTCACTTCGTAGCCACAGAAAGCCGCGGCCTCAGCTAGTGATTGTGCGTAGTCAATGGCCCCGAACACAAGGAACCGAGGGCGAGGCTCTTCCCGCACGTAGAAGACTTCGGAAAGGAACTCCGACGATTCGCTTTGGCATCGGTGCAGTTCAAGGTCTGTGAAAACCGAGAAGTTTGTTGCGGTGCCGACGGCCGTAAGACCGCCCTCCTCATTCGTATCTGCAGGCCAGATTCCCGAGGTGGGGAGCGGAATGCCGAGAGTCAACGCACGGTCTTCGTCGAGCAGGTCCAGCGACCTCCCTAGAACTTCAGCATTTGTTCCTTGGTCCCCAACACACGTGATGACGACATCGAGTTGGCCGCCGCAACTGAGACCCACGGCGAAAGCATCGTCAGCACCCACGCCGTAGTGTGCCATGCGTGTTTTACCATCGGTCATGACTTCGCGTGCGAGTTCGTAGACGGCACCTTCGACGCATCCGCCGGACAGGCTGCCTAAGACCTCGCCACGTTTGTTGACGGCCATCATCGTTCCGGCCGGTCGCGGTGATGACTTCCACGTCCTGACGACCATAGCTAGCGCGAAAGTTTCCGAGCCAACCCAAGTTCTCAGTTCATCAGCAATGTCGCGCATGTCCCTCCTCAGGGTTTCGGCCGCGGTCTTGAGTCTGGTGTGGGCTTTTGCCGCGGCGTAGTACCGATCGTCATTCCGTATCTTTCGAGATCACTCACTTGATCGATGTCGTTCCCGTGGCCCAAATCTCCGCACTCGACAACGACCGTGCCTGGCCTAGATAAGACCATCCGCGCTCCCTGATCTCCTCGGGCAGAATCGAGTGCTTCGGGCCAATGCGAACGACCGAGCACAACAGGATGGCCCGGTCGCCCTCCCCAGGTGCCACGCGCTCGAACGCTCGCCAGCTCTCGGGCGCGTGCCGTGTGTGCCCTCCCGACCACCCGGAGCACCGCGGCGGCGGTGACTCCAGGTAGATCGATGAGCATGATCGCACACGCTTGCGCTGTCGTCTGCGTCAAAACTTGCAGTCCAGTTCTGAGCGAAAGCCCGAGGCCAGGTTTGTGTGCGCCGCCTTCGCACGTTTCGCTCACATCGACGCTGGATGCCTCCGGTGGCAGGTGCGACCGTATGTACGACGCTTCGGGCCCGAGCACTACCAGCGGCCGGCACTCGGCAGCGATGAGCTGATCGCACACCCGCCTGACGCGTGGCGTCCCGTCCGAATCGATCAGAAGACCTTTGGCAGCCCCAAGGCGGCGTCCATAGCCGGCTGCGAGGACAAGCCCAGCGATCTGTGCTTCGGATTCGGAATCCATTGACGCTTCCACTGTGTGCTCGAGGTCCATTTACACCGCTACGGAGGGCTCCAGCGCAGACTCCGCGGGCCTCCTAAGGCGAACGAGGACGATGACGCTGACAAAGGAGATCACGGTGGCGACAAGCAGATACCCGGCGACGGCGAACGAACTGCCTGTTGCTGCTACCAGCGCACCTGCGATGAGTGGCGCAATGGAGCTGCCTACGAGGTGTCCCAGCGTCACGCCCAGGGAAAGCCCGCTGTATCGGACATCAGCGGAGAATACCGTGGAGAAGAACGCCGGCTGAACTGCGTAAGGGATGTAGAGCGCGATCGTTGCCAGAATGTAGGTCACCACGATGAAACCGGCGTTGCCGCTGTCCAGCGCTCCGTACAGGGGCACTGCGATGATGGCGATGAGGATCAATCCGAACAGGTATACCTTGTGGCGGGGGAAGCGATCTGACATCTTGCCTGCCGCGAGGACGACGAAGAATCCGAGAACAGACGTGGTCATCACCAGTATCTGCATGAAGCTGCGGCTGATTGAACCGTCCGCGGTGTAGACGAGGTTGTAGGTGGCCACTAGGTAGAAGAGGATGCCCGATGACATTGAGGCACCAGCCATGAAGATCACCTGCAGGGGGAACTTGCGTACCACTTCGATCAGCGGCATCTTCGCGCGCTCATTGGATTTTTTGACTCTCTTGAAGTCGGGGGTGTCGGTGAGCTTGAGGCGCATGAGGATTCCGACGATCACGAAGATTGAGCTGAGCAGGAAGGGGATCCGCCAGCCCCAGGCCTCCATCTGCGCGTCGTTGAGCAGGTTGAGTGGCAGAAAGACGAGCATGGCGAGCACGAGTCCGACAGTGAGGCCCGCCTGTGTGAAGCTTCCAAAGAACCCCCGGTTTGCTTCCGGTGCGTGCTCCGTTGACATCAATGCGGCACCACCCCATTCGCCTCCAAGGGCCAAGCCCTGAATGATGCGAAGAGTAACGAGCAGAACCGGAGCTAGCGTCCCGATGGAGTCGTAGGACGGCAGGCAGCCAATGAGGACCGTAGCGATACCCATGATCAGGATCGTGAGGACCATCATTGGTTTGCGCCCGATCCGGTCGCCGAAGTGACCGAAGACCGCTGCGCCAATAGGTCGCGCGATGAAGCCGGCGGTGAAGGTGGAGAAGGCGAGCAACGTTCCGGCCGTTGGGTCGAAGTTGGGGAAGAACAGGTGGTTGAAGACTAGAGCTGCAGCTGTGCTGTAGACGAAGAAGTCGTACCACTCGATCATGGTGCCGATCAGGCTGGCGACGGCAGCTTGCCGTGGCGATTTGGCTCCCGCAGGAGCGTGGTGAGTAGTTGTCATCGTTGACCTTTCCTTGGTGTAGGTGAGCGAGAAATCGTCCGGCTCATCGTTGTGAGGTGATACGTGGACCAGTTGGCTTGCTGGTGTCATTCGGTCGAGAGCGAACTCTCATCGCGGTTCTCGGCGGCCATGGTGATGGCCTTGAGGATGTTGGTATACCCGGTGCAGCGGCAGAGATTGCCTCGTATTGCTGCGCGAGCCTCGTCGTCGCTGGGATGCGGGTTCTCCGCAAGCAGCGCTCGTACGGAGACGATCATGCCGGGCGTGCAGAAGCCGCATTGCATGGCCTGAGCCTCCACGAATGCCCGCTGGATGTCATCGAGCTCGTCGTCGCCGTTTTCGACCGTCTCGACTTCGGCTCCGTCTGCTTCGACGGCGAGCACGCAACACGACTTCACGGTGCGTCCGTCGAGAAGGACGGTGCACGCTCCACAACTTGCGCTCCTGCATCCGACATGGGCACCGGTGAGCCTGAGCCCGTGGCGCAGGTGGTCGATCAGTGGGGTGCCTGCATCTACCTCCGACTGCTGGTGCTTGCCGTTGACGTGAAGCGAAACAGTGTGTGTCATGAGTGCGCCTCCTCGAGACTGTCAGCCAATTCTTTGAGCACCCGGACGGAGTATTCCGCGGCCATGTGGCGTCGATAACGGCGGGGTGCATGTGCCTCTCCGGCTGGGTCCGCCACCGCAGAGAGCACGAGATCGCGGACCTCGTGCGCCTCGGCATCGAACACCTTCCGTCCGAGAAGCGTGGGGGTCGGTGTTGCTCCGCCGATGCTGAGGGTCTGCTGCTGCCGTCCTGCAACGGCCGCCACTGTGAGGACGGGAGGAGCACCTTGAATCCTGGTGAGGCGCAGGTAGCGCGCACGCCGTGATGGATCGCATGCGACCTCGACCGCCTCAACGACCTCGCCTGCGGCCAACGCAGTGGACCGAGAGTCGGTGAGGAAGTCGCGGACTGGCATCCGTCTGCTGCCGTGGGCTGAGCGTAGGATGACGACTGCGTCGAGCGCGGTGAGCACTGTCAGGTAGTCGGCTCCTGAGTTGGCAAACGCTACGACCCCGCCGATGGTTCCCCGGTTGCGTACCTGCAGGTCTCCGATGGACCCCGCGGCGACGGCCAAGACGGGGCAATGGGCGCTCACCTCTGCACTTTCTGCCAATTGAGTATGGGTGGTGCTCGCACCGATGCGCAGGGTTGTCGCGGAGACTTGAATTCCGCGTAATTCGGCAACTCTGCTGAGGGAGATGATGCAGGAGGTGCTCCACTCGTTGCGATTGAGGTAGGGCATGGCTGTCATCCCGCCGCCGAGGAGGAGCGTGTCCCGCGGGGAATTCTGCAGAGTGTCGAAGAGCGCGTGCAGGTCTTCGGGCCGATAGAAGTCGACCTCCGAGCCGTGGTCGCCGCGTTGAGAGACGATCATGCGCGCACCTCCTCTATCGCGTTCCAGACTCTTTCCGGGGTGAAGGGAACGGTCTTCAGCTTCACTTTCAGTCGCGAGTCGTAGCCGGCCAGCGCGTCTTCAATCGCCGAGGCGATGGCGGGGGAGGGTGCGCTGATACCCGATTCGCCCACACCCTTCATTCCGCCGTGTGTGAATGGCGATGGGGTGGAGCGATGTCCCATGGTGATCGGGAACCACTCTCTGGCAGAGGGAAGAGTGTATTCGCGCAAGCTTGGACATTCAGGATTGCCGCGCTCGTCATAGGTAAATTCTTCGTACAGCGCGGCCCCAACGCCTTGCATCACGGCACCGTGCAGTTGTGCCTCCGCGAGGGTCGGATTGACCACGACTCCGCAGTCGTGGGAGAGCGCGAATTCGACAACGGTCACTTCACCGGTGGCAGGATCGACTTCGACGATGCACGCGAGCGCGCCAAAAGACCACGTGGGGTACTGGTTGTAGAGGCCAGTACGCTCCGGTTGATGATGGACGTTGGGCATCTTGAAGGATCTGGTTGATTCGAGGTTCGGCTCGATTCCGTCCATCAGAACACCGTGCGGATGACGGTAGATTTCACCGGCTATCTCCCCGATGGTCGTCGACGCATCCGTCGCGGACGAATGAATGACTCCCCGTGAGAAGGTCAGAGTACCTTCAGCGACACCGAGTTTCCGCGCTGCGACGGTGTCGATCTTGCGGCGGCAGTCTTCGGCTGCAAGTCGTGCGGATGCACCACCGATCGTGAGACTGCGCGAGCTGTAGTTGCCGTTGCCATGGGGACAGGACAGGGTGTCGCCCTGCACAACGGTGATGTGGTCGATGTCAGCACCGAGGACGTCGGCGACGATCTGGGCAAGGCCGGTTTCGTTTCCTCCGCCGGGTGAGGTGACTCCAGTCAGGACCGTGATGTAGCCACGTGGGCTGATGCGCACGGTGGTGCTGTCGGTACCGCCGAGGAGGCTGCCAGGTCGCGAGGATCCCTCTGGGGTGAGTTCGTGGGCGAATCCCAGCCCGAGTACTCGTCCTTCGGCTGCCGCGGTAGCTCGTCGTGTTTCGAAGGATTCGGCGTCGATGAGTTCGAGCACCTGGTCGAGTGTGCCGTGGTAGTCGCCAGAGTCCATGATCCATCCAGACGGGAGCTGGTAAGGGAACTGGTCTGAGGTCACGAAGTTCCGCTTCCGGACCTCGGCTCGATCGACGCCGGTGATGTCGGCGACTTCGTCGAGGATTCGTTCGAGGAAGTATGTTGCGGCTTCCTTGCCGTATCCGCGATAGGCCTGCCAGGGTCCTAGATTGGTGACGGCACCGCGGAGATGCACGTGCGAGTTGGGGATGTCGTAGGACCCCGGGATGCATCCTGCTGTGACGATGGCCATGAGGTAACCGGCGAAGGTCTGAGGCGCTCCAAGGTTGGCGGCGAGCTCGATGTCGAGGGAATCGATGACGCCGTCGCTGCTGAACGCGACCTTGTAGTCGCAGGCGATGTCTCGTGAGTGGCCCGCCGCCGGCAGTGCTTCATGCCGTTCTTCGACGAACTTCACGGGACACGCCAACTGAATTGCTGCCCATGCTGTGAGGATGTCCTCGGGAAAGATCGGGATCTTGCCGCCGAAGGCCCCTCCAACGCTGGGCATGATGACTCTCAGCTTGGAATCATCTAGTCCGAGGACTCCGCCGAGCTGAGTTTTGAGTACGTGCGGGCCTTGTGTAGATGCCCAGACTGTCAGAGAGTCGGTCCAGCGATCCCATTGGGCGATGATCCCGCGAGGTTCGATCGAGGTCGGGATGATTCGACCGCAGTCGAGCCGCCCTGAGGCGGTCAGAGCGGCAATGGCCGTCGTCTCAAAGGTGCCGGCGCAGCCGTTGACGAGGCTTCCTTTGCCGAACTCCCAGTCGATCATGAGATTGTTCGCCCAATCGGATTCGACCAATGGTGCATCGGGGGCGAGGGCTTGTTCAACCGTGACGACCGGTGTGCGCAGGGTGTAGTGGACATCGATGGCGGCAACGGCACGCGCGGCTGTCTGGGGGCTTGTAGCGACGACGGCCGCTACGGGTTCGCCGACGTAGCGCACTGAATCTACCGCGAGCGGGTAGCGGTCCGATTGCTTCACAGAGAGGAAGTCGAATGCGCCGGCCGGTCCTATTTTCAAGCTGTGCTCGACCGTGTCTCGTCCGGTGATGAGCAGTTCGACTCCCGGTATGGTGAGCGCATCCGTGGTGTCGATGTGATCGATGGTGGCTGATGCGTGCGGAGATCGCAGGACGCTCATCGTCATGCACCCCGGTAGGTCGATGTCGTCGAGGAATGTGGCACGACCGGCGGCAAGGATCGGGTTGTTCTTTCCTGTGAGGCCGGACCCTGCATAGGTGTTCGTTGTGGAGGAGTGCGTTTTTGCGGACTCGTCTGGTGGGTGGTGGGTCACGTCATTGTGCATTGGTCGTCTCGTTCGTCAGTCAGTGCGTGGGGGTGGGTTTCGCGTCGGCATCGGCGAGGATGAACGCGACGAGGCATGGCTGATCGGTCCGATTCGACCACGCGTGGTTTGTGCCGCGTTGGATGACGACATCGCCGGCGCTGACTTCGACGTCTTCCTCGTCCAGAAGCATCGTGATGCTGCCTTGGAGGATGATGCCGAAATCGACGGTTTGCGTGCGATGCATGTAGGGGTGTCGGGCACCGTTGACGTGTTCGCTGTCGGCGCCCATTTCAGCGAAGACGTTCTGGCCATCGGTGCGACCGCCGGTGTGCTCCGGTTCGGGGTCGAATTGAACGATGCGGAACTTGACACCACCGGCGTCTGGGGCGAGGACGAACGGCTCGTCAGGCTTTTGTCTGCCATCCTCGTGTGTGCGAGCCGGTACCTGTGAGATCTGCCAGAGGTCGGTCATGGCAACCGGTCGGTGATCACGGTGGAAGATGCGTGGTGCCGGTCCGTCGGAGGAGACGCGGGCTGTTCCGCCGGTGTCTTCCTCGGTGACGATGACGCGAATGGGATTGATGTCCAAGATGGTGCCTTTCAGTTCGATGCGGAGTTGCAAGTGTCTGCGAGAGTGCTGGTCCCCAGAATTCAGTGAGTGTGGGCAGTGGGGTAGACGGTGCCTTCCGCGCTGCCGAGTTCGGCAGTTGAGCCGTCGGCGAACTTCGCACGGCCGCGCACCACAACCGTGTCGCCATCTTCGAGGTAGCCGAGTGCTCCTCGCTTTGTGCTGAGCGGTTCTGTGCCGTCCTTCGTCAGTTCGAGAAGCGAGCCCACCGTGGTGAGGTCCGGGCCGCTGACGGTCCCGGAGGCGAAGAAGTCGCCGGTGCTCAACGGAGCGCCGTTGACTGTTGTGTGGGCAAGCATTTGCGCCGGTGACCAGTGCATGTGCGAATAGGGCGGGCGGCTCACGACTTCACCGTTGATGACGACTTCGAGCTCGAGGTCGAGGCCCCACGGTTCGGAGCTCCGCAGATACTTGTCGAGGTTGGGATCACCAGCGCTTTGGGCCTCGATTCTCGTGCCCTGCAATTGACTCAGGGGAGTGATCCACGGGGATATCGTGGTGGCGAAAGACTTCCCGAGGAATGGGCCCAGCGGTACATATTCGAATGCCTGAATGTCGCGAGCCGACCAATCGTTCACTAAGCAGACGCCGAACACGTGTGACTCGAAGTCGTCGATATTGACAGGCTCGCTCAACTGGCTCGGCGTGCCGACGACAAAGCCCACTTCGGCTTCGAGGTCGAGCTTCAGCGATGGTCCGAAGCTGATGTTCTGTCCGTGACGGGTGAGGCCAGCAGGACGTCGGACGGGCGTACCGGAGACGACGACGCTGCTGGACCGTCCGTGGTAGCCGATTGGCAGCGCGAACCATGCTGCCGGGAGATCCGGGCTTGTTGGACGGAAGATCCGACCCACATTCTGTGCGTGCTCCCGTGAGGCGTAGAAGTCGACATAGTCGGCAACAGTGAATGGACGCACTAGTCTGAAGGACTCCGGTTCTTTGACTGTCGCCGCATCGGTGAGAGCGGCCAGCGCGACTTTCTCGGCTCGCGCCCAGGCTTCAGGTCCAGCCGCAAGGAGCGTATCCAAACTCTTCGCACGGAGGCTGTCCTGTACTTCTTCTGGAACGGATTGCAACGAATTGGCGATGTAATCTCCGAGATCAACGGTTCTGTCATCTCGTCGAACAAGAATGGTGCGCCGTCCATCTGCGAACTCGGCGACGCCGAGCGAATACACGCTCGAAGCTTGACTCATGAAGTGTCTCGATTCTCGTTGAGGGTGTTTCTGATTTCGCTGTCTTGTCTTAGCCGTACCAGTGCGTTCATTGCTTTACGTGTCGGTAAAGTAAAGATAGAGTGAATCGTGAGAGGATGTCAAGGAATGAACGAAAAGAAGTCCGTCAGAGAAAAGAAGCTTGGTCGCCCTCGTGCGCCCGGGGTTGAAGAGCGTGTCTTTGCGGCCACTCTCATCCTGCTCGGAAGGCAGGGTTACGACGGTACGACCATGGCTGCGATTGCCGATGAAGCCGGCATCACCAAGCCAACTCTGTATCGACGCTGGAGCAATAAGGATGACCTGGTCACATCCGCAGTGTCCTCAATTGCAGCGACAGGCCCTGCGTCCACCTTTGACGACGTCTGGGACAATCTCATCGCCGAGCTCGAGATGTTTGATGCGGCAATTAGCAGGCCCGAGGGCATCGGGCTCCTCGGAAATGCCCTGGCCCTCGAACAGAGGGAACCGCATCTCATCGAGCAGTACCGACAGAAAGTAGTCCTCGTGCGGCGTGCCCGGCTGCTGGCAGTACTCGAAGAGGCCAGAAAAAATGGCGAAATGGACCTGGAGATCGACCCCGACGATGTCGTCCGACTTCTGATCGGCTACTACTACGCTGCTCGCGTCGCTGGGGGAGAGATCGGTACGCAGTGGCCCCGGGACTGCGTCAACCTTGTCCGTCGCGGCGTTGGGGCCAGAGGCGAATGCACGCGAGAGCCATCGAGCAGGCGAGAGAGCTCGGCTCGTCGCGCCGACTCAACCATTTGACCAGGCGCGCACCCGATTCCACTTCGTGTTATTGGAAGTGCGCTATGAAGTTGAAAATCGCGGGGATGCAGGCCGTCAGTGTGAGTACGTTGGGCACCTTTCATCGTCGCTAGCTCGGGCTTCAGGCCCTCAGCGTGGTCGCTTGAGCCTTTCAGCCCTTTTGGGGCTCTTCACGAACGAGAGTGTAGGTGGGGTCTGAATCCTCCGGCTTCGAGCAGCGATCTCGCGATGTAGTGGCTGAGGTTTCGGAAGCCGAGCGCTGTCCCGCGGAGGTGCTCGAGGCGGCCGTTTATGGCTTATGCCGGTCCGTTGCTGGTGCCGGGTAGGTCGAAGAACACGAGGATGTCCGCAGCCCTCTGCTTCAGTGTGCGACCGAGCTTGCGGATCTCGATCAGCGCCGCCGGGACACCGGTGGTGACGGCATCGATCACGGCTTGCATCATCGCCTTGCCCTTGGTCTTATCGGGTTCCCGGTAGGCGGCGACGACACGCTGGTAGATGCCCCAGGTCGCTTCGACCTCGACATGCTCTTCAGCCGCGAACAGCGCCCCGAGCCGATCACGTTGCTTGTCGGTGAGGAGACTGTCACCGGTGTGCAGGGTGCGGCGGGCCCTGTAGAGCGGGTCACCGGCGCGGCCTCGATGCCCGAGCGTCTGCTGCTGGACGCGCTGCCGACACCGGTCCAGTCCGTCACCGGCGAGGCGGACGACGTGGAAGGCATCCATCACCGGGACCGCGGCGGGGAGCTCTTCCGCAGCGGCGGTCTTGAACCCGGTGAACCCGTCCATCGCGACGACCTCGAGCCCGTCCTGCCACGCCTTCGGCCGCCCAGCGAGCCACTCCTTGAACACGGCCTTCGAGCGGCCCTCGACCCTGTCCAGAAGCCGCGCCGGGCCGGTCTTGTTCCGGTTCGGGGTGAGGTCGATGATCACCGTGACGTACTTGTCTCCGTGACGGGTGTGTCGCCAGACATGCTCGTCGACGCCGATCGTGGTGACGCCGTCGAACCGTGCAGGGTCGTCAATAAGACGCCGGGTGCCCTCGGCGAGGATCGCGCTGTTCGCAGCAGACCACGACACTCCGAGGCCGGCGGCGACGCGGGAGACGGAGAGATGATCGAGGACGAGGCTCTCCAGCCTCCACGCCAGCCCGCCGCGGGAGATCCTCGCCCGTTCCGGCGCGGCCTTCGTGGTGTCCTGTCGCCACACCCGTCCGCACCCGGAGCACTTGTAACGGCGCACCCGTATCAGCAACGTCGTGGGTCGGTGCCCGAACGGTTCATGCGCGAGCCGGCGTGCCACGGTGTCCCGGGGCACGCCCTCGCAGCCGCACTTCCGGCACCATCGATCCGACTCGACACTCGATCACGGCACGATCCGCAGACAGATCCTGTCCGACAACTTCGAGTCCGAGCTCGTCGAGTCGGCAGAACGTGGTGACACAGAAGTGGTCTCGCCTTGCTGTCGTGTCCTTGGTAAGAGCCGTGTGATCGTAACAATCGGAGTGTGATCCTACACAGCTGCCAGCTATTGTTGGCAATGAGGCCGGCCCGGCCCACGCGCTCTTCGGGTCGGCCTCTCAGCGCCTCCTATGCCAAGACCTTGTCAAGTCCATGCTCGAAGAACACACTACAAGTTTTTGGTGCCCCCTTTCTCCAAGTTTCAACCGGCTAAGCAGAGTGTTCTGTCCGCTTGTGATTCAGACTGTTATAGTACATTGCATCTTTTTGCTGCTATTTCTGGCACTAGCATAATCTTTGATGGTCACGTTTAAACAGAAACAGGAGTACATGTGCCAGACAAGCGATCGAAGGAGACGCGGCTTCGCCAAGCGAAGCTCGCGGCGGCGGCACGTTACCGCCCGAACGAAGTGCATGACCGTCAGGTGGCTCTACGAGTCAGCGGAGTAGTAGACGAAATCGACCGCATTCCGGCCCGGCCCTCCGAGTCCGACATGGTTTGGCTGGAAAAGAGAATTCGCAAGCTCAAGGAGATGAAGTCATGAGAATCGGCCTCTTTCATGAGGAATCTGGTGGGCACAAGTGGCAGGTCGCAGCAGTCATTCTGCTGGGCGGCGCTCTTTTCGCACTGGGCTGGGCGTTGTCCCAGTCCGGGCTCCTGGAGATTGCAGCTACGGGCCTGGCCTTCTTTGCCACCTCGTTCGCTAGGAGTATGTGGGCGACGTCGTCGTGGGCGCCCAAGGAATTCGCCAAGTCCGCAGGACTGATCTCACAACTCCGCGCAGACTGGAATGATTGGATCAGCACGCGAGGCACACTAGCGAAAGCGCTCATGGCACTGGCCATGACCGTCGCATTCATGGTCATCCGAGCAGT
The DNA here is from genome assembly GCF_028201555.1 of Brevibacterium sp. BDJS002. Taxonomy (NCBI): domain Bacteria; kingdom Bacillati; phylum Actinomycetota; class Actinomycetes; order Micrococcales; family Brevibacteriaceae; genus Brevibacterium; species Brevibacterium sp. BDJS002. Next base: position 1,255,416 of record NZ_CP116392.1, on the reverse strand, counting down.
CGTCAGCGGAGCCCTGCAAGTGATTGCGAGCCCCTGGATCGCTTTGGCCATCGGTCTGGCGGGTGCTGCGGTGATAGCGTCCCCCAGCCTGATACGAGGGGCAATCACCGCGTTTAGAGAGAGACGTGGAGGAAAACAAGTCTCGGGCAAGGTTGTCAACCATGACCGCCCGTGAGAAACGCGCACAGGCCGCCGTAGAGGCTCACGTATGGCCTCCAATGCTCGCAGTAGATCCCGGAGCGACGAACACTGGCTTGTGCCTCCGAGTAGGGACGGACGCAATCGAGGCCGTCACCGTCGAGCGCGGCGAGGACACCGGGACTCACACGCTCCAAACGGACTACACACGAACCGTGCTAATGACTGTGGGCGAGCTTCTGGACCGGAATCGGGATCGGCTCAATGAGGAAGCGGAACTGCGCGGAGTCCACCCCACGGCCATTCGGCGCTCAGTCGAAACCCTCGTGCCACCCACGGCACGCTCGGCGAAGGGGAGACAGAAGGCCATTTCGCCCTCCGTGTTGGCTGACCTGCCGGGTGCCGGAACTGTCCTCGGCTCAGTTGTAGGGAGATGGCCAAACACCGTGGCTGTCGCCCCATTGGGTAAGCCCGGATGGGATGCGGTGGGTGCGGAGCACGCACCCAGCGTGCTCAAACACAAGACTCCAAAGGCCTGGATGACGGGGGGCCAACACCGGGAGCACCAGCGCTCTGCGTGGGCTATCGCGGGAGCGGCCCATGCCGAGTCCATGCCGGAACTTAAGACACAGGTGGATGCGGTCGTCGCGTGGTCCGTCAAACAATCACCAGCCCGCGACGCGGAAGGCCTCGTGGCCCTCCTGCGCGAAGGAATCCAACAGACAGGGGGCTGGGACCTCCTCAACCGGCTCCCGGGCGTGGCGTACGCCGTGGTGGCCACGGCCACGAGGGACCCGCGCTCCGGGGAGGACGCCAAACAGGACGTGGAAGCGCTTCTCGACACGAAGGATGCAGCATGACCACGAAGGACAAGCAGCGCGCCCGTCCGGTCATCGGTCGGACCGTCGCGACCCGTAGCGAGATGTACTGGGACTGGGGCGCGGAGCCTCACATCGCCGTGCACGGACACGGGATCGGCAAAACCAACCTGGCACGCGGACTCGCGCGGCAGTGGCCGGGGAACGCTTTCGTTCTGGGGCAAACATACGAGTGGGATGTCGATGAACACAGAGTCGAGCCTTGCCTTGATCGCTCGCTCCCGGTTCTCGCGGCCATGGGCGACGGGGCCACGGAGCCAACGCTGCTGGTGGTGGACGGACTTGACAGGCAGGCGGTGAAGGACGCTTCCACGGAGGACGTTGAGCGTCTCCGTGAATTGCTCCAGCGGCTGTCCGTCGCAAAGAACGTCCACCTCCTCATCATTACTCGGGGCGAGCAAATCGAGTGGGCTGAGCCCCTCCAGGTGATCGCGGACGACAGGCTCGGACCGTTCGCTGGCCATCTTCTCCTGCGCCCCTACGATCCCGTCGTAATTGAAATTTATACCCCGTTCGTAGCCCCGCCTGGGTGGGAAGACCGTCGGCTCCCGAGACGACGGATATGAGACGCCGTGGCAAAGGTCTAGGACGTGTGGTGGCAACGGGAGCTGCCATCGCGGCTGGACCCAGCGGTCTACGTCGTTTCCTCGGGATCGTCGCCGTGGTTGGCCTCCTCGCCATCCTCGCCGTTGTCGCTCTGGTAATGATCGCGAGGAAAGCCGGGTCCAGCGGCTCAGAGCCGTTCCCCTGCGCTCCCGAGGAGGTCAATGTTCGGTATAGCCCCGGTGACGCGCCCAAATGGGCGCATGAGGCCGTGGAGGCCGCTCTGGAGGACTCGGGCAGGAAGCCGCGCACCATCACGGAGACCGGGGAGAGGCGCGATCTCATGGTTGTGGTATGGACCACGAGCGAGGGAGCCGCACCGAATCTCTCTGGGAAGACCCTGCGCCTGGAGAAGCGCTCCAGCGCGCAAGAGGTGAAGTCCACGCTCAAGTCGAAGCTCACGCCATGCAAGGATGCTGGCCAGGCGCGCGAGATCAAGGACGCTCAGAAAGCTGAGGACGCGATAGACGCCCCGGAGAATCCGGCAGTCAAGTGGAACTCCCCAATCGTCGGGACCGGTGCTCCCGTGGCCCTGTGGTGGGCATGCGGGCCTATCTTGGTGCGCCTCATAGGCAAGGTAGCCAGGAGTCGCACAGGCAAGGCAGGTGACGATCAAGAAGATCACCAAACGAGTGAATCGCTAGACCCGGCGCCGGAGCCGGAGCCAGCCGAGGAAGAGGGGCACCAAAAATGAAGCACAAGAACCCGGAAGAACTCCACGAGGGAGTTGCTGAATGATGACTGGAAGCGCAATGATCGGGCCGATCCTGGCTTTAGCCCTAATGATCGGAGGCTGGCTCGTCGCCGGGTCCAGAGACGAACACCAGCAGCCTCGCCGCGCCCTCGTCGGCCTAGGGCAGTGGATGGCGATGGCTGGCTTCCTCCTGGGCCTACTGTCGATCCCACCCGCCCTTGGCGCGCGCCGCTACGCCGCCGCCCTCGTTCTGTTTCTCGTCGTCGGCATCGTCCTGGTGCGGCGTGCGGGTCGGAATGCTGTGGGGTGGACCTCCACCGGGGAAATCGTTACGTCGGCGGTGATACTTTGTTGGAGGACGCCCCGGAGGGTCCTCTGGAGCCTCGGTGCGCTCTTGTTGGGCATCGGCGTGGCCGTGTGGCTCGCGCAAGGGAGCTGGCCCCTCTCGGGCCTCCTGGGCGGATTGGTTATCCTCGCACCAGCCCGATGGTGGATTCGGGCAGGGTACGAGCGAGAGAAGGCCCGCACAGGCGTAGAGAAAGCCCTGGCCGGGGTTATCACCGGCGGTGAAGAGTGGGACGGCCACACTGCGTCCATGCGTGGTGCACCCATCAAGGTCACGTTCCGTGGAGACGTGACCCCGGCCAAGGTTGTCGGTCCATTGCCTCCGGGATGGCGGGAGACGTCGATGGAGAGGGACCGCGCGGAGATTCGGGGGCGGCTGACGCGTTGGGGGTCGCCGTGGACGGTAGAGACAGACTCGTCGGGTCGAACCGTGCGCGCAATCTTGTGCGAGCCCCTCCCCACCTCAGTGAGACTCCCACAGACGCGATCCTGGAAGTGGATCGACGAGAACAAACCTAGCCCTCTCGCACTGTATCTGGGGGAGGCTCAGGACGCCGACTTGGGCGAGACTTTCCCGCTGTGGTGGGACCCTGACGCGACGGACCCTCACGCCCTGATCGGCGGAAAGACGAAGTCGGGCAAGACTGTGGGCCTCCGTCTTTTGGTGGCGCAAGCCGTTGTGCGCGGCTGGGACGTGATTATCGCGGACCCGAAGGGCGTGGATTTCGTGTGGGCTGGACGCCTCCCTGGAGTCAGGTATTTCCCCGGCAAAGATTGCATCAATGGTGTGGTTGAAGCAGTCGCAGAGATGCACGCCCGGCAGGACTGGCTGGCGCGCCAGCTGTGGTCTGGAAAGGAAGGCGCCGACGAGGAGGGCGACCTGCTGAAGGTCCAGGGACAGCCGTACGCGCCGTGTCTCGTGATTGTGGACGAAGCCGCTGAGCTGTCGGGCCTTGGTGATGGTGAGCAACAGAAGGAAACGCAGGCTAATCAGTCATCGCTGGCGCGGTTGTCGCGGTTCGTGGGGATGATTTGTGCGTTCGCAACTCAGCGGCCTGACGTGAAGTTTTTGAGCGGTGAGACGAAAGCGAATCTGGGTACGCGAGTGATGTACGGATCGGGTGGCCCGACGCTGACTAACATGGTGCTGGAAATGTCGTTGAAGGAGCTGTCGAAGTTGACGGATACGTGTCGTGGCCGAGGGCGCGCAGTCGTGGCCGAAGGTACCGCGCTGGAGTTTCAGGGCGGATTCATCTCGCCTAGTAGTGTCAAGGCGCTGAGAGGGGTTCTTGAACCTGATGAACTGACACCGGTGCGGTACGTAGAGGAGCCGGAGTGGAAGTCACTTCTCAGAGCCGGAACGAGTACGGAAGAGATGAGCGTTGAGGCGCTGAAACACCCGGATTATGACCGTGTTGCGACTGAGATCGACAAGCGTATGGAGGAGTCAGATGAGATGTTTTGGTGTGCTGATGCTGGTCAGGAAGCGTCGGAGCCTTACCCTGTGCAGGGTCCCACCCGTGCCTTTCCTTCGTCGAATGCACCTCCAACCCTAGAGACACCCATTCCCCAACCCGTAGGGCATGACTCCCCGAACCCCACCCCCGCCGATGATGTACCGCCCGATACCCCGCCCATTGACCCCATGAAGTACCTGTAAATGGATGGTTGTGGGTTGCCCCACCCCCTCCTTTCACGGGAGGATATACCCCCTGCGGATTACCTCCTGGAGGGACTTTCTGTGTGATGGATTGCACAATTTCAGGGACGTGTGTTCCTTCGATGGAGTGCTTCAGAGGTGCGCACGAAGAATTCAATGCGTGCAATGGGAACAGTGCATCCATCGGACCCATTGGGTACTTGCGGGAAGTATGTTCATGCAGGGATTGCATACCCCAGATTCCATGTGGGAGTACTTTTCAGAATGAGGTCGTTAGCCTAAGAAGCTTCCACCTCGGCAGGCCTCGCTGTTGCTTCTTAGGCTAACGTTCCTGTCAAGTACCCGCAATTTTCCGGGTATGCGCATCCCGGAAGAAGCACACTCGAATCCCCCGGGTCCCATGGACGCACTGCATCCATCGAGTACCTAGATTCCTTGTGACCACAATGGGTCCCCGAGTACACGCGACCCCGGGATCTACACCATCACAGGGAAGTACCTTCCGGAGGTACGTCCATGGAACATACATCCCCGCGCAGGGGTGGTGATGATGTCGAAGTAGCGGAGTCGATTTCCTCCCCCTCCCCCAAGATTTGGTGTCTACAGCCCACCGTCCCGCTTCCCAGATATGTTGGGAAGCGGCAGAAAGAGGAAAGAGACGATGCCCCAGTTCAAGGGGCATGAAGATTTGGCCACAGGAGCACTGGGTGGATCAAGGGCATCTACTCAGCGCCTGTTGAAAGAGCTGGCTATAGGATCACCTGCAGCCGGCTCTTTTCGCCTATGTTGCTGTCATGAGCACGGATGATGACGAGACGCTCGCGCTGTGGAGATTGGGTGTCCTGACAGATCGAATCTATGCAATATACGCACGCGGCAAGAGCCTATTCCCTGAGCCGACGACGAGTAGCCGCCTGGCAGCTGTTAAGGAGAAGCAAGCTCAAGGCGCTGCAGGGGGTCCGGTACGTGCCGAAGATCGGTCAGGCCACGCACGTCGCTGCCGGCAATGTGTACCGACCCGATGATGGTGCCCCGCGTGAAACGAAGTCTTAGGATCTCGAGGATCGTGCCGAGGGTGCAGAGTCGCAGGCTGCACTTGCCCGGTGGGTACTCGAGACGGGCTCGGCATCGTCCTTCCCCGGACAGCCCAGCCTCGGCTACCTCACGACCCCGCCGATCACTCAGGTTGCACTCGACGCTGGTGCGCTATGAGCAAGCCTGACATTACAGACTGGACGTACTGGGCGCTGCTGTACGCCTTGATCACCCAGCTCGACACCATCGTGGCGAAGATCGAGAAGGCCGGCGACGTCGACGAGCACGACGTGCAGAACCTCACCGAGCTCGTCACCGACTTCAAGAGTCTCAAGCCCGAGAAGAACTGACTTAGCCCACATCTGAAACGCACGATGCCCTCGGCGGTCTCAGGACTGCTGAGAGCAGTGTCGTGTCAGTGCCGTACGACAGACTTTTGCAAGTAAATCGAGGCAAAAATTGGTAGCATGAGTGCACGCCTGGAGGGAGATGTAGCCATGACTGTTATGTACATGGACGAGCACGAGCTCGCGTCCCGGAAATCCGAGATCCTTGACGAGTTGCACATGACACTCGAAGAGCTCGAGAAGAACGCAGGCAACTATATGCTCGATGCTGGCCAAAGAGATCTCTACCGGGAATATCACATTCTGGTGAGCCTGAGTGAGGACTGACCTCAACTACCCAGACGGAGATGCTCAAAATCTTGGTATTGCGGTAGAGGACTTCGTCAAAGAGATCGTCGCTACTATCGACAACTCGATTGTCTGCGACCTGGTGTTGAGTGATCCGGTCGTGACTCCGAGGAAGGTGACTGCATCCAATCCTCAGGGAGGATTCAGAATCGGCGTGCAGATGACTATATCCGCGATGGTCTACGGTGCCCCGACATATCGAGTAGAAGCTGATTATGTACTTGTCTGGAATCGCACTCGAAAGTTCGTGGCAGTCTTCTCGTCGACGTTCGCGCTTCTGATAGAAGGATCGAACGAACCACTTTTCCACTACGACTACCTGCTCGAGCCTCAGGGCAAGAACCCTGGCGCTCATCTTAATATCCACCACGACCGAGATGACGTCCGACAAGCTTTGGCCAAGGGTGGGGACCGATACAAAGCCAAAGCCAGGAACCGGAGCGGCACGCTCAGGGACTCAGAGCTTCACTATCCTCTCGGCGGCCCTCGGTTCCGTCCGTGCCTCGAAGACATCATCCAGTTCATGATTTACGAGTTGGGAGTCGACCCGAAAGAACAATGGCACCGAACTCTAAGTGACGGACGAATCCGGTGGCGTGATCGCCAGCTTCGAGCAGCGGTAGCTGACAATTTGCATGTGGCTGCGCAAGTGCTGCGCGATCACGACTTCGAGGTCTTGGGCGGGCCGGAGCCTGATCGCAACGACGTACGAATTACCGAGTTGTGAGTGCACGGCTTACTGACATGCGCGATGCCTTCACGGTCTATCGACTGTGGGGGCACCTCCGTTTAGCAACAGCCAGTCGTCTCCAGGTGGTTCCATAGCGTCTGGCTTCGGAGTCCCGACAGGTGCCATATATGCCTTCACTTTTCGAGTCAGGTCGGCTTGAGAAACTTCCACTTTTTCCTCTAGCGCATACTCGGGGATCTCGATGATTCCGTTCTGAACGCATTCCTGTATGAAGTTCAGCTGCCCCACTGCCCGAACCGTGGCACGAGCTACGAGAATGGTTCCTCACCAGTACCTCTCCGAGATGCCGAATCGTCCAGAGCGGGCAAGACGATCTGAGTCCTCATGAACCAGATCAATGTAGACCCACGCCCACGCTAGCTCCCGCCAGGAGTGCTCGTGGAGCACTTGATCGTCAGGGTCGACCATGCGAACTATCGGATCGTTCACGTCGCGGTGCCGCTCAAGAAGGGACCGCCAGGACTTCTTGAAGTCTTTACAAATGCGCTTCGCCTGGTCCTTATCGAAATCGGCATCACTCTGGTGGAGAAGGTAGCCAAGCGAGTCGATGCCGTTTCGGAAGCTCACAACTTCCCCCTCCAGCAGTATCGGACGTACTCGTGCTCCCAGAGATTCGAGGCTCTCCTGAGGAGGTATTGGGTGGATCATCGTAGCTTCTTCGCCGACTACCTGAAACTTCAGCGTTCCATTCGCATAGGACCTTATGGCATCCTTGTCCTGCGCCAAAGAATGGGCTGCCACTCTGCGAAGCCTGACGACGAATCGAGCCAGTTGCTCTTGCTTTTGACCAAGTAGATCGACACTCGACTCGCCCACCGTTTACCCATCTTTTTCAACGAAACCCCACGGAAATTAACAGAATCATTCTATCCCTAAGAGACCTCCGCTTCCCCGAATTCTCAGGGCAGACGGCACCCCACGGAAACTCACGGAATCAATGACTTCAAATCGATCAAGTGTGAGTTCGAGTTCCATTCTTGAGCGCCGGGATAGCTTCTCACCCTCAATATTGTTTTGGGAATGATCAATCGTCTGCGAGCTCTTGCGCACACACAACGCAGATCCGAACCACGACAACAGGCGCGAGCATTCAGTATGTTTTGCCCTTCGCAACAGTACTTCTATTCGCTATCATCCGAAGATGGGTAGAGGACGAGTCGACTTCGGCCGCGGCATTGCACGGTTGACTTCGTATGCCCGATATCACGGGCATGCAAACCCCAAAGCCGACGAGGTATGGCTCGAATGGAGCGTCGGACTTTGGGTCTCGAATCTGCGAGTCAAGTTCCGTGCTGGCAGGCTCACAGAAGACCAAATTGCGGTAGCCGAAGATATCGGTGTGAGGTTTAGACCGCCATATCGTAACCCGAAGCCGACACCGAAGCCTCGATCTAGAGCTGAACGAAAAGAGAGCGACTATCTCAAACGCCTCGGCTGGCTCGAAGACTACTTTCACCAGCATGGCAATGTAAATGTTCCGCAGCTCCAAGGCACCGAAAGTTGGCCTGGTGCTGGGCGCTGGATCGCACGCCTTCGCGGTTTGAAACGACAGAAGGAACTGTCTGACGCAGTCGTGCTCGAAGCTGAAAGTATGAACATCTGTTGGAACCCGGGACAGGGTAAGCGAAGCTGGTGACCACACTTCGTACTGTAACTATTCGATGATCAGCTCTATCGCTGGCTCCAAATTCGTATCTGACATGCGGTACCTTCAGGACCCCATGTACAAGAGAAGGTCACGACTTTCGAGACCATATCCTGAAAGGAACCCGACGCCGTTCCCGCCGCGCCACAGCAACTGGCTGGAAGTAACCTGCACCTGGTCGAAGGTCTACAGGCTCGTGCGCCTTATGGTCACGATATTCGAGACTGCCGCTACTATGCTGCATCAGCATCTATTGCTGGCAATACCACCATTGGAGTTACGAGCAACATTTTTGGTGCCCCTGCATCCGAGTGACTCACCATACGAACTCAATGAGATCTCGCCTAAGCAGTTTAGATATGGCTGACGACGACAATCCCAGCGCGGCAGCCACGTCAACCGCGGATCGTGTTCTGAGCTTCTACTTAGCAGCCGCGGCACATACGTCAGCGATCCGAATCTGCGTAAGCCGCATTTCATCAAAGAGTTTGGCGCAATGGCGTGCGACGCCTTCTGACCCTCCCCACTGATCCGACCTCCCAGGCTCCGCGCTCTCTACCACCGCCAAACATTTGTCAACCGCCACAGGTTCCTGGTTTCCTGTCATGCGAACGTGTTGACACCCGGTAAACACTTTCGTCCAGACCACACACCTCCAATAAAGGCATTACCCCTATTAGGGGTATTAAGCATCTTTGGCTTGGCCTAAGACCATTTTCTGTTCGTTCATCCCCCTCCCTTGACATTTCGCAGCGAAGCATTGAATACTTGACAGCGCGAAGGCCTCTTGGAGGATTCGGTTCCCCCGGCGATCCGGGCGGACCGATCCCACGGGGCCTTCGTCGTATTCACCTCCACTCAGAGTTTTGAACACTCAAAGCCCAAAAGACCGACATCCTCAAATCCTGTCAAGGGTTTTAAACCACGAATTTTAAATCCCCAAGACGTCAATGAATAAACGGAGAAACCCCGGTTGTCTTTCGTCCCTGCTATCGTGCATAAAACCATACTTTAAGATAATCCGCCCTTACTGTTGCTACAAGAACTAGCACCGAAACAGAAAGGGTCACCAATAATGTGTCGCGGTGAAGATACACACGATCATCAGATTAGGTGCCGCTGCTGCGATCCAGCCCACCGGCGACAACAGCGGCACTCGCGACAGATGCTAGATCGCGGGCTGCCGGAGGACGTTGCAATCGACGAGGTTTGGGCCAGCGGCACCATCAGCCATCGCGAAGCTAGTGCAAGGAGCCGACCGGAGGCGACATACGACCCTGCTCCGGCTGTCCGCGCTGAGCGAGCGAGACATGGACACCTCAGCACGGACGAACAGAATTCACTCGCAGCAGATCTGTCCCCGAAGGTCCGGCTGGCTCTCGCTCAAAACCCGAGGATCACGCACTGGGCACGTGAAGCACTAGCAGGAGACGAGAATCCGCGTGTGCGCGGTGCAGCTCGCGCCCGTCAGCGATTCGGCCATGTCCCAAAGGCCGCCATCCGAGCCAGTGCCATCAAGAGGGGACTCAATCTACTCGAAGTTGGTTCGGACGCCATCCTCGACGGTTCAGAAGCTATGGCAGAGCGAGTCGAGGCGGGGCTGGCCGCTGTGCCAGACGTCCTGGACGAGGCAGTCGGCTTAGAACCACTCAGAACAACTGCAAGGTCATGAGATTCGGGAACAAACATCGCACGGACGAACTGAAGGTGAAGCGTCGAGTGCATACTCGGAGGTCCACGATAGTCGAGGACATCCGCAACCTACCGGTCGAACAGTTCGTTTCCGGCATCACCCAGGTGGCGGAGACGGCACGGGATGCAGACATGGAACTCACGCTCGCACTTACCTACGCGCACCGAGTCATGTACCCACCGCTATCACTGCGATTCCTCTCCGGTGCTTGCGGCCTCTCCCCCTCCACGATCCGTGCACGTGTCAATGCCCCTGAAGCACTATCTCGACTACGCCAACATCTCGGAAATCTTTGACACAAAGTCTGAAAGGAATAGCCATGTACTACATGCACAGCAGACAAATAGTCGCCCCGATCGGAGCATGGCCCGCCGAGTCCCAGGAAGACCGCCTCGACCGACTCCACACAGTTGACCACTTCCTCGGTCTCTCCGCGAAGTTCCACCTTGACGGCTCGTATGCTCTCATTGCACATGGCGGCGAGCCAGAGCCGGGAACGATTCCCCTCACTGAGCCGGGACTCAAGACGCTATCCGGCGAAGGACTCAAGCAGGCGCACGAGGCTCTCGCTCCGCGCGCCAGGGCCTACGGTGACGCAGAAGACGGCCAATCACGATCTCGGGTCTACGGCCTCAGCCACGAAGATCTGTACGGCATGATCGAAACCCTTGACACAATCGAGGATTCAACCAGGAGCGTCTTATATGCCGAGCATGGTGACTTCTGCTCGTCGGCTCCGTCAGGCATGACTGAGCGAAAGGTCATCGCATGGGTCTTCGCTAATGTGCTGTCGGCGGTCGAGTACGCGGACCGGGACGAAGTAGCGAGGTTCATGCTCGACTGCTACCCGGACATCGAGGCTGCACGAGGCATGGAAGCTGCGAGCAACTAAAACAGTCGGCATCGATCCCGACAATTGGTACTCCTCTGTTTGGGCTCCGGACCGATGTGAATCTTTCAGATGGTTTAATGCAGCACTGAAAAATCAGAGGTCGACATGATCAACTGCTGGCTTCTCTCCGTCAGAAGCTCACTTCGTAACATCGGCGCATGGCCGTCAGGAGCACTAGCGGCTGTCATCCAATTCCGGTCCCACCTATGACAACTGACCTCCGACTAGAAGTGAGGCGCATACGGGGCGTCCGTTAGACGTCCCTACCTCGAAAAACCGAACGTGGAAAGAAGCAACTGATGACACAAGTGACGAAATTGAAGATAACCTTTTGGAATGTCAAAGAAATCGGTGGTGTAGATCGGCGCAACCGGATCCGCCCCCGGTATGTTCTCGATGAAGTGCTGTCGGGCGATTGGGATGTCATTGGGCTTATCTCTGTTCATCGTGCAGCCCTTAGTCTCATCGAGAAGGAAGCAAACGGACATGGCTTCGACCTTGCGGTATCCACCGTCGATATTTCGCCAGATAGGACTAATGCGAGAACCCGCCATACAGTGATGCTGGTGCGTAAAGGATTGCGGGTACTGAAGCATAGTTCCACCCTCCGGTTCGCAGACGTGCGGAAACGTCAGAATGGTGTTGCGGAGATCCGCGATGGGCTCGCTCTCAGTGCAGCCGGAGTGATTCTTGACGTCGATCCAGAACCTCTCGCAATTGTCGCCATCTACACGCCCCAACACGAGCGCATCGACTACCAATCCCCGGGTGCCATGAGTCAGAAGCCGTCGGGCCGTAGCGGAAAGCGACGCATCTACACCCCTCAGCAATCGTCGAAACTTAAGCGAGAGACGGCATCCGATCTGGCTGTGTGGTGGACGAACGAATTCGCAGGCGAGGGCGCCTATTTGCTCGTCGGTGGCGACTGGAACTTGATGTCCGACCCTTCACGTGTCAATCAGGATCGTCGTCCAGATATCGCCAGAGCAGGATGTGATGAATCTGGACGCGGATGGGTCCAATTACTTCAATCTGGGCGCGACCCCGTCCATCCGACCTTTCCATACACGCGCGACAGAGATCGATCTGGTCGATACATCGACCAGGTGTTCTACCGTCACGCCCAAGGTGTATCAGCTGCTTTGACAGCGGTACCTCCTCCAAAAATCAATCACATGGGAGTTGACCTCGGATATGCATCCGACCATGCTCGGCTTTGCGTGACTGTGGGCAACTCGTCCCTGTTTTCCGAATGAGTTATCAAAGAGCCAGCAGGAACGGCTCCAGCACTGCCTCGGTGTGCGTAAGACGTCCGGTGACCGCACGCTCGCAGGCAAGCAGCGAATCACGTGAAAACAGTGTTCGTATGACCCGCCCGTCAAAAAGCCCGGTCAGGGAACCGTAACTGAGACATGAAGAGGCTCAATCCATGTTGATCGGATATGCCAGATGTTCGACCCACCATCAGGACGCAGACTTAACCGCCCAACGCTCCGCTCTGTCACGAATGGGCGTCGACGATAATCGAATTTACATAGACGTCGGACTGTCTGGAACCAACCGCGACCGGCCCGGCCTGCGAGAAGCGCTTGCAGCGCTCCGCGCGCACGACACGCTTGTGGTTACCAAGCTGGATCGTCTTGCACGATCTGTCCGAGACGCAAGTGACATCGCCGAAGAAATTGAGGCGACAGGTGCCGCACTGTCTCTAGGCGGCTCTATCCATGACCCAGCTGATCCAATGGGCCGAATGTTTTTCTCGATCATGGCTGTATTCGCTGAGTTCGAATCCGATCTCATCCGAGCTAGAACACGTGAGGGAATGGCAGTCGCCAGAACTCGCGGCCGCCTTCGCGGCAAGCAACCGAAACTGTCCCGCGCACAAGAACGCCACCTAGTTCAATTGGTCGAATCCGGCGAGCACACCACTTCTGAGGTCGCAGGACTAATGGGAGTCAGCCGCGCAACGGTTTACAGGGCCATGGAGCGCGCCAAGTCGAATGGAGCGACAGAGTGATCGATACTGAATTCGAAGATCTGGTAGCCGCACGGGCCCATGCGCTCAACGTACTGGTGACGTTCGCGAGAAACATAAGCAACGCTGATGATTTTGGTGACATGCTGGGGGCACTTCGTTTAACCGAGCTAGCCGCTCAACAGGCTCGAAGCGCCATCATCCGCGAAGCGCGCGCTGCCGGCGATTCATGGGAGAACATCGCCGATGCCCTAGGCACCTCTACCCAGGCGGCCCGCTCTGGCTTCGAACTCCCGAATCATCAGCAACCCCAGTAGCCATCCTTCAGTATCAGGGTTCCCCCTGTCGGACAGACGGACGGGGCAGGCCCTGTAACCACCACCGAACTCGGCCCGGCGATCGACGGATCTCAGCCGACAACAGGCGCAAAAGAGCCAGTCGCAGGGTTGGCTTAATCATCGCAAGGCTCGGTATCGCTTCTCGTGGATCCGATAAGCGCGGGGATCTACTTTCAACTCATCGCCATCCTTCCAAGCGCGAAAAACCACGAAGGCCGACTTGATTCAGAAGAATCTACATGGAACGCGCTACCTGCTATACAATGTGGCTATCAGCGGGATGCTTCCACAGGCTCTTGGTGGATCAGGCGCTTCACGAATGTAAAGCGTAGCCCAGCTTCTTCCCGCACAAGTCTAGGAGGCGCTCGATGGAACAGCTAATAGATCTTGTCCGGCATAACGCCGACCTCACAATGAGAGCAGCGGTCCAGAAGCTTGAAGACGGAGGACAGACCCCGGAGAAAGCTTCGGAAGCTCTCATAGAAGCCTTGAGCGACGGTAGCTTGGCTGTCGATAACAACAACTACCGCCTTACGCTCCAGGGCGTGTGAATCCGGACGATAGGCGACACACTTCTATCAAAGGTGATAACAGATCACCGTATCAACGTGACCGCGATCGGATTATCTATTCCAGTCTCTATCGTCGCCTAGCTGGTGTAACTCAGGTCGTTTCAGCTTTGGAAGGTCATGTCTTCCATAATCGGCTCACGCATACCCTCAAAGTCGCACAAATCGCTCGTCGACTATCGGAGCATCTCAAGGACCAGCATCAAGTTGGAAATCAAGTGCTCGACCCAGACGTTGCCGAAGCCGCGGCGCACGCCCACGATCTTGGCCACCCACCGTTTGGACATATCGGCGAGATCAAGCTGCAAAGCCTAATGCGCAAGTACTGCGGACACGATCACTTCGAAGGGAACGCGCAATCGTTCCGCGCAGTCACTAAGCTCGCAAGAAACAGCACCGGATACAAGGGACTGGACCTTACTCGAAGGACGCTAGATGCGATTCTGAAGTATCCATGGCAAATTGACGGTGAAGCTAGGAATAAGTGGGGCGCCTACGCTGCGGACTCCGTCGATTTCCAGTTCGCACGTGCTGCGCACGATGATTCCGAGCAGAGCTTGGAAGCTGAAATCATGGACTGGGCAGACGACATTACCTACGCCGTCCACGACACAGAGGACCTAATTCGCGCAGGCCTAGTTTCTCCAAACCACCTGAGAACAGATACAAGCTATCGCCAAGAATTCGCGAGCTGGGTGCACCAGCGTTGGCTGAAACGACGTCAGTCGACGGCGGATCCTGTCGCTAGCGAGGCCGACATTTCGAACGCACTGGATCAAATTACAGCGTTGCTTCCGTTTTCCCGTTCGTATACCGACTCCACCGACGACGAGGGACGTCTAAGGAAGTACTCTTCGCACCTCATTTCCACGTACCTACGACACAATAGTCAGCTCGAACAAAATGACAATGGGGTTTGGCGGTTACACGTCGACTCTCAAGCCCGGTTAGAAGTTGACATACTCAAAGAGCTCACGTGGCGGTACCTCATAGAAGGTCCATCACTAGCTGCTCAACAGCACGGCCAAATAACTGTCATAGAGAATGTCTTCACCATTATGTTCGACGCGGCCGATGAAAATCTTCAAACCAACTCAAACATACTGCCCATCCGGGCCGCTGAATCGCTAGAGTCTGCAAAGCAGCTGGGCGAAGATTCTCCAAGCATGCGTGCAAGAATCGTCGCTGATGCGATTTGCGCAATGACCGAGGACGAGATCCTGCGTTTTAATGCAAGGCTGACAGGGTCGTCTCTCGGTTCTGTGCTCGACGCTATCGTATAGATTCCGAATGTCGATTCCGTAGAGCCACGCGGCAACCGCCGAGTCTATTTGCGTTCCGCCAGGCGGAGAAATTCAGTAACCGACAGTGGAAGTTCCTACGCACTTGTCGGTACCGGCACGTTGGTAGCCCAGTATCGGCCCGGCCGATAAAACCATTGACAAGTCACGATCTACTCGCATGGTCCTTATAGCCAAATGTCACTGAGTTTCCAACGTCGGAAGGCCATCGATAATACGAACAGTCTCGATACTGACGGCCACTATCTTTCCAACTAGGTCAATGATGTAGCGAGGATAATTGTGTTCGCGTGACCAATCATTGGGATCATTGACGATGCCGGATGCTTTGTCCGTCTTGACCTGGTAACGCTCGAGAATCCAATCGATGCCCGACCTAGAACCCAGCATGTACTGCTGTGCTTCCTCAGGAATCCCCTCGATGGTGATGTAAGGGTTGTATTTGAGCACCGTTTTATCCCATGCCCCCGACTTGCCCCCGTACTTCATCTTAGTAACGGCAAATCTTTCGAACTCATTTTCTGGAGCCACGGTAGCGAACGTCTCTGTCAGAGGATAAGGATCGATGTCTTCGTACCCTATGTGTAGCGCGGAGAGCTGACGCCCCGCTCTCACGAATGCATCGAAGCTCTCACGACCCTTGACTTGAGGAATGCGAGGCAGGGTTTTCTTCAGCTCGGCTTCATATGTGGATCGATAGTCCGTCGAATGCAGAAGTCCATAGACGTAGAAGAAGATGTCGTCCTTAGAAACGTCTTCACCATATGCATTTCTGTATTCGCTCAACGCCCAATCCGTTATATTGTCCCGTTGCGTGGGAGTTTCCAAAAGAGCGTCTTCGGCTGGGGACGAATAAGAATACCGGGCAAAAAACTGGCCTTGACCGGAACCCCAGAAAGAAAGATCAGGAATGAGATCAGTGGCCAGGAGCGAGAACAGTTTGTCATTGCCGGGGCCCACCACGTAGAAGCCAGTATTGGTGGAGTCTGGCACCGGAAATAGCTCGTTCAACCTGTAGCGACGCTCATTAAGGTCGGAAGAGAAGTAGAGGTGCGCCTTCTGATACGGGCGATACATCGCTTCCCGCATCGACGAATCAGTCTTGCAGAATTTTCGTCCCGCAGCTAGGCGAGTCCTCAAGGTCGATGACCAACTGATTCTTGATGGATCATAGTCAACGAAATTTTCCACTGGTTCAGGCCGACTAGATGCTTCCCAACGATCGACCTCACTGTTGTAGAAATCAATCATCGCCTCGACGTTTTTGGCGACCTTCTTCTGCGATAAGTTATACACCCATGCGTCCCGGTTGGACTTGAGGCCACCTGAGACTAAGGAGAAAATAGTTCTCCCTGTATTATCCTTTTTGTCAGCGATGAGCGGGTAGTTTTCGTAGTTGGGATCGCGCTGGTTGATCCAGTCGCCATACTGGTTTGGTTCGATCATGTCCCAGTCGAGGGAGGCTAGTGAGTTCCCTTCCAGAGTGGCGAGTTTCGTAGCCCTATCGAGGTAGTCGCCAATGTCCTTATAGTGCAGCACACATTCGCTCACTCGTCCTGGGCGCTTTACCAAAACCATCACCGCAACCGTAGCCCGTGATCCAGGCCCGAATACCTGTCCACCCTCGCGACGAGCATGCTCACCCGAAGTGCGAGTATTTCCACGCAAATTGTAGATATAGACGTCATGAAACTCGCGTGTGAGGGTCTGCCTCAGACCGTCAGCGGTATTGCCATCGATATAGCCGCCGTTCGAGACATAGCAGACGACGCCACCCTTGGCCGAGTCAAGAACTCGGTTGGACGCCCACCGAATTGCGCGGACGTATGAGTCATACAAGGAGTTCTTGTTCGTCGCAGATGACCGTGCCGCGTATGTTGACCGGATTGACTCGTCTAGGGTCGGATACTTCTGGTTAGCATTGTTGTCGTTGCCACTGGTTTGTCCCACAGAGTAGGGAGGGTTGCCGAGGATTACTCGGATGTCGAGGCCGTTCTGGGCGATGACACGGTCGTTGTTACTGGTAAATATTGCCTCGTCGAGCGAGTCCCCGTCTTCCGTCATCTGGAACGTATCGGTCAGCACGATTCCTTCGAACGGTCTGTACCCAACTTGGTCTGGGTCTGTTCCGCTTTCGGTAGCCGTTTCTCGTTGGAGGCCATGGAAAGTGGCTTCGATATTGATCGCCGCGATGTAGTAGGCCATGAGCAAGATTTCGTTGGCATGTAACTCTTCGGCGTACTTGCGTGCAAGGTCAGCCGGTTCGATCAATCCTGATTGGAGGAGTCGCGTGATAAACGTGCCTGTCCCCGTGAACGGATCGAGCACGTGGACGCCCTCGCCCGAAATCGTGGTCCCAAAGTGCTCCTTCAGTACGTCATTGACTGACCGGAGGATGAAGTCCACGACCTCGACAGGGGTGTAGACAATGCCGAGTGACTCAGCGGTCTTGGGGAAAGCGAGCTTGAAGAAGCGTTCATACAGTTCGGTAATGATCTGCTGCTTACCCTGCGCGGATTCGATCCCTTCAGCGCGGATCCGAACGGACCGGTAGAACTCGTCGAGCTTCCCAGTTTCCGTATCCAGGTTGTACTCTCCCAGCACCGCGAGCATGGAGTCCATGACCTTCGAAACTGGGTTATGGGCAGTGAAGTCATAATCATCGAACAACGCATCGAAAACCGGCTTGGTAATCATGTGCTGGACAAGCATGTCAACGGCATCGGTATTGGTAATCCCGTCGTTGAGGTTCGCTCGAAGTGCTGAGGCAAATTCGGAGAACCGCTCCTCAACAATCAGGTTCTCTGGGTCGTTGATGATAGCGAGCAGACGAGCCGTTTGCCGGTCAGCAATCTCTTTGACATCGTCTGCCCAGTTTTCCCAATATTTGCGATCACCGACCTTCTTGACCATGCGAGCAAAAATCGCGTTCTCCCACGCAGCGGCGTTAGCCATCGAAAACAGAGCCTCAGCACTGTCCTGTCCCGACGACCTGTCAGAATCAGTGTCCTCGTCACCAGTTCCGATGCCGATAACATCAACCGTCTTGTTTGCACCTTTATCCATGACGATCTTGTTGATCATCGCTTCGAAACGGTCATCATGAGCACGCAGTGCCTGCAGCACATCCCACACGACTTTGTACTTCTTGTTGTCATTCAACGCCGTCTCAGGGTCCTGATCCGCCGGCACCGCGATGGGCAGCACGATGTACCCATACTCTTTACCCGGTGCCTTACGCATGACCCGTCCAACAGCCTGAACAACGTCCACTTGAGAGTTGCGCGGGTTCAGGAATAGAACCCCGTCAAGGCTGGGGACGTCGACTCCTTCGGTCAGACACTTTGCGTTCGTAAGAATCCGGCACGTATTTGAGCCAGCTTCATCCTGGAGCCAATCCAAACGCTTGGAACGTTCGAGGACGTTGAAAGTACCGTCAACGTGTTCGGCTTCCATACGTAGCTTCGACTGGTCATCAGTACGGTTGACAAGGAGTTCCCGTCCGATTTTCTCGAACTGGTCCGCCAGAGCCTTTGATTCCTTAATATTCCGAGCGAATGCCACGGCCCGGTTCATTGGAGAATCATCATTGATCGCTAGTCGTTGCCCATGGACGCCGCGTTTAGAGAGCCCGTTCCAGCACCCGACGATCCTAGCCACATCGTCGAGGTTGAGGTCGCCGTCTTCGGAAAGCAACCGCTGGAACGACGTCGCAACCGAGGCTTCGTCAACGGCCAAAATCAGGACTTTGTAGTCGGACAGATGTCCGAGCTCGACCGCGCGACCGAATCCGAGGTGATGGAGCTCAGGCCCATATGTGGATTCGTCGTCCATCGAATACACCGCCACACCATCCTGGGCAGCCTTCGCCTTCGAGTCCTCCACGTAGATCCGTGGAGTTGCAGTCATGTAAAGGCGCTTCTTCGCGCGAATGAATACGTCATTGTGTACACGCACAAAAGCGGAGTCGTCGGCTCCTGGCTGCGAGATGCCGGTGGTGCGGTGGGCTTCGTCGCAGATGATCAGGTCGAAGTCGGGCAATCCCTTTTCAAAGGCTCCCATTCCGGGGAGCCCGGCCTCGCCTCTCTGGGTACCCTGCTGCTGAGCCTGGTGAATGACGTCAATTGACTGGTAGGTGGAGAACACCACGCTGATTGACTCGTCGCCGGTCGAGATATTGAAACGTGCCGCCAACTTATTGGGGTCGGTCGTAGCGGGGAATCCAAGATCGTGGACTGACACATCTTCAGACTGCTTCCGACCCACAGAAGTATCGGAACACACTGCGAAAGGACGCAGATTCACATTCGCCTGCGCGGTCCACTCATTCAACGTTTGCTGCAACAACGCGATGGACGGTACGAGAAAGAGAACACTGCCACCTGCTGGGACATACCGCTCAACCAATGACAAAGCGGTGAAAGTTTTCCCTGTACCGCATGCCATGATCAGTTTTCCGCGATCATGCGTGGTGAACCCGTTGATGACGTCGTCAATGGCTTCGCGCTGATACTTCCGCGGTTGTTTGCCCGGCTTGGCTGTCAGTTCGTGGGGACGGTCGAGGTCGAAAACGGACCAGTCGATGGTGGATTCAGCGAAGTCGCGTAACCGGATTCGCTGGACTTCTTTCGTCTGCCCGGCCAGGGCCGCTTCCGCGTGTGTTGACCACTGATCGGTCGAAGACACGATCATGCCCCGAGCGAATGGTTCCTTGCCGAGTTCGGTGAAGAACGAATCAATGTGGTGTTTCTCAAGCTTTCGTTCAGGGTCGTAGAATTTCGCCTGGATCGCAACGAGTTCACCTGTGTAGCGGTCTTCGGCCACGAGGTCGATACCAGTGTCGACCCGCCCTGCACGGCCTGGCCAGTGCTGCCATCGCCAGACCTTTGAAAACTGGTCGGCATACTTCGGTTCCGTTTGGAGGTAAGACTCGAGGAGTTCTTCGAACTTTGATCCCTTGTCGTGCTCGCTCGTTGCGGAGAAGTAGAGGCGATCAAACACCTCGTCAAAAGCCATAGCCGTCATATGCACGATTATGCCTGCTTTGATAGGCCTTTTCGTCAGTGAAAACCACGATCTCATAACAAGTCGCCGCCCACGACGCGAAAACGCGTCAGGCTCGATAGACACCGTCGCATGGGCACATCTGGCTCAGAGGGTGCGACAATGGAATCAATAGTCCATCAGCGCCGTCGCAGTCCGCATAGAGTCCGCAAGAGAGTCGCAAATGACCAAATTCAGTCAACACAACCAACGCTATAACCCCTGGTCAGCTCTAGCGTTCAAACACTGCCAACACCAGTCAACGCCCATCCAGGCGTTCCCCTGGTACTACTGAGCACCTCCACTCCATGAATGTTCAGTCCGCATGAACGCACAGTCCGCATGAACGCACAGTCCGCATGACCGCTCAGACCGTTGAGGATCTGCCGGCAGCCATCGATCGAGCCTTGGCCGGCCGGTCGATCCTTGTCCTGCCCCGCAATCGTGACGATTCCATCACCGAGGTGGCCCCCAGCCAGTGGAGAGGTGCTGGCCGGGCTCCGGCGCTGATCCTCTTCACCTCGGGTTCGACGGGCACGGCCAAGGCCGTCGCCTTGTCCGCAGACGCCCTGACCACCTCGGCGCGGGCAACCGAACGATTCCTCGCCGGCCCCGGAGATTGGCACCTCACCCTGCCGACCAACCACATCGCAGGGTTCCAGGTGGAGCTGCGGGCCCGGCTCGCGGGACGGGAGCCGGTGAGGACCACCTCGGCGTCCTTCACGGCCGAATCCTTCGCCGAGGAGGTCGAGAGTCTGTTCGCACGCGGCGGCAGCCGGCCGAGCTACACCTCACTGGTGCCCACCCAGCTGCACCGGGTCCTGGCCGATGACCGGGCCACGCTTGCGGCGGCGAAGTTCGACACGATCCTCCTCGGCGGGTCCGCGATCTCACCGGCCCTACTCGAGCGCGCTGATGAACACGGGCTGAGCATCGTACGCACCTACGGCATGAGCGAAACCGCAGGCGGCTGCGTCTACGACGGCGTTCCCTTCGACGGTGTCGAGATCACGATCACCGATACTTCGACGATCGACCTGCGCGGTCCCGTCGTCGCCGATTCCTACGTCGAATTCAACGCCGACGGTCAGATCAGTCCTGTAGACAATCCCGGACTGACCACCGACGATGACGGTTCACGCACGATGCGCACCAGCGACCTAGGTCGGCTCGACGATGGGGTGCTCTCGGTGCTCGGTCGTTCCGATGACATCATCGTCTCCGGCGGCACGAACGTCTCTCCTCACGAGCTCGAGACCGGGCTGCTGCCCACCTGGCAGCACCATGGAATCGCCGAGGTGCTCGTGACCTGGGTGCCCGATGATGAGTGGGGAAAGCTGCTCGTCGCACTCGTTCGCCTCGAGGACCAGGTGTCGCCCGCCATGAGAGCAGCGTTGGGATCATCGCGTGAGTTGGCGCGGCATCTGGGCGGACTCGATCATGGGATGGGTGGGCGGCCGCTTCCGCGGTTGGCCTTTCCCGTCACCGAGATCCCCAACCGTTCGATAGGCAAACCCGACCGGATGGTTGCGTCCCGGCTAGCGGCCGAATTGGTTGCAGCCGAGAGACGAAGATCCCGAATACCTTAATAAGTGAACACTCGGTAATATGAGACGATCCTAATTTTTGTGAGGAAGGTATCCCGCCCAATGGCAACTGCTGCGCAGTGGATCTCCGGAGCCCGATTACGAACATTGCCGCTGGCAGTTGCCCCTGTCCTGATCGGGACCGGTGCTGCCATCGGCTCCGTCGGCGGATTCACTTCCTTCATCATCGGGGACTACACGCGCAACGGCCACGACTTTTCGCTGCCGCAGATCTTCTTGCGTGCGGTGCTGGCCCTCCTCGTCTCGCTCTGCCTGCAGATCGGGTCGAACTTCGCCAATGACTATTCCGACGGGGTTCGCGGCACAGATGACGTCCGCGTTGGTCCCGTGCGTCTCACCGCGACGGGTCTGGCCGAGCCGAGCGCAGTCAAACGTGCGGCCTTCCTGTTCTTCGGCATCGCCGGAGTTGCGGGAGTCGTCCTCGTCATCATCGCTCAGGCGTGGTGGTTCCTCATCGTCGGCGCCGCCGCCGTGGCGGCAGCCTGGTTCTACACAGGCGGCAAGAAGCCCTACGGCTACATGGGTCTGGGCGAAGTCTTCGTCTTCGTCTTCTTCGGCCTCGTCGCCACCCTGGGCACGATGTGGATGCAGGTCGGCGGACTCAGCCTCAGCGGCTGGGCCGGTGCTGTGGCCATCGGCTCGCTCGCCTCGGCGGTGCTCATGGTCAACAACCTGCGCGACATCCCGACCGACATCGAGGCGGACAAGATCACTCTGGCCGTCCGCCTCGGCGAGCATCGGGCACGCATCGCGTACGCCAGCCTTGTCCTCGTGCCCTTCGCCCTGCTGGTCTTGGCGATCCTCGACGGGCATCCGGCGGTGGCGCTGGCCATCCTCGCGCTGGTGCCTGCCCTCAATCCGCTGAAGACGGTGCTGCGGGGAACCACCGGTCCCGGGCTCATTCCCCCGATCAAATCAACCGGTCTCACCGCGCTGGCCTTCGCCGCGCTGATGGGACTCGGCCTGGCGCTGTAGCGGTGAGCTGGGCCCTGTAGCCAGGATCAGTTTTCGTCGTCGACGATGCGGTCTTCCGCTTCTTCGTCGACGTTCTTGCGCTTAGGGGTCGTGGCACGTTTGGCCACGCGGGTCTCAATGTCCTCCGCCACCTTGGCTCGCATGCCGCCCAAGAAGATGTAGCTGAGGATGGTTCCGATGATGATCGCGGCCATGGCCATCACGAGGTTGAGTCCGAGGAATGGCTGCAGAATCAGCCCTACGGCGACGATGATGCCCAGGCGAGCCAATGTGTAGATCCAGAAGTTGCGCATTGCACCTATTTTAGTCCGTCCACATCAGTGATTCATCACTGCCCATGTGGGCGGTTGTTCAGGTTAGTGGACTATCCTGGGTGCATGGCTCGAATACTCATTGCCGCGATTGTCCTTGCGGCAGCGGTTACGTTGTACGGACTCTTCGATTGCCTTCTGCGCGATCGTGGTCTGATCCGAGTCCTGCCCAAACCCGTCTGGGCGATCATCATTCTTCTCATCCCCGTCATCGGCTTCGTGCTCTGGTACGCGTTCGGCCGCGGGTCTGAGGACAAGCCCACTGCAGCACCGCGCCGTCAGGGGCCCAGCGCCCCTGATGATGACGAGGATTACCTGCGCAAGGTTGATCGCGACGTCAAGCTCGGCAAGCACGCTCCCGAGGCGCAGAAGCCCGAGGACAAGACTCCCGACGCTGATGACTCCGGAGACAGCTCCTCCCCCGACTCCGATCCTCGTTCCGCCGATACCGATGACCACGGTTCCGGCGGATCCACCGGCGACGGACGCGGCCACTCGAACTGAAGCAGTCGGAAGTCATCTGTCCCTAGTGCTTCATTAGTTGCGCTGGGGCATCCGGATAGACCTTGTAGGCAGCTTTCTACTTCTGGATAGAAGAGCTTCTACGCAGACTTTTGTCCGGTAGTCCGGTAGTCCTGTAGTCCGGTGCTCGCGGCCGGTTGCGCACGGGCCCTCGTGGGCGGTCGAGCACGGCCCCTTAGATAAGCATCGAGATTGGTAGCGCTACGTCTGTGGGCAGTACAGAGCCCGTGCCGTAGTTCAGCCCCGCGGCGCTGTGCAGCCCGCTCCAGCACTGTCACCCGGTTCTACCCAGTGGCGCGGTTCAGGCCAATCTAGACCCACCGAACATCAATACAGCCACCGCGGCATGCGCGGCATGATCGTACGGGCCACCCCGGCACCACCGCGCGGTGCACGCCTACCGCAGTTCAGCCTCGGCGATGGATCAGCTGAGTCCCGAGTACGAGTGCAGTCCGTTGAAGTACATGTTGACGACGGTGAAGTTGAAGATCACCGTGGCGATCCCGACGAGGTTGAGCACTGCGACCTTTGTCGGGCCCCAACCGCGTGTGGCGCGGGCATGCAGGTACGCGGCGTAGATGACCCAGACGACGAACGTCCAGATCTCCTTCGAGTCCCAGCCCCAGTAACGGCTCCAAGCCACCTCGGCCCAGATGGCGCCGGCGATGAGAGTGAACGTCCACGTGATGAATCCGACCGCAGCGATCGTGTAGGAGAACCGTTCCAGGTCGATGCTCGCGGGCATCCGACGCATGAACCGCAGCCACTTCGGGTCCTTGGTCTCCTGTGCGTTCTTCAGGATCTGGAACACGGCCAGGATCGCGGAGATGTAGAGCAGCGACGTCGACAGGATTGCGATGGGTACGTGGATGGCGATCCAGTACGAGTCGAGCGCCGGCATGAGCTGCGCGGCCGGCGTGTAGAAGACCGTAATGGCCAGGCCCAAGCACAGGAGCACTCCTCCGGCCACGATCGTTCCCAGGTAGCGGATGTCCTTCTTCACATTGACGATGAGGAAGACGATGACGGTGATCACGGTGGCAGTGAGGACGTATTCCATCATGTTGCCCCACGGCACACGCATCACCGACAGTGCGCGAGTGAGCACAGCGGCCACGTGGAGAATGGCAGCAAGGACGAGGAGCGAGGTGCCGATCCTTGCCCCGCGCCGAGGCTTCTCCTTGCCTGTTCCGGCCGAGATCTCAGCCGAAACAGCGGTCTGCGGCGGGTCGAGGAGTGCGGTGGTGGCCCTCCTGTTCGTGCGTCGCACGTTCGAGGGCTTGGCGGCGCTGCTGGCGCTGGCTTCCGTCTGCTTGAGCTCGCGCCCACCGAAGAGGTCGAAGGCGTAGAAGATCATGGCGACGGCGTAGACGATCATCGCCGAGATGATGAGCTGGTTCGACCACATTGCGAGGTCAGTGTTGACGTCCATACATCCTCCGCACCAGCGGTGCTCTTCCATTGCGTCGTGGGTGTTGCTGTGCTTTCCTGTGCCAGGACAGTCCTCGTCGGGGCCGACCCGCGACAATTCTACTCCCCGTAGTACTTAAAGCGAATCATTCGTCTCCCCGGGCATTCCGATCTCGGGCTCTCCGACCCCGAACGCTCCGATCATGGGCACTCCGGTCCGGGGCCTTCCGTTCGTCAGGAGCCTCACATCCGTTGGTCGGAATCATCGTCGGAACCGTTGGCCGGAATCATCGTCAGGATCATCGTCCGGTTCGTTGCCGAGGTCCTTCGCGAGGTCCTTCGCAGCCCGTTCGACCAACTGGTCCTCGCCGCGGGCCAGAGCCGCAACTTCGGCCTGGCCGTCCTTGATGCGCACCCACATGCGTCGGCGTGGGATGAACAGGGAAAGACCCAGACCCAGCAGCACGGCGATCGCGCTGACGAGCATCAGACCCTGTGTCGGGTCCTGGGAGATGTCGACGGCGATGAAGCGTTTGACCCCGTCGAAGGTCACCGATCCGCCGTCGGGCAGCTTCTGGGTCTCTCCCTCGGCGAGTTGGATGAGCAGAGGGTTGCCAGAGGCGTCGGTCATCTCTGTCATGTTCTCGGCTTCGATCGTGTACACGGACTGCGGGGTTCCATCGTCGAGGCCGAGGTCACCGGTATATCCGCTCATCACGAGGTAGGGATTGCGCAGCCCAGCGAAGCTCGAGACCAGTTCGTCCTGCTCGTTCTGAGTCGCGGTCGGCAGGAAGACCCCGACGAAACCCATCTGAGTCCCGGCAGAGTCAGGAACCTTGATGACGCCTTCGGAGGTGTAGCCCGGGTCGCCGCCGTCGGGGATGAACACCTGCGGACCGGACTGCACGACCTGCCCTTTAGCGTCCTTGACCGTGACCTCCGGGGCGTATCCGTTTCCGGTCAGGTAGACGCCCGTCTCAGCAACACGCACGGGCTCGTTCACCCGCAGCGTGTGCTTCTCGCTCACCCCATCGGCGGTGGTCGTGACCTTCGCTTCAAAGGTACGAGGCTGGCCGAACTGGCCGCCTGGGGCCTGGTCGTCGAAGGTGGCGTCGAAGTCGTCGAGCTTGAGCCGGAAGTCCGGCAGATTGTCTGCGTCGTAATAGGAGCCCGGCTCGAACGAGTCGTAGGCGACCAGCGAGTTCGTGAAGGTGTCCCCCTCGACGAGAATCCGCTGGCCCTGATAGCCGAACAGGGATCCGATCGCCATCGTCAGCGTCGCGACGAGGAGGGCGATATGGAAGACCAGGTTGCCGGTCTCGCGCAGGTAGCCGCGTTCGGCAGCCACGTGATCGTCGTGGCGCACGGTGCGGTAGCCGAGCTTCTTCAGCCGGGCTTGGGCGGCGTCGAGGAAGTCCTGGTCTGCGGCTTCGCGGGATTCGGCTGATCCGGTCGCCGAGGTGAAGGCTTCGTATCCGGGCATCCGACCCAACCGCCTCGGTGCCTTGGGAGGGGCCGAACGCATGGCCTTCCAATGCTGGGCCGAGCGCGGAATTACGCAGCCGATCAGCGAGATCATGAGGAGGAGGTAGATCGCGGAGAACCAGATCGAGGAGTACACGTCGAACATCTGGATCGTGTCGAGGAACTGGCCCCACGCACCGTTCTCCTCGAGGAACGTAGTGACCCGGCCCGGGTCCTGGATGCGCTGCGGCAGCAGGGAGCCCGGGATCGCGGCCAAAGCCAAAACGAGGAGGAGGATCAGCGCCACCCGCATCGTCGTCAACTGACGCCACGCCCACCGGCACATGCCTATGAACCCCAGCTGCGGCTGGGTCACACCGGACTTGTGGCTGCCAACCTGCTTGCTGTTGTCAGCTTTCTTGTCGGCGGTCTTATTCGCCACTAGATCACCACTTCGAAATCATAGATGAGACCCTGCAGAGAGGTCATCCACGCGTTCCACAGCCCAGAGGCCATGAGAACGCCCAACACGATGAGCATGATGCCGCCGGCACGGACGATCGCCGTCTGGTGCCTGCGCACCCAAGTCAGGCGGCCTGCACCCTTGTGGATCGCCACCGCCAGGAGGATGAAGGGAATGCCCAGTCCCAGGCAGTAGACGAACGCCAACAGTGCGCCGCGCCAGATCGTTCCCTCGCCGCCGAAGCTGACCGACATCGACAGAACTGCCGACAGCGTCGGGCCCACGCACGGGGCCCAGCCGAGGGCGAAGGTGGCGCCGAGCACGGGCGCACCCCAGAGCCCTGCCTGAGGACGAGTCCGGATCCGGTGCTCGGTCTGGAGTAGGCCGAAGCCGCCCATGAACACGAAGCCGGCGATGATGACGACGACGCCGAGGATCCGGATGACCAGTCCCTGCCACTGTGAGAACAGAGCGCCCAGGGCCGAGAAACCTGTCCCCAGCAGGACGAAGACGATGGTGAACCCGAGAACGAACATTGCGATCCCGACGACGACTCGCCAGGTCTCTTTGTCCTTGAGGGAGGATCCGCTCAGTCCGGTGACATAGCCGACATAGCCGGGGACCAGCGGCAGCACGCAGGGTGAGGCGAAGGAGACGAGTCCGGCCAGTGCGGCCGCGCCAGCGGCCAGAAGCAGCGGCCCGTCGAGAACCGTCTGGGCGAAGTCCGCCCCGATTCCACTCACTCCGCCTGCACGTCCTCGATGAGTCCTTTGAGCGTCGACTCATCGACCTCTCCGACGACTCGAGCTGCGGCGCGACCCTTCGCGTCGAGGACGACGGTGGAGGGCGTGGCCTGCGGCGGAAGGACATCGGAGAGCAGCGCCACCATGTCGCCGTTGGTGTCGAGCATGTTCGCATAGGGAATCTGGTAGTTCGAGACGAAGGCGTTGGCTGCGGCTTCCTGGTCGCGGACATTGACTCCGAGGAACTGGACCTCGTCGCCGAATTCCTCGGCCAGGGACTTCAGCGTCGGGGCTTCCTTCCGGCACGGTGGGCAGGCCGCGTACCAGAGGTTGATGACGACCGGGGTGGGCCGGAGGTCGGCCAGCGACATCGGCTTCCCGTCGAGTGTCTCGAAGTTCAGCTCCAGAGGCTCCCCGCGTTTGTCCTTGGCCACCTGGGACACGACTCCGGAGCCGGAGACATATCCCTGATCGGATCCCGCCTGATCGGCCAGTTCGTCATTCTCACTGCACGCGCTGAGGACCACAGCGGTGCCGGCGAGCAGTCCGGTCAGGAGAGTGCGACGATTCATCGGATTGGGGCGGGCACTCATGCTCCCGCCACCGCTTGCCCGGGCTGCAGATCTGCACAGATGCTCTCGTAACTCACAGATACAAGTATGGACGATTCGAATGTGAAACTGGTGATAGATGCCAGGTCACACTCTCGTTTCCGAGGGTCGTGGACGAGCGAGCGCTCCTCCCCCGCCAGGCGTGTCATCCAGATCGGGAGCTGATGGGAGACGATGACTCCCTCGGCCTCGGGGCCGTGCTTGGCGAGCTTAGTGCGCAGGCTGGCCATGGCCGCCTGCATCCGCAGAACGATCTGCCTGTAGGGCTCACCCCAGGACGGTGTCAGCGGGTTGTACAGCCGCAGCAGATTGCGCGGTTCGGCCAACCTTCGACCGTTGACCTTCTGGCCTTCGAAGGAGTTCGCGGCTTCGATCACGCGGTCATCGGTGAAGACCGGCAGCTCGAGTCGCTGGCGCAGCGGGGTGATCGTCTGCTGCGCTCGCAGCAGCGGGGAGCACACGAGCTCGACCGGGGGCGCCGAGGCTGCGGCGAAGTGCTCGCCGACCCGTCGGGACATCTCGTGGCCGCGTTCGGTCAGGCCGAAGTTCGGCAGCCGTCCGTAGAGGATGCCCTCCGGATTGTCGACCTCCCCGTGCCTGACCAGGTGGATCGTCGTCATCAGTTCCCCTGCATGTTCGGTACACCCGCTGCCGCCTTGGCTGCGGCTGGCAGTGCCGTGATGATCCGATCGAGGATCTCATCGGTGTGAGCGTAGGAGAGGAACCAGGCTTCGAAGGCGCTCGGCGGCATGTGGATGCCCGCCTCCAGCATGGCGTTGAAGAACGCGGAGTAGCGCTCGACGTTCTGTCTCCGGGCGTCGTCGTAGTTGATGACCTCATGGTCGGTGAAGAAGACGGAGAACATCGAATTCGCCGACTGAATGGTGTGCGCCACGCCTTCAGCCTCCAGCGCAGAGGCGACTGCGGGCCGCAGAATGTCCGCAGCGCGGGAGATGTGTGAGTACACATCGAATTCGGTCGTCAGCTTCAGCGTGGTCAGGCCGGCGGCAGTGGCCACAGGGTTTCCGGACAGGGTTCCCGCCTGGTAGACCGGGCCTGTCGGAGCCAGATGCTCCATCACGTCGGCACGTCCGCCGAAGGCAGCGGCTGGGAAGCCGCCGCCCATGACCTTGCCGAAGGTGAACAGGTCGGCAGGCCCCTCCGGGTAACCGAGTGATTCGGCCTCATAGCCGTACCAGCCTGCGGCCGAGACGCGGAAGCCTGTCATCACTTCGTCGCTGATCATCAAAGCACCGTGGGCCTTCGTCAGGCAGCGGATGGTGTTGGTGAAGCCGTCGCGAGGAGGCACGACGCCCATGTTGCCCGGGCTCGCTTCTGTGATGACGCAGGCGATCTCATCACCGTGTTCGGCGAAGACGGCCTCCAGGCCGGCTGCGTCGTTGTAGTCGACGACGATCGTGTCCGAGGCCTGTGCACCGGTCACACCCGGGGTGTCGGGCAGGGAGAAGGTCGCCAGACCGGATCCGGCCTGGGCCAGAAGCGCGTCGACGTGTCCGTGGTAGCACCCGGCGAACTTCACGATCTTCGCCCGACCCGTGTATCCGCGCGCCAATCGGATGGCGCTCATGGTCGCCTCGGTGCCCGAGGACACGAGCCGGACCTGGTCCACGGGCTCGACTCGGGCCACGATCTCCTCGGCGAGTTCGACCTCGCCGGTCGACGGAGTGCCGAAGGAGAAGCCCTTGACGGCGGCTTCCTGCACAGCCGCGACCACCTCGGGGCGGGAGTGGCCCATGATCATGGGACCCCACGAACCGATGAGGTCGATGTAGTCATTGCCGTCGGCGTCGCGCAGCCATGCTCCGGTCGCCGAGGTGATGAAGCGCGGGGTGCCTCCGACGGCTTTGAAGGCGCGCACCGGTGAGTTCACTCCACCGGGGATGACATGTTCGGCGCGCTCGAACAGCGCGGCCGACTTCGCAATCTCGTGTTTCATGGGTTCTCCTGAAGAGGTCGCCGGATCGGTGGTCGGTTCAGATGTTAGTCGAGTCGGTGAGCTCAGTTCGCAGACGTCGAAGGTTCGGCATCGGTCGGTGGTGAATCGACGGGCCCCTGGCCGATCTCACGCATGTGGGCGGTGACCTTGCCGAACACACGCCCCAGGGTCGCCATCTCCTCTGGCTCGAGCAGGTCGACGAGGTGGTCGCGGACGCCTCCCACATGTGTGGGAGCCATGGTCACGAGCAGCTCCCAGCCGGCATCGGTCATCTGGCAGTTGACTCCGCGTCCGTCTTCGGGAATCGAGAAGCGCTCGAGGAGGCCCTTCTTCTCCATCCGAGCCACACTGTGCGTCAGACGCGAACGCGACATCGTCGTGTCCATCGCGAGCAGAGCCATGCGCATCGTTCGGTTCTCATGTTCGCTCAGCCGGACCAGGATCTCGTATTCGGGCATGCCGATGCTGTGGTGCTCCCGCAGTTCCTTGTCCAGCTGCGTAGTCAGCAGCTGTGACCCGGTGAGATAGCTTCTCCAGGCCCTCTGATCGGGGCCGCTGAGCCATCGTGGTTCGCTCATCAGAGTGCCCCGTCCTGCGTCTGTGAGGTCAGTCGCTGCGCGACCTCTGTGGCCCAGTAGGTGAGGATCGCGTCGGCTCCGGCCCGCTTGAAGGCGATGAGTGATTCCTCGATGGCGCGTTCACGTTCGATGGCTCCGGCGGAGGCCGCGAATTCGATCATCGCGTATTCCCCGGACACCTGATAGGCCCACACGGGCACTGGCGATTCGCAGGCCGCCTCGGCGAGGACGTCGAGGTAGGGCATGCCGGGTTTGACCATGACGACATCGGCGCCTTCGGCCAGGTCGAGGTCGAGTTCGCGCATCGCCTCGCGGCCGTTCGCGGGATCCTGCTGGTACGTTTTGCGGTCGCCCTGAAGTTCCGAGTCCACAGCCTCGCGGAAGGGACCGAAGAACGCCGAAGCATACTTCGCCGAGTAGGCCATCACGACGACGTCGGTGAAGCCTTCGAGGTCGAGCGCCTCTCGGCAGACCCCGACCTGGCCATCCATCATGCCCGACAGTCCCACCACGTGGGCTCCGGCGCGTGCCTGGGCCACGGCCATGGAGGCGTAGCGCGTCAGTGTTGCGTCGTTGTCGACTCCGCCGGCGGAGTCGAGGACTCCGCAGTGCCCGTGGGAGGTGAACTCGTCGAGGCAGAGATCGGCCATGATGACCGTCGTATCGCCGAGGTTGTCCCGCAGCAGCGTCAATGCGCGGTTGAGGATGCCCTCGGGGTCATCGGCCTGGGAGCCGTCGTTGTCCTTGTGCTCCGGGATCCCGAAGAGCATGAGCCCGCCGACTCCGGCGTCCACAGCCTCGTTGGCGGCTTCGAGCAGGGAGTCCAAGGTGTGCTGGACGACCCCGGGCATGCTCGTCAGCGGCGCCGGTTCGCTCAGTGTCTCCTTGACGAACATGGGCAGGATGAGATCGGCCGGGTGCAGGCGCGTCTCGGTGACGAGCCGGCGCAGGGCCGGTGTCGTCCGCAGGCGGCGGGGCCGAACGGTTCCGGGGACCATTGTCATGTCAGGCCTTCTTTCTGCGGCGCTTCTGGCTGGGGCGCGTCGGGGTGGTTCCCGCCGCCAGGTCGTCTTCACGTGCGGACATCGCGAATTCGACCAATCCGTCGATGAGGGAGGTGAGGTTGGCTTCTTCTGCGAGGACGTCGACGCGCAGGCCGTGCTCTGCCGCGGTGTTGGCCGTGGCCGGTCCGATGCAGCAGATCACCGAGGTGGATGCCGGTTTCCCGGCGATCCCGACGAGGTTGCGCACGTCGACGATGATGTGAAGAGGAAGGCGTCGAAGTCGCCTGCCTTGATGGCTTCGCGAATGGGCGCCGGTGGCGGCGAGGCGCGCACGGTCCGGTAGGCCGTGACGTCGTCAGGGTCCCAGCCCTTCTCAAGGAGGCCGGCCACGAGGACCTCGGTGGCAATATCCGCACGCGGCAGCAGCACCGTGTTCATGGGGTCGATGTCATCGACGTAGTCGGGCCAGGCTGCGGCCAGACCGCGGGCCGAATGCTCGCCGTCGGGCACGAGGTCGGGGGTGATGCCCCAGTCGATGAGGGAGGCGGCGGTGCGTCCGCCGACGGCGGCGACCTTGACGCCCGAGAGCGAACGGGAGTCGAGGCCGAAGTCTTCGAACCACATGCGCACGGCACGGACAGCGTTGACCGAGGTGAAGCCCACCCATTCATAGGAGCCGTCGACGAGACCCCGGATGGCCTTCTCCATCTGAGTCGGCGTGCGCGGGGGCTGAACGGCGATCGTGGGGACAACGGTGCCGACGGCACCCAACTCTCCGAGCGCCTCGGCGGTGGAGGTTCCCTGTTCCTTCGTGCGGGGAATGAGGACCTGCCAGCCGAAGAGCGGTTTGGTCTCGAACCAGCTGAGTTCGCCTCGCGATTCCACGCCCTGTCCCATGATCACCACCATACGATCTCCACCGCTCTGAGCCATCGTCAGGGCCTGGCCCAGAGAGGTCTCCACGCTCGTCTGGTCGGTCGTGGAGATGCCCCAGCCCAGGAGGACCTTCGTGTCGACGTCCCAGCCGTCATCGAGCAGGGCGCGAATCGCCTGCTCGTGGTCTGCTGCGGTGCCGGTGAACACGTGTGTGGTGTTGCGGTGGCGGGAGACGTCGACGTGAGTCTGGGGTCCGGCCTCGATGAAGCGGACCGAGCGGACGCGGTTCGTCGTCAGGGCGGTGCCGGTGTAGGCGGAGGTGGCCGCGGACAGTCCGACTCCGGGCACGATCTCGACATCGACGTCGGCCTTGCGGCACACGGCGGCCTCGGCCGTCGTCGTCGTGAAGAGGATGCCGTCATCGGAGCTCAGTCGCACCACGGTCTTATCGGGTCGAGCCAGCTCCGCGAGCTTACGGCCCCGGGTGGACGCGGTTGCGCCCAGCTGAGCGGCTTCGATGATCTCCGTGGCCTGCGATACGTAGGCGGTGACGATCTCCGAGTGCACATGGGTGTCGTAGACGACGATCTCAGCGTTGGCGAGGATGTCGGCGCCGCGGATCGTCATCAGACCCGACTCACCTGGGCCGCTGCCGATGAAGACGACGCGGGGTGAGACGGGCAGAAGGCGGCGGGGCTGGACCTGACCAGTTGTCATACCTGCTCCTGGACTTTGACAGGGGTGAGGTGATCCGCGGACTGGGCGGGATCGATGCCGAGCTGACCCAGCAGGTCCTCGGCAGCGGCGGTGCCGAGTTCATCGGCGAGCCGAGCGAGTTCCTTGCCTGTGATGGACAGCTGTTTCGCGCTGCCGGAATCCAGATCCACATCCGGAGTCGTGGGCAGCGGAGCGACCTGTCGGGTACGGGCGAGTTTGCCGTCATCATCGGCCATGACGGCGTCGACGACGAAGTCCGAGCCCTGAATTGTGGCCAGGGCGCCGATGGGGGCCGAACATCCGGCCTCTGCACGGGAGAGGATCGCCCTCTCGCAGGTCACGGCCAGGTCGGTGGTCTCATCGTGGAGGCGCTTGAGCTGAGTGCGGACCTCGGCATCTGCCTCCATCACCTCGTTGTCGAGGGCGAATGGGCTGTCGGCTCCACGTGTCTCAACCGCCAGGGCTCCCTGACCGGGGGCGGGAAGCATGGTGTCGAAATCGAGGGAGTCGGTGGCTTCGGCCAGACGTCCGATGCGACGGACTCCAGCCGCGGCGAGCACGACTGCGTCGAGTCGACCGTCGCGGACGTGGGCGATGCGGGTGTCGACGTTTCCGCGCACTCCGCGAACCTCGATGTCGGGGCGGGCGGCACGCAGCTGCACGGCACGGCGCGGCGAACCGGTGCCCACGACGCTGCCCGCGGGAAGTTCGGCGAAGCTCAGACCGTCCCGGCCGATGAGGACATCGGCAGGATCGACACGGGGTGGGATCGCAGCCATCTGGATGCCCGCCTCGGGGGTGGTGGGCAGGTCCTTGAGCGAGTGCACGGCGATGTCGATCTTGCCCTGGTGCAGGGCCTGCCTGACGGCGGAGACGAAGACTCCGGTGCCGCCGAAGCCGGTGAGGGGCGACATGTTGACGTCACCTTCGGTCACGACCTCGACGATCTCCACACGCCACCCGGTCAGTGCCGCCAGCTGGTGGGCGATCGCGGTGGACTGGGAGCGTGCGAGCTTCGAGCGGCGGGTGCCCAGCCGGATCGAGCGCCCGGAGAAATGCTCGGGTTCGACCACGTCGAGGGTGTGGTCGGCGACGGGACGCACACCGTCGGCCTCGACGTGATTTGCGCTCGAGGCCGTGGCGACCTTGGTCTCCGGCTTCGCGATCGAATGGGCGACCTTGTTCGTCGGCAGGTCGAAGAGCTGCATGAGCGCCTGCGCGTAGTCGACGTCCGAGTCAGTCACAGCCAATTCCTTGACCTTGACCGTCGGCGTGTGGATCAGCTTCTCCGCGACCCGGTGCAGAGACTTGCGGATCTCGGCGAAGGCCTTGTCGTCAACGTCGGCGCCGATCTTCTTCTCCAGGCGCTTCGTCTCCGCGGCGAGAACGTCCTTGGCGTGGCTGCGCAGGGCGGTGACGGTGGGCGCAACGGCACGTTCCTTGGCTCCGGACTCGAGCTTGGCCAGCTCCTCGGTGATGATTGCGCGCACGGCTTCGACGGTTTCGACGACCGCGGCATCGCGCTGGTTTTCTGAGCTGGTGAGCATGGTTCTGATCTCACCGAGGCCGAACAGTGCGACGTGCTCGAACTCGCGCACCGTGGGGTCGATGTCGTGGGGCAGGGCGAGGTCGACGAAGGCCTTGTTCGCTGCACCCTTGGGGTTCTGGGACAGACCAGCCTGGATGTCTTCGCGGGTGACGACGACTTCCCGGGCGCCGGTGCAGGAGATGATGAGGTCGGCGTCGGCGATCTCCTCTGCCAGGATCCGGGAGGTCAGTTCGCGGGCACGACCACCCACCTCGGCGACGAGGCGTTCTGCCTTGTCCACGGTCCGGTTGAGCACCGTGGTCTGAGCCACGCCCTCTTTGTGCAGTCCCGAGACGACGAGACCCGACATGGCTCCGGCACCGATGACCAGGGCATTCGCAGCTCGCAGGGAGCCGATGTGAGCCTGGGCGGCTTCGAGCGCCGCGCTGAAGAGTGAGCGGGCAACCTCGTCGAGGCCGGTCTCCGAATGGGCTCTCTTGCCCACCCGCAGACTCTGTTGCAGGGCATGGGAGAGGTCGGAGGTCAGTGCTCCGGCCGACAGTGATTCGGTGAAGGTCGAACGCAGCTGTCCCAGGATCTGAGCCTCACCGATCGCCATCGAGTCGAGACCGCAGGAGACCTTGAGCAGGTGCTCCTGGGCCTGAGTGTCGTAGTGGGCGTAGAAGTGCCCGGCGATGTCCTGCCATTCCTTATCGATGGAGGACACGAGTGCGTTGCCGAGGTCGGCGAGTCCGCCGTGGAAGGCCGTGACATCGGCGATGAGCTCGAGGCGGTTGCACGTGGACAGGACTGCCAGTCCCTCCACATTGTCACCGGCCAGTGCGTCGTCGCGCAGTGCTCCGACCTCGCCGGTGCCGAATGCCAGAGCGTCCAACATGTCGATCGGGGCCGACTGATGGGAAATGCCGAGAACCAAGAGAGTCAATTCCTGTGCTCCTCAAAACCTGGGTTGAGCGGTGCCGATTCAAGCGCCGAATAGTATGCGAGTACTTGCAGCTCACTGGCCAGATCGACCTGATGCACACGGACGGAGTCCGGGGCGTCGAGCACGGTGGGTGCGAAGTTCAGGATGCCGCGCACGCCGGCTTCGGCGGCGATGTGTGCCGCCGCCGGTGCCGCGGTTGCGGGTACTGCCATGACGACGAGGTCGATGCTCTCGGGCCAGGTGGCAAGTTCGTTGAGGTCGGAGACCGGCAGAGTGCCGATCACGGTTCCGATCTTGGCCTCATCGGTGTCGAAGATTGCGGTGAGTGAAAGTCCGCGGCGTTTGAATCCTGCGTAGTCTGCCAGGGCCGAGCCCAGGCGACCGGCGCCGATGATGGCGATGGTGCGCGCTCGGTCGAGACCGAGGAATGTGCGCAGAGTCGAGGCGAGGTCTTCGCAGGAGTAGCCGACTCCGCGCCGGCCCGAGCGTCCCAGCTGGGACAGGTCCTTGCGCAGAATCGACGACGAAACGCCGCTGCGGGCCGCCAAGGTCTCCGAGGACACCGTTGACTGGCCCGTTGCGGCGATCGTCTCAACCGTCTGCAGGTAGATCGGGAGTCGGGAGATGACGCGTTCGGGCACGTCCTTGCGGACGACACCCTCAATGCTGTTGGCGGACAGAATCTCGCCCACGTAAACGCGTCACTCCTTCAATCGATCTCATGCGCCCAAGGCCGCAAGGGCCTTCGACAGCCGGTCCGTATCGACCCGATGGAAGCTGTGCTGGCGACCGTTGAGCAACACGACTGGGACATCCCAACCGTATTGACCGGAGAGATCGTCATCGGAGTCGATGTCGATCTCGTCCACATTCACGTCTCTGCCAGCCACCGCCTCGGCGATGGCCTTCCTGGCGGTCTCGCACAGGTGGCAGTCGGCGCGTGTCAGGAAGGTCAAAGTGACCACTGCACACTCCTCTTCGGGCGACAACAAACCCCGCCGAAATCAGATTCGAACGGGGCGTAGGACCTGCGCGGTCTTACTTCTTGTTGCGACGCTGGTGACGTGTCTTACGAAGCTGCTTACGGTGCTTCTTCTTCGACATACGCTTGCGGCGCTTCTTGATGACTGAGCCCACGCGGGTACCCCTTGTGATCGTCGGTGGAGGTGAACATCAGGTGCCCACCCATTGAACTAACCGTACGATTCTATCGCCTGGGCCTCTGCTTTCCCAAAACTGTGTCCAGTTCCACAGCACTCGATAGCACGATCCGCGCGGAGGCGGGCCTCAGTCGAAGTAGGGGTCGAGTCCGAAGAATGGGAACAGGTTCTTCCGGGTCCCCATCACGGCGCGGTCGACCTCGGATTCGGGGTCGAATCCGTTCGACCAGCGATTGTATGAGCCGTCGTAGCCGTCGGTCATCGACAGGGGTGCCTCACGTCCGGTCTTCGTCTGCGCATAGTGCGCCCACCGGCCCGGAATGCGGGTGCCGGGGTCGATGTCGAGTCCCGCGGAGATCGCGAGCACATTGGTCCAGGCGCGGGGCACCACGTCGATGATCGCGTAGCCCCCTCCCCCGGTGGCCAGCCACTTTCCGTCGGTGTGTTCAGCAGCCAGGTCACGCACCCATTCGGTGGCCACCCGCATCGCGTCCACGCTCAGGCGCATATGCGTGAGCGGGTCGCTGCGGTGTCCGTCGCAGCCGTGCTGGGAGACGATGACCTGCGGCTGAAATCCGTCGATGATCGCGGGGATTGTGGCGTCGAAGGCCCGCAGCCAGTCCGCGTCGAGGGTGCGCGGGGGCAGTGCGATGTTCGCCGCCGAGGCGGCCGCGCGCAGTCCGCCGATGTCGGCGGGGAAGCCGGAGCCGGGGAACAAGAACTTCCCCGATTCGTGCATGGAGATCGTCAGCACCCGCGGATCGTCCCAGAAGAACTTCTCCACACCGTCGCCGTGGTGGGCGTCGAGGTCGATGTAGGCGATGCGCTCGTAGCCCGCACCCAGGAATTCGGTGATGGCTCCGGCGATGTCGTTGTACACGCAGAACCCGCTGGCGTGGTCGGGCATCGCGTGGTGCATCCCGCCGGTGAAGTTCACGGCGTGGGAGTAGTCGCCGGAGATGATGGCCCGCGCGGAGTCGACCGAACCCTGGAACAGCATCGCCGAGGCGGCGTGCATGTTCTCGAAGCCGGGAACGTCCTCGGTGCCGATCCCGTATTTCCGCGCGTCCTCGTCGCTGAGCACGGCTCCGTCCCCGATCTGCTTCACCGCGGCGATGAAGTCGGCGTCGTGGAGCTTCGCCAGGGTGTCCTCTTCGACGTCGCTGACGCCGTGAACGTGGACATTGTCGGCGTCGAAGAGGCCGAAGTCCATGGCCAGCTTCGCAGTCAGATCGAGTCTGAGGGGATGCATGGGATGGCTGGGTCCGAAGTTGTATCCGGTCACCGCATCGTCCCAGACGACATACACATCGCTATCGGCCATGAGCACCATGCTATATGGCACAGCTCACCTACGGAGATTCGCAGGCTGCGGGATCTACCATAGAGTCTGTGTCCAAGAATTCCCCACAGCGCTTCGACCGGCTCCTGCGCCCGGGTCGGTGGGTCCGCGACTTCGTCGACGACCTCGCCGTTGCCTCGCCGGCTCGACTGGCGATCGGCTCGTTCGTCGCAGTGGTGGCGTTCTTCGCGATCCTTCTGATGCTGCCGGCGAGCATGCGCGACCCCGGTTCAGTCTCCGAGGCCCAGCACATCGCCAATGCGATCTTCGTGGCCGTGTCCTCAGTCTGCGTGACGGGGCTGACCCCGGTGGTCACGGAGAACTATTGGTCAGATTTCGGGATCTCGGTCATCACCGCCGGCATCCAGGTCGGTGGCTTGGGGATCCTCACCCTCGCCTCGGTGCTGGGCATGGCGGTCTCCCGCCGGCTGGGAGTCCGGCAGCGCCTCATCGCCCAGCAGGCCACCTCGGCGCTCAATCTGGGTCAGGTCGGCACCTTGCTCAAGACCGTCGTCATCACCATCGTCACCGCCGAGGCGATTCTCGCGGTGCTGATGTTCCCCCGGTTCCTCATCCGCGGTGAGAGCATCGGCGATGCCCTCTGGTACTCGGTGTTCTACTCGATCTCGGCGTTCAACAATGCGGGCTTCACGATCCACCCGGGCGGTGGAGCCTATTTCGCCTCTGATCCGTGGATCCTCTCGTTGCTCATGCTCGGCGTCTTCGTCGGCGCTCTGGGCTTCCCTGTCGTGCTCATGATCGCGATGCAGTGGAATCATCCTAAGAAGTGGGACCTGCACACGAAGCTGACCCTGACGACGACGACCGTGGTTCTGGCCGTCGGTCTCCTGTTCCTCCTCATCTTCGAGTCGGCTAACCCGGACACGCTGGGTGACAAGAACGCCGGACACACCTTCGTCGAGGTCCTGTTCATGGCGGTGATGCCGCGTTCGGGAGGGTTCTCGACGATGGAGATCGCGGACATGAGCCAGTCCTCGCACCTGCTCATGGACCTCATGATGTTCATCGGCGGCGGGTCCTCATCGACGGCCGGCGGCATCAAGGTCACGACCGTGGCCGTGCTCGTGCTGGCCGCCTACACCGAAGCTCGCGGTCTGCAGGACGTGCATGTCTTCGGACGGCGCCTGACTTCCTCGACGATCAAACTCGCGATCTCGGTTCTGCTCACGGGCGCCATCATCGTCTTCATCGGCACGCTGACGATGCTTCAGATCTCCGCCGAACCCTTGGACAAGGTGCTGTTCGAGGTGATCTCCGCGTTCGGCACCGTGGGCCTGAGCTCCGGGGTCTCGGCCACCGTCAATGAGGCAGGCCTGTACTGCCTGTCCGTGATCATGCTCATCGGCCGTCTCGGTACGATTACACTGGCGGCAGCCCTGTCCATGCAGGACTCGGTGCGCCTGTACCGCTATCCCGAAGAAAGGCCGGTCGTTGGCTAACGAACACACCTCAATCCTGGTCATCGGACTCGGACGCTTCGGGTCATCGACCGCTGCCACGCTGGCCAAGCTGGGTCGTGAGGTCATGGCGATCGAACACAGCGCCGAACTGGTCAAGGACTGGAGCGGAAAGCTCACTCACGTCGTCGAGGCCGATGCCACGAACATCGATGCCCTGCGCCAGGTGGGTGCCGGTGACTTCTCCACCGCCGTCGTCGGGATCGGAACCTCGATCGAGGACAGCGTGCTGACGACGGCCAACCTCGTGGATCTGGGCGTGGGTCAGGTGTGGGCGAAGGCCATCTCACCCGCCCACGGCAAGATCCTCCACCGCATCGGCGCCCACCACGTCCTCTACCCCGAATCCGATGCAGGCCGACGGGTGGCGCACCTGGTGAGCTCACGGATGATGGAGTACATCGAGTTCGATGAAGGCCACTTCGCCGTGGTGAAGATGCGGCCTCCGCGGGAGATCCAGGGCTTCACGCTCAGCGAATCGGGCGTGCGCGACAAGTACGGTGTCACGATCGTGGGCATCAAGAGCCCCGGCCGTGACTTCACCTACGCCGAGCCCACCACTCGAGTGGGCAAGCAGGATCTGCTCATCGTCGCCGGCCATGTGGAGCTGCTGGGACGCTTCGCCGGTCGACCGTAGAGGGACACTGCCCGTAGGGGGACTCTGCAACGTAGAGGGTCACTGCAGCGTGTCGTGATCGGCTTCTACCATGCAGCCTCCATTTCGACTTCTGTCGGATCGTCATCACCCGCAAGCAGTCGAGTACGAGCTTTCTGCATCATCACAGACAGTTCGGACTCCAGTTCGGACAGAAACCATTCGAGAGTCTCATGTCTGCTGACCAACGCGATCGATCGTCCTCTGATAACGACCCCGGCGTAGCTGCCCTGCTCGCGCGGTCCCAGCCGTGTGATTGGTGAGTCACCGAGCGGAGTCGTCTGCGTGCTGTCGTTGACCGGCAGGCCCTGCGAAAACTCGGTCAGGACCGAACCCACGTGATTCCAGGTAGCAACCATGTCCTCCAACCGCTGAGCAAAGGACAACGTCACGGTCTCCAGCGTGTCGAAGCAGCGTGCGGGCAGGTCGTTCCAGCCGCCTGCCCCACATTCCGCATCCAACCGTTCCACCTCGCTGTCGGCCAAATCGAGGAAGTCCGGCCACAATCGATCAACCAGTCCCCTGCGACGCCTGAGCAGTTCCGCTCTGTCTTCGGCCAGTTTCTCGTCCGCAGCGTCAAGGGCCTTCGCATCAGCGTCGTCAATCGGCAGGTGGAGGGCGATCGCACGTATCGCTGCCTGCTCGTTGGAAACACGCCCGATCTTCTGCAGCTCCCGATCGACCGCCATGAGGTCGGCATGCAGCCGTGCCACGCGAAAGAACTGTTCGTTGTTGTTCACTGAGACTCTCTCCGTCGACTCGTCGCGGCTGCGTCCGATCGCATCTGTGCGAGGCCGGCGACGACGTTGATGACAGAGTATGTGGCAGCACTGACATGGCCACAGGACAGCATAGGACAGCGTGGTCAGAAGTTTCTCGGTCGCTTCGCCAGACATCCGTAGAGCCACGACGAAAGCCACGACTAGAGCGACGACGAAAGCCACGACACAATGTGAGCGGGCGACGGGAATCGAACCCGCGTCATCGGCTTGGGAAGCCGAGGCTCTACCATTAAGCTACGCCCGCATATCCTCACATCACCCGTTATCACCAGCGCAGATGCCCTGCTGAGGGAAACCGAGCACCGTCGTACGGCGAACTGAAAACCACGGTGATGCGGTGATCGCGACAACTCCCCCAGTGTATATGCTCGGCTGTGATTCCCCACAGACTTGCCCAACCCTCGCGCACGACTGAGGGGGCGGCCGCAGCCACCCCCTCAGCATCATGTCGCACGAACATCACGTCGTACGAGCAACATTTCTCACACTCAGTGTTCGACAGCCTCCTCGGCGCCGAATCCGGTGTGGGCACGAACGTCCATCTCCGCTGCCAGCTCGGGGCTCTCAACGGTCTTATCGGTGATCGACGCGATCCAGCCGAGGATGAAGCCGAGGGGAATCGAGATGATTCCGGGGTTCGACAGTGGGAAGAGCACGAAGTCTGCTCCCGGGATCATCGCGGTTTCGGAACCGGAGACGACCGGGGAGAAGGCGATCAGCAGAATCGCGGATCCCAGACCGCCGTAGATCGACCACACGGCGCCGCGAGTGGTGAAGCGCTTCCAGAACAGCGAGTAGACGATCGTCGGCAGGTTCGCACTGGCCGCAACGGCGAAGGCGAGTGCCACGAGGAACGCAATGTTCTGTCCCTGCACTCCGATGCCGCCGATGATCGCGACAGCACCGATGACGATGACGGTGCGACGCGCGATCTTGACCTCGGCATCGGGGTCTTCGACCTTGCCCTTCTTGATGACGCTCGCATAGATATCGTGAGCGAAGGACGCGGCTGCGGTGATCGCGAGGCCAGCAACCACGGCCAGGATCGTGGCAAAGGCCACGGCCGAGATGAAGCCCATGAGAATGGGCCCGCCGAGGTGAAGGGCCAGCAGCGGTGCCGCCGAGTTCACTCCGCCGGGTGCGTTCTCGATCGCGTCAGCACCCACAAGTGCTGCCGCACCGTATCCCAGGACGAGGGTGAACAGGTAGAACCCACCGATGAGCCAGATCGCCCAGACGACCGAACGACGAGCCTCCTTCGCCGAGGGCACGGTGTAGAAGCGCATCAGGACGTGAGGCAGACCAGCGGTGCCGAGCACCAGGGCCAGAGCCAGGGAAATGAAGTCGAGCGGGTTCTCACCGTATTTCTGACCTGGTTCCAGGATGGCCTCGCCGACGCCGGAGTTGTTGACTGCTGAGGCCAGCAGGCTCGAGAAGTTGAACCCGTTGAGGGCGAGCACCCAGATGGTCATGGCGAAGGCACCGAGGATGAGCAGGACCGCCTTGACGATCTGGACCCAAGTGGTTCCCTTCATACCGCCGACCAGCACGTAGATGATCATAAGAGCACCCACCACGGCGACGACCAGAGATTGGCCGACCTTGCCGTCGATGCCCATCAGCAGCGACACGAGGCCACCGGCTCCGGCCATCTGCGCCAGGAGGTAGAAGAAGCACACGGCCAGGGTCGACAGGGCTGCTGCCATGCGCACAGGACGCTGCTTGAGGCGGAACGAAAGCACGTCGGCCATCGTGAACTTACCTGTGTTGCGCATCAGCTCTGCCACGATGAGCAGGGCGACGAGCCAGGCGACGAGGAAGCCGATCGAGTACAGAAAGCCGTCGTAGCCGTTGACCGCGATGGCGCCGCAGATGCCCAGGAACGAGGCCGCGGACAGGTAGTCACCGGCGATTGCGAAGCCGTTCTGTGGTCCGGTGAAGGACCTGCCGCCCGCGTAGTAGTCGGACGCTGATTTGTTGTTCTTGCTGGCCCGCAGAACGATGAACATGGTCACCGCGACGAAGGCGGCGAAGATCGTGATGTTGAGAACCGGATTGTTCTCGACCTCGGTCACGCCCTGAGACACTTTGTCGAGTCCGGAGGCGAACAGGTCTCCTATGGCAAGTGTGCTCATGGGGTGGTTCCTTCCGACTGGTGCTGGAGGCGTTCACGGATCGCCGAAGCCGGCGGATCGAGCTTCTTGTTCGCGAACGAAACATAGAACATCGTGATCGCGAAGGTGGTCACGAACTGCAGGAGGCCGAGGATCAACCCGAGGTTGATCTCACCGATGACCTTCGTGGACATGAAATCGTGCGCGTAGGTGCTCAGGATGACGTAGAGGAAGTACCACGCCATGAATCCGATCGACAGTGGTATCACCACCGAGAACCTTTTGCGCTTGAGCGCTTTGAATTCGGGATTTTCCTCTTCGACGAGGAAATCGACCCGAGTACTGACGGGATCGGTCATTACTTCTCCATTCGAATTGTGCGTCGAGCATCAGTGGTCTAAATCACACAAGTCAAAACTAGCGGTCAGCCTGCACTGTGGAATACCACCGAAAGTTGGTAGCTTGTTCACATGAATGTCAAAGCAAAAGAATCTCGGGCGCTGAAGGCCGAGACTCGCCGACTCTTCGTTGAAGCCATCAACTCTCTGCACCGCAGCGGGACCGGTGATGTGGTCTTCGGCGGAGCGGTCGAGGATGATGAAGTCGCCGTCGAAGCAGTTGCCGGGGGCAGCAAAGATCGCCTGTCCTCACTCATCGTCAGCACAGGACGGGGGCTCGGTGGACGTGCGCTCACCGAGGGTACACCCCAGCTGACCAAGGATTACGGGATCGATCCCTTCATCACTCATCACTATGACGAGGAGGTCCTCGGCGAGGGGATCCAGGTTCTCATCGCTGTGCCGACGCTGCGCGGCGGTGACGTCACGGGGATGATCTACTGCGGTCACCGCAAGAACTACGATGCGGCAGCCCCGCAGACGAGTGACCTCGTCAAACGAGTCAGGCAGCTGTCAGTGGACCTGGGGCGGCTCGGCCAGGCCCGACCGGCCGAGGTACCGGTCGAACCAGAGCGCCTGTACTCCGATCTCGAGTCCTCGAGCCGTGAAGCGCTGCGCCGGACCTATGCGGAGCTGCGTTCGATTCGCTCGGGTGTCGACGAGAACGAAATGCGGCAGCGTCTGACTGCGGTGGAGAACCGACTGGCCGATATCCTCTCAGGCCACAATTCGGAGCTGTTTCCGAACCCGACACCGACCATCAGCCTCTCCCCCAGGGAGACCGACATCCTCTCGCATGTGGCGCTGGGATGGTCGAATGCCAGGATCGCCGAGGGGCTGGGGCTGCGGGAGTCGACTGTGAAGTCCTAC
This sequence comes from Brevibacterium sp. BDJS002, assembly GCF_028201555.1. NCBI lineage: Bacteria > Bacillati > Actinomycetota > Actinomycetes > Micrococcales > Brevibacteriaceae > Brevibacterium > Brevibacterium sp. BDJS002. The sequence continues at coordinate 1,210,650 of NZ_CP116392.1, read as the reverse complement.
CTGAACACGGCCATGGTCAAGCTCTCTGCCGGCACCCGGCACGAGGCGGTGTCCATTGCCAGGTCAGCTGGGGCGCTCCCCTGATCCCGGCGGCGATGGTCTGGGCCGCCGGGTTGGCTCGAACACTCAGCCGTTGATGACCTCGGAGTTCTCCTTCTCCATCTCTAGGGAACGGTTGCCGGCAGCCTGTACTGCCGCCTCGGTGGTGTCGAAGAGTCCCGCATCGATGAAGGTCTGCAGGCCTGCGAGTGTGGTGCCGCCCTTACTGGAGACAGCCTGACGCTGCGCGCTCGGGTCCGGCTTCTCGGTCAGGAGGCGTCCTGCTCCGTCCGCGGTGGCCACGACCATCTGTTTGGCGGTCTCCTCGCTCAGCCCCATCTTCACACCAGCGGCGATCATGGTCTCGGCCAGGAGGAAGAAGTAGGCCACACCGGAGCCTGAGATCCCTGTCATCGCGGGGATCTCGGATTCGTCCAAGGCCACGACGAGTCCGGCTCCCGACAGCAGCGTCCGCAGTGTGTCCACGATGGTGTCGTCCACCTCGGCGGAGGGAGCAAGTGCGATGACGCCGTGCCCGATGGAACTAGGGGTGTTGGGCATGATCCGCACGATCGGGTTCTGCGGTGCCAGGGTGGCCAGATCGGCCATGGCGACACCGGCGGCCATCGAGACGAGGACCGAGTCGGCGTTCAGGCTCGGGGCCAGGTCGCGGACGGTCTCGGCCATCATCCACGGCTTGACGCCGAGAAAGACGAAGTCAGCGCCTTCGGCCGCCTTCCGGTTGGCCTCGGCATCGTCCTCGACGGAGGTGACCGTGGCATTGGGGAGTTCCGCGGCAAGTCGTTTCGCCGAGGCGGCCGAATTCGTCGTCGCTCGAACGTCGAGCTTCTCGTCGGCGCTGAGGATTCCCTTGAGCAGTGCCGTACCCATGTTTCCGGTGCCGATGGAGGCGATGGAGGTCAAATCAGACCTGCCTTTCTGTTGTTCACGTTTTTGTGGTGCGTGTGGTGCGTTCAGGAGTTCGGCTGGCCGTCGTTCGCACGAATCTCGCTCGCGGGGTTCTCGCGCGCGGCGTTTCCATTTGTGCGGACCTCGCTCGTGCGGACATGACTGGAGGCATTGCGGTGGCTGGCCTCAGATGCGAGCCCGAGATGCTCGCGCGCGAAGGCGAGCGAGTCTGCGAGCATCTGCTCTCGTGTGGACTTCTTCGCCACGAAGCGAGTGTTGACTTCGACGACGATGTCGCCGGACCAGTCGTGTTTGGCCAGGTACTGCAGCGTCTCGGCCACAGGCATGGTGCCTGCGCCTGGGATCAGGTGCTCGTCCTTGAGGGATCCGGAGCCGTCGGTGAGGTGGACGTGACGGAGCTTGTCGAAGATCTCTGAGACGGTCTCGAGCGCGTTCATTCCGGCCGTCGAGGCGTGGGAGAAGTCGAAGGTGAGAGCGTCATAGTCCTCGTCGAGAGGGTTCCAGTCGGGATAGTAGACGAGGATCTCGCGCACGCCTGCGCGCCAGGGGTACATGTTCTCGACGGCGAGGACGACTCCGGTCTCCTCCGACACCTGGCGAACACCCTCGACGAAGCCCAGTGCGTACTCCCCCTGCCAGCGGAAAGGCGGGTGCAGGACCACGGTCTTCGCACCGACCGCCTTGGCCAGGTTCGCGGTGATGCGCAGCTTCTCCCAGTGGTCCTTGTGCAGGACGCGGGGCAGGAACAGCAGCGTCGGTGCGTGCAGGGACATGACCTCGAGGCCCGTCTCTGCGGCCAGACCGTTGATGAGGTCGACGTCGCGGGTCTCGGCATTGTGGGTGACCATGATCTCGACGCCGTCATAGCCGTGCTTGGCGGCCTGAGCGAAGGTCTCGGCCACGGTCATCGGCGAGACCGAGGAGCTGGAGAGACCGATCCGGATCGTGTGTTCGGAACTGTGCTGAGTGTCGTGGTCGTAGACCTCGTGCTTGTCGAAGTACTCACGGTGGCGTCGGAAATTGGACCGCGCTGAATTCTTCGCGGTATAGACCTTCCGTGATGACTTCGACCGATTCACACTGCTCATTCCATCCAGTTTAGTCCCCGAAGATTCCATATTCCCTCAGAAAGCATAAGCCGTGAAATCGTTAAGCTGGATCAATGGCTGATTTTCGAGTTCGCCGGGCCCGCGTCGCTGATGCCGCCCAGATCGCCGACGTCCACATCGCTGCGTGGACGGCCGCCTATCGCGGCATCATGGCTGATGAGATTCTCGACTCCCTGAACATCGACCGCCAGACCGCCGGCTGGGCGAGAAACCTCGGCGAGGAGTCGAATCCGATGTCGACGCTGGTGGCGCTGGAGCCAGTCGAAGACTCGGCCGCGACGGAGCGCGTCCTCGGGTTCGGCGGGGTGTGCCCGCCCAGGGATAGCGCCGAGGTGCTCGCTTCACTTCCCGATGTCTCGGGTCTCGGGCAGCTGGCGTCGATCAATCTGCATCCCGACGCCTTCGGCACCGGCGTCGGCGCCGTCCTCCTCCACGCGTTGGAAGACGAGCTGCGTGGGCAGGGCTTCACCCGTGCCTATCTCATGGTCGCCGAAGGCAATGAGCGGGCGATGCGCTTCTATGCCAAACACGGCTGGCACCGCACGGAGATCACCCACGTCTTCGACGGGGTGTCTCCAGCGGTGCCAGAGCGCATGTTCACGGTCGAACTCGGCTGAGGGCCACCTCGGCGAGTATCGACCTCGACCGAAGGTCAGCCGTAGAGTTCTTCGACGTCCTCGTCGACCCAGGTCTTCGACTTGTCGACAGCCTTGTTCCACAGTCGGTAGACGCGATCGACCTTGTCCTTGTCCATGGACGGCTCCCAGCGCTTGCCCTCGCGCCAGTTGGCCTTCACGTCGTCCTCGCCGTTCCAGAACTTCACGGCGATGCCCGCCGCATAGGCCGCGCCCAGGGCCGTGGTCTCGACGACCTCGGGGCGGATGACGGGCACGCCGAGGAGGTCGGCCTGGAACTGCATGAGCGTTTCGTTGGCGACCATGCCGCCGTCGACCTTGAGCTCGGTGAGTGCGACACCCGAGTCGAGGTCCATGGCGTCGAGGACCTCGCGGGATTGGAATGCAACCGATTCGAGAGCCGCACGGGCGATGTGGTTCTTGTTGACGTAGCGGGTCAGACCCACGATCACGCCGCGGGCATCGGACTCCCAGTGTGGGGCGAAGAGGCCGGAGAAGGCCGGCACGATGTAGCAGCCGCCGTTGTCCTCGACCTGTTTCGCCAGCGTCTCAACCTCGGGAGCATCGGCAATGATTCCGAGGTTGTCACGCAGCCACTGCACGAGGGACCCCGTGACGGCGATGGAACCTTCGAGGGCGTAGACAGCCTCGGCGTCGCCGATCTTGTAGGCCACCGTCGTCAACAGACCGTTCTTGCTGGCCACAGGCTCGTTGCCGGTGTTGATGAGCATGAAGTTGCCGGTGCCGTAGGTGTTCTTGGCCTGGCCCTTCTCGAAGCATGCCTGACCGAAGGTCGCCGCCTGCTGGTCACCGAGGATGCCGCAGATCGGGGTGTCGATGATGAGGCCGTTCTTCGCACCGTACCCATAGACCTCGGAGCAGGATTTGATCTCCGGGAGCATCGAGACGGGGATGCCCATCTCACCGGCGATCTCCTCGTTCCAGTCCAGGGTCTTAACGTTCATCAGCATCGTCCTGGACGCATTCGTGACGTCGGTGACGTGGACTCCGCCGTTGACGCCGCCGGTGAGGTTCCAGAGCACCCAGGTGTCCATGGTGCCGAAGAGCAGGTCTCCGGCTTCAGCGGACTCTTTGACGCCCTCGACGTTGTCGAAGACCCACTTGGCCTTCGGCCCGGCGAAGTAGGTGGCCAGGGGCAGACCGACCCGGTCCTTGTACTTGTCGGGACCTTCGTCTCCGGCGAGTTCGTCGCAGATCTTCTGTGTTCTGGTGTCCTGCCAGACGATCGCGTTGTAGACCGGCTTGCCGGTGTTCTTGTTCCAGATCACCGTGGTCTCACGCTGATTCGTGATGCCGACGCCCTCGAGCTGGTGGCGGTTGATGTCGGCGCGGGTCAGGGCCTGACCGATCGCCTCGTTCGTGTTCCTGATGATCTCCATCGGGTCGTGTTCGACCCAGCCTGCCCGAGGGAAGATCTGCTCGTGCTCGAGCTGACCCGAGGACACGATCTGCCCTGAGTGATTGAAGACGATGGCCCGCGACGAGGTGGTGCCCTGGTCGACGGCGAGGATGAACTTTTCCTGACTCATACTGACTCCTATGTCGAGGTGGTGCTGTGGATTGCTGGTGACTCAGACGAGGGTCTGATGGGCTCGCCCCACCTGCTCAGATGAAGGCCCGGGAGAGCAGTCCGGCGATGATGGCGCCGACCAGAGGTCCGGCGATCGGGACCCACGAGTACGACCAGTCCGAGCTGCCCTTGTTCGGGATCGGCAGCAGGGCGTGGACGATGCGGGGCCCGAGGTCACGGGCCGGGTTGATCGCATAGCCTGTGGGTCCGCCCAGTGAGGCACCGATGGCGACGACGAGGAGGCCGACTGCCAGGGGTCCGAGCTCGTGTGGGGTTCCGCCGAAGAGGAGGATGACGAACACGAGGACGAAGGTGGCGATGACCTCGGTGACGAAGTTCCAGCTGTAGCTGCGGATCTCAGGACCGGTGGAGAAGGTGCCGAGGATGTTGCCGGCTTCCTTCTCCTCGTCGTAGTGCTTCTTGTACACGGCCCAGGCGAGGAAGGCACCGATCATGGCACCGATCATCTCGGCCGCGAGGTAGGCGATGGTGTTGCCGAAGTTCACGGCGATGCCGGGAGCGTATTCCTCGGCTCCACTGGACAAGATGCCGATGGTCACGGCCGGGTTGAGGTGCGCACCTGTCTTGAAGGCGACGAAGACACCGGCGAAGACCGCGAGGCCCCAGCCGAACGAGATGAGGAGCCAGCCTCCCCCGTTGCCCTTGGTCTTGCCCAGCACCACGTTGGCGACGACGCCGACGCCAAGCAGTATGAGCATCGCCGTTCCGCCGATCTCATAAAGGAAAATAGTACCCATATCTCACAAACTCCTATGTTTGTCCTGCTTAGCGGATTTACGGTTTGAGTGTTTCCTCGACGAGTGCCGCAGCCGCGGCATCGTCGTGGGTGGATTCAGCGGCGATCTGTGCGTCGACGTGAGCGTTGAAGTCAGCGATCTCCTTCGCTTCCCGTTCGTCGTCCCACCCCAGGATCGGGGCGACGATCGCCGCAACCGCCTCGGCGGCGTACTTGCCTCGGTCCCTGACCTCATAGTTCAGCCGCATCCGTCGTTCGAGGATGTCGCCGAGGTGGACGGCACCTTCCGAGGTCGCCGCATAGTGTGCCTCGGCGCGCAGATAGCGTTCGGCACCTGGCAGCGGGCGACCGAGTTCGGGGTCTTCGTCGATGAGCTCGAGGATGTCCTCGAGCAGGGTGCCGTAGCGGCGGATGAGTCGCTTGACCCGGTCTTCGTCCCACCCGTACTTCTCGGCAATGCCGGACTGGCCGCGACGCACGGCGCCGACGCCCTGAGCACCCAGCAGCGGGATCGATTCGGTCAGGGAGCGGCGGTCCTTCGCGTCATCGCCGAGGACGAAATCGACGGCGTCTTCTGCCATGACGCGATACGTGGTGAACTTGCCGCCGGCAATCGCTGCCAGAGCGGGCTCGATCTCCATCACCGTGTGTTCACGGGAGACCTTCGTCGAGGCCTGACCTTCCTTGACCACGGGCTGGAGCAGAGGTCGGAGACCGGAGTAGACGCCGATGACGTCGTTGCGGCTCAGCTTCTCGGTCAGGATCGCGTTCGCATGCTTGAGCAGGTAGTCGATGTCATCAGAGTTCGCCACCGGTGCGTCGACATCCTGGTCCCACGGGGTGTCCGTGGTGCCGATGACCCAGTAGCCCTCCCACGGGATCACGAAGAGCACGGACTTCTCCGTCTTCGAGATGATGCCCGTGTTCGGGTCTGCCTTGATCTTGTCCTGCTCGACCGTGATGTGCACACCTTTGGAGGCGAGCACCTGGAGGCCGGCGTCGGCCTTGGCCAGGTCCTGCTGCTCCTCGGTCCAGACTCCCCCGGCAAGGATGGTGCGGCGGGCGTGGATGTCGAATTCTCGGCCGGTCATCTCATCACGGGCACGGACTCCGGAGACCCGGTCCCCGTCGTGGAGGTAGTCGATGACGGAGACGTGATTGGCCGCGGCGGCGCCGTAGCCCACAGCAGAGCGGATGAGCGTCATGACGAAACGGGCGTCGTCGACCTTCGCATCATAGTATTCGAGTGCACCGACCGCTGCATCGTCGGCCAGGCCGGGGAAATGGGCGGTGAGTGCCTTCTTTCCCAGGTGGCGGTGCATCGGCACGGCACGTTTGCGTCCGGGACGGGTGGCCATCGTGTCATAGAGCAGAACGCCGGAACCGATGAATGCCCTGTCGATGAGCCGGTGTTCGAAGGGGAAGACGAAGGCAACAGGTTCGACGAGGTGGGGCGCTGTGTGCTGGAGCAGCAGGTCGCGTTCCTTCAGCGCCTCGGCCACAAGCTTGAAGTCGAGCATCTCCAGGTAGCGCAGTCCGCCGTGCATGAGCTTCGAGGACCGTGACGAGGTGCCGGAAGCCCAGTCCTTGGCATCGACGACACCGACCTTCAGCCCGCGGGTGGCCGCATCGAAGGCGGAACCTGCTCCGGTGACGCCTCCGCCGACGACGAAGACGTCGAGCGGATCGTCCGGGCTGGTGTTCTCCAGGGTGTGCAGGGCTTCATCGCGGAACGATGGGGACAGCTCGCCATTTCGCATTGACAGTTCTTTTCCTTCTCAGAGCGTGTGCGTTCCCACCATTATTGCGCCCCAGTCCCAACTGGTGGTCCGTGCGCGGCAGTTAGGAAAAATCTAACAGGCAATGCGCAGAAGCGAAACACACCGCACAATTGCGAAAGGGCTCAGACCGATTGCGAAAGGCCTCAGACCAGCTCGACCCGCATCGCCGAGGAGGTCTCTGCCGAGTCCAGAAGGTCGAGTTTGCGCATGATGATGCCTTCACGCAGCGCCCACGGGGAGATACTCATCACATTGACGTCGAAGATGGCGAAGGCGGCGTCGGCGACGATGGCTCCGGCGAGGACCTGGCCGGCACGAGCCTGGGAGACTCCGGGCAGCGTCGCGCGTTCTTCGGGGGTCCGCGAAGACAGGGTTTCGATGATCCCGGCGAGGTCTCGGCGGAAGAGTTTGCGTGGGGCGTAGATGCCGTCACCGCTGGGTGCCGCACCGGCGATCCGGGCCAGGGAGCGGAATGTCTTCGACGAGCCCACCACCTGGTCGGCTGTGCCCACGCGGTTGATCTTGCCGGCGATACGGCCGATCTGAGACCGGGCGTACTTCTGGAGGCTGTGGATGTCCTCGGCACTGGGCAGCGGATCCGGGATGAAGTCGGAATAGGTCCGACCGGCCCCCAACGGCACCGACACGGCGGCTTCCGGGTATTCGTCCTGCCCAGCCGCGATCTCGAGGGAGCCGCCGCCGATGTCGAGCAGCAGGATCTTCCCCGCCGACCAGCCGAACCAGCGCCTGACGGCCAGGAACGTCACCCGTGCTTCGTCCTTGCCCGACATCACGTTGAGGGTGACCCCGAGCTGAGCGTTGATGGAGTCGATGAGCTCGGCACCATTCGGTGCATCCCTGACCGCCGAGGTGGCGAACGCCAGGATCTGCTCCGATCCTTGGTCCTCGGCGATCTCCACCGCCTCGGCGATGAAGTTGTGCAGTCGCTCCTGACCGGCCGCGTCGATCATGCCGTCGTCGCCGAGGTACTCGGCGAGGCGCAGGACCTCTTTGTGGGAGGTCGCGGGCAAGGGAGGGGCTCCGACATGAGCGTCGACCACGAGGAGGTGGACGCTGTTGGACCCGATATCGAGGACTGCTAGGCGCATTCGATCAGTTTAACCTCAGAATTCATTCCTCGACCCAGTCCGTGCCCCGGAAGCCGAACTCGGGCGGGCGCTTGGCGAAGAACGCCTCCTGTCCGCGGGCGATCTCTGCCTGGTAGGCCTCATCGAGCCACTGCGGTGGGTTGAAGGCGGAATCGGCCGTGGCGCTCTCCGTCAGCTCCCCGCACAGGACTGCTTTGGATCCCAGCTGGGACAGTCGTGAGAGACCGACGATCTTCTCCCCCATCGTCTGTGCCGACGCCAGCGGAGCCTCGGAGACTTCGTGGAAGAAGCCGAGTTCGCGCATCTGGTCGAACTTCACGATCGATGCGGTGACCAGCAGATACCTGGCCCAGGCGTCACCGAGAACGCTCGCCAGACGCCGAGTCGGACCGGGAGGGTAGACGAGCCCGAGCTTCGCAGCCGTGACCCCGAAGATCGAACCGGGGGCGGCGATGCGGATGTCGCAGGCCGCCGCGATCTCGGTCCCTCCACCGACGCAGTTGCCGGTGATGGCCGCGATCGTCGTGGTGCGCGAGTTGGCCACAGCCGCCTCGGCGGTGGAATTGAGCTCCCAGAAATCATCGAGGGGAACATTGAGATCGGCGATGTCGGAGCCGGCGGAGAAGTGCCCGGCGGCACCCGTGATCACGAGTGCACCGATCGAGTCATCGGCGTCGACACCGGCGATGATGTCCGGCAGTGCCCGCCACATCGGGCGGGAGATGGCATTGCGTTTTTCGGGCCGATCGATGACGAGGGTTCCGACTCCACCGGTGACGGTGAAGTCGAAACCCTCGAGATCGACCGGACGGTATGTGCCGTCAACGGTCATGTGCACAGCCTTTCAGCGTGAGCTTCTCAGCCCCGGTCTGCGGGAACTTCGCGCTGCTCGTGACCGTCGTAGGCGCTCAGCGGACGGATCAGAGCGTTGTTGGCCTGCTGTTCCATGATGTGAGCGGTCCAGCCGGTGATGCGGGCCATGACGAAGATCGGTGTGAACTGATCGGTGTCGAAGCCCATCAGGTGGTAAGCCGGGCCTGACGGGTAGTCGAGGTTCGGGTAGATGCCCTTACGACCCACGAAGTCCTCTTCGAAGGCGTTGTAGAGATCGAGGAGATCGGTTGCGCCCTTGGCCTCGACCATGTTCTCGAAGGCCTTGCGCATGGTGGGCACGCGCGAGTCGCCGTTCTTGTAGACACGGTGTCCGAAGCCCATGATCTTGGCCTTCTTCGCCAACGCATCGTCGATCCACACCGATGCCTTGTCGGCAGTGCCGACCTCTTCGAGCATCGCCATGACGGCCTCATTGGCACCGCCGTGGAGGGGTCCCTTGAGGGCGCCGACGCCGCCGGCGACTGCCGAGTACAGGTCAGCCGTCGTCGAGGTGATGACGCGGGTGGTGAACGTCGAGGCGTTGAACGAGTGCTCCGCGTAGAGGATCATCGAGATGTCGAAGCAGCGCACGACTGCCTCGTCGGGAACCTCGTCGAAGACCATCTTGAAGAAGTTCGCGGCGTAGCCGAGGTCCTTCGTCGGCGCGACCGGGTCGAGGCCGTGGCGGCGACGGTGGTCGATGGCCACGATCGTCGGCAGCTGTGCGTAGAGACGCTCAGCCTTGGCCAGGTTGGCCTCTTCGCCTTCGACATCAGCATCAGGATCGACGGCGCCGAGGTAGGACACCGCGGTCTGCACCACGTGCATCGGGTGGCAGTCCTTGGGCAGATCGAGGATGAGCTGGACGAGCTTGTCGTCGATTCCGCGCTGCCCACGCTCGCGGGCCTGGAATTCCTCGAGCTGAGCCTTGGTCGGCAGTTCGCTGTTCCAGATCAGATAGGCGACTTCCTCGAAGCTGCAGTTGGCTGCGAGCTCCTGCACGGGGTAGCCGCGGTAGGTGAGCGAGTTCGTTTCCTGGACTACCTTCGAAACGGCCGTGGTGTCGACGACGACGCCGGCGAGGCCCTTCTTGATTTCTTCGGTCACTGGTGACCCTCCTGTGAAAAGTTGAATACGGCCGCGTCAAAATCGTTGTACGCAGCGTAGTCGATCGTGTCGTACAGGTCCGCACGGGTCTGCATTCCCTCGAGCAGGTCCACCTGTGTGCCCTGGTCGCGAATGGTCTGCAGGCCCGATTTGATCGCACCCATGGCGAGACGCAGAGTTGTGACCGGGTAGATCACGACTTTGACTCCGACGTTCGCCAACTGCTCGGTCGTGAACAGTTCGCTCTTTCCGAATTCTGTCATGTTCGCCAGAATCGGAACATCCACGCTGCTGGCGAATTTCTCGAATTCGCCGAGGTCCCGCATGGCTTCGGGGAAGATCAGGTCCGCTCCGGCGTCGACGTAGGCCTTCGCGCGGTCGATCGCCGCGTCCAGACCTTCGCCTGCGCGGGAGTCGGTGCGGGCACTGATGACGAAGTTCTCATCCCGACGGCCCTTGACGGCGGCCTTGATGCGCTTGGACATCTCAGCAGCGGTGACAACCTCTTTGCCGTCGAGGTGGCCGCAGCGCTTCGGGTTGACCTGGTCTTCGAGGTGCATCCCCGAAATTCCGGCGTCTTCGAATTCCTGGATGGTGCGGGCCACGTTCATGGCTTCACCCCAGCCGGTGTCGGCATCGATGAAGGTCGGCAGGTTCGTCACCCGGGCGATGTTGCGTCCGTGATCGGCCACCTCGGTGAGGGTGGTGAGACCGATGTCGGGCAGGCCCATGGCCGCGGAGAAGGCACCTCCGGAGATGTAGACGCCCTCGAATCCGGTCTGCTCGATGATCTGAGCGTTGATCGGATTGATGGCTCCGGGGAACTGGACGATCTGGTCACCGGCGAGGAGCTCACGGAACTTCGCGCGGCGCTCAGCCGGCGTTGTGGTTGCCCCCAACATCAGAAGATGCCCTTCGAGCCGGTGTGCTCGAGGCCGTCAACGGTGAAGCTGAGTTCGGCCACGCCCTTGGCGTCGAGGTTCTCGAGGTTCTCGGCCAGGTCGATGAAGCGAGTCTGCTCGGCACCGGTGAGGATGCCCTCGGACAGGGTCTTGAACTTCTCGATGTAGTTCGCACGGGCGAAGGGACGGGCACCGAAGGGGTGCGCGTCGGCCACGGCGATCTCATCGACCAGGGTCGAGCCGTCTTCGAATTCGATCTCCACGCGGCCACCGAAGGCCTTCTCGTTGGGATCGGTCGAGTGGTAGCGGCGAGTCCATTCCTTGTCTTCGGTGGTCTCGATCTTGTGCCACAGCTTGACTGTCTCGGGACGTCCGGCACGCTCGGGTGCGTAGGAGTGCTCGTGGTGCCAGCCCTGATCCTCCATGGCCACAGCGAAGATGTACATGATCGAGTGATCAAGGGTCTCGCGGCTGGCCTTGGGATCCATCTTCTGCGGATCGTTCGCGCCGGTGCCGATGACGTTGTGCGTGTGGTGCGAGGTGTGGATGACGATGCGCTTGATCTTCGTCAGGTCCTCGATCTCGCCGCCGAGCTTGCGGGCGAGGTCGATGAGCGCCTGCGCCTGGTATTCGGCGGAGTGCTCCTTGGTGTAGGTGTCGAGGATCGCGCGCTTGGCCTCGCCTGCACCGGGCAGAGGGATGGTGTAGCGGGCCTCGGGGCCGGAGAGGATCCAGGCGATGAAGCCGTCTTCACCTTCGTAGATCGGGTTGGGTGCGCCCTCGCCGCGCATGGCGCGGTCGACGGACTCGACGGCCATCTTGCCGGCGAACGCAGGAGCGTGTGCCTTCCACGAGGAGATCTCGCCCTTGCGGGACTGGCGGGTCGCGGTGGTCACGTGCAGGGCCTGCTGGATGGCCTGGAAGGTGACCTCGGTGTCGAGGCCGAGCATGGCGCCGATGCCGGCTGCTGCCGATGGGCCGAGGTGGGCGACGTGGTCGATCTTGTGCTCGTGCAGGCACATTCCCTTGACCAGGTCGACCTGGATCTCGTAGCCGGTGGCGATGCCGTTGATGAGGTCCTTGCCGCTGATTCCCTTGTGCTGGGCGACTGCGAGGACAGGTGGGATGTTGTCGCCGGGGTGTGAGTACTCGGCGGCGAGGAAGGTGTCATGGAAGTCGAGTTCGCGAACGGCGACCCCGTTGGCCCAGGCTGCCCATTCCGGGGAGAAGTGCTCACCAAGTGGCAGACCGAAGACTGTGGCTCCGGGTGAGTAGGGGTGGGTCTGTGCTTGTTCCCGAGCGTGCAGCGGGGCCGAGCGGCGCACCGAAGCTGCGGCTACCGAGGCGTTGTCGATGACGCGGTTGATCACCATTTCGGTGACCTCTGAATCCACTGGAGTCGGGTCTGAGGCGACCTCGGCGATCTTCCAGGCGAGTTGGTCTTCACGAGCCAGGTTCTCTGAGCTCTTGTACGTGCGGACTTCATGATCGATCATGGTTAACCCCTTCAAACGTCCTTGACCGTTCAGGTCTGAGAGTGGCTGACACAACTGTAGGCTACGTCACTTCTCTGTCACGGTCTGGTCAGAATTTTATCTCGACATCAAGATACTTTACCCGAAGGAACCTCGATCCCACCACCCGGTCCCGCCTACCGAAATTCGGCTGGACAGTCGCGGTGGAGGGCAGTGATTCCAGGAGGTTCCGGTGCGAGGACTCAGTCGTGAAGTACTTGCGGAACGCTCAGTCACGGAACGCTCAGTCACGGAGTGGGGATCCGATGACGTCGAAGTGGAATCCACCGAACTCTCCCGACAGCATGGGGCGGGCGGCTGCAATCGAGGCCTGCACCTCAGGGAGTTCCAGCGAGGCCCGATGCGCCTCGGCACTCTCCCACAGCTCGACGACGAAGACGGTGTCCGGCTGCTCATCGTTGACGCCGACCTCGTAGCTGAGACAGCCGACGCGAGACAGATGATCGCTGCGCACGGTCAGATGCTCAACCAGGGCGTCACGCTGTCCGGGTCGAACCCCAAGGGTGCCTGCATTCGCGAAGACCATACTCTCAATAATACCAACGAGAGTGATCTGCGTCACTGTTGCCTGTCAGGCTGAGCCGCCAGTGAACTGTGCCACAATTGATCCATGACGCGCACTGCTCTGGACTTCGACGAGAACTGGTTCGACGATGCCGAGTTCGCTCAGCTGCGACGGCGACTGCCAATCCCCTATGTCAATGCGATCCCCGTACGAGTGGGCGAATCGGGAGACGTCGAGCGAATCGGCCTCCTGCTGCGCAGCCTGGACGACGGAACGCTGGGGCGAGAGGTCGTCGGCGGGCGGATCCGCTTCCACGAGAGCATCCGCTCGGCGCTGATGCGCCATGCGGAGAATGACCTCGGACCGATGGCACTGCCAGTCATCCCACCTGCGATCGCACCGTTCCACATCGCCGAGTACTTTCCCACCGAAGGCTCGTCACTCCTCCACGATCCCCGCCAGCATGCGATCTCAATGTGCTTCATCCTCGAAGTCCGCGGCGAGTGCACTCCTCGCGCGGATGCGCTGAGCCTCGATTGGCTGACACCGGAGGAGACGCTGCGCTCCGACATCGTCGGCGAGATGTGCCACGGCCAGGAGCACATCCTCCGCTACGCGCTGGCTCATATGGGCTTCGCGATCTGAAAGGTTTTCTACATTCCGTAGAAGAACCTTGGTAGACTGAGTCCACGAGGACGGTTCTGATGACGGGGCCATCGTCCTCGTCCGGGTACAGTCGGCCCCACGGGAGGTCTGCCATGACTGCCGAGAACCGCTCCGCTGACCAGACATCGACCAACCTCGGAATCCTCGTCGGCTACGACGGCTCCGAACTCGCCGCGCGCGCCCTCGAATACGGAGCAGCCGAGGCCACGCGTCGCAAAGCCCCTCTCACCGTCGTCGCCGCTTATACCGTTCCCGCGATGATCTATCCGAACATCGCATCAATGCCGGAGGAGAACGAGGAGGAAGCGGCACTTCGGGCGGTCGAGAAGCGCCTCGGCGAGGCAGCCGGACTCCTGCGAGACCATGCGGGCAAGGTCTCCTACCGGGCCGATCAGGGCGACGCAGCCGGGGTGCTGAGGGATCTGAGCGCCCACGCCCGGACCGTGGTCGTGGGAGCCAGAGGCCGGGGCGGATTCATGGGCCGAATTCTCGGCTCGGTGTCTACGGCACTGTCCGCCCATTCCCACTGCCCGACGATCGTCGTCCCGGACCACCGCACGGAGCCGGACGGTGCGCGCGTGGTCGTCGCAGTCGACGGCTCAGACGCTGGGCGACTGGCGATGTTCACCGCTGCCGAAGTCGCCAACTCGCGAAATGCCGCACTCGACATCGTCTCCGTCCTCCCGGCCGGAGACGAGTGGCTCTACTGGTACCCCGAACTCGAGCTGAGCGCCGAGGTCTCCGGACGAAGGAAGAAGCAACTCGAGACAGCGCTCGAGGCCGAAGTCGCGGCAGTGGCCCAGCAGTTCCCCGACCTGCTGGTGAGTGCCGAGGTGCCCATCGGCGACCCTGTCGAGGAACTCCTCGAAGCCACGAAGACCGCACAGCTGACCGTCCTCGGCACTCGCGGGCGAGGAGCAGTCAGAAGTGCACTTCTGGGTTCGGTGTCACGCGGAGTCCTCCATCATGCCGATGGCCCGGTCATGGTCGTTCCGAGCTGAGCCGAGCGCGTCAGCGCAGAGTGGCTCAGCGCCGGCTGCGTCAGCGCAGGCTGCGGCGACGTTTGGACACGAGCAGCAGCACGGCCCCGATGATGACTGCGCCCGCACCGAGGCCGATCGGCAGTCCGAGCTGAGTACCGGTGCGCGGCAGATCGCCGCCGTCCGCAGCTGAATCTGAGTTCGCCGAGGTTGTGCCGGAGTCGGCGGGGGCAGCGGAGGCGGCGTTCGCGTCTGCGCCGTCGGATTCGGTTGTGCCGTCGTTGTCAGTCGTACCTTCAGCCTCAGTCGTGCCGTCGTTGTCAGTCGTGCCGGCAGTCGCAGCGTCAGAATCGGCACGTTCCGAGTCCGAGTCCGAGTCGGACTCAGCTCCGTCCGAGCTGGTGCCCGCATCCGCACTGTTCGAGCCGTCGCTTGAATCAGTGCCGTCGGCCTCCGGTGACGCGCCGTCGGCTTCAGCTGACACGCTGTCCGCTTCGGCTGAAGCACCATCCGCGTCCGCCGAAGCACTGTCGGCGTCTGCCGAGGAACCGTCGGAGCTTGCTGCAGCGTCTTCTGCGTCAGCGTCTGCTCCGGCGTCGGTTCCCGGCTCGGGTGCGTCATCGCCGGAGCGGGTGATCTCGACATCGTCGATCTTCTCGGACGCCGCCTGTGCTTCAGCCTGCTGCGCGCCTTCTGCTGGGACCTCGTAGGTCGTCGCGCGCAGCGCTTCGTCGCTGACCCGCACTCGGGTGAAGGCCGGGATGTCGTTGTGGACGCTCTTGGCCTCCCAATCCAGACCCGGAACATAGTCGTAGAATTTCGATCCCGAGGACGAGGTCAGAGTCAGGTACATCGTCTGCCCTTCCTCCTTCTCCTGCTCGAGACCGGCATCGGAAGACTCGACCTTCTTGCCTTCGGCATCCATGAGGAAGGTCCGGTTGTAGATGTGGTCGTGACCGGACACCACGAGATCGATGTCGTTGCGCGCAGCCACCGGTGGAATCGCCTCACGCAGCCGCTTCACGTCGAGGTCGCTGTTGTGGGTCGCGGTCGAATAGATGGAATGGTGGAACCCGAGGACCGTCCAGCGCGCCTCGTCCCCGTGCTCGGCCACGACCTCATCGATGAACTCCGCATGCTCGTCGGTGTCGGAGTCATTCGAGTTGATATTGATGAACAGAACCCCCGAATCGATGAACCAGTAGTCACCGCCGGACGCAACGAGTCCGCCTTCACCGTGGTCGCTGCTCACGTTCGGGCGGTTGAAGTGCTGCTCATAGGACTTCGAAGCGACATCATGGTTGCCGATCGTCGTCGCCTGCGGAACTTCCTGAGTCGCCTCCGGAGCCAGGTACTGCTCGTACTGCCCCTGGTCACCTGCTGAGTTCACCTGATCGCCCAGAGAGAAGAAGAACCGCGGATCCTGCGCGGTCTCCAGCCCCGAGTTCAAGGTCCTGTCCCAACCAGTCGCGTCATCAGGCTGCCCGCCGCCGGCACCGACCTGCGGGTCACCGAAGACAAGGAATTCGCTGTCGCCGCCGGAACCACCCGTGTCGAACTGCGCCACGGCTGAGTAGCCATCCTCTTCGCTGCCGACCTGGTAGGAGTATTCGGTGTCCGGCTCCAGACCGGTCATGCTCGCATGATTGTAGTGGCGCTTGAGATCGGTCGACAGGCCCGAGTCGCTGGTCTCGGCGCTATGGGCATCCTCGGGCAGAGCCGAGCCCTCAAGCTCCGAGGTTTTAGCCCAGCGGACCTCGCCCTCACCGGAGTTCTCGCTCATCCATGACAGGTTGCGAGCGCTCTCATCCGCCCCGACCTGCAGCACCACATCGGAGATCGCGGACTCCTCGTCCGCCTCTGGCTGCGTCGAGGGCGAGGTCGAGGGCGATTGCGTGGGCTCGGCAGGTGTGAGCCCGGCATGCGCAGGGACAGGTACTGCGACGAGAGCCGCCAGCAGTGCCGAAACGGACAGAATACTCATCGGAGATCTCAGGTGTTGTGCTTTCACCCGAATATTCCTACCCGTCGGTAATGAAAGCTCCGCCGCCGACGTGCGACCGCCGAGTCAACGGCAGGTGAACTTTCCGTAACGAGCTCTGCGCGTCGACTGGGGTACAGTGGTTCTCACGACAGGGGAGCGCCGAAAGGGGCGCTGAGAGTGCAGATGAAGCTGCAGACCCTCGAACCTGATGCGGCTAGCACCGCCGAAGGAAGTCGAGACTCTTCTACCCCTCCTTGATATGAGGAGGCACTATGCCAGAAATGACTGCGCCGGATTCCGCTGTGAAGACCGCGCCCCACTATTCCCAGGTACCGGCGACGAAGCAGTGGCGGGTCGTCGACTACGTTGTCACCGCCGTGCTGGGAATCGGCGTCGGACTCATCTTCTGGGTCCTGGCCCTGAGCTGGAAGGTCCTCGAACTCGGGTTCCAGGCCTTCCCTCCATCGATCGGCCTCATCGCCGGCCTCTGGGTCCTCGCCGGCCCTCTGGCCGGTGCCATTATCCGCAAACCCGGTGCCGCTCTGCTGTGCGAAATGATCGCCGCCATCGTCGAGGCGGTGCTGGGCTCTCACTTCGGAGCCACCGTTCTGCTCTCCGGACTCATCCAAGGCCTCGGCGCCGAACTCATCTTCGCGGCCTTCGGCTATCGCAGGTTCACCCTGTGGGTCACGAGCTTGGCCGGGCTGCTGGCCGCCGCGTTCATGTCCGTGAGCGAGAACATCATGTACAACGCCGAATGGCAGTTCGGCTACCAGGCTGCCTATGCCGTGTGCGCGATCATCTCCGGCATCGTCATCTCCGGCATCGGCGCCTGGTTCGCCTACCGGGCGATCGCGAAGACCGGGGCCCTGAGCGCCTTCGCCTCCGGCCGAGCGCGCTGATGGCCCTGCCGATTCGCGCCCGCGGGTTCTCGTGGCGCCATGCCGACCGTGATGAACCCGCGGTCGGTCCCCTCGATCTGGACATCGCAGCAGGTGAGAAGGTGCTTCTGCTCGGCCCGTCCGGGGCAGGTAAGACCACCCTCCTGCATGCGACCGCCGGAGTTCTGCCTGCCGAGTCGGGTGAGGCAGATGGTCAGCTTCTCATCGGTGACCGTCCACCGGATCCGCGCCGAGGTGAGACCGGGCTGGTCCTCCAGGACCCCGATTCGCAGGTGATCTTCTCCCGGGTCGGTGATGATGTCGCCTTCGGCATGGAGAATCTGGGCCTGCCCGCCGACGTCATCGCCGCTCGCATTCCAACTTCCCTTGCGGCAATGGGCCTGGGTCTCCCCCACGACCATCCCACCGCTGCACTGTCCGGAGGACAGAAGCAGCGTCTGGCGCTGGCAGGAATCCACGCGATGGCACCGCAGGTGATCATCCTCGATGAGCCGACGGCCAATATCGATCCGGACTCCGCCGCCTCCGTTCGGGATGCTGTCCTCGAGACCCAGGCGGCTACCTCGGCGACGATGGTCATCGTCGAACACCGGGTCGGACTGTGGCTCGATCACGTGGACACCGTGATCGTCCTCGGCCCAGCGGGCCTGCTTGCCCAGGGTCCGCCGAGGTCGGTCTTCGGTGATCCTGCGCTCGCCGAGGTGCTGGTTGAGTGTGGGATCTGGGTGCCGGAGACGGCCGGACCCTCCAACCCTGCGGTGCAGCCTGGTGCGGAACCGCTCCCCCACCCCGACGGCGAGGTCGTGCTGACGACTGAGTGCCTCAGTGTGGCTCGCCCCGGCGCGAAGGTTCCCGCGGCGACCGGCCTCGATCTGTCCGTTCGGTCCGGTGAGGCCCTGGGCATCGTCGGCGCCAACGGGGCCGGCAAGTCGACCTTGGCGCTGACCCTGGCCGGCCTCATCCGGGAATTCGAGGGAGAGGTGAGAGCTGTCGGTAATCTGCGGGATGGTGCCAAGCATGCCCGACCCTTCCGGTGGCCCTCAGCGTTTCTGGCTCCTCGCATCGGGATGGTGTTCCAGGAACCCGAACATCAGTTCCTGCGCTCGAGTGTGACCGAGGAGCTGGCCTTGGGACCGCGGCTGGCCGGATGGTCGAGTGCCGAGGTCGACGATCGCGTCGCCGAACTCCTCGAGGTGCTGGGACTTGAGAAGCTCGCCGAGGCCCATCCACAGGGCCTCTCGGGCGGTGAGAAGCGTCGCCTGTCGGTGGCTGCCATGATGGCGCCGCGGCCGCAGGTGCTCGTCGTCGACGAACCGACGTTCGGCCAGGATGCCCTGACCTGGGCCGGTCTGGTCGAGCAGTTCATCGACGTCCTTGCCCGCGGGTCCGCCGTGGTCGCGGTCAGCCACGACCATGCGTTCCTCGACGCCATCGGGGCCAGGCGGGTCGAGTTGAGTCGGAGGACGAAGGCAGGTGAGCGAATTGCGTGAGCACGCGATCGAGCACACCGATCCGGCTGGGCGAGCCACAGTTGCCACGGGCACCGAGGTCGCGGTGCATGATCCCGGCCAGCTCATTCCCTTGGTGCGCACCACGGCACTGGTCAGATGCAATCCGCTGACGAAGATCGCTGTGGCGCTCATCCTCATGGTCGGAACACTGTTGAGCATCGACATGGTCTCGGCGGGAGTCGTCCTGGGGTTCTGCCTGCTCGCACTGCCGACGACGGGGCTGGACCTGATAGCTGCACTCAAGCGTCTGTGGTTCCTGCCTCTCGGCGCACTTCTGGCGGCGTGGGGCACGGCGATTCTGGCAGAGAAGACCGGTGCGGTGGTCATCGACCTCGGTCCGGTCCTGATGACGACGGGTTCTCTCGAGGCAGCGGCCGCGATCTTCCTGCGTGCCTTGGCCTTGGCTATTCCGCTCATCGTCCTGGCCTCCACCATTGATCCTCGTGACCTCGCGGATGTGCTCATCCAGCGGCTGCACCTGCCCGAGGTGGTCGTCGTCTCGGTGCTCGCGGCGAGCCGACTGCTCGGGCTGCTTGTCAGCGAATGGCAGACTTTGGCGATGGCCAGACGGGCCAGGGGCCTCGCCGGGGGTTCGATCGTGCGGCGCACGGGGAGTCTCTTCGCCGGTATCTTCGTGCTGCTGGTGCAGTCGATCCGACGCGGTACCACTTTGGCCATGGCCATGGAGGGCAGGGCGTTCGGTCGTCCCGGACGGACCTGGCGCAGGCGCTCGACCTTCGGCGCCGGGGATGGTGTGGCTGTGACGGTGTCAGTGGCCGTCTGCGTTCTCGCGATCGTGGCCGCGCATGCGTTCGGTACGTGGAATCCGATCGTCGGCGGCTGAGGCACTGAAGGTCCCGCCAGCCACAGGCGATCGCATACTCAGAGCTGCCCGAGGAGCTCCTTGAGCGCGGCTCGCCGCTCCTCGAGGGCCTCGGTGCTGGGCAGCTTCGACGCGGTGAGCACCAGCATCGTCCTGCCTTCGTCCTTCGGTTCGGCCGCGGCCTCGAACTTGGTTCCGTCCTCGAGATTCGCCCGCCAGAAGGAACGCTTCTCAGTCGTCGAGGTGCGCGCCTCACCGTCGAGAGCCACGCCTGCCAGCGTTCCCTCGTCGATGAGGAAGGCGAAGCGGGTGATGACATCGTCTCGCGTACCGGTCACGGTGCGCGAGACTGCGACGTCGAAGGTTCCGTCGGCGCGCTGGCCCGGCACACGTCTGCCGATCTCCTGCTCATAGGCCACGACCGCGCCTTGGACCCACCACCCGTGTTTTTCTACGACCCCGTCGAACTGCGGGTAGAGGGCGTCGGCGAGTTCCTTGTGACTCGCCGACGCTCCCCCAGCCGCTTCGAGGCGGGCCCGAGTGTCAGCCCAGGGTTCGCCGAGGGCTTTCTCGATCGCCTGCACATTCATCGCTTTGGTTGCCATGGGAGAAGTCTAGGCAACCCAGACCCATTTCAACAGGGTCGTCGCAATGCAGGCGGTGAGAGGAAGGTGCCGATCAGTCGATCTGGAGTTCGCCCATTTCGTCCCAGCCTTCGCCGTCGATCTTGCGCGAGATGATCTTCGGCGTCGATGCCAGGTGGGGGCGCATGGCTTCGAGTCCGGCGGCGAAGTGATCGCTCTTGACGTGAGGTTCTGCCCCTTCGTCGGTGAATGCTTCGACGAGGACGAACTCGTTGTCCTTCTCCAGGCTCTTGGACCATTCGAACCACAGGTTGCCCGGCTCCGACCGTGTCGCCTCGGTGAAGGTGCGCACCGCTTCGGGGAACTTCTCGACGCTTTCGGGCTTCACGTCATACTTCACAACGATGAAAATCATGCTGACCTCACTTCATCTCGAATTGGCTCTGTCTGTTCCAGCAAATCATATTCGCCGCATCTCTCACACGCGCTCGGCGATGAGGACGAGGAATCCGCTGTCTGGTTCGAAGGGGTGGAGCTCCCAGGTGGCCAGCTTGAGGTTGACGAGCATGCCGGTCGACTTCACATCGTCGATGAAGTCTGCGAAGTCATAGCCGCGGCCGGCTCCGAAGCCGGCAACGAAGCGTCCACCGGGCTTCAGCGTCGATTTGATGTTCGACAAGGTCTGGCGACGTGAGGCCGGGTCGAGGAAGGACAGGACGTTGCCGGCGCAGAACGCCACGTCGATGTCATTGATGCCTGCGCCAGCGAAATCGAATTCGGCCAGGTCGCCGGTGTGCCATTCACCGCTCGGGAAGTCCTCCTCGGCGACAGAGATGAGGAACTCGTCGAGATCGACACCGTAGACGGTGTGGCCCTCATTGATGAGCAGACCACCGGCCCGACCGGTTCCGCAGCCGGCATCGAGGATGCGCGCCCCACGCGGCGCCATCGCATTGACGAACCGCGCCTCTCCCCCGATGTCGTGACCCGAGGCAGCGAGGTTGCGCCACCTCTCGGCGTAGTTCGCGGAGTGGTCGGGGTTGGTCTCACGGATGCGGTTCCACTGATGATCGAAGCTCATGGCCCCATCCTAGGACGAAAGACCTCGGCCACCACCTCGGCGACGGCGGCGACCGGATCTGCCGGGTCCGGGGATGTCAGCACGATGATCTCCCGGCCGCCCGCCTCGGCGATGGGATGCAGATCGACGTCAGGCCCGCCCAGGGACATCATGATCGGAGTCGCCAGCGTCAGGCCGAGTCCCGTCCCGGCCAGGGCGAGCGCGACCGCGGTGTCGGTGACGATGTGGGTCTCCTTGGCGGCAATGCCCAGCGCCGAGGTGGCCAGTCGCATCGCTCGCCCGAAGAGCTCTTCGGCCGGCGGCAGGATCCAATCCGCTTCGGCCAGGTCCTGTGGTGTGAGCTGCGGTGCACCCGCGGGCACGACGATGCCGAAGTCCTCGCTGGCGACGGTTCTCCAGCTCAGCCCCCGCATGGGCGGCAGGGGCACGGCCGGATAGTTGATACCGATGCCCAGATCGATGGCTCCGTCGATGACGGCCGCCGACATCGTCTCGACGTTGATCTCGCGGGCTCGGACCTCGATGTGTGGGTGCCGTTGGCCAAGTGCTCTGACGATCGACGGTAGCGCCCTGGTCGAGGCGGAGCCGAAGACGCCGAGCGTGACGATGGCCTCGCTGCGGAAATCCCTGCCCAGCATCGCCATCTCTGCCTGCTTCTGAGCGGCGAGGATGCTGCGGGCACGTGGAAGCAGCGTCCGGCCAGCCTCGGCGAGGATCATCCCCCTGCCTCGGCGCAGGAAGAGTTCGGAGCCGACGGCCCGACGCAGGGCACTCATGTGCTGGGAGACCGCGCCGATGCTGTAGCCCAGCTGTTCCGCGGCCCTGGTCATGGACCCGAGTTCGGCCACGGTGACGAATGTGCGCAGCTGTCCCAAGGTCCATCCCATGGCGACAGCATAGCTCTTTTCACGTTTCCTAAAAACAGTTTTCATATACTCACTCTTGTCCTTAAACGTGACGGGAACCACAATGGGCAGTGAGCCGCATTCCGCCGACATCGACGTCGGCGTCCCCACTGCAGCGGCGACCAAGGACGGTCGCTGCGGCAGGAGACGAAAGAGGTGGAAGTTGGAGAGCACATCACCGACAGCAACAGCCCCGGCGAGCGCCGAGGTGGTCATCATCGGCGCCGGAGTCATGGGAGCATCCATCGCCTACCACCTGGCCAAACACGGCGCGAAGGACATCGTTCTCGTCGAGCGCAACGTCCCCGGCTCGGGCTCGACGTCGAAGGCCGCCGGCGGGGTGCGTTGCCAATTCTCCGATGAGGTCAACATCGCCCTGGCCACGCGCAGCCTCGAGGTGCTGCGCAACTTCGAAACCGAGTTCGGTGTCGACATCGATCTGGTGAGCAACGGCTACCTGTTCCTCCTCGACTCCGCCGCCGATGCCGAAACCTTCGCGGCCAACGTCGCACTCCAGCAGCGCATGGGCCTGGATTCCCGGATGCTCACCGTCGCCGAGGTGGCCGAGCTGGCTCCGTACATCGACACAGAGGGCATCGTTGCTGGGGCCTTCAACCCCGGCGATGGGCATTGCACGCCCGAGGCCGTGGTGTCCGGATATGTCAGCGCCGCACGCGGCCTGGGCGTGCAGGTGCTCAAGAACTGCGAGGTGACCGGGTTCGAATCGTCCGAGGGTGCAGGCTCCCGCAGGGTCACCGCGGTGACCACGAGCAAGGGCAGGATCGAGTGTGCGCAGGTCGTGTGTGCCGCCGGTGCCTGGTCCGGACTCATCGGCGAGGCGGCCGGGGTTGATCTGCCGGTCAGGCCGCTGCGCCGCGAGATCATGGTCAGCGAGCCCGTGGATGAGGCGGCTCTGGGCATCGATTTGGCGCGCATGCCTTTCACCATCGACTTCAGCACGAGCTTCTACGTGCATCCAGAGGGTCCCGGCTTGCTTTTCGGCTGCCCGGACGAGGCCGATGTGTGGGACTTCGATGACAAGCGCAACCCGGACTGGCTGCCCACTTTGGCCGAACTCATCGAAACCCGTGCTCCTGCCCTGGGCAATGTCGAGGCCAAACGCGGTTGGGCGGGACTCTATGAAATGACCCCGGATCACAATGCGCTCATCGGTGAGGCCGAGGAGCTCTCCGGTTTCTTCTACGCCTGCGGGTTCTCGGGCCACGGATTCCTCATGGGACCGGCCGTCGGGGAGGTCGTCGCCGACCTCATGACCGGCCATCAGCCCTTCGTCGACGTCTCCGGCCTGGACAAACGTCGGTTTGCCACCTCGGGACTGCGCAAGGAGCTCAACATCGTCTGACGCCCCGCACCCCCTTCCCATCGACCGTTGCTCACTCCCATCGACCGTGACTTACGCACATCATCAGATTCCCGCTCACCAGGAGCACCAGCGAAAGGACTGCAATGACCGCATTGCCCACCGACCAGACCATCACCGACCTGCTCACCGGCGGCCTCAAAGCCTGCGGGGTCGACACCTCCGTGCTCACCGCCGGGTCCTCCGCCGCAGCGAGCCTGCCTGCCCGCTCCCCCATCACCGGGCAGAGCCTGGGCACACTGGCCGCGGACACCAAGGAATCCGCCTCGGAGAAGATCGGCGCAGCCGCCGAAGCGTTCGCCGCCTGGCGAGATGTCCCTGCACCCGTGCGCGGTCAGCTGGTCCAGCGCTGGGGACAGCTGCTGGGCGAGCACAAGGAGGACCTCGCGAAGATCATCACGGTCGAGGCGGGCAAGACCCCGTCCGAGGCCGCCGGTGAGGTGCAGGAGATGATCGACATCTGCGAGTTCGCACTCGGCCAGTCCCGTCAGCTGTGGGGCAAGACCATGCCCAGTGAGCGCCCCGGTCACCGACTCATGGAGACCTGGCATCCGCTCGGGGTCGTCGGTGTCATCTCCGCCTTCAACTTCCCCGTCGCCGTGTATTCCTGGAATACGGCCTTGGCCCTGGTCGCCGGGGACGCCGTGGTGTGGAAGCCGTCGGAGAACGCGGTGCTCGCAGCCCTGGGCGCGCAGTCCCTGCTGGCTCGTGCCGCCGCCGAGGTGGGGGCTCCGGAAGGACTCGTCCCTGTCCTCGTCGGCGGCCGGGACATCGGCGATGCCATGGTCCGCGATGAGCGAGTGGCTCTGGTCTCTGCCACCGGTTCGGTGCGCATGGGCCGTGAGGTCGGTCCGGTCGTGGCCGAACGCTTCGGCCGGGTTCTGTTGGAACTCGGCGGCAACAATGGTGCGATCGTGGCCCCGAGTGCCGACATCGACCTGGCGCTGCGGGGCGTAGTCTTCGCGGCTGCGGGTACGGCCGGTCAGCGCTGCACAACCCTGCGCCGCCTCATCGTCCACGAGTCCATCGCCGATGACTTCGTGGACAAGATCGTCGCGGCCTACAAGACGCTGAGCATCGGGTCTCCCACCGAGGACGGCGTGCTGGTGGGACCGCTCATCAATGAGGGCTCCTATGAGGCGATGCAGGCGGCACTCAAGCAGGCCGAGTCCGAGGGCGGCACCGTCCTGACCGGCGGTGCTCGCGTCCTCGACGACGAACGACCCGATGCACACTATGTGGAGCCGGCGGTCGTGCGGATGCCCACCCAAACCTCGGTGATGGAGTCGGAGACCTTCGCTCCGATCCTCTACGTCGTCACCTACTCCGATCTCGACGAAGCACTTGAGATCCACAACGGAGTGCCGCAGGGCCTGTCCTCGGCGATCTTCACCTCGGAGCTGGCCGAGTCGGAGAAATTCCTGTCCCGATCCGACTGCGGCATCGCCAACGTCAATATCGGCACCTCCGGTGCGGAGATCGGCGGGGCCTTCGGTGGCGAGAAGGAGACCGGCGGCGGCCGCGAATCCGGCACCGACTCGTGGAAGGCCTACATGCGGCAGGCCACGAACACCGTCAACTATTCGGGTGAGCTCCCGCTGGCCCAGGGTGTGGAGTTCCTCTGAAGGTCACTTGTCAGATGAGATAGTCTGCTGACATGTCTGAGACTCCGCTGCTCCCCGCTTGGTACGACTTCGCCTGGACCGCGGTCCTCCTCGTCGTCATCGGTCTGGCAATTTGGTCATTGGTGTCGCTGGCTCAGTCGAAAGTCGATGCGCCCACCAAGCTGGCGTGGGCAGTATTCATCATCGCCTTACCGATTCTCGGATCGCTCGTCTGGCTCGACTATCGCCGCAGAAGTTTGGCGCAGCGCAAACATTCCGATGAGTTGGCGCAATAGTCAGCGAGGCTGTTCTGGCTCTTGATCAGTGTCGTGGGAATTCGGGTGTCGGCCTTGGGCCGACGCCCGTTTTCTTTGCTTGAGGAGCAGCGACACGATTCCGGCTGCAGCGGCGAGAGGGAAGACGATGAGCTGAAGTATCCACGAGTCAGAGCCCTCATCGAAGGCCTGCGCTCCGGACATCATTGACATTCCGAAGGCATTGCCGAGGATGACAGCGAAGACGATATCTCTCATGGTGCGGAACCTACCTGGAAACAAGCTTCCTTGCAATATATGGGATCAGCTGCGGAACCGTCGCACGTGTCAGACTCTTTCCTTGAGCTGGTCGATGATGACCGCCGCTGCCCGTTCGGCGATCATGATCGTCGGTGCATTCGTGTTGCCGGTAGGAATGAGGGGAATGATCGAGGCATCGGCGATACGCACTCCCGAAAGTCCGTGCACTTCGAAACTGCGCGGATCAACGACGGCCATGGCGTCAAGTCCCATTCGGCTCGTCCCGACCTGATGATGGTAGGTCACCGCGGTGTCTCGCACGTACTGCTCCAGATCCGCGTCATCATCGGACACGTCCGGTCCGGGATAGATCTCCGTCGGCCCCCATTCGGCCAGACTCTTCGTTCTGCCGATCTCTCGGCACTGCCGCACCGAGGCGACCAATGCGTCGACATCGGACTGATCCGATAGTGCGCCGAGGTCGATGAGCAGCGGATCCTCCGGGTTCGGTCCCGAGAGTCTGATCTCACCACGACTGAATGGACGGACGATCCCGGCTACGAGGGAGAACCCGTTGTCCGGTCCCGACATCGAATCGAGGAAGTACATCGGAAGCGAGAAGTTGATCGGCTGGGTATCGGGAACCGCGAGGTCCGGTGAGCTCTTCCAGAACAGGTGTGTCTCAGCTGCAGCAACCTCCGGCGTAGGAACCGGTTTCTGAGTCCCGAAGATGACAGGCGAGAGAAGGTGATCGTGCAGGTTCTTCCCGACTCCCGGCAGGTCGTGGACGGTCTCGACTCCGATGTCCAGCAGCTCGGCGGCAGGGCCGATGCCCGAACGCAGCAGCAGTTCGGGGGTGCCGATCGCTCCAGCGGTGAGGATCGTCTCAGCCGCCCGGAACGTCTTTTCGATCCCCTCCTGTTCCACGATCACGCCGACGGCTCTGCCCTCCTCGACCAGCAGACGCCGTACATGCGTTTCAGTCAGGATGGTCAGATTCTCACGATCGGCTACGGGCTTGAGATATGCATGCCAGGTGTTGAATCGCTTCCCGTCGCGGACGTTCAGCTGCATCTTGGACACGCCTTCGACATCTCCGGAGTTGTAGTCCTCGTTGAGCTCGAGGCCGATCTCCTGGGCGCCCTTCAGGATCGATTTCTGCACCGGATTCATCGGGAACTCTCCGACGACGTCCAACAGTCCTGACGTACCCCTGGTCGCCGAATCACCACCGTCGAAATTCTCGATGGCTTTGAAGACCGGCAATACGTCGTCCCACCCCCAACCGGGACAGCCCATATAGGCCCAGGTGTTGAAGTCCTGTTCGGCACCGCGGACCCAGATGGTGGCATTCAGGGCATGTGAACCGCCCATCACCTTCCCCCGCGGCAAGCGCAGCTCACGGCCCCCGCAGCCAACCTGTTCAGTGGTGGTGTAGTCCCAGTCCTCCGGTCCGCGCCACAGCGCCCCCGCCTCGGCAACATTGCCGATGACCGGATTGGTGTCATGGCCCCCGGCCTCTATGACCGCCACCTTCTGACCGGCGTCCACGAGACGACGCGCGATCACAGATCCTGCCGATCCGGCTCCGATGACGATGGCATCAAAATCAGTGCTTCCCATGAGTTTCACTTTCTGTTTCGCTGTTGAACTGTCGAATGCGGTGAACCGGACCACCTGCTGCCCTGCTGCGCCTCAGCTGCTCTGAATCGAGCCATCGGGACCGTAGTTATAGAAACCACGACCGACAGCCCTCCCAAGTCGTCCTGTGTCTATGAAGTCGCGCTTGAGGATGTCGGCGAACTCGCGGAGTTCAGGGTCCTCGCTGCGTGAGTTGAGGTTGTATGGGGTCTCCATGCCGACGATGTCGTTGATTTCGAACGGTCCGAACGGCGAGCCCGTCGCCGTGCGCCAGGTCGAATCGATGACCCCGGGATCTGCGATCCCACGGACGTAGAGTCGGGCCGCAGCCGACATGAATGGAACCAGCAGTGAGTTCACGATGTAGCCGGGCTGCTCCTTCTTGAGCACCACTGGGACCATTCCGATCTCTTCGGCGAAATCGGCCACTGCGGTCACGGATTCTGTCGCAGCCCCTGGGTGGCCCATGACCTCACCGATGTTCTGACGCCAGATCTCATTGCTGAAATGCAGCGCTAGAAATTTGGCTGGACGACCGGTGGCGTCAGCGATGTCGCTGGGCATGAGCGTCGATGAATTCGTTGCGAAGACTGTCTTCTCCGGTGCCAGTGCGCCGACCTTCGCCCACATGTCTCGTTTGATCTCCAGCACCTCCGGCACTGCTTCGATGACGAGATCGGCATCCTCGAGGGCAGCTGCCAGATCATTCGAGGCGCTGATCCGGGCGACGGCCTGCTCCAGCCTGTCTTCCGTCGCGTCAGGCAGATCGCGCAGATAGAGAGGTCTGAGGTAGTCCCAGCGTGCGGGAAGCGCAGCCACGGCCTCCGCATCGAGATCGTAGGCCACGACGTCTTTGCCATGGTAAGCGGCCTGAAATGCGATCTGGGACCCGAGAACGCCGGTACCGAGGACTGTCAGTTTCTGCATGATTGCTGCCTTTCGATGATGTGATTGATGCCGAGGTTGCTCGATGCCTCATATGAGCTCGCGCAGCTCGATCTTGATGAGTTTGCCGGTCGTGGTGCGAGGCAGCCGATCGATGACCTGGATCTGTTTAGGGATCTTGAAGCGCGACAGGCTCGAGCCGAGGGCGGTGCGGACGTCGGCCGCTTCGAGTTCGGCGTCGCCCTCAAGGACGATGAATGCCCTGCCCACCTCACCCCATCTGTCATCAGAGACTCCGATGACGGCAGCTTCGACGATGCCCGGGATGTCCATCAGCGCGGATTCGACCTCTGCCGGATAGATGTTCTCCCCGCCTGAGACGTACATGTCCTTGTACCGGTCGCGGATCCAGTAGTAGCCGTCGTCGTCTTCGACGGCGGCGTCACCGGTGCGAAACCACCCGCCTGAAAACGCCTCGGCTGTTGCCTCCGGCCTCTGCCAGTATTCGTGCATGACGTTGGGTCCGACTGTCTGGATCTCCCCGACTTCCCCGATCGCGGCCGGGGCTCCGTTCGAGGCCGTGAGGCGCACGTCGACGAAGAACTGCGGCTTTCCTGCAGATCCGACCTTGCGAATGCCGTCTTCGGCCGAGAGCTTGAGCACTGCCGGCGAGGTTTCGGTCAGTCCATATCCCTGTTGCACGGACACGTTCCTCTCCGTCCACGCCTGCAAGGTGCGAGCGGGCACCGGAGCTCCGCCGACCACGATGGTGCGCAGGGTAGAGAGATCGGTTCCGTCGAAGCTCGAATGAGCGGAGAGCGCGTCGAGCATCGCCGGAACCGCGAACATACTGGTGATTCCCCTGTTCTGCACCTCAGCGAGGATTCGCTCCGCCTCCACGTTCCGGTGCACCACGATGGTTCCGCCTTTGAGGAAGGTGGGCAGCACGAGACCGTTGAGACCCGCGATGTGGAAGAGCGGAGCTGCGGCAAGGCAGACTTCGTCGGGTCGGATGTCGTTCTCGATGAGGACATTGATGTCATTGAAGAGGATGTTCCCGTGTGTGAGGACTGCACCCTTCGGTCGGCCGGTGGTTCCCGAGGTGTAGAGGATGACCGCAGGGTCGTCGAGGCCGCTGTTCACTTCGGCAACCTCATTCGGCGAGGAGGTGCCCGAGTAGTCCCGCGCTCTCCCCGAGTTGTCGACGTCGACCAGGAGTTCGACGCCGACGTGTTCGGCTGCCTCTAGAACGTCTTCTGCCTGCTCGCGGCCGAAGAACAGCGCGGTTGCGCCGCTGTCGCGCAGAATGAATTCCGCTTCAGTTCCCGTCAACCGGGCGTTGATCAGAACGGCCACCGCGCCGAGACGGGTCGCGGCGAACAGGGTCTCCAGCAGTGCCGGGTGGTTGCCGCCCCAATAGGCGACCCGGTCTCCTGCGCGGACGCCGCTGTCGGCGAGCCATCCCGAGAGCTTCTCGACGCGGTCGGCCAGTTGGGCGTAGGTACGTGAGGTTTCCTCGAACTCGATGGCCACATGATCGGGGCTGAGCGCGGCGCGGCGGCGCGGCCAGGATCCCAGCCCTAGGTTCTGAAGCTGTGTCATGAGCTGTTCCCTCCGATCCAGACGGCCTGCTCGAGCTCGGACGTCTCGACAGCCCAGAAGTCCGTGACCGCCTCGGCGAACTCTTCGGATTTCTCGATCTGCGGCATATGTCCGGCATCGTGGAACCTGAGCGTGCGCGCATGCGGCAGAAGTCGGTTGGCGGAGGCGAGGTGGGCGAAGGGGAAGATGGTGTCCTTGTCGCCCCAGACGACGAGGGTGGGCGTGCCCTGTGCTGCGAGGGCACCGATCAGTTCTCTGCGCCACCCCGGGTGTGCTCCGCGAATCGATCCGAGCGCGGCGGCGGTGTCGAGGAATACACGAGTCGCGTGTGGTTGGACGGCGTAGCGGAATCCCAGATTCACCCGTTCATCGGTCACCATCGCAGGATCGTGGAAGAGGCTGAGCTCGAGCTGCCGAGCCGAGGCCGGGCTGGGATTCGAACGGAGCAGTCTGCCCAGAGGCCGGATAGACATCAGGCGAACCGGCAGTGCGACTTCACGACCGAATCCCGCACTGTCGACGAGTGCAAGACTGCGCACTCGTCGCGGTGATTGCACCGCAAATTGCATGGATACCGCACCACCGAGTGAGTTGCCGACGAGATGTGCCGGCTCATCCACGCCGATCTCGGTGAGGAAGGAGCCGAGGAAGCGGCCCAGAACCTCCAGAGAGTACTTCTCGCTCAGCGGTTCGGTTTCGCCGAAGCCGGGCAGGTCTACGCTGATGAGTCGGAATCCACGCCCGTGGAGCAGTTCGTGCTGTTCCATCCAATCCTCGAGGCTGCGGCCGATGCCGTGCACCATGACCACGGGGGTACCCTCTCCCTCATCGCGGTAGCGCACCGACCTCCCCTCCACCGACACCTGTTGCGTGGAGGGCGCGCGCAGCCCATCGGTCGATACCAGCTTCGCCTCCGATCCTCTCTGAGATTCCCGGCGGCCGAAGACCATGACTCCGTCATCGAGGTGGCGGCCGCTGAGCACTCGGATGTCCTTGATGTAGTTCTGGTGCAGTCTCCACGGCAGATGCGAGCCCTGTTTGGCCATCTCGGACACACCTCGGCGAATGTAGCCTGCGTCCAGGTCGAGGAATGGCTTGGACGACTCGCCGACCGGCGTGCGCGGGGTGGCGCTCTCATAGCCGTTGTCGTCCAGATGCCGCAGCAGCCTGCAGGCGTAGCGGCTGACCAGGTCGGCCTTGAGCGTCCACGAGTTATTCGTGTAACCGGTGACCATGCTCAGGTTGGGCACACCCGATATCATCATTCCCTTGTAGGCGAATCGGTCGCCGAGAGTGACCGACTCGCCATCGACGATGACCTCCATACCGCCCAGCCACCGGAGGTTGAGTCCGGTGGCTGTGACGATGATGTCGGCATCCACCTGCTCACCGGAATCGAGTTCGACTCCGTTCTCAGTGAATCTGCGGATGCTGCCGGTCGATATCGATGCGCTGCCTGCACTCAGCGCCTCGAACAGATCACCGTCGGGTACTGCACACAGCCGCTGGTCCCACGGGTCATAGGGCGGATTGAAGTGAGTATCGACGTCGAAACCGGCGGGCAGGCGTCGAATCGTCTCCTTGCGGATCTTGGACCGCACCAGGTTCGGCTTTCTGCGACTCATGGAGTACTGCAACTGCAGACTCAGCATGTTCTTCCAGCGCAGAATCGAATACGAGAGAGAATCGGGCAGGATGCGACGAAGCACTTTCGCTGCGGAATCCACGGCGGGCACGGATGCGATGTATGTCGGGGTGCGCTGGACCATGGTGACGTGCTCAGCCGTCTCGGCGAGGTTCGGAACCAGCGTGACTGCGGTGGCCCCGCTGCCGATCACGGCGATCCTTCTGCCTGAGTAGTCGAGGTCCTCTGGCCAGTCCTGGGGATGGATGACCTCTCCGGCGAAGTCCTGCTCCCCGTCGAACGACGGTCTGTAACCCTCGTCATAGGAGTAGTAGCCGGTGGCCCCCATGACCCACGAGGCGGTGAAGACGACCGTCTGCGCGGTGTCAGTGCGCTCTGCGGTCACCTTCCAACGCCCATCGGCTGTGGACCAGCTCGCAGACAGCACACGGTGGCCGAAACGGATGTGACGTGTGACCCCGTACTCGTCAGCGGTCTCTTCGACATATCGTCGGATCGCCGCTCCGTCCGAAATCGCCTTCGCGTCCTTCCACGGTTTGAATGAGTACCCGAACGTGAACATGTCGGAGTCCGAGCGGATGCCTGGATATCGGAACAGGTCCCAGGTGCCTCCGATGGCTTCTCGGGCCTCCAACACCGCGTACTTCTTGTCCGGGCACTCCCGCACGAGGTGGGCGGCCGCACCGATGCCGGAAAGTCCGGCGCCGATGATCAGGACGTCTACATGTTCGGTGGTCTCAGCCATGATGTCTCCTTCGACGAGTGTGTTTGATCAGAGCCAGCTATGCTCGAGGCGTTGGATCTCCCGAGCCGTGCCGGTCTGCCGTGCACGGGCCGCTGTATGATCTTGCACACACCCTAGGTCGGCCGATCGGGGCTGCGCATGACCATTCGCGCATTCGGTCTTGTCAGTCTGTGCAGCCCGGCCCAGACTGGTGGAGAGCGCCGTTCTTCCGTGGATCGACACACTGGATCGGCGCGGAACGCGGAAGGAGACACTTCATGTCCGAGATGCAGACGTGGTCGACGGATTCCCTGACGGCGAACGACAGGTTCACCAGCTGGGCGGAGAAGATGCGGGCGACGCATTTGGCTTGGGATCTGTCATCGCCGATCAAGCAGGACTACGCTGCCCGAATCCGCTTCCGTGGGACCAGGCGAGTCCAGGTCGCCGACGTGCGCTGTGCGGAATTCGCCGGTCGTCGAGACGGCCCCAGCGAGGGCGAGGGCGTCGTGGGGATTCAGCTGCAGCTCAGCGGACGGATGATGTGTTCGTACCGAGATCAGCAATTCACGATCGAGCCGGGTGATCTCTTCGTCTGGGACGATGACCTGCAGGGCATGTTCCAGACCGATGGCTCGCACCGGCAGATCTCCCTCCTCGTTCCCGAAGCGCTCATCCCGCAGTCCGTCTCGTCACGGCTCGGAAGCAGCCGTCCGATCTCCGCGAAGCCCGGTCGTGGTGCACTGTCCATCGCCGCCGGTCAGATGCGGAGCCTGGCAAACGAGATGGAGCTGCTCAACGACGATGCGGTGAACCGGACTGTCAATGGGCTCATCGACCTTCTCGACGTCTCTCTGGCTCCCGCGATGGGGACGACGCAGAGTCAGCGCAGCTCCTTGCTCGCCGCGGTACAGCAGTACATTCTGGAGAGGCTCGATGACCGGCAGATGTCCGTCCCTTCCATCGCCGCTGCCAATGCGGTTTCCGTCCGCACTCTGCAGCTGGTCTTCGCCGAGGCAGGGACATCGGTGGCGCGGTGGGTGCGCGAGCAGCGCCTAGAACGCTGCCGCCGCGAACTGGAGGGAGCATCGGAGTCGACCACAGTGACCGATATTGCCTTCCGCTGGGGCTTCAACGACGCATCGCACTTCAGCCGAGTGTTCAAGCGGGAATTCGGGGTTTCACCGGCGACGGTCCGGGGCGGTGGCAGCAGGCGAACCTCAAACGACTAAAGTTGCGATTGAGCCCGTGACGACTGAAGGAGAATACCTGTGATTGAGCTGAAGACACCCGCCGAGATCGACAAGATGGCGGTCACCGGCCGATTCGTCGCGAAGACACTGGCCGAATTGTCTGAGCTCGCGGAACCGGGCATGAACATCATGCATCTGGAGAAGCGCGCACGAAAGCTCATCGAAGAGGCCGGCGCCGAGTCCTGTTATTGGGACTATGCCCCTTCCTTCGGTGAAGGCCCCTTCCGCAACGTCATCTGCCTCTCCGTCAATGATGGGGTCCTCCACGGCAAGCCCCACGACTACGTGATGAAGGACGGCGACCTGCTCACCTTGGACTTCGCTGTGTCCATCGACGGCTGGGTCGCCGATGCTGCGCGCTCCGTCGTCGTCGGCAACGGCAGCGACGAGGATCAGCGCCTCATCGACTCCACCTGGGCAGGGCTGGAGGCCGGAATTTCGGCCGCACAGCCGGGCAATCGCCTCGGCGATATTTCGAAGGCCATCGGCGATGTCGCCGATGAACAGCGCATTCCTGTCAATCTCGACTTCGGCGGGCACGGCTTGGGACACACGATGCACGAGGATCCGCACGTGGCCAACCGCGGTAAGGGCGGACGTGGACTGGTGCTCAAGCCCGGTCTGACACTCGCGATCGAACCCTGGTGGTCATTCACCTCGAAGCAGCTCTCCGTCGACAAAGACGGCTGGACCCTGCGTTTGGCCGACGGCTCGAACGGCGCGCATTCAGAGAACACGATCGCCATCACCGAGGACGGGCCCAGGATCCTCACCACGCTGGACTGATCCCCGTCTCCACATGCAATCGGGCTCCCAACGACAGAGATCGTTGAGTGCCCGATTTCTATTGGACGATCGCCTCGATCAACGGGTCAACAGCGACGGCACCCGAGATCGGCTCCTGTGGCCCGGCCGTGACGTCTGTGCCTGCACCCCATCCGTGTCAGTGCACCGTGCCAGAATTGTCCTATGACTTTCACCTGCACCGAATGCGGCTATTCGACCGTCAAATGGCTGGGGCGCTGCCCCGAATGCCAAGCCTGGGGCACGCTCGAGGAGAAGGGCGCCGGGAAGACATCGGTGAAGACGAAGGTCAAGAAATCCAGCGGGGCAAAGTCGATCAACCAGATCGACTCCACTCTGGCTCAGGCCACGACCACCTACGTCAGCGAATTCGACCGTGTCCTCGGCGGTGGCATCGTCCCCGGCGCCGTCGTTCTCCTCTCCGGTGAACCGGGCGTCGGCAAATCGACGTTGCTGCTTGATGTGGCGGCACGCGTCGCCAAGTTCGGATCCAAGGTCCTCTATGTCACAGGCGAAGAATCAGCCGGTCAGGTGCGACTGCGCGCCGAACGCATCAACGCACTCGAGGACACCCTGCTGCTGGCTGCGGAGACAGACTTGGGCGCGGTGCTGGGAATGATCGAGGCGGAGTCGCCCGACATGCTCGTCGTCGACTCGATCCAGACTCTCGCATCCTCCGAGATCGACGGTGTGCCCGGTGGCGTCACGCAGGTCAGAGAAGTGGCCGCCGCCCTCATTCGCGAGGCGAAGGCCCGGTCGCTGCCGACCGTGCTCGTCGGTCACATCACGAAGGACGGCACCATCGCCGGGCCCCGGCTCCTCGAGCACCTCGTCGACGTTGTGTGCACCTTTGAAGGAGAGCGGCATTCTCGCCTGCGCCTGCTGCGAGCTGTGAAGAACCGGTTCGGCCCCACCGATGACGTCGGCTGCTTCGATATGGAGGAGAACGGCATCAAGAGCCTCGAAGACCCATCGGGTCTCTTCCTCTCCCGCAGCGGCAGCAATCCTCCGGGGACATGTCTGACTGTGACGCAGGAGGGCAAACGTCCGCTTTTGGTCGAGGTGCAGTCGCTGATCACCGAATCCGCTGGCGGACAGTCACGCAGGTCGGTCTCCGGCGTCGATTCCTCCCGCGTGGCCATGATGCTCGCCGTCCTCAGCCAGAAGATCGGGAACATCAGCCTGGCCAAGTCCGATGTCTTCACCGCCACCGTCGGCGGGGCGAAACTGGCGGAACCTGCCAGCGACTTGGCAATCTGTCTCTCGCTGGCCTCAGCCGCGATCGGAAAGCCGATGGCCGCGAAATTCGTAGCGATCGGAGAGATCAGCCTCTCGGGCGAGATTCGCAATGTTCCCAACCTGGGCCAAAGGCTCAATGAGGCCTCCCGCCTGGGCATCACCCATGCGATCGTTGCCCATGGCGCACTGCGCAATGTCTCCACTCCACAGGGGATGCGAGTCAAAGAATGCGAACACGTTTCGGAAGCCGTCGAGATCCTTTTGGGAAGCAATCAGTGACAATTCCGGGACATCTGCGCGAAAATAGCGCATCCTGGAAGCATGACCACGACAGTTTTTCCCGCAATGAGGACTACAGACGCGACCGCGACGACCGCTCTGCTGGTCACGCTCGGATTCACAGAGCGGCTCATCATCAGGGACGAAGCTGACCCGGAGATCATCGTCCATGCCGAATATGCGCTGGGCGAGACCGGCGGGTTCATGTTCGGGTCCGTCCGCAATGATGGATCAGCCCTCGACAGTGTCGGCGGGAACTCCGTCTACGTCGTCGTCGACACCGAACGCGAAGTGGACCGCCTCTACGAAGAGATCATCGACTTGGGCCATGCGATCGTCCGACCGGTGGAAACGCAACCTCACGGCGGTCGGGAGTTCGACTTCCGCGACCATGACGGCAATTCCTGGGGTGTCGGCTCCTACCGCGGAGCCTGAGAACCCGCGAGCTGACCTGCAAGCTGACCTGAGAATTTGCGAGCTGCCCTAAGAGCCTGCGCGCTGACTTGAGCGGCACAGCCCCGTCAGCAGATCAGTTATCTCTGGCCAGCAACCAGGGTTCTACTCGTCTGGTGACTTATCGTCGGAGGGCGTCTCATCCGGCGATTCGGACTTCTCGTCTTCTGCCTTCTTATCCTCGGCCTCTTTCTTCTCTTTGGCCTTGGTGGCAGCGTCCTTTTCAAGTTCGAATTTCGCCGGTTTGCTCTCCTCATCGCCGAGTTTGACGATGAGCTCATAGTCTCCGGCGCCGAATTCCTTGTTCGTCCGGTTGCAGTTCTTGTCCACCTGCACCCGGTTCCATTCGAGTTGTGCGGTCTTCTCCGATTCGGGCGCGAACTCGGTCGAGACTTCAGCGTTCTCGTCCTCATCGGCGGCGCAGAACTTCGACGACCAGACGACATCGCCGTTCTTCTCGACCAGGAACTCCTGATCCTTGGTGCCGACCTCGATCAGGCAGGTGGCCGTGTGGTTGTTCTCGATGACCATTTCGAACTTGGGCTTGGCGTCTTCTTTGAAGCTCTTCTTGTCGACCTCGGCCTTGAGCCCGACCTTCTCCTCAGGACACTTCCCGCTTGCGGCCTTCTCATCTGGGACCGGTGCTGCCGTCGTCTCGCTCGCAGACGAAGTCTCCTCGGCAGCAGAATCCTTCTCATCGCCGCCGCCGAGTCCTTTGACGATTCCGACAACCCCAAGCACCAGCAGAGCGACGACCACAAGGCTGGCCGCCAGCAGCACGTAGCGACGCCGACGGTACACGTGTGCCGGCAGCTTCCCGCTAGACTGGCGGGGCTGCCTGGCACCGTTCTTCGGCTGCGAACCACGATTGGAAGGAGTCATCGCTTTGAGCCTAGGCCGAAGCGTTTGAGCATCCAAATGACACACCGAGCCTCTGCCGAATCGAGACCTTCGCGCTCTGATTCCCCGTTCCCGGCGGTAGCCACCGCGGACATCAACCGGGTTCGCGAGACGATCATCACCTGGTTCGAGACCGCGGCCCGTCCCCTTCCCTGGAGAGATGCCGACACCACTGCGTGGGCCGTCCTCGTCAGTGAGATCATGTCGCAGCAGACCCCTGTATCCCGGGTCGAACCTCGCTGGCGCGAGTGGATGCAGAAGTGGCCGACACCCGCAGATCTGGCACAGGCACCCACCGCTGAGGTTCTCCACCGTTGGGACCGTCTCGGTTACCCAAGGAGGGCACTGCGACTCCAGGAGGCCGCACGTGTCATCACCGAAGAACTCGACGGGCAGGTGCCGCAGACCGCCAATGAGCTCGAACAACTCCCCGGCATCGGCTCCTATACCGCAGCAGCGGTGGCATCCTTCGCCCACGGAGAGCGCACTACCGTGCTCGACACGAACGTACGTCGCGTTCTCATCCGTCTCTTCGCAGGTCGTGATCGTCCCACGCCTTCTCCGAGTCGTGCAGAGACGAAGTGGGCCGACCAGTTCGTCCCGGAGACAGAGCACGAGAAGTGGAACGCCGGGGTCATGGAGTTCGGAGCACTCGTGTGCACGGCCCGAAATCCGCTATGCGAGGCCTGCCCGCTCAATGACATCTGCGCCTGGCAGAAGGCAGGATGTCCTACCTCGACGGTGAAGGCGAAGACCCAGAAATGGGCCGGCACAGACAGACAGCTGCGCGGAGCCATCATGGATGTGCTCAAGTCCGCGCATGAGAATGCCGACGGCGGAGACAATAGAGGCAGTCTCCCATTGGATCTCTTCACCGCGTCCACCGCCGAGATGGATCCCGAGCTCTTCGACTCACTGCCCTCGCACACGTCGACGAGGCTAGAACAGGTACGAGACCTCAGCGCTGATTCGGACAGGGTCTCCCGTCTCATCGGCGATCTGATCTCAGATGGTCTGGCCGCTCAGGACGGCGGGAAGCTTCGCCTTCCCGCGTGACAGTCGAGGACTGAATGCTGAGGACACAGCAGGCCGGGTTGCTACACTTCGAACATGTCTGATGGAGGCAGAGACGCTCAGGCTGGCTCTTCAGCCGACCACCGCGGCGAAGTGGGACGATTCAGATCAGAACAGGCACGCGGACGGTTCCTTAAACTGCTGAATACCGTACTCGAGTCGTGGCCCGAACACACCGATTCGTCGATAGAAACCTCCTTCGGCACGACTGCCTACACCAGCGTCCCTCCTGCCAGGCAGACTGCCTTCGCTGGGTCGAGCTCAACACCACTGATTCTCCTGCAGGGCGGGAACAGCACCATAGCCGGTTGGACGAAGCTCGTCGCACCGTGGTCGAAGACGCGAACCGTCATTGCAGTCGACACGATCTGGGAGGCTGGGCGCAGCACTCAGCTGGTCCCGATGAACAACGGAGAATTGGTCTCCCAATGGTTTGACGAGGTCATCGACGGCTTGGGCCTGGAATCGCTGCACCTGATCGGCTATTCATACGGGGCGTGGGCGGCGCTCAATCAGGCCCTTCATGCCCCCGATCGTCTGGCGAGTGTCACTGCTATCGATCCACCGGGGGCGATCACTGGGATACCGCTGCGCGCTTGGGCCCGACTGATCAGGCTGATGAGAGGCGGCCGAGAAGAAGCACTGGACTTCCTTGCCTGGGTGAGGAACGGTGAGCTGCCGCCCCCGCCGATGAGGAATCTGCTGCTGAGTTCGACGCTGGACTTCGTCAAACGGGGCAGCCCACTGCCGAGAAAGCTGCGAGCCGACGATTGGGCGGGCATCACGGTCCCGTTGGAGGTCATCATCGCAGGCAGCAGCCAGTTCGTTCCCCGTCGCGCGCTGCGCACGCTTCGCCGCCATGCCCCTGGAGTCGATGTCCACGTCCTCGATGGGATCGGTCACGCTGTGCTCTCAGATGCGCCCGAGGATACGGTCTCCATCGTCGAAGAGTTCATCTCGAAGTTCGATGAGCAGTGAGCCTCACAGGAACTTGATCATCCGGGCGTTGCCCAGGGTATTGGGTTTGACGCGGGCCAGGTCCAGGAATTCTGCCACACCTTCGTCGGCGGAGTGCAGGAGTTCGACGTAGACCTCTGGGGAGACTGGGATGCCCTTGATCGGCTCGAATCCGAGTGCACCGAAGAACCCGGTCTCGAAGGTCAGGCAGAAGACCCTGTCGACGCCGATCGCCACGGCGTCTGCCAGGAGCTGTCGGATGAGGGCCTTGCCCACTCCACGCCCCCGATAGGCCGGCGAGGTGGCAACGGTGCGCGCCTCCGCAAGGTCTGC
The DNA here is from genome assembly GCF_028201555.1 of Brevibacterium sp. BDJS002. NCBI lineage: Bacteria > Bacillati > Actinomycetota > Actinomycetes > Micrococcales > Brevibacteriaceae > Brevibacterium > Brevibacterium sp. BDJS002. The sequence goes on along the minus strand of NZ_CP116392.1, from coordinate 1,171,052 downwards.
CCAGATGATGTGCAGTGCCGCGCATCCGGCCAGAACTTCGGTTCCGTCCGGCTGTGGGTCCACCACCAGCCAGAATTCCTGCAGGGTCTCGAAATAGGTGACGGTGTCCTTGGCCAGCAGAATGCGCTCTTCAGCAAGCGGTGCGACCAAAGCCTCAATCCCTTTGACGTCGCTCGTGCGCGCCCTGCGCAGGTAGAGACCGCCGGGCAGGGAATGGTTGAAGTGATGGTCTGAGGAGACCTGATCATGGTCGAAGTCGCCTGGGGCTGAGGTCATATCTTCATTCAACACCATCGGCTGCGGGCATGAAAAAGCCCGGGAACTCAGCTGCTGCTGTGTCCCCGGGCCTCTTCAGCACTCTAGAAGGAGATCAGGACACGGAGCTTCCCGATCCGCTGCCACCGGACGAACCGGCACCAGCGAGTTCTCCACCGGAACCGGAATCATCCGGACCGCTGGCGGCAATGCTCTCGGTCTCCACGCCGTCGAACGTGAATTCCGCTTCCTTGCCCTCTCCCTTGACGTCGACCTTGATGGTCTGACCGCTGCCGATCTCCTTGAACAGGATCTTCTCGGACAGGTGGTCCTCGATCTCGAGCTGGATCGTCCGACGCAGCGGACGAGCGCCCAAGACCGGATCGTAGCCACGGTCGGCCAGAAGACTCTTGGCCGCATCGCTGACGTCGACCTTCATGCCCTGATCGGCCAGACGGGCGTCCAGACGTGCCAAGAACTGATCGACGATCTGCAGAATCTCTTCCTTGTTCAGCTGAGGGAAGACGATAGTGTCATCGACACGGTTGAGGAACTCGGGGCGGAAGTGCTGCTTGAGCTCCTCGTTGACCTTCTGCTTCATGCGCTCGTAGTTGTTGTTCGTGTTGCCCTCAACCTGGAAGCCCAGCTGCAGGCCACTCGAGATGTCTCGAGTACCCAGGTTGGTGGTCATGATGATGATGGTGTTCTTGAAGTCCACCTCACGACCCTGCGAGTCGGTCAGACGGCCATCTTCGAGGATCTGCAGCAACGAGTTGAAGATATCCGAGTGAGCCTTCTCCACCTCGTCGAAGAGGACGACTGAGAACGGTTTGCGACGGACCTTCTCCGTCAGTTGGCCGCCCTCTTCGTAGCCCACATAGCCGGGAGGAGAACCGAAGAGTCGCGACACGGTGTGCTTCTCCGAGTACTCCGACATGTCCAGGCTGATGAGCGAATCCTCATCACCGAACAGGAACTCCGACAGAGCCTTCGCCAGCTCGGTTTTGCCGACACCGGTGGGGCCAGCGAAGATGAACGAGCCGGAGGGGCGCTTCGGATCCTTCAGACCCGCACGGGTCCGCCGGATGGCACGGGAGATCGACTTGACCGCGTCGTTCTGCCCGATGATGCGCTTGTGCAGCTCGTCTTCCATCCGCAGCAGACGCGAGGACTCTTCCTCGGTGAGCTTGAAGATCGGAATACCGGTGGCTGCCGCCAGCACCTCGGCGATCAGCTCCGCGTCGACGACTGCAGAGGTGTCCTTGCCGCTCTTGCGCCAGGCTTCAGTCTGTTCGTCCTTGTCCTGCTGCAGCTTCATCTCTGCATCACGCTCAGACGCCGCGAGCTCAAAGTCCTGAGCGTCGATGGCGGCTTCCTTGCGGTGACGGGCCTCGAGGATCTGCTCCTCCAGGTCGCGGATCTCCTGCGGCACCGACAGACGCGAGATGCGCAGCTTGGCACCTGCTTCGTCGATGAGGTCGATCGCCTTGTCCGGCAGGTACCTGTCGTTGACATAGCGATCCGACATGTTCACGGCGGCCGAGAGTGCACCTTCCGTGATCGTGACCTTGTGGTGCGCCTCGTACTTGTCGCGCAGACCCTTGAGGATCTCGATCGAATGCGCCAGCGATGGTTCGGGAACCTGAATCGGCTGGAAGCGACGTTCGAGAGCAGCGTCCTTCTCGATGTGCTTGCGGTACTCATCGAGAGTTGTCGCACCGATCGTCTGCAGCTCGCCTCGCGCCAGCATGGGCTTGAGAATCGAAGCAGCGTCGATGGCACCTTCAGCAGCACCCGCACCCACCAGAGTGTGGATCTCGTCGATGAAGAGGATGATGTCGCCGCGTGTGCGGATCTCCTTGAGGACCTTCTTCAGGCGTTCCTCGAAGTCACCGCGGTAGCGGGAGCCTGCCACCAGTGAACCGAGGTCCAAGGTGTAGAGCTGCTTGTCCTCGAGAATCTCCGGAACTTCGCCGTTGACGATCGCCAAGGCGAGTCCTTCGACCACTGCGGTCTTGCCGACACCGGGTTCACCGATGAGGACAGGGTTGTTCTTGGTCCGCCGCGACAGGATCTGCATCACGCGCTGCATCTGCTCGTGCCGGCCGATGACAGGATCGAGGTTGCCTTCGCGGGCGGCTGCGGTCAGGTTCGTTCCGAACTGGTCGAGGACGAGCGAACCGGAAGGGGTTCCCTCCTCGCGTCCACCTGCGGAGACGGGCTCCTTGCCCTGGTAGCCCGACAGAAGCTTGATGACTTCCTGGCGGACTCGTCCCAGATCGGCGCCCAGCTTGACGAGCACCTGTGCGGCAACGCCTTCGCCCTCGCGGATCAGACCGAGCAGGATGTGCTCGGTTCCGATGTAGCTGTGTCCCAGCTGCAGCGCCTCACGAAGGCTGAGCTCGAGGACCTTCTTGGCACGCGGGGTGAACGGGATGTGCCCGCTCGGGGCCTGCTGCCCCTGTCCGATGATCTCCTGGACCTGGTCGCGCACCTGCTCAAGGGAGATGTCCATTCCCTCGAGTGCTTTGGCTGCCAGGCCCTCACCCTCGTGGATCAGGCCGAGCAGGATGTGCTCGGTTCCGATGTAGTTATGTTTGAGTAGTTTGGCTTCTTCCTGGGCAAGCACTACCACTCGGCGTGCTCGGTCAGTGAACCGCTCGAACATATTCACCCTCCTCGGTCTTGTTATTCTTTAGAGCCTAACGACCATTGGCCACGATCTATTGCACGTTTCGCCATCAGCCGAAACCGTTTGGCTGTGGGCGAAATTCGGTGTTCGCCCCTTCGTCGCTCTTCTGCACGACATACTGCCGCCCCGTCCTGCGCAGATTCAGGTTCTCCGTGTTGCCCAGGTGTGTCGATTCCGTACTTCACAACGGGAAATCGAGATACTCCATAAATTGCTGCGGACACAGATTACCGCGGACGGGAATTGAGTAAATCGTCTTACTTTACTGTCGGCGATCAAGTGACAACTTGATCGCAGTCAACCGTCATATTCGACAACTGTGCTGGGGGGTCATCCAATCCAACGTCATCCGCGGGGCGGATATTCCGGCGCCGACTCCGGAAGCCCGGGTTGCGAAACTCATAAGCGAAAACACTGAAGGACCAACGGTTCACCCGTTGGTCCTTCAGGAAGCGATTATCGAATCAGTCGCAATCAATCGATTCGCTATACCGCTTCAGTTATCGGCGGCGACTGGATTCAGTCGGATCAGCTGTCTGCAGCTTCATATGCCTGGACGATTTCAAGCGGAATGCGTCCGCGATCGCCCAGCTGGTAACCGTTTGCCTGTGCCCATTCGCGGATCTTGGCAGTGTCGCGCTTCGGACCCGCGGTGGAGCCGGCCCCTGCACGACGTCCGCGGCCACCCGGGTTGGCTACCCGACGAGCCTTGGCGATGAAAGGGGCGAAAGTTTCACGGAGCTTTTCGGCATTCTCTGTCGACAGTTCGAGTTCGTAGGTACCTTGGTCGAGGCTGAAGCGAACGGTTTCCGACGCCTCCGAGCCATCGAAATCATCCGTGAGAACGAGTCGCATCTCCCTTGCCATGTTCACTCTTTTCATAATCAGAAGTATTTGTCGCAGTCATCTTAACATCTGATTCATGATTATCGCCTAATTCGCTAACCTCATGCTCTGAATAGAATTTATCGATCTGCTCTCGTTCTGTCCGGTCTGCACGCAGGATGTTTCTCATCACGTACCAGAACAGCAAACCAACACAGATCGATGGCAATAGTGCCTTCATCAGATCCATCATGTGCTCAACCTTCCTCAGTCATTTCCGAATTACCGGTGGCAATTGGCTTCGTGAATGGGAAGAGAATCGTCTCTCGAATTCCCAGGCCGGTCAAAGCCATGAGCAGACGATCAAGCCCCATTCCCATACCGCCGGTCGGCGGCATTCCGTGTTCCATCGCGGTGAGGAATTCCTCGTCGAGCCCCATCGCCTCTTCATCACCCTTCGCTGCGTCGGCCGCCTGAGCCTCGAACCGTTCACGCTGAATGACAGGGTCGACGAGCTCGGAATAGCCTGTGGCCAATTCGAAGCCGCGAACATAGAGGTCCCACTTCTCCACGACGCCCTTCTTGGTCCGGTGTTCACGGACCAGAGGTGAGGTGTCGACGGGGAAGTCGGTGACGAATGTCGGCATCCACAGCTTGTCCTGGTAGAAGTGCTCCCACAGTTCCTCGACATATTTGCCATGTGAGCGGAATACTCCACCCAGTTCGACGTTGTTATCGGCTGCGATCTTGTCGAGGACGTCGAGTCCGGTCTCCGGGGTGACTTCGACTCCGGATTCCGCGGACAAGGTCTCGTACATGCTGACGACAGGCCAGTCACCACCGAAGTCGTAGTCCTCACCGTCTCCCAACTTCACCACGAGAGATCCGGTGGCGTCCTGAGCCGCGTTCTGGACCAGCGTCTTCGTCAGTTCGGCGATCGAATGGTAGTCGCCGTAGGACTGGTAGGCCTCGAGCATCGCGAACTCAGGTGAGTGCGTGGAGTCGGCGCCTTCGTTGCGGAAATTGCGATTGATCTCGAAGACGTTCTCGATGCCGCCGACGATCGCCCGTTTGAGGAAGAGCTCCGGCGCGATGCGCAGGAACATATCGATGTCATAGGCATTCATGTGTGTCTTGAATGGACGTGCTGCAGCACCACCGTGCATGAACTGGAGCATCGGAGTCTCGATCTCGACGAACTCCTGTTCTGCGAACGTCCGACGCAGGGACGACATGACCTCTGCTCGGGCCAGCATGTTCTTCCGTGCGTCTTCGCGGGTGATCAGGTCGAGGTAGCGCTGACGCACACGAGTGTCCTCGGCCAGTTCGGTGTGCAGTCCCGGCAGCGGACGCAGCGCCTTGCTGGCCATCGACCAGGAATCGGCAAGCACCGAGAGTTCGCCGCGTTTGGACTTGATGACCTTGCCGTGGACGAACAGGAAGTCGCCCAGATCGACGTCGGTCTTGAAGTCGCCGAGTCGTTCCTCCCCCACTTCACGCAGAGACAGCATGCCCTGAAGGCGCGTCCCATCTCCCGACTGCAGGGTCACGAAGCAGAGTTTGCCCGTTGTCCGGACGAACACGACACGGCCGACGACGCCGACGATGTCCTCGGTCTCGTCGCCGACTTCCAGCCCGTCATGCGCGGCATGAACCTCGGCGAGGGTGTGCGTGCGAGGAATTCCGACCGGATAGGCATCGGTGTCGGAGTCTAAGAGCCGCTGGCGCTTTTCCTTACGGATCCGGATCTGTTCGGGATCGAGATGCTCGGGTGAAAGGTCTGCGTTTTCGGGCGTGTTCGACTCGGTATCTGCCATACCCTCCAGGCTACCGTGAGCGCGGCCCCAGGGGGAATTCGAAAACGACCGCCGGACCCGGCAAGCAGTTCCAGCACGTCGTTCAGTCGAGTCGGGACAGGATCTCCTGCGCCTGCGACTCCGTGATCCGTCCCAAGCTCAGCGCCTTGGCAGTCGTCGATCTGGCCAGCGCTATGTAGCTGTTGCGTGCCGCGGGGCTGGAGACGTTGAGACTGAACTCACTGAGCGCTGCCAGGTGCGCGGAGACCGTGCCCACGTCTCCGCGGCTGACAGGTCCCGTCAGGGCCTTCGGGCCGTTCTGCAGGGTGTTCGTCACGCTCGCGTCGACGAGGGCTGTGAGCACACGTGAAGGGTCGCTGACTCCCGCCTCGGCGAGCATCTCCATCGCTTCGCTGATGATCGTGATCGAGTGGTTGGAGGCGTGGGTGATGGCTGCATGGTAGAGCGGACGGTCGGCCTCGGCCACGTCAATCGGCTCGGCGCCCATTTCGACGACGAGGGCCTGGCCCACCGGACGGATCGGTGCAGGCGCGGTGACGGCGATCGTCGACTGCCGCAGGCGTGGAAGATCGACCGCGGTACCGGTGAAAGACAGCGATGGATGCAGTGCGATCGGCAGAGCGCCGAGGCTGGTCCCGGCTTCGAGGACGTCCGTTCCGTACCGGCCCGAGCAGTGAACAAGGATCTGCCCCGAATGGATTCGTGACACCTTCGCTAGGCCGCTGACGAGGGATTCGATCTCATCATCGGGGACAGTCAGGAGCAGAAGCTCCGCACGGTCTGCGACATCGTCCGGTGGCAGGACGGGCACTCCTGGCAGCATCTCCTCGGCCCATTGCAGGCTGGTCGCCGAGGTGGCACTGACACCGATGATGGCATGACCGGCTTCGCGCCAGGCAGCTCCGATGGTCGCGCCGACCTTCCCACAGCCGATGATTCCGATCCCCAGACGAGGGGCCCCGTCCTGGCCCATTCCTGCGTGGCTCATGGCCTGCCTTCCTTGGCCCTGCGGGCTTCCTCGTCGTAACGCTGCCGCGCGAGTCGCGTCCGGTTCGAGTGCTCGCTGAAGAACCGCTTCGCCTCGTCGACACTCTGATGGGTGACGCGGGGGTCGATGGGACCAGCCGTGGAGTGCACGGCGACCGTGCCCAGACCCAGCGCGCGCATGAGCGGACCCTGCTGATAGCTCATCGACTGCACGCGCACATGCGGCACGAAGTCGACTCGACGGTCAAGGACACCCATTCGCAGCACGAGCAGGGAACCGGTCACGACATAGGCCCGCCGCTTCCACACCAAGGGGTCGATGAGCCGGGAGGAACGGGGCTGACCGTGGAAGAGCTCTTCTGCGGCTTCGGCCTGCGGGTCCTCGGACTTGCGGTCGTACATGGCTGATCGCACAAGGGACGCGGCGCTGAGCTCGTCTGGCATCTGCGGATCCGGGAGCGCGAGGCCGACCATAAGCAGTGCCTGATCGATGTCGCCGACGGGCAGCAGAATGTTCGTTTCGCCCGAGCCTCCGGCGCTGGCGAGGTTGTATTCGACCTTCCACCAGCCTGCCCACCGCCACAGCAACGGCTGATGGAGGCACACGGCCTGCAGACGATCCAGTGGGATCACCTTGCGGGAGGTAGAGACGAGCCCGTGGTTGACGGCCAGTCCGTTCTCTCCCAGCTTGACCACGAAGTTCGCGTTGTCAAGGTTCTTCCTGAAGGCGGAGAAAGCAGCGAAGAGGCCGGGGATGACTGCGACGAGCATCGGGATGAAGGCCTCGGTCAGCCCCATAGCCAGGAGAACGATGGCTGCGGCGATGACGATGAGGACGACCAAGACCGAGATGATCGTCTCTGACTTCAACAGCGATGAGACCACGACCCGGTGCACGGGCACGCGGACGATCTCGCCTTCGTCACTGACGTCGGCGGAGACATCGTATGGAGCCAGAAGTTCGTTGAGGCTGGACTCCGCCTCCTGTGAGGCCCCTTCGGCCAGTGAGCCGAGGCGTTTGCTCAGGCGTACGCCGATGCTGTCATCGCGACGTTCGGGTACGCTGCGATCGATTGCGGGCTCGGCACCGGAATCGCCGGGTGCACCCGTGGCTTCGGCCTCGCCGGGTGCTCCGGCTTCAGTTCCGGCGGGCGCACCGACTGCGTCCGGAGCTGTGCCAGGGACCGCGGCGGCGGATCCTCCCGAGGTCGGGGTTCGTTCCCCCTGGTGAGCTCCTTGCTTCTTCTCGCGGACAGCGGCGAGAAGCTCGTCCCGCAGTCCTTCGGCACGCTTCTTCGACAGGTACTTCAGGGAGATGTTGGAGTGTGTTCCTCCGGCGACGTCGAAGACGAGTTCCGCCATTCCCAGCAGTCGGGGCAGCAGCTTCTGCTGCAGGTCGATCGACTGCACGCGGTCGAGCCTGGCTTTGCGCAGCTTCTTCGACAGCAGACCGCGCCGATAGTAGATGGACTCGGAATCGATCCGATAGCCCATCACCCTCCAGGCCAACCAGCTGAAGAGTGCGGTGATGAGGAGGATGAGCACGAGCCCTCCGACGCCGCCGAGGATGACGAGGGGGTGGGTGCGCAGCCAACCGGCGAATCCCATGTCGATGTCATCGCCCCTGGCCAGGTTTTCGATGGCAGTCTGCGCAAAGTTCTGGAGACCGTAGGCGGCCGCGATGAAGATACCTACGAGCACGGCGAAGCTTTCGAGAATCGGTGTCAGGGGATGGACCCTGTGCCACACCTCGGTAGCCGCCGCGTCCTGGACTGTGAGCTCAGCTGCCGACTCCCTCGCGGGTTCGGCTGCGGGATCACCCGTGGGTTCGGGAGCTTGGCCGTTGAGTCCGTCCTCGGTCATGCTCACAGCCCTGCCAAGTTGGCCTGGCCCAGGCCGGCGAGGCTGTCGCGCAGACGATCGGCTTCGGCGCGTGGCAATCCCGGAATGGTGGCATCTGTGGCCGCCGAGGCAGTATGAAGTTTGACGCTGGCCAGGCCGAACATGCGATCGATGGGGCCGGCATTCACGTCGACGAACTGCAGACGTCCGTACGGGACGACCGTGGCCTTGTGGAACATGATTCCGCGCCGAATGAGTAGGTCATCAGCCCTTTCTGCATAGCCGATGGCTTTGGCCTGCCGGATGATGATGACGATGAGGAAGACGGTGAACGCCACAAGTCCGGCCCAGATCGCGTGCAGCCATGGAACTTCGGAGGTGAAGATGATGGCGAAGACGAGAGCCACGATGATCATCGGGACGAGCATCGTCAGAGTCGCGATCGTCTCCTTGAGTCCGTATTTGGAACTGACCCGGTTGAAGTCGGCGTCTGTTCCGGACAGATAGTTGAATTCGCGGCTCATGCTGCTTCAGCTCCTGGGGGATCTTGAGGGGGCAGCTCGCAGAAGCCTTCGACGATCAGGCCGACGATCATCAATGCTGCGGCTGCGATCATAGCGAAAAGCATACCTGCCGCCAAATCATTGCGGATGCCGGGTGCGGACAGGAAGTAGTAGGCGGCGTTGCCCATATACCAACCGGCTAATCCGGCCCCTGTCAGGGCACTGGCCTTGGCCATGACGGCTACGCGGGCTGCTTGGAGAGGGTCGATCTCCTTGGTCCGGTCACCGTCATTCCATTTCTTGATCGGCCAACCCAGGACCAGCAGGACTGCAGCGAGTATGAGCATACCGATGATGGCGAACCAGGGCAGCCCCGGCAGAGCGAAGCCCTGACTCTCCAGCAGCACGTCGACCGTCGGCGCCACCACGGCGCCGATGACGGCCCAGATGACGAGAGTCCCCGACGAAGTTCGCTGCATAGCTCCAAGTCTCTCAAATCCTGGCCCCTTATGGGGCCGGGATCCGCGTGATTTCCTGGTCACCCAGCTCGCTCAGGACGGCGGTGATCGGTCGCGGACCGGTGGGTGTGTGGATTTCTGCGGCCGCATCGAGCTCGGCCCATGGTGCGAGGACGAATGCACGTTCGTGCGCGCGTGGATGGGGCAGGGTCAGGGAGTCGGTGTCGAGGATGAGCTCTGCCTGCTCGGCGCCGAAGCGGATCAGGTCGATGTCGAGGGTGCGGGGTCCCCAGCGCAGTTCCCGGGTCCGGCCGCAGGCGACTTCGATTCCCTGTGCCACGGCTAGGAGTTGTGGGGCGGGCAGGCTGGTGGCCACGATGATGCCCAGGTTGAGGAAGTCGTTCTGGTCGACTCCGCCCCAGGGTGCGGTGCGATACAGGGAGGATCGCCTGAGCACGGTGATCTTGGGATGTCGATCGAGTGCGGCAACGGCTTGCTCGAGTGTTTCCGCCGCATCGCCGAGGTTGGCCCCGAGATTGAGGTAGGCCTCTGTCTCGGCAGGCTCGGTCCCTGCAGGCTCATCATCGACTGTGTTGGTCGCGGCGGCGTCTATGGTGTCGCGAGAACGGGCGACGGTGACGCTGACGTCGTTGAAGCTGCGCTGGATCGGTGCTCCGGGCTTATGGACGACAACCTCGACATGTTCGGCCAGGCTCAGGCAGTGCTCGGCGATCCGGGCGGCCAGGGTCTCGATGAGGTCGAAGGTGTTGTCTTCGACGATGTGTGCGACGTCTTCGGCCAGTTCGCCGTAGTGGACGGTGTCGGCGATGTCGTCGGTGGCCGCGGCCCGCGATATGGAGGTGTGCAGGGTGACGTCGATGACGAAGTCCTGGCCCTCACGCTTCTCGAAGTCGAAGACTCCGTGGTTGCCGCGCACTCTCAGCCCGCGCAGTTCGATGCGGTCCGAATCGGGACTCATGCCTCTCCCTCCGCTGTACGCTCAACCGAAGCTGTACGCTCATCCGGAGTGGCTGCCGGGGCATGTGAGTTCACGGCGTGAATGACCTTGGCCGCGATCGCCGAGGTGGAAGGTTCGTGGACGCGCACCGCCCACGCTCCTGCCCTGGCCGACAGGGCCGAGATCGCGGCCGTGGCCTGATCCTTCGCCGTCTCCTCGGCGAGTTTCGGGTCCTGCGGTGAGAGCAGGGTGGAGATGAAGCGTTTGCGGCTGGCGGCGACGAGGAGCCGATGATCCAGATCCGCAAAATCGTCAAGGGCTCCGAGGATCTGCCAGTTGTGTTCGGCGTTCTTCGAGAAGCCCAGGCCCGGGTCGAGGATGATGTTCTCATGCTTCACACCCGCGGCCGTCGCTTCGTCGATTCTCGTCTTCAGCTCCGTGATCACCTCGGCGACGACATCGTCGTAGTGGAAGGACGCCGATGCACGGTCGAGGTAGCCTCGCCAGTGCATGAGCACGACCGGGGCCGCGGTCTCGGCGGCAACGGTCAGCATCGTCGGATCGGAGAGCCCCGCGGAGACGTCGTTGATGATGTGGGCGCCGACATCCAGTGATGCCTCTGCGACCTTGGCTCGCATGGTGTCGACGCTGATGACGGCACCTGCAGCGGCCAGCTCTCTGATGACTGGGACGACGCGGCGCAGCTCCTCCGCCTCATCGACTCGAACCGAGCCGGGGCGAGTGGACTCCCCTCCGACATCGATGATGTCTGCGTCCGAGTGCAGCAGTTGAAAACCGTGGGCGATGGCGGCGTCGTGGTCGAAGTAGCGACCGCCGTCGGAGAAGGAGTCGGGCGTGACGTTGAGGACGCCCATGATCTTCGTGCGTTCCGGTGTGGGCATGTGCGACCTCTATCTCCGGATGATCAGACTCATGGCTTCTGCTCGGGATGCCGTTTCGCGCAGCTGCCCGCGCACCGCCGAGGTGATGGTCGAGGCGCCCGGCTTGCGGACTCCTCGCATGGTCATGCACAGATGTTCTGCCTCGACGACGACGATCGCGCCCTGCGGCTCGAGGTGTTCGACGAGCGCATCGGCGATCTGAGTCGTCAGCCGCTCCTGGACCTGGGGCCGACGAGCATAGATCTCAACCAGCCGTGCCAGTTTGGACAGCCCGGTGACCTTGCCGTTCTTGCTCGGGATGTAGCCGATGTGAGCGACTCCGTGGAACGGCACCAGGTGGTGTTCGCACGTCGAGTACAGGTCGATGTCGCGCACGAGGACCATCTCCTCGTGACTGATGTCGAACGTTACGCCCAGCACCTCGGCTGGGTCCCGGTGGAGCCCGGCGAAGACCTCTTCATAGGCACGCGCGACCCTGTCCGGGGTCTCGACCAGACCTTCACGATCTGGATCCTCGCCGACGGCGATGAGGATCTCACGCACTGCGGCGGCGATCCTCGCCTGATCGACCTTGTTGCCGGTACCGGCAGGCGCCTCACCGAGGATCTCCGGTACCCCTTCGAGCTCAGACATCAGTAGCCGCTCTCCCTGCCGCCGTCGGAATTGTTCGGGCCACCTGGATTCGTCGGACCCTCAGGACCGGTGCCGGGTGCGCCGTGTGGACCGGTCGGTCCGGTCGGATCATTGGGGTTGATCGGACCCGTGGGGTTGTGCGGAACGTGAGGTCCGTTCACACCCGTCGGACCGGCGCCCGGTACGTCGGTGGTGTCGACTTCCGAGTTGCCGTGGCCCTTGCCGCTGCGGTCGCCGCTGAGCGGTGCCGGCGGATCGATCGGGCCGCGTTCGGATACCGGACGTTCATCGTTGGCCAGCCACACATCGCGTGTGGGGCGCTTGACGATGGGGGTGAAGATCTCAGCCAAAGCCGCCTGATCGAGGGTCTCTCGCTCGAGCAGCTGGTAGGCGAGGTCGTCGAGAACGTCGCGGTTGTGCGTCAGCGCCCAGTAGGCGTCGGCGTGGGCTGCGTCGATGATCTCTCTTACCTCACGGTCGATCGAGGACAGCGTTGCGTCACCGTACTCGTCTCCCCCGCCGTAGCCGCGTCCGGCAAATGGTTCGCCCTGGTCATCGCCGATCTTGACCATGCCCAGTTTGTCGCTCATGCCGTATTGGGTGACCATCTTGCGGGCGATGTTCGTCGCCTTCTCGATGTCGTTGCTGGCGCCGGTGGTGGGGTCGTGGAAGACGACTTCCTCGGCGACTCGGCCGCCCATGGCGTAGGCCAGCTGGTCGAGGAGTTCGTTGCGGGTCGTGGAGTACTTGTCCTCGCTCGGCATGACCATTGTGTAGCCCAGGGCTCGACCGCGAGGCAGGATCGTGACCTTGGTGACCGGGTCAGTCTGGTTCATCGCCGCAGCCACCAGGGCGTGTCCGCCCTCGTGGTAAGCGGTGATGAGGCGTTCTTTGTCGTTCATCAGACGGGTCCGCTTCTGCGGTCCGGCGATGACGCGGTCGATGGCCTCATCGAGGATGCGGTTGTCGATGACCTTCGAGTTCTCACGCGCGGTCAGCAGGGCTGCCTCGTTGAGGACGTTGGCCAGGTCAGCACCGGAGAAGCCGGGAGTGCGTTTGGCGATCTGTCCCAGGTCCACATCGTCCGCGAGCGGTTTGCCTTCGGAGTGGACCTCGAGGATGTGCTCACGGCCCTTCATGTCCGGGGCCTCGACAGGGATCTGACGGTCGAAGCGGCCGGGGCGCAGAAGTGCGGGGTCGAGCACGTCGGGACGGTTGGTCGCGGCGATGAGGATGACGTTGGTCTTGACGTCGAAGCCGTCCATTTCGACCAGAAGCTGGTTGAGTGTCTGCTCGCGCTCGTCGTGGCCGCCGCCCATGCCGGCACCGCGCTGGCGGCCGACGGCGTCGATCTCATCGATGAAGATGATGCAGGGGGCGTTGGTCTTGGCCTGCTCGAACAGGTCGCGCACACGTGAGGCGCCGACACCGACGTACATTTCGACGAAGTCCGAACCAGAGATCGAGTAGAAGGGAACGCCTGCTTCACCGGCCACAGCCTTCGCGAGCAGGGTCTTACCGGTACCGGGCTGACCGTAGAGGAGGACACCCTTGGGGATCTTGGCACCGACGGCTTTGAACTTCTCCGGTTCGGCCAGGAACTCCTTGATCTCTTCGAGCTCTTCGAGAGCCTCGTCGACTCCGGCGACGTCCTTGAAGGTGACGTCCGGATTCTCCTTGTTGACCAGCTTCGCCTTCGATTTGCCGAAGTTCATCATCTTCCCGCCCGACATCTGCGAGATGAGGAACCAGAAGACAACGAAGATGATGACGAAGGGGATCAGAGTTCCCAGCAGGGACATGAGCCAGCTCTGCTTGGGCACCTCGTCGGTGTAGCCCTTGCTGGGCTCGGCCGAGTCCACGGCCTTGACGATCTGCTCTCCACGCTGCTCCACGTAGAAGAACTGGACCTTCTTGCCGAAGTCCTGGTCGTCGATGGTGAGGTCGTCCTTGAGGGTCAGGTCGACGCGCTGATCCTTGTCGACGATCTTCGCCTGTTCGACCTTGTCGTCTTGGAGAAGCTCGAGACCTTTCTGGGTGTCGATCTGGCTGAATCCGACTCGGCTGAAGAGCAGAGCACCAATGGACACTACGAGGAGTGCCAGAACGATCCAGACCAATGGGCCTTTCGTCGCCTTGTTGAGCAGTGGGCGACGCTTATTCGACTCGGCCATAAGTCCTCTCAGGAAAAAGATGTGGGCAACCTGTTCAGGCTACCGAGGCTGCCTGGGAACATCCCCCACAGCCTAATACCTCGCACTGACATAGCTCGAATGCACCCGGTTTTGTTCCCGGGTGCAGCGAGCTCTCAGCCAATGCGCGGAACGCTCATGCGTTGGGTTCAGCTGTAGACGTGCTGAGCCAGAGTGGCGACGAACGGAACGTTGCGGTACTTCTCCGCGTAGTCGAGTCCGTAGCCGATGACGAATTCGTTGGGCACATCGAAGCCGATGTACTTGACGTCGATGTCGACCTTGACGGCTTCTGGTTTCCGCAGCATCGTGCAGATCTCGACGGTCGCTGCTCCACGTGAGCGCAGGTTCTGGACCAGCCAGGACAGGGTCAGGCCTGAGTCGATGATGTCCTCGACGATGAGCACGTGGCGATCCGAGAGATCCGTGTCGAGGTCCTTGAGGATGCGCACGACACCGGAGGATTTGGTTCCCGAACCGTAGGAGGAGACGGCCATCCAGTCCATGGTGACCGGCGAGTGGATCGCACGGGCCAGGTCCGCCATGACCATGACGGCACCTTTGAGGACACCGACGAGGAGAATGTCCTTGCCCTTGTAGTCTTCATCGATGGCGGTTGCCAGTTCAACGAGTCGTGCGGCTATCTGTTCTTCCGAGACAAGCACTTTTTCGATGTCATTGCCGAGATCGTTGATGTCCACTGCAGTCGTTTCTCCTCGCTTGGGGTGGGGTGTGTCTCCATTATGATTCACTTCCGCCTCGGCATGCCACCGCGAGGGTCTGTTGTGACTCCGTGGGTGCCTGTCGGGACCAGCTCGTCGTCGACCGTGCCCGGGGATGCGGCGAGGAACCCGGTGATGCCCATGAGCGTGGAGACACCGACCATGAACCACAGCGGCACCGTCCATCCGGCGCTGAGTCCCAGCAGACCGCCGACGGCCAGGGGGCCGATCGCGGCCAGCACGTAGCCCGAGGACTGCACGAATGCCGAGGTCCGCGCCGTGATCGCCACGTCGTGGGTGCGGCCGGTGATGAGGGCGAGTGCGGCGGGGAAGGCGAATCCGCCGTAGCCCAGGAGGATCGCCCACAGGATGGGCATGGTGGTCGGAATGAGGAGCAGCCCGAGGTAGCCGCACACGGCGCTGAGTGCGAAGCTGACGAGGAAGAAGCGCGGGAGGATGCTGCGCATGATGATCTGCGGGGCGAGGAATCCACCGGGGATCCCGCCGAGGGTGACGACCGTGAGCATGAGTCCGGCCAGCACCGGGTCGAGGCCCGCATCACGGTAGATCTGCGGCAGCCACCCGAATTGGACGTAGGCGTTGACCGACTGGAGACCGAAGAACATCGCCATGTACCTGGCCTTGGAAGAGGTGAAGATGTGCCGCCGAGGTGGGGCCGCCTCAGGTGCGTCTCCACCGGGTCGATCGAGGCTGGGCACAGATCGAGCGGCCCGGAGGATGATCCAGGTGACCAGTGCGCAGGCCGGTACGAGGGCCCAGATGCCGAGTCCCACCCGCCAGTTGTCGAAGTGGCCCGTGATGGGGGCGGTGAGGAAGGCGGGGAACATTGCACCCAGCCCCAGGGAGACGGTGAATGCGGTGGCGCCGAGGTTGGTTCGGTCGGGAAAGCGCGTCTTCACATAGACGGGCAGGATGACGTTTCCGATGGACATTCCGGCCAGTGCGACCACGGTCAGCCCGGCAAAGCTGAGCCAGCCGTCGACGAGAGCCCGGCTCCCACGCCCACTGTGATGAGCACGCACGTCATCACCAGTGATCCGAACAGTCCGACCTTCTTGAGCACGGGCACGGCGATGAATCCGCAGATCGCGAAGATCAGCCCGGGAAGGGCAGTGAGCAGCCCCGTCTGCCATTCAGCCAGAGCGAAGGCACCTTGGACCTCGGAGAGGACGGGGCCCAACGACGAGGCGGCCGGACGCAGGGAGCAGGCGATGAGAATGAGGGCCGCGAGCGCCAGTACATCGAGGCCCCGCCCCGTACGATGACTGTGTTCCGGCTGAGAGGTCATTGCCTCATCCTTTCAGACGCTCGGGGAACTCGGTCTTCGGGTCCGCTGCCGTACTCGGTGGATCGTCGCCCAAGCAGGGTCGGACCAAACAAGAATACGGTATACCATTTGAAGAGCAAGGTTCCCGCCGACTCCGAGGGTTCCCACCGATATGGAAGGACGATGATGACCATTCTGAGAAATGTGCGGCTCTTCCCCCGCACCGCCGATGCCGAAGCCGTCGATGTCGAGATCAAGGACGGGCGCTTCTCCTCGTTCACCCCGCACAGCTCAGGGACCACCTCGGCGGGAGAGATCGACGGTGCCGGCCGGGCGCTGCTGCCCAGCCTCGGCGACGTCCATGCCCATCTCGATTCGAACCGCATGGGTCAGACCTTCCGCCCCCACACGGCGGACGGCACTCTGCACGGCTACATCATGAACGACCGGGAGAACTGGCGCAGCGGCGAGCGCAGCGTCCGCGACCAGGCCGCCTACGTGATCGCGAAGATCGTCGCCTCCGGAGGCACACGCATCCGTTCGCACACTCAGATCGATGCCGACTGCGGGCTCGAGCGCTTCATCGGCGTCCGCGACGCGCTGGCCGATCATGCCACGGTCCTGGACTCGCAGATCGTGGCGTTCCCGCAGGCAGGCATCGTGCGGGAGAAGGGCGTGAGGGATCTTCTCGACGCGGCCTTGAGCGAAGGTGCCGATCTGGTCGGCGGACTCGACCCACTCCAGTACGATCGCGATCCGGTGGCACATCTCGACGTGGTCTTCGGACTTGCCGAGAAGCACGGCAAGGGCATCGACATCCATCTGCATGAGCGCGGCAGTGCGGGCATCTTCACCTTTGAGGAGATCGCCAACCGCACGAAGGCCCTCGGCTTGGCCGGGCAGGTGACCATCTCCCATGCCTTCGCCCTGAGTTCGAATCCCGAGCCGGAGGTCGAACGGATCATCGAGCTGGTCGCCGAGGCAGGCATCTCTCTGACGACAGTGGCACCGCAGGGCGGCGTGCTTCCGCAACACAGCCTGCGGGAGCAGCGGGTAGCGCTCGGCCTCGGCGAGGACGGACAGCGCGACTACTGGAGCCCCTACGGCGACGGCGACCTGCTGCGCCGGACCTGGCAGCTGGCATTCACCAATGGACACCGCCGGGATGAGGACATCGAGGCCTGCCTCGACATCGCCTCACGCGGTGGAGCTCAGGTGATGGCCGGTGCCCGACCGGATGCAACGGCACTGGTCGATGATGCCCGCTTTGGTCTGGGCATCGGTGCGCCGGCGGACTTCATGTTGGTTCCCGCCGACACGGTCACCTCGGCGATCATGGACTGCCCTGCCGATCGTGACGTCTTCAAGGACGGTCGCCTCGTGGCCACCGACGGTCGACTGGTTGGCGCCGAAGCCTGAGGCAGCCGGTCTGTGGCTGGATTCAGGCGGTCTGGAGCTGGGGTCAGTCGGCCTTCGCTTCGCGTCGAAAGCGCAGGACCTGGCCGGTGATGATGACCTCGGTGTCACCGGGCAGCGACAGTCGGGTGTGTGCGCGACCCTGTGATCCGGGATCGCGGATCAGGGCGAGCAGTTCGCTGATGCGGGCGGCACCGAAGCTCTGGGCGGGTACATCGAGGGAGATCAGCCACTCGCGGAGGACGCGGGAGGCCAGCGCATCCTCGAGGTCCGCCACCTCGCTCAACGGCACCTCGGTGCGTCCGCGCACTGCGGCGGCTGAGGGCTCGGCGAGTTCGTCGAGGCAGTCGGCATCGGCGCGGCACAGCTCGGCGGTGCGCGCCAGGTTCGCGGTGATCGGCTGGCCCAGATCGGCCTCCAGGGACTCCAGCAGACTGCGGGCGCGCACCCGGGCGAAGGAGTCATCGACATTCATCGGATCGTGCCAGACCTCGATGTTCTGAGCCCGACACGAGGCGAGGGTGCTCGCTCGGTCGACATCGAGGAGGGGGCGGACCACCCGCCCGGTGCGCAGAGCCATTCCGGCCAGCGACCTCGTGCCCGAACCGCGCATGAGACCCAGCAGCACCGTCTCCGCCTGGTCGCTTCGGGTATGCGCGGTCAGCACCCAATCTGCGCCATCTGCCGACCGTGCGGCCTCAAGAGCGTCGTAGCGGGCCTCCCGGGCGGCAGCCTCGAGACCGTCGACGCCGGCCTCAACGTTCACGCTGGAGACCTCGGCGGGCACACCCCAGGATTCGGCGATCGAGATCACCCGTCGGGCCACCTCGGCGGATGTGGGCTGGAGCCCGTGATCAACGGTCACGGCACGCGCGCGCAGCTCCCCGCGGCGGTGGAGGAAGGCGCAGGCGTGCAGCAGCGCCATCGAGTCAGCTCCCCCGGAGACAGCGACGATGACGCTTGGCTGCTGTGGGGAGTCACCTACTTGGGCCAGGGCCTCACGGACGCAGTTGCGGATTGTGCCGCTGGCCGGATCGAGGCTCGGCCGCCGAGGTGGTCGCCCCTCAGCCGTGGACACGGTCCAGCCACAGGCTCGGGGTGTGGATCTCCTCGCTCTTCGGCAGGTTCTCCGGGCTGTCGTAGATGACGGAGAAGCCGGTCTGTCCGACTTCTTTGCGGATGGCGCGGACGAAGGCGGCACCGTCACGGTACTGGGCGAGTTTGAGGTTCATGCCCAACAGGTTCGACAGGAATCCGCCCTGCCCGGCGTCCCTGCGGGCCTCGAATTTGCGGCGCAGCTTTCGCACGCTGGGGATCACTTCGATGCCGACCTCATCCATGACGACGTCGGCGTGGCCTTCGAGGAGGCTGAGGATCGCCGAGGCCTCGTCGAGGGCGCTGCGCATCCCCTCGTCCTGGATCAGGTCGACCATGCTCGCATCGCCCTTGACGATCTTGCCCACGGTGGAGAACACGTCGGCTAGTCCCCGGATGCCCGGGGCCTTGAGCGGGGTCGCGACGACCTGGGAGAGCAGGGAGCGCATGTGCTCGCGCAGCCAGGGTGCGGTCGCGAACTGCACCTGGTGCGTGGCCTCGTGCAAGGCCACCCACATGCGGAAGTCGCGTGGGTTCACGTTCATGGCCTCTTCGGCAATGAGGACCGCAGGAGCCACGAACATCAGCCTGCCAGTGGACACAGCGAACGGATCGAACTGGCCCAGCACCCGTGTGGACAGGAGCGAGAGCACCCCCGCCAACTCCACGGCGGCGGCCTTCGCCGCTCCCGGGCCGACGGGTGCGGGCAGGGAGTCGACGTCGACCATTCCGTTGAGCGACTGGGCGTTGGCCTTGATCCAGCCGATCTGGTCCAGGACGAGCACGGAGCCGGCGCCCAGGCGTGTGCGCACGTCATCGGCATGGGCCGGGTCGAGGAGGAAGGAGTCGACGACGAGTTCCTGGGCTGTGAGCGCATTGTCTTTGAGCCCGGCGACCAGCTCATCGAGCTCATCGGTGTCGGGCACACGTGCTGCGGGGACGAGTTCGCGGGCTGTGCGGGCGGCGAACTTCTCATCGACGATCATCGGCAGCCGCAATTCGCGAGTGCTGCGACGATGTCGTCCACGGTCTTCCTGGCTTCCAATATTTTGTCCTTGTCCACGTCGTCGATCTGCAGGGTGAAGACGAGATAGCGTCCATCGGCATCAAGCACCCCTCCTGCCAGTGAGGTCACGGTCGACAGTGTTCCCGTCTTCGCGTGCACGGCTCCGGCTGCGTTCCTGTCCTTGGTGAATCTGTCTGTGAGCGTACCGGTCAGCCCGCCCACGGGCATCGCGGCGATGAGGTCTGAGAGCGAATCATCGGCGACGACCGAGGCCTGCAGGATGGTCGTCAGATCATGCGGACTGATCTGGTTGTCATAGGACAGACCCGAGGTGTCCTCGAGGTGCGTCTGGCCCAGGTCCACAGTGTCCGACAGGGCGTCGAGCACAGCCTGCGGGCCGGCTTCGAGGCTGCCCGGTTCGCCCTGAGCGATGGCGACCTCGTTGCCGAGGACCTCGGCGACGACGTTGTCACTGTGCACGAGGGCGTATTCGACGATCTCGGAGATCGTGGCCGACTCCACCTCTGCCAGCTCGGTGGGCTTCGCCTCATCGCCGGTCTGCGCGTCATCGTCGGTGGCATCGGCAGGCTGCGGATCCTTGGAGACCGTGATTCCGGCCGCCTTGAGTTCCTTGGTGAACACGGCGAAGGCGTCCTTGGCCGGATGCTCGCTGCGCCCGCGCCACTCTTTGTCCTTGCTGCCGACGTAGCCGGTGTCGATCATCAGCGGCTGGATGGGGGTGATCACGCCCTTGGCGATGTCGACGCGCTCCCAGCCGGGACTGAAGTCCTTGCCCGAGTACCGGGACGTATCCAGGTCAAGGGCCACCTCGGCGACGTTCTGGCTCTTCAGCGACTCCGCGGTCTGCTGGGCCAGCGTCGCCAGTCCGGCGTGACCGTTCACGGCCCCTGGCTGGGACTCCCCCGCGCCCAGCAGCGAGTCACCACCGCCCTGCAGCGTCACCGTCGACGTCGCCGGGTCGAACTGTGTGGTCGTGGACAGTCGCTTCTCGCCGCCGATCGTCAGCAGTGCTGCGGAACCGGTGAGGACCTTCGTCACCGAGGCAGGGGTGCGCGGTTTGTTCTCGTTCTTCGCGTAGAGAATGTCATCGCTGAGACCGTCGCGGATCTCGATGCCGAAGCCCTTGACCTTGGCGTCGGAGAGGACCTTGTCCACCTCGTCTGGGATCGCCGTGGGCACCGGTGCAGAATCATCGAGCGCCGAGGCGGGTGCGGGCACGTCCTTGCCCTGAGCGTGGGGTGAGGGGACGTCCTGGACCTCGATCGCAGGCTCGGTGGTGAGTATTCCCGGGAGTTCGGGGAAGACGTCGTAGGCGTCGAGTGCCGCGACTCCGGCCAGCAGTACAGCAAGGCTGCCTGCCGTGATTCCGGCGACGGCCTTCTTCGACCGCTTCGACTTCTTCCGCTCCGGGGTCGGGTTCAAGCGCGGGCCCTCATTCTCATTGCTGCCGTCCTCGCCGTAGCCGTTGTGGTTGTCGTTCGTGGGGACTTGTAAGCTCTATTCTAGTGATGCAACCCTAGCTTGAAGGAGCACTATGGAACTCTTGGCCACAATCGAGATCCCGCGCGGATCGCGCAACAAGTACGAGGTCGACCACGAGACCGGTCGGGTCAAGCTCGACCGCTACCTCTACACCTCGATGCAGTACCCCGCTGACTACGGCTTCTTCGAAGACACCCTGGGCAACGACGGTGACCCGCTCGACGTGCTCGTCCTGCTGCCCGAACCGCTGTTCCCCGGCGTCCTCATCGATGTGCGCCCCATCGGCATGTTCAAGATGGAAGACGAAGCAGGCGGCGACGACAAGGTCCTCGGCGTCACCGCTGGCGACCCCCGGTGGGAGAGCTACCAGGACATCGGCGACGTCGACCAGTTCACCCTGGATTCGATCGAGCACTTCTTCACCCGCTACAAGGACCTTGAGCCCGGCAAGTTCGTCAAGGGCTCCAGCTGGGTCGGCCGCGCCGAGGCCGAGGCTGAGGTCGAGGCCTCGATCAAGCGCTTCAAAGAGTCTCACTGAGTTCACCCTCGCCGAGGTGGTGTGAAGCATCCCCTCGTCCCGAGTTCAGAGACCGTCCGGACGTCATCGTCCGGGCGGTCTCTGCATTCACCAGACCCGCGGCTGTCGCACCTGGAGTGACGCACTACTTAGGTGATCCTAATGAGAAGTGTGAGCCAGGTTATGCGATTGTCGAGACATGAAACTCGATCATGTGTCCTTCGCCAGCGAACCAGACGGGTACAAAGCGACTGCCGAGAGAATCTCGGAGAAGCTCGGTGTGGTTCCCTACGACGGTGGCGTGCATCCTCGATTCGGTACCAGAAATCTGATCTTCCCCCTCGCGAACGGTCATTACCTCGAAGTCGTCGAAGCCTTGGAGCACCCGGCCGCGCTGTCAACACCCTTCGGCCAGGCAGTCCGAGCTCGTTCCGAGCTCGGCGGCGGCTGGATGGGCTGGTGCGTCTCGGTCGATGACCTCGCCGGAGTGGAGACCCGTCTCGAACGCAAGGCCGTCGACGGAAACCGCACCCCAGAATCAGGTCTGGAACTCAAGTGGCTGCAGATCGGAATCAAGGGGCTCATCGCCGACCCCCAGCTTCCGTTCTTCATCAAGTGGGCTGCCGACTCGTCTCAGCACCCTTCGTCCTACAAGACCAATGGCGACGTCGCCATCGATACCCTGCAGATCGCCGGGGATCGTGACCGACTGCGCGATTGGCTGGGGACCCAGGATCCCAAGCCGATCCCGGAGATCCACATCGACTGGTCATCACCTCATGGCACCCCCGGCATCATGTCGGTCAGCTTCGAGACCGCGAAGAACGGCCTCGTCACCATCTGAGTCGCCGTTGCAGGCGTTGCCGGGCGACCGGCGGCGCACAGTCCAGAGGGCATCACACCAACGCGGTGTGATGCCCTCTGTGCTTTCCTGTTGAAAGAGTTCCTGGTGTCTTCACGGGCTAGCGGCAATCTGCCTCAGGGATCGTTTCAGCATGGATAGACTGATTCCGTGAGCATCTGGGAGAACGGACCGCTGAGCACAACACATCAGTGTTTCGTCGAAGAGCATCTCGATGGCCTCGAACTCGTCGAAGACATGTCGTGGGGCCTCATCGACACCAGCGTTCTGCACGTACGATCATCTGGCGCCGACTTCGTCGTCAAATGCGCGGGACCCACCAATCATCACATCGGCCGCGAGATCACTGCCCATGAGTCATCGACTCAGCAGCTCGTCGATCTCGGCTTGGCCAGTCGCATGATCGCGTCTGATCGGTCCAAGAACATCCTCATCACCACATACCTCCAAGGCCGATTGGCTCAAGGCTCGTCTGTGGAGTTTGACTATGACATTCATGTGCAAGCGGGCGCAGCTCTGCGAGCTCTCCACGGCATGGACTCGGTGATGGACCCGGACTACGAACGGCGAGCGACAGAGAAGTCTCTGAACCTGCTGGGGCAGTCACACAGGATTGACCCGCTGACAGCACACCGTGCTCGTATCCTGCTCACAGACTATCGGCCGCGACCTGTCGCCGTCGTACCCACTCATGGTGACTGGCAGCCTCGCAATTGGTTGGTCCATGAGGAGCGACTGCGTGTGATCGACTTCGGCCGTTTCGAATACCGTCCGCCTGCAACAGACCTATGCCGGCTCGCTGCCCAGCAATGGTCGACCTCGAACCTGCTGGAAGATGCCTTCATCGAAGGGTACGAGACCGACCCGCGGGATGAGGAAGTCTGGTTGATCTATCTCCTGCGAGAGGCCATCGGCACCGCAGTGTGGGCATATCAGGTTGGCGACCAACGATTCGAAGACCAGGGCCACCGCATGCTCGCGCGGGCGCTGCGCCGCTTCGACAAGTAGCCGGACAGCCGAAGAGCGGGCATTCAGTACGAATGCCCGCTCTTCTGCTTTGGAACCTTTAGATCAGACCTTGGCGCAGTCTTCGATGCTTAGGTCAGTTGCCCCGGCCGAGTCCGTTGCCGTTGCCGTTGCCGTTGCCGTTGCCGTTGCCGTTGCCCCGACCATTGTTGCCGTTGTTCCCGTTGCCGTTCCCGTTATTCCCGTTGTTGCCGTTATTGCCGTTGTTGTCCTTCTTCGGCGGTTTGCCGTTGTCCTTGCCCTTGCCGCGCAGGACCTGGACGACGGATGGGCGCGGAATCGCGGCGACTCCCGCGTCGACATCAGTGGCATCGACGAAGTCCGGGAACTGTGAGTGCTGGTTGGCCCAGCTTCCGTCCTCACCTGGGTGCTGGACGGCGACGAAGGCTGATTTGTCCTCATCGTGGACCAGCGGTCCGCAGACCTCGCCCTCACGCGGGACGGAGAGGAACTGCTCGACGCGGCCCCTCTGCTTGCCTTCGATCGTGACCTTGAACAGTCCGTCGCAGTACCCGATTCCATCGGGGGCGCCATCGGTGGAGATCCACAGATTGCCGGCGCTGTCGAAGGTGACGTTGTCGGGGCAGGAGATCGGTGAGACCTGGTCAACGGGGAAGCCGGAGAAGTAGGTCTTGTCACCCTGCTTCGGATCGCCGCAGACCATCAGCAGGGTCCAGTCGAATTCGGTGCCAGTGTGGTCGCCATCGCGTTCGGTCAGCTCCACGATGTGACCGTCACGGTTCTCGGTCCGTGGGTTGGCCTCATCGGCTGCTGCCTTGCCGTCGGTGCCGCGGTCCGAGTTGTTCGTGCAGGCGACGTAGATCTTCCCGTTGACTGGGTTCGGCTCGACGTCCTCACAGCGGTCCATCTTCGTGGGTCCGACCTTGTCCGCTGCCAGACGGGTGTTGATGAGCACCTCGTCGATCGCCATTCCGGAGACCTGGGACGTACCGTCCTTGATCAGCGGCAGCCACTGTCCGCTGCCGTCGAACTCTCCGTCAGCAGGCACTGCGCCGCTGCCGTCGATCTCGTTCTTCGGTGAGTTGCCGGTGAACTTCGCAACGAAGAGATCGCCTTCGGACAGGAGGGTGAGGTTATGGGACAGATCACCCTCGATGTACTTGCCCTTGGACACGAACTTGTAGAGGTAGTCGAACTTCTCATCATCGCCCATGTAGGCGACCGCGTGACCGGAGTCCGCGATCGTGATGTTGGCTCCCTCATGCTTGAACCGGCCGAGGCTGGTGTGCTTGAGCGGAGTCGATTCCGGATCCCGTGGGTCGACTTCGACGATCCAACCGAAGCGGTTCGCTTCGTTGCCGTAACCGGACTTGTTCGTGTCGAAACGCTGCAGATCGTCTTCCCACCCGTAGGCCGAGGCGTCATTGGTCAGTCCGTAGCGCCTATCGGCGTCCGACTGTCCCTGCGCCCTGAAGTAGGAGTTGAAGTTCTCTTCACCGGAGACCAGCGTTCCCCACGGGGTCAGGCCGCCGGAGCAGTTGCCCAGGGTGCCCTGGACCTTGTCACCCTTGGGATAGTCCCGCGTCCGGAGCAGATCCGAACCGGCGGCAGGCCCGGTGAACTCGTATTCTGTGCCGATGAGGAAGCGACGGTTGTTCGCACCGTTGACGTCGACCTTCCACGGAGTCTTCGCGTTCCTGCGCTCAAGCTCGACGACGGTGAGTCCGTGTGCTTCGCGGCTGATCGCCCGCTTCGTCTTCTCGTCCATGGAGTCGGGGTACATGATCGCATCGTTGCTGTACTCATGGTTGGCAAAGAGCAGTGCCCGGTTGCCGTCTCCGCTGCGATCGACCTGGATCTCGAGGAAGTCGTTGTTGTACCCGAACTGGCGGCGCTGCTTCTTGACCGACTGGTTCTCCGGATCGAAGGGTTCCGAGTCGGGGAAGAGCGCGTCGCCCCACCGCACGATGGGGTGCCAGGAGTAGCCCTTGGGGACGATGAATTCGTCGACCTCGTGGTGCACCGGGTCGATGGCCTTGAACGCGAGGCTCTTCCCCTTGGCTGCTGCGCTGCTGGCACTGGGGCTGGGCGCCGTCGTCACTGCGATCGCCAGGGCTCCGGCGGCTGAAGCACCGAGCGCGGCCCGTCGAGTCAGCTGGGTTCCCACGATGTCGCGGAAGTAGCTGTTCGATGACGTGTTGCAGATTGCCTTGCTGCACGCGTTGTCGCATTTGAGTGCGCAGGTGACGGGGCTTCGCTTGCCACGACATGTCCGGCCATGGGCAGAAGTTCGCGTAGGGGTGCCATCGGTTCGGTTATCTCCTCGGATCGGGACTTTCGATTCCCACCTCGCCACACGAAGGGGAACTCACCCGAACGAGAATTCCACCATGACTTGGCCCCAGCCCTACCGCTTGGTGAACTGGAAATGAACCCGCGAACATCAGTGCATTACGTCAAACGAAACGTACCTAAAAGGATCCCGCTCGCCTGGAAGAGAATTCCTGCTCAGCCGGCGTCGACGAGAGTGAGGATCCCCGGCACCAGGAAGCCAACGGCGTCGATGATGAAATGCGCCCACACCAGCGGCATCAGTCTGCCTCGGCGCATGAAGTACCACCCGAAGATGATGCCCATGGCGACGTTGCCGATGAAAGGCCCGATGCCCTGGTACAGGTGGTAGCTGGCTCGGAAGACTGCCAGGCTGATGATGATCGGCCACATCCCGTAGCCCAGACGCTGGAGGCGTTCGGCACCGAAGCCGAAGATGATGACCTCTTCGACGATGCCGTTCTTCGCCGCGGCGAGGATGAGCACGGGAATCGTCCACCAATGATCGCCGAGGTTGGCCGGCTGGATCTCGGCGGTGATCCCCAGTGCCCTGCCGCCCGCGTAGACGCCGAGGGTGCCGATGCCGATGATGGTGAAGATGAGTGTTCCGCGACCGAGGTCCTTGGCTCGCTGACCGTTCACGCCTAGCCGGGTGCTCAGGGGCGGTGCATCGGTGTCCCGGGTCAACAGGTAGAGAGCCAGGAGCACCGGCACGAGAGTGAATCCGATGTCGAGGATCTGGTAGACGAGGTCGAAGCCGGGCCGTGGCGACATCGAAGTGTTGAGCTTCGCCTGGGCTTCGCTGATCGGGCCCCTGGTCGTGATGTCGACCAAGCGAACGATCGCATAGACCGCGGATTGGCCCAGAGAGAGTGCCGCAACGAGACCGAGCTCGAACCACAGGCGCTTCTTCTCCTGTGGTTCGAGCTCGTTTCTCATGGATCCCACTGTAATGGGCGTGGAATCAGTGCTTCGGTTCATCACCCGTGTCGCGGCGCTCGGGCGAGGCGTCCGACGCTGAGCCGTCCGTGGCCGAGGCGGCGTCCGTAGCCGACGAAGCTGACTCGTCACGTTCGGCCACTGCCACGGATCCTGCCTCGGCGGTGGTGTCCGCCTGTGTGCCTGAGCGGGCACGATCCGTCGCGTCCGAGCGTTGCCCGGCTCTCGCCTCGGCGACGTCGAGCACCTGGCCACGGGCCATGTTCTTCACGTGCTTCTTCTCCGCTCGTCGTTCCTTGGCTCCTTCGAGCAGGAGGTAGAGGACGGGCACGAGGATGAGCGTGAGCAGGGTCGAGCTGATGAGGCCGCCGATGACGACGATCGCCAGCGGCTTCGAGATGAACACTCCCCCGCCGGTCAGACCCAGCGCCATCGGCACGAGCGCGAAGATCGTGGCTGCCGCGGTCATCAGGATCGGACGATAACGCAACCGGGCACCGTGGACGATCGCCGACCGCAGATCAACGCCTCGAGCCCTGAAGTGGTTGATCAGGTCGATGAGCACGATCGCGTTGGTGACCACGATGCCGATGAGCATCAGCAGACCGATCATCGAGGTCAGACCCAGCGGAGTGTCAGTCAGCAGCGACAGCGCGATGGAGCCGGTGGCCGCGAACGGAATCGAAACCAGCAGGATCAGCGGCTGCAGCAGCGACTTGAACGTGGCGACCATAATGACGAACACGATGAGGATCGCGGCGAGCATCGCAAGTCCCAGCTGGGAGAACGCTTCGTTCTGCTCCTGCGTGGCACCGCCGGTGTCGACGCTGACCGAGTCGGGGATATCAACGTCGTTGAGTGCCGACTGCACATCGGCCGACACCGTTCCCAGGTCATCGCCTGCAGGGGTCACCGATACCGTGGTCGAACGCTGCGAGTCCGTGTGACGGATCGTCGGTGCGGTCTTGACCTCTTTCACCTCGGCGACGTCACTGAGTTCGATGAACCGAGGCTCAGACGTCAGCGCCGGAGCACCTGCCATGGCGCCCGGATCACCGGCCGCGCCAGCGTCACCACCGGCACCGGCTCCACCGGCACCACCAGCACCGCCGGACGCATCCGCGCCGCCTTCGGCTCCACCGGCACCGCCCGCAGCTCCGGCACCACCGTCTGCTCCACCAGCGGCACCGGCAGCGCCACCAGCGGGCGCCGTCTCCTCCGGTTTGCCGGGGATCTTGAGGACGCGCAGTTCATCGACTGTGTCGGCGTTGCGGTCGAAGAGGAGCACCGAGTGAGAGACGTTGTCGATGACGACTTCGCCGATGTTCTGGCCGTGCATCGCCCGCTGCACGTACTGACCGATCGAGGCCTCCGTGAGGTTCTCCTCGGCGGCCTTCTCATGATCGACCTTGACCTCGATGACGGGCTGGACGGCTTCGAGGTCGCTGGTCACCGACTGAGTCCCGGGAACGCCTTCGAGCTTGTCGGTGACGGTCTTGGTGGCGTCGTCGAGCTCTTTGACATCCGAGGCCGAAAGGGTGACGTCGATCGTCTGGGCTCCGGGCGTCGAGCTCTGGCTCTGCACCTCGACCTGCCCGACGTCGCTGAGATCGTCGAACTCCTTCTGCAGCTCGTCGGAGATCGACTGCGCCGAGACTCCCGACTTGGAGGTGATGATGTAGGTGCCGGTGATCGACGAGTCGTCAGTGAACCCGAAGGTGCTTCCACCGACGGAGAGCTGATAGGACTCGACGTCGCTGTTGTCCTCGAGGATCTTCTCGACCGGCTCGGCCTGCTGCGAGGCCTCATCGAGATCGGTGCCGGGGTCGAAGGTCTGCGAGACCTGCAGACTGTCCTGACCGGTATCGCCGAAGAGCTCGGTCTTCAGCTGCGGGACCATCGCTCCCGTCCCGATGAGGAGGAGGACGGCGACCAGGATCATCACGACAGGATGTTTGGTGGAGAACGAGATGACCGGCATGTAGGTCTTTTGCAGCCGTGTCACCGGAGAATGCATGCCGGCAAGCTCATCGACCTCGTCTGCTTCCTCATCGGTAGCACCGTAGTGGGGCTCCGCCGAGGCGGTGGCGGCACCGGCAGTGGTCGCCTCGGTGCTCGGCTCATCGTGACGGCCGGCGGTGAGGATGTCCTGCTTCTTGGAGGCCTTCTTTGCGGCCTTCTTCTCGCTGCGCCATTCGGAGAGCATCCCCTTGCGGCTGCGCCGGATCTCCTTCTTCTCCGCGCGGGTGAGCTTGACCTTGGCCTCACGTTGCCGCAGGAACCAGTAGGCGAGGACGGGCACAATGGTCAGTGCCACGAACAGGCTCGAGAGCAGGGCGATGGTCGCGGTCAGGGCGAAGGGGCGGAACATCTCGCCGGTCTGGCCGGAGACGAAGGCCAGCGGCAGGAACACGGCAACGGTCGTCAGGGTCGATGCGGTGATGGCGCCGGAGACTTCGGAGACGGCGGCAAGGATGTTCGCGAACTTCTCACCGCCCGAGGCGTGCCGTCGTCGGATGGCTTCGATGACGACGATCGAGTCGTCGACGACGCGTCCGACCGAGATCGTCAGCGCACCCAGGGTCAGCATGTTCAGGGTCTCCCCGCCCATCCACAGACCGACCATGGCGATGAGCAGAGACAGCGGGATCGAGATCGCTGTGATGATGGTGGCGCGGACCGAGAGCAGGAACACGAGGATGACGAGGACCGCGAAGAACAGTCCCAGTCCGCCTTCGACGAGCAGATCGTGGATCGACTGTTCGATGAATGGTGCCTGATCGAAGGCGGAGACGAACTCGGTGTTGTCCCCCATCGACTTCTCGAGTTCGGGCAGCTTCTCGGACACGGCAGCGGAGACGTCGACGGTGTTGGCGTCGGATTCCTTCATGATCGACACCGACAGCGAGGGCTGGCCGTTGGTGCGCGAAATCGATTCGACGGGCTGGTTCTCGATCTTGACGTCGGCGACGTCGGAGAGCTTGATCGGGTCGTCCTTGCCGCTGATGACGAGATCCTTGATGGCATCGACGGAGCGGATGCGGGTTCCGACCTCGACCGGTGCCGTGCCCTCATCGCTCTTCAGCTCGCCCGCCGAGGTGGGGATGCCGTTGGACTGGAGGATGCCGGCGATCTCGTCGAGGTTGGCTCCCTCGTCTTCGAGGTCGTCACGACGGATCGTGACCTCGACCTGTTTGGTCTTCGCACCGGCGATCATGACCTGTGAGACGCCGTCGACCTTCTTCAGCTCGGGTTCGGCGATGTCCTCGAGGTTGGCGGCGAGCTTGTCCTCATCGGCGTCCGAGGTCACGGACAGCGCGAGGACGGGAATGTCATCGGTTCCGGCCGTATTCACGGTGGGTTCGACACCCTCGGGCAGCGTGGCCTGGACCTGCGAAACCGCGCGTTGGAGGGACTTGACGACGTCGTCGGAGTCCTCGCCGTACTTGGTGCTCACGGTGATCGAGGAACTGCCCGCCGAGGACGTCGAAGTCATGTCCTCGACCTCTGGCAGCGCCGTCAGCGCACCTTCCAGGGGGTCGGTGACCTCTTGTTCGACGGCCTCCGGGGTTGCGCCCTCGTACGAGGAGGTGACCGTGGCTTGGGGGTTTTCGAGGGAGGGGAAGAGCTCCTGTTTGAGAGCTCCCGCCCCGATGATGCCGAAGATGATGGCGACGACGGAAATGAGCGCAATGAGCGCACGATTTCGCAGACTCAAACGGGTCAGAAAACTCACGTGGTGACTCTCTAGTCGGTGTGCACCCGCAGAGATCGACTGCAGGGGGATGGTGCTCCGTGAACCAATACTAGTGATTCACACTATCCAAATCACGTCAGCAGACCCTGAGTGCCTGCGTGCCGACGAGCAGCGTGTACCTGTGCAGACGAACTGATTACCCGCGCGCTGATAAGCAGCGTGTACGCGTGCCGTGAGACTCAGCTCAGATCGTCGTCGATCCGCTCGTTCTGCTCTGCTTTGCGCACCACGCGGGGCCGGGTTTCACGACCTGTGAACCAGTAGGCAGCGGCCAAGATACCGAGGATTCCGGTGAGCATGAACGCCCAGGAGTAGTCGAAGTGATCGACGACGACTCCGGCGATGATGGGTCCGAGGATGGCTCCCGCATCGAGGGCCATCTGATACTTCGCCAGGACACGGCCGCCCTTGCGATCGCGGCCGATGACATCGGCGACCGTGGCCTGCTGAGCGGGGTTGGCCAGCCCCGAACCGATGCCGGCGACGACGGAGAGGATGAAGAACAGCCAGATCGAGTCGGTGAACGCCAGGGCGGAGGTGCTCACACCGAGGACGAGCAGCCCCCATTGGATGAAGGGTTTGCGCCCATAGGTGTCGGCGAATCTGCCGACGACGGTGACTGCTGAGGCGTTGCCGATCGCGAACATGGTCAGCGCCAGACCGGCGACCGCGGTGTCTGCCCGCAGCGCTTGGATGGCGAAGAGCGGGTAGATGGCCACACGGATGCCCATGGCCGACCAGCCCTGGACGAACGCGGAGATCAGAGCAGCGCGGTAGGCAGAGTCGGCCCACGCCTGTTTGAACGTCATCACCTCCATCTGCGTCTCGTCCTTCGTCGCCTCCAGGCGAGCGCGACCGAGTTTGGTCGAGGAGCCTTCCGAGGCAGTGGAGGCGAGGAAGATGCGCACCACGATGGCGGCGATGAGGAGACCGACGGCGTAGATGATGAAGGGGATGCGCATGCCCCACCCGGCCATCGCTCCGCCGAGGACGGGGCCGGCGATATTGCCGACGAGGAAGGCCGTGGCATAGGTGCTCGAGGCCTTGGCTCTCGCGTCGATCGGTGCCAACCGGATGATCAGGGCCATGGCGGAGACGGTGAACATCGTGGACCCGATTCCACCCAGTCCGCGGAAGACGAGCAGCTGCCAGTAGCTTTGGGCGAAGGCGACGGCCGCGGTGGAGGCGGCGACGATGAGGAGGCCGGAGATGTAGATGCGGCGTTCTCCGAAGGCGTCGACGAGGCGACCGGAGGAGGGTGAGAAGACGAACCGGAAGAAGGCGAAGGAGGAGACGACGATCGTGGCGGCGGTGACTCCGAAGTTGAAGCTCGCGGCGAACTGCGGAAGCACAGGGGCGATGATGCCGTAGCCCAACGCCACGATGAAGGCCGCGGCGACGAGGACGTAGATCTCCTTCGGGAGTCTGCGTGAGGAAGCAGTCGGTTCTAACTGCGCGTCATCGTTGTCTGTCACAGGGTATCGAGGAACTGCTCGGGGTCCGGCAGCGGCCGAGTGCTGTTGGGCAGACGCTGTCGGTAGCGTTCGGGGACCGCACCGATGTAGAGCCAGCCCATGAGCAGTTCGCTCTCTTTCAGTCGGTGGAGTCTGCGCACGGCAGGTTCGTTGGTGAGGTTTCCGCTGCGCCACATGACGCCCCAGCCGGCCTGCCACAGGGCAAGCTCGAGCAGGTGACCTGCCCCGGCGGCCGTGGCGTGCTGTTCCCATTCGGGGACCTTCGGGTTGTCCTGTGGGGAGGCGACGAGGGCCAAGAGGAGTTCTGCCCGCAGCGGCTTCTCGTTGATCTCACCGGTCTTGCGCTGGACGTTTCCTGCTTCGTCGAGGGCCTCGCCGAGGCGGTTCCGATCGTGTCCGCGGATGATGATGAACCGCCAGGGCTTGAGCCCTTTGTGGTCGGCGACCGAGGAGACTGCATGGATGAGTTCTCGCAGATCGGCGTCGTTGGGAGTCTCCGGACCGAGCTTCGAGATGGACCGACGAGTGGAGATCGCGTGCAGAACGGGGTCAGCGACGATGTCGATCGAACTCGGCACAGAATAGTCCGGGCCCACCGGACGGGACGCCGCCGACGCCGCTGTCTCTGATGAAGAGGATGCCGAAGCCTCAGCGTCGGTCGATGGCGCAGAGTCCGTCGCCGACGGCTCTGCGCCCAGCTTCCTCGCCCAGGGGCCGGTCTGGCCGTCGAGGAAGTGCGCGCGCACGCGATCCCTCGTCACATCACAGGCGCCGACGTCTTTCTGACGCCTCTTCTTGCCCGCCTTCTTCGACATTCAGCTCACCCATTCCGCAAACGCCTCCCGTGCATGGGACAGCTTCGGATCAATGATGACACGGCAGTACCCGTTGTTGCGGTTCTCGGTGTAGAAGTCCTGGTGGACAGCCTCGGCGGTGTGGAAGACACCCAAAGGCTCAAGGGTCGTGACGATCGGAGCCTCGAAGAGTCCCTGTGCCTCGGCGATGGCGGCTTCGAAGCGCGCCTTCTCCTCCTCGTCGGCGTAGAACATGGCCGACCGGTACTGGGTGCCGACGTCATAGCCCTGAGCGTTGAGGCTCGTGGGGTCGTGCCCGGTGAAGAAGAGGCCCAGGATCACGCTTTCGGGCACGATCTCGGGATCGAACGTCACCTGAAGCGCCTCGGCGTGGCCAGACGTGCCGGAACATACTTCGCGGTAGTGCGGGTTCGGCGTATGGCCTCCGGTGTATCCGGAGATCACCGAGGTGACTCCAGTGGTCCGCTGGTAGACGGCGTCGAGGCACCAGAAGCATCCGGCGCCCAGAGTCAGGGTACGAAGTTCACTCATATTCCGTACAACCATGATGTGTGCCAGTTATTCCCGCTTCCGCACCCGGTGCCTGCTGCTGGTGCTCGTGGTGGCAGTTGGTGCGGTCAGCGACGAAGGTCAGCTGATTGGGCTCAGGCCACTGGGCGAGAGTCAGTGGCCCGTCGTCGAATTCCTCATCCTCGACCTCGAAACTGCTCGAATAGCCGACCCCGTCACCGCCGAGACCGAGCGGATGCAGCGTCCCTGACTTCGCCGCAGTCGACAGTTCGGCGGTCGTCCGGGGCGGTGAGTCGGCATCGGTGCCGAAGAGATTGAGACTGCTGAGACGACCATCGACGATGTCGAGCGTGAGCTCCAGTCGCGCCGACGCATCTGCGTCCTGGGTGCCGACGACGGGGTAAGTCTGCTGTGCCGGGACGATCAGTGCGGACGACGCCTCTGGGTAGACGTCGATGTTCGAGACATCCTCGTCGCGCAGCAGTTCGGCGAGCTGCCGCGCATCCAGGGTGATGGGTTCATCGCCCGGATGCTGTGTGCGCGAATAGGTCACCCACACGAAGAATCGTGCGGATTTGAACTGTGCTCGCGCCGTATCGGCGGCTTCGGCAGAGACCGGATGCGGCTGTGCGAGCAGCTGATTGACTGCTCCGCGGATATGCTCCGGCAGTTCGATCTCGACCGGAGCGTACTCCAGGTCCTCGATCTGGTCGTGCTCCTCGAACTTGTCGAGGAGGGCCGCACAAGCGGCGACGAACGTGCCGCTGGCCGCTGCGCCCAGTCCTCGCCCGAAACCGGTAGGAAATTTGGCGTCAATCGTATCGGCGAAGTTCTGGGTCGGGTGCCACAGTGCCCAGCTGAAGGCACCGGAGGCAAACGCGGTGGTGAGATTGCGAAAGGACTGAGCCTTCTCCGCCTGCTCCCTCGGGTCCACCGTCGAGTACCGGACGGCTTGTCCTTCGTCCTCCTCGCCAGGCCCCCACACTGCACCCAAGTCGAACTCACCGTCGAGCGGTCCCGCGAAGGCCTTCGTTCCAACGATCCAGGTCAGCCCCGCATTGGCAACCGCATTGCCCAAGCGGGCCGCACGATCGTGTTCAGGCGCGAAGTCACGGCTGCGCACCAGAGCGAGGGCACTGGTTCCGGCAACGGCGATGGCACGGACAAGACTGCGATGACGAGGCGAGATATCGGGAAGATGCATGCGTCAATCGAAACATGGCTGCTTGTGCCGATCATGGGAATCGCCCCGGAAGGCGAGTTCTCCGGTCTCAGAGGAGCATCGAACTGGGCAGAGTGAATCCGAGCTCGCTGGCCGCCTGCTGGGTCGAGGGTTGGTTCCAGAATTTTGCCACCGAGGTGTTCGTCGACAGGGATCGCATCTCTGCCTTGTCGAGGTACATGATGCCGTCGAGGTGATCGGTCTCGTGGGCGACGATGCGTGCCGACCATCCGGCGACCACCTCGGCGATGGGCGTGCCGTTGAGATCAACGCCGGTGAGCTCAATCGAGCGCGGCCGGGCGACGACCGCCTGGTAGCCGGGGATCGACAGGCAGCCTTCGAAGAAGGCGACGTTCTCCGAGGTGGCGGGGGTGTATTCGGCGTTGAGGACGACGCGCAGGGGCATCGGGGACCGCTGTCGCACCTCGGCGGTCTCCGGGTCGAGGCTGCCGGGATCCTCTGCGACGAACATCGACAGACCGATGCCCACCTGCGGCCCGGCCAACCCCACGCCAGGTGCGGCGAGCATGGTTGCCCGCATCACCTCGGCGAGTTGGGCCAGTTCCGCGTCGTCGACCTGCCCGTCGAAGGGACGGGTGGTCTGCCGCAGGATCGGATCGCCGGCTTCGACGATCGGGGCCACTCCCCCGCCTGCTTCAGCGGCGGCGAGGACGGCGCGGATCTGGGCGGCGACGTGGGCATCGGCATCGTTCATGGGCATGACGCTGTCAGCTCAATCAGACGTCGCGGGCGACGATGAGCTCGGCGTGCTTGAGCAGCGGTGCGTCGATCATCTTGCCCTCGTAGGCAAACGCACCCTTCTCGGACTTCGCGAGTTCGAGCACGGCCTTCGCCCAGGTCAGCTGCTCTTCGCTGGGGCGGAAGGCATCGCGGACGACGGGGACGTGGTTGGGGTGGATGGAGACCTTGCCGCTGAAACCGGACTGGACGGCGTCCTCGGCCTCCTCAGCCAGGCCCTCGAGGTTCGGGATGTCGGCCCAGATCGAGTCGAGGGCGAACTTGCCGTGGGCGCGGGCGGCCAAGAGGGTCGAGTTGCGCACGTGTTTGGCCACGTCGCGGTAGCTGCCATCAGCGGTGCGCGAGGATCCCCCGCCGAGGTCGGCGATGAGGTCTTCGGATCCCCACATCAGTGCGTAGGCGTTGGCAGCGGCGGCGATCTCGGCGACGTTGACGGCACCCAGTGCCGTCTCGATCAGGGCGATGACCTGGTAGTCGGCGAGGACCGTGAGGTCGGAGGCGTGCTCGGCCTTCGGCAGCATGACGGCCGTGTAGGCGGTCTTCGCCAGCATCGCCAGATCCTCGCCGAGGTGGTCCGAATCTCGAGCATTGATGCGCACCACCGTACGGGTGGGGTCCAAGGGGTAGTCGATGATCGACTCGCGGGCAGCGGCTTTGTCACCGTCGTTGACGGCGTCCTCGAGATCGAGGATGACGATGTCGGAGCGTTCGGCGGCCTTTGTGTAGCGGTCGGGGCGGTCACCGGGGACGAAGAGCCAGGCCGGTTTGAATTCCAATGTCATCGTCGTGCTCACTTTCCTGTCTCGGGCGCTGTCTCTGCGTGGCTGGAGTCGAACATCATGGTCTGGCGCACGGCCTTGGCCACGAGCGTTCCGTCCTGGTTGTAGCCGCGGTGTTCCAAGGTCACGATGCCCTGGCCGGGACGGGACTTCGACGCGCGTTTGTCGAGGATCGTCGTCTCCGCATACAGGGTGTCGCCATGGAAGAGCGGGGCCGGGAAGGCGACCTCGGAGAAGCCGAGATTGCCGACGATGGTGCCCTGCGTCAGCTGCGTGACCGAGAGGCCGATGAGGGTGGAGAGTGTGAACATCGAGTTGACGAGGCGCTGGCCGAAGGGCTCTGTCGCTGCGAAGGCCGCGTCGAGGTGAAGGGCCTGCGTATTCATGGTCACGGCGGTGAACCAGGTGTTGTCCGCCTCGGTGATGGTCCGGCCCGGTGCATGCTTGTAGATCGCGCCGACTTCCATCTCGTCCAGCCACAGACCTCGTTGTTCGATGACCTTCTGCTCACTCATGCGTCACTCCTCTGTGTCACGTGTGTCTCTGACCACTTGTCGTGATGCGAGCTTATCGTCTGCCGCCCGACGGCAGGCAGTCAGGGTCCCTGCGTGGGATCCTGACTGCCTGCGGCCGGCTTAGCTGCCGATTTCACCCGAGCAGCACGGTTGGCGATCTCAGTTGGCGATCTCGGCCTCGAATACGTTGAAGGCGGAGTTCCAGCCGTCGTAGGCGCTGGCGTCGGAGCCGGAGTCGTTGGGAATGCCGGTCAGAGCGAACGTCATCCGGGTGGTGTTCGCATCGATCTCCTCGAACACGACGCTGACCTGCGGAGCGTCGTCGACATCGTCGGGACTTCCCCAGGTGAAGTCGAGCCGGTGAGGCGCGTCGATTACCAGGTATTTGCCCGCGGTGGGGAATTCC
Source organism: Brevibacterium sp. BDJS002 (assembly GCF_028201555.1). Classification (NCBI taxonomy): domain Bacteria; kingdom Bacillati; phylum Actinomycetota; class Actinomycetes; order Micrococcales; family Brevibacteriaceae; genus Brevibacterium; species Brevibacterium sp. BDJS002. The sequence continues at coordinate 1,134,084 of NZ_CP116392.1, read as the reverse complement.
TGTCCTGTCTCCTCGATGCGCATGGTGTAGGTGTAGAGACCGCCGACGCGCAGGTCGACGCTGACGGACTCTCGTGGCGTGACCAATGTTTCCGGATGGAACCAGCGGGCAATGACATCGGGATTGGTCCAGGCTTCCCAGACACGGTCTCGTGGTGCGGCGAAGTCTCTCACGATGGTGAAGCCGGGCTCCTCCGTCGTCGGCTGCGCGGTGTCGGCGGCTGTGCTGTTGTGGTTCATGATGGTTCTCCTCCTTGAGTCGATCATTTCTCCTCGGCCAATACCTGGTCGAGGTTGTCGAATCGCTGCTGCCAGTCCTCGTGTGCTGCCATCAGCCACTCGTTTGCGGCCGACAGCGGCCCAGTGTTGAGATGCACGATTCGTCGCTGTGCGCTCTTGACCCGGGTGATCAGCCCCGCGTCCTCGAGCACCTTGAGATGCTGTGAGACCGCCGATCGGCTGATCGGCAGCGGTTCGGCGAGGTCTCCGGCGCTGAGGTCACCGTCGCGCAGACGATCGACCATCGCCCGCCTGGTCGGATCGGCCAGAGCACCGAACAGAGCATTCAAGTTCATTTCAGCACTTCCTTAATTAAGGGATTACTACAATACGCCGGTGTGATGAGCTGTCAAGGGTTTTCGCTCAAACCCGACTAGGCTAGGAGACAGCCGTAAGGGCTCGCCGACTATCTTCAGGAGAGACATGGACCGCGACTCGATCGAATGCTGGTTGACCGACATGGACGGTGTCCTGGTCAAGGAGAACAACCCCCTGCCCGGCGCGGCCGAGCTCCTCGCGCAGTGGCGTCAGGCCGACATTCCCTACCTGGTGCTGACGAACAATTCGATCTACACCGCCCGAGACCTCTCTGCTCGGCTCCGCTCGAACGGCCTCGACGTTCCCGAGTCGAAGATCTGGACCTCGGCGATGGCCACCGCAGACTTCCTGTCGAACCAGGTCGAGCACGGCACCGCCTATGTCGTCGGTGAGGCGGGACTGACCACCGCCATCCACGAGGCGGGGTTCATCATGACCGAGAAGGATCCGGACTTCGTCGTCGTCGGCGAAACCCATTCCTACTCCTTCGAGGCGATCACCAAGGCGATCCGCCTCATCCAGGGGGGTTCGCGCTTCATCGTGACCAACCCCGACGCCACCGGCCCCAGCCCTGAAGGTGTCCTCCCTGCCACCGGCGCCATCGCCGCCCTCATCACGAAGGCCACGAACCGTGACCCCTATGTCGTGGGCAAGCCGAACCCGATGATGTTCCGCTCTGCACTCAATCAGATCGGCGCGCACTCGGTGAGCACCGCAATGATCGGCGACCGAATGGACACCGACATCATTGCGGGAATGGAGGCAGGCATGCACACGGTGCTCGTTCTCTCAGGCATCTCCACCGCCGAGGATGTGCGCCATTTCCCCTTCCGCCCCAACGAGATCGTCAACGGAGTCCATGACCTCCTCGACGTCCCCCTCGATCAGCGGGATTCACTGGGACCCGACGCCACCGGCTCCGCCTGAGGCGCCCCGCGGGACACCGAGCCAACTCGCCTCAGCGAACTCGACTCACTGCAGTGACGAAGTCAGGCGCATGACTGACTCCAGGTAGCGGCGGATGTAGGGTCGCTGCTCCCATTCGTCGAGGGAGAGCTCACTGCTCTCGGCCTGGTACTCGGCGACCACCTCGGCGATGTCGTGGACGAGGTCACCGCCTGTCGTGAGCAGGCTGATCTCGTAGTTGAGGCCGAATGAGCGCATGTCCAGGTTCGACGAGCCCATCACCGCGTACTCATCGTCGACGATGAGGCACTTGGTGTGCAGGACCTGCGGCTTCGGGTAGCGGAAGATCCGCACTCCGACTTCCAGCAGCGACCGGTAGTACGAGGCCTGGGCGAAGTCGACCATGAACTGGTCGGCCTGTTCGCTGACGTAGAGTTCGACGTCGACGCCGCGCTCGGCGGCGGTGACGACGGCGGCCAACAGGGACTCGTCGGGCACGAAGTACGGGCTGACGATCGCCAGACGCTTCTGCGCCAGGTATATCAGCGAGGTGAAGACTTTGAGGTTGGGTTCGGTGGTGAAGCCCGGGCCCGAGGGAACGAGCTGCATGGCGCTCGTCTGCCCACCCACGTCCGGTAGGTAGGCATCACGATCATAGGTCCTGATCCCCAAGGCCTCATCGCATTCGGTGTACCAGTCGGTGGCGAACACGGCCTCGACGGCGGCGACGATGGGCCCGGAGAGTTCGACCATGATGTCGTGCCAGGCCCGGCCGATCTTCACGTTCGACTTCTTCAGGTACGAGGAGTCGATCATGTTCTGGGACCCCATCATCGCCTTCTTCCCGTCGACGACGAGGAGCTTGCGGTGGTTGCGCAGGTCAATGCGCCGGGCCTTCCCACACCAAGGGATGAAGGGCAGCATGAGGTGCCAGTCGATTCCGCCCTTGGTCAGACGCTTGCCGAGGCGGTGGAATCCCGGATACTTCCGCGAGCCGATGTGGTCGAAGAGGACCCTGACCTTCACACCCCGGTCAGCGGCACGTTCGAGTGCGCGGAAGAAGACGTCGGTCGTCGAATCCCAGGCCATGATGTAGATCTCGACGTGCACGTATTCGCGCGCCTCATCGACGAGTTCTGACATCCGCTTGATGCTGGCCTCGTAGTCGCTGGTGACACCGTGGCTGTCGCCGGTGACCATCGGCAGAGCCGTGAGCCTGCGCCCCAGCTGAGCGATCGACACGAACCCGGGGGCAGTCTGCAGCGACGGGGGCACGTCGGGCAGGTCGTCGGCACCCTCGTGCATGAGCTCATCGGCCTGCGCCTGAATGCGTGCCCGACGCCGATTGATGTAGGGGCTGCCGAGCATGAGGAACAGCGGGATCCCGACGATGGGGACGAACAGGATGAGCAGCAGCCAGGCCGAGGACGAGGAGGGCCTGCGGTCCTCGGGGACGACGCCGACGGCGATGATCTTCACCACGTATTCGATGACGATCCAGCTCGCGCCCAGGACCGACGCCACGACGCTGTAGTCCACGTACATCCTCTCTGTCCTCGACTGATTCTGTGTTCCACACTAACTGAGCCTGTTCCCAGCAGATGACAGCACCGCCCGCCGAGGTGGCCCTGCACTTCCGTACGGAAGCGTGGAACCACCTCGGCGGGCGGTGTGCTGGTCTCGGTGAGCTCAGATCCCGAGTTCGCGGGCGATGAGCATGAGCTGGACCTCGGTGGTGCCCTCCCCGACCTCGAGGATCTTCGAGTCGCGGTAGTGGCGGGCGACGAGGTATTCGTTCATGAAGCCGTAGCCGCCGTGGATCTGTGTGGCGTCGCGGGCGTTGTCCATGGCTGCTTCGCCGGCGATCATCTTCGCAATGGCGGCTTCCTTCTTGAACGGCAGTCCGGCGAGCATCCGCGAAGCCGCGAGGTAGTACGCCGACCGGGCGGCGACGACGCGGGCTTCCATGCGGGCGATCTTGAAGGAGATGCCCTGGAAGTCGGAGATCGGCTGACCGAAGGCCTGGCGCTCCTTCGCGTACTTCACGGATTCGTCGACACAGCCCTGGGCAGCGCCGACGGACAGGGCGCCGACGGCGATGCGTCCCTCGTCGAGGATGCGCAGGAAGTTCGCGTAGCCGCGTCCGCGTTCACCGAGGAGGTTCTCTTCGGGCACCTGCACGTTGTCGAAGGTGAGCGGGTGCGTGTCCGAGGAGTTCCAGCCGACCTTGTCATAGGCCGGTTCGGCGGTGAAGCCGGGGGTGCCGGTGGGGATCATGATCGTCGAGATCTCTGGAACTTCGCGACCCGACTTCGAGGTCCGGGTTCCGGTCACGGCGGTGGCGGTGACCAGGCGGGTGATGTCGGTTCCGGAGTTCGTGATGAAGCACTTGCTGCCGTTGATCGTCCAGGTGCCGTTCTCCAGCGTGGCCTTGGTCTTCGTTCCTCCGGCGTCCGAGCCTGCCTCGGGTTCGGTCAGACCGAAAGCGCCCAGGCCGGAGGCGTCGGTGAGTTTGGGCAGCCATTCGCGCTTCTGCTCTTCGGTGCCGAAGCGGTAGATCGGCATTGCGCCCAGGGAGACGCCGGCTTCGAGTGTGATGGCCAGCGACTGGTTGACGCGGGCGATCTCCTCGATGGCCAGGGTCAGGGCGAAGTAGTCCCCGCCCATGCCGCCGTACTCTTCGTCGAAGGGCAGGCCGAAGAGTCCCATCTCGCCCATCTTCGCAACGAGGTCGTAGGGGAACTCGTGCTTGGCGTCGAGTTCGGCTGAGACGGGTGCGACCTCTTCGTCGGCGAACTTCGCGACGCCGGCTCGCAGGTCTTCGTATTCTTCGGGCAGCATGCCCGGAACGAAAGCTGTCATGATTTCCTCCCCGCTGAATGCGTGGTCAGTGAGTTTCCAGTGGTCAGTTGATTGCGTGATCAGTTGGCTGTTTGCCTAGTTGGCTGTGTCCGCGGCGGCTGAGTCGGCGGCTTCGGCTGCGGCCTCGTCGACGACGGTGGCGAGCACCTCGTCGAGTCCGACCTGGGCGCCTTGGACGGCGGTGACGGTGACGATGCCTGCCGCAGGTGCGGTGAGCACGTGTTCCATCTTCATCGCCTCGACGACGACGATCGGATCACCCTGGTCGACGTGGTCTCCGGACTCGACCCGAACCGCGACGACGGATCCGGGCATCGGTGCGAGCACCTCGGCGCCGTCGAGCCCCGGTGTCAGGGACGTATCGGCCTGGGGACGGGTGAACGTGTAGACGCCCTGGTCGCTGCTGACCCAGATGCTGCGATCGCGGGCATCGGAGAACACCCGGGCGGTGGTCTGGACACCGTCGATGGTCAGGTGCCAGAGGCCGTCGTCATCGATTGTGACGTCATCGACCTGTGCTTCGACGTCGACGTTCTCCCCGCCGGAGGTCAGCGCGACGCTGGGTCGGAAGTCCGGTCGTGAGGTCCGCCAGGCAGAGGGCCTCCCCCACGCCGAGGCGGTGGCCGAGTTCTGCGGCAGGTGTGCTGCCGTGAGTGCTCCGGTCAGTTCGGTTCCAGCACGGCCGCCGGTGACGAGCACGGCCGTGGCAGCCAGCTGACGGTCGAGATCGCCGGGTGCGTGTGCCAGCTGGTCCTCGCCGAGGCGGTCGATGAGTGAGGTATCGAGGTTGCCCGAGACCACCTCGTCGAGGCCCATCAGGGTGCGCAGGAAATCGATGTTCGTCACGATCCCGGGTACAGCCGAAGCCGCAAGTGCGGCATCGAGACGAGCGATCGCCGCGGCACGGTCGGGAGCATGGACGATGAGCTTGGCGATCATCGGGTCGTAGTCCGAGGCGATCGTCTGACCGGCTTCGAGTCCGGCGTCGATGCGGATGCCCTCGCCTTCCGGGAAGACGACGTCAAGTGCCCGGCCGCCGGTGGGCAGGAATCCGCGAGAGGGGTCCTCCGCGTAGATGCGGGCCTCGATCGAGTGCCCGGTCATCGTGATGTCGTCCTGGCTCAGCGGCAGTTCCTCGCCGGCGCCGACGCGCAGCTGGAGTTCGACGAGGTCGATGCCGGTGACCTCCTCGGTCACCGGGTGTTCGACCTGGAGCCGGGTGTTCATCTCCATGAAGAAGAACTCGTCGGGGCGGTCGGCGCCGACGATGAATTCGACGGTGCCGGCACCGCGGTAGCCCACGGACTTCGCGGTCTCGCAGGCGGCCTGGCCGATACGCGCCCTGGTCGCCTCATCGAGCAGCGCCGAGGGTGCTTCCTCGATGACCTTCTGGTGGCGGCGCTGCAGGGAGCACTCTCGTTCGCCGAGGTGGATGACATTTCCGTGTGCGTCGGCCATGACCTGGACCTCGATGTGACGCGGGGTCGCGACGAGGCGTTCGAGGAACAGCGTGTCGTCACCGAAGGAGCTCGCGGCCTCACGGCGGGCCGTGTCCAGAGCAGTGGCCAGCTCAGAGGGTTCGAAGACCGCGTGCATGCCCTTGCCGCCGCCACCGGCGGAGGGTTTGATGAGCACCGGGAAGCCGATGTCATCGGCCGCGGTGACCAGCGATTCGTTCGACATGGCCGCGTCCTTGGTGCCGGGCACCAAAGGCACTCCACGCTGGGAGACGGCATTCTTGGCCGTGATCTTGTCGCCCATGGTCCGGATCGCTTCGGCGCCGGGGCCGAGGAAGACGATGCCAGCTTCTTCACACGCGTCGGAGAAGTCGGCATTCTCGGACAGGAATCCGTAGCCGGGGTGGATCGCCTCGGCGCCGGTGGTCTTGGCTGCGGCGATGACCTTGTCGATGCGCAGGTAGGACTCGGAGGCTTGGGCCGGTCCCAGGTGCACGGCGGTGTCGGCGGCCTTGACGTGTGCGGCCTGGGCGTCGGCATCGGAGTAGACGGCGACTGTTCTGATGCCCAGTCGACGGCAGGTGCGGATGACGCGGAGTGCGATTTCGCCGCGATTGGCGATGAGTACTGTGTTGAACATGGATGAGCTCACATTCTGAAAACGCCGTAGCCGCTGGCATTCAGCGGGCGTTCCATCGGTCCGAAACGGGCGAGTTCGAGTGCCAGGGACAGCACCTGGCGGGTGTCGGTGGGTTCGATGATTCCGTCGTCCCAGAGCCTGGCCGTCGAGTAGTAGGGGTTGCCCTGAGCTTCGTACTGGTCGCGGACGGGCTGTTTGAAAGTGTCTTCCTCTTCGGCGCTCCAGGTCTCGCCGCGGCCTTCGATCTGGTCGCGCTTGACCGTCGAGAGGACGCTGGCTGCCTGTTCGCCGCCCATGACTGAGATGCGAGCGTTGGGCCACATCCACAGGAAGCGGGGCGAGTAGGCGCGGCCGCACATGGAGTAGTTGCCGGCGCCGAAGGAGCCGCCGATGACGACGGTGAATTTGGGAACGCGGGCGGTGGCGACGGCGTTGACCATCTTCGCTCCGTGCTTGGCGATGCCGCCTGCTTCGTAGTCGCGTCCGACCATGAAGCCGGAGATGTTCTGCAGGAAGACCAGCGGCACGCTGCGCTGGTCGCAGAGTTCGATGAAGTGGGCGCCCTTCTGCGCGGATTCGCCGAAGAGGATGCCGTTGTTCGCAACGATCCCCACCGGGTGTCCGTCGAGGTGGGCGAAGCCGGTGATGAGGCTGGTGCCGTATTCGGCCTTGAATTCGTGGAATTCCGAACCATCGACGAGGCGGGCGATGACTTCGTGGACATCGTAGGGCGTGCGTGAGTCGACGGGCACGACCGAGGTGAGTTCCTCCGGCGAGTGCAGCGGCTCCCGAGTTTCGACGACGTCCCAGTTGGGCTGGGGCTTGGGCCCGAGAGTGGAGACGATGTCGCGCATGATCTCCAGGGCATGGGAGTCATTGGCCGCGAGGTGGTCGGTGACGCCGGAGACGCGTGAGTGGAGTGCTCCACCGCCGAGATCCTCTGCGCTGACTTCCTCACCAGTAGCGGCCTTGACCAGGGGTGGGCCGCCGAGGAAGATTGTGCCCTGTTCGCTGACGATGATCGATTCGTCGGCCATTGCCGGCACGTAGGCACCGCCCGCGGTGCAGGAGCCGAGCACGGCTGCGAGCTGCGGGATGCCTGCGGCCGAGAGTGTGGCCTGGTTGTAGAAGATCCGGCCGAAGTGCTCGCGGTCGGGGAAGACGTCGTCCTGGTTGGGCAGGTTGGCGCCGCCCGAGTCGACGAGGTAGATGCAGGGAAGGCTGTTCTCCTTCGCCACTTCCTGGGCGCGCAGGTGCTTCTTGACCGTCACCGGGTAGTAGGTTCCACCCTTGGCAGTGGCGTCGTTGGCCACGATGACGCATTCGCGTCCGTTGACGCGGCCGATGCCGGAGATGATTCCTGCTCCCGGGCTGGCATCGTCGTACATATCGTTGGCGGCCAGCGGAGACAGCTCGAGGAAGGCCGTACCAGGGTCCAGGAGGTGTTCGACGCGTTCGCGTGGCAGCAGCTTGCCCCGGTCGATGTGGCGCTGCCTGGACTTCTCGGATCCACCCAGGGCCGTGACCTGGATCCGTTCCCGGAGTTCAGCGATGAGTTCGGCATGGGCCTCGGCGTTCGCCTGCCCCGTTGCCGGACTGACCGCAGTTCCCACTGCTCTCATTCCACTCCCCATTTCAGTTAATATTGGTTAACTGACTGCTATGATACTGCTCAAAGCCCAATGTGACAATGCGCACGATGGAACGGACTTCGAGCCGGGTGCGAGCCAAGGAGATGAGGTGACGGAGATGGAGCCGAAGGCGCCTGCGCGCTCAACGACGGCTGATTCGGGAACCGCCGGGACCACCCGCGCTGCGGCGAAGGCAGCACGTCGCGAACAGCTGCTGTCGGTGGCGAAGAACCTCTATGCCCGACACGGATTCCATGGTGTTCGCCTCGATGACTTAGGCAAGGGCGCCGGGATCTCCGCACCGGCGGTCTATCGACATTTCGAGTCCAAGGAAGCCGTCCTCGAAGAGCTCCTCGTCGGAATCTCTGAGTATCTGAACTCGGGCGGGGACGCGATCATCACGCGCCACGAGGACGACAGGGCCACCTCGGCGCTCATCGAGCTCATCGACTTCCATGTCGCCTTCGCCATGAGTGAGCCCGAGCTGATTCGGATTCAGGATCGGGACCTTGCGGCACTGCCCGAGGCATCGAGGCGCACTGTGCGTCGCCTGCAGAGAAGCTATGTCAGTCACTGGGCCGAGGTCGTGGCGCAGGCCAATCCGGACTGGTCGCTGGATGCGGCGACGGTGCGTGTGCACGCGGTCTTCGGCATGATCAATTCGACCCCGTACCAGGCCAGGCACTCAAGCGCCGAGGTGGTCGGGGTCGAATTGCGTGCCGCCGCTCGGGCAGCACTGGGGATCGGCTGACGCTTCAGCCAGCCGCACGAAACATCAGGGGACGATGATGAGCTTTCCTCGTGTGTGTCCTGTTGCGCTGGTGTTGAAGGCCTCGGGCACCTCGTCGAGGCTGAAGGTGCGCGCCACCTCGACGGTGAGCTCACCTGAATCGACGAGCTCGGCCACTCGCGCGGTCTGCGAACCGTAGGGGCGCACCCAGATGTAGCGGCCACCGTGCTCGGCCACCGAAGGATCTGCGACCGAGGCATGTGTCCCGCCGTCCCCCAGCACCGCAAGAGTCGTGTCGAGCACCTCTCCAACGAAGTCGACGACGCCATCGACCGGGCCGCCCACGACCTCGAGGACGCGGTCGGCCAGTCCTTCGCCATAGGTCACAGGCTCTGCTCCAAGGCCGCGCAGGTATTCGTGGTTGGCCTCCGAGGCGGTGCCGATGACCCGGGCTCCGAAGGACTTCGCGATCTGCACCGCGAAGCTGCCCACTCCCCCGGATGCTCCGTGGACGAGTACGGTTTTGCCGTTGATGTCGCCCAGTGCCTCGAGGGTGCGCAGCGCGGTGCCACCTGCCAGAGGCAGTCCACCCGCCTGCTCCCAGCTCAGACTCTTAGGCTTCGCGGTCACCGAGTGGACGGGCACGGCCACCTTCTGCGCGAACGTGCCGGCGCCGAGGACGTCTTTGCGGGCGTAGGCGATGACCTCGTCGCCGATCTGGAATTCCGGGGTGTCCGCGCCGAGGCCGATGACGACTCCGGCCACGTCCCAGCCTGGGGTGACGGGGAACTGGACGGGCATGATCGCATCGAGGTGACCGCCCACAAGCTTCCAGTCGACCGGGTTCACTCCGGCGGCACGGACCTCGATGAGCACCGATGCCGGCGGGACCTTCGGATCGTCGACCTCGCGAACGGTGATGTCACCGAAGTCGTCGGTGTACTGGTCATAGACTGCTGCACGCATAACGGCGGCCTTCCGGTAGTCATCAGTGGATAGTTGATGAACACCGAAAGACCGCCGAGCTATTCCTGCGGGCAGGTCCTATTCGTAGGTGTTGTTCCTATTCGTAGGTGTTGTTCGACTTCGCCCGCTCAACGAGTGAGGCCGGCGGAGTGAACCGGTCACCGTAGGTTGCGGCGAGTTCCTTGGCACGTTCGACGAAGTTGGCCAGGCCGCCTTCGTACTGGTTGACGTACTGGAGCACGCCACCGGTCCACGCTGGGAAGCCGATGCCGAAGATCGATCCGATGTTGGCATCCGGCACCGAGGTGAGCACACCCTCGTCGAGGCATTTGATCGTCTCGATCGCCTCGGCGAAGAGCATCCGCTCCTGCAGGTCGGTGAAGGGCTGGGTGGCGGAGCCGGAGTTGTACTTCTCCCGCAGGCCGGGCCACAGCTTGCCGCGTTTGCCGTCCTCGTCGTATTCGTAGAATCCGGCGCCGTCCTTGCGGCCGGTGCGCTTAGCCTCCTCGACCATCCAGTCGAAGACCGCATCGGAGGGGTGGCTCTCCCGCTTTCCTCCGGCGGCTTCGATGGCCTCTTCGGTCTCCTTCCGAATCTTCTGCGACAGAGTCAGCGTCAGCTCATCGAGCAGCTGCAGGGCACCGGTCGGTACCCGGCCTGCAGTGCGGCCTGCTCCACGGTTGCCGGCTCCACTCCCTCGCCGACTGCGGCGACCGCCTCGGCGATGAATGTGCCGATCACACGGGAGGTGAAGAATCCGCGGGAGTCGGTGACGACGATCGGGGTCTTCTTGATCTGCTGCACGAGGTCGAAGGTGCGTGCCAGAGTCTCATCTGAGGTGTTGTCACCACGGATGATCTCGACCAGGGGCATCTTGTCCGCGGGCGAGAAGAAGTGGACGCCGATGAAATCGGAATCGCGCTTGACCCCGGTGGCCAGGTCGGTGATCGGCAGAGTCGAGGTGTTGGAGCCGAGCACTGCGTCGGAGTCGACGACATCCTGGATCTCCTGGAACACCTGCTGCTTCAGCGGCACCGATTCGAAGACGGCTTCGATGACGAAGTCGACTCCGGCGAAGTCATCAGCCGAAGCACTCGGGGTGATCCGGTCGAGGACGGCCTTGCTCTTCTCAGCCGTCGTCTTGCCCTTGGCCAGGGCTGATTCCTCACGCTTGCGCGCATAGGCCTTGCCCTTGTCCGCGGCTTCGATCTTGACGTCCTTGAGGACGACGTCGATGCCGGCTTTGGCTGCGGTGTAGGCGATCGCGGCGCCCATCATTCCGGCACCGAGGACGCCGAGCTTCTTCACCTGACGCGGTTCGATGCCATCGGGTCGCGAGCCGCCGGAGTTGATGTGTCCGAGGTCGAAGAAGAACGCCTTGATCATGTTCTTCGCCACCGGAGTGTGGGTGAGGTGGACGAAGTAGCGGGTTTCGACTGCCAGTGCTGTGTCGATGTCGACGTAGGCACCCTCGACGGCGGCAGCGATCGCCGCGCGCGGAGCGGGCATCGGTGCGCCCTTGGTCTGACGACGCAGGAGCGCCGGCAGCGCGGGCAGCATCGCGCCCAGTGACGGTGAGGTGGGTGATCCGCCTGGGATCTTGAAGCCTTTGACGTCCCAGGGCTGAGTCGCCTCGGGGTTGGCCTTGATCCAGTCCTTGGCACGATCTTCGAGCTCGGCCACGGGGGCGAGTTCGTCGATGAGGCCGAGCTTGAGAGCCTCGGCTGCCTTGAACTTCGTCGACGGCAGGATGGCCTTCTGCAGTGCATTCTGGATGCCCATGAGGCGTACAGCTCTGGCGACACCGCCACCGCCGGGCAGGAGGCCCAAGGAGACTTCGGGGAATCCGACCCGCAGGCTGGAGACGTCCTCCGCTGCAATGCGGTGATGTGCGACGAGTGCAACCTCGAGGCCACCTCCGAGTGCGGCGCCGTTGATGGCTGCGACGACGGGCTTGCCCAGCGTCTCGAGGCGGCGCATGACCGCCTTCATGTGGTTGGTCAGTGCGGCTTCGGCTTCCGAGTTCTCAGGGTCGGCTGCGCGCAGCTTGTTGAGGTCTCCGCCTGCGAAGAAGGTCTTCTTCGCCGAGGTGAGCACAACGCCGGTGATGTCATCGACGTTTGCTTCGAGCCAGTCCACGATGCTTCGAAGGCATCCTTGAAATGGTCGTTCATCGTGTTGACTTTGGAATCCGGGTCGTCGAGGACGACGGTGACGATTCCGTCCGAGTCAGTGGACTTGGAGTAAGTCGTTTCAGTGTTCGTCATGTCAGACCCTTTCGATGATCGTCGCAATACCCATTCCGCCGCCGATGCACAACGTGACGAGGCCACGCTTGAGATCGCGACGTTCGAGTTCGTCGAGGACGGTGCCGAGGATCATGGCACCGGTGGCACCCAGGGGGTGGCCCATGGCGATGGCTCCGCCGTTGACGTTGACCTTGTCATGCGGGATGTTGAGGTCCTTCATCCATTTCAGGACCACTGCACCGAAGGCTTCGTTGAGTTCGAACAGGTCGATGTCCTCGACGGTCAGTCCGGCCTTGTCCAGCGCCTTCTGCGTCGCGGGTGTGGGACCGGTGAGCATGATGGTCGGCTCGGATCCTGTGACGGCAGTGGAGACGATGCGAGCGCGCGGCTTCATATTCATCGTCTGACCCACCTCGGCGTCGCCGATGATGACGAGGCTGGCCCCGTCGACGATTCCCGAGGAGTTCGCTGCGGTGTGAACGTGGTCGATCTCCTCGACCCAGTGGTACTTCTGGAGAGCAACCTCGTCGAAGCCTGCCTGCGCTGCGACCTTGGTGAAGGCCGGGGACAGCTTCGCCAGCGACTCGACGGTCGAACCGGGACGCATGTGCTCATCGGTGTCGAGCAGGGTCACACCGTTGATGTCTTTGACGGGGACGATCGACTTCTCGAAGTAGCCGTTCTCCCAGGCGTTGGCGGCGCGCTTCTGCGACTCCTCGGCGAATTCGTCGATATCGGTGCGGCTGAATCCCTCGGTGGTCGCGATGAGATCGGCGCTGATGCCCTGGGGCACGAAGTAGGTGTCGAAGTTCGTCGTCGGGTCCTGTGCCCATGCGCCTCCGTCGGAGCCGAGGGGAACGCGCGACATCGATTCGACGCCGCCGGCCAGGACGAGGTTCTCGAATCCGCTGCCGACCTTCTGTGCGGCGATGTTGACCGCTTCGAGTCCGGAGGCGCAGAAACGGTTGACCTGAACGCCGGCGACGGATTCGTCGAGTCCGGCCACGAGGGCTGCGGTGCGGGCGATGTCGCCGCCCTGTTCGCCCACGGGTGAGACGACGCCGAGGACGAGGTCGTCGATCGCTTTGTCGTCGAGATCGGGATTGCGCTCGCGCAGGGCATCGATGAGCCCTGTCACGAGATCGATTGGCTTGACGCTGTGCAGGGCACCACCGCGGTTCTTCCCGCGCGGTGTGCGCACTGCGTCGTAGATGTACGCTTCGCTCATCTGTTCCTCACAGTCCTAGGGAGCGGCCGACGATCACCCTGGTGACCTCGGCCGTGGCTACGTCAATGACGACCGTTCAACCTCGGCGGCTGATCGATCGTTCAGTAACATTCACGTCACCATTCAATACCAGTTGACTGTGATGGTCAACACGAAAACCAGACCGTGGGACCGGGGAGCCTGATGCGTGCCCACAGGAGGTCGAAACTCCTCGCATTGTTCCTGGGCTTCGGCCTGCCTGTCGGCTCCATTGCGCTCAACGTCGTTCACGCCGAAGAAGAAGTAGGCTGACCTCAACCAGATGAGAATCGTCGGTGGGCAGGAGGAAGAGATATGCGTCGCTTCTTTGCGGTGACCTCGATTCTGTCTCGGGGACGCACCGGCAGAATGTACTTCTGGCCGATCTTCGCTTCGGTATGCGTGTATGTCATTGCACTGTCCGTCCTTATGCCCCTCTTCGGTGCTGTCGAGCGGGCGGGAGCCGACGACAGAAGTCCGACACCGTCCCCTGCCCCGACGACAACACAACCTCCTGCGGGCGCACCGCCGAACTTCTCAATTGCGGTCGGCACACACGATCAGCCGCAGGAGATGCCGGCGATCCAGAGTGCAATGACGGATTACCTGTCGTTCTCCGATGAGTTCTTCACGCGACTCGAGCAGGGTGCGGTTGCACCTGATTTCTCCACGACTGAGCGCGAACTCTCACCCGAGTCCGCCCTCGCTCAGGTGGAGGACGGGACGTCGGTGCTCGCAGTCATCTTGCCGAAAGACCTCACCCCTCAGGTCATCGACGACATCAGGGCCTACTATCGCGGCGATATCGACGCCCCACGCTATGAGATCACGGTCCTGGCAAGTCCGCAGGCGCTCAACGAAGACAAGTTCATCCTCAGCCAGTATCGCGACCAGGTCATCCGCCAAGCCGAAGAGCATATCTCCGAGCAGATCCGCATCGTGGCCCGGAAATTCGGGTGCGAATCCGGCAGCAGCCAGGACTGCTCACATTCGCAGGACGAGGCCGAACGTGCCTTCGAGAGGCCCTTCGCCACCAAGGTCGAGGATGTCAGCGGGCCACCACCTGTCGACTATTTCAGTGAGGCGTCCGACGACGCCAGCCCCGCGTCGAATGCTGCAACTCCTGGACTGGACACGGTGAACAGTGGTGCCGATCCTATTGCCGCCGAACCCGACGCGACACAGCCGTCGATGCATGCCACGACCTCTGCCATCATCAGTGCACTCGTACTCGCTGCGGTCACCCTGGCGACATTGTCGTCGGTGGTCGTCAACCGAGCAGCAGGGCTGCAGGTCATCATCATCGGCCCATGGCGGTCACTGTCACCGCAGAGACCGTTCTCTCGAAGACTACTGCTGACCCAGAAGCTCGGCCTGGCCACCGCCGGAACTCTGGCACTGACGTTGGGGGCCGGGATCAGTTCGATCTGGCCGACGAGATCCATCGTCGACAGCCTCGGCGCGTACCCAGGCCTGCGAATGGTCGCGATAATCGGTTTACTCGGCCTCATCTGCCTGACTGTGGCTATCGTGGTCCTCGCCGTCACCGACACCCTGGGTGTGGTGCCCGGAGCCGTGGTTGCGATCGGTGTCATTGCCTGCGGAACCATCTGGTTCACTGTGTCCGGCCTTCTCGACCCGAACCGCTCTTTCCTGTGGGCCGACGCCCGGGTGCTCATCGGCGGAAACAGTCAGTCGGTTGCCGAAGCGGTACCGACGGCCATTGTCTTGCTGGTCGCTCTTGCCGCAGCATTCTTCGGTAGTCTCGCAGCCACACGGGCCTTCGACCGCAAGTTCAGCACTCTCATCGATCGGTCCTAGACCTCATCGAACGGTTCCGCAGGGCCATCACAAGTACGAGAAAACCCCTGTGTCCGATGTATTCTCACCGGGCACAGGGGTTCGTTGCCGAGCCGCCTGCGAGAATCGAACTCGCGACCTATTCATTCTGGCAACCTGCGGACAGTAGATGACTGAGGATTACTGGACGTGACTGCGGCAATGTGTCTGACCTGGGTGTATGCCTGACCGCGGCCCGTTCGCTCAGCGTTGACGCGGGTCGTCGACTTCGGCCCAAAACGCATCGTAAGCGCATCATCGTTTCCCCGGCCACCACACATCGTCAGGGTGCAACCACACACCAGTGAACTTGCACCGCGGGTCCGAGAGCTCAACGAAGATCGCCGGACCCGCAGGATCCAACCGCAGCGCGTGACCGTCCTTCCACTCCTCCCCGTCCCGCTCCCATTCGAGACGAGCTTGGACGGGGATCTTTGCCCGGGCTGGGCGGTCTCTGGCGGGGAGGCTGTTGAGGACGTGTTGGTAGTGCGGTGTGCTGCCAGTGAAGTGGACGTGCGATTCGGTCATGGGGTGATTGTGCGCTGGGGCACGGACACGAAATGGCCCCGCTGGTATGAACCAGCGGGGCCATTGGTGAAGCTGTCAGAGGACAGCTCGCAGAAAGTCTTCGGCAGTACGTTCCTCTGGCTCCTCGTTGAAGTAGGTGCCATGAGTTACCTTGACCGTTTCAATTGAATCAGAACCAACAAGAACGATGTCGATAGCATGCGAGTCTTTGAACTTTCGCTCTCTCGCGGCATACTCCGTCATTGCGAGCTCGGAGTCGTGCCCGAATTCCTTGACCTCGACTAGCCTGTCTTTGGCATGGTCGAATACGAGCAAAAAGTGATTGATCGAGCTAGTTTCGTTTGGCATCTAATTGTCCCTCCTCGTTCGGTGGGCCTTAAGTGCGGCGTTTACGTCCGCGAGTTGTTGATTTATGGTAGCGTCCAAGCCTTCCGGCTCAGGCAGGCTCTCTTCTTCGCAACGGTACCTTACTGACAGCGATTTCCCTAGGTCCTGCACCACACTCGACCCGTCCTGTTTGTAGTTCTCCCCCAAAGCGCCAGACAGACCTTCGATGAACTCAGCCCAGGAATGCATCTGTGCCGAACGAAGCTGGATCTCAATCGGCTTGTCGTCGCGCTTCACTACCAGGTGGATTGCCCGGTACCCAGATTCACGAGGTTCGGCGACGTAGTCAGTCTGCCGGGGCATGTCTGCGCCCCATGCTCTTTCTAGAACGGTGCGGAGCTTTTGGAGTTCATGGATGTCCTCAGTCACGGCTCGGCAGCCGCCAATGTCCTGCATTCGAGAAAGATCGAGGCCGGCAACACGGCTCAATTTGTCAACGATAGTAGGTAGCCGTTTCAGCCGTTGAGTGACACGAGCCTCCACACCAGCTTGCCGAGCGTAGTGTCGAATACCATTGTTGATCCTCACCAGAGGACTTTGAAAAGATGCCCGATAAGCGTCAAGGTCATCAATTGCGGCCATATAGTCTTCGACTTCCTCCATTGTTCCAGGAGCATGCCGGAGAACCTTTCCGATCTTCTTTGCTCGAGACTTAGAAATCTCACGTGCCGCAGCCATGAGGCCATGATAGGCGATGGGGTCCACCACTGAACCTAATTGCTCAACTACGAGGTCGTACCAGGCTGCAGAGACTTCCTCGCTGACGTGTCGGTTGTCGTAGGCGCTGTGCGGGTGATGGCCAGGCAGAAGAAGGCAGGTGATGGTGATGCAGAAGCCACCCCCACATCACGCGCCGGAGTGAGTCCGGCAACAGGTGAGGACGACGAGCTCGGTGCATTCGGTGGCCGAGCTCGCGGAGACCTCGACCACGAAGACCTCAACGACGGCAACGGCGACAACGTCTACTCCCTCGTCCCTCCCCCGCCGGCAAGCGACACCGCTGCGTACCGTGCACCCAACCGGGGGAAGACGCAGAAGGACAAACAGGACGAGGACGCTGAAGGGTCACAGGATCCGGACGACGGCTCTCAAGACGACGACTAACCACGTCCGTCGTGTCAGCGGCCCTCGATATGGTCACTGGCATGCACCATCCATGGAGAGAACTACGTGAGCGCGGGGACGGCGTTGTCCTGCACCGCACCAAGTTCAACGACACACGAATAGCCGCCACGAACGGCAACAACGCCATCTGGCTCGACGCCGACCTACTGCAAGTCGAGAGACGCTGCGCAGTCCAACACGAGCAAGCACATATCGACCTCGGGCACACGAACTGTGACGACCCGAAAGAAGAACAATCAGCACGCCGGCTGACGGCCAGGAAGCTTATCGACTGGGACGATCTCGTCGACGTCTTCCGATGGGCTCACACGGCCCATGAAGCGGCCGACGAGCTTAATGTCATACCCGAGGTGCTCGAAGACCGTCTGCGATTCCTCCACCCACACGAGAAGCAGTTGCTGCGCATCATCGGAACCAGCAGGCACGGATAGAAAAGACAACCAATGGCACGCATACCCATCCCCGTGGGCGCATGGGGCAATATCAGCATCTCCGGAACACGCGGCGACTATCGTGCAACCGCACGATTCCGTCTCGCGAACGGCAAAACCGTGCCCAGGTTCCGAGGCGGCGCCACGAAGGAAGCAGCACGCAACGCACTCCTCGAGCACCTCACCGAGCTACGCGAACAGGCAATCGCGGGTGAAGTGTCCGGAGCCACCACAGTCGGATCATTCGCTGACGAATGGTTCACCCGGTGGCGCGAATCATCGAAGCCACCCGCATCGACCGTACGCACGTACCGCGCCGCGGTGAGGTGGATCCGGGACGAGCTCGGAATGCTCAGACTCACAGAATGCACCACAGGACGCCTCGAAAAAGGAATTGGGCGTATCAGTGACGCTCACGGCCAAGCGACCGCGAAGCAGGCCCGCTCCGTGCTCCGCAGGATATTCGCTGATGCCGTGCGCCTTGACGCACTGACAGCAAACCCGGCGCTCGGGATCTCGACCGTGAAGGAGCGACCGCAGGAAGTACGAGCAATGACCGCCGAGGAAGTGCAAGCACTACGCACCGCGGCCCGAACGTGGGAAGCGACACCCGTCACCGCGAACAAGCCCGTCCGCCGCGAGATCGCCGACAGCATCGACGTCATGCTCGGCACCGGCGTGCGCACCGGCGAGCTCCTCGGCATCCGTTGGCACGACGTCGACCTCGACGCCGACCTCCCCACCGTCTCCGTGATGGGGACGGTGACGCGGGGCGCTGACGGTGAAGGGATGATCTACCAGCCGGCCCCGAAGTCGGAAACGTCGAAGCGAGTCCTCTACCTCCCGGCGATCGCGGTCGATGCGCTGCGCCGGCAGTTCGACGACCGGGAGTTCCGGGCAGAGTCCGAGGCGATCTTTCCATCCGAGATTGGGACGTGGCGGGATCCGTCGAACTACCGTGCACATTTCCGTCAGGTACGGAAGATCGCGAAGCTCGATTGGGTGAGTCCGAAGACGATTCGCAAGACGGTGGCGACGGCGATCTATAGCGCCGACGGGCTCGACAATGCGTCCCAGCAGTTGGGGCATTCTGAGGTTGGTGTGACCGCGAAACACTACGTTCAGCGCCTCAATATTGGCCCTTCGGGCGTTGTCGGCGTGCTCGATGATTGGTTGCAAAGCGCATCGTAACCGCATTATTTGCGCTCTCAGGCATTAAAAAATCCCCTCCCCCAGGCCGTTGAGCCTGGTGAGGGGGGACATGCCGAGCCGCCTGCGAGAATCGAACTCGCGACCTATTCATTACGAGTGAATCGCTCTACCGACTGAGCTAAGGCGGCAACCGAGCTAACTCTAGCCAAAACCTGGACTCCTGGTCAAAAGGAGCACGGCCGAAACCAGACTCCGTTATGCAGCTCACATATGCTGGACTTCTCAGTGCGTTCCCTCCGCAGCTCAGGAGACACATGACTACCGTTTCGCTGTCCGTCCCGCAGGCCGCAGAACTTCCCGAGATCGGTGCCGTACTCGATTCGTGGCAGTCCGATTCCGGCCCTCTCCACCTCCACACAGGAGACCTGGGCTGGTATTCGCTCCGAGGTGCGCAGCCAACGGCGCAGGCCCTGCGAGTCTGGCGATTCGGCGAGCACATCGCCGCCATCGGCCTGCTTGATGGTGAGGATCTTCTGCGCCTGTCCATCGACCCGGACCTCAGCGATGACGACACTTTGGCACAACAGATCGAATCCGACGTCATTGCGGCAAGCACTGCAGTCTTCGGTCCGGGAGCGGCAGTACTCGAGGCTCGGGGTGCAATCCGACTCTGTGATCGTCTGCAGGCTCGCGGGTGGGATGCGGACGAGCCCTGGACCACGATGAGCCGAGATCTGAGTCTGCCGGTGGAGGACCCCGGCATCCGAGTGGAGATCGCCGAGTCCGACGATGCGGAGGTCTGGACCGCCATTCACTGGTCGGCGTTCCGTGGTGTGCCCTACACCGCAGACGACAGACAGCGGTTCGTCGAGCGGTGGAACGAGATGATGTCTGGCCCGTTCTACTCACAGGCGCAGAGCCTGCTGGGCTATGACGATTCCGGGCTGCCGGTCGCAGCGACCACAGTGTGGTCCGCAGGACCGGACCGACCTGGGCTGATCGAACCGCTGGCCGTCGACCGTGACCAGCAGGGCCACGGCTATGGAAAGGCGATAGCGTTCGCAGCGGCGCGAAGCTTGCAGCGGCTGGGATCCTCGTCGGCGGCAGTCGCGACGCCCAGCGCGAATACGGCTGCTGTCGCCGCCTACACATCCGCTGGATATGTTCCCGGCGCCGAGGTGAGGGATCTTCGGCGAGACGGGTGAAGATCCGTGCGCTGACGGTTTCGACCCAGCTCAACCGTTAACCTGGTGACAACAGACATTTCAACAGAGTAGAGGGTGACGCACGTGGTCGAGTTCGACTCGAAGGATTTCATGAGCGATTTCAAGGCGCTCATCGAATGTGAGTCGTTCTCCCAGGATCCCGAATCACTGGCCCGCAGCGCTCAGCTGGTCTCTCGGATCGGCACCGGGCTGCTGGGTGCGGCTCCGCACATCATCGAAACCGATTCGCATCCCCATGTGCTGTGGCGATTCGGGACCGGTCCCCGCAAGGTCGTGCTCATCGGTCATCATGACACCGTGTGGCCGACGGGCACCTTGAGTGAGTTTCCCTATTCAGTCGCCGATGGTGTCGTGCGCGGTCCCGGAGCCGACGATATGAAGGGCGGTCTGCTCATCGCACTCTATGCGATGGCGCGGCTGCGCGAACAGCGCGGGGACCTCGATGGTGTCAGTATCCTCATGACCGGGGACGAAGAGCTCGGCTCGCCCGGATCTCGTCAGATCATCGAGGATGAGGCCCGCGGTGCCAAGGCGGCGCTGGTCTTCGAAAGCGGTGCGCCTGACGGAGCTGTGAAGATCGCTCGCAAAGGTGTCGCCATCTACTCCCTCGAAGTCACCGGTTTGGCCGCCCATGCCGGGGTGGAGCCGGAGAAGGGCATCAACGCCACGATCGAGGTGGCCAACCAGGTCGTGAAGATCGCTGCGCTGCATGACCCGTCGGTGGGGACCTCGGTCGTGCCGACCGTCATGCACAGTGGTTCGACGACGAACACCGTGCCGGCCAAGGCCGTCGTCGGCGTCGACTCCCGGGCTGCCTCGGTGGCCGAGCAGGAACGCATCGACGCAATCCTCAGCGACCTCTCCCCCACCGTGGCCGGAGCAAAGGTCGACGTCAGAGGCGGGATTAACCGTGCCCCTCTGGAAGAGAAGATGGCGATGGGACTCTACGCCAGAGCTCAACGACTCAGCGCTCACCTCGGGCACCCGCCGCTGCGGTCCGTGGCTGTCGGCGGCGGATCGGACGGCAACTTCACCGCAGGAGTCGGAACACCGACCATTGACGGTCTGGGCACGGTCGGCGGCGGTTCGCATGCCAGGACCGAACATGCCCTGCAGGTGTGGATCCCACGCCGCGTTGAGCTCACCACCGCTCTGGTCGGCGAGCTCCTGGCCGAAGACTGAACCTCAGCCTGACCGAGGACTGAACTTCAGAGCGCGCCGGTACGGTCGTCGAGCAGCCAGGGGTTCGACAGCAGCACGAACGCCGATTCGACGATGAGCACGGGAGACATATTCGTCTGCAGTCGTCGTCTCGCCTCGGTGATGGCGTCGATCCGCAGCAGAGTCGTATCGGGTCCGTCCCTGTTGGCCTGCTCGGAGATGAGGTCGACTTCGCCGGCGTTGATCCACCCCTCACGGATGCCCAACTGGTACATGAGGATATCGCGATAGAGGCTCATCAGCTCGAGGAAGATCCGGTCGAGCTCGTCGTTGCGGGCCCGGACTGACCGGCGCTTCTGCTCCTCTTCGAGCTTTCTGATCTGAGACCTCGCCGAGGGCGGAATGGACTTCTCCGATTCGATGCCCAAGGTCGCCATGAGATCGCTGCGCTCCGAGGCATTGCGTTCCTCGACCCGAGACTTCGCGGTCTCCGCTGCTTCGTCGACGATGCGGCCCGCCAGGCGGATCGTCGCGCCGACCGAGGTCAGTTTGCCCGGGATTGCGAGGATCTGTCTGCGTTCCTCATCGGCGGACTCGTTGAGGGCCATGTATTTGGCCCGGCCGATGTGGTTCTGCGCTACGGCCGCCGCCCACTTCGCTCTGTCAGGATCGACATGGTCGCGTTCGATGAGGAGCTGCGCCACCGCGTCCCGGGAGGGGATACGCAGACGCACGGGGCGGCACCGGGAACGGATCGTGGTGAGCACGTCGATGGGGCTCGGCGCGCACAGCAGCCACACTGTGGCCGGAGGTGGCTCTTCGATCGCCTTGAGCAGGACGTTGGCCGTGCGTTCGCTCATCCGGTCCGCGTCTTCGATGATGACGACTCGCCATGGGGAGTTGACCGGGGCTGACTGTGCTCTCGTCACCAGTTCCCGCACCTCGTCGATGGCGATGACCGACTTCTGAGTCGACATGATCGTCAGTGATTCGTGGTGGCCTTTGAGGACACGCGCCGTGACGTCACCCTGTTCTTCGCCGCCGGAGATCAGAGCCGCGGCGAAGGCGCGAGCTGCGTTTGACCTCCCGGATCCGGGAGGTCCGGTGAAGAGCCAAGCGTGGGTCATCGCTCCCGGTGAGTACAGGGCGTGCTTGAGCTGGGTGATGACATCGTCCTGCCCGACGAGCTCGTTGAAGACGCTCACTCAGTGACCTTCCGGGTTGTTGAAGCGCTGGTGGTTGCGTTCTCGCTGTTTGCGCAGCCGCTCCCGTGCCTGACGCTCGATTTCAGCCTGAGCCTGCAGTCGCTCTCGACTCATCTGCCGGGCATTGCGCACGGGCAGGACCGTCGTCTTGGCATCCTCGTCGTCCCGGCGGGAATCGTCCTGGTTGGGAGTCTCGACCTGCTTGACGACACGAGTCTGGGCTTCTTCGGAAGACGGAGTCTCGATCACGTCCGTCGGATCACTGTCATCGTCACCGTCGTCCGAATCGCCGCTGTCATGGGCCTGTGCCGCAGCAGCGCTCGGGGTGAAACCACGCGCCGGCAGAACCGTGGTTGCGGCTTCCTCGTCGGTCTCGTGCTCGACCCCGGTCTCTGCCTCGGGCTCGGCGCTGGCAGCCTGGGCGTCTTCCGAGGCCCGGACCGACGGCTGGTCTGGACGCTGAGTAGAGCTGTGGGGTGACCGCTGGGCTGATGTCGGGTCTGCCTCGTCGGACTCTCGCAGATCGGCACCGAGATCGACTCGTTCCGTCTCCACTCCGTCATTACGGTCCTCGGATTCCCGACGGCCGGCCGATTCCGGGATGAATCGTTCGCCTGTGAGCGGCACGAATCGGACCCCGGGCTCCGGCGTGATGTCCTCATCGTCGGCAGGTGCAGAGCTCGCAGCCGAGTCTGATGACTGTGCTTCGCGGGCTTTCTTGGACACCGCACCATCGGCTTCCTCGGACGGATGACTCTCGACCACCTCGGCGTCGGGCGAAGTTTCGGTGGTATCCGTCGAAGCACCGGTGGCACCGGTGACGGCACCTGCGGTGGCGGTGCCTGCTGGAGCGGCAGACGCGCCGCCCATCTGCCGTGGCAGCCGGGTGCGGATGGCGGTGAGGATCTCAGCGGTCAGGTCTTCCTCGGACACCGAGGCATCGAGGACGATGTAGCGGTCGGGCTCTTTGTGGGCACGAGTCAGGTAGGTCTGGCGGACCCGCTGGTGGAATTGCTGGTTCTCCTCATCGAGGTAGTTGTTCTCGCCGCGCTTACCCATCCGCGTCGCCGAGACCTCTGGATCGATGTCGAGGACGATGGTCAGGTGCGGAACGAGCCCCTGAGTCGCCCATTTGCTCAACGCCAGAATGGTCTTCGGGTCGAAGTTGCGGCCCGCGGCCTGGTAGGCGATGGTCGAATCGATGTACCGGTCTGTGATGACGATGTTGCCGCTGTCGAGGCTCGGGTCCACCAAGGAGGCCACGTGGTGGGCGCGGTCTGCGGCGAAGAGCAGTGCTTCGGTCCGGGGGCTGGGTGGCTCGGAATCGAAGAGCACCGAACGGATCTGTCGTCCGAGCTCGGTTCCACCCGGTTCACGGGTCGCCTCAACGCTGTAACCTTCGTCGGCGAGGATCTGTGAGACCCGTTTGATCTGTGTGCTCTTGCCCGAGCCGTCGCCGCCTTCGATGGCGATGAAGAATCCGGCGCCGAGGCGTTCCGCGGAGTTTCCGATGCCGTCGTTCGCACCGTTCTCGGCGGCGCTGGGCGGACGGAATCCGTGCACGATGTCCACGGACAGTCCCTGCAGACCATGCGGGTCGAAGATGAAGAGTCCGATGACTCCAGCGACAAGTGCGGCCAGTCCCATGATTGCGAATGCAACGTCGCTGGGGGCCAGCGCCCAATCCATTGCGGAGCCGACAGGGATGATGATGCCGAAGTCGAGGGCGTTGAGGATGAGGGCGACCACGGCACCGCCGACGGCGCCGATGCGACGAGAGAAGTTGTAGGGCTGTGAGCGCACACCGATTCCGACGAGGAAGGCGATGACAGCCGCCAGGACGACCTTGCCTGAGAGCTCATTGATCGCGCCCGTGGCGATCAGCAGGATGCCCGATACGGTCAGTGCGAACGCAGACACGCGCGGCCTCGACATACCCGGTGCGAAGGTGGGGCCCATTTCGAAACCGATGGCCCACCCGACCAGGCATGACGCAAGCATGAAGGCGAATCCGGCTTGACCGAAGCTGTGCTCGACGGCGGTGGGCTGCGCCAGGATGAATGTGGTTCCCAGCACCGCGAAGAGGGCGATGCACACCCACGGCATCGCGATATTCGCGGCCGGTCTGGCCACGCGGGCCTTGATCGAAGGGAATGCGCCCGTCGTCGCCGATTCCGCGTGGAGGGCTCGCTCGGGGGTGAGGAAGATGATGACGGCACCGACAGCCATGGCGATGCCCACCAGTAGGCTCGTCCAGCCCAGCGCTTGTGTGCCTGCGGCAGAGCCGCCGATGATCTGGAAAGAGAAGGAGACGAAGACGAGGAGTGCCGCGGGAATGCCGACCCGACGCCATGGCTTCTCGTTGGTGAAGGGGTTGATGCTCATCAGCAGGCCGACGACGGCACCCAGGAACAGAGCGGTAACCCAGGTCAGCCAGGCGCTCGGGGCAAGGCTGAGGACGATGAGCAGTCCGGCCTCAACGACAGCGGCGATGCTGAGGGCGAGTTTGCGGACGGCTGGCCCTTTGCTCGCCAAGATCTTCTGCGGGATGAAGAGTCCGGCTCCGGCGAGGACGAAGACGATGAGAAGAGACAGGCTTCCCAGCTGGTTGTCGAAGCCTCCCGCAGCCAGGCTGTCGGCCATCGCGGTGAAGGCTCGCCCGCCGATCGTGGCGAAGAAACCGCTGGTGCCCGCCACGACATAGCTGATCGCCACGAGTACGATCAATGCGCCCCAGGCTGCGGTCTCGGCAACCAACCGGCCAGGGGCTCCGGGAAGTCGATGTCCTGTAGTCGTCAACATACTCACAGACCTACAATATCTGCCGCGACTGACATATCTCTTGGAACAGACCGGATCTCTTCTCACCGATGTCTGATCCTCTACTCTTGATTGCGTGCACATAACGCGAACATCGATGTCAGCAGTAGCAACGACCGGCTTGGGTCCGATCGAGGAACTTGCCTTTGCCAGGGTCCTCCTCGACTCGGTCAAGCACGGCACCCGAGGAGCAACGCTGCGGATGTACAGGCCAGCACCGACGTTGGCCTTCGGGGCCAGAGATCGGTTCCTTCCCGGGTTCCCCGCAGCAATCGAAGCGGCGAAGGATCACGGTTTCACGCCAGCTCTGCGCAGCCTCGGCGGGCGAGCTGCCGCCTATCATCGGGGATCGCTGGTCATCGATCACATCGAACCCAGTGATGCGTTCATCAAAGACACCACGGCGAGGTTCTCCGCCTTTGGGCAGGACTACGTCGAGGTTCTGCGTGGCATCGGAGTCGACGCCCGCCTCGGCGAGATTCCTGGGGAGTACTGCCCCGGTGAGCACAGCGTGAATGTGGCCGGTCGGATCAAGGCGATCGGAACCGCACAGCGAGTGGTCTCGGGCGCGTGGCTGTTCTCCTCATCCGTGATCGTCGAGGATCCCGATCCCATCCGTTCCGTCCTCACCGACGTCGAGGCGGCCCTGGGCATCGAGTGGGATCCGGCCACTGGTGGGTCGATCAGTGAAGTCCACCCCGAGGTCACGATCGACACCGTCGCCGAGGCGTTCGCCTCCTACTATGCCCACGCCGATCCGCACACGCCCGGTGAGCCCACAGCCGCCGAACTCGCAGCGCTGCCCGACAAGATCGGCACCCACGTGCTGTGACGGCACCTACTCCATGACGACCCCTGCACTGCGACCCTGTACTGCGACACCGAAGCAATTGGAGACGATGACCCGATGAATGTGCGCGAGGCGACGAAGGACGATCTGCCCGACATCCTCCGGCTGGTCCAAGCCCTGGCCGTGTATGAGAAGGAGCCCGATGCGGTCGAGGCCACCGAAGACGATTTCGCTGCGGTGATGTTTCCCGCCGATGGGCATCCGAACACCTATGGCCTCGTCGCCGAGGTGGACGGACAGATCATCGGCATCGCGATCTGGTTCCACTCGTTCTCCACCTGGACTGGGAAGAATGGGATCTGGCTCGAAGACTTATTCGTCGATCCCGATCACCGCGGAAATGGGGCGGGCAAGGCGCTGCTGGGTCACTTGGCCCAGATCTGCCAGGAACGGGGTCTGACTCGACTCGAGTGGTGCGTTCTCAAATGGAACGAGCCCTCAATCGGCTTCTACCGTTCGCTGGGTGCAAAGGCTCAGGACGAATGGGAGACCTTCCGTCTCGATGGTGAGGCGCTGCGCTCGTTCGCAGCAGAGTCGGCGGGCGCGTAGCTCGCTCAATTCCACAAGCTGTCAATTTCTCAAGCTGTTTGCCTCTGACAGGCGTTGAAGCCAGGTGTTCCCGGCGGAAAACGAAGATCGAGGAACTTTTGGAACGATTCACCGTAGAGAAATCGAACCAGAAGTTCCTCGATTCAGAGCTGGGACACCGGCCTCAGGGAGTCTTCGGCTTCGCAGTCGTGGACTTCTTGGCCGCGGTTGTCGACTTAGCAGTCGTCTTCTTCGCCGTTGTCGACTTCGCAGCAGTCGACTTGGCAGCGGTCTTAGCCGGAGCCTTCGCCGTGGTCTTCTTCGCTGTGCTTGTCTTGGCTGCGGTCGACTTCTTCGCAGGAGCCTTCTTAGCCGCAGTCTTCTTAGCCGGCGCCTTCTTCTTTGCCGGTCCCTTTGCACGCTTCTCCGCGAGGAGCTCGGCGGCACGGCTGATGTCCATCGACTCGACCGAATCGTCCTTGCGCAGGGTTGCGTTGAACTCGCCATCGGTGACGTAGGGGCCGAAGCGACCGTCCTTGACCACGACCGGCTTCTTCGAAATGGGGTCCTCGCCCAGTTCCTTCAGCGGTGCCGCTGCCTGACGCCCACCACGCTGCTTCGGCTGGGCGTAGATCTTCAGCGCCTCGTCGAGGGTGATGTTGAAGATCTGATCTTCCTCGGTCAGCGACCGTGAGTCGGTGCCCTTCTTCAGATACGGACCATAGCGGCCGTTCTGAGCGGTGATGTCGGTGCCCTCTTCGTCCTGGCCGACGACGCGAGGCAGGCTGAGCAGAGTCAGCGCAGTCTCGAGGTCGATCGAGTTCAGGTCCATGGACTTGAACAGGGAGCCGGTGCGTGGCTTCGGCTTCTTGGCCCCACGCTTGGGCTTCTCTTCAGGCTCAGGCAGAACCTCGGAGACGTACGGGCCGAAACGCCCGTTCTTCGCCACAATCGTGTGTCCGCTCTCAGGATCGACTCCCAGTTCACGGTCACCGTCGCCCTGGGATTCGATGAGTTCAGCGGCCTTGGCCGCAGTCAACTCGTCCGGGGCCAAGTCCTCAGGCACAGATACGCGCTTCGGGTCTGCACCCTCTTCGGAGGCCGGGACTTCGAGGTATGGACCGTAGCGGCCGACGCGCAGGTTCACGCCTTCACTGATGCGAACGGTGTTGACCTCGCGGGCATCGATGTCGCCGAGGTCATCGACGACTTCCTTGAGCCCATCGCGATCTTGAGACTTGTCGCCGAAGTAGAAGCGGGCCAGCCAGGCCTTGCGATCTTCTTCGCCCATGGCGATCCGGTCAAGTTCGGATTCCAGATCGGCGGTGAAGGCGTAGTCGACGAGACCGGTGAAGTGCTCCTCGAGGAGTCGCACCACGGAGAACGCCAACCAGCTGGGCACCAGGGCGTTGCCGCGGGAGGTGACGTAGCCGCGGTCCTGGATGACGGAGATCGTGGCAGCGTAGGTCGAAGGACGGCCGATGCCGAGCTCTTCGAGCTGCTTGACCAGGCTGGCTTCCGTGAAGCGCGGTGGTGGGGCTGTCGTGTGACCGTCGGCTTCGGCCTTGACCACCGACAGCGACTGTCCTTCGTCGACCTGCGGCAGGCGTGATTCGCCGGACTTCGTGTCGTAGCGTCCGGCGTCGGTGCCCTCTTCGTAGGCGGCGAGGAATCCGCGGAAGGTGATGACGGTGCCGCTGGCGCTGAAGCCGGCTTCGTGGCCGTCGGCGAGGTCGGCACGGACCTTGATGGTTGCGGTCTTGCCCTTGGCGTCGGCCATCTGGCTGGCGACTGTGCGCTTCCAGATCAGGTCATAGAGACGGAACTCGTCGCCGCTGAGTGACTTCGAGACCTGGGCCGGGGTGCGGAAGGAGTCACCGGAGGGACGGATCGCCTCGTGGGCCTCCTGCGCCGACTTCTGCTTGCCCGAGTAGGTGCGAGGCGACTGCGGAACGAATTCGGGACCGTAGAGTTCGGTCACCTGCTTCCGTGCCGCGGAGATCGCCTGGCCCGACAGCGCCGAGGAGTCGGTACGCATATAGGTGATGTAACCGTGTTCGTACAGCGACTGGGCAGTGCGCATGGCCTGACGCGCACTCATGCGCAGCTTACGGCCGGCTTCCTGCTGCAGGGTCGAGGTCGTGAACGGTGCCGCAGGCTTGCGCGAATAGGGCTTCGACTCGACGGCAGTGACCGTCAGCGCGTCCTTCGCGGTGCCGTTGAGCTCTGTGGCCAATGCTTCAGCCCTGGCCTGGTCGACGACGGTGGCCGATGAGTTCTTCAGCTCACCCTTGTCGTTGAAGTCACGGCCGGAGGCCACGCGAGCACCGTCAAGGGTCGCAAGGTTCGCTGCGAACGGGCTGGTGCCGTCGGGCAGCCCCAGGTCGACATCGAGGTCCCAGTAGTCGGCGGAGACGAAGGCCATGCGTTCGCGTTCGCGTTCGACGACGAGGCGGGTTGCCACAGACTGGACACGTCCGGCGGAGAGGCCGGCGCGGATCTTGCGCCACAGGACGGGCGAGATCTCGTAGCCGTAGAGGCGGTCGAGGATGCGGCGGGTCTCCTGTGCGTCGACGAGAGCGGTGTCGATCTCACGAGTGTTCTCCAGAGCCCGTTCGATGGCCTCGGGAGTGATCTCGTGGAAGACCATGCGCTTGACGGGGATCTTCGGCTTGAGAACCTCGAGAAGGTGCCAGGCGATGGCCTCACCTTCGCGGTCCTCATCTGTTGCGAGATAGAGTTCGTCGGCGTCCTTGAGGAGGCGCTTGAGTTCGGTGACCTTCTTCTTCTTGCCAGGGTCGACCCGGTAGTAGGGATCAAAGTCGTTGTCGACGTCGACGGCGAATTTGCCGTACGGTCCCTTCTTCATGTCTGCCGGGAGCTCGGACGGGGTGGGAAGGTCGCGGATGTGGCCGACCGACGCCTCAACGTCGTAACCCTCTCCGAGGTACCCAACGATCGTTCGCGCCTTCGTCGGAGACTCGACGATGACGAGACGGCGGGGCTGCTTCTCGGTTGTGGTCACGCTTTCACATTCCTCTCACGGCGCCGGTTGATCGAATAAACGGACGATCCGGCCCAATGTAACACTGATGTTCGTGCTCTACCTGCATCGGGTTGATGCAGTGAACCTCAACGGCAACGGTTTTCGATACTACCGTTATTCCAGGTTTCCACCGTTCACGGGCAGCAGCGCACCGGCGGCGACGAGCTGCCTCACCTGGGCGATGAGCTGGTCTTCGAGCGCGGTCGGATTGACGTCGAGCAGCTGGGCCAGAGCCACCGCGGTCTGCCTCAGGCTCAGGCTGCCGTCGGCGACGGAGACGAATCCTGCCAGGGCGGTGTCGAGGTCGAAGACCTGCCCGAATCCGATCCCCTGCTCCAAGGTGATCGAGCTCGGATCCGATTCTCCGGGCACATGGTGGCGGTGCTCGACGAGGTCCGGGGAACGGGTGAATACGGTGTTTGCGATCTCCTCGGCCCCGGCGGTTGCCAGCCATGACCTCAGCGCGAACGTGGTGGCGACGAACTGTCCGAGCCCGTGCGGGTTGTTCGCAATCGCCGAGGTGGTCCTGACCGTGGTCTTGAACGTTGAGGACGACGGTGAAGAGTCACCGGCACCCGCGTGGTCGGCAATCGTTGGGACATCGTTACCTGTCGCCTGCGCAGCTTCGTCGCCGTGATCGTCCTCAGCCGAGGCCGACTGCTTATGCATGATGACATAGCCGAAGACGACCTCGCTCACATCTCGGGATGCGAAGTCGTCCATCCATGCTGCGGTCGCAGCGTTCCATTCCTCGCTGGCACGTGGGATGCCCCCATCGCGGATCCATGTCTCCGCGTAGGCGATGGGGTCAAGTCCCTCCCGTTCGATGACGAGCACCGAGGTGTCCGGGTCCATGACCCAGGATTCTGGCCCTGCTTCCCTCGCCGAGGTGGTCTCCCAGTTCCCGAGGCATACTGAGCGTCCGCCCGGTTGGAGAGAGTCGGGAATCGCAGTGAATAGAGACCGGACCAGCCGGTCGCCGGTCATCCCTGCGTCTCTGTATTCGAAGGTGGTGACGTTGGTGCGCGGGGTGATGACGAAGGGCGGGTTGGATACGAGCAGATCCACTTGTTCGTGCAGTGGTTCGAGCATGGATCCCGCCCGGAGTTCGATATTGCCCACCCCGTTGAGTTCTGCGCTGAGCCCCGTCAGGTGCAGGGCCCGTTCCGAGATGTCGGTGGCGATGACGCGGTCGCTGTGGCGGGCCAGAAGCAGGGCCTGGATCCCGCACCCGGTGCCGATGTCGGCGGAGACACTGACCTGGTCGCGAGGTGTCAGTGATACGAGGGTGCGTCCTGCCCCACCGAGTCCGAGTACGAAGTCGCCGTCGAGGACATCGGGATTGATGAGTGTCCCGTGGTCGCTGACCAGATAGAGATTCTCGTCACCGGGCCGAAAGCCGCGCGGAACTCCGACCGGCAGATCATAGGGAGTGATCGCAAACGGCGCGGACACGGATCCTGCATCCCCCACCTCGGCGACCTCATATTTGTCGGTGGCGTCATGCGTGCCGGCCACGAGCAGTCCCCGGTCGACGGCGACGTCGAACGCATCGTCGCCGAGAGCGGCACGGGCGGTTTCGTTGCTGACGTCACGATGGAAGTGGAAGAGCAGGGCCAGGGCCGCCAGATTCTGGTCGAATGGCTCCTGCGCCTCCGCGGAGTTGAGCACTTTCTGGCAGTAGTGGATCGCCGGTGCCGCATTGTTGCGTACCACCGCCGAGGCGATGGGCTCGCCCCACAATTGGCGCAGTCGGGGCACGGTGTATCCGGCCCGATAGAGACGGTCTGCCACGAGGGTCATGTCTAGTTCACTCACACCCAAATCCTAACGACTGCACCCCGATGACCCCGACTGCGCCATAATTGAGGCCATGGCCTCTTCTGCTCTTCTCGACATCGTCACCGGATTCGGTGCCAGGGATGAACGGATCGTCCACGTGCGCGATATTCCACAGCGCTTCGAACATGAGTCGGCCTGGCCGGACTGGATCGACGAGGAACTCAAACATGCCTGCCACGCCATCGGCGTGGATCAGCTGTGGGATCACCAGCTCGAAGCCGCACAGGCCGCGCGCGAAGGCTCCGACGTCGTCATCGCCACTCCGACCGCCTCGGGGAAATCCCTGGGATTCTGGCTGCCGGTCCTCGAATCCATTCAGGCCACCCGAGCGAAGCTGCGCACCTCCTCGGCGATCTACATCGCACCGACCAAGGCTTTGGCGGCAGACCAGTTGGCGAATCTGGAGAAGCTCATCGTCCAAGGCATGCGCCCGGCCACCTATGACGGGGATACTTCGCAGGAGTCGAAGGACTGGGCCAGGCGGCATGCGAACATCATCTTCACCAATCCGGACATGCTTCATCGCGGGATCCTGCCGCAGCACGAACGCTTCTCCCGGCTCTTCAAATCGCTGCGCTACATCGTCATCGACGAAGCTCATCGCTACCGCGGAGTCTTCGGCTCCCACGTCGCACTGATCCTGCGCCGCCTGCTGCGCATCGCCGCCCACTATGGGGCTCATCCCGTGGTCATCGGGGCCTCCGCGACGATGGCGAACCCTGATCAGGCGTTCTCCAAACTCACCGGACGCAGCGTCCACGCGGTGAGCCAGGATTCCTCTCCTCGCGCTTCGGGCAGCTTCGCACTGTGGGAGCCCCCGGTCTCCCCTGGAGGCGAGCGCCGCAGCGGTTTGGTTGAAGCCGCTGACATCCTCACCGACGCTATGTGCGCCGGGTACCGGTCGATCGCATTCATCGCCTCCCGCCGGGGCACCGAGGCTCTGGCATCAACGGTCCGAGACCAGGTGGGCCAGGTCGATGACTCACTGAAGGACAAGGTTGCGGCCTATCGCGGGGGCTACCTCGCCGAGGAGCGCAGGCTGCTCGAGTCCGCACTGCGCTCAGGTCGACTGTTGGCGGTGGCGTCGACGAATGCACTGGAGCTCGGGATCGACATCTCCGGCCTCGACCTCGTCATCATCTCCGGGTGGCCAGGAACCCTGGCATCGCTGTGGCAGCAGGCTGGTCGGGCCGGGCGTGCGGGACAGCGGTGGATGGCGGTATTCATCGCCCGTGACGACCCGCTGGACACCTACGTCGTCAACCATCCCGAGGTCATCTTCGATGCTCCCGTCGATGCGGGAGTCATCCATCCCGGCAATCCGCACGTGCTGAGCGGGCACCTGTGCGCCGCGGCCGCGGAAGTTCCGTTGCAGCAATCGGATCTCGTCCACTTCCCCGAGAACTCCACCGAGGTTCTCGCAGACCTGGTCGAACGCAAGCTTCTGCGAGCCCGGCCCACCGGGTGGTTCTGGGCGAAGGACTCGTCCGCGGCGGACATGTCCGATATCCGTGGCAGCGGGGGCGGTCAGTTCCGTCTCGTCGAGGCCAGCACCGGTGCACTGCTGGGAACCGTTGACGAGTCCGGGGCCTTCACCGGCGCTCACCCAGGGGCCGTCTATACACATCAGGGCGCGGACTTCACTGTCCTTGAGCTTGATCTCGAGGATCATGTTGCGCTCGTCGAGCGGACCGACGTCGACTACACGACGCAGGCCAGGTCACAGACCGAGATCGACATTGTTGACACCGATCAGCAGCGGACTCTGTCTTCTGGGGTGACTGTGTGCAGCGGAACCGTCGACGTCAAGGACCACGTCATCGCCTACCGGATGCGAGCCAAGCGCGGTGGTGCGATCATCGCCGAGCACGAGCTCGATCTGCCCGAACGCAATCTGCAGACGAAGGCTGTGTGGTGGACGATTCCGCAGACGCTGCTGGACGAGGCTGAGATTATCCACGCCGATCTGCCCGGTGCCGTTCACGCGGCCGAGCATGCCTCGATCGGTCTCCTGCCGCTGTTCGCCGGCTGTGACCGGTGGGACATCGGCGGTGTCTCCACCGCATTGCACGCTGATACCGGCATGGCCACCGTCTTCGTCTACGACGGCCTGGCCGGTGGGGCTGGATTCGCCGAGCGCGGATATGAGGTCATCGAGGGGTGGCTGTCAGCGACCCGTGATGCGATCGCCGCGTGCGAATGTGTCGACGGCTGTCCCTCGTGCGTGCAGTCACCGAAGTGCGGCAACGGCAATGAACCCCTGGAGAAGGATGCGGCCCTGCGACTGCTGAGAGCAGTCCTGGGCTGAGGCTCTCCCTCGGAGCTGACGGCCCGTTCTACTTCCCGGCCACGGCCTTCTCCTTCACTTTCGGCAGCGGTCCTGGGATCTCAACCTCGACCTGAACATAGGCGCTCTGTTCTGACATTGATGCTCGGCAGTCGCTCACGACTGCACCATTGCGCCGAGCGACCTGCTTGGCGATGTCGCAGGGTTCGCCCGTGGCAAGTCCGCGAACCGCGTCGGCTGCCGCGAGCACCGCAAGGTCGGCCGCACTCTGCGCGGTGCTGTGGGCGGCGAAGGCTTGGCTGAGTCCGCCGATGGCGGTGACGAGGACCAGGATCATTGAACACAGGCCGACAACGATGTTCGTCACGACAGGGCTCCTGCTGCAGGCAGGCTCTGAGCCTCACTGGTGGAGGAGCGGTCTCCCTCTGTTCGCGCCGTTGCAGCCGCCTCGACCTCGTTGAGGAAGATGATCGCTGCGGGAAGTTCGATGGTCACGGTCACCGTCGAGTATCCGCCCTCGGAGCGCACCAACACCTCGGAGGCTTGCCCGGCGTGCTTCTTGGCTTCGGTGACGACCGCTGCCTGTGGTTCCCCGCGGGCGATCTCCCTGGCCGCAGATCTGGCTGCGTCGAAGGCTCTCAGCTGTGAGAAGCCGACGGCGGCTGCCCCTGCAAGCACGACGATGAGAAGCACGATGGCGGGCATGACAACGGCGAACTCTGCGGTGGCCGTTCCCGCGTCCCGGTGCCGCTTCGATCGTCGCGGTTCACAGGAGCATCCGGTCGTCATGTCAGGCTCCGAGGCCGAGGGCCGTCTGGATCACGCCGGTGACGAGTTCCTTGATCGGTTCCGACTTCAAGATGACGACCAACAGTGCGGCGAACCCGCAGGCGGCAAGCGTGGTGATCGCATACTCTGCGGTCGTCGCTCCCGCATCTGGGCCCCACTGTTCCGGAGTCCCGTCGCCGCGCAACGGTTCTTCAGCATTGCTGTCAACCGCACCAGTATCGGAATCCGAGTCGATGTCCTTGGTGTCGACGCGGCGTGCCTCACCCCATTGCGGGTAGGGCGGACCGTCGCAGTCCTTCGTCGTTGTTCCTATGCTCATAGTCTCCTCCTCATTGAAGCCCCCATTCGCGGTCTGCGAAGGGAGTTTCAGTGTTGGATGAGACGCACACCCACGTCGAGAGTCGACAATCGGGCTGTGGATAGACAGTGACCGTCCACAGCTCAAACGCACTCGAGTGGTGCCGAAATCAACAGGCTTGCGCACTCGAGTCGGCTCTCGGCTCGGCACGGCTCACGAAGCAGCCTGCTCGGCCCATGAGACCGCGAGCGTGTGGGTCAGAGCGTCAGCCTCGCCCGGCCCACTCCTCCTTGAGGATCGCCATGATGACCTCGTCGTGACGGCGGCCGTTGAAGAAGACAGCCTCACGACGGCGTCCTTCTTCGACGAATCCGGCCTTGGTGTAGGAGGCGATGCCTCGGGTGTTGAATGCCCAGGTCTGCAGCTCGATACGATTGAGTCCCAGCTGCAGGAAACCGTACTTGATGCCCAGCCTCACAGCATCGGAGCCGTAGCCGCGACCGTGGAATTCCGGGCCGAGGACGATTGCCAGGGTGGCAGACTGGTTGACCGAGCTCCGCGCGAAGAGTGTCACGTGGCCGACGAACTCCTCGGTTTCGAGCAGCTCGATGCTGAAGCCGACGGCGTCGGTGTCCTTGTTTGCGCTCCACAGTGAGAACTGTTCGGAGACGCCGCCTTCGGGACGTGGAAGGACAGTGTGATTCTGCAGGACCACGATCGAGGGGTCGAACCACCACTGTTCAAGGTAGGGAAGATCGTCTTCCTGCAGTGGACGGAGCCGTACGTGTCGACCTGTGAAGAGGTTTTCGGCGTATTCTTCGGCTTGTTCGACGTTGGACAGTTGATTGAAGGGCGTAACCGGTGCCATTCCTCGACTTTACCAAGGCCGGCTGAACGCTCAGTCAGCAAATGCCTGAGTCGACCGGAACGCAGGGCGGGATCGGTCAGAAGAACACAGTCGTCAGGTCCGACAGCAGTGATATGACCACGGGAACGACAGAGAGCAGCAGAAAGGCCGGAAGGATGCAGACTCCGAGCGGCACGACGAGTTTCACGCCCAGAGCCGCAGCCGCTTCCTGCCTGCGTCGACGGGAGGAATCCCGCAGCTCCTTCGCGACGGACTCGATGAGTGGGGCGGGCCCGACTCCGGTGTGCTCGGAGAATTCGAAGACCTCGAGGACGGGCAGGAGTCGGTCATCAGCTGAGAGCTCCTGACCTCCGATCGTCATGGACCGTGCGGCCCGGCCCAGGCCCGACCGGTCCCCTGTCGCCTCTGCGGTCAACGCCAGGGCGACCGGGATCGGCAGTCCGGAGGTGAGGCAGATAGCCACAAGATCAAGGTCGAAGGCGAGCAGGTCATCAACCACCCGCGGCGAGGCGCCAGATTCTCTCTGCAGTTCCGCCTTGGACAGTTCAACACCATGTCGCCGACGCTGTCCCGGCACGTCCAACAGACGCCGCAGCCGACCATCGGATCTGCCCGACCACAGCAGAACTCCGAATGCGATGAGGACTCCCACGAGGAGTGCAACCATGCCGATCAGGCCTCCGCTCGTACCATCATCCGTCTCATCCACCAGCGTCCAAGGAGGTAGAGAACGATGCCGCCGCCGATGCTCAGCTGGCCGGGCAGTCCTGAGAACAGCTCTGCTGGTTTGACGCCTATGAGCAGACCGAGACCGACGCCGATCAGCGGCAGCCAACTGAGGACTCGGACTGTCGCCTTGGGCCCGGCCATCGCAATGTGTCTCTCCCGATCGGCGTCCAGAGCGCTGCGCTGTGCCCGCGCATAGCGCAGAATCATGTCGGCGGCGGGTGCCCCGGATCGTTCAGACACGGTCCACACGGATGACATGCCGGCGAACACCTCGGCGGCTGCGCCCGGCAGGTCGGCTCCTCTGGTGGCGATGGCTCGGCCGGGTTCCTCGCCCAGTGAGATCGCTCGCGAAATCGGTGCCAGCTGCGCGTTCTGCCTGCTCAGGGTCGCCATCACTGCCTGCGGAGTCATTCCCACCTTGAGCAGATGTGCACAGTTCTCCACCGCAGAGATGGCCCACAGCTTCTCCTGCTCAGGATCTTCCTTGGCACGCCGCCCAGCTCGGCGGGGCTCGTTGCTGGTGGTGCGGGTGCGGAGCAGATCCCGGAGTCGCGAAGCCGGGTCCAGCGGTGCGCTGAGAATGACGCTCAACGCCACGAGCACTGCGATGACGGTGACCATCAGGCGGCTTTCTGCTCGAGCACGGCTTCGAACCGACTCAAGGCCCGACGGTTGAAAGTCCCCTCGGACAGCGGAGATGGTCGACCCCACACAGGCTCCATCGTCACTCCGCTGCTGCTCTCCCGGGTGGGAATCGCCAGTTCCGTGATTCCTCGGTCCGCGCCGACCCGTCGCAAGTGGATGACTAGGTCTATGGCGGTCGAGAACTGTGAGAACACGGCCTGTGGGCTCATGTTCGCCAGTGCTCCCAGCGCCGCGAGACGGCTGGGAACAGCTTCAGCGGTGTTCGCGTGGATCGTGGCGCTGCCACCCTCGTGACCGGTGTTCAGCGCCGTGAGCATGTCCCTGACCTCGGCACCTCGACACTCCCCCACGACGAGGCGGTCCGGCCGCATCCGCAGGGCGTTGCGCACGAGGTCGGTCAGTGTCACCTCGCCTCCGCCTTCGACATTGGCCTGGCGGGCGGCGAGCTGGACGACGTGGGAGTGTCCGACGATGAGTTCACGGGAGTCTTCGACGATGACGATGCGATGATCCGAATCGACAAGACCCAGAAGCGCGCCGAGGAGGACCGTCTTCCCGGTTCCTGTACCGCCGGAGATGAGGATGTTGGCACGGGATCGTACCGCTGTGCTGAGAATTTCGTGGACGTCGTCAGGGATGAACCCGCCAGTGCGCAGCTGTTCGAAGGTGAAGCCGGCGTGGCGGGGAACGCGGAAAGAGATCGTCGTGTGGTCTCCGGAGATGGGCGGCACGATCGCATTCATGCGTACTCCGTCGGGCAGTCTGACATCGACGAACGGACTCGAATCGTCGAGACGCCGACCGCCCAGTGCCGCCAGACGCACGGCCAGCGAGCGCACTTCGTCTTCCGAGCCCAGGGACAGGTCGAGCAGCCTGGGCCCTGTGCCGACGTCGGCGAAGATCTCTCGCGGACCGTTGACGAAGACGTCAGTGGTGTCAGCAACTTCGAGCACGGATTGGAGGGGTCCAGCTCCGGACAGCTGCGCGGACAACCTGTTCACGAGTTCGAGGAGGGCGCTGGAACCGAGCACCCGACCGGTACGTTGGACCGCCTCGGCGACGGCTGCCGTCGTCACGGGCCCAGGATTGTCGAGCAGAGTCTTGCGGACCTCAGCCACGAGCGAGGCGTCGAGCCATTCGCTCATTCCACCCACTCCCCCAGAAGCCGGTCGACGAGCTTGCCCAGTCGTGCCCCGCCGGGGATGCCTTCTCCTCGATCGACTGCTGCGGACAGGCCGCGATCGTCGCGGATGCTGCCAGCAAGATCGAGTCCGATGGAATCGGCAAGCAGCTCGGCGTCGAGGCCTCCGGCGCCGGTATCGCGCACGACGAGACGAACGTCGGGGTGAGATTGGGACAGACGTTTGGCGACTTGGGATGCTGCGACTGCGGAGCGGACCCGTGCCGGGGAGACGAGGAGGACGTGATGGCAGCGGCGCGTCCACTGAGGTGGGGCGTGTCGTGGCAGGTCGACGATGACGAGGTCGAAGGCCTGTCCGGCGGCGGCGAGGAAGTCGTCGAAGACATCGGGATCGAGCTCGAGGATGTCATCGCGCCCCCATGACAGGATCGCCAGGCCCTCGTGGCGAGGCAGTGCCTGGCTCAGCGTCGAGGGACGAAGTTGACCGCGTGAGGCGCTGAGATCGGCCCAGCGCGGTCCGGGAACCTGCTCGGCGCCCAACACCAGATCGAGTCCTCCGCCCAGCGGATCGGCATCGACGAGGACCGTGCTCACATCTGGTCCTGCGCGGCGAGCGAGTGCGCAGGAGAGCACCGAGGCACCGGCCCCTCCACATCCGGCGACGACTCCGACGGTGACACCGGGTGCCACCGGGGGTTCGACGGCTGCGATCATGCGGCCGCTCAGCCATTCCGCTGCGGAGGGCAGGACTGCCAACTGTTCGACGCCGAGGTGGGCCGCTCGTTTCCATGCCGAGCTGGGTTCATCCCCGTCAAGGACGACGAGAATGCGATCAGCATGGTCCGTGGCCGGAGCTTCGCGGACATCCTCGCCCAGGAGAATGAGAGACGCGTTCTGCCAGCCGCCCGAGTCGGGAGGCAGGACCTTGAGGGAGATGCCGATGCTTTCGGCGACTCGTGCGCATTCGTCGGTGATGGCGCCGAGGTCGGTGATGAGTGCTACCTGCATGATGACAGCCTGGACATCCGGCCCGGGATGAGGACAGTGCCGGAGGGGAACCTGTGGACAGAATGCAAAAGGGGCGGCTCCTGTGCACTTAAGTCACAGGAGCCGCCCCTTTTCGGTCGGCGTGAGCGTCTCCCCTGTTCAAAACCCTTGCGGGCTCAGGCTGAGGGAATCAGCTCAGCTGGTCGGACGGCGTGCGCTCGGAGTGTTGTCCACAGCCCGAGCGCACGAGTCGACCGTTGTGGGTTCAGCCTCGCTGGACGCCTTCGGTGTTGCGCAGGAGTCCTTCGCGACCGTCGGAGTCGCGGACCTTGAACCACGAACCGTTGTCTTCGAGGCCGAGGAACCAGTCACCGGGGTAGATCGTGAACACCGGCATACCGGTGGTCGCGTCAACGGCTTCGCGCGGTTCGGGAACGGCGAACCAGAACGCCTGGATGACACTCTGGCCCGAGCCGCGGTCGGAGCCATCCTGACCGGAGTCGTTCTGATTCTCATCCCGGCGATCCGAACGTTCGTCCGGGCTGCCGCCCGGCTGAACCGCGCTCTGGACGACGGTCTCATCTTCATCAACCGCGGAGTCGTTCGACACAGCATTCGATGAGGCGTTGCCGCCTCCGAACTGAGGGGCCGAAGGTGCGTTCCGTGCGTTGTCTCCGCCGCGGCCTTCCGCCTGCTCAGGCGCCGAGTCCCTGTT
Organism: Brevibacterium sp. BDJS002; assembly: GCF_028201555.1. Lineage (NCBI taxonomy): Bacteria > Bacillati > Actinomycetota > Actinomycetes > Micrococcales > Brevibacteriaceae > Brevibacterium > Brevibacterium sp. BDJS002. The sequence goes on along the minus strand of NZ_CP116392.1, from coordinate 1,094,202 downwards.
GCCGTAGCTGGCCACAGGCACATACTGCGTCGGCTCGTCGGCTTCCGGGTGAGCAGTTCTTTCCGACCCGGACTCAGCAGCGCCTGTTGCAGCGGGACCGTTGACGACAGTGGCGTCGTCATCGGTTGCCCCGGGGCGGGAGCCATCAACGCGGGAGTCGTTTCGGCGAACGTCATCGGCATCCGAGCGTGCCTCGGACCGATCATCGTGCGCAGAGTCGGCTGGGCTGGCCGAGTTGGCCGAAACTTCGGAGTCAGCCGAGTCATCGTCAGGCTTGAGCGCAACTCCGTCAGAGGCACGAACATTGGTGTCCGAGTCATGAGCGTTGACCTTCGAGGCGAACGAGCTGGACTCTGCAGGAGTCACGGAATCGTCACCGGTCAGCGCCGAGGAGTCATCCTGGTCTGAAGTCACAGCTGCACCTGAATCGTTGTGTGCACGATCGCCACGGCCGACGGTGTCCTCACGGTCAGCATTCACCGTGCGGTCTGAGCCGCCCGCTGTTCGGTCGGCCCCGCTGGCAATCGGTCCGCCTTCCGACTCGGGGTCGGTGTCCGCGTTGGGCGCGGCGTGGCGTCCACGACGACGTTCTGAATCCGAGATCAGTGCCGAATCCGATCCACGATCGGATTCCGAACCGCGATCGGTGTCGGAAACTCGGTCGGAACCTGAACCTCGGTCAGATTCCGATCCCTTGTCAGAATCCGAGTGGGCTGAGGCGACTCCGGCAGCGGCTGCCCCGATGCCGACAGCACCCGCACCAGCAACGGCTGCGGCCGTGCCTGCATTCGAAGAATCGTCATTGCCGCTCTCGACCTTCGACTCGGTGGCACTCGAGCTGTCTGCATTTGAGCTGTTGACATTTGAACTGTCTGCGCTCGCATCACTTGGGTCGCTCGAGATACGAGCATCGCTGGAGCCCGAGCTGTCAGCAGGCACAGGAGCCTGCACTGCAGTCTCACCGTCATTGCTCCACGGGGATTCTTCACGATGAGCGCCGAAGCCGAATGTCTGCGTCGGTTCACTCTGCGTATGCTTCGGGTCCTGTGAGTGCTGAGCGCCCAGGTAGGTCTGACCTGACCCGGTGCTCTGCACTGCCTGATCCGCCGATTCACCTGCCCCCGGTGCGGATTCGAACGACGATCCCTGTGCCTGTTCCTCTGGTGGAGCATAAGGGCTGTTCTGCTCAGACCCGATGGGCTGGCCGAACTGGTCCTGGCCATCAGGCTGGCCATTCTGGCCGAATTCGTCGACCTGGCCCGGTCCACCGGGCTGACCTGCTCCGTCAAACTGACCGGCGCTGCCGACCTGGTTGTGCTGGTTGAACTGATCTGCTGGCCCCGAGCCTCCGGAAGCACCGAACTGTCCCGGCTGACCCTGCTGGCCTGGCTGTCCGAACTGATCCGGTCCACCTGGCTGACCGAACTGGCTCTGTCCACCGAACTGGCCCGGGCCACCTGGCTGACCTGGATGCGCAGGCGCTCCTGGCTGGCCCTGCGAACCGAAAGCCCCATTGGGCTGGCCTCCGTTGGGCTGGCTGCCATAAGGGGCGCCGAATCCGCCTGGGCCGTTGTGTCCGCCGGGCATGTTCGCCACAGGAGCGGGATGCTGTACGTGCTTGGTCACAGGGCGCGCCTTCGGGTGCGCGGCAACCTCATCACGAATCGCGAATTCCTTGTTGAAGAAGGGAAGCATCGTGAATACGCCTGCGAAGAAGGCGATCAGGGCTGCAAAGAAGGCGAGGTATGCCCCGACGTGCCAGAACTGGACCGAGGTCAACAGGTGGACGAAAGCGAAGGTGAATGCGGCGCCAGACAGGACCGAGATCGCCTGATCAAGACTCAGCGAACCCACTTTGAGTCCGCCATTGCCGAATTTGCTGACGAAGACCGCCGCCACGATCAACCAGATACCGAACACGTCGAATGTCAGAGTGCCCATTGAGTCGACGGTCCAATGCCACAGCGACCACGAAAGGAATCCGTCTGACTTGAACGGCACAAAGAGGACGACCAACGAGAGAAGCCCGGCGAAGAGCAGAAACAGATCACGCAGCGTCAGCGGCCCGAGCAGTCCCGGACCGGTACGAGGACTCTTCTGTGCTGCCGGACCCGCGGAGCCGAACTGACCCGGTGCTGAACCGTATTGTCCCGGTCCTGAGTTCTGTGGGCCGGGGCCCGAACCGTATGGTCCTGGTCCTGAGTTCTGCGGACCAGGGCCCGAACCGTAAGGTCCTGGTCCTCCCGAACCAACAGGTCCGCCACCGTACCCGCCGGGTCCGGATGAATGCTGATCAGGTCCTGCACCGAATGCGGGGCCCGATCCATATGCCGGCCCCTGACCGAAGGGTGGTTGGTTGTTCGGCCCGGGATTCTGCGAGTGCGGATCATGCCACTGCTGTGGACCTGATCCAGTTGGGTGCTGCGGCGAACTCATCGCTTACTCCAGTCGCGTTTGGGGACAGGGTCGTCAAATACCATGTGTCAGTCTAGTTTCCATCCTGACAGACTCCGACCCCATCCTTGCAGAACAGGACCCCCTGCGCACTCCTTCTGTGCTGCCTGTCAGATAAGAGTGAATCACCGAAAACGCCTCCCCCTGTTCTGGGTCGATGCATAGAGTGTGTTCTGTAGCACACCCGCAGAGTGATTGCTACCCCCGAACACCACCGTTCATCGAACGGACGACGGTGACCTGAGCCCCTGGCTCGGGTATACAGTGCAACTAGAATTTTCGATCCATCAAAGAAGCCGGAGGGAAAAATGACCGACAGCACTGCAGAAACCGAATCCTTTGCCCCGCCTGAAGAGTTCGTTGCTGCCGCCAACGTCAAGGCCGACGAATACGACCGTGCCGATGCCGACTACCTGAGCTTCTGGGCCGAGCAGTCTCGAGACCTCGTCGACTGGAAGGAAGACTTCGGCGAAGTGCTCGACTGGACCAACCCGCCCTTCGCGAAGTGGTTCATCGGCGGCAAACTCAATGTGGCCTACAACTGCCTCGACCGCCATGTTCTCGCCGGCAATGGTGATCGCGTTGCCATCAACTTCGAAGGGGAGCCCGGCGACTCCCGGTCCTTCACCTACGCGGAGCTTCTCGCCGAGGTGTCCAAGGCAGCCAACACGCTCACCGACCTCGGAATCAAGGCCGGAGACCGTGTGGCGATCTATCTGCCCATGATCCCGGAAGCGATGATTTCGATGTTGGCCTGCGCCCGCCTCGGCGCCGCCCACTCTGTCGTCTTCGGCGGCTTCTCCGCCGATGCACTGCGCTCACGCATCATCGATGCCGACGCACGAGTGGTCATCACTGCAGATGGCAGCTACCGCCGCACCAAGGCCACCAGCCTCAAGCCCGCCGTCGACGAGGCCCTGTCGCATGGAGACACTCCCGTCGAAACCGTGCTCGTCGTCCGCCGCACCGGTCAGGACGTCGAGATGGTCGAGGGCCGTGATCAGTGGTGGCATGAGACCGTCGATAAGGCGAGCCCCGAGCACGAATGTGAATTCTTCGATTCCGAGAATCCGCTGTTCGTCCTCTACACCTCGGGAACGACAGGTAAGCCGAAGGGCATTCTGCATACCTCGGGCGGCTACCTCACCCAGGTTCTGTATTCGATGAAGGCCGTCTTCGACATCAAGCCCGAGTCCGACGTCTTCTGGTGCACCGCCGACGTCGGCTGGGTCACCGGACACTCCTACGTCACGTACGGCCCGCTGGCCGCCGGCGTCACTCAGATTGTCTATGAGGGCACGCCTGACACGCCGCACCAGGGCCGCTGGTGGGAGATCATCGAGAAGTACAAGGCCACGATCCTCTACGCCGCACCGACGGCGATCCGCACGTTCATGAAGTGGGGCGAGGAGATTCCGGCCAAATACGATCTCTCCAGCCTGCGTCTGCTCGGCAGCGTCGGCGAACCGATCAACCCCGAGGCCTGGCGCTGGTACCACCGCGTCGTCGGCGGCGAGCGCTGCCCCATCGTCGACACCTGGTGGCAGACCGAGACCGGCGCACACATGATCGCTCCGCTTCCCGGCGTCATGTCGACGAAGCCCGGCTCTTCGCAGCGTCCGATCCCCGGCATCTCCGTCGACGTCGTCGACGATGAGGGAAACAGCCCAGCGGGACCCGAAGGCGGACTCCTCGTCATTCGCCAACCATGGCCGTCCATGCTGCGCGGTATCTGGAACGATCCGGAGCGCTTCAAGGAAACGTACTGGTCACGGTTCGAGAACACCTACTTCGCAGGGGATGGTGCCAGGCGCGATGAGGATGGCGACATCTGGTTCCTCGGCCGGGTCGATGACGTGATGAACGTGTCCGGGCACCGTCTGTCGACGGCCGAGATCGAGTCGTCCTTGGTTGCCCACCCCTATGTCGCCGAGGCGGCTGTCGTCGGTGCCGCCGACGATACGTCCGGTCAGGCCGTCGTTGCGTTCGTCATCGTGGGCAACGATGTCGAAGACTCTCCTGAGACGTCTGAGCTGCTGCGTCAGCACGTCGGCAAGGACATCGGACCGATCGCGAAGCCGAAGAAGGTCCACATCGTGTCCGAACTGCCGAAGACCCGATCAGGCAAGATCATGCGTCGTCTGCTCAAGGACGTTGCTGAGCACCGCAAGGTGGGTGACTCCTCAACCCTGGCCGACGCTTCGGTCATGGACCAGATCGAGGAATCGGTGGCGAAGTCCTGATCCTGCGCTGAGACGAACCCGCCGGTGAGAACGGATGCTCCAAGTGAGCCGTTCGGGATTCATCTGGCGGGTTTTTCTCATTTTACTGACCGTATCTCTTTGGTCACCAGGCACGTTCAGACTACTCTTAAGAAAGATTGTCCAAGTTTTTGTCGATAAGGAGCACTCATGGCTGAGAGGTCGATCAGCGAACTGATCAAAGGCATCGGCGACGATTCCAAAGCGATCGCCGAGGAAGAAATTGCGCTGGCCAAGGCAGAGGCCACCGCTGGTGCGAAGAACTTGGGCATCGGTTCGGCGCTTGCCGTCGTCGCCCTGTTCTTCTTGTTCTTGTCATCGTTCATGGTGATTTTCGCCGGGGCCGCAGCATTCCACGAAGGACTGGGTTGGCCGTGGTGGGGAAGCTTCCTCATTGTCTTCGGCATCCTCGCGGTGCTTGCCATCATCCTCGTTCTGATTGCCCTGCCCCTGTTCAAGAAGGGCAACCCGGTTCCGGGCACAGCGATCGGTTCGGCCAAGTCTCTGGTCGCTTCGGTCAAGCGCGCGGTGAAGAACCCTTCAGGTCCTCGGTACTGACAGATCTCGCAACCAAGCGCAGCAGCATAGCTCCAAACTTCGGTGGCGTCGGGCTCAGCCCGGCGCCACCGGTGTATTCACCGTCAGCGCCGTTTGGCAGCCCGTTCCTTGGCCTCGCGAAGAGTCTGACGTTCGCGCTTTCGCGCCTCTGCGAGGACTTTCTGTGCCTGCTTAACCGCCTTCTGCGCGTCGCGATACTTCTTGTCGGCCATGACAGTCGGGTCGCCGTCGGGAATATCCTCCGACCCCTCAGCCGCGACTCTCTCAGACCCCGACGCCTCACCAGCAGAACCTACCGCCTCGGTGTCTTCATGAGTATCGGTCGCCTCCCCAGCGCGCTCACGCCCGACTAGCTCGATGTAGTCGGCAAGCCCGTCCAGTCCTCGCTCGAAGCCGAAGACGAATGGGTCAGATTCCGAGGTGAACACTCCAGCGTCAATAGCCCGACGTAGGAACGGGTAGCCATCTTCTGTGATGACCGTGTCGAACAGTCGAGATTCCTGCTCAGACACCTCGGCGTCGTTCAAGCCCTTCGCACGTCCCTGCTGCTGATATCCGGCAAGAATGGATCCCCTCCAGCGTGCGGCCCCGGTCACCAGCAGAGACGCGGCCATCTTCTCATCCTCGGTCAGTGACGTCGCATCCAGCGCTTCGAGACTGGCCTCGAGCCATGCGGAACTGTTGGGAGTGATCGGACTGCCGGTGATCGGCATTGTCAGCAACCATGACTTGCGGCGATAGACCTCCGTCTGTGCCTCGTAGAGTTCCTCAAGTCTGGCTCGCCATGCAGGTTCCTCAGCACTGATCTCGGGTGGCAGGCCTGTGGCCTCCTCTTGCATGAGCAGCAGCAGGTCGTCTTTAGCGCTGACATAGCGGTAGAGCGACATCGGTGTGTATCCGAGACGTTTGGCCACAGCAGACATCGAGACTGCGGTGATGCCTTCCTGGTCAGCGATCTCGATTGCAGCATCGACGATTCTCTCAACGCTCATCTCCCGCTTGGGCCCACGCTGCGGCGTTGCTGCCACTCCCCAGGCCAAAGCGATTCCGCGCGGAAGCTGCTCAATCGGTTCTTCACTGTCCATCTCTTCATCTTATATTGTGTATGGCATATATTGCGTGTTACTGTCATATACAGTTTAAGTGCTACACAGTATGTTCTACACGTCGAAAGGCAGACCTCATGGACTCCACAGGCTCAGGATCGACCTCGGCTCCAGCTTCGACTCCGGGACTCGGATCAGTGTCCGCTGAGGCGAAGGTCGGCGGCGCAGCTGAAGCAATCACGTTCGCCGGGGTGACGAAGTCATTCGGGCACAAGACCGTTCTCCAGGAGTTCGACCTCTCCGTACACAGAGGTGAGGTCTTCGCCCTGCTCGGCGCCAATGGCGCTGGCAAAACCACGGTCATCAACATTCTCACGACGCTCGAGAACACGGATTCCGGAGCAGTGCACGTCATGGGAGTCGATGTGCGCACCGATCCCGCCGAGGCGAAGCGTCGCTTCGCCGTCACCGGGCAGTCCGCGGCTGTCGACACCTACCTTTCGACCGCAGAGAACCTCGTCCTTCTCGGTCGGCTCTCCGGTCTTTCCCGACGCGCAGCGAAGGCGCGGAGTGAAGAGCTCGCCTTAAGCCTGAGCTTGAACTCATTCATGGATCGTCGGGTGGGATCGCTCTCGGGAGGAATGCGACGCAGACTCGACCTCGCTCTCAGTCTCGTCGTGCCCGTCGACGTGCTCATCCTTGACGAGCCGACCACGGGGCTCGACACCCGCTCACGCCGTGAGCTGTGGGCCGAAATTGAACGGCTGTCTGCCGAAGGCACCACGGTGTTCCTGACAACACAGTATTTGGAAGAGGCCGATGCCTTAGCCGATCGGATCGGACTGCTCGATCGAGGGCGGCTGACGGGGCTGGGAACGCCGTCACAGCTGAAGGCACGAGTCGGAGAGGACACCGTCGCCGTTCACGACGAGGAGGGTTCGACGGTGGCAGAGGAACCGACAGACGGAACCGTACGTGGGATCGCGGCAGTGCTCACTCCGCTCCTCGACGCCTCCCCCGGGGCCTCCGTCTCACTCCGCACCCCGAGCCTCGACGACGTCTTTCTGGCCTTCACCTCAACCGATGACAATCCCAACCGCTGATTCCCGCACCCGATCACTGACTCCCCCACCCATCACAGGGCTTCACCTCCCATCGACCCACAACTGAGATTGGACCATCATGACCGACCACCGGACCATCGCTGCGAACGATGAAGCCTCTCCAGCTCCTTCTTCGGCCCCTATCCAGCCGCACCGAGTCAGAACCCGCAGCCGAGCGCCGGGGGCCAGCGCAGAAGTCGTCCTCATCGGGCGCAGCCTGCGCCACGCAGTCCGCGATGTCGAATCAATGCTCATGGCGATTGCACTGCCAGTTCTCCTGATGCTTATGTTCACGTTCGTGTTCGGTGGTGCGCTCGATCCTGGCGGTGACTACGTCAACTATGTGGTCCCCGGAATCGTACTCACCTGCGCCGGCTTCGGTGCAGCCTCGACCTCGCTGTCGGTGGCGAACGACATGACCTCTGGATTCGTCGATCGATTGCGCGCGATGCCGATGAGGGCGTCAGCGGTCATCACAGGACACGTGGTGGCGAGCCTACTGAAGAATCTGTTCGCCACAGGAGTCGTCATCGCCGTGGCGGTGCTCATCGGCTTCCGACCAACGGCAGATCTGGGTCAATGGCTGGCGACGATAGCTCTCATTGCGCTCTACATCCTGGCTATCACCTACCTCTTCGCTGCCATCGGACTGGCGTCGAAGTCCGCCGAGTCGGCCAATGGGTACGGCTTCATCCTGCTGTTCCTGCCATACGTATCCAGCGCCTTTGTGCCGGTCGAGACGATGCCGGGATGGCTGACGGTCTTTGCCGACAACCAGCCGATCACGCCGATCATCGATGCATTGCGCAGCCTGCTCATCGGCACCGAGATGGGCAACTCCGGCGTGCTCGCGGTCGGGTGGTGCGCGGTGATTCTGGGACTCGCAGCTATCTGGGCCTCACGGCTGTTCACCGCCAAGGTCGGTCGCCGTTAAACTCCCGCTACGACACATCGCGCCATGGCCCCGATAGATTCTTCGAGGCGAAGTCATTGAGCCGAATTCGTGGAGAGGAACGTGCGGAACCGCGCACCGAACAGATATTCGACGGTGCTTGCCCCGCGATCGGGTATCACCTTGCCGGTCTTTCGTCTCGGCTGCGGCGGACCATGGGCTTTGTCGATTCCTTGGAATCGCCGGCGCGGCTTCACTGCACTCTCGTCTATGGTGTCGGCGTCAGTGTGGGTTGCGGCAGCATCTTCGAATTTGCCAACACCTGCCCGGGAGTCGATCGGCTTGGTCCTCGTCTCGTAGCGGTGGCCCGTCGGGGTCTTCACGATCAGTTTCTCGGGAGACGATACGTGCTTCCAGCCGTTGAGCTCCTTGCCAAAATTGCAGGCGGCGCACAGGCCCGAGGCATTGTCCCAATCGGTGTCGCCACCAGCGGCGAAGGCCGTGGCATGGTCAGCGTGTTTGATCTGCGCATCGCACCATGGTGAGCGGCAGACGTCGTCACGGATGACGATCATGCGCCGCAGCAGTCCCGAGAAGTCCCTGCGTCGGGAGTCCATGCGCACCAGCTGGCCGTCGTCCGGGCGGGTGTAGAGCCTGCGCAGGAATACACTCGCCTCATTCTCGACAACGAACTTCCGTGCCGCTCCAGCAGGGAGTGGTCCGACGCCGGGAAGCCACGCCGGAGTGTCTCCGGGCCCTACCAGGCTGTCATCGTTCATCACGAGATGGATCTCCGTGGGCACCGCCTCAGCGCACTCCTGGCCTGTGGTCCGCTCGACGAGCAGGTCAGCCATGACCTGAGACTGACTGCGACTGCCCGATTCCCCAGTCCCGATGAGCGAAGCCGCGGACTTCTTCAGGTTCGCGTAGACGGCCACTGCCTGAGGCATGGGCAACAACGCGCTGAGGTATGCCATGTTGCCGGGTGCCGGACGAACCGAGACTGCCCGTTCTTCGATGCATTTCTCAAGGTGTGCCACGGCCGCCTGCTGATCGACCCGCTGTGCCAGGGCGCGAACTTCGTTCCCAAGCCGACCGACCCCCACCTCGGCGAGGCGATCAGCCATGCGTTCGTCGACCTGTCGCCGTTTGTCCCTGGGGAGCCAGTCGGTTTCCTTCGCAACGGCTCGAGCCTTCTCTTCGGAAATGCTGCCGGTTCTCAATGCCGAATAGGTGTGGGGCAGATCGATGAGCAGGGAACGCGAGAATTTCAGGAGCGTGCTGCCCCGGGCCCGAGAAACCTTGCGAGCAAGTGCGATCTCCGCTCCGACGCCCTTGCCCTGCTTTTTGCTCGTCATGCCTTCTTCAGCTTCACGATTGCGTCGACGCATATCGAAGGTCAGGGTTTCCCTGGCCTGGGCCGCAGCCGCGGCAGAAGTCAGTTCCTCGAGCGCAGTTATCCTGTCGATGGCTTCGACCTCGCTGAGGGCCGGAGGCAGATTCGACAGCGCCTCGTGCCACCGATGTATCTCGGCGATCACCTCGGGAACCGACTGTGCTTCCATACCCATCAGGCTAGCTTTCGCCACTGACACGACAATCTTCGCCGGTGTTGCTCCTGGTCAGAAGTCGATGTCGATGTGTACGTCGCGGTCCCAGTCCCCGGCCCAGCCGAGATGGTCGAGAGCAAAGTCGAGGATGCCTGCGGTGAAGCCCCATACCTTGAGCACGCCGACGTCGAAGGCCGGTGTGGTGATCTTCAGGTCCGGTCGGGAGAACGTGCCCCGATTGGCTGGTGCCACCAGGTCAGCGACAGAAACCCGGTAGACGGAGTACGACTCCGATTTGTCCATCACCCGCACTGCCCCGGGCTGGGCCCAATAGCCGATGACCGGAGTGACCTGGAACTTGCTGACGGGGATGTAGAGCGGATCCATCTGCCCGAGCACGTCGACCGTCGTGGGCACGATCCCGGCCTCTTCCTGCGCCTCACGCAGGGCTGCAGCGACCAGGGAGTCGTCTTCCGGGTCCCGACCGCCGCCGGGAAATGCCACTTGACCTGGGTGATTGCGCAGTGTGCTCGCTCGCTGCAGCAAGACGATGTCAACATCGTCGACACCGAAGTCTGCCAGGCGTGATGACTCGCCTCGACCGGCGCCTGTGCGCGGTTGGCCTCCCCTGCCGAAGAGCATGAGAACCGCAGCATCACGCACCGAATGATCGTCCGGTGTCGGCGTTCGTCGCAGCCACTCTGGTGAACCATTCGATGCCGCCAGGTTCTCCAGCTGAGTCCGCAACGTCTGATCATGGACGACGTCACGGACGTCTGCGGCCTGAACTGTGTCCTGATCGCTCGGGTTGGGACCTACCTGCCGATGTTCACTCGCGTCGGCGCTCATACCTGGGGCGCCATTTCGAAACGGAACATCGCCCGTGCCTTGTCCGGATCGAGTTCTCCGACCCCGAACGAGGGGCACAGAGCCATCAATGGGCAGGCTCCACAGGCGGGCCTGCGCGAATGGCAGATGCGTCGCCCGTGGAAGATGACCCTGTGGGAGAGCAGAGTGAGATCCTTCTTCGGGAACAGGGCCGCGATCTCATGCTCGGCCTTGACCGGGTCGTCCTCCTCGGTCCATCCGAGTCTGCGTGCCAGGCGCCCCATGTGCGTGTCCACGGTCAGTCCTGGGGTGTCGAAGGCGTTTCCGAGCACCACGTTGGCTGTCTTGCGGCCGACTCCGGCGAGCTTGACGAGCCTGTCCAAGGAATTGGGGACCTCGCCGTCGTAGGTGTCGACGAGTTCGTTCGCGAGTTTGACGATGTTGCGGGCCTTCGCCCGGTAGAAGCCCGTCGAGTGGATGAGCTCCTCGACCTCGATGAGGTTGGCCACCGCGAGGCTGTGCGCGTCGGGGAAGACGGAGAACAGTCCCGGCGTCACCGCATTGACCCGGATGTCTGTGGTCTGTGCCGACAGGACAGTCGCGATGAGGAGCTGGAACGGGGTCTCGAAGTCGAGCTCGCACTTCGCGTTCGGATACACCTCGGCGAGGATTCGATGAATCTTCCTCGCCCGTCGGGTCTTGCCCAATGAGGTTTCCTTCGCGAACTTCCGCGCGCTCTTCTCTGCCACCGTCAACACGACTCACCATCCTAATCTGTGCCCCGGCTTTGCGCAGTTGCGTCCCTCACATCGCCGGGGTGGGGCTGCCCTTTCCCGGCGAACGGGATCGTCCATACGCAACCGTGGCCCACCTCGCGAGGGTGGAGGAAACGCAAACAAAACCCCTTGTTTTACACTAATGCCGCAAACTCCGGGGCCTTTGCTGGTATCAGCACCGTTGACCAGGTAGATTTATCTGTGATTACCACGACAAGGAGGACACAGTGGATATTGAAGTTGTGCGGGGCGCCACGCTCTTCGCAGGTTTGGACGATGAGGCCACAAGCGCATTGATGAAGTTCATGAACCCGCGGAGTCTCCGTCGGGGAACCGTGCTTTTCCACGAGGGCGATGCCGGTGACGAACTCTATATCGTCTCCAGCGGCAAGCTCAAGATCGGCCGCGAGTCCTCCGACGGCCGCGAAAATCTGCTCTCGGTCATCGGACCGGGCGAGATCATCGGTGAGCTCAGCCTCTTCGATCCGGGCCCACGTTCGACCTCTGTCACCGCTGTCTCTCAGTCCGAGCTGCTCAGCCTCAAGCATGAGGACCTCACGACCTGGCTCGATGAGCGCCCACGTGCGGCGATGAACCTGCTCAAGGCTCTGGCTCAGCGTCTGCGTCGGACCAATGAGACCGTTGGTGACCTCGTGTTCTCCGATGTTCCCGGTCGCGTTGCCAAGGCGTTGTTGGACCTTGCCTCTCGCTTCTCGAAGCCGGCACCGGACGGCGTCCTCGTTGCTCACGACCTGACGCAGGAAGAGCTCGCGCAGCTCGTCGGCGCCTCGCGTGAGACCGTGAACAAGGCTCTGGCCGACTTCGCAGCTCGTGGCTTCATCCGTCTCGAAGCTCGTTCCGTCGTCATCCTCGACATGGAGCGCATGCGCAACCGCGCCCGCTGATCCACTGCGCAGCGCGGCTGAGATCTGCCGCGGTCGCACAACAAGGAACTCCCCAGCTTGATGGCTGGGGAGTTCCTTGTTTCATGAGTGGACCCTCGCCGAGGTGGGCCGGCGTAGCCCTCGGCCCGGACGCGAGGATTTCGCTTCAGTCGGAGAGAAGGCGAGAGGTTGTTGCCCGCCTGAAAAGGACAATGACACTGATCAGTGCGATGATCCCGGCGACTGACAGGATCGTGAAGTCGACAGGCAGCACAGTGAATCGTTCGTCGGACCATCCCGTTTCCTTCGCACCGACGCTGCACCTGATCCCAGGCGGGAAGAAACTCGTTTCATAGCCGAAACCGTGCTCTAGAGGTATGCCCTCAGGAGTGGCGGGACACCATGGCTGGTCAGGGTTGCCGCGGTTGCGCAGCGAGTATCCGACACCCCACGTGTGGAAGAGCGTGACCATGATGGCAGGCACGCTGATCGCTAAATAGAGCCACGGGCTGAGCCAGAATCGCTGCCCTGGCCGGTGTTTCGTCCGACCGCGGCTCATTCATCCTCGGGCGTGAGCGCGCCGAGGTAGTTCAGCTGGGCCCGCACGATCTGCTCGGCGGCTCCGCGAACACTCGGGTCGACGTCGTGGTAGACGATGTCGCAGACATCGGTGGCGCTCGCAGCTCCCTGTGCCAGGGCAGCTCTGACCTGCTCGATGCGTTCGAGGCGATGGCTGCGGTAGTACTCGAGCACCTGGGCAGGGGATTCGATGCTGGGACCGTGTGCCGGCTCGATGCTGGAAGAGCGTCCCTCGTCGAGCAGACGCAGCAGCCGGTCCAGTGACTCCAGATAGTCGCGCAGAGAGCCTTCCGGGTGGGTGACGATCGTCGTCCCTTCCCCCAGGACCGTGTCGCCACTGTAGAGCACGTGATCGTGGATGAGACTGATGCTGTCCATCGTGTGACCCGGCGTTGCTACGACTTCTAAGACATCGGTGGTGTCAGTGCCGAATGCGATCCTGTCACCATCGGCCACAGGAGGTGTCAGACGGCTGAATTTCTCCAGCACCGCGTACACGGGCACGTCCGGGGCCCACTGCTCCACGCTGCCCAGCATCTCGGAGTGATCGGCATGCTGATGGGTGAGGACGATTGCGGTGAGCCTGCGATCACCGATCTCGGCCAGGAAGTTGTCCCGATGCTCGGCCAATTCAGGGCCCGGATCGATGAGCACCGATGACGTGTCATCAGCCGAATTGATGACGTAAGTGTTGGTGCCCGTCAGTGTCATCGGGGACGGATTGTTCGCGCGGATCCTCATGAGTCCTCGGTCTCCTCCTCGCCGGTTTCGGCGTTGTCGTCATCGTCGCTCAGGGACAGGAACCCTGGGCTCTGGTCATTCTCGTCGTCACCGACGGCCACCGCATGGTCACGCAGGGTGCCTTTGCGGTAGAGGTCGCGTCCGGGATGGATGACGACTCGCCATTCGCCGTCGTCGTTGGTCACCTCGGGCCGCAGCGGGTGCAGGTCACGCACCTGGGCCATGGCCGCTCCGACGCTGGGCACCTCGACCAGGCTCTCCGCGATCAGCCGTGTGCTTGCGCTGATCCTGTCGGGGTCCCCGCCGGAGTCGGCGAGAATCTCCTGTGGTCGTTTCCAACCGCCGGACGTCTCGTTCGGGGACAGGAAGTCGATCTCTTGCCCAAATGGCACGGTGGCCAGGAAGAATGTGGTGTCGAAGCGGTGCAGCTGGGTCGCTGTGTTGATCCACCGCAGCCAGGGTTTGCACAGGTCCGGTCGCAGCCTGAGATCACGTTCGCGCAGGATCTGGGACCAGGAGATCTCGCTGGAGAACAGTCGTGCCCGTGTTCCGCGCCAATCCGTCTGTGGTGTGGCCACAATGTCTCGATCGACATCCTCGGCCAACAGGACGCCGGCAGCGGCGAATGAGATGCGGGCCGCGGCCGAGAAGTGGTGCAGCGCCCGTGACTTGTTGTCGATGCTCAGCGTCCGCGCACAGCGGGCCGAACTCCATCCGGCCAGAGGCAGGTTGCGCAGGTCGCCGGGACGCAGGTTGCTGACCGGGTAGGCGAGCCGGTTGCGATCCTCAATTCCCCTGGCGTCAAGCTGCCGAGTGATGAAGGTTTCCACACCTTCCAGTGAGTCCCTGATCAACACGATCGCCGAGGCGGGTCGTGGAGCTTCGGGGACCGGGAACCGCCCGTCGGACTGCCATTGGTCCAAAAGCCAACGCAGCTCCGACGAGACGGGCAGGGTGCGTCCGCTAAGCGGCATCGTCCTCAACCTCGACGACGACCTCGACCTCGACGGGGGTGCCGAGAGGAAGAGTGTTCACACCCACGGCGCTGCGCGTGTGCTGGCCGCGGTCGCCGAAGATCTCACCGTAGAGTTCGGACACGCCATTGATGACGGCCGGCTGCTGGGTGAAGTCATCAGCGGAGTTGACGAATCCGGTGACCTTGACGACGCGCACGATCTTGTCGAGGTCGCCGATGACGCCGGCGATTGCGGCGAGAGCGTTGAGCCCTGCTGTTCGTGCCAGGTCGTAGCCGGTCTCGAGATCGACATCCGAGCCGATGTGGCCCGTCGCCGGCAGCTTTCCGTCGACGACGGGCAGCTGGCCGGACGTGTAGACATAGTTGCCGGTGCGCAGCGCTGGGACGTAGACGCCAGCAGGAGCGGCGACATCGGGCAGGGTGAGACCGAGTTCAGCAATGCGGTCTAGGGTCTTCGACATGTTTGTTCCTTCGACGGGGGTGTTTTCAGGTCAGTCCGATGGCCAGACTCTGGTGACCAGACTCTGGTGCTCAGTCCGTGCTGCTTCAGGCTTTGGGGCGCTTGAGGTAGGCCACGAGGCCGTTGTTGTCGGGGCCCGGAACAACCTGGACGAGTTCGTAGCCGTCTTCGCCCCACTGGTCGAGGATCTGCTTCGTCGCGTGGACGATGAGCGGCACGGTGACGTATTCCCACTTGGTCATGATTCTCCTTGAGTCTGTGTCCGCCCGAGTCTCCCGATGCGTCATCGGAACGAGCGTCTGCATGGACCGAATGCCGATGGTTCTTTGGATGCGCGACCGGCAATCATTGTCGTTCCCAACACTAGCCGAGAACCCTCACACCCACAGCCACCCATGCCACACAAGCCACAGTGCGAAAGGCGTTGACCGACGAGAGCGGGGTGGGACGATCGTCATGATCATCCCACCCCGCTGACTCTCAGGATGTCCGGCGCTCAGTTGCCGCCGAGGCCAGGAGCTTCATCTCCGCCTCCGCCGCCACCGTCGCCGCCGGTGCCTCCACCGCCGCCGTTGTTGCTGCCGCCTCCGCCGCCGTTGCCGCCGCCGTTGCCGCCGCCGTTGTTACTGCCGCCGCCACCGCCGCCGGTGCCTCCACCGCCGCCGTTGCCGCCGCCAGTGCCTCCGCCGCCGGAGCCTCCGGTGCTGCCGCCGCCGCCCATGTACTTGGAACTCGGCTTGGGGAATCCGGTGTTGCCCTTCGTCTCCTTGACCGCGTCATTCATATAGGCCTGCCAGGTCTTACCGGAGATCGTGGCACCGTAGACGTGTCCGCGAACAACGCCCTCGCTGTTGTTTCGCCAGTCGCGTGTTCCTGCCGGGTCACCGGTCCAGACCGCAGTCGACAGTGTCTTGGTGAACCCGAGCAACCAGGTGTGGCCGACATCGAAGTTCGTCGTACCGGTCTTTGCACCTGCTGGTGCTCCGATCTTCAGCTGGGTGGTGGTACCGCCGTTGAACGTCTGTGTCAGAGCGTAGGCGACGCCCTTGGCCACCTCTTTGTCGAGGACTTGCTTACAGCCTTCACCCGGCACGTCGATGTTCTTGCCTGAGCGGTCCTTGATGGAGACGATCGGCTTCGGGCCGCAGAATTCGCCCTCGTTTGCGAAGGTCGCGAATGCCGCGGCCATTGCAATCGGAGTTGTCTCCGTCGTGCCCAGGATCGAGGATGGTGACAGGGCCTGGATGAAGCCCGCCTTGTTCTTGAAGTCGAGCTTCTCGCCGCTGCCGTAGCGAATTCCCAGGTCCATGGCGGTGTCCATGATCTTGCACATGTTGAGCTGGTTGCCCATCGCCGCATAACCGGTGTTCACGGACTTCTTCGTGGCTTCCAGCGCGGTCATCGAGCCCTTGCCCTCACCGTCACCGGCGTTGTTCGGGTCCCAGTCACCGCCCATGTTCGGACAGCCGTCATATTTCCAAGAACTTGCAGGGAAGTTGCGCTTGGTAGCGTTGACCGTGGTGTTGAGACCGCGACCGGATTTCAGCCACGTGGCCAGCACGAAGGGCTTCCATGTCGAACCGACCTGGAACCCGCCACCGCCGTTGTGCTTCCTGTCGACGTTGTAGTTGATGCTGGTCTTCTTGTTCTTTTCGTTCTTCTTGACCTCACCGACCGTGTACTCACGATTCTCGGCCATGGCGATGACCTCGCCCGTACCCGGTTCGATCGTGACCAGGGCGTGTCGGCGCCGGACGGATCGCCCACAGGAACACGCTTCTTGACCTCCTTGTCAGCGATCTTCTGAATGTCTGGGTTGAGGCTGGTCTTGATCGTCAGCCCGCCCCGCTGCAGGAAGGCGAGGCGCTCGTCGACGGTCTCGCCGAAGGTGTCATCATTCTTGATGACGTTCTCGACGTAGTCGCAGAAGAACTCTGCGTTGCTCTTGGCCGAGGTACAGCCGTTCGGTGTCTCATGCAGATCGAGGTCGAGGTCGGTCTTCACCGCCTTGTCGTATTCCTTCTGAGTGATGTACTTGTACTTGAGCATCTGCCCCAGCACGGTGTTACGACGCTTCTTCACCTGATCGGGGAAACGCTGCGGGTTGAAGGCCGAAGGGTTCTGCACTATGCCGGCGAGCATCGCCGACTGCTCAATATTCAGGTCCTTCGCGTCGATGCCCCAATACTTTTGGGCGGCGGCCTGCACTCCGTAGGCGTTGGGTGAACCGGAGTAGTTGTTGATGTTCATGTAGCGGTTGAGAATGTCCTTTTTGTCGTACTTCTTCTCAACTGCCACCGCGAGTTTGGCTTCGCGGAGCTTACGCGCATAGCCAGCTGTGCCTTCCGACTCCTTAGCCGCTGACACACCCTCTTTGTCCGCTTCGGCATGGGCGTTCTCCGCCAGCACGTTCTTCACGTACTGCTGAGTCAGCGTTGATCCGCCCTGCGTTGTCGAGGACACCATGTTGTGCACCGCTGCACGCGCGATGCCCGCGATATCGACGCCGCCGTGTTCGAAGTACCTGTAGTCCTCGACTGCGATCGTCGCGTCCTGCATACGATCTGAGATCTCGTCGAGAGGCACCTCGACTCGGTTCTGCCAGTAGAACTCCGCGATCTCCGAACCATCGGAGGCGAGCATCGTCGACTTCTCTCCCAGGTCCTGGATCTCCAGGGTCGCGGGGAGTGAATTGAAGATCTCGACGGCACTGTTTGCACTGGCAGTAGCTACACCGACCCCGGGGATGGCAAGACCGGCGGCAACGATTCCCGCCACCGCGCTCACGGCGACGAACTGGAGAAACGCGCCTGTCTTGGTCGGATTCGGATTTGACTCAGGAGACACCATGAAATCAAGTTTAGCTAATCCGACTTGTGCAAGTTCTCAAAAATCGTTGAAAACGTCAGACTCCAGGGACGAGAGTCAACAGGCTGACCTCGGGACGGCAGGCGAAACGCACCGGTGAGAAGGGCGAGAAACCCAATCCGGCGGAGATTTCGACGAGAGATTTTCGATAGGGAAACAGGCCTCTCGCGCGTGTCCGATCGAGGTCGCAGTTCGTCACCGGCGCGCCCCAGAAGGGCACCCGGATCTGTCCCCCGTGAGTGTGCCCGGTCATGATGAGGTCAGCCCCCGCCGAGGTGAACGCCTCCAACGTCCGCGAATAGGGCGCATGCGTGACCCCGACTTTCACCCCAGCATCAGAATCGAATCGAGGGTAGTCGAACGCGTCGGGGCCGCGGCCCTGACCGTCGCTGGGCTGGATCCGGTCACGGTCGATGTGGGAGTCCCCCAGGCCGCAGAAGTCGATGCGGGTCCCACGGATCGTCAGAGTCGCCTCGGCGTTGTCGAGGAAATGCCATCCGCGGGTGCTGCTGGGCGTGTCATCAGTCGACGCGTTGCTGACTGCTCCGTCTCTGGCCTCGAACCCGCGGATCAGGGCCTTCACGTCGAGGTCGGGCTGTGTGCGGTGCTTCACCTCGGAGGGAGACCGCAGGTAGGTGGCTGGGTTCTTCGCCTTGGGTGAGAAGAAGTCGTTGGATCCGAGGACGAATACGCCGGGTACATCGAGAAGTCCGTCGAAGACGTCGAGGACAGTGGGCACGATGTCTGCAGAGAGGTTGTCCCCGGTGTTGACGACGACGTCCGGTTCCAGTCGTGTCAGCGCCTTGACCCAGGCGGCCCGGTGCTTCTGCCAGGGCGCCAGGTGCAGATCGGAGACGTGCAGCATCCTGATGCTCTGTGCACCGGCCGGCAGGATCGGCAGAGTGTGGCGGCGGACGGTGAAGAGGTGCGGTTCGATGACCGCGCCCCAGATTCCAGCCGCCGCGGGGACGGCAAGGGCGCCGGCGAATAGTGCACGCTTCTTCATTCGTCCAACTCTAGTCGGCCTCGGAGTCCCGCCCTGGACCCGGCCCCCGCAGGGCCGTCAAAGCACCTCAGGCCGGGAACGCGACCGGCTTGTCGTGTTCATCGGCGGCACGGGCCGTGCGGCGGTGATGCAGATGCTTCATCCGGCGCCGCCCCACTAGCCGGCAGACGAGGTAGATGAGGAAGGAGATCGTAGTGACGAAGGGGCTGATCGGCACCACCGGCGAGCCCAGTGCGATGAGGATGCCGCCGACGGAGGCGGTGACCGCGAAGATGACGCTGAACACCGGCACCCACACCGGGGAGGCCGAGAGCTGGGTGGCCGCCGCGGCTGGAGTGATGAGCAGGGCCAGCACCAGGAGGACGCCCACGACCTGCACGCTCAATGCCACGGCCAGGCCGAGGACGAGCATGAATACGATCGTCAGACCGGACACCGGCACCCCTTTGGCACGTGCCACCTCGGGGTCGAGGCTGGCGAACATGAGCGGTCGCCAGATGACGGCGAGCACGAGGAGGACGATCAGCGAGCACACGACGAGGGTCATGATCTGGCCCGGGGTGATGGCCACGATCTGCCCGGTCAACAGGCCGAATTTGCTGGCGGCACGTCCGTCGTAGAGGGCGAGGAACAGAATCGCGAGGCCCAGCCCGAAGGGCATGAGCACACCGATGATGGCGTTCTTCTCCGAGGCTTTGGCCCCACCGATGCCGATGATGAGTGCGGCGATGATTGAGCCGATGATGGACCCGCCAACCACGTCGAAGCCGATGAGCAGGGCAAAGGCGGCACCGGCGAACGAGAGCTCGGAGACACCGTGGACGGCGAAGGGGATGTCGCGGGCCATGACGAAGACGCTGATGAGGCCGCCGACGACGCCGAGCAGTCCGGCGGCGATGAGCGAGTTGGTCAGCAGCGCCACCAGTTCGCCGTAGTCCTCGAAGGTGAACAGGCTGCCGAAGATCTCCTGAGCCGACATCAGATCGCACCTCGTTCCATGCTCATCTCGTCCTCGTGGACGTGGTGGTCCACGCATTCGGCTTCGCCGCCGACCACGATGAGTCGACCGCCTACCCGGACCACTTCGACAGGGGAACCATAGAGTCGGGTCAGCGATTGGGTGGTCATGACCTCGGCGGTGGTGCCGACGAGGAAGTGGCCGCCGACGATGTAGAGGACGCGGTCGACGTAGGGCAGGATCGGGTTGATCTCGTGGGTGACGAAGACGACTGAGGTGTTGCGTTTGACTCGCTGCTCATGGAGCAGGTTGGCCACGACCTTCTGATGGTGGATGTCCAAGGACAGCAGCGGCTCATCACAGAGAAGCACCGAGGGGTCATTGGCCAGGGCCTGAGCCACGCGCAGACGCTGCAGCTCACCGCCGGACAGGGTCCCGGCTGGGGCGTCCGCGTAATCTCGGGCACCGACTGACTCCAGGAGTTCATCGACCTGCTGACGGCGGCGCTTCAGGAACCGGCCGGGTCCCCAACGGTGTCCGTCGATGCCCATCCGAACCAGATCGCGACCCCGCATCGGGGTGTGTTGGTCGATTCCGCGCTGCTGGGGGATGTAGCCGATGGCCGAGTTCCCCGAGTGGACATTCCGGCCATTGATCTCCGCCGAGCCGGTGGACAGCGCATGCTGGCCCAACAGCACCTTGAGCAGCGAAGTCTTTCCCGTCCCGTTCGGGCCCAGCACCGCTACGAACTCCCCCGGCGCGACGTCGAGATCGAGATCGTGCCAGAGCACACGCTCTCCGAATCGCAGTTCGGCATCGCGCAGTCGGATCACCGGAGGGTGATCGGCGGATGCGGTCTGCTCGGAAGCAACGTCGGAATCAGTGGCCATTCTCAGTGTTCATGTCCTTCGAGCGCAGTGGAGATTTCGGTGATGTAGTCGCCCATCCAATCCGCGTAGTGCGCATCGGCCGGCATCGTCTCGCCGAGGTCGACGACCGGAACGTCGGATTTCTCAGCCGTGGATTTCAGCTGCTCTGCCTGTGGACCTGCCGCTTGAGTATTGTACCCAAGCAGCACCGCCTCACCCGAAGAAATCTGTTCCTCGGCCTTCTTCAGCACCAGAGGCGGCACGTCATTGCCCTCTTCCACCGCTTCGAGGAACTCACCAGAGGTGATGTTCTTCAGACCCATGTCTGCAAACAGCCACAGCGGCACGGGCTCAGTGGCCGCGACCTCGTCACCCTCGTGCTTGGTCTTGGCATCATCGATCTGTGACTGCAGCTTCTCCAGCGTCTTCTTGTACTCATCGGCATTGGCCGTGAAGTCATCCTTGTGTTCGGGTTCGGCCTCGCCGAGGTGGGTCGCAACTTCGTCGACGAGCTTCGTCATCGTGGGCACCGAGTACCAGAGATGCTCGTTGAACTCCCCGTGGGCGTGCTCGTGACCGTCTTCTTCGCCGTGGTCGTGGCCTTCTTCTTCGCCGTGATCATGGACGTGGCCACCGGCCTCGGCTTCCTCTTCGCCATGGTCGTGGCCCTCATTGCCGACTCCTTCGGAGCCGGGCAGGCCCGAGATGGAGACCGTGTCGATGGTGTCGACGTCCACGTCGGAGGCCTCGAGCATCGTGGTCATGAACGAGTCGTAGCCGCCGCCGTTCTGGATGACCAGGTCGGCCTTCGACAGCTTCAGGCGGTCCTGTGTCGTGGCCTCATAGGAGTGAGGGTCCTGGTTGGGGTCATCGATGACCGCGCTGACCTTCGCGAAGTCTCCTGCCACCTGGGACACGATGTCGGCGTACACATTGGTCGAGGCGACGACCGAGAGCTCGGTGGATCCAGAGGCCTGTCCCCCGCACCCGCTCAGGGCCGCAACAGTGGTCACAGCGATTGCCCCGGACATGATGCCGAGTCGGGAAGAGCGCATGGTGTGCCTTTCAGAGCGTAAGAGAGGACCGGTGTGTCAACGACGTTCACCCTACTCAGCTTGAAGACTCACCACTAATATAAATATTTATATATAGCAACCTGTTTATGTGTGGAAACAGGAGAGCCGCCCGAGACCAACGGTCTTCGGACGGCTCCCATTCAGCTCAGCTCGAGCGTGTTTGGGCTCTGTGCTCAGGCGGCCTGTGACTCGACCTTCTTCGCCAGCAGTGCCGCGATCTGCACTGTGTTCAGGGCAGCACCCTTGCGCAGGTTGTCGTTGGCCACGAACAGGACGAGACCCTTGCCCGCAGGGGCAGACTGGTCGGCACGGATGCGGCCGACGAAGCTCGCGTCCTTGCCCGCTGCCTTCAACGGTGTCGGGACGTCCTCCAGTTCGACACCCGGTGCTTCGGCGAGCACCTCGGTGGCCTTGGCTGGGGTGATCTCGGAGCCGAACTCCGCGTGGATGCTCAGGCTGTGTCCCGTGAACACGGGAACGCGAACGCAGGTTCCTGCCACGAGGAGATCGGGCTTACCGAGAATCTTGCGGCTCTCGTTGCGCAGCTTCTTCTCTTCGTCGGTCTCGAGTTCACCGTCGTCGACGATGGATCCGGCCATGGGCAGGACGTTGAACGCAATGGGCTCGACGTAGTTGTCCGGGGCGGGCAGGCTGACCGCGCTGCCATCGCGGGCCAGCTTGCGTGAGTCGGCGACACCGGCTTCGAGCTGGCTGGCGAGTTCCTCAACTCCGCTCACGCCGGAACCGGACACTGCCTGGTAGGTGCTGACGATGAGTCGCTGGAGGCCAGCGGCGGAATCGAGCGCTTTGAGGACCGGCATCGCGGCCATCGTGGTGCAGTTCGGGTTGGCGATGATGCCCTTGGGCAGTGTGTCCAGAGCCTCTGGGTTGACCTCGCTGACGACCAGGGGGACGTCAGGATCCGAGCGCCACGCCGAGGAATTGTCGACCACGATGGCTCCGGCCGCGGCGAAACGTTCTGCCTGGGCACGGGAAGTGGCCCCACCGGCGGAGAACAATGCGATATCGAGCCCGCTGGGGTCCGCCTCGGCGGCATCTTCGACGGTGATGGACTCACCGTTGAACTCGACGACCTTGCCAGCCGACCTCGCCGAGGCGAAGAGCCGCAGGCTGTTGATCTCGAATCCGGGATTGTCTGCCAGCAGGTCGAGCATGACGCCGCCCACCTGACCGGTTGCTCCGACTACTCCGATATTGACGCTCATCGTCCGGTACCTCCGTAAACCACTGCTTCGTCGTCTTCACTGTCGAGTCCGTACGCGGCATGCGCGGCGCGGACGGCGTCGTCGAGGATGTCTGCTCGTGTGACGACGCTGATGCGGATCTCCGAGGTGGAGATCATGTCGATGTTGACCTGGGCGTTGCTCAGGGCCTCGAACAGGATGGCGGTCACGCCTGGGTGAGAGCGCATCCCTGCACCCACAACCGAGAGCTTGCCGATCTGGTCGTCGTAGCGGACCTGGTCAAAGCCGATCGAGGCCTTCACCGCGTCGAGGGCTTCGAGCGCCTTGGCGCCGTCGTCCATCGGCAGGGTGAAGGAGATGTCGGTCTTGCCGGGTTCGCGGGTGGAGATGTTCTGGACGATCATGTCGATGTTGATCTCCGTCGCGGCCATGGTGTTGAAGATCTCGGCAGCCTTGCCGGGAACGTCGGGAACGCCGACGATCGTGACCTTGGCCTCCGAGCGATCATGGGCGACTCCGGAAATGATTGCCTGTTCCATGTTGGACTCCGTTTCTGATTCCGCTATTGCCGGGGCCTTCGATTTCTGTGTCGGCCGGAAGGCTTCAGGAATGGGTGAGTCAGTCACCCAGGTGCCTTGATTTCGTGAGAATGAGGACCGCACGTGCACCGGCACGTTGTAGCGGCGGGCGTATTCGACGCACCGGAGCATGAGGACCTTGGCGCCCGAGGCCGCCATCTCCATCATCTCCTCGTAGCCGATCTCATCGATCTTGTGTGCCGTGGGCACGATGCGGGGGTCGGCGGTGAAGACACCATCGACGTCGGTGTAGATCTCGCAGACATCGGCATCCAATGCCGCTGCGAGGGCAACCGCGGTCGTATCTGATCCGCCGCGCCCCAGTGTGGTGATGTTCTTCGCTGTCTGGCTGACTCCCTGGAATCCGGCCACAATGGCCACGTATCCCTGGTCAAGTGCCGAGCGGATGCGGCCTGGCGTGACGTCGATGATGCGCGCCTTGCCGAACTGCTCGTCGGTGATCACACCGGCCTGTGAGCCGGTGAACGACTGTGCTTCCTCGCCGAGGTTGGCAATCGCCATGGCAAGAACTGCCATGGAGATGCGCTCACCTGCAGTCAGGAGCATGTCGAGTTCACGGGCTGGGGGCATCGGAGAAACCTGTTGGGCCAAGTCGATGAGATCGTCGGTGCTGTCTCCCATGGCCGACACCACGACAACTACTTCGTGACCGGCCTGACGGTTTTCGACAATTCGCTTGGCCACCCGCTTCACCGATTCCGCATCGGCTACCGAGGACCCGCCAAACTTCTGGACGACTATGCTCACTGCAGTCTCTTCCTTATCGCTGATAAGTTCCGTGCCGGGCGATCGATTCCATGGTTCCAAACATGGTGGTCTCGTGCTTGCTTCGATCAGGATTTCAGCCGTGTCGGCTCTCCGGCACCTCGACCATTATATGAGGTCAGCCATTTCACTTCACCTTCGCCCGTCATTCAGACACTGCTCAGGGACGCCGTTTTCGCGGCGACAGTCCGCCGAGATCCCCGCGCTGTTCACGATCTCGGGCGCTCGAGCGACGACGTGATCTGCTCGTCTCAGACGGCGCTCTGTGCTCATCTCAGTCGGGGCGGACATTGACGGTGAACAGGTCCCCGGGCTGGCAGTCCAGAACCTGGCACAGTGCGATGAGTGTTGAGTATCTGATGGCTTTGGCGCGGTTGTTCTTCAGCACCGAGAGGTTGGCCAGGGACACATCGACGAGTTTCGAGAGTTCAGTCAGGCTCAGACCTCGCTGGGTCAGCAGAGAGTCCAGATGGCAGACGACGTGGAGTGATTCGAATTCCTCAACCATCAGACGAGGCCCTCGAGTTCTTCCGAAGCCCTCTGCCCCGAAATGAAGCAGCGCCGCAGCAGCTCGATTCCACCGACGACACCCAGCAAGACGAACGCCTGGACCGTCGTCACGCCCGGACCTACCTCATCGGCGATGTCGAGATCACGCGAGACCATGTTGCTGCCCAGCACCATCGCGGCGAAATAGACCAGCCATCCCACGGCGATGAAGCTCTCGAGCACTCCGAGCGCCATGATCGAACGGCTGGTGAACGGGTCGCCTTTGGCAATATCCCTGATGACGGGAACGATCGCGACGGCGGCGACTATGAAGGTGAGAATCAGCGCGATCTTCGCAATGAGGAGCAGCACCATCGTCGCGGTGGCCAGGTCGGTGGTGGACACCGTGATCTGAGTCAGGCCGCTCAGAGTCGCCTCTCCTCCGGGAAAGCCAAGTGACGCCACAGCATCGGACTCGAATTCGAGCGGCAGCCTGATCTCTGCATGCACCAGGTCAGTGACCAGCTCGGTCACGGCATAGATCACGTAGAACCCAAGTGCCAGTCCCACCCAGAGTTCGTACCCCGTGGCGAACGCCTTCCGCTTGGCCGCACCGTCACCGCGCTTCACCCCACCCTTGGGCTTCCCGATGACGGCGTCGTCTGGCTCTTCGGGCAGTTCGCTCTGCCCATTCTCCTGTGCCATGATCCTGCCTTCCTGCTTCGGCGAGTCCTCCTGGGTCGTCAAAGCGTCGACCCCGAATTCATCGCCTAGATTCACCACTTCATATCGTTAGTCGATATATCGATAATCAACATACTTCACGATAATCGATATGGAGTCAAGAGGGCGGAGCGAAAGTTCACGGACATCCGCGAACACTGAGCAGAGGTGGATCAGTCCATTTCGCGACGGCCGGAAAAGGCCCGACCAAGGGTGACTTCATCGGCGTATTCGAGGTCTCCGCCGACAGGCAGTCCCGAAGCCAGCCTCGTCACAGTCACTCCCAGGGAGTTGAGCAGACGCACGAGGTAGGTGGCGGTGGCTTCACCCTCGAGGTTGGGGTCGGTGGCGATGACGCATTCCTTGACTTCGCCGTTCTGCAGGCGCGGCATCAGTTCCTTGATGCGCAGATTGTCCGGCCCGACTCCGGCCATCGGATCGATCGCACCGCCGAGCACGTGATAGAGGCCCCGGTACTCGCGAGTCCGCTCGATGGCCACGACGTCCTTGGGTTCCTCGACGACGCAGATCATCGAGCGATCGCGACGCGGGTCCTGGCACACTGTGCACTCTGCCTCTTCAGAGACGTTGCCGCAGATGTCGCAGAAGCGCACACGCTTCTTCACCTCTGTCAGGGCCTGAGCCAGTGAGCTGACGTCGGCGGATTCAGATTGGAGAATATGGAACGCCAACCGCTGCGCGGACTTCGGGCCGATGCCCGGAAGCTTGCCGAATTCCTCGACCAGGTCCTGCAGGGCACCTTCGTAAACCGCGCTCATACTTCTCTTTCATCAATGATCTCGCCGCCGAGGACCCGTGCGATCACGGCCACCCCGATCTGCGGGGCGTCCGAGATGTCGAGGTCCGTCTCCGGATCATACTCGTCCTCATCAGCCCCGGAGCTCTGAGGCCGAGCATCAGCGTGGGCATCATTCGCTGAAGATCCAGGCATCGTGGAGTTCCCGTTCTGCGAGTACCCGTTCTCTCCGCTCTGGGCCGGTGGCTGCGGGGTGCTGCCACCATGCTTTTCAGCAAGAGCGGCGAAACGGGACTTGAACGGCTTCGCCGCTCCATGCCCCTGTGGTCGTGAGGACTGGGCAGGTGGCTGAGAGGTAGTCTCCGGCAGTCCAGTACCACCATCGGCGTAGTCACCGAGGAAATCAAGGTCGTCGTCTTCCGGCGGAGGGACGACAAGTGCTCCGACTTCCACAGCGCCCGAGCCTGCACTCGTGAACTCCTCGCCCGCAGCTGCAGGCTGGGTCTCTCCGTCTGAGGAGTCGCCGAGGTTCGGGGCCTCTTCGTCGGGTCCGTCGTGCCAGGTCGGCTCCTCCCACCGTGGCTGCACATACTCTATCGGTGCATCCTCCGGTGCCGACTGCGCCTCCGGTGCTGCGGCATGTGGCGCGGGATCCGCCCGGTGATCCACCTCCGGCTGCTCAGGGGCAGTGTTGTCCGAGGGATCGCTGAAGAAGTCCTCATCGGAGAGGTCAGGTACGACAATGTCCGAGTCCGCCAGGGACTCGTCCGAGGCAGGCTGTTCGAACGTCGACTGCTCAGAGGCCTGCTGTTCGGGGCTCTGACCTGCCGACGCCGCCATTTCGGCAGGTGCCTGCTCCTCGACAGGTGCCGACTGACCGCCTGAATCCTGCGCGTCGTCCGCCGTGTTCTGGTCGGTCGGAACGTTCTCTTCCCGCGAAGCAGGTTCGTCGGTGGGGCCAGAGTGGGCGCTTGGTCCGTCTCCGGCATCGTTGGAAGCGTCTGCAGATGGTGAGTCGGAGGTGGCATCGGAATCTGGGCCAGAGTCTGAGCCGGATTGAGAATCAGTCGGTGGCTGAGGTGCTTCGTGTGACGCCGGCTGTTCCCCCTCCTCGTCGTCATCGGACCATGGGCCCTGCGGAGAGCCGCTGGTCTCCCAGAACTTCTCATGATCGACCTGCGGTTTGTCGACCTCGCGTGTGCCGACGACCGCGGCCACTTCCTGCGGACTGGGTCGTCTTTGGGCGGGTGCCGGACCCCGATTTCCTGGAGCCTCGCTCGGCGCCGGCGCCGAGGCTCCCTTGCCGCCTGTCCCGCGTCCGGCATCTGCCTGGCCCGAGTTCCCGCCGATACGACCGACATCACCGATGTCGATACGTGCCTGAATGCCGAGGACATCATTGATCGCCATCGCCAGCTTGGCCGCATGGTCTCTCTGCTGGAAGCCCTGAACGGAACCGGCATTGTTGAATCCGAGGTAGACGACTCCAGCGGAATATGACTGCGGGATCGCATTCGCCGCAATGATCGCTCTGGTCAGGCGACTGCGTTTTTCGACTGCGGCAAGGATGCTCGGCCAGGCCCGTCGAATCGCTTCGATTTCACCGCCGATGTGACCGGCGCCGGCCACGGCATCGCCCTCCGGCGCAGAGTTATCCGCCGAGGCTGAGCCCCGAGGCTGCGCACCGGCCTTCTGCTCGCTACGGACCTGGGGAACTGGGTCGGACTGGGCTGAGTCGGACTGGGCTGAGTCAGCCGGAGCGTGGTCATAATGACCTGGGCCAGCCGCATCTGAGTCAGCCGGCGCCTGAGCCTGCGAGACCTGGCCCTGCGAGGCCTGAGCCTGCGAAGCCCGGTCAGGCTGCTCCTGGGACGAAGGCATGGCGCCAGGCTGCTGAGCACGTGAGGCATCTGAGCTCGACGGTGAATCACCGTGCTGAGCATCGCGACCGGATGGCCGATCATCCGCGACGGCCTCCGCAGCCTGCGCGGAGTCTTCGGGCAGTGACGACCGATCTTCCTGTGGACTATCGGCTGGAGTCGAGGCTGGTGGCTCGTTGAGCATGGACTCGGCGGCCGCGGCCATCTCGGCGAGCTCGTCGAAATCATCTCGTGGTGCCTGGTTCGGTGGCGGTGCCTGGTTCGAGGACTGCACTGCGGGAGCCTGAGCGGCCTGCGGCTGTCCCGGAGCGCCTTGTGGCTGTCCCTGCACCGGCGGTGTGGAACTCGTTTGTCCGCCGTCTCCGGACGGGGCAGCCGCCTCCGACTGGGCAGGGGGAATGTTCGCGGCTGTGCCCGAGGCGGACATGCCGATGCGGCGTTCCATCCGTTCGACACGGCTGAGCACGGCGTCGCGACTGCGACCCGAGCCGGGCAGAAGGATGCGCGCACAGATCAGCTCGAGCTGCAGCCTCGGCGAGGTTGCTCCTGACATTTCGGTCAGGCCCTGGTTGAGCAGGTCCGCCGCTCGAGAGAGCTCTCCCTGGCCGAAACCTCTGGCCTGCAGGGTCAGTCGCTCGAGGCGGTCCGGAGGGACCTCCGGCAAGAAGGCATGAGCCGCCTCGGGGGCAGCATTGATGACGATGAGGTCGCGCATGCGTTCGAGCAGATCCTCGACGAAGCGACGCGGGTCCTGTCCCGATTCGATGACCCGCTCGACGGCACGGTAGACACCGCCGCCGTCGCCGGCGGAGAAGGCATCGACGATGTCACTGAGCAGGGAGTCAGGTGTGTACCCCAGGAGCGCGATGGCTCCGGCGTAGTCGACGCCGTCGGGACCCGAACCGGCGATGAGCTGGTCGAGCACGGACAGGGTGTCACGCACGGATCCGCCGCCGGCGCGCACGACGAGCGGCAGCACACCCTTGGCAACCTGCACACCTTCGCGGTTGCACAGGTCTTCCATGTAGTTGCCCAAAGCCTCGGGCGGGACCAGGCGGAACGGGTAGTGATGGGTTCGCGAGCGGATTGTGCCGATGACCTTCTCAGGCTCGGTCGTCGCGAAGATGAACTTGATGTGAGGCGGCGGCTCCTCGACGATCTTGAGCAGCGCGTTGAAGCCCTGCGAGGTCACCATATGGGCCTCATCGAGGATGAAGACCTTGTACCGATCACGGGCCGGGGCATAGATCGCGCGCTCACGCAGGTCGCGGGCATCGTCGACGCCGTTGTGGCTGGCTGCGTCGATCTCCACGACGTCGAGCGAACCCGGGCCGCCGTTGGCCAGGTCCTCACAGCTCGGGCACTCACCACAGGGCACCGGAGTCGGCCCCTTGGCACAGTTGAGACACCTCGCCAGGATCCGTGCCGAGGTGGTCTTGCCACACCCTCGGGGGCCGGAGAACAGGTAGGCATGGTTGATGCGGCCACGTTCGATCGCGGCCTTGAGCGGATCGGTCACATGCTCTTGACCGATGACCTCATCGAAGGTCTCTGGGCGGTATCTTCTGTACAGTGCGGTGGACACATGCTTAGCCTAATGCCAACGGCTGACACGACACACGCACCCGTTCCTCGTCGCCATCGTGAGCTTGCGCCCACTGTCGTTGTGGACAAGCGCGTGAATCGGGCACGATAGAGATCATGAGCAACTCCTCCTCCCATTTCCCTGACGACGATCATGCCGAAAACGATCCGGCGAAGACCTACCGCATCGGGCACAAAGAGCGTGACGAAGCGATCGAAGTCCTGCGCGAAGCCGCCGGCGACGGTCGCATCACGGTGGAGGAGCTCGACGAACGCATGGAGAAGGTCCACGCTGCCCGCTTCCCGGTTGACCTCGACGAAGTCCTCTCCGACCTCACCATCCAACTGCCCTCTGATCGATTCCGCCCCGGTACCGCTGTCAGCCGATCGGCTCCCGCTGGCCGGGCCATCGAGTCAGGCAAGCCATTGGTCATCAAGGCCGGCTGGGAGAGCGACCTCCGCCGCGGGCGGTGGCAGGTCCCGCCCTACATCAGGTGCGAGCCGTCGATGTCGAACGTCGAACTGAACTTCCTCGAGGTCGAGACCGACCTTGAGGTCATCCATGTCGAAGTCGTCGCCGGAATGGGGTCGGTCGTCGTCGTCGTTCCCGATGACTGGGCCGTCAACGTCGACGACCTGTCCAAGTCCTGGGGCTCGGTGAAGTCCGTGGTCAACGCAATTCCCGAGGGCCGCAGACCGACCATCGTAGTCACCGGGTCGATCGGCATGGGCTCCTTCCGGGCCCGCTTCGCCAACTTCCTCGACCGTCGTCGGATGGCCAAGTGATGGAGCCGGGTCTCGGCGCCGTCATCTTCCTCATCCTGACCATCATCGTGGTCTTCAGCGTGGGTGCCTTCCTCGTCTACCGGGTGATGAATCGTCCCAACGCACACATCGGCTCCCGCCTGCCCACAGAGGATCCCAACGCCGGGGTGGGACCTGAGGACGGATCGGACCCTCCCTCGAATCCTTGAAATCCGGGTCGAAGCGTGGTCGACTCAAGTCATGGTCGATGTCCAGATCACCCGCATCGAGCCCGACGACGTCGACGGGCTCACGCAATGGCGTGCGCTCATGTGTGAGGCCTACACCGTCGGCCGCACCGCCGCCTGGTGGCAGAGCCTCGAGTCGACCCTCACCCAATTCGCACAGCCGCGCTCCGACAAGGCCGACATCGCACTCGTGGCCCACCTCGGCGAAGTACCCGTCGGCGGCGCCGAGATCAACATCGTCTCCGATGCCCCTGCCGACGTCGAAGTCGGGATCCTGCCCGCGCACCGACGACAGGGACACGGCACGTCGATCGCCGGAGCCGTCGCGGATCTGCTGCGTGGACGCACGGAGCTCGTCCAGACCGAAACCTACTGCCCGGAGGGGGTGGCCTTCGCACAGGCACAGGGACTGATCATCGGCAATGAGGAACAGCGGCTGCTGCTGGACCTGCCGGCCTACCTGCGTGATGATGCCAACCGCTACAGGGACCCGGCTGTGAAGTCACGGCTGGCGATAGACCCCGATCCGAATGTGTCCATCACCTCGTGGATCGGTGGCTGCCCGGACGAAGCAGTCGAGGACTGGGCACGGCTGCGTCAGCAGATGGACGAGGACGTCCCGGTCGGTGACCTCACGCGCACGCTCAAGCATGCCGGTGCCGACGCGATCCGCACCCATGAGGAGCGGATGGCCGACCAGGGCTGGATTCTGGTCAGCTCGATCGCCCACGTCGACGACCACACTGCCGAGGTCGACGACAATGCCGCTGACGGGCCGGTTGCTGTCGGGTACACGGAGATCATGGTCTCCCGCCACGAGACGGACATCGTCGTCCAGGAGGACACCTTCGTCGAGGGAGCGTATCGCGGTCGTGGCATCGGACGCGGGCTCAAGGTCGCGAACATGCGCCAGCTCCACGAGATCCCGGAAGTCGCCCAGGCCGACTGGATCCAGACCTACACAGCCACGGGCAATGGGCCGATGCACGCGCTCAACCGGGATCTCGGCTTCTTCCCTGCGGATTCCATGAC
The DNA here is from genome assembly GCF_028201555.1 of Brevibacterium sp. BDJS002. Classification (NCBI taxonomy): domain Bacteria; kingdom Bacillati; phylum Actinomycetota; class Actinomycetes; order Micrococcales; family Brevibacteriaceae; genus Brevibacterium; species Brevibacterium sp. BDJS002. Next base: position 1,062,291 of record NZ_CP116392.1, on the reverse strand, counting down.
CGCGCTCGAGGGACGTTTCGACTACAGTTGAGTGTGAAAGTTCCGGCTATCTGATCGAAGCAGGCACCCGTGTCATCGAATATCCTCATCACCGTCTTGGTGTTCATCATCGTCGTTCTCATCACGGTGATCGTCATCCGCAGGCGTGCTGCCAGCCGCCGCAAGTTCGAAGAGAATGCGGCCGCACCCCGCCGACCACAGGATCCGTTCGCGCCGGAGCAGAACGCAGGCGGGGATCCGGAGACGATCAAGGCCGGTGACCTGCTCGAATTCGGCAATGAGAAGTTCTTCGTCCGCGGCACCCTGCGCATCTCAGAGGGCGGCTACGACTGGGCCGAGCACTTCTTCCAGGCCGACCAGTCCGCTACCCGCCTGTGGCTGACCGTCGAGAATGATCCCGATCTGCAGGTCTCCCGGTGGAGTGATCGCCCCGAGCTCGACATCGAGCCCAAGGCCAAGACCATCACGATCGAGGGCACCGAGTACAAACTCGTCGAGCACGGCACCGCCTCCTATCGCTCCGAGGGCACCACCGGCCTCAATGAGAAGGGCGGCGTCGACTACGTCGACTACGAGTCCGATGACCACAAGCTGCTCGCCTTCGAACGCTTCGACCACGGTCGTTGGGAAGTGAGCACCGGCGAATCGATCCCGGTCGGTTCCTTCACCATCTATTCGGGCAGCTGATGACACTCACTCCCCCATTGGCACACCCGGTGCCGGCCCAGCACCTGAGCGTCGACGTGGCCTTCGCCGATACGTCTGCCCAGGCGCTGACCTTCAGCCTCGACCACGGCCGCATCACCCCTCTGGCCTCCGACTTCATCGACCTGCCGTCGTCGAATGGGCAGGATCGTTTGCAGCTCGAGCTCCACGTCATCGGCTCCTCCCACCAAGTGATCCTGAGCGACAACAACACTGACGCGTTCATCGAAACCTTCGCCTGCCTCGGCGAGGATGAGCGTCCCGGCTGGGACACGACCCGCACCACCGCTGGAACCTGGTCGGGATTCACCCGACATCAGTTCCGCTGCGAGCTCACAGATGTTCCCGGCAGCTTCAGTGATGCCGCCGCCGAGGTGGTGGCCCGTTCGAGTGCCCACGACCGTCACCTCGTCGTTGACTTCCCCGGTGAACCAGGTGCGCTGACGGCGCTGGCCCTGACCGACTGCAGTTCCGAGCAACTCTCCTGGCGGAGCTGGCACTGCTATCCACAGCACCGACAGATCGTGCACAGCCACAGCGAACTGAGGAGGAGATCATGAGCCGCGATCCCAATGTCTCCATGGGCGGAGGCTCCTTCAACTTCGACGCCGAGAACGGGCGCGGCTCCGGCGGCGGAGACCGCGGCTCCGGACCCTCGAACAACAATTCCGGCGGCCCGAAGAAACGCTCCGGCTGCGGCACCGTCATCGCACTGGTAGTCATCGTCCTGATCCTCGGCAACATCATGAATGGCTGCACGGATGACTCGGACGGCTCGGGTGGCGGTGGCGGCGGATTCTTCTTCCTGCCCTTCTTCGGCGGCGGCTCCAGCAGCGTCGGATCGAACTACGGCGACGGCTCGGGATTCCGCGGCGGCGGACCCGGCACCGGCAAATGACAGCGTTCGCGGCAAATGACAGCACCGACAGCACTCTGAAAGGCAATCATGTTGGCAGAACTCTTCCTTGAGATCGGGATCGTCCTCTCCTACGCCGTGAGCGGCCTCGCGCTCATGCTCATCGGCTACTTCGTCGTCGACCTCCTCACCCCGGGAAAGCTGCACGTCATCCTCTGGCAGCAGAAGTCGAAGAATGCCGTGATCCTCGTCGCGTCCGACCTCCTCTGTGTGGCGATCATCGTCATCGCCGCGATCCGTGCCAGCGCGGATGACTTCGTCTTCGGCATCATCTCCACCCTGGTCTTCGGCATCGTCGGCATCATCCTCATGGCCCTGAGCTTCCTGCTCGTCGACGCCTTCACCCCCGGCAAGCTCGGCGACATGATCAAACCCGATGCGTTTCACCCTGAAGTGTGGGTCAATGCCTCCGCTCATGTGGGCATCGCGGGCATCATGGCCGCAGCGCTCCTTTGAGTTCACCGACAGAATCCGCTGACGCCGATAGCATCGGCGGCAGCAAACCGATCACGCTGCCGCTGAAGCCAGGACCCGCCCGCTTCTTCGTGCTCCTGGCCGTCTTCATCTGCGCCAGCTGCGGCATGGTCTACGAGCTCGCGCTCGTCGCACTCGGCTCCTACCTCCTCGGCGACACCATCGTTCAGGCCTCGATCGTCCTTTCGGTCATGGTATTCGCGATGGGCATCGGGTCCCTGGCCACGAAGCGCCTGACCGAGTTCGCCGCAGTCGCCTTCGCCCTCATCGAGGCCGCGCTGGGCATCATCGGCGGCCTCTCGGTCATCCTGCTCTACCTCGCCTTCGCCTTCGCCGACATCTACACAGTCGCGATGGTCGCCCTCGCCTTCGTCATCGGCGCGCTCATCGGCGCGGAGATCCCCCTGCTCATGGAGCTCGTCCAACGCATCCGGGCGCAGAAGGCCTCCAGCGCCGTCGCCGATCTCTTCGCCGCGGACTACGTCGGCGGGCTGGTCGGCGGGCTCGCCTTCCCCTTCATCCTGCTCCCGATCTTCGGTCTGCCCAGAGGCGCTCTGGCGGTGGGGATCACGAATGCCGTTGTCGGCATCCTCATCGTGCTCTGGCTCTTCCGCACCGAGATCCGCACCCGCACACAGGTGATCCTGGCTGGCCTGCTCGTCCTCATCGTCGGCGGACTCACCGTGGTCTGGGTGTTCACCGACGACATCGAGATGACGACCCGGCAGCGCCTCTACCGGGATCCGATCGTCTATTCCCAGCGCACGGACTACCAGGAGATCGTGCTCACCGAGTCACAGAAGACCGGGGACACGCGGCTCTACCTCAATGGAGATCTGCAGTTCGCTTCGGCCGACGAATATCGCTATCACGAGTCCCTGGTCCATCCGCTCATGGATGGGCCCAAGCGCAATGTCCTCGTCCTCGGCGGCGGGGACGGTCTGGCTGTGCGGGAGATCCTCAAATATCCCGATGTCGAATCGGTGACACTCGTCGACCTCGACCCCCGCGTCCTCGAACTCGCCAAGACATCGGACCACTTCACTGACTTCAACGAAGACTCCCTCGATGATCCCCGAGTGAAGACCATCGCCGCCGATGCGTTCACCTGGCTGCGCGAAGCCGAGCACACCGCCTACGATGCGGTCATCGCCGATCTGCCGGATCCGGACGATGTCGCCACCTCGAAGCTCTACAGCATCGAGTTCTACGGACTGATCAAACAGGTCATGTCCCCCGAGGCCAGGCTCGTCGTCCAGGCTGGCTCCCCGTACTTCGCTCCGGAGGCCTATTGGGGCATCGGGGAGGCCGTCGCCGAGGCGGGCCTGGCCACCACGCCCTATCACGTCGATGTCCCCAGCTTCGGTGACTGGGGCTATTTCCTGGCCGATGCCTCCGAAGGCAGTGGAGCCGAGGAGCAGGGTCCGAACGTGACAATCCCCCGGGATGCTCCCGAGGGATTGAAATTCGCGACGGCTGAAGTGCTCGCGTCCTCCACCACGTTCGCGCCCGACCGTGATCGGGCTTCCGTCGGTGATGTTGAGGCCTCGACCCTGCTCCACCCTCGCGTGCTCGACCAGGAGCGCGGAGCCTGGGTCGGGTACTAGGCCCCGAGGAGTCCTGCCAGTCCGGCGAATCCTGCGATGGACAGGCCGAGCAGTCCGCCCAGCACCGCCACTGAGATGAAGACGATGCCGAGGATGAAGCCCCATTTGCCCATCTCGTTGTCGCCGAAACCCGCGCTTCGTGAGTTCTTGCGCGCCATATGGCCGGTGATGATGCCGACGATGGGGCCGAGGAAGTTGAAGCCCAGGAAGGTCGAGAGGGTCGCGACGAGGGAGATGATTCCCAGGACCTTGCCCGGATCTTCCTCTGCCCGGGCGCGGTAGGACTGCGGTGGCTGTGCGCCGGTGGTGTAGCCCTGATTCGCTTCCAGGTAGCCCTGGCCACCAGTGGTCGAGGAGTATCCGGTGTTCGAGGGGTAGTTGGTCTCTGCTGTGTAGTCGGAGTTGGGGGTGGGGGTGGGGTTCATCTTTCTGCCTCTGCTTGTGCGGCTGCTGTTGTAATCAGCTTAGGAACTTGCACTTGGCAGGGGAATGATACAAACCGTTCAGCTGTTCGGGGGTTTTCCCCCGCCTCGCCCAACGATGCGGTCCCTCACTTCACATCGACGAGGGCATGGTCCTCTCGGCCCATGAGGTAGAGCAGGATCTCCACGGGTTCACCGGTGATGGTGAGCCCCTGGGCACCGCCCTTACTCCCGCCGGATTTTCTGCCCGTGCTGTGCTGGCCGAATCCGGGGCTGACGATCGTGACGCGGCCCTCGGCTTTGGCAGCGAAGGGTAGGAGCGCGGTTCGGCACGCTGTCCACACGGCACGGTTCTCCGGCAGGGACAGCCTGCGTGGGATCCATTCGATCTCCGCGCGTCGGATGTCCTCGTGGTGGACGATGTATTCGGCGGTGTTCATCACGGATTCGACGCCGGGCCACCGACCCGGGGTCCACCTCGGCGGGGATGCCACGAGACCCAGCAGACTCGAATACGGCATCGCGGCATACACACGTTCCTGCTCCTCGCGCTTGCCTTCGAGCTTCGGCATGAAGATGCCGAGGGCGGCCACGGGGTGGCGTTCGCGGATGACGAGGTGGGTGGCAAGGTCACGTGTCGTCCAGCCCTCGCACAGCGTCGGGGCGTCTTCACCGGCCCTGTTGGCTGTATCGACGAGGCGGAGGCGTTCGGTTCGGGCAAGATTGCTCATGCCTGAAGCTTGTCATCATCGCCTTGGATTCCTCTGAGTGCCCACCCCTTGACGAAGTCGCCGACGCGGGAGATCGAGCGGTAGTCAGCAAGCTCATCTCCCCTGGTGGGACCGTCTGTGACGATGACCACCGGCTTCCCGGCCTTCGCCGCCGCCCGCACGAAACGCAGCCCCGAGAGCACCGCGAGCGAGGATCCGAGCACGACGATTCCACTCGCCTCAGCGCAGATGCGATTCGCCTCCTGCAGCCTCGCCGGAGGCACGGAGTCACCGAAGTACACGACATCGGGTTTGAGGATTCCACCGCAGCGGGGCGAGTCGGTGACAATGAAATCCGCCGTCTCCTCCAGATCCACGTCACCGTCGGGGGCCGTCTCGACATCGATCGGATCGATTCCCACGAGTTTCGCGAACTCGGGGTTGAGCTCGCTCAACTGGATCTGGACCCAGTCTCGGTCGAACATGTGCCCTTCCTTGAGGCAGATGACACGATCCAGGCTGCCATGCAGATCGATGACCGGACTGCGACTGCCCTCCTCCCGTGCCGCGGCCTGGTGGAGTCCGTCGACATTCTGCGTGACGATGCCGGCGACGGGCAGCTGAGCGAGCCCCAGATGTGCCGCATTAGGCCGGGCAGAGCGCATCCGCGGCCAGCCCACCCAGGAACGCGCCCAGTAGCGGGCTCGCTGGTCGGGATGGGATAGGAAGGTCTGGATCGTCATCGGCTGGCGGGGAACGGCGTCGGGTCCCCGATAGTCGGGGACTCCCGAATCCGTGCTCATGCCGGCCCCGGTCAGCACCGCCCACCCGGAGGTGTCGATTCCCACGGCCCCGGCAGTGCCGGTGAGCACGTCGATGATCTCATCATCGCTGTGGCTGGGCTCGGGTCGTGTCCGCCCGCGGAGCGGATCAAAGATGACTGCCACGAATCCTCCCTCGTCGAAATGCTGCAGGGTTAGTCTGGTCCCATGGTCAGCATATTGCTCGTTCATCATTCCCCGTCACAGGCAACGACTGAAATCGCCGAGGCGGCCCTGTCCGGACTGCGCATGCCGGAGCTGGGTGACGTCGACGTCATAGTCCGTCCCGCCTTGGAGGCGACGGCCGAGGACGTGCTCGCCGCCGATGGGTTCGTCCTCGGCACGACGGCGAACTTCGGCTACATCTCCGGAGCCCTCAAGCACTTCTTCGACACCACGTACGACGCGGTCAGGGAGCCGACCGCCGGTCGCCCGTTCTCCTATTGGATCCACGGCGGCTACGACACGACCGGAGCGGAGACCGCGATGAAGCAGATCACGACGGGTCTGGGCTGGAGGCTCGCCTTCGACCCGCTCATCGTCACCGGCGAGGTCACCGCCGACCACCTCGGCGCGACCACCGAGCTTGCAGCCACAGTGGCTGCTGCGGCTTCTGCCTGAGCCCTGCTGCGAGAACAACTTCGCGAAAGTACTTTCCATTATGGAAAGTACTTGCTAAGCTGTAATTACTTCCATCAGGAAGTCACCGTTTCTCGGTGAAGACAGCAACGAAGGAGTTGTCATGACCACGCCCACCCCGCAGCAGGCCAAGGACCTTCTCTCGCAGGTCGAGTCGAATCAGGCCCACGCCCGATCCAGCGATGCCTGGCCGCTGGTCACGATGCTCTTCGTCTACAGTGCGGCCATCTCCGTGGGGATCCTCGCCGTCGGACTCATCGAGGACAACACGACCCAGCTGATCATCCTCGGCGCCGGCGGCGCCTGGCTGGTGCCGGCCCTCATCGTCTATTCCGTGAAGGCCCTGAGCTGGAGTCGCCGGTCAACCGTCCTGCTCTGCACCTGGCTGCCGCTGACCTTCGTCGCCCTGTTCACAGCGATCATCGTCGACTCGTTCACTCCCACGTTGTGGGTGCCGTTCGCCGCTGCCGGCTTCATCTGGGTCCTCTCCCCCATCATGGCCCTTGTCGGACTGCGCCGCTGAGAAAGGACGAGGCACGATCATGAATCCCTACATCAGCACCGACGACGAATCCGATGACACGATGGACAACCTCGGCGAGTCCTTGACTCGGATCGAATCAGATCTGAACAATCCCACTCGACTCGGCATCGTGGCGAGTCTGAAGAATCGGGACCGCGCGGAATTCAAACTCCTGCGCGACTCCCTCGGCGTTTCCGACTCCGTGCTCTCCCGCCACATCTCCGCCCTCGAGAAGGCGGGGCTGGTCGAGGTCCGAAAGGGCTATGTCGGCAAACGCCCCCGCACATGGGTCGCCATCAGCACAGACGGGAGCGCCCGACTCGACGCTCATGTCCAGGCCCTGCGGGAGCTCGCCGGGGGCGGCGCTGACCAGCAGTGACGTTCTGAGATTTCCCGGTTAGCATGGGGACAACCGATGCAAGGAGGCGTCCATGGCCAGCAGCACAACCACCTCGGCGAACAGCGGACTCGAGTTCCGTGAGCTGCACGAGGTCTCGGAACTCATCAGATCCGGGCGGCTGAGCTCCAGGGCAGCCACCGAGGCCATGTTCGACCGGATCGACGAACTCGACCCTCACCTCCTGTCCTTCGTCACCCTGATGCGCGAATCGGCCTTGGCCGCCGCCGACGACCTCGATGAACGTCTGGCGCGCGGGGACTGGCTGGGTCCGCTGCACGGTGTGCCGCTGGCGATCAAAGACCTGGCCTACACCCATGACGCGCCGACAGGTGCGGGCACCACGATCCACGCCGACTTCCAGCCCGACTTCGACGCCACCGTCGTGGCTCGCCTGCGGGCGGCCGGGGCGGTGATCCTGGGAAAGCTGCGGCTCACCGAGGGTGCGTTCACCGGACATCATCCCGACCTGCCGACCCCGGTCAACCCTTGGGAGCCCAACACCTGGTCAGGGGTCTCCTCGAGCGGTTCGGGCGTCGCGACCGCAGCCGGCCTCTGCTACGGCTCGTTGGGCTCGGACACCGGAGGTTCGATCCGACTGCCGTCCTCGGCCAATGGGGTCACCGGACTCAAATCCACCTGGGGCCGGGTCTCACGCAACGGCATCTTTCCCTTGGCGCCGAGCCTTGACCACATCGGACCGATGACGCGCAGCGCACGCGATGCCGCCATCATCCTCGAGGCCATCGCCGGCCATGACCCGAACGACCCGACGTCGGCGCTTGAACCGGTGCCCCGCTACAGCCGGCAGCTCAGGCTCGAGACCACCCCGGTCGTCGGATTCGACCGCGAACTGGCAGCCGAACATTTCGATGACGTCACCAACGAGATGCTCGAATCCACCATCGAGGTGCTCCTCGACCTCGGTTGGCGCGTCCTCGACGTGCGCACCCCCGGATTCGCCGAAGCGGCACAGGAATGGACTGCCCTGTGCGGAATCGAGACCGCGGGCGTTCACGCAGAGAACTACCCGTCGAGGTCGGCCGAGTACGGTCCCGACCTCGCCGGCCTCATCGAGATCGGGCGCGGCCTCAGCGCCATCGACTACCACGAGCTGCTCGAATCCCGGCGAGCATTCACCGGTCGCATGCGCGCTCTCATGTCCGACATCGACCTGCTGCTGCTTCCAGGCATCGGAGCCGCCTCACCGACGATTTCACAGATGGAGAATCTCGGCTCCGACGCCGAGCTGTTCGCCGGAGTCACGATTCCGACGGCACCGATCGACAACTGTGGCATGCCCTCGATCACTCTGCCCGCCGGCTTCACCGAGCGCGGCACCCCGCTGGCTGCTCAGTTCGTCGCCGGTGACTTCAAGGAGGGCCTGCTCCTGGCCGCTGGGCATACCTTCCAGCAGGCCACCGATTTCCACCGACAGCACCCTCACATCGTGGCCGTCTAGTCGAGGCTCACTGCGCCTGCCCAGGTCGGGGGCGCAGATCGCGGTCGGCTGCGCCTATCCTGGTGAGGTGCCCACGATCAGACCCTTCCGCTCCAAGACCGCACGCGTGGCGACGGCCTCCGAACGGACGCTGCCGAGCTACACCGCAGGTCAGGTGGAGATGCCGCTGCGGATCATCGGCTCCCAGGAGGCGATGGAGCACGAGACCTACTGGTCCGAACATTCGCATCCGACACATGAGCTGCTCTGGCGCGAGGCCGGGGTCGGCACGGTCACGATCGATCAGCGCACGTGGACGATCACCCCGCCCTTAGGGATGTGGATTCCCGCAGGAGTACGGCACTCCGGATGGACGCCCGCCGGCGTCGTCGTCTACGCCGCGCAGTTCAGCCTCGACAACCCGCTTGTCAGCGATCGGCCCACTGCCATCGCCATCACCCCTCTGCTCCGGCTCCTTCTCGATCGACTTCAGCACACCGATCCGGGGACTTCCTCCTACTCACTCACCGAGGCGATGATCCTCGACGTCATGACGCCAGCGGACAACGAGCTTCTGCTTCACATGCCGAGCAATCCGCTCATCGCTCCGATCGCCAACGCGATCATCGAGGGCCCGGCGGATGCCTCGAGTCTCCAGGACTGGGCGAGGAAACTGGGGATCAGCGGCCGCACCATCACCCGCGCCTTCGAGGCAGAGACGGGTCTCGGCTTCGGGCGCTGGGCGACGACGGCACGGGTCCAGCACGCGGTGAGCATGATCAGCCTCGGCGGAGAGGTCGACGAAGCGGCCGCCGGCGTCGGCTATCGCTCGGTCAGTGCATTCACGACTGCATTCAAGCGCATCACGGGCACCACACCGGGACAGTTCCGCCCCAGCGCGAACTGAGGAGCACGCGAGCTGAAGATCACTCGTGTCCGTTTCGCGAAATCATCTGTCGTAAATACTCCATTGCGCGCAGGCGATTCCTCCGATAGTTTGTTTAGGCACACCTAACTCAATCTCGCTTCGGGGGTGTGCTGAGAAGCACCTCCGAAAGGAAGAGATGTCCCGTCCGCTTCGCGCAATGACCGTTGCAGCAGCCATGTCCACCGCACTCGTGCTCACCGCCTGCTCATCTACCGAGACCCCCGCAGATGCGAAGGGCGGCGACGAGTCCTGGACACCGGTGACTATCGAGCACGCACTCGGCACCACCACGATCGAGGAGAAGCCCGAAAGGGTGGCCACCGTCAACTGGGCCAACCACGAGGTGCCGTTGGCACTGGGCGTCGTCCCGGTGGGCATGGCCAGTGCCGACTTCGGCGACGATGACGGCAACGGCGTCCTCCCCTGGGTCGAAGACAAGCTCGAGGAGCTGGATGCAGAGACTCCGGCTCTCTTCGACGAGACCGACGGCATCGACTTCGAGGCTGTCGCCGATACCCAGCCCGACGTCATCCTCGCCGGGTATTCCGGTCTCACCCAGGAGGACTACGACACCCTCAGCGAGATCGCGCCCGTCGTCGCCTACCCGGAGACCGCTTGGGGAACTCCCTGGCGAGAGATGATCGAGATCAACAGCAAGGCGATCGGTCTGGCAGAGGAAGGCGAGGAGCTCGTCAAGGACCTCGAGACCGAGATCGACTCGGCGGTCGCCGACCACCCTGCGATCAAGGACATGTCGACGATGTTCCTGACCCACGTGGATCCCTCGGACCTGTCCGAGGTGAACTTCTACACCACGCATGACACCCGCGCCATGTTCTTCGAGGACCTGGGCATGCAGGCACCCGCCAGCATCCAGAAGGCCTCCGACGAGACCGATCAATTCTCCTCGACCGTCAGCGCCGAACAGGCCGACGTCTTCGACGATGTCGACATCATCGTCACCTACGGCGGCGACGACCTGGTCACGACGCTCGAAGACGACGAGCTGCTGTCTCAGATGCCCGCGGTCAAGAACAAGTCGATCGTCAACCTGCCCGGTGATGCCCCGCTCGGCACTGCTGCGAACCCCACACCGCTGTCCATCTCCTTCGTTCTCGATGACTACCTCGACGAACTCGACAAGGCCGCCACGGCAGCGAAGTAGAAGCGGACACTTCACACGATGACGTCACAATCGACAGTCGAGTCGACCGCCGCCAAGCTGCGGCGGTCGACTCATGTCCGCCTCGCATGGATGCTGGCCGCTCTTGCAGTGGTTGCCGTCCTCATGATCCTGTCCACGATGATCGGCTCCCGCAACGTCGGCCTCGACGACGTTCTTGCCGCCTACGGCGGGTCGGCCGCGGGATTCGATCAGGCCGCGGTCGCCAAACGCATTCCGCGGACCCTGCTCGCCGTGTGCGTGGGAGCGGCTCTGGGCATCTCCGGGGCTGTGATGCAGGGCGTGACGAGGAATCCTCTGGCCGACCCAGGCATCCTCGGTGTCAACACCGGCGCGTCCCTGGCCGTGGTCATCGGCATCGCCTTCTTCGGACTGTCAACGGCCGACGGCTACATCTGGTTCGCCATCGTCGGCGCCACTCTCACCGCGGTGTTCGTCTATGCGGTCGGGTCACTCGGGAGGCAGGGTGCGACCCCGCTCAAGCTGGCCCTGGCCGGGGCGGCCACCGCCGCTGCACTGTCGTCGTTCATCAGCGCCGTGGTCCTCCCCCGCGGAGACATCGCGGATCTGGCACGCGATTGGCAGATCGGCGGGGTCGGGGGTGTGACGTTCGATTCGGTCACACTCATCCTTCCCTTCCTCATCGTCGGCTTGCTCATCAGCGTCTATTCGGCGCCTGGCCTCAATGCCCTGGCCCTCGGCGATGAGCTCGCCGCCGGGCTGGGACAGCACGTCGGCACCACCAGAATGGTCTCCGCTGCAGGTGCGGTCCTCCTCTGCGGGGCAGCCACCGCCGTCGCTGGACCGATCGGCTTCGTCGGGCTCGTCATCCCCCATGCCTGCCGTCTGCTCATCGGCATCGATCACCGCTGGCTGATCCCGTTCTCGGCAGTCACCGGAGCCGCACTGCTCACAGCCTCGGACATCCTCGGTCGCATCATCGCTCGACCGGCCGAACTCGACGTGGGCATCCTCACCGCGCTGATCGGCGCCCCGTTCTTCATCGCCATCGTCCGCAGACAGAAGGTCCGTTCGCTGTGACCCCACCGAACCCCGCGAACCCACTCCTCGCGCCGACCAGCACGGCAGAATCGACATCGACGATCGCTGCCGTGGCACAGCTGCGGAGACGACGCTCCGCCCGTTGGACCGGCTTCGTCCTCATCTTCAGCGGGCTGGTGCTGCTTACTTTCCTGCTCAGCCTCATGGTCGGTCAGACCTTCTATTCCTTCGACAAGGTCCTTCGCGTCATCGGCGGCGATCAGGTCCCCGGCGCCACCTTCACGGTCGGGCGCCTGAGACTCCCCCGAGCCGTTCTCGCGCTCCTCGTGGGTCTGAGCTTCGGCCTCGGCGGGGTGACGTTCCAGACCATGCTGCGCAATCCCCTGGCCAGCCCCGACATCATCGGGATCAGCTCCGGAGCTTCGGCCGCGGCTGTGTTCGCGATCGTGACTCTGGGCCTGGGCAGCACGGGAGTCTCGGTCATGGCCATCGTCGCCGGTCTTGCGGTGGCGTTGGTCATCTACATGTTGTCCTACCGGAATGGCGCGGCCGGTATCCGGTTGATTCTGGTGGGCATCGGCGTCTCCTCAATGCTCAATGCGCTCATCAACTGGGAGCTGACCCGGGCCGCGCAGTGGGATCTGCAGGAGGCGCTGCGGTGGCTGGCCGGAAGCCTCAACGGGGCGAGCTGGGACAAGGTCGTGCCGCTGCTGTGCGCGCTCATCGTGCTGGTTCCCATTCTCTTGGGGCAGTCGAGGAACCTCTCCATCACGCAGCTCGGGGACGAGACCGCGGAAGCGTTGGGAGTGCGTGTGTCGAGGACCAGGCTTCTCGTCATCGTCGCCGCTGTCGGCCTCATCTCCTTCGCCACCGCCGCTGCCGGACCGGTCGCCTTCGTCGCCTTCCTCTCGGGCCCGATCGCCTCTCGACTCATCGGGCCGGGACCCTCGCCGCTCATCCCCGCCGCACTCGTCGGAGCCCTGCTCGTGCTCGTCGCCGACCTCGTCGGACAGTTCGGCCTCGGCACCCGTTACCCGGTCGGAGTCGTCACGGGCATCCTCGGTGCCCCCTACCTCATCTATCTCATCATCAGGATCAATCGTTCGGGAGGTTCCCTGTGACCAAGGACCATTCGCTTGCCGCCCAGGACCTGCATCTGGCCTACGGTGACACAGAGATCATCAAGGGACTTGATCTGACCCTGCCGCCCGGCCAGATCACGGGCATCGTCGGGGCCAACGCCTGCGGCAAGTCCACGCTGCTCAAATCGATGTCCCGACTGCTGACGCCCAGATCCGGCACTGTCATCCTCGACGGCAGACAGGTACACACGATGCCGGCGAAGCAGCTCGCGCGGGCCCTGGGACTCCTCCCACAGACACCGATCGCTCCCGAGGGCATCACGGTCGCCGATCTCGTCGGACGCGGTCGCCATCCCCACCAGGGGGCCTTCTCACGATGGAATGCCCAGGACGATCTCGCTGTCGCCCAGGCTCTGGATACCACCGGAACCGCGGACCTGGCCGACCGTCCCGTCGACGAACTCTCCGGCGGCCAACGGCAACGAGTGTGGATCGCAATGGCCCTCGCCCAGCAGACCGACATCCTCCTGCTCGATGAACCGACCACCTTCCTCGACGTCAACCATCAGGTGGAGGTCCTCGATCTGCTCACCGAACTCAACCAGGGTTCAGGCGTGACTATCGTGATGGTCCTGCATGATCTCAATCTGGCCGCACGGTACTGTGATCGGCTCGTCATGATCGCCGACGGCGGGATCCATGCCTCCGGGGCTCCCGCCGAGGTGCTCACCGAAGACAATGTCCGCAACGTGTTCGGTCTCGAGAACAGGGTCATCGAGGATCCTGTCTCCGGTCAGCCGCTGATGCTCCCGATCGGCCGTCACCGCACTCTGAGCTGATTCCTGTGCGTCAGACTTCTGATCTGACTCAGGCCCCTGCTCTGCGGGCCACGATCTCCGTGATCCAGGTCGGGGCGAAGGGCGACGTGCAGTTCGGCGGGGTCGGATAGTCCTTGAGGACGCCGAGGCGGTTGCCGATGTCGATGGCCCGTGGCCGCAGGTCCTCGTTCTCGATGCCGATGTAGGACAGGGTTTCGTTCATCGCCCACTGCAGGCGCTCATCGGCGCCGAGCATCTGCGCCTCGATGGTGTCGAGGAGACCGGACAGGTCAAGGCCCTCGGGTGACTTGTTCACACGCTCGCTGGTCAGTGCCCAGCCTGCCGACGCCACGATCGGATCAGGGTCGTCCATCCAGTCCAGGCGCAGCGATTCGGCATGCTTCGACTTCTTGACGATGTAGTTGACCAGCCAGCCGTGGACCTTCGGCACACGCGCCTCGCGCAGCATGGCATCGAGATGCTGTGCGTCATAGCTGCGGGGACGCATGATGAGGATCGCGACGAGGCGCGCCGCGGTATCGCCGGTGTTCCACAGTTCGACGGCGAGCTCGTCGTTCTTCTTCAGCTCCTTGGCCACGGCCCGCAGCTTGCTCAGATTCACACCGTGATCATCACCGTGCTTCTCGTTGACGGCACGAGCCTTGGGATCCTCCATCGCCGCCAATGTCTCCATGACGCTGTCCACGTTCGCTTCGACCATGCGCTCAGATTACCGCGAGTTCAGGCGAGCTGCCTGACGCATGAGGTGGTCGCGTTCGGCGAGGTTGCTCGCCTTGGCCGCGGCTTCGACGTAGAGCTTCGCCGCCGCCTCGTCTTCTCCTGCCCGTTCTCGCAGGTGGGCCTCGACGGCGAAGTAGCGCGGCAGCGTCTCATCGAGTCTGCCCAGTTCGGCCAGTCCGGCCACCGGTCCGTCGGCTTCACCGATCGCAACGGCACGGTTGAGGGACGCGATCGGGCTCTCGTTCAGCTTGAGGAGTTCGTCGTACCACTCCACGACCTGCACCCAGTCGGTGTCCTCGACCGTCTGCGCATCGGCGTGGAGTGCCGCGATGGCGGCCTGTGCCTGATACTGGCCGAGTTCGTCCCGACCAAGGGCTGCCTGCAGGATCTCGATGCCCTCGACGATGAGCCGTTGATCCCACAGGGTGCGGTCCTGATCGGCCAGCGAGATGAGGCGACCGTCGGCGCCGAAGCGGGCATCGCGGCGGGCGTGGTGGAGGAGCATGAGGGCGAGCAGTCCGTCCACCTCGGCGGAGCCGATCATCGACGCAAGCGTGCGGGTCAGTCGGATCGCCTCGGCGACGAGGTCGACCTCGCCCGAGTGCCCTTCGTTGAACACGAGGTAGAGGGTGGTGAGCACCGAGGACAGGCCGCCGGGTCGGTTGAGCCGGGACCCTGCGATCGTGGATTTGGCTCGGCTGATGCGTTGAGCCATCGTCGACTCGGGCACCATATAGGCTGCGGCGATCTGCTTCGTCGTCAGTCCGCCGACCGCCCTCAGGGTCAGGGCCACCGCCGAGGCGGGGCTGAGGTCGGGATGGGCGCAGAGGAAGTAGAGGTCGAGGGTGTCATCGGCGTTCGGGACGCCGTCCGTCCCGGGTTCGGACGAGGTTTCGGGCTCGGCGAGAGTGGCGGCCATGACCCGTTCCTCGCGTTTCATCCGCGATCCTTCAGATCGCACGATGTCGAGGAACTTCCGCCATGCCACCGTCACGAGCCAGCCCCGCCGGTCACGGGGCGGGTCGGACGGCCATGATCGCAGGGCTTCGATGAGCGCGTCCTGAACGGCGTCCTCGGCGGTCGCGAAGTCTGCTCCACGACTGACGAGGATGCCGATCACGGCGGGGACGAGCTCACGCAGCTCCGCATCGGCGAGGGGATCCCGATCGATCATCGCGAACTCCGTTCGCGTCCCTGATCATTCGTCCACGCTGGGTGCGTGGTCGAGGAAGGGGCGCAGTTCGAGCCATTCGTTGATCGGCTCTCCTCCCTTGCCCGGTGCGGCGGACAGCTCACCGGCGAGTTCGAGAGCGCGGTCGTAGTTCTCGACGTCGATGACCATCCACCCGGCGATGAGGTCCTTCGTCTCGGGGAAGGGACCGTCGGTGACCGGAGGCTTGCCCGGTCCGCCGGATCGGACGAAGGTGCCCTCGGGCGAGAGTGCCTGGGAGTCGACGAATTCGCCGGAGTCCTTGAGTCTGTCGGCGAAGGCGTTCATGTACGCCACATGCGCGTCGACCTCGTCGGGACTCCACTGATCCATCGGGGTGTAATCCATATACTGCTCCGGCATCCGATAGTGCTTGAGCATGAGGTACTTGGCCATGATGGTCTCCTTGTCTCGTGCCGCTCGCACGGGATGTGCTCGCTGACATGTCTGGGACGCAGCCGGACTCGTGTTCTCGACATCGGCGGCGAAGTTTTCTCGTTTCTCTTCGGCTCCGGTCATCGAACACAGTCCCAGAATAGGCCGATGTGTCCGTCCTGGAACATGCGTCACCGGATCCGAACACGAATCGGCCCAGGTCACGGCTCCGCGCTGAGAGGCTTGTCTTGTACGAAACACCGACCGCTTTTTGCACACGAGACCAGGAGCAGATCATGAAGGCACAGACACTTCTCAAAACCATCACCGTTGCCGGAGCTCTCGCCGCGACCCTGACACTCTCGGCCTGCGATATGAACATCACCTTCGGCCCAGAAGGCCAGGGGCAGGAACAGGGCCAGGAGCAGGACGGCCAGCAGGCGCAGCAGACCGAGGACACCGAGACGACCGCCGAAGAACCGGCATCGGATTCGGGCTCCACCTCGGACTCCGCCGGTTCGGGTTCGTCCGGCACGAGCGATAGCGGCACGACGGACAACGGCACCACCGGCAGCGGCGGATCCACCGATTCGTCCAGCGCCTCCTCGGCGAGTGGCTCCTCCACCTCGAACGGCTCGTCGTCGACCGGATCGTCGTCCTCGAGCGACTCCACCTCGAGCGGATCATCGTCGTCGAGCGGCACGACCGACAACGGCTACCAGGGCCCGCGGATCGGCGAAGACGGAGTCGAACTCGACGCCGACGGCAACGGCAAGATCCCCGCCGACGTTCTCGAGGCGGACATCAAGAACGCCTACGCCAAGCAGGGCACCACGGTCGACACCGTCGACTGCTATTCCGACCTGCGGATCTTCTCCCACAGCGGATCGCAGAACTGCACCGTCACCGCTGCCGGCAAGAATCACTACGGCACTGTGAAGATCACCTCGGCGTCGCAGTCCGGCATCGGCTACAGCCTCGAGTTCCCGAACATCTGAGCCGTCCGCCGAGCCCGCGAAACGTACCCCTCGAGCGTCTCGCATCCCCGAATCGCATTCCCCTGGTCATCCCGACCAGGGGAATCCGTTCGTCGCGATCTGGAACAACTCTGCACTTTCCGTTGTTGTGTCCAATGTGGGCGTCGGCCCAGCTGCACGTCGGCCTCGAGGTTTCGGCCAGCCGAGCCCATGTCAGATTCGACAATCTCACCAATCACAACCGACAAGGAGCACCTTCATGGCACTCTCTGACAAGAAGATCGCATTCCTCCTCACCAGCGGCGTCGAGCAGGTCGAACTGACCAGCCCCCGCACAGCCCTCGACGAGGCCGGAGCGACGACCGTCATCGTCTCCCCCTCAGAGGGGACTCTGCAGGCGATGGAAGGCGATTGGGAGCACGCGAAGACCTTCGACGTCGACGTTCCCGTCGCCGAGGCCTCGGTCGATGACTTCGACGCCCTCGTCCTGCCCGGCGGCACCCTCAACTCCGATGCCCTGCGTCTGAATGAGGACGCCGTCAACCTCGTCAAGGCGTTCTTCGCCGCAGACAAACCGGTCGCGGCCATCTGCCATGCTCCGTGGATCCTCGCCGAGGCGGGAGTGGCCAAGGGACGGAAGCTGACGTCCTTCATCTCGACGAAGACCGACCTCATCAACGCCGGAGCCGACTGGGCCGACACCGAGGTGGTCGTCGACGGCAACCTCATTACCTCCCGCAGCCCCGACGACCTCGACGCCTTCAACAAGGCAATCGCTGATAAGTTCAGCTGACCTGGAACGATGCCTCTTTCGCCGAGGCGGAACCACCTCGGCGAAGAACTCCCCGGAACGATCGTTCCGGGGAGTTCGTCTGTTCGTCACCTGGGGTCTTGACAGCCGCGCTTATGATCTACTCATGCCAGCTTCCCCGTTTGTCAAGGCGACGACTCCTACCCTCGCGGCACTGCTCATCGGGTTCCTTCTCGTTCTCTGCTCCACACAGCCTCCGGCACATGCTGCCTATGCGACTTCGGGTGCGATCGGAACGATGCACAAATCGCTCGGTGGGAATTCCGGCAAGCTCGGCCCAGCGGTCGGCCCACAGCGGTGCACGCTGATCCAGAAGGGCTGCTATCAGTCGTTCAAGCACGGCAGCATCCATTGGACGAAGGCCACCGGCGCCCATGCGACTCTGGGCGCGATCCGCACAGCATGGAAGAAGTCCGGGTGGGAACGCGGTCCGCTCGGCTATCCGACGAGCAACGAATACCGCTCAGGTTCGGAGACCCGGCAGAAGTTCCAGAACGGCATGATCGTGTGGACGGCGAAATCCGGGGCGAAGGTGACGCTGACGAAGGCGCCGTCGTCGTTCACGATCAAGGGGTCGGGGTTCGGCCATGGGGTCGGGATGAGCCAGCACGGAGCGCGCGGAATGGCGACAGCCGGAAAGTCGTCGACGCAGATCCTGCAACACTACTACACGGGTGCCAAGGTCACGACGATGTCGAAGAACGCCGACGCCAGTCTCAAGGTGCAGCTGCTGACCGGTAAGAAGTCCGTGACGGTCACTCCGCGGTCCGGCCGTCTGCGGGTCAAGGTCGGGTCGAAGACCATCGAATCGGGCTCGAAGGTCACGATCGAACGGACGTCATCCGGTTCGGTCAAGGCGACCGTCGGGTCGAAGAGCTATTCGGGGTCGAAGCTCACCCTCGAATGGCAGAGCACCCGATATTGGAAGAGTTCGTCGGCGACGACGGTGTCGGTTAGCGGTGCCCAGAACGGGGCGACCGGCACCTACCGACACGGACGGCTCGAGATCGGTCAGCTGAAGAGCTCGCTCAACGTCATCAACGTGGTGGGTCTCAACAAGGAATATCTGCCGGGCATCGCCGAGATGCCGGCGTCGTGGCAGTCCGAGGCCCTGCGCGCTCAGGCCATCGCTTCGCGCACCTACGCCTACCGCAATCTCGGTGCGGTGAAGCCGGCCTGCGGGTGCAACGTCTATGACGAGGTGGCCTCGCAGCGTTTCCTCGGGTGGACTCATGAGAATGCAGGCGATTCCGGTCCATGGCGCAAGGCCGTGGCCGCGACACAGACCACGAGCGGGTCGACGGTGAGGTCGGCGCGCCTCATCACCTACAAGGGCGGGCTCATCGATGCTGTCTACTCGTCGTCGGCCGGGTCGAAGACGCATTCGGCTGCCGAGGTGTGGGGGTCGGCCGTGCCGTACCTGGTCTCGGTCGATGACTCTCCGTCGAAGTATGCCTCTGCGCAGAACCCGAACGCCTCGTGGTCGGTGACGGCCAAGCAGTCCGACATGGCACGGGCCTTCGGGCTGGCAGACGTCCGGTCTGTGGCGGTGGCGAAGACCGGCTCAGGTCTGGTGAAGACGGTGAAAGCCACCTCGGTGAAGGGAAAGACCGCGAGCCTCACCGGCGATCAGCTGCGAACGAAGCTGAAGCTCAAGTCCGCGTCATTCAGCGTGGCCTGAGGGAAACCGACTGGCTGACTCAGACTCCGGCAGGGGTGAGCAGTCCCCTGTTGACGAGTTCGGCTTCCTTCTCGCGCACGATCGGGATGACGGTCTTGCCGAACGCTTCAAGTTCCTCCTGGAAGTGGAGGAAGCCGGTGAGGATGAGGTCGACGCCGATCTTCTTGTATTCGATGATGCGGTCGGCGACCTGTTCGGGGGTTCCGATGAGCTGGGTACGGAAGCCGTCGTTGTACTGCACGAGGTCTTCGAAGCTCGAATCCGCCCACATGCCTTTCTTATCCGAGGTCGCGGCTCCGGCGGTCTGCACGGACTCGCGGAATCCTTCGACCGCCTCGGCGTCGGCGTGTGCGATGATCTCGCACAGCTGGTCGCGGGCTTCGGCTTCGGTGTCGCGGACGATCACGAACCCGTTGAGTCCGAAACGGACTTTCCGATTGTGGGCGCGGGCCACCTCCGAGTGCTGTGTGCGGGCGAGCTGTGCCAGATTACTGAGACACAGACCACACACGGCGAGCAGATTTCGCGGGCCGCCGCGCACCGTCACAATGAGGCATTCCGCCACGGGGCGTCATGCGATTTGCGCCTCGGGCAGCGGTCCTGCGCTGCGGCCCACTCAGCATCCCTCACCCTCACCGGCGCACCACCCCGTTGCACCGGTGCGTAGTGCTGCGAATGGTGAGGGATGCGGAGGCACCAGTAGGAAATGCCACGGCCAATCCGGATTGCCACGAACGCTGAGGGATGCCCGAAAGGCGACTGCGAGGCCCGCGCTCGGCTCGAAACCGGGCGAATCGACGAAGTCCCGGCCCGCAGAAACTGCGAGACCGGGACTCCCGTGGCGGAGGATAGGGGATTCGAACCCCTGAGGGCGTTAACCCAACCCGCGTTCCAGGCGAGCGCCATAGGCCACTAGGCGAATCCTCCGCGAGCCAGCCTATATGAGTCGTGTCGACAATGCGAAATCAAGATGGCCAAGTGTGAACCATCACACTAATCACAGATAGAATCCCCTCCAATCCCCGCCGCACCGGGCCTGACTTCGGACCTCGTTTTGTGCCTCGAGGATGCTCTCGACTACACTGATCGATGGCTCCCCGTGCGGCGTCATCTTGTGAACTCCCCCAGGGCCGGAAGGCAGCAAGGGTAAGCGAGCTCTGGCGGGTGCACGGGGAGTCCTTCGTTTCTCAAGGTTACAATTCCACAACTCCCCCTCCCTTATGTCAGTCCAGGTCAGGGCCCATCTCAACGACGAGAAATGGCCTTTTCCCGAGGAATTCAGCCACTGCTTTAATACTTTCGTGATTTGGCTTCACTAGCATGGTCTGCAGCTCTCATCCCTTTGCTCGAACGAGGATCCCTGTTTTGTCACCCAAGAAGATTCACGGGGCGGTTGCTGCCCTTTCAGCACTCGCTCTGCTCACGGCCTGCACCCCGGCAGGCTCTGACCCCGACGCGACTCGCGATGGTGCGAAGACGGCCGAAGCCGAGGCCTCCGCAGCAGCCGAGCCGGTGTTCCGAATCGGGAGCGTCTCCGAAGCCGAGGCAGCCCAGGCGACGGAACAGGGCTCGTCGGCGAAGGCTTCGAACTCCACCGCCTCAGCCACGCCCACCAGCACACAGACTTCTGCTCCCCAGCAGACCGGTGAGGTGGCCGAATCCGGCGCAGAGACAACAGCTGCCCCCGGCGAGCGCATCAGCCTCAGCGTCGAGAACGCGGCGCTGAGCGACATCTCCATCACCGAATCCGACCACCCGCGCATCAAGACCGATCCCGGAGTCTTCTTCGACACCGCCGGGAGCGAACTCGAAGCAGCCGACAGCACCGAAGACGCGAAGGCGGGATCTTCGACTCCAAGCGAATCAGCCTCAGAAGACTCAGACGCGATCACCGCCCCCGACGACGCCGCGGCCTGGATGTCTGCCTACGACCTCGTCGCCGACAGCACATACGAGCTCTCGGCCACAGCCACCTCGGCGGATGGAGAGGAAGTCGATTTCAGGTCCACGGTCACAGTCTCAGCCGGCGACGCCTCGCCGATGGCGGTGCGCACGATCCTCTCCGATGACCAGACCGTGGGCGTCGGAGCTCCGATCATCCTCACCTTCGGATCCACGGTGGCCAAGAAGTACCGTGACGACGTCGAGCACCGCTTGTCGGTCAAGGTCACGGACAACGATGGGAAGAAGCGCAAAGTCGAAGGCTCCTGGGCCTGGCTGCCTGATGACCCGCAGTCGCGACTGCACTTCCGTCCCAAGGAATTCTGGCCCGCGCACTCGAAGGTCTCCGTCGACGTGCCGCTGAAGAACGTTCCCACCACCGATGACACCGTCGGCCAGAACGACCTCACACTCGATTTCGACATCGGCCGCAAGCAGGTCGTCAAGGCCGACGCCAAGACCCACCGCATGGTCGTCACACGCGACGGCAAAGAGGTCATGAACTTCCCGGCCTCATTGGGTGCCGCGAAGTCCCCGTCCTACAACGGAACCCACGTGGTGATGTCCAAGGCCTCGGACTACACGATGACCTCCGAGCAGTGGGACTACGAAACCGATGTGCGCTGGGCCGTGCGCATCCACAACAACGGAGAGTTCATCCATGCCGCGCCCTGGTCGACCGGGGTTCAGGGGTCGGCGAATGTCTCCCATGGCTGCATCAACCTCTCGACCGCACGTGCCAAGCAGTACTACGACTCGGCGATCTTCGGCGACCCGGTCGAGATCACCGGTTCGAATGCCACCCTGTCGACCGCAGCCAGCGACATCTCCGACTGGGTCTACGAGTGGGATGACTGGAAGAAGATGAGCGCACTGCCTACTTCTTGACGTTCTCTGCGGCCTTGTCGATCATCGGCACATAGCGCTTGAGCGTCCATGGGACGGTCAGCGGGTTGATGATCGATGAGGCGGTGACGAACGGCTGGTCTTCGGGCGCGACGACCGCGCCGGACTTGATCGCCGGAATGTTCGCGTACACGCTCTGTGCCTTGATCTCCTTCTTGCTCTTCTCATCGGAGTAGAACGTGAAGATGAGGTCGGAGTCGTCGAGTTTGTCCGCGTTCTCCAGCCCGATGAGCGCGGAATCCGTACCCGGGGCGTCATAGTTCTTCTTGAGTTCGTCGACGACGGGGTCAGGAGTCAGACCCAGAGCCGAGACCATCGCCACTCGCTGCTCACTGGGGTAGAAGACGCCGAGGGTGCCCGGTCCGTCGTTGTAGATGTAAGAGAACGTCAGTCCCTCGTATTCGGGCCGCTTGGCCTCGGAGAGCTGCGTCTTGATGTCATCGACGAGCCCCTCGGACTCCTTCTCCTGTCCCAGAGCCTTGCCGATGGTCGTGATCTGCTCATCCCATTCGATCGTCCACGGCTGCTTGGGGTAGGCGACCGTAGGGGCGATGGCGTCGAGCTGCTTGTACTGATCGGCGGTGACGCCGGACCATGGTGCGAGGATGACATCTGGTTCGAGTTCGGCGATGGCTTCGACATCGAGCTCGGTATCTCCCTGGAACTGCTTCGGCAGCTCCTCGCCCTTCTCGGTCACCGCTTCATGGATCCACGGCATATAGCCGGTGTCATCGCTGCCCCAGGCGTACTCCTCCATGCCGACGGGTGTCTTGCCCAGTGCGATGGCGGTCTCGGTCGACCCCTGCCCGAGGGTCACGACGCGCTTGGGTTCTGCCTCGATGACGGCCTTGCCCAGTGCGTGTTCGATCGTGACGGTCTGGAAGTCGTCGGAGGCTGACTTCGCAGAATCCGCCGAGTCCTGGCTGCAGGCGCTCGCGCTGAAGGCGAGTGTGACGATGGTGCCTATGGCCATGGCCCGGCGAGTGAGATGAGCTGACATTCCTGCCCTTTCGTCTGTGAGGGTCGTGGTCGACCTCTCCACTTTAACAAAGGACAGCCTAACTTAACTTCGCGGCCTGGGTGCAACTCGACCGCGCCCTGATCCCCCTCGAGCGCATGACGGGGCAGCCGGTATTCGTCTGCTCAGAGCAGAAATCCGCGTGAGCGACGGCGATTCCTCCTAGGATCGCATCATGGATGCACTTCACGTCACAGATGCGTACGCCGACCGGACTCCGGCGCTGCTGTGGCGCGAGATGCTCGGGAGGGTGCTGCGGCTGCGCCGCACCGAGCTGGGCCTGACCCTGGCTCAGGTCTCACGCCGCTCGGGAGTCTCGACCCAATACCTGTCCGAGGTCGAACGCGGCCTCAAGGATCCCTCTTCGGAGGTCATCGAGGCAATCGCCATAGTCCTCGGCCTCGCACTCCCCCAGGTGCTCGTCCTCGCCGCCGGCTCAACGCCGACAGCCGCGCCCGCGACGGTGCCCGCATTCGGGCTCACCGGACGGGCGCAGCTGTCCCTCGTGGCCTAGTCACACCGGCCGGGTGCCTCAGCTTGTACCCGAATCGAGGCGATTGGCCCTGAGAACCTCGAGTCTGCCTCGGTACTCGGCCTCGTCGATGTCACCTTGGGCGAAACGCTCGGACAGTGTCGCCTCCGCGTTCTTCGTCGACCCGAATCGGCCCTGACCATCTGCCCAGGGCGGTCCCCCGGCTTGGCGCCAACGACGCCGATTGAGCGTGATGATGAGAGTGATGACCAGTCCGATGATGAGCACCCAGAAGATCGGGATGAGGAAGAAGAACGGCCAGGCCGCGGGTCCGTGTTCCATGTTCATAATGCCTCCTTGTCAGGAATCCACGTCGCTCGTGGATATGACATCAATCCAACTCCTGCAGCCGCCTCGGCGAATCCCCCGCTGGGAGTCACTTCGGGTACTCGCTGAGGATGAGCTCCTACTGTTCGCGCAGCCAGCCCGGGGAGACCAGCCCGGACTCATAGGCGAGCACGACGAGGTGGACCCTGTCGCGTGCGGCGACCTTGCTCATGATGCGCGAGACATGGGTCTTCGCCGTCAGCGGTGAGAGCACCAGCTGCGCCGCGATCTCGTCGTTCGACAGTCCCTGCCCGACGAGGGCGAGCACCTCTCGTTCACGTTGTGTCAGCACGTCGAGATGCTTCGCCGGCTCCGCCCGCAGTCCCAGGGACATCCTCGACAGGAGGTATCGGGTCACCTCCGGTGAGAGCAGCGCCTCCCCCTCGGCGACGACGCGCACCGCTCGGATCAGGTCGACCGGTTCGGTGTCCTTGAGCAGGAATCCGCTGGCACCCGCCCTGACCGCGCGCACGATGTACTCGTCGAGGCCGAAGGTCGTCACCAGCACCACCCGAACGTGCCCGAGGTCGGGATCGGCTGCGATCGCCTCGGTGGCCCACAGTCCGTCACCGTCGGGCATCCGAATGTCCATGAGCACGACGTCGACCGGCGTCGCTGCCAGTTTCTCCAACAGCTCTTCCCCGCCGGAGGCCTGCACACTCACGCTGATGCCCGGTTCCGCATCCAACAGCGAAGCGAAGCCGGCGCGAACCAGCTGGTGATCATCGGCAATCGCCACCGAGATATCGTTCATGCCGGAGCCTGCCGATCTGTTCGTCCGTGTCCGCTGGTCCAGGGCAGCCGGACGCTGATGTGCGTGCCGTCCCCGCTCGCCGAGGTGATCGCGAAGGTTCCGTGGAGAAGTTTCGTCCGCTCCCGCATCCCGATGATTCCGGTGCCTTCGTCTCGCCCGTGCATCGCGTTCTCTGTTCCCTGGCCATCGTCACTGATCTCGAGGTGCAGGAACTCGCCTTCACGGAAGACTCTGACGTTCGCCTGGCTGGCGGCAGCGTGGCGGACCATATTCGTCAGCGCCTCCTGCACGATCCGGTAGGCGGCCGCATCCGCGGCACTGCCGGGATTCTCTCGAGTACCGTCGGCTCGGAGCTCGCGCCGGTCATCGAGGTGGATGGCTGGTCGCCCGGTCATTGCGGCGATGAGTGCCGGCAGCTCGTCGAGGCCCGGCACTGGGGCCAGCGGCTCGGCTGCGCCTGCGTCGGCACTGGCCGCGTCAGTGCCGGCCGCGTCGGAGTCGAGATCGCTTGGGCCGGCAGCATCCGAGCGCATCGTGTGGAGCACTGAACGGACCTCGTTGAGTCCCGTTCGACTCAGCTCCTTGATGGCGGCGAGCGCCCGTCTGGCCTGCTCGGGGTCCCGGTCGATGAGGTGTTCGCCCACACCGGCCTGCACGTTGATCTGGGACAGGGAATGGCCCAGCACATCGTGGAGGTCCCTGGCGATGCGCAGCCTTTCGGCCGCAATCACCTCCTGGTGCCGGGCCTGCGCCTCCTCGGCCGCGAGCCTCCTGCCTTCGCGCCTGCGCCGAGCGAAGGCTCCGATGCTCAGGGTCATCAGCAGACCGATCGTCGCAGAGGCCACACGCCCCACCGACCAGTCGACACCGAGGAAGGGACCGAGCAGCAGGGCACCCAACCAGACACCGGCCGCCGAGGCGATGGCCCAGATCTGATGACCGCGGACCATGGCCACGACGAGAGCGAAGAGGAACGCCGCATAGAACGGTGTCATCTCAGGTCCGGTGAGCCCCTGCGCCCACATTCCGCCCGGACCCTCCCCAGACCAGGGACGATTACTTGGACCGTGGCTCCACGCACCGGACAGGCTGGATCCCGCCAGTGCGGCCCAGACGACGAAGTCAACCAGCGTCAGCCCGGCGATGATCGCGACTCTCGGGCCCGGCCATCGTGCACAGAGTAAGAAGATCATCGGGGACAGCAGGGCCACGGCGATGCGCACGCCCCCGGCCAGGGCATCGACACCATCGTGGGTGGCTATGAACACGGCGAAGGGCAGCTGCACGAGCAGGGCCAGGACGCTCAGGGCAACCAGGAGCAGCCGAGGTCGACGACGGACGCGACGATCAGCATCGGGATCGCTCGCCTCGGCGGCGGCACGCCAGGATCGGCTCATCCTCCGATCGTAGTCACTGACACCGGATTCAACGTCGTACCACGGGAGTATCCGACCGGACTTCCCGCGGAGTACCGCGGCCCGGGAGCAACTCAGAGGATCTGATCGACGAGGCCGAAGTCCCGGGCCGCCTGCGCATTGAGCACGAGATCCCGGTCGAGGTCGGCATGGATCTGGTCCACACTGCGCCCGGTGCCCTTCGCCAGCATCGCCTCAACATCTCGGCGCTGCCGGGCGATCTCGTCGGCGGCGACGATGAGATCGGGGATTGCCCCGCGAGCACCCTCGGCATGGGGTTGGCGCAGCACCGCTCGAGCGTGTTCGAGCATCGAACGCTGACCGGGTTCGCCAGCTGCCAGGAGCACCGCGGCATCAGCGGCCGCCTGCCCCACGCAGATGGTCGCCACGGGCGCACCGATGTGGTGCATCGCGTCGTAGATGGCGGTCATGGCCGTCAGCGATCCGCCCGGTGAGTTGATGTACAGCTGGATCGGGAGTTCTCGGCTGCTCGCCTCGAGGTGGAGCAGCTGGGCGATGATCGTATTCGCCACCCCGTCATCGATCGGCACTCCGAGGTAGATGATGCGGTTGCCCAGCAGGTGGGAATACACGTCGACGATCTTCTCCCCGCCACCCGAGCGGTCAACGACATTCGGAATCGTGTACTGGCTCATGGCGCACCGATCCCGCCGCGCAGATCGGCCGGGGACTCGACGATGCGGTCGATGAGCCCGTAGTCCAGTGCCTGTTCGACCGTGAACCACCGATCGCGCAGGGAGTCCTCGAAGACGCGCTCATAGGTCTTTCCCGTCGCCTCGGCGATGCGATGCAGGACCGTGTCCCGGACGGTGCGCAGGTCCCCGGACTGCAGCTCGATGTCAGCGGCCGCTCCCCCGATGCCCGATGATCCCTGGTGCAGCAGGATCCGGGCGTGGGGCAGGGCGAGTCGTTTGCCGGGGGTGCCCATCATGAGCACGAACTGCCCCGCCGAGGCGGCCCACCCGAACGCCACCGTGACCACATCGTTGGGCAGAGTCTCGATCACATCGGCGATCGCGTGCATCATCGGCACCGATCCGCCCGGTGAGTTGATCCACAGGTGGATGTCACTGTGGGAGTCTTCGGCGGAGAGGAGGATGAGTCGCGAGATGATCTCCATGCCGTTCTCATCGCGCAGCTCCCCGTTGAAGACCACCGAACGGTAGGCGTAGAGCATTCTCTGGGACTCGGGGATGCGGGTCGTCGTCGTGGACTCGTCACCGTCGGCGAACCTCGGCGATGGTGAGGTGGGTCGGTTGTGAGCATTCTGATGTGCGATTCGTGTGTTCATGCCTCCACACTGGAGCTGGCTGTGCCGAGTCGGAAGTCTTTTCCGCCTTGAGCAGGAGGGTGCCGCTGTGAGCGGACGGCGTGCCTGTGCGCCCGGTGTGATGGTGCTGCCGTGATAAAATCGGGCGAGAAACCCCGACTGTGTCAAGGGAAGGCCGAGACGGAATGATGCTGAATCTGTGGATGACAGTTCAGTTCATCGTGGTGCTTCTCAGCGCCGATGCCGATACGGTCATTCCTCAGTCGTCGATGCATCTGATCGTCCTCGTGCTGCTCGGTGCGGCACTGCTGTCGCCGGTCGCACCGTGGTTGGCAAGGGCTCTCTTCAGGTTCCTTCCTCAGTCTCCTCGCGGTCTTTGGGGACGGGGAGAGCGAACCGAGGTTCGCGAATTCCGCATGCCCGAGGAACCCGGCACTCCGGGCACCGCTCAAGCCAGAGCCCCCTCCTTCGTCGTCCGCTCCTTCGCCTGACCGACGACGTGATCTCCGTGCTCCTCAAGCACGGTCGCCGACGCCACTCCTGCCTGTTTCCCTAACGGATCCCGCCTGTGGTATCGCCCTGCGTCGTTCGGTCGTTGAACGTCCATGACGACATCACCACTGCTGCTCAACGCTGCACGGCCGAATTGCCTGCATCGGCAGCGCCCAGGAGGGCCATCACCATGAACATCTACGAATTTCCACCCATCGAACTGCTCGTCAACGCCGCCTATTGGGTCGTCACCTGGCTGACGACTCTGCTCGAACCATTGGCTGGCACCGCAAGTGCTGCGCTGGCGATCGTGGTGCTCACGATCATCGTCCGCGCCGTGCTCATCCCCGTCGGGCTCTCACAGGTCAGAGCCGGCATCACTCGCAAACGCCTCGCACCGAAGATCACCGAGCTGCAGACCCGGTACAAGAAGACCCCCGAGCTTATGCAGCAGAAGATGATGGAGCTCTACAAGGAGGAAAAGGCCTCCCCGATGGCCGGCTGCCTGCCCGTGCTGGCCCAGATGCCGGTGCTCATGGCCGTCTATGGAATCTTCATCCAATCCACGATCGGCGGGCACGCCAATGACCTTCTCAACCATTCCCTGCTGGGCGTCCCCCTCAACGCCGGCTTCGTGGGTCTCCTGACCGGAGGGAACCTGAGCGTGGTCTCGGCCGCAGTCTTCGGCGTCATCGTGATCATCATCGCCGTCGTCGCTGCCCTCTCGCGGCATCTGCTCACCCCCGATATGCCGCAGACCCCGCCCGTCCGGGCGTCTGGCAGCCAGAACTCCACCACCGAGGGACCCGCCATGCCGGACCTCTCAGGCGTGACCAGGGTGCTGAGCTTCATGCCCTTCATGACCGCGGTCATCGCACTGTTTGTGCCTCTAGCTGCCACGCTCTACCTGATGACGACGACAGCCTGGACCCTGACAGAGCGCCTCGTGCTCAACCGTGTCCTCAAGGTTCACGAGCAGGAAGAGGCAGTTCCTGCCGCATGAATGAAGCGGGGCCGGACCGGAAGACATCGCTTCCGATCCGGCCCCGTGCCGTGCAGGTGATCACCCTGCACAGGCGGCTCTGCCTCAGACTGCCACAGGAACCTCGGGTGATTCCGCGACCACTCGCAGTGTTCCGTTGTCAACCGTGGCGCTGACCCTTCCGCCTTCGGACACTGTCTCGTTGACGAGGAGGTCCGCAATGCGGTCATCGAGCTCACGCTGGATCACGCGGCGCAGCGGACGGGCACCGAACTCGGGTTCGTACCCGGTATCGGAAAGCCACTCCACAGCATCCTCGGACACGGTCAGGCCGATGCCCTGGTGCGCCAGACGCTCGACCGAACGCTCCAGCTGAAGACGGACGATGACGCGCAGCTGCTCACGATCGAGCCGCGAGAACATCACGGTCTCGTCGATCCGGTTGAGGAACTCGGGACGCATGAACTCCTTGAGCTTGCCCATCACCTTTGCACTCAGGTCCTTCTCGGTGACCTTCGCATCGGTGGAGCTGAAGCCCAGCGGGGTGCTGCCGGACATGAACTCGGAGCCCAGGTTGCTCGTCATGATGATGACGGTGTTCCGGAAGTCCACGGTCCGGCCCTGACCGTCGGTGAGACGACCGTCGTCGAGGACCTGGAGCAGCAGGTTGAAGGCGTCCGGGTGAGCCTTCTCGACCTCGTCGAGGAGGATCACCGAGTACGGCTTGCGCCGAACCTGTTCGGTCAGCTGTCCCGCTTCGTCGTAGCCGACGTAGCCGGGAGGCGAACCCACCAGGCGTGAGACGGTGTGGCGTTCCCCGAACTCGCTCATGTCGAATCGGATCATCGCCGACTCGTCATCGAACAGGGTCGCGGCCAGAGATTTCGCCAGCTCGGTTTTGCCCACGCCGGTGGGTCCGAGGAAGAGGAAGCTGCCGATGGGACGGTTCGGATCTCCCATTCCCATCTGGGACCGGCGCACGGCCTTCGACACTGCCGTCACCGCGTTGTCCTGACCGATGACGCGACCGTGGAGGATCTCTTCGAGCTTGGCCAGCTTGGCCTTCTGACCCTGGGTCATGCTCGCCGCCGGGATTCCGGTGGCACGGGAGACGACCTGTGCGATCTGGTCAGCATCGACGATGCTCGGCTTGGCGTCAGCCTCAGCCCGCTGCGCGCCGTCGTCCGGGTTCTCGGCTGCATGCAGCTTCTCCCCGAGACTCATGACCTCGTCGCGAAGTTCCCCGGCACGCTCATAGTTCTCTTCGCTGATCGCGGTGTTCTTCTCGGTCTCGAGTCGTTCGATCTCCGTGCGCAGGGCCTGGGTGTCGACCTTGGGCCCACGACGCAGAGACAGTCGAGCACCGGCCTGGTCGATGAGGTCGATCGCCTTGTCCGGCAGGAACCGATCGTTGATGTAGCGATCGGAGAGCTCGACCGACGCGCGAATCGCCTCGGGCGTGTAGGTCACATTGTGGTGCTCGGCGTAGCGGTCCTTGAGTCCGTCGAGGATTGCCACGGCATCTTCGATGTTCGGCTCCCCCACGCGCACCGGCTGGAACCGACGTTCGAGGGCCGAGTCCTTCTCGATCGTGCGGTATTCCTTGAGCGTGGTTGCACCCAACAGGTGCAGATCACCACGGGCCAGCCGGGGCTTGAGGATGTTGCCGGCGTCCATCGAGTTGGATTCGCCGTTGCCGCCGGCACCGACGAGGGTGTGGAGCTCATCGATGAAGACGATCATCTCGCCGTCCTCGGCGACTTCGTCGAGGGTCCCGGTCAGGCGTTCCTCGAAGTCACCGCGGTAGCGTGTGCCTGCCAGCATGCCCGGCAGGTCGAGTGCGACGACTCGCTTACCCGAGAGCTGTGCTGGGATCTCGCCGCTGTGGATGGCCTGAGCCAGTCCCTCGGCGATCGCGGTCTTGCCGACGCCGGCCTCACCGAGCAGCACCGGGTTGTTCTTGGTGCGGCGAGCCAGGATCTCGATCGTCTCCTGGATCTCCTCGGCGCGTCCGATCACCGGGTCGAGTTCACCGTCGGCTGCCAGTGCCGTGAGGTCCGTGCCGAAACGCTCGAGCATGGTCTCCTCCGGCTGGCCCGCTCCGGGACCGCCCTGCGGGTCGCCTGCCTCGGCGGCTTCGGCTCCGGCCTGCAGCCGTTCCTGTGTCACGCCCGCCTGGGCGAGGATGCGACCGGCAGGCATCTCGTGGTTGAGCACGAAGGCGAAGAACAGGTGCTCCGGGTCGACGTAGGTCGAACCGAACGCCCGTGCCACCTGGTAGGCGTCGAGGAGCGCGCGCTGACCGGAACCGGTAAGGGTCAGTGCCCCTTCGGGCTTGGTGTCTGAGGATGCGGGCAGACGGTCTTCGACGGCGCGGGCGACCTGCTCCGGGTCAGCTCCGGCCTGACGGATCGCCGAGACTCCGGGCTCGGTCTCTGCCATGGTGCGCAGAATGTGCAGGGCATCGACCTCCGCCTGACCGTGCTCTCTGGCATAGTCAGCGGCGTTGTCGATGACCTCGTGGCTGCGCTTGCTCAGCAGCTTGTTGATGTCGACGCTGCGCCCCTGGCGCGCGCCCTGCTGTCCCTGCAGAAAACGGGCAAGGAACTCGTCGAATGAATCTCCGCCAGAACCGGCGGATCCGAAGAACGTAGCCAATCTGATCTCCTGTCGAAAGTTGAGCCTATACGACTCAATCAACGACGAAGGAGGTGGTCTTATTCCCGAGTGCCGTCCCGATTTCCCGACTAGCCCTTCGAAGGCCAGCCGTTGGGCTCGCAGCCCTGCAGGCCTTTGGTCTGCTGCTGCATGAGCGGGGCCGTCTCGCCGGGCCCCGGGCACGATTCATGGCTGTGGCCAAGTGCGTGACCGACCTCGTGGTTGATGAGGTACTGACGGTATTGGGTGATGTCGTCGAACTCATCGGTGGCAGACACCCAGCGCTTGGCATTGAGGATGACGTTGTTGCCGTTGCGGCACGAGAGTTTGCCCAGGGTGCGCAGCGGCAGGCACATCGAGTCCACGGTGTCGGGGCTGGCGATGGAGATCATCGCATCCTCACCCTCGTCGACCATTTCGATCGACACATCGTCCAAGTCCTGCCAGCCGCGCTTGTCCTGCAGCGTCTTGATGATGAAGGCGCCCGCCTCATCGACGTCGATCGGCAGATTGTCCTCGACTCGCAGTGCGACCTTGAACGTTGAGCCCTCGTCCCGGTTCGGTCCGGTCTCCTTCTTCGGTCGGTCCCACTCGCCACTGCCCT
The DNA here is from genome assembly GCF_028201555.1 of Brevibacterium sp. BDJS002. Taxonomy (NCBI): domain Bacteria; kingdom Bacillati; phylum Actinomycetota; class Actinomycetes; order Micrococcales; family Brevibacteriaceae; genus Brevibacterium; species Brevibacterium sp. BDJS002. The sequence continues at coordinate 1,029,908 of NZ_CP116392.1, read as the reverse complement.
GCATATCGATGTCGTCTTCACTGACACCGGCGGCACCGGCGGATTCCACGTCCGGCTCAGCAGACTTGCTGGGTGCCGGGGACTTCGTCGGCGACGCCGACTCACTCGGCTGGGCAGAGGCGGAACCGTCGCCGGACGCGACCGTCTCGTTCGAGGACGGTGCCGGCCTGGTCTCCTGATCCGAGTCGGTTGCGCAGGCGCTGAGTCCGATGAGCAGGGATGCAGCAACCACCGCCGAGGCTGACCTCAGCCGCTGCGAGGAGCCCAGCAACGATCGACTTGAGTGCAGTGGACCTTGTGAAATGCGAGGAGTTGGCGACACTCTGTCGAGTCTAGCGTTTCACAACCGCTCCACTGAGAACTTTCGCTCAGAACTCGAGGACACCGCCGGGACCACGCAGGCGTGCATGCAGCCGATGCTCCGTGCCTTCGACGACCTGGGTATCACCGGCACCGAGCACATCGAGGGCACGGCGGCTCTCCTCGGCGTCCGGGGATTCGATGGAGAATTCGAGGAGTTCGACCGACGGCAGGGCAGCCTCGGCGGGGTGGGTCGACTCGCCCCAGTCGATGAGGAAGGGCTGCGTTCCCTTGCTCGGCAGCGGAGACCGCGAGGTCAGACGCCATTCGAGCAGCTCCCCCTCGGCAGTTTCGCGGGACATGTCGCGGACCTCGCCGAAGTCGATTCCTTCGGTGTTCGCTCCGGCGACCTTCGCGAGGAAGGCGTGCGGGTGGATGGCCCAGGTCTGGAGGGTCAGGCCCTGCGCCAGATGGGCATCCAACGGCAGGGTGCCATCGGCTGGCGCTTCCTGCTGCGGGTCGGGACCCAGGATCTCGAGGTAAGTGTGAGCACCTTCGGGCCAGCCAGCAGGGGTGAGACCTATCAGGTAGTTCGCGGTTCCTCGGCCCGGGTGTCGTCCCCCGGCCACTGCTTTGACTCCGGTGAGGCGCTCGAATTCGGCGACCCCGGCTTCGAGCTCGGGCACCGTGATGATGAGGTGGTCAAGATTGGCGGGAATCGTACTCAGATCGTCCATGATCCACCAGGACCTTTCAGTGTGGCGTGCAGGGTTTCTGTGACTCCTGCCTCAACCTCGATGGTAGCCCCCAAGGATCGCAGAACTCTGGATGTTGTGTCTACATCTGGGCTCAACGCCCAGAACCGTTCGAGGTGAACCGAGGGCATCGCCTGGCGCGCAGGATGCGGAGAGTCCTGCCAATCGATGAGGAAGGGTTGGATTCCGCCCAGCGCCAGCGGTGTCCGCCTCGTCAGCCTCCACTCCAGAAGAGTGCCCGCAGGGGTGCGGCGGGTCATGTCATGAACCTCGCCGAGGTCGACGGGCGGTTCGCTCGCTCGTGCGGCTGAGGTGACGAGACCGTCGAAGTCGTCCGGGTGGATGGCCCAGCGCTGCACCGTGGGCCGGGTGATACCGGCCAGGCGCGCGACTGCCAGCTCGGGATCCTGCTCCGGGTCGGGTCCGAGGATCTCCAAATAGATGTCGCGGTGCTCATCGCCAGACTCGTCGCCGAACTCAAGGCCCAGCAGCGCATTGGCCGTCCCCAGCCCCGGATGGGCACCACCGGGAATAGGCTCCACGCCGAGAATGTTGTGATATTGCTCAACACTTTCGGCGAGATTCGGCACGGCAATGACGAGATGATCGAAATTCCAAGGCAGCAACATGACTCAATGTTAAGCGATCGAGTTGACGCTCTGCATGCCGATGCGCTTAACTCAAAGCATGCAGACACAACCAGAGGGCCGAATGCTGTGGCGTCGGCTCCACATCGATCTCAAGAGGCTCACCAGCTCCAATTGTTGAGCTATATCAACAATTGGTTGAGCACCCGACCCACCCCCGATCTCGGTTTCATCTGCACAAAGGACCACATTCCATGACGGACCTCCGTCCCTCCACCTCGGCGAGCCCCGGCCGGACCTACGGCCGACGCAATTTCCTCAGCCTCGGGCTGGGACTGGGCACTCTCATCACGCTCAGCGCCTGCACGCCGAGTGATGATGCTCCGCTGCCCGAGGGCGGCGACCCGGTCCAGGGCGGGGTGCTCACGTACTTCGAGCCTCAGACGTGGACGCTGCTCTACCCGCCCTCGGTCGGGTTCTATCCCAACGGCGGCATCATGAACAACATCTCCGCCCGCCTGCTGTGGCAGGATCCGAAGACCCTCGACCTCTACCCCTGGCTGGCCACCGAACTGCCTGAGATCAACGCCGATGCCACCAAGTTCACCTTCACGATCCGCGACGGTGTCACCTACTCCGACGGTTCACCGCTGACGGCGAAGAACGTAGCGGCGAACTTCGATCTCTTCGGACGAGGCGATGAGGCTCGCACCCTGCCGGTCTCCGAGCAGATCTCGAACTACGAGCGCAGCGAAGTCCTCGACGACAAACGCGTCCGCTTCCACTTCAGCGCCCCCTCCCCCGGCTTCGCGCAGGCGACGTCGACGATGAACGCGGGTCTCCTCGCCGATTCGACATTGGCTCTGGACGCCGAGGGCTTCGGCCCCGGCGGTGCCACCGGCATCCACACCTGCGGTCCCTTCCACATCACCGACGAGACGATCGGGACGAAACTCTCCGTCCGGGTCCGTGAGGACTACGACTGGGCCCCACCACACCTGAAGCACCAGGGCCGGGCCCACCTCGACGGCATCGACTACCTGGCCAACAACGAGTATTCGGTGCGCATCGGCGCCGTGCTCTCCGGGCAGGCCGATGGCGTCCGCGACGTCCAGGCTCCCGACGAATCGCGCGTGAGCGAGCAGGGTCTGCGCCTCTATGCGAAGGCCACGAACGGCATCAACAACAGCGTCAACTTCCGGTTCCGGCACGAACTACTGGAAGATCTCAAGGTCAGGCAGGCCATCATCGCCGCCGTTGACCGGCAGGAGATCGTCGACAAGCTCTTCACCCCCAACTACCCGCTGGCCACCGGCCTGCTGGCCAAGGGCGCCATGGGCTACAAGGACCAGTCCGGGTCCTGGGTCCACGATCCCGAGGAAGCCAACCGACTCCTCGACGAGGCGGGCTGGTCCGAGCGCAACTCCGCCGGGTTCCGCACCAAGGACGGCCAGGTCCTGGCACTGAGCGTCAACATCGCCTTGCCGCAGCCACGCTCGAACGAGGTGCAGACCCTCATCCAGCAGCAGCTGCGTCACGTGGGCGTGCGTCTGTCCATCAACCCCGGTGACCAGTCCAAGCAGACCCTCGATGCCCTCGAACTCGACACGGTCCAGATCTACCATTCGATGGTCGCGCGCGCGGACTTCGACAATCTGCGTTCCAACTACTCCTCGGTCAACCGCGACGTCTTCCTCAACGGCAAGGACCGCGACGATGCGAAGGACGGAAGCATCGACCCCGAGATCGACCGCCTGCTGGATGAACTCGCCTCGGAGCCCGAGACGAAGAACCGGCAGAAGGCCGCCGAGAAAGTTCAGGACTACCTCGTCGAGAACGCCTATGTGCTGCCGTTCTTCGAAGAGCCGCAGGTCTTCGCCTTCCGCCGCCGCGTCAACGGCTTCACGACCGAACCGGTGGGCCGTCCCGACTTCTACAGCACATGGTTGGCAGGGCAGAAATGATCCTCGACATCCGCTACCTCTTCCTGCGCCTGGGCCAGGCACTGCTCGTGCTGCTGCTCGCGTTCACCGCGGCCTTCATCCTGCTCAGCCTCATTCCCGGCGACGGTGTCACCGCCAGATTCGCCGACCCTGCACTGGGTCTCTCTCCCGACCAGATCGCGCAGATCCGCACCGAGACCGGGGCCGATGAGTCGTGGATCAGCCGCTACTTCCTCAGCCTCGGAGGGTTCCTCACCGGCAACTTCGGCTTCTCCGTCCAGACCGGTGCCGCGGTGTCGACGATCATCGCCGCGGCCCTGCCCTCGACCGCGGTGCTCGCCCTGTCCGGGTTCGTCTCCGCCCTGGTCCTGGCCGTTGTCATCGCGGTGCTGGCAACCTACGGGCCCTTCGCCTGGCTGCGGAAGCTGCTCGACTCGGTGCCCAGCCTCTTCATCTCGATTCCCGTCTTCTGGTTGGGGATCCTGCTCATCCAGATCTTCTCCTTCCAGCTCGGGTTCGTCTCCGTGGTCTCACCCGGCCCCGCCGAGGCGCTCGTCCTCCCAACCCTGACCGTGGCGGTGCCGCTCTCGGCCCCCATCGCGCAGGTCCTCATCCGCTCCATCACCGACGTCAAGGCCTCCGGATTCGTCAAGGTCACCTCGGCGAAGGGTGCCGGTGAGCTGTGGATCCTCGTCCACACCGTCGCCCGCAACGCCGTCCTGCCGGGCCTGACGATCATCGGCCTCGTCTTCGGTGAACTGGTCGCCGGCGCCGTGGTCACCGAGACCGTATTCGGGCGCAACGGAATCGGCCAGATCACCGCCCAGGCCGTGACCCACCGCGACAACCCGATCCTCCTGGCCGTCGTCGTCATCGCGACCCTGGCCTACGTGACCATCAACCTCATCGTCGACCTCCTCTACCCCGTCATCGACGTCCGGCTGCGCACACAGCCCGGGGCCGCCTCGGCGGGGAAGAAGCCTGCCGATGAACCCACTCGCCGGGCACTGTCGACGACCGCGGCCAGCGTCGGGGTCGATCTCGACTGGGACGACAAGGACACCCACTCATGAGCCTCATCAGCAGTCTTGCCCCCACCTCGGGCACCGGTAAGCCGGGCTCTCCGGCGAAGCGACGCACCCGCACCCGCGCGAACATCGGCCCCGCCACCATCGTCTCGGCCCTGGTCCTGCTCATCGCCATCATGTGGGCGCTCTTCCCCGGACTCTTCACCCAGCATGACCCCAACGACGGCGGCACCACTCCGGCGCTGCTTGGCCCCAGCCTCGACCACTGGTTCGGCACCGACCAGACCGGACGTGATGCCTACGCCCGCGTCGTCTACGGCGCGTCACAGTCATTGCTCGCAGCACTCGTGGCTGTCGGTGTCGGACTCATCGTGGGCACGGCCATCGGGCTCATCGCCGGCACCCGCCGCGGCTGGGTCGACGATGTGCTCATGCGCTTGATCGACGTGCTGCTCTCGATCCCGGCGATCCTGCTCAGCCTCTCGATCGTCGTCGTCTTGGGCTTCGGCACCATCAACGCGGCCATCGCCGTCGGCGTCACGGCCATCGCCCAGTTCGCACGACTGTCGAGGTCAGAGGCGGTGCGCATCAACACCAGCGACTTCGTGGCCGCGGCCTACGGTTCGGGCGGCACCTTCTTCTCCGTCCTCGTCCGCCATATCCTGCCCAACTCGATCTCGCCCGTGCTGTCCCTGGCCGTCCTCCAGATCGGATCCGCGATCCTCCAGATCTCGACGCTGGGCTTCCTGGGCTACGGGACTCCCCCGCCGACACCGGAATGGGGCCTCATCATCGCCGAGGGCCGCAACTTCGTCGCCACCGCATGGTGGCTGACCGTGCTGCCCGGCTTCGTCGTCATGGCCATCGTCCTGGCCACCCACCAAATCGGCAACACCCTGAGAAAGGTGACATCATGACCGAGTCCGCACCCCTGCTGTCCGTGCAGGATCTCAGTGTCGCCTACTCCCAGTCCTCGGCCCCGGCCGTCGACGGCGTGACCTTCGCCGTGCGCGCCGGGTCGATGACCGCGGTCGTCGGCGAGTCCGGGTCCGGCAAGTCCACGACCGCGAATGCCGCCATCGGCCTCCTCCCGGAGTCCGCGCAGATCACGACCGGGCACATCCACTTAGGTGAAGTCGATCTCGGTGGCTTGGGAACCAGCGGCTGGCGTGGGATCCGCGGCAGTCAGATCGGCTACGTCCCCCAGGACCCCGGCAGTTCACTCAATCCGCTGCAGACCATCGGCAAATCCGTCGCCGAGGCGCTGCGGATCCACAAGCGCGCCGATCGGAAGTCTGCCCGTGCCCAGGTCATCGAACTGCTGACCAGAGTCGGCATCGATCGGCCACAGATGCGCGCCGATCAGTTCCCGCATGAGCTCTCCGGGGGAATGCGCCAGCGAGTCCTCATCGCCTCCGCGATCGCACTGCGCCCACGACTGCTCATCGCCGACGAGCCGACCTCGGCCCTCGACGTGACCGTGCAGAAGCAGGTCCTCGATCTCCTCGATGAGCTGCGCGCAGAGACCGAGATGGGCGTCCTCTTCATCACCCACGACCTCGCCGTCGCCGGTGAACGCGCCGATGAGGTCGTCGTCATGCAGTCCGGACGCGTCGTCGAGGCCGGACCGGCGGCTCAGATCTTCTCCCGGCCTGCCACCGACTACACCTCGCGGCTGCTTGCCGACGCCCCGGCGCTGAAGACGAAGACCCACCGACAGGCCACAACCACCGCCGCACTCGCCGAGGCGCAGGCCCCCTTCGTCTCGGTCGAGGGCCTGACTCAGGTCTATGCCCGCAACGATGATCAGGTCATCGGCATCGACGACGTGTCACTGCACGTCGAACGCGGCACCACCCACGGCATCGTGGGCGAATCCGGTTCAGGGAAGACGACGACGGGCAAGGCCCTGGCCGGGTTCCTCACCCCACAGTCCGGTCGCATCCGCGTCGGCAATTTCGACACCGATGACTCTTTGCGCGGTCGTGCGGAGCGGGCCCGCCTGCGCGACTTCCGCCGCACGGTCCAGCTCGTGCACCAGAACCCGTACTCGGCACTGGATCCCAAGCACACCATCGGCCAGATACTCACCGAACCGCTGCGCAACTTCCGCATCGGTTCCCGGAATTCGCGACCGACCCTCGTCGCCGAGGCCCTGGAGAGGGTTGCCCTGCCTACCGAGTTCGGCGAGCGCCGACCGGCCGAGCTCTCCGGCGGTCAGCTGCAGCGGGTGGCGATCGCGCGGGCCCTCATCGCCGGCCCCGAGCTCGTCGTCTTCGATGAGGCCGTCTCGGCCCTCGACGTGACCGTGCAGGCCCAGATTCTGACCCTCCTCGACGATCTCCAATCTGACCTGGGACTGACCTATGTCTTCATCTCCCACGATCTCGCTGTCGTGCGACAGATCGCTGATACCGTGTCGGTGATGTCGCAGGGACGACTGGTGGAGAACGGACCGACGGAGGACCTCTTCGCTCGCCCGCAGACTCAGTACACGCGCACCCTCCTCGATGCGATCCCCCGCCCCGTGATGCTCCACGGCAACGGAGACAGCGCCGCTTCGACACCCACATTGCTCACCGCAGCAGAAAGTTGAGACTGACACGATGACGAACAGTTCCACCGGTCCCCGGCTCGGATTCTTCACCCGCCTGCTCGAGGACGCCCCGGCAGCTCAGCGCTACCGGTTCGCACTCGAACAGATCCAGGCGGCCGAGGCCCACGGCTTCGACTCCGCGTGGGTGGCCCAGCACCACTTCTCTGCGACCGAGGGCGGCCTGCCCTCCCCACTCGTGTTCCTCGCCCATGCGGCAGCCCAGACCTCGCGGATCCGCTTGGGCACGGCGATCATCACCCTGCCCATGGAGAACGGCGTGCGTGTGGCCGAAGACGCTGCGGTCACCGACGTGCTCTCCGGGGGACGCCTGGAGATCGGGCTCGGTTCGGGCGGAAACCCGAAGTCCTTCCCCGCCTTCGGCACCAGCTTCGATCAACGACGTGAGGTCTTCGCCGACAACCTCGCGGCACTGAAGACTCTGCTGGCAGGTCAGTCCCTGGAGACCGGGCATGCGCTCTATCCGGAACCGACCCGGCTCTCCGAGCGCCTCTGGCAGGCCACCTTCTCCTCCGGCGGATCCGGAGCTGCCGGTGCCGCCGGTAATGGCCTCATGCTCTCGCGCACCCAACCCCGCTCCCAGGACAAGCCCGAAGCAACCCTCGACGAGGTGCAGCTGCCGGTCATCGACACCTACCTGGCGAACCTTCCCTCCGGTGTGGAGCCCCGAATCCTGGCATCGCGCACGGCCGTCGTCGCCGATGCCGCAGCGCTGCCCGAACTCCGCGCCCGGACCGAACCGGCGCTGCGGGCCGAGGCAGATCGCCTCGTCGGCTATGACACCTCGGGGCTGAGCCTGGACGAGCTGCTCATCGCCACCGACACCTACCTCGGCACCCCCGAGCAGGTCATCGAACGCCTGGCGACAGACCGTGTGCTGAACCGGGCCACCGACGTCAGCTTCCAGGTACACTCGGTGCCGGCGACGAATGAGACGACGCTGCGGTCCATCGAACTCCTGGCCACCGAGGTGGCCCCGGCCCTGGGACTGACGCTCACGACGGAACAGGCGGCCTGACATGACCGACATCATCAACACCCTCGCCGGAATCGCCGCACAGGACCCCCTCGACAAGCTGCGCGATCACCGTGCACAGGCCAAGGACAACGCCCAGCTCAGCTTCGAAGCGCTGCTCGAACCAGTTGAGACCGGTGGGTTCTCCCACCGTGACCGCTATGCCGTCGCCGCATTCACGGCCGGCCTCCTCGGCGCGCCCGCGGCCGAGGAGTTCTACCGTGACCTCCTCCGTGACGAAGACGAGGTCGCCTCCTGGGAGATCGCCGAACTCCTCGATGAGGTGCTGCTCGAACTCGACTCCCGTTCGACCGTGCGCGGCCCCTACGGAACCTTCGAATCGGCTGCCCTGGCGGCCGAGAACGTCCCGGGACCCTGGCTGAGTGTGGAGAAGAAGTCGAGCGAGGTGCTGGGCGCACAGCTGGCCGCCGGCCTCGAATTCGCCCATCTCCTAGTTCTGCATCCCCGCGACTCACGTCCCGAACACATGGCGCTGCTCCTCGACGCCGGCTGGGACGAAGACTCGATCGTCACGCTCGCGCAGCTCGTGTCATTCCTCAACTTCCAGATCCGCATCAGCACCGGACTCACTGCCCTGGTCCACGCACCGGCGACGACCCTGCCCCCGGTCTCGGACGAACCGCCCGAAGCGGGCGACGGTGACGGCGAGGCCACCTCGGCGAGGGAATCTGCTGCCTCGTCGAAAGGCAGCGAGGCTCTGGCCCGAGTCGGCAAGCGCGTCAGCACCTATCCCGGACTCACACGTCCGGAACTGTTCCAGCAGTCCGGGCTGGGCTGGGTGCCCTGGATCTCCCCTGTCGCCGAGGCGGACCTGACCGATGTCCAGCGCGAGGCACTCATCGAGGCGGGGCGGGCGAAGAACCCCTACTTCCGGCTCCTGGCCAGGGATCCGGCGGCCCTGCGGGCACGAACACTGACCGACCTCGACATCTTCTTCAACACCACCGACGGGCTCGGCCGGGCCGAACGTGAGCTGGCCGCGACCGTGGCCTCACGTCTCAACGGGTGCCTGTTCTGCGCCTCGATCCACTCGGACCGGGCCACGGAGGAGTCGGGTCGCCGGGACCTGGTGCAGACGCTGCTCGACACGGGTGTGGAAACGCCGTCGAACCTCGGCGATGCTGTCTGGGACGCTGTCGTCGACGCTTCCGCGGCTCTCACGCTGACCCCGCAGGCGTTCGGTCCTGCGCATGTCAATGCACTGCGCGAGGCCGGCCTCGACGATGGCGACATCATCGACGTACTCAACTGCGCAGCCTTCTTCAACTGGGCCAACCGCCTCATGCTCTCCCTCGGCGAACCCGAGGTGCTCGCACCCGGAAAGTGACGCGGCTCAGCGGCTGCGCACTGCCCTCACCACGACGTCGTCGATGGTGATTGTGCGGCCACCGGGTCCTGCCATGGTGCGCTGGGATTCCTCGGCGGTGACGACGGTCCAGACGACTCGATCGAGACGCTCAGTGATCGAGTCGGCAGTCGCTGAGGCTACTGCCGGCGGGTGAGAATCGCCGTGAGAGTCGCCATGGCCGTGGTGGAGGTGGCCGACGATGAGGAGTGTTCCCCCGGGTGCCACCCAATCCGCGATGCGCCCGTAGAAGTCCAGCTGAGGCATTGCCGAATGCGCGTAGTGGGTGGTGACCAGGTCGTACTGCGTCTCCGGCGCCCAGCTGGAGAGATCGGCCTGGATCCAGCGCACCCGGTCACTGACTCCGGCGACCGCAGCGCGGTCCTTCGCGTGGTCAAGTGCTGCATTCGCAACGTCGGCTCCGGTGACATCCCAGCCCTGAGCTGCCAGCCAGATGGCCTCTGCTCCGGCACCGCAGCCGGCGTCGAGTGCGGTTCCGGATTCGAGTCCGCTGACCTCCTTGATCAGGTGGGGGTTCGGATCGCCTGAGCTCATCGCTGGGGCGCGTTCACCGGTCCAGGTCTGATCCCAGTAGGTCTTGTCGAATGAGTGTGTCATCAGCTTGCCTCCTGTGCCTGCTCGGTCTCGTGCTGCGCCACTGCGCGATCGAGGTCGGTGAAGATGAGGTCGGTGTTGATGTGCTGTGCGGCGAGCGCACCGGCCGCTGCCGCACCACTGACCTGCGCTCCGATGTCGGTAGCATTGCCGGCCACCCAGACGCCGGGGACCGCTGTCTGCCCGAAGGCTTCGGTTTCGATGAAAGCCCCAGCAGGACGGGCCGTGGGCTCGAGCCCGATCCCTGCGAAGAGTTCGGTGCGGGCAACCATCGGCGTAGCGACGACTGCAGCATCCACGGCAATGACCTGTCCATCACCCAGACGCACACCCGTGAGCGTGTCATCGGTGATCTCCAGGCTGTCGATGTCCCCGTCGATGACTGGGATGTCGAGCGCGCGAAGTTTGACCTGATCTTCCTCGCTCAGCTGTTGGTCTCCGGAGAAGAGCATCACATGAGGGCTCCACTGCTTGAACAGAAAGGCCTTGTGGATGGCCATCGGACTGGTGGCGAGGATGCCGATGCGACTGTCGCGGACCTCCCATCCGTGGCAGTAGGGGCAGTGAAGGACGCCACGACCCCACTGTTCGCGCACGCCCGGGATCTCGGGCAGTTCGTCGACGAGGCCGGTCGCCATGAGCAGCCGTCTGCCGACGATCTCTTCGCCGTTGTCCACGGTGATTGTGAACCTGTCGACTTCGCCGCTGATTTCGGTGACCTGGCCGTCGATGATCTCGCCGCCGTAGCTCTGCACTTCGTCTCGGCCTCGGGTCAACAGCTCTGCGGGGCTGATGCCTTCGAGTCCGAGGAGCCCATGGACCCCGTCGGCCGGAGCATTGCGCGGGTGGCCGGCATCGATGACTGTCACCCTCCGGCGTGCGCGGGCCAGGGTCAGGCCAGCGCTGAGTCCGGCCGCACCGGCTCCGACGATCACGACGTCTCGAATCGCGCTCTGCTTCTCTGCCATGTCCTGGTCCTCTCAAAGTATGTGGAGTCGCCGCTGCGGCGCTCCGATACTTCGATGGTGACAACCTATTCGCAGTATTGCAAACAGTTTTGCCGAATGGCAAAATAAGGGGCATGGATGAACTCATGGACCGCACTCTCGATGCTGTTGGGCCACGGCTGAAGCAGCTACGGCAGCGCCGCGACATCACTCTCACCGATCTGTCCGAAGAGACCGGCATCTCGATCAGCACGCTCTCGCGCCTTGAGGCCGGGCACCGCCGTCCCAGTCTCGAACAGCTCCTGCCCTTGGCGCGAGCGTTCGGGGCCACTCTCGACGAACTCGTCGACGCGCCCCCGACCGGGGATCCGCGCATCAATCTGCGGCCCCTGCCCACTCGCGACGGCCGGACGATCCTGCCGCTGACGCGTCGGGCAGGGGGCATCCAGGCCTATAAATTCGTGCTGCCGACAGGCTCGGATGAGGCCACGCCAGAGCTGCGCAGCCACGAGGGCTACGACTGGGTCTTCGTCCTCAACGGCAACCTTCGCCTCGTCCTCGGCGAGCACGATCTCATCATGGAACCCGGCGAGGCAGCCGAGTTCGACACCCGCACCCCGCACTGGTTCGGCGCCACCAGTGCAGGGCCCGTCGAGTTCCTCAGCCTCGTCGGCAAGCAGGGCGAGAGAGCCCACGTCCGTGCGGCACCGAAGCGCCACCTCGGCGAGGGTTAGCGGTATCTCAGCCGACGTCCATGAGGGTGGACCGGATGATGAAGCGGTTGCCTGTCGGGGACTCGACGCTGAAGCCGCTGCCACGTCCAGGAACCACATCGATCGTGAGATGGGTGTGCTTCCAGTACTCGAACTGCTCGACCGACATCCAGAAGTCGAGGCCCGCCTTCTCTGCGTCATCGACGGGCAGTTCGAAGTGGCCGAGGAGAACGTCGGCCTCCGAGGTCAGGAAGTCGCCTTCGGGGAAGCACATCGGCGAGGACCCGTCGCAGCAGCCACCCGACTGGTGGAACATCAGTTGGCCGTGCTTGGCGACCAGATCGCCGAGGAGGTCGACAGCGGCCTGTGTCATGGCCACCCTCGACTTCTCCTCCCCGTCGATGGTCGGCGCTGATTCCAGCGCCGCGGTCTGTGTAGATTCACTCATCAGAAAAATCCTTTCGCGTTCTCCGAGTAGCTGACCAGCAGGTTCTTCGTCTGCTGGTAGTGGTCGAGCATCATCAGGTGGTTCTCTCGGCCGATTCCCGATGACTTGTATCCGCCGAAGGCAGCGTGTGCCGGATAGGCGTGGTAATTGTTGACCCAGACGCGACCGGCCTGGATGTCTCGGCCTGCCCGGTAGGCGGTGTTGCCGGTCCGGGCCCAGACGCCGGCGCCGAGTCCGTAGAGCGTGTCATTGGCCGTGGTGATGGCGTCGTCGTAGTCCTTGAACGAGGTCAGGGCGACGACGGGGCCGAAGATCTCCTCCTGGAAGATCCGCATATTGTTCGAGCCCTTGAAGATGGTGGGCTGGACGTAGAAGCCTCCGGAGAGGTCGCCCTCGAGTTCGGCCTTGTCACCGCCGATGAGCACCTCGGCGCCTTCGTCCTTGCCGATCTTCAGGTAGGACATGATCTTCTCGTACTGATCGTTCGAGGCCTGCGCGCCGACCTGGGTGTCGGTGTCGAGCGGGTTGCCCTGCTTGATCGAGCGGACACGTTCGACTCCGGCAGCGACGAAGTCATCGAAGATCGACTCCTGGACGAGTGCACGCGATGGGCAGGTGCAGACCTCGCCCTGATTGAGAGCGAACATTGCGAAGCCCTCGAGTGCCTTGTCGCGGTAGCTGTCATCAGCGGCGAGCACGTCTTCGAAGAAGATGTTCGGCGACTTGCCGCCGAGTTCCAGAGTCACCGGGATGATGTTCTGCGAGGCGTACTGCATGATGAGTCGGCCGGTCGTCGTCTCGCCGGTGAAGGCGATCTTCTTGATCCGCTTGTTCGAGGCCAGGGGCTTGCCCGCTTCGACTCCGAAGCCGTTGACGATGTTGAGCACACCGGCTGGCAGCAGATCGCCGACGAGTTCGGCGAGGATGAGGATCGATGCCGGGGTCTGCTCGGCGGGTTTGAGGACGACGCAGTTGCCTGCCGCCAGTGCCGGTGCCAGCTTCCACGTGGCCATGAGAATGGGGAAGTTCCACGGAATGATCTGTCCGACGACGCCGAGCGGCTCGTGGAAGTGATAGGCGACCGTATCGTCGTCGATCTGGGAGAGTCCGCCTTCCTGAGCCCGTATCGCCGAGGCGAAATAGCGGAAGTGGTCGATGGCCAGTGGAATGTCGGCGGCCAGTGGTTCGCGGATGCCCTTGCCGTTGTCCCAGGTCTCGGCGACCGCGATCATCTCAAGATTGGCCTCCATGCGATCAGCGATCTTGAGCAGGATGTTCGAGCGCTCGGTCACCGAGGTCTTTCCCCAGGCCGGTGCTGCTGCCCAGGCCGCGTCGAGGGCGGTTTCGATATCTTCGGCGGTGGAGCTGGGAATCTCGGTGAAGGCCTGACCTGTGACGGGAGTGATGTTGTCGAAGTAGTTGCCGTTCTTCGGCGGCACCCACTCTCCTCCGATGTAGTTCTCGTAGCGTGGCTTGAACGTGACGAGGGAACCTTCGGTACCGGGTGCTGAGTAGACTGCCATGACACTCCTTCGTGTGAGTCCATCCGCTCGCCTCGCACGCACTGTTTCGCGTGCTGCGCATGTTCGTGGTCGACTGCGCGGAGCGGATGTGTCCGTGTCCTCTCACCATAGGTCTCAGAGTGCGAGGGGACAATAGGTGTCATGGGTTCACCACAGTGCTCGACCGAAAGTTCAGCGGCTGTTGAGAACGTTTCGCCGAAGGAGTTCCAGGCTGAAGTCCCAGCCGTCAGAGAAGAAGTCGCGTGCCTCGCCTCGGCGGTCGACGGGAATGTCGGCGAAGGTGTGCGTGATACTCACCTTCGTGTCCCTGCCATGAGGCTCCAGAACGATTTCAATTCGGTCGGTTGGGCCGAAGCGTCCGTTCGTCCGCCGTCGGATCACGAGGTGGCGCAGCTCGTCGACGGCAGTGATCTCACCGGTGAGCACGTAATCATAGGAGTCATCGTTGTAGCGCTCTTCGTAGTGGCTGCCGGCTCGTGGTTCGAAATCGATCTGCACCGTCGGAGGTGGACACCACCATCGGCTCAGGCGAGCCGGGTCAGCCAGGTGCTCCCACACCTCGGCGATCGCCGCTTTGATCACCAGCGATCTAGCGAAGCCCCATACTGGTTCCGCTCGCTCAGTACTCATACCGTAACGATTCCCCCGTTGGAAGGCATCGTGCCGTTGAAGGTTATGGGTACAGCAGCAGCGTGCTCAATGTCGACACTGTCGATCGCTTGGACATGCACATGCGGTTCGGTGCTGTTGCCGGAGTTTCCGCACAGCCCGATTTCTTCGCCGATCTCGACATGCTGCCCGATGCGCACTCGAGTGCTGCGGCGTTGAAGGTGGCACAACACGACCACTCCACCATCGCACCTGATCATGACGTGGTTGCCGGCGAGCGCAAGCCAACCTGCCTCGGCACGACGTCTCTGAGTCAGCGCGTATCCGATCGACGACATCCCGCGGTACGAGAGATGGTCACGCTCGGTGTCATGAGACGCCACGACAGTTCCAGCGACCGGAGAGCGCACCGAACGGCCGAAGCCGACGAAATTCTCCGGAGGTTCCGGGCGCAGCAAAGAACCGAACGTGAATGGAGCCGAGCGTCCCGAATCATCGACCGGCACGAAGTCGATTGCATATGAGGTCGCGAAGAGTCTCGTGCCGTGGCTCGGCACCCGATTGGCAGGACTGTTCTGGACCAGCCATCTGCCGGTGAAGGGGTAGTCCATATCGAGCACGTCGGCCATCGTTCGTCACCCCGTGAAGTGCCCAGGCCGCACCGAAGCAAACAGGACCATGTCCCGCCGCTCACCGCCGACCTTGCGATGTCTGTCCTGGAGGCTCTCTTCACGAACATAACCGGCGCGTTCGGCGGTGCGAATCGATCCGTCATTCCAGGGTTCGATGAAGAGTTCAACGCGGCGCAGGTCGGGTACCGTCCATGCGAACTCCGTCAGGGCCGCGAGCGCCTCGGCTGCATAGCCGCGCCCACGCTCGGAGGGTGCAACCGCATAACCAGCACTCGCTCGCCCCTCGTCGAGATCCTTCAGCCAGAGACCGCAGTGACCGATCGCGAACTCTTCGGTTCGCCGCGCAATCTTGAACGAGAAGCCGGTTCCCTCTGCATGACGACCCTGCTGGCGTTCGACCCAGTCGCTGGCCTCCTGCATGGTGGCGTTTCCTGGCAGTGAACCCGCCTGCGGCACATAGGGATCGGTCGACAGCTGCTGAGCCATTGCTGCGTCCCGCGCCTCCACTGCTCGCAGCAGAACCTGCCCACAAGCCGGTGGCTCCGCGGGCCAGGGTGGCAGTGTCATCCGCCCTCGGTGATGGGAACTTCGACAGCCTTCGGGAACAGAAGGTTATAGGTGAGTCCGGCGACGGCGGCACCGGCGAGCGGTGCGAGGAAGAACACCCACACCTGACCGAGCGCGTCTCCACCGGCGAATACCGCGACACCGAAGGAACGCGCCGGATTGACCGAAGTGTTCGACACCGGAATGGCGACGAGGTGGATGAGTGTGAGTGAGAGGCCGATCGCCAGAGGTGCCATTCCGACCGGGGACCTGTCGTCGGTCGTCCCGAGGATGACGTAGAGGAAGATGGCGGTGAGGACGAACTCGGCGATGAGCACGCTGAGCAAGGAGAATCCGTTCGGGGAGAATTCTCCATAGCCGTTCGTCGCCAGCCCATCCTTCGCTAGCGAATAGTCCGGGTTGCCCGAGGCGATGAGGAGCACGACTCCACCGGCGACGATGCCGGCGACCAACTGCGTGATCCAGTAGGGCACGGCGTCTTTCACTGGGGTCCTGCCCGCAAGCACGCAGCCCAGTGTCACTGCTGGATTGAAGTGTCCGCCGGAGACATGTCCGACGGCGTAGGCCATGACGACGACGGTGAGGCCGAAGGCCAGTGCGACACCGAGGAATCCGATGCCCATGTTGAGGCCGTCATCACCGACGACCTTCGCGGCGAATACGGCCGCGCCGCAACCGCCGAAGACGAGGACGAAGGTGCCGAGGAATTCGGCGAAGATCTTTGAGACTAGTGTGGGTTTCTGCTGGAGAGCCATGACGAATCATCCGATCTGTGATGTGTGTCACATACCATGTCGATTCCCATACTACAGTCACGTCTCAGCAGATGAACCCAAGCTGTGCTGTCGTTTCCTCCCAGTGGGTACGACGAGGCTTCAGACCAGCGGCATGACCATGATCAGGCAGGGCGTCTGCTCATCCCAGAGGTCGGTCTCCTCGAGCGGGAGAAATCCCATCTTCTGATAGAAGTGTCGAGACCGGTCGTAGTTGGGATCGGGGCTCGAGGCTCCCAGGGTCTTGACCTGCAACAGTGCCGCTCCCCGTGCCCTCACATCACTTGCGACCGCACGCATCATCGCCGTGCCGACTCCCGTTCCATGCACGGATCTGTCGACGACCGTGAAATGCACCTCGGCGGAGTGGTCGAAATGCCACGACACCAAGGTGACGCCGACGACCTCTCCAGCATCGTCTCGCACCGTCCACGTCTCCATGGTCCGTGCATCATCGACGTACTCAGCGTTGGATTCCAGTCTGCCGAACCACTCGGGGACGGTCAGCAGAAGACGGTCCACATCCTCGGGCACCTGGTCATCTCGGACTGCACTCCATCGTGTCTGTGTCATCCCACCCATCCTAACGACCGTCCGGAACGGTCACAGCCACCTCGGCGCTGGTCGACGGTCTTGGTACGCTGACGAACATGAGTGAAGTCGACAGCCCGGTCCTGCGCCTGATCCCGTTTCTCGCGGCCATCACGGTGACGATCTTCGCCACTTTGGCTGTCACCAGCGGCGATGAGAGCAACCTGCTCATCACACTGGTCACGGCGGCAATCTCCTATTTCGGCACCTACTACATCGCCCGGCTGCTCATCGGCCTCATCGTCCGGGTCACTCGGAGCGAGGGCCACGACGACCAGGACTAGCCCTATCTCTTGTCCTGGGCGGGCACGACGACCTTGCGGATGATGATCATTCCCGAGGCGGCCACGGGCACCGCGACCACGGCGCCGAGCACCCCACCCAGGGTGCCGCCGGCGATGGCGGCGATGATGACGAGCGCACCGGGCACATCCACAGCGGCCTTCATGATGCGGGGGCTGAGGAGGTAGGCCTCCACCTGCATGTACACGAGGTAGTAGATGGCCGCCGCGATTCCCAGACCGGGCGAGACCATGAGGCATGAGCCGGTGATGATGATGGAACCGGTGATCGGGCCCACCAGCGGAATGAGCGAGGCGAGGAAGGCGATGAATGCCAGCAGCGCCGGCAGCGGGGCCCCGATGATGGTGAGGAAGATCGCCGAGCACACGCCGTTGACGATGCCCAAGGACACCTGCCCGAGAACGTAGCGTCCGATGGAACGGGTGACCTCCTCGGTGACGGATTCGACGGTCTCTCGCGAGCTCGCCGCGACGAGCGAGAGCATGGCCGCCTTGATCGTCGGCATCGTCACCGCGAAGTAGATGGTGAGGATGACGACGATGACGACGCCGGCGAGGAAACTGAGGATTCCGGCCCCGATGGACACCACGCCGCCGCCGAGCGAGACCACGTTCTTCGGGTCGGCGACCCAATCGCCGATGTTGTTGAAGATTCTGTCGAGGTCGACGGCTCCGGTGAATCTCTGTTCGAGGTCCGCCACCCAGCCCGTGGCCGCCAGGTCCGCGACGATCTCCGGGAGATCGCCGATGAACTGCTGGATCTGGCTGATGACGGCAGGGGCGATGAGCAGCACGGCTCCGGCGACGATGCCGATGAAGGCCAGGACCACGAGGACGACGGCCAGAGACCTGGGCAGCTTGCGCTCCACCAGCCACAGCACGATCGGTTCGAGACCGAGTGCGAGGAACAGAGCCAGACCGATGTAGATGAAGACTGTCGCCACGGACTGCAGGGCCGCGATCAGCCCGATTGCGAGTCCCACTCCCAGTGTTCCGGTGAAGCCCACCCGGAATGCGCTGTTGAGAGTGAGGGTCTTCCCCTGCCCTTTGCCCATGATCCCCAGTGTAACCAGCGACCATGCACTTCAGAGCGCGCACGCGTTAGGATCGAGGTCGAGACCTGGCACAAACCTCCAACCGTGTAGAAAGTGGTACGTCGACGATGAGCTCCGAACCGAACAGCATCGATGTCTGGGAGGCCTTCCTCGACCCACAGGGCGAATTCTCACTGCCCGACTTCTCCGCCGTCACTCCCGCATCGCTGATCGCCGCCGTTCGAGCAGCCACGGACTTCGCACGCTCAGAGGTTGAGGACATCATCGCTGATGAGAACGACCCCACGTTCGTGTCGACCACCGTCCGCTTCGAGTCCGCGACCATCCCCATGGCCCGGATCGCCGCGGTCGTGTCCTCCGTGGAGTCCAATCACTTCCGTCCCGAACTGGCAGATTCCGTCGCCGAGGTGTGGGATCGTCTGTCCGCTGCCCGGACCCGCATCTTCCTCGACGTCGATCTCTTCCACCGCATCGAACAGGTACCATCGACCGATCTCAACCCCGAGGACAAGCGTCAGCAGGAGCTCACCGTCGAGGAGTTCGTGCGTGCCGGAGCCCGCCTCGGTGCGGAAGAGCGCGACCAGATGTCCACCATCGCGGCCGAGCTCACGACCCTAGGAACCTCCTTCTCCCGTGCCCTGCAGAAGGACACCAGGGAGCTTGCCGTCCATCTCGACGATAAGGCGCAGCTGGCCGGACTCAGCGAGGACCAGGTCGCGGCCGCGGCCAATCGGGCCGCCGAGCGAGGCACCGACGGGTACCTGCTGCCGCTGAACAACTTCACCCAGCAGCTTGTCCTCGAATCCCTGGAATCGGCTGCGACCCGCAAACAAGTCTTGGACAATTCGACCTCCCGCGGTGCCCGCGGCGGTGAGGGCGACACCCGGACTCAGGTCGCCGACACCACGGCGCTGCGAGCACTGCAGGCGAAGCTGCTGGGATACCCGTCCTATTCGTCGTTTGCCATCGACAATCAGACCGCCGGTGGCCCGGATGCGGCCGCAGACATCGTGTCCTCGCTCATCGCGCCGGCCAATGCACAGTTGGCCGAGGAGCTGGCACAGGTCAAGGACCATTACGGCCTCACTGATGTCGCACCCGAGGACGTCAAGCATCGTCTGGCGCAGTACCGGGCCGAGAAATTCGACATCGACGCCGATGAGGTCGCCAAGTACTTCGAGTTCGACACCGTCCTCAATGAAGGCGTCTTCCGCGCGGCCACGGGTCTCTACGGAGTCACCTTCGCCCCACGCGAGACTGTCTCCGCCTGGCACGAGGATGTGCGGACCTTCGAGGTCGCCGACGCCAATGAACGCACCCTGGGACTCATCCTCCTCGACCCCTACTCCCGGGACACGAAGCGCGGCGGCGCATGGATGGGTGAGCTGGTGACAAGTTCACGGCTGACCGGGCACCTGCCCGTGGTCACACTCTCGCTCAATCTGGCCAAGCCGGGCGAAGGTCGACCGACGCTGCTCAACCCCACCGAGCTCAACACCCTCTTCCACGAATTCGGCCACGTCCTTCACGGCCTGTTCGCGAACTCGACCTACCCGTCGACAGCCGGGACAGCTGTGCCTCGCGACTACGTGGAATTCCCGTCCCAGCTCAATGAGATGTGGCGCTTCCACCCGCAGGTCCTCCCCCACTACGCCAAGCACGTGGAGACGGGCGAGCCGATGCCCGAATCCCTCGTCACCGCTCTCATCGACAGTGAGAAGTTCGGCCAAGGCTTCGACACGACCGAGTATCTGGCCGCGGCCATGCTCGACCTCTCCTGGCATTCGCTGGAGGCCGGTGAGCACATCACCGACGTCCTGTCCTTCGAATCCGAGGTACTCGCCGCAGCCGGGTTCACCGACCTGGTTCCGCCCCGCTACCGCACCACGTACTTCGGCCACATCTTCGCCTCCGGCTATGCCGCCGGTTACTACTCCTACCTCTACTCGGAGGTCATCGCAGCCTGGGTCAGCGAATGGTTCGAGGCCCAGGGCGGACTCAACCGGGAAGCCGGCGATGCCTTCCGTGAGGCCATCCTGGCCCCCGGCTACTCGATCGACCCGATGAGTGCGATCGAACGCTTCTTCGGCACCCGCCCCGATGTCGCACCCCTGCTGCGCAGGCGCGGACTGGCCGAGCCGGTGGAAGAATCGGCGCCCGCCGAGGAACCGGCCGAAGAGCCCACCGAGGTCGATGCCGCCGAGCCGAAGGGGCACCGCAACCATGCGGCGGTCTCCCAGGTCCTCGAAGCCAATGGAATCGAACCACAGATCAGACTCTTCACCGATGCCACCCCTACCGCAGCCTCGGCGGCGGAGAAGGTCGGCGTGGAGGTCGGAGCGATTGCGAACAGCCTGATCTTCTCCGCTGAGGGCGAACCGGTGCTCATCATGACCTCCGGTCGCCACCGCGTGGACACGGACTTCGTGGCCGGACTCATCGGGCTGAGCTCCCTCGATCGGGCCGATAAGGATCTGGTGCGCACCGCGACGGGGCAGGTCATCGGCGGGGTCGCCCCATGCGGGCATCCGCAGCCGATCCCCACGTATGTCGACGTGGCGCTGAAGGACTATCCTGTTCTCTGGGCTGCGGCCGGCACACCGAACTCGATGATGCCGCTGACGTATGAGCAGCTGCTGGCGATCACCGGAGGGAAGGAAATCACTGTTGTCGAAGAAGGTGCCGAAGCCTGAGGGCTCGGACGAGCCGAGCACTGGAGGCCCGGAGGCGCTGAGCGCTGCGGGCAGATTGGCGGCCTTCGCCTCCTCCCGAGGACGCTACTATGCGGTGATTCTGGCCGTGTTCTCTGCGGTGCTCATCATCTCCAACATCTCCGCGACGAAGGTCATCGGCTTCGGACCCATCGTCACCGACGGCGGTGCATTCCTGTTTCCCATCGCCTACATCCTCGGCGATGTGATCAGCGAGGTCTACGGTTTCAAAGCCGCCCGCAAGGCCGTCATCACCGGTTTCGGACTCCAGATCCTGGCGACTCTCGTGTTCTGGCTCGTCCTCATCTCACCCCCGGGACCCGGCTATGAGAACCAGGACGCCTTCGCCGCCGTCCTCGGCTTCTACCCGCGCATCGTCGCCGCGTCCTTAGTCGGCTACTTCTTCGGCCAGCTGCTGAACTCGTATGTGCTCGTGGCTGTGAAGAAGCGCATGGGCGAACAGAAGCTGTGGGTCCGCCTGCTCACCTCTACCGGGGTCGGAGAGTTCGTCGACACTCTGCTGTTCTGCGTCATCGCCTTCGCCGGGGTCATCCCCGGACTCGATTTCATCAACTACATC
The DNA here is from genome assembly GCF_028201555.1 of Brevibacterium sp. BDJS002. Lineage (NCBI taxonomy): Bacteria > Bacillati > Actinomycetota > Actinomycetes > Micrococcales > Brevibacteriaceae > Brevibacterium > Brevibacterium sp. BDJS002. Next base: position 1,008,234 of record NZ_CP116392.1, on the reverse strand, counting down.
GTCTTCGGCTTCGTCTACAAGGTCGCCGTCGAAGTCATCCTCATGCCCGTGACCTATCGGGTGATCAAGCTCGTGAAGAAGCACGAACCCAGCTACGAGCTGCCCGACGGCAGCACGACCGCCTAGCCGCGCTCAGGCCTTCTTGGCGTAGTAGCGGCCCAGCACCTCGGCTTCGAGTTCGGCGAAGCGACCGTCGATCATCGACTGTCGGATCTCGGCGACGAGGTTGACGACGAAGTACTCGTTGTGGACGGTGCACAGGGTGGAGAAGAGCATCTCCTTGGCCTTGTACAGGTGCCGCAGGTAGGCCCGCGAGTAGTTCTGGCACGTGTAGCAGGCACAGTCGGGATCCAGCGGCCCGAAGTCCCTGCGGTACTTCGCCCCGGTCAGGTTGTAGCGGCCGTCGCGGGTGTAGATCGCGGCGTTGCGGGCCACTCGTGAGGGCGAGACGCAGTCGAAGGTGTCCGCACCGGTCTTGATCGCCTCGAACAGGTCATCGGGTTCCGAGATGCCCAGCAGATGGCGGGGCTTGTTCTCCGGCAGCTCCTCGCACACCCAGCGGATGATGGTGCCGAGGTTCTCCTTCTCCAGGGCTCCCCCGATGCCGAAGCCGTCGAAGTCCATCCCGCCCAGATCGCGTGCGGCTTTGCGCCGCAGGTCCTCGTACTGCGCACCCTGGAGCACACCGAAGAGTGCCTGGTAGGGCCGGTGCGTGCGGGCAGCGGTCTGGCGCTGGTGCTCCTCGATGCAGCGCAGGGCCCACTGCCGTGTGCGCTCGAGCGACTCGACCTGGTAGCCGCGGGTGTTGACCAGCGTCGTCAGCTCGTCGAAGGCGAACATGATGTCCGCTCCGAGTTCGTGCTGGACCCGCATGGAGACCTCGGGGGTGAAGCGGTGCATGGTGCCGTCGAGGTGGGATTTGAAGGTCACCCCGTCGTCGTCGACGTTCGACATGCGTTCCTTGCCGACGGCAACGAGATCATCGTTCTGTTCGCCGGTCGATTCCATCGAGATGACCTTTTTTAACCCCGAGCCCAAGCTCATCACCTGGAATCCGCCCGAGTCCGTGAACGTCGGGCCGGGCCAGTTCATGAACTTCCCCAGTCCTCCGGCCTCGTCGATGAGGTCAGAGCCGGGCTGCAGGTAGAGGTGGTAGGCGTTGGCGAGCACCGCCTGGCCGCCGAGTTCGGCCACCTCGTCGGGGCGTACGGCCTTGACCGTGGCCTTCGTGCCGACCGGGATGAACGCGGGCGTTGCGATGTCCCCGTGCGGGGTGTGGATGACGCCGGTGCGACCACCTTCGTCGAGGCGGGTGCCGACCTCGAACCCGAATCGGGAGCGGTCGTTGATGGGCGCTGTCTCAGATTCTGCGGAGGATTCGATTCGGGTCACGCGACCAGTTTAACTGGGAGCATGAGTCAGACCTTCATCCACCTGCTCCAGGCTGCTGTGCGCTCGGGCGACCCTCTCGTCATCGACGGCGGCCTGGGTACCGCGCTCGAGTCCCGCGGCATCGATCTGAGCCACGAGCTGTGGTCGGCGGCTCTGCTCCGGGACTCCCCCGACACCCTCGCCGAGGTGCACGCCGACTTCATCCGCGCCGGTGCCCAGATCGTCACGACCGCCAGCTACCAGGCGACCCCCTTGGGGTTCGAGCGGGCATCGATCCCCGCCGAGGAGGGTCTGCGTCTCATCGCACGTAGCGTCGAGATCGCGGCTGGGGCCGGTGATGCCCTCGTCGCCGGGTCCGTCGGACCCTACGGCGCGGCATTGGGCAACGGCGCCGAGTACACCGGCGACTATCACCTCAGCGACGAGGAGTTCGCCGCCTTCCACCGTCCCCGAATCGAGGCTCTGGTCAACGCCGGTGCCGACCTGCTGGCCATCGAGACACAGCCTTCGTTGCCGGAGATCACAGTGCTCGCAGGCCTGGCCGATGAGTACGGGATTCCCGCGTGGCTGAGCGTGACCCTGGCTGACCAGGGGGACCTCGCCGATGGTTCTCACATGGCCGACCGGACACCCTTGAGCAACCTCGCCGAGGCGGTTGCTGACTCGAGAATGATCCGCGCCGTCGGCGTCAACTGCGTCCGGCCGTCACTCGTGGCCCCCGCGCTGGCGGCCTTGGCGAGCGCCACGGACCTCCCGCTCATCGCTTACCCGAATTCGGGTGAGACCTACGATGCGGCCACGATGGAATGGCGCGAGGACTCTGCCTTCGACACGAGCCCGTCGACCCTGGCACCGTGGGTGTCGGCCGGTGTTCGCATCATCGGCGGCTGCTGCCGGACGACACCGGCCGACATCGCCGGTCTCGCCGACTCGGTGCCGCAGCTCTGAGCATCTCAGTTCGCGATGTGCTGCGCGTAGTATTTCTCAGCGACGTTCGGGTGTGAGCGCAGACGCGACATGAACGCATTCTGCCCATAGACCGCGTGCAGCGCGTCGAGTTCATCGACAGAAACTCCACGCGCCTCGGCGGCAAGCTCCGGCGGGAGTTCAACCGGCGGCAGATGACTGCTCAGAGCAGGGTTGTAGAAGAAGGGTATCGAGATCCGGTCTTCGCCTGGTTTGGTCGGCAGCACCCGATGGACCGTCGCCTTAAGATACCCGTTCGTCGCGACCTCGAGGAGCTTGCCGATATTGACGATGAAGGCATTGTCGATCGGATCCGCATCGATATAGCCGTCATCTGTCAGCACCTGCAGGCCAGTGGTGCCCGGCTGCGGGTAGAGCAGAGTGAGAGTACCGCCGTCACGATGTTCGCCCACCCCTTGGGTCACGTCCTCGTTCTCGGCTGCCGGATAGCGGACGATCTTGATGAATGATTCCGGGTCGCGGTCGAAGGCAGCGAAGAAGTGATCGGCCTCCTGGCCCAGGCTCAGCGCCCATTGAGCCAGCAGCCTATTGCCGACCTCCGTGAGCTGGGCGTGCCAGGCGTCAGTGACCTCCCGCAGCTGCGGCAATGACTGCGGATACTGATTGGGGCCGGTGAGATTGTCATAGTCGTGTTCAGGTTCCGTCACCGGTTCGCGTTCGGGCCCGATGTCGATCTGCTCACGCCAGTCGACGCGGCCGCGTGTGCGTTCGCCACCCGTGCGCGTATAACCGCGGAAATGCGGGGAGTTGATGTTCTCTATCGCCAGCTTCTCATCCTCGGGGAGAGCGAAGAACTTCTGTGCTGTTTCGATGATTGCGCTGAAGTCCTCGTTGGGGACACCGTGGCCGACGAGGTAGAAGAATCCGATCTCATGCGTGATTCTGCGCAGGTCTGCTCGAAACGTCTCGGCGGTCGCGGGATCCTCAGACAGGCTGAGGTCGAGGATGGGGAGTTGGCGAAGCGTCATTGCTGAGTCCTTTCCTAGGTGCTCAGAACCCTAGTGCGAACTCCTGCCGCCACACCGTGACGAAGTCATCAGCGGTCACGAAGCGTCACACGCCGAACATCTTCCCCGGATTGAGGATCCCCAGCGGGTCAAGGGCGTTCTTGATCTGGGTGTGCATCAGCCTGGCTCCGGCATCGAGTTCGCGTCCGAGCCACTCGCGCTTGAGGAATCCGACACCGTGTTCCCCCGTGATCGTCCCACCCAGATCGAGGCCCAGCTGCATGATCGCAGCGAACGCCTCCTGCGCTTGGCTGACCTGAGCCTCGTCCCCGGCGTCGAAGACCACCGAAGGATGCATGTTTCCGTCACCGGCGTGACCGGCCGTGGCGACCTCGACGTCGAAGCGGGCATCGATGAGCGCCAGGCGTTCGAAGAACTCCCCGAGAGCGGAGCGCGGCACGCACACATCATCGACGAGCTCTCCCCCACCACGAGTGTGGGCGTACTTCTCCATCGCCGGGGCCACCGCTCGGCGGGCTGCGACGAGCATCTGCGAATCGGCAGGATCGTCGGAGACGAAGACCTCGGAGCCGCCGTTGGACTCCGCGACCCGGCGGAAGGCTTCGAGCTCCTCCATCGCCCCGGCGCCCTTGGCATCGGACTGCACGAGCAGCAGTGCACCGACATCGTCCGGCAGACCGAAGTCGCCGTAGGCATTGATCATCGCCACGCTGGGACCGTCGATGAACTCCAGCATCGACGGATTCGCCCCCGACCCCATGTACTCGGTGACGGTGCGTCCGGCCGATGCGGTGTCGGGGAAGATTCCCACTGCGGTGATCGGCTGCGTCAGTGCCGGTTTCAGGGCCAGAGTCACCTCGACGATGGTGCCCAAGGTGCCTTCGGACCCGACGAACAGGGCCGCCAGGTCGAGACCGGCGACACCCTTGGCAGTCGGACGGCCCAGCTTCGTCACGGTTCCGTCGGCGAGCACCACGGTCATGGCCCGCACATAGTCCTTGGTCACGCCGTACTTCACGCAGCACATGCCACCGGCGTTCGTGGCGACATTGCCGCCGATCGTCGAGATCGCCACCGACCCTGGATCGGGCGGGTAGGCCAGTCCGTGTTCGGCCAGCGCCGTCTTCAGGTCTTGGTTGATGACGCCGGGCTGGACGCGGCAGGTCTGATTCACCTCGTCGATCTCGAGGACCTGATCCATCGCTGCGACATTGAGCAGGAGGCCGCCGTCGACGGCGTTCGCGGCACCGGACAGGCCGGTCCGTGCGCCCTGGGTGACGACGGGGATGTGGTGCTGCGTGGCGAAGGACATCACTGCCACGACGTCATCGACCGTGCGTGCCCGCACCAGGGCCAGGGCCTGGCCCGCCGGGCAGAACAGGGCCTTGTCGGAGGCGTAGCTGTCGATGACGTCCCTGTCGGTGACCAGCGCGCCGGGGCTCAGCCGAGCCTCCAGGTCCTGGGTCGGAATCTCGGCTGTCACACTCATGCGGTCCGCGAGGCTGCGAACTTCGTGGCCACTTCGCGCACCCGGTCGAGAGCTTCATCGGGTCCGATGCTGATGCGCACCCCGCCGCTGAGCTTCCGCACGGCCACGGCCTGGGCTGCGCAGGCAGCTTCGAAGTCTTGTGCGTCATCGTCGGGCAGGCTGACCCACACATAGTTGCCCTGCGAGTCGGTGACGGTGAGTCCCGCATTCCGCAGATCCTGTGCGAACTGGTCACGAGTGGCCGCGACGTCCTTGGCCCGGACGAGGACCTCGTCGTTGCGCGACAGTGATTCTACGGCCGCGACCTGAGCCGTCGAGGTGACGCTGAAGGGTGCGATGACCTGGCGCAGTGCGGTCGCGATCGTCGGATCGGCGACGCCGAAGCCCACCCGCAGGCCAGCCAGGCCATGGGCCTTGGAGAAGGTGCGTGCCAACACCAGATTCGGGAACTTCCGGTAGGCGGCCATCCCATCGACCACCTCGGCGTCGGTGGCGAACTCGAAGTACGCCTCGTCGAGGACGACGATGACCTCGGCCGGGACCTCGGCCATGAAGCCGTCGAGCTCGGCCGTCGAAATCGACAGGCCGGTCGGATTGTTGGGCGAGCAGAGCAGGATGAGGCGGGTCGTGTCGTCGATGGCAGCAACCAGGCCCTGGAAGTCGTGCCGACCGTCTTCGAGCAGGGGCACGGGGCGCTTCTCGGCACCACGCGCCGAGGCGAGGATCGGGTACATCTCGAAGGAGGGCCAGGGGTAGACCACCGAGGTGCCTGCTTCGAGGGTGATGTTCGTCAGCGCGGAGAGAATCTCCGAGGCCCCGGCACCGGGCACGATCTCGGAGGCATCGACGTCGAGATGGGCCGCGATATCGGCGACCAGCTTCGTCGACTTCGGATCGGGATAGTTCGCGGGCACCTGCCCGGGGTCGGTGATCGACTTGAGGACGACCGGCAGCGGTGCCAGGTGGTTCTCGTTCGAGGACAGTTTGTACGGTTTCAGACCCGGTGTGGTGGTCGGGGGTTTGCCCGGCACATAGGGCGGGAATTCGGCCAGGGCATCACGAAGCAGGAAGCGATTCGACATGTGCCCATATTTGCACATCCTGTGGCGGGCGACACAAGGCGTCCACGCGCTAAACGTCCGAATGGTCGGAAAATGCGTGTGACTGCGGACGATCACCGGCTGTGAGGTTGCTCGCACGGGACTCCTGTACGCAGGGGCGGGTTACTGGTTCGCGTGTGGCGAAGAGTAGTCTGTGAGTCGAATACATGTAGTCAGTGACGAAGGATGAGAGTCGAAATGCCCTCAACGCAGGAAAAGGTTGACGTTGTCTTGATCGGCGGCGGCATCATGAGCTCCACTCTTGGTGCCATGCTGACCGAACTTCAGCCCGAATGGGATATCCGGGTCTACGAGAAGCTCGACTATGTCGCCGAGGAGAGCTCCGATCCCTGGAACAACGCAGGCACCGGCCACGCCGCCCTGTGCGAACTCAACTACACTCCTGAGGACGAGAACGGCCACGTCGATCTCGCGAAGGCCTCGCAGATCAACGAGCAGTTCCATCACTCCCGCCAGTACTGGTCGCACCTCGTCGACAACGGCGTCCTGGCAGAGCCGAAGTCCTTCATCAACCAGGTCCCTCACATCAGCTACGGCCGTGGTGAGAAGGGACGCGACTACATCAAGAACCGCTACGAGCAGATGGTGCGCAATCCGCTCTTCTCCGAGATGGAGTACACCGACGACCCGGCCACCCAGGCCGAGTGGCTGCCGCTGATGTTCGAAGGCCGCGGACCCGGTCAGGTCAACGGCATCTCGCGCACGAAGATCGGCACTGACGTCGACTTCGGTTCGCTCTCGCACCAGCTGCTCAACTACGTCGGCGACAAGGGTGCCACGATCCGCACCAGCCACCAGGTCACCGACCTTGAGCGCTCCTCCGACGGCTGGGTCGTCACCGTCAAGGACCTGCTCTCCCACGAGACCCACAAGGTCAACGCGAAGTTCGTCTTCAACGGCGCCGGCGGCGGTGCCCTGCCGCTGCTGCAGAAGTCGGGCATCCCCGAGGGCCGCGGCTACGGCGGGTTCCCCGTCTCCGGCATCTTCCTGCGGACCTCGAACCCAGACCTCGTCGCCCGCCACCAGGCCAAGGTCTACGGCCAGGCATCCTTCGGCGCACCCGCCATGTCGGTGCCTCACCTCGACACCCGTGTCGTCGACGGCAAGGACTACCTGCTCTTCGGTCCCTACGCCGGCTTCTCCCCGAAGTTCCTCAAGGGCGGACGCTTCACCGATCTGCCCTTCTCGGTGCGCGGAAACAACCTGCCCACGATGCTCAATGTGGCCAAGGACAACACCGACCTCGTCACCTACCTCGTCTCCGAGCTGGCCTCGTCGAAGAAGGCCCGCTTCGAGTCGATGCACGAGTTCATCCCGAACATCGACCCCAGCGACTGGGAGTTCATCCAGGCCGGTCAGCGCGTGCAGGTGATGAAGAAGGATCCCAAGAAGGGCGGAGTTCTGAGCTTCGGCACCGAGCTCATCTCCTCGGCCGACGGCTCGATCGCTACTCTCCTCGGCGCCTCACCTGGTGCATCGACGGCAGTGTCGATCATGCTCAACCTGCTCAAGACCTGCTTCCCCCGCCAGTACAGCGCCTGGGAGCCTGCGATCAAGGACATGGTTCCCTCGCTGGGCCGCAGCCTCGCCGATGACGAGACCCTGCTCAAGGAGCTCTCCGAGTACACGGCTCGCACCCTCAAGCTGATCTGATCGGCTGACGACTGGTAGCTGACAACAGCTGAATACAGAAAGAACGGCGGACCCTGTGGGCCGCCGTTCTTCGTGTGTCAGCGTCTATGAGTGAGTCAGTGCCTCACAGCTCGACCTGGCGGTTGACGTCCTTGTAGAGCAGGTAGCGGAAGCGGCCCGGTCCGCCGGCGTAGCAGGCCTGCGGGCAGAAGGCGCGCATCGAGATGAAGTCACCTTCCTGCACCTCCACCCAGTCGCCGTTGAGACGGTAGACGGCCTTGCCTTCGAGCACGTAGAGACCATGCTCCATCTCATGGGTCTCGGCGAAGGGGATCACGGCACCGGGTTCGAAGGTCACGATGTTCACGTGCATGTCGTAGGCCAGGTTGTCCGGATCCAGGGGACGCGTCGTGCGCCACCGGTTGTCGGTGCCCGGCATCGAGGCGGGCTCGACGTCAGCTTCCTGACCGAACTTGGCCTCCGGGGTCAGCCCGGCCACGGGCTGGTAGCGCTTGCGCACCCAATGGAAACGTGCCGCCTCGGCGCCGGTGGACTTCACGCTCCACGTCGAACCGGCAGGCAGGAATCCGTAGCCGCCGGCGGTCAGGGTGTGGGCCTGGCCCTCGTGGGTGATCTCGAGCGTTCCCGCCATGAGGAAGATGAACCCCTCGACCTCGGCCTGCGGTTCTGGCTTCTCCGAGCCGCCGCCGGGAGCGACCTCGAGGATGGTCTGGGAGAACGTCACCGCTCCCCCGGCCACCGGCTTGCTCAGCACCCACGACCTGGTCCCCGTCCATTCGGGCAGATTCGAGGTCACGATGTCGCGCATGACGCCGCGCGGGATCACGGTGTACGCCTCGGTGACGATCGCGCGGTCAGTCAGAAGGTCCGTCTGCGGCGGGTGCCCGCCGGTGGGCGCGAAGTAGGTGTATGGGTCGGTCGTCGTCATGGGTGTGGTGTCTCCTTGAGATCGGGGCTGGTCAGGTCACTCGGCCGCGCCGGTGGCGGCGATGTGGTTGAGTGTTTCGATCGACATCTTCGTCCGGCCGGTCACGAATTCCTCGGTGTGGGCGCCGCACGAGAGCCCGCGGCCCAGGTAGCGGGCCAGTGCCCGTGCCGTCGCCGGCTCGTCGAGGACGGCCGAGTCCTCCTGGAACACGTAGTTGCGCAGCCTGGTCGCCGCCCGCTCCGCGCCTTCGCGGTAGAAGCGGAAGGTGGCGAGGAAGCGGGTGGGCAGCTGATGCGGGTGCATGTCCCAACCCTGGTAGATGCCGCGCTTGAGGTGCCTGCGGACCAGTCCGGCGTGCAGGCTCCAGGCGCGATGAATCTCCTCGGGCTCGCCGAGGGGCATGATGTTCGTGGACCCGTCGGAGAGGTGGACGCCGGTGCCGGCGACCGCGAGCATCATCTGGTTCTTCGCGAAATCGGCCACGGGGTGATCCATCGCCTGGTAGGCGGCGGCGACGCCCATCGAAGCCGAGTAGTCGTAGGTGCCGTAGTGCAGGGAGGTGATGCGCCCGGCTCCCGCGTCGAGGACCGGAGCCAGCGGCACGGTGCCGTCGGCGCCGAGGATGAGCTGTGGGGTCTCGACCTGCACCTCGAAGGTGATCGAGCCCTCGGCGAGACCGTGCTGGGCCTCAAGCGCTCGGCAGGCGAGGACCATGGCGGACACCTGAGCGACAGTGCTCACCTTCGGCAGCGTGAGCACCAACTGCGTCGGCAGGGATCCGTGGGCGGCGATCACCTCGGCGAGGAAGAGGTCAAGGGTGCGCAGACCGCGCGCCCGGGTCTCGGCCTCCATGCATTTGAACCGGATGCCGAAGAACGCCGGTGCACCCGTCTCGTCCAGGCCCGCGATCACATTGCGTGCGGCCTGGCGGACGCAGTCGTCCTCGGTCGCGTCGCCCCGGTTGCCGAACCCGTCTTCGAAGTCCAGCCGCAGGTCTTCGATCGGTTCGGTGGCCAGCTTTGTGGTGACCGCCTCGGCGAGCATCTCTGCTTCCCGGGCGACCTGGTGCAGATTGGGCATTGTCTGGCTGTCGGGTGCCACCGTCTCCTTACGGGAGGCGATGATGACGCGTTCGGCCAGCTGGACCATCCCGCCGTTGGCTTCGACGCAGTCGAGCGCCTGCGCACCCCACTCACGGGGCAGCGACGGGCTCGACAGATGCCCGGGGACGTAGACGGTGTGCACGGGCTGCCGGACGTCACGGTCGCCGGGATAGCGAGTGCTCAGCAGCTCGTCAGTGTCCGCCAGGAGTGAATCGATGTCGGTCAACGTTGATTGATCCAATTTCACATTCTCTTTCGTAGCATCGTTGCGCGGGAGGACTGGTCTCTCCACATTGTCTCTCATAAAACGTCGACCGGCCTCCCGTTTCAGGAGACCGGTCCATGTTCAGGAGGAGACTGCCGCAACCGCTGCCGCCACCTTCGTCGCCACCTCTGGGTCGAAGACCGAGGGCACCACATAGCCGGGGTGGAGTTCCTCCTCCGGGATGCACGAGGCGATCGCGTCGGCTGCGGCGACCATGATGTTCTCGTCGATGTCGGTGGCCTCGGCGTCGAGGAGTCCGCGGAAGATGCCGGGGAAGGCCAGCACATTGTTGATCTGGTTCGGGTAGTCGCTGCGTCCCGTGGCCACGACGGCCGCGTACTTGAGCGCCTCGGCGGGGTCGACCTCGGGATCCGGGTTGGCCATGGCGAAGACGAGGGCGTCCTTGTTCATCGCCTGGATGTCGGCGCCGTCGAGCACGTTCGGGGCCGAGACGCCGATGAACACGTCAGAGCCCGCGACGGCCTCCTTGAGCGTGCCCTCGAAGCCCTCAGGGTTCGTGTTGGCCTGCAGCCACACCTTGTGCTCGGTGTCGACGGTCGAGTTCGGTCCGATCGCACCGTTGCGTCCGCAGGCGATGATGTTCTTGGCACCGGCGACCTGGAGCAGGCGGATGATCGCGTTGCCGGCGGCACCGACGCCGGAGACGACGATGCGCTGATCCTCGAGCTTGCGGCCCACGACCTTGAGAGCGTTCTTCAGCGCGGCCAGCGTGACGATGCCGGTGCCGTGCTGATCGTCGTGGAAGACGGGAATGTCGAGCTCTTCACGGAGCCTGGCCTCGATCTCGAAGCAGCGCGGTGCCGAGATGTCCTCGAGGTTGATGCCGCCGTAGGCCGGGGCGATGGCCTTGCAGATCGAGATGATCTCCTCGGTGTCCTTCGTATCCAGGGCCACGGGCCAGGCGTCGACACCGGCGAACTGCTTGAACAGGACGGCCTTGCCTTCCATCACGGGCATCGCGGCTTCGGGGCCGATGTCGCCGAGGCCGAGGACCGCGGTGCCGTCGGTGACGACGGCGACGGTGTTGCGCTTGATCGTGAGCCTGCGGGCATCGGCCTTGTTCTCCGCGATGGCCATGCACACACGCGCCACACCCGGGGTGTAGGCGCGGGAGAGGTCGTCACGGTTGCGCAGCGGCACCTTGGGGGTGGATTCGAGCTTGCCGCCGAGGTGGAGCAGGAAGGTGCGGTCGGAGACCTTGTGGACCTCGACGCCGTCGAGCGCGCCGAGCGCGGCCGCCACCTCGTCGGCGTGGGCGACATCGCGGGTATCGGCGCTGACGTCGATCATCACCGTATGCGGGGTGGACTCGACGACGTCGAGGGCGGTGATCGCGGCACCGGTTGCAGCGGCGGAGGCCACGAGATCGGACGTCGATGTCCGACCGACTGCGGTCTCCACGCGAAGAGTGATTGAGTATCCGGGGCTTGGAACAGCCATGGGAGTTATCCTCTCTGATAAGTCTTTTCCGTATTACGGATAATATCTTCTGTATAGTGGAAAATCTAGCCAGAATGCTCTGTAGCGGAAACTTTCTTCCATTTCAGGTCTAGACTGAGTGACAGTTTCGCTGAGTGATCCCTTGCTCAGCGATCAGCGCTTTCAGCCGGCGGCACTCAGCGTCGAGCCTGTCCGGCATATCCGCGAACACGAATTTCTATGGACGAGGAAGAGGAACTGGGATGACCAGCAATGACACGAAGGCCCCTGCGATCCGCCAGACGAAGGGCGGCGTCCAATCCGTCGAGCGCGCCTTCGGACTCCTCGAATGCATCGCGAATTCCTCGGGGTCGGCAACCCTGAGCCACATCGCCGCCGAGGTCAGCCTCCCCCTGCCGACGATCCACCGCCTGCTCAACACTCTGGTCAACCTCGGCGTGGTGCGTCAGCTGCCCAACCGCGGCTATGCGCTGGGACCGGGCCTCATTCGCCTCGGCAACCTCGCCGGCGCCCAGCTGGGTGCCATCGCCCGTCCCTACCTGCGGACCCTCGTGGACGAACTCGGCGAGTCCGCGAACGTCGCGACCATCGACGGCGACATGGTCGTCTACGTCGACCAGGTGGCCTCGCAGCACCAGATGCGCATGTTCACCGAGGTGGGCCGCCGTGCCCATATGCACGACACCGGAGTGGGCAAGGCGATGCTCGCAGGCCTCGATTCCGAGCAGGTGCGTCACATCGTGACGACCGCGGGCATGCCCACCCCCACGCAGTACAGCATCGGCACCGTCGACGACCTCGAAACCGAGCTCGAGCGCATCCGCGACCGCGGCTACTCCATCGATGAACAGGAACAGGAGCTGGGTGTGCGCTGCTTCGCAATGTCGATCCCCGAGGCGCCCGCTCCCCTGGCCATCTCCGTGTCCGGACCCATCAGCCGCGTCGACAAGGCCTTCTCAGATCGCGCCATCCCGCTGCTGCGCTCAGCCGCCGAGGCGATCTCGGACGACATGCGCCGTGGCGCCTGAGCCAGACTCTCCAGCCGCGGAATGCACTGGGCCACCCCTTCCGCCCTCGCGACAACGCCGGAGCTCCGAGCCCCCTGTGCACACACAGTCGGCTCGGAGCTCCGGCGTTGTCTCGCCTCATTCAGGCTGAGCAGCCCAGGCTGATCAGCCAACAAGTGAGCTGCTTTCTCAGGAATCGCCTCCGGCGGTTCCTGAGGTTCCTGCGTTGACCTCGTTCAGGCGGTACTTCTTCGCCGCCTCAACTGGCACCGTGCGGGCGATCTCGCCGCGGTCGGCCAGCAGCTGCAGGGTGCGCACGACCATCGAGTGGGCGTCGATCTTGAAGTGGCGCCTCGCTGCTGCACGCGTGTCGGAGAACCCGAATCCGTCAGCACCCAGGGTTGCGAAGTCCTGCTTGAGGAACGGCCGGATGAGGTCCGGCTGCGTGGAGTCGAAGTCACTCGTTGCCACAATCGGCCCGGCCTCGGAGCCCAGGCGCTCACGCACATAGGGCGTACGCGGCTCGGCCTCGAAGTTCTCGAGCTTCTCGGCCTCGCACTTCAGAGCGTCGCGGCGCAGCTCGGCCCATGAGGTGACCGACCAGACAGCCGCGTCCACTCCCCATTCCTGGGCCAGCAGACCACGGGCCTCAAGGGCCCACGGGACTGCGACTCCGGACGCGAGCAGCTGAGCTTGCGGGCGATCCCCTGCCCCAGCCTCGGCGCCGGTGCCGGCTTCTGCCACGCGATGGATCCCGCGCAGGATCCCATCGACGTCGACATCCTCCGGCTCGGCCGGCTGGAGCATCGGCTCGTTGTACACGGTCAGGTAGTACATGACGTTGCGGGCGTCGTCGCCGAGGTCGTGCTCGCCGTACATACGGTGCAGGCCATCGCGCATGATGTGCCCGATTTCGTAGCCGAAGGCCGGGTCGTAGATCCGCACAGCCGGGTTGGTCGCGGCCAGCACCGGCGAGTGGCCGTCGGCGTGCTGGAGTCCCTCACCGGTCAGCGTGGTGCGTCCGGCGGTGGCGCCGATGATGAACCCGCGGGTCATCTGGTCACCGGCGGCCCAGAAGGCATCGCCGGTGCGCTGGAAGCCGAACATCGAGTAGAAGACGTAGATCGGGATCATCGGCTCGCCGTGCGTCGAGTACGCGGTGCCGGCGGCCGTGAAGCCTGCCGCGGCACCGGCCTCGTTGATGCCGACGTGGAGCAGCTGACCCGAGGTCGCTTCCTTGTAGGACAGGAACAGCTCGCGGTCGACGGCGAGGTAGTTCTGCCCGTTCGGGTTGTAGATCTTCGCGGTCGGGAAGAACGCGTCGATACCGAAGGTGCGCGCCTCATCAGGGATGATGGGCACGATCCGATTGCCGATCCCCTTCTCCCGCATGAGGTCCTTGAGCAGGCGGACGAAGGCCATCGTGGTCGCGGCCTGCTGGTGGCCCGAGCCCTTCTTCGTCTGCGAGAAGGCCTTGTCGGAGACCGCGGGCAGGGTCTTCTTGCTGTTCTCGGGCTTCCGGTTGGGCAGGAACCCGCCCAGTGACTTCCGCTTTTCGAGCATGTACTGAATCTCTTCAGCGTCGTTGCCCGGGTGGTAGTAGGGCACCGCGTAGGGGTCTTCGTCGATGACCTTGTCGGTGATCGGGATGTCCATCCGGTCGCGGAAGGCCTTGACGTCGGCGGCGGTGAACTTCTTCATCTGGTGGGTGGCGTTGCGCGACTCGAAGGTCGTGCCCAGGCCATAGCCCTTGACCGTCTGGACAAGGATGACGGTCGGCTTGCCGGTCGTGTTCACTGCCTGCTGGTAGGCGGCGAAGACCTTGTGGTAGTCGTGGCCGCCGCGCTTGAGGTTCCAGATGTCGTCGTCGCTCAGGTGCTCGACGAGGCCCTTCGTCTCCGGTGAACGACCGAAGAAGTTGTCGCGGATGAACCCGCCGGACTCGGCCTTGAAGGTCTGGTAGTCACCGTCGAGCGTCTCGTTCATGATCCGCACCAGCGAGCCGGTGTGGTCGGCGTCGAGCAGGGCGTCCCATTCGCGACCCCACAGCACCTTGATGACGTTCCAGCCGGCGCCGGTGAAGACCGCTTCGAGTTCCTGCACGATCTTGCCGTTGCCGCGCACGGGTCCGTCGAGTCGCTGCAGGTTGCAGTTGATGACGTAGGTGAGGTTGTCCAGGCCCTCGTTCGCGGCCAGCTGGAGTGCACCGCGTGATTCCGGTTCGTCCATCTCGCCGTCGCCGAGGAAGGCCCAGACGCGCTGGTCGGAGGTGTCCTTGATGCCGCGATTGTGCAGATAGCGGTTCATCTGTGCCTGGTAGATCGAGTTGATCGGTCCCAGGCCCATCGACACAGTCGGGAACTGCCAGAAGTCGGGCATCAGGCGTGGGTGCGGGTAGGAGCTCAGGCCGTCAGGTGCCTTCGAGGCCTCCTGTCGGAAGCCGTCGAGCTGCTTGTCACTGAGACGGTTCTCGAGGTAGGCCCGGGCGTACATGCCGGGTGAGGCGTGGCCCTGGAAGAAGACCTGGTCGCCGCCGCCGGGGTGGTTCTGCCCGCGGAAGAAGTTATTGAACCCGATCTCGTAGAGGGTCGCGGCACCGGCGTAGGTCGAGATGTGTCCGCCGACGGAGATCTCGGGACGCTGGGCCCGGTGGACGAGCATCGCGGCGTTCCAGCGCAGCCATTTGCGGTACTTGCGCTCAAGGCGCTCATCGCCCGGGTAGGCAGGTTCCTGATCGGCCGGGATCGTGTTCACATAGTCCGTGGTCGTGACCTTCGGCTGGGCCACCGAGTTCGATGCGGCACGGCGGCGCAGGGCCTCCATGATCTCGGCCGCGCGCAGGGTTCCACGCTGGTTGACAAGCCCCTCCCAGGACTCGAGCCACTCGTCGATCTCTTCGTCACCGGTTCCCCTCGGGATCGCCGAGGTTGTGTCCTGGGTCATAGTTCTCCCTCTCAAACACGTCAGGCCCACGGGAAGGTGTTTCCCGTGGACCCGACTATGGAAATTATCAGCAGAAGCCGGCGATCTGCGCCCAGGCGTCCTTGTTCTCCTCCACACCGTCACGGGTGAAGGTGGCCTCGATCAACCCGTAGGGGCGATCAGCGACGATGAGCACTTCGTTCGGGTTCTCCAGTCCGAAGCGTTCGATGTCGTAGAGGAAATGGTGCTTGTTCGGGCAGGAGAAGCGGATCTCGTCGATCTCCGGCACAGCCTCGATGACCTTCTCACCCATCTGGTACAGGGTGTGCTGCAGGGCATGCGAGTAGTGGTCGGTGAACGAGTCGAGGATGATCTCCTTGACCTTCGTGTACACGCCCTCGAAGTCGAGATCCGTGGTGTTGTAGATCCAGCGGGTCGCGATGTCGGTGGCGAGGATGCGGTCGTCGGTCTCCGGCAGGGTCGTGTACTTGTCCTTCGGGTAGCCGACGAAGCCTGATTCGGTGGTCTTGAGCACAGTGAGTCCGTAGAAGCCGGAGATCAGGGTGCTGGCGTCGCCGTCGCGGGTCAGGACCGCGGTGCGGGTCTCCGGCGCGGACTTGTAGAACGAGTGGTTGTGGTCGTTGATGCGCGACCAGCCGTACTCTTCTGCTGCCCAGCGTCCGCCGGTGACCCAGTCGAAGCTGGAGGTGAAGTGCTCACCGAGGCCGAGGAGGAACTGTTCGGGTGAGGTCACTCCGAGTTCCTTGGCCTTGGCGAAGACCGTGTTCTTCTGGGTGTCGGTGGCGACGACGTGTTCGTTGTTGCCCTCGGTGTGTGCGGTCTCGAAGTCGCCCCACAACTGGGAGGTGACGTTGAGGTCGCGGATCTCGTGACGTTCGGAGTCACGGTAGACCCTCATCAAACGGTTCTCCGCCTTGCCGTACTGATTCGTTGTCAGTTTCACCTTGCTCATCTTCTTGCTCCTGTTGCTATGCCAGCAACCGCGCCGGCCTCGTCACCGAGTCCGACATGGCCGCTGTGACCAATTGATTTGCGAGGTTGCCGGGCGTCGAACCCAGCGAACTTCGGCGGTTTGTTGAGGATCATGATCCTGCAGGGGGCCTGCTTCCCCTGATGTCTTATGGGTGGTGCTGCCCGCTCAGCTGCCGCGGTAGGTGCTGTACGCGAACGGACTCAGCAACAATGGTATGTGATAGTGCGCCTCGCCCGCCTTGACCGTGAAGTCGATCGTGACCTGGGGGTGGAAATGATCCTGCCTCTGAGCCTCGAAGTAGGCACCGGTACCGAATACGATCCGATAATCACCGGCGCCGAGGTGGTCCGGTCCGAATTCCGAGACACGACCGTTTCCGTCGGTGCGGGCATTGGCGAGCACCTCGGTGCCGGAGTAGAGCGTGACCTCGAGGTCGGCGGCAGGGGTGCCGAGTGTGGAGTCGAGGGCGTGGGCGGAGATGAAGCTCATGCGAGGATTCCTTCGAGTCTGAGTGCGGCGATCTGGATCAGCTGCTCGCCGACCTCGGCGAGTTCGTCGGTGTCGGTGTTGGCCATGCGGCGCTGCAGCTCGGCGAGGATCTCCTCGGGGCTGCGACCGGCTGCGCGGATGAGGAAAACGCGGTCGAAGCGCTCTTCGTAGGCGGCGTTGCCTGCAGCGAGTCGTTCCTGGACGTCACCGTCAAGGGCTCCCAGGCCCGCCTGCTCACGGGAGGAATGGGCCGCCTCGGCGGACGAGCCTTCAGCCTTCTCACCGATCCGGGGATGGTGGGACATGGCCTGATTGATCTCGTCATCGGTCAGCGGAGCGGCGCTGGTGCGGGCGGCCTCGAGGGCGGCTTCCACAGTGGAGAACGGACGTGCGGCGACGACCCCGTCGATCCACCGGTCGACGTCCAGGCACGGGCGCAGACTCGCGCGGGCATCGTCGGTCGACAGCTGATTGAACTCGCTTAGGTCCACATTGACCTCCTGAGAAAATCGAGATGCTCAAGCACTGAGAATGTGTTTCACATCACGGAAGATTATTTCCATTTAACTGCTTCGAGTTTGACCCCAGGTTCGCGCTAAGTCAAATTTCAGAGTCGACTCCGGCGGCTCCTTCCGGCTGGATTTGGAAAAGTTATTCCACAAAGCGGATAATGGTGGCAGAGTCCCTCGCGCAGTCCGCGTTCTGGGCACTTGGCCATCGTTTTCTCGACAATGAGGTTGAATGACGTCATGAGCATGGAAGCACCCACGATCGTCTGCGCGCCCGATTCCTTCAAGGGTTCGGCCGGCGCCCCCGCTGCCGCCGCCGCCCTCGCCCGCGGTGCCCGCCAGGTGTTCCCCGACTCGCAGATCACCGACCTGCCCTTCGCCGACGGCGGCGAGGGAACCCTCGACGCACTGCTCGCCGTGTGGGGCACCCCGGCCCGATCGGTCGACGTCGTCGATGCCCTCGGTCGGCCGACGACCGCCCTGTTCGGCATCTCCGCCGATGGAAAGACCGCGGTCATCGAGGCCGCTCAGGCCAACGGCCTCCCCCAGGTCTCCGACGTCGCCCTCGCACCCGAGCGCGCCGACACCTACGGCGTGGGCCTCATCGCCCGCCACGTCCTGGACCAGGGGGTCGAAGAGATCCTGCTGTGCATCGGGGGCTCGGCGAGCACCGATGGCGGCGTCGGCATCGCCATGGCCCTGGGCGCAGCCTTCACTGACTCCTCCGGTGCCCCCATCGCTCCCGGTGGCGGTGGGCTGTCGGCCCTGGCCGCCGTCGATGCCTCAGCGCTGGATCCGCGTGCCCTTCAGGTCCGCTGGCGCATCGCCGTCGACGTCGACAATCCGCTCACCGGCACCCGTGGAGCTGCCGCGGTCTTCGGTCCGCAGAAGGGCGCCGATGCCGCGTCCGTTGCCGTCCTCGACTCCGGTCTGGCCCACCTCGCCGAGGTGCTCGCCGACTCGCCAGCGGAAGCGTCGTCGCTTGCGGCGACACCGGGCTTCGGTGCCGCCGGTGGCATCCCGCTGGCTCTGACGAGCCTAGTAGGCGCCGAGGTGGTGCCCGGGTCGACGATGGTCGCCGAGGCTGTGGGGCTGACCGAGGCCCTGGCCGCCGCCGATATCGTGCTCACGGGCGAAGGATCCTTCGACTCCCAGTCCCTGGGTGGGAAGGTCGTCGCGGCCGTACGCGACTATGCCCCCGCCTCGGCGAGGATCATCGTCGTCGCAGGCCGCGTCGCCCTCAGCCCCGCCGAATGCCGCGAGGCCGGCATCACCGCGGCCTTGTCGATCGCGCAGGGCCCGGCCGACCTTGCCGAGCTCTCCGGCCGCGCCGAGGAGCTCATCGAAGCCACGGCGGCTCACGCGTGCGCGCTCGTGGGCGCAGGTACGCGCGCAGGCGTCGCGGGCGCGCAACAGAACTGACCATCACCATCACAAGCAGTCATCTACGAAAGGACGCATCATCATGGCGACACAGCTCGAAGTCGGACAGACCGCACCGGATTTCTCCCTGGCCGATGCCAGCGGAAAGACCTACTCGAAGGCGGACTTCGCCGGGCAGAAGGTCATCCTCTACTTCTACCCGAAGGCCGCAACACCCGGCTGCACGACAGAGGCCTGCGACTTCCGCGACAACCTCTCGTCCCTGGCCGCTGCAGGATTCCAGGTGCTCGGGGTCTCCCCCGACGACGCTGAGGCACTGCAGGCGTTCACGGACGACCAGCAGCTGACCTTCCCACTGCTCTCTGACCCGGGTGCAGAACTCGCGCAGACCTACGGATCGTTTGGTGAGAAGACGATCAACGGCAACACCTTCGAAGGCACGCTGCGCTCTACTTTCGTCATCGCCGAAGACGGCACCCTCTCCGACGTCGAATACAACGTCGACGCCGACGGCCACGTCGCCCGCCTCCGCGAGAAGCTCGGCGCCTGAGCCACAGCCTCGTTACACAACTGAGCAACCTTCCCGGCGCTTGGCAACCTTTAGCGAGGTTGCTACGCGCCCGAAAGGTTGCTCAGTTCGACGAGAGCCGCGTGGCAGTTGCATTGAGGATGTGATGGAAGAGCTCTGATCGGTAGAGCTGCCTCCAGGTCAACCGGATCACCAGATAGCCCGCGGCGCTGAGGGCCGACTCCCGCAGCTTCTCCTTCTCGATCTCCTTCTTCGGATCCCCGGAGCCGAGTCCGTACTTACCCATTCCGTCGACCTCGACGATGATCTTGGCCTTCTCATGGCAGAAGTCGACTCGTCCCAACCAGTTCCGGGCAGTGTCGAAGATGTTCACCTGTGGGAGGAATCCGACAATTCCGAACTCGTAGAATCGCACAGCACAGACCGATTCGGCGACGGATTCCCGACGACCGTCGGCTAGCTCAAGAGCGTTCTCCACATTTCGCGAACCCTCTATCTCAACGCAGGCAGAGACAACCGTGCTCACATCGTCGAGATCTGCAGAGCCACAGCGCAAAGCATGGTCGAGCATCGGCACTGAGACGCTCAGCGGATAGTCACGCGCTACGTCGATGAGCGACCGCTCCAGTGAGGTCACTGCATATATGCCGATCTTGACCATCTGGGTTTGAGGTATCAAACGACGCCGGACCCGCAGATTGGTATAAGTGCGGCTGACCTTTGGCCGTACAACTTCCACCCGATGCTCGCTGAGGGAGCTCACGGGCAGTTCATGGATGAGCGCTGCGGACAGGTGGCTGAAGATTTCTCCTCCACGTGGAGTACGCCGACTGAGCAGACCCTCCTGAAGATGCTCTGCTCGAGCCCGGATGAGTACCTTGAGTCTCTCGACCTGGTCCCGGATATCCCCGAATTGGACGAACTCACTGCTGGAACCGCTCTTGATCGATTCCCAAAGCTCGCTATGAGCTGCATCAGCGCAGACGAACTCGGTGACATATCGGCCTCGCGCCACCCTGCGCAGGCAGCAGCGCAGCGCTCGCCGGATTTCCTCTCGAGAGAATCCCAAGCGAACCAGACGTGCGGCGGTGATGTGCGCATACATAACAACTAAATTGCATCATTCAACAGCAAACAGCAACATATTCCGCGATTCTGTGGATAAACCTGTGCACAGAGGTGGTCGTATCGTCAGCAACAACTTCGTACCTCAGCAACCCGAATGCTTCGCGTCATCAAACTGAGCAACCTTCCGGGCGCTGAGCAACCCCGCTAAAGGTTGCTCAGCGCCCGGAAGGTTGCTGTAACGATGAAGCCCCTTGCGAGGCGCGCCTCAGCGGGCGCGGAGGAGGTGGCCCTGGGGCTCGTCGAAGTTCACGGGGGCGCCGCGGAGGATCGTCTGCTTGACGGCGCCGCGGACGGTGCGGGCGTCGTAGGCGCTGATCTGGTTGCGGTGGTAGAGCTCAGCTGCTGCGACCGTCCACTCCTCGTCGGGAGCGAAGACTGCGAAGTCCGCGTCGTTGCCGAGCGCGATCGCGCCCTTGTTCTCCACTCCGGCGACGGAGGCGGGGGCACTGGACATCCAGGCCACCACCTCGGCGAGGTCGATGCCGCGCTTGGCAGCCTCGGTCCATACAAGGGAGAGACCCAGCTGCAGCGAGGAGATTCCGCCCCAGGCTGCCCCGAAGTCGCCGGTGTCGAGCAGTTTGAGTTCGGCCGTCGAGGGCGAATGGTCGGAGACGATGCAGTCGATCGTGCCGTCGACCAGGCCCTGCCACAGGGCCTCGCGGTTGGATTCCTCACGGATCGGCGGGCAGCACTTGTGCGTCGTCGCTCCGTCCGGGATCTCCTCGGCGGTGAACACGAGGTAGTGGGGGCAGGTCTCAACGGTGAGCTTCACGCCCTCGGCCTTGGCCGCGGCGATCTGCGGCAGCGCATCTGCCGATGACAGGTGCAGGATGTGGGCGCGGGCACCGGTCTCGCGGGCGGCCTCGATGACCCGTGCGATCGCGACGTTCTCGGCCTCGCGCGGGCGGGAGGCGAGGAAGTCGCTGAACTTGCGGCCCGAGTTCTTCGGGGCCTCGGCCATGACCGAGTGGTCCTCGGCGTGGACGATGAGCAGGCCGTCGTACTTCGCGAGCTCGGCCAGATCGGCGCGCAGCTCATCTGGCTCCAGCGGTGGGAACTCATCGACTCCCGAGTCTTCGAGGAAGCACTTGAAACCGTAGACGCCCGCGTCGAAGAGGGGCTTGAGGTCACCGGTATTGCCGGGGATCGCCCCGCCCCAGAAGCCGACATCGATGAATGCCTTGGATGCGGCTACTTCGCGCTTGATGTCGAGGGATTCGACGTTGACGGTCGGCGGCAGGGAGTTCAGCGGCATGTCGACGATCGTCGTCACCCCGCCGGCGGCTGCGGCGCGGGTGGCGCTGGCGAAGCCTTCCCATTCGCTGCGGCCCGGGTCATTGACATGCACGTGCGAATCGACGAGCCCGGGCAGGAGAACCTGCGACTCATCGACGTCGACAACCTTCGCATCCGCCGAGGCGGCACCGCTGAGCACCGCTCCCCCGGTGGCGACCTCGACGATCTTGCCCGCACGAACGCCGATCTCGGCCGCGCTCACGCCCTCGGGCAGAACTGCCCGCTGTGCCCGAATGATCAGGTCGAAGTCCTGGTCAGGACCCTGTGTACCGGCGTCATCGACGTTCATGCATCCTCCTCGTTTCATCGGCCCGCAGGCCAAGTTCTCTGCTCGGCATCGATCCCGGTCGTTTCCACGGCATCGATGCCCGATGTCTGCTGCGACGTGTCTCGCCAAGCATGTCAGACAAGTCCCGGGAGTGTCGGAACCAACCCTCCGACGCTCCCGGGACTATGGTATACCAATTGTGGTGCAGCCGACATCTGGCGCGGCTACTGAACCGCGCCGCGCCGGCCGCGCCCCAACTACTTCGCCGCGGCCAGTTCACCCATCGGCGTCAGCGCGGTGGGCGCATCTGCCGGAGTCTGGGCGAGGACGTCGAACTCGTTGATCGCGTCGAGGGCGGCCCCCATCGAGATGTTCGTGACGCGCTCGAGGATGACCTCGAGTACCACTGGCACCTGGTGCTCACTCATGAGCTCTTTCGCCACCCGCAGCCCCTCGCCGATGAGCTCGGGGTCTTCGACGCGCAGCGCCTTGCAGCCCAAGCCTTGTGCGACGGCCACATGGTCGACGCCGTAGCTCGCGGCCTCACCCGAGGAGTTGATGTTCTCGAAGGCCAACGACACCTCGTAGTCCATGTCGAAGCCGCGCTGTGACTGACGGATCAGGCCTAGGTAGGAGTTGTTGACGACGACATGCAGGTACGGGATCTTGTGCTGCGCACCGACGGCGAGCTCCTCGATCATGAACTGGAAGTCGTAGTCACCGGAGAGCGCGACCACGGTCTCATCCGGCTTGGCCTTCGCCACACCCAGCGCGGCCGGTCCGGTCCAGCCCAAGGGTCCGGCCTGACCCGCGTTGATCCAGTGGCGCGGCTTGTACACGTGGAGCATCTGCGCCCCGGCGATCTGGCTCAGACCGATCGTCGACACATAGGTCACGTCCTCATCGAAGGCAGCGTTCATCTCCTGGTAGACGCGCTGCGGCTTGATCGGCATGTCCGTGTAGTTGGTCTTGCGGTGCTCGGTGGACTTCCGATCCGTGCACTCGCCGGCCCAGCCGGTGAAGTCCGGCAGGCTCGCGCCGCCGCTGCGACCGCGTGCGGCCGTGAGCAGAGCATCGAGGGCGGCTCCGGCATCGGAGACGACACCGTAGTCGGGTGAGAACACGCGCCCGATCTGGGTCGGCTCGATGTCGATATGGACGAACTTCCGGCCCTTGCGATAGACCCCCAGGTCACCGGTGTGACGGTTGGCCCAGCGGTTGCCGATGCCGATGACCAGGTCGGATTCCAGGAACGAGGCATTGCCGTAGCGCACGTGGGTCTGGATGCCGACCATGCCTGCCTGCAGCGGGTGGTCGTCCGGAATCGCGCCCCAGCCCATCAGGGTCGGCGAGACCGGGATCGAGGTCGCCTCGGCGAATTCGACGAGCTTGTCCGCGGCATCGGCGTTGAAGATGCCGCCGCCGGCGATAATGAGCGGGTGCTTCGCCGCTGCGATGAGGTCGAGGACCTTCTCCGCCTGCGCCGAGGTTGCCGCCGGCTTCGATGGCACCAACGGTTCGTAGGTGTCGATGTCGAAATCGATCTCGGTCTGCTGGACATCGATCGGCAGGTCGATGAGCACCGGTCCGGGACGGGCCGAGCGCATCAGCTGGAAGGCCGACTGGAAGACCCCGGGGACCTGACCGGCCTCGAGCACGGTCTTGGCCATCTTGGTCACGGGCTTCGCGATGGAGGCGATGTCCACGGCCTGGAAGTCCTCCTTGTCGAGGACCGCGACGGGAGCCTGTCCGGTGATGCACAGGATGGGCTGCGAGTCCGCGGCTGCGGCGTAGAGTCCGGTGATCATGTCGGTGCCGGCCGGTCCCGAGGTGCCGAGACAGATGCCGATGTTCCCGGCCGCTGCCCGTGTGTACCCGTCGGCCATGTGGGAGGCCCCTTCGACGTGGCGGGCCAGTGTGTGGCGGATTCCGCCGTGGGCCTTCATCGCCGAGTACAGCGGGTTGATGGCCGCGCCCGGCAGGCCGAATGTTTCCGTGGCGCCTTCCTTTTCGAGGATGAGCACCACTGCGTCAACTGCGCGCATACGTGTCATTGTTCTTCCTTCGTTTCAGTGGCCCAGTCAAGGACCGAAGTTCAGTGGACCGGCGACGACGCTGTCGCCGGTCCGGATAGTGGTGGGGATTATTTCTTGCCCGAGAGCTGCTCGACGACGGTGAACAGACCCGAGTGGTCGAGTCCCCCGTTGCCCTGCTGGACGGTCGAGGCCACAAGCTGGGCGACGGCCGATCCGAGTGGGATCGCGACGCCGGCTTCGCGGGCAGCTGCGGTGACGATGCCCATGTCCTTGTGGTGCAGTGCCAGGCGGAACCCGGGATCGAAGGAGCGGTCGAGCATCTTCTGGCCCTTCTGCTCAAGAACCTTCGATCCGGCCAGTCCCCCGCCGAGGACCTGCAGCGCCGAGGTGGTCTCGACTCCGTAGGCCTCGAGGAAGACGACTGCTTCGGCAAGGAGTTCGATGTTGCCGGCGACGATGAGCTGGTTCGCGGCCTTCACGGTCTGCCCCGAGCCCGAGGGTCCGACGAGGACGATGGTCTTGCCGACGGCATCGAAGACATCGACCACGGCGTCGAAGTCGGCTTGGTCTCCGCCGACCATGATCGACAGCGCACCGCTGACCGCGCCAGCTTCGCCACCGGAGACCGGTGCGTCGAGAGGCTTGAGCCCCTTCTCAGCTGCCTGAGCGGAGAGGTTCTTGGCGACGTCGGGGCGGATGGTCGAGTTGTCGATCCAGTACGCGCCGGACTTGGCGTGGGCGAGGATGCCGTCCTCACGGGTGAGGACGTCTTCGACGTCGGGCGAGTCCGGGACCATGGTGATGATGACATCGGCACCGTCGACCGCCTCGGCGATGGTGCCTGCGGCCTGACCGCCTGCCTTCGCGAGCTCGGCGGCCTTCTCGGGCGAGCGATTGTAGCCGCGGACGGTGAAGCCGGCGCTGACGAGGTTCTTGGCCATCGGCAGACCCATGATTCCGAGTCCGATGAATGCGATTGTCTTGCTCATGTTCGTGTCCTATCTGGTGAGGAATGTCGGAGGTGGAGACGGTTTCAGTTCGCGAGCCATTCGAATGCGGTGGCGCGATCCTGCTTGTATTCGAGGGCGATGGAGCCGGTGTAGCCGAGTTCGTAGGAGCGGTTGATCCAGTCCTGCAGGGGCAGTTCGCCCGTTCCGGGTGCTCCGCGGCCGGCGGCGTCGGCGATCTGGATGTGTCCGAACTTCGCGGCGTCGGCCTCGATGACCGCGGCCACGTCGTCGCCGTTGATCGACATGTGGAAGAAGTCGGCGAGGACGGCGATGTTGGCAACGCCCTGAGCACGGACCCGATCGACCACCTCGGCGGCGTCGGAGGCGCGCTTGAGCGGGTAGTCCTCGGCTCCGGAGACGGGTTCGACGAGCACGGTGCCGTCGATGGCGGCCACGGCGTCGGCGGCGAGCTTGAGGTTGGCCACGGCCACCTCGTCCTGCTCTTCGGGCGTCTGGCCTTCGGTGCGCAGACCGTAGAGGGCGTTGAAGGCGCGGCAGCCGGTGCGACGGCCGATCTCGACGACGATGTCGACGTTGGCCGCGAAGTCGGCCTCGGCGCCCTTGATCGAGACCATGCCGCGGTCGCCGCCAGCCATGTTCCCGGCCCAGAAGTTCAGGCCTTTGAGTTCGACGCCCGCGTTGTCAAGCGAGGCGATGAACTCATCGACCTCCGCCGAGGTGGGCCTGGGGTTGCCGTCGAAGGGCCACCAGAACTCGACCTGGCTGAAGCCGGCATCCTTGGCCGCCTGCGCCCGCTCCATCACGGGCAGCTCGGTGAGCAGGGTGGAGCAGTTGAGGATGTAGCTGTCGGCATTGGTGAAATCGAATGTCGTCATGGGATTCTCCTTCGCGTCGCTGCGAGTGTGGATTCATGTTTTCCGTATTGTGGAAACTCATTTCCGTTTGATGAAATCAAGCATAGGCAGGCAACTGAGACGGAGTCAACCCACCGAGGCAGGTAAGCCAGAGATCCTCGAAATCAGAACACCACTGAAGACTTGCCTCGAGCGCCGAAACCAGCTACCCGAATCCCCTATTTGACTTCGCAGAAAAAGAGGCAGAACGTAGTGGAGATCACACTTTGTGGAAGATCGAATCCACGATACGGAAGAGTAATGAGGCTTACTCCGGAAGGCTGAGATATGACCGAGAAATCGACGACGAAGTCCCTCCCGCCCGGGTCCAAGCGACCCGAAGACGCGTGGCTCCCTGTGCCCAAGCTCTTCGCATACGGGCTCCAGCATGTCCTCACGATGTACGGCGGCATCATCGCGGTGCCCCTCATCATCGGCAAGGCAGCCGGAGTCGATGGCGATCAGCTCGTCGCGCTGGTCACCGCCAGCCTCTTCGTCGGCGGCATCGCCACACTCATCCAGAGCATCGGCTTCCCCCTCGTCGGATCGAAGCTGCCGCTCATCCAGGGCGTCTCCTTTGCCGGAGTCGCGACGATGCTCGCCATTCTCACCGGCGGCGGCAGTCTCAGCGACATCTTCGGCGCGGTCATCGTCGCCAGCGTCATCGGCTTCGTCGTCGCCCCGTTCTTCGCGCGGATCATCCGCTTCTTCCCACCCGTGGTCACCGGGGTCGTCATCACTGCCATCGGACTCACGCTCATCCCGACGGCGGCCAATTGGGCCATGGGCGGCGATGAGGCCGCTGCCGACTACGGCTCAGTGCAGAACATCGCTCTGGCCTTCATCACCTTCGCCGTCATCCTGCTGCTGAGCAAGGTCGGCTCGGCCGCCATCTCGCGGCTGTCGATTCTGCTCGGTCTCATCATCGGCACGGGCATCGGTGCCGCCATGGGCATGACCGACTTCTCCGAGGTCGGGCAGGGTGCCCCCGTGGCGATCCCGGGTCTGCTGCCCTTCGGCGCACCGACCTTCGACCTCGCAGCGATCGGGTCGATGCTCATCGTCATCCTCGTCATCAAGACCGAGACCGCGGCCGATGTGCTGGCCGTCGGCGAGATCATCGGCACCCCGGTCGACAAGAAGCGGGTCGCGGCCGGCCTGCGCGCCGACATGGCCTCCTCGGTCATCGCACCCTTCTTCGGCTCCTTCACCCAATCGGCCTTCGCGCAGAACGTGGGCCTCGTGGCGCTGACAGGAGTCCGCTCCCGCTTCGTCGTCTCCGCGGGCGGCGTCATCCTCATCCTCCTGGGGCTCATGCCCGTGCTCGGTCAGGTCGTCGCTGCGGTGCCGATGCCCGTCCTCGGCGGCGCCGGCTTCATCCTCTTCGGAACCGTGTCGGGATCAGGCATCCGCAACCTCAAGGAGGTGAAGTTCGAGGGCAATATGAACCTCATCATCGTCTCCGCGTCCCTCGCCTTCGCCCTCGTCCCCGTGGTCAAGC
Source organism: Brevibacterium sp. BDJS002 (assembly GCF_028201555.1). Classification (NCBI taxonomy): domain Bacteria; kingdom Bacillati; phylum Actinomycetota; class Actinomycetes; order Micrococcales; family Brevibacteriaceae; genus Brevibacterium; species Brevibacterium sp. BDJS002. Next base: position 980,941 of record NZ_CP116392.1, on the reverse strand, counting down.
CCGACTTCTACGAGCACTTCCCGTCCTGGGTGCAGACGATCTTCCACTCGGGAATCTCCTCGGCCGCGATCATGGCGGTGCTGCTCAACCTCCTGTTCAACGAGCTGCGCTTCGGCAACTCGACCAACGCTTCCGTCTACGCCGCGAAGCCGGCACGCTTCCTCACGCCCTTGAACCTCAAGGATCTGCGCGAGGGCGATCAGTTCATCGATGGGAAGTTCGTCGACTGCGACGGCGAGGAGATCCCGCTCGTACCCGATGAGCAGGCCGAGGAGATCCAAGCCGCGATCGACTGCGGAGACATCGTCGACACCGCCAGCGTCAAGCAGGTGGTCACCAGCGATTCAGACAACCACCGCTGATCCTCAGCCCTTGACGAGCCGACCGTCGACCCACACCTGGGCGATGTCGGCCGGGGTTCCCATGGCGAAGATCTTCGCCAGGGCATCGTCATCGCTGCTGGCGTGCTCAAGCCCCACGGCCAGCGGCTGGCCAGCGGTCGGCTGGATGTAGGCGGCATCGAAGCGCTTGCCCTCGGACAGGTCCCCGACCTGGTCGCTCAGTTCCAGTGCCTCGGCGCCGGCCGCAGTGGCCAGGTGCAGCAGATGTGCCGAACTCAGCGGCAGACCGCCGGAGGGATCGAGCTGCTGCATGAAGTAGGCCTGGACACCCTCCTTGAACAGTGAGAATCCGGTTCCCGCGCCCACGTCGGAGCCCAGTGCCACACGGACCCCGGCCTCGATGTGTCGGCGCAGCGGGAAGAAACCGCTGGCCAGGTTCGAGTTCGAGGTCGGGCAGTGCGCCGAGGCGGCCCCCACTTCAGCCATCCGTGCCAGTTCGCGGTCGCTCGGGTGGACGTTGTGGGCCAGGATCGTTTGCCGATTGAGCAGGCCGGCCCGATCGTAGGTGTCGAGGTAGTCGAGTGCCTCGGGGAACTTCTCGGCGACACCGGCGATCTCGTCGCGGTTCTCGTTGAGGTGCGAGGTCACCCAGATGCCCGGGTTGTCGGCCACCAGCTGCCCGCCGGCCGCCAGCAGCTCCTGACCGGCGGAGAACGAGAAGCGCGGAGTCACCGCGTACCGAAGGTGGCCCTTCCCATGCCAACGATCGATGAGGTCCTGGCTCTCGGACACGGATCTCTCCACGCTCGTCAGCAGCGGTTCCGGGAGGATCGTGTCGCTGGTGACCAGTCCCGATGTGATCCGCAGACCCACCTCGGCGGCCTGGGTGAAGAAGGTGTCCATCGCGGTGGCGAAGTGCGAACCGAAGACCATCGCCGAGGTGGTCCCCGCCGAGGTCAGTCCGGTGAGGAACTCGCCGGCCAGGGCCGAGGCATAGTCGTGATCGCCCAGCTTCGCCTCTTCGGGCAGGGCGCAGTGGTCGAGCCAGTCGAGCAGGGGTTTGCCGAGGTAGCCGATGGCACGGATCTGCGGGTAGTGGACGTGGGTGTCGATGAGTCCGGGGATGAGGACACCAGCACGGAGGTCGACCACCTCGGCGTCGGGATGGTCCGCGGTCGCACTCGCGAAATCGGTGCGGGCGATGATCAGTCCGTCATCGACGACGAGTGCGACGTCTGACTCAGAGCGCAGGCTTCCCCCGCTGAAGGGGTCGGTCGGTGTGTCGAAGACACGGGCGCGGTAGATGAACATAGGGGTACTCCTTGAAAGGTGAAAAAGTCGGTCTGTCGAGAGGCTCAGCCCATGCGGCGCAGGAGGTCGGCGGCGACGCTGAGCGCGATCGTCGCTGGCTGCTTGCCGGGCAGGTCTGGGAGGCCGATGGGGCAGTCGATGGTGTCGACGGTCTCGGGTGTGTGGCCCTCGGCAACGAGATTCTTCCGAAAGCGCTGCCATTTGGCGCTCGACCCGATGAGGCCGATGGAGCCGAGGTCGCCGCGGGTCAGTGCGGCATCGCAGAGGTGGAGATCCTCGGCGTGGTCGTGGGTCATGATGAGCACGTGGGTGCCCGCGGGCAGCCCGACGAGCACCTCCTCGCCGACGACGGCGAACTCGCGGTGGATCTGCGCCACTGACGGCTCCAGTCGGTCGAGCTCCTCAAGGTGCTCGGGACGGGAGTCGCTGACGTGGACGTCGATGTCGTGGCGGGCCAGGATCCGGGTGAGTTCGAGTCCGATGTTGCCGGCACCGAAGATCGCCACCGAGGCGGGAACGGGCAGCGGTTCGAGCAGAACGCTGACCTCTCCCCCGCAACACTGACGTCCGTACTTGGCCGGTGCCTTGTCGTTGAGCCGCAGCGTGAGCATCTCCGGTTCGGAGTCCGACTCGGCCGTGAGGATCTCGCGGGCTCGAGTAACGGCCGTCATCTCGAGATTGCCGCCGCCGATGGTCCCATGCAGGTCATCGGCGGTGACGATCAGCTTCGCGCCGGCCTCACGCGGGGCATGCCCGCGGACCGAGGCGAGAGTGACGAGGACGGCCGGCACTCGAGCCCTGCGAAGCTCGGCTGCTGTGTCCATCCAGGTCATGACGGGACACTGATGCCTTCTGGGCTCCCCTGCGCAGCATCACCAGGCACGGAAGCATCGCTGGCGACTGGCGAGCGCACCGATTCGATGGCCCAGAACACGGATTCGGGTGTGGCCGGCGAGTTCAGCTCCACGGATCGGCCTGGCTCGCCGAAGGCGGCCACGGCATCGCGCAGTGCCTCGCGGACGGAGAAGGCGAGCATGAGCGGGGGTTCGCCCACGGCTTTCGAACCGTAGACCGCGCCCTCTTCGTGGGCCTTGTCCAGCAGCGAGACGTTAAAGACCTCGGGTGCCTCGGAGAAGCTCGGGATCTTGTACGTGCTCGCGGCCTGGGTCGCCAGGCGTCCCCGGCTGGGCTTGTCAGATTCGTCCCAGCGCAGGTCCTCCAAGGTCAGCCACCCGGCGCCCTGAACGAAGCCGCCCTCGATCTGGCCCAAGTCGATGAGCGGCGAGAGCGAGTCGCCGACATCATGGACGATGTCGACGCGGCGCAGCCGGTAGGAGCCGTCGAAGCGGTTGACCTCGACCTCGCTCGCGGCAGCGCCGTAGGCGAAGTACTTGAAGGGCTCACCGGTCATCAGCGACAGGTCCCAGTGCAGTCCCTCGGTCCGGTAGAACCCGGAGGCCGAGAGCTGGATCCGCTGGAAGTAGGCGGCGTTGATGAGCTCTTCCCAGGTCACCGTCTTCTTCGATGACAGGGCGCTGACGATGCCGCGGCTGACGCTGACCTCGTGTGCCGGAGCCCCGAGGATCCCGGCGGCGACCTGAGTCAGACGGCCCAGAATCTGCTCGCAGGCGTCCTTGACCGCACCGCCGTTGAGGTCGGTGCCGGAGCTCGCCGCCGTCGCCGAGGTGTTGGGAACCTTGTCCGTGCGCGTGGGCGCAAGCCGCACCGTGGACAGGGGCACACCGAGGGTGGTGGCCGCGACCTGCAGCATCTTCATGTGCAGGCCCTGCCCCATTTCGGTGCCGCCGTGGGTGACGAGGACGGAACCGTCCTTGTACACGAGCACGAGGGCCCCACCCTGGTTGAAGGCGGTGAGGTTGAACGAGATCCCGAACTTCACCGGGGTCAGAGCGAGCCCGCGTTTGACGTTCTCGTTCCGGGCATTGAATTCTGCGATCTCAGCTTCCCGAGCCTCCACCTCGGCGGAGGTCAGGAGCTGGTCCCAGGCGGCTTCCATCCGTTCGGGATGGCGCACGGGCTGGTAGTAGGGGGTGTCCTGGCCGGCGGAGTAGAAGTTGCGGCGGCGCAGTTCGCGGACACTGAGTCCCAGTTTCGGGGCGACTCGGCCGAGGATGTCCTCCATCACGAGCATGCCCTGGGGTCCGCCGAATCCGCGGAAGGCCGTCTGTGAAGTCTTGTTGCACTTCGCGATGCGTCCGGCCACCCGGATGTTGGGCACCCAGTAGGCGTTGTCGATATGGCACATGGCGCGGGTGAGCACGGGCTCGGACAGGTCGAGGCTCCACCCGCCGTCGGCGGTCAGCGTCGCGTCGAGGGCGAGGATCTTGCCCTCGTCGGTGAAGCCGATCTTCCACGAGGAGTGGAAGCCGTGGCGCTTGCCGGTCATGGTGATGTCGAGCGTGCGGTTGAGTCGCAGGCGCACCGGGCGACCGGTGAGCTTCGCGCCGAGGGCCGCGAGTGCGGCGTAGCCGTGGGGCTGCATTTCCTTGCCGCCGAAGCCGCCGCCCATGCGCAGGCACTGCACGGTCACTTCGTGGGCGGGAACTCCGAGGACGTGGGAGACGATGTCCTGGGTCTCGGTGGGGTGCTGCGTCGAGCACTGGACGAAGACCTGTCCGCTCTCGTCGACGTGGGCCAGTGAGGCCTGGGTCTCGAGGTAGAAGTGCTCCTGTCCGGCGAACTCGAACTCGCCTTCGAAGACGTGCGCGGCATCGGCGAAGGCGCCGTCCGCGTCACCCTTGTCGATGACGGGCTGGACACCGTGGAAGCTCTGCGCATCGATCGCCTCACGCACAGTGACCAGCGAGGGCAGTGGCTCGTAGTCCACGACCACTGTCGCGGCTCCGGCCTTCGCCGCCTCCAAGTCGGTGCCGAGGACCCAGGCGATGGGCTGGCCGAAGAACATCACTTCGTCGACGGGCAGCATCGGCTCATCGTGTTTGACGCCCTGGTCGTTGACTCCGGGGACGTCTGCCGCGGTGATGACGCGGACGACTCCGGGCACCTGATAGGCGGGCTCGATGTCGACCTTGCCCAGTTTCGCGTGCGCCTGGGTGGACTGTACGGGATAGGCGTGGAGGACTCCTGCGAGGCGTCCCACGAGGTCATCGGTGTAGAGGGCCGCTCCGGTGACGTGACCGAAGGCGCTTTCGTGGTGATGGGACTCGCCGACGATGGGGTCGGTGGGTCGCTGTGAGAGGTGGCTCATCGTGCTGCCTCCTGTTCGGCATAGAAGCGTTCCAATGAGGACCGCAGCATCGCGGTCCGATATTTCGCACTTGCCCGGTGATCATCCATCGGGGTGCCTTCTGCGGCCAGTGTCTCTGCCGCTGCATGGACGGTTTCGAGGCTCCAGGGTGAGCCTTCGAGCTGGGCTTCGGTGGCAGTGGCGCGCAGCGGGGTGGCTGCGACTCCCCCGAGTCCCAGTCTGGCCTTGGTCACGATCCCGCCGTCGACGGTGACCGCGTAGCCGATGGCGACCGAGGAGATGTCGTCGAAGCGGCGCTTCGCGATCTTCTGGAATGAGGTCATGGGTGCCAGCGGCAGCGGAATGCGGATGGCGGTGATGAGTTCACCGGCCTCGCGCACGGTCTGCCGGTAGCCGGTGAAGTACTCAGCCAGCTCCACGACCCGAGATCCCATCGCCGAGGTGAGCACGAGCTGCGCGTCCAGGGCCAGGAGTGCCGGCGGGGTGTCGCCGATGGGTGAGCCTGTGCCGAGGTTGCCGCCGATGGTGGCGGCGTTGCGGATGAGGCGGGAGGCGAACTGCGGGATCAGCTTGCCCAACAGCGGGATCGAACCGGCGAGCTCGCGTTCGAGTTCGCTCAGGGTATGAGCGGCACCGAGTTCGATGTACTCGGGAGTGCGGCGGATGCCGCGCAGCTCGGGCAGACGGTCGATGGCCAGCATCGACTTCGCCCGTGCCCCCTTGATGTTGACCTCCACACCCCAGTCGGTGGCGCCGGCGACCACGAGAACCTCGGGTTCGCTCGCCAAGATATCCAGCGCCTCGGCGAGGGTGGAGGGGCGACGGAAACGTCCGGTCTCACCGGTGGCTGTGTCCGGGCGGTAGATGTCGGTGCTCGCCGAGGCGGGTGCCGGATTCTGCCGACGCTGGGCGATCGTGTCCCCGGGTTCGGGCTGGCCGAGTGCGTAGGCGGCGTCGCGGATGGGGCGGTAGCCGGTGCAGCGGCAGAGGTTGCCGGACAGGGAGTGGATGTCGAAGCCGTTGGGACCGCAGTGATGATCTGCGTCAGCGGTGGCCTCTGCGGCGTCGTCGGCGCGTTCGGGGCGGTAGTATTCGGCGGCCATCGAGCAGATGAAGCCGGGGGTGCAGTATCCGCATTGGGATCCGCCGCGCACGGCCATCTCTTCCTGGACGGGGTGGACGGACTCACCGTCGGCGAGGCCTTCTGCCGTGATGACTTCCTGGCCGTCGAGTGCGGCGGCAGGCAGCAGGCACGAGTTGATCGATGTCCAGCGGGTTGAGCCATCGGCATCGGGGCGGGCGACCATGATCGCGCAGGCCCCGCATTCGCCTTCGGCGCAGCCTTCTTTGGCTGCGGTGAGGCCGACTCCGCGGAGGAAGTCGAGAGCATTTGTATGTGGTGGCCCGTCGAATTCGTGAACGTCTGAGTTCACTGAAACCTGGGCGGTGGAACGTTGAGTTGCCGGAGCAGACATCGCACTTACCTCCTGCGCCTCGTCTATGCGGCGCACAGTGCATGGTTAGAACATTTGCTTCGTTCTTCGAAACTTCTGGTTATCCATGCGAACAGCAGCGAAGAACGTGGTGTCGAGTTGACGAGGTGACCCGGTTGACTGGGTGGCCCGTCAGTGCAGCGACTGACGGGGCTTCAGTCGCCGTGTGCGATCTGGCCCTTTCCCCACGCAAGATGTCCCAACATTTCGTTCATCCTCCCAAGATAGCCGAAATCGGTCCGCGAACGAAGTACAGCACGAATCCGGCGGAGACGACCCAGAGAAGCCAGTGCACGTCCCGGCCGCGCTTGCTCATCGCGTGGATGAGTGCCCAGGAGATGAATCCGACGCCGATTCCGTTGGCGATCGAATAGGTCAGCGGCATGGTGACCATGGTCAGGAACACCGGCAGCGAGGTCCTGAAGTCACTCATGTCGATCTCGCGGATCTGTGTGACCATCATGCGCCGACGACGACGAGCGCCGCGGCGCCGGCCTCCATCGGAATGACGCCGATGAGCGGTGCGAAGAACATCGACACCAGGAACAGCACGCCCGTGATGCAGGCGGCGAGTCCCGTTCGGGCACCTTCGGCGATGCCGGCTGCCGCGTCGACGAACACAGTGTTCGACGAGGCGGAGGCTCCACCACCGGCGACGGCACCGATGCCTTCGACGATGAATGCACCGCGGATGCGGGGGAACATTCCGTCCTTCGTCTGCAGACCGGCGCTGCGGGCCAGACCGGTCATCGTGCCCATGGCGTCGAAGAAGTTCGTGAACACCAGGGTGAAGACGAGCATTGTGGCCGCGAGGACACCGATGCGCTCGAAGGCTCCGAACAGGTCGAAGGCTCCGACGAGGGAGAAGTCGGGCAATGCGACGACCTGGGCGGGAATCTCAGGCGCGGCGAGGTTCCAGCCCTTCGGATCCGGACTGACCGGGTCACCCACGGTGCCCAGCTTCGCAAATGCTTGGATGATCATGGCCAGGATCGTAGCCACGATGATGCCGATGAGGATTCCGCCCGGAATGTTGCGTGCGACGAGGATGCCGATGAGGATCAGCGCCACGACGAACACCAGAGTCGGCAACGATGCGATCGACCCGTCCTGTCCCAGCTGGACGGGGGGCCCTGCCGGGGTGCGGGTGACGAAGCCGGAGTTGACGAAGCCGATGAACGCGATGAATAGGCCGATGCCGACCGTGATCGCCACCTTCAGCGCGTGCGGCACAGCATTGAAGATCGCGGTCCGGATGCCGGTGGCCCCGAGGACGACGATGATGATGCCGTTGATGATGACGAGCCCCATGGCCTCGACCCAGGTGACTTCCTGGACCACGGAGACTGCCAGGAAGCTGTTCATGCCCAGGCCCGCGGCGAGCGCGAAGGGGAGCTTCGCGACGACACCGAAGAGGATCGTGATGACGCCGGCGACGAGGCCGGTGACAGCGGTCAGTTGGGCGAAGTCGAGTGAATTGCCGGCGACATCCTGTGATCCGCCCAAGATGAGCGGGTTGAGGACGACGATGTAGGCCATCGCCACGAAGGCAACGATGCCTCCGCGGATCTCTTGTCTGATCGAGGACCCACGTGATGTGATTTCGAAGAATCTGTCGAGCAGACCGGGACTCCCGCTGCTGTTGTCAGCGGTCTTCGTGTCCCGCTGTTGGTCGTTGTCAGCCATTTTCATGGACCACCTCAAGTTGTTCGATTTGATCAGTCGGCAACATCATCGTTGGCAACCATGCGCCTTGAACATGCGCAGAGAAACGGACACAGCCTCCACAACAGAAATTTCTTTTCGCATCATGGAAAGACACTTCCGTTCCGACTGACCAGTTAAGTCTGTTTTGCATAATGTGTCAACGATCACAATCCGATTGCGGCACCTGACCGGGGACAGCTCACGCGTTTCAACCACACGCAATCATCGCAAACGTCGTGGCTGGATCCATCAGCGGGGTGTGAGACATCGCCGTCATCGGGGCGAGCCGTCGCCGCGAAAGAGTGGGTATCCGCTGCCGGACAGGCTAGAATGGGCGCCACGTTCGAGAGCGGCACCGTCGCCGATTCCCGAGGAGGACCTGCATGCCTGAACCCACACTGATCGGATCCGTCCAGAGAGCTCTCCGCCTACTCGAAGCCGTCGCCGCAAGCGAGGAGGCCGTCACCGCCAAGCACCTGGCCCGCATCGTAGGCTTGCCCCTGCCCACGGCGTACCACCTCCTGCGCACCCTCGTCTTCGAAGGCTATCTGAGCAAGACCGGAGACGGATACCTGCTGGGGCCCGCGGCCTCTCAGCGGCAGCGTTCGTCTCTTCAGCAGATGCTCCCACGGGTCCGCCCCGTACTGCGCTCCCTGCGCGATGAGCTCGGCGGTGCCACATACCTCTCGATCTACGACCACGGAGAGATCCGACTCGTCGATATCGCCGACGGTCCCAGCGCACCCGCGGTCGATCTCTGGGTGGGCGTTCACGAGTCTGGACATGCAACAGCATTCGGAAAGGCCATCCTCGCCGGCCTCACCCAGGACCAGCGCGCCGACTACATAGACCGGCACGATCTCTTCGACCTCACCCCGAACACGATCACGAACCGCGGGGCCCTCGAGAGAAGCCTGAAGACAACGCCCACCGTCTGGTCCGACTCCGAAGAATACCTGCTTGGCACCTCATGCCTGGCGACGACGATCAGCGCAGGCGAGACGGTCGGGGCCATTGCAGTTTCCCTACCATCACATCGGCCGGTCACACATGCCCAGGCCGTCATACTGCAACGAGCAACACGGCGCCTGAGCAGAATCATGAACGCCTCGATTATCACCATTTGAAATCATTCGCATTGTGGCGGCGTGACCCTGCTCACATACTGAAGTCCTCAACGATGAGGAGGATTCACATGGAGCCCGCAACGCAGCTCAGCCTCTACCGCCAGATGGTAGAGATCCGCACCTACGAAGAAGCCATCCTGCGTGAGTACCACGCCGACAAGACCCCGGTCTTCGACATCGGCGCCGGTCAGATTCCTGGAGAGATGCACCTTTCTGCCGGTCAGGAGCCGGTCGCTGCCGGAGTCTGCGCGCACATGAAACCAGGAGACTCCATCACCGCCAGCCATCGACCTCACCATTTCGCACTGGCTCACGGCGTCGACATCAAAGCGATGACGGCAGAGATCTTCGGCCGCGTCGACGGACTCAGCCGCGGTCGTGGAGGACATATGCATCTGTTCGATCCGGCAGTGAAGTTCTCCTGCTCAGGAATTGTCGGAGAAGGGCTTCCTGTGGCGGTGGGCCAGGCGCTCGCGTTCTCGCGTAGGGGACTCGACAGCATCGCCGTCGCTGTGGCTGGTGAAGGGGCGGCCAACCAAGGCGCATTCCACGAGTCTCTCAATCTGGCAGCACTATGGAACCTGCCGGTCATCTTCGTCATCGAGGACAACGACTGGGGGATCTCGGTTGCGCGCGCCACATCCACCTCGGTGACATCCAACGCCGAGCGGGCGGCTTCCTACGGCATTCCGGGAGTTCGCGTCGAAGACAACTCCGTCGAAGCCGTCCACGCATCCGCAGCCGAAGCGATCGAACGCGCCCGCAGCGGAGGCGGACCGAGCCTGATCGAGGTCCACACCTTGCGCCTGTGGGGACACTTCGAAGGCGACGCCCAGGGGTATCGCCCCGAGCTCGAAGGCGTCCCCGGCCTCGACCCGATTCCCACCTACGAAGCTGAGCTTCGCGACAGCGGGGTCCTGGACGATTCCGAGATCCAACGGACTAAGGAAAGAGCGGAAACCCGGGTCGAAGATGCCATCTCCTACGCCAAGGCCAGCCCAGAACCGGACCCCGCAGACGTCAGCGACTTCGTCTTCGCCTGAATGACAGCACCCGGCAGTCTGTGACTGCCACCCCAAATCCAGGAGGAAAGCAATGACAACGACAGCACAGCAATCGACTCGTCGGCTCAACACTGCGAAAGCGACAGTCGAGGCGATCGGCATGGAGATGGAACGCGACGAGAACGTGTTCGTCATGGGCGAGGACGTCGGTGCCTATGGCGGCATCTTCTCCTCAACCACTGGCCTACTCGAGCGATTCGGACCACAGCGCGTCGTCGACACACCGATTTCGGAGACCGGCTTCATCGGTGCCGCCATCGGCGCGGCAACGGAAGGGATGCGCCCGATCGTCGAGCTCATGTTCGTCGATTTCTTCGGCGTGTGCATGGATCAGATCTACAACCACATGGCCAAAATCCACTACGAGTCGGGAGGCAACGTCAAGGTTCCGCTGGTCCTGACGACCGCAGTCGGCGGGGGTTATTCCGATGGCGCGCAGCATTCCCAGTGCCTATGGGGAACCTTCGCGCACCTGCCGGGCATGAAGGTCGTCGTCCCGAGCAATCCCGCCGATGCCGCCGGTCTGATGACAGCGGCGATCAGGGATGACAATCCAGTCGTCTTCATGTTCCACAAGGGCATCCAGGGGCTGCCGTGGATGGCGAAGAACCGCCGTTCGATCGGCCCCGTGCCAATAGGCGAACACACTGTCGAGATCGGCAAGGCCGCTGTGGCCAGAGAAGGCACCGACGTCACCGTCGTCACCTTGTCACTGTCGGTCCACCATGCCCTCGACGTCGCCGATGATCTCGCCGATGAAGGTGTGGACACGGAAGTGATCGACCTGCGCAGCCTCGTGCCCCTGGATACAGAAACTATTCTCCAATCGGTGTCCAAGACTGGACGGCTGGTCATCGTCGATGAGGACTACCGATCATTCGGCTTGTCTGGGGAGATCGCTGCGAGGATCGTCGAGCATGACCCGAGCCTGCTCACGAGCCCCATCGAACGTGTCGCCAACCCGGATGTCCCGATCCCCTACGCTCGCCCCTTGGAATATGCCGCGCTGCCGACGCACGCGCGGATCAGGGAAGCGATTCTCAAGCAGGTGAACCGATGACGGAGATCATCTTTCCTGCGCTGTCGGAGAACAGTCCGGACGCAGAGGGCGTCGTCTCCACCTGGTTCGCCGAAGACGGCAGCACGGTGACCGAAGGCGATCTGGTCGCCGAGGTGGCCGTGGACAAGGTGGATGCCGAAGTGACCGCGCCTGAGTCGGGAACACTCAGTCACGTGGTCGCTGAAGGCGGGGTAACAGCCCAGGGATCTGTGATCGGCACTATCGCGACGTAGCAGCAACGCAAAGGCCCCGAATACCCTGTCTGACCAGGGCTTTCGGGGCCTTGCACTGTGGCGGTGGCGGTGGGATTTGAACCCACGGTAGGGGGTTACCCTACACAACATTTCGAGTGTTGCACCTTCGGCCGCTCGGACACGCCACCGCAGACAACATTACAGTCGGCCCTGCGTCGCGTCCAAATCGAGCGGCAGTGACTTAAGCCACCCCGCTGGTTCGTGCCGCCGCGCCCCTTCCTCAGCCGGCAGGGCGCTCCCGCTTCGCGGCGAAGAACTCACTGAGCAGCTCCCGGCACCTGCTCGCCGCAACTCCGGAATAGACCTCTGGGTGGTGCAGGGCGGCGCGATCTCGCAGCAGATCCCAGACCGAACCGGCGGCTCCGGCCTTCTCGTCGAAGGCCCCATAGACGACTCGCGCAATCCGCGACCCGACCACAGCCCCTGCACACATTGCACAGGGCTCGAGGGTGACGACAAGGGTGGCATCGTCGAGGCGCCACCGTCCGGTCACCTCGGCGCCATTGCGCATGGCCATGAGCTCGGCGTGCCCGAGTGGATCCTGATCGACTTCGCGACGATTGTGACCGCGCCCGATCACCGCTCCGTTGCCGTCGATGACAACGGCACCGACGGGAACGTCGTCATGCTCGCTGGCCAGGGCCGCCTCGGCGAGGGCGAGTGCCATCCACTCCTGAAATTGCAGGTGCCCGCCGAAGCCGAGCTCCGCGCCCTGCTCAGACGAAGCTTCCTCCGGTGAACTCAGCGGGCGGCCTGAAGCTGGTCGGCGAACCCGACGGTCTCACCGACGTGGGCGACGACGCGGGCAGGATCCGAACGGTACTTCTCCACCTGTTCGATGAGGTCGGCGGCAAGGACCCCGCGGTCGGCGTAGATTTCGGCGTCGCCGCCCCATTCGGCATCGGCGTCGAACTCGAGCATCTCGACTTCTTCGTCCTCGTCTTCGTCGTCGCCAGCAGGTTCCTCTTCGAGACCGAATTCCTCTTCGGGTTCGGCTTCATAGGCATCGGGCTGAGAGTCGAGGAAATCGGCGAAGATCTCCGCGAATGGGCTGAGCTCGACGGCTCGCAGGTCGGAGAGGAAGACGCGGATCTCGTTGTTCGTGCAGACTCGCACGAGGCCGAACCATTCGTCCTCGTGTTCGATGACCGCGACCGATTCGCCGTCTTCGGACCCGGCAGCCTGCATCATCTCGACAAGGCTGTCGAGGTCAGACGCATCCCGAACATCGACATCGAGCGCACGAAAACCATCGCTGGTTTCGGCAAGGATCTCAGTGAAGTAGGACATGCCTCCATTGTGACGCTTCGGGCGACCTTTCACCACAGTTCCACGCGCGAAGATGAAAAGTTCCGTACCATTTCACATATGCGCCTTCATGTAGCCGATCACCCGCTCATCGCCCACAAACTCAGCGTCCTGCGTGACCAGAACACCGACTCCGCCCGCTTCCGCCAGCTCACCGAAGAGCTCGTGATGCTCCTCGCCTACGAGGCCACCCGTTCGGTGGCGATCGAGGAGAAGGAGATCACGACGCCGGTCACAACATTCACCGGCACGCGCCTAGCCGAACCGCGCCCGGTCGTCGTCCCGATTCTGCGCGCAGGTCTGGGCATGCTCGATGGAATGCTGCGCATCCTTCCCACCGCCGAGGTGGGCTTCCTGGGAATGGTCCGCGATGAGGAGACCTTTGAGCCCAGCGCCTACGCAGATCGACTGCCCGATGACCTCAGCGGTCGGCAGATCTTCGTCGTCGATCCGATGCTGGCCACGGGCGGAACCCTGGCCATGGCCATCGACTTCCTCCTCGCCCGAGGTGCCCGGGACGTCACCGCGGTCTGCCTCGTCAGTGCACCGGAAGGTGTGGAGCGAATCGAGAAGGACTACGCACAGTCCGCGAACGTCGAGATCTACACGGCCGCGCTGGATGAGAAGCTCAACGAGAAGGGCTACATCGTCCCGGGACTCGGCGACGCCGGTGACCGGATGTACGGAATCGTCGACTGAGTCTCGTCATATTTCGTCACACTCGTCTCATTTAGTGGCGATCCTTTGCAACCGACGAGTTTTGTGACAAATAATGAAGCTATGACTTCTACGACTCACTCGACGCGAATGTGCCCCGCAAGCATGTGTATGCCCTGCGTTCGTTGTCGGTGACCGTCTCTCCGCTGTCCGGCCTCGAACGAGTACACGCAGACTCCGCAGCGGACTCATTCAGTCACAACGGCCCTTCGGGTCGAAGCAAAGGACAGCCATGTCGAATCCAGAACCAGCGTACGCACATCCACGCAGCGCAGCTGCCATCCGTCGCGCAGGAGCCCGGTTGAGTGCAGTAGATCCGCAGAACCCGCCCCACACCTTCGGTCCCGCCGGTGTCGTGCCCTCACCGAAGGCAGCGCGCGGAATCATCGTCTACATCGGTCTCGATGAATCCAAGGCAGCCGCCGATGGCACGAATCTCTCCGCCATCGCCGGTGAGCTGCAGGCCTACGCCAAGGAATTGGCCTCCCAGGCTGAGACCCAGGCGGTCATCGCGCTGGCTCCTGAAGGCCGCGGCAACGACATCGACGCCGTTCGTGCCGTAGCCAACGGCTCCCCCGCAGCCACAGGCACCCCGGCGGGAACTCACGGTCCTGTGCGCTCGCGCATCCCCAACCGCGTCCACCCTCCGGCCCTGCGCCGCGAGGCTGAGTTGGGTGTCGGCGAGGCCGCACCCACCGGTGGATTCGGCTCCCGATTCGATGGGAACTTCCAGAACAGGACTGCCGAGCGCCTGCGCATCGACATCCCTCGACGCGAGGTTCGCATCGACGGCGATCTCATCGATGTCACCACCAAGGAGTTCGACCTCCTGGCGACTCTCGTCTCCCATGCCGACTCCACGCTGCCTCGCGAGGAACTCATCACAGCCGTCTGGTCGGGCGGCGAAGTTCCTGATGAGAGGACTGTCGATGTGCATATCCGACGCCTGCGCAGGCGTTTGGGTGAGTACTCCTCGGTGATTCGCACGATGCGGGGCTCCGGCTACCGCTACGACACACACCCAGATGTCACCGTGTGGTCGGCCACGGCCCACCGGTGAACGTCGTTTTCGGGTGCAAGTGAGACACGTCGCATGATGTACCCAGCATGAGGACAGACTCAGCGGTTAAGATTCTTAATCGATGAACCAGGAATATCCTCACCCCAGAAAAACGCATAGCCCGGCCAAGGGGATCACTGCGCTGATCTTCGGCGTAGCCTATGCGGCGTTTCTCCTGCTCCACCACCTGTTGCCCGCCAGGATGGGTATTGCGCTGCTCATCGAGAGCATCCTGCCGTGGACGGGAGTCTTCCTGGCCCTCGTCCTGCTCATGTTCCTCATCCGCTTCTCGGTGCTCTCAGCGATCGGCTTCCTGGTGCCGACAGTGGTCTGGGCCTCGATGTTCGGATCCGCGGTGATTCCTGCCGGAGACAGCGGCGGAGCTGATCTCACTGTCGCCACACACAATGTGGGTGCCAGACTGCCTGAACCCACAGCGGCGGCGCAGAGCCTCGTCGATGCCGACCCGGACATCGTCACGATCCAGGAGCTGGAGTCACTGTCGGGCAAGATCATCCACAAGGAACTCGATTCCTCGTTCGAGCATTCGCGGGTCGTCGACACGATCGGGGTGTGGTCGAAATGGCCGATGTCCGAGCCCGAAGAGGTGGACCTGGGACTGCAGTGGCCGCGCGCCTTCGCCACCACAGTGTCCACAGACCATGGCGACATCAGGTTCTACTCCGTGCACATGCCTTCGGTGCGCCCCGGCCATGAGGCCATGCGCAATGCGGCGATCCGCCGATTGGCCACAGAAGTCGAAACCGATGAGGCCGAGCACGTCATCGTCGCCGGTGACTTCAACACCGCCACGACGGACACCAACTTCTCGACCCTCTCTCCCCCACTGGAGGACACTCGGGTCGAAGCCGGCGGTGGATTCGGCTTCACCTGGCCTGCTCGTTTCCCCGTCACCCGGCTCGACCATGTCCTCTACCGCGGGTTCGACGCCACCTCAGATGAGGTTCTCGATCGCGGCTCAAGCGACCACCGTGCAGTCGTGGCCGGGCTCGACCTGAAGTAGCCGGCTCAGCCGATACACGGTCTCAGCCGGTGCATTGGCCCGTCGGCTGCGGGGCTCGGCTCTGGGCACCCGCCTGCAGTTCATCGCTGATCTCCGCGCGGGTGAGGGCATATCCGGTCTCGTCATCGGTGGCGGACCGGGCGAAGACCATCCCGACGACGTCTCCGCTGTCGTCAAGCAGCGGACCGCCCGAATTTCCTTCGCGCACGATGCCGCGGACCGAATACACCTCGCGCACCACGGAATTCGAATCGTAGATGTCGAGGCCGCGGGCGTCGATCTTCTCACGCACTCGCGAGGGAGAAATCGTGTAGGGCCCATTCTGCGGGAAGCCGGCGACCACGGAGTCATCTCCTGGCCCCAGCGCATTGCCGAAGTCCAGAGCCGGAGCGTCGAGGTCTGGAACCCGCAGGACGGCCACGTCGGCCTCGGGATCGAATTCCACCACCTCGGCGGAGTAGGGCCGGCCCTTGCCGCCGACTTGGACGGCGAGCTCAGTCGAACCGGCCACGACGTGAGCATTGGTGGCGATGAGCCCGTCGCTGTAGACGAATCCTGAACCTTCGGATCCTGCCGGGCAGGTAGTCGCGGCGGTCGTGATCTTGACGACCGATT
This sequence comes from Brevibacterium sp. BDJS002, assembly GCF_028201555.1. Lineage (NCBI taxonomy): Bacteria > Bacillati > Actinomycetota > Actinomycetes > Micrococcales > Brevibacteriaceae > Brevibacterium > Brevibacterium sp. BDJS002. The sequence goes on along the minus strand of NZ_CP116392.1, from coordinate 964,631 downwards.
CCTCGACGCCGCGGCCGACGTCGACCATCGCGGAGTCGGGTTCGCCGACTCCACGGATCTGTTCCGCCTGACCGGCGAAGACCTGCGGGAACCCTGTGGCTTTGAGACCCTTGGAGATATCGCCCAGCGCGTTCTGTGAAGAGTACGGGATCGTCTGGTCGAAGGCTGCGATGACCGATGAGTCGGCAACCCACCGGTTCGGTTCGACCCACGGAGTGGTGCGGATGAAACCTGCCGCCAGCCAGATGACGAGGACATAGACAACGCCGGCGGTGACCGTGCCGCCGATCGAGTCGATGCCCTGCCCGAGTTCTGAGTCCATGGATCGTTTGATCCACGCGCCGACCCCGTTGCCGGAGAAGGCGAACAGGACGCTGAGAACGAGCGGCATCGATGCTAAAAGGATGACGACGCCCGGGTTCTCCATGGCCTGGGTGCCTTCGCTCAGGCTCTCGACCAGCGGCGAGAGCAGCCGACCGACGATCCAGCCGACCACGAAGCCGGCGGCTGTGCCGAGGCCGATGATGAACCCCTGGCGGAACCCGGAGAAGAGCGCAGCGATCCCCAGGACGATGATGATGACGTCGACGAGTGCCACGGGAGTCAGCGGACCACGCTTCTCGAGGCGGCGAGAAGACGATCGCGGGCGGAGGAGAACTTCTTCAGCTGAAAGCTCTCGATATCGCGTTCCTTCTGGCCGCCGACTCCGGCCAGGAGTCGCATCCGAGTCGTCGAGAGATCTCCAGACGTACGGATCATGGTGCGCATCTCCTCCTTGCCGCCGGGGAAGCTGTCGGCCCAGCGCTTGCCGAACTTACGACCCTTCCATGTGGCCAGCATGTCGACCTCGGAATGGGTGAGCCATCCTGTGTTCGCGTAGTCACCGAGCATGTTCTGCGTATGCAGGCGTTCGCTGCTGCGCAGGAGCAGCCCGAGGACAATCCACAAGGTCGTGAGGATGGTGCTGAGGATGATGAGACCGACGATCGACACGATCGCAGGGAAATGGCTGAGCGCGGTCATGGTGCCGTTCCACAACGCGTGCAGAAGCATTCCGACCAACAGACCGGGAAGCCACATCAGGATGATCGCCCACCACTGCCACTTGCGGGCGGCGAAGCCGATCGTCACGCCAGCACAGGTGGAGAACGTCGTGTGCAGCAGTGGTGAGAGTACGCAACGCAAGACGAATGTCTGCAGAAGATTCTCGCCGCTCTGTTCCCAGGCTCCGCCGAGGTAGAGGACGTTTTCGGTGAAGGCGAAGCCCGCGCCGATGAGGGCACCGTAGACGAGTCCGTCGAGAGGGCCTTCGAAGTGGCGGCGAGCGGCGAGAACGATGACGACGAGCAGCACAGTCTTCGTCGTCTCCTCGACGACCGGAGCCTCGACGACGGCACCGTAGGCATCGGGCAGAGCACCGACACCCGCGAAGAAGAGTGCGACCTGGCCGACGATGGAGAACACGAGTGTGAGGATGACGGCAGCGACGGCACCCCAGAGGAGGCACAGGCCGAGGATGATCTTCGGCTGGGGCTTCCAGCGATCGAGCCAGAGCACGTAGGCGATGATTCCGATCAGTGGAAGCGCCGAGAGCGCGACCAAGGCGAAGAGCCTGACGCCGAAGCTCAGTCCCCCGATGAGGGCAAGGATCAAGAGACCGATGAACAGGCCGACCACCGCGAGGATGGCGATGACCAGACGGATGATGTTGGCGGTCGACCCGGGCTCTTCCTCCGGCTGAGATTGGCGCACAGCCCCGGTCCACGGAGTCTCCGAGACCACCTGCTGAGGCGCCTGCATATGTGCCCGGACGCGCATCTCCTGAGTCACGGTCGGCGCGAACCGCGCCTGCTCGTAGACGCGTCGCTGCATCGGCGGCTGGCCGTGCATCGGTGGCTGGCTCATCGGTGGCTGATTCACTGGGCCGCCGAGGTGGGGGTTGCCCTGGCCTCGGGAGGCAGGGTTCATCCCCGGCTGAGGAATCTGCCGAGGCGGCTGCTGCGGTCCGGGTCCCTGTGTTCCGGGTCCGGGCCTCTGTGTCCCGGGGCCAGGCTGCTGCGGACGAGGCCGAAATCGGTCGTTGTTCGGGCGCTGTGGCGGAGGTCCCTGTTGCATCGGGGGCCCCTGCATTGGTGGTCCCTGTTGCGGCGGCCTCTGTTGCATGGGAGGCCCCTGTTGCATAGGAGGACGCTGCTGCGGCATCTGCCCCTGCCCCTGTGGCGGCATCTGCCCCTGCTGCGTCGGGGGCCCTTGGGGCGGCATTCCCTGCTGGGGCGAAACAGCAGGGTTCCGGGGGTCGGCGACCCGAGGCGGTTGCGCGCGCGGAGGCATGGGATTGCCCGGGTGCGCGTTCTGCTGCGAGTCGGGGCCGTTTCCGGGGCCCGCCTGATCCGACATATATCGTCCTTCTTTGTGTGGAGTACACCGCTGTGCCAAGTTTACGGTCCAATGCTGACGCCAGACCCAGAATGGTGTTGCCGTACCGCAACAGTCTCTGACTTTCGACGGCCGACTCACGTTCGCCACCCTGTGGACGAATCACCACTCGCAGGGCCACCTCGGCGAGGGACAGCCGCGAGAACATCGGTCGGCACCCGATCGATCACAACGATACCTGCCGTGAACTGGGACGATGCAAACCAGCTGACTCGACTGTCTGTCCACAGTCGTGCTGCAGTCGACATCGACTGATGTTCGTTTCCCTGTGGACGGGCCGGGGTGAATTCACAGGCAGATTTTCTGCCCTGGTCAGGCTCGACCCCCTCGCCGTGGAATCAGGGTATGACTACTCGCAGACGCTTCACACTCCGCTCAGCTCTCCTCTTCATGGTCCTGGCTCTGGCCTCACTCATCGGACTCGGGCCGGCCATGGCTCAGGGGCCGCCCGCCTCGCTCGGCGAAGTGCCGATACTCAAGGCCAGCGAGGCCTATGGTCCCGGCATCTGGCATCACGCGCCGCAGGGCAAGACCTGGTACGGCTCCTACCGAACGTTCAAGAGCACGCAGGCGTACTGCATCGATGCCGGCAAACAGTCGCCCCTGCCCAAATACTTCACGGATGCAAAACCGGAGAAGATCACCACGGCGCAGACGGCATGGGCGCTGCACGAGTACTCCGGGTCCAAATCGGCCGATGTGCAAGCCGCCTTGAGTGCGCTGGCGCGACTGGATGAGACGATCCCACACGATCACAAGGTACCGCCGCAGAAGCCAGGCGATCTGGGGAAGAAGTTCAAGGGGGCAGCGAAGCAGTTCTCGAAGATCAGCGCCGAGGCGAAGAAGCTCGCGGGCCCGTATACCCTCGACGTCACCCTGACCCCAGTCCTGGACATGCCGGTACTCGAGCCGTACGGCAAGGATGCCCCCGGCGACGGTGATTTCGCACGAGTCGACGACGACAAGGATGAGAATAAGAAGGCTCAGCTCCCCACAACTGGTGACCTCTCGCTCTCGGTGTCCCTGACCAGCGCCTCCGGCAACGCGGTGCCCGGCGTTCCCATCAAGCTCGACGTCAGCGGATCCACGGACGCACCGACAAGCCTGACCAGCGAGGCCGAACCTGTCGTCACCGTTCTCAAGCCTGAGGCACCCGGCACTGTCACAGCCAAGGCTTCGGCCAGCCTCGCACCAGAGACCGTCCTGCTCTATGAGCCCCAGAAGACCAAGCGGGTGCAGCGAGTGATCACTCCGGACGAACCAGTCGAGGTCTCTGCCAAGGCGAAGATCGATCTGGTCTCCCAGCCTCGTGTGTCCACCGAAATCTCCGATCAGACTCCCGAGCCCGGCGATTCCATCACGGACACGTTCACGGTCTCCGGCTTAGTCGGTGACCACACGGTCACCGTCGAGCACGAGCTGTGGCAGACGGGCTCGACACCGAGCTCGGGAAGAAGAACGACGACGCCGAGGTGATCGCCGAGGTGACCTCGGAGAACGTCGGTAACGGTACGCACCGATCAGAAGCGATCACAGTCCCTGAGGACTTTCACGGGTGGATGTACTTCACCGAAACGATTGCCGGTGACAAGTCCACGAAGGAATGGAAGGGCAGCCACGGTCAACCTCGAGAGACCGGCTTTGTTCCGTGGGCCCCCAGTGCCGAGACGGAGGCGGTCCTCGATGTCACCTCCGTCCACGACGAAGTCACGGTCAACGGTCTGCGCCCGGGTGGTGAGGCAGTGATCACGATGACGGCCTATCACACGGAGTCCGAACCCGAACAGTCGAAGGACATCAGCGGAGAAGAGATCCACTCCCAGGACATCACCGTCATCGGGGACGAGAACGGCACCGCGACAGTGACTTCAGAGACCATCGACATGCCCGTCGGCTGGGTCACCTATGTGACCACGATCCAGGGCAATGACGATCACCTGACGTGGACGAGCGAATGGGGTATTCCCGCCGAAACCGTGCACAGGCCACCCGAGGAACCTTCCACTCCCCCGGCACCGCCAGAACCGACGCCACCGGAGCAGCCCTCGACCCCACCTGAAGAGCCCACCACGCCGCCAGCGCCGCCAGCACCACCGGAGGCACCAGAACCCCCGGCGCCTCCAGCCGAACCAGAGCCCCCGGTCGAACCGGTCGCGGACACACCTGCGGCCCCTGCTCCACCGGCCCAGCTGCCGCGGACAGGAACCACGGGCAACGGAATGCTCATCGGTGCCGGAATCTTCCTCATCGGCCTCGGAGCCACGGCTCTGATCATCACCGGCAGCCGTCGAAACAGAGAGTGAGGAGAGTCAGCAACTGAAAAGGATCAGCGGTGGCCCGGGTCGACCAAGTCGGCCAGGACGCTTCCGGCCCGGAACAGGGCCAGCGTCCGCCGGGCCACCGCTTCCAGCCGTTCGTCAAGAGCCGCCAGAGATCGGCTCGCATCACCGAGGTCGTGCAGTGCCCCGATCGCTTCCACGACCTCGGGTATCCGATAACCGCCTGCCCGCAGTGCCGCTGTGATCCTGGCGTCCCGTATGGCCGTTGCCCGATAGACCCGGGCAGTCTGAGATCGAGCTTCCACTCGATCGGGACTCACCAGCCCCTCCTTCTCCCAGAACCGCAGGGTCGAAGGCGGCACGCCGAGGGCCTGCGAGAGCTCGGTGATGGTCATCGACTCGCGTGCAGACGATCCTCGTTCCGCAACGGCGATCTCGGTCTCAGTCTCTTTGCGAATCGAGGTCAATACCGTCTTAGCTGCGACTACCTGTCTGCGTTCTTCTTCGAGGGAATACCCGAGTCCGCTGATGAGTGCCGCTGACTCGATGAGAGGCAGATGCTGGACCTTGGACATCACATCTCGAGCAAGCACCGGTCCCACTGCACTGGCAAGCTCACGGTAGGCGAGAAGCGCACTGAGGTGAAGTGACGAGAAGCACCGATATCCGTTGGGCAGCCGTGTGGCGGCGGGAATCACTCTGAGGCTTTCCAACTGACGGATCTGCTGCACGGAATACCCGCTGACCTCCGCCAACTTCAAGGTTCTCATCGTCTCTCGCTCTCAATCACCTGCCCGAAGACCCACTAACCCGACATAAGCACTTCAGGTTCATACTTCAAGCATGAGTATGCATGACTACCTTGAGAGAGCCCGAGAATTCGAAGGTGTGTTGGAGTTGGCTCCAGAGGAGGGTGGTCCGTTTCCAGAGATCGCTTGGGGTGACCATTTCTTCTACTACGCTCCAGATGGCCAGACTCCCCAACAAGGCCAGCCCTTCGCCACCTTTGTTACGAAGGACTACCCGGACGATGCGCTCTCCGAACTGGATCGGGCGGGTCGCTGGCGTCTGAACATCCATGTCGGCCGGCACCGATTCGTCTCACTCACCGGTGAGGAGCCGCGCCTGAGCAGTGACAATGCGGGTACCGTCTGGGACTTCGCTGCCACCGATACGGTGATTCCGCATCCGGTGTATCGGGCACAGGGGTGGATCGCCGTCGTCACCCCGAGTCGGGACTCACTGGCAGTTATCGTCAGCCTGCTCGAGCAAGCTCATGCAGATGCAAAACGGCGCTGGCACCGTATTAAGTAGGTGCCAGCGCCGTGCTGTTAAGCAGAAGCTCAGCTGTCGATCAGTCCTGAACCCACGTCTTCGCCCAGGCACGGGCACCGTTCATCATCAGGCCGACATCGGCACCGACGAGGACGAACGAAGCACCTGCGTCGAGATACTTCCGAGCCTGATCGGGGTCGAAGGCATTGACGCCGACAAGCTTGCCGGCGGCCTTGACTGCGTCGAAGGTCCGCAGCACCGCATCGGTGACATCCGGGTGCGTCTGCTGCCCGAGGAGACCCATCGATGCCGCCAGGTCCGAGGGCCCGACGAAGACCGCGTCGACACCGTCGACCGCAGCGATCTCCGCTGCATTGTCGACTGCGGTGGCCGACTCGATCTGCACGGTCAGAGACACAAATTCTTCGGCCCGAGCCAGGTAGTTCGGCACTGCGTTCCACCGGGAGGCCCGTGCCAGGGCCGATCCCACCCCGCGCACACCGCGCGGTGGGTAGTAGACGGAACGCACGGCCGCCTCGGCGTCGGCAGGGGTATCGATCATCGGCACGAGCAGGTTCTGCGCGCCGAGGTCGAGGTACTGCTTGATGAGCACCTGATCGTTGACGGGCACTCGCACGACAGGGGTCGCGGGGTATCCGTTCATCGCCTGGAGCAGGCTGGTCGTGATCTGAAGGTCGATGGGCGAATGCTCGGCGTCGATGAGCACCCACTGCATCCCCGAGGCCGCGGCGATCTCCGCGGCCACCGGCGAGCCGGAGCAGACCCACATTCCGGCCAGATGCTCCCCCGCACCCAGCTTCGCCACACGCTGGGTGAAGGTCCGCGGCAGCTCTACTTGAAACGGCATGTGATGACTCCCAAGTCTCCGTAGTCGGCATGGACGGTATCGCCCGGGCTGACCCACATGGGGCGGGTGAAGGACCCGGCGAGAACGGTCTCCCCGGCCTGCAGGACATCGCCGTGCTCGGCGAGCTTGTTCGCCAACCACACGATTCCGCGGGCCGGGTGGTCGAGGACTGCGGCGGCGAGGCCGGAATCCTCGATCGACTCATTGCGATAGAGCAGCGCACCGACGCGGCGCAGATCAACCGCGTCGACTGCCACCGGACGTCCGCCGAGGACCATGGCCCCCAGCGCAGCGTTGTCCGAGATCGTATCGACGATGGTGCGGCCCTCCATCTCAATCCGTGAGGACAGCACCTCGAGCGCCGGCACCACGTACTCGGTGGCGCGCAGGACATCGATGAGGCTGATGTCGGGCCCGCGCAGCTCGTCCTTGAGCACGAAGGCGAGTTCGACCTCGACGCGCACGCCCGAATACTGCGAGTGGTCGATGACCGAACCGGTGTCATAGACCTGGTCGGCGAAGATCGCACCGTAGTCGGGCTCGCTGATCCCCGTCGCCTGCTGCATCGGCTTCGAGGTCAGACCGATCTTATGACCGATCAGCCTGCGACCTGATGCCTCACCTCGGCGACGCCATTCGTTCTGCACGGCGTAGGAGTCCTCGACGGTCATGTCGGGGTATTTGGCCGTGAGCAGACCGATCTTCGACCGGTTCTTCTCCGCATTCGCCAGATCGTCGGCGATGGCCGCGATCGTTGTCTCATCGAGCATGTGCGCGTCTCCTCAGAGCTGGTGGCCCAATTTGAACTCGTCTTCTCCGTCGTCAGCACCGGAATGTGCCCCGAAGTCGCTTTCGGCGTTCTCACGGCGGGTGTAGGAGAACCCGTCGGCGCCGATCGTGACGTCCATTTCGGAGTCGTCGGTGCGCTGCGTCAGCGACACCGGGTTGCCGTCGAGGTCGAGGACCGTGGAGGCGTCGGTGTACCAGGACGGAACGACCGGGTTGCCCCACCAGTCACGGCGCTGGTTGTCGTGGACGTCCCAGGTCACGCGCGGGTTGTCGGGGTCGCCGGTGTAGTAGTCCTGCGTGTAGATCTCGATGCGGTGACCGTCGGGGTCGCGCAGATAGAGGTAGAAGGCGTTCGAGACGCCGTGGCGGCCCGGTCCGCGTTCGATCGCGTCGGAGAGGCGCAGCGCACCGAGCTTGTCGCAGATGGCGAGGATGTTGTGCTTCTCGTGCGTGGCGAAGGCGACGTGGTGCATGCGTGGTCCGTCGCCACCGGTCATCGCCGTGTCGTGCACGGTGGGCTTGCGGCGCATCCACGCCGCGTAGACGGTGCCTTCGTCGTCCTGGATGTCCTCGGTGACGCGGAAGCCCAGGTTCTCCATGTAGTTCACGGCCTTCGGCACGTCCGGGGTGACCTGGTTGAAGTGGTCGATGCGCACGAGCGCGCCCGGGGAATAGAGGTCGTAGCGCCAGGCCAGACGTTCGACGTGGTCGACCTCGTAGAAGAATTCGTAGGGGAAGCCGAGGGGATCCTGGACGCGCACCGAATCACCGATGCCGGCGACGAATCCCTCCTTCTTCCGCACGACCGGGCAGCCGAGCTCACGGTAGTACGCCTCGGCGGCGTCGACGTCTTCGGGGCTGCGCACGCGGTAGGAGAATGCGGCCACCGCGGCAACCGGGCCCTGGCGGAGGATCAGGTTGTGGTGGATGAACTCCTCCATCGACCGCAGGTAGACGGTGTTCTCGTCTTCCTCCGTGACCTGGAGGTCGAGCACATCAACGTAGAAGTCGCGCGACTTCTTCAGATCGGTGACGACGAGCTCCATGTAGGCGCACCGCAGAATGTCCGGGGCTGGAACTGATGGGACTGGGATTGTTTGGGACATGTGTTTTCCTCTCACTGCTTCCCGAAGACTGGGTTGTGGACCTCGCCGAGGTTGATGTGCACGGACTGCTGCTCCGTGTAAAAGTCGATCGACCGGTAGCCGCCCTCGTGACCGAGGCCCGATGCCTTGACACCGCCGAAGGGAGTGCGCAGGTCACGGACGTTGTTCGAGTTCAGCCACACCATTCCGGATTCGACGGCCTGCGAGAAGTTGTGCGCCCGCTTGAGGTCTGAGGTCCAGATGTAGGCGGCCAGACCGTACTTCGTGTTGTTGGCCAGCTGCAGCGCCTCTTCGTCTGATTTGAAGGGTGTGATCGCGACGACGGGGCCGAAGATCTCCTCCTGGAAGATCCGCGCATCCGGTGCGACGTCGGCGAAGACGGTCGGTTCCACGAAGTTGCCGGTGTCGAAGCCTTCGGGGCGGCCGCCGCCAGCGACGAGGCGAGCCTCTTCCTTGCCGATTTCGACGTAGGACATGACCTTCTCGTAGTGCTCGGGGTGAACCAGTGCGGCCACCTCGGTGCTGGGATCCGAAGGCAGACCCACCTTCACGCGCTTGGCCTGAGCGGCGTAGCGTTCTACGAACTCGTCGTAGACGGACTCTTCGACGAGGATGCGCGAACCGGCGGTGCAGCGTTCGCCGTTGAGGGAGAAGACGCCGAAGACCGTGGCGTTGATCGCCGCGTCGAGGTCGGCATCGGCGAAGACGACAGCAGGTGACTTGCCGCCGAGCTCCATCGACAGGCCCTTGAGCCAGGGAGCGGCGTTGGCGAAGATCGTCTGACCGGTCGTCGACTCACCGGTGAAGGAGATGAGCGGGACGTCGGGGTGCTTGACCAGGGAATCTCCGGCGAAGCCCTCCTCGCCGTAGCCGTTGACCATGTTGAACACGCCCTTGGGCAGTCCGGCCTCTTCGAAGATGCCCGGCCACAGCGACGCTGAGAGCGGGGTGAACTCGGCAGGCTTGAGCACGACGGCGTTGCCGGTCGCGATCGCCGGAGCCAGCTTCCACGACTCGAGCATGAACGGCGTGTTCCACGGGGTGATGAGTCCGGCGACACCGATGGGCTTGCGGTTGACGTAGTTGGCCTGGCGGCCGGGAACCTTGAACGCGTCGTCGACCTGGGCGACGATGAGGTCGGCGAAGAAGCGGAAGTTCTCCGCGGCACGATTGGCCTGGCCCTTCGCCTGGGTGATCGGCAGACCGGAGTCGAAGGACTCCATCTCGGCCAGTTCCTGGCTGCGGGTCTCGGCGATATCGGCGATCTTGTTGAGCACGCGGGCACGCTCACGTGGGAGCATCGTCGACCATGGGCCTTCGTCGAAGGCCTGCTTCGCCGAGGCGACGGCGGCGTCGATGTCGGCCTTCTTACCCGATGCGGCCTTGATGTAGGGCTCGTTGGTCACCGGGTTGATGACGTCGAACTCCTCACCGTCGATCGAATCGACGAATTCGCCGTTGATGTAGTGACGGATCTTCTCCGGCAGGTTCGCTGGAGCTGGCGTGGACGCGGTCATGACTTGTCCTCTTCTCTGTCGATGATTCCTGTGCTTGCAGGGGTATCGGTGGTTTTGGCTTGGGCTTCTTGGTAGCTGGCGAGGGTCGTCGAGCGGTGATTTCTCACGACCCGTTCGATCTCCTCCGCCGAGGCGCGGGCTCGGATGAGTGCGACGATCCTGGCGTGCTCGTCGACCGATCCGCGTGCCCGTTCGGGCACGAAGGAGAAGGTCGAGTTGCGCAGGTGAGCCAGTCGGTCCCATTCGACGGCCACCAAGCTGTGCAGCCGTTCGTTCGGGCACCGGCGGAACAGTGCCGCGTGGAATTCGTGGTTGAGCCGGGTGAACTCGGTGGGGTCGAAGTCGGTGAGCAGATCACGCATGCGCTCATTGATCTCATCCGCCTCGGCCAGGTCATGCTCGTCCAGGAACTCCAGCGCCTGCGCGGTCGCGGCTCCCTCGAGGATCGCCACGGCCTCCATCGACTGCGCGTAGGAGCTCTGGTCGACCATGGCCACGCGGGCCCCGACATTGCGTTCGAAGGTCACGAGCCCGTCTGCTTCGAGCCGGCGGATAGCCTCCCTGACCGGGACGACGGAGGTGTCGAGCTCGAGCGCGATCTGAGCCAGAACCAGCTTGTGCCCGGGTTCGAAGGTCTGATCTGCGATGCACTTTCGGATCCAGCGGTAGGCCGTCTCGGCCTTGCTCAGCGAACTCGATCCCAGCGCCGCGTCGACTGTTCCAGCCGAGGTCATCGCGCGGCTTTCCAGGCTTCGAACTTCTCTTTCCATTCGCCCTTGGGTGGGAACAGCGACTCGATCGGGTTGCCGGCAGCAACCTGCTCGGCCACCCATCCGTCCTCGATCTCCTTGGCCAGCGCCGCATCGACGACTTCCTCGACGAGGTCACGTGGGATGACGATGACTCCGTCGTCGTCTCCGACGATCACGTCACCGGGCAGCACTGTGGCGTTCCCACAGGCCACGGCCACGTCTGATTCCCATGGGACATGCTTGCGGCCGAGCACGGCAGGGTTCTTCGCCGTCGCGAACACGGGAAGGATGCCGGCCACCTCGGCGGAGTCGCGGACTCCCCCATCGGTGATGACGCCGGTCGCGCCCTGGGACTTGGCCCGCAGTGCGAGCACGTCGCCCAGCGTTCCCGAACCGGCTTCGCCGCGTGCTTCGATGACGACGACCTCACCGGAGCGCAGGGTGTCGAATGCCCGCTTCTGGGCGTTGTACCCGCCGCCGTGGGACTTGAACAGGTCCTCACGGTTGGGCACGAAGCGCAGTGTCTTCGCCGTGCCGACGACCTTCGAGCCGGGCACGAGGGGTGAGACGCCTTCGATGACGACATTGTTGAGTCCGCGCCCGCGCAGCTGCGCGGAGAGACCAGCAGTCGGAGCCTCGGTGAGCTTGGCCCGGAGGTCTTCGCTCAACGGGTTGGCGGCCGATTCCTCCGGTGCCAGACCGGCTTCCTCCCGCGATCCCCAGGCATCGGCCTGCAGTGCTTCGGTCACGGCCGGTGTGCTGCCCAGCTTCGGATCGAATTCGCCCGCGCCCTCGACGACGTTCGTGACGAGGCGACCCGAGCTCAGTTCTGCTCCGGTGCTCGCCGAGGTGGCGCTGACCTCGACCTCGACCGTGTCCCCGGGAGCGACGACGCTCGATCCCGCGGGGGTGCCGGTGAGGATGACATCACCGGGTTCTAGGGTCATGTGCTGGCTGAGATCGGCGACGATCTGGGTCAGGGGGAAGATCAGCTGCGCGGCACTCGTGCCGTCGTCCTGCTTGACCTCGCCGTTGACCCAGGTGCGGATGCGCAGTGACTGGGGGTCCGCCTCGGCGGCGGGGATGATGTTGGGGCCCATCGGCGTGTAGCCGTCGCGGCTCTTCGATCGCAGATTCGACCCCTTGTCGGGGGCCTTGATGTCGTAGAGGCCGAAGTCGTTGGATGCGGTCACGCCTTCGACATAGGACCAGGCCTCGTCGGCGCTGACCCAGCGGGCCGCGGTGCCGATGACGATGGCGATCTCACCTTCGAAGGCGAGCAGCGAGGTTCCGGCCGGACGCTCGATCGCATCTCCCGATGCGGCCAGGGAACTGGTGGCCTTGAGGAAGTAGGACGGCTGGGCCGGCCGTTTGCCGCGCTGAGCAGAACGCGACTCGTAGGCCACATGGACGGCAATGATCTTGCCCGGACGGGCTGGAAGACCAGCTGGAGTCGACATCGATCTCACACCTCATTTCGATTAGCTTTCACCCAGATCGTATATGATACGGTTCCGGAGAACAAGTAGTCCGCGTCACATGATTGAGGTCACGTCAGCGTTCCTGCACTGCGATCTCTGACCCATGTGACGACAGCACTAACGCAGCAGTCTCAATGCGACACAGGAGTCATAGTGAGTAAACAGCACACCCAAGGCAGGGTGGCATTCGCGACCGTCGTCGGCACCAGCATCGAGTGGTATGACTACTTCCTCTATGCGGCGGCCTCGGGGCTGATCTTCAACCAGCTCTTCTTCGGCCCCCTGGGTTCGACGCTGTCGACCATGGTCGCCTTCGCCACCGTGGGCATCAGCTTCCTGTTTCGCCCCCTGGGCGCTTTCCTCGCCGGCCACTACGGCGACAAGCTGGGGCGCCGAGTCGTCCTCATCATCACCCTCATCGCAATGGGCGCAGCCACAGCCCTGATCGGCTTCCTGCCGACCTACGAGTCGATCGGAATCGCAGCACCTCTCCTCCTCATCCTCCTGCGCATCATCCAGGGCATCTCGGCCGGCGGCGAATGGGGCGGAGCCGTCCTCTTAGCCGTCGAACACGCGGAGGTCAAGCACCGCGGACTGCGTGGATCCTTCCCGCAGATCGGCGTCTCCATCGGCCTCATCCTCTCCTCCGGCGTGCTCGCCCTGATGACGGCGATCGCTCCCGGCGACGCCTTCCTCGAGTGGGGCTGGCGAGTGCCGTTCTTCCTCTCGATCCTGCTCGTCGCGGTCGGATACTGGATTCGCCGCGGAGTCGAGGAGTCCCCCGTCTTCCACGAGATCGCCGAGCGCAAGGAGCAGGTTGCCAACCCGCTGGGCAAGCTCTTCAAGAGCCACTGGCTCCTCGTCATCCTGGCCTCGCTGGTCTTCGTGGGCAACAACGCCGCCGGCTACATGACCACCGGCGGCTACATCCAGAACTACGCCACGGACCCTGCCGGCCCGATCGGACTCGAGCGCGGTCCGGTGCTCTGGGCGGTCTCCGCCTCCGCGGTGTCATGGCTGATCTTCACGATCGTCGCCGGTGCGGTGTCGGACAAGATCGGGCGGAAGAATACTTACCTGCTGGGCTGGATGCTGCTACTCATCGGCATCTTCTCCCTCTTCCCCCTGGTCAACACCGGCAGCATCTGGATGCTCTTCCTCGGCCTCGTCATTCTGACTGTCGGGCTCGGGTTCACCTACGGGCAGCAGCCGTCGATGTATGCCGAGATCTTCCCCTCCAGCGTGCGCTTCTCGGGGGTTTCGGTGTCCTACGCGATCGGGTCGATCCTCGGCGGTGCCTTCGCACCGACGATCGCGAAGGCCCTGGTGTCGGCCACCGGCACGACCACCTCGGTGGCCATCTACCTGGCGCTCGTCACCCTCGTCTCGTTGGCCGCCACACTGGCCCTGCGCGACCGTTCAGGCATCCCTCTCGGACCCGCTCACGAGGAAGAACAGTCTGTGAGCCCGATCATAGGCGTGCGGTCATGATGACCTGAGTAACACTAAATCGTATATGAACTGCTAATATTGAGAAGTCACGAAGACGTGTGATGAACCGGAGGTTGACATGCATTTTCACCAGCACGGCTATGTGTCCGCAGACCCGCGGATCGAAGCTGCAGCAGGTTATGGAATCGATCGTCCCGCTGATCTGCCCGATGAGGTCGATGTCCTCATCGTCGGCAGCGGACCGGCAGGGATGGTCGCCGCAGCTCAGCTGTCACAGTACCCAGGGGTGAACACCCGACTCATCGAGAAGCGGGACTCGCGCCTGGTCATCGGACAGGCCGATGGCATTCAGGCACGCTCGGTCGAGACGTTCCAGGCGTTCGGATTCGCCGAGGAGATCATCCGCGAGGGTTATCACATCATCGACATGTCCTTCTGGAACCCGGACCCGGAGAACCCCGAGCACATCATCCGCACGGGACGGCCGAAGGATGACGAGACCGGAATCAGCGAGTTCCCACACCTCATCGTCAACCAGGCTCGTGTCCTCGACTACTTCGCTCAGTTCGCCAAGCAGTCCCCCGGGCGCATCGAGCCCGACTACGGCATCGAGTTCGTCGATCTCACGATCGACGAGGACTCTGCGTCGAAGCATCCAGTCAGCGTCACCGTCCGCTATACCACCGGCGAGCGCGCGGGTGAGGAACGCACCATTCGCGCCGGTTATGTCGTCGGCTGCGACGGTGCCCGTTCGGGCGTGCGCAAGTCGATCGGTCGCACGATGACCGGTGACCAGGCCAATCACGCCTGGGGCGTCATGGACGTGCTCGCAAACTCCGACTTCCCCGATATCCGCAACAAGTGTGCCATCTCCTCCAAACACGGCAACATCCTTCACATCCCCCGCGAGGGCGGGCACCTGTTCCGCATGTACGTCGACCTCGGCGAAGTCCCCGAGGATGACGCACGCAAGGTGCGGCAGACCAGCGTCGACGAGATCATCGATCGCGCAAACGCCATCATCAAGCCCTACAGCATCGACGTGAAGAACGTCGCCTGGCACAGCGTCTACGAGGTCGGGCACCGACTCACCGACGCCTTCGACGACACCGATGACACCACTCCCGGATCACCCTGCCCACGCGTGTTCATCACCGGCGACGCCTGCCACACGCACTCGGCGAAGGCCGGTCAGGGCATGAACGTGTCGATGCAGGACGGGTTCAACATCTCGTGGAAGCTCGGCCAGGTGCTGTCCGGACGTTCCTCGCAGGAGCTGCTGCGGACCTACTCCGCAGAGCGTCAGGTCACGGCGAAGAACCTCATCGACTTCGACAAGGAATGGTCGACACTGATGGCCACTCCGCAGGAGGAGCTGCCCGACGAGACCTACCTGCAGGACTTCTACGTCAAGACAGCTGAGTTCCCCGCAGGGTTCATGACCGAGTACACCGAGTCGATGATCACCGCGTCCACCGCACACCAGGAGCTGGCCACCGGCTTCCCCGTGGGCAAACGGTTCAAGTCGGCCAGGGTTCAGCGCAACTGCGACGCCAACTACATCCACCTCGGCCATCGGGCGCGAGCGGACGGCCGCTGGCGCGTCTATGTCTTCGCCGATGCTCCGACACCAACCGATGCCACCTCGTCAAAGGTCGCCGAACTGGCCGACTGGCTCAATGCCGATCCGGCCTCGCCGTTGGTCAAGTACCGTCGTGCAGGCGAGGACCTTGACAGTCTCCTCGAGCTCAGCGTCATCTACCAGCAGGGTCACACTGAGTTCTCCTTCCCCGATGTGCCGACAGTCTTCCGTCCGCACGTGGGCGAGTTCGACCTTGAATATGTGGAGAAGATCTACGCAACTCTCGACGGTGAGGACATCTTCGAGGAGCGCGGGATCAGCCGTGACGGCGCCGTGGTCGTGGTCCGTCCCGATCAGTACGTCTCGGGTATCTTCCCCTTGGATGCCCATGACGAGATCGGCAGCTTCTTTGACGGAGTGTTCGTCTCCGAGCAGTGACTCATAGGTTCTAGTCACTGGTCTGCTCTAGTCACGAGTCGGTTCCGTTGACGCCGACGTCTCAGCAGTGTGTGAATGCCTCACCTGAAGAGACGTCGGCGTTGTCGTTGGGCGATGAGTCCACTGATGCCGGCGACGATCAGTGTGATGCTCCCCAACGCCCAAAAGCTCACTCCCGCCGCCGGAAAGCCGACGATGTTGGCGCTGATCGATTCTCCGGACGCCGTTTCGCCTCTCCACCGGACGGTCGGCGGATACGCCAGGATTCCGTACAGCATAAAGTACAGGCTCACGCCGAACGCTACGACGATTGCTGACCACCACGTTGGTGGATCCATGCTCAGCCCGACTGCCGCGCTGAGGATGACAAAAGTCCACGCAAACAGGACACCGGGGCTCATATCGACCAGGCCGGTTGTGTTGAGTCCCAAGGATGTGAGTGTGACACCCTCTTCATCCGTCGCCTGGTTGTCCATGATGGGCACCCAGATCATCACGATCCACGAAGCCAAACTCATCAGCGGCAGCAGCCGCGCAGCGCCGTCGGCCAGAGTTCGGTGCTGGCGAGCGACGAGCCGGCTGTGGGCGTCTTGGCGGATACGTTCAGACGACCGCTGACGTTCTCCGATGAGGCCGCAGATCCCCGCGGCGATCAGGGCCAAGCCCCCGACCGCCCATAATGCGGCTCCCCAGACAGGAGAAGCGACTTCCATCCCGCCGATCCACCGTCCGCTGCTGTCCTGGCCATCCCACATCAGCGTCGGAGGCTCGGCCATCAAGTTGATCAGCAAGGCCAGGACTGCGACGCCGAGACAGACCGTGGCCCACGCCCAGATCCGCAGACGGTCGACGAGCCATGCCGAGATCACACAGGCGAGCAGGCAGCTCCAGATGATGACGAATTTGGGATCGAGGTCGCTGAGGTCGCGGGGAACATCACCCAACGAGGTGACGACGATCCTCGTGGACTCTTTGGTGTGCAGACTGTTGAGCGAGCTGTCGAGGACCGGTACCCAAAGCGTGACCACCCACGCGCACAACGCCAGAATCGGCAACAGCCTCGCAACGATTCGGGCCTTCCGCCCATCTGGTCGTTGGCGTGGGCGACTCTTTGCAGTCTTGCGCGCACTCACGGCTGTCGCCTCGGACGAGATCTGTCAGCAGACCATCCGGCGCTCCCCGCTGCGCCAAGCGCCAAAGCTCCCACCAAACTTATGAAGAAGCCGAAGTCAGGGAGCGCGACTTCCATGCCACCCGTCGGCATCCCATCAGGAGTCTGACCGTCCCACAACAGAGACGGCGGGTTGAGCGCGGCGAAGACGAGAACGATGATGAGGAGTGCGGCGATGACCATCGCCGCACCGGACCACCAACGCGAGATCCCGAAGAGCAGAGGCAGGATCGAGAAGACGACCACTAACAGCCAGACTGCGAAGAATCCTGGAACAGCGGTCGCCGGTTCGAACGGGTCCTCCCCCAGCGACGTGATCCTGATCCTCGGCCCGTCATTGTTGCCGCTGTCGAGGATGGGCACGAAGATCGTGATCACCCACGCGGCGACAGTGGCCAGCGGCAGGAGACTCGCGATCCGGCGCAGGTGCCTTGTTCGGTCGGAAGGTCCATGAGAGCTGCCATCGTCAACGTTCATACTCAGAATCTTGAGGCAGATCGTGGTGTCAGCCGTGTCGGATTTGTTGCAGTCTCAGCACGTCACCCGGGGTCGAGCATTCCCTCGCGCAGACCTTCCTCGACTGCGCTGCCCGTCGAAGCCGCTGGCACACGCCGTCGGCCGGAGGACAGAGATCGGCCAGGTCTACGCGACCGGGGACGGTAGCGAAGACTTACCGTCGGCGGAATGAGCAGAGGGTCGACCACCTCGGCGATCTCGCACTCGAGGCTCTCCCCTGCAGGCGCCGACTCGGGCTCGGCCGCCGGCTCCGCTACAGGATCTTCTTCCGGCTTCGCGTCCACGAACTTCCTGGCCTCCGATGCCGAGATCGGAAGGTACGGCAGCTCTATCTCACGGCCGTCGACGTCGCCCGATTCCGAATCGGAATCAGAATCAGAATCAGAATCAGGTGGGTCTCTCTGCGGTTCGAGGAGCCCGGCGAGCTGCAGCCGCCAATCGTCGGCGGCGTTCGCATCCGGTGGTGCAGTACCGGGTCGCGGGTATTTCATTCGTCTGACGAACGGAGGTGTTGCCGTTTCGTAGTCGAGGTCGCTCGGCGTGGTGACCTTCAGGCCCTGGGCCGTGGCTTCGTGCGTCCACCCCGGGTGTTCCTTGGCATAGTTGCAGGCTGCGCACAGTCCCGAGCCGTTCTCCCACGAGGTCGCGCCCCCGGATGCATATCCCTCGGCGTGGTCGGCGTGCTTGATCCTGGCATCGCACCACGGCGTCCGGCACACGTCATCACGGTAGACGACCATCTGCCTGAGCCGTCCGGTGAAGGTCCGGGAGCGTGATTCCATGCCCACCAGCTGACCGTCGGTGACCTGGGTGAACATGCGGCGGATGAAGATCTCCGCCTCGTTTGCGGCGATGAAGCTGCGGGCTGTCTTGGCAGGCAGGGGGCCGAATCCGGGCAGCCATGCGGGAACCATGCCATCGGAGAACAGGGATTCCGCCTCGATGACCAGGTGGACTTCGGTCGGAACCGCCTCGGCGTCTGCCTGACCGGTGAGTCGCTCGACCAGGGTGTCGGCCATGAGCTGACTGTGCCTGCGCCCCTTCGCCGTCCCGGCCGCCAGCACGGAATCCGCTGCCTCTCGCAGTCCTTCGTAGACCGCGACTGCCTGCTGGATGGGCAGAATCGCAGACACGCGTCCCACCCCGTCGTCGAGCGGGGTCATCGTCACACGCCGATTGGCCGTTGCCTTCTTCACTCGTTCGGCAGCTGCTTCGTCGTTCATCTCTTCTGCCAGGGCTCGCGCTTCGGTCCGCAGACTCCGCAGACCGGACGGCTCCAGGCTCGATTTCATTCGAGAGTCGACCTTGCGGCGGTCGGCGGTCGGCAGGCATGCGGTCTCGTCGACCATGATGCGGGCTTTGTCTTCGGAGATGTCTCCCGAGGACAGAGCCTTGAAGGTGTTGGGCAGTTCGCCGACGATTGCTCGCGAAGTGGAGAGGAACTTCCGGCCGGTTCCCGGTGAGACTTTCTTCGCCAAGGCGATCTCCTCGGCGGCGTGAGTGCCGCAGTCGCGGTCCGGGACCTGGTTGAGCGCATCGCGACGCCGGCGCGCCGCCTCGAAGGCCACAGCCTCGGTCGACTGCACGGAGGCGATCGTTGCTTTAAGGGACTCGAGGGCGCCGATGCGAGCGAGCGCAGCGGACTCGGTCACCGCAGTAGCGGTGCCGCGCAGCATGGAAGCGAAGCGGTCGATCTCGGCGATGAGATCATGATCCGCCGGTGGAGTCTCCGGAACGGGTATCGCGTCCATACCAACACACTACGAGTCGCCACTGACACGAGATTTCCCGACCACGCGGGATACTAGCCGACGTCCCTCTGAATCCGGTTGAGGACCATGTCCATGGCCACGATATTGTGCCCGCCATCAGGGATGATGATGTCTGCGTTGCGCTTCGAGGGCTCGACATAGAGTTCATGCATCGGCTTGACGGTGCCGATGTACTGGTCCTCGACCGACTGCAGCGTGCGTCCCCGCTCGACCACGTCACGCTTGATCCGTCGCAGCAGACGAACGTCGGCGTCCGTGTCGACGAAGAGCTTGATGTCGAGCAGCTCGCAGATCCTGGGTTCTGCGAAGATGAGGATACCCTCGACGATGATCACCGGTGAAGGCTCGACGAGGGTCGTGCGATCGCTGCGGTTGTGGATCGAGAAGTCGTAGACGGGACTCTCCACCGACTGCGAAGACCGCAGAGCGCGCAGGTGTTCGACGAAGAGGTCGTTGTCGAAGGCATCGAGGTCGTCGTAGTTGACCTTCTCCCGCTCCTCGTACGTCAGCTCGTCCCGGCGCCGATAGTAGTTGTCGTGGAACAGTACTGATGGCGGGCCCGCGCACTTGTCCAGCAGCGCCTGCGTCAGGGTCGTCTTTCCGCTGCCGGTGCCCCCGGCCACGCCTACAATCAAGGTCTCCACGGTTCAACTATCCCTTTCGACTCTGCGAACTCCAGCACTGACTTTCCCCAAATTTATACCAGTCACCCTCGCCGAGGTTGTCCGGCGGGTGTGTTCATCCGCTCCGTGTCAGCTGTGCCCAGAGGTCCTGGTCGAACCGGCGGCGAGCAAAGAGTCCGGCCATGTGCCTGACCGCGTTGTCGACTTTGCCCCGCCAGGCGCTCACAGCGGTGTCGGCGTCCCCCAGCGACAGCGCCTTGAAGATCGCACGGTCATCGATGAGAATACGATCGCTGGCTGGTGAGTAGTCGAGCTGCAGGACCGAGATGAACAGGCGCAGACGCAGAGTCAGGGCTTCGAAGGCGCGGGTGCTCTGCCGCAGTCCGGAGGCTCGGGCCAGTTCCTGCTGGAAGTGGAGGTCCGCGTCTTCGACGTCGATTCCGCTCTTCGTGGCCGCCGATGCCTCCACCTGCCGCAGCGCCAGCTGCACGGGCACGAAGTAGCGCTTGGGCCGCAGTGCCAGGGACCGCAGGAGCACCTCGCCCACTGCCATGCGTCCGGCGTAGAGGTCGAGGACGTCGAGGGTGGTGATCAGCGGAATCCGCGTTCCGCCACGGGAACCGTCGAGGAGTTTGTCATCGACCATGCGCCGCAGTGCGGCATCCACCGACGACCGAGGCACCTGCATCCGTCGTGACAGGAGACGCGGATTGATTCGGTCTCCAGGCTCGTATCCGGAGTCGATGATCTCCTCACGCAGGGCGATCGCCAGGTGCTCGGTGATGGATCGCGTCTCCTTCGGCAACCACGAAGAGATCTCCATTGAGTCAGAACTAATGGAACTTCTCTGAGCATCGTTGTGGCTCGCCTCCTTCCACATGACCCCCTCGAAACCGTGGCGCACTCGGGCGGCGAGCATGTCGAGCAGGGAACCGGGTACGTCGCGGCACGTGGCAAGAGCAGATTTGGCGGCGTCGAGGAATTCCGCGAAGTCGCGATGGACTGCGATGGCCGCGCTCTCTGCCGTGTCTTGACTCTCAGCCACCCCTCCGCTTGTCTCCTTGTGAGGATCAAAGACGAGGAAGCGCTCCCGCTGACCTCCAGCCTGAAGCAGCTCGAGCATCGCCGAGGCATCGGTCTGGCGGTGCTCACTGTCGAAGCGCTGCGGCCAGTGTTGAACCCCGGCCGAACGCAGGGCGGCCACGATGCCGGCGATGCGGCGCTGAACTCGTCGTGCTGAGACTGCGCTCGAGCCTCCACCCCCGTCGCCACCACTGCCAGCGCTATCATCGCCGCCTCGCTGATCGGCAGCGCGAATGCCGATGATGACCAGGGGGAATCCTCCTGCCACAACGGTGATCTCGTCGCCGCCGCGCACCTGATCCCGCGGCACCGTCATTCCCCTCATCGCGCGAGATACGATGCTCTGGCTCAGACCGGTGGCCTCGGCCAGCGCCCGGGTCGAATAGTCCTTCCCCGAGATCCTCGCCCCTGCCGTGCTCACCAAGGCCTCGACGACCTGATCTGCCGTGCTCTGGATCTGCGGGCGGCCGCTGCGCGGGCGATCCTCGAGATCGGATCGCAACATCCACCGACGCAGACTCGACGGTGAGACGCCGAACTGCGCAGCCACCTCGGCGATGGAGGATGAGGCCGTCCCGGCGACAGCGGCACGGCGCATCTCTGAGGAATACATCACTCTATTCTATTACTTCTGACTCAACAATGTCTGCGATGAGTCGCGAACCCTTCACTCCGCATTTGCTCCGGCGCATACTGATCTCAACGATCCCGTCAAAGGTCAACGACGACGCGGGAACACTCGGCACAGAGCCCAGCCAGACTCACCCAGAGTTCGTCCAACAGAAAAGGAACGAGCAGTTGTTGCACACAGATTCTGATCTCGATCAGCTCACCAGTCGCTCCATCGACACCGTCCGCAAATGGCTGCGCGTGGCAACGAGCAAGACCACTGCGAAGAACCCTGCTGCCGAACGCCTCTCGGCGGTGCTCTCGGACCCCAACGGACTCGACTTCACCGTCGGATTCGTCGATCGGGTCGTGCGCACCGATGACGTGCACGCCGCCGCCGATGCCCTGGCCGAGGTCGGCAAACTCGCTCCCGAGACGATGTCCGCACTCGACCGTGCCCAGATCAAGGCCGGTGCGGCATTGGCCAAGATCGCGCCGCAGGTCGTCGTCCCCGCTGCTCGCACCCGCCTGCGCCAGATGGTCGGGCACATGGTCGTCGATGCCCGCGACAAGCAGTTCGGCAAGGCCGTCTCCACGTTGACCGCCGACGGGCACCGGCTCAACATCAATCTCCTCGGCGAGGCTGTCCTCGGTGATGGCGAAGCCGATCATCACCTCGAAGAGACCCACCGCCTGCTGGCGCGCGAGGACGTCGACTACGTCTCCGTCAAGGTCTCCTCCGTCGCTTCTCAGATCTCGATGTGGGCCTTCGACGACACCGTCGACTACGTCGTCGAACGCCTGCGCCCGCTCTACCAGCAGGCGGCGAAGGCACCGACCGGGTCCAAGTTCGTCAACCTCGACATGGAGGAGTACCGGGACCTCGAGCTCACGATCGCGGTCTTCACTCGCCTGCTCGCCGAACCCGAGTTCAAGAACCTCGAGGCCGGAATCGTGATCCAGGGCTACCAGCCCGATGCCCTGGGGGCCGTGCAGCGCCTGAGCGAATTCGCCAACGAACGCGTCGCCGATGGCGGGGTCGGAATCAAGGTTCGCCTCGTCAAGGGCGCGAACCTGGCGATGGAGACCGTCCACGCGGAGATCGCCGGCTGGCCCGCCACCACGTGCGACTCGAAGCAGTCCACCGACGCGAACTACAAGCGCGTCCTCCATTGGCTCTTCACGCCCGAGCGGATGAAGGGGCTGCGCATCGGCGTGGCCGGCCACAACCTCTTCGACATCGCCTTCGCCCACCACCTGTCCGTCGACCGTGAGGTCACGAACCGGGTGGAGTTCGAGATGCTGCAGGGCATGGCCTCGGAACAGGCCGCCGCAGTGACGGAGGACGTCGGAGACCTTCTCCTCTATGTCCCGGCCGTGCACCCGAAGGAATTCGACGTCGCCATCTCCTACCTCGTGCGCAGGCTCGAGGAGAATTCCTCGTCCGAGAACTTCATGTCGGGCATCTTCGACCTGGCCAACGGCAACGACGTCTTCGTCCGCGAGGCCAACCGCTTCGAGGACTCCGTCCGGCAGCTCGAAGACATTCTCGCGACAGACGGCGATTCCGCTCCCATGCCCAACCGTGGGCAGAACCGTGCGGCCGAACGCGATGTCCCGGGCACGGCACCGACCGAATTCTTCAATGAGCCCGACACCGATCCCTCGCTGCCCGCGAACCAGAAGTGGGTCAAGGCCATCATCGCCGAGGCGACCGCTCCCGGATACCTCGACGACCGCCCGAAGACGCCGAAGGTCGATTCGGCAGCGCAGCTCGATGAGATGATTGCCAGCGGTCGTAAGGCGGCGAAGGCCTGGCGCGAGCTCGGTGCTGCCGGACGTGGCGAGATCCTCCACCGTGCGGCCGAGATCTTCGCCGCACGCCGCGGTGAGTTCATCGCCGTCGAGGCCGCCGAGGTGGGCAAGATGCCCTCGCAGTCCGATCCGGAGATCTCCGAAGCCATCGACTTCATCCGCTACTACGCTCTCAACGCCGCGGAGCTGGAGACCCTCGAGGGGGCGAGCTTCGTCCCCGATGAGATGGTCGTCGTCACCCCGCCGTGGAACTTCCCCATCGCCATCCCCACCGGTGGCACCGTGGCAGCTTTGGCCGCAGGTTCGGCCGTGATCCACAAGCCCTCGAAACCCACCCAGCACTGCTCGGCACTCATCATCGACTGCCTGTGGCAAGCCGGCGTTCCGAAGGACGTGCTGCAGCTGTGCACCCCGTCCGACCGTGACCTCAGCCGTCACCTCGTCGCCCATCCGGATGTCGACCGTGTCATCCTCACGGGTGCCTCCGAGACGGCCGCTCTGTTCAAGTCCTTCCGTCCTGACCTGCACGTCAATGCCGAGACCTCCGGCAAGAACGCCCTGCTCATCACTCCTGCGGCGGACCGGGACCTGGCTGTTGCCGACCTCGTGTACTCCGCTTTCGGCCATGCCGGTCAGAAGTGCTCGGCCGCCTCGCTGGGCATCATGGTGGGCTCAACCTATGATTCGGAGCGCTACCGGCGCCAGCTCATCGATGCCGCCTCGTCGATGGTCGTCGACTGGCCTGCGAACATGTCGGCAACCATGGGACCGCTGACCGAGGATCCCGCCGACAAGCTCGAACGGGCCCTGACCTCGCTGGAGCCCGGTGAGTCCTGGCTGCTCGAGCCTCAGCAGCTCGATGACACGGGTCGCCTGTGGAGTCCGGGAATCAAGGACGGCGTCAAGCCGGGGTCCTTCTTCCACCTCACCGAGGTGTTCGGACCCGTGCTCGGACTCATGCACGCCCGTGACCTCGACGAAGCCATCGAGTTCCAGAACGCGGTGGACTTCGGTCTCACCGGCGGCATCCACTCCCTCGATCCCGAAGAGGTGCGCACCTGGCTCGACGAAGTCCAGGTCGGCAACGCCTACGTCAACCGCGGCATCACCGGCGCGATCGTGCGGCGTCAGTCCTTCGGCGGCTGGAAGCAGTCCTCCGTCGGGCTCGGCTCGAAGGCCGGTGGCCCGAACTACCTCATGCTCTTCGGCCATTACACCGACGATCCCTCCACTTTGCCAGGGGCCACTGACTCGAGGCAGAGCCTCGAACTGGCGAAGGCCGATGATGAGCGGTGGCTGGCACGTGAGTTCGGCGCGGCGAAGGACCACACGGGACTTCACTCGGAGGCCAACATCTTCCGCTACCGGCCCCGTCCGGTCACACTGCGGGTGATCTCGACGACTACGGTGTTCGACCTGGAGCGCTCGCTGCATGCGGCGAAATCCGTCGGATCAACGGTGCAGCTGTCCATCGCCGAGGACGTCGCCTCCGAGGTGAAGATTGCGGCGACGAACGCCGGGGTTGCGGCTCGCACCGAGTCCGCCACGGTCTTTGCCGACATGGTCGCCCAAGGCCGCTACGACGATTCCGTCGGTGCCCGCATCCGCGTGCTCGGACCGCAGGAGCCCGAGCTGCTGGCTGCAACGGCACCACGTCCCGAGGTTGCCGTCATCGACGAGCCGGTGACCTCCTCGGCGAAGGTGGAGATGCGCTATTACGTGCAGGAGCAGGCCGTGTCGATGACTCTGCACCGCTTCGGCAACCCCAGCCGCGACTTCCACGAGCTGGCGGCTGAGCTCAAGGCCTGAGCTCAGTCACCCGGCCAGGCTGGAAGCTCGATCGGATCTCGCAGGCTGCGGCCCATGGCGAGGTTCGCGACGGGTGGGAGTCCCATCAGGCGCATCACAGTGCTGCGCAGGATCAGGCGTGGGCGGCTGGGCGGGGCGAAGGCTGTGCCGAGTCCCTTGGCCGCGTCCTGTTTGCTGCGCAGCATCGGCATCAGTCGGTGTTCGTATGCGGCAAAGGCTCGGCCGTGGTCCTGAGGCGTGGCAGACAGTTCGGTCGCCAGCACATACGCTTCGACCATCGCCAATGCCGAACCCTGACCCGCCAGCAATGACGGGCTCGCTGCGGCATCGCCGATCAGTGCGACTCTGCCGCTGGTCCACGTGGGCATCCTGATCTGGCTCGCCCGGTCGAGGTAGAGCGTCCGTGCCCGCGGCAACTGGCGCAGGATCTCTGGGATCTCCCACCCCGCGTCGGCCAGACTTGTGCGCAGCAGCTCCTGTTGGGCGCTGACGTCGTCGACGGGCACCGGGCCGTGATGTCGGAAGGTGAGCATGAACATAGTTATGTCGTCTCGCAGCGCGACGCGGATCGCCTGAAATCCGACCTCGGCATGCATGACGGCGACGAGTTCGTCTCGTGGACGGTAGCCCGTGACGTCGAATGCGGCGACCGCGATCCCAAGGTCGCGCTCGAAGTTGGACTCTGCACCGAAGGCCAGCTTCCGAACCTGTGAGTGCAGCCCGTCGGCACCGACGACGAGGTCGAATTCGCGTGGGGCGGCGTGGTCGAACTCGACGCTGACGCTCCGTTCGCCCTCCATCAGCCGGGTGACGGTGTCTCCGAAGATCGTCTCGGCTCCGCCGTCGAGGCTGTCATAGATCGCGGCGGCGAGATCAGATCGAAGAATGCTGACATATCGGCCGCTGGCTCCCGCGGCAATACGCTGGGGATCAAGCGACGCGACCGAGTGCCCGTCTGATGCGACGTCGCGGACCTCTGTGAGGTCGTATCCCTCTCGGCGCAGCCTGGGCACAAGGCCCATCCGCTCTGCCACATCGAATCCAGTGCCCCAGAAGTCGATGAGGTACCCACCTCGGCGCAGATCATGTGAACGCTCGAGAAGAGTGAGCTCATGTCCTGCTCGCTGCAGCCAGTAAGCCAGCGTGGAGCCGGCGATTCCGGCACCGACGATCAGCACACGCATCTTCTGCCTCCCTGCAGATTGATGGTTCGCCATCAGTCTAGATCTTTCAGTCTCAGTGCTGGCCTCAGTGCCAGTGAGGCATAGTACAGTCAGTTCACATCGTATTCACAAGGTCGTCACCGATGACGCCCCGACAACGGATAGTGTGCATGCGTCTGCGCCGTCATCTCCCACGGTGCTCAAACTCCGAAAGGCTCCCATGACAGTCTCCAAGACGGCCTCCTCGTGCGCGGCGCTCAGCCTCGTCGCGGCGATCGGCCTCACCCTTCCGGCAACACCGGCAGCCGCTGCCGAAGATCCCCACATCAGCGAGATCGGCTACACGCTCGACACCGACTTCATCGAGATCGCGGCCGAACCGGGCACCGACGTCTCGGGATGGACCTTCGGATCTGTGACTCGCGGCGGCAGCGTTCAGGCCGAAGAGAATACGACAACTGTTCCCGTGGGCACGACCGTCGGCGACTCCGGCGCGCTGGCGGTCGAGGTTCCCATCACGAACTCCGTGAAGTCAGGGTCCGCCGCTGACGGCGACTACGGCTCGAGCGCCTATGCCATCGACGATGACGGCACGCTCGTCTCATTCGCCCAGATCGGCGGGGTCGTCGGAGGCAAGGGAGTCACCGGCAAGGCGAACACGAACACCCCCGAGGCTGTTGTCGGCGAGGATGCCGAACCCACGGGTGCCACTGCCGCAGGCGGGCAGTCGATCCAGCTCGTGAACGGCACCTGGTCGTCCGCAGCCCCGACCCCCGACGCGCTTCCCGGTGACGGCGGCGGCGATGATCCCGCCCCCGAGGACGTCACCCCGATTGCCGACATTCAGGGCACCGGCGAGGAGAGCCCCCTGGCTGGCACCACCGTCAAGACACAGGGTGTCGTCACCGCTGCTTACCCGACCGGCGGGTTGAACGGCTACCACGTGCAGACGCCGGGAACCGGCGGAGCCGAGGACGAGACCCCCGGAGCCTCGGACGGTGTCTTCGTCTACTCCCCCGACTCGGTCAACGACATCAGCATCGGCGATCACCTCGAACTCACCGGCGCGGTCTCAGAGCGCTACGGTCAGACCCAGATCTCCGTCAGCAGCACAGGGATGACAGTCCTGGATGAGCCCGCCGAGGCGGTCAAACCCGTCGAGGACGCGTTACCCACCGAGGCTGCCGCACGTGAGGCGCTCGAGGGCATGCTCCTGCAGCCCAGCGGTGAGATGACCGTGACCGACAACTACAACACGAACACCTACGGCGAGGTCGTCCTGGCCACCGGTGAGGGCACCCTCCCCCAGCCCACCGACGTCGCCCGCCCCGACAGCGATGAGGCCAAAGCCGTCGAGGCCGAGAACCTCGAGCGCGAGGTCGTCCTCGACGACGGTGCGACGGTGAACTACCTGCAGAACGACAAGGACGTTCCTCTGCCCTACGTCTCAAACGACGCCCCTGTGCGTGTCGGTGCGAGCGCCACGATGACCTCTCCCGTGGTGTTGGGCTTCGACCATGAGAAGTGGCGCTTCCAGCCCACGACGCGTCTGACCGGGGACAACGCCGACGCGATTCAGCCGGCGAGTTTCTCCGACACCCGCACAGAGGCTCCGGAGGCCGTCGGCGGGCAGGTCAGCATGGCCAGCTTCAACGTCCTCAACTACTTCACGACGACCGGCGATCAGCTCTCCGGCTGTGACTACTATGAGGACCGCGGGGGCAACCCGATCACGGTTCGCGGCGGCTGCGATGCCCGCGGAGCTGCCAACGCAGAGAGCCTCAAGCGCCAGGAGACGAAGATCGTCTCGGCCATCAACAAGCTCGACACCTCGGTGGTCTCCCTCATGGAGATCGAGAACTCTGCCGCGTTCGACAAGGACCGCGATGACGCTCTTGAGACTCTGGTCGAGCGCCTCAACGAGGCGGCCGGCACCGACAAGTGGGACTTCGTTCCCTCCCCCGCCGATGTTCCCGCGGATGAGGACGTCATCCGCACGGCCTTGATCTATCAGCCCGCCGAGGTGGCCCCGCAGAAGGATTCGACGATCCTTGACGACGAGGCCGCGTTCTCGAACGCACGTGAACCCCTTTCACAGGCTTTCGCACCGAAGGACGAGTTCGGTGAGGCCGATACGGACAAGACCTTCGTGACGATCTCGAACCACTTCAAGTCCAAGGGTTCGGGCTCAGGCCCGGGCAATGAGGACAGCGGCGACGGCCAGGGTGCCTCGAATGCGGACCGGGTGAAGCAGGCGACGTCGCTCGTGGACTTCGCCGGGGAGCAGAAGGAGGCAGCGGACTCCGACTTCGTCTACCTGCTCGGTGACTTCAACGCATACACGCAGGAGGACCCGATGCAGGTCTTCTACGAAGCCGGGTTCAAGGATGTCGCATCCGAGAAGACGGACAAGTCGACCTACGTGTTCAAATCCCGCACCGGCAGCCTCGACCATGTGCTGGCGCTGGACTCCTCGGGCGGTTCGGGTGCTCAGGCCGAGCTGCCGTCGAGCTCCTTCGACGCTATCACCGGCGCAGATGTCTGGAACATCAATTCGGTCGAAGCACTGGCACTCGAATACAGCCGCTTCAACTACAACGCAGGCGACTTCTACGCCCCGGATCAGTTCCGCGCCTCCGATCACGACCCTGTGGTCGTTGGACTCTTCGAACCAGAAGACACGGATGGAACCGAGGAGGCCGGGGTTGATGGTGGAGAGGCTGAGGCTGATGGAACCGAGGCTGACGCTGAGGCCGGCGCAGGTGCTAACTCGGATGCTTCTGTGAGCGCGGATTCCGACTCGTCGGACACCGCTGACTCGTCGAGCAATGCCGACGCAGTGAATGCGGATGCCGCTTCTGACAGCGCTTCGAGTGACTCGTCGAGCGGTTCGAACAGCTCCTCGACTGCGGGCGCAGACGCCGGCGGTTCCTCGGACTCGGCTGCAGGTTCCGGTGGTTCTGAGGATGACGCCGGCTCGGACAGCAATGCTGGCGGTGACTTGCCTCGTACGGGTGTCGATCCGACGCTGATGATGTCGATTGCGGCCGGACTGCTCGTCATCGGCGCGAGCATCGTAGTCATCGTGCGGCGACGCAAGCTGGGAGAACGCAGCTAGTCTGCGGAGTCAGCGGGCCGTTTGCCAGCGGGGTCACCAATTGTGAGGGAGGAGAACGTCGTTTCTGCGATCAGAATCGACATTCTCCTCCCTCAGTTTCGGATCTCCACGGCGACCTTCCCGACCATGAGCACCCGTGCGGTGCGGAACAGGGAGGTCGCCGTGACGGTCTTCGCCTTCTCATCCCAAACCGCGGAGGCGGTGACGACTCCCGAAGGTGTGCCGAGGCGGACCTCGGGGCCGGGCACCGAATGTTCGGAACGGGCGATGATGCCGTGGACGATGGTGCCGGGGATCTGCGCGGCCGCGGCCAGGCACATGGCTCCAGTACCCGGTACCGCTTTGTGTGTCTGGCCCATCGAGATCATTCGGACGACGATATCGGAATCGCTCGCACCCAAGCTGGTGCCGTCGAGCAAGGTCGTCGGCTTCTGTGAGGTCACGACCGCAACCTTGGGCACGACCTGCGGAGCGGCCTCGGGCGTCTCGCACAACCCCATCCGCACCGCTGCTTTGCGCCGCAGCTCCTCGATCATCAGCATCGAGGGACGATTGGCGTCGATGGACTCCGGAGACTCATCACCGTTGAGACTGATCGCCGAAGAGGGAACGATGACAACGGGCAGCGCCGCATCGACCATGGAGACGTTGAACATGCGTCCATCGACATCGATCGATTCCGACGCCACTCCCGAGGGCAGAACCCCCGAGGTGCGGCTGCCTGCCGGATCGGGGTAGATGAGTTCGATCGGTGCCCCAGTCCCGCTGACACCGGTGAGTTCGAAGTCTCCTGCGACCGCAGCCTGACCGTCGACGACGGTGAGGCCGACGTCGACGAGCTTGCCGGTGTTCGTGTTGTAGAGGCGGAAGACGTGCCACCCGTCGGCTGCGGAGATGATCTCGGTCAGCAGTGCGAAGGGCACGACACCCGAGGACAGATTTCCGCAGTTGCCGGAGTAGTCCACGACCGCCTCGGCGACGGAGACCTGACCGAAGGTGTAGTCGAGGTCGACGCCTGCCCGCGTTGATGCGGACACCACCATCACCTTCGACAGCGAGGAGATCCCTCCGCCCATGCCATCAAGCTGACGGCCGAAGGCATCCGGGGAGCCGAGCGCGGAACAGAAGATCGCATCCCACGCCGAGGTGTCCCCGTCGGTTCCCGGGGCCGGCGCAGTGTCCAGCTCGGGCAGGGCATCGGCACGGAAGTAGAGTCCCTTGCTCGTGCCTCCGCGAACGAATGCGGCATCGATCCAGTGAGTCATCGGCCGGCGTGGTCCACGGCCTTCGGAACGATGACCATCGCGGCGAAGCCGAGGACGGCGACGACGGCGAAGAGGTAGAAGCCCCACGGGTAGGCGATGCCCGCGGTGACCAGGGTGCCGGTGATGAACGGACCGACGATGGCGCCGAGGCGACCGACGGCCGAGGCCATGCCCAGTGCCGTTCCGCGTGCGGTGGGCGGGTAGATCGCTGAGACGAACGCGTAGACGAGGACCTGGGCGGAGAAGACGAAGACACCGGTGATGAAGACGGCGATGTTGAGCAGTATCTGGCTGGTCATCGGGATGCTCAGCGCCGCGAGGAACACGGCCGCTAGTAGGAACCACATGAGCACGATCGGCTTGGTGCCGTGCTTGTCCGCCAGCCAGCCGGCGATGACGAGCCCGACGACGGCGCCGAGGTTGAGCACGAAGAGCATGACGAGGGAGTCGGAGACTTCGTAGCCTGCGTCAGCCATGATCTTCGGCAGCCAGGTGTTGAGTCCGTAGACGAGCAGCAGACCCATGAAGCTGGCGGCCCAGACGCCGATCGTGACCAGTTTGAACCGGCCGACGAACAGTCCTGCCATGCCGGTCTTCGGGGCCGCGGTCGTCGAGCTTTGGGCTTCGACGAATTCCTGGGATTCCGGCAGCTTCCACCACAGCAGTGGGACGAGCACGAGTCCGGCGACGCCGCCGGCGATGAAGAGCAGGTGCCAGTTGTGGGAGTAGAAGACGGCGAGCAGGGAGATCGCCACGGCACCGGCGTGGTAGCCGGTCATCGTCAGTGTCGTCGCCTTGCCGGTCTTGCCTGACTTGTTGTGCTCGCTGATGTAGGCCAGGCAGCCGGGCATCACGGCGCCCAGAGCCAATCCGGCGATGAACCGGAAGGTGGTGAACAGGGCGACGTTGGGAGAGAACGCAACGAGAATCGTGAAGATGGAGAAGAAGAGCACGCAGAAGATGATCGTGTAGCGGCGACCGAAGCGATCGGCGATCGGCCCCACTGCCGCAGCACCGAGGCCCACACCCACCAGGCTCAGAGTCGCGACAAGGGTCGCGGCCTCGGGGGTGAAGCCGATGGCGTTGGTCGCCAGGAGCTCGGGGATCACGGCCCCGAGCACGACGAGGTCGAAGCCCTCGAGGGCGACGGCCAGCCAGCACAGGATCGCGGGCCAACGAGTATCGGTCGCGCGAGCTGTGGTGGCAGCCCCAGTGGATGCGGCAGGTGTGGACATCGGTGTCTCCGGTCGTTCAGGTGTTCGAGTAGTCGGTAGGTAGAGGAATCAGAAGGGGTATGGGGCGATCTGCGAGCGCATCGTGACCCACTGGGTTTCGGTGAAGGCCTCGATATTGGCCTCTGCCCCACCGAAGCGGGATCCGTTGCCGGAGTCCTTCGTGCCGCCGAAGGGCACGTTCGCCTCATCGGAGACGGTCTGCTCATTGATGTGGACCTTGCCGGAATCGACGAGATCGGCCAATTCGATGGCCATGCCCACATCGCCGAGGATGCCCACGGACAGCCCGTATTCGCTGGCGTTGACCAGTTCCGCGGCCTCCTCGAGAGTCGAGAAGCGGCTCACGGGCGCCACCGGTCCGAAGATCTCCTGCGTCCAGGCCGGGTTCGACGGGCTCAGATCCGCGAGCACCGTCGGCGGCACGAAGGCGCCCTCGCCGGTGCCCCCGGCAACGAGTCGTGCCCCATCGGCTTGGGACTTGTCGATGATGTCGCGGATGTTCGTCCGCTGTTTGTCGTCGATGATCGGCCCCAGCGCGACCTCCTCGGTGGCGGGATTGCCCACAGGCAGGTTCCGGGCACGTTCGGCCAGCTGTTCGACGTACTCGTCGTAGATGGAATCGTGGACGAGGTGGCGGCCGGTGGTCATGCAGATCTGTCCCTGGTGCATGAAGGAACCGAATGCCCCCGCCGAGGTGGCCGGGCCGACCTCTGCCCCCGGAAGGACGACGAGTGCATTGTTTCCACCCAGTTCCAGGTGGCAGCGCTTGAGGAGGCGTCCGGCGGCTTCGCCGACCTTGCGCCCGGCGGCAGTTGATCCGGTGAAGGAGATGACGGAGACCTCGGGCGCTGCGACGACTGCTTCGCCGGCTTCCCGGCCACCGGGCAGCACCTGCAGGAGTCCCTCGGGCAGGCCAGCCTCGGCGAAGATGCGGGCCAGGCTCACACCGCCGCAGACCGCGGTGCGTGGGTCCGGCTTGAGCAGGACCGCATTGCCCAGGGCCAGCGCCGGGGCGACCGAACGGATGGAGAGGATGAGGGGGAAGTTGAACGGTGCGATGACGGAGACGACTCCGGCTGGCACTCGGCGGGCGAACGACCAGCGAGGCTCGTTCGAGGTCAGGACCTGCCCCTTGGGGTGGCTGGGCAGGGCGGAGGATTCGTAGCAGATCTGCTCTGCGGAGCTGACTTCGAGACCTGCCTTGGCGGGGATGCCACCGGATTCGCGAACGATCCAGTCGGAGAGCTCCTCGGCGTGCTCGGCCCACAGCGCACCGGCCCGGCGGAGGACGGCGGCGCGTTCGGCAGGTGGCGTCTTCGCCCATTCCTTCTGCGCGGCGGCAGCACGAGTGGCGGCCGTATTCACATCTTCGGCGTTCGCAGCGCCCATGCGGCCCAGGGTCTCCCCCGTTGCCGGTTCGATGACGTCATAGGACTCGTCGGCGCCGTTCGTCCAGGTGCCGGTGAAGATCTTCTCGTGCCACTGGGTGCCGAGGAAACTGTTCTCGCTCATGTCGTTCGTCCCTGTTCCTTCGCTGGTCGGGTTGTGACTGTGGTCGTCTCGTCCCGCGCTCACCGGCCGCTGGCTGCCGCTCCCTTGAGGTCGACCGATTCGGGCACAGCTGATGCACGGCGATGTCACGCCTATCGGCCACAATAGTGATGCGGACCACGAGGAGCCATCGCGGGTCCATTCATTGAGAATTCGAGTCGCCCGGGGCTACGATTGCGGTTATGGCGAACTCTCAATCGGGCGATTCCATGATCGATCGGCTGGTCCGGGTCCTCGGCTCCTTCGACCCCGATCATCAGAGCCTGAGCACCGAGGAGCTCTCCGAGCGAGCAGCCTTGCCGAAGTCCACGGCCTACCGGCTGATCAACGACATGATGCGGCACAATCTGCTGCAGCGTGACCCCAATGGGCGGCTGCGCATCGGCGTAGGAATGTGGGAGCTGTCGAATCGCGCCTCCGACGCCGTCGACCTGGCCACCCTCGCCCGACCTCATATGATGGCCGTCCACGATTTCGTCGGCGAGAACACCCAGCTGGGGATCCTGCGCGAACGCGAGGTCCTCATCATCGAGAGGATGTCGAAGCCGACCGCCGTCGTCCACCGTTCGAAGACGGCCGGGAGACTTCCCGCCCATGCCTCCTCATGTGGGCTGGTGCTCCTCGCTCACGCTCCGAAACATGTGCGCGAGGCCTATCTGCGCGGCCCGCTGGCCGCGATCACCGAGAAGACGACGACCGATCCGGCCGTGCTGCGCAAGATGCTCGCCACGATCCGGACCTACCACTACGCGGAGCTCGTCGGCCATATCGATGACGGCACCACGGGAATCGCGGTGCCCGTCTTCGACGGCACCGGACTGACGATCGCGGGCCTCGGAGTCGTCGTCGACTCCGAACACCATGTGGGTGGGCCGGCGATCATGCAGGCCCTGCGCACCGCCTCGGCGGGGATCACGAAGGACCTCGAGGCGCAGGGGAAATCAGTGATGGATTGATCGGGCCGGGCTCCTCACGTGTCAGGCTCCCCGTTCGTCAGACGGCGATGCCGATGAGCAGAGACACGACCGCCAGCAGAGGCAGCAGGCCCTGCTTGATCGCCGAGGAGGCAAGGTCGGGTGACGAAGCCACGAGCACGAGTGCCGCTGCGAGCATCGATCCGACTCCGGTGAAGACGAGCGTGAGGCCGACCGTCGGTGCACCGGCGAGGCAGACGATGATGCCGATGAAGACCGCGAGGGCGAGGAAGAGATTGTAGAAGCCCTGATTGAAAGCCATGGACTTCGTGGCAGCAGCATCCTCTTCACTGGTTCCGAATGTCGCACGAGCACGCGGGCCCGTCCAGGCAATCGACTCCAGATAGAAGATGAAGACGTGCAGGGCCGCTGCCAGCCCGGCGAGGATGAGCCCGAGGATCGTCATGCACGGGCCTCATATCTGGCTCGTCGCTTCTCAGCCTCGACCTCACGGTTCTTCGGTGGTGCCGTGGTCACCAAGGCGTCGAGGAGATGCTGAGTCGTGTGGGCGATCTCCTCAACGGCTGCCTCGAATGCGGCGGCATTGGCTTGGGAGGGCTTCGTTGTGCCCGCGATCTTGCGCACGTACTGCAGCGCTGCGGCGTGCACTTCGTCCGAGGTCGCGAGGGGTTCGAAGTTATGAAGGGTTCTGATGTTCCTGCACATGGTCTTACGGTACGCCGAGGCACTGACACACGGTAGGGCGAGCGCCGCGGGGACGGGCGGGGATAAACTTGCAGGGCACCGCCCACGCCACTCACGGAGGATCATGAGCCGACACCAGCACCCCTCGAGCTTGGCGCTGTCCCCTGGCCAGGTGGCAAGCGTGCGCGCCCTGCGGCAGGATTTCTCTCAGCTGATCATGGAGCACCGCTTCGTCATCAACGAGCTGCTGACCAAGATCTCCATTCTGCGTGAGGAGTCCGAGCACGCTCACAGTTACAACCCGATCGAGCACATCACCTCACGGGTGAAGTCGCCGCGGAGTCTGCTCGAGAAGGTCAATCGGCGAGGGCTCCCGCTCGACATCGAGGTCATCCGCGCGAACATCACCGACATCGCGGGCATCCGCATCACCTGCAGCTTCATCGCAGACACCTACCAGGTCCTGGAGATGCTGACTGCGCAGGACGATGTTCGGGTCGTGGAGATCAAGGACTACATCGCCGATCCGAAGCCCAACGGATACAAGAGCCTGCACGCGATCCTCGAGGTGCCCGTCTTCCTCAGCCAGGGACGGACCCCGGTCATCTGTGAGGTTCAGATCCGCACCATCGCCATGGACTTCTGGGCCAGCCTGGAACACAAGATCCACTACAAGTTCGCAGGTGAAGTTCCCGATCGGCTGGTTGATGAACTCACTCAGGCCGCCGAGGTGGCCGGCCAGCTCGATCGCAAGATGGAGCAGCTGCACGCCGAGGTCCACGACAGCGAGCCCAACACCGCCAGCGAAGACTTCGATGACGAGGCGCTGCGCATCCTCTGGGAGCTGAGCAACCAGTCCGAGTGAGCCTTATGGCGTGAGATCCTGCTGGCGGCGCGGACGAAACCTGCGGAACCAGGCACCCATGTTCGCCTCGTCAGCCTCAGCCAGCTCCCAATAGACGCGCCTGCCACCGGGCACGTCGAAGACCCTCGTGCCGTCACCGAGGAAGATGGGTGCGACGAAGACCTGCATCTCGTCGATGAGATCGACCTCGAGCGCCTGCCGACCGATGTCGGCGCTGATGATCTGGATGTCACGATCACCGGCGATGGCCCGGGCCCGATCGACCACCTCGGCGATGGAGCAGTTCACGGCAGTGATCGTCGTGTCCTCGGCGAGCTCCTCGGGGCGGTGGGTGAGGATGAACTCGGTGCCTTCCCACGCCCCGCCGTAGGCCTCGGAGGTCAGTTCGTCGCGCTCGGCTGCCTGTGCCTTCGCTGCGTCATAGCCGCGACGCCCGGAGATGATGACGGCGACCTGGGAGGCGAGATCCTCCACGGTCCCATCGGCGAGTGACCCGAGACCGGACATCCAGGACATATCGTGATTCGGGCCGGTGATGAACCCGTCGAGTGACGCTGTGAAACCCCATGTGACTCTTGCCATCGCTCCTCCTTGAGCACAAGTGATTGCGTTTGGCAATCACTTTCTACCCATTCAACCACCGGAGGACGGCAGTGACAAGGGACGGAGCAGGCGACGGTAGCTACACGGCGGTGTGAGGTTCTAACCTCGCCGTCAGCCACGATTGGAAGCGGTGGGCGAGGACGACCGGGTCGACGAGGAGCTTGGGGATATCGGCGGCATTGCCTGCCTCGATGCTTACATGCAGCAGCGTCGGCCCGGTCGTCGTCAACAGGCGATCGAATTCGTCGCGCAGCTGAGCTGTGTCTTCGGCTCGGCCGACCGTCCAGCCCGCGGCTTCGGCGAGTTTGCCCAGATCGACGCGTGAGGAATAGGTCGGCAGGCCTGCAGTCGATCCGTACACCTGGTTGTCGAGGAGGACGAGGAACAGCTTCTCGGCTCCGAGGAATCCTCCGGTGGGCAGCACATTCGGGTTCATCAGCAGGGATCCGTCGCCTTCGAGCCCGATGACCTTGGGCAGGTCCGAGTCCTTGGCTGCCAGGGCGAGACCGGTGGTGATGGAACCGACGAGGCCCATCGAGTCGAGGACGTAGAAGTGGTTGTCCCGGTTCTCCACGGAGGCCAGTTCACGGCTCGTCGCCGCGCACGTCACGACGACCGCCAATTCGGCGGTCAGGCCGTTGAGGACCTCGAGTGCTTCGATGCGCTTCATCTCAGGCCACCTTCCCATCGGTGTTCCAGAAGGAGCCGAGGACAACGACGGGACGATAGGTCATACGAGCGTGAACACCCGCCTCGGCGACGGTCTGCTCCCAATCCTCGGACGATGAACGACGATCGAGCTCGAGAACCTGAAGTCCCGCAGTGCGCAGAATCGCAGGCATCGGCTGGCTGATCGAATGAATCATCGAGTTGTACTCCCCCGGGCCGCCACGGGTATTGGCGAAGATGAGCAGCGGCAGATGATAGGACAGCGAGAACGTCGTCAGAGCCGTGAGACTGTTGCCGAAGCCGTTGTCCTGCATGACGATCGCCCCGAACTTTCCGGCCAAGGGCAGGGCACCGAGGACTCCGATCGCTTCCTCCTCGCGGGAGAGCGGCTTCACTCGCTCTGAGATTCCGGCACTGCCACCGTCGGCGGAGACCAGATGGTCGATGACAGGAGCGATGGTGACCGAGGGAACGTAGCCGATGAGGTCAGCACCGGCGTCCCAGATCCCATCGGCGACGGCCTGCGTATATGACTTCGTTGTCACGGAATTCCTCATTAGGTGACTCGGTGTTGGGTGATGTTGATGGCGTTGCCGTCGGGGTCGCGGACGAAGAAGCGCGTCACACCCCATTCCTCGGTGGTCAGCGGATGGACGATGTCGAGGCCACGATCGACAGCCTCGGCGTAGGCGGCATCGATGTCGTCGACCTTGAGCGAGAGGACAGGCGTGATGGGAGCGGTAGCGTCCTTCGTGACGAGTTGGACGTGGGCTCCGGTCTCCGCCGAGGTGAAGCGGGCCACCCAGCCCAAGTTGAACTCTTCGGTGCCCAGGCCGAGGAAGTCTTCGTAGAATCCTCGGGATGCCTCGATGTCGGATACCGGAATGTCCGAGATGACGTCGCGGATCTTCATGGTCTTCCTGCCTCCGGTGCGTGGGGAGGCTCGAGGCCGGCCCTGATCTGCTGCACATTTCCCCTGTTCACTCCCCAGTCGAAGAACTGAAAGGGAAAGGCACAGGCGCTGCGAATGCGCACGACGGTGCCATCCGACGCCTGACCGATGTGGACAGTGATCTTCTCGCCCCAGCTTCTCCACGTCGCCCTGAACGAGGCACTGAGCACCCCGGGCTGCGTGGTCGCAATCGACCCGGCGGCCCCCTGCAGGTTCCTCAGCACTTCGAAAGCCCTCTGCCAGACGTCAGCGGCGGCGAAGGGGACGGTCATGCACTCTTCGTACTTTGCACCCATGGTTAGAGCGTAACCCCAGTTCTCACCACTGGTCGTGGTCGAAGACCTGGCAGAACACGCTCGTCATCGAGTCGCTGAAGAGGACGAAGACCACCTCGGCGACCTGCTCCCAGCGCCCGCGCTCACGGCCGTCGACGATGACGGAGTGGGCCGCCTCGGCGACGTCCCTGGCCGACCAGCCGTAGACTCCCCCGCCGATAGCCGGGAAGGCCACCGAGGTGGCGCCGAGTTCCGCAGCCACGTTGAGGCTGGCTTCGAAGCAGGATTCGAGCACCTCAGGGTCGGCTTCGCCCTGAGTTCGGTTCGGGCCGACCGTGTGGATGACCCACGTGGCCTTGAGAGCACCGGCCGATGTTGCAACGGCCTGACCTGCGGGAAGTCCGCGCGGGTGGCTGGTTTGGCGTATCTCCCGGCAGGCTTCGAGCAGCTCGGGCCCGGCCGCTTTGTGGATGGCTCCGTCGACGCCGCCTCCGCCGAGCAGACTTGAGTTGGCGGCGTTGACGATCGCGTCCACGGAGGCCTCGGTGATGTCTCCCTCGAGTACCGTGATCTTCATGGTCCGAGTCTAATCACCGCCCGCTTCGTCGCGCACTGTCCGCGAAGTCGTCGAGAACGCTGAGCACACCTGGCTGGCGCCAGACACGGTTCCTTCTGCGTCCTGTTTCCTCGATAAGAATGCCGCGATCGACCAACGTGTCGATCGCACGCAACGCAGTCACCTGGCTTGTCCCCAGTGCGGCAGCGACGAAGCTGAGATTGACCACTGGCTGTGCAATCAGTGTGGGCAGCAATGTCCATGACGCCGAGTCGCGCCTGACCCCTGCCAGCGCCTGCTTCATCTCCTGCAGCACGGTGAGCAACTCGTCCATGAGCTGTCTGCCAGCATGGCTGGCAAACCGTGCAGCACGCGTGAACTGAGCAATGATCGGCCCTGCATCACCGGAGCGAAATGCGCCGAGCGCGGCGAAGTACGCACCGATGTCTGTGAGCAGTCCCGCCGAGATCGGTATCACCGAAGTGGTGACGAGCCCCTTCTCCTTGAGAATTGCGTGCACCAGAGCTCGCCCGGTTCTGCCATTGCCGTCTGCAAACGGGTGAATGGTCTCGAACTGCGCATGAGCGACGGCAGCCTGTACCAGCACGGGAAGATCTTCTCGCGCGATGAATTCGACGAGATCTTCCATGGCAGGTGGAATCCGACGGTGCGCCGGCGGTACAAAATCGGCGAGCAACGGCCCGCTTCCCCCCGGCCCGATCCACACTTGCTGTTCACGGAACCGTCCTGCTTCGGAAGCCATCATCCGATCACTCTTCAGCAGAGCCCGGTGCATGTCGAGAATCGACTGGAGCGAAATCTCACCCGACACTCCGATCGCAGTCTCCATGGCATGCACGTTGCCCAGAACGGTTGTGGCATTAGCCTTCGTCGTCTCGTCGATGGCGGCAAGTGCAAGCTGAAGAGCCGATGTTGTCAGCTGCTCGATTTGAGAGCTGGATGCGCTCTCGGTCCGCAGCAGAATTGCCGGCATAGGGCTGCCGATGCGATCACCTGCACCCAGTTTTCCTGCTGCGAATCCGTCGACCCGCGCCAAAGCTCCGGTGGCATCGTCGACGTCAGCATGCATTTCAGCCGGAAGATGCACCTCCCACCCAGCGATCTCCGGCACTAAGGCTGCACGATAGATACCAGTCTGGCGCTGAACCTCCCGACGGCTGAGCATGTCCGGATTGACTGGTGACCAACTCAGTTCCTCACTATCCAGCGAGGGTACCGGGACCTCGATAACCGTCATTGCGCGAGCTCCTTATTAACACTTAATAAACTATCTGTTAGTTATAGTCTAACCAATTCACACTTCGCAGTCGATGTATCTACCGGACGTAGCCTGGAGACATGTGCAGACTTCTCGGCTACATCTCCCCCACTCCGGCGAGCGCAGCGGACCTCATCGGCACCGACGAGTGCCGGCAGTGGCAGGATTTGGGCAGATTGCACGACGACGGGTGGGGCACAGCGTGGATCAGTACTGATCCCACCGACGCCGAGGTGGTCAAGCGCTTCCGTAGGCCCCGTGAAGGTGCCGATGATCCGCAGCTGACGGATGCACTTGATGCGGAGACGAGCATCGGTCGAATCTTCCACCTGCGGATGGCGACGGCGGGCATGGACGTGCACGAGGAGAACACTCACCCGTTCCTGACTTCAGACATTGCTCTTGCTCACAACGGCTCCGTTCATCCGATCGACCGACTGCGCGAATATGTCACGTCCGCCGAGGTGGAGCGCATCGGCGGGACCACAGACAGTGCCATCATCTTTGCACTCATACTTCGACGCGTGGATGAGGGCGAGACATTGTTCGATGCGACGGTCGCGACCGTGCGGATGCTGCGCGCAGACTTCGACCATCCGGGGATCAACCTGCTCGTGCTCAGCGCCGAGGAGATGATCGTCGTCCACGCGACCGCGGGAACGGCGATTCCGTATCAGAGCTTCGACACCTCGGGCACGGGCGGTGAGCTGCCGTTGGACCATAAGGACCACTACTACCGGATGAGCTGGCAGCGCTTAGCTGACGGCGCGATGATCGTGTCGTCCTCAGGACTGGACCATAAGGGATGGAACCTCATCGAGCAGAATACGGCGATGCGGCTGACTGTGGCGGATGGGGCGGAGACTGTGGTGGGGGTTTGAGGGGGCCGATCTGCATGACGAGACCTCGACGATTGTTCAAAGTCTTGGTCAATTGCACCCTAGAAGGAGCGGGACCACCGCGAGGTTCACCACTGACGCACTGCTGTGCATCGGAGTTGATACCCAAGTTCCTCCAACGATCTTTGCTCTAACGGTGAAATTCACATTGCCCAAGCTCAAAAGAGCTCGCGACTTGTAGACATAGCTATTCTCAGTGATCGTACGACTTCCACTGTCTCCGATCAGCGACGGCTGCCAAGACACGACATACTCGATCGCAACATCGTCAGGAACATCTGGCCGATCCCAATCAAGCTGTACTTCAGTTTTCAGCAACAAAGGCAACAGACCATCGTCGCTATCTATACATTTGAGATTCTGAACAGGCTGAATTTTCCCAGCCGTAAACGCCCCTGTCGCCTCATCCTCGTCGGTCCACGCAGCCAAAGTCGAGTGCACGCCGGATAGTCCAAGCACGATCATGACGAGTAAGAGCCCTGCGAAGAAAGCCTGAATTCGGCGTTTCTGCTTCGGCCTCTGCCTACTAGCGCGACTCATAGCTTCCTCCGGCTTCTGGTTCTGGCGATGACAATAGATCCTGTCGCGATGAGCGCGCAGGCAAGCAATAGGATCCACAGCCATCCTTCGATTCCGGTTCGCGGGAGATCGCCTGGTGCATCGGGGGCATCAGGACCGCCTGGAACGTCTGGATCACCGGGGCCCAGCGAGACTTCTTCCCCTTGGCCGATCGCAGTGAGTCGCACGCTGCTTCGCTGTCCGGCGACCGCCTCGGCGTGGGCGCTTTGCGCCAGGGTGACAGTCACTTGCACTCGACGCTTCTCGTCACTGGGCATGTCGAGAAGTGGCCGATTATTATCGGGAGCTGCGCCGAGTGCACTGAGTGTGGTTTGGTGGATCAGCTCTTCGCCGCCGCCGGCGCACTTGTTCATCGACACGATCTCTGTACAAGCCCGGACGTCGACGAGCAGTTCGTCGGCGATTGCTTTTGTCAGCTGCCCAGAGCCGATCTCCAATTCCACTGTCCCTGGCTCCGGGGCATCTGCCCAGACGTCGACTGTCCAGTACGCTGAGGCACCGGGGCTGAGATTGAGCATTCTCGACTCGTCACCGACAGCACGCATGCGCAGGTACTGGCCGCG
This sequence comes from Brevibacterium sp. BDJS002, assembly GCF_028201555.1. Taxonomy (NCBI): domain Bacteria; kingdom Bacillati; phylum Actinomycetota; class Actinomycetes; order Micrococcales; family Brevibacteriaceae; genus Brevibacterium; species Brevibacterium sp. BDJS002. The sequence continues at coordinate 922,067 of NZ_CP116392.1, read as the reverse complement.
GGCTTCGGCGGCGGTGTTGGTTGTGGCGGTGTCGCTTGCGGTGGTTGAAGCAGCCGCGATCATCGAGGACGTTGGCTCGAGTGCTGGGAACGGACCACTGCTCGTTGCCAACAAGAGTGCGGCAATGGGAAGCGCGATGGCATGCTTCGGTGAGCGAGTTACAGCTGATCGGGATTCTTGGTGCAGCGCGGCCGCGGCATTGTCGGGCGTACCCTCAGCCACCTCGGCGACTTCATCACCATCTGCATCTTCCTCACGCCTGGGCCAGAATGCCCAGACCACAAGCAGTGAGGCAGCAATTGTGATGCCGCCAAGCACGAAGGGGTCGCGGAACTGCTGAATGGTCGGCGCCACTCCCGGAATCGAGAACATAACTCTTCGAACGGTGTCCGCTGTGTAGGGCTCGGGGTCCTTCGCCTCGTTCGCATCGCCCTTCATCTCGAAGATGACCTCACCGGACTGAGCATCGGTATCCAGGATCGATGTCACGCGGTGCGTCACGGGCAGAACCTTCTCACCACGGTCGGCGGTGATGATGTCTCCGACTTCCATCTTCTCGGCGGGGATCTCGTGTACGAAGGCGATCGAGCCGGCGGTGATCGTCGGGCTCATAGATCCGGTGCGGAACATCATGATCGACACGTTGAAGACGAAGCTGAGGATAACGAGGACGATACACACGCCCCCCAGGGCGGCGAGGATGTTGAGCAACGCGGCGCCAAGCCACGAGGCCAGGCCTTTCTTGCCTGATGTGCGCGAACTGTGCGATCGCTTCTGGGCCATCATGATTTCTCAGTCGGAACGGACTCGGCGAAGAACTTCCAGGTCTTCGAGGCTTCGGTGCCCTGCGCGGTGGTCGGTGTGCTCGACGGAAGGGTGACCTCAAAGCAGTACGCTGTCACTGACTCAGACGCTCTACTGACGGATTGACTTTTTGCGCCGCCAACCTCGGTTTTGAAAGGAATGGTCGACGAAGCACTGCCGTAGACGTAGGTTGGCGAACCGGAAAATGAATTCTCACCGCATTTGAACGAAGTTTCACCATTTGCAGCGAGCGATTCAGTAACTGCGCGATACACAAGCGAATCGACTATTCCGCCAGATTGGCCATTACCATTTTTGCTAGCCACGCTCAGCTCACCATCCATCGTGGTGTTCGACGTCGTCCGCACGAGCACCGGTGCGTAGACCTTCGAGCCCGGGTACATCCCGCTGGCGTCAAAGGTTGCCTCCGAATTGTTGCTCCAAGCCGAGCCGTCGACAGCCATCTCGATGTTGAACCTGCCAGCTTCGAATGACCCCGAAGCTTCCTCGGTGTCGGTCCAGGCCGCCAACGTTGCCGCTGAACCGATGCCGAAGACCAGACCGCCTGCGAGGACCGCTTTGATGCGGCGGCTGCGCAGACGCCTGCGCTTCTGCTCAAATTCGCGAATCTGCCGTCGACCGTCTGAGCGGGCCTCGGCAGAGACCCGCTCAGACGGATCGGGGCCGCGCAATGGACCCATCGGAAGTCGCACGAAGGTTGGTGTGATTACTCAGCCGAGGTGGCGGTGAACTGCCACTGGGCGTTCGTGTTCTGGCCCTGCGTCAGACTGTCATCGGCAGTGACTTTGAAGCACAGCGTGATAGGTGCCCCCGCGGTCGCATCAGCACCTGCGATGAGGTCGAAGCCCTCAGCGCGGGCGGTGGATCCCAGTGCTGTGTCAGCGGGGACGATCGAGGTGCCGGTTGCGTCTGCGCTGCAGGCGCCAGCATTGGCCACGCTGACGATCTCGTAGGTCAGCGCCGTCGGGTTGTCGCCGCCTCCCGTAGCGTTTTCGAGCACCACGCTCGCGTCGTAGGAGGTTTCGCCATCGAGGCGAAGAACGAAGGGAGCTGCCACGGTGTCACCGGGAGACATGTTATCGCCACCGGCGAGGTCGAAGTTCAATGATGCAGCGCCGTCGGAGCTCTCATGATCAGTGAAGCTGTCTTCGGCGCCCGTGGTGCTTCCCTGCACGTTGAAGGAACCGGCGCCGAAGGTTCCCTCGGCCCATTCGTTGTCCGTCCAGGCGGCCAGCGTCACGGCAGCTCCGACTCCGAGGACGATACCACCGGCGAGGATGGCCTTGAACTTGCGTGAGCGCGTCGTCGACTGCGTCATTCTGACTCCTTGAAAAGGCACGTAAGTGCACAGATCACCCGCTTTGGTGACTTGATCATGATCATATAATTACTTTTCGATTAAAGCCATTAATCACAGTTGTGCTTTTAGCCACAGAAGAATACTTTTAAATAACATTCCGGGAATTACGCGAAAACTCAACTACGCAGCAACAAAGGCGGCCCTGCGTATTCGCAGAGCCGCCTTTCCAGCGGGGATGCTCGGGTAGCCGAGGGGAGGACTGCGGCCGTTCAGGCCTTCCGCACGGTGATCGTCCAGCTGGCATCGCCGGTGCGATCGAAGTGGGTCACGGGATAGCCGTTCTCCGCTGCCCACTGAGGAATCGCCTCGGTGGCTTGAGTGCAATCGAAGTTGATGACGAGCTCATCGCCGTTGTCCATTCCGCCGATCGCGTCCTTGGCCTCGACCAAGGGGAAGGGGCAGACAAGACCGTTTGTTTCCAATACCTGTTTCATACACTCCTGCTTTCTGCGGGCTGCGCGGCACCTGTCCGCGCTCCTGACTTGATGGTGAACTTCGCGGCGACTCCTGCGCCGACGATCATGAAGAAGGTTGCGACCCAGCCCTGGTACTCGAACTGTGCAGTCGAGACCATGGCGTTGCCGACCGTGCAGCCGCCGGCGATTGCAGCACCGACGCCCATGCCGACTCCGCCGAAGATGGACTTGACCACGGTCGCCTGATCGGGGACCCGGATCCGGAACTCGCCGGAGGCCTTGGCCGCGATGAACGAGCCGATGAGAATGCCGATGACAAGCATGACGCCCCAGTCAACGAGCGAAGCATCGCCGGTGCCCAAGAATGTGGTGAGATTCGCCGAGGGCGTCGTGATGCCCAGGCCGGAGTTGCGTCCGGTCGCAGCCGAGAGCGGCCACGCGATCGTCGCGATGATGCCGATGACCACGGCAGTGACGAACGGGTTCCAGCGCTTCTCCGTGAGGATGTGGGCCAGGCCCTTCTTCAACGGCGGCAGGGTCGCGACGGGGGTGGCGGTCTTCTTGTTGTGATGCACGGTGACCGCGATGGCCACAGCCGAGATAATCGCGACGAAGACCCACGGGTTCAGCCCTGTCGACGCCTGGAGTGTGCCGCTCTCGATCGTGATCGAGCGCAGCCCCTCCGTCACCGAGGTGAGCGGACCGTTCTTCATCACCGCAGATGTCAGCGCATAGAAGATCAGAGCGAACCAGCTGCCGACCAGGCCCTCACCGGCTCGGTAGTAGGTGCCGGTGGCACATCCGCCGGCGAGCACCATGGCAAAGCCGAAGATGAGGCCGCCGATGATCGAGGCCAGCCACGGGAACGGCGAGGCCTCCAAGGTGATGACGCCGAGCCCATTGAGCAGGAACAGCCCGATCGAGTGCACGGCGATAAGAAGGATGAGCGCCGAGAACCATCGCGTGTTCCCGGTCAGAGTGAGATCGCGGAAGGCTCCGGTCACGCAGAAGCGTCCTCGCTGGAGGACGAATCCGAGTGCCAGGCCGACGATCAGGCCGGTGATGATCATTCATGAGCTTTCTGTTTGTAGGCAGCTGACTGCCGTCACGATTCGCGTATGTGTTGAGCTAAAACTCACACGGGTGGGCCGAAAAGAACGCCCTACCCGCACATCACGAACACAACATCCCATATTGTGCTCAACAATCCGACTCACCGTCAACATCTCCGCCGCAATCCCCGTCAATCCGCGGTCCGCCCGCCGATCAATCTCATTCATTGATAACATCCTCGCCTTGTGTCAGTGACTGGGCGCACACTGAGAGGACGAATAAGGCAAGGAGGCCCAGGTGCCAGAATTTCAGACCGACGTCGCGATCGTCGGAGCAGGTCCGGCCGGGCTGCTGCTCGCCCACACCCTGCACAACGCAGGAATCGATTCCGTCGTCATCGACAATCGCAGCCGCGACGACATCGCCCACACTCATCGGGCAGGCATCCTCGAAGCCGGTTCCGTGCGCATGCTCGAGGCCGAGGGCATCGAGTCCCGCGTGCATACTGCCGGCCACCGCCACGACGGTATCGACATCCGCGTCGACGGCGTCAGCCACTCCTTCGACTTCCCGAGCCTCATCGGCGAATCCGTGTGGCTCTACCCGCAGAACGAGATCTTCGTCGATCTCTCAGCGGCCCGCGAACGCACCGGACGCCCCACCTTCTACTCGGTCACCGACACCGCGCTCGGCGATATCGAAACCGAACGCCCGTGGGTGAGTGCGACGACCGAAGACGGTGAAGAACTGACAATCAGCGCCCGCTACGTCGTCGGCTCCGACGGCTCCCGTGGCCCCTGCCGGTCAATGATTCCCGCAGACACGAAGCAGCGCTTCTTCCAAGAATATCCCTTCGCCTGGTTCGGCATCCTCTGCGAGGCCCCACCCAGCCACGAGGTCCTCATCTACTCCCGCTCCGAACGCGGCTTCGCACTGATCTCCCAGCGCAGCGAGAACGTCCAGCGCATGTACTTCCAAACCTCCCCCGACACCGAGGTGGCCGATTGGTCCGATGACCGCATCTGGTCAGAGCTGCAGGCTCGGGTCGATGGACCCGACGGTTTCGCGCTCAAGACCGGTGCGATCATCGACAAGAACATCCTGCCCTTCCGCTCGGCCGTGACCGAGCCGATGCAGCACGGCTCCCTGTTCCTCGCCGGCGACAGCGCCCACACCGTCCCCCCGACCGGGGCGAAGGGCCTCAACCTCGCGTTCGCCGACGTGTCCGTGCTGGCCCCGGCGCTGATCTCGGCACTCAAGGACTCCGACGCCGAGGCGCTGGCCGGGTATTCGCGCACCGCAACCAAACGTGTGTGGAAGGCGCAGAACTTCTCCTACCAGATGACCCGGATGCTCCACTCCGACCCCAGCCAGGATGCGTTCGAAACGAAGCGCAGCCTCGGCGAGCTCAATTCGGTCCTCGAATCCGAGCACGGCAGGCGCTACCTCGCCGAGTGCTACACGGGTTGGCCCAAGGGCTGATCCGCTCACTGAACGAATCAGAAGCACCACAACGACATTGCAGCACCGAGAAGAAAGGTTCGACCATGGGTGCACAGAAACTCTCCGGCCCTGATGATGCGGCCGAGTCACAGCAGGCCCTGTCTGCCGAGATCGAGACGATCGAAAACGAACACAAGGAAGCAGTCGCGGCCGGGACACCGTCCGAGACGCAGCCGCGCCTGGACTACCGCCCGTACCGGTCATCGATCCTGCGGCACCCGACGAAGGACCCCCGCCACACGGACCCGGAGACGATCGAACTCTTCTCCCCCGCATTCGGCCACCGCGATCTGGCGAACCTCGAATCCGACCTCACCATCCAGGCCGGCGGGGAACCGATCGGCGAACGCATCAAGGTCACCGGCCGCGTCCTCGACGGCGACGGACGTCCGGTGCGCAATCAGCTCGTCGAGATCTGGCAGGCCAACTCCGCCGGACGCTACATCCACAAGCGCGATCAGCACCCGGCCCCGATCGACCCGAACTTCACCGGCGTCGGCCGCACCCTGACCGGCGACGACGGCTCCTACTCGTTCACCACGATCAAGCCGGGCCCCTACCCATGGAAGAACCACCACAACGCGTGGCGGCCGGCCCACATCCACTTCTCGCTCTTCGGCACCGAGTTCACCCAGCGCATGATCACCCAGATGTACTTCCCCAGTGATCCGCTGTTCGCCCTCGACCCGATCTACCAGTCGATCACGGACCAGAAGGCCCGCGACCGCCTCGTCGCCACCTACGATCACAACGTCACCGAGCACGAATTCCTCATGGGCTACAACTGGGACATCGTGCTCACCGGAGCCAACCGCACCTGGATGGAAGAAGAGGACGATGACTGACCAGAAGCTCACCGCAACACCCGGCCAGACCGTCGGACCCTTCTACGGCTATGCCATGCCGTGGCCCGGCGACAACGAACTCGTTCCCCCAGCCAAGGACGGAGCAGTCCAGCTCCACGGCTACGTCTACGACGGGGCAGGCGCTCCCGTACCCGATGCGATCCTCGAGATCTGGCAGCCCGATGGCAACGGCGACGTCTCCCGCAATTCGGGATCGCTGCGCCGCGACGGCTTCACCTTCACCGGCTTCGGCCGTAACGCCGTGGATCCAGAGGGACGCTTCGTCTTCTCCACGCTCAATCCTGGCCCCACGGAGGCCGGCAAGGCTCCGTTCATCAGTGTTGTCGTCTTCGCCCGCGGGCTGCTCAACAGGCTCTTCACCAGGATCTATCTCCCCGAGGACACCGCAGCGCTGACGGCCGATCCGCTGCTGTCTTCCCTCGATGAAGCCGACAGGAATCGTCTCATCGCCACCCGTGAGGCTGACGGATCGCTGCGTTTCGACATACGGTTGCAGGGTGAGGACGAGACCCCGTTCCTGCGGTTCCCCAGTCACGAAGACTGAGGAGGGTCGCACTGGCTACTCAACCGCGACCGCTGCGGCTGGAGAGGACACACAATGACTGACACCGTTGCCCATACGCGCCTCCTGTTCGCCCCGGGCGATCTGCGAGGCGCCGAGGCCATCGACGATGTCGCCCTCGTGTCCGCACTCGGCGATGTGGAGACGGCATGGATCAACGCTCAGGCTCATGCCGGGCTGATCTCCGCCGACGCCCGCGCCGAGGCGGTGGAGGCAATCGCAGCCACCACCAGGTCGCTCTTGGCTGACTCTGCCGAACTGGAGACGTTGGCCGCTGACGCCGAATCCGGCGGCAACCCGGTCATTCCCTTCCTCAAAGCCGTGCGTTCACCACTCGGTGAGGATGCATCCCGTGCCCTGCACAAGGGCCTGACCAGTCAGGACGTCATGGACTCGGCCCTCGGGCTGCTCATGGCCCGCGTCGCCCGTCAGACTCATGCACGCCTCGACGTCATCGCCGAGCTGCTCGTCGGCCTCTCCGAGGCCCATGCCGACACTGTGTGCCTGGCCCGCACCCTGACTCAGCCCGCGCTGCCGACGACTTTCGGGCTCAAAATCGCGTCCTGGGCCGCCGAAGTTCACGAGGTCCAGAGCCTGACCCCGCGCATAGACTACGTTCAGGTCGGTGGAGCTGCCGGGACCAGGGCCGCAATCCGCGAGTTCGCCGGGACTCAGACCGAGACGCTGCTCCGTGAGTTCCATGTGCAGCTGCGCGGGCCCGATGCCGCGCTGACCAGCATTCCCGTGCCCTGGCACACCGACCGCGTCCGGGTCCTCAACTGGGCCTCCCACCTCACCCAATGCGTGACGGTCGGGGCCTCGATCGCCCGCGATGTGCTCATCGGCACCCGCCCTGAGGTCGGCGAACTGGCCCTGGCCGCAACCGGCGGGTCCTCGGCGATGCCGCAGAAGCTCAACCCCACTTCGGCGGTGCTGCTCCACCGCAACGGCATGCGCGCTCCCGGGCTCATGGCCACATTGACCTCGACCGCCGCGGAGGCGATCGAGGAGCGCTCCGACGGAGCCTGGCACGCCGAATGGCCTGCCTTGTCCGAGCTCATGGGCCTGGCGGTCTCGTCTCTCATCATGCTGCAGACGATGGTCGAGGGCCTGAGCGTCAACCCCGAGGCGATGCGGAAGAACGTGGACGCAGCCAGCCCAGGCATCTTTGCCGAACGCCTCAACATCGCCTTCGGCGACCGACTGTCGAAGGCCGAGGTTCAGGAGATCATCACTGCCGGTGGTGACCCTGTTGCGGCACTCACTGCAGCGCTGGAGAAGCACCCGGTCGAGGGCGAGGAGACACCTGACCTGGCTGGCTTCTTCTCTCCCGAGAACTACCTCGGCGACGCCGAGGACATTCGACAGTCCATCATCGCCACCATCAACGGACCCGAGCCCGTCTCCCCGGGCCTCCTCCCCTTCGCCTCGAGAAAGTGACCTGACGTGGAACTCACCGCAACAATCCTTGCAGCACCAACTGCACCTGCCGCCGCGAACCCGCGCGTCCTCATCGTCCTGCCCTCGCTGGGCACCTCGGTGGGTGCACTGTGGCAGTCCGCTGCCACCCACCTCGGCGAGGTGGACCCGGCGACGACGATCATCGGCATCGACCTGCCGGGCCACGGCCGTTCGGCACCGGTCGACGTCTCTGCGGGGACGTCGGAGTATCCGCAGCTGACGATGAGCGACCTCGCCGAGGCGGTCCTGGCCACCATCGACCGGGTCCTGCCCGACGTGGCCGGTTCCGCTGACGCGAGCGCCGCCAGCATCAGCGTGGCCGGTGACTCGATCGGTGGTGCGATCGCACTGCAGCTGGCCCTTGACCACGGTGATCGCTTCGACCGCGCCGCCGTGTTCTGCACCGGCGCGAAGATCGGAGAACCCCGCGGCTGGCTCGAACGCGCTGAGGTCGTCGCCACCTCGGGCACGCCCACGCAGGTCACCGGTTCGGCCCAGCGCTGGTTCGGTGAGGGCTTCATGGATCGCGAACCAGAGGCCTCGGCCGCTCTGCTGCATTCCCTGCAGGACGCGGACCGCTTCTCCTACGCCGCGCTCTGCCACGCTCTGGCCTCCTACGACGTCCGCTCTCGCCTGGCCGAGATCACCCTGCCGGTGCTCGCTGTGGCCGGGTCCGAGGATCAGCCGACTCCGCCGACCAAGCTCGCAGAGATCGCCAACGGCGTCTCCGGTGCCCTCCTCGAGGTCATCGAGGGTGCGGCCCACCTCGTGCCTGCCGAAGCACCGGCCGTCGCCGCGGGACTGCTCCACGAATTCCTGAATCCCGACGCTGCAGGGGCCACCTCGGCAACACTGCCGACGGCCTCCGGTCCCCGCGAAGCCAGCCGGGACGAGGTTCGTGAGGCGGGAATGACCGTGCGCCGTCAGGTCCTCTCCGATGCCCACGTCGATCGCGCGAATGCGAAGGTCGATGACTTCACCGCCGACTTCCAGGACCTCATCACCCGCTACGCGTGGGGTGAGATCTGGACCCGTCCAGGCCTGGACAAGCGCATGCGATCAGCCATCACGCTCACGGCCATGATCGCCGGCGGCCACGAGGCCGAGCTCGCGATGCACGTCAAGGCTGCGGTGCGCAACGGTCTCAGCCGTGACGAGATCAAGGAAGTCCTCCTCCAGTCGGCCATCTACTGCTCGGTGCCGAGTGCGAACACCGCGTTCTCCGTGGCTTCGCAGGCGCTGGCTGAGATGGACGACGAGGGCTGAAACTTCAGCGTGTGAGCTGACGCTGTTCGGATGGTCACATTATGTCCGTGGGGCTATCGGTGGTCAGCGCTGGGCAATAGGCTTGTTCGGTTGCGGTGATTCGCTCGGTTGCGTCTGCGACCGCGCGAGCCGCAGCTGATCACACCACTCACTTCGCCCGAAGGGACTTCATGAGCGACGCCCCAGTGTCCCGCCGAGTCTACAAATTCGCCGTCTTCGCGCTTGCGATCGGCGCTTTTGCCATCGGTGTGACCGAGTTCGCCACGATGGGTCTGCTGCCCCACATCGCCCGCGAACTCGGCATCACCGTGCCCCAGGCGGGCCATGCCGTGTCGTTCTATGCCATCGGCGTCGTCGTGGGCGCACCGCTGATCACCACGATCGCCGCGCACATGGACCGCAAGCTCCTGCTGCTGTGCCTCATGGGACTCTTCGCCCTCGGCAATCTCGCCTCGATGCTCGCCCCCGACGCGACCCTGTTCAACATCGCCCGCTTCTTCAGCGGTCTCCCCCACGGCGCCTACCTGGGCGTCGGCGCCATCGTCGCGTCCTCGCTCGTGGCACCCCACCGTCGCGGCCGAGCCATGGCCCGCGTCATGCTGGGCCTGACGATCGCGAATATCGTCGGCGTGCCGATCGCCACGGCACTGGGCAACATGTTCGGCTGGCGCAGCGCCTACGCACTCGTCGCAGCGCTCGGCGTCCTCACCGTCATCATGGTCGCCGTCGCTGTGCCGAAGGTGAAGCTTGCCGGGGTGCCCTCGGCTCGCGGTGAGATGAAGGCCCTGGGCCGCCAGCAGATCATCCTCACCCTCGTCGCCGGGTCTGTCGGCTTCGGCGGCATGTTCGCCGTCTACACCTACGTCACTCCGACCATGACCGATGTCGCCGGGGTTCCCCAGGTCGCGATCCCCTGGGTCCTGGCCGTCTACGGCCTGGGTATGACCGCCGGCTCCCTCATCGCCGGCCCCCTCGTCGACAAGTCCATCGAACGCTCGGGCATCGGCGGCATGATCCTCTCCGCGATCGTGCTCGCCGCCTTCGGCGCCTTCACCCACATCGCCGCGATCGCGATCATCGCGCTCTTCCTCATCGGCATCGCCGGCTCCATGATCACCACGGCCCTGCAGATGCGCCTGCTGCGCGACTCCCACGACGCCCCGAGCCTGTCCGCGGCCATGAACCACGCCGCGTTCAACCTCGCCAACGCCCTCGGCGCCTGGCTCGGCGGCATCGTCATCACCGCGGGCCTGGGCTACCGCGCCCCGGCATGGGTGGGCGTGGGCCTGTGCCTGCTCGGACTCATCGTCCTCATCATCGCCATCGCCCTGCGCCGAGGTGACGCCTCCAACCGCTCGACCGTCGAGGTCTGAGGTCTGAGGCCTGCCCAGGTCGGGCAAACGAGTTGTGCAGATCACTCGGACATACAAGTAATCTCAGCTTCTGAAACCTGCGGGTCGCACCTGATGAGACAGGAGTAGTGTCGAGCAGTCGTCGTTCACCCCCGTGTCCGGCGACCTTCATCTGACACGAGCACCATCCGCCCGTGCCTTCGTATCTCGACAACAGCGGAGCACAAAAGAAATGTCCACCGATACCCAGCCGGGCTCCCCGAACATGCAGCCCGGACCCGAGTCCGAGTCCGATGTCATCGCGGCGACTCGGAAGAACAACACCCGAGGCAAGGTTCTCACCGCCTCGATGGTCGGCACCACGATCGAATTCTTCGACTTCTACGCCTATGCGACAGCCTCGTCACTGGTGTTCCCGGCCCTCTTCTTCCCCAACCAGACATCGACGACCCAGCTGCTGAGCTCGTTCGCGATCTTCGGCGTCGCCTTCGTCGCCCGCCCCCTGGGCTCCATCATCTTCGGCCACTTCGGCGACCGCATCGGACGCAAGAAGACACTCATCGCCTCCCTGCTCATCATGGGCATCGGCACCTTCCTCATCGGCCTCCTCCCGACTGCGAGCACTCCGGGCTGGGTCGTACTCGCCCCGCTGCTCCTCGTCCTCCTGCGCTTCTGCCAAGGCGTCGGCCTCGGCGGCGAATGGTCAGGTGCGGCACTGCTGGCCACCGAGAACGCCCCGAAGGGCAAACGCGCCATCTGGGGAACCTTCCCACAGCTGGGCGCCCCGGTCGGCTTCATCATCGCCAACCTGCTCTTCGTCGGACTCAACAAGTGGACCTCCCCCGAGGCGTTCCTCGCCTGGGGCTGGCGCATTCCGTTCCTGCTCTCGGCGCTCCTCGTCGCCGTCGGCCTCTACGTTCGCATGTCCCTGATGGAGACTCCCGCCTTCCAGCTGGTTTCCCAGAAGCAGCAGATCTCCAAGGCCCCGCTCGCCACTGTCTTCAAGACGAGCTGGAAGCCGCTGATCCTCGGCACCTTCATCATGTTCGCGACCTACGTGATCTTCTACTTCATGACCGCGTTCACCCTCACCTACGGCACCTCACCGGCGACCACGGATCAGGCGAAGACCGCCGCCGAGGCGGCCGGCACGAGCTTCGATCCCGCCGGGTTCGTCGCAGGGCTGGGGTACACGAAGAGTGAGTTCCTCACCTACCTCATCATCGGCGTCGTGTTCTTCGGCATCTTCACCGTGGTCTCCGGACCACTGGCCGAGAAGCTGGGCCGTCGAAAGATGCTCATGGGAGTTACGGTTCTCATCGCCGCCTATGGTCTCGTCGTCAATGTGCTGTTCAATGCCGGAACCCCAGGCGTCATCATCGCCCTGATCGTCGGCTTCATCCTCATGGGGCTGACCTTCGGGCCGATGGCCGCGTACCTGCCGGAGCTGTTCCCAGCCAATGTCCGCTATACGGGCTCGGCGATCTCCTACAACATGTCCAGCGTCATCGGTGCAGGTCCGGCGCCGTTCGTCATGGTGGCCCTGTGGCAGGCCGAAGGTGGAACGATCTTCTACTGCGGCCTCTACATCATCGGGGCTGCGATCCTCACGCTCATCGCCCTGTTCCTGGCCAAGGACACCTCTGACCTCGACATGGAGGCTCAGCTGAGCTGAGACGTCCGGCGTCTCGATCCTCGGGCCCGGCCCCAGCGCCGGTACATGCCCTAGGATCGAGACGAGGACAGCCGGCTCACCCAGGAGGACGACCATGGCACTTCCGCCGCACCTGCAACCCTTGATCGGCACTTGGCGGGGCACCGGATCGGGCCACTACCCCACGATCGACCCCTTCAGCTATACCGAGGAACTGGTCTTCCGCGACGTCGGCAAACCCTTCCTGGTCTATCAGCAGCGCACCTGGTCACCCGAGGGACAACCCATGCACGTGGAAACCGGGTTCCTGCGCAGCCCCACTCCCTCGAGCGTGGAATTCGTCCTGGCCCAACCGACCGGGCACACCGAACTGGCCGAGGGCACTCTGACTGCGGCCGAAGACGGACTCGTCCTCGAACTGCAGTCACCACAGGTCCTCGTGACCGCCTCGGCGAAGCCAGTTCAGGCAACTGCCCGTACCTACCGGCTGACGAAGAATCAGCTGGCGGTCGACTTCTCCATGACCGCCGTTGGCGAGGCCATGACTCACCACCTCCATTCGGACCTGGCCAGAGCCGAAGACTGATCCAGGCTCGGGACACGATCTCCCGGCCCCAACGGAACTTCAACACTACGATTTGGCAACGACCACCTCGGCGATGGTGGGTTGGTCATGAGTGTGACTCATGACACTGTACGATTCCTTTCAGACGTTGCTCAGCCTTTCCGTGTGAGCAGCACCTGCTTTGTGGCATCGATGCCACCGACACTCTGGAGGAACCATGAAACGACGCTTGACTCTGGCCACAGTGGCCGTCGGCGCCATGCTCGCCCTGTCCGCGTGCGGCGGCGGAGGCGAATCGGAACCAGCGGCGACCGGCGAAGGTGGCGTCCCCCTCGTCAAAGAGGGCAAGCTGACAACCTGCACCCACCTGTCCTACCAGCCGTTCCAGTTCGAGAAAGACGGCGAGGTCGTCGGCTTCGACGTCGACATCGTCGATGCCGTGGCGAAGAAGCTCGGAGTCGAGCAGGAGATCGTCAACACCCCGTTCGAAACCATCACCACCGGCGCAGCCTTCAACCAGGATCAGTGCGACGTTGCCGCCGCAGCGATGACCATCACGCCCGAACGTGAGGAAGCTATCGGCTTCTCAGAACCGTACTTCGCCGCCAACCAGGCTGTCCTGACCAAGGATGACAAGACCGCGAAGGATGCCGACGCACTCAAGGACTTCAAGGTCGGTGCGCAGGCCGGGACCACCGGGCTCGACTATGCGACAGAGAACTTCAAAGATGCCGAAGTCATCACCTACGAGGACCTCCCCCTCTCCCTCGAAGCACTGAAGAACGGCCAGGCCGACGCGGTCATCAATGACAATGGAGTTCTCTACGACTATGCCGCGAACAACGACGGCTTCGCTGTCGGCTTCGACATCGACACAGGTGAGAGCTACGGCATCGGCATGAAGCAGGACAATGCCGAGATGAAGAAGGCCGTCGACGAGACCATCAAGGAACTCAAGGACAACGGCGAGTACGACAAGATCTACAAGAAGTGGTTCAACCAGGAGCCACCCAAGGAATGATCGGTGACCGGGCGGTCGGCCGCAGCCTTCGGGCTCCGGCCGGCCGCCCGTTGACCTGAGTGCGTCCAATCGCATTCACCAGCCCCATCTGCACACAGGCGAACACGATTCCGCCGACACCGTTGAAGGACCTCACCCATGTCGACTTCACCAACGACGGGGAGCCGCGGCCCGACCGGCCCGGGCCACCCCGCCCCCAAAGCCAAGATGAGCAAGCGCAAGAAGGCCAAGATCTCCCGCGGAATCCAATACGCGATTCTGCTCGTCATCGTCATCGTCATCATCGCCGTGGCCGACTGGCCCACTCTCATCGACACCTTCGGTCGCGTGGACATCGCAGTCAGCATGTTCCCCGAAGTCATCACCAAGGCCCTGAAGAACACCGTGATCTTCACAGCCCTCGGCTTCGTGCTCGGGCTGATCGTCGCGATCGTGCTCGCGCTCATGCGCCTGTCCTCGGTCGGCATCTACAGGTGGATCTCATTCGCCTACATCGAGTTCTTCCGTGGTCTGCCTGCCCTCGTCGTCTTCCTCGTGATGGGATTCGGACTCCCCGTTGCCTTCCAGGGATTCAATCTTCCGCAGCTGGTCATCATCATGATCGCGCTGGCCCTCGTGTCCTCTGCATATATGGCTGAGACGATCCGTGCGGGCATCCAGGCTGTGCCGAAAGGACAGGTCGAGGCCGCACGTTCTTTGGGCATGTCCTCATCGCGGGCAATGTTCACCATCGTGCTGCCCCAGGCGATGCGCATCATCCTGCCGCCGCTGACCAATGAGCTCATCCTGCTCACCAAGGACTCCTCGCTGGCCTACATCCTCGGGTCCTCGGTCGACGGGCGCGAGCTCGCCGCACTGGGCCGCGCCGAGATCGTCAACTCTGCGAACCTCACCCCCTTCATCGTCATCGCGGTCTGCTACCTCATCATCACGATTCCGCTGTCCTATCTCTCACGGGTCCTCGAACGCAAATACGGTTCTGCCGAGCCAGGAGTGAAGTAATGACCACAACAGCTGCCACAACTTCGATCATCTCGATCAAGAACCTGAAGAAGAGCTTCGGCTCGAACCAGGTGCTCACCGACATCAATCTGGAGGTCGACAAGGGCGAGGTCGTCTGCGTCGTCGGGCCCTCGGGCTCCGGCAAGTCGACGATGCTGCGCTGCATCAACACACTCGAGACACCCACCGGTGGGTCCATTGTCGTCGACGGCATGGACATGACGGACCTCGATCTCGACATCGATGCCGCCCGCACCCGCATCGGCATGGTCTTCCAGTCGTTCAATCTCTTCGGCCATCTCACCGTGCGTGAGAATCTCACTGTCGCTCAGATCAAGGTGCTGGGGCGCTCGAAGGCGGAGGCCGACAAGGTCGCCGAGGCGAACCTGGCGAAGGTGGGCCTGTCGGAGAAGATCGATGCCAAGCCCTCGTCCTTATCCGGCGGCCAGCAGCAGCGTGTGGCTATCGCGAGGGCCCTGAGCATGGATCCCGACGTCATGCTCTTCGACGAGCCGACCTCGGCACTGGACCCAGAGACCGTGGGCGATGTCCTCCAGGTCATGCGCAACCTCGCCGAGGCGGGCATGACGATGGTCGTCGTCACCCACGAGATGGAGTTCGCCAGGCAGGTCGCCGACCGTGTGATCTTCATGGACGGTGGATACGTCGTCGAGGCAGGCCCGGCCAAAGAGGTCATCGGCAATCCACAGCAGCAGCGGACGAAGGACTTCCTCGCCCGCGTCCTCAACCCCGGGCAGCTGGGGTAGTCACGCTTCACCTGTCCAGCGTGGTGGCTGCGGCTTCGTCTCGAAGTTTGAGGAGGAAGCCGCAGCGTCCCTGCTGGGCGATCTCCCCGTGCTGGTTGTACAGGGTGAACTGCCGGTCGAGGTGCCCCTTGTCCCCGGCCGAGACCAAGCGCTTGCCGAGGATCTCCATCTCCATGGTCACGGTGTCGCCGATGCAGAGGGGCAACCTGAACTTCCAGTCGTCGATTCCTGTCATCGCGATCGCGGAACTGGTGAACCAGCCGGCCTTGTCCATGAGCCCTGTGATCACCGCGATCCCCAGCACTCCGTGAAGGAGACGCTTCCCGCCGTTCGCTTCCATGTACTCGGCGTCGGAGTGCACCTGATTCCAGTCGCCGGAGAACATCGAGAACATCGTCAGGTCGGCCTCCGAGAGAGTCCGTGACGAGGACCGATAGATCTGGCCGACCTCCATGTCCTCGAAGTAGAGACTGTGGTCGGTGGAGATGAACCTGTCCGGGGAAGCTCCGGACTGCGCGGAATCTTGCGTCATTGCCAACTCCTTCGTCCTTCCGGGCCGGAACGATCCTTTTCGGATCACCTATTGCCAGCCCTCAATGTGATCTGTCATACTCACTATACAAGAACGAACGTTCTTCCTTACTCAAAGGAGAGTGACATGGACTCAGTCGCAGGAATTCCGGCGAATGATGCAAATGCGGGCCTCGGTCAGACCGACATTCCCGACGACAAGAAGATGACGAAGCTAGCGAGCGCCTCAGTCATAGCGACGGCCCTCGAATGGTTTGACTTCCTCATCTATTCGACGGCTTCTGCACTGGTGTTCGGTCATATCTTCTTCCCCACGCTCGAGGGTGCATTGGGAACGATCGCTTCGTTCGGCACCCTCGCCGTCGGCTTCATTGCCCGCCCTCTCGGCGGCATCATCGCCGGAGCACTTGGCGATAAGTTCGGACGCAAAGGCCCTCTCGTTGCCTCTATGGTCATTATGGGCATCGCCACTGCAGCAATCGGCGTACTGCCAGGCTATGACACTATCGGCATCTGGGCCCCGGCGCTCCTCATCACCGCCCGCCTCATCCAGGGCCTTGGCGTCGGAGCCCAATGGGGTGGAGCCACTCTGCTGCTGACCGAGCACTCCCCCATCAAGCGTCGTGGATTCTACGGCTCGCTAGTCCAGCTCGGCGCCGTCGCCGGTATTATCATCGGCAACGCGTTCTTCCTCTGCATCCTCCTGTTCGTCGACGAGAATGCCTTCATCGAATGGGGATGGCGCGTCCCCTTCCTTTCAGGAATCCTCCTCGTCGCAGTCGGAATCTACGTTCAGACAAAGATCGAAGAAACTCCCGTTTTCAAGTCGATGCAGGCCAAGGCCGAAATCGAGACCGCCAACACCGACCTCCCCAAAGTCTCCCTGCTGAACGCGGTGCGCAAATACTGGCTTCAGATCCTCCAAGCAGCAGGCGCATTCTTCGTAGTCAACGGCACCTTCTACATCATGATCTCCGGCATGCTCTCCTACGGAACCGCCAATGTCGGACTATCTCAGAAGACAATGATCCTCGTCGTCTGCCTAGGCGTGGCCACTCAGATCTTCACGATTCCATTCTTCGGAAAATGGTCCGATAACCATGGCAGGCGCAAGATCTTCCTCGTCGGCACAGTGCTCATGGCTTTCTGGGCATTCCCCTTCTTCTGGCTGGTCGACACCGGCAACCCATTCCTTGTCACTGTCGCGATCATCGTTGGTCTCACTATTCACGCAATGATGTTCGGGCCGCAGGCAGCACTCTTCGCCGAGATGTTCCCCGCCGACGTCCGCTATTTCGGAGCCTCACTCGGATATCAGATCGCCAGCGTTTTCGCCGGAGGACTCGCTCCCATGATCATGGTCTCGCTCATCGAGGCGACTGGAACGTCTGCAAGCGTGTCCGTCTACATCATCGCAATGGCAATTGTCACCTTCGTCGCCGTCTATTCGATCAAGGAGCGCTTCCAGGCCAACCTGCACGAGACCACTCGTGATATCGCCAAGAGAGAAACACTCGAGAAGGAGAACACCGTTGCCTGAGCTCAGTCTTCCTCTCGAGGAACGCATCGCCCGCCTTGAGGACATCCAGGCGATCGGCCAGCTGCGCGCCCGCTACTGTCAGGCTCTCGATGACGGTCACTGGGACGCTCTGGCTGACACGTTCACCGCCGACGGCGCGTTCGTCGGGCTCTCCACAGCCCGCGGTCGCGAGGAGATGCTCGAGTTCTTCCCCAAGCTCAACTCGACGACCGTGACCTCGTGGTGGCACTTCAGCTCGAATGAGACCGTCGACCTTAACGGCGACTCGGCCACCGGCACCACCTGGCTGCTCCAGCCCTGTGTCGTCGAGGGCGAATCGCAGCTGGCTGCCGGCCGCTATGACGACACGATGGTCCGCACTGCAGCCGGCTGGCGCTTCACCGAGCGCAAGGTCTCGTTCTTCTTCTGGTCCTCACTCGAGGCCGGTTGGGATGCGGCCCGGTTCTCGTTCCCTCCTGCAACTGGGGCCGCCGATGCGCGCACTATGGAAAGAGTCGATCGTGGCCAGTCAGTCTGATGTCCGTTCTGCGCTACCGACCGGTGCTCTCCGGTCGGGGCGCGGCACGCACAAGGCCGAACACGAGATCGACTTGTATATCGGCCAGTTCAGCGGGCGAAAGTTCACCGTCGGGCCGGTACCAGGTCGACATCGAGTTGCAGAGTGTGACGGCACCACGCATCGCCGATCCGATATTTCGCACGTCGAACAGTCCGGCATCAGCACCATCCGCGATGGCATCACGAAACACGGCTTCAGTACGATCACGCTGAGCCACCACGTCAGCGCGGTTCTCTCCCTCGAGGTAACGGAACTCAGTAATTCCCACCACCGAGGCATGAGGCCGAGCGATGATGAAACCGACGTACGCGCGAACTGCTGCTTCAAGTCGACCCGCTGGAGACTCTCCGACCGCGCGCACAGCTTCTTCGAGCATGTCAGCAAGAGTCCGGCCGGTGTCCACCAATACAAATTCGAGGATCTCGCTCTTCGACCCGAAGTAGTTGTAGAGATTCGACAGCGACGTTCCGGCGGCCTTCGCGATCTCACGCGTCGACGCCCCGTGGAATCCCTTCGCTGCGAGCACTTCGAGCGCCGCGTCGATGACCGTTTCGCGGTCGATGAATCGTGGCGCAGCCCGCCGCCTGCCTGACTTGTCCACTTGCTCGTCCATTGCCACCAATCTTCTCATAAGCCCCTTCGGAAGGAATCTCCATGACACCGCCCCTCGCCCCCGGACAGCGACTGCTCGCTGCCGCACCCGCCCTCGACCCGGGGTCCGCATTGGTCCTGGCCGACGGTGTGGCGACTGCGCTCAGCTCTGAGATCGTCGACTCCTCCGACCTGGTCTCGGCGGACTTGGTGTCCGCGGACCTCGAGCTGAAAGGGCAACTCACCGGGGCCGTCACCCCTGCTGCGGTCGTCACAGCGGTCCTGGACGAACGGGACGCACGTGTGCGCACCGAGGTCACCGTCTTCCTCAACGATGAGCGCGGAGTCACGGCAGTGCTGAAGTTGGCCTTCACCGGCGCCGAGGCTGTCGATCGTTCCGCGAGCCTGTCGGGCCTGCTGTGCCCCGGCAGCAGGGAATGGAATGCTGAGCTCGATCGCCGGCTGAGCAACGACGAATCGTTCGCCCGCCTCATCGAGACCTACGACGGAACGATCGGGATCTCGATCGGCGGTCGTCCCGTGCATATCCGCTGCTACCGCGGCCAGGTCCTCGAAGTCGTCGCCCGCGCGATCAAGGGCGCCGACTTCGTCCTCGACATCCCCGGCGAGGTCTTCATCGATCTCATGTCCTCGAATGACAACTCCTTCATGGAGACCGCGATGTTGGGAAAGATGCGCTCCTCGGGATCCGGCTACGAATATCTGCGCATGACCAGCGCCCTCATCCGCATCATCGACAACGCCCGCGTCCTCGCCGGCACCGCCGGCTACGTCGGTGCGACCACGACTTCCATCGAGACCCTGCAGGTGGCCTGACATGACGACACTGACCGAAACCACACAGACGACCGGCACGACCACCTCAGCAGTGACCACGCTGCGTGCGCACCAGCTCGTCATCGGCGATCGCCTCGCCTTCGTCGAGGACTGGGGCGACATCGACGCGACCCCGCTGCTGGCCCTGCACACAGCAGGACAGAGCGGCGTCCAGTACGCCCATGTGGCCGCCGACCTCGCGGCACTTGGCTACCGAGTCATCGTTCCGGACTTTCCCGGCCATGGACGCAGCGAACCCTCTGCCCACGGACCGGTGACCGACCTCGGCGAATATGCCCAATTCGCACTCACCGTCCTCGATCAGCTCGGCATCGACCGCTTTGTCGTCGTCGGCTGCTCGATCGGCGGAAAGATCACGATCGACCTCGCGGTGCGGGCCGGATCCCGCATCCGGGCCGCGGTCGCGATGGCTGCTGGTGCTGAGGCTGGCCATGTTTCCGTTCGAGGTCTGACCCGCGAGCTCAACGACATCTCGACGCCCTCACGCAGCGACCGTACCTACTGGGGCACTCGCGCCGTCGTCGGGTCCGCCGTCAGCGAGGAGCGCCGTTCCGTCATCGCCCGCATGCACTGCCGCGAGGATCCGATCATCTCGAACTCGGACCTCATCGGTTGGGGTCGGCACGATGTCAGCGCGAACCTGCCAAACATCGCCTGCCCGACGATCCTCGTCGCCGGTGAGGATGACCTCTGGATCGACGCCGAGGCTATTCGCCGGGACGCTGAGTCCATCCCTCGAGGATCGTTCACCTTCCTTCCCAGGATCGGGCATTATCCGATGGAGGAGATGACCGATTTCGCCAGCCAGGTCGACGCATGGGTGCGCACCCTGGAAGCCAGCGACGTAGAAACGGAGACTACTCGATCATGACCGCACAGCCCAGCACTCTCCACGGCCACCTGAAATCGTGGGTCGAGACCGACCCACAGCGACTGGCCCTCATCGACCCCGTGCCTGCAGACGCGCAGACCGGCGACCTCGACCACGGACATATTCGAGTCACCGTGGCTGATCTTCTCAACCGTGCGAATCAGCTCGCCGCATTGCTCGCGGAGCAAGAAATCGGCGAAGGCGACTGCGTGGCCGTCTGGCTGCCCAGTTGGGCAGACACCTATGCCTGGCAGTTCGCGGCTTCGGCCCGCGGTGCCCACGTCATCGGAGTCAACACTCGCTACAACGTCGCCGAGGTCGGCCATGTCCTGGCGAAGGCACGGCCCAAAGTCCTCGTGATGGCTCACGGATTCCGCGGCATCGACTTCCTCGCTACCGCGACGAAGGCCGTCGCCGAGTCCCAGGAGGACGCACCCACGGTCGCTGTCTGGGCCGTGCCGGGAGCATCGGAGGAACCTGTTGCCGCCGATTATGACCTCGGTTCCGGGGCTGTGATCGTGCCTGCGGACGGTGCCACCACCTCGGCGACGGATTTGTCGGCTGTCGAGCCGGCTGCTGTCGAACCCAGCGCGGACCGGTTGTCGGTCGCGTTCACGACCTCGGGGTCGACGGGCATGCCGAAACTGGCTGCCCACAAGGAGACCGCTGTCGTCTCCCACTCGCAGCACGTGGCCTCCCGCGTGGGATTCGAGCCCGGCGATGTCCTCGTTGAGCCGCTGCCCTACTCCGGTGTCTTCGGATACTCGGCGGGCATGGGTGCGCTCTTCGGCGGTGCGGCGGTTCTCCTTCAGCCTGTATTCGATGAAACCGAGCTTGTGCATGCATGGAGCACGTTCAAGGGAACTCACTTCGTCGGTGCCGACGACATGCTTTCTCGGGTTCGCACAGCCTGTGACGCAACCGGTGTTCGTCTTGATTCCTGGAGATGGGCTGGCGTGGGCGACTTCCAGGGGATGTCTGCGGATATTGCAACATGGTCGTCAAAAGAGTTCGGCACCCAGACTGTCGGCGTCTACGGGTCTTCCGAAGTCTTCGCCCTCACCTCATTCTGGCCCGTTGACGCTCCCGCGAAGCTTCGCGTGTCCGGAGGCGGGCGCCTGACCGATCCCGCATACGAGTACCGAATCGTCGATCCGCTCTCGAACATCGAGGTCCCGGAAGGATCTGAAGGCGAAGTTCAGCTGCGCGGAACGAACGTCGTCGACAGATACCTCGGGGACAAAGGCGAAGGCGCGAAGAACTTCACGACCGACGACTGGTTCTGCACCGGTGACCTCGGCCGAGCCCAGGGCCCCGACTCCTTCGAATACGTGTGCCGCATGGGCGACGTCATCAGACTTCGCGGATTCCTCGTCGACCCGGCAGAGATCGAACTCCATCTCATCACCCA
This sequence comes from Brevibacterium sp. BDJS002, assembly GCF_028201555.1. NCBI lineage: Bacteria > Bacillati > Actinomycetota > Actinomycetes > Micrococcales > Brevibacteriaceae > Brevibacterium > Brevibacterium sp. BDJS002. Next base: position 900,033 of record NZ_CP116392.1, on the reverse strand, counting down.
CCCCGAGGTCGAGATCGTCAAGGTCGTCGGCCGCAACAGTGAAGCGGGAGCTCCCGAGGTGGTCGCCTTCGTCCAGCCCGTGCCAGACACGAATCCGGATCCGGCGGAGATCAGAGCGTATTGCAAGGAGCGCCTGGCCAGCTTCAAGGTTCCCACCGAGGTCCGCCTCGTCGAGACCATGCCCGTCACCGCCGGAACGAACGGGTCGAAGATCAAAGCAGCTGTCCTGCGCGAATGGGCGGCCAAGCCGCTCGAGACGCAGAAGTGACGTTCTCGCTGCCATCCCCGACTAGCCAAGGAGACACACCATGACGCATAAGCCCAGGCCACGCCCGAATACTCCGCACTTCATGACCGAGGAGCGGCTGGAGATCCAGCAGCTGGCTCGAGAGTTCGCCCGCGACGTCGTCCTGCCGCTGGCGAATGAGCTCGACCCCGTGGAGGGTCAGTTCCCGGAGTGGTTTATCAAGCAGATGGCCGATATGGGATTCTTCGGCATCCTCATCCCCGAAGAATACGGCGGGCTGGGACTCGGCGTCTTCGAGTACTGCCTCGTCGCCGAAGAACTCTCCAGAGCGTGGATGAGTGTCGGTGGACTGCTGGCGCGTGGCAATGGGATGGGCGGCAACTTCTCTCCCGAGCAGGAAGCCAGAATGCTGCCGAAGGTCGCCACTGGTGAATACCTCGGTGCGTTTGCACTGTCCGAGGCCGAGGCTGGTTCCGATGTGGCCAACATTCGCTGCAAAGCCGCCCGAGCCGATGATGGTGGCTGGGTCATCAATGGCACGAAGATGTGGTGCACGTTTGCCGATCAGGCTGACTACATCATTCTCTTTGCACGGACCTCGACCGATGAAGAGAAGCGGCACCGTGGGATTTCGGCGTTCTTGGTCGAGAAGGAACGCGGCGAGTTCCCCGAAGGCATGTCCGGTACTGCTGTGAAGAAGATCGGGTACTTCGGCTGGAAGACCTGGGACCTGAACTTCGACGACTTCCACCTCCCCGCAGACGCACTGCTGGGTGAGGAAGATCGTGGCTTCTACCAACAGTCTCCGGACTCGAGGTTGGGCGTGCGCATACCGCGGCGCGGTCGATCGGTCTGGCACAGGCAGCGTTGGAGGATTCGATTGCGTATCTGAAGCAGCGGGTCCAGTTCGGTCACCCCTTGGCTGACTTCCAGCATCTGCGGTTCAAGGTTGCCGACATGGCCGCGCAGATCGAAGCCAGCCGGGCGTTGATGTATCACGTGTGCACGCAGATCGATTCTGGTGCACGCTGCGACAAGGAAGCGGCGATGGTGAAGTATCTGGCTGCCGAGATGGCGGAGAAGGTCACCTCGGAGGCCGTGCAGATCCACGGTGGTGCCGGATACACGAAGGACTTCGCCGTCGAACGCCACTGGCGAGATGCCCGGCTGACGAAGATCTTCGAAGGCTCCTCCGAGATCCAGATGCGCATCATCTCCGACGAACTGCTCGGACGCTGACACAAACCAACCCTTCCGAGGAGGAAGAATGTCGAAGAACATAGTCATCTGCGAACCGGTCCGCTCGGCCGTCGGAGCATTCGGCGGTCAATACAAAGACCTCCCGCCCGAAGAACTGGGAAGCCAGGTGCTCCAGGCACTGATCACGAAGTCCGGTCTGAACACTGACCTCGTGGAAGACGTCATCCTGGGCAATTGCTATCCCACAATGGAAGCTCCTGCTATCGGTCGAGTCGTCGCACTCAATGCCGGCCTTCCCGTGACTACTCCTGGCCGACAGATTGATCGTCGCTGTGGTTCGGGATTGCAGGCAGTCGCTGACGCGCATGCAATGATCAACGCCGGGTTCGCCGACGTCGTCATCGCCGGCGGCGTGGAATCCATGAGCCGCGGCGCCTTCTTCAACGAAAATATCCGTTGGGGCGTCAAAGGTTCCGGCATCGACCTCAAGGACAGCCTCGCCCGTGGACGCGTCACCGCAGGCGGCACGAACTATCCTGTCCCCGGCGGCATGATCGAGACAGCAGAGAATCTGCGCGCCGAATACAACATCAGCAGGCAGGAGCAGGACGAACTCGCCGTCGCGTCGCACCGGAAAGCCGCTCGAGCCGCCGAGACCGGTCTCTTCGACGATCAGATCGTCCCGATCACGGTCCCTGCGACCCGGAAGACCCCGGAGCAGGTCATCACGACCGATGAGCATATCCGCCCGAATGCGAACGTCGAATCTCTGGCCAAGCTGCGTCCGATCCTCGGATCCTCCGACGCCGAGGCGACAGTGACGGCTGGCAACGCCTCCGGCCAGAACGACGGAGCCGCACTGTGCATCATCACTACTGAAGAGAAGGCCCGTGAACTCGGCCTGCGCATCTTTGCCCGGATGGTGAGTTGGGCTGTTGCAGGCGTACCGCCCAAGACAATGGGCATCGGTCCTGTGCCGGCGGTAGCCAAGGCTCTGGCCCAGACTGAATTGCAGCTGAGCGACATGGATCTCATCGAGCTCAACGAAGCGTTCGCCGCTCAAGCTCTCGCTTGCACGCGGGAATGGAAGCTGACGGCAGGAGATTTCGACGAACGATTCAATGTCAACGGTTCCGGGATCTCCCTCGGCCATCCGGCCGGTGCGACCGGCGGGCGTATTCTGGCCACCATGCTGCACGAGCTCAAACGCCGCGACTCGCGCTATGGCGTGGAGACCATGTGCATCGGCGGCGGTCAGGGCATGGCAGCAGTATTCGAGAACCTCGCGAGCTGAGAGCCGGCCGGCGGAGGCCGGCCTCGTCGAGAGCAGACCTGAGCGCCGAGAGCAGACTTCGTGAAGTCGGTTCTCGGCGCCCGGCTATGCTTTCGGCGCCTCAGATCGTGAAGCCGGCGGGGAACGGGTCGGTGGGGTCGAGCGTGTACTGCGCGGTGCCGGTCAGCCAGGAGCGGCCGGTGATCGTGGGGACCACGGCCGTGTGTTCGCCGACGCTCGTCTCCTCGACGAGGCGGCCGGTGAACGAAGTGCCGATGAAGGACTCGTTGACGAAATCCATATTCAGCCCCAGGTCGCCGCGGGCGTGATGGACGGCCATGAGGGCGCTCGTCCCGGTTCCTCCGGGCGAGCGGTCCACCCACCCGGGATGGTTGATCAGGATGTGTCGGGCATGGGACTCGGTTGAGCCGGGTGCCAGGAACACAACGTGCTCGCAGCCGCGGAAACCTGAGACCGGGTGCACCGGTTCGATCTGCTCGTTTACCGCGGCCATGATCGCTCGGCCGGCCCTGGTGAAATCCTCGCCGCGGTCGCGGTCGAAGGGGATGCCGATCCCGCCCGACCCCGGCTCGCCCCCAGCCTCAACGAACGCATAGTAGTTCCCGCCGAAGGCGATGTCGCAGCCGATTGAGCCATACCCAGGAACGTCGACGCTCTGGTCCAAGGCATGAGCGTAGGAGGGGACGTTGACGATGGTCACCGATTCGGCTCGACCATCACGGACAGCCACCTCGGCGACGATGAGCCCGATGGGCGTGTCCAAACGGATGCGCGTCACCGGCTCTTCCACTCTCACCATGCCGGTCTCCACAAGCACGGTGGCCACGGCGATGGTGCCGGCGCCGCACATCGGGAGCACACCGGTGACCTCGATGAACAGCACGCCCCAATCGGCATCGGAGCGCGTCGGCGGCTGCAGGATCGCCCCGGAGAGCCAGCCGTTGCCGCGGGGTTCGCACATGAGGAAGGTGCGCAGGTCATCGGAGTTGGCGATGAACCAGTCCCGGCGCTCGGCCATCGTGGCCCCGGGGAAGGCACCGACTCCCCCGGTGACGACCCGCACCGGCAGACCCTCGGTGTGGGATTCGACGGTCTGGATGAGTCGATTCGTGCGCATGTTCGCCTACTTCTTCGCCTCGAGCCGATCCTTCGGGAGGATGACACGGTAGCCCAGCCGAGCGTCGTAGCCGTGGATCTCCCTGGTGTCGAGGGCAGCCATGAAGTCGAGCACCTCGGCGGTGATGATCTGACCGGGCACGAGCACGGGGAATCCCGGCGGGTAGGGCGTGACGAACCCGGCAGAGACCGGCTGGTCCCCGGACTCGACCCGACGGCCCAGCTCCTCCGGGAGGACGTGTTCGATGTTCCAGCGGCGCAGTCCCGCGTAGTAGGCGGTGCGCAGGTCCCCGTCGGGCAGCTGCTTCGACGGATCCTCAGCCGGCACCTCGGCGGCGTAGGCCGGGGCGAAGGCGCTGAAGTCCGGCAGCGGAGGCATGATCTCGGCCGGCTCGTCGAGGGAGTATTCGGCCTGGAGTTCGTGCGGGTCGTTGAACTTCTCGGCCATCTTCACGAGGACCTCGATGAGGTAGGCCACGGCCGAGCGTGACGTGCCGATGTTCGTCATGAACAGCACTGTGTTGCGGCTCGTCTTGTTGACCTGGATGCCGTAGCGGTCCATGAGGAAGTCGTGTTTGAAGGTGTCCCCGTCGACTCCGGTGCCGCTGATCTCAATGGTGATGCGGCTGGGATCGACGACGAACTCGTCGGTCGTCCACGCATGCCAGAACGTCGCCAGACCATCGCGCAGAGGCATCGTGCGCTCTGTCTGCCGGTGCTCCGCGGGGATGAGGTCGGCCGCGGTGAGCACACGGAAGGTCTTCTTCAGCAGCGGGTGGCGCGAAACGGCGGAGGCCAGGCTCATCGCCAGGTCCAGCTGCTTCTGTACGAGGGCGAAGCCCTCCATCTCGACCTGCCGGCGACCGAGATCCAAGGACGCGAGGATCTGGTAGTTCGGTGAGGTCGAGGTGTGCGTCATATACGCCTCGTGGAACGACTCCTCCGCTCCGTGGGAGAACTCCTGGTCATAGACGTGGATCATCGAACCCTGACGCAGCGAGGTCAGCGTCTTGTGCGTCGACTGGGTCGCGTACACGCGCAGGACCGCGTCCGGCGGCGGGAGCAGCGACTCGTTCAGCCACACCTCGTCGGGGGCTGGTTCACCGGTCTGGGCATCGAAGAGACGCTCGCGCTGCTCCCGATATGCCCTGGCGTGTGCGTCGGTGTCGAGGAGGGCTTCGAGCCGCTCGGCTGCGACCATGGCGGTGCGTTTGCGGGTGACCGGGTGGAACCGGGCGAAGGCGAACCACGCCTCGTCCCACAGGAAGACGAGGTCGGGCTTGATCGCCAGGCACTCGGCCATGACCTTCTCCGGGTCGTAGACGATCCCGTCGAAGGTGCAGTTGGTCAGGGTGATCATCCGGACCTCGTCGAGGCGTCCAGCGGCCCGGTAGTCGAGCAGGAGCTGCTTGATCCGGTTCAGCGGCACCGCGCCGTAGAAGGCGACATCATTGAGCGGGTAGGCCTCGAGGTAGGCGGTCCTGGCACCCGTGAGCATGAGCGCATGATGGTGCGATTTGTGGCAGTTGCGGTCGACCATGACGACCTCGTCGGGTGAGACGATGGCCTGGTGGACGATCTTGTTCGCCGTCGAGGTCCCGTTCGTCACGAAGTAGGTCCGCTTCGCACCGAAGGCCCTGGCCGCCAGGGACTGCGCCTTCTTGATCGTGCCGACCGGAGCGAGCAGGGAGTCCAGCTCACCCGAGGTGGCGCTGGTCTCTGCCAGCAGCAGGTTGAGGCCGTAGAAGTCGACGAAGTCACTGATCCACTTCGAGCCCACAACCGAGCCGCCGCGAGAGACAGGCAAGGCGTGGAAGACACCGGCCGGGCGGCGTGCGTGCTCCCGGATCGCGGTGAAGAACGGCGTGTCATAGAGGTGCTGGACACGGCGCAGCAGTGACAGGTGGAGCTCGAACTGGTCCTCACGACGGAAGACGCGGCGGAACCTGTGTGTCAGGGCTCCGGCCAGGCTCTCGATGTGGGCACCGGCCATGAGATAGAGGTCGAGCTCGGGGCGCAGACCGGCCAGAGTGTCGGCCAGACGCAGCACTCGACGGACCGAGTTGAGCGGACTCATCGGCATCGTCGGTGAGTCGGTCGTGCCCTGGTGGGCGAGTTCGACGGCGCTGCGCAGATCGCGGCTGAGCACCTGTCGGGTTCGGTCGGTGAAGCCGGGGCGGATGACGCAGGCGAGCAGGTTCGGGTTCGTCAGCGCCGCAGCCACGGCATCGTCGGCGGTGGGGACGATGACGTAGTCGTAGATGAACTGGTCGGAGGCGTGGCGGAGCTTGAGCAGGTCGGTGTGCAGCTCATCGCGGCCGCCCTCCGTGGTCTCATCGACGATGAGGACCTCGAAGCGAGGGCGCGAATCCTGGCGGTCCTTGTGCTCGGCGCGCTCATCCTCGGTGAGGTCATCGTCGACGACGTCGGGGACCGTGGTTCCGCGCAGGCGGTTGACGGCGCGTGTGATCATGTCGTGGGCCTTGTCGAACTCACCGTTGGAGAGCAGCTCGGCGATGTCCTCGACATAGCGCTGCCCGAAGCCGCCCCAGTACAGTTCGATCGTCTTCAGCGACCGCAGCGACCGCCAGACCTCACCGTCGGCGGCGATCATCGAGAAGTCCCCGCCGCTGATGGCCAGACGCTTGATCGCGAACTTCAGGTACTCCCACGCGTCCGAGCGCAGACGCCAGGTGCTTGCAGGCATGCCCGGGTCGCGTTCGAGCTGCGACTTCTTCGGCCGAGACCGGAATCCCGTCTCCGCGGATCCCCCAGACGAGTCGGAGTCCAACCGCTTCCGGGGCGTCCCTCCGGCCGCTGCCGGTCCAGGCACGAATGATGCCTGTCCCGAGTGTTCGTCGGAGTCGATGCCGGTCATACTTGAGCCTCCTGGCGATGAAGTATCTCGATGTCGAGCGATTCCCTGCGGAATCCGTTGTGCCAAGATCATACGGCGTTGTGCGACCGAATGTTCAAGAGTCTGCCCACATGAGACAAAAGAATGATAAGCATGAAGCCATGGACAACTCCGCGCCTCTTTCCGCCGGTCATCTCCTCGTCAAGGAGCTCGAAGCCCACGGCGTCCAGCGTGCCTACCTGGTCCCCGGCGAGTCCTATCTCGACGTGCTCGATGGCCTCCACGATTCGACTATCGCCCCCATCGTCTGCCGCCAGGAGGGCGGAGCCGGCTACATGGCCGTAGCCGAGGGCCGCATGACCGGCATCCCCGGAATCGCCATGGTCACCCGTGGACCTGGTGCCTCGAACGTCATGGTATCCGTCCACACTGCCTACCAGGACGCGACACCGTTCGTCGTGTTCGTCGGCCTCATCCCCACCGCACAGCGTGGCCGCGAGTCCTTCCAGGAATTCGACCTGAACGGCTGGTTCTCCACCACGACGAAGAAGGTCCTCACCCTCGGTGACCCGGACAAGGCCGCCGAGGTGGTCACCGACGCCATGCACACCGCAGTGACCGGCCGGCCGGGTCCCGTGATCGTGGGCCTGCCTGAGGAGATCCTGGTCAAGGCCAGCGTGGGGACGGTGCTACCGCCGCGCACGCATGGTTCTGCTGCTCCGTATTCAGGCGATGTCACCGAGCTGCGGGCCCGCATTCTCCAGGCCGATCGTCCCGTCCTCATCATCGGCGGCGAGGACTGGTCCCCGGCGACCTCGCGCAGGATCGCGCAGTGGTCACGCGACCGCGGCCTCGGCGTCATCGGCACCTTCCGTGCCTACGACGGCATCGACCACGACTCCCCCAATTTCCTCGGCATGCTCGGCTTCGGCGCTTCCGCGGTGGCCAAGAGAACCTTCGCCGAGGCTGACCTGCACATCTTCCTCGGTTGTGTCCGCACCGATGTGGCCACCGATTCCTTCACCATCGGCACCGACGCCAAGACCGTCGTCATCGGCCCCGACCCCGATGCGCACGGGCACTTCGGCAGCCTCGACCAGCACATCGTCACCCCGGTCAACCGCTTCGCCCAGGCCCTGTTCACCGAAGACGGTGCCCGCGCCTACTCGGTGTCCTCCGACGGGTCAATCGATGAGCCTGCTGTCGGAGATGAGCACCTGAGCGGCAACGACGAACCGGTGCCGCTGCCCGAATGGATCCGCCAGGCTCGGGCAGAACTCGAGGAATGGCGGGTGCCGGTAGCCATCTCGGCGAGCTCTGCTTCTGCCGGCGAGGACTTCGTCGACATGGATGAGGCCTTCGTCCATGTCCGGGAGCTGTTGCCGGACAACGCGATCATCACCTACGGGGCCGGGAACTTCTCCGGCTGGGCCACCAGGTTCCTGCCCACCCACGGATTCCCCTCGGCGCTGGGACCGCGCAACGGATCGATGGGCTTCGGGCTCCCCGCCGCCGTTGCCGCCGGGCTCGTTCATCCCGAGCGTCCCGTGTTCTGCATCGCCGGCGACGGGGACTTCCTGATGAACGGCCAGGAGCTCGCCACCGCCGCACAGTACGGTGTCAACCTCACCGTGGTCGTCAACGACAACTCTGTCTACGGCACGATTCGCGGCCACCAGGATCGCGAGTATCCGGGCCGCGCAACAGGCACGTCCCTGTCCAGTCCCGATTTCGCGGCCCTGGCCACGGCCTTCGGCGGTATGGGGTTGACAGTCGAACGCACGGAGGACTTCCGGGATGCCTTCGAGAAGGCACTGGCTCACAAGGGTCCTGCGCTCGTCCGCTGTCTCACCGACCCCGCGATCCGCGGAGCCCGGGTGTGAGTGCCACGCTGTCCCCGACCCCCACGCTGTAACTGATTCTGACGCTGCAAAGGTGACTGACATGAACATCGACGCGATCTTCACCGATCTCGATGCCCACACGCTCGACCCGGCACGTCCGCGGGCGAAGAAGATCGGCGTCTTCGCCGGGCGCATCATCGGCTTCGATGAGGAGCTCGACGGCGTCACTGCGGATCGGGTCGAATCGCTGGGCGGGGCCACCGTGCTGCCGGGCTTCAACGACGTCCACTGCCACACCGCATGGTTCGGACTCACCCTGGCATCCATCGACGTCACAGCCCTGCCCGGCGGTCTGCCCGATGTCTACGCCGCCCTCGAGAAGGCAGCCGCAACAACACCTGCCGGAGAATGGATCAACGCTACCGGCTACGCCCACCGCGACTATGACGGGCAGTACCCGGAGCTCTCCCGCCTCGACGAGATCACCGGCGACCGACCTCTATTCATGCGACAGACCTCCGGGCATGCCGCCATCGTCAACACCGAGGCGATGAAGCGAGCAGGGATCCTCGACCCCGGCTTCAGCGACCCAGTCGGCGGCAAGGTCGTCACCGATGCGGCGGGCCACCCCACAGGCCTGGTCGAAGAGACCGCACAGGGCCTCGTCCAGGACCTCATCCGTCCCTATTCACTCGACACGATCGTCGAGGCCATCGACCTTGCGACCGCGTACTACGCGAAGGAAGGCATCACCTCCTTCGGCGACTGCGGCGTCGCCTACGGCTGGATCGGGCACTCCCCCATCGAAGTCAGCGCCTACCTGCGCGCGCGCGAAGAGAGCAAGCTGCGCGCCCGCGCCCAGCTCCTGCCGCAGGCCGACGGTCTCCATGAGATCGCAGCGAACTCCGCCGACGGCTTCGGCATCGGCCTCGATGCAGGGGTGCGCACCGGCCTCGGCGATGACCTCGTTTCCCTGGGACCGGTCAAGTTCTTCATGGACGGGGCGCTGAGCGGGGAGACCGCTGCTCTGCGGGAGAACTACGAGGGCAAGGACCATCCCGGCTACCTGCAGGCCGACGCCGAGGTGCTGCGCAAGCAGATCCTGGACACCTACGCCTCCGGGTGGTCCGTCGCGGTCCATGCGATCGGCGATGCGGCCGTGGATGCTGCGGTGGCCAACATCGTCGACGCCCAGGCCAAGTACGGTCGTCGAGCCGTTCCCAACCGGATCGAACACGCTGCCCTCGTCCATGATGAGCACCTGGCCACCTTGGCCGACAACGGCATCGTCGTGACCCCGCAGTCCGCGTTCGCCGAAGGCATCGGCGATGGAATGAACGCCTCGCTGGGGCCCGCGCGCCGCTCACTAATCTACCGCGCGAAGTCCTTCATCGACGCCGGTGTGCTGCTGGCCGGCAGCTCGGATCGCCCCTGCGCCGACGGCAATGCGCTGCGCGGCATCGAAGCCTTTGTGACCAGGAAGACCCGCGACGGCGACATCATGGGCTCGGCCGAGGAATGCCTGAGCACCGATGAGGCGATCGCCGCCTACACCTCGGTCGCCGCCGAGGCCTCCGGGCACGGCGCGGACAAGGGAACACTGTCACGCGGGAAGCTCGCGGACTTCGTGGCCCTCGACGCCCACCCCGCAGACGTGGCTCCTGAGCAGATCTCACAGATCCCCGTCCGCGCCACCGTCCTCGGCGGCGACTTCACCCACGACGCCCGCTAGAGCTCAGCGGGAGAAGTCGAGGTCGGTGAGCACCTTCTCGAAGACGCCCAGGCCCGTTTCGAGGTCCTCTTCGCTGATGTTGATCGGCGGGACCACGTGGAGACGGTGATAGTTGTTGAAGGGCACCACCCCGTGTTCTTTGAGCGCAGCCACCACCGAGGCGACCTCGGGTGAGCCGCCACCGTAGGGTGCCAGCGGTTCCCTCGATTCCTTGTCCCAGACCAGTTCGATCGCCCAGAACGCGCCGACGCCGCGGACTTCGCCGACGTGCTTCGAGTTCTCCGCGATCTGGCGCAGCCTGGGCCCGATGATCTCCTCACCGATGCGTTCGGCATGTTCGATCATGCCTTCCTCGTCCATCGCCTTGAGCGTCGCGACGGCCGCGGCACAGGCCAGCGGGTGGCCGGAGTAGGTGAGCCCGCCGGGGTAGGCCTTCTGTGCGAACGAACCGTAGATCTCCTCATCCATGATCACTCCGCCCAGGGGAACGTAGCCTGAGTTCACGCCCTTGGCGAAGGTGATGATGTCGGGCACCACATTGAAGTGTTCGAAGGCGAACCATTTGCCGGCCCGCCCGAATCCGGCCATCACCTCGTCGGCGATATAGATGATGTCGTGTTTGTCGCACAGGGCTCTCACGCCCTGCATGTACTCGCTGCCAGGCAGCATGATGCCGGCCGTGCCGGGGATGGACTCGAGGATGATCGCGGCGATCGTCGACGGACCCTCGAGTTCGATGGTGCGCTCGAGGTGGCGCAGAGTCCTCTCGGTCTCCTCCGCCTCGGTGGTGGCCGAGAATTCGGACCGGTAGAGGAAGGGCCCGAAGAAATGGACGACACCGGAGTCGCCACGGTCATTGGACCAGCGGCGCGGGTCACCGGTGACGTTGACGGCCGTCTCCGTGCCCCCGTGATACGAGCGGTATCGGGAGAGGATCTTGTGTTTGCCGGTGTGCAGCCGGGCCATGCGGATCGCATGCTCGTTCGCGTCCGCGCCGCCGTTGGTGAAGAACACGTGGTCCAGACCGGCCGGGGTGCGTTCGGTGATGAGGCGGGCGGCTTCGGACCGGGCGGCGTTGACGTGGGCGGGACTGATCGTGCACAGCAGGTCCGCCTGGTCCTTGATGGCCTGGACGACCTTCGGATGCTGGTGGCCGATGTTGGTGTTGACGAGCTGTGAGGAGAAGTCGAGGAACGACTGTCCCTGACCGTCGACGATGGTCGACCCCTGCGCGCGGGAGACGGTCATCGGGTCGATGAGCTCCTGGGCTGACCAGGAGTGGAAGACATGCGCTCGATCGAGTTCGTAGGCTCTGGCGGATTCGTCCTTGATCGCCGAGATTTCAGCTTCGCTGAGCTGCTGCACAACGCATCACCCTTTCACCATTGTTCAGGTTCGTCCGCTCATCGTAGATCAGATTCCGGCGAAACGGTCCCGGCCCGTGCTGCCGGGATCCGCGTCAGTGGTCTTCGGTAGAGTGATCGGCATGCCCTACCGCACGATCGCCGCCCCCGTTGAGACCGAGATCGAGATCAAGAAGTCACGCTTCATCGGCTTCCTCGCGCCGGTCGCCGACGAGGCAGAGGCTCGGGAGGTCATCGCCGAGCGCCGCAGCGCCCACCCGAAGGCGCGCCATCATTGCACCGCGTTCGTCCTCGATCCCGATTCGCGCACACAGCGCTTCAGCGATGACGGGGAACCAGCAGGAACGGCCGGGGCGCCGATCCTCGACGTCGTCTCCGGCCACGGTCTGACCTTCGTCGTTGCGGTCGTGACCAGGTACTTCGGGGGTACTCTGCTGGGTGCGGGAGGACTCGTCCGCGCTTACGGCCAGGCCACCTCGGCGGCCTTGGAGACGGCACGCATCGTGACGAAGCATGAGCTGGTGCCGGTGCGAGCCGAGGTGGACTACGCCCAGGCCAATGCCCTGGATCGGGCGGCCGGGAACCGGGGCTGGACGACACGGTCACAGTACGGTGCCGCCGTGCATCTGGACATGATGGTCCCCGTCGCCGAGGTGGACGCGGCCCTGGCAATGTACGCAGACGTCACCGCCGGTCAGGCAGAGCCCGCCGTCGGTGACGTCGAATGGGTGTGATCAGGTCTGGGTGTCGATCAGTGCTGAACTGATCAGTCCAGAGCTGCGATCTTCCCGACCTGTGCGTTGGTGAGCATGACGAGGTCCTCGGGACGGATCTCGATCTCGAGGCCACGGCGGCCTGCGGAGACGAAGACCGAGGAGTGCTCGAGTGCGGTGCGGTCGATGACGACCGGCACAGCATGACGCTGCCCGAACGGAGAGACTCCGCCGACCGGGTAGCCGGTGCGGCGCTCGGTCTCGGCCACGCCTGCCAGCTGAGCCTTCTTCGCTCCGCGTGCCGACGCGAGACCCTTGAGGTCGAGCTGCCCGGACACGGGGACCAGGGCGGTGACGGGTGCGCCGTCGACCTGGATCATCAGGGTCTTGAACACCTGGTCGGAGCCGACGCCGAGCTTATCGGCTGCTTCGGACCCGTAACGGCGGGTGCTGGGGTCGTGATCGAAGCTGTGCAGGGTGTATTCGATGCCTGCCAGGTTGAGTACACGGACGGCCGGGGTAGCCGCGCTTGTCGGTTTGGATGCCACTGTCATAAAGGGGTCGTGCCTCCTGCCCGTAAATCTGCGGGGACACGCGGAGCATTTCTGCCCGGGGCTTTCGCCCCTGTGTTCCCGCGTCGATACGGACGGAATGTTGTATCGAATGCTGATGGGTACCCGCCCACAATAAGCGAAGTCCAGGCTCAAGCGCCAATCAATGACGGGTGATGAAGCACCTGCCACCGCCTACGACCTGGGGTGACGCTGGACTTCACCGTCGCTTGCGGGGACTGCGGAGGGGCGTCTGGGTTCAGCCCCAGCCGATCTCGTGGAGGCGTTCGTCGTCGATTCCGTAGAAGTGGGCGATCTCGTGGACGATGGTGATGACGATCTCGCTGCGCAGGTGATCGCGGTCCTCGGCAAAGGAGATGAGGTTGTCGCGGTAGAGGAAGATGTTGTCCGGCAGTTCGAGGCCGGAGATTCCCCGCTCCCCCACCGGCGTTCCGTCATAGAGGCCCAGCAGGTGCGTGTTCCCATCCTCGGGTCGGTCCTCGACGAAGAGGGCGACATTGTCGAGTTCGTCGGTCACGCCCGCGGGAAGCTGGTCGATTGCCTCATCAAGGATCGTTTCGAACTCTTCATCACTGAGGTCTTCCATGTCCCCAGCCTAATGGGAGGGTCTCCGAAGCGGCTGTGGACTGCCCTCTCGATCACCGGTTCGCTGGCCTTCGAAACAGTGTGACCGAGGACACGGGTTGCCGGTTTGCGCTCAGCAAAAAGGTTGGGATAAGCTTAACGTCGTTGCCCCGGGGGAATCCGAGGACAACCTGGGCCCCCATCGTCTAGAGGCCTAGGACACCGCCCTTTCACGGCGGCGACACGGGTTCGAATCCCGTTGGGGGTACGGTGTAGGATTGGAAAGTCCGCCACCACAACGGATACACTAGTTACACCAGTTAGGCCCTGTAGCGCAGTTGGTTAGCGCGCCGCCCTGTCACGGCGGAGGTCGCCGGTTCGAGTCCGGTCAGGGTCGCGGAGCACAAGGCTCTTCTTCGGAAGGGCCTTTGTTTCTCTCAGCATACTTCGGTATGTTGACGGCCTGGCTCTGTAGCTCAGTTGGTAGAGCGTTCGACTGAAAATCGAAAGGTCACCGGATCGACGCCGGTCGGAGCCACCACACAATGAAAACCCTCGCTTCGGCGAGGGTTTTCGTGTATCCGCAGCCGGCCCACAGCCGCCCAAGCTCAGTCAGCCCTCGCTGAGCGCGGGCAGGGATGCTTCGGGAACCTGCCGCCGATTGCGCGGTGGGAGGATCGTGCCGCGTCGATGAGCCATCCAGACGAAGACGGCCCCTGCGAGAATGCAGATTGCAATGGAGAGCACACTGCCCTCGGGGCCGAAGTCTCCGCCGGTCAGAAGCACCGGGCCCGACATCGTCGCATCCAGCAGCCCCTGCGGAGTATCGGCCCCGGAGACTTCGGTGCTGAAGACTCCGCCAGCAGCGATGTTCCATCCGAAATGCAGACCGATCGGAACCCACAGTCGTCTTGTCGCCATATAGGCAGCGGTGAGCATAAAGCCGGCCTCGACCGCGATGGCGATCGCACCGAAGAGTGAAGCGTTGGGGTTCAGCAGGTGCATGAGGCCGAACGCCAGTCCGGTGACCACCATGGCGATCCATGACCCGGTCCGCTCTTCGACGACTCGGAACAGGACACCCCGGAAGATCACTTCCTCGGTGACCGCGGCTGCTGCCATGAGACCGAGCAGCCCCAACAGTGCTCCCGGAGATCCGAGTCCATCAACCGTGTACCCGCCGAGGAGCGCAATGGCAGCGATCGAAAGACAGAACAGGCCGATGCCGATAAGCGCTCCGAGGCTGAGCGCCCGGAGAGCACCTGCCGACGACACCTCGACGACCGGGCGATGTTCAGTGCGCCGCACGACAGCGCGGTAGACGATGAGCGTGAGGGTGGCAGTGATCAGCCCTGCCAGGAGAGCAAACACCCCGTTTCCTCCGACGATATTTGCCGCGACTCCTCCGAGCGCGGTGACTGCCACAACGGCGACAAGCTGTTTGATGAGACGCACGACATTGACTCCATTCATAGGATGACCGGAAGCGTTCGCCCCGTCCATCCGCGACGATAGGGGGCACGTGTCTGGGCCGACATCACTCTGGAGAGTGAAAAGAGAAGAGACCAACTGGTTACGAATCGGTAACTATGGCATGTATTGTGATGTCAGTAACAGCGCCCCCAATCGAACCATGCGCTGAAACTCGAGCTGCAAAGGAGCAAACATATGACCCGCGGTACCCCAATCGAAGGTGCACGAGTACTGATCACCGGCGCCGGCAGCGGCATCGGCCGTCTGATGGCACTCGACGCCGCAGCGCGTGGAGCAGCGGAAGTTCTCATCTGGGATCTCTCAACTGAGAGCGGACAGCGCGTTGCCGACGAGATCGCGGCAACCGGCACCAACGCCCGGTCCTTCACCGTCAACGTGGGCAACTCCAAACAGGTCACAGCAATCGCCGAAGACACCGGCCCCGTGGACGTCCTCATCAACTGCGCCGGAATCGTCACCGGCACGAAGCTGCTCGAGGCCGATGAGGCCGCGATCCGCCGAGTCTACGATGTCAACACCCTCGCCCTGTACTGGGTCACCCGTGCCTTCCTGCCCGGAATGCTCGAGCGCGACCGGGGCACGGTGGTCACCATCTCAAGTGCTGCAGGAATGGTCGGCGTAGCCAGGCAGACCGACTACTCGGCGAGCAAGTACGCCGCGGTGGGCTTCACCGAATCGCTGCGTGCCGAACTGCGCGCCGATGGTCACAACGTCAACACCCTCGTCGTCTGCCCGTTCTACATCAACACCGGCATGTTCGAAGGCGTCAAAACCAAGTTCCCACGTCTCCTGCCCATCCTCGAAGAGACCAACGTCGCCAACGACGTCCTGGACTCCGTCGAATCGGGTCGTGAGCAGCTGGTCATGCCGTCGTTGGTCCGCATCCTGCCCGGGGCGCGACTGCTGCCAACACGGGTCTTCGACAAGGTGATGGACTTCCTCGGCGTCAACAAGACCATGGATCACTTCACCGGCCGCCGCCCCGTGATCGCAGAACAGAACACTGCATCACCGGCCGCCGAGCTCAACGATGCCGACCCTGTCTCGGCACCCGCACCGCGCTGAGAAACAACACGGCCCACTCCTCTCATTGTCCCCGCCCCTGCGGGTAGACAATGAGAGGAGTCCCGTCGGCACGAGGGTCGCCGGGATACCGAGGTCTCTGAGGAGGAGTGCGTCATGGCCGTCACCGATCTGGTCCTCGAAGGCGGGGGCGCCAAACTCCCGGGACTCGTCGGCGCGGTCAATGCGCTGAGCTCGGCGAACTATTCCTTCAACCGCATCGCGGGAACCTCGGCCGGCGCGATCGTGGGCGCTCTGACTGCCGCAGGATTCCCTCCGGAACGACTCATCGAAACGATTCTAGGCAAGGACTTCACCGACTTCGAAGACCTCAGCCCGGCCTTCCGTCTCGCGCCGTGGCTGGGGAAGATTCAGGGGCTCGTGTTCCATAAGGGGATGTATCTCGGCTCGGCCCTCTATGACTTCCTTGACGAGCTCCTCGCCGCGCAGGGCATCCGAACCTGGGGCGACCTGCGCCTGCACGATGCCAACAGTGCACTTCCGCCGGAACGCCAGTACCGCCTCGTCGTCATCGTCTCCGATGTCTCACGTGGTCGCATGCTCCGTCTGCCCTGGGACTACCGCGAGGCACTGGGCGTCGACCCGGATTCGCAATCGGTCGCCGAGGCGGTCTGTGCTTCCGCGGCAACTCCGTTCTTCTTCCGGCCCCGCTCCCTGCAGGCAGACCCGCATACCGCCGGCGGTGCCTCGGTGCTCGCGGCCGATGGTGGCCTGCTCTCGAACTTCCCCGTCGACATCTTCGATCGCAGAGACAGCCAGCCTGCACGCTGGCCCACCCTGGGGGTGATGCTCTCGGCCAAGACCACGGCCGAAGCCGAATGGCGGCCCAATGCGAACACCTACCAATATGCGCTCTCGCTGCTGTCGACGATGATCAATGCCCACGACCGGCGCCATATCGATGAGCCCTCGGTCACCGATCGCACGATCTTCGTCGACACCGGTGCACAGAGCAGCACCGACTTCGATCTGACGATGGCGGACAAGATGGAGCTCATCGGGTCAGGTGAGGCCGCGGCCGAAGAGTTCCTCAGCGCCTGGGACTGGCAGGCATGGAAGGAACGCTACGACCGCAGGTGATCGCACCACCTGCGCACCGCCCGCTGCTCGTGCAACAATGTGAGCGTCGACAGACACGACCACCACCGAAGGAGCGATCATGAGCGACAATCCCAACGATCCGACACAGTGGCAGGACGAACCCGAGATGGGTGCACCGCTGATGGATGACCCCACCCTCGACGAACCCACGGCCGATGAGCTCGATGATCCGGAGCTCAATGCCGCCGAGGCGGAAGCCGATGACGTCGATCCGGAACTCGACCCGGACCTCGATGTCGAACCCATCGACGCCGAACCCGGTGCCGATGGCCCCGAGGGCACAGGCATCGAAGGTGCCGATGATGCCCTGCTCGAGGACTCGGGTGAGGGCGACGAACTCGATGCCCCGGACATCTCCGGTGAGTTCTCCACGGATTCAGCCACCGCGGCCGATCTGGGGAATCGTCCCGGTGATGAGATGCTGACCGAAGACGAGGACTGAACCGAGAACTGACCTGTGGTTAGTCGCCCAGCTGCGAGACCGTCCGGTAGGTCAGCACATTCGCTGTCTGCGCCGGGCGGTCTTCTCTCAGCCCACTCAGTGACTGCGCTGCCGCCGAGATCGCGGCCCGGTAGAGCAGCGAACCGGTGCTGATCCTGGCCACCCCCACCTCGGCGAACTGCCCACGTGAGTACCGCGGACTGGCGAGAACGTTGACCGGCAGCGGACTCGCGTCCACGATCGGCTTAACGACTGCCAGATCTAGGTCACCGGGAACGAAGATCCCATCTGCCCCGGCATCGACATAGCGGCGCATCCGCTCGAGGGTATCGCCGAGGCTGTCCTGACCGGTCCAGTACGTGTCGATCCGCGCGTTGACGAAGAGATCCGGGAATCCCTCCTTGATCGCGGAGACCTTGCCCACCAGGGCCAAAGGTTCGACGAGGCGCCCGCGAGCGGAATCCTCGATGTTGATTCCGTCGATCCTCAGGTCGGCGCCCTCTCCTGCGAAGGCACCTCGCAGAGTTTCAACGACTGTGGCCGGGTCGTCACCGTAGCCGTCTTCGAAATCGCAGGTGAGCAGGGCATCGGGCAGTGACCGTCTGATGTTTTCCAGCAGGTCCGCCATCGCCCTGAGCGTTTCACGATCCTCATCGGCGGCGCCGATTCCGGCGGCCACACCCAGACTGGTGGTGCCTACGGCAGGGTGACCCGCCTCGGCGAACAATCGCGCACTTGCCACATCCCAGGCACAGGGCAGGATGAACGGGTTTCCGGGTATGTGAAGGCTGTGGAAGGTCCGGTGCGGGGCGGTAGTTGTGCTGGTCATAGCTGTGTCACCTCGGTGGTGAGAATCCAGTCGAGTTCGTCCCGACCGGTCGGTGTGAGTGTGAGTGCGCGAGAGCTGCGACGGCGGACGATCCATTCCCGGTCGAGGAATTGTGCGCAGATGGCATCTCCCAGCCACCCGCCGAGGTGGGTGCGTCGTTCCGTCCAATCGAGGCAGGCACGTGTCAGCGGGCGAGAGATTGAGGCCGCGGTGGGGACATCGATTCCCCATTCTTCTGCCAGGCCAGAAATTCCCGGCTCGGTCACGGTCGCGGTGTCATCGGCCCATCCTCTCGCGGTGACTGCCGCCCAGATCTGGACTCCCAGATGTCCGGCGATGTGCCGGTAGCAGGTTCGTGCCTCAAGGAGGTGCCGGTCGCGGGTCTTGGCCGCCAGGCTCGGGGCCGATTCGATCCGCTCCCCCGCCAGCGCACCCGTGTGTTCGAGCCAGTCGGCGATGTCTCTCGAGGCCAGCTGCACATAGCGGTGCCGACCCTGCCGACGTTCGGCCAGTACGCCGCGAGCGATGAGGATGCTGACGTGTTCGGACGTCGATGACATCGGCACCTGCAGGGCACGTGAGAGCTCCGTGAGCGTCCATGCTCTACCGTCGAGGAGGCTCGTGCAGATCATGACGCGGGTGGGGTCGGCGAGCGCCGAGGCCAACGCGGCGATGTCCGGTGCCGATTCCGGGTGGCTCCTGGTCATAGCTCGATGGTATGCCCCTGAATGTTCGGGCTCGGCCGAACTGTGTTAGAACGAGAGAGGAAAGGAGGCGCTCTTGTCGTCATCGCCCTATCCCCATCGACAGCAGTTCGACTTGCCGCATGCCGGTTCTGGTCGTCCTGTTCACCGCCTCGGCATCATCGCCACCGTGGCCACCTTCGGCGGGCTCCTCTTCGGCTATGACACGGGCGTCGTCAACGGTGCGCTCGAACCGCTGAGCCAAGATTTCGGTCTCACGCCGCTGTCCGAGGGGCTCGTCGTCGCCAGCCTCATGGTCGGTGCCGCATTCGGCGCGGTCTTCGGCGGTCGCGTCGCCGACGCCTACGGCAGGCGTCACACGATCCTCCTGCTGGCAGGTGTCTTCATCATCGGCACGCTGGGCTGTGTGCTGGCCCCGGGCGCGGAGTTCCTCATCGGTGCTCGCTTCGTCCTGGGCATCGCAGTCGGCGGAGCCTCCGCCACCGTCCCCGTCTATCTGGGCGAGATCGCCCCCTCAGAGAAACGCGGATCGTTCGTGACCCGCAATGAGCTGATGATCGTCGCCGGGCAGTTGGCGGCGTTCATCATCAACGCCGTGATCTTCAACGTCTGGGGCCACGTCGACTCCATCTGGCGCTGGATGCTCCTCGTCGCCCTCCTGCCCGCGATCGCCCTGCTCGTGGGCATGATCTTCCAACCCGAGAGTCCGCGCTGGCTGATCTCGAAGGGCCGCACCGAGGAGGCTCTCGCGGTCCTCAAACAGGTCCGCTCCCCAGAACGCGCCGAGGCGGAGCTCGCCGAGGTCACCCACCTCGCCTCCGAGGACGCCAAGCAGGCCACCGGTGGGCTCTCCGACCTCGGCACCCGTTGGGTCCTGCGCCTGGTCATCATCGGTGCGGGCCTCGGTTTCTTCCAGCAGCTCACCGGCATCAACTCGGTCATGTACTACGGCACGCAGCTGCTCACCAATGCCGGACTCGACTCCGGGGTCGCCATCATCGGCAACATCGCCAACGGCGTCTTCTCCCTGGCCGGCATCTCGGTGGGCATGTTCCTGCTCAACAGGCTGCCGCGTCGAGTCATGTTCCTCACCGGCTACGCGCTCATCGCGTTCTTCCACATCCTCATCGCGCTCACCGCGGTCGTCATTCCACCGGGACCGGCCCAAGCCTGGACAGTCCTCGTCTTCCTCGTCCTCTTCGTCTTCTCCATGCAGGGCACGGTGGGACCGCTGACCTGGCTGATGCTCTCAGAGATCTTCCCCATGAAGATCCGCAGCTTCGCCATGGGCATCTGCGTTTTCGTGCTGTGGATCATGAACGCCGTCGTCGCCCAATTCTTCCCACCGCTCATCGAGGCGATGGGCATGACCGCGACCTTCAGCATGTTCGCCGGCTGCGCCGTCATCGCCTTCATCTTCCTCTACACGCTCCTGCCCGAGACGAAGGACAAGGACCTCGCCGAGTTCGAGCGCGAGTTCAAGGCGAAGTACGGCAGAAAGTAAGGAGTCACCATGTCAGTTGCGGTTGCAGTCACCGACAGCCCCGAAGGCCGCACGGCCTTGGACAGTGCCGTCGCCGAGGCCCGAGCCCTGGATACCGGTCTGCTGCTCATCAACCTCACCCTCCACGATTTCACCGACGACGAGATCCCTGCCGATCTCGATGTCACGCTCATCAACCGCTCCGGACGCGGTGACCGTGATCCGGTCACGGCCGTCCTCGATGAGCTGTCCGACCACGCCGAGGTGGATCGACTCGTCCTCGGTGTGCGCAGTCGGTCCCGGGTGGGCAAGGTTCTGCTGGGTTCCGTCGCCCAGCGCCTCATCCTCCGCTCCCCCGTGCCCGTGCTCACCGTCCGGGTGCCGGAGGCTGCCCGGCGTTGAAGCGGAAGCTCAACCGGCCGAGAGTGTTCGTTTGACCCCGACGATCGTCGCGGTCGCCAGGCCGAGGATGCCGGCGAGGAAGAATGGGGCGCCGTAGCCGCCCCAGACAGAGATGGCGGTGCCGACGTAGACGATGAACAGGGCCGCCGAGACCCACACCATCATCCGTTCAGACTCCCGAAAGACGGACTGCGCGTTCTCTGCGGTCACGACGACCGGGAAGTTGAGCATCTGCGGCCGAGTGGACAGCCACGAGGTAGCGGCGATGAGCACACAGAGCAGACCGACGAGGACGAACAGAGTCCAGCTCGGACCGTAGCTGTCGGCCCTGCCCGCAAGGTCGAAGTGAGTGGGAATCAGATCGGGCAGAAACGGGTAGCCGGCCAGCAGAACCGCGGAGAGCACGACAGTGGCAAGCAGCGTCGAGCGTCGCACCCACTTGGTGAGAGTCCCGGTCACATAGTTCGTCGCGTAGTTGTCGTGCCCCACCATATAACGATCGTACCCGTCACCAGCGGGCCGCTTTGGGCCCGGCGTCTCACGGTGACATAGGCTGGACAGCGATCACCCGGGCCCCGGACGCTAAGGAGCAGTCATGACTGATATGACGGTGGAGAACTCGGCGGCCGACCGCCTCGAATCCGCGCTGTCGGGACGCATCGACCGGGCCGCGATGGACGAGATCGCCGAACTTGCCCACCAGGTTCCCCTCCCCGAGCTGACCCGCCTCGTCCACACGAGCACACCCCTGCAGTCGGCGGTCCTTTTCCGCATCCTGGATAAGGATGAAGCTCTTGCCGTCTTCGAGAACCTTCCTCCGGGTTACCAGGCGGAACTGATCCAGAGCCTGCGGGAACCGGAGGTCGCCCACATCGTCGAGGGCCTCGACCCCGACGACCGTGCCGAACTCTTCGGCGAACTTCCCGCCAACGTCGCCCGCAGGCTGATGAGCGGACTCGATGCCGAAGAACGCGAGATGACCACCGCGGTCCTCGGCTACCCGAAGAAGGCGATCGGCCGGTACATGTCACCCGAGGTGCTCAGCCTCCACGAGGACTGGACCGCCGCCGAGGCGATGGAGGTCGTCCGTGCCCGCATCGACGGTCCTGAGACCGTCTACCTCCTGCCCGTCGTCGGGGTCGGTCGTGTCCTCTTGGGCGTGGTGTCACTGCGTAACCTCATCGCCGCCGAGGCCGAGGCTCCCGTCGGGGACCTGGTGCGCGAATCCATCAGCACGCAGGCGCTGACCGACCGTGAGGTCGCCTCCCGCCAGTTCCTCTCCCACCGGCTCATTGCGATGCCGGTCGTGGACCAGGAGGACCGCCTCGTCGGGATCCTGACCATGGACGATGTCCTCGACATCGTCGACGAGGAGGATGCCGAGGACATCGCCCGCTCCAGCGGCTCCGAACCCCTCGACCGCTCCTACCTCTCGAGCACAATCTTTCGGCTGGTCAAGAGCCGCATCGTGTGGCTGCTGGTCCTCGCCGTCTCCGCAATCCTCACCGTGCAGGTCCTCGAGGTCTATGAGGATCGGCTCGACCAGGTCGTCATCCTCGCCCTCTTCATCCCGCTGCTCACCGGCACGGGCGGCAACACCGGCAACCAGGCTGCAACGACCGTGACCAGGGCGCTGGCCGTGGGCGAAGTGAGAATCCGCGACCTCGGGAAGGTCATCTGGCGCGAGCTGCGGGTCGGTGCACTGCTGGGAGCTGTGCTCGGCGCCTTGGGCTTCATCGTTGCGGGCTTGGTCTATGGGTGGGCGATCGGTCTGGTCATCGGACTGACTCTGCTGTCGGTGTGCATGATGGCTGCGACCGTGGGCGGGCTGATGCCGATCATCGCGAAGCGCGTCGGGGCGGATCCGGCGGTGTTCTCCAATCCGTTCATCTCCACGTTCTGCGACGCCACCGGCCTGATCATCTACTTCACCATTGCCACGACGATTCTGGGGCTCAGCTGATCGCAGTTCGTCTCGGCCGGTGAAAGATCCAATCACCAAGTCTTGTCAAGGTTTTGTTGACACACCAGGAGTGTCAACTTAACCTTGACGCATGACTTCATTCAATTTCTTTGCAATCACCGAAGACCGCCCCTCGACCCGCTGGCAGTCACTGTTCGATGCCGTGTGGCCCGGCTACCGCGCCTGGTATCTCCGCGACGGGGATGTCGCTCGGCCCAGTCTGGCCACGGCCGAGGCCAAACTGCGCGAACACATGCCCGAACTCGTCCCCACCTGGCAGCGCCTGGTCGAACTCGCACGCGGGGACGAGACCGCAGCACGCATGCTCACACTCTGGAACCCGCCGCGTTTCCTCCCCGGGTGTTCACAGGTTGCCCTGCAGTCTCCTGAACCGGCGCTGGTGCGCAACTACGACTACGGGTTGGAACTGTTCGAACAGGTCCATGCCTCGACTCGCTTCGGCTCACGCCGAGTGATCGGGACCTCGGACTGCCTGTGGGGTCTCCTCGATGGGATGAACGAGGACGGGCTCGCCGTCTCCCTGGCCTTCGGCGGGCGTCCCGGCGACGGTGACGGCTTCGCCGCTCCGCTGGTCGTGCGCTTCCTACTGGAGGTCGCCGGCTCGGTGCCGGAGGCCCTGCGCCGGCTCGAGACGATACCGGTGTCCATGTTCTACAACCTGACCATGATCGATGCCGACGGCACAGCAGTGACGGCCTACGTCGGTCCCGGGATGGCCCCGGAGGTCATCGATGATCCGGTGGCGACGAACCATCGCGGTCGCCACCCGGAGTTCCCCGAACATGCACGACGATTCCGCAGCCTCGAGCGACAGGACTTGCTCACCGAGGCAGTGGAACAGGGGTGCGATGTGCAGGAGCTGGCCGAGAGAATGCTCAGCCCCGGAGTCTTCAGCGACGACTACGACAACGCCTTCGGCACCCTGTACACTGCCGTCTATCTGCCGCTGCGAGGCGAGGTCGAATATCATTGGCACGACCGCACCTGGACCCGCAGCCTGAACTCTACCGAGGAGATGATCATCGTGACCCTCGATGAAGACAGTCCCGAACCGATGCACGTCGACGGACAGCCCGAGAACCAGCCGATCACGGATCCGGTCAGGGAATTCGCGGGCTCCGCTGTGGCCGATCTGCTCGACACAGCACGGCAGGCCGTCCACGATCTGTCCCATTCGCCGGCCCCCGAGGCGTTTTCGGCGCTGCTCAGCCTCTCCGCCGAGGTCGGTGAGGCCCTGGGGACCAGTGCTCGCACGATGGCCGAGCACAATTCCTGGGCCCGGGTGGCCGAGATGGCCGACGTCAGCCGTCAGGCAGCCTGGCAGCGCTGGCGCTGAGCGTCCACGCGCCCCGGCCGTAACATCACGCCGACCACGCCGACCACAGTTGGGCGTAACGGCCCCCTGCCGCGACCAAGTCCTCGTGCGGGCCCTCTTCGACGACCCGTCCATGCTCCATGACCAGAACCCGATCAGCGGTCTCGGCTTGGCTGAGGCGGTGGGCGACGACGAGGGCACCACGTCCGGCGAGGGCGGAACGGGCAGATGCTTCGAGCACGTGGGCGCCGGCGGATCCGGCCTCGGCGGTCGCCTCGTCGAGGATCGCGAAGTCCGGATCGGCGAGCACCAACCGGGCCAGGGCGATCGACTGGTCCTCGACGGCGCTCAGTCGCGTACCGCCGTCACCGACCTCGGTGTCCAACCCGTGTGGCAGTGCGGTGGCCCAGCTGGCGCCAACCGTATCCAATGCCGCGATGATCTGCTCGTCCGAGGCCTCCGGGACCGGCAGCGCCACGTTCTCACGCAGGGTCCCGGTGAACGTGTGCACCTCTTGGGCGACCATCGTGATGTGCCCGCGCAGTCTGTCGTCGGGCAGCTCGGTCAGCGACACTGACCGTCCCGTCTCCCCCGCCGAGGGGGTTGTGGCCCTGGCGAGTGCGGCTCGGCCTCGGGTGGGTGCGGAGAGTCCCGCCGCGATCCGTGCCAGCGTCGATTTTCCGGCCCCGGTGGTGCCGACGACGGCGACGACCTCGCCGGGGTTCAGGCGCAGACTCACACCCTTGAGGACATGGTTGCTCGATTCGGGATCCTCGTCGTAGGAAAACCATAGGTCCTCCAGCACCAGGGACGGACGGTCGATGCTGATGTCGTTCGTCCGCCTCGGCGAACTTGCTGCTTCATCGATGACGCCGACCATGCGGGTCAGTGAGGCACCTGCGGATTGGACCTGGTCGAAGAGGCCGACTAGGGCGCCGATCGGGTTGAACAGGCGGTGGAAGACCAGGGCCGCGGTGGTCACGGCACCAGCGGTCGTCTCCCCGAAGTAGACGAGGGCGAATCCGGCGATGAGGAGCAGAGAGAGCACAACAGCCTCGGCGCGGTTATTGCGTGAGAAGGCGCGGGTGAGGAAGCTGAATACGCCGATCGAGAGGTCCCGGGCCTGCCCTGAGGCGGCGTCGATGCGGGAGAGCTCCCCGGACTCCGCACGGTAGGCACGCAGGGTTCGGGCACCGGTGAGTCCACCGAGGAGACGTCCGGCGCGACGCCCGAAGGCAGCGCGCTCCTCCTTGTAGAGCGGTTCCGACCTGGGCAGATACCAGCGCAGGGTGAGCCAGTACATCGGCAGGGCGACGAGGCCGACGATGCCCAGGCGCCAATCGATCGCGGCCAGACCGACAGCGGAGACGATGACGATGAGGAGTGATTCGACGACGAGTGGCAGCACCTGCGCTGCGGCCTCACTGATCTTGCGGGAATCGTCGGCGACCCTCGAGACCAGGTCACCCGTTCCCGTCGATTCGATGCGCTGTGCTTCGAGGGTGAGCGCGGAGTCGACGACCTGTGTGCGCAGGTCTGCGACGACGGGCATCGCGATATGGGCCAGCGCCCACGCGCCGATCCAGGTGCCCAAGGCCATGACCACACCCGCGATGGCCACGGCGATCGCGCACGTGATGACGACATCTGAGCCGGCTCCGGCAGGGAGTTCGTCGACGAGGCGGCCGATCGCCCACGGTCCCACGAGTCCGGCACCGGCGTTGGCGATTCCGGCGAGGATGAGGACGATGAGCCAGTTCCAGCGGGCGCGCAGCAGCGGAGCCAGATGGGCGAATGAGCGACGCCGAGAGGCGATCGCCAGTGTGGTCTGAGGAGACTGTTCACTCATCGGGTCACCGCGTTTCGGTAGGCTGCGGCGGCGAGGAGTTCGGCGTGCTTACCCACGAGGCTGGGGCCGGTAGTGGGCACGAACACGACCGAATCGGCGGCGGCAAGGAAGGCCGGTGAGCTGGTGAAGATGAGCGTGGCACCACCACCGCGTGAGCTGCGCAGCTTCTGAAGCCCGGAGGCTATGCGTGCCTCAGTGACGGCGTCGACCGCGGTCGTGGGTTCGTGGAGGATAAGGACCTGCGGGTCGGCGTGCAGGGCTCTGGCCAGGGCCACCCTTTGGCGCTGCCCCCCGGAGAGGTTGCCGCCGAGTTCCTGGATGCGGTGGTCGAGTCCATTCTCGACGAGACCAAGGAGTTCGTCGGCACCCGAGGCGGCCAGCACCTCGGCGCTCACAGGGGCCTCGCCAGCACTGAGGATCATGGTGATATTGGAGCGGATGGTGCCCTCGAACAGGTCGACCGTGTGCGGTGAGACGAGCATCTGCCCCACCGTGGTACCGCGGGCGTGGGTGCTCAGGGCGGCGAGAAGCGCCGACTCCGGTGCGGGGTCCTCTGTGACGATGCAGGTCAGGGTGCCGAAGTTGGTGGTGACGTCGACCGTGCGCTCCTCCCCCACGGACCAATCGCGGATGCTGATCGCCTCGTCGTCGATATCGACGGTCGGTGCTGGTGCGTCCGACGGTGCTGTCGTCGGCTCGGCATCGTCTATGTCGTTCAGCAGTTGGGTGATCCGTTGGGCTGCTCCGTGGGATTGGGCGAAGAGGCCGACGATCTCGGCCAGCGCGCGCATCGGTTCGGTGAGGAATGCGGTCATACCGAGGATGCCGATGAGTGCGCCCACGCTCATCTGTCCGTCGATGAGGCGCAGGCCGGCGACGATGAGGACGATGGCGAGCACGACCGACATGACGAGTGCTCCGAGGCCGGCGAGGCGGCCGGTCCTCTCACCGGTGGCGATGCCGGCGGTCGCGGCCTCGTCCGAGGTGTGACGGTAGCGGTCCACGGCCCAGGTTTCTCCGCCCATGGCCTTGATCACGCGCAGCCCGTGCATGAGGTCGGAGGCCGACCGGCCGGCTCGCGCCACGGCCTCGAGCTGTGCGTTGGCCTTGGTGGACACGGATCGTCCGGGCAGGGCAACGATGAGCAGCCCGATGGGCACTGCAATGAGGACGACGAGTCCGGTCACGGGGTCAGCGATGAGGAGGAAGACGGCGGCCGTGATCATGCCCAGCACCGAGGCGATTCCTCGTCCAGCTGGGCGAAGGACTGGGCTGCCGTGTCCGCGTCTGCCGAGGCGATCGAGAGGACCTCACCGGAGGCGCGGTCGGGTGGAAGGTTCGCCGAGGTGAGAGCTGCGTGGGTGATTTCCACGCGCAGGGCGTGCGCCTCATGTTCGCGGGCAGAGTTGCACAATCGTGCACCGAATCTGTAGCCGAGGCTGAGCACGGTGAAGAGCAGGGCGATGCCGAGGATGGAGACGAGGAGCATCGGGAGGGAGAGCGGGATGATCGCGACGTCGACGACGATGCCGATGGCCACGGGGACGAGTGCCTCACAGACCTGCCACAGCGACATAGTGATGACGCCGGGAAGCAGGAAACCGAGCCGCCGGCGGACGGCTCTGCGGAGAAGCATCGAACCTGATGAGGGAGTCTGCGGCACGAAGGCTACCCTAACATTTTGCGAGGAGTCATGAACGTCTCACTTGGGCTTACGATGGCCTTATGGGCAATAGGCTCGATGGCAACATCGCATCAGCGGCTGACCGCACCATCGTCATCACCGGTGGCAACAGCGGAATCGGCCGAGGCACAGCGTCCATGCTTGCGGGCATGGATGCATATGTCGTGCTGGCGGTGCGCAACCTGGACAAGGGACTGGCCGCGGCGAAGTCGATGCGCGGACCTGTCGATGTGCGAGAACTCGACCTCGCCGATCTCGCCTCGGTGCGTGCCTTCGCCGAGGAATTTTCCGACCCGATCGACATCCTCATCAACAATGCGGGGATCATGGCCCCGCCCCTGGGGCGCACTGCTGACGGGTTCGAATCCCAGTTCGGCACGAACCAT
The DNA here is from genome assembly GCF_028201555.1 of Brevibacterium sp. BDJS002. Classification (NCBI taxonomy): domain Bacteria; kingdom Bacillati; phylum Actinomycetota; class Actinomycetes; order Micrococcales; family Brevibacteriaceae; genus Brevibacterium; species Brevibacterium sp. BDJS002. Next base: position 871,774 of record NZ_CP116392.1, on the reverse strand, counting down.
CTGGGCCATTTCGCCCTGACAAACCTGCTTCTTCCCCAGATCCGAGATCGGGTGGTCACCGTGTCCTCGATCGGACATCGAATGGGGACCATCGACTTCGATGACCTCAGTTGGGAACGCAGACCGTATAAGCCGATGCCGGCCTACGGGCAGTCAAAGCTGGCGAACCTCCTCTTCACCTCCGAACTCCAGCGCCGGCTCACCGAGGTGGGCTCGTCCGTCATCGCGACCGCTGCCCATCCGGGTCTGGCGGCGACGAACCTCTACCGACTGCAGGGCAACCGCCTGCTTGCGTCCGTCACCGAGGCTGTGATCGGTCTGATCTCGCAGGACGAGCAGCAGGGTGCGGTGCCGACACTGTGCGCAGCGACAGCAGACATCCCGGGCAACAGCTATGTCGGGCCGCGCCGTTTCAAGGAGACCTTCGGACAACCGAAGCTCGTCGGCCGCTCTCGCGAGGCGCAAGACGCCGAGGTGGCACGGCGCCTGTGGACCGTGTCGGAGGAGCTGACTGGGGTGGAGTTCCCCGAGCTCTGAAGCGGGCCACACCCTGATGATGAACTTGTCGCGCTCAGCCCAGCCGGCCCATGCGCTTCGCAAGATCATTCATCTGAGTAGCGATGGATCGTGCTGTTTCACTCAGATCGGTCGCATCAGCCGCACCGTTTTGCGGAAGTGAAGTCTGCTTCGGCGTCGATAAAAGTCGGCTTCCGGGGGGATCTGAAATCGCCTCAACGTCGAAGACCACACGATCAGCGCGATGCCAGGTGCAGAAGTACTCGATGGCATTGCCTTGGTCGTCACAACTGGTGCCTTCGAGCACCAGGAGCGGCGCGGCCAGCGGCACCGCGAGCGACGCGGACAATTCTGCCGACGCCGATACAGCCCGGACTTGACGATGGCCTGCTGTCACAGGGATTCCGAATCGCGCGCGCAGGGTCTCATGCAGAGACGAGTCCACCAGATCTTTCGCTTCGAGTCCTGGCACAAGGCTGAGCGGAAGCCAAGTATGAATAATGGCAATCGACTCGCCATCGACACTGCGGCGGCGGTTGAGCGCGAGCAGTTCTGAAGTGCCCAGCGCCTTTTGGGCACGTGGATCAGCTGCACGTTCGAGCGAGATGATCTCCGTCGTGACGGAATCGCCAGAGTTCGAGAATTGAGCGGAGAGGCCAGACATCTTCTGCACGGCCCGGTGGTGTTCATGCTGCGGAGCAACGACGCTGCCACGACCACGTCCGCGCTGGATGAGGTTGTCATTGGTCAATGCCGCCATCGCTTGTCGAACGACGGATCGTGAGATTCCGAACTTACCCTGGAAGTCTGCTTCCGTCGGCAGCCGCGTGCCCGGAGGAAGCGCACCTTCCGCTATGCCTTGCCGAATCACTTCGCTCAGCTGCCGGTGAAGAGGCTCGTCCTGCGAAGAATCGAGCACGCCCGAAGGTAGGCCATCGATCCACATTGTCGTTCCTCTCCATGCGCGCAGACTCAGCGTAACAACAGTCTCACATTGCTTGAGCCGCGTCCCAGACGACGCCCCATTCAGGTGCCAGAGTCGCAGCACGCTCGATCGACAGAACGAGACTGGCCTCGCGGGCGATGCCCTCTCCGGCAATGTCGAATGCGGTGCCGTGGTCGACTGAGACTCGCACAACCGGCAGACCGACGGTGATGTTGACTCCGTCATCACCATAGACGGCTTTGAAGGGGGCGTGTCCCTGATCGTGATAGCAAACGACCACGAGATTGTAGTTGCCACGCACAGCGGCCGGGATGAGTGCGTCTCCTGGCAGCGGGCCGACGACATTGAGTCCGTGTTCCTGTGCGGCCTCGACTGAGGGAGTCAGCACATCAGCGTCCTCATCACCGAACAGGCGGTTCTCACCTGCATGCGGGTTGAGGCCCGCGAGCCCGATGCGCTCTTCGGGTGTGCCCATTGACTCTGCGAAGGCACCGGCCAGCTTGAGGACGCTCAAGGTGCGGTCGAAGGTGATGTTCTCAATCGCCTGCTTCATTGAAACGTGAGTAGTGAGGTGGAAGAAATAGAGATCGCCGGCTGAAAGTACGAGCGAATAGTCTTTGACGCCGAACTCATGTGCAAGAAGTTCAGTGTGACCGGGGAAGTTATGGCCTCCTGCGTGCATGGCTGCCTTATTCAGCGGTGCGGTGACGATTCCATCGACTTCACCTTCTCTGGCGAGGCGGCAGGCCTCAACGACGAAACGGTAGGAACCGTCTCCTGCTGCTGCACTGAGTTCACCGACACCAACCTCCGCGAGAGAAGGGCCCACCTGGATAACCTCGATGGTCCCGGGAATGTTCTTCGCCTCCCCCGGGGCGCTGATCTCACGCACTGCTTCAACGTCACCGCCGACGAATGCGACACCGCGCTTGACCGAGGCGATGTCACCGATGACAACCGGAGTGCACTTTGTGCGCAGATCATCATGGCCCAGAAGTGACTTCGCGGTGATCTCCGGTCCGATGCCTGCGACATCGCCGAGTGTGATTGCCAATACGGGGAGAGTCATTGCGTTGATCCTTCGTTGTTGTGCAGAAGCTCTGCTGCGATTTCTAAGACGTCTGATCGGCGGCCAAAGCCTCCGGCTTTTGTGATGACAGTTGCGCCATGGGCCCTGCCGCCCTCAATGGCCCCGATTGGCATACCTTCGCGCACCGTTGAGTGGATGTGCAGGCTCACGGCGCCGAGGCGGTTGAGCACGGCGCGTGCTCCTTCCCCGCCCAGCAGCATAAGACTTGTGGGAACGGAATCGCGCATCAGCGTTGCGGCCGCTCCGGCAAGCAGGTCGGCGACGAGGTCCGTGGAACTCGTCCTCTCCTCCGGGGCATCGACGATGACGATAGGGGTCGATGCTGTGGATGACACGGTCTCCAGCCAAGCAGACCGAGCCGCCTCGTCAGAGAGTGCGGTCAGATCGGGAGTCAGGACTGTAACCTCGGTGGCCTGAACTTCAGGGGGCTCGACGTGGACGAGGGCCTGCACCTGTTCTCGAGTGACAGTATGGAGTGAACTGGCGACGATGATGACTCGCTCGCATGTGCGGTCTGATTCGGCCGGGGCAACGAGGCCTGTCCCCCATTTGACAGCCAACGCGGCCGCGAGACCTGCCGACCCGACGGGGACGACGTCGTCACCGAATTCGACAGCCGCCTCGGCGATGACATCAAGATCTGCCGATTCACCGGCATCGATGATGATGATCGGCGAGGATGCCCGTGCAGTTCGGATCGATGCCACCAAAGCCGCAACCGTGAACGTTTCACCGTGCGGCTTTGTCACGGTGGCAGAACCGGGGAGAAGCTCGGAAAGAGAACTCGTCGACACTGGCGTGACGGGATCACGGCCAATCACAGTGTCCTGCACCGGCGTCCCGTTGACCAGCAGCTGTCCGTCGCTGACGGTGCGCCCCATGGCAGGGTAGGCCGGACAAACGAGGGCAAATGCTCCTGGATGATCTTGTTGCCAGGCTTCGAGAGCGCCATCTATTTGCGATGAGATCGTGCCTCTCATGGTTGAGTCGATCTTCAGGTAGAGGCGAGTCGCAGCATCGTGTCCTGACAACACGGCGGCACGTGTGCGATTCTGCGCGTCGGCTCGGGTGAGAGCTCGCGCATCGGTCACCAGTGCGCTGACGGCGCCAGGTTCCCGGTGCGTCACGCTGTCCTCAGACAGCAGGAGCTGTGTCTTCCACCCAGCGTAAGCGAACTGGACGGAAGAGTCCGTGGCTCCGGTGAGGTCATCGGCCACAACCACCACAGAAGGCGCATCGGGCGACTGAGGCTTAAGTTCTTGGGTCACAGTCCTTCAGACCTCAGGGGTGACGTGTCCTCGGCTCCCGATTCGGTGTCTTGTTTCTTGATTCCTCCCTGGCGCTTGAGCACCCAGGCTGCCAGCAGTGGAGCCAGGATTGCTGAGACGAGAACGGCGGAGGCGACCTGAGCAGTGGCAACTTCCATGTAGGGCTCGAAGGCCGGATCGGCCCCGGCAATAATGGCTGGCGTTGCGATCGCGTTGCCTGCGGTCGTTGCCGAGGCGATGCCGATGCCCGACTGGTTGCCACGGCGAAGAATCCAGCGGTATCCGAAGTAGGCAAGGGTACCGGTGATGACCGTGGCGATCGCGCCGACGACGAGACCGGAGAGTCCACCGGTGACGACATTGCCGAGGTCGATTCCGGTGCCGAGCGCGAAGGCGAAGAACGGAATGACCATGTTCGGGATCGGTCGCATGATCTCGGTCCACTTCGCGTCAAGGTTTCCGACGATGATGCCGATGATCAGAGGGATGACAGCCGCGAGCAGAAGGGTGTAGGGAATGTCGGCCAGACCGGCTGCTCCCAGGAAGAGCATCGAGAAGAACGGTCCGTCATTGATCGCCGACGCCATGTAAGCGCCGCGGTCGCGTGCGTCTCCATAGCGACCGGTGAAGGCAAGCCATAGTCCACCATTGCTGTTGTCCATCATGACGATGAGCGCCAAGATTGAGACGCCCAGAATTCCCTCGATGCCGACGAACTGGCCCAACAACACGACGAGGCCAGCTGGGATGATCGACTTCGTCAACAGGATCGTGCCGGTGGTCGCAAGCACGGGGCCCGAGGTTTTCAGGGTGATCTGCATGCCCGTTGCGAAGATGAGTATGCCGATGAGAGGCAATGCACTGTCGCGGAACAGCGCCGAGGTGAAGTTTCCCAGTTCGAGGAAGCCAGGGAAGAATGTTCCGACGATGGATCCCAGGATGAGCGGAATCAGCATGATGCCGCCAGGAATTCTGTTCATCCCGTCGAAAAGCGGAACGCGACTGGTGATCTGTGATTCGGCAGCCATGACGAATCCCCTTTGTGTGAGCAGTTGTGAGCACATAGTCGTCTATGTAGGTACTTAGTGTACGTACATATTTACGAAGCGGCAAGAGTCTCCTGCCGTGGCATGAGGTGCACGAGGCGAGTTGCGTCATCTCGTCTGTGCCCCTACGCAACTGCGATTGCTATCAGAACTGCTGTCGATCAGTGGGTGCGATCGCTGATCACCCGCGCCACCTCGCGCAGTACACTGGAAGTAAGCGCGAGGGGGCGATGATCATGGTCAGCGGGTGCCAATGGAGTTCGATCCGCAGCATGGAGAGCGCACAGCTGTTCGTGGACGAGGCTCGTATGCAGACGGAGCTGCGTGACGAGCGAGCACAGCGCCGGCGTAAGGCTTTCGACTATTGGTGGTCGCGTTTCCGAAGCCTCATCTGCAGATCCGCCTGATGCGACTCTGCCGCGCGTGGAAAGCTCGCCCTACCGGAACGCCTGCTCACCCGTGATGTGACGACCCAGAATCAGAGTGTGCACCTCATCGGTTCCCTCGTAGGTGCGCACCGATTCGAGGTTGTTTGCATGCCGCAGCGGTGAGTATTCGAGGGTGATGCCGTTGCCGCCGAGCATCGTCCGGGCTTCCCGGCAGATGGCGATGGCCTCTCTGCAGTTGTTGAGTTTGCCGACCGAGATCTGGACAGGGTCGAGCGTCCCGGCATCCTTGAGGCGGCCGGTCTGCAGTGCCACAAGAATTCCCTTCTGGATCTCGAGGACCATGTTCACCAGCTTCTGCTGGGTGATCTGATAGCCGGAGAGCGGCTTGTCGAACTGCATTCTCTCCTGCGCATACTTCAGGGCCACCTCGTAGGAGTCGCGAGCGGCGCCCATTGCGCCCCACATGATTCCGTAGCGGGCCTCATTGAGGCAGGAGAACGGCCCCTTGAGTCCACGCACATCGGGCAGGACAGCCTCGGCGGGCAGTTGGACATCGGCGATGTCGATATCGCACTGGATGGAGGCGCGCATCGACAGCTTCTGTTCGATCGGGGTCGCGGTGAAGCCTGCGGTGTCGGTGGGGACGAGGAACCCGCGGATGCCTTCGTCGGTCGCGGCCCAGATGACGGCGATATCGGCGATGGAAGCCAGGCCGATCCAGCGCTTGGCTCCGTTGAGGGTCCACGAACCGTCGTCATTGCGTGTTGCTGTGGTCGCCATCGATCCCGGGTCGGATCCGGCGGTGGGCTCGGTCAGGCCGAAGCAGCCGATGATCTCGCCCTTGGCCATGCCCGGCAGGTACCGGTTCTTCTGCTCTTCGGAACCGAACTTGTGGATCGCGGACATCGCCAGCGATCCCTGGACGGAGACGAAGGTGCGTAGGCCTGAGTCACCGGCTTCGAGCTCCATGGCTGCGAGGCCGTATTCGACGGCGGATCGTCCCGGGCAGCCGTAGCCGTGCAGGTGCATGCCTAACAGCCCGAGGTCACCCATTTCGCGCACGATCTCGACGGGGAAGTGCGCGTTTTCATACCAGTCGGCGATGTTCGGACGGAAACGCTCATCGACGAAGGCTCGCACCTTGTCGCGAAGTTGGATCTCGACCTCGCTGAGGAGGCCTTCGAGGTTGAGGAGGTCGGACTTGTCGAGGTCGGCGGCGTCCTGCGCAGTGGCGGTCGTAGTCATTTCAGGCTCCTGTGGTGGCTGGGTGTGGGTGGTCGGTGGCGCCGAGGATGTCGTGAGTATCGGCTCCGAGCTCCGGTGGCGCGGAGCGCACGGGTGGGCGGACTCCGTTGAAGTTGACGGGGAATGCCACCTGCCGTATTGGTCCGGCGGAGGGATGGTCGACCGTCTGGACCATCCCGAGGGCTTCGGTCTGCGGATCGGCATAGACCTCGTCGAGGTGTTTGATCGGTGCGGCGGGAACGCCAGCGGTTGAGAACTTCTCGCACCAGTGCTCGACGGTGTTCGTGCGCAGGGTGCGGGAGAGCTCCTCGTTGAGGTATTCGCGGTGCTCGACTCGACCGCGGTTGGCCGACAGGCGTTCGTCATCGCCGAGGTCGGGTCGCTCGATGGCGGTGCACAGGCGCTGCCACAGGGAGTCGTTGCCAATGGCGATGACGAAGTAGTCATCGGCGGCCGGATACGCCTGGTAGGGCACGAGGTTGGGGTGCCCGGATCCCAGCGCATGTGGGCGATTGCCGTCGGCGAAGTAGTTCGTCGCCCAGTTCACGTGCAGGGCCAGCTGTCCTTCGTAGAGCGAGGTCGTCAGGTATTGGCCCTTGCCGGTCCGGCTGCGTTCGAAGAGTGCGGAGACGATTCCGATGATTCCGAACAGTCCTGCACCCAGGTCGCCCATGGCGAACCCGGCCTTCATCGGCGGTCCCCCTGCCTCACCGGTCAGAGACATGAGCCCACCGCGAGCCTGGGCGACCATGTCATAACCGGGTTCGTCGCGCATCGGCCCGTGGTCTCCGTAGGCGGAGATGTGGAGGATGACGAGGTGCGGGAACTTCGCTGCCAGTTCCTTGTAGTCGAAGATCGTCTGCAGTGAGCTGCCGGGCCGGAAATTCTCGACGAGAACATCGGCGTCGGCCAACAGTTCGTGGACCTGGGCCTGTCCTCGTTCGGATTTGAGGTCGATCGTCACGGACTTCTTGCTGTGGTTCGCTGCGTGGAAGTACGTGGCATCGGCACCGACCATGGGTGGACCCCAGGCACGAGTCGGGTCTCCCCCGTCGGGGTGTTCGACCTTGATGACCTCGGCGCCGAGGTCGGCCAGTGACATCGTGGCATAAGGTCCGGCGAGGATCTTCGAGAGGTCGATGACGCGCACGCCGGCGAGAGGGCCTGCGAAGGACCCACCTGCCGCGGTGCTCGTATCGGGTGTGGATTCTGTTTCTGTGGTTCTCACGACTTACTCCGGTGTTCTGTGACTTCAGGCCACGGGTGCGGGTGTGGGGACGACCCCGGTTGATACAGCATTGCGGGGCACCGCCTGCCCATCAACGATGTTCTCGAAATGACTGAGTGTGTCGACCACGGCATTCTCATCGGCGGTGATGTTGCTGCCGATGAAGGTCCTGGCGACGAGCAGCTTGCGGAAGTTGTCGTCACGGCTGACCTCGGCGTCAGCCTGCTCGAGCAGCAGGGTAGCCATGATCAGCTGCGCCAGATCATCGGCATAGCCGCCGATGAGCGCCTCAGCAGCATCCGGCTCGGCGCTCAGGATCACGTCACCGCGGTCGACGATCGCCGTCCATCTGGTCAGAAGCTCACGGGTCTCAGGGCCCGCCTCGGCGAGGGTGATGGTGTTCAGTTTCTGCGTCATCGTCTCGGCCAGGAGCTGGTGCGTGTTCTGTTTGCGCATGCAGCGCAGGACGTCGAGGGCGATGACGTTGCTTGAGCCCTCCCAGATCGAGCCGAGGTGGGAGTCGCGGACGAGGCGGGCGTCGGGGAATTCTTCGATGTAGCCGCGACCGCCACGGACCTCCATCGCCTCACCGGTGACGAAGCGAGCGCGTTTGCAGATGTAATGCTTGGCCAGCGGGGTGAGGACGCGGATCTGCGCGGCAGCGGAAGCATCACCGGCATCGGCCTTCTGGAGCATGTCACCGGCGTAGAAGACGAGCCCGAGCGCTGCCTCGGCTTCGGCCTGCAGCGGCAGCAGAGTCATGCGCATCAGGGGTGCCTCGATGAGGGCCTTGCCGAAGACGACGCGCTGGCGGGCGTGGGCGAGCGCCTCGTTGATCGAGCGGCGCATGAGGGCGGTGGCGCGCATCGCGTTGGACAGTCGGGAGGTGTTGACCATCTCCGCCATCTGCCGGAATCCGCGCTCGAGCGCCCCTACCTGGACGGCATAGGCACCGTTGAGGGTGACTTCGCCGCTGGGCATGGACCGGGTGCCGAGCTTGTCCTTGAGCCGGTCGATGACATAGGAGTTCTTCGTCCCGTCCGGGCGGTGTTTGGGCAGCATGAACAGTCCGACTCCGCGTGTGGTGTCATCGCCGCCGGGGAATCTGGCGAGGGTGAGGATGATGTCGGCGTCCGGGTTCGAGGCGAACCATTTGCGCCCGGACAGTGCCCAGTTCTCACCGTCGCGTTCGGCCACCGTCGAGGTCTGGGCGATGTCGGTGCCGGCGTGGATCTCGGTCATGAACATCGCTCCGGTGAACCGATGGTCGGAATCGGTCGAGATCAATCGGTCGATCGCCTCGGCGATCTGCTCGCCGTCGCCGAACTTCCGCAGGGTCCTCGCAGCAGCATCGGTCATCGACACCGGGCAGGCCAGACCGAACTCGGCTTGGACGAAGACGTAGGAGAGGATGTACTTCACCAGGTGCGGTGGCACGTCGTCCCAGCCGTGGAGTCCGCGGTGCGAGAGTGCGGAGAGGCCGTATTCCTCGTAGGCGGCCTTCTGCAGCTCCTGGTAGCTGTGGTGGTAGTCGATGGTGTCGACCCGGTCGCCTTCGCGGTTGAACTGCTCGAGCCTCGGCGGGTTTTTGTCCGCGACGTCGGCCAAAGGGGCGAGGCGCTGCGCGGCGTCGGCGCCGAGCGCAGTGAGCACCGGGGCGAGCAGCTCTCGATCTGCCGATTCAAGGTAGGACTCGATGAGGGGCTGCAGGGCGGGGTCGAGGTCGACGTAGTTCATGGTTCCTTACTGTTCCACTTGTATTACGCGGTGTCCAAGACGTAATATCATGGTTATTATTTGCAATTCATTATCAATGCTTGGCTGACAGTGGATAGAGCCGGTCAACGACGAAAGCGAGCACCATGGAGCTGCGGCACTTCTCGGCGTTCCTCGCCGTCGCGCAGGAGCTGCATTTCGGGCGGGCCGCGGAGACCCTGCACATCGCCCAACCGGCATTGAGCCAGATGATCCGCTCGCTTGAGAAGGACCTCGACGTGCAGCTGTTCGAACGGACCACGCGTCGGGTGCGACTGACATCCTCGGGTGAGGCGCTGATCGAGCCCGCTCGGTCGATCCAAGCGCAGGTCGAGGGTGCACGTCGCATCGCTCGTGCTGCGAAGGAGGGTGTGGTCGGCCGGGTGCGGATCGGGTTCGGCGGCACGAGCGGCTACTCGATCCTGTCCCTGCTCGCCAGGGAGGTCGCCCACCGACAACCTGGCATCAGCCTGGAGTTGCACCCGCAAACCTACTCCGGGGAATCGGCCCTGGCCGTTCGCGACGGGACGATGGACATGGGAATCATCTCCCCACCGGCACCGGCAGGCATTGCCGTCCACGTCATCCGGCAGGAGCGCGTCATGGTCGCGGTCCCCACCAGCCATGAGCTCGCCGAGGCAGAGAGCGTGTCGATGGCGGACCTGAAGGAGCAGCCGTTCATCACATATGCGCCGTCACACGGTTCGCAGGTGCGGGAGGCGATGATGCGCCTGGCCGATCAGGCGGGCTATCTTCCTCATATCGCGCAGGAGGCGCCGGATCCATACAGCCTGCTCGCGCTCGTGGGCGCGCAGGTCGGAATCGCGATCGTCGTCGAGTCCTCGAATCACATCCGCATCGACGGGGTCACCTATGTTCGCCTCGCCGAGGGTGGGGATGCGTTCACATTGGCGCTCGGTTGGCGCCGCAACAATCCCTCTAAGGCCCTGGCCCGGGTCGTCGAGATCGTGCAGGAGATCCTGCCCGAGGCGAGTGAGAGCTGATTTGCGCCGACGTCACTAAAACTCCCCGGCGCCACGTGAAAATAGTGACGTCGAGGAGTTTCAGGGAAATGGACCAGCTGCCGGCCTGCGAGCGGCCGTGCCGGGAGAGCAGCTGTTACCAGCTGATCACGTGGGGAACGCTGACGTGCTTGAGGCCTTCGATGCCGAACTCGAGTCCAAATCCGGATTTCTTCACGCCGCCGAAGGGGATGCGTGGGTCCACGGCGCCATGCTTGTTGATCCACGTCGATCCTGCCTGGAGACGAGCCGCGACCTTTTTGCACTCCTCGAGATCGCTGCCCCAGACCGATGAGCCCAGGCCGACCTCGAGCTCGTTGGCCCAGCCGATGGCCTGTTCGAGGTCGGTGTACTTGATGATCGGCAGGGCCGGGCCGAACTGCTCCTCGGCGACCAACGGGTTGTCGTTGTCGATGTCGGCCACCAGCGTGGTCGGGTAGAAGTAGCCCGGCTGGTCTGCAGCGGGGTCACCGCCGGTGAGGACACGGGCGCCGGAGTCTTTGGCGGCCTGCACGAGTTTGGCGACGATGTCGTATTGCTGCTTGTTCTGCAGCGGTCCGAGTACGTTCTCCTCTTCCAGGCCCACACCCATCGGTGACTGCTTGGCCACCTCGACGAGGGCTTCGCAGACCTGGTCGTAGAGGGATTCGGGAACGTAGAGGCGCTTCATCGCCGCACAGGTCTGACCGGTGTTGATGAACGCACCCCAGAACAGGTCGCCGGCAATGGCGGCAGGATCGGCGTTCTCGAGCACGATTCCTGCGTCGTTGCCTCCCAGCTCCAGCGTCAGCCTGGCCAGGGTGTCCGCGGCCGAGCGCATGATGGCCTGGCCGGTCTTTGTCGATCCAGTAAACATGATCTTGTCGATGTCGGCGTGGGAGGTCAGGGCCGCACCGACCTCGCCGCTGCCGGGAACGACCGTGAGAACGTCTGCAGGCAGGACCTGGTTGATAACTGCGACGAGCGCCTGCACGGACAGAGGCGTGTACTCGGAGGGCTTGAGGACGACGGTGTTGCCCATCTTCAGCGAGGGCGCGAACTGCCAGACCGAGATCATCATCGGCCAGTTCCAGGGACCGACGGCACCGACGACTCCGACGGGCGCGTAGTGGAGTTCGGCGTGGGTCTCCTCATCGTCGACGAGGACCTCTGGCTCGAGTTCGAAGGCGGCGTTGGCGCGCAGCCAAGCGGCGCATGCTCCGACCTCAAAGCGGGCGTTGGGTCCGTTGAGCGGCTTGCCCTGTTCGCGTGAGAGCAGCTCGGCCAGCGCTTCGGCGGAAGCTTCGATTGCGTCGGCGGCCTTGTTCAGCAGGTCGCTGCGTTCGGCAGAGGTCCGCGCTGCCCAGTCGGACTGGACCTTGCGGGCGGCAGCGACAGCGGTGTCGATGTCGGCGGGGCTGCCTTCACGGGTACGACCGACAACCTCGCCGGTGGCGGGGTCGAGCAGTTCGCGGCCATTGGGATCATCGACGGATGACAGCAGTCCGGCGAAGGTGGTGAGGTCGGTGCTCATGATTCTCCTTTTTCGAGGGTGGATCGAGTGATTGCGGGTCGGTTGAGTCGGGGCCTCATCCCAGGCTTCCACCTGTGCCGATGCCTGCATAGACCTGTGGGCGACTCGACCGGAGGACGAGTGCCCAGATGGTCCCGATGATGCCGGGCACGAGCACGATGGCGGGCAGCAGCCAGGACAGCACCGAGGTACCTTCAAGTCCGATGAGGACGTTGAAGTTCACGACGATGGAGATGAAGAGGATGAGCAGTCCGATCGCTGAGAGACCAGGTGCGATTGCTCTGGTCCACAGCGAATATTCGTGTGAGTGAGAGCGCAGGAATCCGACGACGGCCAGCGCAGTCAGAGCCATGAGCAACACGAGCCCGAAGGCACCCATATTCGTCAGCCAGGTGAAGAGGGTGACGACGGGAAACAGCGGGTCCTCACTGCCCGCACCGGCAATGGCGAAGACGAGGATGACGACGAGTGCCAGCCCTGACTGGGTCAGAGATCCGGCAATCGGGGCACCCGTACGACGCGAGGTCCTGGCGAGAACGCTCGGCAGCACCCGATCACGCCCGAGGGCGAAGAAGTAGCGGGCCACGATGTTGTGGAAGGCCACGAGTGCGGCCAGGAGAGAGGTGAGGAAGAGCAGGTTCGCGAGGTCGACGAACCAGATCGGGGCATGTTCGCCGAGGAAGACGAACATGAGGTCGGGGCCGAACTCCTGCGATCGCCCGACGACGTTCGAGGTTCCTTCGGCCACGGTCATCGCCCAGGCGGAGAATGCGTAGAAGACGGCGATGATGCTCACCGCGATGATAGTCGCCCGTCCTGCCGTGCGCTTGGGGTCCTTGACCTCTTCGTTGTAGATGGCACCCGATTCGAAGCCCATGAACGCCGCGATCGAGAACGCCAGGGCCGCGCCGACTCCGGGTGCGAAGAGTTGGTCGGGAAGCATGCCACCGGCGGTGACGCCCTCGGGGCTGTGGCTGAGACCGATGATGTCGTAGATGATGACGACGAGGAATTCGGTGCCGACGATGATCCCGAGGACCTTCGCGGAGAAGTCGACCCGCAGGACACCCATGATTCCGACGATGACCCAGGCGATGAGTGCACAGACCCACCAGGAGACCTGCAGGCCGAAGATCGAATCGAGGAAGGAGGAGAAGACGAAGCCGAACATTCCGGCGATGCCGATCTGCATCGAGTTGTAGGCGACGAGCGCGGTGACGGCCGCGCCCATCCCGACGGGCTTGCCCAGGCCCTTGGAGATGTAGGCGAAGAAGGCACCGGCATTGTGCACGTGCCGGCTCATCGCCGCATAGCCGATGGCGAAGAGGACGAGAACGATGCCCAAAACGACAAATGACAGTGGAATGCCCAGGAGACCGGTGACCGCGAAGTTGCTCGGGACGCCGCCGGCGACCACGGTCAACGGCGCCGAGGCGGCAATGATCATGAAGACGAGCGCGACGGTGCCGATGCGGCGGGCATCGAGACCCGTGGTGGTTGGCTGGTCGGATGCGCTGTCAGGTTCGCTTCCAGTGCTGAGATTCACGCCCATGTGATCCCCCTTGCGATAGTGGCTGTATCGTCAGGTTCTCCCATCGACTACCGCTGCGTCTTGGCTCTGGGGGCACGACTCTTGACTTTCGGCGCAGTCAGGTCAGCGAGCTGCGGCGGTACTGGGCCGGTGGCCGACCGACGACGCTGCGGAAGAGTCGCGAGAAATGGGCCGGGTCGCCCAAGCCCCAGCGGGCACCGATGGCGGCAACCGGCACCTGCACCTGTCCCGGATCGGCCAGATCCTGCCGACAGCGAGCGATCCGGCGACGACGAATCTCGCTCGACACCGTCTCACCGCTGCCTTCGAAGACCTGGTGAAGGGCTCTCACGGACATGAAATGCGCGGCGGCAATCGTCGACGGTGAGAGCTGCGGATCGGCCAGGTTCGCATCGATATAGGCGGTGATCTGCACCCACAGCCGCTGCCGCTCCCCCGGTACCTCCGCCTCGGCGAGTTCATCGGCCATGACGGTGGTGAGCAGATCCACGACGTTGCCGGCCAAGCGAATGCCGATCGATCGGCTCAGCGTCGGCAGCATGGCTCCCGCTTGCGTGATGATCTGCGTGGCAACGGCGCCGAGCTGATGATCGGCGCCGATCGAGGTGGCCGTGAGCTGACCTACGGTGTCAGTGGGCAGGTTCACCCGCGACTTTGGAAACATCATCACGTAGGAGGAGAAGTCGCAGTCGAAGCTCAGCGTGTACGGCCGCGAGGTGTCATAGATTGCGAGCGAGCCCGGCGCCAGGGACACTTCCCGCCCGTCCTGGATGAGCAGTCCGTGGCCCTTGAGCTGGAGGGAGACCTTGTAGTAGTTATTGGCCGCCGCGGCAGTGCCGTCGGCCAGCCCTGCCGTCTCGCGGGAGATGAGACTCGGTGTGCGCAGCACTGCGTGGGGGTTCGCACTGATGTGGGACATGACGACGGAATCGTAGTCGCGGGCGCTGATGGTCCCTTGGAAACCGCCTCGGCGCTGGGGTTCCGTGTCCAGCGGCACGAATGAGTCCGAGACGAGGGACTTCCACCCGTCGAAATCAGACGCTGTGCTCTCTAGTAACATCTTCGTCCTCTGCAGAAACGACCGATCGTCGACCTCTGCGTCGGCGATCACTTGGCGCTCACTCTATCCCCAACTGAGCAGGGAGTCACGAGCCGGTCTGGAATTACCGACCAATTGGTCACGAGTTCGGAACATTGACCGTCATGCGGTCGATGACATAGTCGAGTTGGGTGCGGAAGCCTGCGAAATCGGTGTTCTCGGCGCCGATCATCGCGGTCGTCTGCGCACCGAGCAGATAGGTCAGGAGGACATCGGTCGCAGGCTCAAGAACCACCTCGGCGGCCAATTCTCCGTCCGTGCGGGCCTGGTCGAGCCACTCCACGATCCACGCTCGCCACTGCGTCATGGTCTTGCGCGTAGTGCGGGCATGATCGGGACTCTGGGCCACCTCGGCGAAGAAGGACAGGACGATCCTGGCCTCGTCGTGGAGTTCGGGTGTGATCGGCAGGACCTCGGAGGCGAAGGCGCGCAGTGCGGCGATGCCGCGCAGGTGCGAGGTCGAGAACTCGACGCGGCGGTTCGTGGCCTCGAAGACGAAGAGGTAGGTGGCCGCGAGCAGGTCGGATTTGGAGGCGAAATACGACTTCATCGCACCGTTGGCGAATCCCGCCTCGGTGGCGATATCGCGCATCGTCGCTCCGGCCAGCCCCTGCCTGAGGATGATCCGCAGGGTGGCCTCGACGAGGTCGCGCCGACGCTGGTCGTGATCGACGATCTTGGGCATGCTTCCTCCGGTGCAACACTCTTGACTTTAATTTCTACAAGTGTAGATTATTACGTGAGTCAGCACACATATACCACGTTGCAAAGGTGCACACATGTCCTGCCATTCCACTCCCGCTGAACCATCCTCCCGGACCGAACTCACCCCGTTCTCACTGCCGAGTCAGGACGAGATCGCGAGCGTGACCTCGGTGCTGCGCGAGGCCGGGCACTTCCCCGCCGAGGCGCGCATGGCCTACGTCGGCCTGCTCGATCCCGTGCGCGGTCAGAAGCGCACCACCGCCGAGGTGGACCGTCGTTTCCGTGCCCTCGTCATCGACAAGTCCGCCGGCACATCCCGCGACATCATCGTGTCCGCAACGCATGCCCGGGTCGACTCAGTCGCGGAGGTGGACTCGACGTCCGAGGGCGAGTTCCCGGTCATGGAAGAGGAGTTCGAGATCGTCGAGGAGGTCCTCGCCGCAGATCCGACGTGGCAGTCCATCCTCGCCCGACGTGGCCTGCCCGTCGAGCAGGTCCGTGTCGCTCCCCTGTCGGCCGGCGTCTTCGAATACCCGGAGGAATCGGGCCGACGCATCCTGCGTGGCCTGGCCTTCCTTCAGCCGAACGAGACCGATTCGGCCTGGGCGCACCCGATCGACGGCCTCGTCGCGTATGTCGATGTGACCAACCGGAGCGTCGATAAGATCCTCGACCTCGAGGATGTTCCGGTGCCCACCGAGCACGGAAACTACACCGATCCCGAGCTCACCGGTCCGCTGCGCACCACGCAGAAGCCGATTGAGATCACGCAGCCGGAGGGTCCGAGCTTCACGCTGACCGAGGGCAACCACATCGAGTGGGAGAAATGGTCCTTCGACGTCGGCTTCGACATGCGTGAAGGTCTCATCCTGCACAACATCGCCTTCACCGACGGCGAGACCGCCCGCACGATCCTCGACCGGGCCGCGATCGCTGAGATGGTCGTGCCCTACGGCGATCCCTCACCGGTGCGGTCATGGCAGAACTACTTCGACACGGGCGAATACCTCGTCGGTCAGTGGGCGAACTCGCTCGAGTTGGGGTGTGACTGCCTGGGCGACATCACGTACCTGTCTCCGTGGGTGGTGAACAACCTCGGCGAGCCCCGGCAGATCAAGAACGGCATCTGCATGCACGAGGAGGATGCCTCGATCCTGGCCAAGCACTCGGATCTGTGGTCGGGTGTGGACTACACCAGGCGCAACCGGCGGTTCGTCGTCTCCTTCTTCACCACGGTCGGCAACTACGACTACGGGTTCTACTGGTACCTCTACCTCGACGGCACGATCGAGTTCGAGGCCAAGGCCACCGGCGTCGTCTTCACCTCGGCCCTGCCGAACGGGTCAACGGACTTCGCCTCCGAAATCGCACCCGGCTTGGGTGCCCCGTTCCACCAGCACCTCTTCGGGGCACGTCTCGACTTCGCTCTCGACGGCGGCAAGTGCCGGGTCGAGGAGGAGGACGTGGTGCGTCTGCCGACCTCGGAGACGAACCCGCGCGGCAATGCCTTCAGCCGCAAACGCACCGTACTCGGTACTGAACTGGCAGCTCAGAGGGATGCGGACCAGTCAAAGGCTCGGACCTGGGTGGTGACGAACCCGGCGTCGACCAACCGCCTCGGCGAACCTGTCGGCTACAAGCTCCATCCCACGGGCCTGCCGACGCTGCTCGCGGCCGAGGGCTCCTCGATCCACCGGCGGGCGACGTTTGCGTCGAAGGCGCTGTGGGTCTCGCAGTATCACGAGGACGAACGCTACCCGACGGGCGATTTCCCGAATCAGCATCCCGGACACTCGGGCCTGCCCGGATGGACCGCCGCGGATCGCAATGTCGACGGCGAGGACATCGTGCTGTGGCACAGCTTCGGCCTTACCCACTTCCCCCGGATCGAGGACTGGCCGATCATGCCGGTGGACACAGTCGGGTTCAAGCTGCGCCCCGAAGGCTTCTTCGACCGCTCCCCCGTTCTCGATGTCCCCGCACCAGCCTCGGGCGGACACTGCGGTGACTCCGACGGCGACTGCTGCGAGGGGTGAGTGATGAGCGATCTGATTGTCACCAACGGGCGCATCTTCACGAGCGACCCCGATCGTCCTTGGGCCGATTCCCTTGCTGTGACTGAGGGCAAGATCGCCGCGGTCGGCAGTCTCGAAGAAGTCCGGGCTGCTGTGTCCGCCGACGCCGAGGTGGTTGACCTCGACGGTCGGTTCGCCATGCCCGGGCTTGTCGATGTGCATGCGCATCTCGGTCTCGGAGGGCGTCAGCTCGCCTTCGAACTCCCGGTCCTGCCCACTGATGATGTCGCCGCGATCGCGGCGAAGGTCAGTCAGTGGCAGGCGGGATTGGAGCCTGGCCAATGGGTCGTCGGCGGAATCGTCGGCTCAACCGTGATGGATGATCTCACCCATGACGATCTGCGGACACTCGACGATGCGGCAGCGGGTCATCCCGTGCTGCTGCGCGATGACACGATGCACAACCGGTGGGTGAACTCTGCCGCGTTCGAGATCCTCGGCATCAGCGAGGAATCCCCCGACCCGGAGGGCGGAACGTTCGTCCGAGATGGGAACGGTCTGCACAATGGCGTCCTCACCGAGCTGGCCTGCAGCGCAGCCGAAGCTGCCGTGCTGGAGTCGATCGACGATGTCGCTGGCTTCCACGCCAAGGCCATCGGCACCGCAGTGCAGACGTTGAACTCCTACGGAGTCACTGCTGTCCAGGAATCCGCAACGATGGACTACGCCGTGCGGACGCTGCACGACCTCGATGAGGCCGGAGAGTTGACCGCCCACGTGGTCGCGTCGATGCCCTCGAAGCCATTCCTCGAAGAGGGCATCACCGGTGAAGAGCTGTACCGGGTGGGAGACGAGAACCATTCGACTCATCTGCATCCGACCTTCGCCAAATACGTGCTCGATGGAGTGCCGATGACGAGGACTTCGGCACTGCTCACGCCGTACCAGTGCCACCACCACGACGATGATCCGAACTTTTCGGGTGAGGCACTGTGGGACAGTGACGAGCTCGAAGCGTCACTGCTTGCCCTGGCTGATCGCGGGCTCAATGCGAAGCTGCATGCCACCGGCGACGGTGCGGTGCGGATGATCCTCGACGCCGTGGAAACGGTGCGACGCGAACGGGGCTGGGATTCTAAGTTCCATATTGCGCACGTCGAATACGTCCATGACGATGATCTGGCTCGATTCGCGCAGCTGCAGGTTGTTCCCGACGCCTCACCGTATCTGTGGTTCCCCTCGGTGATGCAGGAATCGATGGCCAAGCAGGTGTCTGCCGAGACCTTCGCACGGTCCTGGCCCCTGCGGCGACTCCTCGAGTCCGGAGCGCTGGTCTCCTGCGGTTCCGACTGGCCCTGTGCCGCGCCCACCCCGGATCCGTGGACGGGTCTGGCGACGCTCATCACCCGAGCGAATCCGGACCCGGCGGTTCCTGGTCAGCTCAATGCCAGCGAGGCGCTGACCGTCGAGCAGGCGATCGCGACGTTCACCTCCAACCCAGCCCAAGCGATGGGGTTGGGAGAAGTCACCGGAATGCTGCGTGCAGGAATGTCTGCCGACTTCATCATCCTCGACCGGGACCTGTTCGCCGCCGATCCTGCTCGGCTGCATGAGACTGCGGTGCTTAAGACCTACTTCGAGGGAAATCTGGTCTACGAAGCGTGAGTGCCAACCGGGCTGCGGCAGGAGTCCTGATACAACTGGGAGCAGACTGCAATCACCCAGCCTGATCAGGAGCACTGAGATGACGCCCCTTCCCTCTGACATGCATGGACTTGCGTTGTGCTCGCGTCTCAGAGCCGATAGCTGATGCCGTCCGTGGGCAGGCTGGGCAGGAGGGGTGCGTTCTGGGCCTCCGCCTCGGTGCTGGCTCTGGTGCTGTGGTCGAGTGGGGCGCCGAGCGTCCTCTACCCGATCTATGCACAGAAGTGGGGGCTGAGTTCGGCGATCGTCACGCTGGTGTTCGCCTCCTACCAGCTTGCGCTGATCGTCGTTCTCCCTCTGTTCGGCAACCTCTCCGATCAGTTCGGTCGCCGTCTCGTGATGATCTGGGGCGTGGGGCTGATCGCGGCATCGGCCATCGCCTTCGCCATCGCCCCGAACGTCTCGTTCCTGTTCCTGGGACGTGTGCTCCAGGGCGCCGGTTCAGGATTGGCGATCGGTGCCGCGACAGCGTCCTTGGTCGAGAACAACACGACGGGCAATGCCAGATTCGCCAGTTCTCTGGCGACTGTCTCCACCGCGGCCGGGCTCACCGTGGCACTCGTGCTCAGCGGAGTATTCGCCCGCTTCGCGCCCATGCCTCTGTTCTGGAGCTACATTCTCCTCCTGGCGCTGACCGTCTGTGCCGTGATCGCACTCGTCCTCACCCCGAACGATCGCCCCGTCCAGACGCACAAGTGGCGGCCTCGAGCGATGCGCCTTCTCCCCGAACTGCGCCTGAGCTTCTCGCTGGCGACTCTGTCGGTGTCACTGGCCTACTGTGCGGGGGCGATCTTCCTCTCGCTGGGCGCACACATGATCGGACAGTTCGCCGGTACTTCGGACACAGCACTGGTGGGAGCGCTGCTGGGATGCTCATCGGCAACGATTGGATTCACTGGGCTGTTCCTCGCCCGAGTTCGACCGCACGTTGCTCTGCTGGTCGGAACGCTCCTGACGCTTATGGGCCTGGCCCTGATGGCCGCGGCGGCGGCATTCGGCTCGCTCGGCATGTTCTTTGCCTGGTGCCTCGTCGGTGGAGCCGCCTACTCATTTGCCTTCACGGGCGGCCTGGGCGTGATCAACCAGGCCGCGCCGGTGCGCCATCGTGGTTCGACTCTGTCCCTGCTCTACCTCATCGCCTATATCCTGCAGGCCGCCATCGCGATCGGCATGGGCGCACTCGCCACCGCCAGCACACTGGGAACAGCGGTCGGCGCCGCCGCGGCAGCCCTGGCTGGACTGAGCCTAGTCGTCCTAGTGCTCAGCTATATCGATGCGCGGGCTCGACGCCGACCCTGATCTCGGGCCTGAGCCTGAGAATTCTGCGGGGATGCAACCTCAGAGGCTGATTCAGCGCTGGCGGAAGAAGTCGTCCGTGGTCGCGTTGGGGTGCTTGGCCAGGGGCGTGACCTTGACGTTCATGTAGGCGAACATCGGGAAGCCCTGGAAGGTCGCGTGCAGGAAGTCGAGGTCATCGACATCGTAGATCGAGATATTGGAGTACTCGCCGACGATGCGCCAGATGCCCTTCATGATTCCCCGCTCCTGGAGATCGGCGGAATAGGCCTTCTCCTTGACCTGGAACTCGGCCTTGGTCTCATCGGTCATCGATTCTGGAAATACGACATCCATGCGTGCAACGAACAGCATTTCGCCTCCTGTAGTGGGTGAGAGTTTCTTTGGATTGTCACCTTAGGCCCATTCCGACCATGGGCAAATGTCAGCTGCTCAGAGTGAGACTCCGAACACCAGCGGAACCAGTGTGTACATGACGAGCATGATCAGCCCCAAGGAGATCAGGTTGAGCCATAGTCCGGCACGAGTCATCTGTTTGATGGTGATCTCGCCGGATCCGAAGGCCACCGCGTTGGAGGGTGTGGCCACCGGAAGCATATAAGCCGAGCAGACTGCCAAAGTGACCGCAATAGTCATAAAGAGCGGGTCGATGCCGACTCCGATGGCGACTGCGCCGAAGATCGGCAGAAACGCCGCCGCTGTCGCTGTGTTCGACGTCATCTCGGTGAGTACAAGCCCGACAACGATGACGGCCACGATGATCACCCAAGACGGCATGCCGGAGAGGCCTGATACCTGGTTGCCGATCCACTCCGAGAATCCGGTGGCAGTGAACATCGCTGACAGTGACAGACCGCCGCCGAAGAGCAGCAGCAGGCCCCAGGGAATTTCCTTTGCTGCAGACCAGCGCAGAAGTGGGGTACTGGTGGGATCTTCCCGACGACGGCGGGCAGGTACCAAGAAGCAGGCGATTGCCGCGGCCATCGCGACTTGGGCATCGTCAATGGTGCCAAGGAACGGAGCGGTTTCGGCCAGCCACGGGATCATGGCGATGAATGGAACGAAAACCCAGAAGAAGATCGCTGCAGCGAAGATCCACGCGACTCTGCGCTCGGGTGTGGTCATCTTCCCCAGTTTGGCCAACTCATCACGGATCAGCTCTTCACCGCCGGGCAGCTGGTTGACCTCTGGACGGTAGACGATCTTGGTCAGCACCACCCAGGCGATGACAAGCATGACGACTGCCCATGGAACACCGATAAGCATCCACGTTCCGAACTGCATATCGAGGCCCTGAGACTCTTTGAGGTACCCCTTCATCAGCGCCATCGGTGGCTGACCGATGAGGGTCGCCGTCGACCCGATCGTCACACCGTATGCCACTCCCAGCAGCAAGGAGGCTGCGAACTTCTTACCTGCAGCGGCCTTGTCGATGGACCGCACCAGATTGAGAATCGAGACGGCAATGGGAACCATGATGACAGCGGTTGCGGTATTCGACACCCAGGCAGAGATGAACGCCGACGCAATCATCAGCCCCAGTACGATCTGAGACGGCTTGGTGCCGACCAGACGAATCGTCAGCAGAGCGATACGCAGATGAAGGTTGGACTTCTCGGTCGCCAACCCGAGGATGACGCCGCCCATCACCAAGAAGATCACCGAACCCGCGTAAGGTGCTGCGACTTCCTGCATCGTGCCCATGCCGAACAGCGGGAACAGCACCAAGGGCAGCAGCGAGGTGACTGGGATCGGCGCGGCCTCTGTCATCCACCAGATCGCCATCCACAGGGCACAGCCTGCGACGGCTCTACCTTCAAAAGCCAGTGACTCCGGCAGCACCCATGTCAGCAGAGCCCCGGCCACAGGACCAAGAGCGACCAGCCACCAATTGCGTTTGCCGCCTTCGTCCAGGGAATCGCCAGAGGTTCCGGCCACAGCCTCAGAATCCGTCTCCATCTGCTGCGCTTCGTGTGCCGCCATTGTTTCCCCTTCGAATCAAGATGTGCGCGCACCACAGAAGGTGAGCACGACCTCATTCACTGTAGAGGGGCGTATCAAGATACAGAAGTACGTATTTCTCAGTGTTTAATATGATTGAAGTATGAATTGGGAGTGATCATCATGAACATCGAGCTGAGGCACCTGCGCTACTTCCTCGCCGTCGCTGAGGAGAAGCACTTCGGCCGGGCAGCCGCGCGGCTGCATATGGCCCAGCCCCCATTGTCCAGCCAAATCAAGCAGCTCGAGTCTGCTCTGAACACCAAGCTGTTCGAACGCACGACCCGCAAGGTCGAACTCACCGATGCGGGCAGGCTGCTGATGGAACGCGCCCGCCAAATCCTTGCCGATCTCGAGGCCGCCGAGTTCGACGTAGCAGAAGTGGGTCGAGGCGCTGCGGGGGTGCTCCGCGTCGGATTCTCAGGCACCGCTACCTATCGACTCATGCCGGAGATTCTCCGCCTCGCAAAGTCCGAACTGCCTAATGTGCGGCTGCAGATCTCCGGCGAGATGCTGACCCCACAGATGGAGACCGCACTGTTGGAGAACCGGCTCGACGTCGCGATCCTCAGACCACCTGTGCAGTCGACAGAAATTTCAATCGACGAGATCGAACAGACTCCACTCGCCGTTGTCCTTCCGCTCAATCATCACCTGGCGTTGAGCACGAACCCAGACGAGTCGCTGCCAATAGCCTCACTGGCGGGTATTGATTTGGTCAGCTATCCCCGCACTTCCTCGGTCGCCTCAGCGGTCTGGGAACTGTGTCGACAGGCTGGATTCCGACCGCGTATTGTCCAGGAGGCCACCGAGACGTCGACACTGATCGCCATGGCTGGCGCTGGCCTCGGCGTGGCACTGGCCCCAGCTTCGGCAGCGTTGCCCCTGCACGACACCATTGCAGTTCGCACTCTGACTGAACAGGTCACAATCGGGCTTGGCGTCGCGTGGCGAACTTCCACACTGGGAACCAGCGCGACGCCACCTCTTCTATTGTCTTCTTTCGCGCAGCTGGCCAGACAGGCGGCAGAAAACCTGCATAAGAGCACCCTTCGGCCTTGAACTCAATGTGAGAGCTGTGCAACCTCGTGTGCGACGACTCATCATTGACCCTCCACGCACCGACAGCCTCCAAACTTGTCTGTTCGTGCAGAGTTCCGCTTCGCCCCCTGTTGCCGCATGAACCCGCTCACTAGCCTGGCGTCATGAACGCCACCACCGCAGACAGCGCAGTCAGCCCGACCGACCTTCCCAACGAGCACTTCGACTATGTCGTCGTCGGTGCCGGATCTGCAGGGTGTGTGATCACCCGCAGGCTCATCGACGCAGGTAAGAAGGTCTGCCTCATCGAGGCTGGCGGGGACGAGACGAACCCGAACATCGATCACCTCAACACCCTGGGCCTGATCTGGCATTCGAAGCAGGACTGGGACTATTACACGACTCCGCAGCCGGCCGCGATGAACCGCAAGATCCACCTGCCTCGCGGCAAGGTCCTCGGCGGCTCGAACGCCCTCAACGCCGTGATCTGGGTCCGCGGAGACGCCTGGGACTACGAGCAGTGGGTCGAGTCCGGCTGCCCCGGCTGGTCCTGGGACGAAGTGCTGCCCGTGTTCAAGGCCATCGAGAACTATGACGGCGAGAGCACCGAGGCCCGCGGAACCGACGGCCCCATGGACGTGCGCATCGACTATCCACGCAACCCCATCCAGGAGGACATGGTCGCCGCCGGGCAGCAGACCGGCCTGGACTACAACCAGGACTACAACTCCGGCAGCGTCGAAGGCATCTCCCGGATCCAACTCAACGTCCGCGACGGCAAACGATTGAACACCTGGCGCGCCTATCTCAAGCCCCGCCTCGGCGATGGGAATCTCACGATCCTCACCTCGACGCATGCTCGTCGGCTTCTCATCGAGGACAAGACGGTCACCGGTCTTGAGGTGGACTTCCGCGGTCGCGTGGGCACGGTCACCGCCGACGAGGTCGTCCTCACCACGGGCGCGCTGGCCTCACCGGAGCTGCTCCTGCGTTCGGGCATCGGACCCGCCGAGGAGCTGCGCGAGGTCGAAGTCGATCCTATCCACGACCTGCCCGGGGTGGGCAAGAATCTCCAGGATCATTGGCTCTCCCCCGTCATCTTCACCACCGGATCCGAGCCCGTGCCGATGGGTGAGGTGGCGCCGGCCGAGGTGCATCTGTTCTGGAAATCGAACCCCGACCTTCCGGTGCCCGACACCCAACCACTGTTCTTCTCCGTGCCGATGTACGCCCAGGATTCCGCACCGAACGTGCAGACCGGACCCGACAACGGCTTCACCCTGCAGGGCGGAATCGTTCGTCCCGAGTCCCGTGGCGAGGTCACGCTCAGCGGCCCGAATCCGCAGGATCCGACGCTGGTCAACCCGAACGTCCTGTCCGAACAGGCCGACGTCGACGCCCTCGTGGCCTCGGTGAAGCAGTGCCGGGAGATCGGTCGCGCCGATGTTCTGGCATCGTGGCAGCCCACGGAGATCTTCCCCGGCGCCGAGGTGGCCGATGAGGATCTCGAGGACTATGTCCGTGGATCTGTGGTGACCTACCACCACCAGGTCGGCACCTGCCGGATGGGACAGGACGACACCGCCGTCGTCGACCCGCAGTCGTTCAAGGTTCACGGGCTGAGCGGCCTGCGCATCGCCGACGCCTCGATCATGCCGCAGGTGCCCACGGGCAACACGAATGCGCCGACGATCATGATCGCCGAACGCGCGGCAGCCGTGCTCGTCGGCTCCACAGTCGAGGGGATCACCGCTCCGGGGCAGTGACGCCCGCCCACCACTGAGGCCCCTGCTGGTAGTCTTCGATCTCGTCGGCCGGACTGCGAATGAGAGGGGTGTGACAGTGACCGAGGAAACCGATTCACCTGCTGCCGCCCAGGAGCTGCTGGTCACCATCGGGGCCGGGCTGCTTGCGGGTGGGATCTCCTCCGTCGACGTCGAGGACGCCCTGACCGGCCTTGCCCGCACCATGGGCATCAGAAAACTTCGCGTCGCCGCTCTTCCTCGCGGTCTGTTCCTCACCTCCGGGTCCGGGGATTCGACGAAGTTCGAACGCATCGGTCCTGATCTGCGCTTTGATCAGACCGCGAAACTTCTCGACATCGTCGATGCGCTGCGGGCCCGGCGACTCACGATCGAATCCGCCAAACTAAAGATCGAAACCGAGGTCCACGCGGCGCCGCCGCGCTGGCCCGGGTGGCTCTCCAACCTCGGCGCCGTACCCATCGGCATCGGGCTGTGTCTGCTGCTCGAGCCCGGCCTGGTCAACCTGGCCTTCGCGGCCTTCGGCTCACTCATCGTCGCCGGTGTCCTCGCCATCAACGGCCGCTGGCCCAATCTCAATCCGCTGCTGCCGGTGAGCTCGGCGTTCATCGTCTCCGTCATCGTCCTCATCGGCTACCGGCTCGACTGGCTTGAGAGTCCCCTGCGCACGATCGTCGCGACACTGGCGCTGCTGCTTCCGGGCAGCGCCGTGGTCACCGGGCTGACGGAGATCTCCGCGGGAGCGCTCTCGGCCGGCAGTTCACGGCTCGTCTCGGCTTCGGTGCAGCTGGCGATGTTCATCGCCGGAGTCGCCGGTGCGGCCGCGATCACGGGCAGCGGCGCCGAGGCGCTGCGGAACTCCCAACTCGCTGACTCGGCCTGGCAGCTATCGGCCCTCGGAGTCCTCTGCGCCACGATCGGATTGATGCTCTACCTCTACACCCCGCTCGAGCACACGGTGCCGATCCTCGTCACGATCGCGGCCGCCGCGACGGCGCAGCTGGGCATCGGTGCCGAGTTCGGGGCCGCCGTGGGCGGTCTCGCCGGAGCCTTGGCCGCCTCACTCGTGGCCGTCATCCTCTCCCGCCTGCCGCGAGGGCCGATCTGGCGCATCAGCTACGTCCCCGCCTTCCTCATCGTCGCCCCCGGCTCATTCGGCCTGCTCAACGCCTCTCAGCTCGAGTTCGGTGACGGCAGCGGAGTCGCGGGCAGCATGCTTGCGGCGGGCGCAACGTTCTTCTCGATCGCCATCGGCACGGTCATCGGCGCAGCCGTCGCCCACACCGTCGAACCCAAGGACGAGATCGTCGCCTGAGACTCCTCACCGCCGAGTTGCGGTGAACGAAGCCTCATAGTCCTGCCGCTGATTCTTGCGCGCCAGCAGCTGGTTAGGCACCATCGCCCCGAAGAGTCGGTCGCGGATCGCCAGCGGCAGCAGATTGGCCACCTTGACGGCCGGGCCGATGAAACCGGGCACGGTGATCTCGAACCGGGGTCGGAGTGCGGATTTGACTACACTGCGGGCCACCTCGGCGGGGGTGAGCAGCTTCGCCGCACCACTCGAGGTCCCTGCCGCCAGTGCCGTATCGACGACCCCGGGCATGATCGAGGTGATCCGCACGCCCTTGCCGCGCAGTTCCGCGCGAATGGCTTTGAGGTAGCCGAGCACGCCGTGCTTCGTGGCCGCATAGGTCGCCTCCCCCGGGGTGGGCAGAATGGAACCCGCCGAGGCCACGGTGATGAGGTGGCCCCCACCACGAGCGACCATGGCCGGTGCTGCGGCTTTGATCCCATTGATCACGCCGAGCAGGTTGACCTCGATCTGTGCCCGGGCCACTGCGTTCGATTCCTCGGCGAAGGGACCGACCCACATGATCCCTGCGTTGCTGACGAAGATGTCGATGGGCCCGAGCTCGTGGGTGACCTCGGTGAGGAACGCGTTGAGGCATTCCGGGTCTGAGACGTCGAGCCGGTGGGCACTCACACCCAATTGCGCGGCTGTCTCCTGGGCTGCGTCGAGGTCGATGTCGCCGATGGCCACCTTCGCCCCGGCGGCTGTGAATTCGGCGGCGATCTCCCGACCGATACCTTTGGCACCGCCGGTGATGGCCACAACCTGTCCGTTCAGGGAACGCTTCTCACTCATGCCGCCACCTTTCCCTTGCGAGGGGCGCGTTGCTGCCCCGTTCGCGTCTCACGATCAAGTTCCCGCAGATAGTGGTCGAAGTCGACCTGCATCGTATGCCGGGGCGAATCGTAGAACTGTCGCTTGTTGCGGCGATCGTCCTCATGCATCCGCCGCACCATCTCCTGCCGGTCCGGCAGCACGTATTCCCCGGTGAGCGACTTGACGGCCAGCCTGGACTGGGCTTCGGCCAGCGGCATCACGGCCCCGACGGGCTGCAGGAGACCGATGAAGAACAGGCCCGGCCGGTCGGGATGGACCATGCGTTTGAACAGCGGCAGATCGTTGCCCTCGGCAGAGATCAGGTCCGGATCGAAGAACGGAAATTTCACCCGGTAGCCGGTGGCCCAGACGATGAGATCTGCCGGAGCCTGGCTCCCGTCGGTGAACACCACCCGGTCCCCGTCGAGTCGTTCGATGCCCGGTTTCACCGTAATCGCACCGGCGCCGAGGCGGTCCCTGATGGCATCCGACTGCACCGGATGCGATTGGCCGGGTGTGTGGGGCGGAGTGGGCAGACCGTATCGGCGCAGTCCCCCGGAGAGCAGTGCGGCGATGCGCAGTCGTGCCGATGTCACCCACCACGGAGCCCAGCCGGGCAGGGCAATCTGGTCGGCAGCGAGACCGAAGAGGGTCTTCTTCATCACCCATTGGCCGCGGCGGATGGAGAGATTGACGGAGCGCGCCCGATGAGAGCCCTCGACGGCGATGTCCATCGCGGAGTTGCCAGCGCCGACGACCACAACATTGCGGCCCTCGAGCTGGTCTCCGCTGCGGTAGTCGTGGGCGTGGATCTGCTCTCCGTCGAACTGGCCCGGGTAGCCGGGGTCGGGCCAACGGGTATCCCAGTGGTGGCCGTTGGCGACCATCACGGCATCGTAATGGCGGGTCTCCGTCACTGCTGACTGGCGCCCGGCGTGGTCGTGGGACGAGCCGGTGGTGGAACGGATGTCGACATCCCAACCGCCGCGCTCACCTCGGCGGACGTGGGTCACTTCGGTGTTGAAGGTGATCGTGTGGCCGAAGCCGAAGTGGTCGACGTAGTCCCGGAAGTAGGCATAGACCTGATCGTGGCTGGCGTAGTGCGGGTATTCCGCGGGCATCGGGAAGTCTGAGAAGGCCATGCGCGGGCAGGAGGTGTTGATCTGCAGGGTCTCGTAGCAGGCGCTGACGCCGTTGGGGTTGTCAAAGAGCCAGTTGCCGCCGAATTCGCTGCCCTTCTCGAAGCAGTCTAAGGGCACACCTGCGGTGTAGAGGGCCTTGGCGGCGGCGAGGCCCGAGGCTCCGGCGCCGATGACGCAGACCCGCGGCAGTGCGGGGTCTGGTCGGATCTCCTCGGTGATCGCTGGGGCTCGATGTTTCTGTCTGACGTTGTAAGGCATGTCACAATACTGCCATTGAAAATCAGACTTTTCACTATACTGGGGGAATGAATATTCCTGCTCCCGACAATTCCGCCGACACCGACTCGGCGGGATTGTGGCGTGGGACGTCCCGGACAGACCGCGACGGGGCCCGACGCGACAGGCTCCTCGCCGCAGCCCTCGAACTGTATGGAACACGCGGCTTTCGCGCGACGTCGATCCAGGCACTGTGTCAGGAATCAGGGGTCTCGAGCCGCTCCTTCTACGACCTCTTCCCCGCCCGCAGATCAGACGCCGGGCAGGAGTCGCTGACGGCACAGGAATCGCTGCTCGAAGAGCTCTACATCATCCTCAACGAGGAGATCGGGCAAGCCCTGACGACGCTGACGATTCCGGCCGGGACCAGCCTCCTCGAGGCCACCATCCGCATCGTCTCCACCGCCCTGATGCCGATGCTCAGCGACGAGCGCAAGGCCCGCGTCCTCGAGGTCGAGGCCGTCGGAGTCAGTGAGTCCCTCGAAGCCAGACGCAGAGCGACGATGCGCATGCTCGCCGCCGCGGTCGATTCGGCATTCGAAAGCGTGCTGTCCGTCTTCACCCTGCCCGGCTCGACGTCCTCGCTGCGACCAGACGACGGCGGCCTGACCAGTCTCATCATCGTCGGCGGGATCACCGAGGCCCTGGTCCAACGCGTACACACCCCGGTTGCTCAGCGCTCGTCGACTGATGACTTCCTCACCGGCATCGCCAAGGTGGCCATGCGCGCCCATGGGGTGTCCCCCAGCGCTGGCGCATGACACGATTGGCCTGTCAGCGATCTGGAAACGCATCGTCGCGCAGGAGAGACAATGGCTGTCGGTAAGTCGTGGGCGGGACGGGGCACAGGAGCCGCTGTCCTGGCCATCGTCGTGGCACAGTGGTTCGGCACGTCTCTGTGGTTCAGCCCCAGTGGTGCCGTCGACGGCCTCTCTGCCTGGCTCGGTTCGACACCGGCACAGTTCGGTTGGCTGATTGCGGCAACTCAGATCGGCTTCATCGCCGGAACGCTGCTGAGCGCGGCGACCGGGATTGCCGACCGTTTCCCGCCCGAACGCATCTTCATCGTCTCCAGCCTCGTCGGTGCTGCACTGAATTTCGTGTGGACGCTCGGCCCTTCGGACCTCGTTCTCGTCTGGATCTCCCGCTTCGCCGTCGGAATGAGCCTCGCAGGCATCTATCCGATGGGGATGAAGATGATCGTCAAGCGGGCCCAGGCGAAATCCGCGCAGGCTCTGGCCTGGCTCGTGGCCATGCTCACCCTGGGCACCGCGATGCCGCAGTTCCTGTCGGCAGTCGGCGCAGCCCTCCCCTGGCAGTCGATCATGTGGGGTTCATCTGCTCTGGCCGTCCTGGGAGCCGGACTCATCGCAGCGATCTCTCATCGCGGGACAGCGACCTCCGGCCGCGAGAAGAAGCCGGCGGACGCGACTGCGCCGCCACGTCCCGAGTCGACACGTCCCGCGTCGCCAGCTGTCGCCGAGGGCCCGGCCCTGCGCCGACTGTTCAGCGAACGGATGTTTCGCGCCGCCGTCTTCGGATACGTGGGCCATATGTGGGAGCTCTACGCCTTCTGGGCAGTCGTGCCCACACTTGTCATTGCGGCCCTGTCTCACCCAGGCAGCCCCACCGCCCTGGCGACGACGAGCTTCCTCGTCATCGCCTCCGGCGTCCTCGGATGCGTGGCCGGTGGAATCATCAGTCGCCGAACCGGCAGTGCCAAGGTCGCCGCAACAGCACTCGCCGGGTCCGGACTGATGTGTCTGATCTACCCGCTGCTGCCCGAAGTCGGCCCGCTCCTCATCGCGGCCCTGGCACTCTGGGGCCTCCTCGTCATCGCCGACTCTCCGCAGTTCTCGGAACTCGCCGCCCGCCATGCTCCCGCAGAACTGACGGGAACGGGGCTGACGGCGATGAATTCCCTCGGCTTCGCCGTCAGCGTCATCAGCATCGTCATTCTGCAGAGCCTCATCGCAACGATCGGAGTGAGCGCCGTATGGCTGCTGCTGCCGGGGCCGGTCCTCGGTCTGATCGCGATGCGGCCGCTGCTGATCAGGCGAAGGGCGCCGAGGACCGATCCAGACGAGTGACCTCGTCCTCGCTGAGAGTCAGCTCCGGGGCAGCCATCAGGTCATCGAGCTGTTCAGGAGTACGGGCAGATACGATCGGAGCGGTCATCCCCTTGGCCAGCAGCCAGGCGAGCGCCACAGTCGCCGGTGCCACGTCGTGGGCTTCGGCGATAGTGACCATCTCGTCGACGACAGTGAGCCCATCGGCGTTGAAGTAGCCCTGCACCATGCCGCCGCGGCTGGCACCCTCGAGATCGGTCTCGGTGCGGTACTTACCGGTGAGGAATCCTGCGGCAAGGCTGAAGTAGGTGAAGACGCCGAGGTTGTGCTCGCGTGCCAGCGGAGCCAGTTCCGTCTCGTAGTCACGACGGAAGACGAGGCTGTACTGGGGCTGAATCGCCACCGGCTTGGCCAGGTTCTCCGCCTCTGCCACGGCCAGCCACTCGGTCAGACGGTCCTTGGAATAGTTGGACACGGCGATGTGCTTGGCCTTACCGGCACGCACGATCTCATCGAAGACCCGGGCCACCTCGGCGATGGGGGTCACCTCATCATCGCGGTGGGCGTAGTAGAGGTCGACGTAGTCGGTCTGGAGACGCTGCAGGGAGGCATCGATGGCGGTGCGGATATAGGAGGGGTCCTGCGTCTGGTGCTCGGGGTGGTCACCGACCTTCGTGGCGATGACGACCTTGTCGCGGTTGCCGCGGGCAGCGAGCCAGGTGCCGATGATCGTCTCTGACTCCCGGCCGGTGTTGCCGGGCACCCACGCCGGGTAGGACTCGGCGGTGTCGAGGAAGTTGCGCCGGCGGCGACGAACGCATCGAGGACGGCATGGGATGTGGCCTCGTCGGCGGTCCAGCCGAAGGTGTTGGTGCCCAGGTTGATGGGGAAGATGCTCAGGTCTGTGCCCGGGATCTGAATCTGCTGCGTCATGATGCTCCTGTGTCCTCGAGGTGTCGGTGGGCAATTCACGCGCTGTACCGCGCGTTCTCACTCACCTCGTGCAACGACGGCCCCGGGCGCATAAATTCCCTTGTCAGCACACTCGGTCAAGCACGGAACTGGCTATTTGAGGAGCCGGTCCATGCGGCGATCGCTGAGCTTCCTTCCGCCGGTCTGACAGCCGGGGCAGTACTGCAGCGACTTATCGGAATAGGAGACCTCTGCGATGGTCGAACCGCACACCGGGCAGGTCTTCCCTGTGCGTCCATGAACGCGGAATCCGCGCTTCTTCGCCGCCTTGACCTTCGCCGGCGGCAGATCGATGAGAGCCACGCGGGCGTGGCCGAGGACCTCGCGGATCGTGTCGAGAAGGCTCGGCGCATCGACGCCGTTGGCCGTGGCGAAGGGCGAGAGCTGGGCGGTGTGGAGGATCTCGTCGGAGTAGGCATTGCCGATGCCTGAGATGAGCGACTGGTCTTCGAGCACGGTCTTGATCCGTGCAGTCGATCCGGCCAGCGTCGCTGTGAACTCAGCGGCGTCGATGGACAGCGCATCGGGTCCCGCGTTCGCGATGGCCGGCACCTCGCTGCGATCGGCCACGAGGGAGGCCGCGGCGTTCTTCTTCGTGCCCGCTTCGCTGATGTCGAACCCAGCACCGGAAGCCAGGTGGAGGCGCAGAGCCAAGGGACCTTTGCCCATCCTGACCGGGCCCGTGGGCACCAATTCATGCCAGACCAGCCACCCGGCGCGGGCGAAGCGGCACACCAGCTCGAGCCCGTCGAAGGCGACGATGAGGGACTTGCCGACCCTGGAGACTCCGGTGATCTCGAGACCGTTGAGAGCTTCGAGCGGCGGGTCTGCGGTCTTGAGGATGCTGAGCTCGCCGATGTCGGTTCGGGTGACGAACTCCCCGACGATGCGTGGGCGCAGGAATGTCACCAGTGCGTCGACCTCGGGCAGTTCCGGCATAGGACCAGTATGCGCTTCTTGGCGATGGCGGCACACTACTCTTGTCGGGCCGCAGTCCGAGGGCTAACGTGGACAGACCACGTGAGTGCGTGCACTGCCACCACCGCAAGGAGGTTGACGATGGCTGAGAATTTCGCCCAGAAGCTCATCGGCTCACATCTGGAATCCGGGACGATGGCGCCCGGAAACGAGATCGGGGTCCGTATCGATCAGACGCTGACACAGGATGCGACGGGAACCCTCGTCGCTCTCGAGCTCGAGGCCCTGGGGTTGGACCGGATCCGCACGGACACCTCTGTGCAGTACGTCGATCACAACCTGCTCCAGACGGATGAGAAGAACCCGGAGGACCACATGTTCCTCCGCTCTGCCGCGCAGCGCTTCGGCCTCTGGTTCTCCCCTGCCGGCAACGGCGTCTCCCACCCCGTGCACCAGTCACGGTTCGGCAAACCGGGTGCCACTCTCATCGGCTCCGACTCCCACACCTGCGCCGCAGGTGCTCTGGGGATGCTCGCCATCGGCGTCGGCGGGCTCGAAGTCGCCATGGCCATGGCCGGCGACCCTCTCTATATCGCGGCACCGCAGGTCATGGGCGTCGAACTCACCGGCGAGCTTCCACCCTGGGTCTCTGCCAAGGACGTGATCTTGGAGATGCTGCGCCGCCATGGGGTCAAGGGCGGGGTCGGGAAGATCATCGAATACCACGGCGAGGGGCTGCGGGGACTGAGTGCCATGGACCGCCATGTCATCGCCAATATGGGTGCCGAACTCGGTGCCACCGCAACCGTCTTTCCTGCCGATGACGCGGTCAGGGAGTTCCTCGAAGCCAGCGATCGAGGTGAGGACTTCACCCGCATCGTCGCCGATGAGGGCGCCGAATACGATCTCACCGACTCGATCGACCTCTCAGCGCTCGAACCCCTCATCGCAGCACCGTCCTCGCCGGGCAATGTCCGTCCCGTGCGCGAGTGCACCGATGAGGAGGTCTTCCAGGTCGTCATCGGCTCCTCGGCGAATCCGGGACTGCGTGACTTCGCCGTCGTCTCCCAGATCCTCGAGGGCCGCCAAGTCCACGGGCAGGTGTCCCTCGATGTCAACCCGACCTCGCGGGAGATCCTCGCCGATCTCATCGCCGGCGGCTGGCTGACGTCGCTCGTCGGATCCGGTGCGCGCATCCACCAGTCCGGCTGCATGGGCTGCATCGGCATGGGCCAGGCCCCGGCTGTGGGTCGCAACAGTCTGCGGACCATGCCCCGGAACTTCCCCGGACGCTCCGGCACCGACGAGGACGCGGTCTGGCTGTGCTCGCCGGAGACGGCGGCGGCTGCGGCTCTGACCGGGCGCATCACCGACCCCCGGGACCTCGACATGGACTACCCACAGGTGCGGCTGCCGGAGAAATTCTCCGCCAACAGGTCCATGCTGGTGCCGCCGCTTCCTGTGGAGGAGGCCCGCGAGGTCGAACTGGTCAAGGGTTCGAACATCTCCTCGCTGCCGGACTTCGAACCGCTGCCCGAGGACATCGACCTCGAGATCCTGCTCAAAGTCGGCGACAACGTCTCCACCGACGAGATCATGCCCGCCGGCTCCCGTGTTCTGCCCTATCGCAGCAACATTCCCAAGATCTCCGAGTTCGTCTACATCCAGGTCGACGACACCTATGCCACGCGTGCCGCGGCGCACGATGGCGGTCATGCCATCGTCGGCGGTGAGAACTACGGTCAGGGATCCTCGCGTGAACATGCCGTGATCGCCCCGCGCTACCTGGGTCTGCGCATCGTCATCGCCAAGTCTCTGGCCCGTATCCACTGGCAGAACCTCGCGAACTTCGGTGTCCTGGCACTCGAGTTCGCGACCGAGGACGACTACGAGACCCTGTCCCAGGGCGATGTCCTTGAGTTCCGTGGCCTGCGCGATCAGCTCGGTGCCGGTGAGACGATCAGCGCCGAGGTGGGTGGACGGTCGTTCGAATTCCGTCATACGCTCTCACCTCGGCAGATCGACATGGTCCTCGCCGGTGGCCGCATCGCCCAGCGTGCCCAGCAGGAGGCAGACCGGAAGAGCTGAGGCGGGCTTCGAGGCTGCTCGTGATCCGGGGCCCTCTCGTGATCAGGGTTCGGCGAGGAAGCCGCGCAGCAGTGCGGCGGTGCCGTCGAGATGCTCGGCCATGGCTGTGCGGGCCGCGGCCGCGTCGCCGGCGAGGATCGCATTGTGGATCCGCTGATGCTGTTCGTGGGAATGGACGAGGTTGGGCTCGATCATCGGAATCCGCTCAAGCAGTTTGTTCGCCCGGGTCCTGCTCTCAACCATGGAGCGCACCAGGCTTGGCGATCCCGTGACCTGCGCCCAGGTCAGATGCAGCTGGGAGTCCAGGCGCCGGTATTCGGCCAGACTCGACTGCCGGCTCGTGTCCATCGCCGCAGCCAGCTGACCCCGCTGGGGGGCGGTGAGATCCTGCCCAGCGGCCACCTCGGCGACGCCCATCTCGATGACACGACGCCAGGTCAGGGTGTCCTCGACCTCCACCGCAGAGAATTCGGCACCGATGTTCGCACCGGCGTCGGAGGCGGAGGCGGGAGCCCAGCCGCCTGCGGGAGTGCTGGAGACGAACGTTCCGCCGCCGCGACCTCGGCGAACATTGACCCAGCCGGCGGTCTGGAGTTCCGAGATCGCCTCACGCAGGGTTGCGCGGGAGACCCGCAGCTGCTCGGCGAGTTCGCGTTCGGGTGGGAAGCGCTGACCCGGCGGGATGATCCCGAGGCGGATGATCTGGAGCAGACACTCGATCGTCTCTTCGAAGATGTTGCCCGAGCGCGCAGGGGCGATGGCCCGCAGCGCCGTCACCTGGCTGCCGGAGGCCTGCGCTTCATCTGCCTGAGTCACTCGCGTTCCCGTCGTCTCATGTCAATGCTGCATCACTCGACATCATGCTATCCCTGCTCACAGCGGGGTCGTGTAGGCGTTGGTCAGCCCTCCATCGACGGTGAACGACTGGGCGGTGACGAATGAGGCATCGTCGCTGGCCAGGAAGGCCACGGCCGCAGCCATCTCGGACGCCTCGGCGAAGCGTCCCATCGGCACATGCACCAGACGTCTGGCCGCCATCTCCGGGTCCTTGGCGAAGAGTTCGCGCAGCAGCTCGGTGTTCACCGGTCCCGGGCACAGTGCGTTGACGCGGATGCCTTCCTTCGCGAACTCCACACCGAGTTCCCGTGACATGGCCAGCACTCCGCCCTTCGACGCGGTGTAGGAGATCTGGGAGGTCGCCGATCCCATGAGCGCGACGAACGAGGCCGTGTTGATGATCGAGCCACGGCCCTGTTTGCGCATGTGTTTGAGCGCCGCCTTCGAGCACAGGTAGACCGAGGTGAGGTTGATGTCCTGGACCTTGCGCCACACGTCGAGGCTGGTCTCCGTGATCGAGGCGTCCGCCGGTGGGGAGACACCTGCGTTATTGAAGGCGACGTCCACGCTGCCGTGGGTGTCGAAGGCCGTCTGGAACAGGTTCTCCACCTGGTCCGCGTCGGTGACGTCGGTGGACACGAAGAGGCCCCCGACCGCCTCGGCGGCGGCTGTCCCTGAGTCTGCGTTGGTGTCGGCGATGACGATGTTCGCGCCTTCGGAGGCGAGGCGTTTCGCGGTGGCAAGCCCGATGCCGCTGGCGCCCCCGGTGACGACGGCGGTGCGTCCCGGGAGGCGCCGGCAGATGATCTGGTTGTCCCCGCCTGCTGTGTCGTTCATGGTGTGTCCTTTGCCTGGTGGTGGTGTTCGTGGGGAGATTGAGACGGCTCAGTCCGTGGCGATGAAGAGGTTCTTCGTCTCCGTGAATGAGTCCATCGCGTGGGGGCCGAGTTCGCGGCCGATGCCGGAGCGTTTGAACCCGCCGAACGGGGTCGAGTAGCGCACCGCGGAATGGGAGTTCAGCGACAGAGCGCCGGAGTCGACGCCCCGGGCGACGCGCAGTCCGCGGCCGACATCGCGGGTCCAGATCGAGCCCGAGAGTCCGTAGGGCGAATCGTTGGCCATGGTGATCGCCTCGGCTTCGTCACGAAAGCGTTGGACGGTCACGACGGGTCCGAACACCTCCTCGGTGACGATGCGATCATTCGGTGACTTCGGAAGCACGACCGTCGGCGCCATCCAGTAGCCGGCTCCGCTGGGGGCGCTGCCGGTGAAGGCGATGTCGACGCCGTCGAGGAAGCCGGCCACGCTCTCGTGGTGGCTGGCGGAAATGAGTGGACCCATCTCTGCCTCTTCGCGGCTGGGGTCGGTGACGACGACTCCGGAGACTGCGGGTTCGAGGAGTTCCATGAATCGGTCGAAGACGGAGTCGTGGACGAGGATGCGCGAGCGCGCGCAGCAGTCCTGGCCGGCGTTGTCGAAGACTCCGTAGGGTGCGGTGGCTGCGGCGAGTTCGAGGTCGGCGTCGTCGAAGACGATGTTCGCGGACTTGCCGCCGAGTTCCAGTGTCGTGCGCTTCATCGTCTTGGCCGCGTCGGCCATGATCTTCTCGCCCACCGCGCTCGATCCGGTGAACACGATCTTCGCGACCCTGGAATCGTCGGTGAACGTCTGTCCGACGACCGAGCCCTTGCCGGGGATGACCTGGAAGACTCCGTCGGGGATTCCGGCCTGCAGGGCCAGTTCGCCGAGGCGGATCGCCGTCAGCGGGGTCAGCTCGGCGGGTTTGAGGACCACGGTGTTGCCCGCGGCGAGTGCCGGTGAGAACCCCCAGCCGGCGATCGGCATCGGGAAGTTCCATGGCACGATGATGCCAACGACTCCGAGTGGTTCGTTGAAGGTGACATTGACGCCCCCGGCCACTGGTATCTGATCGCCGAGGTGGCGTTCTACTCCCCCGGCGAAGTAGTTGAGGACGTCGCGGACGTTGCCGGCCTCGCCCCGGGCGTTGCCGATGGTGTGTCCGGCCTCGGCGACTTCGAGTGCCGCGAGGTTGTCGATATCGGCGTCGACAGCGCGGGCGAAGGCGCGCAGCAGTTCGGCTCGCTCGGCTGGTGCCGTGGTCCGCCACCGGGTGAAGGCGTCGGCGGCCCGGCCGATCGCATCCTTCGTCGCCTCGGCGCTGTGCGATTCGACCGAGGTGATGAGCTCCTCGGTCGCGGGGTTGATCACTTCGGTCATCGGTGGGCCTCCGCCTTCGTCTGTGGTGGTGTGGCGTTCAGTGGTGGTGCGGGTTTCGTCTTCTGTGCGCGTCGTGCCGCGGCCTCGACGAGTCCGGTGAACAGGCGCAGATCTTCGAGTGTCTCTTCAGGGTGCCACTGCACCGCGAGCATCGACCCGTCCGGGGTTTCCAGTGCTTCGATGCACCCGTCGGCGGCGTGTGCGCTGACGATCAGTCCATCGCCGAGGCGGTCGATGGCCTGGTGATGATGGCACCTGACTGTGGCACCGGTTCCGATCAGGCCGGCTACGGCGGTGTCGGGCGCAGTCGTCACGGCCACCTCGGCGAATTCGTCCTTCTTCTCTGCCTCGTGAGCGCCGAAGTCCGCAAGGTCGGGCACGTGCTGGTGCAAGGTTCCGCCGTGGACGGTGTTGACGATCTGGGCGCCGCGGCAGATCGCGAACACCGGCACCTTCGCGGTGCGGGCGTGACGGTACAGGGTGATCTCGAAGGAATCGCGACGCACATTGGGCGCCTGGGTGCGGGGATGGGCCTGAGCATCGTAGAGGGCGGGGTCGACGTCATCGCCTCCGGTGAGGATGATGCCGTCGAGTTCGGCCACCTCGGCAAGCGTCCACGGATCTTCCGGTGGCAGGAGGACGACGCGGCCACCGGCCCTGGTCACGGCGGTGACGTAGACGCTGGGCAGGAACGCCGCGTCCCTGTCCCAGACTCCGAATTGGCCGCGGCCGTAGTAGGTGGGCAGGCCGATGAGTGGGCGGTGGGGCCCCGGGTCAGCGGCTGGGTTCTGATCAGAGTCGTTCGAAGCCACGCCGGACCTCCCAATCGGTGACCGCTGCGTCGAAGGCCGCCATCTCCACTTTGCCGGCGTGGGTGTAGTGGTCCACGACCTCGTCGCCGAAGGCGCTGCGGGCGATGTCGGAGGATCCGAAGGCGGCCACGGAGTCGTGGAGGCGACGCGGAATGCTCCGCACGTCCTGTGTGTAGGCATTGCCCTCGAGGGCCTCGGGCAGTTCGAGTTTGTTCTCGATTCCGTGGATTCCGGCCGCGATGAGAGCCGCAGTCGCGATGTAGGGGTTGGCGTCGGCACCGGGGACGCGCTGTTCGAAGCGCAGTGCCGGGCCGTGGCCGACGATGCGCACGGCACAGGTGCGGTTGTCCCATCCCCAGCCGACGGCGGTGGGGGCGAAGGAGCCGTCGGCGAAGCGTTTGTAGGAGTTGATGTTCGGAGCGTAGAGGTAGGTGAAGTCGTGCTGAGTGGCGACGACGCCGGCAACGAAGTGCTTCATCGTCTCGGACATCTCGGTGCCATGGCCTGCAGGAAAGACCGGTGTTCCGTTGGTGTCGCTGAGGCTCATGTGGATGTGGCAGGAGCTGCCTTCGCGGTCGTTGGGCTTGGCCATGAAGGTCACCGACTTACCCTCCTGGTCCGCGATCTCCTTGGCGCCGAGTTTGTAGACGACGTGGTTGTCGCACGTGGTGAGCATGTCGGTGTAGCGGAAGCCGACCTCGAGCTGACCGAGGTTGCATTCGCCCTTCGCGCTTTCGGTGTAGAGGCCAGCGCCGTCCATCTCATTGCGCAGGCGTCGCAGGTAGCCTTCGACCTGGCCGGTGCCGAAGAGCGAGTAGTCGATGTTGTAGGTGCTGGCGGCTTCGAGGTTCCGGTAGTCGTTGCCCATCGCCTCGCGGTAGCCGGTGTTGTAGAGGGCGAATTCGAGTTCTGTGGCGCCGATGGGTGCGTAGCCGAGCGTCGAGAGGCGCTCCAGCTGAGCCTTGAGCACCTGTCGTGGTGAGACGCTCAGCGGTGATCCGTCGAGGAAGGCCAGGTCGCATTGGACCATCACGGTCGCCGGGTGCCAGGGGATGCGGCGCAGGGTCGAGTAGTCGGGGACGAACTTGAGGTCGCCGTAGCCGCGTTCCCAGGAGGTGAGTTCGTAGCCGTCGACGGTGTTCATCTCCACGTCGGCGGCCATGAGGTAGTTGCAGCCTTCGGTGCCGTTGTCCATCACCTCGTCGATGAAGAACCGTCCGGTGATCCTTTTGCCCTGGAGCCTGCCCTGCATGTCTGTGGCGGCGACGAGCACGGTATCGACGCGGCCGGCGGCGATCTCTGCCTGCAGCTGTTCCAGGGTCAGGTCTGATGAAGTCACGCTCATGGTTCCTCTTTTCGGTAGCACGCCCAGGTGACGCGTGCGCATCTTTGCGACGCTCTGCATTCCTGCGGTGATCACGCTTCGCTGCAGTGGTGGCTTGGGAAGACTCTCACATTTAAGGTATGCCACCGAACCATTGATACGCAATAGTCCCGGATAAATTGAGGACAGTTCTGTTTTTAGGTCTGCGCAAATACCTATTGACAAACCATTTCCGCGGTGAGAAGCTCAACGACAGAACAGAGTTGTGAACTGCGTCACGCACTAATTTCGTGACTTCCGCATGCGCCGGTTTCGGGGCCTGCGCCGACGGCGGGCCTGATCCCGACGATGCCGATCGGTCAGCGACGACCACTTCGGAACCGCGGACCGAGCCCTCTGGAAACAATCATTTCGAGAAGAACGGTGTTCTCCATGAGCAATGAAGCCGCACCACCCAATGACCCGACACCAGGTCCAGCCCTCAGCGCCGATGAGGCCAGTCTTGCCGAGCTCGGGTACAAACAGGAACTCAAGCGCGGGATGTCGGGTTTCGGCAATTTCGCCGTCTCCTTCTCCATCATCTCGATCCTCGCCGGCTGTATCACCTCCTACAGCATCGCGCTGGGGTCGGGCGGTCCGGCTGCGATCACGATCGGCTGGCCCTTGGTCGGCGTCTTCGTCCTCTGCGTGGCGCTGGCCATGGCCGAGGTCTGCTCGAAGTACCCAACGGCCGGTGGGCTCTATTTCTGGGCCGGTCGCTTAGCCAAACGCAACAAACGGCATTGGGCCTGGTACGTCGGATGGTTCAACTTCCTCGGCGAGGTGGCCGTGACTGCGGCCATCGACTACGGCGCGGCCACGACCATGATGGCCTTCGCGGCGCTGACCTTCGGTGTCGTGCCCACCGCACTCAACACTTTCATCCTGTTCCTCGTCATCATCACTCTGCACGGTCTGCTCAACACCTTTGGGGTCAACCTGGTCAACCTGCTCTCGGGCGTCTCTGCCTGGTGGCATATCGTCGGTGTGCTCATCATCGTCGCTGCCCTGTGGATCATGCCCACGAAGCACCAGTCGTTCAGTTGGACCATGACGGCCTGGCACAACGAAACCGGGTTCACGTTCATGCCCTTCGTCTTCCTCATGGGCCTGCTGATGGCCCAGTACACATACACCGGCTATGACGCTTCGGCCCACGTGGCCGAGGAGACGAAGAACGCCTCGACCGCAGCGCCTAAGGGCATCGTCATGAGCGTGCTGATCTCGATCATCGGCGGTTGGATCCTGCTGTATTCGATCACTGCCGCCATCCAAGACGGTTCCGAGGCAGGGCTGACCGCGCTCAACGCCACCGCCACGGGACTGCCGCCTGCGCAGGTGTTCCTCGATGCTCTGAACAATCCGACGATGGCGAAGTTCCTGCTCTTCATCGTCTGCGGCGCCCAGTTCTTCTGCGGCATGGCATCAGTGACGGCGAACTCGCGGATGAGCTACGCGTTCTCCCGCGATGACGCGATTCCCGGGTCCAAGTACTGGAAGAAGGTCAACCCACGCACCGGAACTCCCACGAACTCGATCTGGCTGTGCATCGTGCTGTCCTCGGTGCTGACGGTGCCTGCGCTGTTCAATGAGACCGCCTACTTGGCGGTGACGAGCGTGGCGGTGATCGGGCTCTACATCGCCTATGTTGCACCTGTGCTGCTGCGCAGACTCAAAGGCGACTCGTTCAAGCCGGGTCCGTGGAACTTAGGCCGCTGGAGCGCGGTCATCGGGTGGGTCGCAGTCGTCTGGGTGATCCTGATCTGCATCCTGTTCGTCCTGCCGCCCACGCTGCCGATCACCATCTCGACGTTCAACTACTCCCCCATCGCGGTCCTCGCGGTGCTCATCATCAGCGTTGTGCTCTGGTACGCCAGGGGCAAGAAGCACTTCATGCAGCACCTCGACAAGGAGCAGCTGGCCATCGACGAGAAGAAGCTGCTCGACGAGATCGACGACTGAGCTCGCACAGACGCCAGCAACCCTCCGGTCGCTGAGCCACTTCGCTAAAAGTGGCTCAGCTCCCGGAGGGTTGCTGTGTGTTCAGACGGCGGAGTTCACTCCGCCAGCCGACTCACTTAGTCTCGGACTTGTACTTGTCCTCGATGGCGCGGCCGACCTCTTCATCGATGTTGCGCCAGTACTGGAAGACGTTGGAGAGCACGGGCTCTTCCACGCCGTCCTTGAGTGCACCGACGACGGTTTCGATGAGACCCTGACGCTCCTCTTCGGAGTAGACCTCGCGGATCAGTGTGTGTGCCTGACCGAAGTCGTCGTCCTCTGCGTGCAGAGTGGCGGCACTGCGGACCAGCTCACCATCGGATTCCCACCGTGCCTCGACCTGAGTCTCCTCGGCCTGGTAGGACCGGCCATAGGAGTTCGGGGCATAGTTCGGAGCATCACCTGAATGGTGGAACTCCATCTGACCTTCCTTGTCATAGGAATTGGTCTTCGTGACGGGAGCGTTGACCGGCAGCTGGTTGAAGTTCGTGCCGATGCGATTGCGCTGCGCGTCCGGGTAGGAGAAGACACGGCCCATGAGCATCTTGTCGGGCGAGATTCCGGTGCCCGGCACGGTGTTCGAGGGGCTGAATGCAGCCTGCTCGATCTGGGCGAAGTGGTTCGACGGGTTCTTATTGAGCGTGAACTTGCCGATCTCCATGAGCGGGTAGTCCTTCTTCGACCAGGTCTTGGTGAGGTCGAAGGGGTTGAAGCGGTAGGTCTTGGCCTCTTCGTAGGGCATGATCTGGACGCTGACGGTCCAGGATGGGTAGTCGCCGCGCTCGATCGCATCGAACAGGTCGCGGCGATGGATGTCCGCGTCCTCACCGGCGAGCTTGCCGGCCTCTTCGTTGCTCATGTTCTCCACGCCCTGATCGGTGTGGAAGTGGTACTGAACCCAGAACCGTTCTCCGGCTTCGTTGGCCCACATGTAGGTGTGGGAAGAGTAGCCGTTCATGTTCCGCCAGGTCTTGGGCAGACCACGCGGTCCCATGAGATAGGTGACCTGGTGCGCCGATTCAGGCGAGAGCGACCAGAAGTCCCACTGCATGTTGTTGCTGCGCAGCCCCGAATCGGGTGTGCGCTTCTGGGAGTGGATGAAGTCGGGGAACTTCATCGGGTCGCGGACGAAGAACACGGGGGTGTTGTTGCCCACCATGTCGAAGTTTCCGTCTTCGGTGTAGAACTTGAGTGCGAATCCGCGCACGTCGCGCCAGGAGTCGGGTGAGCCCAGCTCACCGGCGACGGTGGAGAACCGTGCGAGCATCGGTGTCTTCGTGCCCTTCTGCAGGAACTTCGCCCGGGTGTAGGCGGAGACGTCTGCAGTGATCTCGAGTTCGCCGAAGGCGCCGGATCCCTTGGCATGGGGGCTGCGCTCGGGAACGCGTTCGCGGTCGAACCGAGCCAGCTTCTCAACGAGTGCAACATCGTGGAGGAGGAGCGGGCCGTCTGCTCCGACACTCAGCGAGTGCGCGTCGGACTCTCGTGGGGCACCTGATTCGGTCGTCGAGGGCTTCGTGCCGTCGAATCCTGGATGTTCATGATCAGCGTGTTTAGTCATTGCTTCTCCTTCAACCGATTGAGCGACAGGGAGTCATCTTCCCGGTCCACTTCATCCATCATAGGACGAGCAGCACGCCTCAACATGTGCTGAAGCGAAGGGTCGACCGTGACTCCCCTGATATCGAGTTCCTGGCAGCGTGCAGAAGACTGTCGCAGCCAAATTTCACACTATCCAGGTTCCCTATCTGGTTCAACCGAGACGGCCCCTGGAAATATTCCTGGTCCTCAGCCTTCGGCCGTCGCGCCGCTTCCGCTTCCGACCGACCCCGATCCGGACCCGCTTCCTGCGCCACTCGATCCAGAACCGCTTGAGCCTGCGCTGCCGGCTCCGGAGCTTCCCGTTCCATCTTGGGAACCGGAACTGGCACCTGAGTCGGAGGAGCCTGCCGAGCCGCCGGAGGTGTCTGCCCCGGTGCTGCCGGATGA
The DNA here is from genome assembly GCF_028201555.1 of Brevibacterium sp. BDJS002. NCBI lineage: Bacteria > Bacillati > Actinomycetota > Actinomycetes > Micrococcales > Brevibacteriaceae > Brevibacterium > Brevibacterium sp. BDJS002. The sequence continues at coordinate 827,708 of NZ_CP116392.1, read as the reverse complement.
AGTTGAGTCACTGCCAGCCCCGCTGCTCTCCTCGCCGGTGGCCGTGGAGGAGGTGGATTCGGTGCCCTGGTCGGTCCCTGTCTGATCGGACGCCGTGGAGGTGGTGGAGCTGCCCTCGTTCGCCGAGGTGGACTGTCCCTGGCTCGCGGTCGAACCGTTGTCAGTGGTGCCCGGGTTCGAGTTCTGATTGGGTTGACTTCCCGCACCGTCTGCACCGGATTCGGAGTCGGCGCCGCTGTCCTGTGAGGTGCCGGTTTCGTCCTCGGTGCCGGAGTCTCCGGAGACGGACCGTGAGATCTGTGAGGTTCCGGGCGAGATATCGGCATCGGTGAATGACTCGGCCATGACCACGGCCCCCAGCCCGATCCCGAAGGTCGCCACCCCGATGGTCACCGGGTAGAGGACTCGTTTGCGGCGCAGCTTCTGCCACCACGACTTCGGTTCCTCGCCTCTGGTGTCGGCGCTCGCATCGTCGGCTGCCTGGTCGCTCAGGTTCCCGAACGTGCTGGTGGCGTTCGATGATGCGTCCGCCTTGGGCTCTGCGACCGCGGCCGCTCGCTGCGTCTTGGCGCCGAGTGATTTCGCTTTGACGGCCGGAGCGAGCTTCGTGCCGACTTCTTTGATCTTCTCTTTGCCTTTGTCGAGGCTGCTCGTATAGAGAGTCACCGCGAGGCCGGTGATGATGCTGGCAACGCCTGCGCCGACGACCGTTCCGGCGACACCCAGTTGTCCGCCGATGACCGATGAGGTGGCTGCGGCGGCAGCACCGGCAAGGAGCTGAGTCGCTGAAACCCTGTTGGCGCTCTTCTCCTTCTTTTCCTTCTCAACGACTTCGTCCTTCGCAGTCGATTCGTCGACGGCTGTGGTGTTCTCCTGCATCATCCGAGTCGCCGACTCGGTCGACGTAGTTGGCACCGGCGCTTCTTCGCGTCGGATCGGATTCGGTGGCATCACCGGTGTGGTCACAAGCGAGGTCGCCGTCGGTGCCGACTGGGTGTTTCTGGCATGTGTGGCGGCGAGTTCTTCGGTGATCAGAGGCAGGGTCTGAGACGCCTGCGCGGCCGCTGTGCATTCTTGCTCATTCAGTCTGCATGACTCATGCTGATTCGACACCAAAATACCTCCGATGACTGGTCTCTGAGTCCAGTATCGGCTGGCTGTTTTCGGGGTTCCTGACCCTCCTCTTCGAAGGCTGGGACAACGCTGTGAGAAGACGGCCACTCTGTGGTCGCTGACCTGCGATGATACCGACCTGTGTGACGCACAGGACAGGCGCTTTGCAGGATATTCGCAGGTCCAAAACGGGCGCCCACGACGCCCCGTTTTTCAGTGCAGAATGGCCACGCCGAGGTGGCCCGGAAGTACGTTCGTCTGCTCGAGTTCCAGCAGCTGGAATTTCGGGTATCCGGGGCCCGATTCCAAGGTGACTGCGAACAGCGCCGAACCGGTGAATTGTGTCGTCATCTGTAGGGCATTTTGCTCCGAGGTGGCCTGGTCATCCGTCTCGACCATGAGGTTGAGCGCGAAGCACGGCTCTTCCAGACTGCTGAGGGAGACGTTCTGCTCCCCACGGAATTTCACCGGCGCTGCCGGCGTCACTGAGTGCACCTGTCCATCGATCTCAAGGGCCACCTCGGCGCCGATGGGGAGGAAGGTCCGCGCCAAGCCCGGCAGCGGCGAGAACGCAGCAGGACGGTCCAATCGCGCAATACTCAGGCGCCAGCGTCGAAGGTTCGGGGTCAGAGCCTGGGACTGGATGAGTGAGACGAGCTCGGTCGTCTCCCCTGCCCCATTGGCCCACGGAACCGGTTCGAGGTCGTCGAAAGAGGTGATCACGTGCATGTGATCACTCTAGTCTCGACTCAGCTCGAGGCTGCTGGTGAGAACGTCAGTTCAGGACGAGACAGAACGGATGGCCTGCCGGGTCGAGGAAGACGCGGAAGGTGTCCCCCGGCTGGTCGACGGCTTTCCCTGCACCGAGTTCGACCACGGCAGCCTCGGCGACGTCGAGGTCATCGACGACGACATCGATGTGCATCTGCTGCGGGTGGGACTGCCCCGGCCAGCTGGGTGCGTGGTAGTCCTCAACCTGCTGGAAGCAGATCGGGGGCCAGGATTCGGATGTGATCTCTGCCCAGGTGCCATCGTCATCGACTCTGACCTGCCAGTCGAGGAGTTTTCCGTAGAATTCCGCGAGTTCACCGGCGTCGGGAGCATCGATGACGATGACGGGCTGCTTTGCGATAGCCATGGTCGTGAGTCTACGCGCCGCCGATGCTAGGCTCGAAACACCACAGGGGAGCGCCAGAAGACTGACGCTGAGAGTGCGCAAGCAGACCCTTCGAACCTGATCCGGTAAGCACCGGCGGAGGAAGTGAGGAGTGACACCGATGAGCGATGTCGACACGAAACACACGATCAGCAGCATTCGGCTGACCCCAGGAGGGCCTGTTGCGGCGCTGAGAGCGGAGGCGTCTTCCGCTTGGGAGGCCGCGGTCGGGCATAGATTCGTCACCGAACTGTTTGCCGGCACGGTCGACGACTCCGTGATGAGGAAGTACCTGATCCAGGATTACCAGTTCTTCGAATCGTTTCTCTCGATGCTCGGCGCATGCGTTGCCTATGGCGATGCCGTAGGGCCGAAGCTGCGGTTTGCCAAACAGCTCGGGTTCCTCGAAGCCGACGAGGATTCGTATTTCCTCACGGCCTTCGCCGAGGTGGGTGTCCCTGCCACCGACTACGCTGACCCCCAGCTGACTGGGCCGACTGAGGGCTTCCGTGACCTCATGTACGAAGCCGTCGACTCGGCGTCCTACGCGGACCTGCTGGTCGTGCTCGTCATCGCCGAATGGCTCTACCTCGATTGGGGCGAGCGCTCGGAACCGATGCCTGTACGCCGAGTCCATTCCGGGTGGATCGAATTGCACCGTGGTGAGGATTTCCGGGCGTGGGTGCAGTTCCTCATCGACGAACTCGAGCGAGTCTTCCCCACTGGCGAGGACGCGGAATCCGCCGCGGTGCGAGACAGGTTGTCGCGCATCTGGCACCGAGCGGTCGAATTGGAGTTGGCCTTCTTCGATGAGGCGTATGTGCAGGGGTGAGATGCCGAACACCAACGGAGACGGCACTCGCGCCGCAGTGCTCTGCCGACTGCTCTCGCAAGTGCGAGAGTCCGCTGCCGGTGGGCGCAGCCTCGTGGCCATTGACGGGCTCGATGGAGCGGGCAAGAGCGTCCTCGCCGAGGAATTGGTCCAACTGGCAGCCCAGGACGGGCTTCGCCCGGTTGCGTCGCTGAGCATCGACGGATTCCACCATCCCCGCTCGGTCAGATACACCAATGGTCGTGGGCCCGATTCCTTCTACCGGGACTCTTATGACTACGAAGCCTTCATCCGATCCGTCGTCATTCCGTTCAGACAGGGAGCATCGGTGGTTCCATCGTTCTGGGATGTTGATGCCGACGTGACCGTTTTACCCGCACAGCTCGACCTGCCGCAGAACTGTGTCCTCCTCGTGGATGGGATCTTTCTCCACCGGCCCGAACTTCGCGATCTGTGGGATGCGAGCGTGTGGGTGCAGGTTCCTTTTACGGTCTCAGTACCCCGGGGAAACGAACGAATCCCCGGCACATATGATTCGGACCCCGAGTCACAGTCCAACCATCGTTATGTCGGCGGCCAGCGTCTCTATCTCGCAGAATGCTCGCCGTGGAGGTCGGCAACGTGGATTTTCGACAACGAAGATCTCGAGCTCCCCACCCTGCGGCGACTCTCTGAGGAGTCAGCGGGGAACCCAAGGACCGAGAACACAGTTGCCGAGGACTAGGAGACAGCCAACCAAAGCGTGTCAGTCCCCTCCCCTAGACTGAGCCCATGAGCAATGCTGAGGTAGATGCCGTTGTCGTCGGATCCGGGCCCAATGGCATGGCCGCCGCGGTCACCATGGCTCGGGCGGGCCTGTCCGTGCAGGTGTATGAGGCCCAGTCGACCATCGGCGGCGGCGCCCGCACCCTTGACCTGGGACTGGCCCCCGGCATCACCCATGACATCTGCTCGGCCGTGCACCCGCTGGCGATCTCGAGCCCGTTCTTCGTCGACTTCGACCTGCGCGCCCGGGGTCTCGAGTTCACCACCCCCGAGGTCTCCTACGCTCAACCGCTCGACAATCAGCCAGCCGCGCTGGCCTTCCACGATCTCGAGACCACGGTCGACCACCTCGGCGCGGCCGGTCCCGAATGGCGGCGTTTCTTCGCCCCACTGCTCGAGCGCGTCGATGATGCGATCTGGCTGTCGCTGGGCGACAAGCGCTCCATCCCGGAGACGCTGCGCGACGTTCCCGGCATCGCCAATGTGGTGAAGTTCGGGCTGCGGCTGCTGACCCAGGCCAGCCCGGCCTGGAACATTCCGCTGTCCCATGAGACGTCTCAATCCCTGTTCACCGGTGTCGCCGCCCACGCGATCGGCGGGCTGCCATCCATGGGCACAGCCGCCACGGCCACAATGCTCTCGACCATTGCCCACGCCGGCGGCTGGCCCTCCCCTGTCGGCGGTTCGCAGGCGATCATCGATGCCATGGTCGCCGACCTCGAAGCACACGGCGGTTCGGTGACGACGAATGCGCGCATCGATCACGTCTCCGATATGCCGGCGGCTCGCGCGTACCTCCTCGACACCTCGGCGCTCAATGCCGCACAGATCTTCTCCGGTCTCATCCCGGCCAAGGTCGACAGGTCGCTGCGCAGCTTCAAGCAGGGCAACGCCGCGGCCAAGGTCGACTTCGTCCTAAACGGACCCGTGCCCTGGGCCGATCCCAACATCAACCGGGCCGGCACCATCCACGTCGGTGGTACCCGGGCGCAGATGGCCGCCGCCGAGGCGGACGTGATCGCCGGACGCATGCCCGCTCACCCGGTCAGCCTGGTCTCCGACCCCACTGTGTTCGACCCATCGCGCGAGGTGGGCGGCCTGCGCCCATTGTGGACGTATGCTCATGTCCCCTTCGACTGCCCTCTCGATCCGGCCCAGTACATCATCGATCAGATCGAACGCTTCGCCCCCGGTTTCCGCGACACCATCGTCACGTACAACTCGATTCCCGCATCAGAGATGGCCGGGCACAACCAGAACTACATCGGCGGCGACATCGCCACCGGGCTCGTCTCCTTCTACCGGATGATGGCCCGCCCACGCACCAGCTGGGACAACTACGGCCTCGGCGTCCCCGGTGCCTACCTGTGTTCGGCCGCGACCCCACCCGCACCCGGCGTGCACGGCATGAACGGCTGGTTCGCGGCTCAGCGAGCGCTGAAGACGCAGTTCGGCATCACCGAGGCCCCGAGCCTGGCTCCCTGAGGATCTGCCGTCGGCGGCGCGAATGCCTCCGCCACACACCATTGGCCACAGCGACCGCCACGACGACGAGGCCGGCACCAAGTGCCTGGCCCACGGTGAGCTGCTCGCCGAGGATCAGCGCCGCGAGGACGAGGGCGAGCACGGGTTGGATGAGCAGCAGGCTCGCCGTCATCGACGGCACCAGCCGGACGCTTCCCCGATTGATGAGCAGCCAGGCCACCACCTGCCCCAGCAGGGCCAGAGCGATGAGGTACATCCACGCGCTTGGGCCGATCCCGGTGAGATGGAGGCCGCCGGTGAACTGGGCGATGACCGCCGATGTCACCGCCGCCGAGGCGGTCGCCCAGGCTAGCGGCTGAATCGTTCCCTCGGCCTTGCGCCTCGTCCCTCGTCGGGTGAGGAACATGTACACGCCGTATCCGATCCCGGCGATGAGGGCGAGAACTGTGCCGAGTACGGCGTTGTCCCCCACCTCGGCCAGGGTCACGATCCCGCCCACCAGGCCGACGCCGATGAGCATCAACGGCAGGGAGATGAGGAACCGAACACTCACACGCTCACGGTCGATGATCAGAGCCAGCAGCGGGAGAACGATGACCTGGACGTTGACGAGCACGGTCGCAACGCCGGCACCCACGAGGTAGATCGACGCCGTCCACGCAATGTAGTCGATGCCCAGCGCAACTCCGGCCGCAATCGCCCAGAGGATGCCCGATCGCGAAAGACCGCCGTGACGCCGACGTTCAAGAAGCGCCAACGGGATGAGTGCAATGACGGCGATCGCGCACCGCAGCACGGCGGTCGTCGCCGCATCCACGCCCGCGAGCTTGACTAGGATCGCTGAGATCGACAGGCACAGCGCACCCGCGAGCACCGCCGAAGCGGCGAGTGCTGTGGGTGCCTCCGGCGCTGGAGCGACCCTGGGTTTGACGGTCATATGCTGACCGTATGCCCGCGGCTGCGATTTGGCACTACCTCAGCCGCGTTTCGTCGGCTACCCGCGTTCGCCCCCGGTCCGGCTCGGTGACGATCGTTGATGATCTCGCTCAGATGTGGTCGCGGAGTATCCCGCCCAGCCGGGTGAGGGCATCGACCATCTCCTCGTCAGACTGACCCGAGTAACTGAACCGGGCATAGTTGCTGCGTTGTTCGGCCGGGAAGAACGATCCTCCGGGCACGTAGGCGACTCCGGCTTCGGGCAGGGCATGTTCGGCCATGAACGCCTCCGCATCGAAGCCTTCGGGGAAGGTCACCCAGGTGAAAAGCCCGCCTTCAGGAGTGGTCACAGCCACCTCGGCGGGGAAATGCTCGGCCATCGACGAGAGCATGAGATCGCGCTTGGCGCGGTAGACGGCACGGGCGCGTTCAATGTGGGCGTCGATGTCGAAGGACTCTAAGAACCTGGTCGTGGCGGTCATGTTCAGGGTCGACGACTGCGTGTCGGCAGCGAGCTTGAGCAGGCCCAGTTTGTCGAGGATCTCCGGTGCCGCGCTCACCCACCCCAGGCGCACGCCTGGGGCGAGGATCTTGGAGAAACTGCCGAGGTGGATGACCCGGTTCTCCGTGTCCAGCGAGCGCAGCGTCGGCAGCTGCTGACCTTCGAACCGGAGTTCGCGGTAGGGCGAATCCTCGAGGATGAGGACGTCGTATTCGTTGGCTAGCTCGATCAGGCGTCGGCGCCGCTCGAGGCTGAGCGTGACTCCCGTCGGATTCTGGAAGTCGGGGATGACGTAGATGAACTTGACGTTCTCCGTTGACCGCAATGTTGCTTCGAGGGCGTCGACGTCCATGCCTTCGGAGTCCATGTCGACGGCGGCGTACTCGGGCTGGCAGGGGTTAAAGGCGATGAGGGCACCGAGGAACGTCGGGTTCTCCGTGACGATGACGTCGCCGGGATTGATGAGGAGTTTCGCCACGAGGTCGAGCCCCTGCTGGGCTCCCTGCAGGACGAGCACGTCGTCGGCATCGGTTGCCGCACCCTGGTTCGACATGCGCTTGGCGATCTGCGCGCGCAGTCCAGGCAGCCCCACAGAGGCGGTGTATTGGAGAGCCGTCGCGCCTTCGTTTGCGAGGACGTCGGCGAAGACCTGCTGGAGTTCTGCGACGGGGAACAGACTCGGATCCGGGTAGCCACCGCCGAATGACGTGATCGCAGGGTCATCACCGTATTTCAGCAGCTCACGGATGGCGGACGGCTGGACCCGAGCGATGCGATCGGCGAACTTCGGTGACACTTCTTCTCCCTTGAGAACTGACTGCGAGCATCCGGTCGTCGTGATTGGCTCCCGCGACTCACAGGTGGTGGTGAGGTGATCGTAGCGCCGAAACATTCGCACGGTGAACGGTGTCCGTTTGGCGGTTCACCGGTCAGCACGTCCCCGCGGGGACGTCGGGGCTGGGCTCGTCGACGTCGGCCACGTCTTCGGCGTCTGCAGGAACCACTTCGGCGAGAATCTTCGGTCCCTTCGCAGCCCGCATCCCCGCGCCGAGGACGCCGATGATGACGAGCGCCGCCCCGCACAGCTCACCGAACGACACTGTCTCGCCGAGGAAGAACCAGGCGGCACTCATGCCCACGATCGGCACCAGCATCGAGAACGGAGCAACGACTCCGGCAGGATTGCGCGACATCAACCATGACCAGATGCCGGAACCGAGGATTGTGGCGATGACAACCGTGTAGACGAGGCCAGCGATGCCCAACCAACCGGTCGGGGTCAGCAGCGTCGTCAGAGAGTGGCTGATCGTGCTCGGGCCCTCGACGAAGAGGGAGAGGATGAGCATCGGCACCGGCGGGATGACGGACATCCACATCGTGAATTTCACCGGCTCGACCGAGTGGGCCTGTCGGTTGCAGATGTTGCCGATCGCCCAGCCCAGGCCACCGGCGAGGGTGAGGAGGAACGGTAGGAAGCTCGCGCTCGAATCGAGGCGCTGCCAGCCGACGACACCCAGACCGGCCATGGCCACGATGAGGAATGCCATCTGCGATCCCCGGACCCGCTCGCGCAGGAACGTCATTCCCAGCAGCACCGTGAACGGCCCCGAGGCCTGAAGCACGAGGGAAGCAAGTCCTGCCGGCATACCCGCCGCCATCGCCCAATAGAGGAAGAGGAACTGCAGGAGGCCGAATCCGAGTCCATAGCCTACGATCCACCGGAACTTCACGTCAGGCTTCGGGATGAAGAGCAGAGCGGGTAGCGCGAGCACGGCGAAGCGCAGGGCGACGAGGAAGAAGGGCGGGAACTGATCGAGGGAGAGATCGATTGCGAGGAAATTCAGTCCCCACATGACAGCCACCGAGGCGGCGAGAAGACAGTGCTTGAACGACATGACTCCATTGTTCTGCGCACTGACAGTTAACACAATCGAATTATTCTTCACCAACCTTGTAGCTGAACTTCATTCTTGTAGCATGGGCGCATGGATCCCCGGCACCTCGAGCTGCTGCGCCAACTCGCCGAACGCGGAAGCGTCACGGCTGTCGCCGAAGCCACGTTTCGCACGCCTTCAGCGGTGTCCCAGCAGCTCAAGCAGGCAACCAGGGAGGTCGGACATCGTCTCGTCGAACCTGCCGGTCGCAGTCTCAAACTCACGCCTGCCGGGCGACTCCTGGCTGCCGGAGGGCAGGACGTGGCCTCGGCACTTGCCCGCGTGGAAGCGGACTGGGAGGACTACCTCGGCGAGGCCTCCGGAGAAGTCCGGATTGCCGGATTGCCCAGCGCACTGACCTACTTGGTGCCCCCTGCGCTCCGGCAGCTGCGAGAGACGAGCCCGAAGATCACCCTGCGCACCGTCGACGTGGACCTGGCCGAACACGAGTTCGCGGGCCTGACCTCCGACGTCGACATCGTCGTCGCCCACAGCCTCATCTCCGAACGACCCGCGGGGACCAACGGGCTGAGCGTCGAGTCCCTGGCGACCGAACCCATCGACGTCGCGGTCGCAGATTCCCACCCACTGGCAGGTCGGGATGAGCTCACGCCTGCTGACCTCGTCGACGTTCAGTGGATCAGTGTGCCCCACGGTTTCCCCTTCGCCACGATTCTGACGTCGATAGAACATGTCACCGGACGCGAGCTCGAGGTCACTCAGCGCATCCGGGACAACCGACTCATCGAGGCGATCGTGTCCTCGAGTGACCAAGTCGCCCTGCTGCCGCGATTCACGACCCCGAAGGGCGCCGGGCTCACGCTTCTCCCGTTGAAGGGGGTAGCGACCACGCGGTGGGTTGTGGCGGTCATGGCCCCCGACACCGCCGAACGCGCAGCCGTCAAACGTGTCCTCGACGCCCTGCGGCAAGACACTTAGCGCGTCACTGGGGACCGGTCAGCGAGTCGCTGCGAACCGCTTCGGCACGAGCTTCTCCAGGGGCAGGAACGCCGCCCAGCAGATGACGGTCGGGAGGAAGTGGATGCCCAGGGCGATGTAGGTCATGAGGTGGAAGAGCATGAAGAAGATGACGGTACCGTAGAGCCACTTGCCCTTGAAGAACAGCACGATCGGCGAGAGGAACTCGAAGACGAGAGTTGCCCACTGCCCGGCGATGAGAAGACCCGGCATCTCGAGGAACGGCTTCGACCATTCGGCACCGCGGCGCATCAGCGCCCAGATGATCACAGCCCCGTTGGCCCAGTGGGTGATGTTGCCCGAGGCGATCCACTTCATCACCACCGAGTAGAAGTAGGTGAGGACGACGGAGATCTGCACGACCCGCAGTGCCCACCCTGCCTTCGCCGAGGTGGCTCCCACATCGCGGAACCGTGCGATTCCGACCGTCGGCAGCACCACGACGGCGATGACGAGTGCCATGTGGTCGTGGGCGACGTAGCCGTAGCCCTGCGTGTAGAACATCCACAGCCCGAAGGTGGTCGCCACGGCCCAGCCGCTGATGCGTTGGAGGATTCCGGCGGCCGCCAGCAGTGAGAAGACGATGATCGCGGCCAACAGAATCTGTGCGCCGAGGACGCTGACGGGTGGGATGTGGAGGAATCTGGCCAGCCACAGGGGCTGATAGAGCTCGGGAGTCCAGCCGTGCGGGATGACGTCGGCGGAGATGGTGAGCACGTCGATGATGACGAAGATGTAGACGATGACGCGGAATACCGCGACCCGAGCCAGCGGGAGCTGGGGCGTGAACCAGGCGATGACACGGTTGCCGGCTTTCACCTCGGCGGTGGTGGAATTGCTCACTGCACCTCCCAGGTCGCCAGGATCTTGTGTTCGGGTTCGCCGACGCTGCGGCCGTTCTCCAGCTGAGTCACGGTGCGGCAGAGGATCATCTCCTCCGGCTTCGGCTCATTCGGGTGCAGGCGTTCAAAGGAGTCGGCCATGGTCTGCATCAGCTCGGGGTTGGCGATGACCCGGTCGAGCTGGGATTCGATGTCGCCGCGTTCGATCCCGACGGTGTCCGTGTTGAAGCCGAGCCGGCGTGGTTCGTCCTCGCCGGGGAACTGCGCTTCGATACAGGTCGAGTTCACGGTGCCGTTGAGGTCCTTGGCGGTCGCGTACTGGGTGAGTGACCCGAGCGGGAAGAAGTCGTTGGTGTTGAGGAACTGTCCGCAGGTGAGGATGATCAGGGCCACCGCGGTCGCGCCGAGGCGCCAGGTGATCGACCAGGTCGACATCGGCTTCGGCTTCGTGGCGGTCGCTGCCCTGTCTGCAGGCCCTGGCTCACCGGCCGTGTCCGATGGCGGCTTCCTGTTCGTCAGGAGTCGACGCTTCTTCTCATCCATGCGCTGTGTGGTTCATTCTCTCGACGCCGCGGGTACGCAGACTATCGTAGCGGCCACTCACGTACCGGCGACTCAGGAGTTGAACGGCTCAGCTCAGGAGCTGCGGGCGTAGAGATTGAGCTGCTCCCACATCGCCGCGTACTTCTGGAAGGAGGCGACCGCGGTTTCGGGGTCGTCATTAGACAGCGCGGTCACCCACGAATCGACGAGCTCCGGTGCCTCATTGGGCCAGAGCACATCGCTCATCCCACCAAGGTCGAGTTCGAGCACGGAGTTCATATCGAAGCCGTCGACCCACTGCGCCAAGATCGAGGTCTGTTCGACCATGTCCACGACCTTGGACTTGTCGGCCACGGTCTCCGCCGCCCATTCCATCCTCGCCGAGGCGGCCAGAATGTCCGTACGGATGAGGACTCTCAGCCCGGCATCGGTTTCGTTCGTGATGATCTGGTCTTCACTCAGAGAGAAGAACAGCCACCATGACGGCGGCACATCCCAGGCCGAAACCCGAGTGAAGACTCGGGTGTCCTTGGCATCCTGGAGCCACTCAGCGCGACGACTGGCCGCACGCCTGCGCACGGACTTCGGAGCGATGATGTCCAGCGTCGCCTTCGAGGTGTGCTCGCTCAGCGACTCGAGCGCTTCCCACCCGCGAATGTCCTCTTGAGCGGGGCAGTAGCGGTCCACTCCGTCCGAAGTCTGAGACGCCGGAAGGAAGATCGGAGTATTGCGAAACGATTCGGCTACAGGGCTCGGCGGCAGTGAGATCAAGCGTTGATCCGCGTCGGCAGAGACCAGCTCCTCGACCCGGGCACGGTTGTCTTCCACCTGGTCGTCTTGCAATGCGGAATGAACCACGGTGGGTTCGAAGATTCGCAGAGTGACGACATAATCGCGACTGTAGGACATGCCTTCAGCCTATCCAAGGTCGGGCTTCAAAATGGAACTTCCCACTACGAACAGGTAGGATTTAAGCGCATAGCAGAGATCTAGTCCGGGGCGCTTCGCCCCACATGACGACGGAGGGGGTCACGCCAGTGGGTCGCGGCCGCGCAAAGGCAAAGCAGATCAAGGTTGCCCGGAAGCTGAAATATTACAGCCCGGACACCGACCTGAATAGACTCCAGCAGGAACTGGGTTCCGAGTCGCAGGCGTCCGGTTCGTCAGATCCGTACGACAACGAGCCGGACTATTCGGATTACGCCGACAAGTACAACGTCGACGATGACGACGAAGAAGACGACTATACACAGCGCGAATCTTGACCGATCAGCACTGATGTGATCGACGCTCAGAGAACCTGAGCATCGGATTCGCTCAAGCAAGAAGGCGGAGACTTCGGTCTCCGCCTTCTGCTTTGCCCGAACGCTTTCGTCCGCCAGCCTCAGCCGAGGATGGCGGCTCCGCCGTCGACGCCCTTGGCGCCCTGAACGTAGTCGAGTTCCGAGGCCAGTGCACCGTCGTCGACGCTGACGTCGCCGAGGACCCACGAGCCCGGGCTGGCGGCGAGCACACTGTCGACGGAGTCAGCAGAGGTCACGAGGACCATTCCGACGCCGAGGTTCCAGGTCCGCTCGCGGTCATCCTGCGGGACTCCGCCGAGATCACCGAGGGTCGAGAATACAGGCGGGATCTCCCATGAGGACCGCGACATCTTCGCCACGAGGCCCTTGGGCAGCACGCGCGCCACATTGGCCGAGAGTCCCCCGCCGGTGACATGCGAGACCGCATGCACAGCATCGGGCAGAGCCGAGAACAGGGCATTGAGCTCACCGGTGTAGACATGAGTGGGAACGAGGAGTTCCTCACCCAGGGTGCGACCGAATTCGGGGACATTGCGATCAAGACCCCAGCCCGCCTCGACGATGATGTGCCTGACCAGGGAGTAGCCGTTGGAATGGATGCCCGAGGACGGCAGTCCGATGAGCACGTCACCGGCTGAGACCTTCTCCGGCCCCAGCAGCTTGGACGCATCGACGACACCGGTGGCGGCACCGGCGACATCGTATTCGTCGACGCCGAGCAGCCCCGGGTGCTCTGCGGTCTCTCCCCCGACGAGGGCGACATCGGCACTGGCACACGCCTCGGCGATGCCCCGGACGATATCGGCGATACGCTCGGCCACGACCTTGCCGCAGGCGATGTAGTCGGTCATGAACAACGGCTTGGCACCGCACACGATGATGTCATCGACGACCATTCCCACCAGGTCGTATCCGATGGTGTCGTGCTTGTCGAGAGCCTGCGCGATGGCTACCTTCGTGCCCACGCCGTCGGTCGACGAGGCCAACAGCGGGCGCTCGTAGTCCTTGAGCACGGAGACGTCGAAGAGTCCGGCGAAACCACCCACCTCTCCGACGACATTCGCGTTGTGCGTGGCCGCAACCGCGGACTTCATCATTTCGACGGCGCGGTCACCGGCCTCGACGTCGACGCCGGCAGCGGCATAGGTGGTGGACTTAGCTGGATCGGTGCTCAACTCAACATCCTTTTTCGGCGGGGGTGTTGTTGACAGGAATCGGGTATTCGCCCGAGAAGCAGGCGGTGCACAGCTGGCTGCGCTCCTGCTGTGTGGCCTCGACCATGCCGTCGAGGGAGATGTATCCCAGGGAGTCGGCGCCGAGGTTGTCGCGGATCTCGTCCATGTTCAGACCGTTGGCGATGAGCTCGGCGCGGGTCGCGAAATCGATGCCGTAGAAGCAGGGCCACTTGACCGGCGGCGAGGAGATGCGCACGTGGATCTCCTTCGCTCCGGCTTCACGGAGCATCCGGACGAGGGCACGCTGAGTGTTGCCGCGCACGATCGAGTCATCGACGACGACGAGGCGTTTGCCCTCGATGTTCTCACGCAGCGGATTGAGTTTGAGTCGGATGCCGCGCTGACGCAGGGTGTCCGAGGGTTGGATGAAGGTGCGACCGACGTAGGCGTTCTTCATCAGCCCCTGCCCGAAGGGGATGCCGGACTGTTCGGCATAGCCGACGGCCGCCGGTGTTCCCGATTCCGGGGTGGCGATGACGAGGTCGGCATCGACGGGGTACTCGTCGGCCAACTGACGGCCCATCTGCGTCCGGGCCGCGTGCACGGTCTTGCCGTTGAGCACGCTGTCGGGCCGCGCCAGGTACACGTATTCGAAGACGCAGCGGGCCTGGTCCTGTTCGGCGAAGCGGAAGGAACGCAGACCGTCCTCGTCGATGGCGATGAGTTCGCCGGGTTCGACATCGCGGACGAAGGAGGCGCCGACGATGTCGAGAGCCGAGGTCTCGGAGGCAACGACCCAGCCATTCTCCATCCGACCCAGCGACAGCGGCCGCACACCGTGACGATCACGGGCGGCATAGAGGGTGTTCTCGTCCATGAAGGCCAGCGAGAACGCACCTTCGACCTTGGGCAGAAGATTGAGAGCAGCCTCGGTGAGGTTCTCACCCTCTTCGGTGGCGAAGAGCTCGGTGACCAAAGAGGTGTCATTGGAGGAGTCGCGGAAGGGTCGGGTGCGGCTGACCTTCTTCGTCGCGTCCTTGACGACCTGATCGGCGTCATCACGACGACCATCGGCCATCGCCTCGAGCTCATCGAAGTTCGTCAGGTTGCCGTTGTGCGCCAATGCCACTGTCCCGAACGGGGTGGGTCCCAACGTCGGCTGTGCGTTCTCGAACGAGGGCGAGCCCGTCGTCGAGTAGCGCGTATGCCCGAGCGCGATGTGCCCCTGCAGAAGTTCGAGATCCCGCTCGTGGAAGACCTGCGAGACCAGGCCCATGTCGCGGTAGATCAGGATCTGCTTGCCGTTGCTGGCAGCTATACCCGCGGACTCCTGTCCACGGTGCTGCAGAGCGTAGAGCCCGAAGTAGGTGAGTTTGGCGATTTCCTCGCCTGGCGCCCAGACTCCGAATACTCCGCAAGCATCCTGAGGTCCGCGGTCCAGGGGGTCAATTTCGTGCGTTAGTTGCCCGTCTCCTCTTGCCACGTGAAAGATTGTCTCACATGACTGAGCCCACCTTCACAGGATGTTCAGACTCCGGTACTCGGCGACCCGTTCCGGGGCTCGTCATCGACACTGCCCTCCGCCTCGGCGACGGGGTCGGGCGACGTCTCTGCGGTGGTATCGGGTGACGTCTCAGCGCCGGCCTCCGGTGCTGCCTCGGCGCCGGCATCGGGATCCTCACCATTGGCTTCGGCGATGCGACGGCGCGCGATCTCCTTCGGATCATCGACCATGTCGATCTCTGCACCGACGCGGTACTTGCGTGCTTTCCGCCGGCCCGACCAGTCGAGGATCAGTGCCAGCAGTCCGCCGAGGAACAGCCCGCCGACGCCGAGGATGAGCAGCAGCAGCCCGGCTCCCTTGCCCACGGTGTAGCCGGTGGGGATCGCTTCGGGATCGACGAAGAGGGTGAGCGCACCCGCGACGAGAACGCCGAGAATCGCACCGAGTCCCATGAATACCGAATACTTGGGGCTGCGACGAACGGCGACGTCGATCTGGTCCTTCATGATCTCCTCGGGCATCGGTGTCAGTGGCGGGTCAGAGGCGCCCGCATTTCACGTCGCGGACAGTCTAGTCGAGATCACCTCCGTCGATTCCCAGGCAGTTATCCGACCGATCCCATAAGGTAGAGGCAGGCACAGTAGGACTTCTCACATAGGGGTGGACATGTCTCATACGATCATCGTCGGAGTTGACGGCTCCGCCAACAGTCAATGTGCGCTGCAGTGGGCGATCAAGCATGCACAGCTGACCTCCTCCGAGATTCGCCTCGTCGCGGCCTACACCGTTCCCGGCGTCAACATGAGCCAGGCCGACATCGTCTACCCGGCCGATTTCGACGTTGCGATCAAACGATCGGTGCAGCAGCTCATCGACGACAGCGCCAGAACCGTCACCGATGCCTCGGTGCCGGTCTCGACCGTGGTCTCCCCCGGGGATGCCTCAGGTGCGCTGGTCGACAACTCGAAGAACGCCGACCTCGCCGTCATCGGCGCCCGCGGTCGCGGCGGTTTCGCCGGTCGCCTGCTCGGGTCCGTGGCCTTGGCGATGCCCGCCCACGCACACTGCCCCACCGTGGTCATCCCCAGCACGTGGCCAGAGCGCCCGCTGCCGGAGAGGCCGCTGCCGATCGATCTGCCCGTGCGTTCCTCCTCCGCGCAGACGTCCGCCGCCGAGTCCGGGGACAGGCGCCCGGACTTCACCGGTGAGATCGTCGCCGCGATCGACCCCTTCGAAAGCGACGGCCCTGTCCTGCGAGAGGCGGCAGTGCAGGCTCGGATCTACGGTCTGCCCCTGCACCTGATCGGCATCACCGCCGCCCATGTGCTCTCGCCGGAGTGGATGCCCAGCGAAACACACCTGGAGAAGATGTACGACGAGGCCGTGACCTCGCGTGAAGAGGCGGCGAAATCTCTGGCGGAGGAATTCCCCGAGGTTGAGGTCCGCTGGTCGATCTTCGATGCCCCCGCCACCGAGGTGCTCATCAGTGCCACCTACACCGCCGAGCTCATGATCATCGGCTCCCGGGGCCGCGGCGGCTTCGCGTCCACCATTCTCGGTTCAACCTCGCAGGCAGTCCTCTCACACTCGGCCTGCCCCACCCGAGTCGTGCGCGTGCTCCGCCGAAAGGGTGGGAGAAAGCGCTGACCCTCCACGAGGAGAACTCAGCCGAGGGCGATGAGGCCGATTCCGGCGACGACGACCACGGCACCGGTGAGCTTCATGGCGATGTTCTTCTCCCCGAAGAACCACCAGGCCAGCAGTGTGCCGACGATGATCGAGGTCTCCCGCACAGGGGCGACGAGGGACACCGGTGCCTGCTGCATGGCGAAGAGGACGAGCAGGTACGCCAGCGGGGAGAGGATGGCGACGGTGAACAAGGCTCGTTTGTGTCCGGACACGATCGACGTGAAATCCGCGCGCCGTGACGGACCGCCGGGGATCGTCACGATGCCAAGGGCCATGATGATGGCGACGCAGGCCTCGGAGACGGCGAAGTAGAGCAGCGGTGAGTCGGTGATGTGGTTGACGGAGAAGTCATCCCAGAGCGTGTACGAGGCGATGAAGGTTCCGATCAGCCCGCCCCAGGCCAGACCCCGTCCGATGCCGTGGCTGCTTGTTGCGTGACCTCCACCGGCTCCCTTCGGGCGCACGGTCACGACTGCGATTCCGGCGATGACGACGAAGGCGCCGATGGTCTCCGGTGCGCTGGGCCGCTCCCCCAGGAACAGCACGGCGATGATGATCGTGATGATCGGGCCTACCCCACGCGCTGTGGGGTAGACGACGCCCAGGGGTGCATGGTCATAGCCGGACTGCAGGGACACCGAGTAGGCGATGTGGAAGATCGCGCTGAGTGCGGCGGCTCCCAGCAGGCTCGGGCTGAACTCATGTGTCCCTGAGGCGAGCAGCCAGATCGCGATCGGGGCTAGGAGGATCGCTGAGAGTCCGTGATAGGCCAGCACGAAGGCGTAGCCCTTGCCGGAGACGGACTTCGCGGCGATGTTCCACAGGGCATGGGCCACCGAGGCGAAGAGCACCAGCCCGAGGACGGTAGGGGTCATCGAGGACCGTGACCAGACCGCGTCACAGTGTCAGGACCTCACAGCTTCACGACGACGGTCTTCGTCTGCGTGTACTCGTCGAAGGCTTCTATGGACTTCTCACGGCCGTAGCCGGACTTCTTGAACCCGCCGAAGGGCAGTTCGACTCCCCCGCCGGCACCATAGGTGTTGACGAAGATCTGCCCGGCCTCCACCTCGGCGGCGACCCGGTGCGCCCGGGAGATGTTCTGCGTCCACAGCGCCGAGACCAGACCGTAGTCGGTGCCGTTGGCCAGGGAGATCGCCTCTGCCTCATCGCCGAAGGTCATGGCCACGACGACGGGTCCGAAGACCTCTTCCTGTGCGATCTTCGACCCCGGGGACACATTGTCCACGATCGTCGGCCTGATGAAGGCGCCCCCGGCGAGGTCGGCGGCGAGCCCCTCGGGGCGGGTGCCGCCGGTGACGATCTGGGCGCTGCCGATGTCGGAGAGGAACCCTTCGACGCGGGCCTGCTGCTTCGTCGAGATCAGGGGCCCGAGCATCGGATCATCGGAGCCGTACCCGATGGTGACCTTCTCCATGGCGGCCGCCATCTTCTCGATCACCTCGGCCTGGATGTCCTGAGCGACGATGAGCCGGGACCCGGCCGAGCAGGTCTGACCGGCGTTCTGGATGATCGAGCGCACCAACGACGGGATGGCAGCGTCGACATCGGCGTCGGAGAAGACGATGTTCGCGGACTTTCCACCGAGCTCGAGCACCGTCGGGATGACCCGATCGGCAGCGGCATGGGCGATCTGCGAACCGGTCTGGGTCGAGCCGACGAAGCCTAAGTGGGCGATGCCCGGATGCGCGGCCAACGCCGCCCCCGCCTCGGCGCCCAGGCCTGTGACCACGTTGAACGCACCGGCGGGGAAGCCCACAGAGTGGATGAGTTCGGCCAGGCGGACCGTGGAGCGTGGGGTTTCGTCGGCGGGTTTGGCCACGGCGCAGTTGCCGGTGGCCAGCGAGGTCGCGGCGGCACGGCCGATGAGCTGGAGCGGATAGTTCCAGGCCACGATGTGTCCGGTCACGCCGTACGGCTCGCGGCGGGTGTAGACGTGCATGTCCTCGGACATGGGGATCGAGTGCCCGTAGTAGGACTCGATGGTGTGACCGTAGAACTCGAAGTAGCGGGCGCAGACGTCGACGTCGGCGTAGGCCTGGGTCAGGGGTTTGCCCGTGTCCTCGGATTCGAGGCTGGCCATCTCATCGCGGTTGGCCCGGATCACTTCGGCGGTGGCGACCAGCAGCTTCGACCGCTGCTCGGTGCTCGAGCGCTTCCATTCCTGCTGTGCCCGGGCCGCGGCCTTGACCGCCCGGTCGACTTCGTCGGCTCCGCCTCGGGAGACATCGCCGAGGTGTTCGCCCGTAGCCGGGTCGACGTTGGCGTAGGTGGTCAGCGAGGGGACGTGGCGTCCACCGATGAATGAGGTGGTCTGGGTGATCTGGGCGTTCATCGCCGGCCTTCCAATTCTGCCGATGTGTACAGCGGGACGAAGTCACTGATGTCCGCGCGGGTGCCCGAGGCGTCGACGGCGCCTTCGGCCAGTGCGGCGGAGAATTCTGTCTTGCCGGTCACGATCTCCAACCACACCTGCGCCGAGGTTTCGACGACGTTGGGCGGTGTCCCGCGGGTGTGGCGGGGGCCGGGAATGCACTGGGTGACGCCGAAGGGTGGGACGCGGACCTCGACGCTGTTGCCCTCCGCCCGTGATGCGAGCTCCTCGAGTGTGAAACGCACCGCGGTGGCCAAAGTCGACCGGTCTGCCGTTGTCGCGTCGGCCTCAGAATGGGCCACCCACATCTCGAGGGCGTTGCGGCCCTCGTCGGGGTCTATTCTTCTGCGAATCGCCATCAGTGACTCTCCCTCTTACCTGATCCTCGCTATATCTTCACCCACGTTGATCTGCCCGACAACTGCCGTCCGCCCCTCGGAATCGATTCCGCCGGTGACGGACTCGGTGATCTCTGCGATGACCTCGCCGAGGAGATCGTCGCTGATGTCTGGAATCGCTCCGGCCTTGCGCAGCAGGGTCAGAGCCACGAGCCCCGTAGCCCGGGAGGACCCGTCGAGGCACTTCAGGGCCACCGAGTACCCGGCTTTCGTGGACATGACGATCACGCCCTCGGCCCCGCCCTTGGCGAAGATGCCAAGGCGGTCGATGACCGTGGAATTCGGTCTGCCGTGGCCCTCGATCGCCCAGGGTTCGGCGAAGACGGCGCCCATGAGGGTGCGGGCCGCGGGCGTAAAGGAGGCAAAGGGTTCCGTCGCCGAGGTGGTCCCCGGGTCTGCGTCTCCCGTCGGGTCTGCGTCTGCATCGGTGCAGCCCAGGCGCACCACGCGGCCGATCCCCCGAGCCAGGCCGGTGAGGCTGAGGGCGAAGACAGGAGCCCCGCAGCCGTCGGTGCCGAGCGCGGCCGGAGTTTCGCCGGCGAAGGCCTCGACCACCTCGGCGATCCTCGCCTGCACCGGATGGGCAGGTTCAAGGTAGGTCGCGGTCTCGGCACCGAGGGCGGTGGCGGCCATGAGGAACGCCGCATGTTTGCCGGAACAGTTGAAATACAGGCGCGATGTCGGGTCGCCGGTGCCGGCTTCCTGCAGGCTGCGACGGAAAGCACCGTCGGCGGGATGCGCCGACGGACAGCGGAGGTCATCCACGCTCAGGCCAGCGGATTCGAGCATCCCGGCAACCGCCTCGGCGTGGCCGGCCTCGCATTTGTGGGACGCGGTCGCCAGTGCCGCCCAGGTGCCGGTCACCTGCTCTGTGAGACTCATCGCGGCAATCGCCTGCAGCGGCTTGAGGCTCGATCGGGTGAACACGGGAGCCTCCGGTGCGCCGAGGCTGATCAGGGGTGAGCCATCCGGGTCGAGGACGACGGCGGAACCGATGTGGCGGGATTCGACGAACCCGCTGCGCTCGACGAAGGCCAACTCGGCGGCGTCGGCGGAAACGAAAGTGGAACGAGTCACGCACTCAAGCCTACGACCTTATAGTCTGGTGGGGTGAAGGTTCTTGTCATCGGTTCGGGCTCCCGCGAACACGCCCTCGTCCTTGCTCTCAGTCGCGACCCTCAGGTCGACGCCGTCATCGCCGCACCCGGCAACCCGGGAATCGCTGCGATCGCGCACACCGAAGCTGTCGATATGAACGACGCTGCGGCAGTCACCGCTCTGGCGGAGACGCTAGACGTCGACCTCGTCGTCATCGGCCCCGAGGCACCACTGGTCGCCGGGGTCGCCGACGCCCTGCGTGAGTCCTCGTTCCCGGTCTTCGGGCCCAGCTCCGAGGCCGCGGTCCTCGAAGGATCGAAGGCGTTTGCGAAGGAGATCATGGAGTCCGCGAACGTGCCCACAGCACGTGCCGTGGTCGCCTACACCCCTGACGAGGCGGCCGCTGCCCTCGACGAATTCGGCGCCCCCTACGTGGTCAAGGCCGATGGCCTGGCAGCGGGCAAGGGCGTCGTCGTGACCTCGGATCGCGCCGAGGCTCTGACCCACGCCAGCTCCTGCCTCGAGGTCTCCGACCGGGTCGTCATCGAGGACTACCTCGACGGTCCCGAGGTCTCCCTCTTCGTCCTCTGCGACGGCCAGCACACGCTGCCGCTGGCTCCGGCCCAGGACTTCAAACGCATCGGCGACGGTGACACCGGACCCAACACCGGCGGCATGGGCGCCTACTCACCGCTGCCGTGGATCCCGGCCGGCACCGTCGACGACATCGTCACCACCGTCGCTCAGCCTGTCGTCGATGAGATGACCCGCCGCGGCACCCCGTTCGTCGGCCTCCTCTACTGCGGACTCGCCCTGACTTCGAAGGGCATGCGAGTCGTGGAGTTCAACGTGCGCTTCGGTGACCCCGAGACCCAGTCCGTGCTCGCCCGCCTGCGCAGCCCGCTGGGACAGACCATGCTCGCCGCCGCCGAGGGTCGCCTCGACGAGGTCGGTGACCTCGACTGGGATCCGCGCACCTCGGTGACCGTGGTCATGGCCGCCGAGAACTACCCGAGCACACCCCGCACGGGCGACATCATCCGCGGCCTCAACACGGCCGATGACCTCGACGACGTGCACATCCTCCATGCCGGGACCGCCCGCGCCACCGATACCGGCGCCGGGTTCGCTCCCGAGGACACTGTCATCTCCGAAGACGTCGCCGAGACCGGAGACATCGTCACCGCAGGTGGCCGCGTGCTCTCCGTCGTCTCGCTCGGCGACGGCCTCGACGAGGCACGGGCCAAGGCCTATGCCGCCGTGGACGAGGTCAAATGGGACGGCGAACAGCACCGCACCGACATCGCCGAGGTGGCCGCCCGCGGGCAGATCGCCGTGGCCGACATCTACCCGGCCCCCGCAGAGGCAGCCCCCACAGCGACTGGACTCGGCTCCCAGGCACCCGAGCTTCCGGGCTGGACGCATGTCTACTCGGGCAAGGTCCGCGACCTCTACATCCCCGATACGGCCGCCGATGCCGCCTCTGCCGAGCAGCTGCTCATGGTCGCCTCGGATCGCATCTCCGCCTATGACTGGGTCCTCGACTCAGAGATCCCCGACAAGGGCAGGGTGCTCACCGGCTTGAGCCTGTGGTGGTTCGACCAGCTCTCCGATGTCATCGGCAACCACGTCATCAGCTCCGATGTCCCCCAGGCCGTAGCCGGCCGCGGCCTCATCGTGAAGAATCTGTCGATGCTGCCCATCGAATG
The DNA here is from genome assembly GCF_028201555.1 of Brevibacterium sp. BDJS002. Lineage (NCBI taxonomy): Bacteria > Bacillati > Actinomycetota > Actinomycetes > Micrococcales > Brevibacteriaceae > Brevibacterium > Brevibacterium sp. BDJS002. Next base: position 805,350 of record NZ_CP116392.1, on the reverse strand, counting down.
CGTGGCCCGTGGCTACCTCACCGGCTCCGGCATGGCCGACTACAAGGCCACCGGGTCCGTGTGCGGAATCCAGCTGCCGGCAGGTCTCATCGAGGCCGACCGTCTGGAGCCCGCGATCTTCACTCCGGCGACCAAGGCGGAACTCGGCGACCATGACGAGAACGTCAGCTTCGCTCAGATCACAGAGACCATCGGCGCCGAGGCTGCCGAGCAGGCCCGTGACCTGACGATCGAGATCTACCAGCGCGCGGAGGCCATCGCCCACGAGCGCGGCATCATCCTCGCCGACACGAAGTTCGAGTTCGGGACCCTGCCCGACGGGACGATGGTCCTCGGCGACGAGGTGCTCACCCCGGATTCCTCACGTTTCTGGGATGCCGAGAGCTACGAGGCAGGCCAAGCGCAGGCGAGCTTCGACAAGCAGTTCGTCCGCGACTGGCTGACCAAGGAGTCCGGCTGGGACAAGTCCTCGGACACTCCCCCGCCGGCGCTGCCCGCCGAAGTGGTCGAGAAGACCCGTGCCCGCTACATCGAGGCCTTCGAGAAGCTCACCGGCCAGAAGTTCCCCGCCTGAGGCTGAGCTCAGCCAACTGGCACAGCCACAACAACGCTCATACCGAAACAACGCCGCACCGCCGATACACCGCTGCCCACGCAGTGGCTTCGGCGGTGCGGCGTTGTTTCGTAGGCCGGTCTGACCCCAACTCTGCCCCCGACCCCACTCAACGACATCGCGCGAATATCGCAGACGTGACCACTGATTCAGCAGGGAAATATGCTGACTGGTCATTGTTTTCAACTCGAATCCGTCTCATACAACGGAATCGGTGGATTCACCCCACCGGTTCCGCTACTCTGTGTGACCAGGGCCACACGGCCCCGCTGAGACAAACGGCCTCACACAGGCCCCCACATACGCAGACGTGCAACACGGTTGGAAGTGACGATATGCATTATTGGAATGGCAGCTATCACGAAGGCAGCGGCAGACCCTTCACCCTCGTCAACCCCGCCACCGGTGAGACGACCGGAGAGTACACACTCGCGAACACTGCCGACGTCAACGAAGCCGTCGCCTCGGCGAAGGCCGCCTACCCCGCATTCAAGGCACTGACTCCAGGCGAACGTGCGGAGCTGATGCTCGGTCTCGCCACCCAGCTCGAGGCGCGCGCAGACGAACTCGCCGAACTCGAGTCCATGCAGACGGGCAAGTCCATCCGCCTGGCCAAGGAATTCGACGTGCCCGGCTCCATCGACAATGCGAAGTTCTTCGCCGGGGCCGCCCGTCAGCTCACCGGTCTGGCCGCCGGCACTTATTGGGAGAAGTCGACGTCGATGACCCGGCGCGAACCCCTCGGCGTCGTCGGTTCGATCGCCCCCTGGAACTACCCGCTGCAGATGGCCGCGTGGAAGATCTTCCCCGCCGTGGCTGCCGGCAACACGATCGTGCTCAAGACCTCGGAGATGACTCCCGGAACCTCACTCATCCTCGCCGAGGCCGCCACCGCGGCAGGCTTCGCCCCCGGTGTCATCAACGTCATCGCCGGTGACGGGCTCGAAGCCGGAGAAGCGCTCATCACCCACCCCGACGTCGTCATGTCCTCCTTCACCGGGTCGACGAAGGTCGGTCGGCGCATCATGGAACTCGCCGCGGCCAAGGGGTCCCGCGTCCACCTTGAGCTCGGTGGCAAGGCTCCGTTCGTGGTCTTCGACGACGCCGACATCGAAGCCGCCGCACGCGGTGCCGTGGCCGGGTCGCTCATCAACTCCGGACAGGACTGCACCGCGGCCACCCGCGCCATCGTCGCCCGCGAGCACTTCACCGCCTTCACCGACCGCGTCACCGAACTCATGACCGGCGTGCGCGTGGGCAACCCGACCGACCCCGCCACCGACATGGGCTCCCTCATCTCCCTGACCCACCGCTCACGGGTCGCCGAGGTCGTCGACCGTGCCCGCGAATCCGGGGCCCGAATCCACTGCGGCGGAGCGATCCCGACGACGAACCACCTCGGCGAGGCTCTGCCCGGTAACACCGAGTCAACGGCCTACTACGCGCCCACGCTCATCAGCGGAATCGACACCGACGCCGAGGTGTGGCGTGAGGAGATCTTCGGTCCCGTCCTCGTCGCTCTCGCCTTCGACACCGACGATGAGGCCATCGAACTGGCCAACGACACCCCCTACGGCTTGGCGGCGAGCGCATGGACGACGACCACAAACCGGACGATGCGTGCCGCGGCCGACATCGAAGCCGGATGCGTGTGGATCAACGAGCACATTCCGATCGTCTCCGACATGCCACACGGCGGGTACAAGGCCTCCGGATTCGGCAAAGATATGAGCCAGTACTCATTCGATGAGTACACGCAGGTCAAGCACGTGTTCATCGACCAGCACGAGGACCCGCACCACGAATGGCAGGACACGATCTTCACGTCCTGAGCACTGGTGCACATACAATGACAGCCAGGCGGGCGCGTACGGCGCGCCCGCCTCACCTTCGACAAGGAAGTCGGGAGGACCATGAACCTCGACGTTCTCGACGTCAGCATCTTCGACGGGGACTCCGTCCTGCCTGCGGACCGCATCAGCATCCGCGACGGAATCATCACCGAGATCAGCACCGGAACCGCTGCGGACCCGGCCGACCACACGATCACGGCCACGGGCAAGCTCATCACCCCCGGGTTCGTCGACGCCCACGTGCACACGACCTTCGGCGGGCAGGAGTCCCTGGCCTGTGACCTCAGCGAAGCCCAGGGTCTGCAGGCCTCACTCGACGTCATCCGCAGCTACTTGGCCGCGACGGCCGAGTCTGCCGCGCCCGGCTCCTGGGTCACCGGCGGCGGATGGTCGATGTCCGACTTCCCCGGCGGGGCACCGAGTGCTGCGATCCTTGACGAGCTGAGTCCCGAGCGCCCCATCATCCTCCTCAGCGCCGACCACCATTCGGCCTGGGTGAACTCGAAGGCCATGGACCTCGCCGGACTCGACGCCTCCACTCCCACTCCGCCCGGCGGCGTCATCGAGAAGGACGAATCCGGGACCCCGACCGGGTGCCTGCACGAATCTGCCATGGACCTCGTCTCGGTCCACGTCCCCGACGCCAGCGATGCTGAGATCCGCGCCGGGCTCCTCGCCGGGCAGTCCTCCCTCCATGCCTTCGGCATCACCGCGTGGATGGACGCCATCGTCGGCGACTACTCCGGGCACCGCTCCCCCTTCGACGCCTACCTCGAAGCAGAGGACACAGGCGAACTGACCGCCGAGGTGGTCGGGAGTCTGTGGTGGCCTCGTGACGTCGAGGACATCGACGCCCAGGTCGCAGCCCTGGTCAGGAATCGGCGAGAACAGGGACAGTTCCGCACCACCTCGGTGAAGTTCATGCTCGACGGCATCGTCGAATCTCGCACGGCCGCCATGAGCAGCGAGTACGCCTGCCCCTGCGGTGGCTTCGGCACCAGTTACTTCACCCGCGAGCACCTGCACGCATCCTTCGCCGCCCTCGACGCGGCCGGCTTCGACATCCACTGCCACGCGATCGGAGACGCGGCCAATAAGGCGGCCCTCGACGCATTCGCCGCCATCGGGACCAGCCCGGACAGCGCCGAGCCTGGGACCAGCGATCGCCGTCACCACATCGCCCATGTCCAGGTCGTCGACCCCGTCGACATTCCCCGCTTCGCCCAGCTCGGGATCACCGCGAACCTGCAGGCTCTGTGGGCATGCCACGACCAGCAGCTGCTTGACCTCAATCTTCCCTACCTCGGGGCCGAACGCAGCACCTGGCTCTACCCGTTCAGGTCCTTCGCCGATGCCGGCACCCACCTGGCCATGGGCTCGGACTGGCCGGTGTCGACACCGAACCCCTGGGAGGCGATCCACGTCGCCGTGAACCGCTCACATCCCGATGCCGGCGACCCGGCCCCGCTCCTTCCCGAGCAGGCCATCGATTTGACCACCGCGCTGCGTGCCTACACCTCCGGGTCCGCGCACCTGCTGCGTTCGGAGGTCAACGGCAGAATTCGCACCGGGCAGATCGCGAACCTCGCGCTGGCCAGCGCCGACCCCTTCGACCTCGAGCCGCAGAGACTGGCCGAGGTGCACAACGAAATGACGATCGCAGGCGGCCGCATCGTCCACGACGCCACCACCGCTGAAAGGCAATCATGACCACGACAGCCACTCCCGATGCAACGGCGCCCACACAGCTTCAGCACTTGGAAGTTCAGGGGGTGAAGAAGGTCTTCGGTGACAACACCGCGATCGAACGGCTCGACCTGTCGGTGCGCAAGGGCGAGTTCCTCTCCCTGCTGGGCCCCTCGGGCTGCGGCAAGACGACCCTGCTGCGCATGATCGCCGGTTTCGAGGCTCCCACCGATGGGGCGATCCTGCTCTCGGGCAAGGACATCGTCAGCCTCCCACCGCACAAGCGCCCCGTGAACACGGTGTTCCAGTCCTACCTGCTGTTCCCGCACATGAACATCGCCGACAACATCGCCTACGGTCTCAAACAGTCCAAGACCCCGAAGTCGGAGATCGCCGACAGGGTCCGTGAGGTTTTGGCCCTGGTGCAGATGGAGGACTTCGCCGGGCGCAAACCCGAACAGCTCTCCGGCGGTCAGCAGCAGCGCATCGCCCTGGCCCGTGCTCTGGTCAACCGTCCCCAGGTTCTCCTCCTCGACGAACCGATGTCGGCTCTGGACCGGAAGCTGCGTGAGGAGATGCAGCTCGAACTCAAACGCCTCCACACCCGCCTGGACACGACCTTCGTCTTCGTCACCCACGACCAGGACGAGGCGCTGGCGATGAGCGATCGCATCGTGGTCATGTACAACGGCGTGATCCAGCAGATCGGGACCGGTGAGGACATCTACGCCAACCCGGCCAACGGCTTCGTGGCCGGGTTCATCGGCAAGCAGAACTTCGTCCCCGCCGAGGTGACCGAGATCCACGGTTCCACCGCGACGTTGAGAACGGCGAACGCTGTCATGGAAACACCCACCCTCGACATCCGCCCCGCCTCGGCGACGGGGACTGCTTCGACGTTGAGCGTCGGGGACAAGGTGCGTGCCGCCATCCGACCCGAACGCATGCGCGTGGCTCCCGCCGGGACCGGGGACTTGGTCGCGAACTCTGCTCGCGGTCGCATCCTGTCGGTGTCCTTCCTCGGCGACGTCATCCAGTACATGCTCGTGGCCGGGGACAACGATGAGCTCCTGGCCCGGGTGCCGGCGGCCGGCAATGAGCTGCTGGCCGCCGACGCCGAGGTGGACCTGAGTTGGAATGCCGACGACGTGGCCGTCTACGACTACGAGGGCGGTGTCTGAGATGGCAGGCAGAATTCCCGACGTGCGCTTCCTGGCACCCCGGGCCGCCTCGGCGAGGCTGAGCAGGCGAGCGCTCCTGGCCGGATTCGGTGTTGTCGGTCTGGGCGCGCTGAGTGCTTGTGGCCGGAACACGACGATGGCGAAGTCACCTCCCACCGACGGCGAGCTCGAGTCGAAGCTCAACATGTACTCCTGGGGCGACTACGACAACCCGGACCTCATCGACGCGTTCAAGAACGAGCACGATGTCCTCGTGCAGGTCGACTCCTTCGGTTCGAACGAGGAGCTCATCGCGAAGCTCTCAACCTCGCGTGGAACGTCGGGCTATGACGTTGTGGTGCCGACCGGATCGAATATTCCGCAGATGCTCAAACACGATCTGCTCCAGGAGATCAACCTCGACATGATCCCCAACTTCGAGCACATGGATCCGAACTTCACGAACCAGTACTTCGATCCCGACAACAAGTACTCGATCTGCAAGGCCTGGGGCACCACCGGATTCGTCTACAACACGAAGAAGATCTCCCGGGACATGAGCAGCTGGCAGGACTTCATCGATGTCGCGCAGAAGGAAGCCGCCGGGACCACGTCACTGCTCGAGGACCCGTGGGAGGTCTCGGCCATCGCACTCGCGGCGCAGGGATACAGCCTCAACACCCAGGACGAGAAGGAACTCGAGAAGGCACGCACGATCATCCTCGACCAGCTGGCACCGAACACGAAGGCCTATATCGGCAACGCGGCCACGGGCATGATCCAGGGCAGCTTCTCACTGCTGCAGGCGTTCAACGGTGATGCCAGGCAGGGACTGGGCGAGGTGTCTGATCCCGAGAACTGGAAGTTCGTGTTCCCGACACCGTCTGCGAACCTGTGGACGGACTGCTGGGCCATTGCCACCGGCGCCCCACACCCCGATTCCGCACACGCGTTCATCAACCAGATGATCTCGCCGGAGACCGCGGTCGAACAGCTCGACTACATCGGCTACCCCATCGGTACGAAAGGGTTGGCCGAGCAGGCAAAGGAAGCGGACCTCGATCAGCAGGAGCTCATCTTCCCCGCCCAGAAGGTCCTCGACCGACTCGAACCCAGCAAGCAGACCCCGGCCGATCAAATCCGCACGAAGATCTACGCCGATGCGCAGGCAAGGAGCGGAGCATGAGCACGCAGGCAGCCACACCCAACGAGAAGGATTCGACCACGCAACGGCCGAGTCGAAAAACTCAACGACCGACCAAGCCGGGTGGAATGTCGGCGAAGTTCTTCGGCGCCTCGGCCCTGTCGTTCCCGACCTGGGCGTATGCGCTCTTCTTCTTCATCATTCCCGTCGCTCTCGTCATCTTCTACAGCTTCGGCTACAAACCCGACGAGTTCACGGCCGTGGCCACGGACAAGCTCTCCTTCGGCCGGTATCCCGATGCCATGTCCGCCAGCTTCGTGTCCACGTTCTTCGCGACCCTGCGGATCTCGATCGTCGGCACGATCCTGTGCCTGATCATCGCTCTGCCGTTCGCCTACTGGCTGGCCATCAAGGTCTCACCGGCCAGGCGGTCACTGGCTCTGGCCTTGGTCATGGTGCCGTTCTGGACGAACTTCCTGGTCCGCACCCTGGGGTGGCAGATCATGCTCTCCCCCGACGGTTTCCTGTCCAATTGGATGCAGGGCCTGGGGATGCTCGATGGGCCTCTCGACATTCTCTACACACGCACGGCGGTGCAGATCGGTGTCGTCTACAACTATCTGCCGCTGATGATCCTGCCGCTCTTCGTAGCCATCGACTCCGCAGGTCAGAAGCTGCGAGAAGCCAGCTACGACCTCGGCGCGGGTAAGGTCACGACGTTTTTGCGCGTGACCCTGCCGATGGCGATGCCCGGTGTCGTCTCCGGGTGTCTGCTCGTGTTCATCCCGCTCAATGGTGACTACGTCACGGCCACCGTCCTCGGTGGGGCGAGCGGGTCGATGGTCGGTCAGCTCATCGCCAACCAATTCAATACGGCCCAGAACTGGGCGGTCGGCGCGGCGATGGCGGTGATCCTCATTCTTGCCACCCTGGTGGTCGTCGGGGTCGGCTTCGGTCTGCTCAAGTTGGGGCAGGCGATCGCTGCGAAGCTGGGCAGTGTGCCGCTGAAAGATGGGAGGGCCTGAGATGTCGAAGAAGAATACGTTCGCTCGTCGCACCCCGACGGACATCGGCCTCCACGTGTGGGGAATCCTGGTCTTCGCCTACCTGTTCATCCCGATCGCGGTGATCATCGCGTACTCGTTCAACACCGGCAAGGTGCTGGCGAACTTCCGCGGCTTCGGCCTCGACGCCTACATCTCCGGGATCAACAACGACGTCATCATCTCCTCGGTCGTCACCAGCCTCCAGGCCGCGGTGGGCGCGGCGCTCGTGTCAACGATCTTCGGCACCCTCGGCGGTGTCGCTCTGGCCCGCGCCCCGAAGGGCGCATGGTGGGCCCTGGGTCTGACCGCAATCCTCGGGCTCACCCTGGTCACACCCGAGATCGTCGACGGCATCGCGTTCCTGCCGTGGTTCGTCACCGTCGGTGTCGATTGGGGCATCACACCGTTGAACAACGGTCTGGTCAGGCTCATCATCTCCCACTCGATGTTCTCCATGGCGATCGTGACGTTCATCGTCCGGGCTCGCCTGGCGGGCATGGACACGCAGCTCGAGGATGCGGCCGCGGACCTGGGGGCCACCCCGTGGAATCGGTTCAAGGACATCACCTTGCCCATCGCTGCTCCCGGCATCCTCGCCGGTGCGCTGATGTCGTTCACCGTCAGCCTCGACAACACGATCCTCTCGAGCTTCGTGCAGCAGCCCGGCTACACCCCGTGGCCGGTCTACATCTTCTCTGCGGTGAAGGTGGCCCTGCGCCCCGAGGTCGCAGCGATCTCGACCCTGATGTTCCTCCTCACCCTTTTGGCCCTGGCCTTCGTCGGCTTCGTGCTGCGCAAGGCGGGTGGAAGTTCGACAGAGATCATCAAGACGATGGCCGGCTGATCCCCGGCACCCTCGCCGAGGTGGGGCCCGGTTCCGCACTCCGGTTCGGTTCGTCTCACTTCACCATCACCCGAATTCTGTGACACGCTCACACTGCGAAGATTGTCGCCTGGCCTGATGAACGCCGCCGGGCAGAAGGAGAAATGACATGGACGTCACCGCCGCATTGGCCGACGCATCCACCGTGCCGTTCTGGCTCGATTCCGATCAGCGTCCCGAGCCCCTCCCGCCGCTGACTCGTGACCTCGAGGCCGACCTCGTCATCGTCGGAGGTGGTTTCACCGGTCTGTGGACGGCGCTGCAGGCGAAGGAACGCGATCCCGGGCGCCACGTCGTCCTGGTGGAGGCGAATTCGATCGGGTGGGCCGCCTCGGGGCGCAATGGAGGGTTCTGCGCCGCCAGCCTCACCCACGGTTATGACAACGGTGAGTCCCATCTTCCCGCTGAGAACGAGCGTCTGGCGCAGCTGGGGTTGGACAACCTCAACGAGATCGAAGCGGCTGTGACCCGGTACGGCATGGACGTCGAGTTCGAACGCACCGGTGAGCTCGACGTCGCCACCGAGGACTACCAGGTTCCCGAGCTGCGAGAGGCTCATGATCCCGAGGCCGGCTTCATCTTCTACGATCAGCAGGAATTGGCGCAGATCGTGAAGTCGCCGACGTACAAGGGTGCACTCTGGGACTCTCGCGAGGTTGCGATGGTCAACCCGGCCAAACTGTGCTGGGAGCTGCTGCGGGTCATCCGGGAACTCGGCGTCGAGGTCTTCGAAGGCACGAAGGTCACCGATGTCAGTGACCGGAAGACGAACGTGCAGATCACAACCCTGGTGACGTCCCAGGCGCTGGAGGACTGTGCAAGCGCTCCGTGCAGCATCATCACCGCCAAGCGGGTGGCCCTGGCGACGAACGTCTTCCCCTCGCTGCTCAAACGCGTCAGCCTGCACACGGTCCCGGTCTACGACTACGCCCTGATGACCGAGCCGCTGAGCGATGAGGAGCTGACATCGATCGGCTGGGACGGCAGGCAGGGCATCGGTGACTGTGCGAACCGATTCCACTACTACCGACTGTCGGCAGACAACCGGATTCTCTTCGGCGGGTGGGACGCTGTCTACCACTACGGGCGGCAGGTGTCGTGGAAGTACGATCAGCGGGCTGAGACCTTCGAGACCTTGGCCGCGCACTTCTACGAGACGTTCCCCCAGCTTCAGTCAGTGAAGTTCACCCACAAATGGGGTGGGCCCATCGACACCTGTTCGCGGTTCTTCTCCTTCTTCACCACGGCCTACGGCAAGAAGGTCGCCATGGCCGCCGGTTTCACCGGACTCGGCGTGGGCGCCTCGCGCTTCGCGGGCACCGTCATGCTCGACCTGCTGTCTGGGCAGGACACCGAGCTGACCCAGTTGGAGATGGTGCGCAAGCTCCCTCTGCCCTTCCCACCTGAGCCGGTGGCCTGGTTGGGCATCCAGATGACGACGAATGCCCTCATCAAGGCCGACGGCAACGAGGGTCGGCGCGGTCCGCTGCTCAAGGCCCTCGACGCAGTGGGCATGGGCTTCGACTCCTGAGGCTGACTGTGGGGTCCGCGGCTCGGACCGAAGGCGGGAGTTCCCTCCGTGCTTGATAGACTTTGAACGAGCGCGGGAGGAACTCCCGAACACTTTCTTGAAGGAGCAGAACACGCATGGCACGTGTCGTCGTTGAGGTGATGCCCAAACCCGAGATTCTTGACCCTCAGGGTAAGGCGATCTCCGGTGGAATGTCCCGACTCGGCTTCACCGGTTTCGGTGAGGTTCGACAGGGAAAGCGCTTCGAACTCGAAGTCGAGGGTGAGGTCACCGAGGAGGTTCTCGCACAGGCTCGCGAGGCCGCAGAGAAGCTCCTGTCGAACCCGGTCATCGAGAACGTCGTGGCCGTTCGCGCCGTCGAGGAAGCCTGATGACCGCAGTCGCCACCGACCCCACCATCGCCGAGGCGGGTGCTGAGTCCGGAGTCTCGATCGGTGTTGTGACGTTCCCCGGGACGCTCGATGATCGTGATGCCGCACGTGCCGTTCGTCTTGCCGGTGCGAAGCCGGTCAATCTCTGGCATGCCGATTCCACGCTTGCCGGTGTCGACGGTGTCATTCTGCCCGGTGGGTTCTCCTACGGGGACTACCTGCGCTGCGGTGCGATCGCGGGCTTCGCTCCGATCATGGAGGCCGTGGTCTCGGCCGCGAACGCCGGAATGCCGGTCCTGGGCATCTGCAACGGATTCCAGATCCTGTGCGAATCGCATCTGCTGCCCGGTGCCCTCATCCGCAACGACCACCAGCATTTCATCTGCCGTGACCAGGAACTGGTCGTGGAGAACACGAAGACCGCCTGGACCGGTGACTACACACAGGGCCAGACCATTCGGATTCCACTGAAGAACGGTGAAGGCGGATTCGTCGCCACCGATGAGGTCCTCGACGAACTCGAAGGCACTGGTCGTGTGGTCTTCCGCTACCAGGGGCTCAACCCCAACGGTTCTCTGCGCAACATCGCCGGCATCACGAATGAGGCCGGAAACGTCGTCGGACTCATGCCTCACCCCGAACACGCTGTCGAGGCCGGTTTCGGCCCCGAAGACGGCGGCGGCATCGACGGTCAGGGATTCTTCTCCTCGGCCGTGCGCACTCTGGTCAAGGGCTGACCTCTCCGCCTGACGGCGGTGACACAAGCACGCTGACGGCACCAGGTCCCGACTCCACGGCAATATTCCGGGCGTCGGGACCTGGTGTCATTTCCATCCTGTTTCCAGCTGATGAGATCACGGCCCCTTAGTTATCGATGTACACCGTCAGCGGCACCGAGTCATCGAGGTCGCCGCATTCTGCAGTGATGACGTACTTGCCCCACAGGTCCTTGCTCGAATCCGCCACAAATCGGACTGATGCGGACTTATCCTTACCGGTAAGTTGGCTCTTTTCCCAGACCTTCGTCTGACCATTTTTGTTCTTCTTGAATGCTCGGAACCGAACGTCATCGTCGGCCGAGCAGTTGACCATGGTGAGATTGATTCCGTCAGTGCTGAGCACCGTGTCGTTCGTCTCCGGCTCCGGATCCACCAACAAAGTGCCATCATTGTATTCGCCCCGGTCACCCTCGATGATTCCGATGTCTGTCTGATATTCGTTCAGCGACTTGCCATCTCGTTCGACATTAACCAAGAAGGAGATGTTTCCCCGCGCCTCGGGTTTCTCGTCCGCCACGACCGATCCGTCGAAAGCTCCGTCTTTCTTCACCGTCACCTCCTCCCTCTCCTCAGCGTTCAGGATCGGAGTGACGACGTCCCCGGCTTTGAGTCCGTCGATTGTGTATTCGATGCCCTTTCCCTGAGTCACTTCCAGTGGTGTCATCACAGCGTATTTCAAAGCCAGAGCATGATCTGTTGATGTCGCACTACCCTCCGAATCATCATCGCCGGCGGCAGAGTGCGCAGACGTCTGGTTCGCCTCCTCGGGCGCGGTGTCAGTGGGAGTGGCTCCGAGTTCAACTGCGGTCGCCGGTCCGGCTCCGAACGCGGTCAGGCCGAGGGCGACAGTGGCTGCGAGTGCAAGCTTCTTCATTGTGATCATCCTTCGTTCGCATCGTTGGGTCAGATCAAGATGTGTTGCCGTATTCGGTTATGCCACCGACGATACGAGCGAAGGACAGGGGTTGTGGATTGTGTTCATTGTGGTCATGACAGGGCTGTCATGACGGATCTGTCACTCTGTGATGACAATGAGACTTGCTCATCGTCGAGCTGAGCTGAGGCTGAGTCGAGACTGAGACTGCGGAAGCTGAGCCGGCTGGCCCATGCCCCCGAATCGGAACGTCGCTCCTGCTCAGGGCGTTGCGGCAGCCATGTCTGCGAGAGGGAGCTGCGTTTCTGCGTGGCGATGTCCCTGATCTGGGCACAGGTGGTGCTCAGTTTCGGAGTCACACGCTGATGACTTCGCGCGTCGCGCGCGATCCAATCGTTATGGGCATTTTCGAGCCGCTGCTCCTCTCACGGCACAGGTCCGATGCTGCCCAGGCGGCGTGCCTGCGAGATGCTGCCGTCACAGTTTCGCTGCTTGGTTCGTGGCACGCAGTTCGGCCCCGGTACACCGACTCATCATCAGATTCGATGAGTCGGTGTACCGGGGCCGAATGCCCTTGGGTCAGAATCGATTCGCGCCGACGGGCCGGGAGCGTTCACCAACCCGCCGGGTCATCGATCACCGCCCGGACTGAGCTTTGCGGCGAGCGAAGAGGATCGTCACCGCGCCTCCCAGAATCAGAGCGGCACCCGCAGCGAGTCCGGTGATCTCAGCACCGGTGCGAGGCATCGAGCCGGCATTTCCGGGATCATCGCCTTCGCCGGAATCGCCACCGTTGCCGGCATCGCCACCCGTGCCGGTGACCACGAATTCACCGCTCAGGCCCCGGTCCATACAGTTCGCCTTCACCATGTAGGTACCGACATAGGCTGCGGGGCTGCTCTCGAGGCCGTAGACCTGGACCGAGGCCGCACCGTTCTCGTTGGCTTCGACCGTCCTGTCATAGAGCTTCTCGCTGGGTTCGAATCCCCAGACCTCGAACAGAATGTCACTGCCGGGCTCGCACTCGGTCACTGTCATCGTCACGCCTTTGTCCCGGTTGACGAAGTCCTCGCCGGAGATCTCTTTCGGGTCGATGGCGAGCTTGGGGTCGACGACGCTGCCATCATCGGTCACGGTGAACGTGGTCTCCGCGCTGCGGTCTCCGCAGGTGGCCATGACGAGGAAGTCGCCGACCCACCCTGTACCGCCATCACCGTCGGGGACGAAGTTCGCGGACCCTGCGGCGTCCTCACCTGCTTCCTGCGATTCCTCCCACACAGTGGTGTCAGGATCACGCTTTGTGCTCACTCGGAAGTTCACCTCGTCGTCAACATGGCAGTTGACGAACGTCAGGTGGACTCCGTTCTCGAGGAACTTCTGCAGCCCCTGAGTCTTGGGTGTCACGGTGAGATCCGCGTTCGATTCATCGCCGTCGCCGTCGCCTTCGCCTTCGGTCACGGTGAAGGTCGACTCCGCGCTCTTGTCCCCGCACGAAGCCGTGACCACGAAGTCACCGACCCAGCCGTCACCGCCTGTACCGGGGATGAAGGTGGTGAATCCGGCCGCATCCTCACCGGCCATCTGCGAGTCTTCCCAGATAGTGGTGTCGGGGTCGCCCTGGCGAGTGATGCGGAAATTGACCTCTTCATCCACCACGCAGTTGACGAGGGTGATTTTGACACCATCGTTCATGAAGTCATCCAGGCTCTGAGTATTCGGCGAGACCGTGAGGTCAGCCTCCGCATCCTCATCATCGGGTGCGACGACGGTGACGCTGCCGCTGAAGGTCTTCGACTCCTCACCGGCGCGGGCGACAGTGACCGTGACACTGAGCGTGTCACCCGTCTTGAGCTCGGTATTGCCGAGGATCGTTCCGGTGAAGGCACCGTCACTCTCAACAGTCGTCGACGTGGCCTCACCCGGTTCAGCGGTGACAACGTCCCCAGCTTTGAGAGGATCGACGGTGTATCGGATGCCCTGGTTGGGGTCACCGATCTCTTCGGCCGTCATCTCTGTCTTCTCAAGCGAGAAGCCGGCTTCGATAGCCGCGGATTCCTCTGCGCCGTCGTTGGCGCCGTCGTCAGCTGCGCCGTCGTCAGCTGCGTTCGGATCGGCTGCCTCGTCCGTAGGTGGGTCGTTGGCCTCAGCGTCACCCTCCGCTTCAGTGGTGCCTGTGCCCGGGTCGGCTGCGTCGACGCCGGTGTCGTCGCCTTCGCCGGGATCGGCTGAGGCTTCGCTGGGAGCCTCTGCGCCTTCTTGCGCGGCCGAGGCTTGGGTTGTCGTCGTTGTGTTTGCGACCGCCGGACCGACTCCCATAGTGGAGACTGCCAGGGCGATGCTTGCTGCAAGTGCCAGCCGTTTCATGATGTTCCTTCCAGAGACCTGGGTGGCTGCCATGTTCGGTTATGGAAAGGACCATACGTACGTAGTTAGCGGGGTGCGACTTTTGGTCTTTTAGTTCATGACGGAAATGTGATTGAGATATTTCAGAATGTTTATCTCTTTGAGACCTCGCGATATTCCGGGGTGCGATCGGCCCTGCGTCTTTCGGATCCGGCTCCCCCGCCACCATGTCTTTCACTCCCAAAACAGCGCCGGAGACTGCGCATGAGCGGAGTCGAGTCCATGTCACGATTGTGCAGAGATGGTCGTCTGGGGCCGAAAATCGTTACCTCCGAAGTGAATAGATTTCGGCCCCCACAGCCGAAGCTGCAGGGGCCGAGTCACCAGATGCGATCAATTCATCATTCGCAATCGGTTCAGGTTTCGGTGGCCGCACCGTCCCCGTCACCGGTGTCATCAGCCTCAGCCGTGTCATCAGCATCATCAGTATCGGTGTGATCGTCGACGACGATTCCGGTGTCGGTCTCGGCAAGCACCTCGACGGTGAATTGCTCCTCCGCATCTTCGCCGCGGAACTGCGACATGTAGAGGCGGTAGTACGCACCCTCTGCAGCCAGCAGCTGTTCATGGTTGCCGTGTTCGACGATGGCTCCGTCCTCCATCACCAGGATGGTGTGGGCGTCGCGGATCGTCGAGAGGCGGTGGGCGATGACGAACGATGTCCGGTCCGTTCGCAGCGCTGCCATGGCCTGCTGGACAAGCACCTCGGTGCGGGTGTCGACCGAGGAGGTCGCCTCATCGAGGATGAGCAGCGACGGGTCGGCGAGGAACGCGCGCGCAATGGTGATGAGCTGGCGTTCACCGGCGGAGACGCTGCCACCGTCGGAGTCGATGACCGTGTCATAGCCCTCGGGCAGCTGTCGCACGAAGCGATCGACCATGGTCGCCTGGGCCGCGGCCATGACCTCGTCATCGGTGGCGTCGAGCCTGCCGTACCGAATGTTCTCTCGGATGGTACCCTCGAACAGCCACGCGTCCTGGAGCACCATGCCCACATGGGAACGCAGGTCTGCTCGAGTCAGACCCTGGGTATCGATGCCATCGAGGTAGATGTGACCACCGGTGATCTCATAGAAGCGCATCACCAGGTTGACCAGGGTGGTCTTACCCGCCCCCGTCGGTCCGACGATGGCCACCGTGTGACCGGGCTCGGCGGTGAACGAGACCTTCTCGATGAGTGGGGTGTCCTCGGTGTAGCGGAAGCTGACCTCGGAGAACTCGACCCGGCCCGGTGTGCGCTGCGGCAGCGTCTCCTGGGCATCATCGGGCTCTTCTTCCTCGGCATCAAGGAGTTCGAAGGTCCGCTCCGCCGAGGCGACGCCGGACTGCAGCATGTTCGCCACGCCTGCCATCTCGGAGATCGGCTGGGAGAACTCGCGGGAGTACTGGATGAACGCGGTCGCATCACCCAATGTCATCTGCCCCGAGGCCACCTTCAGACCACCCGCGACGGCGATGAGGACGTAGCTGAGGTAGGACACGAACTGCATTGCGGGCATGATCATGCCCGACACGAACTGCGCACCTGCCGAGGCTTGGTACAAGGACTCGTTGCGACGGTCGAACTCTTCGAGCATGATCTCGTCGCGGCCGAAGGCGCGGACCACGTCGAGGCCGGAGAACGATTCTTCGACGTGTCCGTTGACTTCACCGGTGTGTTTCCACTGTGCTTTGAACATCTTCTGCGACCGGGTGCCGATGACTCCGGCGATGACCGCGGACAACGGAAGCGCAATGAGTGCCAGAAGCGCCAGCTGCCAGGACACGATGAACATCATCACGCCGATTCCCAGAATGGTCAGAGCCGATTGGACGAGCTGAGAGAAGGCCTGTTGCAGCGCCTGCTGGATGTTGTCGACGTCGTTGGTCACCCGCGACATCACGTCGCCGCGCTGCCTGGTGTCGAAGTATCGCAGCGGGAGTTTGTTGATGGTGCGTTCGATGTCTTCGCGCAGCCGGTAGACGACCCGCATGACGAGGGCGTTGAGGATGTAGCCCTGCGCCCACATGAGCATCGAGGCCACGAGGTACATGAGGAGGACGATGATGATGATCTGGCCCAGGGCGTTGAAGTCGATGCCCTGTCCGGGAACGACTTCTGCCGTGGCGAGCATATTGGCGAAGTCGTCTCTGCCTTCGGCGCGGGCACCGGCGATGATGTCGTCGATGTCGGCTCCCGCCGGCAGCTGTGACCCGATGACACCGGAATAGACGATGTCCATGGCCTTGCCCAGCACCTTCGGGGCGATGACGGTGAGGATGACCGAGCCGATGACGAGCGCCACGACGTTGATGAGGCCGAGCTTCTCCGTCGCCATCAGCCCGAAGAGTCGTTTGACCGAGGGCCAGAAGTGCTTGGCCTTCCGGGCCGGGGTGTCGCTGAACATGTCCCCTTCATCACCCTGGGGAAGGTACTCCTCTTCGCTGCTCTGCGTCGTATCGGGTTCGACTGTCGCCGCCGAGGTGGATGATGTAGCCGAGGTGGTGGTTTCGTTGTTCGCCATGTCAGTTCACCCCTTCGGTGGCTAGCTGGGATTCGACGATCTCCTGGTAGGTCTCGTTCGCGTCGACGAGTTCCTCGTGCGTTCCCCGACCGACGATCTTGCCTTCGTCGAGGACGATGATCTGGTCGGCGTCTCGAATCGTTGAGACGCGTTGGGCCACGACCACCACCGTCGAATCACCGGTGGTGTCGTCTAGGGCGCTGCGCAGTCGGGCGTCGGTGGCGACGTCGAGGGCAGAGAACGAGTCGTCGAAGACGAAGATCTTCGGCTTGGCCGCCAGCGCTCTGGCGATGCAGAGCCGCTGCCGCTGTCCGCCGGAGAAGTTCGTGCCGCCCTGGGCGACGCTCGCCTCAAGCTGATCGGTCTTGTCGGTGACGAAGTCTTCGGCTTGGGCCGTGGTCAGTGCCTCCCACAGTTCCGAATCATCGGCGAACTCGTTTCCGAACCGGAGGTTGGAGGCGATCGTGCCGGAGAACAGATACGGCTTCTGCGGCACCAGACCGACCAGCTGTGCCAGCTGGTGACGGTTGAATGCGCTGACGGGGACACCATCGATGAGCACCTCGCCTGACTGCGGATCGAGCAGACGAGGAATGAGGTTGACGATGGTGGACTTGCCGGCACCTGTGGCACCGATGATCGCAGTCGTCGTTCCCGGCTGTGCGGTGAAGCTGAGGTTCTCGAGAACGGGAACCTCAGCCCCGGGATAACCGAAGGTGACATTGCGGAACTCGAGCTCACCTCGGCGAGGGAGTTCGTCGACGCCCTTCGGGATGATCATGGACGAGGTGGAATCGAGGACCTCGGAGATGCGCTCAGCGCAGACCACGGCGCGGGGAATCATCATCATCATGAACACACCCATCATCACGGCCACGAGGATCTGCAGGAGGTACTGCAGGAAGGCTGTGAGTGAACCGACTTCCATCTGGCCTGCGTCGACGCGGTGGCCGCCGAACCACAGCACGGCGGCTGTGGCCAAGTGGAGGATCATCATGATCGCGGGGAACATGAGCACGAAGAGGTTGCCGACCTTGACCGAGGTCAGCGTCAGTGCCCGGTTGGCGTCGGCGTAGCGGTCGGCTTCGAAGGGTTCGCGCACGAACGCACGCACGACCCTGATGCCGGTGATCTGTTCACGGAGGACTCCGTTGATGTCATCGACCTGTTCCTGCATCCGCCGGAACAGCGGCATGAGCAGGTAGACGAGGATGCCGACGACGATGAACAGCGCCGGCACGGACACCCACACCAGCCAGGACAGTCCCACGTCCTCGCGAAGGGCCATGATGATTCCGCCGATGCACATGATCGGAGTGGAGACCATGAAGTTCAGGGTCATGAGCACCAGCATCTGGACCTGCTGGACGTCGTTGGTGTTGCGGGTGATGAGGGTGGCGCTGCCGAACTTGCCCACCTCCAGCGTCGAGAGTTCATCGACCTTGCTGTAGATGGCCCGGCGCAGATCCCGACCCACTCCCATGCCGGTGCGGGCACCGAAGAAGATGGCGGTGACGGCGGTGACGACCTGGACGAGGCAGACGATGATCATCGTCATGCCGGTCGACCAGATGAAGTCAGTATCTCCCTTGGCAACACCCTGGTCGATGATCTGTGCATTCAGGCTCGGCAGGAACAGGGCTGCGATGGTCGCGGCCAGCTGCAGGATGACGACGAAGACGATGTAGAGCCAATAGGATCGAGCGTATTTCAGGGACAGGCGTAATAGGGCCACGATGGAAGTCCAGTGATATGAGTGGTTCGCGAAAAGGCGTTGAGAATTTCAAAAGCGCAACAGACCATCTTACATGCGCTCCCCTCCCGAGCAATAGATCTGGCCTGCTTCTTCTGTGCTGACAGTTCACCATGCGGCACTGACACGAGCGGGTGAAACCAGGTCCGACCTCACCGGTGGCTGGGCGTGCCTCCTCGCTAATCGCACGGACACCTCTAGTCTTGAAATTATGAGCACAACTTTGCAGGACCTCGTCAATCGCGCCGTCTTCTTCTCCACCGAGATGCAGACGCACTTCGGCGCCCTCATCGCCGATGCCGAATGGGAGGTCGACTTCACCTCTAATCCGCATCTGAACTTCACCTCCGCTGAGGGAACCGTCCTGCGAGGTCGCCCGCATCTGCTCGGCTCGGAGTCAAGCGCGCAGAGCACGTGGCTGTGGGGTTGGGAGAACGTCAACGAGTTCCCCGAGCCCGTCGTCAGTCTCGCCCATGAGGTGCGCAAGTTCGGTGCCGCCGAGGATGTGGCCGAGCTGATCACGGAAGAGCTCCCCCTCGACGAGGAGTTGGCGCTGCGCCTGACTCTGGCGGCGAAGGAAGCCACCGGAAAGTGGGCGCACTATCCGGCCGCAGCAGGTGCCGGCACGACGGTCTGGCTCCTCGTTGATGCTCCGGAGCTGACCTTGCCCGAGCCTCAGGTCAAGACCACTGTGCGTGCCCTCATGCAGGGCCTGACGCAGACAACGGTGACTGATCATCGCGCCGCGCTCGTGGCGTATGTCAGCAAGCGCGGCATTCCCACCGCGGAACTGCCCGAGGGCGGTCTGCGTCTGCTCTTCGCCGACGGGTCGGCCGATCTGACCTTCGACGAGGAACGCCGCATCTCCAATTGCGAGATGGGCGCACCTCTCGAAGGTGAGGCCGCGCAGCAGTACGCGCAGGCCACCGGAAAGTCCACGACAGATTCCGAGGCTGCCGGAACTCCTGTCGGGGAGCCAGCTGCACAGCCGGTTCCTGCAGAGTCGAGCCCGGTCTCTGAACCGGCTGCTGCTGACACGAGCACAGCCGCTTCCACATCGGCGGATGCCGCCTCTGCACCGGCGCCGGCGGAGTCTCCCACCGAAGCGCCTCGTGAGACTGCCCCAACCCCATCGCCTGCCGAGGCGGGTGCCGGTGACGAGCGCGACTCGGCTTCCGCTCGTCCCACACCTGACACCGAATCGGCGCAGCCGACGGCTCCCGAGTCACAGCCTGCCGCCTCCGCTGCAGACGAGGCGCAGGAAGACGATCGCCAGCCACAAGAGGCAGAGACCAAGGCTGAGGAGCCGAAAAAGAAGAAGGGTCTGTTCTCGAAGCTCTTCGGACGTTGATTCGTGGACGGTGGGTGCCCATCAACGGTTGATGGGCACTCGCGGTTCCCAGCTGAAGTCGCAAGACACCCTGTAGACACCAGCGATCTCGCTCGGCTCATCGAGTCGCCCCCAGTCACTCGTCATGCCCAGCGCGCCCCCGGAGCCAGGCAACATTGTGAATACGAGCAGAGGCCCCGTCGATGGTGTGACCGCTCTGAATAAGCAGTGGGTCGATATTCGCCGTGCCAAGGAGGAGCTCGTCGGTTTACCCACGAGGGACCGGAAGAGTCAGAGCACGTTGGGGATCAGAAGGATGCTGCCTACCAACGTCATGACGTCTGAGAGCTGCTTGACGGGCAGGTCGAAGGCCAAGTTGAGCACGAACACGACGGTCATGTCGAGAGCGGCCAGAAGGGTGCACAGCCACGCTCTGCGTCGCAACAGGGAGAAGGCAGCGGCGGCGACTCCGGCAAGGCCTACGAGGACCTGCACGTTCGCAGAGTCAGCGTAGACGGCCCGGCCCACAGGATCCGACCAGTGATCGCTCGTGCCCTCGGTCCATGCATTCGTCTGTGAATGCAAGTAAGGGGCCATCCCACCGAAGTGGAATGACCCCTCACTCAAAGAATATTGCGGCAGTCACCTACTCTCCCACAACCACCAAGTTGCAGTACCATCAGCGCGAATGGGCTTAGCTACCGGGATCGGAACGGTTAACCGGGCGTTTCCCCACCACTATCACCACCGCAAAACCAACAAACCACCACCACCCGAATCAAAAAGACTCAAGAGTGTAGTAGCGGTCCAAGAACCGTACAGCGAACGCGAACACCACACACAATGTGACTCGTTAATATCTCGTAAAACCCATAGCGTGAAACACGCACACACCAACCAAACAAATGGGTTGATGAGTGATCGGCGTATTAGTACCAGTCAACTCCACACCTCACAGTGCTTCCATACCCGGCCTATCAAACCCATAATCTATAGGACACCTCACCCCAACTTAATGGGTTGGAAATCTCATCTCGAAGCAGGCTTCCCGCTTAGATGCTTTCAGCGGTTATCCTTCCCGAACGTAGCCAACCAGCCATGCACCTGGCGGTACAACTGGCACACCAGAGGTTCGTCCGTCCCGGTCCTCTCGTACTAAGGACAGGCCTCCACAAATTTCCTACGCACGCAGCGGATAGGGACCGAACTGTCTCACGACGTTCTAAACCCAGCTCGCGTACCGCTTTAATGGGCGAACAGCCCAACCCTTGGGACCGACTACAGCCCCAGGATGCGACGAGCCGACATCGAGGTGCCAAACCATGCCGTCGATATGGACTCTTGGGCAAGATCAGCCTGTTATCCCCGAGGTACCTTTTATCCGTTGAGCGACCACGCTTCCACAAGCCATGGCCGGGTCACTAGTCCCAGCTTTCGCTCCTGCTCGACACGTCCGTCTCACAGTCAAGCTCCCTTGTGCACTTACACTCGACACCTGATTGCCAACCAGGCTGAGGGAACCTTTGGGCGCCTCCGTTACTCTTTAGGAGGCAACCGCCCCAGTTAAACTACCCATCAGGCACTGTCCCTGAACCCGATCAGGGTCCGAAGTTAAGAAATCCAGAATAGTCAGAGTGGTATTTCACTTGACGACTCCACCACCACTAGCGTGATAGTTTCACAGTCTCCCACCTATCCTACACAAACCACACCGAATCCCAATACCAAACTATAGTGAAGGTCTCGGGGTCTTTCCGTCCTGCTGCGCGTAACGAGCATCTTTACTCGTAATGCAATTTCGCCGAGTTCGTGGTTGAGACAGCAGAGAAGTCGTTACGCCATTCGTGCAGGTCGGAACTTACCCGACAAGGAATTTCGCTACCTTAGGATGGTTATAGTTACCACCGCCGTTTACTGGGGCTTAAATTCTCCGCTTCACCCCTAACGGGGTTAACGAGTCCTCTTAACCTTCCAGCACCGGGCAGGCGTCAGTCCGTATACATCGACTTACATCTTCGCACGGACCTGTGTTTTTAATAAACAGTCGCTTCTCTCTGGCCTCTGCGACCACCACCAGCACATCACCAAGCAAGTTGGCTTCACCAGGATGGTCCCCCTTCTCCCGAAGTTACGGGGGCATTTTGCCGAGTTCCTTAACCACGATTCTCTCGATCACCTTAGTATTCTCTACCTGACCACCTGTGTCGGTTATAGGGTACGGGCAACACACAACCTCACGCCGATGCTTTTCTCGGCAGCATAGGATCACCAGATCACCCCACCACAAGTGGGGCGCCCATCAGCTCTCACACTATGAGTGGGGACGGATTTACCTACCCCCACATGCTACGACCTTAGACCACGACTACCATCGCGTGGCCTGGCTACCTTCCTGCGTCACACCTCGCGCTTACCGACTCCACACTCAGGTCCCACAGAATCCTTCAACCAGACACCCGAAGGCATCACGGAAGAACACCGAGGTTAGTATCGTGTGTTTTGGTATTGACGGTTATGCGTCGGTACCAGAATATCAACTGGTTGTCCATCGACTACGCCTGTCGGCCTCGCCTTAGGTCCCGACTTACCCAGGGCGGATTAGCCTAGCCCTGGAACCCTTGGTCATCCGGTGGACGGGTTTCTCACCCGTCTTTCGCTACTCATGCCTGCATTCTCACTCGTACCGGCTCCACCACTCGTTCACACGGCGACTTCACTGCCAGCACGACGCTCCCCTACCCAACACCCCACCATTACGGCTATAAGGGGTGCTGCCACAACTTCGGCGGTGTACTTAGCCCCGCTACATTATCGGCGCTCAATCACTTGACCAGTGAGCTATTACGCACTCTTTCAAGGATGGCTGCTTCTAAGCCAACCTCCTGGTTGTCTTCGCAACTGAACATCCTTTCCCACTTAGCACACGCTTAGGGGCCTTAGTTGATGGTCTGGGCTGTTTCCCTCTCGACAATGAAGCTTATCCCCCACTGTCTCACTGCCACGCTGAACCTTACCGGCATTCGGAGTTTAGTTGACGTCAGTAACCCGGTGGGGCCCATCAGCCATCCAGTAGCTCTACCTCCGGCAAGAACCACGCAACGCTGCACCTAAATGCATTTCGGGGAGAACCAGCTATCACAGAGTTTGATTGGCCTTTCACCCCTAACCACAGGTCATCCCCTCCATTTTCAACTGAAGTGGGTGCGGGCCTCCACGCGCTCTTACACACGCTTCACCCTGCCCATGGCTAGATCACTCCGCTTCGGGTCTAGGACACGCGACTCAAACGCCCTATTCGGACTCGCTTTCGCTACGACTACCCCTCTCGGGTTAACCTCGCCACGCACCGCTAACTCGCAGGCTCATTCTTCAAAAGGCACGCCATCACCCCAACAAGGAGGCTCTGACGGATTGTAAGCACATGGTTTCAGGTACTATTTCACTCCCCTCCCGGGGTACTTTTCACCATTCCCTCACGGTACTATCCGCTATCGGTCATCAGGAAGTATTTAGCCTTACCAGGTGGTCCTGGCAGATTCACACGACATTCCACGAGTATCGTGCTACTCGGGCAAACACATATCGTCGGGGCCACATGTTTCGTCTACGGGACTCTCACCCACTCCGGTACTGTTTCCCACCAGCTTCGACTACACGCAGCACACATCAACGACTCGGTCATGCTGGACCGAACACGCATTCCCCACAACACCGCATACGCAACACCAGCACGTTTGACACGCACACGGTTTAGGCTGATCCAGTTTCGCTCGCCACTACTCCCGGAATCATGTTTTATTTTCTCTTCCTACGGGTACTGAGATGTTTCACTTCCCCGCGTTCCCTCCACACACCCTATATATTCAGATGCGGGTCACCACACTCTCATGTGGCGGGGTTTCCCCATTCGGACACCCTCGGATCACAGCCCGTTTATCGGCTCCCCGAGGCTTATCGCAGATTTCCACGTCCTTCATCGGCTCCTGATGCCAAGGCATCCACCATGCGCTCTTACACACTCATCACACCCAAAAAATTTGGTTGCAAAATGTGTGTGCGAAAATTTCACACTAAGATTTCACAAGAAAAATCACATTACATAACAACCCAAACAAAGTTCGGGCTGTTGATGCTCGCGTCCACTATACGATTCTCAAACCACTACCAAACACCACCCACACCCACACAACCGAAGGCTGCTGGTCTGGACGGGTTGGTCCTGTTGGTTGAAACCACACCCAACCATTGCTGGTTGGTTTGTGATTCCAGGACCCAATAACGTGTTCGTTCTAGCCCACCATCATCACACCGTCGACAAGGCATGAACCTTAACGACGCTGTGCGGGTTGAGCGAAAATAATGATGTTCCACCCTTGAGCTCCCAACCGGCACCACGTACGGGTGACACGTTGGGGTTCTTATGTGTGCTCCTTAGAAAGGAGGTGATCCAGCCGCACCTTCCGGTACGGCTACCTTGTTACGACTTAGTCCCAATCACCAGTCCCACCTTAGACGGCCCCCTCCACAAGGGTTGGGCCACCGGCTTCGGGTGTTACCGACTTTCGTGACTTGACGGGCGGTGTGTACAAGGCCCGGGAACGTATTCACCGCAGCGTTGCTGATCTGCGATTACTAGCGACTCCGACTTCACGTAGTCGAATTGCAGACTACGATCCGAACTGAGACTGGCTTTAAGGGATTCGCTAAAACCTCGCGGTCTCGCATCTCTCTGTACCAGCCATTGTAGCATGCGTGAAGCCCAAGACATAAAGGGCATGATGATTTGACGTCATCCCCACCTTCCTCCGAGTTGACCCCGGCAGTCTCCTATGAGTTCCCACCATCACGTGCTGGCAACATAGAACGAGGGTTGCGCTCGTTGCGGGACTTAACCCAACATCTCACGACACGAGCTGACGACAACCATGCACCACCTGTACACCAACCCCAAAGGGGAGGAACTGTTTCCAGAACGGTCTGGTGTATGTCAAGCCTTGGTAAGGTTCTTCGCGTTGCATCGAATTAATCCGCATGCTCCGCCGCTTGTGCGGGCCCCCGTCAATTCCTTTGAGTTTTAGCCTTGCGACCGTACTCCCCAGGCGGGGCACTTAATGCGTTAGCTACGGCGCGGAGAACGTGGAATGTCCCCCACACCTAGTGCCCAACGTTTACGGCATGGACTACCAGGGTATCTAATCCTGTTCGCTCCCCATGCTTTCGCTCCTCAGTGTCAGTTACAGCCCAGAGTCCCGCCTTCGCCACCGGTGTTCCTCCTGATATCTGCGCATTTCACCGCTACACCAGGAATTCCAGACTCCCCTACTGCACTCTAGTCAGCCCGTACCCACTGCACGCGCAACGTTAAGCGTTGCGTTTCCACAGCAGACGTGACCAACCACCTACGAGCTCTTTACGCCCAATAATTCCGGACAACGCTTGTACCCTACGTATTACCGCGGCTGCTGGCACGTAGTTAGCCGGTACTTCTTCTGCAGGTACCGTCACCCCGAAAGGCTTCTTCCCTGCTGAAAGCGGTTTACAACCCGAAGGCCGTCATCCCGCACGCTGCGTCGCTGCATCAGGGTTTCCCCCATTGTGCAATATTCCCCACTGCTGCCTCCCGTAGGAGTCTGGGCCGTGTCTCAGTCCCAGTGTGGCCGGTCGCCCTCTCAGGCCGGCTACCCGTCGTCGTCTTGGTGAGCCATTACCTCACCAACAAACTGATAGGCCGCGAGCCCATCCCCAACCGAAAAAACTTTCCACCATCACACATGCGAGTCATGGTCATATCCGGTATTAGACCCAGTTTCCCGGGCTTATCCCGAAGTCGGGGGCAGGTTACTCACGTGTTACTCACCCGTTCGCCACTCATCCACCCCGGTGCAAGCACCAGGGCTTCAGCGTTCGACTTGCATGTGTTAAGCACGCAGCCAGCGTTCGTCCTGAGCCAGGATCAAACTCTCCATAAAAAAATTATGTTACGAATGAATCCCAGCAAGACAGCCAACCAACGATCACGGGGTGACCGAGGCTGACCAATTAATCATGTCCACACATGCTGGCGTGACCACCCGGCGAGGGGAGGCCACAAATGTGTGAACATGTGATTGTCTTACCAGAAATACTTAATGTTTCTGGCATCACTATTTGTTCAAACAAACACGCTATTGGATTCTCAAACCACAAACACTCACCCATCACCACAGACCCAATTATTGGGGCGTGTTCACTGGGGGTGTCAGTTTCAATTGTTGGCTGCCACCAACATTTTCCGTGTGGACCAGACAAACTGTGTTTGTGCTGGTCACACCCGGTGAAAACTGTTCTCGAAGAGTTCGTTTTCTGCGGGGCAACGAGATACAACTCTAGACCAGGCCACGCGTCCCGTGCAACTCGAAACCGGAAATCTGATCGTGACGCCCACCACATGCACCTCACGACCCCCGATTGGTCCCGGCAGAACCCGCGCTATTGCTCGCGTCCGGCGGTGTTACGGTCGCTTTATGACTGCGGAAGAGACCTCCCTCCGACCCACGGCCGTCATCGCCGGCGCCTCCGGCTTCATCGGCACTTCACTCCTTGCGCCCCTTGAGTCCTGGGGTTATCAAGTTCGGACCATCGGCCGGGCTCCAACGTCGGGCGCACATGTCTCATGGGACGATCCGCAGGCGATTGCCGCCGCCATCGATGGTGCCGACCTGCTCATCAACTTCGCCGGCCGCAGCGTGGGCTGCAGGTACACCGATTCCAACCGACGCGACATCTGGGACTCCCGGGTGCTGACCACACGCACGCTCAACGATGCGGTCAGGGCCGCCTCGGCGCCACCTCGGCTGTGGATCAACTCGAGCACGGCCACGATCTACCGCCACGCCATGGACCGACCGCAGACAGAAGACGACGGTGACATCGGTGAGGGCTTCTCCGTTGATGTGGCCAAAGGGTGGGAACACGAATTCTTCCGCGGTGACCTGCCCGGTACCAGACGGGTGGCCTTGCGCATGGCGATCGTGCTCGGCGATGGTGCGGCTCTGAATATGCTCGCCACCGCAGCCAGATTCGGTGTCGGCGGCCCTCAGCTGGAGGGGCGGTGGTTCGGGCACACGAGATACCGCGGCATCGGCCCGAACGCCTCAGGCCCTCGTGTGTGGCGCAGACACGAACTCAGCCATGGCAGGCAGCGGTTCAGCTGGGTGCATATCGATGATGTAGTGCGTGCCATCCGGTTCATCGACGACCATGAGGAGATGACCGGGGCACTCAACGTCTCGAGCCCAGGCATCTCGGACAACACCACACTGATGGCGGCCCTGCGACGTGCCGTGCGAATGCCGATCGGCATTCCGGCACCGCGCTGGCTGTTGGAGCTGGGAATGATGGTGTTGCGCCAGGAATCGGAACTGGTGCTCAAAAGCAGGTGGGCCTACCCGAAGCGGTTGGAAGAAGCAGGGTTCGAGTTCAGGTGGACCGATATCGGGGCCGCGACGAAGAGCCTGCTGCGCTGATCTTCCGAGCGACTGCAGTGATCACCCGAGCAACTGCACCGGCAGATCAGCCAGCGGTCACCTCGGCTGGGATGCCTGCCTGCACACAGTCCGAACAGTAGGGCTGACGGTTCTTCTCGGTGCAGTCCTCGCAGCGCAAGTACTGTTGCCGGCAGTCCAGATTCGCGCAGTTGACGAAGTTCGGGGTCGGCTTCTCACACGCGACGCAGTGGCCGATCGATTCAGCACCGTCGCCGAATTCCACATGCATGCGCTTGTCGAAGACGTAGAGGGACCCGTCCCAGTATCCCGTGTTGCCGAAGGTCTCTCCATAGCGGACGATTCCGCCATCGAGCTGGTAGACCTCTTCGAAGCCGCGGTTCTTCATGAGCACGGACAGGACCTCGCAACGGATGCCGCCGGTGCAGTAGGTGACGACCGGTTTGCCCTTGAGATCGTCGTACTTGCCTGATTCGATCTCGTCGATGAAGTCTCTGGTGGTGTCCGTCTCCGGCACGATCGCGTCGCGGAACTTCCCGATCTGGGCCTCCATCGCGTTGCGTCCGTCGAAGAAGACGACCTCGTCGCCGCGTTCGTCGAGGAGTTTGTGCAGCGCACCGGGTTTGAGGTGCTCACCGCCGCCCTCGACTCCGGCTTCGGTCACCGTGATCTCATCATCGGTGCCGAAGGTCACGAGCTCGGGCCTCACCTTGACGCTCAGCCGTGGGAAGTCATCGCCTTCGCCGTTGGACCATTTGATGTCGGCCTTCTTGAACGGCTCGTAGGACCGTGTGGCTCGCACATACTTCTTGACGTCGAAGATGTCTCCGCCGATGGTGGCATTGATGCCGTCCTTCGACACGATCACGCGCCCCTTGAGACCGAGACTCTCGGCCAGCGTGTGCTGCCACAGCTTGACCGCTTCCGGGTCGGCAAGAGGGGTGAATACGTAGAACAGGACGATCTTGGGAGTTGCCATGGCCCATATTCTAATTGGCGAGACCCTGGGCGATACCCGCATGTGGCGCAGACTACTGGTCGGTTCGATCACATAATCCGCTCATCGATGAGACCGGCTTCCCCTCCTCCCCCGCACCACGGCTAAGATTGGCTCTGATGCCGTGTCGTATGAAAGGGCCATTAAGAGGACATGTCGAGTAACCTCAACTCTGCGAATTCCACGCAGGTCGAATCCCAGCAGGTCGAAACCGATCAGGCCACTTCCAAAAAGGTGAAGGAGACCGTCGAGTTCGCTGCTGCCAATCCCGACGTGGATCAGCCCTACGCCGACCTCGGGTTGAAGGCCGACGAATACGCGCAGATCCGCGAGATCCTGGGACGTCGCCCCACCTCGGCGGAGCTGGCGATGTACTCGGTCATGTGGTCCGAGCACTGCTCCTACAAGTCTTCCAAGGTCCACCTGTCGAAGTTCGGTGACAAGGTCACCGAGGACATGAAGAAGCACCTGCTCGTGGGCATCGGTGAGAACGCCGGCGTCGTCGACATCGGCGACGGCTGGGCCGTGACCTTCAAGGTCGAGTCCCACAACCACCCCAGCTACGTCGAACCCCACCAGGGTGCCGCCACCGGTGTGGGCGGAATCGTGCGCGACATCATCTCGATGGGCGCCCGCCCCGTGGCCGTGATGGATCAGCTGCGCTTCGGTGCCATCGACCACCCCGACACCTCCCGCGTGCTGCACGGAGTCGTGTCCGGAATCAGCAACTACGGCAACTCCCTGGGCCTGCCCAACATCGGCGGGGAGACCGTCTTCGACTCCGTCTACCAGGGAAACCCCCTGGTCAACGCCCTCGCCGTCGGTGTCATGCGCCACGAGGACATTCGCCTGGCCAATGCTTCAGGCAAGGGCAATAAGGTCATCCTCTTCGGTGCCCGCACCGGTGGCGACGGCATCGGCGGAGCCTCGATCCTCGCCTCTGAGTCCTTCGACGACACGAAGCCCTCGAAGCGTCCGGCCGTGCAGGTCGGCGACCCCTTCGCCGAGAAGGTCCTCATCGAATGCTGCCTCGAACTCTTCCACGCCGGAGTCGTCGAAGGCATCCAGGACCTCGGAGCCGCCGGCATCAGCTGCGCGACCTCGGAACTGGCATCCAACGGTGACGGCGGCATGCACATCGCACTCGACGACGTGCTGCTGCGCGATGAGACCCTGACACCTGAGGAGATCCTCATGTCGGAGTCGCAGGAGCGCATGATGGCCGTGGTCACCCCCGAACGACTTGATGACTTCCTGGCGATCGTGGGCAAATGGGACGTCGAGACCTCCGTCCTCGGCGAGGTCACCGACTCCGAACGCCTCGTCATCGAATGGCACGGCGACGTCATCGTCGATGTTCCCCCACGCTCAGTCGCACACGACGGACCGGTCTACGAACGTCCGATGGCCGAGCCGTCATGGACCGCCGAGGTGTCCGCGAACACCGTGGAGGCCGCTGGCCTGGTCAAGCCTGAGAGCAACGACGAGCTGCGCTCGACCGTGCTGCAGCTGGCCGGAGCACCGAACCTGGCGTCGAAGGACTGGATCACCTCCCAGTACGACAAGTACGTGCAGGGCAACACCGCCCAGGCTTTCCCTGACGATGCCGGAGTCATCCGTGTCGACGAGGAGTCCGGGCTCGGCGTCGCCATCGCCACCGACGCCAACGGCCGCTACTGCTACCTCGATCCGGCTCGCGGGTCGGCGCTGGCGCTGGCCGAGGCCTACCGCAACGTCACCACCGCCGGGGCTATCCCTCGCGCGGTCACCGACTGCCTCAACTTCGGCTCCCCCGAGGACCCGGAGATCATGTGGCAGTTCGCGGCCGCCGTCGAAGGCCTCGCCGAGGCGTGCCAGGACATGGGAATTCCCGTGACCGGCGGCAACGTCTCCCTCTACAACCAGACCGGTGGCGTGGCCATCCACCCGACCCCGGTCGTCGGTGTCCTCGGCGTCTTCGACGATGTCACCCGCGCCACCCCGAGTGGCTGGAAGGAACCGGGCCAGACCATCTACCTGCTCGGTACGACCGAAGCCGAACTCGACGGTTCGGCGTGGGCCGACGTGACTGCCGGCCACCTCGGCGGCGTGCCACCGCAGTACAAGCCGGGTACGGAGAAGGAGCTCGGTGAGATCCTCATCAACTCCTCCCGTGATGGCATGATCGATTCCGCGCACGACCTGTCCGAAGGCGGTCTGTCGCAGGCGCTCATCGAGTCCTGCCTGCGCTATGGCACCGGTGCCCGCATCTGGCTCGACGAGGTGTGCGAACGCGACGACATCGACGTGTTCACCGCTCTGTTCTCCGAGTCCACCGCGCGTGCGATCGTGGCCGTGCCTCGCTCCGAAGAAGTCCGTTTCAAGGACATGTGCACCGCCAGGCACTTCCCGTTCATCCGCATCGGCATGACCGACACCGGCGACGAGGCACCGGTCCTCGAGGTCGTCGATCACTTCGAAATCGGTCTTGACGAGCTGCGCGAGACCCACGAGGGGACGCTGCCGAAGCACTTCGGCTGAGCTGTCGGCTGAGCTTAGCTTCAGCGAGGGGATCGTCTGTCTACGGACAGGCGGTCCCCTCTGTTGATCTGCCTACGAGTCGCCTGAATCAGGCTCGCTTCCTCCACTCTTCCTGCCGGACATGTGGGCTCGACGCTTTCGTCGACTCTCACGGACAGGGCCGAGGACGGCCCAGACGGCAGCGGTGAATACGACGACGATGAGCCAGTACAGCAACCAGAACGAGTCAGCCCAGCCAGCCACGAAAATGCCCACGACCAAGAGTGCGCCGGTGATCGACGAGGCCAGCAGACAGCGATACCAATCGTTCAGCGCCCATCGTTGAGCTGGCTGGGTAGCTTCGTCCTTGGGTGATTCCGAAAAGCGTCGGGCGAACTTCCGGTCGAGAAAGCGGACGACGTCGGGACCAAAGCAGGCGACGGCGATAATCTGAGCGCATTCAGTACCCGGCGGGAAAGCGTGCGGAGGCCAGCGGACGCACTGACCAGTCCGGCCTCGCCCCGAGCAGGTGCAGGAGCATGAAACCGGCGAGGGTCAGACCCAGACTCACAAGCTGTGTGAGCATGACCGATGTTGCGAATGAGGAACCAAGTGAGTTCAAAGCCCATTCGACAAAGGCGATCACAAGTCCCATCAGCAGCGCATAGCCAGCAGCCACGAGATGAGTCCACCAAACTCTGTTGCGCGCGAGATTCCAGGCGATAAGTGTTCCGGCCAGCACTAGTCCGCCGTGGAAGGTCCAGATGATGCTCTGGATGGTCATCGCCAGTTCGAAGCCGCCGAAGCTCCCGAAGCCGTTGAGGCTGCCGACAACACGATTCACAATGATCGGCATCAGATGCGGCAGGGCGAATGCATAGATGCTGACGGCCAAGAACAGTCCCATCCCGAACAGTCGCATCCTCATCGGGCTGGCCTTCACAACGAGAAGTGCGCCGATCCCGAGGACGATCTGGAGGATCGCCACGACGACGGTCAGGGCCGAGTACAGGGTAAAGAATTCGTGAACCACCCCGTCGAACATCATCGGCATCATCACCAATTCCGGCAGCGAGCCGATGACCAAGGCCGCCCAAAGCAGGATTCGCGCCGTCCACCCGGGACCGGCCGCCCGTTCGGGCCTTCCGGAGGAAGCCTGCTGACTCATGTCATCACTGTAGGTCCGTGGAGCGAGGACCGCACCCACTTCCCCAGCAGGCAGCCCCACCACGTGACTCATCATGACAACGCCCTCGCATGCGGACCGGCTTATGTGATTGCCTAAGGGTGAACGATTCGCCTGAAATGCCGCTTCACAACCAGAGGAGTCACACATGGCCACGATCCGCACCTCGCACGCAGGATCCTTACCCCGCACCCCCGAACTCATCGAAGCCAACAAGGTCAAGCAGGCTCAGAACCACGCCCGCCTCGCCGGCGAAACCGTCTCCGAGGCTGCGACACAGGAATTCGACGAGCTCCTCGCCGCCAGCGTGGCCGACCTCGTCAAACGCCAGAAGGACCTGGGCATCACGAACCCCAACGACGGGGAGTACGGTCATTCGATGGCCGCGGACTTCGACTACGGCGCCTGGTGGCACTACTCCTTCGCCCGCACCGGCGGACTCGAACTCGACAATGTCGACAAGTGGGATGCACCGGCCGTGCGCTCAGAACCGGGCAAGCCGGTACTGACCAGCTTCGGTGACCGCCGTGACCGCAACCTCTTCCCCGGCGTCTACGGCGACGCCAACGCCGGCACCGACACCGGTGACCAGCCGCAGTTCCCCAAGGCCACCAGCGCCATCAGCTACGTGGGCCAGGACCAGGTCGCCAGCGACATCGCCAACCTCAAAGCCGGTCTCGCGGCCGCCGGCTACGGTGAACGCGACGGCTACATCAACGCCCTGTCCCCCGGCTCGGCGTCGCGCATCGCCAATGAGTTCTACAAGACCGATGAGGAGTTCATCTGGGCGTGGGCCGATGTGCTGCGTGAGGAATACCTCGCCATCACCGAGGCGGGTCTGACAGTTCAGATCGACGACCCTTCCCTGGCCGAGAACTTCGACCAGATCAACCCGGAACCGTCCTTCGCCGACTACCGCTCGTTCATCCAGGTCCGCATCGATGCCCTCAACCACGCACTGCGCGGCATCGATCCGGCTCAGGTGCGCATCCACACCTGCTGGGGCTCCTGGCACGGACCGCACGTGACGGATCTGCCGTTCAAGGAGATCGTCGATCAGGTGCTCACGCTCAATGCCGCGGGCATCACCTTCGAAGCAGCCAACGTCCGCCACGAACACGAATGGCGGATCTGGGAAGACACGAAGCTGCCCGAGGGCAAGTACCTCATCCCGGGCATCGTCTCCCACTCCACCAACGTCGTCGAGCATCCTGAACTCGTCGCCGATCGCATCGAACGCTTCGCGAAGCTCGTCGGTCCCGACAATGTCATGGCCTCAACGGACTGCGGTCTGGGCGGACGCGTCCACCCTGAGATCGCCATTGCGAAGCTGCAGTCACTGACCGCCGGTGCCGAGATCGCCGGAAAGCGTCTCTGAGCGTTTCGCCCACTTCACGCTCCACTGCCGAGTTCCTCCTCGAGGCAGTCAGACAGCGTGGGGTGGGCGAACTGGTATCCGGTCTCTTCGAGCCTCTCCGGGCGCACCTTCTGATCGGCCAGGGCAAGCTCCTTGGCTCCGTCGGCGCCGAGCACCAGTTCCGTGACGAAACCAGGCGTTGGGATTCGAGCCGGTCGATGCAGATGGGCGGCGAGCGCCTCGGCGAACTCCCCCTGCGACACCATGTCCGGGGCCACGGCATTGACGGGTCCATGCACATAGTCGGTGAGCACCGCGTGCACATATGATCTGGCCAGATCGTCAAGGGAGACCCAGGCCAGTCCCTGTTCACCGCTGCCCAATCGGCCTCCGGCACCGGCCAAGTACAAAGGTGTCTGGAGCTTGAGGAATCCGCTCAACGAGGTCAGTGCAATACCCGAACGGATCGAGACCCGACGGATGCCCGCCTCCTCGACGCTGGCGGCTGCGGCTTCCCATTCCTGACACACGTCAGCGAGGAAGCCCTCCCCGGCAGGAGCGGTCTCGTCCACCGGCACCTCAGCATGGGAGCCGTAGATCCCGACGGCGGAAGCGCAGACGAAGACCTCGGGACGTTTCGCCTCGGGCAGGGTGCGCATCGTCACTGCCAACAGGGTCGTCGAGTCGATGCGTGAGGAGCGGATCTCCTCTTTCGCCTTCTTCGTGAACCGGGTGGCGATGGTACGCCCGCCCAAGTGAACGACCGCATCCGCCCAGGCCAGGTCGCGCGGGTTGATGATTCCCAGTTCGGGATTCCAGTGCGATTCGTATTCGACCTTCGGAGTCCGACGCACGAGCAGACGCACGAAATGTCCTGCGGTGGAGAAGAGTGCCGCGACCTGCCGGCCGACGAGTCCGCTGCCACCGGCGATGAGGATGCGTTTGCCCTTCTTGTGCGTCAGCAGCGGTGCGTTCATGCGCTCGAGAAACTCGATGTCCATGAGCATGCGCCGCTGTCTGGCCTCGAAGGTCGCTTCCAAGTTGTGGATGAGGCTGCGGTCGATCGCATCGAAGCCTGCCGGGGCCATCGAGAAGTCGATGTGGTCATCGATCTTGGTTCCCCCGGCGACCGAGGTGAACTCGTGGGTGTGCTTCCACTGACTCAGTGGGCCCTTCTTGAGTTCATCGACGAAGGAGAACCGGGACGGTCCCTCGGAATGGATGGAGCTGAATGGTCGCCGGACGAGGCCGTAGCTGCCGGGCACACTCGTTCTGACCTGGGCCACCGACCCGGGTGCGAGCGGAGGGTAGCTCTCCTCGACGATCTCCTGGGCCCAGTGCGGGGACAGCCGAGTCAGTGCTCCGGGCTGTGCGTGCCAGAGATAGGTTGTCTCGGCGGCGAGCGGGACTTCAGATGTCCACTCGAAATTGGTCATGACATCCCTCCTACTCCAGATGATGCCACCGGAGTCTGAGAGTGTGACCTGCAACTCGCCCAATGCTGAGTGAATTATCCCCGCCGAGGTGGGGGCCGGGTCAGGGTCACCGTTCCTCCGGTGCAAAGGAGAAGAACACACTGCTGGTGGCTACTTGTGTCAATGCCGTTCGTCTATCCGAATTCGAGTCCGACCATCCGCTGATGCTCACGTGGATCAGGGTGCCGTCCCTGACCGCTTTGATTCCCACATCGTGCCCATGACCTGCTGTTGCCACATCGCAGATATACCCCTCGTAGTCGGGATCAGCGAGCCAGTCGCAGTCGGGCCCACTGGATTCGTCCTGCACTCTCGTGCGGGTCTCGTCTTCGTCGCTGACCTGTTCGACCTCGACGGTGATCGCTGGGTGCTTCGCATCTCGGGGTGTGATGATGCAGTCGGTTGCCTCCGAGTCCACTCCGACTCCTTCGTCCTGCGCCCGAGCCGCGGTACCGGTCGTGCTCACATCGGTCGTGCCGAGCACCTCCTCGACTACGGCCTCGTCGACAAGACCGCAGACTGGCTCCGCTTGGACACTCACCTGCGGTGTGTTCTCTGTCTTCGCCGAACGGTCATCCGTGCTGGCCTCGCCCATACTGCATGCGGTGATCGCCGCTGCGGCACCGATCACGACAGGCCACGCCAGGTATCGTCTCGAGGGTTTGTCAGTGAGCATGCCTGTCCTCCCGGCCATGTTCGTCCGCGCCGACAAGCAACTCAGCTTGTCTCGGTCGACCGCACTTCCACCGTACAACGACCCGGGTGTGAGCGGCGCAATGATCGCGGAGTCGTCGAGCGCACGCCTCACCGTCGAGAGCCGACCGGAGCGCGGAGAGCCGACCGCAGGGACTCACCTTTCGATGATGCGGTCGGCTCTCGACGACTTCGCGGCTAGCCAGCGCAGCCCGCGCCCTCAGGCGGTGGTGTCGGGGATCTTTCCGAACCTGAAAGCGGTCCAGAAGTCTCCGCGCACGTAGCCGTTCTCGGGTTCCGGATCGTAATCCCAGTGCCGGACCGTGCCGATCTTGAGCGCATCGGCGACGAGCTGCCGACTCGACTGGCTGCCGAGCACATGCTCTTCGAGATGCTCGAGGTCATAGCGCGAGTCGAGCTCTGCGCGCATCGTGGCCACGAGTTCGGCATATGCGGCATCGCCGGCCCGATTGACCAGCTCGTCGGGATCGGATTCGAGGTCGAAGAGCAGCTCGGGATCGCCCGGGCAGATCGTGAGCTTGTACTGTCCGCGGATGAGTGTGACCTGCGGCCGGTACGTGCCTTCGGCGAAGTATTCGATGATGACGTCGCGGTCAGCGGGTCCGGTCTCCCCCGCTGCCTCCTGCCGGGCGGACTCGAACAGGGAGACGCCAGTCGCAGCAGGGTCCGAGGTACCTGCCAGCTCCAACAACGTCGGCATCAGGTCGACGAGGCTCACGGGGTTGGCATACCGACCCGGCGTGACCGCCTCGGCGGGGCCGTTGATGATGATCGGGACACGAGATGACTGCTCGTACGGGGACATTTTGTACCACAGCCCCTTCTCCCCCAGCATGTCTCCGTGGTCGCTGGTGACGATGATGACCGTGTTGTCCTCGAGCTCGAGTTCACGCAGGCGCTGACGGATCTTGCCGATGTGATCATCGATGTAGCTCACTGCCGCATAGTAGGCCCGACGTGCCCGACGGATGTCCTCGGTGCCCGGCTCCTTCTTGTCCAGTCCGCTCATCGTGCGCAGCCGGTGGCTGTGCGGATCCTCGGCGATGTCGGGAACCTCGGGGTGGGCTGGGTCGGGGATCTCCACCTCGGCGAACCTGTCCCAGTGCTCGCGCGGCGGCTCGTACGGGTCGTGCGGGTGGATGAACGAGGTGACCATGAGGAACGGCTGGTCATCGCCGGCGGCCTGGTTGGCCCGCACCCGTCCGTTGAGGTGACGCAGGGTCCGGAAGATCACCTCGTCATCGAAGTCCTGCTGGACGTTGGCCTTCGCGGCACCGGCGGTGAAGACCGGATCGGCCTCGTGGTACCACTGCAGCTTCTGATCCAATGGCCGCTGCCAGTCGGGGACCATGTCGAGGTCGGCCGGGTAGACGTCGGTGGTCAGGCGCTCTTCGAAACCGTGGTGCTGATCGGGGCCGATGAAGTGCATCCGCCCGATGAGCGCGGTGTGGTAGCCGAGCTTGCGCAGACGGTGGGCGAACGTCGGCACCGAGGCGGCGAAGTCATCACCGTTGTCGAGGCAGTCGATGTCGGAGGGCATCCGGCCCGTCATCATCGACGCCCGCGAGGGTGAGCACAACGGAGTGTTGCAGTAGGCGCGATCGAAGACCGCTCCGTCGGCTGCCAGGGCATCCATGTTCGGGGTGAGTGCTGCGGTGTCTCCGTAGGCTCCCAGTGCCTGAGCGGCCATCTGGTCGGCCTGAATCACTACGATGTTCGGCGGTTGCATATGCTGGTCACGTCCTTTCTCAAAAACGTCAGGTCTGCTCTCTGTGAAAGCATGGTCTGCGAAGTCAACTGCGGTGAAGACTGCGCAGGTGTGAAGATGGATCAGGTTCGTACGAACCTGTTTCTCAGATGTGGATTGAAGGTGGCATCGATGGCCTCATGCTGCGGCCCAGCACGGAACTCGCCCATCGGAGCGAGCCAAGAAGAGGCTTCGCCCGCCGAGGTGGGTGTTGAGCGAGAAGAATCCCGCACCGAGGTGCGAATGTCGGGCGGGGAATCGACCGCTGCGTCCGCTGTCCAAAGTCAGCTGCTGGCCGAGCTCGCGGCCCTGGCTCCGCAGGATCTGGCAATGATCGGCCTGTCCGGCGGCAGCTTCCTCATGGGCAGCGAGGACCCGCTGGCCTATCCCGGTGACGGGGAAGGCCCGGTCCGTGAGGTCAGCGTCAACGGCTTCGCGATCGCGGCAACGACGGTCACGGTCGCCCAATTCGCCGCGTTCGTCGCAGCGACAGGTCATCGCACCGATGCCGAAACTCATGGTGACTCCTTGGTCTTCACCGGTCTGCTGGCCGAGGGGCTGGCCGAGACCACTCCCTCTGTGCAGGCTACCCCTTGGTGGCGTCCGGTAACAGGGGCCACCTGGCTCCAGCCCTCCGGCCCCGGGTTGAACGGCGTCCCCGGTGTTCCGGGATCGACGCTCGAGGGTGCGAGTCTCAACGACTGGGCCAGGCATCCGGTCACCCACGTCTCCCACGCCGACGCCGAGGCGTATGCGCAGTGGGTGGGTGCCCGGCTGCCGACTGAGACCGAATGGGAGTTCGCCTCCCGCGGCGGTCTCGAACAGCAGCCCTACCCCTGGGGTTCGGTTCGCGAACCCCAGGGACTGGCCAACATGAACACCTTCACCGGTGTCTTCCCCGACGCACCGACGATGCCGGTGGGCACCGTTCCCGCCGACGCGTTCGCGCCCAACGGCTTCGGCCTGCACAACACGACCGGGAACGTCTGGGAATGGACGAGCAGTCATTTCAGCGACCACGACCGGCGACCGGTGCTGCGCGGCGGATCGTACATGTGCCATGACTCGTACTGCCGGAGGTATCGAACCTCGGCACGCTCGGCCGCGACACCGGACACATCACTCGGTCACACGGGATTCCGGTTGGCCATCGACCTCTGACCTCGCCGAGGTGGCTTCGGGTTCGTCGTCCCCGTCCGCCTCGGCGTCGGTCGTCTCAGGCGTCCACCCGTCGGCCCATTCGCCGGTCTCGTAGTCATAGCCGACTGGTTCCCCGTCGGCATTCGTGCGTTGGTACCAGCCGGTGTAGTCCTCGTGTTCGGAGTCGATGCCGCCGTTGGCGCCATCACCCGGATCGGTCTGCACAACCTGGAGTGCGAAGTCGTCGCCGTAGCGATCGGCACCGGCGACCACCGCGTTGTCGACGGCATTCTGTGCGTACTCGCGCCGCAGTGCGAGCGGATCGGTGCGCAGCTCCTTGAACCACGCGACGATGATGAAGAGCATGATGATGGCGAACGGCACCGCTGTGACGATGACGAGCTGCTGCAATCCTTCCAAGGCACTGGCATTGCCGAGGAGGAGCATGACGACGGCGATGCCCGACATCACGAGACCCCAGAAGACCACGACCCATTTCTTGGGTTCCTGGTCGCCGCGGCTTGTCAGCATACCCATCACAACCGACGCGGAGTCCGCAGAGGTGATGAAGAAGATTGCGAGGACGACGATTGCGACGAAGGGCAGCCATTCGACGAAGGGGAGGTTGTCGATGAGGGTGAAGAACACCTCGGGGGCAGCCATGCTGTCGGAGAACCCGGCCGCACCCTCCCGGTACATCCAGATCGAAGTTCCGCCCATGATGCCGTAGGCGACGAAGAGCAGGGTCGAAGGGATGAAGATCGTGCCGAGGATGAACTGGCGGATGCTGCGGCCCCGTGAGATGCGGGCGATGAACGTTCCGACGAATGGGGACCAGGAGATCCACCAGGCCCAGTAGTAGACGGTCCACACGGACTGGAATTCCTGTGTCTCAGCACCCCACGACAGGGACTTGCCCATCATGTCGAAGAGTGAGCCCAGGTACTCCATGAGCGCCGAGGGCAGCAGGTTGAGCAGGAACAGCGTCGGACCCAGGAAGAGGACGAGAGCGACGATGCCGACAGTGAGGATGATGTTGATGCTCGACAGGTAGCGGATGCCCTTCGAGACACCGGAGACCGCGGAGATGATGAAGCCCACGGTGAGGACGCAGATGATGACGACGAGCATGTTGTTCGTCATCGGTCCCGCCCCGCTGACGATGCTCACGCCCGTGCCGATCTGCATCGCGGCAATACCCAAGGCGGCAGCGGTTCCGAACAGGGTTGCCACGATCGCGAAGATGTC
The DNA here is from genome assembly GCF_028201555.1 of Brevibacterium sp. BDJS002. Classification (NCBI taxonomy): domain Bacteria; kingdom Bacillati; phylum Actinomycetota; class Actinomycetes; order Micrococcales; family Brevibacteriaceae; genus Brevibacterium; species Brevibacterium sp. BDJS002. Next base: position 765,573 of record NZ_CP116392.1, on the reverse strand, counting down.
GACGAGCTTGCCGGCGAAGCCCTCGGACTGGCGTTTGCCGAAGAGGGTCTGGAAGATCGAAGACAGCAGCAGCGAACGTCCGCGCCGGTAGGCGGCATAGGCGATCGCGCCGCCGACCAGGGCATACATCGCCCAAGCGTGGAAGCCCCAGTGGAAGTAGGTCTGAGCCATGGCCCCGTGCAGGGCCTCTGTCGATTCTGGGTCATTCGTCAGCGGTGGTGGGCTGATGAAGTACGTCAGCGGTTCGGACGGGCCGAAGAACAGCACGCCGATGCCGATTCCTGCGGCGAAGAGCATCGCCACCCAGGAGAAAGTGCTGAATTCCGCCTTCTCATCGTCCTTGCCCAGCGGGATCTTGCCATAGGAGGAGAACGCGAGGATGAGGAGGGCGACGAGGATGATGATCGCGACGACGTTGAAGAACCAGCCGACGTTCATCGTTGCCCAGTCATAGGCGGTCTGAGCCACCGAGGCGACGCTTGAGGGGCTGGTGATGCCCCAGATGACGAAGGCCACGGTGAGTGTGCCAGCGACGGCGAAGATGACCTTGTCGAGGGAGTAGCGGCGACGCTGCTCGTCGATCGCGATGCCCGGCACAAGGATCGGGTGGGTGTTGTGCGGGTACTGTGTGTTGTTCTCCGGCTCGTCTTCGCTCGGATGCCGGGGGCGACTGTAGTCGAGCTTGCCCAGGTTCTTGCCGGTCTCGCGGCTCACTCGCCTGGCGTCGGCCTTGAGCTTATCGCGTGAGGCTCGGCGTTCGGGACGCAACGACCCGGAACCGTCCGAGCCGAGAGTCGGTGCGTTGGCACCAGTATCGGAATCTGTTCCGGCGGGTTGGGATGTGTCTGGCGTGGAGTCATCGGACATTGAACGATGGCCCTTTCTCAATCGTCGAGGAAACGGAAGATCAGAAGTTGCCAGCGTGGCCTAAGGCTCTGAACCGCACCACCCGATTGCTGCGCCTTCCCATGAATCATTGGCGTAACCAGCGGTGGGATGGGGTGCTGTGCGCGTGGCAGAAAGGGTCCGGGCACAGAGGTCTGCCCTGAAAATACCCGCCTGTGCCATACTTTCGGACCTTAACAGCTTCCTGTGAGCTTCTCAAAGGAATTCTGGCACTACCCGGCGCAGAAGAGGAAGTTCAGCCGAGCTCGACGAGGATGACTCCGACGACGATGCAGCCGATCCCCAACATCATCCGTCGGGTCAGCGGATCTTTCCAGATCACGCGCCCGAGCAGGCAGACCAGGACGACGCCGATGGCCGACCACAGACCGTAGGCGACGCCGAGCGGCATCCCCGCGGCGAGGGTGAGGCTGAGGAAGAAGAACGCAAGGGCATAGCCCGCGCCCACGGGAATGAGCCAGCGCTTCCGGTGCATTCCGACGCTGGCCTGCAGACTCAGGGTGGCACCGACTTCGCAGACGATTGACAGCAGCAGCCAGAACCAGCTCATGCGTTCACCTCGTCATCTGCTTCAAGCGGTTTTTCCTTGGTCGAGGTTTCGATCAGGACGACGCCGACGATGATGATCGCGATCCCGATCATGGCTCCGATGCTCAAGGTGTCACCGAAGACGACCATTCCGAGAACGGCGACGAGAGCGACGCCGAAGGCGGCCCAGGTCCCGTAGACGACTCCGATCGGCAGGCCCAAGCGAAGGGTGAGCCCAAGGAGAGTGAATGCCAGCGCGTAGGAGATGACGACGAGGGGAATCCAGAGGGGATTCTCGATGGTGGCTCGCAGCATCAGCGTTCCAGCGACTTCGGCGATGATAGCGCCGGTCAGCAGCGCCCATTTCCTCTTCATGCGTCCACCTCCTGCGCTGTCTTTTCCTGCTCTGTCTCTTCCTGTGCTGCCTCTGCGCTGTCGACGAGTGCCAGCGCGTGACCCCGGACGACTGCGAGGTCATCGGCCAGGAACACTCCGGTGGCCTCTGACATCCAGGCACCGTCGGCGCAGAATCGGGCCGTCGTCAGCAGGCCGCGAGCGCTTGCGCCGAGACCTGAGATGTCGAACCACGGGCTGAGGCAGCGATCCCACGATGCGGCAAGCGTGGGGTGATAGAGCGCATCGGAGAAGATCCAGTAGTCGGCTCGTGACACCTCGGCCGTGGTCGCGACCGAAACGTAGGCGCGATGCCGGTCGAACGCAGACAGCTCGACGGGCTCGCTGCCGGTATGGTCGTGCAGTCGCTGATGCCACTGCTGTGCGGCGTGATCGACGAGGCCGAGCATGAGCGCTTCCTTGTTCGGGAAGTGATACATCAGTCCCGGCTTCGTCAGGCCCGCGGCCTGAGCGACGGACTCGAGCGAGATGGTGACTCCTTGGATGGAGTCATTGCTCTCAGCCAGCGTCCTCGCAGCCTGCAGAATGCGCGCACGTGTGTCATTGACCATGCCTTTACTTTACCTTCCGGTTGGTAAAGTCCGCGAGGGGTGGGCAGGGTGAGACCAGTCACCGCCCGGTGTTGAGCGGCCACGCTCAGCGGGCAAGGCTCAGCCGGCCAGGTAGCGCGCCTCGATCAGCTCCACGATCTCTTCGCTGGCAGCCACAGCATCGAACTTCGGGTCTTCGACAGCCTCGGCGACTACCGCGTCGATGGCTCCGCCGATGATGAGCGCGGCGGTGCGCAGCTCGACTTCATCCGTTGCTCCGCGCGACTTTCGCGCCGCTGCCAGAAGGTCTGCCACCGGCTTCCACCGTGCCGAGCTCTCCGCCCGCTCCCCTCCGTGGATCAGCGCTTCGATGCTCACGCGGGCGTGGCTGGGATACCTGACGAAATGAGCCACCAGGGAACGCACATATGCAGCGGGACGCTCCTCCACCTCGGCGGCCTCAACCGCTCCACCGACCGATTCGACTACCGCGTCGAGCACATGCCGGTACACACTGCTGACCAGATTGGACTTGTCGGTGAAGTGGTAGAGGACGGTCGGCTTTGTCACTCCTGCGCGGTCAGCGATCTGTGACAGCGACACACCTGAATACCCATGATCAGCGAGGAGCTCGATGGTGACGTCGATGATCTGCACGCGCCGGGCACGCCGGGTGAAGGTCAACGCCGGTTCACGTGATCGTGCCTCTGCAGAGTCTTGTGTCATGCAGCGATTCTACCTTACGGTAGAAGTACTGACCGATCGTTAGAGGGGATCTGATGGACGCTGACAATGAACGACGCACCCGACCGTGGCTGCTGCGTCCTCGGGTGCTCGTGCCGATGATCGCTGCCCTGTCGATCGCGGCCCTCTGCGGATACTTCCTCCGGTCCCCATCGCCTGTCGGCCATTGGAACAACGCCGAGGGCGAGGCCGAGTTCTTCACCGCCTACGATCAGGCATTCGAAAGTATGCCGGAGCCGGCGGAGACGATGGACGTTCGCACCAGCTTCGGCGTTGTCCGCGTCTACCGGTTCGCCGGGACCGGAGACGCTTCACCGATGCTGCTGTTGCCGGGAACCGCTTCGTCGACACCGGTCTGGGCGGACAACATGCCGTCTCTGCTCAAGCTCGGCGACGTCTACACACTCGATCTCCTCGGCGAACCAGGCCGCAGCATCCAGGCATCTCCGATTTCCGATGCTGAGGACGAAGCCGAATGGCTCGCCGAGGCGATCGCTGCGCTTCCAGAGGACTCGGTGAACCTGATCGGGCTCTCGTTGGGCGGTTGGACGGCGGCCAATCTCGCCATCCGTCACCCGCAGCACGTGAAGACGCTGACCCTCATCGATCCTGTCCAGACCTTCGACGGCATACCAGTGGAGACGATCCTGCGCGCGATCCCCGCCACCGTGCCGTGGTTTCCCAAGGCCGGACGCGATGCCTTCAATTCGTATACGGCCGGAGGCATCGAGGTCGAGGATGTGCCGGTGGCAGACATGATCGAGGCCGGGATGCACCACTACTCGATGAAGAAGCCCCAACCGACTCGGATCACGGAACCGGAGCTGACCGACCTATCGATGCCCGTCCTCGCGATCATTGCGGGACGCTCGGTCATGCATGACCCGGAAACCGCCACAGCAACGGCACGGCGAGCTCTGGGCACCGAAGCAGTCCAAGTCTATGACGACGCCTCGCATGCCCTCACCGGAGAATATCCCGACGAGATCGCAGCCGACATCGGGGACTTCATCACTCGCCCCTGACTAGCGGCCCCGTCAGTTCAGCAGTGCCCGGTCCCCCAGTGTCGCGCCCTTGAGCTTGGAGAATTCACCCAGCAGAGTCTTCACCGTCAGCGACTTCTTCTCTTCAGCCGAGGCCTGATAGATGATCTCGCCCTCGTGCATCATGATGAGCCTGTTGCCCAGCGCGATCGCCTGTTCCATGTTGTGCGTGACCATGAGCGTGGTCAGCCCGTCATTGGACACGATCTTCTGCGTCAGATCCGTCACGAGTGCCGCACGCTGCGGGTCGAGTGCTGCGGTGTGCTCGTCGAGCAGCAGGATGCGCGGCTGGGTGAACCCGGCCATGAGGAGACTCAGCGCCTGGCGCTGTCCGCCGGAGAGCAGACCCACCTTGGTCTTCAACCTGTTCTCCAGGCCGAGTTCCAACGTGGCCAGCTCAACGCCGAACAGGTCCCGCCTCGCCGAGGTGGTCCCTCGCCCCAGCCCCCGTGTCTTGCCGCGCTTGAGCGCCAGAGACAGGTTCTGTTCGATCGTGAGGTCCGGAGCGGTGCCGGCCATCGGATCCTGGAATACTCGACCCAGATACTTGGCTCGCTTGTACTCGGGCATCCGGGATACCTCGGCGCCGTCGATCGTGATCGATCCGGAGTCGATGGGAAGTCGGCCCGAGATCGTGTTGAGCAGGGTCGACTTTCCCGCGCCGTTGGAGCCGATGACGGTGACGAAGTCGGACTCTTCGAGCTCGAGGGACAGGTTCTGCAGGGCCTTGCGTTCGTTGACGGTGCCGGGGAAGAAGGTCTTCGAGATGGTGTCGATCTTGAGCATGTGTCTCAGTCCTCCTTCGATTCTGAGCCGGCAGCTGTGCCTGCGGCCTTCGCAGACGACCCCGCGGTGACGCCGGTGGTGTCTTCACAGATGTCGACCGTGCCGGCAGGAACCTGGGCGCCCGCTTCGTTGGCAGGATCGTCGGCGGCCACACCCTTCTCGGGGGCCCGATTGCCACGGGATCTCAACGAGGGTATCCGTTTGAGGAATCCCCATCTGGGCAGCAGGAGCGCAATCACAACGAGCAGTGCGGTTGTCAGCTTCATGTCGTTGGTGTCGAGACCAGCACGCAGCGCCAGGAAGATGATGAGGCGGTAGATGACCGATCCCATGAGAGCTCCGAGGCTGGCCATGAAGATGTTGCGGCTGCCGAAGACCGCCTGCCCCAGGATGACCGAGGCGAGTCCGACGAGGATGAGGCCGATGCCCATGCTGATGTCGGAGAATCCCTGGTATTGGGCGATGAGCGCGCCGCAGAGTGCGACGAAGCCGTTGGACAGCGCCAGCGTGAGCATCGTCGTGTTGTCGGTGTTGACGCCGAGGCTGCGGATCATCTGTCGGTTGTTGCCGTTGGCCTGGATCGCCAGTCCCAGGTCGGTGGTGAGGAACCAGTCGATGGCGAACTTGAGGATGAGGGTGAAGGCGAGCAGCACGGCGATGGAGACCCAGGTGCCCAGCAGCATGTTCTCCCGCAGTGGGGTGAACACGGTGTCCTCTCGCAGGAGCGGGAGGTTCGCCTTGCCCATGATGCGCAGATTGATCGACCACAGTCCGATCATCGTCAGGATTCCGGCGAGCAGGCCGTCGATGCCGCCCTTGGTGTGGAGGAGTCCGGTGATGTAGCCGGCGATGAGTCCTGCGCCGATGGCTGCCAGGGTCGCCAGGAAGGGGTTGACCCCGGCGATGATCAAGGAGGCTGCGGTGGCACCACCCGTGGTGAAGCTTCCGTCGACGGTGAGGTCGGGGAAGTTGAGAACCTTGAAGGTCAGGTAGACCCCGAGCGCCATCGCTCCGTAGATGAGCCCGAGTTCCAGTGCTCCGAACATGTGTTTCCGATCAGGTGGTGATGTGAGGCGTGGGTAGGTGTCGCCGACCGGTCCCGTGACTCGGCCGGCGACGGGGGACGATCAGTCGATGACCTTGTCGGCTTCGTCGATGATCTTCTTCGGGATCTCAACACCCTGGGCCTTGGCGGCCTTCGGGTTGACGACGAGCTCAAGGTCGGAGCTGGTCTCCACTGGCATGTCGGCTGGCTTCTCACCATCCTGGAGGATCTTCAGTGCCATCTTGCCGGTCTGTTCGCCCAGCTTCGTGTAGTCGATGCCGCGAGTGATCGCCGCACCCTGTTCCACCTGACCTGCTTCAGAACCGACGAGGAGCGCCTTGTTCTTCTCAGCTGCCTGGACCATGGTTGTGACGGCGGAGACGACGTTGTTGTCGGTCGGAACATAGTAGGCGTCGACCTTGCCGAGGGAGTCCACTGCCTGCGCCAGCTCACTGGAGTTGGCGATCGTGGCTTCCTTGATCTCGACGCCCATGTCCTTCGCGGCCTTCTTCGCGAGCTCCACCTGCACCTCCGAGTTGACCTCGCCGGAGCTGTAGACGATGCCGACACTCTTGGCATCAGGCTTGAGATCCTTGACCAGTTGGAGCTGTTCGGCGACCGGGTTGAGGTCGGAGGTGCCGGTGACGTTGGCTCCCGGTGCATCGTCGGACTTCACGAGGCCGGCTTCTTGGGCGTCGGTGACGGCAGTGAAGAGCACAGGAACGTTGGTGATTGCCTGTGCGGCTGCCTGTGCTGCGGGGGTGGCCACTGCGAGGACGAGGTCGAGGTCTTCGTTGGCGAATGTCTGCGCGATCGAAGTCGCGTTGGCCTGCTCGCCCTGAGCGTTCTGTTCGTCCCATTCGACGGTGACGTCGGCGTCTTCAAAGGACTTCTTGAATCCTGCGCTGGCCGCGTCGAGTGCCGGGTGCTGAACCAGCTGGGAGATGCCGATCGAGTAGGAATCGCCGCCTTCCCCGCCACCGCTGGAGCCGTCTCCGCCCGAACATGCTGACACCGCAATAACCGAACTCACCGCCACAATCGCTGTGGCCAGATGCCTGAGACGCATTCTTCTCCCCTTTGAATAAACCGGTCCACCTGCGCAGAACCGGAACGAACCCTGTCACTTGTCCCCGGTCGGACCCATCGGTGGGCCGCACGTGGAACTGCAGACGCCCCACGCACCGACGCAGCTCAGATCATTCTGATTCCGCAGTCGGTCAGGGGTGCGACTGTGATGACAACCACTCTATTGGGCGCCGCTGACACGACCGACCAAAACAAGGTTTTGGAGACAATCGTCCCAGTATTGTTATCTGTCGCGACAAACGTCCCCTGGCGTCGCGCATCCGCCACCCAAGCGTCCTGGCACGGCGTTCCCGCGGGGATGCCGTGCCAGAGGATCAGGCATCGATGTCGACGTCCGATCGACCCAGCACATCAAGGATCCACGCGAAGTCGAAAGCGGTTTCCTTCCAGGAGTCATAACGTCCCGACGCGCCCCCGTGACCGGCGACCATTTCGGTCTTAAGCAGAGCATCGGCTCCGACCTCACGCAGTCGGGCGACCCATTTGGCCGGTTCGACGTAGAGGACTCGGGTGTCGTTGAGCGAGGTCACGGCCAAGATCTTCGGATGGGCCACCTCGGCGACGTTCTCGTAGGGAGAATAGGAGCGCATGTACTCATAGACGTCCTGGTCATGGAGTGGGTCTCCCCATTCCTCCCATTCGATGACGGTCAGCGGAAGTTCGGGCATGAGGATCGAGGTCAGTGCGTCGACGAAGGGCACATGAGCGCTGACCCCGGCGAAGAGATCCGGTGCCATGTTCGTCACCGCTCCCATCAGCAGGCCTCCGGCCGATCCCCCTGTGGCAACGAGCCTGTCCGGACTCGTCCACCCCTCGGCGACGAGGTGGCGTCCGGCGGCGATGAAGTCAGTGAAAGTGTTCTTCTTCGTTGTGGTTTTGCCCTGGTCGTACCAATGGCGGCCCATCTCGCCGCCGCCGCGCACGTGGGCGACGGCGAAGACGACCCCGCGGTCGAGCAGGGAGAGCCGAGACACAGAGAAGTACGGGTCCATGCTCATCTCATAGGAGCCGTACCCGTAGAGCACCAGCGGTGCAGGCTCGACGGGGGCTGCTTCGTGGGCGTCGGTTTCCCTCGCCGAGGTGGTGGTCGCTGAGGTGGTGGTGCCGTTGGCAAGTGCGATGAGGTCGGTGCGATAGACCAGGGAGATCGGAACCTGCGTTCCATCCTCGGCACTGGCCCAGACGAGGGATTCGCTGTAGCGGTCGAGGTCGACCGAGCCGAGGACGGGCTGGCGCTTGAGGACCGTGTCAGTACCGTCTGCCACGCTGTGCTGATAGATCACAGCGGGCGTGGACATGGAGGTGAAGAGCAGTCGGATGCTCGTCTGTGTGAACTCGGGATTGCCGGCGAATCCCAAGGTTCCGGTCTCTCGCGAGAAGGGCAGTTCCTGCAAAGGGCCGAAGGGGGACGCGGTGTCACCGGCCGTGGGCTGTTCATGCGCGGCCAACTCGATGATGCCGACTCGAGCGAATCCGCCGCGGCGATAGCTGACGACGATGAAACTCGCGAAGGCATCGACATCTTCGATGCGCAGCCCGTCGACGTCAGCGAGCAGCGCACGACCGATGGAGGTCGGATCGGCGACGATGTCCGGTTCGTCGACGGCATCGACGCTTTCGCGTGCTGTACCGGCTGGATCGGAGACGGGCACGTCGACGATGTCGAAGTCCTCGCGCTCCTGGTTGTGCGTGATGAGGAAGCGATCCTCACCGGCGATGATCGCGTGCTCCACAGAGTATTCGACCCCTTCGACGCGGGGCCAGACGACCTTCGGTGCGGATTCGAGGTCATCAGCTTCAAGCGACCAGAAGCCTGTGGTGGTCTTGGACCCGGTGACGATGAACATGTACTTGCCCGAGCGGGAGAATCCCGAGCCGACGAAGAAGCGCTCGTCGGGCTCGTGGAAGATGCAGACATCGTCGCTGCTGTCGGTGCCGACACTGTGACGCCAGACCTTCTCTGGTCGCCAAGCCTCGTCGACGGTGGTGTAGAAGACGTAGCGGCCGGTGGGGTCGATCGAGGCTCCGGCGAATGTGCCGTCGACGGTGTCGGGCAGATCCTCGCCTGTGCTCAGGTCGCGCAGTCTCAGTGTGTACCGCTCGTCGCCGGAATTATCCACGCCGAAGAGCAGATACCGGCCGTCGTCGGTCAGCGAGAAGGTGCCCAGCGAGAAGAATTCCTGGCCTTCGGCGGCGATGTTCGAGTCGAAGATGACCTCTTCGCCGAGAAGCGCCTCCTCGCCGACCTCGGGCGGAGTCCAGTCGTCGACATCCGCGATGGGCACGCGAACGCTGATCCCGTAGTCGAGCCCGGCCTTCGTTCGGGAGAAGTACCAGTAGCTGCCGCGCCTGGTCGGCACCGACATGTCGGTTTCCTTGATGCGGGTCTTGATCTCGGTGAATATCGATTCCCGCAGTGACTCGAGGTGGGAGGTCTGGGACTGCGTCCACTCGTTCTCGGACTCGAGGTGGGCGATGACCTCCGGGGACTCCTTCTCGCGCATCCATTCATAGTCGTCGACGAAGGTGTGGCCGTGATGGGTGCGCTCATGGGGGATCTTCTTGGCCACGGGGGCGCTGGGGGCAGTGTCGTTCATGGTCCCAGCCTAGCTACCTCGATGCCGACGACGCAGTACAGGATGACGAAGCACCTGAAACACCGCTGGGACCGGATGCCCTCGCGACGTTCCAGTACCGGGCCGGCGAGTGAGCAGAATGAGCAGAACGCGATCAGTGCGCACAAGCGCGTAATGTGACCTGCATCAATCTAAGCTATGACGAGCCTCACATGCAGTTCACAACAGATATGAAAGTTTGGTCAATGACGAACCAATCCGCCTCAGATCCTGGCGCAGATCCAGGGTCCGCGCCGCCCCATCCGACTCGGCGCATGTTCGGCCGAATCGCCTACGGCGCAATCGCAGTGGCAGCCATCGGGACGGCCACCACTTACTCGGTCAGAGCCGCAACAGCCAAGGGTGATCTCTCCTCCAACCTCACGCTCATCGCACCAGCCGGTGCCGGTGGCGGTTGGGACGGGTTCGCTCGGGAGACCCAGCAGGCCATGCGCGCGAACAAGCTGGCCAACAACGCCCAAGTCGTCAACATCCCCGGAGCCGGTGGCACCATCGGTCTCGGCAAGTTCTCCACCATGGGCGGGCAGGCCGACACCATTCTGGCCACAGGCACCGCGATGGTCGGCGGCATTGCACTCAACAAGTCACCCGTCGGGTTCGATGACACGACCTTGCTCGCCAGGGTCGCGGAGGACTACGACGTGCTCATCGCCGCCGCCGATTCCCCCTACGACACGATCGACGACGTCATCAGCGCCTGGAAGAAGGACCCGGAAGGGTTCGTCTGGACCGGCGGCTCCGCCGGTTCAGTCGATCACCTCACGATCGCCCAGCTGGCACTGCTGGCCGACATCCCCGCCTCGAGCATCACCTACATTCCCAAATCCGGCGGCGGTGAAGCGATCCAGACTCTGCTCTCGGGCACCACGGACTTCGCCTCCTGTGGCTTCAACGAGGTCTCTGACCAGATCGAGGCCGGCCGCGTCAAAGCAATCGGCGTGGCCGCACCGAAGCGCATCGCCGGTTTCGACGAAGTCCCCACGATGACCGAACAGGGCTACAAGGTGACGCTGACCAACTGGCGCGGCTGGCTCGGCGCCCCAGACATCACCGAGGACGAGGCCTCACAGCTTGTCGACATTCTCAAGCAGACTCGCGACAGCGCGGAATGGGCAGATGCCCTCGACCGCAACAAATGGACGGACGTGTGGCTGACCGGTGATGAGTTCAAAGAATTCATCAAAGAGGACACCTCCCGGATCGAGAAGCTGCTGAAGGAGTTGGGACTGTGAGCGCTCAGACGTCAACGAAGAAGAGAACCAGGACGGCCCACCTCGGCGCCGGGACCTGGTGGCAGGGTCGATCAGGTCTCCTGGTCCCCCTCATCATGGCAGGGTTCTCGACCTACCTGCTCATCGGCATCATCACGATGGACATCGCCGAGGACACCGATCCGCCGGGGCCGCAGTTCTTCCCGATGATCATCATGATCGTCGGCTACGTGCTCACGATCCTGCTGACGATTGCATATATCCGCAATCCCGAACCCGTCGATGTCGATGATGATCTCCCCGCCGAGGTGGAGGAGCAGAAGGCGTTCTCGACACCTGTGACGTCCGCGGTGTCGGCCTCACGTCTCGACCCGCACGAAGAGGATGAGCCGTCCCAGGATCGCAAGGCACTCGCCGAGGCGCGGGCCGCTGATTCGCGCCACCGCACGCACAGCGACTTCGTGTCTCTGGCCTGGGGCGCCGGAGGATTCGCGGCCTTCGCCCTCATCCTCGAGTTCGCCGGGTGGATCCTCGCCGCGGCACTCCTGTTCTGGTGCGTGGCCAGGTCGATGGGCTCAAAGCGACCCCTGTTCGACCTCACTATGGCGCTGACATTCTCATCTCTGGTCTACATCGCGTTCGCGGTGCTGCTGGGGCTCAATCTTCCTTCGGGAATCCTGGGAGGTGGCTTCTGATATGGACGCTCTCATGTCCCTCTTCGAAGGTTTCACACACGCATTGACGCCGATGAACCTGCTGTGGGTCCTCGTCGGCTGCTTCCTCGGCACAGCCGTCGGCGTCCTGCCGGGCCTGGGCTCATCGATGGCCGTGGCTCTGCTGCTGCCGATGACCTTCGCCCTCGACCCGACCGGCGCGTTCATCATGTTCGCCGGCGTCTACTTCGGCGGTCTCTTCGGCGACTCCACCATGGCCATCCTCATGAACACCCCCGGCCAGGCATCGGCGATCGCCTCGACGTTCGAAGGCCACAAGATGGCCCGCAACGGGCGAGCGCCGCAGGCTCTGGCCACGGCCGCGATCGGTGCGTTCATCGGCGGGTTCATCTCCTGCTGCCTGGTCGTCTTCGTTGCGCCAGCTCTGGCAGACTTCTCGACGAACTTCGGTCCCGCCGAGTTCTTCGCACTCGCCCTCTTCGCCTTCGTGGCGACCTCCTCGGTCGTCGCGGACTCCGTGCTCAAGGGCCTCATGGCTCTGGTGCTCGGCATCGGCTTCTCGGTCATCGGCATCGATTCGGTCTCCGGCACCGAACGTTTCACAATGGGCGTTCCCGAACTCTTCGACGGAGTTTCACTGGTCACGGTGACCGTGGCGATGCTGGCCCTGGGCGAGGTCTTCTTCATCGCCTCCCGGATCCGCCGCAAGGTCAACGACAATACGATCAACTCATCGGGTCGCCCCTTCCTCTCCCGCAAGGAGTTCGGTGAGGCGCTGCCCGCGTGGCTGCGCGGCACCGCGATCGGCCTCCCATTCGGCGTGATCCCCGTCGGCGGTGCCGATGTGCCGACGTTCATGTCCTATGGCCTTGAACGCAAACTCGACTCGAAGCGCAAGGATCCGCAGTTCGGCGACAAGGGTGCCATCCGCGGCCTGGCCGGGCCCGAGTCGGCAGGTTCTGCCACGACCGGCATCGCCATGGGTGCCCTGCTGGCACTGGGGCTGCCGATTTCCGCGACGGCTGCGATCATGCTCGCCGCATTCCGTCAGTACGGTCTGCAGCCGGGACCGCTGCTCTTCGACCGGTCCCCGGAACTCGTCTGGGGTCTGCTGGCGAGCTTCTTCATCGCCATGATCGTGCTGCTGATCATCAACCTGCCCTTCGCTCCCCTGTGGGCGAAGCTGCTCAAGATCCCGGATCCCTACCTCTACGGCGGCATCGCCGTGTTCTGCGGGCTGGGCATCTATGCCACCTCGGCGTCGCAGTTCGAGCTCATGATCCTGCTGGGAATCGGCATCATCAGCTTCGTGCTCAAACGCTACGGTGTGCCGCTGGCGCCGCTGATGATCGGCATGGTCCTCGGCCCGCTGGCCGAGTCCAGCCTGCGCGATGCCCTGCTGGCGTCGGGCAACGATGTCTCCGTCCTCGTGTCCTCACCGATCACGATCGTCCTCTACGTCATCCTCATCGGTGCGCTGCTCTACACGGGCATCGGTCGTGTGCTGGCACGCAGACGGCAGAAGAAGACCGTCGACGCGGCATCGCACGACAGCGAATCGGTCAGCTCATGATGTGAGGCGACGTGGCGGATGTGACGCCAGACGCGTTCGGTGGCCCGGACCGAAGGAGAATCCCCTTCGCTCCGGGCCACCGGCGCATTCACTGTGGAGAGACGTTCGCATTCCGCCCCACCGGGGGCCCGACCTTCCGGCTGAGGTCTCGAGACCGGCCCGCACCCTTAAGGCCGAAGGACGTGAGGACCGCAGCGATGAGCACCAGCACGACCGCAGCTCCCGCCGCCCATTGGACGCCGAGGTCGAAGGACGCCACAGCCGCCTCGGCGAGCTGGTCACCGAGGTGACCGCCTTGAGCACCCGCGTGCTCGAGTGACGATCCGAGAGTCTCGAACTCTGGCCCACTCGCCTTGGCGCCCAGCGTGGATTGCAGGTGGGAGCCGAAGACCATCGTCGAGAGTCCGCCGAGGACAGCAGTTCCCATGACCGATCCGAATTCGTAGGCCGTCTCAGAGATCGCCGAGGCGGCTCCGGCCTTGTGCGCAGGCACTGCGGACAGGATCAGATCATTCGTGATGACCTCGGCCGTACCTATGCCGATGCCCAGGATGAGGAAGGAGATGAGCATGCCCGCGACCGAATGCTCGGGAGTGAAGGCCACGATTCCGAGGCCGAACGCATTGAGCACAAGCGCGCAGGGAACGACCACGCGCGGCTGCAAGCGCGCCATGATCGGCACCGCCGCATACCCGGAGATGATCGCGGCGATGAGGCCGGGGATGAGGACGAGCGCCGCCTCGACCGGGGACAGCCCGAGGACCAGCTGGAGCAGCTGGGTGCCGAAGTAGAGGAACCCGGCCAGACCCATGACGCTGAGCAGGTTGGACGCCACTGCCGAGGTGAAGACCTTGTTGGTGAAGAGCCTGACATCGAGCAGCGGGCGCGAGGAATACAGCTGGCGCAGGACGAACCCGGTTCCCGCGAGCACGGTCACAGTCATGGTGCCCCAGAACAGCAGGTCTGCTCCGTCTGCCATGACGTGCTTGATGGCGTAGACGAGCGGGGTCAGCATGAGCATGGACAGCACGATCGACAGAGGGTCGATTCGACCCGGGTTCGGGTCACGCGATTCCGGCAGCAACACGATGGCAGCCGGGATGAAGATCGCGATCAGCGGCAGGTTGATGAAGAAGATCGCACTCCAGTGGAAGTGCTCGAGCAGGATGCCGCCGACAATAGGACCGAGTGCGGCGCCGCCTGAGAACATGGCGGACCAGGTGGCGATAGCGACTCGGCGGTCCTTGGCGTTGAGGAAGATGTTGCGGATGAGCGAAAGCGTCGAGGGCATGAGGGTGGCTCCGAAGATTCCCAGCAATGCACGGGAGGCGATGAGCATCTCCGCCGAGGTGGAGAATGCCGCCAGCAACGAGGCCAGCCCGAAGCCGATAGCGCCGATGACGAGCAGTTTGCGGCGGCCGACCCGGTCGCCGATGCTGCCCATAGCCACGAGGAGTCCCGCGAGCATGAGTGCATAGATGTCGACGATCCAGAGGAGCTGGGTGCCGGTGGGATGGAGGCCGGTGCTGATGGCCGGTATCGCGAATCCCAAGACGGTGTTGTCGATCGAGATGAGCAGAACAGGGATCATCAGCACAGCCAGACCAGCCCATTCGCGCCGGCCGGCGCGCACTTGTGGTGCCTGTGTGGTGAACATGAAATCTACTGTACCGTCTGGACGGTACAGTCAGCAAGAAGAGCCGCAGCAATGATTGGCCTGCGGGCTTCGACTAGGCTCAGCGCTATGGCACGAAACCCCTCCGACACCAAAGAGAGACTTCTCGACGCCTTCGACATCCTCCTCGACAAGCAGGGCATCTCCGGCGCAACCCTGGATGCGGTCGCGGCGAAGGCCGGCGTGTCCAAGGGAGGCCTGCTTTACCACTACGGTTCGAAGGCGGAGCTGATCAAGGGAAGCCTCGAACGACTCGACCGACTTGTCGACGAGGACGTTGCATCGATGAAGGCTGCCGGTGACCGCCTGCACATGTACTATCTCGAGACATCAGCCGAGACCGGTACGCCCCTGGACCGCAGCCTCATCGCGGCGAGCTGCCTGGCGCAGGAGAATGACGAAGCGAAGGATTCACTGCGGAAGACCAGAGAAGCATGGTTCGACGCACTTAATGAGCATCTCGGTGATCCCGATCTGGCGATGACGGTTCAGCTCATCGGCGATGGCATGTACTTCAATCAGAATTTCAGCCTCTCCCAGGACGAGGCTCTCAAACACGTCAAGAACGTGCTGGCACGGTTGGGACTGTAGACAACAAACCGGTGCAGCAACCCTGAACCCCGTGGACAGGGGATAGCCTCGGCGAACTTCGTCCGCACATGCGGAGCCTCCACGCGCAGCCATGCGCCTTAAGTGGCCATGCGCCTTACGCAGCCATGCGCCTTAGGTGGCCATGCGCCTTAGGTGGTCGAAACGGTCAGATTCCGCAGCCCAGAACGTGTCCATTCTGACCACCTAAGGGCCACGCTGAGCAATTTCTACGGCAGCAGGGGCCACCTTCTTGACAGTCACTTGCGCGCAGATTCCTGTGGACAGCCATTCTCTGTCCACAGGGCATAAAACAGCACTCCCCTTCCGGGCGAGAATGCTGCACGATAGCAATCATGTTCAACGACAGCAGATGGGAGATGCGCGACTATCCACGCTTGTTTGCAGCAAGTGAGGCAGAGGCTCTGGGGATCACCCGCCACTACCTGTTCAGAACACAACGCTGCCCGATCATACTTCCAGGCGTGCGCATGGACCGGGAGACTCTCGAGAGCCGCCGCACACCACGGTGGGCCGATGACCGCTGGGAATGGGACTCCTTACGCCTACGAGCGGCCCGAATGAAGTTCGATCAGTTGCTCGCCGATCATGCGACAGCGGCCCGCATCTACGGCTGGCCGATGCCGGCGAACTTCAGGACAGATCCCCGCCTCAGCCTGTGCACAGATGATTTGGCGTTGCGGGTCCGACTGCCGAACGTCACACTTCGTCGATCCGCGCAGATCACCGCTGCAAGGTGGCTCGATCTTCCTGTACTGGCTCCCGCCGACGTCTTCATCTCCATCGCGCCTGACCTGACGATCCGAGATCTGGTGAAAGTCGGGGATGCGGCTGTCGGCCGGTGGCACGGGCCGCCTCAGCTGACTGTCGACACGTTGACTGATCGAGTGGGGCAGCGCAAAAGGCTGAGGGCGCGTCGTCGCCTGCGTGATGCGATTGATCTGATCCGGCCCGGTGTCGATTCCCCGACTGAGACCGACCTGCGCCTATGGATCGTCTCCGTCGGACTTCCCGAACCGACTGTTCACCCGAAGATCAGCAGTGACCTGGACAGAGGCGACATAGAGCCCGATCTCGGCTACGAGAATGCACGTCTCGCGCTCGAGTACGAATGCGATCACCACAGGTCATCTCCAACCCAGTGGGCTCGAGACATCGAACGCGATGAAGCGATGAGGGATGCAGGTTGGACAGTGCTCAAGGTGACCCGCCGGACCGATTATCGCCTGCTCCAGGCCAAGATCCGCCGCCTTCTGGGCTTGACATGATTCGCATTGAGGCAGTCCAAAATGAGACGGCTCGCGATCTCGCATCTCGAGCCAGCCATCAGCAGCGCTCTCAGCCCCCGAGTTGAAATGTCACGACAGGGCAGAACTTCTTAGGTGGTCGAAATGGGCTGATTCGGACAATCGGAATCAGCCCATTTCGACCACTTTAGGCAGGCACACAACGAGGTCAGCTCAGGTGGTGCACATCCTGCAACCCGTACACCGGGGTATCCAACCCCTCATAGCGCGCCTTGAGCTGGAGCCCCAAGTACAGCGAGTAGTGCCGTGACTGGTGGAGGTTGCCGCCCATGAACCAGAGGTTCTCCTGCTGAGTGGGTTTCCACATGTTCCGCTCCTCACCCTCCCACGGGCCAGGGTCCTTGGTGGTATCGGAGCCGAGGCCCCAGCATTTGCCCACCTTGTCCGCAGTCTCCTGATCCACGAGATCGGCCACCCAGCCATTCATCGAGCCGTATCCGGTGGCGTAGACGACAAGGTCGGCAGGCAGCTCGGTCCCATCGGCAAGCACCACCGAGCCCTCGGTCAGATGATCGACGTCTCCCTTGGCTAGCTTCACCTTGCCGTCGGCGACGAGTTCTGCCGAGCCGACGTCGATGTAGTAGCCCGAGCCGCGGCGCAGGTATTTGAGGAAGAGCCCGGACTCGTCGTCGCCGAAGTCGAGATCGAAACCGGCGTCTTCCATGCGCTGGTAGAAGTCCTTGTCGCGTTCCTTCATCTGGTCGTAGAGCGGAATCTGGAATTCGTGCATGATCCGATACGGCAAGGAGGCGAAGATGAGGTCGGCCTTCTCGGTCGTCACGCCGTTGGCCAGCGCCTTCTCCGAGTAGAGGTCGCCGAGCCCGATCTCCATGAGGGAGTCGCTTTTGACGATGTGCGTGCTCGAGCGCTGCACCATCGTGACATCGGCACCGTGTTCGTAGAGCGCTCCGCAGATGTCGAAGGCGGAGTTGTTGCTGCCGATGACGACGACGTTCTTACCGGTGTAGGCGTCTGGTCCACGGTGTTCCGAAGAGTGCTGTTGCTCGCCCTTGAAGATATCGGCACCGCGGAACGTTGGGACATTCGGCTTGCCGGACATGCCCGTGGCCATGACGAGCTGTGTCGGGTGCAGAGTGACCTTCTCACCATTGCGCTCGACCTCGACCGTCCACTGCTGCGATTCTTCGTCGTACCTCGCCGAGGTGGCTGCTGTCGAAGACCAGTACGGAATCTCCATCACCTTGGTGTAGAACTCCAACCAATCGGCGATCTTGTCTTTGGGTGCGAAAACCGGCCAGTTGTCGGGGAACTTGAGGTAGGGCAGGTGGTCGTACCAGACCGGGTCGTGCAGGCACAGTGACTTGTACCGTGAACGCCACTGGTCTCCCGGCCTCTCCCACCGGTCGATGACGAGCGCCGGGACTCCCATCTGACGCAGGCGAGCGCCGAGCGCAATGCCGCCCTGTCCCCCGCCGACGACGAGAGTGTACGGCTGTGCGGTGTCTCCCCAGGCTGCGTCCTCCTCCGCGAGTTTCTCCGACCAGCTCTTCCGCTCAGGATCGACGCCATGCTCGGCCCCCTTGACTCGTCGGTCTCCGCGAGGCTCTTCATAGCCTGTCAGTTCCTGCAACGAGGTGAGCATGGTCCATGCCTTGGCCCCGTCCTCGTCGATGAGCCGAACCAGACCCTTGCCGCGGCCGACAGAGGTGGCGAAGGTGAACCAAGCTTCGGTGACTCCGTCGGCGGTGGTGGCGGGATCGCTGAGCTCGAAATCTGATGGTGCGACCCGGTCCGCGTTCACGGTCAGCAGGTCCCTGACCCCGTCATGGTTCTCTACCGTATTGAGGTTCCACGTGAAAGACACGAGATCCCTCCAGTAGCTGGCAGTGGCGAACAGTCCCACTGCGGCTTCGACGTCACGCGCCCGCAGTGCGGACTCGAACTCGTTGAGCCATTCGGTCGCGATGTCATCGGCGGTGAGCTGCGTGCGATCAATTGTCGTTGTCATGTCACTCCTCTTCGTTGAGCTGTGTGTCCTCAAGCTATCCCGCCAAGAACAGCCGCGGAAGAGTTGCATCGAGTTGCATGGTCAGTGCCGACGACCGCACCTATACTCGTCATATGCCTCAGCCGGATCTGGCGCATCTCGCCAGAGATCTGACACGCATTCACGATGCCGTGATCACCGGCGCATCGCCGCCGGAGCAGCCGCGAGCGCTCGTTGCGCGCTCGTGGGATCGAATGCTGCGCTTGGGCCTCGACCCAGCGGGCAGTAATCGCAGAATCTTCGCCGCCGAGGCGGATGTGGAATCCCGAAGGCACCGTTCGAAGCTGCGCCTCATCGTCGAGGAGCTGAAATCCGTGTTGCTGAGGATGCCAGATGCAGGCAGCTTCATCCTTGTCGTCGCCGATGCTGAGGGCGTGATCCTGTGGCGAGATGGCGCCACCGCAGCCAGACGTCAGGCGGATTCGCTGGGATTCGTCGAGGGCGCCCACTGGTCCGAGTCCAGGGTGGGCACGAATGCCATCGGCACTGCTCTGGCCGAGGAGGCCGCGGTCCAGCTGTTCTCCGCGGAGCACTTCGAAACGTCGCAGCATCCCTGGTATTGCAGTGCGGTTCCCATCCACGATCCCATCGATGGCAGCCTGCTCGGCGTCGTCGACATCAGCGGGCCAGCACTCACCCTCCATCCTGCCGTGCAGTCTCTGGTCACAACTGCCGTCCATCTGGCGCAGGCGAGGCTCTCGCTCATCCAGCAGGAGCAGCTGAGCAGCCTGCGCAATCGCATGTCGACAGTCCTCAGCGGCAGTCACGGTCCTGCGCTGGTCGTCGATGACGATGGCTGGGTCGCCTACCAGCAGGGTGTGCGCAGCCGCGACCGGATCGAAGTGCCGGCACCTGATCGCACGATCCTCATCCCCGGCGCTGGCCTGTGCCTGCCGGAGAAGATCACCGGCGGGTGGCTGCTGAGACCGGCAGGGGCCGTCGACGAGTCACAGGTCTCGGTGACGCTGCGACAGACAAGCCAACCCGCGGTGCTCGAGATCAACTCCGGTGGTGATCCGCTCAGGGTTCCGCTCACGCCACGGCGTGCGCAGATCCTCGCCGCGATCACCTCGGCGGGGCCATCTGGGATCAGCGCTGCCGATCTCAGCCGCACGCTCTATGGTGATGCCGAGCACCTGGTCACGGTGCGTGCAGAAGTCTCCCGCCTCCGCCGCTCGATCGGCGCGCTTCTTGCGACTCAGCCTTATCGCTGGGCAGAGGGCGTCAGCGCGAGACGCGCGTAGTCCAGCATGACCCGCAGGTGAGAAAGCACGTGCAGGATCAGTTACCAGCCGCGTCGAGCCACCACCGATAGCGCATGCGCAGTGCTCTTTCCGTGCTGGCGAGCGCGGCAACGAGACCCAGACCGATCGACAGCCATAGGGGAAGGTGGATCAACGGCTCGACGGGCCCGACCTGTTCAGCAATCGGCGGAATTCTCAAGATCGGCACGGCGATCTGCTGCAGCAGCAGGCCGACGCCCACCAGCAGCGCAACAATTGAGACTATTCCGATCAGCCGGCTCAGGTGTGGCCGGCGCTCGTCGAGACGGGCTCGGCGGCCTTCTGCGGAATGAACATCGGGGTGCATCTGCCGTTCAACTCCGGAATCGGACACGAAGTGGCAGCGCTTCAATCCGAAATTGCTGGCGGCAACTTCAATCGCTCCGCCCTCGACCGGGAAGACTGCGGGGGCCCGGGATACTGCGTACTGCAGGCCATTGCGATAGAGAAACACCTTCACGTAGCCGTTCTCGTCCGTCTTCCACTGCCGCACGTCCACTGTGTATTCACTGCAGCGACCAGTCGAATCGGCGATGTCCAGGTGGAACAGTGATCGACCCAGCAGTTGCCACCAACGGAATCTCTTCACGGGTCTTCCGTCTCCGGCCTCTATCCGTCGGACTGCTCGCTGTCGGCGCCATTGCTTGAACATCTGGGTGCCCTCCCTGGCCCTATACTCAGGACCAACACAGTGTGTTGGTGGAAATACCAGTACACTAACACAGTGTGTTGTTTGGAGGATTCGCAGAGAAGAAGCCGGTATGTGAATGAGTGAACGTGAGGACTCGAACACCCGTGAGCGAATACTCGCCGCGGCTGCAGACATCATCGCCGAAGACGGCATGACAGCAAAGCTGAGTGTGCGTGCGATCGCTGCGCGAGTCGGGGTGAGTACAGGGTCGCTGCGTCACCACTTCCCCACTCAGCAGGCGCTGCGGGACGAAGTCATGCGGCGCGCCTATGACTGGATGCTGGCGGACACCGACATCCACAACTCGACGATTCCGGCCCGAGATCGGCTCGTCGAGTGCCTTCTTCAGGTACTGGCAACGGCCAGAGCCGGAGCTGAAGCACGCGAGGCGATGACGGCGGTCAGCACTGCCTTCATCGTCGCGGACCAGAACGAGCAGGTACGCGAGACGTACCTCGCTATTCAGCGTGATGGGCAACGGAGAACAGAGGATTGGCTGCGTGTGCTCGCTGCTGAGGGTGGGCCCCGACCGAGGCGACATCCCACGCCTTGCGCGCTTCCTATGCACCGTCCTCAATGGGATAGCCCTCGAACGGGCTCTGCCTGCTGAGGACTCACTCTCGCAGTTGGAGAAGCAGACTCTCTACGTTGCGGCCGACGCTGTGCTCGGGGATCACTCCTGATCTGCGCCCGCACCCCGATAGGTCCCGAAGCTCCACAGCACCCCTTCGGGGTCGGTGACGCTGAAGTCCTTGGACCCGTAGTCCTGTTCACTCAGCCCCATGACCTTCGTGGCACCGGCCGCGATCGCGCGTTGATAGAGCTCCTCGACTCGGCCCGTGGCGATGTAGACCGAGCCTGCTGCGACTCCGGTCTTCGTCATGACACCGCCGTCGTCGCGCGTGGAGCCGAGCATGACTCCCCCACCTTCTGGCCAATGCAGTTCGGCGTGATCGACTCGCTGCGGGACATCGGCGTTCGTGTACTCAGCGACGACTTCGAAGCCGAAGGCGTCCTGTAGGAACGCGATCGCGGCCTTCGCATCTCGGTAGCGGAACGTGGGCCAGACATTGGCTCCGGTGGTCGTCGACATGATGTGTCCCTTCCTCGTCGTATCGGTCCACACCATCGTGGACCCGGCGCCACCTCAGCGGCTTGGACATTTGGGAACTGCGCGGGCCGCGGAGACAAAGGGTGCAGCTGCACCGACACTCGCCGAGGCGGCGCTTACCGATCCAGCGACCAGCGATCTCGGTCCTGCCGCACCACGGGGTCCTGGGTCAGCCACAGGGACGGGCTGGTCCCTGTGAGCAGTCGGAAGTCGCGGTTGAGATGGGATTGGTCGGCATAACCGCAGGTCGCGGCGATATCTGCCAACGTTCGAGACTGCGCCGAGATCATTCGTCTCGCCCGATCGAATCGCATGACCCGCGCCGCTTCCTTGAGTCCGATGCCGAATTCTGCACGGAACACTCCGTTGAGGTGGCGTCTGCTCCAACCGATCCGATTCGCCACAAGTGAGACGGGCAGCCCGCCGTGACTGCGGGCGATCTGCTTCCAGGAGCTGACCACCTCGGGCCGAGGCTGGGTGCCTTCGTGGACGGCGCGCACGAGGACCTCGTCGATGGCGTCGAAGCGGGCAGACCAGGTCGTGGCTTCGTTGACGCGTTCGTGCAGCTCGGCGGCGATGGGGCGTGAGATCTCGGCAAGGTCGTGCGTGCGGTGAGCGAGGTCGACGGCAGGGGTGTCGAAGAGGATGCGAGGAGCGAAGGGGGTGAAGTTGATCTGGATTCCGGCCATTGCGCCGTTGTGCCTGATGAGGGTGGGCCGCAGATGCAGGCCTGCGAGCAGTACGTCGAAGGACTCGGTGCTTTCGGTTGCCGCGTCGTATTGGTGCAGCGGTTCGTCGATGGAGACGATGAACGTCAGGGTGCCCGATGGCAGCCCGAGATGTGTCCCGGCGGGGACGCCCGAAACGTCGTAGGCGACATAGTCACCCACGAAGGGGCTCAGGCGCGGGTGTGGCCTGCGAATGAGGTCATCCCGAGTCGCCGCGGACATGACAGCAGTGTAGACCCGGGGTCTGACACGGGCCTGGTCCACCGGCCGCTGTTCAGGTCTGCCCGCAGATCCTCAGACCGGGCACTTCACCCCTCAGCGGTCGCGCTCCACACCAGGTCAGTGAATTCCCTGTCGAGGTCGAGTCCGAATTCAGTCGACAGCACCTCGGCGAATTCCGTGGCATCAGACAGGGTCCGTTCGTGTCGGTCGGGTCGCACACCGCCGATCATGCGCCGCAGTCGGCGCCCCTCCAAAGTGATCCTGCCGCCGTCAGGGAGCGGCAGAGCGAGAATGGGCGGACCGGTGAACCGCGCCCTGGGTTTAGTCGAGGTGAACCAGTTCGCCAGGTCGAGATCGGCCTGCGGGCGAGGGACTTCGCTGAACGCATAGACGGTGCGAAAGTCCTGGTCATCTCGCGTTCGTGATTGGAGCACCCAGTCGCTGTCGGCGCGCAGATGAGGCGTGAGAGCAGTCCTCGCTGGGACGATTCGGTGTTCGCCGTGGGACGTCATTCTGGCCGCAGCGGATTCGGAGAGTTCGAGCGCAGCTTCCGGTGTTCCCCCGCCGAAGCCGGGATCAATGAGTAAACGACGGCCGTCGAGGTCGACGATGGTCGCCTGGTGAGTCAGTGCTCCCGGTGCCGTCTGCCCGTCGCCGAGGTGGACTCGGGCCAGAATCGGGTGTGCCCTCAGCCCCAGTTCGGTGACGACCCCGCGGATGAGTGACGCATGCTCGTGGCAGTATCCGCCCCGACCATCAGTGAGCAGTTTGCCCGCGGCTCCGTCGACGTCGATGGCGACGGCTTCCAGGTCTCCCCTGGCGCGAAAGGCAACGACGTCGAGATTCTCAAAGCAGATCGAGTGCGTGTGCGCGACCAGGATCTCGTCGAGAAGTTCGACAATCTGCGCACAAGACCCCTGAGCACGTCGGTGTAATTCGGGGGCGGAATCACTCAACCCGAGCCGATCCGCATACCGACTGAGAAGCGAAACGTGCGTCATGTGTCGACCTCCTTGGTGTGCCGCGCAGGCGTAATCATTGTCTGATTCGATCCTATGACTGAGGGACTGGGAACCCTATTTCAGTTTGCTGCCGCCAACCCATTGACATATGCAGGTAAATACCTGCATATTAGAGATGTGACCGACGCCGACACACTCGACAAAGTGTTCAAAGCCCTCGCCGACCCAACCCGCCGACGACTCCTTGACGTCCTCCGCCAAGAGGACGGGCAGTCACTGAGCGAACTCTGCGAAGGCCTCTCGATGGCCAGACAGTCAGTGACACAGCACTTGAATCTGCTCGTCGACGCCGACCTGGTCGCGATCGTCCGCCACGGACGAGAACGACGACACTACCTGAACTCGCACCCGATCCATGAGATGCAGAATCGATGGACCCGCGAGTTCGACCAGCACCACTTCGACGTCATCGACGCCGTCAAGAGAAGAGCTGAGGAGACAGCCATGACCACCACCGAAGAATTTCCCGATTTCGTCTATGTCACCTATATCCGAGCCACTCCGCAGCAGGTGTGGGACGCGCTCACCGACCCCGAGATCACGCGCCTGTACTGGGACGATGTCGCCGTCGTCTCCGATTGGCAGGTCGGGTCGTCATGGGCTCATCACAAAGGCGGACCGGACCGTAAAGCCGATGTCTGGGGCAAGATCCTTGAGACCGATCCACCGAAAAAACTCGTCTTCACCTTCCAGCCCATCGACCAGGATCTCGACGACGAGGGCTCCGTCGCCTCCTACCTTATCGAGCAGTCCGGCGAAGTGGTGAAACTGACCGTCACCCACACGAACTTCGCCGACGCCGGCCTGCACACCGGAGTTTCGAAGGGCTGGCCCGCGGTTCTCGCCGGACTCAAGTCCTACCTGGAGACCGGTCAGGCACTGCCCGACGACAGCTGGGACATGGCTGTGCGCTGAGCACCGTCACTCCTGCAGAGCAGATTCCTCCTGCAGCACGGACTCCAGCAGGCCCGGGAAACGGGCATCGATGTCGTCCCGACGCAGTGTCAGGCGACGGTTCCGCCCGTGCAGTTCGCTGATGATGACACCGGCTTCGCGCAGCACCTTGACCTGATGCGAGCGCGTCGACTTCGGCACATCCGGACCAAGAGCCGAGCAGTCAACCATGTCCAGCGGCCCGGATCGCAGCTGCTGGACCAGAGCCAGTCTGGCCTCGTCGCTCAGCGCGAATAGCACAGACGTCAGTTCGATGTCCTCACGATCGGGATGCGGCAGTTTCTCATTGGCAACCATAGTTCGATAATAGTTGAACTGTTTGAGAATGTCGTATAGCCTCCAAGAATGGTTCCAAAAGTTTCGAACACTATGGAAGAAGCTCCTGCTCCCGCAGTTCAGCCGGCACCCACCTATGTCTGGTGGTCGCGCGAGCGCTGGCGTCTGCGCCTGGTCCTGATTGCCACCTCGGCAATGATGGCCGGCGCCAGCGCTCCGTCGCCGTTCTACCCCGTTATCCAGGACGAGTTCGGCTTCGCTCCGGTGATGATCACGGTGGTCTTCGCCGCCTATGCCGTGGCATTGCTGGCCGCACTGCTCACTGCCGGCGCACTCTCCGATCACATCGGACGTCGCCCCGTCATCTGCACGGCCTTCGTCGTGCTTGCCATCAGCATGGTTCTGTTCTGGCATGCCGACAGTGCTGCGGCACTGATCCTCTCCCGAGTCGTCCAAGGAATTGCCAGTGGAATTCTGCTGTCGACCCTCTCGGCGACGGTCGTCGATCTGGAACTGCCGCACAAGCCGGGCTCTGCCTCCTCGTGGAACGCAATCTCTGCGATGGCAGGCCTGGCCATCGGCGGGCTGTTTGCGGGAGCGACTCTCTCCCTGTTCGTCGACGGCAGCGGCGCCGCAGTGGTCTTCGGAACCCTCGTGGGAACTTATCTGCTGCTGGCCACCATCATCTGGGTCTTGCCGGAGACCTCGGCCCGACGCCGAGGAGCCTGGGCATCACTGCTGCCGCGAGCGGCCCTGCCGCGGGAAGTCCGCAGGGCATTCCTGTTCGCGGTGCCGGCCTTCGTCGCCGGCTGGGCCACAGGAGGGTTATACCTCTCCCTCGGCGCCAACATCATCACCACCGAGTTCCATTCCAGTTCCCACCTCGTCAGCGGACTCATCGTCACGATGCTCGCCGGCGCTGGAGGACTGGCCGGATTCTTCATGCGCAACCGATCCGCGCGCACCGTCACCCTCTACGGCACGATCTCACTCGCAGTCGGCAGCACTCTCACCCTGGTGGCCCTGACCCTCACCTCGCCCGAACTGTACTGCCTCGCCGTCATCATCACCGGAACCGGCTTCGGCACGGCTTTCCCGGGTGCCCTGAAGACCATCCAGGCAGTCGTGAAGCCGGAGGCCAACGCCGAGGTGATGGCCGCAGTCTTCGTCGTCTGCTACCTGGCATTCGGGCTTCCGGTCGTCATCGCCGGGATCCTCGTCCCCGCCATCGGACTCTTCGCAACCGCCTGCTGGTACGGCGGTTCTGTGGCGCTTCTGGCCCTATGCGCGGCGCTCCTCCGCTGGTTCAGTGGCGGCGCCCGCGCTCTGCCGTCACCCAGAGCGCCTGAGATCACTTCCAGATCGGTCGAGTCCAACCCTGAGCGCTTAAGCTCACGCCCAGGCCTGGGGCTTCAACCCGTGCCCGCCCCGGTAGTTCGGTGAGCTCGGTTCGCTCCACTCGCCGAGGAGGTTCTCCGGCAGCGCATAGACGGTGACCTTGAGTGGGTGGCAGTTCTCGACCGGGTCTTCGTTGCCCTCGCCGAACATCGGCTTGGACAGGTCTCCTCCGGGGCATGTCGAGAGCGCGGCCAGAAGATCCTGCTCCGCGAAGAATTCGAAATGGTCACCCGGCTGGGCGGGACAGGTCTTCATGAAGTACTCGTCGATGTCGTTCAGTCCCGTGCATTGGAATACGTTGAGGACATCGTGGACGTCGAACTCGGTCAGCCCGAACGGGAAGATGGCTCGGACCAGATTCGAGTGGCAGTGATAGTCGAAGTCGACTCCGTTGAGCATCGTGGAGACGTAGGGATCACAACGAGTGCCGAGAGTGTCGTGGAGGCGACCGCCCTCTGGATCTGTGCCATAGTCGGCCAAGGTGTCGCCGACGATCGTGGCCATGGGACGCAGGAACGGCAGTGTCGACCACAGCCGGTCGAACGTCGAGACGTGCGCCGCCTGCAGCTGACGAGTCCGCGAGGCCCAGAACCTCTCCCGCGGATCGTGTCGATTCCACAGGTTGAGGTCCCCGACCTGCGGCCCCTCAACGGTGGAGATCCGACAGACATGGCCGGCTGGTACTTCCCACGCCTGCCCCGAACGGATCGGGATAGTGAACTCCCCGACGACTTCGCGCCGTTCGGTCTGCTCACCGATGGGCCGATAGAAGTCACGATCGGCTTCGAGAGCGGGACCCTGATAGGCGGCTTCGGTCAATCGCGGCTGCTGCGACATGCGGTGTCCTTTCCCCAAGCGAGAATATCCAGTTGCACGGTCCATTCTCACCGTATCTCACCGGGCATGCAGTAAAATCGGGGCAAACAAACCTTGATTACGAAGAATGGTTCGCCCGCATTGACTCTCTCTGAAAAGGCCTATGCCGCGATCGAGGACATGATCATCAACGGCAGCCTCTCCGCCGGAAGCTACGTCACGGAGAACCAGCTTGTGGAGAAGGTCGGCTTGGGCCGCACTCCGATCCGTGAAGCCCTCCAACGACTCTCCCACGAACACATGGTCGATATTCGCCCTCGTCGCGGCATACATATCCCGGTGCTGACCTTGGAGACGGAGTTGCGAATTCTCGAGGTGCGGCGCGAACTCGATGTGGTAGCCGTCAGCTTGGCTGCGAAACGGGCAACGGATCAGCAGCGTCGGGAGATGCGAGATCTCGCAAAAGTGCTTGATGGGGCCGAGCTCCCCCTCGGAAAGTACGCCGAGACCGTGCGTGAGACCCACCGCCTGTTAGCTGCCTCGGCAAACAATACTTACCTCGTCGAATCGCTGCTTCCGTTGCAGAACTTATCGCGCCGTTACTGGATCTCGCACGTCGCCGACGCCGATAAAGAGATCGCGCTCAGTTCCGAATGCCACTCGCGCATGCTCCGTGGCTCCGCTGACAAAGAGCCGGAAGTGGCGGCAGATGCCGCGTATAAGCTCAACGACTACCTCGTCGACTTTGCGACTAGAGCAGCGCACATGTCCTGAACGAGCAGTAGCCCTGCGGCAGGATCGCCCTTTGCCTCACCGGCAGACGGTATGAATACAGCCGAGTCCGGAACCGCTTATCGGTTCCGGACTCGGCTGTTCTTGTGTCCAGGAGAGGTCTCCCTGCCAGTCTCAGGTGGGGTTGCCGCTGAGACCTGCCTGAGCGTCACTATCTGATTCTGGTACTCGCATTTCAAACTTCTCGGTCACGACCGTGTAGTCGTAGTAGCCCATTCTTGCTATGGGTTTGGCCTTGAGGATGTCGATCATTCCATCGTCGGTGAGGTAGTTGTCATCGATGTGGATCCGCTCAACCGAAGCATAGACGATGTCAATACTGCCGACGTTGGAGTTTCCGGGCATCCGGTGAGTAGTGATGTATTTGCACTCGTACTGAAATGGGCTTTCCGCGATCATCGGGCTCGGTGAGAGGTCCGCGTAGCTGCGAGTCACATCCATTTTGTCGAATTCGCTCTCGCCAGGCTTGAGAGCCTGGGCACTGATGTTGACCTGTTCACGCAGGCCCCAGGTTGCCATGTTCCAGACGAACCATCCGGTCTTCTCAGCGTTGATGACGGTGTCTTTACGGCTGCCATCGGGGTATTGGTTTGCTGCGAACATAACCATGGGTGGGTCAAAGGTGAGGTTCTGCCATTGGCTGTACGGAGCGATGTTCTCCACGCCTTCTGCGCTCACACTCGAGAGCCAACCGATGGGACGGGGCACCGTCAGCGCCTTGAACGGCGAGTGTTGGAGTGGTCGATTCGCGGAAGAAGGATCGTATTTCATCGTGTCTTTCCTTTGCTGAGTAGCGATATGTCTGGGGGGATGGATGGGTGTGCTCAAACCATGGGTGGTATTCAGATTCCAGCCACGCGCAGGCGGCGGCGCAGTGGTTTGGTCATGACGAAGTAGAGGATTGCGGAAACGAGGACACCGAGGATCCAGGCGATTTCCGCACCGTTGAGCAGGTAGGCGATCGGGCCGACGTAGACGGCACTGTTCATGAAAGGGATCTGGACGATGACCCCGGCGAGGTAGGCGATATAGGCCACCCAGTTGAACTTTCCGTAGATTCCGTTCGGGTCGAAGAGTGCGGCGATGTCGTACTTCTTGTTCCGCACCAAGTAGTAGTCGACGAGGTTCACTGCGGACCAGGGGGTCATGAAGTAGAGCAGGAACAGCAGGAAGTTCTGGAATACGGTGAGGAAGTCGTCGGTCGCGGCCAGGGCAATCAGCAAGGCTATTGCGGTCACGCCGATGATGAACAGGGACCGGGTGTAGGACTTCAGTCGGTCTTGGCCGGTGAACGCTGAGACGATAGTTGTGATCGACATGAAACCGCCGTAGGCACTGAGCGTGTTACCCGCAAGCTTGCCCAGGATCACTGCCAGCAAGACGATCACACCAAGTTTGCCTGCCAGCGAGGTGATGTATCCGACTTCCTGGCCGTGGAAGGCATCCTCTCCGAGGAACGCGGCAAAAGATCCTACGACCATGGCCAGCGTTGCACCGAGGACGCTGCCGAGAAAAGTCCATCCGACGGTTGCCCGCTGGGATGTGGTTTCGGGCAGGTACCGACTGTAGTCGGCGATGTAGGGGCCGAAGGTCAGCTGCCATGACGCAGCAAGCGATACGCCTAGGACGAACGGTGCCAATGCGAAGCCATGGCTTGCGCCAAGCGATGCCCCCATGTCCCCTGTTGTCATGACAATGATCAGCCCGATGAAGACGATGGCACTGAGCAGCGCAGGGAAGTGCGAAAATCTGTGGATCCAGCGGTACCCGACGATCGCCGAGACCGCGCAGAAAACCGCGAAGAGCACCGCTCCCATCTGAGCCGAAATATGGAGCAACAGCCCCAGAGCCTGTCCGCCCAGGACGAGCCCGGTCGCGAAGAAGCCGATGTAGATCATCAGCGCGAGGACCAGCGGAAGAATCGCCCCGTAATAGCCGAACTGCGCTCGACTCTGGATCATCTGTGGAACACCCAGCTGTGGCCCCTGCGCGGAGTGCAGCGCCGTGATGTAGCCGCCGAGGATGTTGCCGAGAATGATCGCAGGGATCGACCACAGTGCCGAGTTGCCCAAAATCGTCATCAGTGCACCTGTGACAAGCGCGGTGATCGAGCTGTTGGCCGCGAACCAGACGAAGAGCAGGGAGAGTGGGCGACCGTGTCGTTCCGACGGTGGAATGAAGTCGATTGATCGTTTTTCTACGAACTTGGACTGTGGTGCAGGGGTATGAGCCATGGTGACCTCCGAGGCACTGCGATGTGCTGGCGCGAACGTCATGAAATATATCACCAATATATCTAAAGTGACAAGAGCCGTCGGAGGGTCGGTTCATTGCGTCTTTGTGAGCGCCGAGTCGCGGGTGCCGGGATCGACTCAGTGTCGGGTGTTGGCTTTCTCCTTCTCGCCAACAGAGACCTTATTCCTCAGCATCCGCTTCCACGGCAATGCTGTCAGCAGGGACAGAACAGCGATGGCCAGGAACACGATCACGATCGGCTGTGAGATGACTGCCCCGAAGTCTCCACCGGTCAGGCCAAGTGCCTGCTGCAGGTTGCGTTCGAGCATTTCACCCAACACCAGTCCGATGACCAACAGCGCTGGTGACATTCCGACCAGACGCATCACGTAGCCTAGAACACCGAAGCCCAGTGCAATGTAGACGTCGGTTGCCGAGTTGTGGATGCTGTAGCAGGAGATGAGAGCCAGCATGAGGATCACTGGTGCCATATACGGCATGGGAATCGCGAGGATCTTGGCCAGGAGCGGGGAGGCCGCAATGTTGATGATCACGCCGAGGATGGCGCTGATCAGAAGCGCGCCGATGATCGTCCAACCTAAAACGGGGTTGGCATCGAAGAAGCCGGGCCCGGGGTTGAGCCCGTACATCATCAGATAGGCCAGCAGCACCGCAGTCGTCCCTGATCCGGGGATGCCAAGAGTCAGCAGCGGAACCATGGACCCGGACACGGCAGCGTTGTTGGCTGCCTCTGGTGCGACGAGTCCTCGCACTGCCCCCTTGCCCATCCCCGCCGAGGCGGGTGCCAGACGCTTCTCCAGACCGTAGGAGAAGAATGCGGCGATCGTTGTCCCCGCTCCTGGAAGGACTCCGGAGACGAATCCGATGACCGAGCCGCGCAGGCTCGGCAGAGTTCCCTGCCTGAGTTCGCCCGTGCTCGGGAAGAAGCGGCCGCTGAGCCGAGACAGTCCCTGGCTGGTGTTGCCCATCATGGTGCTGGCAAGGATCTCACCCACGCCGAAGACTCCGATGATCGCCACGATCGGTTCGATGCCTTCAAGCAGTGTGAACGTCCCGAAGGTGAATCGCGGCAGCCCCGATTGGAGTTCGATGCCGACTGTTGAGATCGCGACACCGATCACCACAGCGGTCAGACCAAGCATCGGAGCATTTCCCACCAGCGTGGCGCTGAGCACGAGGGCCATGACAACCACGGCGAAGTAGGCGGCCGGGCCGAATGCCAACCCCAGTTCGGACATCGGCCCTGCGATGAATGCCAGCCCCAGAAACGCCAGAAGGCTGCCTACGAACGAGGCGAGGGCTGAGATCGTCAGGGCTGTGGCGGCTTTGCCCTTGAGGGCCATCGGGTGTCCATCGAGCGTGGTCATGATCGCGCCGGGGTCGCCTGGGATGTTGAGCAGGATCGCCGAGATCCGGCCACCGTATTCGGCGCCGAGATACAACGACACCATCAGCGGCAGAGACAGTTCGGCAGGCATGGTGATCGCCACCGGCAGAAGCAGTGCGATCGCTGTCGAGGGTCCGACCCCGGGGAGGAGACCGGCGACGGTCCCGAGGAGCACGCCGAGGAGGATGACGAGCAGGAGAATCGGCGACGTGGCGATCGAGCCCAGTGCGCCCAGCAGTTCGGTCCACGAGTTCATAGGTTCAGTCCTCCGAAGAGCAGGTACTCGATCCAGCCGACGGGCAGGAGCACGTTCAACCACACGTCGAAGACGAGGAAGAGCACCAGGCCGATGACCAGGCCCACGACCAGCAGCCACGCCGCGCGCTTGAGTGACAGCCTGACTCCGAAGACGAATGTGGAGGTCAGGACCGAGAAGATGGCAGCCGCCTCGGCGAATCCGATGAGGAAGATCGACGCAGCGAACAGTGCGAAGAGCACGATGCAGATGACGACTCGCAGCAGCTCCGTCTTCGACACCGCCTGCACCTCGACGCGTCCGCGAAGCAGGGTGAGCACGCCGAGTGCGGTGGTGCAGATCAGGACAATGGCGACGACGACAGGGAAGGTTTTGGGCCCGATCCCTTCGTCGGTCTCCGTGTTCGGCAGCAGTAGAGCGTTGACCAGATAGAAGACGGCGATGGCGCCGAGGACTACTGCGGCGATGCCCGTCGACAGGGCGGTGCTCTCTGTCTTCGCCCCCGCTTCGTACGACGTCTCGGTCAGTGTCGATTCAGATGTCATTTCGCCAATCCCACCTTTTCGAGCACTTCGGTCGATTCCTTCTTCTCAGGCAGAATGACCGAATCCAACCATTCGTCGCCCGGCATATATGCGGGGTCGATGCCCAAGGCATCTGCTTGGTCCTTGAACTCGTCCGACTCGACGCTGCTCTTGAGGGAGGCCTGCCACCATCGAACGGCTTCGTCCGACATTCCGGCGGGACCGAAGACGCCGCGCCAGTGGTTGATCGTGATGTCCATGTCGAGGTCGTGCCAGGTCGGTGCGCCCTTGGCCGGGCCGTCGGTGAGAGTCTTCGGCGCTGAAACGGCGATGATCTCGACGTCGCCGGATTCGACGAGCTCCATCGCTTCTGAGAGTCCTGTCGAAGCAACGTCAACGCGACCACCCAGAAGTTCGTTGTTGAGGTCGCCTCCGTCGGAGAATGCAACCAGGTTCAACGACGCCAGGTCCCCGATGCCGTATTCACTGGCCGGTCGGAGCACATTGAGCTGGTCATCGCTGGGGATAGTGCCGATGCCGAACTTCACGGACTTGGGATCGTCCTTGACGCTATCGAGAACCTTCTGTGGTGAGTCGAACTCCGAGTCGGACCTGGCCAGCCAGACTTCATAGTCGGTGGTCAGCTGGGCGATCGGGGTGAAGTGGTCAAGTGACATGTCGGTGGTCCCGGTGATGTGGGACAGGAAGACACGATTGGATTCGAAGACCACGCTGGTTCCGTCATTCTCACGCTGAAGGACGGCCGCGCGGGCAGGATTGCCGCCGCCTCCGCCCATGTTCTCGATCGTCATCAGACTTTCGACGCCGGCGGCTTCGAGCCCGTCCTTCGTCATCCGCGCGGCCAGGTCGAGTCCGCCTCCCGGCGATCCGGCTGCAATGGCAGTGACCCGTGGTGGCGGAAAACCCTCGTTGCGGTCGATGTCGGGCATACAGGCCGTCGTCGACATGAGGGTGATCAGCGCGACCGCGGCGGCCAAGGGCTTTCGCATCGGACGATTCGGCGGCAAAGAAGCTGATGTTCGCATCGGTGCGAACAGCGTAGTGAACATAGCGTTCGACGCTAGCAGTCAACAAGGTGGGTTCTCAACGCAACTTGCGAATATGAGATGAGTCGCCTGAACCGGCGACGGCCAGTGCCGGAATTCAGGAATCGGAGACCGAGACGACTTCGGCGGTGACCTCCATAGAGAAGATCACCGCCGATGAGACGCAGCCATTGCTGACTGTCGGACGCTCAGTCCAGCAGGTCGTGCCGAACGATCGACTGTTCGCGGTCGGGACCGACGCCGATGACCGACATCCGGCAACCCGAACGCTCTTCGAGTGCGAGCACGTACTTCTGCGCGTTCTCGGGCAGGTCCTCGAAGGTGCGGGCCCCGGTGATGTCCTCTGCCCAGCCTTCGAAGTATTCGAAGATGGGTTTGGCGTGGTGGAACTCGGTCTGCGACATCGGCATCTCGTCCTGGCGGACGCCGTCGACTTCGTAGGCCACGCAGACGGGGATGGACTCGATGCCGGTGAGCACGTCGAGCTTCGTCAGCACGTAGTCGGTGAAGCCGTTGACGCGTGCGGCGTAGCGGGCGATGACGGCGTCGTACCAGCCGCAGCGGCGCGGGCGTCCGGTGTTGACTCCGAACTCACCGCCGGCCTTCTGCAGGTACTCCCCCATGTCATCGAAGAGCTCGGTGGGGAACGGTCCGGCACCCACACGCGTGGTGTAGGCCTTGACGATTCCGACGACCCGGTTGATGCGGGTGGGTCCGATGCCCGAGCCGACGCAGGATCCGCCGGCAGTCGGGTTCGAGGAGGTCACGAACGGGTAGGTGCCGTGGTCGACGTCGAGCATCGTGGCCTGGCCGCCCTCCATGACGATGACCTCGTCACGGTCGAGCGCGTCATTGAGCAGCTGCTCGGTCTCGGCGACGTAGGGTCGCAGTCGTTCGATGAAGGGCTTGAAGTATTCGACGATCTCCTCGACGTCGACGGCCCGACGGTTGTAGACCTTGACGAGGAGTTCGTTCTTCTGACGCAGGGAGCCTTCGATCTTCTGGCGCAGGATCGATTCATCGAAGATGTCCTGGACGCGGATGCCCAGGCGTCCGATCTTGTCCATGTACGCAGGTCCGATGCCGCGGCCGGTGGTGCCGATGGCGCGCTTGCCCAGGAATCGTTCGGTCACCTTGTCCAGGGTCTGGTGGTAGGGGGCGACGAGGTGGGCGTTGGCCGAGATCCGCAGCTTTGACGTGTCCGCCCCGCGGGATTCGAGGGCTTCGATCTCTTCGAACAGGGCTTCGAGGTTGACGACGACGCCGTTGCCGATGACCGGGGTGACATTCGGTGAGAGGATGCCTGCCGGCAGGAGTTTGAGTTCGTACTTCTCACCGCCGA
Source organism: Brevibacterium sp. BDJS002 (assembly GCF_028201555.1). Lineage (NCBI taxonomy): Bacteria > Bacillati > Actinomycetota > Actinomycetes > Micrococcales > Brevibacteriaceae > Brevibacterium > Brevibacterium sp. BDJS002. The sequence goes on along the minus strand of NZ_CP116392.1, from coordinate 730,670 downwards.
CGACAACCGTGTGACCCGCGTTGTTACCACCATTGGGCTTGACCACGTAGTCGACGCTGGTGCCGAGGATATCGGTCGTTTTGCCTTTACCTTCGTCGCCCCATTGGGCGCCGACGACAACGATTGCTGGCATGAGAGTTGTTCACCTCGAAGTGAAGGGAGGGGATGTCATTACCGCATTAGTCTACTGGGTCACTATGACACGACCGCGAGCAGGTTCTAGCGCTGAGTCCGCTGTGCAATGATCTGCTCACGCAAGATCTCTGCATGGCCACAATGCTGCGCCAGCTCACGCAGCATATGAAGGTAGATCCAGCGCAGCGGCATCGGCCCCGACCGGTGCCCGGTGAGCACCGTGTCCAGAGTCATCTCCTCCACCGCGTGATGTGAGCGCTCGACAGCCTGCCAATACGCCTCAGTGACGCTTTCCACCGTGTCCTCATCAGCAAGGATGAACGAGTCTCCGGAGTCACTCGGCAGTCCGTATTCGGTTCGGTACCGCCCGGTCACGACTTCCCCGAACCACACGGTCTCGACGAAGATCGCGTGCTTGGCCAAGGACAGCAGAGTCGTCCGGCTGGGCACCAGGGAACGGCGGGCCTCGTCCTCGCTCATCCCGTCCAAACAGGCCAGGAGCTTGCCCCGGTATTCGTCGACGAGTGCGGGCAGCTGTTCATCGATGGGTGCAGTCCTGATGTCACGCTCTCTGGAGTCGGCCATGGCCACCAGCATAGGCCTCACCCTCGCCGAGGTGGCCCGCCGTCGATCTGCCGACTCACCCGCCCAGCCACGCCTCTTGCCCCGCCGAGCTCGTCGTACTTATGCTGAGACCACCAGTAGTTCCGTCGTTCGGGCACATTGCTCCTGAACATCGCCGGTGACGTCGACGTCAGGCTTGCAGCCCCGTTGGAGGTCGTCATGTCAATCGCGAGCCCGTCAGCTTCATCCTCAGCGTCATCGCGTCCCACTCTTCCCTTCGCCAGCCGGGCCGACAGCCTCGTCGGCTCTGTCATCGATTCCTCCGTGGCGATGCTCGCCGCCTACGACCATGACATCGTCAAGTTCGGCATGGGCTCGCCCGCCCCCGATATGCTGCCGGCCGAGGATTTCGCTCGAATCGCGAACAGCGTCTTCACTCCGGAGAGCTTCACCTACGGGGAGACGCAGGGCGAGCCTGTCCTCATCGACGCGCTGCTGAACTACCTGCAGGAGACCGGGCAGATCCCTGCCGAGCACTTCGGCAACCGTGAGCGCCTGGTCATCACCACCGGCGGCATGCAGGGAATCGACCTCGGATTCAAACTCTTCGTCAGCCCCGGCGATCTCGTCCTCTGCGAGGCCCCCACGTACACGAACGGCTCGGCCACAGCACTGAGCTATGAAGCGGAGATCGCCGAGGTGCCGGTCGACGACGAGGGCATGCAGGTCGACGCGCTCGACGACATCGTGGCCCGGGCCGGTCGCGCCCCCTCGGTGATCTATACGGTCCCGACGTTCCAGAACCCGGCCGGTGTGACGATGTCCCTGGCCCGCCGTGAGAAGCTCCTCGAATTCGCCCACCGCCACAATTCGGTCATCCTCGAGGACAATCCGTACGGCACTCTGCGCTTCTCCGGGGAGGACATCCCCTCACTCAGCCAGCTCAGCCCCAATGATCCGCTGATCTTCGGTGTGCGCACCTTCTCGAAGTTCGTCGCCCCCGGCCTGCGCATCGGCTGGCTCGACATCGATCCCGAGCTGCGCGGCCTCATCATCAACGCCAAGCAGACCATGGACTCGTGCACGAGCCTGCCCACCCAGCACATGGTCGCGAAGTGGCTCAATGACGGAAACGCCGAGACCCACGTCGCCCACCTGCGCAGCTCTTATGGCGAGCGCAAGAACGCCATGACGTCCGGGCTCGAACGGCTCTTCGGTCAGGAGATCCGGTCAACTGATCCCGACGGGGGCTTCTTCCTGTGGGTGACGTTCAACGACGAGACCATCAACACCGAGGACCTCATGCCGGGGGCCCTGGAGGAAGGCGTGGCCTACATTCCCGGAACCGCGTTCTCCCAGACCGGTGACTTCACGAACGCGCTGCGCCTGTGCTTCGCCTCGGCGGAACCGCAGCGCATCGAAGACGGTCTGCAGCGTCTGCGCCGTGCCGTCGACAGGTACAACTCGGCTCGCTCACACGCCCGTCACTGACCCTGCCCTGACCCCTCACTCTCGCCGAGGCGGCCGACCCATTGGATGAGCAGCGCGGTCTCGGTCGTGCCCAGAATCTCCGGATGCGCTGCCGCACGTTCGATCACCGAGTGCCCTAAGTGCTGCCCATCATCGCCGGCCTGCGCTGTTCCGGTGATCGCGGCGAGCACGCCTTCACGCACTCCTGCTGAGAGATCCGGATCGGCTCGGCCCTGGATGATCAGCCGCAGTGTCACTCCGATATTCGTCGCCAGTATGTGGGCCGCGGCCTGCTCATAGCCAACCACCAGTCGACCCTGCGCCTCGGCCCGACGTGTCAGCGAACGAAGGATCTCGCTCGGCTTCGACTGCGCCTCCGGTGAGTACCCCGGTCTGACCTTGCCGTACATGAGCGTGTAGAAACCGGGGTTCTCCAACCCGAAGGACACATGAGCATCCCAGCCCATCCGCAGGTCCTGGATCGGATCGCCGCTGGATTCGGAGGCGGACTTGGCAGACAGATACATGTCGAAGCCACGTTCGATGACGGCCTCGATGAGCCCCTGCTTGTTGCCGAAGAAGTGATACAGGGTCGGCATCTTCACGCCCACGGCATCGCAGACCGCGCGCAGGGAGAAGTCCTCCCCGGGGGTTGCAGCAATGAGGTCCGCAGCCGCATTGAGCAGCCGAGTCCGTGTATCAAGCGAAGCCGCCTCTGTCATGTCGCTATATTATCGTGTATTGTCGCTATAGTCAGATGTACCACCGATACAACGGAGATGCCATGACCGATCAATCACTCCAGGGCAAGCACATCCTCATCGCCGGCGGCGGAAAGAATCTGGGCGGGCTCATCGCCCAGCAGGCCGCCGAGGCGGGTGCCGATATCGCCATTCACTACAATTCCGAATCCTCCCGCAGTGAGGCCGAGGCCACGCTCGCCGCGGTTGAGTCGAGCGGGGCAAAGGGCGTGCTCCTGACCGGAGACCTGACCCGGCCCGCCAACGTCGAGAAGCTGTTCGCTGACGCCACCTCGGCGCTGGGAACGATCGACATCGCAGTGAATACGACGGGCAAGGTGCTGCGCAAGCCGATCGCGGACACCACCGAAGACGAGTACGACTCGATGTTCGACATCAACTCCAAGGCCGCCTACTTCTTCATCAAGGAAGCGGGGAAGCACCTTGCCGACAACGGCAAGATCATCACCATCGTCACAGCACTGCTTGCGGCATTCACGGACGGGTATTCGACCTATGCCGGCGGAAAGAGCCCAGTCGAGCACTTCACCAGGGCGGCGGCGAAGGAGTACTCTGAGCGTGGAATCTCGGTCACGGCGATTGCCCCGGGACCGATGGACACTCCGTTCTTCTACGGTCAGGAAACACCCGAACGGGTGGAGTTCCACAAGTCGCAGGGCATGGGCAATCAGCTCACTCAGATCGAGGACATCGCTCCGATCGTGCGGTTCCTCGCCACCGAGGGCTGGTGGATCACCGGCCAGACGATCTTCGCCAATGGCGGATACACCACTCGCTGACACACCGCACGCACAGCACAGACCCCAAGAAGCTAAGGAGCACCCATGTCAGATCTGCAGATTCCCGAGCCCGTCGCCGGCTTCATCGACACCGTCAACGCCCACGACGCACAGGGCTTCCTCGACGCCTTCACCACCGACGGCACCGTCGATGACTGGGGCAGAGAATTCACCGGCCGCGATGCCATCAAGGCCTGGAGCGACAAGGAATTCATCGGCGCGACCGGCACTCTCACGCCCGAAGAGGTCAGTGTCAACGGCGATGAGGTCACCGTCATCGGCGATTGGCGCTCAACACATGCGAATGGGCGGTCCTCGTTCGCCTTCGCCGTCGACGGCGCCAAGCTGAGCCGGATGACGATCCGCGAGGGCTGAGCCACCACCCCCAATCAGGGGCCGTCGGATGTCAGTCATCCGGCGGCCTCTTCGCGTGCCCGTGTGGCAGAATGAAGAAGACGCCTGCGCGTCACGGCGGTGGGGCTCGCCGTACCCAACCTCGGTTCTCCGACAACAGTCCCTACCTCGACCGGCGTCAGCATGCCCAGAAGGTAGGAGTTCCCATGAGCAACGCCCCCAGCAGCAGCAACAGGCCCGCCCATCTGCGCCAGCCCTATCTGGGATTGGCGCTCATCGGCGGCACGTTCGGCACTGCTGCCCGTGAGGCCATCACACTCGCGTTCCCCTCTGCAGACGGCATTCCGTGGGCGATCTTTGCCGTCAACATCCTCGGCGCCTTCCTGCTGGGGCTGCTTCTCGATGCCCTGGCTCGAATGGGTCCTGATGAGGGTCGCAGACGCCGGCTGCGGATCGTGCTCGGAACCGGGTTCATGGGTGGCTTCACCACCTACAGTGCACTGGCGACGGATACGGCGAGCCTCCTCGGCGAGGGTGATGTCGGTGCCGGGATCGCCTACGGTCTGGGCACAGTGCTCGTCGGTGGTCTGGCCACGTGGGCTGGCATCGCCACGGCAGCTGTCGCGCACAGTCGAGGTGCGAAATGACTCCGCTGATCTTCATCGCACTCGCACTGGCCGGTGGCATCGGCACCGCGGCGAGGATGCTGCTCGACGGGATCATCAAGTCTCGCGTGAGCAGCGGCATCCCGTGGGGCACGATCGTCATCAATGTCAGCGGCTCACTGGTGCTGGGTCTGCTCACCGGGCTGGCCAGTGATCAGATCCTTCCTGAGTCGTGGCATCTGGTCATCGGCACTGGGTTCCTCGGCGGCTACACGACCTTCTCGACCGCCAGCTTCGAGACCGTTCGCCTCATCCAGGAACGCCGGTGGGCTCTCAGCCTGTTCAACTGCCTCGGCACACTGGTGTTGGCGACCGCAGCGGCAGGATTGGGGCTGTGGATCGGCGGGCTGATATGACGCTGGTGCGGGCGGAGTCGATTGCTCCACCCGCACCTATGCTCACAGTCTCAGACCGATCAGCCTACTTATGCGCCCGCAGGTACTGTGTCGGCTTGTAGTCGATCTCGTGACGCAGTGCGGCTGCGGCGCGAATAGGGAAGTTGGGATCGCGCAGCGATTCGCGGCCAAGGAGAATGACGTCGGCCTGCTCGGTCGCCAGAATGTGCTCGGCCTGGAACGGCTCGGTGATGAGTCCGACTGCGGCGGTGGGGATGTCGGCCTGCTTGCGGATTCCGGCAGCGAAGCTCGTCTGGTAGCCGGGGCCAACCGGGATCTTGGCCACGACGTTCGCACCAGTCGAAACGTCGACCAGATCAACCCCGTGGTCCTTCAACCACCCCGACAGCTGAGCCGTATCGTCGAGAGTCAGCCCGCCTTCGGTCCAGTCCGTCGCGGATAGGCGTACGAGCACGGGAACGTCTTCGCCCACCTCGGCGCGGGTGGCGTCAACGACCTCGAGGAGGAAACGGGCCCTGTTCTCCGGGGTTCCGCCATAAGAGTCGTTGCGGGTGTTGGACAGCGGGGAGAGGAACTCATGGAGCAGGTAGCCGTGCGCACCGTGAATTTCCACGAAGTCGAAACCGGCTTCCATCGACCTGCGAGCTGAGTCCGCGAAGGCAGTGACAGTCTCAGCGATCTCTGCTTCGGTGAGCTCACGTGGCGTGTTCAGTCCGGGGAACGCCACTGCAGAGGGCGCGAGAGTCTCCCAACCGCCTTCGCTCTCGGACAGGCTGCCTTCGTTGCCGTGTCCCAAGTCGGGGTAGGTCGAGGCCTTACGCCCTGCATGGGCGAGCTGGATTCCGGCCGCCGCTCCCTGAGAGTGCATGAAGTCGACGATCGGCACCAGAGCATCACGCTGCTCGTCGTTCCACATACCCAGGTCCCGCGGAGAGATCCGTCCTTCAGGAGTGACGCCAGCGGCTTCGACGATGATGGCGCCGGCGCCGCCCTTGGCCATCGATCCGTAGTGGACGAAGTGCCATGGTGTGACAACGCCGTCGAGGTGGTCTGCCGAGTACTGGCACATCGGCGGCACCCAAGCACGGTTGCGGAAAGTCACGCCACGCAGGGTGAGTGGTTCGAACAGCAGGTTGGACATAAGACCTCGTGATCATCGGTAGTGGGCTCGAGTCGTGGATGCTGGACTCGAGATGAAGTACGAAGCTCCTCGTACTTCGACGTTTACCGTACTACGAAGAAAGACGTACAATCAAAGGACAGTGAAACAATGTGACAGGAAGATCACCGAGATACTCAGACGAGGAGGCTGCACATGAGAACTCTTGACCATCCCGAACGGGATGAGATGCGACTCGACACCGTGCTCGCCGCGCTCGCCGACCCGATTCGCAGACACATCGCCTGCCGCCTGAACACCGCCGACGACGATCACGCCTGCGCTGCATTCGAGCTGCCGGTATCGAAGTCGACGTCGACCTATCACTTCAGAACCTTGCGCGAGGCTGGTGTGATCCGCCAGGAGTACCAGGGTACGTCGATCATGAACTCGCTGCGCAAGGACGATCTCGACGCCCGCTTCCCCGGACTGCTCGACGCGGTCTTCACCGCCCAGAACATCGAAGGCGGAGCGGCAGTCATCTCAGCCTGAGGCACCGACCGCATTGCCCAGCACTCAATTCCCTTGATATGTTGCTTACACTGTAAACATTGATTACAGTGTAAACATCGAGAGGCCTCAGGCCTCGCGCCTCCCCGCACTATCAAAGGAAACTACCCATGGGCTTCATCGCTTACCTAGTCCTCGGCCTCATCGCCGGGGCTATCGCAAAGCTGATCCTGCCAGGACGTCAGGGCGGCGGCTGGATCGCCACCCTCATCCTGGGCGTCATCGGCGCACTCCTGGGCGGCTGGATCGGCAGTGCCGTGTTCGGCGCGGGAGTCAGTTCGTTCTTCGATATCTCCACTTGGCTGTGCGCCATCGGCGGTTCACTGATCGTCCTCATCGCCTGGGGACTCATCACCGGCCGCAGTCGGGCCGCCAAGGCCTGAAGATCGATCCCTTCGATACCCGCACATCCCCAGTGCACTCTGCGCCCCGAACTCACCTGAGTTCGGGGCGCAGAGTCGTCTCCGGTGACCACAGGACCGCTAGGATGAATGCGGGCCGGGCCTCTTCACGGATGTCCGCCGATTCACCGATGTGAGGAGATTCCATGATTCGCCGGCGTCTGAGTCGCACCGATGTCGTTCAGGCTGCAATCACCTTCATAGACGACAACGGAGTCCAAGCCCTCACCATGAGACGGCTGGGTGCCGCACTCGGTGTCGAGGCCATGGCCCTGTACCGACATGTTCCCGGGCGCGAGGAACTCATCTCTGCGGCCGTCGGAGAACTCATCGACGATCTCTTCAATGACGATCTGATGCAGGAGAAGCCTTCGTCCTGGGAGGGCTATTTTCAATACGTTGCGAATGCGATGCGCAAGCTCGCGCTGACCCATCCGAAGATGTTTCCCCTGATGATCACCCAACCGCCAGATGCCCCGTGGCTGCGCCCACCCTTGCGCAGCATCCGCTGGGTCGACTATTTCCTCACGTCACTGAAGGAGTATGGGTTCTCCGACGATCGTGCCGTCAGCGCCTACAAAGCCTTCACCAGCTTCCTCCTCGGCGATCTTCTGCTCCAGGTATCGGCCCTCGGCGTCAGTCCAGTTCCGCTTGCGGAGAACAGCAACGACGAGCAGGACAACGAGAATCTTGGTGATTATCCGACGGTGCAACGGCTGCAGAGCAAACTCGCTGAGAACCATTCCGCCCGAGAGTTCGACGACGGACTCGACGACCTCATCGAACGCCTCCGCACCGCAATGGACTCCTAGCACCCCTCTCTCTTCCGTCCAGGCACCAATTACCCCGAAGGAAACGACATGAGCAGAGACTCCATTAGTTCCGACTCAGATGTCTTCTCTCCACTGGCCCCCTGGCTCGAGCTCCCGCGAGCGTCCTCCCAGCGTGAGGCCCTGATTCAGCTGGTCACTGACGGCGCTGCCCCACCGACGAAGATCACCTCACTTCAGAACCATTTGGACCTCACCGGCACCTCGTCCCAACTGCACCAGTGGGAGGCTCTGTCGATGGTCGCGTCGATCGATGTGGCCGTCGCCCGCATGCTCGAGCCCCATATCGATGCCCTCGGCATCATCGCCGAGGCGGGTCTCGAGCCACCCGGAGACCAGACCTCATGGGGTGTCTATGCTGCGGAAGTCCCTGGAAAGGTCGTCACTGTTGCCGAAACGGATGGCAGCACCGTCATCACCGGCGAGAAGGCGTGGTGTTCCTTGGCATCAGAGTTGAGTCATGCCATCGTCATCGCCCATCGCAACGGACACGGGCAGGCCGTGGCGGTGGGCATGGATGATCCGCGAGTCCATCCCGACCAAACCGCATGGCCCAGCATTGGACTCCGCGAGATCCCCAGCGGGTCTGTGACTTTCGACCAGGCGCCCGCCGAGGTGGTCGGTCCGCCCGGCTGGTATCTCGACCGTCCCTCGTTCGCCTGGGGCGGGATCAGGGTCGCCGCCTGCTGGTTCGGTGGTGCCCTGGGCCTGGCGCAGAATGCGGCCCGCCGACATTTCGCGCGCCCCACCCCTGCACCGATGGGAGACCTGTGCCTGGGACAGCTCGATGCGGAGATCTTCGCCGCCCGCGCGGTACTCGCTCAGGCGGCCGAGGCCGCAGACGGTGACGAGGAATTCTCACGCGATGGTGCCTGGTCGTTAGCCCTGCGGGTGCGCAACATCGTCTATCGCGGTGCCCAGCAGATTCAGCTTTTGAGCCGAGAGCTCGCGGGGCCTGCCGCGCTCACCGGCGACAGTACCTTCGCGAAGGCCGACGCGGATCTCACCGTCTACCTCAGTCAACACCACGGGCCCCGCGACGAGGCGTCCCTGGGCGAAGCGCTCGTGAAGGATTTCACAGCACGATGAGCTTCAGTCACCTGGATGAGAGCACCAGCGAAGAGGCGTGGGTCCAGGCCGGAGCCCTCGACCTTCCCCTCCTGACCGACGATGTCTGTGCTGAGGGCGGGTCAGTCCTGGTGCTCGCGGCACACCCCGATGACGAAGCATTCGGCGCCGCTTCGCTGCTGTCTCACGTTCGGGCATGCGACGCAGATGTGAGGGTGCTTCTGTTCACAGCCGGGGAGAATTCCCACCCTCATTCGACCACACACACTCAAGGTCGCCTCAAACAGGTTCGCCTGCAGGAATTCGATGCTGCACTGAGCACGCTGGGCCCGTCAGTGACGAGCAGATACCTCGAATTCGATGACGGAAGCTTGGCCGAGCACAGCGACCAGGTGATGCAGGAGATAGTGTCAGAGCTCTGTGCAGCTCCGGGTCCAGTCTCCATCGTTGCCCCATACAGCCGTGATGGGCACGCCGATCATGAGGCACTTGGTCAGGCCGCTCTGGCCGTGGGACGGCGAAGTAGGGCGACGGTGCTCGAGTATCCCATCTGGTATTGGCACTGGGCCACCCCCGAAGACTCACAGTGGCGATCGTGGCGCTTCCTACCCGATCCTCAGAACCTGGACAGGCAGGAGGTCTTCGAATGCTACCCCTCGCAGACTCTGCCCCTGTCCGACCAGACCGGCGATGAGGCGATCCTCAGTCGGGCACAGTTGGAGCACTTCGACCGAGGCGGAGACACCTTCAAGGTCACGGATTTCAGCGCCGACAAGTCAGAGACAGCCGCCGAGGCGGGTGTCAATGACGCGCACACAGCCTCACGGGTCTTCGACGGCGTCCACATTGATCGCAGTGATCCCTGGGCCGTGCGTGATTCCACCTACGAGATCTCCAAACGTGCGACTCTGCTCGCTCACCTTCCACAGACCTCGTTTGCCCATACGTTGGAGATCGGCTGCTCCGTCGGGGTCCTCAGCGAAGAACTCGCTGGGGTGAGTGAACGCGTGACCGCTGTCGATGCCAGCAGCCAGGCTCTGACAATTGCTGAAGCGCACCGCCCAGACAACTCCCGAGTCAGCTACGTTCGCGCCACGGTCCCCTTCGAATGGCCAGCGGGACTCTTCGACTGTGTTGTCCTGTCGGAGACGGGCTTCTACCTGTCTCGAACCCAGTTGCATCAGACTCTGCAGCGCATCGATGAGTCCACGACTCGCAGATTTGTGTTGGTGCTCTGCCATTGGAAGGGTGAGATCCGCGATTGGCCTTTGAATGCCGATGAGGTCCACGACAGCTGCCTGAGCTTCTGGCCTCATCACAGGCTCGAGTTCCATGCCGATGCGAATTATCGTCTCGACATCCTCACTGTGACCAAGTCCTCGAACTCTTCTGAAGCAGCTGCCGGGGGCGACACCGATGATTGATGTCTTCGCGGTCATCGTCCCGGCGCACAATGAGGAAGATGAGATCAAAGGCTGCCTCGAATCGGTGATGGCCTCAGTTTCGTACGCACGGCACACCTCCGCAGTCGCGCACATCCGGGTGATCGTCGTGGCCGATGCGTGCACGGATAGCACGCTCGACCTGGTCACGGACTTCGCGTCTCGGAATCCGATTGTCGAGGTGGTCACTGTCTCATTCAACAATGTGGGGATCGCTCGCAATACCGCCGCCGAGTACTTCATCGGACAAAGGGGCATTCACACCCAGCCGGCGCTTGATGCGATGTGGCTCGCCTTCACCGATGCCGACAGCCGCGTGCCCGAACATTGGATCGCCTCCCAGATCCGTCATGCCGAACTCGGTGTCGACTGCGTCGTGGGCACGGTTGCTCCGCGGCCCGAGACCGGGTCGTCCGAACTCCTTGCCAAATGGCATGCCGCACATGAACTGGGCGAGGACCACCCATTTGTCTTCGGGGCCAACCTTGGTGTCCGCGGATCCTACTTCGAACTCGTCGACGGATTTCCGCCCCTGCCATGCGGTGAGGACGCGGCCTTGGTGGCTGCGGTTCTCGATGCCGGCGGCCGGGTGCTGCGCACAGACACCTGCCGGGTCCTCACCTCAGCTAGGCTGGAAGGACGAGCCGCAGGCGGCTTCAGCGCCTACCTGCAGGAGCTGGCGTGACCCGGCTCCCAAGACTGCATGGGGCCGACCTCCCGCGATAAAGAGTTGTTCTACTGAGGAGCCGCTTACTCCCCCGCCGCAATCGCGTCGATGGCGGCAGGGTCGGACGAGCGCAGGAACTCTTCGATTCGAGCGGCCTCTTCACCCTCGCCGATGGCGCCAGCGGCACGGCCAAGGGCGTTGAGCGCGCGGAGGAACCCGCGGTTGATCTCATGCTTCCACGGGATCGGGCCTGCCCCACGCCATCCGGCGGCACGGAGGGAATCGAGGCCACGGTGGTAGCCGACGCGGGCATAGGCGTAGGAGTCGACGAGTCGCCCCTCACCGTGTGCTTCATCGGCCAGGATCGCCCAGGCCAGAGATGAGGCAGGCAGGCCAGCTGCGACATCGATGGGCTCTTCGCCGGCGTCGAGGCGCTTCCTCGCTTCAACGTCCGCATGGTCATCTGGCAGGTAGGTCGGCTGCGGGCCGAGTTGCGCGGCGTCGAGGTTGCCGATGTGTGATGGGTTGCCGATGGGCTGTGTCATGTCATCTCCTGATCGTTGGTCGAGTGCGGTGTTCAAGTGTCGAGTTCAGTGTTTCAGTTGGACTTCACTTCTGAAGGCTGGATGGAGTACGGGTTGGTGCTCAGGGCTCCGAAGATCCCCGCCTCGGCGAGTTCTTTCAGCCGCTTCTCGTCCTTGACTCCGGTGGCCCAGATGTCGAGATCCGTGCCGGTCCACTTCGAGGCATCTGCCGCATCGACAGCCATCATCGTGTACCCCACCTCGGACAACGACTGCTGCGATGTAGCAGTCGGATCACCGGTGAACATCACGGCCACCTCGGCGTCGGATGCGGCCTTGGCGACCTCGGCATTGGAGGTGCGCACGATCGTCGATTCGGCAATGTCCGCCTCGGCGATCTTCTTCAACACCGGGTCTGCCACCTGGGGCGATTCGATCAGGGGCATGAGCACGGTGGCTCCGGCCATCTCATCGACCATCTGATCCCAGGTGATGGGCTCACCGGGTGCGGTGTTCTTGCGCGGAGGCTTGATGTCCTGGTCAAGGAACGAATCACGATCCAGCGAGGACAGGTCGTCTTCGAGCTCCATCGCCTTGGGCGCGGACTTCGGATCCGCGGCGACGATGGTGCCATCGCCGAGTTCCGACAGAGTCGGTGCGGGCAGGTAGCCGAACTTCGCGTTCTCGGTGAAGGAGAATTTGGAGTTCGCCGGGTAGACGTCGGAACCGCCGTCGAGCGCGGCGACCACGGGCTTTTCGAGCGCGTCCACAGTCAGGTGGTCCTTGCTGCTGAACATACTGAACCCGAGGACGGCGACGACAGCGATGACGACGATGATGCCGGCCCACAGCGGTGCGTTGAACTTCTTCGGGGTCGGCCGCTCGGGCACCGGAGCCCGTCCACTCTCGATCGACTCTTCGGCAGGCTGCTCGCTTCCGGCCTGTGCACGAGTGTTCTGTTCACGTTCGCTGCGGCCGTACCGACGATTCTTCTTGCTCAACGGCTGCCGTCCTTCGTCGATCCGGCACCGGTGATCAGGCCCCGCAGGAAGCCGGCTCCCCAGCACAGGTGCATGGTGGGCAGGATGAGGCCGAACCAGGCGCGTTCGCGTCGTCCGCAGTCCTTGGCCGCCGAGGCGGTCGCGAGTATTGCCGACACGTATCCCAGGCTGGGCACGTGGACTAAAGAGGTGAAGCGGCGCAGGAATTTCGGCCACGTCTTCGTCCGCCCCGTGAGCTGCAGGAGGGCTTCGATGACGCTGGCTCCCATCCCGAGGACCAGCACCGGTGGCGCGAAGTAACGCAGCGAGTTGGCCGATCCGTAGCGGCGGATGAGTTCGGCGCGCCAGATGCCGGTGGCCCAGAACTGCTGACCGATCTTCGACCAGGAGTCACGCGGCCAGTAGGTGACCTCCATGTCCGGGTTGAACCAGATGCGACCGCCTGCGGTGCGGATGCGCAGGTTCAGTTCCCAGTCCTGTCCGCGTTTGATGCCTTCGTCGAACCCGCCGAGGTGGGCGAAGACCTCACGTCGATACACGCCGAGGTAGGCCGACTCGGCCTCCCCTGCTTCGTCACCGGAATGGTAGGCAGGACCGCCGAGTCCGACCGGGGACATGTAGGCCCGGGCCACGGCCTTCTGGAAAGACGTGCGACCGCGAGCGAGCATGAGCCCGCCACAGTTCGCGGCCTTGGTCTGGCGCAGGGTGTCGATGGCCTGCTCCGTGTAGTCGGTGCGCAGCCCGGAGTGTGCGTCGACGCGAATGATCACCGGGTGATGGGTCGCAGCGATGGCGAGGTTGAGGCCGATCGGCGTAGCAGCCTGCGGATTGTCAACGGTCTGGATCCTCGGGTCCTTGGCCGCCATATCCGCAATGATGCGGTTCGTGTCATCGGTCGACGGCCCGAGAGCGAGGACGATTTCCTTGTCTCCCTCATAGTCCTGGGCCAAGATCGTGGTGATCGCTTTGGCGATGTGCTCAGCCTCATTGAGGACCGGCATGATGAAGGAGACACCGGGGCGTTCGACCAGTGGCGGCAGACCCTCCGGGGTCAGGATCTCAAGAATTTTCGACACGCCTTCAATCTTCCCACATGGCCACGGTCTCGGTCTTGAGGGGTTGCTCAGCTGGGCAGGTCCCTCCACCTCTGCGCCACCGGGTCCCATTGGAGGTGTTCCACGCGTGACGCAAGTGCCGGATCGGCGAAGGCGAAACACGAAGTCAGCAATTCACGGAAGCTCTCCGGGGTGGTGCTCTCCAACCGTTGCCGCTTTCTCCAATTTTCCCATTTGAGCTGCACCAGTTCGGGCATTGCTCCCAGCAAGGACTCAAGCGGTTCAATCTCAACATTCCGATGGCTGGCGACGGCATCAATACCTTGCCGCAGGTCCGACCCTCGAATCCTGCGGGTGCGCGCAATCGCGACAATATCCGTGAAATCGCGCCAACGAGTGTTCAGTTCACCACGTTCGATCGCAGTCACGATCTTTTCAGCGAGCACCATGTGGTCTGGGTAACCAGTTAATCGCAGTGTGCCGCCGAGGAGAAGCGGCAGCTCAGTCTCTGTCGGGGCAGGCCAGATCGGGTCACCAAAGTTGATATCAACATGGAGCGCCACCTTGGCAGTTGCCAGTTGTGCAACGACCTTCACACGAACACCTGTGTAATTGGCTTCATCTCGAATCGGCTCGCCGCGCACCGAGTTCGAGTCGAATTCCAGGCCATCCACAATCGTGATCGCGGCAATTTCCCGAATCCGCTGCTCTACTTCAGGCACGTCGTTGGGAAAGCCAGATGCGGCCAGGTCTACGTCGCGTGTGGGTCTGCGAGAGGCAAAGGCCGCCATGAGCACTCCACCTTTGAGTACGAAGTCGGGTGAAAATCCAGAAGCCGCGATGCGCGCGAGGAGGCCTTCCAACGCATACAAAGTGATGTACTCAGCCGGGTCACGCTGATGCCGTTGCGCCAAATTGCGCAGATCGTTGTACGCCCGCCCCGCAGGGCTGTCTCTGGGTGGGACAGGAGGTGTCATAGCAACACGTCCAGTGCGATTCGGAGTTTCGGCAGTGCCTTCGGGAACGATGACGCAGTTTTCAGCAAGGCCGATGGAGTATTGCCACGGCGTCGCAGCCAGCGGCGAAGTGCCTCATGGGCAACATCGTTTCCCTCGATGTGCATGAGACGGAAGCAGTCGATTATGGTGCGCTCTGACGAATAGACCGAAACTGAAAGATCATTGTCGATCGTGATCTGCTCACGCCCAAGACTGAAGGTCGATGAATCGAAACTGTGCCATTTCACGTTGGCAATCCCCGAAGGAGGACGGGTGCCGCGAGGCAGAGCAATGGTTGATTCGAACGGTATCGCATCGCTCAGATCGTGGTGAACGAGGGCACTGGTCAGACATAAAGTGGCGGATTCTTGCGCGACCGTCGCTGCTGCGAGGGACGTAAACGCGGGATCAATGACACCAGGGCGCATGTAGACCCCTCGCCCTACTCTCTCGATTTCGCCCTGCTCGAGCAGCGTGTACACATGGTGCTTCTGCACGCCGGCCAGGAGCGCGTCCTTGAGCGTGAAGGTGATAGGGAGTGCTGTATTCGGCATCGTTATTTCCTAACTGCTTACACATATAGCATATCTGTGCACAGTTAGTTTCACAATGAAAAATCAACACGCATGACGCCGCTCCTCCACCCGAGTCTCCCCCAAGGCTTGTGTCCGCGAACACATTCCCGTACATTCGTGACGTAGGACATCATACGTCTTATGTTTCACTCGGGATCTGCATCGACGCGATCCCGTTCGGACTCACGTGAGGAGGGAGCATGGACGCTCCGGGACTCGGAGGCCTGAATTGGGCCGTGATCATCATCTATCTGCTGGCTACGCTGGGAATCGGGGTCTGGTTCACCCGCAAGGCGAGCGCCGGAACTGACTCCTTCTTCAAAGCCAACGGTCGTATCCCCGCGTGGGCGGCAGGCTTCAGCATCTATGCGACGACGCTGTCCGCCATCACCTATATGTCCACGCCCGAGCAGGCCTTCCTCACAGACTGGTCCTACGCGGCCGGCAATATCGCAATCTTCGCGATCGTCCCACTGCTCGTCCTGTTCTACATCCCCTTCTTCCGCAAGCTCGACGTCACCACTGCCTATGAGTACCTCGAGGAACGCTTCGGACCCACCATCCGTGTTCTCGGATCACTCCTGTTCGTGCTCTTCCACATCGGACGCGTGGCCATCGTCGTCTATCTGCCCACATTGGCCATCAGCTCGGTGACCAATATCAGCCCCGTGCTCGTCGCCGCCGCGGTCGGCGTTCTCTCCGTCGTCTACACCTTCCTCGGCGGCATCGAAGGCGTCATCTGGTCCGACGTGGTTCAGGGCATCATCCTCCTCGTCGGCGCAGCCGTGATCCTCGTCTTCGGCATCGCCGCTCTCGATGGGGGTCTGGCCACAGTCGCCGCCGATGCAGCAGCAGACGATAAGTTCATCTCCGCCGACAATTGGAAGTTCGGTGGAGCGGCAGCGGCCATCCCGATCGTCTTCCTCGGCTCCGTGTTCAACAACCTTCACCAGTACACCGCCAGCCAGGACGTGGTGCAGCGCTATCAGACGACCGATTCTCCGAAGAGCACGATCCGGTCCCTCATCGTCAACGGGTTCCTCGCCCTGTTGACCATTCCTCTGTTCTACGGAATCGGCACCGTCCTCTACAGCTACTACCAGCACGCCGAGGCTCTGCCTGAAGGTTTCAACACTTCGGCCCTGGTGCCCTACTTCGCCGTCACCGCGCTGCCGGCCGGCATCTCAGGTCTGCTCATCGCCGCGATCTTCGCGGCCGCACAGTCGACGATCTCGTCGAGCCTGAATTCGATCTCCGCCTGCGTCACCGTCGATATCAGGGACCGTTTCTTCCCGCCCAAGAACGGCCTGGCACGCACCGGCGTCGGCTTCTCCCGACTGGTCATCGTCATCGTCGGAGCGCTCTCGGTCGGAGTCGCCCTCTACCTTTCCGCCACCGATCAGGCCCAGACCTGGGATCTCTTCCTGTCCATCACCGGACTCTTCGGGGTTCCCCTCGCCGGTGTCTTCGCGCTCGGCATCTTCACCAAACGGGCCAATAGCGCCGGAGTGCTCAGCGGGCTCGTGCTCGGTGCCGCGGTCGCCTGGTACGTCCAGGATGTCGCGGGCCTGACACCCTTCGCAGTCTCGGCAGTGGCCTTCGTCGGCGCCGTCGTCTTCGGCTACATCATCTCCCTGTTCACCGGCTCGAAGGCCCGTCGCGCCGACCACGACGTGACCGCACTGACGATCTACGGCAAACGTGACCAGTACACACGTCGCATCCCAACCTCCCCAACGACAACCTCGGCGGGGGACAGCAACAACATCAAGCAAGGACAGACCAATGAGTGAATTCCACGGCATCATCCCCCCACTGCTGACTCCGCGCACCGACAGTGGCGAGCTGGACCGCGAGGGCATTTCGGCCCTCGTCGAACATCTCGTTAACGGCGGAGTGCACGGCATCTTCGTTCTCGGCTCCTCAGGTGAGGTCCCCTATCTCACCGCGACCGAACGCGATCAGGTGCTGACCATCGCGCTCGAAGCCGCCGCTGGTCGGGTCCCGATTCTGGTCGGCATCAGCGAACAGACGACCGGCCGCGTCCTCGACGAGGCCAAGCGCCTGCTCGCGATCGGCGGAGACGCTGCCGTGGTCACCACCCCGTTCTATGCACTGTCCGATTCTGCCGAAATCGAACAGCACTTCCGCACGGTCGCGAAACACCTCGACGTTCCCGTCTTCGCCTACGACGTCCCCGTGCGAACCCACTCCAAACTGCCCCATGACGTCACCGTGCGCCTGGCCCGCGAGGGTGTGCTGGCCGGGGTCAAGGATTCCTCGGCCGACGACGTGTCCTTCCGTCGCCTCCTCATCGAGACGAAGGATCTGCCCGACTTCGCGGTCTTCACCGGCCACGAGGTGGTCGCCGACGGTGCGCTCCTCGGCGGTGCCGCCGGGATCGTCCCAGGCCTGGGCAACGTCGACCCAACCGGATACGTGCGCCTCTTCGACGCCGCCCGAGCCGGTGACTGGACGACGGTCGCGGCCGAGCAGGACCGCCTGGCAAGGTTGTTCCAGATCACCGCCGCACCCACCCCTGGCCGCGTCTCCCCCGGTGCCGCCGGCCTCGGAGCGTTCAAGACGGCCCTGCAGCTCATGGGCGTGATCACCTCCAACCGCATGGCCGAACCGATGCTCGCACTCGATGCAGAGGAGACCGACCGCGTCAGGGAGGTCATCTCCGCCGAGGGGCTCCTGTGACCTCACCCCCAGTCGTCGCCGTCGATGTCGGAGGCACGAAGATCCGTGCCGGTTCCGTCATCGACGGCGTCGTGGACCACCTCCGGGAGGTGCCGACGCCGGCAGCCGCAGGTGCTCGCGCCATTCTCGGCACCATCGCCGAGGTGGCTCGCGGGGTCATCCGCGACACCGAAGTGTCGACTCCAGATGCTTCCACCCCCACCTGGCGCATCGGCATCGGATCCGCCGGGGTCATCGATCCGGACACGGGAACCGTCGTCTCGGCCACAGACTCGATAACCGGTTGGGCAGGGACAGCGTTGACCGCCGAGATCACGGCGCGTCTCGGGGCCGAAACGCGAGCTGTCAACGATGTCCATGCCCATGCTCTCGGGGAGGCTCTTGCCGGTGCCGCTTGCGGAACCCAGAGCTCACTGCTCGTGGCCGCGGGTACGGGCATCGGGGGCGGATTCATCACGGAGAACCGCCTGCTCACGGGCCGCCATGCAGCGGCGGGGCACATCGGTCACCTGCCGGTCGCCGCCGCACAGGGACTGCCCTGCCCTTGTGGCGGCATGGGACATCTGGAAGCGATCGCCTCCGGGCCCGCGGTGCTCTCGGCCTACCACCGAGCAGTTGGGGACCAAGGTCCAGGTGGGCCGCGGGTGTCGACGACACGTGAGCTGGCCGAACTCGCCGACTCCGGCGAGGCACCGGCACAACGTGCGTTCGAGCAGGCAGGCCGAGCATTGGGCTCGGCCTTGGGTGGTGTGGCCAATGTGCTGTCTCCCGAGGTCGTCGTCATCGGAGGCGGACTCTCGGGAGCCGGTGAGCTGTGGTGGGTCCCGCTGCGGGAAGCGTTCGAAACCGAACTCATCCCCGCTGTTCGCGGGCTGTCTCTCCGCCCGGCACAATTGGGACAGGACGCGGCTCTCATCGGCGCGGCGAGCCTGTGGTCGAGCGGCCGGGTATCGACCGACGAGACCACTATGACCAGCAGCGGGGAGTTGCAGTGATGTTGACCAAGCAGGAGATCATCGACTCCCTTCGCGGAGGACTCATCGTCTCGGCCCAGGCCTACCCGGGTGAACCCATGCGGGATCCTCGGACGATGGCTCAGGTCGCGGCCTCGGCTGTGCGCGGTGGTGCGGCCGCCGTGCGTATCCAAGGCATCAGTGACATCCAGGCCACTCGGTCTGCGGTGGAGACTCCGATCATCGGCCTGTGGAAGGACGGTTCCTCCGGCGTCGTCATCACGCCGACCTTCCAGCACGCACACGCCGTCGCTTCAGCCGGCGCTCATGTGGTGGCACTCGATGGCACCCGTCGGCCACGCCCGGACGGCTTGAGCCTGGCTCAGACCGTCGCGCGTCTGCATGAGGAGACGAACGCCCTGGTCATGGCCGATTGCGGCAGCCTCGAGGATGCGCGATCCGCGGCCGCCGCCGGTGCCGACTTCATCGGCACCACCCTGGCCGGATACTCCGGCGAGCGCCTGCCGACGACCGGTCCTGACCTTGAGCTTGTGCGTGAGATCCGGGAGGCGGCTCTGGGACCGATGCTTGTCGCCGAGGGACGCATCCACTCACCGGCCGACGCGGCAGCAACCATGGCCGCCGGTGCCGAAGCCGTCGTCGTGGGCACAGCGATCACCCACCCGTCGACGATCACATCCTGGTTCGTCGACGCGTGCCAGCCTGACTGAATGACTCCGGGTCTGACTAACTAGCTGCCAGCCTGACTGACTTCCAGTCTGCAGGGCACAACGAACCCTGCGCTCAGAGCCTCTGCCCCTCGAGCTTGCTCGCGTAGATGTGACGGTAGTAGTCACCCAGCTGCAGCCTCGAGGCGGCCTCCTCGTCGACGAGGATCGTGACGTGAGGATGCATCTGCAGTACGGTCGCCGGCCACATCGAGGAGACCGGACCTTCGACCATCTGGTGCACGGCCTCGGCCTTGTGACCGCCGGTGGCGATGAGCATGAGGTGACGGGCCTCGAGAATCGTTCCCAGCCCCTGGGTCAGACAGTGCTGCGGGACTGCGTCGACATCGTCGTCGAAGAAGCGAGCATTGTCGATGCGCGTCTGACGGGCCAAGGTCTTCACCCGCGTCCGTGAGGACAGGGATGATCCGGGCTCATTAAAGGCGAGGTGACCGTCGGTGCCGATACCGAGGATCTGCAGATCGACTCCCCCAGCCTCGGCGATGGCATGGTCATATTCCGCCGAGGCGGCCCTGAGGTCCTCAGCCGTCCCATCCGGGCCCTGCACCGCACCTTTCGCGAAGTCCACGCGGGAGGCGAATTCGGTGTCGATCACGTTGTGATAGGACTGCGGATGCGAGGCCGGCAGTCCCACATATTCGTCGAGCATGAAGGCGCGAACCTTCGCGAACGAGAGTCCGTCCTGTTCGTGACGCTTCGTCAGCTCATCGTAGACGCTGAGCGGGCTCGACCCGGTGGCCAGACCCAGCACGGGTGAGGGGTCCTCGCGAACGAGCCGCTCGATGGCGTCGGCGACCAGCGTCGACAGTTCGGGTTCAGGGGCGATGATGACTTCCATCAGTTCTCTTCTCTCAGTCGACGTCGCGGTCGAGGGCTCGGGCAATCGGATCATAGTGGACTGTGATCGCAGCATGGAAGGCTTCGACGTCTCCGTCCTGAGCCGCCTCGAGCATCTCTCCGTGCGCTTTTGCAGTCTGTTCCAGGTCGGCGGCCACGGCGACGTTGAGCCGGGGCAGCACTGCCGTGTGCACATCCCAGAAGGCGGCGACGAGCTGGCCGACGAGCGAATTGTCCAAGGCCGACAGCAGCCCCGTGTGGAAGGCCCGATCCTGCTGCGGAAACGATCGTCCCTCTTTGGCCATGGCGACCATGTCGTCGACAAGTGCTGAGAGCTCGGGGTTCGCTGTGCCCTCCAGACTCTTCACGATCGCCTTCGACATTCCGAAGTCGAGGGCCTGGCGGACTTCGACGACGTCGCGCAGTGCCCGCAGGTCATCGCCTGGGCTGAGCACGCCGCGGAAGACCAGGGCTTCGACGAGCGCGTCGAGGGACATCTCGCCGACGTAGGTTCCGTGCCCGTGCCGGACGTCGACGATGTCGAGCGTCGACAGTTTGCGGATGGCTTCCCTGACGTTCGATCGGGAGACGCCGAGGCGGTCGCAGAGTTCCCCTTCGGTGGGCAGGAGATCGCCGGGCCTGAGTCCATCGGAGAGGATGAGGTCCTTGATCCGATCAGATGTCGTCGTTTTCGCCATCTTCGCCCTCCACAGATCGATCCGTATCTGACCTCCAGTATACGTCTGACATCAGATGTACTTCCAATGTAGAGACTGCGCCACCGGACCTGCTCAGAGAGACTGCTCAGAGCCCGCGGGAGATGAGCTCCTTCATGATCTCGTTTGTGCCGCCGTAGATTTTCTGCACACGGGCATCGGCGTACATACGCGCGATCGGGTATTCCATCATGTAGCCGTAGCCGCCGAAGACCTGCAGGCAGCGGTCGATGACATTGGTCTGCGCGTCCGTGGCCCAGTACTTGCCGGCGGAGGCCTGTTCGGTGGTGAGCTTTCCGTCGATGTGCAGTTGGGTGAGGTGGTCGACGAAGGTCCTGGTGGAGAAGACTTCGGTGGCGCACTCGGCGAGGACGAACTTGGTGTTCTGGAACTTCATGATCGGCTGTCCGAAGGCCTCACGCTCCTTCGCATAGGCCACTGCTTCGCGCACGGCAGCCTCGGCGGTCGTCGCTCCCGCCACGGCGATCGCCATGCGTTCCTGTGGCAGCTGCTGCATGAGCTGGATGAATCCGCGGCCTTCGACTCCGCCGAGGACGTTGTCGACGGGCACGCGCATGTCTTCGAAGAACAGTTCGCGGGTGTCCTGGCCGCGCTGGCCGACCTTGTCCAGGACGCGACCGCGGGAGAAACCGGGAAGGTCGGCCACCTCGGCGACGATGAGGGAGACGCCCTTGGCGCCGGGTTCCTCGCTTGTGCGGGCGACGATGACGAGGATGTCGCAGTGTGTCCCGTTGGAGATGAAAGTCTTCGAGCCGTTGATGACGTACTCGTCGCCATCGCGCACGGCCTTCGTCTTCACGCTCTGCAGGTCGGATCCGGTGCCGGGTTCGGTCATGGCGATTGCGGCGACCAGTTCGCCGGTGGCCATGCCGGGCAGCCACCGCTTCTTCTGCTCTTCGGTGCCGAAGGTGTTGATGTAGTGGGCGATGATCGTGGAGTGGACGCTGTTGCCCCAGGCCGCATCGCCGGCGAACCCCTGTTCCTGCATGATGATCGCCTCATGGGCGAAGGTGCCGCCGCCTCCGCCGTATTCTTCGGGAATGGAGATGCACAGCAGTCCGGCATCGCCGGCCCGGTTCCACAGTTCACGGTCGACCTGGTGGTTGTCGATGAAGGTGTCCTGGTGGGGCACGATCTCCTTGTTCATGAAGTTGCGCACGAGTTCGCGCAGGTCATCTGTTTCCTGTGTCTCCCAGGTACCGCGGTATCCGTCGAGAATCATGAGTGCTATCCTTTGAAGTCTGTTTATCCTCGGGTAATTCAGGCGCCGGGTGTCACGGGCAGGGCTGTGCCGGCCGAAGCCGCGGTGACCGGCTCGAAGGGAAGATCGTGGGCTCGGGCCAGCTCCATCCAGTCGCTCGTGGGCTTTGCGGCGAAGGCCGCCTCGAGGCTCGCGTGATCGCTGCCGACATGCTGGGCCAGAGCTTTGGCGAAGACCGGTTCGACGCAGCCGACGGCAATGGTCCCATCAGCGGTGTCATAGGTTCGGTAGAACGGTGATCCCCCACCCAGTGGGCCACTTGGTGAGCTGAGACCGTGCCTGGCTGGTCCTGCCGCCCGGGCTGCGGCTTCATCGAGGACGACGCGGTTGACGATGCCTGTCCTCTTCCCGCCGGTCTGCGAGTCGCGCTTGTGCAGTCCGGCCAGCGCCGCCGTCGCTGCGCTTTCTCCGCCGACGATGTCAGCGACGGGAATCGTCGGGGTCATGCCCGGAACAAGGGTTCCGTGAGCGGCCTGATAGGTGAGGTCGTGTCCGGGGATGTCTTCCCGCTCCCCCGCGAATCCGACGATCTCGACGTAGACGAGCCCGTAGCTCTCGACGATGGAGGGCAGTCCAAGCGACTGTGCCGCTCGCGGCCGCATGGCGGTGATGAGCACATCGGCTTCGGCGGCGAGTTCGTGGAGCCGGGCGATCCCTTCGTCATCTTTGAGGTTGAGCGTGAGGATTTCGTGACCGGCGGTCAGCTCCCGGTAGTACTCGGGGACGATGTGGGCGACCGGGTCGCCCGTCGGGGGTTCGACCTTGATCACCCGCGCCCCGAGGCTGGACAGCCGTGCGGCCGCGTAGGGGCCCGGCAGATTGATCGCGAGATTGATGACCGTGACCCCGGCCAGAAGATCGTGCTCGCTCATTGATGGTCCTCCCGTTGAACCCTGCTGGTGATCCTGCGAAGTTTTCCTCAACTCAAGAAGTACTTCCCTCGTATTGAAAGACTGTATAAGCTATTGAAAGCTTGTTCAATGGCCTGGATGCGAGAATTGTCCAGGACACAGCGTCCGCGACAGACCGTGCAGACAGATGATGACCACCGATCACACCGTGAGGAGCGCCATGGCGGAGAACGAGGGCACCGGCCTCCCAGCTGCCGGCCACGACGACCTGACAAGTCGTGCCCGGATTCGCAATGCCGCCCTGCACCAGTTCGCGGTCAAGGGCTTCGCGGGCACCCCGCTGCGCGCCATCGCCACCGAAGCCGGCGTCGCCATTGGGCTCATCGGTCACTATTTCGGGTCGAAGGAGGGCACCAGGGAAGCGGTCGAGACCTGGATCGTGGGACTCTTCGCCTCCGCCCTTGATCGTGCCGATTCCACCTCGGCGGACACGGTCGCTGATGTCACCGTCCGCGACGAGACCGTGGCACAGATGCTCGCGGACAATCCCCTCGTCGTCGACTACCTGCGGCGTCAGGTCCTGGAGATGCCTGCTGACGGCATGCTCATCTCACGTCTGGCCTCTCTGACGATGGAAAGCGTCGAGGCCATGCGCAACGCTGGGCAGGCATCGGCCAACCGTGACCGTGTCGAACAGGTTGTCACCGCCATGGTCCGCCAACTCGGCAGGCTCTTCCTGCAGCCTCTCGTCGATCAGATCGTCGATTCCTTCCCTGAAGACGAACAGCCAGCCACCCATCCGGAACTGCGTGTGGAGATCAAAACCGCACAGTAGATGGTTTCGCAGCAGTCGACCCTCGCGCCGCAGGCTCCGTGACGACTAGAGTGGGTCAGCAACAGATGTTGTAGGAAACAGCGCACCCACCCACGCTCGGAGGAGCCATGGAAATTCTCACCGGAGGCGTCATTGCCGTCGTAGTCGTCGTCCTCATCCTGGCCGTACTGTTGTTCGGCAAGTTGAGGACCAGCATGTTCTTCACGGTCAAGACGCAGGAGAACGTCATCGTCGAGCGCTTCGGCAAGTTCAAAAAGGTCGCCAAGCCGGGCCTGAACTTCAAGATGCCCCTCGTCGAAACGATCAGCAAACCGATCTCCCTGCGTGTTCAGCAGCTCGAGGTCAACATCGAGTCGAAGACGAGCGACAACGTCTTCGTCACAGTCCCCGTCGCCGTGCAGTACGTCGTCGAGGAGGAGAATGTCACCGACGCTTACTACAAGCTGGCGAACTCCGAGGAGCAGATCAGGTCCTATGTCTTCGACACCGTGCGCTCCGCACTCTCGGGCCTGACTCTGGACACGGCGTTTGAGTCGAAGGACGATATCGCTGAAAACGTCGAACGCCGGCTCTCGGAGTCGATGCGCCGCTACGGGTTCAAGATTGTGAGCACTCTGGTCACGGACATCACCCCGGATTCCAAGGTTCGCGATTCCATGAACTCGATCAATGCTGCTCAGCGTGACCGTGTGGCCGCCCAGTCCCTGGCCGAGGCCGACAAGATCAAGCGCGTCACGCAGGCGCAGGCGGAGTCCGAAGCGATGCGTCTGCACGGTGAAGGTGTCGCCGCACAGCGCAAGGCCATTGCCGAAGGCATCGCCGAACAGTACTCGAAGCTGCAGTCGGTGGGCATCGACAGGACGGCCGAACAGCTGCTGATGCTGACCCAGTACTTCGACACCATGCAGAACGTAGCCCAAGAGGGTCGCTCCAACGTGCTGTTCATGCCCTCGAACCCGGGCGGCCTGGGTGAGATGACGCAGGAGATCAGGAACACCCTGTTCGCGGCCAATGCGTCTGAGGATGCGAAGAACACTTCAGGGCTCAAGGGCGCCACCGGCCCCCGGTCCCAGAAGCAGGCCGAGTCGAAGGCAGCACAGAGCGCACCCGCTGAGACGAAGTCGGCAATGAAGCGCGCAGTCGACGCCGTCAGGCCCCACACCAATCACCAAGATCAGACTCCCGAGGACTCCTGAGGATTCCTGAGCTTGGCTACTAGGCCTGCCCCAAGGGCTGACGCAGTCTGAGACGAACGACAGAACGGGCGCCGGTGCATCAGCACCGGCGCCCATTCGTCTGTCTACAACCACCTAGTCGCAGCCAGGAGGTTCAGGAACTCCAGGGAACTTACTCCCGAGCAACACCATCTGCATCGGCGGCAGTCTCAACCGCTGTAGCCACAGCAGGAGCGACGCGTTCGTCGAGTGCGCCGGGCACGATGTAGTCCGGGCGCAGGTCGTCACCGACGAGGTCGGCGATGGCACGCGCGGCGGCGAGCTTCATCGCATCCGTGATGTCGGTGGCTCCCACGTCCAGGGCGCCGCGGAAGATTCCGGGGAACGCGAGGACGTTGTTGATCTGGTTCGGGAAGTCGCTGCGTCCGGTGGCCACGACGGTCGCGTACTTCGCTGCGATGTCGGGCAGAACCTCGGGGTTCGGGTTGGACAGGGCGAAGATGATCGCGTCATCGGCCATCTGCGACAGGTGCTCCTCGGCGATGGTGCCGCCGGAGACGCCGATGAATGCATCGGCACCGTTGAGCGCGGTGTCGATTCCACCGGCAATTCCGCGAGGATTCGTCTCGGAGGCCAGCGCCTGCTTGGTCTCGGTAAGGTCGCTGCGTCCTGCTTCGACGATGCCCTTGGAGTCGAGGACGACCACGTCGCCGACGCCGGCATCACGCAGAATCTTCACCACGGCCACACCGGCAGCACCGGCACCGGAGACGACGACGCGCAGGGACTCGAATGACTTGTCGACCACGCGCAGAGCGTTGGTCAGCGCAGCGAGGACGACGACGGCGGTGCCGTGCTGGTCATCGTGCATGACTGGGATGTCGAGGGCGGCCTTGACCCGGTCCTCGATCTCGAAGCAGCGCGGTGCGGAGATGTCCTCGAGGTTGACGGCACCGAAGGTCGGGGCCATGCGCACGATGGTCTCGACGATCTCATCGGTGTCATTGGTGTCGAGCACGATCGGAATGGCGTTGAGGCCGGAGAAGCTCTTGAACAGCGCGCACTTGCCTTCCATGACCGGAAGTGAGGCCTTGGGGCCGATGTCGCCGAGCCCCAGGACAGCCGAGCCGTCGGAGATGACGGCGACGAGGCGACCGGTCCAGGTGTGGGTGCGTGCCAGTTCCGGCTCGTCTTTGATCGCGGTGCAGACCTTGGCCACGCCTGGCGTGTAGGCGATCGAGAGATCGCGCTGAGTCTCGAGCGGGCTGGTGAGCTCGGCGGAGAGCTTTCCGCCCTCGTGAGCGGCGAAGATCTCCCCATCGGTGATGGCAGGAGCTGAGGTCTGTGCCGACGTTGCGGCGGTTTCGGTCGTAGTCGTCATGATTGATCCTTTTGGTCGTGTGACGGCCGGCGGGATACCAGTGCTGTCATCGAAGTTCGTCAATCGCCGTGCCCGCACCGTGGGGTGCTCGGAACAGCGGTCGGTCAGGACTGAAGGCCACGCGAATGGTGGTGCGGTGACGTCTGCGCTGGTGCGTACTCGAACCCCTTTGTGAAGGAATCGGCGACCATGCGCAGTGCAGAAGCGGCACGCACAAGAGCGAGCTTCGACCTTGTGGGTCGCTTCCGGCAACTTTGCCAGCATAGTCCAACACCGTCACCAGGTCACCCGAAATCGTCACCTTCGCCGAGGTTTCCCGTCATTCCAGCGGCATGTTCATCAGACCTTTGACTGTAGTTTGACCGCCGCTGCGAGTAGCCGTGTCGCCTCCGATATCGAGGGCGACCCCAATCTAGGCAAGCGATGCATAGGACGTCCTCGCCCCATTCGCAGAGCACCCACCTGATTTCACGCAGTACAACCGAAGTCCGTCAAACGCTGTGCCCCCTAGTCACTGGTTTTGACTTCTGGATAAGAACCGATCAATTCCAAAGCTCGAGGTCAGACCAGTCGTCAGGAACGCCTAGCGACGAAAGGTCAAGAATGTCAGACCGCGGAAACGAGTTGAGTAACGCGACCAAGCTGGAAGTCCAGGTCTCGCCTCCCTCGATGCACGTCAGCAGATAGGCCACCACTGCGAGAATGTTGTAGGCACCATAACCACCCTTGAGCTCGAACTCGCGCAAATGGTTGAGCACGGGGATGACATCGGGCTTGGGACGGCCTGGGGAATTCTGAAGCTTCCGGTTGAAGAGTCGAGCATGATGGGCAGCTACATTGCGCGCATAGTTGAGACTTGCCAGCCAGCTGCTCATGAGCCTCTTGGTCGGGACATTGAATGCTTGGGCGATTTCCAGTGAAGATTCGTCGTTGAGGCCCTTATAGAGGCGGGGCAGTTGGCCAAGTTCAAGAATCTCTGTCAGCGCCCATATAGGCATCTGGTCGTCATATCTACTTCGAAAGTGTGTAACGAACGCTTCATCTGAACTATCGCGCCGCTCAGCAACCCGCTTCAACCAGACCGCGTGCTGAATGGGCATCTCACTATCAAGGCGGGGCTGGACAAAGTTTGGCTGGAAAGTGGTTGAGTTCAGGTGTGCAAATGGCGAAGTGCGCCCCAAGACGTATCCAACCTGCATACGCACAGCTATTTCAATGCGTTCGACCCCCCTCCAAAACGAGTAAGCGCAATTTTCTGTCGAAATCGATGATTTCTTGCACATACTCAATTGAGCTCCCTGGGCGATAAGTCTCGAGGACGCGAACACGCGATCGACCGTCCTCATCTCGGTATCTCTCGGCATCGCGAAAGGGGTACAGATACCCAGTGAGTCGGTAGTACCCCGTGGAAGCTAGCAAGGCAAGGGCCTGATCTCGCGGACGTACGTCAACTCCTCGATCAGCGAGGTGGTCCACTTGCTGATCGATAGTGTGTGAGCTTCAGTGCTAAATGGCGGTGATTGTTCATCGCATAATGGCGTTAGCTACCGATGACAAGGATGCTCGCAGCAGCTTCGACGACATCGTCAGTGACGGTCTCAAGCTGGTTGATTCTCATGACTCGTTTGATCTGTGGAAAGAGCCGCTCGAGGAGGCGGAAATTCCCACGGGTGATTCGCTCGATCGCCGCCACCGCTTGTGCGTCGGTGAAGTCGTCCATGTCGAGAGTTGCACCCAAGCGTTTCCATTGCCTGTCGAGAACGAAGAGGAGCTCGTCACGGCCGAGTGAACGGTAATTGTGGGAGAACCCGAGACGCGAGTACAGCTGTGGATAGTGACGAAATCGCTGATCGATTCCGGGCATGCCAATGAAAATGATCGCCAACCCGTGCCGATCGTGTTCATCGCGAAGGAGTTCCAGCGCCGTCGGAGTCAACCGTTCAGCCTCGTCGATGATGATCAGTTCCACGAGCTTTGTTACGTCACCGACGCGGAAGCCGGTGACCTTACCTATTGTCCGTAAGTGTTCGTCAACACAGATGCCGACCCGCATCTGTAAATGTTTGATGTCGGTCATGATCTGCTTATGCCTAGGCAGAACTTCGGGGGTGTAGAAGACGGTTCGGGATCGGTGAGCGGTGGCGTGGACCTTCGCATCGTCTTCAGTACGGGCCCCATTCGTCCACGAAAGTGCCGACTTCATCCCAGTGGGCGTACCGGCGGGCTGAGAGTGTTTTGCCGACACCTGCTTCACCGTGGCAGATGCCGATGGTCTTGTCTTTGCGTACCGCCGTGGCGAATTCTTTGAAGCGGCGGTGTTCCTTGGTGATGATGAAGTCTCGTGCCATTACTCGTCCTCTTCATAGGTGCGCAGCTTCGACCGCCGACGTCGAGGCTTGTCATTTCGTTGTGGTTCTTTCCGATGTGTGGTTCTGGGAATGCGTTCATTGATGTCTTTGCGCAACTGACGGCGGCGGGCCCGGCGAGCTGATTCGACTTCTCGGAGGCTGAGCCTCTGGTTCGGGTTCGTCTGGTCGATGGCCACGCAGATGAGGGTGTCGCGTTCGTAGACTCGGATCTCTGAAATGTCACGGGGATCATAGCGGATCGTCACTGGTTTCCCCACGAGTGGGGCGCGTGTGGGTGAGAGATAGCGTTGACCTTGGAAGTGGATGCCATCGCGGCGGACGGTGCGGTGTTTAGGCACGGTCAGCAACAGTCCGTCGAGTTCGGCCAGTGTCTCGGGCATTCTTGGGAGCCACCCTTGACCGATCCAGGCTGCTTTGGGGCTGGTGTTGATCTCTCGGTGCGGGCGTTCGTTGTATGCCGTGATGAAGTCACCAATCGCCTGGTCCAGGGCGGTCAGGTCCATTGCGGGCGTCGGTTTCTTCTCGGGACCTCCGGTGTATCCAGGCAGAATGGAGAGGAGTTCGGTGTTGAGGGTGCCGAAGAAGCGCTCGATCTTGCCGCGGCCTTGCGGGCGGGCGATGGTTGAGTAGATGATCCGGATTTTCAACGCGGTGGCGGTGTATTCGAGGTGGTGGCTGGTGAAGTCGCTGCCGTGGTCGACGTGGAGGACGTTGGGGATGCCACACATTGCCCAGGCGGGGTCGTCTTTGCGCCAGATCGCTTGCCGGAGTGCTAACGCGGTATTCATTGCTGAGGGTGCTCCGGTGAAGACCATGTACCCACAGATTGCTCGGGAACAGTCGTCGATGATTGTCGTCAGCCACGGGCGTTCCGGGCGTCCACTGGCATCGGTGATGAGGATGTCGAGTTCCGTGTGATCTGCCTGCCAGGTGTCATTGGGGCGCTCGGCGGTGTGCCGGTAGATGAGTTCGTACTGATCCCTGTACGCGACAGGACCATCGAGGGCGAGAGTCACCATCGCCGGATCCAAGCCTTCCAGGATGGAGCGGACCGTCCCATAGCTTGGTGCCGCCTCGCCTATTCGTTTCGCCTTTTTAACCGTGAGGCGGTGGAGAGTAGCAATGCTCGGGCGTGGGCGCGTGAGGCCGAGTCGTTCGATGAACGCTTTGAGTTCAGGATGGGTACGCCTGGAACCAGAGTCGTGTCGGGTCTGTGATTCAAGAGCGGCGATCCCGCCGGTCTTGTATTGCTGGTGCCAGCGTTGCAGGGTGCGCAAGCCGAGACCGGCGTCTTGGGCCAGAGTTGTCAGAGCGATGTCGTCTTCAACGTGGAGCCGAAGGATGCGCCTCTTCTCCGGCCCGTCCATCTCACACCGGCTCCGCCAGTGTGTCGTGGGTGCCGGCGGCCTGACGGTGTCGATACAACGTGGCTCGCGACCAGCCCACCAAGCGTGCTGCGTCTTCAGCAGTGCGTCCTTTGCCGCGGGCGTCTTCGGCGATCTCGAGCTTCTGGGCGATCTCGTCCGGGTCTACCGGCGGCCGCCCGAACTTGGTGCCGTTCTGCTTAGCTGCGGCAATGCCTGCATTGACGCGTTCAGTGATGAGTTCACGCTCATACTCGGCCAGGGTGGCGAGCATTCCCAACATCATGCGCCCCGATGAAGTCTCAGGGTCGATGTTGTCTGAAACAGAACGGACTTTCACACCTCGGTCGCGCAGGAGGTTTACGGTTGCCAGAACGTCAAGGAGTGAGCGGCCGAGCCGGTCGATGCGCCACACGACGACGGTGTCGCCGTCTTCGGCATAGTCAAGTAGTCGTCTCATGCCGGGGCGCTGTTTCGCCGTCTTACTACCGGAAGTCACATCAGAGAACACGTCCCGCTTTTGAACCCCAGCACCGACGAGTGCATCGAGTTGAAGCTGCGCATCCTGTCCGGCGGTACTGACTCGCGTGTATCCCAGAAGCCTCATGCTTCAAGAATGACTCACAAACACCGAAAAGTCACGAATGCAAGACAGTTTACAATGAGACAGGTTATCGAGACATTCTCTGCCCTGTGAAGTCGGGCTGCGAGTGTCAGATTCAGAAGGCGGCTGCACATCTTTCAGATGTCGACTGCACGCACTTTCCTAGGGCCAGCTTCAGACAGCTACCGTGTTCCGCTCACATTCTGGCAGCAACCTTGCCGGATGCGGGGGCTTCAAACCCGAGCCGCTTAGGCTGAGATCTCAAACTTCCCGCAGTGCCACCGCCGAGAATGCAATTGTGCGAGCGGCCGCCTCCGCGGCACTAGCGAACCGGATGGCTCAGTCGCATCAGCGCTCTACATTGACGCTTATCGATGCGCCAATTAGGCTCTATATCGATAGTTCTCAAATCAGGGAGGATGACTATGAATTGCTGGGAGCACGCGAGCAGCGAGCAAATCACGGCGAGGGCAGTCGCGGTGTGTGTCCATTGCGGTGTCGGCCTGTGTCTAGAACACGCAACGATCTGCGAAGAAGTGCGAATTCATCGAAATGGTACCGGCGCCCCCTCGAGGCTGCTGCCGGACGGGCGGGAGATCTGTTGCTCAACCTGTCACGCGGCATTTTCTGAAGCAGTCCCCGCACATGAGGCACTCCCTCGGTAGGCATTGGCGCTGAAGATGAGCCAGTGCATTGGCAAAGGGTATGAGAGTTGGTGGAAGATCTAGCAGTTGCGCTCTATATTGATCTATGTCAATATAGAAGCATGTCGATTCAAGAGTTAGTGATTGTCGGGTCTGGCCCTGCCGGCTATACCGCCGCTGTTTACGCAGCCCGGGCCGGTTTGTCTCCGGTGGTCCTCGCTGGTTCCGTCACCGCTGGCGGATCACTGATGACCACGACCGAAGTAGAGAACTTCCCTGGCTTCATCGATGGAATCCAGGGCCCGGAACTGATGGAGGCAATGCGTGCGCAGGCCGAACGGTTCGGTGCACGCATCATCTTTGATGACGCCATCCGTCTCGATCTGACTGGTGACGTCAAGACCGTCGAAACCGGCCTGGGTGAAACATTCCACGCCCGCGCGGTCATCCTTGCTACAGGATCGGCCTACCGCAAGCTCGGCCTGCCCGAAGAGGATCGATTGAGCGGCCACGGCCTGTCCTGGTGCGCAACCTGCGACGGCTTCTTCTTCCGACAACAAGAGATCGCCGTCATCGGCGGTGGCGACTCTGCCATGGAAGAGGCGCTGTTTCTGACTCGTTTCGCCTCCAAGGTGACAATCGTGCATCGGCGCGAGGAGTTTCGCGCTTCGAAGGTCATGGCCGACCGAGTCATGGCCAACGAGAAGATCGAGGTCGCCTGGAACAGCGAGGTCTCCGAGATCATCGGTCAAACTCAAGTCGAGGGGCTGCGATTGCGCGATACCGTATCCGGGGCCGAACGGACCCTGCCGGTGTCGGGGGTATTTGTAGCGATCGGCCATGATCCGCGCTCAGAGCTCCTGACCGGACAGGTCGTCCTGAACTCCGATGGATACGTACAGGTCACTCACCCGTCGACAGCCACGAACCAAGACGGAGTGTTTGCCGCCGGTGATCTCGTCGATAGCCGGTACCGGCAAGCGATCACCGCTGCTGGCACAGGCTGCTCAGCAGCCATAGATGCCCAACACTTCCTCTCTGCCACAACCGACATATCCCACACCGAAACACTGTTGGAGGTCCCAGCATGAGTACGACGACTGTCACAGACGCCACATTCACAACCGAGGTCATCGATTCCGACATTCCCGTGGTCGTCGACATCTGGGCGACTTGGTGTGGACCGTGCAAGCAGATCGCACCGATACTCGACCAGCTCTCTGACGAATACGAAGGACGAGTCAAGGTCGTCAAGATCGACGCTGATACCAATCCCGAAGCGGTCACAGCGGCTGGAGTGACATCCATTCCTACGCTCGGCTTTTACCGTAACGGCCAACGACGCGACGTCCTCATCGGTGCACACCCGCGCCCTGACATCGTGAACAAGATCGAGGAGCTCCTGGCATGACTGCAGATACCACCACACAACAGACGACACCTGCACGCCTGTCGACATTAGACAAGTGGCTGCCGGCCTGGATTGGCCTGGCCATGATCGCAGGCCTCCTCCTCGGCCGCCTGATCCCCGGGGTCTCCGAGCTTCTTTCACATTTGGAAATCGGCGGCATCTCAGTACCCATCGCCCTCGGCTTGCTGGTCATGATGTACCCCGTCCTCGCTAAAGTCCGTTATGACAAGGTCGCCGCCGTCACCGGCGATAAGAAACTGCTGATCTCGTCCTTGGTCCTCAATTGGCTCGCAGGACCCGCAGTCATGTTCGCTCTGGCCTGGACGTTCCTGCCAGACCTCCCCGAATACCGCACGGGATTGATCATCGTTGGCCTGGCCCGATGTATTGCCATGGTCGTGATCTGGAACGACCTCGCCTGCGGTGACCGAGAAGCAACGGCCGTATTGGTCGCGATCAACTCAGTCTTCCAGGTCGTCATGTTCTCAGTCCTCGGCTGGTTCTACCTCACCGTCCTACCCACTTGGTTGGGACTTGATACTCAAGGCCTCGAAGTGTCAATGGGCCAGATCGCTCTCAACGTGCTCGTCTTCCTCGGCGTCCCACTGATCGCCGGATTCGCCTCCCGATGGATCGGTGAGAGACGTCGCGGCCGTCAGTGGTATGAGGAGAAGTTCATTCCCCGTGTAGGACCGTGGGCGCTCTACGGTCTCCTGTTCACAATCGTTTTACTCTTCGCACTCCAGGGCGAACAGATCACCAGCCAGCCCTTGGACGTCGTTCGAATCGCACTGCCATTGCTGGTCTACTTCTCGCTGATGTGGTTCGCCGGGCTCCTGCTCGGCAAGAGCCTCGGTCTTGGCTACGCTCGATCCACAACACTGGCCTTCACCGCAGCAGGCAACAACTTCGAACTCGCCATTGCCGTCGCCATCGGAACTTTCGGTGCTACCAGTGGACAGGCCCTGGCTGGGGTCGTTGGCCCTCTCATCGAGGTTCCGGTTCTGGTCGGACTCGTCTATGTTTCGCTCTGGGCCGCGAAAGCATGGTTCCGCACTGACCCCTACGCTGTGGAGGCGAAATCGTCATGACTGAAACCACTATGATCCCCACTGACGATGAAACGTGTGCCCCAGATCCATCCCACGCCATTGCTGTCGACGTCGCGACGACGCTTGCCGGAACACTCAAAGCACTCGCTGACCCTCTGCGGTTACGGATGCTCTCAGCGATCTGTACCGACCCTCGTGGGGAGTCATGTGTCTGCGATCTTGCAGAGCTGGCCGACGTTTCCCAGCCCACTGTCTCTCATCACTTGAAAGTACTGAAGACAGTGGGGCTGCTCGAGTCTCAACGTCGCGGCACCTGGGTCTGGTATCGCATCGCAGCCGGACGCCAGGCCGCTGTGAGCGCTCTACTGGAAGGTTTTGCCCCTACCGTCATCGCACCAAACCCGCAGCCTGAGGCGACAGTGGCTGTCAGTGCCTTCGACATGGATGCCCACATCAACCGTTTGATCACAGACCTATCGGCAGCGTCAGCTGGTGTGTCGCCAGAGACTGTCACCGGCATCGTGCGCGATTCCTACACGGCGCTGGCTCGATCGGCGAAAATCACTCGCTACCTCGTCCCCTTGACCGAGCGCTTCGCGAAGCAACGCTTGGCTGACATCACCCGGGACAGAGCCAGCGCGCCTCCGCAGGTGCTCTTCATCTGTGTCGCCAATGCCGGCCGATCCCAACTCGCCGCGGCCCTTACACGCCAACTCTCAGGGGGCCGCGTAATCGCCCGATCCGCTGGTTCGACTCCGGCGGCAGGACTCAACTCGCATGTTGCCGAACTCATCAGCGACATCGACGGGGAGAACGTCGAGGAATTGTTCCCGAAGCCACTGACCGATGACGCGATCCGTGCGGCTGATGTCGTGATCACGATGGGTTGTGGTGACGTCTGCCCCATCGTGCCCGGCCTGCGCTACGAAGATTGGTCAGTCGCCGACCCGGCATTGGCCTCCCCCGAGGGCGTGGCACTCATCCGCGACGACCTTGCTACCCGCGTCCAGGCCCTACTTGATTCCCTCACTAACTGATCGAAAGAGAGACCACCCCTATGGCTGACCAGAAACCCTCTGTCTTGTTCGTGTGCGTCCACAACGCTGGCCGTTCGCAGATGGCTGCCGGCTATCTGCGCCATTTGCGGGCAACCGCATCGAAGTCCGCTCGGCTGGATCGGTCCCGGCCGAACACATCAATCCAATCGCTGTCGAGGCGATGAGCGAAGTCGGCATCGACATCACCGCCGAGCAGCCGAAAGTTCTCACAGACGAGGCTGTGCAGGACTCAGATGTGGTCATCACCATGGGCTGTGGCGACGCATGCCCCTTCTTCCCGGGAAAGCGCTACGAGGACTGGGAACTCGATGACCCAGCAGGCCAGGGCATCGAAGCGGTTCGCCCGATCCGCGACGATATCAAGACCCGCATCGAGGCGCTTGTGGCTGACCTACTTGGTCAAGATTGAGTGCATCGGGTGACTGATGTCGTGGTCATCGGCGGTGGGCAGGCGGGTCTCGCAGCTGGATACTTTCTTCGCAGGACGGGTCTCGAGTTCGTCATTCTCGACTACCACGCCGGCGCCGGCGGAGCTTGGCAGCACGGGTGGCAGTCGTTGCGTCTGTTTTCACCGGCCGGGTACAGTCCGTTGCCGGGCTGGCCGATGCCTGCGCAGAAGGGCGAGTCGTTTCCCACCGCCGATCATGTCATTGATTACCTGACCCGATACGAACACCGCTACGATCTACCGGTTCACCGACCGGTCCACGTTAGCAATGTCTACCAGGACCGGGGGCAACTGTTCGTCGATACCGATACCGGCACCCTAGAGACCACGGCGGTCATCAGCGCCACCGGAACATGGCAACGCCCATATGTTCCGGCCTATCCGGGCTGTGAGGATTTCACGGGACGGCAGCTACACACCGTGGAATACGATTCGCCCGAGGACTACACCGACCAACGGGTCGTCATCGTCGGCGGTGGGAACTCCGCCGCTCAGATCGTCGCGGAAGTCTCGACCGTGGCGCAGACACTGTGGGTGACGCAGCGCCGACCACGGTTCATGCCTGACGACGTCGATGGACGAGTCCTCTTCGATGTTGCCACCGCCCGCGAGGCGGCCCAGCGGGCCGGGCGCGACCACGATGGTGTGTCGGGGCTCGGCGATATCGTCATGGTCCCGCCCGTTCAGGCTGCACGCGACCGTGGTGACCTGAACGCTTTGCCGATGTTCGAGCGATTGACCTCGGCTGGGGTCTCGTGGGCCGATGGTAGCGAGTACAGCTGTGATGCCATCATCTGGTGCACCGGCTTCAAACCACACCTCAACCATCTCAATGGGCTCGAATTGACCTGGAAGAACGGGCATCCAGTCACAGAGGGGACTCAAAGCATCGATGCTTCTGGACTGCACCTGTTGGGGTATGGCGATTGGACGGGGTTTGCCTCCGCGACCATCATCGGTGCCGCCCGCACAGCGAAGTCTGCTGTCGCGGACGTGAACAAATACGTGCGAAGCACTCAAGCACAGTAGCTACCACGGTACCAATACGGATCGAGTACTACCGCGGCTGGCAACACCGTGGACGAGAGAACCCTGGAACCTCACATCAGGATCGAGTCGTCAGCCCGACAGCACCAATGAGCAATACCGCCATCACCATTGCCATAGCAGGATATCCGCCCAGCAGACCTGCTAAAGCGGGTCCGGCCACAGGGGCAAAGGCACCGACAAACGTCATCGGTGCGGTGAAGACTGCGTTGATCGTACCGAAGTTCTTCGTCCCCCATCTGTCCGAGACCGCTGTGGCCTGAAGCAGCGTGTGACAGCCCCGCACAGCACCGGCAAGTATCGCAACCACGATCAGCAGCCATGACGGACCAGGCACGAGAGCCAGCGTCAACAGGCTCACTGCACCCATAGCAAAGATGGTGACCGTGCGTGTGCGTGCCGAGGTCGATCGTGCGAACTGGGGGTATCCGATCCTGCCCACGACCTGTCCGGCACCGATGAGCCCGAGGGCCACAGCGGCGAGTGAATAGCCCATGCCACGTTGAAGAAACAGCGGAATGATGTTGATCGTCACCGCGAACAAAGTGAACGTGGCCACTGCCATGGCGATTTGCAAGATGATGAACTTCGGTGTGCGAGTCACCTGCCTCACCTCGGCCTTGGATACCGCTGCAGATTGCGAGACAGCATCATCAGACCAGCGCCCATTAAGAAAAAGCGCATGCAATGGCACTGTGATCACAGCCAAGACACCGGCCATCACCACGTAGCTGCCGCGCCAACCGAGACCATCGATGAGGGCGACCACCAAGGGCGCGAACACCGTCGATGCTAGTCCTCCGACCAGCGTCAGCGTCGTCAACGGTCCGACCCGATCGGCTCCATACCACCGAGTGATGACAGCAAATGCTGGAGGATAAAGAACCGCGGACTGTGCAAATCCGGCAAGGATCCACGCGGTGAAAAACACGGGAAGCGACGGCGACCAC
The DNA here is from genome assembly GCF_028201555.1 of Brevibacterium sp. BDJS002. Lineage (NCBI taxonomy): Bacteria > Bacillati > Actinomycetota > Actinomycetes > Micrococcales > Brevibacteriaceae > Brevibacterium > Brevibacterium sp. BDJS002. The sequence goes on along the minus strand of NZ_CP116392.1, from coordinate 692,927 downwards.
GCCACTAGCAACAACGCCACGACACCGATGACCGAACCAGCCGTCATGACCGTTCGCGGACCGCTGGCATCGAGGATGCGCCCGACTCGAATACCTGCCACAGCTGAGACGATGAGACCAGCCGAGAGAGCAGCAGTGATCACTGTGGGGCTCCACCCCGTGTCCTGGGAGATCGGTGTCACCGCGACTGGAAGCGAATAGTACAGTAACCCCCAGCTGGTGATCTGCGCGGCAGACAGCGCGGCAAGACCACCTCGCGGTCGCCCAGTCACCGGATTGGTCACGCGGGAGAGAGGAAAGCAGCCAGCTTGTCCAAAGTACTCGCCTTGATCGAATAGTACGACCAAACGCCGCGCTTCTCGCGGTCGAGTACCCCGGCATCGACAAGGATCTTCAAGTGATGGGACACGGTTGGTTGGCCCAACCCGACGGGTTCGGTGAGGTCACATACGCACGCCTCATTACTCACATTCGCCGCCACCAGCGACACCAGCCGCAATCGGGTCGGATCCGCCACAGCCTTGAAGAGCCGAGCAAATTCCACCGCATCGTCCTGGCCCAAAGGTCTCATCGTCAACGACGGGCAGCACGAGAGCGGCACTGCGGCCGGGAGAGTTTGTTCAGTCATCACATCTCTATTATGCCAAGACATTGACATTTGTCGATACGTGGTGCTTGAATACATATCGACACACATCGATGTTTGACGGTGGGAGTTTGAGACTTTGTCGGCGATTGTCCGTGAGGAGACTTCGTGGATACGGTCTCCGCGGAAGAGTGGTTACTCGCCCGGTTTTCATCGATCAATTTGCCACTGCTAAGAAGGAGATTCATTATCCCTGAGAACTCGACCCTCGCTGATCTTCCGGTCGTCGTCATCGGCGCTGGCCCCGTTGGCTTAGCTGCTGCCGCCCATCTGGTCACGCGTGGGATGAAACCACTCGTCTTCGAAGCCGGAGCTACACCGGCAGCAGCCGTCAGCGAATGGGGCCATATCGGTCTGTTCTCCCCATGGAAGTACAACATTGATCACGCCGCTCGCACTCTCCTCGAAGGCACTGACTGGCAAGAACCCGACAGTGATTATCTGCCGACCGGAACTGAACTCGTCAACGAATACCTTGCCCCTTTGGCCGCGACTCCACAGCTGCGCGATGCAATCCGCACACAGATCCGCGTCATCGCTGTGAGCCGTCTTGGTATGGACCGGACACGCACACCAGATCGCGATGCCACGGCTTTCCTCGTCCGCACCCAGACTGCCGACGGAGTGATCGAAGATCATCACGCACGCGCCGTCATCGATGCTTCCGGCACATGGACAACCCCGAACCCTCTCGGCCAAGCGGGCCTTCCAGCCATCGGTGAGACCGCGGCAAGAGAAGCCGGACTGGTTACCTCGCCTTTGCCCGATGTTCTTGGACGAGACCGGGATGAGTTCGCCGGCCGCCACGTCCTCGTCGTCGGTGCCGGGCACTCGGCCGCAAATACGCTGCTGACTCTGGGCGAACTCAACGAAGCAGAACCGACCACACACATCAGCTGGGCGATTCGCGGAGCCGACCCCGCCAGCGTCTACGGTGGCGGCGACCAGGATGGGCTCCCGGCTCGTGGAGCGCTGGGCACCCGTCTGCGCCACCTCGTCGAGACCGGACGCATTGACGTCCACACGTCAGTGACCATTACGGAGCTCAACACCACTGATGGACTCACTGTCTCAGGGACCACGCCCGACGGGTCAGTCTCGCTCAACGTCGACCGCGTCGTCCCGACCACCGGATTCCGGCCGGACCTCGACTTCTTGCGCGAGATCCGCATCGAACTCGATCCTGTTGTTGAAGCACCGACACAGCTGGGTCCGCTCATTGATCCCGAATATCACAGCTGTGGAACCGTTCCGCCCCACGGAGCCAACCTGCTGGCGCATCCGGAGAAGGACTTCTATATCGCGGGCATGAAGTCCTACGGTCGTGCGCCCACGTTCCTGATGTTCACCGGATACGAGCAGATCCGCTCCATCGTTGCAGCCCTGGCAGGCGATCAGGCTGCCGCAGAGAGAGTCGAATTGGTTCTTCCTGAAACAGGCGTGTGTTCAGCCGACGTTGGGTCCTCTTGTGACGCACCTGTTGCCGATACTGTCGAGGCTGATTCGTGCTGCGGTGCGCCCGCTGAGCCGGTCTCGATTGGCATTCCGACCGGCTTGGAGCACGGACGCAGTGCATACCAGGAGACACGATGACAACTCCACCACGCGTTCTCTTTGTCTGTGTGAAAAACGGCGGAAAGTCCCAAATGGCCGCGGGGCTCATGAGCGATCTCGCCGGCGACACGATCGATGTGGTCTCTGCTGGCATAAAGCCCGGTCAATCACTCAACCAACTCTCGGTGCAGTCGTTGGACGAGCTGGGCATCGATATCAGTCACGGCAGTCCAAAGCCTGTCAACGAGGCTGAGCTCAAAGCGGCCGATATCGTCATCACCTTGGGACGTGAAGCGACCGTGGAGATGCCTGCGGGCACAGAATTGGAGAACTGGGATACCGACGAGCCGTCTGAGCGAGGAATCGAGGGCATCGAACGCATGCGCCTCGTCCGCGACGACATCCGCAGACGCGTCGAGAAACTTCATTCGCGCCTGATGTCATGAGCGACCTCCATGTTCGAGAGATGGTCAGCTCTGACTGGTCCGAGGTCAAGGACTTGTATCGCACGGGAATCGAGACCGGCCACGCCACCTTCGAAGCTGCTCCACCAGCCGCCTGGGAGGACTTTTGTGCAACCAGGCGGCTGGATCTGTGTCGTGTCGCCGTGGATGCAGATGGGAGAATTCTAGGATGGGTGGGCGCTGGGCCGGTATCGTCTCGCGAGGTCTATAGAGGCGTCGTCGAACACTCGATCTACGTGCACCCCGATGCTTCAGGCAAAGGTGTCGGCACTCAGCTATTGTCTGAGTTCATCAGTCTCACCGACCAACGTGGCATCTGGACGATACAGTCGTCGATCTTTCCCGAGAACACCGCCAGCCTTCGTCTCCACGAGCACGCTGGTTTTCGAACTGTCGGACGGCGAGAACGTATTGCTTACATGACCTACGGGCCACTTGCCGACCGCTGGCGCGACACGATTGCCGTCGAGCGACGACGACCCTGAAATGGGTTGACTATCGTTTGGCTGCCGACATGACGTCGCGGCCAGCGTCGCGCAGCTCGCCTGGCGGTGACACATGTCGATACAAGGTTTGGCGACTGATCCCGAGCTCCCGGCACAGTGCACCCACATTGGTTCCTGGTTGGCCCATAGAAGCCATCGCGAGGCGTACTTTGGCCGGAGTCATTTTGTAGGGACGGCCACCGTTGCGTCCTCGCGCTCTGGCAGATTCCAGACCGGCTTTCGTGCGTTCGGAGATGAGTTCGCGCTCAAACTCAGCCAGGGCAGCAAAGATCCCGAACACCAGCTTCCCTGACGCGGTCGTTGTATCGATGGCCGCGCCTTGGCCGGTGAGGACTTTCAACCCGACGCCGCGGTCAGTGAGATCGTGAACGATGTTGACCAGATGTCGAAGATCTCGACCGAGCCGGTCGAGTTTCCACACCACCAGGGTGTCTCCTGAACGTAGAGCCTTGAGACATGCGATCAGTTGTGGTCGGTCGTCCTTCTTGCCTGAAGCTCTGTCTTCATACAATTGCGCATCATCGACGCCAGCAGCAGACAACGCGTCCCGCTGGAGGTCAGTTGTCTGTGAACCATCAGCCTTCGAGACTCGAACGTACCCAACCAGCATCTACACACCTCGTCACTTAAATGTTCGTTTACGTGACACACCGGCTGTCATTTTCAGAAGCCGCCTGCACGTTCAGTCCCGTGTTCTCGGTGTTTTGCAGTCAGCTATTGAATACTGGTCGTTCGGTACTCGTGTGCACAATGCTGCGGAATGTCAGAAGTCGCCTGCGCGAAACGTCATCCCAGGGTATAAAGCGCCGGTGTCAGTTGAGGATCCGCTTGCGGGACAGCAAAGCCGCCAACCCAAGCCGCATACCGCTAATTGTGACTGTGAACTTCAGTGATAAACGACGGCTATTTTACAGACTGAGATGGCGGCTCAAGTCGAGAAGGATTAATAGGCGAATCTCTTCCGGTCCATATCGTGGTCGTCGAGACTACCTAGAGCGGTGACGACTCATCGCGTTGAGGATCACACGAGAGTGGACCAGTAGTCCCAGAAGCGGTTGGCGATCAAAACGATGATGAGGAGGAACCAGCCAGTCAGGATCGCTCCACGGTATTCGTGGAGCAGGTTGATCCACTTTTGTCCCTTGCTCAGAGATCTGAGGTTTCGGGTAGAGGTGTACCAAAAGATGGGGATCGTCACTGCCCACACTGCCATGCAGTAGGGACAAAGAGCCCCGATGACGTAGAGGCTCTGATAGATCAACCAGTGCACGAAGATGACCGCGAACGTGACACCGATCTGAATGGTGGCCCAGTACCAGGCGGTGTATCGCCCTCCAGCGAAAAGACCTACGCCGATAGCCGCGACGATGGCGAAACCTGCGACGCCGATGATCGGGTTCGGAACACCAAATGCCGCGGCTTGCGGAGTCGCCATTACCGAGCCACAGGAGAGAACTGGGTTGACGTTGCAGCTGGGGATATAGTCCGGATTGGCGGCCAGTGTCATCTTCTCCACCAGCAACACCACAGCCGCTATCAACCCGATGAGCCCGCCTACGACGAACAACGCTGCCAGGCCATGGGGCGAGGTGACCGGGGCTTCTTGTGTCTCCGTCTCGTTGCCGGTCTCAGTCTTGGAGGGCAGCATCGAAAGCTTCCTCCAGGTCAGTGACGCTTTCGGGTTGGAGCTTCTCGCCGTCGAGGAAGAACGTTGGCGTGCCGGTGACACCGAGGGCCTGCCCGTCCTTCTGGCTCTGCTCAACGCGCTCGAGAGTGGCCGGATCATCATAGGATGCGGTGAACTGGTCCATGTCCAGGCCGAGTTCCTTAGCGTAACCAGAGAACTTCTCGCGTTGTGATGTCTCCTGGTGGCCCCATTCGTCTACCGTTTCGAACAAACGTTGATACATCGCCTCGAACTCGCCCTGTTCAGCAGCCGCCTCGGCGGCCAGGGCTGCGTTGACGGAGTTGTTATGTAAGGGCATATGTCGCACGACGAATGTGACACGGTCCCCGTATTCCTTTCGCAGGTCCTCGATGACCGGGTAAAGAGACAGGCAGCCTTCGCACTCGAAATCAAGGAACTCCACGAACACTGCTTCGCCACCCTTAGACAAGCGGGGGCTGTCATCGCGGACCAGTAAGTCGGCGGTGTCTGCACTGGTGGGAGCAGTTTCCGGTTCTGGTTCGTTGCTGTCGTCATTGAACACCAGCAGACCGGCGAGGACGAGGGCGGCGACGCCGATCATTGCTAGGGAGATTTTCACGCTGCGGCTCAACGGTCGCTCACTTTCACGTAGGTCTTCGAGGATGGCATCATGCTGGCATCACTCACATCGGATGGGTGGAAAAACTGCGGTTCGTGTAAACGGATCTGCGCTCAATGACAATGACAACCGCCCTTGCAATCTCATGCACCAGTCTGGAAGCCACAATATTGAGAACAGCGATGGAGAACGGAAGGCATCATGATGCTATCCAGAACCCAAAAGACATATCCAGTCACTACTGGTCGCCCAGTCTTGGCTGGATCCAGGCTTAGGGCATCGTTCTCACGATTGTGATTGTAAATTCGACCGCGGCTGACTTCACTGTAAATGCTGATCCGCCTGCCGGAACTCTCGATGCTCAGTTGCTCGCGTTGGTGCGCACGTACAGTGCTTCGGCGATCCTGCGGTCGAGCACCTCCCAGTACGAGCGGCCGTCGAGATACTGCAGCCTGATCTCGATTGGTCATCATTTCAATTCTGGTCGTCGCGGATCATGAAGAGCGTTCCTGCAACCGCTACTATGACGATCACGATGTCAGCGATGTTGCCGATGAACCAGTTGCCGTAGGCGAGGAAGTCCACGACGTGCCCCTGCGCGAATCCTGGTTGGCGGAAGAGTCTGTCTCCGGCGTGCGAGGCGGCGGCCCCGCCGAGCGCACCGATCCCCACCGCCCACCCGGGCCGTCGGACACGAAACGCGAAGACAAGCGCGGCAATGGCGACGGCCACGGCCACCAGAGCAAACACCCAGGTGAACCCCTCGCCGAAGGAGAACGCCGCGCCGGGATTGTAGGCGAGCTGCAAGCCCAGCAGGTCACCGACCAGCGGGATTCGCTCACCCTCGATGAGCGTGGCCTGGGCCCACGCTTTCGTTCCCTGATCGATTAGGACGACGACCAGGGCCAGCAGGAGCGACGCTGCGGTGAGCCGCCAGCGCCCCCTCTGCGGCGGCTCTACCGACGCCGGCTCAATGTCGGAGGTCGCGTCCGGGGTCATGCGAGGGCCTCGATGAGGCGGATGATGACGCCGGACTCGACCAGGATGAACAGGCCCAGTCCGATGAACACGACCGGGACGAGCCAGTGCTCGACGCGTTCGAGCGTTTCGGTGACGGCCTTGTGAGTTCCGATTAGGCGTCCGGCCGCGCACCACACGGCGACGAGTATCAGGAATACGACGATCATGATCGTGACGTCGCCGGGCGAGCTGGTGCGGAAAATGGGCGTGTAGAGCGAGATATTGTCGGCCCCGTTGGCGATCGTGATCCCGGCGACGCCCCACAGCCCGACCGCGGCGATCTTGTCATCGTCATCGCCGTTGCGGCGCAAGCCGCGCACGAGGGCCCAGATACCGATGCCGAGCGGGATCAAGCCGAGGAATCCCACCCACTCATCCGGGATGATCGTGAGACCGAGCGCAGCGACCACGCTGATCACGACGAGGGTGATGAACCCGAGGTACTGGCCCACGACGATCTGCCATGGACGAAGCTGGCCTCGGCGAGAGGCGAGGAACAGCACTGTGAGCACGACGATGTCGTCGATGTTGGTCGCAGCGAACAGTCCGATCGCTGATCCGATGGTCGTGAGCATCAGCTCTCCAATCGTGATCTGCGGGTGCGGGCAGCACGCAGACCGTTGAGGATCACGACGACCTCCGCGACCTCATGGACCAGGACGACAGTGGCGAGCCCCAGGACCCCAAACAGGGCCAGAGGGAGCAGTACGGCGATAATCAGCAGCGACAGAATGATGTTCTGATTAATGATCCGCCGACCACGGCGGGCGTGATCGAACGCACGCGGGATCAGGCGGAGGTCGTGGCCGGTGAAGGCGACGTCGGCGGACTCGATCGCTGCGTCGGAGCCGGTAGCTCCCATCGCGATGCCAATATCCGCGGCCGCGAGAGCCGGGGCGTCGTTGATGCCGTCACCGATCATCGCGACTGACCCCACCTTCGACAGATCACCGATCGCAGCAGACTTGTCCTCGGGACGCAGCTCCGCGCGCACGTCATTGATGCCCGCCTGGCCAGCCAGCGCACCAGCGGTCCGGGCGTTGTCTCCGGTGAGCATCGTCATCCCAATGCCCTGATCCGCGAGCGTGCCGACGACCTCGGAGACTTCAGGGCGCAGCTCATCACGGACACCAACCGCCGCGGCCGGGAAGCCGTCGCGGTGGACGATCACGACGGTCATGCCTTGCTCTTCCAGGGTTGAGACCTGGCCACCGAGCTCGCCGGCGTCGAGCCAGCGGGGGCTGCCGACGGTGATACGAGCGCCGTCGACAATGCCTTCGACGCCGTATCCGGTCTGCTCGGTCACGTTCGCAGCTGCGGGCACACCGGGTGCAGATGCCGTGATCGCTGCCGCGAGGGGATGCGTGCTGTGCTGCTCCAGCGCCGCCGCCCAGGCCAGCGCCTGCGTCTCAGCAACGCCGTCCACGGTCAGGACGGCGGTGACCGCGGGCTCGTTGCGGGTCAGGGTGCCGGTCTTGTCGACGGCGACGTGCCGGATCGGGCCGAAGCGCTCGAAGACGGCACCGGACTTGATGATCACGCCGAACTTGCTCGCCGCACCGATCGCGGCGACGACCGTCAACGGCACCGAGATCGCCAACGCACATGGAGAGGCGGCGACCAGCACGACGAGCGCACGCGTGATCCACACATCCGGGTCACTCAACAGCGACCCAAGGATCGCGACCACCGCAGCGAGGATCAGAACGCCGGGCACCAGTGGACGGGCGATCCTGTCCGCGAGACGAGCACGCTCGCCCTTCTCCGTCTGTGCCTGCTCCACCAGCTCGACGATCGTGGTCAGCGAGTTATCGGTGCCCGCCGCAGTCGTCTCGACCTCCAGCGCGCCCGAGCTGTTGATCGCGCCCGCCGACACCTCATCACCCGGATCGACCTCGACCGGAATCGACTCCCCAGTGATCGCCGACGTATCCAGGCTGGAGCGCCCCGAGCGGACGATCCCATCGGTCGCGATCCGCTCGCCTGGGCGGACGAGCAAGATTTGCCCGGCAACCAGCTCCTTCGCGGGGACCTCGACGGAGACGCCGTCGCGCAACACGATCGCCGTCTCCGGCACGAGCTTCAGCAACGCCCGCAACCCGCCCCGGGCGCGGTCCATCGCCTTATCCTCCAGCGCCTCAGCGATCGAATACAGGAACGCCAGAGCCGCAGCCTCCTCGACATACCCGAGGATGACAGCGCCGATCGCACTGATCGACATCAACAGCCCGATACCGAGCTTGCCCTTGAAAAGCTTCCGGATCGCTCCCGGAGTGAACGTCGACGCGCCCAGCAACAGACCGATCCAGAACAGCACAAGCCCCAGGATCTCGAGGGCGGACCAATCGAAGATCAGCCCGGTCAGGAACGCAACGCCGGAGAACACCGGCACCATGATTCCGCGATCCTTCCACCAGGGCCTCTCTACTTCTTCGATTTCCTCTCCCGCCGTGGCAGCAGGCTCGTGCTCGCAGCCGCACGCCGCGCTCACGCGTCGGCCCCCGCTCCGCAGCACCCCGGCACTATGCACGCCGAATCCACGCACGGCGCGTGCTCATCCACGGCCAGCGTCACGTCCACCAGCGCGACGAGCGCAGCAGCGAGGTGCGGATCGGCGATCTCGTATCGCGTCTGTCGGCCCTCCGGCTCAGCGACCACGATCCCGCAATCGCGCAGGCAGGTCAGATGGTTCGACACGTTCGAACGCGTCAATTCCAACTCTCGAGAGAGCACAGCCGGGTAACTCGGAGCGTCGAGCAGCGTCATCAGAATCTTGGAGCGCGTCGGATCCGCCATAGCCCGGCCGAGCCGGTTCATGACGTCGAGGCGTGAAGCAATAGTCAGCATGTACTGAACTATACAGTGCCAGCTGACCTATGTGTAATCTAGAGTCGCATGCTTGATCACCGATACCGTGAAGCCGTTTTTGACCCACAGTGGTACACAAAGAGGCTCAACGGTAAGCGCTGCGGCGCGGAAGCGGATATGCCCAATAAGGAATGGCCATCACCCTCCTGCCTGCTCGGCGGTGAGCTTAGACAGCTGTGATCCATATCCCCGCTGGCAGGCCATGTGATTCGAGTCTGATTTCTACGAATTGTAGAATTATCTTAAGAATTCATACTGCCCAAGGAGCCAACGTGCAAAACACCTATGCGCAGCGATCGCGACTTCGATCCTTTTCCCGCCTGGCCTACGGGAGCGCTTTGCTCGCGGTCACGCTGGGTGCGATCACCGGATGCGCTCCCGCCGACAAAGGCGTCGAGGACACTTCCGGATCAAATGATCAGGGGTACGTGGCGGGCACGGGGGTGATCACCCAGATTCCCGAAGCGGAACGCTCAACTCCTGTGCAGTTGGCTGGAAAAACGACGGACGGGGATGCCTTCGACTTGCAAGAATGGCAGGGCAGTCCAGTGGTATTGAACTTGTGGTACGCAGCGTGCCCACCGTGTCGAGAAGAGGCACCAGACCTTCAGGAAAGCTACGAATCGTTCCGCGAGGAGGGAGTGACCTTCCTAGGCATCAATGTCCGAGATGAAGCCCCCGCGGCCAACGCATTTGCTCGACAATTCGGCATCACTTACCCCTCCATGCTCGATAAGGAAGGTCAGGCGGTAGCGGCGTTGAGCGGTCTTCTGCCTCCTCAGGCTGTGCCTTCGACGGTGGTTCTCGATTCCAAGGGTCGTCCTGCTGCTCGTGTCGTCGGGATCGTCGATCGCTCGACTCTCGACGGCCTTATTTCCGATGTAATCACCAAGGACACGTGATCGCTGTGGCAACGATCGGTGAACAGTTCTCACAGATAGCAAGCTCGGGCCCGATGCTGCTGGCGATCCCGATTGCCGTGGTTGCCGGGATCATCTCGTTCCTGTCGCCATGCGTGTTACCACTGGTGCCTGGCTATCTTGGCTATGTCACTGGACTTGCTGGGAAGTCACTCGAAGATCAGAAGACATTCCGCGTGGTTATTGGTGTGTTCTTGTTCATGCTCGGCTTTTCGGCTGTCTTCGTCTCAATTGGACTCGTCTTTTCTCTCACGGGAATACTTCTCAGCGCCTGGGCGGACGTGATCAATCGCATCATGGGTGCGATCGTCATCGTGGCAGGGATCATCTTCATGGGAGGGTTGAGTCTTCTCCAGCGGGAGTGGCGTATCAAGAGCCGCCCTCAGGCGGGACTGTGGGGAGCACCGCTTCTCGGCGGAACATTCGCGTTCAGCTGGGCCCCGTGCATGGGGCCGACATTAGCGGCAGTACTTGCCTTGACCACGAGTTTCGGGCCGACAGGATCCGGTGCCTTGCTTCGCGGGACCATATTGACCCTCAGCTATTGCCTGGGCCTTGGCATTCCCTTCCTGCTTGTCTCTTTGCTACTCATCAGAGGCGGCGGCCGCATGAGGTGGGTCAAAGATCACCATGCAGCAATCACCCGTGCTGGAGGAGCCGTTCTCATCGGAATCGGAATACTCCTGATCACTGGAGTATGGACTCAATGGGTCAACGGACTGCAGGGTCTCATTGGCGGCTTTTCCACCGTGGTCTGAGCGACCATTCACCGACACATCTGAACCATGGCTGAAGAGGAAGCACAGAACGTGTCTCACTCGACCATCAGTTGTGCGCATGCATCAACTGCGTCAGGAGCGCTACCGTGTGCGACAACGACTACGACGTTGGTTCTTCACGGGAGTAGTTGCGCTTCGTCATGGTAAACAGCTTCATCTGATCAGTGCGAGACATCGGGTAAGGACCGGCTGGTGTCTGTAGGCCTGGTGGAAGGTAGGCGGGATTTGTACGGAAGGAACGTGGCGAGCACAACTGCCAGAGGCGCAACCCCGATCAGGAGAACTGCCGTGCCCGCATTTTGCTGATCGACGGCGATTGACGGCCCCCATGTTCGGTCAAGGCTGCTGAACCAGTCCACCTCGAGGACTGGACTCACACCGAATGCGAGCATATTGGCCCAGAGCAGGAGGATACCTGCGACCCCAGCAACAGCAAGGATCTGCCGGAGACGTGTTCGCGGCTTGATTCGAGTCCGCATGACCGAGGCCATGAACCAGAATCCGATGATCAGGAAGTACAGATTGGTGACTTGGTGGGCGATCCAGAAATCTAATGACAGCCGCAACAACGGAGTGTAGTAAAGCAGAATGAGCGACAGGACTAAAACTGCACCGCTGAACAGCGGATTCCTGACCACGGAACTGACTATCGGGGTGCTTGCCTCGATCCATTCCCTCGGTCCCCGACTACCATCGGTCCGCCGGGGCACACTCAGGCGCAACAAGTCCAGGGGTGCGCCGAACGCCAAGAGAAGAGGAATGAGCACTGCGATGGCCAGAAGCATGACGGTGTGGGCGCTGATGAGGACCATGCCATAGATCGTTGGGGCACCACACGTGACATAAACCAGCAGGACAATGCCGGCTAACCAGCTGACAGTGCGTTTCCGTGACCATTTGTCTCCGCTCATACGAGTCTTGCGAACCCCGAGGAGATAGACGGCGGCAACAGTGAGGATGAACGCTAACCAGAGCCAGTCCCACCGCCATTCGCTGAGCCACCGGTACCCGGTCAGGACCGGTGGCACGGGATAGCCGGTGAGGACTTCGGCGGGGGTGATCGCTGGCTCGAGTTCCAGGGGGACAGGTGGGGCCGTTCGTCCCAGTGCCGCGGTGACGCCGATGACTGCGCCCATGATGAGGACTTCAGCAATGACCAAGCGCCAAGCAAGTAGTGTGCCGGCCTTGTTTCCGACTTGAGTCATGGCCCATCGGCGATGAGCGAAACCGATGGCTCCGAGCAACAGGGTTGCGGAGAACTTGATGAGGATCAGTTGACCGTAGCGGCTCAGCAGCCCGTCCCATTCGCCGAGTCGGAGGGCAGCGTTGATCACACCGGAGCTAAGGACGAGGACGAACGCTACCCCGGCCAGTGCAGAGAAGCGGGCGATCACCGATTTTGTCACAAGCATGGTACTCGTTGAGGCCAGCACGGGGATGGTGACGGCAAGTGCTGCAACACCACCAACCCAGACAAGGACTCCGAGCCAGTGCACGGCCAGCGCACCGACACCGGCATAGTGGTCGTCGCTGCCTGCAGCATGACCGATTAGCGAGATGGGGACGATGGCAGTCAGCGCGAGCAGGGCTGTGCACGCTAGGCCGGTGGTGGAGCGAAAGAAGAAGGCTAAGTTGCAAACGAGGAAGGCAATGACGGTGATTGCACCCCAGGCTTGGCCGACGATGAGGTCAGTGAGGAAGTAGGCCAGCTGACTTAAGAAGGCCGCACTACCCGATACTGGCTGGCCCACGAGATTGGCATAGGTCAGCACCGTCACCACCACCACTGAACCCAGCCACACGAACGATGCGGCGACGGCGACGGTTCGCACGCGAGCGAATGCTGGATGGGCAGCCGAATACCCTTCTGTCGTGTCAGTGTCTTTGGACGGAACGAGTGTTGCCGCGAAGATCAGGCAGCCAACGACCACCCCCAACACCAGATGATGCACGGTCAAGGCAATCGGTAGCGCCCACCGCACAAATGCCCCGGGGTCCAACGCCTCACGTTCTGCTGCCGCACCGGAGAAGGCCGCGCTTGCTATGACAGCGGCGACGGCAACAGCCAGAGTAGCCAGAAGCCACACTATGGATTGCCAGCGCCCGCTCGTGGCCGGACGACCGGGAGTCGTACTATTCATCAGTGTGGACTCGCCGCTCAAAGTGCTGGTTCATGTTTCATTGCCTTTTATGCTTCTGTTGCAAGACGAGCGTGACGATGACGAGCACCGCTGCGACAAAGAGAAGGATCCAAACGACGATGAAGCTCGCGGGGAACTTCAAGTCCTCTTCGTCAGCAGCCTGCGCGGTTTCCGTTTGCGAGGGTTCTGGGGCCGAGGAGTCGTTCTCTGTCTGTTTGGGGCTAGGGGCCGAGGAGGGGCTGGCACCGTTCGTCGCGGTGAAGGAGAACGTGCCGTCGATCGGATGAGAATCGGACGAGACCACTCGCCAGGTCACTGTGTATTCTCCGGCAGGCGCCCCGGACTTAATGGGTTGAACAGCCGCGTCGCCATCGATTTCGACATCTCCTTTGGCCCAGTTCGTGCCTGAAGAGTCGGTGATTTGGATCTTCGATCCCATCGACAGCGGAGTATCGCTAAACGAAATTTCGATGGCTTCGGGGGTGGTACTGAGTTTCTGCCCGTCTTCGGGGTTTGTCCCGGTCACGGTTTCGTGTGCCGAGGCCGGTGCGACCGGCAGCAGGAAAGCTACCAACACCAGTGCGAGAACGGTCAACATCCGGTTCGTGGGCCGCGGGATCACTGTGAGAGCCAATTTCTACCTCCTGTAGACAACGGGATTAGAGTACCAGTGCTGGGTCTGGGGTTAGCCATGACTGCCCGTCGTGGTCGCCAGTGCACGCCCTTCGGCCGCCTTTGTGGCTGCCCAGGAATGTCACGTTGCGTCCGTGCTGCCCAAGAGCGGCAGAAAGGGCGAGAGCTGCCGCCGACCAGGGTCACAGATTCGCCAGAAAATTCGTCTCGTTCGCCCGCGTGAGACCGAGGTCAAACGCTACGGCATGGCAGGAGACCGATCGGTTCTTTACAGCGACACAACGGACTATAGTCAGCATTCACTGACTATACAGTGCATGTTGACTTTGCGAAGGATGCAGGAATGCGTTGACTGGAAAATAGAACTGAGCTGTACCAGGTGCTGCTCGTCATGGGAGTGCGTTTGGGTGTTCAGATCGTGATCTCACCGCGGTTGAGTGCCCTGAGGTATTCGTTGTAGGCATCAAGGTCTTTGTCTCCGTGAAGCGCGACTTCGCGATCACGGGATGCATTGTTCTTCGACTCCTGACGGGACCAAGTAATGAGTACGACGAGGAGAATTGCCACCGCTGGCCCCTCGCCGTAGGCCCAAGCAATACCGCCCGCAAGCTTCTGGTCCTCCATCACGTCGATGCCCCAGCTTGCTGGCATCTGGGTGAATCGGTCGACTAAAGGCAGAGTTGCCATCATGACAATGACACCGAAGAACGCGTGAAGGCCGGCTTCGAGGAAAGAATGAAAAATCCGTACAACGTGAGACTCGGGCACAGGAAGCGGGTCTGCCGGAATAAGCGTCGCATTGAAGATGATTCCAGTGAACAGGAAGACGAGTTCAAGGCCGATATGGCCACCAATGCCTGAGCTCAGCACGAAATTCGCAGCATTCGAGAGGTAGAGGCCATAGAAGAGCACGAGAAATAGAGGAATCGAGAACAGCGGGTGGACAACGACCTTGCCCACCCACGAGCGTAGACCGAAGATTGCGAGTTTGAGAACGATTCGCCCCGGTAGATTCCGCGGTGACGAACGTAGAAGAAGGGTCCCTGGAGCACCAAGGAGTAGAAGAGGTGGTACCGCCATCATGAGCGTCATCTGCTGGAACATAAAGACTGAGAACATGACTTGCCCGTATCCTTCGATCGCCAGCCCCATGACTGCAGCGAGCAGTAGGCAGCCGAGGAGGAATAGGATTCCTCGCCAGACTGGCCAGCGGCGTCCCTGGACTGCGAGGCGGATCCATCCGATGATGTAGAATAGGGCGATAATCCCGGCGAGGACGGGGATGACCGGGATTGGTTGTAGCTCGAAGCCAAGGAAGGTCTCAATCGAGGGGGCTTGGGTGGGAACCCAGGTGAAATCTGCCATTGAATGTCCTCCCTCGGCGTCTTAGGCAAGGACGCGCTTCTAACCAAAGCCTACGCGCCTACCCTACACAGCTGTGAGCTTCAGCGGTAATGGCGGTGATTGTTCATCGCATACTGGCGTTAGCTGCCGATGGCAAGGATACTTGTAGCGGCTTCGACGACGGCGTCAGTGATTGTCTCGAGTTGGTTTACTCTCATCACGACACCGCATCCGCGCCGACATGTCACAATAACTCTCGTCCGCACCGTCTGCGATACTTAGAATAATTAACGGGTTAAATGACAGTTTCCTGATGGCGGTGACGCAATAGCTCTGGTGTCATATAAACGAACGAATAAGTGATGGAGGCTGTGTCGTGGAGATCGGGTACATGCGAGTGTCGAAGGCCGACGGATCTCAAGCGACCGATCTCCAACTTGATGCACTGATTGGCGCCGGCATCTCTCGGGAACATCTTTACGAAGACAAGGCATCCGGGAAGAAGGAGGATCGACCGCAGCTTGCTGCGTGTCTCAAGGCTCTTCGTGCCGGTGACACGTTGATCGTGTGGAAGCTCGACCGCCTTGGCCGAGACCTGCGTCATCTGGTCAATATCGTCCACGACCTCACCGAGCGGGGGGTGGGGCTCAAAGTGCTAACTGGCCAAGGGGCTGCGATCGACACGACCACAGCGTCGGGCAAACTAGTGTTCGGTATCTTTGCGGCGTTGGCTGAGTTTGAACGTGAACTCATCTCTGAGCGCACCAAAGCTGGCCTAGCTTCGGCTCGCGCCCGCGGTCGTCAGGGTGGCAGGCCTTTCAAGATGACACCCGCCAAAGTTCGACTGGCAATGGCGTCGATGGGGCAATCTGGCACCAATGTTGCAGGCTTATGCAAAGAACTCGGAGTGACCCGTCAGACTCTCTACCGTCATGTCTCTCCGACCGGTGAGCTGCGACCCGACGGGGCCAAGCTTCTCCAGAGGTAGAAGCGCCCGCACGCGAACGGGTGTGGAGAAATCAGTCTATTTGCTGGATGGCAACGATGGTTGCGGGCGTCAGGCTGGTCGTCGCCCCGTTCTCCCAGGGACGGCAAGTAGCGATTTTCAAGGTGAGAAAACGTACGGCTCCGAAGAAGATTTGCTTCGCGGATACTGCTGCGTCCCCTCTATCTCCGATCCGAAGCGGAGACGACGCTAGAGGGCCACTAAGGTCATTAGGTGGTGGAGCTGTAACGGAGAACTTGCCAGCCCGCTTGCAACGAGGCCAGATCCGCCAAAGACTGCTGTCCCTTGCAGTCGTCCCTGTGATGCATCCGGGTCCAGGAGTGCTTGAACTCTCCGGCTGACTTCGTGGTCCGCGACGCCAAGCCCATTGGCAGAAGGCGAAACTGTGCGAGAGAGCGCTACTTTTCCAATGGTTTCAGCGACGAGGCGACGGTTACCAACGACAGTTGCAGCTTCTTCGTCGGCCCATCGTTCCACTGCCAGTCGCATCGCAGGTTCGAGCCGGGACAGCACAGGAAGGACGGCCACCAAAGCGTGGGCGATTCCCATATACACGTGGTGCTTGCGATCCAGATGTGCTTGCTCGTGTTGATAAACAACGGCCAGTTCCTCCCGCGTCAGGAGGTCTCTCAGTGCAGTGGAGATGAGAATCCTCCCACCTCGCTCGGGAATGGCAAGCGCGAAAGGCTCGCTATCTGCGACTATTCCACCGTGAGGCAGTTGTGTGCGCTCCTTCACCCCTTTCACTGCCAGCACCGCCAAGCGAATGGTGGCGAGAAGAACAAGGCACAGAGCCAGCAGTCCCATCACGAAGCTGACTCCCCCATGCGCAGAGATCAGGCTGAGCATGAGGTTGGAGTGGACGACATGGTGGGGAACGAGTTGGGTGAAGAAGGTGGCAATAGCCGTCAACGCCACAGCAACCAGCGATACCAAAGTGGCCAGCGCCAACAGCGCCAACGTCCGGGCAGTCCACGCCGGGTGCGTTCGCAGGCTGAACCAGGAACTGACGTATGTCAGTACTGCCAAGCCCAGCAGCGGGAAGAGGGTCAAATCTGTCATGACGTCTCTGGGCTGTCACGCAGTATTCGTCGCAACATTTCGGATTCATCGGAGTCAAGGCCACGAGCGAACTGACTCAGCACAAGCGTTGGATCGTTCGCCGACCTCAACGGAGAAAACATCTTCTCCGCGGCGACCTCTGACTCGTCAACGGTCAGTTCATACGCATAGCTTCTGCCTTGTAGCGTTCGCTTGACCATGCCTTTATCGATCAGACGGGCGAGGACAGTGTGGACGGTAGTGCGTGCCGGAGGCCCGACGAGGCCCTCAAGTAAAGCAGGAATGGTCACCGGACGATCTTGTCCAGCGAGCACCGCAAGGGTCTCAGCCTCCAACTGGCCAAGCTTTCTACGCGCCATCGAAGAGTGCCCCTTTCAGACGAGCCGTCTACCAGTGTAGAGCAAACGTATTTTAGTTCTCGTAGCCGATATGGATGTGATCTTGATGAACGATGTTGGAAAAGGTTGCACCGTCGCGGGTCGCGAATGCCCACGGTCCGCCGACCTCGTCACTGCCATCTGCCAACGCAGCTTCCATGAGTGCTCGGGCCGGATTGTCATCAGCCGACTGCTGAGCGTAGTACGACACAGGTTTTCCATCGATCTCCCAGATGTCGACTGCTTTTCCGCGAGTGTGGTTACTCTGCCGGTCGGTACCAAAAACATCTCGGGGGTGACCAGTGCGCAGGACAGCGACACTGAGCTGATGGTCGCGCGCAAAGCCTCGAACAACTTCCAGGACTCTTGCGTCAATGTCTCCCTCAAGGAGATCTTGGATCGAGGTATCGGTAAGAGCGATGTTATCGTCTTCCAGCACCTGAGCCACGAGCTCACTAGACGGCTCTGATGAATCTGTCGGCTGAGTCGGGCCGGATCCTTTCAAGTTTCCTCCCGTTGACTTGACTGCTGTGACTGTCCATTTGCCGTCGGAGCGCGTCAGCCTGAGGTCAAGGACACGGGTGGTGCGCACAATCTGCTGATTCTCGAACCTTTGAGTGTCAACCAAGGCGATGATTGAGGCTTTCGTTCGGGTGAGACCTCCGAGCTGCGGGTACACGACCTCTGTCGAGATCGCGTTGTCTCCAAGCAATGGTGCAAGGTCATCAAATGCCGTATCGCTTGCGAGCTCGGGAGGAACGCGTTCGCGAGAGGGTATCGCTGCATCATTGGCATCGACTGTCAGAGCAGATTCCAGAAAGTCGACTGCCGCCTGTTTCAATTCGGCTACCGGTTCATATTCTTCTACCGTAAAGGGCGTTGGATCAGGTAGAGCAGAGATTGTTGACGACTCTGAGGACTGTGATTTTGGCTGGTCGGCAGCATCCATGCTTGTACACCCGAGGACTGACACGCTCAGGCATGCCCCGCCAATGAGTAGCGCTGCATTCCGGATCGAGGTGATCACGCCTCGAGGGTCATTTCCATGGTGTTCCACTGCCGACCGTCGGCATCGGTTTGCTGGCTCGCATCGGTCCATCCGTTCGATTGATAAAACTGACGCGCCCCAGTGTTGGACGGGTCCACAAACAGCTGAAGGCGCGGTGTTTTGTGAGCAGAACAGACAGTCAGAAAACTGTCCAGGAGATCCCTGCCGACGCCCGCACCGCGGGCATCGGTAGCTACTGCGATGTGGGACAGGATGCCGAGTCGACTGTCACTGGGAGAAGTAGACCCGACTCTGGAACATCGCCGCAGACCTCGCAAGTATCTATTCATTCGAGTGTGGGCGAAACGAATCGCCAGGCTTGGGCGCAGAGCCAGGCTGAGGATTCCTCTCCGAAGGAGACGTCCGCGGTCTGCGCGCATCACGTGGTGACGATACGCTTCGCGATCCACTGAGCCAACGAGGAACCCGACCTGCCTTCCATCAACTTCGGCAACAAACGCACATCCCGAAGGGCTGGTCGCATAGGTGCGTAGATATGCCGAGAGGAAGCCGTCTCCGAGCTCAGCGAAGAATCCGCCCGGCAAATGCTCGCGCATCGATGCACATACGAAGGAGAGATCGGACATTTCCATCGCCCGTACTCGTAATCCTAGTGTTGGTGGAGTGCTCATAAGAGCAAGTCTACGACTGTAGACACAAATCATCTACTCTTGTAGACGATCCGGTTGCTGCCCGGATTTAAGACAGCAACTTGAGGAGAGCGGATGGCTGACGTGAAAGACTCAGCGCTGGCAAGATCGTCGGCTGTAATGGCCATTGGCACGGTCGTGTCACGAATTCTCGGGTTCGCCAGAATCATTTTGCTGGCGATGGCAGTTGGCGTCACAATCGGGGGCGCCGCAGATGCCTTCGACGTCGCCAATAAAGTCCCCAATACGCTGTACATGCTTTTGGCTGGTGGAGTGCTCAACGCGGTCCTCGTTCCCCAACTCGTAGCCGCCAGCAAACATCACGACGAAGGTCGGGACTTCATCAACAGGCTCCTGACTTTTGCCCTGCTCATGCTGATTGCTTTCACAGTGACCGCAACATTGTGCGCGCCCATACTCATTCGAATCTACTCAGCTCCCACCTGGCCTGCCGAGCAGACCGCGCTGGCGATCGCCTTCGCCATCTGGTGCTTGCCGCAACTCTTCTTTTACGGCCTCTACACGGTACTGGGGCAGGTGCTCAACGCGAGATCGTCATTCGGGCCCTATATGTGGGCGCCGGTTGTGAACAACGTAGTGGCCATGGTCGGTCTGATCATCTTCATCGCCCTCTTCGGTCCCGGCGAGACCGGCCAACATCCCATCGGCAGCTGGAATGGGGCAAAGATCGCGCTCTTAGCGGGTAGCGCGACGGTGGGAGTGGCCTGCCAGGCACTTATTCTGATCCCGTCGCTGAGACGCATCGGGTTTCGCTACACACCTACCTTTGGTTTCCGCGGAAGAGGGCTGGGCAACGCCGCCCGGGTTGCAGGCTGGGCCTTCGCTTCACTACTTGTTGGACACCTCGGGTTTATCGTGATCTCCCAGGTGGCATCGACAGCAACGAGTACGGGCGAGGAAGCAATCGCCTCCAACGCTGCCTACTCACTGTCCTACCTGGTCTTCATGCTGCCCCATTCGATCGTCGCTGTGTCATTGGCGACTGCCTTGCTGCCCGCACTCAGCCGATCTGTAGCCGACGACGACACCGACGGTATCCGCAGCAACTTGACCAAGAGCGTTCGTGTGGTCGGGTTGGTCAATGTGTTCGCCTCGGTGACTCTCATCGTGCTCTCCGATCAGGTCGCGATGGTGTTGGGAGGCGGTAGCGGTCAGCAGGCAGAAGCCATCGGGTTGGTCATCAAAGCCATGGCGATCGGTCTAGTGCCGTTCAGCGCCAGCTACCTATTCCAACGAGGGTTTTACGCCTACGGGAATGCCCGAACCCCGTTTTTTATCAGGATTTTTCAAGTATTGCTCACTACCGCGGGAGTCGGCGCGGCTGCGTTCCTCCCGCAAGAGCTGGTAGTTGCCGGGATCGGGGCCTCGATGAGCCTCGGTTATGTCCTGGCTGTGGTCTTGACTGCTCTCCAAATGCGTCGTCAGATTGGCCGCCTCGGAGGCCGGTCGCTGCTGCTAGCTCATCTGAAGTTCGCGGTCGCTGCAGCGTTAGCAGCTGGAGCTGGGTGGGCCGTGCTCGCACTGGTGGGGCCCGAGTTGGATACCAGCCGAGGGGGTGCCTTCTTCGCAATGCTTGCAGTCGTCCCTTCCATGCTCCTCGGTTACGTGCTGGCTTGTTACTTGCTCAGGGCTTCGGAACTCAGGAGCGTGCTAAGCATGATATCTGCCAGGCGGGGCCGACTTTGGCGCCGATGAGGGCTACCCGGTGGCGCGATCACTGCCGATCAAGGAAAGCAGGCCGAGGCACCCTGTTAAGCGACCTGGAGGTCGGTGATGCATGTGGCACCGTCATCGCTGGTGGAGAAGTCTGTCGTACCGACCATTCCATCGTGGCTGATCTCAATGGTGCCTTCGAGGTTTCTGGGTACCCAGAAACCAACAAAACCATTATCGTACGTCGTTGCTTTCTCGTCGACAATAACGTCGCCAGTGGAGTCGTCGGTGATCTGAACGGTGACTCTCTCATTGGCAAGCTCACCTTGGCAGGTTGTCAGGCTGTGGTAGAAGCACTCGTGACTTTGATTCTCATACGGGGCAATAGAGATGTAGGTGGAGTCGTCTGGCATATCCAGGGTCACTTCCTGCTCTTCATCGGTGAGCACCAACTGGTCTGGTTCAACGGAGGCCAGCAGGTCAGTGGGACGATTGGCCACCTTGATCCGGTCGAGATGATCAATGGCTTCGCTGGCATTCATCTCAGCGAGACCATAGTCGGCAAGAAGATCTGACGATGCGGCTTGGGTTGTTTCCGCCGGAGGGTCCGCATCAGCTGACGAGCATCCGGTCAGTGTTAGTACCAGGGTCGCTGCGGCGATTACTAGGCGTTTCACATCATCTCGATTCTTTGTCGAAAGTCCTGTTTCTGCTAAGGGTCAGTATTCGCAATGGAGGGCGTACCGCGAAGTGTGTCTCATTCAGCAGACACCGTATATCAAATGACGGACATCTGAGGATTTCAGCTACATTCGATTCGTGCGTCCGAACACGGAAAGTCCTGCTTGGGATCGTCGCCGTTATCATCACACCCACCTCCAGTAGTCTCTTTGTCTGGGCTGTGGGGCACTATCGACAACTATCCAACTGGTTGACAAATATACCCCCTATGGGTATAAAGTCAGCCACGGATACCCACCCGCGGTATCGCTGAGAAGAGGTTTCCATGGCACAAACAATCGAGTTCAAGGTTTCTGGGATGACGTGCGGGCATTGCGAGATGTCAGTGCGCGAAGAAGTCCAGGAAATTCCAGGCGTAACCGAGGTTGATGTGTCACACGAGTCCGGGACACTTGTCATCACTTCAGAGATGGGAATCGCGCCCGAAGCTGTCATCAACGCGGTCAAAGAAGCCGGGTATCAGGCAGAGCCGGCGTAAGTTGGGGCGCACTGAACGCTGTACCCGCCACCAAGTTCCCACTAGTTACCCTTCGCCTGCACAACCGCAGGTGCTGCGATGGCATTCTCCAACGTCGTCGTTGTCAGCAACAGCCTGCGACTACGTACGTTCACGACACGCAACAATCACCCGATGAGCGGTCGACCAACAGCAGATGAAACCCAAGGAGTCACTAATGACTACCACCGACCCCTCTCTCATGGCCGCCGGCGAGCCATCCGAAATTCCAGCGGTCGACCAGACTGCCAGTTGCCACACCACTGGCCACGAACACGGTTACATCCAGGACAAGAAGCAGTACGAAAGACGTCTCTCTCGCATTGAGGGACAAGTCCGGGGTATCCAGCGCATGGTCGATGAGGAGAAGTACTGCATCGACATCCTGACCCAGGTCTCGGCAATCCAGTCGGCCCTGCGCAATGTCGCCCGCGGGCTCCTCGATGACCATCTACGCACTTGCGTCGCCGATGCCGCCAAGACCGGCGGGGCCGAAGCTGACGAAAAGCTCGACGAAGTCTCCGAAGCCATCGGCAGGCTCATGCGCACCTGAAACCCCCTCAACATCACCTTCGCTCCCGCGCCGCTTACAGGAGGCCATCATGAGCAGCCCACACCACCACAACCACCAGCCCGGCATGCAAAAACCCGATCACGCCAGGGCTGAGGCATCCCGGACAGAGTCCACCAGCCCCGGTCATCACAACCCCGATGACCATTCGTCCCATACCGAACATGGTGATCACACCGATCACGGAGGTCATGCCGGTCATGGTGACCACGCCGCGATGTTCAAAAATAAGTTCTGGCTCAGCCTCATCCTTTCGATTCCGGTCGTATTCTTCAGCCCGATGTTCGCCGGTCTCCTCGGATACACGATCCCTGAGTTCCCCGGAGCGCACTGGATCCCGCCGATACTGGGCACCATCATCTACATCTACGGCGGTAAGCCGTTCCTCACCGGTGGCTGGTCGGAGCTGAAGTCCCAACAGCCCGGAATGATGCTGCTCATCGCGATGGCCATCACCGTCGCCTTTGTCGCCTCATGGGTGACCAGTTTGGGTATCGGCGGATTCATGCTCGACTTCTGGTGGGAGCTGGCTCTCCTCGTCGTCATCATGCTGCTGGGCCACTGGATGGAGATGCGTGCCCTGGGTGCGGCCTCTGGTGCCCTCGACGCACTCGCCGAACTCCTCCCCGATGAAGCCGATAAGATCACCGACTCCGGAACTGTGACCGTGCCAATTAGCGACCTGGCAGCCGGAGACATTGTCCTCGTCAGGTCCGGTGCTCGCGTACCTGCTGATGGCAACATCGTCGAAGGGACTGCGGAATTCGACGAGTCCATGATCACCGGGGAATCAAAGACCGTGGCCCGCGAGATCGGCGATCCCGTGGTCGCTGGGACAGTTGCGACAGACAACTCCGTGCGAGTCTCCGTCGAAGCCGTCGGCGACGACACCGCGTTGGCCGGCATCCAACGCATGGTCGCCGAAGCCCAACAATCATCATCACGAGCCCAAGCACTGGCCGACCGAGCAGCCGCCTGGTTATTCTGGTTCGCCCTGGGTGCGGGCATCATCACGTTTATCGTCTGGCTCCTGCTGGGCCAACCCGATGATGCGGTCATCCGGACCGTGACCGTTCTCGTTATCGCCTGCCCCCACGCTCTAGGCCTGGCTATTCCGCTTGTCATTGCCATTTCAACCGAACGAGCCGCCAAGGCGGGAGTGCTGATTAAGAATCGTATTGCCCTGGAGCGCATGCGCACCATCGATGTGGTCCTCTTCGACAAGACCGGCACCCTCACCGAAGGCGCTCACGCCGTGACTGATACCGCAATAGCCTCCGGCATCACCGAGGGGCAACTGTTGGCATTGGCCGCCGCAGCCGAGGCTGATAGTGAACACCCAGTAGCTCGTGCCATCGTCGCAGCCGCCGGTGACAACGCTGAGGCATCCCAGTTCGGTCTGACTGGCACTGATTTCAGCTCAGCCACCGGTCGAGGCGTGCGCGCTCAAGTCGACGGCACCGAGATCACTGTGGGCGGACCAAACATGTTGCGCGAACTCAGCCTGAGGGCGCCGAGCGATGTTGCCGACCAGACAAGCGATTGGGCCAGCCGAGGAGCCAGCATCCTGCACGTCGTCCGCGACGGCCAGATCATCGGGGCACTGGCCCTAGAAGATCAGGTCCGCCCCGAATCACGCGCCGCCGTTGCGGCCTTGCACGAGCGTGGGGTTGCTGTTGCCATGATCACAGGTGATGCCCGGCAAGTCGCTGACGCAGTGGCTAAGGATCTCGGAATCGACGAGGTCTTCGCCGACGTCCTCCCTCAAGACAAGGACACCAAAGTTGCCGAGCTCCAAGACCGTGGACAGGCCGTGGCCATGGTCGGTGACGGCGTCAACGACGCCCCGGCCCTGGCCCGCGCCGAAGTCGGTATTGCGATCGGTGCAGGCACGGACGTGGCCATGGAATCAGCCGGGGTAGTCCTGGCCGGAAACGACCCCAGGGCAGTCCTCTCGATGATCGATCTCTCACGAGCCAGCTACCGAAAGATGCTGCAAAACCTGGCCTGGGCCACCGGCTACAACGTCCTCGCAGTGCCCCTAGCAGCCGGAGTCCTGGCCCCCATCGGCTTCGTTCTGTCCCCGGCAGTCGGGGCCATCCTGATGTCCCTGTCCACGATCGTCGTCGCACTCAACGCACAACTCTTGCGCCGCATCGATCTCGACCCAGCACAACTCGCCCCTGCACCAGCCAGCAGGTCTGGCACCTCCACTCGAATGGGCGCATCGCACCATTCCTGACAGCCTCACCGACGAAGACCCGCAACTGAGTCAGTCCACCATGCCACTAGGTCGAACATTGTTGAGAAAGCGGGCCCTTAGGGCACGAGAAATAGAAGGAGAAGTATGAAGAAGTCCACCACACTGACAACCATCGCAGCCATTGCAACCGCAGGAGCTCTGGCACTGTCAGGGTGCACCGACAGTCCCGACGAAGACGAATCACCTCCTCAATCTCAAGACCAGACACAGACCAAATCACCATCGAGTGAGAGTCATGCACATGCCGCCGATGGTGGTCAGCCTCCAAAAGGCATCAAGAAGGCCGCCGATCCCAAGTACGCCGTGGGTGATGACGTCGTGCTGACTGCTGACCATATGGAGGGGATGGAAGGAGCAGATGCGACGATCTCGGGTGCCTTCGACACCACGACATATTCGATCAGCTACACACCTACCGATGGCGGTGACCCAGTCACTGACCACAAATGGGTCGTACAGGAAGAGCTGGAGAACCCAGGCAAGCCGCCATTGAAGGAAGGCACGGAGGTCGTTGTCGATGCTGATCACATGCCCGGAATGAAAGGGGCCAAGGCAACAATCGACTCTTCGACTGATGAGACCGTCTACATGGTCGACCTCGACATGGGTGATATGACAATGACCAACCACAAATGGGTTACCGAGAGCGAAATTCAGCCCGCCAAATGACCAGCAAGCAGTAGCGAAGATCTAGGGACTAGAAACCCACGATCCTAATCACGCTAAGAACAGCAACAGACTGTCACCCCTGCGCAACCGCACGGGTGACAGTCTGTTGCTGTGTAGTCGATCAGGCCAGGACAGCGACCAGTTCCAGCACTGCCTGAAAGTAGGAATCCATCGGGTTTGTGTAGGTGAATCGTGGTCCTTGTGTTCGTGGTCGCCATTCTCTAGCCGTGTGCAGATGACTTCTGACATCAGTGCAGACAGCTTCTGAAACTGACACCTAGGGATACGAGACGTCTCACCGGCGTCCCAGACTTGGGCTGCCGGATCGAGTGACCTCTGCGGATTCTCGGCATCGTTAGCTAGGTGAGAGATTCTTATAACTATGTCTTGTAACCTTAGGATTGAATCGGTGTAATCATCTTTAGTTATGAGACACCTTGGAGCATCCACATGGCGAAACTAATCGGATACGCGCGCGTCTCCACTCGCGACCAATCCACTGATCGGCAACCAACCGACCTCCTCGCTGCCGGAGTCCGACGCGATGATCTCTATATCGACCACGGCGCCTCTGGAGCGCGAGCCTCACGACCTGAGTTCGAGCGAGCACTCGCAGCACTTATCGAAGGTGACACTCTCGTCATTACCACTCTCGATCGTTTAGGCCGATCGACCCAGAACATGCTCACTTTCGCCGAAGAGCTTCGAAGTCGTGGGGCCGGCTTGCGAGTCCTCAATCTCGGCGGAGGAGATGTTGACACCGCCACCCCGATGGGGTCAATGATGTTCACCATTATGGCCGCACTGGCGTAGATGGAGCATGAGATCAAACGGGAGCGAATCACCGGCTCCATCAAGAAACGCCGTGACGCCGGGCTTGATTTAGGTGGCCGACCGCGCCGGATCACCGACAGCCAGATCCGTAATGCGATTCGATTGGTCGACAGCGGTGAACCAGCCGCGCAGGTTGCTCGAGATCTCGGAATGTCTCGAGCAACCTTCTATAGGCGGGCACGCTCTCTCTGAGTAGCCGTTAACCAACGATTCGAAGACCGCCATCGAGCATTCACAGAAGACCGCCACTTATCGCTAAAGCTCACACGATAGTGAGCCACGGTTTTTCGTAATCAGCCACTCTGCCTCCAAGAGTGAAGAAAATCGGCTCGCCCGCCCCTCAAGGGGACGAACGAACCGATCATGATGTTGTCGATTTTACTCTGAATTGTTGGCCACGTCGAGCATCAGTACTGGACTGAATCAGAAGCTAGAAAACTCATGGATATTGCGCTCATCTCCTACGGGCTTGCCCAATGTAAAACGATCGTTGTACCGTTGTCGTCATGTCCACTACACGCACCGACATCGTCACCAACTGTGAGCCCGTCTTCGACCGGAACGGCTTCGCGGCAACCGGCATGGATGCCCTCACCAAGGCAGCAAACGTCTCCTCAAGGACCCTGTACAAGCATCTGGGCAGCAAGACCGGGCTCACGATCGCCGTTCTCCAGGCGCGGATGGAACGCTTCTTCAGCACGTGCACAGCGTCGACCTTCGACGAGCTGCTCACCGGCCTTGAACGTTGGATAGAAGCAGAAGGTGCCCGAGGTTGCCTGTTCCTGCGCGCCCAAGGCGAAGCCGACACGCTTGGCGCCGGGGCTGGGGTCTCCACCGTGGTCGCGGAATATCGGCGGCGATTGCGAGAGCTGATCGGCTACCTCGTCGTCAACGAGCTCGGTCGTGAAGATGACACTCTGTGCGATGAGCTGCTCATCATCTTCGAGGGTGCAACATCAACAGCCTCATACCTGGGCCCGCGAGCAATCACTGCGGCCCGCAGTGCGGCGGGCGCCGTGCTGACGAAAGGAGATCCATGCACCTGCTGACCGTCTTCGCCCACCCGATCCGCACAAGCTATCCGGGCGCGGTGATGGATTCCTTCCACGAACCATTCGCAGCTGCCGGTCACTCGATCGATATCCTGGACCTCCACACCGAGGGTTTCGACCCACGATTCACCGAGGCGGACCACAGTCACTTCTGGGGCGGCCCGATCCCACCCGGTATTGCCGACATGCACCAGCGGGTCGAGGCTGCTGACCGGCTGGCGTTCGTCTTCCCCGTCTACTGGTGGTCGATGCCGGCGATGATGAAGGGCTGGATTGAGCGGGTCTTCACTGGCGACTGGGCCTATCAGTATGGCTCGGGTGTTGCTGATCGAGGCAAGGAGCCGCTGAACGGGCTTCTCCCCCGCGCGCCCACAGCACTCATCGGGGTCGGCGGCTCCAAGCAGCGCACCTATGACAAATACGGGTATGGGGACGCGATGTATGCCCAGCTCGACATCGGCATCTTCGCCTACTGCGGCATCACCGATGTGGAAAGCCACCTCATCTACGACGTCGAGGGCGAGCACAACGCCGACAATCGAAGCGCCGGAATCGCCCAGGCACGAAACATCGCCACCGCATTCGCGTCTCCGACCCGCTCGCCCCGAAACGCCAAGGAGGAATACCTCGAGAGTCGGTCAGCGCTCTCGGCATGAGAGTTTAGGACGGTCGGCTTCCTAAACGAGACCGATGATGGATGACCATGAAGCGAAAGACACATCCGCTCGTTCTCGTGCTCATCTACCTCGGGATGATCACAATTTTCATCCTGCTGTTCCACGACCCGCGATTCACCGCCAAAGAGACCACTGTCAGCGGTGGCCCAGGGCAGGATTCCGTCGACATTGCAGACACTCGAGTCAGGTGCGAATCCATCACCATGCTCGGCTGGCCAACCGACCGCGCCTATCCCGATGAGGACACGCAGTCATCGAACAGCTGGGATGCTGACCTGCCCAGTATGTCCGCTGAGGCCTACGACGCCTTTTCGGCCGACTTCCAACAGGAATGCACGGAACGCCGCGCCGACCAGCGCGCCGACCAGCATGAACCCTGACGCGCTGCCGCGTCAGACCCGCACTTCCTGCGCCTTGGCCCCGAGCTCACTCCGATCATCAACAGCATCAGCCTCGGCGGTCAGGTCACGGCCACGAGTCTCGGGTGCGAACCAAGCACCCACGAGTCCGCAGCTGGCGAAGAGGATGAGGACGATCGCGACAGGCCACCAGGAATCCGTGATCACGGCGACGAGGCTTGCCGCAATGACAGGAGCAAGTCCACCGGAGACAACCGAGCCGATCTCCTTGATTGTCGTCATGAACGTATAGCGGTGCTTGGATCCGAAGAGCTCGACCAGCCAACTGGATTCGACTCCGTAGAGGTTCGGCAGGGGTCCGCCGACGAAGACTGCGAAGACGCAGGCGATGAGAATCGGATTGCCGGTGTCGATGAGCAGCATGGCCGGGATCGAGAACAGGATCTGAAACAGAGAGAAGCCTAGGAAGACCGGACGGCGTCCCAGCTTGTCGCTGAGCTTGCCGAAGAATGGAACCGTGGCGAACCCGATGACGGTGCCGATCATGATCCCCGTAGTGACAGTGGAGGACTCGATGCCCGTCGTGGTCACGACCCAGCCCACCATGAAGCCCTTGACCAGGTAGACCGCAGAGTTCTCGCCCATGCGGATACCCAGCGCCAGCAGGAACGACTTCGTCGACCGTCGGGCTTCGACCAGGATGGACGGCTGGTCCGCCTTGGCTGCGGCAAGTTCTGCTCGCCGCTCCTTCGCTTCCTCGAACACGGGAGATTCTCGTACCTTCGTGCGAATGGCCAGCGCCACGAATGTGGTGACGATGCTGAGAAGGAAGGGCACTCGCCAGCCCCAGCTGAGGAAGGCCTCGTCCGGCAGCAGCGAGAGCAGCGTCCACAGGACCGTGGCCAGGTAGATTCCGCTGTTGGTCCCCATCGCGACGATTGCGCCGAAGAGTCCGCGGCGGCGCACCGGTGAGGACTCGACCAGGAGCACCGAGGCTCCGGCGAGTTCGGCGCCGGCCCCGAATCCCTGCACCAGGCGCAGGATGACGAGGAAGACCGGGGCCCAGATTCCGATCTGTGCGTAGGTGGGCAGGAGCCCGATTCCCATGGTGGCGATGCCCATCATGGACAGGGTGACGATGAGAACGATGCGTCGACCGTGCTTGTCGCCGACGCGGCCGAAGATATAGCCGCCGATCGGTCGAACGGCGAACCCGGACCCATAGACGCCGAGGCTGGAAATCAGTGCCACAGCAGGCGTTTCGTTGGGAAAGAAGAGGGGCCCGAAGACCAAGGCCGAGGCCAAGGTGTAGAGGGTGAAGTCCATGTACTCCAGCGAACTGCCCAGCCACGACGACCAGGCGGCACGGCGCAGTTCGGGCTTGGTCACATTGGGATCGGGAGGGGTGGCGATAGTGTCACTTGTCGTCTTTGACATAGCTCTTTCCTACTTCGGTTGGATGAGTCGGGTGGGCTCAGCGCAGATAGATGCGGGTGGGGTCGAGATCGTCTCTGAGCACCGCCAGCTCTTCTGGCGTGGGTGATTGAGTTGTCTCGAGATCGCTCGCGACCTTCAGGTCCCATCCGGTCTGTCGGACCACCTCGGCGGGGTCGACTCCTGGGTGGACCGCGCTCAGCGTGAGTTCCTCGTCCTGTGCGAATCGGGTCATGATCCCCAGGTCCGTGATCACGTGGGTGACTCCAGCGCCGGCCGGCATGGTGCCGACCTCGGACTGCACCGCCCGGTGAGGGCTAGGCGAGGTGACGAAGTCGAGAGTCTCGACGAATGTGCGCGGGGTGTGGCGGCGCATGACGAGGAAGATCTCGGCCGCCCCGGCCATGGCTTCGATGGCGCCGCCGGAGCCGGGGAGCCTGCTGTCCGGGTGTTCCCAGTCGTCGCCGATGAGGGTGGAGTTGAGGCTGCCATAGCGGTCGACCTGTGCGGCTCCGAGGAATCCGACATCGATGCGCTGACCTTGCAGAACGTAGTTGAACAGGTGAGTCATCGGAATCACCGAGGCGGCCCCAGGTACCAGCACCGAGTCGGAGATGGTGCGCGGCAGGTCCGGCGGCCTGGCTCCGGTGACTCCCGATTCGTAGACGATCTCGATCTCCGGGGCCACAGTGCGCTGGGCCAGAGAGGTGGCCAGCGTCGGCAGGCCATGCCCGGCGAAGACGACGCGGCGTCCGGCAAGTGCTCGGGCCGAATGAATGGTGAGCAGCTCACTGCTCGTGACATCCCCACCGTCCTTCTTCGTGTCGGTGTGGTCAGAGGTGTCAGCGGTCATTCCCGGCCTCCATAGTTGACGGGTGTCGAATAGGCGTCCCGGATGCCCAACTTGTCGAAGTGGTCGGCTCCCAGCAGTGCGAGGAACTCCTCGTGGTCTGCGGTGTCATGGATGTTGGTCTGCAGCCAGGTCTTCACCGCTTCGGCGTCTCGGGCCAGTGCCGACCAGTCTCGGGAGAAGGCATCGTCGCGGTCGTAGTAGCCCTGCACAGCGTGCGGGTGCGCACCGCGCGGAACTTCCACGACAGCGTCAACGATGTGGGAGGGAACGATGGTGCGGTTCGGGTCGGAGCGGATGATGGACTCGTCGACGATCTCTTCGACGGTCACGATGAGTCGCCGGCCTGCAAAGGCCGCTTCGGTCTGGATTCCCAACATCCCCCAGGCCTGCACGTTTCCGGCCGAGTCAGCACGTTGAGCGTGGATGACCGTGAGGTCCGGATTGAGTGCGGGCACGACGTAGATCGGTGGGCCGCCGAAGGGGTCTTCCACGGGTCTGATGCGAGGATTCTTCTGGGCGAGATCACTGCCCCGATAAGAGGCGATCGGCTGGAATGGGAGCTTCGAGGCACCGGCCTGGTACCTGGCCACCATTCCGCCGTGGCTGTATTCGTCGAACCACAGCGGTTCCGGATCCGAGTGCTCGATTCTCCGGCGCAGTTCGTAGAGCGATCCGGCCGAGCTGTTGGCCACGAAGGCGGCGATCAGACCGGTGAGGCAGTTGGCGCCGAGAAGCTGGTCGACGATGACATCGCAGGACATGCGCGCCAGGGTGAGGTTCGAGAATTTCTGTCGGATGATCTCGTGCGCGGCGGCAACCGGCACGAGGTGGCCGAAGCCTTCCAGCGCGACGGTGTCCCCATCGTGGAGATGGGTGCTGATCGCCTCTGACAGGCTCGTCGTCTTGTCCATCGCGTCCTCCTTGAGCATCGACTGACTGTGACCTCGATCATCCTGCCAAAATCATTTATGCTAGTCCAATACTTATTGTCTCTAGTATTAATGCTCGTTCAACATGAATAATCAACACCGACCGGCCCTCCGGGACCGCGCCGCACAGATCGATGAGGATGTCGTATGGACGCCAAGCAGATCAGGGCTTTTCTCGTCTTAGCCGAAGAACTCCACTTCGGTCGTGCTGCCGAGCGTCTGCAGATGTCACAGCCACCGGTCAGCAGGCTCATCCAGAATCTGGAGAAGACTCTGTCTGCTCAGCTCTTCGAGCGCAGCACGCGGACCGTGCGTTTGACCGCTGCCGGCGAGGCACTTGTGCAGCCTGCACGAGACATACTCTTGAGCTTCCAATTGGCCGCTGCTGCAGTGAAGTCGGCAGGACAGGGAGAAATCGGACACCTGCGCCTGGCATTCACCGGAATCGCGACGCATACTCTCGTGGGTCGCCTGTCGAAGCTGGTCCGCAAGACTCACCCCGGGATCCAGATGAGCCTGCAGTCCGCGTCATTTGCCCTACCGTCCATTGAAAGCGTCGCCGATGGCTCGTTCGACCTCGCGTTCGGCCACTACCCGTTCGTTCCGCAGGCTGTCGAAACGCGAGTGATCGCGGAGGAGACTCTCGTCGTCGCCGTTCACAATGAGCATCCGCTGGCTGGTCGGGAATCTGTTTCAATGGCAGAGCTGGCAGACGAGGACTTCATCACCTTGCCTCCGAACCCAGGCTCGACGACAATCGAGCGCCTCTACACTTTGGCTCAAGCCGCGGGGTTCAGTCCCAATGTGGTTCAGGTGGCTCCCGACAGTTGGACCATTCTCTCTATGGTCGGTGCGGAGTTCGGCTGCTCTGTCACGGTGTCTTCGGTGCCGCACAACGTCACCTTCCCCAACGTCACATTCGTCCCTCTTGATGATGCGCAAGGACCCTTCCCACTGCTCATGGCCTGGAAAAAGTACGATGACAGTCCCGCACTGCGGGAGGTACTGCGGCTGTCAGAACAGCTGTTCCCCGCGTCCGCACCACCTCAATAGGCTTCCACCGCACCTCTCCACGAAAAGTTCGACCGAACGATCGCTTAGGATCGTTCGGCACCGTAGACTCGAACTCGATAGGCATTTGCGCGCACCGGCTCCAATGGCGGACGGTCGAGATGAGGAGAAGCATGAGTGTTCTGTATCTGGTCAGGCATGGCCAGGCATCATTCGGCACCGATGACTATGACCGACTGTCCGATCTGGGCAAGGAGCAGAGCCGTATCACCGGCGAGCACCTCGGCGCACAGCACGTCGCGCCGGTTCGCATCGTCCACGGGGAGATGCTGCGCCAGCGACAGACCGCCGAAGGCATCCAGACCGGACTCGGCAGCGCCTTGGAGCCTCAGATCGACCCCGGTTGGAACGAGTACCAAGCGTGGGAACTCACCGGGGCGCTGACCGACACCGATCCGCGTGCGAAGCAGGATTCGAAGATCTTCCAGGCCGAGCTCGAGCGCGGAGCTGCCCGCTGGGCCAGCGGTGAGCACGACGGCGACTATACGGAGACCTTCAAGGAGTTCACCACCCGCGTCAACACCGCCCTCGATGATGCGTGTGCGGCAATGAGTTCTGGCGAGTCCACGATCGTCGTCTCCAGCGCCGGGGCCATCGCGTGGACGGCGGCCAGGCTGCTCGGCGGTGGCTTCGATCAGTGGATGGCGTTCAACCGGGTCACCGTCAATACCGGGATCACGCGCATCATCACCGGCCGCAGCGGCACCAGCCTCGTCTCCTTCAACGAGCACGGCCATCAGGTTCCGGAGAAGGTCACCTACCGCTAGTCGGCGTCTACAGCAGGTACGGAGCCAACGCGGACAAGGCGACGAGGACCACTCCACCCCCGATGCGTGAGGAGATCGAGAGGAAGGGCAGCAGGTTCAACCTCTGTGAGGCCTGAAGGACCGCGAGGTCACCGCTGGAGCCGAAGTCGGCCAGTCCCAATCCCGCCGAGATCGCCGATTCGATCCAGTACAGCTTGACCAGCCAGCCGACGAAGCCGGCGACGAGAGCGGCGATGACCACGGTCAGCAGAGTCATGGCCATGTATCCGGGGTCCGAGACCAGCGAGAGAACCTCATCGATATTGATGGCGATCACGCTGATGGCGACGAGGATCGCAGGAATCATCGCATTGGCAACGAAGACGTACCAGAGGTCAACGGACTCCTCCACGTACTGCGGCATCGGGACGAAGATCTTCGCCAGTGCGCAGATGACGATGAGGAACACGTAGGCGTGGAGCACCGGAAACAGATCGCTGAGCAGGTTCGACACGGTGAAGAGTGCACCGGCGATGAAGAAGCCCATCGCAGCCAACTTGACGGCCGCGGTCGGCGATTGGAGCTTCTCGGCAGTCGCCTCGGGCAGGCGGACTCCCTTGCCGTTGAAGGCCTTGAAGCGGTGCCCATGCCTCTTTCCCGCATTGTTGAGAACAGCGGCAACAATGATGCAGATGATGTTGGCAACTGCGACTGCCGGCACCAGTGACGTCAGGTATTCCGCGGCAGATCCACCGCTGTTCTGAGCGATGATCTCTGAGATCGGAATGGCTCCGGCCGCGACACCGCCGCCCAGCACCGGTCCGGCGACGAAGAAGATCGCATAGCCTGCACCAACGCCGGTGACCTGCCCGATCAGTCCGATGACAGTGAAGCACACAGCGATCGTGACGATGATCGGGATGAGAATTCGGGCGCCGGCCTTGATGAGCAGGCTGCGCGGCATCCCGAGGATGCTGCCGGTGATGAGCGCCGCCACGACGAACTCCCCGAACCCCGAGGTGTCATAGAAGCTGGCCACCAAGCCTTCGATGGAGCCGGGCATCACACCGACGTACT
This sequence comes from Brevibacterium sp. BDJS002, assembly GCF_028201555.1. NCBI lineage: Bacteria > Bacillati > Actinomycetota > Actinomycetes > Micrococcales > Brevibacteriaceae > Brevibacterium > Brevibacterium sp. BDJS002. Next base: position 658,196 of record NZ_CP116392.1, on the reverse strand, counting down.
TGAAGATCGCGGGAACGAGGATGCAGAGAATGACCCCGCCGCCGATCACTTTGAAATAGGGGATGGAGTTTCCCACCCACATCAGGATTCCGCCCAAGGAGATGACCACGGCGAAGGCCGCCGTCATTCCGGTCCCCTCGGAGGTGAGGCTCACTGCAACGAGGGCGATGATCGCCATCGGAATGAACGCCAGGACCGGCAGCCCCATGATCGTGCGATCGAAGGACGTGGCACTCTCCTGCACTTGCTCCGCCGGCGCAGAGTCCTCTTTGACATCTCGACTTGTCATGATTGTTCCGGTCCTACCTGGTAGACAAACTTCGTTGATTGCATACAGATCAGTGTATGGTGTTTCTAGAATCGGCTCCATTGCTGGGAACGATTGAAAGCATACCTCAGAATTTCGCATAATTGTATGCAACTTGTTGTTTCAAAGGAGAACCAGTGAACGAAGAGACATCGCGTCCCTCAGGTACAGGACCGCTGAGGGGAATCCGAGTTCTTGAGATGGGACAGCTCATCGCCGGACCGTTCTGCGGACAGCTGCTGGGCGACCTCGGTGCCGAGGTCATCAAGATCGAGGACCCCAAGAACGGTGATCCGATGCGCCAATGGGGACAGGCCACCATCAAGGGCTCATCACTGTGGTGGTCCGTCCTGGCCCGCAACAAGAAATCCGTGACCCTCAACCTGCGCACCCCGGAGGGCCAGGAAGCAGCACGAGCATTAGCCGAGTCAGCCGACATCGTCGTCGAGAACTTCCGCCCGGGCTCGCTCGAGAAATGGGGCCTCAGCCACGAGGAACTCCAGAAGAACAACCCCGGGCTCATCATGCTGCGCGTCTCCGGGTTCGGCCAGTCGGGCCCCTATGCCAAGCAGGCCGGCTACGGCTCCATCGGCGAAGCCATGGGCGGTCTGCGCTACGTCGTCGGCGACCCATCCACTCCCCCATCACGGGTCGGGGTGTCGATCGGTGATTCCCTGGCGGCCCTGTTCGGAACCATCGGCGTTCTCGCAGCACTCCAGGAAAGGCACAACAGCGGTCTCGGCCAGGTGGTGGACTCCGCGATCTACGAATCCGTCCTGGCAATGATGGAGTCCATGGTGCCCGAATGGGCCGACGACGGAATCCAACGAGAACGCAGCGGTTCGACCCTGCCCAAGATCGCTCCCAGCAACGTCTACCCCACCGCAGATGGACAATGGCTCATCATCGCCGCCAATCAGGACACGGTCTTCGCACGCTTGGCTGCGGCCATGGGCAATCCCCAACTCGCCGACGATCCTGAGTACTCCACCCATACGGCTCGAGGCGAGCGCCAGGCTGAGCTCGACGAGCTGGTCGCCGAATTCTCTTTGCAGTACAAGGCCGATGACCTGGTCGAACTCCTCAACGAGCACTCCGTGCCGGTCGGGAAGATCTTCCGGGTCGAGGACATGCTCAGCGATCCGCAGTACAAGGCCCGCAGATCTGTCGTCGAGGTCGAGAGCAAGGAATATGGGGCTGTCACGATGCAGAACGCCTTCCCCCGGCTCAGCCGCACCGACACCGCCGTACGGTGGGTCGGACCGAGCTCGGCCAGGACACCCTCGAGGTGCTCACAGAGGTCGGCTACGACCACGACGCGCTCACAGCTATGAGAGACAAGGGAGTGATCCGCTGATGTGGAATCTGCCAGAGAGTGCTCGCGTCGTCGAGGTGGGGCTCAGAGATGGTCTCCAAGCAATCGAGACACCGCTGTCCACCGATCGTAAGATCGCCATCGTGTCCGAGATGATAGCCGCCGGATTCAAGGAGATCGAGGTCGCCTCCTTCGCTCACCCGAAAGTCCTGCCGCAATTGGCCGACGCCGAGGCCGTCCTGGCCGGAATCCCCCGCCCACCTCATGTGCGCTTCCGCGCTCTCGTCCCCAATGCCAGAGGTGCGGTTCGAGCCGCACAGTGCGAAATCGACGAGCTGACCTTCGTCATTCCGGCAGAGGACGGCATGGCATCGAAGAACCAGGGGACGACGACGGACGGCCTGTTGGCCCAACTGGAGGAGATCAGAGAGGTCTCACAAGGTGCAGGTCAACGACTCATCGTCGCCGTCGCCTGCGCCTTCTTCTCCCCCTGCTATGGACCGGTGTCGAAGGCGGAACGCGACAAGGTCGTTCGGAAGGCGCTCGAGGTCGGCGCCGACGGTATCTACCTCGCCACGACGACCGGCGAGGAGACGCCGCTGGAGGTCTTCTCCGGCATCAGCGAGACCAAGCGCGATTTCCCAGGCCTGGAAGTCGGTGCGCATCTGCACAACCGCAACGGCTTCGCCCCGGCGAATGCATTGGCTGCCCTGTCTGCCGGCGCCGACTGGCTCGAATCCTCGGTGGCCGGGCTCGGCGGAGACATGTGGTTCCCGGGACCCGAGCGTGCTGGGCAACATGGCAACCGAGGATCTCATCCACCTGCTTCATGGAATGGGCATCTCCACCGACATAGACTTGAGCCGTGTCAGACATATATCTGAAAGTCTCATCGAAGAGACGAACTTCCCAGTCTCCTCGTTCGTCAGCCGAGGTGGCACCCGTGAGGAACTCGCCAACGCATCGTGGGGATAGTTCCACATGCCTGTAGACAATGACGCGACGCTGCCCCAGTTCGGCGACTCACACTGGACCGAAGTCAGCTCACGCATCCTCGGCTTGGTGGTGTCCGGGGATCTGCCGCCAGGGTCATGGATACGTGAGAACGACCTCGCCGGTCGCCTCGGCGTGAGCCGGACTCCCATCCGCGAGGCCTTCCGCGAATTGGTGGGCGTCGGTGTCGTCGAGGTCGTCCCGCGCCGCGGGACGCGTGTGCGCAGCTATGACGCTGCGGAGATCGAACAGATCTATCGCTCACGTGCCGTCATCGAACCCTACGTCATGTCCGAAAGCGTCGGGCGGCTGACCGAGGATGACTTTTCCTCACTGTCCGACCTGACCGAGCAGATGAAGAGCCTGGGGTCCGATCCGATGACGCGGCACCACATCGCTTCGGTGAACAACGAATTCCACGCCATCTTCATCCGCAACAGCGCAGCCCAATCCCTCATTTCGACGACGTACAACCTCATGATTCCCATCGTCGTGGCGAAACTGTTCGCGTCATACTCGGACAACGATGTGTCGTCGAGCATGAATCACCACGATGAGCTCATCTCTGCGGCGAGAGCCGAGGACAAGGAATGGGTCGCCGCGGTGAGCAAGACCCATATCATCAGTGGGCTCAACCGATTCAAGGCGATGCAGATCGAACAGACACCGGGGCAGGACGACCCTCAATAGGCGTCGTGCGCCGAGGCCCCTGAAGTCGCGACCGCCGCGCGGTTCGGCTACTGCCCGGCCGAGCGTCCGTCCTTACGCAGCGGCGGTGCCACGACGCCGTCTGGGATCGGCGGCAGGTACGGCGTCTTCGCCATGATCTGGCCATGCTCACGTTGGGCATCGGCCAAGAGTTGAGGATTAGTTGCGATCGCCGTCGCGGTAGCCGCCATGGACTTGGCCGCGTGGATCATGCCCTTGTGCGCGGACGGCAGTTTGCCCTGTGCCACCGTCTGCCAGGCGTGGAACGGAGTGCCCAGTGCTGCCGTGGACGAGCTGATCTGGACTGTGGGCACCACCCAGCTCACATCACCGACATCGGTGGACCCGGTTCCCTGGTTACGAGGCATGTCCGGATGGAATGGAGCAATGTCGTCATGGATGGCTCGCTTGTCATCAGCGGCCCATCCGACGTTGCGCTTCGCCTCGGCGATGGCCCGATCATCCAGACTGACGGCGAACCCGGCGGCTGCAGCCTGATCATCGGCATCGAAGGGCACCGGGCCCAGCTGGTTCAGCACACCATCGAGTGCGTGTTCGAGTGCCTCGTTGGGCAGCACCTCGGCGCAGGCACCGTCGAACTCGATCTCCAATTCGGTCTCGGTCATCAGCTCGGCACCGCGGGCGATCTTGACGACACGTTCGTAGAGGTCCTGCATCTGCTGGGTGTCCTCGGCCCGGACGACGTAGTAGACGCTGGCGTGGGCTTGGACGACGTTGGCAGACCTGCCGCCGGCGTCGGTGATCGCATAGTGCACGCGAGCGCTGTCAGGCATGTGCTCGCGCAGGAAGTTCGTTCCGACGTTGAGCAGTTCGACCGCATCGAGGGCGGAGCGTCCCAGGTGGGGCATGGCACCCGCGTGTGCGGCGAGCCCGGTGTAGTGGAAGTAGACCTGTGAGTAGGACAGGGTCAGGTGCTGTCTGGCGTTGGTGGTCGGGAACGGGTGCCAGGTGACGGCAGCGTCCACATCGTCGAACGCTCCGGACTGGACCATGAAGGTCTTACCGGCGGCAGCCTCTTCAGCCGGGCAGCCGTAGTAGCGCACCTGTGCCTCGATGCCGGCGGCCTCGAAGTACTCGGCGGTGATGACCGCGGCCATGAGCGCACCGGAGCCGAGCAGATGGTGGTGGCAGCCGTGCCCGTCGCCCGAGGTGTTCGCCGGATCCGGTGTGCGTGCGGGGTTGCCTGCTTCCTGGCTGATGTCGGCCAGGGCATCGTACTCGCCGAGGAAGGCGATGATCGGTCCAGAGGTGCCGCGATGGGCACTGAACGCGGTCGGGATGCCTCCGACCGCCTCGGTGATGGTGAATCCGTGTGCCCGGGCAGCGGCCTGGTGCTTGTCCTGGGCGCGGAACTCCTCCCAGCGCATCTCAGGATCGTCCCAGATCGAATCTGCCATCGCGGTGAATTCCGAGGCTGCGGCATCGGCTCTCTCGACGATGGCGTCCAGGTGTTCCGCTTCCAGCTGTTGACGGGGAGGTGTGGCGGGGTCTGCGGTCATGGTGGTGCCTTTCACTGGTGGCGTGGTGTCGCTGGCTTCAGTCTGGTCCGGTCGGCGTCAGTCCTGCTTGGACGCCTCAGCTCGCGGACTCGCAAGCGGCTGCGAACGCTCGTCGGGCTGCGAGCTTGCGTCGGTCGATCCGGCCGAGACTGTCGAATCGGTCGATTCGGTCGATTCGGTCGATTCGGTCTTGGGTGCTGGTTTGAACATCAGCATCGCGATGACGGCAGTGAGGACCACGCCGAGGAACGGAGCCGCGATGGCCAAGGCCGGCGTCAGCGGGGCCAACCCATAGATGACGACGATGCCGACGATGAGTGCCGTGACGATGAGCTTCGGCTGCTTGCGGTTGCCGATCACGTTCTGCATCACGAAGGCTCCGAGGACCGCGGGAACCACGTACGTGGTCACAGCACCCAGCACATCAGCGGGGAAGACGGTGAGCAGCCATTGGCCGAAGACGCCGACGATGAGCATAAGCCCGATGACGTGGATGAGTGCGGCCGAGCAGATGGCCAGGGCCGCTGCGATCTGCGCCTGAGGCGTGCCCGGTTTGGCCTTGATGCTCTCCTGCGCGGTGACGGCTGCGGGAAGGAGCTTCGTGGAGATGTTGCCGATGAGGAAGGCCTGATACATTGCGCCCGGACCCAGGATCGGGAAGTACGAGATGGGTTCGATGACCCAGATGACGCCCATCACCGCGGCGATCGCCACAACACAGGTGACCAGGGTCATCGGTTCGATGGAGTAGCCTCCGAACGCGACGAGCATGATCGGGCCCGAGAGCATGGCGATCATACCGGCGAGCATGGTGATCGGCCCCCATGTGGACGTCGTCTTGTCGAAATCGGCCATGGGATTGGCTGTGGTGGAGTTCGTGATTGCGGACATGGTGTTCTCCCTGGATCTCATGAGATGAAGTAGCCGACGGCGATGGCGACGATCATGGCCGCACCGAGTGCGAACTCGCGCAGCATGGGTTTCTTCAGCCACTGCGCGACCAACGTGAGCAAAAGCATCACACCCGCCGAGGTGAAGAAGACGATCGCGGCATCTGAGCTGGCCGCGAACTCCTTCAGACCCAGAGTGAAGAAGGCTCCCAGGAGTGCCGCGGTCGGCAGGAGCGCCCAGCGTGCCGAGCGTTTGCGTGCGGTCTTCGTGGTCGTCCCCTCGCCCATGCCGCGCTTCATGATCGGGGTCATGATGAGGGTGACGACCATCCAGCCGCTGCCGCCGATGGCCAGGGCCAGCAGCATGGTCACCAGCATGTTGCCGTCGACGTTGGGCTCACCGAGTCCGGTGCCCATGACGCCGAGGGCGAGGTTGGCCGCGATCGTCTCGTAGGCGGCGCTGCCGATGAGTCCCAGGCGGGTGATCGTGCTGGGTGTGCCGAAGAGCGGAAGCAGGGCGAGCGCCACCAAACAGACCGCGATCGAGGGACCGATCGCGGAGATGCCTCCGGCGCGGAAGGCCGTGTTCACCTCGGTCCCGCTCATACCCACCTTGACCGCGGCACGCTTCGCCGCCCGCAGGTAGATCACGCTTTGGACGGCGATGATGACGAGGACGGCGATCGCACCGAACCACAGCAGCGGATGGCCGACCGTCTGAGCCAGAGTCGACGTGGTCTTCTCCATATGTTGTGCCTTTCGCATCGAGTCGTTTCCCGTCGTTGGGTCAAACGATCTGCCAAGTGATGCTAGTCACGCAGTGTGCTCCAGACACCAGATCGTGGAAAATCTGTGACAATTGACGTCATTGTGATGGATTCTCTGATTTCAGACAGCGATGCCCGGCTGATTCACGCACTCCAGCTCGCTCCCAGAGCAACCTGGAGTGAACTCTCACGAGTCCTGGCGCAGAGCCCCGTCGTCCTCGCCCGACGTTATGAGCGCCTACGTGCTGCCGGGGTGGTCAAGGTCATCGGTCACCCCTCGGGTTTCAACATCAGCCGCAATCTCGCCTTCGTCGAGATCGACTGCGAACCCGGATCACTGGCCGCAGTCACAGAGACCCTGGTGGAGCTTCCGATGGCGATGACTTTGGACGTGACGTCCTCGGGCACCTGCCTGATCGCCACGTTGATCGCACCCGACGATGAGTCGCTCGCGACCGTTCTGCTCGACACTCTGCCTTCTCTGCCGGGCATCCGGGAGGTGCAGACGCATATTGCCACGTCGACTCTGAAGACGGGTGCCAAATGGAGCCTCAGGGCCTTGGACGCCGAGGAGGTCGCGTTGTTGCCGGCCCCACGTCCCCCGCGGGCCAGGGCAGCACGAACACTGGACCCGCAGTTTCGCAGTGATCTGATGGCCAGATTGGGTGAGGATGCCCGCAAGCCTGTTGCAGCTTTGGCGCGTGAGCTCGGTGTCAGCGAGCAGAAGGTCCATGATGCGATCTCTCGGCTCATACACACCAAAGAGTTCCTGCCGCGTGCAGATGTGACCAGCGCGTGGAGCGAATGGCCGGTCCACGTCTGGTACTTCGCCGACATCCCACCACGCCAACTGAGCACGGTTGCCTCGGCGCTGTCCGCGCATCCCGAGATCCGCTACGTCGGCACCTCGGCAGGGCCGGCCAACCTGGCCTTCGACGTGTGGTTGCGCAATCTAAGCGTCATGCACGTGTTCGAGGAGAGGATCACTTCGCTGGCCCAAGCGGGAATCAAACTGCGCCGCCAGGTCATCCTGCGCACCCCCAAGCGCGTGGGCCACGTCCTCAATGATGCTGGTCGGTTCACAGACCGCTACATCGCTCTCTCGGGACTGTGAACCTCAGACACCACGCCTTAACCTGCGCATATACTCGCAGCATGGAACCTGAGACGAGATCGCCGTACGAGCGAGCCCTGGGTTCCCAGTTGCCTGAGCTGCATCCGGTGCTGCAACGCTACTTTGCAGCGATCCCCGCAGGCTCGGTCGGTATCGGCGAAGGCACTTTCGAACGTTTCGGCGCCACACGGTGGTGGCTGCGACCGGTGCTGGGGTGGTTGGCACAACGTCATGTGATCGTGCCCGGAATGCATTACCAGGTCCCGTTTCGGATCGAAAACCGCACCGTTGACGGCCAGCAGACCGCGGCCCGCACCCTAAAACTGCAGTCGGGCACCTGGACGATGGTCGACGCGGTGTCCCTGTCCGAGTCGGGTCACGTCGTCGATGTGCTGGGCCGACCAGCTCTAGTGGAGGCGGCCTTCGCTGTCGCGGCGGATGACGGTGGCGTGAGCCTGGGCAGCCGTGGCGTCACCGTGCGGTTGGGGCCGGTTCGTCTGCCTGTTCCGAAGGTGATTCGTCCGGTGATCGCCCTAAGCGAGCGCTATGTCGACGAGGTGGCTCGCCAGTACGTACGGCTCACCGTTGACGTCCCCGTACTGGGGCGGGTGTATGAGTACCACGGTTCGTTCACTTATCGAATAGACGAGGAAGCTTGAAAGCGGAGACGTCCGGCCAGGCCTTGCTCGTGCACAGTCCACTGCGTAGCCTCGGACGATGGTGAAATATCGGTGGACCGCGGATGACATGCCCTCAATGGATGGCCGCACGGTGGTCGTCACCGGGGCTTCCAGCGGAGTCGGAGCCGCCACCGCAACCGCGTTCTCACAAGCAGGAGCCCACGTCATTCTGGCCGTCCGTGACACGCAACGTGGCCAGAATGCTGCTCGCACCATGCGTGGGAGCACCGAAGTCCGGGAACTCGACCTCGCCGATCTGTCCTCGATCAGATCGTTCGCACAGTCGTGGAGTGGTCGACTCGACATTCTGGTCAACAATGCAGGAGTCGCCGGACACCGAGGCGCTCAGACCAAGGACGGTTTCGACCTGCAGTTCGGCACCAACCATTTGGGTCATTTCGCACTGACGAATCTCCTCCTGCCGCATGTCACCGACCGAGTGGTGACTGTGGCGTCCGGTGCGCACAAAGCTGGTGAGATCCATTTCGACGACTTGACCTTGAGCACACGCAGATACGGATTCGCAGAGTCCTACGGCCAATCCAAGCTGGCGAACCTGCTGTTCACCCTCGAACTCCAGCGCCGCCTAGACGGGACCGGTTCAAGTGTTCGCTCTGTGGCCGCGCATCCGGGCTACGCGGCAACGAACCTCGGGACCAAAGGTCAGCCCAAAGTACTCGTTGCCGCGGCGAATCTCGCAGGACGATTATTCGCTCAAAGCGGTGAACACGGCGCCCTGCCCACACTGTTCGCCGCGACCCAGGACCTCCCCGGAGCAAGCTATGTCGGCCCAGACGGTCGCGGGGAACTGCGTGGCTCCCCCACCCTGGTGGGACGATCGGCGAAGGCCAGCGACCTCACCACCGCTCGTCACCTATGGGAGGTATCCGAGCGGCTCACCGGCGTCAGTTTCGGGTTGTGAGTTCGGCGACCAGGGTGCGCACGAGGGCGCCCAAGCGGAACCTCTCGGGGATCAACGGCTCGATTCCGTGCTCCACCAGTGGTGCCGCCGTGACGTTGCCGACCACAGCGGCGAGGACACCGTTCTTGTCGGTGAACGCGGCGACAACCTCAGGCAGTAGTCCCTGGTCACGAGCAGCGTCCAGGAAGGCGGTGACCCCGGGCGCCGAGGTGAAGGCCACGGCATCACAACGGCGGTCCGCGACGAGTTCGACCGCTGCCGCCACGGCGTCTGGATCCGGTGCGGGACCCCACCGGTAGACAACCAACGAGCTGACCTCGGCACCGGCTGCGGCGAAGGCCTCGTCCAGACCGTCGGCGCCAGCGCCGTGGTGCTGCACCGCGATCCGAAGGCCATGCACTCCCTGTTCGAGCAGGACCTGCTGGATCTCGGAGTTGGTCTCGGATTCAGCGACCCAGGCCGGTGTCAGCCCGGCAGCCTGAATCGCCCCGCGAGCCTTGGGACCGCGGGCAATGATCCGGGCTCCGGTGAGCATGGCGGCCCACTGTTGGCTGAGTCCTTCGGCCTCGGCGACTTCGGCCCAGCCGTTGAAACCGACTCCGGTTGTGACTACAACGATGTCGGGTTGGGCGTCGATGAGTGCGCGGGTGCGTGCGACGAGTTCGGGGTCATCGACGTTGGGGATGACCGACAGTGTGGGCGCATGAACGATGGCCGCACCGTGCCTTTCAAGGGCGGTCGCGAACTGTTCAGCCTTCCGCTGAGCGGTCAGGACCACGCGGCATCCGGACAACTGGCCGCTCTGGTCACTTCGAGACTCATCCATGCACACATCCTTGCTTCCGCAGAACGTCCAGGCAACTTCAACGAAAGAGCGTGCCGCCGGCAGGGTTCGCGCTGAACACCGACACTGGTGGGTTGACCTTCAACTTAGTTGAGGCCCGATGATGGTCACATGACTGACAATGAACTGATGTCGATCGGAGAGTTCGCGAAGCTGACCGGTATGACGGCGAGCGCTCTGCGCTTCTATGACGATACCGGTCTGCTCCGACCTGCCGACGTCGACGCGTTGACGGGCTACCGGCGCTACGGAGAATCGCAGTTGAGTCTCGCGTATCGGCTTCGGTTGCTCCGGGCGATCGGCATGCCACTTCTCTCCATCAGTCGATTCTTCGCCGCGGACGAAGACGATGCCGTACGGATGATCGACGATCAGCTTGGCGCAGTAGATGTAGATGCCGCCGAAGCGCGGCAAGCGGCTTCGGAACTCAAGGTGACGTTGGGCAACGACGACCATCAGCCTCTCGGTACGATATCGGGGGTAGTCCTCGCTGGTGCCTTGGACCAGGTCCTTGCCACCACAATCGATGACCTCAGCACACCGATTCTCAGCGGCATCCGGGTCGAGGTCGCATCAGATGCCGTCACGCTGATTGCCACGGATCGGTATCGGCTCGCAATTCGCACACTGGTGCACCAGCCTGCAGGGCCCACCACCTGGTCCGGGACTGTTGACGGAGATGATCTTCGCCGTCTTCATTCACAATTACGGCGGAGTCCGACCGTCAAGCTCACAGCTGGGACGATAACCCTGGGCATCCAGTTCATCGACGGAACTGTTGCCGACCTGCCCCTGCGCACGGTAGTATTTCCCGACTACCGAGAGATGATCTCTGTACTGTCACCGGTGACGCTTCACCTCACGATAGAGAAGAAGTCACTACTCAACATTCTGGAGAAGCAGGCGCCTGAGTTTGTTGGCATACGGGTAGCCGGACAGCAGCCAAGCCTGCTCATACCCGGCATGACGCCGATCGAACTCGCAGGCTCTGCAAGTGGCCCTGACCTGACGCTGTGTTTCGAACTGATCACCCTGTATCCGGCGCTGAGCCACGCCCTCGGCGGCGATCTGATGTTCAACATTCGCGGCACGGACCAGCCGGTCACTCTCCGGTCGGCCGACGATGGCGACCTGACAACAGTCCTCATGCCTTGCCCACGACCAGCCCTTGCAACAGAAGGAACCGAATCATGACCGCAACTGCTACGGCGACACGATTCGCACTGCTATCGATGAGATGAGCACTGCGATCGCACACCGAGACACCGTCCGGCGGGATTCCGCTCCCGGCCCGCACCACTGAGTCCTACCCCGCCGAGGTTGCCCGCCGTTTCGCACGATCCCAGACTCATGCCCCGCCACCTCATTCGTACATCCGATTCCCCATGACCACCCGATCCGCTACGGCCATTCACAGAAATGCGGCAGGGGTCGAGAGTAGGTCGATCCCCCACAGCCAAGGGAGCACAAGGAACACTGCCGCAATGATGAACACCAGGGCGAGAATGTTGATCCAGAAGCCGGACTTCACCATGTCCATGATGGTGATTTTGCCCGTTCCGAACATAATGGCATTCGGCGGTGTCCCTACTGGGAGCATAAAGGCGCAGTTGGCAGCCATTGCGCATGGCACCATCAGCGCGTAGGGGTGGATGCCGAGGGCAAGGGCAAATGCTGCCATGACCGGAAGAATCATCGTTGCAGTCGCCGCGTTCGAGGTGATCTCGGTAAGGAACAGCACGAGTGCGGTGGAGATGACGATCACGAGGAAGACGTTGATCCCGTCCAGCGTGCGCAGCTGTTCGCCGATCCATTCTGAGAGACCGCTGTCGACGAAGCCTGCGGCAATTGCCAGGCCGCCGCCGAACAACAGGAGGATGCCCCACGGAATCTTCGTTGAATCCTCCCAACGGAGGATGCGCTTCTCGTGAGTGCCGCGGCTTGGCAGGGTAAACAGCATGATCGCACCCATGATGCCGATGACGCCGTCACTGATCCCCGGAAGCAGGTCTTCCCAGATGAATGAACGGGTGACCCACATGAAGGCAACAGCGATGAAGACACCGAGCACCGTCTTCTCCTGGCTCGACATTGAGCCGAGCCCAGCCTTCTCGTCTCTGATGAGCTTTTCTCCGCCGGGAAGCTGCTTGAAGCGGACCTTGAATTTCACGCCCGTGAGGTAGAGCCAGGTGAGCGTCAGCAGAATAATGACGATGGGGACTCCGAACAGCATCCATTGCGCAAACGAAATGGTTTCGCCGAACAACTCTCCGACCGTTGCAGAAAGCACAGCGAGAGGTGGCGTGCCGATCAGCGTTCCCAGCCCTCCGATGGTGGCTGCATACCCGATTCCGAAGATGATTGATTTCTCAAACTTGGGAAGTTCGTCGTGGTATTCGCCCCCACGCAGAGAACGTGCGGCCTGGTAGGCAACCGCCAAGCCGACGGGGATCATCATCATTGTGGCAGCGGTGTTTGATACCCACATGGAGAGGAAGCCTGTCGCGACCATGAACCCGAGCACAATTCGGCGTGGGCTCGTGCCTATCGCTGCAACGATCGAGAGTGCGATGCGTTGGTGCAGATTCCACTTTTCCATGGCAATCGCCAGAGTGAAGCCGCCGATGAAAAGGAAGATGATGTCATTGCCATAGGCTGCAACGACCGAATCCCCGTCCAGCGCACCTGTGAGGGGCAATAGCACCACGGGAAGTAGGGATGTGGCAGGGATCGGGATCGCCTCGGTGATCCACCAAGTCGCAACCCACAGCGTGCTGGCGAGGACTGCTTGCGCCTCCGGGCTGAGTCCGTCAGGTTTGAAGAAGACGAGGGTGAGGGTGAAGAGCAGTGGCCCTAGCACCAGACCGGTCAGGCGTGCGGGAGTGTAACCGGGCCCTGAGGAGTTTGTATCTGTTTCACGCTCAGCATTAGTGTCACTGGAACGTTCTTCGGTAGAGGTCTCCTCGGCCGTGCCACTCATGGCCATCGTTTGGATGGGAGACGGCTTCCGTCGATTTGAGAATGTGAGAAGCCTTTTGATCTCGTTGTGCGACGTCCACAGGCTTCCCCATATGGCGTTGAGATGAGAGTGTGCTGTTGCCATTGCTGTACCTTCTTTGGTCTCTTGCTCGGCGTACATATTGCGGTGTCAGATCGTGTCTCGCATGTGTTGCGAGGTTTGACTCCGTCGTCTGGTGCCGGGTGTGTAGAAGCCGGTTGGTGTCACAAGAAGAGCCGGCTGCGTTGACGGCGATCGAGATGGCTACCCGGGACATGCAGATAGTAAGAAGCAGCTGGCGGCCCTGTTGCCGAGAAGGCCACGGAGGGCCGCCAGCCAGATGTGCTGAGATCAGGCGTGCAGGTCCCGGAGCACGTCGTAGAACGCGGCCTTTCCTTCCAGCCCGATGCCCGGAAGGTCACCGGGTGATACTCGGCCGTGGGAGATGATGGCGTCGTCTGTGAATCCGCCGGTGGGTTGAAACTCCCCTGGGTACGATTCGTTTCCGCCGAGCTTGAGCGCGGCAGCGATGTGCAGCGAGAACTGGTGACCGCCGTGCGGGATGCAACGGCGTGAGGACCATCCGTGCTGGGAGAGCATGTCGAGGACACGTCGGTACTCTGTGAGCCCATAGCTCAGAGCCGGGTCGACTTGGATGTAGTCGCGGTCGGCCCGCATGCCCCCGTATCGAATCAAGTTACGGGCGTCTTGGACAGAGAAGAGGTTCTCACCGGTGGCAATGGGGTTGCGGTAGCTTTCCGACAGTGTTGCGTTGAGTCCGTAGTCGAGAGGATCTCCGACCTCTTCGTACCAGAACAGGTTGTACTGGTCGATGGCATTGCCATATTCGAGCGCGGTCTGGAGATCGAACTTGCCGTTGACGTCGACCATGAGTCGCGAGCCGTCTCCGTCGAGTACGTCGATGACGGCTTCGATGCGCTCGAGGTCTTCAGCGAGGTCGGCACCGCCGATTTTCATCTTGACGTTCTCATAGCCGGATGCGAGGAAGCCTCGCATCTCGTCCTGAAGATCGCTCAGCGTCTTGCCTGGGGCGTAGTAGCCGCCAGCTGCGTAGACGAAAACGTCGTCATCGGGGTTGCCGTCACCGTAGTGGTCGGAGATCCAACGGTACAGAGGAACTCCTGCGATCTTGGCTGCCAGGTCGTGAAGTGCCATATCGGCAACGCCTACGGCGACAGAACGTTCGCCGTGACCGCCCGGCTTCTCGTTGGCCATCATGATGTCCCACGCCTTGGCTGGGGAGAGCTCGCCATTGTCGGTGAGCTCGTCAATCGATGCGTTCTCGAGTCGAGGCAAGATGCGGTCGTTCAAGATTGCAGTCGCGTTGTACCGACCGTTCGAGTTGAAGCCATAGCCGACCAGCGGCTTGCCGTCGACAATGACATCACTGACAAGCGCCAGGATCGTGCAGTCCATCTTGCTGAAATCGATGTAGGCATTGCGCATCGACGAACTGATCGGAATGGTACCCGCATGAGCAGAGACAATCCTCATGGTCCTCCTTCTTCAAATTTAGATCTTATAAGACACTTATAAGATGCTTATACCGTACACTGGCCGGACGAGCGGTACAAGGCCGAGAGGGCCTTTTTTGGGAATGAGGTCACCATGAATGGCGCTGGCGAAATGCCGAGCAAAGGTGCGCAGGCATACGCGGAGCTGCGGCGTCGGATCACATCAGGCGAGCTGGTTCCCGGTTCGCGTTTGTCGCAATATGAACTCGCTGCCGACTTGGGGATGAGCATCACCCCGCTTCGTGAGGCAATCCGAAGACTGGCGAGCGAAGATTGGCTCACGATAGATGCGCATCGGGACGCACGCGTCGCTCCGATGAGCGCGTCCGAAGCGCGCCATCTTCTTGAGGTTCGGTACTCGCTGGACCCATCCGCCACCGAACTGGCTGCGAAACGCAGGACCGACCGGGACATTGCTGCGATGAAAGCTGCAGCCGATGAGCTGTTGCCTGTCACTCGGGACTGGGGCGAGGAAGCCATCACTGCGCACCGGGCATTCCATCGGTCGATCTACGTCGCCTCTCACAATTATGTGATGATCAAGCTCCTAGACGACCTATGGGACAAATCGGATCGGTACAGACGTATCGGCCTAGAACTCCCGGCAGGCGCCAAGCCCCGGACCATCGATCAGAATCAGCACCATCAGATCCTCGAGCTCGTCATTGCCGGCGATGGGATTGCGGCAGCCGATCTCGTCCGCTCTCACGTTCGGAACAGTCTCGGAGCCGAAGTCACGGGTGCTCTGGAGAACCAAGAGCGCGGCTACTTCCCTTTCGCTGAGCATTCGGCCTGAGCAACCGAATCCTGTTCTTTGGATACCACTGAAATTGACAAATAGTGGGGCGCCCCTGGTCACCCATGCATCCGCGCGCCTTTCACCACCCGATCCACTGCGTTCTTCGGCCCCCGCAGAGCAATCCCCACCAGGTTGAGGTCCTCAGCCGCAACCGAGGCCACGGCCTCGCGGTTGGCGGCGTCGTGTCCGGTCGAGAACAGTTCCTCCGTATAGATCGCCAGAGGAATCCCGCGGCCGAGCGCCTTCTCCCGCGCTTTCGCCAGCAGCCCTCCATCTGCCGTCAAAACAAGGACCGGTTGGCGCAGCATCGGAAGATAGTCATTGCCGTCACCGTCGCGGTAGTTCTCCCCCACCAAACCCGGTTCGCTGTGGGCGATACCGCTGGTCAGGAACGCTGTGACGTTGAGTTCCTGCCAGGGAAGCAGGTCATCGCGGAGCACCACGACGACCTTCGTATCGAATCGGACCACTTCGGTGCCGGTTGCTCCGACCGTATCGGTGGAGGTGCCTGCATCTGTCTCTGCTGTGTTCGTGTTTTCGTGCATGCTCCCACTCTGGCCGGTTTCCACAGGTGGGTCTTGTACGTTTGTGACATGGCAGATGTGATCCACGCATGGCACCCGAATGTGCCCCAGGTGCAGGAGGTCCTCCACGCACAGTTCGAGCATCATGCCTACCCGTCCCACACTCATGATTCGTGGACGGTTCTGCTCGTCGATCAGGGCACCGTCACCTACGATCTGGACCGGCACGAGCACCGGACGACGAACTCGACGGTGACGCTGCTGCCGCCGCAGGTGCCCCACGATGGTCGCTCGGCGACTCCTGATGTTCCGTTCCGCAAACGCGTGCTCTACCTCGAACCCGAATGGCTGTCCCTGAGCGCCGTCGATGCTGCGGCGGAGGCTCCGACGCTCTTCGATCCGAGCGTCACGTCGACTGTCGACCAGATCCATGCCGCACTGAATGATCCAGCCGATGTCCTCGCCGCCGAGTGCGGGGTCCTTGCCCTGCGCGAGCTCGTGCAGCCGCATCTGAAGTCACCGGTCGACATTGCTTCTGACAAGCCCTTGGCCCGTCGTCTGCGTCATCTGCTCGATGATCGCCTGGACGAGACCTTCACCATCGCCGAGGCGGCCGCTGACTTAGGTGCCCACCGCAGTCACCTCGTCCGGGTATTCACCCAGACCTACGGGATCGCCCCGCACCAGTACGTCATCGGCCGTCGCGTGGACCGCGCCCGCCGACTGCTCCTGACCGGCCACTCCCCCGCGGAGGCGGCCGCCCAGTCGGGCTTCCACGACCAGTCCCATCTCACCCGGCACTTCCGCCGGACGTTGGGAACGACACCGGGAGTCTTCGCGGCCTGAAGCTAGGAGCAGACCCACCAGCGAAGTAGAAGTTATTCAAGCCTGGCGTTGACTGAGCCAGACCGCTATCTCCTTAACAGACAGATTGTTGTCGACAACTTCGTCCTCGATGAAGGCAACAAGTGACTGTGTCCCGAGGTTGAGTTCCACGCCGTTGGCCAAGAGGAATAGCTCGCATGAGGCCCACGCACAACGCTTGTTCCCGTCGAGAAAGGCATGAGCGTTGGCGATATGAGATAAGAGGACAGCTGCCTTCTCAAACAGAGTCGCATACGGCACTTGGCCGAAATAGTCGGTCTGTGGCGAGAGGACCGCCGACTCGAGCTTGCCGTACTCAAGTAGAGGAGCCGAGGACTCTCTGTCGTGGATCTTGATAACAAGATCCACGCTTAAATACTCGATCACCTAGATGCGAGGAGGTCCAGGGCTTCTCTCCGCTCGGTGCGGATCTTGCTCAGAAGCTTTTCGAACTTCTCATCACCGATGATGGCAGCATCAAAACTAGGCCTAGTTGGACCCTCGCCCTTCAGCGCCTGCATCGTGTACTCCTTCTTCATATCCGTCGGGGCAATCGCCCTGCCAGCTTCGTGCCCCCCGCTAAGAGAGTTGAACGTCTTCTTCCAAGGCGACTCGCTATGAGTCCGATCCACGAGCTGCGTAGCCGTGAATTGATTGTAATAACCGACTATCGCATCGACGACGCTCTTGAGCTCGGCGGAAATGCCGTCCGATCGAGGCACCGTGGCGGTAAAATTCTTGTACGCGAGTTCTGTGGTCGGCCCGTACTGCCAAGCTACAACTGGATCGGAGAAAGCATCTTGTCCAGTCCATGCCAGTGACCAAGCCTGTGTGTAATAGACCAGCTTCATGGCTTTCGTGACACTAACCTCGGGCAATGCAAACTTGATGTACTGAAGTACATCCACAGAAGTTGTCATTGCGCCCACCACCTCGAACGAGATTTTATTAGTTATCCCTATTCTACGCGAGGGACGAACTGAAGCGAAGCAAATGCTCTGGCTACCGACCATCTCTCGCAGATTGTCGCCGTTGACCCCATGCGACCAGCCGATACCGAGGTGCTGGTCCGTCCAGCGAGTTCGGGCCAGTCGGTCGTTGAGATCATTGAGATCGGATTGGTCGACATTGCTCTGAAAAGGCTGCGTTTCAGACATGGAAACAGCATGGCAGACGGGTATGACACGGGCCGTCTTCGTTCTGCCCGTCAGGCTGCGTCATCTGTTTGATGGTTGCATGGAAGAAACCTCCACCCCACCGATTCAGTCAACAAACGTGCAGGCGACAACGCCCAGACCGTCGAACTTCGCAGACAAGGAGTCGCCTGGTTCCACTGGGATGGGTTCGCTGCACGTGCCCGTGGTAATGAAGTCCCCTGCCTCCAGACCGATGTCGACAGCTGAGAGCTCATTGACCAGCCAGGTCAATGCGGCGACTAGGTCACCGAGAACGTTTCTACCTACGCCCTCAATGGTCCGGGACCCTGATGGACCATCGACATCGGCGGTCATCGACACCTCTGCCAGATCGCGCGAGGACCAGGATTCTTTCGCCGCTGGCCCCAGTACGAATCGGTGGCCGCAGGCGTTGTCGGCGATCATCTGCAGTGCACCGGCTGTGGTGACATCGGTGAAGCGGGAACTTGGCAGTTCGATGCCGAAGTGCAGCGCATCCACCGCCTCCATAACCTCGTCGAGGGTGTAAGGGTTTGGGCGCGGCGGCAGCGTCGTGCCGAGGACGAACACGAACTCCGGCTCGGCCAGACACATCGAATTGCCGCTCAGCGACACGGCCTCCCCATCGCCTTGGACGCGATCAGCGAGCACGCGACCGCCCAGCGGGCCCTCGACATTGATGTGCCGTTGCCCGGCCTCACTCGTCGCCGCAATCTTCCATCCGAGGGTGGGCTGACCTTCCAACTCGGCATAGCGGGTCTGCATCGAGTAGGCCTCTGCTCGAGTTCCAGGAACAGCTCCTGCCGGCAGCGCATCAATCGCCGCCCCCTGCAGACCCACCTGGTGCACAGCGGTGGCACCGCGTTCGATCTTCTCCGTCGAAGACATCGCATTCACGTCCGTCATGGGATCAGTGTGGCACGGCGCGAGCGCCCCGTGGAGGTGTGATCGTCAAGCGGTCACAGCGTCAGCACTGTCTTCGGCAGGTGCCCCTCGTCCATCTGCCGATGAACCTCCACAACGTCCTCGAGCAGGGCTGTGGCCGGAGCGGGCACATGAAGCTCCCCGTTCTCGATGAGCTCAGCCACGTATTCGAGCGCGACATGATCCGGTTCGACGATGACGTTCGTCCATCGGACACCTGCCTGGGCGGCTGCGGCGTCGAGGCCCTGCTGCTGTCCCGAGGGCACTCCTACGACGATCCCGTCTGGCTTGGTCAGTGGAACTGCGCGGAGGGCGAACTCCCCACCGATGAGGTCGATGACGACGTCGACATCGCGAACCGGACCGCCGCCGAGGTTGGGGTCGTCGAATTCTTCACTCGCATAGTCGATCACCCGATTCACACCAAGAGACTTGAGATGCTTCAGCTTCTCCCCTGTTGCGTGACCGATGACAGTCGCGCCGAGCTTCTTCGCCATCTGCACGACGTAGGTCCCGACGGTGCCGCCACCGCCGAGGACGAGCACGCTCTGACCGCCGCGCACATCAGCGGCTTCGTGCACGATCTGATACGCCGTCGTGGCAGGCAGAGGGATCGACGCGGCAGTCGCGGAATCCAGAGAATCGGGAATGCGCACGAGGTGGCGAGACGGTGAGGTGACAAATTCGGCATACCCATTGGCCGGGTAGGGAAAGCGAGGCATCCCGAAGACACGGTCACCGACGGAGAAGCGATTCACCCCATTGCCCAGGGCGGAGACCTCGCCTGCGATATCCCATCCGACGGTGATGGGGAAAGCACCCATGAGCTTTGCTACGGATGCTCCGCCACGGGTCTTTCCATCCACCGGGTTGACTCCCACATGGCTGACACGCACCTGGACCTCGGTGGGAATGGGTTCGGGTATCGGTGCGTCGTGGATCAGCGTGAGGACTTCCGGGGCGCCGAATTCGTTCTGGACTACCGCGCGCATCTTGCTCATGTCTCCTCACGTATGCTTCGCTCTGGCCTGCTGCAGTGACGCATCAAGGGCAGAGGATGGGGTCAGACTGTGAGCATATCCCGCACATCGGCATCAGTGGAGAAGACGTCTCAGCCCTCGTCTCCGCGTGGCAACTGATCACTTGGGGTGCGCGCAGGGCCTGATTTGCGTGTCCACCACCAGATGATCGCCGTGATGACCGCGATCACGAACGCGGGAAGCAGCTGGTAAGGCGTTCCAACCCCGGCGGACCGGTCTCCGATGGCCGCTCCGAAGTCAATCCGCAGATAGAACGCTGCCAGGAAGCTCAGGGTGTTGAGCACAGCGTGGAGGACGATTGCGATCTCAAGCCCACCCGTGCGCCAAGTGATAATCGACAAGCAGCTGAACAGAGTCAGGTACCAGGTGATGATGTACGGATCGGTGGATCCGTGCATGGCGGTGAATGCCGCGCTGGTGACGACGATTCCGATGATCAACCCGAGGCGCCGGCTGTGCGTCCAGCTCCCGAGGATGCGGAAGACCAATCCGCGGAAGCCGTATTCCTCACCCGCCGCCTGCAGCGGAGTCAGGAGGAAGGTGATGATGAACATTGCGATGAGATCCGTGTGCGCCCAAGGGACCTCTTCAACCGGCCCCAGAAAGCCGATGGCGTTGACGAAGAGCCACGCAGGACCGAACACCAGAAGCGATTTGCCGAGCAGGTCGAATCGGAACCGCGAGGACACGGAGTGCAGCGACGCTGCGGGTTTTCCGTAGAGCCGGCGCTGGATGAGCATGCTCCACGGGATGAGAAGGGCAAGGCCGATCATGCTTCCGGCATGCCGGGCCGGCGTGTAGTCGGAAGGACTGTTTCCCAGCCCCGTGTCGATGACGGCGTTGAGCCAGTTGGCGGCGAGGGAGAAGAAGACCAGTCCTGCCAGCAGCAGCACGATCGCAAGGATGCCGCGTCCTATGCGCCGATGGTTGCCGGCGAGGACTCGGTGATATTCCACTCCACTGGGAACTGCAGAGAAGTCCTTTGGTCTCCCCTCAGGGCTGAGAAGCCAGACAGGCCTACTTGACGTCGTCATGAGATTCCTTCCACAGTGACCACCGCAATACCCTCTAGAGCAATACAGTGTATTGGTGACTTGATGGTCACTAGCGTAAACTACTAATACGGCGTATTGGAAGGGGGATGATGGAACTTCAACCACCAGAGGGCATCAGCAGCAGAGAAAAGATCCTGTGGGCCGCCGCGACGATGCTCGGAGAAGAGCCCGGAGCGATGATGAGCGTGCGGGCAGTTGCCAAGCGGGCCGGAGTGAGCACGGGTTCGCTCCAACACCATTTCCCCACCAAACGTGCGCTAATGGATGAGGTGATCGCTCGGGTGTATGACCTGATCATTCCCGTCGACGCAATTCATGACACCTCGATACCTGCACGGGAGAGACTCGTGGCATGTCTGCAACGGCTTCTCGTATCGGCCGGAGCCGATCCACGAGACGCGTGGCGTGAGACCTTCGACCGTTACATCGCAACCGAGCCCTCGGAAGGGGCCAGGGCACAGTACTTGGCCAGCGAACGAGAGCTTCACCGCCGCATCGAATACTGCCTGAATACCCTCGAGGACGAAGGCGCACTGCTGCCAGGTGACAATGCTCGACGAGCCCGTATCCTCTTCACCTTCGTCAACGGGCTTTCGATCGCACAAGCACTGCCCTCTGACGACACGCAGCTGCCCACCGAGGTCGAGACGCTGTATGCGGTCGCCGATTGGGTCTTATCGCAATGACTATTGATCGCCAGCGGCGCGAGCACCGTCGATAGGCACCTGCCCTGCCTGCACTTATGAAGCCGCGTGCTCCCGCACCCGCTCGAGGACGGCACGTGCGATGTCCTCGGGCCGTGATTCCGGGAGCCAGTGCGAGGCGCCCACAAGTGGGACGAAACGGTAAGGGCCCTCGACGTAGCTGGCGCTGAGTTCAGCCGATCCGCGGGTGAAGGCAACATCCTCGCTGCCCCACACGAAGGTCGTTGGAACAGTGATCGGAGTGCTCGCTGTCCGTTCGCGGCCATCAGCGGCCTGATAGTACTTGAGGACTGAGAGCATCGCGTCGGGTTCGCTCAGCCGCTCCACGTAGGAGGCCGCCATGCCGTCGGGGACGTCACCGCCGTAGAGTTCGATGAGGCGCTGACCGTCGTTGCGCAGCAGCGTCCTGGCTACGCCTTCCGGGTGGTCTTGGATCGAACGCATATAGGCCATGCGCTCGTACTGATCCGGGTCCGCTCGCACCTGCTTGGCATGGGCGATCGGGTGCGCAGTCGAGACGACGGTGCTGGTGAGCAGCCGCTCGGGATGGTTGGCCGCATAGTGCCAGGCGACCATCCCACCCCAGTCATGACCGACGAGGTGGAAGCGCTCGAGCCCCACCTCACGTGAGATCACATCGAGATCGGCGACGAGGTGAGCCATCGTGTATTCGTCGACCGATTCGGGGCGCACATCGGGCGAATAGCCCCGCTGGTCGTAGGCAACGATGCTCATCCCCTGCTCAAGAAGGAGCGCAGCCGTGGACTCCCAACAGGATGCGAACTCCGGCCACCCGTGCAGCAGCAGCGCATCGCCGAGGGCCGGGTCAGGGCGGGCAGGAGTGGCCCGGAAGCCGCGGAAATCGCCGCGCTGCGTTCTCACTCTCAGTTCCCGCGCCTCAGCGGTGACCGGCAGCTCGGCCAAGCGCGCTGCCACCGAGCCATTGTCGAAGGGATGACCGATGGGTTCTTCGTGTGACGTCGTTGTCGTTGTCATTGCTGACTCCTAAGTGCGGCGGGAACCGTCGGCCGGGATGCCCAGCGCATTGACCAACAGCTTCGTTGCGGTCTCCGCAAGGAGGTCATCCGAGCCCCAGCCTGGTTGCTTCAGTGCGTACTTGTAATACGCCATACGTCCGACCATCAGCGACAATGCGCTGGCAGACATCACCGGGTCAAGACTCGGATCAGCATAGCCCTCGTCCTGGAGCTTCCTCACCCATTTGCAGTTTCTCTTGGCGAAGGCCTGCCCCCGATCCAGGCGCAGCTGCCTGAATTCCGGATCAACCGCGGCGACCTGCTCAAGCAGGAGCATCAGTTTGGCATTGCGCTTATACGCCTTGATATAGGCACGGTTGCCGGCATCAAGTGACTCGATGACGCTGCGATTCTCGTGGTGCTCCTGCGGCGGGCCGGGGTGGAGCATATCTTCTTGCGCCTCATGCAGAACTGCAGCGAGAGCCTCTTCTTTGCTGTCGAAGTACGTGTAGAAGGTGCCGGTGGAGCACTTGGCTTCCTTCGTGATGTCCGTGAGCCGCGAATCGATGAACCCATCGCGTTCGAAGACAGTGCGAGCCGCAGCCACGAGAGCGGCCCGAGTCCTCAGGCCGCGCGGGGTCGACGGGAGATCACGCTTCGGTGCGGTAGCGCCCTGTACGGGCGGTTCCTGACCCTGTTCTTCGCTCTTCGACATGATCAGCCCATCATACAATCCGCCGACACACCGACCGCGGTCCCCGACTCTCTCATGACGCCAACCCGTTCTCCCGAGCGACGTCCCAACCGTGGTCGACCATCGCCTGAATGTTCTCCGCAGTGAGAGTGACTCCGGCAGCGTTCTCTGGATTGTCGAGGACCCTGCGATAGACGCCCTCGGCGATGATGGCGACCTTCCACACTCCCAGCACATGCCAGAAACCCAGCGCCTGCCCACTGCGTCCCGAAGCACGCAGGTACTCCGCAGCCATCTCCGCCCGCGTGGGAAAGCCGTCCAAGGTGGAGGCAGTGAACATTCCGCCCGGCATCTCACCGGCCTGCGTCCAATACGCCAGCGCACTGCCCATATCGGCCAGAGGATCGCCCAGGGTCGAGAGCTCCCAATCCAGAACAGCACGGATCTCGCCCGTGCTGTCGTCGATGATGACATTGCGGACGTGGAAGTCACCATGGACCAGCGCGATCTCATCCGGTGCCGAAACGTGCTCGCGCAGCAGATCTGTCAGCGCATCAAGGTCAGGCCGATCCTGAGTTCGGCTCTCCTCCAACTGTCGGCTCCACCGTTTGAGCTGCCTCGGCGCGTAGGGCTTCCGCGAGGCGAGCTCGCCCAGCCCCACAGCATCGATGTCGACGGCGTGGATCTGGGCAAGCGTGCGTGCGAGGTTGAGGCCGAAGCTGCGTCGCACCTTCGGAGCCAGTGATCGCGCGGCCTCCTCATCGTCGATGACTGTGCCCTCGACATGTGTCATGAGGAAGACCGGAACGTCGGCAACAGCCTCGTCGGTGCACACACCGATCGTGGTGGGCACGGGCACTCCCGTTCCCTGCAGCGCCGCCATGATCTGATGCTCGCGTTCGACGTCATGCGCCGAGGCGAGCAGTTTTCCCAGCGGGGGCCTGCGCGCAATCCAGGACTGCCCGGCCTCGTCATCGATGCGGTACGTGAGGTTCGACTGCCCCTGTCCGACCCGAGTCCCTGTGAGGACACCGACGACGGACTCCCCCACGCCGCGCATCCAGACGGCGAGCGCAGTCAGGTTGAGCTCGACGCTCATCCGGCTTCCCGAGCATTCTTTCGCCGGCGCAGCTCCCGCCGGGCGATCGAGCGCTTGTGCACCTCGTCGGGTCCGTCGGCAAGTCGCAGGGTGCGCAGGTGGGCATAGAAGCCGGCCAGCGGGAAGTCGTCGGTGACGCCACCGCCGCCGTGGACCTGGATGGCGCGGTCGACGATCTTCAGCGCCATCTCGGGGGCTTTGACCTTGATGGCCGCGATCTCCGTCGCCGCTTCTCTGTTGCCCACGGTGTCCATCATCCATGCCGCCTTGAGCACGAGGAGACGGGTGGCTTCGATCTCGATGCGCGCCTCGGCGATCCACTCTTGGATGTTGGCCCGCTCGGCGACGGGCTGGCCGAAGGTCACCCGCTGCTGGGCCCGGTCGATGAGCAGGTCGAGGGAGCGTTCTGCCATGCCGATCGACCGCATGCAGTGGTGGATGCGGCCGGGGCCCAATCGTGCCTGGCTGATGGCGAAGCCTTCGCCTTCACCGGAGAGCAGTGCGGACTTGGGCACCCGCACGTCCTCGAAGAGGATTTCGGCGTGGCCCTCGCGGTCCATGTACCCGAACACAGGCAGTCCGCGGACGATCGTGATTCCCGGAGTGTCCTTGGGCACGACCAGCATCGACTGCTGGCGGTGGGTCTCGGCGCTCGGGTCGGTCTTGCCCATGACGATGAAGACTTTGCAGTTGGCGTGGAGCGCATTCGAGGCGAACCACTTCCGACCGTTGAGCACGTAGTCGTCACCGTCGGAGGCGATGCTCATTTCGATGTTCGTCGCATCGGAGCTGGCCACGGCTGGCTCTGTCATGCAGAAGGCTGAGGCGATCTCTCCCGCCAACAGCGGCTTGAGCCATTTCTCTTTGTGCTCGTCGGTCCCGAAGAGGGTGAGCACTTCCATGTTTCCCGTATCCGGGGCATTGCAGTTGATGGCTTCGGGCGCGATCTCCGGGCTTCGGCCCGTGATCTCGGCGAGGTGGGCGTACTGCACGTTCGTCAGCCCCGCACCCCATCCCTCGTAGGGCAGGAACAGGTTCCACAGTCCCCGGCTCTTCGCCTCCCGTTTGAGGTCCTCGAGGATCGGCGGGTGGAAGTTCGGATCCCCGGCCTCCGCACGCTGCTGGTGGTAGACCGACTCTGCCGGGTAGACGAATTCGTCCATGAAGGCGTTGAGTTTGTCCTGGTATTCGCGGGTCTTCTCGTCAGGTGCGAAGTCCATGGTTCCTGCTTTCTCATCAGTTCTGATCGGTAGAGCGAAATGTTTCAGTACAGCGAAATTTTTCGGTTCTGCGAAAAATGCTCACCTCGCCGAGGCGGCTGGATCGTTCTCGTCTCCGTTGACGTCGAGGAGCACTTTGCCTCGAACCGAGCGGGAGTCGATGATCTCGAGTGCTTTCCCTGCCTCCTGCATCGGCAGAACAGCGTGGATGCTCGGGTTGAGGATCCCCGCTGACAGGTGCGGCCACAGCGACTCCCACTGCTGAGCCACCATCTCGGGCCGCCGGCCAACGCGGCACCCCAGCCCACGCCTGCCACGGAGATGTTGTTCAGCAACAGTCGATTGACCTTCACTTCAGGAATCTGGCCCGCGGTGAAACCGAGCACGAGGAGCGTGCCGAACGTCGTCAGGCACCGCAGGGAATCGGTGAACCGGTCCCCTCCCACGGGGTCTGCGACGAGGTCGACCCCGTGTGGGTAGATCTCTTTGACTTTCGTCTTGAATCCATCGGCGAAGACCACATGCTGAGCGCCGAGGTTGGTCACCGTTTCCGCCTTCTCCTCAGTCGAGACGACGGCGATGACCTCGGCACCGTAGGCGAGCGCGACCTGGACCAGTGCGCTGCCGAGACCTCCGGCAGCACCGTGGATGAGGACGCTCTGCCCTGCCTCAAGGTTTCCTCGTACACGCAGTGCGAAGTCGGCTGTGAGCAGGTTCATCGGCATTCCCGCCCCAGCTTTTAGGGACACAGTCTCCGGCAGGGGCAGGACGCTCGCGGCGGGGACTGCCATGATCTCGGCGTAGCCTCCGGTGCCGGCAACGCCGAGGACACGATCTCCGACAGCGAAGCCGGTGACTCCTTCCCCCACTTCGCGTACCGTTCCGGCGACCTCGGACCCCATGGTGTAGGGCAGGGGCGGCTGCATCTGATATTGCCCGCGGGATTGCAGGAGTTCGGGGAATGTCACGCCTGCATAGGCGACGTCTATGAGCACCGTGCCCGGTTCAGCCGCGGGTGCTTCGACGTCGACGAGGCCGAGTGCGCTGGGCCCGTCGGTGGCGTTGAGCTGTACTGCCTTCATGATGTCTGGCCTTTCTTGTTCACTTCGTCTTAGAGGCCTGTTGATGCGACGACTCCGCCGTCGACGACGATGGTCTCGCCGACCACGTAGTCTCCGGCGCGTGAGGCGAGGTAGGTTGCGGCCCCGGCCATGTCTTCGGGTGAGCCGATGCGTCCTGCGGGGACACGCTTTTGGATTTCATCACCGTGGTCGCGGGCGTCCTTGTTCATCCGTGAGGGGAAGGCTCCGGGGGCGATTGCGTTGACGATCACTCCGTCCGGGGCGAGTTGAGCGGCAAGCCGCTTGGTCAGGTGGATGACTCCGGCCTTGCTCGCGTGGTAGCTGTACGTCTCGTTCGGGTTCGTGCGGATGCCGTCGATGGAGGCGATGTTGATGACCTTGGCGAGGTGGTCCTCGCCGGCAGCGGCTGCACGCAGTTCGGGGGTGAGTTTCTGGGTGAGGAAGAACAGTGCCTTGAGGTTGAGGTCCATGACCTTGTCCCAGCCGTGTTCGGGGAACTCGTCGAAGGGTGCGCCCCAGGCGGCTCCGGCGTTGTTGACGAGGATGTCCAGGCTCGACTCATGTTCCCGCAGTCGCGAGACGACGGTGTCGAGTCCTTCCGGTGTGGAGATGTCGCCGGGGATGGAGGTGCAGATTCCCTGTTCAGACATCTCAGCGGCCGCAGCGTCGCATTCTTCGGCCTTGCGGGCGGTGATGTAGACGCGCACGCCGAGTTGGACGAATCCTTCTGCGATCATTCGGCCGATGCCGCGCGAACCGCCGGTGATGAGAGCGCTGCGTCCGTCGAGGTTGAAGAGTGTTGACATGTTCATGCGGATTCCTTCAGTCGTGTGGGGAGGCTTGGGTGTCAGACTTCTGCGCCGTGCTCGGTGAAGAAGCCGATCGATTCGGCCACGCACACGGGCTTGTCGATGCCTTCGGCTTCGAAGACCTGGGTCGTCGTGATCTGGGCGGAACCGGACTTCTTTCGCTCCACCTCGGTGACGGTGGCATGCATGCGAACTCGTGAGCCCACCGGTCGAGGATTCGGGAAGCGGACCTTGCCGTAGCCGTAGTTGAGGCTGTGCGCGAAGCCGTCGAAGGCCATGAGTTCCTCCATGAAAGCCGGCCCCAGGGAGAGCGTGAAGAGGCCGTGGCCGATCGTTCCGCCGAACGGCCCCTGGGCCGCTCGCTCCTCATCGACGTGGATCCACTGATGGTCATTCGTCAGATCGGCGAAGGCGTTGATGTCGTCTTGGACCAGCACATGCCAGTCGGTCGGGCCGAGCTCTTGGCCGACGAGTGCCTCGAGGTCGGCGATCGAGGTGGGGCGAATGGGAGTTGTCATGGTCTGCCTTTCTGTGGGTGCCAAGCCACACTTGAAATTGAGTTCATATTCGATAACGTAAGAGTAGCCGTGTGAGCCGCATCACTTCAAGTGGCTGTGGCATCTGGTGCACGGTCGAGCCACGTATGCGAAGGAGCAGCACCTATGGCACAAGTGCAGACTGTCACCGGCCCCATCGACAGCAGCAGCCTCGGCAGGACCCTCGTCCACGAGCACATCTTCATCGTCAACGAGGAGATGCGGCAGAACTACGACATGGGGTGGGACGAGGAGGAGAAGATCGCCGACGCCGTGGCAAAGCTCAATGATCTCAAGGCCGCAGGCATCGACACGATCTTCGACCCCACCGTCGTCGGACTCGGACGCTACATTCCCCGGGTTCAGAAGCTGGCGGAGCAGATCGATCTCAACATCGTCGTGGCCACCGGGCTCTACACATTCAATGATCTGCCGCATAAATTCGACTACCACGGCCCTGGCCTGCTCATCGATGAGCCGGAGCCGCTCGTCGGTCTCTTCGTCGCTGATATCGAGACCGGCATCGCAGACACAGGAGTCAAGGCGGCGTTCCTCAAGTGCGCCATCGAAACGCCCGGCCTCACCCCTGGAGTCGAACGCACGATGCGCGCCGTCGGTCAGGCGAGCGCGCAGACCGGTGTGCCCATCACGGTCCATACAAACCCGAGCACCGAATCGGGCCTGGTCGCACAGAGAGTCCTCAAGGAGGAGGGCGCGGATCTGAGCAAAGTGGTCATCGGACACTCCGGGGATTCGACCGATATCGACTACCTGATGACGATCGCAGACAACGGATCCTTCCTCGGGATGGACCGCTTCGGAATCGATGCCTATCTCCCAACCGAGCAACGCGTTCAGACAATCGTCGAACTCGTCCGCCGCGGATATGCCGAGAAGATCACTCTCGCTCATGACGCATCGTGCTATATCGACTACTTCACGCAGGAGGAGAAGGAGACAGCGCAGCCCAACTGGCATTTCCGTCACATCCCAGACGAGGTCATTCCGACTCTGCTCGAACGCGGTGTGAGCGAGGACGACATCGACACGATGCTGGTGAAGAACCCGCGCCGCTATTTCGAGTGACATCACTGCCACGACAGTCATCACCCGCCGAGCAGTCTTCAACGAACAAAGGACTCCGCATGCCCTCAAACTCCACCGCCAGCCTCAATCGCAGAGACTCGAAGGTCCACGCCGGAAAGCACGGACGACTGCGCGCGGCCGGCCTCGTCGGCTCATCGATCGAATGGTACGACTTCTTCCTCTACGGCACCGCAGCCGCACTCGTCTTCCCCCACGTGTTCTTTCCCGATGCGGAAGGTATCAACGGCATACTCCTGTCGTTCTCCACCTTTGCCACAGGCTTCATCGCCCGACCGATCGGCGGCCTGCTCGCCGGCAACTACGGCGACAAACTCGGCCGCAAACCTATGGTCGTCATCTCCCTGCTGGGAATGGCGATCTTCACGTTCGCCATCGGCTGCCTACCCTCGACCGGGAGCATCGGCCTCATCGCACCGATCCTGCTCGTGACCTGCCGATTCATCCAGGGCATCGCCTGCGGAGCACAGTGGGGTGGCCTTGCACTGCTGCTCAGCGAGTCGGCAGGACCCAAACACCGAGCGTTCTCCGGTTCCTTCATGCAGGTGGGAGTCCCCTGCGGAGCCCTGCTGGGCAATCTCGTCTTCGTCATCGTCTCCACGTCCATCAGCCATGAAGCCTTCGTCTCCTGGGGCTGGCGGGTCCCGTTCTGGGCCACCGCGCTCCTCGTGCCGGTCGTCATGTACATCCAGCTCAAGATCGAGGACTCCCCCGAATTCGAAGCCCTCAAACGCGAAGTCTCGGAAGTCTCGGCGAACAAACCCGCCGTTGTGCGTGCACCGCTGTGGCAGGCAGTGAAGTCGAACTGGAAGACGATCCTGCTCGCCTCCGGCACACTATCGGCCACGAACTGCGTCTTCTACATCACGATCGCCGGTGCCCTGTCCTACGGCACGACGTACCTCGGCATGGATTACAACAGCATGCTCATTGCGGCCATGCTCTCCACCGTCGTCGCGATCCCGGTGACTCTGCTCGGCGGCAGGTTGGCCGATCGGATCGGACGTCGACCGGTCATCATCATCGGCGGAGTCGGGATCCTCATCTGGGCGTTCCCCTACTTCGCTCTCATCAACGCAGCGAACATGGCCATGTTCACGATCGCGGTCAGCGTTGCCGCCATATTCCAGTCGCTCGTCTATGCTCCGGTCGCCTCGTATTTCGGGGAGCTGTTCGCACCACAGATCCGCTTCTCCTCGGTGTCCTTGGCCTATCAGCTCAATGCGATCATCGTGTCGGGCTCGACGCCCATCGTGATGACCTGGCTGATCGCGAAGATGGATGGCTCGACCGTGGGCATCGCGCTCTTCGTCTGCGCCACGGCGTTCATCACTATCGGTTGCGCCATTGCCCTGAGAGAGACCAACCCCAAGGAGGTCAGGCAGTCCCCGACGGCCGTTCCCGGCGAGCACCTGCACGCCAACAGCATCGGAGATTGAGCACCCAGACACAGATTGAGCGGCAGGGACGATCCCTGCCGCTCAATCGTTTCCGCAATGGTCTTCAGTTCATCAGTTCCCCTGCAGCTTCGCTTGGTAGCGGCGCATGCCGCGCAGCCACCTGTCGTAGTCCGATCCCTTCATGCGGTACATGTCGAGGACTTCAGGGTGGGGCAGGATGAGGAAGGTCTCGGCTTCGATGGCGGCCATGACGGTTGTGGCGACGTCTGCCGGCTCGAGGACATTGCCCGCCTCGGCGACTGCCCGCTGCCCCGTCAAGGCCTCTCCGGTGATCGCATTGGAATCTTCTCCCCACAGGATCTTCGTGTTCACACCCATAGGGGCGAGCACGGACACGCGCAACCCCTCGTCGCCATAGGTCACGGACAGCCATTCGGCAAAAGCGAGGGCGGCGTGCTTGGTCACCGAGTATCCTGCCTGTCCGATCTGGGTGAGCAGTCCCGCTGCCGAGGCGGTGGCCACGAAATATCCTTCCCCACGCCTTGTCCACTCGGGGACGAGTCGTTCGGCGGCGCGGATGTGGGCGCGCAGATTGACGTCGATGATCCGGTCCCAGTCGCCGTCGCCACCCAGTCCGGTGACGCCGGCAATCCCAGCGTTGGCGAAGTAGAGATCCACCTGACCCAGTTCACGGTCGGCGGTGTCCAACAGCTCGGCCACGCCGTTCGCAGAGGAGACGTCTCCTATCCAATGCGGCTGCCCCAGCTTCGCCGCGGTGTCGGCGACCTCCTCGGCGAGGTCGGCGAGGAGCACGCGCGCCCCACGTTCCTGCAGGGCTGCGGCGATTGCGGCGCCGATCCCTCCTGCGGCGCCGGTGACTACTGCATTTCGTCCTTTGAGCTCCATCGTCTTCCTCTCTGCAAAGTGACCTCACCTCATTGTGTGCAGGGCCACATCCATCTATAGTTGAACCCGCACTCAGTTTCAAGTAAACAGAGCGGCGATGATGGGCGCCGGACCCTGCACGGGTCCGCTCCTGCACCGTCGTGATCCGAAGGAGTCTTATGGCCGCGACCATGCGCACGTCAATCATCGATCTGCTCATCCCCTGGGCGCAGACGATCCCGGACTCCATTGCAGTGCGCACTCCCCCTGGCCCGGACCGGGTCTCGCTGTCCCAGCTGCGCTTCCTCGGCGAGATCGAAGCCGCACGCGATCGCTGCCGTGCCTCCGGGCTTCGTCCGGGTGATCGGACGGTGCTCATCGCCCCCTCGTGCCCGGAGTTCCTCATCGAATTCCTCGGCGCCCACGCCGCCGGACTTGCGACGGTCGCCGTCAATCCACTCTCGACGGCCCGGGAGCTGGACTACATCCTCGAGGACTCGGACGCACGTCGGCTTGTGGCCCACCCAGCCATGGCCGAGGCCGGACGAAGCGCCGCGAGCGGTCGCGGCATCGACTTCGACACCCTACCCCTGGTCGGCAACGAGGGGCCGAGCCTTCGGCTGAGAGAGGACGGCGTCGCCGAGTTCGATCATGTCGAATTCGACTGGGATGACCTGGCCGCCCTGCTCTATACCTCGGGGACCACCGGCAAGCCGAAGGGTGCCATGCTGTCCCTGGGCAATTTCATCGCCACCACGGACATCGTCAAGGAGATGACTCAGACCTCCCCTGATGACCGGTCGGCCACCGGCCTGCCGCTGTTCCACGTCTTCGGGCTCGCCGACATGGCCCTGCCCGCGCTGAGTGCCGGTGCCCCTCTCACGCTTTTCCCACGGTGGGATCCGCAGGCCTTCGTCGATGCGCTGGCGAAGGACGAGGTCTCCATCATCTCCGGTGTGCCCACCATGTGGATGTCGGTGCTCACGAACGCCGATGGGGCCGCGACACCAAACCTGCGACTCGTCAGCTCCGGCGGTGCGGCGATCGCCGGAGAGGTGATCCGCAAGGTCGAAGCGCGTTTCTCTGCACCCGTGGCGGAGGGATACGGGCTGACGGAGACTGCCGGTCTGGGCACGTTCAATCCGCTGTTCGGGACGAGGAAGGTCGGAAGCGTCGGCCTGCCGACTCCTGGCTTCGAAGTCAAGGTCATCGACCTGGACGGATCATCGCTTCCTGCAGGTGAGGTCGGCGAAGTTGCCCTCCGCGGCCCGGCAGTCATGCTCGGATATTGGAAGAAGCCCGAGGCCACCGCCGAGGTGCTCGATAACGAGGGATGGTTCCGCACCGGCGATCTGGGACACCTGGATGAGGACGGATACCTCTTCATCGTCGACCGGATCAAGGACCTCATCATCCACGGCGGCTACAACGTGTACCCGCGTGAGGTCGAAGAGGTCCTCTACGAGATCCCCGGGGTCGCTCAGGCCAGCGTGGTCGGTACCCCCGATGAGAAATACGGGCAGCAGGTGACCGCTGTCATCGCCCTATCCCCCGGCGCCCACCTCGACGCTGCAGAGGTGGAGAGATTCGCCAGGGAGAACCTCGCTGCCTACAAGATTCCGCGGATCATCGAATTCGTCGAGGAGCTGCCCAAAGGACCGAGCGGCAAAATCCTCAAGCGCGAGATCGTGGCCATGTATACGAAGAGTTCGTGACGGCAGGGGCCAAGGGAGCAATGCCGGAAGGCGTGCTGACAATCACCGCCCATAATCGGGCTTTCACGTTACTGCAGCTGCATTAATGGACGTAATTATCTGCGTAAGCCACTCTCGCGCCGAACCGATATCTGCCAGCACCAGTGAGTCTCCATCGATCTCTGTCTCTTCGCGGGAGAGGTTATATGCGGGCTCCCAATCGTCCATAGGGCGCAACGGCACCGGAGGCCACTCCTGTGCGCGGCGGAAGTTGAATGTGCGCACGCAGAATTCTCGCACGGAGTCCAGCTCAGGCTCAGCGGCCCACAGCAGCTGCAGATCCACTAGGTCATGGGCGCGGGAGTAGTCGGGATCAGTCAACGCGTGGATCTTCTGCGCAATCTGGTACTCCAGGTCGATCAGCTCGACTGGCTGTAGCGCTCCGAAGCCAAATCGACTACTCAACTCAATGAGCTCGCCGTCGATCTGGCGACGGGTATGAGCATGCGGCTCGATCTCAGGATTGGACACTTCCAGATCGAGACCACCCCATTCCCTGCCAAGGAAGGACAAAGTAACCCGGTAGGGGCGCATCACGTACTGAGGCTGAGCAAGCCCGGGGTCGCGCAGCGGCCGAGACTTCAAATCCGCAGTAAACGCCACGCGTCCCGGCGCGTCAGGATCCTGTTTACGTGCACCCTTGGTCGCTGGCACCGTGCCCCAGCCTGGCACCAGACTGACCCGGAATGCCTCTTCAAACTCCTCACCCCGCCGCAGCATCGACACGTCGAGGTCCGCTGTAGCTCGTGTCCCACTCTCCCCCATACGAAGCTTGACCCCCATGCCACCCTTGATGGCGACGGCATCGGGCAGCATTTGGGACACGATCAGCGTGCAGAGCATTCTACGCACACGAGCCACAGGCACCCCAAGGTCTCGAGCAGCTTCTTCTACACGCGTGTTCAACTGCGCAAAGTTCAAAGGTGGTGTCGCGGTGTTCATGAAGCACCCTGTTGACCTGTCAGATTCGCCGCGTCGTGGTTGTCGATCAACTCACGCTGACGCGCCTGCTCGACAAGCGTTTTCCACCGCTCCGACGGCATCCTGTCATGCACGTCCACGAGGGCGCGACGAACAGTGGTCGCGGGGATACCTTCGTAATGCGTCAGGTCCTCTTCGGGGATGTCCACCCGCGCTTCGAGCACGACCCATTCGGGAAGGGCCCTGCGAACTCGGCGACGAGTCGCCACCCAGATGCGGTGTGGATTGAAGCGGTGTGGATTGAACTGTCCCAGGCCCCGCATATCGAGAACAGTCTCCCTCTCGAGGAATGCTCCGTCACCAGCCAGCGCCGTCGCCACCGCCGGCTCGGTCAGGTCTGTCGTGGGCACACTACGGTGGATATACACGCCTTTGCCATACGCCCGCAGTGCACCTCGATGGGCAAGCTTGCGCACCTCTACAGCGGGCACTCCTGCATCCTCAGCTTCGGCAATCGTGACGACACCGTGCTGTTGTGCAGCAATCTCCCACAGATCGTGCCGGTAACTCATGACCCCACCTCTCCCTTTAGGCCAAAAGCGTACCACTTTCGGTACGGTTTTGACAGATTCGGGAGGTCGAGTCGTCGTGAATATCTGCTTCAGCCCACTTACAGGGGCTTCAACATCACACCCACCGATACTCATACTCGGGCCGCCCCGGCGTCCCGTGCCGTGGCTGCTTGACCGCCTGCTTCGTCTTCACCAGATGCTCCAGATACCGGCGCACCGTCACGCGTGAAAGATCCAATGCCGTTGCAACCTCGGTCGCTGATACCGCCGAGGAAGCATCCCGCACGACACCGGAGATCGCCGTCAGAGTCTCCTCGATCAACCCCTTGGGCAAGCGGCCCGAGGAGACCGAACGCAGGGCGCTGAGCGCGTTGTCCACCGAGGCCTGCGTGGCCAAGGAACCGGCGCCGGCACCGTCGAGGTTGAGGCGGAAGTCCCGCTGGTTCTCCAGCTTCTCGCGGAAGATGGTGAAGGTGAACGGTTTGATCAGATACTGCGTCACCCCGCTCGAGATCGCGGACCGGATGACCTGCAGGTGGCGTACCGCAGTGATCGCGATGATGTCGGCACCGTAGCCCTTGGCGTTCATGCGCTTGGCCACGTCGAGCCCGTGCGAATCGGTGAGGTTCATGTCCAGCAGCACGATGTCGACCGGCTCCCCACTCACTCCGAAAGCCTCGAACTTCTCGAGAGCTTCGTGGCCGGACAGGCAGGTGCCGGCGACGACGAATCCGGGCACGCGGCGCACGAAGTCCGCGTGAGCTTCGGCGGTCATCGGGTCGTCTTCGACGATGAGCACCCGCAGGTCGCGTTCATCGGCCATCGTCGCCTCCTTCCCGTCCACTCTCGGAATCGTTGCCACCCTCGCCGAGGCTATCGGCAGTCAGCGGCAATGTCACCGTGAAGATCGCTCCCCCGTCGGATTCGACCTCGAGATCACCGCCGAGTCTCGTCACAGCCTGGCGCACCAGCACCAAGCCGAAGCCGCGCCCACCGGATCCAGCCGGAGCGGCCTTCGCAGAGGTGCCGAGATGGAAGATCGCGTCGATCTCCTCCGTGTCGATGCCCGGTCCCGAGTCCGCCACCGTAATGATGAGCTCCCCGTCGGCGGCAACGAAGTCCGCCCACACATGTCGCTCCTCAGAATCTGCCGCGGCATCGAAGGCGTTGTCGAGGAGGTTGCCGGCCACGGTGACGAGGTCGCGGGCGTCAAGGCTGCTCGGCGGCAGCTCACCGGAGGCGGTGACGGTGAGTTCGATGCCGCGCTCATGAGCCTGAGCAGCCTTGCCGATCATCAGTGCTGTGATGAAGGGTTCGTCGAGGGAGTCGACGAAGGAATCGGTCAGCCGCTGCGACTCCTGCTGGTCACGAACCGCAAAGTCCAAGGCCTCCCGCGAGCGCCCTAGCTCAATGAGCGTCGCCACGGTGTGCAGACGGTTGGAATGCTCATGGGTCTGGGCTCGCAGAGCCTCGGACAGGGTCCGCATCGTCTCGAGTTCACCGGTGAGTTCCTGAATGTCCGTGCGATCGCGCAGGGTCGCCACCGTTCCCCCAGAATCAGACGTTCCCGCGGAGCTTGAACCGAGCCTGCCACGATCCGGCTGGCTCGCCTGCTTCTGGTTGACCACGAGCACCCGGTCACGGGTCAGGTGGATCTCATCGACGGCATCCCGACCCGACGAAAGCAGAGCCTGCACGGACGAGGGCAGGGCCACCTCGGCGAGGGGAATGGGGGTGCGGTCATCGGGATCGGGCAGACCCAGCAGCTCAGCGGCCTCATCGTTGTAGAGGACCAGCTGCCCATCATCGTCGACGAGGATGAGGCCCTCGCGCAGCGAATGCAGTGCGGAGTCGTAGAACGCGAACAGAGACTTGAGCTGCTCGGGCCCGTAGCCGAGGGTGACTCGGCGCAGGTAGCGGCTGAGTATCCAGGAGCCCAACCCACCGAGACCGATCGCGGCGAGGCCGACGATGATGATCTGCGGCAGTGCGGCAGCCCGGGCCACCGACAGGGTCTTCAGCGTCACCCCGACCGCGACCATGGCCGTGACCTCGCCGGATGAGTCCGTGACGGGCACGATCGCGCGTACGGACTCCCCCAGCGTGCCCTCGTACTCCTCGACCTGGCTCTCACCGGACAGCGCCTGATCGATGCTGCCGATATAGTCCTTGCCCAGCTGCCGGGTGTCCGGGTGCGTGTAGCGGGTGCGGTCGCGGTCCATGATCGTCACGAAGTCGACCTCGGCGGTGTCGATGACGGTCAGCGCATAGGGCTGGAGCTTCGCCGAGGCATCGGCATCCTCCACCGAGGAGATGACGAAGGGGTCATGGGCGAGGGTCTCGGCGATGGAGAGCACCCGCTCCGAGGTCGCCTGCCGGGCAGAGCCCAGCGTCGAGACGTAGCTGGTGATGGACAGTGCGACGCAGACGACGGCGATGAGCGCCAGCTGCATGAAGAAGAGCCTGCGCGCCAACGTGCCGCTGCGCCGCCGGTGCCGGGTACGGCCGAGCGTCCCCGATGCCTTCACTGCCCAACTGCCCCTTCGTCGATGACGATGCCGCCGTCGACTACTTCTTGTTCTTCTTGTTCTTCTTTTTCTTGTCTCCGGTCGTGAACATCAGGGCCAGCCCGATCGCGGCCAGCCAGGTGTCCTTGGCCACGGCAGTGCCGGACTCGGAGGGGCGGATGCCGTCGTCCTGGGTCATGGAGTCGATGGAGAAGTAGTTCGCAACGAGCCCGGCGGAGAACGTCGTCAGCGCGGCTCCGGCGATGCGGGTGGGCACGAAGGGCAGCAGCAGTGCGGCACCGACGGCGATCTCACCGTAGGACAGGAACTTCCCGAACTGGGCCGGGGTCATCTCTTCGACCATCGGGACACCATTGGCGGCCATCTGCTGCAGGCCGGCGGCGGATGCCTCGTCGAGGCCGAGCTTGCCGATGCCGGAGTTGAGGATGAACGCACCGGGCACGGCGCGCAGAAGTGCTGTATCGAGTCTCATGAGCATTCCCTTCGATTCGTGATGTCGTACAGCCCCAGACTAGCCGACGATGTGATCGCGGCCATGAACACTATGAACGCAACCGAGACAGCCGTCACAGTCTCTGGAATGCTCATTGAGAAATTCTTCGCGGCCCGATGTCGCGAGCACCACCACTCAAGGAGGAGACATGGCAACGTTGCCATCAGACAACACCGTCGCCGAGGCGGGTCCCACCCCACCGCAGCGCAAGAAGGACCGTACGCACTGGCTCTACATCATGGTCATCATCGCCGTGTTCGCCGGTGCCGCCAT
The DNA here is from genome assembly GCF_028201555.1 of Brevibacterium sp. BDJS002. Taxonomy (NCBI): domain Bacteria; kingdom Bacillati; phylum Actinomycetota; class Actinomycetes; order Micrococcales; family Brevibacteriaceae; genus Brevibacterium; species Brevibacterium sp. BDJS002. The sequence continues at coordinate 620,171 of NZ_CP116392.1, read as the reverse complement.
CGGTCTCATCGCCCCCGAGGCCGGTAAGGCACTCGAACCGCTAGGCAAGGCGTTCATCGCACTCATCAAGATGATCATCGCCCCGATCATCTTCTGCACCATCGTGCTCGGCGTCGGCTCCGTGGCCAAGGCGGCCACCGTCGGCAAGGTCGGCGGCATCGCCTTGATCTACTTCCTCATCATGGCCACCTTCGCCCTGGTCATCGGCCTCGTCGTCGGCAACCTCATCCACCCCGGCGAGGGCCTGAAGCTTGAACCCTATGAGGCTGCTGCCGGCGGGGAATCCAACGGCACCGTCGACTTCCTCATGAGCCTCATCCCAGGTAGCGTCCCGGTCCTGCCGACCCTGGTGCTGGCCCTCCTCGTCGGATTCGCCCTGCAGTCCATGGGCAAGGCCGGCGAACCAGTGCTTAAGGGCATCGGCCACATCCAGGCCGTCGTCTTCAAGCTCATGATGATGATCATGTGGGCCGCCCCCGTCGGCGCCTTCGGTGCCATCGCCGCAGTCGTCGGCAAGACCGGCTGGGCCGCAATCGGTGCGATGGCGACCCTCATGGGAGCCTTCTACCTCACCTGCGCTCTGTTCATCGTCATCGTCCTGGGCTCCATCCTCAAGATCGTCACCGGCCTCAACATCTTCCTGCTGCTGAAGTACCTGGCCAGGGAATTCCTGCTCATCTTCTCCACCTCGTCCTCGGAGTCGGCTCTGCCGCGTCTGATCGCGAAGATGGAGCATGCGGGAGTCTCGAAGCCCGTCGTGGGCATCACCGTGCCCACCGGGTATTCGTTCAACCTCGACGGCACCGCCATCTACCTGACCATGGCCTCCCTCTTCGTCTCCACCGCCATGGGCATGCCGATGAGCCTGGGCGAGCAGATCTCGCTGCTGGTGTTCATGATCATCGCCTCGAAGGGTGCCGCCGGAGTCTCCGGTGCGGGACTGGCAACGCTGGCCGCCGGTCTGCAGTCACACCGCCCCGAACTCCTCGACGGCATGGGCGTCATCGTCGGCATCGACAAGTTCATGTCCGAGTGCCGTGCTCTGACGAACTTCACCGGCAACGCCGTGGCCACCCTGCTCATCGGCAAGTGGACCCGCGAGATCGACCTCGATCAGGCACGTGCGGCACTCAACGGTTCGAGCCCCTTCGATGAGCTTTCACTCGAGCCGGATGTTCACGGTGCCCCGGCAGCCACCGCCGGTGGCGAACCTGACGAGAAGGAACGGGTCGCCGTCAACGCCTGAGCCCCGACTCAGCAAGGCCATCCCGACGCGGGTGCCGATACTCCCCAAATGTGGGAGTATCGGCACCCGCGTCGTCTCGTTCCCACCCTCGCCGAGGCGGTCGCCCCGTTTTCGTGACATCATTCCCGAGGACGAGCGAACAGGAGGCATGACCGTGGGACCCAGTACCGGCAACGCTGTGAACCCCACCGCCTTCCGCGGCACGCTCGGCCTCGCGCTGGCGATGGGCATGGGACGGTTCTTCTACACCCCTGTCCTGCCCCTCATGGTCGCTGCCCTGCATTGGTCCACGGCGCCGGGTGCCTGGATCGCGACCGCGAACTATGTCGGATATTTCTTCGGCTGCCTGGTCATTGCCCGGGGCTGGGTGGACCCCGACCGCGTCACCTACCGGGTCGCTCTCGTTGCCTCCACCTTGTGCCTCTTCGCCGTGCCGGTGAGTGAAAGTCTCGCGTGGCAGGGTGTGGTGCGCACTCTCGCGGGCGTCGCCTCAGGTCTCATCTTCGTCTCCATCACCGGGCGCATCCCGTTCGTGGCCCGCCGACCCCTGGATTCCGGAGTCGTCTATGCCGGTGTAGGCACCGGCATTCTCATCTCCGGGGTCATCGTTCTGGCCGCCAGCAGTGTCCTCGATTGGCGCGGACTCTGGCTGGTCTGCGCACTCATCAGCGCCGTGTTCACTCTCATCGCTTGGAACTGGCCTCTGCCTGCCCGCAATAAAGACAAAGGCCAACCCGCACAGACCACTCCCCCACACGCGCAAACAGCAGACCTCGCGGCGAAGCCCAGCCAGCGCCGAGCCTTGGCTTCCCTGACCGCAGGCCACTTCTTCCAGGGGGCTGGCTACATCATCATCGGCACCTACCTCGTCGTTCTGGCCGAACCCGTCTTCGGCGAGAGCGCAGCCGCATCGACCTGGATCGTCGCCGGAGCGGCGACCGCGGTCTCACCTCTGATGTGGTCGAACGTCGCAGCTCGCATCGGCACCCGCCGAGGGCTTGCCCTGTGCTATTCGCTGCAGGTCGGCGGGGCCGTCCTCGCCGTCTTCGCCACCAACCCCATCCTGCTCTTCGTCTCCGCCATCCTCTTCGGCGGAACCTTCATCGGAGTGGTCATGATGGTCATCGGAGTGGGCACGCAGATGGGCATTTCAGCCGCGGCCGCGAAGCTGATGACCTGGTACAGCCTCGGCCAGATCGCCGGCCCCGCACTTGTGGCCATCGCCCTGAGCGAGACCATCATCGGCAGCTTCATCGCCGCCGCGATCCTTCTGGCCCTGGGCATGGGGCTGACCCTGTTCGGTGCGCTGAGCGGCACCACCAAGAAGTGACGCCGAGGTGGCCCTGCACTCCCGTACCCACCCGACGACATCTGTTGCCTCGTCCCCGCTATGATTGAAACTGCAGGCTAAGTACTGATCACACCGAGGGAGACGCACCGCGATGGCGAAGCTGAAGAAGATGGTCTCGGCAGTAGGGTCCATCAAGGACCTCAACAGCGCCCGAGCCGAGTTCGACGATGCCTCCCGCGTCTTGGCCGACGAAGCGATCTTCCCACCCGATGACATCCGCCCCGGAACCACCGATGCTCGCACGCTCCTGCTGCGGATCACGCATCCCGGTCAGACGCAGGAGACCACCAGCCAGGGTGACACTTTCGCCATCATCCATATCCCTGAAGCCAATGACTTCGCCGCCGTAATGACGCTCAACCCTTCGGCGCAGATCGAAGCAGGACTGACCTTCGCCGCCATCGCCGACGAAGGCGGTCGACAGGTCATCGTCGCCATGACCGAAGACATCCTCGGCGTGCGCATCGATCACGTCGCCGAACTCGAATCGGCAGCACTGGGCCAGGTCATCACCGAACTCGGCGGCCTCCCCGTCTACAGCCGCGCAGAATTCTCTGCAGGCGGCACCGACTTCATCGAGGGCACCAACCATCTCACTGCCGATACTGCGGGTATCTTCACCACGGCTGACCCGATCGACGACGCCGGCCAAACACGCACCCGCAACCAGCGCGCCGCACTGCGCGCCCTCATCCAGGCCCTCAAGACAAGCGGCCTGGCAAAGGATCCCAACAAGGGCGCAACAGTGCTCGGTCATTTCGCCAGCGGCATCCACCACGATGCGGGACTGACGACACTGGAGCTCGGCAAGATCGCCAACACCCTCCGCCAACTCGAATCAGATGACACAGCTGTGGTCACCATTCCCACGACATCCCGCCGCGAAGACGATGGAACCGTCATCATCGACTTCGATGCCGAAGGCATGCCTGCACTCAAGGACGCACTGACTGGCAAGGACCTGCCCGACTTCTTCCGCTACTTGGTGTCGCTGGGGTACTGACCCTACTTCTTGCGCATGATGAACACCGTCACCGAGCTGCCTGCGATATCAATATTGAGCTCGTCATCGTTAGCACCCGGGCTCGCTGACGCACTCGCGCTATCGGTCTTCTTCGGGCCACTGTAAGGGATCGAGTCCGGCAGAGGATTGGCCGGAATCACCTTCGTCGCACTCTTCGCATCGTTGGACGGCCCATACGCCTGGGAGGCTTTGTCCACTGAGAACCCTGATGGCATCTTCAACGTCACCGGATTGCCACCGACCTCTGCAGCGTCGTTGGCGTTGATGATCGTCGTCACGAGTGTCTTCCCGTTGTCCTTCGACACGGTGTAGGCGCTCATGTTTCCACCGCCCTTGACTGAAGTCTTGGTGAACGTTCCACCGATGCTCGGGACGACGAGCCTGAGCCCCAACATGTTCGGTCGTGGAACAAAAGTATCGGACTTCTGCCCGTGGTCGGCCGGATCGCAGATGAGTGACATCGGTGCTCCCCCATTGCAGGCGCCGAGCATCGAATGCATCGCCATTCGCTCCGCTCCGAGCTGGGCCGCGAAGAGAGTGTAGTCGGCGGCCCACAGCGCCGAAGCGTTGGTCAGCGAAGTGTCGTTTGTTCCCGGACAGCTTGTCGGCCCAGTCTCTTCCAACCACAGCGGCAGGCCAGCCGCATCGGCCTTCTCTTTGCCGATGCCCAGGTTCTCTTTGGCCGACTTCTTCGCTAGGGGATCGATGAGGTTCTCCGCCTGTGGACCACGCCCCGGCACTTTCCCGGAGTCGCATTCCGGCAGTTGGTACCAATGCTGAGAGATCGCGGTCTTGTGCTTGACAGACGAATCGGCGAACGCTTCCATCCAGGCACCGTCGTAAACGTCTGGTCCGATGACAGGGGCATCGGGTCGCTTCCTATGGATGGCCTTCGCATATACCTCAAGCTGTTCGACGTACTTCTTCTTGGTCCACCCCTTGCCGCGAACCGCACCGTCAGGAACATCTTTGACTGTATATCCGTTCGGTTCGTTGCCGATGGCCAGACCCACTAAGGAATCGCCGAGGATGTCGACCGCATGTGCGGCCATGTCGGCTCCCCGAGCCGGATCGTAGGTACCCAGCGGGATCCCGAGAGTGACCGTGGAGCCGGTGGCATCGACAAGCTTCTTCAGTCGCTTCAGGTCGTCGGGAGTGATCGTGGTCTTCTCAGAATGTTTCGGTTTCTCGCCTTTCGACGTCCAAAATGTACGCCGGTCCAGAGCATTGCCTCCGAAACGGAGCACAGGTGAACCGAGAGATTTCAGTTGTTCCTCGAGGTTGGATGAGCCTGGGTCCAGCCGAGGATCGGCTAAGTCGGTTGCTTCGAAGGAGATACCGACATTCTCTGAGGAGATTCGAGGCCCAAGCCGTTCACCGGTCGCAGTGATAGCAGACGCCTCGCCGGTGGTTGCGTCGGCAAATGACTGCTCGAATTCGGTAGGAGTAGGATTCGGTTCTGCGGTCTGTTCCGACGAAGGCGCTGGTCCGTCGGAATCGGATCCTGTGCACCCTGCCAAAAAGAGGGCGAGCGCAAAGACGCTCCCCTGGATACTTCGCCTGATGTCCACTGCAATAACTTTGCTTTGTTCCCTCGGAATCAACAATTGGTCAAGTCTGGCGCCGATTTTCGCCTCTACTATTTCACTTAGTGTTCGTCGAAGACGTCCCCGTGGTCGCTACAAGTTCGCGAATGCTTTGCACAATCGATCTGTAGTCTTCGTTGCGGTAGTGGAACGGTTGCGGACCCCATTTGTGTTCTCTATTGATCCGGACCTGACTGCTAGTCCTTGTAACTGTTGACGCGACAAGCGACTGGGCAACACTGCGGTATCGGACATAGTCTGCGTTCGCGGCCGCAGCTCTATCCGCATATTCTTCTGCTTCCGTCGGACGGACGTGTCGCAAGTTAGTCAGTGCTTCAGCGATCCCTTGCCCACGAGACAGACCGCGGCTAGCTTCACGACTTCCGCGTTGTAGTCGGCGCCATTTGCGACCAATTTTGGCCAAACTATCGCTGTGCGGATGCAGGGCCCCGTCGAATGCACCGGCCCACTCAATGTCGAGCAAAATAGTCTTCTCCCAGAGACCGGAGTCCTTGAGCCCATCGATGAGTTCGATGTAGCCGGGCTTCCACCGGTCGAAGTGTTCTCCCGTACCGAATTCGATTAGTCGAGCACCGTCGCGACGTGCTACACGCGCGGCACCACAAGACTCGACTTCGATCGAATTCGTCATAGTCGTACCGTCGGGGAACTTCCAGAATCCTCGTCGTTCATCGACCAAGTCGAGAAGGACAACGTCGAGGTCCCTAGCGTTCTTAACGATCCTCTCAATGCCGCTCCCCTTGAGGTCACTGCTGACCATTCGCTTCTGGAACGCGGAGGTCAGGTCGCTGAGATCGATTCCGGCTGTCCCATGCGGAGACTCCAGGCTCGTCACCGAGTGCCTGGCTACGTAAGCGACGACCTCAGCTTCGGGCATTAACTCCGCCGTATCACGGCTCACACAGGAACCAAAGATTGCGATCTTCATCGGTTCGAATCCTGATGGACGGCAGACGTTTCATCTTCCTGCCGCAAGCGCTGCCGCTCCTCATATCGCTCGTCGGCGATCTTGCGCGCGCGAGAAGCGAGTCTGCGGCCAGTGAAGTCATCGGCAGCGGCAACCGACGATGCGCGATCATTTGGATTTGCTGCCCTCAACACGACTCTGCTCTTCCTGGGATTCAGCCGCAACGGCGGAGTATCAGTGATTCGTGGCGCGCTCACTGCCTGAGAGGCAGGTTTGGGCAACGCAGGGAATTTGGCCTTCGGCATTTCCGCGTCGAAAGATTTGGGCCAGACCTGCTCCTCGGCAGCGGCCAACATCGGAGTCGGAGTCTCTTCGACTTCGTCGACCGTGTCCTGTCGCTTCACATGGCGTGCCGGAGCAGCCTTCTTCTTCGTCGGTCGGGCGGCATGGCGCGGGATAGGGTTGCTGATGAGTTCGGGTTCGAGGATATTGATCTCCTCTTTGACCGCGTTGCTCACCACATCGGCGAGGAGCTTGTCCGCGATGTCTTCCTTGCCCTTGGCAACATTCCACGCCCACCAGCGGTATTTCTCTGCGACAGCCTCGGCAGGCCCGTTCATGAGGATCTCCCCACGGTGCATCCAGACTGCACGGGTGCAGAGCTCCTGAATCACCTTAGCCGCGTGATTGACGAGCAGAACCGTTCCAGCCTCGGCGAGAAGCTCGTCCATCGCACGTTCACTGCGCTCGGCGAAGGTCGCGTCACCCGTCGAGAGGGCTTCGTCGATGAGCATGATCTTCGGCCGAGCCGCCAAAGCGATGGCGAAGCGCAACCTAGCGCCCATCCCTGACGAATACGTGCCCATAGGTCGGTGAATCGCAGCTCCCAATGCTGACAGCTCGACCACGTAGTCAAAGGCATCTTCGGCTTCTTCGGGGGAGAGCCCCATCGCCAGGCACCCAAGACGCACATTCTCACTGCCGGACAAAGCTGGCTGGAGCGCCGCACTGACGCCGAGCAGGAGGGGTTGGTAACGAACCAGGATACGGCCCCTGTCGGGCTGTTCGACGCCAGCGACATTGCGGAGGAACGTCGACTTGCCTGAGCCATTAGCTCCGACGATTCCGACCATCTCCCCCTCGCGCGCGAGGAAGTTCACTCCTCTCAAAGCGCGGACAGTCGTCTGGCCCGCGCGTCCGGCGACGGCGTTGGAAAGTCGACGCAGCCCCTTGGCCCGTTGGCTCGGATCGTTGGTATTGACCGTGTACCGGACTTGGACGTTCTCCGCGATGATATTGGGTTCCTGGACCTCAGAGTCGGCCATAGTTCTCCTCCCCTCTCCAGAAGAACAGGAATCCGACGATCAGGAGGCCAAAGGCCCAGACTGTGCCGACGATCCACATCTTCGGATCCGAATCGACTCCGTAGAGCAGTGAGTTGCGCACCAGCGTCAGATAGGCATGCATCGGGTTGTACTGCATTGCCTCCAAAAGTGCCGGGTGATTTCCCAAACGGTCTTCGATGGAGAAGAACACTCCCGATCCGTAGAGCCAGAATCGGCTGACAATCGACATGAAGTTCGTGAGGTCCGGGATCTTGTGTCCAAGACGAGCTAGGAAGCAGGCGAGACCGACGTTGAAGATCGTCTGCAGGATGATGACGGGGATGACGAGGATGACACGCCAGGTGATGACTTCGAGCGGGGGCACGACCGCCAGCACGATGACCATGACGAGCAGTGTCGGCATGAAGTCGAGGAAATTGCGGACCACAGTAGAGATCGGAAGCGCAGCACGGGGGAACTGGAATCCCTTGATCATCGACGCACCCGAGCGGATCGCTCCGGTTCCGCCGGTCATGCACTTGCCGGTGAACCCGAAGAAGAACACTCCGACGACGAGGAAGCCGAGGAAGTTCGGAACTCCTCGAGAAGTCTGCAGAATGAATCCGAAGATGAACCAGAATGCGAGCACCGACAGCAGTGGATTGAGGAACAGCCAGCCGTATCCGAGGATGTTCTTCCGCGTCGAACTCGACATCTTGGCTCGGGACTCGGCGATGATGAAGTGCCGACGGTTCCACAGCGCGGCGAGGTAGCTGCTCAGACTCGTCCGCCGACCGACGGGTACGAGGCCTTCGCTCGAAACGGACGGGATCGAACTCAGCCCAAGGGGGTTCTTTGTCTCACTCATCGCGCATCACTCCCCACGAGTTGAGAATAGACCTGCCCATATCGTCGTCCGATTTCCTTCCACCTGCGAGTTGCAAGAACGTGTGCTCGTCCATTGTCTCCGAATCTGGCTCTCGCGGTGTCATCGGAGGCGAGCTCGGACAGCAGTCCCGCGAGATCCTGCGGGTTCTCCGGCGTTGTGACCAAGCCAGCGTTGTCCGGAACCAGTTCACGCAGTGCCGGCAGGTCGGAGATGACCACGGGTCGCGCAAGGCCCATCGCTTCGATCGGTTTGATCGGAGTGACCAAACGACAGACTGGTTCGTCCTTGCGCGGCACGACGATCGCATCGAGCGCGAGTTGGTATTCAATTGCCTGGGCTTGGGAGACCCGTCCGGTGAAGACGGCGTTCTCTCCCAGAACAGCTGCGCGTTCGCGCAGTACCGGCAGGGCGACACCGTCGCCGGCGATGAGGAGACGCAGGTCCGTGCCCTGGCTCCGGGCGAGGATGACGGCATCGACGAGGTCGTCGAGTCCTTCGTATCCGACGATCGACGCTGCCGTGCCGACCCAGACCCCGTCTTCGGGCAGGCCTAGGCTCGTCCTCACCTCGGCCGGAGTGCGGGTGACATCGGTGTCGACGACGGCTTCGGAGACCGAATTCGGGATGAGGGTGATGGTTTCTGCCGGAACTCCCCCGGCGATCAGGTGCTCACGCATCGTCTCGCCCAAGGTGATGACCGCGTCTGCCGCCGTCGCGACTTCGATTTCCTTGGAGCGCATGAGTGCAAAGCGCTGACTGTCCCGACGCGCTGAGCGCTCTTCCGGACTGCTTCCTGCAGCCGCCCATGTCTCTTCCAAGACACCGCGGACTTCGTAGACCCACGGCAGGCCCGCAGCCGCCGCGGCCGCACCGGCAGCCAAGCCATTGACGTAGTGCGTTGTCGTATGAAGGATCTGTGCTCCACGTCGATGTGCTTCCGAGGCGATATGATTCGCCTGCTCACTCAGCGCGCGGATGGTGTGGGACGCGGTCTCAGCGGCACGTCACGGATGTACTCGACGCCGTCAACGACCTCGACCGGTCCCCGACTCAGTCGTCCGACGGTCACGGGATACGACGGGCGCGTGACCGCAGCTGCTTGATGACCCGCGTCCCGCAGAGTCGTGAGGATGGCATGTGAGCGGTACGCGTAACCGGAACGGGTATGAGGCAAGGAGTTCGTCAGCACGTGCAGAACCGTCGGCTGCCGACTTCGATCACGTTCCGCATTGCCGCGTGCCCGGCGAGCCGTGATGTGGCTGGAAACCTCCGGCCACCAATGAGGCTGCAGACACTGTCGCTCATCGATCAGTCGTGTCCGCCGAGCGCCGTCTGGCAGAACTGCGATGGCTTCGTCGATGTGCCCCTTGGTCCACTCGATACGTGAGCTCAGTGCGCGTGCACCGGGAATAGCAGCTGCGATCGACTCGGCTTCGTCGAGGAGGCCCAGATTGAGTGCGATCTCACCGAGAAGGCGTGAAGGCGAAGGAGAGCCGGCAACCAATGACTTCGCCGACATCTCTTCTCCGAGCAGCCACGCAGAAGCCGCCCGGCTGGCGTCGCCCGGCAGGCGTCCGAGTGCATGTCCGACGAAACGCGAGGCTGGGCCCGGCAGGCGACGTGCCAACTGCATGCCGAAGAACACGCGGTCGTCGTTGATGTGTCCGACAGTCGTCACAACGACGTTCGTCAGCTGTCGTGCGAGGAAGCTCAGGTTCACGAGACCACCTGTTCGAGGACGCGTTCGTAAGTGCGCCCCATTGCGGCTGCCGAAGCGTGTCGAATCACCCAGTCGCGTGGGTTCTGACCTGTAGGCGGATTCGATCCGAACTCCTCACCGGTTTCGACTCGTTCTCGCATCCTCGACATCGCCGCGGCCACGGAATCGACATCACCGGGAACCGCGACTTCTCCTGCTGCGGTCTGCGTGATGATGTCGGCGGCCTCACCGGCGACGACTCCGAGGACCGGAATTCGACGGGCCATCAGGGAGTAGAGCTTCGACGGGACTGTGCATTCATAGGAATCGAGGCAGCTGAGGCTGACCAATCCGGCATCTGCCCACTCCCAATGGGCTGCGAGTTCGGCGCCTGCGATCTGGGGATGGAATTCCACCGGCACCCCATACGCTGCAGCTGTGGTTTTGAGCTCGCCGGTATCGACGCCGCCGCCGACGATCCGCAGTCGCACACCTTCGGCGCGGGCCAACGCTCGAATCGAGGTGCTGAGATCCTGGGATCGCCCGACAGTGCCCACGTACAGCAGGTGGAGCCCTCGACGATCGGCAGGAGTCCTGCCTTTGACGGCGTCGCCGGCGGTGCCCGTCTCCTCTGCGGCAGGGACGAGGGGGATCGCTCCCGTGGCGGTCAGTCCGGATGCGCCTTCCAACTCCGCCGGTGAGACTCCGCTGCGGACGACCTCGGCGGTCACTCCACGCTGTTCCAGGCGACGTTTGAAACCTTCCGTGGTGACGACGACGACCGCCGCACGCCGTTGGGCACGAGTGAGCAGGTCCGGCAGCAGTCGACGTTCGAGACGCTGCGTCAGCGTCCCGGGAAGATATCGCCCGACCGCTCCCGTCACCAAGTTCATTTCCGAAATGAGGTCAGGCCACGCATCGCGCACTTCAGCGACATGCGGCACTCGCAGCAGTCGCGACAAGGAGTCTCCTGCCAGCAGAAACGGCAGCGCCGGAGTCGTGGAGACGATGACGTCGGGACGCATTCTGCCCCGCAGCCGGTCAATGACCGCCGACATCGCACCTGTCGCCGATACCGTCTGATCGAGCAGCTGACGAGCCATCGACGATCCGCTGTGCAGGTACGGCACGCGAAGGATCCGCTCACCGTCGACGCCTGTGTCCCATGTACCGCCGAGGCGCACGTCGACTCGACGGCGCCCCCGCCCGACCTTCGATCCGAAGAACCCGTCGCGGTCGGAATACGGGTAATGGGGATGCGGTGCCACCGTGATGACATCGTGTCCGGCAGCGCGCAGGTGGTCGACGAGGATCCGCCACCGTCGCTGCGGTGCTCCGACCTCGGGATAGTAATAATGGCTGAGCAGAACGATTCTCATGCGATCGTCGCCTCCTTCGGCGCCCGTCGCCGCAGCCACAGCGGCAAGAGCGCATAAAGGGCGAGCAATCCGACCCAGAACACATGGGCCGGGTACGTCGTCGCCGTATTTCCGCTGATGAGAGTCGGGACGGCCATAATGCAGGCGAGGACACTCAATGCGGCGTGGAAGAGCGAAACGGAGCTGTGCGGCCAGCCCGACTGTTGGATCCGCTGGTAGATGTGTTCACGATGAGGCAAGAGGATATTCTCTCCCCGAAACAGGCGCAGGACCAAAGTGAGACCGACGTCGAAGAAGACGAAGATCATCGGCGCGATGATGACGACGATCGGGACGCCTTGGACGAACAGCCATACCGCAAGAGCGAAGACGGCCGCTCCGATTCCGTAGCTGCCCGTGTCGCCGAGGAACGCCTTGGCACGACCGAGGTTGAACGGGAGGAACCCGACAGCAGCACCGGCCAGCGCCAGAGCCAGCAGAGCGATATCGTTCTCACCCACCCAGGAGCCGACGAAGGCGAACCATCCGGCTGTGACGATGGTCCACTCGGTGACATAGCCATTGAGTCCGTCGACGAAGTTCACGGCGTTGACCGTGGTCACTCCGATGACAGCGAAGGCGATGACGTGGGCGATTCCCTGAGTGGAGAACATCGCGATGATCGCGCTGAACAGCAGAGCCAGGATGACCTGTCCGATCAGTCGCCCGGCAGGACGCAGGGAGTCGAGGTCGTCGCTCATCCCGATGGCCGAATAGCACCAGGTCAGCACCAGGAAACCGATCGGCAGGAGGACGCCGCCGAGGCCGAAGACCCCGTCTTCGCTGACGCTCCAGACCATGGCGAGAATCGTTGCCACGGTGATGCCGCAGCCGATGGCGATTCCCCCGCCGCGGACAGTCGACAGTGTATGCGACGAGCGATGAGAGGGGACATCGACGACGCCGGCTCGCCGCAGCAAGGGGAAGGCGATGAGGGCGCTGAGAGCCGTGACCACCGCGGCCACAACCAGGATCACCAGCGACTGCAGAGCCATCAGAGGCCGACTCCGGTGTCATGAGGATCTGCTCCCGGCTCGGAGGCTTTTGATGACGTCGATGCCGGTTCGATGGCCGCCGTCGCGTCATCGGTGACCGGGACTGACTCGGAGCCGAGGAGGCTCGTCAAGCGTTCCTCGAGGACCGATCGGTGAGTGAATACCTGCGGGTCACGAGATTCGGCGACCAGAGCACCGAGCTTCTCCAGATCGATCGGAGCGATCGGGACCTGAGTGATCAGCGGGTGATTGGGTCTGCTGTCGACTTCACCCGGCGAAAGCAGCGCTTCAGTGAGCTTCTCCCCCGGGCGCAGACCGGTGTACACGATCTGCGCATCGCTGCGACCTGACAGCGCGATCACTCGCTTGGCGAGATCAGCGATGCGGATCGGTTCGCCCATGTCAAGGACCAAGGTCTCTCCGGGGCCACCGATCGCAGCCGCCTGCAGGACGAGCTCACAGGCCTCGTCGGCAGTCATGAAGTATCGGGTGACCTCGGGATCGGTGACTGTGACGGGGTCACCGGCCGCCACCTGAGCCACAAAGGTCTCGAGCACGGACCCCCGGGAACCGAGCACGTTGCCGAAACGCACCGACATATACCGTCGTCCGGTTGCCGCGGCCACAGAAGCGATCGCCCGCTCGATGGAGAACTTCGTCCGTCCCAGCACCGAGGTCGCACCGGCAGCTTTGTCGGTGGAGATGTGGACGACGGAGTCGACGTCGTGAGCCACTGCTGCGTTGAGCAGGTCGAGGCTGGCTCCGACATTCGTGCGCACGGCCTGCTCCGGGAAGCGCTCAAGGAAAGTCAGGTGTTTGAGAGCTGCGGCGTGGAAGATGATGTCCGGCTTCGCCTCGGCGACGAGGGCATCGATGAATGCCGGATCGCGCAGGTCCCCGAGGACGAGGTCGTCACTGGTCAGAAGGGCTGAGCCTTCGAGACCGAGCTCAGTGGCGTGCAGACCGGATTCGTCCCGGTCGGTCATGACGAGTCGGGCCGGGTCGAACCGGGCAACCTGACGGCACAGCTGTGAGCCGATGGAGCCACCTGCCCCGGTGACGAGGACAACCTTGCCGGTGATCGCCGAGGCGATGTCGTCGATATTCGTCGAGATCGGTTTGCGTCCGATGAGGTCTTCGAGGCTGACATCGCGGAAGCTGCGGTGACGCAGGTCGGCGACGTCATGGGCGTCCGGTTCGGGACGTGCCAACGCGGAGTCCGAGAGCTTCGGCATGATCTTGATCTCGACCGGCCGAGACTCGAGATTCGAAGCGATACGGGAGAGTTCCTCGGGAGGCAGGTCAGCGATCGCAATGATGACGGCCCCGGCACCGGTGCGATCGACATGGTCGGCAATGTCGGTGATCGGTCCGAGCACGCGAATTCCGTTGTAGCGCAGATGCCGCTTGGCAGGGTCGTCGTCGAGGATGCCGACGGCGACGAATTCGTTGTGCGTGTCCTGAGCGATCATATCGAGGGCGAGCATGCCCTGGTTGCCCGCGCCCACGACGATCGTGGGCCGGGATGCACCGGACGTGGTGAGGCTGCGCTGCCTCAAGTTGCGTCGAATCCAATTCTCGAGACTCTTGATCACGACCATGAGCGCTCCCGCCGTGATGGGGACGCTGGTCGGGATGAGCAGTCGACTGGCGAAGGCGAATTCGACCACCCACATGATGCCGACACCCAGTGCAACCGTTCCCACGATTGCAGCGAACTGATCGGTCGAGCCACGTCGGTAGCGACCGCGGTAGATCGCCAGAGGCCCGCCGATGAGGAAGACGCTCAGACCGATCGCCGCACAGACGAGCATTCCGGGCACGTTGACGAGAGAGGCATGGAAGTCGTATCTCACGAGTGTCATCGCTACGACGAGAAACGCGAAGACGAGACCGTCGATGAGTGACAGCGCCATGGCTCTGCCGTGCCGCCTCATGGGGGTCCGTGAGGGAATGGGCCCCGAATTGCTTCCCACTGTCCTCATTTCTCTCGATGTGCACTGGCCAGGCTCAGGAAATCACACTCCCGTGACCTCCGTCTCATTGAGACGAACCGAGCCTCATTCGACTTCCCGATTGTACTATTGGACCGAACAGGTTCCAGTCAGAACGAACACCGCGAACATTAAGAATTGGTTGCAATATACAGATGAAGTAGCCCTGGTTTCGTCTCCAAACCAGGGCTGCCACAAGGATGATTGCAATTGAGCTGCGGCGCTTCGCTGCCCGATACCTGCCCGCTTCTGAGAGGACCCGACCCGTGCCCCGAACACCGCTTCGCACACTGAGGACCGCTGTGTGGCATCTGCGCACCGGCGGGATCAGCCAGGTCGCGAAGTGGCGGCGTCGCCGCTCGTTGGTCCAGGGAACCGCAGAAGCCTCCGTCAAGGTCGCCACAGGAAGCCTGTCAGAGGAGGTCCTTGCGGACCTGTTCCCTCCCTTGCCGATGGTTCATCGCACCCCGGTCTTCGATCAGTTGTCGGTCGGGGTCGTCCTCGACGAGTTCTCGGCCGAGAGCTTCGGTTATGAATGGTCGCTCCGACCGCTGTCGCCGACACAGTGGTCGACCGACCTCGACGGCCTCGACTTCGTCTTCGTCGAATCCGCCTGGAATGGAAACGACGGTCAGTGGAAGTTCAAGCTCACGAGTCCGTCCGGGCCGAGTACAGAGATCACCGAGCTGCTCGGCGAGTGCCGTCAACGAGGCATCCCGACCGTCTTCTGGAACAAGGAGGATCCCCCGCACTTCGAGGACTTCCTGCCGCTGGCGCAGATGTGCGACGTCGTCTTCACCAGCGATGTCAGGCTGGTCCCCGAATATCGATCCAGACTGGGCCATGACAGAGTCGCCGCCCTGCCCTTCGCCGCACAGCCGGCGATCCACAATCCTTCACGACCCGCACGGAATGCGGCGGCCAGAGACATCGCCTTTGCCGGCATGTACTTCGCCCACAAGTATCCGGAGCGCAGAGAGCAGATGGACCTGTTGCTCGGCGCGGCTGACGCCGTATCGCCGAGGATGCAGTACGGTCTGGAGATCTTCTCCCGCTTCCTCGGCAATGATGAGCGCTATCAGTTCCCCGGCAACTTGGCCGGGCGCGTGGTCGGGTCGCTTCCGTACCGCAATCTGCTCACCGCCTACAAACATTTCAAGGTCTTCCTCAACGTCAACTCCGTCACCGGCTCCCCGAGCATGTGCGCGCGCAGGATCTTCGAGATCAGTGCCGCCGGCACCCCCGTCGTCACCGCTCCGAGTGCGGCGACCCGAGAGTTCTTCCCCACGGCCGAGGTTCCTCAGCCCGAAACGCAGGAGGAAGCAGAATGGACGCTGCGAGCCTATGTGCGCAGCCCTGAGCTGAGAGACCGCACCGCCCATCTGGCCCAACGACGCATCTGGGCCGAGCACACCTACACGCACCGAGCGATGACGGTGATGGATTCACTCGGACTGGACTATGTGCAGCCATTCCCCACATCCATCTCCGCGGTGGTGTCGACGAATCGGCCCGACCACCTCGGCGAGGTTCTGCGGACCCATGCCGAACAGCTGCACACGGATAGGGAACTCGTGTTGGTGACCCACGGGTTCGCGGCACCTGCCGATCTGCGAGCACGCGCCGCAGAAGCAGGGATCGACCATCTGCAGATCGTCGAGGTCGACGCTGCGCAGCCGTTGGGAGTCTGCCTCAATCGCGGAGTTCAGGCGGCTTCCGGCGAAGTCATCGCGAAGATGGACGACGATGATGTGTACGGAGCGCACTATCTGGGCGACCAACTTGCAGCCCTGCGCTATTCGAATGCCGATCTCGTCGGCAAGCAGGCACACTACCTGCACATTCGGGGCCGCGACATCGTCATCTGCCGCTTCCCCGAACGCGAGCATCGGTTCACCGATCTCGTCATGGGACCGACTTTGATGACTCATCGGTCCACGCTTCTGGACAATCCGTTCGCGGAACGCACTCTCGGCGAGGACACCGAGCTTCAGCAGCGTCTTGTCGCAGATGGTGCAAAAATCTACTCGGCCGATCGATTCAACTTCGTCCAAGTCCGCGGTAATCATTCTCACACTTGGAACGTCGATGACGACCTACTGCTCGCAAACGGTAATGTCCACGCATTCGGATACGCCCAGGGACACTACTGTTTTTAATTAACGCGGCGTCGCCGAATCGAGAAGGAGTATTCGCGTTGCCACGAGCTCTGAACAGAACTATTCATGAATACAGTTGCATATCCAGTCAAATTTTTGCGATCGAGAATGAGACCAGTCTTCTGACCCGGCACCCATCCCATATACTGGTCGGGACCCTTGCATCTGACTTCGGTAGTAGCGGCATGGGTTGGGATACCGAGAAGGACATTGCCGACTACCTTCCGGTACCGTTCATGCCAATGAGTCGGTAATTGCTTTGGAGGCCATAGGATGAACTCGCGAGATCGCGTGGCGTATCGGGGAATGCTAGCCGTAACAGTAATACTTCCCGTCGCAGGGATGATCTTTGCGATCTTCGACCGTTGGACTCTCGCAGCGATGTGTGCCGGGCTGTGGATGATCACTTGTGCGGGTCTAGTGCACTTGCAAACCAGAGTTCTTAATTCTGGTGCTCGAGCACTTAGGGACTCGGTTGCCAAGCGTAGCAGTATTGCCACTGACAACTCAGCATTGCTCGGCCGCCTAGACAGCATCAGCGAGGACCTAGCCATGGTCCGCGCAAGAGCAGCTTCTGAGCCGACCCAGGACGAGGTCCGAGCCGATGTTGTCCAGCTCGCCCACAGCCTTCGCCGGGAAGTGCGCTTCTTGCAGTACTCTTTAGCAGTCTCCGACGAAACCACTTCCGTGCCCGCGTCTGCAAGCGAATCGAATTGAGTAGGGAATTGACGCCGGCACCTCCACCGGATCACGGGGCTAAGCAGTCAAGTGACCTTCAGACGTGTATTGTCGATCTCGCCTCGCCTGCTCTTTCATTCGAAACTCCGACGGCAATCGCGACACCAGAACTCCAGCTCATTGACGACACTGGGATTTCTCGGAAATTCTCGGACGGATCGAGCAGAGCAGAACTTGTCTCCGCTCTGCATACCGCTACTACTGCGTACTTGACTCTGCCCAGCACAGTTCAAATGCCCGTCACCGCTGTAGACGGAGGCGAGTTCGGTCTGCGAGCTTGGGTCATGGCCCGCGCGTCCAGCGCATTTCGATTTGAAGGACTGCGCAGGTACTCCGAAACGGATCACAGAGCACATTGCCGATGAAATCGGGCCGTTTCTCCAGTGACCTCATTCAAGAATTAGCAGCGCGCACGGTTAGAGCGGTATCGTCAATTCGCGATGCAAAATGGACAGTCAGCGGAGCAGACTCAATAGCTGTCGAGAGTTTCACCGCAGCTGCCCTTAATCAAGCGGCTCAAGTTTATGCGCTCGGAGGGAAACAGCGACGTCTCCTGAATGACGAACTCACCTTCGCTGGAGCGCAGTTCGACTTCCCATGGAATCTTGTAAGAAACCAAGCAGAATCACTAGCGGTGCTATATAATTTTTCTCCGTTTCAAGACACCGGATCAACAGTCGCCTCCAAGCGACTGCGTGTCTTCGCCGAGAACTTCGATATCATCTCCTGCTCCTTTCTCCAGCACAAGAAGCAGGACCAAACGGTCGAAACTATATCGCGCCCGTATGTCTCCTCGAAGGAGTTTTTGCCGCTGTCGCCTTCCTGGGCATCGTGGTCTCCCTACCGGGCCTTCGCGGAACGCGCAGCACGATCTGCACAAAACAGAATTGATAGCGGGTCTGACTACCGCAGGCTATACACCCGAGCCATGTGGGCCCCATCCCTCTACGCTGGAATACGCATCAAACTCGGCAATCCGAATTTGCCTTGGACCGCGGAGTTCTCTGACCCGCTTTCTCTCGATGTAGAAGGCGAGCCTCGAGGCGGAGATCTCCCTCGAGATGATTTTACTGAGCCATTAATCGAAACATGGGAATCTGATTTCGGGCCACTGCAAGATCAAGACCTCACAATCTTCCGTTTTGCCGAGCTGCTCGTCTACGGGTATGCCGACACGATCATCTTTACGAACGAACACCAACGGTCCATAATGCTCGACACGATCGATCGGAGCGACCTCCGAGAGAGAGTTGAGGCTCATTCACTAGTTGCTCATCATCCGACGCTGGCTCCCGGTTTCTACGAGCTTGAGAAAGTCAATTACGAAGTCGACGACGAGCACGTTCATCTCGGCTATTTCGGGGAATTCTACACAGCACGTGGTATAACCGAAATCACTGATGCGCTTCGATCATTGCCCGAACATATCCGCTCGCGAATCCGTCTGCATGTCTTCACCAACTACATTCCTGAAACATCAGGGGGTGTAAAGCCAGCTAGCTTCTCTCGCAAGCAGTTCAACCTGCTTGTGCAGCGGACGCTCGACGGCGTCGGCGTTTCGGGCCTCGAAGAGCACGTTGTATTCAACAATTCCCTTCCATATCTGCAATTTCTCGCCGTCGCGCAGGAGTTGGACTTTCTCATCGTCACCGACGCACGTTCCGGGTCCGGCCACTCAATCAACCCTTATCTACCTTCAAAGTGGAGTGATTATCGTGGCTCCACAGCCAAAGTCTGGGCACTCGCAGAAGAAGGTAGCGTCCTCTCGACAATGAACTTAGACGCGTGCACACCAATCGGAGATTCACACGCAGCTCGTTCCGTATTGTGGAACTTGGTCGAGGGAAAGTTTGGTAGCGCTCATAGAAGATCCTCTGGATCGTGCGAAGATGCGAGAGACGGAGGAACTGAGGCATGAGCACAAGCTATCCAGGACCGCCCTCCAACCGCGATATGGTCCTCACCGCAATCGGGCGGGCGTCGGCTCCGCCGGTCGCCAAGATTGAAAATGGCCCTAGCCTAGGGAACCTCACCGGAGCAGGGATGCAAATTGAATCCGGGGCTGTGCTGTGTATCGGATCCGAAGAATTCATTCATCTTGTTCAAAAGCATCGTTCGGTAGTGCAGGGGGTGCCGGGGATGCTTTGTGAAATTGCTTCCAATCCGTTGATCGAGACGTTCATCGTCGAAGGCCGCGCTTTCCAATCGGGTCCTTGGATCGGTGCCGATGACCATCAGTCTCGTCACCTCGCGGAAGAGATTTTTGAAGCTGGAAGGCTCCTGCGCGCACGTGGCGGACAGGCCTGGTTTGTCCCCACATCGCACCCGACTGGATCGATGAGTGCCCGTGTACTTTCAACCTTCACTGCTCGGCTAGACACCATACCTGAAGTTGACCTAGAAGAAGAAGCAACACAGTCCTCCCTATGGGCAGAACTGGTCGAGCTGACCTCCAGCTTCAATTCATCCTTAGGTATGCAATCTCCTTTAGGCGATAGTGAGCGAGAAATCACCGTTCAAAGTTCGGAGCGATAAACGTGACTGAGCAATTTTCTGTGTTGGTCGCTGCAGACGTGGGTTACAACAGCGACAGACTTGGCAAAGTCTGGATCGATTCACTCGTCTCGAATCTGACAGCTCGCGGATGGTCTGTTCACGTGCTCACTCGCGAGGTCGACGGAACAAATGGCCACGACGACATCTGGAAATGCGGCGGCATAGTAGTCCAACCTGAGGATTCTGATCCCGAACATTTGGACGAGCACGGGCTGTTGCCTCGCTTCCGAGCCAGAACCATCATCGCAGAAGCTGAAGTGCTCGATCCGGATGTAGTACTCGTCCAGGGACTGTCCCTTGCGAGATACGTCGCCGGCTCCGGTCGATTGAATAGCCGGCTTTGGACAGTTCCGCTTGATCGCCCTCATTCAGGCGGCGCTTTCTCTCCATCGTCGTTCGCCGATCTCAAGGTTATCTCCGGCGCGTCTGCTCGCATACTCGTGGCAGACGAAGTTCAGCGATCCACGATTGATTCTGCATTCCCTGCCGCTTCTTCCAAGGTGCGGCTCTTGCCCGTACCAGATGGAACCGTTGAAGGTGTGGCCAGCGACGAGCTCGCTGATGTTACAGCGTTGCATATCCATGAAGGCCTTTTCTCAAACTCAGACGTCGAACAACTGGACGACTTCGGCCAGCAGCTGCAACAACGGTCAGTTATTCCACGCATCTACATCCACTATTCACATAGAAGCGGTTCCGCAGTAACTTCTAACCCATCATCCAAACGGGATGGCTCGGCAGCTGATGCGCCCAGGGATCTTTCACAAGTGCTTAGATCATTGCCGGGGGCAGTCACCGTGTCTGAGATGAGCCGTGGAACAGAAGGATGGGAACTGATCCCCGACGATTCACTGGCAAGACGTTTCGGTCTCCTTCTCGCGGCCGCAGAGGGGCGCACTCCTATCGAGCTTCGCCCTAATTCCGAAAAGGTTCGGTCAGACAGCGAACACATCTCAACCATTCGTTCTACGCCAGACCCCTTTGACGAGGCTGTTGCACCTCCATTGCACCACAATCAATCGGAAAAATTGCGGCTGGTTATCGCTGGAAGCGACTTCAAGTTCGCAGGTGATCTCATTGAGGCGTTCCTAGCCGACGATTTGTTCGATGTACGATTCGACGTTTTCAAACACCACGCCCGTGCTCAACCCCGTGCGAGCGAGCCCTATTTAGAGTGGGCAGATGTCGTTCTTAGCGAATTTGCTGTGCAGAACGCCATTTGGTACTCACAGAATCTCGCACCCCATCAGACGCTGATCGTTCATCTCCACGGGTACGAACTGCTGGCAGATTGGATCACCGAGCTCAATATCGAAAAAGTTTCGACCATTGTCGTTGCTTCAGAGTTTTATCGTCAGAAGGCACATCAGCTCAGAGGATGGCCGCTCGAGAAAATCAGAGTGATCCCGAACTCGGTCAATCACTTCGACTTTGACCGCCCTAAGTACGATGATGCACGATTCCACCTTGGTCTCGTCGGTATGGTTCCTATACTGAAACGACCTGATCGCGCACTCGATCTGTTAGAAAGTCTTCTGAAAATTGACTCTCGATATACGTTGCACATTCGAGGGCACGCTCCGTGGAACTATGCATGGGAGTGGAAGAAGGCAGCACACCAGGATGCTTATCGCAACTTCTACACCAGAGTAGGCGAGAAACCGGAGTTGCTTCGAGCGA
This sequence comes from Brevibacterium sp. BDJS002, assembly GCF_028201555.1. Lineage (NCBI taxonomy): Bacteria > Bacillati > Actinomycetota > Actinomycetes > Micrococcales > Brevibacteriaceae > Brevibacterium > Brevibacterium sp. BDJS002. The sequence continues at coordinate 598,583 of NZ_CP116392.1, read as the reverse complement.
TCGCGTTCGAACCATTTGCTCCAGACATGGCCAACTGGCTGAGGAAAATCGGATGGCTATTGTCCCCGAGCAGTCGTGAAACTTTCCATCTGGCTGCGATTGAAGGGGCGATGTCGGGATCGATCCCGCTTGCTTGGGAACGTGACGGAGCACGCGACATCATCGGCGATCAGTGGACTTTCACGTCCACCGAGCAGATTCGCGATTTCGTCCTCAGTAACAACGCGTCTAAAGGATCCCACATTAGATTGGCGGATCAGGCACAAAATAGTGTGTCCAAGTACCGGTCCGAAGTCGTTGGCCAGCAATGGCGTAGCATTGTTATTGATCAACATGAGAAAATGGCCTCCGGTAAACAGTCAGATGTGCCTTCAGGAATTGCAGGTACGATTTACCGCGAGGTCGATGAATTAGTACTTGCGGGCGAATTTGACGAGGCAAAGGGAGCACTCGATCGTCATATTCCAGTGACCAAGGATGATAAGTCACGCCTGAAGCATCTGGAATTGTTTGTTCGGGGTCTCTTGGCACTCGACTCCCGTCGCATAAACCTTATCCCGGAAAATTCCCAGCCGAAGGAACATAGCCTTTATAACGGGCCCCTAGGCTCGGAGTTCAACTTTACAAATGAGGATTCCGGGAACAACGATCAATACGTTCGCATATCGGCACTAAACGCCGAGACAGGTTCTGGACGCATCTTGACCGACCCGCGAATCGTCGTAGGTGCCATTGGCATCGTTCCTTTCGCGTACACCGCTGAAGTGCAGGATCAGCAAAATGCTAATGCGGCTCTGCGAACAGTTGCTGGAGCGGCCCGATCTACTTCGTCCTTCTCAGGCCCTGTCGTCACCGACGTACTCGAAGAATACTTGGACTCGCGAATCGCTGTTGCCGGGGCGCTGAGATTCGACCGTTGGGTCGAAATCGTCGCCTCCGAAATTCGTGATCATCTTGCTGAATATTCTCAGGAGACGCTTCTAATCGATGCCCCGTGGCACGTGGCCCTTCCCGCTGCCATCGCAGCAGGAAGAAGCGGACGAACTTTCGTTTGGGCCCCACCTGTTTCCATGGCTGAGCAAGCGGTAGAAACTCTCAACACAAATCCCTATTCGGGAGACCTCATTGCCCAATTCGTTGGATTGCTGATCTCGCGGGCCAAAGCCATCGTGCTACCACAGGGCGACACAATCAATCATACTGGCCTATCCCCGCTGGCCACCATTCCGAATCTGGTAACCGCCGAAATTTCGCAAGCATCTACCGGCAGAGCCGACGAGTCCCCGACTCTCGTTTTTGATTCCCGTCTCACGAATGAAATCGCAGCTATTGAGAAATCCTCCGGTATAGAACACGTCCTTGGAGCTTTGAATGGGAATCAATCGCGTACGGGAACAGAACCCCGGGCACTACGAATCGCATTTGTTGCAGGTACTGAAGATTCTCAAAAACTGAGAAATCTTTCTCCAACCATTGACACATTCCCCTTAGTCGACTTGGCCGAACTTTCGCCTTCAGTTGATGCGCTAATAGTCGATCAAAGTGCAGTTTCGGAGCCAACTGTAATCCCGGGGCACGGAGCCCCAGCGGAACGCGTGCGAGCACTCTTCGATCTAGCACGCACATCTGGTGTTGTAGGGATCTTCAACGCCAGCACCCACGTAGGTGGGAACCGGTCCATATCGAATATGGCGGAAAAGGCCGATGCTGTCACCGGAACATCTGCTTTGCTTACGGTAGGACTACTCACCAGGGATCCAAACTCGATTACTCGGGTCGGATCAACATCGGTAGTCAGTGACAATTCGACGGAAGTGTTTCATGCGCTGGCGGCGGTGGGAATCGGGCATGCGCATGCAGTGTCGAACAAATATCCTGCTACCACCACCCAAGTAACAGGAACACGGGATCAGAATCCGGCAAGAGTGGACTCGAAGGTTTTAGACTTACGTTCCCTCAAACTCGCCCACTCCGACGGGGTTTCAATTATCGTCGCAACGCGACTTGGAGCCGATCGCCTTCCGACTATGTTGGCTTCCGTAGCCAGACAAACAATGCATTCTTCGCGGATGGAACTCATAATCGTCCATAACGGACCAGATGACGATTCGGAGGCCGTGGTGAACGCTTTCGCAGCTGAGCATGCCGGAATGAGTATCTGCTTCCTGAAGTCGGAAGTCGAAGGTGCATCAGCCGCTCGAAACATCGGAATTGAAGCTGCTACCCGCGAATTCATTACCTTCCTGGATGACGACGACGAGTTAGAATCGAACTATGTCCTCAATATGTGGCTGTCGGCAGAAACTGACGCAATCGTTGCCGCGCCACTTCGCGACGTTGATATCAACGGGGTTTCATACACCGACATTCCCAACAACCGAAGACTCGCGAACCTTGTTGGGCGACGCACTCAACTCACACGCGCCTTTGGATTGCTTGGCCTCAACGCCTGCAAATTGATTCCGACACGGGTTGCGCGGAAGATGCAGTACCCGGTCGGCATGCGTAGTGGTGAGGATGTGGCGTTCATGAGTCAGCTGCTCCTTCATCCACTGGAACTGATACCTGTTGACACGGCGCCCAATTCAGCATATGTACGCCACCGGCGGCCTGATTCGATATCACGACGAGTTTTAACTCACGACTTCGCTGTCGACCAACGTCTCGCCGTGATCTCGCACCTTGAGCGGGTTCGAGAAATGGGACCAGACACGATCGAGTATTGTATTAGAGAATTGCAATTGGATCAGCTCAGCTTTCTCGCACGCTACGTTGCTGGGAACCCCGCAGAAGCTGAGGTCGCTGTCGAAAAGGTCCTTCGTGCTGGGTTCCCCACACCGCTTCTGAAGAAGCGGTACAGAACGCTCCATTCCTTTGTGATTCGCTTGGAGAGCACCAGAATATGAGCAGCAATATTGTTGAGCAGAGGCTAAAACGGCGATCTTCCTGCCTAACGATAGTCGTCCATGCCCGCCGCAACTTCCACGAAAATTCCGCTGACAGAAGTCGCAACTTCATGTCACCAGTCTTCGGTCGGGGTCTAATGTGGACCGATGCTGGAGTCATCTCGCTCGATCACAAGACTCCACTGAATTTCAGCTATGACTCAGTCCAAAATCGGGCTGGCCAATGGTTCATGGTGTTCCATAATGAATTTGAAGACTCATACCGCGTCGTCACAGACTTTATGGGGTACTACAGGCTCTATTACACAACGTTCCACAGGGGCAAAGACCAAGTTCTTATCATTGGTGACAACCAAACTTCGATAGCGGCTGAACTGCGGCGGCTGGGCCGGCCAGTCTCAGTCTATTGGCCAGTTGCTGCGTCCCATTTGCTGAGCACGCACACGATTTTGCAGAGCAGCTACTCGCACAAAACAATGTTCGATGGGGTTCAGTCACTGCCAGCCGATGCTGAGCTTATCGTCGGCCAAACTGGCATCAGGGAAGAGCGAAAAGATCGCTTTGCGGCGGACTCGGGCGCTTCCTATGAGGATCTGCTGGCCGCGGGTATTGAACGTGCCCAGAACCAGCTTCGATTAATGGCGGCATCCCCGATTAGGGACAAGAGACACGCATTGTCGGGTGGGCGAGACTCCCGAATCGCAATGGCAATTGCTGCCTCAGCTGGCGTCCACCACGAGTTTTCAATGATGACAGGTGATCCGCGAACAGCTCGCGGCGCACAGTCCCGAAAGGTGTTAGAACGCGACCTGCAGGTAGCGGTCGGTCTCCGTAGGTTTTTGCAATTAGATTGGGCTCGCGAAACCCAAATTACAGGTGTTCGCAATGACGCTCATACCAGTCTCGAAATATTCCAAAGCCGGTTTGCTGGAGCACGATTTTCATGGCCAGCAGGAAACACAGTCACCTGGCCGCAAGAACTGCGACTCGAAGTCCATGGCGGGTCAGGGGAATTGATTAGACGTGCGTATCAGAACATGCGCAATCACCCCTCATTTAGTTATTTGGCAGATCAACCAGATACTGTCGTCGAAGACGCACGGAAACTGTTTCCGACTGTTGTAAGGCATCATCAGTATATTCCCGCCGATATTCGAGCTGAAGCAACAGAAGTCTTTGCCGAAAGCATGAGTATCGGCGAGAATTTATCACTCTCAGAGCAGCTCAATCTGCATTATGCGAGTTTCCGCAATCGTGACCATTTCGGAGAAATGATCCATCGATATGACAGAAACGCTCTCACTCTCTACCCTCTAGCACAACCCGAATTTCTACAGGCTTCACGTCTCCTCGATTCCGAAGAACGCGCACAGGGGCGGGTAGCCTACGACATCATCCAGATGACATACTCCGACCTCAACGAGTTCCCGTTTGATGATGGGTACTGGCCGCAGAAATTCATGCCGATTCGGAATCGCCGCCACTACGACCAAGATGCTTCTGACTTCCGCGATATCCAGAACTTTTACCACAAAGAAGATTTGGACTACAGGATACGTTCTTCTGTCCAACTGCTGAATGACCCGGATAGCCCAGTCAAAGCGTTCGACGCGACCAGTACCACCACATCGATGTCGGCGAACGCCGTTTGGGAGTTGCTCGAGCACACTAACCCCCCGGTTAAAGGTCTTGGCTCAATAATTCCAACGCTGGTTGCCCAGGGGACATTGGCGCCTGGGCCTACAGCGGCAAAACTGGAAACGATATCCTCAGTTTTCACAGGGAGACATGCCGAGTATGACCCCGTACTGTTCTCCAGTCGCCAAGTCGGTGAGAATGTTGCAATCTCAGCCGACGAACAATGGCATGCTGCCTCAAACCAATCGATTAGAATTCGGAGAGTCGATCCGTTTATATTCCATGTGGATCTAAAAATTGAGGACGGTAGGGCAATCGTCAGAGCCCGTTGTAATTCGGACGAGGTCGAAGGTAGGGAATGGGCTGTCTATCTTTACCGAGAGCGCAACAAAATCGCAGAACGCTGGTACAGCACCGAGTTGACCGCCGAGTTCTCGCTCTCCGATGTCGACCCGGATACTCGACTCCGAGCCTTGGTGTTCAGTCGTCGAGCTGACAACGAACAGCACGTGCTCAAACGTTATAGCAATTGGCTTCAGCCTCAGGCTAGCTAGTCAGAGTCTCTTCTGAGTTGCACACCACTTCGCTACACAGGTGCTACCGAAAGCCGCTACCGTACAGCTGACCGCCTGACTCGCATAGTCATACGTGAACTGTCGACGACGATCTGCTGTTGGCCAACAGCAATGTTCACAGCTTCGGTTTCAGCCGTGGACACTACTGCTTCTGGCCGAAGGTTCAGTTGTCGCCGAGAAGCTCCTGAGTTCCACAACTGAGCGACGATTCGCCGAATCTCGAAGTATTCGTGCTGGTCATAGGTTCGGGAGGAGTGTTTGTGGGACACTAATGGTCTGTCTACGATGGGTTCATGTCGCCTCGCTTGCGGAAAGTTACTACCGGATCAGGAGCCACGGCCGTCCAGATTGTGCGCAAGGTCCGCGGCAAAGTCACCGTCCTCGAACACCTGGGCTCTGCTCACACACCGGCAGAACTGACCGCGTTGCTCACCGCTGGAGAAGACAAACTCGCGTCCTACGGGGCGGCCGAGCAACTCGAACTCGAGCTGGGACTGCCCGCTGACCCCGACGTCACACCGCATACCAAAACCGTCGTAGGTTCACGCTCTGCTGTGCTCGTCGATGCGATCACCGAGTCCTGGAACCGGCTGGGCTTCAGTGAGGTCGTTGTCAAGCACCGGGTTTCGTAGAGGCTCCTTTTCTTGGTTTCCTAAGCAGCCGCGGGTTCAATCGCGGACTGGTTGATCCATTCCGAATGGACCTCGAACGGCGGGCGGTAGTCAATCGCTGAATGCAACCGTGTCTGGTTGTACCAGGCCACCCACTTCGACGTCTCCGCCATCACCTCGATCAACCCCGACCACACCTTCCGGTCAATCAACTCTGCCTTGTAGACCGAGTTCAGAGCCTCGGCCATGGCATTGTCGTACGAGTCTCCACGTGACCCCACCGACGCCACGACCTCGGATTCCGCCAGGGTCTCGCCGTAGCGAATCGATCGGAATTGAACGCCGCGGTCGCTGTGGTGGACAAGCCCGGAGACATCTTCACCACCCCTATATTTCGCCGCCAGAGCCATCGTCAGAGCGTCCCTGGCCAGAGACTCCCGCATATGGTTCGTCACCTGCCAGCCGACGATCTCCCGGTGGAACACATCAAGGATGAACGTCGTGTACACCCACCCAGCAGACGTCGGAACATAGGTGATGTCAGCGACCCATAGACAATTGGGTGCCGGTGCTGCGAACTCACGCTCGACAAGATCATCCGGACACTCCTCAGCCCTAGCCGAAGCCGTCTTCGGACGCTTCCGCTTCCGCCGGATCCCGTCGATGCCCAACTGGCGCATCAACCGCTCCACCGTGCACCGAGCAACATGCCCGAACCGATCGGTGTACTCGCGGTTGATCGCCTTCCACATCTTCCGCACCCCGTAGCAGGAGTAGTTCGCCTCATAGACGTCCTGGATCACCACCATCAGCGCCTGATCCCGACGGGCCCTAGCCGATGGCTGACGCTTCTTGAACGCGTAATACGAGCTCACAGCAATCCGTGCCGCCGTCCTCTTCAGGGCGCGCACGATTGGCTCGACTCCGAACTCGTCGCGATGATCGTCGATGAAGGTGACGATTACTTTGATGGGCGGTCGAGCTCCGCCGCGAAGAAAGCCGAGGCACGGCGAAGAATCTCGTTTGCCCGTTTCGATTCAGCCAACTCAGCCCGCAACCTACGGTTCTCAGCCTCAAGATCAACGGAGTCCGCCGGCGTCGCTGTGCCCGAGTCTTTGTGCTTACGCACCCACACCCGCAGCGCTTCCTTGCTCACCCCGAGCTCTTTGGCTACACGGGCAATCGCTCCGTTTGCGGTGTTCGGATCCGCTTGAGCATGGATGACGAGCTCGACGGCACGAGCCTTGAGCTCGTCGGTGTACTTCACTGGCATGAGAGAATCTCCTTCTTCCAATCTCCCTGCCTCTATTATCCCCGGGGCGATTCACGTCGATGACCAAGCCTTCTTCCACCTCGTGTTAGCTCGCTTGATCGAACCGACGTCGAAGGCCGACAGCATTCGTGTCCTTGCCGAGCTCGGCATCAATCCGCCCCACCACAATACGTTCCTCAATTGCCTCGCCCGGGCAAGGGACCGTGACTACCGGTCACAGATCGCTGGGAAATGCTTCGACCACAGTGTGTCCACGTCGGGAATCAGCCTTCTTCTGTATGACGTCACGACCTTGTATTTCGAAGCTGAGAAGGAAGACGACCTGCGGAAAGTTGGATACTCGAAGGAACGTCGTGTTGACCCGCAGATCGTTGTTGGTCTCCTCGTCGACCGGACCGGGTTCCCACTCGAGATCGGCTGCTACGAAGGATCCAAAGCAGAGACTCACACGATCATCCCTGTCATCAAGGCCTTCCAAGACCGGCACGGTGTCACCGACATGGTCGTCGCCGCTGATGCCGGCATGCTCTCAGCCAAGAACCTTACTGAACTGGATCAGGCTGGACTACGGTTCATCGTCGGATCCCGGCAAACGAAGGCCCCGCATGATCTGGCGACGCACTTTCAGTGGAACGGGGACTGGGCCGCTGATGGGCAGGTCATCGACACGATCACCCCGAAAGGGACCAAACGCCTCGACCCTGACCGAGTGAAGAAGAAGCGAGAACCAGTCTGGTCGGCTGAGGAGTTTCCGGATGCGTGGCGAGTGGTCTGGCAGTACCGGCGGAAGCGGGCGATGCGTGATGAGCAGACACTGAATCTGCAGAGGAACAGGGCATTGGCGATCATCGAGGGCGAGAAGCCCGCGAAGAAGGCCCGATTCGTCAAGGTCACCGATGAGGATAAGGAATTCGACGAGTCCTCGTACAAGCGAGCGATGAAGCTTTCAGGCTATAAGGGTTACGTCAGCAATATCCCGGCTGACATTATGTCCGCAGCCGAGGTGATCAGTAGTTATCACGACCTCTGGCATGTCGAGCAGTCGTTTCGGATGTCGAAGACCGACCTACGTGCCCGACCAATATTTCACCGAACCAGGGACGCGATCGAAGCGCACCTGACTATCGTGTTCACGGCGTTGGCCCTTGCCCGTTTCATGCAGGATGCGACTGGAGCGTCGTTGAAGAAGATCGTGACGACTCTTCGGCCGTTGCGAGAGTTCACTGGGCGTGTGGGCGGGCAGGAAATCACGTTCGATCCCGAGGTGACCGGGCTGGCTAGAGACATCGCTGCGGCGCTACTGCCGGGACGTTTTCCGGGGCACTAAAGTTGTGGAACTCAGGTCAGAGTCTCTTCTGAGTTGCACACCACTTCGCTACACAGGTGCTACCGAAAGCCGCTACCGTACAGCTGACCGCCTGACTCGCATAGTCATACGTGAACTGTCGACGACGATCTGCTGTTGGCCAACAGCAATGTTCACAGCTTCGGTTTCAGCCGTGGACACTACTGCTTCTGGCCGAAGGTTCAGTTGTCGCCGAGAAGCTCGTTGAGAATATCGACGCTGCGTCCAGCTGAATGGCCGTCACCGTAGGGATTCACAGCATTGGCCATGTCCCGGTAGGCCTTCTTGTCATCGAGGAGTCGTGAAACCTCGGAGATGATCTTCTCGGTTGCAGTACCGATCAACTTCACCGTCCCTGCATCCACAGCTTCGGGGCGTTCCGTGTTTTCTCGGAGAACCAGAACCGGCTTGCCCAGGCTGGGTGCCTCTTCCTGGATTCCTCCCGAGTCGGTGAGCACGATGTCGGAGGCGTTGATGAGGTGCGAGAACTCGCCGTATTCAACGGGCTCCTGAGTTCCACAACTTTAGTGCCCCGGAAAACGTCCCGGCAGTAGCGCCGCAGCGATGTCTCTAGCCAGCCCGGTCACCTCGGGATCGAACGTGATTTCCTGCCCGCCCACACGCCCAGTGAACTCTCGCAACGGCCGAAGAGTCGTCACGATCTTCTTCAACGACGCTCCAGTCGCATCCTGCATGAAACGGGCAAGGGCCAACGCCGTGAACACGATAGTCAGGTGCGCTTCGATCGCGTCCCTGGTTCGGTGAAATATTGGTCGGGCACGTAGGTCGGTCTTCGACATCCGAAACGACTGCTCGACATGCCAGAGGTCGTGATAACTACTGATCACCTCGGCTGCGGACATAATGTCAGCCGGGATATTGCTGACGTAACCCTTATAGCCTGAAAGCTTCATCGCTCGCTTGTACGAGGACTCGTCGAATTCCTTATCCTCATCGGTGACCTTGACGAATCGGGCCTTCTTCGCGGGCTTCTCGCCCTCGATGATCGCCAATGCCCTGTTCCTCTGCAGATTCAGTGTCTGCTCATCACGCATCGCCCGCTTCCGCCGGTACTGCCAGACCACTCGCCACGCATCCGGAAACTCCTCAGCCGACCAGACTGGTTCTCGCTTCTTCTTCACTCGGTCAGGGTCGAGGCGTTTGGTCCCTTTCGGGGTGATCGTGTCGATGACCTGCCCATCAGCGGCCCAGTCCCCGTTCCACTGAAAGTGCGTCGCCAGATCATGCGGGGCCTTCGTTTGCCGGGATCCGACGATGAACCGTAGTCCAGCCTGATCCAGTTCAGTAAGGTTCTTGGCTGAGAGCATGCCGGCATCAGCGGCGACGACCATGTCGGTGACACCGTGCCGGTCTTGGAAGGCCTTGATGACAGGGATGATCGTGTGAGTCTCTGCTTTGGATCCTTCGTAGCAGCCGATCTCGAGTGGGAACCCGGTCCGGTCGACGAGGAGACCAACAACGATCTGCGGGTCAACACGACGTTCCTTCGAGTATCCAACTTTCCGCAGGTCGTCTTCCTTCTCAGCTTCGAAATACAAGGTCGTGACGTCATACAGAAGAAGGCTGATTCCCGACGTGGACACACTGTGGTCGAAGCATTTCCCAGCGATCTGTGACCGGTAGTCACGGTCCCTTGCCCGGGCGAGGCAATTGAGGAACGTATTGTGGTGGGGCGGATTGATGCCGAGCTCGGCAAGGACACGAATGCTGTCGGCCTTCGACGTCGGTTCGATCAAGCGAGCTAACACGAGGTGGAAGAAGGCTTGGTCATCGACGTGAATCGCCCCGGGGATAATAGAGGCAGGGAGATTGGAAGAAGGAGATTCTCTCATGCCAGTGAAGTACACCGACGAGCTCAAGGCTCGTGCCGTCGAGCTCGTCATCCATGCTCAAGCGGATCCGAACACCGCAAACGGAGCGATTGCCCGTGTAGCCAAAGAGCTCGGGGTGAGCAAGGAAGCGCTGCGGGTGTGGGTGCGTAAGCACAAAGACTCGGGCACAGCGACGCCGGCGGACTCCGTTGATCTTGAGGCTGAGAACCGTAGGTTGCGGGCTGAGTTGGCTGAATCGAAACGGGCAAACGAGATTCTTCGCCGTGCCTCGGCTTTCTTCGCGGCGGAGCTCGACCGCCCATCAAAGTAATCGTCACCTTCATCGACGATCATCGCGACGAGTTCGGAGTCGAGCCAATCGTGCGCGCCCTGAAGAGGACGGCGGCACGGATTGCTGTGAGCTCGTATTACGCGTTCAAGAAGCGTCAGCCATCGGCTAGGGCCCGTCGGGATCAGGCGCTGATGGTGGTGATCCAGGACGTCTATGAGGCGAACTACTCCTGCTACGGGGTGCGGAAGATGTGGAAGGCGATCAACCGCGAGTACACCGATCGGTTCGGGCATGTTGCTCGGTGCACGGTGGAGCGGTTGATGCGCCAGTTGGGCATCGACGGGATCCGGCGGAAGCGGAAGCGTCCGAAGACGGCTTCGGCTAGGGCTGAGGAGTGTCCGGATGATCTTGTCGAGCGTGAGTTCGCAGCACCGGCACCCAATTGTCTATGGGTCGCTGACATCACCTATGTTCCGACGTCTGCTGGGTGGGTGTACACGACGTTCATCCTTGATGTGTTCCACCGGGAGATCGTCGGCTGGCAGGTGACGAACCATATGCGGGAGTCTCTGGCCAGGGACGCTCTGACGATGGCTCTGGCGGCGAAATATAGGGGTGGTGAAGATGTCTCCGGGCTTGTCCACCACAGCGACCGCGGCGTTCAATTCCGATCGATTCGCTACGGCGAGACCCTGGCGGAATCCGAGGTCGTGGCGTCGGTGGGGTCACGTGGAGACTCGTACGACAATGCCATGGCCGAGGCTCTGAACTCGGTCTACAAGGCAGAGTTGATTGACCGGAAGGTGTGGTCGGGGTTGATCGAGGTGATGGCGGAGACGTCGAAGTGGGTGGCCTGGTACAACCAGACACGGTTGCATTCAGCGATTGACTACCGCCCGCCGTTCGAGGTCCATTCGGAATGGATCAACCAGTCCGCGATTGAACCCGCGGCTGCTTAGGAAACCAAGAAAAGGAGCCTCTACGAAACCCGGTGCTTGACAACGACCTCACTGAAGCCCAGCCGGTTCCAGGACTCGGTGATCGCATCGACGAGCACAGCAGAGCGTGAACCTACGACGGTTTTGGTATGCGGTGTGACGTCGGGGTCAGCGGGCAGTCCCAGCTCGAGTTCGAGTTGCTCGGCCGCCCCGTAGGACGCGAGTTTGTCTTCTCCAGCGGTGAGCAACGCGGTCAGTTCTGCCGGTGTGTGAGCAGAGCCCAGGTGTTCGAGGACGGTGACTTTGCCGCGGACCTTGCGCACAATCTGGACGGCCGTGGCTCCTGATCCGGTAGTAACTTTCCGCAAGCGAGGCGACATGAACCCATCGTAGACAGACCATTAGTGTCCCACAAACACTCCTCCCGAACCTATGACCAGCACGAATACTTCGAGATTCGGCGAATCGTCGCTCAGTTGTGGAACTCAGGTCATACGTGAACTGTCGACGACGATCTGCTGTTGGCCAACAGCAATGTTCACAGCTTCGGTTTCAGCCGTGGACACTACTGCTTCTGGCCGAAGGTTCAGTTGTCGCCGAGAAGCTCGTTGAGAATATCGACGCTGCGTCCAGCTGAATGGCCGTCACCGTAGGGATTCACAGCATTGGCCATGTCCCGGTAGGCCTTCTTGTCATCGAGGAGTCGTGAAACCTCGGAGATGATCTTCTCGGTTGCAGTACCGATCAACTTCACCGTCCCTGCATCCACAGCTTCGGGGCGTTCCGTGTTTTCTCGGAGAACCAGAACCGGCTTGCCCAGGCTGGGTGCCTCTTCCTGGATTCCTCCCGAGTCGGTGAGCACGATGTCGGAGGCGTTGATGAGGTGCGAGAACTCGCCGTATTCAACGGGCTCGATTGAGATCACGTTGTCGAGGTCTTCGATCTGAGGAGCGATCGACGCGCGGACCTTGGGGTTCTTGTGCGCGGGCCAGACGATGAGCAGATCGGGATAGGCCGTAGCCAGATGCCGCATAGCCCTGCCGATGTTCACCATGTTATCGCCAAGGTTCTCCCGGCGGTGAGTGGTTACCAGCAGAACTCGGCGCTCATCAGACTCCAACGTCTGAAGCTCAGGAAGGCTGAACTCGACCGGACGCTCAACGGCCCACTGCAGAGCGTCGATGACCGTATTGCCGATAACGTGGATATTCTCATCAGGAACCCCGTCCGCGAGCAGATTGCTCCGAGAGACCATAGTCGGTGCCAGATGCACGCGAGCGATCTGGGAAACGATCTTCCGATTGGCCTCTTCGGGGAACGGTGAATTGATATCCCCACTGCGCAATCCTGCCTCGAGATGGACAACTGGAATCTCACGGTTGAAAGCCGCGATCGCGGCACCCATCACCGTCGTCGTATCGCCTTGGACAACAACGGCATCTGGTTCGTGGTCGGCAAGTACTTCGTCGATCTTGCTGATGACGCTGCCCGCGATGGTATTGAGAGTCTGTCCGTGCGCCATGAGATTGAGGTCCACGTCGGGCTCGATTTCGAAGACCTGATTGACCTGGTCGAGCATCTCACGATGCTGAGCAGTGACGACGACGATCGGTTCTAGATTCGGATCCGCATTAAGCGCCTTAATCACCGGGGCCACCTTGATCGCCTCCGGTCTGGTCCCGTAGACAACCATGACCTTCTGGGGGATACCTGACTTGCCAGCGCTCAATGCAACTCCTTCGTGACTTGAAGACCTATTCCCAACGCACGAAAGCGGGCCGACCGTTGACTCAAGGCCAGACCCGCCGAGGTGCGCGAACAATTCTTCACTTTTTACAAGATTCAATCACATCTCAACAGTGGGCTTATCCTGAAGAGAAGAAATACACGGTAAGTTTACCGAACCTTGACCCGCAAGGTGTGCCACATCACCAATAGCGGCTTGAACCGCCCACTGTTTCGTGGCCGCGACATTATCCAATAACATTTCATTTGTTGTGCGTCACGCAGAGCACCGGTCGTGGGCTGCAGATGTCCATCGCTGTCCACGACCGACGCTAGAACCCAGAGAGAAGATCTATGACCCCTACTCCCGAGAGTAATCGCCCTTCGGTTGCCGTCATCGGACTCGGCTATATCGGACTCCCCACTGCAGCCGTGCTGGCTAGCTCTGGAGCGAACGTCGTCGGCGTCGATATCAACCAGAAGGCTGTCGATCTCATCAACCAGGGCGAAGTCCCGTTCGTCGAGCCTGATATGTCGACGACAGTTGCTGGCGTCGTCTCCCAGGGCTTTCTGCGCGCTACAACCGAGACTCCGCACGCCGACAATTACATCGTCGCCGTGCCGACGCCGTTCAAGGATGGGCACAAGCCCGACCTTTCCTACATCGAAACTGCTGGCAAACAGATCGCACCCCTGCTCGAGGGCAATGAACTTGTCATCCTCGAATCGACGTCGCCTCCCGGAGCAACCGAGTTCCTGGCCGAAACGATTCTCTCGCAGCGCCCGGATCTGACTCTCGAAGAAAACACGGCGAAGTCGGTCTACTTCGCACACTGCCCTGAGCGCGTCTTACCCGGCCGAATCATGATCGAACTGCGCACGAACGATCGGATCGTCGGCACCCTCAACGGCAACGCCGGCGAGCGCGCCCGCGACCTCTACCAGCTGTTCTGCGAGGGCGAGTTCCTCATGACCGACGCTCGGACGGCGGAGCTGTCCAAGCTGACCGAGAACGCCTACCGCGACGTGAACATCGCCTTTGCCAATGAACTGTCGATGATCGCCGACGGACTCGACATCAATGTCTGGGAACTCATCGAACTGGCCAATCACCATCCTCGCGTCAACATCCTGCAACCCGGACCTGGCGTAGGCGGACATTGCATCGCAGTGGACCCGTGGTTCATCGTCGCAACAGCTCCGGAACAGTCGTCGCTCATCAAGACCGCCCGCGATGTCAACGACTCGAAGCCCGGATTCGTCTTGGACAAGCTCATCCCACAGGCGAAACGCATCAACGAAGTGAAGATCGCGACGCTCGGACTGGCGTTCAAACCGAACATCGATGACCTGCGTGAGAGCCCAGCTCGTCAGATCGTCAATCGTCTCGCTGATCAACTTCCTGAGGCGACGATCCTCGCCGTCGAGCCGAACATTGACGAACTTCCGGCCGAGCTGGAGTCACGCGATAACGTGACACTGACCGAGACCGAAACCGCGATCGAACAGGCCGACATCGTTCTCCTTCTCGTCGACCACAACGAGTTCATCAACTTGGATGCTTCGCTGCTCGCACAGAAGATCGTCCACGACACCCGTGGCGTGTGGGGCTGAACCTGAACCCGCTTACCGATCGACTGCGCCGCTGAGAATTCTCAGCGGCGCAGTTGCGTTATGGACAGCCGACAAAGGCAGCAGAGTCAGCGGCGTAAGGTGGGACTCAACGGCCCCACTGGAGAACGAGTCCGCTTCGTTTCAGCTGGTGGAGACCGCTATAGCTACCGCCCACCGCTGTGCTGAGGAGAAGAATTGACCGCCGAACCGATCTGGCTTCCCGACCCTGACCAGACCCCGCGACCGCAGATCGCCGACTTCATCGACTTCGCCAACCAACGCTCCGGCCAGACCATGGCCGGCTATGACGATCTGTGGAACTGGTCGGTCAGCGACCTCGACGGGTTCTGGGGTGCGGTCTGGGACTTCTTCGACGTCATCGCCGACGAGCCCTACAACGAAGTCCTCGCCGACCGGTCCATGCCCGGCGCCACCTGGTTCCCCGGCACCCGTCTCAACTACGCCGAACACGCACTGCGAGCCGGCCTCGACGACAAACTTGCCGACGAACCGGCGATCATCACCATCAAAGAATCCGGTGAGCGCACCGAAACCACCTGGCGCGAACTGCGCCGCCAGGTCGGATCCGTCGCCGCCTGGCTGCGCGAGCAAGGAGTCGAACAAGGCGACCGTGTCGTCGGCTACCTCCCGAACACCCACCACACTCTCATCGCCTTCCTCGCCTCCGCCTCGCTCGGTGCCATCTGGTCCGCCTGCGCCCAGGACTACGCGGCCGAAGGTGCCGGGACGAAACTCGGCCAGCTCGAACCGAAAGTCCTCTTCGCCGCCGACGGATACCTGTGGAACGGGCAGGCTTTCGACCGCCGCGACCAGGTCGCGGATCTGGCCAACCGGATGCCGGGCCTGCGGGCCGTGGTCGGGGTGGGCAACCTCGGCGAGGAATTCATCGATGAACACGGGCAGATCACGAACCTCACCACCTGGGACGATATCGCCTCCGGGGATGCTGAGCCCGAGTTCGCGCGCGTCGATTTCGATACCCCGCTGTGGGTGCTGTACTCCTCGGGCACGACGGGGATTCCCAAGGGGATCGTGCACAGCCACGGCGGGGTCGTCATCGATCACCTGCGCCTGCTGGGTCTCCACCTCGACATCCGGCCAGGTGACCGGTTCTTCTGGTACACGAATACGAACTGGATGATGTGGAACCTCGTCGCCTCGGCGCTGGTGGGCGGTGCGACCACGGTGTGCTTCGACGGCAGTCCCCTCTATCCGGGGCCGGGTCGGCTGTGGGAGATCGCCGCGGACACGAAGGCGAATGTGCTCGGGGTCAGTCCCGGGATCTTCCTGGCCGGGATGAAGGCCGGGCTTGAACCGGGCACGGAGTTCGACCTCTCCGCGCTGCGGACGATCGGCGCCACGGGTGCCCCGGTGCCCGCCCACTGCTTCCCGTGGGTGCGCGATGCCGTGGGCGAGCGCGTGCAGCTGGCCTCGACGAGCGGCGGCACGGACGTCGTCAGCGGCTTCGCCGGGTCCGCACCGAACTGTCCGATTTGGGCCGGGGAACTCTCACGGCCCATCCTCGGTGTGGCGTTGGAGTCCTGGGACGATACTGGTCAGCCCTTGGTTGGCGAGGTCGGGGAGATGGTCATCACTGCCCCGATGCCGTCGATGCCGGTGAAGTTCTGGAACGACCCGGACGGTGAGCGCTACCGCGATACGTACTTCTCGATGTTCCCCGGAGTCTGGCGCCACGGCGACTGGATCACCATCACCGACCACGGCAGCGTCATCATCTCCGGCCGCTCGGACGCCACCCTCAACCGGCAGGGCGTGCGCCTGGGCAGCGCCGACATCTACGACGTCGTCGATGGCATCCCCGAGGTGGCCGAATCCCTGGTCATCGGAGCCGAACAGCCCGACGGCGGGTACTGGATGCCGTTGTTCGTGGTGTTGGCTGAGGGGGGTTCGCTTGATGATAGCTTGCGGAAGCGGATCGCCCGGGATCTGAAGGAAAAGGCCTCACCTCGACACGTGCCCGATGACATCATCGCCGTGCCCGCCGTCCCGCACACCAAGACGGGTAAGAAGCTCGAAGTGCCGGTCAAGCGTCTCATCCAGGGGCATCCACTGGAGAAGGTGGCAACCCCGGACGCCGTGGACTCGTTCGAGGCGCTGGAGTACTTCGCGCAGTTTGCGGCTGGTAAAGACGGCGCAGCTAGCGAGGGGTGAGAGACCTCTTACAGTGAAGGGTGAACGATAAGCGACGAACAACCGGGGCGCCGCTTATCGACTTCGAGCTTATTCAGCTCTCATCGCGTGGTCGACCGGTCTGAATCTAAAACCGCCGGGAGAACTAAGACCACTCCGCTTCACGGCTGGTAAAGCGAAAGCTCCTGGCTCTTCTACAACAAACTTTCTCTTTAGCGGGTAGTGTAAAGTAAAAGTTATGAGTCAACCGCAGAATGAGTTTTCGTTTGAGCCAGGAACAGAACTGATGAGGGACCGCGCACGGTCTCGCGAAGAGGTGGATGAATGCCTCAACTCGTTGCGAAACGGTACCTTGCCTGACAGCGCCGAACGGCAGCGAGTGGATTTCAAAGAAGAAGCCGGACGCCGAGGTGCCGCCGGGCGTCTACTTCCTGGTACACCGGAAAACACGAAAGCCGCTGATCAGCTCGCGAATGAAGTTGCCTCCATGGCGAACACCCCTGGTGGCGGAGCATTGATCATCGGAGTTGAAGACCGCTCTGGCGATCTTCTCGGTACAGACCTAGACATCGAATGGTTACGTCAACAGATTTACAGACGAGTCGAAGTCGCTCCCGAGATAGAAGAACGTATAGAGCAAGGAATTCGGCTGCTAGTTATCTATGTGGCCGAGGCACGCGAGCCTGTGGACGATACAGGCGGACGAATCCGCTGGAGAGTGGGCGATTCCTCCGTCCCCGTAGATCGCGGTGAGTGGTGGGCCCGTCGACAAGATCGCAGCGGTTGGGACTCTATGGCTCGGCTCACAGCATTCACCCTAGATAGCGTGAAGCCAGCGGCCGTTGCAGTCGCCCGGGATTACTTGGCGAGGCGCGACGGATCCGATGACGCTCAGACTGACCTGGCTACGGCTGCTCCCGCCGACATGTTACGCCGGATTGGCGTGCTCAGCGTTGACGGCTACCTAACCGAGGCGGGAGCGATTCTCTTCTGCCCTGCTCCGCGCGCGTGGCTTACGTGGACCCGACTCGATGTCGAAGGCGGAGATATCCTTGCCTCCGATTCAGCCTACGAAGGCCTAAGTCTCCTCGAACAAATTGAGCGGGTCGAAGCACTTCTGGATGCCGCTAACGACAGGGTTACGCTCCCTGGTGAATTTTCGGAACGCGCGCTTAGGCAGTTGCCGACGCGGTCTGCCCGAGAAGCAGTCCTCAACGGAGTCGTCCATCGCGACTGGAATCTGCAGGAGCCAACGACGGCGACCTGGATTGAAGCCGATGCGTCACTGACGGTCATATCTCCAGGGGGTTTTGTCGGCGGAATTTCAGCAGACAACGTGTTGACCCAGCGGTTCAGTCGATACCCCGCGCTGGCAGATGCCTCCCGTGCACTTGGCCTGGTCGATAAGCAAGGAGTCGGGGTAGACAGAATGTACCGAGAAATGGTCACTATCGGACACCGACCACCACTGCTTGTTGAAGAGCCTGGACCTCGAGTTCGAGTTCGCCTCGCGGGTGGACAGCCACTATTGCCGATCATTCGGTTGACTTCGAAGATTCAGCCAGCGGCCAGGCAACGCGACGTCCAAATCGCGCTCATTGTTCACACGCTGTTGAGAAATCCGTTCACAACGGTGAAGCGCATGTCTAAGATATTGCAACGTACAACCGAAGAAGCCGCAGAGGCCCTCGAGATTGCACACAGATGTGTAGTTGATGGGCAGCCTCTGATATCTCCGCTGAAGAATGTGTGGACACTTTCGAACGAAGCTCGCCGCATCGTGGGAGGACAGACCGCCGACCGCAAGATGTTGCAACGCCAGCGAGTCCTCTGGTTCATCACTCCAGGAGGGGATGCAGCTTCCGAAGTTGTTAGCCAATGGTTTGAGGTTCAAGATCGAATTTCATCCGGCGACTACTCCAAATTGACAGGACTGACACTAGCCGGAGCGAGAGGTGCGCTGGATCGACTCGTACAGGATGGGCGCCTAGTCCGCGGGGATGCTACCGGCAGGAATGCTCACTATCTCCAGCCAGTCAACGCCTACGGTCTGTACAGTGAATCCGACAGCAGAGTATGAGCAGGATGGACCGAGCTACGTAGCCTGCCTTTCAACGGGCGGAGCCACGAATTGGAAGCGAATCGATTCTACGATGTCTACTTTTTCTTTACGGGATGTCGTAAAGGAAAACTAGACCGCCCTACCTCAAAAGACTTTCCATTTGGCTATTGGACCTCTCGCGATATGCCTTCAGTGGGTTCCCGTTCACGTACAGGGTCGGTCCCTTCGTTTCTGCGGGGTAGTCACACTGGCCTAGTGCCGAACGTCACGGCACGATGAGGAGTCGGCCGTAAACTCCCCCGGCTTCGAGGGCGCGGTGGGCGTCGGCCGCCTCAGCGAGGTGGAACGTCGCACCCACTCGACCTTTCAGACGCCCAGTTGCCAGCATCTGGTTGATCACCTTCGCCGCCTCGGCGAGGTCCGCGGCCGAGGCGTTGCTGATCGCGAACCCGAGCACGCTGGCATCGCGGGTGTAGAGCTGGTTGATAGGCACCCTCGGCGAGGATTGCATTCCGGCCATCACGATCACCCGCGCACCGTGCGCGAGCAGGGGAACTGACTTTTCGAAGTCATCGTCGCCGCTGGCATCCCACCACACGTCGACGCCGCGCGGGGCAGCCCGCTCGACTTGCATGTAGTAGTCAGGGGCATGCTTATCGATGACAAGGTCGGCTCCGCAGTCGCTCACCCAATGTTCGTCTCCGGTTGAGGCACCGGCGATGACACGGGCACCCATGACTGCCGCGAGTCGGACGATCGCTGTGCCCACTGCCCCACTGGCTGAGCCGACCACGATAGTCTCCCCCGGTCGCAGCGCCGCCTCTCGGACGAGTCCGATAGAGGCGGTTCCTGCCACGTGCAGGACAGGGGCCGCCTCGGCAGGGTCGAGGCCTTCGGGAAGAGGGTAAAGCCGTTCGACCGGTGCAACGACGAATTCGGCGAACGTGCCTTGGCGACCCTCATAGCCGAGGCTGTTGGATCACACTCGATCGCCCGACCTGAAGTTCTCGGCTGTTTCCCCGATGGCGACGAGGGTACCCACGAGATCACGGCCGATGACGAAAGGGAACGACACCGGAGTGGGAAAGCCCCCGGACCGGACGAAGAGGTCGACGTGGTTGACCTCGCTGGCCTTCACCGAACCGAACTCTCCACCGGCGGAAATGCCCTGGATGATGCGCGCGATGCCCTATTTGCCAGGCGATGAACGAGCGCGTCTCACAAGGTGACCGCGCGTGACAGCAGTCCTTTGGTCGCTTTCGCGATCAGTCCTTCTGCGCTTTCGTGAAGGCCTGGTATTCCCTGATGATCTCGAGAGCTGGCCCGTCGGCGCGCAGGACACCCTGCTCGATCCACAGTGCGCGGTTGCACGTGTCTTTGATCGAGCGCATCGAGTGGGAGACGAGGAAGACCGTGCCGGCGTTCTCGCGGATCGAGCGGATCCGCCCTTCGGATCGGTCACGGAACTTCTTGTCGCCGACGTTGAGAGCCTCGTCGACGATGAGGATCTCGTGCTGGACTGAGGTCGCGATGGCGAACTTCAGCCTCTGGGACATACCCGAGGAATAGGTTCGCATCGGCAGATCGATGAAATCGCGCAGTCCGGTGAACTCAACGATATCGTCGAACTTCTCTTCCACCTCGGCGCGGGTCAGACCGAGAGCCAGGGAGCCGAGAACGATGTTGCGCGCACCGGAGAGGTCGGGGATCAACGCTGCGCCGACACCAAGGAGGTTCGGCCTCGAGGCTGCGTAGATCGCGCCCTCCGAGGTGGGCGTCAGACCCGTAATCGAACGCATGAGTGTGGATTTACCTGATCCGTTGCTGCCGATGATGCCGATCGATTCGTTTTTGTGGGCGACGAAGCTGACGCCTTTGAGAGCATGAACCTCTCGGAGACCACGCCGCTTCGTCATCACGTCTTTGCTGCCGAGCTTGAGCTTCTTGCCTGTCGCCATGGTCTTGTAGCGGACGTGAACGTCGTCACAGACCACAACGGGCGGGTTATTCTTCGTGACCTCAGGGAGGCTGCCGGTATCGTGCGTTTCCGTCTCTTCCGTCTCACTCATCGCGACCGAACCTTTCCTCGGCCTGCCAGAAGAAGACGAAACCGATGATGAAAATACCGAAAGCCCAGATGGCAAGGTGCCAGAAGTAGTCGTACGGAATGACTCCGTCCTTCATCAGGATTCCGCGAGCGATCGCCAGCACATTGTTCAGCGGTTGCCAATCAGCGTAGGGCTGCAGAGCGGGATTGATCTTTTCGACCATGACCTTGAGGTCGAAGAAGACACCGGAGGTGTAGAAGATCATGCGCGAAATGAAGGGGGTGACCTGGGAGAGATCACGGAAGTGGACAGTGGCCCGCGCGAAGATAAACGCTACGCCTTGGTTGAAGATCCAGAACAGAATGACCAGCGGGATGAAGAGGAACCAGTCCCAACTGGGGCGCGCTCCCCAGAGCATGACAAGGAGTGCCATGAAGATGAAGGTGGGGATGAAGTTCAGCAGGTTCTGAAACACCGTGGCGATAGGCAGAACGATGCGCGGGAACGGCAAGGATTGGACGAGAGAGGCGTTCGAGATGATTGACTTCGCACCGCCGTTCATCGAGGTGTTGAAGAACTCCAGGACGAAGACGCCGATGATGACGAAAGGAGCGAAGTCCGGCGGGCGAGCTGTGGCACCCTGCATGATGAAGCCGAAAACCGTGCCGTAGATGAGTGCCGAGAATGCCGGTCGCAGCAGCACCCAGAGCATGCCGAGACGGTTGCGTTCGTTCTCACTCTGCATCTTGTACTTGGCCAGAGTGAACGTGAAGTCGCTGCGAGTGATCAGCTGCTTGATGTACTGGGGCAGTGACGGCCGCCCGCCGACTCTTTCGAGCCCATGCTCATCAGCTAGCTTAGCCATATCCATGTACAGAAGTTTCTCTCGTCGGCGACTGGGGCGAACATCAGGAAGTCTACGTGATGAGGGTAGCCGATTCTCACAGTCGGCTGTGAGCCTTGAGGTCGAAGTCAGGGTCCTCGATCTGAGCACGAGTCGGAATGTTATTACCGGCTAGTACCCGACGAGCCGCGGCCTGCAGAGGAGGCCAGTTGAGCGTCTCGACTCCCACGAGCCGTGCACCTGGGGCTGATCCGTTGAAGTGGAAGACCTGGAATTTCTTGCCACTGGGATCGTGCCTGATGAGCGTATCTGTCGCATCGGGGCTGGTCAGGCCAGCAGTGAAGACCTTTTCCGGTCCCTGGAAACTCCAGTGCCACGGGATATCTGACCAGGGTTCGCCGGTCTCGCCGTCGTCGGAGCTGAGCAGTTCGGCAAGGTATTTGCCGTGGCTCTCGGCCACGGGTTCACACGCCCACGGCTGGTCGAGAGCGAAGACTCCGTCAGTGATGAGTGCGCAATCACCTGCAGCCCAGACTCCGGCGTGAGATGTTGCCAATTTCTCATTCACCTCCCACGCCTCGGCGGGTCGAACGCCATCGATGGGAATCAGAGCCGGGCGAGCACCGACGCTGGTGACGAACAGGTTGTGAGTATCTGCCGGGATGTCGTCCGGGCTGCTGGTGTGGGCCACGAACTTCACACCGGCGTCTTTGTGCTTTTCAAACAGTGCCGTGCGCACGTGTGCTGAGAGCTGTTTCCGCAGAGGTTCATCACCGCGCAGATAGACGGTGGCCTCATGTCCGGCAGCGACCGCCGAGGTCGCCACTTCCATGCCTAAGTATCCGGAGCCGAGGACTCCGACGTTCAATGGTCCATCGGATTCGGCGACGAACTTTCGGATCCATTCAGCTTCGGTCAGGTTGTACACGGGCAGGGCGTCCGGGTATCCGGGGATCTCCGGTCGGTTCGCCTCCATGCCTGTGGCGAGAATGCAGTGGGTGAAGTCCAGGGTCTCCCCCGACGCCAGGTGAACGGTGCCGGCCTGCTGGGACTGGTCGGCCACCTCGGCGAGGGTGATCTCTGTGGCCTTGTCACGGACGAAGGTGATGAGGTCACTTGCCTCGAGATGGAAGGGCAGGTGGTACCTGGAGTCGTCGAAGAGGTGCTTCGACAGTGGGGGCCGTTCGCTGGTCTCCCCCGCGGCCGGATCGACGAGTGTGACCGCCTGACCGCGTTCGCTGAGCTCCCGGGCGGCGGTGGTTCCGGCCAGCCCTGCACCGATGATGACGATCGTCTTTGCCATGTCTCCATGCTAGACCGCAAGCTGCGAAGTGTGGTGTGAGATGGGACGCTGATCAAGTCTGGTCGGTGAGAGTGATCATGCGGGCTTGCTCGCCTTGCCATCAAGCCACAGCATGTCTGAGGCGTCACTGTGGGATCCGCCTGTGCCGACATGCTTGGCATCGATCTGGGGTCCCTTCTTGATGACATGGACCAAGGCCATCCCGTGACCGCGCCCAAGCCCGTAATCGGTTTTGAGCCACTCAAGAATCGCCCCCGGCTTCACCGACTCATCGTCATAACCGCGGTCCTTGGCGATGTCGATGAATTCGCGCGGGGTGAGCCCGGTCTTGTCTTCAATGGTGTCGAGATAGGCCTGGAATGACATTGCAGTCCCCTTCGGCGAAGAACGTACCCAGCTGCGGTGCTCAACGCGGCCTGGGCTCAGAGCTCGGTGGTGCTGCTGCCTCCACCGGTGCGCTGCCCTGTGACCTTGGCCTTGACGATCTGAGCCAAGCCAGCGACCTTGCCTCCCTTGAGACCCCAGTGCTGTGCGGATTCTCCGGTGACCTTGATCAGACCGAGCTCCGGGTCGGTCAGGCCACCTTCGAACCAGCTGGCAGCCTCCTTGTTCCACAGCTTAGCGAGCTTGGCCTGGTCATCGACGAAGTCGACCCGACCGGCCACAGAAAGCCAATTGCCCGCCTCGGAGACGGCGATATTGACCTGCTGATTCTGCAGCAGTGCTGTTGCTTGGTCGCCCTGCAGACCGATGAAGAACCACACGTCACCGTCGTCGGTGACCTCTTGGGGCACCATCGGATGGGCGAGCAGCTTGCCGTCGTCGAGGGCGGTCGTGAGCATCACATAGCCGCTGTCGCGGATGATCTTCACGACGTCCTTCTGCTCGAGGGACCCAGTGTCAGCCCCACCTGTTGTATTTGTCGTGTTGCCCGTTGCTGCTGGGCTCGCATCGGATTCTCTCTCAGCAGCCTTCACAGCGCTTTCATCAACGGCCGTATGTGAGCCGTCGGGGTTGCGGTGGAGGGTCACACCGATGTCAGCGGCCGTATCCTGGGCACGGTCTTCGACGTTCTCTTCGGTGTAGCCGACCTGCGTTTGCGAATCGACTTCGGAGGTGCCGCCCAGTGGCTCTGTCGCCTCGTCGAGCTTCGCCGCGGCATCGCGTGCCTTCTTCTCGCCGGTGGATTCGTTGCTTATGTCTCTGCTGCTCATCAACATTCCCTTCACAGACGATTCTTGCCCCAAGTCTCACACGGGGCCGCCGACAACAGAAGAGGGCGTAGAGAAGTTTCCAGGTTTGTCAGGCAACCATCAGACACTGATTCACCTCAGGTCAGATACGTGGCCGCGCGGTGTCAATAGGACTGGGTGCTGTGCTCTACGAGGCTGTCGACGGTCGCGGGATGCACGGCGAATGTGCTCATGCCTAGACTGTGAGCATGGATGAAGAATCAGTCTCCGTGACAGAGATCCCCGAAGGCGCTGCCATCATCGACGTTCGTGAGGACGACGAGTGGGAGGCCGGGCACATCGAGGGCGCACTGCACGTGCCGCTGGGCGAACTGCCCACCCGACTCGACGATCTCCCCCTCGATGACGACATGTACGTCATATGCCGCACCGGCGGACGCTCCCACCGCGCAGTCGCCTGGCTGAGCAACAACGGCTTCGACGCCTATAACGTCGCCGGCGGCATGGGGTCCTGGAACCTCGACCACGGCAAGCCGATCGTGTCCGAAAACGGCGAGGAGCCGTGGGTGAAGTAAGGACTCTGCACGGCCGAGACGAGATCCTACGCAAAGATGATCCGATGGATGCGGTCGGCTTCAGCTCCGCAGAAGTTCAAGCGGCGCTTGAGCCCCATAGATCCGTCCGGACAATTCAGTGTGGATTCCGGGACGCCGTGTACGCGAAGAGCTTGGAGTTGCTCGAGACCGAGACTCCGCTGACGCTGCAGTCGCCAGGACAACATAAAGACCGCTTTGAAGCCTTGATAAATTTTCACCGCGCTACTGAGCAAGAGGCATCTGCCAAGAGACGGCGTTAGCCGATTCAGTCGACAGTTCGACAAGGTGTGAGAAAGAGCAGTGGGCCACTGCGACTGGAACACCCGCATCTACGCCCGTTTCCTGTAACTTTTTTCCGAAATATTGCCTCTAGATCAACATGAACCTATAGTTGAGGAATGCTACTCGAATTCCGAGTCAAAAATTTCCGTAGTTTCGCCGACGATGCGTCTCTTGAATTCACGTCCAAAACGCTACGTACGAGGATCCCGCGCCCCGGTCAGTCCTGGGTTGATTCGACAGTACGTTGCGCAGCGATTTTCGGGCCGAACGCAGCAGGCAAGAGTACATTGCTCGATGCGTTGGAAACGTTGATCAAGTCCGTTCAGCGGCCTCGCGCTTTGCTTCATTTTCCGCATTTTCGACGCACAGACCTGCCCGGCCCAACAGAATACTTTCTCAGTTTTATAGTGAACGACGTTCGCTATGACTACGAAGTGACCGCTGAACAATGGGGAATCAGCTACGAGTCTTTGAAGAGCTACCCACATGGAACGGGTCGAAATCTGTTCACGCGAGTTCAAGAAGACGAATCTTCGGAGTTGCTCCTGAGTACGGGATCCACATTGAAGGGCCCTTCTCAGGAAGTCCGCCGAATCACAACACGCACGGCCACATATTTGGGGACGGCGCTTCAGTACGATCACTCAATGTTGGCACCGATCGCACGGGGCTTGGTGCACTTCCCGAGCATTCAATTCATCGAAGTTGGCGAACGTGGAACTACCACGCGATTGCAATGGGTGATGGCCCGCTTAGCCGATGGTGATTCCGAGTGGCAAGAACTTGTCAATAGCGTTGCATCAGCTGCAGATCTCGGCATTACCTCTGTCCGGCTCGACGAGCGGGAGGTACCGGCGGATCTGGTGAAAAAGGTCGAAGCACTGTATGCGGCGATGGAAGACGACCCGGCAACAGAAGTACCCGAGGAGTTACTTACCAGCCTAGGTCGTTCGCTAGTTTTCACGCATACCGGCCCCAATGGAGGCGAAGTCTCACTGCCTCTCAACGCACAGAGTTCTGGCACAATCACCTGGATGGCAACTGCACTGCCCGCGCTCGAAGCATTGAGCACAGGTGGTGTGCTGGTCGTTGACGAACTGGATTCGAGCCTGCATCCAAGGTTGACTTCCTCGCTGCTCGAGATGTTCAAAGACGAGGACATCAATCACCTCGGCGCACAGCTCATCTTCGTTGCGCACGACACCTCGTTACTCTCCAATTCACCAACGAGAACACTGGAACCTGAGGAAGTATGGTTCTGCGAGAAGGACGAGCAAGGGGCTAGCGAACTTTTCTCGCTGGCCGAGTTCGACTCGCGCAAAGGAAACAATGAACAGAAGCGTTATCTGGCTGGCCGGTTTGGTGCGATTCCCGACGTTAATGTCACAGAACCATTCCGTTCTGGATTGGCCCGGACTCGGAACGCAGGCTGATTCGCCGTGGTTCGAAGAAAGCCCTCGCGAGGACGGAAGCCGAAGAAGACCGTTCTGCTTGTCACGAATGGCCGCATCACCGAAAAACGCTACCTGGACGAATTGAAGAGACTCGCCAACCGAGACAAATCCCTACACGTAGATACCAGGCCGGTCTCTGGGAGGGATCCCATTGGAGTGCTGCATAAGTTGGACAGCCCGCAGGGTGACGTCTCCAACTTTGACGAAGTTTGGGTAGTTGTCGATCACGACGGTGTTGACCGGCGCGACTTCCTCAGACGCTGCGAGTCAATGTCAACGAAGTCCACGCAGGTTCGAGGAATTGTCTCTGTACCGTGTTTCGAAGTCTGGCTTATTGCTCACTACAAGCAAGTGGGCCGCTACCCCAACCAGGAAGCCGCCCAGCAAGACCTCGCTCTAGTCACCCGACGGCATAAGAGCAAGAAGGAATTGCCCGACGACTTCCCGTGGGATCGAATCAGTGAGGCCTGTTCACGATGCCATATTGCTGATGAGGATCAACCAAGACTCAACCAACAAGGAAATTCGCCATCCACGGGTATGCCTCACCTCATACAATCACTCGGGCTAATAATCCCGCGGTCGAATGATCAAGGTAAATAGCGCAAGCGACTAGGAGTGCTCCACTCCATTTACTTGCTCTTGCGGACCCTCACAGTCCACGATGCAAGAACCCCGTGGACACAACTGTGCGAGGCGGTTGGAGTTTGGCACAGTAGTTCTATGACTACTCGCGCCGGCCAGCTGGCCCAGGACAGGGATCTCGTCGATATCTCCGCACTGCTTGATTCGTATTACGATCTCGTCCCCGACTCCTCCGTGCCCGCGCAGGCTGTGAGCTTCGGGACCTCGGGACACCGCGGGTCAAGCTTCAACCGTGCGTTCAACGAAGCCCATATCGCAGCGATCACCGCCGCCATCGTCGACTTCCGCAAGAAGCAGGGCATCCATGGGCCCATCTTCTTGGGCCGTGACACCCATGCGTTGAGCGAACCAGCGTTCCTCACTGTTCTCGAGGTCCTCGCCGCAGCGGAGGTGCCGGCGCTCATCGATGAGCGTGACGGCTTCACCCCTACTCCTGTGCTCTCCCACGCGATTCTGGGTTTCAACGCGGGCAAGACCGCAACAGATGCTCAGGCCGACGGCATCATCGTGACCCCCAGCCACAACCCGCCCTCCGACGGCGGCATCAAGTACAACCCGCCGCACGGCGGCCCGGCCGGCTCAGAGACGACGACGTGGATCGCCGAGCGTGCGAACTCCTACCTTGAGGCCGGTTGGGAGAAGATTCCACGCACCGGGTTCCAACGGGCCTTCCACCTGGAGAACACCGAGAACTTCGACTTCATCTCCAACTACACCGAGGACCTCGAGTCGGTCATCGACCTCGACGTCATCCGCAGCTCCGACATCCACATCGGCGCCGACCCCTTGGGCGGAGCCAGCGTCGACTACTGGGCCGCCATCGCCGAGGACTTCGACCTCAATCTCACCGTCGTCCACCCTGAGATCGACCCCACCTGGTCATTCATGACCCTGGACTGGGACGAGAACATCCGCATGGACTGCTCCTCGCCCTACGCCATGGCCGGGCTCATCGCCTCCCGCAACGACTTCGACATCGCCACGGGCAATGACGCCGATGCCGACCGCCATGGCATCGTCACCCCCGACGCCGGGCTGATGAACCCCAACCACTACCTGGCGACTGCCATCGACTACCTGCTCGACAACCGACCCGAATGGTCCTCCAGCGCCGGCATCGGCAAGACCCTGGTCACCTCCTCGATCGTCGACCGAATCGTCGCCGCCCACGATCGGCGACTGTTCGAGGTTCCCGTCGGGTTCAAATGGTTCGTCCCCGGACTCCTCGATTCGACACTGGCCTTCGGCGGTGAGGAATCCGCAGGCGCATCGTTCCTGCGCCGCAACGGCAAAGTCTGGTCGACTGACAAGGACGGCATCATCATGGCTCTGCTAGCCGCTGAGATGACCGCGAAGACCGGACAGACTCCGTCCCAGCGCTATGCGGGACTGGCTGCGAACTTCGGCACCAGCGCCTACGCCCGCCAGGACGCCCCGGCCACCCGCGCGCAGAAGGCGAAGCTGGGGGCACTCGACGCCTCCCAGGTGAAGGCGACGACCGTCGGCGGTGAATCGGTGACCTCAACACTCACCTCGGCGCCGGGAAACAATGCCCCCATCGGCGGGCTCAAGGTCACGACCGAGAACTCCTGGTTCGCGGTGCGACCCTCCGGCACGGAGGACGTGTACAAGATCTACGCCGAGTCACTGCGCGATGAGGACCATCTGCGGGCCGTCCAGCACGACGCTCGGACATTGGTGGATGGGGTGCTGGAGTAGCCCGAAGCGGCTCCCAGCCACCAGCTGGTTACAGCTCGACGTCCTGATTCTGAGGCGGCAGGGCGGCGATGGCTGGGTGGTCCCGGCCGGTGTTGCCCAGGGCTGCAGCGCCTCCCGGCGAACCGAGCTCGTCGAAGAAGTCCACGTTATAGGTGTAGTAGTCCGCCCACTCCTCCGGGACATCGTCTTCATAGAAGATCGCCTCGACGGGGCAGACCGGTTCGCAGGCACCGCAGTCGATGCATTCGTCGGGATGGATGTAGAGACTGCGTTCACCTTCGTAGATGCAATCGACAGGACATTCGTCGACACACGACTTGTCCTTGACATCGATGCACGGCTGCGCGATCACGTAGGTCATGCGGGCCTCCGCTCTCTGCTCGGATCGTCCACTTCCTCCAAGTGACGAATGGGATGAATCTCAGAGCCCACTCTAGGGCCTCGACCCCAGTCTTCATATGGCCCGGATCACGTCCGACGAGAACGAAGAACCACCTCGGCGAGGCAATGATGATGCCCTGCTTATTTCCCGAGACCGTCGAGGAAGTCTCCGGTCAGCGCCAGCCCAGACCTCAACGTCTCCGTGTCGTCGGCGAAGCCGACGCGGAAAGTGCGTGAGATGTCGAAAGCATCGCCGGGAGTGAACATGACTCCGTGTTCGTCGAGGAGCCGACGGCAGAAGTCGTAGGAGTCGATGTCCGCAGTGTAACGAATGAGTGATGTGGTGCCAGACTGCGGCTTCACATAGCTGACGTCCTCCCGTGAGGCGACCCAGTCGTCGAGGACGGCCAGGTTCTCCCGGGTGATCGCTCGCGACCGGGCGAGGATTGTGTCTCGGTTCTCCAGGGCCACGACGGCGAGCGCGTCGTCGATGCGGCCGACGCTGATCGTGGTGTAGTCGCGGTGGGTCCCAACAGATTCCAGGAAGTCGCGAGGTCCGACGATCCATCCCAACCGCAGACCTGCCAGCGCATAGGGTTTCGACATGCTTCCTGTGGAGATGCCCCTCTCGTAGAGGTCGACGATTGACGCAGAGAACCCGTCGCCGTCCTGATCGACTCCGCGGTAGACCTCGTCGCAGACCACCCAGGCCCCGACCTCACGGGCAATGTCGACGATGGCCTCCATACGGTCGCGGGGAATCAGCGCACCTGTGGGGTTATTCGGATTGTTCAGCGCAATCAGCTTCGTCTCCGACGTCACTGCGGCAGCGATGTCAGCAAGGCGCGGCAGCCAGCCATCGTCTGCTCGCAGGTGGACGAGGTCCACCTCGGCGCCCATGCTCTCCGGGATCGAGTAATGCTGCTGATATGTGGGGACCACAGTGACGACATGGTCGCCGCGTTCAACTAGGGCGGAGTAGACCAGAGAATTAGCGCCGATCGCGCCATGTGTGATCATCACATCGTCGGCGCTCTTGTGTTCGTAGAGTTCGGCCACGAGCTCTCGCAGTCGGGGGCTGCCGATGATGGGCCCGTACGTCAGCTGCGTCTGGCCAAGCGCCTCCCAGAAGGCCGACCGGTCCCCGGTGAGGTCGACGAGTTCGTTCAGGGTCAACGATCGCACGCAGGTCTCGGCCAAGTTGAAGCGGCACGAATCTTCGTAGGTATTCATCCACTGCTCCACAGCGAACGCTTCGATCTGTACCAACTGGCTTCCTTCGCTCGGGAAATATAGTGCTCAGACTCAGAGTGCAGTATAGTGCTCATCATGTCAATGAAGAGCCCGCGCATCCAGACCTTCCTCGATCGCGTCGGACACCGGGTCCGCAGCCTTCGCAAGGCGCGGGGGTGGACCATTCAAGGGCTGGCCGACGAGGCTGCGCTGAGCCGACGTATGCTCACTCAGATCGAGCTGGGCCAGGCGAACCCGAGTCTGGCCACCATCGACCGCATCGCCCATGCCCTCGATGTGAGCTTCGCCGATCTGGCCCTGAGCGATGCTGCTGCGTCGGGACCCGGCAGCTCGACGCCCTCGCCATCAGAACCGGGGCGGTCTGCGACCCTCGGCAGCACCGAACATTCAGATTCCAGCAACGATCACACCCTGGCCTGGGAGGGTCCGCACGACAGCACCGCCTATATCCTCGGCGCATCTTCCGTTCCCGGCACCGAGCTGTGGCGGTGGCATCTTGGGCCAAGTGTGCGGTATCAGGCCGAAGCCGACCGTGCCGGCACCGAGGAGATCCTCCACGTTCTGTCCGGGGAACTCGTGCTCGAACTCAACGACGAATCCCTGAGGCTGTCCGCGGGAATGTCGACACGAATCTCCACCGACCAGGGCTACTCCTACACAGCAGGTCAGGAGGCCTCGGTCGACTTCATCCGCGTGGTCATCGGTGCCTGATGACACGACCTGAGGCTGATGCATCGCAAGGCGAGGGCGGTTCGTCGCGTTCACGCATCAACGTGCTGCGCTGGCAGATCGGGTACGGGACGTTCGGTGTTCCGCAGGCGGCGGCACCCATTGCCTTCGCGCTCCTCGCACTGCCGCTGACCGGGTCCGCCGCGTCCGGTGCTGGCCTGGTCTTTGCGATGACGGCGGCACAGATCCTCGGCTCGGTGCCCATCTCTCGTCTGGGGCGCCGGTTCGGCAGCGTCGGCTACCTGCGCACACTCATCGCCTTCCGGACGCTCGGGCTGCTCGCGGTGACGATCCTGGCCGCTGCCTCGGCACCGTTCGGCTACCTCGTCGTCGCCGTCGTCGTGGCCGGTCTGGTCAATGGTGCGGCCTACGGTTACATGCGAACACTGCTCAACCACCTCGTTGAGCCCTCGGGAATGCCACGCGCCTTGGGAATCGCTGCCACCCTCAACGAGGTCGCCTTCGCCACCTCACCAGTGCTGGCATCCCTACTCGGCGCCTGGTCACCCGTCGCGGCGATGGCTGTTGTCACCGCCCTCGGCGCGGGGCCGATGCTGCTCATCCCCGCCACCCCCGAGGCCCGGTCGACGCCTGCGGCTGTGTCGGGTTCGGGACGTCGAGCTCCGGTGCCGGGTGCGGTCTGGATCTGGCTGTTCGCCTCCGGCGCGACCGGAGCCTCCATTGCGGGAATCGAGGTGGGAGCGGTGTCCTTCGCACTGTCGTTCGGGCTCAGCCCGGCCTGGGCCTTCCTGTTTGCCCTGGCGATGTGCATCGGCTCGGTCCTCGGCGGAGTCTGGGTGAGCATCCGCAACCGCATGCCCGGGCGGTGGAAGGTCACAACCTTCTTCGCCATCACCACGCTCGCCTTCTCCCTGCTCCTCATCGATGGGCATATTGCGCTGACACTTGCCGGTGCCCTCATCGTCGGATGGTTCCTGCCGATGCTCGACACCTTCTATCTGCTCGCACTCGACAGCCTTGCACCGGAGGAACGTCGAGCGGAGATGTTCGCACTGCTGCGGACGACGAATGCCCTGGGCATCATGGCCACCAGCGGACTTCTCGCCTTACTCGGGCTGACGGCAGCTCTCATCGGAGCTCTCGGTCTGCTTGTCATCGCGACAGTGCTGGCTGCGGTCTACTTCACGCGAGGACAGCGAAACCGACGGGAAGTGCCTTTGGGGTAACCGGCGGGGACCACGTGCAGGTCTGCGCGGTCGACGGGGACGGCGGGCAACCTCGGCGAGGTCCGGTCACGATCGGGTTTCACTGTTCTGTCGAAAACGTAGCAAACGGTGCTTCGCAACAACCGTTCGTCACGGTCGGGTCGACTCCGCCGAGGGCCGTGTCGCACCCCGCTATCAGGCAATAGATGTTGCCGCTTGAATGTCCTTGCCCCGGTATGTGCCAGTCACCGCCTCATGCCTGCAGACAACTCGTCTCCAAGCTGTTACTCACTCCGAGCGTCCTCCCAGCCGCTGTGGTACTGACTTCAAGCGCGGCGGCAATACTGGACCGCGTCGCTGATGTGCCACCCGTCCGGTGGCATCTCTGACAGAAGACACCCCTCGAAGAAGAAGGATCAACACTATGAAGACCACCATTCGCAATCGCGCAGCAGCTCTGGGAATCGCAGCCGTCGCCGGCCTCGCAGGAATCGGCCTGGCCAGTGGCCCCGCACTGGCGGCACCCGCGCCCGCAGAGGGTACGAGCTCAGCCGCCGACGCCGCACCGCAATCGGTTCACTATCCCACCGACACCGGCATCTACGCCGATGAGCTCGTCAGAGCCTGGGGTGCAGACAACTCGGAGCGGGTCGAAGCCTTTGCCTCACCGCAGGTCGTCGAGGCTCTGAACGAGCACGGCAACGAGGATGCGACCCACTGGGTCAGGACCGGCGGCGACGGAGCCGCAGGGACCATCTATTCGACCTATGAGAACACCGTCACCGGCGAGACGATGTCCGTCGGTGTCGCCAACGAAGAGGTGTCGAACGGCGGAGAATGGGGCGCACCCCACGGAGTCCACAAGGTCCAGTTCGGCAACTGAGGCGACATCACCCGATACGGGTGCGAAGAACCCCGCCCCTGAGAACTCAGGGGGCGGGGTTCTTCACGTGCACGGGTGGGCGGGGCCACCTCGGCGAGGTATCGGGTCTGACTTTTACAGGTGCGACTCCGGAGCGTTCTGGACGTACTCATCGAGGGTGTCGTTCTTGTACGCGTCCTGGACCTTCTTCAGTTCCTCTTCGTCGACATTGACGATCGACTGACCGTCGCTCGAGGTGCCGACTCCCGCGGTTGGGGAGGTGAAGAACTCAATGTCGCCGGGGCGGACGTCGCGCATGGCGAAGGCCGTGGCGGAGATGTACTGGGCGTCGAGACCGGAGTCGACGTACATGTACGGAGAGAAGTTCTTGACCATGTCCTGAATCTTCTTCGGGTTCGACAGGGTGTCGGCGGAGATGATCTCGTTGGTCAGTCCCCGGATGAAGGCCTGCTGGTTACGGGCGCGCTGGAAGTCACCGTCCTGGAAAGACTTGCGTTCTCGCACGAAGGTCAGCGCCTCGTCGCCGTCGAGGACGTTCTCTCCCTTTTCGAAGGTGTAGCCGTTCTTCTCAAACGCCTGCTCCGAGTTCACCATCACTCCGCCGAGGCTGTCGGTCAGGGCCTTGAAGCCTTCGAAGTCGATGATCGCGACGTGGTCGAGTTCGGTGCCGATGAAGTCCGAGACCGTGGACACGGCCAGCGGCAGACCACCGGTCGACAGCGCCGAGTTGATCTTCGCCTTGCCGTGGCCCTCGATATCGACCCAGCTGTCACGCGGGATCGACATGACCTGGACGTTGGAACCGGACTCGGGGATGTGCATGACCATGATCGTGTCCGAGCGCAGTCCGCGAGAGTCGTTGACGTCGACCTGGTCCATCGGCTCATCAGAACCCAGGAGCAGGATGTTCGTGCCGCCGTCTTCCTTTTGGTCATCGGGACGCTCCGTGCCGAAGATCTGCTCGTCGGTGAGCTTGTTCGCGTTGTTGTCGAAGGTCCGCCCCACGTTCCACAGGTAGAGGCCGACACCGAGCACGCCGAGGATGACGATCACCAGCAGAGCGACAAGGATCTTGCGCCACACCTTCTTCTTGCGGCGGGGTCGCTGAGGTCGCTCTTCCTGGCTGTCGAACAGATCATCGACACTGCTGTGGTCTGACATCGGCACTCCGGGTTCAGTCAATGCGGCGGGAACGCCGGCGGGGAGAAGGTTGCAATAACGGCAATTATATAGCTTTTGTTACATTCCCCCTGACACCTCGGTCGGGGTGCGCGGCGGATACGCGGCGGAGTCGTGTCTGGAGCTGCCGTTCGGCACTCGCCTGCCCTCACCGAGGTGACTCGACTCACCGGTAATAACGCCGTATCCGTATGGTGGACGCTGCGTGCGCTGGGTAGACTTTCCTGGTGTTCAACAACTATCGGGAAATTCTGTCTCTTCCCGGTGCTCTCAAGTTCTCTTTGGCCGGTCTTGTTGCGCGGATGCCGATCGCCGTTCTGAGCCTGGGAATCGTTCTCTTCATCCAAGGCGTGAGCGGCTCCTACGGAATGGCTGGCATCGTCGCCGCTGTCTTCATGGTCGTGCAGGCGCTGGCGGGTCCCGGGATTGCTCGCATGGTCGACCGCCTGGGCCAAGCCCGGGTGATGGTGCCCATCGTCATCGTCCACCTCATCGCCCTGGCCCTCCTCATCGTCAGCGTCTACGAGGAATGGCCAATCGTCCTGCTGCTCATCTTCGCCGGTATCGGCGGAGCCACAGTGGGATCCGTCGGATCGCTGATCCGTTCGCGCTGGTCACACACCGTCAAAAGCCCGAACCAGCTGCAGACCGCCTTCTCCTGGGAGTCGGTGGCCGATGAGCTGCTCTTCGTCTCCGGACCGGTCGTGGCCACCGTGCTCGCCACCGCCGTGTGGCCACCTGCTGGCATCATCCTCTCAATGGTCTCCGCTGCGGTCGGTTCCACGCTGCTCTACATCCAGAAATCGACCGAGCCCCCGCCGATCGAGCGCAGCACCGAGGCCAAGGGACACGTCGTGTCCAACCCCGGCATCTTCGCGATCATCATCGTCAACATCTTCCTCGGCGTGAACTTCGGCGCGATCGACGTCATCGCCGTGGCCTTCGCCGAGGAGCAGGGCGTGAAGTCCCTGGCCGGACTGCTGCTCAGCGCCCTGGCCCTCGGGTCACTGCTGTGCGGTGCACTCTACGGCGCCAAGACCTGGACCACGCCGAGCCATCACCGCTTCGGCGTCGCCGTATCACTCCTGGCCGTGACCGTGAGCCTCATGCTGCTGGCACAGAACATGTGGTCCTTCGGCGTACTGCTCTTCCTCGTCGGCTCGACCATCGCCCCGAGCCTCATCGGCGCGAACTCCGTGGTCGAGCAGCTGGCCCCGCCCCGGCGCCTGACCGAAGCCTTTGCCTGGCTGGGCACCTCACTGGCCTTCGGAGTCGCCTTCGGCTCGGCCATCGCCGGCAACATCATAGACTCCGCGGATGCGAAGACCGCGATGCTGCTGCCCGCCGGCTGCGCCATCGTCGGTGCCGTGCTGGCACTCTCCCTGCTGAAGCGCCTCAACCCCTCGCGGTCGAGCCATGAGGCCCGGCTGCGGAAGGACGCGCTGCGGGGTTGAGTGGGGTGCTGGGGCTGATGGCTCGCGCAGCACACTTAGCGTCGCTTCGCACCCTGAGCGTCATTCGGCACCCGGAACGCTAAAACACCCCGTCGCAACGGTATGACTTAACGCTAAATGTAGGCGAAGTGGGCTTGCGTCTCGAGCTCCTTGCGAACGGCCTGCACCCACCACCCTCAGCTCTAAATCACCCTGCTGCAACGGTATGAGTTAGCACTGACGGTAGAAGTCGGCAGCAGGTTTTCGACAGCGAGCCTGTGTTTCGTTCACTTGTCGCCGTCGTCGGGCCACTCGGTGTCGACGCGTTCTTCTTGTCCGCGGATATCTGCACGCATCCGATCCCATTTGGCCACTCGCTGGCCAATGATGTGTTCGTACCCGTTGGCGGTGGGCCGATATACCTTCTGCGGATTCATACCCTCGGGGAAGTAGTTCGCACCGGAGAAGCCTCCTGGCCTGTCCGGATCGTACTCATAGTCTTCCCCGTAGCCGAGGCTCTTCATCAGCTTCGTCGGAGCGTTGAGAATATTCGCCGGAGGCATGAGAGAGCCCGTTTTCTTCGCGAGCTTCTTTGCCGCGTTGAACCCACGGTAGACGGCGATAGACTTCGGTGCGGTTGCAAGGTAGACGACGGCCTGGGCGATCGCGAGTTCACCTTCTGGGGAGCCGAGCCGCTCGAACACATCCCATGCCGCCAGCGCTTGTTGGACGGCTTGCGGGTCGGCAATCGCGATGTCTTCGTTGGCGAATCTGACCAGCCGTCGGGCGATGTAGAGGGGGTCCTCTCCGCCCTCGAGCATTCGTGCCAACCAATACAACGAAGCATCAGGGTCAGACCCGCGCATTGATTTGTGCAGAGCGGAAATGAGGTTGTAATGCCCCTCTTGGGCCTTGTCATAGATGGGTGCTCGCTGCTGAACCAGTTCGACCAGGCCCGAAGTGTCGAGTCTCCCGCTGATGGTTTGGAGCTGTTCGATGAGGTTGAGTAGGTAGCGGCCATCGCCGTCCGCCATCGCCACCAGGGCATGTCGTGCCTGTGCATCAAGAGGCAGTTCTTTGGCGATGGCCTCCTCTGCCCGTGCGATGAGCGTGGTCAGCGCTTCCTCGTCGAGGCGTTTGAGGACGAATACCTGACAGCGGGACAGCAATGCGGAGTTGAGCTCGAAGCTGGGGTTTTCCGTGGTCGCGCCGACGAGCACGATCGTGCCGTCTTCTACATAGGGGAGAAAGGAGTCCTGCTGGGCACGGTTGAAGCGATGGATCTCATCGACGAACAGCATCGTGCCCTGACCGATCTCACGCCGTTTGGCTGCCGATTGGAAGACTTTCCGGAGTTCAGCGACACCGGAGAAAGTGGCTGAGACCGACTCGAAGACGAGGTTGGTGCGTTCGGCCAGCAATCTCGCAATGGTTGTCTTCCCACAACCCGGCGGCCCCCACAGCACCATCGAAACCAGCCTGCTCTCGGCGACCATCCGACCAATCGGTGCGTCATCGCCAAGAAGATGATCCTGCCCGATGACAGTTTCCAGGGACTCCGGGCGCAGACGATCGGCCAGCGGACGGCCCACGTCGTCAGGCTCAAACAATGACGGTGGTTCTTGGCTCACGATGTCACCTCCATCTTCATAGCCTAGGTGCGACGGTGGCTCTGCTCGTGTGAACGGATCTTGGGCGGCAGTTGTTCCCAGGCAAAGGCACACCCACCACCACGAGCTCTAGAACGCCCCATTGCAACGGGGCGTTTTAGCGCTAGATGTAGGCGAAGCCGAAGCACGGACTTCAGGCACGGCTCTTTGATGCCAGGGACACGCAGCCGAGGCTGAGCAGGCAGACGAGTGCGACCGCGCCCAGCGACACGGAGTAGGGCATGACCGGCAGCAGGGCCGCGAGCACTGTGGGCAGCAGGAAGCCGGAGTAGGCCAGCGAGTAGTAGACGCCGGTGATCCCCGCGAGGTCCTTCGGCTCGGCGATGGCCTGGACGATGACAAGTCCGGCCACGACGCAGATTCCGTAGGCGATGCCGAGCACGATGGCGACGACGAAGGCGACGATCGGGTCGGCGACCAAGGCTGCGACGACGGCCAACCCCATGCCGATCGTCATGAGCGTGAGCCCGACGACCAGCGCACGTCCGCCCGTCCACTTGTTGATGCGTGGGACGAGGTTCTGCACCAGCGCTCCGGCCCCCAGGGTGACGACGGTGAGCACGGTTGCGTACATGGTTGTCCACTCCCCCAGCGCGTTCTGGACCAGTGCGGGCATAACCGCATAGGCGACACCTGCGGCGGCGAAGACCCACGGGGCGGCGGGAATGATGAGACGGATGAAGGTGCGGTGGCCGACGAGCGGAATCCGCAGGCCCCGCCACCAGTGCTGAACCGACCGATGTTCCCTCGTCAGAGTCTCCGGCGCAGTGCAGACGATGATCAGCGCCGCGATGCTCAGCACAGCGTGAACCGCGTAGGGAATCATCTCGGGCAAAGGCCCCCATTGCGCCAGGCAACCGGTGACGGCAGCACCCATGGCGAATCCCACGGTCAGCGTCAGTGCCGGGCGGCGAGCGCCGGCGGTGATTCCGGCCTTGTGGTCAAACGGCGGGAAGGAGAGTTCCTTGATCCAGCTCGTACCCACCGACATCGCGACACCTACGCCGACTCCGGCGAGCACGCGGCCCACGCACAGCAGCCAGAAGAGGTCGAAACCGATGCCCAGTAGAACGCTGCCGATGATCGCGGCGAGGGTTCCGGCGACGAGGATCGGTTTGCGTCCGCGTCGATCGGAGAGCGCCGAGGCGACCAGGAGTCCCGGTATCAGTCCCCCGACGTACATGCCTAGCAGAAGGTTGGCCTGCCAGATGGCGTAGCCGCCGTCCTCTTCGTACATGTGGACCAGAGGCGTGAAGTGGTTGCCACCCCAGGCGAGCAGGAACATCGCGGGGACGACGCGAAGCCAAGCACTACCTCGGCGAGGGTGAGAGTCTTGGTCTGCGACTGTCGGTGTATGAGCGCTCAGTGCGGGATTGGACTTCATCAGTTCCTGGTTTCGGGGAAGTGCGAGGACTTGATGTGCTCGCGCACGACCTTGCCGAAGCCCTTGGCGTCGCCGCGTTCGGCCAAGTCGGTGAGTTCGGCGTGCTCGTCGAAGAGCAGGTCGAGTGGGTTCGGGTTGTCGATGACGGCCTGGTAGGTCAGGCGGGCCAGGCGCGGGCCCATCGTGGTCAGCATTTCGTCGACGATGGTGTTGCCGCCGCTGCGGATGATGCGGGCGTGGAAGGCGTAGTCGGCACTGGCGAAGTCGAGTGGATGGCTGTCTGTCAGTGCCTTCTGCTGTCGGTCGAGGAGCGTGCGCAGGTCTGCGGCCAGCGGAGCGAAGTCGCTGTCGAGAGTCAGTGCTTGGACGGCGTCGGTCTCGAACATAGCGCGCACCGCAAGTAGGTCGCGGCGCTCCTGGCGGGTCACCGTGGTGACGATCGCGCCCTTCTTCGGCACGAGGCGCACCAGTCTCCAGCGCTCGAGTTGGAGCATCGCCTCGCGCGCCGGGGTTCGGCTGGCCTTCTGCGCCTCGGCGAGGTCGGCCTCTGTAAGCAGAGCGCCCGGCTCGTAGCGCTGTTCGATGACTTCACGTGCGGCCCAGGCAGCCATCCGAGCGGCGATCGGAGAGGAGTCGTCGGTGCTTTCCCACGGGAGCGTCAGCAGATCGTTCATATCTCCACGCTAACAGATGCATACATTGATAGATGCATCAGTTACCGAATGACGCACAGACGAGGACAGGAGACTTTGAGGCCTGTTGCGTTTTTGGTGTTTAGCGTAGAATTGAAGCCATGAACGACTACTGGTTGACAACAGGCGAGACGGCGAAGAGACTTGGCGTCTCGCGTCAGCACGTCGTCGATCTGTGCAACCGCAATGAACTCAGCTTCGTAAAAGTCGGCACTCATCGCCGAATTCTCGATTCCTCGGCCCGGGCCTGATCAAACCGCCCCTCACGCGCGAGCAGGAAAAATCGCTCTGGCTGCACCGCGCACTTTTGGCGCACCTCATGCTTGACCCGCAAAAGGTCCTGAAGGCAGCACTGACGAACATTGAGGACTGGAAGACGAAACACCGCACCGACGGCATGACGACTCAGTACTTGGAGCAATGGGAGCGAGTCATCGACAGCGGCGTCGACAATGTCGCCGGGGTACTTACTGGGACTGACGACACCTCGAAGGAGCTGCGGCAGAACAGCCCATTCGCAGGCGTGCTTTCGGACGGGGAACGCCAAATGGTTCTGCATTCATTTCGTGAACACTGGAACCAAGAACACGACGCCGCATGAATCGCCAAGAGCTCGCGCACATTCTCCGAGCCGCCTGCCGCATCACTGGCGACCAGGACGTCCTGGTCATCGGATCCCAGTCAATCCTGGGCACCTTCGATGAAGATGACCTGCCTGCACTTGCTACCGCGTCCATGGAAGCCGATATCGCCTTCCTAAACGACCCAGACCGGGCAAAGGCAGACCACGTCGAAGGGGCAATCGGCGAAATGTCGTCGTTTCACCAGATGTACGGCATTTATGCCGAAGGCGTTCACGTTACGACTGCGACCTATCTACCCAAAGGCTGGCGCGACCGCCTGGTCAGTTGGCCACTCCGATCCTCCGAACCTGCCGATCCGCACTTCCTTGAACCGCACGATCTAGCGATAGCCAAGCTCGGAGCTGCGCGAGAGAAGGACCGTGGATTCGTCGATGCACTGATAAAAGAACAACTTCTGGATGTCAGCGTGCTGCAGCAGAGATGTGCACTACTGAGCGACAAGCATTCCAACGTAAAGAAGAGGATCAGCAGCCTCCTCTCGAGCTATTCCGTTTAGTCACCTGCGGCACCGGCTGCGATGTTCAAATGTCAAAGACTCTTGACATAGCAATGTCAAAGATGTTTTACTTTTTATGTAAAGCATCATTGACATTGCGTAATGAACGTCGGGAGGCGAAGTGGAAGTTCAGACCTCGAGCCTCAAGCAGGTCCGCAAATCAGCCGGACTCACACAGGCTCAGCTGGCCCAGCTCACGGGCGTATCCCGCCAGACCATCATCGCGACCGAACGCGGCGACTATGCACCCAGCGTGTACCTTGCCCTGCGGATCGCTCAGGCCCTGGCCACGACAGTCGAAGAGATCTTCTCGCTTCAGGAGGAATCATGAACAGCGCGAACAAGAACCGCAAGACCAACGAGCTGG
The DNA here is from genome assembly GCF_028201555.1 of Brevibacterium sp. BDJS002. NCBI lineage: Bacteria > Bacillati > Actinomycetota > Actinomycetes > Micrococcales > Brevibacteriaceae > Brevibacterium > Brevibacterium sp. BDJS002. The sequence goes on along the minus strand of NZ_CP116392.1, from coordinate 557,238 downwards.
CCGACAGGTTTGCCGGACTCAACGACCCATCCATCGGAGATGAGCGCGAACGCGATGTCATCTTGCGGGCATACACATTCGGGTCGATTGTCTCGGTCTACGTGTTCTTCACTCTCGGACTGCTCTTCGCCGTGATCGGAGCCGGACTGTGGACGGTGCCCATCGTCCTCGGCTCAGCGGTCATCAGCATCGCAGTATCGAGCTACTGCAAGCGCGAGGGAATCGACTTCACATCCGCCGCAGCACGGGTCGCTCCCAAGCGCCTCATCCTCTCCCAGCTCGTCTCCGCAATAATTGTCATCCTTTGGCTCATCGCCATCGTCTTCCACCAGACCACCGGACATCCGCTCATCGATGTCGGCCTGGGCACGATGCTCGTCAGCTCGAGCAGCACGTCGATCATCATCGGAGCAGCCGTCGGCGGCCTCATTACCATCGTCATCATGACGATCTCCCGTCGACGCAAGATCAGGCAGGCTCAGCTCGAGGCCGTCCGAATCGACGAGATCGAAGACGAGGACTGAGCGACTACGACAACCCAACGGGAGCCGCCGAGGTGCACGACCACCTCGGCGGCTCCCGTTGGGTCCTGGGATTTTCTCTCGCTTATGAAAACTTCTGAGAACTGCTACATTGATGTCTGGCCATTTGGCCATCATGCGCTTCGATGACACGACACGCGAAGACCCTTCTGGGCACTTCTGACACGGCACGGTCGAGCAACAACACCCGCCGACATGTCAGGAGAACTGATGACCTCATCTGTCCAAACCCGCCCGCGATCCACAGGACGCGCAGGCTGGATGATCGCAGTCGCCGCAGCCGCCGCGTTCCTCGCCACCTTCAATGAGACGTTCCTCAACGTCGCGTTCACGCCGATCATGTCCGACTTCGGCATCAACGTGAGCAGCGTCCAGTGGCTGACGACCGGATACCTGCTCGTCGCCGCAGTCTTCGTCCCCGTCGCGAACGTCCTCTACCACCGCTTTCCCACGCGCACGCTGTTCATCAGCGTCGTCGCGATCATGGTCATCGGCTCCGTCATCGGCGCACTCGCCCCGACCTTCAGCGTCCTTCTCATCGGCCGCCTGCTCCAGGCCATCGGCACCGGCCTCCTCACGCCCATCGGCATGAACATCACTCTGGCTGTCTCGCCGCGGGAGAAGCTCGGCATGAACATGGGCATCATGGCCGCCATGACCACGCTCGGGCCCTCGCTGGCCATCGTGCTCTCCGGCGCACTGCTCACCATCGCCCCGTGGACGACCCTGATGTGGGTCTTCGGCGGCCTCTGCGTCGTCGTGCTCATCGCCGGCGCCATCTTCCTGCGCACCGTCGCCGAGCTGGGCCGCCCCGTCCTCGACATTCCATCGTTCCTGCTCGTGGCCCTCGCCCTCGTCGGCATCCTCTACGGCGTCACCGCGGCCTTCGGCGGTTCTGCCCTGATCGCTGGTGGTGCCTTCGTCGTCGGACTCATTGCCCTGTGGCTCTTCATCGTCCGTCAGCGCCGCATCGAACACCCGCTGCTCGACCTGCGCCCCTTCTCCAGCAAGCCCTTCGTGCTCGGCGTGATCATGACGATGCTCGGCCTGCTCTTCGTCTTCGCCATGAATGTCGTCATCCCGCTCTTCCTCCAGGGTGCACGCGGCATGGAACCCATGGGCGCCTCGATTACGCTGGCACCGGGAATCCTGCTGACCGTGATCCTCGGCCCCGTGGCCGGCCGCCTCTTCGATCGCCATGGCGGCAAGTGGTCGATCCCGTTGGGCTTCCTCGTCATGGCCGTCTTCGTCACCCTGGTCGGTGTGGCCGCCGGCGGCACGTCGATCCTGCTGTTCGGCATCCTCTACATCCCGGCCGTGCTGGCCACCGCGTTCGTCATCGGACCGGCACAGACCTTCGCCCTGTCTCATCTCGACCGTGAGACCAGCCCGCACGGCGTCACCGTGGTCTCGACGAGCTTCCAGATCGCCGGCTGCGTGGGCACCTCGCTGGCCGCAGGACTCTACGGCGCGCTCAGCGGTGCTCGCATCGATGCTGGCGCCGACGATCTCGATGCGCTGCTCACCGGGTTCCACGGGTCCGTCGGGCTCGTAGTGCTCACCTCGGCGATCGGCATTGTGCTGGCGATTGTGGCGTACCGGTCGGTGCGCGGCGGGGGTTCGGGTGCGTCGGCGGCGGCTGCGGCGGATGCGGGTGCGGGTACGTCGGAGTCGTCGGCTGCTCCGGCTGCGACGACGCAGTCGGTCTGACCTTCCACGCCTCGCTGATAGCTATCGGCCGGTTCAGCATCCGCAGCGTTCCGGCAACCCGCACCCGGAGTGCCAAAACACCTCGTTGCAACGGGAGGTTTTGGCACTCCGGGTTGTGACACTGACGCGAAGTTACGCCGATCGCACCAGAAGAGAGCCCTCAGCCCAAGGTGGCGTAGTTGCCCCGGAAGATACCGCCAGGGTCGCGTTCCTCTTTCAACCGACGCAGCCGCAGCAACGACTCTTCGGGCAGCGCATCCGCGAGGCTCTCGCTCGGGTTGAGGAACGTCACGGGTTTGCGTCCGGTCGTCGGCAGGGCCCGCGCCAGATCTGCCTGCTTCTTTGTAATGGACTCAGCGGCCTCCTCGGTGATGGGCAGCCCGAACATGTAGACGCTGAATGGTTCGCTCAGTGGCCCGTGTGGATTGTCGGTTGCTCGCGCGAGCGCCCCGCCGAGGTGCCTGACCTGGACCGACAGCAGCGGATCGATGGGCGACTCGAGCAGGGCGTCGAGGGCTGAGTCGTCGAGTGCGGTGAGCAGCTCTGCGCGGGAGCTGCCGGGAACGGGGTCGGTCGGTTCGGCGGTGATAGTTCCCAGATCTGCGACGCTCATCGGTGCGCGAGTGTCGGAGAGCGGCGTCGGCAACTCGTCGGTCGCAGCCATCAGACTGCGGGCCTCGGCTTCGGCCCCGAGGTAGGTGGAGTCGATCGCGACCATCGGGTCGGCGCCGGGGAAGCTGAGGAGCTCCAGCCACAGGTTCAGATTGTCCGGCGCGCTCGCTGTCATCGACCGGAACACCTCGGCGACCTCTCTGGCATGGACGGCCGGCCAGAGTTGGCGCCCTCCGAACACCTCCGGAGCCTCGTGCAACTGGACCTCAAGACCAGTGACGATGACGAGCTCACTTCCCGCCCCGCGCAGCGCCCAGAAGAGCTCAGGGTCCGCATCCGCCGAGACCCGTCGGGCCCGGCCTTCGGCGTCGACGATGTCGAAGGCGCGGATGTTGTCACCCACCCATCCGAAGGAGCGACCGAACCAGCTCAGGCCACCGCCGAGGGCGACACCGGCCACCGTCACCACCGGTGAGCTGCCGGGCAGCCCCGTCAGCCCGTGATCGGCCGCGGCCCTCTGCAGCGCCCCGGCCTTCGTGCCGGATCCGATCGTGGCCGTACGCCGGCCAAGGTCGATGTTGATCGAGTTGAGCTGGGTTGTGCGTAAGAGGATCGCCCCGCCTGCACGCCCGGTCGCCCCATGACCGGAGGGTTGGGTCGCGATCGATATGCCCTGGGCCCGGGCGAAGCGCACGAGGTTGCTGATGTCGGCGACGTCGGCCGCTTCGACCACGGCGAGGACGTCTTGGCCTATGGCACGATTCCATGGTCGATGGACCTCGTCGAAATCTGCGTCGCCGGGGAACCAAACGCGCCCCTGGACAGTTGTTCGCAGCTCGTCAAGAATGGATGTCGGCAGAAGAGTCACAATTGCTCCTTGGCTGGTGTTGGTACGGATGTTGATTAGTCCGACGTCTGCCGAACCTACCCATGAGTCGTTTCCCATGACGAAAACGTGACGAGTCACCACCGGCAGGATGGCCTTGACATCGAATTCGACGCCCCAGTCCCTCGCCGAGGTGGCCGAGCAGTTCTCCTTGCATCGACCCAAGCTGTTCGCCATCGCCTACCGCACCATGGGATCCCCGTGGGCCGCCGATGACGTGGTGCAGGAGACGTGGATTCGATTGCAGCGCACAGACATCGCGGGCATCGACAACCTCGAGGCGTGGTTGACGACGGTGACCTCCCGGGTGTGCATCGACCTCATCCGCCGTGACGCCGCGCGACGCGAAGACCTGCGCTGGGTCTCGTCGGGCGACGATGCTTTGGGTGAGGCGGCTTCGAAAGAGGATGCCCCGGCGGATCAACCGGAAGACAGCGCCCTGCTCAAGGACGATCTGGCGGCCGCCTTGAACATCGTCCTTGAGACCTTGGGTCCCTTGGAGCGTCTGGCGCTGGTCCTGCACGACTTCTTCGCGCTGGGCTTCGACGACATTGCACCCATCGTCGACCGCAGTCCTGCTACGGCTCGTCAGCTCGCCTCGCGGGCACGTGCCCGTCTGCGCCGTGTCGATGTCGCTGGCGTTCACCACAGGCAAGAAACTGCGATCACGGCCTTTCTCGCCGCCGCCCGGAACGGAGACTTCGGCAGCCTGCTCCAACTGCTTGATCCCGAAATCGAACTGCGCAGCGATCCAGCAGCTGTGGGGTTGGCCGGAGCGGGAGCGGAGTTCGGTGCCCCGCTCCTCGATAGTGGAGTCGCTGGCCCCGATGCCGTGGCCCGAGTCTTCAACGGACGCGCGCAGGCGACCAGACTGGTCCACATCGATGGTCGTCCCGCCGCCGCATATGTCACCGACGGCAGTCCACAGGCGATCTACCTCTTCCGTTTCTCGCATGACAGAGTCTCCTCAGTCGAGGTGCTCGCCGATGCGGACATCCTGGCTGCACTCGACATTGTGGTCTAGACGCATCACTAACGACTCAAGGCGCGCATGCACGAGGGACTAACCCGGAAATACCGACAACGCCGGAAATACATAAAGCGACACATTCTTTACTCAATGAACCTTGTCGGTTACTGTAGTCCTCGGCGCTATTCCTGCGCTCAAAGCCGAGCACACTAGCGGAGGAGTTTCCCGGGCACCCACGAATTGGGTATTCGGTGATGTGATCAACGTGGAATCAGTTATCTGGAGCGCCATCACCCTTAGCTTCATCACCGGAATGCTGTCGAAGGCTTTGCCTCGAGTTCCGGGCGCGGTCGTGGGCACCGCCTGGGGAGCCACTGCACTGGCAGTGACCGCAGCTCTCTTCATCAAAGACACCGCCGACACCAGCATCGAGATCGTCGGGCTCGGACTCCTCGCCACCTTCCCAGCCTTTCTCACCGGCTTCACCCTGATCAGCCTGGTCGGAGACTGGAAGCGCGAGCTCACCGCCTAATAATGATTCTGGCGGTGAACTCGCGGACCAAGGAATGCCGCTTCACTCCACGAGCTTGCCGACCTGGCTGATCTCCTCGTGGCGCATGAGCTCGGCGACCTCGGGATCGACTGCCGGGATGCTCTCCTTCACAACCCCGGTCGAAGGTGACCAGACGAGGTTGACCTGCAGCTTCTCATCCTGCTCGGGGTAATCGCTGCGGTTGTGGCAGCCGCGGGTCTCCCTGCGCTCAAGTGCGCATTCCAGCGTCGCCCGGGCCGCCAGTGCCGAAGACTTGAGATCGAAGGCATGCGAGAGGTCGGAGTAGCCGGCGATGTCGGGGTGGATGCCCACCTCGCTCATGCGCGCCTCGATCGACGCAAGCTTTTCGAGTCCTGCCAGCAGCCCGGCCTCGTCACGGACGACGCCGGCGTGCTCGGTCATGAGGTTGCGGATCTCGCGCTGCAGGGCGCGGACGTTCTCCGTCCCTTCGGAGGACAGGAGATCATCGATCTCAGCCCGCGCCTCGGCGATGGCAGACTGCGACCGCACCTGCGCACCCAGGTCAGACGAGTACGCGATGGCGGACTGACCGACGATGCGGCCGAAGACGAGGAGTTCAATGAGGGAGTTGCCGCCGAGGCGGTTGGCCCCATGCAGCCCCGACGAGGCCTCGCCGATGGCCCACAGTCCCTCGACGTCGGTGCTGTGCTCGACCGGGTCGACCCACACCCCGCCCATCGAGTAGTGCGCGGTCGGGGCGATCTCGATCGGCGACTGGGTGATGTCGAGCATCTGCGTCTCCATCATCGTCTGGAACACGCGCGGCAGGCGGTTCATGATGGTCTCGCGCGGCAGGTGAGAGACGTCGAGCCAGACACCGCCGTTTTCGGTGCCGCGGCCCTCTGCGATCTCGGTGTAGGCGGCCAGGGCCACGCGGTCGCGGGTGGAGAGTTCCATGCGTTCGGGGTCGTAGCGTTCCATGAACCGCTCCCCCAGTCCGTTGCGCAGGATGCCGCCCTCACCGCGGGCAGCCTCGGAGACCAGGGTTCCGGCGGCATTCTCGGGTTCGATGATGCCCGAGGGGTGGAACTGGACGAGTTCGGCGTCGCGCAGGCGAGCTCCGGCTTCGACGGCCAGACGGAAGGAGTCGCCGGTGTTCTCGTCGCGGCGAGACGAGGTGCGGCGCCAGATCCGGTTGTGCCCGCCGGCGGCGAGGATGACCGCGTCGGCATGGATGCGGTACCGGGAACCGTCGACGATGTCGAAGCCGAAGGCACCGAAGACGCGGCCATCGGCGACGAGGAGTTTGGTGATGTAGACGCGGTCGAGGATGGGGACGTTCAGGGCCTCGGCACGATGAATGAGGGTGCGCTGGATTTCAAGTCCCGTGTAATCGCCGGCGAAAGCGGTGCGACGCCAGGTGTGGGCGCCGAAGAAGCGCTGCGAGATCCGACCGTCGTCCTCCTTCGCGAAGTCCATTCCGTATCGCTCCAGGTCAGCGATTCCCTGTTCGGCTCCCTGGGTGACGATTTCGACGGTGCGGGGGTTGGCGAGGTCATAGGATTCCTTGATCGTGTCGGCCGCGTGCTGCTGCCAGGTGTCGTCGGGGTCCATGGTGGCCAGGGCCGCGTTGATGCCGCCGGCCGCCAGCGAGGTGTGGGCGTCGTCCTTGGGTCGTTTGCCGACGGCGAGGACGTCGGTGCCGGATTCGGCAACCTCGATCGCGGCACGCAGGCCGGATCCGCCGGTGCCGATGACCAGCACCGAGGTGGAGATCGTGTGTTCTTTGGTGCGGGCATTTCCCTGTGTGATGTTCATGCATTCCACGCTAGGCTCGGCCACTTCATGCGTCCAATGTATTGTTTCGCTTAACTCGATAGCGATACGCTATGGGTATGAATTTGGAACAGCTCGCGAGCTTCGTCGAGGTCGCCAACACCGGTCACTTCACGAAGGCCGCCGCCACGCTTCACTTGGCACAACCGTCGTTGAGTCGGCAGATTTCGACGCTGGAGAAGGAGCTCGGCTCCGAGCTCTTCCATCGCGCCCATGGACACATCAGTCTCACCGCCGCGGGCGAGACGCTGCTTCCGAGTGCCCGACGAATGCTCGCCGACGCCGAGGCGGTCCGTCGTGACATGGATGAGCTCGCGGGACTGCGCAAGGGTCGCATCCGTCTGGGTGCGACCCCGACGCTGTGCGTCAGTTTGGTCGCCGAGGCCATCAGCGGTTTCCACCACGAGCACCCCGGAGTCGAGCTCGAGCTCGTTGAGAAGGGCTCGCGGGAACTCATCGAGGCGCTGGGTGCCGGCGAGCTGGACCTGGCACTCATCACCCGGACGCTGAGCCCGAGTGCGCAGATGCCGAGGTTGCGGATGCAGGGGGTACTCAGCGAGGACCTGGTGGTCATCGCCGCGGCAGAGTCACCTCGTGGCGGTGCTGAGTTTCTGCCCGGTGACACGGTGACTCTGGCGGACGTTGCCGCACTCCCCCAGGTGCTGTTCCATCACGGATACGATCTGCGCGAAGCCACCTCGGCGGCTTTCGACGCGGCCGGGTTAGCGCCGAACATCGTCGTCGAGGGAGCCGAGATGGACGCAGTGCTGCGCTTCGTCGAACGCGGACTCGGGGTCGCGATCGTCCCGGCCATGGTCCTCGTCGACCGCCCCCGGCTGACCTCGGCACAGCTGCTGGAGCCGAGCCTGTCACGCACGGTCAGCCTCGCCACCCGAGCGGACGTACGGCCGACCAGGGCCGCCTCGGCGATGGAGACAACGATCCTCTCGACCGCGAGGGTACTGGCCGAAGAGGATGCCGGTCTGGCTGCGCATGTGCGGCTGGTGGGGTGAGGCATATGCACCGAAAGTATCTATATGAGATACAATTGGTGTATGTCCAAGATGGTAACTGTAGCGCTGGATCTCGCGTCCGAGCAAGGTGGCATGCTGACAACACAGCAGGCCCTGCGTCGGGGCGTGTCCAGACTGGCGCTCAGTCGTCTCGCCGATCAGGGTGTGATTGAGCGCCTCGCTCATGGTGTGTACGCCACCGCCGAGGGTGCGTTCGGGAAAAATTCAGCACTTAAAGCGGCCTGGCTGTCACTTGACCCCCATCGCTTCGCGTTCGAACGCATGGAGGACGATCCAGCAGGATTCACAGTCACTCATCGGTCTGCCGCAGAACTGTGGGGCATCGGACAGCTCATTCCCGACAAGATTGAATTCGTGTCGACTTCGCGAAAGCGAACGAGGAGGGAAGACGTTCGTCTCCGGCGACGCGCGATCACCAGCGACGACATCACCATAGTTGAGGGTCTGCCGTGCACAACGATAGAGAGAACGATCGCAGATCTCATTGACTCTCACGAAGATCTCTCGCTAGTCGCCGACGCGTTCGGAGACACTACATTCGGCAAGGTCGACTTTGACCGGCTGCGTGCACTCCTCGATCCCCTTGCCCACCGAAATGGCTACGAGAACGGATCAGACTTCGTTCGGTTTCTCATGTCGGACTCCGTCGAGTTCGAACGCAGCGTTGTAGCTTCAATGCTCTCTGGTCCGCTGAAACCGCTGATGGACTCATTCCGCCCGCAACTGCCCCACCTAGTGCTGAATCCGCCCTCATCACCAGCCTTCAAAAAAGCGATGGCCGACATTGCGAAACAGGCGCCCCTGAAGGAATTCCATCCCCTGGCACAGGCACCCCTCGACATTCCGAAGGGTGCCCAACGAGGGGATCGCTGATGGTTGAGACCGCCAGTTCGAACCGCTTCAGAACCAGGCGTCGGCGAGCAGCTTGAGGGAACGCTCGGCCGTTGCAGGTTCATAGGCGTAGGTGACGGTGATGAGCTCGTCGGCGCCGGTGCGCTCGACGAACTCCGACAACTGACGGGTTGCCGTCTCGGGTGAGCCGACCGCGCTGATTCGAAGCATCGGGCTCTCGCCGCCTCCGGCGAGTTCACTCGGGTCGACGGGCGGCTGGAGATGACGGCGGCGGCCGCGGCCGATGTCGGCGAACATCTGCTTCACGGTCGTGAACTCGCGCTCAGCCTCTTCGTCTGTCTCGGCCACCAGCACATTGATCCCAGCCATGACGTAGGGCTTGTCGATCTGTGCGGTGGGAGCCTCGGTGGTGAAGGATTCGCGGTAGACGCGGATCGCGGCATCGATCTGGTCGGGTGCGAAGTGTGAGGCCAGCGAGAACGGCAGCCCCAGCTGACCGGCGATCGCGGCACCGTTCGTCGTCGACCCCAGCACCCAGATGGGGACCTCGGTTCCGACAGAAACAGCGGATTCGATCGGCATCGTGTGAGCCTTGCCCTCGGAGCTGAACCAGCCCTGCATGTCATAGATGTTCTGGGCAAACGACTGCGGTTCAGCCGAGGAACGGCTGAGCGCCTGCGCTGTCATTCCATCGGTGCCAGGCGCGCGGCCCAACCCCAGATCGATGCGATCGCCGTGAATGTTGGCCAGTGTTCCGTACTGCTCGGCGACCATGAGCGGTGCATGGTTGGGCAGCATCACTCCGCCTGACCCCACACGGATCTTCTCGGTCACCGACGCGGCTTGGGAGATCAGCAGCGCCGTCGCGCTCGCGGCCAGTCCCATGGTGTTGTGGTGCTCGGCGAACCACAGACGGCTGTAGCCGAGCTCATCGGCCAGGCGTGCGGCCTGCATCGAGGTGTCGATGGCTTCGCTGGCGGTAGATCCTTCGCGGATGGGGACGAGGTCGAGAATATTCAGTGGAACGGACAAAGCGATGCGGCCCTTCGTTCGAGAAAGTAGAAAGATCAGTTACCAGGGACAACAGCGGCTCGACGTAGTTCTATTCCGACTCTGCTGTCCCGTTGTAGCCACGTTGCTGGTCCGTGCGGCTTAGCGCTTCCCGTGCCTCTGTGACCGTTCGCTCCGGAATAGGCAAGTAGATTGATCAATTTGTTTGTACAATGAGGTAATGCCCGATCCGAACCTTGCTGCCGAGTTCCGCAGCGCGCTCCGTCCGCTCATCCGCCGCTTCTACGCGGAACGGACGACCTCCCGAGGGAAGTCCGGCATCCTCACTCACCTGAACGAACGGGGACCGGCCACGGCATCCGAACTCTCAGTAGCAGAGCGGATCACTCCGCAGGCGGTCGCCGTGGCACTGCGCGAGCTGGAAGAGCTGTCCTATGTCACCCGGGCACGAGACGACGTCGACCGTCGCAAGGTCCGCGTCCAAATCACCGAGACGGGGCGCAGCGCTCTCGAGAGCGAACATGAGGCCGGTACTCGGTGGTTCGCCGACGCGCTTGTCGAACATCTCGATGCCTCCGAGCGTGCGACACTGTCGGCGGCAGTTCCCGTGCTGCGCAAACTCATGCAGGAGTCCGTGGATGAGTGAGCCTCAACCAGGCGGTCGACTGCTTCCCGCGCTCGTCTATGCGGCACTGTCGACGGCGGTCGTCAGCTCGCTGGGCATGCTCCTCGTACCGACGATCTCGACAGAATTCCATGTCTCGATCAGCGCCGCACAATGGATGCTCACGATCAACCTGCTCGTCGGCGCGATCGTCACCCCGGTCATGGGCCGCCTCAGCGATGGCCCGCATAAGAAGAGACTCCTCGTCGGTGCTCTCACCATCATCCTGGTCGGCTCGGTGGTCGCCGCACTTGCCACCAACTTCGCCGTCTTCCTCATCGGGCGCGCCCTGCAGGGACTGAGCTACGGCATCGTACCGATGACGATCGCCCTTGCCCGCCGGTATCTGCCTGTGGAGAAGAGCACGCGCGGCATCGCCAGCCTGTCGGTGACCGTGTCGACGGGAATGGGCATCGGGTACCCCCTGACGGGACTCATCGCGGGATCGCTGGACTACCAGTTCGCATTCTGGTTCGCAGCACTCTTCGTCGCCACAGCCATGATCGTCGTCATCGTCGCCGTCCCATCGGGACCGGACACCCAGGCACCGCGTGTCCGCTTCGACGTCCCCGGTGCGACAGTGCTCGCCTTCGGACTCGCGGCACTGCTGCTCGGAGTCAGCGAAGGAGAGACCTGGGGGTGGGCGACCCCGGCGACCCTGAGCTGCTTCGCGGTCGCGCTCGTCCTGCTCACGATCTGGGTCCTGCTGGAGCTGAGGGTCAAGCATCCGCTCATCAACCTTCGGGTCCTCCGCAGCCCGGACGCACTCGTCGCGAACCTCACGGCCATCACCCTCGGCACAGTGATGTACATGGTGCTCTCGATCGGCAGCATCATCGCGCAGGCGCCGAGTGAGACCGGCTACGGTGTCTCCCTGCCGGTGTTCTGGGCCGGCTTCGTGATGCTTCCGTTCTCTGTCGGCAGCTTCCTCGCCAACCGTCTTGTTCGACATCTGACGAAGCGGATTCAGATGACGACCCTGCTGCCGCTGGGCGCAACTCTGGTCACCGCGTCATCGGTGCTGCTCCTCTTCGCTCACACCGAGCTCTGGGAAATCCTGATCGGAATGTTCGTCGTCGGGATGGGTGTCGGCACCACCTATGCCGCCATGCCAGCGCTCATCGCCCGCACGGTCGCAACTGAGGAATTGGGCAGTGCGGTCAGCTTCAATCAGGTGCTGCGCACCGTCGGCGGTTCCTTCGGCAGCGCGATCTCCGGGGCGGTGCTGGCCGCACACCTGGGTGCAGATGGCCATCCGAACGCGGACGGCATCTTCCTGGCCCTCGCGATTTCAGCGATCGGGTGTGTCGCGGTGCTCATCGGCCTGCTCGCCGACCGAGCGCGCGGCAACCGTACAGCCGCCTGACGCACGCGCGGCCAGGCCAGCGCGTCCACGCCGCACTACCAGCACAGAGCGGGGCCCCGGAAGTTCATCACTCCCGGGCCCCGCTCTGTGGATTACGTGCCCTGCACGCATCACGTCACAAACTCAGTCGCGCTTCGGACCGTCTCCCGAGTCGTCGTTCTTGGTGCCGGGCAGGCCCTGGGCCTTGCGGCGCATGAGGAGGACGACGATGACGATGATGGCCAGGCCACCAACAGCGAGCAGCACGATCATCGGGGTCGACATGCCGGAATCGCTTCCGGTCGATTCGCCGATCTCGCCGCGCTCTTCGGTGTCCTTGCTGGGCTCGTCGACGACGCCGCCGCCGAGTCCGGCCTGCGAGGACTGCTCGACCGAACCGCCAGCGCCCTCGGCGTCAGCGATTGTGAAGTCGAAGTCACCGGAGATCGGGTGACCGTCCGAGGACACCACACGCCAGGTGACCTTGTAGTCGCCGGGCTTGAGGTTGTCGGGCAGGGCCACAGTGAGCTTCTTGCCGTCTACGGCGAGCTCACCAGCGGAAACGTTCTTGCCGTCGATGACGACCTTGACCTCTGAGCCGACCTCCTGGACCTCACCGGAGAAGACCATCTCAATCCATTCCGGCTGCTGGTCGACCTTCGATCCATCCTCGGGATTCGAGGAGACGAGCTGGTCGTGAGCACTGGCCGGGGCAAAAGCAAAGACACTCAAGGCAGCCACGAGCAGGGCGGCGAAGCCGAGCTTGAGGGCGGACCACGTGGTTCGAGTCATGTCAGTTTTCTCCTTCAACAATTACCTTCAGTATCACCGAGTCTGCTCGGCCAAAGAGTGCAGATAGTCTGTGATTCCCGGCACGGACATTTCAATTGTCTCAAGAGTTTCTTCGAATTTCTTCAATTCCCCTGCCCACGGGTCCTCAACGTCCGGCGCCGGGGCATCACCGGTCTCGCCTGGAGTCACCCGGGGATCGAATTCGCGCAGCATACGCAACCGCGGACGCACCTCGGCGGGGAGCTCTGCGATGAGGTTCTGCAGGGCACGGTAATGCCTGCGGGTCATCGCGATGGCCACGTCACGTTCGGACAACCACTCGGACGTGATCTGCCGGGCGACATGATCATCGGTGCGGTAGCCGGCCGTGGCCAGCACCCGCGCCTGGGTGGGGTCGATGGGGTTGCCGGCCTCTTCATCACTGATGCCGGCCGAGTCAACAACAGCCTCGGCGTCGTTGAGCTCCAGATGATGCTGAAGCACACGTTCGGCCGTGACCGAACGACAGATATTGCCCGTGCACACGAACACCACGGATGCCATCTTCATACGATTCTCCTGCTCGATCCGATACCCACAACTGTCGCGGGCCACCAGCGAATCCGCACCGGTGACACCTGGCCATTCTGTCTACTGATCACGATACTGTTGCACCATGACTTCTGAAACATCGAACGCCTCGGCGCGCCCTCAGGACGATCTGTTCCGCCACATCAACGGCGAATGGATCGACACGTTCACCATCCCCGACGACCGTGCCGGCGACGGCGCCATGCGCGAACTCTTCGACACCGCAGAGACCAAGGTCCGCGACATCATCACCTCCGTCTCCGACGCCCCGCAGGAGCCGGGCAGCGAAGGCCAGAAGGTCGCCGACGTGTTCTCCTCGTTCATGGATCTCGACCAGATCAACTCACTCGGAGTCACTCCCCTGGACTCCTCCTTCGCCGCCATCGACGCTGCCGAGGACAAGTCCGAACTGGCCAATCTCCTCGGCCGCCTCGAGGTCGAAGGCATCGGCGGCGTGCTCGGCGGCTACGTCACCGCAGATGCGAAGGACTCCGACATCTACGCCCTCTACCTCGACCAGGCCGGGATCTCCCTGCCCGACGAGGACTACTACTTCAACGACGACCACGCCGAGGTGCGCGTGAAGTTCGTCGAGCACGTGAAGAAGATGTCCGCCCTCGGTGGGATCGGCACCAGGAGCAACATCTCCGACGCCGAGGTGGCCGCCAAGGTGATGGCGTTCGAAACCTCCCTGGCCCGCCACCATTGGGACCGGGTCGCCTGCCGCGACGCGGAGAAGACCTACAACAAGGTCACCCTTGATGAGCTGCGCAAACTGGGTCCAGGCTTCGACTTCGACTCCTGGTTCTCCACCCTGACCGCCGATGCCGACGACGAGCTGACCTACCTGGTCATCGGCCAGCCCTCCTTCGTCACCGGCATGGCCGAGGAGTGGGAGCGCACCGACATCGAGACCATCAAGATCTGGCTGCGCTTCTCGGTCCTCTCCGCCACAGCCTCGCTGCTGACCGATGAGATCGTCGAGGAGAACTTCGACTTCAACGCCCGCACCCTCTCGGGCACCCCTGCCCTGCGGGAGCGCTGGAAGCGCGGTGTCGGACTGGTGCAGGGCCTCCTCGGCGAGGCAGTGGGCAAGCTCTACGTGGCCCAGGAGTTCCCACCGGAGGCCAAGGACGCCATCGACCACCTCGTCGACATGCTCATCAAGGCCTACGACAAGTCGATCAACGAGCTCGACTGGATGAGTGAGGAGACGAAGCAGAAGGCCCTGGTCAAGCTCTCGAAGTTCACGCCGAAGGTCGGCTACCCCGAGGTGTGGCGCGAATACCCGGCCGCGATCGACTCCTCGGATCTGGTCGGCAACGTCCGCCGCTGCGCCCGCGCCGAGCATGCGCGTCAGATCAAGCGCATCGGCAAGGAGATCGACCGCACCGAATGGCTGATGACGCCGCAGACCGTCAACGCCTACTACCACCCGGTGATGAACGAGATCGTCTTCCCGGCCGCGATCCTGCAGCCACCGTTCTTCGACGCCGCCGGTGATGTGGCGGCGAACTTCGGTGCCATCGGCGCGGTCATCGGCCACGAGATCGGGCACGGCTTCGACGATCAGGGCTCACGCTATGACGGCGACGGCAACCTCGTCGACTGGTGGACGGCCGAGGATCGGGAGCGCTTCGAGGAACGCACCAACGCCCTCATCGCCCAGTACGAGGCACTTGTTCCCGCCAGTCTGGACGAAGCGCAGCACGTCAACGGCGCGCTGACCGTGGGTGAGAACATCGGAGACCTGGGCGGACTGTCCATCGGCTGGAAAGCCCTCGAGTTGGAATTGGGACGGGTGCCGTCAGCTGATGAGGCCGCGACGTTCTTCGAAGCCTGGGCCAAGGCCTGGCGGGCGAAGATGCGCACCGAGGAGCGCGTGCGTCGGCTGAGCATCGACCCGCACGCTCCGGAGGAGTTCCGCTGCAACCAGGTAGTGAAGAATATGACCGCCTTCCACGACACCTACGGGGTCACGGAGACCGACGGCATGTACCTCGCCCCCGAGGAGCGCGTCACCATCTGGTGAGATCGGCACGAAGGCGCAGCGTGTAGGCGCAGCGTGTAGGCGGGCTTCATCCCGGCAACCCGAAGGGCGCTGGGCAACCTTTAGCGGGGTTGCTCAGCGCCCTTCAGGTTGCTGAGATTCGGGCTCTCGGCTCATTCGGCTCATTCGGCGTGTGCGTGTGCCGCCGAGTCCTCAGCGGTGCTGGCGGATGAGGCTGACCACGCGGAAGTCGAACTCTTCCCAACTGTTGATCGGGGCATCGGACTCCATCGCGGCTTCGAAGTCCTCGATCTCAGCGAAATTCGACTCCAGCGGAATGTCATAGGGCATCTCGATGTAGAGGAGTCCGCTGGCATCGGTGTGCACGACGTCGAAGCCGGCGTTCTGGGGCGCGAGCTCATTGTTCATCACGATGAGCAGTTTGCCCTCGGTGCCCGCGTACTCTTCCTCGATGCCGTCGACGTAGCCTTCGGATTCGCGCAGTTCGCGCTGGGCTCGGATAACGAACTCGGCATAGGCGCCGATGCCGATCACGGGGATGCGGGATGTCAGGGCCTCGGTCGCGACCTTGACCAGGCGCGACCTCGCCTTGCGCGTAAGAGGCGCTACTTCGCCTCCGGACATGGCGACACCGTCGAAGCCGACCAGCGACAGAGCGCTGTGTTCGTGGTTCGGGTTGAGCAGCGTGATGTCGAGCCCGAACCGGTCGTACCACGGCCGGGTCACCTTGGCGCTCTCCTCGTCCCACCACACATAGAACAGGAACGGCACGTTGATGCCGGCTTCAGAGAAGTAGAACGGTGGTGTGCGCTCCCCCGCGGTGACGTCGAACGGAACGACGTTGCCCTCGATTGGGGCCGGGCAGGTGGCGAAGGCGGTGAATGCGAACGGGTAGTTCACGGCCCGGTTGAAGTCGACGACCAGTGAGCCGTCATGGTTCGGGATGCCCAGGTCGAGGGTTCTCCACGCGGGTGTTGAGACGCCGTTCGTGGAGTCGTGGAAGTCCAGCTGCAGACCGCTGGCCGGGTTGCCTGTGGCCAAGAGCGTCACCTCGCCTGCCTCGCTGGTGAAGGTCACGGTTCCGACTGCAGGGGTCTGGACCTGCAGGTCATCCTGCGCGGTGTTGATCGTGTGCACTTCGGGCTTGTCGAAGGGAGTGAACTTGGCGAGGAATACGAAGTTGGGGTTCGGGTCGAAGACGGGAACTTCGAAGAACTTGCCCAGCAGCGGCGATTTGGAATCACGCACCCGGATCCCGATTCGGCCGGCACGGTCGATGAGTTCGTAGAGCACACTGCCGACGGTGAACCACTGGAGGGACCACCGGTGGGCAGCTTCGCGCTGAATCCGTTCTCTTCCACGCGCACCTCCGGCCCTGAGATCTCTGGGATCTTCGGCAGGACCGTGGTGTCGCTCGGCACCGAAGCCGAGCTGGAAGGAGACGCATCATTGGTGTTCGGGCCCGCCTCGGCGGACTTGCTCATGAGGTCGAAGGTCGCGGCAGCAGGACCGGCTTTGGTCCCGGGTTCAAGGGCCACGCTGACCCAGCCATCGTCATCAATGGTGAAGGTACCGGGAGCCTCGGGCCAGGTCGTCGTCTCTTCGAGCCAGTGCAGACCGGACACGCTGAGCCAGCCGAAGGGAGTCGCCAGTGCCGAGTTCCTAGAATCCCTCCAGGTGTTCCATTCGGTCACGAACTGGTTCACTTCGAACACTCCTTGCATTGCGTTACTTCTCGGCGCTGGTACTCGGGCGATGGACGACGAAGTCCGAGCGGTCGATGGCTCCTGTGACACTGGCCCCTCCCCCGCCGCCGTGTCGACGCGGATTCGAGAACCAATGCCCTTGTGGCCAAAGCTACCGCAAACGATAGGCTGTGGAAATGAGTACATCGCCCGTGAGATCACGTACGAAAACCCAGGTCGCAGCCGATCTGACAGACTTCATCAGTTCTTCTCCCAGCTCCTATCATGCCACCGCGACGGCGGCTGCACGATTGGAGGCCGCAGGTTTCTGCCGACTCAATGAGCGCAAGGTCTGGTCTCTCGAGCCAGGTCAGGGCCACTATGTCATTCGCGACGGTGCGATCATCGCATGGCGGACTCCAGCAGGCAAAGCCGATGCCGCCGAGATTGACGCGAGTGAACAGTCCGATAACTCGGGTGGACGCCTCACCACGATTCCCGGCTTCCGCGTTTTCGGTTCTCACACGGACTCCCCAGCCTTCAAGCTCAAGCCCGGCGATGAGTTCACCGCCGAGGGAACTCGCCAGATCGGCGTCGAGATCTACGGCGGCCCGCTGCTCAATTCATGGCTCGACCGAGAACTGGCACTGGCCGGGCAGCTCAGCCTCGCCGACGGCTCCGTCGTCCTCGCTCAGACCCCGCCGATTGCGCGCATCCCGCAGTTGGCCATCCACCTCGACCGGCAGGTCAATGACGGTCTGACGTTGGACAAGCAGCGCCACACCACTCCGATCATCGGCCTGGCAGATTTGGCCGAAGCCGATGTCATCGAGATCCTCGCCGCCTCCGCCGAGGTGGATCCTGAGCAGGTCGTGGGACACGACGTCTACACGATCCCCGTCCAGTCCCCAGGGCTCTTCGGTGCCCAGGAAGAGTTCTTCGCCGCGCCGAGGTTGGACAACCTGCTCTCCGTCCACGCCGGAGTCAATGCCCTGGTCGACGTCGATGCTGCGTCCTTGGATTCCATCGCGCTCTTCGCCGGATTCGATCATGAGGAGATCGGGTCGAACTCGCGTTCCGGTGCCTGCGGGCCGTTCCTCGCTGACGTCACCGAACGCATCATCGCCTCCCTGTTCCCGGGCTCGACGCGCAGCGAGTACCTGGCTGCACTGGCCTCGTCGATATGCGTATCCTCGGATGCCGGGCATGCCGCCCACCCGAACTATCCGGAACGCCACGACCCTCATGTCCGCCCCCGCCTCGGCGGTGGTCCGCTGCTCAAGCTCAACGCCCAGCAGCGCTATGCCACGGATGCCGTGGGCACCGCGGCCTGGTCACAGGCCTGCGCGGCGGCCGGGGTCGAGTACCAGAACTTCGTGTCGAACAATGCGATGCCCTGCGGGTCGACGATCGGCCCGCTGACCGCGACCCGCCTGGGCATGACCACCGTCGATGTGGGACCGGCACTGTACTCGATGCACTCGGCGCGCGAAATGGTCGCGATTGAGGATGTCGTCTCGCTCGGTGCTGCTGCGAAGGCATTCCTGCAGGGGTGAACGCGGGGGCGCTTCCGTGGGGGCGGGGGCGCCGGGGCTGCGGTGGAGTATTCGCACGCAGAGCGCTCCAACTCACGGAGTTCGCCACACTGAGTCAGACTGAGCTGATTGCAACCCGATCAGTCTGACTCAGACTGTCTGATTCGCGCGCAGTCCACTCGATCGCCCCTGTCGCGCGCCTCCCGCCCGCGGCCACACGCGGTTTGCGACGATCCCGCCCGGGCTGCCCGCGGCTACACGCAGCAACTAACCGATCGAAGTTTCATAGCCCCGCTTTGAACGTGGGCTATGAAACTTCGATCGATCCCTTTCGGTTGACGCTCAACGGCGCGGCTCGGCTCGGCTCGGCGCGGCCGCCTGAAGCCTCCAGCACAGCCCGCCGCGTGGCGTCAGCCGACCTACTTACTTGTTCAGTTCGTCCAGGGCTTTCTGCGAGCCTGGGTGGAGTTTGATCGGATCGGGTGCCTCGGCGGTGTCGAGCTCGATGTCCTTCGCCGCTGCGTGGACCTTCTCCAGATCGGCCTTCTTGTCATAGACCAGCTTCGTCAGCGCACACGCGGTACCTTCGTCCATGTCGTTGCGGACCATGAGGACGTTGGGAGTGGCGATGGTCTTGACGGCCTTGACGCCCTTGTATGTGTCGGCCGGGATCTCGTCGACCTCGTAGACCGGGTTGATCTCCTTCATCGGGTCTTCGAGCTTGGAGATGTCGAGGAATTCGACGTCTTTGCCGTTGGAGGTGAAGAGGTCGGTGACGCCGGCTGTCGGGAGTCCGCCGGACCACACCATGCCGTCGATCGTGCCGTCCTTCATCCCGTCGACCGTCTTGGTCAGGTCGAGGCGCTGGGTTGTCACGTCTCCCTCTTTGAGCCCGGCCGTTTCGATGAGACGGTTGGCGATGACCTCGGTGCCCGACTTCGGTGAGCCGGTGGAGATCGTCTTGCCCTTGAAGTCCTCGACGGACTTGATGTTCGCATCCTTGCGCACGACCACGTGGGTGAAGTTCGAGTAGATGCGCGTCAGCGCCGAGATGTCCTCGGGCTGTTTGAAGTCGGCGTCGCCGTTGACGGCATCGGCTGCGGTATCGGCGAGCGAGAACGCGATGTCGTAGTCCCCGGATGCCAGCTGCTGCAGGTTCTGCACGGAGGCACCGGTCTCGGCCGCGGTGGCCTTGAGGTCGGTGTTGTCCGAGATGATCTGCGCCAGACCGCCGCCGAGGACGTAGTACACGCCCGTCGAGTTACCTGTGGCAACCGTGATCTGCCCTGAGGCCGCGGTGCAGTCGCCACCTCCCTCGCCCGCCGGCTTGGCTTCCTGCTTACCGCCGCATGAGCTCAACGCCAGCACCGCGGCGACGGCTGACGCCGTGATTGTGAACATCCTTGTTCGCTTCATGGACTTCGTCCCTTTCTCAGTTGGACTCGGCCGGAGATCCGGTCGAGTGTGTTTCGGTGGGTCCGCTGTCGCTGATAGTCGCCGAGGTGGTCTTCGGTTTGCGACGCAGCAGCAGGTGGACGATGACGGCGAGGATGAGAGCGGAGAACCCGATCATCATCGACATGGGCTGGAGGTAGAGCAGGGCTCCTGCGGCGATGAAGCACAGGATGCGCTCGGGCCAGCCCGCACGGCGGATGATCCAGCCACCGGCACCGGCGGCGAGTGCGGCCACGGCGAACGCGGAGACGAGCCCGGTCCACACTGCGCCGATGAATCCGCCCTGTGCCACGAGGCTGGCGCCTTCGGGGGTGAAGGTGAAGGCCAGCGGGACGAGGAAGGCGGGGATCGCGTACTTGCAGGCCTGCCACATCGTTGCGATGACTCGACCGCCGGTGATCGCCGAGGACGCGACGGCCGCCAGAGCGGTCGGGGGTGAGACCTCGGACAGGACCGCGTAGTAGAAGATGAACATCGCGGCGGCCGCCTCGGGGACACCGAGTGAGATCAGTGCCGGGCCGACGATGACCCAGCTGATGATGAACGAGGCCGTCACCGGCACCGCCAGGCCGAGGATGGTCACGGCCACGGCAGCGAAGATGCAGGTGAAGATGAGGACCGCGGTCGGGTCTGTCGACAGTGACTGCGCACCCTTGATGAGGATGTCGGAGATGACCTGCCCGAGGCCGGTCTTCGTGATCGTCGAGACGATGATGCCTGCAGCCGCACAGACGCTGGTCACCGGCAGGACCGAACGGATGCCCGTGGACAGAGCACCGTAGAAGACGTCCCAGATTGCGGCCAGGATGGTCTTCGGCTCGCCGAGGCGGGAGAGCACGATCTCGATGATTCCGAAGCCGATCCCGACCAGGGTGGCGTAGACGACGGCTTTGAAGGGTGCCATGCCCATGGAGAGGAAGACGACGATGATGCCCAATGAGATGAAGTGGTAGAACCCCTTCTTGAGGATGGGCCACGCGCGCAGGCCTGGGGGCGGCGTGTAGTCGACCTCGATCTTGCGGGAGTCGATCTCGATGGCGAGGAAGATGCCCAGGTAGTACAGGAGGGTCGGGACCACTGCCCAGAGCAGGACGAGACCGTAGGAGACGTTGAGCAGCTCCGCGATGATGAAGGCTGCGGCGCCGAGGGTTGGGGGTGAGAGGATCGCGCCGATGCCGGAGGCGGCGAGCATTCCGCCTGCGTTCTCCTTCGGATACCCGGCCTTCTTCAGCACCGGCCAGGTCACGGCGCCCAGTGAGACCGCTGTGGCTGTGCCGGAGCCGGAGACCGTACCCAGAAGGAAACCGGAGAGTGCGACGGTGCGCCCGGGTGCGGCCTTCGATTTCTTGAATAGGGAGAAGCTGAGGTCGATGAAGAAGCTGGCTGCCCCGGTCTTGTCGAGGACCGCACCGTAGATCGTGAAGAGGACGATGTAGGTGGCAGCGACGTCGAGGGGGATGCCGTAGAAGCCGGAGGCATCGTTGTAGAGGGCGTTGACGATCTGATCGAAGTTCTGGCCGGCGTGGGAGCCTGGCCAACTGACCGGAATATAGGCCCCGTAGTAGCTGTAGAGGAAGAAGACGAGGCAGAAGATCGGCAGGATCAGGCCCGTGGTTCGCCGTGTTGCCTCGAGAACGAGGAGCAGGAGAACTCCGCCCATCATGACGTCGAGTGAGGTCAGCGAACCCTGCCGGTTGAGGAACTCGTTGAAGCCGCCGGAGAAGAAGGGCAGCACCGGGTAGGCACAGGTGAGGAACGTGAGGGCGACGAGGACCCAATCGATGATCGAGGGGTTGTCGTTCGACCGACGCTTCGCCTTGGTTCGCCGGCCGTCTTGGGGTTGCCAGCTGTCGTGGCGCTGTCGACCGTGCCGGTGCTATCGACAGCCTCGGCAACCTCCGCTGCTTGGTCTGCGACGTCGGTCTTGCGTCCGAATCCTGGCCGATAGCAGATGAAGACGAGCGGCAGAACGAACGCCAGGAACCACATGAGGTAGTACTGGTTGCCCTGGGCCAACGGGAAGAAGACCTGTTTGAGTACGAACAATGACACGACGAAACACACGATCCCCACACCGAGGTCGAGCCTGCGGGTCAGGGTGCGCTGAGGAAGTTCCTCATCGTATTGCGCGATCAGTTCGTCGACGTTCGTCTGCGGAAGCGGATTCGCAGGCGGCGCCTCGGAAGGTCGTCCGGACATCGTTGTCCTTTCAGATGCTCGGGCCGAAAAGCTCAAGCCAATTTGTTCAGGGCCTGTTGTGAACCACCTCACAATATACCGAGCGTCCGCTCACCTTCTTCTCTCGCGTCCCGACCTGTGGTCATATTGTCGAGATCGTTACCCGCAGTGCCGATAGGTGGGACTAAGCCTTAGTTCTCACGGCAATGCACCCCACCTCGTCGCAGGGCACCCCGACACAGGCCGGGACTCAGCCATTCGAGTTTCACTCTTGCCGACCGAGTGGCCACCCTTTGAGATGGAACGTAGCTTGCCGGATACGGGGGTAAATTGGGGCCATGAATTCTCCGACTCCGGTCTTCGACGCGCACCTGCACATCATCGATCCCAAACATCCCCTGGTTGAGAACAACGGCTACCTGCCGGATCCGTTCACGGTCGAGGACTACCTGATGCGCATCAGCGGCCTGGGCATCGCAGGTGGAGCCGTCGTCGCCGGATCATTCCAAGGTTTCGACCAGTGTTACCTCGTCGATGCCTTGAGCACTCTTGGGCCCGACTTCGTCGGCGTGACCCAGCTTCCGACCGATACCTGCGACGAACGCATCCTCGAACTCGACCGCGACGGAATCAAGGCGCTGCGCTTCAACGTCGCCCGAGGAGGCTCCGCGGTCTTAGACGACATGGAACACATGGCGCGCCGGGTCCATGACCTCGCCGGATGGCACTCTGAGCTCTACATCGATTCCCGCAGCATCGACGACGACCTGGGCGAGCGCATCGCCGGACTGCCTTCGGTGAGCATCGACCATTTCGGCATGCACCGCGACGGACTGCCTGCGCTTCTGCGCTTGGTTGAACGGGGTGTGAAGGTGAAGGCCACAGGTTTCGGTCGTGTCGAACTCGACCCGGCCACCACGATGAGAGCAATCGTCGACGTCGATCCTTCGGCACTCATGGTGGGCACCGACCTGCCATCGACCAGGGCACCTCGACCGTTCGAGAACGCAGACTTCGACATCATCCGAGACACTCTGTCACCCGACGAGCTCACCGCAGTGTTCTGGGACAACGCCGCCGAATTCTATCTGGGACGCGCACGCGACTGACCCTGCGGCATGCGTGTAGCCGACCCTGGTGCACGCACCCAGCACGGGCTGACTCTTGGCCTGCGTTGACCTCTATCAAGTAGCATTCCACGGATGAACTCCCCACGATCGAATCTTGCATCCACCCTGCACAACCTCGATGGCCGCAGCTACGGAAACTACAAGCAGATCCGCGGCAGCTACGAGTTCGGGCCGGTCACCGTGTTCATCGATCGAGTCCAGGTCGACCCCTTTGCTTCCCCGTCGAAGGTCCGAATCAGGATCAACCGCGCCGAGGCGGGGTTCCCCACTGACATCACCACCGAACGGGCAGATCGCATCGCGGCCTCTGACTTCCTCTTCCGCGTCGTGATTCGTTCCTGCACCGCAACGACCGGCGCTCGATCATCCTCGGACGTCCGGGCCAAGAAGTTCTTGAGCGCACCAATGTCGTCATCGACGATGACGGCTTCGAAGCACGCCTGCTCATCAATCTCCCTGCTCGTGGCCGGCGCATCTTGGGCCATCAGGCGGCCGATATCCTCACCCGCGATGTGCCCGAGCTCGCTCAGGCCATGTTCGTTCACTCCAATCTGCGCGCTGATGACCTACACGAGCACGTCCAGCTCCACCGGGATCAATTGGAACTGCAGAACCACCTCGGCGAGGAAAGGCTCCTCGCGTTCATCGGCAACGATTCGATCCTGCCGAGGCGTTCGGGAGACTCGGATCTGCCCATGGACTCTCACGCTGTGGCGTTCACCAGCCCCACCTCACTTGAACACACCGTCACGCTCTCGAGCGGACGCAGCCTCACGGGCATGGCGATCCCGCATGGCGTCACCGTCATCGTCGGCGGCGGGTACCACGGCAAGTCGACGATCCTGCGTGCTCTCGAACGCGGCGTCTACCCGCACATCGCCGGCGACGGACGCGAATGGGTCATCACTGAACCCAGCGCCACCTCCATCCGGGCCGAGGACGGTCGCGCCGTGACCGGCGACGACATCTCGCCCTTCATCAACAATCTCCCATCCGGCACTGACACAGGATCCTTCACCACAACGAATGCGAGCGGCTCGACCTCGCAGGCGGCCAACCTCGTCGAGGCTGTTGAGGTCGGTGCACGTTCACTGCTCATCGACGAAGACACCTCGGCGACGAACTTCATGATCCGCGATGAGCGCATGCGTGCGCTGATCCCGGCCGACCGCGAACCCATCACACCGTTCGTCGACCGCATCCGCCCGCTGTTTTCCGAACGAGGGGTGTCCACGGTCTTAGTCGCCGGTGGATCGAGTGCGTTCTTCGAAGTCGCCGACCACGTCATCGCCCTCGACGCCTACGTACCGCAGGAGGTCACCGAGAAGGCGCATGAGTTCGTCGGTGTGAACCCGGCAGATTTCGCGAGTACGAGCCCAGCCGGCTCAGGCGATGACAAGTCCGACTCAGCCGGTGGCAGCAGCGACACATTTGCATCGCCTCGGCCCCGAATACCGACGGCAAAGGCACTGCGCCCGAGCTCGAAGACGAAGTCAGCGAAGGCGAAGGGCCTCGGCCAGGTCCAGTTCGGCAAGGCATTCATCGACCTCAGCGCCGTGTCTCAGCTCGTCGATGTGCAGCAGACGGCGGGCATCGCCGAGGCGCTGGAGTACATGGCAGAGATCTTCGACAACCGGACCTCACTGACCGAGGCGCTGGCCGAGATCGACGACATGCTCGATGCGCAGGGCGTCGATGGCCTGACCGGCAACCGCGACCATCCGGGACATGTCGCCCGACCGCGAGCCCAGGAGATCGCGGCCGCTCTCAACCGCTTCCGGGGGCTGCAGCTCGTCGAATGACGCTTAAGCGTCGAGCAGCTTTTTCAGATCCTCGGCCGTCGTCACCGGCAATGAGCACTGCGTTCCCTGACAGACGATGGCGGCGCCCTCGGGCACCTCAACCTCGGAACCGTCTTCGGCAGGAACGCCTGTTGCTCCGGTGATGAGCGTGACCGCCGGGTGCTTGGCCGCGATGTCGCTCAGTGTCGCATTGCGCGTTGCGACGCGAACCGGTTTGAGTGCCCGTTCCGATTGCCACAGCGCGTGGCCGCAGCCGCGAGGTGCTCGGCCGGCGAGCGCCCGGTAGACGCCGAGTAGTCGGTCGCGCAGTTCTAGAAGTCCGCCGGCGCTGAGGTCATCGGCAACGTCGTTGCCGGCATGAACACTGCTGCCTGCACTTCCGTCCACGCCGATCTCCGCGAGCAGAAGAGCCACTTCTGCCGCCGCCGAGCGGCCGGAGGGCACCGTATTGTCGACCGGGTCGGAAGCTCTCACATCGAGGATCTCATCACCCATGGAGTCGAAGACCTCGAGCACCTCATCCTCGGCGGTGAAGTTTGCGAACATTGTCGTACCCCATGACTTGAGGTCGTTCACCTGCACCGACGAATCCGGCAGCTGGCGGACCGTGATCCCTGCGGTGATGAACTGGGCCCAGTCGGCGAGGCCCGCCTGGCCGGGCCCCGGGGTATCACCGGTGAAGCTGCGGCGGACGTCGAGCCGCGGGCTGTCACCTGAATCGAAGCCAGCGGCAGAATCGGCACTCGGTCCCGAGCCGGAGCCGCCGAAGCGTGCCACCATCGCATCCCACAGGTGCGCGGCCTGACTCCCCCAGCCGACCGATGCATCAGCAGAGAGCACCGCATCAGCGGGTAGCGACCCATCAGTAGACAGCGCAGCATCCGTGTACAGCGCTGCCTCGGCCAGTGCCGTGATCGCCAGCGAGTTCCATTCGGTGATCGTCTTCTCATCGCGAGCAGGCTGGGGCCGCTGGTCCAACAGCTTCCTGAGCCCGTCCCTCTGCGCAGCCGTCGCCGAGGTCTCCCACGGCGCCGGGTGGCTCTCATCGAAGGGCACCTCGTCCATGCCCAACCAGTCGATGATGCGGATCGCAGCCACGACGGAGCCAGACAGCTCCGCGGCGGCGGGGGAATCGACGAGCTGGAGCAGCCCCTCCTCCCCCACCTCGGCGAACTCCTCGGGTGTGACGACATAGGCGGCGCCTTCCTCCAGCACTCCATCGCTGTTGAGGGAGTCCGCGTCGAGGGCGGCGATGAAGCGATCACCGTCGGAGATGTCTGCGAGGAGGAAGTTCGCGGTGTCGGTGATCTCCCGCTCGGCGAGCGCCAACCACTTCGAGGTGGGGTTCAGCGCGCGTTCGACCTTCGCCCACTGCACGACGGCGCGCAGGTAGAGTCCATTGTCGTAGAGCATCTTCTCGAAGTGCGGTACGAACCACTGCCGGTCGACGCTGTAGCGGGCGATGCCGCCGCGCACCTGGTCACGCATGCCGCCGCTCGCGATCCGCGCGAAGGTGCTGCGTACCGCGATGAGGCAGTCGAGGACGAGTTCACCCTCGAGGTGACCGTCGGCGCCGACCCTGTCGACCTTTCCCGGAGCAAGTGTTCCCTCCCTCGCCGAGGTGGTTCCGCCCAATCGCACGAACGTGGCCAGAAGCTGCATGAGGTTCATCAGCGGCGGGAACTTCGGGGCCTTGCCGAACCCACCCCACGCCGGATCGTAGGAGTCGAGCAGGGACTCGGCGGCCGAATCGAGCTCCTCGGCGCTCAGCAATTCAGAGGCAGCTTCGGCCGGCAGTGCGTCGGAGACGGCGCTGGCCATGTCGGCCAATCCCCGGTCCATGCGCTGGGTCATCTCGGTCACCTCGTCGCGGCGATCCGTCCATGTCTGGGACACGGCCGAGAGCACCTGCGTGAACGCGGGCAGATTGCCTCGCGGAGCCGGTGGAAAGTACGTGCCAGCATAGAAGGGACTGCCGGCAGCCGTGGCGAAGATCGTCATCGGCCACCCGCCCTGTCCACGCATCGCCTGGAGGGCGTTCATGTAATACGCATCGATGTCCGGCAGCTCTTCGCGGTCGATCTTGATCGGCAGGAAGTTCTCGTTGATGATGCGGGCGATGGCCTCGTCCTCGAAGGACTCGTGGGCCATGACGTGGCACCAGTGGCAGGTGGAGTAGCCGATCGAGATGAGCAGGGGCACGTCACGACGGGCCGCCTCGGCGAGGTTGTCCTTCGTCCACATCCGCCAGTCGACGGGATTGTCGGCGTGGGCGCGGAGGTACGGGCTGGTGGACGACGCGAGTTCATTGGCCATACCCCCAGCGTCTCATTGGGCGGCCCTGGTTGAGAAGGTGCGACTCGGATGGCCTCTGTCGATTCGTGTCGTTCGATCCGGCAGTTCTGAGATCCACGAGCTCACCCCGTGGCGCACTATTCACATCTACACCACATTCTTCTACGATAAGTAGAAGTTGGCGGTGAGGCTGCTCCATACACGCGGTGACCCTCCGCCCCGAAGAGAGGTAGAGCGATGAACGTCGAGTCGAACATGGTCCTGGACGTCACCGATTGCTGGAGTTACCTGCGCGCCAGCGCCATTGGTCGCTTGGCAGTCATCGGCGATGACGCGCCCGAGATCTTCCCCGTCAACTATTCTGTCGAACATTCGGCAATCGTCTTCCGGTCAGCGGAGGGCGGCAAGGTCGATGCTATCCGCGCCCGTCCCCGTGTGGCGTTCGAGATCGACGAATTCGAGCCTGCAACCAACACTGCCTGGAGCGTGGTGATCAAGGGCATAGCGAAGGAGATCAACGATCCTGAGGAGCTGCGGGAGACCGTCGGCCTCGACGTATCCCCGTGGCAAGGAGGTGCGAAGAATCGTTTCATTCGGATCATCGCCGAGGAGGTGTCCGGCCGACGTTTCCCCGTGACCGATCCGTCCGCTTGGGAAGCACCGCTGAGCCATGTAGCGCGGGCGCCACGGGAGTGAGTACCCGAACGTCGCAGACCAGGCGCTGAGCCCAGGTCAGTTGCAGAGGTCCTCCGACCTCAGAGGTCTTCGACGACCTCGAGAAGTCGGTCGGGCCTGTTGGTGATGATGCCGTCGGCGCCGAGGTCGATGGCCTTCTCCATGTCCTCGACACTGTTGACGGTCCACACCAGGCTCGACATTCCCAGCTCGTGGACGTGGCCGAGGAAGGTCGCGTCGGCTGCGGTGTATTGCGGGTTGATCTGATCGACCCAGGTAGCAAAGTCGAGCAGTTCATCGGGGCAGGGCCGACCCAGAACACCGACAGGGATTTCTGGGGCCAAAGCGTGAAACTCGCGAACGAAGGCCCAGTCGCCGGACTGGACGACGAGCATTCCCGCGGCCAAAGCCCGGTCCAGATATTCAGGCACGGCAGTCAGGGACTCAACGAGCACCTCGGCGATTCCGGGATATTGGGCGGGCTTCTTAACCTCGAGGAGCAGCCCGGTGCGGGTCACGTGCACCAGATCCAGCACCTCGGCGAGGTGAGGGACCCTGACGCCGTTGTACACCTGCCCCTTCCACGAGCCCGCATCGAGGGCGGCGATCTCAGCAGTCGTCATGGCGCTCACGCTGGTATCGGCACGGTCGGGGTAGATCGTGCGGACGTTGGTGGTGCGGTCGAGGGGGTCGTCATGGATGACGATGAGGTCGCCGTCTTTGTTCATGTGGACGTCGATCTCGATCATGTCCGCACCCTGATCGATGCCGGCGACGAAGGCGGGGATCGTATTCTCGGGATGCTGCTCGGACGCTCCTCGGTGAGCGATGACCAGCGGGGGAACACGGGTGTGCGTGACTTCGGCGGTGGATTGGTTCAAAAGAGTGATTGGCATGGCGGGGACTCCTCAGGGGTGGCGGCTCAGAGCGGCGGTGAGCGGCCGGTGGCGCAGTTCGTTGCGGATCAGACTAGGCAACCAGAGCAAGGGCAGGATGATGATTGGGTAGACGTGACGTGAACCCTGGCAGAGCAGGCGCTCACAAGTGCGGCCGTGATTCCGTATGCTCGCTCGACTGCCTCGTGGTCGGTAATGAGCCAAACGCCGCCTGCCTGCGCACTGCAGGAGTGGGTTAGTGGCAGACTGAAGGCATACACAGCGGACGTTCAGGCACTCTTCCGCCCGAACCTCTGACCGCATGATTGCCGAAGGAGGCTCAGTTCCATGGAGATGCTGCAGAACGCACTCAACGGGATCGATTCCGTATCGTCCTATGTACTCGTTGCAGTCCTGATTCCCACTGGTCTGTATTTCACCATCCGCACCGGAGTGATCCAGGTGCGGATGCTCCCCGAAATGTTCCGCACGCTCGCCGAGCCGGGTGGACGAGACTCCGAAGGCAATAAGAACATCTCCCCGTTCCGCGCCTTCTCCATCTCTGCTGCCTCGCGAGTGGGCACGGCCAACATCGCCGGCGTGGCCTTGGCCATTTCGCTGGGCGGGCCTGGTGCGGTGTTCTGGATGTGGCTGACTGCCGTCGTCGGCGGTGCCACTGCGTTCGCCGAGTCCGCTCTCGGGCAGGTCTACAAGATGAAGGACGGCCCGAACTTCCGCGGCGGCCCGGCCTACTACATCCGGCACGGAATGAACATGAAATGGCTCGGCCTGGTCTTCGCCGTGATCGTCGCCATCACCTACGGCATCGTGTTCAACACGGTGCAGTCGAACTCGATCGTCGACGCGGTCGGTGCATCGTTCAATGTCGAGGACTCGAACTTCGCATTCTCAGCAATCGCCGGTGTGGTCATCGCCGTCGGCGCCTACCTGATCTTCGTCGGCGGAGCCAAGCGCATCTCGAACGTCTCCGCCTACCTCGTGCCGATCATGGCCGGTCTCTACCTGATCGTCGGGATCATCGTCGTGGTGCTCAACCTCGGCGCCGTCCCCGACATGATCCTCACCATCTTCACCGATGCGTTCAGCATGGATTCCATCGCCGGTGGAACGCTCGGCTCGATCATGCTGATCGGCGTTCAGCGCGGCCTGTTCTCCAATGAGGCCGGAATCGGTTCCGTCCCGAATGCCGCAGCCACAGCATCGGCGTCTCACCCGGCCAAACAGGGATTCGTGCAGGCACTGGGCGTGTACTTCGACACGATCCTCGTCTGCTCGATCACAGCGTTCATCATCCTGCTGTCGAACCCCGAATACGGCAGCTCTGCCGAAGGAATCCAGCTGACGCAGACGGCGCTGAGCGGGCAGCTGGGCCAGTGGGCAATCCACTTCCTCACCTTCGCGATCTTCCTCTTCGCCTTCTCCTCGATCCTCGGCAACTACTACTACGGCGAAGCCAATATCGAGCATCTGACCACCAGCAAAGTTGCCATGCGGGTGTACCAGGTGATCGTGATGGTGTCGGTCTTCATCGGGGCGATCGCGGCACTGGACATCGTCTGGACCGCGGCGAACATCTTCATGGCGATCATGGCTCTCATCAACCTCTTCGCTCTGCTGATGCTCTCACCGCTGGTGTTCAACCTGCTGAAGAACTACCAGCAGCAGCGTCGACAGGGACTTGAGCCGGTCTTCCACCGTTCCGATCTGCCCACGTTCAAGCGCATCAACACCGACATCGACGCTTGGGACGGCACAGACGAAGTCACCACTGCAAAGTTCTGGCAGGACCGCGGCAAGAAGGTCCGCCCGGACGAGTGACACCAGCGTCCTGGTCACGCAGTGACAGCACAATCGCATCGGGCGTTCCCATCCAGGGAGCGCCCGATGCGCATTCACTACAAAACGAAGGGAAGGATGCTCCCATGACGTTGGATCGCACAGAATTGGCCGAAGCCCTCGCCGAGGCGACCGGATGGTCGGTCACGGCCGATGCCCGACGCGTGACGTTCACCGATGATGATCCACCGCAGGTGGTCATCTGGACTGTCACCGACGCTGAGATCGGCGAGCTCCGTTACAATCAAAACCTCATGGCCAAGTCGGCCGGAACTCGACAGACTGCCGACATCGCCGTCTTGGGTATGCCCGTCCTCGAAGCTTTGGGCCCGTTCGAAGGATCCCGGGGATATATGCACGGGACAGAGCTGATCATCCGCGAGTGATCTTGATCAGCGCTTGCTCTACTCCGAAGTCATCTCTTCGCTGACTTCGAGGTGGCGCCGGTCGCCCAGCTCACCTGGCTGAAGGTGACCCGGTAGGACTTCTTGCTCTTCGTCTTGACCTTGTACGTAGCCTTGCCCTTATTGGCGGTGACCGTCTTGATGGTCTTCCACTTGCTGCCGGACTTGACCTGGAACTTCACCTTGGGGTTGTAGTTGACCTTGCCGTACTTCTCAGGGTTGTAGACCTTCGTCTTCGAGGTCAGCGAGACGGTCTTACCGCTGCGCTTGGTGGACAGCGATGCGTAAGTCTTACCGCGGACGTAGAAGGAGCCCTTGGTGTAGTCGGTTCGGTCGACGAAATTGGAGTAGCTCGAGTTGTTCGCTATCACCTCCGACGGACCGAGCGAGTACTTCCCAAGCCCAGACCAGTCGGGACACACCATTACACGTGTGCGCTTGCTGTTTCCATCGTTCGCAAAGAAGGCGTAGTCAACCACTCCTCCACCACGAGTAACATCAGCGTCGACCATCCATTCGCTGACCCCCGACTTTTTGTGCGACATATTCACATCGATATTTCGGCAGTTCGAATTGCTGACGACGATGCTCTTCGCAGACAGCTTCGTCACATCAAAAGAGCCACCCGCTGCCTCAGCGGAAACAGCGGGACCGACAACAAGTGCCACAGCAGCGATAGCGGATACAAAGGCACGTCTGATGAACTTCATGGAGACTCCAAAAGTGGATTTGAACTGAGTGATGCCAGAGTTGGAGTCTTGAGATGTTCAGTCGGCAGGCGGCGTCACGATACTTGAAGTGTGAATGATCTGGATATTATCACATCTGAAGTCTCGACAGAACCGAAGAGTTCGGGCGCAAGGAAATGGTGGCCACGGAGCCGAGGTCGAACCCCGCGCTCTGCGGGCTTCTCTCGGTTCCGTGTCCACCATTCCTGGTGTCCGGAGGCCGGACGGCGCCTAAGTGACTGAGCAAAGGATCAGCCACCCCGGCGAGTGAGCTTCTCAGCTCACGGAAGGACTTCAGTCCTCTTCGACGATGAGCGGGTAGACGCCGTTCTCGTCGTGAGTCTCACGGCCCGTGACCGGCGGATTGAAGACGCAGGCCATGCGCAGCTCTTCCTCGGCGACCACGGTGTGCTTCTCGTGTCCGTCCAGCAGATACATGGTGCCGTCCGAGAGCGGGTAGGTCTCGCCGGTCTCCTGATCGGTCAGAGTGCCCTTGCCCTGCACGCAGTACACGGCTTCGACGTGGTTCTGGTAGTGGAAGGTCGAGGTCGTTCCGGCGTAGATCACGGTGTCGTGAAGCGAGAAGCCGACGCGCTCCTTGCCCAGCACCATGCGGCGGCTGCGCCAGGTCTCTGACTTGATGTCGCGGTCGGTGTCGTTGAGATCATCGCGGTTGACTACGTACATTCGTGGTCCTTTCAATCGGGGTATCAGACGGGTTGCCGATGCATCAGTCGAAATGTCGACCGATCCACCGGCAACGCGTCATTCAAGTTTCATGGTCGAGTCTCGGCGAACCGAAACTCAGCTTTACAGGCTCTCGCGCTCAGCTGGGAGCTGGCTCAGACCGCCGCAGGTTCTGCGTTGGTGGCCGGAGCGAACTTCAGCACAGCAGCCTCGATGATGTCGAGACCCTGTTCCAGATCGTGCGAGGAGATGGTCAGCGGAGGCATGATCTTCGTAACCTCATCCTTGGGACCTGAGGTCTCGAGGAGCAGGCCGTTGTCGAAGGCTTCTGCTGCCACCTTGCCGGCGACCTCGTCATCCTCGAAGTGGAGTCCGGCGAGGAGGCCGCGTCCACGGATGGATGCTCCCTCTGCCTTCTTCACGATCGAGTCGAGGCGCTGGTGCAGTGCGGCGATGGTGTCGGCCAATTCGTTCTGGAAGGTGTTGTCAGCCCAGAAGTTCTTGATCGCGGCGGTCGCCGTGACGAATGCGGGGTTGTTTCCGCGGAAGGTTCCGTTGTGCTCGCCCGGTTCCCAAACATCGAGCTCGGGGCGGAAGAGGGTCAGTGCCATCGGCAGACCCGAACCGGAGATCGACTTCGACAGGCAGACGATGTCTGGCTCGATGCCGGCCTCTTCGAAGCTGAAGAAGGATCCGGTACGGCCACAGCCGGCCTGCACGTCATCGACGATGAGCAGGATGTCGTGCTTCTTGGTCAGCTCGGACAGGGCGCGCAGCCATTCGGCGCGTGCGGCGCGGAGGCCGCCTTCACCCTGCACGGTCTCAACGATGACAGCGGCTGGCTTGTCGACGCCGGAGCCGGAGTCTTCGAGGACCTTCTCGAGCCACAGGAAGTCTGGGATCTCGCCGTCGAAGTAGTCGTCATAGGGAATCTTCGAGCTGTTGGTCAGCGGGATGCCTGCGCCTTCGCGCTTCATCGAGTTACCGGTCACCGACAGCGATCCCAGGGTCATGCCGTGGAATGCGTTGGTGAAGGACAGCATGTGCTGACGTCCGGTGACCTTACGAGCCAGCTTGAGGGCAGCCTCGACGGTGTTGGTTCCCGTTGGTCCGGGGAACATCACGGTGTAGTCGAGTCCGCGTGGCTTGAGGATGAGGTCCTGGAAGGTCTCGAGGAACTCACGCTTGGCCGGGGTCTTCATGTCCAGCGAGTGCAGGACTGCACCCGACTGGAGGTACTCGATGAGAGGGTTCATCACGACGGGGTTGTTGTGCCCGTAGTTGAGTGCTCGGCGCCGGAGAAGAAATCGATGAATTCCTTGCCGTCTTCGCCCCACTGCTTCGCACCCTGTGCCTTGGCAAAGGTGGCGGGCCAGGAGCGCGAGTATCCTCGCACCTCTGATTCGCGGGTTTCAAAGATGTCGGGCTTCGTGGTCTTAGAGTTTTCGGTCATCACTTGAGTCCTTTCGACTTCTGGATTACGCACTTGCCTCGTGAGCAAGCGCCTAGGCGGTGGCCGCGACCGATCAACATCGGGTACGGCTGTCGCCGGTCGGCACCCTCAGACGGAATCAGTTGATCCCTCGGACGCCAGGTGGCACCAGGCTTTTCAGCGGTGCATCACAGTGGTGCGATCTCGTACAGGTATTCTGTGTCGTGACCGTCCGGGTACAGATCCGGAGTGATCAGCGCGCTTCGTTCGCAATTAGCGTCACGCTGCTCAGCGAATGACTGGAACAGACGGTTTGAAGCGTCGTTGTCATCGGTGATCGTCGTCTCCAGGCGGAGCGCATTGGTGCGATCGGCCAGCTCGTTGAGCATGGTCTTCGCCAATCCGTGTCCGCGGAAGTCCGACGAGACTGCGACCTGCCAGATCATCAGCGTGTTAGGCCGATCCGGGCGGGTGTAGCCGGTGACGAACCCGGCGGGCTCTCCGCCGATTCGCGCGATCGTCGAGGTGGCCGAGAAGTCTCGGCACCACAGAATGTAGGAGTACGAGGAGTTCAGGTCGAGAACGGCCGAATCTTTAGCCAGTCTCCACATGTGTTGACCGTCTTCCATAGTTGGAACACGGACATCGGTTTCTGTTTGAGGTTCAGCGACTGCGTTTCTCACGCCTTCAAACCTAACGACCTGAGGATGAGCGTCAACTCGAAAACCGGTGATTCACGCCCCATTCAGTGGTGATTCCCGCGCGTGTTCCCGACGTCACGAACCGGGGTTTCCCCATGGCATCTCTGGGATGCGCCAGGGCGCTCTTCCGCGCTCATTCCGGGGTAGAGCTTCGTTATCGTTTCGTTACATTTCAGCACTTTTGGAACAGCGGTTCCACGGTTGTTCCACGTTTCGACGCCACCTCGGGGCATGACTTCCGGATGACTATTCGGGGTGCCGGAGACAGCCATCCGGCTGGACGGCGGGAAAGGCAGGGAGGGTTGCTGGATAGGGCAATGCATGGATGCGGGCGAGGGCAGCGGGTGTCAGATACCGGCCTCTCACGCAGCTGAAACAGGCAGCAGGAAGCGACTTTTCACCGAGACAGCGCCTGCGTGTCGAAGCCCCTATGCCCACAGCGATGTTTCGACGCGCAGGCGGGGTTTCGACGGCACCGGAGGGTGAAAACCTAGCGCGGCAGCCTCGAGGACGCTGGAAGGGCCGCCCATACGACAGCCCCGCGGGCTACCTCAGCATTCGACGACGTTGACGGCGAGGCCGCCCTGCGCTGTCTCCTTGTACTTCGAGCTCATGTCCGCACCTGTCTGGCGCATCGTCTCGATCACCTCGTCGAGGCTGACCCTGTGCTGGCCATCGCCCCACAGGGCCATCCGGGAGGCGTTGATGGCCTTGCCTGCCGCGATCGCGTTG
The DNA here is from genome assembly GCF_028201555.1 of Brevibacterium sp. BDJS002. Classification (NCBI taxonomy): domain Bacteria; kingdom Bacillati; phylum Actinomycetota; class Actinomycetes; order Micrococcales; family Brevibacteriaceae; genus Brevibacterium; species Brevibacterium sp. BDJS002. The sequence goes on along the minus strand of NZ_CP116392.1, from coordinate 521,718 downwards.
CGTTCGATGCAGGGGACCTGCACGAGCCCGGAGATCGGGTCGCAGGTCAGGCCCAGGTTGTGCTCCATGGCGATCTCGGCGGCGTTCTCGATCTGCTCCGGGGTGCCGCCCATGATCGCGGCCAGTCCCCCGGCAGCCATCGATGACGCGGATCCGACCTCGCCCTGGCAGCCCACCTCGCGCCGGAGATGGATGCTCTCTCCTTATAGAGGACGCCCACCGCCGCCGAGGTGAGCAGGAAGTCCACGATCGCCGCGTGCTTGGCAGCCTCGCCGCCCTTGACCACGGAATCCACGTAGTTGAGCGCATAGTGGAGGACTGCGGGGATGATGCCGGCAGCGCCGTTCGTCGGGGCGGTGACGACGCGTCCGCCCGAGGCGTTCTCCTCGTTGACGGCCATGGCGATGAGATTGACCCACTCCAGGTAGTAGCCGGGGTCGCGGTCGGGATCCTCGGCCTTGAGCTTGAGGTACCAGTCGTGGGCGCGCCTGCGCACCTTGAGCCCGCCCGGCAGGTAGCCCGAGCGGTCCAGGGACGCCGAAGCGCACTCTTCCATCACGGAGTAGATGTGGAGGAGGCCGTGACGGATCTCGTCCTCATCGCGCATCGACTTCTCGTTGGCGAGCATGATCTCGGCGATCGACATGTCGCTTTCCTTGCAGCGCTGCAGGAGTTCGACGGCCGAGTGGAACGGGTACGGGAGCTCTTCGCTGTAGGACTGCAGCTCGGCGTCGACGACAGCATCGGCAACGGCGAACTCGCTGGTGTCGTCCTCTCCCGACTCAGCAACAACCTCGGCGGCCTGCTCCTTCTCCAGGAACTCGGTCTCGGAGGTGACGAAGCCACCACCCACAGAATAGTAAGTCTCTTCGGCCAGGGTCTGGCCCTCGGCATCGAAGGCTGCGATGGTCATGGCGTTGGTGTGGCGAGGTTGGATAGTCAGGGGACGCTTGACCATGTCGTCCTCGGTGTAGGCGATCTCGACGCCGTCCCCGACTGCGTCGCCGAGGAGGATCGTCCCGGTCTCGGACATGCGGGTCCGGCGGGCGGTGAGTTCATTGGCTTCGACGGCGTCGGGCGCACAGCCTTCCAGTCCGATGAGGATGGCGTCGAAGGTGCCGTGTCCGGCACCGGTGGCGGCGAGGGATCCGAAGACATCAACCTTGATGCTTGCGGTGGATCCTCGCTTGTCGCCCAGTAGTGTGAGGAAGCTCGATGCCGCTCGCATCGGGCCGACGGTGTGGGAACTCGACGGGCCGATGCCGACGGTAAAGAGATCGAAGACGCTCAATGGCATGGAAGATACTCCGATTCTTTTCGGGTGATCGATGGGACCGACCGGGCCGGGTCGTTCCGGCCCAGTCAGTCCGGATGACTCCAGCCGTGGTCGGTCCCATCGGTCGGAGGGTGTGTCAGAGGGAGTTGGCCTCTGCGTAGCCTGCTGCGTCCATCACTTCGCCCAGTTCGGTGACGTTGACTTCGAACAGCCAGCCGTCGCCGTAGGGGTCGGAGTTGAGCACGCCGGGGTTGTCCGTGGCGGCCTCGTTGATGGCGGTGACCTCGCCGGTCACGGGGCAGTACAGGTCAGAGACCGATTTGGTCGATTCGACCTCGCCACAGGTCTCGCCTGCGGTGACGGTGTCGCCGATCTCGGGGAGGTCCACGTAGACGACCTCGCCGAGGGCGTCAGAGGCGACTGCGGTGATGCCGATCTTCACCGTGTTGCCGACGATGGCGTCAGCGCTGGCGTTGATCCACTCGTGTTCGGCGGAGTAGGTGAAGTTCTCTGGAAGTGGGGGCAATTGCGCCATGATCGTCCTTTTCTGCTTGATTGACAGCTGTGTGGGTGAGCAGGTGCCCCCAGTGTACGAGTCACCGGGGGCATCGGCACCAGGTTCAACGGATCAGTTCTCGCCGCGTTTGTAGAACGGCAACTCGGTCACCGAGAATTCATGCGCCTTGCCGCGGATGTCGACGAAGACTGGTGTGCCGGGATCGGCGAGTCCGCGATCGAGGAACGCCAGGGCGATGGGGTGCCCGAGCGTCGGCGAAGGCTGTCCGGAGGTGATGGTCCCGACGGTTGTCCCGCCTTCGGCACCGACCTCGTCCGCCGAGGCGAAGACGCTCGCTCCCGATCGTGCGGCGCGACGGCCCGCCGAGGTGAGTCCGACGAGTACGCGGGCCGGTTCAGTCTCCCCCAGCTTCGCCAATGCCTCACGAGCGACGAAGTTCTCCTTCGTTGTGAACCCGATCATGCGGCCGAGTCCGACGTCGAACGGCGAGGTCTCGAGGCTGAGTTCGTTGCCGTAGAGCGGCATGCCGGCTTCCAGGCGCAGCGAATCACGCGAGGCCAGGCCGCAGGGCACGAGGCCGTAGTCGGCACCAGCAGTCGTCAGGGTCTCCCACAGACGCGGCGCGGCGATGTTGGGAATGTAGAGCTCGAAGCCGTCTTCGCCGGTGTAGCCGGTGCGCGCCAGCATCATGTCGATGCCCGCGATCGTCAGCGGCATCCACGCGTAGTACTTCAGCTCCCGGACCGCCTCGCCGACGGTGATTCCGGTCGAGTTCACCGCGGAATCATTCGCGGATCCGTCGACGGCTGCATCGTTGGCCGATGATCCATCCGCCGAGGTGGTCGCTGGCCCGAATTCCCCGTGTGCACCCTCGTCGAGGGCGCGGAGGATGATGGCCTCTGAGTTCGGCCCCTGCACGGCGATGAGAGCGGTGACGTCGGACTCGTCGAAGAGTTTGGCATCGGCACCCGGGGACTCGTCACGCAGAAAGGCCTGCAGCCGTTCCTTCAATGCTGCGACCACGGTCGGAGTGTTCGAGGCGTTGGGGACGATGAGGAACTCTTCGTCTCCGATCCGGTAGGTGATGAGGTCATCGAGGAGGTAGCCTGCCTCGTTGACGAGCACACCGTACTTGGCCTTGCCGATCTTCATCTTCGAGTACTTCGCCACGAGCGCGTAGTCGAGGAATGCCGCAGCGTCGGAGCCGGTGAGGCGGACTTCGCCCATGTGGGAGAGGTCGAAGATGCCTGCGGCTTCGCGCACGGCACGGTGCTCAGCCAGTTCGGACCCGTACTTCAGCGGCATGTCCCAGCCGCCGAAGTCGGTGAAGGATGCGCCCAGCTGGGCATGGATATCGTGCAGCGGGGTCTCTCGCGTCGAATTCTCAGTACTCATCAGTCGTCCTCTTCCTCGTTGTCTTCGAAGGCCTCTGGCGGTGGGCAGCTGCACACCAGGTTGCGGTCGCCGTAGGCACCGTCAATCCGGCTCACCGGTGGGAAGTACTTGGTCTGGCGCAATCCCTTGACCGGGAACACGGCAGTTTCGCGGGAGTACTTGGCGTCCCAGTCATCCATCACCACGGTGGCCGGGTGCGGGGCGCCGGCCAGCGGTGACTCCTCGTAGGAGTAGGTGTCGCCGATGGCATCGATCTCTGCGCGGATGGTGCGCATGGCTTCGATGAAGCGGTCGAGTTCGGCCTTGTCCTCGGACTCGGTCGGTTCGACCATGAGGGTCCCTGGAACCGGGAACGCAAGGGTCGGGGCGTGGAAGCCGAAGTCGATGAGGCGCTTGGCCACATCCTCGGCGGTGACGCCGGACTTTGCGGTCAGCTCACGCAGGTCGAGGATCGTCTCGTGGCCGACGAGTCCGTGCTCACCCGAGTAGAGGATGGGGAACACGTCGTGGAGCTTGGAGGCCAGGTAGTTCGCGCCCAGGAGTGCCGCACGGGATGCCTCACGCAGCCCGTCGCCACCCATGAGTTCGAGGTAGGCGAAGCTGATCGGCAGGACGCCGGCGGAGCCGAACATCGAGGCCGAGATCGGCAGTTCGTGAGCGTCTTCCTTACCCGCAACGAGTTCCGCCGAGGTGGGATCGCCGGGCAGGTAAGGAGCGAGGTGTTCGCGCACTGCGACAGGTCCGACTCCGGGTCCGCCGCCGCCGTGAGGGATGCAGAAGGTCTTGTGCAGGTTGAGGTGTGAGACGTCGCCGCCGAATTCGCCGGGCTTGGCGAGTCCGACCATGGCGTTGAGGTTCGCACCGTCGACGTAGACCTGGCCGCCGGCTGCGTGGATCTTCTCGCAGACGTCACGGACCTCGGACTCGAAGATTCCGTTGGTCGACGGGTAGGTGATCATGATCGCGGCGAGCTTGTCCGCGTTCTTCTCGATCTTCGCGTCGAGGTCGGCGATGTCGACCGATCCGTCTTCGGCGGTCGCGATGACCTGGACCTTGAGACCGGCCAGGACTGCCGAGGCGGCGTTGGTGCCGTGGGCTGACTGCGGGATGAGGACCACGTCGCGGTCGGTGTCGCCGTTGGCGACGTGGAAGTTGCGGATCGCGAGCAGTCCTGCCAGCTCACCCTGGGAGCCGGCGTTGGGCTGCAGTGACACGCGGTCGTAGCCGGTGACCTCGACGAGCGAGTTCTCCAGGCGGGTGATGAGGGTGCGCCAGCCGTGGGTCTGCTCGGCCGGGGCGAAGGGGTGGATGGAGGCGAACTCGGGCCAGGTGATGGGTTCCATCTCTGCCGCGGCGTTGAGCTTCATCGTGCACGAGCCCAGCGGGATCATCGTCCGGTCCAGTGCCAGGTCACGGTCGGCCAGGGTGCGCAGGTAGCGCATCATCGAGGTTTCGGAGCCGTGTGCGCTGAAGATCGGGTGGGTGAGGAACTCGGTGGTGCGGTGGAACTTCTCGTCGAAGGCCGGGGTGGGCACGTGGTTGGCTCCGAATGTGCCCGCCGAGGCGGCTTCGAAGTTCGCTTCATCGACCCGGGCGATGATGCCCAGAGCTTCGAGCAGTCCGTTGGCATCGGCGACCGAGTGGGATTCGCCGAAGGAGACGCCGATGGTGGAGTCGTCGATGACGCGGATGTTGAAGCCGGCACGTTCGGACACGACTCGGGCGGCTTCTGCGTCGGCGACGCGGATGGCCACGGTGTCGAAGAACTCACGGGTGACCACCTCGGCGCCGGGGGCGGTGTCCGCAGCGGTCGCGAAGGCCTGGGCCAGGCGGTGGATGCGGGAGGCGATGCGGGTCAGGCCGACGGGGCCGTGGTAGACGGCGTACATCGATGCGACGTTGGCCAGCAGAGCCTGCGCGGTGCAGATGTTGGACGTGGCCTTCTGGCGGCGGATGTGCTGTTCACGGGTCTGCAGGGCCAGACGGTAACCGGGCTTGCCCTGGGCGTCCTTGGAGACACCGACGAGGCGGCCGGGCAGCTGACGCTGGAGACCGGACTTCACAGCCATGAAGCCGGCGTGGGGTCCGCCGAAGAACAGGGGAACACCGAAGCGCTGGGCCGAGCCCACGGAGATGTCGGCGCCCTGGGAGGCGGGATCCTTGAGCAGGGTCAGGGCCAGCAGGTCGGCGTCGAAGGTGACGAGGGCGCCGCGGTCATGGGCGCCGTCGACGGCTTCGGTGAAGTCGCGGATGACGCCGGTGGTGCCGGGCTGGGCGCAGACGATGCCGAAGATGTCTTCGCCCACGAGGCCTTTGGCCAGGTCAGCGACGGTGACGCGGAAGTCCATGGCCTTCGCGCGGGCACGGACGACGGCGATGGTCTGCGGGTGGAGTTCGGAGTCGAGGACGACGGTTGTCCCCTTCTTCACGGCCCGACGCATCAGCAGGACCGCCTCGGCGACGGCGGTGGCCTCGTCGAGGAGGGAGGCGTTGGCGATGTCGAGGCCGGTGAGATCCTGGACGACCTGCTGGAAGTTGAGCAGAGCCTCGAGGCGACCCTGGGAGATCTCGGGCTGGTACGGGGTGTAGGCGGTGTACCAGGCGGGGTTCTCGACCAGGTTGCGGCGGATGACGGCCGGGGTGATCGTGTCGTAGTAGCCCTGGCCGATCATCTGCGTGCGCATGATGTTCTGACCGGCGATCGCGCGGAGGTCATCGAGGACCTCGGCTTCGGAGCGACCGGTGGGCAGGTCGAGTCCGTCGATCTGAATGGATTCTGGGACGGCTGCGCTGGAGAGCGCTTCGAGGGAGTCGTAGCCGAGTTCGACCAGCATGGCCTGGGTGTCGTCGGCGCGGGGGCCGATGTGCCGGTCGGAGAAGGGGCGTTCCGTGTCTCCGGTGGGCGCTGTGGTGTGCGCGAGTGAACTTGTGTGGGCGAGTGAACTGGTCATTGCCGTCCTCGGGTCGGTGTCGCGCCCGCCTATGGAGGACGCACTGAGCAGTGGTGGTCCTCCCCGTTCTGTCAGACTGACAGCGCGCGAGCGCGGTGGCGGTCCTTCAGATATGCCTGCAATCGGTGGTACTGGGCCTGAGAGTTTCCCGGGGAGGGAATTGCACCTACGGCGCTGCTTGAAGCAGCTCTCCCACGTCATGTCTTAACGGCAGTATTCAATTGTGTGTGGCTATATTCCTATAGCCGGTGTGGCTATGAACTTATGGGGCCAAGTCTAGTGTCTGCGATCACGGCGGACAAACACCGTGATGGGCGCGGTTACCGGTGAGTCGGCTGCTCCGTCCGTGGTTGTGGGCTCGCGTGCGATTCTGTCGAGGAAATCGCACGCGAGCCCACACTGACGGAGTCGTCCCGAAGCTGCCGCGCCCCAACTCGAGGAATTCCTGGGCCGAACAACTTGAGGAACTCCTGGACCGAACAACTCGAGGAACTTTTGGTCCGAAAAACTGCTCGCAGATCGGACCAGAAGTTCCTCAAGTCGCACTCGGAAGTCGCACTTGGAGCCGATCTCCGGGGGCAGGGTTCAGATCTCTGCGAGGTCCTTGCCCCTGGTCTCCGGCAGCAGGACCATGGCGATGACCGTACCGAGGCACAGCAGGATCACCCAGCCGCTCGAGAGCCAACTGAGATCGAGCGAATTGAACAGCCCGTTGAGATAGGGCGCCGTGCCACCGAAGACTGCGACGGACACCGAATAGGCGAAGCCGATGCCCTGGGTCCTCACCTTCGTCGGGAATGCTTCCGAGAGCACCGCGGACAGCAGCGCACCGGACATCGCGACGATGAGGAGGGCAACAGAGGAGGCCACGAACAGTGTCCATCCCGCCGAGGTGATCATGGCCATGAGCGGAAACTGTAAGACGACCATGAGGAGACCGAAGCCGATGATGACCGGGCGACGACCGATCTTGTCCGAGAGCGCTCCCCAGAACGGCAGGGAGATGAGCGCAATGATCTGTGCGCCGACCGTGGCCCAGTATGCCGTCTGTGCGTCCATGCCGCGTTCGGTGATCGCCAATGTCGAAGCGTAGGACGACCAGGTGTAATGGGCCGCGGTGATGCCGGAGGTCATCAGGACGACGAGGACGATGGCGCGGGCGACTCGTCGGCGATCGAGCGGTACGACCGCAGCTGTATCGGCTTCTTCGGCTTCGAACACGTCGCTTTCAATCATGCCCCGGCGCATATAGAGGGCAACCAGTGCGAGCAGACCACCGAGTGCGAAGGGGATCCTCCATGCCCAGTCGCCGACAGCTGCTTCGGAGAAGACGTTCGTGATGATGCCGCCGATGGTGTAGGCCAGCACGGATCCGCCGAAGATCGCGACGAAGACGATGCTGCCCCAGAAACCGCGCCGATGCGCGGGAGCGATCTCCGCGATATAGGAGTTCGCGGTCGCCGATTCACCTCCGTGGGCAAAGCCCTGGGCCACGCGAACGAGAAGGAGCATGATCGAGGCGAAGATGCCGATCTGCCCGTACCCGGGCATGATCGCAATGAGGAATGACCCTCCGGCCATGATGAGCATGGTGACGATGAGGACGAACTTCCGGCCTCTGCGGTCTGCGATCTTGCCGAACACGATTCCACCCAGGGGCCGCATCAGGAATCCGACTGCGAAAACGCCGAGCGTGGCAAGGACCGATGACACCTTGTCATCACTGTTGAACATGGCCGCGGCGATGAATGGAGTGAACACCGCATAGGCGCTCCATTCGTACCACTCCAGAACATTGCCGATGGTGCTGGCGAAGACCGAACGCCTCTTCAGACGCAGAGGCGCCGTTGCCGCTGCTGCTTGTGCTGTCATTTCTCTACCTTTCAAGGTTCTTCGAGATCGCCGAGGCGGACTCGAGGAGCAGTGGAACACCCTGTTTGAGTGAACCGGTGAAGTCGCCAGCGGCCGGAGCTTCGCCCGAGAGCCAACGTGTATAGATCGCTTCACTGAAAATCGCTGCCTTCCACAGCGCCAAGGTCTGATACCAGGGCAGCGCGGAGAGGTCGAGGCCCGTGTGTTCTTGGTACCTCTGCATCATCTGCGCGCGATCGAGGAAACCGTCCTGACTGGTCACAGGCGTGAGATCCATGATGGTCTGCGGATACTTGGGATCTGCGTAGGTCGCGGTGAAGTACCCCAAGTCCGCCAAAGGATCGCCCAGCGTCGACATCTCCCAGTCGAGGATCGCGGCCACTTCGATCGGCCGGTCCGGCTTGATCATCGCGTTGCCGGCCCGGTAGTCACCGTGGACCACCGAGTGGCGCTGCGTCTCCGGTCGGTTGTCCTCCAGCCATTGACCGATGCGGGCGACTTCGGGCAGGGAGCGTGTCGTGTTCTGGTCCCACAGCGAGGAGAACAGAGCCACCTGTCGCTTGAGGTATCCGTCCGGACGTCCGAGAGCCGCCACGTCGGGGACGGTCACGTCCACGCTGTGCAGAGACGCCAACTGATCGACGAGGATCTCACTGAACCTCTGCCTGTCGGTCCGCTCATCGAGGATCGCCGGGAGTGCATCGGTGACGACGAGGCCGTCGACGAAATCCATGATGTAGAACGGGACTCCGAGAACCGACTCGTCCTCACAGACCTGCAGGATCCGTGGAACATCGACCCCCTGGGCACCGAGCGCGATCTGAATCTTCGCCTCGCGCACCATGTCATGGGTCGATTTCGGAATCGGCGGCCTGGGGCCACGTCGCAGGACAACATCAGCGTCACCTCGGCGAATCCGGTAGGTGACATTCGACTGTCCCTCTCCGATCCTCGACCACTGCAGCCGGCCGCTGCCGATCCCGCAGGCGTCGAAGTACTCCGTGAGCGGCTCGGTGACGAGCAATGGCGGTGCCGAGAGTTCGGCGGCTTCAGCGAAGGTGTCGACGACATCGACGAGAGTTGCACTCAAGGGGTACCACCAACGACATCGCGACGTGGCTCGCCTGCGGCGACTTCCTTCCGACGCTTCGACGAGGCGCGGCGTGAGATCGCAAACTTGTGCGTCTCGGTGGCGCCGTCGTAGATGCGGAAGGGCCGGACTTCATTGAGGTACTGGATGAGCGGAAGTTCATCTGAAACCCCGTCGCCTCCGCACAGCTGCACGGCTCGGTCGATGACCCGATAGACGGCTTCCGAACAGTAGACCTTGGCGATCGAGGACAGAGAGCCTGCCTGCTTCTGATCTCCTTCGAGGACGAGCCCGGTCTTTGTGATCATGGCGTCAGCGGTTTCGATGTCGATGACCGACTGGGCGATCAGCTCTTGGGCCAGTCCCTGTCGGGCCAGAATGTCGCCGAACACCTCGCGGTTCTCACACCGGTCGAGCGCGGTGTCGAGGGCTCGGCGGGCCAGACCCAACCACCGCATGCAGTGCGTGAGTCGAGCCGGTGCCAGACGGACCTGGGCGTAGGCGAATCCCTGTCCGGGCGCGCCGAGAACTGCGGATTCGGGTACGCGCACGTCGGTGAAGTGGACGTAGGGGTGACCGCCGGCGATGGTCCGGTCGACGGTGTGGATCGACCGGCCCACCTCGATGCCGGGGGTGTCTCGGTCGACGAGGAACATCGTCGCCGACTGCCCTCTTCCCGAAGCTCCCTCCCCCTGGGACGCACTCGAATCCGTGGCGGCCATGACGATGAAGAAACTCGAGAGTTCCGCCCCGGAGATGAAGCGCTTATCACCGTTGATGACCCAGTCCTCGCCATCCTTGACCGCCGAGGTGGCCAAGGCAGCCGGGTCCGATCCGGTACCGGGATGCGGTTCGGTCATCGCGAAGGACGATCGGACATCGCCGGCGGCCAACGGTGCCAGGTAGCGCTGTTTCTGCTCGTCGGTGGCGATGAGTCCGAGCATGTGCATATTGCCTTCGTCGGGAGCCATGCAGTTGAGGACGGCGGGCCCGATCGGCGAGTAACCAGCCTCTTGGAAGATCGGCGACCAGTGCTCGATCGGTACGCCCTGTCCGCCCCATTCCTTGGCCACATGAGGCGCGAAGACACCGGCGGCCTTCGCCTTGGCCTGCAGCTCCAGACGCACCTCTTCGTCGAGGTAGACCCCGGGCCGAGGCTCGGCCGGAATGACGACCTCACGAATGAAGGTCCTGGTCCGGAGCCGCAGCTCCTCGACTTCAGTGGGCAATGCGGTCATGCTGTTCCTCCTGCGGTGATGAGTCCGCCGTCGGCGGTGAGTACCTGTGCAGTGATCCAATCGGCATCGGATGAGGCGAGATAGGCCACCGCGGCTGCGATGTCGTCTGGGGCGCCGAGGCGTTTGAGCGGGTAGGCGTCGGCGACTTCCTGCTCCTTGCCTTCGTAGAGGGCGGTGGCGAAGTTCGTCTTGACCACGGCCGGCGCTACGGCATTGACGCGAATGTCTGGCCCGAGTTCGACTGCCAGGGTTCTGGTCAGGTGGGAGACGGCGGCTTTGGAGATTCCGTAGAGTCCGATGCCGGGGCTGGGCACCTCACCGGCGACGGAGGATACGCTGACGATCCGCGCCTTGTTCTCTCGGAATCCCAGCCTTTCGTGATGGACGGCGTTCTGGATCCAGGCGAGGGTGCCCAGGACGTTGACGTCGAGGACCTTGCGGGCCGCGTCGAGATCGAGGTCGATCATCTGCCCGTAGACGGGGTTGATTCCGACGTTCGTGACCAGAACGTCGAGCCGGCCGTACGTGGAGGCGATGGTGTCGAAGACTTCCGCACGATGGGCGGCGTCGTCGGACTTTCCGGCGATGCCGACTGCGGTGCCCTCCGGGAAGGTCGCGACCACCTCGGCGAGGGCCTCAGGCTTACGCGCGGTGATCACCACCTTTGCGCCTTCGGCTTGGAACCGCTTGGCGATCCCGAGCCCGATTCCACGGCTAGCTCCGGTCACCAGGGCAACCTGGCCTTCGAAGCGACGGCCGATACTTGGCTCAGTCATGTGCACTCCTATCGTCATGGTCTGTTCCCCGTCGTGCTCTGGCCGCGCAGCAGCCTGCGTTGGATCTTTCCGGTGTGTGTCTTGGGCAGGTCGCCGATGATGTGAACGGTCCGCGGATACTTGTATGCCGCGAGCCGTTCCTTCGTGAAGGCGATGAGATCGTCACCCGTGGTGGTCTCTCCCGTACGCAGCGAGACGAAGGCGACGACCGTTTCACCTCGGTATTCGTCGGGCTCTCCGACCACAGCGGCCTCGAGCACGGCAGGATGTTCGTAGAGGACGTCCTCAACTTCTCGCGGCCACACCTTGTAGCCCGAGGCGTTGATCTGGTCCTTGATCCGATCAACAAGGTAGATCCACCCCGCTTCGTCGATGACGGCGACATCGCCGGTACGGAACCACCCATCGTCGAAGGCGGTCTCATTTGCCTCGGGCTTATTGAGGTAGCCGGGAGTGATCTGCGGTCCGCGCAGTTCGAGTTCACCGGCGCTGCCATCGGTCACGACCTGCTGATCGGCGATGCCGACGACACGGGCTTCCAGTCCGGGAAAGGGCACTCCGATGGCCAGGGTGTCGGTGGCCGGGTCCACGGGGGCCTTGGTGTTCGGTGGGACTCCGATGACCGCCGAGGCGGTTTCGGTCATTCCGTAGATGTTGTGGATATAGTGTCCGAACTTCTTCCGGAACCGATCGACCGTGGCCGGCGGCACGGGGGCGCCGCCGGAGTAGAGGAAGCGAATGCTGGCGAAGTCCGCCGAGGTGGCGGTGGAGTGTTCGAGCAGAGCGTTGTAGACGGTGATCGAGCCGATGGTCACCGTCACTCCATAGTCCCGAACGGCCGTGACGATCTTGTCAGCATCGACGCGACCGGTGAACGCAAGGGTGATCGGGAAGACCAGTGAGGTTGCGGCGCAGGCGACTGCTCCCGTGATGTGGAAGAGCGGCGCGACAGCGAGCATCACGTCTTGCTCGCCCAGCCCGAGCCACTGCCCGTAACCCATGGCCACGCTCATCACATTCCGGTGGGTGGCCACCGACCCCTTCGCCGGCCCTGTGGTGCCGGACGTGTAGGTGAGCAGAGCAGGGTCGTCGAGACCGGGCAGCAGCTCCCCGTGTCTGGTCGAGCCTGCCCGGTGCGCGTCGAGGAACGTTCGCCACGAGTCGATGTCGACGCCCGTGCTGCCAGCAGGCGTCGGTGCCGAAGGGGTGGGCCCGGAACCAGCAGGCGATTCGCTGCGCTCCGTCGAGTACTCGCCATCGGTGGTGGTGAGCACCCAGCCCACGGAGCTGTCGGCCACGGTCTGCACGAGGGATTCGAGGTCACCTTCGTCGCAGATGATCGCTGCAGCCTGGGAATCATCGATGAGCGTCCGCAGCTCTCGCCCCCGGTACATGGGGTTGAGGACGAGCGGGACGATACCCAGCTTCCACGCGGCCAGCAACGCCACCGCGAACTGCGGAACGTTCTGCAGATAGATGCCGATGATCGTGGATTTCCCGAAGCCTCGGGCGAGGAAACCAGCCGCGAGGGCTTCAGCATCCCCATCGATGTCCGCGGTGGTGAAGCTGCGGTGCTGATAGACGATGGCAGTCTGCCCAGGGCTACTGTCGACGCGGGCGTTCCAGGCATGAGCCACTGATTCCTCGCGGATATCCGGGTCGAGGCCGACACCCGCAGGGTAGAGCTGTGTCCACACGTGCGACGAGGCGGGGGCCGTATCTGCGGCGTTCAGGCGTTCATTCGTCATCGAACATCCATTCCTGGTCTGGGGGCTTTCGGCTGGACCGACCGAGCGCTCGCTCGGTATTGCCTGTATCCTAAGTCACAGGAACCGAAAGGCACAAGGGGTCGACTGCGCTTCGCAGTGGGAGCGTCGGCACTCAGCCCCTGAGTACCCGTAGATTAGGACTGGAAGCAGTCATCACCGTTCGCTTGAGACAAGGAATTTTCGTGGGCAGTTGGAGAAACTATCAGACGCCGTTGCTTTCTCCGATCCTGCAGGCGGCGCTGGAGAACTTCGTTCTCGGCGGATTTCACGGAACCAGCATTCGCCAGCTCGCTCATGCGGCAGGCCTCTCCGTTCCCGGCCTCTACCACCACTATCAATCGAAACAGGCGATCCTGGCAGAGATCGACCGGCTGGCGATGACAGATCTGTGGTCGCGCAGCGTTGAGGCCCTGTCCGACGGGCCACAGGAGCCCCTCCCCCGGTTCGAGCGACTCATCGAATGCCTCCTGCTCTTCCACGCCCAGCAGTCAGACATCGCCTTCATCGCGTTCAGCGAGATCCGCAGCCTGCAGGGCGAATCGCGGGACGCCCATATTGCCGCACGTGACCGGCAGCAGAAGCTTCTCGACGAGGTGGTCGCCGAATGCGTCTCCGACGGCAGCTTCGCGACGGAATTCCCGCGGGACGCTTCCCGCGCCATCACCACGATCTGCACCGGTGTGTCCCAGTGGTACCGCCCCGGCGGCGAGCTCGATCCCGCCGGAGTGGCCGAGCGCTATGGAAAGATCTGCCGTCACGCAGCAGGACAGCCCGTCGGCAACTAGTCAGACCGGCAGCTCGCCTGCTGCGAAACAGCGGCACTTAGCGTAAAGAGGTGGCCGCCCGAACCGTGTTCGGACGACCACCACTTGAAGAACAGTTCAGCCAGAGTGGCCGCACCCCTTTGCCCAGGGGAAGGCTCAGGCCTTTCCGCCAGCGGTGATGACTCCTCCGTCGGCGGTGAGCACCTGCGCGGTGATCCATTCCGCGTCGGAAGAAGCCAGGTAGGCCACTGCAGCGGCGATGTCCTCGGGAGTGCCGAGCCGTTTGGCGGGGTAGCTGGAGGCGACTTCCTCTTCCCTGCCTTCGTAGAGCGCGGTGGCGAAGTTCGTCTTCACCACGGCAGGAGCGACAGCATTGACACGGATGTCGGGTCCGAGTTCGACTGCCAGCGACTTCGTCAGGTGCGAGACTGCGGCCTTTGAGATGCCGTAGAAGGAGATTCCGGGGCTGGGCACCTGACCGGCCACCGAGGAGATGCTCACGACCCGGCCCTTGTTCTCGCGGAAGCCCAGCTTCTCGTGGTGGACGGCGCCCTGGACCCAGGCAAGTGTGCCGAGGACGTTGACGTCGAGGATCTTACGAGCAGCATCGAGATCGAGGTCGATGAGCGGTCCGTAGACCGGGTTGATGCCCACGTTCGTGACGAGCACGTCGAGTCGACCGAACTTCTCGGCGATCGTGTCGTAGACCTCCGCCCGGTGCGCCGGGTCATCAGACTTCCCCGCGATGGCCAGGGCAGTGCCTTCTGGGAACTGCGCGACCGCCTCGGCGAGGGCCTCGGGCTTGCGGGCGGTGAGGATGACCGTCGCCCCTTCGGCCTGCAGCCGCTGGGCGATGCCGAGTCCGATTCCACGGCTGGCGCCGGTGACGAGGGCGACCTGGCCGGTGAATCGGCGGCCTGACTGGGGAGAGGTTTCGGTGCGATCTGACATAGGTGAACTCCAATGTTCCTGTAGACGGCGAGCGGCCCTCGCGGTGAAGCGAGCGTTCGTTCAGTGACCCGATCACATCGTATGCACGACTGCGGCCGAAGACAAGGAGAGCGGGGCGGGCTCGGGGAAGGTCGCACCCGCGGATGAGGAGACAATGGAGGAGTGAACCATCTGGAGCATCATCTCGACCTCGGCGAGGCGCACCTGCTGCCCCGCGCACGCGAAGCGATCCTCACCTGGACGCTGCAGGAATCGGCCGGAGTCATCGCTCGCCCTTCGCGCCGCGTGCATCCTGGCCAGGTCATCGACCTGTGGCTCAATCCAGTCTGGCCCTCGGCGCCGAGGCGGTGGCGCGGCCGGGATCTGGTGCTGCCGGTGGGATCATGCATCGTTCTCGAGGTCATCGATGAGAAGGCCCGGGCCGGCTTCATCTACCGCACCCTGCCCGGGCATCTGGAGTCGGGTGAGCAGACGTTCCTCGTCTCCGTCGGTTCGGACGGTCGCCTCGGCGTCTCCATCACTTCGGAATCCGTTCCCGGGCACCGGCTGTTGAAAGCCGCCGCGCCGATGTCCGTTGCAGCGCAGCGAATGATGGCCCGGCGATACGCCGCTGGGCTGAAACGGATGCTCGCCCCGCGGCCGCGTAGCGATCATGACTGAAGCCCAACTGCGCGCGATGAGATCGGCCTCATCACTGCTGGGGCGAGAGCTGACTTTCCTTGAAGAGTTCACCGGCGGTCAGCACGCGACCACCATCCTCACTACAGACGGTGAGAGCGAACTTGTGGTTCGAGCCTTTCCTGCACACCACGATGCGGCGGTCCGGGAAGCCGAAATCTTAGAGAGACTATCCGCACTTGGCGTCTGGGTCCCTCATCTGGTCGCGGCCAGCACCGAACTCGACAATCCCGTCATCGTCACCTCACGCATTGCCGGCAGTACGCCGCTTCCTGACCTCTCGCCGATGACGATGGCCACGGAAATGGCGGCTGCCCTCGTGCACATTCACGAAATCGATGGCACCGGACTGCGACCGACTCCAGCAGAACCTCCTCGTGGGCATGCTCCGATCATCAAGCGAGCCCAACGGGAATGGGACCGCCTGGACATGAACGAGGCCGTGCTCACCCACTCAGATTTCTGGTGCGGAAATGCACTCTGGGAGGGCGAGCGCCTCACCGGAGTGGTCGACTGGTCAGGCGCCAAATGCGGCCCACGCGGTGTCGACGTCGCCTGGTGCCGACAAGATCTCGTCCTCCTCGGCTCCCCCGAGGCCGCTGAACTCTTTCTTGCCGAGTATGAACGACTCCTGGGCCGCCCGATCAGCGATATCAACGCTTGGGATGTGCAAGCCGCAGCTCGAGCACACGACCGCGTCGAGACCTGGCTGCCGAACTATCTCGGGATCGGACGGACCGACATCACTGCCGAGTTGCTGCGCGAGCGCCTCGATGCCTGGAACGCGAAGTTGTAATCGGCGGGGCGAGCACGTCCGGAGTCGCTCACCCCACGCTCGGCAGGACCTCCTCGGCGAGGGCGAGCACCGCAGCCAGGGCGGTCTTGCCATGCTCGGTCCGGTGCGCCAGGTACAGCGTTGAGGGGTCCTGCGGAATGTCGAGGGGCACGGCAACCGTGCCGGCCTCACGCGTATTCGCCGAAACCGAGTCGAAGGTGATCGAGATGCCCAGGCCCGAGGCGACGAGGGCCCCGATCGTCTGCGAGTCCGGGGCAGCCTGGACCAAACGAGGCGAGAAGCCGGCATCGCGGCACAGTCGCATCGTGTTCTCTCGCAGGGTCGAGCTGGGGTGTTCCGGCAGGGTGATGAAGTCTTCGTCGGCAAGGTCCTCGACGCGGAGGGCCGAGTGGCCAGCCAGGCGATGACCCTCGGGCAGGGCCGCGCACAGACGCTCGACCATTACCGGTCGCCCTGTCACTTCCGGTGGCTGCTTGCCCCATCTCACCAGCGCGAGGTCAAGGGTTCCGTCGATAAGTCGGGCCAGGCCCTCCTCGGCGAAGACATTGGATTCGAGGCTGAAGACGATTCCGGGATTCTGTCTCCGCGAGGCCGTCACCAGGCTGGCGGCTAAGGTCCGCGAGGAGGACCGGGCGAAACCGAAGCTGATGCGTCCAGTCTCCCCCGTTGCCGCTCGCTGTACGGAGTCGACCGCGAGGCTCTGGAATTCGATCATCTTCCGCGCCGGCTCAACCAGCGCCTCACCTGCGGGCGAGAGCTTCACATTCCGGGTGGTGCGTTGGAACAGGGTGACGCCGAGGTCGTCCTCGAGAGCCCTGATCGTGCGGCTCAGCGGGGGCTGAAGCACACCCAGGCGCTCGGCGGCCCGGCCGAAGTGCAGTTCCTCGGCGACGGCGAGAAAGGCACGCACCTGCTGAATCTCCATCATGTCTGGCTCCCCTGTTCCCCTACGTCCACGTCGGCTGCACCAGTCACTGCAACTGTTGCCACGCTGCCTACTTAATTATCATTGCGATAACAATCACTTCTCATTATGACTCACTTTGCTATATTGTGGGGTGAAACACTTTGAAGAACTTCAGAGACGAGCAGAATCACCGGGAGCGTTCATCGATGAATGGCGAGTCAGCCGCGAGCCAGGCACCAGCGGATCAGGGTAAGACCGCAAGCAATCGGGCCGAGTCCATCGCCGGCTTCCTCCCCCGCACCGGCAATGGTCCCTTGAGCGGTCAGCTCGTCGTCGACTTCTCTCGAGTCCTCGCTGGCCCGTATTCGACGATGATGCTCGCCGACCTCGGCGCCACCGTCATCAAGGTCGAGGGCCCGAGTGGCGACGACACGAGGCACTGGGCACCCCCGGTCCGCGATGACGATGCCACCTACTATCTGTCGATCAACCGCAACAAATACGACATCGTCCTCGACTTCTCTGACGCTGATGACCTCGCCGTGGCCCAGAAGCTCGCCGCCCGGGCCGACATCATCGTTGAGAACTTCAAACCCGGTGGGCTGAAGAAGTTCGGCCTCGACTACGACTCGGTGTCAGAGACCAATGCCGAGGTCATCTACGCCTCGGTCACCGGTTTCGGCGCCCACAATGCCCTGCCCGGCTACGACCTGCTCGTCCAGGCGATGTCCGGATTCATGAGCGTCACCGGCGACCCGGATGGCTCGCCCTTCCGCGCCGGTGTCGCGATCTTCGACGTCATCACCGGCCTGCACACGACGATAGGCATCATGGCCGCGATCCAGCACAAGAACCTCACCGGCGAGGGCCAGCTGGTCCAGACCAATCTCATGTCCTCAGCGATGTCCGGCCTAGCCAACCAGTCGGGCGCCTACGCAGCGGCGGGTGTGACGCCGACCCGCATGGGCAACGCCCACCCGAGTCTCTACCCCTACCAGCCGATGGCGACCAAGGACGGCGAACTCATCGTGGCTGCAGCCAATGACGGTCAGTTCGCCAAGCTCGCCACCGCATTGGGACGGCCGGACCTCGCCGAGGACGAACGCTTCGCCAAGGCCAAGACCCGCAACGCCAATCGCGACCAGCTCGAACCCGAACTTCTCGAGGCCCTCCAAGCCCACACGGCTCAGAAGTGGTTCGAGAAACTCACTGCCGTCGGCCTGCCCTGCGCACCGATCAACTCCATCGCCCAGGGAGTCGAACGCGCAAAGGACCTCGGCCTCGAACCCATCGTCGACACCGGCGGCGGCGAGCGCGTCATCCCCACGATCCGCAATCCGATCACCCTGTCGAAGTCCGAGGTCTCCTACGACCTCGCCCCGCCAGAACTAGGGGCCGACTCCGATCGGGTCCGAGCCTGGCTCGACAGCCTCTAGACCACCTCGGCGAAACCCGGCAGCCACCTCGGCGACCACACAGACATCACCTCAACCACAAGGAGAACGAAGAATGGATACCTCGGAACTCGACGACGTCCTCTCGATCGTCCGCGAATTCGTCCGCGAGAAGGTCGTGCCCATCGAACTCGACATCGAGGCCAACGACGCCATCCCGGAGACGATCATCAAGGAATCCGCCGAAATGGGGCTCTTCGGCTGGGCGCTGCCTGAGGAGTACGGCGGCTTGGGAATGAATGCCGAGCAGGATGCCCAGCTGGCCATGGAACTCGGCTACACCACTCCGGCGTTTCGTTCCGTGTTCGGCACGAACAATGGAATCGCCGGCCAAGTCCTCGTCAACTACGGCACCGACGAGCAGAAGAGTCAGTGGCTGCCGAAGCTGACCTCCGGCGATGTCGTCGCCTCGTTCGCCCTGACCGAATCCGAAGCCGGCTCCGACCCCTCGGGCATGCGCACCAGAGCCGTGCGCGAGGGCGAGGATTACGTCATCAACGGCAGCAAGCGCTTCATCACCAACGCCGAGTCCTCCGATGTCCTCATGGTCTTCGCCCGCACCGACCCGAACGCAAAGGGCTCGAAGGGCATCTCGGTCTTCCTCGTCCCGACGAAAACTGCCGGCGTCACCGTCGGAACTCATGACAACAAGATGGGGCAGGCAGGAGCCTGGACCTCGGAGATCTTCTTCGACGACGTCCGCATTCCCGCCGCCAACCTCATCGGCGGAGAGGAGGAGAAGGGCTTCTACGCCGCGATGGCCTCACTGAACAAGGGCCGTCTGCACATCGCCGCGATCTGCGTGGGCCAGGCCACGCGCATTCTCGATGAGTCCGTGACCTACGCCGCCGAGGCGAAACAGGGCGGAGAGCCCATCGCTCGGTTCCAGCTGGTCCAGGCGATGCTCGCCGATATCTATACCGAGGTGGCCGCCGCCAAGGCCCTGGTGCTCGCGGCTGCGAAACGTTGGGATGCCGAGGAGGATCGGAAGCTTGGCCCCAGTTCTGCGAAGCTCTTCGCCTCCGAAGCACTGGGCCGCATCGCCGATAAGGGTGTCCAGATCCAGGGCGGAACGGGCTACATGCGCGAGTCCGCCGTCGAGCGCTTCTACCGTCACGCTCGTCTCTTCCGCATCTATGAGGGCACCTCGGAAGTCCAGCGCGTCGTCGTTGCCCGACAGCTGCTCAAGGGCGCCCACAAACCACAGTTCAACCTGTAACTCGTCTACACGCTGAGAAGACACATCCTCATGCAAGGAAAGAAGGACCTGATGACCGACGCACCAGCCACCACCGCCTCCACCACCCAGGGCATCTCCGAGATCCCCGGACTGCTCACCGGCAAGGTCGCCGTCGTCACCGGCGGCGCGCAGGGACTCGGCCTGGCCATGGCCCGCAGCCTCGTGAACTCCGGGGCAAAGGTCGTCCTCGGCGACATGAACGAGGAGAGCCTGCAGGCAGCCGTTGCCGAACTCGGCGGCGCAGAATCTGCCGCCGGAGTCGTGTGCAATGTGGCCTCACTGGACAACGTTGAGAAACTCGCCGAGGCGGCCACACAGACCTTCGGCGGCGTCGACATCTGGGTCAACAACGCCGGAATCACCCGCGATGCGACGATCCGGAAGATGACCGAGAAGGAGTTCGACGACGTCATCTCCGTCCACCTGCGCGGAACCTGGAACGGGCTCAAGGTCGCCACCGGTCTCATGCGCGAACAGGACCGCGGCGGCGCGATCGTCAACGTCTCCTCCATCAGCGGCAAGGTCGGCATGCTCGGACAGTCGAACTACTCGGCAGCGAAGGCCGGCATCGTCGGCATGACCAAGGCCGTGGCCAAGGAGGTCGCGTTCAAGGGCATCCGCATCAATGCGATCCAGCCCGGTTTCATCAACACCGCGATGACCGCGGCCATGCCCCAGCACGCCATCGACTCGAAGCTCGCCGAGATCCCCCTGGGCCGTCCCGGTGAGCCCGAAGAGGTCGCCTCGGTAGTGCTGTTCCTGGCCTCCGGCCTCTCCAGCTACCTCACCGGCACCGTCACCGAGATCTCCGGCGGTCGCCACATCTGACAGGCGGGCCGCCTGATCCCCACATCAGGCACCTTCGCCGAGGTGAGCCGGCGTCCCAGCGAGGACGTCGGCTCTTCGCTGTGCGGGGTCGGCTCTTCGCTGTGCGGAGTCAACCTCGGCGGGCGGATGAGCGTGCTCGGCGGGCGAATGAGCGTGGGAGACGGACGACACCGAAGACGAGCATGCCCGCCAACGGCAGCAGCGGCCAGATCCAGGTCACACCGTTGGCGTCGACCATTCCCACGTCTGCCATGATCGCCAGTCCCGCACAGATCGATGCGGCGGCGAGGATCGGCATCCAAATTTTCGGTGCTGGGCGATCATCAGACTGCGGTGTCTCGAACCGGCCGAAGATCACCACGAGGAGGCCGGTGATCGCGAGCAGCCCCAGGCACCACAGCGGACGGGTCAGCCACCACACACCGGTCAGCGGGGTGGGCAGAAGTGCCTCGGCGTCGAGTGCCAGGAGCACTTGGGCCAGTGCCGTCAGCGCGGTGAGATGCCACAGGAACCAGGTCATGATCCGCTGGTTCACCAGCACGGTGAGCATCCACAGTCCGGGGCTGCGCAGCAGTGCCGCCAGCGGGCGTTGCAGCATGAGCACGATTCCTGCCTGTGCCATTCCGAGGAACGCCATGGTCACCCGGGTCGGGGCCGAGTTGGAGATCGCATCGGTACCGGCGGTGATCATCGAGACCGGGTAGGGGCCGAAGCCGACGAGGAGTCCGAGCCCGATCGCACCGATGGCGAAGAGCAGCAGGCAGCGTTTCAGGCTCGAGAGTCTGCCATCAAGCCACGCGTAGCCGAACTGGTGGAAGCTGGCCCAGACGAGGAGATAGTTGGGGTAGCCGGCCAGGATGCTGCCAGTGGTGATGCTGATGAGGTCGATGATTCCGGCCGCGGCGATGCCGAGGATGATCGACCACCAACCCCACTTCTCCCACAGCATCAGGCAGGGTGGGGCGACGATGGCGACGAGCAGGTAGGCGGCCAGGAACCAAGTGGGCACCAGCGCCATCTGTGAAGCCAACTGCACCGCGGCCGGCTCGGCGCCGGCGCTCAGGGCGATGATGCAGGTGACCAGCCAGACGAGCAGCAGTGGGATCAGCGGCAGTCCCAAACGGCGCAGGCGAGCCCGCAGCCATTCGGCGTAGCCGGTGTTATTCCTCCTGGCCGAACGCCAGGACAGTGCGTTGGAGTAGCCGCCCACGAGGAAGAAGATCGGCATCACCTGGAACACCCATGTCAGCGGGTGAGTCCAGCGGGCTTCATCGAGGAGTCCATGCGGTTCGATGCCTCCGGTGGAGCTGACCGCGATGATCGTCCAGTGTCCCAGCACGACGACGGTGATCGCAGCAGCACGGAGGAAGTCGACCTCGCGGTTGCGGGAAGCGGGGGTGGCGGCATCGATCTTCTGTGCCTGAGCCATGAACGAACGAGGCATGCGTAAGGATCCTTATCGGCAGGACGAGATGAGGGGTGGGCCGTCGCAACGCAACGGTCGGCGGGTGCGCGGCAGGTCAGGCCTGGTACTTCACCTGGCCGCCGACCACGGTCAGTGCGACCGTGGTGTCACGGATCGCCTCGGCGTGGGCGAAGAGCGCTTCCTCGGACTCATAGCCGAGCAGCCCGTCGTGGTCGAGCGTGGTCAGCTCCGTCAGACCCTCGGCGGTGCAGGGGTCGGTGTCGACGACGATGAAGTCAGCGTCCATGCCCGGTGCCAGATAACCTCGGCGATCATCGAGTCCTGCCGCGTACGCGGGGCCGAAGGTGTGCTGCCGAATGGCTTCCGTGGCAGAGAGCCGCCGCCGAGGTTGGAAGCTCGTCGTCGTATCTCCGGAGATGTTGGCCCTGGTCATCGCCGCATAGATCGCGGCGAAGGGATTGGCTGGTTCGACCGGACCGTCGGAGCCGAAGGCCACATGCGCTCCCGCGCTCAGCAGGTCGGGCCAGGCGTAGGCGGCGAGCTGGGCCGATTCGTCGATGAGGTGGAGCAGGTGCAGATCAGAGATGCAGTGGCGTGGCTGCATGGAGGCGATGACGTCGAGTTCGGCGAATCGGGCGACATCGTCCGGTTGGATGAACTGGGCGTGTTCGACCCGGTGACGCAGGGGTCGCTCGAAGCGCTCCTCGGCGTCTTTCGTGGTTTCGCGGAGGCGTTCGAAGACGTTGAGCACGTGGTGGTTGGCCTGGTCGCCGATGGCGTGGATGGCCACCGAGATGCCGGCCTCGGTGGCGAGCCTGGCGTTGTCGAAGAGGTCGTCCTCTGACATCTGGGCGATCCCGTAGTTGGCGTCGACCGCCTCGGTGCTCAGTGCCTCTTCGGGCAGTGATCCGGGGTATGTGTAGTACTCCTGCTCGGATGCTTCTGCGGAGACACCGAGGTCCCCGGATGCGTCGTCCCGCTCACGGTCCGTCGTCTCCACTGCTTCGGCGTCCTGCTCGGCTTCGACGTCCCGCTCGCTGTCGTGTGCGTCATCGTGTGCGTTCGGGTCGGGGAACGGTGAGGACATGTGGCTGGTGTGCGAGCCCAGGGCTCCGTCGGAGAAGAGCTTCAGCCCGCCTCGGTGCAGCCAGTCATCGCCGTCGCCGGTGTGCCATCCGGTTTCGATCGCCCAGGGCACCTCGGGTCCGCGCAGGTATTTCGTGACTCGAATGTGCTGCTGGTCGGCTTCGCGCAGGTCATACCAGCCCAGGGTCGAGGCGATGGAGTCGAAGTCATGGATCCCGGTCAGTCCCTGGGACAGGAACAGCTTCTGGGTGCGGTCGAGTCGTTCGACCTGTTCCTCACGCGTGGGTTCGGGAATGTAGCGGGCCACCAGGTCGGTGGCGTCTTCGCGGACCAGTCCGGTCAGCCATCCCTCGTCGTCGCGCACGAACTCCCCGCCGAACGGATCTGCAGTGAGGTCATCGATGCCGGCGATCTCGAGTCCATGGGCGTTCGTCCAAAGCGTGTGCAGATCGACCGACCACATCGCCACGGGATGGTCGGGCACGGCCTGGTCGAGCAGTTGCCGATCGGGGTATCGCGGGTCATCCCACTTATTGAGGTCCCACCCGGACCCGACCACCCATTCACCGAAGGGCATCTGACTGGCGCGTTCACGGATGGCCTCGACCGCCTCGGCGAGGGATCGGACGTTGGAAAGATCAAGGTCGGTCAGGGAGTCCGCGTAGTGGACGGAGTGCATGTGGGCGTCGACGAGGCCGGGCAGGATGACCTGGCCGGCGCAGTCGATCTCTTCGATCTCGAGGCCTGGAATCACCGTGGTGGCACCGATTCCGCCCGCCGAGGCGAGCGCTGCCGTTGTCGAGGATTCTGTGGCGGCGATGTCGAGCAGTTCAGCCCTGGTGCCCACGGCCACGATCTTCTCGCCGTTGACGAGGATCGAGTCGGGTGCGACCGCCGAGGTGGTGTCGGGGGCGGCGGGGTCAAAACTTCGCACGACGGCGTTGGAGAACAGACGCATGAGCACCAGTCTAGAGCGCAGGGAGTGCTCTTCCCGGCAGGTGTGCACGGCAGTTCTTTCCCGCCCCGCCGGCCCTGGTGCCGCACTTCCGCAACGCACACTTTCTACCGGGAGTAGAATTCGGGGCATGGCCAATGTTTTCAGCTCTCAGGACACCCGGCTCTCCGCTGGTGCCCGCGTCATACTTCCCGCCATCTGGCTCGGTCTCATCATCGGCATCTCGCTGATCGAGGCGCCGCTGAAGTTCACCGCCCCGGGCATCACGATCCCGTTGGGCCTGGGCATCGGCCGACTGGTCTTCACGGCCATGAACTGGGTGGAGATCGGCATCGCGGTGATCATGCTGTGGTCGGTGCTCAAGGACCATGTGGGCCGGTTGTACCGGTGGTTGGCCTGCGGCATGATCGCCGTCCTCATCATCAAGGTCACCGTCATCCGCCCCCTGCTCAACAACCGCACCGATGCTGTCCTCGCCGGTGTCGACGACGGCGGGTCGAGCTTGCACCTGTTCTACATCGCCGCCGACGGGATCCTCATCCTCGGCCTCGTCACCATGCTCATCGTGGCGGCTCGCCGCTGGGTGTGGGTCCGGCCTGCCGTCGACAACCCGCACTCATAGGTCGACAGCGCTTCAGTAGTAAACAGCCAGCCGGCCGCGCGGGCCGTCGATGACCTCGACCGGGGTGTCGAAGACGCGCGAAAGCACCTCGGCGGTCATGATCTCCTCGGGCGTTCCGAACTCGACGACGCTGCCGGTCTTCACTGCGCAGATGTGGTCGGCGTAGTGTCCGGCGAAGTTGATGTCGTGGAGGACGATGACGATGGTCCGACCCATCTGCGTGGCGGCCCGACGCAGGTGCTGCATCATCTGCACCGAGTGCTTCATGTCGAGGTTGTTCAGCGGTTCGTCCAGCAGAACGTAGTCGGTGTCCTGGGCCAGCACCATGGCCACATAGGCACGCTGCCGCTGTCCGCCGGAGAGTTCGTCGATGAACCGGTCCTCGAGGTCGTTGAGCTCGAGGAAGTCGATGGCCTGGGAGATGATCTCCTCATCGGCGGCCGTCAGGCGACCCTTGGAATAGGGGAAACGGCCGAAGCCGACGAGCTGGCGGATTGTGAGCCGGGTGATGAAGTGGTTCTCCTGGCGCAGGATGGACACGATCTTCGCCAGGTCCTTCGACTTCGTCGAGGACACGTCATAGCCGGCGACCTCGATCGCCCCCTCGTCGATGCCCAGCAGGCGGCCGATCATCGTCAGCAGCGTTGACTTCCCGGCGCCGTTGGGCCCGACCAGCGCGGTGACTCCCCCGGCAGGGATCTGCAGATCGATGGGACCGATCTCGACGTCGTTGCTGTAGGACTTGCGGACATCGCGCAGCGTGATCACAGGCGTCCCTTTCTCATGATGACGAAGAGGAATGCGCCGCCGCCGATGACCTCGATGATGATGGAGACGACGCCCTCGGCGTAGAACAGGTTCTTCATGATGAAGTACGCCCCGCCCAGGACGACGAACCCGAGGAGGCCCGCCATCGGCAGCACGTACTTGTGGTCGTAGGTGTCGGAGAATTGGTAGGCGAGCATCGCGACGAGGAAGCCGAGGAAGATCATCGGTCCGATCATCGATACGGACACGGCCATGAGGATCGAGACGAAGAAGAGGACCTTGATCATCTCGAATTTGTGGTTGAGTCCCAGGTTGCTGGTCGTGTCCCGCCCGAGGGCCAGGACGTTGAGCCGCGAGGACATCATGTAGATCGCAGCGCATGCCAACAGGCACAGCGGGATGGAGACCGGCAGGTAGCTGGAGTCTGAGTTCGAGACCGAGCCGAAGAGTCGGGCAGCGAGCACGTCGAATTCGCTGGGTGTCAGGGTCCGCTGCATGAAGGTCGCGATCGATCCGAGGCCGCCGCCGATGACGACGCCGATGAGCAGCATGATCGCGATGTTGCCGTATTTGCCCGAGAGCAGCCAGCCGTAGAGCGCGAGTGAGAGTCCGACCATGAGCAGCAGCTGCACGGTGAAGGGCACCAGGCCCTTGAGGTCGACGATTGCGGTGACTCCGAAGAAGTACATGGCCCCGGTCTGGATGGCGACGTAGAGGGATTCGAAGCCCATGATCGAGGGCGTGATGATCCGGTTGTTCGTCACCGTCTGGAAGGCCACGGTCGCAAAGGCTTGGCACAGGGCGACGATTGCGATGACGACGAGGTTCTTCATCCGCATCTGCGCGATGAGCCAGAAGCCTTCGTCGGTGATCGGCATCGGGTTGTCCCAGGCCAGAAGGCCGAACGCGATAGCCAACGAGGCGACGATGACCCCGGCCATGATCGACCAGTACCGCCGCTTGGCCTTCGACGTGGCCAAGGACCCCGACGATCGCCGAGGTGGTCCTGAGTCCCGCTTCGAGTGAATCGTCGCCGAGGTGGTCGTGGACGCTGTGGACTCGGTCGTGTCTGCGCTCATGGTGTGCCTCAGCCCCGCTTTCGCTGTCGCAGGAGGAGTCCGACGAATACTGCGGCACCGACGATTCCGAGGATGACGGAGACGGGCAGTTCGAAGGGCATGATGATGACTCGTCCGATGAGGTCGCAGATCGTGACGATGGCAATACCCAGCAGGCAGACCCAGGGCAGGTTGCTGCGCAGGTCATCGCCGCGGATCATCGACACGATGTTGGGGACGATGAGGCCGAGGAACGGCAGGCTTCCGACCACCACCGTGACCACACCAGTGGCGATGGCCACGAGGATGGTGCCGATGAGGATGACCTGGTTGTAGTTGAGCCCGACGTTCATCGCGACCTCTTTGCCCAAACCGGCAACGGTGAAGCGGTCGGCGGCGATGAAGACCGCGATGACGACGATGACGACGACCCACAGGATCTCGTACTGGCCGCGCAGGATGGAGGTGAAGCTGCCGGCGAACCAGATGCCCAGGCTCTGGAGCATATCGGTCTGGACGGCGACGAAGGTCGAGATCGCTCCGACCACTGCGCCGAGCATGATGCCGATGATGGGCACGATCAGAGACGACTTGAGCGAGACGCGGCGCAGGAAGAGGAAGAAGACCAGCGTGCCGATGAAGGCGGCGATGATGGCCCCGATCATCCGTGCCAGGATCGACGCGTCCGGGTAGACGATGACGGTGAGCATGAGGCCCAGCCCGGCCCATTCCGTGGTTCCGGTCGTCGTCGGTTCGACGAACCGGTTCTGCGTCAGCAGCTGCATGACCAGCCCGCACATGGCCATGGCCGCGCCGGAGAGGACGAGGGCGATGGTGCGCGGAACACGGGTGATCTGGAACATCTCGGCTCCCCCGTCACCGCCGAAGATGTCGTAGACGCCGGTGAATAGAGAGAGGACGAGGAGGAGCAGGACACCGATGATGCCCACTGCCAGCTTCCAGCTCAGCAGCGGGCTCTTCGTCTCGGCAGAATTCTTCCTCGCCGAGGTGGCCTCGGGTGCCGCGAAACCGGCCGCCCCCGAGCTGGGGGCGGCCGTGTGATCGGCAGAGCCGTTGCGTGTACTCGTCATTCTCTCGATCTCAGTCGCGGTCGATCAGTATTACTTCTGCTCTTCGAGCTTGTCCGCGAAGGAGTTGAAGAATTCGGTATAGGTCTGGATGCCTTCATTGAGGTAGGTGTCCTGCGGGAAGTAGACGATTTTGTCGTCTTCGACTGCGGGCACGTCCTTGAGCGCTTCGGACTTCTCCAGCACCTCGGCTGCGGGCGCCGATCCTTCATCGCGCTCCTCGGGTGCGAATGAGGCGTCACGGTCAAGAACGACCATGAGGTCGGGCTTCGAATCGGCAATCGCTTCGACCGAGATGTCATCTCCTTGATGATCTTCGCTGCTCGCCTCGACCTCGAGCGCCGGGTCGAGGCCGAGGATGTCGAAGACCGGCCCGACGGTTCGTCCGACCGAAGGAGCGGCGTAGCCGATGTCACCCGCCGAGGTGATGAGGCCCATGGCGCTGTCATTGCTGTCATAGGCGGCCTTGGCTCGTTTCACCGAGGCGTCATAGTCGTCGATGATCTTCTGCGCTTCGTCCTGTTTGCCGAAGACCTCTCCCAGAGTGGTCGTCTGGCGCTTGAGTTCGGAGCCGAAGTCCTCGCCGTCGCGGGGGTCGAGTTCGAGCACCGTAGCGTCGGGAGCCAACTTCGCGAGATCGTCATGGAACTGCGCGAACCGCTGACCATTGATGATGAGGTCCGGCTTGGCCTCGACGATCTTCTCAAGGTCAGGCTCGCGATGCGAACCGAGGTCGAGGACCGAATCGTCCTTCGTGTAGCTGAGGTCCTCAGACATCAAGGCGACAGCACCGGCGCTGAGTTCGATGCCCCAGGCGTCGAGAGTCTCGAAGGTGCGGTTGTCTGTGGCCACCACAGAAGCAGGAGGGCTGGCTACGCTCTGCGCTCCGTTGTTGTCCTCGATGTCGATGGTGCTGCCGGCCTTGGCGTCGGAGCCGGTGTCATCGGCGGCTGCTTGGCCGCAGCCGGTCAGAGCGAGTGCAACCACACCGGCCAAGGCGGTGTAACGAAGGCGAGGCGAACCCATAGTGATCTACTTCCTGCAAAAGTCATTGATGTCAGATGAACACGAACCGTGAATTAGCTTAGCCTAAGCTTCACACAATACGTGACAGTAATCTAACATTATTCATCTCACATTCACGGCGGAAGTAGTCAGCCGTATCGACCTGTCAGATAGGGGCCTGTCAGATCGAGGCGATGAGTCGTCGCGCTTCCTGCTCGGATTCTGCGGCGGCGGTCGGGCCACCGGATCCACCGCGGTGCACAAAGGCGCCGGCCTCGGCGGCAATGACTCCGCCGCCGGCATAGTCATAGATTCCTAGGCCTCGTTCGGCATAGCTGTTGACCTTGCCTTCTGCGAGCATGCACAGGTCAATGGCTGCCGAACCGCAGCGGCGGATATCGTCGTAGCCGTCCATGAGGGTCAGCAGCTTTGCCAGCTGCGGACCACGATTGTCCCCGGTATAGGCGAAGCCGGTTGCCAACAGTCTGCCCGAGAGCCCGGCCGGCGTGCCGTGCAGCCGTCGAGCCGGGATGGCTGGTGTCGCCCCTCGGAACCTGGACAGCTGCCCCTCGACGCGATAGGCGCCCCGCCCCTTCGCACCTAGCCAGGTGGCATTCAGCCCCGGGGATGCCACGAGTCCGATGAGCCATCCCTCCTCGCCCAGTCCCCGCCCATGGTCTTCGCCTGCCTCGCAGACACCGACGGAGAACGCATAGTGCTCGATGTTGCGCACGTAGTTGACGGTGCCGTCGATGGGATCAACGTGCCATTCCAGGGGCTGACCGCCATCGCTCATGTCGAGCAGGTCATTGCTGCCAGGATCAAAGCAGTTGAGTCGGCTCAGAAGCTGTGTGTCGAAGAAGCCGGTGGGGTCCAGCGCTGGGGCACCCTCTTCGCCGACCATGACGTCAGCGGGTCGAACCTTCGCCAGGTAGCCGCGGACCAGTGATTCGATCTGCGCATCTGCGAGAGTCACGAGGTCATTGGGTGAGGTCTTCGTGTCCACCACCGAGGCGTCAAGCTGCGCGCCGAGGGAACTGCGCCAGGCCACCATCTGCTCCCAGGCCATCGTGGCCAGATCCGAGGCGATCCGGATCAGGGGAAGTTCACTGACATCACTGTGCACAAGGCTGGTCTCGGAGCTCATGGTGCAACTCTAGTCGGCCGTCGTGAACACTCGCGTGTAACAACACTGCAATACAGATGCGAGTGTGTACTTCTTGTATCTAAGCCGCTCAAGCACCCTGCTGAGGTCGATCGACTCTGAGGAATTCCGCCACTTGAGCCTCACTGCCGGGAACTGAAATCGATGATCCGAGAGCAAACTTTTCGATCACAAACGATCGTGGTCAGAAGGCGCCTTCATTACCTCAGGTCAATCGTTGCGTTAATGGCACATGCACGGTTTTCACATGATTTCCACAATAAAGAACTCTTGTTATCAAATAGTGATGAAACGAATGACTTCGGCCTCCGCTCAACACCCGAGGTGGGCGCCCGCGCCGATCACTTCGCTGTGATGCGCAGGTCGCATTGCCCACCTCGGTCGAACTGCAGCGTTCGAGTGCTTCGCGGGCACCCTGCCGGCCTTATTATGCGGGGGTCGGAGCAGATTCTGCGGTGTCGGGGCGCTGGACCTGCCCATGCCGACGCACAATCTCCTGCACCGCCTGCGATGAGGTGCCTGCCGCCTCGGCGATTGAACCGAAGGTTGCCCCCTCTTCACGGGCCCGAAGAATCGCCATCACGTAATCAGTGTTGATTTTTGCTCGCTGGCGAGAAACCTTCCGAACTGCACCAACTAAGGCTGTCTGGTCAACTGTTAGTTCACGAGCGCGACGCGACATGGTTTCTTCCCTTACTTACGACTCTGGCTCGATGCCAGCTAATGATGTAGTTCTATTAAATACCACGCATATGACAATAATCCAATAATTCTTGATTTATAGAAGAGAAGTCACTCTTCCGGCATATTTTTATAACAGTTCAATAACATTCCGGCCCGTTTTCACTTGAGCGGCGACTAGCTCCGTGCAGAGTCGCCGCTGTCCCACGCTGAGCTTGGGAGTACATGGGAAATACGCGAAGTGGCACAATGCGAACATGACGACTTCGGCGCAGAGCACTGGTGGACTTCGAACATCTGCGGAGACAGAGATGTCCCTCGCCGATGTTCTCTCGACCGAATTGGGGACGGCGGGCGTCCGTGACTTCAGCGTCGATGGCACCGACCGTGCCGCCTACACCTCGGATGCGTCCCTGTTCCGCCTGGTCCCGCGGGCCATCGTGTTCCCGCACGACGAAGCAGACGTCTCATCCACCCTGGCGATCGCACGTCGGCTGGGTGTTCCCATCACCAGCCGCGGAGCCGGCACCTCAATCGCCGGCAACGCGATCGGCACAGGCATCATCCTCGACTTCTCCCGCCATATGAATGAGGTCATCTCACTCGACCCCACTGCACAGTCGGCCTGGGTCCAAGCCGGATGCATCCACGCCCACCTGCAGGCGCAGGCGCGACCCCACGGACTGCGCTTCGGCCCTGACCCCTCCACCCACACCCGCTGCACGATCGGCGGAATGATCGGCAACAACGCCTGCGGACCACGTGCGCTGGGCTACGGTCGCACCGGCGACAACATCCTCGCCCTGGTCGTCATGCTCGTCGACGGCACCGTCGTCACGCTCGACGACACCGACGCCTCAGAGACGTTCCCGCGCCTGCACGAGCTCGTTGCCGGGCAGCTGGGCACCATCCGGACGAACCTGGGCACCTTCTCTCGTCAGGTCTCCGGATACGGACTCGAATCCCTGCTGCCGGAGAACGACTTCGACCTGCGTCGAGCCTTCGCCGGGTCCGAAGGCACCTGGGGCATCGTCCTCGCCGCGAAGATGCGTCTGGTCAAGGACCCAGCCCACACCGCGGCGGTGGTGCTCGGTTATGAGGACATGGTCGCAGCCGCGCACGACGCTCCCCTGCTCAAGGGTTTCCCGGTCGCGGCCTGCGAGGGCCTAGACAAGCGCATGCTCGATCGGGTCATCGACACCAAGGGCGCCGAGGCTGTCCCACGTCTGCCCGAGGGTGCTGGCTGGCTCGTGGTCGAGCTCACCGGCGAGGACGAAGCTGAGCTGGTGGATGAGACGAAACGGCTGATCCGTGAGTCTGCTGCCTTGGACTCTGCGGTGCTCGGTGCCCAGGCCGCCGCCGAGGTGTGGGCAATCCGTGCCGACGGCGCCGGACTCGTGTCGCGGACACCCGATGGTCGTGACGCCCACGCCGGGTGGGAGGATTCCGCGGTTCCGGTCGACAACCTCGGCGATTACCTGCGTGATCTCATGGACCTGCTCACCGAGCACGGGCTGTGGGGCATTCCCTACGGCCACTTCGGTGACGGGTGCCTGCACATGCGGGTGGACTTCCCGCTCGAAGATCCCGACGGTCCGGAGGTGATGCGGACGTTCATGGTCGCTGCGACGAAGCTTGTGGCCCGCTACGGCGGGTCCGTCTCCGGTGAGCATGGGGATGGTCGGGCTCGGTCCGAGCTGCTGCGTCTCGTCTATCCGCCGGCGGTGCTCGATCTGTTCAAGGAGGTCAAGGAGCTCTTCGACCCGCAGTATCTGCTCAATCCGGGTGTCATCGTCGATCCCGATGCGCTGACCGAGTCGCTGCGACTGACCCAGCTGCCGCTGCGGGAGGAGCTGCCCGGCAGTTTGGCGATGAGCTACGAGGGTGAGTCCGCTGGGTTCGCCTCGGCCGTGCATCGGTGCACCGGTGTCGGCAAATGCCGCGCCGATTCCGCTCACAGCGGTGGCGTCATGTGCCCGTCCTACCAGGCCACCCGCGATGAACGCCATTCCACCCGTGGTCGCGCCAGGGTGCTGCAGGAGATGGTGTCCGGGGATCTCCTCGATTCCTCCTGGCAGTCCCCCGAGGTCGCCGACGCCCTTGATCTCTGCCTGTCCTGCAAGGCCTGCGGCACCGAGTGCCCGACGGGGACGGACATGTCCACCTATAAGGCCGAGGTCCTCTACCAGTCGTACAAGGGCAGGCTGCGCCCGATAAAGCACTACTCGCTCGGGTTCCTCCCGCAGCTGGCACGCGCCATCACTCCCTTGGCGCCCGTGATCAACCGCGTCTCAGGGCTGCCTGGGCTCACAAGCGTGGCCAAGAAGATGTCCGGGATCGATGTCCGCAGGTCCATCCCCCAGTTCGCGGCCACGACCTTCCGAAAGTGGTGGAAGACCTCAGGCTCCACCCCCGCCGAGGTGAGGGCCGGGATGAAGACACGCGAAGTCGTTCTGTTCGCCGATTCGTGGTCGAATCATTTCGCTCCTCGCATCCTCGCTGCCGCCGTGGCCGTGCTCGAGCGTGCAGGCGTCACCGTGCGTGTGATCGACCAGACCGTGTGCTGTGGCCTACCGCTGATCTCAACCGGGCAGCTCGACGCGGCGAAGGCGAACCTGGGGGAAACGATCAGTGCACTCGATGCGACCGGAGATGTGCCGATCATCGGGGTCGAACCCTCATGCCTGGCGACCCTGAAGGACGATTCACAGAAGCTCTTGGCCGATGAAGCCGCGGCCCGGGTCGCGGCACGGGTGCAGACCTTCGCTCAATACCTGCTCAGCATCGGCGCCGAACTCCCGCACCTGGATGGGGTCGAGGCTCTCGTGCAGCCGCATTGTCATCAGTCGGCGATCTTCGGCAACGCTGCAGACAAGGAACTCCTGGCCAGGACCGGTGCTGCCTCGAAGTTCCTGGGCGGGTGCTGCGGCCTGGCCGGAAACTTCGGCGTCGAAGAGGGCCACTATGAGACCTCGGTCGCCGTGGCCGAGGTGGCTCTGCTGCCGGCGCTGCGCGAGCAGGAGGCGCTGCGTGACCGGATCCCGAATGCGGTCGGGGCCGGTGGAGCTGCGGGGACGGGAGTCGTTGCCGGCGATGGTGACCGGACTCGGGTCGTTCTCGCCGATGGATATTCCTGCCGCACGCAGATCGCCGACCTCAGCAATGCCCAGGGTGTGTCACTGCCGGAGCTGCTCGCCTGGGGTTGGGGTCTCGAACCCACCCGCTAGTCCGACGAGATTTTTCGTCTCGAGTGGCTGAGCTCAGGCCTTAGCGGTGAGGACCGGGACCTCTGCCTCGAGCAGGATCCGCTGTGCCTGTGAGCCGAGGATGAACTTGCCGATCGCAGAGCGTTTGCGCAGTCCGATGACGATGAGCTGAGCGTCGTGCTCTTCGACGAGTTCGTTGAGCGTTCCCGGCAGGTCGTCCTCGTGATCAGGCTGGAGCACCTCAACCTCGACGTCTGAATCCTTGCCCAGAGAGACGATGCGGTCGATGACGTCTTGGTCGATCTCGGTTGGGGTTCCACTGGCTCCGCGTCGTTGGGAGTTGATCACGACAGCATTGCTCGACCGAAGTTTGGCCTCTGCGAAGCCCGCGCGCAGAGCCGCCTCACCCTCAGGAGCAGGAAGATAGCCAATGAGAATCGTCATATTAAGAAGTATATTGGCTCGGGCCTGATTCGTTCATTCCCGTATCATCCACAGGACATCCCCCGGTCACCGCCGCCGCACCCCGAGACCGGCTGTGCTTCGAATCCGGGCGCACATCACTGCTCGCTCCGTTCGGCTGCCACCATTTCCGTGCTGCCGGTTCTGCTCACCTGGGCCGCCCGCTGTCCCAGTTCACGCAGCGCACCGAGCAGTTCCGGTGGCTCGATGACCCGGAAATCCACGGGAGTCGCGGCCGTGATCACGGCCGCCCACGCCAGGTCCTCGACCCCGAATTCGACGCGGGCACCATCGCCGGACTTCGTGATCGTCGCGGTCCGCGTCGGAAACCACGCCTTGGTCTCGGCCACGGTGGCGTCCACGTCCAGGATCACCGTGTGGCGGTACGCATCGGTGGTGACAGCGGAACTCACGGCCACCTCGGCGTCGGGATGGTCCCTGGGAACGAAGGCGAACGTCGTTTCGTGGATCTCACTCATCCGGTCGAGGCGGAAGACCCGCCAGTCACTGCGGGTGAGATCCCAGGCGTATAGGTACCAGTGCCCGCCGAGGACGACCATGCGCACCGGCTCCACGCGGCGCTGCGTCGTCTCGGATCTCGTCTCTGATCTGGTGGGGCGTCGTTTCTCATGGGCGAACGTGAGGACGTTTCTCGACGCGATCGCCGAGGTGGTCGTCATCACCGCTGTCATGTCGACTCCGGGTTCGTGACCAGGGAGGACGGACACCGCCGTGCTGATGTCTCCGATCGTCTTGCGCATGACCGGAGGCAGGATTGTGCGCAGCTTCGCGGTGGCCGACTCCGCATCAGTCGTGCTCAGCCCGGCTCCGTTGAGCAGGGACAGACCGACGGCCGTGGCCAGCGCTTCACCGGTCTGCAGCTGCAGTGGAGGCAGGACTGTGCGCGAGTGGGCGCGGTATCCGCCGGTCGCTCCGGGGAGGGATTCGATGACATAGCCGAGTTCCCGCAGGCTCGCGATATCGCGACGAACCGAGCGTGGGGTGACACCGAAGTGTGCGCCCAGCTCACCCGCGGTGTAGGTCCGTCCCGCGGCGAGCATCCCCAAGAGGGAGAGCAGGCGAGATTCAACGGTCATAGCGGACATTATATGTCCGCATTGCTGGAGACACTGGTATCAATGATCCGGGGATGACCGGATCGACGACACACGATCAGGAGTTCTCATGGCATTCTTCGCCCCATCAGTCACGACCGAAGCCGACGCGCTGTTCACCTACCTCGAGCAGCAGTGCACGCAGCTCAAGCTCACGGCCCTCGACCTCACCGATGAACAGGCTCGCAGCACTCCGACCACGAGCCCGTTGAGCATCGCGGGTCTGCTGGCCCATGCGGCGCAGGTCCTCAACGGGTGGCTGCTGCAGGTGAAGGAGCCCGAGCGATACATCGATGAAGAGGAGTATCCGACGATCAACGACGGGCTCGGACTCGATGGAATGTTCGATGGTTCAGCGGTTCCCGACCTCGACATCGCCGAGGTGGTGGTGATTTTTGAGAAGAGCATCGCCGAAATCGAGTTGGCTCGTCAGGCTGTCGCAGTCAATGGAACCGATCTGGGCACCGTGGTTCCGATGCCGGGCAATCCCTGGATGCCCAAGGACTTCGTCATGAATGTCCGGTGGATCCTGTGCCATCTCACCACGGAGATCGCTCGTCATGCCGGGCATGCCGACATCATCCGCGAGTCCATCGATGGGGCGATCTCCTGCCAGCTCAATGCCCAGGCCAACGGCCAGCCGTGGCCTCCCGCTGAGTGGAGCTGAGCTCTTCCGCTCGAGCTGAGCCAGAACAGAGAAACCCGGATGTCGGACCGCAGCCTGTCGAGTGGCTGTTGTCCGACATCCGGGTAGTCGGTGAGTTCAGATCAGGCCGCGAACACCGTGCCCTTCGACACCCTGTCGACCAGGTGGTCGGAGTAGGCGGGCATCGTGAGGAATTCGGGGAAGTCCTCACCCAGTGCGCTCTTGCGGAAGATCTCAACCGCTTCGGTGTAGTGGTCGGCGGGGTGGCGCTCGATGACTGCGAGCTCCTCGCCCATGTAGCGCTCGACCAGGTCGCGGGTCAGCTGCTTGCCGTTGTCCAAGGTCACCGAGTGTCGGATCCACTGCCAGATCTGGGACCGCGAGATCTCTGCGGTCGAGGCGTCCTCGAGCAGGTTCTCGAGGGCAACGTTGCCGTTGCCGCCCAACCATTCGTTCATGTAGCCGATGGCCACGCGGATGTTGA
Organism: Brevibacterium sp. BDJS002; assembly: GCF_028201555.1. Lineage (NCBI taxonomy): Bacteria > Bacillati > Actinomycetota > Actinomycetes > Micrococcales > Brevibacteriaceae > Brevibacterium > Brevibacterium sp. BDJS002. The sequence goes on along the minus strand of NZ_CP116392.1, from coordinate 485,449 downwards.
GGCGAACGCCTTCCTCGGTGACCGTCTTGTCCAGTCCCGACACGTCGAGCATGTGCTCGGCGCAGGCGTGGGCATCGACGCGGCGGTTGTCGAGCTGGTTGGGCTTGTCGCCGAGTGCTGCGTCGAAGACCTCAAGCGCGTCATCGACGAGTCCCGGCTCGGCCACCCAGGTGCCGTCGAAGCCGCGTGAGGCTTCGCGAGCCTTGTCTTCGCGCATCTTCACCATCTCTGAGGCCACGAATTCCTTGTCCGGGTGCGTGGTCATGAGGTTGCTCATGGTGCCGATCGCGTGTGCTCCGCGACGGTGGCAGGTTGAGACGAGACGGTCGGCGAATGCCTGCAGCAGCGGCAGTCCCATGGTCAGGTGCTCACGATCCGGCAGCACCCACTCCGGGGAGTTGCGGAAGTTCTTCACCAGCGAGAACAGGTAGTCCCAGCCGGCCGCGTTGAGTCCTGCACAGTGGTCGCGCAGCTCCCACAGGATCTCTTCCATCTGGAACACAGCGGTGATCGTCTCGATGTGTGCCGTGGCTCGGATGGTTCCCTGCGGCAGACCCATGTAGTCCTGAGCGAAGACGAAGATCTCGTTCCACAGGCGTGCTTCGCGGAAGGATTCGAGCTTCGGCAGGTAGAAGTAGGGTCCCGAGCCGCTGTCGACGAGTCGGCGTGCGTTGTGGAAGAAGTAGAGACCGAAGTCGACCATGGCGCCCGAGGTCTCTGTCTCCCTGCCCTGGCCGTCAACATGGAGCAGGTGCTTCTCGGGCAGGTGCCAGCCGCGGGGGCGCAGTCCGATGGTGGGCTGCTGGCGGTTGTTCACGCCGGGCAGATTGCCGCGGATGGCGTTGAACAGGTTGAGCTGTCCGCCGATGATGTTGGCCCAGGTCGGGCTGGTCGCGTCTTCGAGGTCGGCGAGCCAGACCTTCGCACGGGAGTTCAGTGCCGCAATCACTTCGGGTTCGGAGACGGGGCCGGTCAGCTCAACGCGGCGGTCTTCGAGACCGGGAGCTCCGGTCGAGCCGGCGACCTTCCAGGTGGTGTCGGCCCGGATTCCTGCGGTGTCGGGGGTGAACCTCGGGAACGTGCCGTTCCGGATGCTCTGCGCCTGACGTCCACGGACACCGAGCAGCTTGCCCAAACGGTCGCTGAAGCGATCGTGGAGTGCCGCGATGAAGTTGAGGGCGGACTCCGAGAGGATTGTGTCGAAGCCTGGTTCGATGGGGGCGTTGATTTTGATGTGAGACATGGGGCTTCTCCTCACCCGTCGGAATGTGTGCTGCTGATGTGTGGTGCGATGGCGGTGCTTCGGTACTTCGGTGGTGCGGTACTTCGGTGGTGCGGTGCTTCGGTGGTGCTGCTTGTGTCGCCGAGGTTGTGGTTGGTGTTGAGATGACCGGTGTGCCGGCGCGGATCAACAGTGCAAACCCCGTGAAAACACTGTCGACCCGCGCCGAGTACTATGTGACCGGTCCACCGGCAGAGCCGGTGCCTGTCATCCGATGACCGCGATGGTCACCGCGGGCTCAGCTGAACTGAGCGGATTCGGTCGAACCGGCCAGAGCTGTCGTCGAGGACTCTGGGTTCAGCGCGGTCGAGACCAGGTCGAAGTATCCGGTTCCGACCTCACGCTGGTGCTTGGTTGCGGTGTAGCCGCGGTCCTCGGCAGCGAACTCGCGTTCCTGCAGCTCGACGTACGAGGTCATCTGGTTGCGGGCGTAGCCGTGAGCCAGATCGAACATCGAGTAGTTGAGCGCGTGGAAGCCGGCCAGGGTGATGAACTGGAACTTGTAGCCCATGGCTCCCAGCTCACGCTGGAACTTCGCGATGGTGGCATCGTCGAGGTGCTTGCGCCAGTTGAACGACGGCGAGCAGTTGTAGGCCAGCATCTGGTCCGGGTACTCCGCGTGGATGGCGTCCGCGAACTTCTTGGCAGCTTCGAGGTCCGGTGTGGAGGTCTCCATCCACAGCATGTCCGCGTAGGGAGCGAAGGACAGTCCGCGGGCGATGCCTGCTTCGATGCCGTTCGTGATCTTGTAGAAGCCTTCGGAGGTGCGCTCACCGGTGACGAAGCGCTGATCGCGCTCGTCGATGTCCGAGGTCATCAGCGTTGCCGCTTCTGCGTCGGTACGGGCGATGACGAGGCTGGGCACGTTCTCGACGTCGGCTGCGAGGCGAGCCGCGTTGAGGGTGCGGATGTGCTGCGAGGTCGGAACGAGAACCTTGCCGCCGAGGTGGCCGCACTTCTTCTCAGAACCGAGCTGATCTTCGAAGTGCACACCGGCTGCGCCGGAGGAGATCATCGAGCGCATGAGCTCGTAGACGTTGATCGAACCGCCGAAGCCTGCTTCTGCGTCGGCCACGATCGGTGCGAACCAGTCGTCGACGTTCTTCTTGCCTTCCGAGGTCTCGATCTGGTCGGCGCGCATCAGAGCGTTGTTGATGCGACGCACGACCTGCGGCACCGAGTTGGCCGGGTAGATCGACTGATCAGGGTAGGTCTGTCCGGCATTGTTCGCATCGGCGGCGACCTGCCAGCCGGAAAGGTAGATGGCGTTGAGGCCGGCCTTGACCTGCTCCACTGCCTGGTTGCCGGTCAGCGCACCGAGTGCGTTGACGTAGTCGCCGGACTTGATGTCGGTGGAGGCCACCTGGTTCCAGAGGCGCTCGGCACCGTGGCGAGCCAGCGTGTGCTCTTCGATCAGCGAACCGCGCAGTTTGACGACATCCTCGGGCTCGTAGTCACGAGCAACTCCCGACCAGCGGGCATTGGTGGCCCAATCGCGGCGGATGGCCTCAGCATCGTGCAAGTTGCTCTGCGTGGTGTTCTCAGTCATTCTCATTCACTCCTCGTCGTTCGGGGTTGGTGAGATCAGTCTGCCGTGACCGCAAGGGGCCCGACAGACATTTCTCCGATGAATAATCGGCAGTTTTCCGGTTTTAGAAATTCCGGCGTTCTGTCATACTGATTTTCAGCGCATGTGAACCACGCCACGATGACGATTGGAGCCGCAATGACAAGCAACGAGACCGATCTGAGGGATGCAGAAGCAGAAGCGGATACCCTGAGCATCGGCAGAAGAATTCGGTTTTTTCGCAAACAGCGCGGACTGACCCTCACCGAGCTGGGCGAGAAGGTGGGGCGTGCAGCCTCCCAGATCTCGACGATTGAGAACGGCAAGCGAGAAACTTCTGTCACCCTGCTCAGTGCCATCGCGAAGGCCCTGCACACCGAGGTCGCCGAGCTCATCGATCCCACGCCCATCGATGGCAGACAGGCTCTCGAGCTTGAAGCCGAACGCAACCAGGCCTCCCCCATGTACTCCTCGCTGGGTCTGCCGCAGGTGCGGATCAAATCGCTGCCCCACGATGCGCTCGAAGCGATCGTGGGTCTGCAGAGGCAGCTGGGCCAGGTTCTCGAACGTCGGGCCGCGACACCGGAAGAGGCCCGTCGGGCCAACCGGGAGCTGCGCGAGAGGATGCGCGAGAAGAACAACTACTTCGCCGACCTGGAGGCCCAGGCCGCGGAGCTGCTGCGCTTAGCCGACTACGAGTCCGGCACCGTGTCACAGCGGCAGACGGCGATGATCGCGGAGAAGCTGGGATTCAGCCTCCACTATGTCTCTGACCTGCCGAATTCGACCCGGTCGATCTCCGATACCGCGAACAACCGTCTCTACCTGCCCAACGCCGATGCCGCCGCGGATCCGCGCTCCCATCTCCTCACCAGCCTCGCCGCCCACGTTCTCGGCCATGATTCCCCGAAGGACTTCAGCGAGTTCCTCCAGCAGCGGGTCGAGGCGAACTATCTGGCCGCGGCGGTGCTGCTGCCGCAGAGCGCTGCCGTGCCGATGCTCGTGGAGGAGAAGCGCAAGCGTGAGATCTCGGTCGAGCACCTGCGCGATATGTTCGGAGTCAGCTACGAGATGGCCGCCCACCGGTTCACGAACCTGGCCACCGAGCATCTGGGACTGCCCGTGCACTTCATGAAGGTCCATCGCTCGGGCACGATCCACAAGGCGTACTCGAATGACGGTCTGCCGTATCCGACCGACCCGCTCGGCGCCATCGAAGGGCAGTTCGCGTGCAAACGGTTCACCTCGCGCACGGTATTCCGGGTCGCCGACAGGTTCAGCCCGTACTACCAGTACACGGACACCCCGGAGGGGTCGTTCTGGTGCACCGCACGCGTGCTCCCCGGCGGTGACTTCGCCATCAGCGTGGGCGTTCCGTTCGCCCACGTGAAGTGGTTCGAAGGACGAGAATCACCGATCCGGTCGAAGTCGGCCTGCCCGGATCCCGCCTGCTGCCGGCAGGCGCCGGAGGACCTCGCCGAGAAGTGGGAGAACCAGGCGCTGCCCTCGGCGCAGATGCACGCATCCCTGCTCGCGGCTGTGCCCCCGGGCGCTGTCCCAGGCGTCGACGACACCGAGGTCTACGAGTTCCTCGAACGCCACTCCGGCTGAGTCGTACGTCTCAGTCGTCCGCGTCGGCAGGCCCGTCGAAGACCTGGTTCGCGATGCGTTCGGCCGTCGCCAGCGCCGAGGTGGCCCCTGACTTCGGGAGGCTTCTGACCATGGTGAGCCTGCCGCGCGTGGTCACCCGCAGCTCGTCCACGAGTGTGCCCTCGGCGTCGATGGCCTGTGCGCGGATACCGCGGGAGTCTGCCCGGACGGCCGAGGCGTCGATGGCCGGAACGAACTTCCGGATCTCCTCGACGAAGGCGGAGGTGCTCACGGCCGATTTAGCTCCACGGGCGGCGGTCTTCGCTGTCTGTGCGGCGAACTTCCAGAACCCCTTGAAGCCGACCGTCGATCCCATATCGCCGAGGTCGAAGCCGTGCTTGTCATAGCGTTCGCGCCCCAGGGACACGATGGTGTTCGGCCCCAGGACCAGTCCGTCGTTGATGCCCCTGACCACGGACCTCTCGGAGAACGGGGAACTCGGATCGGGAACCGTGCTGATGATGCCCCGGACCACCTCGGCGGGGGCGTCGACGGCGTAGTAGTCGCTGGTGAACGGGACGATGCGGGGGTCGTCGTCGAAGCCGGAGGCCACCGCCAGCCGGTCGGCTTGGAGGCCGGCGCAGACGATGACGAGGTCGAACACCTCCGTGCCCTCGGCACGATCCGGACGATCACGCTCGCGGGCAGCCGGGCGATCGCGCTCATGGGGAGCCGGACGTTCTCGCCCCGAAGCGGGATTGGTGAACCGGTCGCTGATGTTGCCGATCGTGTCTTCGACCTGTTTGAACCAGTCCTGAGAGCCGAAGCGGCTGCGCAGCTCATCGCGGAAGTCAATGACCGGTCCGGTGGTGTTGTCCCCGCGATACGTTCGCGGAGCCTCGTGCACCTGATCGTCGATATCGCTGCGTTCAGAAGACTCGTCGCGGCTTGAAGATTCGTCACGGCCTTCGGAATCGCTACTGCCGGCGGCATCGTCGCCACCAGCATCGCCATCGTCTTCCACCCCGTCGTGTGACTCCGGTGCTGCCGCGCGCATGCGCAGGCGCACCTCGTTGCTCATCACATCGAAGCCGGTGACCTCTGTGCTGAGGCGGAACGTGCCGCCGGCCGCGCTGACATCGGAGGCGAGCGCCTCTGTCAGAGCCGTGAAGTCGGTGACGGCCGTGTGCGGTGCGTACAGTGCGAGGACGCCCCTGGCGTTAGGTTCGATCTCCCGCATCTCCTTGCGGTCAAGCAGTCGGACTCCCGGGATCGAGTTCGCTTCGGCCCGGGCGAGGATCTCCTCGAGCCGGTCGGCCTCGTCCGTGTTCTGTGCAACGAGCAGCTGACCGCACTCGCGGTAGGGGATGCCGCGTTCGGACACGAACGGGACCAACAGCTCCACACCTCGGTGGGCGAGCTTCGCCTCCGGCGATCCCGGCTGCGCGGCGAGGGCGGGATCCACGACACCCGAGGTGTGCCCGCTCTGATGTGCGGCCACGCGTTCGGCCTTGTCGAAGACGGTGACTTCGGCGTCCGGGAACCGGCTGGTGATCTCGCGGGCGAGCGCCACTCCGACGATTCCGGCACCGACCACGGCCACTCGTGAAATACTCATACAGCAATCTTGGCACCGATCGCGGAGAAGGAGAAGGATGTCGACGGCCCTGAACTGGACTGGCAAGGACGCTGCCTTCGCACTCGGTCGACGGCTGATCTCCACGGATGCTTCCGGCCACCTCGGCGAGGGTCCGCACTTTCTTCGCGAGGGTGACACCTACGTGCCCACGATCGATGAGAACATGCTCGTCGTCGGGGACAATCTGCCGGCGCTGACCAGGCTGCTGGCCACGCATCGGGGGCGGATCAAGGTCGTCTACATCGATCCGCCCTACAACACGGGCAATGCGCTGGCGTATAAGGATCACGGGCACGATCACGCGAGCTGGCTGAACTTCATGACGCCGCGGCTGATGCTCGCACGCGAACTCATGCGCGAGGACGGTGTGATCTTCATTCACCTCGACGATGGTGAGAGTGCCTGGGCGCAGCTGCTGGGGCACGAGATCTTCGGCGAAGATAATTCGCTGGGCACCCTGATCCATCAGCGTGCGAAGGGCGGAGGCAACTCCCCCTCCTTCGTCCGCGGTCACGACTACGTCCATGTGTGGGCCAAAGTCGCTGATCAGGCGGGTGCGTTCCTGACCGAGAAGAAGGCACCGGCGAAGCTGGAGATCATCGACGGCAAACGCATGCTCGTCGAGACCGATGTGCTGCGCGCCGGCTTCGGCCGCTACGCCCGTGGCCAGGAACGTCGGCTCATGTACGAGGACATCCTCGAGGTCAAGGGCCCAAAGAAGCTCGCCGAGGTGGATGCGAAGCTGGGCACGGGCGAATATGTTCTGCGTCCCTGGGGTCCTGCGGGCAAGCATGCCGTGGTGCGGGTGACGCCGGCAGAGAAGGCGAGCTCCAAGCTCTACTCGATCATCAAGGCCCTGGGCGGACAGAACGATCTCGAGGATCTCGGGCTGGGTGGGATCTTCAGCTATCCGAAGCCCGTCGAACTGGTCAAGACACTTGTGGCCTCACAGACCTTCTTCGACCCCGGGGCGATCGTCCTCGACTTCTTCGCCGGCTCTGGCACAACTGCGCAGGCGGTGATGGCGGCTAACGAACGCGATGCAGGCTCACGCACGTTCATCCTCATCCAGACCCCGGAACCGCTGCAGACGAAGAACGCGCGCAGCCTGGTCGGCGCGGACTCCGAGGACGGTTTCCCCGAGATCAGCCGGCTCACAGCGGAGCGGATCCGACGTGCTGCGAAACGCCACGACCCCGAGCTTCACTTCACCGAAATCGCGGTGGCCGAGCAGTGAATTCTCGCCAGCACACTTGAGTCTTCCCCGGTGGCGGTGTAGGAATACATCAAGGCTGATCTGTCGGCGCTGATCCGTCGGCAATGATTTCGAGAAGAGTGATCTTGTGCCCACCTACGTCTACCGATGCACGACCTGCGGCGACACCGAACAGGACTTTCCGATGAGCCGGAAACCCGAATCCGTCACGTGCCCCGACTGCCACGGCACTGCCGATTCCGCGTTCACCTCACCCCACCTCGGCGCCGGTTCCGGTACTGCCTTCGGCGTCATCGACACGACGAAGAAGACCGCGGACGAACTGACCCGGTGAGAACTTCAGCGGAGATCCAGAATCGGATCGTAGGCTGAAGACCGACCGGCCATTGCCACTGGTTGCCGGTCGAAACCACAGCTCGACGTCGATCCCAGTCTCCGGACTCGCCTCGGCGTCACGAACCCTCTTCTTTAGGAGCGTCTATGTCAGTCGTCGCCATCAACACCCTCACCGTTCCCGAAGCTGCACGCGGCGAACTCGAGAAGCGCTTCGCTGCGCGCAAGCACTCCGTCGACGGTTCACCCGGCTTCGAAGGCTTCCAGCTGCTGCGTCCGGTCTCCGGCGGTGACCAGTACTTCGTCTACACCCAGTGGGCCACACGCGAAGACTTCGAGAACTGGCGCCAAGGCCGCAAGCCTTCACACGAGACCAGCGGCAAAGAACCGGTCTCGGAACAGGCCAACCTCCTCGAGTTCGAGGTCGTCGACCTCGGCGAGTGACGACCGCCGTCGACGAGGGCATCGGATCGCGCTAGCTGTCGTTGTCCTTGTCGAGTTCGCTGAAGGTCTCCACGTTCCGCGGGGTGCCGGCGATGAGGATCTCATCGTTGGCATAGAGCGTGACGTCACGGTCGGCGATGTCCCATGAGCCGCCGCCATCGCGTTTGAAGGCGACGATCGTGACGCCGTATTCCGTGCGCAGACCCAGCGATGCCAGCGGAACGTCGGCGACTCGCACCGGCGGTGTGGTTCTGGCAAGGACGAAATCCTCGTCGATGGGCAGGAAGTCCGAGATGTGTCCCTTGATGAGGTGGGCCAGGCGTCGACCCATGTCGTTCTCCGGGCTGACCACATTCTTGACCCCCAACTGATGCAGGATCTCGGCGTGGGGTTCGGTGATGGCCTTGGCCCAGATGTGCTGATTGCCCAATTTCAGGATGCGTGAGGTGATGAGGATGCTCGCTTCGAGGTCGCTGCCCACAGCGATGACGACCCGGTCGACTTCCTCGATGCCGATCTGGCGCAGGACCGTCTCATCGGTGGCATCACCGCGGGAGACGTAGGTCAGCACCTCGGCGTAGTCCGACACAACCTCCTCGGAGATATCGATGCCGATGACCTCGACCCCGTGCTTGACGAGCTCCCTCGCCAGGGATCCTCCGAAGCGGCCCAGGCCGATCACGGCCACCGCTCCATGTCGGGCGGCAGGTTTCGGATTTCCGGCGAAGAACACCGCGGGCCGAGACAACCATGACTTCTCATTCATTTCGACGTCCTCTCTGGGCTGTCAACGGTACTGTCATCCATCAGCCGATCAGCGGCCTTTCCTTCGGCAGTTCGAATCGTTGCGGGCGCACTCGCAGTGCCAGCACCGAGGCGATTGTCACGGGGCCGAGTCGCCCCAGGGCCATCGTGATGATGATGACCACCTGACTGAGTCCCGACAGATCTGTCGTGATCCCCGTCGACAGCCCGACGGTGCCGAAGCCTGAGATGACCTCGAAGAGGATCCGATCGAGGCCAAGCGACGGAGCATCGAGCATGATGATCATGGTTGCGGCAACGATGAGAGTCAGGGCCAACACGATGACTGTCGTCGCCTGCCTGTGCACGGACCGGGACACTCGCCGTCCGAGCAGGTTCACTGCTCGACCGCCGGTGAACTCTGTCCAGGTCATGGCCCCGAGCACGAGGACGGTCGTGATCTTCACACCACCGGCGGTACCGGCGGGTCCGCCTCCGATGAACATCAGGATGTCCAGTCCCAGCCAGGTCGCGGGATGCATCTGCGAGATGTCGACCGAGTTGAACCCGGCCGTGCGGGTGATCGTGGACTGGAATGCCGAGGCCTGGATCTTGCCCCAGGCGTCGAGAGTCCCCATGGTGTTCGGGTTGTTCCATTCGATCATCGCGATGTAGATCGTCCCGCCCACGAGCAGCACCGGTGTCATGACGACGACGGCTCGGGTGGTCAGACTCCAGGTCAACGGTGACCGGTAGCGTCTGGCCAATTCGATGACCACGGGATACCCGAGGCCGCCGAGGATGACGGCGCAGCTGATCGGGCCGCAGATGAATGGGTCCGCCACGAAGTCCATGAGGTTGTTGCTGCGCAGACCGAAGCCGGCGTTGTTGAAGGCTGAGACCGCGTGGAAGACCGCGTTCCATATTGCAGCACCCAGCGGTTCGTCGTAGAAGAGGCGCAGGCGCAGGAAGAGTGCCACAGCGACGACGAGCTCTGCCCCCACGGCAAGCGCGACGATGCGCCGCACCATGGGTCCGATTCCTCCGATCGTTGAGCTCCTGGTCTCCGTGGCCACGGACTGGCGAAGCCTCAGACCCGCCTTGCCCGCCACCACGATCGCCAGGAGAGCGGTGAAGAGGAGGACGCCGAGGCCGCCGATCTGAATGAGGACGAGGATGACCGCCTGACCGAAGAAGGTGAAATCTCCTCCGGTGTCGAGAACCGCCAATCCGGTCACACTCAGCGCCGAGGTGGCGGTGAAGAGTCCCGACAGCAGCGAGATGCCGCCCGGTGCCACCGTAGCGGCAGGCGTCATCAGCAGTCCCGTACCGATCACGAGGGCTGTGAGGTATCCGATCACCACACGGGTGATGGCATCACGATGAGTGCTGTGCACAGCGAGAAATCTAGCACCAAGACACCCACCGAAACCGTGGCACGGCAAACTCACAGCACGTGTTCTCGCCGTTTCACATGCGCTGGATGAAAGCCGACTTGCGCTGCGCAATGGCACCCGCGTCCGTTTCGGAGCTGACGTTGAGATTACCGGCCGGAAACTCTCAGAATCCTGCTACTGTGCACAACAGCACAGTAGGTTGAAGAGAGGGATGCGATGTCGCAACAGCAGCAGACAGAGGTCGATGACCGAGGCCACGGTTTCGTCAAGGCGCTTGGCTCAGTCGATGCACTATTCATCGGATTCGGGGCGATGATCGGCTTCGGCTGGGTCGTCCTCACCGGAGAATGGCTCAGCGGTGCCGGCACCCTGGGTGCGATTCTCGCATTCGTCGTCGGCGGCATCATCATGTGCTTCGTCGGCACGGTCTATTCCGAGATGGTCGCGGCCATGCCGCACGCTGGAGGTGAGCACAACTATCTCATCCGGGCGATGGGTCCCAAGGTCTCGCTCTTCGGGTCCTGGGCGATCACCGGCGGCTACATCAGCGTTGTCATGTTCGAAGCAGTTGCTGTGCCGAAGACCGCCCTGTATCTGTTCCCCAACCTCGAACACATCAAGCTGTGGACCATCGCCGGCTTCGACGTCTACCTAACTTGGGCGCTCGTCGGCACGGTCACCGCGATCATCATCTCCTGGATCAACATCCGCGGCGTCAAGCTTGCCTCACTGGTGCAGACGTTCGTCGTCTCATTCCTCATCATCGTCGCCTTCCTCCTTCTGGCCGGTGGCCTCGTCGGAGGTGAAGCTGCCAACACCGAACCTCTCTTCACGGGTGGCGGCGCAGGCTTCATCGCCGTGGTCGCTGTCGTGCCGTTCCTGTTCGTCGGCTTCGACGTGATCCCGCAGTCGGCGGAGGAGATCAAGCTTCCACCGGCAAAGATCGGGAAGCTCGTCGTTGCTTCAGTCTTCATGGCGATCGCGTTCTACATCATCATCATCTGGATGACCTCGTTGGCGATGCCGGCCTCGGAACTGGCCACCCATGACCTCGTCACGGCCGACGCGTTGGCGGCGATGTTCAATTCCGCCTTCTGGGGCAAGCTCGTCATCGCCGGTGGGCTCGCCGGCATCATCACCTCGTGGAACGCATTCCTCATGGGCTCGTCCCGCCTGATGTGGGCCATGGCCGTGGCTGGCATGATCCCTGCCTGGTTCGGCAAGCTGCACCCCAAGTACCGCACCCCCGTCAACTCGATCATCTTCATCGGAATCCTCTCGGCCTTGGCCCCGTTCCTCGGCTCGGCCGCTCTGGGGTGGATCGTCGACGCGGGTTCACCGGCGATCGTCATCGCCTACTTCCTCGTCAGCGTCGGGTTCATCATTCTGCGCAAGCGCGAACCTGCGATGGACCGTCCTCTGCGCATCGGCGGCAAGGGCAATGGCGGCATGATCATCGGCATCATCTCGGCCGTGCTCACCTTGGCGCTCTTCATCCTCTATCTGCCCATCACCCCGTACTCCGCGCAGCTGGCGTGGCAGTCGTGGGCGATGTTCGGACTCTGGCTCGCCGTCGGCATCGTCTTCATGTTCCGTCTGCCCACCGGCGTCAAGGCAGGACCCAATGCGGAGAACGAACTGCTCGCGAAGGTGAAGTCACTGCGCAAGAAGTGACCCGCTGAGGGGCCACCGCGGTGAGGAGCAGCCTGAGACACAGAGACTGATCCGCGGAGGCTGAACCGCAGTGCAGAACGGTTCCAGTTTTATGAGAGTGCGGCCATCGGAGACAACTCCGGTGGCCGCACTTCTTTGCGCGATCGCCGGCGGGCTACCCCTCACCACAAGCAGCAAATCACCCCGCCGCACATGTATGAATTGGCACTTCCGGTGCCTCGAGTGAAACCAGCGGTTGCTATTGGCGCGGGGAGGAATTGGAGTTGCGGGTGTCAGGCAGAGGCGAGCGCGGCCACCGGCATATCGCACAGTGACCGCGCTCGGATCAGGGGAACGCAATCTCGAGGCAGAGACCGCTCGCTAGACAGTCACTCACCGCCGCGGATCAGACGGCGGCGTCGAGGCCCCGGCCCTTGAGCAGTTCGCGCTGGTTGGGATTGACGCTCGAACGGAACGGCATCTCCACCACCTCGGCGCGGACGGGCTCTCCCGGGTTGTCGGCGAAAGGCTCGGGCAGGTGCACCCAGTACTCTGTGCCCAACGCCGTGGCTCCAACCGGCACATGGGCCATCGCGATATTGGCCTCAAGCTCCGGCGAATACCACGGTGAGGTCACATAGCCGACCGACTCACCATCTGCACTGGCGCTGACCAGCCAGAAGTCCGGCGCGTAGTCCGTGATCGGTTTGCCGCCGACCAGAAGCCCCACGAGCTGCGTCTTGAACGGTGGAGTTCCGGCAGCGATCTGCTCACGAACAGCTTCGAGCTTGGCCTTGCCGACGTAGTCGGCCTCCTTCTTCCGCGGCACCTGGTAGCTCAGGTTCACCTGGAACGGGTAGGTCTCGAAGTCCATGTCCTGGCCCCACGAGAGGATTCCCGCGGCGATCCTGCGGTGATGGCTGGGGGCAACGACCTTGAGGTTGTAGGGAATGCCGGCGGCAAGCACCGCGTTCCACATGTCCTCGGCGTACTTCGTCGAGTCCTTGAGGTAGATCTCGTAGCCTTTCTCCCCCGTGAACCCGGTCTGGGAGATGATGACGTCGTGCCCGCCGACCTGGGCTTCCATAAGTCCGTAGCTGGGCAGCGTGCGTCCCTCTTCACCGACGAGGTCGGCGATGACGTCGACGGACTTCGGTCCCTGAACCTGCACCGGCGAGACGTCGATCTCGGCGATGGTGACGTCGAATCCCTTGCCGACGTTGACGCCCTGCAGCCAGAGCATGAGATCAGTGTCGGAGAGGCTGAACCAAAATTCGTCGATCGCCACTCGCAGCAGGATCGGGTCGTTGAGGATGCCTCCGGCTTCGTTGCACAGGATCACATAGCGCGCTCGCATGACGGGGATCTTGGTCGCGTCGCGGGTGATGACATAGTTCACGAACGCCTCGGCGTCGGGGCCCTTGACCTGAATCTGACGTTCGACGGCGACGTTCCACAAGGTCACGTCGTTGACGAGGGACTGGTACTCGACCATCATCCCGCCGTCGTCGCGGGGCACATAGCCGCGTGGGTGATACATCCGGTTGTAGATCGAGGCCCGCCAGCAGCCTTCCTGCATGGACAGCTCCCAGTACGGTGACTTTCGCACCCGGGTGTCGATGAGCATCTCGACCGGCGTGGGGCCTGATTGGCGTAGGTTGATGGGGACTAGTCTGTCGCTTTGGTCCACTGATGGAACGTTGTTGTCCATGATGTTCCCTGCCTCAAACAGTTCTATAATATGGAACTGGATTCCCATATTATGGGTACAATTAGTGTAGGATCGAAGTATCGGCGGACGCAAGGGTTTCCGAAGAGAATCATCATTCGTCGACCACTTCCCAGGAGCCTCTCAAGGGAGCCGAGGATGTCACAGGAAGTTCTGGCCTCACTGCTGAAGTCCGCGCGGTACGAAATCCTTCCCACCGCGGGCGTGGTCGACCGTGTCCACGAATATGTCGTACCCGGCCGCGTGATCACCGTGACCGCCTCGACCGGCCTGACTCTCGAGGCGACTCTGTCCACGGCAGAACAGCTGCAGGCGCTCGGCTTCACTGCCGTCCCCCACATCGCGGCACGGATGGTCCAAGGCAGAACCGAACTCGAGGAGATCGTCGACCGCCTGACGCAGGCCGGCATTGATCGGATCTTCGTCCCGGCCGGCGACGCCACCCCGCCTGCAGGTGGCTATGCGGGTGCACTCGATCTCATCATCGACCTCGCGAGCATGGCGGCACCGATCCAGCACCTCGGCGTCGGTGCCTATCCGGAGACCCACCCGCTCATCCCCGACGATGTCACCGTCCAAGCGATGTGGGACAAGCGCGACTACGCCACCCACCTCGTGTCGAACCTGTGCTTCGACCCCGGAACCATCGCCACCTGGCTGGCCAGGGTGCGAGCGCGAGGCATCGACCTGCCGCTCATCCTCGGCATCGCAGGCAAGGTAGAACTGGCGAAGCTGGCCCGAGTCGCAACGAAGATCGGGGTCGGCGAATCGACGCGGTTCCTGCGCAAGAACACCGTCACATTCACCAAGATGGCCAAACCCGGCGGCTACAACCCCCGGAAGTTCCTCGACAAGCTCGCTCCCGTCCTGGACAACCCGAGCATGGGCGTGGCCGGGCTGCATATCTACACGTTCAATCAGATCAAAGACACGGAGATCTGGCGGCGCAGGCAGCTTGCGGCTCTTGGACACAACGACGAGGTCCCAAGGCCCTCCTGAGGAGGTAGGTACGGGCCCGGCCCGCGAGACCATGCCCGTGTCTACCGGTGAGTGACCTTGCGTTTAAGGCTGCGGGAGAGCAGACCGGCTTCGTCGACGAGGAGTTTGCCGACGGTCTCGTGGTGGTCGGCGATGCGCATGGTCGGACCCGAGATGCCGACGGCCGCGACGACCCTGCCGTCGAGGCCGAATACTGGTGCGGCCAGAGCATCGAGGCCTTCCTCGAACTCCTCGTGCACGATCGCATACCCACGTTCGCGCACCTCGGCGAGGTTGTCCATGAGCTCTTTCCGCGATCCCAATGTGTAGGGGGTGCGCCGTTCCAAACGGCCCGAGGGTACTGGAATGATCTCGAAGGCGTACATGATCTTGCCCAGTGCCGAGCAGTGCGGCGGCACCTCGACATCGACCCAGTTCGTGGCGCCGAGGACGAAGGTCGAATCGACCTGTGCGATTTGGACGACGCCGGTGGAGCTGGGAACGGCGAGGTTGACCGTCTCACCGGTCTCTTCACTCAGCCGCTGGAGAGTGGGATCGGCGGCGGTCACCAGAGTTTCAACCCGGTCAAAACGCGACGCGTAAGTGGCGAACAGCGACCCGCCGCGATAGAGCCCGTCCCCGTCACGTTCGACGAGCCCGTTGCGTTCGAGGGCGGAGAGCAGGCGTGAGACCGTCGAGCGCGCCAACTCCGTCGACTCCACCACCTCCGTGTAGGAGATCGGGTCATCCGCCTTCACCACCAGCGACAATATCTCTGCCGCACGATCGATCGACTGGGTCCCATTGGTCATAGCGCTCAACTCCGTCGGGGAAAGATACGCCGCGGCACCATCGGCACTCCGGCGGCATTCACCCTACATCACCCGTGGTTCGCCCCTGTCCGTGTTGTGTCATGTGAGCTACAGTTTCGAAATGAGCAACAGCGAGACGCACTCCAGCTCCGTGCACTCCGGCTCGGTGCAGTCGGTCGACCGTGCCGTGACGATCCTCGAAGTCATCGCCCGCACCGGGCTCGCAGGCGTCACCGGGATCGCCGCCGAACTCGGCGTGCACAAGTCAACGGCCTCCCGCATCGTCTCTACGCTTGAGGCTCGCGGCCTCGTCGAACAGGACCAGCATCGCGGAAAGTACCGTCTGGGGCTGGGCATCCTCCGCCTTGCCGGAGCCACCACTGCCCGTCTCGACATCGTCCAAGAGGCCCGCCCGATTGCCAAACTTCTGGCCGAGCGCACCGGCGAGACGATCAACGTCGCAGTCCTCTCCGATGGCGCAGCCCTCTACCTCGACCAGGTATCGGGCAACGCCTCGGTCCAGAGCCACAACTGGGTCGGCCAGCGCATCCCTCTGCACGCGACCTCGAACGGCAAGGTCCTGCTGTCCGGCTTGAGCGAAGCCGGGATCCGCACCGTGCTCGAGTCGAAGCTGCCGACCTATACCCCACACACGGTGACCTCGATCCCCCGCCTGCTCACTGAAGTCGCCGAGGTGGTCGCCGCCGGATTCTCGATCGTCATCGATGAGCTCGAGGTCGGCCTCACCGCCGTCTCCGCCCCGGTCCGCAATGCCCACGGCGATGTCATCGCCTCGATCTCGGCTTCGGGTCCGGGCTTCCGCTTCACCGACGAAAAGGTCGGTGCTGCGAAGGACCTGCTGGTGGCTGCGGCGACCGACATCTCCTCACGGTTCGGGTGGCGCGAGGGCTGAGCCTCCAGCACTGAGGATCGACTGCCGAACAAACCCTTGACACACCTCGGCGAGCGGAGGACGATCAAAGCACTCAGTTTCACATGGTGCGTCACGTTGCTTATTACGCAACATGTGCCGTTGAAGGCGAAGATGCCTTCGGAGAGGAGCCTGCCATGGCTTCCATTCCCACTCAGGCCAGTGTCGTTGTCGTCGGTGCGGGCATCGTCGGCAACAGCCTCGTCCATCATCTGGCCGAACTCGGCTGGAGAGACATGGTCCAGGTCGACAAGGGTCCACTGCCCAATCCGGGTGGCTCGACCGGACATGCCTCGAACTTCATCTTCCCGGTCGATCACTCCCGCGAGATCACCGACCTCACCCTCGACAGCGTGCGTCAGTACAAAGAACTCGGCGTCTTCACACAGTCCGGCGGTTTCGAGGTCGCCCGCACCCAGGAGCGCATGCAGGAGCTGCGGCGCAGGATGGCCTCGGCGAAGGCCTGGGGCATCGAATCCCACTTGGTCACCCCCGAAGAAGTCGTCGAGAAGGTCCCGTTCCTCGACCCGTCCGTCATCGTCGGTGCCTTCTGGACACCGACGGTCGGCGTCGTCGACTCCGTGGGTGCGGGCACCATGATGCGCGAATCCGCGCAGGCCAAGGGAGCACTGACGGTGTCACCGAACACCGAGGTGACCGGCATCGACGTCGAGAATGGGGCGATCGCACGAGTGCACACCACGAAGGGTGTGATCGAGACCGATAAGATCCTCATCGCCTGCGGAGTCTGGAGTCCGCGCATCGCAGCCATGGCCGGTGCCGCAATCCCGCTGACCCCGGCCGTGCACCAGATGATCAGCGTCGGCCCAGTCCCACAGCTGGCCGAGCAGACGGGTGAGATCTCCTTTCCAATCGTGCGCGACATGGACACCTTCTGCTACGAACGCCAGCACGGTTCGGACATGGAGATCGGCTCCTACGCCCACCGTGCGATCCTCCACGAACCTGACGAAATCCCCTCGATCGAGGCCGCGAAGCTCTCCCCCACGGAGATGCCCTTCACCGATGATGACTTCGACCCGCAGCTCGAACAGGCCCTCGAACTCATGCCCGATGTCCTCTCCAACCCCGACGTCGAGATCCGCTACGCCATCAACGGGCTGCTTTCCCTGACACCGGACGGTGCCCCCATTCTTGGCGAATCACCCGAGGTCAAGGGTCTGTGGTCGGCGGCTGCGGTGTGGGTCAAGGAAGGCCCGGGCGTGGGCCGTGCCGTGGCCGAGTGGATGACGAACGGCCTGCCCGAGATCGACGTCCAAGGTGCCGACATCGCCCGCTTCCACCCGCATCAGCGCACCCGCGAGCACGTGAAGGCTCGAACCTCGGAAGCGTTCATCAAGACCTACGGCATCGTCCACCCGGGCGAGCAGTGGACCTCCGATCGCAACGTCCGCCTCTCCCCCATGCATGAGCGCGAGAAGGAACTCGGCGCCGTCTTCTTCGAGGTCGCCGGCTGGGAACGCCCGCAATGGTACGAATCCAATGCACCCCTGCTCGAAGAGTTCGGCGAGCACGTGATGGATCGCACCGCCGAATGGGACTCACGCTGGTGGTCACCGATCACCAACGCGGAGCATCTGGCGATGCGTGAGCGTGCCGGTCTCGTCGACCTCTCGAGCTTCGTCATCTTCGACGTTTTCGGTCCCGCCGCCCTCGACGCGGTCCAATCGATCGTGCTGGCGCAGATGGATGTGAGCATCGGCCGCGTCGTCTACACCCCCGTCCTCGACGAAGCCGGCGGATTCCGCTCCGACCTGACGATCATGCGGCTGGCCCACGACCGGTTCCGCGTGGTCACGGGAGCCGCCCACGGCATGGTCGACGTCAAATGGTTCACCGACCGGCTCCCGGAGACAGGAGCCCAGATCGCCGACCTCACCTCGTCATGGACGACGATCGGCCTCTGGGGCCCACGAGCACGGGACATCCTCTCCCCGGTCACAAAGGCAGACGTGTCCCACGAAGGCTTCAAGTTCGGTACTGCCCGGACCATCGAGATCGGTTCGCTGACGGTCCTGGCTTCCAGAATCTCCTACGTCGGTGATCTGGGCTGGGAGCTCTACGTCCCCATGGAATCCGGGCTCAGACTCTGGGATGTCCTCACCGAAGCAGGCCGTGAGCATGGTCTCGTGCCGGTGGGGCTCGGCGTCTACGGAACCACCGGCCGCATCGAGAAGGGCTACCGCGCCTTCGGCGCCGAACTCGACTCCGAACGCAGCGTCATCGAGGTCGGCATGGCCCGACCGAAGGTGAAGTCGCAGAACTTCGTCGGCCGAGACGCCCACCTGCGCCACCGAGAGGAGGACCCGAAGACGGTCCTCTGCTCACTCACGGTCGATGACCACACGAGCAGCAGCGGGGAGAAACGCTACATGCTCGGAGGGGAACCCATCCTGTCCAAGGACGGTGGGCCGCTCGTCGACGGGCACGGACGGCACTCATGGGTCACCTCGGCGGGGTCGGCTCCGAGCTTGGGCAAGCATGTCCTCATGGCTTTCCTTCCTCCCGCCGAGGCGGTCCTGGGCAACCAGCTCACCGTCGTCTACATGGAGGAGGCCTACCCCGTCACGGTGGCCGCGATCGACGCTACTCCCCTCTTCGACCCCGACAACGAGAGCATCCGGAGGTAGGTCATGGACATCCTCGTCTGCATCAAACGCATCCCCGACATCTCGGGCCAGGTCACGCTCGACGCCTCCGGCACGGACATCGACGACTCGAGCCTGGGCCACACCACCTCGGCGCACGAGGAATGTGCGGTGGAGCTGGCCATCCAGACGGCAGCGGCCACCGATGGCACCGTCACGGTCCTGACCGTGGGCCCCGCCGAGGCGGTCGAACAGCTGCGCGCGGCCGTGGGCGTGGGCGCCAACGACGGGATTCTCATCGAAGCTGAAGATCCTGGCGCGTTCGGTCCCGAGGACATCGCCCAGATCATCGGCGATGTCATCCGTGATCGTGCCGAACAGGGACAATCCTTCGACCTCGTACTGCTGGGCAATGATGCCGCCGACACCGGTGACTTCCAGGTCGGCATCCGCCTGGCCTATGACCTCGAGTATCCGGTGCTGACCGGGATCCAGACGCTGGCCTCCGGCGGAGACAGCGCAGGCAGCGACGGATCGGGGACGATTGAGGCACGCGGGATCGGGCCGACGGGGACTGAGGTCTTCGCCCTCGAACTGCCTGCCGTCATCGCCGTGCAGGAAGGCGGCGTCGACCCACGCTATCCCTCGATCACCGGGCGAATGAAGGCGAAGAAGGCTCGCATCGCCGAATACGAGGCGCCCGAACCTGGTACCGGAAATCCGCGCATCGGCCTCGAACTGCCGCCGGAGAAGACAAGCGAGGTCACCATCCTCGGCGAGGGCCCCGATGCGGCCGGCGCCCTGGTCGATGTTCTCGAAGAGATCGGAGTGATCAGGTCATGACTCTCGTATTCGTCGAAACAGATGAGACCGGCCAGGTGGTGCTGACCTCCGCCGAGGCTGTCACCTTCGCCCGCACGAACGCGGAGGCACTCACCGCGCTGGCTGCCCCTCTCCCCGCTGAGCAACCTTCCGGTCACTCAGCAACCCAGGGAGAGGTTGCCCAGCGCCCGGAGGGTTGCTCAGATGAAAGCCTCAGGGTGGAGGCTGCCGTGATCGGCGCGCTCACCGAGGCCGCCACCAACCAGCTGGCAGCCCTCGGCGTGGAGACGATCCACCACCTCGAGCATCCTGACCTCGAGACCTACTCTGCGGCCGCCTGGGCGCAGGCTCTGGTCGACATCGCGCCGGAGACCGGGACCGTGTTGGCCTCGGGCACCCCTCGCGGGATGGAGCTCATGGCGCATGTGGCGGTGAGGACCGGGGCGCGGATGGCGGCCAATGTCGTGGCCGCCGATGAGGGGGGCCTGCTGCGGCAGGTGCTCGGCGGGACGGCCTTCGAAAGGCTCGTCCTCGACGGTGACCTGCAGGTTCTCACCATCGCCGGTCACGCCTGCACTCCGGAGGAGACCACTGCAACGAGCCCCGAAGTGCTCGACTACGAACTCGACATTGCAGCCGATGACCTGCGCACACGTGTGGTCCGCACCGAGGTCCAAGCTGTCGATGGCAATGACACCTCTGGTCTGACTCAGGCCAGGGCCGTCGTCGGCGCCGGTCGCGGGGTCGGTTCGGAGAACGGATTCGGCGAGGTCCTCGAACTCGTCGACCACCTCGGCGGGGCATTGGGTGTCTCTCGTGTCGTGACCGGTCTGGGATGGCGGCCGCATGCGGAGCAGGTCGGGCAGACCGGCAGTCGGATCTCACCGGACGTCTACATCGCCTGCGGAATCTCCGGAGCGATCCAGCACATGGCCGGCATCGAGGGCGCCAAGACGCTCATCGCGATCAACACCGATGAGGAGTCGACGATGGTCCAGCGCGCCGACTACGCGATCATCGGCGACCTCCACGAAGTCGTGGGCGCCGTCAACGAGGAGATCAGGAATCGCCGCGGCTGAGAACGCCATCGGAATTTCCTTTCGTCGACCAGTCCTGTTTAACTATAGAACGATCGATCAGGACGGTACCGAGGTCGATTTCGGCACCTATCGATAATCTGACACGATGAGTGCCGGTTGCCGAGAGATGAGAGGTCATTTGTGAAGACGTTCGAGTATTCCCCCGAGGTGCGCTGGTCCGATCAGGACATGCTCGGCCATGTGAACAACGCTCGCCTGATCACCCTCATCGAAGAGGGTCGGATCCGATGGATGCATGAGATCAAGGCCGGCCACATCACCGGCGGCGGTCTCCTCGTCGCACACCAGTCCATCGACTATTTGGTGCCCGTGATGTACGGACCAGCGCTGACGATGAGCGTGTCCGTGACGAAGCTCGGCAACTCTTCGTTCACCATCAACACTCGCGGTGACCAGGACGGACGACAGGTCTTCGACCACAGCGTCGTGCTCGTCCACATCGATCGTGATTCTGCGAAGCCCACGCCTCTGACCCCGCAGCTGCGAGCCGTGTTCGAGGAATACCTCCCCGAAGCCGACTGAGACGGTGCCTTCTGAGGCCCTGCCGTGTGCAACATTGGTGCGCCAAGATGGCCGTTCTGTTCATGCCCGGCCGGTCCTCATGCGCATAGCCTGAAGGCATGAAACTCGACGCGATCTCAATCATCACCGCAGACATGCCCTCCGCCGTACAGTTCTACTCCGCGCTCGGCCTCGACCTCGTCGACGGCGGCGCGGATGCACCGCACACGGAGTTCTCCTCCGGCAGCCTCCGCCTGCTGCTTGACACCGAGGCGGTCATACTCAGCATCGATCCTGAGTGGACGTGGCCGACCGGTGGTCACAAAATGTCCCTGGCCTTCGACTGTTCCAACGCCGAGGCTGTCGATACGACATTCGCCCAGCTCACTGCCGGTGGCGCCGGTTCAGATCCCGTAGCCGGCGTCGTCCATGAACCCTGGGATGCGTTCTGGGGTCAGCGTTACGCCGTGGTCTCTGATCCCGATGACAACACGATCGACCTCTTCGCAGCATTGACTTCGCAGCCCGAGCACTGACTTCACAGCCCCAGCAGTGACTTCTCGTCTCTCCACAGGTGTGCCGCGTCGGCGTATCCTGCCGCCGCCGCGGCCGCTGTACGGGTGCGCCCGGCGTCGATGTGCGCCCGAGCTGCCTGCCAACGCAGAACCTTCGCCAAGTGCTTGGGCCCGTACCCGAACCAGTCGGCAGAGAGCCTCCGCAGCTGCCGCGGTGAGTACGCGAACTGCGCAGCCACCTCGGCGATATCACTGCGCTGCTGGTCGGCGCTGACATCCAAGAGCATCGCCAGCTCGACCGGCCTGTGATTGAACTCAACGCGGGACGTCAGTGCCTCCGCAATGCTCACCAGCCGACTGGCGGAGTCGTCCGCGAAAGTTCCGGCACCTAAGGCTCTGCGTCCGATCACCGCATCGAGCGGGGTGACCTGGTCGACGAGTTCGGCTGCCGAGGTCGCCAGCAGCTGCGGGAGCACACCGGGGTCGAACCGCAGGCCCACGATCGGCTCTGCAACGGCCGGCACCGACGCGCTGCCAGTTGCTTCTCCGTGAGTCGAGGGAGCACTGAACGTGCGGGCGCTGGAGTCTGCTCCGGCGATGACGACCCTGGAATCGATGACGATGAGGTCCATACAACCGTCGGGCACGATCACGGACGCCGCTGGTGCGATGGTCGCGGGCGGGACCCGCACGGCCACCTCGGCGAGGTCAGACGATGGGGTGCCATCCGGGGTCGAGGTCCACAGTGCGGCGCGCAGTCGGGGAATGCGCATCTCCGTATACACGGGGTGCTCGTCCTTCTTCAGTTTCGAGCGGTATTCTTGGAATTCATCGGCCCACCCAGGCCGACTCCGTCTGCTCTCAGACTAGCCGGTACGCGACTCCCCAGGAAGGAACAATGGCAGCTGCATCCCCCTCGCCGACATCAGCGCGTCGGCAGGCTCGGCATGTCACTGTCTTCCTCGATGTCGACGGGGTGCTCAACTCCTACCCGGTGCCCAAGCTGCGCATCATGGCCGAAGGGCGCAAGAAGCTCCAGGCCTGGCATTACGAACTCCACTACAAACCCGCGGTCATCGCCTTCTTCGACCGCCTCGTCGAGACCCACGAGGTCGACATCGTGTGGCTCTCCACCTGGTCAGAGCGGTGCAAAACGGAGTTGGAGCCGAAGTTCGGTCTGCGCAACTCCTTCGAGGTCATCGAGATGCCCGATGAGACCCATAATCGGTATGCCAACAATCCGCACCTGTGGTGGAAGGCCCGTGCGATGGAGGATTGGCTGGCTGAGCATGAGCATGGTCGGGCTGTGTGGATCGATGATGACCTCGCTGCCCCGGCCACGCGCGACTACTTCGTCGAGCACTATTCGTCGAACCGTCTCAAGCTCATTGCTCCGAAGTTCGCACAGGGTCTGACGAAGGCGCACCTGAAGGAGATCAAGGAATTCGCCTACCCGAAAGAGGATTCATGACGCGTATCGGCCTGCTCGATTCCGGACTCGGGCTGCTCGGCACCGCCGATGCCCTCTTCCATCTGGCGCCTCATGCGGATCTGGTTCTCGCCATGGACCCGGATTTCACCCCGTATGGCAGCCTCAGCCCGGAAGCACTCGAAGCCAGGGCTCTGAATTCTGCAGCCGTGCTCGCCGAGTGGGAGCCCGATGCCATCGTCATCGCCTGCAACACCGCCTCCGTTCAAGCACTCGAGGCCGTCCGCGCCCGTTATGAACCCGACATTCCCGTCATCGGCACCGTTCCAGCGGTGAAGATGGCGGCCGGGACGGGGCAGGATTTCGCCATCTGGGCGACCCCTGCGACGACCGGCAGCGCCTACCAGCAGAACCTCATCGACACCTTCGCCTCCGAGGTCACCGTGTCAAAGGTGGCCTGCCCGGGCCTCGCCGAGGCGATCAACGACGCTGATCTGCCCACCATCGACGCCGCAATCGACGCCGCACTGAACCAGATGGATCCCGGCATGGAGACCATCGTGCTCGGATGCACCCACTACGGCCTGGTCGCCGAACGGATCATGGCCGCCCGGGCCGGGGCGATCACGCTCTTCGACTCCCCGATTCCGGTGGCGAAGCAGACTCTGCGCAGAATCGGCGTCGAAGCTCACGGCGTGAGCCCGAATCAGCCCGATACCGGCGAGGTCATCGCCACCTATGCCTCGGGGCGGCCCATCAATCTGCCGCAGTCCCTTGCCGCCTACCCTGCGGGCAAGCGCCTGCTGGCTCGGGAACGGGCAACAGCACCGACGCGCTGAGGCGCTCGCGGCTGTTCTGTCGAACCGCTGAACTGTTCGCGCCCTCCTTGAGTCACGCCCAGGAGTCGGATCGATATTTTCGCCGAGGCGGGTCTTTTCTGCCCGCGCAGGCGTAGCGTTGAAAGGACAGTCAATCGTCTGAGGAGGCGGTTCGATGTTCCTCTTAATTCTCATCTTCGGTCTGATCGCGCTCGGTGCCATCGGCCTCGGAAACAGTCTGAAGATCGTCAAACAGTACGAGCGCGGTGTCGTGTTTCGTCTCGGCCGAGTCATTGATGAACCCAAGCGCCCCGGGATGACGGCCATCGTCCCGTTCGTGGACCGGATGGAGAAGGTCAGCTTGCAGATCATCACCATGCCGATCCCCGCCCAGGAAGGCATCACCCGCGACAATGTCACCGTCCGGGTCGACGCGGTCATCTACTTCAAGGTCGTTGATCCCAGACGTGCCATCATCGATGTCGAGAACTATCAGCTCGCCGTCGGACAGGTAGCGCAGACGTCCCTGCGCTCGATCATCGGCCAGAGCGAACTCGACGATCTGCTCACGAATCGGGAGCGGCTGAACCAGGGTCTGGCCATTATGATCGACAGCCCCGCCGTCGATTGGGGTGTCCATATCGACCGGGTCGAGATTAAGGACGTGGCCCTGCCGGAGTCGATGAAGCGATCGATGTCGCGTCAGGCAGAGGCCGAACGTGAGCGCCGTTCACGCGTAATCATCGCCGACGGCGAATTCCAGGCCTCGAACAAGCTCGCCCAGGCCGCAAGTGCGATGGCCGATACACCGGCAGCCCTGCAGCTGCGTCTCCTCCAGACCATCGTCGAAGTCGCCTCCGAGAAGAACTCGACACTGGTCCTTCCCTTCCCCGTCGAGCTGCTGCGCTTCCTCGAAGGCAACACCCCGAAGGCGGCGACCACAGCCGAGGACGTCCCGCGGGACGACGAGCACCGACAGCACCACCTCGGCGGCAACCCCCTCGTTGAGCGCCACCTTCGGAGCCAAGGACACCGGCCATTCGCTGGATGATCTCAGCGGGATGGTCCGTGCTCTCTCCGATTCGATGCGGCTGAACGAGACGATGCACCTGCCCCCGTCGATCAAGCTGCCCGGCGGCGAGAACGACACGACCTCCTCCGTGGAGGAAAGCACGGAGGAGGGGGTCCAGGCGAAATCGCGTACTGCAGGACCTGAGCTGACTCCCCTATAAGGGAAAAGAGCACACGAAGAAGCTTCCTGCAGTTGGAGCGCTGAGGGCCCTGGTCGACTTTCGACCTGGGCAGTTTGGAAGTTGGATCAGGAGAGAAAATCTGCCATCATCCTTTGAGCGCTCTGGCCAAGCATCGTAGCGTCGTTGCCGACCACCGCATACGAGAACCCGCTCGAGATCAGCCGTTTAGCGCTGCTGCCATCTCCCGAGGCGATGCCGCAGGAGATCCCCCGGTCTTTGGCTGCGGTCAATACCGCATCGCGAGCATGAGCAAGCTCCGTGCTGTCTCCCCTGACGCCCATTGCGACCGACAGATCCGCTGGACCCACAAAAACTGAGTCCACGCCAGCATCAATGATTTCGCGAACGTTCTCCACTCCAGCTGAGGACTCAATTTGGACCACTACTGCAGCTTCCTCACTGTTACGGACGTAGGTTCCTGTCGATTCGAGTGCCCAGTCTCCTGCCCGAGTGGTCGGGCCGAAACCGCGCGAACCCAGAGGTGGAAAACGTGCGGCATCGACAGCGCGTTCGGCCTGTTCCCTGGTGTCGACGTGAGGAACCAGTACCCCACCAGCACCCGCGTCCAGGCTCCGCTGGATCCATTCGTACCCGTGTGCGGGGATACGCACCAACGTTCCAAGTCCGAGTGCCTTGGCCATCGCCAGCAGTCGAGCCGCCGATTCCATGGACATCGGTGAGTGCTCAAGGTCGACGACTACTAAGTCCAACTTCGCCAACGCCATCAATTCCACTGACTCGACTATGGGCAGTTTGAGGAATGTTCCAACAGTGACACTGTCTCCCAAGCGACTTCTCAGGCCGCTCATTGCGGAAAGTCCTCAGCATTTACGACCCAGCCCTTAGCGGCGAAATCATCTCTGGGCGGGCTGAAGAGATCGATCATGAGGTTGGTTCCATCGCCTAGACCCTGGCTAGTGTGAACCGTTGGCGGTGGAATGATAGTCAACGATGGACCGGAAACAGTCGTGTGCACATCTTCTCGCCATTGACTTTGCTTCGTTGTCCAGGGGGTGCGAATGTGGTGGCGCCACTTGCCTTGGATGGTCAGCGATCCCTGCTCGAAGTCGTCATGGTGGTGTGGAGAGAGCTTCTCCGGATCTCGCGGACCAACCTGATCGTCGAGGAAGTTGATCATCAGCGTATGAGTTCTGAAGATCGTACCGAAACGACCATCCTCCGCCGGGTAGTCGGAAAGCGGGTAAGCAGTAAGATCTTGGGGAGCGGGTGCATCGTCTGCTAAACGGGCGACGCGCGGATGTGGCTGTTCATAGGAACCTGCGTTGACCGCTTCTTCGCCTGTGGATACATCCACTGTGTCCAGCACAGCCGCCACAACAACTGCACCTTCTGCACTGATGCGGCTCTTTCCGGGCGGGACCACAATGATCCCGCGACCGTCCAATCGGACGATGTCGCCTCCGAGGTTCACTTCTACGGCAGCCTGCTCAATCGCCGAAATGAGCACGTAGCCGCGAGATTCGTCCCAATCGAGACTCGCTTTTGAGTCGAGCTCGACGTAACGAACGAGAAAATTCTGACCGCGGGCCGACCAGACATTCGCACCATCGTCAGTGGCGACGGCAGTCTGTGGATCGGTGAAAACGTGGGTTTCGGGGGCAGCGATGTCGTCCGAGCCAATAGGCGCCGAAGATGATTGCGCGAGCTGGGACCGCGGATCTGATTTGTCGTACATGGAAGCTTCTCCTCAGTCCTCGATATTGAACAGTGTGCGTGGGTTTGTGTGAACGATTGTGCGCAAAGCGTCCTCAGACAGCCCAAGCTCCAGTAGGCCTTCAACGACCCGAATGTAGCCGTCTACAGGCCAGGGGAAGCCCTTCTGCCCTAGGTCAGATCCCAAGAGTGTGTTTTCAGGACCCAAGACATTGATCCACTCGAGCAGCTGTTCGAGCGGCCATTTCATCTTTGCTCCCGGATCGTACATGTGCAGTTCGTGTTCGACCTTTGCACCCATATCAATGAATTTCCGGCACTGTTCCGGCTCAGCTCCGATGACGAAATCAGGATGAGAGATGACAAGTTTGTTGACGCCATGCTCGCGTGCTGCTGTGAAACAAACCTCCATGTCGTCCGGGTGCAGATGACCACCATTGAGCACGGCGTCCTTCTCAGCAATGAGGTCGAAGATCGGCGGAAGCTCCGGCACGACATCTCCGTCTTGTCCGACTACTTCGATGCGCTTGGTAGTGACCTCGACAGTCGTGGACGGGAACCCGTGCGATTCTGCGTGGTTGTCGATGTGGCGGCCTGACGAGACGGTGGGCAGATAGACCACTTTTCCACCAAGCCCAAGACACATCTGCACCTGGGCGAGATTGAGTCCACCAATACTCGAGTTCAGTGCCACAGCCCCGATAATCTCAGTCGGAATGTCCTCAAGAAGCCTCTTTTGCGCTAATACGTCCATCTGAGTGTTGTGATGATGGCACTTGAAAACCATCGCCCTCATTTTTACGCGTTCCCAACCGTCCCGGGCTCCAGTAGCGGCATCGAATTCGCGGGGCATGGCAGAAGGAGCCGGATGACAGTGAGGATCAATCATTCCGTCGAGGATGCGCAGTACAGTTTCATTTGTCATTTTGGTGTCCTTTCACAATGCGGCAGTTCTTTGGGCAGTGCCATAGATTCAGGCTTTTGCCTGATCTAGATCTGCTGCGGTGTAGTTCATATTGATGGCCTTGGTTTCCGGCAGCACCCAGACTGCGATGAGGCACGCGGCACTGCAGAGAACCATGATCCCGGCCGTCCACCACGGGCCACCCGACCACAGGTAGAGCGCTGCAGCCGCCGCCGGGGCGGGTGCGGCCAACAGTGCGGTGGAAATCTCGCGAGAGAGTGCGACGCCGGTGTAGCGAAACTCAGCTGGGAACAGTTCCGTGAGGTAGGCCGCCTGCGCACCCGTGATGATGTAGACGCCGAAGACCATGAGGATGTGTGCACAGTAGAGAGCGATGATCGAGCCCGATTGAAGGAGCATGAAAAATGGATACGCCGTCACCATTCCGACTACGCAGATGCCGATATAGATCGATCGCCGGCCAACGTTGTCAGTCAGCCAACCTGTGACAGGCACAAGGATGATTGCAAGCACTGAAGCAACAAGAGTACCGAGTATCGCGGTGCTACTGTCATAGCCGATCTCTTTGGCGTAACTGATGGAGTAGGTCAGACTCACATAGGAGTTCCAACCGATGGGTGCGGTGAGAAGCACAGCCAGAAACAGACGTTTCGGTGTCTTGCGGAATACCTCAGCGAACGGCAGTGCACGAGCCGAGCGGTCCTGCTCGAGCTTCTCGTAGACCGGTGATTCGGCGATACGCATTCTGAAGAATAGGCCGACGATAACGAGCACGATGCTGACGAGGAATGGAATCCTCCATCCAAAGCTGGCGACCCATTCTTCTGGAGCCGAGAACACCGTCGTTGCCACCAAAGCAGAAAGCACAACACCGGCGTAGATGCCGATTCCGGGGATGGATGACCAATATCCGCGGCGCTTCGGCGGGGCCATTTCACCGATCATGACGAATGCTCCGGCATATTCGGCGCCCGCGCCCAGGCCCTGCATAAGCCTGAGGACCATGAGCAGCAACGGCGCGTACAGACCGATGGTGGCGAATGTGGGCAGCAATCCGATGAGCGTTGTCGCGCCTCCCATCAGCAGCAGAGTGATGACGAGTGCGACCTTGCGACCGAATCGGTCTCCAATGTGGCCAAAGATCACGGCACCCAGTGGGCGTGCAAGATATCCGACGCCATATGTGGCGAATGCCGCAATGGTTCCGATCGCTGGACCGACTTCGGGGAAGAAGAGCGTCGGAAAGATGATTGCCGCCGCCTGCGCGTAAATCATCACGTCGTACCACTCGAGGGTCGTGCCGACTACAACGGCAGGGACCAACCCGTTCCGTGACTGCTTCCACGCAGCCGCATCGTGTGTCGCGGTAGCCGGGTCATATTTGGGAGCCGGCTGCTTCGTTGTCTCCATGGTTCCTCCACGCATCCTTGCTGTGGTCAAATGTTCACATTGAGCATATGGAGTTCACGATGTACACGTCAAGCTTGATTTCGCTATTCTTTTCGAGTTGACCACCACAGAAATGTGCGCATAATGAACAACATGGCTATTTCCGACAAAGGTGCTTCCCTGGCAAAGACCACAGGTGATTCAACGACCGACGCAGATTCGGCACGGAACTACCCGTCTGCCGATATCCAGGCGGTTGGAAGAACCGCGCAGATCCTTTCATTGCTAGGTCCGCATCGTGAACATCTCACCGCACAGACCACGGCAGATTTAACTAAATTGAATCGCACTACTGCACACCGATATCTCTCCTCGATGGAGCAATCAGGTCTGCTCGAACGCACTGGATCGAAGTACACAATAGGCTCGCTTCTCGCTCAGCTTTCCGCCTTCCATCAGGGGCGAAAACAGCTCATGACGGTCGCTCCACCAAGGATGGCGGAGCTGGTTCGGTCAACTAGGCTCACAACCGCGCTGAGCATCTACGGCTCGAACGGCCCGGTGGTCGTTCACATCGAGGAAAACCATTCGGATGAAATACTGCTCACGGTTCCACTAGGGACACAGCTCGACATGTTTTCCGCCCACTCACAGATCTGGTTGGCGTACGGGGCACAGCAGGCGGCAGAGGCTCGCACGATGAGCATGTTGCCACCCGAGCACCGGCGCGAACTTGATGCCCTGGTCGAAGATGCTCGCGAGTCCGGACTCGGACTCCGCTCCAGCGATTCAGGGTACGTGGCCATCGCTGCACCCGTCTGGTCCGGTACAAAACTCCATGCAACACTGGCCCTACTTGGCACACCCATCATGCTCCCTGCCGAACGGGACACCAGTGTCGCCAAAGCCCTCAAAGATTGCGCCCAGGCAATCTCAACCGAGCTCGCGCCGTCAGTTAGGCCAAATCGAGTGCGCTCGGGCTGCACGACGCCCACGGTGTTCAGCGAGCTACCATCCCGAGTGACTACGCTTGAGGCATGGACCTGAAACGCACCAGCAGATCAGTTATCGTCAACGGCGTCATCGCGATTCTCGTCGGGCTCCTGATGATGGTCTGGCCCGGCACCAGCGCCGAGGTGGTCGTGCGCATCTTCGCCATCTGGCTGGCCGTCATCGCCGTTTCCTCCTTCGTCCTGGCGCCGAAGGGCACGCGCTCGGGAAGCCTGGTGGCTCGCTCGGTGCTGCTGATTCTGCTGGGGGCGCTCATCTTCTTCTCCCCCATGTTCTTCGCGGCCTTCGTCACCATCTTGACCGGGTTCGCAGTCATCTTCTTCAGCTTCCTCGCCGTGACCGTATCCCTGTTCATTCGCCGCCTGGGTGTGCGGATGTGGTGGGCACTCACAGCCATCGGTGCCCTCGGCATCGTCCTCGGATTCTTCTTCCTCTTCGCCCCCGACGCCGGCGTCACTGCGCTCATCTTCACTCTCGCAGGCTTCATCGTCCTCGTCGGCATCGCGCTGGTCGCACTCGGCTGGCGCCTGCGCAAGACCGCTCAGGCCATTCGGCAGGATCCCCACCGCAGGCCCCCGGAGAACGGCGGCGGCGACGTCATCAGCGGCGAGATCATCGAATAGGTCACGGCCACCTCGGCGAGTTCAGCCGCTCGTCCCGGTTTCGGTCGGATTCGGCTCAAGCCCTGGAAAAACGGCAAGGTCGCGTGCTAGCTTATTGAGCATGGGAACATTAAATCGCAGCGCAATGACAGCGCTGAGCTTCTACTTTCGTGATCGCCGCGCCTGACGGCGCGCTCGATTCACATTCTGTGATCCACTGACCTCATCGAGGCATCGGCACCGACAGTCCACTGACGGATCTGTCGCAGCCGAACCGATCGAGCAGGATCTGTAGCGGCGCGCTGTCGACCCGGACGATCATCAGCATCCGGGGCGAAGCCGCAATTCACTGACATACGTCACTGCGCATTGCGCTGCCTTGGGTGCTCCCTTCTTCATTTCCGGAGCGCACCCTTGCGAACCCATTCATCATTCGGCGGCCGGCACGAGCTCGGCCAGAACTTCCTGCACTCACGCTCAACTCTGCACACGATCGCGGAGCTGACCCGCGCCACCACCGGCCCCATCCTGGAGATCGGGCCCGGCACCGGCGCGGTGACTGCCCAGCTGTACAAACTCGGCAGGCCGCTCACGCTCGTGGAACTCGACGAGACGAGGATCAGTCACCTTGAACACACATTCCCGCGCGCCCAGGTCAAGCACGCCGATGTCCTGAAATCCCGGCTCGACCAGTCGGTGATCGTCGGTAGCCTGCCCTTCCACCTGACCACGCCCATTCTGCGCAGACTGCTGCGCGCCAGGAAATGGCAGAACGCGATTCTGCTC
The DNA here is from genome assembly GCF_028201555.1 of Brevibacterium sp. BDJS002. Lineage (NCBI taxonomy): Bacteria > Bacillati > Actinomycetota > Actinomycetes > Micrococcales > Brevibacteriaceae > Brevibacterium > Brevibacterium sp. BDJS002. The sequence continues at coordinate 453,700 of NZ_CP116392.1, read as the reverse complement.
ACCCAATGGGAGGTCGCCCGCAAACGCGCCGGAGTCGGCGGCTCGACCATGATGACCGCCCAATGGGCACCTTGGTACGACTTCCGACTCATCGACCGCGTACCTGCCCACGCCTTCACACCGAAGCCCAGCGTCGACGGTGGACTCCTCACCATCGATCGCCTCACAGCCAGCCTCGTGCCTGAGAGGCACAGGTCGGATTACCAGCAGTTCGTCCGAAACGCCTTCACCGGACGCGGACGTGGAATGAAAGGAATCCTTACCACGATGAACCTCACCGACCGCACCACACTGCAATCGACCATGGACCGCAATGACGTCAGAGGAGACACCTTGCCACGAGACCTTGAACCCCAGCAGTGGGCCGGACTGTATTCGGCGCTGCGCACAACTGAGAACCCATCGGCTGCACAGAAGCAGAGCAGGAAATCACGAGAGAAGGGAAACACCATGCGAAACGACAAAGGAACCGAGAAACCGGTGATCACGGGCGAAATGCCGATCATCGGCGCCGACCAGGCAAACAAGAAGCTCGAGGCGCAGATCCCTGGCCTCGACGCCGATGCCACGTCGAAGAGCCATGACAAGGGACATCTGCAGGCCGAGCGCGGCTATATGCCACAGCACGGCAAGCCGTCCCAGCCGCAACCACGGTGGAACCTGCCTCGACGCCAGGGCTGAGGCTCCAGCGCCACCTCGGCGCCTATCCCCACACGCGGGCACGATTCACTCGTGCCCGCGTGTCCATCATCACAGGTCAATATCTTCCTACTCTCCCGTACCAGACTCACTGCCACAGGACGCTGGCTTCATAGCATCTGACCTGGAATTTCACGTGAACACCAGGGAAACTACATCTATTGTGCATCTGACGTTCGTCACCTGCGTGCGGTGTGTTCACCTTCCATTCACCTGCTCCTTAACCTTGCGGACATTTGGAGTGAGAATCATGGGCATCAGCCGGAAACACACCTCATGATCCTCGCAAGGAGACACGCATGCCCCAGGTCCTGGCCCCAGAGACCTTCACGCCGACGCAGACCGTCGGTCGTAGCAATGATCGCCTCTGGCACCTCGCCTTCGGCCTGCTGCTTGCGGGCAGTCTCATCGCCTTCACTCTGTGGTCGTTCGGCTATGTCGGCCAGGGCGCACCGCGCATGGTGCTCATCACGACAGTCATCTTCGGCGCATTCATGGCCTTCAACATCGGCGGCAACGATGTGGCCAACGCCTTCGGCACCTCGGTGGGTGCCGGCACGCTGACGATGAAGCAGGCCCTCCTCGTCGCAGCCGTGTTCGAGGTCAGCGGTGCACTGCTGGCCGGTGGCGAGGTCACCGACACCATCAAGAGCGGGATCGTCGACCTCAATGCGGTCTCCCTCAACCCGATGGATTTCGTCTACATCATGATGGCGGCCCTCCTCGGTGCCGCAGTGTGGCTGCTGATCGCCACCCGCATGGGCTGGCCGGTCTCGACCACCCACTCGATCATCGGCGGCATCATCGGTGCCTCCCTGACGATCGGCTTCGTCACCGGCACCGGCGGGTTCGCCATGGTGCAGTGGTCAGAGGTCGGCATGATCGCGATCTCCTGGGTCCTCTCCCCCGCACTCGGCGCCATCGTCGCCTTCCTCATCTACGGGGCGATCAAGAAGTACGTCCTCGGCGATGCCCTGTCACAGACCCTGAAGCCCCACATGCTGTCGTCGACCGGCGGTGACAATCAGGCGGCAGAGGCGGAGATGGGCCTCGAAAGCGGCCCGTCAGCGACGACAGCTTCCACGGTCGGCTCGCACTCCACGCTGCAGCGCTGGGTTCCGCTCATCGCGGCCGGCGGTGCCATCATCCTCACCGCGATGCTCCTGTTCAAGGGCCTGAAGAATCTTGACGTGACGGTCGGCCCCATCGGCGGCACCCTTCTCATGGCGATGATCGGCCTCGCCGTGTGGATGGCAGTGTTCGTCTTCGCCAAGACCCTGCGCAAGCAGACAGTGCCCCGAGCGACCTTCATCCTCTTCTCCTGGATGCAGGTGTTCACCGCCTCCGCATTCGCTTTCAGCCACGGATCCAACGACATTGCGAACGCCATCGGGCCCTTCGCCGCCGTCCTCGACGTGCTCAAGACCGGCACCATCGACTCCGAAGCGACCGTTCCCTTCGCCGCCATGCTCACCTGCGGCATCGCCCTCGTTGCCGGCCTCTGGTTCATCGGCCGCAAGGTCATCGCCACGGTCGGAACCAAGCTCACGGAGATCCACCCGGCCTCCGGCTTCGCCGCCGAGCTTGCCGCTGCCGGAGTCGTGATGGCTGCCTCGATCAGCGGCCTGCCCGTCTCCTCAACCCACATCCTCATCGGCGCGATCATCGGCGTGGGACTGGTCAACCGCTCGGCGAACTGGAAGCTGATGAGGCCGATCGCCATGGCCTGGATCATCACCCTGCCAGCCGCCGCAAGCATCGGTGCCATCGGCGTTCTCAGTCTGCGCACGTTCTTCAGCTAAGACACATTCGTTCACCTCTTCGGCCCGGACCAGCATCTGATGCATTGGTCCGGGCCGAAGTGCGTTTCGACCGGAACAGACCTCATCGAAGCTCGTGTCAGCCGCTGCGGATAGAATCATTCATACGTTCACGAGTCGTGGCCATCGGTACCTGGCCGGCCACGCGGCAACCCGTCATCGACCGGGTGCCCCAGGGATAGAACGGGTCAGCGCCGCACGGCGTTGGCAAGATTCGATCCGGGCGCGCTGCGCCCGAGGAAGTTGGTTTCACCGTGTCCGCATCTTCTGGAAATCACTGGCCGGGATTCACTGACGAAGAGGCCCTCATCTGGGGTCGAGTCCTCCTCCTGCACTCTCCTCATCCGCAGAATGCCACCATCAAGAACTTCATCAACAACACACTCAAGGCCGGGCGAATCGTTAGCTCCGAGAGCTGGGTCAAGGTTGCCACCGCGGCCCGCAACTGCGGTTTCACCCCGGATCTCTACCTAACGGTATTCGACTCCCTTCAGTCGATCGACTCTGATGTACACCCGGCACATCCTGCCCATCGACGGCACACACATCCCAATCATGTGCCCGGAGTCCCCTTCGAACCGGAACTATGGGCGGACGTACCGCGGCTCGTGATCGAAGAGGGATACAGCCCGGCCGCCTCGGCAGAACTCGCTCTCTACTTCGCGGACTCGAGATACGCAGAGCGTTAGGCAGATCTGACTGGCGTTGGGGAGATCCGAGGGCGTTAGTCCGGGTGGTCCGCCTCAGCGCTGAGCCAGATACACCGCCGAGGCGACCGCTCGGTCGATCTCGACTGCTTCGCCGTCGATCGTGACCGTTGCAGTCGAGGGGTCGGCAGCTGGCGCACGACCTTCGTCCACAACTTCAACCTGGGCACCCGGGACCACTCCCACCTCGGCGAGGTGGGCCAGCGCTTCGGGGTCCGCGTCCGAGACCCGGATGACCGTGTAGGACCCAGGGCCCGCCTCGGCGAGGATCAGGGAAGAGGCGTGGGACTCGACCTGCCCATCGGGACCCGGTATCGGATCACCGTGGGGGTCAGTCTTGGGGCGGCCGAGGAAGACGTCGATGCGGTCGACGAGTCGGTCGGAGGCTGCATGCTCGAGGATCTCCGCTTCGTCGTGGACCTCATCCCAGCCGTATCCCAGGGATTCGACGAGGAAGGTCTCGAGCAGGCGATGCCGACGCACCATCGACACGGCGATCGTCTCGCCCTTCGCGGTCAGCACGGGCGGGCGGTAGGGGACGCGGACGATGAGGTCGAGCTCGTCGAGGCGTTTGAGCACCTCGGTGACATTGGCCTTCGTGGTGCCGAAGCGGTTCGCGAGCTCGGTCGCGGTCATCGGTGTTCCGCCCCATTCCTGAGCCGACCAGATCGCTTTGAGGTAGTCCTGGCTGACCTCGGACACTTCACCTGCACGCATGCAGTCAGCGTAGCCGATGGGATCGGAAGCAGTCCTCGTCTACAGTCGAGTCTGAGACCTGAGCAGACCCAGCGGAGCAGACGATCATGACCATGCACCTCGGACGCACCATCACCACCGGTGTGATCACCGCCGGACTGCTCATCGGTCTCTTTGCTGTGATGAATGCCGGACAGCCGCTGAGATCTGACGACAACGCCGACCCGTCGAATGCACCCGGTCTGGCGTTCGGTCTGCTCGGGCTGCTATCGGTGTTCTCCGTCGCGGTCTCGTTCGGGCGCCGGTCCGCGATGCACGAGCGGCAGCAACGTGAAGGGTCGGGACCTACGTTCCAGACCGTGCTCCACGAGTATTCGCTGTCTGGGATTCTGGTGATGGGCCCGGTCCAGGGAGTCTGCTTGTCTCTGGCAATGCTGGTCTGCCGCAGCTTCGCCGTCGACACGGGCACACCGGGTTCCATGTGGGCTGAATTCCTCTCCGGTCCCCTGCCCTGCCTCGCGGTCTTCGCAGCGGCATGGGCGAGTACGAACATCGGGCTCGCGTATTTATCTTTGGCCATGCTCGTCCGAAAGATCGTGGTTCTGTCGATCCTGGGTCTCCTCCTCTTCGTCGCACTCGGCGTCGGCATCATGATGGCGTTCGGATGGCTGGAGGCGGCCAACCCCCTCGCCGGTTTACTCGTCGCCAGCCTCACTCTGCTGGTCACGATTCCTCTGCTCATCGGTGTGCGGAAACTGGCTCTGGTCATGGGTACAGACTGACCACGAGACGAATCTGGAACATCCTTCGACTGCGAGTGCAGTCCAGGCCTGCAAGAATTGTCGGTATGAGGATGAGAACGCATAAATTGAGCACCACGTTGTTGTATGCAGTAGTTCTCGCGCTATTCATGCTGGTCATCTTCGCCCTCACAAACGCCGGGATCGACCCTCGAGCCAACCGTCTTGTCGGAGACTTCGATCCCAAAGGCGCAGCCACGGTGTGCTTCGGTCTGCTCGGTCTCTACCACTCCGTAGCGATCATCTTCTTCGACGAGGATGACTCGCCGAAATCCTCCGAAACCCCGCCCGACCCGAATATCCCCCGACCACCCGATTCGTACACCGGCTTCATTCGCCAGGCCTGGTACAAGGTGCTGTCCGTGGGGCCGATCTTCGCGTTCTTCTGTTCAGCCTCCGTCTTCATCTGGCACTCATTCGCCGAATACCCGGGAACTCCAGGAACGGTCTGGGGCGACTACGCCACTTCGGTGACCCCCGCGTTCACTCTCTTCCTCTTGTGCTGGGCCTGCACCAATATCGGGCTCATGTTCGCCGCCATCGCCGAGGCCTTCAACCGTGACGTTCCAGGCCTCTTCATCGCTGCCATGATCGTGATGTTTCTTGTCGCCATCGGCAACACCTTCGGTTTCATATTCCTCGTTGACCAGCCGACGGGCTCGGCACTGATATTGGCCCTCATCATTTTTCCGTTGAGCCTGCTCGCCCTCATCGGTGCCCGCGTATTGGCGATCGTGAGAGTCAATCGCTACGACGCGGCCCATCCTCACGGCAGCTCCTCGAAACCACGCCGCTCCCAGAAGCAGCGCCGCCCTCAGGGGCCTCCGCCGCAGGACATGCTCGAACGCGGTGAACGGCTGCTCATGCACTTTCGCAGCAACCACACTCCAGAACCACAGATGCTCATCGCCACGACCACCAGATTCGTCCGCGCCTCGATCATCCGAACCGATCGGACCTTCGTCCTCGAGCAGGCCAGTCCCAGTCAGCTGGTCGGCGCCAGCTCACAGCGCGAGGGGCACGATCTCGTGACCATCGCCCACTTCCGTGATCGTCAGGACATGCGCGTTCTCGGCGGCAATCCCGAACAGTCCCAATCCTTCGCCGAGGCGGTCACCCGCCTTGCACGCACGGGACAGGTCCGCCGCTGACGCGACGAGCTGAGCCGACGGAGCACACCAGCCTGAGCGTGACGAGCTGGGCTGAGCGCGACACAGATCTGGAACATTCCTGCATCGTCTGCGACGACCGCAGCTGTAAGACTGCAGAGCATGAGGTTAAGAACACACAAATTCTTCATGACAGTGGTCTACGGCGTCGTACTCACTGTCCTCGCGCTGATCGCCTTCTCCACGATCAACGCCGGTATCGATCTTCTGATGGTCAACGACGGAAACATCGACCCCAAGTACGCGGCTATCGTGGGGTTCGGAATCCTCGGCCTCGTCCACTCCATTGCCATCTACTTCTTCACCGACGATGATGCTATCGCCGCGGATGGAGGCTGGGCCGAACTCACAATCCCCGATTCGGCCACGGGCTTCATCCGGCAGGCGGGGTATCGGGTGTTCTCTGTGGGACCGGTCTTCGCGGTCTTCGCCGCAACCTCGATCTTCATCTGGCATGCGATCGCCGCCGTCCCGGGAGAGTCAGGAACAGTCTGGGGAGACTACGGATCCTCGCCGTCGCCTGCCCTCATCGTCTTCCTCTCCTGCTGGAGTGCCGTCAACATCGGTTTCACATTTGCCTCCTGCGCCGAGGCATTCCATCGCGACCTGTTCGCACTCTTCGTCACGATCCTCGTCGCCATGGCCTTCGTCGGCCTCGGAATCACCGTCGGCTTCCTGTTCCTTCCGGCCCAATCGACCAGCAGTGCTCTGATTAGCAGTGTCATCGCATTCCCTGTGAGCCTATTCGCCCTAGTCGGGGCCCGTGCGTGGGCGAAAGTTCGAGTAGCTCGCTGGGACGCCGCCGATCATCGCCAACTGCAGCATCTGCAACCTCGGTGGGACGGCATCGATCCCACAGCTCAGGGAACTCCCTACCCTGGTGGGCCACCGTTCGATATGCTCCGCCGCGGCGAAAAGCTGCTTATGCACTTCAAGAGTGAGCGCACACCGGAACCCCAGCTCCTCATCGTCACGAACCAGAGGATCGTCCGCGCCTCGATCCTCGGATCTGACAGGACCTTCATCCTCGATCAGACCGAGCCCGGGCAACTGTCGGGAGTCACCTCACAGCGCGTGGGACACGACCTGATGACGACTGCGCACTTTCACGACCGTTCGGACATGCGCGTCGTCGGTGGAGACCCCGCACAGTCCCGGGCCTTCGCCGTATCCGTCGCCCGGCTCGCACGTACCGGCAAGGTTCGCGGCTGACCGCAGCGAACGGTGCGAATCTGGAACACCTTCCGGATGCGGGCGAAGTGCGCACCTGTAAGAATTGCGGTATGAGGCGCAGACGACATGATTTCAGAACGACGGTGGTCTACGCGATCGGGCTCGCGGGCATCGCGACGGCGGTCTTCTTCATGATCAATGCCGGGATCAATCCTCGAGCGCGTCCCCCTGGCCTCGACGACGCCGATCCGACCACTGCCGCTTCGGGGGGCTTCATGGTTCTCGGCGCCATTCACGTGATCGCGATCCTCTGCTTCGTCGAGGACGATACGCCGAAGAAAGCCCGTGCGGACACAGACCCGCACGATTCCAAGAAGCCAGATTCGTTCACCGGCTTCATCCGGCAACCCTGGTACAAGGTTCTCTCAGTCGGACCGATCTTCGCTGCCTTCTGCGCAGCCTCGATATTCATCTGGCACTCGTTCGCCAAATTCCCGGGAAGTCCGGAAACCGTGTGGGGCGACTACTCGACGTCGCCAGCGTCTGCCCTCACCGTCTTCCTCCTGTGCTGGGCCAGCACCAATATCGGATTCACATTCGCCTCCATCTGCGAGGCGTTCAACCGTGACCTGTTCGGTCTCACCATCCTGTCGGGGGTCATCATGGCCATCCTCGCCCTCGTAATCGGCCTCGGCTTCACAGACCTCCCGAAACAGCCGACCGAATCGACATTGACCATGGCCGCAATCGCCCTGCCGTTGACCCTGATCACCGTCATCGGAGTCCGCGCCTGGGCCGTCGCCCGGGTTGCTCGCATCGACGCGAACCGTCCCAGGCCGAGCACTCAGGAAACACAGCGTTCGACAAAGTCCGGATCCGACCATCATCATCGACCTGCCCCAGGTCAGCCGCCGTTCGACATGCTCCGAGACGGTGAGAGAGTGCTCATGCATTTCAACAGCGAACGAAGCCCGCAATCTCAGCTCCTCATCGCCACAGATCAGAGATTCGTCCGCGCCTCGATCCTCGGATCCGACCGGACCTCGGTCCTCGATCAGGCCAGCCCCAGCCAACTGACGGGAGCCAGTTCGCGACGTGTGGGCCGGGACCTGATGACAACTGCCCACTTCCGTGACCGCCAGGACATGCAGGTCATCGGCGGTGATCCCGAGCACTCCCGCGAATTCGCCGAGGCGGTCACCCGGCTCGCACAAACCGGGCAGATCCGCAGCTGAACACCAGGCCGTCACAGCCCCTTCCTCGCCTCCGCTGCATACCGACACGGCGCACCGACACGGCGCACCGAACCGTAACGACCGCACCCTGAAAACAGGGGGCGGATTCTCTGGCAAAACACCGAGAGCCTAAGATAGATCGGTGCCCAATGCGGGTCAGTCCAGATTTTCCGACCGGAGGTAATGCGTGCAGGATCCCAACGACGAGAAGATGAAACGGCCGATCGTCGAGCGTGAGCGCTTCGGCGGAACCGACAGGCCAAGCCGAGACATCGACCCTGAGAAGCGCCCTCCGATCTCCAGCACGGAGATGAGCCGCGGCCCCGCGGAACTCACGGACGAGCGGGGATCTCGGGTCAATTGGAAGGTCTTCATCATCTCCTCGGCGGTGATCCTCGGCTTCTCGATCTGGGCGATGCTCATGCCCGACTTCGCACAGACCACGATGAAGTCGATCGTCGACTGGATCGCGACGAACCTCGGCTGGTACTACGTACTGACGGTCACCGTCGTCATCGCCTTCGTCCTCTGGGTCGCCCTGTCTAAGGAAGGCTCCGTGCGTCTGGGACCGGACCATTCCCGCCCCCAGTACAACCTCTTCACTTGGGTTGCGATGCTCTTCGCCGCGGGCGTGGGCATCGACATGCTCTTCTACTCGGTGACCGGACCGATCACCCAGTTCCTCCAGCCGGTCAACGCCGATCCCGAATCGGCCGCCGCCGCGCAGGACGCCGTCGTGTGGACCATGTTCCACTACGGCATCGCCGGCTGGTCGATGTACTCACTGCTGGGCATGGCCATGGGTTACTTCGCCTACCGTTGGGGCATGCCCCTGTCGATCCGCGCGTTCTCTACCCGCTGCTGGGTAAGCGCGTGCGCGGTGCCACCGGTGACGTCATCGACATCTTCGCCCTCGTCGGCACTGTCTTCGGCGTGGCCACCTCGATGGGCATCGGCGTCGTCCTGCTCAACGTCGGCTTCTCCGAACTCTTCGGTCTTCCGCAGGGCCTCGCCCTCCAAATCGCCCTCGTCCTCGTCGCCGTCGTCATGACGATCGCTGCCTGCACCTCCGGTGTGGACAAGGGCATCCGCTTGATCTCCGAGCTCAACCTCTGGGCCTGTGCGGCAATGATGTTCTACATCCTCGTCACCGGCAAGACGGCGTTCCTTCTTAATGCCTTGGTCGAGAACATCGGGCGCTTCATCTTCACCCTGCCCGAGCGCACACTGTCCACGTTTGCCTATGTCGACGACGGGTCCGCCTGGATGGGTGCCTGGACTCTGTTCTTCTGGGCGTTCTGGCTGGCCTGGGGTCCCTTCGTCGGACTGTTCTTGGCCCGCATCTCCCGCGGACGCACCCTGCGTGAGTTCGTCATCGCGGCCATCACGGCACCGGTGCTCTGCGACTTCATCATCGTCTCGATCTTCGGCAACTCCGCCCTGTCCGAGGTCTTCAGCGGCAATGACGACTTCGCACAGCAGGCCATCGACTCTCCCGAGCAGGGGTGGTATGCCCTCCTCGACATGTTCCCGGGCTCAACCTTCCTCATCGGCCTGGCCACGCTTTCAGGTCTGCTCTTCTACCTCACAAGTGCCAACTCCGGCGCGATGGTGATGTCGAACTTCTCGTCGACGATCCCCAACCCCGAAGAAGACGGCGCGAAATGGCTGCGGATCTTCTGGGCAGTCGTCACTGCCGTGCTGACCATCGCCATGCTCGTCGCGGGAGGGGTGACGACGATGGAGTACGCGACCCTGATCTTCGCCTTGCCGGTGACGGTCATCGCCTACCTCGTCATGGCCTCCTTCTCGAAGGTGCTGCGCATGGAGCGAGCCGAACGAGAGGGCCGGACCCGCAAGCGACGGACCACGGCCGCCCACGGTGGCAGGACTCCGGAGAAGACCTGGCGTCAGCGCCTGGCGACTCTGCGCTCCTACCCGTCGAAGAAGTCCGTCGACAGGTTCGTCAACGAAGTGGTCGAACCCGCGCTGGAAGCCGTGGCCGCCGAGTTCCGCGAACTCGATTACACCGTCGAGCTGACTCAGCAGACGGGCCCAGAATCGGGAATCACGGAGTTCACGCTCATCGTCGACATGGACGAACAGCGAAACTTCCACTATCAGGTCGCCGCCGTCGAACACAACGTTCCCTCGTTCGGTGCACGCAATGCCCCGCGCGGCGATGACGTGTACTACCGGATCGAGGTCTTCACCCAGACCGGCTCCGAGGGCTATGACCTCATGGGCCTGAGTGGGCAGCAGATCATCGACGACGTCCTCGACCGCTACGAGAACCACCTGTCGTTCCTCGCCTACTCGCACGAGCACTCGTACCAGTCGGTCGTGACCCCGCCGACTCCCCCTGCCACGGATTCGGTTCCGGCTGTGCCCGAGTCACCCGATGACGTGGAGGAAGTCGAGCCGGAACCGGCAGACGATCCCCGCTGATGCGCTGAACCGCAGCCGGCTGCGAACATAGCCGAACGTGAACCGAGGCTGTCCCCGAAACCGGGGGCAGCCTCGGCGCATTCATCGCAGTGTTGCGCCACTTCGAGTTTGTGCGCCGCTTCGAGTTTGTGCGCCACTTCGGGGTATTGCGCGATCTCGCTCCGGGCACCATAGTCAGAACAGGGAACGGCGTGGGCCCGAGGAGACTCACGCGGACGCGAGAACCGGGAGGTGATCACCGTGGACATGACCGCGGTGCTGTCATTCTTGGCCGCCGGTGACTACACGATCGCCAGAGAGGTCATCCAACGCGGCTTCGCTGCCCTGTTCTTCATCGCCTTCCTCAGCGCCTGGAACCAGTTTCCCACTCTCCTCGGTGAGCACGGGCTGACCCCGGCACCACGATTCATCGCGGCCACCACCTCCGCTCAGGCGCCGAGCCTGTTCCGGTGGAAGCGCTTCGCCTACACCGACCGCCGACTGCGCATCGTGTGCGGAGTCGGCATGCTCGCGGCCATGACCGTCGTCATCGGCCTCCCCCAAGCCGGTCCAGCGTGGGCCACGATCCCCGTGTTCGGACTCATGTGGTGGCTCTACTTCTCGATCTCAAGCATCGGGCAGCGCTTCTACGGCTTCGGCTGGGAATCACTCCTGCTCGAGGCCGGGTTCCTCATCGGATTCCTCGGCTCCCACGAGGTGGCCCCCTCACTGCTGATGATCCTCTTCCTCCGCTGGTTCGTCGTCCGCATCGAGTTCGGGGCGGGCATGATCAAGATGCGTGGGGACAGCTCCTGGCGGGATCTCACCGCCATGGACTACCACCATCAGACCCAGCCGATGCCGGGCCCACTCAGCCGCCGCGCCCACCTCATGCCCGGGTGGTGGCATCGTGGGGAGACGCTGGGCAGCCATGTCGTCCAGCTCATCGCACCGTGGCTGCTCTTCCTCCCTCAGCCCATCGCCTCGTTCGCGGCCGCCGCCATCATCATTACGCAGCTGGCGCTGGTCATCACCGGCAACTATGCCTGGCTGAACTGGGCGACGATCCTGCTCGCCTTCGCCGGGATCAGCGACTCGTTCCTCGCCTGGATCGTCGGTGGGCCCTGGCCCGGATGGGGCTGGCCGATCGGGTCCCTCGCCGAGGTGGCCGGGTCGTCGACGTCGAACGCTGAGTTCGGGTCGGCTAACGTCCTTCCCCTGTGGTGGGCGATCCTCATCGCAGTCTTCGTCATCTGGCAGTGCGTGCTCAACGTCCCCGCCCTGCGCAACCTGTTCTCGTCACGTCAGAAGATGAATGCCAGCTTCAACCGGTGGGGACTCGGCAACGCCTACGGCGCCTTCGGCTCGATGACCGAGTTCCGTGATGAGATCATCATCGAGGGCACCCTCGACCCGAATGCGACCATGGACTCAGGCGAGTGGCGCCCCTATGTGTTCAAGGGCAAGCCCGGGGATGTGCATCGTCGCTCCCCCATTGTTGCGCCTTATCATCTGCGCCTGGACTGGCTGATGTGGTTCGCGGCCCTCGGCGACTACCGGCAGTCCTGGTTCTATGCGCTGCTCGAGCGCATCGGGAACGGGGACTCGCAGATCCGCACGCAGCTGGGCCCCGACCCCTTCGACGGTCAGGCACCGGCCCTCCTCCGGGTACGAGTCTTCACCTACCGCTACGCCACCGGTCAGGAACGACGGAGGGCACGGGAGGAAGGCCAACCTCGGCCGTGGTGGGTGAGGTCGAAGCCTCGAACCATGGTCGAGCCCACGGACCTGCGGGACGGGTGAAACCGACAGGCTCGCCTGCCTGCCCGAGTTCAACTGCCTGCGCGGGCTGACCTCAGTCGATGCCGAGTGCCAAGAGCACGATGAGGACGACGTTGAGGGCGATGATGAGCCCCGAGGCCAGGATCGCGACGATCGTGATGATCCGTGAGTTCGCGTACTGACCCATCACGCTCCGGTTCATCGTCAGCCTGACCAGGGGAATCATGGCGAAAGGGATGCCGAGGCTGAGCACGACTTGGCTGAGGACGAGCGACCAGGTCGGGTCCACGCCGAGGCTGAGAATGATGAGCGCGGGAATCATCGTCACCGCACGCTGCCACACGATCGGGACGTTGACTCGCAGCAGTCCCTGCATGATCGATGCCCCCGCGTAGGATCCGACAGCACTCGACGCCAGGCCGGAGGCGAGCAGTCCGATACCGAAGAACAGGCCCACGATCTCGCCGAGGTTGGCCGTCACGACCGCGTGCGCACCCTCGATCGTGTCGGTTCCGCTCTGGCCGCGCAGTGAGGCCGCTGCCAGGAGCAGCATCGCGATATTGACCGAGCCGGCGATGACGAGGGAGAGCACCACATCCCAGCGGCTGGCCTTGAGCAGCTGAGGAATCGAGGCTCGCGGGGCGGTGCCGTGACGGTCGACGGACAGCGCCGAATGCAGGTAGATCGCGTGGGGCATCACGGTCGCGCCCAGCATGCTGGCTGCCAGAACCACCGAGTTCGTGCCTTCGAGTCTGGGCACGATTCCACCTGCCGCTTGTCCCCACTTCACATCGCCGACGAACAGGCCTGCTAGAAAGCCAATGGCGATGATTGCGAGCAGGGTGATGATCACCGTTTCGAAGGGGCGCTGACCGCGGGTGGACTGGATCGAGAGCAGGAACAGGGACACGACGCCGACGATGAGGCCGCCCAATAACAGCGGCAGATCGAAGAGGATCTTCAGAGCGATGGCGCCGCCGATCACCTCGGCGACGTCGGTGGCGATGGCCACGACCTCCGCCTGCGCCCAGTACGCCAGTCGAGACCGACGGCTGAGCCTGTTCCCGAGGAGCCCGGGCAGTGACTGCCCGGAAACGAGTCCGAGCTTCGAGGACAGGTATTGGACGAGCACGGCGATGAGGTTGGCCGCGACGAGGACCCACACGAGCAGATACCCGTACTGGGCGCCGGCGCTGAGGTTCGCGGCGACGTTGCCGGGATCGACGTATGCGATTGCCGCGACGAAGGCCGGCCCCAGCAGGAAGAACGTCGAGACCTTCTTCGGGCGTGCAGCAGTGACGGAGGTGCCGGAGCTGGGCGGATCGACGGTCATAAAGTTAAGGTACATTAACTTTCACTCGCGGGCAACACTGCGCACCCCACTTCAATTGACGAGCAATCTGGGAGACCGCCCTGGTAACTGAACACGGAAAGGCCTATGATCCGACTATGTCCACTGAACATGTTCACTCACGTACCAGTCGTCGCCTGAGAACCGAGGAGAAGATCATCTCCGCCGCCGCCGACCTCTTCCTCGAGCTCGGCTACAAGGCCACGACGGTCAGAGGCATCGCCAAACACGCCGAGGTGTCCGTGGGCAGAGTGATGGCCGCCGGTGACAAGGATGTCCTCCTCGTCCGCTGTTACGACCGATGGATCGGACAGCTCCAATCCGGGACCTACACCCTCCCAGCGCGAGCCCGCGCCATCACCGAGGAGGCACCTCCTGCACGGGGCGGCGCCAAACCAGCGGCCACCTCGGCGGTGCAGAATCACCTCGTGGGGATCTTCCTGCCCTTCCTCGAATTCTTCGCCGCTCACGAGGACCTATCCCGGGACTATGCGGCCGCGCTGATGCGCGTGGCCGGCAAACCTCAGGTGTTCGAGACCCTGGCGACCGACCTGCAGGACAAGCTGTCCTCGAGTCTGATCTCGATCGGGATCAGCGAAGCATATTCCCAGGCCAGTGCCGTTGCACTCTACGACTCCTATCTGGGCATCCTGTTTCGGTGGGCGGCCAGCGATATGAGTCTGCACGAGGCCACCGATGCGCTCTCGCAGAGCATCGCCTTCCACACCCAGCTGCGCAGGCCCGTATGAGACTGCGCCCCGATTCACGGAGATGATTCACCATGACCCTGCTCCCCGATCCCTGGTGGCCGGTGGCGGTGATGGCTTTCATCGTCGGCGTCGACGGACTCCTGACCTTCTGGCCGCCGAAGGTCATCGCCGACTGTTTGGACGGAGTTGGACTTCCCCGTGACTGGTGGTGGGTGCTGGCGGTGGTGAAGTTCCTCGCCGTGGCGGGACTGATCGCAGGCTTCTGGATTCCAGGAGTCGGCCTGGCCGCGATCGTCGGCCTCATCGTCTACTTCCTCACCGCCGCCGGGGCCCATCTGCGCGCGGGATACATCGGCCGCGACTTCTGGCTCAACTGCCTGGGGATGCTCGTGCTCAACGTCCTCGTCCTCGTGTTCTGCTTCCTCGTCTGAGGTGGCGTCTGGTCCGCGCTGTCGTCCGGAGTATCCGCGCCTGAGCTGTTGCAGTTTCCGATCATTTTCAGCCCTGCGTGCCCGGTTGCTTGTTTTCCCATCCCGGAGATTTCATAGTGGAGTCAGGGCCGAGAGGACGGCACCGTGACGGAAGGATTGGCAGCGTGGCCGAATCTGCAGAGGACCGATACGCCCGATGGCAGTGGATCCACGAGACTGCGGTGATGACCGGGTGGGACTTCGGCGCCCTCGGCTCCCGCCTCGTCGCCGATGATCCGCCCTGGGATTTTGATCTCACGTGCGCCAAGGCGATGGCACGTCTGCAGCCGTGCCTCGACATGGGAACCGGCGGAGGCGAGCGCCTGAGCAGACTCGTCAAAAGCGTCAGCACCGTTGGAGGCTTCATCAGCCGCAGATCCTCGGTTCATGCCACTGAAGGATGGAAGCCGAACCTGGAGTTGGCCACCTCGGCGCTGGAAAAATACGGCATCGAGGTACGTGAGTACGACAGCGAGACCGGACAGCCTATGCCATGGCCCGACGACTACTTCACCCTCGTGATGAACCGGCATGAGAGCTATGACCCGGCGGAGCTCGCCCGTGTCATCGCACCCGACGGGCGCTTCCTCACCCAGCAGGTCGACGGCACGGAAGCCGGCGAATTCCGCCTCTGGTTCGGCGGTCGGCCCGAAGCGCCGGAGAACCAGCTCGGACCCTGCCTCGAGGAACTCGAGGCCCAGGGTTTCACCATCACCGACGCCGATGAGTGGACCGGCATGATGGAATTCGCCGACGTCGAGGCGATCATCGAGTACCTCGCCTATATCCCCTGGGACGTCCCGGGGTTCACGGTGGCCGACAACCTCGTCGCCCTCGATCGGCTCGCGACCCGCAGAACCCCGATCGAGGTGACGCAGAAACGCTTCCGCATCGCCGCCCAACGGTAGCCCTCCAGCCCCAGCAGATGGTCAGGTTTTCCCGACCCCGGGTACAGGGAAGCCGCATGGGCGGGCAGGAGTCGGCGTCGATAGTGTCGAAGACATGACCTCGCCGGACTTCATGTATCCCCAGCCCACCGATGATGAGTTGGCAGCGCAGCAGCCCTCTACCGCAGCGTTGGGACTGGGAAATCACGTGCACGGTGCCAGTCACAGTCACGGCAGCGTCGTCGGCCAAACACCTGCCTCACTCAACGCTGAGACCGACCATGACGGGACGTCTCCCGCAGGTACGAACCGACCGCTGCTCGGCAAGCTCGCCCTTGTCCTCACCATCATCGCCGCGGGGCTGTCCCTGCTCGTCTCGATCATTCTCGGCATCACCATCGGCCCGATGGAGAACACAGGCGGCTACTACTTCACCGACGCCCCCAGCTGGTATCAGAACCTCGCGATCGCATTCGCCGGACTGCAGGTTCTGTGTGCCGCACTCGGAATCACAGGCCTCATCATGGGCATTGTCGCAGCTGCTACCAGCCGCGCCAGGACTCAGGGCGTCGTTGCCATCGCCATCGCGGTCCTGGCTCCCTTCATCTCCTTCGGGTTCTTCATGATCCTCAGCTTCACCTTCGCCTGACGCCGCGGGGCAGTTCAGGCTCGGCTTCGTCCGACAGACCATCGTTCATGCCTGGACGATAACGATGGTGCCCGAGATGATTGCGAAGCCGAGGACGATATAGCGCAGCACCGGTCCATCGAGTCGATGGTGGACGTACTTGCTGAGAAACGAACCGAGGGCCAAAAAGGGCAACATGGCCGCGGTGAACAGCATCGCCGGCCCATGTACCTGACCGCTGATCGCGAGGACGATGAGGGAGATGACTTCCCCGACGAGGAAGCACACTGCGACCGTCGAGCGCAGCTCCGGGCCCGGGCTGTGCTGGTAGGCCAAGGCGTAGGGTGGTCCGCCGACGCCGGTCGAGGTTTCTGTGACGCCGGTAATGAGACCGACTATGGCCAACACCGGCTTGTTCGGGGTGAACTTCGGGGCGAGGAGTGCGATAACAGCGGCCACCAGAGTCGACCAGCCGATGAGCAAGGCAAGTTGGTGGAGGTTGACGATGACGAGAATCCACAGACCGAAGAAGGTCCCAGCGAAGCGACCCACGCTGATCCATTTCACCCCATACCAGTGGATTTCGGAGCGCTCCCGGGCCGCGATGTAGAAGTTCAGCGGGATCATCAACACGAGCAACATCACGGGGATGAGATGAGGCTCGGGTCAATGATGCTCACGACTGGGGCCGCGACCATCGCAAAGCCCATGCCCGTGGAGCCTTGCACGAAAGCAGAGATCAGCACGGTGATGGCGACGATGCTGAAAGTGATGATCGTCATCGTCGATCCTCATCGAGTTGCTTGTCGACGCGAAGCACCGGAGTTAGGAGCGGAGCACGCAGCTGAGCCATCACGTCCTTCCTCATCTCAGGGGCTTCGCCGACCCTGCCGAACTTCAAGGTCAACACTATCGCGCTGTTGTCGCCATTTGCTTTCCGCTGAACCCCGTAAAATGGGGTCATGACATCATTGCCCCTCACCCCCACCTCGGCGGCTCACGGGCACTTGGACTGTCACTATTTCAACGCGGGACTGTGCCGCTCCTGCACGTTCATCGAGACACCCCACCGCGATCAGGTGGCGGACAAGGAAGCCTGGTGCGCCGAGGTGCTGGCCGGCCACTCCCCCGATGCCTGGTTGCCTGCCGCGGTCGGTCTCGACCGCGATTTCCGCAACCGGGCCAAGCTGGCCGTGGGAGGTTCGGCTGGCTCTGTCACCCTGGGAATCCTGGATCAGGACTTCCACGGCGTCGATCTGCGCGAGTGCGGAATCCAAGCCCCGCAGATCCGCGCGGTCATCCCGACGATCGCGCACTTCCTCAACGGCACCGGGCTGGCGCCCTATGACGTAAAGGCTCGCCGAGGTGAGCTGAAGTTCGTCCACATCACCGCGGCTCCCTCGGGTGACCTCATGACCCGGTTCGTCGTCCGCTCCCAGCACGGCCTCGACGTGCTGCAGTCCAGGGGCCAGGAACTCAGGGCGCTGCTCCCGACGGCGACAGTCATCTCGGTGAATCTGCTGCCGGAGCACAAGGCGGTACTCGAAGGCAGTCGGGAAGAGATGCTGCTCGGTGACTCTCTGCGCATGAACCTCGACCGAGTCGACCTGCACCTGCGTCCGCAGTCCTTCTTCCAGACCAACACTGATGTGGCGATCGGTCTCTACAACCAAGTCGCCGCGTGGGTCGACGAGATTGCCCCGGCTTCGCTGTGGGACCTCTACTGCGGCGTGGGCGGGTTCGCGTTGTACTGCGCGAAGGAGTCTGGTCAGCAGACTTCGCGCAGGGTCACCGGTGTGGAGCTGAGCGAGCAGGCCATCGAATCCGCGAAGATCAGTGCCGTCGAGCTCGGCTTCGACTCCCAGTCCGGCGCCACGGTCGAGTTCATCGCCGACGACGCCACGGAGTTCGCCGAGGCGAACTTGGCCAGCGGTGAACGACCGGATTGCGTGATCGTCAACCCACCTCGGCGAGGAATCGGGGCCAGGCTGTCGACGGCGCTCGAGGATTCCGGGATCGAGCACATTGTGTATTCGAGCTGCAATCCGCTCACCCTGGCCAAGGACCTCGACCAGATGCCGAGCTATACGGTCAGCCAAGCTCGGGTCTTCGACATGTTCCCTCATACGAAGCATCTCGAGGTGGCTGTGGTGCTGCGGCGGCGGTGAGGGCGCCTGCGCATAGCGCGCGTACCTTCTGGCCTCAGACGATCCTCACACACGTCAGACGAGGCGAAACGGTTGGTAAGTTCTGTTTGATCCAGTCGCCTGCATCGAGCAGAACTTACCAACCGTTTCGAGCTTTCATGCCCTGAGAGCGGCTGAATCCAGAGAACCCTGTATCCCTTACATATAGGCAGCTGACCATCGAGTCGATTAAACTTTGGACCATGACCGGACAGGCTTTCAGCCGCTCACGGATCGGTAACCCGGTCGACCGTTGAGCCGCAGTGGACGCGAGCGCAGAGTTCGCGGTCCACCCCTTTCGAGAAGTTCTCCCGCACAGAATCCACTTTTCGAAAGGACACCATGTCAGCAATCTTCAATCACACCATCATCGCCGCCGCCGATCCGGTGGAATCGGCTCAGTTCTATGTCGACATCCTCGAGGTCGAGCACACTCAGTCGTGGGGACTCTTCTCCAACATCATGCTCGACGACGGCGTGATGCTGCAGTTCGCGTCTCCCCCTCCGACCGTCGATATCCAGCCCGTGCATATGGCCTTCATCTGCACGGATGATCATTTCGACAGAGCGGTGGCACTGTTTGACGAACGCGGCCTCGACTACTGGGCAGATCCGCAACGGAAGCGCCTGCACGAGACGAACACCGAGCACGACGGTCGAGGCGTGTACTTCCTGGACCCTTCGGGCATGTACCTGGAGCTCATCACGAAGCCATACCTGTAAGGCTCGGACTTCGATGAGCCAGGCTGTGTAGGATCTGGTTCATGCGGCTAAAAGGCTCAATCCTGGTGATCGGAGTCTTGGTCGCAGCCTTGCTCTCAGCGTGCGCGTCGAATCCGCCCCGAAGCTCTTCCGCTGACGGCACGCCATCTGCGCATGCG
This sequence comes from Brevibacterium sp. BDJS002, assembly GCF_028201555.1. Classification (NCBI taxonomy): domain Bacteria; kingdom Bacillati; phylum Actinomycetota; class Actinomycetes; order Micrococcales; family Brevibacteriaceae; genus Brevibacterium; species Brevibacterium sp. BDJS002. The sequence continues at coordinate 434,079 of NZ_CP116392.1, read as the reverse complement.
GTGGAGCTTCCGCCCGCCGGAGGTCTCCCCGACTACCAACTCGGCGGCGCGTACAAGCCGACCGAGGACGTCAGCATCGTTGCCCGCGACAAGTCAGACGAACCAGCCCCTAGTCGCTACTCGATCTGCTACGTCAACGGCTTTCAGACACAGCCTGATGAACTCGAGCTCTGGGACTCTGATCTGCTGCTGTCCAAAAGCCGCGAGCGGCTTGTCGATCCCGAGTGGCCTGATGAAGTTCTGATCGACACGTCGACCGGTGACAAACGTGAGAGGGTCTTCGACACTGTCAGTCCGTGGATACGCGAGTGCGCAGAGGCAGGCTTCGATGCCATCGAATTCGACAATTTCGACTCGTTCACTCGCTCGCAGAAGGCAATCGACATCGACGACAATGCGGCTCTCGCGAGCAACTACGTGGAACTCTCTCACCGCCTCGGACTCGCCGTCGGACAGAAGAACGCCGCAGAATTTTCCCGCACCCTGCACGACGAGGTCGGCTTCGACTTTGCCGTCGCCGAAGAGTGCTCTGCTTTCCGAGAGTGCGGGGAATACAGTCGCGTCTACGGACAGGCGGTCATCGACATCGAATACACCGACAATCTCCCTCGCGACTGGGGCGAGATCTGTGAAGATCCAGAGACACCGGACTCAGCCGTACTTCGCGACCGCAACCTCGCTGTCGCCGACAGCCCGAAGCACATTGCTCGCCACTGTTGAAAGGCGCGCGACTTGTCACGACAGCAGGCTCTGGCGGAACCGGTCGACGACGGCTGGGAGGGGACCGCGCTTGCGGTGGACGACGACTAGGGTGCGTTCGATGGCTGGTGCGATCGGTACGCTTTCGATGCCCTCGAACTTCACCAATGGAACGACCATCTCCGGCACGACGGAGACACCCAGGCCCGCCGAAACCAGTCCGCCGACAGCCGGGATGCTGCGCGCTGTCTGCACGATGTCCACGTCCACATCGTGTTTGGCGAAGGCGTGGGTGACCAAGGGTCCGATGCTGGTCACGGCGTCGAAGCCGATGAATTTCTCACGAGCGAAGTCGGACCAGTCGAGTTCGTCCCGGTGAGCGAGTCGGTGACCAGCGGGCATGATCGCCACCAACCGGTCTGAGGCAACCCCTTCGACTTCAAGCTCGGCCGGGATGCTTGAGTCAAGAGCCAGAATTCCCAGATCGACGGTGCCGTTGAGGATCTTCTCGGCCACGTTCTCCTGCGGTTCGTCATGGATCTTCAGACCCACCTGCGGCAGATCTCGTCGGAAGTCAGAGATCACCGAGGGAAGCAGCGTTGCCGTCACCGAGGGCAGGCATGCCACCCGCACTACCCCGTCATCACCATTCATGTGCCGAGAGATCCGTTCGAGCGCCTCATCGTAGGTGGCGACGGCCATGGAGGCATGGGCGGAGACCTCCTCGCCCAGACGAGTCGGCACGACCGAGCGTGTGCTGCGGTCGAAGAGTCTGCCGCCGATGCGCCGTTCGGCTTCGGCCAGCGCCCTGCTGACGGCAGGCTGAGAGATCTGCATGTCCTCGGCAGCGAGAGTGAAGCTGCGCAGCCGGTGCAGCGCCTCGATCGTGCGCAGGTGGTACATCGCCAGATTGATAACCATAGGTCATCAGTGTAGAGCGAATCGGTATTGGACGAGCCACTCAATGAGCCTGGATCATAGAAGCTGATCTCTGAGAAAGGAATCAAAGGTGCTTTCACTCATTGGATACGTATCAATGCTGGTGATCCTCGCTCTGCTGCTCATGCAGAAGGTCTCACCCATCGTTGCGCTGGCTGGAGTCCCGATCGTCGCGGCTCTCATCGCAGGCAACTCACCGTCCCAAGTCAGCGAATTCGCGTTGGCCGGCATCACCAGTGTCGCCAGTGTCGTCGTGATGTTCGTGTTCGCAATCGTCTTCTTCGGCATCCTTCGCCATGTCGGGTTCTTTGACCCGATCATCGACAAGATCATCAGATTCGGCGGCTCGTCACCGAAGACAGTCGCGCTGGCAACGACGCTGCTGGCCGCCGTCGCCCATCTGGATGGCGCGGGCGCGACCACGTTCCTCATCACCATTCCGGCCATGCTGCCGATCTACCAGCGCCTGGGCATGAGTCGCCTGACGCTGACAGCATGTGTGGGTCTCGGCGCGGGCGCCATGAACATGCTGCCCTGGGGCGGACCGACCGCTCGTGCTGCGGCCACCGTCGGCGTCGAGGCGAATGAGGTGTGGACACCTCTGATCCCCGCTCAGATCGTCGGAGTCATCGCCGCACTCGGCGTCGCCTGGTTCCTCGGCGGCCGCGAGGCCAAACGCATCGCCAAGGGAAAGCCCTCCGAATTCGCCGAGGCTGTCCATACTCACGATGGCAACTCGGCCGCGCGTTCTTCCGGCGGTGATGACGGGGGTTCACGAACCACCTCGGTGATGGTGGATTCCAACGCCCGCGGCACTGCCTCGGGCGGGACTGGCAGCTCTGCGGCCACTGGCGACGGAGCATCCGATGCTGGCAAGGCTGACGCCGTCGTCGAAAAGGACCACCGCAACATACCGCTGTGGGTCAACGGGCTGATCCTGCTCGCGACTCTCGTGGTGCTGATGTGGGGCATCGTCTCACCGGCCATTGCGTTCCTCGTGGCCACGATCCTCGCGCTCATCATCAACTTCCGCGGCCTGGAGAATCAGTCCCGGCAGTTCGACATCAGTGCCAAATCAGCCATGCTCATGGCCAGTACACTCTTGGCCGCCGGCGTCCTCCTCGGCGTCCTCGATGAAAGCGGAATGATCGAGTCGATGGCCGACTCCGCGGTCCAAGTCCTGCCGGCCGGGATCATGCCGATCCTGCCCATCGTCGTCGCAGTGCTGGGTGTGCCGATGAGCCTGTTCTTCGGCCCCGATGCCTACTACTTCGGCGTCCTGCCCGTCCTGTCTGCAGTGGGATCGAACTACGGCATCGAGCCTGTGATGCTCGCGCAGGCTTCTATCATCGGGCAGGAAACACTCGGGTTCCCCATCAGCCCTCTGACCGGGTCGTTCTACCTGCTGGTCGGGTTGGCGAACGTCCCGATTGGCAAGCACATCCTCGGCCTCATCGGCTGGGCCTGGCTGGTCAGTATCATCGTGCTCATCGCCGCAATCGTGATCGGAGTGATTCCCCTGTGGGTAGCTTGAACCTATTGAGCCAGTCCGGGCTCTCGTCGCCGCCCAAACCTGCACACCATGTGCGGGTGGGAGCCGGAGCCGGATTCGCCGGGGATCGCCTCGACCCTGCGATCGCCTTGGCCGAGCACGGCAAGCTCGACTTCCTCATCTTCGAACTCCTCGGGGAGCGAACTGTCGCCGCTGCCCAGCGACGCGAGCGGGAGACTGCGAATACCGGTTTCGACCCGACCCTGGTCGAACGCATCCGGTCAGTGGCCGGCCACTGCTTCGCCAACGGCACCCGCATCGTGACCAACGGCGGTGCCGCGAATCCGCGGGCTGCCGCTCAGGCCGTCGCCGAGGCGGTTCGAGAGTTGGGCGTCGACCTGCCCGTTGCCTATGTCACCGGGGACGACGTCCTCGGCATCGTCGATGATGAGGATCCGCTGACCTGGGAAACGGGGCAGCCAGCATCCGCCGCCGACGGTGAGCTGATTTCGGCCAATGCCTATCTGGGCGCCGAGCCGATTCGGCGAGCCCTGGACTCCGGCGCACACATCGTCATCACCGGTCGCGTCGCAGACCCCTCGCTCTATGTTGGCGCCCTGGCTCACTACTTCGACTGGGACCACGGCGATGCCGATCGCATCGGTCGTGCCACGGTCATCGGGCATCTGCTCGAATGCGCCGGTCAGGTGACTGGCGGCTACTTCGCCGACCCGGTGACGAAGCCCGTCACCGGTCTCGCTCGCCTCGGATTCCCCTTCGCCGATGTCGATGCCGATGCGCAGGCTCTTCTGAGCAAACTCGAGGGTTCGGGCGGCGAAGTCACCACCCGCACCTGCACCGAACAGCTCCTTTACGAGGTCGCCGATCCCAGCGCCTACATCACCCCCGATGTCATCGCCGACTTCTCCCATGTGAGCTTTGAAGAGGTCGGCGACGACCAGGTGCGTGTGAGCGGAGGGACGGGATCTCCTGGGCCGAGTGATCTCAAGGTAACGCTCGGCTACGACTCCGGGTGGCAGGGAGAAGGACAGATCAGCTATTCCGGACTCCGGTCGAAGGAACGTGCCGAGTTGGCGGCGGCGATCGTTCTCGAAAGACTCGAGGAACTCTACGGTGTCGATCCCGAGTCGGTGTTCGTCGAATACATCGGAATGGCCGCGGCTTTCCGCGGTCTGGTGAAGGTCGATGACCCCGCCGAGGTGCGTCTGCGCATCGTCGGAAGCGCCGCGACCCGGCAGGAGGCTGCGATCATCGGTGATGAGGTCGAGGCGCTTTACACCAACGGCCCGGCCGGCGGTGGAGGTGCCCGGAAATCCGTGCACAGCGTGGTCTCGGTCAAGTCGTGCAGTGTGGATCGACAGACCATCGAGGAGTTGCTGAGCGTCGAATTCGTCGACGAATCAGCGGAAGGACCGGTACTCGGGGGCTTCACGGACACAAGCCCGGCCGCCAGACGAATGGGAGGACACGAATGACCACCATCGACGAACTCGCATCGGTACGCACCGGAGACAAGGGCGATACCCTCATCCTCGGCGTCATCGCCCATGACCAGTCCGCGTATAGCCGCCTCGATCAGGAGCTCAGCGCTGAACGCGTTGCCCTCCACTTCGGCCTCAACGCGGAGGCTGTCACTCGCAGTGAGTTGCCGCCTCTGCACTCCTTCAGCTTCGAACTCACCGGGCTGCTCGGCGGCGGAGTCACCGGTTCTCCCAACCTCGACGGGCACGGAAAGACCATGAGCTACCACCTACTCACGCTCGAAATCTGAACTGTTTACCTCAGCCACGGCGCGCTCTACCGTGGAGGAATGAAGGCACTCATTCTCACGTTCGGCACCAAAGGCGACGTCGAACCCTATATTGCCTTGGGCCGGGCACTGAAGTCCGCGGGGCATGAGGCGACTGTCGCGACCGCCGCAGGCTACGAGGACGATGTCCGTTCTCTCGGCGTCGATTTCGTTCCCAGCAACTCGCTCATGCTCGATGTCATGCAGGATTCCTTTGGCACCATCGCTGGTCCAGGCGACATGCGGCGAGCGGCGAAGGCGATGTCCGCGGGCATTCGAGAGAGCTTCGATGATCAGCTCCGAGCGGTGCGCAGCACCCAGCCCGATATCATCGTCTATCATCCGAAGTGCCTCGGCGCTCCGCATTTGGCCGAGCATCTCGGTATTCGGGCGGTGCTTTCGCTTCCGCTGCCTTTCTACACTCCGACCACGTCCTACCCGATTTCGTTCATCCCACGAGACATGGGACCTCAGCTGAACCGCTGGAGCTATGCATTCACTCGTGCCTCGTCGCTGTTGTACAGCGGCATGGTCAACGACTTTCGCCGCAAGCTCGGTCTCACATCACTGTCACGGTGGGCCGATCCGCTCCTCGGCCCGGACGGTAGAACCGCGGACATCCTCTATCCGTATTCGAGACATGTTGTTCCTGTCCCAGCCGACTATCCTTCGACGTCCCACGTCACAGGCTACTGGTTCACCGGACGTGGGACGACGTGGGAACCACCGGCAGAGCTCAGCGACTTCCTGTCTGCTGGGGAGGCACCTCTCTACATCGGGTTCGGATCCATGGGATTCGAACAGGGTGCCGACCAGCGGGGGAAGGCTATCACCTCGGCGCTCAAGATGACCGGTGTCCGAGCGATAGTCGCCACCGGATGGGGAGGAACCACTGCTGAAAGCACTGACGACATTCTCGTCATCGACGGGGCGCCGCACGACTGGCTGTTTCCCCGCGTGTCCGCCGTTGTCCACCACGGCGGGGCAGGCACGACAGGGATCGGGCTGGCCTCTGGCTGCCCCAGCCTGATTTGCCCTTTCCTTGGTGATCAGGCGTTCTGGGCCAACCGGGTCCACGACCTCGGTGCGGGCCCGAGATTACTGTCCCGTGCGGATATCACAGCGCACACTCTGGCCGAGCGGATCACTGACCTCGTGGAAACGGAAACCTATCGCAGGAACGCCGTACACCTGGCAGAGGAGATCACGGCCGAGAACGGGACCGACCGGGCAGTCGAAATACTCGAACGCCTGACATAACCGGCCCATTGCGCTGACGCGCCCAGTCCTCTCAAGGGCGAGAAACCTCACACTCTTCGGCAGAGTGCCGAATCGAGGCAGGCTTTGCTGACATAAGCGCATACACTCGTCACCTACGAGGCTCCACGAACACCCCAGTTCGCGGAGCCTGTTTCTTGCCATAGCGCACTACCCCCACCGCCCCCTGACGAAGGCTCCTGCCCGCCGCCGAGGCGGACTCGAGCTTGGAGACCACGATGACGATGCTGGACAACCACGTACCCGAACCGGAGCCTGACCCCGGATCTGAAGCCGACTCGGAGCCTGACCCCGCGGCAAGCACCACCGACGCTGAGCAGGCAGTATCACAAGATACCGGCTCCGCTCGGCGCAGCAATATCGGCAGCGTCTTCTACTGGTCGGTGGCCTTCGTCATCGCCTTCGTGCTCTGGGCCGCGATATCGCCGGAGAGCCTGGGCAGCATCATGACCACTGCGATGACCGCCGTGTCATCGGGCTTCGGCTGGATCTACCTCGTCGTGCCGTTCGCCGCGATCGTCATGCTCGTGTGGTTCGCCGCCAGCAGATTCGGCCGTCTTCGCCTCGGGTCAGCGGATTCGAGGCCGGAATACAGCACCTTCGCCTGGCTGGCGATGGTCTTGGCAGCGGTCATGGGCATCGGCCTCGTCAGCTACGGTGTGGCCGAACCGATGTCGCACTTCATGGTCCCGCCGCATGGCCTGGCGGAGCCGGAGACCATGGACGCCGCAGTCCGCGCCATGCAGTTCTCCTACCTCGACTGGGGCTTCCAAGCCTGGGCGATCTTCGGAGTCTTCGGCCTGGCCATCGGCTATTCCACACATAGGAAAGGTCGGCCGGCTCTCGTCTCAACGATGCTGCGCCCAGTGCTCGGACGGTTCGTCGACGGCTGGGTGGGCAAGTTCATAGACATCCTCACCATCATCGCCACCCTATTCGGAACGACAACGTCGCTGGGCCTCGGCGCTTCTCAGATCGGCGAAGGCCTCAAAGTCGTGTTCGGCGTCGACGCCACCCTGACTCTGCAGGTCGTCGTCATCGGTGTGCTGACGCTGCTCTTCACCGGCTCGGCTCTGTCCGGCGTCGGCCGTGGCATCAAATACGTCTCCCAGATCACCCTGACCATGGCGACCATCCTCGGCCTGTTCGTCTTCATCACCGGGCCCAGCGGCTTCGTCGCCAATCTGTTCGTGCGCTCGGTCGGTTCCTTCGCCGGCGACTTCCTGCAGCTGAGTTTCATGACGCCTTCCAGTGCTGCAGACAGCGAATGGATGCTCGGCTGGACCTACTTCATGATGGCCTGGTGGCTGTCCTGGAGCGCCTTCGTCGGAATCTTCTTGGCCAAGATCTCCAAGGGCCGCACGATCCGCCAGTTCGTCGCTGGTGTGCTGCTCGTTCCAAGCGCCGTGTTCTTCCTCTGGTTCACCATCATGGGCGGGTCCGCGATCAAGCTCGACATGGGCGGAGCGAAGATCGGTGAGGCGACTTCGGCCAATCTCGACACCGCCTTCTTCAGCCTCCTCGAGGAACTGCCCCTGTCGCTCCTGGCCTCGATCTTCACCATCATTATGGTGATCCTGTTCTTCGTCTCCTCTGCTGACTCGAACACCTTTGTGCTCAGCTCGCTGTCCTCGCGAGGCTCGTTCGAGCCGAACCGACCGGTCATCGCCACCTGGGGATTCCTCACCGGCGCTTGCGCGATCGTGCTGCTCCTCCTCGGCGGACTCCAGGCTCTGCAACAGGCGGCGATGCTCTCTGCTGTGCCATTCACCGTCATCGTCGTCGTACTCGGAATCGCTCTGATCAAGGAGCTGAAGAGCGACCACCAGATCGTCGAAGAGATCGCCCGCGAAAAGCGCGTGCTCGGACTCTGAGCCTCACTCTGGCCCCACGCTACATCGAGCGGACCACTGAGCTTCGATGGGAGACGCTACAACCTGCTCCCTCGACGACAAGTGGTCCGCTCGATTGTTCTGGATGAGGATGGTCACCGCAGCCAGAGGTCATTTCGGCGGCGGCACAACCCATAAAGCGCTGACGTCATTTTTATGAGAAACTTATATAATTCATAATTTTTGGGATGGTGACGATGAGTTCCGGAAACCTCGAACCAGCACAAAGCAACGCTCCAAACTGGCCGCCGATCGGGGCCGAGACCTACGACTGGACATCGCGCTCAGGCTTTGGCCCGAGCGCAGCGATTCATGCTGGAAGCGTGAAATATGACTCCTCAGTTCCACCGACGATCGCTGACCGAACCCCCGCTATAGACCCTGAAGTAGCCGCAGTCGCTGAGGAAGCAATTCGGGAGCTGAGCCGATTCGACGCCGAACTGGGATTTCAAATTGCAGGTTTTGCACCAGTCCTCCTGCGGTCAGAGGCAGCATCGTCATCTCAAATTGAAAACCTGACAGCCAGCGCTCGCGCAATCTTCTCCGCAGAGCTCGGAGCTCGGTCTGGCAGCAACGCTGAGCTGATTGCGGCAAATACGAACGCTCTGCTCACAGCACTCAAAAGCGCTGATTCCATTTCAAGCGATTCGATACGAACGATCCATCAAGTACTCATGGGGACTCAGACTCGACACACTCCGGGCGAGTTCAGGGACGAACAGGTGTGGATAGGTACCCGTGCCGATTCCCCTGTAGGTGCGGAGTTCGTGCCACCTCATCATTCCCGAGTGCCGGAACTCATCAAAGACTTGACAGCTTTTGCAGAACGGGCCGATGTTCCAGCGATGACGGCGATAGCGATCACGCACGCACAGTTTGAGACGATCCATCCGTTCACAGACGGCAATGGGAGAACTGGGCGCGCGATTGTGCAGACAATGCTTCGACAGCGGGGAATCACTCGCAATGTAGCTGTACCAGTATCAGCTGGACTGCTTGCTGATGTTTCTCGTTACCACAGCGCATTGACAGAGTATCGGCGAGGCAATGTCGATCCGATCATTCGAATTTTCGCAGAGGCTGCGTTCCGGGCGATAGATAACAGTACTCAACTCGTGACAGATCTGCGAAGGATTCGTGAGAGCTGGGATTCGAAATTGACCGCCAGGAAGAATTCAAATGCTTGGAGATTGCTCGACATCCTGATCGAGCACCCGGTCCTCAATTCCGCCACCGCCGCAGAGGAACTGAGAGTTGCACAACCGAACATCTATCCACCCTTGAAAGCGCTCGTCGATGCAGGAATTGCCAGCTCGAAGGCTGAACATGGCTTGGGTCCGTTCTGGCGCAGTGACGAAATCCTCGCGGCGATCGATGCCTTTGCCCAGCGTGCCGGACGGCGGCAGAACTCATAAAGCGTTGACGTCATTTTTATGAGAACAACTTCTAAGTCATAAAAATCAGGAGCGCTGTTTATGAGTTCCACACATCTCTCAACTAGTGAAAGCGGTGGCCCCACGCTTCATCGAGGGGACCACCTAGCTTCGACGGGAGACGCCACAACCGGCTCTTTCGACACCAAGTGGTCCGCTTTGTTGTTCTGGCTGAGGACGGTCGCCGACGCTTGAGAGGTCACCGCAGCTTAGCGGTCACCTCGGCGGCGGCGGCGAGGACCTTGTCCACGAGCGGTTCAGTGACAGCGTCCTCGTCCAGCGCGTCACCGGAGGCTCCAGAGCCCAGCGCGTCACCGGCGAGCGAAAGACCGATTGCGGCGATCGGACGCGAGAGCACATCGTAGACGGGAGCTGCGATCGTTGAGATCCCGGGGGTGACCTCGCCGTGTTCGATCGCCCACCCGGCCCGCCTGTCCTGAGCCAGGATCGCATTGAGTGCCTTCACCGTCGTCGGGCCCTGCCCGGTGCGAGTGACGAATCCGGACTCGGATTGGAACATCGCCAGCACCTCTGACTTGGGCAGATGCGCGAGTATCGCCCGCCCGGTCGCCGTCAGGTAACTGGGCATGCGCACTCCGGTGGCGGTGATGACCGCGACCGATTTCAACGACTGCTCTTTGAGCACGTACACGGTTTCCCAGCCGCGGATCACGGCCAGCTGTGCCGTTGCCGAGGTCTCCTCGGCCAGCTGCCGCACGATGGGCTGAGCCAGGCGCTGCAGCGGGTTCGTGCGCAGGTAGGAACTTCCCAGTTCGTGCACGCCGGCGCCCAGCACGTAACCGGATTCGGTGCGGACAACGAGCCCGAGTTCCTCGAGCACGGTGAGCAGCTCGTAGGCACTCGAGCGCGGGATCTCCAGCGCCCGGACCAGGGCACCGGCGGTGATCGGACGATTCGATGAGGCCAGGTGCCTGAGAATCGCGATCGAGCGCCGCAGTGCCGGAACCTCAGCCACGGCTCAGTCCTCCATCCCCAGGGCGGCGAACGCAGCCCGGTAGAGTTCCGAGATCTCGCCGAGTTCGGTGTGCACGCCGTCGCGGACTCGCACATGTGCGCCGCTGACGGTCATTGCCACGTCCGCCGAGGTGGCCGAGAGGATGACCTGCTCCCCCACCGATCCGAAGGTGCGCATGCTGTCGGTTCTCACCGCAATGAAGTCACACGCCTTGCCCACGGCCAGTTCGCCGACGGGCAGGTCGAGGCTGCGTGCCCCGCCCGTGGTCAGGGAGCTGATGAGCTCGGCCGGTGAGAATCGTCCTCGTTGGCCCGAGTGCAGTCGCTCCCCGGCTTCCAGGCCCTGGGTCTCGCGTAGTGCGTCGAGGACGACGTGCTGATCGGAGCCGATCGAGATCGTCGCTCCCGCATCGGCGAGTTCGCGGGCCGGTCCGATGCCGTCGGCCAGGTCGGCCTCCGTGCAGGGGCACATCACGATGTTGGCTTCGGCCCCGCCCAGGCTCGCGATGTCGTCATTGCTGAGGTGCGTGGCGTGGACGGCCGAAAGGTTCGACGCGACCACACCCGAGCGGTCGAGGACCTGCGTGGGTGTCGTGCCGTAGGCGGCTTGGCAGGCTTCGTTCTCCGCTGGCTGCTCGGACAGGTGCACGTGGACTGGTTCGTCAAGTTCGGCGAATCTGGGCAGGTTGGCTGCCGGGACCGCGCGGATCGAGTGGATGGCCGATCCCACGTGGACGAAGCTCTCGCCAGGGGAAATGACCGGGAACTCGGTGGCGAAGGACTCCGATAGCGCGGCATGGCGGTCCATGTAACCGTCGATGGTTCCATCACCGAACCGAGCCTGTTCTGCCGAGAGCTCGGAGTCGATGCCGCCGGTGAGGTAGCAGGTGTCGAGGAGTCGGATCCGCATCCCCGCCGAGGTGGCCGCTCGTGCCAGCGCCCGTTCCATCGCGTGTGCGCGGGTGGAATCGCCGGCACCATACGGTGTCCCGTCGGGTGCGTGGTGGACGTAGTGGAATTCGCCCACCGAGGTGTAGCCGCCGGCGAGCATCTCCGCGAAGACCGCGCGGGCCACGGTTTCGTAGTTCTCCGGGCTCAGCTTCGCGGCCACGGAGTACATGACTTCGCGCCAGGTCCAGAAGGTCCCGCCGTCGCCGTGGGTGCGTCCGCGCAGGATGCGGTGGAAGGCGTGGGAGTGGGCGTTGACTCCACCGGGCAGGGTGAAGCCGGGAACCACCTCGGCGATGGTGGGTGGGGTGTCGATCCCGGTCTCGACCGAGGTCAGGGTGCCGGTCTCATCGGCGGTGAGCAGGACGCCGGTGGCGACCTGCCCGTCGACCCAGGCGGTCTCGCACCAGAAGCGCGTGCTCATGATGCGGCCCCCAGTTCCCCTTCGAGGACCTTGACCAGGGCGGAGACTCCGGCGCGCTGGTCATCGACTTCGCAGGCCTCTTCGGGTGCGTGGGAGACTCCGGTCGGGTTGCGTACGTAGAGCATCGCCGAGGGCACGTGTGGGGCCAGGATGCCCGCATCGTGTCCGGCACCCGAGGGCAGCAGCGGTGCGTCTGGCAGCACGGAGGTCAGCCGGGAGTTGAGTTCGGCGGTGAAGTAGGTCGTCGGTGAGTAGGACTCCTGGGAGATCGACACCTCAACGCCGGCACCCTCGGCATGCTCGCGGGCGCGCTTCGAGATCGCCTCGAGGACCTGCTTGACGACAGCGTCGTCGGCGTGACGGATGTCGAGCCAGAAGCTCATGCCCGAGGCGATGACGTTCGTCCCGCCCGGGTGGATGAGGGTGCGTCCCACGGTGGCGACCGCCTGGTCGTGGCTGGCGGCGAGCACCGGGATGTCACCGATGACGCGGCTGCCGGCGACGACCGGATCGGCGCGGTGGCTCATCGGCGTGGTCCCGGCGTGGTTGCCCTGGCCGGAGAACGCGAAGTGCCAGCGGCCGTGGCCGATGATCGAGGAGCCGATCGCCACAGCCTGGTCGGTGTTGATGAGCCCGATACCCTGCTCGACGTGGAGTTCGATGAAGGATCCGACCTTCTCCAGTCGGGCTGTGTCGGTGCCGATGCGGTTCGGGTCGAGACCGTAGCCGCGGGCGACATCGGCAAAGGTGTCGCCGTTGGCGTCGGTGAGACCCAGCGCCCGGTCTGAGTCGATGGCGCCGGTGATGAGGCGTGATCCCAGGCAAGCGACGCCGAAGCGCGAGCCCTCCTCCTCGGGGAATACAGCGAGCGCGAGTGGACGCTGGGCGCGTTCGAGTGCACCGGAGGACTTGAGTTCGTCGAAGGCCGCCAGCGCCGAGGCGACACCGAGGGGGCCATCGAAGGCTCCGCCGCCAGGGACGGAGTCCAGGTGGGAGCCGGTGACGACGGCATTGTCACCGGGCGCAGTCGCCCACGCCCAGGTGATGCCGTTGTCATCAATCTCGGTGTCGAGGCCACGACGGGCCGCCTCGGCGAGGAACCAGTCACGCAGTTCGCGTTCGGTGTTCGAGAACCCGGACCGCTGGTAGCCGGGACCGCGAGTGTCACGGCCGGTGTCCTCGATCTGGGACAGGAGGGAGACGACATCGCTCATCTCAGTTCGCCTCGCCCGAACCGTTGGAGTCGGCTGCATCCTGGTGAGTCGTTGCCGCATCCGTACCTGAGGCTGCGGCGGCAGCATCGAGGTTGCCCAGGGCGGTGAACTCGGGGTCGTTGACCGCCGGTGATCCGCCCTCGGGCATCCAGGTTCCGGCAGCTTCGGTGACGGTGTGCTGCAGCGGTGAGACCGACTCGGCGGCGGCGACCAGGGAGCCGTCCTTGACCTTGGAGATCGTCTCGGCCAGCTCCGGGGACAGGAAGCGGTCCGGGCCGGGGCCGGGCACGGTTTCGCGGATCGCGGAGATCACGGCGCCGGTGACCGGTGCCGGTGACGCTTCGCGCATATCGCAGGCCCGGGAGGCGGCGTAGAACTCGATGCCGACGACGCTGGCGAGGTTGTCGACGACCTTGCGCAGCTTGCGGGCGGCCGACCAGCCCATGGACACGTGGTCTTCCTGCATCGCCGAGGACGGGATCGAGTCCACCGAGGCAGGGCTGGCGTTGCGCTTAGCCTCGGAGACCATCGCGGCCTGGGTGTAGTGGGCGATCATCAGGCCCGAGTCGACGCCGGCGTCATCGGCGAGGAACGGGGTGAGGTTCTGGTTGCGGGTGACGTCCATCATCCGGTCGGTGCGGCGTTCGGACATCGAGGCCACATCGGCGGCGACGATGGCGAGGAAGTCCAGGGCGTGGGCCAGGGGTGCGCCGTGGAAGTTGCCGTTGGAAGAGACCATGCCGTTGGTGAGCACGACGGGGTTGTCGATGGCCGCACGCAGTTCGCGCTCGGCGACCTGCGTGGCGAAGGCCACGGCGTCGCGGGCTGCGCCGTTGACCTGTGGGGCGCAGCGCATCGAGTAGGCGTCCTGGACGAGGTGAGTCGAGTCGCGGTGGCTGGCGGTGATGCCGGAGTCCTTCAGCGAGGTCAGCATGTTCGCGGCTGCCGCGGACTGGCCGTCGTGGGGGCGCAGTGCGTAGTGGAGTTCGGGGGCGAAGACCGCGTCGGTGCCGAAGAGGCCTTCGATGCTCATGGCAGCGGAGACGTCGACGGCGGTGAGCAGGTTCTCCAGGTCGGTCAGGGCCATGATGAGCATGCCGAGCATGCCGTCGGTGCCGTTGACCAGCGCCAGGCCTTCCTTCTCGGCCAGGGTCACCGGGGTGATGCCGGCCGCGGCCAGGATCTCATCGGCGGGTCCGGCGACTCCGTCGGGTCCGGCGGCCACGCCTTCGCCCATGACGACGAGTGCGCAGGCAGACAGTGGAGCGAGGTCACCCGAGCAGCCCAGCGAACCGTATTCGTGGACGACCGGTGTGATGCCGGCGTTGAGGAGATCGACGTAGGTCTGGAGGACCTCGGCGCGGACACCTGCCCGGCCGGTGGCCAGGGTGCGGGCGCGCAGCAGCATGAGGGCGCGCACGACCTCGCGTTCGACGGGTTCGCCGACGCCGGCGGCGTGGGAGCGGATGAGCGATTTCTGCAGCTGGGTGCGCAGTTCGGCGGGGATGTGGCGCTGAGCCAGTGCCCCGAAGCCGGTGGAGACGCCGTAGACGGGCTTCTCGGCCTGGGCGAGGGCGTCGATGGCTTCGCGGTATTTGTTCACGCGTGCCAGGGTGGTCTCACTCAGGGCCACCTTCGCATCGTGGCGGGCGACGTCGACCACCTGGGCGAATGTGAGGGTATCGGGATCGAGATCGATGAAGACTGACATCTGGGACCTTTCGGTTGAGTGAGTTATGCGTTCGTGTGTGTCATCAGACGGTGAAGACGTGGGCGGGCCGAGCTCGGCTCTGGACGGGTCAGACCTGTGGGTCAGACCTGTGGGCGGTTGTCGGCGACGAGTTCGCCGCCGGAGTAGACGCGTTCGACCAGCTGGACCCCGGGCCGGTAGGCCAGGTGCCGGTAGCTGGGGGCATCGAGGATGACGAGGTCGGCCCGAGCTCCGGCGCCGAGGTGGCCGACGTCGGTGCGCTGCAGGGCGTTGGCTCCACCGGCGGTGACGGCCCACACGGCCTGTTCGACGGTGAAGCGCATATCGCGCACGCCGATGGCGATCGTGAAGGGGATGCTGTTGGAGAATCCTGAGCCCGGGTTGCAGTCCGTGGCGATCGCCAGTCTCACGCCGGCCTCGACGTAGCGGCGAGCGTCGGGGTAGGGCTGGCGGGTGGAGAATTCGATGCTCGGCAGCAGCGTGACGACGGTGCCGGCTGCGGCGAGGACTGCGAGGTCCTCATCGGAGGCGAAGGTCGCATGGTCGACGGACACGCAGCCGAGTTCGGCGCCGAGCTTGAGTGCTCCCCCATCGGTGAGCTGGTTGGCGTGCAGGCGCGGTTTCATGCCCGCGGCCTTGCCGGCTTCGATGATGCGACGCGTCTGGTCTTCGGTGAATGCGCTCTTTTCGCAGAACACGTCGATCCACTTGGCCTGGCCGGTCGCGGCCGGGATGATCTCGTCGATGACGAGGTCGACGTAGGCCTCCGGGTTGTCCTTGAATTCCGGCGGCACCACGTGGGCGGCGATGAGTGTGGACTCCTCGGTGTGCCGGTTGATGATCTGCAGCGCCCGCAGCTCGTCCTTGACGCTGAGCCCGTAGCCGGACTTGACCTCGAAGGTCGTCGTGCCCTGCCGGGTGGCCTGGCTCATGAGGTGGATGAGGTTGGCCTCGAGCTCCTCATCGCTGGCGGCCCGGGTGGCAGCGACGGTCGTGGCGATGCCACCGGCGGAGTACTTCTGTCCGGCCATGCGCGCGGCGAATTCCTCGGACCGGTCACCGGCGAAGATGAGGTGATTGTGGCTGTCGACGAAGCCGGGCAGGACGGCCTTGCCGTCCACGTCGATCGTCTCCAGCTCCACTCCCCCGCTCGCCGAGGTGAGGGTGCCGTTTTCGATGTCATCGTCGTTGACCACCTCGGCGGTGGTGGAATCGGCCTCGCCGAGGTGGTCCTGAAGTGCGGTGTCCGCCTGGGCGGACGGCCCCGACCACAGAATCCGACCGTTGTCGATGAGCACTGCGGCGTCCTCAACGACGTTGAGAGCGCCGAGTGTGTCGAGGTCATTGACGACGAGTTCGCTGATCCCGGTGATGAGCTGCAAGGGGGTGTCCTTCGCGATCGAGAGTAGTTCACTCTCAGTATGGACGCGCGGGCTCACCACTGAAGCGTCAGCGAAGGAATTTGTCCGATATTTCGGACAGTTCGTGATCGGCGACTCACGCCACTGCCTTGGCGCTGTTGATGCATTCGACAAGGGTCAGATATCCGTCCTCGTCGAGGAATCCGAGGTCTCCGGTGTGCAGCCAGCCGTCCTTGATCGTCTCGGCTGTCGCCTCGGGACGGCCGAGGAAGCCGCGCATCACGGTCTGTCCGGAGATGAGCACCTCACCGGTTTCTCCTGCAGGCAGGTGCTGGCCGTTCGGGTTCCGGATGGCCACGGTGATTCCCGGCAGTGCTGTTCCCACGGTTCCCAGACGGCGGGTGCCGTCGTTGCGGTTGAACGTCGCCGCCGAGCATTCCGAGCGACCGTAACCTTCAAGAATGGGCACGTCGAACTTCGCTTCGAAGCGGGTGATCGCGTCAATCGACATCGGGGCGTCCCCACAGATTACGAACCGCAGGGAGGAGGTATCGGCCGTGGGGTCGCTGCCGGATTCCAGGGCCGAGAAGATCGTCGGTGCTGCCGAGAAGTAGGTCGGTCGTTCCTCTTCGACGATGTCCCAGAAGGTTGTCGGATCGAACTCCGGCAGCACGTGGACGCTGCCGCCGAACATGAGGGGTGAGACGGCGCCAGCAAGAATGCCGTGGCCGTCGAAGAGGGGCAGCACGAGGATGCTGCGCGTGCCCTCATCGAAGTCGATCCCGCTGAGGAGCGACCACACCATGGCCGAGACGTTGGAGTGGCTGAGCAGGCAGCCCTTCGGCGGGCCCGTCGCAGCTGAGGTGTAGACGATGAGCGATCCGTCGCCGTCACGGACAGTGAGGTCGCGCAACGGTTCGGCACCGCCGCGGTAGCAGTCGTCGTCGACGGAGAGGAAACTGAGGCTATGGACGTCGGCCACCACCTCGGCGCGGGTGTCGCCGACAAGCATAACGGCGCCCGAGTCATCAAGCTGGAAGCCCACCTCCTCGTCGCTCAGGGCAGGGTCGATCGGGTTGAGCACCGCGCCCAGGGACCAGGTGGCGAACATCGTGACGATGACCCCGCGGGTATTGCACAGCAGCACACCGACCACGGAACCGTAGCCGATGCGGAAGCGGGACCTCATGGCGTGCGCGGTCGCGGCCACTGCAGAGGCGAATTCGGCGTTGTTGTAGCTGCCGCCGGGCCAGCTGAGGCACGGTCCGTCCGGGTTGGAGCGGGCACGGTCGGCGGGGAGCCCCACCAGATCGGCCACGGGGAAGGCTGTGGTCACAGCCGCCTCGGCGGTATTCGAAGTCTGCATAGATCAAGCGTATCCAGGCACGATGGTCAGCACACTGGTCGCGATGTCAAAGCATTCCCCATCCTTGGGTCAAAGCTACAAACAGTCTTTCAGAGCTTTCAACGAAGTCCTCACCACAGCTGACAGATCGCGCTACGATTTTCCTATGGTCGCCTCTCCTTCGTGGACGCCCGGCGACGGGCCAGGTCCCACACCCGCCACCGCCGAGGTGGTGGCACAGCTCTCCCGCATCGCCGCGGAGCTGAGTCCGCGCGTGCCGGAGCTGACTGCGACCGTCTACGACTATCTGGCCACGCGGATCCCCGAGCTCGGGGAGGAGCGCACGCTCCTCGATCTGCTGCGCGCGAGCATCGACGGCAATATCGAAACCATCTTCCATGCGCTCCAGCATGGGATCACTCCGGACAACCTCGAACCACCGGTCGCCGCCTACGAATACGCCAGACGACTGGCCCAACGCGGGATCTCAGTCAACGCCCTGGTCAGGGCCTATCGCCTCGGTCAGCAGCGGCTGCTGCAGACCGCCTACGACTACATCAGCTCCGAGGCCGAGCTTCCGGACGATATGGCATCAGCAGTGTTCCAGCGGCTGGTCGATGAGGTCTCGGAATACATCGACTGGATGTCACAGAAGGTCGCTCTCCTCTACGAACAGGAACGCGAAGCCTGGCTGGCCAACCGCACAACTGCACGCGAATCCCAGGTCAGAGGCATCATCGAAGGCGGGGACATCGACGCAGCGGCGGCCGCGGCAACACTGGGCTACAGTCTCACCGCCCGACACGTGGCGGTCATCGCCTGGACCCACCATTCGGCGCCGGACGCCATCGATGGCCTGGGCAGATTCACCTCCGCCATCAACGCCGCGGCCGCCGCGATGGGCTCTCCACGCTCGGCCCTGATCATCAGTCGCGACCAGGACACCGCCTGGGGATGGATCACGGTGCCCGAAAGCTGGGAGTACGAGGAGTCCCTCCGCGATCGAACTCGGCCGAGCGTCTCCGATGCCGTGCACCTGGCGCTCGGTTCTGCCCACACCGGGGCACAAGGATTTCGACTCTCTCACCAAGAAGCTCTGCGAGTTCAGAACGTGTGCCTTGCCGGACGGACGCCGGTGCCGCTGCGCTCCCACGACGACCCCGGAATGGCTCTCGTCTCACTGCTGTCCACCGACGTCGAGGCAGGCCGGAACTGGGTGCGCTCCGTCCTCGGCCCGCTGGCCGAGGACTCCGAGGCCAATACCCGGCACCGCTCGACGCTGCTGGCCTATATGCTCCACGATCTCAGCTACACGGCCACGGCTGCCGCGATGACGATGCACAAGAACTCGATCCGCTACCGCGTGGAGATGGCCGAGTCGATCCTCGGCACGGACCTGGGATCGAATCGGCTCAACATCGAGGCAGCCCTCTACGCCCACAGCTACATCTTCGAGTCACAAGAACCCGATCCGGACTGAGCTCAGTTCCGGCCTAAGCTGAGGCCCAGGGCCTCACTTCTCGCGGAGATCTCCCTTGAGGATCTTGCCGACGGAGTTCTTCGGCAGGCTCTCGACGATGTAGATCTCGTTCGGGACCTTGAAGCGAGCCAGGCGCGATTCGAGGAATTCGTGCAACTCCTCCACAGTGGTCTCAGCTCCGGAGCGCAGAGCCACATGGGCCACCGGCACCTCGCCGTACTTGTCATCTGGGCTGCCGACGACTGCGGCCTCGGTGACCTGCGGGTGGCCGAAGAGGGCGTCTTCGATCTCCTTGGGGTAGATGTTCTCGCCACCGCGGATGATCATGTCCTTGATCCGGTCGACGAGGACGAGGAATCCCTCGTCGTCGAGGTAGCCGACGTCTCCGGTGTGCAGCCAGCCGTCTCTGAGTGATTCGGCTGTGGCGTCCGGGCGACCGAGGTAGCCGCGCATGACGGTCTTGCCGGACACGACGACCTCACCGGTCTCTCCGGCCTCGACCAGATTGCCCTCTGGGTCCTTGATCCCGACCTTCAGCCCGGGCAGTGCTGTTCCGACGGTGCCGGGGCGGCGGGTGCCGTCATTGCGGTTGAGGGTCGCGGCGACCGAGCATTCGGAGAGGCCGTAGCCTTCGAGCATCGTGACATCGAAACGGTCCTCGAAGCGAGTGATCGCATCGACCGACATCGGGGCGGCGCCGCAGATGACGAACCGCAGTGAGCTCGTGTCGACGTCTCGCTTCGTCATGGCCTCGAGGACCGAGTAGATCGTCGGCACGGCGGAGAAGTATGTGGGGCGCTCGGCCTCGACGACGTCCCAGAAGTTGGTGGGATCGAACTTCGGGATGATGTGGACGCTGCCGCCGGCCATCAACGGGGCGACCGCGCCGGCCAGGAGTCCGTTGCAGTGGAAGAGCGGGAGAACAAGGAGGCTGCGGGCATCTTCGCCGAATTCGAGCCCGTTGAGGATCGACCAGATCATGGCCGAGATGTTCGCCTGGCCCAGCACACAGCCCTTGGGCTTGCCGGTCGTTCCCGAGGTATAGACGATGAGCGAAGTGTCGTCATCAACGACATCGACCGTGCCCACAGGGTCGCCATCGCCGCGGAAGCAGTCGTCGCCTACGGACAGGAAACCGATCTCTCGGGAGCCGGCCAGCGCCTCGGCGCGGGAATCACCGACGATGAGGGAGGTACCGGAGTCATCGACCTGGAAGAGCACCTCGTCGTCTTTGAGCGCCGGGTTGATCGGGGTCAGCGCGGCGCCGAGTGACCAGGTCGCGAACAGCGTCGTGATGACCTCGGGGACGTTGCGCAGCAGCACGCCGACCACGGAGTCGCGGCCGATGCCGTGCTTCGTGCTCATCTCCCGTGCGGTCGCGGCCACTGCCGCGGCGAACTCGGTGTTGTCCATGCGGCCTTCGGGCCAACTCAGGCAGGCACCGTGCGGATTCTTCTGGGCGCGGGTGAAGGGCAGTCCGACCAGCTCGGTGACGGGGAAGGTGAAGTCGTCAGCGGCTCCTCCTCCATTGCTGTGAACCCGTGCGGAAGGTGTGTTCGAAGTCGTCATAACTCAATAGTAACCACGCCTGTGACCTCGTAGACTCGGGCAACCGCCTGCACTGCTCACCGGCAGAACCAGATACCTGTATCACTCTGCAGAACAGTACACAGGCTGCAACCTATGTACTGTTCCGCAGAGTGAAGCGTCGCGGCTCGAGCATGGGACGCCCAGAGATTTGGACGCATCATGAGAAAGGGACCGATCGAAGTTTCAGAGCCCCTCTTTGAAGCTGGGCTATTCAACTTAGATCGATCCCTTTCGAAGGCGCGCTGGCGTGCAGGCGCGCTGGCGAGTCAGCCGCGACTACCCCGCGGCCTACCCGCAGCCGTTACTGCGCGGCGGACTCCTCGTCGCGCTTGTCGAGCTCGGGGATCATCGGAACGCGCATGCCGCGCTCCTCGGCGACCTCGGCGGCGCGGTCGTAGCCGGCGTCGACGTGGCGGATGACGCCCATGCCCGGGTCGTTGGTGAGCAGACGGGCGAGCTTCTTGGCAGCGAGCTCGGTGCCGTCGGCCACGGAGACCTGACCGGCGTGGATGGAGCGGCCGATGCCGACTCCGCCGCCGTGGTGGATGGACACCCAGGTG
Organism: Brevibacterium sp. BDJS002; assembly: GCF_028201555.1. Classification (NCBI taxonomy): domain Bacteria; kingdom Bacillati; phylum Actinomycetota; class Actinomycetes; order Micrococcales; family Brevibacteriaceae; genus Brevibacterium; species Brevibacterium sp. BDJS002. Next base: position 412,928 of record NZ_CP116392.1, on the reverse strand, counting down.
GCACCCGATGAGGTGTTGACCATGGCGTTGAGCAGCGGCCAGTCGGCCACGGCGTCGGTGCCGTCGAGCATGGATTCGGTCTCACGGTAGGGGCTGGCGACCGAGCCGGAGTCGAGGTGGTCGCGGCCGATGACGATCGGGGCCGAGATCTTGCCTTCGGCGACGAGCTGGTTGAACAGCAGACCGGCCTGCTGACGCTCCTTGTACCCGAGCCAGCAGATGCGTGCCGGCAGGCCTTCGAACTCGACGTACTCGTTGGCGGCATCGAGCCAGGTGTGGAGGTGCTCGTTTTCTGGGAAGAGTTCCTTCAGAGCTTTGTCGGTGACCTCGATGTCCTTGGGATCACCGGACAGGGCGACCCAGCGGAAGGGTCCGAGTCCTTCGCAGAAGAGCGGGCGGATGTAGGCCGGGACGAAGCCGGGGAATTCGAAGGCGCGCTCGTAGCCGGCCTTGCGGGCTTCGTCGCGGATCGAGTTGCCGTAGTCGAAGACCTCGGCCCCGCGGTCCTGGAACTCGACCATGGCACGCACGTGCTTGGCCATGGATTCTTCGGCGCGGATGGTGAACTTCTCCGCGTCCTGTTCGGCCTCGTCGTGCCAGTCATCGACGCTGACGCCGATGGGCAGGTAGGACAGCGGGTCATGCGCCGAGGTCTGATCGGTGACGATGTCGACCTCTGCGGCCTCAGGACGGTCGAGGATCATCGGCAGGATCTCAGCGGCGTTGCCGACGAGTCCCACGGACAGGGCCCGCTTGCTCTTCTTGGCCTCGATGACCTTGGCGAGTGCGGTGTCGAGATCGGTCTCGACCTCGTCGAGGTAGCGCTTGGACTTACGACGGTCCAGGCGGGTCTTGTCGACGTCGATGATGAGGCAGGCGCCGCCGTTGAGCGTCACGGACAGCGGCTGGGCCCCACCCATGCCGCCGCAGCCGCCGGTGATCGTCAGGGTTCCGGCCAAGGTGCCGTTGTAGCGCTTGTCGGCGATGGCGCCGAAGGTCTCATAGGTGCCCTGGAGGATGCCCTGGGTGGCGATGTAGATCCAGGAGCCGGCAGTCATCTGGCCGTACATCATCAGGCCCTCGGCCTCGAGCTCGCGGAAGTGCTCCCAGTTGGCCCAGTCGCCGACGAGGTTGGAGTTGGCGATGAGCACACGAGGTGCCCATTCGTGGGTGCGCATGACACCGACCGGCTTGCCCGACTGAACGAGCAGAGTCTCATCATCCTCGAGGTCATCGAGGGTGCGCACGATCGCGTCGTAGGCCTCCCAGGAGCGAGCCGCACGACCGGTGCCGCCGTAGACGACGAGGTCTTCGGGACGTTCGGCAACCTCGGGGTCGAGGTTGTTCATGAGCATGCGCTTGGGTGCTTCGGTCTGCCAGCTCTTGGCGGTGATCTCGGTGCCGCGATCGGCGCGGATCACGCGTGAGGGATCGTGCTGGGTGAAGCCGGGCTTCGTGGTCATGTGACTCTCCTTGTCATCGTGTCCGGCAGAGCGGAATGGTTCCGGGGGTTCGGCTGTGCGGAGATTGATTCCCCAGAGCCGTTGTCGTCCCTGACTACACAATCCATTCTGACGGCTGGCGAGATTTGCGAAAGTGGTCTGGATCAAGTTCCGTCCGAAATATCAGACACCCTCGCCGAGGTGGGGCTCGAGCATCCGTGCCACCTCGCAGTCGTCGATGCCACCTCCCCATCCATTTATGCCACCTACTTCTCAATCGAGACGATATCGATTCTGTAAGTAATGATGAAAAGGGCATAGTGTGACGAGTGAAACACCGAATCTCCGAGCATCAGAGAAGAGGAACGACGATGTTCACTGCCCCCACCGCGGTCGTCGCGGGCACCGAGTCCCAGGACCTTCTGACCACCCGCACCCGGGCTCAGAACTGGCGCTCCAAGGAGATCGGAATCCCCGACCGCGACCTCACCGACCAGGCACTGACCGATCTCGCGACGACGGCAGCCAAGCTCGGCGAACATCCCTTCGAACGCACCGTCGCGGCGATCCAAGCCAGCCGCAGCGGTGATTACCCGGTCATCCCCGACATCACCTCAGCTGCCGAGGTCCTGCGCGAATTCCTCCGCGCGGGCCGCATCGACGGCTGGCTCTACGTGCGCGAATCCGATGGTTACGTCCACCCGTACCTCGTGATGACCATCGCGGTCGAACACGGCGACAAGACCCGCGGACCCCGCGTGAAGCTGACCCTCGAGGCCGACAATCCGACGGTCAAGCGCCCCTCCCGAGTCCCCCGCGTCCTCTATTTCGAAGACACCGAGATCGTCGGCAAGACCCCCGAAGAGGCACTGACCGCGGCCGGAGCCTTCCGCGAGAATCAGTCACTCAAGGACGAATACTCGACTCGCCTGGCCGAGTTCAAGGAGATCATCGACCACGGCTTCGGCTCCCAGTACATCTTCACCGGGCGCGCGATCCGCACCGACGACCACCGCGCTGCCAATCGTCGTGCCGGACGCAAGGTCGTCAACGACGTCGCCCCCGATGAGATCGCCGGGTTGCGCGGATCCACCCCCGCCGTCCTCTTCGACGAAGACGAACTGGGAACGATTCCGCTGCTCACCGCCGTGCGCGTCTTCGACCTCGGCGCCCAGGACTACCTCGACGTCAATACCGGCAACCTCGATGCCTACGCCTACGACCCGAGCCTGCAGGACAAGCTGGTCCTCCCCGACGAACAGCGCGAACTGCTCACCATTCTCACCTCGGACATCGGCGTCTTCACCGGCGACATCATCAACGGCAAGTCCGCCGGCAACGTCATCCTCGCCAAGGGTCGCCCCGGAGTCGGCAAGACCCTGACCGCCGAGGTGTATGCCGAGGTCATCGGCAAACCGCTGTACTCGATCCACTCCGGATCGCTGGGCATCACGCCCGAGGCCGTGCGGAAGAACCTCGAGGTCATCTTCGACCGGGCCAAGCGCTGGGATGCCGTACTCCTCCTCGACGAGGCCGATGTCTTCGTCCTCGAACGCGGCCTCGACCTCGTCCAGAACGCGATCGTCGCAGAGTTCCTGCGCACCCTCGAATACTTCGACGGGCTCCTCTTCCTCACGACGAACCGGATGAACGGAGTCGACGAGGCGATCCTCGCTCGCTGTGCCGCCGTCATCGAATACCACGCCCCGAGTCCCGAGGATGCCCGTCAGATCTGGCAGATCATGGCCCGCGGCAACGACATCGAGCTCAACGCGGACCTGCTTAACCGCCTGGTCCATGACTTCGTCGACATCACCGCCCGTGACATCAAGATGGTGCTGCGCCTGGCACTGCGCATCGCCGCCCACCGCGGTGCCGCTCTGAACTTCGCCGACTTCGTCCACGCCGCGCACTTCCGCGGAATCCACACGGTGGACGAAGAATCGGCACACCTGACGGGTGCCTCGCAATGATGCTCGAGACCCGCCAGCTGCAGTACTTCGCCACCGTGGCCGAGGAACGCCACTTCGGCAAGGCTGCGGAACGCCTCAAGCTGGCTCAGCCCTATCTCTCCCAGCAGATCCGCAAACTCGAGCGACAGCTGGGCACCACCCTGCTCAACCGGACCACCCGCACCGTCGCCCTGACCTCGGCGGGAAGCCACCTCCTCGAGCAGGCCCGGCGGGTCCTGTCCGAACTCGACACTCTCGGCACCGAGGTCCAACTCATCGGCGCGGGGCTCAAGGGTCCCTTGCGCTTGGGCTTCACCGGTTCGACGACCTACGGGGTGATGCCGCAGGTCGTGCGCCGCGCAGCCATGGCCGCACCCAATCTGCAGCTGGGTGTCAGCGGAGAGATGACCACGCCTCGGCTCGTCTCCCAGCTGCTCGAGCGCAGCATCGACATCGCGCTCCTGCGCTACGGTTCCCCGATGAAGGGACTGAGCTACCAGGTGCTCGGAGATGAGACCTGCATCCTGGCGGTGCCGACCGGCTCCCCGCTGGACGACCTCGAGTCGATCACAGCCGCAGAGCTGGCCGAGACAGCCTTGGTCGGCTACCCGGAGAACTCCGTGGTCTCGGCCGTCACGACGGGGTTCCTCTCCGAGCAGTCGGCGTCCCCCGACTATTCGATCCGCGCCTCGGAGACGTCGACTCTGATGTCGCTGGTCGCCGCCGGGCTGGGGCCGGCCATCGTCCCCCGCACGGCCACGGCCTTGGAGATCCCCGGCGTCCACTTCCGTGAGATCACCGAGGCACCTCGAACAGAGCTCGCCCTGGCGTGGCGCACGAACGAAGAAACCCAGACCGTGACTCGAATGGCCCGGATCATCACCGAGGTGGTCTCCGACGTCATCGACGAAACAGCAACCGATCCGGCCGCATCACCTGCCGAACCGAAGGAGCACACATCGTGAAGATCACCCACCTGGAGACGGTGCCCTACCGGATCCCGATGAAGAAGCCGCTGAAGTTCGCCAGCGGCGCGGTCCACCACATCGAACACGTGCTGCTGCGCCTCCACACCGACGACGGCCTCGTCGGCACTGCGGACATTCCGCCCCGCCCCTACACATACGGGGAGACCGTTGAGTCTGTCATCGCCGTCATCAACACGGTCTTCTCCGATGCACTCATCGGCGCTGATCCCCTCATCGCGCGACGATCCATTCCAAACTGCATCGCACGATCGGAAACCAGACGGCCAAGGGCGGCGTCGACATCGCCCTCTGGGACCTCATCGGCCAGGCGTATTCGACCCCTGTTCACCGCCTCCTCGGCGGGTTCGCCTCCTCCTTGGAGGTCTCGCATATGCTCGGCTTCTCACCCACCCAGGCGGTCGTCGACGAGGCACTGTCATTCACGGAGACCTACGGTGTCCGCTCGTTTAAGATCAAGGTCGGCCGCCGGCCTGTCTCTCTCGACGTCGAGCTCGTCGCCGCCCTGCGTGAAGCGCTGGGGCCTGACGCCCTGCTCTACCTCGATGCGAACCGTGGCTGGAACGCCACCGAGGCTGCCCAGGTGCTCACGGCCACAGCCGAGCTCGACCTCCGGTTCTTCGAAGAACCCAATGATGCCGCCGAGGTGCTCACCCGCCGTCAGCTTGTGACGAAATCACCGATTCCGATCGTCGCCGACGAATCGGCGCCCAACCTCGGCGATGCCGCTCGCGAGATCCAGACCGGCGGAGCCAACGCCCTGTCGATCAAGACCGCGCGGACCGGCTTCACGGAGTCGCAGAAGATCCTGTCCTATGCCGAGGCCCTCGGGCTCGACGTGCTCATGGGCAATCAGATCGACACGCAGCTGGGCAGCATCGCCACGGTGACCTTCGGTGCGGCGTTCGAGCACTCCTCTCGGTACCCGGGCGAGATGTCGAACTTCCTCGACATGGCCGATGATCTCATCGCCTCCCCGCTGGAGATCAAGGACGGGCACATCCACGCCCCCACCGTTCCCGGCGTCGGCAATGCCGTCGACGAGGACAAGCTGACCCACTACCGCATCGACCGCTGACCACCCCCACAAACCTGACGTACACAACATCAACAAAGGAGTAGACATGTCAGAGAACAGTTTCCAGACTGAGACCACCGCCAAGGCTGCGGACTCGGGCGCCAATGCCTCCGCCCGCTTCCGCGAACGCCAGTCTCAGGCCGGCGGCGGAGTCGTCGACCACGAGCGCGTGGCGCTTCTGGCCGGCAAGGCTGTCAAGGCGCTGACCGACATCGTCGAAGAGGAGCAGGTCAGCTACGAGGAGTACAACGCCCTCAAGGCGTGGCTGATCAAGGTCGGCGAAGACGGCGAGTGGCCGCTCTTCCTCGACGTGTGGATCGAGCACGCAGTTGAAGAGGTCGCCAACCAGGACCGTGAGGGAACGAAGGGCACCATCGAGGGACCCTACTACCTCGACGGATCGCCTGAGGTCGAGTGGAACGGCACCATCGACATGCGCCCCGACGAACCGGGCACCCCGTTCATGTTCAAGGGCCAGGTCACCTCGACCACCGGTGAACCCATCCCCGGAGCCAAGCTCGAGCTGTGGCACGCCGACAACCTGGGCTTCTACTCGCAGTTCGCCCCGGGCCTGCCCGAGTGGAACCTGCGTGGAACCTTCGTCGCCAACGAAGACGGAGAGTACGAGATCCACACGATCCGCCCTGCGCCCTACCAGATCCCCACAGAGGGTGCCTGCGGCCAGCTCATTGAGGCTGCCGGGTGGCACGCCTGGCGTCCGGCGCACCTGCACTTCAAGGTGCACGCTCCCGGTCACAAGCTCATCACCTCGCAGCTCTACTTCCCCGGCGATCCGCACAACGATGACGACATCGCCTCGGCGGTCAAGCCCGAGCTGCTGCTCGAGCCGAAGGACAACCCGGATGCCGAAGGTGAGATGACGATCTACAACTTCGTCCTCGATCCCGAAGGCTGAGCAGAACTCGTAAACTGAGCTGACTCAGTCACAGAGCAACGCGGAGGGCGTCACGGCAATTGCCGTGACGCCCTCGCTCATTCACACCCATCGCTGCCTCACACCGGCGGCACGTCACCGGACAGGTGGACGGCGGCGAGTTCGGTGCGCGACCGGATCCCGAACTTCCCGTAGATGTGCGTGAGGTGGTACTGCACGGTCTTCTCTGCGATGAAGAGCTTCCGCGAGACCTCTGCGTTGGTCATTCCCTGCACCACGAGGTCGGCCACGGACCTCTCCTGTGGGGTCAGCGGCACGTAGCCGCCTGAGTCGGTGGAATTCTTCGCCGAGGTGCGTGTGGCCTCGGACTCCGACATCCCGCGCCAGGACATGCCGGTGGCGCGCAGCTCCTGGTCGCAGCGTTTGACGAGGACCGTGGCGCCCACGCCTTCGTAGAATTCGCGGGCTCTGACCAGGCTCTCCACGGCGTCGCGACGACGATTGGCCCGGCGCAGCATCTGCCCGCGGCTGAGCAGCACCCGCGCGGCTGCAGTGTCCTGCTGTCCGTCGGTGAAGAGTTCGAGCGCTTGGGAGAAGCTCTCCTCCGCGGCTGGAATGTCGCCGCTGTCCTGGCTGATCCGCGCCGAGGCGACCGCGGCCAATGCGCGCACATGGGACCTGGATTCATGGGTGTTGGCCACGAAGTCGTCCGACATCTGCCGGGCCTGGTCCGAGTGGCCGAGGATGATGAGGGCATCGACGACTTCGGCGGCCCAAGGCCAGAACGAGTTCCGCTCCTGAGTCCAGGGGTCTACGTCCAGCAGCGCCCGCAAGGCAGCGGCACGTCCGTCGTGATCGCCCCTGACATCGGCGGCCACGGCCCGGACCATCCTGGCCGGAACCTGCATCGCCAGGTAGTCGCTGAGGATGGCTCCGCTGTCGGCTCGCCGCATCACCTCGTCGACGGGATGGCCGCGCCAGAGTTTGATCTCGGCCGCGGTCCAGTTCAGCAGCGGTGCCACGAGCGTGATGTTGGCGTCATCTGCCCGTCGCAGACCGATCTCTGCCGTGCGCAGGCCAAGAACTTCGTCCTCGCCCTGCTTATGGTCTTCACTCCATGGAGCATCATCAACCTCACCGACTACTACCTGATCTCGAAGGACCGCTTCGACATCCCCGCCTTCTACGACCTCAAGGGTCGCTACGGCAAGTGGAACTGGCGAGCCTTGGTGGCCTATGGAGTCGGTGTCGTTGTGCAGATTCCGTTCCTCGCCCAGTCCTTCTACACCGGACCCATGGTCGAGAAGCTCGGCGGCGCAGATATCTCGTGGATCGTCGGCATCGTGGTGACATTCCTCCTCTACTTCTTCATGCTCCGCAACCGCAGCGTTGCCCCTTCGGAGACCATCTACCCGGATGTGGAGGCACTGGACGCCCAGCGCAGCCGAGGCTAAAGCTGGAGTCACCGCAGCAGCGGGAACATCGCGAGTGCATGCGGAAAATGCACATTTCAAGTCAGGCTGAGTAGGTTGCAACCTACTCAGCCTGACTTGAAATGTCTGCCGACAGGTATCACCCGGCGACTGGCCCACCTGCACATTCGCGCTTCTCGATTGACCGATAAGAAATGTTACTGATAAGTTCTACCCTCGAGTAGGATTGTGATGCCTGTCACCATACAGGCCTTGCATCAGAGACGATCGGAAGGACGGGCACACTTGTCCCGTCGGTCGGCGACACCACAACTGTTCGCGCATCCTCAATGCCGAGACACATGACAGAACAGGACCAGACACATATGGGCACGTCCCGTCATAGAACGCTTCCACACGCACGACGCTTCGCAATGCTGAGCGCTGCCACCATCACCGGGCTGACACTCGCACTTGGCACAGTGTCGGCACCCGCCCAGGCACAATCGTTGGTCCCGCAGAGCGAAGACGAAGCCAAGAGCATGATCGAGGACAGGCAGGCCGAAGACTCGGACTCCCTGAACAGAAGCAATGTCCCAGAGAGCGTCAGCGTCGAGGATGCGAAGGCAGCCGTCGACAAGTCGGATGAGATCTCCACTGCTGATGTCGAGTACGCAGCAGCGCTCGAAGACCTTCCCGACTCCGGCGTCCCCGAGGACTTCTACCAGACGCCGGACCAGTTGCCGGAGGAGAACGGCGGCGTGGTCAAGCAGACGCCGTCGAAGTTCTACGTCGATCCCATCAAGCTCATTGAGCACAATGCGAAGTCCACGACGTATATGTACAAGACCACCGACGAAAAGGGCACAGCACGAGCGGCCACTGCCACGCTGCTGACCCCGGAAGGTGCGGAGGGCGACGCGAAAGACGCTGTCGTCATCTCACCTGGCACGCAGGGCATCGCCGATAAGTGCGCTCCCAGCCGGCAGATGGCAATGGGCACCGAATACGAGGGCATCTCCGTGACCTCTGCATTGGCGGCGAAGCGTCCGGTTCTCGTCGTCGACTATGTCGGGCTCGGTACCGAAGGCGCACACAGCTACCTCAACCGCGTGGAGGAAGGTCGATCCGTCCTCGATGCGGCCAAGGCGGTTCAGAACGTCGAAGGCAGCACCATCAATGAAGACACGAAGCTTCAGCTGCGCGGCTACTCGCAGGGCGGACATGCCACGACCGCGGCATTGGAACTCGCGGATGACTGGGCGCCAGACCTCAGCCTCGCCTCCGCCTCGGCGGGTGCCGTTCCGACGGACCTCTACAAGACGGTCTCCGGCCTCTCCAGCATGCAGACAGGACTCCTGCTCTACGGAGTCTCCTCGTTCGCCGATCAGGCAGATGTCGACCTGACTGAATTCCTCAATCAGGAAGGCCTGGACAGAGTCGAAAGCGCCTCCAACCAGTGCACGATCGAAGCAGTCCTGTCGAACGCCTTCCTCGACACGAGCACTCTGACGAAGGACGGAAGTTCATTCCAGGACCTCGTCCAAGAGAAGTTCATGGATGTTGCCGATAAGCAGCGGTTGGGAGATGCCGAGATCCCAGACATCCCGGTCCTCGTCAACCACAGCCGCCTCGATGACGTCGTGCCCTTCGAAATGGGCAAAGAACTGGCCTCGAAATGGTGCGACGCCGGCCACAAGGTTGCGTTCGAGGGCAATCTCGGCCCGACGCACATCGGCGGCTACATCGCCTCGCTGCCTCGCGTCGAGTTGTTTACGAATCGCACCTTCGACGGCAAGGCACCCGTTGACAGCTGCTGGAGATTGTGAGGACAGCACAATGAGCTGACCCTCAAGACCAACACCATGAAGTGCGGTGCCGCCTGTTCACTAAGCAGGCGGCACCGCACTTTTCGTTGTGCGCTGCACTTGTCGGTAGGCACCGCTTCGCCTGACCGCGCCGGTCAGACACTCCTCAGATCTTGAGGTAGGACAGGAACATCGACACCAGCGTCGCCACGACGACCGAGTTGAAGACGAAGGCGACAATGACATTGCTGCGCACCATCTTCCATCCCTCGCGGGTGATTGCTCGCCCTGGCAGAGCTGCCGTCATCGTCGAGGACAGCACCGCGAACGTCAGATAGTCACCGAATGCCCGCTCTTCCGGCATGTCGAACTCGAGTTGCCTGGCGCCGAGGCTTCCCCCTCCGCCGAGGTCGAGTCGCATGAACTCCAGAGCAAACGAGTACACCATGACCGACCACGAAGCGACCACGTTCGCCAGCCCGAGAATCACGGATAGGACGATGCTCCCGTCCGAGCCCATGGTGACGAGGTAGATGTTGAGCACGATCGCGACGTACGCAGCCAAAGTCGCCCATGACACGGCCCCGCCGTTGCTGAAGTATCGCGACCACCAGCGCCGCTTGCGAGCCAGCGCCCAGCGCGAGTGCACTATGAGCTCGGTTTCGTCGAGCTCGTGCAGCCCGGCGTGAGTCCACAGCAGATAGATCAGCGCGAAGATCGGCCATGCGAAGAGGAAAATCGCGATGAGCTTTTCAACGACATCCCCCAGCTGCCCTGCCTCCGCACCGAGCGGGTTGAAGTCGAGGCCCAGGACGAGCACGAGGCCGACGACCAGGGCTGGCACCATCGCCACGTTCGCCCGCATATCGTCGGTGATCGTGATCATCTGGCTGTGCGTGGGCCTCATGACGGGGCGGCTCCGCTTCGTTCGTGGCTGCTGAATTTGTCTTCAGCGTAGCCGAGACCCGATCAGAGCCCGTTGACGAATTCGAGCAGTCTCTCGTCGCTGCGCGGTGGGCCGACGATCTGCACCGACTCGGGTTTCGCCGGCTTGGCCGACCCAGGTGAGTTGGCCCCAGCTGCCATGCGGCTCTGGGCCTCCCCCACGGTTGCTCCGATCGGCAACGTCACTGCCGGCCACCCGAGAACGTTGAAAGGCAAGGAGTAGCGCATGAATTTCGCGGCAGACTCCGGTCCGAGCTCATCCCACGCAGCCACTTCACCGTCCATGGCAGGCGTGATGATGAAGTCAACGTCGTCGAAGAACGATTCGGCGGTAGCCCGAAGTTCTTCCAAGGAAGCCACATTGGACTGATACTCGGCCTCGGTGATGTTCTGGCCCGATAGGATCTTCGCCCAGACGCCTGGCTGGTATTGCTCGCCCTGGTCATCCAGGAACTGCTTGTGCAGAACATAGGCTTCATAGCGGCGCACAATGTCATAGAAGTCGATCCCCCGCTCAATGAGCTCCGTCAGATAATCGACGTTCGCCGAGGTGGTCGTTGCCTTCCCCGATCCACTGAGATGTTCGCTCGCCCACGCTCGTACCCCCGCGGCCGATTCGTCTGCCGCGTTGAGTAGGCTCAGGTCGATCCTCGGCGTCTCTGCAGGTGAGGAGACTGCAGGACTTGCATCCGCCCCATTCCCAGAGATCACCCTGAAGGCTGCGGTGAGCAGCGGCAGGTTTCGTGCGAACAGGCCCACCGTGTCGAAGGACGGCGACAGTGGGAAGACCCCTTCGGCCGAGACTGTGCCGAAGGTCGGTTTGAACCCGATGACGCCCTGACAGGCGGAGGGCACTCTCACGGAACCTGCGGTGTCAGTTCCCAGCGCCAACGGCACCACTCCGGCAGCAACGAGAGCTGCCGACCCCGAGCTTGACCCACCGGTGCACAGCGCGGGGTCAACCGGGTTGATGACTCGCCCGAAAGCACTCTCATCACCGAGGATGCCGTAGGAGTACTCCTGACAGTTCGTCTTCACCACCGGCAGCGCACCGGCGCGCTCCAAGAGACTCACCACCGGAGCCGATGCACTCGGGTCGGGTCCACTGCTGACGTTCGACCCCATCGTCGTGGGGAATCCAGCCACATTGATGACGTCCTTGACCGCGAAGGGAATGCCCTCGAGAGCTCGTGCTTCTTCACCGGCAGCGGCACGCTCCGCTGACTTCTTCTCAAGGGTGCGTGCGCGATCGCCCATCACCGAGGTGACGGCATTGAGGTCTCGACCGATTCCTTCGACTGCAGCCAGTGTCTGTTCGAGGCTCTGCATTGAACCCTGCTCCCCTTGCGCTCCGTTGGTTTCGCCCACGCTCCTCATCGTGCCAGAAGGCTGAGCGACGTGTCAGACGACATGCTGCTCAGCCGTGGCAAGCAATCACCCCGGTGCGATCCCCGTCCACGGCACCAGCTGCTCGACTGCAGCGGCGACGTCGAAGGCCGTGCGGTCGTCGAAGGGATGGGCGATGACCTGTAGGCCCGTCGGGATTCCGCAGTCGGCCATGCCGGAGGGCACGTTGACGATCGGCACCCGGTTGCAGATGTTGAAGGGCATCGTCATGTGCGACTGCCAATAGTGCTCGAGCCGCACTCCCCCGCCGTCGCCGCCAGCGCCATTACCAGCACCGACTTCTTCCCGGCCCACACCGTTCGAGTCGATCGTGATCCCGTCGAGGTAGCTGGCATCGGCTTCGAGTCCTGCCACCGCCGAGGTGGGGGCCAGGAGGACATCGAATCTCTCCATTGCGGTCGCAAGTTCCGCCTGGATCTGCGCCTCAGCGGCCAGCCCTTCGTAGAACGTATGACGGCTGGCGACCGCCTCGGCGTCGGCCATGATCTGGAGCGTGTAGTCGGCCAGCGTGTCCTCGTGCCCGCGCGTCGCGGCCCGCATCGCGGGGGCGAGGATATTGCCGAAGTGCGTGAACGCGGTTTCGAAGATCCGCTCCGCCCTCCACGGCAGTTCGACCTCTTCGACAATTGCCCCCGCAGCCTCGAGCGCCGAGGCGACCGCCCGGGTATTGGCGATGATGTCCTCACCGACGGGGAAGTCACCCAGGCGCAGGCAGAGAGCGATCCGCTTCCCCTTCAACCCTTCGACCACCTCGGCGGAGGTGGCATCGAAGCCGTCGAGGAAACCGGGTGAGGTGATGGTGGCGTGGTCGCTGGGATCGACGCCGACCATCACCCGGGCAAGCAGAGCGGTGTCGGCGACGGTGCGCGCCATCGGTCCGTCCCCGCGGTACCAGTCGGCGGCCAAGGGCTGGACGCCGGGAATCCGACCATAGGGTGCCTTGAATCCGACGGTGCCGGTGAACGCGGCGGGCAGCCGGGTCGATCCGGCGATGTCCGAGGCTGTGGCCAGGGGCGCGAAGCCCGCCGCCAGCGCCGCGCCCGAGCCGCCCGAGGACCCGCCGGGTGAGAGTTCAGGGTTCCACGGATTGCGGGTCACGCCCCACATCGGGGAATGGGTGACCGTCGCGCAGCTGAGTTCCGGCGAGGTCGCTCGGGCATGGACGAACCCTCCGGCTGCGCGGATGCGGGCGATGATCGCCCCGTCTGCTCCGGCCACGGTGTCGCGTTCGTGGATGAGCCCCTGGCTCAGCGTCCGCCCGGCGATCGCGTGCTTCTCCTTGGCGATCACGGGCAGGCCGAGCAATGGCCGGGCGGCGGCCGCCTCGGTGAGCTCATCATTCGATGCGTGTGCGTAGAAGCCTTCGGCCTCCCTCGCCGAGGTGACCGCCTCCTCCACGACCTCCGTGACCGCATTGATGCGCTCGTCCTCGGACGTGATCCTTCCGATCTGGGAGGTGAGGTATTCGACCGGGGAGAGGTCCTTCGACCGAAACTTCGTCAGTGCCTCGCTCGCGGACAGTGCCCAGGGTTCGCTGCTGGTCATGCGCGTGCCTCGGCGACGGATTTCCCGACCCACACTTCACCGTCGCGGTCCTCACTGAGTTCGCCGTTGACCAACTCCGTGGCGACGTTGGTGAGGACGCCGAGGCCGCGGATCATGTCCTCGTCGGTGGTGAACTCGCGTTCGCAGTGGGAGACGCCGTCGACGCTGGGCACGAACATCATCACGGCGGGCACCCGGTGGTTCATGGCCACGGAATCGTGGCCGGCCATGGTCTCGAGGCGCCGGATCGACAGCCCCTCATTGGCCACGGCCTTCTCAGCCAGCTCGACACCGGTCTCCGGGAAATAGAGCTTGCCGCGGACGTCGAAGTCCTCAACCTTAATCGTGATGTCATGCTCCAGGGCGATGCTCGCGATCTGCTGGTGCAGGGTATCCCGGGCGGCCTTGACGATGTCCGGATCGGAGGACCGGAGGTCGGCGACCATGTGCACGCGGCGGGGGACGACGATGGGTGAGTTGGGTTCGACGACGTGCTGGCCGACCGAGGACACGAGTGCTTCGTCGGCGAACTCGTTGACCACGTCGGCGACGGCGAGGACGATCTTTGCGCCTGCGACGAGGGCGTCGTGGCGATCGGCCATGGCGGTGGCGCCGGTGTGGGACTGTTCGCCGAGGACGTCGATGTCGAGCTTCTGCGTGTACCAGCTGGATTCGACGACGCCGATGTTCGTGGCCTCACGCTCGAGTATGCGGCCCTGTTCGATGTGGATCTCCGCGTAAGAGATCGCCTCGGGCGGGGTGTCGGTGCCGTTGTAGCCGATGGCGGCGAGCGCCTCGGCGACGGAGGTTCCCTCGAGGTCTTGGACGGCGAGCATCTCGTCGAGGCCGAAGAGTCCGGCGTAGACGGAGCTGCCCATGATGGATGGGGCGAAGCGTCCGCCCTCCTCGTTGAACCAGTTGACCACGGCGATGTTGAAGCGCGGCTTCTGTCCGGATTCGGCGACGTTCTCTTTGACGCGCAGGGCTGCGAAGAGGGCTGCGATGACTCCGTAGGCGCCGTCGAAGCGGCCGCCCAGGGGCTGGGAGTCCAGGTGTGAGCCGATGAGGACGTAGGGGGCGTCGGGGACGAGTTCGAGGCAGGCGAACATGTTGCCGATCGCGTCCACGCGCACCTCGAAGCCGTTGCCTTCGGCCCAGCCGCGCATCCAGTCACGGCTCTGCTTGTCCTCGAGAGTCAGTGCCTGCCGGTCGACGCCATCGTTGTCGGTGGCGCCGAATGTGGCGACGTGGTGGAAGTCGGTGAGGAAGGCAGCGTCGCTGGACGCTGCCGCAGACGAGGAGGCTGCGGTCGAAGTTCCGGGGGATGCTGTGGTCATGGTGCGTCTCTTTCTCTTGCGAGTCTGGTGCTGAAGTGGGATTCGGATCGCCGAGGTGGCCCGGCGGTCACCCCAGCCGGCCCCGGGTCTCGGGGAGGCGGGTGACGAAGATGAGGACGAGGACGATCACCGCGCAGATGGTCATGTAGAACCCTGGTGCGGTGTTGACGCCGGTGATGTCGACGAGCCAGGTGCCGACGAACGGAGCGGTTCCGCCGAGGATGGCGTAGGAGATGTTGTAGCTGATCGCTGCCGAGGTGAAACGGGTCTTCGTGGAGAAGCGCTCACAGAAGAAGGTGTAGCAGCCTCCGCCGTAGCAGCACAGGGAGATGACGAAGATCGTCTGTCCGAGGAACGCCAGGCCCATGTTGCCGCTGGTGACCAGGCCGAATGCGGGGATCGATGTGATGGCCAGGAGGATGGAGCCGGCGATGAGCATGGGTTTGCGTCCGACTCTGTCGCCGATGGCTCCGGCGATGGGAAGGAAGATCGTGTAGCTGGCCATGGCGATGGCATTCGTCAGCAGTGATTGTTCGCGGGTGAGGTCGCCGGTGGTCTGGATGTAGGTGACGAAGTAGGCCGAGAGCATGTAGAAGCCCAGGGCGGTGAGTCCGAGGACGAAGAAGACCTGAAGCATGCCCACCGAGTTCTCGCGGAAGGAGTCGCGGATCGGGCTGAACTCCTTGGGGCGTTCGGCCGCGGTCTTCTTGAACAGATCGGACTCGTCGGTGCGCGAGCGGATCCAGAGACCGACGGCCGAGAGCGGCAGAGCCAACAGGAAGGGAATGCGCCAGCCCCAGGAGTCGAAGGACGCGTCGCTCATCACAGTCGAGAGCAGCAGAATGAGGCCGCCGGCGAAGACAGAGGGCAGAGCAGTGGCGGCCAGGGTGATGTTGATCCACAGTCCGCGCTTGCCCACCGGTGCGTGCTCGTAGACGAAGGAGGGTCCGCCGACCGATTCGCCGCCAGCGGAGAAGCCCTGGCCCAGTCGGGCGAGGATGAGCAGGATGGGCGCGAACCAGCCGATCTGGTCGAAGCCCGGCAGAATGCCGATCAGCGCGGTGCAGATGCCGACGAGGAAGATCGTGACGGTCAGAGTCTTGCGCCTGCCCACCTTGTCGCCGAGGGCACCGAAGAACAGTCCGCCCAGGGGCCGCATGACGAAGGCGACGCCGAAGGTGGCGAAGATGACGAGCAGGCCGGTGACACGGTCACCGTCGGGGAAGAAGTACTCGGAGAGGATGACGGCCGAGAGCCCGTAGAGCGTGAAGTCGTAGAACTCGACGAACTGGCCGATGCTGCCGCCGACGAGCACCTTCTTCTGCATGCTCGTGGTCTTGCCGGACTGTTTCGGTTGTGTCGTGGGGGTCGCAGGTGTCGCGGACATAGAAGCTCCCTTGCCTAGTCCTCAGGTGTGGAACCATTGTTGCCCGGCTTCGTGCATCAGTCCAACAGATACTTTTTAACCTGGCCATAGATCTACTTGATGAGCCGTAAGTCCAGTTGTTGAGTGGCGCGGGTATGCGCCCGAGCACGGTGCCGTGCGAGACTGCTCGCAGGCTCAAACTCGCAGTCACACAACTGCGCGAGGCCCCATACCCACAGACCACTCAAGGAGACGAACTATGTGCCGAGCAGTCACCTGCACTACCTGCGGCAAGACGACCTGGGACGGATGCGGACTCCACATCGACTCCGTCAAACGCGAGGTTCCTGCACAGCAGTGGTGCGGCGGACATGATCCGGAACCCGAGCAGAAGGGCAACCTCGTCCAGAGGCTGTTCGGACTCGGAAACTGACCCCAGAGACTCGGTCCCGGAGCCGTCCACCTCGGGCCGGCTGACTAGCCCGGGCCTGCCGTCGGCCTACTGCTCCGCGGGTCCCAGGATCTCCCTGGTCAATTCGCTGAACGCACGCGCTCGTCGGCTCAGACGTACCTCTTTGGGCCACACCATGGACAGGTCGATGCTCGGGAAATCGTCGAGCAGCGGCACGTCGACGGTCATCGACCCGATGTACGTTCCCGAGGACACGCTCTGGCTCAGCAGCGAGTATCCGTGGCCCATCGCGACGAATGATCGGACGGTCTCATAGCCGGCGAAGCTGTGCCGCACCTTCGGCACGATGCCGGCGATGCGAAAGAGCTCATCGTAGTACTGCCGGGAAAACGGCAGATCGAGCTGGATGTAGTCTTCGTCGGCGAGTTCACTCAGATGGATCGGACGCGGTCCTTCCGCTCCCCCGCCGAGGTGGTGGTTGAGTGAGACGAGTGCGTGAGGTTTGACGACGTCGATGAGGAACGAGTCGAACCGGTCGGTCAGCCCCAGCGTGTACGTCAGCGCAATGTCGCAGAATCCGGCGATGACCGCGGTCTGGAGTTCGTGGAGGTCGGCCTCGAAGTAGTTGACCCGCACATCGGGGTAGCGTTTCTCGAACTCGGCGTGGATGAGCGGCAGCCGGGTCGGAGCAATCGGTGAGAAAACCCCGACCGTGAGATTCCCGCTCAGCGACTGCGCCAGCCCGTGGGCGGTCTCGCCGAGGGCATCGGAGGATTCGAGGAATGGATTGACCTCGAAGAGGAAACGTCTGCCTGCAGGTGAAAGGACCACGGAGCGGTTCTTCTGCCGGATGAACAGGTCGATGCCCAGGGTCCGCTCGAGCTGAGCCATGGCCGTTGAGATCGCCGACTGGGTGACGTTGAGATGCTTGGCCGCCTCGGTCATATTCTCCCTGCGGGCAACCTCCTGGAAGTACCGCAGTTGAACGAGGGTGAAGTCGAGTGCCATAGGTGTCATCATCTCACTCGACGGTGCTGGCACCCCTCAACCGGTGGACGAAGCTGCGCACGGCTGCTGGAATGGCTCTTCAGGGGGTCGAGGAAATAGACTGGCACCGTGCTTGCCAATCCAGCGGTCGACGACCTGCCCACGCTGCCCCACGATGTTCTGGCCTCTATTCCCAGCCCGAGCGTCTCCAGCTTCTCGCTGGGCCCCCTGACGATTCACTTCTATGCGCTGTGCATCCTCGCGGGAATCGTCATCGCCATCGTGTTGACCAATCACCGTCTGACCAAGCGCGGAGTCGAGGAATGGCAAGTCCTCGACATTGCGACCCTGGCCGTCCCGATGGCCATCATCGGGGCCAGGATCTACCACGTCATCACCCACTACACGGACTACTTCGGCCCTGGTCGCAATCCGTGGAATCCCTTTGAGCCCGGCTCTGTGTGGGCGATCTGGGAGGGCGGAATCGCCATCTTCGGCTCACTCATCGGCGGCACCCTGGGCGCGCTGATCATGTGCCGCCGGCTCAACATCAAACTCTCCGCACTTCTCGACGCCATCGCCCCGGGACTGATCCTCGCCCAGGCGTGCGGTCGCTTCGGCAACTGGTTCAATCAGGAGCTCTTCGGCCAACCGACCACACTTCCCTGGGGCCTGGAGATCGACCCGAACAATCCGGCTTTCCCTCCCGGGCTGCCTGTCGACACCCTCTTCCACCCGACGTTCCTCTACGAGGTCATCTGGAACAGCCTCGGCGCCCTGGTCCTGCTGTGGTTGGGCCGCCACCTGTTCTTCCAGTGGGGACGCCTCTTCGGCATGTACCTCGTCTGGTACGGCGCCGGACGCATCGTCTGGGAGTCCATTCGCCTCGACCCCAGCTTCGTCGTCCTCGGCCTGCGCACCAATGTGTGGGCAGCGATTGGCGCGGTTGCTCTCGGAATCGCCATCATCGTCGTTCAGAAGATGCGGCACCCCGAGCCGGAGAAGTCACCGTTCATCAATGATCGGAAACCTGAGCCCGAACCCGCCGACTAATCAGCTCGACCGGCCAACTGGCTCGACCGGCGGCGACCAGCTGGCTCAGCCCTGCGTGACCCAGTCACGTAGGCGCCCAAGACCTTCATTGATCTCGTCGACGCCGATGCCCGAGTAGGCCAGACGGATGTAACTGCGGTCCTCCCACTCCTGCTTCCGGCCAAAGTGTTCGCGGGTGCAGAAGGAGACTCCCGTGTTGTGGAGTGCCGCGGTGGAGAACTCACCCAGCGTGGCAATCCCCATGGCCGCCATCGCCTCGGTGACATCGGGGAAGACGTAGAACGTTGAGCCAGGCGTTGCCACGCTCATGCCCGGAATCGAGTTGACGATCGAGCAGGTGGCGTCCCGACGCTTGCGCAGCACCTCGAGCATCTTCCCTACGCCGTCCTGTGGTCCCTGCAGTGCGGCGATGCCTGCCCACTGGACGTAATGGGTGGTGCACGATTCGTCGTTGGTGTTCAACGTCGACATCACCTCGGCGATCTCACGAGGTGCGACAGCACAGCCCAAGCGGGACCCGGTCATCGCGAACTTCTTGCTGAACGTGTAGAGGATGACGGTGCGCTCGCGCATGCCGGGAAGCGCGGCGATGGACTTCGACTTCCCCTTGTAGCGCATCTCGAAGTAGGCCTCATCGGAGAGCACCCAGAGATCGAACTCCTGGGCGATCTGGGCAATGGCCTCACGTTCGGCATCGGTGGATTCGGCCGAGATCGGGTTCTGCAGGTCGTTGTAGATGATGGCGACGGTCTGGTCGTCGATCGAGGCCCGCAGGTGGTCGAGGTCGATGGCGAATCCGTCGTCGGTGGGCACGTACCGGTAGGGCAGGGCAGTGCCGCCGAGGTATTCGATCTGGGATTCGTAGATCGGGAAGCCGGGGCTGGGGTAGAGCACGCCTTCGCCAGGATCCATGACGGTTTGGAGGAATTTCGTGATGACCGGCTTGCCACCTGTGGTCACGACCACCTCGGCGGGGTCGATGCTCATCCCACGTCGGGAGCCGATGTCATCGGCCAGTGCTGCGCGCAGTTCCGGGATCCCCGGGCCCGGGCAGTAGCCGGTCTTGCCGTCCTTGATCGCCTTGTCCATGGCCTCGACGATGTGGGGTGCCATGGGGAAATTGAGATCGCCGAGGTGGAACGGATAGACCACATTGCCGCGGGCCTTCCAGTCGGCGGCGTCCTGGGCAACCCGAAACGAGGTCTCGGTGCCGAGGTTCTCCAAGCGGCGAGCAGTCTTCATTGTCGGCTCCTTCAATCAGATCACTGACGGTGTGGAAGTCTGCGGATCTGCATTCCCGGTTCCCGTCGATTCCCTCACGATAGAACACTGTGGTGTCGAATGTCAGTGGTGCCCGGCTGTCAGTTCGCAGCCAGCGCGCTCAGCTCACAGCAAGAGCGTCGCGACCGGCCATCAGGCACCATAGTCCGATACTCAAGAACACCGGTGCGCCGAGCAGACCACACCAGAAACTCGGTGCGGCGATATCTCGCGGCAGAAGAAGCGCCACAACCGCGACCACGGTCAGCAGAGCCGCGGCGAGGTGGAGGACGGGCTGGGCGAAGACCATGGCGAGCGCGAAGAAGTGGATGCCGACGATCGCGAAGATCAGCGGCGCAACCCAGTCCGAGTGCCCCGAACGGATGGCGAGGAAACCGAGCACACCGCCGACGATGATCTCAGCCCAGACGATGACGATGTAGACGGTGACGGTCGTGGTTCCGGTGGCGATCGCCGTCGCTTCGTCCCAGTGTCGGATCGACAGCAGGATGCTGGGCACCATCAAGGCGAGTCCGCACACGGAGAGTGCGCCGAGGATGACGCGGAAGACGGCGCGACCCGGCGGGCCCTCCTGCGCCCATCCTGACCAGATGAACGCCGCGAGTCCGAACACCGCGCCGATCATTACGAGGTCCCGCGGAAAAGCCTGGTCGATCATCATTGACCCTTTCGCCCCAGTCGACTTGCCTGCCAGTCTAACCAGAGTCGTCTTGGGAGCCGCCTGCGATGTCGAGCACGCCACTGCCGTCTACATCGAGCCGAATGTGTGGGTTCGCCACCGTACGGGTGCGTGAGACCCGCTATTCGCTGGGCGCGATGAACAGTTTCCGCAGGGGTGCTTCGTCAACGTGCCAGCGAGTTTTCATCCCGTCTTCGAGGTGGACCAATGTGCCGGGCGAGAGCTCAACTGGAGGCAGGTCAGGTTCGTCGAATTCGATGCGGCCGGTGCCGCTGATGACGATGAAGACCTCATCGCCTTCGACATCGCGCATGGCACCAGCGCTCATCTCCCACAGGCCGTAGTCGGCGCCGGCGATCGAACCGAGTTCTGCAAAAGCCGTGGTCGCGTCGGCAGGCGAAACGCGTGAACCAGCATCGCTGTCGGTCGCCGAGGTGGCTGCACCGACCCGTTGCCAGTCCTCGATGGGCTCGTGGTCGAGAGGGAAATCGTCGGTGTTGATCGGCTCCATTGCGCTCATGGTGCCAGTTTATCCAGAGCCGCGGTTCATCGACTGATCCGAGTCATGAAACCGCCCCTGGACTGCACGGAATCCATATGGCAATACGCCGCCCTGCAACCATTTACTTCGCTCCAACGGTGGGATAGAACTGATTCCATGTCCTACCTCAACGGCGAGGCCTCCCATTGGCTGACCCAGTCCCCTCCCGAGACCACCATTCCCTCCCCACTGCCCACCGATAAGCAGGACCTCATCATCGTCGGCGGCGGCATGACCGGCCTGTGGTCGGCCTACTACGCCAGGCAGACTCACCCCGACTGGCAGATCACCATCGTCGAGGCAAAGCACATCGGCTACGGTGCCTCAGGTCGCAACGGCGGCTGGCTCTCCACACTGATGCCCGGCAACAGGGCCAAGTACGCCGAGGCGGTCGACCGTGCCAACGACACCGACCCAAACGGCCCGGTCGGCTCTGCCGGACTGAGCGGGGTGGAGTCCGTGAGGTCATTCCAGTCTGCACTCTTCGACTCCATCGACGAGGTCCTCGAGGTTCTCAAAAGCGAGGGCATCGACGCCCATCAGGTCCGCGGCGGCCATATCGACATCGCCCAGTCCGAGGCCGGAATAACCCGACTGCGCGAACTTTACGAGGGTGACAAACAGTACGGCTACGGACCCGAGGACATGCAGTTCCTCGACGCCGAGGCGACCAAGGCACACATCAACGTCGACAACGCTCACGGCAGCGTATTCTTCCCCGGCACCGCCCGCATTGACCCCGCACTCCTCACGCGTGGCTTGGCAGCAGTCCTCAAGAATCAGGGCGTCACGATCTGCGAGGACACCTCGGCGGGTCACATCGGCAAGGGTGTGGTCGCAACGAATCGCGGCCCGGTCACCGGGGACACGATCTTCGTCTGCCTCGAGGGCTACTCGGACACCGTCACCGGTGACCTGCCCGGGCTGGAAGGACGTCAGGTCATCCCCGTGTTCTCGTCGATGATCGCGACCAACCCGCTGCCCGCCTCGGCGTGGGAGGACATCGGCTGGGACGGCCGCGAATGCCTCGGCGACACCGCGCACACCTTCATCTACGCCCAACGCACCGACGACGATCGGATCGCCTTGGGCGGTCGCGGTGCACCGTACGAATTCGGCTCGCGGTTGCCCGGTGACGGGCAGGTCCCCGCCGAGGTGGTCGAGCTGCTGAGCACGCGCCTGTCCTCGCTCTTTCCCAACCTCGAATTCGAGGTCGACCACGCTTGGCGCGGTGCCCTGGGTGTGACCCGGGACTGGTGCGCGGGGATCTTCTTCGATACCAACCAGCGCATCGGCGTGGCCCGCGGCTACGCCGGACACGGAGTCACGGCCACGCACTTGGCGGCGAAGACGCTTCTCGACCGGGCATCGGGAGCCTCGACAGCACTCACACAACTGCCCTGGAACGACCACTACTCCGGCCAGTGGGAGCCCGAGCCGATCCGGTGGTTGGGCATCCGCTCGATGTACAAGATCTTCAACATCGCCGATGAGTGGGAACGGATCACCGGCGCAAAGAAGACGAGCCTGCTCGCCCAGTTCGGCTCCCGCCTGGCCGGATTGCACGAGTAGCGAAAGAAGGA
Organism: Brevibacterium sp. BDJS002; assembly: GCF_028201555.1. Classification (NCBI taxonomy): domain Bacteria; kingdom Bacillati; phylum Actinomycetota; class Actinomycetes; order Micrococcales; family Brevibacteriaceae; genus Brevibacterium; species Brevibacterium sp. BDJS002. Next base: position 390,219 of record NZ_CP116392.1, on the reverse strand, counting down.
CTCCATGACCCGCACGTACCGCCGCATCTCACCGGTGGCAGAGAACTACCCGGCCTCGAGCATTCGCAAGATGTTCAACCTCGCCCTCGACTTCCCCGATGCGGTGAAACTGACCGTCGGCGAGCCGGACTTCAACACCCCGGAGCACATCAAGGCCGCCGGTATCAGAGCCATCGAGAACAACAACACCCGCTATGTCGCCAATGCCGGCATCCCCGAATTACGCAGCGCGATCGCCCGCAAATACTCCGGCCGCTGGGATCGGGGCATCGGCCCGGAGAACGTCATGGTCTCCTTCGGTGCCATGGAGGCGTTGACCTTCGCCCTCGACGTCACCGTCTCCCCGGGCGAAGAAGTCATCATCCCCGATCCCAGCTTCCCGAACTACATGGGTCAGGTCCACCGCCTCGGCGGGACGGCTGTGTCGGTTCCCGTGCGGGAGGTCAACGACTTCAAGCTCCGCGCCGAGGATGTCCAGGCCGCCATCACCGACAGAACCGCGGCCGTGATCATCAACAGCCCCTCGAACCCGCTGGGCTCGGTCATGGACCGGGCCGAGCTCGAGCAGATCGCCGATCTCGCCGATGAGCACGGATTCACCATCATCTCCGACGAGGTCTATGACCAGATGGTCTTCGACGATGCCGTGTTCACATCCATCGCCGAGGTGCGCCCAGACTTCGACCGGTTCCTGGCCATCGGCAGCTTCTCGAAGACCTATGCGATGACCGGGTGGCGCTGCGGCTTCGTCATCGGAGGTGAGGACCTCATCGCTCCGATGTCCCTGCTCCAGGAGGGACTGACCTCGAGCCTGCCCGGATTCGTTCAGGAGGCTGCGATCGCCGCGATCGAGGGACCACAGACGGACGTCGGCATGATGGTGGCCTCCTATGCCGAACGGCGCGAGATTCTCATCGATCGCATCAACGCCATCGACGGGCTGCGCGTCATCCGCCCCGAAGCCACCTTCTATGCCTTCGTCAACGTCAAGGAGTGGGGACTGAGTTCCTGGGAACTCGCGATAGCGCTGCTGGAGAACCACAACCTGGCCACGATCCCCGGCTCCGCCTTCGGACCCGCCGGAGAAGGCTACCTGCGCCTGACATTCGCCGTCTCACCCGAGACGATCAACGACGCATGCGACCGGCTGGAGGCATTCGCCGCGTCGCGGTGAGCTCCTCAGCCCCAGCTACCCGAACCTGCACGACACCGCCGCCTGCACGACGCTTTTGCAGGTTCAGGTGGCCGGAGCAGGTACGCTCTGAAGCTGCTTCTACGACTCGTGCACAATCTTGCTGTCCATCTCAGGTGACTTCCTCCGAGCGGCAGTCGGCTTGGTCACCAGACTGACCACGACAAGGACGACGATCGCTGCAGGCAGCGCGGGAATGACGGAATTGATGTCCTCGGATCTGCCACTGACCTCCCAGAGAACCGTCACGACGCCACCTGCGACCATTGACGACAATGCGCCAGCTGCCGTGACTCGCTTCCAGAACAGGGCGGCCAGAACCGTCGGGGTGATCGCGGCGCCATACATCGTATAGGCGTACATCTGAAGAGCGAGCACAGATTCGAAGAACTGAACCATGATGAAGCCCAAGATCGCGATCGCAAGAACAGAAGCCCTGCCGACCAGGACCCCCTTCTTGGAGTTTCCTCGTTCCTTGTCTTTGATGAATACGAGATCGTAGACGACGTTGCCGGAACAAGTCAGGAGGTAGGACGACCCGGTGGTGATGATGAGCGCAAGTGCGGCCACGAGGAGTACGGCACCGATGCCCGCGGGCGTGAACTCGCCTTCTGCGAGTGCGAGGACCGCCATGTCCGGATTGGTCTCGGGTATGAGAATGGATGAGCCTGAGGCAAGCAGAATGATCGGCGCGACGATCAGCGCAGCTCCGATGAAGAACAGGATCGTCGCGTTGCGGGCGACTTTGGGAGAGCGGGCGGATGCGAGGCGTTGGTGCATGTTCTGATCTCCGAGGATGAGGAGGAACAGTGGCAGGAAGTAGCCCAGGATCTGCCAGGGTGTGAGTACACCAGTGAAGGACTTGAACGCAGGGTCCAGCCGTTCGACGTAACTGCCGAAACCGCCGAGATCATTGAGGAACACCCAGACGAGAGCTCCAAGCAGGGAGATCACAATGAGAACGGCCGAGAGGAAGTCGGTCCAGGCTACAGACTTCAGCCCGCCTGACAGCGACAGGAACGTGATGAGCACCGTGGCGACGATCGTCGCTTGCGTTGTGCTCAGCGGCGTAATGAGAGTGAGGATATAACCGGCTCCGGTGAATTGGTACGCGGTGATGCCGATAAACGCCACGAGGACGACAATGGTGCCCGCAACGCGAACCGGTCGGCCGAACTTGGATTCGAACAGTTCCGGGACGGTGCGGAACCCGTTTCTCCGGACTTTGGGAGCGATGAAGTACAGGACGATGATCCCGCAGAAGGTGCCGCCGAAGAACAGAATCCCCGCCAGCGGACCATTGCTGAAGATGAAGTTCGCTCCGCCGATGATCGAACCGGAGCCGACGAAGGTCGCCAGCAGGGTCCCGGCGAGAACCCAGGTGGGCAGGGATTTGCCGGCCAGGACGAAGTCCTCGCCGTCCTTCATGGCAGAAGCACGACCGAACCACGCAGCGATGGCGATCATGATCGCCACGTAGGCAATGAGGACGATGACGAATGTGAGGTTCATAGGGTTCCCTTGTGTCGTGGAGCACAGATGCGCTGACCACGATTCTCAACGATGAGCACAGGTGAATGCAACATATTTTGCAAACGTCTCATTCTTCGGCGATCGCCGAGGTGGCTCCCCAGAGGTCGTCGATGCGTCCGAGCATGCTTTGGGTCCGCTCCTCGTCATGTCGGGCAAGGCACCCCAGCAGATACTGGACGGCGCTGGTTGCACACACGAGCGATGAGATCAGCTCGGAGGACTCGGCGGGCACGAGGACATATTCGTCGGCAATGTCGGTCAACGCAGTCCGTCGATCGGCAATGACGAGGACCTTGGCCCCCTGCTCACGCGCGACCTCGGCCAGCTGCACCACGGCACGGGAGGACTTCCACAGCGTGATTGCGAGGAAGCAGTCATGCGAGGTGAGGAGATTGACCTCGTTCACCATCGACGTCACTGAGCCCGAATGCAGACGCACTCGGTAGCCGAGCATCTGGGCCACATGCGACAGCTGCATTCCGGGGGCCGCGTAGGAGCCCGTCGCGAACACACCCGTGGACTCGGAGGCGATGATGTGCTCGCTCATTCTGTTCAAAGCGCTCTCATCGAGACCATCGCGCATTCGTTCGAGCAGTTCGATGTCCTTGTCGATCGTTGTCGCCAACAGCCCTTGACTTCGATTGTGCAGATACAGACTGCGTGGGCTCAGCGACGCCAGATAGCGGGTGCGGATTTCGGCGGAGAGGGCCGGCCAACCGGAGTATCCGAGAGACTGAGCGGCCCGAACGACAGTGGCGACATTCACCTCTGCTATGTCAGCAAGAGCTTGGGCAGAGCAGTATGCAGCCTCTTCCGGGTCCGTCTTGATCACACCCAGTATCGTCTTCGTCGCACGCGTCAGCCGTGCAGCCGATCGAAGAGTGTCGACCCACTCGGAGAAGCTGCTCACAGTTCGGACCTCCATTGCAAAAAATGTTGCATTTCATCTACTCTGGGCCCATCATCCTAATCGGATCCAATGAAGGAGACACGGAATGCATCTCGGTCAGGGCATCAGCACGATCATCAACGCACGGGTCCTCGACGTGGATACGGCAACAATATCCGAGCCGACGACAGTGACCATCAATGGCGAGCAGATCATCGAGGTCGGCGGAAGCGGCCCTCCTTCGGGGTCCGACTGCTTCGATGCCGAAGGCAGAATCGTCTCCCCCGGGCTGATCGACGCTCACGTCCATGTCTTGGCTGCCACCGCGAACCTCGGCAACCTGGGCGATCAATCTCCCTACTACCTCGGCGCCCAGGCCGCACGCCTGATGGGAGACATGCTCGGTCGCGGTTTCACCACCGTGCGTGATGCCGGAGGCGCAGACTTCGGTATTGCGGCGGCAGCGCGCGAGAATCTCTTCCCTGCGCCGCGGCTGTTCTTCGGCGGCAAGGCGCTGTCGCAGACCGGAGGGCACGCAGATATGCGCGGGCCCGGGACTCATGTCATGGACAAGCACCTGTGCTGTCCGAATATCGGCATTGTCTGCGATGGAGCTGACGCGGTGCGAAAGGCCGCCCGGGAGAATCTGCGCACGGGTGCGGATCACGTCAAAATTATGCTCTCAGGCGGAGTGGCCTCCCCCACTGACCGCGTCGATTCGACCCAGTTCTCAGACGATGAGATCCGAGCAGCAGTTGAGGAAGCAGAAGCGGCGAATCGGTATGTACTCGGACACGCCTACACTGCGAAGTCGGTCAATCGCGGTCTTGAACTCGGCGTTCGCTCCATCGAACACGGCAACCTCATCGATCGCCGGAGCGTCGAACTCCTTCTCGAGAAGAACGCTTTCCTCGTCCCCACCCTCGTGACATACGAGCGTTTGAAGCAGGATGGCGCTGAATTCGGCCTGCCGGAAGCTAGCCAGAATAAGATCGACGACGTCCTCTACGCTGGCCTGGATGCGCTGAAGCTGGCAGCTGAGCACAATGTGAAGATCGCCTACGGCTCTGATCTGCTGGGCGGAATGCACCCACACCAGGGCCAGGAATTTTCCATTCGCGCCAAAGTTCAGACCTCCCACCAGGTCTTGCGCTCGGCCACGACCACAGCCGCCGAACTGCTCCGACAGGAAGGCAACCTCGGCGTGGTAGCGGCAGGGGCTTCCGCCGACCTGCTGGTCCTCGACGCCAATCCGCTGGACGACGTTTCAGTACTGGGCGACGCAGACAGCTCAATTCACTCCGTCATCAAGGGAGGACGCCTTCTCGAGTGAGGTTCTGTCCGCTGTGCGGTTCCCAGTGGACCGCACGGCAGCGTGCCGCTCGTTGACGTAGAGACTGGCTCCAGGAACCGCGCGTACACACGAAATTCCTGCGAAGTCTATATCGACGTCGCACGCCGCCCGTGCCAGTACCGGTGGACCAACCGCTGTCGCGATGCCGCTGATTCCGGACCTCAGGGGCAATCACCCAGCGAGCGAGATCTCGGAGTTTTCCGATAAAGGTTCAGAGCCCGCGCACCACACTTCTTCTGACGCAAACTGGCAGACATCACATGGGTTCGCTTCGACGCGCGCTTTTTTCAGGAGGTGCGCTTTGGAAAACGTCACGTTTTCACGCACAGTCATATGGGAATACGAGGCCTGCAACACTATGATCGAACGCCTCTGAACGCCTATCCCGGCAGCAGCTCCCGCAGATCCTCGCCCGCCGCGATCCTCGCCAACAGCGCCGACTCGCCACGATCGGAGGCCAACGCCGCCTGAAGGATTTCGTCCCCTGGCCCTGCCGGCGGAAGAACCAGCACACCCTGACGATCGCCGAGCACCAGATCACCTGGGCTGACCATGACGCCGTCGATGTCGACCGCACAATCGAGGACATCATCGCCGAGGCGACCGGTGCGTTTCGTCGTCCGTGCGATCAGCCCCGTGGCGAAGACCGGCAACCGGTCCTGCACGTCGTGCAGTGCACACACGTCGGTGACGGGACCATCGACGACGATGCCTGCGGCACCCTGCGCGATCGCTGCAGCCGCAGTGACCGCCCCGACCGGGGCGTGGATACCGCTTGCGACCCGAATGACGAGGACGTCACCTGGGTTCAGTCCGTGCAGTGCCCGATTGACGGCGAGCGCATCGGGCTCGCGCAGGTCAAGAGTTCGAGCCGGACCGACCATCTGCGCTCCCGCGTTGATCGGGACCATGCGCGGCGTGCAGAACCCTTCCTCGAGGAAGTGACCGAGCGTCGGCAACTCGACCTCCCGGAGCGCCTCGATCAATTCAGCTGGGATCGCAGCACTCATGCAGCCCCACCCTTGGCTTCGGACATGTCTCCCACAACCGCGACACATTCGACCTCAAGCGAGATGTCCCAGATGGAGACGCACACGGTGGTCCGTGCCGGTTTGGCCTCTCCGAAGAAGTCCGCATAGACACGGTTGAATGGTTCCCGTTGTTCCGGCGCGGTCAGATAGGCGTTGACCTTGACGACCTGGTCGATGCCGCTGCCGGCGGTTTCCAGAACCGATCGCAGGTTGCCCAGGCACGTCCTCACCTGGTCTTCGAACGCTTCAGGCGTGATGCCGTCGGCGGCGAAGGGCACCTGCCCGGTGGTGAAGACGAACCCATTGGCAACCACTGCCTGTGAGTACGGGCCGATACTCGGGGCCAAACCCGGGGCTGTTTCAATGCGGCGGATCATCGGTTCTCCACCCCCACCTCGGCGGTGGTGTCAGCGTTGACTCCGGCCTCAGCGGTATCCGCCTTGTCGATGCTCTGCAGACGGTTTTCGGTGAGCAGGAACAGGGCGATGAGGGACAGGACCGCGGAGCCGGCGATGTACCAGGCCATCGAGTCGGACTTGCCGGTGACGTCGAGCAGCCACACGGTGATCGCGGGGGTGATTGCCGAGCCCAGCAGGCCCGAGAGCATGTAGGACACGGACAGTCCGGAGTAGCGGATCTTCGCGCCGAAGAGCTCGGCGAGGAAGGTCGCGATCGGTCCGTAGTTCGCGCAGAAGGCGATCATCATCAGCCCGTAGGCGAGGAAGACTGCGGCGGGACTGCCGGTGTTCATGAGCCAGAAGAACGGGAAGGCGAGGATGACTTCGCCGGCGATTCCTGCGGCGATGATCGGGCGCCGTCCGACCTTGTCGGAGAGGCGGCCGAAGACCGGGATGAAGACGAGTCCGATGATGCAGGCGACAAGGACGACCCAGAGCATGAAGTTGCTCGACAGCCCCTTTTCCTGGGTTCCGTAGTTGACGCCGGAGGCAACCATGAGCGTGAATGTTGACCCGGTCGACAGGGTAGCGACGCCGCCGAGGATGACGGGCTTCCAGTAGTGGCGCATGAGGTGGGCGAAGGGCAGTTTGGCCTTCGCACCCTGTTCGCGGACCTGCTGGAAGCTCGGCGTCTCCTCGATGTTGAGGCGGATGTAGATGCCGACGGCCACGAGCAGCACGGAGGCGATGAACGGGACCCTCCAGCCCCAGGAGATGAGTGCTTCTTCGGACACGAGACCGGTGACGATGAGGAAGGCGAGGTTGGCCAGCAGGGTCCCCACGGGCACGCCCACCTGGACCATCGAGCCGTACCAGCCTCGGCGCTCCTCAGGTGCGTGTTCGACGGTCATGAGAACCGCCCCGCCCCATTCGCCGCCGAGCGCCAACCCTTGGATGATGCGCAGGGTGAGCAGGATGAACGGGGCGGCGATGCCGATCGTGTTGAAGTCGGGGACCAAGCCGATGGCCAGGGTCGCACCACCCATGACGAGGAGGGAGACGAGCAGCATCGACTTGCGCCCGAGGCGGTCGCCGAAGTGTCCGAACAGGACCGCTCCCACTGTGCGCGCCAGGTAGGCAGCGGCGAAGGTGAGGAACGCGAGGATCGTACCCAAAGCCGGTGAGAGCTCAGGAAAGAACACCTGATTGAACACCAGCGCCGAGGCGGTGCCGAAGAGGAACAGGTCGTACCATTCCACGGTGGTGCCGATGACGCTGGCGGTCGCGATCTTGCGCATCTTCGCGCGATCGAGGCGAGCGCTGGCGGCTGTGCCGGTGCCCGAGTTGTCGACGGATCCGTCGTCGGTGCGAGTTGGCGAACTCATGGTGGTGCCTCCCGGAGTGCAGATGAACAGAATTGAAAGTGACTGTCATCACTCTTCCCTGTGCGCACTTCGGCGACAATGAAATTTCACACCGAGGTGGGACTCAGAATTGTGTATTTGCACATTTGCGGTGTTGAGCCGTCCTTGTGCCACCAGCTACCCGAACCTGCACGACCACTCCACCTGCGCCGCGCTTTTGCAGGTTCGGGTAGCCGATGGCGACCAGACCCTCACCCCGCCGAGGCGAGCGCTGCGCTCCAGCTTCCGTAGAACTTCCGCACCGCCGCGGCCGAGGGCACTTCACCCTTATGTTCGGCGGCGTATTCGCCGTAGGCCTTGTAGGTGGCACCGAGATCACGGTCGTCACAGTCAGCGACGAACGTCGCAATTGCCTGATCGTAGGCAGCCTCATCAAAGCGCAGCTGACCCTTTGCGCGGCCGACCGAGCTCGTCGCCAGCCCTGCAGCCTTCAGCGCCTCGTTCCAGGAGCCGAAGCGCTGGACGGCGGTCTGACTCGTCGGCGGCCACACGCTCGCGCCCTTGCTCGAGGCCACGCCAAGGTGGCCGAGGACGGCGGTGCGCTGCCTCTCGTATTTCGCTGCGGTCAGCGGCACCGGGCTGGCAGACCTGCGCACGCTGGCAATGGATCCGGCCACCTCGGCGAGGGCATCGTCCACGCCTCGCCCGCTCAAGGTCTGATTGCGCAGGGCAACTTCCACCTCGGTGAGGATCTCGCTGTCCTCGGGACTCAGCGCAGATGACGTGGCCGAGCCGAGGCCCGCGTCGATCGCGGCGAGGTGAAGCAGCGCCCCGATGAGTGCGGGGGCGGCGGTGTGGGACCTGTCAGCGGCGGAATCATTCATTGACTTCATCTTACGTGGGATGCACCGATTCCACGGTCGATGGCGAAGCTCAGCGCGAACAGCAGTCCGCAGACGGTGACGGCCATGAGCAGTGAGGCGAGCGCGGAGTCGACGATGAGGAAGTAACCGCCGCCCAGGAGCACCATCGAGGCACCGGCCGAGACCAATCGTCCGGTCAGCGTGCCGCCGATGTCGCTGCCATCGAGGATGACGTCGATGAGCCGGGAGATGACGAACCAAGCGAGGAAGACGCCGAGTGTGGCCAGCATCGACTCGGAGAAGGCCAGGCGCATCGGCACTTCGAGTGCCCAGCCGAGCAGCGTGGCAGAGAACGGTATCGCGAACGGGAGTCCGGTGGCCACGAGGATCAGGGCCGAATAGGTGAGGGCTTTCCTGTGTCGGTATGCGGTGGTCATGACTCTTCCTTTCTAGTTCAACTGGTGATGAGGCCGAGTGCTCCGATGGCGATAAGCGTGGTCAAAGTCGTCCAGGCTGCGATGGCGATTCCCTGCCACAGCAGGATCCAGGAGGTCTTGACGCCTGCGCTGACCAAGATCGTCGAGGTGATCTGGGTGGGGATGGCCAGGGGGCCGAGCAGGCTCGCGCCCGGGACTCCGAAGCGGTTGAGGAAGCGTTTGAACTTGATGCGGCCCTTCGATTCGGGCTTCTTTTCGACAGGTGGCTGGTCTAGGAACCTCGCTTCACCCTCCGCCGTTGTGCTCGAATCGGCAGGTGTGCTCTCGTCGGCAATGGCTGCTCCGGGCCCTCCGACCCCAACGGGAATGCTCTCCCGAGTTCGGCTCCGGCGAGTGACCACGGCCCTGCGTGCCCGGGCACCGAGCAACACGATGACGGTGACGCAGACGAAGTTGCCGATGGCCCCGGCGAGGCCTGCGACGATCGGGTTGAGTCCGGCCCACACGCCGATGACGGCAGAGATCTCCCCTTCGACGAAGGGCACTGCGCCGGCGAGCGCGATGATGAGCGGTTGCAGGAGGTCGGGGACGTGGGAGGCGAGGTCCTGGAAGAAGGTGATGACGGTGTTCATGATGTCCTCTGGAAGTAGTCCGATTGATTACTACCAGTGGAAACTGTGTTCTCAGAACAGGGTCAAGTCCGGAGGACTGAACTCAGGAAATCCTCAGCCAGATTCCTCGGCTATGCGGGCTTTGATGAAGGCGGTGAAACGCTCACGGTGTTCTTCCGCCACGTCCAAGGTCGGGTATACCTGGATGAAGGCTCGTTGCATGACGTCGATCTGGGCTTCGTTGTAGAGCTCAGTGATCGATCCGATGATGGCCGATTGCCCCATGGCGACGTCTCCGCGCATCCCGTGGTGCGGGGCGAGCAGCCAGGGGTTGGTCTCCAGATGCTCCTTCATACTTGGCGCAATCGCTTCGGCCAGCCTCGCGCGAGTGGCGTCATCGGCATCCTCGGCGAGGTCATTGACTTCTCGGTCATAGGGAGTCGTCGCGGTCATGATCGTCTTCATCTCAGCCATCGTCGCCTCATCGTAGAGACGCGAGTAGAGGGACATCAGGCTGCGATCGGGGCTGGACATCGTGGCCGCGATGTCGATGAATTCTGAGGCGGTGTCGATTGGGGCGCCGTGTTGCAGCAGCTTCGCGATCTGTTCACGGGCCTTTTCCAACTCAGCGATGTTCTCCCCGAGTTCGACGTCGAGCCGCTTGAGCGCGAGCTGCTGCGCTTCGTGGTCGTCTTCAACGGAGCTGATGTCGGCCAGGGGGATTCCGAGTTCGCGCAGTCGTCGGATCTGCAGGAGCCTGAGCACATGTGAGGGTCCGTACTGTTTGTACCCGTTGCTCATCCGCTCGGGGTCCGCGAGCAGATCGAGCTTGTGATAGTGCCGAATCGTGTTGACCGTCGTCCCGGTCAGCTCCGCCAACTCACTGGTGCTCCACCCCACTAGCCGTTCCCCTCGCCGCCGCGTCGTCGGTGCCTCATCATTGCCTGACTGAGTCCAGTGTATTGGCCTCTTCCTCGAGTCGGCATGTTTAGACTGAACCATGACTGAGTTCAATATCGGCGATACCGTCCAGGTCACGTCCGGAGCAATGGCACACAGTGTCGGCACCGTCGTCTATCTCTATGAGAAGACCGGAAAGTACCTCGTGCGGACGGGCGCCGGGGCACAGGACTACTACGCCCCGGACGAGATCGAACTGTTCAACCCCTGACGCAGGCGCTCTCACCGACCCCTACGCGACAAAGATGCAGAACGGGTGCCCCGAAGGATCTGCGAGCACGTAGAGCGGCTCATCGGGATCTTCCCTACGATCAAGCACCAGCTTCGCGCCCATGCCCAAGGCGCGATCCCGATGGAATTCGAGTTCAGCGACATCTGCGACAGTGACGTCGATGTGCAGCTGCATCGGGACTTCCGAACTCGGCCATGTCGTCGGCGGAAGTTCGTCGACACACTGGAAGGCCAGTCGTCTCCCTCCGTTTGCGTCGACGAGCACCAACCAGTCGGCATCATCAGACTGGTCTTCCGCTGGAGGAGCATCACCATCTCGATAGGAATAGCCGAGCAACTGGCGATAGAACTCCGCCAGTCTCCGCGGTTCAGTCGTGTCGAGAACAGTCTGTAATATTTCGGGATAAGCGGGCATTCTTCACTCTAACTCCGCCAGGTATCACAGCGGAGGGCCCAAGCCAGTACGAATCGGCACCGTTCGCGCGCTCCGTCATTCCTGCCCTAATCGCGCAGCCGCACTTACCGCTCCACGGTCCTCACCGCAGACGGGCCAAGGATTCCTCAGCGCGCGCAATTCGCTGGTCCACGTCCATCTGCCACCAATAGTCGCCTCGTTCTCCGAGTCCGTGCTTGGCGATAGAGACCCGATTTCGGGCAACACTGACATCCTCGTCCGTACCCGTCTTCTGTGCGGTGCGGACAGCGTTGCGCGCTGTGCCGAGGTGGCTTTTCAGTTCTGCGACCATATCCTCAGGCAGTTCCGGATCGGTTCTGCGCCATTTCCGGCCCTTGATGACCATCCATTTCTGCGCATCGGTGTATTCGCACTCCCCCTCGTGGCCCATGATCAACAGTCTGTTCTCCTTCGAAGACTGTGTCCACATCGCGTGTCCACACGATGTTCTGTGGGCGCTGAGAACCGACATGTCCGCCCTCAATGAGAAGATGGCACAGTGCCCGACACTGACCATGCTTCGTCCCATCACGCTGCCGGCTGGCGTGATGCCTTCGCCTCCCTCGCCGAGGTGGCTCCGCAGGAGCATACGCCTGTGGCCCTGGGATTCGAGCTCGTCGAGGTCGTGGCCCGCACCTGGTTCGAACCGAAGCACTCCGTCGTGCTGGAGAAGCAGGAGGTCTCCCCCGGCTCCAATCCCAGCCTTGCGATCCGCCCGCTGATCCTCAGCGAATCCGGCAACTGGGTGAAGAAGTCCCTGACCTGGCGCACCATCGATCGCATGGCCAGACAGTTCAACGTCGATCCCCGCCACCAGGAATGGTTCACCCAACTTTCGGGACTGCGCACCCGGGACAAAACCGACTTCACACCCGATGGCGCGCCGTACAACCTCGGCGATTTTCACACTCCGCTGCTGTGGGACATGTTCGCTCAGGCCGCCGAACTTGGGATCGAACTCGTCGGCGTCAATCAGGGCATGGACGTGCACATCGGGCGTGAGTCAAAGGCGATCATCGACGTCAACCGGGTGAAGAACCAGCTGCGGGTGCAGCCACGGGTCACGATCGATCAACGCGAATTCTCACCGGGTCTGACCAAGCCCATCTGGACGCACGGGTTCTTCGGCGTCGATCTGCGCACGGGCTTCACCGTAGCCATGGCACCGGCGGCCAAACCGACCGCACAGTCAGCACTCTCAGTATTCCAATCGCCCGGCCCGATCACGATCCCGGCAAGCGAATCCGAGGAGTTCTTCGAGGAGTACTACCCGCTGCTGCGCACCTCCGCCGAGGTCGTCAGCACCGACGAAACGGTGAAGTTCCCCCAGTTCAGCCAGCCGCGGCTGGTCCTCTTCATGGTCTACGGGGCGAAGGACCACCTGAGCCTGCAGTGGTGCTGGGAGTACTCGGGACCGCGCCGGACCCTGCCCGTGGTGCCCTTGTCGAAGCTCGGGACTTCCGCCATCCGCACCACAGCCGGCGCTCGCCCCACCCCGACTCCGGACCCGCGCGACAATCGCGACCTAGAGCATGAAGGCGGCGTGCTCGACCAAGTCGCGTCCGTCCTCGCTGAGACCCAACCGCCCGGTCACCCCCGCGACATGGAGCTCTCCGACGTCGACACCGCGGACTTCGTCGTCAATGTCTTGCCTGGGCTTGAGGAGATCGAGCACGTCAAGGTCATCACGCGCGGGAAGAAGCAGCCCTATCGTGAGCTCGGCGGGGAACCGAACATCACGATCACCTCGGTCGAGTCGGAGAAGAACGACTGGTTCGACCTCGGCTTCCAGATCACCATCGACGGCAAGCCCATCCCCTTCGTCAAGCTCTACAAAGCCCTGGCGTCGGGGACGAAGAAGATCAAGCTCGTCGATGACACCTTCCTCTCGCTGAACAAACCCGCCTTCGACAAGCTCAAGGCGCTCCTGGCCGAGGCCGATCTCATCCCCGAGTGGGAACCCGAGTCGCCCAAGATCACGCGCCTGCATGTGGGCCTGTGGTCGGAGTTCGAGGAGCTCGCTGACGAGGCCCAGCCCGCCCAGTCGTGGCAGGAATCCGCGCAGGCTCTGCTCGACCTCGACCACCTGCCCGCCGTCGAAGTCCCTCACCTGAACGGCGTCACCATGCGGCCCTACCAGGTGCAGGGATTCCGGTGGCTGGCGCTGCTGCACAAGTGCCACCTCGGCGGGATCCTCGCCGACGACATGGGCCTGGGCAAGACCCTGCAGACCCTGGCACTCATCGCCCACGCAAAGGCCGAGCACGCGAACTCTGGGAGCGGGGAACCGCACCCGCCGTTCCTCGTCGTCGCTCCCACCTCGGTGGTGGACAACTGGGCAAAGGAGTCCGCGAAGTTCACCCCTGACCTCGACGTTCGTGTCGTTTCCGAGTCGACGAAGAAGAGGCAGAAGCCCCTCGCCGAGGTGGTCGCCGGTGCCGATCTCATCGTCATGTCCTATGCGATGCTGCGCCTGGACGAGGACCCGATCTCCCGCCTGGACTGGGCAGGGTTCATCCTCGATGAGGCACAGTTCGTGAAGAACAGCTCCTCGCAGGTCCACAAGGCCGCGAAGTCGGTCAACGCACCCTTCCGCCTGGCTCTGACGGGCACTCCGCTGGAGAATTCTCTACGCGATGTGTGGTCACTGTTCTCCATCACCGCACCTGGACTCTTCCCCAGCTCGCATCGTTTCGAGAAGGAATACGTGCGGCCCATCGAAGGTGGTGAGGATCCGGGACGAATGGGACAGCTGCAGAAGCGGATCAGGCCGTTCATGCTGCGCCGCACGAAGGATCTCGTCGCAGCCGATCTGCCGGAGAAGCAGGAGCAGGTCATCAATGTCGAGCTCAATGCCGCGCACCGCAAGCTCTACGATCGGGTGCTGCAGAAGGAGCGGAAGAAGATCCTCGGCTTCATCGACAGGGAGTACGACAAGCAGCGGTTCATCGTCTTCCGGTCTCTGACCCTGCTGCGCATGCTCGCCCTGGACCCGCGCATCGTCGACGGCGAACACGAAGGTGTGCCCTCGAGTAAGCTGGCGGCGCTGATGGAGCGCCTCGAGGATGTTGTTGCCGAGGGCCACCGCTCGATCGTGTTCAGCCAGTTCACCTCATTCCTGACCAAGATCGCCGAGGATCTCGATCGCCGAGGTGTCCCCTACGTCGTCCTCGACGGCTCGACTCGCAATCGCGGCCAGGTCGTCGAAGAGTTCCGGTCCGGTGCCGCCCCGGTGTTCCTCATCAGCCTCAAGGCCGGCGGGTTCGGCCTCAACCTCACAGAGGCCGACTACGTCTTCCTCATGGACCCGTGGTGGAATCCGGCGACGGAGAATCAGGCGATCGACCGAGCGCACCGGATCGGACAGACGAAGAACGTCATGGTCTACCGCTACGTCGCCGAGGGAACGATCGAGGAGAAGGTCCTGGCCCTGCAGAAGAAGAAGGCCGAGCTCTTCTCCTCGCTCATGACCGACGGCGGAGCCTTCGAAGGGCGCGGCCCCAACGGGCAGGCATTCAGCCAGACGGTGACGGCCGAGGACATTCGGGGTCTGCTCGAGGGGTAGCACAGCGCCAACCAACTATCCTGATAGTGACGATGACTGATGACTCAAAAGCGACCCGGGAGCAACGCTGGCAGGAACGCCTGGCAGTGCCGGTTCTGGTCGCCGCACTCGTCTCGATCCCAGCAATCTTCCTCACCTTCCTCTCTGAGCCGTGGAGCGACGCCGGCAGAGTCATCAATCTCTTGTCCGGCTTGGTCCTCGTAGGTGAGACGCTCATACTCTTCCTCGTTACTCCTGACAAGAAGTCCTGGTTCAAACGGCACCTGTGGCTGATCGTGCTCACAGTTCTCGTGATCATCGGAGTCATCTTCGCCCTCGGCCCCGTGCAGCTGTTTCGCATCATTCGACTCGTCGGCGCATTACGTATTCTGCGTACAGGCAGAATCATCAAGGCCGGGCGACTACTCTCGGGACGCATCAGCGGCAGATGGAATCGTCTCGCAGCCCTGGGTGTCTCAATCCTGGTCGCGATCTTCGTCGCCGCCACTCTTGCCGATCCGAGTTCAACGGTCCGTGAGATCTTGCGCGGCGTCTTGCCCTTCGACTTCGGACCCATCGCGGTCATTGCCTCAGGGCTGATCCTGGCAGGCGCCACGTTCATCGTCCTCTTTGATCGCAACAGCAAAGACGAATTGGACGCAGAGCCTGGCAACGATGGCGGTCAGAGCTAAAGTCACCATCCGCCCGAGAATATTTACTTTAGATTGCCTAAAGTAAATATTGACGGCCACCTCGTGAGCTGAGGTTCGCAGCAAGCTGCACGAGAGGACGGCGCCCAGCGGAATCCGCGATAACTACGTGGCGGTCGCTGAGTCAGCCCTTGAAGTAGTAGCTCGAATGCGCCGCACACCGAGGGTTGAATGCCGCCGCGCACTCGGGACAAGCATCGGTACTCCGGTACGTGTCGATCGTCAGCTGTGACCAGCACATTCCGCAGAGGATGGCCGCCTGATCCCACTTCTCACGCGGCCATTGCTGGGCGGGATGATCGGTGGTCTCGGCGTGGCAGAGGTGGCACGGATAGTACCGGTCGCAGCACGCGAAGCGAATGGCGATGATGTCGAGCTCGGTCGCATAATGCTCACAACGCGTGTGCTCATCGACCGTCTTGCCATAGACCTGAGGAAACCTCGCCACCCCGCGCCCACCTTCCCCTCATTGAGCCGCTGCCAGTTCTCACTCTAACTGCCAACGCGCCCCGTCCGAGTAGAGTGAAATCCCCGAACCGATGAGGATCCATGCCGCAGTCTGCAGAGTTCGTCACCCCCTTCGCCGAGGTGGCCCTGAGCAACATCACCCGTGACTATCCGTACGCCGCCCACCACGTCGCCGGTTCACCTGCCGACATCGTCGAACCGCGGGAGAAGAACCCGGCCTTCGCGAACTCCTTCGACTGGCACTCCAGCGTGCACATGCACTACCTGCTCGTGACCCTACTGAGCACCGAGACTGCCCAGTCCGCACCCTGGCGCGACGAGGCCATCACAGTCCTCACCTCGAACCTCAGCACCGAGAATCTCGCCGCCGAAGCAAAGTTCCTCCGCGAGCACCCGACTTGGGAACGTCCCTATGGCTGGGCCTGGGCCGTCGAACTCGTGCGTGCACTTCGGGCCAGCGAGGAGCCACAGTTACGTGATCTGGCTCCCGGCGCCGAGGTGCTCGCCGAGACGGTCTTCGACCTGACCGTGGCATGGCTTCCACACATGCCCGAACCCGTCCGCCACGGAATCCACCCGAATACCGCCTTCGGTCTGCGCCGCATTCTGCTCGGCGCACGATTACTCGGCCGACACGACGTCGTCGACGCAATCGCGGCATCCGCTCGTCGCTGCTTCGCCGACGATCATTCCTGGAACTTCGTTCAGGAACGCAGCGGCCAGGACTTCCTCTCCCCCGGATTGTGCGAGGCCGACCTCATGGCCGAGATCCTCACCCCCGACGAGCTCGCCGTGTGGCTGCCGGACTTCCTCTCGGAACTGACGCCGGAGTCTCCCGCACTCTCCCCCGTCGAGGTCCTCGATCCGACGGACGGCTATCAGAGCCACCTCTATGGTCTAGGGCTCTCCGTTGCCGCCTCGATCATGCGCTTGGCTCCACGACTGCTTCAGATTACCGAGGACTCAGGCAATCTGGACCCCGCCGACCGCACCAGGGGCTTCCTCACCCGAGTCGACGCACTCATGGCACCGGGACTCGAAGCCGCAGTCTCCGACGAGTACATGGCCTCACACTGGGTTGCGACTTTTGCGTGGGAAGTACTGGAGCTCAAGAAGGATTGAGATG
This sequence comes from Brevibacterium sp. BDJS002, assembly GCF_028201555.1. Lineage (NCBI taxonomy): Bacteria > Bacillati > Actinomycetota > Actinomycetes > Micrococcales > Brevibacteriaceae > Brevibacterium > Brevibacterium sp. BDJS002. The sequence goes on along the minus strand of NZ_CP116392.1, from coordinate 373,054 downwards.
GATAGGTACGGCAGGTGACCTGCGGACCCCAAAAGGCACGGGGGTCGTGTAAGTGTCTGCTCTCCACCCAAACCTGGTGGTCGACTATCGTCCAGAAGTTACTGCCACAGGAGCTTGGTGTTCCAACTCGCAGGGAAGCCCATGTCCAACTCCGGCGTGACTACACGATGTCCATCGGGTGTGATTAGCGGGAGGCTGAAGGACAGGATGTGATCTCGAAACCTGGCAGGCCAATCACTCGGTTCAGAATGTGACCTAAGCATGAAGGCCAAGACGGCGGCATTTATATAGAGCCGCTTGCTCTCAGTTGAAGTGCGAGAATATCCAGGGGTTGAGACGTGGTCCAGCAATGGGCCAGCTGTGTGCCTGGGCGCGATCGACTGCGCGCGCTTGAAGTGTCGGTTGAAAAGCCGCGAGCCATGGGCGCAGTAGTTGCGCAAATCGGCGACTGCCCGGACGACTTTCCCGAACGGGGCGGGATGCATGAAGCCAAAATCATTGGCCACAGCCCGGGCATCAGCGGACTTCATCAGCTCGAAGAGATACGGCAAGCTCCCGAAACTGAGAAGTTCGGTTACGGCCCAGACCGGTAATGGTTGAGAGGGATATTTCGCTAGGTGATGAGCAACAAAGTCCTCTTCCGGCTTCGCACTTCCTATGGCTCTATCGACGGTGCGTTTCCAGGCCTGGAATTTAGTTTGAGGTGGCTGACTCCTGGGGATCAGCGTATTGCACTTCGCGGTGTCAAGGCAGTTTCGGTCTAAGTGCGCAGCCGGATCCAACCTGGCCAAAGCGTGCGCAATCGAAGCACGCAAGCGAATTTCGAAGTCCAAAGTCCCGTCTAGGCAGATGCGGGCCAACTTCATGTCGAACTCTTCAAGAGTTATGACATGATCGATGCTCGCCCCTGTCATGTACGTGGCAGCTCGGTATTCGCGCATTGCGGCATTGATCTGGTCGGCAGGCAGCAGCTCACGGAACACGTAGCGGTATGCTCCAGACCGGTGGTAGCCCACCCGAGTGAGGAAACCGAGGGCGCGTGCGTGATTCGGAATCTTCAGCCCAGCTTCAGCCAAGTCTGTAATCAGATCCTCGCGCTCTTTGAACGCTTTTGTGAAGTGCATGCAGCTCATTATCGCGCAAATGAAAATCGTCTCCTTGAGTCCGAGGACTCAGAGGGAGACGATGTCTGATGCCCCCAGCTTAGCACTCGGCGAAGGAATATTCACTGCGCTCGTCGGCGCACAGCTCCTGCGATGCCCTGTGCGCCAGCTCCTGGCACCGCCGTTAGCGGCCACCCAGGTAAACGGAAGAATACGACAGCAACAAGGAACCCCTCGTCGAGTTCCGACGCTCCACCGGTTCGCTGACCAGCGGACCCCACCTCACACCGCCCACGGCCAAGTCTGGTCACTCTGGAGATGGCACCACCGGCAGCTCCGAGGTCATCTCGTCACGGGGCACCGCCTCGGCGCTATCTGCCGAGTTCTCCACACCATGGTCGGCAGGCAGGCCGGTGAGGCGTTCGGGTTTGAGGATCTCCTCGAGCTGAGTCCTATCGAGGAGCCCCTGGGCCACGACGAGGTCGGAGATCGGCTCGTTCGTCGCCAGCGCCTGCTTGGCCAGCTGCGCGGCAGGGGCATAACCGATGACCGGGGCCAGAGCGGTGATGACGGTGACGGAACGGGCCACGGTGTCCTCGAGGGCCGCCTCGTTGGCAGTGATGCCGTTGACACAGTTGACGCGGAAGGTCTGGCAGGCACGCTCGAGCCAGGTGATCGATTGGAACAGGGAATGGGCGATGACCGGCTCGAACGCGTTGAGCTGGAGCTGGCCGGCCTCGACGGCCATGGACACGGTGACGTCGGCACCGGCAACGGAGTAGGCGACCTGGGAGACGGCTTCGGGGATGACGGGGTTGACCTTGCCGGGCATGATCGACGAGCCGGCCTGACGGGCAGGCAGGTTGATCTCACCGAAGCCGGCCTGCGGACCTGAGGACAGCAGACGCAGGTCGTTGGCGATCTTCGACATCTTCAGAGCGCTGCGCTTGAGCGCCCCGGAGAAGGTGATGAAGACGCCGGTGTCCGAGGTGGATTCGACGAGGTCGCCGGCGGTGACGAGCTCGAGTCCGGTGATTGTGCGCAGGTGCTTGATCACCGCTTCCTGATACCCGACAGGGGCGTTGATCGCCGTTCCGATCGCCGTAGCGCCCATGTTGACCTCGCCGAGGAGTGCGACCGCGTCTTCGAGCCGCTGGACGTCCTCACGCAGGGTGGTGGCGAAGGCGTTGAATTCCTGGCCCAGGGTCATCGGCACCGCGTCCTGGAGCTGAGTGCGACCGACCTTGATGATGTCGGAGAACTCGCGACCCTTCGCGGCAAAGGCATCCGCCAAAAGCGTGAGTTCGCCGAGGAGGTTCTGCAGTGAGAAGGCCAGCGCGATCTTGATCGCCGTCGGGTAGGTGTCGTTCGTCGACTGGCTGTGGTTCGTGTGGTCGTTGGGGTTGATGAACGAGTAGTCGCCCTTCGCGTGGCCGCCGATCTCAAGTGCGCGGTTCGTGATCACCTCGTTGGCGTTCATGTTCGTCGAGGTGCCCGCCCCACCCTGGATCACGCCGACGGTGAACTCGTCGTGGAGTCGCCCGCCCTTGATCTCTTCGCAGGCGGCGTCGATGAGGTTGGCCCGCTGCTCATCAAGGGCACCGATCTCAAGGTTCGCCCGTGCCGCCGCCTGTTTCACACAGGCGAAGGCACGAACGAAATCGGGATAGACGGAAACCGGTCGGCGCGCGATCGGGAAGTTCTCGTTCGCGCGGGCAGTGTGCACACCCCAATACGCTGCAGCGGGGATTTCGAGGCTGCCGATCGAATCGGTCTCGGTGCGGGTTGGGGCGGAAGCGCTGTCGGTCACCGCTGGTGCCTTCTTTCGTCGTGAGGATGCGTCATGATCGCCGAGGTTGTCCCTCGGATCTCACGATACTGCGGCCTCGAGAAGGGCGTTATGATCTGGCTCATAGTCGCGGTACTTCCGCTGGATATCGACCTGGTCGGCAAGATATTTCGCATCGTGCCACACGCCCCAGATGAAACTCGAGCCACGGCGCGAAAGCCATGGCAGGCCCAGGAAGTACATGCCGGGAACAGGGGTGACACCACGCCGCTGGACCGGGTAGCCGCGATCGTCAAGGACACCGTCGACCTGCAGCCAGGAGTAGTCGACACCGAATCCGGTCGCCCAGATCACGGTGGTCACGCCCGCGTCAGCAAGGTCGAGTTCGAGAATCGGGTTCGTCACGCTGTCGGGTTCAGGGCCGAGGACGTGTGCTTCAGGCTCGGGTGGCAGATCGAGGCCGTTGCGTTCGATGTACTCATCGGCCTCGCGCAGCAGGGAGAGGTAGTTGTCGTCACCGCGGGCGATGTTTGCGCCTAGGTCGGAGCCGATCTGCAGTTTGCCGTCGAGATAAGAGTTGGCCCGTCCCAGGAGGGTGATTCCCGAGGCTGCGAGGTTGCGGAAGTCCACGGTATGCCCACCTTCGGCGCCGCTGACGGCGATCGTGACGTGGTCGGCGCCCACAGGTGGTGCGGCCAGATCCCATTTGCCCAGGGCTCCGAGCCACCAGCAGAAGTCGCGGTTGCGGTAGGCCCGCGGCGGGCGATCGTGTGGACCCACCGCCAGGTAGACCTTCTTGCCGGACTTCTTGATCTCTGCAGCGATCTGAACGCCTGAGGATCCCGCACCGACGACGAGTACAGCGCCTTCGTCGAGCTGTGCGGGGTTCTTGTAGGAGTTTGAGTGGATCTGGGTGATCCCGGAACTCTCAGGGATGATGGCTGGAATGGTCGGAGTCTGGAACGGGCCCGTAGCGGCCACGACGTAGTCAGCAGCGATGGTCCCCTGGTCGGTTTCGACCAGATAGCCGCGGGCATTCTCGCGTTCGGTCACTGTGGTCACGGTGACTCCGGTGCGCACGGGGAGATTGTTGTCATCAACGAGGGTGCGGAAGTATTCGGCGACCTGATCCTTGGTCGCGAATCCGTCGGGGTCGACGTCAGCGAACTCCTGAGTCGGGAACCGGTCGTGCCAGGCGGGGCCGTTGGCGACGAGGGAGTCCCAACGCCTGGACTGCCACGCCTCGGCGATCCGGTTCTTCTCGAGAACGATGTGCGGCACTCCCCTGGACTGCAGGTGCTCGCTCATCGCGATTCCGGCTTGGCCCGCGCCGACGATGACGACTTCAGTGGTCTCAGTTTCCTTGCCCGGCATGGGACACTCCTGTTCTCGAAAACCGCGTCTGACCTGCAGATACGGCACTTGCGTCTTTGCTCGTGGGGCGATGATGGTGTCCGCCCTCTCGTGATCCAGCAAACCGCAGTTGAGAGTGTCAATGCCAATAGTTGTTGACGGTCAATTGCATCTACTGAGTAGATGTAGCCGTAAGGAGTCAATCATTTCCGGGTATCTCGAAGCTCAGCGGAATCGACACGGTCAGGCAGAGGTTTCGGGCGAGGCCGCCTCGGCGAAGATCTCGCGCATCATCGTCGTCACAGCCCTCGCCTTCGCTGTTCCTGCCGCCTGCGACAACGCCGAGACGACGAGGTGCAGGCTCGGAGCAGGGTCAGCGATTTCGAGGATCGCCGTCTTCGCGCCGGTGTAGGTCTGTTCGATGTCGGGGCGCTGGTTGAGGATCGAGAACCCCAGCCCCATCGCGACCATCGAGCGCACGGTCTCGTAGTTCGAGGACTTGTATTTGACCTTGGGAGTGATGCCGGCCGAACGCAGCATGGTGAGGAAGTACTCGCGGCTGTCGGGCAGGTCGAGGAGGACGAGGGGGTCCTCGGCGAGCGTGGACAGCTTGACTCTCTTCTTCCCGGCCAGCCGGTGGCTCGTGTCGACGATGACGTGCGGTCGCACCTCGCCGACCCGCTGGGCCTGGATACCTTCGGCGTCGGTGAGGTCGTAGTTGATCGCGATCTCCGCCCGCCCACTGCGCAGCGCGGCCATGCACTCCTCATGGTCACCCTCGACAACCTCGATCGACAGCTCGGGGTGGCGTTCGTTGAGCCGCCCGATGAGCTGGGGAAGGATGAACGGGGCCAGGGTCTTGAAGCAAGCGAGGACGATCGTGCCGCGGACCTCGTTCTGCCCGGCTTGGATCGACTCGACCGCATCAGTGATGAGCCCGAAGATCTGGCGGGTCTCGTGCAGCAGCCCTTCACCGGCGGGAGTGAGCACGAGGCCCTTGGAGTGCTGGCGCACGAAGAGCGGGGCACCAAGCGCCTTCTCCAGTTGATTGATCGCCGTGGACACCGCCGATTGGGCGATGTGGAGCTCCTGGCTGGCCGTGGTCATGTTCAGTGTCTTCGCGCATTCTGCGAAGTACGAGAGCTGGGTGAGCGTGATCGAGAACCTGTGGACCATGGCGACCTCTTCGTCAGTGAAGTTATTCTTCAGATTTGGAATCTGTTTTTCAGATGGAGTCTCTAGATAATAACTATTTCACAGATACTCCGATGTTTCCGAGAATGGAACCACACACCGAACGGCCCCACAACCCGTTCGACATGTTCCGATCAGCTCGAAGAGGAGACCGCAGTGGCCGAACCCACGCACACACGTCTGAGAATGTTCAACACCAAAGAGACCTACCCCGAACAGAATCTCGACAACGATCTGTGCCAGGCCGTCGTCGCCGGTGGAGTCGTCTATCTCCGCGGGCAGATCGGCCAGGACCTGGAGACTCGCGAGTCCGTGGGCATCGGTGACGTCACCGCGCAGGCGGAGAAGGCGATGTCCAACATCGCCATGCTCCTCGAAGAGGCGGGCAGTCGGCTCGAGGACATCGTCAAGGTCACCATCTACATCATCGATCCCCGCTACCGCGAGGATGTCTACCGCACCGTGGGCAAATGGCTCAAGGGCGTCTACCCCGTCTCGACCGGCATCGTCGTCCAGGCCCTGGCCCGCCCCGAGTGGCTCGTCGAGATCGACGCGACCGCCGTCATCAGCGAACCCAGCGCATCCAAGGCCGCATCCCCCACCGCCGAGGTGGCCAAGTGACCTTCTCCCTACTCCTCCACGATCCAGATACCGGTGAGTTCGGTGCCGCAATCGCCTCGTCCTCCCCGGCCGTATCCGCTCGGTGTCTCAACCTGGCCGATGGAATCGGCGGGGTGAACTCGCAGAACGTCACCGACCCCCGCCTCGGCGGGCGGATCCTCGACGAGATGGCAACCGGGAAGCCGGCGCAGCTTGCCCTGGATTCCATCGTCGACCAAGTCGAGTCCGAGATCATCGCCTACCGCCAGATACTCGTCATCGACGGCGCCGGCAACACCGCTGCCCATTCCGGTGCCGAGGCGCTCGGGATCTTCGGTGCCCGCACCGAGCAGAATGCCGTGGCCGGTGGAAACATGCTCAAGTCGCTCGACGTCCTCGATGCCTTCATCGAGACCGCCCTGTCCACGACGGGACCGATCGAACGTCGCCTCTTCGCAGCCTTCCAGGCCGCCTTCGACGCCGGAGGAGAGGCCGGTCCCGTGCATTCGGCCGGGCTCGCCGTCGTCAGCGACGCCGGGTGGAGGGTGACTGATCTGCGCGTGGACTGGGCCGAGGAGGATCCCATCGGTGAGCTCGGTGAGCTTCTCGACATCTGGATGCCCCAACGCGAGGACTACATCACCCGCGGTCTCAATCCCGTAGCCTCACCGTCCTACGGTGTCCCCGGAGACGAGCGATGAGCCAGCCCACCGACGTCGAACAGTCCACGACACCGGGCGCCGCTTCAGTGACGATCGCAGATCAGTCCGTGAAGGATCGGATCGCGGCCCGCCTCGCCGAGGTGAGCCCGGTACTCATCGGTCTGTCCGATTCGCTCCACGACGACCCCGAACTCGGGTGGCAGGAATTTCGGTCCTCCGCCTCGGTTGCCGGCGTCTTGGCCGCTCACGGCTTCACCGTCGAACATCCCTACCTCGGACTCGAGACCGCCTTTCGTGCAACGTTCGGCACCAGCGACTTCACCATCGGATTCCTCGCCGAATACGACGCGCTGCCAGGACTCGGTCATGCCTGCGGGCACAATCTCATCTCCGCTATGAGCGTGGGAGGGGCCATCGGCCTTGCCTCAGTCGCCGCTGAACTCGGCATCACGGTCGAGGTCATCGGCACACCGGCCGAAGAAGGCGGCGGTGGGAAGATCGAACTCCTCGAACGCGGCGCGTTCACTGAGCTCGACTTCGCCCTCATGGCTCACCCCGCACCCGTCGATGTCGCCGAAGCCGAGCCCTTCGCCGTGACGCACTGGCATGTCGAATACACCGGCCGGGCTGCTCACGCCGCCGCCTACCCGGAGCGCGGCATCAACGCCAATGACGCATTCCTCGTCGCCCAGGTGGCCCTCGGTCTGCTGCGTCAACAGCTGCCGAAGACGGTCAGGGTTCACGGTGTGATGACCAACGGCGGTGAAGCACCGAACGCGATCCCGGCGAAGACGGAGGGTCGATGGTACGTCCGGGCCGAATCGACCGACGAACTGCTCGAAGTCGAGAAGCAGGTCATCAACTGCTTCGAGGCCGGGGCGCTGGCCACCGGAGCGAGCCTGTCGATCACTCCGGAAAGCAAACGGTATGCCGAGATGCGCACCGATGAGGAAGCGCTGGAGTCCTACCGGAGCAATGCCATCGCCCTCGGACGCAACTTCGACGTCGACCCGGTCGCGGCCACAATGAATCGCGCCTCGACGGATATGGGCAATGTGTCCCAGATCGTCAATGCGATCCACCCCTACATCGGGGTCGGAGGTGAGGCCAGCAACCACCAGGCCGCCTTCGCCGAATCCTGTGTCGGAAAAGAGGCTGAACGCACGCTCCTCGACGGCGCCACGGCTCTGGCGTGGACCGCAGCAGACGTCAGCGCCAGGCGTTCCTGAACTACCCGCACCATCGGTCTCAGTCTGAGGCCACACGCACAGCATGCAACACCACAGAACAAGGTCCCCGGCGGACCTGAAGTTCCAAAGGAGGAACTCGATATGAGCGGTGCACACCCTGCCGACGCGAATGACCTGGCCTACAAGAAGGGCCTGCAGAAGAGCGTCGCAGCCGGATCCATCGGCGTGCTCGTCCACTGGTTCGACTGGGCCGTCTACGCCTATATGGCGACGACGATCGCAGCGATCTTCTTCCCTGAAGGCGACGAAACGGCGGGCCTGCTCGCAACCTTCGCCGTCTTCGCCGTCTCCTTCCTCGTCCGTCCGCTGGGTGCGATCATCTTTGGTCGCCTCGGCGACAAACTCGGTCGCAAGGTCACCCTCTCGGTCGTCATCCTTGCCATGGCGGCTTCGACTCTCGTCCTCGGCATCCTGCCGACCTACGAGACGATCGGGATGCTCGCGCCGATCCTCCTCATCGTCACCCGCATCGTGCAGGGACTGGCCGCCGGCGGCGAATTCGGCAGCGCGGCGGCGTTCCTCGGCGAGTTCTCACCCAGAAAGCGCCGAGGCTTCGGCTGCAGTTGGCTGGAATTCGGCTCCCTGCTCGGATTCCTCCTCGCATCCCTCGTCGTCTTCCTGCTCACCCAGGTACTCAGCCCCGAACAGGTGCTGGCGGGCGGCTGGAGGATTCCCTTCCTCATCACCGTTCCACTGGGTCTCGTAGGCCTCTACATTCGCCGCAAGATCGAGGACACTCCAGAGTTCGAAGCCCTGCAGAAGATGGAGACCGTCTCCGAGTCACCGCTGCGTGAGGTCTTCAAGCGCAACCCCAAACAGTTCCTCCAGACGTGTGGCATGGAGATCTTCATGAACGTCACGTTCTATGTCGTCCTCGTCTACCTGCTCACTTATCAGGAGACCGAGCTGGGCTTCGACCCCGGCCGAGCGGCCCTGCTCTCGACCCTGGCTTCGGCACTCGGACTCATCATCGTTCCGCTCTCGGGCATCGCCTCCGACAAGTTCGGTCGCAAGCCCGTGCTCATGACTGCGGCTGTCTCCCTCACAGTTCTCGCGATCCCGCTGTTCATGCTCATGCAGGTCCAGTCCGACCTGGCCGCGTTCGTCTCGACCTTCGGCCTGGCGTTCATCCTCGCCATCATCCTCGGCACTCACGCCGTGACCGTCGTCGAGCTCTTCCCGACGCGGACCAGGCAGACCGGGCTCTCGATCGCCTATGCGCTCACGGCCGCTCTGTTCGCCGGAACCGCACCCTACGCCCTGACCTGGCTGATCGAGAACACCGGCAGCATGCTCAGCCCGGGCTTCTTCTTGGCCGTCGTCGGCGTCGTCGGCATCATCACCGTTGTCTCGATTCCAGAGACCAAGGGCGTCGACCTCCTCAAGGACGATGATCTCGACACCCCGGCAACAGCCTCGGCGAGCGCTTAGCCATCCATACCACCACACACGACTGGAGACTCACCAATGACTGACACGATCCCAGCACCCACCACCGCCACGACCTGGCATGACAAGGCAGCGAAGCTGACCATCGACGGACGTCCCGTGATCAACGGCGAGCGCGTCGAGGCACGCTCGGGCCAGATCCAGGCGAAGACGAACCCTGCCAACGGTGAGACGATCTCGCAGCTCCACCTCGGCGGGCAGGCCGATGTCGATGCTGCGGTGAGTGCGGCACGTGCGGCCTACGAATCCGGGGAGTGGTCGCGAACCTCGGCCACCCATCGCCGTGAAGTGCTGCTGCGCCTGGCTGATCTCATCGAGGCTCGGGCCGACGAATTCGCTCTGCTCGACACCCTCGACATGGGCAAGCCGATCGGGGAATCTTCGACGATCGATGCCCCTGGTTCCGCCGCGCTCTACCGTTTCTACGGGGAGGCGATCGAGAAGACCGCGGACGAAATCCCGGTCACGCCGGTAGGGTCGACCGCCCTGGTGACCCGTGAGCCGCTCGGGGTCATCGGCATCATCGTGCCGTGGAACTACCCGCTGGAAATCGCGACGTGGAAAATCGCTCCAGCCCTGGCGGCAGGCAATGCGCTCGTCGTCAAACCCCCGGTCGAAGCCTCGCACTCGATCCTGCTGTTGGCCGAACTCGCCGCCGAGGCCGGGGTTCCGACGGGCATCCTCAACGTCGTCCCCGGCCGCGGATCGGTCGTGGGTAAGGCGCTCGGCATGCACATGGACGTGGACATGCTCGGTTTCACCGGGTCCACCGAGGTGGCCATGCAGCTCCAGCAGTACGCCGGGACGTCGAACATGAAACGTCTGGCGCTCGAAGCCGGTGGGAAAAGTTCGAATATCATCTTCGCCGACTGCGACGACCTCGAAACCGCAGCCCAGAAGTCGGCATTCGGTGCCTTCTACAACCAAGGTGAGGTGTGCTCGGCGAACTCACGTATCTTCGTAGAGCGCTCCGTCTATGAGAACTTCCTCGAACTCTTCACAACCGCGGCCGATGGCTTCCAGCCCGGTGATCCCCTGGACCCGGAAACGGCGATCGGGTCTCTGGTGTCTGAAAAGCATGCCGATCAGGTGTGGGAGTGCGTCGAGGAGGCCCGCGCGGACGGCACCATCGTCAAGGGCGGCAATCGCCCGGAGATCAATGGCTCCAAAGCGTTCATCGACCCTACGATCGTCACCGGCCTCCCAACCGATCACCGCCTCCACCAGCATGAGATCTTCGGTCCCGTCGCTCTCGTCACGCCCTTCGACACCGAGGACGAAGCGATCGAGAAAGCGAACGGAACGCCGTATGGTCTCGCGGCCTCACTGTGGACCGGCAGCATGGCCCGGGCCCACCGCGTCTCGTCCCACCTCGTCGCGGGCACGGTCTCTGTCAACACCGTCGATGCCCTCGGCTTCACGACACCGTTCGGAGGATTCAAACAGTCCGGATTCGGCAGAGACCTCTCCGTCCACGCCCTGGAGAACTACTCGGACTTCAAGACCACCTGGCTGCAGTGGGGGTGATTGCCCGTACCTCTCGCAGCCCACGCTTCTAGCGCTACTATTGTCTCAATCGTTCAGCCCGGTCGGACCCGTCCGACCGGGCTGGATCTTTGTTTGACGCGATTGCACGATCGGCAAGCAACCTGCGTTCCCTCTCGGTGACTTTAAGTCCCCCGCCTTCTCCAGTCGACGCCACCTAACAGCCAACACAAAAGCTCGACTACATATGTCACAGGCGTGTGCTTCAATCAGTATCAACGAACAGATTGGCGCAGAGCGGAGTCGGGATGAGCGCAACTACAAAGGCATACACAGAAGAAGAGCACGCACAGCGCGTTAAGCGTCAGGCGATCGCCGAACAGTACAGGAACCTCCTGCTAGTCGGCCCTGTGCCCGCACGAATGGTCGAGGACTGGGCCCAACGAATGACCCACCCTTACACACTCACTACTGTCGACATCGAGGCACACTTTCGCCCTCTTTGCTCTCCGTATACATTCGGCCGCTGGGCACACGCAGCGTATGTGATCCGCAATGTAGAGGTACCAGAGTGTGTCACCGAAATAATTCGAAATACACATCTACGGGCTGACGCCAGTCAGCAACTCGTGGGCGCGCTCGAACTTTTCAATCCGAAAAGAATTGCACCCGTGACGCAGCTGGCGGAGCTCCAGCGGGCAAGTCACACGACACCTTCGATGTATGAGACGGTCGCATGCATTGTCATGCCACCGAACGCTACAAAGTCGGCAAAAAGTTCAGCGTTGATTAGACGTGGTTGCGACGCATTACGTGAACTCGGAATGACGCAGGCAGCCGACATCATGTGGCGACATCACGAGGCACTGCTATCCGACGAAAATTCTGGGAAGCCGAAGGCTCAGAATAATATGCCTCGGCCTAAACCTGCCAACTCTCTGCAATCGCCTCCACCTAAGCCGGCTTCGAACACCAATCTGACTCCGAAAGTCTCAGTGCGTACAGCGGCGCCAGCCATCAAAAAATCGGCGCCGATGGCGGCCGTAATTGTGCTCAGCAGTGCGGAGCTACTCATGCTCTCAGAGTTTGTTGCAACATCGCGCCATGTACAGCTAGATGTAGATGCCCGGTATCTGGCTGCAGAACTGACACAGCATTATCGGTGGATGCTAGTTTGCCCAGAGGCAATTCGCTTACCAGTCGGCCACGACACCATGTCTTTTGCAGGCATTGAAGTAGTTGTCGACGAAGAAGCAATCACAGTCATTTTTCACGTCAACGGGAAATCCCGTCGCCAGCCGCGCACAGTAATAACCCGTAGAGGGATACATCGGGCGGCCTCCGGATCATTGGCGCTCACAGCGCAGGCGGTGCTGGCTCTATTGTTCGGTGCGACGCAACGCCTACGAACAGCTTCGGGACGATCGGAGGTTTCGGTCGCGAAAAGGTTCGCCAGCAAGCTCGGGACCGAGGCTGTGGCGGTCTATCGGTTCACCGGACTTTTCCAATGGACTGACAGGATAAAATTCGTTCGCGCCGTGAAACGGTCTACAACCAAGAAAACGGCTGCCAGCCGGAAAGCACACGAAGTTCGCGGGCATGTTCGTCGATTGAAAGGGCAGAAAGTCCGAGTACGACCACACCGGCGAAAATCATGACGGGACAAGTTCACCAAAAAACACAACCACACTGAAGTGCGTCAGTCACAAAATCAATGTTGAGCGATCACGCAACTTGCAGAATCAGACTGAGTGGCCACTGCCACAACTTCACCGCGATTCGGTCGGCCGATCGAGCATGCACCCCGTCATGACCTCCGCATTGGCAGCGATCATCCGATAGATGTCATCGGCTTCGAGGGGTGTCCCGCCCATGAAGTGCAGGCCGTAGGCGTCTTCCATCGCCACCAGATTGCTCGCCGCCGTCTCGACCGGCAGCGCCATCGTGAACTCGCCGGCTGCCACACCTTTGCTCAGCACATCAACGTAGAGCGAGACCTCGAGCCGGTACAGTTCGGCCATGAGCTGCGCATGAAACGCATCCCGGTAGGCGTGAGTGTGCAGCTCGTTGAGAACCTGGAAGTCGATGTCATCAAGCGACGTCGGAATTCCGCTGCGGATCGTACGCCGCAACCTGACCGCTGGGTTCTCACTCTCGGCCTCCTGCTGCCTCCGATTCCAATAGAAGCGCGAAACAGCGTCCTCGTGGACATCGCGCACCAGATCGCCGAGGTCCGGGTAGTAGTACGCAACCGACCCGGCACCTAGCTCCGAATACGCGGCAACATCGATCGCGCGCAGGCCGTTGAGGCCCCGTGCAACGATGGCTCGTTTTGCCGAGTGGACCAGCTGCTCACGACGCGCCTTCTGATTCTTCGGTCTCGCCATACCTTCATTATCTCCTGAAGTGATTTAGTTCAACACTGATCGCTATGTCTAAAGTGCCACTTTCCTCTGTTCATTGCTGGTCGTTCATGCCATTCTTTGTGGTGTAGCCCAAAGAATCAAATGGACGCCCACTCACAAGGAGGTGGATGGTGTCTTCACACGAACAGACCACCGCATACGCGGACGAACAGAAGCAGCATCTGAAGAAGACTCTCGGTCGCTTCGACATCGTGCTCATTGTCATGTCGGCTGTGCTCAGCATCGAAGTCCTCGCTGAGACAGCAGGCTTCGGCGCAGAAACCTTCACCTGGACACTCGTCCTCGCCATCTTCTTCCTCGTGCCCTATGCCCTCGTCTTCGCCGAGACCGGCAGCTCGTTCGTCGGCGAGGGCGGTGCCTATCTGTGGGTCCGCCAAGCCTTCGGCCGGCCCGCCGGCGCAATCGCGTCCATCCTCAGCTGGGTCACTCAGCCGGTGTGGGTCGGCGGCTCCATGGCGTTCTTGGCCACCGGAACATGGAACCAGTTCATCAGCCCGCTTGAGGCAGGATCGGTCGGCGATTGGGTCTTCAAGATCGTCTTCATCTGGATCACTGTGCTCGCCGCGATCGTGTCGCTGTCGAAAGCCAAGTGGCTGCCCACTCTCGGCGGTGCGCTCAAGGTCATCTTCATCGCGTTCTTCCTCTTCACCACGATCATCTACGCAGCACAGCACGGTGTGCAGCCACTGCACCTCTCCGACTTCAGCCCCAGCCTCGGCGGATTCCTCGGCCTCGTTCCGCTGCTGCTCTTCTCTTACCTCGGCTTCGAGGCATCAAACAGCGCATCGGATGAGATGAAGGACCCGAAAAAGGACATCCCGGCCGCAATCGCACGCTCGGGCTTCATCTCGGCTCTCTGCTACCTCCTGCCTGTCCTGGCCATGCTGCTCGTACTTCCCACCGAGACCATCACGGGAATCGGAGGCATGCTCGATGCAGTCAAGACCGTCTTTACGATCTACGGTCCCGCCGCAGATGTCATGGTCGTCGTCGCAGCTCTGCTGTTCGTCATCATCCTCGCTTCACAGGGCGCTGCCTGGATGATCATGAGTGACCGCATGCAGGCGCTCACCGCCGCAGACGGCGCCTTCTTCGGCGGGTTCTTCGGCAAGATCTCCCGAAGACTGGGCACTCCTGTCAACGTCAATCTGCTTTCGGGGGTTGTTGCCACCGTCTTCCTCATCGCCGCCATGCAACTCAGTGGTGACGCAGGAGCGCTGTTCGGCGTCGTGCTCTCGATTTCAATCTCGACCTTCTTGCTCAGCTACCTGCTCATTATTCCGGCGGCCATCAGATTGCGGTGGAAGCACCCGGAAATCGAGCGTCCGTTCCGCGTGCCCGTGAGCAACATAGGCTTCACCATCCTCGGCGGCATCGCTTTCCTCTGGATCCTGCTCGGGTCCTGGGTCGCGATCTTCCCAGGCACTCTCGATCGGCTCTTCGGCCTCGAGTACGACTTCCTCGACGAATGGGGAGTCGACCAAGGGCCGTTCACCGCGCTCACCCTCGGCACCCTCATCGTCCTTGCCGCCCTCGCAATCGTCGGCTATATCCGAGGCGCCAGGATCCGCGCGTATCGTCCCGCTCTCGATCCCGAGACCCTCCAGGCCAGTCTCGACAACAAACTCGACAAGTCACTCACAACACAGGAAGGTGTCTGAACCACCATGACTACGACCACCTCGGCGACGTCACCCACGTCGACCAGTTCACATCCCCTCGACCGCCTGACCGGCGAGGAGATCGAACTCAACCGCGCCATCATCGTCGACGCGGGCCACGTCAGCGAGCAGACACTGTTCGCTCTTGTCAGCCTCGTCGAACCAGATAAGCGTGACGTGATCGCCGGCGCGACGAACCTGGATCGTCGCGTGCGCTCACTCCTCGTCGAACGCGGCAGCGGCGAACAGACCGAAGTCTTTGTTTCGTTAACCGAACGCAAGGTTCTTCTCGCCCGAGTCCTCGACGTCGCGAACGAGGGTCAGGCACCGATCACGATGACCGAGTACGAATCGGCCGAGCAGCTGATCCGCAACGACGCCACCTTCCGTGCCGCAGTCGAGGCGCGCGGCATCACCGACATCGAGACCGTGCGCATCTGCGCCCTGTCTGCCGGCCGCTTCGACATTCCCGGGGAGGAGGGCCGTCGCCTCGTGCGGGGTTCGTCCTTCATCCAGTCGGATCCGCAGGACAATGCCTGGGCACACCCGCTCGAGGGACTCGTCGCCTACCTCGACCTCAACACCGGCGAGGTCATCGACGTCATCGACACCGACATCGTCCCGGTGCCCAAGGAACGTTTCGACTACCACCTCGACTCCTGGCTGCCGGAACCTCGCACGACGCAGAAGCCGATCGAGATCTCACAGCCTGAAGGCGTGAGCTTCTCCCTTAAGGGCGACGTGCTCAGCTGGGAGAAGTGGCAGGTGCGCCTCGGCTTCGACCCGGTCGAGGGTCTCGTCCTCCACCAGATCGGCTTCGACGACAACGGCCGACAGCGCCCCATCGTCTACCGTGCCTCCGTTGCTGAGATGGTCGTTCCCTACGGCGATCCGAGCCCGGTGCGCTTCTGGCAGAACTACTTCGACGCCGGCGAGTACTCGATGGGCAAGAGCGCGAACTCGCTCGAACTCGGCTGCGACTGCCTCGGCGAGATCCAGTACTCCGATGCCGTGCTCGCCGACGAACAGGGCCACGCACACACCATCAAGAACGCGATCTGCATCCATGAAGAGGACGCCGGCATCCTGTTCAAACACACCGATGAGTTCACCGGAGCTGCCGATGTGCGCCGCAACCGCCGCATCGTCATCTCCTTCTTCATCACCGTCGGCAACTACGACTACGGCTTCTACTGGTACCTCTACCTCGACGGCACGATCGAGCTCGAGTGCAAGGCCACAGGCATCGTCTACACCGCGGCCTACGGCGATGAGTCCCAGCGTCAGCGCTGGTCATCGCCGCTCGGCGACGAAGGCCTCGGCATGCCCTTCCACCAGCACATGTTCTGTGCCCGCCTGGACATGCAGGTCGACGGCATCGAGAACGCGGTCGACGAACAGGAAGTCGTGCGCGTTCCCTTCGGTGACGACAACCCTTACGGCAATGCGTTCACCCGCAAGCAGACTCGCCTGACCGAGGAGGGCGGCAGGCTCGCCAATGGAGAAGTCGGTCGAGTCTGGCACGTCATCAACCCCGAGAAGCAGAACCGTCATGGGTTCCCCGTCGGTTACCAGCTGCACATGCCCGACGAGCCGACGATGATGGCCGCCGAGGGATCGTCGATCTCGAAGCGCGCCGGATTCGGGTCGAAGCACGTGTGGCTGACTCAGTTCGACGAGAACGAGCGTTTCCCATCCGGGACCTATCCGAACCAGAACCCGGGACAGGGCACCATCACCCAGTGGGTCGAGCAGCAGCGTCCGGTCGACGGTGATGACATCGTCCTCTGGCCTTCGTTTGCGATGACCCACTTCCCGCGGCCCGAAGACTGGCCGATCATGCCTGTCGACCGCCTCGGCTTCTCGATGAAACCCTACGGCTTCTTCGATCAGAACCCCGCACTCGATGTGCCACGACCCAAGTCGGGGCATTGCGCATCCGAGAGCGGCAGTTCCTGCGAGTGCGGCTGACATTCGCTTGAGGGCGGTGTTCGAGACTGAATGCTCGAACACCGCCCTTTCCGGTACTCTCACAAATACCTGGTCGTCTGTATGCAAACACGGACGACCGATGCCCAAAGGAGGGCGAACATCATATGGGCCACATCGCATCCATTCTCATGGTCGCTGCGGCAGTTCCCTGTGTCATCGGGGCCATCAATTCACGGAGTCGCATGGCGATCACCGCATCATCGGTGATGTTTCTGGCCATGGTCGACCTGGCGTTCGTCAATGCTCTGCCACCGGTCCTCTGGTCGGGACTGCTGCTCCTCGTCGGATTGTGTATTGCGATGAGACTCGGGTCGAGGCTGAAGGAGAAGCCGACAGCGAGGGCAATGACCACCTTGCCCGAGAAGGTTCTTATCAGCGCCACCACTGCTCACGCCCCCGCTCACAATTCCATGGACAGCACGGCCGAGTCATCATCGCTGGAGCGACCAACCGAGTGGCACAAAGCCCGTCCGTTCCCTCACCTAGGAAGATCGTCCGCGATCCTGTCCGCGGCCGCTTATCCGATCATGGCCTGGCAGGTCCTCAACCATGGCGCCCATCATGCTTCTGCGGGTGCCGATGCCCACGCCGTTCATCAGCACCACGGGCAGGCCTTCGACGGCTCTCTCGCCAGCGGTGTCATCACGTTGAGCGTCATCGTCGTATCGCTGCTACTTGCGCTCTGCGCGGTACAGGCTCTAACCCGCAAACGGCCCGCGCTGATGTTCGAAAGCCTTGGCATGGCCACGATGCTGTTAATCATGCAGTTCATGAACTGAACCTGACCTGTGGTTGGCACTATGAGTCAGATGTTCGAAAAACTCGTGCCGAATAGACGACGAATGTGCCTTAGAGCCCGGTGGTGAATTGTGCAGTGCACCTCGGGCACGCGTCCACCCCATATAAGCCTCGATCGTCAGCTGTGTCCAGCATGCACCACAGAGAATGGCACACCGGTTCCACTCTTCGCGGGGCCATTGCTTCGCGAGGTGCCCGGCGCATTCGGTATGGCAGAGATTGCACGGGTAGTACGGCCTACGGCAAGCGAAACGAATGGCAATGATGTTGAGCTCGGTCGAGTCATGCGCGCAACGTGTCTGGCCAACGACCGTTTTACCGAGTACTTGTGGCGACATCGCCATTGTCTCTGTCGTCCGTCAGGGAAACACTCGGTCCACAATCTACTCTGCGGCGAATATCCCGACCACAGTCGTCAACGGCTCATCCTTCAGGAAAAGGAATCAACTCCGCTGATAGACAACCTCTCCCGCAGACACTGTAGTCTCCACCAGAATGTCACCAAGATCCCCCGGCACCACCTCGAACGGGTCCCGGTCGAGGATCGCGAAGTCCGCAGACTTGCCCACCGCGATGCTCCCCGAAACGTCGTCGAACCCATTGGCATAGGCGGCGTCGACTGTATAGGCACGGAGCGCCTGCCCGACGGTGATCTTCTCATCGCCGAGCAGTGGCTCATTCTGCGCGACATCGTCTTGACCATGGGGATCATTATGCGGGGCCGTCCGGTTGACTGCCACGTGCATGCCCCAGATCGGATCGGGGCTCGAGACCGGCCAGTCGCTGCCGAAAGACAGCCGGACGCCGGCGTCCCTCATCGAGGCGAAGATGAAGTGATGAGACTGCTGATCTTCGTGGAGCAGCGGCAACTTGGTGTCGACGAGAACAGAGTCACGCCTGGCCCACAAGGGCTGCACATTGGCGATGATTCCGGCCTCCGCCATCCGAGCCAGTTCGGCGGGGTCGGCGATGTCGAGATGGGCGACCTGGTGACGACGCGCCGGCGACGGTCCACCGTTCTGGGTCAGTGCGTCAACAGCCAGTTTGAGCGCGTTGTCGCCCACGGCATGGATGTGGACGTCGAAGTCGTTGGCGTCGAGGCCGCTGACGATCTCGTTGAGTTCATCGGCCTCGAACATGAGCAGACCATGTTCGTGATCGTGACCGCGGTAGGAGCGTTTGAGAGCGCCGGTGAGGTTCTCACAGACACCGTCGAGCATGATCTTGACGACCGTGGCCTGCAGACCACCTCGGCGCCGGTTGTGGTCGATGCCTTGGATCGTGGCTCGCCGTTCCTTGACGGTCTCGATCTGCTGGGCGTAGGGGACGGCACGGTCCCACCACAGCGCGGCGGTGACTTTGCTGGCAAATCTACCGTCTTCGGCAGTCGAGATGTATGGGTGGAAGGTGTCGACCGGTGAGCCGGTGAGGACCCCGACGCCGGCATCTTGCCAGCCGACAATGCCCAGCGAATGGAAGTAGTCCTGCGAGTTCCTCAGTGCCAGTTCCACATCCGCCGGGGTCTTCGGAGGGAACAGGCCTGTGACGAGTTCCGCTGCGCCTTCGAAGAGCAACCCCGTGGGATTGCCCTCGGCGTCCTTGACGATACGTCCGCCATCAGGGTCAGGAGTATCGCGAGTGATCCCCGCGACCTCGAGGGCACGGGTGTTGACCCAAGTGCCGTGAGCATCGTGGCTGGTGATCGAGGCAGGGCGATCGCTGACAACGGAGTCCAGATCGCGGCGGTGAGGGAATCCATCGGTGAAAACGTCCCCGTACCACCCGGACCCGAGCACCCATTCGTCGACTGGATGTTCATCAGCGTACTCGGCGATTCGATCGAGATAAGGCTGGTAGCCGTGGATGTCGTCGAGGTTGCATTCCACCATCCCCAACCCGCCGAGGACGGGGTGGGCGTGAGCGTCATGGAACCCGGGGATCAGTGTCCGACCGTTCAAATCGATCACTTCGGTGTCGGGACCGGACGCTGTCGTGCAGTTGGCATCGCCGATGGCGATGATTGTTCCCGCGTCGATGGCGACGGCGTCTGTTGTTAGTGTCATCGGATCCATCGTATGAATGGTTCCGCCGCGGTAGATACGGTCAGCGACAGGCATGAGGAACTCCTTGGTCATGGGAAGGTGCAGAGCTGTGGAAGGTCAGGCGACGCCGAGCTTCCGCAGTGGGCCGCGGATTGCGTAGAGGAAGATTGCCGTGAGCAGACTGATCACGGTCATGAGGGCAAAGAATCCGACTTCGCTGGTCTCGGAGTACAGCTGTCCCATGAAGCCGGAGAGACTGGCACCGGCGGCTGTGGTCAAACCCCATAGGGCCATCATCTGGGAGTTGAAGGCAACGGGAGACAGCTGGGAGGCCACTGACATGCCGATCGGTGCGTAGGTCACCTCGGTGATGCCCATGACGATCATGCCGGCGATGACAGCGACGAGGGGAATCAGGCCGGAGAAGATCAATGGGAAGATCGCGAAGAGCCCGAACGTCAGCGTCATCAACACGAAACCGAATGCGAGCTTCGACGTCGTGCTCGGAACGCGACGGTTGGGTCGGTTCGCCAGCTTCTGCCCATACGCGGCGATGATCGGCCCCGCGATGATGCCGGCGATGACTTCGAATGTGCTGATATAAGCGGCGGGCATCGAGTAGCTGCCGATGTTCAGTTCCACCCGTGAATCCGCGTAGACGGCGAATGTGGTGAAGAGTTGGAGGATCATAGTCCAGAAAATCGCGCCGGTGATGAAGAGCGGGATGAACGCCTTGACCTTCAGGCGCTCGTCCACGGTCACGTTCTTCGATCGCAGCATGGCCACGAAGTACACGACGGCGACGATGAGGATCGTCCCGAGCACGTAGTTGTTGAGATTGCCGGTGGACATGAGTCCCGTGCTCACGAGCATGGCGATGACGGCAACCACAGCGATGCCGGACCCTGCAGCTTTCCACTTGCCCTGCGAACTCAGCGGGTTCGGGACGATCCGAGATTCTTCGGGCACTGTGTTGCGACCGAGGAAATATGTGATGAGACCGATTGCCATGCCGACTGCCGCGGCACCGAACCCATAGTGGAACCCGAGTTCGACCTGGAGGTACCCGGTAGCAAGTGGGCCAAACAGGGCACCGATGAGGATACCTGTGTAGAAGATCGCATAACCGGAATCCCGCCGAGGTGATGGTTGAGCGTACAGCCGACCCACCATGGCATGAGTGTTGGGCGCGAGCGCACCCGTGCCGATCGTGATGAGCGCCAGGCCCGTGAGAAGCCCCGCCATTCCCGGTAGGGCCGCGAGGCTGATGTGCCCCGCCATGATGACAGCGCCTCCGGCCATCACCATTGTTCGAGCCGGAACCAGCCGATCGGCGAACCAGGCTCCCACGGGCTGACCGAGATAGACGGCGCCACCGTAGGCGCCGGCGATGGCCAGAGCTTCGGTTTCGGTCAGCCCCAATCCACCGTCGCCGGCCGAGTAGTAGATGTAATAGGCGAGAATGACTTGGAGTCCGTAGAAGCTGAAGCGCTCCCACATCTCGATGGACGAGAGGGTGAAGAGCCCGATCGGCTGTTTTTGCTGAGTAGGACTCGTATCCCGCGAGCTGGCCGGTCCCGCGGGGTCGGCAATCTGAGAATTGGACATGACTTCCTCGGCATGTTGAGTGCCCTGTCGAGCACAAGATTCTGTGTGGATGGGTGAAGTGAAAGGGCCACCGCTGTCCGGCTGAGGTGGTGCTTCGAGCCTAATGACGTCGCTTCATCGATTCCAATAGTCGTTCTGGATGTCCACTGTCTGATTTTCAGATGGGCGACGACCCTGGGTTGCAGAATCGTTCCCATGACATCCACTGCTGACTTTGTCCGCCCCTTCGCCGAGGTAGCCCTGGCCAACATCACCCGCGAGTATCTCTTCGCCGCCCACCACGTCGCACGCAGATTGATCGACATCGTCCCGGCAAGCGAGAAGAACCCGGCCTTCGCAAACTCCTTCGACTGGCACTCAAGTGTGCACATGCACTACCTGTTGGCCTCGCTCCTGGGCACCGAGGCAGCCCGTAGTGCGGAATGGCGCGACGAAGCCATCGCGATCCTCACGTCGCACCTCGGTGAGGCGAACATGCGCGCCGAGGCGGATTTCCTCCAAGACAATCCGAGCTGGGAACGGCCCTATGGATGGGCGTGGGCAGTGGAACTCAATCGAGTCCTCCACACCAGTGAGATCGCTGACCTGCGGGCGCTGGGAAAGAACACTCAGGTCCTCGCCGATGCCATCTTTGAGCTGGTCCTCGAGTGGCTGCCGAAGGTCGCCGCACCGGTTCGTCATGGAGTGCATTCGAACACGGCATTCGCTCTGCGCCGCATTCTCGTCGGTGCCCGTGCCCAGGACCGGCGCGACGTCGTCGATGCCCTCGCCGAGGCTGCTCATCGTTTCTATGCCGAGGACCAGGCGTGGAACTTCCGTCAGGAGCGCAGCGGCCACGACTTCCTCTCCCCCGGGCTATGCGAGGCCGACCTCATGGCCGAGGTTTTCACTGACGTCGAACTGGGCGTGTGGTTGCCAACGTTCCTCTCCGATCTGTCTCCCGAATCCCCTGCACTGTCGCCGGTCACAGTTCTCGACCCCACGGACGGACAGCAGAGCCATCTCTACGGGCTGGGACTCTCTGTCGCGGCGTCGGTGTTGAGATTGGCACCGAGCCTCGAACAGATCGCCGATCAGGCAAGAGACTACGAGCTATTCGCTCAAACCAAGGGCATGCTCGCGGGCGTCGACGCCCTCATGGTGCCAGGACTTGAAGCGGCCGCGTCAGATGAGTACATGTCGTCGCATTGGGTGGCAACGTTTGCGTGGGAAGCCCTTCTATCGGTCCAAGATAATTAGTTCATCCGGCCAAGACAGATCATAGTGCCTGTCTGGCCGTGCAATTCGGATCATCTCGTGGCCTCATTCCACCTGAGTTCCACAACTTTAGTGCCCCGGAAAACGTCCCGGCAGTAGCGCCGCAGCGATGTCTCTAGCCAGCCCGGTCACCTCGGGATCGAACGTGATTTCCTGCCCGCCCACACGCCCAGTGAACTCTCGCAACGGCCGAAGAGTCGTCACGATCTTCTTCAACGACGCTCCAGTCGCATCCTGCATGAAACGGGCAAGGGCCAACGCCGTGAACACGATAGTCAGGTGCGCTTCGATCGCGTCCCTGGTTCGGTGAAATATTGGTCGGGCACGTAGGTCGGTCTTCGACATCCGAAACGACTGCTCGACATGCCAGAGGTCGTGATAACTACTGATCACCTCGGCTGCGGACATAATGTCAGCCGGGATATTGCTGACGTAACCCTTATAGCCTGAAAGCTTCATCGCTCGCTTGTACGAGGACTCGTCGAATTCCTTATCCTCATCGGTGACCTTGACGAATCGGGCCTTCTTCGCGGGCTTCTCGCCCTCGATGATCGCCAATGCCCTGTTCCTCTGCAGATTCAGTGTCTGCTCATCACGCATCGCCCGCTTCCGCCGGTACTGCCAGACCACTCGCCACGCATCCGGAAACTCCTCAGCCGACCAGACTGGTTCTCGCTTCTTCTTCACTCGGTCAGGGTCGAGGCGTTTGGTCCCTTTCGGGGTGATCGTGTCGATGACCTGCCCATCAGCGGCCCAGTCCCCGTTCCACTGAAAGTGCGTCGCCAGATCATGCGGGGCCTTCGTTTGCCGGGATCCGACGATGAACCGTAGTCCAGCCTGATCCAGTTCAGTAAGGTTCTTGGCTGAGAGCATGCCGGCATCAGCGGCGACGACCATGTCGGTGACACCGTGCCGGTCTTGGAAGGCCTTGATGACAGGGATGATCGTGTGAGTCTCTGCTTTGGATCCTTCGTAGCAGCCGATCTCGAGTGGGAACCCGGTCCGGTCGACGAGGAGACCAACAACGATCTGCGGGTCAACACGACGTTCCTTCGAGTATCCAACTTTCCGCAGGTCGTCTTCCTTCTCAGCTTCGAAATACAAGGTCGTGACGTCATACAGAAGAAGGCTGATTCCCGACGTGGACACACTGTGGTCGAAGCATTTCCCAGCGATCTGTGACCGGTAGTCACGGTCCCTTGCCCGGGCGAGGCAATTGAGGAACGTATTGTGGTGGGGCGGATTGATGCCGAGCTCGGCAAGGACACGAATGCTGTCGGCCTTCGACGTCGGTTCGATCAAGCGAGCTAACACGAGGTGGAAGAAGGCTTGGTCATCGACGACCTCACTGAAGCCCAGCCGGTTCCAGGACTCGGTGATCGCATCGACGAGCACAGCAGAGCGTGAACCTACGACGGTTTTGGTATGCGGTGTGACGTCGGGGTCAGCGGGCAGTCCCAGCTCGAGTTCGAGTTGCTCGGCCGCCCCGTAGGACGCGAGTTTGTCTTCTCCAGCGGTGAGCAACGCGGTCAGTTCTGCCGGTGTGTGAGCAGAGCCCAGGTGTTCGAGGACGGTGACTTTGCCGCGGACCTTGCGCACAATCTGGACGGCCGTGGCTCCTGATCCGGTAGTAACTTTCCGCAAGCGAGGCGACATGAACCCATCGTAGACAGACCGTTAGTGTCCCACAAACACTCCTCCCGAACCTATGACCAGCACGAATACTTCGAGATTCGGCGAATCGTCGCTCAGTTGTGGAACTCAGGTCGAACAGATCGCCGATCAGGCAAGAGACTACGAGCTATTCGCTCAAACCAAGGGCATGCTCGCGGGCGTCGACGCCCTCATGGTGCCAGGACTTGAAGCGGCCGCGTCAGATGAGTACATGTCGTCGCATTGGGTGGCAACGTTTGCGTGGGAAGCCCTTCTATCGGTCCAAGATAATTAGTTCATCCGGCCAAGACAGATCATAGTGCCTGTCTGGCCGTGCAATTCGGATCATCTCGTGGCCTCATTCCAGGCAGCTTCGATACGGGCTGCAACTGAAATGAAATC
Organism: Brevibacterium sp. BDJS002; assembly: GCF_028201555.1. Lineage (NCBI taxonomy): Bacteria > Bacillati > Actinomycetota > Actinomycetes > Micrococcales > Brevibacteriaceae > Brevibacterium > Brevibacterium sp. BDJS002. The sequence continues at coordinate 348,330 of NZ_CP116392.1, read as the reverse complement.
TTCGTGTTCCCAAACTCGCATCACGAGCCACCCCGCGTCCACCAGCGTTTGGTCGACCTTCCTATCTCGGCTCGTATTGCTTCCGATTTTCGTTGACCAATAGTCCGAATTTGTTTTGGGCATGATGAAATGATCCGGGCAACCGTGCCAGAAGCACCCGTCGACGAATACCGCGATTTTCGCCTTGGAGAAAACAATGTCGGCCCGTGACCGGACGCCATTCAGTGGGGAGCTATCCACGCGGAAACGCAGTCCCCGCGAGTGCAAAATCGAACGCAAAGCCAGCTCGGGTTTGGTGTCTCGACTCCTGTTGGCCACCATCGTACGCCGTGCTTGTTCAGACGAAGCCCAAGATGACTCCACGATCCAGCTCCCTCCGATAGTTGAGTGACTCAACGTTTGCCGGCACACAGTATCGCTCGGATGCAACCATTGGCCCACTCGAGCCTAGGCCAAGACAATATCAAGCGCTTTGAAACATCAGTTCAACGCTTCCTCTGACATGACGCATCAAAGCATCGAGATGCTCCGGTTCGTCGTCTCCAATTTCCACGATGCCTGAAATCTGGACCAATTGCCGCATCAGTACTCGCGCGTATTCGCGCCTCCTGGTGCCGGACCTTTTCGACTCGAGAATTGCGGCGGCTGCTTTAGCAGCAACCGCAGGGCGCTCGCTGGTGAGTCTACGTTCTAACAGTGCTACGTAGTCATCCTCGGTGAGGCGCCCACCCTCGACAACCTCCTCACCGAACACTTTCCATCGGCGCCAAAGTCGTTGAAGTACGTGTCGACGGTTGCCTCCAGTGAATCGTGCACCGAGGTTGCTCGTCGTGCCTGGAAAGCGCGCCGACGCAATATCAGGCAGAAGTATCAGCGTCAGAAAGTCCCAGAATCGGGCATTGCCGAATTCTCCGGTTGAACCGATCGATCTTTTGTAGAGCACCCGCCCCAGCTGCAAATCGAACTTGGAAGTAGTGAGCGAGCTCGACGCTCCTGAGAAGGCAACTGCTTTGAGGCATTCGTCGCGCAGGTCCAGCAGGTCATTCGCGTTCGTCCGCCGACCTCCTGTTGCCGGAAACGAATCTGCGGCATACAGAGCTTCCTCAAGCTTCTCCGGTTTGAATTCGTAAACTCTCTCACTGCGAATCAATTCGATCCGGATCGCATCGGCGATATCTGGGGACAGCCGTGGATACAGCTGGAATTCAGTCATCATCGTCCCTTCAAGAAACCCACTGCACTGGTGATCAAGTGCTCGACAGTCTCCGGTTCCCTCTCCAAAAGGGTGAGCGCGGCAGGCAACGACTTATTGAGGTAGTCGCGGCAGGATTTCTCCGCGGCCGCCGCAATTGAATCGGGATATTCAGCGATGACGTCTGCCACGACAGAAATTCCACCTTCAATCGAGGATAGCCTCTGCGCAGTAGACAGCAAGGATCGGATGATCGTGACCTGAAGTGCCTCCTCCACATACGGCCGAGCGCGTCCCTCGATGAGCTCGACGACCCGAGGATAGTCTTCGTTCAGCAACAGCCTTATGGAATTGGCGCATGGATCGCTGAGCGAAACTGCGTTAATTCTGACCACCCACGGAGCGGGAGCTAGGTTGTTGGCCTTGAACGACACAGCCGAGGTTGGGAATCCAACAAGATGTGAATCCAGGTTGATCTTCTCCACCGGGCGTGACGCAATAATCCTTCTACTGAGCCAGGCGCTGTTGCCGAACGGGGCAGTGACTGTCGCTCTGAGCTCCAATTGCTCAGCTACTGCCGATCCGTTCAATATGACCGTGGCAGTCGCATATGCCTTCGACGAATCCTTAGAGAACTGAGCACGTGAATAGGTGCTTTCGCCAGTCTCTTTGCATCCTATTGAGAGGTTGAGCACCGGCCCGCCGTCATTGAGCGATTCGATCTTAGAGTTCGGCACTGAGACTGAAACAGTGAAGGAAAGTACTGAGTCCGCGTCCCAGCGATCGGCTAGTCCGTCGACAGCCACAGGCTGACCATTCGACATGATGCTCGTTCGCGACCACTCGACAGCATTGTCGATTCTCGGATAAGGGAAGAGTCTGATGGAGCTCACCCAATTGCCTCCGCCCTGAAGTCCAAGTCAAGGGCAATGGGCGCAGTCGTGCTCAGCTTAAGTGCCCCTTGAGCACCCGCCCTGTATACGACTGTCTTATCGTTCTTTGCGCCTCGAGTTTGTCCCGCCCACTCGACTTGGTACTCGCGGTCTTCCAAATTCATTCTTCCGTCGGCCGTCCGGGCTGACGGTGTTGCCTTCACCGCAACAGCACTGCCTTTCGACGACTTCACTGCGAACTCGATCCGATAGCCTTCGCCTTGGGTCACCGACGTAACGACGACTTCAGGGGAACCGCTGCGCTTCTTTTTCGAAGTCGAACCTCGCCGCCGATCGGCAGACGGATCCGAGACCGAATCGAAAACAGAGACTGGCAAAAAACTGCGCAGCGCAGCCGAGACGTCTCGAACTGATCGGTTAGCCGCCTTAATCTCGCCCTGTTGAGCCTCAAGGAAATCACGCGTCTTCTTTCGGACTTGCTCTAAAGTACGGCGAACGACATAGCTTGATATTTCGCTTTCAGCAGTATTCGGCGTCCATGCATCGTGTGTAGGCGGTTCGGAAGAAGCGAAATGGTGATCACATTCCGGAGTCGGTTTGAACACGCCTGTCCATTGCAATCCATCAAGCTCAATTTCCATGATCTTGTCGTAATAGACGACGAACTCTGCCTTCGACCGCATCAAACACAGCTGGTTGCGTGGAGCAGTTCCCACTGAACCACCCTTACTGCTGACGGCGCCCGCACCACTGTCTAGGGTGAGCATAAGGTGCAAATATCCAGAAACTGAATCCAACCTGTCACCGAAAAAAGCAGAGTGCGGCGCATCGAAAGTCCGCGCCGGACGGAGCTTGATAGGAATTGGGGGAGGGCTCTTCAAAACCTGAAACTCAGAGGAATCTTCCGTAGGTCCTTCAAGCTGCTTGAGAGTCTTTCGAACTTCTGTCAGTGACGTCGAGTAGCGAGTGTAATTTGAACGGATCTTCGCCGCGACCTCAAGCTGTTCGTCACGGCGGAAGATCTTAAACAACATCGGCGGATACTCTCCGCCCGCGTAGACAACCTTCGGCCATGCGTTGTCTGCAAGCGCCTCCACAATTTCATCAACAAGGACGTCAGCTTCTGCATCACAGCGAACGGGCCTCCGCTCGGCTACAGTCTCAAGGTCGCCATCTGTGACGTCAGTCATCTCCGGGTCAATCACGAGGATCGACGTACCGGTTTCGTCTTCACCGAATGACGTCTTAAAGAGGGCCTCGCCGAGTTCTTGAGCAGCGTCACCTCGCAATGGCACGATTTCAGAGTCGTCTGGATTGCCCCACCAATGTGCTCCGGTATAACGAGCTCCATCTTGATCGTACGGTTCGTGAAGAGTGCAGGCGATGATACGGTGCTCGAGCTCTCCGCTGCTGGTCGCACAAACCGACCAGTAGACAACGCTGTGCGCGTGAGATACTTCGAAAGTAGCCGTTTTGCCGAACCCGAAGGTACCGCCAGACGCTCCATCTGCCTTGGTAGTTCCGATATCGAATACAAAAGCATTGAAATTGTTCGGTGATTCAGGGTCAACGGCTTCGCTGGCACGTACGGGACCGTTCAGTCCAGTTGTTCCTCGATCATAGATCTCCATCACGTGCATATCAGGGTCCTGCAGACTCTGTTCCAGCACCGAGAGAGACGGTGGAAGTTCAGCGAAAATACTGTCAGTCAGTACTGCCCTCGCTTCATCGTTCGGACGGTATATATGAACCCCATAGGCCGGGACCCAATCGTCGAGATCGGCAGCGTCCCACGAATTCTGAAGCGTCTCCCGGACAAGCACTTGGACTCTGGTGAGGTCTGTGGTTGCGCGCAACAACTTCCCTCGGCCGCCGCTCGTCTGATCACCCGCGCCACGAGGTTTCGAATAGAGCTTGAGCTGTGTTGTGCTCATGGTATTCCTTTGCGATATCAGAGAGAGAAGCGATTCCAGTCAAGGCTGGACATCGCCTCACCCAATGACGAGAGATTAAGCGAATATGAAACGTCAGCGACCGCGGTTGTGGTGGCTGCGCCCAGACTGGAAGCTGAAATCACCGGAGAAGCTGAGGTTATCGGCCAGAACCTCCACGACTGCAGGTCGAATGTCTTTTCAAGTGCAGTCGCGGAGCTCATTCCTCTAACAAAGCCTCTCGCTTCGAGCTTCTTGCTCAGAGCGTCAATGTCTACGCCGCGGTCCAAGAGGCGACTCACGACATCATCGATGGTCTCCCCGTTTCCATGACGTTGGATTTCGGCGACTGCAAGAAACAAATCTGCACCGCTCACCGCATCAAGCTGTTTCAGACCATGGACGGTCACGGACTGTTGGTTCTGAAACGATGAAGTCTTGACTTCAGCACGCACTTCAGTGCCGATGAAGTCGTGGACATCGTTCTCGCTGATCTGCCAGATGTTGACCTGCTGGGGCCCGCAGTTCTCGACCAGTATTTCCAGGAACAGTAGCTCGCCATATAGGCCGGCTGCGGCCGCTTCGGGCAGCCCATTGTCGACGATCTGCAAAAGTCGCCTCCACGCCGCCACGGAGCCCAAGAGGACATCAAGAGAGTCGCCCTCCCCTAGTTGCGAAACCACGTCTTCTATCAGTGAGAGGAAGACATCATTCAGTCGGCCATCGCGACATATGACTTTAGCCGTCTGTAAGTCGGATTCATCACCGACCGCCGTCGCCACCCATGAGACTTCCAAGACTTCACTCACCGCGAATGCATTGAATCGCTCTCCTGCAACTTCAAAATAGGCGACGTGGCGGTCCTCGTTGTCAGTGCCAATCCAGACTCTAGAGCCCACTTCCAGTCCCGGCACAGGCGCAACCCTGGCTTCGTGCTCGCCTAATACTTGGCCGTAATCCAAAGCTTCGGATAGAACACTGTCAATTCTCATTACACGTCATCCCCGCCGAAGTCCTTCTCGTCGTCTGCTGGCGGCTCCTCTATGACCTCTTCGTCGTCTGTGTAGTTCGGTTGCACGGCTACAAAGTCGCCCTTGTCCTTGAGGACATTCATCGTGTCCGAAGGCGCGACCAAGCCGACTCCGAACAACGGTTCTACTGAAACCAGGGCTGGATCTATTGCCGAAAGAGCATCGACCATTGGCCGTCTAGTCACGCTACTGTCCTTCGAAGTGCGGCTGATTGGGTAAAGGACCAGGAGGCCACGCCCGCTGGCACCGTCTGGACTCTTGCGCAGATTCTTCTGATCGTCGTTCTTCATTTTTCCGGGGATCACGCCGGAGCCGGCTCTTTCGATATTCAGGTCCGCGATGAGGTCTCCAGCGCTCATCAGGGCCCGTATGTCGATTTCCGCATCTGCGCGGGTTTGTAGCGGGCCACGCCTGACAGTATTGACACTCACCTCGCCGACGTTGAACTGCTCCTGGCCCGTTCCACTGCTCAGGACCACATTCCACAGCGTGTCAGGGAGCTTGTTTTCGGACCAGTCGATTGCACCCCGCACAAGGTCGGAATAGCTCTGGTGCACGTTAAACTCGCGTATGAAATCAACGACGCTTCCCGCGGAAACATCCTTGTAGAGCACAGACTTCCCTGAAGATCCAGCAAACCGGTGTTCGGCCAATGACTCCAAGAAGTCTCGCACTGGTTCGTTCGACTGTTCCAACTCTCGAATGTCGAATCGTGTTGTCTGGAGCTGAAAGCTCTCGAAGTCGACCTGCACATTTACTACGTGCTTCATCTTATTTTTTGAGGTGATTTCTAGACGCCCTGGATGTTGGCGAATCCGAAGTCCTATCTGCCGAGGAGTGCGGTGTGCCGCGGTCATTTTATCGATCTCAGAGCGCAGATCAGCTTCAATTGTTGCAAGGAATCGGTAATCTGAGTCCAATCGAGAGCTGACCCAAACCCGTTGGAGATCTTCATACCCTTGGCGGTACCCGAACCAACGGCCCATCTGCAGTAGGGTGTCATAGGCATTTGAAGTACGGCAGAAGAACGACACGAACAGCCCTTCAAGAGTCAGTCCCCGCGAGAGCGTTCCACCACCGATCACAATGACCGTTTTGGGTTTGTCTCCCGTGTAGTCCAAACGATCTTCAACGTCAGCAGAGCCATTGTCGACCGCAACATCCAAAGTACGCAGGACACTGCGAATTTCAGTACTCACTTCTGGCCAAGCAGGAGCGGCGCTACTACCTGTGTAGAGTTCGGCCGAGCGGTTCATCTCTTCGTGAAATACGTCGTAGAAGCTGTCAACGTCTCCATCCAAGGCCGCCCTGCGCAATGGGTGAAGGAACGACTGAATTTCCTCACGCATCGCGAAATGAGGGTTAACTAGGTGAGTAGTGTGGACAAGCATTGTCGAATGCTCTCCCGCTTGTCCTCGCAGTCTCCTAACCGCAGCAGCAACAACGAACCACTTGATAGCGGACTCCAACGAAGGCGTCACACGTGGCTCGAAAGGTGGTGCGTTCTTCCCGCCCGCGGGAACAAGGTTTTCGAGCTCATTGTCATCAATGTGTCTGATGAGATCGGAGACTCGGGCAGAGCTGTCTTGTGACAGGCCGAACAGTTTTTCGGCGCCGAAGTAGGCGCCTGGTGTTGGAAGCACACTGATGAAGTCAGCCGGATACAGATCAGTGTCGTCGTTCGGGTCCATGAACACATTGGCGAATGGCGTGGCGGTGTATCCGACGTAGCTGCCGTTGCCAACCAATTGCCAGATTTCCTTCATCCGCTGGTTGATAGCCGTTGGTTCAGCTTCTTTGGACGCAGATGAGTCGGGGGTTGCCTGATCTGATTCGTCATCGATGATGAGAACCGGAGTATTTGCTAGGGTCGCGGGATCCACTGTTTCGATGAAATCAGCGAGGTTCTTCAACCGCCTTGAGTTCTTTTTGACGACTGCCAGAATGCGGTCGGACTTACTGACAATTCCACTGGCATTCTTGATATCCGCCCGTCCGATGTCGCCATCGATTGACGTCAGCCTGTGCCAGTCTTCTTTGTCAATCTGCGTACCAAGATCGCGCTCTAGTCGTCGCTGAGTCTGCTGCCGCAGGTTGGAATGAATCCCGGACATGACAATGATGAATTTGTAGCCTTCGTCCAGGGCCTTGGCGACTACTGCAGCATAGTTGGCCGTCTTCCCTGACTGCACATTGCCAATCACCAAGCCCCTGCGTTTGTCGTTCTTGACCAACGGCTGAGCCAGGTGCGACATAACAGCGTCTGCAGCCTTGCCGATTGACTCCACTGCACCGCTCAGTCCGCTGGAGCCCATTCGATCTCGCAACCCCTCCCAGACTCCGCCTGGGTGAACATGCGGTACATACCAGCCGATTGCACGCGCGTCTTCGTAACCTGCATGCGAAGTGGTCTTTTCGGAGAGCTTTGTAGCCTTCTGAGCAGCCACCCGGTGTTCCACCACCAGTGCATCCAAATCGGACAAGGAATCAGGGCTGAAACCCGAGAGCATGGTCCGAACGTCGGCAACAGCATCATCAAAAGAAAGCCTTCTGGCCCTGCGGGCGTCATCGACCATGCGGCGGACCGTCTCAATTCTGGAGCCCATCATTTCCCTTCCTTGGCTGACTCAGACTCATCGTAACGGACGGGAACGACACAATTAGTTCCCGCCTCGCGGAAGCTTCCTGCAACCGGATCTATCTGTTTGATCTGCGGCCTATACGGCCGCACTACGCCGCTCGACTTGTTGACAGGCCAGGCTTCAGAATTCGAGAGGGGCTACCTTCCCATTCGCAAAAGCTCGCAACCGACAACACGTGGTGCTCACCTTTTTGAACTCGCCAAGCCGTTGTGTCAGTGCTGGCTGTCACACTGATCTCAGCACCAACTGTCACACTGATCTCAGCACCAAGAAGGTGAAGAGTGACCGACAACGATCTTCATCCGTTACTTCACAAACCGAGATGTTCACGAGCGCTTCACACCCTGTGTATCACGCACCTGGTTTGCAATCACTCACGAATGTGGAGTGCAGGATCTCGGCTGGCAGCGATACGCTGCGAGATTGAGTAATCTTGAGTTCAGAATCGCCGAATCGGACTAGAGAAGAGAACAGTGAAACAGACGACCTCCTCCGCTGCACAACTTGCGGAACCGGAATCAGCGGCGACTGAATATAAGACGTTCAGACTCGGTGAGCTCTTTTCAGGGCCGGGCGGATTGGGCTGGGCAGCCAAAGCTGCGAAGAACCCGACAGCGCAGATTGTTCACCAATGGGCCACCGACTACGACGCAGACACGTGCAAGACTTACGCCGCGAACGTCTGCGGCAATCCAAACGATCCATCAGTGGTTCATGCCGACATTCGTGATCTGAATTACCAGCGCCTTCACGAGCTCGGCGGGATTGACGGACTTGCGTTCGGATTTCCTTGCAACGACTTCTCCATCGTCGGGGAGCGACTTGGATTCGACGGCAAATATGGACCACTGTATACATATGGGCTGGAAGCACTCCGACAGTTCAAGCCCGCCTGGTTTCTCGCGGAAAACGTCGGAGGAATCCGAGCCAAAGGCGGAATGGCGCTGAAGCAGATCTTGGCCGATATGGTCGACGCCGGATACAAAGTTTATCCACACTATTACAAGTTCGAAGAGTACGGGATTCCACAAGCACGGCACCGCATGATCGTCATTGGCATCCGCGACGATATAGATCGGGAATTTGGAATTCCCAGTCCCGGCCCTTATGCCGACGTAGACGTTTCCGCTCAAACTGCATTGTCTGGAATACCAGCTTGGGCGACAAACCAAGAGAAGACCCGGCAATCGAACAGAGTCATTGAACGGTTGAGCCATATTCCCGCTGGCGGAAACGCTTGGGTCCCAGATATGCCAGCACATCTGCAAATCAACACACGGACGAAGCTATCGTCCATATATCGCCGATTGGACGCCGAAAAGCCTTCCTACACAGTCACAGGCTCCGGCGGCGGCGGCACCCACATTTATCATTGGTCACAGAATCGCGCTCTGACTAATCGGGAACGGGCTCGGCTGCAGACTTTCGATGACAAGTTCGTTTTTTACGGTTCCAAAGAATCGGTTCGAAAGCAGATCGGAATGGCAGTCCCCCCAAGAGGGGCGACGATAATCTTTGAAGCTATTCTAAATACATTCACAGACACACCGTACGAAAAAACAATTCCATCGCTTGCACATTTGGCTCCCGAATCCTGACCCGCGCTGGGAGCGCCACCCGCTTCTCCTACTAAGTCAAATCTTCTACTAAGTGGAAATATGAAGTATGAACTAATGCACGATCTCGTTCAGCATCAGCACCCCGATCGCCGTTAAGAACATTCTGGGAACTAGCTTTCGGGAGGAAAAAGTCTGTCAATAGCACGCCGCAACTCAAGTGCGTGCTCTTTGTCGAACTGAATGGTTTGACTAACTTTAGGTCTCGACTGGCGGTCAGCTGACCCAAAAGTGCTCAGTTGCAGTAGAATTCCTTCGCCAGAAGCTCTGACTTCCCGCAACTCAGCGTCAACCGTGGTTGGATGTAAGTTCACCGACGCAACTCCCCAGAAAATTCTGCCAATTCTTGCCAAAATAACGCCTCCGCTTCAGATTTATTTAACATGTTTCAATGACGCCACGGTTTCATCTCATTGAGCTTCAGCCGATACTTTGAATACTACTTACACTTTGAAGATGCTCGCGCGCCACATGAACGGCCTTAATTTTTACGACGCTAACGTCTTGAGCTTCAACTCCCGAAGACTTCCCAGTCAGCGCTTCAGCCGATCCTTCACCGCCGCATCAATATCACCACCAAGCATCGGCGCGGCCATGGCATCCGCGACCGGCGACCCACTGAACTGCAGCGGCACCCGCGGTTCCAACACTCGACCGACACCCGCCTGATCAATCTCGGCGAATTGCGGGTTCTGCAAGGAACACCTGACTTGCTTCACTTTGGCCGATTGTGAATGATTCGACGGCATACCTCCTGGTGACCGGACTGTATGTAGGGAATTTGGGACACTAATCGGGTCCGTAGAATGAAGGCATGAGCCTGCGACTGAGGAAAGTCCCGACCGCATCTGGGGCAACCGCGGTCCAGATCGTGACGAAACGCCACGGCAAACTCACCGTCATCGAACACCTCGGCTCCGCTCACACCCCAGCCCAACTCGCAGCACTCGAAGAAGCCGGCCGGGAAAAGATCAACGAGTCCACCGGACAACTAGCCCTCGACCTCGACACCGGCGGCAACGTCTCGACAACGTCGCGTCGGCGAGTGAAGGGATCAGCATCACGGCTGCTCATTGACACGATCCGCACCGCCTACGACAGACTCGGATTCGACGTGGTCGATGACGAAGCATTCTTCCAGCTCGTCCTCGCAAGGCTTGTCGAACCCACGTCGAAGACTGACAGCATCCGTGTCCTCGACGAACTTGGTGCTGATGCCAAACACCGCAGCACTTTCACCCGGTGTCTGCAACGAGTCAATTCTGACGCCTATCGAGAGACCATTGCAGGCAAGTGCTTCGACTACTCGGGACTGCTGAAGGTTTGGTTGACTCCTGGGTTTATGCCGCCAGGGCGACGGCCTTTTGGTGAACAAGCTCGTATTCAACCGGGGTCAGTTTACCCAAACGTCGCTGTCGACGCTTCCGGTGATAGGTCCGCTCGACCCAGTGGACGATCGCTGTGCGCAACCTCGCTCGCGTGTCCCAACGGCCCCGATCGAGGACGTTCTTCTGCAACACGGCGAAGAACGATTCCATCGCCGCATTATCACCAGCAGCACCGACCCGACCCATCGATCCGACGAGCCCGTAATGCCGTAGAGCCTGCTGGAACTTCCGAGAACGAAATTGCGAGCCGCGATCCGAGTGAACGACACACCCGGCAATCATTCCAGACCCGCCACGACGGGCCACAGCATCATCAATCGCCGCCACAGCCAGGCGAGATTTCATCCTCGAATCGATGGCATAGCCGATGATTCTGTTGCCGGTAGTCGGCATTATTCGCTTAGGTCGAGTTCCTTGCACTCCCGGGTTCTCAACTCCGGGTATATTCCCCAGTCGGCTCGCGTGTTCGATGAGTGACGTAGCGCAGTGTTGACAGTGACTCCGGTGATGTCCGCGACGATGCTCGCTGGCAGCACCTGTACGAGGTGATCGAGTCGGGCGCGTTTGATCTCTCGAGCGTGAAGCCCGTGCTTGGCCAGATTGAACCTGACGCTGGCATCGCTTAGGTGCTGTTGGGGCATAACGCCCTCGAACAGCCAGCCAGGTGGTGACCCGGCATAAGGCAGGCAGTCGGACGTGTCGTCGAGGTAGCGCACAAGGAGCTCGGCAACCGGCGGAGGCAACACGACCGGGGTGCTGCCGAACTGGACCTTGACGTTCTCTCCGGTGAACTGGACATCGTCGCGTCTCAGCCGCACGGAATCCCTGATCGGCTGGGCGAACACCAGTAAGAACAGCCCGATGATCCGACTCGACATCGGGGTGGACTCAGCTTGGAGGAGAACATCGACCTTCTCCCAGATGGCGTCCTCGGCGATGGTCGCCGACGATGCTGTCGACTGGGCACGAGGCACGTCAAGGTGTTGCGTAATCCGGTGTCGGACCACCCAGGCAAGAAATCTTCCGATGATCAGATTCGGGTCGTGGTGAGCGAGATAACGATCGACGGCCACCTGGTTGAGCGTGGAGAGTTTCAAGTTGTTCTCACCGAGCCAAGCAAGGAAGGCGGCAATCTTGCGAAGCTCGGTGGTTCGGGCGTTGGCCACTCCCACGCTGATGGGGCGATCGAGCGGCCTGCGGCGCAGCTTCCGCAGTGTCTCCCAGTTAAAGAACCTGGTGATGATGACGACGTGTTCAGCCGGGAGAGCTTCGATGAGCGCCCTACTTCGTAGCTCCAGATCGTTGAGTCGGACGTCGATCGCAGGCAAGGAACCGGCAGCGATCAGCGTTCGACGGAAGTAGCGGATACGAGTCGACTGCCCTAGCTCGTTGAGAGTGTCGTGGCTAATGGATTTCGCGCCCCTCGCCATGGCTCGAAGCGTGCGATCAATCGGTTCGTGGCGGAGCCACCGGACTGCCGTACGTGGGTCCCTGGCGCTGAGAAGGTGAGTGCGCAATGGCACGAGTAGCGGATGCACACGGCCGTTGGCGTCAGCGAGGACGTCGTCGAGCCGGTCCTCGAGGCGACAGCGCCCGCAGTGCGACCCGGCCAGGTGTTCCTCGCTCCCGCAGCGGTCGCATCCGAAACGCGACGGAACACCCGCGCACGCGGCACACACAATCTGGCTGTCACCTGAGCGGAAGGCCAGAACCTTCATCTGGGCGCACATCGGGCAAGGTGCTGCGTTCCGGCGCAAGCGGGAGTAGCAGGCGTTGCAGATGCGCTGTTCGAGGATCTCGTACCTGGCCTTGACGTCGCGGCCACACGAGTCGCATCTACGCTTCGATCCAGGGCTCATGCCGGCACCTCGCTCACTCTGGGGGGCGGCGGAGTTTCGCAGGGATCGGCCGCAGCGTGCCAATGGAAGGCCCAGAGCTGCGCGGCTCACCTACGGCTCGAGGCACATGAGCTGTAGCAACCGGTGCGACCTCGATGAGGTCGTTGGGTGTGCAATCGAGAATGCGGCACAGCGCGGCGAGGACTTCGATGTTGAGGCGCTCCGGCGTCTTCGAAACGAGACGGTAGATCTGCTCGCGAGACAGCTGCACGCCCTGCTCGCGAAGCGGTTCAATGAGGTCGGTCGTCTGGAACATCCCAGCGGCGGCCATCACCTGCCGCAGCTGCCAGGCGATCGGATTTTGATCAGCGGTTGTCGGCATCATTTCCTCCGTAGATTCGGGCCAGTGCTCGGGTCACCATGCGGGTCTTGTAGTCATCACCGAGCGAGGTGTAGATCGCGGTGGTGGACGCGTAGGCGTGGCCTACCTGATCTTGGACGAACTTCTCCGAGTATCCCCACTCGATCAGGTTGGTAACGTAGGTATGACGAAGCGCATGCACGCTAAGCTCCGGTGGAAGGCCCAGCTGGTCGCGGAGGTCAGCGAACCTCGAGTTGATATAGCGGACACTGACTCGGCTTCTGCGCTCCGTCGGCCAGAGCATGCCTGGTTCGTCGGAGAACCGGGGCCGTGCGTGATCGACCCATTGCGCGAGCCCCTCGGTCACCCAGCCTAGCTCCGGGACGGTCAGGACCGATCGCCGGCGCGGCCCTGAGCCACGCGAGCCCTTGCCCCAACGAACTTCGACGGCACCGAATCGGCCGAACCGAGGAGTTGCACCATTGGGGCGCAGGTCCGCGACATCGAGCCCGGCGGCCTCGGCACGGCGCAGCCCGTAGGCGTAGATGGTCTTGAAAATCTGAGCGTCCCGCAGTGCAGCAAGCGCACCCTTGCGCCCCTGCGTGAGGATGGTCTCGACTCGGGCGTCTGCGGCGTCGAAGAACTGTTCGAGCTCGTTGTAAGTGAGCGCTCGACGTTGCGCACGCCCTTCATAGTCGACCAGATGCGCGGCGGTATTCCACTCGTAGCAGATCTGCTGAGGCGCCTGACTGAACCGACGCTCGCACTCGGACGTCCACTCGTAACGTCCATCACACAGATAGTCGCAGAAGAGACGAATGATTGCCTGGAACGCACGAATGGTCGACCGCGCCGCAGGGCGCGTTCCCGACTTCGCATTCGTCGTATAGTCCTCAACATCACCAGCCGACCACTCCCACGGATAGCGCCCTGTGAATGCTTCGAATCGGCGGATCACGAGCACTCTGCTGTAAATCGTCGAGCCGGCGAGCCCTCGACTGGACTGCTGATCACTCCAGCCCGCCAGCATCGCATCGTAGACAAACTGCTTCTCATCCAGCGGGCGCACGTTCCCAAGCAGCCGCAGAGCGGTCACGCCGCCATGTCCAGAACTCACGTCACCAGTATTGCATTCAATGCATCATTGATGCACCTAGAACTGATCCTGAAAGGAAAGGCAAGGATGGTGAGAAGCTCGGAAGAATTTCGTCGACGGGGCATTTAACGATGCCAGACGCCGAACGTTAGCAAGCTCGCTTGCGGGCTAGCGTGATCGGCAAACTTGCTGAGCGTGGAAGTGCTGGACGGGTTGCTGCTGAAGAAGCGGCCCTCACGAAATAGTCCGATCTGGCAGCTGTCGTGGCACCCGAATGGTCTCATCTTGCGTGCCCCGGGAGCTAAGAGACTCGACCGTAGACGTCACCATCTGTGAACCCAGAGTTATGACCCACGCCCACCCTAGGGCGCAGATAGTGACGTCATATTGGAGACGGGCCGCACGGCTCGTGGCATTAACCGCGCCGGGAAGCTGAAGAGAACGCTGACGACCATGACACCGCGCAAGGCAGCGAGGAGCGAGCAAACTGCGACCGATGCCAGGAAGCCGAGCACCGCCGCATCGGGCCCGCCAAGTTGCGTATCGACCAAGGCCACGATGACGAAGACCTGGACGGCGAAGTGTGCCGTGTAGAAGATCACGCTATGGCGGCCGACCCACTGCACCGGCAGGAAGACCCGGTGGCCGGCGAACATAAGCGCTGCGGCCACGGCCGCACCGACCGTCGGGACGGAGACATAGACGAAGACGAACGGATTGGCCTCCGGGTTCGTGGACAAGCCAGCGATGTTCCGGTTGACCCATCCCGCTGCCAGGAAGCAGAAGAGGACAATAGCGCGGTCCCACGAAAATCCCGGCTTCTCCTCGGCAAAGGCTCGGCCGGTGGCGGCGCCGGCGAAGAACCATACGGCGTAGATGCCCAGTCGCATTGGCTGACTGCCCTCCTCGGCGACGATTCCGAGGACGATGAATGCCACCAGGGCAACAGCGAGCATCGCTATCGGAGGCATCCATCGCAGTACTAGGGCCACTGCGAAGTACACCATGAGGTAGAACATGAACCACAGATAGTTGTGCGGTCCCCAGTCAGTGAGTCTGAGCACGCTAAGGTCGGGGGCTTGCACTAGGGCGATGAGCTGCCACACGAGATATGGCCAAACGAGATTCGTCCACTTGCCCCAGATGTAGGACCCGACCGGCTTTTCCAGGGCGCGGGGAAGGAGCAGGCCAGAGAGGAAGAAGAGTGTCGGCATGCGCAGGCCTTGCAAGGCGACGGAAGTCTCCCAGATCGGTCCGTGTTGCACGCGCTGATCGTCGCCGATGACTAGGGCATGCCAGACCATGACGAGGAGGATGGCGACCCCCCTCAGGCCATCGATCCATAGTGCTCGCGGGGGCGGGGTGTTTCCGGGCATGAAGTCCTCTCGCCGGCGGGAGTCGCGGTTGTAGCCACATGGGGCTCTAAAGAAGCGAGGGGCAACGCGCAGAGCACCTTCGGCATGGCCAAATACACTACCAACAATGACGTCACGGTAGGGTTGATGCAAATCGCGAGCACAGAGACGGAGGCTAACGTGCACATCGGTGAGATGGCAGAGAAGTCAGGGCTATCCTCACAAACCCTGCGACGCTACGAAGACATGGGCCTGCTCCCACCGACCGTTAGAACCGAGGGCGGATTTCGGGTCTATACCGACGACGATTTGCGACGCCTGATGACAGTCCGGCAAATGAAGGCCTTGAATTACTCGACCGTCGAGATGGGCGAAATGCTCACTCTCCTCGATACTGTCGACAGCGACGCAGCCGAGGACCAGCGAAGCCAAGCACGCCTACAATTGCTCGCGCTAATCGACGATGCCACCACCAAGCGAAACAAACTCGCCCGGCAGATAGAGCGTGCCGACGAGTTCCTCCGCATCCTCCGCACACGACTTACTTAAGGTCCAGTACCACAGCCTGAGAGACACACCGCGGCTCAGGGTGTCTCGGAAATCTATAGTTTAGTAAGACTGCCGATCGGTTTGGCCGTGGCAAATTTTGCGTGTGAGCTTCAGCAGTAAATGGCGGTCTTCTGACAACACTCAGTGGCGGTGCTAACCTCATTGCCTACGTGTTCGAGTTCTAGCCGCAAGGAGTCTCCCATGCCATGACTTTTGAGGCGGGTAGGTTGTGAGACGCACTGTAGAGACTCCTGCAAGACTGCTCGACTAGTCCTGAAGACTAACGTCAGCCTTGCCAGCACCCCGGCTTAATGGCGTAGAAGGCGGTATTCTCTCTAGTGGCCGCCGCCGAGGCCGCCGGTGAGTCGAGCGTGGAACGCAGTCGTGTAGTCGTTCATGCCCACAAACTCGACAGCCTTACCGTGGTGTGCGTATTTCGTCTCGATCGTATCGAGTGCGGCGACAGTTGACGCGTCCCAAATGTGAGATTTCGTGAGATCGATGATCACCCGATCCGGATCGGCAGCATATTCAAACAGTGTGGTCAGGTCATTGCTGGAGGCAAAAAGTAGCTGTCCTTCGACTGTATAGTGAGCGACCTGCAGCCCGTCCTGTTCCTGGATCTCCCGGCGAACGTCGATGAGGTGGGCAACGCGACGGACGAACATCACCGAGGCCACGAACACACCGACAACGACGCCGATGGCGAGGTTGTGAGTCGCGACGACCACAGCGACGGTGATGACCATGACAGCGGTTTCGCTTTTGGGCATTCTCTTGAGGGTGGAGAGCTTGATCGAGTGCCAGTCGAAGGTTCCGACCGAGACCATGATCATCACAGCAACCAGCGCGGCCATCGGGATGATCGCCACGACGTCGCCAAAGGCGACGATGAGGATCAGCAAGAACATTCCTGCCAGGAATGTTGATATGCGGGTACGGGCACCGGAGGCTTTGACGTTGATCATGGTCTGCCCGATCATGGCGCAGCCACCCATGCCGCCGAAGAATCCCGAGAGAATGTTCGCCACTCCCTGGCCCCAACCTTCACGAGTCTTGTTTGAGTGCGAGTCGGTGACATCGTCGACAAGCTTGGCCGTCATCAGGGACTCCATGAGTCCAACGAGGGCCATCGCCAGAGAGTAAGGGGCGATGATTGTCAGCGTCTCCCATGTCAGTGGAACGTTCGGGACGAACAGTTCGGGCAGGCTCCGTGGGAGTTCGCCTTGGTCGCCGACAGCGGGGATATTGATTGCGAAGACTATGACTGCGACAGTGACGATGATGATCGAGACCAGCGGAGCCGGGACGACTTTGGTGATCTTTGGCATGAAGATCATGATGACTAAGCCGACTGCGACGAGCGGGTAAACCATCCAGGGCACACCGATGAGCTGCGGGAGCTGAGCTGTGAAGATGAGGATCGCTAGAGCGTTGACGAAGCCAACCATGACACTGCGCGGGATGAACCGCATGAGTTTCGCCGCGCCGAAGACAGCGAGCACGATCTGTAGCACCCCGGCGAGCAGCACGGTGGCGATGAAGTAATCCAATCCGTATTCACGGGCCACGGGTGCGATGACGAGCGCGATCGCACCGGTGGCGGCGGTGATCATCGCGGGGCGTCCGCCGACGAAGGCGATAGTGACGGCCATAATGAACGAGGAGAACAGGCCGACCTTTGGATCGACGCCGGCGATGATTGAAAACGAGATCGCCTCCGGAATCAGTGCCAGCGCGACGACTAGTCCCGCGAGGACTTCCCGAGTGAGGATGCGTGGGGTCTTCAGTGCGGTTATCACTGAGGGGTCGGGGTGGTATCGACTTCGGTCGTCGGCGGTCGTACTTGCAGTCGTCATTTAATGAGTCTCCAAGGTTAGGAGTGGGTCGAGTGTGACACCATCGAAGATTGAGCGCGCATTTCTGCGCGAGTCCGGCGGGCCCCTTTCTGGGGCCTGGAAACCAGGAGGCCACCGCACAATTGTGTGGGCACTAAAATTGACTCTAACGTAACGTAAGAGTTGATGCGAATTGAGGAGGGTCTGCCGCCATGCCTGAGGCAGGGATGATGCACATTGGAGAATTGGCTGAGCGCACAGGGTTGTCTTTGCGAACAATTCGCCACTATGACCAGATCGGCCTGTTGACCCCGTCCGGACGGTCGGAAGGTGGTTTCCGCCTCTATACCGAGGACGATCATGACCAGCTCATGCTCATCCGCCGAATGAAGCCGCTGGGGTATTCGCTGGAGCAGATGGGGAATCTTTTGAGGGCACTGGAGAGTGTTCGCAGTGGTGATTCTTCAAGCGCCGATGGAGAAGATGCGATGACGCAATTTCTCGACGACGCGAACGAACGACGGGAAAAGCTCGCTCAGCAACTTGCTGCAGCGGATGAGTTCATCGATCAGCTTCGCTCGAGGATTATTCCGTAATCGAAGCAAAGCTGTGCGATGTAGAGATGACCAGCGAGCAGGAGGCCGTCAGCGACGATTGCTACGAGGATCTCCAACGGCAAGGAGACACTATCAAGTCTCATTTGCTAGCGATGTGGGCTCCTACGTCAGCAGTGCGAGGACAACTCCACCAGCAGCCCCAACAACGACAACCATCCATGGCGGAAGCTTCCAGGCGATGAGTAGCACGAAGCAGACGAGACCAAGAGCAAATGGGCCCTGCCCGGTCACTGCCGTAGAGAACACCGGCTGATAGAGAGCGGCCGCGAGAATCCCAACCACCGCAGCATTTGCCCCACTCATCACGGCCTGGGACCACGCCCGCTGACGCAGAACATTCCAGAACGGCAGCACACCAACCAGCAGCAAAAACCCCGGTAGAAACACGGCCGCAAGAGCAACACCCGCACCGAGGACACCACCAGGGCCAACATCTGAGATCGCCCCCAGGTACGCCGCGAAGGTAAACAATGGACCGGGAACGGCCTGTGCGACACCATATCCGGCGAGGAACTGCTGGTCACTGACCCACCCTGTGTCGACGACACCGGCCTGGAGCAGTGGCAACACGACATGTCCTCCACCGAAGACCAACGCGCCGGCTCGGTAGAACGCATCGAAGACCGCCAGGCTCGACGATCCCGTCGCAGCCACGACTAGGGGCAGGCCAAAAAGTAGCGTCATGAATATTACTAAGCTGGTGATTCCTACGCGGCGTTTGACTGGGAAGTGCAACACACCCCCAGTCGCTCCACTGCTCTTACGACACAGCAGATAACCGGCAATAGCGCCGAGTGCGATGGCAGTGATTTGCCCGAATGCCCCGGGGATGAGCAGGGCTGCGGCCGCGGCAACTGCAGCGATCGATGCGCGTTGTTTGTCCGGAGTGAGGTTTCTGGCCATGCCGAGGACAGCTTGGGCGACGATAGCGACGGCGACGATCTTGAGGCCGTTGAGTAGACCTTCGCCCACGGGCCCGGTAAACAGGGCCGCACCATAGGCGAATACCACCATGATCACAGCAGATGGAACAGTGAAAGCGAGGAAAGCCGCCAATG
Source organism: Brevibacterium sp. BDJS002 (assembly GCF_028201555.1). Lineage (NCBI taxonomy): Bacteria > Bacillati > Actinomycetota > Actinomycetes > Micrococcales > Brevibacteriaceae > Brevibacterium > Brevibacterium sp. BDJS002. Next base: position 328,925 of record NZ_CP116392.1, on the reverse strand, counting down.
CCCCCAGGGCCCCGGCGCGGTGCATGCCGATTGCGAATCCCACCTGGCTGGAGGCCGGGCCGGGAAGGAACTGGCACAGGGTGACCAGATCGGCATATTCCTGTTCGTCTAACCATTTTCGCCGCTCGACAGCTTCAGTGCGGAAATAGCCCAAGTGTGCGATTGGTCCGCCGAAGGATGTGAGACCAAGGCGAAGGAAGATGCGGAACACTTCCCAGGCAGAGCCCTGTCCTTTCAAGTGGGTGGGGGTGGTGTCAGTCATTTCCAGGCTCCTTCCGGATGAAGATTTGAACGCGTTCTTGTGCCAGAGCCAGTCCTTCGCGACCTTTTGCTGTGGCTGAGTAGAATTTGCGGACAGTGCGGCCATCGCGCTCGGATCGGACGGTGAGGTAGCCGTTATCGACCATGCGATGGAGCATCGGATACAGGGTGCCAGGCGAGAGTCGATAGCCGTGGGTCGCTAGTTCGTCGATCATCCACGTGCCGTAGATCTCTTCTTGGGCTGCATGATGAAGGACGTGCATCTGTACGAGTCCGGACAGTAAGTCACGGTGTTCGAGTTGCGCAGACTCGGGTTCAACAGGTTCCATTTCAGTATCTTAGAACGATAACGAAGACAGATAGTGAAGTTCGAGTGAACGCAGACTCGGACCGAGAGTTCAAAGCCTCTCTGTCACCGGAGTGTTGTGTCCTTACTGCATAGCAGTGTGGGCAGTGATGGTCCCCGTCTTTTGGGCTCCTCTACCCGGAACCTGTCGTCATTGAGCATGAGGCGACAGCGAATCACTCGACTAAACGAATGCCGAGGCGAGATGCTGCCTGGTTAGTTCGTGCGCATCTTCGCGCTAATCGGCATTCGGTTCGAGGCGCGGTCGTCTCTCATGAGCTACTCAATGCGATGAGTCGTTACCGCCCCCGTAGTCTCGGCGACTACGTTCTGCCCGGGAGGAGACTTGGCCAGTAGATCCTTCTCGCATTTAGTCGCCTTTTCAGGCTCTACAACTACCGCCATGCGTCACTGAAACTCACAGCCACGAACATGTCGGGCCAGGTGTCCCAGTTCCTTGGTAGTGGGACACCGAAGACGAGCAACCTCATCGATCGGGCCAGAACCTGATTTTCCATCCCATAAGTAAGGCCCAGAACAACGTCCCATACATTCCGTACAGACACGAAGATTGGTACGCTGGGCGCATGGAATTGGGGTACGCGCGGGTTTCGACGGTCAAACAAGACTTGGATCGACAGATCGATGCTCTGACCCAGACCGGAATCGCGGCCGAACGGATCTATGTGGACAAAAAGTCCGGGTCCACGGTCGACCGCCCCGGGCTGCGTGCAGTCATGGAATATGCCCGCGACGGTGACGTCATCGTCGTCCACACTCTCGATCGGCTTGGGCGAACGGTGCGCGATACTCTGAACCTGATTCATGACCTCTCCGAACGCAACATCGGTGTGCGCAACCTCGCCGACCCGATCAGAGTGGACTCGTCGAACCCGGATGATCCGATGGCGCAGCTATCGGTCGTGCTACTGGCGTTGTTCGGACAGATGGAACGCACATACACCCTGGAGCGTGCCGCCCACGCTCGAGCGGTAGCGACCGCGAAGGGCCGACGCATCGGACGGCCATCAGTGGTGGATCCGGACAAACTGGCCTACGCCGAGCACCTGCGCACGACCGGACACACCATCGCCGATATCGTGGCCAAAACCGGGATCACCCGTACCAGCCTGTATCGCCACCTACCACCGCGGCCTCCCGAAGCGGTGACAGTCGCGCCGAAGACTGCCGCCGATCCCGAGACCTGATCCAGGACTGGTGACCGTCATGGCGCAGAGGACCCCAGAGGAGAGGCTCGCTCTGCTGCGCCAGCACGATGACGGTGTCCCCTGGACACGGATCGCGGCCGAATCAGGAGTACCGGTGCGAACGTTGTCACGCTGGGCCGCGAAGTATGGTGCTTTCCCGACGTCCAATGGCCTGCAGCGCCTCCGGCGAGCTGACAACGGCACGAGGCGAATACTGCCCGAGATTGTGGAGATGATCGAAGCTCTGGCGCTTCGTTGCCCCGAGCCCTCAGTCGCGTTTGTTCATCGCCGAGTCAGCGGCATAGCTGCCGATCGGGGACTGCCCGCGCCAAGCTACTCCAGCGTCCGGGGGATCATTGGTGCCATCGACCCGGGCCTGCGCACACTCGCCCAGCACGGCGATGCCGCCTACCGGGACCAGTTCGAATTGGTTTTCCGCCGCACCACATTGAACCCGAACGAACAGTGGCAAGCCGACCACACGCTCTTAGACGTTGCAGTACTCGACCAAGCTGGCGTGCCGGTTCGGCCGTGGTTGACGGTGCTGCTGGATGACTACTCCCGCGCAGTCGCCGGCTACACCCTTTTCCTGGGTGCCCCATCAGCCGAACAGACAGCTCTGGCACTACACCAAGCGGTCAATCAGAAGACGAATCCTGCCTGGCCGGTCTGCGGCCTGCCAGATGTGCTCTATTCCGATCACGGCTCGGACTTCACCTCCGTCCGCCTCGAACGGGTTTGCCTGGACACGCAGATACAGCTCATCCACTCACGCATCGGCGTTCCGCAGGGGCGAGGGAAGATCGAGCGGTTCTATGGCTCCATCACCACCGAGCTCTTGCCGCACCTACCCGGGTATATCCCGCACGGAACGAACGGAGAACCTCTCACGGACCCGGCGCTCAGTCTTGAGCAACTCGACGCGATCCTGGAAAGATTCATTGTCACCGAATACAACCAGCGCCCACACTCCGAAACCCACCAAGCCCCCGTCCACCGCTGGGCAGCTTCCGGCTTCATACCGCGAGCCCCAGTACGGCCGGAGGATTTGGACCTACTTCTGCTGACTGCGGCGACTACAAGGAAGGTCCAACGCGACGGGATTCAGTTCTCCTCCACCCGGTATGTGTCCCCGGTGCTGGCCGCCTACGTCGGTGAACAGGTAACTATCCGGTTCGACCCGCGCGATGTCGGCGAGATCCGCGTCTATTTCAACGATGACTACCTCTGCCGCGCGATCGCTCCCGAGCTCGCCGCCGAGTCCGTCTCGCTGCGAGAGCTGCAGGCTGCCCGGTCGCAACGTCGCCGTGACCTCAAGCGACAGCTGCGCCACCGCCGCAGCCTCGCCGACGCGCTGCCGATTGACAACCGTTACGTCCCGCCTGAACCAACCGAAGCGGAACCGGTCGGCGGCGACGAAGTCCCACCACGACACGGATTGCGACTCTATGCCACCGACTGACCCGAAACACAGTCTCCTCAGCAAGGACGATGACGGAAGCCGATTCCTTTTCGGCGATTTCGGGGAGATCAACTCCAGCGCCCCGCCACGGCCCGATTTGCCACCGTTCCAGACGACTCATGAGCATCGCCGCTTCGCCGAGTTCGCTGACGCGGTGCGCACTCATCGCTATATTGGCCTGTGCTGGGGGCCACCGGGGGTCGGCAAGACACTCTCCGCCCGGCACTATTCCGGAGTCGATGACTGGGAACAATGGGAATCCTTTTTCTCCGACACCCTCGGCCCTGTGCCGGAACGTGTTCTCGAGGCCCGCACTGCGTTTTTCACTCCCACGGTCGTGGCCACCCCGAAACAAATAGACCAGGGCCTGCCACGAGCATGTCAACGCATCTCCTACGCCGTCGATTTCGCCGAGCACGGCATCGTCGACCCCTACGTCCATACCGAGTCCCGTTCCAGCGGACGCACCGAGCTGCTCATCATTGACGAAGCCGACCGTCTTAAGGCCACCGGCTTTGAGCAAGTCCGTGACTACTTCGACCATCACCATATGGGCGTCATCCTCATTGGTATGCCGGGCATCGAGAAACGCCTCGCCCGCTACCCGCAGCTCTACAGCCGTATCGGCTTCGCTCACGAGTACCGCCAGTTGAGCGCGGACGAACTCACCGCAGTCCTGGCCAGACGACTTCCAGCTGAGGGCGAGGCAACCGATGGTGGCGTCGCCCACGCAACCGCGATCGCGACTATCGTCCGGATCACCGCAGGCAACTTCCGCCTCGTCGACCGTTTACTCACCCAGATCGAGCGCGTGCAGACCGTGAACGACCTCAACGAGTTGACGCCCGAGGTTGTAGAGGCAGCTCGGCAGGCTCTCCTCATCGGCCACTAAACGCCGCGAGAAACGTGCCATTTACCGCTGCGACTCACAAATTTTGCGGTCCGAGTTCAAGGGGCAAAACATGTCTCGATAACCCGTCTCGACGGAGAATGTCTTACCGTGGTGACTTTTCGGTATTTGTGAGTCATTCTTGAAGTATGAGGCTTCTGGGATACACGAGAGTCAGTACCGCCGGTCAGGATGCGCAGCTCCAGCTCGATGCACTCGTCGGTGCGGGAGTCCAGAAACGGGACGTGTTCTCTGATGTGACTTCCGGCAGTAAGGCGGCGAAACAACGACCGGGAATGAAACGGTTAATCGAATATGCCGAAGATGGTGACACCGTCGTCGTGTGGCGCATCGATCGCCTCGGCCGTTCACTCCTCGACGTTCTGGCAACCGTGAACCATCTCCGCGACCGGGGTGTGAAGATCAGTTCTATTTCAGACAATATTGATCCCGAGACGTCATCGGGTCGGATGATGCTAGGAATGCTCGCCACTCTGGCTGAGTATGAACGTGAGCTCATCACCGAACGTGTCAACGCAGGCATCGTCGCAGCCAAGCTCAACGGCACCAAGTTCGGGCGGCCGCCGCTCGACCCGGACGAGATCGCTGAGAAGCTCGCGATTGCCGAGGATGCCCGAGCGAAAGGTCGAACCGCTGAAGATGCAGCACGCTTGGTGGGCTGGTCCAGGGCAACCTTGTACCGACACCGCCAGGCCTCCGTCACTCACGACACCTTGGCTGAGCCGGGGTGAGACGGGTCGGCTTTTCTTACTGCGCACGTGAGCTAGCTGGCCGCGCACGGCATTCGTCGCCCGCGCCGGCTTCATTCCGGCTGGAAGTCGAGGATCAGTTACTGACAGGCTTTGCTGGGCGTAAAATGTGGTTGTTGAGGTTCGGAGACATGCCCGGGCCGCAACGTTGTCAGGCCCTGACCGGGCCGATCAAGCGGGCGTCTTCGGATGTCCGCTTGATCTTTAACTCACTTGAGGAGGCCTCGTCTTTGAGGTCCTCAGGGGTAAATATTCCGGATTGCATATTAAAAGTTGGGCTTCGGATCTATTGTGGGAAAGTGACCTCTTCCAGCAGGCGCGCCTACGATGTCGTCAGCAGAGACAACAGGCACGATCGTCCCTCTCCTGAGAGTGCCGTCGGCCGATCGCTTGCCGAGCAGCCGCTGCCCGGCGATGACGAGCGCTGGGACGAACTCCTGTCCGACCTCGACGTCGACGACCTCACCGCCACCTTGATGTCACGAGCTATAGCCAGCGGAAGTCACTCATCTCCGATAGCCGACGTCGACCTCCGCCAGGCTGCTCGACTGTCGTTTCAGACCCTGATCGACAACCTGCGAACAGATGGGTGTTCGTCTTCTGCTCCAATGCCAACAGACAGTGAGACCCCTCTTGCTCGACCTGGTCCTCTCCTAGCGGCGGACCGGTTGGCAGGTGGCCACTACCTCACCGTGTTGTGGGAAGGGTTAGTCGGTGTGGCGAAACATGACGATGCTGAACTCCTCATCCGTCATACGTCTGAAGTATTCAGCACCGTCGTCGCCTACACTCTTGAGATCTCAGCGACCGCACATTAGGAGACCAAGGGGTCAGTGGCCCTGACCAAGACCGCCGGTGAGACGGGTATGGAAATCATCGGTATAGTCATTCATTCCGATAATCTTGACCCTCTTGCCCTGCTGTTCGTACTTCGTCTCGACAGCATCGAGTGTTGCCACGGTCGACGCGTCCCAGATGTGTGACTGGGACATGTCGATGACCACGTGATCAGGATCTTTCGTGTACTCGAACAAGGTCGTGAGGTCATTACTCGAGGCGAAGAAGAGTTCGCCAGTGACGGTGTACTTCGCCTCCGCACGTCCCTTGAACTCACCAAGCTCGCGTTCGACAGAGACGAAGTGGGCCACACGCCGAACGAACATCACCGAGGCGACGAACACACCAACAATGACACCGATGGCGAGGTTATGGGTAGCAACGACGACAACGACGGTGACGAGCATGACGAAGGTCTCGCTCTTGGGCAGGCGCTTCAGGGTCGAGATCTTGATCGAGTGCCAGTCGAAGGTACCGACAGAGACCATGATCATCACAGCCACGAGCGCAGCCATGGGAATGATTGCGACGACATCACCCAAGGCAACGACGAGAATGAGGAGGAATAGGCCAGCCAAGAACGTCGAGATCCGAGTCCTGGCTCCAGAGGCCTTGATGTTGATCAACGTCTGACCAATCATCGCGCAACCACCCATGCCGCCGAAGAATCCCGACAGAATGTTCGCGGTTCCCTGTCCCCAGCCTTCTCGGGTCTTATTCGAGTGCGTGTCGGTGACGTCGTCAACGAGCTTCGCAGTCATCAGAGATTCCATCAATCCGACCAGGGCCATCGCCAGGGCGGTGGGCGCGATGATCTGGAAGGTCTCAAAGCTGATCGGGACGTCGGGGAAGAACAGCTGCGGCAGACTATCGGGCAGATCACCCTGATCTCCAACGGACGGCACGTTGATCGCGGCAATGATGACAGCGGCGGTGACGATGACGATCGAGACCAATGGAGCTGGAATGATCTTGGTGATCTTGGGCATGAAGACCATGATGAGTAGGCCCACTGCAACGAGTGGGTAGACCATCCAGGGAACTCCGATGAGCTGTGGCAACTGAGCGATGAAGATCAGGATGGCCAGGGCATTGACGAAGCCGACCATGACGCTGCGCGGGACGAATCGCATGAGTTTGGCAGCACCGAAGAGGGCGAGGACGATCTGGAAAACACCGGCCAGAATGACCGTGGCGATGAAATAGTCGAGCCCGTACTCGTGGGCGATGGGGGCGATGACGAGTGCGATAGCACCGGTAGCGCCAGTAATCATGGCAGGTCGCCCGCCCAGGAAGGCAATAGAGACGGCCATGATGAAGGAGGAGAAGAGTCCGACTCGGGGATCGACGCCAGCGATGATGGAGAACGAGATCGCCTCGGGAATCAGCGCAAGGGCCACGACGAGGCCTGCAAGTGCCTCACGGGTGAGGAGTTTCGGCGATCGCAGAGCGGTCCACACCGAGGGTTCTGGTCTGTACCGTTTGGTGTCGTCGGTTTCGACAGTGACAGTGGTCATCTTCTACCTTCCGGGCAGTAGTGTGCTTCGTGTGTAGAAGCGCGAACAGTGATCAAACGGCGAAGTTGCCAGCAGTGTGACGTGGTGCCTGTCGGATCAGGAAACTGAGAATGAAGGGGCCTGGACGACCCGAACGATTTCCAACTCTACCGTGACGTGAGAGTCGATGCTAATTCGCTGTCTGTAATGTGACGAAGGACAAAGTTCGGGCCAGCGAAAGGCACACGAAATACTGTGCACCAACGGTCAAAAATCGTGCGGCGCTCGTGCTTGGCGCTCAACCTGTCACCAATGGATCGTGATGACGAGGTTGAGAGGTGAAAACGGTGACGGTGGCGATGCCGATCGGAATCACTGCCAGCAGGGCGGCCGGGAGTGCGAAGCTGCCGGTGAGATCGGTGCCCAGTGCCATGGCGTAGGGGCCCAGGGCGGATGCTCCCAGGCTGATCGCGGTGGCTAGTCCTCGAATTGCCCCGATGTTGGTCACTCCGTAATAGCGGGCGAAGGTCGCTCCTTCCATGCCGCGCAGGCACCCGCCTGCGGCACCGAGGATGAGGCCATAGGTGATGGCTGTCCATCCGGGAGAGATCAGGGGCAACATGAGCAGTGCGGCTGAGGTGGTGGCCATGGAGAAGATGATGAAGATCTTGGGATTCATCGAGTCGATGAGAGCACCGATGAGCAGGGTCGCCAACAGTGCCGCGATGGTCTGAGGAATAAAATTCGCCGCCGCCTCGGCCGGGCTCAGTCCTTGTCCGCCGAGGACCGCGATCTGGTGGAAGGCCAGGCCGGTGCTGAGCATCGACGAGCTGGCCACAGCCGCAGCGAGGACCCAGAACATTCCGGTCCGTCGAGCTTGGGACAGTGTCCAATCGGTTAAGGGCCTCACATCGGCAACCTGCGCGCTGTCCGTGTCTACGGACGTTCCTGTGTCATCTTCTATGTCAGGGTCGCATGAGTTGCCAGTTGTGTACTCGCGGCGGCCAGTCGATCGGACGAACAGAATGGCCGGCATGGCCACGACGATGACAGCGAGGGCCTCCCACCGCCAGGTCTGTGCTGGGCCCACTGCGGTGATCAGGCGCTCCAGGGCGACCGGCGCCAAGGAAATGCCCGTCGATCCGATCGCCGAAGCGATTCCCAGCGCCAGGCCCCGACGGTGATCGATGGCCCGGGAGACTGCGGTGACTACGGTCAGGCTCAGTGCCCCTTGCCCGGCCATGCGGACTCCAATGTAGCCGAAGGTCAGCCCGAACAGTTCGTGGGCAAAACTCAACCCCACCAGCACGATCGCGAACCCAATGGCGATGACAGCCATGACGACGCGAGCGTTCCAGCGGTCCGAGGCCTTACCGATGAGAGGCTGGAACGCGGCACCAATGAGAGTGGCGGTGAGATAGGACAAGGACAGGGCGGTTCTGTCGATTCCCACACTCGCAATAAGCGGCTCAGTGAACACCGAGAGGCCGGCTGTTTGTCCAGGTGCGGTCATTGCAGAGATGACTCCGCCAGCCACGACAGTGACGATCCAGGCCAGGCCGATGGACCGATGAGTTGAACGGCGAGAGTCGAGGGAGGAAATGAGTCGGGAGAGCCTTTCGTGCAGTCAATGGTCGAGGGGGAATCTGATACAGCAAACTCTACCGCTACGTGAATGTGCGGGCGGAGAATCCTCGAGATCGTGGATAGCCCGATCCCCCGAGGGCGGTCGGCTTCCTCAAGGGATCGGGCAGTCAGAAGGCGGAGTGGGCTGGCCTGGATTGGTGCAGCACCTTCTCAGCAACACTACCGTAACGGAAGGTTTGCTGGATGGCAACGTGAGCCGGTCGCCTTGCCCTCGGGCCCCAGTGGAACTCTCACGTAACGTAAGGTTAAACTGGAATTCGATCTCGGTTGCTGCCAGTTTCCATGGCATCGACTACCACCAGTCGGACCAGCCATAGTGCGGTTCCACTCAACAAAGAAAGACCCATTCTTTGGCTTCTTCTACGCGTACACTCACCGCTCCTTCCACACTCAAACCTGGAGGCCTTCGGGTCACACCATTGGGAGGACTCGGTGAAATCGGGCGCAATATGACAGTCTTCGAACACCGCGGAAAACTGCTCATCGTCGATTGTGGTGTCCTCTTCCCGGAAGAGCACCAACCAGGCATTGATGTCATCCTTCCCGACTTCACCTCCATCCGAGACCGCCTGGCTGACATTGTCGGCATCGTACTCACTCACGGCCACGAAGATCACATCGGCGGGGTTCCCTACCTGCTGAGAGAACGTCCCGATATTCCCCTCATTGGCTCCGAGCTCACTCTGGCGTTCATCACATCCAAGCTCAAGGAACACCGGATCACGCCGCAGCTGATTCATGTCGAGGCCGGCGACCGGCACGACGCTGAACCCTTCGGGCTCGAATTCGTCGCCGTCAACCACTCAATCCCTGATGGCCTTGCCGTGGCCATTCGCACCGGGGCCGGCCTTGTTCTACATACTGGTGATTTCAAGATGGACCAGTTCCCGCTCGATGACAGGATCACCGACCTGCGGCATTTCGCCAAACTTGCCGATGAGGGCGTTGACCTGTTCCTGGCAGACTCGACCAATGCTGAAGTCCCCGGGTTCACCACCTCCGAGCGTGAACTCACTCCAGCCATCGATCATGTTTTCGCCACGGCACCGAAACGCATCATTGTCTCCAGCTTTGCCAGTCATGTTCATCGCATCCAGCAGGTCCTCGACGCCGCGCACGCCCATGGACGCAAGGTCGCTTTCGTCGGTCGATCCATGGTCAAGAACATGGGTATCGCCCGGGATCTGGGATATCTCACGATTCCGCGTGGACTCATCGTTGACTTCAAGAAGCTGCACACTATGCCTGATGAGAAGGTCACGATCGTGTGCACCGGGTCGCAAGGCGAACCGTTGGCGGCCCTGGCGCGCATGGCCAGCGACACTCACCAGATTCGCCTTAATGCCGACGACGTTGTCCTTATGGCCAGCTCCCTGATCCCCGGCAACGAGAATGCGATCTACGGCATCATCAACAAACTCACGGACCTTGGGGTGCGTGTCGTGCATAAAGGCAATGCCAAAGTCCACGTCTCTGGGCACGCCTCTGCGGGCGAGTTGATCTATTGCTATAACCTCATCAAACCGACCTCCGTGATGCCCGTGCACGGAGAATCCAAACACTTACGAGCCAATGCCGATCTGGCGATCCGAACAGGAATCACGCCTGACAACGTCCTCATCGCAGCTGACGGCTACACGGTCGACCTCGTTGACGGTGCTGCTCGGATCTCTGGCAAGGTCGAGGCTGGATTGGTCTATGTCGATGGCGACACCGTTGGCAAAGTCACCGAAAAGACCCTGGGAGAGCGCCGACTACTCCAAGAGGGTGGAGTGGTCACCGTCGTCGCGATCGTTGACGCCGATACCAATACCTTGGCCGAACCACTGGAGTTCATCTCTCGCGGATTCATCCACGACGAGACAATCTTCAACTCAGCGGCAAAGAAGGTCGACTCGGCCTTGGCGAAGCCGGCGACGTCTGAAATTGACGACACGAACGGTCTGGAGGCTTTGATCTCCACCACGATCAAACGCCATCTTGTGCGAGCCTATCGGCGGGCCCCTTTGGTGACTGCTGTCGTCATCTTCGCCTAGACCAGCCTCCTGAACGTCAATGACGAGGAACTGATGGAGAGGCGAGATGACAACGAACCACACGAACGGACACACCCACGACGACGCTGTCGAGGCGGTCAGGCAGGGGGCTCGCCGCCGCACCTTTGCCGTCATCAGTCATCCGGATGCTGGCAAGTCGACCCTCACTGAGGCACTTGCCCTCCACGCTCATGCCATCAGCGAGGCCGGTCACATACATGGCAAGGCCAGTCGCAAAAGCACCGTCTCCGACTGGATGGACATGGAACAAGATCGAGGTATCTCCATCACCTCGGCATCGCTTCAACTGATGTATCGCGATACCGTCCTCAACCTGCTTGATACCCCAGGCCACGCCGACTTCTCCGAAGACACCTACCGCGTCTTGGCAGCAGTCGATGCTGCCATCATGCTCATCGATGCAGCCAAGGGCATCGAGACTCAGACGATGAAGCTCTTCGAGGTGTGCAGACATCGCGGCATTCCCATCATCACAGTCATCAACAAATGGGATCGCCCAGGTCTGGATCCCCTTGAGCTCATGGACGAAATCACTGAGAAGACCGGCCTCGAACCGACCCCTTTGACCTGGCCGGTGGGGATATCGGGAGACTTCCACGGGTTCCTTGACCGAGAAACCGGCGAATATGTTGAGCTCACAGCCACCGCTGGAGGTGCACAGATTGCACCGGAGGAGCATTTCGCACCAGACGAGGCCGCTGCACGGGTCGGCCAGGATTGGACGACGGCCCTCGAAGGGGCGGACCTGCTCAGCGCATCGGGCGACGATCACGATCAGGAGACCTTTCTTGCTGGCCTGTCCACACCAGTGATCTTTGCCGCCGCGGTTCGCAATTTCGGGGTACGACGCCTCCTCGACATCCTCGTTGACCTCGCCCCAGCACCTGAAGCTCGAAACACCGCCAACGGCGAGACTCGTGCTCTCGAAGAACCGTTTAGTGCCTTCGTCTTCAAGCTTCAATCGGGCATGGATTCAGCACACCGTGACCGCCTAGCCTATATGCGCATCTGCTCAGGAATCTTCCGACGCGGCATGAACGTGACCATTGCCCGCACGGGCCGCGGATTCGCGACCAAATATGCTCAGCAGACGTTCGGTCAGTCTCGCGACGTCGTCGATATGGCGTTCCCTGGCGATGTCGTCGGTCTCGTCAACGCCTCAGCATTGACGATTGGCGATACCCTCTACACGCATACGCCTGTTGAGTTCCCGCCGATGCCTACCTTCTCACCGGAGCACTTCGCTGTGGCCCGGGCTTTGGACAACAGTCGCTATAAACAGTTTCGTCGCGGGATCGCCCAACTGGAGGCAGAAGGTGTCGTTCAGGTGCTTCGCTCAGATCTGCGTGGAGACCAGGCTCCCGTCCTCGCCGCTGTCGGTCCCATGCAATTCGAGGTCGCAGACCACCGACTGCGCGGCGAGCTGGGTGCTCCGATCCGCTTGGAGATGCTGAACTATTCGCTGGCGCGTCGTACGGATGAGCGATCGGCGGGCACTCTTAACGCCGAACGCGGTGTGGAGGTCCTCGAGCGGGCAGACGGTGAGCTGATCGCGGTGTTCAGCGACCAGTGGCGCCTGCAATCGGTGAGCCGAGCCCACCCCGATCTAATGTGCAAACCGTTCATGGCCGCAAAAGACTAGCGTCGGCGTCCCCTGACACGGTTGGTGTCTGCGTCTCTTGAGTGCTTGATTCCGCCAGCCCGGAGAGGAAGTCGTCTTCGCCGGAGAAGACCTGCTCGAGCAAGTGTTGGCATCTGATCGCACGTGCTGCGTCTTCGGCGAGGACGCGGGTCAGGAACTCGGCGACCTCGACGCTATTGCTGTTGTTGATCGCCTCGATTTCACGCCCATGATCGGAGGCGAAGCTGCGTGAGTGTTCATACAGTGATGACAGTACTTGGACAGTTGTTTCGTTGATACGAGGATTGACAGGCAAATCGGCCTACTTTCTGTAGAGATTTCACGTGTGTGATGAGCGTGTGATGTCAGACGTCGACAGGCATCTCAGGAAAGACCGTCCAGAGGTCACGGACGGTGCGGAAAGAGGCATCCGGATCGACCTGCGACAGTGTCTCGAGTACCTCCTTCCGGGCGTGGGCTGTGCGGGCGGCCTCAATCAACTGAGTTGAGGAGACCGAGGTCGATCCAAATGCAGACGATATGGCGCGTACCAGTTCGAGACGAGTGACCGGATCCATAGTGAAAACCTCCTAAGTCGTGGGACAGGTCCAGGCTGTCCCGGCAAAGACACCGCCCGGTAGACGGCGAAAGCGATACGGAGTCAACCGCTGCCGTTGCCCTCATCAGTGCCAGGGCGGTCGGTGAGCAGCGCGGTTGCCTATGGCCTTAACTCTACCCTTACGTGAGTGTTGAGTCGACAATGTGGTCGTCTCGCGACCTAATGCTCGTAGACTGTATCGACAGGTGCGAAATCATGAACTCGGGGCAAGGTGTGCGCCGCCAGGAGATTACGAAAGTGTGGGTGGGTAGTGTGACCGATGACCATGTAATGCACATCGGAGAGGTGGCAGACCGCGCTGGCCTGTCACTGCGGACGATACGACATTACGACGAGATCGGCCTGGTCGCTCCTTCTGGGCGAACCGACGGAGGATTCAGGCTTTATTCTCCCGCCGACCTCGGGCGTCTCGTTCTCATTAAGAACATGAAGCCCCTCGGCTATTCTCTCGAGCAGATGTCGGAGTTGCTATCGGTCATCGATTCGCGCGCCTCTGGAGCCGGCGCTGGTGCCGAGGAAGCACTGGAGGCCTTCCGGCAGGACGCCGCACAGCGGCGGGAGCGTCTCGTGGTGCAACTGGCCAAGGCCGACGAATTCATCGCCGAACTTGGAAGCGTGTAGAACCCCCCACACTCCAGAGCGCGTTACCTCCGGGTGGCCCGACTTCAACTCTACAGTTACGTAAATGTAGAGTTATAGGTGGATACCCCTGTGGAACGGAGCACTCATGACAGAATCCCAGATGGAAACTGAGGAGCGACAGAAGCTGGCGGCGACTCTTGCCCTCATCGACACCGAACTCGTCCGAGTCGCCGATCAGATCGCGACGAGTGATGCCACGATCCAGTCGCAGAAGGAACTCATCTGGAATAACCAACGCGATATGGACGCCGCGGAGAAGGCAAATATCCGCACACTGGTCTCAACGGCCGTCGGCCTGGGAGAGTACACGGTAAAGACGCGCAAGAGGATCGAGAAACTTCAGGATTCTCCTTATTTCGGTCGTGTCGATTTCACCCGCGACAAGCCTGAGCGCACAGGTTACTCGGCGGATGCCTCCGATGAATTTCCTGCTGAGGAGATCTACATCGGCGTCCACAATTTCTATCGCCCTGGTACCAAGGACATCCTCGTACACGACTGGCGGGCGCCTGTATCGAGCCTGTTCTATGACTACGAGTCGGGCCCAGCATCTTTCACTGCCCCTGCTGGCCAGATTGATGGTGAAATCACTGGCAAACGGCAATACAAGATCGCCCAGGGGCAGATGGAATATGTCATCGAGTCGGCTCTCAACATCGACGATGAGATACTCCAGCGAGAACTCAGCCGCTCCGCCGATGACAAAATGCAAAACATTGTCGCGACCATTCAACGTGAGCAGAACGCGATCATTCGCAACGAGGCCGCTGAAGTGCTCATCCTGCAAGGCGTGGCTGGGTCCGGCAAGACATCGATCGCTCTTCACCGAGTCGCCTTCTTGCTCTACCGGTTCAAAGAGAGCCTCAACTCGTCAAATGTCATGATCCTCTCGCCCAACAAGGTCTTCACCGACTACATCTCCGGAGTGCTGCCGGAACTCGGTGAGGAACAGATCGCTGAAATCGATTTCGGGACCCTGGCAGAGAAATATCTGCCTCCCAAACTGGGCTTCCAGACTTTCAATGAGCAGGTCTCTCACGTTCTCGAGCATCCTCACGACGCGGCTTCCGATCGGATGCGGCACAAAGCCGGAGCTGATTTCGTCGATGATCTCGAAACCTGGATTCACACCGAAATCGCCACCACACTCGCCCCGAGTGCGGTCAGCCATCGTGGGGAGGAGATTTCGGCTGCGGAGATGGCCGAAATCTTCGAACGATGCAGTTTCCTGCCCGTCTTCGCTTGTCTCGAACGCGCGGCGAAGATTGCCGTGACCACTCTGGGACAGCGTTTTAAGAAGGATCGTCGCGGGTGGAAGACCGCTGACGAACGGGAAGTCAGGAAGCAGGTTCTCGGACTGTTCCCCTATAAGGACCCGTTGTCGATGTATAAGGCGTTCCTGGCCTCACGCGAAGAGAAGGGGCTGTTTGTCATGGCCGGGCGCAATCGACTCGAATACGCTGATGTCTTTCCGCTTATTCTCACGCGGCTGAGGACGACTGAGTTTGAAACCTATCAGAATATCCGCCACTTACTCGTCGATGAGATGCAGGACTACACGCCGGCTCAATACGCCGTAGTCAAAGCGCTTTTCCCCTGTCGCATGACGATTCTTGGCGATGCTGATCAGAAGGTGAACCCATTCAGCTCCTCGAGCCTGTCGACGATCCGCGAGATCTTCCCCGAGGCCAACTGTTTGGAGATGTATCGCAGCTATCGCTCGACGTCTGAGATCATTTCCTTCGCACAGGGCATCTCACACAATGATCGCCTCGAATCGGTCGATCGGCACGGCCGACCCCCGGAGGTCATTCGCACCGAGGACACACTCGACGAGGTGGCCGTGATCACGAATCTGATCGATTCTCATTCAGCAGGGCCACAGCAGTCGCTGGGCATTGTGTGCCGAACAATCGAACAAGCCAGGGAATTGCATGATGCGTTGAGAGAGGCAGGTGCTGACATGACCTTACTCGACTATGACAGCGAGGAGTTCGCAAGCGGAGTGGTCATCACTTCGGCTCACGTGGCCAAAGGTCTCGAGTTCGATACGGTGATTGTGCCTGGCGTGTCCGCTGACAGGTACACGTCCGACGTCGACAAAAGCATGCTCTACATCGCCTGCACCAGAGCAATGCACGAACTGTACCTCACCTATTTCGGCGAGCTTCCGTCCTATCTCGCCTTTGCCGAGCCGACGAATGACAGAACAGTGTCTACCCGAGGTTCGTCGAGACAAGCAGCCGTCTTCGGATAGGGCACGAGGGCCCTGATGACACCGTGCCTGTCTCCTTCGCAGGCGTAGAATTTCACAAGGTGCAGACACACGTCATCTCGGAGGAGTCAGGGTGCGCCCAACTGGACTGATCGACAATTCAGACAAACGAGCCAGAAGCGAAATCACTTCAGTATTTAAACGGCTTGAAGACGGATTCCATCAGCAAGACGCCGACATCTTCGATGCCCATTTCAGTCGAGACGCCGTCCAAGTCACTGCCGCAGGTCAAAGAATGACTGGTTGGGACGCGATCCATAGCTATCACAAAGAACGCTTGGAAGGGCACGCGCACGGTCTTCACGTTGCCTTGAAGGTGGAGAGCGTTGGCTTCCTCGCCCCAACGATTGCAATTGTGCACACGCTTCAGGAGACGACTGCGGGTGAAGGTGATGTGCGGTGTAACTCGGGCACGTGGACGCTGATCGAGTGCGCCGGCAAGTGGTGGATCTGTGCAGTCCAGCAGACCAACGTCGTTGCCCTGCCCTCTGACTGGAGTGCTCATGCAGACAGCGACGTCCGGTAAGTGTGCCGGAACAAGGAATTCAGGACGTTGAGATCTCAAATGCTGAATCTCCCAGCAAGGAGGCAGGAGGAATATCGGAATTGGCAGCTTCACTCGAGTGCACCGGAATGAATCGTGATTTAAATTGGACCGGTCTGCTCGCAAACTCAAGGATGTTCGTGCCCATGCACTAGCCGAAGGGTTCGACCACGTCCTGCACGGGATTTGTCACCTCTCCTTGCATCAGCCCCTTCAACCCTATGTGACATTGCCCTCTGAGAGGGAGCGTCGACAGGTGAAAGCTAGACTGTTGCATTAGGTGAATAATGCTCAGACTGCTGAACACGTCCTTGCCCGCGCACATGTACAGCTTGCCCTCACTGGTGTGGTGTTCGGTAACGTCGGTCAGCCACAACTCGTTGATTGCCTTGGCCGTGAAGTCGCGTTCGACGAGGTCGTCACACACTGGCGGGCCGGGCTTCTTGCCGTGTTTCCGGGCTCGTTTGATCGTGTGCGAGAACAACTGCTGCTGCGAGCACAATCGCCACACACGACGCTCTGACATCTGCAGACCCGCGGCGTGGAGTTCATCGGCGATGAACCGGTGCCCGAACTCAGGATCGTCCGTATGAACGTCGTAGGCGGCATTGATCAGATGTGCCTCGTCCCAGTCCCGAGCTGAGACCGGATGAGCGCACCACTTGTAGAACCCCTGCTTGGTAAAGCCGAGCACCCGACAGGTCACTGCCACCGGCACCCCGGTGGCAGCAAGGTCAAGGACCAGCGGGTACATCATTTTGGGTGATGGCCACCGAGCTTCAAGTTCGCTTGCGAGAGGTACGCTGCGGCCTCGCGGAGGATCTTGTTCTCACGCTCGAGCTCGCGAATGCGTTTCAGCGCTGCCGCCTGGGCGCGTGACTCCTCGACATCACGGGAGGGCTCGAGTCCGTGCTCGCGTAGCCGCGAGTCACGCACCCAGGCCTGGAGAGCTGACTTCGAGATACCGAGGTCGGCACACACCTGCTTCTGGGTCATTCCATCGTCCAAGAGCTCGAGCGCTGATTGCTTGAACTCATCGGTGTAGATCTTTGGCATGACTTCTATCCTTCCTGGAATTTATCCAGTCGTGAAGTCAACCAAACCTTCAGCAGTCCCACCCATCGACTGGACCACCCCCAAACTGCGGCACGTAGCCTGAAACGCCGTGGACGTATATTGTCGTCCGTGATCACTGTGAAAAATCGCATCCCATAGTGTTTTTCTATTATTTGATGCGTTCTGTAGAGCGTCTTCGACGAGGCTGGTGCGCATATGATCAGCTATCGACCACCCCACGATTCGCTTCGAACACACATCGATCACCGTCGCCAGATACAAGAACTTCCCCTCGTGAGCATATGGCAGGTAAGTGATGTCGCCGACGTAAACCTCACCGGGCCGGTCTGCGGTGAAGTCCCTCTTCACCCGATCAGCAAAGACCTGGGCACCCGGATCCTTGACCGTGGTGATCTGCGGTTTGCGCAAGTGAATGCCGACATGTTGTTCGCACGCATCAGCCGAGCGACCCGTTTATGGTTGACCGGCCCGTCTGCGGCTAACTCGACGGTGATCCGCCGGTACCCATACGTGCGATCCCAAACTCGATGGATGTCAGCGATCTGCGGAACCAGAGCATCATCAGCTGCCTGAAGATCAGCTCGATCCTGACGTGAGTCTCGCCACTTGTAATAACTTGAGCGTTGAATACCCAACACTTCACACACCCGCTTCACCCCATGGATGTCTCGGTGGTCGTCAACGAGCTGGAAGCGGATCACCAGGTCGTCTCTGCCGCGAGATACTTCGTGGCCTTGCGCAGTATCGCCCGTTCTTCTTCCAAACGCTCTACATCAGTGCGCAGAGACCGTTTGTCGGCTCGTAACGAGTCGTTTTCCACCCGTAGGCGAGCCACCTCCTCTTCCGGTGTCTCCGGATGAGCGGGCGCTCTTGGGTACCGCTCACGTAGCCTTCCGAGTCTGGAACACCCACGTCTTGATCGCGCCGCGGGAGACGCCAAGGTCAGCAGCGACCTGGGTATAGGACATGTCAGGATGAGTCCCATACAGCTCGACGGCGTCGGCTTTGAACTCGTCCGAGTACTTCTTCTTCGGCATGGTTTCTACTCGCATTCTCCGGCCCATTATGGGCCAGTCTCAGCGTGTCCACTACTCAGGATTCATCCCGTCCCCTCCGCTTCGTTGATCTATTGTGTTACCCGCCGAAGCACCTAGACCACCATGTCACCGCTGTATGCAACAATCAGAAATAGATGGGCCATACTAGATTCAGTCACCTATGGTGCCATTCGCAGCAAATAACATTTCAACATTAGAGAGGGCCGACTGAATGAGCTTAAGTGGGATTGAGCTATTCGCAGGAGGCGGCGGGATGTTGCTGGGCTCGGCATCGTCAGGAGTCAACCACGTGGCAGCAATTGAGTGGGATCGCTGGGCTTGTGACACTCTCGCGAACAACGCAAAACGGGATTACCCGCTAGTTCGAAACCTAGACGTAATCCGAGGAGACGTACGAGATGTCAATTGGAGACAATTCGCCGGACGCAACATAGACATCATCTCTGGAGGTCCCCCGTGTCAGCCGTTCTCCTTAGGCGGTAGAGCGCGCGCTGCAGACGATCCTAGAGACATGTTCCCAGCCATGACCGAAGCCATTGCCAATGTACAACCCCGCGCCTTTGTAGTAGAAAACGTTCGAGGTTTGACGCGCACCTCGTTTCAAGACTATTTCAGCTACATACGGCTGCGGCTTGAGCACCCTCTACTCAGAGAACGTGATGGCGAGACCTGGACTGAGCACCTCCGTCGGCTAGAGCAGGTTCATACCTCTTCAGAAGACGACCTGCACTATAATGTCGTCGTAAAACTGGTAAACGCCGCAGATTATGGAGTCCCCCAACACCGGCATCGCGTATTCATCGTCGGATTCAGATCCGACGTACAAGCGCAATGGTCCTTCCCAGAACCAACCCATTCTGGGTCATCCCTACTCCAGTCACAACTAGACGGAACTTACTGGTCACGACACGAAGTAGCAGGTCAACAGCAAATCAACGTAGAGCGCGCGACCGGTGACCCTTCCCTGAACCCATGGAAGACTGTCCGAGACGCCATCGGCGATCTCCCAAAACCATCCCGCTCAAACGCGAACCAATCGCTAAACCATGTACTCCAGCCCGGAGCTAGGAGCTACCCTGGACACACTGGGTCACCCATCGACTCACCAGCCAAGACGCTGAAAGCCGGCGCCCACGGTGTGCCTGGAGGCGAAAACATGATTCGCTTTCCCAACGGTCGAATCCGATACTTCACGATCCGCGAAGCCGCACGTATGCAAACTTTCCCGGATAACTACGCGTTGCACGGCGCGT
The DNA here is from genome assembly GCF_028201555.1 of Brevibacterium sp. BDJS002. NCBI lineage: Bacteria > Bacillati > Actinomycetota > Actinomycetes > Micrococcales > Brevibacteriaceae > Brevibacterium > Brevibacterium sp. BDJS002. The sequence continues at coordinate 308,863 of NZ_CP116392.1, read as the reverse complement.
GGGGAGAAGCCATGCGACAAATTGGAAATGCAGTGCCCGTAAGACTTGCCGAGCAGGTCATGAGCAGCGTTGCTAATCACCTACGTTTTGAGGGTTCAGCGAAAGTAACGAAAGAATCAACACGTTCTGTTAAGGTGGCATAATTCAAGAAACAAACACGCACAAAGACGGCCACAAGTCTCGCTATGATTATCACTTCACGAACATCAGGCTAGAGCAAGACATTGCGTTCGATCCACTTTCGTACGAAAACCTCGGAGAAAGTATATCCCGGGCACTCGACCAGCGCCCAGTTGTACCAATCAATAATCTTCCGAATTTCAGCGGTCAAGGAATATACGCATTATACTATTCGGGAAACTTCCCCTTGTACAACACGATTGCCGAAAAAAATCGACAAACTGCTGGAACATGGCCACTATATATCGGTAAAGCTGAGGCCCAAAGCGAAAGGAAAGGAGACCCAGACCAGAAAAACATCTTGGATGGAAATCGTTTAAAAAACAGGATTTCATCTCATCGAACTTCCATAGCACAAGCAACCAATGTAGATATCTGCGATTTCTCCGTTCGATACCTTGTGGTCGCACCAACCTGGGTCCCGTTGGCAGAAATCGTCTCTATCAGGGAGCATACACCGGTATGGAATTCTCTTTTGGATGGCCTTGGCAACCACGCGCCGGGAACAGGCAGAAAAGATATGCAGCGCCCGAAATGGGACATGATCCATCCCGGACGACCATGGGCTGCGAAACTAAGAGATAATGATAAATCCGTTGAAGAACTAGAAATTGAAGTTCACGACTTCATAGCGCAGCGATCATCTAGGTGATCGAAAGATCGTCCGGCTCAATGGTCACTCACGCCACAGAGCTATAATGAGTCAGATCAGAATGCGAGAGTGTAGCCGTACCCATACGGGCACTTAATAGTGAAATTCAAGACGCTCGGCCGTCTCCAGCCCGTTAACACAAATTGTCAACATTAGATACTGTCCGATTCGATATCATCCATTTCAGGGAAAAAGTCTTCCTCGACCTCGACTAACTGCTCGTACCATGCAGGCCCGCCTTCGTTCTCCACAAAGGCCACCAAGATCTCGGAGCGTCGCATTAAGGCAGCCCCATCATTCGTCGATTGCACGAGAGAATTGTACTCAATCAGATAGTCACTCTCTTGGCCTGGGCCCTTCCGCTCATCCCGAGCCCCCGCCTCTCGGCGCGCACTTTCAAAGCGAACAAGAGCATCGCGGGACACGACTCGGGAAAAATTCGCATTGCGAAAAGAAAGATAATAGACGACAACAGTTCCGATTGAAGCCAGCAAGCGGTCGTCTTCCTGAAACACCGGCCTCATCGATCTAAGAAGGCCGGAAGCTTGACTGAAATACCACTCCATTCTATCTGAAGTAATTCGCGGCGACTCTCCGCGCGTGTCCTGAAAGAGCTTGTACAGCGTAGCGGCTTTAGTGTCCGTCACGTGCCCCAGCACATCAAACTGGTGCTCTATAGCAAGAAACTTCGCCGCCAATTCGCGATACTTGTATCTTGCGTTCCGTATCGGCGACGACTCTCTCAGCAGATCATGTTCGGCGAGCTCGTTAGCGGCTTTTTTAGTCGGCCCACTCAGCGAGTTCCTGCGCTCAGCTGCATTCAAAGAACTCGATGCATTTAGACGCTGAAACATTTCTTCAATCAAGTCGTCACTGTCGCTTTCGACTCTAACAATCGGCAACTGGTATTCAAGAAAACGACGAGCCAAAAGTGGATATTGCTGATCTAGCTCATCAAGGGTCATACCGGCAGCGCTCACAGACAAATCCTCAAAAAATATAAACTTGTCATCTAATGCGAGTTCGTTATCAAGGAAGGATATGACTGCTTCCAGCCTCTGCTTCCCGTCTATGACCGAATACTGGTAAGTGAGGCCGTCGGCGTTTAGATTATGTGAGCTATTGGCCTCGAAATATAGCTTAGGTATGTCGAGTCCGTTTATGATGGAATCTATGAGCGTTCGTCTTGTATCAGTTGACCATATACCCCCCTCTCGTTGATAAGGCGGATCTAAGTTTACAACGGACCTCAAGCGATTAAACCTCAGTAGCGTGATCTCATCTAATAGCGCGGTGCGTATTCTCATTAGAACCCCTTCGTCGCGCCATTTTTTATTCGCGCTGCAATCCGGTCAAGGTCGCGGTATATAGTCACATTGTTATAACCAAGTATTTCGAGCTCGTCCCGCAATTGTCGTTTCGCTTTTCCTGGAATTGAAAAATTTCGAGTTGCACGAGAGCTGCGCAGCGGCTCCCCGTCTCGCGCTCCCTGGGGGGCCTGTTCGATTGTAAAGGTTCCAGCTTGGAATCTAATCCTGTCGAATGCCATTGGGGCTATCACAGCTCTTGGCTTCGATGGATTTTCGTTATCTCTTCCCGGCCGATAATACTCAAGCCGACCTTCCGCGTCAGAAAGAAGCTTAGGATGCCCCTGATCGCTGTCGCCGGCTTCCTTGTTCAGGTCATGCGGCCATAGGATGTTGAGTTCTCCGTCAGGCTCAGTTTCTTCCGGCAAATTTGTCGTTTCCAGCTCTATTGCAAAGTACAAGGCGACAAGCGGATTCTGAGTCCAATCTAAAAGTCGCGTCGGGAGGCCATGATGCTGTGAGAACGACACCCACCCCCACTCATCCAAGGAGTGCGACGCTCCGGAGATCGCAGTTTCTTGCCTGAATCGTGCGAGCATATTTCGTTCATCTGATCTGACCCCTGCCGTCCTGAAGGCCGAGGCGGTCAGTAGCCAGGTGTGATCTCTATGCCCCCGATACCAAATCTCGCGCTCATCAGCAGTATAGGGTGCGAGCACGCTTAGCAGGTCAGCAATGGATGATATGGAGGGCTGCACGCTGACTTTGTCTTGAGTGTCGTCGATCACCCTGTCACAGTAGCATCGGTTTTCCTGTTTCCGTAGAGATTTGAGCTGTCATCGCCTTTGTTCATGTCTTCTTTTAAGTTGCATGAGGTCGACCACCCTAGTGCCCTTATCATCGAATACATGTAACGTGCGTTTATAAACTATTCTTTGTTCGAGGTTGGTCGTTGGTCATTTTTGATCAAGATTCACATCGGACATCAACCTGGTAAAATCCTCAATTCTCAAGTTTCGCCAAAACACTCTCCGTATCCCCACCCAGCCTAGGAGCAGGAACGGCCACACCCGCAGGCGACCCTGAGAACGCCAACGGCACCCGTGGCGCCAGCACAGTCCCCACTCCTGGCTGCTCAATCTCACCGAACAGCGGGTTCTCCAACGAACACCATGGATCGTTGTTGACGAGCTCTTCAAACGTCTGGAACTCCCCTTGCAGCACACCTGCACCACTCAACGCTTCTGCAGCCTCACCGGCCGTGTGTGAGGCGAACCACGAACGCAGCACCGCATCGATGGCCTCGCGAGCCTCGAACCGACCGCCCTCAGTCGAGAGGTCGACATCGAGCATTGGCCCGATCATCTCAAGCTTCTCGCTCAGCCCCGTCGCCTTCCCCAGCCCCCGCCAGTGCTTGTTCGAGATGACGGCAACCATGATCTCGCGACCATCCGAGGTCTTAAACGATTGCCCATAGGCACCATAGAGTCCATTGCCCAACGGCCCACGCGTCTTCCCGGTCGCCTGCACCTCGGCGATGTAGCCAAGGTTGCCGACAGTCGCGAGCATAACGTCAGACAGGGCGAGGGTGATCTCCTGCCCCTTCCCCGAGGACCGACGATCCAGCTCAGCAGCCATGATCCCGTTCGCAATATAGAGCCCCGCGGCGACGTCCCAGGCCGGCAGAGCATTGTTGACGGGACGCTCGTCATCGCCGGTAATAATCGGGAAGCCGCTGGCCGCATTGATCGTGTAATCCACGGCCGGCTTCCCATCATGGGAGCCGTTGAGCCGCAGCATGACGAGGTCTTCGCGGTGCTGGGAGAGGTTCTCGTAGCTCAACCATCCACGGGCGGGCAGGTTCGTGACCAGGGTGCCCGCCTCGGCGATGAGGTCCGTGGCGATCTTCTGACCCTCCTCAGACTTGAGATCGAGGGTCACCGAGCGCTTGCCCTTGTTCAGGCTGGCCCAGTAGATGCTCGTCCCGTCATCGCTGATCGGCCACCGGTTGGCGTCGATGTTGCCGCCGATCGGGTCGATGCGGATGACGTCGGCACCCAGCTGCGCCAGGGTCATCGCCCCCAAAGGTGCTGCGACGAAGGCGGAGATCTCAATGACCTTGAGTCCGGCCAGTGGTGCGGGTCGTGTCTCAGACATGGGTGCTCCTCAGCTCTCTGCTGTTGTCACGGTGGCGGCGATGGCGGTCTTGCTATCAGGTCCGATGGCTTCGAGTTCGTACACGCCGGCATCTGTGCGACGTCCGACGAGGTGGATCTGCTCGTTCGCGAACAGGGGTGACTTCGCGCGGAAGTCGTACGTCGCGACCGTGGCCTCTGGGTGGTTCTTCATGAATGCGTCGAGCAGGAGCGTGGCGGTCAGCGGGCCGTGGGTGACGAGTCCCGGGTAGCCTTCGACGCCCGTCACATACGGGTGGTCGTAGTGGATGCGGTGGGAGTTGAACGTCAACGCCGAGTAGCGGAAGAGGGTGACCTCGTTTGGTCGCACCGAGCGCACCCAGCCCCATCCCTCCGGTGCAGGTGAATCGGCCCGAGCTGGTGCCGCCGTGGATCCCTCCGGCGCCGAGGTGGCTTCCCGGTAGACGATCGTGTGTCGATCCGTTGTCGCGAGGTTTCCATCGGCGGAGACTTCGTGGCGGAGGATGACGAAGCATAGGCGACCACTGCCGCCGGTCTTCTCCGTAATCGATTCGATGGTCGTCGTCCGTGACAGCTTCTGCCCGGCGAGAATCGGTGAATGGAACTGCAGGTTACTGCCGGCCCACATGCGCCGAGGCAGTCCGACCGGGGGCATGAATCCGCCGAGCTTCACGTGACCGTCTGTTCCCAGCTCGCTCATCGGAACGTCGTCTTCGGCGAAGTGCAACCAGTGTCCCACTGGGAACAGCTTCGCTGGCTCGGTCGACGACGATACGTCCTGTTCGAGCAACGTAGCCAAGCGGGCAGCACTGACGCTCGAAGCAATGTCTTCTTCGGTGCTGGATCGGCCGACCCAGTCCTGCAGATTGATCTCAGTCATGTCAACGTCCTAACAGTTCATCGGAGATGATGCGCATCTGGATCTCAGACGAGCCCTCGAAGATCTTCGTCAACCGGGCATCACGCCAGTGACGTTCGACGGCAAAGTCCTTCGTGTACCCGGCACCACCATGGATCTGCACGGCCTCCGAGGTGACCTTCTCCGCCATCTCAGCCGCGAGGTACTTGACCATGGCAGCCTCCTTGTCACAGCGTGCACCAGAATCGATCTGTGTACACACGTGATACATCAAAGCACGGCTGGCTTCGATCTGGGCCGCCATGTCAGCGACCTTGAACCGCAGATGCTGGAAATCAGCCAGGGGGTGACCGAACTGGACCCGCTGCTTCAAATACGCAATCGAATCCTCCAATGCCGCCTGTGCCAAACCAATCGACCTGGCCGCCGTGTGAGCACGGCCCACTTCGAGTCCTGAGACGGCTTGGTAGAAGCCACGATCTTCCTCACCGAGCAGTGCTTCGGCTGGCAGGTGGAAGTCGTCGAAGGCCAGATCCCAGGTCTTCCATCCGAAGTACCCGATCTTCTTCACCGCAGTCCCCGACATACCCTCAGGGAACTCACCACGATTCTTCTCCACGAGGAATGCCGAGATTCCCCGGTGGCGTTTGGCCTCATCGGTCGAGGTGCGGGCAAAGAGAATCACATAGTCGGCCTGATCGGCGAACGTGCACCACATCTTCGTGCCATTGATGACCCAGCCGCCATCCTCGGCACGGGTGGCCTTGCAGCGGATGTTGGCGACATCGGATCCGGCTTCTGCCTCGGACAGGGCGAAGGCGCCGAGGTATTCGCCTGTGGCGACCTTCGGCAAAAGGCGGGCTTCCTGTTCAGGAGAGAAGCCACCGCCCATCCCGTTGCCCCGAGCCAGCAGTCCACCCACGCTCATCCAGGCTCTGGAGAGTTCTTCGGCGACGAGGCAGTACTCGAAGACGCCGAGTCCCAGGCCCCCGTATTCTTCGGGGATGAGGATACCGAAGAACCCCATATCGGCCATCTGCTTGATGAACCAATCGGGGAACTGCCCCTCGATCGGGTCAAGCTCATTGGCCAGCGGCAGGACGACATCGTGGGCGAACTCGCGGGCGAGCGCCTGGATCTCGAGCCTGTCCTCGGTCATGAAGTGCGGGGTGTTCGGCCTAGGCCTGGGCTTATGCGTCATAGTGAGACTCCTTCTCAGGCCTTGTTGCGGCCGATGAGCTGCTTGGCGATGACGCCGAGCTGGATTTCGTTGGTGCCCTCGCCGACGATCATCAGCGGAGCATCACGGTAGTAGCGTTCGACGTCGTACTCGGTGGAGTATCCGTAACCGCCATGGACACGGATAGCGTCAAGGGCCACCTCGGCGGCCATCTCTGAGGCGTAATACTTGGCCATACCCGCTTCCATGTCCACGCGATCACCGGAATCATAGGTGCGAGCGGTGTGGAGGACGAGCTGACGGGCGGCCGCGAGCTTCGTGGCCATCTTCGCGAGCTGATTGCCCACAGCCTGGTGCTTCCAGATGGGCTTGCCCATGGACTCGCGTTCCTGGGAGTACTTCACCGCGTCATTGAGGGCAGCCTGGGCCACGCCGAGTGAGCGGGAGGCCACCTGGATGCGGCCGATCTCCAAGCCCTTCATCATCTGCTTGAAGCCCACGCCCTCCTTCTCACCGAGCAGTTGGGACTGCGACTGGCGCAGGTTCTCGAACACGAGCTCGCAGGTCTCGACACCCTTGTAGCCCAGCTTCGAGAGGTTCTTCGACACGGTGAAGCCCTCGGCCTTTTCGACGAGGATGATCGAGATGCCCTTGTGTCGAGGTTCGGCACTCGGGTCGGTCTTGACGAGCAGGGCGATGAGGTCGGACTTGCGGGCGTTGGTGATCCAGGTCTTCGACCCGTTGATGACGTAGTCCTCGCCGTCCTTGGTCGCGACGGTGCGCATGGCCTGCAGGTCGGAGCCGCCGCCGGGTTCGGTCAGGGCCATGGTCGCGCGCAGTTCGCCGGTGGCCATGCGCGGCAGGTACTTGTCCTTCTGCTCGGCCGTGCCGTATTCGGCGATGAGCTTGGCGACGACGGTGTGCCCGCCCATGGCCCCGGCCAGGGACATCCACCCGCGGGCCAGTTCCTGCGTGATGAGCGCGTAGGCCTCGGTCGAGACCTTGCCCGGGCCCCAGGGTTCGTCGATCGCGAGACCGTAGATGCCCATGTCCTTCATGGTCTGGATCCACTTCTCCGGGTATTCGTCGGCGTGCTCGACCCGGTTGACGTGGGGTTTGACGTCGTGGTCGATGAACTCGGCGACCGTGTCGATCATCATCTGCTCTTCGCTGCTGACTGCCATGTCGAATTCCTTATCCTCTGATGCTGAAAATTCTTTTCAATGCCTCGCCGAGGTGGCCCGGCGTGGCCGTGTTCGTTGTGGTCCGTGCCGTGTTCAGTCCAGGCGGGCGCCGTCCTTGGCTGTGCGTGTGCGTCCGAGTCCGATCGTGGTGTCGGGTCCGGTGGTGTCGAAGAAGTCGTGGCCTTTGTCGTCGGTGATGATGAAGGCCGGGAAGTCCTCGACCTTGATCCGCCAGACCGCCTCCATCCCAAGGTCTTCCATGTCGAGGACCTCGACGGAGGTGATGCAGTCCTGGGCCAGACGTGCCGCGGGTCCGCCGATGGAGCCTAAGTAGAAGCCGCCGAACTCCGCGCAGGAGTCCTTGACCTGTTTGGACCGGTTGCCCTTGGCGAGCATGATCATCGATCCGCCGGCTTCCTGGAACTGCCGCACGTAGGTGTCCATCCGTGAGGCAGTGGTCGGCCCGAACGATCCCGAGGGCATTCCCTCGGGTGTCTTCGCCGGTCCCGCGTAGTAGATCGGGTGGTCTTTGAAGTAGTCGGGAAGTTCGCCGCCCTCATTGAGACGCTGTCGCAGGTTGGCGTGGACGATGTCGCGGGCCACGATCACCGTGCCCGTCAGCGAGAGCCGGTCGCCGACTACGAGCCCACTCAGCTGGGACTGGAGTTCGGGCATGGGTCGGTCGAGGTCCACCTCGGTGACGTTGCCGGATTCGATCTCCTCGACCCGGCCCATGGAGGGCAGGAACCGTGCGGGATCGTGTTCGAGCTCTTCGATGAAGACGCCGTCTGAGTTGATGCGGGCGATGATCTGCCGATCGGCTGAGCAGCTGACGGCGATTGCGATCGGCAGGGATCCGTTGTGGCGTGGGAGTCGGACGACGCGTACGTCGTGGCAGAAGTACTTGCCGCCGAACTGGGCGCCGAAGCCGAGCGTCTGGGTCAGCTTGAACACGGTGTCTTCGAAGTCCGTGTCGCGGAAGCCGTGACCCAATGTTGCGTCACCAGTGGTGGGCAGGTCGTCGAGGTAGTGGGCGCTGGCGAGCTTCGCGGTCTTGAGCGTGAACTCCGCTGAAGGCCCTCCGATGACGACCGCGAGGTGGTAGGGCGGGCAGGCCGCGGTGCCCAGGGTGGAGATCTTCTCGGCGAGGAACTTCAGCATCGAGTCCTCGTTGAGCACGGCCTTCGTCTCCTGGTAGAGGAAGGATTTGTTCGCACTTCCCCCGCCTTTGGCCATGAACAGCAGCTCGTAGTCATCGGCCGGGCTCAAGCCGACTTCGATCTGCGCGGGCAGGTTGGTGCCCGTGTTCTTCTCTTCGAAGAGGCTGACCGGGGCGAGCTGGGAGTAGCGGAGGTTGAGTTCCTCATAGGCCCGGTGGATGCCGGCCGAGAGATGTTTGGCGTCGTCACCGTCGGTGAGCACATTGGGTCCGCGTTTGGCGGAGACGATCGCGGTGCCGGTGTCCTGGCACATGGGCAGGATCTCTCCGGCCGAGACCGAGGCGTTCTGCAGCAGGTCCAGTGCGACGAAGACGTCGTTGGCGCTGGCTTCCGGATCGTCGATGATCGCGCGCAGGCTGGCCAGGTGGTCGGTGCGCAGGTAGTGGGAGACCTCTTTGAACGCGACCTCGGCGAGGTCGGTCAGCGTCGACGGTGCCACCTGCAGGAAGGACCTGGACTGGCCGGCCACATCGGCGTGGACCGTTTCGACTCCGTCGATGTCGAGGCGCCGCATGGCCGGGCCGTCACCGTGAGTGGGCAGCAGCGGAGTGTAGGCGACGGTGGAAGCTGCGGGTGCGGATTGATCGGCCATGGCGTTCAGATGGCTCCTTCACGATGGAGTTCGGCAACCTTCTCCGGGCTGAATCCGAGATCACCGAGGATGGACTCCGTATGGTCGCCCACGTCGGGAATCGGGTCCATCCGAGGAACGACACCGGACATTTCGACCGGGGGCACGAGCATGGAGATCGGTCCCACCGGGGAGCCGACATCCTGCCAACGGTCACGTTCGACCAGCTGCGGGTGATCGGCGATCTCGGTCATGTCGCGCTGTCGCGAGTGTGCGACCTTGGCAGTTTCGAGGAGCTCATCGCACTGCGCACCGGTGAAGTCGGCGAAGACTTCTTCGATGATGGTCTGGAGTTCGTCCCTGTGGGCGTATCGGTGGGCGGCCCGGTCGAAGCGTTCGTCGGTGACCATGTCATCGCGGCCCAGGACCTGGATGGCGAAGCTCTTCCATTCGCGTTCGTTCTGGATTGCGAGCATGATCTGGGTTCCGTCGCCGCAGGTGAAGGCACCATAGGGGGCGATGGCGGCATGGGAGGTCCCTGCCCGGGTGGGGCGGGTGCCGCTGCCGTGGGTGAAGTAGAGGGGGTAGCCCATCCATTCGACGAGGGAGTCGAAGAGGCTGATTTGGAGGGTGGCGCCTTCGCCTGTCTTCTCACGGTTGAACAGGGCGGTGAGGATGCCGGAATAGGTGTACATGCCGGCGGAGATGTCCGCCGTTGAGATCCCCGTCTTCGCGGGGTGATCCTCGGTCCCTGTCACGGAGACCAATCCTGCTTCGGCCTGCACAAGTGCATCGTATGCCTTGGCGTTCTTGTACGGCCCGTCTGGTCCGTATCCGGAGATCGAGGCGTAGATGAGTCGGTCATTGGTCCCGCGCAGGTCATCGGCGCCGAAGCCCAAGCGTTCGGCGGCTCCGGGGGCGAAGTTCTGGATGAACACGTCGGCCTCGGCGACGAGGCTCTTGAGAATCGCTTTGCCCTGCGGGTGCTTGAGGTCGAGGCTCAGGCTCTCCTTGTTGCGGTTGAGCCATACGAAGTGGCTTGCCATGCCGTTGACGGTGGTGTCGTAGCCGCGGGCGAAGTCTCCGGTTCCGGGGCGCTCGATCTTGATCACGCGCGCACCCAGATCGGCGAGCTGCCTGGAGGCGAACGGTGCCGCCACGGCCTGCTCGCAGCTGATGACGGTGATACCGGACAACGGAAGTTCGGCGTGCACGGGGCCTCCACAACGAGATTTCATAAGCTTTCCACGACAGAATACATCATTCTCTGGATCATGCATTATTCACGCTGAAACCTTGCAGCGGGATACACTTCACGAAGCGAAGGCAATTGGCGAGGCACGACGAGCGGCGACGGAAGGCTGTGGAGTGGAGCAGGAATCAGCATCGACGAAGCGGGACAAGATCGTCCTGGGCCTGCGTCGGAAGATCCTCGGCCGCGAGCTCGAACGCGGTGAACGATTGCGTCAGGACGAGGTCGCCGAATGGTTCAAGGCCTCGATCACTCCTGTCCGCGAAGCCTTGCGCATCCTCGAATCCGAAGGCCTCGTATCCTCCGAGGCCCATCGCGGCGTGCGCGTGGCCGGCGTCGACGTCGACCGCCTCAAATCTCTCTTCGTCACACGCAAACTGACCGAGACCTTCGCCATCGCCCGCGCCACGACCCGGATCTCCCGTCACGAGCTGCGCCAGGCCGAGAAGCTCCTCGAGGCACTGGACTCCGCCAGCGAAGAGGGCGATGCCATGGGCCGCAACACCCGCAACGAGGAGTTCCACTTCTTCTTCTACGATCGGTGCGGACTCCCGGCCCTGCGCGATGACATCGCCACCCGGTGGCGGGCCTTTCCCTGGGATCTCACCCTCGACAGTTCGGACCGACTCAATCAGGTCCACAGTGAGCACCAGGCCATCGTCGATGCTGTGAAACGCATCGATCCGGACGCTGCGGCGAAGCACCTCGGCGATCACATCACCAATGGATTCCTGCGCCTGGCCGAGTCCACGGCCGGTGAGCCGATCTCCGACCCCTTCGATTTCGACGCGGACTGAGCAGCCCCACTCCCCCGTTCTCTGTATCCATCGCCCTTGGATTCCCACATCTCAAGAAATAATGCATTCTTTGGTAGATAATATTGGAAATCGACTGATTCTCGTCTAAGCTCAAATCGTTTGACTCCTTGTGTGACTCAGCGCACCGCCAAGGCACGTTGCCGTGCATTGTGCAGCAGACTGCGATGTCTGCACTGGTCACCTCGGAGACTGACATGACACTGGTCTCGATTACTGGAGCTGACGATGACGTCGATACGACGACCCAGGTGGAAACCGCTGGTTGCCTGCCTGTCGATCTGCCTGCTGGCCCTGAGCGGGTGCAATCCCGCGCGCAGCGGCAAGCAGGAGAAGTTCGAACTGCGCTTCGCCCATGTGACTTCGACGAGCACGCCGAAGGGACTCGCCGCTGACTTCTTCGCCAAGCAGATCGAAGAGAAGTCCGATGGCCGCATCCAGGTCGAGGTGTTCCCGAACTCGGAACTCTACGGCGACAAGGACGAGATGCAGGCGCTGCAGTCCAACGCCGTGCAGATGCTCGCCCCGGCGAGCGCGAAGTTCACGACGATCGCGCCGAGCCTGCAGGTTCTCGACTTGCCGTTCATTTTCGATCACCCGGATGAGATCCCGGAGATCGTCAGTCCCGACACCGAGATCGGCAAGGCCATCTACGCTAACCCCGACCTCGAGGCCAATGGACTGAAGGTTCTGGGCCTGTGGGATTCGGGAATGAAGCAGATCCATTCGAACAATGCGACGCTGTCCCCGGATGACATGAAGGGCAAGAAGTATCGCATCCAACCTTCGGACGTGCTGCGCACTCAGTTCGAGACCTGGGGCGGAATCCCGTCGCCCCTGGCCTTCGCCGAGGTCTACAACGGACTTCAGCAGGGACTCATCGACGGTGGTGAGAACACATACTCGAACATCGAGTCGCAGAAGATGCACACCGTCCAGAAGTACGTCACCGAACTCAATCACGGTTACATCGGCTACATCCTCACCGTGAACAAGCGCTGGTATGACGAACTGCCCGATGACCTGCAGGCCGTCGTCGACGAATCTGCCGATGAAGCCTCCGCATTCAACCGGCAGGAGTCGCAGAAGGTCAACGCGGAGTCGAAGCGACTCATCGAGGAATCCGGTGGCACGAAGATCGTCGTGCCCACGAAGAAGGAGCGCCAGTCGTTCAAGGACATGGTGGTGCCCTCGGAGTACGAGAAGTACCGGGATGTCATCGGCCCCGAGGTCGTTGACGAGCTCCTGCAGCGTGACAAGGAACGGGAGTGACGATGAGAACCTTCGACAAGTATCTGAGCCGGGTGGAGAACTTCCTGGCCGGCGCCAGTCTCATCGGCGCCACAGCACTCGCGGTCTTCGCCGTGCTTCTGCGCAACATCACCGGTGATGTCCTGTTCTGGTCCGAAGAGGCCATCATCTACCTCATCATCTGCTCGACCTTCTTCGGCGCAGTCGTGACCCTGCGACACAACGAGCACGTCGCCGTCGACATCATGCCGACGCTGCTCAAGGGCAAAAAGAAGAAGTTCTTCGTCGTCCTCGGCGGTCTGGCCACCCTCGTCTACGCGGGGTTCATCGCCTACCTGTCATGGGCACTGATCAGTGAGCCCTTCTCGCGGACAACGATCACCCCGGCGCTCAAGCTGCCTCTGTGGGTCGTCGAACTCTCGCTCGCTGTGGGGATGACGCTGTTCTTCATCCGCGCGGCCGAGATGCTCATCCGTGCCATCAAGGCCCCGGCCGAAGAACTCGACAAGGACGTATTTGCCGAGGAAGCCGCGGCGGTCGGCATCGACGTGAACGACATCGCCATCGATGACGACGACACGAAGGAAGGGGATCGCTGATGCTCGAAGCAACATTCGTTCTCATTGCAGTCCTCATTCTGCTGCTCGTCACCTCGGCGCCCATCGCGGTGGCCCTTGGCCTGACCAGCCTCGTCTACTTCTACTACTTCACGCTCATCCCGATGACCCAGGTCTCGGAACGGCTGTTCAATGCGCTCAACTCATTCCCGCTCATGGCGATCCCGTTCTTCATCCTCGCGGCAAACATCATGTCCCGGGGCGGAATCTCGCGGCGCCTGACCGACTTCGGTGCAGCGATGGTCGGGCACCTGCGCGGCGGAATGGCGATCACCACGGTGCTCGCGTGCATGTTCTTCGCCGCGGTCTCCGGTTCGTCACCGGCCACGGTCGTCGCCGTCGGCGCGCTGATGATCCCGGCCATGATGCGAAACGGCTATCCGAAGGAGTTCTCCACGGGACTCGTGGCCACCTCGGGGTCCTTGGGCATCCTCATTCCCCCGTCGATTCCGCTCATCGTCTTCGGCATCGCCACCGAACAGAACATCGGCGATCTCTTCCTAGCCGGAATCTTGCCGGGCGTCCTCGCCGGTGTCATGCTGCTGGGCATGGCCGTGTTCGTGGCATGGAAGAACGGCTACGGACACGCGGGTGCCGGCTTCAAATTGTCGAATGCCGACAAACTCAAGGCCTTCCGCGACGCCATCCTCGCACTGGCACTGCCGTTCCTCGTCCTCGGCGGAATCTACTCAGGCTGGTTCACCCCCACCGAGGCGGCGGCCGTCGCAGTCGCCTACTCCCTGGTGGTGTCCCTGGTGATCTACCGCGAGATCAAGATCTCGCAGCTCTGGGAAGTCACGCTCTCGTCGGTGAAGACCTCGGCGATGGTCATGTTCATCATCGCCAACGGCATCCTCTTCACCTTCGTCCTGGCCAGCGAACGGATCCCAGGATCGATCTCGGAGACGATCACCAATTGGGACCTGCAGCCCTGGCAGTTCCTCATCCTCGTCAATATCCTGCTGCTGTTCGTGGGCTGTGTGATGGAGACATCCTCGGCGATCCTCATCCTCGCGCCGATCCTTCTGCCGATCGCCATGGAGCTGGGCATCGACCCGATCCACTTCGGCATCATCGTCGTGATGAACCTGGAGATCGGCATGATCACGCCGCCGCTGGGGCTCAACCTGTTCGTCGCCTCCGGCATGTCGGGCATGAGCGTGATGAGCGTGGCGAAGGCTGCCATCCCAAGCGCCCTGGTGCTCTTGGCCGCCCTAGCGCTGGTGACCTTCGTGCCGTTCTTCGCGACGGCGTTCGTGGGGTCGTAGGGCCCGAGGACGTAGGGCCCGAGGACGATCGATCACTTGTGGTGCAGGTGGCCAGTTTGCAAACTGGCCACCTGCACCACACGTGTTCAGTGGTCATAGAAGCGTGGCGAGAGTCGTCACCTCGTCGCAGCACCCACCCACAGCGCGCTGCCAGCTTTCATCTGGATAATCGTAGTCAGCCGCCTACATGCAGACTTCCGGAAGGACCATGGACGACTATCGAAGTCCCGGCTGGGACATCATTGGCAGTATCAGACCTCAGCAACACCCCGCGCGGGCAGGTGAACTCCGTTGACCTGGCTTCTCTCGCTTCTCATCGGCCTGCTCGTCGTCCTGCTCATCACAGTGGCCACCGGCTACTTCGTGGCCCAGGAATTCGCCTATATGGCCGTCGACCGTTCTCGCCTGGCTGCCCGGTCGGCCGCCGGTGACAAAGCCGCCGAGCGCGCTCAATCGATCACTCGCCGCACCTCGTTTATGCTCTCCGGTGCTCAGCTGGGTATCACCGTCACCGGGCTGCTCGTCGGCTATGTCGCCGAACCCCTCATCGGCACTGCCGTCGGTGAGGCCCTCGGCGGGACCGCGATCCCCACCGGCACCGGAGTCGTCATCGGCACTGTGCTCGCCCTGGTCGTGGCGACGATCATCCAGATGGTCTTCGGTGAACTGTTTCCGAAGAACCTCGCGATCGCCCGGCCTGAGCCCCTGGCTATCTGGCTTGCGCGATCGACTGCGATCTATCTCGCCGTATTCGGTTGGCTCATCACGATCTTCGACAAGGCCTCGAACGCCCTGCTCAAGGTCCTCGGGATCGAACCTGTCCACGATGTCGACCACTCCGCGACCCGTCGCGATCTCAAACATATCGTCGCGGACTCACGACAGAGTGGGGATCTCGTCGACGAAGATTCCCTTATCCTCGACCGCATCCTCGACTTCCCACAACAGAGCGTCGACCACGCCACCGTGCCCCGCTCACGGGTCGACGTCATCCGCGAGGACACGCCGCTTCATCAGGTGCGAACTCTCATGCAGACCGGTCATTCCCGGTACCCGGTACTCAACGACGCCGAGGAAGTGGTGGGCACGATCGATCTCCTCGACGTCCTCTCCGCCGCTGACGGAGACGATCTGCGTCCCTTGCTCAAACCGCCGGTCTTCGTTCCCGAGTCCCTGCCCCTGCCCGACGCCGTGCGCACCTTGGCTGAGAACCGGGCCCAGATGGGCTGCGTCGTCGATGAGTACGGAGGGTTCTCCGGCATCGTCACGGTCGAGGACCTCGGCGAGGAACTCGTCGGTGACATCGTCGACGAACACGATGAGGCGATCGAGGAGATCGTCGCAGATGATGACGGCACCTGGACGGCTCCGGGGGCGATGCCCCTCGACGAGCTCTCCCGCGCGCTCGAACGCGACCTGCCCGCCACCTCGGCGCAGACGCTCTCGGGCCTTGTCATCGAAGAGGCCAAGGGCTTCCCCGAGGTCGGTGACCGGATCGAGATCACCTTGCCTATCGATCCTGCCGAGCTCGCCGGCACACAAGCCCCGAGTCCGGTCAGGCTCACCGTCGACGTCCTCGAGGTGGCCTCCCACGTGCCCTCCCAGCTGCGGATCGGAATCGAGGTTCAGCGATGAGCAACCCCTGGGTCATTGTCGCCCTCACTGTCCTCTTCATCGGCCTCAGCGCGTTCTTCGTCGCCGTGGAATTCGCTCTCATCGCCGCCAAACGCCACCGGCTGGAAGATGCGGCGGCCGACAGCCGCTCGGCCAGAGCGGCGCTGCGCAGCTCCACCGAGCTCTCCGTCCTCCTCGCCGGTTCCCAGCTGGGCATCACGGCGTGCACCCTGGCGCTGGGTGCGATCACGAAGCCTGCGGTTCATCATTGGATCACGCCGGTCGCCGAGGCTCTGGGTCTTCCGCTGTGGATCGCCGACCTCACGGGATTCGTCCTCGCCCTCATCATCGTCACGTTCCTCCATCTCGTCGTCGGTGAGATGGCCCCGAAATCGTGGGCTGTGGCGCACCCGGAGCGCTCCGCGATCCTACTCGCGCTGCCGATGCGGGCGTTCATGTTCCTCACCCGGCCCCTGCTCCACGTGCTCAACAACGCGGCCAACGCCTGCCTGCGACTCGTCGGCGTCGAACCCGTCGACGAGGTCGATCAGGGCCACACCTCTGATGACCTGCGCGAGCTGCTGCGCCATTCGGCGCAGGCGGGGACTATCGAACGGGAGTCCTCGGATGCACTGCTCGGTGCTCTCGAGCTGACTCAGCTCAGCCTCGGCGAACTGGTGGCGAAGCAGGGGAAACTGACTGCCGTCGGCCCGCAGGCGACAGCGGACACAGTGCGAGAGGCCGCGCGCCGCGATCGCCACCGACGCGTCCTCGTGCACACAGCGTCTGGGCAACCACCGACTCACGTGGTCCATGTCCGCGATGTGCTCGGTCTCGATGGCGGGGACACCGTCACCGAGGTGGCTCGCTCGGTCGAGGTCCTGCCCGCAACGATGACCGTCGGTCGCGCCTTCGGTGCAATGAAGGATGCAGGAACACAGCTGGCACTGGTCGAGCGATCTGATGGCAGCCATGCGGTGGTCACAGTCACCGACGTGCTCAGCTATCTGCTCTCTACGGGCAATGTGAAGGGGCATCGGTCATAAAGTGACGCGCCAGGTTCCAGGGTTCTGCCTCGCATCTCAGTGAGATTTCTGCGTCGGCGTGCGCTGACACAGACTCAAGTTTCTGGCTATTCGATGATCTGGAAATCGCCGTGCAGTCTCAGCTCGCCGATGGTGATGACCTGAAGGTCTCCGACCTCAAGCATCTTCCGCGCGTTCTCTTCCTCGAAGAAGACGTTCTCGACGGCAGCATCCGTCAGGAGCTCGATGGCCTCTCCCCCGTCTGGTGTTGCTCGAACTGTGGCCATGTAGTGATAGGCGTAGACCACGCCCCCGGAGGTGATTACATGCTCGCCTGCGTCATCAACCTCGTGCTCTTCCCAGCTGATCGCGTCGTCAGGATGCTCTCTGCGAAGGCGAAAGCATTCGACTTCGTCGCTGACGATTCCGACCAGCGGGTCGATCCTCTCTTCAGCATCGAATGGGGAGGCCTGCTCAGCGAAGATCAGATACACAGTCTGACCGCTCATGCTTTCACCCCCTCGTCAGAGAACACTGTGGTCCGCTTTCGAACGATGCTGGTCCCAAAGCAGGTCACAACTGCGACCAAGATACCTGTTCCTGCCATTGCTCCACCGAGTACCACGTTTCGTTTCGCATCGGCACGGCACTCGACGATTGCCTCCGGCAGATTCAGTCCGTTTGCTTCGGTGATCCGCATTGCGTTGAGGCTCGACGGACAGGCCCACATTGCCTCATCATCTGTATAGGTTCCCTGCCCGATCTGAAGAAAGAACCCGCCAGCGATCAGACCGACAGACGCGACACCCAAAACAGTCAGTGGCAACCATGCACGCTGTCTCCTGACGATCAAGGTCAGAAACCAGACCGCGACCGCGCTCCCGCGACGACCCATCCGAGGTACACCCACTCTACCCAGGGAGCTTCTTTCCAACGGTAGAGCGCTACCGATTCGTCAGTAGCCATAATCAACATGCGCGCTGAGCTTCCATCGTTCACCGTGATTCTCCTTCAATGCCCAGTCGCGACAGTCTCACAATGAATATGCCACACTGGCGCTTATGGTCCCTGGCACCGTGAACGAACTCTCCGCGCACGATCGCATGATTCTCGATCTGGAGAAGACAGAGCACACGTCGGTTGCTCGTGAGGCACTGTGTCGGCATATCGAGCTGCCACTCGATAAGTACACCGTCGTGCTCGAGGGGATTGTTGATACGGATGCGGCCTACAGTTACGCCCCAGACGTCGTCGAACGAGTCAGGCAACTTCGAGCGGAGAGGTTCGCATTCGAACGACGACACGGGCGGTGGAAGAACCCCCGCTCTTAGCCCCGTATCACTCTCCGAGTCTCACCCCGCCACAGGTGATACTTCTCGATCACCGTGATCTACTCGGACGTGTGAGGCGTTGGTCCGCCCAAAACTCGGTAGGTGGTCTGGACCATCCCGCCGTCGAGGACTGTGGTGCGCACGTGCTCGAGATCCACATCTCCGCCAAGTGACCCGAACAGTGATGGCCCATCGCCGATGAGCACAGGCACTTGGGAGAGCGTGAGCTCGTCGACAAGCTTGGCTGCAAGGAACCACCGGACGGTCGCCCCACCGTCGACGTAGACGCACTTGCAGCCACTTCGCTCCGCTGCGTCGATGGCCGCCTCGGGTGAGCGGTGCACGATGATGCGAGGGTCTGCATCTGCGTCGAGGGTCGTACTGATGACGTGGATCGGGCGACCGAGGTAGGGCCACTCCTGGATGGAAGCGATCGCCTCGTAGGTCCTCCGGCCCATCATCACCGCGTCAACCGACTCAACGAACGGCGTGAAGCCCGCATCTCCGGCGGCCTCGCCGCGGCTGGTCAGCCACTCCAAGTCCCCGTCCGGCCGCGCAATGCGGCCATCGACACTCAGCCCAAGAAAGACAACGGCACGGAGGGACTGCTGCGACGCGGACATAGGGTCAAGTATCCAGCCACTTGCGCGGACAATCAAGGAAAAGCCGGCGGTACTCAGGCACCGCTATCTGAGGCTCGCGCTGAGTTTCTCCCGTACCCCTTGACTTAGAGTGCACTCACAGTCGTAGGTTTGTTTCCATGACCCAGCACACGGCAGACACCTCACGCCCTGCAGATCTGAGGCAGGCTCTGTCGGTCGATCCCGAGAAGGTTCTCTCGATCTCCGAGGTCAGCGAACTCCTCGGCATCACGGCGCACACCGCCCGCTACTACGAGCGGGCCGGCCTGCTTGAAGTGGCCCGATCCCATTCCGGGCACAGGGTCTACGATTCGGCGACCGTCGAACGCCTGGACTTCCTCGTGCGCATGCGCACCTCCGGCATGGGCATCAGCCAGCTCAAGCGCTATGTTGAACTGGTCCGAGCCGGGGAGGCAACGACACCGCAGCGTCTGCAGATCATGGTCGACCAACGAGAACACATTCTCACCCAGATCCACGAACTGGAGCTGGCCCTGACCACCACGGACTACAAGATCGCCAAATACGCAGGCACAGCCAGCGACGACTCAACAACGGCCACTATCCCATCACGTACAACCGCCTCAGTAGGAGATCCATCATGACCACCACTCACCTCGGCGACCTCACCGTCTCCCCCATCGGCTTCGGCTGCATGGCCTTGTCCCACGTCTACGGCGGCACCACCGATGAAGCGGCACGGGAAACCCTGAGCACCGCTGTCGACGCTGGTATCACCTTCCTCGACACCTCTGATGTCTACGGCAAACCTCGCGAGGGCGCTTCCGGACGGCCGGAACGAACGAAGAGATGCTCGCGCCGTTCTTGGCCAAGCGCCGCGACGAGGTCCAGTTGGCCACGAAGTTCGGAATCACCGCTCCCAGGGACGGGACGGATGCCCCGGCCAAACGCACCGATGGACGCCCGGAATATGCTCGCTCAGCCTGCGATGCTTCGTTGGCCCGCCTCGGCGTGGACACGATCGATCTCTACTACCACCATCGCCCGGATCCCGATGTTCCGATCGAGGAGACCGTCGGCGCCATGGCCGAGCTGGTCGAGGCGGGCAAAATCCGCCACATCGGCCTCTCGGAGGTCACCTCCGAAGAGCTGCGGCGAGCGCACGCGGTCCACCCGATCGCCGCTCTCCAGTCCGAGTGGAGCCTATGGTCTCGCGACGTCGAGGACCGTGTCGTTCCTGCCTGTGCCGAGCTCGGGGTCGGCTTCGTGCCCTACAGCCCCCTGGGCCGCGGCTTCCTCACCGGCACGCTGACCAAGGAGCAGGTCGCCGGCGACTTCCGCGGCGGCACTTCCCGCATGGGCGAGGCGTGGGATGCCAATCAGAAGATCGTCGAGATCGTCGCCGAGGTGGCTCGACGTCACGACGCCACCAACGCTCAGGTCGCACTGGCCTGGCTCCTCCACCGCGCCGCCCAGATGGGAGTCTCCGCCGTTCCGATTCCCGGCTCGCGCAAACCCGAGCGTGCGCTGGAGAACCTTGGGGCCGTGGATCTGCGTCTCGACGCCGATGACATGACTCAGCTCGATTCCATCCGGTCATTGGTCGAGGGCAGCCGTAACATCGTCAACAATCCGACGTGGATCAGCTCCGGGAGGGAGTAGTGCCAGCCTTCAGCCCACAGGCCCGGGAAGTTCGAGGACGTGGGAGTTGCGCAGCCGCCACCTGAGCACGCTGATGCCCAACCGGGTTCTGTTGTACCCGGTGAGCGGGTCGTAGCCGAGGCAGCGAGCGAGCTGCTCGACTCTGCCCTGCACGGTGCTGTGATGGAGACCGAGGTCTCTGGCCGCCTGCCTGATCGTCGGTGCCTCGAGGACAACACGCACCGTCGACTCCGCCCAGGGTGCTTCCATGATCTCGTCGATGCGGGCGGCATCGGGGTCGACAGCGTCGGGCGATTCGGCGAGCAGTTCGACGAGGCCGCCGAAGTTCTCCGCGCGCACGAGGCCCTCCTCGGGAGGACGGCTGAGACGCAGTGCCACCACGGCGGCGCGCAGCGAACGGGGCAGGTCGCCGATCAAGCCGACGGGGCCAAGGCCAGCCGGTGTCACGGCGATGTTCTCAGCTTGGTCGGCGACGATGAGGACCTGCAGGGCGCCGTACTCGCTGGCGACGACATCGGTGGGACCGGCGGGACGTCTGTCGAAGACGGCAAACAACGGAGCGACGAGCACCCGGTACCCGTGTCCGGCCACGAGTCCGAGCCGAACCGCCGCGGCAACCCGCTCCTCGGTGGGCGCGGTGGTGTCCAATGCGAGCGCCACGTCCCGCGGAGTCTCCAGCTGCTGTCGTTCGAATCCGAACCTCACCCCGATGGCCAGGCCGAACCGTTCGAGGATGAGGTCGTCGTTCGGCAGGGCTTGCCCCTCTCTCTCGAGCCAGACCTCGGAGGCATCCGGCAGGACCAGTGCGCTCACCTCGGCGGGGCGGGCACCCGCGCCCGGGCTCCCTGACGGATCGATGCGCAGCTGTCTGCTCCTGTCGCCGTTGCGAAACCCTGCCGGGCAGCCGGCAAGGGCCGCGGCGGCCGCGGCGAGGGCACGGGAATTGACCTCGCCGACCATGAGTTCGTCGAAGCAGGCGATGACGCGCAGGCCAAGAATCGCCTGGGGGTCCAGGTTGGCTATGCGACCCAACAGTTCCTGCACGTCATCGCCTCCTTGCGGGTGTTCGTCTCATCGCGGAGTCGATTCGCACCGCGATGCGAATCAGCCCTTCAGAGCATCGTAGACCGCTGTCTCCATCTCGAGGTAGCCCCCGACCGATGCCGGGTCCGCGAAGGGGAAGATCTGCGTCGCCCAGTAGCCGCCGATGTTGTTCTCCCGATCGATCCAGTAGAAGAGGTTGGCAAGTCCCGCCCAGGCTACGGCTCCTGCCGGACGCCCGGTCGGCGCGTCCTCCTCGTTGATCATGAACGTGTACCCCCACGACTTCGGCATGCCGGGGAAGAACTCCGCATCGTTGGACAGACTCGGGATGACACCGGGCAGCATCTTCACCTTGAGATCGCCGAGGTGGTTCTTGGTGGCCAGGTCCACCGTTTCGGGGCGTAGAACGACGGTGCCATCGTCTGCCTGACCGTCATTGAGCCACATCCTGATGAACGTGAGGTAGTCGTCGACGGTCGAGAAGAGGCCGTGACCTCCCATCTCCACCTCCGGCTCGGGCAGCATAAAGTCGGTGGCGGCCAGCTGACCGTCGGTGCGCTGGTGCATCGTCGCCTGCCGCTGCCGCATCGACGCCGATGTCCGGAAGCTGCTGTCCTTCATCCCCAGCGGGTCGAGGACCCGAGTCTGCATCGCCTGACCCAGGGTGGTTCCGGTGATGCCTTCGATGACCTGACCGACCCAGTCCATGTTCGATCCGTACTCCCATTGGGTGCCTGGGTCGAAGAGCAGCGGCGTCTGCAGGGCCTGCTTGGTGCTGCTGACGATGCTCGGCTGGCCCTGCTCACGGGCAAGGCGCTCATACTTCTCGTTGAAGAAGTCGTAGCCGAATCCCGCCGTGTGCAGCAGCAGCTGCTTGGTCGTCGGTTCGCTTGCCGGAGCCCGCAGAATCGGGGAGCCATCGACGTCGAAGCCCTCGATGACCTGCACATCGGCCAGGCCGGGGGCATATTCGCGGGCCGGTGCGTCGAGGTCGAGGTCGCCCGACTCCACCAGCTGCAGAGCCACCGTGCCGGTCAGCGCCTTAGTCGTGGAGAAGATCATGAACACCGAATCGGTGGTCATCGGCTGCGGATCGTTAAGCGAGCGGACTCCTGCGGAGGTGAGACTGATCGTCTCCTTGTCGGTGGTGACTCCGGCGACGACGCCGGGGACCCCGCCGCTCTCGACCTTCTCTGAGGCCACACGAGCAACGGCATCATTGACAGCTCGGTTCTGGGACATGGTTGTGCCTTTCGGTCAGTCGGCCAGGACCTTCTCGATCCAGGCCATTCGGGTACTGATCATTCCTTGCGCAAGGTGTGTATGGGCGGCGAAGATGTCGAAGGCGTGGAAGCCTCCGGGCCAGACGTGCAGCTCCGCCTCACTGCCGTCGTTCCACAGCGCCGAGGCGTAGGCAACGGCTTCGTCGCGGAAGATCTCTGCCGAACCGACGTCAATGTAGGCCGGCGGCAGGTCGGAGAGATCGTGGGCGCGTGAGGGCGCGATGTAGGGCAAGACGGCTTCTGTGCGATAGTCATCGCCGAGCATCGCCTGCCAGCCGGTCTCGTTGCTCACCCGGTCCCAGACACCGATGCCGTCGAATTGGTTGGTCGAGGCGGTGATCCCGCGATCATCGAGCATCGGGTAGATGAGCAGCTGACCGCGCAGCTTCGGACCCCCGCGGTCGCGGGCGGCGAGCGCCATCCCTGCGGCCAGTCCCCCACCGGCACTGGCGCCGGCGACGATGAGTCGGTCGAGGTCAACCCCGAGACGCTCGGCATTCTCAGCCGTCCACTCCAGGCTGGCGTACATGTCCTCACGGGCGTAGGGATCCTGGAATTCGGGGGCGAGGCGGTATTCGGGACTGATGAGGATGGCCCCGATGCGCTCGACCCAGTCGAGGTTGAGTCCGAGTGCGCTGAAGCGGTCACCGAACATCAGTCCACCGGAATGGGCGTAGACGATCGTGGGGCGGCGCCCCGTGTCACCCGCGCGCCTGAAGACCGACACGGTGATCGCCTCGCCATGGTGTCCGATCACCTGATGTTCTGAATGTTCGACACTGCGCCCCTTGAGAGTCTCCGCGAGAGGCTCGGACGCATAGGAGATGCGCATGAAATCGATGAGAGACGGGGTGATGGTCGGCGGGAAGACCCCACCGACGACGGACAGACTCGCGGCAAGTTCCGCGTCGAATCGTGACCGTCGTCGTGTCATGTCTCTAAGTATGCAGACTCCGACTCGGTGCCGCTACCGCCACGACAACGCGATTACCGATCCTTCACCCGCCAATTGTCGGGTTGGGTTTCCCAGCCTCGCCTCAGCCCAGTAGCCCCATCACCGACTCCTTGACCTGGAGGACGGCGAGGAAGCCGAACAGCAGGAAGCAGATCGTCAGCAGCACATTCGACACCCCCTTGTTCCGCAGCGCCGCCGGCACCGATGAACGGTTGAGGATGACGAGGAGCGCGATCGCGAGCACGGGCAGGATGAAGGCGCTGATCGCGGCGTAGATGAGGACCAGGGTGACCGGTTTGCCCAGGCCCATGATGACCAGAGTCGCGATGGAGAGGTAGACGATTGCTGCGCGGAATTCGACGGACTTCGCCGACATCTCGTGTTCGAGCTTGTCCTGGTGCGGGTAGCGTCGCAGCACCCGTATGCAGTCGGCAGTGACGTAGGCGATGCCGGAGAATCCGCCGAGCACGCTGGTGTAGACGACGGCGAGGAAGCTGATGAGGAAGACGATCCGTCCTGGTTCGCCGATGCGCGAGACCAGGCTGTCGGCGATGGCGAACAGCGAGTCGTTGTCCGCGATGGTGAAGCCCTGGCCGTAGAGGATGAAGGCGCCAACGGCACTCATGCCCACGGCGAAGACGAACACCAGCGCGTAGCTGATGAAGAGATCGATGCGCACGACGGGCTTCCATTCGGCGTCGCGCCAGGACTTCTCGCGGATCCAGAATGAGTAGGCCAGTATTCCAGTGGCTCCGCCGACGCCGCCGATGAGTGACATGACGGTGATGATCGACCCGTTCGGGAAGGTCGGGGCGATGGTCTCGACGGCCACGGCTTGCGCTTCCTGCCCTTGGAACACGGAGATCGCGAGGGCGAGGATGCCGAAGAACATGATGACGCCGAACCCGATCATCGCCTTCTCCACCAGCCCATAGCGTCCGATGCCGACGAGGAGCGCAGCCGAGAGCAGGACGACGACAGCGGTCGGCCAGAACGGCAGGACGGGGAAGAGCGCCTGCAGAATGTTCGTCGTCACGGCGATGACCCCGGCGCCGAAGAAGAGGCCGACGAGCAGTTCGGCGATGAGGAACAACGTCGGAAAGAGTCGACCGCCGAATGAGGTCAGGTGCGACAGCAGAGAGCGGTCACCGCTCATCTGGAGCCGGGAGACCGCTTCGGAGAGCACGAACTTGAGGATGATGCCGACGGTGAAGACCCAGATGAGTGCGAGCCCGTACTCGGCCCCGGAATTCATCGTCGTGATCATGTCCGAGGCTCCGACGCTGGCCAGGGCCAGGACGATGCCCGGTCCAATCAGCCGCAGTCGTCCGGTCAATGTTGCCGGCGCCGAGGTGGCGCTTCCTTGCGTCGTCTGGGTCGTTTCGGCGGACATCGGTGGGCACAGCTCCTTCTGAGGGCATCATCGTCGACGGCTGAGAGAGCGTCAGCTGTCCCAGCGAGTATGGCCCATCGAGGCCAGCCCCACCCCAAGGTCTCAACACTCGGGCAGGGATCTCAGAGGAAGGTTGCTTCACCGACAACGGATCTGAGGGGACAGGAAGGACCGTCCGCATTGTCAGTGTAGCTTTCCGATCTGAGCCTCACGTGCAGGTTCCACACGTATATTCGTCACATGTCTGAAGCACTCGACGAAGGCCCGTTCTTCCATGGGACAGGGGCTGCTCTGCAGCCAGGCGACCTGCTGACTCCGGGATTCAATTCGAACTACCGGCCCGAGGTGGTCATGAACCACATCTACTTCACCGCCATGACGGACGGTGCCGGGCTAGCGGCCGAGGTCGCGGCCCTCGATGGGCAGCCTCATGTCTACGAGATCGAACCGACCGGGGACTACGAGGACGACCCGAACGTCACGGATAAGAAGTTCCCCGGCAACCCCACACGGTCCTATCGCAGCACGGCTCCGCTGAAGGTGCTGCGCGAAGTCACCGGGTGGAAACGGCTGAGTCCAGATGAGCTCCAGTCATGGAGGGACAAACTGGCTGCCCTGCTCGCCGATGACAGCGCCGAGATCATCAACTGACACGTCCCGGACAATGGATCTGGGCCGTAACCACGCGGAGTACAGTAGTCGATCGTGAGTGATGCAGCCGTCCAACCAGGTCCGACGCGTCCTCCGCTGTCGATCTCCCTGGCCGCGTTCGTCAGCAGCTTCGATCGTTTCGCCATCAGCCCCCTCGTCGTGCTCGTCGCCCACGACCTCGGTGCGACTCTCGCCGAGGCGCTGACGATCGCCAGTGCCTACTTCCTGGCGTACGGCATCAGTCAGCCGGTGTGGGGAGTGCTCTCCGACCGCCTCGGGCGCGTCCGGCTGATGAAGGCAACACTTCTTGCCGCAGCCGTGGCGGGAATGGTCGCGACCTTTGCCCCGAATCTGACGATCCTCGTCATTGCCCGAGCCTTGTCAGGTGCCTTCTACGGAGCCGTCGTCCCCACCTCGATGACCTATGTCGGGGACACAGTCGCCGAGGCGCATCGGCAGCCCGCATTGACCGATCTCATGGCAGCGATCGCCGTCGGAACCGCCAGTGCCACAGCTCTGGCCGGAGTCCTCGCGCACTTCGCCGACTGGCGAATCGTCTTCGCCATCCCCGCTGTCCTCGCGATCGTCTGCGCCCTCGGACTTCGCAGACTGCCGGAACCAACACGTGAGGAACAAGGCGGAGTCCTCGCGGCCATCCGAGCCGCGATCACTCATCGGTGGGTTCTCATCGTCATCACCTTGGCTTTCATCGAAGGTGCTGTAGTCCTCGGCGTGCTGACGCTGCTCGCACCGGCCCTGCAGTCACAGGGCATCGGCGCGGCCATCGCCGGCCTTGCCACCGCTGCTTACGGGGTCGGCGTCATCATCACCACCCGCATGGTCAAGGCCCTCAGTCGCCGTCTGAGCATGCCGCGGCTCATCGCCATCGGCGGTACCGCCACGGTGATCGCCTTCGGACTTCTCACCATCCATCTGTCGACGCTGACGGTCATCATCGCAGCACTGCTGCTGGGAACGACCTGGTCCTTCCAGCATTCCTCGCTGCAGACCTGGGCCACCGGGGTCCTGCCGCAGGCACGCGGAACCGTGGTGTCACTCTTCGCCGGATTCCTCTTCGCCGGCAGCGCACTGGGCACTGCAGTCGGCGGATCCCTCGGCGAGGACAATCGCTGGACGCTGCTGTTCGCGATCACCGGCATCGTGGCGCTCGCCCTGACACTGATCATCGTGTTCAGTCGTCGCGTCTACGACGGACCGCAGAGGAACTGAGTCGCGAACCTCCAGACTGCCGTGGTCACCGCCCGAAGAACTCCTTGCACGCCCGCCGGACACGCTCAATCGCCTCGTCGTCGATGTCGAGGTGCGTGACCCAGCGCAGCTTCCCGTGCGCACTGCCGGTGATGATGTCACGGTCGGCGAGGAACGTTGAGAAGGCATCCATGTCGACGCCGTCCGGGGACAGGAAGACCATGTTCGTGCGTGCCTCACCAGCCCCCAGCTCGGGGAAGTCCGCGAAGATCTCAGCCAATCGCTTCGCCCGGTCGTGGTCCTCACGCATGCGGTCCACATTGTGCTCGAGCGCGTAGATGCCGGCCGCGGCGAGGACTCCAGTCTGGCGCATGCCCCCGCCCAGAGTCTTGCGGATGCGCTTGGCCCGCCCGACCAGTTCCTTCGACCCGACGAGCAGCGCACCCACAGGGGCGCCGAGGCCCTTCGACAGGCACAGCGAGACCGAGTCGAACCGGTCAGCGATCGCCGAAGGATCAGCGCCGGTGGCAACGGCTGCGTTCATGACCCGTGCCCCGTCGAGGTGCGTCGCCAGACCGTGGCTGCGCGCCAGCTCTGTCGCACCCTCGATGTAGTCGGCAGGCAGCGGCAGCCCGTTGAAGGTGTTCTCCAGCGTCAGCAGCCGGGTGATCGGATTGTGGAAATCATCGGGTTTGATCGCCGAGGTGATCGCATCGAGATCGATGATCCCATCGGGCTCGTTGGGCAGCGGCTGCGGCTGGACCGATCCCAGCACCGCCGCTCCCCCGCCTTCGTCGCGGTAGGCGTGTGCTGTCTGGCCGACGATGTATTCGTCACCGCGCCCGCAGTGAGCCATGATCCCGGCGAGGTTCGCCTGCGTGGCCGAGGGGAAGAAGAGGCCTGCCTCTTTGCCGAGAATTTCGGCAGCCATCGACTCGAGCCGATTGGTCGTCGGATCTTCGTCGTAGACGGCGTCGCCCACCTCGGCGTCGGCCATGGCCCTGCGCATTCCGGCACTGGGTGTGGTGACGGTATCGGAGCGGAAATCGACTCGGTTGCTCACAGCGTGGTCCTTTCGATGAGAAACGCGGCGGCCACCTAGATGACCGCCGCGTTCAGTGCTCTGTGCTCAGCTGTCCGCGTTGCGAGGGCGGGCGACCGGGTGGTTGCTGGCGATCGAAATTCGGTTGAAGGCGTTGATCAGCGTCACCGTCCATTCGACGGCCGAGATCTGTTCGGCGGAGAGGTACTCGCCGGCTTCGATGGCGATCTCATTGCGATCGGCCGCCTTGTCGATGACCGTCAGCGTTTCGGCCAAGAGCAGTGCGGCACGTTCCTGACCGTCGAAGACCTCAGCCTCACGCCAGGTCGGCAGCAGGTCGAGTTTGAGCTCCTCGACACCGGCCTTCCGAGCTGCTGGGGCGTGGATGCTCAGGCAGGTGCGGCATCCGTTGATCTGGGAGACCCTCACATTGACCAGCTCGAGGAGTCCATCGCTGAGGCCCTCCGCGCGGGCGACCTTCCGGGAGGCTGCCGCGGCTTGGATCATGGCCTTGTAGACCTCGGGGTGGACCTTGTCGATGTAGGGACGATTCACGTTGACTCCGGACAACTCTCAGGCCTCCCGCTTGACGAAATCGATGTCTGCGCCGGTGGCCCGACGGAACTTTCCGCCTTCGGCTAGGTATTCGTCACCGGCTTCGCTGAGTTTCCGCACGAACAGCGGGCACACCGGCACCACTGTCACGCCCTGCTCACGGCTGGCTTTGAGCGACTGCGCTACCAGCACCTTCGAGAGTCCGCGTCCGCCGAACGCTTCATCAACCTCGGTGTGGTGGAAGATCCGTTCCCCGTCGGGGGCGGTGAGGAAGAAGGCGCGGCCGGCATCCGTACCGGCGGCGTCCCGGATGACGTAGGCACCGCGGGCCTCGTCGAGTTCGACGGTGACGGTCTCGCCGGTTTTGTCAGTCAGTGCTTCGCTCATGGTTTCGTCTCCTTGTTCGGGTGGGTGCTGGGTCAGGATTGGACGTGCGGGGGCGGGTTCTTGCGCGCTTTGATGCGAACGTCGGGCAACCTCGGCGCGGGCAGCCTTGACAGGCCATCGGCGTTCTCACCGGGGCCTCCCTTGCCGACGTAGCCCTCGACGGTGCCGAAGCGATCGCCCTCGGCCTGCCATTCTTCGCGGTACTGGGCGATCTCCTCGTGGGTGCGGCCGATGAAGTTCCACCACATGAGGATCTCTTCGTTGAAGGGTTCACCGCCGATGATGACGAGGCGGGCGTCGGTCTCGGACTGGTTGCTGATGCGCATCTCGGACAGGCCCACACCGGTGTAGCCGAGGGCGTTGGTCGGCAGTTCGACGTCTTCGACGGTGATGTCGCCGGAGTCGACGAGGACCCCGTATTCGAACTCCGCGTTGATCGGCAGGTCGATGGTGGCACCGGGACGCAGGCGCACCTCGGCGCCCATGAGCGGGGAATAGGTGGCAACGGGCGAGCGCGTTCCCCACAGCTCGCCGAGGAAGACGAGCATCTCGCCGCCGTCGAAGGGTGTGACCTCGGGAGCGAAGTGCTCGAAGTCCCTGCCCTCGCGGTTGCGCACCGAATCGGGCAGCGCCAACCAGAGTTGGACGCCGTGCAGGGCTGTGGTGTCCTCGGTCGAGACCTCGGAGTGGCAGATGCCGCGGCCAGAGGTCATGAGGTTGACCTCGCCGGGCAAGACCATGCCCTGGTTGCCGCCGGAGTCGATGTGTTCGATGGCGCCTTCGAAGAGCCAGCTCACGGTCTGCAGGCCGGTGTGCGGGTGCGGGGCGACGTCCATGCCGCCTGAGGTCGAGACGTCGTCGGGGCCGTAGTGGTCGACGAAGCACCAGGGTCCGATGAGGGAGCGTTGGCGCTGCGGCAGTGTCCGGCGCACGCCCATGGCACGTGGTCCGCCCAGTGGGACGTCGCGGGCGGTGAGGATCTCAACCGGGGCTCGGCCCTCCTGCGCGCAGTCGGGGCCGGGCAGTCCGCCGGTCTTGCACACGACCTCGTCGGGTTTCGGCTCCACATTGCTCATATCGGTCCCACTTTCGCATTCACGATCAGACACCCGCCGAGGCGGTGCGTCCCAGCTCAGACACCGTCAGTCTTCCACATTGTGCGGGGAAATCCAGTGGGGGCTGGGTGGTGATATCAGAGCCTTTGCCAACCAGGCCTCAGTCCAGCGGAATCCGCTTCCGCCACGGCCACCACACGCGTCGTCCGATGTCGTGGACGAGGGCTGGAACGACGAGCGAGCGCACCAGGATCGCGTCGAGGAGGACGCCGAAGGTGACGATGAACGCCAGTTGGAACAGGAACATGACCGGGATGACGGCGAGCGCTGCGAAGGTCGCGGCGAGCACGATCCCCGCCGAGGTGATGACCCCGCCCGTAGCCACAAGCCCTTCCAGTACTCCCTTGCGGGTGCCTACGCGCAGCGACTCCTCGCGGACACGGGACATGAGGAAGATGTTGTAGTCGATGCCCAACGCGACGAGGAAGACGAATGCGTAGAGCGGCACCGACGGATCGGCACCGGGGAAGCCGATGAGGTGGTTGAACACCAGCGCGGAGACACCCAAAGCGGTGCCGAAGGAGAGAACCGTCAGCGCCACGAGCAGCAGCGGGGCCACGAGTGAGCGCAGCAGGAGGATGAGGACGATGGTGATGACGATGAGGATGAGTGGAATCGCCAGGGTCCGGTCCGCCTCGGCGGTGGTGTTCGTGTCCAGGTCGACCGCGGTCTCCCCGCCCACCAGGGTCTCGGAGTCGACCTTGTGGACAGCGTCGCGGATGTCGGTGACCGTGGACTCTGCGGCCAGGGAGTCCGCGGGGTCGGTCAGTGTCGCTTCGAGGAGAACCTGACCGTCGACCTCGGTAGGTGCCGGGGGTGAAGGTGGAGGCGTCGAGGTCGAGTTGGGTGCGCCCTGGCCCTGCGGTGCTTGACCTTGCGGTGCCTGCAGCTGCCCGTCATCGTCGATGGCGATCGTCCCGCTGGGTGACTCTTCGGCGACGACGGTCATCGATTCGACCCCGCCGAGGCTGCCGACCGCCTTCGCCGCATCCTCGAGCTGGTCTTTCGCCACCACGATCTGTGTGGGTGAGCCGGATCCGCCCGGGAAATGCTCGGACAGCACATCTTGGCCATCACGGGCCTCGGAGTCGCCGAGGACGAAGTCGCTCTGCGCGATGCCCGAGGCCTTGAACTGGGGGAACGCGATGAGCGGGAGGGCAAGGAGGACGACGAGACCGATCCAGATGATGCGCGGACGCTTAGCGACCACCTCGGCGATGCGAGTCCACAGACCTTTCTTCGCTGGTGCGGAGCTGGTTGTGCGCACCTGCGGGCGGAAGGGCCAGAACACGGCCCGGCCGATGACCATCAGAGCCGCGGGCAGGAATGTCAGCGCCGCGAGCATCGCCACCAGAATGCCGATCGCCGCCACCGGGCCGAGCGCACGAGTCGAGGCCAGGTCGGTCAGCAGCAGAACCAGAAGACCGGCGATCACGGTCCCACCAGAGGCCGCGATCGGCTCGACGACGCCCTTGAACGCAGCCAGTCCGGCTCTGACTCGATCCCGTTCGGTCAGCAGCGCATCACGGAAGCGGGCGACCACAAGGAGGGAGTAGTCAGTGGTGGCGCCGACGACCAGGATGAACAGAATGCCCTGAACTTGGCCGTTGATGAGCAGGATTCCCGCATCCGCGAGGTGCCAGATGACGAAGATCGAGGCCGAGAGCGCCGCCACCGAGGTGAACAGAACGATGACCGGCAGCAGCGGGGAGCGGTAGACGATGATGAGAATGACGAAGACCGCGATGAGTGCGACGAGCAGGAGAATGCCGTCGATCCCCGCGAACGCCGAGGTCAGGTCCGCGGAGAATCCACCGGGACCGGTGACATACACGTCCGCCGAGGTGGGCACTGAGTCGACGTCGCCGGTGGGACTATCGGCGGCGGTGGCAATCGGGAAGGTCCCGGCGATGATCGAGCGGATCTGCTCCACGTCATCGGCGGTGGTGTCGGTGGAGACCGGGAGGATGAGCTCGAGCGCTTCACCGTCCTCGGAGGGGATGACAGGCGAGGCGTCGGCTGCCAACAGCCCTTCGTCGTCGAGTCTTTCGGCCAGGTCTTCGAGCTCAGTCGTACTGTCCTTGCTCAGCCCGTCCTTGTCTTCGAGTACGACGATGGCCGGGACATAGTCGAGGTCACTGAACTGGTCGATGAGCGCCTGAGCCTTCGTGGACTCGGCCGATTCAGGCAGGAAGGAGGACCGGTCGTTCGTGGCGACCTCGGAGATCTTGCCGAAGTAGGGGCCACCGACTCCCGCGATGGCCACCCACGCGACCAAAAGGACGGCGAAGAGTGCGATGAGAGAGCGGCGGGCGGGAATGGGTGCGCGCTGCTTCGTGGGCTGAGCCGAGTCGACGGGAATTTCGGATTCGGGCCGGTGCGGCTCCGGAGGGGTGCTCGTGAGCAGGTGGCGGGGCATGTTCTCAGAGTACGCCAGTAGTCGACCTCGGAAGTTATTCCGCAGCTCTTCACTTTGGTACTGAACCACTGGTACAGTACCATTATGGACACAACAGCACAGGCACCACAGACAGCCAATGCCCGTTCCCTCCTACTGCCCTACGCCCTGACGCTCATAGCCGCCATGATCATCATCCAGTTCGTCGTCGCACTGACCG
This sequence comes from Brevibacterium sp. BDJS002, assembly GCF_028201555.1. Taxonomy (NCBI): domain Bacteria; kingdom Bacillati; phylum Actinomycetota; class Actinomycetes; order Micrococcales; family Brevibacteriaceae; genus Brevibacterium; species Brevibacterium sp. BDJS002. The sequence goes on along the minus strand of NZ_CP116392.1, from coordinate 275,865 downwards.
GCGGTGCAGTGACAATCCTCGCTGGGGCCCTCACCGCGGTCGTCGCCGTCGGCATTGCGGTATGGATCGTGATCAACCGTCGGAAGCTGCTGCATGTGCGCTTCGGACTCGTGATCGCCCATGTCATCGCCTATGTCGCAGTGACGACATCCTTCAACGCCCACGCCGTCGTCCGTGCAGTCGTCGCCGGCAGCGACAACGATGTTCAAGCAGTGGCGCACTCACTCCTCGGGTCCTCCTGGTTCGGAGCAACCTTGGTGATGAGCGCGGTCTGGGGCATCGGTCTGCTCATTCACCTCCTCGGTTCGGTGCTCGGCCGCGGCTGGGAGGACTGAGGTGGCATCACAGCATGACGACGCGACAGAGCCGCGCACTGAAAGCGAAGAGTGGCTGAGCCATAAGGTCGACAGCTGGGTCGAGACCTACAAGAAGTCAATGCTCACACCGGTCACACTGACCATCGTCGCCGAGCATCAGCCGATCGGAGTCGCCGCCATTGCTGAGAAAGTCACCGCTGCCACCGGCTGGCACGTGACCGAGCGCGGTCTTTACAGGACCCTCAAACGGCTGCAGGATTCTGGGCTCCTCGCCAGTGCCGATACCAGCGCCCCGAGGACGGGAGCGAAACGGAAGGACCTCTCGCTCACGCCTCTCGGGACGCGGTATCTTGCCGGGATCGCGGAGAATCTCGTGGACTTGCCGGGTGGTGTTCCCGGCGGGGAAGCGTAAACAAGCACCCTTCTGATCAGCGCCACGAAGACGAATTCGCCTCGTTCGTTCTGAGCCTCTCGCACTCCAAAGCGATCACTAGATCCGCAGCAACGTACGGGTCACTGAGACGAGCGCCGAGCTCGTGCTCCAACAGCCCCAACCGGTAGCGAACAGTATTTGCATGGACCTGCAGTTGACTCGCAGTCTGTACAACATTCGCCCGACAATCGATGTACACGAGCAGAGTCTCCCAAACATCCGGGCCTTTTGAGATCTTCTGAACAAACCGCCTAACGACCTGCTGGTCGAAACGCGAACTCATCCTGGCAGCGGCCCATTCGCTCGGACGCATTTCATCAACCCGCACCAATTGCCCGCTACCCGCAGTCGCCAGTGCAACATCAGCCGCTTTCAGCATCTCCGGCACCTGGCTCAGTGCAGCGAAGGGCTCGGAGATACCGACGCCGATCACATCAGTGCTCGAAAAATGCTCGGCAACGTCGAAGTCAGCAACACACAGCGCAGTTCGTTCAATCGCCGAAGCAGTGTGCCCGGAATCGCTGATGACGATCCCCCGCTCGGGCTTCTTCCGCCGATCAGATCTGCTCATGCCCCCTGTCGGTCGTGGCGTGCGGCGCCTCTGCCCCGACGCTCCTACGCTTGCTGCCGCACTTTCATCGATTGCCGAGATACTCGCGCGAATAATCCGCACCGGCCTGTATGAGTCGAATCCGAAATTCTCCAACATTCGCCAGATTCCAGGCTCGCGGCCTGGCGAAACTCCCACCTCAAGGTCACGCATGAGTCGTGCCGATTCTTCACGGTGTGTGCTCATGGAAAATGTCTCAAAGCCTTCGAAGGCTTGCAGCAGTTTGGCGCTCGTATCGAGGATGAGACCCAATCCATGGACATCGTCGGTTTCCCGACGATCCTGCCCTGAAACGGCATGCTCTGCCGCATGGCGAACAGCGTCTTCAGCCCCTGGCTCCCCAAAGACTGCGAGGACAAACACATAGTCGCGTTGACGTATGCGAACGGACTTCGATCTCACTACCCATCGACCGATTGATGTCTCATGAGCGTCATGGGTTGGACGAGCACTTGTCGTCTCCAGACCAAGCACCCAGTTGGCGATGAGATGGTTCGGAGCAGATCCAACTGATCGAGTGACCTCACCCAGCTCGTTGAGCACGAGACCCGACCCTCGGCATATCTGAGTCGCTCGAATCAGCAACGACTCCAAGGGGTCAGATGAGCTCAGGGCGGAGAGCAAGTTCTCAAACACCCACTCACGCGACAGTTCCATGACGCCTCCTTGCGTTCAGCAACTTCCCACACACCATGCCGACGCCCGCGCTGAGGTGACCACCAGCACTGTTGTCGATCTTTTGGAATTTCTACAAATTCTACGCACATCTTCTTCGGTTGCTCCATTGACCCAGGTACGGCTTCCGGTCGACGATATTGACCAGATCACAATCAAAGGAGATCACGTGGCTAATCTGCGAGTCGCTGTCGATGTCGGCGGCACCTTCACCGACATCTGCATTTTCGACGAATCCACCCAGTCAATGCGGGTGACGAAGGTTCCATCTACCCCGGACAATCCGATGGATGCTGTCCTCAACGGGGTCAAACGAGCGAATATCGACCTCAGCGATGTCGAGTTGTTCTCACATGGAACCACCGTTGCCACGAATGCGCTTATCACTCGTAATTTCCCCAAAGCAGCGATGGTGACAACGAAGGGCTTCCGAGACGTCATCGAAATCCGCGACGGAACAAAAGACGATCTATGGGACGCCTACTCTGATGTGTCCGGCCCCTATATCCGTCGGCGCGACCGGTTCGAAGTCACCGAACGCATCGACTACGCGGGCAATATCGTGTCCCCTCTAGATGAGGAAGAAGCCCGCAAGCTCGGGCGTTTGCTGAAGAAGCGAGGTGTCGACACTGTCGCGATCTGCTTCATCAACTCCTATGCCAATGTCGCGCACGAAGTCCGAATGCGCGAAATCCTCACTGAGGAGCTTCCAGGAGCCAGCATCTCCACCTCAGCGGAGATTCTGCCTGAGATCTTCGAACACAACCGCTTCAACACCACTGTCGCCAATGCAGTCCTCGGGCCGCTGGTTTCGGGATACGTCGAGAAGCTGGATAAGAGCCTCACTAACGACGGCTATGCCGGGGAGCTGCTCCTGCTCCACTCCGGTGGTGGATCAATGACCTCCGAGATGGTCAAACGGTTCCCCGTACGGTTGGCTGCCTCGGGCATCGCAGCTGGGGCAATTGCGGCCCAACATGTGGCCGAACAGTGCGGCTTCGACAATGCCGTCGGGCTCGACATGGGCGGAACGTCCACCGACATTTCGCTCGTTGCCGACGGCGAGCTTCGGGTGACCAATGACTGGGAGGTCGAATACGGTCATCCAATCGTCTTCCCCAGCATCGAGGTCCTCACCATCGGTGCGGGTGGCGGTTCTCTCGCTCATATCGACATTGCGGGATCGCTGCGCAACGGACCTCAGTCGGCCGGAGCTGATCCCGGGCCTGCCTGTTATCGTCGCGGCGGCGCCGAACCGACGAACACCGACGCGAACCTGTGGATGGGTCGGTTGGGAACTGATCTCGCCGATGGTGAGATGACATTGGACCGAGCAAGCTCGAAGGCAGCAATCGAGTCGAAGGTCGCAGGGCCCCTAGGCCTCGATATCGATGCTGCGGCAGATTCGATCATCAAGGTCGCCAACGCAAATATGGCCGACGCTGTCCGCCTGGTTTCCATTCGGCGCGGCCTTGATCCCCGCGATTTCGTGCTCATTGCATTCGGCGGAGCCGGAGCCCTTCACGGTGCGGACGTGGCGAAGGAACTGAACATTCCGACCATCGTCGTTCCGCCCAGCCCCGGCGTCACTTCGGCGTTGGGATGTCTCCTCGTCGACATTCAGCACGACCTCTCTCAGATGTTCACCGGATCAGCAGAGGATGCCGACGCTGAGGCCGTGGAACAGCATTTCAAAGCACTCGAACTCGAGGGTCGGGATCGTCTGAGGCATGAAAAGGTAGCCGAAGCCGACGGTGTCTTCGAACGAGGCATCTCCATGCGTTACCAAGGCCAATGGCGTTCTCTGCAGGTCAAGATGGGCACCGGGCCTCATGCTTTGCGAGAAGCTGTCCAGCTCTTCCACGAAGAGCACGAGAAGCAGTACGCATTCCGGCAGGACGAGACCCCGGTCGAGATCTACCAACTTCATCTCAAGGCCCTGGGCAAAACACCGAAACCAAGCTTCAAGCCATCGCCAGTCAGTTCCAAAGATCCGGGAGAGCCGCTGGAAGTCCGTGAGGTCTACTTCGAAGGAAAATGGCACTCCACACCTGTCTACCAGCGGGAGAACCTTCCCTCCGGAGCAGCTTTCATCGGACCTGCCATTCTCAATCAGATCGATGCGACGACAGTCATCCCGCCAGGCTCCTCCGCGGTGATCGACGAATGGTTCAACATTCGCATCACACTGTCCACCGAGTCTGGTGAGCCAGCTCTGGCAACGGCCTCGAACGACTCAACCACGTCCGCGAATTGAGGAGAACAATGACTACAATCTCCAGTGTCAGCGACCGCTCGTCCACACTCGACCCCGTCACCTTCGAAGTGCTCAAGAACGCATTTGCTACGAGCGTTGACCTCATGAGCGAGCAGATCCTTCGCACCTGCTACTCATTCGTCATCTACTCTCGTGACTTCTCCTCAGCCCTGTGCGACAAATACGGCAACACCGTTATGCAGGGCAGTGCGGACATCGCCGTCCACGTCGGGACGCTTCACTTCCAATGCAAGGCAGTCATGGAAGAATTCGGCGACGACATCAATCCTGGCGACGTATTCCTCATCAATGACCCCTATCGTGGCGGTACACACTTCAACGACGTCAGCTTTATCCGCCCCATATTCTCCGAAGACGAGATCATCGGCTTCGCTCAGAACAAGGGGCACTGGGCCGACATCGGCGGATCCGTGCCAGGCTCGTTCGACGTCTCTGCCAGTGAGCATTTCGGTGAGGGACTGCGCATCACTCCGCTGCGAGTGTGGCACAAGGGGCGGTTCCTCCACGACGTGGCTCAGTTGCTCGTGTCGAATACCCGCGCTCCCGATCAGGCGCTCGGCGATCTCAACGCTCAGGCCGAAGCGACTGCGGTATGCGAACGTGAGGTGCTTCGACTCGTCGACAAATATTCGAAGGACACCGTCCTCGACGCCATGCAGGAGACGCAGGACTACGTGTGCCGGACGGTCGTTGCCAGCCTCGGCGACCTCCCGCAGGGCGAATGGGAGACCGTGGACTACCTCGACGGCGACCCGGCCAAGGGCGAGGGGCTGGCTCCCGTTCGGGTCAAGCTCACCCTCGATGGCAAGGGTATTCACTACGACCTCACCGGTTCCGCCGAGGCGGTGTCCACCTTCCTTAACTCCGGCTACGGAACAACGTATTCCGCGATCTACGCCGGCACTAAGACGTTCTTTCCCGAAGTGCCTCTCAACTCGGGCTTCTACGAGGCCGTGACGGCAGAGATCGGCGAGGAAGGCACAGTGGTCAACGCCGGTTGGCCACATGCCGTGACCGGTTTCTGTTCGGGCCCGTATGAGAAGGTCATGAACGCGATCTTCGAACTCTGGTCCCACATCATGCCGGAGCGTGCCATGGCCTGTGCCTTCAACCTCGAGTATCTGCTCGTCGGCGGGCATGACAGCCGCGTGAAGTCCAATCCGTACTTCATGTGGTACGACTGGATGGCAGGCGGCTGGGGCGGCCGGTCGACAAAGGACGGGTCGTCTGCGACATCACCGGTATTCGGCACTGGACTCGCAGTTCAGCCTGTCGAAGGACAGGAACGACTCACTCCTGTCATCACCACTCAGCACTCGATCAATACCGACTCGGGTGGTCCTGGCAGGTTCCGCGGAGGGTGTGGCGTCAACAAGGGTGGCATTCTCACCGATGCGGCCGGAGCCGTCATGAGCTACTGCTGTGATCGTGGACGTTCCACCACCTGGGGCATCAACGGCGGCCTCCCTTCGATCCCGCATGGCGTCTGGCTGAATCCTTCGTCAGAGGACTCCAAGTACCTGGGTGCCACGTTCTCCAATGTGTCGATCTCGCCGGGCGATACTTTCGAACGCCCCAGCGCCGGTGGCGGCGGTTTCGGCGATCCCCTCGAACGGCCCAGCGCCGAGGTACTTGAAGATGTCATCGACGGCTACGTCTCCATCGATCGAGCAGCCAAGGACTACGGTGTCGTCATCACAGAGATCGATGCCGAACTCGACGAGTACGAGATCGACGAAACCGCTTCGACGAAACTGCGTGCACAGATTCGTTCCGAGCGCGCATCGTGGCTCGATTCTGACCCCGCCGAGGTTGCCCGTCGTTATCGCGCCAATGACATCACCGTCCATGATGTCGTCCGGAAGTACGGAGTGGTCCTCGACTGGGGCACAGGTGAGCTTCTGGAGAAGTCAACGGGCCAGTTCCGCGACAGCGTGCGGACACGGTCGGCCTCGTACTGGGGCTGATTGACCGGAGCTCCCGACCTCACAGGAACGTCCCGCGACACTAGGCAGTGTCGCGGGACGTTCTTTGTCGTGTGCCTGATCAATGATCGCTGCCGCTCTTGAACCCTTGCACTCGAACAATAATCCTATAGGATCTATGAAATAGGAATCAGTTCGAAGGGGAACTTGTGACCCGATTATTCAATGACCCGAATGACTTCGTCTCCGACATGTCACGTGGCTTTGCGCTCGCTTCATCCCGCTGGGTACGAGCCGTGACTGGCGGAGTCGTGCGTTCCACCGCAGCAAGCGAACCCACAGTCTCACTCGTCATCGGAGGAGGCAGCGGCCACTTCCCTGCATTTTCAGGACTCGTCGGCCCTGGCTTGGCCCATGGAACGGCCATGGGCAACGTCTTCGCCTCACCCTCGACGAAGCAGATCATGTCTGTAGCCCGCAGCTGCGATCAGGGGCGCGGCGTCCTCTTCAGTTACGGCAACTACGCCGGAGACGTCCTCAACTTCGACCAGGCACAGGCGCTCCTGCAGGCTGAAGGGATCGAGGCACGCACAGTCGTCGTCACCGACGACATCTTCAGCGCTTCCAGGGACGAGATCGACAAACGCCGCGGCATCGCGGGTGACCTCGTCGTCTTCAAGATCGCCGGCGCCGCCGCCGAAGCTGGCCTCGACCTGGACGAAGTTGAGCGTCTTGCCCGCTCGGCCAACGACCGCACCCGCTCGATCGGAGTCGCCTTCTCCGGCTGCACCCTGCCGGGAGCCGACGAACCGCTGTTCACTGTGCCCGAGGGCAGCATGGCCATCGGGCTGGGCATCCATGGTGAACCGGGAATCGACGAGGTCCCGCTCCCCTCGGCGATCCAACTGGCTGAGCTCCTGGTTTCCCGTCTCCTGGTCGAAGCACCCGATTCCTCACGGCGGGTCGTGCCCATCCTCAACGGGCTGGGCACGGTCAAATACGAAGAGCTCTATCTTCTTTACGGCCTGATCGACCCCCTGCTGCGAGAGGCCGGCTACGAACTCGTCGACCCCGAGGTAGGGGAATTCTGCACGAGTTTCGACATGGCCGGACTCTCACTCACCCTCCTGTGGCTTAACGACGAACTCGAGCCGCTGTGGGGAGCTCCCTGTTCCTCGGCCGCGTACACCCGCGGCGAGCTCGGGACCGCGCACCGTCCAACCGGCCTCACAGCACAGCAGCCTCAACAGGAACGGGTGATAACCGCAGCCCCGACTCCCGCTTCCGCTGATTCGCAGAACCTGGGCAGAGAAGTGTCTGCAGTCATCACGCGAATCGCCGCAGTCCTCGACGACGCGGCCGGTGAACTCGGTCGCCTCGACAGCGTCGCCGGGGACGGTGACCACGGAATCGGCATGCAGCGCGGGTCAAAGGCGGCAGCACGTGCCGCCGCAGAAGCCACCGACAGTTCCCATGGCGCCGAGGCGGTACTGACCTCAGCAGGTGAAGCGTGGGCCGACATCGGAGGAGGCACCTCCGGCGCCATTTGGGGACGGATCATCAGCACACTGGCGGCAGGGTTCGCCGGTGACTCCCAGCCCGATCCTGCTGCGATCTCCACCGCCATCAATTCCGCAGTCGATGAGGTCCGCGCGTTCGGCGGAGTCGAAGTCGGAGACAAAACTCTTCTCGATGCTCTCGTCCCCTTCGCCACGGAGTTCTCCCACGCTGTCAGCTCCGCGGGCCCTGACTCCACGTCGTCAGTCTTGGCCCGGGCAACTACCAGTGCCGCAGATGCAGCGGCTCGAGCTGCCCAATCCACGGCCGACCTCGTCGCCATGCGCGGTCGCGCCCGTTCGCACGGGGATCGCAGCCTGGGCACACCAGATCCGGGCGCGATCTCCCTGGCGATGATCGCCTCGGCGATTGCAGAACGGCTCGCCCCTGACAGACCCACCCTTACATCCACCGAGCGAAAGGCAACCCGATCATGAGCCTGCGAGTGGTCGTCGGATCCGACGATGCGGGATTCGACTACAAAGAGATCATCAAGTCCGACCTCGGAGATGACGAACGCATCACCACGGTCGTCGACGTCGGTGTCGATTCCGAATCACACACCTTCTATCCCTCTATCGCGACCTCCGCTGCCGAAATGGTCGCTCGAGGTGATGCCGATCGCGCAATACTCATCTGCGGCACCGGGCTCGGTGTGGCGATAGCAGCGAACAAGGTCAAGGGCATTCGAGCAGCCACGGCGCACGACTCGTTCAGCGTCGAACGCTCTGTCTTGTCCAACGATGCCCAGATCCTCTGCATGGGCCAACGCGTCATCGGCCTCGAGCTCGCTCGCCGCCTGGCCAGGGAATGGATCGGATATACCTTCGATCCGGCGAGCGCCTCCAACGACAAAGTGGCACAGATCAGCGCCTACGAATCTCGCTGATCCATGACTGCCATGCCCTCGCACCTAGCTCCTTCAGCACCGTCGTCTGCCCTCCCGGACCGACTCCTCGGGATCAGCCTGAAGATGTACATGTCCCATGCACAGACAATGGACTGGGCCAGCAGAGTCACCGAGCTCACGCACACCCATCCGGCAGTCACCTCGGGGACGGCAGAGCTTGTGCTCCTCCCCCAGTTTCCGTCTATCCCCGCGTGTCTCGACCTGCCCGGACCCCTGCAGATCGGTGCCCAGAACCTGTCCGCCGAGGATGCTGGTGCCTGGACAGGGGAGGTCTCCGGGACCGTACTTGCCGAACTTGGCTGCCGCTATGTCGAAGTCGGCCATGCCGAACGCCGTCGGTACTTCCACGAGACTGACGACATCGTCCATGCGAAGACATCTGCCGCACTGCGCCACGGACTGCTCCCCATCCTGTGCGTCGGGGAGAATACCGCCGGTTCACCGGAATCTGCCGCCGCCGAGGTGGTCGCACAGATCCGGTCGGCCCTGCCCACGGCAGCCGTTGGGCTGCCACCCGAAGCTGGCGTCGTCCTCGCCTATGAGCCGATATGGGCGATCGGTGCGCAGCAGCCTGCCGCGCCAGAACACATCGTCGCCGTCTGCGAAACTGTGCGGGCACGCACTCGAATCCACTTTCCCAGTCTCGACTTCCGCCTCATCTACGGCGGAAGCGCAGGCCCAGGTCTGCTCACTCAACTCGGTCCTGCTGTCGACGGACTCTTCCTCGGACGCTTCGCCCACGACCCCGATTCAGTGCCGAGAATCCTCGATGAACTCGCCGATGTCATTATGCTGAATTCATGAATGCACAGCCTCCGATCCCCCGCGCAGACATCGAACGTCGTGGACTCCGCGACCTCGTCTACGAACACATCCTCGAAATCCTCCTCACCGGAGAGATCTCACCTGGCGAAAGAGTGTCCATCGACGGGTTGGCCAGACAACTCAACGTCTCGCCGACACCGGTGCGGGAAGCGCTCGTCGACCTCGAACGCACGGGCCTCGTCGTCCGCGAAGCCCTGCGCGGCTACCGCGTCTCCCCTCCCCTGGATCGCGGGCAGCTCCAAGAGCTCTTCATCGCCCGTGAAACGGTGGAGACGACAGCAACTCGACTGGCAACACCGGCCAGCGAGGAACTTCTCAGCTCACTGGCCGCTGCCCAAGCCGAGCACGAGAAGGCCGGTGACAGAGTACGGGAGACGGGGGAGTTGGGCGACGAGGTCGCCGACAGCCCCGAAGACGCTCGCCGAATCCAGGTCAGTGCGGCCCAGGAGTACTTCGCCCGGGACCGAGACTTCCACGACAGGATCCTTGAGCACTGCGGCAATCGCTACCTCGTGAAGATGTCTCACGACCTGGCTGCCCAGGTCCACCGACTGCGACAGGCGCTGCCCCACGGCATCACCGACGTCAACGAAGCGCTGTCCGAACATCGAGCCATCATCGAAGCCTTCGCCTCACCGGACCCGACCGCACCGGAAGCGGCCATGCGCCACCATGTCAGGATGGTCGCCCACCGTGCGCTCGTCGAAGACCCTCAACCTCCCACCCAAGAGAACCACGAGGACCCATGAGCCCAACCGAGCACACGATCGCCTGCTGCATGCACGGCTTCTCCCCCACCGACCCCAGCGGCCTGCCCCTCCACGAGGCCGACCCTCTGACCTGGGCCGGAATCTTCTCCACGGTCTCCGCTCTCGGCTTCACCGCCCTCGAGATCGCCGACAGCCACATTCGCCCGGCCGATCTCTCATCCGAACGCCGTGGCCTCCTCAAGGATCTGGCCGCCTCGGCGGGTGTCGAACTCACTTCCATCCATGTCCAACGCCAGTCGATCATCGACCCCGACCACAGCGAGGCCAACCTCGACTACGCTCACCGCACCATCGACGCGGCCGCCGAACTCGGCTGTCAGGTGTTCTCAACCGGACTGCATCAGCCCTTCTCCCAGGCCCAACGCGAGGCGCTCTGGTTCTGGACGGCGAATGGCTGGGAGGATCCAGACGACCCCGAGGTCCGCGCCCTGGCAGTCCATCGTCTGCAGGAGTTGGGCAGGCACGCCGCCGAGGTGGGCCTGCCGATGTCCTTGGAGATGTACGAGGACACCTACCTGGGCACCGCCGAATCCGCCGTCCGGCTCATTGAGGAGATCGGACTCGACAATGTCGGACTCAATCCCGACATCGGCAACCTCATCCGCCTGCACCGCCCCATCGATGGCTGGCGAGCCATGCATGAACTCACGCTCCCCTACGCGAACTACTGGCACATGAAGAACTACCAGCGAGATGAAGCTGCCGACGGGGCGTGGTTTACCTCCCATCCGACGACGATGCAGAACGGCCTCATCGACTACCGCGCAATGGTCACCCGCGCCGTGGAACTCGGCTTCGAGGGCCCCTTCCTCATGGAGCAGTACGGGGGCGACAGTCTCGGCGTCTGCGCAGAGAACAGAAAATACCTCACCGGACTCCTCTCCACCGCACAAACGACGAAAGGCACCACCGGCTCATGACAACTACATCCTCCCGCGCACAGTCATCGATCTCCCTGGGCCCGGCCTTCCCTGCCGAACGCACCGCGATTCTCACCGGCGTCGGCAGCGCGAACGGAATCGGTCGCCACACCGCACACCGTCTGGCACGCTCCGGTTGGAACCTCGGACTCATTGCTCGCCGCACCGACGAAGCCCAAGAGCTCGCCTCCGAGATCACCGATGAATATGGGGTGACCGCCCTTGGCAGGGGTGTCGACGTGACCCGATCAGATCAGATCGCCGATGCGGCAGCCGCCTTCGAAGCAGGCCTGCCCCAGATCGTCGCGCTGGCGAACTTCGCCGGCGTCTCCTCCTCGACGACCTACTTCGAGATCACCGATGACGAGTGGGCACGGGTGATGACGAACAACCTCACCGCGACCCACCTCGTCACGCAAGCCTTCGGCAGAATCATGGCGAAGAACGGACTGGGGCGCATCATCGGCCTGTCCTCTGTCACGGCGCAGAAGGGCGGCGGAACGTTCTCGAAGACCGCCTACGCCGCGGCCAAGGCCGGGATAGTCGGCCTCATGCGCGGAGTCGCCCTGGAACTCGGCCCGCACGGCGTCACTGCGAACTCAGTGTCACCTGGGCCCGTCGATACCGACATCATGGGCGGCCCACTCGACGACGAACGCCGCGAGGCAATGGGGGCCGCGACCGCTCTGGGGCGGATCTCGGTGCCCGAGGATGTCTCCGCGACAGTCGAATTCCTCATCAGCGAGGGCGCCGGACACATCACAGGACAGACCCTGAGCATCAACGGCGGCCTCTACTTCCACTGATCTCCTGCACCGACCGTACCAACCCCACCTACCGCATCAACGACACGATCCAATGGAGGATCTATGACTGTCAGCGCCGACCACATCACGTTCCTCGGGATCGGAGCCATCGGCCTGCCCATGGCCCTGCGGCTGCAACAGGCAGGTTTCCACGTCACGGGCGTCGATCCGTTCCCGGGGCCTCGCGATCGTGCCACGGAAGCGGGGCTGCCGAATGAGGAACGGCCTCTGTCGGCCGAGTCTGCGGCGACGGTCATTGTCATGGTGGCCGACGGCGGGCAACTCGCGCAGGCGTTGGAAGGAGACGAGGAGTCAGGAGTTCCCGGATTGCTCACCCTCATGTCTCCAGAGGCCGTGCTCATCATCATGTCCACGGTGGGGCCTGAAGCGATCCGCGCCGCGTCATTACGCGCTGCCGAACATGGCATCAATGTCCTCGACGTTCCTGTCACCGGGGGCATCGCAGGAGTCGTGGCTGGCACCCTGCGGATGCTCGCATCGGGTCCACGCGAGGTTCTCCAATCACGCCAACGCGTTCTCGAGTCGCTCGGGACGATCATCGACTGCGGCGAACGCATCGGCGACGGACAGTCGTTCAAAGCGGTGAATCAGCTGTTGTGCTCGGTCCACATCGTGGCCGCTGCGGAAGCCCTGTCATTGGCTGGCCGGCTCGGCCTTGACGAATCGACCGTGCTCGAAGCGATGACTGCCGGTGCGGCGAATTCCTGGATGCTCGGTGATCGGGGTCCGCGGATGCTTGAGGGCATCGACGCCCAGGTGGCGAGTGCCGTCGGCATCTTCGTCAAGGACACTGCTCTCGTCGCCGAGGTGGCTGCGAGTCTCGATATCGACCTGGCTCTACTCCCGGTAGCGGCCCAGAAATTCGCTGATGCAGCCGACCTGGGCCACCTCCGCCGCGACGACTCGCAGGTGATGCGAACCTACGACAGGTGAGCGTGCATGAAAGAGTTCAGCGACCGCGCCATTCGTAGGGAGTCTTGTCGATGAACGCGTGCACGGCGTTGTGGAAGTCCTGCGAACCGTAGATTCGTTCGACGATGTCCTCATGTCGACGGAACCACCTGAATCCGAGAGTCGGCGCACGACCTCCTTGACCGACCACATCGTCAGCGGTGCGTGCCCCTTGAGCGTGGCCGCCCACTCTGCGGTCGCCTCGGCGATGTCCTCGGTGACGAGTCCTACGAACCCGGCTCCCAGGGCTTCATCGGCTTCGATGAACCGAGCCCGCAGCAGCATGTCGACCACGCGGGCCCGCCCGAGCAGTTCGATGAGCAGGCCCAGGGTGTCACCGGAGAGGCAGTTGCCCAGGGTCCGTGCGATCGGCACCCCGAAGCGTGCCCGCGGCGAGGCGACGCGCACGTCGGCACAAGCAGCGATCCCGAGACCTCCACCGACGCAGTACCCGTCGATCGCTGCGATGACCGGGATGTTCACGGCTCGCAGACGGGCGAGCACCTCGGAGATGCGCTTCTCGTACGCGACACCCGCAGGACCGTCGAACTCGGTGAATTGTGCGATGTCGGTACCGGCTACGAAGGCCTTTCCACCCGCTCCACGCAGAACCATGACACGGATGGAGTCGTCTCCATCGGCCGTCTCACACGCCTCGGCTAGGCCCATGTACATGTCCCAGGTCATCGCATTGCGCGCCTCGGGCCGGTTGAAGGTGACGGTGAGGACACCGTCCTCGCTCTCGACGAGCAGGTCGTCCGTCTTCGCGCCTGAATCTGCTGCTTCGGTCATTGTCGTGCCTTTCCCTGTACGCGTCTCATTGTGACTTCAGTTCGGCCAGTTCGTCTGCCGAGAACCCGAGTTCATCGAGTAGTGAGTTGTCTGCACCGAGGGATGGTCCCGCGGGTCCGCGCCTGGCCGGTGTCCGTGACAATCGCATCGGAGAGCCGATCTGTCGCACGGTGCCGGCCACCGGGTGCTCGGAGTCCCAGAAGAAGTCGCGGCTGGCCAGATGCTCATCGGTGAACACCTGCGAGTAGTCGCTGATCGGAGCGCAGGGTACGCCTGCCTCATTGAGCACCTCGACGATTTCGTCGGTTGTCATCGCCGTCGTCTTCACTTCGATGAGGTCGATGAGCGCCTCCCTGTGCGTGAGCCGGTCATAGGACTCCTGGAACCTTTCGTCATCGAGAAGTTCCTCTAGTCCCAGCCCGTTGCAGAACCTCACCCAATTGCGAGGAGTGTTCGCACCGATGGTAACGAACCCGTCGGATGAATGGACCGCCTGGTAGGGAGCCTGGTTCTGGTGTGCGGAGCCGTTCGGTCGCCCCACCTTTCCCTCCACGAAATAGCCTGCGGCTTCCCACACCGCGTAGGAGACTCCGCTTTCGAAGAGCGATACGTCAATGTATTGCCCCTCCCCCGAACGGTTCCGCTCATAGAGCGCCGAGGTCAGCGCCAGAGCGACATACATCGCCGAGGTAAGGTCGCAGATGGGCACGCCTACCTTGGCCGGCGGCGAATCGGGTTGACCGGTGATGCTCATCAGCCCGCTCCGCGCCTGCGCCATAATGTCGAGCCCGGCCAGCTTCGACAGGGGGCCGTCCTGGCCCCACCCGGATGCCGAGGCGTAGATGATCCCGGGGTTGCGCTCACGAACATTTTCATAGGCGACTCCGAGGCGCTGCATAACTCCGGGCCGCATATTCTCCACCACGACGTCGGCCGTCTCCGCCAGACGCATGAAGGCTTCCTGCCCGACCTCGCTCTTGAGATCGAGGGTGATTGATTCCTTATTCCGATTGATGAGCATGTATGGGGCACTCTCTCCGTTGATGAAGGGCCCTGTGCTGCGCGTCTGATCACCGCCGGTGGGGTTTTCGATCTTGATCACCCGTGCACCGAGGTCGGCCAGCTGCATCGTGGCGAATGGTCCGGCCATGAACACTCCGAGTTCAAGAACGGTCACCCCGGAGAGGGGCCCTTCGCCACCACCAGTCGAGCCGGATTCGGTTTCATCCATGAGATCCTCCTCTGATATTCATCGATCCTGTAGGAATCACGTGCCCAACCTTGGACAAAGCATTGATTTGCTGGTGTGATCCGCGTTACAGTCTTCACACTACTGTATACAAAAGAGGATCTAACCGGAAGTGGTCACTCTCATCGCATCTCAACCCAGTTTGGCGACGTTGGCCAGACAAGCACTCGAAGGGACGATCCTGGCAGGAAACTACATGCCGGGAGAACGACTCGTGGAGGAGCGCCTGTGCGAAGAACTGGGCATCTCGCGCCCTCCGCTGCGTGAAGCACTCAAAGAACTCGCTCACACCGGGCTCGTCGAGCACGTGCCGCGCAAGGGCGTGAGGATCATGTCGATCTCCCAACACGATGTCTTCGAGATCGCCACCCTGCGTCGCGAACTCGAACGAATGGCCATGAGTCTGACGCTGCCCGAGCTCGCTCCGGACAGGGTCGAACGCTGCCGCGAGACGCTGCGCACGATGGAGGTGATCGCAGAATCCGGCACCGAAGGCGACATGGTCACGGCCGGGTTCGAATTCCATTATGCGGTCGTCGGCCTGGCCGGCCACGCGAGGATCGAATCGACCTACCGAGCGATGGCGATGCAGCTGCAGATGTGCATGGCGATGAACAACCAGGCCAGGCGGGAGATCGAGGATCTCGACGGCAACGTCGCCAGGCATGCGCGCATGCTCGACGTCATCCTTCGTCGCGACCCCGATGAGATCGAACGCGAATTCGACGACCACGGAAACCTGTCGTTCCTCGTCGACACCGTCGACCAGCTCGACGGAGCCACCCCGGAATCCGATCGTTGGCTCGAGGAGGTACGCGCTTCGCTGTCTGCGACCAATTGAGCTGTCGACGCTGACACCAGCCGACTGCAACATCAGCAACACACTATCGGGCACCACAGAAAATTCTGTCAAGGGAGATGGAAATGCATTCGAAGAAACTGCTCACCACTGCGGCCGTGACTGGCACTCTCGCATTGGGCCTCAGCGCCTGCGGCCAAGCCTCGGGAGATACTGCCGGCGGAGAATTCGAACCGAAGGGCAATGTCACGATGATCGTGCCCTTCGCCGCTGGCGGCGGAAGCGATATCGCCGGCCGTGCCACCGCCTCGGGGCTGGAGGAAGCCACCGACAAGACCATCACGGTTCAGAACATCGATGGCGGCTCGGGCGCCGTCGGCTATTCGGAGTTCCTCGGGCGCAGCGGCGATCCGAACTACCTCCTCGCCACGGAGACGGCGATGCTCGCCCTGCCGGCAACACAGGATGTGGAGTTCACCCACGAGAGCTTCACTCCGATCATGAAGCTCGGAGATGATTACACCCTCATCGTCACGAAGGCGGACTCCCCGCTGAAGACCTGTTCGGATCTCACGGACAAGGCCAACAAGGACCGCACCGTCGTCGCCATCTCCGGGGCCACTGGTCTCGACAACATCACGTTCACCCTGATGGAGAAGGCCACCAAGGCGAAATTCGATCGAGTGCCCTTCGAGTCCGGAGCCGAGGCCATCACCGCGGCTCTCGGCGGACAGGTCGAGGCGATCTCAGTCAACCCGGGCGAGGTCTCCGGCCAGTTGGAGTCGGGGGACCTCAAACCTCTGTGCGCCGCGGCCGATGAACGCTACGAATATCCGGAGCTCAAGGATATTCCGACGGCGAAGGAACAGGGCATCGACGTCGCCTTCGCCCAATTCCGTGGTGTCATCGCTCCGGGAGACATTCCCGAGGAAGCGAAGGAGTACTGGATCAAGAAGGCGAAGGAATTCGAGAAGTCGGACGCATACAAGACCTACATCGAAGACAACATGATGCAGCCCAACGCCGCCTACGGCGATGACTTCGCCACCTACCTCGGCGAGAACGACAAAGAGCTTCGGGAAGCGATCGGGAAATGATCATGACGCCAGACATCCCCCGAATCGTCCTCGTTCCCGGAGATCTCTCCGGGGTCGGGCCCGAGCTCATGGCTCGGCTCCTCGCTGACACCGCCAATCGCGCTCGGGCGCGATTGCTCGTCACAGCGACGGCGGAGGAACTGGACTCCTTCGCCACAACGGCGGCGGTGACGATTGCCGATCGTGATGACATCGAGTATCTCGGCACCGACTACCGCGGGCCTGCCGTCCCCGTCGGTGAAGTCAGCATCGCCGCAGGCAAGCGCGCCCTGGCCGATCTGGCCACAGCGCTCGACCTGTGCGCCGGCGGTGAGGCCGACGGTGTGATGTTCCTCCCTCTGAACAAGGGGGCAATGGGGCAGGCAGGCATGACCGAGGAGGACGAGCTGCGCTGGTTCGCCAAGCGGCTCGACTTCGACGGCATCACCTCGGAGCTGAACTTCATCGAATCACTCGTCACGGCACGTGTCACCTCGCATGTTCCGGTCTCAGAGATCGCCGACGGCATCAGTGCCGGAAAGGTTCTCAAGACCATCGAACTGCTCAATCGCGTTGTGGCGCAGACGCGTACCCCGACGCCTCGCCTGGCCGTCTGTGCACTCAACCCGCATGCAGGCGAGGGCGGGAAGTTCGGCAGAGAGGAGATCGACGACATCACCCCGGCCATCGAGTTGGCCCGCTCACGTGGAATCGATGTCGAGGGGCCTTTCCCCTGCGATACTCTCTTCGCACGCGCGGTCGGCGGGGACTACGACGGCGTGGTGACGATGTATCACGATCAAGGCCAGATCGCGATGAAGCTGCTCGGGTTCGATCAGGGAGTCACTGTCCACGGTGGGATTCCGATTCCCATCGCTACCCCTGCACACGGCACCGCTCACAACATCGTCGGCACAGGCAAGGCCGATCTCGGGCCGAGCACCCATGCCTTCGACCTGGCGGTGCGGATGGCTGAGAGCCGTCGGGCCACGACAGATACCGACAACGCAGTCGTGGGCGCAGCTGCGGGAACGGCGGCTGGTGCAGCCGCGGGAGTGCAGGTGAGTCCACGATGAGCACGGCAACCGACACAGAGAAGATTCCGCCTCGGAACAAGCCGGATCTCGCCGATGTCGTCGGGACTTCGATCCTCGGAGTCATCGGAGGAACGGCCGCCATCATGGGTTTCGGCTACGGCCTCACCGCAGAAGGCGGGCAGGTCGGGCCGGGAATGCTCCCCTTCCTCACCGGAGCATTCATCTTCCTCGCCTCGGCGGCTGAGATCTTCCGGCTCTTCTTCGCCCGCGTGGGCACCTCCGGAGGTCGCATCATGTCTGCGGTTGAAGACATCGAAGCCAGGGCTGCGGAGTCGATCGACTCCATAGCCGAGTCTCATTCCGATGACGATTCGAACGGTGACCTTGACACCTTCGGGCGGACTGAGAAGCAGCGAAACCGCACGCCCTTCTATATCTTCATCACGTTCGGAGTCGCGCTCGCGCTCATTCCCGTCATCGGTCTCATCATCTCTTTGGCCGCCGCGATCCTCTTTCTGCTCCTCGTCGTGGAGAAGCAGAAATGGTGGACATCTGCGGCCACAACGATCGGCGCAGCCGTTTTCGTCTACATCGTCTTCGGGCTCATCCTGTCGGTTCCCATGCCGACAGGGATGCTCGGACTGATCTGAGGACTCTCCATGATCGACAATCTCATGCTCGGGCTGGAAACCGCAGTCAGCCCCGAAAACCTTCTCTGGTGCTTCGTCGGCGTCCTCCTGGGAACCGTCATCGGGTTGCTGCCGGGCCTCGGCTCCACCACGGGTGTGGCCATTCTTCTGCCCGTGACCCTGGCCTTCGAACCGGTCACAGCCCTCATCATGTTGGCTGGAATCTACTACGGATCCCAGTACGGGTCCTCGATCAGTTCGATCCTCATCTCCACCCCCGGAGACGCATCGAGCGTCGTGCTCACCCTCGACGGCTATCAGATGGCACGCAAAGGTCGAGCGGGAGCAGCCTTGGCGATCTCTGCCCTGGCGTCCTTCTTCGCTGCGATCATCTCGCTCATCGGCCTCATGGCCTTGGCCCAGCCAATCGCACATTTCGCGCTCAACTTCGGTCCTGCGGAGAATCTCGCGATCATATTGTTGGGTATGGCCACGATCGTGTCCTTTGCCGGTGAGAACATTCTGCGCGGCATCACAATGGCCGCGGCAGGCCTCCTCGTGTCGATGGTCGGTGTGGCATCCGGCTTCTCCACAGCACGGTTCACCTTCGGCAGCGTGAACCTGCTCTCCGGACTCGATTTCGTTGCCGTGATGATCGGAATCTTCGCCGTCGGTGAGGTTCTCCACCAGATCCGCCGAGGCGGTGAGAAGCCCATCCGTGCACGTTTCAAAGATCTGCTGGTGACGAAGGAGGAACTGACCCGGTCAGCCCCTGCGGCCACCCGCGGCACCCTCTTGGGCTTTGCCGTCGGTGTCCTTCCCGGCGCCGGAGCCACTCTGGCCACATTCCTCGCCTACGGCGTGGAGAAGCAGGTGAGTAAGTTCAAGCACCTCATCGGGAAGGGCGCTCCGGAGGCTGTGGCGTCCCCGGAGGCCGCGAACAACGCTGCCGCCAATGCGAGCTTCATCCCCACCCTTGCACTCGGCATTCCCGGAAGCGGAACGACTGCAGTGCTGCTGGGTGCCTTCGTCATCTTCGGACTCCAGCCCGGTCCTCTGCTCTTTCAACAGGAACCTGACCTGGTGTGGGGTCTGCTGGTGAGCTTCTTCTTCGGCAACCTCATCCTGCTGGTGCTCAACCTGCCTCTGGCTCCGGTCTTCGCTCAGATCCTCAGGATCCCGTACGTCTTCCTCTACCCCATCGTGCTCATGATGAGCTTCGTCGGTGCCTTCGCGCTGGGAAACAACACGTTCACACTGTGGATCGTGTTCTTCTCCGGGCTGCTCGGCTACTTCATGAAGCGTTTCGACTTCCCGGCGGCACCATTCGTGCTCGGCCTGGTGCTGGGCCCGCTGTTGGAGAAGTACCTGGTCCAGACCTCGGCTATGGGCGACGGGAACCTCTTCATCATGTTCCAGCGTCCGTTTTCGCTCATCCTCACGGTCGCGGCCCTCATCGCTCTCGCCTACCCATTGGTGAGTGCGGTGATCCGTAACCTCAAGACTCGCAAGGCTGACGCCGCGGCGAAGGAAAACGTCACTCAATAGTAGTTTCCCTCTTCGGAACTGCAGTGGGATCGTCAGCTGAGCTGGCGATCCCACTGTCTTTGTCACGACTTCAGCTACTCAACGAGATTTCCGCGCCTCCTCGCCCACAGCGCCAGCACCCCATCAACAACAAGGAATCCCAACAGGCTGATCCCCACCACCGGCAGGAATACCCCGATCGCCACGGCCGCGAGTCCAACCGCTGTCACCGACCACCAGGGTGCGTTGGCCAGCGCACCACGGACGGGTGTGACGCCGAATTTCCGGCTCGGATCGTGCTTGGGTCGACGCTGCCACCACATCACATAGCCCCAGACGACCATGGACGCGATTCCGATTGCGAGGCCGACGAGCACGATCTGGTTGGCCAGGCCGAACATCGTTCCCATGTGCAGGTCGACACCCCACCGCGCGAGCTTCGAGGCAAGCCCGTAGTCGGAGAAGTCGACACGATCGGTGATCTCCATGGTGTCGGTATCGATCGCCACGGCATCGATCTCCGTGGGGAAGCTGCGTTGGATCTCCTGGACCACCCACGCCGAATCTTCGTCGGCCGGCGGCAGGATCTCGACGAGGCCGGTGTTGACGTTGATGTCGCGTGCCATGGCCAGGGACATGTCGAAGTCCGCGGGATCGACTCCGGAAGTATCCGACGCAGCATCGCCACCATGACCCGCGTGGTCGTCATGACCCGCATGCCCCTCATGTCCAGCGTGACCGCCGTCGTCCGATTGCCCTGCCGCACCACCGTTGGTCTCGGCGGAGCCTGCAGCCAGTTCCGTTGAGACCGCTGGCGTCGACCAATCCAGGGCGGCTCGCAGCTTCGTCACGTTGTCTCCGCCCAGTTGGGACCAGGTGATGCCGGTCGCGGACAGGAACAGCATTCCGATCGCGGCCCACACGCCGACCGAGGCGTGCCAGGAGAATGTGCGGCGCAGCCCCTTGTGCTTCATCGACGGCCGCAGCAGTGCAGTGGCCTTCCTCGCTCGGCGGGCGCGCATCACCCACAGGCATAGTCCGGCGACTGCGATGATGCCCAGCCAAGATGCGGCGAGTTCGCTGTAGTACCGACCGAAATCGCCGAGGTGGAGGCTGCCGTGCAGCTGATCGACCCAGGTTCGCAAGGGCAGGGATCCCGAGGTTCCGTACACGGTCAGGTCGCCCTTCACCTCGGCGGTGGTGGGGTCGATGAAGATCGCCCGGGATTCGCTCTCGCCCAGGTTCGGGTCATCGAACATCACCCGGGTCGTCGCGCCGGGTTTCGGTGCCGGGCGCACCGCGCTGATGGCCTCCGCTCCCCCGGTGTAGGTCGTGGCGGCCGTGACCTGGTTAGCCAGCGGCAGGGCGGGGCCCGTCGCCGAGGTGGTCAGTTCATCCGCGTAGACGACCTTTTCGATCTGCGGGCTGATTGCGTACAGGGCGCCGCTGAGTGCGGCGATGAGAATGAAGGGACCGACGAAGATCCCTGTGTAGAAGTGGAGTCGGCGCAGGAGTTGGCCGAGCCAACTGGTGCCGCGCGGTCGCGGATGGTCCTGCCGGTTTTCGGGCAGGGATGACAGAGGTGTGGTCATGGTGAAGCTTTCTGTGAAGAGCGCTCGGCGAACCTGAAATTTAGTCAGGCGAGCGCGCGCCAGCGGATTTCCGCCGACGCTGAGGTCAAAGATGGTGGGGTCAGAAAGCTGCCACGGGTGGTCCTCTGGTGAGGACAGGAGAACGGAGAACACCGAGGTGGCGAGGGAGAATTCGGGCGACGCCGAGGTGGGGCTTCGGTCCGTTCGGAACCGGCATCGGTCGAACCGCAGTGGGCAGGAGCGCGTGGATGACGAGTCGGAGGAAACTGCCGATCTTCGCCGGCAGCGCTTCCGACCTATAGATCATGGCGATTGTGAGGACAGCGGCGACGAGGTGTGCCGACAGCATTCCCGGTGACGCGTGCGCATGCATGCTGGCCCCGGCATCTGACGCGAAGACGGATCCGGACATGGCCTTCGGACCCGAATGGTGCATCGCATGTCGCTCAAGTGCGTTCGCAGGACTGTGGCTCCCAGTCATCGGAGCAAAGACTGAGAAGAGCAGGTGGAAGAGCGACTGGCTGACCAGCACAGACAGGGACAGTCTGGGCAAGGAAAGTCTGCGACCGGCGAGCAGAACGCAGACCAGCATCGACAGTACCAAGGGCACCACGACGCCCATGGTTGAAGGCAGCGCGCCGCCGCCGATCATGTGGGAGGCCAGTGCCACGAACGTGGCGAAGACAGCGGCCGCGATTCCCCGCAGAGAACGCTGGTGCCTCAGTCCACGCTGGTACTGCGGCGCATGCAGGTCCTCCGGCTCCGAGCTCACAGGGAACATTCTCACACAATCGGCGGGCCCACCTCGGCGATGGCGGATTTGCTGGAAATCACCGGAACGCCGGCTCGTTGGCTTCCAGTCGAGGAACCGCGACTCCGAGGCGACGGGCGTCGGCGAGGACATCGCGAGGGTAATCTGCCTGCGCCTTGTAGTTGTTGTGTCCGGTGTTCTGGGCCTGGGTCATGATGAAGGTGAACAGGTTGTCGCCGGTCAGCAGCTTCTGCATAGCGAAACCGATGACGCTGGCGGGGATGAATCTTGCTGCTGCTGCGCCGAACCGTGAGGTCCCGCCTTTCGCTGTGAGGACGGGGATCATCTCTCGGATGAGACGGACGACTTCTTTCAGTGCGGGGCGCGATCGGACGAGTGCGTCGAAGCTTCCCATCCGCAGCCATCCGACCATGATTCCGGCGTCGAGGATGAAGTGGAACCAGAGCCAGCTGCGGAAGTCTGCGATGTCGGAGATTGAGAATTCGGCGTCCGTGAAGAGTTCACGGACGACGCGGTGCCGGTCGGTGCGGCTCGACCCGTCGATATCGCCGAGGAAGATGCTTTTGGCGAATCCGCCATGCAGGGTGGTGACGTCAAAGCCACCTCCGCCACCAGGGAATCCCCATGCGACCTGCTCACGGGGCAGCCGCGAGATGGCAGCGGCAGGGTCGGCCCAGACGTTGTTGAAGATGAGGATTGTGGCCCCGCCAACTCGGGGTTGGAGGAAGTCGACTGCGCTGTCCAGCTGGTCGTGGTTGACGCTGACGATGATGAGGTCGTAGTCGTGGTCCGGTTCGAGGTCCTCTCGCAGCGTGATGGGCCAATTCTCCTGAACCGGCTTCCCTTTACTAGAGGCACGGCCGTCCCTGATGTCCACGTCGACCGAGGAGCCGAAGTCGGCGGCACGTCCGGGGCGGACATAGAAGTCGACCTCGTTCCCTGCCTTCTCCAGGGCCCATCCGTACAGTGTCGAAATGACTCCGCGGCCGAACATCAGAATCTTCATGTCTGCGTCTCTTCTCTGCGCCGTTCGGCGCTCGTCAACTCTCCACAATATGTGGAAGGTGGTTTCCACTTACATGTAGATTAAGCAGTGATCCCATCGCCGCATTCCGTTTTTCCGGAAGTGAGAGAAGAAATGGCCGAGACGACTCAGATCGAAACTCAACAAGTGCCCGCGCAGAAGCTGCGTGCGGATGCCGCGGACAACAGGGCGCGCATTCTCACGGTGGCGCGGGAGCTCTTCGCCGAACGCGGTATCGATGTGCCCATGACGGCGATTGCCCGCCGAGCAGGAGTGGGCGCGGCAACCCTGTTCCGACGCTTCCCTGACCGCCGGTCCCTGATCACCGAGGTGTTCGCCACCCAACTCACTCATTGCGAAGCGGTCCTCGCCAAGGCTGCGGCCGACCCTGACCCGTGGCGCGGATTCTGCTCGTTCGTCGAAGCTCTCGGCCGGATGCAAATCGAGGACCGTGGGTTCACCGAGGCGTTCCTCTCGGCATTTGCTGAGGGCCAAGGAATCGATGAGAAGCGCATGCATGCGGAAGCCGTCTTCGCAGACCTGGTGGAACGTGCTCAGAAGTCAGGCAAACTCCGACCCGACTTCGACCCCAGCGACCTCATGCTGATCTTCCTCGCCAACGGCGGCGTCAGCGAGGCTCCACCCGAGCATGCACGCGACCTCTCGCGACGACTCATCGCCTACCTGCTCCAGTCATTCGAGACACAGGATTCCCCGACCGCCAGGTCACTACCGACCCCGAGCCGAATGGGACTCAACGAAGTGTTCTCAGCGGCACAGTCGCACTAGCGGCAGCACCGGTCACATCTCTTCGTGGGTCAGGGGGTCCCGGCCCTTCATCCGACCGCGCTCAAGACCGGAGATGGCATCCACCTCGGCGGAGGTGAGGCTGAAGCCGAAGATATCGGCGTTGAGCCGCTGCCTCTCAGGATTCGCCGACTTCGGGATCGGCAGGCTGCCGACCTCGAGGTGCCAGCGCAGGACCACCTGAGCCGGCTCGACTCCGTGGGCAGCCGCCGCCTCGGCGATGGGGGCTTCGTCGAACAGACCCTGGTCGCGGTACAGCGGTGACCAGGATTCGGTCTGGACGCCGATGGATCTGTGGAATTCGATGAGCTTGCTCTGCGGGAAGTAGGGGTGGAGTTCGATCTGGTTGACCGCCGGGGTCACGCCGGTTTCGTCGATGAGTTCCTGGAGCATCGCCTCGGTGAAGTTCGAGACTCCGATCGAGGTCACCAGTCCGCGTTCGCGCAGTTCGATGAGGCCGCGCCAGGTGTCGACGTACTTGCCGACGCTCGGGTTGGGCCAGTGGATGAGGTGGAGGTCGAGGCGCTCGAGTTGGAGCCTGGCCAGGGATTCCTCGGTGCTGGCGATCGTTTCGTCGAAGCCGTGGTGACGGCCCGGGACCTTGCTGGTGATGAAGAGTTCGTCCCGGCCCACCTTGGAGTCGATGACGGCCTGGCCGACTTCGCGCTCATTCTTATAGTTGACCGCGGTATCGAGGAGTCGATAGCCGTTGTCGATGCCGGCGATGATCGCTCCGACGCCCTCTGCGTCGTGCATGGCGTAGGTGCCGAGGCCGATCTGCGGGATGCTGGCCCCGTCGTTGAGTTCGAGGGTCGGAATCGCTGAGCTGTGCTCTGAAGTGGACATGCCCCAACCCTATGACCGCCGAGGTGGTTCCGGCCAGAGCTTAGTCAGACGACTGTGCCCTGTGGAGTTTTTCCGTCGAGGACATCGATGATGGCTTGAGCCGCCGCGACCCCGGCGCGTTCGCGTGCCTCCAGCGTCTGCCCGGCGAGGTGGGAGGTGATGACGACGTTGCTCATCGTTCGCAGCGGGTTGTCCTCGACCATGGGTTCGCGTTGCAGAACGTCGAGTCCGGCGCCGGCGATCTCGCCTGTCTTGAGCGCTTCGACGAGAGCAGCTTCGTCGACGAGGGAGCCGCGTGCAGTGTTGATGAGGATCGCCGAGTTCTTCATCGCAGAGAGGCTCGCGGCGTCGATGATCGGGTCACCCTTGCCCGCTCTGCTGTGGAGAGACAGGTAGTCGGCGGCTTTGATTGTCGTGTCGAAATCGGCGAATTCGATGCCCGATGACTGCTCGGAGTCGGGGTGGGCTGTGGAGACGAGGACTCGCATTCCCAGCGCAACACCGAGGGCAGCGATCGCTTTGCCGCTGGGTCCGTATCCGATGACGCCGAGACTCTTGCCCCGCAGTTCGGTTCCGGCCTCGCGTGGCCATCCGCCGTCGTCCACTCCAGCCAGCACGGTGTTGAGTCGGCGAGCGCAGGCGAGCATGAGTGCGAGCGCCAGCTCGGCGACGGCGTGGTGGTTGACCCCTGGTGTGTTGCACACGCGGATGCCGAGCTCGGCCGCCGCATCGATGTCGACGTTGTCATAGCCCACCCCTGCCCGGGCGATGACCTTCAGCATTGGGGAGGTCGCGAGCATGTCACGCGCGACCGGTTCACTCGCAGCGATTGCACCGACGGCTCCTTCGAACAGAGCCAGCTTCTCTTCGTCCGTGCGAGTTCCGCCCGCCGGCGAGTAGACCGGTTCGAGGCCGCGATCTCGCAGCATCGTGTCGACGGTGTCGCCCGGGCGGAGGTAGTCGGTGGTGATGACGATGCGGTTGTTCATGTGTCCGAGAATATCCGGCCTCTCGCCGGCTGCGTCACAGTACCCAGCTGGCGGACGAGGGGTTGCCTAGTCCTTCGCGGGCATTTCAGTCCTTCGCGGACAATTTGCGGACGACACCGGCAGGTGCGGTATTTCGGTAGGAATCGGTGAGCAGATCACTGAGGTCATTCTCGTCGAGGGTCTCGAGTTCCAAGCCGATCCAACCGGTGGGACCCAGGTACATGGGAACGAAGGCATCGGGTCGCTCCATCAGCACCTCGGCGTCCATCGGATCGGGCAAGATGAGCAGGGCTTGCGGATGCTGCTCCATTCCACCGGTGACGAGCTTCCGCGTGCCTCCGAAGTGCGCGAAGATCTTCTTCGTGAAGAACGCGGGCCGCCCATGCGAGACCTTCTCCTGCGCCTCGGGAAGGCTCAGCGCGGTCTTACGCAGGCGGGCCAGCTGCGGGTCGTCGTCATCGAACATCTGCGGATGCGCCATGAACCCACTTTATTAGCGGTCACGGTCACAGGCTAGGGACGAAGCAGAGCCGAGTGCTCAAGCTTGGCCCTCACTGGTGTACGTGTCTTTGAGGACTGCGTCTGAATCCTCCGATTCATCGACGTAGAAGCGCTCTGCGACTTCCTGCTTCTCGTACATATCAAGGTATTCGTCCGCGATGTTGTCGGCTGAGAAATAGGTGCCTTCCTCAATCACTCCGGCAATCGACAGCATGCCCACGTAGACGCCCTGATCCTGCAGCTCATCATGAAGGCAATGAGCGTAACTGCGCAGTCCGGACTTGCCGATGCTCAAAGTGGTCAGGATGGGGGTCACCGTCAGCTCTGAAGCTCCACCACCGGTGAAGAAGATGGTTCCCTGCTTCCGTTCGATCATCTCGGGAATCACCTGCTGCGCGCTGGAGATTCCACCGATGATATTCACCTGCATGTGCTGGTTCGCGATATCGGCCGTTGTCTCCGCGGCAGATACCGGCGCGATCACCCCGGCGTTGTAGACGAGCACATCGATCTGGCCGAATGTCTCCCGCACCTGAGTGAACGCATCCGCGATCTGCTGTTCGTTCGTCACGTCAGCAGAAAAGCCCGCGCTCTTGATATTCATGTCAGTCAACGAAGCCTGGAGAGTGTCGAGACGATCTTGGTTCCTGGCGATCAAAGCCACATTGAAGTCCTTCTTGCCGAACTTCTCAGCAAGGCTGAGGCCGAGCCCTGGTCCTGCTCCCACAATCACTAAAGTGCTCATCTATCAATCTCTCTACGGGGCGGAATCTGCGGCATGTGCCATTATTCAGCAACCTTGATACTGAGCGGAGTATTCCACTGGTTGCAGCGCCCCTACTTCACAACCCCGAGCACCTCATTGAGAGCTTCCGTCGCCGAGGGGTGGGTGTAGATCGTGTCGCGCAGTTCGGTGGCGGTGACGTTGTGGCGCATCGCCAGGGCCACGGTGTTGATGACCTCCTGCGAGTGCACGTGGACGAGAGCGGCGCCGAGGATGTGGTCCGTTGCCCCGTCGACGACGAACTTCACGATGCCGCGCGGGTCACCTTCGATCTTCGCCCTGGGTGCTGCGGCAATGTCGGCCATCGCCTTCGCTCCGACCTTGACGTCATAGCCCTGCTCGCGGGCGGCGTCTTCGCTCAGCCCCACACGTGCCACGGGCGGGGAGAGGAACATCGTGTACGGCACGGCGCTGCGGTCCGCGGTCGTCCGCTTGCCGTCGCCGAGCAGCTGATCAGCGAGGATCCGATTGTCATCAAGGGAGATGTAGGTGAACATCGGTCCGCCGTTGACGTCACCGACTGCGTAGACGCCCTCGGCTGAGGTGCGCAGGTGCTCGTCGACCGTGATGAAGCCGCGCTTGTCGGTCTCGATGCCGGCCTTGTCCAGGCCCAGACCCTCGGTTGTCGACGCACGGCCGACGGCCAGAAGGACCGCCTCGGCGTCGACCTGCTTCTCTTCGCCACCGACCTCGTAGGTCACGGTTGCCTGATCGGTTCCATCGGCAACAGCGGTCACGGATGCTTCGTTGATAATCGTGACTCCGTCATCGGCCAGAGACTGCGCGACCACCTCGGCGACGTCGGCATCCTCATTGGCCAGCGGGCGCTGTCCGCGGTCGAGGACGGTGACCTGGGAGCCGAAGTGAGTGAACATCGACGCGAACTCAAGTCCTATGTACCCACCGCCGACGACGACCAGGCGCTTGGGGAACGGGGAGACGTGCTGCAGGGCCTCCGAATCGTAGATGCGACCGCCGAGCTTCGCTCCGTCAATGGGTGGGATGTTTGCGAGCGAGCCGGTGTTGACGACGACGGTGTCCGCGGTGATCTGCATGGTGTCGTCACCGCCGGTGACGAGGACTTCGCGTTCGCCGGTGAACTCGGCACGACCAGAGACCAGGAGGACTGAGTCGATGTCGTCGAGCATGGAGAAGTTCTTCTTCCGCATCGCCCCGGTCAAGGTGTCGCGGCGCTTCACGGCCTTCGCGAAGTACTCGTCAGTGTCGTCGTCATCGCGTTTGTTCTCCGCGTCGTGGACCAAGATCTTCGTGGGGATGCAGGCGATGTTGATGCAGGATCCGCCGATCATGGCATCCGACTGCTCGACGACGGCGACGCGCTTGCCGGCTCTGGCCATGGTCCCGGCCAGGGTCTTTCCGCCCTTGCCCCACCCGATGACGAGGAGGTCCACGTGCTCGTGCGAATCGGCGTCGTGGTTGTTCTCGGCCATGATCGGTTCCTTCCAGCAGACGATGCGTTGGTTGACGATGCGTTGGTTGTGAGCCTACTCCGGAGCGGTGAACCTCAGATGTCGCCGAGGTTGGTCGACGTCAATGCCATCGAGCTGGGGTTTCCCCGGGTGGAGTTCATCGTAAAGCTGGCCTTCCACGGAAGGTAGCGGTCGTCAGAGGACTCGATCAGCGCGCCCGCGCCGGTGAATGCGCGGCGACGGACTCGCAGCAGGGGTGTGCCGACGGGAACTTCGAGCAGTGTGGCGTCGTCTTCGTTGGCGCCGATCGCATCGATAGTTCGTGAGGTTCGGCTGATGTCGACGCCCTGGTCGATGAGTTCCTGGTAGATCGAACCGGAGTCGGTATCGAAGGCGAGGACGTGGCGCCCGAATTCGAGGGGGTAGTTCAAGCGCTCGACCATGGTGGGCACATCGTCCATGAGGCGGAGCCGGAAGACGGAGACGACCGGGTCACCGTCTGGGATCCGCAGACTTGCGGCCAGCGACTTCTCGGCGGGCCTGCGGGTCACCCATTGGGTGCGCTGGCCTGGGACGATGTCGGCATTGTGGCACCACTGGGAGAAGGAGATGATGTCGTCGAAGGACTGTGTGGGCACATTGTCCAATACGACCGTCCGGCGCCCGCGTCCCGAAGAGATCAGGCCCTCGGTCCGCAGTGTCGACATCGCCTGTCGAACCGGGCCGCGGGAGCTGGTGAACTTCCGGGTCAGCTCCGCTTCCGAGGGCAGTTCGTCGCCGGGCTGGAAATACCCCTCGCGAATCGCAGTTCGCAGATAGTGGGCGATTTCGTCGTACTGCTGTCGTGTGCGCTGCTGAGTCATGTGTGCTGGCCTCGTCGGGGTCGGGGATGGGGACACGTGCTTCCAACTGTGCTGCCGTGGTGCTGTGCTTGCCGTGCGCTGCGCTGCTCGAGGTCGTCGTGTTCTCCGATCGGCGGCGTCTCTTCCTTCCTATTCGGGGCGAATGAACCGGGAGTGCCGGCCGAGAAGCGCAACGTCACGTTCAGGTGAACAATCGCCAAACTTGTACATACATGTGTTCATCGTACGACAACAAGCGACCAAGATGGGGGAATGTCGAAAACTGATCTCATCATCGTAGGTTCCGGAATCCTGGGCCTGGCCACCGCATTCCGCGCACACCGTCAGGGCCGCAGCGTCCGTGTCATCGACCGTTCCGCCCGCCCCGTGGGCTCATCGATCCAGAACTTCGGGCACGCCTGCTTCACCGGGCAGGCCGACGACGCTCAGGATCTGGCGATGGCGTCTCGAGACGGCTGGCTGGAAGCCGCCGCCGCGACCGGGATCTGGGCGGCAGAGACCGGGTCCTTCATCCCCGCCATGACCGAACCGGAACTGCGCGTCCTCCAGGAGTTCGCCGATTACCGGGGTCCGGATCAGGCGACGATGCTCAGCGCCGAGGAGGTGGCGGCGGCCATCGGGAACCCGAGCCTGGGCGCCATCGGTGGGGCTCACCTGCCACTGGATATGCGCGTCGACCCACGTGAGGCAGCCCCCGCCCTTGCCGAGTGGCTGGCCGGAGAGGGTGTCGATTTCACTTGGAACACCACCGTCACCGAGGTGGGCGACGGCACCGTGTCCACCAACCGCGGCGATGTCCACGGTGAGCAGGTCGTCGTCTGCCCCGGCTACCAGCTCACCTCCCTGTTCCCGGAGATCGCCGAGGCGCACGGGGTGCGAATCTGCACCCTGGCAATGTCCCTAATCGAGCGACCGCAACGGATCCCGAGCGGGTTCGCCATGCTCACGGGCACCTCGCTGGCCCGCTACGACGGGTTCGCCGCCATGCCGGGAGCATCGGCACTGCGTGAGGATCTGACGGAGCGGGAGCCGGAGCTCGTCGACGTCATCGCCAACCTCATGGTCACCGATATCCCCGGCGGACTGCTTATCGGCGACTCTCACGCCTATGACCTCAGCCCCGAACCATTCATCGACGCACGCGTCGGGGATCTGCTGCTTAATCGCGCGACCAGCATTCTCGGCATCGATGAACCCGTGGTTCGCCAACGGTGGCTGGGCCAGTATGCCGACAGCACCGAGACGAACCTGATCCTCGAGCGCCCTGACGCGCGAACGACGGTCGCCGTGGTCACCTCGGGGATCGGGATGACTCTGTCGTTTGGGATCGCGGACCGCATCCTCGGCGGCTCCCCGACTGAGACCGACGCACGACTCTCCGCCTGAGACGGGCACCACACCCGCAGCCACTCACCCCAACCGCCGATGAAGTTGTCATGTCCGATCAGTGAACAGGATCGAATTGTATAGACATGTTGTTTCGAGATGTCGAAGAATGAAACCAAGCGATCACCCCGACCACTCGAAAGGCAGGCCGCCCATGGCCCTGTTCCCACGCTTCCGCTCCCGCACCGTCCGCTCACTCACGGCCGCAGCGCTCGCACTCCCGCTGCTCGCCGCTTGCGGTTCCTCCGGCGACGACGGCGACACCATCACCTTTGCCGCAGTCCCCGCCGAGTCATCGTCCACGTTGGAATCGACCTTCGAAAACGTCACCGCACTGCTCGAGGAGGAGACCGGCAAGACGGTCGAGTTCCAGAATGCCTCCGATTATGCAGCGGTGATCGAAGGAATGCGGGCCGGCCAGATCGATGCCGCCTCGTTCGGTCCGTTCGCCTATGTCATCGCCAAGGACTCCGGCATCGACATGGAGCCCGCGGCTGCTCCGACGAGCGATCCGAAGAAGGATCCGGCCTACACCTCGCTTGCCTACGTCAAGAAGGGCTCGGACATCAAGGGCCTGAGCGATCTCAAGGGCAAGAAGGTCTGCTTCGTCGACAAGGCCTCCACCTCGGGCTACCTCGTGCCGATGAAGGGGATCATGGATGAAGGTCTCGACATGGAGAAGGACATGGAACAGGTCCTGACCGGCGGTCATGACGCCTCGCTGCTGTCCCTGGACTCCGGCGAATGCGATGCGGCCTTCGCCCACGACACCATGCTCAAGACGCTCGAGGAATCCGACCAGGTCAAGCCCGGCAGCCTGGAGCCCGCATGGGAGTCCGAGCCCATCACCGAGGACCCGATCGCTGTCAACAACGAGTCTATGGACCCTGAGCTGGCCAAGCAGATCACGACCATCCTGCGTGAGAAGGCCAACGTTCCGGCCATGGTCGACGCCGGCATCTGCTCCTCCGAGGACGACTGCGTCCTACCTGAGGAGATCGAATACGGCTACAAGCCCGTCGAGGACTCAGACTTCGATTCCATCCGCGACATCTGCGATGCCACCCAGGCAGATGCCTGCAAGAACGTCGGCTAGGAGACGCACTCATGACCACTGAACTCCAGCGAGAGATCGACGATATCTACTCAGTCCAACTCGACCATGTGACAAAGGACTTCGGCGGCGGAGTCCTCGGACTCGACGACGTCAACGTCGGCTTCCGCACCGGCCGGGTCACCGTTCTGCTCGGCCTGTCCGGATCGGGCAAGTCGACGCTGCTGCGCCACATCAACGGCCTGCACTCCCCCACCTCGGGCACGGTCCGCGTGCTGGGCCAGGACGTGAACTCGGTGGGGAAACGAGGGCTGCGGGAGCTGCGCCGGAACATCGGCGTGATCTTCCAGTCCTTCAACCTCGTCGGCCCCATGTCTGTGTTGGAGAATGTCTGCGCCGGGCAGCTCGGTTCACTCAAGGGACCGCGCATCTCGCTGATGATGTACCCGAAGTCGGTGCGCCGCGAAGCCATCGAGAAGCTCGACCGGGTCGGCTTGGCCGATCGTGCTTATCAGCGTGCGGATACACTCTCCGGCGGTCAGCAGCAGCGCGTGGCCATCGCCCGGGCGCTCATGCAGCACCCGACGGTTTTGCTGGCCGATGAACCGGTGGCCTCGCTCGATCCCGTCTCCGCGCTCGACGTGATCAACCTGCTGCGCCAGATCGCCGAGGAGGACGACCTCACCGTCATCGCCTCGCTCCACCAGGTTCAGCTCGCCATCGAGTTCGCCGATCGGATCATCGGCCTGCGCAACGGCCAGGCGGTCCTCGACCGCACCACGCAGGGCCTCAGTGCTGAAGAGGCTTCGACGATCTATTCGAGTGTCTCCGGCATGGACATCTCCGACGCCGAGGCTGGGGCAGGTTCCGCATCCACGTCCACTTCCGATTCCGATTCCGTCCGCACCCCGATGTCGAGCGGTGTCACCCGCTGATGTCCATG
This sequence comes from Brevibacterium sp. BDJS002, assembly GCF_028201555.1. Lineage (NCBI taxonomy): Bacteria > Bacillati > Actinomycetota > Actinomycetes > Micrococcales > Brevibacteriaceae > Brevibacterium > Brevibacterium sp. BDJS002. The sequence goes on along the minus strand of NZ_CP116392.1, from coordinate 242,767 downwards.
CTCGCCGAGGCCCCACCTGACGTTCGCGAGGTCCCAGTACGTCCGCGTCCGGCCGGTCCAGCCTCGCCGCCGCGCTCGTCATGATCGCCTTGGTCGTCGGGGGCGTGTGGTCCGTCGGTGCGCTTGGCATCGATATTGCGACGATCGTCGATTCCTTCGACAATGCGGTGAACTTCTTCGCCCGCATGTTCCCCCTCGACTTCCCACCTGTGGCAGAGACCCTCTCCCTGGTGTTCGAGACCTTGGCCATCGTCTTCCTTGCCACGCTCCTCTCGGTCGCACTCTCCGTTCCCGTGGCTCTGGCTGCGGCCAGACCGACTCGGTGGGGTGTCACCTCGCAGTGGGTTGCTCGCGCACTGACGGTGCTGGCTCGGGCAGTCCCCGATTTGGTGCTCGCGATCATCTTCCTGCGCATGTTCGGGCTCGGAGCCACGGCCGGCATCATCGCCATGGGCATCCATTCGGTCGGCATGATCGCCAAACTCTACGCCGACGCGATCGAAGAACTCGACGACGGCCCACGCGAGTCCGTGGAGTCCCTCGGCGGCAGTCGCGCACAGCAGATCATGGCGGCCATCCCCCAGACTCTGATGCCCCAGCTCATCGCAACGGCGCTGCACAGGTTTGACATCAATCTGCGCACCTCGGTGCTGTTGGGTTATGTCGGCGTGGGCGGCATCGGATTGGCGATCGCCGATTCTCTGCGGACGCTGGACTATCAGCGGGGCATGGCTCTGGCGGTGCTCGTCCTGCTGCTGTGCATCGGCCTCGAGCTCGTCTCCGGCGCTATTCGCGCTGCGCTGATGAGGTCGGCCGGGCAGAGGATCACCGGCGGCACCTGGGTCGATCGTCTGCTCAACCGCGGCCGCGAGTCCGGTGTCAACGATCTCCACCTGACACCACCGTGGAGTTCGGCTCGCATCAGACGTTTCCTCTCGGTCGCACTGATCGTGGTCTTCACCGTCGCGGCCCTGTGGCGCGTGGATGTGTCCTGGTCGGCACTCGCGCAGGGGATCCTCGACCTGCCGCAGACCCTGGCGCTGTTCTTCCCGCCGTCGGCCGGCGGGTCCATGTCCAACCTCTTCGAACAGCTGCTGGTGACGATCCAGATCTCGCTCGCGGCCACGCTCATCGGTGCTGTCCTCGCGATACCGATCGGCATCCTCGCCGCTCGAAACGCCGTGGCGAATGCCTATGTGCACCAGACGTTCAGGGTGATCATCGTGATCGTGCGCGGCATTCCCGAGCTCATTCTCGCGATCATCTTCGTCGTCATCTCCGGTCTGGGCGAGGTCGCCGGCACGCTGGCTCTGTCCATCGGGGCGATCGGCCTGCTCTCGAAGCTCATCGCCGATTCGCTGGAGGAGACGGACACTCAGGTGCAGGAGGCGATGCGGGCCACTGGTGCCAGCGAAGCACAGGTGTTCTTCTCAGCCACACTGCGCCAGGCGGCACCGGCCTTCGTCGCCCACACGATGTACCTGCTCGACAACAACATCCGCTCGGCCACACTCCTCGGAGTCGTCGGCGCCGGCGGCATCGGATTCCTGCTGCTCAACGCCTCGCGGGTCAACCAGTTCGATGTGGTCACCATGGTCCTCATCCTCATGGTCGCCGTCGTCCTCGCCGTCGAAGCGCTGTCGATGTGGCTGCGCAAAGCCGTGCGCTGACGCCGAGCCATTCGCTGGTGTCCAGCTGTTCGTTGGCGCTCCTGCGTTTTCACATACCCCGTTTCACATACCCGACCCCACACACTCTGTCCCAGCTAAAAGGAGAAACAGCATGATTGAACTCGCCATCTTCGACATGGCCGGCACCACCATCGACGACCGAGACGAGGTCTACCGCGTTCTGCGGGAGGCCACGGAACGCGAAGGTGCGAACTACTCTGACGAGGTGTTCCAGAAGTGGATGGGCACGGAGAAGAAGTGGGCGATCGAAAATCTGCTCCGCCTCGGCGGTGTCGAAGTCGATGACGAACTCCATGAGAAGACCTGGGAATGGTTCCGACAGGAGCTGCGCCGCACCTACACCGACAATCCGCCGAAGCCGCTGCCCGGGATCGAGGAGGCGCTGGCGACTCTGCGCGAGCAGGGCATCAAGGTCGCTCTGACGACTGGGTTCGCTCGGGAGATCGCCGATCTCATCTTCTCCTCCATGGGATGGCAGCAGGGCGAGACCTTCGACGCCTCCTCCTGCGGCGACGAGGTCGAGGCCGGTCGGCCAGCACCCGACATGATCGAGACAGTCATGAAGGAACTCGGCGTCGAGGAAACGGCCGCGGTCGTCAGCGTCGGCGACACCTCGGCGGATGTGCAGTCGGCACTGCGTGCCGGAGTCACCTCGGTGGGTGTGCTTACCGGTCACCTGAGCCGGAAGGACTTCGCTGCCGAGGGCGCCCACCTGGTGCTCGATTCCGTTGCGGGGCTTCCCGATGCTCTGACCGACCTGCCAGCGTCGGAGGCAACTTCGGCCCCGGTGAACCAATGACGGCGGAGGTTCAAACGCAGGCTCAAACTCAGTCACCGGTTCAGGCTTCCCCGGCCGACACCTCGGCGGGTGCTGAGGTCTTCGCGGACACGGTTGAAGCCGTCGTCTGGCTCGGCGGGGATCAGTTCGAGACCCAGTCCTTCGACCGCCCTGAACTGGCCGAGGGCGAGAGCCTCATTCGCCTGACCACCGCCACCGTCTGCGGCTCGGATCGGCACACCGTGCGTGGGCGTCGGCCAGGAGCATGCCCCTCTGTGCTCGGGCACGAGGGTGTCGGCGTGGTCGAGGATTCGCGGGCTGGGCTCCCGCTTGGCCAGCGTGTGGTCTTCTCGGTCACCTCGGTGTGCGGGACCTGCGAGAACTGCGGGCGCGGGCTCAGCGCAAAATGTCAGTCGGTGGCCAAGGTCGGGCACGAATCCACCGACAGCGGGTGGGCACTATCGGGCACCTACGCCTCCCACATCCACCTGCCGGCCGGCGTGGCAGTCGTCCCAGTGCCGGATTCTGTGCCAGACGCCGTGGCCACCACGGCAGGGTGTGCTGTCGCCACCGTCATGGCGATGCTCGAGGCCGCCGGTGACCTGCGGGGCCGTCGAGTCTTCGTCAACGGACTCGGAATGCTGGGGCTCACCGCGGTGGCCGCCGCGCAGTCCCGCGGTGCCGCCGAGGTGCTCGCCTTCGATCCGACGCCGCAGCGCCAGGACCTTGCCCTGTTCGCCGGGGCGAGCACGATCCTGGAAGAGGAGGTGCCGACAGACGTCGATGTCGCACTCGAACTCTCCGGCACCACCGCGGGTGTGGAGACCTGCGTGGCCAGCCTTGGAATCGGCGGCACCGCAGTTCTCGCGGGAAGCGTGAGTCCTGGACCGAACATCGAGATCAATCCCGAACAGCTCGTGCGAGGGTGGCGCACCATCACCGGTGTGCACAATTTCGAACCACACCACCTGCAGGAAGCCGTGGACTTCCTGGCCGCAGACGGCAAGAACATGCCGTGGGACCGCATCCTCGGCGGCCCGATCGGACTGTCAGACCTGGCGCAGGAATTCGCCGACCCCAGCAAGGGACTGCGGACGGTGGTCGATATCGAGGGGTGACTAGCCTCGCGCCGTCGCCAGATCCTCCCGGAACGCGCGGCCGGCAGCACCGATATCCCCCGCCGAGGTGATGAAGCGGAATCCCTGTTCCTTCCGAACCTTGGCTTCCGTACCGTCACCGCAGTGGATGCCTGCGACGATGCCGGCTTTGTCGGCTGCTGTGCGTATCCGCACGAGCGCCTCGGCGTGGGCGTCATTGGGCTGACCGGGCAGTGCGTCGACGGCGAAGGCGAGGTCGGCGGGACCGACGTACACGCCGTCGATGCCTGGGACTTCGCAGATCTTCTCGACATTGGCCAGACCCTCCTTGTTCTCGATCATCACGAACAAGAGCGGACGCTCGTCTCGGGTGTCCTGGACCGCGTTGTGCATGAGTTCGGCGGTCGGACCCCAGGAGCGGTCACCGCCGCGGCTCGGGTAGTCGAGCGCTGAAACGGCAGCTTCGGCCTCGGCGACGTTGGACACGAGCGGAACGATGACGGCTTCGACGCCAGCGTCGGCGAGCATGCCGATCTCGGTGAAGCGGTTCGCCGAGACCCTTGCCGTGACCAGGGCGGATCCACTGGCCCGGATGGCATCGGTCAGGCGCAGAACGTCGGTCGGGCGCGTGAAACCGTGCTGCATATCAAGGCACACATAGTCATAGCCTGCGGCCGATCCGACCTTCGCCAGCTCCTGGCTCGTCGACATCATCCACAGCCCGTTGTAGATCTCTCCGGCGGCGAGGCGAGCGCGATGCGATTCCAATGCTTGAGTCATATGTGCATCGAATCACACGCGGCTCACCGACGCCAGGGATGCCCGGCATCCGGATGAACCCCGGGCAGCATCAGATTCAGGCTCGGCCCACGAGCTCGTCGAGAGCTTCGAGGATGTGGCGATAGGGCTTCCCCGTCGCCCGGGTCATCCCGATCTCACACGTCCTGTTCGTCGACGCGTGAATGTCCGCGCCGATCGACTCAACCTCGGCGGCTTCGTCCTTCGTCGCCGAAGCGGTGAGCTCGGGATGGAGCATGCCCCGGTCCCCTGCGAAGGCACAGCAGCCCCAGGAATCGGGCACGCTGACCTCCTCCGCGATGGACCCGGCGAGCGCGCTCAGGTCCTCGTTGATTCCCAGCTGGTCGACGAGCATGTCGGGTGGAGGGTGATCGAGGGCAGGCGGTGTTCGGTCGAGAGTGCTCCGCGATCCTGCAGCGCAGGGAGCAGAGTCTGCGTGGCGAAGGCCACGGGGTCGATGATCTCGAAATCCTCCGCTGCGTCTTTGTCGGTCGACTCGGTCGCGTCGGTCGAGTCGGTCGCGTCGCCGAGGAGCACACGCAGTCCCTCTGTACAGGAGGACGCATCGCAGACGACGGGGATCCGTCCGCCATCGGTGGCCGCCCACAGCTCTCTGCGCACATACTTGCGCATCGTGGCATATCCCTCGGCCATCCCCTTCGACTTCCACGGGGTGCCGCAGCACAGAGAGGGAATGCCCCGCGGCGTACGCAGCGAGATCCCTGCTCGTTCGCACAGGCGGCGGAAGGCACCGGCAACTCCATCTCCGCTTCCACCGTCTTCTGGTCCGAACATCGTGTTCGTGCAGCTGGAGAACCACACGACGTCCGGATTCGACGCCGAGACAGCCACACGTTTGGAACCCCCGGCCGGCAGATCAGCGGAGTAGCTGGGCACGGTGTCATCGCCCAAGATCTTGCGACCGACACCCGTGGCCGCTGCGGGCAGCTGCGTGGGCATCGCCTTCGCGGAGCTCAATGCCACTCCCCCGACCGAGCTGACCAGACCCCACGCCTTGGCAGCAGTGTTCCAGCCGGCTTCTTCGATCGTGTTCGTGTTCTCCTGGCGCAGCCTGCGCACGAGGTCTCCGGTGTTGATGAAGACCGGGCACGCCGTCTGGCACATGCCATCGACGGCGCAAGTGTCGATCCCGTCGTAGTCGTACTCGCTGCGCAGGGTCCGGGTCAGCTCCTCGTCCCCTGCCGCCTCGGCGCGGGCGATCTCGCGTCGCAGAACGATGCGTTCACGCGGAGTCAGGGTGAGGTCGCGGCTGGGGCACACGGGTTCGCAGTACCCGCATTCGACGCAGCGGTCGACCTCCTCCTCGGTGGTCGGGGTGGTCTTGAGATCGCGCAGATGTGCGCGAGGATCGTCGCTGAGGAGGACACCCGGGTTGAGCAGGGACTGCGGATCGATAAGTTCCTTGACCCGCTTCATCACGGCGTAGAGATCGTCACCGACCTGGCGCCTGACGAACGGGGCCATGATCCGCCCCGTGCCGTGTTCGGCCTTGAGCGTTCCCCCACGTGAGAGGACGAGGTCGACCATCTCCTCGGTGAATGCCGCGTACCGGTCGAGGTCGAAGTCCTCGCCGTCGGTTCCACTCCCGAATTCCTCGGTGATCATGAAGTGGATGTTGCCGTCCTTCGCGTGCCCGAAGATCACGGCATCGGCGTAGTCGTATTGGTCGAACAGCTCGCTCAACGCAGTGCAGGTCTCGCCGAGGCGGTCGACCGGAACCGCGATGTCCTCGAGCAGCGCGGCGGTCCCCGAGGGACGGTTGCCGGCGACGGCTGTGAACAGGCCCTTGCGGGTGTGCCACAGCGCCGATCGCCGTCGCGGGTCGACCGTCAGCTCGGCTGGTCGGCTCAATGAGAATGCTTCGAGGATCGGCAGCGCCTCGGACACGACCTGGTCGATTCCTTCTTCCGTCTCCTCCTGGAATTCGACGAGCAGAGCGCAGTGGGCGTCCACGTCGAGGTCCCGAATCTCCTCCGGGCATTTCTCGTCGCGTTGGGCTACCCGCAGGCTCGTGGCATCGAGGAGTTCGACCGTGGCAGCACCGGTGGCGATGATCTCCGGAAGCACCGAGGTGGCCGCGGGCAGATCGTCGAAGACGAGCAGACCGGTCGAGGCGTGCGCCAGCAGCGGCACGGTGCGGAAGGTCGCCTCAGCGACGAAGGCGAGAGTCCCCTCGCTGCCGATGACCAGATGCTCGAGGATGCGCACCGGGTCATCGTGGTCGAGGAACGAGTTGAGGCCGTAGCCCATGGTGTTCTTGATGGAGTGGAGCTGCGTGATCCGCGCGACCGCCTCGGCGTCGGCCCGGATCCGATCTCGGAGTTCGGCCAGACCCGCGTGGATAGCTGGTTCCCGTCTCCGCAGCAGCTCATCAGCGTCTGTCGCCGAGGTGTCGAGAACGGTTCCGCTGGGCAGGACGAGCACGGCCGAGTCGAGCGTCCGGTAGGTGTTCGCTTCGATCCCGCAGGCCATGCCCGAGGAGTTGTTGGCGACGACCCCGCCGATGGTGCAGGCCACTTCGCTGGCCGGATCGGGACCGAGTTTGCGCCCATGCCGCAGCAGTCGCGCGTCCACGGCCCTGACCACGGCCCCGGGTCCGCAGCGGACCCGGGCACCGTCGTCGAGGACTTCGATATCCCTGAAATGCCTTCTCGTGTCACGAGCACCGCGTCCGAGACGGACTGCCCGGACAGGCTGGTCCCACCGGAACGAAAGGTCATCGGCACCCCACTTCGCCGTGAGGCCGAGAAGAGTGCCGCCACCTCCTCGCGGTTGCGCGGCTTCACCACGGCCTGCGGTGTCAGCAGGTAGTGGGAAGCATCATGTGCGGCAGCCAGACGATCGCTGGCACGAGCGCCGACCTCATCGACTGCGGACCGCAGCTGGTCGATGAGTCCGGTGTCGGCGGGAGAAAGCAGGGACATGTGGTTCCTTCCTAAAGCTGCTGAGTCCGCAGCTGTTCGGCGATGTATTCGGCCTGCCGGATCGCCAGTGCGACGATGGTCAGAGTCGGATTGGCCGCCGCGCTTGAGGTGAAGACCGAACCGTCGGAGATGAAGAGGTTCTTCACATCGTGGGAGCGACCCCATTTGTCGACCACGCCGTCCTCAGGTCGTTCGCTCATTCTCGCGGTGCCCAGATTGTGCGTCGACGGATACGGCGGTGTCCGATGCGAGGTCTGCGCCCCGACCGCCCTGTAGACGCTCTCACCTGCAGCGTAGCCGTGTTCACGCATTGCCAGGTCGTTGACGTGATCGTCGTAGTGGACGTTCGGGACGGGAAGACCGTGCTGATCCTTGACCGTGGTGTTCAGTGTGATCCGGTTGGACTCCTGCGGCAGGTCCTCTCCGACGATCCACATGCCGGCCGTGTTGAGGTAGCGATCCATGAGCTCGGCGAAGTCAGGACCCCAGGCGCCGGGCTCGACGAATGCCGACATGAAGGCCGGGCCCAGTGCGATCGTCTCCATGTAGTAGCCTCCTGCGAATCCGCGGTCGGGATCGTGGATCGACTCATCGGCGATGACGCCGGCCATGGTCTCGCCCCGGTACATTCGCACGGGCTTGTCGAAGTGCCCCCACACTGTCCCGGTGAGGTGGCGCATGTAGTTTCGCCCCACCTGTCCCGAGGAGTTCGCGAGCCCGTCGGGGAAGCTCGGTGTGCCCGAGAGGAGCAGCAACCTGGGCGTTTCGATCGAGTTTCCGGCCACGCACACCAGCTTGGCGGCCTGACGCTGCAGATTTCCTTCCCCGTCGAGGTAGAGGACGGCGTCGGCGTTCCCTTCTGAATCATGGGTGATCTGGACAGCCTGAGAATCGGGACGGAGATCGAGCAGGCCCGTCTCCGCTGCTCGTGGGATCTCTCTGACCAGGGTCGACCATTTCGACTTGTTCTTGTCTCCCTGAAAGTTGAAACCATCCTGGATCGAAGCGGGACGCCCATCGTATTCCTCGGCATTGGTGGCATAGGGCCCAGTGGCGTAGTAGCGGTACCCGACCTCTTTCGCACCGTTGGCGAAGACCTTGTAGTTGTTGTTCGCCGGCAGGGGCGGACGTCCGTGGACGTGAGTCGAACCCATCGATTTCTCGGCTCGGTCGTAGTACGGAGCCATCTCTTCGAGCGTGATCGGCCAGTCGAGGAGATTGGCTCCCTCGATGCGTCCATAGGCGCTGCGGGCACGGAACTCATGATTCTTGAAACGCGGGGTGGCTCCGGACCAGTGGGTCGTCGTGCCACCGACGGCCTTGACGATCCATGCCGGCAGGTTGGGGAAGTCCTGCGCGATTCGCCACGATCCGGTCGTCGTCCGCGGATCCAGCCAGGCCATCTGGTTGAACGCTTCCCATTCGTTGTTGACGTAATCGTCATGTCCCAGATGGGGACCTGCTTCGAGGACGACGACGGGAATTCCCTTGGCCGTCAGCTCATACGCGAGCGTGCCACCTCCGGCACCTGACCCGATGATGACGACTGCCTCGTCGTTCTGGTCGATGCTGTAGCCGGTGACACTGCCACCGGACGCTGGTTTCGCTGCCATCATCTCTTCACCTCGCCCATCTCGGCCTGCTCAGCGCTCGGCTGATTCGTCGATTCGTCTGCCACGTTGACCGTCTGCGGTCCCAGGTGCGCACCTGGGCCGAGTTCCGGCAGGTCCTCGCCCTCCGGATAGAGGATGCGCGGTTCGGGCAGCCAGTCCAGATCGTTGAATCCTCGATTGACATAGCCGCCGAGGTCGAACGACGGTCCTTGGTATCCCAGGATCTCCCACACCTCTTCGTCGTCGTAGAGGCCGAGTGCCGCGGTGCGGCGAACGAATCCGAAGAACTCCGTGCCTTCGACCCGGCGCAGCACCCGCAGGGCTTCGTCGTCATTGAGTGAGCAGAAGCTCTTGTCCGAGAGCTGATCAAGTGACTGCAGACCCTGGATCAGTGCCACCCGGAACCAGGTCTCAGCGTCGGCTTCGACGAGGATCTTGTCGGCGGTCCGTTCATAGGGTCCATCGGGAAAATTCTCATGTGGAAACGCCACACGCAGAACTCTGACGAGTGTTCGCCGAGCTTCATCGGTCATCTCCATCGCATTCAGCGATGGAAATTTGGCGGGGAATGCCATCTGGTGCTCCTTTGCTCCTCTTCTGGTGTCCCGGTGCTGATGTCTCGCTGGTCCCGGGCACCTTTGCCGAACCGGTCACAAGCAACCTATGTGATCCGTAACACCAGCCGCTATCCTTATTCTCGCGAGGCGATAATCATAGGAGCGCAAATGTCGAACAGTGCTGTCATCCATCGGACCTTCTCCGTGCTCGAGGCGGTGTCCTCCTCGGGCAGTGTCTCAGCGAAGGCCGTGGCCGACCGTCTCGAGATCCCTCTCCCCACTGTTTATCGTCTGCTACACGAGCTCGAGGACAGCAGCTACCTCGTCTATCTCAAGGACGAAAAGAGCTTCGAACTCGGACCGAAGTGCTTTGAGCTCGGGCTCTCCTTCCAGCAGCGTCTCGTTGCACCGCACCCCATCCGCCAGATCACCGATGAGCTGCATCGCAGCCTGGGAACGGCCGCCTATTTTGCGATCTACCGAGGGTCGGACATCCTGCTCACCTACTCCTCCGACTGCGAGAGGCATCCCCGTCTCCGCCCGCTTCGGTTCGGCTTCAACGAGGCCGCACATGCCACCGCCTTCGGCAAGATCCTGCTCTCGGCCATGCCGGAGACGCAGCGCACCGAGTATCTCGACGCCCGTGGAATGCCCGTGCTTACCCCGCACACGATCGTGCGCCGGGACCTGCTCGACACCCACCTCGACGAGGTGGCCACACGCGGCATCGCCTGGGAACACGACGAGTTCCTGCCGCGCCAGACCTGCGCTGCGGTGCCCGTCCATAACGGCACAGGCATGCAGGTCGGAGCCATCGCGATCAGCACGCCTTCGACCAAGGCAACGGGACGAGCGAAGGCATTCGACACCGCGCTGCGTGAGCATGCGGGGCTGTGCTCGCGGTACCTGCGCGGCGGCTCCCGCTGAGAAGCCAAGCCCCACCTCGGCGACTTCAGTTTCTCGCCACATGAGAAGGACCGTATTTTCCGGTGGTCGGTCGCGCACAGAATGAGCGTACTTACTCAACGACGAGATACGAAGGAGTACAACCATGAGCACGACCACCAGCGTCGCTGTCGTCACGGGATCAGCACGAGGAATCGGACAGGGCATCGCACAGCGCCTCGGCGCCGATGGCCACCACGTCATCGTGGCCGACCTGCCCACAATGCAGGAGGGAGTCCAGGAGACGGTAGCGACCATCGAGGCAGCCGGCGGCAAGGCCACCGGAACCGAGGTCGACGTCACCGATGAAGCCTCGGTCGAAGCACTGGTCAAGAAGGCCGTCGAGGTGGGCGGAAAGCTCGATGTCTTCGTCGCCAATGCCGGCATCGCCCAGGTCGAACCCCTGATCGACTACTCGAAAGAGGACTTCGAGAAGATCCTCAACGTCAACATCACCGGTGTGTTCCTGTCCTACCAGGCCGCTGCCAAACAGATGATCGCACAGGGCAACGGCGGAAAGATCATCGGAGCCGCATCGATCGTCGCTTTCCGCCCGTTCGCTCTGCTCTCGCCCTATTCGGCCACGAAATGGGCTGTGCGCGGGCTGACTCAGGGCGCGGCTATGGAGTGGGCCAAGCACGGGATCACCGTCAACGCCTATGGACCAGGCATCGTGGGAACCTCGATGTGGGACCTCATCGATGAGAAACTCGGAGAGCAGGAGGGACTGGCCAAGGGGGAAGCGATCAAGAAGTACGCAGGCGACATTCTCCTCGGACGCGTGTCCGTTCCCGAGGATGTCGCGAACCTCGTGTCGTTCCTGTCCAGCGAGGATTCGGACTACATCACCGGCCAGACCATGCTCGTCGACGGCGGCATGCAGTTCTCCTGAACAGCGTCCCAATCAGCACCAATGCTGGTGAAGACTCCGCCGACCGAACTAGCCATCGTCACACAGAGAAGAGAGGATCCACATGATTTTCATCGTCGTCAAATTCCAGGTCAAGCCCGAGAAGGCCGAAGAATGGCCGCAGATCACCAAGGAGTTCACCGAGGCGACCCGAGCCGAACCGGGAAACAAATGGTTCGACTGGTCACGCAGTCTCGACGACCCCAATGAGTACGTCCTCGTCGAAGCCTTCGATGACGACGCCGCCGAAGCGCACGTGAAGTCCGATCATTTCCAGAAGGCGACTGCCGACGGCGGGTCGATGAACAATGCTCTTGCTTCAACGCCGAAGATCATCTCGCGTCAGATCGACGGAGACGGCTGGGACGAAATGGGAGAGCTGCAGGTCAACTGAGCTGACCACCGGTCTCTGCTGTGCACTCGTCTGAGAAGCGGATCTCTCAAACATTGGGAGGTCCGCTTCTCAGGCTCGAACATCGCTGATCACACGGAACAGACCCTACTGGTCCTCCGCCAGAGCACCGACCACCTTGTGCCGTGAGACCACGAACGGTCCTTTCCAATCGACGTCGAGGAGCTCAAGGTCGAGTCGGCGCGGAAGCAGCGGGCGCCCCGATCCCAGCGTCACCGGTGCCGTCCAGGTGATGATCTCGTCGAGGAGGCCTTCGTCGACGAACTGTCCGGCCACGCCACCACCGCCCATGATCCACAGGTCGTGGTCTCCCGTGGCCATGCACATCTCCACGTAGTAGTCGGCGACCGATCCTTTGGCGAAACGGATGTCCGGATCCTCAGACACCTCGTCCTTCGACGGCTTCGGCAGATCCCGATGGGTCATCACCCACGTCGGTATGGAATACGGCCACGCACCGTCGTGATTGCGCAGCAGCCATTCATAGGTCGTCGCACCCATCACCGTCGCCCCGATGCCGGCGAAGAAGTTGTCATCCGACTCATCGTTGGGCTGCCTCAGCAGCCACTCGAGGGAATCACTCGGGTCCGCAATGTAGCCGTCAAGGGTGGTTGCGGTGTAGTAGACGGTGCGTGGCAAGGTGGGTCTCCTTCTTCGTCGCCCGAGGATCGGGGATGTCCTCCACCACTTTACGGAAGCTCACCTCGTTGACCAGCGCGAACTCGCCCTAGCCCTCCCGGACCTTCGCACCCAGCGCCAACCGCGCGATATCGCGCAGAACGGCCAGCTCCTCGCTGTCATCGAGCAGCGCCTTCAGCTCGACCGCGGCCTGGCCCAGCACGGTTCGGTAGGCTCCCGCAACGTTGTCCGGCTCCCGGGTCAGCGGGTAGGACACGCAGAGTGCGAGGATGGCTCCCCCGACGGTGAAGGCCACGCTCGCCGAGGCGGTTCCCTTCACTCGTGCCTGCTTCGTCGCGTAGAACTCCTGCGGGTTGCCCGGCCCGCACAGTGCCAGCGCACCGGAACCGCCGTCGACGAGTGGAAGGACGGTGCCGACGCTGCGCGAGACACGGAGTTCATGGTCGGCTTCGACGTTGCGCACGCACACTCGATCCTCGCCGACACGGACCCACAGCTGCACCGACTCACTGGTCAGGGTCCGCAGATGTTCGAGTACCGAGTTCGTCGTCGCGATGCTGCGCCTGCCCGGGAACGGTCCCAAGCGCAGCAGGCCGTTGTTGTCGCGGACGATAAAACGGTGCGTGCGCAGATCCGCCAGCAAGCGGTAGGTCGTGGACTTGGAATACCCCAGACGACGGCACACCTCGGCGGCCGTCAACGGAGTGTCCTGCAGCGCGGTGAGGATCGCGGCGCTGCGATCGATGACGCCGATCTCTTTCGCCGAGGCAGTGCCACCAGACGAGGCAGACGCACCGGAAGTGCCTGAGGTGTCCGTCGTTTCAGTCATGTGGTTCTCCTTCATCCCACACTCACATCGGCAAGCAGCTGGCGGCGACGCACCCACCAGCGGAAGATGATCGGTCCGACGATACCCAGGACCATGAGCACGATGATCGACAGCGACACGGGCCGAGTCAGCAGCGGCATGAACGATCCGCCCGAAATCTGGAGCATACGCCGGAAGTTGTCCTCTAGCAGCGGCACCAGAACGAGGGCCAGGATAGACGGTGCCAGCGGGATTCCGCCCTTGTCCATGAGATAGCCGATGACTCCGAAGATGCCGAGGAGCATGAGTCCGAAGAGGCTGAACTCGATCGCGTAGGCACCGATGGCCACGAGCACGAGAATCGCGGAGAACAGGATCTCCTTGGGCATCTTCAGCAGCTTGACGAAGACACCGACGAGCGGCAGGTTGAGGATGATCAGGGCCACGTTGCCGATGTACATGCTGGCGATGATCGTCCAGATCAGACCCGAATCGTCGCGGAAGATCAGCGGTCCCGGCTGCAGCCCGTACATGGTGAAGACGAAGAGCAGCAGGGCCGTGGTCGCCGATCCCGGAATGCCCAGGCTGAAGAGTGGAATCATGGCACCACCGACTCCGGCGTTGTTCGCGGCCTCGGGTCCGGCGACGCCCTCGATGGCGCCATGGCCGAACTCGGACTTCCGCTTCGAGATCCGCTTCTCCATGATGTAGGACATGAACGAGGCCAGGGACGGGCCGACTCCGGGCAGGATGCCGATGATGAAGCCAAGCACCGAACCGCGAGCCCAGGGCATGGCCGAGCGCTGCCAGTCCTGCTTCGTCATCCACTTGTCGTCCCCGAAGCTCTGGATCACATCTTTGGCTCCGCGCCCCAGCGCAAGGTTGCGGATCGCCTCTGGGATCGCGAAGAGCGCCATGGCGAAGATCGTGAAGTCGATCCCGTCAGAGAGCAGGCTCATACCGAAGGTCTGGCGCGGCAGGCCCGTCTGGAAGTCGAGACCGACGAGACCGACAGCCAGGCCGATGAAGATCGAGATGAGGGCCTTCGCCCGTGAGCCCGATGACATGGTCGAGGCCAGCAAGAGTGCTGTGGCCATGAGCAGGAAGTATTCGGTGGAGCCGAAGACATTCGCCAGTTGCACCAGCACAGGCGACAGGAACGTCAGCCCGATGATCGCCAGGGTGCCGGCGAGGAAGGACCCGAGCGCCGCAGTCGCGAGCGCGGCCTTGCCCCGTCCTCGGCGAGCCATTTCGTAGCCTTCGATGGCGGTTACTGCACTGGCGACCTCACCAGGGGTTTTGATGAGTGTGGCGGTGATCGAGCCGCCGTACATCGACCCGTAGTAGATGCCGCAGAGCAGGATGAGGCCATGCACCGGCTCCATCCCGAAGGACACCGGGATGAGGATTGCGATCGCGGAGATCGGGCCGATGCCCGGCAGCACGCCGACGACGGTGCCCAGCAGGACGCCGAGGAGAGCGAAGGCGAGGCTTAGGGGTTCGAGCGCCGAGGCGAAGCCGCCGCCCAGATCGATGAGAGTGTCCATGCTCGGCCCCTAGCCCAGGATTCCGACGGGCAGGTACACGCCCAGCCCGTAGACGAATGCGACGTAGATGATGACGGCGAAGAGTACCGAGAAGATGAGGTTGCGTACCCATCGGTGCGGGGCATAGATGCTGGTCATCGTCATCAAGAAGGCCGCCGTGGCGAGCAGGAAGCCGACCGGGATGAGGATTCCGAGGTAAATGAAGAAGAGCGCGAACTGCAGCACGACCTGCTTCGACTTCGGCTCCTCGGGAGCATCGAGGACGACCCCCGCGGGCTCGTCCCCCACAACGTCATCCGTTGCACCGCTATCGGCCACCTCACCACCGGCACCGCCACTCGCCGAGGCGGCCCCAGCGGGGACCACCTCGGCGAGTTTCCGGCTCCGGTACACGGCCTGACCGATGAGGAAGAGGCCGAGCACGATGAGCGCGATGCCCACGATCGCGGGGAAGGTCCGCGGGGTGACGATGTTCTTCGTCTCCTGGATCCAGAACGTCGCGATGTAGTAGACCGCGCCGACGAGAGTGACGGCGATGCCGGTGATGACATCACCTCTCAGCGCCGGAGTCAGCGTCCTCATTTGCTGTTGCCCAGGTCGGTCTCTTTGACGCCCTCCTCAACGGTGGCGGCTGTCTCTTCGGCGTACTTCTTGGCCTCGTCGCCGGTGAGGAACTCGGGAGCCCACTGGTTCTTCTCCAGCGTGTCCTTCCAGGTCTTCGTCTCGCTGACCTCTTCGAGCGTCTTGGCCCAGTAGTCGACGGCCTCCTGTGGCATTTCGGCCGGTCCGTAGACTCCGCGCCAGTTGCCAAGGGTCACGTCGTAGCCGGCATCAGCGGCGGTGGGAACCGCGTCGTAGGGGGCTTGCAGGGGTTCCTTCGCGAAGGTCACGAGCGGTTTGATGTCACCGGATTCCAGCACGGAACGGAATTCGCTCAGCCCGGCGATGGCGACCTTCGCATCACCGTTGAGCATGGCGGTGGTCTGCTCGCCGCCGCCTTCGTAGTTGACGAAGTTGATGTCGGCCGGGTCGACTCCGGCTTCCTTGGCGAACAGTGCGAAGGGCAGCGTGTCATCGCCTGAGGCGGCCACAGTGACCTTCTGCGGGTCCTTCTTCAGCGCCTTGACCAGGTCTTCGACCGATTTGATATCGCCCTTATCGGGGGTGACGACCATGAAGTCCTCGACGTACATGGTGGCGATGAGGGTGGTGTCCTCGGGACCGAATTCGCAGAGTCCGCGAGCCTTCATCGTCTGGCTCGCCAGCGAGGTGATCGCGATCTGGTCGTCCTTGCCCTTCTCCTGCTGCATCATCGACGTCATCCACATGCAGCCCGTGCCGCCGGGCTTGTTCTGGACCGGCAGCGGTGTGGAGACGATCTCCTCCTTCTGCAGGGCTTCGACGAGGGCACGCGCGGTGGTGTCCCAACCGGAGCCGGGCTCCGACGGGACGTTGACCGTGACCGGGCCCTTCGGGTAGTCGCTGCCCTCCCCCGGCGGCTGCGCCTTGTTGCCGCATCCCGTGGCCACGAGCGCCAGTGATGCGAGCACCGCACCGACCTTGATGGCCGGTTTCAACGCTCTCCCCTTCTGTCTCGCCGAGGTGGCCCGTCCTTGTCCTGTGATCACCGTTGACCGCATTGCTTCTCCTTCGAATGCAACTGATATCTGCTGTGGTGGAATGACTGTGGTGCTGCTGGGACTGCCTGTGGTGTTACTGGGACTGCGTCTTCGACTCTTCGACATCGGTGTCCGTGGCGAATGGGTCAGTCTTCGCTGTCTGCCCGGAATCGGAGTCCGTCGCCGAGGTGTCGGCTGGTCCGTCGCGGTACCGGTTGTTGTGCTCACCGGGTGTGGGCACATCGCTGCGCAATCCCAGTCGACGACCGCCGAAGGTCAGCGGCAGCAGCGGCACGTCGACCTGGTCGCCGCTGGGCAGGCCGGTGCTGGCCAGGGCCCCGGAGGCGACGAGGTGGGAGTCGGTGGTGAGGTCGGCCGGGGTGTTGACCGGGGCGACCGGCAGTCCGCGGCGGGTGCATTTCTCCTCGATCTCCGCGAGGTCGAGTCGGGACAGCGCGGCCTGCAGTTCACGGTGGATGCGATCGCGCTGGTCGACTCGTCCCTGGTTCGTCTCGAGCTCGGGATCGCCGGCGAGCTGGCTCAGATCGAACTCGTCGCAGAGGTCATGCCATTGCCCGTCGCTGACGGCGGCGACGAAGATCTGGTCATCGTGCTTGTCTCGGAAGATGTCGTAGACGGCCCAGGTGGCCCGACGGGTGGGCATCGGACGCAGCGGTTCCCCGCTGATCTGGGCCTGAGCCATGTGCGTGCCGACGAGGAAGGCGTTGTTCTCGAACAGGGCGGAGTTGATGACCTGTCCCTCACCGGTGCGTTCGCGCACACGCAGTGCAGAGAGCACGCCGATGACGCCGAACATGCCGCCCATGATGTCGTTGACGCTGGCTCCGGCGCGCAGCGGCTGTCCGGGCGGGCCGGTCATATACGCCAGGCCGCCGAGCATCTGCACGACCTCGTCGAGGGCGGTGCGCTGACCATAGGGGCCGGACAGGAATCCCTTGAGGGAGCAGTAGATGAGGCGCGGATTGCGCTGCGCGAGCTCCTCGTAGCCGTAACCCATGGATTCCATCTTCCCGACGCGGAAGTTCTCGAGGAGAACATCGGCGGAATCGATGAGGGACAGGGCGACGTCACGGTCGGCCGCCTCGGCGATGTCGAGCTGCACGGACTGCTTGTTGCGGTTGAAGGCGGGGAACAGCCCGGATCCTGAGCCGGGCAGGTAGCGGGTCTTGTCCCCGGCTCCACGCGGTTCGACTTTGATCACCTCGGCGCCCAGGTCGGCGAGGATCATCCCGCAGCTGGGCCCCATGACCATGTGGGAGAACTCGATGACGCGGATGCCCGCCAGCGGCAGCTCCTCCGCGCCCACGGTCGAGGATTCGCCCTGCTCAAGCATGGTAAGCAGCCGGGACGGCGGGGATCGAGGAGAGGCTGGAGGTCAGTTCGTGGCCGACGGCTGCCGTCAGCGGTTCCCGGATTGTCGAGAGAGCCTCGACGTCGACTCCGGTGTTCACGCCTTCGCGGTGGAGGAGGTGGACGAGGTCATCGGTGCCGATGTTGCCGGCCGCGCCCGGGGCGAAGGGGCAGCCGCCGAGGCCGCCCATGGCCGCGTCGAAGTTCGAGATTCCGAGGTCGAGTGCGGCGATGACGTTGGCCATTCCGAAGTTGTAGGTGTCGTGCAGGTGCAGGTTGACCGGATTGCCCGGGAAGGCTTCGATGACCGCCGAGGTGTTCCTGGCCACCAGCGATGGGTTGGCATTTCCGATGGTGTCGGCAACCCCGACCCCGTGCGCCCCGGCGTCGACGAATGGACGCAGGACCTCGACGAGGTGGTCGGCATCGGTGATGCCGTCGAAGGGGCAGATGAAGCTGACTGCGGTGGCGATGTCGAAGCGCACCCCGTTGTCTTTGGCGAAGGTCGCGGCTTCGAGAAGACGTTGCGTGGCCTGGGCGATCGGGGCGTCGGAGTTCGCCTGCGAGTGGCCTTCGGAGGCGGAGAGGACGAGTTTGATGTTCTTCGCCCCGGCGTCGACGGCGCGCTGAGCACCCTTGAGGTTGAAGACGAGGGTGAAGAAGTCGACGCCTTCGGCCTCGTGGGACTGAAGGCACTGCAGGACCTCTCCGGTGTCGGCCATCTGTGGGACCTTCTTCGGATTGACGAACGATCCGACCTCGATCTCCTTGAGACCTGCGGCGATGAGCTGCTCGCCGAGTGCGACCTTGGCCTCGGTGGGAACGATGGCGTCTTCGATCTGGAGACCGTCGCGCAGCGTTGTGTCGAGAATCGTGACCGATGTGGGCCGAACCATGGTGGGAGCTCCTTCGTTGACCTGCTTCTTTCCCGGACAGCGGGAAGAGATCGGCCTCACGCTCCCTTGCGTGTTGCCGTCTGCCATCAACATAGCCGTTCGCGGGTCCCCCGTGGTGAGCGCGGACACGAATTGCTCGCTATGTGAGAAGCGGACGTGAAGTGAAGACGGTCACTCCCGTTTAATGGGACTCCTGTTCTCGGCAGTTCAGAAGACCGTGCTTGGTCCTGGGCTGAGGCGTCGCCCAAGACTGTCGTGATTGCTCAGTGGACTGTCGTGATTGTTCAGTCGCGTTCGGGCAGTTTCCCGCCGAGTTGTTCGAGCACTTCGTCGGTGTGTTCGCCCAGATCCGGGCCGAGGTGGTCGATCGGGATCGATGAGCCGCCGATGACCGGGGTGATTCCCGGGAAGGCGACATCGCTGAGCATCTCTTCGCCGGTCGAGACGTCGAGGTGCTGGATCATGCCGCGCGCGGCCAGCTGCTCATCGGCCACGAGGTCTTCGGCGGTGTAGATCGGCCCGGCTGGAACGCCGGCGGCCTCCAGTGTCTCGACCACCTCGGCGACATCGCGCTTCGCACACCAGGCACCGATGGCCTCGTCGAGTTCCTCTCGTCGCTCCCACCGTCCGGCATTGGTCTGCAGGTCGGGGTCTTCGCCGAGGTCCGGGCGGTCGACGGCGTCCATGAGGCGTTTGTAGATTCCGTCGCCGTTGCCGGCGATGACCACGGACTTTCCGCCGGCGCAGAGGTAGCCGTTCGAGGGGGCGATGCCCTCCATCCGGCCGCCGGTGCGCGTGCGCGTCTCGCCGAAGGCGGAGTAATCGGGGACGAGGGACTCCATGACGGAGAACATGGCTTCATTAAGGGCGACGTCGACCGTGCGATCGGCCAGGGAACTCCGGCCTTCGAAGCTGTGATCGGAGCCGACGACAGCCTCGGCGGCACCGGCGATCTTCTGGCGCTGACGATCGAAGAGCATCATCACGGCACCGAAGGCGGCCTGCATGCCGGCGATGGAGTCACCGATCGAGATGCCCACGCGCACCGGGGGCCGGTCGGGGTCACCGACGAGCTCGCGGAAGCCGGAGTAGCCTTCGGCGACGGCGGCGAAACCGGGACGTTCGGACATGGGACCGGTCTGACCGAAGGCGGAGATGCGAACCAGGATGATGTCGGGGTTGGCCTCTTCGAGGACCTCGGGCCCGAGTCCCCATTTCTCAATGGTTCCGGGGCGGAAGTTCTCCAGCACGATATCGCTGCGGCGCACGAGCTCGAGGGCCGATGCCTTCCCTTCCTCCGAGCGGAGGTCGAGGACAACGGACTTCTTATTGCGGTTGATGGTGCGATAGAGCATCGAGGTGGTGCCCTGCTTGAGGCGCCAGTTGCGGAGTTCGTCGCCGCTCTCGGGGCGTTCGATCTTGATGACCTCCGCGCCGAAGTCGGCAAGCATGCGCCCGGTGGTGGGTGCCGCGATGTAGTTGCCGAGTTCGAGGACTCGCACACCGCTGAGTGGAAGACGACGTGCTGTCATGTCGATGCTCCTGTTCGTCGATCGGGCTCGGATCTGTCTACCGGACTGCGCCGGTCGATGCCGTACCGGTCTGTTCCGGTTTCTGTCTTTCTGCAATGGTGCCAGGTCAGCAAGATCAACAGCGACATTTCGAAATTCAGGACGCCCTCGGGTCGACGAATCCAGCGTCCATCCACTGACGGGGAGTAGTGACGGGAGGACTGACGGGAGGTGGAATCGATGACCCTATCTTGTTGAAACGTCATTCACCGCGACGGTTATCTCCGAGCTTCCTGTGAAGATCGGCGGGAAATGAACAGCCTCTGAGACTTGAGCCAATTTCACGCAATTTCCCTTGTTCCCCCTTGTGGCAGGACTGTTGATGTTTAAGACTGGCAACCAAGCCGCAGGACGCGGCCGTATGCCATCAACCAAGGAGCTAAACATGTCGGAAAACTTTGGACAGGACAACGAGAACTTCGGCGGCGGCGACCAGGAGCAGCAGGGCGGCGGCTTCGGCGGCGGCCAGGAACAGCAGGGCGGCCAGGAACAGCAGGGCGGCCAGCAGCAGGGTAACCAGCAGCAGGGTGGCGACCAGGGCGGCTTCGGCGGCGGCGACAACGAGCGCGCGAAGGCGGCCAGGGCGGACAGCAGTCCGAGCAGGGCGGCTTCGGCGGCAACGAGCAGAGCGCCAGTCCCAGGAGGCCAGCAGTCCGGCGGCTTCGGCGGCGGCGACAACGAGCGGCGAAGGCGGCCAGGGCGGACAGCAGTCCGGTGGCCAGGAACAGGGCGGCTTCGGCGGCAACGAAGGCAACCAGGGTGGCGGCGGCCAGCAGGGTGGCGGCTTCGGCGGCGACAACGAGCAGGGTGGCCAGCAGCAGGGCGGCTTCGGTGGCGGAAACGAAGGCGGCCAGGAACAGGGCGGCTTCGACCAGCAGCGCTGATCCCCACAGCTTTACGCAGTAACTGAAGAGGGGCGGTACTCCCGATCGGGAGTACCGCCCCTCTTTCATGCTTCTAGGCTGTCGTCACTGCGTGACGGCCACCGCCTGGCGGTGGCGGCCGAGGCCGTCGATCTCCATCTCAACGACATCGCCATCGGTCAGGAACGGGAACTTCCCCGACATCGCCACACCCTGAGGTGTGCCGGTCAGGATCACGTCCCCGGGCTCGAAGGGCATCGTCTGGCTGAGCAGATAGATGATCTGCCCGACATCGAAGATCAGGTCACGCGTCGACGAATCCTGGCGCACATCGCCATTGACCCAACTGCGCAGTCGCAGGGATCCGGGATCCACCTCGGCGGCGGGCCTGATCCACGGACCCAGAGGCGTGAAGCCGGGGAGGTTCTTCCCCTTCGACCACTGTCCGCCGGACTCCTCGATCTGGAACCTGCGTTCGGACAGGTCGTTGGCCAGCATGTACCCGGCCACATGTGAGTATGCGTCCTCCGCCGAGGCGACTCTGAAGGCTCGGCTGCCGATGACCAGTCCCAGCTCGACCTCCCAGTCGGCCTTCGTAGCGTAGGGCGGCAACTCGAGCGCATCGTAGGGGCCGGCGATCGTCGATGGCATCTTGAAGAAGACGACGGGAGCCGCGGGCGGCTCTGCGCCAGCTTCTCGAGCATGCGCCGCGTAGTTCATGCCCACGCACACCACTGCCGAGGGGCGAGCAACCGGCGCTCCGATGCGCAGATCCTCCGCTCCTTCGAGGGGCACGAGGCTGCCTTCGTCCAGTGCGGTGCGGACTCGTCCGATGCCGTCGTCGGCAAAGAACTCTGGGGTGATGTCGGTGGTCAGGGGGCGCAGATCGTAGTAGACGTCGTTGTCACGCACGACCGGGATCTCGTGGCCGATGGGGCCCAAACGCAGCAATTCCATACGGTTCCTTCCTTGTTCACCAGGCTCCCGCATCCGGCCGTCGTTGGACGGACGCGCTGTGTGAGCCTGTGGGCCCACGCTAGCGGCGTCTCACATCCTAGGTTGGAATCGTTCAAGTATTGGACACTAGTTTTGTGGACCATCGCACAATCTCTTCCGCACTGCGGAATTGCGGGCTGTCGACCCACATTTTCGTCCGTTTCCTACCTGCTGCTTGCCACTGCTGCTCAGCAGAAACGAGGGCCGCCGCCCCCAGCCGTCAGACGACCGCAGCCTCCGGAACTCAGACGGCCGCCGAGGTGTAATCAGACTTCGCTCGCCGAGGCACGACGACGATGGGCACCGGTGAGTGCTGCAGAATCCGCATCGCGTGGCTGCCCAATGACACCCGCTTGAGCGCCCCGAGGCCGGAGGAGCCGAGCATCATGATCTCGGGATCCTCCCATTGGACCGCAGAGAGCGCACTTTCCCAGTCCGGCCCTGTCCCGATGGCGACATCGGTCTCGCCGGGCTTGATCTGAAGCCGGTCGATCGAGCACAGGATCTCGTCGGTGTCGCGTCGGATCACGTTGGCCCACTCATCGATGACGCTGGATTCGACATCGAGTCCCACACCGGCGGCCGAAATCACCCGCGACCGGGGTGCGAACGAGGCGATGCGGAAGGGCACACCGGACTCGGCAGATACCACGGCGGCTCCGAGGATGAGGTCCGCCGAGGTGGACGAACCGCTGTATGCGGCAGTGAGCCTGCGCAGGCGGGCCTCCGGGGCAACCCGGTATCCGACCGGGGCAAGTGCCACGGGCAGGCTGGCGCTGTGCAGCAGTCCGGTGGAGACGGAGCCCAAGGCGATCCGTCCCGGCTTCCCGTCGGCGGCGGGGCCCACAACGAGGCGGAAGGCATTCTCCTTCTGGCACATCTCGAGCAGTCCCCGTCGCGATGAACGGGCACTGTGGACGAGGCATTCGGACTCGATGTCATCGGGAAGGAGCGCCCGCACCTCGTCCAGGGCAGCCTCGGCGACGTTGCGCAGCTTCTTCTGGTATTCGCTTTCGAACAGCGCGGGACTCATCGGCCAGGCGGCGGAGTCGATGGCTACTGCCACCAGCCGGTGTCCATAGGACCGTGCGAGCACGACCCCCAACTCTACGGCCGGCCTATTGTCCTGACCTGGTGCAATGCCGACGACGATGCTCATTGTTTCCCTCCTGCAGGATCGGTTCCGCCAATGCGTTCTTGTTCTGCTCGCTGCTTGCCGAGTACTGAGGACTTGCGACCGAAGATGAAGTACAGGCCGAGGATGACCGCCGTCCAGATGAGGAAGACGACGATCGTGATGATCTGCAGGTTGCTGATGATCCACAGGCAGCCGATGATCGCGAGCACCGGCAGGACCGGGTAGAAGGGCACCTTGAAGCCGCGTTCGAGGTTGGGTTCGCGCACGCGCAGGATGATGACGGCCAGGGACACGACGACGAAGGCCACGAGGGTGCCGATGCTCGTCATCTCGGCGAGGAAGTTCAGCGGTATGAAGCCGGCCAGGATGGCGATGACGACGGTGACGACGATCGTTCCCTTGACCGGGGTGAGCGTGCGGGGATTGACCTCGCCGAAGAGCTTGGGCATCATTCCGTCGCGTGACATCGTGAACAGGATGCGTGTCTGACCATAGATCGAGACGAGGGTGACGGAGAAGATCGAGATCACGGCACCGGCGGCGACAACGGTGCCCGGCCACTGGGCGCCGACGATGTTCTCAAGAATCGCCGACAGCCCGGCGCTCTGCCCCTCGAATTCCTGCCAGGGCTGAGCCGACAGGGCCGCGACGGCGACAAGAACGTAGACGGTGGTGACGATGATGAGGGCGGCGATGAGCGCTCGGGGCATGGTCTTCTTCGGGTTCTTCGTCTCATCGCCGGCTGTGGCCACAGCGTCCATGCCGACGTAGCTGAAGAAGATGAGGCCCGAGCCTGCCACCACCCCGGAAAATCCGAAGGGGGCGAAATCAGCGAAGTTGTCGACGTTCCAGCCGGTGACTCCGACGCAGACGAAGAACAGGAGGACGCCGATCTTCGTGCACACCATGACGGTGTTGATGACGACCGATTCCCCGGTGCCGCGAACCAGCAGGAAGCAGCACATGGCCAGCAGCAGGATCGCGGGCAGGTTGACGATCCCGCCTTCCTCCGGCGCGTAGGCCAGGGCGTGGGGGATCTCGAAGCCGAAGAGGTTGAACAGCAGCTGGTTGACGTATTGCGACCAGCCGACGGCGACCGCGGCTCCCGCGACCCCGTACTCGAGGAGGAGACAGGCCGCGACGCCCATGGCAGGCAGCTCGCCGAGAGTCGCATAGGCGTAGGAATAGGAGGATCCGGACACCGGCACGCTGCCAGCCAGCTCCGCATAGCAGATGACCGCGAGACCGGCGACGAGGCCGGCGATGACGAAGGACCAGATCACTGCAGGTCCGGCAACGGGCACCGACTCGGAGAGGATGAAGAAGATACCGGTGCCGATGGTCGATCCGACGCCGATCATGGTCAGTGAGAACAGGCCGATCGTACGTTTGAGGTCACTCCCCGAGCTCTCGCCCTGCTGCGGGACCGGCTTCACTCGGAACAGCTGCTGTCGCAAAGTTGGCATTGTCATTCCCCAGACATCGTTGTCTTTCCCGGACATGAGCGCCGGCGTCATCGGCGATGACCCTCGACCCTGATCCGGCGCTGTCGCTATTGCGACCATACGACAGACCTGCCTCGCCGAGGTGGTGCTGAGCAGAAATCCTGAGTGCGGAATCGGTCGGTGAGGTGAGAAAAGATCGTGTTCTTTTGAACATCGACTCTGGTCAGAGGGTTCTTTGGTTGCCTGCGAAAAACTTATTCAACAAAACGGTTGAATACATGGTCGTGTCGGTCTACCGTTGTATTTAACCAACAGGTTGATTAACGATTGGAGGTTCGGTGGCAGACCAACTGACAAAGGTGTTCGCGGCCCTGGCCGACCCGACTCGACGAGACATGGTCGCCAGGCTGTCCATCGCCGACGCCACGGTCAACGAGCTCGCCGAGCCCTATGAGGTCAGCGTCCAGGCCGTGTCGAAACACCTCAAGGTGCTCGAGGACTCTGGACTGGTCACTCGCACCCGTGACGCCCAGCGCAGACCGGTCCACCTCGAAGACAATGTGTTCGATCTGATGACGAAATGGATCGAGAGATATCAACGCCAGGCCGAAGAACGCTACCAACGCCTCGACGCCGTTCTCGATGAGATGAACGCGGACGAGGACTCAGAAGAAGAATCAAGCAAAGGAGCATGACATGACCACCACCAATGACACCGACTATTCCACTCTGCAGCTCGACGTGCCGGAAGGGACCCAGACCGTCTCGATCACGCGCGACTTCGCCGCTACTCCGGACAAGGTGTTCCGGGCCCACACCGATCCTGAGCTCTTCGTGAAATGGTGCGGACCGGACTCGATCACGAACACGATCCGTGAATGGGACGCACAGACCGGCGGGAAGTGGAGCTACGTCTCGACCGACGACAACGGTGAGTACGGCTTCTTCGGGTCCTTCCATGAAGTGAGGGAGGACGAACGCATCGTCCAGACCTTTACCTTCGAGGGCTTCCCGGATGCCGTGAACCTCGAGATCCTCACGCTCACCGACCTCGGCGATGGGCGGACCCGCCTGCAGTCGACATCGGTCTTCGACTCCCTCGAATCTCGCGACGGAATGGTCGCCTCCGGCATGGAGCACGGAATTCGCGAGGGCTACGACAAGCTCGAGAAGATGCTCGCCGAGGGCTGAAGTGAGATTTGTCAGCGCCGGCGCATCCAGCGTCGGCGCTGTCGCATCGTCTGGGATATCCCATAAGCTCGAGGCCATGACCGACTCACACGATCACACGAGCGTGCCTGCCGAAGACGACATCGACCGCTACGATCCGCAAGCCCGCCAGTGGCTGGCCGGAGCCATCAGAGCGGTGAAGTCAGATGCCAACAGATCCTCGGACACGCACCTGCTGCATGTGCCGCTGCCCGCCGCATGGGGAATCGACCTCTATCTCAAAGACGAGTCGAGCCATCCCACCGGTTCACTCAAACACCGTCTGGCCCGCTCACTCTTCCTCCATGCACTGTGTAATGGGTGGATTCGCCCCGGTCGCCCGGTTGTGGAGGCCTCCAGCGGATCGACCGCGGTCTCCGAAGCGTATTTCGCCCAGCTGATCGGCGTTCCGTTCATCGCCGTCATGTCCCGATCGACGAGTGCCCAGAAGATCTCGCTCATCGAGTTCTACGGCGGCACCTGCCATTTCGTCGACAACGCCAATGAGGTCTACGAGGTCGCGGCTGATCTGGCCGCAGAGTCCGGCGGTCACTACATGGACCAGTTCACCTATGCCGAACGGGCCACGGACTGGCGCGGCAACAACAATATCGCCGAGTCGATCTTCGATCAGATGTCGAGTGAGACCCACCCCGAACCCTCCTGGATCATCGCCACCGCCGGCACGGGCGGCACCTCGGCGACCCTGGCCAGATATGTTCGCTACACCGGTCGGGCCACGGGCATCTGCGTGGCCGATCCGGACAATTCGGCCTTCTTCGCCGGCTGGCGCGACCACGATCCGGCGGCGACGACCGATCAGGGGTCCCGGATCGAGGGCATCGGACGACAGCGGGTCGAGGCGAGCTTCATCGCGTCGAGCATCGACCGGATGATGCATGTTCCCGACGCTGCCGCCATCGCATCCATCCAGCTGCTCGAGACACTGATGGGGCGTCGTGCCGGGGCGTCGACGGGCACCGGCCTGTGGGCCGCGTTCCGGATCGTGTCGCAGATGAAGGCGGCCGGACAGACGGGAAGTCTGGTGTCGTTGATCTGCGACCCCGGCGAGCGCTATCTCGACAAATACTATTCGTCCCAATGGCTGACCGAAGCCGAAATCGACACCACCGGCTACCGTGAGCGCCTCGACGAATTCATGACGACAGGAGTCCTCAAATGAGCAGCGAATCGACAATCACACCCGAAGCTCGCCTCGAAGAGCGCGGATTGGCGATCCCCGAGGTCGCCGCGCCCGTGGCCGCCTATATTCCGGCCGTGCGCACAGGTCAGTACATCTACACCTCGGGCCAGCTTCCCGTGCAGGGCGGGCAGCCGATCCACACGGGCAAGGTCGGTGCCGAGGTCAGCCTCGAAGACGCCCAGGCGACGGCTCGCCAGTGCACCCTCAACGCCCTGGCCGCCATTCGTGCGATCACCGGTGAGCTGTCTGCGATCAAAGGCATCGTCAAGGTCACGGGCTTCGTCGCCAGCGCACCGGACTTCACTGCTCAGCCACAGGTGATCAATGGTGCCAGCGAGCTCCTCGGCGAGGTCTTCGGCGACGTCGGAGTCCATGCCCGCAGTGCAGTAGGTGTGGCGGTCCTGCCGCTGGATGTCCCGGTCGAGATCGAGATGATCGTCGAGGTCTGAACACCCTTCACTCCTGAGACTGCTTTGCTACGTCGGCAACCGACCCGACTAGGAGGCCTCTCGGCCATCATGGTGAAGTACGAGTCGCGACTGCGGCGCACGTGCTGGCCCATCACCTCGGCAGCCTTCGTCTCTTGCCCGGCGTCGATGGCGGCGATGATGTCGCGGTGTTCGGGCCAGGCCTGCGGGCCGCGGCGGGTGACGTTGAGTGAGTAGAGCCATTCGATCTTGCCCGAGATCTGGCGCAGCAGGCTGACGAAGGAGAGGCTGCCGCTGAGTTCGGCGATGGCGAAGTGGAAGCGCATGTTGAGCACCGCGAGGTCGTCGTAGCGTTCCTCCCCGATGACGATGTCACCGGCATCGAGGATCTCGTTGATCTCCTTGCGGATCGTCCGCCACCGTTCGTCGGGAACCTCACCGTTGCTCTGCTGCACTGCGCGCTTCGCCGCTCGTTTGGCGGTCGCGGATTCTAAGACGATGCGGATCTCGAACAGATCCTCGGCGTCCTCGACCGGTGATGGGGCGACCATGCTGCCGCTGTACGGCCGTGACTCGACGAGCCCCTCGGACTCGAGGGAACGCAGCGCCTCTCGAATCGGGATCCGCGAAACGTCGTACTGCTTCGCCAGGGCCGCTTCGCGGAGCTTGCCGCCGGGCGGGTGCACGCCCTTGATGATGTCGTGGCGGATCTTCGCCCCGACGGCGATGCTGTTCGAAGTCGAGGCCGCGCTCGACTTTGGGGCCGAACCCGGCCGCGGTGAAGAACCAGGTTCAGGCATTGAGCAAACCGGAACCGGGCACGGCGGCCAACAGCTTCTGCGTGTACTCCGCGGCCGGACGATCAATGACCTCTCGCGTCGCGCCCGCCTCGACGACCTCTCCGTTCTTCATCACTACAACATCGTCTGCCAAGTTCGCGACAACTGCAAGATCGTGCGTGATGAACAGGCAGCTCACACCGAGTCCTGACTGCAGCTGACGCAGAAGTTCGAGGATCTGCTCCTGCACGAGGACGTCGAGAGCCGACACCGCCTCATCGCAGATGAGCAGCTCAGGTTCGCTGATCAGTGCCCGGGCGATCGCGATCCTCTGTCGCTGACCACCGGAGAGATCGGCAGGCCGACGCTCGAGCATCGACGCTGGCAGAGCCACCTGATCGAGCACCTCGGCAACCTTGCGTCTCCGCTCGGCCTGGGTACCGATCTTGAACACGTCGAGGGGCTCACGGATGATCCGCTCGATACCCCACATCGGGTTAAGAGAGGAGAACGGATCTTGGAACACCGGCTGACTGAATCGGCGCAGAATGGTCCGTTCGGCTCGCGAGGTGGCGTCGACGTTGCGGCCTCCGGCAAGGACCTCCCCGCTGGTGGCCTTCTCGAGTCCGAGCACGATCTTTGCGATCGTCGACTTTCCGGATCCGGATTCGCCGATCACTGCAGTAGTTTGACCGCGCTTGGCCGTGAAGCTCACGCCGTTGAGCGCGTGCACCTCTCTGCCCCGGCCGCGCAGCTTGTAGATCTTGTGCAGATCGTTGATTTCGAGCACATTCGCCGAGGTGGCCCCACTCTCGGGACTATCGTCGTCGGTTTGTGCGTCAGGATTTGATCCCGCAGCCCCGCGAACGGGGCTCGGCTCTCGGTCGACAACGATACTGGGGGCGGCCTTGACCAGGGCTTTCGTGTAGTCGTCCTGCGGGTTGCCCAGCACCTGCTGTGGTGTTCCCCGTTCCACGACGCGACCGTCGTTCATCACAAGAATTGTGTCGGTCCGCTCGCCTGCGACACCCAGGTCGTGGGTGACGAAGAGCAGCGAGGTCCCCCGCTCGGTGACAAGTTTCTGCAGATGATCGAGGATCTGCTTCTGCACAGTCACGTCGAGAGCGGAAGTCGGCTCGTCGGCGATGATGAGGTCAGGCTCCCCGGACAAGGCGATCGCGATGAGGATCCGCTGTCGCATACCGCCAGAGAATTCGTGCGGATAGGACCGTCGCCGGTTCTCGGCTTCCGGGATTCCCGCTTCGGTCATCAGGCGTACGACGTTTCGGGTCACCTCGGCGGAGTTCGACATTCCGTATGTCCGCAGGGCGTCGGCGATCTGGTCGCCCACGCGCATGCTCGGGTTGAGGCTCGCCATGGGGTCCTGTGGCACCAAGGCGATCGAACGGCCGCGCAATGTCTGGAGGCGCTGGGCATCTGCCCGGACGAGCTCCTCACCCCGGTACTTCACGGTTCCGGAGCTGACGTGCCCTGCCCCGGGTAGGAGCCCGAGGATCGCGCTGATCGTCGTGGACTTGCCTGATCCCGACTGCCCGACGAGAGCCAATCGCTCCCCCGGTGCCAGGGTGAAGCCGACATCGTGGAGTACCGGGGCCTCATAGGAGACTTCGAGGTCAGAGACCTCAAGGACGAATTCTGACGGTTCCACACCGTTGTTGGTTTCGGTGCTCATCATCGTCCCGCCGCATATCCCTGGGCACCGCGTGGGTTCGCCCCTGCGGTGACTCGGCCGGTGGCCGGGTCGCGGGTGACGCAGGAGAGCCTGCCCAGTTCCCAGTCGCCAGCTTTGGTCACGACGTGACCGCGTGCGATGAGTCCGTTGATGACTTCTTCGCCGAGGCGGTCCTCGACGACTGCTCCACCCGGCACCCAGGTGCGTGGCCAGAACGACCCGGCCAGAGCGGTCGTGTGCAAGGCGGGTGCATCGATCGCCTGCTGCGGTGCGTATCCTCCGACGAGCATGCGCAAGATGAGCAGCAGCTGCCACTGCTCCTGCTGATCACCGCCTGGTGAACCGAGCGCGATGACCGGTTGCCCATCCTTCGAGATCAATGTCGGAGTCAGTGTGGTGCGGGGGCGCTTGCCCGGAGTCAGAGCCGAGGGCGCAGTCTCGTCGAGCCACACCATCTGCAGGCGGGTGCCCAAGCAGAAACCGAGTTCCGGGATGACCGGCGAGGACTGCAGCCACCCGCCCGAGGGTGTGGCCGAGATGATGTTGCCCCAGCGGTCGACGACATCGATGTGGCAGGTGTCGCCGTTGTTGACGCCGTTCTTCTGCACAGTGGGTTCGCCGATGCCGGCCTTGGCCATGGCTTCCTTGTCCGCGCCCTCGAGCACGAGTGGCGGGGCGAAGGTCGGGACATCCCCTGTCCGATCGGCGCCGGGTCGGAATTCGAGTGAGGCTTCCTCAGTGATGAGTTCGCGGCGACTGGCCGCGTAGTCTTCGCTGAGCAGCCAGTCGAGGTCGACGTCTGCGTCACCGTAGTAGGTGTCGCGGTCGGCCATCGCCAGTTTGAGTGCTTCGAGGATCGTGTGCGCACCCATCTCGGTCGAGGGGTCGAGTCGCTCATCGTCGAATCCGTCGAGGATCTTCAGCGTCTGCAGCAGCACAGGGCCCTGGCCCCAGGCCCCTATCTTCGCAATCGAATAGCCGCGGAAGTCGATCGTCACCGGATCTTCGAAGTGCGCGTCGAATCCGGCGAAGTCGGCGGCCGTCATAACGCCCGCGTGGTCACCGCCGGTCGAGTGCCGGTGCGGGGTCGAGATGAAATGTGCAATCGCCTCGGCGACGAAGCCGGACTTCCATTCCTGACGTGCCGCAGCAACTCTCGCTGCGCGACCTTCCGCCCCCTCACCTGCGCTGATGAGTCTTTTCAGGACCGCGGCATAGGGGCGGTTGTAGACGAGGTCACCGGTCTTCGGGATCTGTCCCTCCGGCATCCACTGGGCTGCGGACGTGGGCCAGTGTTCGGTGAACAGCTCTCGGACGCGCTCGATGGTCCCAACGACTCGACCGAGGACGGGGTGGCCGTTCTCGGCATAGTCGATGGCGAAGTCGAGGACATCGGCGAGTTCCCAGGTGCCGTGGTGTTCAAGCAGGTTGAGCCAGGAGTCGACGGCGCCGGGGACTGCGGCCGCGAGCGCTCCGGCTCCGGGGACCATGTCGAGGCCCTCACCGCGGTAGTGGTCGATGGTTGCAGCGGCGGGGGCCGGGCCTTGGCCCATCATGATCTGCGGATTCGCCGGGTCTTCGGCGGTGGCGAAGACCCCTGTCATGTCACCGCCGGGGCCGTTGAGATGAGGTTCGACGACGTGGAGGAGGAAGGCTCCTGCCACGGCCGCGTCGAAAGCGTTCCCGCCGCGTTCCAGGACAGCCTGCGATGCCGCAGTCGCCAGCCAGTGCGTGGAGGCGGCCATCCCGAAATGCCCCTCCAAGGTGGGTCGGGTGGTGAAGGTAGCGGGTGGGGTGAACGACATGTCAGTGTCCCTTCTTCGAGTTGGGGTCGAGGGCGTCGCGCAGGGCGTCCCCGAAGAGGTTGAAGGCCAAGCAGATGACCAAGATCGCAAGACCGGGGAACAGTGCGGTCGACGGCGCGCGGAAGATGTATTGCTGCGCATCGGAGAGCATGATTCCCAAACTGGGTGAGGGCGGCTGGATGCCCAGGCCGAGGAAGGAGAGGATCGATTCTCCGATTACAGCGGTGGGGATGATGACGGTGGCCTGCACGATGATCGCCGAGGCGATATTGGGCAGGATGTGCATGCCCAGAATACGTGTCTTCGAAGCGTCGGTGGCGATGGCGGCTTTGACGAAATCGGCAGATTTCAGCCGCATCGTTTCACCTCTGACGACTCGGATCATCGTAGGAACCTGTGAGATGCCGAGGGCGATCGCCGCATTGGCCAAACTGGGCCCGGAAATGGCGGCGAGTCCGACGGCGATGATGAGGAACGGGAACGCCAGAGTGACATCGGTCAGCCGCGAGATGATCGCGTCGAGACCTCGGAAATATCCAGCCAGCAAGCCAAGGGGCGTACCGACGATGACGGCCAATGCAACAGCCAGGAGTCCGACCTGTAGAGACGCGCGAACTCCGACAGCGAGCCTGGAGAGGATGTCACGTCCCAGGTCGTCGGTGCCGAATACGTAACCGATCGTGCCCGGCACCTGGAATGGCGCCTGAAAGTTCGTCTGCGCGAAGCCGTAGGGGGCGATGAGTGGCGCAAACAGTCCGATGAGCACAACGATGGCGACCATAACGGAGCCGATGAGTCCCATCGGGTTGGACAGGATTGAGCGCAGCAGCCACCAGGCGCGGTTGTTCGATGCCTGGAATTCAGGGTCGAGGCCCTGCGTGTTCTTGTCGGAGTTGGTGACGATGGGTGTGGTCATGAGGCGTCCTCGCTGACTCGGATCTGTGGGTTGATGACCGAATAGAGGATGTCGACGGCCAGGTTGATGAGTATGTAGGAGGCGGTGATGACGAGGACGACGGCCTGGATAACCGGATAGTCGCGAGAGAAGACCGCATCGAGCGTGAGCTTGCCAAGGCCAGGCAACGCGAAGATCCTCTCCGTGACCACGGCGCCGGAGATCAGACCACCCAATTGCAGGCCGATGATCGTGACGAGGACGATAAGTGAGTTGCGCAGTCCGTATCGGAAGAGGACCCGTGGTCTGGACAACCCCTTTGCTCGTGCCATGCGCACGTAATCGGTGCCCATGCTTTCGATCATCGACGCCCGCGTCTGCCGGGTGATGACGGCTGCCAGGCTGGTGCCCAGGATCACTGCTGGCAGGGTGAGATAGTAGATGCCGCGGATCGGATCGGAGAGAATGTCAACGTATCCCGAGGCAGGGAACCAGCCGAGGATGACGCCAGACCCATGATCGCCAGGAGTCCGAGCCAGAAGTTTGGGACCGAGAGTCCGAGGAGAGCGATGAAGTTGCTGCCCAGCTCCGGCCATTTCCCGCGGAAGCGTTCTGCAACCATGCCGAGGGTGATGCCGACGATGACGGCGACGATGATCGCGTAGAGCGACAGCCACAATGTCACCGGCAGTGTGGTCGCGATCATCTCGGTCACGGCCAGACCGGTCCTTGTGGATTCGCCGAGGTCACCGGTGACGATGTCGCCCAGGAACTTGAAGAACTGGACGATCAGAGGCTGGTCGAGACCGAGGTCGGCACGGATAGCGTCGAGCCGCTCGGGGGTCGCCTCTTCACCGGCCATGGCCAGTGCCGGGTCGCCGGGAAGCATGCGGACACCGAAGAAGATGACGATGCCTGAGAGCACGAACGTGATGATGGCGTGGAAGATTTTGGTGAGCACGAATCTGGTCATCACTGAGCGTCCTTCTTCAGAAATCCGGCTTCGGAGAGATGGACAACGCCGTCGGAGAACACATCGATGCCGGACACGTTGTCGGTGAAGGCGGTGAGGTTCTTCTGGCGGTACAGATAGATGATCGAATTGAGCTCGCCGGTCCGCTGTGAGGCTTCACCGTAGAGCTTCTTTCGCTCATCCATGTCTGTGGCTTCACTGGCTCGGGTAAGCAGGTCACTGAGCCTGTCATCGTCGACTCCTGTGACGTTGTTGCCAGCACCTGGGTAATGGAAGGTGTAGAGGTTTCCGTGCGGGTCGACGCGACCTGACCAACCCAGCTGGAGAAGCTCGTAGTCGCCACGGTCCTGGGCATCGAGCAGTGCCGTGTATTCCATCGGCTGGACAGTGATCTCGAATCCGGCTTCCTTCGTCGCGGCTTGCACAGCCTGAGCGAATCGAAGCGTGTCCTGAGTATTCGAGACCTTCATATTCACCTTGAGCGGAAGGTCGACTCCGGCGTCTTTGAGAAGCTTCTTCGCGGCTTCGGAATCGTAGTCGACACACTCGTTGCTTGCTGCGGTGGCGAACGGACTGTCCGGGGAGATGCCTGAGCATGCAGGGGAGAACCAGCCGTTGAAGACTGTGTTTACCAGTGCTTTACGATCGATGGCCATCGACAGTGCTTTACGTACCTTCGGGTCCTGACCCAGCGGCGTCTCGAAGTTCTCCGGATTGTCACCGAAGCCCAGGTTCACGGTCAGTCCCTGATATCCCAGAGAGTTCGACTGCAGTATTCCGATGCCCGATTCTTCCTTGAGGGCATCGACGTCCTGCGGGGAGATTGTGTCCGCGACCTGTACATCGCCGGAACGAATGTTCGCAGCACGAATGTTCGCATCCGACATGATCTGGTAGGTGATCGAGTCCAGGTGAACCTTGTCGGCGTCATAGTAGTTGGCATCTTTGACGACCTTGATTGAGGTCTGAGCGATGCGTTTCTCAAACTTGAACGGCCCGACGCACACTGGGTGGTCGCCGAAGTTCTCGCCCGCTTCGTCGAGGGCTGTCGGCGACATGATCATTCCGGCGCGATCAGCCAGGGCCGCAGTGAATGGCGCGAAAGGCTCATCGAAGTTGACCTCGAGGGTGTGATCGTCAATTGCGGTCACATCGTTGATCGGACCGAGTTCGGCAGACCGGGAGGACTCTTCGAGGTTGAGACCGCGCTCGATGGTCGTCTTGACCGCTTCGGCGTCGAAGTCGGTGCCGTCGGCAAATCGCACACCGTCCTTGACCGGGATGCGCACAGTCTTCCCGTCTTCTGAGATGTCTGGCAGCGCGGTTGCGAGCATCGGTGTGATGTCACCGTTCGCATCGATGTCGTAAAGCTTCTGGCACATCGTCTGCATCACGTAGCGGGTATAGAGAGAGGAGGATGTCGTCGGGTCGAGGCGGTCCGGTTCCGACGACAGCGCCATCACCAGATCTCCGCCTTCTTCGAAAGCTCCTGGGTCGGCATTGACAGACTTCACGTCGGGTCGCTCGGGTGGTTCGCCAAGCGGCTGGACCGGCGTGCACCCCGCCAGCAAGACGACGCTGGCAAGCACCGCCGTTATCCGTTTTTTCACGCGCACTCCTGTGTGAGCATTACATTCAGCTTGATTATTTGCATACAATCTATCCGGTGCATATGGTTTTGTATACAAACTTTCAGGAAATTTCGAATCCTGGGATCGCCAGTGGCCGTGGCCGCCCGATGCCTAGTATCTATTCGGGTTCTGAGACCAACAGGGTTCGCAGGCGTGCTCGATGAAAGGGACGCAATGACACGTCGACTCGATCTGGCCATGCTGCTCGTACTGACATTCTCAACCGGAATGGTCGATGCGATCGGCTACCTGGGCTTCGACAAGGTCTTCACCGGAAACATGACGGGCAACGTCGTCATCCTCGGCATGGGACTGGCCGGGGCAGAGGACACTCCCGTCCTGCGACCTGCCCTAGCTCTCGTCTTCTTCATGGTGGGTGCGGCCCTCGGCGGGCGCATCCTCGGCCGGATCGGCGAGGAATGGCACATGCGCACCACCATCATCTTCGCCGGAGTGGCGATCGGTTGTGCGGGTCTGGCTGTCTATGTCGCGCTCGTGCCCAATCCCGAGTTGGGGCTGGCCGGAACTATCTTCACCTCGGTACTCTCGGCCCTCATGGGTGCACAGGCCGCTGCGGCACGGCGGATGAAGATCGCCGACGTCACCACCGTCGTCGTCACCTCGACGATCGTCGGCTTGGCATCGGATTCGCGGCTGGCCGGCGGCGACAGCGTCCGCTGGATCCGGCGTGCGCTGGCCGTCCTCCTCATCCTCATCGGCGCCATCGCCGGTGCTGCCACGCTGATGATCAATCAGTGGATCGGCATCGCCCTCGTGGCCGCGGCGATCGCCGTCGTGACCGTCATCGGTCATCGTGGGGCAAAGAAGCGAGCCCTCGCCGAGGCGACCGCCTCCCCCGTGCACGCCTGATGCTTCCAGCCGCGCCCGGGAGGCTCAGTTCGTCTGAGTCTGCCTCAGACTCCGCTCCTGCGCCCGCTGTTTGCGTGTAGTGAGCAGGATGACGAAGAAGGCGATGACCGCGCCGATCGTCGTCTCGAGTGCGCGATCCGCAACGAGAGTTCCAGTGGGCCCAGGGGCTACGAATTCGGTCATCATCAGTGCGACTGGGGTCATGAAGACGAGTGCGATGCTGTAGTGGCTGATGACGAAGACCTCGCCGGCGAATTGGAG
Organism: Brevibacterium sp. BDJS002; assembly: GCF_028201555.1. Classification (NCBI taxonomy): domain Bacteria; kingdom Bacillati; phylum Actinomycetota; class Actinomycetes; order Micrococcales; family Brevibacteriaceae; genus Brevibacterium; species Brevibacterium sp. BDJS002. The sequence goes on along the minus strand of NZ_CP116392.1, from coordinate 206,380 downwards.
GGCGGCGATCAGGAACGCGAGCCCCAGCGGCGGCCACTGGATGGTGAGTAGGGCAGCGGTGAGCAGGACGCCGGCGTAGGTACCGATGATGCGATAGACGGCACGGACCAATCCGCCCGAGGCTCCGACGGCAGAGATCGGGGCCGCGGCTGCGACCATGGCCCAGTAGTGGTGCCCCAGGCCGGACATCACTCCGATGGACCCGGCCAGCCCCAGAGCCACAACGTAGCGACCGGCTTGCGCGTAGATCCGCGACCAGGCTGGAAGCGGCGCTTCGGCCAGCTGGCGATCTGGTTCGGTCCGGCGCGCCCAGAGCCGGCCCATGAAGCCGAGCACGAGGGCGACGCCGACGCTGGCGACGCCGGTCAGTGCGGCCTCCCAGAGCTGCCCGTCGAAGGGGACGGAGGCGGTGGCCATGAAGGCGAAGATGTAGAAGAGCGGTCCCGAGGGACGCAGTCTGAGGACATCGGCGACGATCGATAAGACTCCGGCGATGAGGGTGCCGATCCCCACGAGCGCCCAGCCGTTGATGCCGAAGCCGCCGCTGATGACGCCGCCGACGATGCTCAGGCTCATGAGGATTCCTGCGAACGTCTGGTGCTTGAGCCGCAGCCAGTGGGGTTCGACGCGACCGAAGACACCGGTCAGGGCACCGAAGACCGCGAAGATGGTGAGGTCGGTCCGCCCCATGAGGATGAGGATGATGAGTGGGATGCCGATGCCCGCCGCGACCCGCAGGGCAGGTGTGCGGTGTCCGCGTGGGGATGGGATGCGGAAGAAGTCGCGGGCATAGGTCTTCACAGTTCTCGGGTGCCTCCTGGGCTGAAGTGCTGGTCGCTCCGGTACGGATCCTGCTGGGTCCCGGCGGTGCTGGGTCTTAGTGGCGCTGAGTGCTACTGGTGCTGAAGTGAGTGCGTGGGCGTCTAGCTGCTCGCGGTGTCTGCTTCGATGCTGATGAGAAGTTCGCGCAGGCTGCCTGCGAGCTGCTCCTGAGACTCGAGGCCGAGGTCGGCCAGCAGCCGGTTTTCGAAGCCGAGTACGGATTCGAGGATCGGACGCAGCAGGTCCCATGCCGTGTCGGTCAGCTGTACGAGCGAGCCGCGCCCATCAGCAGGATCGGGAATCCTGGAGACCAGACCGGCACTGCCGAGGCGCTTGAGGCGCTTGGTCACGCCGGCACCGGAGATGATCAGCTCCGTTGACACTCGCGTCGGTGACAGCGTGCCGCCATGTCGGGCGAGCAGGGAGATGACGTCGAATTCCCCACGGGTCACGCCTTGGGCGGCGAGGACCTCGTCGCTTCGGACCTGGACGACCTGTGCAATGCGGGCAATCCGGCCCATGACGGCGACCATCGAGGTGTCGAGGTCGGGGAAGATCGTCTCCCATTGGCCGCGCACATCGGCGATGTAATCGTTCGGGGAGTCCGCTGCATCGTCACTCATGCCTGCCTCGCCCCCGTTTCCTCGTCACGTGTTCTGTTCACTGGTCGGCGTGAATGCCGACTTCAATATACTTTACCAGTTAAGTATATTGAGAGCGATGGGTTTTCGGATGAGCCTCATCACGCCCAAGGGGCTACCTCACGTCGCTTGGGGCAGCGTCAGTCGAGCGTTCGCCAGCCTCAGTCCTGGTGCTCTTCGACGTGAACCAGCCATCGGGGTTCTGCCTCATGTCCCAGAACATTCCGGCCATGATCTCCGCGCCCTGCTCAAGAATTGAGGTCAGGGCGTGTTCGTCGGGGGCGTGCTGATTGCATCCGGGGTAGGAGTGCGGCACCCACACGGTCGGCAGGCCCAGCACCTCGGCGAAGACGTCGTTGGGGATGGTGCCGCCCAGGTTCGGTTCGATCGCGGCCTCGAGCCCGGTTGTCTGCTTGATCGACGCTGCGGCGGCTGCGACGACGCGGGCGTTCGGGTCGAGTCGAGTCGCCGGCATGCAGTGCTCGACGAGGACATCGACCCCGTGGATCCCCTGACTCTCCAGATGCGCCCGCACTTTGTCCTCGAAGTCGTCGACGTCGGTGCCGACGACGTACCTCAGCTGCATGTGCGCTTCGGCCTTCCCCGGGATCGCATTGACCACCTGGGCAGGATTGCCGGCGTCGAGGGCGAGGACCTCGATGACGTTGAAGGCGAAGACCTTCTCCGCCGAGGTGAGCCCGGGCTCGCCCCAATCGGGATCGATCTCGGGTGATCCAATTTCGACCACCTCTGGCAGCTTCGCAACGGCCTCGAGCACCGAAGCGGGTGGATCGTCGGGGCGCAGGGCGGGAATCCTGATGACACCGTTGCCATCGACGAGGGCGTTGATGGCCGCGGCGAGGACGGTCGCGGAGTTGCGCAGCTTCCCACCCCAGTTGCCCGAATGATGGTCGCCATCGCGATCGTGGACGACGAGAGTGAACCCCAACGCCCCGCGGGAACCGAGGAAGAGCGTCGGGTATTCGGCGGCGATCCGGGGACCGTCGGAGGCGAGGAAGAGATCGGCGTCGAGTTCTGCCGTGTGTGCGGCGGCGAATGCCTTGAGTCCGAGAGAACCCGCTTCTTCGGCGGTCTCCATGAGGATCTTCACGTTATAGCCCAGCGTTCCAGCCTCAACGTCACTGACGGCACTGCCCCCGTCGCCGTCGCCGCCGTCGCCGCCCCCGTCGCCGACTTCGCCGCCCAGTGTCTCGAGAACAGTCTTCAGCGCCAGGGAATTCACCGTGTGTTGACCTTTGTTGTCGGCGCTGCCGCGTCCGTAGAGGCGGTCGCCGTCGCGGGTGAGAACCCAGGGGTCGAGGCCCTCAGACCATTGCGAGTCGTGGGCGAACTGCACGTCGCCGTGGCCGTAGAGGAGGACGGTCGGCAGATCCGGGTCCTCAATCCGTGCCGCGATGAGCAGAGGGTGCTCAGCGGACTCCGGGTTGTCGTGGATCGTCGTCGCAAAGCCCAGTGCCGCGAGCTCGGGGGCGACCTCCTCGGCGAGGTAGGCATGTGCGGCCGCGCCGTTGCCCGGCGCCTGACTTTCGGTGCGGCGGGCAACTCGGGCAGCCAGCAGATCGAAGAAGGCCTGACTGCGGACGAACTCGCCCGCAGCCTGGGTGACGGTCTTACGTGTCGTGTCGCGGTTGCCGGAGCTGTGATCTGAGGTCATAGATGAAGAGTGTCGCAGTCCGGCCCAGATTGGAAGACCGATTCGTCCATACACCGGTGCGATTCTTGCAAGGTGACTGTGCATAATATGCACCACCTTTAGTAGCATGATGGCATGACCGACCTGCGCAGCCTCAAGACCCTGTTGGCAGTTGTCGAATATGGCTCCATCCACCTCGCCGCGCGAGCTCTGTTTGTCTCCCATTCGACCGCCAGTCGCCAGATCAAAACATTTGAGGAGCATTACGGTACGACGCTGTTCGATCGCTCGGCGAGCGGAGTCGTTCCCACTGGTCAGGGCCTGGCTCTCGCAGATTTCGCACGGCGGATGATCGCAGAATCCGAGCTTCTCTCCGACTCATTCGGCAACTATTCCCGCGCGTCGAGACCATCACTATCGTCACCAGCACCGGGCTCGGCCAGACCGTCGTCGCCGACGCCATCAACGATGTCATGACCACCACTGACAGGGTGCAGGTCTCGATCATCGACACCACGTCGCTCGAGGCTGTCCAAGTGCTCAAGAACCGGCAGGCAGACCTGTGCGTGAACTTCTCCGTCCCCGGCCATGATCTCGTCTCGGTTCCCGGTGTCCGGCGGATCAATCATGCCCCGTCTCGGAATTTCGCGGTCTTCGACAAGAAGCACCCGCTTTCCCAGAGAGCCACCGTCCGCGTCCGTGACCTCATCGACTTCCCAATCGCCACGCTGCCGTCGGGCAACAGTGCCCGGATCAGGATCGAACAGGCTGTCCGCGCTCAGGGACAGGTGTTCTCACCGACGATCGAAGCCACCTGCCCCGTGCTCACGATGAGAGCCATCGCCGGAACGACGATGGTTGCGATGATGGCCGAGCGGACGATCCCGGACAACCTCGCCGAGGCGGGCTGCACCGCCGTGGAACTCGACGACCCGGGCCTCGACGACCGTTCCATCCAGATCCTCGCCGCCGATCCGCTGCGGGAGTCAGACGGTCTCGACATGATGATCAAATCCCTGCGCAGGAGTTTGGCACTGCAGTAGTCCACCCCATCGGCGGTCCACATCGTGGATCCGGATTCTGGCTTCCACCGGCAGCAACCGATAATTGTCAGCATGGGCAATGAAGCGCAGACACACGATCTCGACCGAATGAAGATGCGCGGGCGGATCATGCGCCGCTCCGCATCATTCAACGTCGCTCACGCCGTCGACGACCTGGGGCCGGGCACTGGAGCCCAAAGCATCCAACGGGCCCTATCCCTTCTGGGCCTGGTCGGCATCATCAGCAGCGAGAACTCCAACGGTGCGCCCCTCAGCGAGATTGTGGCGATCAGCGGTCGCCCCAAGGCCAGCGTGCATCGCATGCTCAACGCCCTCATCGCCATGGGATACGTCGAACGATGCGAGGACGGCGGCTACCGCCTCGGCGTGCAGTCCCAGATCATGGGACAGCTGGCCCAGAAATCCGCCGACCCCGCACTCGAGGAATCAGAATCGAGTCTGCTCAGGCTCGCCGAGCTCACCCAGGACACTGCCTTCCTCACGATGCGCACCGGCAGCTACTCGATCTGCGCCCGCCGCGAGGACGGCTTCGGCCCGATCTTCAACAACGCGCTGGCCGTGGGTGATCGCCACCCCTTGGGCATCGGCGCCGGAAGTCTTGCCATCATGACCCAATTCACCGACGCCGAGGTGGATGCCACCTTCGATGCCAACTCAAGAATCTTCGCGGACCGTTACCCCGAAGTCTCGGTGCCCAGGCTCAAGGAGATCATCAGCCGGGGCCGTCGTGACGGGTTCGTCCACAATCCCGGGCTCTTCGCTCAGGGATCCTGGGCGATCGGCGTGCCGGTCAGGGTCAAGGGCAGGAAACCGCGCGCGGCACTGTCGATCGCCAGCATCGAGGAGCGCATGACCGGGGCTCGCGTGTTCGAACTCGCCGAGCTGCTCCAGCACGAAGCTCGCCAGATCGCCGAGGCTGTGAGCAGCGTGGAGGACCAGCCATGACCAACGATGCGCACCCACACGAGACCACCAGTCCACGCGATGTTCCGGGCTTCCGCCTCGGCGATCCTGGTGACGTCGTCATCCATGCCGGGCCCCGACTGAGTCCGCGAATCGTCTCGGTGCCGACTCGTCATGCAGAGCATCTTGTCGATCTCGTCGCAGGTGATGACCTCTTCGACTCCGTGACCGTCCTCCTGGAGACACTCGACGTCTCCGGGCTGATGGTGGAGTTCCTTGACGGCGAGTTCGGTCGGATCAACTATGTCTACCCGGCCTATGGGCCCGATGCCGAACACCCCATGTCCTTCACCACCGAGTTCCGCCACGAGGGGCCAGCTGTGCTGCGCCATGCCTCGGCGACGGTGGGTACGAAGAACGGGGAACCATTCGCTCATATCCATGCTTCTTGGTTGACCGAGGAGGGTCTGGCCGAGGGCGGTCATCTGCTGCCCGGCACGCTCGTCGGGCCAAAGGGCATGCGCCTGCGCGTCTTCGCTCTCGCCGATGCGCAGCAGCTCAGCGAGACCGATCGGGAGACCGGGTTCTTCGCGTTCGCACCGACTGCGCGGCACTCCCCCGCCACCGAATCGGCTCAAGAGCCAGAGTCGGCGTCTGCATCGGCGTCGACCGATGCCGTCATTTCCCGTGTCCGTCCCGGCGAGCTCATCGATGAGGCGATCGTGGCCATCTGCCGTGAGGCCGGCTTCGATTCCGCCGAGGTACGGGCCAGTCTCGGCAGCACCACCGGCGCCGTGTTCCTTGATGGAACCGCACCGTGGCCAGCCGTCGAGTTCACTCACCTGACAGGATCAGTCCGTGGAGCCCTGGGTGACGACGCGAAGGTAAGGCTCGACGCGGAAGTCGTCGATGTTGACGGTGAGGTTCACGCAGGACGGTTGGCTATCGGGGCGAACCCTGTGGCCGTGACCTTCGAGCTCCTCGTCCTGCCGACGACCTGTCCATAGACCCCGAAATGGGGTTCACCGGCCTCATTTCTGGGCCGGTAGGCGGCAAGTGACTTCAGCAGTCGCGAACCGCGCGCGCCGGTGACGGGGTGCAGATCCATGACCGCGCAGCGTGGGATCGGTCCTCCGACCCGAATGCGACTCTCGCCGAATGTCATCTCGCGGCCGTTCCACGTCTCCTCTTGATAGGGGACGTCCGTCTCGACGAGCAGTGTCGCTCTGAACCTTGCCGCTTCGGCAAGCAGATCAGGATGCCCAACTCTCTCGCCGAGATCACGAATCGAGGCTGTGGTCACGATCGTGATCGGCTCCCCGAAGACGACGTCTCCGCGTGGCACATGAGCCAGTCGCACGGGCTTGCCCAGCCAGGCTGACAGCAGCGCATCGTGGAGACCCTGGGTCAGCTCCGCCTCGACGGGTCTGCTCCAGTAGTCGCAGGTCAGCACCTCACCTGATGGCTCCGGTACGGCGCAGACCGAGCGTCCATCAGGCAGTGTGACCTCCAGTTGGGCACCGTGAAGCGCTGCCGCAACCGCGACCAGCGACGGGTGCTGCACGGTCCTCAGGACCTGTCGTGTCTCGGTGTCGACGAGGCAGTATCGCCGGTCCCCCACGGGCCCGTGCTCATCGAATGAGGCCGCCGGCTGCGACTGGTGCCTGGTCCCCTTGATCGGGGTGAACCCGATGGAACGGACGTCGAGAACATCGTCCGGGACCGAGGCCGCTGACGAGGGTGAAGCCGGGGAACTCACGACATCACTGCCCCACCGTCGATGCGCAGGATCTGGCCGGTGGTGAAGGCCGCGCCATCGCTGGCGAGGTAGGCGACCGCCTCGGCGATCTCAGCCGGTGTGCCCATGCGATCCAGCGCCTGGTTCGAGGTGTCGTAGTCCTGACCTGCGGTCAGGGCGGATTCGACCGGGCCCGGTGCCACCGAGTTGCAGCGAATTCCCTGCCGACCGTACTCCTTGGCCACCCACTTCGTCAGCGCGATGATCCCGCCCTTGCTCGCCGCATACGCCGGTCCCGAACGCGCACCAGCATCACCATCAGACATGGCGCCGCCGTTGATGCCCGAGATCGAGGAGATGTTGACGATCGACCCACTCCCGGCGTTGATCATATGCGGGTGGACTGCAGCCTTGATGAAGTTGAACGTCCCGCCGAGGTTGGTATCCAGATCACGCTGCCACTGCTCGGCAGTGATCTCATCGATCCCGATGCGGGCCGCGGTGCCGGCGTTGTTGACGAGGATGTCGATCCCACCGGAGGACTGAGCGAAGGATCCCACGGCTGCGGTGACCGCCTCGGCGTCGCGGACATCGAGCTCGAAACCGGTGAAGGTCTGTTCGGGAAACTGCTTCGACAGACTCTCAGCAGCCGCCTCGGCGCCCTTGAGATCGACAATCCCGACCGAGGCTCCGCGCCTGGCCAGTGAGGTCGCAATGGCCAGGCCGATGCCCTGGGCAGCACCTGTGACCAGGGCCGATTTGTTCGTCAGCAGAAAGGGTTCCATGGTTCTCCTTGAAGAGTCGAGAGTCAGACCGGGTGGTGTCGTGGACTACGGATCTAGCCGACGCCCAGGAGGTCGGGCAGCCAGTTCGAGATCGCCGGGATGTAGGTGATGAGCAGCAGGGCGATGATCGCGCAGATGAGGAACGGCATGACTCCGCGCACCACCTCTTCGAGCCTGACCTTGCCGATGCCGGCCCCGACGTAGAGGTTGAGTCCCACGGGCGGGGTGAACAGGCCGATGGCGAGGTTGACGGTCATGAACACACCGATGGTCGTCATGTCCACGCCGACTTCGAGCAGGATGGGCACGAGGATCGGGATGAACAGGTAGAACGCGCTGATCGCGTCGACGAAGGCGCCGACGATGAGCAGGATGATCGTGATCACCGCGAGGATGAGGAACTTATTGTCCGTGACCCCGAGCACCGCGGCCGACACGGTGTCGGCGATGCCTTCGACGGTGATGACGTAGGAGAAGAGGCTGGCCACACCGACGATGAACATGATGACGGCAGTCGAGACTCCCGATTCGAGGAACACCTTCGGCAGGTCCGGCAACTTGAGTTCGCGGTAGACGAAGAGTCCCACCAGCAGAGCGAACACGGAAGCCACAGCACCCGCCTCGGTGGGAGTGAAGATTCCGCCGTAGATGCCGCCGAGGATGATGACGGGAATGAGCAGACCCGGAATGGCCTTGACAAGGGCGGCGAGGAACTCGCCGAAACTGCCCTCGGCGTGCGCACCCGTGCCGGACTTGATGCCCGTACCGTCTCCGGTCGTCACCCCGGATCCCGCCGAGGTGGCCGGACCGTTCGTCGAACTCGACGTTCCAGCTGTGCCGGCCTTGAGCAGCCGAGTCTTCGTCGCACCGCTTCCTGCCGCCGTCGACGACGAAGATGCCGTCGAGGACCCAGCGGTCGATGTCGAGGATACGACCGCCTCGGCGCCGTTGGTGGCCCCTGGAGCGGTGCCCGTGGCCAGCAGTCCCGTGTTCCGCTTCGTTCCCTGGCCCGATTTCACAGGCAGGCCCGCCAGTTCGCGGACGCGGGGGACGAAGAGCGCGGCGATGAAGAACGCCACGGCCATGATGACACCGGGCACGATGCCGGCGATGAAGAGTCGGGTGATCGAGATCGACCCGAACTCCGAGGCGACGACGGCGAAGATGATGAACGCGATCGAGGGTGGAACCACGATGCCCATCGAGCCCGAGGCCGCGACGAGGGAAACGGCGTGCTTCTTCTGGTATCCGTTGCGGATCAGTGCGGGGATGAGGATCGCACCGATCGCGGCCACCGTGGCCGGTCCGGATCCGGAGATCGCGGAGAAGAAGAACGCGGAGATGATCGTGACCGCGGCCAGGCCGTGGCTGAAGCGACCGAAGACTAAGAACGCGAGGTCGACGAGGCGCTGGGAGATGCCCGTGTACTGCATGACGATGCCGGCGAGGACGAAGAACGGAATCGCCAGCAGCGTGCCCGAACTCATCGACGGGAACATCACCGAGGGCACCACGTCGAGGACCTGAAGTCCGTCGGTGGTGATGAGGACGGTGACGGCGGAGAGACCGAGCGCGAACGCCACGGGGATACCCAGGGCGAGGAACAGGAAGAAGCTTCCGAACAGCAGCAGCGTGATCATTTGCGGCCTCCCTGACGGTCGGTGGTGTGGGTTTTCAGCTCTGCTTCGTCGATGACGGGTGCGGCTTCTTGCGCCATGCGCTCAGCGACCGCCTCGGCGGAGGTGTCCTCATGCAGCGATACCCGAGCCGCCTGCAGCGTGCGGATGATGCCGAGCAGCCCGGCCAGCGGGATGGACAGGGTGAACAGCCACTGCGGGATGCCCAGCGACGGGGTCGCACGACCGCGAACCATCTGGTGGATCATCATCTCGCTGCCCCAGAAGAGGAGGACGGCGAGGAAGACGATCATCAGGGACGCGCCGATGATGATGAGGGATCTGCGGATTGCCGGCTTCGCGTTCTCCACCAGGTAGCTGAACCCCAGGTGAGCGCCGAGGCGGATACCCACGACCGCACCCATCATCGTGAGCACGACGAGGAGGTTGATCGTGATCTCCTCACTGAAAGCCAGCGAGGCCTGGAAGGTGAAGCGGGAGACGACGTTGACGAAGGTGACGAGCACGATCACCATGAACGAGGCGATGACCACCCAGTCTTCGAACCATTTGACGATTTTCATCTCAGAGTCCTTCCGGAATGAACGCTTCGGACATGTCCTGGCCCCAGATCTTGCGGTACTCGGCGTACAGCGGTTCCAGGGTGGTGCGGAACTCGTCCTTCTCGGCCTCGGTGAGTTCGTTGACCTCCATGCCGCCGTCCTTGAGTTCCTTGATCAGCTTCTCCTCGCCGTCCCGGTTCTTCTTGATCTGGAACTCGTTGGCGTCATCGGCCAGATGGCTCACGAGCTCTTGGTCCTCGGCGTCGAGGGAGTCGAAGAGGTCCTCGTTGACTCCGAGGACCAGCGGGTCGTAGGAGTAGTTCCACAGGGTCAGGTAGGGCTGAACCTCCTGCAGGTTCGAGGAGTAGATGACGTCGATCGGGTTCTCCTGGCCGTCGATGGCCCCCTGCTGCAGTGCGGTGAACACCTCACCGAAGGGCATCGTCGTCGGGTTGGAGCCCAGCGACCGGTAGAGGTCGGTGTAGAGACCGAATCCGGGGATGCGGAATTTGAGTCCGTGCAGGTCCTCTGGGGTGTGGATCGGGTGGTGGGTGTTCGTGAGCTGACGCATTCCCGATTCGCCGAAGCCCAGAAGGTGGACGCCGTGTTCGGACAGGTAGTCGGCGTAGACGTCACCACCCTTGCCCGCCAATGCCTCTTGGCCTTCTTCAACGGAGTCGAAGATGAAGGGGGCGGTGACGGTGCCGAAGCGCGGGTCGACGCCCGCGTAGATGATCGGCGAGTTGTAGGAGAAGTCCTTCGCCCCGTCCATGAGCTGTTCGACGCCCGCGGTGGCCTCACCGGCGGAGAGTCGTTCGTTGCCGAAGACCTTGAGGGTGATGCGCCCGTTAGTCTCCTCTTCGAGGTCCTTGGCGAACTTCTCGGCCGCTAAGTACCAGGTGCTCGTCGAGCCGACGGTCACGGTCATCTTCCACCGGTATTTCTGCTTCCCGTCCTCGGTCGTGCCGAAGTTCGTTCCGCAGCCGCTGATCAGCAGGACGAGCGTGACCAGCACGGCGAACCACGTCAGCACGGTCCTCTTCGTCGGTGTTGTCGGCACCCTTGCCTCCATCATTGAGTTGTTCCTGTCTGTCTTCATCGTCGTGACTGCTTCGTCACGGCTGGTTCTGTAAGTCTGTTCGGGCCCGCGCTCTGTTCAGGTCTTCGGGGTCAGGTCTTCGGGGTTCCGGCGAAGTGGACGAGTCCACCATCGACCGGGATGAGCGTGGAGTTGATGTAGCTCGAGTCTTCCGAGGCGAGGAACACTGCGAGTTTCGCAATGTCCTCAGGCTGGCCATCTTTCCCGTTGGGGAGAGTGCGTGCCTGGTTGCGAGCATGTCCTCGACGGAGTCGTAGTGGCCGCTGATCGAGTTGTGGATGAGTGGTGTCTCGATGAGTCCCGGTGCGATGGAGTTCGCGCGGATGCCCTCGGATGCGTACTGGGCGCCGACGACCTTCGTGAGTTCGATAAGTCCGGCCTTCGATGCGGCATAGGCGGGGTAGTCGTAGCCCATGTAGCGCATTCCGCCCACCGAGGAGACCGTGATGATCGATCCGCCACCAGCCCTGCGCATGTACGGCAGTGCCTGCTTCATCGCCGCGAATGCTCCCGTGAGGTTGATGTCGAGGGCCTTCGCGAACCCCGCTGTCTCCAGTGTGTCGAGTCCGCCGTTGACGACGATGCCGACGTTGAAGTGCAGCACCGTGGGCTCACCGAGGCTGCTCGCGCAGTGGTCGAAGGCCGCAGACAGGGAGGCCTCGTCCCCGACGTCGGCGACGACTGTGGTCACACGGGAGTCCAGGTCGCCACCCTCGCCGAGGCGGTCCGGGGAACCGGCCGTCTCACCTGGGGTGCTGGCCTGCCCGAGTGTCGCCCGTGCGTGGTTGAGGGCCGCCCGATCGCGGTCGACGATGCACACTTTCGCGCCGGCAGCGAGGAACGCCTTCGCTGCAGCGAACCCATTGTTGACCTGCCCATCCGGGGTGCCGCAGCCGATGGCCATGACGATTCTTCCGTGGAGATCGCTCATCGTGCGCTTCCCCGCCCTGCCGAGTACTCAGCCTTGAGCTCCTTGCGCGCCAGCTTGCCGTAGGCCGTGACAGGCATCGCCTCGACGAAGTGGATCTCCTTGGGCACCTTGTACGGCGCGAGCGCTGACTTGCACAGGGTGCGCAGGCGTTCGCTCGGGTCAGTTCCCGCGCTCGCGTCCGCACCTGGCTCAGCGCTCGAGCCGGCGCTGGCATTCGCCGCACCACTCGACGCTGGTTCGATGATCGCGATTCCGATCTCTCCCCACTGTGCGTCGGGCACTCCCACGACAACGGCCTGGGCCACCTCGGCGTCGGTGAGGAGGAGTTCCTCGATCTCTCGCGGGTAGACGTTCGACCCGCCGGAGATGTACATATCGGATTTGCGGCCGGTGAGGAACAGGAAGCCCGACTCGTCGAGGTAGCCGACGTCGCCGGTATGGAAGACGCCGTGGGCGAAGGACTCGGCGTTGGCATCGGCGCGTCCCAGGTAGCCCGCGCAGACGGTGGGTCCGGCCACACAGACCTCACCCTGATCACCGGCGGCCAGCTCCCGGCCCGACTCGTCGAGGATGATGATGTCGACCCCGGTGCGGGCTCTGCCACAGGTGCCGATGCCGGCGGAGTCGACGGGAATCGTTCCGTGCTCTTCGGGGCGGAGAACAGTGATCGCACCGGTCACCTCGGCGAGGCCGAAGTACTGCACCAAGCAGGGACCAAGGCGTTGAAGGGCGCGTGACTGGTCGGCTGCGAGCATCGGGGCACCCGCGTAGACGACACGTCTGAGGCTGTGCTCGGCGGGCCCGCGTTCTGCCGGGTAGCCTGCGACGATGCGGTTGAGAATGGTCGGGACCGTGAACGCATTGGTGATCTGGTAGCTGTCGATCGAGTCCCACAGGGTGACCGGATCGACCTTCCCGCCAGGATGGATGACCGAAGGAGTCCCGCCGAAGACCTGCGCGAGCATATGGATGCCTGCCCCGTGTGAGAGCGGCGCGAGTACGAGTGAGGCCCCGTTCTCGTCCTCGACGGGGAAGAGATCGCAGCGATGGTTCGCCAGCACCGCGCCGAGGTGGCGGTGCGTGAACGTGGCTGCCTTGGGTTTACCCGTGGATCCGGAGGTGAAGAAGTACCAGCAGGGGTCATCCTCCTCGACCGCGAAGTCGCCGACGTCTGCAGCACTCTCCGCAGCCGTGTTCGAGGGTGATCCATCTGGCAGATCGCCGATCCACAGCACGGCACCGGTGAAGCCTGCCTGCTTCAGCGCTTCAACGAAGTCAGCGTGGGCGCGGTCGACGATGACGGCTGCGGGTGCGACATCGGACGAGATGCTCAGCAGTTCCTCGGTCGACAGGGCCGCATTCGGTGGGGCGATGACGGCACCGGCACGGATGATGCCCCAGAAGGACTGGATCACCTCGGCGTGGTTGGCCGAGACGAGGAGGACGGTGTCACGCCTGCCCACTCCCCCGTCTTGGAGGGCCAGTGCCAGTGCCTCTGCCCGGTCGTCGAGTTCGCTCCAGGTCCAGCGCACTGAGTGGTCGTCGTCGATGACTGCGGTGCGGTCGGGGATCCGCCGGGCCGTCTGGGTGAGGAAGCGGGAGACGTTGACCCCTCGCCGAGGTGTGGGTGTGAAGTCCTTGGCCGGTGAGGTCTGGGAGATGGCGCGCATCAGCGTGCGCGCTCGAGGATCGAGGCGAAGTTGGATACGGCGGCTCCGCCCATGTTGAAGACTCCTGCCAGTTCGGGATCACGGATCTGGATGCCTGGTGAGCGGCCCGTGAGCTGGGCGGCGGCGAGCGCGTGCATGGAGACTCCGGTGGCACCGATCGGGTGGCCCTTGGCCTTCAGTCCGCCGGAGGCGTTGACCGGCAGCCGCCCACCGACCGCAGAGGTTCCGTCGTCGATGAGGCGGTGGCCCTGGCCGGGTTCGGCGAGTCCGAAGGCTTCGTATTCGAGGAGTTCGGCGATGGTGAAGCAGTCGTGGGTCTCAAGCAGGTCGAGGTCGAAGATGCCGATTCCAGCGGCGTCGAGCGCCTGGGTCATGGCGCGGCGGGCTCCGGCCATCTCCAAGGGGTCGCGCTGGGACAGGGGAAGGACATCATTGGCGTTGCCCATGCCGCGCCAGGTCACGGCCTGCGGTGCTGAGGCGGCGACATCCTCGGCGGCCATGACGAGTGCAACAGCCCCGTCGGAGACCATCGAGCAGTCGGTGCGGCGCAGCGGTTCCGCGACGTAGGGGTTCTTCTCCGAGACCGTGTTGCAGAACTCGAAGCCGAGGTCCTTCTGCATGTGGGCAAGCGGGTTGTGGGAGCCATTGGCGTGGTTCTTCGCGGCAATCCTGGCCAGGGTTTCCGAGTGGTCACCGTAGCGTTCGAAGTACTGGCGGGCGATCTCTCCGAAGACACCGGCGAAGGACTTGAAGTGCTCCTCTTCTTCCCGGTAGCTGGCACTGAGCAGGACCTCGTTGACGTCATGACCAGATGCCTGGGTCATTCGTTCTGCCCCGATGACCAGGGCAGTCTTATGCCGGCCGGCGGCAATGGAATCATGGGCGGCAAAGACCGCAGTCGAGCCCGTGGCACAGGCATTCTCATGCCGGTGCGCAGGTGTGAGGGCCAGTTCGGGGAAGACGACCCCGGGAAGCGCTGCCTCGAATCCCTGCTTGGACAGACCGTTGTTGTAGACGCCGACGTGGATGACGTCGATGTCAGCCGGTTCGAGGCCCGCATCGGCAATGGCCCTTCTGGCGACCTCGGCCATCATCTCGGGAAGAGGCGATTCGGAGCGGCCGAACTTTCCGTGGGACCAACCGATGATCGCAGGCTTGGGCATGGACACTCCTTCGGGTCCGCCACCGAGGTGGGGCAGTCGACAGTAACTCTTGCTGTCATACTTTCGTCAGTCCCAGTTATCGGTCAATACGAATCCACCATATGGAACAAGGAGTGCCTCGGCCGCAGTCGGCGGCACTACGTTGCTAAAGTTGTCCGGTCGCCGAAGCGGCTGCGTGGCCGCCGAAGCTGCGCGGTCCTCGGAGCTACGCGGATCCGCCGCGCATCGCCCGCGCGGTCTCTGCCGGGTCATAGTCCACGGGCACACCGTCAACGAGGATGATGTCACTGGCGATGTGCCGTGACCGCAGCGGAGAGATCTCCTGATAGGCCGGAGAGTCCCACCATGCGCGGGCCTGGTCGAGGCTCGGAAATCCGATAATGACGACGTGCCCGGGCCATGTGCCTTCCCTGACCTCGTGCGGAGTGCCATGCACGAGGAAGCGGCCGCCGAAGGGCTGAAAGGTTCCGCCGATCCTCTCGATGTATTCGAGGACATCGGGATGAGGTTCGGCCTCCTGCAGATGGGCGATCGCGTAGGCGGTCATCAGGGGTGTCCTCCAGTCATCAGGCAGTCGGTCGAAAGCATCGTGCGGGTCCTCGGGAGCGTCTGGCAGGTGACCGGTCCACAGCCCAATTCGGCCCGAATCGCGTCTTGCGACGTCTCGTTTCGTTCTCGCATGTCGTTCCTCTCCTCATTTCTCGTTCCTCATCTGTGTGGACTGCGACCGAGGTGGGTCCACGCAGCGAGAATTCGACTGGCGGGAGACCAAGAACAGCAGGAGTGATCCGAGGACGAAGACGGCCGACGCCAACGGCAAGGCCCCCGGACCGACTACGGACAGCGCGACTCCGCCGATCGCCGCACCGCATGAGACTCCCAGGTAGGTGCTGGAAGTGTTGAGCGCCAGCGCCTGCCCAGCCAGCGGGCCAGCCATCGAGGCCAGACGCGACTGGACGGCAGGCGAATTCCCCATCGCCATCCCACCCCAGAAGGTCATTGCGATGAGGATAAGCCACAGAGGCACGGGTCTGCTCATCCATATCACCGAGAATCCGAGCATCGAGGCGACGATGGCACCGACGCCGATGGCCAGGGTGCGGTCTGCTCCCCATCGGTCGACGGCCTCCCCTGCCAACCAGATACCGAGGATCCCCGCCACTCCAGCGAGGCCGAAGGCGAGCGCACGATCATCGACGTCTGCGCCGGCGACTGCGCTCAGATAGGGAGCGAGATAGGTGAGCATCATCATCGATCCGGTCATCAGCGAACAATTCGCGATCAGGCTCAGGGAGATCCGTCCCTGCAGGAGGACGCGCAGCTGGTCCCGCACCCCGGTGAGCGTGTCTTCCGCGCGGGCCTGCGGCAACGTGATGAGGACGGCGAGCAGCACCACGATTCCGCAGACCCCCATGGTCAGGAATGTCGCGCGCCACCCGAAGACTCCACCGATCCACGTGCCCAGCGGCACTCCGACGGCGATCGATCCTGTCACTCCAAGCGAGATGACCGCGATGAAGCGCCCTGCCTTGTCAATCGGTGCCTGCCGCGCGGCGAAGGCAAAGATCGCCGGGGTCGCAATTGCAGTGGCCAAGGCGGCGACGATGCGCAGCAGCAACAGCGCACCAAATGAGCCCACGACCGCGGCGAGAAGATTCGCGGCGGTGAAGATCAGCAGCGCGATCGCAAACAGGAGGCGACGCGGAAGGCGTGACGTGACGACGGCCGCGAGAGGCGCGCCCACCGCGACCGTCACGGAGAACGCCGTGACGAGCTGGCCCGCCTGCCCCTCGGTGACGTCGAGGTCACGGGCGATTTCGGGGAGTATGCCGGCGATGACGTAGTCGTCGGTGTAGAGGACGAAGGCGGCGGCCAGCAGTACGAACAGCCATCTGGGCATCAGACCGGACTCACTTGATCTGGCGGAGATGGATTCTGCCCGCGCCGGGCAAGGACAGCAGAATCGGGGTTCGGACGCGACTGCAGATACCTGCGCATCACGGCGAGACCGTAGATGCTGCCTCCGGGGACAGCTGCAAGGGCGAGCACGACCACCAGCGGCTGAACGACTGCGTCTTGAGCGAGAACGATCTGAGTCGGGCCCTGGAGGACGACGACACAGCATCCTGTCCACGTCACCAGCCAGGCCGTCCGCGGCCAGCGCGCCAGATGGCGGGAGATCAGTGGGATGACGAACGCGGACACGCCGAGCAGGGCTGTCACCACCAGCACGGTCCGCTGCGCCGGCAGGTCCATGCCCTGCGGTCCGAGACTTCCTGGGCCCATCACACCCCAGTAGGCCATGGCACCGGAGACGGGAAGCATCCCGACTGCGCCACAGGCCACCGCGAAAGCAGAAGGTGCGGACGGTGGAGCAGTCAGCAGGTGTCCCCAGCGATCGACCACATGCGCACCCACGGAGATGGCCATCGCCACGGCCAGGACGCAGAATCCGGCGTAGACAAATCCGAACACCCAGGGGGTCAATCCTTGATCGGCTGGCTGCGTATCCGCGCCGGTGAGTGACTGAATAACGACGCCGAGCGGTAGCCCCAGCAGAATCGGAGCCAGGAGCCCGGCAGCCCCGGCACCGAGGATGAAGATCACCGCCCCGGGAACTCGCCGAGCCCACCTGCAGGTCAGAGCCATGACAAGACCGACAGCGACGAGCACCATTGCGACGGTGACGGTGTTGCCGATGAGGTAGCGGGTCCCATGCATCTCTCCGGCGTCAGCCGCCGATGTCATGCCAACGGTCGAGCCTGATAACCACAGGACCTTAAAGAATAGGTACGGTACCGCAGCCGCGACTGCGGCCAACACCGCGAGTTGCTGCACGAGGCGGGGCAGTCGGGACAACTGTGTCGCCGGCATGAGGACTCCTATAGATATGCGTCTCTAGATGATGTCCTCCAGTCTGTGGCTCTGCTGCAGCCCGAACAATCCCCCAAAGGAGGGAATATGAATGCGTCCGGGCCACCTCGGCGAGGGTCACGCTGTCCACGTCTCTCGGCCGCGGTCGCAGAGGTCCCCATTCTGCTCCCGCCTGCAAACGGGTGGCCAGCACTCATTCTCATCGAAACAACGGCGCCCTGCCGAGACACACATGTCTGCACAGGTGTCTCGACAGGGCGCCGTTGGTTCGATGATGTCGGTGCGGGTTTGCTCAACCCTTCAACCGGGTCATCTCCGGGTCGAAGATGGGCTCAGCGGTGACTGTCGCAGGCAATCTGCGTCCCAAGTACTCGATCTCGACTCCGTCTCCGACGCTCAGAGTGTTCGGCAGCCAGGCGTAGGCGATGGTCGCTCCGATCGAGTATCCGTAGGCCGCCGAGGTGATGTAGCCGTCGGCCTTGCCTGCACCGTTGCCGGCGGCTCCGGTACCGCCGCTGGAACTGGCAGTATCAGACCCGTTACCCGCCCCAACGGTCAGGTAGACCGGCTCAGTTCCCAAAACCACGTCCTCGCGCCGATCCAGTGTCAGGCATGTCAGCTTAGTCGTGGTGGCTGCAGCCCTCGCCTCGAGTGCGGCCTTTCCTTTGAAGTCGTCGGTCTTCGAGGCCTTGACCGCGAAGCCGAGTCCCGCCTGGACGGGTTCGTGCTCGCTGGTCATATCGGAGCCGAAGGAGCGGAACCCCTTCTCCAAGCGCATCGAATTGAAGGCTTCACGGCCCCCCGCGATGAGTCCGAACTCCCGGCCAGCCTCCCACAGCACGTCCCAGAGCCGGTGTCCCAGATCCATCGAGGTGTAGAGTTCCCAGCCGAGCTCACCGACATAGGACAGGCGCATCGCCGTGACGGGAATGCCGCCGATGGTGATCTGCTTGGTACGGAAGTATTTGAGCCCGTCGTTGCTGAGGTCGTCGGTGCTGACCTGGCCGATGACCTCCCGGGCGAGCGGACCCCAGAGACCGATGCAGCAGGTTCCCTGAGTCGTCTCGCGCACGGTAGCCCACTTGCTCGGATCTGCCGACGACTGTTCCCGTGCCGCGCGGTGATGGTGGCGAAGTCGATGTTCGAGTTCGCTCCCACCTGGTAGGTCTGCTCGTCGAGGATCGCGACGGTGATGTCGCTGGTGATGCCGCCTTCGTCATCAAGCAGCAGGGTGTAGCTGACAGCTCCCGGCTTGCGCAGCATCGACGAGGTGGTCAGCCCGTGCAGCAGCTCGCCGGCTCCTGGCCCCTTGACCTCGAAGCGCTTGAGAGCGGTCATGTCATACATGGCCACATTCGTCCGCGTCTTCCACGCCTCCACCGCCGCGATCGGCGAGTGGAACATATCCGCCCACCCTTCACGCTCAGGAGCCTTCCAGTCCTGAGGCAGTTCGTCGAGCAGCGCAGCGTTGGCTTCGTACCAGTGCGGGCGCTCCCACCCGTTCGTCTCGAGGAAGAATGCCCCGAGCTCCTTCTGCCGGTCATTGAAGGGACTGAGCCGCACGTCCCGCGGCGAGACCCGTGGCTGCAGCGGGTGGATGACGTCGTAGATCTCGACGAAATTCTGCTGGGAGGTCTCGCTGACGTATTCGGGGGTCGTCAGTGCGTCCTCGAAGCGGTTGAGGTCGATGCCCGACAGGTCCGTGTTCGAACGCCCAAGTGAGATGAGTTCGGCGACGGCCTTCGCGATGCCGGCACCGTGGGTGACCCAGACCGCCTCGGCGACGAAGAATCCGTCGACTTCCCGGGACTGCCCCACGAGCGATCCGCCGTCGGGGGTGAAGGAGAAGATGCCGTTGAATCCGCGCTGAACCTGAGTCTGGCGCAGTTCGGGCAGCAGTTCCTTGGTGGCCTCCCACTCTCGGGCGAAGTCCTCGGGTGTGAACTCGAGGCTCGAGGGCATGACCTCGTCAGTGATCTCGTCGGGCGAATAGGTGCGCAGCGTATCGAGGTCGACTGGCATCGGCCGGTGAGCATAGGAGCCGATCCCGATCCGCTCACCCCATTCGCGGTAGTAGAGGTCCTTGTCCTGGTAGCGAAGAATGGGCGCCGAGGCTCCTGCCGGCTGCTCGTTCTTGCCGGCGAGGCTCGGCACCTCGGTCGTCCAAGCGAACTGGTGCCCCAGAGGCAGCAGCGGTATCGTCGTGCCGACCATCTCACCGATCTTCGGGCCCCAGAATCCGGCGCAGGAGACGACGATGTCCGCCGGGAACCTGTCGTCGCCGGCCAGCACTGCGGTGACCTTGCCACCGGACTGCTCAATACCGGAGACGGTGGTGCGGTCGCGGAACTCGACACCAGCGGCCCGAGCGCGTTCCATGACCAGCTGGGTGCCACGAGCGGCGAGCGCCAGCCCATCACCCGGAGTCAGAAGCCCGCCGAGGACCTTGTCCGGATTGAGCATAGGGAACAACCGCAGGCATTCCTGAGCATCGACCACCTCGGCGTCGACACCCCAGGACCGATTCCATCCGGCACGACGGTGCAGGTCCTGGAGTCGGTCGTCCTGGGTGGCGATCTCAAGTCCGCCGACGGGCAGGAACGAACCGCGACCATCGGGGCCAGTCAGCGAGGTGAGCTTCTCAATCGTGTACTGCGCGAACTCGGTCATCGACTTCGACCCGTTCGAGGAGAAGACAAGGCCGGGGGCATGCGAGGTCGAGCCGCCTGGGATATTCAAGGGCCCCTGTTCGAGCACGAGGGTGTTGGTCCAGCCGAGCTGGGCGAGTTCGTCCGCGAGGTTGGCTCCGACGATGCCGGCTCCGATGATGACGACCCGAGGTGAAGATGGTGAGGATGACGAGGAGGGTGAGGAATTCGGCACTGTGTACTCCTTTGTGTTGCAGCTGAAATCTGGGGTGGGTGCGAAATCTGTGGTCGTGCGAATGGTGCAGATGGTGCGATCAGAGAGGGCTGTGCGCCCAGCCCGTCGCGTCAGGCGTCGATGACCAGGTCACTCAATGCGGTGGAACAGCAAGGCAGGAACTTGCCGGCGTCGATCTCCCGTGCGCGTATGCCGCCCTGATGGTTCATGTCGACGTCACCGTCGAGCTTGACGACCTTGCAGGACCCGCACATGCCCTCCTGACAGTTCGCCCCGATCTTCACTCCCGCGCGCCTGGCGGCGTCGAGGACGAATTCGTCGGAGGCGACTCGGACGTTGAGCCCGGAACGCACGAACGCCATCGTGTGCTCGCCCTCGCCCACCGTAGCGAAGCTCGCCGGGTCGACAACCGCAGTTTCGTCACCTGGCTCGACAGCGGCTACCGCCGAGGCGGTTGTCGGGTCACCCACCGAGGCTGCTGTCGGGTCACCCGCCGAGGCTGCTGTCGGGTCGGTCTCGACCGCCGCCCCCGCCCCGGCGTCAGGCACGATCAGTTCGATCTCCGGTTCGACGGGAACCTCGGCCAAGGCGTCGACGGCCTCCAGCGGGGCACCGGTGACTTCGACGGGACCGTCGGCGGTGTATTCGGGTTCGTACATCTCCAAGGCCGCAGGCTGCGCTTCGTAGTATTCCTCGCTGGCCGACGCGATCTCCTCGGCGATCTCACCTGCGATCGCAACCTCCTCGGCGTATTCGGCACGGGTTGCGCGGTCGCCGGAGAAGAACTCCATGAAGATCGAAGTGTCGTCGACGCCGAGCTCGCGCAGACATTCGGTCGCGGTGTTGAGGTAGCCCTCGGGTCCGCACGCGAACACCTGCCGACCATTGGCATCGGGCACGACCTCCTCAAGCAGCGCGGTCGAGAGACGACCAGTCTTTCCGACCCATGTGCTGGCGGCGCTACCCGACTCCTCCCCCTGCACACGGTCCCCCAAGGTGTAGATGACCTCGATGCGGAAGTCGGCCTTCTGCAGGAAATCGAGCTCCTCGGCGAAGGCGAAGCGATCCGGTGCCGAGCCGTGATAGAGGAGAACCACGTCGGCCTGGCCGGGCAGGGAATGGATCGTGCGCACCATCGACATCAGCGGGGTGATGCCGGCTCCGGCAGCGAGCAGCAGGTAACGGGCACGCCGATCGTAGTCGGCCAGGTGGAACGCTCCCACCGGACCCAGCATCTCCAGGACGGCACCGACCCGAAGGGACTCATGCGCCCAGGACGAGACGAGTCCTTTCGGGTCACGTTTGATCGTGATGGAGAACGTCCACGGCTCGGTCGGGGCACTCGAGATCGAGTAGCTGCGAGATACCGGTTCGGCGCCTGGGCCATGCACCGGGAAGTCGATGTTGATGTACTGACCGGACCGGAATGCCAGTGGGGCACCGTCCATCCGACGGAACACGAAGACCATCATGTCGCCCGCCTCGGGGATGGTCTCCACACACTCAGCAGAGAACTCCTGCGGGTGCCACGGTCCCAGCGCCGTGGCGGCACCGGCGGGTCCTGTCGTGCTGGAGAGCACCCGGTTCCATGGCATCTCGAGGCCCCGGATCCGCTGCGCCAGCGGAGTCATGGGGTCGGCGAGGCGCTTCATCCCACGTGCTCCCGCATCCGCGTCACGTACCAGTTGATGAAGGCCTCGACCTGGTATTCGCTCTTCATGTACGGGCCCTGCTCGTAGAACGGACTCGTCGCCCCCTGCTGGCAGAGCTCGACGAAGTTCTTATCCTGCAGGTTCGTCTGCTTCCAGGTGTGCGTCAGCGTCTCGAGATCGTAGTCGACGCCTTCGACCGCATCGTCGGCGACGAGCCAGGTGGTGCGCACAAGTGTCTGATGTGCATTGATCGGGAGCACGGTGAAGGTCACCACATGATCGCCGAGGAGGTGGAACCAGCTGTTGGGCTGCAGGTGCATGGAACAACGACCCAACCGAAAATCGGGAAGATCGCCGAGGAGCTTCTTCGACAGCCGTCGGCCGTCGGCAGAGAACGACTCCCCCTGCCCATCGAGTGATTCACGCGAGATCCGGATCCCGGCAATGCGGGTGTCGAGTTCCTCGACGACCTCGTAGGGCAGTCCGTAGCGCCGGCACCGGTATTCCAGTGCGGCCTGCGCCTGCTGATTGCGATCCCAGACGTCCTCGAGATGGGGTGGGATCGTCTCATCGGTCAATCCCCAGGTCGGGAACAGGGCGCAGGCCAGCTCGGGGTGACCATCGCAGTGGTAGCACTCGCGATTGTTCTCCATCACGAGTTTCCAGTTGGCTTCCTCGATGATGTTCTGCTGGTAGGCGACCTTCGTCTTCGCCAGCTCATGAGGAGCGACATAGGGTTCGAAGACCGCTGCGGTGTCGTCGAAGTCTGCTGGAGGTTCCTCGGCCAGGCACAGGAAGACAAGACCCGCGGCGATCTTCCCGTGGGCACGCTTGAGTGAATAGCAGGCCTTGTCGAATTCCATCTCACCCGGCGCCGAGGCGTGGATGAGGTGTCCGTCGGGCGAATAGGTCCACGAGTGGTAGCCGCAGACCAGGTTGCCGGTGGTTCCGGTGTCTTCGGTGAGGACACGAGCACCTCGGTGACGGCACACATTGTGGAGGACGTTGACTCCGCCGTCGTCGGTGCGCAGAACGATGAGGGAGTAGGGGCCGTAGTCGAGCGTGACGTAGTCCCCGGGCTCGGGGATCTCCGCGACGCTGCAGGCGAAGACCCAGTTCTGCCCGAAGATCGCCTGCATATCGAGGTTGAAGAGATGATCATCGGTGTAGAACGGTGCTTCGAGGGAGAAGCCGGTGCGGCGGGTGTCGAGGAGACGTCGAACCTCGTCGAGCCTCTCCTCGCTGAAGCCGGCAGGGAAGCCCTTCAATGTCGGCGCCAGATTCACTGCGGTCAATTCCATCTCCCTTGATGTGCGCTGCACCACGATCCGTGCTGTCACAGACGACATTAGCGAGAACAACACTGCAGGAAAAGCGCGAGATTCTAACTGGATATGTGCGGTTTATCTGCATGATCGGAGGCACAATGGAGCCATGATCGATCCGCGTCTCATCACGCTGCGCACATTCGCCGCCTGCGGCACCGTTGCCGCCACTGCCGAGCTCACCGGATACTCGCCTTCGGCAGTCTCCGGTCAGCTGCGCGAGCTCCAGCACTCGCTGGGAATGACGCTGCTCGTCAAGGACGGACGCGGCCTGCGCCTGACCTCGAGCGGGCGGTACCTGGTGCGCCGCTCCGACGCACTCATGGCCGAATGGGAAGACATCCGCGCGGCGTCACTGACTGCAGGAGACCAGGCCCCCTCACAGTTCGGCATCGGCGGATTCTCCACCGCCTCGTCGAACCTGCTGGCCCCACTGGCCGCGCAGCTGCGCGAGGCCCATTCCGACGTCGGAGTCCACGTCATCGAAGCCAGCCCCACGCGCTGTTTCGAGCTCCTCGTCGCCGAACGCATCGACTTGGCCGTGGTGGTTGCGATGCAGGGTGAGGTCCAGGTCGAGGAGGACCCTCGTTTCGAGAAGATCGACCTCCTCGACGATCCTCTCGACGTCATGGTCCACTCGGACCATGCCGTCGCCGAGCGCGACTCGGTCTCACTGGCAGAACTCGCTGGGGAGGAATGGATCAGCGCCGGGCCCGGATCGCCGTATCACGCACTGTTCGTTGCGGCCTTCACCGCCGCCGGCGTCACCCCGACCGTCGCCCACGAGACTATTGAGTGGGAGACCTCCGCGGCACTCGTCGGCGCGGGAGTCGGAGTCAGCCTCATCCCTCGCCTGGCGAGCTCGCTCGGCGAGGCGAATGTGACCCGCGTTCGCCTCAGCGGTTCCGGACGGCTGAGTCGGAAGATCATCGCCGCCGTCCGGGCAGGCAGCCGAGACTCACCGCTCATCAAAGAATCTCTGGCTCATCTGCGAACGACCTCGCGACACATACTCTCCACCCGCCTCGGCGAGACGCCGGCGACGGCCTGACGTGGGTGTCACTCAGCGGACACTGCTGGTCTCAGAGGGCGGGACCGGGCCTATTGACAGAAGTCTCCTGCGACGGCGAGACTGCTCGTAGGTCTGATAAAAGACTGATATTTCAGGAACCGTCGGCGCTTCCTGATCGCCTGTTCGTCTGCTGAGCACGAGACGACGACGCTTCTTGGACATCGACAGCGATGCGATACGAATGGAGACTCAACGATGAGCAACAAGGCAATCAGCTACGCAGGCCCCGGCAAGGTCGAGGTCGTCGACACCGAGTATCCCGAGTTCGTCCTCAAGGACGGACCCGGCGTCCACCCAGCCAATATCGGCCGCAAGGTCGATCACGGCGTCATCCTCAAAACCGTGGCCACGAACATCTGCGGCTCCGACCAGCACATGGTCCGCGGCCGCACCACCGCCCCTGAAGGACTCGTCCTCGGCCACGAGATCACCGGCGAGGTGGTCGAGGTCGGGCGCGATGTCGAGTTCGTCAAGGTCGGCGACCTCGTGTCCGTGCCGTTCAACATCTCCTGCGGTCGCTGCCGGAACTGCATCGAACGCCAGACCGGCATCTGCCTCAACGTCAACCCAGACCGTCCGGGTTCAGCCTACGGCTACGTCGACATGGGCGGCTGGGTCGGCGGTCAGGCCGAATACGTCCTCGTCCCCTACGCCGACTGGAACGTTCTGAAGTTCCCAGACAAGGACCAGGCGATGGAGAAGATCCTCGATCTGGCGATGCTCTCCGACATCTTCCCCACCGGCTTCCACGGTGCGGTCGGCGCCGGAGTCACGATCGGCTCGACAGTCTACGTCGCCGGTGCAGGCCCGGTCGGAATCGCGGCGGCCACCTCGGCGCAACTCCTCGGTGCTTCGGTCGTCATCGTCGGCGATCTCAATGAGGACCGCCTAGCTCAGGCGCGTGCCTTCGGTTGCGAGACCGTCGATGTGTCCAAGGGTGACCCGAAGGATCAGATCGAGCAGATCCTCGGCACTCCCGAGGTCGACTGCGGCATCGACGCGGTGGGCTTCGAGGCCCGCGGCCACGGTAAGGATGCGGCTACGGAAGCCCCGGCGACCGTGCTCAACTCGCTCATGGACATCACCCGCGCCGGCGGCAGCCTGGGCATTCCCGGGCTCTACGTCACCGGCGACCCAGGGGCTGCTGATAAGGCGGCCCAAGAGGGATCGCTGTCGATGCGCTTCGGACTCGGCTTCGCGAAGTCCCATGTCTTCGTCACCGGCCAGTGCCCGGTCATGAAGTACAACCGCGGGCTGATGCACGCGATCCTCAATGACAAGGTGACGATCGCGAAGAACGTCAACGCCACCCCGATCGCCCTCGAGGATGCCCCGCAGGGCTACGCCGACTTCGACTCAGGTGTCGCAAAGAAGTTCGTCCTCGACCCCCACGGGATGATCAGCGCCTGACTTCGCAGGTGCGGCTGCACCTCCACCCTCCACCGAGCTGGGCCCGCTGCATCAGCAGCGGGCCCTATGTCATCTTCAGCCCAGCTCATCCACCAGCCGCGCGAACGCCAGGTGGGCCAGGGCTGCGGCCTGATCACCAAGCAGCCCATCGTCGAAAACGACCCGGGGCGAATGGTTCGTCTCCGCGTTCGGGTCCACGCCCTCTGGAGTGGCTCCGAGGAACACGAACGTGCCCGGCACGTTCTGAAGCACATAGGAGAAGTCTTCGGATCCCATCCGCGGCGCGGCCATCTCCTCGACGTGCTCGGCTCCGAAGACCTCGCTGAGGCGGTCGATGACCGTGCTTGTCTCGGCGGGGTTATTCACGGTCACAGGGAAGCCGATCCGGAAGTCCACCTCGGCGGTGCACCGGTGTGCCCGGGCGATGCTCTCGGCAATCTCAGGCACACGCTCCTGCAGCAGAGCGATCGAGTCGGCCGAGAGGTAGCGGACAGAGGCGGTGAGCTTCGCGGTGTCAGGAATGATGTTGCTGGCCTGCGAGCCTTCCAACTGCGTCACGGAGACGACGACCGGATCGAAGATGTCGAATGACCGGGACACCATCGTGTTCAGGGCGAGCGCGATCTCAGCGACGGCGGGCACGGGGTCGCGGGTGGCCTGCGGCTGGGAGCTGTGGCCTCCGGCGCCGTGGACCTTCAGGTTGAGGTCGGCGAACCCAGCCATGAGCGGCCCGCCCTTGGTGGTGAACCGTCCTCGCTCGTCGGCTTCGACGTGGATTCCGTACGCAGCGACAAGGGGCACGCCTGCCGCCTCGAGGAGGCCCTCGGCGATCATCGGCTCGGCGCCTCCTTCGACTTCCTCGGCCGGCTGGAACATGAACACGATGGACCCGGGCAGCTCGTCACGGTGCGCGGCGAGCAGACGAGCGGCACCGACGAGGCCAGCAGTGTGCATGTCATGGCCACAAGCGTGCATGTTGCCGTTCGTCGAGGCGTAGTCGAGTCCGGTGTCCTCAGCGACGGGCAGGGCATCCATGTCCCCCCGCAGCAGCACCGCAGGTCCGGGACGTCCGCCCTTGAGCACGGCGACGATCGAGGTCAGCGACTCTCCGGTGGTGATTTCGAGGCCCAGGTCGGCGAGTTCTTCGAGGACGGTCTTCTGGGTGAAGGGCAGTTGGTAGCCGAGCTCTGGGTTGGCGTGCAGGGCGCGACGCAGTGTCACAAGATCGTCTTGCAGATCCTGAGCCTCGGTGCGGAAATCGGGGACAGCTGAGGATGATGAGGCAGATGATGCGGACATGGACGCGGTTCTCCTTCGGGCCGAATGAACTGTGAGTCCGACTCTACTGAGAAAGCCGCGGTCGTGCGCGAGGAAGCCATCGACTCGCTCATCGAGACCTCGGAGCATGCCGAGGCCACAGCCTGACCATGGACGGCGAGCCTTGTCGTGCGTACCGTGGTCGGTGACGCCACCACTCGACGAGGAGCCCTCCGTGCGCATCATCATCACCCAGAACATGACTCTCGACGGCCGAGCCGAGATGCTCGATGACTGGTTCGACCCGCAGGCTCAGGACGAGGAGCTGTCTGCTGAGCTGATGCGGCAGTCTGCCAATGAGGATGTGCTGCTGCTCGGGCGGCAGACCTTCGAGGATTTCCGCGACTACTGGCCGTTGCAGACCGATGACGTCACCGGGGTCGCCGATCATCTCAATCAGGTCGACAAGCGCGTCGTCTCAACAACGCTGACCGGCGACCCGGGGTGGGAGAACACGAGCATCATCAGCGGCGATCCCGTCGAAGCCGTCGTCGCTCTGCGCGATGAGCCCGGGCGCGATGTCATCGTCACCGGCAGCATCACCTTGGCACATGCGCTCATCACCGCCGAGGTGGTCGATGAGTTCCGAATGTTCACCTATCCCGTGTGGCAGGGTCGCGGACGGCCCTTCTTCCCTGATGACGCCCGGCCGCAACTGCAGCTCCTCGACTCGAGGCCCTTCCCCAGCGGAGTCGTCTACTCGGCCTACGCGCCGAAGGGCTGAGCCCAGCCTCCTCGGCCCTCGGGCACCGTTCAGGCAGTGCCGAACATGACCTTCCGACCGTCGGGGTCTTGAACGGTGACGACAACGTCATCAACGTCGACCAGCGGTGCGCCGAGGCTTCTGACATCCTCGAGGAAGGCCTGCTGATCCTCGATGCGGAAATACAGATGGGTGAGGTTCGACTCGCTGTTCGGTGGAAAGCTGTAGTCGGCGAAGGCTTGAGCATCGTGGAGGGCGATCTGGATTCCGTCAATCTCGAGCACATAGTAGGTGTACTCGTCGTTGTCTGCCTCCTCAAGCGGCACACCGGCCAGATCTCGGTAGAATGCCGCAGTTCTCACGCTGTCCTGACAGGTCAGGAAGACTCCTCTGAATCGTGCAGTCATGATCGGGCTCCTTCGCCCCTCGAGTCCTCCCAGTGTCCCCGTCTTGCCAAGCGACGGTCAAGGTCCACTCAGGCTCCGAGGACGTCAACCTGTTAGCCTGGCGGGCTGATGCCGAAAGCAGGAGTGAGTGTGCAGAAGAGCAAATGGCTATTGGGCCTCGTCGTCGCGACAGCAGTGGGATCACTGGCTGCCTGCGGCTCAGCCGAAGAAGAGCCGACGGCCCAGGAGACATCCGCCTCGGCGAAGCAGGAGGCTGGCAGCGACGCGTCCGGCCAGGGCCAGGACCAGAGCGGAAAGCCGAACACCGATGGCATCCCCAAGGTTGTCGCCGAGGTCAATGGGGAGAAGATCACGAAGGATGACTTCGTCCCCCTCTACGAGACCCAGTATCAGCAGATGCAGATGCAGTCACAGCAGTCGGGTCAGCAGGTCGATGAGAAGCAGCTCAAGACGCAGACCGCTGAGAACCTGGTGAGCACCGAGCTTCTCAGCCAGGAAGCCGAAAAACGCGACATCAAGGTCTCGGACAAGGACGTCGACAAGGGTCTCGAAGAGTCCGCGAAGTCCAGCCAGATGAGTAAGAAGGACTTCCTCGCCGCCATGAAGAAGCAGGGCATGGACGAGAAGAAGGTCCATGCTGAGCTGAAGACCCAGCTGGCGATCGAAGGACTCATCAAGGATGAGTACGGCGAGTTCAAGGCCAGCGGCGAAGACATCGGACAGGCCTACCAGCAGGCGAAGACTCAGCAGGAGCAGATGGCTCAGCAGAGTGGTCAGCAGGCCCAGGAAGTTCCTTCACTTGAGGAGATGCGCCCGCAGCTCGAGGAGCAGGTGAAGAGCCAGAAGTCGACCGAGGCGACCCAGAAGTTCGCCAAGAAGCTTCGCAAGCAGGGCGACGTCACGATCAACCTCTGAGTGCTGGCCGTCAACCTCTGAGAGGTGACGGCCCGCCCCGAGTCCCAAACTTGGGGAATTTCTGAGAATTTCTCGCGAAATCCTTGCGTGCGCTCTAATCTGTAGAAGAACAGAAACGTGTCGTTCTGACACTCTCGTCCTCACAGCACGTCCGGCCATTGATGGCCGCACGCAGAGCACACCAATCGAAGGATCCCTCCATGGCTTCCGTCCTCACGCGTTCGGCGATCGTCGCGCCGAAGAACTTCAATCGGTGGCTGATTCCACCGGCAGCGCTGGCGATCCACCTGTGCATCGGGCAGGTCTACGCGTTCAGCGTCTTCAAGATCCCCTTCATGTCGCACTTCGATGCCGGTGAGGTCTCGATCGGCTGGATCTTCTCGATCGCCATTCTCATGCTCGGCATCTCCTCTGCCATCTTCGGCCCCTGGGTGGAGAAGAACGGCCCACGTGCATCAATGGTCGCCGCCGGCACCTGCTGGGTCATCGGATTCTTCGTCGCCTCCCTGGGGATCATGACCGGTCAGCTGTGGCTGGTCTACCTCGGCTACGGCGTGATCGGCGGCATCGGCCTGGGCATCGGCTACATCTCCCCGGTCTCGACGCTGATGAAGTGGTTCCCGGATCGTCCTGGCCTGGCCACCGGCCTGGCCATCATGGGCTTCGGCGGCGGCGCACTCATCGCCAGCCCAATGTCGAACCAGCTGATGAGCCTCTACGGAGGCGGCCCGGAACCGGAGAATCTCGTTGCCGGACTGACTCCGACCTTCGTCACCCTCGGCATCGTCTACGCCGTGGTCATCGCCGCCGGCGCCTTCGTCATCCGCGTCCCCCACCCCGAGTGGACTCCGAAGAACTTCGACCCCGCCAAAGCGACGACCAAGCCCATGCAGACCACGGGCAATGTCTCTGTGCGCAATGCGATCCGCACACCGCAGTTCTGGCTGCTGTGGGTCGCTCTCTTCCTCAACGTCACTGCTGGCATCGGCATCCTCGAGAACGCGGCCCCGATGATCCAGTCCTACTTCGGCATCACGGCAGCAGCCGCCGCCGGCTTCGTGGGGCTGCTGTCGATCGGCAACATGGGCGGTCGCTTCATCTGGTCGACAACTTCGGACTACCTGGGCCGGAAAAACAACTACATGCTCTACCTCGGCGGTGGGCTCCTGCTCTACCTGATCGTCGCGCTGTTCGGCGGAAGCTCCATCGTGCTCTTCATCCTCGCGACGCTGGTCATCATCTCGTTCTACGGCGGCGGATTCTCGACCATTCCCGCCTACCTCAAGGATCTCTTCGGCGTCTACCAGGTCGGCGCAATCCATGGTGCTCTGCTCACCGCATGGTCTGCCGCGGGCGTGGCAGGTCCCCTCATCGTCAACTCCGTCGTCGAGGCAGGCGAAAAGGCCGGCAAGACGGGGCCTGAACTCTACACGCCGGGGATGTACATCATGGTCGGCGTGCTGGCCATCGGCTTCATCGCCAACGTCCTGGTCCGCCCGGTCAGCGAACGATTCTTCGAACGCGAAGAAGACGTCAAGGCCAAGCAGGCCGCCGCCCTCGAAGACGACAACTGAAAGCAGGGAAGGACATCATGAGCAATTCCACACCCACAGCACACGTCCCGCCCGAGGGCTCCCCTCAGTCACCTGTCGGCGGCGCCTACAAGGCAGTTGGTTCAACCCTGACCGTCGTCGTGGTCGGCGGCCTCCTCTGGGGCCTGTCGCTGACCGTGATCAAGGCCGTCGCGATCTTCACCGGTTAAGGATCCTGGAACCGGGCTAATCTCAGACCATGAGCCTCAACGACCCTGCCCTCGGATTCTTCCACCAGAAATCCAAGGTCAGGGTCGTTTCCATTGCCTTATGGTGTCTAGTCGTCTTCTTCGCGTTCCTCACCGGGTGGGCAGCAGTCGACGCGGGGTCGGGCACAGGTGGAAGTGCTGCAGACCGCGTCCCGGCTCTGCCCATTCTCCAAGCCAGCACATTCGTCCTCGGTTTCGGCACAATGCTCATCGACTTCGCCACTGCAAAAGTACGCGGGGATTTGGCTGGCTGGGCCTTCCTTCGCCTCGTCGGGACCCTGTGCCTCGGCCTGGCCGCAGGTTGGTCCGCCTCGTTGATTGCTCTGCGGGAATTCCCCATCTGGTGGCTGCTGATGATGGTCCTCAGCATCGCCATCCTGTGCATACCGGCGGGAATCTCCCGATTGCTGCGCCACCGTGAACGTGAACAGTTGCGGGTCCGTTCCACCTTTCGCCCGGTGCCGGCAACTGTGACGAACGTTCAGCTCGTCAAAGAGATGGACATGCTCAAACACAAGGTCACCGTGTCATTCATCGATGACGCAGGACGTCGACGCTGGCACATTGTCAGAACACAACATTCGGGCACACCAGTGAAAGTAGGCGATGCCTGTCGCGTGCAATTCGATCCGGCTCGGCTACGCAGGCACAGCTCAATCGTCGTCAGTTTCGCCTGAGCACTCTGATCAGAACCATCCCAATCGGAGCCGGTCTCCTACCGGTCATGGCGTAGGTGAGTCCGCAATATGGGGCGCCTCCTCGGTGATCTGCTTCAACGCCTCCGCGATCGACTCGACCACCGTCGACACCGGCAGCCTGAGGCCAGCGGCGTGTGCTCGATGCGCTGTCTGAGCTTGTGGGGAAGTAGGATCGAGTCATGCCGAACGACGAGAACCCCGCACTGAACCCGGGCTCTCACGGCACATCCAAGGTGCCCTGGGGATCGATCCTGCGCAATGTGGCATTGGCGCTGGCGGTGCTCGCCGGATTGTGGCTGGTCTTCAACGTGCACCTGCCCTCACTCGACGGCATTCAGAAGCAGATCGCCGATGCCGGCTTCTGGGGATTCGGCATCTTCATCATCCTCTATGCGCTCGTCGCGGCCACGCCGATCCCGGTGACCATCATGGCCGTGGCCGGTGGTCTTGCCTTCGGCCTCATCTTCGGCACGATCCTGTCGATGATCGGAGTCGTGGCCGGCTGCGTCGGCGGCTACTGGGTCGCACGCGGACTAGGCCGCGACACCGTGATGAAGCTCTTGGGCAATCACGCAGCGGCGATCGAATCACGACTGACCAACGGCGGGTTCTATGCGGTGTGCATCCTTCGCCTCATGCCGGGCTTTCCCTACTGGCCGGTGAACTACGGCAGCGGGGCAATGGGGATCAAGAGCCGCACATTCCTCATCGCCACTGTGATCTCGGCCCTGCCGGGTCAGCTGTCCCTAGTCGCGGTCGGCGCCTTCATCGGCAATCCCGGAATCGTCACGGGCACCGCCGTCGGCATCTCGTGGGCCCTGGTCATCGTGCTGACGATCCTCACCTTCCGCCGCTGGAAGTCAGAGCAGAAAGACTCGACGACACCAGAGACCGAAGATGGATACCAGGTTAAAGGTCAGAAGACCGAGGTCGAGCAGCGCCCCGAGATCGAGAGCAAGCCTGAGGAAAAGCCCGAGAGCTGATCAGGCCCTGGTCTCCAGGGCTTCACATCAGGAGAGCCGCAGGTCGGTGATGCAGGTCGCGGCGTCTTCTGCAGTCGAGAAGCCAACAGAACCGGACTTCCCCTCGTGAGTGATGTCGATGGTTCCTTCGAAGTCGCTCGGAACCCAGAAGCCAGCGAAGCCATTGTCGAACGTGGTCACCTGGTCGTCGATGACACGATCACCGGTGGCGCTGTCAGTGATCTGCACGTCAAGCTTCTCGTTGGCCAGCTCCCCACGACAGGTTGTCAGACTGTGATAGAAGCAGTCGTGGGTGGTACTCACATACGGAGCAATCGACACGTACGACTTCTCCTCCGGCAGATCTAAAGTCACCTCTTGCGCTTCACCGGCCAGCACCACCTCGTCGGGGTAGACCGATGCCATGAGATCACTCGGGCGATCATCCACCGCCTGCTGGTCGAGGTGGTCGATGACTTCAACGGCGTCCATGCCACCCAAGCCGTGCTCGGAGAGGAACTCCTCCGTCGACATCGGATCACTCCCCGACCCGGAGCTCGATTCCGCGGCTCCACAGCCCGCCAACACCAAGGTCAGAGCCGCTATGGCGACCCCTCGCCTCAGGTTCACTACGCCCTTCGTCTCTGTACCAATCACGTTGACAACTATACCCCCTCTAGGTATAGCGTCGGCATCGGGTGCCTTCGCGCAGCCCGCGATCGGACCGCCAGTGCCACGGATACCCCGGGAGAGATATGAAGACGTCCAAATCTTTGACGACCATCGCCGCGGTTGCCGCCGCATCAGCGCTGCTGCTGTCGGGATGCGCCAGCTCCGAAGGCGACGAGGCCACTCAGCACTCACAGCATGAGACACCGTCCGAGACGGCATCGAGTGAAGACCACAGCGAGAACCATGAGCACGCCGCGGACGGCGGCCAGCCGCCCACAGGCATCGAAGAGGCATCCGACCCCACATACGCCGTCGGAGACGAGGTCACTCTCACCGCTGACCATGTGCCCGGAATGAAAGGGGCGAAGGCGAGGATCTCGGGCGCCTTCGATTCCACGACGTATTCGGTCAGCTACACGCCCACCGATGGCAGCGATCCGGTCAAGGACCACAAGTGGGTCGTCCACGAAGAACTGGAGAGCCCCGGCAAGGCTCCCCTCAAGGACGGAACGAAGGTGACTCTCAACGCAGACCACATGCCCGGAATGAAAGGCGCCGAAGCAACGATCGACAGCTCGACCGAGGACACCGTCTACATGGTCGATCTCGACATGGATGGAATGACAATGACAAACCACAAATGGGTCGTCGAGGACGAGGTCCAGCCCGCCGAGTGATCACAGCGTTCGGTGCAGAGCCCAAACGCAGGAACAGCCCCGACGCCTGATCAGCCGAAGTTCGGTGCTCGTCGCTCCTGGAAGGCTGTGAACCCTTCGGCATAGTCCGGGGTCTGACGCGCGGTCTCCTGGAGATTGGCCTCCTCGGCAAGCACCTGCGCCAGGGTCGGGCGATCATCGGCGAGCTTCTGCACGAAGCCCTTCTCCATCGCGAATGCCTCGGCCGGCCCGGTCACGATCTTCGCCAGCTTCGACTCGACGAAGTCGGACAGTTCCTCAGCTGGGACCGCGCGGGACACGATGCCCGCAGCGGCCGCCTCGGCGCCGGTCATGAAGTCACCGGTGATGATGAGGTCCATCGTCCGGTGATAGCCCACCCGATCGAGGAACACGTGGTGGGCGCCCGAGTCGAGCATCGCACCGATCGCGGCGAACGGCGAACCGAACTTCGCATCGTCGGCGGCGATGATGATGTCAGCGGCCGCTGCAACCCCGAAGCCCAGGCCGAGGGCGGCACCTTGGACCTGCGAGATCACGGGGATCGGCAGTGCCCGGATGGCCTGGAAGACGGGGGTGAACGCCTCGGCGAGGAATGCGTGTGCGTCATCGGTCTCGACGTCGACGGCCGAGATGTCACGACCGGAGCTGAAGACCTTGCCCTCTCCCCTGATCAGGAGCACGCGAACGCTCGGGATCGCCTCGGCGACCTTGGCCACTGCCGCCGCGAGGTCGCGGAGGTTGTCAGCGTCAAGGGCGTTGCGGGAATCTGGGCCGTCGAGAACGATCTCTGCGATGTTTCCCCGGTTGGACAGTTGGATCTCGGTCACGTGTGCTCCCTTGCAGCTGACGGTGTTGCTGATGACGGTGTAACAAGCAGGCTTGTTGCCTGCCTGGTCACCAAGTATAGAATCCCTGACCGGACTTTCGACCCAGCTGACCGGCTGCGACCTTGTCTTTGAGCAGCTGAGGCGGTGCAAATCTGGGTCCTAGCTCTGCTTCCAGATGCTCGGCGATCCCGAGGCGGACGTCGAGGCCGACGATGTCGGTGGTCTTCAGCGGTCCCGCCGGATGGCGGTAACCCAGGGTCATCGCGTTGTCGATGTCCGCAGGCTTCGCGACTCCTTCCTCGACCATCCGCATCGCTTCGAGGGCCAGGGCCACGCCGAGGCGGCTGGAGGCGAATCCGGGTGAGTCCTTGACCGTGATCGCCGTCTTCCCCAGACCTGCGACCCAGGACTTCGCCACATCGACAAGCGCAGGCTGGGTGTGGGTGCCGACGACGACCTCGACGAGGTCTGAGACCGGGACCGGGTTGAAGAAGTGGAGTCCGATGAGGGCCTGGGGCCTGGGCAGTGCAACCGCGAGCTCATCGATGGACAGGGCCGAGGTGTTCGTGGCGATGCTCGCAGCCGGCGCGTACTTCGCAATGGCGGCCAGGATCTCCTGCTTGAGTTCGACGATCTCCGGGACTGCTTCGACGACGAGCAGTGCCTGATCGAGCAGCGTGGGGTCGCGCACGACTTCGACGCTTCCTCTGACCTCGAGGCCCTTGGACTTCGACTTCTCGATCGAGGCGTCGACGCGTTCCTTGGCTGCGGCCACGGTCTCATCGGTGTTCTCGATGATGATGACGCGGGCTCCGGCGCTGGCGAATGCGTGGGCGATGCCGGCACCCATCCGTCCGCCGCCGTAGACGCCGACGGTCTCCGGGACCTTGGCTGCGTTGTCTGAGTCCGTTGCCGAGTTCGGGGTGTGTACGGCGTCGGGTTCGTGTGCTGTCTGCTCGCTCATTCTGCGGTGCCTTCCTGTTCAGCCTTCTTCCGCTTCTTGGCTTCTCGTTTGGCGAGGAACGCATCCATGCGGGTGTACTTCTCCTCGGTCTCGAAGAGCACGGCCTGAGCGAGGTTGTCGATGAGCGGGTGAGCCTCGCGGGGTGCGTGGAATGCGGACTTGCTCAGTCTCACGGCCAATGGGGCGAAGCTGGCGATTCGGTCGGCCAGTGCCTCGCCGGCAAGTTCGAGGTCTTCGGGGTCGACGACGTCGTTGAGCAGTCCGATCGACTTCGCCTCGTCGGCCTGGAGGGTGCGGCCGGCCAGGAGAATCTCCTTGGCTCGTGGTTCTCCGACGAGTTCGCGCAGACGCCAGGCGGCTCCGGCAGCGGCGAGGATGCCGAGTCCGGCCTCTGGGTTGCCGATCTTCGTCGTCGGTGTCCCGATGCGGAAGTCACAGGCGAAGGCGAGCTCCGCTCCTCCACCCAGGGCAAAGCCTTCGACCAGGGCGATGGTGGGCATCGGCAGTTCTTGGATACGGGTGAAGACCTTCGAGTTGATGCCGGCCAAGGCTTCCTCACGGCCGCGATTGCGCAGCTGCCCGATATCGGCTCCGGCGGCGAAGACGCCGTTCGAACCGGTGAGGATGGCGACCTTCGGATCGGCTTCGAGTTCGGCACACACCTCGTGGAGGGCATCGGCCATGTTCTGGTCGATGGCGTTGCGAACCTCGGGCCGGTTCAGTCGGATGATGACCCGATCGGTGTGGCGCTCGATGAGCAGTGGGGAGTTCGACGCTGCGGTCTCGGCGCTGCTCGCTGCGCCCTCGGCGCCGCCGGCGCTCATGCTCGCTCCAGCAGGAGTGCCGAGCCTTGGCCGACGCCGACGCACATCGTCGCCAGTCCGCGTTTGGCATCGGCCTGTTCGAGGCGGTTGAGCAGTGTCAGGGTGATGCGTGCGCCCGAGCAGCCCAGCGGGTGGCCCAACGCGATCGCGCCGCCGAAGCCGTTGACGGTTTCCGGGTCCAGGCCCAGGTCGCCGATGCAGGCCAGGGACTGGGAGGCGAAGGCCTCGTTGAGTTCGACGGCGTCGAGCTGATCGACGGACCAGCCGACACGGTCCAGTGCCTTGCGGGTGGCAGGGACCGGGCCGATGCCCATGATCTCCGGGGCGACGCCGGCACTGGCACCGGTGACGACGCGTGCTCGGGGGCTCAGTCCGTGCTTCTCGGCGTAGCGTTCGCTGACGAGAATCGTCACCGCGGCACCGTCGTTGAGGGAAGAGGAGTTGCCGGCGGTGATGACGCCGCCGGGGCCGTGGATCGCGCGCAGCTTGGCGAGCTTCTCCACAGTGGTGTCCGCGCGTGGTCCCTCATCGGCGCTGACGTCGCCGATGGGCAGGATCTCGGGATCGAACTTGCCTGCTTCCTGCGCTGCGAGTGCCTTCTGGTGTGAGGCGTAGGCGAAGGCGTCGAGCTCTTCGCGGCCCAGCTTCCATTTCTCGGCCACGCGTTCGGCGGTCTGGGGCATCGACAGGGTCGTGTCCTCGCCGAAGGCGGGGTTGGTGAAGCGCCAGCCGATCGAGGTGTCCCAGGACTTACCCGGCTTCGCCCACGGACGCTGCGGCTTCTCGGTCACCCAGGGGGCGCGGGTCATCGACTCGACGCCACCGGCGACAACCACATCGGCGTCACCAGCTGCGATCATCTGCCGAGCCGTCGTGATCGCGGTCAGCCCGGAGGCACACAGGCGGTTGACGGTGAAGCCAGGAACGGACTCGGGCAGACCCGCCAGCAGCACGGCCATGCGGGCGACGTTGCGGTTGTCCTCACCGGCCTGATTCGCCGAGCCGAGGATCACCTCGTCGATGTCGGACGGGTCGATTCCCGACCGTTCGACAACGGCCTTGAGCGTGGTCGCAACCAGGTCATCGGGGCGCTGATCTGCGAGGACTCCCCCGTAGCGGCCGATGGGTGTGCGCAGTCCGTCCAGGATGAAAGCCTCGGGCATGGGTCTCCTCAGGTGTGATGTGTGGTGCAGCGTCGGCGCTTCTCAAGCCTAGCGACCGAAAGCGCCAGACGCTCGGAAGTCTCGACGATCACGAGTCGCATTCGACCGTGACTATGAGTCGTAGTCGACCGTGACCTCGTCGCTGACGGGGAAGGTCTGGCAGGTGAGGACGAAGTTCGCCTCCACCTCGGCGTCTTCGAGGGCGTAGTTGCGCACCATGTCGACTTCGCCGCCGCAGATCTTGGCGCGGCAGGTCCCGCAGACGCCGCCCTTGCAGGCGAAGGGCAGGTCGGTCCGCGATTCCTGTGCTGAGTCGAGGATCGTCTTGCCCTGCGACATCGCCGAGGTGGTCCGTCGTCCGTCGAGGACGATCGTGACGTCGCTGGTGGCACCTTCGAGCACCTTGTCGGCGTGGACGACCTCCGGTGGCGGTTCGTCGACGTAGAAGAGTTCGAAGTGGACCTTGTCCTTGGGCACGTCGAATTCGTCGAGGACCTTGCGGGCGTCGTTGAGCATGCCGAAGGGCCCGCACAGCCACACATGATCCATGTCGCCGATGGGCACCAGGTTCGACAGAAGCTGGCGCAGCTTGTCCTCGTCGAGTCGGCCGGAGAAGAGTTCGACTTCGCGGGGTTCGCGGGAGAGGACGTGGATGAGGTCGAGCTGCTGGTTGCGGGCGTCCTTGAGGTCCGCGAGCTCCTCGGCGAACATCACGGTGTTCGTGTTCCGGTTGCCGTAGAGCAGAGTGACTGAGGCATCCGGGTTGGACAGCACGGTTGTCGCGATCGAGAGCATCGGGGTGATGCCGGAGCCTGCGGCGATGCACAGGTGCCGTCCGCCGACGTCCGGATCGGCCTGGAAGCTGCCACTGGGCGGTTGAACCTCGATGGTCTCACCAGCGCGGACATCATGCACGAGCCACTGGGAGAAGAGCCCCTCGGGGATCTCGCGGACGCCGATGCGCGGATCGGTTCCTGCCGGGGAGCAGATGGAGTAGGAGCGGCGGTGCTCTGCCCCGTCGATCATCCGACGCAGAGTCAGGGACTGCCCGGCGGCGAAGTCGAAGAGCTCGGCGTACTCGTCCGGGACGTCGAAGGTCACTGCCGCCGAGTCGTCGGTGAGGTGGTC
Organism: Brevibacterium sp. BDJS002; assembly: GCF_028201555.1. NCBI lineage: Bacteria > Bacillati > Actinomycetota > Actinomycetes > Micrococcales > Brevibacteriaceae > Brevibacterium > Brevibacterium sp. BDJS002. The sequence goes on along the minus strand of NZ_CP116392.1, from coordinate 167,457 downwards.
GACAGACTTCACGGTCAGCGGGTAGAAGCTCGACCGGGAGGCGCCCTCGCCCTTGACGGCCGGGTCGGTCGGCTGGGTTCCGTCGGTCGGCTGGGTCGGGGAAGCCGCCTCGGCGCTCTGATTGATCGTCTCGGTCATCTCAGATCTCCTTCACGTGTTCGAACGGTTCGAGGCAGTCGTTGCACTGGTACATGGCCTTGCACGCAGTCGGCCCGAATTCCGAGGACAGCTTCACATTCGCCGATCCGCACAGGGTGCAGACCAGTGCCCGCTTCGTGGGCATCAGGGTCAGTGCCACTGGCCCCGTGTGCCGGGGTGCCTGCCCGGGTGGGGAGATGCCGGCGCCCTTGAGTGCCTGCCGCCCTTCCTCGGTGATCCAGTCACTGGTCCAGGCCGGCGTCAGGGACACCCGCACCTCGGCGTCGGGGAAGCCAGCGTCCTGGAGTTCGCGCTGCAGGTCATCGCGCATCGTCGCCATCGCCGGGCATCCCGAGTAGGTGGGTGTGATGGTCGTGACGACGTGGTCGTCCTCAATCGTGACATCACGAAGCACGCCGAGGTCGACGAGCGTGAGCATCGGCATCTCCGGGTCGGTTACGCGAGCTGCGGCTGCGCGAGCACGATCGAGCGCCTCGGCGTCGGTGGTGTTCTGGGTGGCGGACATCCGGGTCTCGAGTGTTGCGGTCACCATTGTCCTTTCGGGTACTGGCGGGCGACGACCTGCATGTCGGCGAGCATCTTCGACAGTGCTTCGGTGTGCAGTCCGTCGCGGCCCTTCTGTCCTCGCACTCCGGCCAGCGTGCCCCGTTCGGGGCGGTCGATGCCGGCGGCGGCGAAGACCTGGTCGAGGATGACTCCGGCCTCATCGGCCACCTCGGCGGGATCGACACCGATTCCGGCGGCCGCCACCGAGGCTTCGATCGGGTGGGTCTCGAAGAGTTCGTTCCACAGTGGCCAGAGTCCATCAAGTGCCTTCAGGAGGCGAGCCTTCGACTCTTCCGTTCCGCGGGCCAGGGTGAGGACCCAGCGGCCTGCGAAGTCGCGGTGATAGGACATCTCCTTGACGCCCTTGACCGCGATGGCCGAGAGCACGGAGTCGCGGCTGGCCTGGAGGCGTTCGAAGATCGCCAGGCGCCAGGTGGAGTAGATGAGGATCTTCGCGACCGCCTCGGCGAAGTCACCGTTGGGCACCTCGGCGAGGCGGACGTTGCGGAACTGCAGGTCCTCGCGGAAGTACGCGAGGCGGTCCTCATCGGGAACCGGGGAGCCTTCGGGCAGCTCGGGCACGAGACTCGGATCGGCTGCCGCCGTGCGGGCGAGCAGGAGCCGGGACTGGCCGAGCAGGTCGAGGGCGATGTTGGCCAGCGCGATGTCCTCTTCGAGGTCAGGCGCGTTGGAGCACCATTCGGAGATCCGCTGGGAGAAGACGAGGGCGTCGTCGCCGAGCATGAGGCAGTAGGCGGCGAGGTCCTTCGGGTCGAAACCCTCGGGCACGGTGGTGTCGACGCCGGCCAGGGGGTCTTCGAAGTCGGTGCCGAAGGCCCAGTGCGCGTCGTTGACGAGCAGGCCCGAATAGGCGTTCTCGTGGTCGCCGTGCTCGATGTTGGCGCCGGCCTCGTCGTGGTCGACGTTGATGGAAGGTTCGTTGGTCATCGTCAGACCCTCCTCACATGTGGGGGACATCGTCGGGGATGTCGTAGAAGGTCGGGTGGCGGTAGACCTTGTCGCCTGCGGGGGCGAACATGGGGTCCTTCTCATCGGGGCTCGAGGCCGTGATCGACGAGGAGCGCACGACCCACAGGCTCACGCCTTCGTTGCGGCGGGTGTACACGTCGCGGGCGTGGCGCAGGGCCATCTGGTCATCGGGAGCGTGCAGCGATCCGACGTGGACGTGGTTGAGTCCGCGCTTGCCGCGCACGAAGACCTCATAGAGGGGCCATTCGCCGCGGACGCTCGGGGTTCCTGCGGTGCCGGAGTTGGTGTCTGCGCTCATTTGGCGGCCTCCTCGGAGGTGGTGTTTGTGGTGTTCTCAGCGAAGGCGAGCGCGGCTTCACGCACCCATGCTCCTTCGTCCCAGGCACGCTTGCGGTGGGCCACACGCTGTTCGTTGCAGGGGCCATTGCCCTTGACGACGGCCCAGAACTCGTCCCAGTCAGGGGTCGAGAAGTCGTAGTGGCCGCGTTCTTCGTTCCACTTCAGGCCCTCGTCAGGGAAGGTCACGCCCAGGGCTTCGGCCTGCGGGACGGACATGTCGACGAATTTCTGGCGCAGCTCGTCGTTGGTGTGGGTCTTGATGCCCCATTCCATCGACTGCTCGGTGTTGGGTGAGTCATCATCGGGTGGGCCGAACATCATCAGCGAGGGCCACCAGAAACGATTGACCGATTCCTGGACCGAGGCGCGCTGCTCTTCGGTGCCGCGCATCATGGTCATCAGCAGTTCGTAACCCTGGCGCTGGTGGAAGGACTCTTCCTTGCAGACGCGGATCATGGCGCGACCATAGGGGCCGAACGAGGTCCGGCACAGCGGCACCTGGTTGCAGATCGCCGCACCGTCGACGAGCCAGCCGATCGTGCCGACGTCGGTGTAGGACAGCGTCGGGTAGTTGAAGATCGAGGAGTACTTCTGCTTGCCAGCGATGAGCTTCTCGGTGAGCTCGTTGCGGGTTGCGCCGAGGGTCTCGGCGGCGGAGTAGAGGTAGAGGCCGTGACCGGCCTCGTCCTGAACCTTGGCCAGCAGGATCGCCTTGCGGCGCAGCGAGGGCGCGCGGGAGATCCAGTTACCCTCGGGCTGCATGCCGATGATCTCCGAGTGCGCGTGCTGGGCCACCTGCCGCACGAGAGTCTTGCGGTAGTTCTCCGGCATCCAGTCGCGCGGTTCGATCCGGTCTTTGGCTTTGATCGTCACCTCGAACTGAGCCTCGAGCTCTTCGGCGTCGAACTGGTTCTCATTGATCTGCGTTGTCATGACCACTCCACCCTTGGACGTGCCCTTCCGGCTTCTGCGTTCGGTCCGCCCATCGTAAGTCCGACGCACCGGCGAAACCATTTACTGACCATTTGTTCTGTATTGTTCACTATCAGTGTGGCACACCGCACGCCAAGGTGCAACGCACAGAGCTGCAGCAGCGACGCTTGCGGCATCTCCCTCGACACACCGGCGTCGCTCCGAGGCAACGACGCAGGCACAGTGGCCTCGGCGCTCCGTCGATGTCTCGAGCTTCAGGCCCGCCCACCTCAGGGTTCCAATCCGCCAGTTTTGGCGAGAACTGGCCGTCCGACTTGACAGAGACGCCGATCACAACCATATTTATTGACCAGATGGTCGTTTATTCTTCGAAGGTGCCACGACCGGGAACTTCGGACTGCTGACAGCCATCGTCCACATAAGGTCACCACTGCCCAGCGAGTGATCACCACAGCAATCAGCGACTCGAAGGGGAGCCTGACATGGGAGAGCCCAGTCCCGAGGCAACGACAACCGCTCGCACGGCGACGTCTGCCGACAGTACGAGCGCCGAATCGGGCACGGACAGCGAGCAGCTGACCGGTGCTGCGGCGATGTTCGCCAACGATCGCGCATCTCAGCACCTGGGCATCACCGTCGATGACCACGGCCCCGGCTGGGCGCAGTGTTCGATGACGATCACCGACATCATGGCCAACGGGCACGAGATCACCCACGGCGGCTACATCTTCCTCTTCGCCGACACCACCTTCGCGATGGCCTGCAACTACCCCGGCTCGATCACCGTCGCCTCGGGCGGCGACATCGACTTCCTCAAGCCCACATACGTCGGCGACAAACTCATCGCCCGCGGCAAAGAGATCGTCAAACAGGGTCGCTCAGGCATCTACGACATCGAAGTCACTCGCGGCGACGAGATCGTTGCCACCTATCGCGGCCGCTCCCGCACCCTGCCCCCACCGAAGCCCGCGACACCTTCGACCTGACCCCTCCCCTCACCCGGCACTCCCCCGAAACGGCGCCCCACCTCGCGCCCCACCTCGGCGCCCCACGAATTGCGAAGCACAACAGGATTGACCAAGGAGACAACGATGACTGACACCGAACTCGACGCCGGACAGCGCATGAGCCTCGACGAGCTGCGCGCCGACCAGCTCGCGAACCTCAAATCCACGGTCACGAAGGTCTATGAGAAGGTCCCGTTCTACAAAAAGGCCTTCGACGACCTCGGCGTGACTCCCGCGGACATCACCAGTCTCGACGACATCTCCAAGCTGCCGTTTACGAACAAGCAGGACCTGCGTGACAACTACCCGTTCGGGATGTTCGCCGTTCCGCGCGAAGAAGTCGCCCGTGTCCATGCCTCCTCGGGCACGACCGGACTGCCGACCGTCGTCGGCTACACACTGGGTGACCTCGACAAATGGGGCAGCCTGATCGCACGCTCGATCCTCGGCGCCGGCGGCAAGCGCGGCCAGATGATGCACAATGCCTACGGCTACGGCCTGTTCACCGGCGGCCTGGGCGTCCACGGTGCCGAGCGCCACGGCTTCACCGTCATCCCGATCTCCGGCGGTCAGACGCAGCGGCAGGTGCAGCTGATCCAGGACTTCCAGCCCGACATCATCACGGCCACGCCGACCTACCTGCTCACGATCCTCGACGAATTCCACAAGCAGGGCATCGACCCGACCACGACGAGCCTGAAGACCGCGATCTGCGGCGCCGAACCGTGGACCGATGAGATGCGCAAGGAGATCGAGAAGTCCTTCAACATCAACGCCGTCGACATCTACGGACTCTCCGAGGTCATGGGCCCCGGCGTGGCCTGCGAATCCGCAGTCACGAAGGACGGACCGACCATCTGGGAAGACCACTTCTACCCGGAGATCGTCGACCCCTACACCGGCGAGGTTCTGCCCGACGGCGAAGAGGGCGAACTCGTCTTCACCTCGCTGACGAAGGAAGCCCTGCCGATCATCCGCTACCGCACCCACGACCTGGCGAGCCTGCTGCCAGGCACCGCGAACCCGAACTTCCGTCGCATCTCACGCATCACCGGCCGCTCCGATGACCTCATCATCATCCGCGGCGTCAACGTCTACCCGGCCAACGTCGAGTCCGTGCTCTTCGAGTTCGCCCACCTCAGCCCCCACTTCCAGCTCGTCCTCACCCGCCCCGGCCGAATGGACGAGGTCACCGTCGAGGTCGAGTGCCGCGAAGGAGTCGGCGCCGCCGAACTCGACGGCCTGGGCGGATTGGTCGCCGCTCGGATCAAGGAGCGCCTCGGCGTCTCCTCGACCGTGTCGGTGCTCCAGCCCGGCGAGCTGCCCCGTTCGGTCGGCAAGCTCAAGCGCATCATCGATCGCCGCGAGGGCCTGCGGTGATCAGTCCGGTACAGGCTGACTAGACTGGTGCGCATGCCGAAAACGACTTCACCTGCGCAGACACCGGACCTCGAGTCAGGTGTCGATGCTGCTGTGGACGCAGCACCCAAGCGCAACCGTCGCGGACGGCCCGGCTATGACCGGGAGACGCTGATCAACAAGGCCACCGAGGTCTTCGTCACGCGCGGCTATGACGGCACATCGATGGACACCGTGGCCCGCGAGCTCGGCATCACGAAGTCTGCAATCTACCATCACGTGAAGTCGAAGGAAGAGCTGCTGCATCTGGCGATCAACCGCGGCATTCGCGCCCTCGACTCAGCAGTTGAGGCCGAGAGTCAGCGCCCAGGGCTGGACGCCCTCGAGCGCCTGCGTGCCGCCGTTCATGCCAGCGTTGTCATCCTCATCGAGTACCACCACTCCGTGACTCTGCTGCTGCGAGTGCGCGGGAACTCCGCCGTCGAGGTCGAAGCTCTCGAGCAGCGACGCAAGATCGACGACAAGATTCGCGTCCTCGTCGCCGCAGCGATCGAGGAGGGCGGGCTGCGCTCGGACTTCACACCCGGCCTGATCACACGTCTGCTCTTCGGCATGGTCAACTCCATCACCGAGTGGTATCGCCCCAGCTACCCCGTCGACCCCGAGAGGATCGCCGACGCCGTCACCTCGATGGCGTTCAACGGCCTCGAGGTCTGAGAGTCGGCCGACTGAGAATCGGCCAGCTGACAGTCGGCCAGCTGAGAACGACCGTGACTCCTACCCCGCGAACTCGCGGATCGGCAGTCCGGCCACACCCACCTCGGCGACGAACAGGGCACCCGCCAGTGGATCTGCCGCTGTGTCCACATTCTCCTGCGAGGTGGTGATGAAGAGCCGATCGAGGTTCTCTCCGCCGAACGTGCAGGCAGTGACCTTGCCGGCGCCGACGTCGACGATTCCGTCCAGGGTGCCGTCGGGTCGGTAGCGGTGAACCGCTCCCGCGTTGACCACGGCCGTCCACACACAGCCTTCGCTGTCGACGGTGAGCCCATCGGGACGACCGCCGTCGGGGAGTTCGACGAGGATCCGACGGTTGCGCAGTCCCTCTTCGGGGTCGAAGTCGAAGACGGCAACCTGGCCCGTCGGTGTGTCGTTGTAGTAGGCGAGTGAACCGTCGGGACTCCATTCGAGGCCGTTGGATACGGTCACGCCCTCGAGCATGATGTCGACTCGACCGTCGGGACTGAGACGATAGAGCGATGCCGCGCCGGGGCTCTGGTCGTAGGCCATCGATCCGCACCAGAAGTTCCCCTGCGGATCGCAGCCGCCCTCATTCATGCGGACGTCCGGCGAAGTCCACACCTCGGGCAGGGGATCAATCTGTCCGTCGGGACTTTCGAGGGCGAAACCGCGCTCGATTCCGATGACCGCGCCACCGCCTCGGCGAGGGCGGACTGCTGCGGCGACCTCGGCGACGTGCTGGCGTTCGATCCGGTCATCACGCAGCGTCAGGAAGTCGCCGGCGAGCATGTCGACCCAGCGCAGGCCGCCCCAGGACGGCGACCACGCAGGGCCTTCGCCGTGATAGGCGATCGGATCGGTGATCTGCTCGGCTCTCATGGCTGCTCCCCTACGCCCGGCTGAGGCTGCGGTCCTGGCGGTGGCTCCGAATCCGGGCCCGAGCTGCCCGCGGGATAGTCCTCCATCGGCACGGACCCATCTGCCCAGGCTTCGAGGACCGGGGTGAGGATCTGCCAGGCCAGTGTCGATTCCTCCGGTCCGGCGGCCAGGTCAGACTCTCCATCGAGGATGTTCTTGAGCACATGTCCGTACGGGGAGAGCTCCGGTTTCGGCTGCTCACCGATCAGACTCATCGGGGTCAATCTGTCTCGGGAGCTGCTCGAATTGAGAGCGAGCTCGATGTCGAAGGGTCCGTCGAGGCCGATCCACAAGCGCGCACCCTGCTGTGCAGCACCGACGGGGCGGAAGAGGATTTCGATGCCCTTGCGTGTGCAGTCGATAGCCTTTCCCGTGCGCAGACGGAACCGGGTACCTGCCCAGCGGGGAGAGTCGATCTGCAGGACAACCTCGGCGAAGGTCTCGGTGTCGCGGTTCCCATCGACACCGTCTTCGTCGATGTAGTCAGGCACCATCTTCCCCGCGGCCTCCGGTTCGTCGGCGAGCGTCCCGGCGGTGTAGCGGGCGCGACGGGTGGAGGTCAGAACGTCAGCGGGCGACAACGGTCGAACGGCGGACAGGAGTTCGACTTTGCGGGCGTGCAGTTCTGCCGCGCTCGGCCACCCCGATTCGATTCCCTCGGGCCGCTCCATGGCACTCATCGTCAGCACCTGCATCAGGTGGTTCTGCAGGACGTCCTTGAGGGCGCCCGTGCTGTCGTAGAACCGGGCTCGCCCCTCGAGCGCGATGGCCTCATCCCACAGCAGCCGGAACTCCTCGATGTGTTCACCGTTCCAGACCGCCTCGGGCAGGGGGTTGGCGAATCGCAGTGCCAGCATCGCCTGCAGCGGAGCCATCCCGAGGGCATGGTCGACGTTGAAGACGATCGTGGCAGCTTCATCAGCGAAGAGCTCGCCGAGGAGGTCGTCCAGTTCCTCGGCACCGCTGAGGTCATCGCCGAAGGGCTTCTCCATCGCGATCCGACTGCCTGCGGGAAGGTCCGCTGCCGCCACGGCTCGCAGCGCATCGGGCATGAGACCGGTGGGCAGTGCGAGATAGACGGTCACCGGAGAATCCTGTGCATTGCCGGTTGCTGCGGACGCGTTGCCGGTCGCTGCAATGAGGTCGGCCATATCGGTCGGGTCGGTGACATCGGCGGGCCTGTACCGGGTTCGGTCGAGGATCCAGCTGCGAGCGGTCTCCGGGCTGTCGGCGCCGTGCTCGTTCAGCTTCTCTTCGGCGTGGTCACGGTAGTCTTCGTCGCCTAAGTCCCGAGTGCCCGAAGCCAAGAGTGAGAAGTCCTGCGGCAGCGCATCGGTTGCGGCGAGCTCCGCCAGGGCCGGCAGCAGAAACCGCCCCGCAAGGTCACCGGTGGCTCCGCAGATGATGAGGTTGGCGTTCACTGTGCTCTCCTGTCGACGGGCTTCTCTCGACGATACCCGCCGAGGCGCACACCTGTCCTCGATGCGTTCTCTTCAGCGATCGCGTCAGCGCAGCGTGGACAAGCCGGCGGCGAGGACCCACCCCAAGGTCGAGTCCATCTCATCGAGCAGCTCGTCGCGTGGGGGCTGATAGTCGCTGATGACCCAGTTGACGACCATCTGCACGCCGGCTCCGATGAGCACGTCGCCGAGGACCCGCTGCTGGCCTGCCGTGAGTTGGGGAGCATCTACCGTCGCAGACAGGCGACTCGAGAGTTCGTCGCCGATTGTTCGTCCCTGCCAGCGATACAGTTCATCGACTTGCGCACTGACTCCCAGCACCTCGAAGAGGTGGACTCGTGCCTGCACCGGGTTGGCCTGCGCCCAGGTGAGGAACCCTGACATGAATCCACGCAGCACCGCCGCGGCATCCTCTCCCCCGCCGGCGAGAACCGAGGCGCGCAGATCAGCGACCACTCGCCCGTAGACCTCACAGAGGAGGTCTTCCAGGGTGGCAAATGACTCGTAGAAGTAGCGCTTGTTGAGACCGGCTTCCGCACAGACCGCGCCGACTGTTGCCGACCGATAGCCCTGAGTACCGAAGAGTGAGATTCCGGCCGTGACGAGCTGCTCGCGACGAGCACTTTCGCGCTGTTCGCGGCTGGCCCCGGCATACGGACGTCCCTGATCATTCACACTGTGATCTTGACAACAAAGACCAGCGAATGCAAACTGGTACGACTTCGTACCAGAAAGGTCGGGAATGACATCCAGCACGTCAGGCAACACCGCGCTCAACGCTGAACGGCGCGCGCGGGACATCGCAGAACTCTCCGAGGCAGAGGCATCGGGCGCAGAGGCATTCGACCTTGTGGTCATCGGTGGTGGAATCACCGGCGTCGGCGTCGCACTCGACGCGGCCTCCCGAGGTCTCAGCGTCGTGCTCATTGAGCGCGGAGATCTCGCCTCTGGCACCAGCGGCTGGAGTTCGAAGCTGGCCCACGGTGGCCTGCGCTACCTGGCGAAGCTCGACGTCCCAATCGCGTGGGAGTCCGCCGTCGAACGCGGCCACCTGATGAGCCGCATCGCGCCGCACCTGGTTCACCCTGTCCAGATGGTCCTCCCGCTGCACACCCACGTCGGCCATCTGGATGCCACGCTGATCGGCACCGGCTTCCTCGCGGGAGATGCGCTGAGAATGCTGGCGCGCACACCGAAATCGCTGCTCCCTCGCCCCCACCGAATATCGCCCGCTGAGGTCCGTCGACTCGCGCCGTCCACAACTGCCGCCGGACTGCGCGGTGGCCTGCTCAGCTGGGACGGCCAGATCGTCGATGATGCCCGGCTCGTGGTGACCATGGCCCGCACCGCCGCGGCCCATGGGGCGCACATCATCACCTACGCCTCTGCCACCAGCGTCGAATCCGGACGCGTCCACGTCACCGACCAGCTCACGGGTGAGCCTCACACCATCCGTGCGAAGCAGATCATCAACGCCGCAGGTGTCTGGGCCGACACCCTCTCCGACGACGTCGAGCTCGCTCCGAGCAAGGGCTCGCATCTGCTGGTTCGGGCCGAAAGCATGGGCAACCCGACTGCTGCCATCACCGCGCCGGTCCCCGACCACTTCGGCAGGTTCGTCTTCGCCGTGCCCTGGGACGACGGACTGGTCATGATCGGTCTGACCGATGACCCCCATGACGGACGGATTCCTCAGCGGGCTCGACCGGACGCCGATGAGCGCACATTCCTGCTCGACATCATCAACGCCGTCCTGGAGGATCCACTCTCACCCGAGGATGTGGTGGGCAGCTACGCCGGGTTCCGGCCGCTGCTCAAAGGCAAGGCCGACTCCGGCGCTGACCTCTCACGCAAACACGCACTGCTGCGCGACCCGCAGACCGACCTCCTCACCATCGTCGGCGGAAAGCTCACGGCCTATCGGCGCATGGCCGAAGACGCAGTCGATGCGGCGGTCGAAGCCGCCGGGCTGACGGCGAAGCCGTGTCGCACCACGACACTCAGCCTCGTCGGAGCAGGTGCACCGAGACCACGTCTGCCCGAACACCTGATCCGCCGCTATGGCACCGACGCCGAGCTGGTTGCGGCATACGGTGCCGACAACTCTGCACTGAATGAGCCCGTCAGAGACGGAATTCCCTTCAGCGGCGCGGAGATCAGGTTCGCCGTCGAACACGAACTCGCCCTCACCGTTGAGGACGTGATCGACCGCAGAACCCGCTGGGGCCTCGTCGACGCCGATCGCGACGACCTTGCCGCCGCCGTGCGCAGGCATGCCCCAGAGCTCATCGACGCCACACAGTTACCCGAGAACACTCATCACAACCAGGACGAAGGATGACCCCTATGGACACCATTGAACCGAGGATGCGCTGGTGGGGCTGGGGCGAGGACGGGCACGACGGCCCGGTCAAGCCCGGTGCCAAGAAGATGCTGGCCGCGACCTGTGGCTGGCCCGCAAGTGTCAACCTCCCTCCAGTCGAACTCGCTGATGTCCAGCTTCCCGAAGCCGAACTCTCCGCCGACGCACGTGTTCGCTTCGAAGCACTTCTGGGCGCCGAATACGTTCGCGATGATCACGCGACCCGTGTCTCGCACTCCGCTGGACGCAGCGTCCCCGACCTGCTGCGTCTGCGCAGCGGCGAAGTGCCGTTCGCTCCGGATGCCGTGCTCTACCCGGCCTCCGAGATGGAGGTCGACGAGCTGCTCACCATCTGTCAGGACGAGCGCATTGCGGTCGTGCCTTTCGGCGGTGGGACGAGCGTCGTCGCCGGCATCGACGCGTTTCGCCAGGATTTCAGCAGCTGTGTCTGCATCAGTCTGGCGCGCCTCGATGAGATCCTCGACATCGATGAGGAGTCGCTGACGGCGACAGTTCAGGCGGGCGTATTCGGTCCGGATCTCGAGAAGAAGCTGCAGGCCAAGGGCCTCACACTCGGCCACTTCCCGCAGTCATTTGAGTTCAGCACCGTCGGCGGTTGGGTCGCCACACGTTCAGCCGGTCAGCAGTCCACCGGCTACGGTCGCATCGACGAGAACGTGTTCGGCCTGCGGGCGTCGACTCCCAGCGGCCGGATCACACTGCGTTCGACTCCCGCCACTGCGGCGGGACCCAATCCACGTCAGCTCCTCGTCGGCTCCGAGGGCACGCTGGGCATCATCACCCAGGCAACGCTGCGCATCAAGCGCGTGCCGGAGGTGGCACTGCCGGATGCCTGGTTCTTCCCCGACTTCCACTCGGGCGCGACGGCACTGCGCGAGATTGAGCAGAGTGGCGTACGCCCCGACATCGCGAGACTCTCCGACCTCAATGAGACAGAGTTCGGTCTGGCTCAGCTGGGCAGCGACATTCAGCGCAAGGGCCTTCTCGCCTACCTTCGCGCACGCGGCGTCACGACGCCGTGCATGCTGGTGCTGCGCTACGACGGCCGCAAGTCGGAGGCGAGGTCGCGCCGGGCTGCGGGCCGAGCGCTCGCCAGGAAGAATAAAGGCGTCACAATGGGAGGCTCGCCCGAGACAGCGTGGGAGAAGCACCGCTTCTCGACCCCGTACCTGCGCGACCAGCTGATGACCGACGGTGTCATGGTCGAGACGATGGAGACGGCCGCGCCGTGGAGCAGGATCGAGTCCCTGCACGACACGATCAAACAGGACATCGAGAAATCTCTGGCCGACCGCGGCACGCCGGCCCTGGTCCTGTGCCACATTTCGCACCTCTACTCCGCCGGATGCTCGCTCTACTACACCGTCTTCGCCAAGCGGCAGCAAGGCCAGGAGATGGAGCAGTGGAAGGCGGTGAAGACCGCGGCCGGCAACGCCATGGTCAACAACGGTGGAACGATCACCCACCACCACGCAACCGGAGCGGACCACGCTCCCTGGCTCCCTCAGGAGACCGGCGAATTGTGGGTGCGGATGCTGCGCGCCGCCAAGGCCGAAGTGGACCCGGAAGGCATCATGAACCCCGGCAAGCTCATGAACGGGCCGGAGGCACTGTGAGCACCGCACCGCCGCCGCTGTCGGTGCCCGTCATCCTCAACCCTGCCGCCCGCCATGGCGCGGTCCGGGAGCGGATCGAACCGGTCAGAGCGGCCTTCGCCGCCCACGGGATGACGGCGCTGTTGGTCGAGAGCACAAGCGAACAGCACGCCGGAGAACTGGCCGCACACTACGCGGAACAGGATGCACCGATCGTCGTCTCCTTGGGAGGGGACGGAATGGTGCGCGCGGTCGCAGCCGGACTCGTCGGCACACAGACTGCGCTGGGCATCGTCGCCGGAGGGCGAGGAAACGACCTCATCGGCAAACTCGGCATTCCGAAGGGAATCGAGGCCGCTGTCGCCATCATCGCCGAGGGACGCGACCGGTCCATCGACGTCATCGACTTCGACGGACGGATCTCCGTGGGCAATATCTGCCTCGGGCTGGACTCCGCAGTCCAGATCCATGCCGATTCGGTGAAACGCATCAAAGGGCACTGGGTCTATCTGTACGGCATCATCCGCGCAATCCTGCAGCCGCAGCGCATCGATCTGGCACTGACCATCGACGGAGAAGAGGTCGAGTTCCGTGGCTACACGGCGGGATTCGCCAACTCCGGTCGCTATGGAGGCGGACTGAAGCTCTCTCCGAAAGCGAAACTCGACGACGGCCTCATCGATGTCGTGCTGCTGCGGGACGTGTGGCTGCCGCGGCTGGCCCTCGAACTCGTGGCGTTCACGCTGGGACAGCGCGCCCTCCACCCGCACATCACCTTCCGCCATGCACGTGAGGTGACGATTGCGTCACGTGAGGGAGCCGCGCCGGTCGAGATCGTCGCCGACGGCGATGCCGTCACCCACACCCCAGCCACGCTGTCCGTCCGACCAGCGGCGCTGCGGGTGCGTGTCGCTCCTACTCCTTCGCGACGAGGGTGAGCACGTCGTACTTCGCGACGGGTTCGTCATTCTGATTGACGACTTCCGCATCCCAAATGGTCCTCAAGATCTTGGCAAATGAGTACTGATATTGGTGCTCTCTTGACTCACAGGGAGAGATGGGGTCATGAGCTATCGACACGATCTTTGGGAGATCGCCGCAGAACAGCACGGTGTCGTCACGATCGCCGACGCCGAGAATGCGGGTGTGCCTGCCGTGGAAGTGCGCAAGCTTGCGCACCGTGGCGCGCTGAGAGCCTATGGCAATGGCGTGTACCTATACCGTGACATCCCAACGACCGATCTGACACAGTACGAAGGCATCCCGGCAACGACTGCCCACCGTGCGCTGGAGGACCTGCGCACAGAGATGCCGCCCGAACGCTGGCGGTCGCTGGTCGAAGAGGCGAACCGACGTGAGTTGATTGGCGCCCGCGAGGCCCGACTATTAGACATGGCACAGCGTGCACGATGAGCACACCACCCAGCCGCTCGATGTCACATTGAACTCATCGGCCATGTTCGCCCTGTTTCACGCACTCACAGCGCAAACGGTTGGTAAGTTCGCCTCGACCGCTTGCAAAATTTCGAGACGAATCTACCAACCGTTGGCCTCCGCGCGCGAAACCGGGCGCCCGCGGCCTCACTGCGGGTGCGTGTCGCTCCTACTCCTTCGCAACCAGGGTGAGCACGTCGTACTTCGCCACGGGTTCGTCGTTCTGATTGACGACTTCGGCATCCCAGCGGACCTCGCCGTACTCATCGGTCTCACGCGGGGTGATGCGCTTGGCGGTCAGCGTGACCTTGAGCGAATCCCCTGGTGAGACCGGTGTGATGAATGTCAGTCCCTCGAGGCCGTAGTTCGCGAGGACCGGGCCGGGGTCCGGCTGGACGAAGAGACCGGCGGCGAAGGACACGATGAGGTAGCCGTGCGCCACGCGTCCGGGGAAGAACGGGTTCGCGGCCGCAGCCTCCTCGTCGGTGTGGGCGTAGAAGGTGTCACCGGTGAACTCCGCGAAGTGCGAGATGTCCTCGAGCGTGACGGTCCGGCGCTCGGATTCGAGGGCCTCGCCGACGCGCAGATCAGCCAGGGTCTTCGTGAACGGATGCTGCCCGGTGCGGCGCTGCGCTCCGGCGACCCATTCGCCGCCGATCGCGGTGAGCATGTCGGGCGAGGCCTGGATCGCGGTGCGCTGCATGAAGTGCTCGACGCCGCGCAGTCCGCCCATCTCCTCGCCGCCGCCGGCGCGTCCGGGGCCGCCGTGGATGAGGTTGGGCAGCGGCGAACCGTGCCCGGTCGACTCTTCGGCATCATCGCGGTCGAGGACGAGGATGCGCCCGTGCCAGGGGGCGACCTGGCGAACGAATTCGGTGGCGAACTCGGCATCGTGGGTGACGACCGAGCCGACCAGGGAACCGCGCCCGCGAGCGGCGAGACGCACAGCCTCGGCGGTGGAGGAATAAGTAATCAGCGAGGTCACCGGACCGAAGGCCTCGACGTCGTGGACGGCATCGACCCAGGGATCGTCGGCCTGGAGTACGGTGGCTGCGACATAGGCCCCGCCGAGGTTCTGCGCCAGTTCGTCGGAGGCCTCGCGACCGCCGGTGAGGACGTGGACCCCCGCCGAGGTGATCTCATCGATGGCATCGAGAACGTCGTTGCGCTGCTTGTCAGACACGACCGGTCCCAGCCGTGTCGACTTCTCACGTGGATCGCCGACACCTTGGGTCTCCAGCTTCACGAGGAGTGCCTCGGCGACGGCTTCTTTGTGCTGTTCGGGCACGAAGGTGCGGCGGATCGCGGTGCACTTCTGGCCGGCCTTGATGGTCATCTCGGCGACGACGCCGGAGATGAAGAGGTCGAATTCCTCGGTGCCGGGGGCGGCATCGGGTCCGAGCAGGGAAAAGTTCAGGGAGTCCGCCTCGGCGAAGAAGCGGGTGCCGCGATCGCGCACGCAGTCCAGGCCGCCGAGGTGCTTGGCCGTATTCGCAGAACCGGTGAAGGCGATGGCGTCCTGTTCGGCCAGATGGTCGAAGAGCGGAGTGACGTCACCGGCGATGAGCTGGATGGCACCATCAGGCAGCAGACCGGACTCGACCATGTCGGCCACGACGGCGCGGGTCAGGTGGGCAGTGTCGGTGGCGGGTTTGACGATGACGGGGACACCGGCGACGAACATGGGGCCGAACTTCTCGAGCATGCCCCAGACGGGGAAGTTGAAGGCGTTGATCTGGAGTGCCAGACCCTGCCGGGAGGTGAGGATATGGCGGCCGACGAAGGTGCCGTTCTTCGACAGGCGCTCGATTCCTCCGTCGAGGTGGACCGTGGAGTTGGGCATCTGCCGACGTGCCACGCCGGAGTAGGTGAAGAGGGTGCCGATGCCGCCTTCGATGTCGACGAATCCGTCACGCTTGGTCGTGCCGGTGGTGAACGAGATCTCGTGGTAGTCCTTGGCCCGCTCCATGAGGTAGGCGCCGAGCTTCTTCAAGATCACGCCGCGCTGGTGGAAGGTCAGCTTCTGCAGTTCCGCGACGCCGGTGGTCCGCGCGTACTCGTCGACGGCGGCGAAGTCGATGCCGGACGAGGAGACGTGGTGGGTCAGCTGCCCGTTCGTCGCGTCGTGGACGGCTCGGGCGCCTTCGGGGCTCCCGCTGGGGGCGTGCCAGTCGCCTGCCACATACGAACTGAGGATCTCGGTCATATCGTCTCTCCCTGGTCGAACTGTGTCTCCCGGTGCACGGCGGCCATTATCGGCCCCGCTGCCGCTTCCTGACAGCAATACTAACCAATCGGTCGGTTATTGTCATTGCCCGGCCCGGCAGGTGACACCGATCACCATGTGCACTATGCTCGAAGACAATTACTGACCATTCAGTCACCTGCCCGAACGCGCCGGCGATCACTCAGAGTCGAGGACCACCGCGTACGCCGCACCGTGTCGCACCACATCACCCCCCGGGAGAGATCTCTCATGTCCACAGCTTCGCCCGCAACGGCAGCCCCCGCCTCGATCACCCGCGAGGAACGCCGGGTCCTGGCCGGAACCCTCGTCGGCACCACCATCGAGTGGTACGACTTCTTCATCTACGCACAGGCCGCCGGCCTCATCCTCTCCGTCCAGTACTTCGGCCCGCTGGCTTCGGACAACCCGGCCCTCGGACAGATCATGGCCTGGGCCTCGCTGGGAATCTCCTTCCTGTTCAGGCCACTGGGCGCGATCATCGCCGGCCACCTCGGCGACCGCATCGGACGCAAGAAGATGCTCGTCCTCACGCTCATCCTCATGGGCCTGGCCACCTCACTCATCGGGCTCCTGCCCAACTATGCGGCCATCGGAATCGGCGCACCCATCCTGCTCACGCTGCTGCGGATCCTGCAGGGCTTCTCCGCCGGAGGCGAATGGGGCGGTGCCGCACTGCTCTCCGTCGAACACGCACCGGTGAACAAACGCGGGCTCTTCGGCGCCTATCCGCAGATCGGCGTGCCCGTGGGCATGATCCTCGCCACCGGCGTGATCTGGATCCTGACCACCGTTCTCACCACCGAACAGTTCGCGAGCTTCGGCTGGAGGATCCCGTTCCTGTTCTCCGTCGTCCTCGTCATCGTCGGCTATTACATTCGCCGCCAGGTCGAAGAAAGCCCGATCTTCGCCGAACTCGCCGAACGCAAGGCCGAGTCCTCGGCTCCACTGTCGACGCTGTTCAAGAAGAACACGAAGGAAGTCATCCTCTCCGCTCTCATCTTCATCGGCAACAACGCCGTGGGCTACATGATCATCGCGTTCTTCGCCGCCTATGCCTCGCGGCCCATCGACCAGGGCGGCACCGTCGGCCTCGACCGGGCACCCGTGCTCCTGGCCACGACCCTGGCGAGCTTCGGCTGGCTGGTCTTCACCATGTGGGGCGGTGCCCTGTCGGACAAGTTGGGTCGCGTGCGCACCTTCCAGGTCGGCTACATCCTGCTCATCCTGTGGCTGGTCCCGACGTTCCTCATGATCGACATGGCCAATATCTGGATGTACGGCATCGGCATCTTCGTCCTCACCGTCGGCATGGGCCTGAGCTACGGCCCGATGTCTGCGATGTACGCGGAGATGTTCCCACCCCAGGTCCGTTACTCCGGCGTCTCGATCGGCTATGCCCTGGGTGCGATCCTCGGTGGTGCCTTCGCGCCGACGATCGCCGAGACCCTGCTGGCTCGGACCGGCTCCTCACTGTCGATCGCGGCCTACATGATCGTCGTCTGCATCATCTCGCTCATCGCCGTCAGCCTGGTCAAGGAGACCAAGGGCGCGTCCCTGGGCATCGTCAAGCACACAAGCTGAACGCGCATAGCCCGTAGGGTGGCATGCCCGTAGGGTGGGGGTCGGAACCGATCACTTTTGGTGCAGCAGGCCAGTCTGCAGACTGGCTCGTTGCATCAAAAGTGATCAGCCTGTCCATTCTCACCAACTGAGGAGGCTCCAGTGACGCAGTTGTCCTACCCCGATATCGAAGCAGCGGCCGCCCGGATCGCCGGTCGAGTGCGTCCGGTGACGGTGGCCTCCGCCCAGCCCGGCCAGGCACCCGCTGCGCCGACGCCGACGGCCGCGACGTGGAGTGCCCCGCCAAGCAGCGACCCGGCTGGTTCGGGAGTCCACTTCGCTCTCGAATTCATGCAGTACACGGGATCGTTCAAGGCCCGCGGAGCGCAGAACTTCATCCAGACCCACTTGGCTGAAGGCACTCTCCCCGATGCCGGTGTCACGATCGCCTCGGGCGGGAACGCGGGACTGGCCTGCGCGTGGGCAGCTCGCGATGCCGGGGTTCCGGCGACCGTGTTCCTGCCCGAGAATGCGCCCGCCGTCAAGGTCGAGCGGCTGCGCGGCTATGGCGCCGAAGTGCGTCTGATCGGTTCCGAATTCGCCGAGGCTGCCCTGGCCTGCGAGGAATTCGTCAAGTCTTCAGGGGCGCTGGCTTCACACGCGTACGACAATCCGCTCATCGCCGCCGGTGCTGGGACGATGATGACCGAGATCCTCTCTCAGATCCCTGACCTCGATACGATCGTCGTCTCCGTCGGCGGTGGGGGTCTGTTCGCGGGCGTGGCCACGGCTGCGACGTTCCATGGGGTGCGCACTGTCGCCGTCGAACCGCGGAACTGTCGGGCGTTCAATGCTGCTTTGGAGGCGGGCGAACCCGTGGACGTGCCGGTCGATTCGGTGGCCGCGGACTCTTTGGGTGCCCGGAGAGCCACTCCCCTGGCGGTGGCTGCCGCGCAGAGTGACCTGGTCACCTCGGTGCTCGTCGACGATGAGCAGATCGTCAGCGCCCGGCGTCACCTGTGGAGTGAGCACCGTCTGGCGCTTGAACATGCGGCGGCGACGGCGCTGGCGGGAATCCACGGCTCTGAGGACTCAGGCGTCTACGTGCCGGGACCGGACGAAAAGGTCTGCGTCGTCCTATGCGGGGCGAACACCAGCCTCGGCGATCTCTGAAGAACGCAGAGTTCGGCGCTAGCTGCGCTGCTTGTCCTTCGACCTGAAAGCCTGTTTGATCAGGGCGAAGATGGCGACCGCGACGACGAGGGCGATGATCGCCTTGACGAGGAACCAGGCGATCGAGAACGCGACGTTGACGACCCACCACGCGATGATGATGGCGATGATCGCGCCAACGATGCTCCATACGGTACTCATCTTCATGCTTCAAGACTAAGCCGCGTGGTCTGAGCGCGCAATGACGCGCGTCACGGCTGCCCCGGAACATGAGCCTCTACACAGCCACAGCCCGTTGCCTAATCGCCCGGGCAGACCACCGTTCATCGGCGAAGCCGACTTCGATCGGATGCTCGAAGGCCGCACTGACCTTGTCGGTCGTGAGGACCTCGGCGATTTCGCCTGACGCGGTGAGGCGACCGTGGGAGATGAGCATCGCGTGCGACGTGGACTCCGGGATCTCCTCGAGATGGTGGGTGACCAGGAGCGTCGTCAGCTGCGGTGAGGTCACGGAGAGCGAGTCGATGGTCTCGAGCAGCTGCTCGCGGGCGGCGACATCAAGGCCGGTGGTCGGTTCGTCGAAGAGGAGGAGCTGCGGATCGGCGATGAGCGCCCGAGCCACCAGGGCTCGGCCTCGTTCCCCCTGTGACAGCACCTTCCAGCCCGCGTCCGTACGGGAGGTCAGCCCCACCTCGGCGATGAGATCATCGGCCTTCGCAACCTGCTCGGCACTTGCCTCCCAGCGGAAGGGGCGCTCGACCGTGCCGGTCAGTCCGGTGAGGACGACGTCGCGCACGGACAGATTCGAGCGCAGCGGATGGCGCGGATTCACGTGACCGATGTGGCGACGCAGAGCCTGAAGCTCGACGCGGCCCATCCTCTCGCCGAGGATGCCGACCGTGCCGGACGTCGGGAACACCTGCGCCGAGGCGAAGCTGAGGATCGTCGACTTCCCGGCTCCGTTCGGCCCGATGAGGACCCAGTGCTCGCCCTGACCGATCGCCAGATCGATGCCGTGGAGGATCTTCGTCTCCCCACGTCGGAACGTCACATCGTCCAACTTCAGGACCGTCTTTGCCACGTCGTCCACACTCTCTTCCCACATCGAGATCGCTCGGCTCCGCTCGGGAGTCGGCTCCGTCAGGGAGCCGTTGTCGATTCTAGATCCGGGCCCCGCCGAGGTGGTCCTCCCCGGACACACCCATGTTCCACATCCTGGATCGCTGAGTCGCGACCAGCGGAAGACGTCAGCCTGAAGAGTTCAGTGCAGGGTCGGCCGGTAAACGAGTTCCTGGGTTCTTCCGTCGAGCAGAGTGGAGTCGAGAAGTTCGAGATCGAAGTCCTGCGTCCCCGCGAAGATGGGCTGGGCGCCCGTGCGCCCGGTGATGACCGGGTAGATCGTGACCTGCAGCCGGTCGACGAGCCCTGCCTCCATAAGCGCCCGGTTCATCGACAGGCTGCCATGCGAACGAATCGGGACTTCGGATTCCTCCTTCATCTCCTCCACCCCGTCAACCGCGTCACCTGCGGCGACGACTGCGTTGGGCCAATCGAGCGGCTCGCTCAAAGTCTGTGAGATGACGGTTGCCGGGCAATTGCGCATGGCGGTGACCCAGGGGTCGAGCACGTCGGTGTAGATGTCGGATTCCGCGAGCATGCCGACGAAATCACGGAATGTCTGGGCCCCGAAGACCATTCGAGTGTCCGCGTTGTAGAGCTCCAGCCGATGGTCGAGGAGCTCCGGGCCCTGCTTGCCCCAGTACCCTCCCCAGTCGCCGTCGGGACTGACCGAGGCGAACCCATCGAGGCTCGAGAACACGTCGAACGTATATGTGGCACTCATGACTGCTCCTCACAGAGCGTAGACAATGAATTCAGTGTGCGCTCCCCTGGCAGCGATGACCAGACCCACCTCCAGCAGACGAAGCCGCGCGGGACCATAATGGAGGCATGCACAACGGCGGCGACCCTCAAGACGAACACCGGATGAAGATGCGCGGGAAGATCCTGCGCCGCTCCGCATCGTTCAACGTCGCCCACGCCGTCGACGACCTCGAACCCGGCACCGGGGCCCAGAGCATCCAGCGAGCCCTGACCCTGCTCAACCTCGTCGGCCTCATTGCTGGCGAGCGCAGCAACGGTGCCAGCCTGTCCGAGGTCGCCTCCATCAGCGGCCGCCCCAAGGCCAGCGTCCACCGCATGCTCCAGGCGCTCATCGCCATGGGCTACGTCGAACGCCTCGACGAGGGCGGCTACCGCCTCGGCGTGCAGTCTCAGATTCTCGGTCAGCTCGCCCAGAAATCGGTCGACCCCCTGGTCACCGAGTCGGAGTCGAGCCTGCTGCGCCTGGCCGAACTGAGCCAGGACACGGCCTTCCTGACCCTGCGCACCGGCAGCTATTCGATCTGCGCCCGTCGCGAGGAGGGCTTCGGCGAGATCCTCAACAATGCTCTGTCCGTGGGTGATCGCCATCCGCTGGGCATCGGCGCCGGCAGCCTCGCGATCCTCTCCGAGCTCTCTCCCGCCGAGGTGGACGCTCAGTTCGAGGCCAACGCGCAGATCTTCGCCGAGCGGTACCCCAAGGTGTCCATCGCAGCGCTGCGCGACATCATCGACCGCGCCCGCGTCGACGGCTTCGTGCACAATCCGGGCCTCTTCGCCCAAGGCTCATGGGCCGTGGGCGTGCCGCTGAAGGTCCGCGGCAGCCGATCTCGCGCAGCCCTGTCGATCGCCAGCGTCCCCGACCGCGTCACCGGCGCCCGCGTCGAACGACTCGTCGCCCTGCTCCGCCGCGAGGCCAAGACGATCGCCGAGGCGCTCAGCGACCACGCAGATCCCTGACCAACTCGCCATCCCCCGCCGCACCGCGCTCAGGCTCGGATGGAGGAACTTTTGGTGTGGCATCGACAGCTGATCTCACACCAAAAGTTCCTCCATCGCCTCAGCCCACTCACTCCGCCGAGGCGGCTCCCAGTCGCGCGGCCACCGCACCGAGGATCTCGCCCAGCCACCCCACCGCAGCAGGGCTCGGGCCTGGCCTGGTCACGAAGGAGACCCGACGTTGGCCCAGGTCCTGCTTGGCCGGCCTAAGAACGACGTCGAAGTCGGTGTCCACGGCCACCTCGGTGGTCAGGGCGCAGCCGAGACCCTCGGCCACGAGCCCGTGGATCATGTAGAGGTCGTCGCTGCGCATGAGTTCGCGCAGTTCGTATCCCAGTCCCCGGGAGATGCGCCGCAGCACCCGCACCGAGGCCTCCGCTTCGTTGTGGCTGAGCACCCAGTCGACGTCGCTCATCGTTGCGAAGTCGAGAACCTCGTGGGCTGCGAGCTCCCCATCGCGGGAGACCATCACCCGGTAGGGTTCGTCCAGCAGGGTCCGCAGCCGCAGCTCGGGGCCCGCGAATTCGGGCAGTTCGGGGATGTCGTAGATGAGCCCGGCGTGGACCTCACCGCTGTGCAGCATCCGCACCACCTCGCTGGGTTCGGCCTCGACGACCTCGACGCGCACCGAGGTGCGCTGCTGGAGTTCGGCGATCGCAGCGGGCAGCAGCCGTGAGCCGATCGAGGAGAAGGAACCGACGCGCAGGGACACGACACCGGCATCACGCTGGGCCGTGACAAGCTGCTCGGCCCGGTCGATGCGGGCAAGGACCGGTTCGATCTCCTCGGCGAAGGACTCCCCGAGCGGTGTCAGCCTCGTCCCGTTGCGGGAGCGATCGACGAGCTTGATCCGCAGATGGGATTCGAGGGTGCGCAGATGATGGGTCACGGTCGGCACCCCATGGTCGAGCACCTCGGCGGCCCGATTGAGACTTCCCTCGTCCCGAATGGCCAGGAGAACCCGGAACTGCTGCAGATTCATCATGATATAGACACTATGACACTGCGGACGATTTCTTGCTATATCCTAGGCGACCAATGATCCCTAGTGTGGGACACATGCTCGCTGACACACATCTGCACCCAGACTCCGCGACCCGCACCGCGACAACCCCCGCGCCCACGCAAGCGAACACGTCCATCGACCCCCGCCAACACACCGCTCCCTACGCCGAAGCCCTGCGGTCCCTGGCCGCCGACGACTGGCAGCGTCTGCACGTGCCCGCTCATCAGGGCAGTCGTGACCATGCCCCGGGCCTGGCCGAGGTCGTCGGGGAGGCTGGCATGAGCATCGACTTCCCCATGCTCTTCAGCGGCGTCGACCAGGACAACTGGCGCATGATCAACCACGATCGCGTCACCCCGATCATGGCCGCCCAGCAGCTCGCCGCCGAGGCCTGGGGTGCTTCGCGGACCTGGTTCATCACCAACGGAGCATCGGGCGGCAATCACATCGCCACGACCGTCGTGCGCGGCTTAGGCCGCGAGTTCGTCCTCCAGCGCAGCGTCCATTCCTCCGTCATCGACGGCGTCACCCATGCCGAACTGCGCCCTCATTTCGTCCACGGCCGCGTCGATCCCGGGCTCGGCTCCTCCCACGGCGTCACCCCGGCCGAGGTCGACTTCGCCCTGCGTGAGCACCCGAACTCCGCCGCCGTCTACCTCGTCTCCCCCAGCTACTTCGGTGCTGTCGCCGACATCGCCGCCATCGCCGAGGTGGCCCACCGCCACGATGTTCCCCTCATCGTCGATGAGGCCTGGGGCTCCCACTTCGGCATGCACCCGAAGCTGCCGGTCAACGCAGTGCGCCTGGGCGCCGACCTCGTCATATCCAGCACTCACAAGGGTGCAGGCTCCCTCGCACAGTCGGCGATGGTCCATCTCGGGCACGGACCGCAGGCCAAGCGCATCGAGACGCTCGTCGATCGGGTCGTGAAGTCCTATCAGTCGACTTCCTCGAGTGCGATCCTGCTGTCCTCCCTCGACGAGGCACGTCGTCATCTCGTCACCCACCCGGAGGCGATCGAGACGGCCCTGGACACGGCCGAGGAGATCCGCACCCGGGTCAAGAACGACACCCGGTTCCGCGATGCGACTCCCGACATCCTCGGCGGTCATGATGCGATCGACAACGATCCGTTCAAGGTCATCATCGACACCCGCGGTGCCGGAATCACCGGGTCCGAGGCCCAGTACCAGCTCATCCGGGACCATCGGATCTACTGTGAGCTGGCCACTCCCTCGGCGCTGCTGCTGCTCATCGGCGCGACCTCGCCCGTCGACGTGGATCGCTTCTGGACGGCTCTGCAGGAGCTGCCGCGCTCGGAGGCCGAGCCGGAGCGTCCCATCGTGCTGCCCGGCAGCTGCCAGAAGCGTCTGGACATCAGCGATGCCTACTTCGCCGAGTCCCAGACGGTCCCCTTCGCCGAGGCGGTCGGCCGGGTTTCCGCGGATTCTCTGGCCGCGTACCCGCCCGGTGTGCCCAATGTCCTGCCTGGTGAGGTGCTCAGCGCTGAGGTCGTCGACTTCCTCCGTGCGACCGCGGCAGCGCCCTCGGGTTATGTCCGAGGCGCCCAGGATTCGCGCATGGACACTTTTGCCGTCGTGGCCGACACTGACGTCGCTGAGCCGAGCTGAACTGACCCGAGGCGAGCTGAGCCGACCCTTGGGCGGCAGTCCCACCAGCGAATACGCGCGTGGCACTGCGGTACCGTGGAGAATATGCCCGCCTCCGACGATTCGCCCACCGTTTCCCTGCCCGCGACCGAGCTTGAGCGCCTCTGCACCTCGACGATTCTTGCCGCCGGAAGCTCGGAGAAACTGGCGAGGTCACTGGCAGCTGCCACGGTCGCGGCGGATCGGCGCGGCAAGATCCAGGTCGGCACGGCGCACCTCTTCGACTACCTCGACGGGCTCGAGGCCGGTCGGATCAACGGTGCTGCCGTTCCGCACTCGGTCAACAGATTGCCGGCGGCCCACCTCGTCGACGCCGACGGCGGCATCGTCCAGCTCGCCTTCGACGAGGTGTTCGATCGCTTCGCTCAGTCGGCGACGGATCTGGGCATCTCGATCCTCAACATCATGAACGCGTTTCCTGCCGGCGAGCTCGGCTACTACACGATGCGCTTGGCCCGTCGTGGACTCATCGCCCTTGCCGGAGGGAACTCCCCGGCGCTGATGTCGCTCTTCGGCAGCCGCGACACGGTCACCGGGACGAACCCGCTGTCCTTCGCGCTCCCTCACCCGCAGGGGCCGCGCATGTTTGATCAGGCCAGCAGCGCGACAGCCTGGGTCAACATCCGTGATGCGGCCGACCGTGGCGAGTCGATCCCCGAAGGGTGGTCGCAGGCACCAGATGGGACTGCGACGACGGACCCCGAGGCGGGCCTTGCCGGCTCACTGCTTCCCTTCGGTGGGGTCAAGGGCAGCAATCTCGCGCTCATGATCGAACTCCTCGCCGCCCACGGGGGCGCGAACTTCTCGGTGGATGCACCACCCATCGATGAGGGTACGACGACTCCCGGGACCGGTCTCTTCGTCATCGCCATCAGCGCTGATGCCTTCGACCCGGAGTACACACTCCGGGTCGAAGAGCACCTGGCCAGACTCGATCGCGAGTTCGGAATCGACTTCGGACGCAAGCGCAATGACACGGTCATCAACCTGCCCGGGGACCTCCACACCGCGCTGCTCGAGCGAGCCGCTCGCTAGATCTACAGCCTCACCGCAGGACGACAGTCCTCTTCCCGGCGAGGAACACGCGGCCGTCGCAGTGCCACTTCACGGCGTTGGACAGGGCCTTGCACTCGGCGTCACGGCCAGCGGCCACGAGGTCCTTGGGGCCGAAGGAGTGGTCGACCTCGACGAGCTGCTGGGCGATGATCGGGCCCTCGTCGAGTTCGCTGTCGACGAAGTGTGCGGTCGCCCCGACGGTCTTGACTCCCCGCTCCCATGCCTGGTGATAGGGCTTGGCGCCCTTGAACGAGGGCAGGAACGAGTGGTGGATGTTGATGGCCTTGCCTGTCAGCTCCCGTGCCAGGTCGTCGGAGAGGACCTGCATGTAGCGGGCGAGGACGACGAGGTCGATTTCGAAGCGGTCGACGAGTTCGAGCAGCTTCGCCTCCGCCTCCGGCTTCGTCTCCTTGGTCACCGGGATGCGGAAGAACGGGATGTGGTGCCATTCGACGAGTTCACGGTGGTCGGGGTGATTGGACACCACGGCCGCGATCTCGATGGGCAGCTCACCGACCTGGGCGCGGAAGAGCAGATCGTTGAGGCAGTGCTCGAACTTCGAGACCATGATGAGGACCCGACGCTTCTCCCCCTCCGGCCACAGCTTCCACGACGCCTCGAAATCGGTGCCGATGCCTTCGAAGTCCGCGCGCAGTGCCTCGATCGCGCCCTGCGACTCGTCCTGGAGACTGAAGTCGATCCTGAGGAACAGACGCTCGGTGTACTGATCGTCGAACTGCTTGAGCTCCTTGATGTCACCGCCGTGAGTGAGGAGGGCTCCGGTCACGGCGTGGGTGATTCCCGGCCGTTCGTCGCATTCCAGGGTGAAGACGTAATCCTGCATATCCACTGCTTCCTTGCTCGATGGGTGTACTCAATCATTGGTTGAGAGGCTCACATTGGTCACCTTCAACCGCCCGTCACCTTCAACCGCCCGTCACCTTCAACCGTCAGTCACCGTCAGCCGTTGCTGAGGAACTCCGCCATGCCGTCGAGCAGCCACCGGACCGCAAAGTCTGCGAAGCTCGCCCGCGGGTAGACCCGGTACTCGAGTTCAGCCGAGTGATGGAGGATGACCGGCACCGGCCCCATCTGAGTCGAGATCGCCTGGCCGACGCCGAAGGCACGCGGGTGCAGATCCGCGCGCACGCTCTTCTCCAGCACCTCACGGGCCTTCACGCCGGTGAGTTCGAGGATCGTGCGGTTGGCCGAGAGATCCACGGCCTGCCCGGGCAGTCCCTCAAGGGCCGCCTCGGCGACGAGGGTCTCCCCCGGTCGCTGCCGCCGGGAGACGTCGACGGTGAGGAATTCGTCGGGGCTCAGCCACAGGGTGTGCAGGCCGGCCTCGTCCCCGGTGACCTCGCCGACCCGACCAGGCAGGGTGATCCCAAGAGCAGATTCGAGCGCCTCCGCCGAGGCTGTTCCCGGGGTGGCGCGCAATCCGAGCTGGACAGCGAAGCTGCGTTCCCGCAGGCCAACGGCCTGCCCGCCGAGTTCGGTGGCGCGGGCCATGTCCTCGCCGAGGTGGGCCGCCGGTGAGGTACGCAAGGTATCGAGCACCTCGGCGTCGGTCTCGAAGCTGTGCTGCGCAGTGGAGGACTGGGTCTGACTCTGCTGGGTCGTCTGTGTGGTGTCAGCCATCGCGGCGGTTCCCTTCTGGATCGTAGAAGACGGGTGAGGTGATCTCGACGTCGACGAGTGTCCCGCCAACCGGGGACTGGATGATTTCGCCGGTCCGGTTCCGGCCGTTCTCGACGAGGGCGAGGCCAAAGGGCCTGTCCATGCTCGGTGAGATGTAGGACGAGGTGACGTGCCCGATCATCGGGACCGGGCCCGCCTCTGGGGTGACCGGTGTGCCCGAGGTGATGAGCTGAGCACCTTCGGCCAGACGGGTCGTGCCGTCGACGGGTAGGACCCCGACGAGGTGCTTGCGGTCCTCGCGTGCCGTGTCGATGCGCGAGTAGGAGCGTTTGCCGATGAAGTCCTTGAGCTTCGAGACGATCCACTCCATGCCGGCATCCTGTGGGGTCACGGTGCCGTCGGTGTCCTGACCGACGATGATGAAGCCCTTCTCCGCGCGGAGGACGTGCATGGTCTCGGTGCCGTACGGGGTGATGTCGAACTCAGCACCCGCCTCGGCGACGGCCTCCCACACGGCCAGACCATAGAAGTTCTCCACATTGATCTCGAAGGCGAGCTCACCGGAGAACGAGATGCGGCAGATGCGGGCCGGAATCCCGCCCGCCAGGGTCGTCTCCCGAAAGCCCATGAACTCGAAGGCCTCGTTGGACACATCCAGGTGCGGGGCGAGCTTGGCGATGACCTCGCGGGATTTGGGTCCGGCGACCGCGACGGTCGACCATTCTTCCGTCACCGAGGTGAAGACGACGTCGAGCTCGGGCCATTCGGTCTGGTGCCATTCCTCCAGCCATTCGAGGACGGTGGCCGCGCCTCCTGTCGTCGTGGTCATGTAGTAGCGGTCGTCTGCCACGCGCAGGGTGACGCCGTCGTCGAAGACCATGCCGTCGGGTTTGCACATGAGTCCGTAGCGGCCCTTGCCGACCTTGAGCTTGGCGAAGCCGTTGGTGTAGATCTGGCCGAGGAACGCACCGGCGTCGGTGCCGCGGATCTCGATCTTGCCCAGCGTCGAGGCGTCCTGGAAGCCGACGGATTCGCGCACGGCCTTGCCCTCGCGCAGCACCGCCGCCTCCATGTCCTCACCCGGCTTCGGGTAGTACCAGGGCCGTTTCCACTGGCCGACGTCTTCGAATTCGGCACCGTGGTCGACATGCCACGGGTGGATCGAGGTGATCCGGGCTGGGTCGAAGAGCTCGCCCTTGCGTCGTCCGGCCAGTGCCGCGAAGGGTACGGGGGCAAACGGTGCGCGGAAGGTCGTGTGCCCGACTGCGCCGAGATCCGACTCCCCCAGCACAGTCGCGATGGCGCCGATGGCGTTGACCGCACTCGTCTTGCCCTGATCGCCGCCCGTCGAGATCGAGGTGTAGCGCTTGATGTGCTCGACCGAGCGCATGCCCGCGTCCATCGCCCGCTGCACGTCGGCCACGGACTGGTCGCGCTGAAAGTCGATGAAGTGCGTGGTCAGCGCCGTGTGATCATCATCCGCCGAGGTGACCAGCCACAGTGGGCGAGCCGGCGCGTAGGTCATCGGCTCGGCCGCGGGAATGTCGAGCGGACCGGCGAAACCGGTGCGCTTCGCGGCCGCATGCCCGGCCTCGGCGCCCTGTTTGAGAGCTGCCTCGAGCGAGTAGTCGCCGTTGACTGCGCCGACCGTGAACTGATCGCGCACGGGCCTGCTCGGGACGAAGGCAGCGATGTCTTTCCGCCACTCGATCGGCCCCTTGCGCTGTCCGTGCAGGTGGATCACGGGTGAGAATCCGCCGGCCACGGCCAGCAGGTCCACGTCGATGACCTCGGACTCGCCGGTGGCCACACCGTCGACGTCGAGGCCCGAGACGGTGACCTGGCTGATGCGTCCGGCAGGCCCCTCACCTGCGGTGTCGCTGACCGCGGAGCCGAGGATGAGCCGGGTTCCCGTGTCCTGGGAGACCCGTTCTGCCATCGCCGAGGCGGTGGTGCGGGAGTCGATGATCGCCGGCACCTCGTTTCCTGCCGCGTGTAGATCAGCCAGCAGTTCATAGGCAGAGTCGTTCGTCGCGGCGATCGCGACGGACTTCCCGGCGGCGACGCCGAAGCGGTTGAGGTAGGTGCGCACGGCTGAGGCGAGCATGATGCCCGGACGGTCGTTGTCGGCGAAGACGATCGGTCGTTCGTGGGCTCCGGTGGCCAGCACGACCTGTTGGGCGCGGATATGCCAGACCCGCTGGCGTGTGCCTGCCCGGGACATCGTGCTGCCCGGTGCTCCGGATCCCCCGTTTTCGACGAGCTCAAGTGTGCGATCTTCGAGGGCAACGAAGTAGTTCGAGTCGTAGCTGCCGAACACGGTCGTGTTCGCTCGGTACGTGAGTTCCTCCGCCTCGGCGAAGGAGTTGACGGTGGACTCGATCCAATCGCTCGCCGGCACTCCGTCGATGGTCTCTGCGGTACTCGAGAGCAGCGAACCGCCGGGGGCGGCTCTGTCATCGAGCAGCAGCGTCCGGGCGCCGGTCTTCCCGGCCTCTCGTGCGGCGGCCAGACCGGCGGGTCCGGCGCCGATGATGAGCACGTCGGTGTGCACGTGCTTGTGCTCGTAGACGAGTTCGTCCTGGCCCGGGTCGAGGATGCCCAGCCCTGCCAGGTAGTCGGCTTCGAGGCCTTCGGTGATGGGCACGCGGGTGGCGGGCAGCATGGATTCGCTGACGTCGCCGGGGATGCGACCCTTGACGCGGACGAGGGCGTTGGACTCTTCGATTCCGGCGCTGAGGATGCCGCGGGACCGGCCCAGGTAGGTCGAGTTGCCGCAGTCGATGCGTCCGGCGGCGATGAGGGCACTGGCGATGGTGTCCCCGGCGAAGCCCGAGTACTGCGTTCCTTCCACGCGGAAGCTGATGGGTCGCGTGCGGTCGATGCCGGTGGCGTGATCGAGGCGGGGTGAACCGGACGGATGGGTGGAGTGCGTCATCGGACTCCTCCTGCGGAATCGGCGGTGGATGGGGACTGGGGAGCAGCCTCGGCGAGGGTGTCGGGTCGGGGCTGGCCCATGGGGTAGATGGTGGTGAAGTCGTAGGTGACGGTGTCGCGGATGGCGTTGAACCATTTGCGGCAGCCGAGGCTGTGGCTCCATCGTTCGGCATAGGCGCCGCGGTCGTTGTCGCGGTAGAAGAGGAATTCGGCCCACTCTCTGTCACTGAGTGCGTGAGGGTCGGCCGGGTAGGGCACGTGTGCCTGGCCGCCGTAGTGGAATTCGGTTTCGTCGCGTGGCCCGCAGTTCGGGCAGCTGATGAGGAGCATGGCTGATCCTTTGGTCTCGGGTTCGCTCAGTGCGCCACGGCTGCGGCGCCGTGCTCGTCGATGAGGTGACCGGTTTCGAACCGGTCGAGGGCGTAGGGGGCATTGAGCGGGTGGGGTTCGTCATTGGCGATGGTGTGAGCGAAGGTCAGTCCGGCCGCGGGTGTGCCCTTGAAGCCGCCCGTGCCCCAACCGCAGTTAGCGTAGAGACCCTGGACCTCGGTCTTCGACACGATCGGTGAGGCATCGAGGGTGACGTCGACGATGCCGCCCCAGGTGCGCAGCACATGGGCACGGGCGAAGATCGGGAACAGTTCGACAGCGGCGGCCAGCTGTTCTTCGATGACGTGGAAGCCGCCTCGTTGGCCATAGCCGTTGTAGGAGTCGACGCCGGCGCCCATGACGAGTTCGCCCTTGTGCGCCTGGGAGACGTAGACGTGGACGTGGTTGGACATGACGACGGTCGGGTGCACGGGTTCGAAGAGCTCGGACACGAGTGCCTGGAGTGGGTGGGACTGGATCGGCAGGCGGATGCCGGCCATGTCTGCCAGCACCGAGGAGTCTCCGGCCACGCACATGGCGACCTTCTCGGTGGCGATGCTGCCGCGGGTGGTTTCGACGCCGATGACCTTGTCGCCGATGCGTTCGATCCCGGTGACCTCGCAGTTCTGGATGATGTCGACGCCCATCTCATCGCACTTGCGGGCGAAGGCCCAGGCGACGTGATCGTGCTTGGCGATGCCGGCTCGCGGCTGATAGGTCGCGCCCATCACCGGGTAGCGCAGGTCGTCGCCGATGTTGATGATCGGGCAGACTTCCTTGACCTGTTTGGGGTCGAGCCATTCGGCGTCGATGCCGTTGAGGGCATTCGCGTTGACGCGGCGTTGGGATTCGCGCACGTCCTGGAGTGTGTGGGCGAGGTTGAGGACCCCGCGCTGGGAGAACAGGAAGTCGTAGTCGAGTTCTTCCGGCAGCTGCTCCCAGAGTTTGAGCGACTTCTCGTAGATCGCCGCGGACTCGTCCCAGAGGTAGTTCGACCGGATGATGGTCGTGTTGCGGGCCATGTTCCCGCCGGCCAGCCAACCGCGCTCGAGGATGGCGATGTTGGTCATGCCATGGTTCTTGGCCAGGTAGTACGCGGTGGCGAGTCCGTGTCCGCCGCCACCGATAATGACGGCTTCGTAGGACTTCTTCGGCTCCGGATTGCGCCACAGGAAGTCGGGATGCTCGGGGAGCTGGTCGGCCATGCGATCTCCTTCGACCGTTTGATCATCAACTAATATATTAGGTGTGTTCCTGTAGTCTATGACGAGGAAAAGCAAATGCGCAATAGGAATTCTCGGGAGTGTGGAAATGGATTCGACGGCTGACGCAGTGTCGCAGAAGATGTCCCTGGCCGCGCGTGCCTACGAGATCCTGCGCCACCGCCTCATCATGCTCGACATCGCTCCCGGCGACCCCATCAACGAGGCAGCTCTGAGCGCCGAGCTCGACGTCGGACGGACGCCTATCAGGGAGGCGCTCAAGCGCCTGGAGAGCGACCACCTCGTCGTCTCCTACCCGCGCCGGGGCACGTTCGCGAGCAACGTCGATCTCAAGGATCTATCCACGATCTCCGAGATGCGTGAGGTTCTCGAGCCCATCGCCGCCCGCAAGGCCGCCCGCAACATCACCCCCGAGCGCCGACGAGCCTTCGAAGCCACGATCGCCGACCTGCGGGAGCTGAAGGAGACCGACGAACCGCGCGCTCTCATGGAGCGCGACCTCGAGGTCCACCGCCTCATCTACTCCTCGGTGGACAACCCCCACCTCATGGAGACTCTCGTGCGCCTCGACGATCTGGCGACTCGGATCTGGTGCCTCGTCATCCCCCGCATTCCCGACCTCATCGGCCATATCCGCGAGCACATCGATCTGCTCGAAGCGATCCTCGAAGGCAAGGAGTCAGCGGTCGAGGCACACGCGGCCGAACACGTCCGCGACTTCGACACGACCCTGCGCGCCGCCCTGCGCTGAGGGTGCTCGCACCGCAGAAGGACACGACGAAGCCCCCGCAGAATCAGTTGATTCTGCGGGGGCTTCGTTAATTAGGCAACGGCACCAGCTTCGGACTCGAGGCCCAGCGGCCAGGCGCCGACGAGTTGAGGCCTAGCGGCTCGACACCCGTCCGAACGCGTTCGCGATCGGGGCCAGCAGCAGCGGCCTGGCGGCGAACCAACCGGCCACGACCACGACCATCGCGATGAGGAACCAGACGAGTCCGGCCCAACCGAGCATCTCGGTACCCGCGAACATGTAGCCGAGGTTGTGCCGCAGTCCGGTCGTGAACACGAGGAACACGTGGACGAGGATGAAGAACACGAAGAACAGCATCGTCGGGAAGTGGATCGCCCGCGCCAGCGGCGCCGGGTAGATCTTGTTCAGCGTCGTGGCGTTCTTCGGCCACCATTCGCTCATCCGCACACCCGTGATCGCGGCCAGCGGGGCGGCGATGAACACGATGATGAAGTACATCAGCTGCTGGAGAGCGTTGTAGTTGACCCATGCATCTTCCATCGGCCATTCCATCGTTCCGTACTGCAGCGCCGCCGACAGCGCGTTGGGGAACACTTCCCAACTGGTCGGCACGATGCGCGCCCAGTGCCCGGAGACGAAGAGCAGCACGACGAAGACCACACCATTGGCCAGCCACAGCAGATCGAGGCTCGTGTGCAGCCAGAGGTTGATGCTGATCTTCTTCCCACCCTTCTTCGGGGTGTAGAACGCCGGCGGCTTCTGCTGGTGACGCACCTGCAGACCCGAACGGATGATGAGCACCATGAAGAAGATGTTGAGGAAGTGCGTCCACCGCACCCAGCCCGGGAAACCGGGATCGACGAATTCCGGGATGTGGTATTCGCCCGGGTAGCGCTCGAGGAACTCCGGCACACCCGGCAGTGTCGTGACACCACGAGCGGCGAGGATGAGGATCCCGGCCACGACGATGAGTCCGCCGAGTCCCAGCCCGACGAGTTTGGACCACTGTCCCAGCGACTTCGAACCGATCATGACCGGTTCCTTCTTCGGTGCGGGCTTCGCCGAGGCAGTGCTGCCCGAACCGGACGATGTGGCCTTCGCAGCCGGTGCCGTCTTCGCAGCCGGCTTGTCCGCGGTGCGTGCGGCAGCCTTGTCGTCGGCCTTCGCGGCGGGCTTGGCCATCGGTTTGCGCTGAGCGGGCTTGTCCGCCGCCTTCGCCGCAGGCTTGGCCATCGGCTTGCGCTGAGCGGGCTTCTTCTCGGCTCCGTCGGAGGACTTGTCCGACGCCGCGGCGGCTCCCGCTGCCACAGCACCTGCACCGGCAGCGGCTCCCGCACCGGCGGCTCCCGCACCGGCACCGACACCACCGATTCCGGCGCGTCGACCCTGGGGCTTCTTCTCACCGGATCCGTCAGCGGCGGCCGGCGTCGCACTCTGCTTCGCCTCGGCCGTCGATTGTGCATCCTCGGCAGGATTGCCGGCCTCGGCAGATGCGGCACCGGTCGACGTGGTCTCAGCGGCCTTCTCCTCGGTCGGAGCCGAAACGGCAGCCGAGCCTGCGGCAGGTTTCGCAGCGTGTGCAGGTGCGAACCCTTCCGGCGGCCAGGGGTCTCCCCCGGCGGTGCGGGGAAGTCCGCGACGCAGCGGAACATCGGAAAGCTCTCCGGAGCCCGAGCGGCCAGCAGCATCTGCGGCCACACCGGCACCGGCAGCACCCGCGCCAGCAGCGGCGGCCGCGGGAGCAGCGGATGTCGATTCAGACGTGGAATCGGCTGACGTATCAGTCGAGGCGGCTTCGGCGGAATCGGGCTGAGCCGCAGATTCGTCCGCTGTGCTCTCGACAGGAGCGGATACAGCCGCTGCCGGAGCAGCACCGGCAGCCGAGCCACCTGCAGCCTTGACCCCGGCAGGCGCGAAGCCTTCCGGCGGCCAGGGGTCTCCGCCCTCAACGCGCGGCAGACCACGGCGCAACGGAACCTCGTCGGAGGGAGCAGATTCAGAGGCGGCAACGGCAACGCCAGCCGCAGCTCCGGCACCGGCCGTTGCAGCGGCGGCAGCCGGGGCAGCCGAGGACTCTTCGTCCGACTCGACGGACGCCGCGTCCTCGGTCGAATCCTCGACAGGAGCGTCGTCTTCGACCGCAGGCTCTGCGGAAGCAGGCGCTTCGGCTGACGCGGCGGGCGCGGCAGACGCACCGGTGGCCTTCACCCCGGCAGGAGCGAGACCTTCCGGGGGCCAGGGTTCTCCACCTTCGACGCGCGGCAGTCCCCGGCGCAGCGGAACTTCGGCCGCAGGAGCGGCTTCAGCAGGAGAGACATCGGCTGCATCGTCGTCATCGCCCGCCGTCGCAGCAGCGGCCGCACCGCCAGCAATTCCGGCAGCGCCGGTGCCCGCCGCAACAGCAGCACCGGTCGACGAATCCTCGGCGGATTCCTCGACCGAGTCATCGACGGTCCCCGTCGATTCCTCAGCTTCGGTCACATCGGACTCGGCCGCCTCGGCGGGGGAACCTTCATCCAGTTCCTCCGTCTCGGCAGTCTCCGGCAGCCATGACGCGCCCTCTTCCAAGGGTTCACCGATGGTGCCCTCCGGGGGCCAGGGGTCTCCGCCTTCGACCCGAGGCAGACCCGAGCGCAGCGAACTGGAATAGGTTGCCATATCAGGACTTGTTCTCGTTCAGTGATTCGATGGCCTGGGGAACGACCTTGAACAGGTCGCCGACGACGCCGAAATCGGCGATGTCGAAGATCGGGGCTTCGGCGTCCTTGTTGACCGCGACGATGGTCTTCGAGGTCTGCATGCCGGCCTTGTGCTGAATCGCGCCGGAGATGCCGAGAGCCACATAGAGCTGCGGGGACACCGACACACCGGTCTGGCCGACCTGGTGCGACTGGGCGATGTAACCGGCGTCAACGGCCGCACGGGAGGCACCGACGGCAGCGCCGAGGGTGTCGGCGAATTCGCCGACGAGCTCGAAGGACTCCTCCGAACCGACGCCGCGACCACCGGAGACGACCTTCTGCGCGCCGCGCAGCTCGGGACGCGAGGAGGTTTCGACAACAGCTTCGAACGAATCGATCGCAGCCGAGCGCTTACCGGAATCGGCAACCTCGAGGGCCTGCGTGTTCGCGGCCTGTGCCTCGGCGCGGGCTTCGATCGAGCCCAGACGCACGGTGACGATGGGCGCGCCGAAGGTCGGGGCCGACGAGGCGGTGTAGCCGCCGCCGTAAACGGAGTGGTTGGCCACAATGCCCTCGGAGTCGCGTTCGAGTCCGGTGGCGTCGACGGACACGGACGATCCGCTGCGCACAGCGTAGCGACCGGCGATGTCGCGACCGTCGAGAGTGTTGGGCACGAGCACGGCGTCGGGAGCGGTGAGCTCCGCGGCTGCGGCGACGGCGTCGACGGCCGCGGTGCCGAGGTTGCCCTCGGCGGCTGCGGCGGTGCAGGGTTGCCACGGCGCCGAGTTCGGCGGCCTTCTCGGCAGCGGCGTCGGCGCTGCCGGCGGCGAGCACGAGGGCGACGGGCGAGCCGATCTCAGCGGCTCCGCCGAGCAGTTCGGCGGCCGGCTTCTCCAGCTGGCCTTCGGCATCGGCGGTGAGGACGACGAGAATGGAGTCCTGCGGGAATTCTGACATGACGATTCTCCTTAGGCCAGACGGTTCTTGGTGAGGTATTCGGCGAGTTCGACTCCGCCATTGCCTTCGTCGACGACCTTCTCGCCGGCTTCGCGCGGCGGCTTCTCGGCGACGGTGACCATGATCGAGCGGGCCACGGACAGGTCCTCGGCATCGATGTCGAGATCGGACAGGCTGATGACCTCGAAGGGCTTCTTCTTCGCCGCCATGATGCCCTTGAAGTTCGGGAATCGGGCTTCGGGAAGCGCCTCGGTGATGGAGATGACGGCGGGCAGTTCGGCCGAGACCTGCTGCTTGCCGCTTTCGACCGCGCGGGTGCCGGAGACCTTGCCGTCGCCCAGTTCGACGGTCGTCAGGCCGGTCACGTGCGGGTAGTCGAGGTGCTCGGCGAGCATCGCCGGCATCATGCCGCCGTTGCCGTCGGTGGAGACGTTGCCGGTCACGACGAGGTCGAACTCACCGCGGCGCAGAGCGGCGGCGAGCACCTCGGCGGTCAGGCCCAGATCCGCACCGGCCAAGCCTTCATCGGCCACGTGCACGGCATTGTCGGCACCCATGGCCAGACCCTTGCGGATCGTCGCAGTCGCGGTATCGGGCGCCATGGAGATGACGGTCACCTCGGTGTCGCCGTCGGAGTCCTTCTGCGTCAGGGCGACCTCGAGGGCACGCTCACCGATCTCATCGAGGACGGCTTCCGAGGCGCCGCGATCGGCGAGCCCGGTTTCCAAGTTCAACTTGCGGTCGCCGTACGTATCCGGGACCTCTTTGACCAACACCGCGATCTTCAAGGATGACTCCTTAGGTTCGTGAAGCAGTTCCAGCTGCGTGAGACTTTCGTCTCATAATCTACAGGTGGCTGATTTCCGTCCGTTGACCGGGTCCGGGTTGGAACCGATCATGTCCATCACCCATGGTACGTGGTAAGCACCACAGATATCTCCGTAACTGTACGAACGATCGACAGAATTTGTCCAGTGCGCCGGACTCCGCAACCATGCGGACTTTCCTCGCCGAGGCGGTCCCCCTGTCGTCGACGACGGGACCTCGACGCAGGGCCATCCCCTCGCCGAGGCGGGGCCCTAGAATGGGAAGGAGACCGACCATTCCTCCCGGTGCCCATCGCCGCCTCTCCGCGCGAGTGCATCAGGGCAGGTTGAACGCAGAGGTCGCAGGCAAGACGCAGACATCAACGGTGAAGGAGCGCCCCGTGGCATTCGACCTCGACGACATCGACCGCAGCATCATCGCCGCCCTCGTCGAGGACTCGCGCCTGAGCGTGCGCCAGCTGGCCGAACGTGTCCACATCTCCCGCTCCGCCGCACATAAGCGCTTCACCACCCTCATCGAATCGGGTGCGATCAGAAAATTCACCGCCGAGGTGGACCGCGAGGCTCTCGGCATGACCGTGACCGCGGTCGTCGTCGTGAAGATCGGCGAGCGCCCCTGGCCGCAGGTCCGCGATGACCTGGCAGCCCTTCCCTTCGTCGAGAAGGTCCAAGCCGTCAGCGGGGACATTGACGCCCTGGTGACGGTCAATGCCCCGGATAACACTGCGCTGTCGCAGGTGATCCTCCGCCGGATCCACGAAGTCCCGGGCGTCGTGTCCTCCCGCTCACTCCTCATCCTCGATGAGGCGGAGGGCCACAGGCCGGGCGCCGGCTGAGGAACGCGGCGCTTCCGCCCGATAGGGCACTCAGTTCTGACAGAGCGAAGCCCCCGGCACCGGAATTTGTGCCGAGGGCTTCTTGACGTGAAACAGAGAGAACCGCCGACGCCGGATCCAACACTTCAAGCTAGCGTGTCAACCACCTTAGGAAAGATCAGCGTTGCGTATTTCTCATAGGCTAGCCTAACCCGAGGATTGAGAGTACACAACAGATCGATGGAGACTTTTTCGGTCGCGCTGCCTGCGAGGCAGTCACTGTTCAGCTGCGCGGTCCCGACAGCAGCATGAGCGCGGCACCGGCGACGATGCGCTTGTACACCGGCTCGACAGACAGCGTGTCTCCGCCGGCTGTGAGGAGCCCGAGCTCGGTGAGTTCCTGCAGCTCGTCTGCCAAGAGCGTGGAGAGTCGCTCGGCGCGCACCTCGCCGAGGTCGAGGTCGGGGCGTTCGGGTGCCGAGTCAGGAGTGAGGATCTCGATGAGGCGTTGGGCGATCGTGATCGCCGGGGCGCCGTAGTCCTCTCCGGGAACGAGGTTGATCACGTCGAGCAGCCGCTCGTAGATGAAGGCGCCGATGACCGGCAGTGCGGTATCCGCGCTCACCTCACCCTTCTTCCACTCGTCGGCGGCGCTTCCCGGGCGGACCTTGGTGCCGGTGATCTCGGTGATCTCAGCACTCTGCATCACGGCCCACATTGCTTCGAGGACGGGCACCTCATCGGCGCTGCGCGCATAGTTCACGCCGTCTTCGTACCGGGCGTTCGACGCAACCCCGACGGCGTCGATGCCGAACTTTTCGGCCGCCTCGGCGATATCGGCCCGCTTCACCCGTCCCGTACCGGTCAACGGGCGGGAGTCGCCGATCCATTCGAGAATGCTGGCCACACCTGAAACGAGGCGGTTGTCCGACAACGGCTGCGCGAGCTGCTCCTCACTCAGGGCATTGGCTTCGACTGCGGCCATCAGGGCCGAGGGCAGCGGGTCGGTGCGCATGCTCGCGGCCTCGGCTCGGGCGCGGGCGGCGTTCCAGCGTTCGGGGTTCTCGTCGGTGTCCATGCGGAAGCGGAGATAGTTGTCGAGAGCTTCGAGGCTGTCGAGGAAGATCACCGTCGACGGCGATTCGCCATCGGTCTTCTCGGCCTCCTCCTGTCCGTCGACTGCGAAGCTTTCGAGGACGTCGAGGAGGTCGTCGATTCCCTCCGGTTCGTCGATATCTGCGCGGGAGGACACGGCGATGCAGAACAGGAGGTGGGCGATGTCGAAGACCTCTGAGTCCTCGTCGACGTCGTCGTAGGTCTCGGCCAGCCAGTCGCGGAAGCGCTGATAGAGCGGCATCTCGTAGACGGTCTTCTCGACCGCGTCCATTCGTTCGTCGACGCTCTGCGGGTCGGCGTGGGGATTCGCCTGTGCGCTCGCCTCGGCGCTCGATCCGCCGAGCCACTCAGGCAGGTCCTGTTCTGCGGCAGGGCCGTCCTGGACGTCCTGGTCGTCCTGGTCGTCCTGGAACACTCGGTCGGTGGAACCGTAGGTGCCCGCAACCGGTTCCGGATAGCCGTCGAGCGGCATGAGCTCGTCGACGAATTGCTGCTCCGAGACCTTGTTTCGTTTGGCCAACCGCGCGACCGCGGCGGCTACGGCGAGCATGGAGCCCTCGAGGACTGGACGTCCGCTGTTGCTGGCGATGAGGCGATCGAGGCTGTCGACGACGCGGCCCTTATGTGCCAGGGCCAGGATGTCGCGGGCCACGGCACGGGACTTCTTCGCCGACCACTTCGGTGCCATCACTCCGCCGAGCTTCGGTCCGTGCACGTCGTCGGTGAACCATTCGTCGAGGAGGTCCATCGCTGCCCCGGTCACCTGCGCGACGCTCGGGTTGAAGTCCTGGGGGTCAGAGGGCAGGGAGGCCACAACAGCCTCGGCGGTTTTGATGTCGCCTTCGGCAAAGGCCACGGAGAACGACCGCAGCTTCCCCAGAGCCAGTCCGCGGTGGGCACCGACCGGGGTGAACAGGCGGCGGTTGTATTCCTCCTGCGCCTTCTCCATGGCTGCGTGGAATTCGGCCTCGGTGAAGTCCGCATTCGGATCATCGACGTCAATGCCTTCGGCCTTGAGGAACGGCGCCAGCTCCCGCATCATCCCGTCGCCCATGCCGGGGTTGTGGCTGATTTTGCCGCCCGCTGCCATTCCGTGGAATTCGGGACCGTCGAAGAAAGTAGACACGCATTGCTCCTGCCGAGGATGAACTGAAGAAATAACGGTAACAAGTCAGACCTCGTCGGCCCCACAACTGCCCCGGCATGGCCCCGCGGCTTCACCGAGATCACATTTCGGGAGTCGGCGGTACCGCACACAGCTCTGCGGGCCCGGTCGGTGTTCACGCCCTGGTCAGCGCTCAGCCTCCCGGAGAAGCGAGGGTCTTCCGCACCGCCCTGATGGTCAGCTCGAGAGACTGGGCGCGCGCGGTCGGATCGTCGACGCCGACGCTCACGCTGTAGAGGTGTCCGGAGCCGATGGTGAGGTAGACGAACGCCGCCGCCCATCCGATGGGCACGCCTTCATCGATGGAACCGTCCGCCTGCCCTATCGCGATGACGGCCTCGAGGGGATCATCCTCGGCATCCGCAGATTCAGCGCACGTGCTGGACTCAGCGCCTGACCGGGACTCGGCGGCCGCCTCGGCGAAGGATTCATCGGTGATGATCGGGTTGTCGGCGAAGAGCAGGGTGAGCACATCGGGCAGAGTGAACAGCTCCGCACAGATCCGCTCGAGCGCAGCCAGCCCGGTCCCTTCGCCGGGACGGGCCTTCATGACCGCCTCACCGAATCGCCGGGCACCGAGCAGGGCCGCCGCACCGACGAGCGCCTCCCGATCACCGAAATGTCGGTAAAGAGTGGTGCGACCGACGCCGATCGACTGTGAAAGTTCGATCATCGACGCCTGCGGGTTCGCGGCAAGGTGGGTCAGTGCCTCGCTGACCAGCGCCTCTCGGCCCAATCGACGCATTCCCTGCACCGGCACAACCCCTCCCTGACTCTGCGAACGATACAGAGCAGTCTACTTGTGGAACAGCGTTGTTCCACTTTGGTATCATTGAGTACCGACAATGCCTTCGAGGATCGAGCACGTGATGGATCAGCCCCAGCAGAAGATCGACTTCGCAACCCAGCAGCCCCACGCCCCCGCGACGTTCGCGCTCAGTCGGAGCGACGTCGTCGTCATCGGCCTCGTCTGCATCGGCATCGGGGTGGCGCTCGGCTTCTTCCTTCCAGCCCTCGGCTCGATTGCCGCGACTTTCCCCATCCCTTTCGGTGACGTCATCGAGAAGCTCAGCCGCTTCGACCAGGCGTGGGTCGTCATCGCCCGACCGATCATCGGCGGGTTGCTCGGACTCATCGCCGCCTTCTTCATCGCCGCATCGACGACTCCCCTGGTCGTCGATGAACACGGAATCACCATCGGCCGAGACGACGACCACCCGCTGCGCATCTCCCGCGCCTCGTTCTCGACCGCGTACTTCACCGACGGCAAGCTCGTCGTCGTCACCGAGGGCGGGCACCAGGCCTTCAAAGGAGATGTCGAAGGCAAAAAGACCGCGATTGCCGAGGCCTTCACCTCCCGCGGATATCGCTGGGGCGAGATCTGAGGGCCGCGGCGCCGAAGGTGGGGACGGCGTACATCGCCCCGCTCGGAGAGGACTTCTCACCGAGAGCTGATGCGATCGACGGGAGGAAGTAATCCAGAAGTGACGAGCTGGCGAGGGCGATATCGATAAGGCTTTTCAACGTCCTCGATGCCAACCCTGCGGTCGTCGTCCACAACCGCGACAACGAAGAATGCCGAGCCAAGCCGACACCGCCGCTCTCTCGTCGGCACGAATGAGAATCGGCCCCGAAATATAGTTCTCCGAGGCCGATTAACAATGTGGGAACGCAGGCAACCACGCGGCAAAAACGCAATCTCTCATACGCGTCCACATGCTTGCTAGACGCAACGTCCCGGTTTCAGACTTATCCGGCTCATCCCAATCGGGGGTGTAGGAGTTGGGGTCTGAAGCCGCCGGTCTCGAGCAGGCTTCGGGCGATGTAGTTGGTCAGGTTGCGG
Organism: Brevibacterium sp. BDJS002; assembly: GCF_028201555.1. Lineage (NCBI taxonomy): Bacteria > Bacillati > Actinomycetota > Actinomycetes > Micrococcales > Brevibacteriaceae > Brevibacterium > Brevibacterium sp. BDJS002. The sequence continues at coordinate 125,675 of NZ_CP116392.1, read as the reverse complement.
AACCCGAGTGCGGAGCCGCGCAGGTGTTCGAGCCGTCCGTTGAGCGCCTCGGTCGGCCCGTTGCTGGTGCCGGGTCGTTCGAAGTAGGCGAGCACGTCAGTGGCTCGCTTCTTCAGGGTCCGGCCCAGGGCGGTGAGCTCGGTGAGCACCTTGGGGACGCCGGCGCTGAGGTCGGTGATCAGCTTCTCCATGAGCTCGCGGCCACGTTGCCGGTCCTCGTGGCGATAGGCGGCGATCATGCGCTGGTAGACACCCCAGGTCGCCTCGACCTCGACGTGAGCGTCATCAACGAACAGCGCGCGTAGCCTGTCGCTCTGCTTGTCGGTGAGCAGGTCCGCGCCGGTGTGCAGCGTGCGCCGCGACTTGTAGAGCGGGTCGTCCCTGAACCCACGGTGCCCGTGGATCGCGAGTTGGACCCGGCGCCGGCACCTGTCGAGGGCGTCACCGGCCAGGCGCACGACGTGGAAGGGATCCATCACCGTGACTGCGTCCGGGATCTCCTCTGCAGCGGCGGTCTTGAACCCGGTGAAGCCGTCCATCGCCACCACCTCGACCGCGTCACGGAAGGCGTCGTCGCGGTCGGCGAGCCAGGTCTTGAACGCCGCCTTCGACCGGCCCTCGACCATGTCCAGCAGCCTTGCTGGGCCGGCGCCATCGCGGACCGGGTGAGGTCGATGATCACGGTGACGTACTTGTCGCCACGCCTGGTGTGGCGCCAGACGTGCTCATCGACGCCAATGACCTTCACGCCCTCAAACCGCGTGGGGTCGTTGATCAGCAGCCGCTTGCCTTCAGCCAGGACCGCGTTGGTGGCGGTGTCCCACGCGACCCCGAGTCCCTCGGCGACACGGGCGACGGTGAGGTGTGCGACCACGATCCCTTCCAGCGCCCACCGCAGCCCGGTGCGCGAGAGCTTCGCGCGTGGCTCCGCCGCGGCGCTGGTGTCTTGGCGCCACACGTGTCCACAGTCGGCACAGCGGTAGCGGCGCACTACAACTTCCAGCACGGTCGGTCGCCAGCCCAGCGGCTCGTGGGCCAACCGCCGGATCGCGGTGTCAGGAGCAGCGCCTTCGCTGCCGCACCGTCGGCACCACTGATCTGGTTCCACCACGCGGCACGCGAGGACCCCACGATCCGGTTCAAGTCGTTGTCCGGTCACGCTCAGACCGAGGCCGTCGAGTCGAGCGAAGGCGGTCAGGTCAAGGCGGCCGAAGCCGGCCGGCGGGGTAGCGTCGGACACGTCGAGGTCTTTCGGATGGATGGCGTAGGAACCTCCGTCGTCGGGAGACCTCGACGTCTATCTGCGGACCGCCGCGCCCGGCCGACCTACACCGTCATCTGAGAAGACCCCTGAAACGTCTTCGACGACGACGGGACTGGCGAGGAGGAGGGCGCGGTGAGCTAAAGGAATGGAGCTTGCTCGGCTTCGACGCCGCCGCAAGCTCCGGTGAAACGGTCGGTACTGGTCGGTCGTCGTCGGTCACCACCGGATGGCGGCGTCCCCCACGCTCGGCGTTTGCGCAGGTCAGCGGTTCGTTCGCCCAGTGGGCGCATCAAGCGATAGACGCAAAGCCGACGTGATTAGGTCATCGGTTCGATTCCGACAGGCAGCTCCGGCGAACAGCCCCTGCCCTGCGGAAACGCAGGGCAGGGGCTGTTCGGTTCTGGTGGTCGCGCGATGCGCTGGCCTCACGGCTCTGCCCGACACCGACGTCGCTCTCCTCTGCGACGGACCCTCGCCGGCTGACGCTCGCGGCCGGCATCCTGTCCGTGTGCCGATAGGCCTCGCGCCGCTCGGCAACGCAGCGTGGCGTTGCGTCGCGACCTGGCGACGGATCGGCGGGGCGCGATCGTCTCGTGCGTTGGCGGACTACGGGAGCTTGGACGCGAGGACGTCGGCCGCCAGGATCTCGGGTGCTGCGCTGAGGAGGTGCTGGTTGGCCATCAGGGCTGCGACGATGGCGCCGTTGGCGTGGGCGTCGCGAGCGGCCTCGTCGTGGAATGCATCGAAGATCCAGAAGGTGTCGGCGTGGGTCCTGACCGCGAACCAGACAATCGTTCCTACTTCTTCGTTGGCGAGTGCGACAGCGCCGGCGAGCAGATCGGCGAGCGCGTCGTGCTGTCCATCGGCCGCGACGATCTTGGCGACGAAGGCATACGGAAGTGATGCGGGTGTGGACATGAGGGACTCTCCTTGACGTCGGGGTTCTTCGTGGGACGAGTTCAGCTTATGACGAGCGAGGGCCGGTGGGTAGTGGCGTATGCGGCAGTATTGCTATTGTTTACGTCATGCGTATTGGACTGATCGCGATTGACGGCTGCTTCGGTTCGGCTATCGCGTCGATCATCGACATCGTGCGGGTGGCCGACGGAGCCCGCGGCGATGTCGACCCGCGGATCGACCCGATCGAACTCGCCATCCTCGGACCGAAACGGCGAGTGACCACGACGGCATCGATGACCCTGTCGGTGGACCACCCGCTGTCGGAGTCCGCAGAGTTCGACGTGGTCGTCGTCCCTGCGCTTGGAACCCTTACGGCCGCCGCTACCAACGACGCCCTCCAGAGCCGAGATGCTCGTTCGGTCATCGCCTCGCTCGGGCGCCTCGACGAGGCGACCACCCGGATCGCCGCGGCGTGCACCGGCGTGTTCGCTGTCGCCGAGACCGGACGGATGCATCATCGGCGGGCGACGACCAGCTGGTTCCTGGGGCCGGAGTTCCTGAAGCGCTATCCGACCGTCGCCCTCGATCTCGATACCATGGTCGTGGTCGACGGGAACCTCGTCACCGCCGGCGCCGCGTTCGCCCACATCGACCTCGCGCTCTCACTCGTGCGATCGATCAGCCCCGACCTGGCCCAACACGTCGCCAAGCTCCTCATCATCGACGAGCGCCCGTCGCAGGCGGCCTTCGTCGCCTACGAACATCTCCGGCACGAGGACCCGATCGTCGTCGAGTTCGAACGCTTCGTGCGCGCCCGCCTGGACGAACCGTTCAACGTCGCCTTCGTCGCGCAGTCGCTCGGCACCAGCCGGCGCACCCTCGAACGACGAGTCCGTGCGGCGCTCAACCTCACTCCGCTCGGCTTCGTCCAACGGCTTCGCATCGAGCGAGCTCGGCACCTCTCATCAACCACGGACCTCACCTCCGCCGAGATCGCGCTACGGGTCGGCTACGCGAACGCCGAGACTCTGCGCTCCCTCCTGCGTAGGGAGCGACGCCGTTCCTGACCTATCGCCATGCCTGTAGCCGGTGTGCTAGTACTCGACTGGAACCAGCTCTCAGCACGTCGCGTCGACGCTCCTGCGTCGCCCCTGGACGACCCACTCGACACGCCCGCAGCATAGGCCATGTGACGTGTCCCGGCTTCCCGGACGGTCGGGGTTGGGTGGCTGTGATGTCGCTGCGTTCTCGTCGAGAGGGTCAGCAGACCCGATCAGAGTCGATTGGGATAAGACGCGAAGGCGGTCAGGTCAGGGCGGCCGAAGCCGGCCGGCGGGGTAGCGTCGGACACGTCGGGGTCTTTCGGATGGATGGCGTAGGAACCTCCGTCGTCGGGAGATCTCGACGTCTATCTGCGGACCGACGCGCCCGGCCGACCTACACCCTCATCTGGGAAGAGCCACTTATCCGCGAACCAGGGCAGAGACCCCGAAAGCATCTAGCGCTGAGGACGTTCCCAAATACAACGCGCATAATTCGATGCCGAAAGCTGAATAGTCCATGGCTTCAGCTGTGTTTAGTGTGACAGTTGCGTTTCTTTCTTTTACTGCCGTTTTAGCCCAGTCACTGTAACGGCTTTCGTCAGTTGCACGGCCCGGTTCTTCGGGTGCCAGCCCTGCCACTTTCCTCCATATCGAACTGCACCCTGCTTATTGCCGGTGTGGAACCACTTGATGCTCTTCCACTTCCCGGACAGAGAGCCAGTTCCTTTGAACCCGTAGTAATTAGAGCCCCTCATACAGAAATATCCGCTCGCCGCCGAACACCCAGGCCGACAATTGATATCTTGTGGGCCGAGATTGTGGTTTCCAGTTTTGCTGCGACGATCTTCCCGTTGTCAGGATCGACCACTACAGTTGCCGGAGCTCCCGACTCGTCAATCTCTTTGACCTTGTCAGGGTCGGTGGTCGCACCGGGTACAAGCTCCAGCGGGTCTGCTTCGGCACCGTCTTTCAGTAGCGAATCAACTCGAGCGTCTTCATCTGCAGGCGAAGACTCTACCGGCTGGATGTCTTCACTCAACACTGCCGATGCTGGTCCCGCGGCGAACGTTGAACCGGCGACCAGGGCAAGCCCACCAACAATTGAGACAAGCTTCTTCATAATTATCCGTTCTATCCAGTGTGGCCGGAGTCCAATCATCGTATTCGACTCGACCCATCTATGTTCGTTCCCTATCTGCGTGTCTGAAGTATTGACACTTGGGGCATAGTCAGCTCTGCAGCTGGCCTTGATCCCCTTTTTGTTTAGTCTTCCGAATCTGGCTCGCTACCAGTCTTCCCACCAGCATTCCCACTACAATCCCGACCCATCCGATTACGACCGTCGCTGAGTTGAACTGTGCTCTGCCCAGCGGGATAACCATGTACTGGACAAGTTCGACAGCAAGCGACAGTAACGCCGCAATGGAAGCGGCCCCGACAATGTGGCGGAACCGAAGGAACAGTCCACTAGCTACCCCTAATGGCGCAAAGAGCAGCAGGTTCATCGACTGCCAATTGACCGAGAATAGCGCCCCTGGGGCCGGGAACGACCACGCCCAGACTCGGGTCGTCGTCAAACCATCGTTCAATCCCGGCGCGTGCCCTGACGGTGTCACTGTCGCAGCGATCACAACGGACACGCTCGCCATCCAGAAGAACACGATTACTGGATGCTCTCGAAGCCGTCGGCCAACAGGCTTTGCGATTACTGCTGCAACGATCGCACCAACTGCCGCGACCGGAAGTGCGTAGGGCAGTGCAGTTAGATATCTAAGCATTTACAGTCCTGTACAGAACGTCGTTCTCGTGTAGTAGTTCTTGCCCGAAATCGTGTCTTTCATCAGAGCACGAGCGCATGGCCGTTTGCTGCTCAACGACGCAGAGCACGAGAACGTCGCTGTCTTTGTTTGCTTCGACTTCATCTTGTAGGTTCCGGACCACGACACCGGGCCTTGAGCTCCGCCCTTCTTGTTGACCGCCTGGAATCCGAACTTAACCGAAACCCCCGAACCTTTCGTCTTCTTGTACGTGACTTTGGCCTTCGAGACACGGTTGCCATTGGAGTAGACCTGGGCGTTGAGAGAGCCGTTCTGCACGTCGTTATATCCCGCGTTATACCAGGTGTAGCTTGCTGCTTCAGCGTTGGTTGAAACCCCCAGCGTCAGGGCCGCTGCCGCTACCCCTGCAATGAGCATCTTCTTCACATGATTCCTCTCTGCTGGAACTCCGGTAGTCCTCAGCCGGTATAGAGGTTATGTTCATACTCGGCCTCCGCACATCCCCCAAAAAGACGAAATTGCACAAGAAATGTTGATCTACTGCGCTGGACTTGCACGCACGGCTGTGTGAAAGAGCCCTCACCGTCCAGCCAAACGTCCACTCGACCTGCCGGAACCGGCCCCTTCGTCCCGAGTTCGCGACACGTTTGGCCGCCCGTCCTCACCTGCACCTAAGCCATGGAATCGTGACTCGGCTCACGCCACCATGGGGCCATGACCATTGACGTTCCCACCACAGGCCGCTCACTGCCCCAGCTGCAGCCGATCAGCTTCATCGGCGCAGATGGCCGGCTCACCGACACTCCGACCGAAGGGCTGCGGATCCCCAGCGATGCCGCCCTCACCGTTCTCTACCGGCAGATGGTCCTCGTCCGCCGGTTCGAAGCGCAGGTCACGCATCTGACCCGGCAGGGTCGACTTGCGACCTACCCCTCCGCGGCAGGACAGGAAGCCGCCGAGGTGGGGGCCACCACCGCGCTGGCCCCGAACGACTGGCTCTTCCCCACCTACCGCGACTCGGCAGCGCTGCTGACCCGCGGAGTGCCCGTCGCCGAGATCCTCGCCGCCTTCCGCGGGGACTGGCACTGCGGTTTCGACCCGCGTGAGTATCACGCCTCACCTGCGGCGACACCGCTGGCAACGCAGACTCTGCATGCCACCGGATTCGCGATGGCCGCGAAGCTCAAAGGCGAGGATGCAGCGACTCTGACCTTCCTCGGCGACGGCGCCAGCAGCGAAGGCGACACCCACGAGGCCTTCAACTTCGCCTCCGTGTGGCAGACCCCGACGGTCTTCGTGCTGCAGAACAACCAGTACGCGATCTCCACTCCCCTGCGGGAGCAGACGAACGCGACGATGCTCGCCGATCGCGCCGCCGGCTACGGAATGCCGGGCCTGCGCGTCGACGGCAATGATGTCGCTGCCGTGTTCGCCGCCGTCGCCGCGGCACTCGAGCGCGGTCGGAATGGGGACGGTCCGACCCTCATCGAGTGCCTCACCTACCGGATGGAGTCGCACACGAACTCCGACGATCCGACGAAGTACCGCGACTCCGAAGAGGTCGAGCACTGGAAGCAGTTCGATCCCATCGACCGTCTCGAGAAGTATCTGCGAACGACCGGTGCCCTCGACGATTCGACGGTCGCAGAGGTCGCCGAGGCGGCTGAGACCCTGGCCGCGTCCGTGCGCGATGCGATGAACCAAGAGGCCGAGGTCGACCCGCGCGAACTCTTCGCCCACGTCTATGCGACCCCGCGCACGGCCCTTGCCGAACAGCAGCAGGTCCTCGAAGCCGAACTCGCCGCGGCAGGCCACGCATGAGCGTCGAAACAGGCACCGACCCGACGTCCGATCCGACCGCGGTGAACGACGAAACAGCACCGGCCGCCTCGGCGAGCACCGAACCGGCGACAATGGCCGCACCGTCATCGGTGACGATGACGAAGGCCCTCAACCAGGCGCTGCGCGATTCTCTGGCCGACGACGACACTGTGCTCGTCTTCGGTGAGGATGTCGGCCGTCTCGGCGGGGTCTTCCGCGTCACCGAAGGACTGAGGGCCGAATTCGGGTCGAACCGGGTCTGGGATTCCCCGCTTGCGGAGTCGGGCATCATCGGCACCGCAATCGGCATGGCGATGAACGGCATGCGCCCGGTGGTCGAGATGCAGTTCGACGCCTACGCGTACCCCGCGTTCGAGCAGATCGTGTCCCATGTGGCGAAGATGCGGAACCGGACGAAAGGCCGGGTCAGCCTGCCGATCACGATCCGGATTCCCTATGCCGGCGACATCGGCGGAGTCGAACACCACTCGGACTCGTCCGAGGCCTATTGGACGTCGACGCCGGGTCTGACCGTCGTCACGCCGTCGAATCCGGCCGATGCGTATTCGCTGCTGCGCGAGTCGATCGCCTCCGATGATCCGGTCGTGTTCATGGAGCCGAAGTCGCGGTACTGGATGAAGGAGACCCTGTCTCTGCCGGTGACGACGGCGCCGATGAATCGGGCCCAGGTCATCCGCGAGGGCACCGACGTCACCCTGCTCGCCTATGGTCCGACGGTGCGGACGGCGCTCGATTCCGCCGAGGCCGGGGCCGAGCACGGACTGTCCATCGAGGTCATCGACCTGCGCACGCTGTCGCCGTTCGATGATGAGACGGTGTCCGAGTCCGTGCGCAAGACCTCGCGCGCGGCGATCATCCACGAGGCCGCGCAGTTCGGCGGATACGGCGCCGAGGTGGCCGCCCGCCTCACCGAGCGCAACTTCACCCACCTGTCGGCCCCGATCCTGAGGGTCGCTGGATTCGATGTGCCGTATCCGTCGCCGAAGCTTGAGGAGTTCTATTTGCCCACCGTCGAACGCGTGCTCGATGCGCTCGAGTCCTGGGATTGGGAGCTGTGATGAGTGCTGATCTGAATACGGGCACGCGCGAGTTCATCCTTCCCGACCTCGGCGAAGGCCTCACCGAGGCGGAGCTGATCTCCTGGAAGGTCGAGATCGGGGACGAGGTCCACGTCGATCAGATGGTCGTCGAGGTCGAGTCCGCGAAGTCCGTCGTCGAACTCCCCTGCCCGTACGCCGGGCGGATCGTCAGCCTTCACGCGAACGCCGGGGACACCGTCAGCGCAGGTCAGCCCTTGCTCTCCGTCGCCGAGGCGAGCGCCGAGGCGAGCGCTGAGGCGGGCGCGGGCGCCGGGCCTGTGGACGGCGGCGAAACTGGTGCCGGCGAATCGAGCGGCGCGAACCTCATCGGCTACGGTACATCGGAGCCGAAGACCCGGTCGACGAAGAAGCGCTCGTTCGGCGGCAAGCACACGGCCGGGCCTGGTGCGGCCGAATTTGGTGCGGCATCCACTCCGAGCCCGGCTGAAGCGCCCGCTGTTCCGACCGTCACCCCGGACGCCCCATCGCAGCCGCCGGCAGAGACGTCGACCTCCACCGATGAGTCATCGACGGAGGCAAGCGAGCGCGTCTCCCCCGTCTCTTCCCCACTTGTGCGCAAGCTCGCGAAGGACCACGGCATCAGCGCCAAACACATGCCCGGCACGGGTCCGGGCGGGGTCGTGACCAGGGCCGATGTCCTCGCCGCGATCGAGTCGGGCACGGCTGCGAACGTCGAAGCGGCGAGCGCTCACGTCCCCGCGGGACGTCACCAGCCGGCGAACCTCAGTCGACCACGCAACGCAGCGCCACCTCGGTGGGGGCACCTTCGCCTGTCGGGCGGGCCGACCGCGATACCCGCACCCCGATCACGGGGCTGCGGAAGGTCGTGTCCGAACGTCTCACGAAGTCGCGGCAGGAGATCCCCGAGGCGACGATCTGGCTCGATGTCGACGCCACCGAGCTGCTGGGCACGAAGCGCGCGCTCGAGGCGCGCACGGGTGAGAAGTATTCGCTGCTGTCCCTCGTCGCCCGCTTCGTCGTGGCCGGGTTGAAGAAGTACCCGATCATCAATTCTTCGATCGACACGGCCGCCGGCGAGATCGTCACCCACGGCGACATCAACCTCGGCTTGGCCGCGCAGACCCCGCGCGGACTCATGGTTCCCGTCGTGCACGGGGCCAGCGAGATGAGCCTGCGGCAGCTGCGCGACTCCGTGTCCGAGACCGTTGGGAAGGCCGCCTCGGGGAAGTTCGATCCGGCGGAACTCTCCGGCGGCACGTTCACCTTGAACAACTACGGGGTGTTCGGCGTCGACGGTTCGGCCCCGATCATCAATCTCCCCGAGGTGGCCATGCTCGGTCTCGGTCGGATCAAGGACCGCCCGTGGGTTGTCGACGGCGAGCTCACGGTACGCAAAGTGATGTACCTGTCGTTCGTCTTCGACCACCGGGCGTGCGACGGTCAGGAGCCGAGCGAGTTCCTCACCTTCGTCGCCGACTGCATCGAGAACCCGATCTCGCTGCTGCCCGAGCTCTGACGAGCGCTCTCGATCAACTCGAAGCTCGAAAAAGTCGTCACCCGCGACGACTTTTTCGAGTTTCGCGTTGACTGAGCGGGGACGAACTCAGGCACCGAGCGGCGCCGCTGCTCTTCCGATGTCGAGACGCGGCCAGTCCGCGAGATCCGCCAACATCTGCCGGTCGTGGGTGACGACGATGAGCGCCGCCGAGGCGGTCCCGAAGGACTCCGTGAGTTCGTCGACCAGCGAGGCGGACAGATGATTCGTCGGTTCATCGAGGATGAGCACGTCGGGTTCGACCGCCAGACACATCGCCAGCTGGAGTCTGCGCTGCTGACCCTGCGAAAGTCGGTGAACCGGTGTTGTCGAGTCATCCGCCGAGAGCAGCCCGAGGTCCTGCAGGGTAAGGTCGCCGGACAGCGACGACCGTAGTGCATAGTCCTCGAACACACGGGCGGCGGTGTCGGCGGCGTTCCATTCGGGCACCTCCTGACTGAGCAGCTCGACCCGTGCCTGCGGATGTCTGTGCACCTCTCCGGAACTCGGATCGAGACGGCCGGTGAGGATGTCGAGAAGCGTCGACTTGCCGGTGCCGTTCGCGCCGGTGATGAGCAGGCGGTCGCCGGGAGCGATGCTCAGAGACACCGTCTGCCTCATCCGCCCTTCAACGGTGACCGATTCCGCTGCCAGCGGTGAGCCGCCTTCCGCTTCCCACCGCTCGTCATCGGATTCCGATACGTCCGGCCACTGCAGACGCAGAGGCGGTTCGGGCACTTCCACGGCGTGCCGTTCGAGGTCTTCGACGCGACGGTTGAAGGCCTGCACGACGCCGGCGGTCCTCGTCGCGCGAGTGTGCTTGCCGGTTCCCTTCGGCGGACGCCACCCCGTGCTCAATCGGGATCGGGCGTCATCGGCGGCTTCGGACAGTCGGGCGTGCTCGGCCACCTCGGCGAGGTAGTCCTGCTCCCAGTTCTCACGGTCCCGACGTTTCCCCGCCACCCATCCGCGGTAGCCGCCGGAGTAGTTCCGGGGGCGTCCGTCGCGACTCGGGTCGAGATCGAGGAATTCGTCGGCAACATCGTGAAGCAGCGCCCTGTCATGGCTGACCAGGGCGAATCCGCCGTGTCGGGTGCGCAGTCGCTCGGTGAGGAACGCCAGTGACTGGGCGTCGAGGTGGTTCGTCGGTTCGTCGAGCAACAGGATGTCGGTACTCGAGCCGAGGACGACGGCCAGACGCACTCGATAGCGCTGGCCGACCGAGAGGCTCGCGAGGCTCCGCGTCCGGTCCGAGCACGCGGAGAGTCCCGCCAGTGCCGTGTCGATGCGCCGCTCGCCGCCCCATGCGTCGAGGCGGGTCGCCAGGTCGAGGGCCTGCGTGAAGGCTTCGTCTGCTCCGGGCTCGTCCCGCGCCATTGCCTCGCCGGCGGCGTCGAGAGCGGCCAGCGCGGCCTTCTCCTGGCGCAGGGACTCATTGATGAGATCGCCGACCGTGCGGTTGTCGTCGGCGTCGAGCGCCTGCTCGAGCAGGGTGACGGTACCTGATCGCCGCAGCTCTCCCTGATCGGGTGGAAGGGTACCGGCGAGGACATGCAGCAGGGTCGTCTTTCCGCTGCCGTTCTCACCGACGACGGCCAGTCGCGAACCGGCGGAGACCGTCAAGTAGAGACCGGTGAGGATCTCGCGGTCGCCGCGCATGATGTGAATGTTCTCGGCGCGGATGTGTGCGGAAGATCCTGCGGGCAGGTCGAGTTCGGGGGATGAAGATGTTGATTTCGGCATCGTGGTCTTTCAGCTCGTCGTGGAGCCGGACAGCATGAAACCACCGTCCGGCGAGGGCCAGGACGGCGCACGAGAGTGATGTGAAGGGTCCCGCCGCCGTCAGCGGCGGCTACGGAGCCTTCTGGAGGGCATACCGAAATTCATGGCACCAATTCTAACAGCGGGATATTTCTGTATTAGTCCCGGGGACAGCGAGCCACTGGCGGAGTCGTCCCAAACGACAGGGCGAGCGGTGTGGTCGAAGTTCCAGCCATTCCAGGTCCAGACGATCAGGCCGAGCGCGGCTCCGGATGGATCTCAACCCGCAGGTTCAGCGCCTTGGTCACTTGCAGGACTGTTGACCAAGTCGGATTTCCATCCTCCGACAACGCCCTGTAGAGGCCGTCGCGGCTCATGCCGACTCGGCGAGCCAGGTCGCTCATATTTCCTGATCGAGCGATGATCCCGAGCGCCGCCGGAAGGGCACCCGGGTCATCCGCGGCATCTTCAAGGGCCGTCTCCAGCAAGATCGCGGCATCATCGGCAGTGGCAATGTGATCTGCGGCGTCGAAGATCGGATACTTCACGTCGTCAGTCATGTCCACCCTCCTTCCTCTGGTCCAGCTTCCAAGTATCAGCAAGCTTCTTCGCAGCGGCTATGTCCTTACCCTGCGTCGACTTGTCACCACCGCAGAGCAGCACGATCAGCTCAGACCCGCTCTGAAGGAAATAGATCCTGTAACCGGGACCGGAATTGATCTTGAGTTCAGACAACCCGTTTCCGATCGGTGCCACCTGGCCAGGATTCCCGTGCGCAAGCCGATCCAGTCGAAGCAGAATGCGGACACGAGCTTTCTCATCCTTGAGGCCCTTGAACCAACGATCAAATGTTCGGGTAGTTCGAACAACAGCCACGTGTCGATTATATCTGACACTTTTGCGCTGCACCAGGGTCCGCATTGTCAGCTGACTGCTCGGTCATCTCCGTCAGCATAGCTCTCCGATTCCACACTTCGGACGGCCATTTCATCTGTGATTCACGGCACTAACCTTGCCGAGGCTGCCGACCGGCTGCCGGTGTCGAGTGAAAGAAGGTCGCTCATGTCGCAGTGTGACGATTCGGCCCCAACGTCAGGGCCACCTCGGCGGCGGTATTCGCTGGTCCTCCTCATCGTTCCCGTCATTCTCTACGTCCTCACCCCGGTCGTGGCGAACTCGGTCGAGCCGCGTGTCGCCGGATTGCCGTTCATCCTCGCCTATACGATCGCGGTCACGATCCTCACCTGGCTCTTCGTGTGGATGACCGCTCGCGGCGACCGGTACTACCGGCACGATCTGCCCGAGCACATCCCCTCCGATGTCGCATTCGGTGAGGACCACGAGATCGAAGAGGCCGCGAAATGAGCACCCCCGCGATCATCGCCTGCATCATCTTCGGCCTCGCAATGCTCGCGACCATCGGCATCGGCATCTGGTCCGGCCGCGGCCGGGAGAGGTCGCTGGACGAATGGTCGGTGTCCGGGCGGGGGCTCGGCTTCGTCTTCATCCTGCTGCTCATGACAGGCGAAACGTATACGAGCTTTTCGTTCCTCGGCACGGCCGGTTGGTCCTACTCCTACGGTGTGCCGATCCTCTACCTCATCGGGTACCTGAGCATCGGTCTCGTCGTCGCCTACCTCGTCGGCCCTCTGTTCTGGACCTATGCCGCCCGGCACAAGCTCGTCAGTCTCTCCGACATCGTCGAACACCGGTTCCGCTCGCGTGGGTTGGCGATCCTCGTGGCTGTCCTCGCGACGATCTTCATCGTCCCCTACATCCAGCTGCAGATTCAGGGCATGGGTGCAGTCGTCAACGCCATGAGCTACGGCGCGATCGACCTCAAGGTCGCCGCCATCGTCTCCTTCATCGTTGCCGAGGCGTTCATCCTCTTCTCCGGACTGCGCGGTTCCGCCTGGGTCAGCGTCCTCAAGGACGGACTGGTCATCCTCGCTGTTGCGTTCCTCGCGATCTACGTACCGCTGCACTATTTCGACGGCCTGGCTCCTCTGCTTGACCGCGTCGTGAGTGAGAAATCTCAGTGGCTGACCTTCCCCGGTGCAGGCGATGGCATCTACGGGGGTGCATGGTTCATCTCGACGATCATCCTCAACGGGATCACGATCACCGTGTTCCCCACGTCGATCGCCGGCTACCTGTCGGGCACCTCGGCGAATGCTCTGCGACGCAACTCGATCATTCTGCCCTGGTATCAGCTGCTGCTCCTCGTGCCGATGATGGTCGGGGTGGCTGCACTCTTCGTCGTCCCTGCCCTCAAAGACGCCGACCTGGCTCTGTTCTCCGTGGTCATCGATTCCCTGCCCGCGCCGATCGTCGCGATCATCGGCGTCGCAGGAGCGCTCTCGGCGATCGTGCCGATGAGCGTGTACATGCTCTCGATCGGTTCGATGTGGGGACGGACTGTTTTGGGCGGCGGCTTGGCTGGACCGAAGCACGCCGCTTCGATGACGTCTGAGCAGCTGAACGCACGGGGCCTGCGGCAGAAGACACTGTCCCAGTGGGTGTGCCTGGCCGTCGGCATCATCGCCCTGATCATGAGCCTGCTCATGCCGGATGCGCTCGTCGAGCTCTCCGTGCTCAGCTACGAGGGCCTGGCACAGGTCGTGCCGGCCGCGTTGCTGTCTCTGTACTGGCCGCGCATGAGCAAGCAGGCAGCGGCTGCGGGTCTCATCGTCGGCTCCGTCGTCATGGTCGCCCTCCACTACACGGGACTCGACCCATTGCTCGGAATCAACGGCGGTCTCTGGTCTGTCGCGGCGAACCTCATCGTGGTCGTCATCGTCACGCTGGTCAAGCCAGACCCACGGTGGGCACCGAAAGCCCAGCGTCAGGCGCGCACCGAGGCGGCGGCGTTGTAGGTGCGAACCCCTCGATCAGCGCGAATCTCAAAAAGGTCGTCACTGGCGACGACTTTTTCGAGTTTCGCGTTGACTGAGCGGAAGCGAGCTCACCCGTCGAGCAGCGCTGCCGCGTACATCGGACGGGCCGCATCCGCGCTCGGCGGGTGGAAGAGCCCGGCCGTGGCATCGCGGAAGAGGCGGGAGAGTTCGTGCTTGTTGCCGAATCCGCTGCCGCTCGTGCACATCAGCGCGGTCTCGGCGCTGCAGCGGGCCGCCTCGGCGGACTTGATCCTCGCCCCCACCAGACGCAGCGGCCACCCGGAGCCGTGGTCGATGAGGTCATCGAAGTCCCGAGCATACGCGTCGATCATCGCCGTCACGGGCATGAAGTCGAGGTGGGCATCGGCCAGGCGCGTCCGGGCTTCGGGGACCTCGGCGAAGGTGACGCCGGCCTTCGCTGACTTCCGCTTGTGCAGTCCGGCGGCGCCCAGCTCGAGCGCACGGGCCGCGACTCCGGCATAGACGGCAGCGATGAGCAGCTGGAAGTTGCTCGTGATCGCGAAGGTGAGCAGATCGGGGTGTTTGCCGGCGGGGATGACGCGTGAGACCCGTTCGGGTTTCATCGGCACGTGGTCGAGGATCGTCGCCCGCGACTGCGAGGCCCGCATTCCCAGCACATCCCACTCGTCCGAGACCGTGATCCCGGGTGCATCGCGTTCGATGAATCCGTAGACGAGCTGCCCCTCGGCGGGCTCGTCCGCATCGAGACCGGCGATCCCGTCGTCGTCGGAGGCCACGGCACCGTGGACGATGAGCCTGGTCCACACAGGAGACAGCGAAGTGAAGATCTTGACCCCGGTCAGTTCGTATCCGCCGTCGGACGTCGGCACCGCCTCGGTGTTCGAGCCCTGCAGCACCCAGTCGTTCGACGGCTCCGAGATGCCGAAGGCGAAGATCTCGCCGGCCATGACCTCGTCGAACACCCAGTTCAGCGAGTCGTCGCCGCGATCGGACAGCGCCTTGACCACTCCGGTGGTCATGAGGTGCATGTTGATCGCCAGCGCCGTTCCGGGCGCCGCCGCTGCCAGCCTCTGCTGCAGTCGGGTGACCTCGAACAGGCTCAAACCAGGCCCGCCGTGGGACTCGGGCACGAAGAGGGTGAGGTAGCCGAAGTCCTTAAGCTCGGCGAGATCCTCGTCGAAGAATCGGTTCTCGCGGTCATAGACGTCGGCTCGTTCGCGGAATCGTTCGAGCACATCATCGGGCAGGTACCGCGCGGCGAGTTCGCTCACGCGTGTCTCACGGTCGGTCATCGTCTCTCCTTCGTCGAGGGGTCGGTCGCTTCTGCTGACGGTGTTGTGGGTTGCGCGGTGCGGCGCAGGATGATCGCGCCGTTGTGCCCGCCGAAGCCGAACGACGTTGACAGCACGGTGTCGACGGCCGCCTCGGCGAGGTTCGGTTCACCGCCCATCTCACGGGCGTGACCTGTGACGATGTCCCAGTCGGGGAACTCGTTGTCGTCGAGGTTGAGCGTCGGCGGCAGCGTCTGATCACGCATCGACAGGGTCGCGATGATCGCCTCGACGACCCCCGATGCGCCGAGGAGGTGCCCTGTCGTCGATTTCGTGGCCGAGATCGGGGTCGACCGTCCCGCCTCCCCCAGGGCCGCGCCGAAGGCGGCGAGTTCGGCGCGGTCGCCGGCCGGTGTGCCCGTGGCGTGAGCGTTGATGTGGTCGATATCGCAGGGTTCCAGCCCTGCATCGCTCACTGCCTGGACCACCGCCGAAGCGGCTCCCCGTCCGCCCGGATGCGGGTTCGTCGGGTGGTGGGCATCGCTGGCGGCGCCAAATCCGACGAGCTCGGCCAGCGGCGTCGCCCCACGTGAGGCCGCCGAGTCGGCGGATTCGAGGAGGATCGCGGCCGCACCTTGGCTCATGACGAAGCCGTTTCGGCCCCGGTCGAAGGGGCGGCTGGCGGCGGTCGGATCGTCTTCGTATCCGGCGGCGAGCGCGCGCATGTTCGCGTTCGAGGCGAGATTGACCGGGCCGAGGCAGTCCTCCATGCCGACGACGAGCACGGCGTCGGCGTAGCCGTGGCGGATGCGGCGCATCGCCTCGCCGAGGCCGATTGCCCCCGAAGCGCACGTCGCCGAGACTCCCTGGCCGGGACCGCGCAGGTCGAAGCGCTGGCTGATCAGCGCTGCCGCGGAGTCCGGTGCTCCGTGGATGGCGAGCGTCAGCGGGACGGAACGAGGACCGTCGGCGTCGAGGGCGCGGGTTGCTGCCTGCATGGCGTCGACGGGTCCCGATCCGGTGGCGGCGATGACGGCTGTGCGGTCGCGGTCCCAGGGCAGATCGTCGACGGCGGACTCGATGCCGCCTGCGCGCAGCGCTTGGTCGGCCGCGGCGATGGCCCAATGTTGGACGGGGCTGAGTCGGCGGGCGAGCGCTCGGGGCAGAACCGCCTCGGCGTCGAAGTCCTTGATCTGCCCGCCGATTCGCACTGCTAGGTCATCGAACTGCTCACCTGCGAGGACGTCGATGGCGCTGGTACCGCTGCGGACAGATCGCCAGAGGGTTTCGGGGTCCTGGCCGCTCGGGGTGATGGCGCCGAGTCCGGTGATGGCGACGTCACGCGTGTTGTCCGGTCGGTGCTGATGGCTCCGGGAGGCGTTCACAGCCGCTGTGCCTTTCCGCTCATGACCAGGTCAACGGCTTCGTGGCGTCGAATCTTCCCGCCGACGGTCCGCGGCAGCCGGTCGACTAAGTAGAACCGTCGCGGCACGAACTGCGGGGCCAGCTTCGCCCGTGCCTGGGCGAGCAGAGCTGCCTTGTCGGGCAAAGTCGATTCGCCATCCCCGGCATGGCTCCCGGAGCCCAGAGCACCCGGTTCGATGACGAGGGCGACGATGCTGCCGAGACCGTCGTCGGGCAGTGCGATCGCGCAGACCTCGCCGAGGCGGCCCTTCCCCGACCACGGATCCTCGCGGTCGAATCCCTCAAAGGCTCGTTCGACCTCGGGCAGGGACACCTTGTGCCCTCCGGTGATCGCAATGTCACCGGCCCGTCCGGCGAGTTGGAGGAGTCCGTTTTCGATCCGTCCCTGGTCGCCGACGGTGGCCCAGCCGTCGGGGCGTCGCAGCTGAGCGTCGGTGGTGCCGGTGACATAGCCGTCGGAGCAGGCGGCGGCGTGGATCCAGACCGTGCCGATCTCTCCGTCCGGCAGCCGGGCGCCGGATTCGTCGCGGACCTCGACGCCGATGGTGTCGTAGATCGAGATCCAGGTGCCGTCGCCATCACGGCTGTCGCCGATGAATCCGATCTCGGCGGCACCGTAGTAGCTGATCAGCCGGGCGTCGGGGAGGACGTCGGCGAGTGCCGAGCGGATGGAAGCGGGCAGGTTCGCTCCTCCGGTGACGACGAGGTCGAGACCGTGGAAGTTCTCAGGTGTTCGGCGGGCCGCCTCGGCGAGGGCCTTGACGACGGCGGGCACGGCGACGACGCGGGTGATGGCTTCGCCGGTGATGCGCGAGCCCATGGTGAAGGGGTCGAAGTCGTCGGCGACGTGGACGCTGCCGCCGGTGGCGAGGCTTTCGACGACGGCGTAGAGGGTGAGGCTGTAGGACACGGGGCCAGGCGCCAAGGTGGCCACTCCGGCGAAGGGTTCGAGGTGGGCCGAGGACACGGCCACGTTGTCGCGGTATTGCTGGCGGGTCTTGATGAAGGCCTTCGGGTTGCTCGTCGTGCCGGAGGAGAAGAGCATGAGGAACGGCTCATGCGCCTCGCGAACGGTCGGCGGTGCGGTGTCGGCGGGGTCGATGGCGGCTTCGCGGGCTTGGAAGTCGGTCGCTGTGATGACGGTTCCGGTCCAGCCGGCGGCGACGAGCGCCTCGGCGAGTGGGGGCGAGTCGCTGATGACGAGGCCGATGCCGGTGGTCGTGATGACTCCGACCTGATGGTCGAGCGGCCAGCGGGGGTCGATCGTGGCCGAGACCGCGCGGAAGCCGGCGAGGCCCGCGATGATGCGGGAGGTCTCGAACGCCGAGGTGAGGCTCACTGCCGTGATCGGGATCGCGTGGGTCTCGGGCGCGGGAGTCGGCGGATCGGTCTGGGCACGGTGGAGGGCGTCGACGGCGGCGAACATCGTGGCCGAGTCGGCGACGAGCTGCGCATAGGTGAGGGAGCGTGGGACCTTTGCTCCTTCGGCATGGTGGGCGCTCTCATCGTGGGCGGGGCTGCCAGAGGGGCCTCCGACGATGGCCAACTGGTCCGGATCGGCGGCCGCAACCTCGAGGATCCTCGACGTGATGGGCAATTCCGTCCTCCTCGAATTCGTTCCTCGCGGGCCCGTTCCCGGGCCGTCGTGGGCATGCACCGAGCACCGATCCCCAGTATAGGAGCGGCGCCGCCAACCGCGTCCTCCGGCTGGCGGCTGGCGGCGAGGTTGAGCAGCTCGGGCTGGGCGGTCAGGGCTCCGCGGAGTTCGGCGATGACGCTTTCGAACACGCGATTCCCCCTGGCACGGGCGATGACGACGTGGAGGCGGACGAGATCGGCCACGGTGCGGCGAGTGGCCGCGAGCTCGGCAGCCGGGACTTCGATGTGCGGGCGGGCCTCGTGGAGGTCTTGGGAAGAGTAGTCGCCGAGGTGCAGTCCGGTCTCCGGCGCGGAGGCGATGACGAAGGTGCCGCTGCCGGTCTTCGTCTCGCGTCGTTTCAGAATCTGAGATTCACAGTCGCCTGAGCGCCCTTCAGGAGCTGCGCGTCTCCTTTCGCATCCTGCGGCAACGATTGCCCGGCCCTCCGGAGGCGGCGAGAACAGTGAAAAACGGGCTGGGTGTCGAGAAACGCATGCGCACATGCGTTTCTCGACACCCAGCCCGTTTCTCGACGAAGGCTGAGGCCAAGCCCCCGTCAGTCAGCCACGTAGTACATGCGCTTGTTGACGAATTCGTCCATGCCGTAGGGGCCCAGTTCGCGGCCGAAGCCCGAACGCTTGGTGCCGCCGAATGGAATCTCCGCACCTTCGCCACCTGGGGTGTTGACGTTCGTCATGCCCACGTCGAGACGCTGAGCCAGCTTCGCAGCACGCTCGGGGTCCTTCGCGAACACGGCGCCGCCGAGGCCGAAGCGGGTGTCATTGGCCAGCTTCAAAGCGTCATCGTCGCTGCCCACCTTGTACACGGTGGCCACGGGGCCGAAGAGCTCCTCACGGTAGGCGTCCATGTCCGAGGTGACTCCGGTCAGCACGGCAGGAGAGACATAGGCCGAACCGTCGTCGGCAAGTTCGCCGCCAACGAGGGTCGCGCCCTGTTCGACTGCACGGTCGAGCTGCTTGCGCAGGTTTTCCGCGGCACCACGCGAGGACATCGGCGAATATTTGCCGTCGCCCGCCTCGTCGGGGGTGCCCTTCGTCCAATCCTGGGCGCGCTTAGTCAGCCCGGACACGAAGTCCTCGTAGATGTCGTCCATGACGATCATGCGCTTGTTCGCGTTGCAGACCTGGCCGGTGTTGTAGAGGCGGGTGCCCCATGCGGTGTCGACGGCCTCGTCCATGTTGTCCGTGTCGAGGACGATGTAGGGATCGGATCCGCCGAGTTCGAGGACGGCCTTCTTGAGGTTCTTGCCTGCAGTCGCGGCCACGGCCGAGCCGGCCCGCTCGGAGCCTGTCAGCGACACACCTTCGACGCGGTCATCGGCGATGATGGTCTCGATCTGCTCGTGTGTGGCGTAGATGTTGTTGTACACGCCCTCCGGGATGCCGGCTTCCTTCATCATGTCGGCGATGATCGCCGATGACCGGGGGCAGATCTCCGCATGCTTGAGGATGATCGTGTTGCCCAGCACCAGGTTCGGCGCAGCGAAGCGCGCAACCTGGTAGTAGGGGAAGTTCCAGGGCATGATGCCCAGGAGTGCTCCGACGGGTCGGCGCTGGATGAAGGCCTTGCCGCCCGACATCGATTCGATGGGCTCGTCCGCAGCGAACTTGGGTCCGTTGTCCGCGTAGTAGTTGAAGATGGCCTCGCAGAACTCGGCTTCCTCGATGCCTTCGGCGACGGGCTTGCCCATCTCCAAGGCGATGACCGTTGCGAGTTCTTCCTTGCGCTCACCGAACAGGGCGGCGACCTTGTTCACGATCGCGCCGCGCTCTTCGATGGTCTTCTCGCGCCAGGCCAGGTAGCCCTTGTGAGCCGCGTCGAGGACCTCCTCGATCTGCGCATCGGTGGCGTTGTCGAACGATTCGACGACCTCGCCCGTGGCCGGGTTCTCGACACGGTAGCCGCCTGCAGCACTGCCTACATTGCTCATTCCAGACTCCTTTGACTAGCGACGCCCTTGTAGCGCCGGATAAGGCGTTTGCATCGCTGTTGCCGCCGAAATCGACGGATCGCGTATGCCTGCCTCTCACGCTATCAACACGTGACGTGTGCAACAAGTGCCGGAACCTGGGGGAATCATCAGTGCGTGACGACCTGGAGCGGTCTCGCCGAGGTTGTGCGGATTTCGCGGACAATGTCACGAAATCCGCATCCTCGGCAGGTCGTACTCACGGTTTCTGCACCGCCCTGCGGCGCTCGTTCAACGCCGCGTCGAGACAGAGAGCCTCAGAAGATGGAGCTGTAGGCGTTGAGCGCCAGCTGTCCGCCGAGGTGGGCGTAGAGGACCGTCGAATCCTTCGCCACCGTGCCGCTTCCGACGAGGTCGAGCAGCCCCGCCATCGACTTGCCCTCGTAGACGGGGTCGAGGATGACGCCTTCGAGTTCGGCGGTGGTGCGGATCGCGTTGACGGTCGTCTCGTCGGGGATGCCGTAGGCAGGGCCTTCCCAGCCGGAGCGGATGTCGACGTCAGCATCGGTGATCTCCCGACCGAGGCCGATGAGGTCAGCGGCATTGTTCGCGATGCGTTTGACCTGGTCACGGGTCTTGTCCAGGGTCGCAGAGGCGTCGATGCCGATGACCTGGCGCTTGGGACCTCCGGCCGCCTCGAGCGCGGCGAAGCCTGCGATCATTCCCGCGTGAGTGGAGCCGGTGACCGTGCAGACGATGATCGTGTCGAAGAAGACGCCGAGCTCCCTCTCCTGTTCTGCGACCTCGTAGGCCCAGTTGACGAAGCCGAGTGCACCGAATTTGTGCTCCGAGGCACCGGCCGGAATGGGGTAGGGCCTGCCACCTGCGGCCTCCACCTCGGCGATGGCGTTCTCCCAGCTCGAGCGGATGCCGATGTCGAATCCAGCGGAGTCGAGGTGCACATCGGCGCCCATGATGCGGGAGAGTTCGATGTTGCCGACTTTGTCGTTGACCGGATCGTCCCAGTCGACCCAGCGTTCCTGGACGAGCCGCGACTTCAGTCCCAGGTGTGCCGCGACGGCCGCGACCTGCCGCGTGTGGTTCGACTGGTAGCCGCCGATCGAGACGAGCGTGTCCGCGTCAGAGGCGAGGATGTCGGGAACGATGTATTCGAGCTTGCGGGTCTTGTTGCCGCCGAACGCGAGTCCGGAGTTCACGTCTTCGCGCTTGGCCCATACCCGGGCCCCGCCGAGGCGGTCACTGAGTCGCTTCAGCTCGTGGACCGGGCTGGGCCCGAAGGTCAATGGGTAACGTTCGAAATCGGTGATTGCCATGGTGCCCTCTTCGTTTGGTGAAGCCGGTGTGGTCTGGTGAAACTGGAGTCGTCTGGTGAAGCCGGTGATGAGTCCTTGCGATATGCAATATATTGCATTCTGCGAAGGACTACAATGGGTCGAGCACGATATCCCATATGCCAGGACCGCCGAGCAGATCACCCCAACGACAGGATCGAGAGAGGTCGAGAGTGCCGATTCCCACGAATGCACCGATTCCCCAGCGCAGACTGCTGCGCGACGACGTCTACCGCTCGATCCGCGACGCCATCGTCCGAGGCCAGCTGGCACCCGGGGAACAGCTGCGCGACCAGGAGCTGGGGGCCTGGCTGCAGGTCTCGCGCACCCCCGTCCGGGAGGCGCTTCAACGCCTGGCACAGGCTGGACTGGTCGTGGCAGAGCCCGGACGCATGACCCGCGTGGCGCCGGAGAATCCCGAGGCAGTCGTCCACGCTCGCCAGATCGCGGCCCAACTGCACGCCCTGGCCATGAGCCTGGCCTTCCCGAACCTCAACGTATCCGATGTCTCCGCAATGGAAGCCGCCAACAATGAGCTGAGATCGGCACTGAGAGACTCCGACATCGACGCGGCCATCGCCGCCGATGACGCATTCCACGAGGTGGCCCTGGTCCGCAGCGGCAATCCCCTCATTCCCGAACACCTCGAGGTCGTCACCGCGACACTCCGGCGAGCCGAATATCTGCACTTCGACTCCGTCAAGGGCTCGGCCTCACCCGAGCAGCATGACCAGATCATTGCCGCCGTCCGCGCCGGCGAAGCCGACCGCGCAATGGCTCTGACCTGCGAGAACTGGTCGACGCTGACCAGCCACGGCGCCGACTGACTGAGCCTGCTGACTCCCCCGCCACTTCCGCCTGCCAACACAGCCCGATGACGCCCCTGGGTCGATCGCGCCCACAATAAGTCATCAAGTGATTAGATGTCTCGTGTAGAGTGGCGCCCACGATCACCGACGATCAAAGGAAGAACAATGCATTCGACGACGAAACGCATACTGTCCATCGGCCTGACTCTGGCGCTCCTGCTCAGCCTGGCCCTCGCCCTCACCCCACGATTGACCGCGGCCGCCACCCCGCCGAACCAAGCAGACAGCCGCTCCTCACCCGGATGCGGAGTCGAGCAGAAGCCCGGAAACGACCAGGGAACGATCACCTCGGCGGGAGAGGATCGCACCTACCGGATCAACATCCCCCGCGACTACGACATCACCTCGCCGATGCCGCTCATCCTCGGCTTTCACGGCCGCGGCTCCGATGGGGCGGAGTTTCAGAACTACACCGGACTTCCCGAACTGCCTGCCATCACGGTCTTCCCCGACGGCATCGCCGAGGACGGAAAACGCTCCTGGCAGGGCGCGCCCTACGCCAGCGGCGCCGATGACGTTCGCTTCGTCGCCGACCTCCTCGACTCGCTAGAGGACGACCTCTGCATCGACCTCAACCGCGTCTTCGCAACCGGAAAATCCAACGGAGGCGGCATGGTCTCGGTCCTCGCCTGCCAGCTGCGGGACCGATTCTCCGCCTTTGCCACGATCGCCGGCGCCTACTACCCGCAGTCCTTCGACGGCTGCGACTACTCCGAACCGACGCCGATGCTCGCCATCCACGGCACGGGCGACGCCACCATGCACTACGAGGGAGGCGAGCGCCAGGGCGAGACCTACCCATCGGTGCGCACCTGGCTGGAGCCCTGGGCCGAGGCCGCGGACTGCACCGGCTCGAAGGATCGGAAGGTCGGCAAGAGGGGTGAGAAGGTCGTGCGCACCAAGTGGCAGAACTGCCGGGACGGAGTCGATGTCGAACTCTATTCTGTTGCCGACGGCGGTCACGTCTGGCCAGGTGAGACCATGTACAGCGGTGGTGGATATGTCACGCAGGATTTCTCCGCCACGGACACCCTGTGGGAGTTCTTCAAGGACCATCCGAGGGCCGAACCTGCCCACGAGTGACCCTTGACACACGATTCACTAAGTGATTAGATGACTTAAACACTTGAAGGAGAGTGCCATGACAGCACCCATCGGACTCGTCGAACGACTCACCCGCGAGATCGTCGACACGATTCGCACCCAGAACCTGCAGCCCGGTCAGACCCTGCCCTCGGCAAAGGCCCTGGCTGAGCGCTTCGAGGTCACCGTCCCCACCGTCCGCGAGGCCCTGCGCCGCCTCGAGGCCACAGGATCGGTCGAGCTCAAGCACGGTTCCGGCACCTATGTGCGAGAGGCGATCAACCGTCGCATCCTCGACAATCCGCACTACGTGCCCGTGGATCTCGCCGCAGCCATCGAGCTTCTCGATGCACGCATCGCCATCGAACCCGGCATCGCGGAACTCGCGGCCAGCGTCCAAGGTGACAGTGCCGTGGAGACGATGGAGACCGCGGTCGACAACGCCCTGCAGCTGCACACCGAGGTGCCCGCGGGTCACTTCCACGTCGAGCTGGCCAAGGCCTCGGGGAATCGGGCGCTGCACGAAATGCTCGTCTCCCTGCTTGCCATTCACTCCCGCACTCAGCAGGCGGCCCGCTTCACCTACGATCGCCTCCGCGACCACGACGAGCACGCCGACATCCTCGATGCGATCAAGCGCGGCGATGGCCTCGAAGCATCGCACCGGACGCGCAAACACCTCGAGAGCATCAAAGCCGCGGTGCTGGCCGATTGGTCGGAACAGTCTGCAGCCGATTGGTCGGAGTCCACCACCACTGAAGGAACCGAACAGTGACCCGGCAGAGCGTGGCCGAGATCCGACCACAGGTCCGCAAGTACGGAGAGCTGACCTCGCTCGAGGTCGAGGTTGCCAAGGCGAATGACGCCCTCCTCATCCTGCCGGTCGGCGCCTGCGAGCAGCACGGCGACGGGCTGCCGCTGAGCACCGACAGCATCCGGGCCGACCACGTGGCCATGGCCGTGGCCGAGGAGCTTGCCGGCAGCACCGAATCACCCAACGCCTTCGTCCTCCCCAGCATCGACTACGGGGTGTCTCCTCATCACGGGAACCTGCCCGGCACGATCAGCCTCGATCCGCGGACCTTCGTCGACATCGTGACCACCGTGGCCGGTCAGCTCTGCGACTCCGGCTTCACCCGCATCCTCGTGGTCACCGGCCACGGAGGCAACATCGCCGCTCTCGGGGTCGCCCAACAGGTGCTGCTGAGCTCCCACCCGGATCTCGCCTTCGCCTACTCACCGGTCAGCGGCCTAGCCACCGAGACGACCGCCCAGCTGCCACGCACCGAGGTCAGTGGGCATTCGGGTGAATCGGAGACCTCGCAGATGCTGGCCATCGACGACAGCCTCGTCGACTCATCTCGACTCACTGCCGGTGCCACGGCACTCGACGAGCTGTCTCCGCGAGCACGCCTGACCCGGACCAAATCACCGTCCAGCGCGGTCACCTTCGACCGATACGCCGACAACGGTGTTCTGGGCGACCCTCGCACGGCCACGGTCACGGCCGGGGAGGACATCCTCGGCGAGATCATTGCGAAACTCGTCTCCTACTCCAAGGAGATGCTGCGTCTATGACAGCCGCCCGCACCTGATCCCACCAACGATCCGCAGCCACACCTTTCACCGCAGCTACACCTTTCACTTCAGTCACACCTTCACCACCTCAGTCCCATCTCTCTGACCAATGGAGTTCACGGGTCGCGCCGAGTCGTGCCCAAATGCTCCTTCACCACCTGGAAAAACAGGAGCCAGACATGGAAACGACCACCACGGACAAGCCCACTCAGGAACGCCTCCCAGCAGTCATCCGCTTCCTCAACGTCATCGAGAACGTCGGCAACAGACTCCCGCACCCCTTCTGGCTGTTCTGGATCCTGGCCGGAATCCTCGCCGTCCTCAGCCTCGTTCTCTCCTCCATGGGAGTCGGGGTCAACGACCCCGGCACCGGGGAATGGACGCCGGTGAACAATCTGCTCAGCGGCGACGGGATCGCGATGGCGGTGAGCACCTCGCTCGACGCCTACCAGTCCTTCCCGCCGCTGATCACGATCATGGTCGTCATCATGGGAGTGGCCCTGGCCGAGCGCACCGGGTTGCTGTCCACAGCGATGAAGGTCTCGATCGCGAAGGTCCCCGCGTCTCTCATCGTCTTCACCGTCGCCTTCATGGGCACAGTCTCCCACGTGGCCTCGGCAGCGGCCTACGTCATCCTCGTCCCCTTGGGCGGCATGGTGTTCAAGGCGGTCGGGCGCTCCCCCGTCCTCGGCGTCATCGTCGCCTACACCTCGATCGCCTCGGGATACGACGCCAGCCCCATCCCGACTCCAAATGATGCGATCTTCGCAGGAATCACCTCGGCGGCGGCGAACATCATCGATCCGGACTACATCGTCACTCCGATCGGCAACTGGTACTTCAACATCGCCAGCTCCATCCTGCTGGCCATCGTCATCACCATCGTCACCGAACTCGTGCTCACCAAGCGTCAGAACCTCGAAGCTGACGAGGACGCCGAACACGAAGACCTGGTCATCACCGCCAAGGAGCGGTCGGCGCTGCGGTACTCGATGTTCGCAGTGATCGCGATGCTCCTCTTCGTCGTAGTCCTCGTCGTCCCGGACAATGCTCCCCTGCGCGGGGATGGTCCCATCGGCGAGTCCCCGTTCCTCACCGGCATCGCATTCATCATCGCCATGATCTTCGGCGTCGGCGGAATGGTCTACGGGTTCCGTGAGGGCACGATCGAGAAGTTCGCCGACGTCCCCAAGCTCATGAGCCAGGGCATCGTGTCCATGGCCCCCGTCCTCG
Organism: Brevibacterium sp. BDJS002; assembly: GCF_028201555.1. Classification (NCBI taxonomy): domain Bacteria; kingdom Bacillati; phylum Actinomycetota; class Actinomycetes; order Micrococcales; family Brevibacteriaceae; genus Brevibacterium; species Brevibacterium sp. BDJS002. The sequence goes on along the minus strand of NZ_CP116392.1, from coordinate 99,233 downwards.
TCCTGTTCTTCGCGATCGCCCAGTTCCTCGAGTACTTCGCGTGGACGAACATCGGCATGCTGGTGTCCGTGTCGAGCTCGGAACTGTTCACCGGCCTCGGCCTGCCGACGTGGGTGATCTTCATCCTCGTGCTGATCGTTCTCTCGATCGTCAACGTCCTCATCACCTCAGGCTCGGCGATGTGGGCGATCATGGCCCCGGTCATCGTGCCGATGCTCATGCTTCTCGACGTCCCACCCGAGACCTCGCAGGCCCTCTTCCGCATCGCCGACTCGGGTTCGACTTCGATCACCCCGATGAGCCCCTACTTCATCCTGGCCCTCGGCTTCATGCAGCGCTATCAGAAGTCCGCAGGCATCGGCACCCTCGCCTCCCACACCCTGCCGCTGGCAGTGTGTATGACGATCATGTGGAGCCTGCTGTTCTTCCTCTGGTGGGGCCTGGGAATTCCACTCGGACCGGACGCCCCCGTACGGTGATGATCTGGCGCGCGAGAGACTGCGAATGACATTCGCTCGACACTCCGCAGCAGGTACACCTGCACAATGGTTCACCGAAATGGTTCCACTCCTGGTCAGGAACCTTGTTTCCACCCTCGGCACCGATAGCACAAGGGGTATTTCCACAGGCGTTGTCGAAAAAGCGCCCAGAAAAGTTATTGACTCGATATAAATGACCGATATACTCGTCGGTAACACCCCGCAGTAATATACATCACAACGAGACGAGATACGTCACGGTGCGACGCCGACATAGCTGTCGGCCTCCGGAGGAGGATCAATGAAGTTCCCGAAGCTCAGCAACAGCATCCGCAAGATCGGCAGATCACACACAGGTCGAATCGCCCTAGTCGCGATTCCTACGGGTGTCGTCTCCGCCATTCTGATGGGCGGGGTAGCTCAGGGCGCTGTTCCAGTTTCATTCGCGGTGTCAGGAACTCAGTTCCAGATCACCTCCTCGCAGCTCGAGGGAACAGGCTTCTCCCAGTACAGCGGGTACGCCAAGGACGCAGAGGGTGGAAAGCACTCGGTTGTGACCGCCAACATCAAGGACGCCACGCTGGAGAACCTCTGCCAGTCGGCAGTCGCGGACACACCGATGGGCAAGGTGGGTGTGCTCATCAAGGCCGGCGGTAAGGGAACTCCTGCATCGGCCAAGGACCTGCAGATCGGCATGACGGGACTCCGTGGCGACGCCGAGTTCAAGAACATCCGCATCGGCGTCGACGCATCCGACGTCAACACTGAGGAGAAGGGGACCAAGGGCGACTTCGCCCAGGACGCCGACACAATCTCGATCAAGAAGCTGGAACAGGACTCGTGGAGCACCACAGCCTCCGTGTTCACCCTGAAGGACATGGAACTGAAGCTCACTGACGGATCCGAGACGTGCTTCTGATGAAGGAAGCCGCAATCAACGATCAGCAGACCGACAGGCAGGAGGACTCCGTGCAGCGTACGAATCTGCTCGCGTTGTCCCGCCGATCACGCCGCAACAGTGAGCGCGTGGAGGCCCAGCCCGAATCGACCGTTGAGACGGCCGAATTCGCCGCTGCGACATCCGGTCGTGACGATGCCAATCGTGAGGATGCCACCAACGAAGCAGCCGGTCACGAAGCGACCGGTAGCGAAGCGGCGGGTCACGAAGCAGCCGATCGCGAAGATGCTGCTAGTGAAGATGCTGCTCGTGAAGGAACCGGTCGCAAGGGAACCGGTCGCGAGGATGCCCCAAAGCGTCACCGCTTCCGGAACTGGCGTCGCCAGCGTCCCTTCATCGGCGGAGTGCTGGCCGTGCTCGGCGGAGTCGAGCTCTTCTTCTCCGGGCAGCTCGACACCGGCAACCTGCAGGTTCAGTTCGGCATCGAGGGTCTGCAGGCCACGGTCATTCCGATCGCTCTCGTGGTGCTCGGGCTCCTGTCGATGTTCAGGCCCACGCATCACGTGTTCTACGGGATCATCGCTCTCGTTCTTTCGGTCTACTCGCTCATCGGGGTCAACCTCGGCGGGTTCATCCTCGGAATGCTGCTGTCCTCGATCGGATCGATTCTCATTGTCGCCTGGATGGGACCTCGGAAGCCGAAGTCCGACGCTCCAAGCTCGGACGCTCAGGCACCAGCTGCCGGGCGGAGGGAAGACACTCAATCCGCAGGTGAAGAGGGCGTTGCATGAGGGCGCCCAGCCGCCGCACGGCGTCGCTCCTGGCGGCAGCTGCCCTCATCGTCCCGTCTGCTGTGGGAGTGACAGCGGCAGCACCGGCTCACTCATCTCCACTGTGCAATCCGCTGTTCGGATGTGAGGATTCGGAATCGAAGGAGCCGAGTCCGGATGTGAAGCCCACGGCACCGATCTCTCCGGAGATTCCCGTGAAGCCGAAGGATCCGAAGTCGCCGGGACCCACCGACGAACCGACAGACGAACCGACTGAGACGCCGACGGATGAACCTTCCGAGACGCCTACAGACGAACCGTCAGACGAGCCCACCGATCCAGGTGGGTTGGGGGTCAAGGATCCAGATGAAGAGCCGGATGATGAGGAGCTGAACGGCGATTTCCCGAAGGATGCTCAGCTCGATGAGAACGCTCCGATCTTCACTAAGACTCCCGCGGCCATGGGCTCTGAGTCACTGTCATTCAAGGGGCTCAAAGGGATCTCGTTCGCAGCTGTTCCGACCGCCGACGGCGGGAAGATCACCACGCTGAAGATCCAGGCCGAGGAGATCTCTATCGACGGGTTCTCCCTCACGGTGCGTCCGCCGGAGGAGAAGGAAGGACTGTTGACCACCGCTGACACGATGACGCTCAAGGGCGATGTCACGGTGTACATCGGTTCGATCACCGCCACGACGAAGAACGGCGATTCGCTGACCCTGGGTCCCGAAACGCCGCCGACCATGGACGATGTCGAACCTGGACTCCTGCGAGTCACGATGGGATTGGTCGGTTCCACCGCCGATTCGATCAACTACTCGAACACCGACCAGGAGCTCAAGGAAGCCTGATCACGACCGCGTCGACTCGTTCGTCGCACACGCGTCACCTACAAGAGGCCCGTCGTTTCCCAGCATTGCGTACTGCTGGGAAACGGCGGGCCTCTTCATCCGTCCTTGCTCATCTTCATTCGTCCCTGCTCAGTCGCCCCTCTTCGCACGCTCCAGCTTCTTGGCTTTGAGCGAATCCCGCACCTCACGTAGTTTGTCGCGCTTACGACGACGTCCCGCCTCGGCGGCCTTGATCTGCTCCGCGGTCGGTTCATGATCACCCATGCCGACCTGCAGCTCGGCCGGTGTGATCTCACGCATCACGCCGACGTCGATGCGTTTGCGCAGCCGCAGAATCTCAAGGCGCAGGATCCGGGACAGGAAGTACAGGCCCAGCAGGTTGGGGAAGGCCATGAGGAAGAAGATGGCATCGGAGAACGCGATGACCGATTCCAGCGACATGGAGGCACCGACGATGACGGCCAGGATCCAGAAGATCTGGTAGGCCTTATCGGCCTTCTTCGAATTCCCCGTCAGATATCCCAGGGCCTGCTGGCCGTAGTATCCGTAGGCGAGGATCGTCGAGAAGGCGAAGAGCACCACACAGATGGTGAGCAGGATCGGGAACCATCCGGCCACCGTCGCGAACGCCTCGGAGGTCAGACCGATTCCATCCTCCGAGCTCGACCCGTATAGACCGGTGGTGATGATCGCCAAGGAGGTCAGGGTGCAGATGATGACGGAGTCGATGAGCGGCTCCCACATCGCCACGAAGCCCTCGGTGGCAGGCTTCGTCGTCTTCGATGCTGCGTGGGCCATGGCCGCCGAACCGATGCCGGCGGCGTTCGAGAACAGGGCCCTCTGAATACCGACGATGGCCACACCGATGACTCCGCCGGTGAGGCCATCAGGGGTGAAGGCACCAGTGAACATGAGTGCGAAGGCATGCGGGATCTCACCGATATTCATGACGAGGATGACGAGGATGACGAGGATGCTGAGGAAGTAGAGAATCGCCATCATCGGAGTCAGCTTCGACGTCCACTGGCCGATCTTCTTGATCCCGCCGAGGATGACCAGTGCCGTCAGCGCCGCGACGACGGCGCCGATGAGCCACAGCTTGTCGGCGAGGAAGCTGCTGTCCCCGCCCGTGGCTTTGACCAGGATCGCCGCGGCCTGGTTGGCCTGGAACAGATTGCCCGCACCGATGACTCCGATGACGGTGGCGATCGCGTAGAAGACCGCGAGGAACCTGCCGAGCTTGGGGCGCCCGATTTCGGCCAGACCGTCGCGCAGGTAGTACATCGGCCCACCGGAGACGGTGCCGTCTGCCTGGATCTTCCGATACTTCACGCCGAGAGTCGCCTCGGCCATCTTCACGGTCATGGCGAAGAAGCCGAAGATGATGATCCACAGGGCGGCTCCGGGTCCGCCGACGGTGATCGCGACAGCGACGCCGGCAATGTTGCCCAGCCCCACCGTCCCGGAGAGTTCGGTCGCGAGGGCTTGGAAGCTCGATACCTGGCCCGGATCCGTTTTGCGGGTGAAGCGCCCGCGGATGATGCCGATCGAGTACTTCAATCCCCTGATGGGCTGGAAGCGCAGGTAGACGGTGAGGAATACCGCCGCCGCCATGAGCCAGACGACGATGAGGGGGATGCCGACTCCGCCGATGGAGAGCTCGAAGAACACGACGTTGCTGAAGGCTTGGGCGATCGGACCGACGAACGATTCGATCGCCTGGTCGATGCCCGAAGCGGCCGTGATGTCTGCGGCCGCCTGGGTTTCGGCCACGGCGTGGGAAGCGGTGGTCATCCGGTCGGCATTGATCGGGATGGAATCCAGGACGGCGATGTCGTGGATCTGGTCAGAATTTTCAATTATGGAGTTCATTCTCACGGGCGCTTGGTTGCGATTCGTCCGGAGGATCGGTCCGGCACCGGCGCCTGAAAACAACCTAGCAAGAACTCCACGAGCTGTCAGCTAACGTTCAGCTTTCAACAAACTCCGAGGTCACCGGGCTTTCCCGAGGTCACTGGCGTCGGCGCAGGAAGTCGACGAAGCTGTGCGCGATTGCCCGGTTGATTCTCACCAGCCCGGCGTCCGCCTCGGCGACCTCGGCCCTGATGGATTCGTTGGTCTTGCCCTCGGGCAGTTGGAGGGGGTCCGAACTCAGCCACTGTGCGACCTGCGCGGCATCGGACTCGGGATGGAACTGGGTGCCCCACGCGAATTCGCCGACCCGGTACCCCTGCACGGGTGCGTCGGAGCCGGTGAGCAGGAGTTCTGCGCCCTCGGGCAGCTCCATCTCCTCCTGGTGGAAGAGGACCGCGGGAATCGTCTCTCCCGGTCCGCTGGCGATGGCCGCGAACACGGGATCCTTCTCCCCCGCCGAGGTGGTGTGCAGATCGTAGATCCCGATCTGGGGGCGATCGCGTCGGAAGATCCTCGCCGAGGTGGCTGCTGCCAACAGCTCCCCGCCGAGACAGATGTTGAAGCTGGGAAACTCCCCCGCCGCCGAGTCTCGCAGCAGGCTCCTGACCTTGGGCAGCCACGGGTTGACCGTGTCCTCGAGAGGCCCTGCGGATCCTCCCAGAACGAGGAGAGCGGCATAGCCGTCATCGGCAGCTGAGCCGTGAAGCGCGGCTGAGCTCTGAAGCGCGGTAGGGATTTCGTCGCCGAGGTAGGGGCGAAGGACATCCACCTCGGCGCCGGCCTCTCTCAGCCAGTCGCCGAACCGCTTCGGCCCCGCGCCGTCTTCGTGCTCGATGACCAGGATTCTCAATTCGCTCATGGAGTCATTGTCACCGATGCGAATCGGTGCCGTCGACATAGTCTTGGAGCTGAGATTGGATTAGTTTTGGCAGAGTCTTGAATCTGACATCGTGTCAGGTGGGTCAATGGTGATGACGACACGAGTAGGTGACATGGGACGAAGTGAACACCGCATGAGGATCGGTGAATTCGCCAGGCTCGGCCAGGTGTCAATCCGGATGCTCCGGCACTACGAGGCGCTGGACCTGCTCATCCCGCAGCACGTCGATCGCTTCAGCGGCCACCGCAGCTACTCGGTGGCGCAGTTGACCAGATTGAACCGAATCATGGCGCTGAGCTCGCTGGGGATTTCACTGAAGAGAATCAGTGTTCTCCTCGATTCCGAGCCGAGTACCAGCGAATTGGTCGACATGCTCACTCTCCGTCGCCATAAGCTGCAGACCGAACAAGAGGTCGCGGCAGCATCTCTGGCCGAAATCGAGTTTCGATTGGCCCTCATCGAAAGGACGACCATGAAGTTCCCGGACTGCGTCATCAAGGAATTGCCGGCAGAGAGAATCATCGGCACGACTGTCCTGCTCGGCGAACCCCCGTTTGATACCTCGGAGATCGGCCCACTATTCGGCAAAGTCGCTGGTCAGATCATAGCTGCCGGTGGCGACCTCGATGTCGGCGTCGGGCTCTACTCCGATTCCGAGGCGGGCACCGAGGTCACATGCGGTTACCGCATGAACTCGGCCGATGGCAACGGTCTCAACACAACCGGCCCCACCAGCACCGAACTGGACACCATCGAGTTGCCGCCATGCACTGCTGCCACTCTCATCCACGAGGGTTCGATGAGCAGAATCGGTGCGAGCTGGCAGCACCTGAGCGAGTGGTGTCTCAACCAAGGTTATTCGCTCAACGGTCCTTGTCGAGAGATCTATCTGGAGGAAGACGACGGCGACGGTTCTGACTGGGTGGTCGAACTCCAGCAGCCGATCACCCGCTAGGCACACGAAACGGGGCCCGTGCTCAACGATGATGTCGTTGAACGCGGACCCCGGCACCACCTCGGCGGCGGTGTTTGAGTGGTCAGTTGGCGATTGACGAAGCGGTGGCCGTGGTGACGGCCTTGTCGGCGACGATGGCCTTGCGCAGTGACAGGAAGAGCAGAACCATGCCGACGGAGAGCGCGATGTGTCCGAGCCCGGCGATGCCGGAGATCATGGCGCTGGACTCCTGGCCGAGGACGGTGAGCATTCCGTGCCAGACCATCATGCCGGCGGTGAGGATGATGCCGGCGTTGTAGGTCCAGAAGAACCAGGAGAACATCTTGGTGCCCGAGAGACCGAAGACCTTGTCGAGGACGAGGACGATGAGCAGGACGATGAAGCCGAGCGTGAGCAGGTGGGTGTGGACGACGCTGAGCTGAGTGAAGCCTCCTTCTGGGAAGTCGTTGGCCTTGGTGAACTCCCGGTAGAACAGGCCGGAGAGGACGCCGATGATCATGTATGCGAATGCCGCGTTAAATATTTTCTTCATGCTTCTACTTCATCAAGATCCGGCATTCGAATCCTGACCTAGAGGATTGAACTCTGTTCCCAACTTTTGATTGATGTTCGTCCTCACACCCTCAAACCTCCCGATTTCGCAGGGAATCCGGGTCAAGGACGGCTAGCCTGAAGGCATGTCCAAGGAGAATCTGTTCGCAAAGATCGACCGCATCGCCGGCGGCAGCAAAGCAGGACTCATCGTTCCCGCCGAGGGGCTCGCCCATCCGAAGACGAAACGCGCGTTCGCGTGGATCACGGGGCTGCTTGCCTTCGAATTGGTCCTCGGCGTCGGCGCGGTCGTCGTCGCTGTCATCATCGCCGGCAACGGCGAATCCGTGCCGTTCGCAGTCTGGATGCGCACCGTCGTCGTCCTCGCGATGACCGCCACACTCTTCTACTTCTTCTGGCGCTCGACGAAGGGCTACTACTGGGGCTACCAGCGGCTGCGCCTCTTCGCCCAGATCTTCCCGGTCATCACCCTCGTCATGGCGGCCATCCCCGGCCTCTACCCGATCTGGATGATCACCGAGCAGATCGTCTTCAGCCTCATCATGATCGGCGTCGGCGATTTCCTCACCGGCGATCACATGCGCGAGGTGTTCCGGAAGCCCGAGAGCTGAGATCAGGGCCGGGCAGGCTGGGCTGGGTTCAGCTCGGGGGTGAGTCTCAGCCGGCCACGAGCTTGCGGGCCTCCTCCTGGTGGGCCGCGATGAGCGCCTCCTTGTCCAGCTGTTCACCGCTGCTCCCGATCGCATTGCCGTCGAGAACGCGCCACTGACCAGCGACCATGACCTTGTCTGCCTTCTCCGCTCCGCAGAGCACGAGGGCAGGAATCGGATCGTGTGAGCCGGAGAAGGCAAGTCCGTCGAGGCGGAACATCGCCAGATCGGCCTGTTTGCCGACCTCGATGCGTCCGATGTCGTCTCGCCCCAGTGCCGCGGCCGAGCCGCTTGTTGCCCAGTCGAGGACCCGAGCGCAGGTGACATCCTCCGAACCGTAGCGCAGACGCTGAATGTAGAGTGCCTGCCGAACCTCGCGGATGAGGTTCGAGGCATCGTTCGACGCCGATCCGTCGACACCGAGACCCACGTTGACGCCGGCATCCTCGAGTTCGACGGCTCGGGCGATGCCCGAGGCCAGGCGCATGTTCGAGGTCGGGCAGTGCGCCACGGAGGCTCCTGCCTCGCCGAGGCGGGTGATCTCATCCGTATCGAAGTGGACACCGTGGGCCAGCCAGGATCGATCACTGAGCCACCCCACGGACTCGAGATAGTCGACGGTGCGCAGCCCGAATCGTTCCCGGCAGAACTCCTCTTCGTCCAAGGTCTCCGCGAGGTGGGTGTGGAGTCGGACGTCGAGTTCCTCAGCGAGGATCGCGCTGTCGCGCATGAGTTCGGTGGTCACGGAGAAGGGTGAGCAGGGAGCGAAGCCGATCTGGACCTGCGCTCCCTCTCCGCGCTCGTGGTAGGCCTCGACAAGGCGGCGGGAGTCGGCGAGGATGACGTCGGCATCCTGCACGGTCTGCTGCGGCGGCAGCCCGCCATCCTTCTCCCCCAGGGACATGGAGCCGCGGGTGAGCATGGCCCGCATGCCGAGTTTCCTGGTCACCTCGACCTGGATGTCGATCGCGTCGTCCATACCTGTCGGGAACAGGTAGTGGTGGTCGGCGGCTGTGGTGCATCCGGATTCGAGGAGTTCGGCCATGGCCACAGTGGTGGCCAGTTCGAGGGCCTTCGGCGTCAGCCGGGCCCAGACCGGATAGAGGTTCGTCAGCCACCCGAAGAGCGGCAGGTCCGCTACGGGAGCCCACGCTCGCGTCAAGGTTTGGTAGAAGTGATGGTGGGTGTTGATGAGACCCGGAGTGATCACGTGCGCGCTTGCATCGACCACCTCGGCGACGGACTGCGCCCCACCGGTGGGCTCACCACCTGCAGGGACGAGTTCAACGATGGTTCCGGACTGTTTGTCGATGACGATGCCGCCGGAAGCCTGCGCCGCGTCGACGTCGCGCCCGAGATGGACAGCCATGGGATTGCGCAGCCACAGCGTGGAGCCGGTCGGGTTGGTCGTCGCTGCTGTGGAACTGGTGCCTGTGAACCGAGTGCCTGTGGTCATTCTTGCCGCCTTTCAGTGCTGGTGTCGATCGAATCATCCGATCGACTGCTCTGTGGCGACTTCACTGGGGGCGAAGCGCCACCAGCTCAGGTTTATCGGCGTCTGCTGCTCCGCCGTCCGGCGCGTGCGATGACGAACAAGTCACGAAGCGGATGTATCGGCAAGGGGTCTTTCCGACCCCGAACCGACTGCGCTGCAACCACACGTCATACACTTCAGGTGGCTCTGATTTGTCCCCGAAGCATGTACCGGCAAGACTGCACTCTAGCATGTGTGGCAGATCACGAAATGAGTTTGCCATCCCCCGATGATTCACCTAGCATTTTGCGATAAGGAAAGATACTTTCACATCTTGGAAGTATGGAAACCGATCCCTTACATTCAGTCGACCACCCGCATCGCCCACCCAGGCCGGGAACCCGAGGCTGTCGCTCAGGGAAGAACTCAACGGAGAGATAGATGTCGACATCAAAGCAGGCACCCAAGGGCAAACAGGCAGAGGCTGCCCGTCCGGAGGATGAACGACTCCCGGTCGGCACCTCATTCGCCTACGGTCTACAACACGTTCTGACCATGTACGGCGGCATCATCGCTGTGCCCCTCATCATCGGCAAAGCCGCCGGACTTGATGGCGCCGGAGTCAGCGTACTCATCGCATCATGCCTGTTCGTGGGCGGGCTGGCCACGATTCTGCAGTCATTCGGCGTTCCGTTCTTCGGCTCGCAGCTGCCTCTCGTCCAGGGAGTGTCCTTCGCAGGCGTTGCCACCATGACGTCGATCCTCGCGGGAGGTGAAGGGCTTCCGGAGGTCTTCGGCGCAGTCCTTGTAGCCTCGGCGATCGGACTCATCGTCGCCCCAGGTTTCGCGCTCATTGTGAAGTTCTTCCCACCTGTTGTCACGGGCACCGTCATCACGACGATCGGCCTGTCCCTCATGCCGGTGGCCGCAGGTTGGGCCATGGGCGGAAACGCCGAGGCACCCGATTACGGCAGCGGTCGCAATATCCTCATCGCCGTCGGCACCCTGGCCATCGTCCTCATCCTCAGCCGGATTCCGGTGGCCGCGATCTCCCGCCTGTCCATCCTTCTGGCAATCGTCGTCGGTACTGTCGTCTGCCTCATCTTCGGTTGGGCCGATTTCTCTCAGGTCCTCGATCGCGGCGTGTTCGCGTTCCCCGAGCCGTTTGCCTTCGGAATGCCGACGTTCTCTGCGGCAGCGATCATCTCGATGTTCATCGTCATCATCGTCACCTTCGCAGAGACCACTGCAGACATCATCGCGGTGGGTGAAATCGTCAAGACCAAGGTCGACTCCAAGCGGATCTCGAATGGTCTGCGTGCGGACATGCTGTCCTCGGCAGTGTCACCGATCTTCAACTCCTTCACCCAGTCGGCCTTCGCCCAGAACGTCGGACTTGTGGCGATCACCGGGGTGAAGTCCCGTTTCGTGGTCACCGCCGGCGGTGTCATCCTCGTCGTCCTCGGCCTGCTGCCTGTCATGGGCGGCGTCGTTGCCGCGATTCCCTCCCCCGTCCTCGGCGGCGCGGGCATCGTCCTCTTCGGCACAGTCGCAGCGTCGGGCATCCGCACCCTGTCCAAGGTCGAGTACGAGGGCAACCTCAACATGATCCTGGTGGCGGTGTCCTTGGCGTTCGGCATCATCCCGGTCGTCCAGCCCGACTTCTACAATTCCTTCCCCTCATGGGTCGGAATCATCCTCCACTCGGGAATCTCCTCGGCAACCCTGATGGCCGTGCTGCTCAACCTGGTCTTCAACCACATCGGCGTGCGAAGCAAGGACCGCACCGAGCGTTCGGTGTTTGTCGCAGGCACCGGTCGAGTCATCCGCAGGGACGAGCTCGAGCGCCTCATCAACCATGAAGCACTGTTGGCAGAAGGCGACACCGTCAAGGACGGGAAGATCGTGGACTGCAACGGTGAGGAAGTTCCTGTTGTCTCGGAGCAGCAGCACGAGAAGGTCGTGGAGGCGATCAAGAGCGGAGAGGCGCAGACTCAAGATGACGTGCGTCGGGTGATCAAAGAGACCGAAGACTGACCCTTACGGGTCAACGGCCCGAAGGACGGCCTGACTCTCTCGGACGAAGCAGGCAGTTCCAGCCGCCGGTGGTGGTGCACACGCACACATCACCGGCGGCTGGCTGTTTGGGTCGGTAAATTGGCTACCGTGGTCCGAAACTGACCGCTGGGGCCGGAGGCTCAGAACGGCGGTGGGCCGCCGGAGTCCCAGATCCACTCGTTCTCATTCACGGTTGAGCGACCGCTAAGCAAGGGGGGTGTTCTTCACCCACCCTGCCTGTCCATCGGCAGCGGCTGGTCCGGGGCACCCCTCAGAGATCTGCTTGTCTCCGTGCCATCTCTCGCCTGCTGGCCGGGTTGTCGACTTCGGCGGGTCAGATGTTGGGGCCGCCTGCCGTTGCAGTTCCTCGAACACCTTCGCGTGGGCGGCGTTGATCGGATAGTCACCTGCCGCCACCTCGGTGCTCAGTCCGTGTCGGAAGACGTATTGAACGAATCCTGCCCGGTTCATTCGCACCGAGTATTTGCGATCTGTCTTTGCTTGATGGTGCATTTTGCACAGCGGGTGGAGATTGCCGAATCGCGTCAGCCCACCATCCGCCGGATGCTCATGGTCGAACGGCACGACATGGTCGATCTCCGTGGTCTCCGCTCTGCGTGTGCATCCGGGAATCGTGCAGGCCTGCCATTTCGCAATCAAAGTCTGCCGGACATTTTCGGGTATCTGGTAGGTCGCCGCCTTGGCATCCACCGGTGTGCCGGTTGCCGGATCTGTGAGAATCCGCGTCCAGGACTTTGCGTGCTTGGCAACGCGCCTCGCGGTCTCTGCTGGGATCGGAGAACCGTCGGAGAATGTTCCGGGCAGTTCTGCGGATCCCGCCAGCGTAAGGAAAGGAACCGTGGTGATCATCTTCGCCTGCGAGTCCAACCACTGCTCGTGAGTGGGCATCGTGAGAACGACTTCCGGCCCGCTTGTGTCCTCATCAGTATCCGAGCCAAGTTTGCCGACACTGCCATTGCTGCCAGCACGGGCCCCGTTAACGCCCTCTTGCACGGCATTGACGACAGCAGCCGGGGTCATAGTCTGTTCAGCGGGCACATCGAGCGGAATGTCGCGCGTCGAAGTCTCCCCTGTCGTCGTATCGGTCGAAGTGACCTGGATGCTCAGCTGCGGGATGGTCCGCGTGAGGATGTCGAACATGAGGGCATCGATTCCACGGTCGTCGTCGATCGCGGCGCCTGGCTCCAACTGGTCGCTGAATGCTGCGATGTTCCCCGATCGGATCGCCCGTGCAAATGCCGCGATCCGCAGGTAGCAGGCCTGCAGTTCGGGAGCGGGTCCGGCCAGAGTGAGGTATGCGGTCCCATCGGGGGTGGTCGTGATGTCGACGCGTGACGTTTGCTGGCCTCTTCCACACGTTCTTCGAGGGGTTCGAGGACTGCGATCTTCATGCCCAAAGACTTCCTGAAGGTTTCAATCGTGATGTCTGCGCGACGTTGCGCAAGGTATTCATCGATGAGAGGAAGGTTTTCGAACTTCACGTCGCGGCAAGCATGAGCAGTGGCATGGACGTGCTCGATGGTGAACTCGCCGGCAATGCAGCGGGCAAAGAATTTGGGCAACCCATGTACGAGGGTCATCGCCGAAGTTATCTGCACATATGCTCGTGCAGTTGTCGCCCCTAGAACTGTGGTGAATTCCGCGATGTCTTCGGCCTGCGAAAGTTCATGCACCCAACCGTAGAAGGTCTGATCCAACCGGAAACGGGGAAAGGGCGGAAGCTTGCTCTTACGTTTCTTGCGCTTCGCGGCCGCGGAAGAACGGCGCTCACGGTGGTATCTGCGGACGGTTTCGGCGATCGTCGCATGAGCATAAGGCTGCCCGGGGTGGGGATTGTAGAGCCGCAGATTCTCGACGGTCTCATTGAAGAACAGCTCTGCCGAGACGTCTAGAGCCGACAGCTGAGCCTGATCGCTGGCGGCAAACACCTGTGCCGCCTCGGCGAAAGGAGAATCAGCATCGATACGAAGGCGACGAGCGGAATGTGTCGGCCCAGTACCCGCCCCGCCAGTCCCCGTATCCGTTCCGTCAGCATCAGGCTCGGGTTCAGGTTCGGGTCCGCCGGTGTCTGCATCGGTTGCTTGCTCGGCCGCGGCGTCCTGCACTGTCTTGTCGGATTCAGTCTGGCCAGCGGAATTGCGACCAGGCTCGGATCCGGTGTTGTCGGAATCGGAGGGAATCTTCACTGGTGGTCACCTGATCTTCACGTCGCTGTGAGTGCCTACCTCAATTCTAGTCGCAAACCGTATATTTTAACATTACGATTAGATAACAAACATCACTCTTGTTCGATCTTCAATCGATCAAACATTTAATATGAAAGGCCTAGGGACATCACTGCGGAAGGTGGAAACAGGAGAAGAAAGAGAGATAGCGACAATCCGCCCCACACCCGACTGCTCACCAATGCGCGACCGCTCACCAATGCCCGCCCGCTGATCCGTCACAGTTCACCGAATCAACAGTCCCGGCAATTGGTCCATCGCGGTGAAGATCTCATGGGCACCCACGACTTCCAACGCCTCAGGCCGCTGGTGAACTGGCGAGTCAGGACAGAACCCAAGCACGTGTGCACCCGCGGCCACGCCCGCAGTCACACCGGTCGGCGAATCCTCGATCACTGCGGTCTCGGTCGGATCAACCCCCAGGGCGGCAGCCGCTGCCAAGTACACGTCCGGAGCCGGCTTCGAATGCGGCAGCTCCATTCCGGAGAAGATCCGACCATCGAAGACGTCGAACAGGCCGATCTTCTGCAGCTGCAGGTTGATCTTGGGACGATCAGCGCTCGATGCGCATGCAAGCAGGCCAGGGTAGGCAGCGTCCAGGTCACGGACCGCCTCGGCGATTCCCGGGATTGCTTCCAGTGAAGCCTCGAGCGCTACATTTCGACGCTCACGAAAATGACTCAGCCATTCAGCGTCGATGCGCACACCAGTGTGCTTTTCGATGACGTCTGCCTCGTCGCGGAGCATCTTCCCCACGAACCGGGAAATGCATTCCTCCCGCGAGATCTGCCACCCCAGCTCGTTGAGCATCTCCCACAGAACCGTATTCGTGAGACGCTCGGAGTCGACGAGCACTCCGTCGCAGTCGAACAGCACAGCAGCATATTTCGGGCTCGAATCCATACTCTGATTCTGCCACCCGGTACTGACTCAACAGCGTTCGCCCTAGGTCGCACGCCGCCCGAAGTCAGCCGACCGACATCGTGGATGCCGAGTACAGGATGTAGGCGGAGAAGAGCGCGCAGCCGATGATGACCAGCGCGAACAGGCTCAACCAGGCGCCCGCGGGCAGGCTGGAGCCCTGGGCGAGGATGTAGGCATCAGACTGCTGGATGTGGCGCCTGCGGGTGTGCACGCGGATGACCTTGACGAGGTCCTTGAGCGAACCGATGGCCAGAGCAGTTCCCAGGCCGGCGACGAAGATGGAGATCGATTCGATCGGCAGGAACACGACGACGAGCTGCGCGGCCACGGCTGTGACCACCGCAATCATGGCACCAGCGAGGTTCCGGATGAAGATGAGCGCGACCAGCAGAATGAGCGCACCGACCGAGAGTGCCAACGCAGCCCACCCCTGAGTCGCCGAGGTGATGAGAACCAATCCGAGGACGCCGGGTGCCGGATATCCCCAGAAACCCGACCACGTCGCAGAGAATCCGACCTTGCCGAAGGAATTCATCTGCCCCGAGTGGTCGAAGTTCAGCGAAATTCCCTTGACGACCCGACCGGTCATCAAGGCTGCGAACGCGTGGCCGAGCTCGTGGACAAAGGTGACGAACATGCCGAAGAATCGCCAGATTCCGGGCGTCAGCGTGACGACCAGCGGGATTCCGATGACGAGGAGCAGCTGAACGGCGTCGGGTTCAAGGCCGTCCTGACGTCCGAATCCGGCCGTGATGGCTTCCCACCAGGTTGATACACCCTGCTTCAGATCCATGCACGCACCTCCGCCGATTCCTCTCCCGCTGCCGACACCTGATCACCCGCAGCCGACAATTGCTCGTTCATAGCGGCCCAGTCTATGAACCGACCCTGAGTGGCATCTTCAGGGTCCGCGGAGCCACCCCTAAAAGGAGTCATCCCCTCTGCCAAGCCACCCAGATCAGGGCATGTGATCGAAGTCTCCGCGCCAGTCTCTTACCCGCGCTTCATCCGCGCTCATAGAATTCTTCTGTGCCGACCACCGACGCTCTTCTCGCCTTTCTCGCCGCAGCCCTCGTCATCATCGTGATTCCCGGGCCGACTGTGCTCTTCGTCGTCGGCCAGTCACTCTCACACGGTCGACGTTCGGGTCTGACGAGCGTGCTCGGCGGCAGCGTCGGCATCATCCCGATCATCGTGGCCGTGGCCTTCGGTGTGGGCACCATCGTCGCCCAATCGGTCGTCATCTTCACGATCGTCAAGATCCTCGGCGCAGGCTACCTCGTCTACTTAGGCGTCCAGGGCATCCGGCATCGCAAGATCGGCAATGAGGTGCCCGAAGACCCAGCCCTGGCACGAGAAGCCGACGCCGAGGTGGAATCGTTCGTTCCCGCCGGACGCGAACTCAGCTACCGGTCGATGTTCATGCAGGGCTTCATCGTCGGCATCTCGAACCCGAAGACGATCATCTTCTTCGTCGCCGCCCTCCCCCAGTTCGTCTCGATCGAGGCCGGGCATGTGCCGCTGCAGATGATCATCCTCGGCCTCCTCTTCCAAGGCCTCGCCCTGTTCTCGGACGGATCCTGGGCCTTCATCGCCGGGACAGCGCGCAGCTGGTTCGCTCGCTCGCCGAGGCGGATGTCACGCATCCGTGGAATCGGCGGCGGCATGCTCATCGGCCTGGGCGGAACGCTGGCCTTCGCCAGCCAGTAGTCCGCCAGCCAACAATCCGAGATCGCTCGACGCTCCGGCCCGAGAAATCGAGCCTACTAGCTCGAGAATCCGCGCTCACTGGTTGGAGAACGCGGCGTCAAAGGACGTGTCGGGCCGCTTCCACAGCAGTTCACGGATCCGCACGACCGCCTCGGCGGCTCCATGGAGACGATCCATCCCGGCATCCTCCCATTCGATGGAGATCGGCCCGGTGTAGCCGATCGAGCTCAGCGCTCGAAACGCATCTTCCCAGTGCATGTCCCCGTGCCCTGTCGACACGAAGTCCCACCCTCGCCGAGGTTCTCCCCAGGGAAGATGTGAACCGAGGATTCCGCTTCGTCCGCTTGCAGGCCGAAGTCGTGTGTCTTTGCAGTCGACGTGGTAGATGCGGTCGGCGAAGTCGGTGATGAAACCGATGGTGTCCAGGCCCTGCCACAGCAGGTGGCTCGGGTCCCAGTTGAGACCGAAGGCTTCCCGGTGGTCGATGGATTCCAGGGCGCGCACGGTCGTCCAGTAGTCGTAGGCGATCTCGGAGGGATGAACCTCGTGAGCGAAGCGCACGCCTTCACCGTCGAAGACATCGAGGATGGGATTCCACCGATCGGCGAAGTCCTCGTAGCCGGCATCGATGACCTCGGCCGGAACTGGTGGGAACATCGCCACATACGGCCAGATCTTGGACCCTGTGAACCCGACGACCGTATCCACACCGAGCTTTCGGGCCACTCGAGCCGCCCGCTTCATGTCCTCGGCGGCCCGTTGCCGCACGCCTTCGGCTTCACCGTCGCCCCAGACATAGTCGCGCACGATCGCCTGATGGCGGAAGTCGATCGGATCATCGCACACGGCCTGGCCCGCGAGGTGGTTCGAGATCGCCCAGACCTTGAGACCGTGTCGATCGAGCACATCGAGACGTGACTGCAGGTAGGCGGGGTCCTCGTCCGCTCTGGCGAGGTCCAGGTGGTCACCGGAACACGCGATCTCCAGCCCGTCATAGCCCCAGGAGGCCGCCAGTCGAGCGACCTCCTCGAACGGCAGATCGGCCCACTGACCCGTAAACAGGGTGACCGGATGAGATGAGTCTGTCATTGCTGCTCCTTCGCAGTTCGTTTCGCCGCCCAATCCGCCGAGTCCCCGTCCGTACCGAAAGCCCCGTCCGCAACGGAGTCCCCACCCTTGCCGGAGTCCCCGTCCGCACCTGAAGCCCGGCGTCGTTGGTGGTCGGTGAGGAATTCGGCACTGGCCCGGGCGAGCTCGTCTTGGCTCGGTGCCAGCGGACGCCAGATTGAGGCGGCCACGGCGATGGTGTCGTTGTCGGCGGTGAAGCTCTCCACTGTCAGAGGTCCCGCGTAGGCGATGTCGTCTAGGGCATCGAAGAAGGCGTCCCAATCTGTGTGGTCCCCGCCCACCGGGCCCCGATCGTTGCCGCAGACTTGGACGACCTTGCAGTGGTCTCCGGCGGCTCTGATCGCGGCCGCAGGCGAGCGCTCCTCGATGTTCAGGTGATAGCTGTCCAGCGCCAGCCCGATACCGCGCTCGAGCAGCGGATCGAGTGCCTCAAGGGCCTGGTCAACCGTATTGATGATGCTGGTCTCGTACCGGTTGAGAGGTTCCACCGCCAGTGTCACACTGCGTTCGGCGGCGTAGTCGGCCACGGGACGCAGTGCCTCCAGAAGTGTCTCCACGACCCGGCCCCGCTCACCCGCATCCATCCGCCACACCCGCCCGGTCGCGGCCGTGAACGGACCGGCCACGGTGGGTGAACCCACGGCGAGCGCCACATCCACACAGTGCCGGAGATAGTCCTGGGTATCGGCACGATACAGCGGGTCGATGAGGTCACGACCGGGACCCATCGCTCCGACGATCCGCGCACCCATGCCATACCCAGCCAGCACCTCGGCGGCGGTGGCCGGGTCCCAGTCATCCGGGTTCTCCACGGGCAACTCCAACAGACCGAACCCGAATCGTCGGGCTCGGTCCGCCAGATCGCCGAGGTGCTGCGTCGTCAGCGGCGAGGTCCACACCCAGGTGTTGACCCCGATCTCGCGAACGATGCCCGTGCTTCCGCTACCGTCGGTCATGACTTCACTCCCCGATCAGGGGATGACTCGGTCCTGCCACACCTGCGGGAATCCGGCCATGTCCTCGCCGCCGAACTTCGCATAGTGGCCATCGGGCATGCCCTTGGTGCGGTCAAGGTAGTCATCGAGGTCCTCGGCCGTGATCGGACTCTGCGGCAGCACCCATTCGGTCGGGACTTCCTCGCCCTTGAAGATCTTCTCCGCGGCCAGCAGCGGGGTCCGCCACTGGAAGTTCGAGTAGACGGGAGCCAGTGCGGTCATCTCGGTGTCCTTCCACTTCCGCAAGAAGCTCAGCTCGTCCTCTCCGGTCATCACCGGATAGTCCTTGCCTGCGTCTTCGAACGCTTCGATGGCGGACACGGCACCGTCGCCCGCATCCATCCAGATGCCCTGGACGTCGCCCTTGGCGAGCTCATCGGAGACGACCTTCTTGATCTCTGCCGGATCGCCCTCGGTGAAGTAGTCGACGACTTCGATTCCGGCCTCACCGAAGAGTTTGTCCGCTGCTGCCCAACGCTGTTCGAGCACGTCGACGCCGGGCAGAATCCGCAGGGCCACGACCTTGTCGCCTTCGCTGAGGTTGTCGATGAGGAACTGCGAGGTGTCGATGCCCCAGGCGAAGCCGCCGATGGGATGGATGAACGTCACGGCGCAGTCGGTTTCGACTCCGCGGTCGAAGACGATGACGGGTTTGTCGGTCTTGCACGCACGCTCGACCGCCGGCGTGATCGCGGCCGTCGAGTTCGGGGAGATGATGAAGCCGTCGCAGTCGCCCTCGGAGATGAAGTAGTCGATGTCCGCGATCTGCGTATCATCGTTGTCCTGGGCATCACGGGTCTCCATCTCGGTGATGACGCCGTCCTTCTTCAGCTCCTTGAGCTGCTCGTTCATCGAAATCCACCCGGTCTGGCGCCAGGGGTTGGAGATCGAGGCGTTGGCGAAGCACATCTTGTTCCCGCCATCGGATTTGAACTCCGAGGTGTCCCCCATCTTCGGGTTGATCATCTGCAGGTAGGGCTTATCCTCCGGACCGTCCGGGACGACTTCACGCTGCTTGAACTGCTGGTCATAGACCTTCTGGTCGAACCATTCCTCGGCCGGCGCTTCCTCCTGCGCCCCGTCACCTTCGTCCGCCGGTTCCACGGACGGGTCGGTGGTGCACCCCGCCAATGCGATGAGAGCGGCGGCACTGGCAATGCCGAGCGCGCTCCTCAGTCCTCGTTTCATGATGTAATCTCCCTTGTCATTTCCGTGCGGCATCGTCGCCGCCGGTGAGTTGGATCGGCGAAGATGCCCCCGCCGAGGTTGTGCTTGGGTCCCGCGGCTCAGTCGAGCCGGTCGGATCGGTTGGGTCGATCGCCGAGGTGGTCGGTCGTTTGCGCTTCTTCGCGAACACGACACCGGAGTACGCGACTGCCGCGATGATGATGGCTCCCTGGATCGCATCACGCATCGTCGCCGGCACCGAGGTGAAGTTGAGCAGCGTGAACAGGGACTCGAGGGTGAAAGCTCCGATAAGTGCCCCGATGACGGTCCCCCGACCGCCGCCGAGGACGACTCCGCCCAGGACCACTGCCGTGATCGCCGTGAACTCGTAGCCCTGACCGACCGAGGGATGGACGCCGGCATAACCGGCGAGGAGCACCCCGGCCACCGTGGCGGCGAGAGAGGACAGAACGAAGGCCAAAGTCTTCGTCCTCCACACGTTCGCGCCGGCGAAGGACACCGCCTGGGCGTTGTCGCCGATGGCGACCACGGTCCTGCCGAATGGCCTCCGTGAGATCCAGACGGCGAACACGATCGCCGCGATCAGTATGAGGACGGCGTAGGGCAGGAGGCCAAGGACCGGTATCCCCTCGATTCCTCCGCGGCCCAGCTGTCGGAAGGATTCGGCGGGGTTGCCCGTCGCCGCTCCTCCCGTCCACCACATGACCGCCCCGTGGATGACGAGCATCGTGCCGAGGGTGACGATGAATGAGGGGACCTTGAGCAGCGTCGTTGCCAGCCCGTTGACGATGCCGACCACGACGCCGATGACGAGCATGATGATGAGCACCGGCACCGTCTTCGAGTCGTCCTCGCCGATGAGATGGCCCGCGGTCATCACCTGCGCCGTGACCACTGCACCCATCGACAGGTCGAACTCACCGCTGACGATGACGAAGTACTGGCCGATGGCGACGATCGCGACCGGCGAGACCCGCTGAATGAAGCGCATGAGCGCCCCTGGTTCAGCGAAGCTCGGATTGAGGACGACGATGGCGATCAGAATCACGATGAGGAGGACGACCACGGCGCCGCGTGGATCCGCGATTCGCTCGATCAGTCGACGAAGTCCCCCATCGCCGAGGTGGGTCTCGGGAGTTCTCGAATTCATCCCAGGCTCCCTTCCTGGTCGCTTCGCGCGCCGGTTTCCCGTGGACCGCCGATCGCCGCCGAAGCGGACTCCGGAGCGGGTTCGGACCCTGCCGCGATATTGGGCCCCGTGGGCACATCAGCGAAGCGGATTCTGCGGGCGATGACTCTGCGGCGAGCATAGAGCGCCACGGCGATGATGATGACGAGTCCGCGGATGACGTCCTTGAGGAAGGGGTTGAACTGCATGACGCTCATGAGATTATCGAGGACGGCGAAGATGGCGACGCCGCCGATGGTGCCCCAGATCGAGCCGCGTCCGCCCATGAGAACCGTTCCGCCGAGGACGACTGCCGCGATCGAGAGCAGGTCGTAGCTGCCCTGTGAGCCGACGGTCGGGCTGCCCACACCCAGGCGGCTGGCCAGCAGCAGACCCGCCAGTCCCGCGAATACGGAGCTGCCGATATGGGCGCCGATGAGAGGCAGACGCTGCCGGACACCGGAGAGTCAAGCGACCTCCGAGTTGCCGCCCACAGCGAAGAGATGATGCCCGAAACTGGTTCTGACCAGGATGAATGCCACCAGCCCGGCCAAGGCGAGCATGACGATCGTCGAGATCGGCACGGGGCCCACGCCGGTGGCGCCGAAGAGTTGGAAGGACCAGGGAACGCTGCCTTCGGTGCCCTGGTAGTTCGTATCCAGATATCCCTTGAGCATGAGTCCGACCCCAAGGGTCGCAACGAATCCGTGAACTCCGAGGACGGTGACGATGAGACCGTTGGCCAGACCGATGCAGGCCGTGACCACGAGCGTCAGCAGCACCGCGGGCAGCACCATCGCATCGCTGCCGTTCATCGTCTGCGCCGCGATCAGACTGGCCAGGCTCATCACATAGGGAACCGAGAGATCCAGGGAGGCGCCGAGGATCACCAGGGTCTGTCCGATGGCGACGAATCCCAACACGCTCATCCCGGTGAGAATGTCGCGGATGTTGCCGGGGCTGAAGAAGTTGCGACCGGTCGTGGCGACGAGCACGGCACCGATGATGAGCACGCCGACGAGCGCGAGGTAGACAAGGGCCGTCGTATCGAGGCGACGCAGCTGTGTCCTCATCGCTCCCCCACCTTCCGCCCATCGTCATCAACCAGCCCATCGTCACTGACCACCTGGGCCTCGGTTCCCGTGGCCAGGGCCAGCACCTCTTCCTCGGTCGAACTCGGGGGAAGCTCCCCGGCGATGCGACCATCTGCCATGACAAGAACCCGATCAGACATGCCCAGCACCTCGGGAAGCTCACTGGAGACGAGAAGGATCGCGACACCTCGGCGAGCGAGACTGCGGATCAGACGGTAGACGGCGACCTTGGCGCCGACGTCGATTCCTCGAGTCGGCTCATCGAGCAGCACCACGCGTGGCGAGGTGGCCAGCCACTTGGCCAGCACGACCTTCTGCTGGTTGCCTCCCGACAGAGCCCTGACCTCCTGATCCGCACCGCGGCTGATCACCTCGAGGGATTCGAGGATCCCGGGGATCTTCGCACGCATCCCGGAGGTGCGGGAGGGGAAGACTGCGCGGATCGCCAGCAGTGCATTATCGAGAATGGATTGGGAGAGCACGAGGCCGGTGCCCTTGCGGTCCTCTGTGACCAGAGCCAGACCGCGCCTGACACCTTGCCTGGCGGTGGCGATGCGCACTGCCTCACCGTCGAGGCGCACCTGGCCACGAGTGAAGGGCTCGGCGCCGAAGATCGCGGACAGCAGCTCCGAGCGGCCGGATCCCTGCAGTCCCGCGAGTCCGAGGATCTCACCGGCACGAAGGTCGAGGGTGATGTCATCGAGCTGCTCGTTTCCTCCCTCGCTCACCGAAAGCACGGTGTCACCGATCTGCGTTCCCGTCTCAGCCTCAGGGAAGAACGTGCTGATGGGCCTACCGACCATGGCGCGCACGAGACCTGCCTGATCCATCTCCGCCGTCGGCTGACTGGTGACGAGGGCGCCGTCCTTCATCACGGTGATCGTGTCGCAGAGATCGAAGACCTCCTGCAGCCTGTGTGAGACGTAGATGATCGCCACGCCCTTGGACTTCAGGGTCGCGATGACCCGGTAGAGAACAGCAACCTCATTGTCCGACAGCGCCGCGGTGGGTTCGTCCATGGAGATCACCCGGGCATCGACGGAGAGTGCCTTGATGATCTCGACGATCTGCTGTTCGGCCACGGTCAGCCAGCCGACCTTCGCATCGGGCGTGATGCCCTCCACGTCGAGGTCATCGAGCAGGGTCTGCGTCTTGGCTCGCATCGTGGCCACATCGACGAGACCACGGCGTCGGGGTTCCCTGCCTAAGAACACGTTCTGCGCCACGGTGCGGTCGGGCAGCAGATTGAATTCCTGGAAGACCGTGGCCACCCCTGCCCTCCCGGCCTCGACCGGATGGGAGAAGTCGACGACCTGCCCATCGATGCGTACCTCGCCGCCATCTCTGCGGTGGACGCCGGCGATGATCTTCATCAGGGTGGACTTTCCGGCCCCGTTCTCTCCGACGAGGCCGTGGACCGTGCCGGCGTACACCTCGAGCGAGATGTCGTGCAGGACTTCGACTCCGAAGAACTGCTTGCGGATCCCTGTGGCGCTGAGCACCGCTGCCTGGGTCATCGCGCTTCGACCTCGACCCAGGAACGTTCAGCCGCTGATTTGAGTACGGCTTCAGTCACGAGCGCCGCGCGCACACCGTCGTCGAGAGTCGGCACGCCCTCGCGCACCTCACCGGCGAAGACAGCGTAGGAGTCGGCGATGAACGCGTTGAACGCGTCCTGATAACCCTGCGGATGACCGGGCGGAACCGTGCACAGCCGAGCGGCGTCGGGAGACAGCGCGTCCGGGTCACGATCGAGGAGCTGACTGCCCACGCGGCGACCGACCCACAGCTGCTCCGGCTGCTCCTGGGCGAACCGCAGGCTCTCCTTCGAACCGCCGACCTCGATGACGAGTCGATTCTTGCGTCCCGGTGCGAGCTGGGAGATCAGGATCGATCCGATGCCGCCGCCGCTGAGCTCGACCGTCATCGCAACGGTGTCCTCGGTGGTCACCTCGGCACCGCCTCGGCGAGGGTGAACGGTTCTCGTCGTCGCGACCACGGACATGATGTGTTCGCCGGTGATGAATTCGATGAGGTCGACGAGGTGGGAGCCGATGTCGGCGAAGGCTCGGGAGGGTCCTCCGGAGCTGGCATCGACGCGCCAGTTCTCGTCCTCGGCGCTCAGCAGCCAGTCCTGGAGGTAGCTGGCGTCGACGGTCAGCAGTGTTCCGGCGTCTCCTCGGCGAATTCGGGCGCGGGCCTCGCGGACCATCGGATGATAGCGGTAGACGAACGGAACGGTTCCGCCCAATCCGAGTGATTTCGCCCGGTCGCGGATCGCGGCCGCAGCGGAGGCATCGGTGGCCAGGGGCTTCTCGCAGATGATGTTCGAGCCCGCGTCCAGGGCGCGCAGCGAGTGTTCGGCGTGGGTGCTGTTCGGGGTGCAGACGTGGACGACATCGAGATCGTGGTCGAAGAGATCCTCGCCGTTCGCGGCCGCCTCGTAACCGAGTTCAGCTGCGGCTCTTCGACTGCCGGCTGCGCTCGAGGTCGCGATCACGCGAAGCTGAGCTCCGGCGGCGCGGGCGGCCCGAGTGTGCGTGCGGGCCATGAAGCCACCACCCACCATCCCGATTCGAGGTGGAGGGGCGAAGGTCTGGGCAACGGTGTCCATGACCCATTCTGATGTCGGCTTGACCACTTTTGTCAAGGCCTTTTTAAAAGTCTGTACTCAATCGTCACCTTCTGGCAATGCCCTTTACTGAATGTGCTTTACTGAAGGAATGAGCCAGGTGACCGTTTCGCACGCCCTCGATCTGTCGCATGCCGGCGGGCTGTTCCAGCTGCTGCGCGACGGACTGCCGCGAACTCGGGCCGATCTGGCGAAATCAACCGGCCTCTCACGTCCCACCATCGCGCAGAGGATCGACCAGCTGCTCGGCCTCGGACTCATCACCCCTGTCAGCGACGCCGCCTCCACCGGTGGTCGGCCCAGCTCGCAGTTCGCGTTCAATCCGCAGGCCAGGGTCGTCGTCGCCGCGGACTTCGGCGCCTCTCACGCCCGTCTGGCCGTGACAGACCTGACCGGCACCGTCCTCGCGGAGCTCGGCGAGGAACGCGAGATCTCCGACGGCCCAGTCAGCGCCATCGAGTGGCTCAAATCTTCGGCCCTGTCCCTGCTCACCGAAGCCGATCGCAGTGCCGACGACGTGGTCGGGGTGGGCATCGGCCTGCCCGGACCGGTCGAATTCTCCACCGGGCGCCCGATCAACCCGCCGATCATGCCCGGCTGGGATCGCTTCGATCTGCCCGGTGCCCTCAAGCAGACCTTCTCCGCCCCGGTTCTCGTCGACAACGACGTCAACATCATGGCCCTCGGCGAGCAGACCTCTGCCTGGCCGGAGACCACGGATCTCATCTTCGTCAAGGTTGCCACGGGAATCGGCGCCGGCATCATCTCCGGCGGCTCGCTGCGTCGCGGCTCGCATGGCGCCGCGGGCGACATCGGCCACGTCGCCCTGCCCCGGGCCGCGGGCATTCCCTGCGCCTGCGGCAATCGCGGGTGCCTGGAGGCTGTGGCCTCCGGCAGATCGATCGCCCGCGAACTCTCCCGGGCCGGGCTCGAGGCCAGAACGCCCGGCGATGTGATCCGGCTCGTCAAGGCCGGTGACCTGCAGGCGATACAGGCCGTCCGCCAAGCCGGCCGAGACCTCGGTGAGGTGCTGACCACGTGCGTGAGTCTCATGAATCCTTCGCTCATCCTCATCGGCGGCGCCATGGCGCAGGCGGCAGAGCACCTCGTCGCCGGCGTCCGAGAGGTCGTCTACGCACGGTCGATCCCGCTTTCGACCGAACATCTCACGATCGCGCCATCGAATGCGGCGGGCAATGCCGCCATCCTGGGAGCGGCTCATCTGGCCATCGACGCGGCACTGTCACCCGAACGCATCGCCGCCGCCCTGTCCCGGCAGTGAGGAACGTCCCACACGCCCTTAGCGTCCCAGGTGACTGATCTGCGAGCTCGCACCATTATCATAGGAAGTGCGCACCCCCAAACAGCGGCGCCCTTTCTATGAAGGAGTCCCCCACTTGCCCCATAATCGAGCATTCGCCCAAGTCGACGTCTTCTCCGCGGATCCCTACCGCGGCAACCCCGTCGCGGTCATCCTCGACGCCGAGGGACTGAGCGAGGCCGACATGGCCCGGATCGCGAACTGGACGAACCTGTCCGAGACGACGTTCGTCCTCCCTCCGACGAATCCCGACGCCGACTACCGCCTGCGGATCTTCACCCCCGCCCGCGAACTCCCCTTCGCCGGCCACCCCACCCTCGGATCGGCGGCGGCCTGGCTGGAAGCCGGAGGCGTCCCTCGCAACGAGGGGACCATCGTCCAGGAGTGCGGGCTCGGACTCGTCACCCTGCGCCGAGGTGACCAGACCCTGTCCTTCGCCGCTCCCGAACCGATCCGCTCCGGTGACCTCGACGAAGACTTCGTCGAGCAGATCGCCGCCGCCCTCCACGTCGAGCGCACCGAGATCCTCGGTCACCAATGGGTCGACAACGGCCCCGGCTGGGCCGCAGTCAGACTCGCGAGCGCGCAGCAGGTCCTCGACCTCGAGCCCGACTTCTCGCAGATCCCCGACACCAAGCTCGGCGTCCTCGGCCCACACCCCGACGACAGCGCCCACGAGTATGAGATCCGGGCGTTCGTCCCCGGCACGGCCATCGGCGAGGATCCCGTGACGGGCAGCCTCAATGCCTCGGTCGCGCAGTGGCTCATCAAATCCGGCCTGGCCCCGGAAAAGTACACCGCCACTCAGGGCACAGCGCTGGGACGAGCCGGAGTCATCTCGATCTCCCACGAGGACGATGAGGTCTGGGTCGGCGGACCCACGACCGTATGCTTCAAAGGGACGGCATTCGCATGAGCCAAACAGAGAAGAAGCCGGTCACCGGGATCAGGCACAACAAGCGCAATGCCCCGGACAAGCCCCTGCGGATCTTCCACGGCCGCATCTACTTCGCCCTGCAGGCTCTCGCCGGGGCCGCCTGGTGGCTCGGGATCATCAATCTTCCGGGACTGCGCGATGCGACGCTCGGCGGCCTCAATCCGCTGCTCGTCTCCGCCATCCACATCCCGCTCTTCGTCATCGGCTCCGCCCTGGCAGCACTCAACTTCCGGTGGGCCGTGTGGGGAGCCGTCGCCTGGACCACCCTCGTCGCCGTCTTCATGGTCATCTACGCCACCGTCACCACCGAGGGTGGGCTGGGCGCCGTCCTCATGGTGTTGGCCACGGTCGGCAGCCTCATCGCCGGGACACTCATGATCCTCGGCAGGATCCCGTCCGAGCGTCTCGTCACCGGCCCGTTCGCCTTCCGCAGCTCTCACACACGCGTGAGGTCGCAGCTCCTGATCAGAACCACGATCCAGATCATGGTCTTCTGGGGAGTCTTCCTCATCGTCATTCCTGCGATCATCAATGCGTTCGAGGAACGCTGGGACCTGTCCGTGAAGTTCCCGATCCTCGTGATCGTCGCCGGCTTCGCCCTTCTCGCCTTCGGCACCGTCCTCGGCGTGTGGTCCGCACGGGCGATCGCGAACTTCGGTTCCGGTACTCCGCTGCCTTCCGCGATGGCCCACCATTTCGTCCAGCGGGGACCCTACGCCTTCGTGCGCAATCCGATGGCCATCGCCGGCATCGTCCAGGGCGTGGCGATCGGACTCTTCATCGGTTCGTGGTTGGTCATCGTCTACGCCATCGTCGGTTCGCTGCTGTGGAACTGGCTGATCCGTCCGCACGAGGAGGCCGACCTGCGTCAGCGCTTCGGCGCCGAGTACGACGAGTACGCCGCTCGAGTCTCCTGCTGGATTCCGACGTTCTCACAGTCCGACGAGGACTATGACGATGAGGATCGCGACGAGAACGAGGATGAGGCCGCGGTCGCTGAGGGTCGCGCCGACGATGCCAACGCCGACGGAGCCCGCGCCAAGCGCGACAACTCCTAGAGCTCGTGCCCGGCCCGGCCAGGACCGGAGTAAGATTCGGCCATGACCGGAGTAGGATTCGGCCATGGTCACCTTCAGCACGACTCTCCTGCAGCTGGGCAACAACGTCGGCATCGAGGTGCCCGAGGACATCGTGCTCGGCTTCGGAGTCGGCAAGAGGGTCCCGGTCATCGTCACGATCGCCGGGTACTCCTACCCCTCGACCACGGCGGTGATGGGTGGGAAGTTCCTGCTGCCGTTGGCCAAGGAACATCGCGAGGCGAGCGGTGTCTCCGGCGGCGAGACTCATGAAGTCACGCTGACCCACGACACCTCGTCCCGCGAGACTCCGGTTCCCGATGACCTCGCCGAGGCGCTCGGCACTGCCGGTGTCCGTGAGGTCTTCGATGGGCTGGCTCCGTCGAAGCGCAAGGAGCATGTGCGGCAGGTCGAATCGGCCAAGGCCGAGGCCACACGGGAGCGTCGGATCGCGAAGATCGTCGACTCTCTGGGGTGAACACCCTGAGACGAGTGAACACCCCGACCTGCGTGAACATCCTCCACTGACCGATCGACGCTCCTCAGCCTGTCCGGCCTCGAAATGTCCGGTCTCGAAGGCTCAGCCCGCGTCGTGCATCGTCACCGCATAGCCATCGGGGTCGACGAAGGTGAACGTCAGGCCGAAGGGGCTCGGCGCTGGTTCCCGCAGAATCTCCACACCGGTCTCGACGAGGCTGTCGTGCAGCGCCTGTGAGTCATCGCAGTTGAACCACAGCGCCACCCCGGTGCCGGGACGATCGATGGAGTCGAGATCGACGTCGGGCAATGGCTCACGCACGGCGAACGGTATCGGCGATGTCGCGAAGACCACCGCTCCGGGTGGCCCCGCAGGCGCCCGCGTCAGCCCGATCGTCTGCTCGTAGAATTCGGCCGACTTCTCCAGGTCTCGCACCTGCAGTGCGAGGAAATCCGGTCCTGTCACAGTCATGATCGTTCCCATCTCTTGCCATTCAGTTGCATGTCAGTGTTCTGACATAACCAATGTATGTCAGAATACTTACATGAGTCAAGAGATGCAGTCGCAGCAGTCCCAATCACCCCAGGCGCTGGAGGCGATGATCGGATATCAGCTCAAGCACCTGCAGTCGGTGCTGCGCTCACGCATGGACGAGACGCTGCGGCCCCTGGGACTCTCAACGCCGCAGTACGCCTGCCTCGAACTGCTGCGCCGAGCCCCGGGCGCATCGAACTCGGAACTTGCTCGCGGCGCCTTCGTCACGCGACAGACGATGAATACGCTGCTGAAGGGCCTGCAGGATCGTGGCCTGGTGACGAGAGCAACGAAGGCCGAAACCGGCAGAGCTCTGCCGACGACCCTGACCGCGGAGGGAGGCAAGGCCCTCGATCAGGCGGTCGAACGAGTTGAACGGATCTCGGCACTCATGGTCTCTTCGCTCGATGAGGAACTGAAGGGCCACCTCGGCGAGGCTCTCGATCTGTGCATCGGAGCCCTCGAGAGCGAGGACACGAGAAGCCCACACGAGGGCTGAGGTCGTCGAGGTGATCGGCACTACCGGACGACGCGCTCGACCTCTTCCGGTTCGTCACGCTCGGGCAGCAGAACCATGATGAGAAGGGCGAGGACGGCACCGATCCCGGCTCCGAGCGTGTTCGTGATGAGATCGCTGATCGTACCGAAGCGGGTCGGCGAGAGCAGGGTCACCTGGGCTCCCTCGATCAGGCAGGTGAAGGCCGCGCCCGCCGCCCAGCCGACCCACCAGCGCCTACGCCCCATATGCAGGGCGAGCAGGAACCCGAACGGGACGAACATGGCGACGTTCGCCAGCTTCTCGACGAGCGTATAGGTCAGCCATGACGTCACCTGATGATCGGCGAAGAACTGGAGCAGCCTGCCGATCGGACCTTCTGGGCTGACGTCGAGCTGGTAAGGAGTCAGCGTCATGAAGCCGATGAAGACGGTGTAGAGGATCAGCAGCACCAGGGGCATATCGCCCATTCGTCTCTGCCCACTCGTCATGCGATTCAGACTACCGCCGATGCCCCACGACGGCGCCCGGATTGCGGTATCCCGCAACCCGGCTCATAAGCCGTTCAGCTCGCAAATCGAGCACACGACTCCGATCGAACCCATGACGAGGGGCCGCCTCGCTGCTTCAGCGAAACGGCCCCTGAACCTCACCAGACGGTCACATAGATCGTCGGTCAGTCCGGCTGTCGGTCAGTCCGACTCTCAAACGAGAGCGGTCACCTCGGCGCCTTCGAATGTGGCGGTGTCGATGACGGCACGGAAGTACACGTCACCGGCGACGACGCGATCGTAGGTCTCATCCGCCTTGTCGATGCTCACGGTCTCGATCTTCGCTGCGATGTCGTGCTTCGCGCAGAAGTCGAGCATCTCCTGGGTCTCGGCGATGCCGCCGATCATCGACCCGGCCAGCACTTTGGCGCCGCCGATCACGGAGGCGAAGGACAGCGGCTGCTTCTCCGGAGGCATACCGACGACGGTCATGACCCCGCGAGGCTTGAGCAGGCTCAGGTACTTGTCGACGGGAATGTCGGCGCTGATCGTGTTGAGGATGAGGTCGAACTCTCCGCGGTGGTCACTGAAGAAGTCATCCTCAGTTGTCGCGAGCATCTGCTTCGCGCCGAGCTCGAGTGCTGCCTTCTCCTTGTTCAGGGTGCGGGAAAGGACGGTGACGTCGGCGCCCATGGCGACGGCGATCTGGACGCCCATGTGGCCGAGTCCGCCGAGTCCCAGAATGGCGACCTTCTTGGGTGCGCCGTCCTTGGTCTCGCCTGCGCCCCAGCGGTTGAGTGGTGCGTAGGTGGTGATGCCGGCGCAGAGCAGCGGGGCCGCGACATCGAAGTCGAGAGCGTCGGGGATACGGCAGACAAAGCGTTCGTTGACGACGACTTTCTCGGCGTAGCCGCCCTGTGTGATGGTGTCGTCGACGTCGGTGGAGTTGTAGGTGCCGACCTGGCCGTTGAGGCAGTTCTGCTCCTGCCCAGCCCGGCATTCCTCGCACTCTCCACACGAGTTGACCATGCAGCCCACGCCCACGCGGTCGCCGACCTTCCAGTCGGTGACATCGGAACCGACGGC
This sequence comes from Brevibacterium sp. BDJS002, assembly GCF_028201555.1. NCBI lineage: Bacteria > Bacillati > Actinomycetota > Actinomycetes > Micrococcales > Brevibacteriaceae > Brevibacterium > Brevibacterium sp. BDJS002. The sequence goes on along the minus strand of NZ_CP116392.1, from coordinate 68,248 downwards.
CTCGACGACGCCGGCGATCTCGTGGCCGACGGTCAGGGGGAAGTGCGCCTCGCCCCATTCGTTGCGGATGGTGTGGATGTCGCTGTGGCAGATTCCGGCGGCCTTGATGTCGATGACCACGTCATCGGGCCTGGGGTCGCGGCGTTCGATGTTGGCAACCTTGAACGGCTGGTCGGGGCCGGTCTTCTGCAGTGCCTTGACGGTGAAAGTCATGAAAACTCCTCTGTGCGGTGACGACTCCGGATGATGCGGCGGCTCCGTTTCGGGGCCGCCGACACCTTACATGCAGCACTGATTATCTGTCGCCTATTCCGGGCCCTCCCGTGATCTCTGCAACAGACGATCGTTCAGGACCAGTCGCAGCCCCGTCGCCGCCCCCTAGTCCTTGGCTGCCCGCTCGGAGATCGTGAGGTCGAGAGGGAAGTCCACGGGCGCATTGCCGAATAGGAGTGTCCCCGCCGAGGCGGCCGCTTCCCTGATCGCCTCCGCTGCGGCTTCGGCGTGCTGGGCCGGCGCGTGCACGATGACCTCATCGTGGAGGAAGAACACCAGGTGAGCGCGTCGGGAGAACACCGGACCCGAGGCATCGGCGACGTGCCCCATCGTCTCCCCCGCCGAGGTGGTTCCCCCATCACCATCAACCGCCGAGGTTGTCCCCGGGTTCCCGTCATCGATGGCCGGCAACTGTGACAGCCGCAGTCTCAGGTCGGCCAGCCAGGCCAGGGCCCATTCGGCCGCGGTTCCCTGGACGACGAAGTTGCGGGTGAAGCGTCCCTGGTCACCGGCGGCGCGACGGGCCCGGTTCTCATCGGCAGGCGTGGCGTCGAACTGGTTCGCCGCCGACTGAACGCGGCGCCACCCCTCACCTGGCACCGGTGAGGTTCGGCCCAGCCAAGTGGACACGACCCCTCCGGCGGCCCCCACCTCGGCGGCGGAATCAACCAAGCCCATGGCGGCGGGAAAACTGGTGCGCAGTCGCGGCACGAGCCTGCCGCTGTCACCGGTCGTGGACCCGTACATGGCGCCGAGCACGGCGATCTTCGCCTCCTGCCTGGTCGCGACGATGCCTTCGTCGACAAGACCCGAGTACAGGTCGCGACCTCGGCCAGCTTCGGCCATGGCCCGGTCCCCCGACATGGCGGCGAGCGCCCGCGGCTCCAGCTGGGCGACATCGGCCGAGATCAGCCGCCATCCGGGGTCGGCGCGCAGGGCGGGTCGCAGTTGGCGAGGAATCTGAAGTGCACCACCGCCGCTGGCCGCCCAGCGCCCGGTGACGACTCCCCCGGGAACATAGACGGGACGGTAGCGGCCCTCGCTGACCCATTCGTCGAGCCACGCCCACCCGTTGGCGGAGAGCAGACGGGACTGCTTCTTGTACTCCAGCAGGGGCGCGATCGCCGCGTGGTTGCTCTCCTGCAGCTCCCATTTCGAGGTCGAGGCGACGTTGATTCCGGCCGCGTGCAGGGAATGGAGGAGTTTGACGTGGGAGTCGAGATTGGCTCGCGGGTCACCGAGGGCGGCCCGCACCTGCTCGGCCACGGCGAGCATCTTGGCAGGCTTCGCGTCCCGTGCAGGACGGGGCCCGAGTTCCTCGGCGAGGATCCGATCGTGCTCGGCGATGTCCCAGGGCACCCCGGCGGCCTGCATCTCTGCGGCCACGAGTCCACCGGCTGATTCTGCCGCGAGCAGCAGACGCAGCCGGCCGGGATCGGAGGCAGTCTGCAGGGCGGTGGACTGACGTGCGAATTCGGCGAGCGCGGACTCGATGTCGTGCGGGACCGTTTTGATGTGGCTGCGTCGTTCGGTGACCTCGAAGAGCGCCTCCGCCTCGGGTGCGGTCGGTGCGCTCACCGGGCCCGCGTCCCATTCTTCGGCGCTTGCGACGGCGTTTCGGTCGGCCACGAGTTCCGAGCGCATGAGGATCGCGTGGGTCAGCCGCAGGTCATAGCAGCGCTCGATCTGCACGCCGGCAGCCAGCAGGGCCGGGTACCAGTTGGGAGTGTCACTGAAGACCCACCTCGGCCGGCCCTGTGCTTCCCGTTCGCGGACGAACGTGGGCAGCTCATCCGCGCCGAGGTGGTGGTTGCCGATCCGCTGTCTGGCGTCGTCGAGGTCGACGACGGCGATCATCGAACCCATGCCGCGAACGCCGCCGAGGGCGCTGTCGGGAGCACGCCCGATCACGCACCACGCAGGCACGGCAGCGCTTGGGTTGGTCATACCTCAACACTACTGCGAGGGGCGGACGTGGCTGTGCTCCCCCGAGTCTCTCCCCGCGAGGAGTCGACGAGAGGCCCTAGCTCCGGCTCGCGTCGAGGGCCGCTCGTACGATCGAGTCGACATCGATCCCGTGATAGCGGTAGACGTCGTCGATATCGCCGGACTGACCGAAACTGCTCACCCCGAGCGCGACATGGTCGACCTTGTTGATCGTGGCGAGGAACGACAGCGTGTGCGGGTGGCCGTCGAGGACGGTGACCATCGGCACGGCGCGCTCGGCGGGGAACACCTGGTCGAGGATCCACTCGGATCCCGGACCGGCAGCAGAGACACCAGCTCCTGCAGCAGGCGAGCGATTCCCCTGCGCAGCCCGCAGCGCCCGATAGAGCAGACCGGGGCTGGTCACGCACACGACATCGGCGTCGATGCCCATTGCTTCGAGGCGGTCTGCTGCGGCCAGGGTCTCTGTCATCATGGCACCCATACCCACGAGCTGGACTCGCGGCTGCTTCGTCGCCCGCAGCCGGAATCCTCCGGCGATGACCTGCTCCCGACGACGCCGACGCGCCACCGGATCGCTCGGCACCTCGGCCAGGGACTGATCGACGGCCCGGGTCGACAGCCGCAGGTAGGCCGACTCGCCATCAGGCCTGCCCAAGCGCGTGATGGAGTGGAGCAGGGTCCACTCGACGTCCTGGGCGAACGCGGGCTCATAGGTCACCAGACCCGGCACCTCCATGCCCGTCGAGGGGGTCGTGATCGACTGATGCGCACCGCCTTCGGGTGCCAGCGTGACCCCGGACGGAGTGCCGACGAGGATCGACTGTCCACCCGCATACATGCCGAAGGTCCACGGCTCGAGGGCACGGTTGACGAAGGGGTCGTACATCACGCCGATCGGGAACAGCGGCTCTCCCCACCTGCTCCAGGTCGCACCGAGCTCCCCGAGCAGACCGACCAGGTTCGTCTCGGCGATGCCCAGTTCCATGTGCTGGCCCTGTTCCGATTCGTTCCACTGCAGGATCGTCTCGGCGTCATCGGCGAACCAGTTGCGGCCGGCCTCCGAACTCCACACCCCGACCTTGTTGACCCATCCGCCGAGGTTGGTCGTCGATGACACATCGGGACTGACCGTGACCACCCGGCGGGCCGTCTCCGGTGACTGCCGACTGAGGTCCATGAGCACGCGGCCCAGCGCGGCCTGTGAGGAGGAAATGCCCTTGTGCGCCCGCTCGAGATCACGCGGCAGCTCGCTCTCGGCAGCACGAGGGAACTCCGGTCGCGCCAGCCGCTTCGCACTCGCCTCGATGATCTCTCCGGCGGCAGAATCGTGGTCGAACCTGGTCCACGGTGCCTGTGTGTCCTGGCCGCTGCGCCGGGCCAAAGCACCGTATTCCTCATCGCTGATGAGCGCGGAGTGGTTCTGCGGGTGGCCGGAGCTCGGCAGACCGAACCCCTTGATCGTGTACGCAATGATGGCCGTCGGCTTCGAATCGTCGATCCGCGCGAAGGCGTCGAGGAGCGCGGGAATGTCATGGCCGCCGAGGTTTCTGATCGCATCCGTCAATGTGGCGTCATCGAGGCTGCCCACCAGATCCCGCAGGGCCTGGGCGTCCTCCCCCTCACCGGGCAATCGCTCGCGCAGCTCGGCGGCGGTGCATCGCAGCAGACGCTGGTATTCGGGGTTCGACATCGTCAGGATCCGCTGTCTCAGCTCAGGACCACAGGGTCGGGCGAAGAGTTCGTCGAGCAGGCGTCCGAACTTCACGGTGATCACCTGCCAGCCGGCGGCGTCGAACATCGCTTCGATGCGCCCGGCGGCGATATCGGGGATCACGCGGTCCAGTGACTGGCGGTTGAGGTCGACGATCCAGACGATTTCGCCGAGGTGTTTGACGTCGGGGTCAATGACGGCCTCCCACACGGCACCCTCGTCGAGTTCCGCGTCTCCAACCAGGGAGTACTGTCGCCCGAGGCCGATGGGTTTCAGCGTCGAATCGACGTAGCGTCGGGCGATCGAGCCCCAGATGGGTGCCGTGGCTCCGATGCCGACGGAACCGGTGGAGTAGTCGGCTGGAACCGGGTCCTTGGTGCGACTCGGGTAGCTCTGCAGACCGCCGAAGGCCCGCAAGGAGGTCATGTCTGCTTCGTCGAGTTCACCGAAGAGGTAGTTGATGGCGTGCCAGACGGGGCTGGCATGCGGTTTGATGCTCACCCGGTCTTCGGCGCGCAGTTCGTGGAACCACAGTGCGGTCATAATCGTGGCGATCGAGGCGCATGAGGCCTGGTGTCCGCCGACCTTGAGCCCGCTGCGGTTGGGACGCACGCGATTGGCATGGTGGATGATCGAGGTCGACAGCCACAGAATCCGATCGTGGATCTCATCGAGGGTCTCGAACGTCGAGGCTTCTGAGGCGGTGTTGATGTCTGTGTCTGTATCGATGGTCACGGTTGTCCTCCCGAGGTGTGCGCGCATGCATTGTGCCCGCAGATCCGAATTCGCGGCAGGTGTCCTGAACCGGTTGGCTCAGGAGACCTGCCGCCGCAGGACGGGATCGTCCTGTGAGTCGCCGACGGGATATGTCGAACGTGACGCCAGTCAGGTTGATGATCGACGGTGAACCCATTCCAACCCGCCTGAAAGAAATGCTCAATAGTCAGTTTTGAAATTGAGCAGATTGCTCAGAATGTGCGATTCGTCGGTACAGTGGGCTGAACGTTTCGAGCATGTAATGGGGGTCACAGACGATGACGGAGAAGACACGCAGGATCGCCGACGCTCTCGATGCGCGCATCCTCCTCGAACTCGTGCGACAGCCACGATCCACGGTCGCCGGTCTCGCCCAACGGCTCCAGGTTGCCAGGAACACCGCGCAGGCCAGACTCACCCGCCTCGAGGACGAGGGCCTGCACTCCTTCGACCACCGAGTCGACACTGCCGGGCTCGGATATCCCCTCCGGGCACACGTCCTGGCGAACCTCAAACAGCGCAAACTCGATCAGGTCGGCGCCGAACTCGCCCGAATCCCAGAGGTCCTCGAGGTCATCGGAGTCTCGGGCACTGCCGACACCCTCATCCAGGTCGTCGCCCGGGACACCGATGACCTGTACCGCATCGCCGGGCGGATCCTGTCGATCCCCGGCGTCAAACGCACACGCACACTCGTGTCGATGAAGCAGATGGTGGAATACCGAGTGACTCCGCTGCTGCGCCGCACGATTGCGAAGCGCTGAGGCCCTCACTCGGCGGATGAATTCCGCCCGCCAGCGGCACGAATCTCACCCACTTCGACGAATTCCGGCAATAATTGTTCTCAGACGTGTCGAATCGACGTGAACTCGGTCGTCTCAATGATGAGCGATCGAAACGCGATCGCACCTGAGATGAACGGAGTTCAATCATGCGCTACTCACTGGTCTTCCACGCACCCGAACCTCAAGAAGGCGGACCCCAGCCCTCCACCGAGGTGATGGCCGAGATGCAGAAGCTGATGTCCGACTACGCCGACGCCCTCTACTCCGCGGGAGTCTTCATCGCCGCGGAGATGCTTGAACCGCAGCAGGCGACAACCACCGTCACCCGCCGAGGTGGCTCTGTCGTCATCGAGGACGGTCCCTTCGCAGCGGCGAAGGAGGCCCTGGCCGGAGTCTTCGTCATCGACGTCGAGAGCCGCGACGCGGCCCTGGCGTGGGCAGAGAAGTTCCCCGGCACGAGCTACGGAGTCATCGAGGTCAGAGCGGCGGCAGTCTCCTATATAGACGGACGTTGGGTGCAGCCCTGAACGAACATCGGGACCCGATCGATCGGGCGATGATCCTCTCCCAGGACGGCTGGGGGCGGATCATCGCCCTCATCGCTGCCGCCGACGGGGACTTGGCCGGCGCCGAGGATGCCCTGAGTTCGGCTCTCGAACGCGCAGTTCGCGTGTGGCGGGAGCAGGGAGTGCCGACCAATCCCGAGGGGTGGCTCTACCGGGTTGCCCTCAATGCACGACGAGACGTGTGGAAATCGGCCGCGGCCCGCACCTCGGCGGCCTTGGATCCCGAGGTTCACGATGGTGCCGATCTAGGTAACCACGACAGGTCCGCGTCTCACGGCGCAGGCCAGCCGGCTGCAGCTCATCTGGTCGCCCCAGCTGATCCCGATGCCCTGCCCGATCGTCGTCTCGAACTGCTGGGCGCGTGTGCTCATCCGGACATCGAGCCGGGAGTCCGGCCGCTGCTCATGCTCTCTGCGGTCATGGGCATGACCGGGACGCAGATCGCTGCAGGAATGGCCCTGCCTGCAGCGACGGTCGCTGCGCGGCTGACTCGGGCGAAGAAGCGCATCGCCGCCTTGGGCATCGGTTTCGGCCTGCCAGATCGCACCGAGCTCGAAGCTCGCCTGCCCGACATCCATGAGGCGATCTACGGTGCTTTCGCCATCGACTGGGTGCATGCGGCGAGCGAACCACGCGATGGCATCATCGGCGAGACCCTCTATCTCTCCCGACTGCTCGCCGAGCTGTGTCCCTCCGATGGGGAATCACACGGCCTCGCGGCCCTCATCCACCTCTCTGCCGCCAGGTTTCCGGCCCGCCGCGGCCAGGGCGGAGAGTTCGTGCCCCTCGGCGATCAGGACCCGGGCAGTTGGGACTCCGTACTCATCGCCAGGGGCGAGGATCATCTGCGGGCAGTGCAGGGCAGCGGCGAGATCGGTCGTTTCGGGTTGCAGGCTGCGATCCAGATCCTCCACATGTCCGGTGTGCGCAGCGGAAGCACCGATTGGCCGATGCTGCTGCGCCTGCACGACGATGTGGAGCGGATGGCGCCCAGCCTCGGCGGGGCTGTGGCGAGGGCAGCGGTGATTGCTGAGATCGACGGCCCGAAGGCTGGTCTGGCTGAACTCGACACTCTGGACGGCCCCAGTAGTGGTGAGCCCCCTGTCGGAGAGATTGCGTTCTCCTCCGCACGCGTCGACTCGTTCCAGCCGACGTGGGCACTGCGCGCACACCTGCTCGCCCGTGCCGGGCAGGGGCAGGAGGCCCAAAACGCCTATCGCCGTGCCATCGAGCTGACCACCGACCCTGCCGAACGCGCCTACCTCGAGGCCCGATCGCTCGAGGTTTAATCCTGCCGCTAACCCGCACAATCGAAGTCACCTGGGAACGGGATCGATCGAAGTTTCAGAGCCCTGCTTCAAAGTCGAGCTTTGAAACTTCGATCGATCCCTTACCTCTGAGGCGACGCATCCCACCCGCACCCGAACCCGCACGACGCAGCACCCAGACACGAAACAGCCCTCCACCTTGGCCCCGAAGGGTCCCGGTGAAGGGCTGTTGTTCACTGTGCGCGAGGGGGGACTTGAACCCCCACGACCTTGCGATCACTGGCACCTGAAGCCAGCGCGTCTACCAATTCCGCCACTCGCGCGAACAAGAGAAAACTCTAGCATCGCGGCCGGGAAGAATGAAACCGAGTTCGGTCGAAACACCCAAAACGTGTCGACGCTCACACCGACCACCCCCTGCACCACCCGCCTTTCGTGACCCAGCACTCATTTCCGGTAACATCGGCGCTCGTCACAGGCTCATGGAGTACTCAGCGACAATCTCTAAACTGGGCGACTGCCGGGAATCCGAACAGACCTCGGCCCCGAAATACCTAGTGACGTGAGTTGAGAGCCTCACCGCGTTAGGATTGGGTGTTGATGTCTCCGTTTCGGTGTTCCTTTCCGAACTCGGATTCACCAGGACAGACTCGTTCGGGCGCATGCGTCCGGGCTGGTGGCGAACGGTTCGTCACGCGCACGACACCTGGAAGAGGAGGTGCCATGGGGATTCTCGATCGTTTCGAGAAGGGATTGGAGAATGTCGTCAACGGCGCCTTCGCCAAAGCGTTCCGCTCACAGGTGGAACCGGTCGAATTGGCCGGCGCGCTGCGACGCGAAGCCGATAACAAGGCCGCTGTGGTCTCACGCGGACGAACACTGACGGCAAACCACTACAGCATCGAACTGTCTCCCACAGATTTCGACCGTCTCTCTGGTCTCGAGAACGAACTTCGCTCCGACCTGCGACAGGTCATCGGCGATCACGCGGTCGAGCAGGCCTACAGCTTCGTCGGTCCCGTCTCCGTCGAGTTCGTCGAGGCAGAAGACCTCGACACCGGAATGTACCGAGTCGTCTCCAGCACTCAGCGACCCGACGGCTCACCCGCAGCCCAACCGGCCAACCGCGGCGGCTATGACCCCGTGTCCCGGTCCCACAACATCGTGGGCGAAGGACAGGCCAACTCCGGATCACGTCCGGTCCCACCCAGACGCACACCCGAACCAGCACCGGCCCGACCGGCGGCCACCAGCCGCCCGGCATCGGCCCCCGTGCGACAGGCAGCACCAGCACGGTCGCGCACCATCAGCGCCAGCGTGACCATCCACGGTCAGGACTACGAGCTGCACCAGGGCACGAACGTCTTCGGACGGTCCTCCTCCAGCTCCGACTACGTCATCGATGACCCCGGCGTCTCCCGCCGACACTTCGAGATCACCGTCGAACGTGACCATGCGGTCGCCAACGACCTCGGATCAACCAACGGCACCCTTCTGCGCGGACGCAAGCTCACCTCGGCGAACCTCTCCGACGGTGATGTCCTCATGGCCGGAGACGCAGAGGTGCGCTACCACGAGAACGAACAGGACGCCCAGTGAGCGAGTTCACCGTCACCGTCTTCCGGTTCGCCTTCTTCATCATCCTCTGGCTCTTCGTCCTCGGTGTTGCCGGCGTCCTGCGTCGCGACATCTTCGGGCCCAGGAAGGGCCCGAGGAAATCTCGCCGAGGCAGCAAGGCCTCCCGGAATGCGACGCCGACTCCTGCCCCGAGCAGACCGGCACCGGCTCCTGTTCCTGCCCCTGCTCCGGCACGACAACAGGCACATCCGGGCTCCATCCGGGTCACCGGTGGGCCCTTGGCCGGGACCTTGGTCACGCTCTCTGGGGCACCAGTGACCTTCGGGCGAGCTCCGGACAATACGATCGTCATCAGTGACGACTTCGCGTCCAGCCATCATGCGCGAATCGTGGCATCGAACGGCTCCTGGGTCCTCGAGGACCTCGGTTCGACCAACGGCACGATCGTCGACGGCTCGCCCATGCATTCGCCCATCAGTCTGCGGATCGGCACCCAGATCACCATCGGCCATACGACGTTGGAGACCCAATCGTGACGACCGACGGTACGATCACCCTCCGCTCAGCAGCCCGGTCTCACACCGGGCTGGTGCGTAAGAACAACCAGGACTCCGGCTATGCGGGTCCGAATTTTCTGCTCATCGCGGATGGAATGGGCGGACACGCCGGCGGTGACGTCGCCTCGGCGATCACCGTGTCCCGGCTGGCCGACCTCGATCGTGAACCCAGCGGCGAGGATGCGCTGGAGATCCTGCGCACCTCGATCCTGGAGGCCAACGACCGCATCTGCCGCGGCGTCGCCGAACAGCCCGAGCTCGCCGGCATGGGCACCACAGTCACCGCACTGCTGCGCGCTCCCGGCAACCGCTTCGCCTTAGCCCACATCGGCGACTCCCGCGGCTATGTGCTGCGCGATGGCGAACTGCAGACCGTCACCCATGACCACACCTTCGTCCAGATGCTCGTCGACGAAGGCCGCATCACCCCGGACGAGGCCGAAACACACCCGCAGCGTTCCGTTGTCATGAAGGTCCTCGGCGACGTCGGGGCCTCCCCCGACCTCGACCTGACCCTGCGTGAGGCTCACGTCGGCGACCGGTGGATGCTCTGCTCCGACGGCCTGACCGGCTTCGCGGACGTCGATGACATCGCCCGCGTTCTCTCCGAGGTCTCCGACCCCGACGAATGCTGCCGTCAGCTCATCGATCTGGCCCTGGCCGGCGGCGGCGCCGACAATGTCACCGTCGTCATCGGCGACGTGCTCGAAGGCACCCTCGACACCGTTCAGGGCAGCTCCGTGGGCTCCGTCCACCTCAACCCGAAGTACGCCACCATCGGCATGAACACCGATGTCGACGAACCCACCACTGAGACTCAGCCCCACTACGGCAACGGCGACTTTCCCACCGACACCGTGCCCCTGCAGACGGTGTCCGGTTCCGATAAGCAGGAGCCCACCGCCGAGGTGGTTCCCCCTTCCCAGCGCACCGACTCGGAGTCGTCCGACAGGGACGCACCCGCCGAGGAGGATGACCTCGACGCTGACGACGACGAGGTGGAAAAGCGGTCCTACCTGGGCTGGATCATCGCAGCGATCGTCATCGTCGCAATCGCGGTGGGCGGGTTCTTCGCCTATAACTACGTGAGCAACCACTACTACCTGACGAACCAAGATGGAAAGGTCACCCTCTACCGGGGCCTCGACACGACTCTGGGACCCATCGAACTCAGTCAGCTCGAAGACACCACCGACATCGAAGTCGGGACCCTCAACAGCTTTTCGCAGGATCGTCTGCGCGGCTCCATTCAGGCCGATTCCCGTGATGAGGCCGATCGCATCATTGAGAACCTGCGACAGGAAGCCGATAAGTCCGGTACCGTCTCCGGCAATGTCGAGGATGCCGCAAGTCCCAGCGATCCCGCGCCCTCACCGCCGAGTTCCCAAGCGGTCGATCCCAGTGATGCCATCACTGAGGAGTCACAGTAATGTCCGAGAACCCCAACCAAGGCGCACGGCCACGGCCTTATCGCTTTGCTGAGCTCGGCCTCCTCATCCTCGCGATCGCGGTCTCCACGAGCGCCTATGCACTTGTAGGGCTCGGCACCGAGGACACGATTCCCGCCAACGTCTATCAGTATGCGGCGTGGTTGGCCGCGCTGGGCCTCATCATCCACGTCGTCGTGTGGTGGAAGGCCAAGTACGCCGACCCCGTCCTCGTCCCGATCGCCGTCCTGCTCAACGGCTTGGGCCTGGCCATGATCTACCGCGTCGACCTGGGTCGGGATGAGTATCAGAACAGCGGAGTCACTCAGCTGATCTGGATGACCTTGGGCGTGGCCCTGGCCGTCGGCATCATCATCTTCTTAGGTGACCACCGGTGGCTGCGCCGCTACACCTTCCTCTCGGGGTTCGCTGCGCTGATCTTCCTCCTGCTCCCGCTGATTCCCGGCCTGGGCAAGACGGTCAACGGCGCACGCATCTGGATCGGCATCGGCCCGATGTCCTTCCAGCCCGGTGAGATCGCGAAGATCCTGCTGGCCATCTTCTTCGCTGGCTACCTCGTGTCCTACCGTGACCAGCTGGTTCTGGCCGGGCCGAAGATCCTCGGCATCCGCTTCCCGCGCCTGCGAGACTTCGGCCCCATCGTCATCGCCTGGGTCGCCAGCGTCGGCATCCTTGTCTTCGAAAGAGACTTGGGAACCTCGCTGCTGTTCTTCGGCCTGTTTGTGGCCATGCTCTATGTGGCGACAAGCAAGGTCTCCTGGATCATCCTCGGACTCGGTTTCTTCGCCGTCGGTGCGGTCGCCGCGACCTTCCTCTTCGACCACGTCGGGCAGCGCGTGGACGGCTGGCTCAACGCCCTGACCGCTGAGGAGTACAACAAGACTCCAGGCGGGTCATATCAGCTGGTCCAAGGCCTGTTCGGCATGTCCAACGGCGGTCTGACCGGCACCGGACTCGGCGAGGGCCGACCAAATATGGTCCCCTATGCGGAATCTGACTTCATCTACGCCAGCCTCGGCGAAGAGTTGGGCATGGCCGGACTCTTCGTCATCCTGCTCTGCTACCTCTTCATCTTCCAACGCGGCATCAAGACCGCCCAGCAGCTGCGCGACGGATTCGGCACCCTGCTCGCCACGGGCTTGAGCTTCACGATCGCCCTGCAGGTCTTCGTCGTCGTCGGCGGCGTCACCCGCCTCATCCCCCTCACGGGTCTGACCACGCCGTTCCTTGCCCAAGGCGGGTCGTCTCTGATCGCGAACTGGATGATCATCGCCCTGCTCCTGCGCATCTCCGACAATGCCAGGCGCCCAGTGGAGGAATTCCACACCGGCGTCCTCAAGATCACGGAGGATCCCGAGGAACCCACCGCCTCGGCGCGGGGAGCCGGAACCCGCAACGACACGAAACGTGTCGAGGGGGCGCGCGAACACGCGGCGGGCAGCCTCGCGACCGACCGGACCACCAGTGACGACGCACCGACGACCAACCTCGGCGCCGCCGATCTTAAGACCACCGGGTCCGATGAGGACCCGACGACGAATCTGGGCACTACCGGAGGTGAACGATGAAGAGACCACTGACACACATCAGCATCGTCGGGTTCGTCATGTTCGCGCTCCTGTTCGGCTCCACGAGCTGGGTGCAGTTCGTCACCGCCGACTCGCTGAACAACAATGCGCTGAATAACCGCAAGGTCCTCGATCAGCTGGCCCGCGACCGGGGTCCGATCCTCGTCGACGGCAAGCCGATCGCCTACTCCGAACCGGTCGACGACAAGTACAAGTTCCAGCGCAAGTACGGCGCTGAGGGCCTCAACCCCCGCGCGTACGCCTCAATGACCGGGTACTACTCCATCGTCTCGGGAGCCTCGGGCATGGAACGCGCGTCCGGAGACTACCTCTCCGGCGATTCCGACGCCCTGTTCTACGACAAGGTCGGCAGCCTGTTCACCGGCGAGCAGCCGCGCGGAGCGGCCGTGGAGCTCACGATCGACCCGAAGGTGCAGCAGGCCGCGTGGGACGGCCTGGGCAACCAGAACGGTGCCGCCGTGGCATTGGACCCGAAGACCGGCAAGATCCTCGCCATGGCCTCGACGCCGGGCTGGGATCCCAACCCGATTGCCAGCCATGACTCCGAGACGGCGCAGTCCGCCTTCGAGGAGCTCAACAACGCTGAGGGCAAGCCTGCCTACAACCGCGCGATCGGCGGCAACCTGTACCCACCGGGCTCGACATTCAAGGTCCTCGTGGCCGCGGCCGCACTGGAATCAGGCGACTACAAGCCGGATTCGACCCTGAACGGTCCGGCCGAACTCGACCTGCCCCAGACAACTTCCACCATCGGCAACTCCCATCCAGGAGCCTGCCGCAACGGAGGGCAACCGACGCTGGCCGATTCCCTCGCCGAATCCTGCAACACCTCGTTCGCCTCACTCGGCATGGATCTGGGCGAGGACGCGATCAAGGAGCAGGCGGAGAAGTTCGGCTTCGGCCAGGACATGGAGATTCCGCTCAAGGTCAGCCCGTCCACGTTCCCCGACAACCTCAATCCGCCCCAGCTGGCGCAGTCCTCGCTGGGTCAGTACGAGGTCAGGTCCACGCCGATGCAGATGGCGATGATGACCGCGGGGATCGCCAACGGCGGCAAGATGATGAAGCCTCAGCTTGTCGACCGGGTGCTCAACGCGAATACCCTCGAACCCATCAAGGAGATGCGTCCGGCGCAGAAGTCTCGGCCTGTCTCAGGCAAAACCGCCGATCAGCTCACCACCATGATGGAAGGCGTTGTCGAGGATGGAACCGCCTCGGTGGCCAAGATGGACGGAACGAAGGTCGCCGCGAAGACCGGTACCGCACAGCACGGACCCGGTGCGGCCCCGCACGCCTGGTTCATCTCATTCGCCCCAGCCGATGATCCGAAGATCGCAGTGGCGGTCGTCGTGGAGAACGGCGGAAACGCGGGCAACGAAGCTTATGGAGCGACGGTCGCAGGACCGATCGCCAAGGACATGATGGAAGCGGTGGTCGAAAAATGAGACCCGTCGAAGGCACCCTGTTGGGAAACCGATACAAGCTCACCTCTCGCATCGCCGTGGGCGGTATGGGTGAGGTCTGGAAGGGCGTCGACTCCGTGCTCGGCCGTGAGATCGCAGCGAAGATCCTCAAGGACGAATACCTCTCGGACACCACCTTCCTCGCACGCTTCCGCGCCGAGGCGCAGAACATGGGCCGCGCATCCGACCCCGGAATCGCCGGCGTCTTCGACTACGGCGACGAGCAGGGATCCCCCTATCTCGTCATGGAGTACGTGCCCGGCGAGGCACTGTCGGCGATCATCGAACGCAGCGCACCCCTGTCGGAGACGGACACTCTGAGCATCGTCTCCCAGTCCGCGCAGGCGCTGGGTGCGGCCCACAAGGTCGGCGTCATCCACCGCGACATCAAACCCGGCAACATCCTCATGACACCGGACTTCCGGGTCAAGATCACCGACTTCGGCATCGCCCGAGTCACAGACCAGGCTCCGCTGACGAAGACCGGTCAGGTCATGGGCACCGCCCAGTACCTGGCACCGGAGCAGGCCACGGGCAAGGGCTCGGGCTCCGGCTCCGACCTCTACGCCCTGGGCATCATCGCCTATGAGGCACTGGCCGGGCAGCGTCCGTTCACCGGTGACTCGCAGGTCGCGATCGCCATCGCCCAGGTCAATCAGCAGCATCCGCCGCTGCCGGACACGGTGTCCGAACCGCTGCGTCGCTTCGTCGACTGCCTCCTGGAGAAGAAGCCCGAGCGCAGGCCCTCGGATGCCATGGCCGTGTCCCGAGCCGCCGATGCGCTGGCCGCCGGCGATGTCGCCGGTGCCGAGCAGATTCTGCCGCAGATGGTGCTGGGCAGCGCCGCCTCCGAGGCATTGACCCAGGTCTTCAACAACCCCGAACCCGTGCCGACGACCAAGGCGATGCCGGTCACTGCGTCCAATGAGGAGACTCGCGTCTACCCGGGCGCCGCTGCCGCAGGTGTCGCCGGTGCCGGTGCGACAGGAGCCGCTGGGGTTGGGACTGCGAATGGCAGCGAACTCGATGCGGAGAACGCAGAGGACAAGGAACTCGACGAGAAGCAGTCGAAGAAGGGCCGCGCCCTCATCTGGATCCTTGCGATCATCGCGCTCATCGCCGTCGGTTCGCTGCTGTGGTTCTTCCTCGGCGGGGGCAATGCCGAACCCGAGCCGGACCCCAGCACCAGCGCGCCTACTACTTCCGAGGCCGCGAAGACGATCGAGATCGACAAGAGCGATTACATCGGACTCACCGAATCCTCGGCGACTCAGAACCTCGAACAACAGGGCCTGGAAGCCGATACCCAGACCATCGAGTCCTCCCGCGCTGCGGGCACGGTCGCCGATGTGGGCGAGGGCGAGAACGGCTACACCTTCGAAGAGGGCGACACCGTCACGCTCTACATCTCCTCAGGTCCGGCCGAGGAACCGGTGGAGACCGAAGAACCTGAGCCCAGCAGCACTCCCACGCCGTCCGAGACCAGCGGCGACGATGGTTCGGGATCGAGCAGCAACGACGACGGGGGCTCCTCGAGCAACGACACCGGCACTGCCGATGCCGACAACGGTTCGAGCAGCGATCCGAACGGCTCAGATCAGGACAGCAGCGATCCGAACGGCTCAGATCAGGACAGCGGCGACCCGAGCGGTTCGGATCAGGACAGCGCCAATCCGAACGGCTCTGATCAGGGCAGTGATCCGAACGGATCAGACAGCGGATCGGGCAACGGATCGTCTAGCACTGCCAACGGCGGATCGAACCCGTCCGGCGGCAACGAGGGGAACTCGAGTGCCGGAGCGAACCTGGACGAGGCGATCTTTGGTTGACATCATGCGCTGAGAAGACGAGTAATCTACATGACATGCGGAGTACTTTCCCACGACGTGGGTGAACCAAGCGGAGGACCAGAATGAATGAACCCAAGGTGCTGTCGGGGCGATACGAAGTTCGTGCGCTCCTCGGCCGTGGGGGCATGGCAGAAGTGCACGAGGGCGTCGACAACCGACTCGGTCGACGCGTCGCGATCAAACTTCTGCGGTCCGATCTCGCCCGCGATCCCTCGTTCCACACACGTCTCAAGCGTGAGGCTCAGTCCGCCGCAGGGCTGAACCATCCGGGTATCGTCGCCGTCTACGACTCCGGCGAAGAGGACTTCGTCGAAACCGGCGGCTCCAGCGTCTCCGTGCCGTTCATCGTCATGGAATACGTCGAGGGTCAGACCCTGCGCGAGGTCCTCAACGAACACGGCACCCTGACCATCGACGAGGCGCTCAACGTCGTCGCCGGTGTGCTCGCGCCGCTCGAGTACTCCCACCGCAACGGCATCGTCCACCGCGACATCAAACCCGCCAACGTCATGCTCACCCCCGAGGGTGACATCAAGGTGATGGACTTCGGCATCGCCCGCGCGCTCAAGGACAACAGCGGCCTGACCCAGACGCAGTCCGTCGTGGGCACCGCCCAGTACCTGTCCCCCGAACAGGCCCGCGGTGAGGTCGTCGACGCCCGCTCCGACCTGTACTCGACGGCGTGCCTGCTCTATGAGCTCCTCGTCGGCCGTCCCCCGTTCGTCGGTGATTCGCAGCTCGCGGTCGCCTACCAGCACGTGGGTGAGACGCCGAAGCCTCCGAGCTTCTACAATCCCAATGTTCCCCCCGAGGTCGATCGCCTCCTCATGCATTCCCTGCTCAAGGACCGCGACGAGCGCTACCAGGACGCCTACATCTTCCGTGAAGACGTTCTCGCGGCCCGTGACGGCCGTCCGCTGAGCTTCGATGACCACATGGATCGCACCCAGGCGTTCCCGATGGCCGGGGCCATGATGGGTCCCCCGCAGTACGCCCAGGACTCCGAGGTCGACCCGGAGACGGGTGCCGTGTCGACGATCATGGCCAAGCAGGACGAAGCACCACCGCCGAGGCGGTCACGTGCCTGGATCTGGATCGGCAGCATCTTCGTGCTGTTGGCTCTGGCCGCAATCGCACTGTGGGTCTACGAGATCAACAAACCACCGGACATCATCCAGGTCGAGGTCACGGACGTGGCCAATATGAATGCCGACGAGGCAGAATCCGCCCTGATCGAACAAGGCCTGAGAGTCGACCGTGATGAGGCGTACAGCGAAGACGTCGACGAGGGCAAGGCCATCAAGACCGACCCCGCCGGCGGTCAGCGAGTTGAGCAGGACAGCGTCGTGAAGCTGGTCATCTCCTCCGGCCCTGAGAGCGTCAAGGTCCCCGATGTCTCCGGCAAGTCTGAGGAGAGCGCTCGCAAGGTCCTCAATGACGCCAAGCTGCAGGCCGGCACGCACATCTCACAGAACTCTCCGGACGTCGAGAAGGGCGTCGTCATCGAGACGAAACCCGGCAACGGCTCCGAGGTGGATGTGGATTCCAACGTCGACCTGGTCGTATCCTCGGGAATGGTCAAGATCCCCGATGTGACAGGCAAGTCCGCAAAGGAAGCCTGCGAGATCCTTGAGGGCGATGACTACCAGTTGGGGTGCAAGACCGAAGAGGTCGAGACCGCCGACGAGCCGGCCAAGAAGGTCTTCGAGCAGTCGTCCAGCGGCGGCAGCGAGGTCAAGCAGGGCACGGAGATCACCGTCAAGGTTGCCAAGAAGCCACCGGAGGAGCCTTCGTCGCCGAGCATCCCGTCGATCCCTGGTGGAATCCCCACCTCACCGTCTGACGACGGTGGCAGCGACGATGAGGGCAATGACACCGGCGGTAACGGTGGTAACGACAATGGCGGCAACGACGATAATAAGGACGACGACAGTTCCATGGGTCCCGGTGACGTAGGCGGCCTGTTCGACGGTTTCTCAGACGCCAGCTGAACCGGCCGCCAGCTTAAGCGCCAGCTGAACTGACCAACTGAACCGACCAGTTGAACTGACGACCAGCCTGTCCACCTATGGTGTGGGCACCCGCCCTCAGGACAAGGTGATGAACAGGTCTGTACGCAGGTCCGCGGGGTCCATGTCGGGGTTCGGTTCGGTCACGTAGACCTCGAAGAACGGCAGCCCGGGATGGTGCCCCGCATCGACGGCAGCCTTCGTGAACACCGCCCAGGCCTCACCGAGGCCGTCGTATCCTCCGGTGTGACTCATGGCTGCGATCGATCCCCCAGGCAGCTGAGAGGGGATCGCGATGAGGTCCCTGCTCAGAGGCAGGGCCTGGGTCAGTCCCGAGGTCAGCGGAAGCCCGATCTCCAGGTCAACAGTGTCGCTGGGCTGGCGCGTGTACAGTGCGAACGCAGGACCGGCGATCTCCATCTCGGCCTCCTGCAGTGTAGGAAACAGCCCGGTGAACGTGGCATCGAAGAGTGCCGGAAGGTCCTCCATGGCGACGTTCCTGGCCTCCACGACGGCCGTGGGGATCTCGGACGCCTCGAACACGGTGAGTTCGGAGAATGGCTCGGTGCGGTTGAAACTCGACTCTGGCATCAGTGGTCCTCTCGGTTCCGCCTGCCGGCCCAGCCCCACCTCGGCGAGCTTTCGGGGTCTCCCGGGGATGGCAAGCGGTGCTGGATCTCTTGGTGACTCACAATCCTAATGCGGCGAGAGAGCCACAGGAAGAGCGTGAGCGCAGATGCCTGTCGCGACGGCTGAAGCGGTGCTGGCTTATGCGGGTGTGCCGGCCGGCACGGACTTCGCTGCAATCGCCGATGCCATGGGCGACATCGTCGCGGCCTGTGAGGCGGCGCCTTCGATTCCGCAGACCTCGAGCCAATTGCCCAGCATCAGGTAGCCGCATTCGGTGAGCACCGACTCCGGGTGGAACTGGACTCCGAACAACGGCTGCTCACGATGTTCGATCGCCATGACGACACCGTCCTCGGTGCGGGCCGTGACGATGAACTTCTCGCCGTCGATGGTCTCGTCGACGATCGCCAGCGAGTGGTAGCGGGTCACGGTCAGAGGGTTCTTACAGCCGAAGAAGATGCCCTGGCTGTCATGGGTGATGACCGAGGTCTTGCCGTGCATGAGCACCGGCGAATGGGTCACCGTGGCGCCGAAGACCTCGCCCAGGGCCTGATGGCCCAGGCAGACGCCGAACACCGGGGTTCCGGACGTCTCAGCCCAGGAGATGAGATCCGGGCACACTCCCGACTCAGCCGGCACACCCGGACCTGGGGACAGGAGGACACCGTCGAAGTCGGCCGCCAGGGCCACGACAGCCTCGGCGGACATATCGTCATTGCGGATGACCTGCGTCTGCGCTCCGAGCTCACTGACGTAGGACACGAGCGTGTAGACGAAGCTGTCGTAGTTGTCGACGACGAGGATCTTTGTCATTGGCCACCGCTTCCATCAGTCACAGTTGCGTTGTTGAAGGGCATGTAAGGGGCGACGACCGGGAAGACGTACTGCATGAGCAGCAGCACCACGGCCGCGATGAGGATGAGGGCGAAGATGAGTTTGACGAACCAATTGCCGGGAAGCAGTCGCCAGATCAGACCATACATTCTCAGGCACCACCATTCTTGCTGACCTTGTCGTAGGCCTTCGAGTCCTTGATGTTGTCCGGGGCGCCATCGCCGGCCGGGGTCCAGTCGGTGAGCTCGGCGTAGGCGATGTAGCGCTCCCTGGCCGAGAACATCGGGTTGCAGGCCGTCATCGTGAGAATCCGGTCCTTGCCCTTGAACTTGGGTTCGTTGGGAACCGGGGCGAGAACCTCGACGGCGTCGGGAAGGATGATGTCGAAGTTGCGGAACGTGTAAGTGTAGAAGCCGTCCTTGGTCTGGACGATGATCTCATCGCCGGGGCGCAGCTGCGCGATCTGGTTGAGCGGCTTGCCGTAGGTGACGCGGTGGCCGGCGATCGAGAAGTTGCCGACCTCTCCGGGCATCGCCGAGTTCGGGTACCTGCCCACGCCCATCCGGTTGAGGACGGGTTCGAGATTGACACCCTCGGCGACGGTGCGGTAGTAGTCATCGCCGAAACGTGGAATGTAGAAGATTCCGAACGCGCTGTTCTTCTCCACCGGATCCGCCACGACAGGTTCGTCCGGGTCATCGGGAAGCTCGTTGGGATCCTGGTTCTGCCAGTCCTGGGCCAACTTGTCGGCGAGCTGCTCGTTGTCCCGGTTGGCCTCGATATCGGTCCACCACAGCTGCCAGACCACGAACAGGATGAGGACCATTCCGGCCGTGATGCAGAGCTCGCCGAAGGTGCGGATGGTGCCGCGAACGGGGCCCAAGGGCTCCCGCTCCGGTTTCTGCCTCCGCCGATTGGTGCGACGACTGCCCTCGCCGGGTGCGCTGTAGCCCGCAACGGCCGCACCCGCATAGGCGCCGAGGTTGGGGTTCGTTTCACTGCTGACCGGCTGCTGCACCTGGGTGGAGTCGGTGTACGCGGGCGGGGCGTCGGAGTAGACGGCAGTCGGGGCACCGTTGGCCGCGGCCGCTTCGGCTTCGCGGCGCCGAAGTTCACGGCGACTGGGAAGTGGCTGATCGGTTCCTGCCTGTGAGCCCGTCCCGGGATGCGAACCTGCTCCGGAGTTCTGGCCCCCGCCAAGCTCGGGTGCGGTGCTCATGGGTTCTGTGGCCGGGCTGGCTTCGCGTCCGCGGTACCCGCCCTGAGCGGGGTACTGGTCGTGAGCCGGGTGATGCGATGAGTTCTGCCTCTGAGCAGGACGAATAGTGGGTCGCGATGACGCATCCGCGTCTGATTCGTTACCCGAGGAGGGACTATTCACCACTGCTGCACCGTGCCTAATGTTTCGAATCCGGGGCTTGCCCAAAGGACAAGCGGGGACACCGTATTGCACTTTATCGTATGAAACTGCACAAACAGGTCGTTCTCAGGGTAATTGGAGTTTTTAAAACTGCCGGATGTCACGAGTAGACTGATGTGCGATTGTCCCTATACATCAATCGGTGACCCCAGCAACGGTCGGCCGTAAAAGGAGTACTCGTGGCCAAGTCCAACGGACGGACCCAGCGCCCTCAGCGCACTTCTCGCAACTCGTCGAAGGCCAAGGTCGAAACCAAGGCCCAGTCGAACGACGATGTCGAGGATCCGCAGACCGTGCAGGCCGAGGATCCGAAGGACGAGCGTCTCGACGGCGATCTCCTCGACTTGGATGACTCCTCGGACGCCTCCGATGTGGTTGCCGACGATGCTGATGCAGACGAGAAGTCCACCGCCGCCACGACTGCCGCGGACAAGAAGTCCGCGCCGAAGAGCGTCGGAGCCGGGGCCAAGAAGGTTGACGCAAAGGACAGCGACACGTCCGCCGACCTCGATGCCGACGACGCTGTTGACGTCGATGATTCCGACGCTGATGAGGCCGACGCAGCCGACGCCGACGACTCAGCCGAGGACTCGAAGACGGCCACGAAGTCTGAGAAGTCTGCCAAGGCGGCCAAAGTCGACAAGCACGAGAAGGACAGCAAGTCCTCGAAGAAGAAGAGCGAGTCCTCCAAGGCCGCGGCCAAGGGTTCGTCCGCCAAGGGCTCCTCGGCCAAGCGCACCTCGCGTTCGGGCAATCCGGCCAAGCGCCCCCAGGGCCGCAAGACCGCCTCATACACCTCGCAGTCCGGTCAGCAGACGATCAAGCCGAACCCACGCTGGTTCCTGCCGGTGCTCATCGGCCTCTTGCTCATCGGCCTGGTCTGGCTCGTGACCTTCTACATCTCGCAGGGAGCGTTCCCGGTCGAGGCGTGGGGCAACTGGAACATCCTCATCGGCTTCGCCTTCTTTGTCGCGGGGCTGATCATGTCCACGCGCTGGCGGTAGTCAGCAAGCCGCTTCACGAATAACGGGCGTTGTGTCGACGCACGGGTGCGTAATCCCGATAGTCGACGCAGCGCCCGTTATTCGATCGCGCAATGGGTGCACTCGCGCACCCGCACCATGCTGGCAAGCGGCTCATCTGCGGTTGTGTCGAGGACCCGATATTGACGTTTCAATCGCCTCGTGATCGCCTCGCCATCGCCCTTGTCCACAGGGTCGAAGTTATACCCAAGCCGGGTGCGTCGCTTGTGCATAACTTATTTTGAGCTTGTAACCAGGGAAAATACACCTATGTAAGTTATCCACCATGTGGATAAAGGTTGTGGACAAGTAAATTCGAGCCCCGCAGGTGCCAATTTTCGACGGAAGTCTGATATAAGCCTGAGAGCCGCCTATCACCCGTGGTCGACACCGTGGATGCTGCGGCGCTCGGTGCCCATCACATCGCAGCAATCTACCAAGCGTCGTTGATCCTCCAGGCCCCGGCGACAAGCATCGCCAGCAGCAGACCGACGGCTGTCAGCACGAACACCAGCGTCGACTGCTTCTTCGGTACGAGAAGAGCACCGCACCCGAGCACGAAGCCCGCAATGAGCCCGCCGAGGTGGGCCTGCCAAGACACTCCTGCGACGAGGAATCCGTATCCGAAGTTGAGTGCTACGAACAGCACGACGCCGGTGATGTTGCGATCCAGCTTCTGCGTCGGCACCAGCAGGACGCCGACGATGGCGAAGACCGCACCGGAGGCGCCGATGTTGTTCGTCACCCAATCCACCGTGAACGGCTTGGCGAGGACGAGGACCATGACTGATCCGCCCACCGTGCCGAGCAGATAGATGGTGAGGAACCTCCAGCGATAGATGGTGAGGAACCTCCAGCGGCCCAAGGCACGCTCGATGAAGGATCCGAAGAAGAACAGGCCGATCATGTTGGCCAGGAGATGGAACGGCGAGGGCTGTTCGTGCACCAGCGCCACGCTCAGGACCCGCCAGGGCTGTTCGAGCACGAGTGCGGGAACGAAGCTGAGTCGATGGACCAAGTCCAGGCTGGGCAGCAGCTGGGCCAGGAAGACCACGCCGGTGAGGATCATGATGATGCTCGTGACAAGGGGTGGAGACACAGAAGGGGCCCGGCCGGTCTCCCGGGCCGAGCCCTCCTGCGGTGTGTCCATCACACCATGGTACTCAGTTCAGTGAGTCTCAGTACTCCGCACTCGAAGTCTGCTGCTCACCGGTGAAGCGGTCTCAGGCGCTGATCTCGACCGATTCGAGAACGACTGGCTCTACTGGCTTGTCCATGGCTGCGGTGCGAACGTTGTTGATCTCGTCGACAACCTTCTGTGAGGCTTCGTCGGCCACCTCGCCGAAGATGGTGTGCTTGCCGTTGAGCCATGGGGTCTCGGCGGTGGTGATGAAGAACTGCGATCCGTTGGTGCCGCGTCCCATCTGCTTGCCAGCGTTGGCCATGGCCAACAGGTACTTGCGGTCGAACTGGAGCTCCGGGTGGATCTCGTCGTCGAAGGTGTAGCCGGGTCCGCCGGTACCGGTGCCCAGCGGGCAGCCGCCCTGGATCATGAAGTCCGCGATGATGCGGTGGAAGTTGAGACCGTCGTAGAAGGGACGCTTGGTGGGTTCGCCGGTGGCGGGATCGGTGAACTCACGCTCACCTTTGGCCAGTTCCACGAAGTTGGCAACAGTCTTCGGCGCGTGATTGCCGAAGAGGCTGATGGTGATGTCACCGTGGTTGGTGTGCAGGACTGCTGTATGCGTAGAAGCTGTAGTCATAGGTCCATTCTTCCACGCCCTCACGGCTAATGCAGATTCCCGTGGCTCGGATTGCGGACTCTGTCAGCGTTTCTGCAGACAATTTCATGACGCCCTGGTGACCAGCGGCTTGCGCCTAGGCCGTAGACTGAGACTGATCAATTGACCCCGACAAAGAGGATTGGGAATGTTCATGTCGAAGAAGTCAGCTCGAGATCCGTTCACTTCGAAGCTCGATTCCGCGAAGAAGACGTCACTCCGAGTCCTGGCCGATGCCAGCGGGGCCGCAAGTCCAAAGCTCCGCGAAGCCGCTGACAAGGCACGCCCTCAGGTCGAGGCCCTTGCAGAGAAGGCACGCCCTCAGGTTGAAGCACTTGCCGATCGGGCCGAAGGTCTTGCCGTCAAGGCACGTCCGCAGGTCGAAGCATTCGCCGACAGGGCGAATGAGCAGGTTCACGCCTGGGCAGACAAGCTCGATGCCTACCGCCCCGAGGCCACAGAACGTGCCGGCAAGTTCGCGTCCAATGCCGCCAACTCGCTGGCCGCCGTCGAAACCCCTCAGCTGGTCGACGACCTCGCTGTGCGCCTGACCGGTGACAAGAAGGCAGTGAAGAAGGCCCGCAAGGCCCTGACGAACGCCGGCAAGCGGATTCAGAAGGACACCGCTCGCAAGTCCGGTGGTGGCAAGGCCGCAGTCGTGTGGACCCTGGTCATCGGCTCGGCAGCCGGAATCGGCTACTACGTCTGGAAGAAGGCGCAGCCGGTCGAGGACCCATGGTCGACGCCGCTGCCCAACAACCGTCCGCAGGATGCCCGTCCGGTGGGCTCGACCCCGGCTTCACGCCAGGGAACAGCACCCGAGGTATCGCAGACGGCAGTGCCTGAGTCGAAGACCGCCGCAGCAGCCCCGAATCCTGCAACCGAGGCCAAGGGAACCCAGGCAACGCCGGCCAGCGTCGTCAAGCCTGCAGAGGATTCGAAGTCAGCGGCCGAAACAGCCGAGGACAAGAACGCCAAGCACTGATCTGTTCTGACTAGCTGGTCAGCTGACCAGCGCAGACAGATCGAACGGCTCCCGTCGTCGAGGTGCTCACTGATTGAGGTGAGCGAACCTCGACGACGGGAGCCGTTCGTCATTCATCCAGAACCTCACGCCTCGTGGCCGGTCCGCCGCCCCGGAAACGCCCGGAGATCCGAACCGCCAGCAGACCGGTGATCGTGAACGCCAGAGTCGCGGCGAGGATGAGCAGGATCGGGGCCGTCCACCCATCGGTGACATTGCCCAGCCAGCCCGCGAACGGCGGAGCCAGGGTGGCTGCGAGGTAGCCGCCTCCCTGCACCCGGGCCGAAGCCGAAGCCGTCTCCCGGTCACTTCCGGCGGTACGGGCGATGATGGAGAAGATCGCGGTGAATCCGCCGCCCTGGGCGATTCCGCCGGTGATCGACCACAGCACGAACGAGCTTGGGGCCAGCAGCAGTCCGACAGGCAGCGAGAGCCACAGTGCGGCGATAATCGCCACCGGCACCCACGGTTTGGTGCGGGCCGCCAGCAGCGGCACTCCGAATGCGCCGAGGATGGCCGCGATCTGGAACAGCGAGGCGGTGCCACCCGAGGCTGTCGCGCTCAGCCCTCCGGTGTCTGCCAGGATCGACGGCAGCCACGTCGTGGTCGTGTAGTAGGCGATCGACTGTCCGCTGAAGGTGACCACGAGCAGTGCGATGATGGCGCGGAATTCGGGCGGGGCCTCCCGCCACGGGCGACGTTCCGGTGTGGGTGCGGGCGTCGGCGGCGTTTCGGCCGCGGCTGCGACGATCGCGTTGCGTCGGATCCGCAGCCGGATCGCGAACAGCCAGTAGGCGAGTCCGAGCACGGCCATGCCGCCCCAGATGGCCACGGCCCACCGCCATCCGACGGCTGCAGCCAAGGGACCGGTGCCGAGGAGGGTGATCATGGACCCGACATTCATGGTGGCCGAATACAGGCCGGTCACCATCGACACCTGGCTCCAGGGGACCTCGCGCCGGATGATCACCGGGACCGCGATATTGCCCAGAGTGATGGCGAAGCCGATGATTCCGGTGCCCACGAGCACGAGCCAGGGCGGTCCGAGTGAGCGCAGCACGGTTCCCAGCAGCACGCCGGTGAGGCAGGACAGCACGGCCGCCTCGGCGCCGAACCGTCCGATGGCTTTGCCCGCCACAGGGGTGACGAGGGCGAACAGCAGCACCGGCAGGCCCGTGAGGAGGCCAACCCCGGCCGCGCTCAGTCCCGTATCGTCCTGGATGTCGCCGAGGACGGCCGTCGGTGCGATGATCGGTGCCCGCAGGTTGATCGCCAGGACGACGATGCCCACGACCATCCACGGCAGCATCCGCCGGGCGACGGAGGGGTCAGGCTGGTTCACATGCGCTCGGGCACGCGGATGCCCAGGACTCCGAGTCCGGCTTCGAGCACCTCGAGGACGGTCTGGCTCAGGCGCAGCCGAGAATCGCGCACCTCGGCGGTTTCTGCGATGAGAACCGGGCACTGCTCATAAAACGATGTGAACGACTGGGCGAGGTCGAAGAGGTACGTGCACAGTCGGTGCGGCGCGGAACCGGCCACCACCTCGGCGACGACATCGGAGAACCCGAGAAGCGCCAGCCCCAGGTCACGTTCGGCAGCCTCGCCGAGGTGGATCGGCGCGGCCGTGAACGCATCCCCTTCCGCCTTGCGCAGGATCGATCGGATCCGTGCACCGGCGTACTGCAGGTACGGGGCGGTATTGCCGATGGGCACGAGCATGCGGTCGAGGTCGAAGGTGTAGCTCGTGTCGTGGGCGACGGAGAGGTCGGCGTACTTCACGGCTCCGATGCCCACGGTCTTGGCCACTAGGGCCTCCTCCTCAGCATCGAACTCGACGTTCGACTCCTGGAGGGTGGCCTTCGCGCGGGCGACAGCCTCGTCGAGGAGCTCGGCCAGACGCACCGGAGCTCCGCTGCGCGTACGCAGGATCTTGCCGTCGTCGCCGAGCACATTGCCGATCTTCACGTGCTCGAATTCGACGCCCTCGGGCAGCCAGCCGGCGGCCCGAGCGATGGAGAAGACCATCTCGAAGTGCATAGCCTGCGGGGTGCCGACGACATAGAGGACACGGTCGGCATTGAGGTTGCGCACGCGGTGGCGAACAGCCGCGAGGTCCGTCGTGGCGTAGCCGTAGCCGCCGTCGGACTTGCGGATGATGAGCGGCAGCGGTTCGCCCTCACGGCCGGTGAAGCCTTCGGGGAAGACACACAGGGCACCGTCGCTGATGCGCGCCAGGCCCGCGTCCTCGAGTTCCTGGCAGACCGCGGCGAGATCGTCGTTGTAGATGCTCTCACCTGCGAGGTCGTCATCGGTCAGGGTGACGTCGAGGAGTGAGTAGATGTGGTTGAAGTAGGTCTTGGAGAAACCGACGAGCCGCTCCCAAAGCTCAAGGGTCTGCTGGTCACCGCCCTGCAGTTCGACCACGCGGGCGCGGGCGCGGGTGGCGAAGGCCTCGTCGCTGTCGAACTTCGCGCGCGCCGCCTGGTAGAAGGCATTCGGGTTGGCCGAGATGTCCTGGGCCGTCTCGGATTCGATGCCGACGTCGAGGAGGTGTTCGATGAGCATGCCGAACGGAGTGCCCCAGTCGCCGATGTGGTTCTGGCGCACGACGGTGTTGCCGAGGAACTCGTGCGTGCGGGCGAGCGCATCGCCGACGACGGTGGTCCGCAGGTGACCGACGTGCATCTCCTTGGCGACGTTGGGCGCCGAGTAGTCGATGACGACGCGCTGACCGGCAGCGGCCGCACCCTCGGATGTCGCATCCTTGGATGTCGCAGGCGTCTCAGCCACAGCCTCGGCGGCGGTGCCCTGGTTGAGGGTCGATGCCAGGAAGTCGGAGGTGAAGGTGAGGTTGATGAAGCCGGGGCCCGAGATCTCAGGGGTCTCGCAGATGCCCGCGAGGTCCAGGTTGCCAACGATCGTGTTCGCGATGTCACGCGGTTTGGACTTCAGCTCCTTGGCCAGGGGCAGAGCCACATTCGCCTGAAAATCGGCGAACTGGCTGCTCCTGATCACGGGGTCGCGTCGCTTGAAGTCCTCGCCGAAGGACTGTTCGAGGGCGAGTGCGAAACGATCGTTGAGAAGCGAAGTCAGAGATGGCATGACACCATTCTATTGGTCAGGGGCCGACCGCGCCGCATGGGCCGCGTCACCTCGCGGTACCGAGCCCGGTCGCCTGTGCCGACGAGGGCTCGCCGAGCGTGCAAGTTGGCTGGGCATCCTCGTCCTTCACGGGTCCGCGTCCGTGCATGCTTGTAATGTGGGTCACGTGAATTCCAACACTTATCTCCGGTATCCGCACATCCACGGTGATCTCATCACCTTCGTTGCCGACGATGACGTGTGGCTCGTCGCCACCGAGGGAGGGCGTGCGTGGCGTCTGACCTCGGATCATGCCCCCGCGCGCAGCCCAAGGTTCTCCCCTGATGGGTCCCGAATCGCCTATGTCTCACACCGCGACGGACACCCTGAGCTCATGCTCGCCGAGGTGGCTTCCGGTTCTCTGCACCGACTCACCTGGCAGGGGTCGACGGCGATGACGATGCTCGGTTGGGCCGACGATGAGCACGTCCTCATCGGTTCCAATGCCGGCGAGTTCGAGTCACGCAATCACGTGGTGCGGTCTGTGGGAATCGACGGCAGCGTCGAGCGCCTGTCCTGGGGTCGTGCCTCGGGAATGGCCCGCCATCACTCGTCGGTGACGGCACTGGCCACTCCCTACAGTCGTGAACCCGCGCACTGGAAGCGCTACCGAGGGGGAACCGCGCCCCGGCTCTGGCTTGATCGCAGCGCAGATGCCTCGGGCAGCGGAGTCCAGTGGCAGCGGCTGCTGCGTGAAGAAGAGGCGTCGCTGACCGACCCGCTGTGGGTCGGCGACTCACTGGTCATCACCTCTGACAAGGCCGCGAGCTTTCCCCATCATGCCAACGAGCAGGCCAACCTCTGGATCTGGGACGGTCTGGCCACTCGCAGCGGTGGAGAGCCGGGTGAACCTCGACAGCTGACGTTCCAGACGGAGGCCGAAGGCTACGTCCGCAATGCGACGACCGACGGGACGCGCATCGTGTGGCACAGCCGCGGCGAGATCCGCATCCTCGACAGCCTCGATGCCGCCATCCGGACCCTTGCAGTCCAGCTTCCGGGCACCCAGGTGCAGCCGCTCAACCTCGACTCGAAGTCCAGGATCGGCGCCATCGCCCCAGATCACGAGGGCAATGCCTCCCTCATCGAATGGCGAGGAAAGACCTTCTGGTTGGCTCATCGTGAGGGCCCCGCACGAGCATTGTGCGCGGACTCTTCGATCCGCACACGCCTCCCGGTGGTGCTCGGACAGACCGGGCAGGCGGCCTACATCACCGATGTCGAAGGTGAGGATGCCATCGAAGTTCGCGCCACCTCGGCGACGGCGACGGAACGGCGAATTGGAGCCGGCGCTCTCGGACGGGTTCTGCACATGACCTCCGATCCGTCCGGGAAGACCTTGGCCACGATCTCCCACGACGGAAGCGTTCGTCTTGTCGAGGTCGGAAACGGCAAGACCAGATTGGTCGGGCGTTCCGGCTTCGGTGAGGCCAGATCGCCTGAGTTCTCGCCCGACGGGCGGTATCTCATCTGGTCACAGCCCACTCAGGGTGAGGAGCAGCTGGCGCAGCTCATGCTCGTCGACACCAGATCAGACCGTGCGGCTCTGGAGCTGACCAGTGGGAAGTACAACGACTACTCCCCCACATTTTCCTCTGACGGCAAGTACATTGTGTTCCTGTCTGACCGGACCTTCGATCCTGCCTACAATCAGCACTCCTTCGATCTGTCGTTCAACGGTGTGACCAGGCCGTGGCTGCTGCCCTTGAGCGCCACTGAGCCGGCTCCGTTCGGACCGACCTCGAGCGGGTGGGCGATCAGCGAACTGACAGATGAGGCTTCGAAGGCAGAGAAGACCAAGGCGGAGAAGTCCAAGGTCACCAGCGTCGAGCTGGATGTCGAGGGCGCCGAGGAGCGGATCCTCGCGTTCCCCGTCTCTGCCGGTGTCTTCCGCAAGCTTGAGTCGGCAGTCGGCGGTGTCCTGTGGATCCGTGCCGGGGAATCGGAGGACGGTGTGCTCGGCACCGACCTTGATGCCCCTCCGACGGAGTCGATCCAGTACTTCGACTTCGCCAAACGCAAACTCGTCACCATCGTCGATAAGGTCGATGCCTATTGGGTGAGCGGGGACGGCAAGCTCATGGTTGTCTACAACGACGGCGATGTGACTGTGCGTCCAAGCAACCGCAAGGTCGAAGATGACGATGACGAGTGCGTCTCGGTGGATCTCTCCCGGCTGCGCTTCGAACTCGACCTGCGTGCCGAGTGGCTGCAGATGTTCGAAGAGAACTCACGGATCATGCGCGATCACTATTGGCGTGCCGACATGAACGGCGTGAACTGGGAGGGAGTCACCCTGCGGTGGCGCCGAGTCGCCGCGAAGGCACTGACCCATGATGATCTCGTCGACGTGCTGTGGGAGACGGTCGGGGAACTCAACACATCGCATGCCTATGTCACTCCCTCGACTGGCTTGGGCAACCCGTCGAAGCGACTCGGCTTCCTCGGCGCCGACCTGGAACGGACACCGAACGGTTGGCAGATCGCACGGATTCTGCCTGGTGAGAGCAGTGAACCCGCGGCCAGGTCGCCATTGCGCCAGGCAGGTGTCGGGGCTCAGGAGGGCGACATCATCCTGGCTGTCGATGGTCAACGGGTCGATGAGGTACGCGGGCCTGCCGCCCACCTGCAGGGTGCCGGCAACAGGATCGTCGAACTCACACTGCGCCGTGGCCGCAAGGACCGCGTGGTCGCGATCGTGCCGCTGACCAGCGAGGAGAAGCTGCGGTACCAGGACTGGGTGCGATCGAGGCGAGAGTATGTGAGGTCGAAGTCCGAGGGACGCGTCGGCTATGTGCACGTCCCGGACATGATGCCCAACGGTTGGGCACAGCTGCATCGCGACCTCAGACAGGCGATGTCGGCCGACGGCGTCATCGTCGATGTCCGGTTCAACCGCGGCGGTCACACCAGCGCCCTGGTGGCCGAGCGCTTCGCCGATCGTGTCATCGCCTGGAACGCCGTGCGCAACTACGACGCCATGATCGCCGATCCCGAAGACGCACGCCGAGGGCCAGTGGCCTTCGTCGCCAATGAGTTCTCGGGCTCCGATGGTGACATCATCAATGCCCGTGCTCAGGCGAAGGGCTTGGGCCCCGTCATCGGTGTGCGCACCTGGGGCGGAGTCGTCGGCATCGATGGCCGCTACGACCTGGTCGACGGCACCGGTGTGACTCAGCCGCGCTACGCCTTCTGGCTTGAGGGCAAGGGCTGGGACGTGGAGAACTACGGTGTCGAGCCTGATATCGAGGTCGAGCATGATCCCTCACAGCTGTTCAGTGAGGACGATCTGCAGCTCGACCGCGCCATCGCCGAGGTGCTCTCCGGCCTGGAGAAGACCCCTGCGGCCACGCCCCCGGACTTCCCGGCCCCGCGCGTGCAAACACCCCCGAAGCCCCAGGCTCCAGGAGCTCCGTCGGAGTAGAGCCCGGGGTCAATCAGCCGGGTTCGAACTTGGGACCGGCGCATGGAGGGACTTTTGGTGTGCTTCTGGGCTCCGAGAGCACACTGAGAGTTCCTCAGCGACTTTCGAGCGGCACGAGCGCCCACAGGCCGAAGGCGAGGAGCACAAAACCGGGGATGATCCCGCCTAAGACGGGGATGAATTCGGGAGCACCGGCGAAGAAGGCGATGAAACCGGCGATGCCGCACGCCGTGACGACCGTGGCGAGAATGTGGAAGCGCCCGAGCTTGAAGACATAGCCGAGGGCGTAGAAGTGCGTTCCGACGACGAATGACACCCAGGCCACACCGAGTTCGGGATGACCCATACCGCTGAGCAGACGACTGCCCCCGAAGAGTGCGACTGCCTCGATCGCGACAATGATCCAGTAACTGCGCCCGAAGGGGCCGGTCGTGCGCAGCTGCGAGTCTGCAGTCTGCGCCCGAGGACGCTTCATCCGCCCCAACCCGCGAAGCGCGAGAAACGCGATGGCGGCGAAGGCGGCTATGCCCACGATGAGCACCAGCGTCCGGCCCAGGGTGGAGAAGCCTGCGCTGTTGACGATGAGGAAGACGAGTCCGAAGGCTCCGCCGATGAGCGAGCCGATCTCCGCGCCCGTGGCGGGCTGCGGTCTGGAGTGCACTGCGTGGGTCATCATCGTCCTGTCGGGAGTGCATGGACACCACTTCTTCGGTGGTGACTCGGGGGACCCTGATCCTGCTGCCGGGGCCCGGACTCGGGTCTGTGCTCACATTCTTACACCTGAGACCATCTCATTCTCACACTTGAGGCCGCCTCTTACCGTCAACGCGCGGAATTTTCCTGCCGACTCGGGCCTTGACCTCACTAATGAATTGATGTTCACTAGTTGTGAACATAGATTCATTTCCCTCTGAGCGAAGACCCTTCGCCCGTAGAGAGAAGCCGATCGAGGAGGCAAAGATGCAAGGTACACACGAATCCGCGGCCACCACACCGGAGTTCGACGACATCCTCTACGAGGTCGAAGACTCCTTCGCGGTCATCACCATCAACCGTCCCGACTCGTTCAACTCCTTCCGCTCACAGACCGTCGACGAACTCATCGAGGCGCTGACACTGGCCTGGGGTGACAATCGCGTCCGCTCGATCATCCTCACCGGTTCGGGGCAGAAGGCGTTCTGCGCCGGCGGCGACGTCAAACAGAAGGCGAAGACCGGAGACTACGGTCCCAGCCGGTACGGCATGTTCCGCATCTCGGAGCTGCACAAGACCATGCGATCGGTGCCGAAGCCCATCATCGCCGCAGTCAACGGTGTAGCCATCGGCGGAGGCAACGTCCTCAACACCCTCTGCGACATCACGATCGCGGCCACGCATGCTCGCTTCGGACAGGCCGGGCCGAAGGTCGGATCCTTCGACGCCGGATATGGGACGGCCTTCCTTGCACGGGTCGTCGGCGAGAAGCGGGCTCGCGAGATGTGGTATTTCTGCGAGCTCATCGACGCCCAGAAGGCCGAGAACTGGGGACTGACCAATGAAGTCGTCGAGGCCGAGGAACTCATGCCACGGGCCAAGGAACGGGCCCGAGCACTGGGACTCAAGGCACCCACAGCGCTGCGCTTCCTCAAGCAGTCGTTCAATGCCGACAGCGAGATGCAGACCGGGTTCACCAACCTGGCTATGAGCGCACTCGACCTCTACGCGCACTCACCGGAATCGCATGAGGGCGCGGCCGCCTTCGCCGAGAAGCGCGACCCGGACTTCAGCAGCTTCGACAATGCGTACTGAACCAGCCCACCAGAACAGAGGATCACAGTGGACTTCGCAATCACCCCAGAGACACAGGGACTGCTCGACACAGCAGCGACGTTCGAGGACCGCCTCATATCCGAGGCGCGTGACCGGGAGGCCGCTGGGTCGATCGGAGCCGAGCTGACCCAGGAGATGGGTCGCGCCGGACTCATCGCACCCGAACTCTCGACCCACCTCGGCGGGCAGGGCCAAACGAAGGTGAGCGCAGGACTGGTCACCGAGGCGATCGCTCGGGGCGATCTCAACGTGGCATATCTGCAGGTGGTGGGCTCGCTGATGGGTCAAGTCATCGCCCGCAATGCCAGCGCTGAAGTTGCCGAGCACTATTGCCGACTCATCACCTCGGGTGCCGAGACAGTGGCAATCGGGCTCTCGGAACCCGACGCCGGCTCCGATGCAGGCAATCCCCAGACCACCGCCACGCGCGATGGCGACGATTGGATCATCAACGGCACAAAGTCCATGTCACTGGCCATGACCTCGACGGCCACGGTCATCTTCGCCCGCACCGATCCTGATGCGAAGCGAGGCAAGGGCATCTCCGCCTTCCTCGTCGACCTCGATGCCCCCGGAGTGACCCGCACTGCGATCGCCGATATGGGGCAGGCCGCGGTGGCTCGCGGTTCCGTCGACTTCACCGATGTCAGGGTCCCGGGCAATCACCTCCTCGGCGCCGAAGGAACAGCATTCTCCCAGGTCATGCAGGGATTCGACTTCTCCCGTGCCCTCATCGGACTCCAGTGCACAGGCAGCGCCACCCGAGCGATCGAAGACACGTGGGGGTACGTGCGGGAACGCGAGGCTTTCGACCAGCCGCTGTCGAAGTTCCAAGGCGTCTCATTCCCCCTCGCGGAGGCGGAGACGAAGATGGCCGCCGCAAGGCTGCTGTGTCTGAATACGCTGTGGCTCGGCGACGAGGGTCTACCTCACACTTCGCAGGCGGCAATGTGCAAATGGTGGGCTCCACTCGAGTCCTATCACGCCATCCACCAGTGTCTTCTGCTCCACGGTCAGAACGGCTACAAACAGGACCGTGACGTGGAGAAACGCCTCCGCGACGTCCTGGGCATGCAGATCGGGGACGGAACCGCGCAGATCATGAAGCTCGTCATCGCCAGAGAATCAGCCGGACGCGCCTACGCCCCCTGAAACACCATCACAGCCACTCATCCGACCAAGACACCTTCCGAAAGGACCACATCATGTCTGCACTCGACAACCGCATCATCATCGTCACCGGCGCCGCCTCCGGAATCGGCAAGGGCATCGCGACCCGCCTGGCCGCAGACGGAGCCACCGTCGTCGTCGCCGACCTCGACGAGAAGAAGTCCCAGGAGACCGCCTCGGCGCTGGGCAACGGATCGATCGGCATCGCCGTCGATGTCACCGACCGGGCCAAGGTCGATGCCATGACCGCGCGAACGATCGAAGAATTCGGACGCATCGACGTCCTCGTCAACAACGCCGGCTGGGACAAGGTCGAACCCTTCATGGAATCGACTGCCGACACCTGGGACCGCGTCATCGCGATCAACTTAATCGGGACCCTCAACTGCACCCAGTCGGTCGCCAGTCACATGATCGCCGCTGAATCCGGTGCAATCATCAGCATCGGCTCCGACGCCGGTCGCGTCGGTTCCAGCGGTGAAGCCGTGTACTCCGCGGCCAAGGGCGGCATCATCTCGTTCACGAAGACCTTCGCCCGCGAGGTTGCCCGACACAACATCACCGCAAACTGCGTTTGCCCCGGCCCTGCCGACACCCCGCTGTTCGCGGAGATCTCGGCTGACAACCCGAAGCTGCGCACCGCGCTGGAGAAGGCGATTCCGATGCGTCGCCTCGCCCACCCCGACGATCTGGCCAACGCGGTCTCCTTCTTCGCCCAGCCCGAATCGGCCTACGTCACCGGTCAGACCCTGTCCGTCTCCGGCGGACTCACCATGGCCTGACCCACCCACCCCGTTCAGTCCCCACCCCGATCAACCGAACAGTCCACCCGCACGATCAGCAATCAACGGCACGCACACAGCGCAAAGGAGCCCTGACATGCCCACTCGATTCGACACGATCCTCACCGAATCCCTCATCGCGGACCACACCTCGACCGGTGCATGGAAGAACAGAACACTGCTCGACCACCTCGATCATTGGACGGCGGAGACTCCGAATGCGATAGCCTCACGTGACCCCTACGGGTCCCACACCTATCGGCAGCTGGCCGAGGACTCTCAGCGGTGCGCCCGCGCCCTGGTCGACCTCGGTGTGGAGCCCGGCGACGTTGTCGGCATCCAACTGCCCAATTGGTACGAGTGGCTGGTCATCCACCTCGGCGCGATCCGGGCAGGGGCTGTGAGCAACGGCCTCATCCCGATCTACCGCGACCGCGAAATCGGCTACATGGCGAAGAAATCGGGAGTGTCCGTGCTCTTCGTCCCGCACACGTTTCGGAAGTTCGACTACACGGAGATGGTCGACCGGCTGCGGGCCCAGCTCCCAGATCTGCGCCACACGGTCGTGCTCAGCACGCCTGGGGAAACCGACTTCGCCCCACGTGAGGGATTCGAACGGTGGTCGGACTTCCTCGGCCGCGGCAACAGCGCTTCCGCTGCCGGCGTCGATTGGGAAGCGCGTCGACCCGACCCCAACGACGTCGGTCTCATCCTCTTCACATCGGGAACCACCGGCGACCCGAAGGGCGTCATGCACACCCACAACTCCGTGCTGGCGGCTGCCCTGCCCTGGCCGGACCACCTAGGGCTTGGAGCCGGCTCGGTCATTCACATGGCCTCGACGTTCGGCCATCTCACCGGGTTCATGTACGGAGTGTGCCTGCCCCTGCTCATCGGCGGAACCGGGGTCTTCCAGGATGTCTGGAACGGTGAGGAGTTTGCCCGTCTCATCGACGAATTCAAGGTCGAACACACCTCGGGAGCCACACCGTTCCTCCACGACCTCATCGAGGTGGCGAAGACGACGAGCCATGACCTGTCCAGCCTCCGGCACTTCTGCTGCATGGGTGCACCGATCCCTCGTGTCATGATCCGCGAGTCGAAGGAACTGCTGCCCGAGCTCAACGTCTTCGGCGGCTGGGGTCAGACCGAGTGCGGCCTCGTCACCATGACCGCTCCCGGTGACTCAGAGGAGAAGGTCGCCAGCACGGACGGACGTGCCCTCGGCGACATGCAGCTGCGGGTCGTCGATCCTCTCGGCGAGCCGGTACCTGCAGGAAGTGAGGGAAAGGTCCAGGTCAAAGGCCCATTCCTGTTCGTCGGTTACCTGTTGGAGCCGAAGCTCACCGAAGGCGCCTTCGACGGGGACTGGCTGGACACCGGCGATATCGCCGAGATGGACGCCGAGGGCTTCATCAAGATCGGCGGACGCTCCAAGGACATCATCATTCGTGGTGGGGAGAATATTCCCGTCGCCTACGTCGAGAACATCCTCTACGAGCACCCGGCGATCACCCAGGTCGCTCTCGTCGCCGTGCCTCATCCGCGCCTGCAGGAGATCGCCTGTGCCGTGGTCTCCCTGCGCGAAGGAGAGTCCTTCACAATGGACGATCTGCGTGAATTCTTCGCCTCGAAGGGGGTCACGAAGCACTACTGGCCCGAGGTTCTTCAGATCCTCGACGAGTTCCCGCGCACTCCGAGCGGTAAGATTCAGAAGTTCAAACTGCGCGAGGAAGTGGTCGTGAAGCATGACAAGTGAGACCGAAGATCTCAATGCCATCGTTCGCGGTGCTCGAGCCGAGTTCCGTGAACGGCAGATCGTCGACGCCGCTATCGGCCTGATGCAGAAGAAGGGCGCGCATTCCGTGTCCATGCAGGCGATCGCGAAGTCGACCGGGGTCAGCGTCGGTCTGCTCTACAAGTACTTTTCGGACAAGGAGCAGATCGTCCTCGCCGCAATCACGCGGGTGCTCGAGGACTTCCGCATCCGCGTGCCGGCGGCCATTGAGAAGGCCGACGACCCCGTCGACCGCATCATCGCGGCCTTCACGGAGTTCTGCCAGGTCGTCGACGAGCATCGGCAGGCGGTTGTGCTGACCTACCAGGTCTCACGGTCACTCTCGCGTGACGGCCTCGAGTCCATCCAGACTCAGGAACTCGCAACCCTGCAGCCACTCATCGATGTCGTCTCCGAGGCAGCGGCACAAGACGATCTCCATAACGTCGATGCGCATACCCTCGGCCACGACCTCATGACGATGGCGCACATGTGGGCACTCAAGCACTGGTACTTCCAGCAGCGGGAGGTCAGTCTCGAGGAGTACATCGCCCAGCAGGTGCGTACGGTTGTCATGAACAACCTCAGCGAGAGCGCGCGGAAGCGAGTGGATACGTCGGCAGTCGGGTGAGCAGGAATCGGCTTCGGGTGAGCTGAGGCCCCGCTCAACAGACGCCCGAATCAGCTTGCGCGGGGACTCAGTGAGCGCGGCGAATCAGCCTTCGCAGCGATAGAGCAGGTAAAGATAGCCGTCGTCGGTGCCGTAAAGGGACGCCAGGGAAAGGTCGGCTGGCGGGTCGAACCGCGCACCGTGGAGAATGCTGGTTCCATCCCCTGCCACCAGCATGGGGCTCCTCGTCAGGCTGAGTTCGTCGACGTCCCCGGTTCTCAGCAGATCGGTGAACAGGCGGGGTCCGCCTTCGCAGACGATGCGCGTCAGCCCGCGAGAGACGAGCTCAGCGATCGCCGCGCTCAGGTTCACGGTCGAGCGCCCGGCCACGACCACCTCGGCGACCTCAGCTGCCTGCGCACGGGCTTGCGCGGGAGCATCGGCACACGTGATGACGATTGTTCGTGCATCGTCGGGAGCCTCGGTGAACAGCGGGGACGAGAAGTCGAAGTCCAGGCTGTGTGAGACCACAGCCATGGGCGCAGTCGGGGTTCGCCCCTGACGCAGGTGACGCCACTGCCGATCGTCTTCGGCCGGGCCGTAGTCCTCGATCCGAGCCGTGCCCGCGCCCACGAGGATGACGTCGGCCAGCGCGCGATTGAGCGCGAAGAGCGACTTGTCCGTGTCATTGCCCAGTCCACCAGCGTGACCGGCGATGGTGGCAGCGCCATCGACCGAAGCCACGAACACGGCGCGCACCCAGTGTTCGACACCCTCCGGGAAGGCGAAGGCCTCAGGCAGCGTGACCGTCTCCAGCGGCGCGGGCACGAGCCTGTTCACACTCGGAGCGCCGGTCGAGACGTCACTCGGATCGCCGCTCATCGACCGTCCTTGTTGCCGCTGAGGATGAGGTCAGCGGTGCAGGGGAACACTGGATTCGTCCGTCAGGGCGAGGAATCCGAAGGTCTCCTGCAGGTAGAGCTCGACGCTGTCGCCGTTATGGCTGTGATAGCCGATCGAGAGGTCCTGGCCGAGGTGCAGTTCGTAGTCTCCGCCGCGCACTGAGACGAGAAGCGCGCCCTCGAGAGCCGGGGCCCAGATGATCTCTCCGTCGCCGAGCAGGCGGGACAGATGATCGCGGACCGGGTAGCCGTGGTCGGTCGATTCGGAGACCTTCGTGTACTCCTCCGAGGACAGCAACAGGCTGTAGGGACCGTCGACGCCGGCCTTGCGCAGACCGCTGAGCGCTTGGGCCACGGAGTCGGCGAAGTCCTCGACGGCATCAGGGATCGCCACTGGGGTATTCGAGCTGCCGGGCACGATTCCGCCGATGCCGGCCGAGTCGAGGCCGTGGAGGATCGCGCTGTCCTCGGCCATCGCGATCGTGGTGGCGGCATCCTTGACCGGCTGCCAGTCCGAATCGCCGGACCCGCGTTCGACATCGTCGATGGCCTGCCGGGTGACCGTGAACGGCACTCGCAGCTCGATGAATTCCTGCGAGATGCGCTGCTTGATCGAGATGTCGCCGCCCGTGCTTCCGAGCGTGCGGATGTGACCAGTGCCCACGGATGAGGTCTCGAAGCCCGTGGGGCCTTCGACGTCGACGATGCGGCGGCCGGCGATGTTGCGTTTGAAGGTGCGGCGGGCTTCCTCTTCGATCTCGGCCCAGGCGGAGTCCGTGACTGGGGCGAGATCGCGATAGAGATTATTCACTGTCTACTCCTTTTGAGACTGCCTATTCCGAGGCTGCCGTCGGATGTATCCCGAGCGGCTTCTTCGGCTGTCTGATCTGCGGGTTCGGTGGAATCCTCGGCGAGGACCTCGGCGCGACCAGTGTCGTCGTCCGTGGCTGCATCCTCGTCCTCGCCCGGATCCTCGAGGAAGTCCTGGGTTGGGACGTAGAACAGATTGCCGGTCTCCGCGGTCGAGAAGTCGAGGATGCGGTCATAGGTCCCGGGAGGATCTCCGATGAACATGTTCTCCAACATCTGCTCGGTCACCGAGGGATCGCCGGCGTAGCCGATGAAGTACGTTCCGTATTCGCCGGACTCGACGGAACCGAAGACCATGTTGTCGCGGACGATCTTATGTTCGGTGCCGTCCTCATCCTCGATGGTGTTGAGGATGAGATGGGAGTTCGCGGCCTTGTCATCGTCGTCGAACTCCATGTCGGAGAGCTTGTGGCGACCGAATGCCGCCTCTTGGTCCTCGACGCTCAGCGATTCCCAGTCCTTCATCTCGTGCGTGTACTTCTGCACGATGACGTAGCTGCCGCCTTCGCAGTCGGGGTCCTCGGGACCGACGTAGGCCGAGTCGATGGCCTCCTGATCTTCGGGATTCTCGGTCCCGTCGACGAATCCCAAGATGTCGCGTTCGTCGAAGTAGCGGAATCCGTGCACTTCGTCGACGACGTCGACAGACGAGCCGATTTCTCCGATGATGAGCCGCGCGAGTTCGAAGCACAGGTCGATGCGTCGCGCGCGGATGTGGAAGAGGATGTCACCCGGGGTCGAAGGTGCCGTGTGGGTGTCACCGCGCTGTTCGATGAAGGGGTGGAGCTGAGCGGGCCGCGGTATCGAGTACATGCGGTCCCACAGCAAGGCGCCGATGCCCGTGACACAGCTCAGGTGGTCTTCGCGGGAGCGGAATCCGACGGTGCGCACGAGTCCGCTGACATCGCCGAGGAAGTCCTTGACCTCAGCTTCCGCGCCCGGGTGGACGGTGACGACGAGGAAGATCGCCGAGGGGGCAGGCGGACCCAGGACGTGCTGCGGAGTCCTCCCGTTCGGAAGTGCCACGTTCTGTACCGTCACGCCATCATCTCCTCGTTCGCACGAATGATCATCGAGGTGCACTGCATCATCGCAATGGTGCTTGGCTGGTCAGTATACGCCCCCTCTGACAACGGCCGGCAACCGTCTGACAACGGGAAATATCCGTTTTCGACAACCGCGGAAGTTGTCCTTGCCGTTCACTTCGTCTGTCCTACACTGGGATCAGGACGACAGCATGGAGGTCGAGCATGACGCAGAAGCATCAGGTTCAGGTTCGGCGGGCCTATGACGACCCGGCTCAGAACGACGGCACTCGGATCCTCGTCGACCGCATCTGGCCGCGCGGAGTGAGCAAGGACAAGGCCGAGCTCGACGACTGGCTCAAAGAGCTCGCTCCCTCCAGCGACCTGCGCAAGTGGTACTCCCACGACCCCGACAAGTTCGAGGAGTTCTCGCGGCGCTACCGTGACGAGCTCAAAGACGATGACCATGCCGAGGCGTTCAAGCAGCTCAAGGAGTACGCGAAGAAGGGCAAACTGACCCTCATCACGGCCTCGAAGCGCGACGACATCAGCGACGCGACGGTGCTCAAACACGTGCTCGACGGCAAGAATTCGAACTGAGGGAACAAGGGCGGAACATGAACGAGATCGAACCGGACACACGCGATTGGGCGGATGTGCTCGAGGCCGGATGCCCCGAATGCGGGTTCACCGGACACGAGGACGTCACGAGCGTCCCCGACTTCGCGACAGCCTCGGCGGAAACGTGGAACGAGGTGTTGACCAGGCCGAATGCGCGCGAGCGCACCCAACCGGACCGTTGGTCTGACGTCGAGTACGCCGCTCATGTGCGTGACATCCTCGACCTTTTCCGCGAGCGCACGCACCTGATCATCACGCAGGAGTCCCCGACCCTGCCGAACTTCGACGGTGATGCTGTCGCCATCGAATCCGACTACCGGAACCAGGACCCCGCCGAGGTGGCCGTGGAACTGAGAGCTGCAGCCCTGGCTTACGCTGCCGGCCTGTCGCAGGTCTCCGGGGACCAGTGGGATCGGGTCGGCTACCGCGCCGACGGGCGCGAATTCACGGTCACTTCACTGACCCGATACGGACTGCACGAACTCAAGCATCATCTCCACGACGTCAGCGCGTGAACGCCTGAGCACCTCGGCACTTCAGAAGACGACGCCCCAGACGATGATCGCGATGACGGCGAGGACGAATACGAGGGTCCAGGGGCTGCCGTAGTTGAATCCCCAGCCGATCCCGACGCGCTTCGGCACGAGGAACGCTGGGTCTTTGGGACAGAAGTAGAGGACTCCGAGCTTCCAGTTCGCATCGTCATCGCGAAGTCTCTGCTTCTCTTCCGGGCTGATCGAGCTCATGGACGACTCTCCTCCTCGAGTGTGGTGCGTGAGCATGGTTCCTTGCCGTAACGCTACACCTGCAGTACCCCGTTCGGCACCTGGGCCCGGTTCACAAGTGCTCGCGCGAAAACTATCGTTGACTCATGGCACTGGAATGGGAGCAGACCGTCGTAGATGCCCACGACCCGCAGGTCCTCGGCCGCTGGTGGGCCGAGGCACTCGATTGGGTCGTCGTGGGCAATGATCCGGAAGAATTCGAGATCCGCGAGACCAAGGACAGACTTCCGGGCATCCTCTTCGGACGCGACGATGAGACGAAGTCCGTGAAGAACCGACTCCACTTCGACTTCCGACCGAAGGATCGCGACGCCGAGGTGGAGCGACTGCTTCGTCTCGGCGCCGTCCGCGTCGACGTCGGCCAGACCGGTGAGGAGCCCTGGGTGGTCCTCGCCGACCCGGAGGGCAACGAGTTCTGCGTCCTCTCACCCCACGACCCGTGATCTGGCGCCACCCATGATCTGATCAGTCCTCAGCCTATATTGGACAGCAGTGTCCAA
Source organism: Brevibacterium sp. BDJS002 (assembly GCF_028201555.1). Classification (NCBI taxonomy): domain Bacteria; kingdom Bacillati; phylum Actinomycetota; class Actinomycetes; order Micrococcales; family Brevibacteriaceae; genus Brevibacterium; species Brevibacterium sp. BDJS002. The sequence goes on along the minus strand of NZ_CP116392.1, from coordinate 26,315 downwards.
AATAACCTACTCTCGTTCCATGGGCAGGAAGAAGAGCTTCGACGAGCAGGCGGTGATCAACGCCGCGATCGCCGTCTTCAGCGAGCACGGCTATACCGGCACCGACGTCGCCTCGTCTGCGAACGCGCTGACATCGGCCGTTCCAGCTTCTACAACACCTTCGAGAGCCTCGATGCCCTGTTCCTACGGGCACTGCGCGAATACACCGCGTCTGGAATCCCGCTCCGGGAGGAACTGAGGACAGGGACAGCACCGGCACCAGCACTCATCATGCACCGCCTCGGCGGGGAACTGGCCAAACAGTGTGAGGACGATCAGCGCATCGGATGCCTGTCTGCCAACACCGCTGCCGAACTCGGACGTGAGGTCGACGCGGTGTGCACGATCCTCGATCCCGATCGTCAGGCATGGCTGGAGACGTACCGCATCGTCGTGGAACGCGGCCAGGTCGAGGGCCACATTCGCTCCGAGCTCGATGCGGAGGTGCATGCGGAACTCATCCACAGTGTGCTCGCCGGATTGAGAGTCGCAGCTCGGGTCATGCCCGCCGAGAACGTCCAGGCGCAGGCGACCGCGTTCATCGCAGGGCTGTGCACTCCTGCGGGGCTCACAGCACTTCACAACCACACCGCAGCCCGCACCGACCTCCGCTCACCCGGACTTCCCGTCTCAACCGAAAGCAGCCCCCAGTGACGACTTCGACTCACGCGAGAGTCCGTGTCCCGGCCCAGGTCTACCTTCTGGCAGCGGTGATCTTCTGCCTGGGCACCAGCGAGTTCATGATCGCCGGGATCCTCGAACCCATCAGCGCTGACCTGCAGGTCAGCATCCCCCAGGCTGGTCTCCTAATCACCGGGTTCGCCGTGGGAATGATCGTCGGGGCACCGGCGATGGCGCTACTGACCCTCAAGCTGCCGCGGAAGGCGACGATGATCATCTCGATCGTCGCCTTCTCCGCACTGCACATTGTGGCCGCTCTGTCGCCGAACTATTCGATCCTCATGGTCACCCGTGTCCTGGCGGCCATCGCCTGCGGCGGGTTCTGGGCCGTCGCCGCCGTCCACACGACCCGCATCGCCCCCGCCGAGGTGCATGGTCGTGCCCTGGCCAGCCTCGTCGGCGGTCTGACCGTTGCAAACCTCATCGGTGTGCCCGTGGGCACGTGGGTGGGCACCCAGTTCGGTTGGCGGGCGACCTTCTGGGCCGTCGCGATCGTCACCGCTCTCGCCGCCGTCCTCATTGCGCTCACAGTTCGCAGCGCGACCGGGGAGCGCAGCGGGTCGAGCCAGCATCTGCCCACCCTTTTCAAGGCCGAGATCCAAGCGTTCAAGGGCCCGCGGATCTGGTTGGCTCTGGCCACGACTGCACTCTTCCAGGCTTCGGTCTTCGCAGCCTTCTCCTACTTCTCGCCCCTGCTCACCCAGGTGGCCGGAATCTCCCACGACCTTGTGCCGGGAGTCCTGGCCGCCTTCGGCATCGGCGCATTCATCGGCGTCGTCGTGGGCGGGCGATTCGCCGATCGCAATATCTTCGGCAATATCGTCGGCAGCCTCATTGCCCTGGCGATCAGCCTCTTCGCCTTGTGGCTCGTGGCCGAAAACGGCTGGGCGGCGATCGTGATGATCGTCCTCGTCGGCGCCAGCGGGTTCTCCATCGCCGGGGCGCTCAATGCCCGCGTCTTCCAGATCGCCACCCAGGCACCGACCCTGGCAGCCAGTGTGAACACCTCGGCGTTCAACGTCGGCAATGCCATCGGACCGGCGTTGGGCGCGGCGGTCATCGCACTCGGGTGGGGATTCACGGCACCGGTCGTCGTCGCCATCGTGTTGGCACTAGCTTCCCTGGTCGTCGTCGCAGTTGCGATCCGGGTCGAACGGGTCTGGAGTACTCGTATCGGCGTCGCAACGCCCGAAGAGGCCTCAGACGCTGTCGCCTGACGTCGCCGATTCGGAGTATTCCCTGAGCAGCTCCTGAAGCCGATTGGTCATGAAGCGATAGTACTCTTCCATCTGTTCGACTCGCCGACGCTGGACAGATGGCAATGTTCTACCTTGATCCTGCACCGACTCTGCGAAATCGAGCAGTTGAGTCGTTGCTCGATACTGATGGTCAAGACACCCGATCCACGCGTCTGACCTCCAGCGATAGACGAATTGCCGCTGTCCCGGTTCCTTGAACCGTTCGATCACGCCGTTGTCGATGAGCAGCCTCGTGGTCTCTGAGACAGAGCCTTTGCTCGCATCGAGGGCGTCTTGAAGCTGGGCCGTACTCAGCGGTGAGTCGCTGAGCATGAGAACTCCCGCCGCACGACCTGCCATCGGGGGCCAGTTCATGGCCTCGCCGATCCGACGACTGAAACTCTCGATCAGCGACGCCTTCGCTTCCCGATCATCTGTGTCTGCGAGCGCCGCCACGTCGAACTCCTTCATAACAATTCATTTTCTAATGAACATTCACTATTGACTGAATGTTGTGACGTACGTCATTGTATTGGAAGAGCGGAATAGTCCGCCACCCACTCCCAAGCTACCCGTTCTCAAGGAAGATGTGACGTGAAAGAAGACAACTGGGACATCATCGTCATCGGTGCCGGCTCCGCCGGGGCGGCATTCGCGGTTCGATCGGCGGAGAAGGGCAAGCGTGTCCTCCTCATCGAAGCCGGGCGTAACTATCGTTCGGCAGAGATGCACGAAGCGTGGAGATCACCGAACCCTGCAGTCGCAATCATGGAGCCCGACGCCATAGCAGGAATGATGTGGACCGATCTCAACGCAACTCGCACCGATACTCAGCCCGAAGCAATCTACTGGAGAGGAAAGGGCGTAGGAGGAAGCTCATCGGTCAACGGGCAGATTGCGATCCGACCGCCGCTTGAGGATTTCGACGAATGGTCGACATCCGGGTGCGAAGGCTGGTCGGGTGAGGAGGTTCTGCCGTACTTCTCCAAGCTCGAGAACGACGAAGACTTCGGCGCCGCCGAATATCACGGCGATTCCGGGCCCACTCCCATCTACCGCGCGCCGCGCAACAAGTGGGGCGCAGTGGACACGGCATTGGCTGACTCAGCGTTGGCCGCCGGCCACCCCTGGGCCGCCGATGTCAATGCACCGCAGGCGACTGGAGTCTCTCCCTACCCCATCAACTCTCATGATTCGCGCCGAGTCAGCGTCAACGATGCCTACCTCGAAGGCGCGCGTGAACTGCCGACTCTCACAATCCTCGGCGAGGCAACGGTCGACCGTGTCCTCTTCGAAGACTCACGTGCGGTCGGTGTCAGCCTGCTCTCCGGGCAGGACTCCGAAACCCGGTACGCAGACACCGTCGTCCTCAGCGCCGGGGTTATCCACTCACCGACGATCCTCCTACGATCTGGCATCGGCCCACACCACCAGCTCGAGTCTCTGGGCATCGACGTCCTCGCCGACCTTCCTGTGGGACAGGGTCTGCAGGACCATGCGATGGCGTCTATCACCCTTCCGCTCAATGACTCCTCGGGCATCTCGTCACCGGACGATCGCCACACGAATGTGTGCGTGCGCTGGTCCAGCGGCCCAGAAGAGGGAACCGAGATAGTTAGATACAACGATCTGATGTTCGTCTCGATGAACCAGAGCGTGATCTCCATGGCGACGGCGAACACAGGTGCCGAATACGGCGCCTTCGGGGTCTGGCTCAACCAGGCTGACTCCCGCGGCACGGTCACGCTGACCTCGACTGACCCCCACGCGCAACCTGCAGTCGCAGAACGGATGCTCTCCGAGATTGGCGACCGTGCCCGGCTGCGTGCCGGCATCCGAGCCGCAGTGAAACTGCTCGACCAGGACGCGACGCAGGCCATCCTCGGCGGATCCGTGAAGGACTGCAATCAGGAGCTCTTCGCTGTTTTGGACGACGATGACGCCCTGGATGCCCACCTTTTGGCTACTGTCGCCGATGCTCAGCACGGAACAAGCACCTGCCGTATGGGACGAGCCGATGATCCAACCACCGTCGTCGATTCCGACTGCCGAGTGCACGGGACCGAGAACCTCTACATCGTCGACGCATCGATCTTCCCATCGGTGCCCCGCGCCAACACGAACCTGGCATCGATCATGGTCGGCGAGCTGATGGCCGACCGCATCAACTGACCAGGGCACAGGCCGACTCCGGCACAGCCACCGACCATTTCCCATCTTCAGAGGAGACGCGACAATTGTGAAGACACTGCAGAACTACATCGACGGCACCTGGACCGACTCCCAGGACCCGAACCGATTGACGGTGATAAATCCATCGACCGAGGAGCCAGTCGCCGAGTTCCCGCAAGGGGCGGAAGCCGACGTCGACCTGGCAGTCATCTCGGCGCGGACAGCCCAATCCGCGTGGAGGGCACTGACGGTCGAGGACCGCGTGGCCCGGATCATCCGCTGGGCGGATCGGATCGAGGAACACACCGACGAACTGGCCGAACTCGAATGCCGCGAGATGGGCAAACCCGTGGGCATCGGCCGCAACTTCATCGCGGCCGGAGTTGGAGGGCTGAAGGCCTCCGCACGGGAAGCGCTGACATACGCATTCGAAACCTCTGCCGACGATCCCGACGGAGGTCGCACTCGAATCATCCGCCAGCCGGTGGGCGTGGCCGCCGTCGTGACACCGTGGAACTTCCCCGTCACGATGGTTTTAGGTGCTCTCGGCCCCCTGCTTGCGGCCGGAAACACCGTAGTGATCAAGCCCTCCGAACGCTCACCGCTGTCGACAGTGCGACTGTTCGAGCTGCTCGACCTCCCCGACGGCGTCCTAAACCTCGTGCTCGGCGACGTCCACGCCGGTGAACCCTTGGTCGGTCACGAAGACATCGACCTGGTTCACTTCACCGGTTCCGTGTCCGCCGGGCGGAAGGTCGGTGCCGCATCAGGAGAGGCACTGCACCGTGCAGTTCTCGAACTTGGCGGAAAGGATCCGGTCATCGTCGACGAAGACGTCGATGTTCGGGCGACCGCTGAGGCGGTGGCCTTCGGCTCGTTCGTCAATACGGGGCAGATCTGCACATCAATGGAACGCATCTTCGTGCATCAGGCCATTTCTGAGGAATTCGTCGTCGAGCTGGTCAAGGCTGCCGAAGCGTACGCCTTCGGCGATGGCCTGCAGCCGGATGTGATGATGGGACCCCTGGTCGACGAGAGGCAGCGGCACATCGTCGGTGACCAGGTCAGCGATGCCGTAGCGAAAGGTGCCACGGTGCAAACAGGAGGTGAAGTCCCCGATGGTCACGGGTTCTTCTATCCAGCAACTGTCATCACCGATGTCGACTCTTCGATGTCGGTCATGACTGAGGAGACCTTTGGTCCTATCGCTCCGGTCTCGGTCGTGTCGTCATTCGTTCAGGGGCTCGAACGGGCGTCAGAGTCATCATTCGGACTGGCTGCCACGGTGTACTCGCGCAATGCCGATCACATCGATCTGGCTGCCAGCATCCCCGCCGGTGTCGTTTGGGTCAATCAGTGGCAGGGCGGCAGCGGCGTGCGGACCTATGAGCCGGCCCGAGCCAGCGGCATGGGAGCCACCGGAACGACGGCTGCCTATGACTCAGCTACGCGACCATTCACGGTGCACATCGCCCCGGACGGATCTTAAGTCAGCTCAGCCGCTCTCAGCCGTCCCCGGCCCGTTCGAAGCGCAGCAGGGTCATTCCACCGGGGTAGCTTGTGGCCTCGGTCCGAGACCAGATCTCCCTGTCGAATCCCGCATCATGACCCCAGAGCGGAATTCCCGAGCCCAGGGTCACGGGCCCGAGTTTGATGATCAGTTCGTCGATCTCCGGTCGCAGGCTCGCTGCGAGTGTGCCTCCACCGACAAGCCAGATGCCCTTTCCCTGTTCGTCCTTGAGCTGCCTGATCCGCTCGATCGGATCGCCGCTGACGATTTCGACGTCCGAATCGGATGGAGACTCCAAGGTCGTTGAGAACACGAGGTGGCGCAGATGAGGGTAGGCGTCCGGCAATCCAGCGGCCAGGCCGATTTCGAAGGAACGACGTCCCTCGACCACGGTATCGAAGTGATGCCCAGGGTCGGTGACGCCCAGCGCCTGCCGGGCGGGGCCGGGCAGAGTCTCGGGGTACTCGGTGCGGATGAAGTCGAGGTAGTCATCGGTCATGGGCCACCAGGAACTCGGATCGCTCCCATCGGGTCCTGCGATGAAGCCGTCGAGGGAGGAGGCCACGAAATAGCTCAGTCTTCGTTGATCGGGCATCTTCGCAGTCTAAACCAGCGACCCCACCGGTCCGAGGGTGACGCGAACGTTCTTCCACGGCTTCACCCAGGTCATCGCCTCAGCAACGAGCGTCTGACCACACGAGCTGCACACTTCACCGTGTGTGGTCTCCTCGCCGCAGTCTTCGTGGATCATCGCCATATGTCCGCCTGCAGCGGGCATCTCCGTGTGCTTCTCTCCCCAGAGCGCAAGCTGCTGGAGGATCGGCAGAAGATCGGCCGCGGCCTCGGTGCCAGCGTATTTCTGGCGGGTGCGTGCACCGTCCTGATAGTCGACCCGCTCGAGCAGACCAGCCTCGACCATCGCATGCAGACGCCGGCTGAGCACCGCTTCGGAGATCTGCAGTCCCTCACGCAACGCCTCAAAGCGACCGCGTCCATGGAGGACGTCACGGACGATGAGCAGCACCCAGGGGTCACCGAGCACATCGAGCGATCTCCCGATGGGGCACAGCGCCTCGGACCAGTCTGATCTCAACGGCATGAGCCCTTTCCTTTCTTCAGCGAAGTCTGTCTATACTTCATCCAGCATAACTTCTTTCAAGAAAGTGTGAGGGATCGATGTCGACCACTCCTCGAGGCACCGCCGGACCGCAGGGGTCGAAGCGCCGCCGCATTCACCCTGCCTGGTGGGTGGCGGCCGTCGCCTTCCTTGCCCTGCTCGCCGCAGCAGGCTTCCGGGCAGCACCTGGTGCGCTCATGATCCCGCTCCACAATGACTTCGGCTGGTCGATGAGTGTCATGTCCTTGGCGGTCAGCGTCAACCTCATCCTCTACGGACTCACGGCCCCGTTCGCCGCTGCGCTTATGGATCGCTTCGGAGTTCGCCAGATCGTCGCCCTCGCGCTCTTCCTCGTCGCAGCCGGCGCCGGTGGCAGTGTCATCATGACCGCGTCCTGGCAGTTGCTCGTCTTCTGGGGCGTGCTCATCGGGCTGGGCACGGGGTCGATGGCCATGGTCTTCGCCGCAACTATTGCCAATCGCTGGTTCATCCGCCGCCGCGGATTGGTGATGGGGATGCTCACGGCCGGGTCGGCCACCGGTCAGCTCATCTTCCTGCCCCCGGTCGCCGCAATCGCCGAGTCCACCGGGTGGCGACCCGCTTCGCTGCTCATCGCCGCCGCGGCTCTCGTGGCCGTGCCGATCGTATGGTTCGTCCTGCGCGATCACCCTGAGGACCGCGGAGTCCTGCCCTACGGTGCCGATCCCGAGACCTATGTTCCCGAGGAGAAGCCGACCGGCGGAGCCGCCAAGCGCGCGTTTGCGGGGCTGGCTTTCGCGGTGCGACACCGTTCCTTCTGGGCTCTGGCGATCGCGTTCGCCATCTGCGGGGCAACGACCAACGGGCTCATCGGCATCCACTTCATCCCGTCCGCCCATGACCACGGAATGCCGTCGACAACAGCGGCGGGCCTGCTCGCCGTCGTCGGTGTCTTCGACATCGTCGGCACCGTATTCTCGGGCTGGCTTACCGACAAGTTCGACCCGCGCATCCTTCTCCTCACGTACTACACGTTCCGCGGCGTCGGGCTTCTGCTTCTGCCCTGGCTGCTCTCGGACATCGTGCACCCGTCCATGGTGCTCTTCATCGTCATCTACGGCCTCGACTGGGTCGCCACCGTTCCGCCCACCTCGGCGCTGTGTCGTGAGGTATTCGGCGAGCAGGGGACGATCGTCTTCGGCTGGGTCTTCGCGGCCCACCAGCTCGGTGCTGCGGCTGCGGCCTTCGGTGCGGGCGTCATCCGCGACGTCTTCGGCGAGTACACCTACGCCTGGTGGGGCGGTGCCGCGATGTGCGCGGTCGCTGCCGCGCTGTCGTTTGCCGTGAAACGCAGCAGGCAGTGCTCTTCCCGGACCACCATCATCGCCGAGGCGGCCCCCAGTTCCGCTTCTCGCGCTGAGAACTGAGGCCCGAGATTCGGGTCAGAGGTGGGCAAGGTGTGAGACCGACTTGCCCCAGCGGAATGCGCACGTCATTCTTCTTGTTGACCCTGTATCGCCGTTTCCTATGCTCGAGAGGACGTTCATGAGCAAGTTCGCAGTGACAAATGCCAATACCGGTGAGATCGAGGAGGAGTTCGCCTCCGTTCCCAAGGAAGAGATTCCCGGTTACATCGATCGCGCCCACGAAGCCCACCTGTCGTGGAAAGAGACTCCGCTGCATGAGCGCGCGACGATCCTGCGGAAGTTCGCTGACCTCGTCGATGCCAATGCCGACGAGATGACCGACATCATCGGCCGTGAGATGGGCAAGATCAAGAAGCAGGGACTCGGCGAGGTCGACAAGGTCGCCCGCACAGCCCGCTGGATGGCCGACAACGCCGCCACCCACCTGGCACCCACACATCTGGCTGCCGCAGGTGCGGCCAGCAGCTACGTGCGCCACCAGCCGCTTGGCGTGCTGCTGGGAATCATGCCGTGGAACTTCCCCTACAACCAGATCGCTCGCTTCGTGCTGCCCAACCTCATGGTCGGCAACTCGATCATCATGAAGCAGGCCTCCATCTGCCCGAAGTCCTCACAGTACTTCGAAGATCTCCTCACCGAGGCGGGGCTGCCCAAGGGTGTGTACCAGAACATCTACCTCGACAGCTCCCACGCCGAGGAGGTCCTCAAGGACTTCCGCGTCAAGGGCTTCTCGCTCACCGGGTCCGAGGGTGCCGGTGCCTCAGTGGCCGCCATCGCCGCCAAGTACTACAAGCGTGCCGTCCTCGAACTCGGCGGCAATGACCCCGCCGTCGTCCTCGACTCGAAGGACGTGCCGGCACTGGCCCAGAAGCTCGTCGGACTGCGCCTGGCGAACGCCGGTCAGGTCTGCACCTCACCGAAGCGCATGATCGTCGTCGATGATCTCTACGACGAGTTCCTCGCCGAGGCCGTCAAGGCCGCCGAGGCGACGAAGGTCTCGACCTTCGATGACCCGGATGTCGGCATGGGACCGGTCTCCTCCGAGGGCGCCCTCGATGAGGTTGTCGCCATGATCGACAAGGCAGTATCCGATGGTGCCACTTTGCACACCGGCGGCAAGAAGCTCGACCGTCCAGGTTGGTTCATGTCGCCTGCAGTGATCTCCGACATCGACCCGAAGTCGGACCTCGGCTGCAATGAGCTCTTCGGACCCGCAGTCATGATCTACCGAGCCAAGGACGAAGAGGATGCACTGCGTCTGGCCAATGACACCGAATACGGTCTCATGAGCTCGGTGTGGACCGATGACCTCGAAAAGGGAGAGGAATTCGGTGCCAAGATCAACGCCGGAATGACTCTCATCAACGGACACATGGAATCGGGACCGGAGTACCCGTTCGGCGGCATCAACCGCTCGGGCTACGGCCGCGAGAACGCCCAGTGGGCTTTCCAGGCGTTCACCAACGAACACCTCATCCGCGTCCACGCCTGAATCTAGTCGGGCACAGAGCACAGACAAAGATCCCGCCGACAGCGTCCATATCGCTGTCGGCGGGATCTTCTTTTACGAGTGCTGTCTCAATAGCTTCTCGAGTGGAGGTAAGGGGACTCGAACCCCTAACCCCCTGCTTGCAAAGCAGGTGCGCTACCAATTGCGCCATACCCCCGGAGTACAGGCCGATATTACCCGCTCATACACTGACTGCGCAATCGCAGGGGTGAGTGAGGGATCCGCTGCTCACGAGGACTCCAAGCGCATCACCACACGCCTGGCTCCGCCGATCACGGACTCGGTGTCCGCGACCTTCGTGAAACCCTCCTTCTCGAACATCGAGCGCAGCCCGGGGTAGGTGAAGACAGGTGCCGTCTTCTCCGTCGTGTCCAAGGGATATGCCTCGATCACCTCGGCGCCGTTGGACCAGGCGAAGTCGATGACTCCGCGCAGCACCTGCTGACCGATTCCCTGCCGTCGCTTCCCTCCGCGGGTGCGCAGACAGAAGATCGACCACGGTTCGACATCATCGACTCTCGGATACGTCGTCGGATCGGCCAGTTCCGCGACCTGAGAGCGAGGAGCCACCGATGCCCAGCCGACGACCTCATCCTCGAGATAGGCGAGAATCCCAGGTGACGGCGAATGGGAGCACAGATCGTGAACGGCGGCCTTCCTCGCGGCGGCATCGAGCTTGCCTGATGCTCTGCTGCCGAGCCGATAGGTCAGGCACCAGCAGGCGATGGCATCGGGGCCGCGCTTGGGCCCGAGCATCGTCTCCACGTCATCGAAACGCTCTGCTGTAGCGGGGAGGATCTGAGTGTCCATGAGTCCTTCCTCAGTCCGAACTGTGGCAGACACACTACTCCCACACACCCAACCTGACTACAGTGCCTAGCCGCCTCGGCCCAGGGAACCGCGCACGAAATCTAAGCCTGGACAACCTCGGAATGCAGAGCGGTGACCAGAGGCCCGAGTTCCGGGACTTCGCCTGCTTCGGTCAGCGCCGCCTCAAGGACTTGATCATGTGTTGGTCGGGCAGCTTCGAACAGCTTCCAACCAGCATCGGTGAGTTCGGTGTAGATGCCCCGACGGTCGTCATTGCAGAGGATCCTCGTCAGCAGTCCACGGTCCTCCAGACGGGTGACGAGACGCGTCGTAGCACTGCTCGACAATGCTGCCGCACGAGCCAGCTGCCGCATGCGCATGTGCCAGCCGTCCTGCCGGCTGAGCGCATCCAGAACAGTGAATTCAACGACCGAAAGCTGATGCTCACGCTGGAGTGAACGCTCCAACTCAGTCTCGATCAATGCGTGCAGAGCGGCAAGAGTGCGCCAGCCTCGAGACCGGATCTCGACTGCGTCATCCCTGATGCCCATGTGTCTCTCCCTCACAATCGTCTTCCCCACAGAATACACCACTTGCGCCGATAGAACGCGTGTGCAAGTATTTATATCGTTGCGCATGCAACTACTGCATACGCCTTCTATTGCACACGCGCCGAGGTGGTCCGCCGTCCTGACGCAAAAGGAGATACACACCATGCCACTCGCACTTTTCGCTCTCGCCATCGGCGGGTTCGGAATCGGACTCACGGAGTTCGTCATCATGGGCCTGCTGCCCGAGGTGTCAGCCGACTTCGGCGTCACCGAAACCGTCGCCGGCTATCTGATCTCGGGATATGCTCTCGCTGTCGCCGTCGGCGCCATCCTCATCACAGTGGCGCTGACCCGAGTCAACCGCAAGACGGCGCTCATCGGGCTCATGGTCCTCTTCATCATCGGCAATGCGCTCTCCGCCCTCGCACCCAGCTACGAGCTCATGATGCTCGGGCGGATCGTCGCCGCGCTCTGTCACGGTGCCTTCTTCGGCATCGGCTCGGTCGTCGCGGCCGGACTTGTCGCACCAAACCGTCAGGCGGCAGCCATCTCGATGATGTTCGCGGGCCTCACCACGGCCAACGTCCTCGGCGTTCCCCTGGGAACGTTCCTCGGCCAAGCCGCCGGATGGCGCTCAACCTTCTGGGCCATCAGCATCATCGGCGTCATCGCCCTTGCCGGGATCATTGCCCTCATCCCTGCCGCAGTTGCACAGGCGAAGTCGACCGGAAACATCCTCAGCGAGTTCCGTATCTTCGCATCCGGACAGGTGTGGGCTTCGATCCTCATCACGATCCTCGGCTATGGCGGTATGTTCGGTGCCTTCAGCTACATGGCATTCACACTCACCGGGGTGACCGGGTTCGCCAGTTCCACCGTGCCATGGCTGCTCGTCCTGTTCGGAGTCGGACTCTTCATCGGCAACATCCTCGGCGGCAAGGCTGCCGATAGGAACCTCGGGCGGACACTGCTCGTTCTGCTCATCGGGCTCGTGATCATCCTCGCGGTGTTCTCGCAGCTTGCCGACAGCAAGGTCGCCACGATCATCGCCCTGATCTTCATGGGCGGGTTCGGGTTCGCCACGGTGCCCGCGATGCAGATGCGCATCATGCGCCATTCTCAGGCCGCACCGACACTGGGCTCAGGAGCGAACATCGCAGCCTTCAACGTGGGCAATGCCTTCGGTGCCTGGATCGGCGGACTCACCATCGCCGCTGGCCTCGGCTACTCATCTCCGCTGTGGGCCGGTTCTCTGGTCACCGTCGCCGGCCTCATCGTCTTCCTCATCGGAGCCCTGTCTCGCGGCGGAGAACTGCGTCGCGCTTCGCAGACGCTGGCGAACTCCGAAGACGCAGGAGACGGCGTCTCGGGGACGCTGACTGCACCGACCGGACAGTCGGTCTGAAACCGGTTCGCCACAGCACGGTCAAGGGCTGAGTCATCAAGACCCGAAGTCATCAAGACCCTGAGTCATCCCACGACCCGATGTGCTCAAGGTCCAGAGTTGCAGAAGGCCCCGGGTGTGCACCAGTTCACGGTGCACACCCGGGGCCCACTGTCCCTCAGATCACTCGGCGGGTGACTTCGGGGCCAGGTCGACCACCTCGGCGGGGGCATCTTCCTGGTCTTCGGGCTTCTTGATGAAGAACGAGAGCACCACGGGCACGAGAGCGATGATCGCTGCCAGCAGGAACGCGCTGTGCGCTCCCGGCTGACCGGACTCCGCCACGGAACGGCCTGCCGCCTCACCCGAATGCAGGGCAGAGGAGTAGATGGAGATGAGCAGCGCGGTTCCAGCCGCTCCGGCCACCTGCTGCATGGTGTTGAGCGCCGCAGAACCATGCGAGTACAGCTTGCGCTCCAGCGAACCCAGCGAGGCGGAGAACAGAGGTGTGAACGACGCGGCCAGTCCCAGCGACATGACGGTCTGGATGACAACGAGCACCCACGTGGGCGTGCCGATGCCGACCATGGAGTAGGAGAACATCGATGCGGCGATCATGATCGATCCTGGGACCAGGAGAGTCTTGGGTCCTCGTGCGTCGTAGATGCGGCCCATGACAGGTGCAAGGACGCCCATGAGGATCGATCCCGGCAGCAGGACGAGACCCGACTGGGTGGCGTTGAGCCCGGCGACGTTCTGCAGGTACAGCGGAAGCAGGGAGAAGGTGCCGAACATGGCCAGTGAGACGACGGCCATGATGATGACAGCAATGACATAGTTCTTCGCGGAGAAGACGCGCAGGTCGAGCAGGGCCCGATCCTCCTTCTGCAGCACCAGCTGTCGCCAGGCGAAGAGGGCAAGGAAGACAAGCCCGGCGGCGATCGCAGTCCACGCGAAGCCGGTTGAGGAGCTTCCACCTGCGTCGCCGCCATGTCCTCCGCCGAACTGGCTGAGGCCGAAGACGATGCCACCGAAAGCAAAGACCGAGAGCACGACGGAGACGTAGTCGATCGGAGCGTGGGTGCTCTCGCCGAGGTTGGTCATCCACTTGGCGCCGAGGCCGAGGGCGATGAGCGCGATCGGGAGGACGATGGCGAAGAGCCAGCGCCACCCGAGGGAGTCGAGGACGATGCCCGACATCGTCGGACCGATTGCAGGGGCGAGTGAGATGACGAGGCCGACCCGACCCATCATGCGGCCACGGGAGTGCGCTGGGACGACATTCATCATCGTCGTCATCAGCAGAGGCATCATGATGCCGGTGCCCGCAGCTTGGACGACGCGTCCGACGAGCAGGACGGTGAATCCGGGAGCCACGAGGCAGATCAGGGTGCCCGAGGAGAACAAGATCATCGCCGCCAGGAAGATCTGGCGGGTACTGAAACGCTGCAGGAGGAATCCGGTCGTCGGAATGACAACGGCCATGGTGAGCATGAATGCACTGGTCAGCCACTGGCCGAGCTCTGGCGGAATCCCCAGCGAAGCGTTGAGCTCTGGGATCGCAATGGCCATCGTCGTTTCGTTGAGGATCGCGACGAAGGCGGCGACCAGCAGCAGCCAGATCACCCTCATTCCGGCAGGATCGATGGAGTCAGCCCGCGGATCGTTGGGACGGGACGGTGAGGTGTCGCTGGACAAAGAGGTGCTCCGATCGAAAAATTTTCTGTCATCGCCCGGACTGGGCGGAATACCACAGGCAGAGGCCGAATCTGCGTGTGGGCAAAGAGATCAACGGCAATCTGTCTCAGCTTATTCCGTCAACTTGGGAATATCGGGAAAATCTTACCTGCACACCTGGTTGCATCCGTCACTTCTCCTGGTCGACAACGGATCGATGAACGGCATGTGCACACGGCGCGGATACCCCATCACAGTTCTCTGTGCACCCATCATCAGCGGCTGAGTCCCTTCGACTCCGTTGTTAGCGTCGAGACTGGAAGTCCAGTGCTTCCACTCACAAAGGCACTCCGAGCGAACGGATGAGGAATGACTCTGAAGACCGTAACCACGAAGTCCCTGGCAGCGGCGACGATTGCCGCAGCAGCTTTGCTTGGCACCAGCACTGTCGCCACCGCCGCTGAAGCATCAACTGCCAGCACAGGTGGAACAAACGTCGAGGCCGGGCAAGCGTCCCCGGTGAATCCATCGGCAGAGGTGAAGTTCGACAACACCGGTGACTTCCTCCACCACTACGAAGGACAGGGCCTTAAGAACTCGAAGGGCGGCTACCAGGGCGAATGCGTGAGCCTGATCTCCCGAGCTCTCGAAGAAATCCATGGCGTCGACCACGGCGCGTGGGGAAATGCCATTGACTACCAAAACGGCGGAATCGGCGGCAAGAAAATGGCTGCGAACGGGTTCAGCTGGAACACCGACCACAACTTCGAGAACGGTGACATCCTCGTGTGGGGCGATGGTGCCCAGACCAGCAGCTACGGCCACATCGGAATCTACTACGAAGGACAGGTCTGGCACCAGAACTTCAACGGCGACCGGACTCTGCACACCTACGATGGCCTGATCGACGCATACATCGGCTACTGGCGAGCCTGAGAATCTCGCTCGAAAACCACGAAGGCTCCGAACCATATCGGTTCGGAGCCTTCATCGTCTGGTGGAGGTAAGGGGACTCGAACCCCTAACCCCCTGCTTGCAAAGCAGGTGCGCTACCAATTGCGCCATACCCCCAGAAGGGTTTCACCTTCACACCGAGTCGGTGTGTTCGGACCATTCGGCCTGGGCACTCTGATTGCCGTGCCGCCACCGGAAGAATACTCCGAGTCCCACAAGTGTGAGACCACTGAGAATCCATTTCTTCATGATCCTCCTCGAAAGGATGTGGGCCTACCTGGACTTGAACCAGGGACCTCTTCGTTATCAGCGAAGCGCTCTAACCGCCTGAGCTATAGGCCCTTTTCAGGGGGTGAACCCGAAGTAAAACGATACCCAACCGGTCATTCCAACACAAATCGGCTGACAGTGACTCGCCTCACATGCCCTCATCATACGCGCTGCCAGGTCTCACAAACGTCTGCCGGCGGCCCGGAATTCCCGTGGAGGGCATCCGGGCCGCCGTTCTGGCAAAGGAACCGATGAGGGGGCGTGAGCGCCGAAACAGGCGGTCACAGGCCTCAGACGTCGGTCAGAGTGGGTCAGTCGTCGGTCAGGGTCAGATGGAATCCGCCCGCGATGAGGGATCCGATATTGTAGATGAACGCGGCCAGAGTCGACAGGGCAGTCATCAGCACGATGTTGATGACGGCGATGATGAAGCCGGCCGCCACGACTCGGCCGAAGCCGAAGATTCCGACGATCTTCTCGGCCGACTCCGCGCCGGCAATTTCACCGATCGTCGTCTCCAGACCGCTCATGACGCCGGTGGCTTGGAGGACGACCCAGAGAACGACGAAGGCCACGATGGTGGCGATGCCGATGGCAACGGACATGAGGAACGACATCTTCATGACCGACCAAGGGTCAACCGCCGACACGGTGAGGCGGACCGTGCGCGGGCCCTTCTTCTTTTTGTTGCCCTTGCCGCTGTCGACCATGTTCTTGACGCCCATTTTCACGCTGCCGGAGCTGGCGCGAATGGTGTTGGCCGCGGCTCCCATCGCCGAGGTGGACTGGCCACCTCCCGAGGACTGCTTCGGTGATCCTGTGGCCTGGCTCGAAGGCGCAGAGCCGCCTGTGGCGGTCCCTGCCGAGGACGAGCCACCAGGCCCGCCCGAGGTTTGTCCGGGCGAGGGCTGCCCAGCTGAAGGTGCCCTGTTGGGCTTCGGTGAAGCTTTAGGAGCAGGCGGGGTCACCACCCGGGTCGTATCGGGTGCTTTGCCCGAATTCCCCGAGCCCGCCGAATTGCCGGAGCCGGCAGCACCAGCCTTGTCATCGTTCTTCGACGATCCTGCTGTCAAGCGGGTCGAACCACTGGACGTGCGTATGATCTTGCCTGAGCCTGGCTGTTTGTTGTCGCTCACTCTTCCACATCCTCGCTGCCGGTCTGAGGCTCCACGTCCTCGCCCTCTGGTTCGTCAGCTTCTTCGTCTAGCTCTTCGACCACGGTCTCGGGTCCACGCGTTACTGCGATAATACGGTCATTCTTGCCCGGTTTCGCGAACACCACACCCATGGTGTTGCGTCCCTTTGCCGGAACTTCATCGATATTCGACCGTACGATCTTACCGCGCTCCATGACGACGAGGACTTCTTCTCCCTCGTCGACGATGAGTCCTCCCACCAAGTCTCCGCGCTGTTCCGTGATCTTGGCAACCCGGATTCCCAGACCGCCACGGCCCTGCAGACGGTATTCGTCGACGGGGGTCCGCTTCGCGTAGCCGCCCTCAGTCACGACGAAGACGAACGTGTCTGGCTGGATGACATCCATGGTCAGCAGCTCGTCATCACCCTTGAACTTCATTCCGGTCACGCCGCCGGTGACGCGGCCCAGGGGACGAATCGAATCATCGTCGGCTGCGAACCGGATCGACATTCCCTTGCGGGAGATCATGAGGAGGTGATCCTCGGAGCTCACAATCCGTGCCGAGACCAGTTCATCCGGCTGACCCTTGTACTCACGGAGGTTGATCGCGATGACGCCGCCCGTGCGATTCGAGTCGTATTCGCTCAGACGGGTCTTCTTCACGACACCGGACTGCGTGGCCAGGATGAGGAACTCTGCTTCCTCGTAGTCGCGGATGGAGAGTACCTTGGCGATCGTCTCGCCCGGCTGCAGGGCAAGCAGGTTCGCCACATGCTGGCCCTTGGCATCCCGTGAACCCTCGGGGAGCTCATAGGCCTTTGCGCGGTACACACGACCGGTGTTGGTGAAGAACAGCAGCCAGTTGTGTGTCGAGGTGACGAAGAACTGTTCGACGACGTCGTCGCCGCGTAGGTTTGCGCCCTTGATTCCCTTGCCACCGCGGTGCTGAGCGCGATACAGGTGGTTCTGCGTGCGCTTGGCATAGCCGCCGCGGGTGATGGTGACGACGACCTCTTCCTCCGGAATGAGGTCTTCCATCGATACATCGCCGTCGAATCCGGCCATGATCTTGGTCCGACGATCATCGCCGTAGCGTTCGACGATCTCGTCGAGTTCTTCCGACACGATCTCACGCTGCCGGGCGGGGGTTGCGAGGATGTATTTGAACTCGGCGATCTGCTGCTCGATCTTCTCGGCCTCTTCCTGGATCTTCAGGCGTTCCAGGGCGGCCAGACGACGCAGCTGCAGGTCGAGAATGGCATTGGCCTGAATCTCATCGACCTCGAGGAGGTCCATCAGTCCCGACCGAGCCTCATCGGACGAGGGAGAACGCCGGATCAGTGCGATGACCTCGTCGAGGGCGTCGAGTGCCTTGAGGTAGCCACGCAGGATGTGCGCACGTTCCTCGGCCTTGCGCAGACGGAACTCGGTGCGACGCACGATGACTTCGACCTGGTGCTTGACCCACAGACGGAGGAAGGAGTCCAGGCTGAGAGTGCGCGGCACGCTGTCGACGATCGCCAGCATGTTCGCGGAGAAGTTCTCCTGCAGCGAGGTGTGCTTGTAGAGGTTGTTGAGGACGACCTTGGCCACCGCATCGCGCTTGAGCACGATGACCAGACGCTGTCCGGTTCGTCCCGAGGACTCGTCGCGGAGATCCGCGATGCCTGCGACCTTGCCGTCCTTGACGTAGGAGGCGATCTTCGCAGCCAGGGTGTCGGGGTTGACCATGTAGGGCAGCTGAGTCACGACCAGGCAGGTGCGTCCCTGGATCTCTTCGACCTCGACGACGGCACGCTGTGTGATCGACCCGCGACCGGTGCGGTAGGTGTCTTCGATGCCCTTGCGACCCAGGATGGTTGCACCCATCGGGAAGTCCGGGCCCTTGACGATGCCGAGCAGTGCTTCGAGAGCCTCTTCCTTGCTGGCCTCGGGGTGAGACAGCAGCCACTGCGCTCCGGCGGCAACCTCACGGAGGTTGTGCGGTGGGATGTTGGTCGCCATACCGACAGCGATGCCGGACGAACCGTTGACCAGCAGGTTCGGGAACCGTGACGGCAGAACCGTCGGTTCCTGGTTACGGCCGTCGTAGTTGTCCTGAAAATCGACGGTGCCCTCTTCGATGTCCCTGACCATCTCGAGAGCCAGGGGAGCCATCTTGCACTCGGTATAACGTGGCGCAGCCGCACCATCGTCACCTGGAGAGCCGAAGTTTCCCTGTCCCGCGACCAACGGATAGCGCATGGTCCACGGCTGCACGAGTCGGACCATGGCATCGTAGATCGCCGAGTCACCGTGCGGGTGGTACTGGCCCATGACATCGCCGACGACGCGTGAGCACTTGGAGAAGTTGCGGTCCGGACGGTAACCGCCGTCGAACATCGCGTACAGCACGCGCCGGTGAACTGGTTTGAGTCCGTCACGGACGTCAGGCAGAGCACGTCCGACGATCACGCTCATCGCATAATCGAGGTACGACCTCTGCATCTCGAGATTGAGATCAACCTGTTCGACACGGTTGATTTCGGTTCCGATATCGTTTTCGTCAGCCAATGTGGGCTCTTCCCTTGTGTCTTAACCCGCGCATGAGGGCGGTGCTTGAGTTCATGAAAGTCTGTGTGACCGTCGGTTCCCGGCACAGGCCGGGAACCGACGGTGAGAATCAGATATCGAGGAAGCGAACGTCTTTCGCGTTCTCCTGGATGAAGCGTCGACGCGAGTCAACGTCATCACCCATGAGGACTGTGAAGATCTCATCCGCGACGATCCCGTCGTCGAGCGACACCTGCTTGAGCAGCCGGTGGTCGGGATCCATCGTTGTCTCCCACAGCTCCGAGTAGTTCATCTCGCCCAGACCCTTATAGCGCTGAATCGCCATGTCCTTGGGCAGGCGTTTGCCCGCCGCTTTACCGGCTTCCAGCAATCCGTCGCTTTCCTTCTCGGTGTAGGCGAACTCATGAGGAGCATTCGACCATTTGATCCGATACAGAGGAGGAGTCGCCAGATACACGTAACCGTGCTCGATGAGCGGCTTCATGTAGCGGAAGATCAGAGTCAGCAGCAGCGTCGTGATGTGCTGGCCGTCGACATCCGCGTCGGCCATGAGCACGATCTTGTGATAGCGGAGCTTCTCGAGGTCGAACTCTTCGCCGATACCGGTACCGAAGGCGGTGATCATGGCTTGGACTTCGTTGTTGCCCAGAGCTCGGTCGAGGCGGGCCTTCTCCACGTTGAGGATCTTGCCGCGCAGCGGCAGAATCGCCTGTGTGTTCGGGTTGCGGCCCTGAGTCGCCGAGCCGCCTGCCGAGTCACCCTCGACGATGAAGACTTCGGAGATCGTGGGGTCCTTGGACTGGCAGTCCTTGAGCTTGCCGGGCATGCCCGAAGACTCAAGCAGTCCCTTGCGTCGAGTGGCTTCCCGGGCTTTGCGTGCAGCCAATCTCGCCTGGGATGCCTGGAGTCCCTTGCGGACGACGTCCTTGGCCTGAGCCGGGTTGGATTCCATCCAGTGTCCGAGTTCATCGCGGACAACGCGCTGGACGAAGCCCTTGACCTCGGAGTTGCCCAGTTTCGTCTTGGTCTGACCTTCGAACTGCGGATCGCCGAGCTTGACGGAGATGACCGCGGTCAGTCCTTCACGGATGTCATCACCCGTGAGGTTCGCGTCCTTCTCCCGCAGGAGTTTCTGCTCACGAGCGTAGTTGTTGATCAGCGAGGTCAGCGCAGTGCGGAAGCCCTCTTCGTGGGTGCCGCCCTCATGGGTGTTGATGACGTTGGCATAGGTATGGACCGATTCGCTGTAGGACGTCGTCCACTGCATGGCGATTTCGAGCGACAGCGTCTCTTCGGCTTCCTCGGCCTCGAAGACGATGACGTCAGGGTGGACGAGATCGGCCTTCTTCGTCGAATTCAGGTACTGCACGTAGTCGAGCAGACCATGTTCGTAGTGGTAGGTAGCCTCACGCGGTTTGGCGTCTGTCTCTTCGTCTTCGTCGATCTGAACATTGTCGTCATCCACCTGGACGTGGCGTTCGTCCGTGAGGCTGATCTTCATGCCCTTGTTGAGGAACGCCATCTGCTGGAAGCGGGCGCGCAGGTACTCGTACGAGAAGTCGGTGGTCTCGAAGATCGTCGAGTCGGGCCAGAAGGTAACCATCGTGCCGGTCTCTGAGGTTTCAGCACCACGGGTGAGCTCACCGGTAGGGACGCCTTTCTCGAAGTTCATGTTCCAGAAGTAGCCGTCACGGCGGACTTCGACCTCAAGACGCTCGGAGAGCGCGTTGACCACTGTCGAACCCACACCGTGGAGACCGCCGGCCACGGCGTAGCCGCCTCCGCCGAACTTACCGCCGGCGTGCAGAATCGTCAGGATCACTTCGACGGTGGGTTTGCCCTCGGTGGGGTGCATCGCCACTGGCATTCCGCGCCCGTCATCGACGACTCTCACGCCACCATCGGCGAGGATCGTCACCTCGATGTGGGAGCAGTATCCGGCCATCGCCTCATCGACGGAGTTGTCGACGATTTCCTGCACCAGGTGGTGGAGACCGCGTTCCGAGGTCGAACCGATATACATGCCAGGTCGTTTGCGAACTGCTTCGAGACCCTCGAGTACCGTAATATCCCCGGCATCGTAATGGGGCAGATCCTCGGTCGTCATATGACTCCTTGTAAGGGTGGGCGCTATCAGCTTCCTATTCTACCGCGCCATGACCGGAAATGCCCGTAAGCGGCCCTTTAAGGTGCATTTCCGGATTTTCCAAGCCTCAGATGTACCCCCGGGCACGAACGGGACCGGCTATCGCCGTTTAAGGCTCTCTATCGCTTTTCAGATCTCGGCTCTAGCCGAGTCAGAATTTCACTTGCTGAAGTCCCTCCGAACACCGTCGTTCGGGTTGGCTCTGAGGCTCAGCCGTAGGTGTCGCGAGGTCCCCGGCCGGATACGCTGCGCCGGCCTTTCTTGAAGCTGCGCCCCCTAGGTCCGCGGATCTCGATCTCCGTGATCGTCTGTGAGCCGAGACCAGCCTCGAGCGCTCTGAGGATCGTCGGCTTAAGCACTCGCAGCTGAGTCGCCCAGGTCGTTGAGTCCGCGGCGATGATCAGCAGAGGAGGGGAGAAGTCGACGGGCTTGCAGTGCATCGCCACCTGTTCTCCCACCAGATCCGGCCACCGGCCCAGCACCTTGCCGATGTCGATCGACGAGGACCAACCTCGGGCGGAGATCAGCTTCCCCAGGGCCGATGAGATCGCTGCCGGATCTCGTCTGTCCTTACCTGCGCCGCTGTAGACGGCTTCACCGCGCAGTCGCGAGCGGCGACGGCTGCGAACGAACTTTGCCTCGGTCGCCTCCATCCGTCGGACCCGGTCGAGAGCCTCAAGTGAGGCCACCGGAGTTGAGGTGTCCTTCTGGATGCCGCTCATGACTGCAGACGCTCCTGCCCGATCCTTCGGCCTTCCAGCCCTTCGGGCAGATCTCCGTCCACGGCCGCGGTGATGAATACCTGTTCGGCCTCGGTGATGCGCGACGCAAGTCGGTTGCGGCGTCCGGTGTCGAGTTCGGCGAAGACATCGTCGAGGACAAGGACAGGCTGTTCGGCAGCAGATCCGGCATCGGAGCTGAGCAGGTCCCATCCGGCTAATTGCATGGCCAAGGCCAGGGACCAGGTTTCTCCATGTGAGGCGTAGCCCTTTGCCGGGTGGTCTCCGATCGTCAGCGCCAGATCGTCACGGCCGGGACCGTGCAGGGTCAGACCGCGTTCGATCTCGGTGGTGCGGCGACGTTCGAGGGCGGCCAACAGCAGCTCGCGGCATTCGGCGGCCGATTCGGCCTGCGAATAGTCGATGCGCGAATCATAGCGAGCCTGGATTCCCTGACGCTCAAGTCGAGCATCGGCGGCGATATAGGCGAAGTTCTTCTGCAGCGGCTCGACGATGTCGGCGAGGATCCGCTGCCTGCCGTAGACCAGCTCCGAAGCAGAGTCGGCGTAGGCCATGTTCCAGATGTCCAAGGTCGCCTCGAGTCCCGGGTCACGGTCCTCACGAAGACGTTTGAGCAGAGCATTGCGCTGCTTGAGCGCGCGTTCGAAGTCCGTGATCACCGAGGAATATCGAGGGTTGCGTGAGACGACCAGGGTGTCCATCCACGAACGTCGTTCAGCTGGTTCGCCGCGCACCAGGCTGAGATCCTCCGGCGCGAAGACCACACAGGAGACGAGTCCCAGAATCTCCTTCATCTTCACTGGAGAGCGGTTGACTCGTGCCCGGTTGGCGCCCTTCGACTGAATCGATACTTCCACAGTGGCGTGACGCTGATCGCGGTTGACGAGAGCAGACACGGTCGCCGTCTGCGCGGACTCGTTGACCAAAGGCGCATCGAAGGCAACTCGATGAGAACGCAGATGGGCCAGATACCCGATGGCTTCGACGATATTGGTCTTGCCGGTTCCGTTGTCGGCCACGAATGTGGTGACTCCGGGCTCGAACTCGAGGTCGAGTTCCGGATAGGACCGGTAGTTACGCAGCGAAAGTCGGGATATCCACATTCAGATACGAGTTGGCATGAGCAAGTATCGATACGATTCGTCGGCCGTCGATTCCAGATCTCTCTGTCCCGAGATGATGACGGGTTTCATCGGCTGAGTGAACGAGAAGTTCACGTACGGGCTCTCGATCGCGGCCAGACCCTCGGCGATGTAGTGCGGGTTGAAGCCCACGGTGATCGGGTCACCCTGCAGCACAGCCTCAACGGCTTCCGATGCCTGGGCATCGTCACCGGTGCCGGCGTGGAGTGTGAGCATTCCGTCGCTGACCTCGAAGCGCAGCGGAGTGTTTCGCTCGGCAACGAGGGAGACACGACGAACTGCTTCACGCAGAACGCCTGTTTCGACGATCGCGTGGATCGGCACAGAATCGGGGAACAGCGACCGCACCTTCGGATATTCGCCTTCGACGAGCAGCGAGGTCGTGACTCGGCCCGCCGAGGTGAAGGAGATGAGATCCTTGCCCGCATCGTTGCTCAGGCCGATCGTGACATCTCCGCCCAAGGACTTCGACACATCGGACAGTGTCCGTCCGCGCAGAAGGGCAACGGCGGAGACATCTGGGCGACCTGGATTCCAGGTGAACTCACGGACAGCGAGCCGGTAGCGGTCGGTGGCCAGGAGTGTGACCTTCTCGCCCTCGATCTCAACGCGAACACTGGTCAGGATCGGCAGAGTGTCATCTTTCGATGTTGCGATCGTGACCTGGGAGACGGCGTTCTGGAATTCCCCGGCGGAGACCGTTCCCGAAGCGTCGGGAACCTGCGGCAGCGATGGGTATTCGCCGACCGGCATCGTCATCAGCGAGAAGCGAGACGAGCTGCAGGTGACGTCGACCTTCGAATCGATCTGTTCCAGGGTGACGTCCTGATTCGGAAGAGCTTTGGAGATGTCTGCGAGGAGTCGACCGGAGACGAGGACCGTACCGGGCGTGACCACGTCGGCCGCGATCTCCACTCGGGACGAGACTTCGTAGTCGAAGACGGAGAGCCGGACCGTGCCACCAGCCTCGGCGGTGATGAGGATGCCGGTGAGAACTGGTGCGGAGGGACGACTGGGGAGGGTCTTGGTAGCCCAAGTCACCGCATCGGCAAGGACATCGCGGTTGACTTTGAACTTCAGGGGAGATGCTTCGGCGTTCACTTTACTCCTTCGGGGTGGCCACCCGACGTACTCAAGACACTGGCTTGACGTTGCTCGGAAAACTTTACACAGCCTATCGGAAATATCAGCGTCCCGGCATTGGGCAGCCAACATCATGAACGTCGACAGACACCGACTCAAGCGAGAACTCAGGGATCTCGTATTCGAGAATCGGCTGTGACAGTGTGTTCGAATAAATGGCAGTGCTCAGAATGGGTCTCGAGCTCTCACTCGAGAGCTCCCCAACCGACCCGATGCAGTCGGTGGCGGTCACCCTCTTATTACTTCCATTCAATGAGTAGAAGTATTAGCACCTGTGGAGTTTGTGGACAACCATCGGTTACGCCCTAGTAATCAAGGCTTGGGCGATCTCCGAGGGTGTGGATCCCCTGTGTACGCTCACACATGCTTCGGTGGGCGCTTGGGTAAGCACATCCATGTAGTTCACAGCCGTCCACTCACTTCGTGGAGTTATCCACCATTCTATCCCCAGGATACGCAGTTTGTCCCCATGGTTATCCACAGATGTGTATACCGCGTTCTATAGGCGATGTTGCTGTTTAATGCGGTTTGTTAACTCGGTGACCTGAGTGTAGACCGCTCGTCGTTCGGCCATCTGAGTTCGAATCTTCTTGTTCGCATGCATCACGGTGGTGTGATCGCGACCGCCGAAGGCCTGGCCGATCTTGGGCAGCGACAGCTCCGTGAGCTCACGGCACAGATACATGGCGATCTGCCTGGCAGTGGTCAGCGTTCGCGACCGGGACGTGCCGCACAGGTCATCGAGGGTGAGGCTGAAGTAGGCAGCGGTCTGTCCCATGATGTCGGCTGCGGTGATGGCTGGGGTGTCGTCTTGGGTGATGAAGTCCTTGAGTACTGTCTCGGCCAGACTCACATCGACCTGCTGATCATTGAGGTTGGCGAAGGCCGTCACGCGAATGAGTGCGCCCTCGAGCTCGCGGATGTTCGATGAGATCCGCGAGGCGATGTATTCGAGGACGTCATTGGGAACGTCGAGCTGCTCGCCGGCGGCCTTGCGACGCAGAATCGCGAAACGGGTCTCCATATCCGGAGGCTGCACGTCAGTGAGGAGACCCCATTCGAAGCGTGAGCGCAGCCGTTCCTCAAAGCCCTTGAGCATCTTCGGCGGCTGGTCCGAGGTGATGACGACCTGTTTGACCTCATTGTGCAGAGCGTTGAAGGTATGGAAGAACTCTTCGACCGTCGCATCCTTGCCCTGCAGGAACTGGATGTCATCGATCATCAGAATGTCGACCTCGCGGTAGCGACGCTGGAACGCGGGACGCAGCGAATTCGAGGTCTTCGACGAACCGATGGTGTTGATGAAGTCGTTGACGAACTCTTCGCTCGAGACGTATTTCACTCGGATCTCAGGAAACAGCTGCGTTGCGTAGTAGCCGATCGCGTGTAAGAGGTGCGTTTTGCCCAGACCCGAATCGCCGTAGATGAACAGTGGGTTGTAGGCCTTGGCCGGTGCCTCGGCCACAGCGAAGGCCGCGGCATGTGCGAAGCGGTTGGAAGCGCCGATGACGAAGGTGTCGAAGGTGTACTTCGGGTTGAGCTGGGCGAGTCCGGGAACCTCGACCGGCGGAGTCGACTGGGCGGCGGTCGCCTCGGCGATCTTCATCTCTCGCGTCGTCCTTTCCACAGGTGCCCCATTGCTGGGTGCCGGCCCGGCGTCTTCGTACCTGGGTGACTGCGGCTGCGGGTGAGGCGCGCGGTTGTAGGGAGAGGGGATCTGCGGCTCGGACGCTGGGGCCTGCGTCGGCGCATAGCTTGGGGATCCCGTGGAATCCATCGCCGAGGTGGATGTCTCCGGATCGATTTCGATCGGTGATCCCGGTGTGGGTTCCCCGATGAGATCTTCGAACCGAATCGGTACATCGAGTTCCGGATCGACGACGAACCCGAAGGTCACCTCGAAGCCAAGAACATGGGAGAACTCCCTGGTCAGAGGACCGAGAAGTCGAGTCTCAATGGTTCTGCGCGTGTGTTCGTCGCGGACAGCGAGGAGGACCAGAGCATTGTCGACGAGAGCCTTGGGCAGCGCGAGCGAGAGGAATCCCCTCTGGTGGGCGGTCAGACTGGGGTCCTGATCCAGGGTCGAGACCACCGTCCGCCATTGGCTGATGAGCTCATTCTTGGAATTCGACAC